>NZ_CP163445.1:0-4800000 GCF_041053115.1 Streptomyces sp. Y1 | reverse complement strand
TGGACACGAGCGCGGGCCTGGACGGGCAGGGCGCCGCCGCCCCGCAGGTCCCGGTGCCCGCCGCGGTCGGCGCCCGGACCGCGCCGGCGCCCCGGATCGTCCCGCCGCGCGGCCCCGACTCGCCCCTGCCGGCCGCGCCCGTCCCACCCCCCGGCCCCGCCCCGGCCCGGCTGGTCGTCGTCGTCGACGACTACGACGCGCTGCTCTCCCCCACCTCCCCGGTCGGCCGGCCGCTCGCCCGCGCCCTCGCCGCCGTCGCCCGCCGCGGCGGCCCGCTCGGCGTCCACCTGGCCGTCGCCACCGGCCGCCCGGAGGAGAGCGCCGGCACCGAGGTCGACGAGGCCGCCCTGCTGCGCATCGCGCTGCGCACCGAGGACCCGGCCGACTCCGACCTGCTGATCCACCTCGGCGACGCCGCCGCCCTCCCCGAGGACACCCCCGGCCGCGGCTACCTCCGCCTGCCGGACGGCGGCGTCACGGCCTTCCAGACCGCCCGGATCAGCGGCCGCATCCCCCGCACCGCGACGCTGCGCCCGACCGTCGTCGCCATCGACCCGCTCCAGCTCGGCGCCCCGCCCGCCCGCCGGCCCGTCCGCGAGCTCGGCAACGGCCCGACCGACCTGGCCCTGCTGGCCAGCGCCCTCCAGCGCGCCGCCTCGCGCTGAGCCGAGGTCGGCCGCACCGGCTTCCCGCGCGGAACGCGTGAGGGCGGGGCCGGAGTCCGAGGGCTCCGGCCCCGCCCTCACGGCGGCGGATCAGCGCGTCAGGCGGTGCACTTGACGGTGCGGTTGACCAGGGCCATGCCGGTGACCTTGGCGCCGTCCACGGTGAACTCGTACTGCCAGCCCTGCTGGCCGTCCACCGGCAGCTCGTACGCGCCGGCCTTGTTCTTCTGCAGGCCCTTGGCGCCGTAGGCCTGCTGGAGGGCGTCCAGGGTGGAGCCGGCGCCGATGCCCTCGGCGGTCCTCGCCTCGGCCGGGGCGACGAGTTCGCGCAGGCCGGAGGCGGCGAAGGAGGCGCGGCCGGCGGTGAGGAAGGCCTTGTCCCGGGCCTCGCGGGCGAGCAGCATGTCGACGCTGGACTGGGCCGCGTCGGCCATCAGCTTGGCACTGGCGGCGGACTGCTGGGCCGCGTCGGCCGAGTTCGCGGCCGCGGCCGCGGCGTCCTTGGCGGAGGCGCCGGGCGGCAGCGTCCCGGCCGGGGCCGGGGCCTTGCCGGCGGCCGCGTCGGCCTTGGCGTTGAGGTCCTTGTAGCGGGCCTCGGTGGCCGCCTCGGCGTCCATCCGGGTCTTGTCGGGCGCCGGGCCGCCCTTGTACGCGAAGTCGGTGCAGCCGTCGAGCAGCGACACCGGGGCGGCCTCCAGGGCGCCGCCGGCCAGGGCCGCGTCCTTGGTGACGCCCGGCTTCAGGCCGCGGTAGCCGGCCGCCGAGAAGGCCTCCGGCCCCTTGCTGCTGGGCGCCGCCGAGGCGGTGGCGGCGGAGTCGGCCTTCGCCCCGTCCTTCTTGTCGTCGGAACACGCCGCCGCCCCGGCGACGAGCAGCGCCACCGAGATCCCCGCGCCCACCGCGCGGATCGGCCCGCGATGCGTCCTCATGTCATGACCCCCCTGATCGATTGTGGATCACTCTATCGAGGGCGCGAGGGCGCTCCTCAACCGGATTCCCAGGCACTCCGTACCCGGTCGCCCCGGAAACGGCGGTGGGGCCCGCGTCCGAGGACGCGGGCCCCACGAGGGCCGTCAGCCGACCGTCAGCGCATCGTGCCGGTGCGCAGGAGCGTGCGGATGACCCGCATCGCGACGGAGAGGCTGGACAGCTCGTAGTTGTCCGAACCCCTTATGTCGTCGAGGGTGCTCTTGGCCCGGTTCAGCAGGGTCCCGTTGAGCTCCGCCCAGGCGGTGTAGCGCTCCTCCGGGGTGGCGCCCTCGGGGCCGCAGGCCAGGATGTCGGCGGTCAGCGCCGCGTGCGCCGCGAAGAGGTCCTCGCGGATCGCGGCCCGGGCCATCGACGACCAGCGGTCGGTGCGGGGCAGGTCGATGATGCGGTCCAGCAGGTGCGAGATCTGCAGGCGGTCGCCCAGGTCGTAGTACAGCTCGGCGACCTCGGCGACGTCCTTGCCGGAGCGGTCCGCGACCTCGGTGATGTCCAGGGTCGGGAAGACCGAGGACAGCCCGGCGATCCGGGTGGCCAGGTCCTCCGGCACGCCGGCCCCGGCGAGCTCGTTGTAGATCGACTCGAACCAGGCCAGGTCCTCGCCGCGCAGCGGCTTGGGCAGCGAGCCCCAGACCTGGTTGACCCGGTCGTGGAAGAACTCGATGGTGCCGGCGATGTCGAGCGGCTGGCGGCGGTTGTTGAGCATCCACCGGGTGGCGCGCTCGACCAGGCGGCGCGAGTGCAACCGCATCTTGGTCTGGACGCGGGCCGCGACCTGGTTGTCCAGGCCCTCGATCTCGGCCCAGGCCTCCTCCAGGCCGAAGACGGCCCGCGCGGCGGTGTGGGTCCGGGCGATCTCCTCGTAGGTCGCGCCGGTCTCCTCCTTCAGCCGGAAGGCGAAGGTGCAACCGCCGCGGTTGATCGTGTCGTTCACGATCAGGGTGGTGATGATCTCGCGGCGCAGCGCGTGGCTGTCGATCGCGTCGGCGAACCTCGCCCGCAGCGCGCTCGGGAAGTACTCGTGCAGCGCGGTGCGGAAGTACGGGTCGTCCGGCAGGTCGGTGGCCAGCAGCTCCTCGGCCAGGATGATCTTGGTGTAGGCGAGCAGGACGGACATCTCGGGCTGGGAGAGCCCGCGGCCGTTCTGCTGGCGCTCTCGGATCTGGCGCTCGGTGGGCAGGAACTCCAGGCCCCGGTCGAGCTGGCCGGCCGCCTCGAAGCGGTTGATCATCCGGGCGTGGACGTTGACCATGCTGTGCGCCTGGGAGACGGCGTTGGCCAGCACCACGTTCTGCGCGTAGTTGTTGCGCAGCACCAGGTGGCCGACCTCGTCGGTCATCTCGGCGAGCAGCGCGTTGCGCTGCTTGACGGTCATGTCGCCCTCGGCGACGACCTGGTTGAGCAGGATCTTGATGTTGACCTCGTGGTCCGAGGTGTCCACACCGGCCGAGTTGTCGATCGCGTCGGTGTTGATCCAGCCGCCGGCGCCCTCGGGGCCGCCGGAGGCCGCGTACTCGATGCGGCCGAGCTGGGTGCAACCGAGGTTGCCGCCCTCGCCGATGACCCGGGCCCGGACCTGCTCGCCGTTGACGCGGATGGCGTCGTTGGCCTTGTCGCCGACCTCGGCGTTGGTCTCGCTGGAGGCCTTGACGTAGGTGCCGATGCCGCCGTTCCAGAACAGGTCGACGGGCGCCTGCAGGACGGCCTTCATCAGCTCGGCCGGGGTGAGGCGGGTCTCCTGGACGCCGAGCGCGGCCCGGACCTGCGCGCTGAGCTGGATCGACTTGGCGCTGCGGGGGAAGACCCCGCCGCCGGCCGAGATCAGCGACTTGTCGTAGTCGTCCCAGGAGCTGCGCGGCAGGTCGAACAGGCGGCGGCGCTCGGCGTACGAGGCGGCCGCGTCCGGGTTCGGGTCGAGGAAGATGTGGCGGTGGTCGAAGGCGGCGACCAGGCGGATGTGCTCGCTGAGCAGCATGCCGTTGCCGAAGACGTCGCCGGACATGTCGCCGATGCCGATGACGGTGAAGTCCTCGGTCTGGGTGTCGACGCCGAGCTCGCGGAAGTTGCGCTTGACCGACTCCCAGGCGCCGCGGGCGGTGATGCCCATGCCCTTGTGGTCGTAGCCGGCCGAGCCGCCGGAGGCGAAGGCGTCGCCCAGCCAGAAGCCGTACGACTCCGCGACGCCGTTGGCGATGTCGGAGAAGGTCGCGGTGCCCTTGTCGGCGGCGACGACCAGGTAGGTGTCGTCCTCGTCGTGGCGGACCACGTCGGCCGGGTGGACGACCTCGCCGGCCACCAGGTTGTCGGTGATGTCCAGCAGCGCCGAGATGAAGGTCTTGTACGAGGAGATGCCCTCGGCCAGCCAGGCGTCGCGGTCCACCGACGGGTCCGGCAGCTGCTTGGCGACGAAGCCGCCCTTGGCGCCGACCGGCACGATGACGGTGTTCTTGACCATCTGGGCCTTGACCAGGCCGAGGATCTCGGTGCGGAAGTCCTCGCGCCGGTCGGACCAGCGCAGACCGCCGCGGGCGACCTTGCCGAAGCGCAGGTGCACGCCCTCGACCTGCGGCGAGTACACCCAGATCTCGAACGCCGGGCGCGGGGCCGGCAGGTCCGGGATGGCCTTCGGGTCGAACTTCATCGACACGTAGGAGTGCCACGCGCCGGAGCCGTCGTGCTGGAAGAAGTTGGTCCGCAGGGTGGCCTTGATGAGGTGCAGGAAGGAGCGCAGGATGCGGTCCTCGTCCAGCGACACGACCTCGTCGAGCGCGCCGGACAGCTCCTCCAGGATGCCCTCGGTCAGCTCGGCGGCGCCCTGCTGGTGGCCCGGGCTCAGCCGCGCCTCGAACAGGTTGACCAGCAGCCGGGTGGTGTGGGTGTTGTTGCGGAGCGCGTCCTCCATGTAGTCCTGGGAGAACGTGGAACCCGCCTGGCGCAGGTACTTGGCGTACGCGCGCAGCACCGTCGCCTGGCGCCAGGTGAGCCCGGCGGTCAGGACCAGCTCGTTGAAGCCGTCGTTCTCGGCCTTGCCGGTCCAGGTGGCGGCGAAGGTCTCCTGGAAGCGCTCGCGGGCCTCGTCGGTCAGCTCGGTGGCCTCGCGCAGCTTCAGGCCGAAGTCGTACACCCACGCGGTGGTGCCGTCCGAGCGGCGCAGCGCGTACGGGTGCTCGTCCAGCACCTCGACGCCCAGGCGCTGGAGCACCGGCAGGACCTCGGTGAGCGAGATCGGGCCGCCGACCCGGTAGATCTTGAAGCGGCGCTCGTCGTCGCCCGCGCCGACCGGCTGGTACAGGTTCAGGCGGAAGTCGCCCGCGCCGTGCAGCGACTCGATCTGCTTGATGTCGGAGACGGCGGTGCGCGGCGGGAAGTCGGCGCGGTAGCCGTCCGGGAAGGCGTTGGCGTACTTGTGGCCGAGCTCGGCGGCCTTCTCCTCGCCCAGTTCGGTGTGCAGCTGGTCGTGGAAGCCATCCATCCAGAAGCGGGCGGCGTCGGCGAGCCGGTTCTCGATCCGCTCGATGTCGGTGTCGGTCAGCTGCGGCAGCTCGGTGCCGGGGGCGACCCGGACGACGAAGTGCAGACGGGTCAGCACCGACTCGGTGGCGTACACCGTGTAGTCGATGGTGGCGCCGTTCAGCTCCTCCTTGAGGATGTCGGTGAGCAGCAGCCGGATGCGCGTGGTGTAGCGGTCGCGCGGCAGGTAGACGAAGGCCGAGAAGTAGCGCCCGTACTCGTCCTGGCGCAGGAAGAGGCGCAGCTTACGGCGCTCCTGCAGGTAGAGCACGCTGGTGGCGATCGAGAGCAGCTCGGAGGCCGGGGTCTGGAAGATCTCGTCCCGGGGGAAGGTCTCCATGATCTGCAGCAGGTCGCGGCCGTCGTGGCTCTCGCTGGAGAAGCCGGAGCCGTCCAGCACGGCCTGGACCTTGCGGCGCACGACCGGGATGCGGGTGACCGACTCGGTGTACGCGGCGGAGGAGAACAGGCCGAGGAAGCGGCGCTCGCCGATCGGCTCGCCGGCGGCGTTGAACTTCTTCACGCCGACGTAGTCGAGGTAGGCCGGGCGGTGCACGGTGGCGCGGCTGTTGGCCTTGGTGAGGACGAGCAGCTTCTTCTCGTGGGCCTTGGCACGCACCGGCGCGGAGAGCCGGCCGAAGGCCTCACTGACGGAGTGGTGGCGGTCGTCGTGGCTGTGCGGGTCGGAGCGCAGGATGCCCAGGCCCGTCCCGGCGACGGCCTTGAGGACCTCCTCGCCCTCGTGCTCGACCAGGTCGTACTCGCGGTAGCCGAGGAAGGTGAAGTGGTCGTCGGCGAGCCAGCGCATCAGCTCCCAGGCCTCGCCGACCTCCTGCTCGGGCAGGCCGGCCGGGGGCTCCTCGGCCAGCTCGTCGGCCAGGCGCAGCGCGCTGTCGCGCATCTTGCCCCAGTCCTCGACGACCTCGCGGACGTCGCCGAGCACGCGGCGCAGGTTGGTCTCGATGGTGCGCAGGTCGTCGCGGTCGGTCTCGCGGTCGATCTCGATGTGCATCCACGACTCGACGGTCGCGTCGGCGGGCCACTCGGTGCCGGCGGCCTGGCTGCGGGCGCAGGCGTCGACGTCCAGGATCTCCAGCAGCTTGCCGGTGATGTCACGGCGGACGACCAGCTGGGGGTGGATCACGAGGTGGATCGCGCGGTCCTGGCGGGACAGCTCGTTGGTGACGGAGTCGACCAGGAACGGCATGTCGTCGGTGACGACCTCGACCACGGTGTGGCCGCAGGACCAGCCGTTCTCCTCGACCGAGGGGGTGTGCACCCGCACCTCGGCGGTGCCCTGCGGGCGCTTGAGGCCCAGGCGGTAGTGGGAGGCGGCCGCGCCGTAGACGTCGACCGGGTCGTGGTCGACCAGGTCCTCGGGCGCGGTGTGGAGGTAGTAGTGGTGCAGGTACGCGGTCAGAGCGCCGTTGCTCAGACCCTCTCCCGGCGCCGCTCCCCCTACCTGGCTGTTCTCAGCGGCTGCGGCTGCCTTCTTGAGCAGTTCGGCCTTGGCTGCGTCCAGCTTGGTCTGCATGACTTCTTGGCTCCTGTCGCGCGCCGTTGCGTGACTCGGTGGTGTGTGGATGTACACCGCCGGGTCTCCCGCAATCCTGCCGCACCGTCCGACTGAAAGGGGCTCATGGCACGCATGAAACGCCCTGCCAGCGGGTAGGACGACTCGTTCGTCCTGCGAAGCCACCCGACGACGCCAGTCAGCCTAACCGGATCAATCGAAGGTGCACAGGGACAGGTAGGCGCAATCCCGTAGGAAGTCCGGGCCGTCCTGGACAGCATGTCCAATCCGGAGCCGGATGTTCGCTTTCAGCCCATATGCGGGTAACCGTGCTGGGTGGGCGGGACGAAGGTCTCCTTGATCGACCGGGCCGAGGTCCAGCGCAGCAGGTTCTGGGCGGCACCGGCCTTGTCGTTGGTCCCGGAGGCCCGGGAGCCGCCGAAGGGCTGCTGTCCGACGACCGCTCCGGTGGGTTTGTCGTTGATGTAGAAGTTTCCGGCGGTGAAGCGCAGTTCCTCCACGGCCTGGGCGATGACGTAACGGTCCTGTGCGATCACCGCGCCGGTCAGGCCGTACGGCGCGCCGGCGTCGACCCGGCCGAGCACGTCGTCCCAGCGGGAGTCCTCGTAGACGTGGATCGCGAGGATCGGGCCGAAGTACTCGGTGCGGAAGATCTCGCCCCGGTGGTCGGAGGAGACCAGGACGGTCGGGCGGACGAACCAGCCGATCGCGTCGTCGTACTGCCCGCCGGCGGCCAGCTCGATCGTCGGGTCGGCCTTCGCCCGGTCGATCGCGTCGCGGTTCCGCTCGAAGGCGCGCCGGTCGATCAGGGCGCCCATGAAGTTGGACAGGTCGGTGACGTCGCCCACGGCGAGCGCGTCCACCTCGGTCAGGAAGTCGTCCTTGATCTTCTGCCAGAGGCTGCGCGGCAGGTAGGCGCGGGAGAGCGCCGAGCACTTCTGGCCCTGGTACTCGAAGGCGCCGCGGATCAGCGCCGTCCTCAGGATGTCCGGATCGGCCGAGCGGTGGGCCAGCAGGAAGTCCTTGCCGCCGGTCTCGCCGACGATCCTCGGGTACGTGCGGTAGCCGCCGATGTTCGCGCCGATGGTCTGCCAGAGCGACTGGAAGGTGGCGGTGGAGCCGGTGAAGTGCAGCCCGGCGAGCGCCGGGTCGGCCAGCGCCACCGGGGAGACCTGCAGGCCGTCGCCGGTGACCAGGTTGATCACCCCGGGCGGCAGGCCGGCCGCCTCCAGCAGCCGCATCAGGTGGTACGCGGCCAGGGTCTGGGTCGGCGCGGGCTTCCAGACCACGGTGTTGCCCATCAGCGCGGGGGCGGTGGGCAGGTTCCCGGCGATCGCGGTGAAGTTGAACGGAGTGATCGCGTAGACGAAACCTTCCAGCGGACGGTGGTCGACCCGGTTCCACACCCCCGGCGAGGAGATCGGCTGGTCGGCCAGGACCTGCCGGGCGAAACCGACGTTGAACCGCCAGAAGTCGATCAGCTCGCAGGCGGAGTCGATCTCGGCCTGCTGCACGGTCTTCGACTGGCCGAGCATGGTGGCCGCGTTGAGGGTGTCCCGCCAGGGCCCGGCCAGCAGGTCGGCGGCGCGCAGGAAGACCGCCGCGCGGTCGTCGAAGGACAGCGAGCGCCACTGCCGCCCGGCGGCCAGCGCCGCGTCCACCGCCGCCCGGGCGTCCTCCCGCGTCGCGTTGCCGAGCACGCCCAGCTTGGCCGCGTGGTGGTGCGGCTGGACGACGTCGATCCGCTCGCCGCCGCCGAAGCGCTGCTCGCCGCCGATGGTCATCGGCAGCGGGACCTGCTCGGCCGCGAGCTCGTCCAGCCGCCGGACCAGCCGCGCCCGCTCCGGGCTGCCGGGCGGGTAGCTCCGCACCGGCTCGTTGACCGGGGTCGGCACCTCGGTGACTGCGTCGATGGGCATGGCGGCTCCGTCCTTGCGGCGGGTGGGGACGCAGTCCAGCCTGACCAGCCGCGGCGGGTTCCGCCCGTTCAGACACGCGGACGGCGGACGTGGCGCCCGCCACTCCGGCCGGCGCGCGGGCCGTCCCGGGCCGGCCGTCCGCGCGACCGCTCGCCCGCTCGCTCAGCCCGTGAGCCGCCCGGCCAGCTCGACGGCCTCGGCCAGGGTGTCCACCACCGGGACGCCGACCGGCTCCAGCTTCTCCCGGGTGTGCGAGCCGCCGGTGTACAGCACCGCGCGGGCACCCGCGTGCAACGCCGCCAGGGCGTCGTCCGCGGCGTCGCCGATCAGCACCGTCCGGGCCGGGTCGACCCGCTCGCCGAGCTCGGCGAGGTGCCGGGTCAGCTGCTCCGCCTTCTTCCCGCCGGACGGGCCGCTGCGGCCGTCCACCCGCAGGAAGCGGTCGGCCAGCCCGAAGGCGTCGACCAGCGGCACCAGCTTGTCGTGCTCGTACATCGACAGCAGCGACTGGCTGTGCCCGGCCGCCTGCCAGTCCGCCAGCAGCTCGCGCACGCCCTCGGTGAGCCCGCAGGCGGGGCTGAGCTCCAGGTAGCGGTCGTGGAAGGCGTCGTCGAGCCGCAGCCACTCCTCCTGGGAGGGCACCCGGCCGAGCAGCCGCTGGTAGAACCGCGGGATCGGGACCTCGTACTGCTCCCGGTACTCCTGCAGCGTCATCGGGTCGATGCCGATGGTCGCGAACGCGGCGTTGCTGGCGCCGAGGACGGCGTCCATGTCGTGGAAGAGGGTGCCGTTCCAGTCCCAAACGATGTGAGTGCGCACGGGGGCCAACGGTAACGCCGGCCACCGACCCGCCGGTAGGACGGGAGTCACGCCAGCAGCGCGGGGATCTCCTGGGTCGCGAACCAGAGCAGGTCGTGGTCCTCGGCGCCGTCCACGGCGAACTGGGCGTCCTGGTCGCCGCCGTCCGCCGCGGCCACCGCCGCGACCGCCGCCGCGACGTCCTCGACCACCTCGGCGTCGGCGACGTCCGCGTGCACCGAGGCCGCCTTCGCCAGCTTCACCGGGCCGGCCAGCACCACCCGGCCGAGCGAGGCCTGGTCCTGGTACTCGTCGCCGGGGAACGGCCGCACCGCCGAGTCGGCCACGTCCAGCGCCACCACGACCCGGCGGCGCGGGGCCCCCGGGTCGGCGGCCAGCAGCCGCAGCGAGGACTGCGCGGCCCGGTTCAGCGCCGCGTACTCCAGCTCCTCCAGGTCGTCGCTGACGTACCACTCGCGCAGCGCGGGGGTCACGGCGTAGGCCGCGGACTGCTCCAGGGCGCCGCCCTCGTGCGCCGCCGCCAGGCCGGTCAGGGTGGTGGGCACGTACACGCGCATCGGTGGCACTCTCCGGTTTCGTCCAGCGGCACAGCTACAGGGCCCAAGAATAAGCTCCGCCGGGCCGCCCGTGATCACCTGTCGGGCGAGCGCCGGCGCAGCGGGGGCGACCGGCGCGCGGGACGCCCGTCCGGGACGCCCGGGCGTCCCCTTTCCGGGTCGGACGGCCCGTGCGCGCGCGTCAACCGGGCGCCTGCGGGCCGGGCTCCGGGCCAGCCGCCGCAGGTGTCAATTCGCCCGGATAGGTGAACCTGCCCCGGGTTCCCGAGGGCTCGAAAACGCGTTGCCGCCCCGCACGCGGGCCCGCCAGCCTGATCCCGTCCGTACCCGCACCACCCGACCGGGGAGCCGCCGTGACCGCCCGCCTCAACCGCCTCGCCGCCGCACCGCACCGCCGTCCGCGCGCCGCCGACTGCGACCCGGCCGGGCGCCGGCCCCGCCACCCCCGCACCGCCTGCGCCACCGCCGCCTCGGCCACCGCCACCGCCGCTGGCGCCGTCCCGGGCCGCGACGGCGGGCACGATCCGCGGGCGCTGGCCGCCCGCTTCGCCCACCAGCTGGTCGAGGTGCTCACCGGCGCCCGTCCGTCCGGCCAGCTGATGCGGCACACCAGCCTGCACGGCTACGGGCAGCTCGCCTCGCTCGTCCGGATCGGGGCGCTGCGCCGCGGCGGCCCCGCCGACCGGCCCCGGCTCGGCCCGGTGCACGACCGCTCGCCCTCGGCCGACGCGGTCGAGGCCTGCGTGCGGGTCGACCTCGGCCGGCGGCACCACATGGTGGCCTTCCGGCTGGAACAGCGCGGCCCCGCCGGGCAGTGGCAGTGCACCGCCGTGGAGGCCCGATGAGCCCGATCAACGTCGTACCGCGGCAGCACCCGCGGCACGACGGGCCCGGGACGGCGCAGGGCGCCGCTCCCCGGTGGGAACGGCGCCCTGCGTGGCGTCCTGCGTGGCGTCCTGGTGGCCGGCCGGCCTCGGCCGCCCGGGCGGGCTCAGGCCTTGCGGCGGCGGCCCTTGGCCGACTTGGCGGCCTTGCGGCGCTCGGCGCGGGTCAGCCCGTCGCCCTCGTCCTCCGGCGCCAGGTCGTCGAAGTCGCCCTCGATCACCCCGCCGCCGACCTCCTCCGAGGGGGCCGTGTAGTGCAGCCGCTTCGGCTTCGGGGCCTCCAGGCCCTTGGCCTTGATCTCCGGGCGGGCGGCCGCCGCGTCCTTCTCCAGCTTGTCGAGGACCACCTCGGCGTCCTCGACCGGGACCTCCTCCGTCTGCTGCTCGACCTGGAACTCCAGGTTGAACAGGTACGCGACGGACTCCTCCTTGATGCCCTCCATCATCGCGGTGAACATGTCGAAGCCCTCGCGCTGGTACTCGACCAGCGGGTCGCGCTGCGCCATGGCCCGCAGGCCGATGCCCTCCTGGAGGTAGTCCATCTCGTACAGGTGCTCGCGCCAGCGGCGGTCCAGCACGGTCAGCACGACCCGGCGCTCGACCTCGCGCATGACCTCCTCGCCGAGCTGGTCCTCGCGGGCGCCGTACTGCGCCTGGATGTCCTCCTGGATGGCCTTGATCAGGAACTCGGGGGTCAGGCCGGACGGGCCGCCGACCTCCTCCTCCAGCTCGGCCAGGTCCAGGGTGATCGGGTAGAGCAGCTTGAGCGCGGTCCAGAGCTTGTCGAGGTCCCAGTCGTCCTCGAAGCCCTCGCCGGTGGCCACCTTGACGTAGGCCTCGACGGTGTCGTCCATGAAGTGGCCGACCTGCTCCTGCAGGTCCTCGCCCTCCAGGACGCGGCGGCGCTCGCCGTAGATGACCTCGCGCTGGCGGTTCAGCACCTCGTCGTACTTCAGGACGTTCTTGCGGATCTCGAAGTTCTGCTGCTCGACCTGGGTCTGCGCGGAGGCGATCGCGCGGGTGACCATCTTGGACTCGATCGGCACGTCCTCGGGCACGTTCGCCATCGAGAGCACGCGCTCGACCATGCCGGCCTTGAACAGGCGCATCAGGTCGTCGCCGAGCGACAGGTAGAAGCGGGACTCGCCCGGATCGCCCTGACGGCCGGAGCGGCCGCGCAGCTGGTTGTCGATCCGGCGGGACTCGTGCCGCTCGGTGCCGAGGACGTAGAGGCCGCCGGCCTCGCGGACCTCCTCCTGCTCGGCCTTGACCGCGGCCTTGGCCTTCTCCAGCGCCTCGGGGAAGGCCGCCTCGAACTCCTCCGGGTTCTCCGCCTGGGTCAGCCCGCGCTGCGCCAGCTCGGCGGTGGCCAGGTGGTCCGGGTTGCCGCCGAGCATGATGTCGGTGCCGCGGCCGGCCATGTTGGTGGCGACGGTGACGGCGCCCTTGCGGCCGGCCTGCGCGACGATCTGCGCCTCGCGCTCGTGGTGCTTGGCGTTCAGCACCTCGTGCGGGATGCCGCGCTTGCGCAGCTCCTGCGACAGGTACTCGGACTTCTCGACCGACACGGTGCCGACCAGCACCGGCTGGCCCTTCTCGTGCTTCTCGGCGATGTCCTCGACCACGGCGGCGAACTTGGCCGGCTCCGACTTGTAGATCAGGTCGGGCTGGTCGATGCGCAGCGGCGTCTTGTTGGTCGGGATCGGCACCACGCCGAGCTTGTAGATCTGGTGGAACTCGGCGGCCTCGGTGGTGCCGGTACCGGTCATGCCGGAGAGCTTGTCGTACAGACGGAAGAAGTTCTGCAGGGTGATGGTGGCCAGCGTCTGGTTCTCGTTCTGGACCTCCACCCCCTCCTTCGCCTCGATCGCCTGGTGCATGCCCTCGTTGTAGCGGCGGCCGGCCAGGATGCGGCCGGTGTGCTCGTCGACGATCATGACCTCGCCGTTCATCACGACGTAGTCCTTGTCCCGCTTGTACAGCTCCTTCGCCTTGATGGCGTTGTTCAGGAAGCCGACCAGCGGGGTGTTCACCGACTCGTAGAGGTTGTCGATGCCGAGGTAGTCCTCGACCCGGGTGACGCCCTCCTCCAGGATGCCGACGGTGCGCTTCTTCTCGTCGACCTCGTAGTCGCGGTCGATCTTCAGGCGCAGCACCAGCTTGGCGAAGTCGGCGTACCACTTGGTCGCCTGGTCGGCCGGGCCGGAGATGATCAGCGGGGTGCGGGCCTCGTCGATGAGGATCGAGTCGACCTCGTCGACGATCGCGAAGTTGTGGCCGCGCTGGACGAGTTCGTCCTTCGACCAGGCCATGTTGTCGCGCAGGTAGTCGAAGCCGAACTCGTTGTTGGTGCCGTACGTGATGTCCATCGCGTACTGGCGCTTGCGCTCGGCGGGCGTCATGTTGGCGAGGATCACGCCGACTTCGAGGCCGAGGAAGCGGTGCACCCGGCCCATCCACTCCGAGTCGCGCTCGGCGAGGTAGTCGTTGACGGTGATCAGGTGGACGCCCTTGCCGGTGAGCGCGTTCAGGTACGCGGGCAGGGTGCCGACCAGGGTCTTGCCCTCGCCGGTGCGCATCTCGGCGACGTAGCCGTGGTGCAGGGCGGCGCCGCCCATGAGCTGAACGTCGTAGTGGCGCTGGCCGAGCACGCGCTTGGCGGCCTCGCGGACGGTGGCGAAGGCCTCGGGGAGGATGTCGTCCAGCGTCTCGCCGTCCTCGAGCCGCTGCTTGTATTCGTCGGTCAGCGCGCGCAGCTCGGCGTCGGTGAGGTTGACGAAGTCCTCTTCGATGGAGTTGACCTGGGCAGCAATCCGCTGCAGCTTGCGAAGGATCTTGCCTTCGCCGGCGCGCAGGATCTTGTCGAAGACGGACACTTGGGCGGGCTCCTTGCCTGTATTGGCACTGGACGACTGCACGGCGGGTCCACCCCACCGCACGGGCCATCGTATGCGAGGAGTCCAATGCCCCGGGAGGTGCGTCAGCACGCTATTCCCGTGTCACCCGCGCGGGCACATGGATCGATAGCGCCGTCGAACGTGACAAACCGGTCAGCGGGTCGAGGAGTTGGCCCCATATCCGGATGCTCCCGTTCGCCCTCCCACGGAATAATCCCGACATGGAAGAACAGCACAGCGAACCCGTCACCCTCACCACCGAGCGCCTCGTCCTGCGCGCCCCGCGGGAATCCGACATCGACGCCGTCTTCGCCGCCTGCCAGGACCCGGAGATCCAGCGCTGGACGATCGTCCCCTCCCCGTACCGGCGCGAGGACGCGGAGTTCTTCGTGCGCGACCTCGCCATCGAGGGCTGGCGCACCGGCGCGAACCGGATCTGGTGCGTGTTCGAGCGCGAGTCCGGCGCCCTGGTCGGCAGCCAGGGGCTCGTCCTGCGCGACAACGACCCGGGCTGCGCCGAGATCGGCTGGTGGGCCGTGAAGGAGTTCCGCGGCCGCGGCTACACCACCGAGGCCGCCCGCGCGGTCTCCCACTACGGCCTGCGCGAACTCGGCCTGCGCCGGCTGGAGTGGGTGGCCTACGTCGGCAACGGGGGCTCGCGCGCGGTCGCGGAGAAGTCCGGCTACCGCATGGAGGGCACGCTGCGCTCCTTCGCCGAGCAGCGCGGCGTCTTCCACGACGCCTGGCTCGGCTCGCTGCTCGCGTCCGACCTGGACTGACCGCGGCCGCGGCGGCACCCGCCGTCACCGCCACGGCCGCGGCCGCTCCGGCCCCGGCCGCCGGCCGGCCCGGGTGTCAGTGGCCCCGGCTACGCTCGCCGGCATGACCGCCGCCGCTGCCGATCGCGCCCCCGGCCACCGCGCCACCGCCGTCCTGTCCGCCGACGAGGCCCGCCGGATCGCCCTTCGCGCCCAGGGCCTGCTCGGCGCGCCCGACCGCCGGGCCGGGGTGCGCGGAGTGCTGCGACACCTGGGCGCCGTGCAGCTGGACACCATCTCGGTGCTGGCCCGCTCGCACGAGCTCGTCCCCTACGCCCGCCTCGGCGCGGTCGGCCGCCCGGCCGTCGAGGCGGCGTACTGGGGCGCGGGCACCAGCTTCGAGTACTGGTCGCACGCGGCGTGCGTACTGCCGATCGAGGAGTGGCCGCTGTTCGCCTTCCGGCGCCGCCGCTACCGCGACCGCGGCCACCTCTGGGGCCACCAGGTCGCGCCCGAGACCTACCGGCACGTGCTGGACCAGCTGCGCGCCGAAGGGCCGCTCACCTCGACCGAATTGGGCGGCGCCAAGAAGACCGCGCAGTGGTGGGACTGGTCCGACACCAAGATCGCGGTCGAACGCGCGCTGGCCTTCGGCGACGTGGTGTGCACCGAGCGCCGCAGCTGGAAGCGCGTCTACGCCCTGGCCGAACAGGCCGTCCCGGCCGCCCTGTTCGGGCAGGAGCCCGAGGACGAAACGTGCGTGCGCACCCTGGTCGCGCAGGCCGGCGCCGCGCTCGGCGTCGCCACCCGGGCCGACCTGCTGGACTACCACCGGCTGCGCGCCGAGGAGTTGGACCCGGTGCTGGCCGACTGCGGACTCGTCCCGGTCGAGGTGGCCGGCTGGGGCCCGGACGGCGCCCCGGCCCCGGCCTGGGCCGACCCGGCGGCACTGGCCTCGGCCCCGCGCGGGCGCCACCGCACCACACTGCTCTCGCCGTTCGACTCGCTGGTCTGGGACCGCGCCCGCACCGAACGGATCTTCGGCATGACGCACCGGCTGGAGGCCTACACGCCCAAGCACAAGCGGGTGCACGGCTACTTCGCGATGCCCCTGCTGGCCGGCGGCCGGCTGGTCGGCCGGGTCGACCCGGCCCGGGAGGGGCGCACCCTGGTCGCCCGTCAGATCTCGCTGACCGACGCCCCGGGGCCCCGGGGAACCGGCGCCCGGCACGTCGAGGCGCTGGCCGCGGCCCTGCGCGAGGCGGCCGCCTGGGTCGGCTGCGAGGCGGTGCGGGTGGAGGCGCTGCACGACGAACGGCTGCGCCCGACCCTGGAGAAGCTGCTCACGGCGTAGCCGGGAGCAGCCCGGCTCACCCTATTTCGAGGATCTTCTCCCGCATCGCGTACACCACGGCCTCCATCCGGGAGTGCAGCTGGAGCTTCTCCAGGATGTTGCGCACGTGGTTCTTCACGGTGTTCTCGCTGATGAACAGCTCCTTGGCGATCTCCCGGTTGTTCATCCCGGTCGCCACCAGCTTCAGCACCTCCAGCTCCCGGTCGGTGAGCCGGGGCGCGGGCACCAGGTCCCGGTCGTCGGAGCGGCGCTGGATCATCGACTTGAACTCGGTGAGCAGCTTGGACGCCATCGAGGGGCTGATCTGCGACTGCCCGTCCGCGACCGCGCGGATCGCGGTGGCGACCTCGTCGGTGGAGATCTCCTTGAGCAGGTAGCCGGTGGCGCCCGCCTTGATCGCCTCGTAGAGGTCGGCCTCCTCGTCGCTTATCGTCAGCATGATGATCTTGGTGCTGGGCGCCACGTCCTTGATCGCCGTGCAGGCCTCGATCCCGCTGCGGCGCGGCATCCGGACGTCCATCAGGATGATGTCGGGCAGCAGGTCGGCCGCCTTCAGCACGGCCTCGGCACCGTCCCCCGCCTCGCCGACTACCTTGATGTCCGGCTCCTCCGCGAGGACGATCTCCAGCCCCCGGCGGAACAGCGCGTGGTCGTCCACGACCAGCACGCGGATCGGCTCACCCCGGTGCGGCGCGTACGCGGGCTCCTCCTCCGGCCTCGGCGGCAGCCCGGCGACCGGCCCCCCTGCGGGCCCCAGCCCGAAGTGATCCCCCATCCGCTCCTCCCCCTTCGCGGGTCGTCGTGCGCCAATCATTCCACGCCCGCCCGTGGCCCCGGTCACCCTCCGGCGCCGATTCCCCCGCATCGGGTGACCCCCCGGCCGGGGGGCGCCCGGGAACCGTTCGAACCCGCCCGGTCCGGTCCCCGCGCGAACCGGCCCCGGCCGCCGGGCTCCGCGGCCCGGAACGCCGGTGACCCCGGCGGCCGCGGCCACCGGGGTCACCCCTTCATCGAGACTGCTCGGACGGTCAGTCCTCGTCGTCGGACCGACCGATCGCACCACCCGCACCGCTGGCCACTCCGGCCGCCATGTCGGGCTGGACGTGGATGACGCCGTAGTCGTAACCGCGCCGGCGGTAGACGACGCTCGGCAGGCCGCTGTCCTTCTCCACGAACAGGTAGAAGTCGTGGCCGACCAGCTCCATCTCGTACAGCGCCTGGTCCAGCGCCATCGGAGCGGCCGAGTGGGTCTTCTCGCGGACCACCAGCGGGCCCTCGCCCTCCACTTCCAGCGATCCCATCATGGTCTTGCGGACGGCCCCGTTGGTCGCGCTCTCCGTCGTCGTCTCCGGCAGCGCGGCCAGGGCCGCGGTCGCCTCGGCGACGCTGATGGGGGTGCGGCCGTTCGCGCCGCCCTTGTGGACCCGGCGCCGGTCGGCGGACTTGCGCAGCTGCGCGTCGAGCTTCGCGGAGGCCAGGTCGAGCGCCGCGTACGGGTCGGCGGCGGCGGCTTCGGCCCGGATCACCGGGCCACGGGTACGGAGAGTGATCTCCACCCGGTCGGACCGGTCGGCCTGCCGCGGGTTGTGCTCCTTGGACACCTCGACGTCGAGGCTGATCACCTTGCCGTCGAACTTCTGGACCTTCTCCAGCTTCTCGGCCACGTGCTCGCGGAACCTCTTGGGCACCTCGGTCTTGCGGCCCTTGACGACGATGTCCACGCAGAACTCCGATCCCTCGTGCTGACGCCGATCCGGGTGCTACCGGATCGGGCTGAGACCCAGCTGGACCAGCCCATCCACTGCCGGCCCCCCGTTCCACCGCGGACGGTGGAAACGACTGGCCCTCACCTCACTTCCTCCCCACCAGGGCCGGTTGAAACCCCCTGGAGCCTTATCGAACACCTCACACGGGGTTTTCGCCTCCCCAGCCGAGGCATCGACGGGTGACGCGGGCACGACCCGACACCGCGGACGGCCGGTCAAGCTGTCGCACCCTGTCTACCCTCTTGCGAGTGAAGCATGGGTGAATACCTGGACAACACCCCCCGTACGGCGCATCCTTTGCTCACTCTCCGTGCCGCCGCCAGGAGCAGCCGTGCCCTCCACCCCCGCCCCTCCCCCGTCCGACCGGGGACCGCTCGGCCACGCCCTGGCCGGGCTGCTGGACGTCCTGCTCCCCGCCGACTGCGCGGGCTGCGGCGCCTTCCGCACCCCGCTCTGCCCCGACTGCCGGCACGCGCTGGCCGCCGCCCGGCCCGGTCCCACCCTGCTGCCCTGGGCGCACGCCGCCGCGCCGTACACCGACCCGGTCCGGCAGCTGCTGCTGGCGCACAAGGAGCGGGGCGCGCTGCGGCTGGCCGGCCCGCTCGGCGAGGCGCTCGGCCGGGCGGTGCGCTCGGCGCTGGGCCCGCGCGCCGAACGGGCGCCCCTGCTGCTGGTCCCGATGCCCTCGGCCCGGGCGGCCGTGCGGGCCCGGGGCCACGACCCGACGCTGCGGCTGGCCGGCGCCGCCGCCCGTTCGCTGCGCCGGGCCGGCCTGGACGCCCGGACGGCACCGCTGCTGCGGCACACCCGCCCGGTCGCCGACCAGGCCGGGCTGGGCGCGGCCGAGCGGCGGCGCAACCTGCACGGCGCGCTCACCGTGCTGCCGCGCGCGAACCGCGCGCTGGTGGGGCGTCAGCCGGTGCTGGTGGACGACCTGGTGACCACCGGGGCCAGCCTCGCCGAGGCCGCCCGGGCGCTGGCCGCCTCCGGCCTGCCGGCCCGGGCCGCCGCCACCGTCGCGGCCACCGACCACCGGACGGGCCGGACGGGCCGCACGGACGGCACCGACCCGGCGGGCCGGAGCGGGGGTCAGCCGGCGTAGAAGTAGGCGCCGGCCTTGTCCTGCATCTGCAGCTCCCGCCACTGGGCGTTGATCAGCCGGTACACCTTGCCCTCGGCCACCGCGAGCACCGGCGGCGCCGCGGCCAGCACGTTGCTGCGGGACTCGGAGGCCGAGATGGTCAGCCAGCCCGGGCCGCTCTGCAGCGGGCTGTCGCTGCTCTGCGAGCCGTCCGTGCTGATGTAGTACAGCTGCTGGATCCGGTCGCCCTCCTTGCCGAGCACCAGCAGTTGGTCGGCCTCCGCCCAGGCGACCGAGGCGACGTCGGTGAGCAGCGGCGCCACCCGGCGCAGTCCGACGATCTTCGCGGTCGGCTCCTGCGGCGTCCCGCCGTGCACCACCAGGCCGAACAGCAGCGACCGGGTGCCCGAGCCCTGGTTCTTGACCACGAGGGCGATCCGCGCGCCGTCCGAGGAGATCTTGAGCGCCTGCACGGTCTGCCCGTCCAGCCCCTCGACCGGCACCGGGTAGGTCTTGTTGCCGCGGACCATCACCACCCGGGGGCCCTGCGGGTTGCGGTCCGCCACCCAGAGGTCGCCGCGGCCGTCCCAGCTGGGCGAGGCCAGTCCGTCGCTCCGGTCGGCGGCCTTGACCGGTGAGGTGAGCACCGGCTCGGGCATCGACACGGAGTTGGCGGAGAGCGGCACCGAGAACAGCTGGTGGCCGTCGCCGCTGATCGCGGCGGCCCGGGAGCCGTCCCGGGCGACGGCGATGGTGCCGAGCGGCGCGGTGCCGTTCGGCTGCGGCTTGCCGAGGGCGCCGTTCACGGCCTGGCCGCCGTGCTGGTCGTCGGCGGTCATCAGCACGCCGTTGTCGGCGCGCTGGTAGTACTGGATCGCGGGCGGGGGCCCGGCCAGGGCGCCGGGGCCGGTGTTCGGCGCGTCGGTGCGGCTGGCCGTGCAGGTGCCGCGCTGGCCCTTCAGTTCGAGCCGCTCGACCTGGCCCTTGACCTGGTCGGCGAGGGTGTAGAAGAGCTGGTTCGCCATCCGTCGGCAGGTGGCCGGGTCGCTCACGTCCACGCCGAGGAGCTGCACGTGGGCGGCGCGGTTGTCGTCCACCGTCACCCGGTCGACGCCGGCCCCGGGCGGGAAGGCCGTCCGGGCGACGGGGTTCAGCCAGTCCGAGGGCCCGGCGACCACCGCCTTGGCGGCCGCCATCAGCGGGTCCATCCGGCGGCGCAGGTAGATCGGGTCGGCGATCAGCACCTCCTGGGGGGAGCTGCCGGCGATGAACGCGGACGGGTCGGGGGCGGTGTAGAAGTACCGGTCGACCTGGCGGTAGGTGTTGCGGAAGTTCGTCTCGTTCATGATCACGCCGGGCGGCAGCTTGTCGATCCGCCACTCGCCGCCCTTCTCCCGGACGAACGTGAAGTCGGAGGCGCTCGGGCCGTCCGCGAGCAGGTACGAGTGCTTGGTGTCGACGGAGGCGACCATCGACCCGCTCACGGTGAACTGCGCCGTGGTGTCCGCCTCGGTGGTGGCGGCCTGGACGGTCCGCTTGACCATGTTGTCGGAGAGCACCTGGATCCCGGCCTCCGGGTTCCAGTGCGCTGCGGCGTTCTCGGTGAGGTACTGCCGGGCGACGTCGAAGCCCTCGTCGGCGGTGACGGCGTCGAGGAAGCCGGTCAGCAGCTCGCGCGGCCCGGCGCCCTTGGCGGGGCCCAGCGGGTACACCCGGGCCTGCAGGTTCTTGTCGGCCGCGCCCTGGGACAGCTCCACCCTGGAGATGCCGCCGGAGTCCGGCATGGCGGCGCAGCCGCTCGCCACCAGGGCGAGCAGCGCCGCGCCGGCCACCGCCGCGACCCGCGACTCAGTCCCGCTCGTCCTTCGCACGCTGCGACCCCTCCAGGTCCGTCCCGCCCGTCACGCCCGGCTCCGCCGTCCGCGCTGCCACCGACGGCCGCCCGGGCGTCGGGTCCACCATGACCTGGGCGCCGGTGGCACCGTACCCGGCCCCCGCCGTCCGCACGTCCGAGGGGTCCGAGCGCGGGCCCTCGGGCAGCCGCTGCCGGCCCAGGTCGATGTTGAGCACCCCGCCCAGCCCGCTGCCGAGCCCGCTGCCGACGCCCTCCGGCGTCTCGGCCGGCTCCTCGGCGGCGCTCAGCGCCGTCGCGCCCGCCGGGGCGATCGCCCGCCGGTACGGCATCCCGTAGGTGCCGAGGCCGCGGTTGTTGCGGGAGTCCTCCGGCTCCAGCCGGAACGGCGCCCGGCTGATCTCCCCGCCGCGGGTGCGCGGCAGGGTGAGCCGGAAGTGCGAGCCGCCGCCGGGCTCGCCCCAGGCCTGCAGCCAGCCACCGTGCAGGTGGGCGTCCTCGACCGCGATGGACAGGCCGAGGCCGGTGCCGCCGGTGGTCCGCACCCGGGACGGGTCGGCCCGCCAGAAGCGGTGGAAGACCCGGGAGGCCTCGCCCGGCTTGAGTCCGATGCCGTAGTCGCGCACGCCGACCGCGACGGCGCCGTCCGCCGAGCCCAGCCGGACCACCACGTCGCGGCCCTCGCCGTGCTCCAGCGCGTTGACCACCAGGTTGCGCAGGATGCGCTCGATCCGGCGGGAGTCCACCTCGGCCAGCACCGGCTCGCCGTCGCCGCGGATCACCACGGCGCTGCCCTTGGCCTCGGCGAGCGGTTCGGCGGCCTCGACGACCCGGGTGACGATCTCGCGCAGGTCGACGGGCTCGGCGTCCAGGATCGCCGCGCCGGCGTCGAAGCGGCTGATCTCCAGCAGGTCGGCGAGCAGCGATTCGAAGCGGTCCAGCTGGCCCTGCAGCAGCTCCGCCGAGCGGGCCGCCATCGGGTCCAGGTCCTCGCGGCTGTCGTAGATCAGGTCGGCGGCCATCCGGACGGTGGTCAGCGGGGTGCGCAGCTCGTGCGACACGTCCGAGACGAACCGGCGCTGCACCCGGGACAGCTCCTCCAGCTGGCGGATCTGCGCCTGCAGGGCGTTGGCCATCCGGTTGAAGGACTCGCCGAGGCGGGCGATGTCGTCCGTCCCGGTCACCTTCATCCGCTCCTCCAGGTGCCCGTCCGCGAGGCGCTCGGAGATGCCGGCGGCCATCCGGACCGGGGTGACCACCTGGCGCACCACGACCCAGGCGATGGCGCCCATGAGGATCACCACGAACACGCCGGCGGTCGCCAGGGTGCCGGTGATCAGGTTGAGGGTGTCGGTCTCCTGGCCGAAGGAGAACACGTAGAACAGCTGGTAGCTGGTGCCGGACGGGCCGACGAACTGCATGCCCAGGGCCAGCCCGGGCTCGGAGCGGCCGTCCGCCCGGTGGATCCGGGTCGGCTGGTCGAACATCTGGCCGGGCTCGACGTGCACCTTGTCGCGCAGGCTGTCCGGGACGCTGGTGGGCAGGATGTCGCCGGTGTAGCGCGGCGCGAAGCCGGTGTCGGGGACGACGGCCCCGGTGCCCGGCGCCATCGCGATCACCGAGTACACCGTCTGCCCGCTCGCCGCCAGGTCGTTGACCCGGCGCAGCAGCCAGGTGCCGGTGTCCTCGCTGGTCGAGTCGGCGGTGCCCCGCAGCCGCTGGTCCTTGGCCTCGTCGATCTTCTTCAGCTCGGCCTGGAACCCGATCCTGGCCTGCTCGCGCGCGGCGCCCATCTTGGTGTCCAGCAGACCGGTGCGCACCTGCGCCACCACGACCACGCCGAGCACCAGGACGACCGCGATCGACAGCAGCAGGGACACCGCGACCACGCGCACCTGGATCGACCGGCGGTACAGCACCGCCGCCCGGCCCACCGGTCGGCGCAGCTGACGGGTGAACAGCCCGAACACCCCGCGCGGGCCGCGCCGGCGGCGGGCGGTCGAGGTGGTCGAACTGAGCACGTCCCCGCGCACGGCACCGGCCCCGTCGGTCGCGGAACCCGACGGGGTGTCGCCAGCCTGGTCCGTCACGTCAGCTGGGCCCGGCCTTGTAACCCACGCCGCGGACCGTCACCACGATCTCCGGACGCTCCGGGTCCTTCTCGATCTTCGAACGCAGGCGCTGGACGTGGACGTTGACCAGCCGGGTGTCCGCCGCGTGCCGGTAGCCCCAGACCTGCTCCAGCAGCACCTCGCGGGTGAACACCTGCCAGGGCTTGCGGGCCAGCGCGACCAGCAGGTCGAACTCCAGCGGAGTCAGCGGGATGCCCCGGCCGTCCCGCTTCACCGAGTGGCCGGCCACGTCGATCACCAGGTCGCCGATGGTCAGCTGCTCGGGCGTCGGCTCCTCGGCACGGCGCAGCCGCGCACGCACCCGGGCCACCAGCTCCTTGGGCTTGAACGGCTTGGTGACGTAGTCGTCGGCACCCGACTCCAGGCCCACCACGACGTCGACCGTGTCGGTCTTCGCGGTCAGCATGACGATCGGGATCCCCGACTCCGCCCTGATCTGCCGGCAGACGTCGATGCCGTCCCGGCCGGGCAGCATCAGGTCGAGCAGGACCAGGTCGGGCTTGGTCTCCCGGAACGCGGCTAGCGCCCTGTCCCCATCCGCGACGAAAAACGGCTCGAAACCCTCACCACGCAGCACAATGCCGAGCATCTCGGCCAGTGCGGAGTCGTCATCAACGACGAGGACGCGTCCCTTCATGGGTCCATCTTCTCATTACCGGATTGTGACCTGCCGCACAGCAGTGCCAATGCTCCACAACGGCCAACTCCGACACCGGCGAATTCCGGCCAAAACGGGCGAACAGCCCTGGTCGGAGCACCTACGGACGGCCCCCGGACCCGCCCGCGGCGCCCCGCGGACCCCCGTTTCCGATCCGCGGCCGGATCCCCCTGGGGCCGGTCCTGGCCCCATGGCACGATGGGCGCTGCGCGCGGGCGAAAGATCGCCCGGAGCCGCGCCCGTGACGCCCCTCCGAGGAGCAGTGATGACCGACACTCCGGGCTGGGCCTCGCCCGGCTCGTCCGAGCCGTCCCGCGACGGCGCCCGGCCCCCGGCCGACGCGCCCGCCGCCGTGCCCGGCCCGTCGGCACCACCGCAGACCACCCCGCAGGCACCCGTCCGGGGCAGCCAGTACGGCCCGGCCCGGCCCGGCGGCCGCGGCCCGTCCGCCTGGAGCGCCCCGCGCGGCCCCCGGCCCGGCGTCATCCCGCTGCGCCCGCTCGGCATCGGCGAACTGCTCGACGGCGCCGTCACCACCGTCCGCCGCTACTGGCGGACCGTCCTGACCCTCTCGCTCGGCTTCGCCGTCCTCCAGCAGGCCGGCGTGGTCGCCGTCGAACTGGCCCTGGCCAAGGGCAAGACCGGCGACAACACCCAGTTCACGACCACCTTCGCCACCCTGCCGCTGACCCTGCTGCTCGGCGCGCTCGCCGCGGCGCTGCTCACCGTGGTCGTCAGCCGCGCCGTCCTCGGCCGCCCGGTGACCGCCGGCGAGGCCTGGCGCGAGGCCCGCCCCCGGCTGCTGCAGCTGCTCGGGCTGACCACGCTCACCGCCCTGCTGTCCGCCGGGGTGATGCTGCTCGGGTTCACCCCCTGGTACCTCTACGACCGCGGCGGCAGCGTCTCCTTCGGCACCGCCGCCCTGCTGTTCCTGGTCGGCCTGATGACCCTCCCGGTCGGCTTCTGGCTGTGGATCCGGTTCAGCCTGGCCGCCCCCGCCCTGATGCTGGAGAAGCAGGGCGTGCTGACCGCGCTCTCGCGCTCCCGCCGCCTGGTGGGCGGCGCCTGGTGGCGCGTCCTCGGCATCTCCATGGTCGCCCGGCTGTTCGCGCTGGTCGCCACCATGGTCATCGCCATGCCGTTCCGCATCCTCGGCTTCCTCCTCGGCTTCGCCGACCTGAACCGCCAGGCCTCGTTCGACGGCACCCTCAACGAGTCCACCGCGATGCTGATCACCGACGCGGTCGCCGGGCTGCTCGCCTCCACCCTCACCATCCCGTTCCTGGCCGTCGTCGGCGTCCTGGTCTACATCGACCAGCGCATCCGCCGCGAGGCCCTGGACATCGAACTCGCCCGCGCCGCCGCCCTGCCCGAGCAGGACGCCGCCCCGGCCGACCGGCCCGCCCCCGCGGGGCGCTGAACCGGATGCCGAACTGGGGGGACATGCCGCTGCCGGCCGACGGCGCACCGGTCACCGTTCCGCGGGACCCGGCGCGCGAGGCCGCCCGCGACGAACTGCTCAAGGCCGGGTACCACAAGCACGATCCGTCCGTCCTGGAACGGGCCATGGACTGGATCAACGACCACATCACCAGCTCGCTCAACGGCATCTCCGGTGACGGCACCAGCGGCACCACCGGCCTGCTGTTCTTCATCGTCGTCGCCCTGCTGATCGCCGCCGCGCTCTGGTGGCGCCTCGGCGCGCCCAAGCGCGCCGCCCACACCGTCCTCGACGTGTACGGCGTCGAGGGCCCGCGCAGCGCCGACCGGTACCGCGCCGACGCCGCCGCACACGCCGCCGCCGGACGCTGGGAGGAGGCCGTCCGCGAGCAGATGCGCGCCCTGGTCAGGGCCCTGGAGGAGCGCACCCTGCTCGACACCCGCCCCGGCCGCACCGCCGACGAGGCCGCCGCCGAAGCCGGCCGCGCCCTGCCCGAGCACGCCGCCGCGCTGGCCGCCGCCGCCCGCACCTTCGACGACATCGCCTTCGGCGAGCGCACCGCCGACCAGGCCGCCTACCAGCTGCTGCACGACCTCGACCGGACGCTGGAACGCACCCGACCGGTCCACGCCGCCACCCCGGCCACCACCGCGACCGCAGGAGGGGCGGCATGACCAGCACCGTTCCCGCCCCCGCCCCGCCCGCGGCCGAACAGCCGACCCGCACCGCCCCGACCAGCCTCGCCCCCACCGGGCGCGGACTGCTCCGCCGGGCCCGCTGGTACCTGGCGTTCCTCGCCGTCCTGCTGATCGGCGCCGTCACCGTCGTCGCCCTCGGCCGCGACCGCGAGTACCCGACGATCGACCCGCGCTCGTACGACCGCGACGGCGCCCACGCCGCGTACGCGCTGCTCGAACAGCAGGGCCTGGCCACCCGGCTCACCACCGACCCCACCGCCCACCCGGCCGGCCCCGACACCCTCGTGCTGCCCGAACCGGACCTGCTCACCCCCGACCAGCTGCGCGCGATCGCCGCGGCCCGGCACACCCGGCTGGTGCTCATCGCCCCCGGCCCCACCGCCCTCAGCGCGCTCGCCCCCGGCATCCGCAGCTCCGAGGAGGACGGCGGCCTCCCCTACGCCCCCGTCCGCCCCGCGAACGCCGGCTGCTCCCTGCCCGAGGCCGTCCGGGCCGGCGACGCCGAGACCGGCGGCATGCTGTACACCAGCGGCAGCCGCGGCGAGGGCTGCTACCCGCGCGGCCACGGCTACGCACTCGTCCGCACCCCGCTCGACGACGGCACCCGCGACGTCGTCGTGCTCGGCAGCGGCGTCTTCCTGCAGAACGGCGAACTCACCGTCGCCGGCAACGCCTCGCTCGCCCTCGGCCTGCTCGGCTCGCAGCCCGCCCTCACCTGGCACCTGCCCGACTACAGCGTCCCGCTGCCCAAGGCCGCCCACCCCAAGACCTTCGGCGACTTCGTCCCGGACGGCTGGCACTGGGCCCTGCGCCAACTCGCCGTCGCCGCCGTGCTCGCCGCCCTCTGGCGCGGCCGCCGACTCGGCCCGGTGGTCAGCGAGAACCTGCCCGTCGTGGTCCGCGCCAGCGAGACCACCGAAGGCCGCGCCCGGCTCTACCGGCGCGCCAAGGCCCACGGCCGCGCCGCCCAGGCGCTGCGCCGCGCCGCCGCCCACCGCCTCGCCCCCGCCCTGGGCGTCCCGCTCCGGGCCGGCGCACCCGACCCCGACGCCCTCTGCGCGGCCCTGGCCGACCGCCACCCCGAGCAGTCCGCCGGGGACGTACGGGCCCTGCTGTACGGCCCGCCCCCGACCGACGACGCCGCACTGCTCCGGCTCGCCGACGACCTCGACGCCCTCGAAAGGCAGGTACGGAACCCGTGACCGACCAGGCAACCGCCCAGCTCCGCTCCGTCCCCGGCACGGACTCCGACACCACCGGCACCACCGGCACCCCCGCCGCTGCCGCCACCGCCCCCGCCGCCATCGACCCGCGTGCCGCGCTCACCGCGCTGCGCGCCGAGATCGGCAAGGCCGTGGTCGGCCAGGACGCCGCCGTCACCGGCCTCGTCGTGGCGCTGCTCTGCGGCGGCCACGTGCTGCTCGAAGGCGTCCCCGGCGTGGCGAAGACGCTGCTGATCCGCACCCTCTCCACCGCGCTCAGCCTGGAGACCAAGCGCGTCCAGTTCACCCCCGACCTGATGCCCGGCGACGTCACCGGCTCGCTCGTCTACGACGCCCGCACCGCCGAGTTCTCCTTCCAGCCCGGCCCGGTCTTCACCAACCTGCTGCTCGCCGACGAGATCAACCGCACCCCGCCGAAGACCCAGGCCGCCCTGCTGGAGGCCATGGAGGAGCGCCAGGTCACCGTCGACGGCGAACCGCGCCCGCTGCCCGTCCCCTTCATGGTCGCCGCCACCCAGAACCCGGTCGAGTACGAGGGCACCTACCCGCTGCCCGAGGCCCAGCTGGACCGCTTCCTGCTCAAGCTGGTCCTGCCGCTGCCCGACCGCGACCAGGAGTTCCAGGTCCTCGCCCGGCACGCCTCCGGCTTCGACCCCCGCGACCTCGCCGCCGCCGGCGTGCGCCCGGTCGCCGGGCCCGAGCACCTCGCCGCCGCCCGCGCACAGGTCGCCGAGCTGACCGTCTCCCCCGAGGTCCTCGCCTACATCGTCGACCTCTGCCGGGCCACCCGGCAGTCCTCGTCGCTGTCCATCGGCGTCTCCCCGCGCGGCGCCACCGCCCTGCTCGCCGCCGCCCGCGCCTGGGCCTGGCTCGCCGGCCGCGACTACGTCACCCCGGACGACGTCAAGGCGCTCGCCCTGCCCACCCTGCGGCACCGGGTCGCGCTGCGCGCCGAGGCCGAGATGGAGGGCGTCACCGCCGACTCCGTCATCCAGGCCGTGCTCGCCCAGACGCCCGCGCCCCGCTGACCAGCCGTCCGACCCCTTCCCGGCCCCACCGGCTCACCACCCCTCGAAGGAGTGCCACCGCATGGCCCTCACCGGGCGAACCGCCCTGCTCGCCGCGCTCGGCGCGCTCGTCGTGGGCCTGCTGCTGCCGTCCTGGACCGGGATCGCCCTCGTCACCGGCACGGTGCTGCTCGCCGTCGTGGTCGACCTCGTGCTCGCCGCACCCGTCCGCAGCCTGCGGCTGGGGCGGGGCGGCGACACCCGCGTCCGGCTCGGCGAGCCCGCCTCCGTCGAACTGACCGTCACCAACCCGTCCGGGCGGCCGCTGCGGGCGCTGATCCGCGACGCCTGGGCCCCCTCCGCCTGGCGGCCCGGCACCGCCCATGCCGCCTCCCGGCACACCCTCGCCGTCCCCGGCGGCGAACGGCGCCGCGCGGTCACCGTCCTCACCCCGACCCGCCGCGGCGACCACCACGCCCACAAGGTGACGATCCGCTCGCTCGGCCCGCTCGGCATGGCCGCCCGCCAGGGCTCCCACCTGCTGCCCTGGACGGTCCGCGCGCTGCCCCCGTTCACCAGCCGCAAGCACCTGCCCTCCCGGCTCGCCCGACTGCGCGAACTCGACGGCCGCACCTCGCTGTTGACCCGCGGGCAGGGCACCGAGTTCGACTCCCTGCGCGAGTACCTGCCCGGCGACGACGTCCGCTCCATCGACTGGCGCGCCAGCGCCCGCCGGCACACCGTCGCCGTCCGCACCTGGCGCCCCGAGCGCGACCGGCACATCCTGATCGTCCTCGACACCGGCCGCACCTCCGCCGGCCGGGTCGGCGACGCCCCCCGCCTGGACGCCGCCCTCGACGCCGCCCTGCTGCTCACCGCCCTGGCCACCCGGGCCGGCGACCGCGTCGACCTGCTCGCCCACGACACCCGCAAGCGCGGCGCGGTCGTCGGCAGTTCGCCCCGCGAGATCCTGCCCGCCTTCACCGACGCCATGGCCGGGCTCGAACCCGCCCTCAACGAGACCGACATGCGCTCGCTGGTCTCCACCGCGCTGAAGATGGCCCCGCACCGCTCGCTGATCGTCCTGCTCACCGGCCTCGACGCGGCGCCCGTCGAGGACGGCCTGCGGCCGCTGCTGCCGCTGCTCACCAAGCGCCACGAGGTCGTGCTGGCGTCCGTCGCCGATCCCCGGCTGGACGAACTCGCTGCCGGGCGCGGCGCCCTGGAGGCCGTCTACGGCGCCGCCGCCGCCGAACAGACCCGCGCCGACCGCCGCGCCACCGCCGACCGCCTCAGCCGGAACAACGTCACCGTCCTCGACGCCCCGCCCGCGCAGATCGCCCCGGCCCTCGCCGACACCTACCTCGCGCTGAAGGCCGCCGGCCGCCTCTGACAACCCCCGGCGGGGGTGCCGCTCCCGCTGTAGGGTGCCCGGATGATCGGGATTCCGGAGGCGTTCGGGCGGGCCACGGTCGCGCGCGAGGGAGAACCGGGGGCGGCATGGGTTGCCGAACTTCCCCGGATCGTCGACGAGTTGCTGGAGCGCTGGGGCTGCTCACCGGACGGCGAGGTGACCCACGGGGGCGTCGGGCTCATCGTCCCGGTCCGGCGGCCCGCGACCGGCCCCGCCGTCCTGAAGGTGTCGTTCCCGCACCCCGGCAACGTCCACGAGCCGGACGCCTTCGCGGCCTGGTGCGGCCGCGGCGCCGTCCGCCTGCACGAGCGCGACGACCCCCGCTTCGCGATGCTGCTGGAACGCGCCCACCCCGCGACGCTGGCCGAACTGCCCGACGCCGACCAGCTGGTGACGGTCGCCGGCCGACTCAACCACCGGCTCGCCGTCCCCGCACCGCCCGAGCTGCCCCGGCTGAGCGAGCGGACCGACACCTGGGAACGCGAGCTGCGCCGGGACGCGGCCGAGCTGGCGCACACCATGCCCGCCAGCGTGGTGGCGGCCGCCGTCGCCACCGTCCGCGAGCTCGGCCCCGGCCAACCGGACACCCTCGTCCACGGGGACCTGCACGCCCGCAACATCCTGCGCGCCGACCGCGAGCCCTGGCTCGCCGTCGACCCGAAGGGCTACGTCGGCGACCCGGCCTACGACGCCGGCACCCTGCTCAAGTCCCGCGCACTGACGCTCATCGGGACGGACGATCCGCACAGGGCCGTCCGACGCGTCCTCGACGTCTTCGCCGAGGCGGCGGAACTCGACCGCGAGCGGGTACGGCGCTGGTCCCAGTTCCACGCGGTGCAGGCCGCCTTCTGGGGCCGCCGCCACGGCTTCCGGGTCGCCCGGAACGGACCGCAGCTGGACCTGCTGACGGTGTTCGCCGACCGCCTGGCCGAATTCCTGACGGAAGGGTCCTGACCCGCCCAGAAAACGCGAAAAGGCCCACCCGGGAACCCGGGTGGGCCTTTTCTGAAGAATTGTTCGGCGGCGTCCTACTCTCCCACAGGGTCCCCCCTGCAGTACCATCGGCGCTGTGAGGCTTAGCTTCCGGGTTCGGAATGTAACCGGGCGTTTCCCTCACGCTATGACCACCGAAACACTATGAAACTGTCGACCCGCCGGCAAGGCGGTCGTTGTTTCAGAACAACACAGTGGACGCGAGCAACTGAGGACAAGCCCTCGGCCTATTAGTACCGGTCAACTCCACCCCTCACAGGGCTTCCATACCCGGCCTATCAACCCAGTCGTCTACTGGGAGCCTTACCCTCTCAAGGAGGTGGGAGTGCTCATCTCGAAGCAGGCTTCCCGCTTAGATGCTTTCAGCGGTTATCCCTCCCGAACGTAGCCAACCAGCCATGCCCTTGGCAGAACAACTGGCACACCAGAGGTTCGTCCGTCCCGGTCCTCTCGTACTAGGGACAGCCCTTCTCAACACTCCTACGCGCACAGCGGATAGGGACCGAACTGTCTCACGACGTTCTAAACCCAGCTCGCGTACCGCTTTAATGGGCGAACAGCCCAACCCTTGGGACCTACTCCAGCCCCAGGATGCGACGAGCCGACATCGAGGTGCCAAACCATCCCGTCGATATGGACTCTTGGGGAAGATCAGCCTGTTATCCCCGGGGTACCTTTTATCCGTTGAGCGACGGCGCTTCCACAAGCCACCGCCGGATCACTAGTCCCTACTTTCGTACCTGCTCGACCCGTCAGTCTCACAGTCAAGCTCCCTTGTGCACTTACACTCAACACCTGATTGCCAACCAGGCTGAGGGAACCTTTGGGCGCCTCCGTTACCCTTTAGGAGGCAACCGCCCCAGTTAAACTACCCACCAGACACTGTCCCTGATCCGGATCACGGACCCAGGTTAGACATCCAGCACGACCAGAGTGGTATTTCAACGACGACTCCCACCCAACTGGCGTTGGGCTTTCACAGTCTCCCACCTATCCTACACAAGCCGAACCGAACACCAATATCAAGCTATAGTAAAGGTCCCGGGGTCTTTCCGTCCTGCTGCGCGAAACGAGCATCTTTACTCGTAATGCAATTTCACCGGGCCTATGGTTGAGACAGTCGAGAAGTCGTTACGCCATTCGTGCAGGTCGGAACTTACCCGACAAGGAATTTCGCTACCTTAGGATGGTTATAGTTACCACCGCCGTTTACTGGCGCTTAAGTTCTCAGCTTCGCCTCGACGAATCAAAGCTAACCGGTCCCCTTAACGTTCCAGCACCGGGCAGGCGTCAGTCCGTATACATCGCCTTACGGCTTCGCACGGACCTGTGTTTTTAGTAAACAGTCGCTTCTCGCTGGTCTCTGCGGCCACCCCCAGCTCAGAGTGCAAGACTCGTCACCAGGAATGGCCCCCCTTCTCCCGAAGTTACGGGGGCATTTTGCCGAGTTCCTTAACCATAGTTCACCCGAACGCCTCGGTATTCTCTACCTGACCACCTGAGTCGGTTTGGGGTACGGGCCGCCATGAAACTCGCTAGAGGCTTTTCTCGACAGCATAGGATCATCCACTTCACCACAATCGGCTCGGCATCAGGTCTCAGCCTAATGAGTGACGGATTTGCCTATCACTCGGCCTACACCCTTACCCCGGGACAACCACCGCCCGGGCTGGACTACCTTCCTGCGTCACCCCATCGCTCACCTACTACCCCGTTGGGTCACCGGCTCCACCACTTCCCTTTGCCCGAAGGCTCCGGGACGGCTTCACGGGCTTAGCATCAGAAGGTTCAGCGTTGGCGCTTCAAAGCGGGTACGGGAATATCAACCCGTTGTCCATCGACTACGCCTGTCGGCCTCGCCTTAGGTCCCGACTTACCCTGGGCAGATCAGCTTGACCCAGGAACCCTTGGTCAATCGGCGCAAGAGTTTCCCACTCTTGTATCGCTACTCATGCCTGCATTCTCACTCGTATACCGTCCACGACTGGTTTCCACCGCCGCTTCACCCGGCACACGACGCTCCCCTACCCATCACAACAAGCGTTAGGCCTTCACGCTGCAATGACACGACTTCGGTGATGTGCTTGAGCCCCGCTACATTGTCGGCGCGGAATCACTTGACCAGTGAGCTATTACGCACTCTTTCAAGGGTGGCTGCTTCTAAGCCAACCTCCTGGTTGTCTCTGCGACTCCACATCCTTTCCCACTTAGCACACGCTTAGGGACCTTAGTCGGTGTTCTGGGCTGTTTCCCTCTCGACCATGGAGCTTATCCCCCACAGTCTCACTGCCACGCTCTCACTTACCGGCATTCGGAGTTTGGCTAAGGTCAGTAACCCGGTGAGGCCCATCGCCTATCCAGTGCTCTACCTCCGGCAAGAAACACGTGACGCTGCACCTAAATGCATTTCGGGGAGAACCAGCTATCACGGAGTTTGATTGGCCTTTCACCCCTAACCACAGGTCATCCCCCAGGTTTTCAACCCTGGTGGGTTCGGTCCTCCACACGGTCTTACCCGCGCTTCAACCTGCCCATGGCTAGATCACTCCGCTTCGGGTCTTGGGCATGCAACTCAGTCGCCCTATTCGGACTCGCTTTCGCTACGGCTACCCCACACGGGTTAACCTCGCTACACACCGCAAACTCGCAGGCTCATTCTTCAAAAGGCACGCAGTCACGGCCAGCCGGCAAGCTGACTGACGACGCTCCCACGGCTTGTAGGCACACGGTTTCAGGTACTATTTCACTCCGCTCCCGCGGTACTTTTCACCATTCCCTCACGGTACTATCCGCTATCGGTCACTAGGGAATATTTAGGCTTAGCGGGTGGTCCCGCCAGATTCACACGGGATTTCTCGGGCCCCGTGCTACTTGGGAGATGAGCAAGCAAGCCGTACAGATTTCGTCTACGGGGGTCTTACCCTCTACGCCGGACCTTTCGCATGTCCTTCGACTACCCATACGGTTTCTGACTCGCCGACCGGCCGGCAGACCGATCAAGCTCATTCCCACGACCCCGTATTGGCAACCCCTGCCGGGTCTCACACGCAAACGGTTTAGCCTCATCCAGTTTCGCTCGCCACTACTCCCGGAATCACGGTTGTTTTCTCTTCCTGCGGGTACTGAGATGTTTCACTTCCCCGCGTTCCCTCCACACTGCCTATGTGTTCAGCAGCGGGTGACAGCCCATGACGACTGCCGGGTTTCCCCATTCGGACACCCCCGGATCAAAGCTCGGTTGACAGCTCCCCGGGGCCTATCGCGGCCTCCCACGTCCTTCATCGGTTCCTAGTGCCAAGGCATCCACCGTGCGCCCTTAAAAACTTGGCCACAGATGCTCGCGTCCACTGTGCAGTTCTCAAACAACGACCAGTCACCCACCTCAACAAGCATGGGACCGGCAACCACTGAGACAACGTTTCCGTTCCCTCAGGACCCAACAACGTGCCCGACACAGTCAATCCCCGACCACGTTCCACGCCCGAAGGCAGTACTAACGATCCGATCTCTTCCTGTGCCGAATAGTCAACGTTCCACCCATGAGCGAGCACTCCGGGACATTCGCCCGAAGCTGCTATGTGCTCCTTAGAAAGGAGGTGATCCAGCCGCACCTTCCGGTACGGCTACCTTGTTACGACTTCGTCCCAATCGCTGGTCCCACCTTCGACGGCTCCTCCCCTTACGGGTTAGGCCACCGGCTTCGGGTGTTACCGACTTTCGTGACGTGACGGGCGGTGTGTACAAGGCCCGGGAACGTATTCACCGCAGCATGCTGATCTGCGATTACTAGCAACTCCAACTTCATGGGGTCGAGTTGCAGACCCCAATCCGAACTGAGGCCGGCTTTTTGGGATTCGCTCCGCCTCACGGCATCGCAGCCCTTTGTACCGACCATTGTAGCACGTGTGCAGCCCAAGACATAAGGGGCATGATGATTTGACGTCGTCCCCACCTTCCTCCGAGTTGACCCCGGCAGTCTCCTGTGAGTCCCCATCACCCCGAAAGGCATGCTGGCAACACAGAACAAGGGTTGCGCTCGTTGCGGGACTTAACCCAACATCTCACGACACGAGCTGACGACAACCATGCACCACCTGTATACCGACCACAAGGGGGCACCCATCTCTGGATGTTTCCGGCATATGTCAAGCCTTGGTAAGGTTCTTCGCGTTGCGTCGAATTAAGCCACATGCTCCGCTGCTTGTGCGGGCCCCCGTCAATTCCTTTGAGTTTTAGCCTTGCGGCCGTACTCCCCAGGCGGGGAACTTAATGCGTTAGCTGCGGCACCGACGACGTGGAATGTCGCCAACACCTAGTTCCCAACGTTTACGGCGTGGACTACCAGGGTATCTAATCCTGTTCGCTCCCCACGCTTTCGCTCCTCAGCGTCAGTAATGGCCCAGAGATCCGCCTTCGCCACCGGTGTTCCTCCTGATATCTGCGCATTTCACCGCTACACCAGGAATTCCGATCTCCCCTACCACACTCCAGCCTGCCCGTATCGAATGCAGACCCGGGGTTAAGCCCCGGGCTTTCACATCCGACGCGACAGGCCGCCTACGAGCTCTTTACGCCCAATAATTCCGGACAACGCTCGCACCCTACGTATTACCGCGGCTGCTGGCACGTAGTTAGCCGGTGCTTCTTCTGCAGGTACCGTCACTTGCGCTTCTTCCCTGCTGAAAGAGGTTTACAACCCGAAGGCCGTCATCCCTCACGCGGCGTCGCTGCATCAGGCTTTCGCCCATTGTGCAATATTCCCCACTGCTGCCTCCCGTAGGAGTCTGGGCCGTGTCTCAGTCCCAGTGTGGCCGGTCGCCCTCTCAGGCCGGCTACCCGTCGTCGCCTTGGTGGGCCGTTACCCCACCAACAAGCTGATAGGCCGCGGGCTCATCCTGCACCGCCGGAGCTTTACACCCAGGAGCATGCACTCCCAGGTCATATCCGGTATTAGACCCCGTTTCCAGGGCTTGTCCCAGAGTGCAGGGCAGATTGCCCACGTGTTACTCACCCGTTCGCCACTGATCCACCCCGAAGGGCTTCACCGTTCGACTTGCATGTGTTAAGCACGCCGCCAGCGTTCGTCCTGAGCCAGGATCAAACTCTCCGTGAATGTTTACCGGATGTCCGGTCCACACCCGCGTTGAGCGGCACGGCAACCACCGGAATAGGGCGGCCCCGCGCACTGCGTCCTCGCTAGTGTTTATTTCAAAAGGAATCTCCAACCCCAGGAAACCTGAGGCCGGGGATGTCAACATATCTGGCGTTGACTTTTGGCACGCTGTTGAGTTCTCAAGGAACGGACGCTTCCTTCGAGCCGCCTTCCAGCGGGCCCTCCGGGCTTCGTTCTTTCGTGTTTCCAGCTTATCAGATCCTCGCCGCCGTTCTTACCGGCTTCGTTTTTCTGAATTCCCGCTGGGGGGATTTCCTTCGAACTTCGCTCCGAAGCTTATCAAAGCTTTCGGTGTGCTCAGTCCGCGGGATTTGCTTCGTCGGAGGGCGCGCATTTCGTGAAACGCGCTCGCCTCGATTCGGCGGTGTCGTAGACACTAACGCCCGGGATCGACCGTTGTCCAGTCGCTCCCAACCGTTCAAACCTACTAGCCCACCCTCACCACGTCAATGGTTTGGTCGGGATGCGAGAAGAGTAGCAGGTCAGCGGCCTGTTGATCACATCGGCTCAGGCCGCGACCGGCTGCAGGTCCGCCCGGTCGGCCTCGGCCAGGTCGCCGACTTCTCCGCCGGCGGCGGCCTTTCGGCCCAGCACCAGCGCGTAGAGGAGGAATGCCACCTCCGCCAGCGCGCCGATCGAGATGCGGGCCCAGGTGGGAAGTCCGGACGGTGTCACGAAGGCTTCGAGGATTCCAGAGACGGCCAGGACGGTCGCCAGGCCGATCGCCATGCCGATGATCGCGCGGCCCTGTTCCGCCAGCGCCACTCCTCGGGTGCGCGGGCCCGGGTCGATGATGGTCCAGCCGAGGCGCAGACCGAGGCCGCCGGACACGAACACGGCGGTCAGTTCCAGCAGGCCGTGCGGAATGAGCAGGCCGAGGAAGATGTCGAGTCGGCCGGCGGAGGCCATCAGCCCGATACCGAGGCCGAGGTTGAACACGTTGCCCCACAGCACCACGATCACCGGGACGAGCGCGATGCCGTACAGCAGGCACTGCACGGCGACCCAGGCGTTGTTCGTCCAGACCTGGGCGGCGAAGGAGCTGGCCGGCCGGTCCGAGTAGTAGGCCTCGTACTTTCCGCCGGGGCGGGTCATCTCCCGCAGCGCGTCGGGGGCGATGAGGCTGTTGCGGACCTCGGGGTGGGTCCCCACCCACCAGGCGATCAGCACGGTGCCGATCAGCGAGATCACCGCGATCGGCACCCACCAGCGGCGGGACCGGTACAGCGCGGCCGGGAAGCTCACCGTGTAGTAGCGGGCGACGTCCTGCCAGGCGTTGGTGCGGGCGCCGGTCACCGCGCTGCGGGCGCGGGAGACCAGACCGGTCAGCTGGCCGATCAGGGCCGGGTCGGGTGCGGTGGCCTGGACCTTGGCGAGGTGGCCGGTGGCGCGCTGGTAGAGGGTGACGAGTTCGTCCGCCTCCTCCCCGCTGAGCCGGTACCGGCCGGCGAGGGCGTCCAGCCTGGCCCACTCCCCCTGGTGGGTGGCGACGAAGACGTCCAGGTCCATTCGGCGACTCCATGGTCGGCGGTGCGCGCGGGCGCGCACGCGCGAGGCAGGTGGGCAGGCGGGTACGTACGGGCACGTGCGGCCCAGCATGCCAGGCACGGCCGGTGCCGCAGTCGCCGGGATCTCACTTCCCGTGCGGACGTCGGGCCCCGTATGTTTGCGGCTGCGGATCAGAATGCGGCGGGGCGGAGGGAACGCGGAGAGCGGGTCGTGGGGGCCGATCCGGCCGTCGTCCCACCCCGTGACCGCGTTGCCGCCCCCGGCGATCTCCATGAGTGGGCCGTACAGCTCCATGAACGTGAACGGACGGGTGTCTTGAGCGACCTGGTGACGGGTGAGGCCGTCGTCCTCGACCTGCAGACGGCGAAGCTTCCGAGCAGGGCGCTGGCGATCGTGCTCGACCTGCTCGTGGAGTTCGCCGCCCTGCTGCTGGTCACGCTCGTGCTGAGCGTCGCCCTGGTCGGCCTCGACCGGGCCGCGCTCGCGGCCGTCGGACTCGGCCTGATGGTGTTCTTCCTGGTCGGCGTGCCGGTGATGGTCGAGACCCTCAGCAACGGACGGTCGCTCGGCAAGGCCGCGCTCGGGCTGCGGGTGGTGCGCGTCGACGGCGGTCCGGTCCGGTTCCGGCACTCGCTGGTGCGCGGGCTGGTCGGCTTCTTCGAGCTGATCGCCTTCACCGGTTGCCCGGCCATGATCACCTCCGCGGTCCGGGCGGACGGCAACCGGCTGGGCGACGTCTTCGCCGGGACGGTGGTCATCCGCGACCGCACCCCGGACGGGGGCGGCGCGACCTCGCCGCTGCCGCCGGTGCACCCCCACCTGCTGCACTCCATGGGCCGCGACCTGGTCGCCATGGACCTCTCCCCGGTGCCCGAGCCGCTCTGGCTGTCCATCCGCCAACTGCTCGGCCGGATCGGCGAGCTGGACCAGGCGGTGATGCAGCGGATGTCCATCGAGCTGGCCGAGGAGCTGGCCGAGCGGACCAGCCTCCCGATACCTCCCGGGGTGCACCCGGCGGCGTACCTGGGCGCGGTCCTCACCGAGCGCCAGCGCCGGGAGTGGACCCGGGTCCAGGAGCAGCACCAGCTCGCCGCCCAGGCCGCGATGCAGAAGATGCAGCACATGCACCAGACGCAGCCGCAGCCGCGGACGGCGGCGCCGGTGCCCGGTGCTCCCCACCACCCCGCCCAGCCGCAGGCCACGGCGGACGACCGCCCGGTGCGCGTCCTCGGCCTCCCCCCGGCCCCGGCCGCCCCGGCTCCGGTCCCGGTCCCGGTCCCGGCCGAAGCCTGGGCCCCGACCCCCGTCGCCCCGCCCGCGCCGAGCGCCCCGCCCACCCCCGCACCGGCCGCCGCAGCCGCAGCCGCAGCCGCAGCCCCGACGTCCCTGGAGAAGACCGCCACCCCGGCCCCCGAGGCCGGTTTCGCGCCGCCGTCCTGACGGACGCTCCCCGCCCGGCCTACTCCCCGGAGTCCACCGGCCAGGCGTTCGGCGGCGACTCCAGCTCCTCCAGCTCGATCCCCGCCGCCGCCAGCACCACGTCCCCCGCCAAGTGCACGACCTGCTGCTCGCCCGTCTCCAGGTCCGCGACCTGGTAGCGCTCGACCAGCAGCGGCCCCGAGTCCGTCTCGTGCCGGTCGACGCCCTCCAGCAGCCACCCCTGGTCGAGCGTGCGCGGCGCCAGCACCGGCTCACTGAACCCGACCAGCCGCACCCGCGCGCTCGCCCCCTCCGTCAGCCGCAGCAGCCGGGCGGTGGCGACCAGGAAGGCGGGCGAGCGCCCGGTGAAGGCGTGCGCCCGGTCGTGCCCCTCCACCGCCTGTTCGCCGGCCGGGTCGGCCGCGTCGGCACGGACCCAGGCGACCCCGTCCACGGCGCCGCCGCGCACCTGCCAGCCGCCCGCCCGCAGTTCCATCCGCAGCGGCCGGGCCCGCGAGTCCAGCGTGAGGTCGAGGCCGCCGAGCACCCGGCCGTCCGGGGCGTAGGTCTTGGACACGTACCGCCAGCCGGCCGCGCCGGGCGCGCAGCTGAAGCGCTCCTCACCGAGCGGGGCGTGGTCGTGCGGGTCGTGGAGCGAGTACCGGCCGTTGGGCATGCCCGAAGCCTACGTGCGCGTCCCGGTGCAACGTTCCGCCGCGGTGCACGCATCAGGGGGGTGGACGGCGTCGGGAGGGCGCCGCGGCGAGAGCCACGACGAGAGGGGGTGCGGATGGCGAAGCAGACGCGCGACGCGGAGTTCACGGAGTACGTGACCTCCCGGAGCGGCTGGCTGCGGAAGGTCGCGTATCTGCTGTGCGGGGACTGGCACCGGGCCGACGACCTGGTCCAGGAGACGGTCACCAAGCTGTACGTGCACTGGGCGAAGGCGAGCCGGGCCACCAACCTCGACGGCTACACCCGGCGGATGCTGGTCAACACCTTCCTCGCCGAGCAGCGCACGCCCTGGTGGCGCCGGACGGTCCGCACCGGGGTGGAGCCGGAGGTCGCGACGGCGAACCTCGACCTGGAGGGCTCCCTCGACCTGCGCCGGGCACTGGCCGAGCTCCCGCCCCGCCAACGGGCGGCCGTGGTGCTCCGCTACTACTGCGACCTGTCGATCGACCAGGCCGCCGAGGCCCTGGGCTGCTCCTCCGGCAACGTGAAGAGCCAGAGCTCCCGCGGCCTGGAAGCACTGCGCAACAACCTCGTCGCGCGACCCGCTGTGGCAGGGAGGACGTCATGACCGACATCGACCACAACGATCTGACCACCCGACTGACGGCCCTGACCGAGGAGTTCGCGCCGCCGGCCGACTTCGACGTCGCCGCGGCCGTCGCCACCGGACAGGCCCGGCTGCGCCGCCGCCGGCGGGCCTCGATCGGCGCGGTGGCCGTCGCGACGGCGCTCACCGTCGGCTTCACGGCCCTGCTGCAGCCGGACGGCGGTGCCTCCCCGGCCCTGCCGCCGACCGCCGCCACCGCCCCGGCCTCCCCGACGACGGCTCCGGCCGTGCCCCGACCGGACGCCGACGACCTGCTGCGGTCCGAGCTGCGGTTCGGCTGGCTGCCCGACTGGGCGAACCGCGAACTCGGCATCAGCTTCGCGTCGGGCCCGGACGCCTCCTCGATCACCGCCGCCGACACCGGGACGAGCGGCCGGAACGTCCAGGTCTTCCTGCGCGCTCCCGGCCCCGAGCCGGCTCTGGTCGGCTCCCTGCCGGGCGAGCCGAACGGCCCGGCGGAGGCGAAGGTCCCGGCGCCCCCGGTCGACGGCCGGACGGCGTACTGGGTGGAGCACCCGACCAACACCCGCTACGACACCAGCCGCCGCGTCCTGCGCTGGCTGACCGCCAGCGGCCGGTGGGCGCAGCTCGACGCCTCGCACTACGCCGAGGCCGCGATCCCGGACGCCGACCTGCTGCGGATCGCGTCCACCGTCGTCTACGAGACCCGGGGCATCCCGCTGCCGATCCGGCTGGGCCCGCTCCCGGCGGGGGTGCGGCTGGACAAGGCCCGGCTGGACCGGCCCGCCGGCCCGCTCGGCTGGACCGCCACGGTCGGCGTCTCGGTCGAGGACCGGAAGGTCGAGATCCAGGTGGCCCCGGACGGCGCGCCCCCGCAGTACCGGCTGCCCGTCATCGAGTGCCGGCACGAGCGGGGCCGCCAGCTCTGCGCGTCGGCCCTTCCCGACAGCGTCCCCACGGTCGACCGGCACGGGGGTCTGGTCGGCCTGCTGGACCTGGTGCACCTCACGGACGCCGACGAGGGCGCCTGGACGAACGAGGGCCTGCGCTGACGGGACGGGCTTCGGGCCCGGACGCGCCGGTGGCCGGCACCCCGCCCAGGGGTGCCGGCCACCGGCGTCAGAACGTCACCGCATCAGTAGCGGTAGTGCTCCGCCTTGTACGGGCCCTCGACCGGGACGCCGATGTAGTCGGCCTGGTCCTGGCTCAGGACGGTCAGCTTCACGCCGAGCGCGTCCAGGTGCAGGCGGGCGACCTTCTCGTCCAGGTGCTTCGGCAGCACGTAGACGCCGATCGGGTACTGCTCGGTCTTCGTGAACAGCTCGATCTGGGCGATCGTCTGGTTCGCGAAGGAGTTGGACATCACGAAGGACGGGTGGCCGGTCGCGTTGCCCAGGTTCAGCAGGCGGCCCTCGGAGAGGACGATGATGGTGCGGCCGTCGGCCTTGCGCCACTCGTGGACCTGCGGCTTGATCTCGGTCTTCACGACACCGGGGAGCTTGGCCAGGCCGGCCATGTCGATCTCGTTGTCGAAGTGGCCGATGTTGCCGACGATGGCCTGGTGCTTCATCCGCTCCATGTGGGAGGCCAGGATGATGTCCTTGTTGCCGGTGGTGGTGATGAAGATGTCGGCGATCTCGACGACGTCGTCGAGGGTGGCGACCTGGTAGCCGTCCATCGCGGCCTGCAGCGCGCAGATCGGGTCGATCTCGGTGACGATGACGCGGGCGCCCTGGCCGCGCAGCGACTCGGCGCTGCCCTTGCCGACGTCGCCGTAGCCGCAGATGACCGCGACCTTGCCGCCGATCAGGACGTCGGTGGCGCGGTTGATGCCGTCGACGAGCGAGTGGCGGCAGCCGTACTTGTTGTCGAACTTCGACTTGGTGACCGAGTCGTTGACGTTGATGGCCGGGAACAGCAGCGTGCCGTCACGGTGCATCTCGTACAGGCGGTGGACACCGGTGGTGGTCTCCTCGGTCACGCCCTTGATGGTGGCGGCGACCTCGGTCCACTTGGTCGGGGTGTCCTTGAGGGTGCGGTTCAGCAGCTCCAGGATGATCCGGAACTCGTCGTTGTCCGCGGTGGACGGGTCCGGCGCGGCACCGTCCTTCTCGAACTCGACGCCCTTGTGGATCAGCAGGGTGGCGTCGCCGCCGTCGTCCAGGATCATGTTCGGGGTCTTGCCGTCAGGCCAGGTCAGCGCCTGCTCGGTGCACCACCAGTACTCCTCCAGGGTCTCGCCCTTCCAGGCGAAGACCGGCACGCCCTGCGGGTTCTCCGGGGTGCCCTCCGGGCCGACCGCGATGGCGGCGGCCGCGTGGTCCTGGGTGGAGAAGATGTTGCAGGAGCACCAGCGGACCTCGGCGCCGAGCGCCGTCAGGGTCTCGATCAGGACCGCGGTCTGGATGGTCATGTGCAGCGAGCCGGTGATGCGCGCGCCGGCCAGCGGCTGCGACGCGGCGTACTCCTTGCGGATCGCCATCAGGCCGGGCATCTCGTGCTCGGCCAGCTGGATCTCCTTGCGGCCGAACGGCGCCAGGGAAAGGTCGGCGACCTTGAAGTCACCGGTGATGTCGGTCGACATGCGTCTGCTCCTCGCTGATGGGGGTGGGGCACGGCCAAGGTCCGGTGTGCCACGCAGCGCGGCTATGCCGTGCGGGTGCACGGGCGTGCCGGGAGGGCCGGGCCCGGAATCGGGTCGGCTCCCCACTGTGCGGCACAAACCGTCGGAGGACCTCTCTCCCTCGACCGGCGCACACCCTACGGGCACGCGGCAGCGATCGACCGCCATCAGCAGCGACGTTCTGGCTCTGGTGACGAATCTACACCGGCAGCCCCGGCGGAGGGCCGCCGATGAGCGATTTCCGTCCCGGAACGATCATCGTGCAGGCGTGCCCGAATCGCGCTCGGGCCGTGCTCAGGAGGGGACCGGCGCGGGCCCGGGGCCGCCCGGGGTGGCGGCCGGGTCCTCGCCCGCGGCGGCCTTCTCGGCGCTGTAGACGTCGGGCTCCAGGTAGATCGCCCGGGCGATCGGCACGGCCGCCCGGACCCGCTCCTCGGCCGCGTCGATGGCGGCCGCCACCCGGGCGGCGCTGTCCTCGGCGTTGACCGCGATCTTGGCGGCGACCAGCAGCTCCTCCGGGCCCAGGTGCAGGGTGCGCATGTGGATCACCCCGGTGACGGTCTCCCCGTCGACCAGGGCCGTCCGGATCCGCCGCACCGACTCGCGGTCGGCGGACTCGCCGAGCAGCAGCGACTTGGTCTCCAGCGCGAGCACCACGGCGATCAGCACCAGCAGGACGCCGATGCACAGCGTGCCGACGCCGTCCCAGACGCCGTTCCCGGTGATCACCGTGAGCCCGACGCCGAACAGCGCCAGCACCAGGCCGATCAGCGCGCCGGTGTCCTCCAGCAGCACCACCGGCAGCTCGGGCGCCTTGGCGGTGCGGACGAACTGCGCCCAGCTGCGGGTGCCCTTGAGCTTCGCCGATTCCCGCACCGCGGTGCGGAAGGACCAGCCCTCCATCACGATGGCGAAGACCAGCACGCCGACCGCCCAGCCCCAGGAGTCCAGCGCCTCGGGGTGCTGGACCTTGTGCCAGCCCTCGTAGACCGCGAACAGGCCACCGACGCTGAACAGCACGATCGCCACCAGGAAGCCGTACACGTAGCGCTCGCGGCCGTACCCGAACGGGTGCTCCTCGTCCGCCGCCCGGCGCGCCCGCTTGCCGCCGACCAGCAGCAGCACCTGGTTGCCGGAGTCGGCCACCGAGTGCACGCCCTCGGCCAGCATCGAGGAGGACCCGGTGAAGCCGAAGGCGGTGAACTTCGCCGCCGCGATCGCCAGATTCGCGGACAGCGCCGCCACCAGTGCCTTCGTCCCGCCCTCAGTGCTCATGCGGACACCCTAGACCGCGTCCGCGCCCGGCTCAGGAGTGCGCGGCGGCGAGCCCGAGGTAGACGGCGGCGAAGTCGGTCAGCGCGACCAGGTCGGCCAGCGCGTGCAGCTGGTCCGGCCGGGTGCTCCCGTACTCGGTCAGCCGGACGTCGTGGGCGGCGGCCAGCCGGTGCGCCCGGCTGACGCCGAAGCTGCGCGGGCGCTCGTCGTCCTCCGGCAGCTCGACCGGGCCGTCCGCGTCCTCCGCCGCGGCCGCCCCGGTGCTCGGCAGGTGCCGCAGCAGCAGGACCTGCAGGTGCAGCGGGTCGGGCTCCTCGACCCGGTCCCGGAAGAAGTCGTCCGGGTCCGCGCCCGCCCCCAACTGGCCGGTGAACATGCCCCGGTGGGCGGTGAGCACCTGCGGCAGCGGCCCGGCCAGCGCCGGACGGCCGGCCCGCTCGGCCAGCTGCGCGGCGAACCGGGCGGCGGCGGCCCCGGCGATCGGGCCCTCGGCCCAGAGCAGCGGGACGGTCCCGGCCAGCCGCGCGGCCAGGCCCTTCGCCGGGTTGGTGTACGCGGCGGCGTCCGGACGGCAGCGCACGGCGGCGGCGTCCAGCAGGTCGGCGAGGCCGGGCAGCGCGTCGTACGGCAACTGGGTGAGCCCGACCTTCTGGGCGAGCGCCAGCAGCGGCGTGAGGTGGGACCACAGCGCGGCCGGGTCCTCGGCCGGGAGGTCCGGCTCGGCGGCCGGTGCGGCCGGCGGGGCCTCGTCCGGCAGTGCCGACGCCACGTACGGCAGCGGCAGCGCGCGCACCTGGAGCGCGGCCTCGGCCAGCGGGCTGCCGGCCGGGGCGGTGACGACGATGGCGCAGCCGCGCGCGTACGCCTGCTCGGCGAGGGCGATCAGGCCCTGCTCGCCACCGGCCGCGGAGCTGACCACCAGCAGGTCGAGCGGGCCCGCCCAACCGGGCAGCTGCCAGCCGAGGCCGGCGGTGAAGGCGGGCGGGGCGCCGGCCCGGTCGGTGCGCGGGGCCGCGGCCTCGGAGGGCGGCAGCGGCAGGACGAGGCTGCCGGTGCCGGCCAGGACGGCCAGCATCTCGCCGGCGGCCAGGGCGCTGCCGTGCCCGGCGACCAGCACGGCGCGCGGGCGGCCGTCCGGGCGCAGCCGGTCCAGTCCGGCCGCGTCGGCCTCGCGCAGCGCGGTGCGGACCCGGGCGCCGGCGCCGGCCAGGGCCAGCAGGGCGCGGTCGTGGTCGGCGCGCTGGAGGGCGGCCGGGTCGTCGAGCAGGGTGTCGTCGAGCATGCGGCGGTCCTCCGGCTGCTGTCCTGGGAGCGCTGGGCTGGCGGGTCGGGGCGTCGGCCCCGCGGTCTCGCGCCTAAGGATCAGGCGCGGCGGCGGGCCTCGTCCACCAGCAGGACCGGAATGCCGTCCCGGATCGGGTACGCGAGGCCGCAGTCGGCGCCGGTGCAGAGCAGCTCGGGCTGCTCCTCGGTGCCGCCCTCGGTGAGCGCGGCGCGGCACTGCGGGCAGACCAGGATCTCCAGCAGGAAGGATTCGAGCTTCATGGGGCTCTCCACGGTTCGGGGGGTGGCACGGAGGTGCCCCGGCCGATAGGCAACCCTACCGGCCGGGGCACGGGGAGCCCGATGTCAGCCGCGGACGACGGCGAGCACGCCGTCGCGCAGCTCGGCCATCTTCGCCGGGTCCTTGGCCTCGACGTTGAGGCGCAGCAGCGGCTCGGTGTTGGAGGCGCGCAGGTTGAACCACCAGTCCGGGCCGGCCACGGTGAGGCCGTCCAGCTCGTCGACGGAGGTGCCCTCCAGGCCGGCGTAGGCGGCGCGGACGGCGGCGGTGCTCGCGGCCTGGTCGGCGACGGTGCTGTTGATCTCGCCGGAGGCGGCGTAGCGGTCGTACTCGGCGGTCAGCTCGGAGAGCGTGCCCTCCTGGCCGCCGAGCGCGGCCAGCACGTGCAGGGCGGCCAGCATGCCGGTGTCGGCGCGCCAGAAGTCGCGGAAGTAGTAGTGCGCGGAGTGCTCGCCGCCGAAGACGGCGTCGGTGACGGCCATCTCCTGCTTGATGAAGGAGTGGCCGACCCGGGTGCGCACCGGGGTGGCGCCGAGCTCGCGGACCACCTCGGGGACGGTCCAGGAGGTGATCAGGTTGTGGATGATCGTCGGCTCGGCCTCGCCGGCGGCCTGGGCGCGGGCGATCTCGCGGGCGGCGACCAGGGCGGTGATCGCGGACGGGGAGACCGGCTCGCCGCGCTCGTCGACGACGAAGCAGCGGTCGGCGTCGCCGTCGAAGGCGAGGCCGAGGTCGGCGCCGACCTCGCGGACCTTGGCCTGCAGGTCGACGAGGTTCTTCGGGTCGAGCGGGTTGGCCTCGTGGTTGGGGAAGGTGCCGTCCAGCTCGAAGTACATCGGGACGAGCTCGATCGGCAGGCCGTCGAAGACGGTCGGCACGGTGTGGCCGCCCATGCCGTTGCCGGCGTCGACGGCGACCTTGAGCGGGCGGATCGCGGTGAGGTCGACCAGGCCCAGCAGGTGGTCGGCGTAGCCGCGCAGGGTCTCCTGCTCGGAGAGCGTGCCGGCCTTGACGTCCTTGGCCGGGACGGTGACGGTGTCGTCCTCGCCCGTCCAGGACTCGACCAGCTCGCGGATCTCGGCCAGGCCGGTGTCCTGGCCGACCGGGGCGGCGCCGGCCCGGCAGAGCTTGATGCCGTTGTACTGGGCCGGGTTGTGGCTGGCGGTGAACATCGCGCCGGGCAGGTCGAGCTTGCCGCTGGCGTAGTAGAGCTGGTCGGTGGAGCAGAGCCCGATCTGCACGACGTCGGCGCCGTAGGCCGCCGCGCCCTCGGCGAAGGCCCGGGTCAGCGCCGGGGAGGAGGGGCGCATGTCGTGGCCGACCACGATCGCGGTCGCGCCGGTGACCTGCACGAACGCGGCACCGAAGGCCCGGGACAGGCTCTCGTCCCACTGGTCCGGGACGACGCCTCGCACGTCGTACGCCTTCACGAGCTGCTTGAGGTCGCGCACTGCGGCTCCACCTGGTCTCTGTACTGGTCGGTCACGTCGGGCCACCACCCGTCCGGTGGACGGGCCGAGGTGGCGGTAGACCGGCAGCGTACCCGGGCCGGGCGAACCCTCCGTGCCGGGAGAGCCCCGGGAGAGAGGTCAGTTGTCGGGCGAGCGCAGCACCCGGAGGTGGCCGCGGCGGCCGGCCTCGGTGGACTCGCCCTCGGGGGCGCGGCCCTGACGGGGGGTCTGCGGGCGGGCGGCCTCGCGGACGGCGTTGGCGAGGGCTTCGAGGTCGTCGCTGCTGCGGCGCAGCGGGCCGGCCTCGGCGGCGAGCCGGACGACCTCCCAGCCGCGCGGGGCGGTGAGGCGCTCGGCGTGCTCGGCGCACAGGTCGTAGCAGTGCGGCTCGGCGTAGGTGGCGAGCGGGCCCAGCACGGCGGTGGAGTCCGCGTAGACGTACGTCAGCGTCGCGACGGCCGGTCGGCCGCATGCGGTCCGCGAACAACGACGTACAGAGCTCACGAGGGTGGACGGTACCGCACTCCCCGCCGGGGCGCGAAGACCGCCTGTCCGGAGGGTGTGCCGTGTCGTCGTCCGCGCGCCGGCGGATGCGCCGCCGCACCCGGCGATTCCCGTTCGGAACGGTCCACTTCCGTCCGTCCAAGGACTACGCTCGGCAGTGATATGGACAGCTCCGCACCGCAGTCATCGACAGGGCCCTCGCGCCGCCCGCGGCACCGCGACCGGCACGGCAGGGGGCTGCGCGGCCCCCTCGCGCCGCCCCAGGTGCCGATCTCGCTCACCCGCTCCGAACTGTTCGACGACTACGTGCGCGAGTCGGTGGAGCGGCTGGAGCGGCGTTGGCCGCAGCTGATCGAGGTCGAGTTCGCCGTGCAGGAGGTGCCGCTGCACGAGCCGGACGGCGCCGAGGCCGAGGACGGCGTGCCGCTGGGGCGGGTGTCGCCGGGCGGGCAGGGGCGCAAGAGCCAGATCGTGGTGTACCGGCGGCCGGTGGAGATCCGGGCGAAGACCCGGGAGGACCGCGCGGCGCTGGTGCACGAGATCCTGATCGAGCAGGTCGCCGAGCTGCTGGGGCTGTCGCCGGACGCGATCGACCCGCGCTACGACGAGGACTGACCACCATGCCGAAGGGCGGCACCGCGCCGGTGCCGCCCTTCGGTGTGCCCGCGGTCAGCGCAGGACGACGCCCGGGTCCTGGGCGGCCTGCGGGACCTTGACGGTGCTGTGGTCGTCGCGCAGTGCCTGGACGGTGAACATCGGCACGTCCTTGGTGGGGATGGCGAGCATCCGGGCGGCGACGACCGGGCCGCCGGAGGTGGTCTCCACGGTGAGTGCGAAGCTGCCGTTCAGTCCGGCGGGCTCGGGCGCCGGGAGGGCGACGGTGCCGCCGGCCGGGATCTGGACCTCCTTGGTCGCCGGGGTGCCGCCGCCGCTGCCGGCCGAGGCGGTGACCTTGACGGTGGCGGCGTCGCCGCTGGAGGTCAGGAACAGGGTGGAGGCGCCGGCCCGGTTGTCGGCGACGGTGGCGCGGGCGCCGACCGGCGCGCTGCCGGTCAGCCAGGCCGCGTCGCTCTTGCCGTTGGAGCCGGTGCGGTCGACCCGCAGGCCGGCCACGACCGGGGTGGCGTGCTTGTCGTCGCTGGGCGACAGCCGCAGCCCGGCGACCTCCTCGCGGGTGATCTTGCCGAGGTCGACGGCGGCCACCTGGCCGGCCTTGACGTGGATGGTCTCGTTGCCCGCCGGGGTGAACCAGCCGTTCTTGCCGGAGAGCTGGATCTTCAGGTCGGCGTCGTCCTCCGGCGGGGCCCAGACCACCAGGCGGGCGGCGGAGGTGTCGGCGGGCAGGCCGGGCAGCACCTGGGTGGGCGCGGGCTCGGTCGAGGCGGGGATCCAGTCGGCGCCCTTGTTGCCGTCCGCGGCGTGCAGCGCGGCGCCGATCCGGCCGGAGCGGACCACCACGTGCACGGTGAGGTCGGTGACCGCGCCCTTGCTGATGGTCGGCAGCAGGACGGACTGCGAGCTGCCGGGGGCGACGGCGATGCCGTTGGAGGCGTCGTTCTCGATCGGGCCCTTGTCGCCGTACAGCTTGATGTCGACGACGGCGCCGGTGGCCTCGGTGTTGACCAGGCTGAGGTAGTCGACCCGGTCGCCGGCCGTGCTGGCCCCGGCGAACCAGAAGCTGGTGCCGGCCGGGGTGCAGGTGAGGCCGGACAGGCCCTGGCCGCGCTGCTCGGTGACCACGGTGGTCTGGGTGACGGTGAAGCCGGGGGCGAGGGCGCCGGTGGCGACGGCCCCGGTGCCGGGCGCGGCGTCGCCGTTGGTGGCCGGGCCGGTGACCGGGGTGCCGGGCTTGGCCAGGGTCAGCTTGGCGTCGGCGGGCGCCTTGTCCGGGGCGGCGGCCGGGGCGGCCGAGCCGGTCGGGGCCGGGGTCGCGGTCGGCGCCGGGTTGGCCGGGGCGGAGGCGCCGGCGGTCGGGGCGGCCGGCGGGGTGGCGGGCGCGGCGGCGTCGGAGAGCCAGCCGGCGCCGCCGGTGGCGGAGCCGGTGCCGGGCGGGGTGTAGGCGGTGAGGCTGGTGGAGCCGGTCAGGCCCTGGAGCGGCTGCGGGCAGACCGCCGCCGTCCGCTCGACCTGCGCGGTGGCGGGGGCGGTGCCGGCCGCCTTGGCCGGGGCGGCCGGCGGGCGCACCTCGGCGATCCCGAACACGGCCGCGAGCACCACGGCCGCGGCCAGCAGGGACGGCGTGGTCCTCGTCCCGCCGGTGCGGCCGGCGAACCGGCCGTCCCGGGCGGGCGCGGGCGAGGTGGGCGAGGCGGCGGCGGGCTCGTACGCCTCCTCGGCCGGCTGGCGCGCCCGGTCGGCGGCGGGCCCGGACTTCTTCCGGAATGCGGGCTTCTTCATCGCGGGTCAGCTCCCCGATCCGTGCTGGTGCGGCCGGTAGTTCGCAGGCGAGTGGCCGGTGCCGCTCGGGTCGTTCGGGTCGTAGTAGGGATCGGCCTGCTGCTGCCCCGGCAGCCACGGCTGCTGGCCGTGCTGCTGGTACTGGTCGTAGCCGTACTGCTGGTCCTGCTGCTGGTAGGGGTCGTAGCCCTGCTGCGGGTACGCCTGCTGCTGGCTGTGCTGCTGGTAGGGGTCGTAGCCCTGCCCGTCGTACGGCGCGACCGCCGGCTGCTGGGCGGCGTACTGGTCGTAGCTGTACGGGTCGGCCTGCTGGTACGTCTGGTACGGATCCGCGTACGGCTCGGCGACCTGGGCGGCGGCCGCCGCCTCGACGGCCTCGGAGACCGGCTCGCCGACGGGCTGCGCGGTGGCCGGCGCCGGCCGGCCCTCGTACACCCCGGGCTCCTCGGTGCCGCCTTCGCCGCCCTCCCCGCCCTCGCCGCGCTCGGCCATCCGGCGGGCCCGGCGGCTGCCGGGGGCGGGGGTCTGCTTCTCGGCGGCGGCGGCCAGCGCCGCGGCGGCGAGGACGTCCTCGGGCAGGTCGTCGTCCTTGTGGCTGCGGCGGCCGGGCAGGGCCAGCACCAGGATCGTGAGCCCGAGCAGCACCTGCGCCCAGATCCAGCCGGTGTGGGCGAGGCTGCCCTCCCGGGTGACGGAGAGCTTGCCGCCGGCCGCCGGGAGCTTGAAGCCCTGCGCCCAGCCGTCGACGGTGGTCGGCTCCAGGGCGGTGCCGTCCACGGTGGCCTTCCACTCGGGGGCGGCGGACTCGGCCAGGCGCAGCACCCGACCGTCCGGGCCGGCCGGGACGGTGCCGGTGAGGTCGCGGGCCCCGGACGGGACGACCACCGGGAGGGCGCCCGGCGCGGTGATCACCGCGCGGACGGCGGCGGCGCCGTTGACCTGCCAGAGCGCGGAGTCGCCGTCCTGGTTGGCCTTGACCAGGCCGGGGGTGGTGTCGAGGACGTCCTTGTAGGTGTCGATCACCGGCTGCTGGACCAGCACGTAGGCGATGCCGTAGCCGGCGAGGGCCTTCGCCTGGTCGGCGCCGGAGCCGGCCAGCAGGCTGCCTACCATCGTGTTCAGGCCGTCCTGGGTGCCGGTGGCCGGGTCGACGGTGGACTCGGCCTGGCCGAGGGTCAGGCCGGCGCCGCGCAGCACGGTGTAGCGGACGGCGCCGCCGCCCCGGTCGCCGGTGACGACCAGGGTGCGGGCCCGGTCGCTGGTGCCCGCCTCCTCGGCGATGAAGGCCGGCACCTGGCTGCTCGGGCCGCGGTGCAGCGGGCCGCCGGCGCCGGTGACCGCCCACCACAGGCCGGTGCCCAGCGGGGCCAGCACGGCGGCGGCCACCACCAGGGCGGCGACCGGCTGGCGCCAGCCGAAGGCGATCCCGGCGACGCGGGCGTTGGCGCCGTCCGCGCCGATCGCGGCGGCGGCGAGCAGGGCGATCCCGGCGATCAGGGTGGCCGGGCCGGCCCAGGCGGGCACCGCCGGGCCGCCGGAGGCCGGGGTGACGGAGGTGCCCGCCACCGCGACCGCGAAGACCAGGCCGGCGCCGGCCGCGCCCCAGGCGGCGAGCACCGCGCGGCGGCGGTCGGCGCGCAGCAGGGCGGCGAGCGCGGCGAGGACCACGCCGGCCGACAGCCACACCGGCGGCACCCCGGCGCCGCCCGGGTTGACCAGGAGCAGGCCGCCCGCGCTCGCGCCGGCGCCGTGCAGGCCGGGCAGCCCGGCCTCCAGCAGCAGCGACGTGGGGTGCGACAGCACCTTGAGCGACCACGGCGCGAGGACGGCGACCGGCGCCGCGAGGATCACCAGGACGCGCAGGCCGAGCAGCCGCAGCGCCGTCCCGCCGGAGCCGAGGGCGCCGCCGCGCAGCACCGCGACCAGCAGCATGGCCAGGCACAGCGGCACGGCGAGCGCCCAGGTCAGCGGCACGAAGGCGGTGGCCAGGGTGAGCAGCAGGACGGTCATCCAGACCGGCCGCCAGCCGGGGCGGGCGCCCTTGGCGGCGCTCTCCTGGCGGATGCCGAGGCCGGCCGCGATCGCCGCGGCGCGGGCCAGCGGCGGCAGCAGCACGGCGAGGACGGCGGTGCCGATCCGGCCCTGGGCGAGCGCGCCGGTGGCGGCGGGCAGCAGCGCGTAGGTGGCGCTGGCCCAGGCGCGGACCACCTTGGAGTCCAGCAGCGGCCGGGACACCAGGTAGGCGCTGACCGCGGCGAGCGGGACGGTGAGCAGGACGAGCAGGGTGAGCGCGAGGTCGGCGTGGCCGAACAGGCCCCAGGAGAGCACCGCGAGCACGCCGAGGTACGGCGGGGCGGCGGCGGTGGAGCCGGTGCCGACCGGGTGCCAGGCGTCGGCGTACATCGACCACAGGCCGCCCGCGCCGTCCGCGGCGGGCAGCAGGGCGCCGCCGAAGAGTTCGCCGCCGCCGAGCAGGCCGCGGCAGGCGACCAGGGCGAACACCAGGAGCGCGGCGAACAGCACCGGCGCCGGGCGCCGGGCGAGCTTCTTGATCAGCGCGAACTGCTCGACGACCAGGTCCTCGGAGTCCTCGTCGCCGCCGGCCTCGACGGAGCCGTGCCGGCTGCCGGTGTCGTCGCCGCCGCCGATCCCGAGCGAGCCGACGACGCCTTCGACGGCCAGCCGGGTGGTGGCGCCGGGCGCGGGGAAGAGCGTGCGGTCGTCCAGGGCGTCCGCCGCCCTGGTTCGGGCACGGCGTTTGCGCGCGGCCAACAGCCTTGGGAAGCGGATGAGTTCGTGGCCGAGGCCGGCGAGCTCGTCGACCGCCTGGCGCGGGTCCTTGCCGAGCAGGTTGGTGACGGCCCGCAGCAGGGTGCCGAGCACCAGCCGCAGCAGGACGTACGGGAACAGCACGCCGCGGCAGTTGGCGAGCAGGGTGTAGACGGCGCCGGCCTTGTCCACCCGGTGCGGGTGGGCGGGGCCGCAGTCGACGGCGCGGCGCTCGCGGCTGGCCGCCTCGGCGTGCCGGAGCACGGCGTCGGGGGCGACCACGACGCGGTGGCCGGCAGCGTTGACCCGCCAGCAGAAGTCGGTGTCGTCCCGCATCAGCGGGAGCGCCTTGTCGAAGCCGCCGAGTTCTTCGAAGACGTCCCGGCGCACCAGCATGCCGGCGGTGGAGACGGCGAGCACCGGGCGGACCTGGTCGTGCTGGCCCTGGTCCTGCTCGCGGCGGTCGAGGCCGGTCCAGCGCCGGCCGGAGCGGGCGATGGTGACGCCGACCTCCAGCAGCTGGCGCCGGTCGTACCAGCTGCGCAGCTTGGGGCCGACCACGGCGGCGCTGGGGGTGGAGTCGGCGACCTGGAGCAGGCGGCGCAGCGCGTCGGTCTGCGGCTCGCAGTCGTCGTGCAGCAGCCAGAGCCATTCGACCGGCTCGGTCTCGCGCGGGCCGCCGCGGCCGAGGACGTCCTCCTGGGCGAGCGGGTCGCCGAAGTCGTCCCAGCCGCCGGTGACCGGGTCGTAGCCGGAGGGGTCGAGCCGGTACGGGAGGTCCTCCGGGCGCAGCGGCGGGCTGTTGAACACGGCCTCGGCGACGGCGGTGCCGAACCCGGCCCGGCGGCCGAGGACGGTCGGGCCGCTCTCCGGCAGCCAGTCGGCGAGGGTGTCCGCGAGCAACTGCGGGGAGTTGTCGGTGGATCCGGTGTCGACCGCGAGGATCCGCTGGACCTGGCGGTCCTGGCCGAGCAGACCGGCCAGGGCCTGCGGGAGCCAGCGGGCGCCGTCGTGCGAGACGATCACGGCGGTGACCAGGTGGCGCGGGTAGGCGGGCGGCCGGGAAGCGGTGAAGCCGCTCTGGTGGCTGTAGACGGTCATCGAGTGCGCGGGCCCCAGTTCTCGGTGGACACAGCCGGTGAACGGCAACCGGATGGCGCACCACACTAACGGCTCCGGGTGGCCGCCTCGTGCGCGGTGCCGGTGCGGGGGCGACCGGCAGGAGGCCCGGACGCACGAAAGCGCCCCACCGTCACGGTGAGGCGCTCGTACAGCGGTCCGGTCGTCGCTCGCCGCCGGGGTCACCGGCGGCGGTCGGGCTCGGCCCGGTCAGACCGCGCTCTTCTTGAGCCGTCGGCGCTCGCGCTCGGAGAGGCCGCCCCAGATGCCGAACCGCTCGTCATTGGCGAGCGCGTACTCCAGGCACTCGGAGCGGACCTCGCAGGCGAGGCAGACCTTCTTCGCCTCGCGGGTGGAGCCGCCCTTCTCGGGGAAGAAGGACTCGGGGTCGGTCTGGGCGCACAACGCGCGCTCCTGCCAACCGAGTTCCTCTTCCTCCTCCGTGATGCCGTCACCGATCAACAGCTCAAAGAGCTCGCTCATGTGGCGCGCCTCCTCTGCCCCTACCTTGGCGTCCCCGTAGGTGCCGTGGCCTGGTGCGGCTCGACGACACGAGTGAAATTACAGTTGCGTCACTCTGGCTCAGTCAAGCCGAGCTCTGGTATTGGGGCCAGGATTCACTCCCCGGCACCAAGCCGTTACGAATAGTGTACATATTCGGACACAACGGACCTTCAGCCCGAAAGCCTCGGACGGGATCGAACCGTCAACATCCCGCCACCGCGTGACGCACAGTCACGATCGCAGGCCGGTCATCGGCCTGCCTTCCCGGCGATCTTCCCATCGAAACATAGAGGGTGATGAATCACCCCATCCGGAGACATCCGGACCGAATCCGCTCGAATGCCGCAGTCCCCCCGTTTGACACCGGCCCGCGGATGCGGTCTCCTTTCCCCCATGTCAGAGTTCACCAGCCCCCGGAGCGGTTCCACCCTCCGCCGTGCCGTGAACACCTGTTGTCGCCTCTGTTCCTGCTGTATCTAGGCGCCCGCGTCCCACCGCGCGCCGCCCCCAGGAAGCACAGAGGCCGCCCGCGATTCCCGTCCCCAGGACATCCCGGCAGCGGCTGCTCCCCGCCGAACCAGCCGCGACCTCCGAGGACGACCCCGTGCGCATGATCCGCATCCGCAAGCGGAACCGCGACCGCAACAAGCTCGCCCGCCTGGGCCTGGCCCCCGCCCGTACCGCCCATCGTTGGGGGGACGGGCTGAGCGACGTCTCCATCGCCGGGGACCCGCTCGCCTTCCCGCACCTGGCCCGCACCGACCTGCCGGAGCACCCGACCACCGTCGCCGATTACGCCCGGCTGGTCCGCGAGATCGCCGCCGACCGCGCCCGCTGGGAGCCGCTGGTCCGCTACGACGCCCTCACCCGCTGGTACGCCCGGCTGGAGACCGGCCCCGGCTACGAGGTCTGGCTGCTCAGCTGGCTGCCCGGCCAGAGCAGCGGATTCCACGACCACGGCGACTCCTCCGGCGTGATGACCGTCGTGGAGGGGGAACTGGTCGAACGCTCGCTCACGCACGCGGGCGAGGGCGCCCGGGCGCTGCGGCCGGGCGGGCAGCGGGTGTTCTCCCCCGGGTACCTGCACGAGGTGGTCAACGGCGCGCTCGAACCCGCCGTCTCCATCCACCTCTACACCCCGGGCCTCACCGCGATGAACCAGTACGGCACCGCCCACGCCGTCCCCGAACAGCACGCCCAGGCCCCGTTGAACGCGGACTGACGAACAGTCCGGCCGTGGCAGGATGACCCCATGCGCATCGTGGCACTGGCAGGCGGAATCGGCGGGGCGCGCTTCCTGCGCGGGCTCCGCGCGGCGATCGGGCCGCAGGACGAGATCACCGTCATCGGCAACACCGGCGACGACATCCACCTCTACGGCCTCAAGGTCTGCCCCGACCTCGACACCGTGATGTACACCCTCGGCGGCGGCATCCACGAGGAGCAGGGGTGGGGCCGGACCGACGAGACCTGGTCCATCAAGGCCGAGATGAAGGAGTACGGCGTCGGCCCCGAGTGGTTCGGGCTCGGCGACCGCGACTTCGCCACCCACCTCGTCCGCAGCCAGATGCTCGCCGCCGGGTACAGCCTCAGCCAGGTCACCGAGGCGCTGTGCGTGCGCTGGCAGCCCGGCGTGCGGCTGCTGCCGATGAGCGACGACCGGGTCGAGACCCACGTGCGGATCACCGACGAGCAGGGCACCCGGGCGATCCACTTCCAGGAGTACTGGGTCAGGCTGCACGCCGCCGTCGACGCCGAGGCGATCATCCCGGTCGGCGCGGACACCGCCAAGCCCGCGCCCGGCGTGCTGGACGCCATCGCCGAAGCCGACGTCATCCTGTTTCCGCCGTCCAACCCGGTCGTCTCGATCGGCACCATCCTCGCCGTCCTCGGCATCCGGGAGGCCGTCGCCGCCGCGCCCGCGCCCGTCGTCGGCCTCTCCCCCATCATCGGCGGGGCGCCGGTGCGGGGCATGGCCGACAAGGTGCTCGCCGCGGTCGGCGTCGAGGCGACGGCGGAGGCGGTCGCGCTCCACTACGGCGCGGACCTGATCGACGGCTGGCTGGTCGACACCGCGGACGAGGCGGCGGTCGCCGCCGTCGAGGCCGGCGGCATCGCCTGCCGGGCCGTCCCGCTGCTGATGACCGACGTCGACGCCACCGCCGAGATGGCCCGGGCCGCGCTCGCACTGGCCGAGCAGGTCCGCCGATGACCGTGCGGATCCTGGGCGTCGAGGGCATCCCCGAGATCGACGCGGGCGCCGACCTGGCCGGCCTGCTCGCCAAGGCGGGCAGCTACCAGGACGGCGACATCCTGCTCGTCACCTCGAAGATCGTCAGCAAGGCGGAGGGCCGGCTGCAGCACGCCGCCGACCGCGAGGCCGCGATCGACGCGGAGACCGTCCGGGTCGTCGCCCGGCGCGGGCGGGCCCGCATCGTCGAGAACCGCAACGGCTTCGTCATGGCCGCCGCCGGAGTCGACGCCTCCAACACCGCGCCCGGCACCGTCCTGCTGCTGCCCGAGGACCCGGACGCCTCGGCGCGCGCGCTGCGGGCCCGGCTCCAGCAGCTCACCGGCCGCCGGCTCGCCGTCATCGTCACCGACACCTTCGGACGGCCCTGGCGCAGCGGCCTGACCGACGTCGCCATCGGCGCCGCCGGGCTGTCCGTCCTGGAGGACCACCGGGGGCGCACCGACAGCCACGGCAACGAGCTCGCCCTCACCGTCACCGCCACCGCCGACGAACTCGCCGGTGCCGCCGACCTGGTGAAGGGCAAGGCCACCGGGGTGCCGGTCGCGATCGTGCGCGGGCTCGGGCACCTCGTCACCGCCGAGGACGGCGCCGGCACCCGGCCGCTGGTGCGGCCCGCCGACCAGGACATGTTCCGGATCGGCACCTCCGAGGCGCTGCGGCAGGCCGTCACCCTGCGGCGCACCGTCCGCTCCTTCACCGACGAGCCCGTCGACCCGGGCGCCGTCCGGCGCGCCGTCGCCGCCGCCGTCACCGCGCCCGCCCCGCACCACACCACGCCGTGGCGGTTCGTGCTGCTGGAGTCCGCCGAGACCCGGGTGCGCCTGCTCGACGCGATGCTCGCCGCCTGGCAGCGCGACCTGCGCGAGCTCGACGGCTGGGACGACGCCCGGATCGCCCGCCGCACCGCCCGCGGCGACGTGCTGCGGGACGCCCCGTACCTGGTCGTGCCCTGCCTCGTGATGGACGGCTCGCACGACTACCCGGACGCGCGGCGGGCCGCCGCCGAACGGGAGATGTTCACGGTGGCGGTCGGCGCGGCCGTGCAGAACCTGCTGGTCGCGCTGACGGGTGAGGGCTACGGCTCCGCGTGGGTGTCGTCGACGATGTTCTGCCGCGACACCGTGCGGCAGGCGCTGGACCTGCCGGACGGCTGGGACCCGATGGGCGCGGTGGCGGTCGGCCGCCCGGCCGAGGCCCCGCGGGCCCGGGCGGAGCGCGGCGCGGAGCCGTTCATTGCCGTGCGGTAGGGCTCAGAGGCCGCGGTAGACCTCACGGCGGTGGCCGACGTGGACGACGAGGATCACCAGCACCTCGCCACGCACCTGGTAGACCACCCGGAAGTCGCCGACCCGGAGTCGGTACAGGGCGTCGCTGCCGGCCAGCTTCTTGACGTCGGGTCCGTCCGCGAACGGGTCGTCCCCCAGCGCGGTGAGGGCGGTGAGGACACGCATCGCCTCGAGCTGGCCGATCCCGCGCAGCTGACGCCGGGCATGCGAGGTGAAGCGGAAGGCGTACTTCACGCAGCGCTCCCGGCGGAGTCCGCAGGCGGACCGAAGAGGTCCGCCAGTACCTCGGCCATGGTGACGGTCGGCTCGTCCAGGTGCTTCCGCGCCTCACGGGCCAGGAGCTCGTCCTCCGCGTCCTCTATGGCATCGAGGATCTCGATCGGCACGACCGCTCCGACGCGCTCGCCCTTGCGCGTGATCACGGTGATCTCGCCGGCCTCGGCCTGGGTGACCACCTCGGCAAGGCGCGCGCGCAGTTCCCGGATGCTCAGTGCGTCAGTCATGACTCAAGCGTACACACGCGGGTGTACACCGCCGGTGCGTTCGGCTCAGCGGCTGCGGTGGTCGTTGGGGGTGAGGCGGGGGCCGTAGCGGGGGGCGTGGGCGCCGGTGGTCGTCAGGAGGCGGCAGACGCGGTAGCGGTGCGGGCGGTAGGGCTCCAGCAGGGCGAGCATCTGGGCGTCGTCGCTGCGGGGGCGGCCGGCCAGTGCCCAGCCGACCAGGTTCGGGAGGTGGAAGTCGCCGACCGAGACCGCGTCCGGGTCGCCGTTGCTGCGCTGCAGGGTCTCCGCCGCCGTCCAGACCCCCACCCCCGGGACGGCCGTGAGCCGGGCGAACGCCTCCTCGTGGCCCATCACCGAGGCCTCCTCCAGGCGCGGGGCCAGGCGCACCGCCCGCATCACCGTCGCCGAGCGCTTCGGGTCCACCCCCGCCCGGTGCCACTCCCAGCTCGGGATCATCGCCCACTCGCGCGCCGAAGGCGCCACCCGCATGCCCTCGGCCGGGCCGGGCGCCGGGGTGCCGAAGTCCCGCAGCAGGGTGCGGAAGGCGCGGTAGGCCTCGTCGGTGGTGACCTTCTGCTCCAGGATCGCCGGCACCAGGGACTCCAGGACCAGGCCGGTGCGGGACAGTCGGACGGCCGCCGTACGGCGCTGGGCGTCGCGCAGCGGGCCCGGGGGCAGCACCAGGCCCTCCGGGCGGTCCTCGGCGCCGAGCAGGGCGGGCAGGCGGTCGAGCAGCCAGTCGGCGCCCGGGCCCCAGGCCGTCGCCTCCACCTCGCCCGCGGCCGGGTGCGGGAGCACCCGGAGGGTGCCGACGCCGGCCGGGGTGCGGGAGGCGCGCCAGACCGCGCCGTCGCCGGTGGTGCGGTAGGAGGGGTCGGCGGGGCCGCGGCGCAGGGGCAGCAGGGTCCGGGCGACGTCCAGGGGGTAACCCGGGCTCCAGCGCCGTACCGACTCGCCTGTCACCTGCACCTCCTCCGCCGGAGGAAGGATACGCGGGGGAGGGAGTGGGGAGGCGGGCGCAGTTCCCCCCGGGGACCGGGGCCGTCAGGTGGGGGGCGGTTGCGGGGTCTGGAGCTTCGTCGCGGCGGCGCGGAGGGCGGGGAGCTGGGCGTAGAGGGCGGTGCCGGGGCATTCGGTGGTGAAGGCGTCGCGGTGGCCGGAGATCGCGTCGAAGTCGACGACCGTGCCCTTGGGGTAGCGGCTGGCGTCGGAGGCGGAGGTGAGTTTGGTGTGGCCGTCCGCGGGTTGGGCGGTGAGGCCGAGTTTCCAGGCGGCGATGGCGGCGAGGCCGTCGAGGAGGGGCTGCGGCGGGGAGTCGGTGAGGTAGGTGCCGATGGCGGCCGCGCCGGCGGAGTCGGTGTTGAAGCCGAGGGTGTGGGCGCCGTGGACGGGCTGGTCGACGCCGCCGGCGCGGCCCTCGTAGACGGTTCCGCAGCGGTCGACCAGGAAGTTGTAGCCGATGTCCCGCCAGCCGTTGCTCTGTACGTGGTACTGGTAGATCGCCCGGATCACCCGGGGGGCGTCGGCGCAGGCGTAGTCGGTGGCGGTCGCGGTGTGGTGGACGAAGACCTCGCGGACCGGGCCGGTGTACTCGAAGGTCTGGTCGCGCAGGGACTCGTCGGCGCCCCAGCCGGCCCGGGTGACGATGGCGGGGCGCGGGGCCTGCCCGCCGTCGGCCGGCCCGGCGGGCAGGCTGCGGGCGGCGGGTGCGGCGGCGGCGCCGCGGCCGGGGTCGACGAGTTCGAGCCGCAGGCCGGGCGGCGGCCCGGCCGGGCCGGGGCGGACCTCGACGGCGACGCCGTCGCTGCGGCCGGTCCACAGCGGGGCGGTGGCACCGCGCGGGGTGCCGTGCGGGGCGCGGTCGGGGCCGTCCTCGGTGTCGGCCTCCAGGGCGTGCCAGTCGCTCCAGTCGCCGGTGTCCGCGTTCCGGGTGCGGACCCGGACGCTGCCGCCGGCGAGCGCGTCCGCCGGGCCGTCCCAGCCGACGCCGAGGAGTTCGAACGGACGGGTGCCGCGCGGGGCGAGCCCGGGGCCGCCGGCCAGCGGCAGCGAGGTGACCGTGCCGCCGCCCGCCGAGGTCCGGCGCTCCCCCGGGGAGGCGGCGGAGGCGGGCTGGAGGAGCAGCGCGGCGGTGCAGCCGGCGAGCAGCGCGGCCGGGAGTGAAAGGGGCATAAACCGGATGGTGGCCGCAAAACGGCCGACTCGCCACGCCGCCCCGCGGCGGTCCGGCCACCCCTCCCGGCCCGCCACCCGAAGGCCGTAGGCTGGGGCGCACCATGACTGCGCCTTTTGCTGCCGATGCCCGCACCCCCGTCGAGCTGCTGCACGCATATCTGCGAGGTGGCACCCCTTCGGTCGATCCCGCGGCCCCGCTGGTCACCTTCTACGACGACGCCACCGGCGAACGGGTGGAGCTGTCCGCCCGGACCTTCGACAACTGGGTGGCCAAGACGGCCAACCTGTTGCAGGACGAACTGAACGCCGGCCCGGGCGACCGCGCCGCACTGCTGCTGCCCGCCCACTGGCAGAGCGCCGTCTGGCTGCTGGCCTGCTGGTCGGTCGGGGTGGCCGCGGTGCCGGGCGGCGACCCGGCCGCCGCCGAGCTGGTGGTGAGCGGCCCGGACGGCCTGGCCGCCGCCCAGGCCTGCGAGGGCGAGCGGGTGGCGCTCGCGCTGCGCCCGCTGGGCGGCCGCTTCCCGCAGCGCCCGGACGGCTTCCTGGACTACGCCGCCGAGGTGCCCGGCCAGGGCGACCGCTTCGCGCCGTACTCGCCCGTCACCCCGGACGCGCCCGCGCTGGAGACCAGCGTGGACGGGCTGCCGCTGAAGCTGACCGGCGAGCAGACCGTCGCGCTGGCCCGCGAGGGGGCCGTCCGGCTGGGTCTGAAGCCCGGCGACCGCGTGCTGTCCACCCACTCCTACGACGACTGGGCGGGCCTGGAGGCCGGCCTGCTGGCGCCGCTGGCGGCCGGCGCCTCGGTGGTGCTGTGCCGCAACTCGCAGGGGCTGGACGCCTCGCAGTGGGAGAAGCGGACCGAATCCGAACGGGTGACACTGCGCCTCGGGTAACCCCCGGCCCGGGCCCGGCTGGGTAGGCATCGCTGCCATGGCCGAGGACGACACCGAGCACCCCCCGACCGCCGTCCCCCCGAGGAGCGGTCCCCCGGACGGCGAGCGACGCCCGCGACGGCGCCGGCGGTGGCTGTGGATCACCGCCGGCGTCGTCGCGTTCCTGCTGGTGGCCACCGGGGTGCTGGCCTGGGTCGCCTACCGCAAGCTGGACGGCAACATCCGCACCGACACGGCCACCGACCGGCTGCTGGCCAAGCTGGAGGCCGAGCGGCCGAGCCGTACGGCGGGCGCTCCGGGCGCCGAGAACATCCTGCTGATCGGCAGCGACTCCCGCGACGGCTCGAACGGCTCCTACGGCGGCGAGGCGGGCACCGAGCGCTCGGACACCACGATCCTGCTGCACCTGTCGGCGGACCACCGGCACGCGACGGCGGTGTCCGTCCCGCGCGACGTGATGGTGGCCGTCCCGGCCTGCGACAAGCCGGACGGCACCCGCAGCCGGCCGGCGACCATGCAGTTCAACTGGGCCTTCGAGCTGGGCGGCCCGGCCTGCGCGATCCGGACCGTCGAGCAGCTGAGCGGGATCCGGATCGACCACTACCTGATCCTGGACTTCAGCGGCTTCAGGACGATGGTGGACGCGATCGGCGGGGTCGAGGTGTGCGTGCCGCAGCCGATCCACGACAAGGACGCCAAGCTGGACCTGCCCGCCGGGCGGCAGGTGCTGCACGGTGAGCAGGCGCTCGGGTACGTCCGGGCCCGGGAGAGCCTGGGGGACGGCAGCGACACCCAGCGGATGGGCCGTCAGCAGCAGTTCCTGGCCTCGCTGCTGCGCAAGGTGCAGTCGCAGGGGGTGCTGCTCAACCCGGCGAAGCTGTGGCCGGTGCTGGACGCGGCCACCTCCTCGGTGCGGGCGGACGGCGGGCTGTCCTCGCTCGGCGCGCTGTACGACCTCACCCAGGACCTGCGCGGGGTGCCCTCGGCGAACGTGGTGTTCCTGACGGCGCCGCGCCGCCCGTACCGCTACGACTCGGACCGGGACGAGTTCGTGCAGCCGCAGACCGGGCAGCTGTTCACGGCGCTGCGGGAGGACCGGCCGATCACCGTCCGCGCCCCCGCCCCGCCGGGCACGCCGACCGCGGGCCCGAGCCCGACGCCGGGCCCCGAGGCCGGGTCGGGCGAGGCGGCGACACCCTCGGCGGGCGCCTCGCCCACCTTCGAGGGGCGCACGGCCGACGTGGACGCCTGCGCCCAGCACTGATCGCCTTTACCCGCGCATTGCCCGTACGTGACGGATTTCATACCGGAACCATTCCCCCGTTCGGCTCGTCTAGTGTGTCCGGATCGGCCTGCCGCCTTGACAGGCCGGCCACCGTGACCGGCCGGACGTAGGGAAACTCCGTGCAGCAGGACAATCCGAAAACCGGCGAGTGCCGTGGCGAGGGGCGCCGGGAGGCGAAGCGCCGGGCCGCGGCCGCCAAGCGGGCCCGGCGCCGCCGGGTGCTCAAGTGGACGGCCGGGACGGGCGCCCTGGTGATGGTCGCGGGCTGCGGCGGGGCGTACTACCTGTACCAGCACTTCAACAACAACCTGACCTCGGTCAAGGTCGACGTGGGCAGCGAGGAGGAGCGGCCCAAGGCCGCCGGGGACGCGCTCAACATCCTGGTGCTGGGCACCGACAGCCGCCAGGGCCTCGGCCGCGAGTACGGCGACGAGGGCAGCACCGGGCACGCCGACACCACGCTGCTGTTCCACCTCGCCAAGGACCGCTCCAACGCGACGGTGATCAGCATCCCGCGCGACCTGATGGTGCCGATACCCGACTGCCAGTCGGCGGACGGGAAGACGAGGATCCCGGGCACCGCGCGGGACATGTTCAACAACAGCCTGGGCCAGTCCGGCCGGGACCCGGGCTGCACCTGGAAGACCGTCGAGAAGGTCACCGGCATCCGGGTCGACCACTTCGTCGAGGTCAACTTCGAGGCGGTGAAGACGCTGTCCACCGCGGTCGGCGGCGTCGAGGTGTGCGCGGCCAAGGACATCGACGACAAGGACTCGCACCTGAAGATGTCCAAGGGCCGCCACGTGGTCCAGGGCGACGAGGCGCTGGCCTTCGTCCGCACCCGGCACGCGGTCGGCTTCGGCGGGGACCTCACCCGCATCCCGCTGCAGCAGCAGTTCATCAGCTCGATGATCCGCAAGATCAAGAGCGGCGACACCCTGACCAGCCCGACCAAGCTCTACAAGCTGGCGGACGCGGCCACCAAGGCGCTCACCGTGGACTCCGGGATCGGCAGCGTCGACAAGCTCAAGGACCTGGCGACGGACATCAGCAAGGTGGACACCAAGAACATCACCTTCGCCACCGTGCCGGTCCTCGACGACCCCAAGGACAAGGACCGGCTGATCCTCAAGCAGCCGGACGCCGGGCAGCTGTTCTCGATGATCGCGAACGACCGCTCGCTGACGGACACGCCCGCGCCGGCCGCCCCCGCCGACACCCCGGCCGCCGCCGCACCGGCCACCACCGCGCCGACCGCGACCGCCGCACCGGTGGACCCGAAGGACGTCCGGGTCACGGTGCGCAACGGCAGCGGCACCCGCGGGCAGTCCGGGCCGACCGTGGAGAAGCTGAAGGCCAAGGGCTTCGCCAAGGCCGCGGTGGCCTCCGACGCGCCGGCCGCCGCGACCACCACGATCACCCACGCGCCCGGCCAGGAGGCCGAGGCCGCCGCCCTGGCCGCCGCCCTCGGGCTGCCCGCCGACGCCGCCGAGGCTGACCCGAAGGCGGACCCCAGGGGCCCGCTGCTGCTGGTGCTCGGCAAGGACGCGCTCGGCGCGACGGGCGGCCCGCAGCAGCCGCCGACCGAGGCCCCGAAGGACCTCCAGCGGGTGCAGGCGGACGACACCGACGTGTGCGCCAAGTAGCTAGGGCTTGCCCGGCAGGAGGATTCCGTCCGTCTCGCGGTAGCGCTCGCCGGTCCGGGGGCACTCCCAGCGGCCCTCGCCCGCGGGCCGCAGCCGCTCGCCGGCCCGGCCGACCCAGCCGATCCGGCGGGCCGGCACCCCGGCGACCAGGGCGAAGTCCGGGACGTCCCGGTGCACCACCGCGCCGGCCGCGACCAGGGCCCAGCGGCCGACCGTCACCCCGGCCACCAGCACCGCCCGGCCGCCGATCGAGCAGCCCTGACGAAGCGTCACGCCATCGGCGCGCCAGTCGAGTTCACCCTTGAGGCGGCCGTCCGGGGTGACCGCGCGGGGGTGACGGTCATTGGTGAGGACGGCGGCCGGGCCGATGAACACCCCGTCCTCGACCACGGCCGGCTCGTACACCAGCGCGTGGTTCTGCACCTTGACCCGGCTCCCGATCCGCACGCCCGGGCCGACGTACGCGCCGCGCCCGATCACGCAGTCCGCGCCGACCACCGCGTGCTCACGGACCTGGGCGAGGTGCCAGACCGTCGTCCCGGCGCCGAGCACGGCCCGCTCGTCGACGTCCGCGCTCGGCTCGATCCGGGCCGCGCCGGGCCCGCCCGCAACTGCTCCCATGCGCACCGACGATAGGGGAAGGACCCTCGGTCAGGTGCGTCAACGGGCCTGCGAGAGCACGTCCTTCGCGGTGGGCGCGGTGCTGGCGATCACCTTGCGGGCGAGCGAGCGGGGCGAGGTGAGGAAGCCGAAGCCCCAGCTCATGTGCATGGTGGCGAGGGCCACCGGGAGCCACGCCTTCGCCCGGCCGGACAGGCCGCGGCCCTCGACCACCGAGCCGCCGAGGATGCCGAGCAGGTACGCGCCCGGCGCGGCCAGGAACACCGGGTGGACGGCCGCGCCGAGCACCAGGCCGAGGGTGACGCCCAGGAAGGCGGCCGGCGGGGCCAGGTAGCGCAGGTTGACCGAGCCGCGGTGGTAGCGGGTGACCACCCGGCGCCAACGGCCGTAGTCCTTGTACTGCTTGGCGAGCGCCCGCACCGAGGGCCGGGGGCGGTAGGTCACCTTGAGCTGCGGGGTGAACCAGACCAGCCCGCCGTCCTGGCGGATCCGGTAGTTCAGCTCCCAGTCCTGGGCGCGGATGAACTCCTCGTTGTAGCCGCCCAGCTTCTCCAGCACCTCGCGGCGGAAGACGCCGAGGTAGACGGTGTCCGCCGGGCCGGCCAGGCCGCCGGTGTGGAAGGCCGCGTTGCCGACGCCGATCTTGGACGTCATCGCGGCGGCGACGGCGTTCTCCCACTCGGTCTCGCCCTCGGCGTGCATGATGCCGCCGACGTTGGCCGCCTCCATCTCGGTGAGCAGCCGGACGGCGGTGGCGATGTAGCCGGGGGTGAGCAGCCCGTGGCCGTCCACGCGCACCACTATCGGGTGGCGCGAGCCGCGGATCGCGGCGTTCAGCCCGGCGGGGGTGCGGCCGGTGGGGTTGTCCACCGTCTTCACCCGCGGGTCCTCGGCCACCAGCTCGGCCGCGATCTCGGCGGTGCGGTCGGTGGAGGGGCCGAGGGCGATCACCACCTCCAGCTCGCCGGGGTAGTCCTGGTCCAGGATCCGCCGGACGGCCGTGCGCAGGTGTCGTTCCTCGTTGAGCACCGGCATGATCACGGAGACCGCCGGCAGCTCCTCAGCAGCCTTGGTGTTCATCGGGGCAACCGTACCGGTGCGGAAGGCACCGCGTCGCATCCGGTCGGGGCCGCTGAACGCACAGGGTACGGGCGGTGCGGACGGGGTGCGGACGCGGTGCGGACGCGGTGCCGGTTCACAGCAGGTAGTGGGCGACGGTGAACACCGCGTAGCCGGCCACCGACAGCCGGTTGAGCAGGTGCTGCGGGCTGCCGAGCCGGTCCTGCCGGGCCTGCGCCGGGCGCAGGTCGGGCCGGTGGGCGGCCAGCGCGACCGTCCGGGCCAGCCGCGCCGGGTCGTAGCGCTCGCCGAAGTGGCCGGCCAGGGCGGCCATCAGCCAGGTGCTGATGGCGATCTCCTCCCCGGAGTGCAGCCGGATGGTCAGCCGGCCCCGGTGGACGGCGGCGGCGCCGATCTGCCGCCACTGGATCTGCCGGACCCGGAAGGCGGAGGCGACCCGCAGGCCGTCCCGGTCGGCCACCAGCTGCCAGGACGCCGCGCCGCCGATCAGGAACACCGCCATCGAGCCGATCCACAGCGGGCGCACCAGCCCGCTCCACCAGCCGCTGTCGCCGAGCAGGACCACGGCGGTCGCGATCAGCACCGCCGCGAGCGGCCCGGTCAGCGCCCGTACGGGCAGCGGCAGTTCCCAGCGCAGCGCGGGCAGCCGCTCGGTGTCGGGGCCGGCGGCGGGGGCGTCGGCCAGCGTCCTGGCGCTGAGTGCGCGGACCGCGAGTTCGCGCTCGCGGTAGTGCTCGCCCTGCCGGGTCAGCCGGGGGGACCGCGCGGCGGGGGCGACCACGGCCGCGACCCAGTGCGGATCGCCGTCCAACAGGGCCGGGCGGAACAGGAGTTGCTGGTCCGGGCCGTCCGGGCCGCGGTACAGCACGGCCGGGACGCTGCGCGCCGCGCGGGCGGACCAGGCGGCGGCCTGCTCGGGGGTGGCGCGCTCGACGAGCTCGCCGTACTCCTCCTCGTCCTCGTCCGGGTCCTGCCGCAGCACCGGCTCGGGGTAGTCCTCCTCGTTCCCCTCCAGATCGGGGTGTTCGGGCAGCCAGCCCGGGCCCGGGTGCTCCGGCAGGTCCGGGTGGCCGTCCCGGGCCCAGTAGTAGCGCTCCCACTCCTTCAGCCGCCACAGCGCGGGGCCGTCCGGCGGGCCGTCCACCGGGAGCACCAGCAGGTCGCCCCGGGCGTCGGCGCGGACCCGCACCGCGAGCGCGGGGGCGGCGCCGACGAAGCCGGGCCGGCGGCGGCGGGCGTCGTGGGCGAGGGCCGAGCCGAGCAGCAGCAGGCCGGGCAGGGCGATCAGGCCGCCGAAGACCAGCTGCCCGGAGGGGTCGTAGTCGTCGCCCTCGGCGCGGACCTGGTCGCCGTCCAGCAGCAGCGGGATCGACTGGCCGGGCTTCGGGCGCTCGGCCCACCACACGTCCAGCGTGGCGGTCGGCCCGGTCGGGCTGCCGGCCGGTGCGGCCTTCAGCACGTCGCGGGCGCTCGGCGCCTGGTAGTGGACGGTCAGCAGGCCGTCCTGGTCGAACTCCCCGGCGGTGCCGGTGACCCGGACGGCGGCCGCGTCCCGCTCCTCCTGCCGCTGCTGCTCCCACAGGCCGTACAGCGGCAGCGTCGCGGCGACCACCAGCAGCAGGCAGCCGAGCACCCGCCGGCCGACCGGCACGCCGTCCGGCCGGACGGGCGAGGGCGCGCCGGCGGCCGTCCACGGGAAGGCGACGGGCGGGGCCATCAGCTCGTCGAGCTGCTGGCGGGCCTTGCGGCGGCCGAGGTCGGCGCCGATCAGGACGGCGGCGAGCAGCACGTGCAGCAACACCGCCGACCAGCGGGCGACCGGGGTGACCAGACCGTTCGGGACGTACCAGAACAGCGCCAGCGCGGCGATCGGGACGAGCGGCCGGATGCGGGGCCGGGCGAGCAGCAGGACGGTCTCGGCCAGCACCGTCCAGATGGCCAGGCTCTCGCCCCAGCTGTCCCGGCAGATGCCCTGGGCGTTGCAGACCCCGCCGGTGTCCGGCTCGACGGCGGCGGCCAGGATCAGGAACCCGAGCGGCACCACCGCCAGCCACCGGCTGTCCAGCCGCCAGGCCGTACGGGCGGCGCGCCAGCGCGCGGCGGCGGCGGCGGTCAGGGGCGCGGCGCTGGGCAGCGACGGGGCGTCCGGGGTGTACATCGGACGATCATCTCAGGCGGTCCGGGGGCGGGAACGGCACGGGGGCCGGGCGCTGCGCGCGCCCGGCCCCCGCTCCCCCGTACCCCCCGTTTCCCCCGTTTCCCCCGTTTCCCCCGTTTCCCCCGTACCCGGGCTCCCCCGTGACCCCGGGTCAGTCCGTCGCGATCGCCGCGAGGACGTTCATGCGCCCGGCCCGGAAGGCCGGGATCAGGGCGGCGAACAGGCCGATCACCACCGAGGCGGCCAGCGTGACGCCGATCGTGCCGGCCGGGACGGAGAGCGTCCCGAGGCCCTGGTCCCGCAGCACCCGCTGGGCGGTGACGCCCCAGGCCAGGCCTAGCCCGGTGCCCAGGACGGCGCCGAACAGCGCGATCACCACGGACTCCAGCCGGATCATCCGGCGCAGCTGGCGGCGGGAGAGCCCGATCGCCCGCAGCAGGCCGATCTCCCTGGTCCGCTCGACCACCGACAGCGCCAGGGTGTTGACGACGCCGAGCACCGCGACGGTGATGGAGAGCGCGACCAGCCCGTAGATCAGGTAGAGCAGCGTGTCGATCTGGGACTGGACCATCTCCTTGTAGCCGGCCTGGTCCTTGATGCTCAGCTGCGGGAACTGCTTGAGCCCGTCCTCCAGCGCGGTCAGCGTCTTCGCGACGTCGGTGCCGGCCGAGGCCTTGGCGAAGAAGGTCCACACCGGCGGCTGCTCGGCGGCCGGGACGACCTTGGCCATGGTGTCCATGGCGACGAAGGAGCCGTCGCCGAACAGCTCGCCCTTCTTGAAGACCGCGCCCACCGGCAGGGTCTGGGTGCGGCCCTTGCCGTAGTCGACGCCCACCTGGTCGCCGACCTTGAGGTTGTGGTCCTTGGCGAAGGCCGCGCCGATCCCGAGCGAGCCGCGCTCGATCGAGTCCACCGAGCCGGCGTCGAGGCTCGGGTGGAAGTCGCTGCCGAAGAAGGTCGGCGGCACGGCGGTCAGGTCGTTCTTCGCCTTCCCGCCGTCCGGCAGCTGGAGCTTCGCGGTGAAGAACTTCTGGGTGGTGACGTGGTCGATGCCCGGGGTGCGGCGCACGATGTCCTGCATCTCCGGGGTGACCTCGGTGCGGCCGCCCTGGATGATGAAGTCCACGCCCACCGACCGGTCGATCTGCGCGCTGGCCGAGGTGACGGCCGAGGAGCTGAACACCGAGGAGGCGATCACCAGCGCCAGGCCGATCATCAGCGCGGCGGCGGTGGCGCCGGTGCGGCGCGGGTTGCGCATCGCGTTGCGCTGGGCGAGCTTGCCGGACGGCCCGAACAGGGCCGGCAGCACCGCGCCGAGCACCCGGATCAGCGCGGAGGCCAGCAGCGGGCCGATCACCACGAAGCCGACCAGGGTCAGCACCACGCCCAGCCCCAGGTACTGCCCGCCGGTGGCCGCCTTGTCGGCGCCGGCGCCGAGCACCAGGAGCGCCGCGCCGCCCGCCGTCAGCAGCAGGCCGACGACCGTACGGATCACGTTGGCGCGGCCCTCGGCCGGGGTGCCGTGGTCGCGCAGCGCGGCCATCGGCGAGATCCGGCTCGCCCGGCGGGCCGGGAAGAAGGCCGCGACCAGGGTGACCACGATGCCCAGCGAGTAGCCGGCGACGAACACGTCCGGCCCGATCTGCAGGTCGGCCGCGTTCAGGTCCATGCCGATGGCGTTCATCAGCTTGATCAGGCCGACCGCGACGCCCAGGCCGGCCCCGACCCCGATCGTCGAGCCGAGCACGCCCAGGATCAGCGCCTCGACCAGCACCGAACGGTTGACCTGCCGGCGGCTGCCGCCGATGGCGCGCAGCAGGCCGATCTCCCGGGTGCGCTGGGCGACCAGCATCGAGAAGGTGTTGACGATCAGGAAGGCGCCGACGATGGCCGAGACGAACGCGAAGCCGAGCATCGCGTACTTCATGAAGTCGAGGCCGCTGCCGACCTGCTTGGTGTTCTCGTCCTTCTGCTCGGCGGCGGTCTTCACCTGGTAGCCGGCGCCGACCTTGGCGACCGCGTCGGCCTTGAGCTGGTCGTTGCCGCGGCTGCCGTCGCCGAAGGCCTCCACCGAGGTGTACGCCTGCTCGCCGAGCAGCACCCGCTGGGCGGTGTCGGTGTCCAGGAAGGCCAGCGCCGCACCGGGGTTGGTGGTGGTGAAGGTGGCGATGCCGGCGATGGTGAAGTCGTGCTTGCCGCCGGAGTTGTCCACCCGGACGTGGTCGCCGAGGCCGAGCTTGGCCTTCTTCGCGGTGTCCGCGTCCAGCACCAGCTCGCCCGGCCCCTGCGGGGCGTGGCCGGAGGTGATGTGCAGCGCGTTGCGCGGGGTGTCGGTCCAGTTGCCGAGCAGCGTGGGCGCGCCCTGGGTCGGGCCGACCAGCTTGTTGGTGGCCGGGTCGACCAGGATCGCGTTGTGGACCATGACCTGGCCGACGGCGGTCTTCACCCCGGGCAGCCCGGCGATCTGCTGGGCCAGCGCGACCGGGACGGTCGGCGGCTTGGCGGCGGCCTGCTGCTCCTCGTCGTCGTCCGGCTTGGGCGGCTGGACGGAGACGTCGGAGGCGGTCGCGGCGAAGAGCTTGTCGAAGGTGCTGGTCGCGGTGTTGGAGAACACCAGGGTGCCGGAGACGAAGGCCACCGACAGCACGACGGCGATGAGTGAGAGCGCCATCCGGCCCTTGTGGGCGAAGAAGCTCCGCAGTGAGGTCTTGAGCAGCATGTTCGCGTCGTCCCGCCCGCTCAGCTGGTGCGCTTGCCGTCGAAACGGCGCATGCGTTCGAGGACGGAGTCGGCGGTGGGCGCGTGCATCTCGTCGACGATCACGCCGTCGGCGAGGAAGAGCACGCGGTCCGCGTAGCCGGCGGCGACCGGGTCGTGGGTGACCATGACGATGGTCTGGCCCAGTTCGTCGACCGAGCGGCGCAGGAAGGTCAGCACCTCGGCGCCGGCCCGGGAGTCGAGGTTCCCGGTGGGCTCGTCGCCGAAGATGATCTCGGGGCGGGCGGCCAGCGCCCGGGCCACCGCGACGCGCTGCTGCTGGCCGCCGGAGAGCTGGGTCGGGCGGTGCTTGAGCCGGCCGGCCAGGCCGACCGTCTCGACGACCTGGTCGAGCCAGGCCTGGTCCGGCTTGCGGCCGGCGATGTCCATCGGCAGCGTGATGTTCTCCAGCGCGTTCAGGGTCGGGAGCAGGTTGAACGCCTGGAAGATGAAGCCGATCTTGTCGCGGCGCAGTCTGGTCAGCTGCTTGTCCTTGAGGCCGGTGATCTCGGTGTCACCGATCCAGATCCGCCCGGCTGTGACCGTGTCGAGGCCGGCCAGGCAGTGCATCAGGGTCGACTTGCCGGAGCCCGAGGGGCCCATGATCGCGGTGAACCGGCCGCGCTGGATGTCGACGTCCACCGCGTCGAGCGCGGTGACCTTGGTCTCGCCCGAGCCGTACGCCTTGGTGACCTGGCGGGCGGAGGCGGCGACGGCGGACTCTCCGCCGGGAAGCTGGGGGTCGAACACGGCTGTTGCCGTCGTCACTGGAGTCTCCTATGGAAGATGCGCTCACCCGTTGGCCCCCAGCCTCGTACGGCTCGACCGTCCCGCGACATGGCGCTGGCGGTAGTCCTCGACCGGGAGTTGTCCCCACCCTCCCGGTGGACCGGGCTGCCGGACCCGACCGGATCGGGCCGGTTCCTGGCGGGTGGGGATGTAGGAACCACGTTAGGAGCGGACGGCGGGGCGCTCGTCCTCCGCCGGAATGAAGCGCTTCAACCATGGTTCTACGGGGTGCGGCGCCCCTCCCCCTAGGGGTCGCCGCCGCCCGTCTCGGGGACGCCCCGTACGGGGCTCAGCCGCAGGTCAGTGCGGGTACGGAGAGCCGCTCCAGGGCCGTCGCGAAGCCGGCCACGACCGGGGCCAGCAGCGCGTCCGACTCGCGCTCGACCCGGGTGGAGCCGTCCTCCCCGGCGGTGATGTGGCGGTCGAGCACGAACCAGCCCTGGGTGATGTGGCCGGCGCCCATCGAGCTGAGCACCGGGCGCAGCGCGTAGTCGACGGCGAGGACGTGCGCGGGCGAGCCGCCGGTGGCCAGCGGCAGGACGGCCTTGCCGGCCAGGGCGTACTGCGGGAGCACGTCCAGCAGGGCCTTCAGCAGGCCCGAGTAGGCGGCCTTGTAGACGGGGGTGCCGACGACGACGCCGTCCGCCCGGGCGAACAGCTCGGTGACGGCGACGATCTCGGGGTGGTCGAAGTCGCCGGACAGCAGGGCGTGCGCGGGCAGGCTGCGGGCCTCGAACGGGACGACGTGGTGGCCGCGGTCGGCGAGCTGCGCGTCGACGTGGCGCAGCAGGCGGGTGGTGCGGGAGGTCGCGGACGGGGAGCCGGACACGGACAGGACGGTGGCCATGGTTCACCTCTGACGGGTGGAAGCGGCGGGTGCTCGGGGCTGCTCGGGGGCGGCGTGCTGGGCGGGCGCCTCAGCCGCGACAGAGCGAGCTGGCCACACCACGGCGCAGGTCGACGTGCCGCCGACGCGTGAGTGCCCAACGCTGAACCATGCCGACGATGCAAACACGCGGTGTTCGAGCCGGTCAAGAATCGTTTCAGCAGCCGGAACGGCGGGTGTCCGGACGTTGCGGCGGAACGATCCGGTACGTGCATCAAAACTGCTACAAGAGGCCTGGAGGGCACCCCGAGGGGAGTCACCGCGGGCGGGGTCGGGCATCCTCGTCGGCATGAACACCTGGCAGGAGGGCCGCCCGGGGGGCGGCGGGAACCCGTACGGCGGCAACGGCGGAGGCGGCGCGGCCGAGCCGCCGCTGCCGGCCTCGCTGAACCCGCGCGGAGCGGGGGCGCCCGCACCGCGGCGGCCGGAGCCGCCCCGGCCGGTCGGCGGCGTCCCGGCGCAGGGGACGGGTGCTCCGGACGCGCGGCCCGGCGCGGGGTACCCGGGCGGGCCCGGCGGTCCGGGTGGCCCGGGTGGCCCCGGGCGTCCGGGCGGGCCCGGCGGGGCGCGGCCGGCCGGTGCGCCGGCCCGGCGCTGGCCGCGGCGGCGGATCGTCAAGTGGTCGGTGTTCGGCGTGCTGATCGCCGTCATGGTGACCGCCGTCTCCACCTATTTCTGGGCCGACTCCAAGCTCAACCACGAGAACGTGCTGGCCGACTACCCGGGGCGCCCGGCGGCCGGGAAGGGCACCAACTGGCTGATCGTCGGCTCGGACAGCCGCGAGGGCCTCACCGACGCCCAGATGGAGGACATGCACACCGGCCACGACGTCGAGGGCAAGCGCAGCGACTCGATGATGGTCCTGCACATCGGGGACGGCGGGAACACCCTGATGAGCATCCCGCGCGACTCCTGGGTGCCGATCCCGGAGCACCAGGGCGGCAACGGCAAGACCGTCAAGGCCACCACCTCGAAGATCAACTCGGCGTTCAACAACGGCGGCGGCCGCCTGCTGGTGCAGACCGTCGAGCAGAACACCGGCCTGCGCATCGACCACTACGCGGAGATCGGCTTCGCCGGCTTCGCGGGCATCGTCGACTCGATCGGCGGCGTCGAGATGCACATCGACCAGGACATCAAGGACAAGGACTCCGGCCTGGACCTCAAGGCCGGCGACCAGACCCTGAACGGCAAGCAGGCGCTCGCCTTCGTCCGCCAGCGCCACCAGATGGCCGACCAGGACCTCGGCCGGATGCGCAACCAGCAGAAGTTCCTCGGGGCGCTGGCCCACCAGGCCGCCTCCCCCGGCAACCTGCTGAACCCGTTCACCTTCTACCCGCTGGTCGACTCGGCGCTCGGCACCCTGATCGTCGACGAGGACTGCGGGCTGACCGACCTCGGCTCGATGTTCCTCGCCATGAAGGACGTCAACGGCGGCAGCGGCAAGAGCCTCACCGTGCCGATCGGCAACCCGGACTTCCGGACCAAGACCGGCGAGTCCGCCGTGCAGTGGGACGCCGCCAAGTCCAAGCAGGTCTTCGACGCCTTCAAGAACGACACCGCCGTGCCGGACTTCAAGTAACGGTGACGTGAAGTACCCGTGACGTCACAATGTGTGGATGTCACTCGTCTCCGCACTCGTCTACCGCCGTCGCCACCGCCTCCTGGGCCGCCTGGTCCAGGAGGCGCTCGCGCTCTACGGCATGGAGGTGCCCGCCGCCTGCGAGATCGGGCCCGGGCTGACCGTCTTCCACCGCGGCTTCGGTACCGTGCTGCATCCGTACACCACGCTCGGCGCCGGCGTGACGCTCTACAACGGCGTCACCATCGGCCGGGCCGACCCGTGGGTGCCGCAGGAGCTCAGCCCGATGCGGCGGGTGGTGGTCGAGGACGGCGCGGTGCTGTGCGCGGGCGCCAAGGTGGTGTGCAAGGAGGGCGTGCTGACCGTGGGCGCGGGCACCGTCGTCGGCGCCAACGCGGTGCTCACCCGCTCGACCGGGCCCGGCGAGGTCTGGGCCGGGGTGCCGGCCCGGAAGGTCGGCGTGCGGGAGGACTGGGTGCCCGCCCAGGCCGTCCGCGCGCCCTGAGAAGGGCCACCGCCGAAACGCCACCGCCCCGGAGTGGGAAGTCGGACCTGCCGACTTCCCACTCCGGGGCGGTACGCGTCATCCGCTCCCGTGGGGGCGGTGATTACTCGACCACGCCCGACTTGGCGATGGTGACCTTGGCCGAGGTGCGGCCGCTCTGCGAGCCCTTGGACTCGATCAGCTTGACCACGTCCATGCCCTCGACGACCTCGCCGAAGACGACGTGCTTGCCGTCCAGCCAGTCGGTCACGATGGTGGTGATGAAGAACTGCGAGCCGTTGGTGTTGCGGCCGGCGTTGGCCATCGACAGCAGGCCCGGCTTGCTGTGCTTGAGCTGGAAGTTCTCGTCCGCGAACTTCTCGCCGTAGATGCTCTTGCCGCCGGTGCCGTTGTGGTTGGTGAAGTCACCGCCCTGCAGCATGAAGGCGGGGATCACGCGGTGGAAGCCGGAGCCCTCGTAGCCGAAGCCGTTCTGGCCGGTGGCCAGCTCGCGGAAGTTCTGGGCGGTCTTCGGGACGACGTCGTCGTACAGCTTGAAGACGATGCGGCCCGACGGCACGCCGTCGATCTCGATGTCGAAGAAAACGTTGGAAGCCATGCAGGGATCATGGCACGACCGGCCGGGCCACGCGCGCCACCCCCTCGGGGCCCGAGGTCAGGGCGGCGTGTTATCCGGCGGGGCTACGATCCATGGCGGGTTCAAGCCTTCGATCGGACGGGCGGGGTGGGCGGCATGCGGATCGGTGAACTGGCCCGGCGGACCGGCGTGAGCGAGCGCTCGCTGCGCTACTACGAGCAGCAGGGCCTGCTGGTCGCCCGGCGCACCCGGGGCGGCCACCGGGAGTACCCGGAGATGGCGGTGGACCGGGTGGTCCACATCCAGGAGCTCTTCGCGGCCGGGCTGCACAGCCGCACCATCTTCAAGCTCCTCCCCTGCATGCGGGACGCCGACGGCGGCCCCAGCGCGATCGCGACCCCGCTGCTCGTCGACGAACTCGTCGCGGAGCGGGCCCGGATCGACCGGATGATCACCGACCTGCTGCGCTCGCGGGACGTGCTGGACGAGGTGATCGCCGGGGCCACCGCGGATCCCGCCGCCTAGTTCTTCCTAGGCCGCGGGCTTGCGGGCCAGCAGGTAGGCCTGCGGGGTCTTCTCGCCGGTGCTCGCCTCGCGGACCGTACGGGAGGTGACCCGCAGGCCGGCCTCCCGGAGCAGCTCCTCCACCCGCTCCGGCCGCAGCCGGCGGAAGTCCAGCGACACCGGGTGGCCGAACGGGCGGTCCTGGCGGGACGGTTCGTCGCCGACCTGGAAGGCCAGCACCAGGTGGCCGCCGGGGGCCAGCACCCGGGCGAACTCGGTGAAGACCGGCGGCAGCCGCTCGGCCGGGGTGTGGATGATCGAGTACCAGGCCAGCGCGCCGGTCAACTCACCGTCGCCGTACGGGAGGTCGAACAGCGAGCCGACCCGGAACGGCACCTGCGGGTGGTCCCGCCGGGCCAGCTCGATCATCCCCGGCGAGAGGTCCACACCGGAGACGTCGAGGCCGAGCCCGTGCAGGTGGCCGGTCACCCGGCCCGAGCCGCAGCCGAGTTCGGCCACCTTGCCGTCCGGCCGCTCGGCGCGCACCAGCTCGGCGAAGAGCGCGAGCACCGCCCGGTCCATCGGGGAGGAGGCCATCAGGCCCCCGAACATGTCGGTGTACTCGACGGCGACGGCGTCGTAGAACGCCCTGGTCTCGGTGAGGAACTCCGGTTCGCTGGTCACGGACCGGGACCCTACTCCAGGGGCTCCAACTCCCGCTCGGCGACGGCCTGGTCGCCGCTGAGCTCGCCGGTCGGGCGGAAGCCCAGGCCGGCGTAGAAGGCCTCGGGGCCGTCCGGCCCGGGGTGGTAGGTGACGGTGGCGCGGGTGCCGCCGCGGCGGCGGACCTCGGCGCAGACCTGCTCGACGGCGAAGCGGCCGTAGCCGCCGCGCTGCTGCCCGGCGTCGATCAGCAGCCGCCACAGGCCCGAGCGGGGGCGGTCGTCCGGCCGCTCGGGGTCGAAGCGGACGTCGAAGAAGGCCATCACGAAGCCGACCGGCCGCTCGCCGTCCAGGATCAGCCGGGGCCAGGCGGTGTCGCCGTGCACGTACGCCTCCGCCAGGGACGTGGCCACCGGCGCGACCAGGTGCTCCTGGTCGGGACGCACCCGCAGGGCGAGGGCGGCGTCGATGGTGGCGGGGGTGAGTTCGGCGAGGCGCAGCGCATGGGTGGACACGGCGGGCAGCCTAGAGAGCGGGGCCGCCCGCCGTCACCGGGATTTCGGTCAGGCACCGGGATTTCGGTCAGGCGCCGGCCGGGAAGTCGGTGCCGCGGCCGACAGCCTCCCAGGCCCCGAGCTCCTCGCGGGCGCCGTCGAGGTTGGCGAGGACGCCGTCCACGGCGTCGCTGCCGAGCGCGAGCCGCAGCGGGGTCGGCTCGGCGGCCAGGGCCGCCAGGATCGCCTCGGCGGCCTTCACCGGGTCGCCGGGCTGCTTGCCGTCGCTGTCCGGCAGCCCGGTGCGGACCGGGCCGACGATCGGGTCGTACGCCCCGATCGGGGCGGAGTGGGCGAGCGCGCCGCCGCCCGCGAAGCCGGTCCGGAAGGCGCCGGGCTCGACGATCAGCACCTTGATCCCGAAGCCGGCCACCTCCTTGGCCAGCGCCTCGGACAGCCCCTCCAGGGCGAACTTGGTCGCCGAGTAGGCGCCCACGCCGGGGAAGGAGAAGCGGCCGCCCATGCTGCTCATCTGCACCACCGCGCCCGAGCCCCGGGCCCGCATGTGCGGCAGCACGGCCCGGGTCAGCGCGGCCGGGCCGAAGAAGTGCAGCTCCATGAGGTCCCGCAGCTCGCGGTCGGTGGACTCCTCGACGGCGCCGATCAGGCCGCGCCCGGCGTTGTTGACCAGGACGTCGACCCGGCCGAAGCGCGCGAGCGTCTCGTCGACGGCGGCGGCGATCTGCGCCTGGTCGGTGACGTCGAGGCGGACCGGGACGACCCGGCCGGGGTGGGCGGCCGCCAGCCCGGACAGCGTCTCGGGGCGGCGGGCGGCGGCGACCACGGTGTCGCCGGCGGCCAGCGCGGCCTCGGCGACGGCCTGGCCGAAACCGGAGTTGGCGCCGGTGATCAGCCACACCCGGCCGGCGGTCTCCTGCTGCTCGGTCATCGTGTTCCTCCGTACTCTGCTGAACCACAGGGAAGTTGACGATCATTCATACACCAGGCCGATCGGCGCCGAACGGCCGCGTCCGGGAACGCCGGAGCCCCCGGCCGTGGGGGAATCGGCCGGGGGCTCCGGGGCGTCGGTTCGCGGGGGCGTTACGGCAGGTTGCGGGCCATCACGATGCGCTGGACCTGGTTGGTGCCCTCGTAGATCTGCGTGATCTTCGCGTCCCGCATCATCCGCTCCAACGGGTAGTCCCGGGTGTACCCGTACCCACCCAGCAGCTGCACCGCGTCCGTGGTCACCTCCATCGCCACGTCCGACGCGAAGCACTTCGCCGCCGCACCGAAGAACGTCAGATCACCGTCCTGCCGCTGCGACTTCGCCGCCGCCACGTACGTCATCTGCCGCGCCGCCTCCAGCTTCATCGCCATGTCCGCCAACATGAACTGGATCCCCTGGAAGTCACCGATCGGCTTCCCGAACTGCTTGCGCTCCCGCACGTAGTTCTTCGCGTAGTCCAGCGCACCCTGCGCCACACCCACCGCCTGCGCCGCGATCGTCACCCGCGTGTGGTCCAACGTCCGCATCGCCGTCGCGAACCCCGTCCCCTCCGCACCGATCATCCGATCCGCCGGAATCCGCACGTTGTCGAAGTACACCTCACGCGTCGGCGACCCCTTGATCCCCAACTTCTTCTCCGGAGCCCCGAACGACACCCCCGCGTCGCCCTTCTCCACCACGAACGCCGAGATCCCCTTCGAACGCTTCTCCGGGTCCGTCACCGCCATCACCGTGTAGAACTCCGACACCCCCGCATTGGTGATCCAGCGCTTCACACCGTTCAGCACCCAGAAGTCACCGTCCCGCACCGCCCGCGTCGACATCCCCGCCGCGTCCGAACCCGCCTCCGGCTCCGACAGGCAGTACGAGAACATCCCCTCACCCCGCGCCAGCGCACCCAGGTACTTCGCCTTCAACTCCGGCGAACCCGACAACTGCACCGGCAACGACCCCAGCTTGTTCACCGCCGGAATCAACGACGAGGACACGCACACCCGCGCGACCTCCTCGATCACGATCACCGTCGCCAACGCGTCCGCCCCCGCACCACCGAACTCCTCCGGCACGTGCACCGCGTGCAGATCGTTCGCCGTCAGCGCGTCCAACGCCTCCTGCGGGAACCGACCCTGCTCGTCCACCTCCGCCGCATACGGAGCGATCTTCGCCTCGGCCAGCGAACGCACCGCCTCGCGAAGCATCTGGTGCTCCTCGGAGATCCGGAAGAGGTCGAAGTCCGCCGCGCCCGCGCTGCCCGCCATGATGCCTGCCTCGTCGTCCAGTGACCGTGCCGGTCGGAGCCCGACCGGCGTCGATTCTGCGGTTAACTACCGTTCAGTACCGATCCTAGGGCTCCGACCTGCGGCTGCCTAGGAGGTCCGGGCGAGCGGGCGGCCCCCGGGAGCGGCCGCCGGGGCGGATAGCATCTGGGGGCACCTGTCCTGGTCGAACCCGTACCAAAGGGGACCCCGTGACCCTCCGCATCTCCGTGATCGGCACCGGCTACCTCGGCGCCACGCATGCCGCCGCGATGGCCGAGTTCGGCTTCGAGGTGCTGGGCCTGGACATCGACCCGGACAAGATCGCCACACTGACCGCCGGCCGCGTCCCGATGTACGAGCCGGGGCTGTCCGAGCTGCTGGTCAAGCACGTGGCCGGGCACCGGGGTTCGACCGGGCGGCTGCGCTTCACCACCTCCGTCGAGGAGGTCGCGGAGTTCGCCGACGTGCACTTCGTCTGCGTCAACACCCCGCAGCGCAAGGGCGAGTTCGCGGCCGACATGTCCTACGTGGACGCCGCGATCGAGGGCCTGGCGCCGCACCTGACCCGGCCCGTCCTGGTGGTCGGCAAGTCCACCGTGCCGGTCGGTTCGGCGGCCCGGCTGGCCGAGCGGCTGGCCGCGCTGGCGCCGGTCGGCGAGGGCGCCGAGCTGGCCTGGAACCCGGAGTTCCTGCGCGAGGGGTTCGCCGTCCAGGACACCCTGCGGCCGGACCGGATCGTGGTCGGCGCGCGGAGCGAGCGGGCCGAGCAGCTGCTGCGCGAGGTGTACGCCGAGCCGATCGCCGCCGGGGTGCCGTTCCTGGTCACCGACTACGCGACCTCCGAGCTGGTGAAGGCCGCCGCGAACTCCTTCCTGGCCACCAAGATCTCCTTCATCAACGCGATGGCCGAGGTCTGCGAGGCGGCCGGCGCCGACGTCACGATGCTCTCCACCGCCCTCGGGCACGACGAGCGGATCGGCCGCAAGTTCCTCAACTCCGGCCTCGGCTTCGGCGGCGGCTGCCTGCCCAAGGACATCCGGGCGTTCATGGCCCGGGCCGGCGAGCTGGGGGCCGACCAGGCGCTGACCTTCCTGCGCGAGGTCGACTCGATCAACATGCGGCGCCGCTCCCGGATGGTCGAGCTGGCCCGCGAGCAGTGCGGCGGCGGCTTCCTGGGCCGCCGGGTCGCCGTGCTCGGCGCCGCGTTCAAGCCCAACTCGGACGACATCCGGGACTCCCCCGCGCTCAACGTGGCCGCCCAGATCCAGCTCCAGGGCGCCCAGGTCACCGTCTACGACCCGAAGGCCGTGGACAACGCGCGCAAGATGTTCCCCTCGCTCACCTACGCGGACTCCGCCCTGGAAGCCGCCGAGGGCGCCCACGTCGTCCTCCACCTCACCGAGTGGGCCGAGTTCCGCGAGCTGGACCCGGCCGAGCTCGGCGCCGTCGTCGCCGAACGCCGCCTCCTCGACGGCCGCAACGTCCTCGACGCCGACGCCTGGCGCGCCGCCGGCTGGACCTACCGCGCCCTCGGCCGCCCCAGCTGACCCCCACCGGCCCTCCGGGGGCGGGAATCCCCCTCGGGGGTATGCCGTTGTCACCGGTATGACGAGCTACGGCGACGAGGCGGCGGTCCGCGAGATCCTGACCGGCAGTGGCGACACCTGGGCGGTGGTGGGCCTGTCCACCAACACGGCCCGGGCCGCGTACGGGGTGGCGCGGGTGCTGCAGAAGTACGGCAAGCGGATCGTGCCGGTGCACCCGAAGGCCGAGACGGTCCTCGGGGAGCAGGGGTACGCCTCGCTCGCCGAGATCCCGTTCCCGGTCGACGTGGTGGACGTCTTCGTGAACAGCGCGCTGGCCGGCGAGGTGGCCGACCAGGCGGTGGCGGTGGGGGCGAAGGCGGTCTGGTTCCAGCTGGGCGTGGTGGACGAGGCCGCGTACGGGCGGACGCGGGCGGCCGGGCTCGCCATGGTGATGGACAAGTGCCCGGCCATCGAGATCCCGCTGCTGGACTAGGAGTCGGCGCCGCCGTCCAGCCGGCCGATGGTGGCGATGGACGGGCGGCGGGTGGCGCGCAGGGAAGCCGCCACCGACTCGGCGTCGCGCAGGACGCGGACGGCGTTGTGCCAGGTGAGCTTGGCCAGGTCGGCCTCCGACCAGTGCCGGCCGAGGAGTTCGGCGACCAGGTTGGGGTAGCCGGCCACCGAGTCGAGGCCGTCCGGCAGGAAGGCGGTGCCGTCGAAGTCGCCGCCGATGCCGATGTGGTCGATGCCGGCGACCTCGCGCATGTGGTCGAGGTGGTCGGCGACGGTGGCCGGGGTGGCGATCGGGCGCGGGTGGGCGGCCTCGAAGGCGCGCTGGCACGCCATGGCGGGCGGGGTGGTGTCCAGCGGGTGGAAGCCGTGGGCGCGCATGTTCTCGTCGGCGGCCAGCGTCCACTCGATGGCGGCGGGCAGGATGAACTTCGGCACGAAGGTGGCCATCGCCACGCCGCCGTTGGCCGGCAGCTGGGCGAGCACGTCGTCCGGGATGTTGCGCGGGTGGTCGCAGACGGCGCGGGCGGAGGAGTGCGAGAAGACCACGGGCGCCTCGGTGACCCGCAGGGCGTCGCGCATGGTGTCGGCGGAGACGTGCGAGAGGTCGACCAGCATGCCGAGCCGGTTCATCTCCCGGACGACCTCCTCGCCGAACCGGGTCAGGCCGCCGGCCGCCGGCTTGTCGGTCGCGGAGTCGGCCCACGGCACGTTGTCGTTGTGGGTGAGCGTCAGGTAGCGCACGCCGAGCTCGTACAGGGCCCGCAGGGTGGCGAGCGAGCAGTCGATGGAGTGGCCGCCCTCGGCGCCCATCAGCGAGGCGATCCGGCCCTCGGCGCGGGCGGCCTCGACGTCCGCGGCGGTACGGGCCAGGCGGAGGCGGTCGGGGTAGCGCTCGACCAGGGCGTGGACGAAGTCGACCTGCTCCAGGGTGGCGCTGACGGCGTGGTCGCCGGCCAGCGAGGCGGGCACGTAGACGGACCAGAACTGCGCGCCGACCCCGCCCTCCGCGAGGCGGGCGAGGTCGGTGTGCAGGCGGTCGCTCTGGTCGGCGGCGAGGTCGACCGCGCCGAGGTCGTACCCGGCGTGCTCGCGCATCGCCCACGGGAGGTCGTTGTGGCCGTCCACCACGGGGGCGGTGCGCAGCAGGGCGCGGGCCCGGTCCAGCGGGGTCGGGGAGTCCAGCTCAGAGGTCATGCGAGCTGTTCTACCCCAACCCCGCCCGCGGGGTTACTTGCCGAAGCCGAAGGAGCCGGAACCGGCCACCTTGGCGCGCAGCTTCTTGCCCTTCTCGGTGGCCTGGCTGTTCAGCTCGGCCTGGAAGTCGGTCATCCGCTCGGTGAGCTCGGGGTCGAACGCGGCGAGCATGCGCACCGCGAGCAGGCCCGCGTTGCGCGCGCCGGCCACCGAGACGGTCGCCACCGGGACGCCGGCCGGCATCTGGACGATCGAGAGCAGGCTGTCCATGCCGTCCAGGTAGCGCAGCGGCACCGGCACGCCGATGACCGGCAGCGGAGTGACGGAGGCCAGCATGCCCGGCAGGTGGGCGGCGCCGCCGGCGCCGGCGATGATCGCCTTCAGGCCGCGCCGGTGGGCGTTCTCGCCGTACTCGACCATCTCGCGCGGCATCCGGTGCGCGGAGACGACGTCCACCTCGTAGGGGATCTCGAACTCGTCGAGGGCCTGGGCGGCGGCCTCCATGACGGGCCAGTCGGAGTCCGAGCCCATCACGATGCCAACGACAGGGGAAGTCATTCGGTGATCGTTCCTCGCAGGTAGGCGGCCGCATGGCGGGCGCGCTCGCGGACGTCGTCGAGGTCGTCCCCGAAGACGTTGACGTGGCCGACCTTGCGGCCGGGCTTCACGTCCTTCCCGTACATGTGGATGCGCAGGCCCGGGTCGCGGGCCATGCAGTGCAGGAAGGCGTGGTACATGTCCGGGTAGTCGCCGCCGAGGACGTTGACCATGACGGTCCACTTGGCGCGCGGCCGGGGGTCGCCGAGCGGGAGGTCGAGGACGGCCCGCAGGTGGTTCTCGAACTGCGAGGTGACCGCGCCGTCCTGGGTCCAGTGCCCGGAGTTGTGCGGGCGCATGGCGAGCTCGTTGACGAGGATGCGGCCGTCCCGGGTCTGGAACAGCTCGACGGCGAGGTGGCCGACGATGCCGAGCTCGCCGGCGATCCGCAGGGCGAGCTGCTGGGCCTCGTCGGAGAGGGCCGGGTCGAGGTCCGGCGCGGGGGCGGTGACCTCGGCGCAGACGCCGTTCTCCTGGACGCTCTCGACGACCGGGTAGGCGACGGCCTGGCCGCTGGGCGAGCGGACGACGTTGGCGGCGAGCTCGCGGACGAAGTCGACCTTCTCCTCGGCCAGCACCGGGACGCCGGCGAGGAACGGCGCGTGCGCCTGCTGCTCGTCGTCGACGACCCAGACGCCCTTGCCGTCGTAGCCGCCGCGGACGGTCTTCAGGACGACGGGGTAGCCGGCGCCCTCGTTCGCGAAAGCGGTCACGTCGGCGGGGTCGGCGACCAGCCGGTGCCGGGGGCAGGGCACGTCGATGGAGTCCAGCTTGGCCCGCATCACGCCCTTGTCCTGGGCGTTGACCAGGGCCTCCGGGCCGGGGCGCACGGCGATGCCGTCCGCCTCCAGGGCGCGCAGGTGCTCGGTCGGCACGTGCTCGTGGTCGAAGGTGATCACGTCGCAGCCGGCGGCGAAGGCGCGCAGGGTGTCGAGGTCGCGGTAGTCACCGAGGACGACCTCGGAGACGACCTGCGCGGCGGAGTCCTGGGGAGTGTCGGCGAGGAGTTTGAACCTGACCCCCAGCGGGATGCCCGCCTGGTGTGCCATGCGGGCCAACTGCCCGCCGCCGATCATGCCCACCACTGGAAAATTCACATTGCCCGGGGAAGTCACGCGGCCCAGGATATCCGGGCCGGTGGGAGGTGGTGGAGCCGCCTGCGGGCCGTGAGTACTGGACGCGCGTAGATGTCAACCCCCGCTCCGGACGGCTGAGCTGTTCGATGGAAGCGGGTAGCCTGGACGGCTAGGTCCTCGTCACCGCGATCTGATCATGTGCGTGCACGCAGGACTCAAGGGGTGGCTCCGGCCCGATGGGACACCCTTTCGTCCCGCAGGTACATGGAGGCAGCCCGGTATGGCGACGACCGAAGCTTCGAAGCCCACGCTCGTGCAGAAGCTGCGCGGGCTGTCGGGCGAGGTGGTGAAGTTCGGCATCGTCGGCCTGGTCGGCGTCTTCGTGAACTTCGGCGTGTCCAACGCCGTCCTGCACCTGACCGGCTGGGCGCCCGTGCGCTGCTCGGTGATCGGGACGGCCGTGGCCATCGCCGCCAACTACCTCGGGTACCGCTACTGGGTCTACCGCGACAGCGACGCGGCCTCGCGCCGACGTGAGATCACGCTCTTCCTGATCTTCAGTGGTGTCGGGATGCTCATCGAGAACGGCACCGTCTGGTTCGCGACCTACACTCTCGGCCTGCACGGCACGCTCGCCTACAACGTCTCCAAGGCGTTCGGCACCGGCCTCGGCACCCTGTTCCGCTTCTTCTCCTACCGCACCTGGGTCTTCAAGGCGCTGCCCGAACCCGTCGAGGTGCCCGCGCAGGCCGCCGGAACCGGCCACGAGCTGGCCGCCCAGGCCGAGCTGATGCTGGCCGCCGAGCAGATCCGGTACGCCAAGGCCGAGTGACGGCCCCGGGCGCCTGTTCGGTCCGTATGACCTCGGCTCGGTCCTCGTGGCCGCCGCTCAGTCCTCATGGCCGCGGGTCAGTCCGCGTGGCCGCGGCTCAGTCCTCGTGGCTGCGGCCGAGGAAGAGCGCGAAGACCGGCGGCCGCAGCGAGAGCAGTTCCAGCCGGCCGCCGTCCGCCTCCGCGAGGTCGCGGGCGACGGCCAGGCCGATCCCGGTGGAGTTGCGGCCGCTGACCGCGCGCTCGAACACCCGGTTGCCGAGGTCGGCCGGCACGCCCGGGCCCTGGTCCTGCACCTCGACGACCGCCGAGGTGCCGGAGGGCCGGACCCGCACGGTGATCGTCCCGGCGCCGTGCATCAGCGAGTTCTCGATCAGGGTCGCCAGCACCTGGGCGACCGTCCCCGGGGTGCCGACCGCGGTGATCCCGCGCAGGCCCTCCAGCGAGAGCACCCGGCCGCGCTCGCGCAGCGTCGGGCCCCACTCCTCCACCTGCTGCTTGATGACGTCGTCCAGGTCGAAGGCGACGGCGGTGGGGCTGCGCGGGTCGCGCTGGGTGGTGAGCAGCCGCTGGACGACGTCGGTGAGCCGCTCGACCTGCTGGAGGGCGATGGTCGCCTCCTCCCGGACGGTCTCCGGGTCCTCGGCGAGCGCGGTGATCTCCTCCAGCCGCATGGAGAGCGCGGTGAGCGGGGTGCGCAGCTGGTGCGAGGCGTCGGCGGCGAGCCGGCGCTCGGCGGTGAGCATCCGGGCGATCCGCTCGGCGCTGGTGTCCAGCACCTCGGCGACCCGGTCGAGTTCGGGCACGCCGTAGCGGCGGTCGCGCGGGCGGGGGTCGCCGGAGCCGAGCCGTTCGGCGATCTCGGCGAGGTCGGTGAGCGGGCGGGCGAGCCGCTTGGCCTGCCAGACGGCGAGCGCCACGGCGGCCTGGACGGCCAGCAGGGCGACCACGCCGAGCAGCAGCAGCATGTTGGCGATCTCGTGGTCGACGTCCTCGCGGGACTGCTCGACGGTGACGATCACGCCGCTGCTGCTGCCGCGCTCGACGGCCTTCAGCAGGTGGTCCCCGGCCGGGCGCTCCCCGGCCGAGACCACGTCCAGGCCCGGGAGCTGCACCTCGACGTAGCTGCCCCCGGTCACCTGGCTCTCGAAGGAGCGGCTGTTCACCGGCTCCTTGGCGCCGATCCGGCCCTCGACCAGGTCGAGCACCCGGACGGCGGTCGCGTCGACCCGGTCCCGGGCGGCGTTGACGATGGTGCGCTTCTCGACCAGGGCGAGCGGTACGCAGAACACCACGACCACCACCAGGACGACGCCCAGCAGCGAGTTGATCATCCGGCGTTTCACGCTGCCGCTCCCCGAGTGTTCCGCTGTGTCGGCCGGTGCCCGGCCGTGGTGTCCCGCTCGGGGGCTAATTCTTCTCGAACCGGAAGCCCACCCCGCGCACGGTGGCGATGTAGCGCGGGTTCGCCGCGTCGTCGCCGAGCTTCTTGCGGAGCCAGGAGATGTGCATGTCGAGGGTCTTGGTGGAGGTCCACCAGGTGGTGTCCCAGACCTGCCGCATGATCTCCTCGCGGGTGACCACCCGGCCGGCGTCCCGGACGAGCACGCGCAGCAGCTCGAACTCCTTGGCGGAGAGCGTCAGCTCCTCCTCGCCGAGCCAGGCGCGGTGCGACTCGATGTCGATCTTCACGCCGTGCGCGCCGGTGGTCAGCTGGTCGACGTTGCCGCGCCGGAGCAGGGCCCGGACGCGGGCGAGCAGTTCGGCCAGGCGGAAGGGCTTGGTGACGTAGTCGTCGGCGCCGGCGTCCAGGCCGACCACCGTGTCGACCTCGTCCGCGCGCGCGGTCAGCACCAGCACCGGGCAGCTCTTGCCGTCCGCGCGCAGGCGGCGGCAGACCTCCAGGCCGTCCATCTCGGGCAGGCCGAGGTCGAGGACGACGAGGTCGACCTCCTCGGTGAGGCCGGCGGCCAGTGCGGTCGGACCGTCCTCGCGGACGAGCACCTCATAGCCCTCGCGTCGCAGGGCCCGGGCGAGGGGTTCGGAGATCGCCGGATCGTCCTCGGCGAGCAGCACACAGGTCATGTGGTGATGGTAGTCCGCCGGGGTATGCCCGTACGCCCTGTGAGGTAGTTCACAGAGCGTGATCGTTATACAGGGGCTCTGCGCGGGTCAACGCGGCGTTGCCGACCGGCCGTTCGGCGAAGAATCGCCCCCTGGATCTTGAATCCGAAGGAAGACACGCCCACTTACCATGGATCGATCGGAAAGCTCCGCTTCCAACTTCGTTATTCACGCACATGATTCGTGGCGTTTGTCATCTGATAACGCCAAATGTCGCCACGTAGAGTGGTTTGAGTTCGTCCGCCGCACCCCCCTAGGCGGACGCTGTCAGGCAAGGAACCACTACTCATGGCGTCTACGACCCTTGAAGCCGGCACCACGTCGGCCTCTCCCGTCGGCAAGACCTTCCTCGGGCACCCCCGGGGGCTCGCCACGCTCTTCATGAGCGAGATGTGGGAGCGCTTCAGCTACTACGGCATGCGCGCCCTGCTGGTGCTCTACATGTCCACCGCCATCACGGACGGCGGCCTGGGCATGAAGATGGCCGTGGCGGCAGCCATCTACAGCGTGTACACCGCCATGGTCTACCTGCTGGCCCTCCCCGGCGGCTGGATCGCCGACCGCTTCCTGGGCGCCCGCAAGACCGTCGCGCTCGGCGGGTCGATCATCATGATCGGCCACTTCCTGCTGGCGGTGCCGTTCAAGGCGTCGTTCTTCGCCGGCCTCGCCTTCGTCGCGATCGGCTCGGGCCTGCTCAAGGCCAACATCTCGACGATGGTCGGCCACCTCTACGACGGCCCGAACGACCCGCGCCGTGACGGTGGCTTCACCATCTTCTACATGGGCGTGAACCTCGGTGCCTTCCTGGCCCCGCTGGTCATCGGCACCATCGGCCAGGACGTCAGCTGGCACCTGGGCTTCGCCCTGGCCGGCGTCGGCATGGCCCTCGGCCTCGCCCAGTTCCTGCTCGGCACCCGCCACCTGAGCCCGAAGAGCGACGTGGTCACCTCGCCGATCAGCGCCGAGGAGAAGAGCAAGGTCTTCAAGCTGGCCGGCCTCTGGCTGGCCGCCGCGGTCCTCTTCTACGGCGTCGTCGCCGGCACCGGCCACTTCACCGTCGACTGGGCCGTCTGGCCGCTGTCCATCCTGGGCATCCTGCTGCCGGCCTTCGTCTTCACCAAGGTGAAGCGCGACAAGGACCTCACCGCCGCCGAGCGCTCCAAGATGAGCGGCTACATCTGGTTCTTCGTCGCCGCCGCCATCTTCTGGATGATCTACGAGCAGTCCGGCTCGACGCTGAGCCTCTTCGCCAAGAAGAACACCGCGTCCACGCTGTTCGGCTTCGACTTCCCGTCCAGCTGGTTCCAGTCGCTGAACCCGCTCTACATCATGGCGCTGGCCCCGGTCTTCGCCTGGCTGTGGGTCGCGCTGTCCCGCCGGGCCAAGAACCCCAGCACCACCGTGAAGTTCGCCTTCGGCCTGGTCATGGTCGGCGCCTCCTTCCTGGTGATGATGATGGCGATGGCCGCCGCCCACGGCGGCGCCAAGGTCACCCCGCTGTGGCTGGCCATGGTCTACCTGATCCAGACCGTCGGCGAGCTCACCGTCTCCCCGGTCGGCCTCTCGGTCACCACCAAGCTGGCCCCGGCGAAGTACGCCAGCCAGATGATGGGCGTCTGGTTCCTCGCCGTCACCGCGGGCAACTGCGTCTCGGCGATCCTGCAGCTCGTCCTCGGCGACGACGTGGTCGGCAGCACCGGGTACTTCGCGGTCCAGGGCGCCCTGGCCGTGGTCGCCGGTGTCGCCCTGTGGCTGTACCGCAAGCGCGTGGTCGCACTGATGGGCGACGTGCACTGACGTCGGCCTGACACGGCCCCGGGGCCGCCGCGGATTCCTGAGATCCGCGGCGGCCCCGGTCGTTTTCCCGGGTGGACCCGGCCCGCTCCTCGATGTTCGAGGAGCGGGCCGTTCTGATTCAGGAGGTGATCAGGTTGCGGACCGCGTCGCTGACGTCGGGCAGGGCGCTGGGCCGGGCCCCCTGGCGGGCGTCGTGCTCGGTCAGGACGATCGGCTCGGTCTTCTCCACGGTGACGGCGAAGTTGAACTGGCGGGTGGTGCCGCCGCGGCTGTACTCGTAGTCGAAGGGCCCGAGGTCTCGCGGGTCTGGGGTCAGGGCAGGACTTTGCCGGGGGCGTCCAGCCAGACGGACTGTGCGCCGTCCGGGGCGATGGTCACGCCGAACCGGCGAAGGTCCGGCTTGCCCTCCTCCAGCCACCACAGGCGGGCGCCGGCCACCTCGTCCCACAGCCGACGAGCCCCGGACTGGTGAACGGCATCCTCGGCGTCCCACCCGGCGTAGCGGACGGACGCCCGGGAGCCCGCGCCGTCCGAGAGCCGCATGCGAAAGGTGGCACTCGGGTCGGCCTCGTCCCAGACGTGTTCGTACCGGACGCCCGGCACCCGCAGGCCGATGGCGAATGCGGCGTTCACGTCCTCCAGCGCCAACTCCGGGTCCATCGCGGAAGGGCCCCGATGCTCCGGCACGCCAGCCGGTTCGCTCACGGCGTGCGGGCGTTGTGCCCGCATCCACATGAACGAGACGTCATCGACGAAGCGGCCGTGAGTCGGCTTGCCCGACTCACCGACCTCCAGCCGGAGCAACCCGGCGTTCGCGTACGGGGTGCCCCAGGGGGTCACGATGATGCCGCCGGGGCGGGTCTGCTCGATCCACGCGAGGGGCACTCGCTGAACGGCCGCAGTCGAGTGGATGCGGTCGTACGGGCCACCGGCCGGGTAGCCGAGAAGGCCGTCGCCGACGATCCGGCCGGGCTTCAACCCGATCTCTGCCAAGCGCTCCCCGGCTGCGGCGGCCACCTCCGGGTCGACCTCGATCGTCGTCACGGCCCCGTCGCCAAGTCGATTGCACAGCAGGGCACTTGTCCAGCCGGTTCCGGTGCCGATGTCGAGCACCGTGTTTCCGTCTGCCACGTCCAGGTGGCGGAGCATGGACGCGACCAGGGACGGCATGGACGCGGACGACGTGGCGACGCCGGGCCCGTCCTCGTCTCCGTCGTCGACCTGCGTGACGACCACGCCGTCTGCGTTCACCAACGCCCACCAGGCGTCCGGTTCGTCGGCCTTGGTGATCCGCCGGTAGCCGGTCGGAGCGTCCTCGTCCGGGGTCCACACGGTGTCCGGAATGAAGGCAGAGCGCGGGGCGCGCTCGAACGCGCCCCGCCACTCCTCGCCCAGCGCGCCGGCCTCGGTGAGGTCCGCGAGCAACTGCGCGTACTGGTCCATCAGTTCGGGCTCACTTCTTCTTCGGCGGGTTGGTGACGGACTTGGTCCACTGGCCGTCCGACTCCTTCGGCGACTGCTTCTCCTTCGGTGTGCGTCGAGTACAGCCCAACTCGCCGTCACCGAACAGGCATTGTCTGTAGTCCCGGGGTTGTCCCGTCTTCGCTGGCAGTAGGCTCGCGGTCACTGTCGATGATGGGATTGGCCCGTGGACGACCCGATCCGGCACCCCCTCGCCTACGCACGCGTGCTGCGCGGCTGGTCCCAGGGCGACCTTGTCGCCCACCTCGACCGGGCTGCCCGCCGCCACGGGCTCCTCTCCGGTGCTGACAAGGCGGCCGTCAGCCGGTGGGAGAACTGGCGCAAGACGCCGAACCTCGACTCCCAGCTCCTGATCGCCGAAGCTTTCGGCGTCCAGGCTTCAGAGATGGAGGCGTACGGCTGGCCCTACTGGCTGCCCGGACGCGACGAACCGCTGCCGCTGGGGTCCGGCTACACCGTTCAAGCACTCCACGATGCACAGAGAGCTTCCATGGACCGACGCAGCTTCATGACCTACAGCGCCATCTCGCTGGCTGGCCTCGCCGCCCAGTGGGCCACGATCGAACCCGAACGCCTCACCTCACCCCTCGAGGGCAAGCAGGTGGACACCGAACTCGTGGACTGGCTGGAGGACACCAGCACGAAGCTGACGGCCCTGCCCACCGAACAGCGCCAGCACACGATCCGCCTGATGGACGCCCACCTTGCCACGGTGACCGAGCTGATCGGGGACGGCCGCTACAGCGAGAACACCGGCCGCAGGCTGCACCTGCTGGCGGCCTCGCTCGCCACCACCTGCGGATGGCACCGCTTCGACCACGGTCAGCACTGGGCGGCCGGGAAGCTGTGGGGTGCGGCGCTGCAGTCCGCGCACGCCGCCGGCGACCGCGACCACGGCGCCGGGGTGCTCTCGGACTTCGCCTACCAGTCGAACTGGCTCGGCGAACCGAAGGTCTCCGTGGACCAGCTCGGATACGCCCTGTCCGGCATCGAACACCCCGCCGCTCGGTCCCTGCTGTTCCTCCGCCGGGCCAGGGCCCATGCCGCGCTTGGCGATCGCTCCGCCTGCTACCGCGACCTGTCCGAGGCCGAATCCGCTCTCGCCGTCGAGGCCGTCGACCCCGCACCCAGCTGGTGCGCGTGGATGAGCCCGGCCGACCTCGCCGTGGACTCCGGCCAGTGCCTCCTAGACCTTGGCCGAACCGACGAGGCCCACGCCCGGATCGCCGAGGGCATGACCCTGCTGCCCCGCTCCAGGGACAAGACACGCGGCATCTTCCTGACCTACCAAGCCAAGGGCTACCTCCAGGCCAACGACGTCGAGCAAGCGCTCGCCGTCAGCAGCGAGTCGCTCGACCTGGCCACCCGCATCGGCGCCCCGAGGTGCGTTGCCCTGGTCCGCGGCCTAGCTCCGGCCTTCAAGCCCTACCACCAGGTCGACGGCGTCCCGGAGCTCCTGGAGCGGTTGAAGTAGCTGAGCACACCAGTTGGGGAATCCCGCGAGGCCCTCGCCCTGGGTGGGCGAGGGCCTTCGCGTGTTTCAGTGCTGCTCGTCGCGGTCCTCGGGGCGGGGCATCCGGAGGGTCGCGAGGACGCCGAGGGCCACGGTGGCGATCGCGAGCGCGAGTAGCGCGACAAGGGCCGCGCCGACGAAGAAGTTCACCGGTGCCACGCCTCGTTCCGCTCCAGGTCGCGGAGCAGGTGGAGGAGGTTGAGGAGCGTGCTGATCGGCGCGTTGCCGAAGTCGACCAGGATGCGGCCGTCGAGGGTCGTCTCGCCGGGCGAGGCGGAGCCCCAGAGGAGCCCGTACGGCATGCCGCGCCGGTTCAACTCGCCGAGGAGCGACGTGATGTGGGCCTCGGTGTAGTCGCGCATCCGGGGTCGTCCGGCGCGACGGGGTCCCGGGTCACGCGAGGAGGTCCAGCTCGTACCAGGTGGTCTTGCCGCGCTTCTGCGGGTCGACGCCCCAGCGGTGGGTGAGGCCGGCGACGAGCTGGAGGCCCCGGCCGGTCTCGGCGAGGTCGGTGGGGGTGCGCGGCTGCGGGAGGGCGTCGCTCTCGTCGGAGACGGTGACCCGGAGGGTGCGGTCGAGGATGGAGAACCAGACGACGGGCGCGGGGGTGTCGCCGTGGCGCCAGGCGTTGGTGATCAGCTCCATCAGGGCGAGTTCGGCGTTGAAGATGGTCTCGGCGTCCCAGCCGCTGCGGATCATGGCGTCGCGCAGGGCCTGTCGGGAGAGGGTGAGCGAGGGGGTGTTACGGATGCACACGGGAACCTCCGTGAGGCTGTGGTGTGGGAGAGGTGATGACGGTCGTCGCCGTGAGCCAGGCCGGGATACGGATGCTCTTCGGTGCGCGGGCAGCAGGCGCCTACTGCCTTGGATGCAGGCATTACTGACGATCCGTTGGATCGAGCTGAGGATGACGATAGCGCGGAGCGCCACAGATTTGTGGCGAAGCAGAAGAAGTTCCCTCTAACGTGGCAGCCCCTCTCGGGCAGACTGGTCCCACGACTTGCAGGGAGGACTCCATGGCGCTTCGCTCGAATCCAACTCTCCGTCAACTGCGCCTGGGTGCCGAGCTACGCCGGATGCGGGAGCAGGCGGGCCTCGGCGGGAGCCAACTCGCCCGCGCGTTGGGCATCAACCCTGCCCATGTGACGCAGATGGAGAATGGCAGGACCGGCATCAGCGTCGAACGCCTGCGCACGATTGCGGCATTGTGCATGTGCGTCAACGAGCCTCTGATCGAGGCGTTGGCAGCTATCATCACGGATCGCGAGAAGGGCGGCTGGTGGGAGGACTACCGCGGGACCCTCTCGAGCGACTTCCTTGAGGTCGCCGAGATCGAAGGCCATGCAAGCGGGCTCTCGACCTACACGATGGCCTTCATCCCCGGGCTGCTCCAGACCAGTGGATACACGTCTGCCGTCTTCGATCGAGCCTTGACGCCTCTTCCGCGCCACGAGGTCGACCTGAGAACTACATTCCGCGTCCGACGACGAGAGCTTCTTCTATCCGGTGCGACACCGTACTCCGCCTATATCCATGAGGCTGCCTTGCGGATGCAGTTCAGCGGACCGCAGGTCCAAGCCGAACAGCTCTGCAGCCTCATCGAGGACTCCGGGCGCCCAAAGGTTTCGATCCGAGTCGTGATGTTCGATGTAGATACGCTTCCGCTCAACTACGAGAACTTCACGTATGTCGCAGGCCCGGTTCAGGAGCTCGACACCGTGCAGGTGGACTCCGCTGTCGGCAACGTACTCTTCGATGCGCCGGCTCACATCGCCAGGTTTCGCTCCATGCTCGCCCGGCTCGATTCAGCGGCTCTATCCGAAGACGACTCCCGAGAGTTCATTCGATCCATCAAGAAGGATATGGAAAGCACACATGTCTAACTCTGCCTGGCAGAAGTCCAGTTACTCCGGCTCTAACTCCGACTGTGTCGAGGTGCGGACCGCCGACGGGTTGATCGAACTCCGCGAGTCCGACGAGGGCGACGTCATCGTCCGGACCACCCGCCTCAACCTCGCCGACTTCCTCCAGGGCGCCAAGGCCGGCGAGTTCGACCACCTCACGACCAACGCCTGAACAGCACGTCGCCCCGTCGAGCACCGGCTCGACGGGGCGACGTTGATCAAGGGCTCAGACCTCTCGGACGCCTGCGCGCCAGACCGCCGCCGTCAGCGGGACGCCCGGGCGGTACGCCAGGTGGACGTGGGAGGGGGCGTCGAGCAGGAGCAGGTCGGCGCGGGCGCCGACTGTGATCGTCCCGACGTCGGTGCGGCGGAGGGCGTGGGCGCCACCCGCCGTCGCGGACCACACCGCCTCGTCGGGGGTCATGCCCATTTCCCGTACGGCCACCGCGATGCAGAACGCCATCGAGCTGGTGAAGCTGGAGCCGGGGTTGCAGTCCGTCGAGAGCGCCACCAGCGCGCCCGCGTCCAGCAGCCGGCGCCCGCTCGGGTACTCGGCCCGGGTGGAGAACTCCGCGCCCGGCAGCAGCGTCGCGACCGTCGCCGATCCCGCCAGCGCTGCCACGTCCTCGTCCGTCAGGTGCGTGCAGTGGTCCGCCGACGCAGCTCCCAGCTCCACCGCGAGCTGCACGCCCGGCCCGTACGTGAGCTGGTTGGCGTGCACCCGGGGGGTGAGGCCGCGCTCGATGCCCGCCGTCAAAACAGCCCGCGCCTGGTCGCCGTCGAAGGCGCCCTTCTCGCAGAACACGTCCACCCACCGGGCGTGCGGCGCGCAGGCGTCCAGCATCTCGCCGGTCACCAGATCCACGTACCCCGCCGGGTCCTCGGCGTACTCGGGGGCCACGATGTGCGCGCCCAGGTACGTCGTCTCCGGCGTGTACTGAGCCGCGATCCGCAGCGCCCGCGCCTCGTCCTCGACCGTCAGCCCGTAGCCGGACTTGCACTCGATCGTGGTGGTGCCCTGGCGCAGCGCCTCCCGGACGAACCCGGCCAGGTTCGCCTCCAGTTCGGCATCACTCGCCGCCCGGGTCGCCGCCACCGTCGTCCGGATCCCGCCCGCCGAGTACGACTGCCCGGACATCCGGGCGTTGAACTCGGCGGTGCGGTCGCCCGCGAACACCAGGTGGGCGTGCGAGTCGACGAAGCCGGGCAGCAGCGCCCGACCCTCGGCGTCGAAGCGCTCGTCCGCCGCCGGGGCCTGGGCCGCCGGGCCGACCCACGCGACGGTGTCGCCGTCGAGCACCACGGCCGCGTCGGTCAGCAGGCCGAGCGGCCCGGCGCCCTGCCCGGGGTCGTTGGTGACCAGGCTGCCGATGCCCGTGATCAAGGTGGTCCTGGTGCTCAAGACAACGCCTTCCGAAGAGAGTCGTAGAGGGGTCAGTAGTCCAGCGCGGCGATCGCCGAGCGCAGCGCCCCCGGTACGTCGGCCACCAGCCGGTGCACGCCGTCCCGGACGACCTGCCGGCCGCCGACCACCACGTGCCGGACGTCCGCCGCCGAGGCCGCGAAGACCGCGATCTCGGCGCCGAGCCGGGGCGGCGGGCCGGCCGTCCGCACGGAATCCAGCGCGATCACCGTGAAGTCGGCGAGCGCCCCGGTCTCGATCCGCCCGGCCTCGGGCCAGCCGAGCGAGGCGTGCCCGTCCTCAGTACCGGCCCGCAGCAGCGCGTTGGCCGTCCAGTGGCCCCGGGTCCTGGTCCGCAGCCGCTCGTCCAGCTCCAGCGCGCGGGCCTCCTCGAACGGGTCGATCACCGCGTGGCTGTCGCTGCCCAGGGTGACCGGGCAGCCCGCCGAGGCGAGCGCGCGGGCCGGGCCGATGCCGTCCGCGAGGTCCCGCTCGGTGGTGGGGCACATGCAGATGGTGGTGGAGCTGTCCGAGAGCAGCCGCACGTCCTCGTCGGTGAGGTGGGTGGCGTGCACGGCCGAGGTGCGCGGGCCGAGCGCGCCGTGGTCGGCGAGCAGCCTGGTCGGGGTGACGCCGTGCGCGGCGAGGCAGGCGTCGTTCTCGGCGGTCTGCTCGGACAGGTGGACGTGCAGCGGCGCCTTGCGCATCGCCGCCCAGTGCGCGACGGTGCCCAGCTGCTCGGCCGGGACGGCCCGGACGGAGTGGATGGCGGCGCCGATCCGGGCGTGCTCGCGCGGCTTGAGCGCCTCCGCCCGCACCGCCCAGGCCTCGGCGTCGCCGTCGCTGAACCGCTGCTGCGGCTTGGTCGGCTCGGCGCCGAAGCCGGAGGACAGGTAGCAGGTGTCCAGCAGGGTGATCCGGATGCCGGCCCGGGCGGCGGCCTCGATCAGCGCCTCGCCCATCGCGTTCGGGTCGGTGTAGCGGGCGCCGCCGGGCGCGTGGTGCAGGTAGTGGAACTCGCCGACCGCGGTGATCCCGGCGAGCGCCATCTCGGCGTAGACGGCGGTGGCGAGCTCCAGGTAGCTGTCCGGGTCGAGCGCGCCGGCGAACCGGTACATGGTGTCGCGCCAGGTCCAGAAGGTGCCGGAGCCGACCTGGACGTGCCCGCGCAGCGCCCGGTGGAAGGCGTGCGAGTGGGCGTTCGCCTGGCCGGGCACCGCCAGACCCTCCAGCCGGACGGCCCCGGGCGGGCAGGGCCCGCTGTCCGGTGTGACGGCGACGATCCGGCCCCCGTTGCCGGTGGCGATCAGCACGTCGCGCTCGACCACCGGCCCGTTGGGGTGCGGCAGCCAGGCGTACTGCGCCCAGTACGTGGCGGGCTCGGCCCCCGAGGTCATTGGGCTCACTGACACGCCAGGTCCTCCAGTACGTCGGCGAGGGCGCTCACCCCGGCCAGGCAGTCCGCCCGTTCGGCGTGCTCGGCCGGGGAGTGCGAGACGCCGGTGGGGTTGCGCACGAACAGCATGGCGGTCGGGACGGCCGACGCCAGGATGCCGGCGTCGTGTCCCGCGCCGGTGGGCAGCACCGGCGCGTCCAGCAGCTTGGCCAGCCGGTCGCGCAGCGGCCCGTCGAAGTCCACCACCGGGGTGTAGGACTCGCGGGTCAGCTCGACCCGGACGCCGTCGCGCCCGCCGCGCTCGGCGGCGGCCTGCTCGATCTCGGCGACCAGCGCGGTGAGGGTGCGCTCGTCGGCGGCCCGGGAGTCCAGCCAGCCGCGCACCAGCGAGGCGATCGCGTTGGTGCCGTTCGGCTCGACGGCGACCTTGCCGAAGGTGGCCAGCGCGCCCGCCTGCTTGGCCTTCTTGCGGGCGGCGAGCACGGTGTTGGCGTAGGTCAGCATCGGGTCGCGGCGGTCCTCGATCCGGGTGGTGCCGGCGTGGTTGGCCTCGCCGTGGAAGTCGAACCGCCAGCGGCCGTGCGGCCAGATCGCGCTGGCCACGCCGACCGGCCGCTCCTCGGTGAGGTAGCGGCCCTGCTCGACGTGGAGTTCGACGAAGGCGCCGATCCGGGCCAGCCGGTCGTCGTCCGCGCCGATCGCGGTCGGGTCGTAGCCGGCCCGCTCCATCGCGTCGGGCAGCCGCACGCCGTCCGCGTCGCGCAGCTCGTACGCGGCCTCCTGGGAGAGCACCCCGGCGCTGAGCCGGGAGCCGATGCAGGCCACGCCGAACCGGGCGCCCTCCTCGTCGCCGAAGTTGACGATCGCCAGCGGACGGCCGAACTCGGCTCCCCGGTCGCGCAGTTCGTCCAGCGCGGCGAAGGAGGAGACGACGCCGAGCGGGCCGTCGAAGGCGCCGCCGTCCGGGACGGAGTCCAGGTGCGAGCCGGTGACGATCGCGCCCTGACCATGAGGGTCGCCCAGCCAGGCCCACTGGTTGCCGTTGCGGTCCAGCTCGTACGCCAGGCCGCGGTCGCGGGCCTGCTGCTCGAACCAGGCGCGGCACTCGGCGTCGGCGGAGTTCCAGGCGAAGCGGCGGTAGCCGCCGGAGGAGGCGGAGCGGCCCACGGGGAGCAGCTCCGCCCACATCTCTTCGAAGCCGGAGGTCACAGCTCACCCATCGGGACGCGGACGCCACGCTCGGCGGCGACCTCGTCGGCGCGGTCGTAGCCGGCGTCCACGTGCCGGATGACGCCCATGCCCGGGTCGTTGGTGAGCACCCGGCGGATCTTCTCCCCGGCCAGCGCGGTGCCGTCCGCGACGGTGACCTGGCCGGCGTGGATCGAGCGGCCGATGCCGACGCCGCCGCCGTGGTGGATGGACACCCAGGAGGCGCCGGAGGCCACGTTGACCATGGCGTTGAGCAGCGGCCAGTCGGCGATCGCGTCCGAGCCGTCCAGCATCGCCTCGGTCTCGCGGTACGGGGAGGCGACCGAACCGCAGTCCAGGTGGTCGCGGCCGATCACGATCGGGGCGGACAGCTCGCCGGAGGCGACCATGTCGTTGAAGCGCTCGCCGGCCTTGTCGCGCTCGCCGTAGCCCAGCCAGCAGATGCGCGCGGGCAGGCCCTGGAAGTGCACCTTCTCCTGGGCCATCTTGATCCAGCGGGCCAGCGACTCGTTCTCCGGGAAGAGGTCGAGGACGGCCTTGTCGGTCTTGTGGATGTCCTGCGGGTCGCCGGACAGCGCGGCCCAGCGGAACGGGCCCTTGCCCTCGCAGAACAGCGGGCGGATGTAGGCGGGGACGAAGCCGGGGAAGGCGAAGGCGCGGTCGTAGCCGGCCAGCTGGGCCTCGCCGCGGATCGAGTTGCCGTAGTCGAAGACCTCGGCGCCGCGGTCCTGGAAGCCGACCATGGCCTCGACGTGCTTGGCCATCGACTCGCGCGAGCGCTGGGTGAACTCGGCGGGCTTCTCGGCGGCGTAGGTCGCCATGTCGTCGAAGGCCACACCGACCGGCAGGTAGGCCAGCGGGTCGTGGGCGCTGGTCTGGTCGGTGACGATGTCGATCGGCGCGTCCATCGCGAGCAGCTGCGGGACCAGCTCGGCGGCGTTGCCCAGCACGCCGATGGACAGCGGCTGCTTCTTGTCGCGGGCGGCGGTGGCGAGCTCCAGCGCGTGGCTGAGGTCCTTGGCCTCGACGTCCAGGTAGCGGTGCTCGATCCGGCGGGCGATCCGGGACGGGTCGCAGTCGATGCAGATCGCCACGCCGCCGTTCATGGTGACGGCCAGCGGCTGGGCGCCGCCCATCCCGCCGAGGCCGGCGGTGAGGGTGATGGTGCCCTCCAGCGTGCCGTTGAAGCGCTTGTTGGCGACGGCCGCGAAGGTCTCGTAGGTGCCCTGGAGGATGCCCTGGGTGCCGATGTAGATCCAGGAGCCGGCGGTCATCTGGCCGTACATGGTGAGCCCGAGGCTCTCCAGGCGGCGGAACTCCTCCCAGTTGGCCCAGTCGCCGACCAGGTTGGAGTTGGCGATGAGCACGCGCGGCGCCCACTCGTGGGTCTGCATGACGCCGACCGGGCGGCCGGACTGGACCAGCATGGTCTCGTCCTGCTTCAGGCCCTGCAGGGTCTTCACCATGGCGTCGAAGGAGCGCCAGTCGCGGGCCGCCTTGCCGGTGCCGCCGTAGACGACCAGCTTCGACGGGTGCTCGGCCACCTCGGGGTCGAGGTTGTTCATCAGCATCCGCAGGGCGGCCTCCTGCTGCCAGCCCTGCGTCGTGAGCCCAGTCCCGCGGGCCGCCCGTACCTCTCGCGGACCGCTCGTCTGCTGCTGCGCCATGTCCCGGCCTCCTTGCGGATGAATTCATTCAAGCTCGACTCGGCTGAATATATCCAAACATTCAGCCCTCGGCCAGACCTGGAATCCATCGGATCAGCGTTGGCCGGAACCCGCGCCCAGGCACGCCGGAGAGCCCGCCCGGCGGAGGGGGCCGGAGCGGGCTGAACGGGCCCGGGCGGGCCGTCGACGCCGCTCAGGCGGCGGCGTCGCCGTCCCAGTCGATGCCGATCTCGGCGAGCCACCGGCGGTCGGCGGCGTCCGGCGCGGGCGGGGACGGCGGGCGGGGGATGTTCTGGACGGGGCCGAGGCCGTACCTCTCGGCGGCCGCGGCGGCACGGGAATCGGGCTCGATCACGCCGACGTGCACGGCGGACTCGTCGCCCGGGTCGAGGACGATCAGTTCGGGCTCGGGCAGGCGCCGCAGGGTGACGCGGCGTCCGCAGGTGGGGCAGGACCATTCGTCGACACCCGAGACCAGACGGGCGACGAACTTCATCTCGTGGATCACGCGCATGGGCGGCACCCCCTGCAGTAGGGGATGCCCGGGGCGCGGGACGGCTATTCCCGGCCGAACCGGCGTGAACCGCGTTTAACCCCTGCTTCGTTCACTCCAGGAAGAGCCCGCGCGCCGCCGCCGACTGCTCGATCGCCTCCAACCGGGCCTCGGCCCCCGGGAGTTCGTCGCACATGGTCTGCAGCAGCACCCGGCCGAGCATCATCGGCGCGCAGGCGGTGTCGAAGACCAGGCCGGTGCCCACGGCGGCCGGCAGCATCAGGTCGGAGAGCTTGGCGACCGGCGAGAAGACGCTGTCGGCCACGGTCAGCACGGTCAGCCCGCACTCCCGGGCCACCGCCAGCGCGTCCATCAACTCCCGCGGGTAGCGCGGCAGCGCGAAGCAGAGCAGCGCGCTCGCCCCGGCCGCGGCGGCCTGTTCCAGCCGGTCGGCGAGCATGCTGCCGCCCTCGTCGAGCAGCCGGATGTCCGGGTGCACCTTGGCGGCGAAGTACGCGAAGCCGCGCGCCTGCGCCGAGGCGGCCCGCAGGCCGAGCACGGGCAGCGGGCGGGAGGCGGCCAGCAGCCGGGCGGCCCGGATGATCGGTTCGGGGTCGGCGAGCAGCTCGGCGAGGTGGCGCAGGTGCTCGATCTCGGCGAGCACGGCCTGCTGGTGCTCGTTGCGCACCGCGTCGACCGGGGTCTCCGGCGCGGCCGGCTCGCCCGCGCCGAGTTCGCGCAGCTGCCGGCGCAGCGCCGGGTAGCCGTCGTACCCGAGCGCGACCGCGAAGCGGGTGACGGACGGCTGGCTCACCCCGGCGAGCTCGGCGACCTCGACGCTGGACAGGAACGGCGCCTCGGTGGCGTGCCGGACCAGCGAGTGCGCGATCCGGCGCTGGGTCGGCGTCAGCCGACGGCCCTCGAACAGCTGGAGCAGCCGGGCGGAGGGGCCGACGGTGCCGGCCTCGTCGGTGGCGGTCATCAGCGGTACCTCCGGATGCAGCGGTTCGGACGACGACTGTGCAGCAGCACGTCCCCGGTGGCAAAAACGTCTCGTACGACGGGACGTCCGGCGGGACGCCCCGAGGACCGGACCGTACACGCCCGCACGCTCCCGCACCGCCTCTCGGGGTGACCCTGATTTCTCCCTGATCCCGCCCGGATTCCCCCCGCGAACGGATGGACCGGGCCCGGCGGCGGCGCCACGCTGGTGGGCATGGACACTCGCCAGGACGAACTGCGGCGCGACCTCGACGCCACCCTCCAGGCCCGCAAGGAGCTGGGCAAGGAGTACGAGGACGAGCTGGTCGATTCCTTCATGAAGCGCCTCGACTCCCGACTGGACGCCCGGGTCGAGAACGCGGTCGCCGACCGGATGGACGACATCGGCCCCTCGTACCGGCGCCACCACGACCGCCCGCGCCGCGGCGGCTGGGGCCAGGGCCGGTCCGGGAACCGGCTCGCGGTGGTCTCGCTGGCCCTCGGCATCCCGCTGAGCGCGATCGCGGGCAGCCCCGAGAGCGGTGGCTTCGCGGGGCTGCTGGTCTGCTGGGCGGGCATCGTCGGGGTCAACTTCGCCGCCGCGCTGGGCAACCGGCTGAACCGCGAGGAGCGCCGGCCGCGGAGCGACTGGGACTGAGCCCGGTCCCCCGCGGCCGGCTCGCCGTCAGGCCAGCGGGCCGGTGACCTGCTCCACCGCGCGCACCAGGGCGCCGGAGGCGACCAGCGCCGCGGCGGCCTCCAGGTCCGGCGAGAGGAAGCGGTCGCGGCCGGCGCCGCCGACCCCGGCCTCCCGTGCGGCGTCGACCGCGGCCGCCGTCGCCGGGGCCGGCCGGCCGGTGCCGTCCGCCTGCTGGCGGATCTCCAGCGCGCGGGCCGCGGCGGTGAGCTCGACGGCGAGGATGCGGGCCAGGTTGTCGACCGCCTGGCGCAGCTTGCGGGCCGCCGACCAGCCCATCGACACGTGGTCCTCCTGCATCGCCGAGGAGGGGATCGAGTCGACCGAGGCCGGGACGGCGAGCCGCTTGTTCTCGCTGACCAGCGCGGCCTGGGTGTACTGGGCGATCATCAGGCCGGAGTCCACGCCCGGGTCGTCGGCCAGGAAGGCCGGCAGGCCGTGCGAGCGGGCCTTGTCGAGCAGCCGGTCGGTGCGGCGCTCGGAGATCGAGCCGAGGTCGGCGGCGGCGATGGCGAGGAAGTCCAGCACGTAGGCGACCGGGGCGCCGTGGAAGTTGCCGTTGGACTCCACCCGGCCGTCCGGCAGGACCACCGGGTTGTCCACCGAGGCGGCCAGCTCGCGCGAGGCGACCAGGGCGGCGTGGGCGAGGGTGTCGCGGCCCGCGCCGGCGACCTGCGGGGCGCAGCGGATCGAGTACGCGTCCTGGACGCGCGGCGCGTCGTCCTGGTGGTGGCCGGTGAGGCCGGAGCCCTTGAGCACGGCCAGCATGTTGGCGGCGCTGAGCGCCTGGCCCGGGTGCGGGCGGATCGGGGCGTGCAGCTCGGGGGCGAGCACCTTGTCGGTGCCGAGCAGCGCCTCCAGGCTCATCGCGGCGGTGATGTCGGCGGTGGTGAACAGCCGCTGCAGGTCGGCGATGGCCATCACCAGCATGCCGAGCATGCCGTCGGTGCCGTTGATGAGGGCCAGGCCCTCCTTCTCCAGCAGCTCGACCGGCTCGATCCCCGCTGCGGCGAGCAGCTCGGCGACGGGCTTCTCCACGCCGTCCGGGCCGGTGGCGGTGCCCTCGCCCATGAGGACGAGCGCGCAGTGCGACAGCGGCGCCAGGTCGCCGGAGCAGCCGAGGGAGCCGAACTCGCGGACGACCGGGGTGATGCCGGCGTTGAGCACGGCGGCCATGGTCTGCGCGACCAGCGGCCGTACGCCGGTACGGCCGGAGGCGAGCGTCTTCATCCGCAGGAACATGAGCGCGCGAACCACCTCGCGCTCGACCGCCGGGCCCATCCCGGCCGCGTGCGAGCGGACCAGCGAGCGCTGCAGCTGGGCGCGCAGCTCGGGGCTGATGTGCCGGACGGCGAGCGCGCCGAAGCCGGTGGAGACGCCGTAGACGGGGCGCGGCTCGGCCGCGAGGGCGTCGATCCGCGCGCGGGCGGCCGCCATCTCGGCGAGCGCGTCGGGACCGATCTCGACCCGGGCGTTGCCCCGGGCGACGGCCAGCACGTCCTCCGCGGCGACGTCGGCCTTGCCGACCAGGACCAGCGGAGCGTCGGGGGCCACAGCACTGTGCATATCCATATGCATCATCACATCAGGTGAATGAAGATATGACAACAGGTGTTCGTCATTCGGATTCTCCGACCCCGCGGCCCGCGCCGCACCCCCGGCCGCCGCCACCGGCCCCGGCTACCCCCTCAGCTCGGCCTCGATCAGGTCCGCGGCCCGCCGGGTGCCGCCCTCGGCCCGGCCCGCGGCGGACAGCTCCGCCAGCCGTCCGGGCACCGCCGGGTCGCCGACCAGCTCCAGCAGCGCCGCGCGCAGCGCCTGCGCGGTGGCCTGCTCGGTGTCCAGCCGGCGGGCGACGCCGAGGCCCACCAGGGCGTCCGCGTTGGCGAACTGGTCGGCCGCCTGCGGCACCGCGATCATCGGCACGGCGTGGAACAGCCCCTCGCTGGAGCCGCCCATGCCCGCGTGGGTGACGAAGGCGTCCGCTTGGGAGAGCACCGACAGCTGCGGCACCCACCGGTGCACCTCGACGCTGTCCGGCACCTCGCCGAGCTCGGCCGGGTCGGTGTGCTTGCCGATCTGGAGCACGACGCGCCAGCCCGGCAGGTCGCCGAAGGCCTCCACGCAGGCCCGGTAGAAGGCGGGCCGGTGGGTGAAGGCCGAGCCGAGCGAGACCAGGAGCACCTTCTCGGCGTCCGCCGGGCGCTCCCACCGCCCCTGGTGGGCGCGGTCGCCGAAGCAGGGCCCGACGAAGCTGACGCGCCGCCCGTCGACCCGGTCGGCGTGGGGCTGCAGGGCGCGCGGGACGAGCGCGATGCACCGCTCGGGCCGGTTCTTGAAGGCCTCCACGTCGCGCTCCACCGCGCCGGCCCGGGCCAGCCAGTCGGCGAACCGGCGGTAGTGCTCGGGGCCGCCGGGGCCGGTGCGGATCGCCTCGAAGACCGCGGCCAGGTCCTCCTCGATGCCCTCCCAGCCGACGAAGCTGGAGGACAGCTGCACCACCGGCACGCCCAGCCGCTCGCCGAGCGCCCGGCCGGCGAAGCCCGCGATGTCGTAGAGCACCAGGTCGGGTCGGTCGTCCTCGAAGGCCGCCAGCAGGGCGGACCACATCGACAGCGTGTCGTCCAGGAACACGTCCTGGATCGCCACCGGCTCCTCCGGCCAGCCGGCCGGGTCGTCGGCGAGCGGCAGCCTGGTCCGGTACGGGACGAAGGCCGCGCCGGTGGACTCGACGACCTCCCGGAAGGACGGGTCGTTGACGTAGCTGACCCGGTGGCCGCGGGCGACCAGCTCGGCGATCACCGCGAGGCTGGGGTTGACGTGCCCGTGGGCCGGGACGGAGACCATCAGGATGTGTGCGGGGCGGTTCACGGGCACCTCCGGGGAGAGCGAATGAGACGAGACGTCGCGTCTCGCCGGGTCACGACAAGACGATACGTCTCGTCTCACCGATCCGCATAGACTTTTCCCATGGCCACCAGATCCGCCCCCGACCCCGCCCGCCGCAGCGAACGCGCCCGCGCCGCCGTCCTCGCCGCCGCCACCGAGCTCGTCGCCGAAGTCGGCTACGGCAAGCTCACCATCGAGGCGATCGCCGCCCGGGCCGGCGTCGGCAAACAGACCATCTACCGGTGGTGGCCCTCCAAGGGCGCCGTCGTCTTCGACGCCTTCCTCGCCGCCAACGAGAGCGGCGGCAGCCTCGCCCTCCCCGACACCGGCGACCTCGCCGCCGACCTGCGCGCCGTCCTGCGCCCCACCAGCGACGAACTCGCCGACCCGGCCGCCGACCTCACCTACCGCGCGATCACCGCCGAGATCCTCAACGACCCCGCCCTGCGCGCCGAATACCGCACCCGGCTGCTCGACCCGCTGCTCGCCGTCACCCGCGACCGCCTCCGCAGCGCCCGCGACGCCGGCCAGATCGCCCCCGACACCGACCTCGACCTCGCCGTCGAACTCGTCTACGGCCCGATCCACTACCGCTGGCTGCACCAACTCGGCCCGCTCACCCACGAGCACGCGGACCGGCTGGTCGACGCCGCCCTGCACGCCCTCAACCCACCCACCGCGAACGGCCGTTCGGGCCACTGACGGCCAACCTCCCCGGCGCTGCGAGAAGTTCACCTCCCGACCCCGGCGAGACCCGTGCCCGGCGGGCCGCCCGGGGCTATCCTGGAGCGGTGGGGCCCGGGTGCCGATCCCGGCAGAACCCGGGGGAACCAACACAACGGTCGTCCGGGGGGCCCGTGTCGAACGAAGAAGCGGTCAAGACCGCCTGGCAGATCCATGGTGCGCTGACCGAGGTGACCGGCAGGGTCGACTCCAAGGCCTCCTTCGCGCTCACCATCGAGTCCGCCGCACTGGGCGCCATCGTCGCCCTGTCCGGCACCGGCACCACCCTCGGCCGTACCTCCGGCGGACTCCCCGCGACGGCCTTCTGGCTCGGCGTCGCCGTCCTCGCCCTGGCCGCCGTCGCCGCCGTCTCGGTCGTCGTGCCGCGCGGCGAGGGCAAACGGCCCAGCGACCCGCCGAACTACGTCTACTACGGCCAGCTCCGGCACTGGACGCCCGACCGGCTCGCCGACGAACTGCGGGACACCGACCTGCTGCCCGTGCTCAGCCGGCAACTCGTCGAGATGAGCCGGATCATCTGGGTCAAGGACCGCCGGGTCCGGCAGTCCCTGCTGCTCGCCGTGGTGGGCTGCGGCCTGGTCGCCCTGGCCGGACTGCTGGGATGACCACCGCCGGACGGGCCCCGGGCGGCCGTCCGCCGTTCTGGCAGCTCCTCGACGCCGGGGCCCGGCAACGGCTGCGCGCCTCCGCCCGCCCGGTCGACTACCCGGCGGGCGCCGCCCTCCTCCAGCAGCACGAACGCTCCGACCACCTGCTGGTGATCGAGCGCGGCTGCGTGAAGGTCCTGGTCGAATCCGGCGGCGGCTACCGCGCGATCCTCGCCATCCGGGGCCCCGGCGACCTGCTCGGCGAACAGGCCGGCCTCGACGGCGGCTCCCGCTCGGCCACCCTGCACGCCCTCACCGACGTCACCGCGCTGCACATCCCGCTCAGCCGGTTCGGCGCCGTCAAACAGGCCGACCCGGCCGTCGCGCACGCCCTCCAGCAGGTGCTCTCCGGCCGGCTGCGGGAGGCCGACCAGCAGCGCGCGGCCACCGGCTCGGCGGTCGCCCGCCCCCGACTGGCCGCGCTGCTGCTCGAACTCGCCGACCGCTACGGCACCCGGGCCCCCACCGGCGAGGTGCGGATCGCGCTGCCGCTCTCCCAGGACGACCTCGCCGGGCTCGTGCTCAGCTCCCGGCGGACCGTCAACCGGCTGCTGGAGGAGTGGCGGGAGGCCGGCTGGCTGCGGACCGGCCGCCTGGTCATCGAGCTGCACCGGCCGGAGGCGCTGGCGCGGCTGGCCCGCGGCGAGGGGGCACCGTAGGGTCCGTGCGTCAGATGCCCGTCTCCTCGCGCTGCGCCAGCCCGTACCGGGCGGCGATCGGGTTCCAGGCGTTGACGAAGGCCTTCTTGGCGGCGGTCGCCGCGTCGCTCTGCCGGGACGCCTCGTCGTGTTCCGGAGTGTCGGGATTCGCCGTTCCGGTGCATCCGACCTGGGTGTCCGCCCAGCGCGCGAACGCCTGGTCGGCCAGCGCCGAGGACTTCCAGGCCTGCTGGAGCTGGGCGGACAGCACCGCCGGCAGGGCCGAGGTGTCGAGATTCTGCAGACGGGTGACCAGGGCGTTCCGGTCCCCCGCCGCCCCGCGGAGCACCTGCGCGTCATAGCTGACGTTCCCGCACGAGCCGACGTCGTCGACCGCGCCGGAGATGGCCGTTCGGGTGCTGCTGCTACTGCCCAGCAGGACGTCGAGCGCCCTCGCCTGGGCCCCGGGGTCGGGCGGAACGACGCCGCCGCCCGTCGTACCGCCACCGCCGGTGCCGCCGGTCGGAGGCCGGTACGGCGTGGCGTAGGGCGTGGAGTAGGGCGTCCGGGACGAGGGGGTCGAGCGGTCGGCGTCGGCGTGGTCCTTGAGCGCCGAAACCCCCTGGACGCCACCCCAGACGAGCACGACGGCCAACAGCAGCCCGGCCAGCACCTTGCCCGGCCCCGGCGGGCTGTCCGGCGTCGACGGCCCCGGCGTGCCGGACTGTCCCGACGCGCCCGGCGGACTCGGTGGCGCGATCGTCCAGTCCGGCCCGTCCGGCCCGGCCGGAGGCGTCCGAAGGTCCCTGATGGCCCGCAGCAACGGCCCTTCCCACGCCGCGGGTTCGGGCCGCCCGGCGGGATCGCTCCCGAGCGCGGCGTCGGCGAGCCGGCCGAGGTCCGGCGAGAGCGCGGCGACCACCCCGGTGTCCCGACCGTCCTGCTCCCCGGCGAGCAGCCGGACCACCAGCAGACCGAACTTGTACGCGTCCCCGCGCTCGGTGGCCTGCGGTTCGCCCTCGGGCAGGCTCCAGTCCGGAGTCTCCGCCTGCTTGAGCGCGTCCCGGCCCCGCACCCGCATCGCGTCGCAGTCGATCAGGAAGCAGCCGGGCTCCGCGCCGAGCCGGAACAGCACGTTCTTCGGCGAGAGGTCGCCCACCACGACGCCGAGCCGGTGCAGGCCGGCCAGGGTCCGGGAGAGGTCGAGCAGCAGCTGGAGCCGCTGCTCGTCGCTGATCGCGATCCCCACCCGGTTCAGGTACCCCTCGTTGTTCAGCAGGAACTGGAAGCCGGCGAGGGTCCGGCCGGTGTGCGGCGAGGTGAGGAAGAAGTCGTCCGGGACGAGCCGCATCAGGATGCCGCAGCGGCCCCGGTCGTCCAGCACCACGGCGGCCGGCCAGGCCAGCCGCTCGCACAGCCAGCGCCCGGCGGCGTCGGCCAGCCCGGGCACGAACTCGACCATCGCGTCCAGCGCCGGGCCGTCCAACTCGCCCCGGCAGGCGGCGGAGTACTCCTTGTACGCCATCGGCCACTCGCCGTTGATCAGCCGGCCGGGCAGGTCCCAGACGGTGCCCTGGCCGCCCTGGCCGAGCTTGTCGCCCCTGGTCAGCCGCTCGACCCGGATCGCGGTCACGGCGCCGCCTCCACGGCCGAGGCGGGCCACACCACGAGCAGGGTGCGGTCGTCGTCGAAGGTCTCCCGGGAGAAGTCGAGCAGGTGGGCGAGTCCGCGCGGTTCCAGCGTGGGCGCCAGGTGCTCGGCGAAGAGCCGGCCGACCGGGCCGGTGCCGTCGCCGAGCGGGTCGCCGAAGCCGTCCGTGCCGACCAACAGCCGGTCGGCGCCGAGCACCGTGGTGCGGTGCACCCGCGGGTCGGTCACCTTCCGGGGCAGCGCCTCCACCGCCGAGGAGGCCACCCCGCGACCGCCGCCCCCGCACCGGCCGGGGGTGATCCGGAGGAACCGGCCGCCCTGCGACAGCACCCAGGCCCCGGAGTCCCCGGCGCACACCAGCTGGATGTCCAGCCCGAGCGGGCTGGGCACCGCCACGCCCGTCACCAGGGTGGTGGCCATCAGGCGCTGCGCGGCCGCCGTGTCGTCCCGGGGCAGTTCGAGGATCTTCCTGGTCTGCGCGACCAGCTGGTAGGCGGCGTGGTGCAGCACCTCGGCCCAGTCCAGCCGTTCCGGGCCACGGCCGTCGCCCAGCTGCCGGGTGACGGTGTCCACCGCCGTCCGGCAGGCCAGGGTGGCGCCCAGGTGCGACTGCTCGGCGCCGGAGACGCCGTCCGCGACGGCGAAGACCAGCACCCCGGAGTCGTGCAGCGCGACCGCGGCGTCGTCCTCCCGGAGCCGTCCGTTGGCCCGGTGCGCGTAGCCGCGCACGGAGGCCAGCCGGATCCGCAGGTGCTCGCTGGACCAGCCGTCGAAGACGGTGTCCGGCCGGTACGAGGAGCCGGACGGCGGCCTGGGCTCGAACCGCTCCACCGGCCGGTCGAGTTCGATCGGCCCCCAGAACGGCCGGTACACCGAGTCGCCGCCCGCCCGGGCGACCGCCGGCGGCCGGACCGTCCGGACGGGCACGGGCAGGAACCCGGCGGCGTCCGGCCCGCCCGGGTTCGCCGCCGACTGCGGCACGGACGGCGGCACGGACGGCGGTGGCGGCGCGGCCCGGTGCTCCGGCCCGCCCGCACGAGGATCCGGGCTCACCGTCACACCACGTCGATCGCCATGCGGAAGCCCTCCGGCCGGTCCACCACCAGCTCCGCGCTGCCCGCGGCCAGCGACATGCCGGAGGCGACGATGCTGGTGGTCAGGGCCGCGCAGAACTTGGTGATGGCCGCGCCGATGTCGGCGCCGGGGATCTGGACGAAGGCGTAGTTGCGGTCGGTGGCGACGTTCAGGATGGTGGCGGCGTCCGCGGCGCCGATGCCGAAGGCGGCGATGTTCGGCGACTCGGGCAGGCTGCGCCGGTCGGTCAGCTTGCGGTGCACGCTCACCCAGTCCTCGTTGCTGTTGGGCTGGCCGTCGCTCAGGAAGAACACCGCGGGCCGGTAGACGGTGTACCCGGCCCGCTTCAACTCCCGGACGTCCTGGGGGATCCGGGTCAGCAGGTCGTCGAACACCGCCCGGTAGCTGGTGCCGCCGCCGTAACTGGAGAGCACCGGCAGCTCGTCCTCCTCCCGCAGGTCGGCGAGGCTCATCCGCACCTCGATCCCGTTGGAGAAGCCGAGCACGGAGAATCTGATCTTCGCCGCCGCCATCGGCTCGGCCATCAGCGCGCGGTGCAGGGAGGCCAGGCCGGAGTTGAGTTCGCCGAGGACGGGTGTCATCGATCCGGATTCGTCGGCGACCACGTACATCGGGATCAGGTTGCCGCGGTTGTCCGCCATGGTCAGGGACTGCCTCTCGGTTCCGGGCGCCCGGGGCGCCCGTTCGGATGGGTCAGGGGGGTCGGGGGGTCGGTACGGCTCAGCGGGCGCCGCCGAGCCGGCGCAGGCCGGGCGGGCACTCGATGAACAGGTCGAGGCGACCGCCGGCCAGGCCGCGGCCCAGGTACAGCACGGAGTCGCGCAGCAGCGAGGCGAACCGTTCGGCGGCGGTGGGCAGGTCGAGCCCGGGCTCGGCGAGGAAGGCGAGCTCGGGCAGGTGGGCGACGGTCCGGATCTCCGTCTCGTCGGCCCGCCCTATGCCCACCGCGATGATCGTCGGGTGGCCCGGGTTGGCCACCGGATCGGTCAGCGCCCGCAGCGCCTCGCGCCACCGGGCGGGGTCCTCCTCGCAGGGCCCGCCGAACAGCACGAAGAGCACCGGGCGGTGCACCACCGGGTGCTCGGTCTTCAACCGGGCCAGGTCCTGCGCGACGAGGGCCCGCAGCCGTTCGAGGGCGAGGTCGTGCCGGGCGCCGGCGCGCACCGTCAACTCCGGCATCACGGTGGTCCACTCGACCGCGGCCAGCGGCAGGTGCAGCACGGTCTCCCCGGCCGCGCCGAGCACCGCGAGCCGCAGCCCGGCGGCCGACTCCGGCGGGGTGAGCAGGGCCGAGTGCAGGCCGCGCAGCGCGTTGTTGAGCCCGGGGAGGCAGCCGGCGACGGCCGCCGACTCGTCGATCAGCAGGTAGATCGGCAGCACCCCGGTGACCGGGCCGCCGCCGGACGCGAGGTCGCCCGGCCCGTTCGTGACCACCGTCCCCACCAGCGGCGAGTGGACGCCCGCCCCCGACTGCGCGGCGCCCGGCGGGACGGCCCCGGGCGCGGGCCCGATGACGGGCGGCGGCACGGCGGTCCGGCCCGAGGACGCGGCCGGCCCGCCCCACCGGACGGGCGGCAGCGCCGAGCCCGTCCCGCCCGGCAGCGTCGCGCCCTGCACCCGGTTGAGCGCCTGCTGCCGGATCACCTCGACGTCGGCCGGCTGGATCAGCTTGCTCTGGACCATGAACCGGAAGACCTCGACGGACCGTTCGTCGAACTGCTCCTGCCGCGCGGTGAGCGCCGCCTCCCACTTGGTGCGCATCTCGACGGCTTCATCGGCCCGGTCCGGGTGTTCCAGCATGAACAGCGTGATCAGCCGGTTGACGTCGAGGTCGCCCTCGCCCAGCAGCCGGCGCCGCTCCTCCTGCAGCTCCAGCCGGACGGCCTGTTCACGCCGTTCGCGGGCGAGCCGGCCCTCCAGCTCGATCCCGTCGATCACCTGCTTGCCGTGGGCCGCGCCCTCGGCGAACCGCTGCGCCGCCTCGGCCAGTTGCCGGTCCCGGTCGGCCTTGGTCAGGTTCTCGATGTACGTGCGGGCGGCCTCGTCCAGGCGCAGGTCGACCACGCAGCGGTAGATGGTGATGCCCTCCGGCAGCATCATCTCGCGGGCGCACTCGTGGTTCATCCGCAGTTCGGCGAGGTCGGCCTGGTGGATCGAGTAGCCGCGGGCGATCACCCGCAGGACGGCGGCGATGTGCCCGTAGACCACGACCAGCGCGTCGGTGACGTTGCGCCGCACCACCTCCACCGGGTCGTGCACCCGGAAGCCGACATCCACCACGGCGTCGAAGCAGTGCGCCTGGTCCTGGGAGGGCAGCGGCCAGCTCTTCAGGTGCGCCTTGCGCCGGTGGTCGCTGAGGTCGACCTCGTACCTGGTCCGGTACTTGCTCATGAACTGCTGCGACCAGCTGAGCGGCCGGCCCTGGAACCACGCCAACTGGCCGTCGTAGGAGGCGTACACGGCGGCGGCGCTCGGTTTCAGCGCCTTCACCGGGCCGGACAGGCCCCGGGGCACCGGCTCCTCGCTGAGGATCAGCGGCAGGGTGGGGGTCATCTCGCGCTCTCCTGTCGGTCCAGTTCGGCGGTGACGGCGGCGGTGGTCCGGTTGAACGGGGTGATGCTGTGCGGACCGGACCAGTCGACGGCCTGGCGGCGCAGGATGGTCGCGGTGCGCCGGTCACCGTCCGCCAGCGCACCGACCAACCGGACGAAGACCTCCCGCAGCGGCGGGTCGACCTCGGTCAACCGGGCCCACAGCTGCAGCACGACCTCGGCGACCGCACGGTGGACGGGGTGGGCCTCGTTCAACGCCGCTCGCCAGAGTGCGACGAACGGGGCGCGCAACGCCGGCTCCCGGTCGGCTTGGACCAGCAGGCCGGGCCAGTTCGGCATCACGGCCGCCTCGGCCAGAGTTTCGGTCTCGACCACGAACTGCTCGTTGACCGACATGAACGCCAGCAGGACGGCGTAGCGGGCCCGGTGGTCGGCGAGTGCGGTGTGCAGCCGACCGAGCACCACGGCGGCGAGCCGGCCGTCCTCGGTGAGGATGTCGCTCAGGCTGTCGCCGACCGCGAAGGCGATGTCGAGGTCCTCGTCCACCACGCAGAGCCGGGCCAGCGCGTCGATCGCGACCAGCGGCTCGCCACCGCCGAGGCTCACCGCGTACACCCGGGCCGCGGTGGCCTGCCGCAGCGGGTTGGACGCCTCCGCGAGCCAACCGGCCGCCAGGTTCCGCACCCGGCCCCGCAGTTCGGGGTTCTGGACGCACACCTTCAGGGCGTGCGCGACGGCGGTGCGGCGAACCGCCTCGGGGGCGCCCGCCCAGCCGAAGAGCTTGTGGTCCAGCAGGTACTGGAAGGACCGGTCGGCCAGCACCCCGAGCGCGACCCCGGCGTGCGTGCGGACATGCTCGGAGGGGTTCTCGACCAGCTCGTCGAGCCAGTCCAGCAGCACGCTGTGCAGCGGGAACTCGGTCCACGCGTGCTGGATCAGCCGGCGCGGATAGCCCGGGTCCTTGAACCGCAGGCCCTCTGCGGGCACCCGCCCGTGGGGGCTGTAGAGCCGGACCGGCACCGCCTGGGCGCGCAGCCGGGCCAGCCGCCGGCGGCGCGGCACCTGGTACGGCTCGCGCACCCGCGGCAGGTGGCCGTCCGCGGTGGCCAGCACGGCATAGTCCTCGACGCCGAGCCTGCGGTACAGCCCGCGGGCGGCGGCGGCCACGTCCTCCTGCGGGAGGCCGTTGAGCACCGCGAGGGCGACGGCGTAGCAGCGCAGGAAGGGGTCGTCCAGGTTCTCGACCCAGATCTCGAAGTCCTCCTCACCGCGCCGGGCCAGCTTCTCGCGGACCAGGTCGAGGTCGGGCGCGCCGCTAGCGGTGGCCTCGGCGGCGTCGGCCAGCGCGGCCGCGAGCTCGGCCGCCGCCCGGCAGGCACCGTCCGCGGCCAGCTGCTCGTTGATCAGCTCCGCCACGCCCCGGCGGCTGAGCAGCAGGGTGGCGACGGCCTCGCCGAGCCGCCAGTCCAGGTGCCTGCGGACGATCGCGGCGGGCTCGGGCGGGTCGGGCAGGTCGATGACGTGGCCGAGGAGCTCGGGATCGACCAGCCCGCTCTCCTGGTCGACGGTCAACACCAGCCGGGCCCCGGCGCGGTGCAGGGCGCCGTCGAGCGCCCGGACCAGCGGGCCGTCCAGGGTCGCGCGGTCCTCCGGTTGGTCCACCAGGTAGCCGACCGGCTCGCCGGGCCCCTCCTCGGCGTCGGCCTCCAGCCGCGCGGCGAGCGCGCCGAGGTCGGTGGTGCGGTCCAGGTGGTACGTCCGGTCGACGGAGCAGCCGAGCAGCAGCCGCAGCGCGGCCGTGGTCTTGCCGGAGCCGGCCGGGCCGCGCAGGATCGCCAGCGGGCGCCGGCCGAACGCGGCCCGCACCTCGGGCCAGCCGGCCGGCTCCGCGAAGGCCTTGCGCACCTGCTCCAGGACGAGCGGGGAGACCAGCCGCAGCGGGGCCCGGCCACCACCGACCAGGAAGACGTTCTTGTCCCCGGCGACCAGGTCGCCGTCGATGCTGGCGAAAGCGTGCCGCACGGTGTCGTGGCGCAGCATGCCCTGGGCGAACCGGGTGGCCCTGGCACGATCCCGGTCCGCATCGTGAGCCGGGTCCCCGGCTGCGCGCTCGCCGCCGGGGCTGCCGGAGCCACCGGGGTCGCCGGACGACCCGCCGCCGGCGCCGTCGCCGGCGGGCGGGCCGTCCGGGGCGGGCCCGTCCGGCCCGGCGGCGGGCGGTGCCGCCGGGCCGGACGCCGGGCCCGCTCCCCCCTCGGCCGGCGGAACCCCCGTTACCGCCGGCCCCGCGTCCCCGGGCGTCGTCATCGACGGCCCGGGGAGTTCGGTGCCTGGTGGACGTTCTTGTCGCCGGCCACCGCGTCGCCCCGCACGTCCCCGTGGATCTCGAATACCACCCGCGCCGCCGGGGCGGCGGGCTGCGGCTCACCGGCAGGCTCGTCCGCCTGGCTGCTTTCCGGCCCGGCGTCGAGCCCGGGCGGCGCCGGGTAGCCGGGCACGGTGATCCAGCCGCGGGCGGGGAGCCCGTGCTTGACCTCGAAGTCGGCCGGCAGGTACGCCGCCGGGTCGACCGTGCGGTACTCGTGCCGCACGACGCCCCGGTAGACCTCGTCCGAGACGATGAACGCCAGGTTGGCCCGCCGGGCCCGGGCCAGCACCGCGCGCAGCGGCGCGGCGTCGACCAGCCGGAAGGTCCAGTTCACCGCGTCCCCCGACCAGCCGTCGGCGTCCCGGCTGACCAGCCCCTGGTGCAGCGCGACCCGCAGGCGCAGGGCGTGCGCCGGACTGAACATCCGCGCCTTCTCGGCGAGGCCGTCGTCCAGCGCCCGGATCAGCGCGCCGGCCAGCAGCACCGGCGAGACCTGCGGCTGCACGAGGATCAGCACGCCGTCCCCGCGGTCCTCGGTGGCGACGGCGTCGGCCGGCAGGCCGGCCTGCGCGACGGCCTCCCGGAGCACCTGGTACATCGCGTCCCGCAGCGACCGCTGGACGGGGTCCGGCCGCGTGCTGAACGCCTCGATGTCGAGCACCACGATCCAGTGGTGCACGGCCGCCAGTGTCATTCCGCCCTCCCGGATCGGCGTCGGCCCGTACCCCATTGGTACGCCACCCGGGAGCGCGCTTCTACGCCAAATGGCGCACTGACCGCGCTTTCTGACACGTCTTCAGGGGCGACTGGCCTGCAGGCACCGGCCAGGGTACGAAGCAGATCCGGGCGTGCGACCGCGCTTGTCCGGATCGTTACCGCACTCCCCCCGCGACCGACCCGCACCACCCCGGCGCGCACGCCCCCGCGCACACCGCCCCACCCGCGCGCCCCCGGGGCCCGGCCGTCGGACCACCGCCGTCAGACCCACCGCCGTCCGGCCCGCCGCCGTCAGAGCACCGCCGTCAGACCACCGGCGGCGAGGCCGGGCCCGCCAACCCGACCGCGACCAGCGCGCGCATCGCGCTCGCCGCCTGCCCGAGCGGCAGGGTGGCGTCGTCGGCGAACAGCTCGACCAGCCAGCCGCCGGCCGGGTTCCGCCCGCCCGCCGCGACCATGCCCCGGTAGCCGGAGACCACCAGCATGGCCTCCTCCGCCGGATCGTTGCCCGCCGCGCCCGCGCGCAGCGCGAAGGCCCCGCCGCGCACCGCCCGCCGGGTCATCGGGTAGTGCCGCAGGTCGAAGACGGCGTCCGGCGCCTCGATCTGGGCGCGCGCGGTCTCGGCCCGCGAGCTGCTGGGCCCGCTGGTCATCCGGTAGACGGCGTGCTGCGCGGTGCGCATCAGCTGCGAGCCGGGCGGCACGTACGAGACCCACCAGCCGACCGCGTCCAGCAGCCGGGCGGAGGTCTCGGCGACGACCACGAGCTTGCCGAGGGTGTCGGCGGGGTGGACGGCCTTGGCGGCCGCGGCCCGGTCGAGCGCGGAGAGGACGGCGGTGAGCAGCTGGCCCGGGTCGGCGCTGTGGGCGGCGCCGCGGAACCGCCGCCGGTCGCCCGCGCCGGCCCGCCCGGTGGGCCCGCGCCGGCCGTCCGCGCGGCGGTGCGGGTCGGCGGCGTCGGCGAGCAGCACGGTCGGGTCGGGCGAGAAGCCGGGGCCGTGGCTGCGCCCGGCGACGACGGGGTGCGCGGCGCGGGCGGCCTTGGCGCGGTACTGGGCGGCGTCGGCGAGCCGGAACAGCCGGTCGGGCGTGGTGACCGGCCCGATCGAGTCCCCGGTGGAGGCGACCCCGCAGGCGACGCCCTCGCCCTCGGCCAGCGCCAGCGCCCGGGCGCACAGCTCCTCGGCGACGGCGACCACCTCGTCCGCCTTCTGCCCCTCCACGAGCAGGCAGAACTCGTCGCCGCCGAGCCGGGCGGCGAGGCTGCCGGGGAGTTTGGCGGCGGCCAGCGAGAGCTGGTGGGCGAAGCGTTCGAGCAGCCGGTCGCCCATCTCGTGGCCGAGCTGGTCGTTGACCCGCTTCAGCCCGTTGACGTCGCAGACGACCAGCGAGACGACGGTGTCGTCCCGGTTGTGCGCGGCCAGCGCGCTCTCCAGCCGCTCGTCCACCGCGCGCCGGTTGGCGAGGCCGGTGAGCGGGTCGGAGAAGGCGAGCCGGCGCAGGTCGGCCAGGCGTTCGGTCTGCGCGAGGCCGGCCGAGACCTGGGCGGCGAGCAGGGTGGCGTAGTCGGCGTCGGCGTCGGTGAACCCGGGCATCCCGAGCGAGCGGGCGAGGTACAGCTCGCCCCAGGCCTGCCCGTGCAGCACGATCGGCGCGACCACGCAGCAGGCGCGCCCGCGCCGGCGCAGTGCGGCGGCGCGTTCCTGGCAGTACGCGCCGGCGGTGGGGTGTGCGTGCCCGGCGTGCGGTTCGACGCTCTCGGCGGTCTGCACCCAGGCGCGCGGCAGCCGCCCGGTGGTCCAGCGCTCGTCCAGGTACGTGACGATCTCGGGGAAGTCGGCGACGGGGTAGGACTCGTCCTCGGGGAGCTCCTCCTCGCCGGGCGCGAGCTCGCCGTGGTTGACCAGGACGCGCAGCCGGCCGGACTCGCGGTCCCACACCGAGACGGCGGCCATGGTGGCGCCGAGCGCCTCGGTGGCCCGGGCGGCGGCGGCCCGGACGGCTTCCAGCGGAGTGAGCGCGCCGGCCATGTCCTGGGCCAGCTCGACCACGGACTGCAGCCGCAGGTCGGGCAGCGGGTCCGGCCGCCGGGGACCGTCGCAGTCGCAGCCGCGGTCCGTCATGATCGCCTCACTGCTCACCGGCTCGCCTCGCTCCCTGTGCTCGGTCGCGCCAGACCCCTCCAAGGCCAGTCCGGCCGCTTGCACCAAGACTATGGCGGTTTCATTCGGTTATGCCCCGTTTGCCCCGGTCGGCTGACGACAAACCGGTACGAGCTTCAACCGTTCGGCAGCCGGGTAGGCCCTCCCGGCCCGAGCGCCCCGCGGGCCGCCGGCCGCTACTCCGCCTTGAGCCAGCGCGACAGCAGCCACGGCTCGACCAGCCCGAGCCCGCGCACCGGCCGGCGCCACATCGGCTGCAGGTGGAAGCGCCCGCCGGGCTCCGGCGCCGGGACGGGCAGCCCGGAGGCCGGCATCCCGGCCGCCACGGACAGCGCCTCGGCCAGGCCCGGGCCCTCCGCGTCGGCCGGCGCGACGGCGCCGTTCTGCTCCAGCGCGGCGGCGAACTCGCCGTCGATCAGCACCGCGTCCTTGGGCGCGATCGAGGTGAGCCGGCTGGCCAGGTTGACGGTGGTGCCGAAGACGTCGCCCATCCGCGAGGTGACCGTGCCGAAGGCCATGCCGACCCGCAGCGCCGGGATGGTGTCGTCCCCGGCCAGCGCCTCGATCAGGCCGAGCGCGATCTCGGCGGCGGTGGCCGGGTCCTCGGAGACGAACAGGATCTCGTCACCGAGGGTCTTGATCACCCGGCCGCCCTGGCCGGCGATCAGGTCGGAGCAGGTGTTCTCGAAGGTCTCGACCAGCTCGCCGAGGTCCTCCTCCTCCAGCCGCCGCGACAGCCGGGTGAAGCCGACCAGGTCGGCGAAGCCCACCGCGAGCCGGCCGCTGGTGATCTCGTGGTCCTCGGCGGCCTGCACCACCCGGCCGGTCACCGCGGCCAGCTGGCGCCGCCAGACGTACACCAGGAACTGCTCCAGCTCCGGCAGCAGCAGCTCGACCAGCGGGTACGCGACCTCGGCGCGGGTCAGCCCGGGCTCGACGGACTGGGTGAGGTTCTCCAGGAAGGTGTCCATCTGCCAGCCGGCCAGCCGCGCGGTGGTCTGCCCGGTGGAGCGGGCCACCTGGATCGCCATCGACTCGCTCAGCAGCCCGGACTCCACCAGGCCGGCGAGCCGGCGCAGCGCGATCACGTCACCGTCGGTGAGCGCCCGGGACTGGCCGATGTCGGGGAAGCCCATCGCCCGCCAGAAGCGGGTGGCCAGCTCCATCGGGACGTCGGCGGCGCGCGCGGCCTGGTACGGGGTGTAGTGGCGCGGCGCGTCCAGGATCAGCCGTTCCAGTTCGAGCGCGACCGTCTGGCCGTGGTCGTCCGCCGCCGCGTCGCTGCTGCCGTCCTCTGCCACCGGTCCGTCCCCGTGCGGTCGCCGCACTTGCCTCGTGTCCTGCCTGTCCGGGCGCGCTGCCTGTCCGGGCGCGTTTGGCCACCCCTCGGGGCAGTGGCGCGCCTCACACCGCTGCCAGGTGGAATATTCGCACGGAATCCCGTCATCCGGGGCATCCGCCCGGGTCAAGGGGAGGTAAGCGGGGACATGACGACCCGGACGCCCGGTGGCCGGGGCACCGGCGACCGCTCAGCGGGGCTCAGCGCGTCACCGGGGCCCAGGGGGGCACGGCGTCAGCAGGGCCCGGTGGCGTCAGCGGGGCTCGGGGCGCACGTGCACCACGTCCCCGGCGCCGACCGCCCGGCGCGCGCCGTCCGCGGTGCGGACCACCAGCCGGCCGTCGCCGTCGATCGCCACCGCCTCGCCGACCAGCTCGCGGTCGCCGGGCAGGTGGACCTTCACCTGCCGGCCGAGCGTCGTGCAGCGGTCCACGTAGGCGCGCAGCAGCTCGCTCGCGTGCGGGTCGCCGGCCGCCTCCGTCCACTCGCCGTACAGCTCGGCGAACTCGCGCAGCAGGGCGCGCAGCAGGATCGACCGGTCGGTGACGGCGGCGCCTGCCAGCGCCAGCGAGCCGGCGGTGGGGACGGGCAGCTCGTCCGCGCGCAGCGAGACGTTCAGGCCGAGGCCGGCCACCACCGCGCCGCCGCCCAGCTCGGTGAGGATGCCGCCGACCTTGCGCTCCGTGCCGTCGATCTCCACCTGCAGGTCGTTGGGCCACTTCAGCCCGACCTCGACCCCGGCGATCCGGCCCAGCGTGCTCGCCGCGGACACCCCGACCAGGATCGGCAGCCAGCCGTACCGCTCCACGGGCACCTGCTCCGGGCGCAGCAGCACGGACAGGAACAGCCCGGAGCGGGCCGGGGCCGTCCACTGCCGCTCCAGCCGGCCGCGCCCGGCGCGCTGCGCCTCGGCGACCAGCACCGCGCCCTGCGGGGCGCCGGCCCGGGCCCGCTCGGCGAGGTCGCTGTTGGTGGAGCCGGTCTCGGCGACGACGTCCAGCGCGGTCCACAGCCCGCCCGGGGCGACCAGGTCGCGGCGCAGCGCCGCCGCGTCGAGCGGCGGCCGGTCCAGGTCGGTCCAGGGCGACGGTCCGGCGGAGGCGGCGAAGCCGCGCAGCCCGCTGCGGCGGGGGGTGTCGGGTGCGGTCATGAGAAGCACACTAGGCCTTGCCACCGGGCACGGCCTGCGGCCGTAGGCCGCCCTATCGTCCCTCAGAACGCGGACGGACACACTGTGTCGCTGGCCATAACCGCAGGACGTTACGTCGGGAGCCGCGCGCTGGCTACGCTACTTAACGGTAGTTCGCAGCGCCGCCCTGCCCTCCTGCGCGGGCCCCACTCCGGTCCGCGCGCACTCGGAACAGGTCGCGGCGGCCGATGATCAGGGAGAGCCACCGGAAATGACCGAGGCGCCGTACGACCCCCACACCACCGCCGGCAAGCTCGCCGACCTGCGCCGCAGGCTCGACGAGGCGGTGCACTCCGGCTCCGCCAAGGCCGTCGAGAAGCAGCACGCCAAGGGCAAGCTGACGGCCCGCGAGCGCGTCGTGGAGCTGCTGGACGAGGACTCCTTCGTCGAGTTCGACGAGTTCGCCCGGCACCGCTCGACCAACTTCGGCCAGGAGAAGAACCGGCCGTACGGCGACGGCGTGGTGACCGGCTACGGCACCGTGGACGGCCGCCAGGTCGCCGTGTTCGCCCAGGACTTCACCGTCTTCGGCGGTTCGCTGGGCGAGGTGTTCGGCGAGAAGATCGTCAAGGTCATGGACTTCGCGCTGAAGACCGGCTGCCCGGTCATCGGCATCAACGACTCCGGCGGCGCCCGCATCCAGGAGGGCGTGGTCTCGCTCGGCCTGTACGGCGAGATCTTCCGCCGCAACGTGCACGCCTCCGGCGTCATCCCGCAGATCTCGCTGATCATGGGCCCCTGCGCCGGCGGCGCGGTGTACTCCCCCGCGATCACCGACTTCGTGGTGATGGCCGACCAGACCTCGCACATGTTCATCACCGGCCCGGACGTGATCAAGACCGTCACCGGCGAGGACGTCGGCATGGAGGAGCTGGGCGGCGCGCGCACCCACAACACCAAGTCCGGCAACGCGCACTACCTGGCCGCGGACGAGAAGGAGGCGATCGAGTACGTCAAGAGCCTGCTCTCGTACCTGCCCTCCAACAACCTCTCGGACCCGCCGACCTACCCCGAGCAGGCCGACCTCTCCATCACCGACGAGGACCTCGAACTCGACACCGTCGTGCCGGACTCGGCGAACCAGCCGTACGACATGCGCACGGTGATCGAGCACATCGTCGACGACGGCGAGTTCCTGGAGACCCAGCCGCTGTTCGCGGGCAACATCATCACCGGCTTCGGCCGGGTCGAGGGCCACTCGGTCGGCATCGTCGGCAGCCAGCCGATGGACCTGGCCGGCTGCCTGGACATCAACGCCAGCGAGAAGGCCGCCCGCTTCATCCGCACCTGCGACTCCTTCAACATCCCGGTGCTGACCTTCGTCGACGTGCCCGGCTTCCTGCCCGGCACCGAGCAGGAGTGGGACGGCATCATCCGCCGCGGCGCCAAGCTGATCTACGCCTACGCCGAGGCCACCGTCCCGCTGATCACCGTGATCACCCGCAAGGCCTTCGGCGGCGCGTACGACGTCATGGGCTCCAAGCACCTGGGCGCCGACCTCAACCTGGCCTGGCCGACCGCGCAGATCGCGGTGATGGGCGCCCAGGGCGCGGTCAACATCCTGCACCGCCGGGAGATCGCCGAGGCCGAGGCCGCCGGCACCGTCGAGGAGAAGCGCGCCGAGCTGATCGCCTCGTACGAGGACACCCTGCTGAACCCGTACCTGGCGGCCGAGCGCGGCTACGTGGACGCGGTCATCGCGCCCAGCGAGACCCGCCGGCACATCGTCCGGGGCCTGCGGGCGCTGCGCGGCAAGCGCGAGGTGCTGCCGCCGAAGAAGCACGGCAACATCCCCCTGTAGGCCCGTACGGGAGAGAATCGAACCATGGCCCCGATCCACGTGCTGCACGGGCAGCCGACCCCCGAGGAGCTTGCCACCGTCCTGGCGGTGGTCCAGGCCCGGGCCGCCGCCGCACAGGCCGCCGCCGACGCGGCGCGCCTGGCCGGTGTCGGCCCGGCCTCCCCCTGGAACGACCGCGCCCGGCTGCTCCGCCCCACGCTCCACCCCGGCGTGAACGCCTGGCGCACCGCCGGCTGGGCGCGCTGATCCACCCCGTACGGGAGCGGGAAGTCGGACCGGCCGACTTCCCGCTCCCGTACGGCGTTTCCGGCCGGTTCGTCGTCGCACCGGCCGCTCCCCGGGCCGACCGGTCCACCGGTCGGCCCGGAACCTGAGTACGGATACTCAGGCGCCGGGCGCCCGGCGCGGCGCACCCTGGACGGGTGCTCTGGTCAGACCCCCGCGACGAGCCCTCCCAGGAGGCGCGCCGCATGCAGGAACGGATGCACCGGGCCGGCAAGGTGCTCGCCGCCCTGGTGCTGGTGGGTGCCGTCCTGTTCATGCTCACCCGCCCGTTCACCTGAACGGCGGGCACCGGCAGCCCCTACCCTGGTGGCCATGACCGACCAGCGCACCCTCGTCCTCGCGTCCGCCTCCCCCGCCCGCCTCGGCCTGCTGCGCCAGGCGGGCCTCGACCCGCGCGTGGTGGTCAGCGGCGTCGACGAGGACGCGCTGAGCGCCGCCACCCCCGCCGAGCTCGCCCTCGTGCTGGCCGAGGCCAAGGCCGGGGCCGTCGCCGCCGAACTCACCGGCGGCGAGCTGGTGATCGGCTGCGACTCCGTCCTCGAACTGGACGGCCAGGCCCTCGGCAAGCCCGCCGACGCCGCCGAGGCGACCGCCCGCTGGCACGCGATGCGCGGCCGCGCCGGGGTGCTGCGCACCGGCCACTGCGTGATCGACACCGCGACCGGCCGCCGGGCCTCGGCCACCGCTTCCACCACCGTCCGCTTCGGCACCCCGGACGACGCCGAGATCGCCGACTACGTGGCCTCCGGCGAACCCCTGCACGTGGCCGGCGCGTTCACCCTGGACGGCCGCTCGGCGCCGTTCGTCGACGGCATCGACGGCGACCCGGGCAACGTCATCGGCCTCTCGCTGCCCCTGCTGCGCCGCCTGCTCGCCGACCTCGACCTGCGCATCACTGATCTGTGGACCAAGTGAACTGCCGCACCGGGCAGTTGTGGCCCTAAGCTGGCCGGCGTCCGGACGGGGGGAAAGCTCGGCGATGAACGACAACGTGCTCAACGTGGTGCTCGGCCTGGTCGCCAGCGCCATCAGCGCCGGCCTCGGCTGGCTCGCCCAGGCCCTGCGCCGCCGCCGGAGGATCGAGCGGGTGCGGGAGTTCCTCGGGCTGCCGGCCGGCGGCGAGTGCCTGATCGTGGTGCCCCGCAGCGTCGGTGAGGGCTCGCACGCGCACACCGTGACCCGCCGGGACGCCTACGCCCTGATGTGGCTGGCCGGGCTGGTCGAGGAGTGCGGGGCGCGGTCCGAACTGGTCGCGCACGACTCCGCGCACCGGGGGCTGGGCGCCAAGACCGAGCTGTGCCTGGGCGGTCCGGTCAGCAACGAGCGGACCGCCGCCCACCTCGCCTGGGGCCTACCGGGCGCCCTGGTCACCTCCGGCCCCGGCCCGGGCAGCAACGTCATCGTGGTGGGCGACCGCGACTTCACCGCCGACCAGGAGCGGGCGCACACCCTGCTGGCCCGGATCGCCACCCCGGACGGCGGCCGCCCGGTCTTCCTGGTCTCCGGCCAGACCGGCACCGCCAACCAGGCCGGCGTGCGCTACCTGGTCGCGCACCACCGCGAACTCGCCCGCCGGTACGGCCGGAACGGCACCTTCGCGCTGGTCCTGCGGGTGGTCAACCCGGAGGCGTACGGGCCGGACATGGTGGAGCTGGCCGCCGACGTGACGACCGAGGCACTGCGGCGGCCCACCACCCCCGCCGCGGCCTCCTGACCGGGTCCGTGAAACTGTGTCGCATGCCACGTGCCGCCACGCCGCGGCCCGGCCGCGGGCCGACGCCCGCGCCGCCGCGACGGCACCGGCGGTGACCTGCGCGGTCATCTCACGGACCGTAGACAACGTGACGAATTCCATCACCGAGCGTGTGGGATAGTTCACAACCTGGGGCTACTCGCCGGTACCGCCCAGGAATCCATAAACTCAACGAGGTTCAAGAAGGGAGCCACAGTGCGCAAGGTGCTCATCGCCAACCGCGGGGAAATCGCCGTCCGCGTCGCCCGTGCCTGCTCGGACGCCGGTATCGCCAGCGTCGCCGTCTACGCCGAGCCGGACCGGGATGCGCTGCACGTCCGCGCGGCCGACGAGGCTTACGCGCTGGGCGGTGACACCCCGGCCACCAGTTACCTGGACATCGCGAAGGTCCTCAAGGCCGCCGCCGACTCCGGTGCCGACGCCGTCCACCCCGGTTACGGGTTCCTGTCGGAGAACGCCGAGTTCGCCCAGGCCGTCCTCGACGCCGGTCTGATCTGGATCGGCCCGCCGCCGCAGGCCATCCGCGACCTCGGCGACAAGGTCACCGCCCGGCACGTGGCGCAGCGCGCCGGTGCCCCGCTGGTCGCCGGCACGCCGGACCCGGTCGCGGGCGCCGACGAGGTCGTCGCCTTCGCCCGCGAGCACGGCCTGCCGGTCGCCATCAAGGCGGCGTTCGGCGGCGGCGGCCGCGGCCTGAAGGTCGCCCGCACGCTGGAGGAGATCCCGGAGCTGTTCGAGTCCGCGGTGCGCGAGGCGGTCGCCGCCTTCGGCCGCGGCGAGTGCTTCGTCGAGCGCTACCTGGACAACCCGCGCCACGTCGAGACCCAGTGCCTCGCCGACCAGCACGGCAACGTGGTCGTCGTGTCCACCCGTGACTGCTCGCTGCAGCGCCGGCACCAGAAGCTGGTCGAGGAGGCGCCCGCGCCGTTCCTGACCGCCGAGCAGAACGCCGAGCTGTACCGCGCGTCCAAGGCCATCCTGAAGGAGGCCGGCTACGTCGGCGCCGGGACCTGCGAGTTCCTGGTGGCGCTGGACGGCACGATCTCCTTCCTGGAGGTCAACACCCGTCTGCAGGTGGAGCACCCGGTCACCGAGGAGGTCACCGGCCTCGACCTGGTCCGCGAGATGTTCCGGATCGCAGACGGCGAGGAGCTGGGCTACGGCGACCCCGAGATCCGCGGCCACTCCTTCGAGTTCCGCATCAACGGCGAGGACCCGGGCCGCAACTTCCTGCCCGCGCCCGGCACCGTCACGCTGTTCGCCCCGCCGTCCGGCCCGGGCGTGCGCCTGGACTCGGGCGTCGAGACCGGCTCGGTCATCGGCCCGGCCTGGGACTCCCTGCTGGCCAAGCTGGTCATCACCGGCCGGGACCGCAAGCAGGCCCTGGAGCGGGCCAGGCGCGCGCTGGCCGAGTTCAAGGTCGAGGGCATGGCCACCGCCATCCCGTTCCACCAGGCGGTCGTCACGGACCCGGCGTTCGCGCCCGAGGTGCACGGCGAGGACGGGCCGTTCAAGGTCTTCACCCGCTGGATCGAGACCGAGTTCGAGAACACCATCCCGGCGTTCGCCGGCGCGGGCGCCGAGGGCGACGAGGCCGAGACCCGGGAGACCGTGGTGGTCGAGGTCGGCGGCAAGCGGATCGAGGTCTCGCTGCCCTCCTCGCTCGGCGTCGCGTCGGCCCCGGCGGCCGGTGCGGGGGCCGCGAAGGCCAAGCGCCGGGTGGGCGCCAAGAAGGCCGGCTCGGCCGTCGGCGGCGACACCCTGGCCTCGCCGATGCAGGGCACCATCGTCAAGGTCGCCGTGGAGGAGGGCCAGGTCGTCGCCGAGGGCGAGCTGATCGTGGTCCTGGAGGCGATGAAGATGGAGCAGCCGCTGAACGCCCACAAGGCGGGCACCGTCGTCGGCCTCAAGGCCGAGGTGGGCGCCAGCGTCAGCAGCGGCGCCGCGCTCTGCGAGATCAAGGACTGAGCGAGATCGAGGACTGACCCGGATCCGGGGCCGATGCCCCGCCCGTCAATCCGACGACCGGTCCGTACGCCCTTCGGGGAGTGCGGACCGGTCGCGGTTTTTCACCGGTTCGGGGGTCCCGTCACCGGCCGCGCGGCAGCCCCAACTCGGCCAGCCGGACGGGCATTCCGCCGGGGCCGACCGGACCGCCGTGGGCGCCCGGACGGCGCTGCCCGGGCAGCGGGGCGCCACCGGGCGGCGGCGAGGGGCGGCGGGCCAGCGGGCCGGGCTGGGTCTGGTGGACGGGCCCGCTGCCGGTGCCGTGCACCGGGGCGTCGCTGCCGCCCGGGGAGCCGCCGATCGGCGCCAGGTCGATCTGCACGCCGCGGTCGGCCAGCGCGTCCAGTTCGCGGGCGGTGGTGTCGTCCGCGCCGGCCTGCTCGTCGGTGACCAGCCGGGTGATGGCCTCGGACTCGACGGTCGGGAACATGCTGTCCGTGCCGAGCTTGGTGTGGTCGGCGAGGACGATGACCTCGGCGGCCGACTGCACCAGTGCCCGGTCCACGCTCGCGGACAGCATGTTGGCGGTCGACAGCCCGCGTTCGGCGGTCAGGCCGCTGCCGGAGATGAAGGCCTTGGCGACCCGCAGCCCCTGCAGCGCCTGTTCCGCGCCGCTGCCGACCAGCGCGTAGTTGGAGCCGCGCAGGGTGCCGCCGGTCATCACCACCTCGACGCGGTTGGCGTGCGCCAACGCCTGGGCGACCAGCAGCGAGTTGGTGACGACGGTCAGCCCGGGCACCCGGGCCAGCCGGCGGGCCAGCTCCTGGGTGGTGGTGCCGGCGCCGACCACCACCGCGTCGCCCTCCTCCACCAGGGAGGCGGCGAGGTCCGCGATGGCGCTCTTCTCCGCCGCGGACAGGTGGGTCTTCTGCGGGTAGCCGGGTTCGCGGCTGAAGCCGCCGGGGAGCACCGCGCCGCCGTGCCGGCGGTCGAGGAGCCCTTCTGCCTCCAGCGCCCGTACGTCACGACGCACGGTCACTTCGGAGGTCTGGACGACGCGGGCCAACTCCCGGAGCGAGACGGCTCCGTTGGCGCGCACCATTTCGAGGATCAACTGGCGACGTTCTGCTGCAAACACAGAACTGACGGTAACCCGCGTGACCGTCTGCTTTCAGGCGTTTGCAGCTGGTAGCGGGAAATGCTCACGCACGAGCGGCGCGTGACCGTACAATACGCGCCGTCAGCAATCCGGGGGCTGCGCCCGCCGTCCGGGTGACGCTCCGGCATGCCCGAGGGGCGGCCGCCGATCGGCAGCCGCCCCTCGAGTGTGCGCCTGAGCTCAGGATTCGCCGTCGGCCCGCTTGCGGATGTGCAGCTGCCGGGCGGCCTCGGCGGTCGAGCCGGAGACGGACGGGTAGACGGTGAAGGCGCTGGCCACCTGTTCGACCGTCAGATTGGCGTCCACCGCGAGCGAGATCGGGTGGATCAGCTCGCTGGCCCGCGGGGCGACGACCACGCCGCCGACCACGATGCCGGTGCCCGGGCGGCAGAACAGCTTCACGAAGCCGTCCCGGATGCCCTGCATCTTCGCCCGCGGGTTGCCGCGCAGCGGCAGCTTGACCACGACGGCGTCCATCTTGCCGCACTGCACGTCGGCGGCGGTGTAGCCGACGGTGGCGATCTCCGGGTCGGTGAAGACGTTGGAGGCCACGGTCTTCAGGTTCAGCGGCTGCACCGCGTCGCCCAGCGCGTGGTACATCGCGATCCGGCCCTGCATGGCGGCGACCGAGGCGAGCATGAAGACGCCCGTGCAGTCGCCGGCCGCGTACACGCCCGGAGCGCTGGTGCGGGAGACCCGGTCGACCTGGATCTGGCCCCAGTCGTTGAGCTTGACCCCGGCCTCCTCCAGGCCCATCTCGGAGGTGTTCGGGATCGAGCCGACCGCCATCAGGCAGTGGGTGCCCTCGATCACCTTGCCGTCCGAGAGGGTCACCTCGACCCGGTCGCCGATCCGCTTGGCGCTCTCGGCCCGCGAGCGGCTCATCACGTTCATGCCGCGGCGGCGGAAGACGTCCTCCAGCACCTCGGCGGCGTCCGGGTCCTCGCCCGGCAGCACCCGGTCGCGGCTGGAGACCAGGGTGACCTTCGAACCGAGCGCCTGGTACGCGCCGGCGAACTCGGCGCCGGTCACACCGGAGCCGACCACGATCAGCTCGCGCGGCAGCTCCTCCAGGTCGTACACCTGGGTCCAGGTGAGGATCCGCTCGCCGTCCGGCTTGGCGTCCGGCACCTCGCGCGGGTGGGCGCCGGTGGCGATCAGCACGGCGTCGGCGCGCAGCGACTGCACGCCGCCGTCCGGCCCGTCCACCAGCACCTCGCGGGAGCCGTCCACGGCCTGCCCGCCGGCGCCGAGCCGGCCGCGGCCGCGCAGCACGGTGACACCGGCGCGGGTGACGGACTGGGTGATGTCGTGGGACTGCGCGATCGCCAGGCGCTTCACACGGCGGTTGACCTTGCCCAGGTCCACGCCGACGACCTTCTCGCCGCCCTCGCGGCCCGCCCCGTCCGGGGCGACGGTGATGCCCAGCTCCTCGTACGAGCTGTCGAAGGTGGTCATCACCTCCGCGGTCGCGATCAGGGTCTTCGACGGCACGCAGTCCGTGAGCACCGCCGATCCGCCCAGACCGTCGCGGTCGACGACGGTCACCTCCGCGCCGAGCTGAGCGGCCACCAGCGCCGCCTCGTAGCCGCCGGGTCCGCCACCGATGATCACGATCCGAGTCACGACACCATTGTCCCGCACGCCGGGAGTGCCGCCACGCCGGGGTCCGGCCTGCGGACCTGCTCGCCGGGCCTCCACCCCGCCCGCCCGCCGGGCTAGTCTGACCCCCATGCCCCTCTACGCCGCGTATGCCACCAACCTCGATGCCCGGCAGATGACCCGCCGAGCCCCGCACTCCCCGCTGCGCGGCACCGGCTGGCTGGACGGCTGGCGGCTCACCTTCGGCGGCGAACAGCTCGGCTGGGAGGGCTCGTTGGCCACCGTGGTGGAGGACGAGAAGCACCAGGTCTTCGTCGCGCTGTACGACATCGCGCCGATGGACGAGGAGGGCCTGGACCGCTGGGAGGGCGTCCAGCTCGGCATCTACCGCAAGACCAAGCTGCGGGCGCACACCCTGGACGGCGACATCCCGGTCTGGACGTACGTGCTCAACGACTACGAGGGCGGCCTCCCCGCGGCCCGCTACCTCGGCCTGATCGCCGACGCCGCCGAGAGCGCGGGCGCCCCCGACGACTACGTCCTGGACCTGCGCCGGCGGCCGTGCTAGCCGCCCGGCACTTCCGGCACGCACCTTCCTGTACGCACCTTCCCGTACGCACCTTCCTGTACGTCCCGACAGCGCCGTCACCCGAAAAGCGCCACCGAGCTGTGTTTTCGGGTCATCCGGGTAACGATCCGGCACGCCGCGCCCGGATTTTCTACGCGCGTAGCCAAATCCCGTCTATCCTCTGACGCGTGAACGCAACTCCTCAGTCGGTCGTCTCCACCGACCCCTACGCCGCCGCCCAGGCCGCCGCCGAGCGCCTGCGCGAGCTGACCGGTGCCGAGCGGCACGACGTCGCCCTGGTGATGGGCTCCGGCTGGGTGCCGGCCGCCGACGCCCTGGGCGAGACCGTGGCCGAGTTCCCGGTCACCGACCTGCCCGGCTTCCCCGCGCCCGCCGTCGCCGGCCACGCCGGCAAGATCCGGTCGGTGAAGATCGGCGACAAGCGCGCCCTGATCTTCCTCGGCCGCAACCACTACTACGAGGGCCACGGCGTCGCCACGGTCGTCCACGGCGTGCGCACCGCCGCCGCGGCCGGCTGCGGCGTCATCGTGCTGACCAACGGCTGCGGCGGCCTGCGCCAGGGCTGGACCCCGGGCCAGCCGGTCCTGATCAGCGACCACATCAACCTGACCGGGGACTCCCCGATCGTCGGCGCCAACTTCGTCGACCTCACCGACCTGTACTCCAAGCGCCTGCGCACGCTGTGCCACGAGGTCGACCCGTCGCTGGACGAGGCCGTCTACGTCCAGTTCCGCGGCCCGCACTACGAGACCCCGGCCGAGGTCAACATGGCCCGGGTGATCGGCGGCGAGCTGGTCGGCATGTCCACCACCCTGGAGGCCATCGCCGCCCGCGAGGCCGGCGCCGAGGTGCTCGGCATCTCCCTGGTCACCAACCTGGCCGCCGGCATGACCGGCGAGCCGCTCAACCACGAAGAGGTCCTGGAGGCCGGCAAGGCCTCGGCCGAGCGCATGGGCGAGCTGCTGGCGAAGGTCCTTGAGCGGATCTGACGCCCACCGGGCGCAGAATCATGAGCGACGGGGCCCTCGGGCGGCGTGATCCGCTGATCACGCCCTCCCGCGGGCCCCGTCCGCATGCGCCCACCCTTCCTCCTCCTCCGCGCGGACCCCTCCGGCCGACCCACCCGACGCACTTCCCGATGGAGCTGTCGACATGACGCAGGCACTTAACCCCGACCTCCTCGCCCGGGCCCGGGCCTGGCTGGCCGAGGACCCCGACCCGCAGACCCGCGAGGAGCTGACCGCCCTGCTGGCCCGGGCCGAGGGCCCGGAGGCCGAGGAGGACAGCACCCGCGCCTGGGCCGAGCTCACCGAGCGCTTCGCCGACCGCCTCCAGTTCGGCACCGCCGGCCTGCGCGGCGAACTCGGCGCCGGCCCGATGCGGATGAACCGCGCCGTGGTGATCCGGGCCGCCGCCGGCCTGGTCGCGTACGTCAAGAAGGAGGGCCTGGGCGACCTGGTCGTCATCGGCTACGACGCCCGGTACAAGTCCTACGACTTCGCCCGCGACACCGCCGCCGTGGTGGTCGCGGCCGGCCTGCGCGCCGCGCTGCTGCCCCGCCCGCTGCCGACCCCGGTGCTCGCCTTCGCCGTGCGCCACCTCGGCGCGGCCGCCGGCGTCACCGTCACGGCCAGCCACAACCCGCCGCAGGACAACGGCTACAAGGTCTACCTGGGCGACGGCTCGCAGATCGTCCCGCCGGCCGACGCCGGGATCGCCGCCGAGATCGACGCGATCGACTCGCTGGACGACGTCCCGCGCGCCGAGGAGGGCTGGGAGGTGCTCGGCGAGGACGTGATCGAGGCCTACCTGGACCGGGCCGTGTCGATCGTCGACGAGCACAGCCCGCGCGAGCTCGACGTGGTCTACACCCCGATGCACGGCGTCGGCCGCGACACCCTGGTCGCCGCGTTCCGCCGGGCCGGCTTCGCCGCGCCCACCGTGGTCGCCGAACAGGCCGAGCCCGACCCGGACTTCCCGACCGTCGCCTTCCCCAACCCGGAGGAGCCGGGGGCGATGGACCTCGCCTTCCGCACCGCCGCCTCGGCGGGCCCGGACATCGTGATCGCCAACGACCCGGACGCCGACCGCTGCGCGGTGGCGGTACCGGTCCACGGCAACGCCGCCGGCAGCGGCAACGGCGGCTCCGGCTGGCGGATGCTGCGCGGCGACGAGGTCGGCGCGCTGCTCGGCTCCGCCCTGGTCGCCAAGAAGGCCGAGGGCACCTTCGCCACCACCATCGTCTCGGCCACCCTGCTCGGCCGGATCGCCGAGGCCGCGGGCCTGGGCTACGCCGAGACGCTGACCGGCTTCAAGTGGATCTCCCGCGCCGAGGGCCTGCGCTACGGCTACGAGGAGGCGCTCGGCTACTGCGTCGACCCGCAGGGCGTCCGGGACAAGGACGGCATCACCGCCGCCCTGCTGGTCGCCGAGCTCGCCGCCACCCTCAAGAAGTCCGGCCGCACCCTGAGCGACCTGCTGGACGACCTGGCGCTGGAGCACGGCCTGCACGCCACCGACCAGCTGTCCGTCCGGGTGCAGGACCTCTCGCTGATCGCCGACGCCATGCGCCGCCTGCGCGAGCAGCCGCCGACCGCCCTGGCCGGCCTGACCGTCACCCGCGCGGACGACCTCGCGGCGGGCTCCGCCGAGCTGCCGCCCACCGACGGCCTGCGCTACTACCTGGCCGGCGAGGCCGTCCGCTCCGCCCGCATCGTGGTCCGCCCCTCCGGCACCGAGCCCAAGCTCAAGTGCTACCTGGAGGTCGTCCTCCCGGTGGCGAGCGCCGCCGACCTCGCCGCCGCCCGCGAGCGCGCCGCCGAGCTCCTCGGCGCGATCAAGCGCGACCTGGCCGCGGCCGCCGGCATCTGACCCGCGGCCCGTGGACGTGGAAGGGCCCGCCGGTTCCGACCGGCGGGCCCTTCGGCATGGCTGGGGACGTGCGTCAGACCAGGATGGCCGTGATCAGGGCGACCAGCCCGACCAGGGTGGGCGCGATGATCCACCAGCACCACCGGACAACCAGCGGGCCGGCCGCCTCCGGACGGCGGGCGTAGCGCTCGGCCATCTCCTGCAGGACGTTCGTCACCTGGTCGGACCAGGCGCGGGTGGGGTCGGCCGAGCCCGGCACGACCGGGTTGGTCTGCCGCCCGAAGACCATCCCCATCCGGGAGGCGTGCTCCGCGGGGCCGAGCTGCTGGGCCCGGGTCGCCCGCTTGCGCTGCCGCAGCGACACCGGCACCGCCCACACCTGGTACTTCTTCTCGCCGGCCAGCAGCTCGACCGAGTACCCGGCGCGCAGCGCGTCCACCGAGGCCCAGGGGGCGGTGATGGTCCGCCACGGGTTGCGCACCACCAGCTCGCTCGCGTTCGCCCGGACCACCGGGCGCAGGGTGTAGGCGATCACCGGGAAGGCGAACACCGGCAGGGCTGCGAGCGCGACCCACGGGGTCCTGCCCGTGCCGGTCACCACCGCGTCGCCGATCAGCCAGGCGGCGACGGCCAGCAGGAACACGCCGGAGATCACACCGGGGACGGACCGGTACACGCGGTCCGCGTACTCGGGCTCCCCGTCTGGGCCGGCCGCGCCCGGGTGGGGCTTGCCGTCGGATTCGGTCATGGCGTCGATTCTGCCCCATGCCCCCCACCTGCGGAGGTCTCGGTCCGGCCACGAAAGGTGGGCTCCCTAGCGGACTACTACGCGCGTAGATATGCTGGTCTGGTGACTATGTCCACTGTTGCAGCCAATGCCCCCGGTGTTGCGGGCAGCGGCCTCGCGGACGTTGCGGCGTCCGAGGCCTCGCTCCGCCGCTTCCTGCACGGCCTGCCCGGCGTCGACCAGGTCGGCCTGGAGGCGCGTGCCGCCACCCTCGGGACCCGCTCGATCAAGACCACGGCGAAGGCGTACGCCATCGACCTGGCGATCTCCATGATCGACCTGACCACGCTGGAGGGCGCGGACACGGTCGGCAAGGTGCGCGCGCTCTGCGCCAAGGGCAGGACCCCCGACCCGACCGATCCGACCACTCCGCGCGTCGCCGCCATCTGTGTCTACCCGGACATGGTCGCCACCGCGAAGGACGCCCTGAAGGGCACCGACATCCAGGTCGCGTCCGTCGCCACCGCCTTCCCGGCCGGGCGCGCCGCACTGCCGGTCAAGCTCGCCGACACCGCCGACGCGGTGGCCGCGGGCGCCGACGAGATCGACATGGTGATCGACCGCGGCGCCTTCCTCTCCGGCCGCTACTTCGACATCTTCCAGGAGATCGTCGCCGTCAAGGAGGCGTGCAAGCGCGCCGACGGCAGCTACGCCCACCTCAAGGTGATCTTCGAGACCGGCGAGCTGCAGACCTACGACAACGTCCGCCGGGTCTCCTGGCTGGCGATGCTGGCCGGCGCCGACTTCATCAAGACCTCCACCGGCAAGGTCGCCGTCAACGCGACCCCGCCGGTCACCCTGCTGATGCTGGAGGCCGTCCGCGACTTCCGCGCGGCCACCGGCGTCCAGGTCGGCGTGAAGCCCGCCGGCGGCATCAAGACCACCAAGGACGCCATGAAGTACCTGGTGATGGTCAACGAGACCCTCGGTGACGACTGGCTGACCCCGCACTGGTTCCGCTTCGGCGCCTCCAGCCTGCTCAACGACCTGCTGATGCAGCGCCAGAAGCTCACCACCGGACGCTACTCCGGCCCCGACTACGTGACGGTGGACTGATCACCATGGCCAAGAAGAAGACCATCGAGGAGCCCGTGCGCAAGGCCGGCCTCTTCGAGTACGCCCCGGCCCCCGAGTCCCCCGCCGCCGCGGGTGACATCGCCACCTCCTACGGCCACTTCATCGGCGGCGAGTTCGTCGACTCCTCCGGCAGCGAGGCCCTGAAGACGGTCAACCCGGCCACCGAGCAGGTGCTCGCCGAGTTCGCCCAGGGCACCGACGAGGACGTGGACCGCGCCGTCGCCGCCGCCCGCAAGGCCTTCGTCGACTGGTCGGCGCTGCCGGGCAGCGAGCGCGCCAAGTACCTGTTCCGGATCGCCCGGATCGTCCAGGAGCGCAGCCGCGAGCTGGCCGTGCTGGAGTCGATCGACAACGGCAAGCCGATCCGCGAGACCCGTGACGTCGACCTGCCGCTGGTCGCCGCGCACTTCTTCTACTACGCGGGCTGGGCCGACAAGCTCGACCACGCCGGCTACGGGCCGAACCCGAAGCCGCTGGGCGTGGCCGGCCAGGTCATCCCGTGGAACTTCCCGCTGCTGATGCTGGCGTGGAAGATCGCGCCCGCCCTGGCGACCGGCAACACGGTCGTCCTGAAGCCGGCCGAGACCACCCCGCTGACGGCGCTGCGCTTCGCCGAGATCTGCCGCCAGGCCGGTCTGCCGAAGGGCGTCGTCAACATCGTCACCGGCGACGGCCGCACCGGCGCCGCGCTCACCGCGCACCCGGACGTCAACAAGGTCGCCTTCACCGGCTCCACCCCGGTCGGCCGGGCGATCGCCAAGCAGCTGGCCGGCACCCGCAAGAAGCTGTCGCTGGAGCTGGGCGGCAAGGCCGCGAACATCGTCTTCGACGACGCGCCGATCGACCAGGCCGTCGAGGGCATCGTCAACGGCATCTTCTTCAACCAGGGCCACGTCTGCTGCGCGGGCTCGCGCCTGCTGGTCCAGGAGTCCGTCCAGGACGAGCTGCTGGACGCCCTGAAGCGCCGGATGGCCACCCTGCGGGTCGGCGACCCGCTGGACAAGAACACCGACATCGGCGCCATCAACTCCGCCGAGCAGCTGGCCCGGATCACCGCGCTCACCGACGCCGGCGAGGCCGAGGGCGCCGAGCGCTGGTCGCCGGCCTGCGAACTCCCGGGCACCGGCTTCTGGTTCAAGCCGACCCTGTTCACCGGCGTCAGCCAGGCCCACCGGATCGCCCAGGAGGAGATCTTCGGCCCGGTCCTGTCGGTGCTGACCTTCCGCACGCCCGAGGAGGCGGTCGCGAAGGCCAACAACACCCCGTACGGCCTCTCCGCGGGCATCTGGACGGAGAAGGGCTCGCGCATCCTCTGGATGGCCAACAAGCTCAAGGCCGGCGTGGTCTGGGCCAACACCTTCAACAAGTTCGACCCGACCTCGCCGTTCGGCGGCTACAAGGAGTCGGGCTACGGCCGCGAGGGTGGCCGCCACGGTCTGGAGGCCTACCTCGATGTCTGACACGACCTTCGCGCGTCTTGACGTCCTCAAGACCTACAAGCTGTACGTCGGCGGGAAGTTCCCGCGCTCCGAGAGCGGGCGGGTGTACGAGGTGACCGACGCAAAGGGCGAGTGGCTCGCCAACGCCCCGCTGGGCACCCGCAAGGACGCCCGCGACGCCGTCCTGGCCGCCCGCGCGGCCGTCAAGGGCTGGGCCGGCACCACCGCGTACAACCGCGGCCAGGTGCTGTACCGGGTCGCCGAGATGCTGCAGGGCCGGCGCGAGCAGTTCGCCGCCGAGGTGGCCGTCTCCGAGGGCATCGGCCCGAAGAAGGCCGCCGCGCTGGTGGACGCCGCGATCGACCGCTGGGTCTGGTACGCGGGCTGGACGGACAAGGTCGCCCAGATCGCGGGCGGCGCCAACCCCGTCGCCGGGCCGTACTTCAACCTGTCGACCCCGGAGCCGACCGGCGTGGTCGGGATCGTCGCCCCGCAGGCCGGGTACGGGCACTCGCTGCTCGGCCTGGTCTCGGTGATCGCCCCCGCCATCGCCACCGGCAACACCGTGGTCGTCGCGGCCGCCGCGGACGCCCCGCTGCCCGCGCTGTCCCTGGGCGAGGTGCTGGCCACCTCGGACGTCCCCGGCGGCGTGGTCAACATCATCTCGGGCCGGACCGCGGACATCGCCCCGACCCTGGCCTCGCACCAGGACGTCAACGCGCTGGACCTCACCGGTGCCATCGCCACCGACGGCCCCGGCGCGGCGCCCGCACTGGAAGCCGCCGCCGCGGATACCCTGAAGCGGGTGGTCCGTCCGGAGCTGGACCCGTTCGCCCAGGACTGGACCAATGCGCCCGGTACGGACCGGCTACTCTCGTTCCTGGAGACGAAGACGGTCTGGCACCCGATGGGGATCTGACCCTCCGGCTCTCCGCCGGGTGAACAACTCCACAAGCTGGCCGTCCCCAGTGCCCTCTCCCCCCCAGGGCCCGGACGGTCATTGGACGGACCCGCACCTCTCCCCCCCAGGTGCGGGTCCGTCGACTTTCGTCACCGCGCGCACCGACTTTCGGCGATCCCCCGCCGCCCCCGGCCGGACCAGAATCGTCCGTACCGGCACGGACACTGGGGGGCACGTGGGAGAGTTGATCGGCGAGCTGGCGGCACTGTTCGCGGACGGCTTCCTCCGCAGGTGGCACGTCGCCCGGACCGGCCGCCGACTGGCCGCGGGCAAGCCGGTGCGGGTGCCCTGCTCGGCCCGCTCCGACCGGCCGGGCTGGCAGCGCGCCTACGTCAACGGCACGCTGGGCATCACCCCGGGCCTGCCCACCGTGACCTTCGGCTCCCGCGGGCTCGGCCGGCTCGACCTGCCCACCGGCGGCACCTTCCAGCAGCCCGAGCCGGACACCTGGCACAGCCAGGACTGGGCCGCCACCGCCTACCGGCCGCCCGGCGGCGGCCACCCCGTCTACCTCCAGGCCGACAGCCGCTACCTGCCGCTGCTCCACGCCGCCCTCGGCGCCCCGCGCGACGGGGAGGTCCCCGAGAAGGTGTGAGCACACCGGTTTCGGCAACCGGCCGGGATGCGTCAGACTGGTGTCCCGTGAGTGACTCCCCCATGAACCCCGCACCGGCCGCGCACGCCCGGGTGATCCTGCTCTCCGGCCCGTCCGGATCGGGGAAGTCCTCGCTCGCCGAGCGCAGCGGACTGCCGGTGCTCCAGCTCGACGACTTCTACAAGGACGGGGACGACCCGACGCTCCCGCGGCTGCCGGACGGCGCCGTGGACTGGGACTCCCCGCTGGCCTGGCACCGCGACCAGGCGGTGGCCGCCATCCGCGCCCTGCACGAGCACGCGCGCGCCGAGGTGCCGGTCTACTCGATCCCGGACAACGGCCGGATCGCCACCCGCGCCCTGGAGCTGGACGGCGCGGGCGCGTTCATCGCCGAGGGGATATTCGCCGCCGAGATCGTCGCCGAGTGCGCCGAACAGGGCCTGCTCGGCGACGCGCTGTGCCTGCGCAACGGCGCGCTCACCACGGCCTGGCGCCGGCTGCGCCGGGACGTCCGGGAGGGCCGCAAGTCGCTGCCGGTGCTGCTGCGCCGGGGCCTGCGGCTGATGCGCGCCGAGCGGTCGATCGTCGGGCGGCAGGTCTCGCTCGGTTCGTCCCCGTGCGCCGGGCCGGAGGCGGAGCGGCGGATCCGCGCGGTGGCCGCGCGGCGGGAGCTCTCGGCGGTCTGACCCGCTCCCGAACGCCCCGTACGACGACACCGTACGACGACACGACGGAGGGCCCGGTGCGTCTCCCCCGCACCGGGCCCTCCGCCGTGCCGAACGGTCCTCGGCTCCCCCACGGGCAACTCCCCCGAGTCCTGCCCCCGGACCGTGACCGTCCGTTTCCCGTCCCCCGACGGGAGTTCTCGTGCGCTACGCGACCAGCTCGCCGAACGCCCGGACGGTGTCGCCCGACTTGTTCAGGTGCTCGTCCTCGCGCAGTCGGCGCAGCGCGCGCCAGATGCTGCTCTTGACCGTGCCGACGCTGATCTGCAGCACGTCGGCGATCTCCGGGTCCGTCTTGCCCTCGTAGTACCGCAGCACCAGCATGGTCCGCTGGTTCTCCGGCAGCTTCGCCAGCGCCTGCCAGAGCACGGCGCGCAGCTCGGTGCCGCCCATCGCGTCGGTGTCGCCGGCCGTCTCCGGCAGCTCCTCGGTCGGGTACTCGTTGACCTTGCGGCGCCGCCAGGCGGAGATGTGCAGGTTGGTCATGGTGCGGCGCAGGTACCCGCCGACCGCGGCCTTGTCGGTGATCCGGCCCCAGGCCCGGTAGGTGCTGAAGAGCGCGCTCTGCAGCAGGTCCTCGGCCTCGTACCGGTCACCGGTGAGGTGGTACGCCGTGGCGTACAGGGAGGCGCGGCGCTCGCGCACGTACGCGGTGAACTCCGTGATGTGGTCCTCCGCGACGCCGCGGTGCTCCCCCCGCGCGTCCCCCTGTCCCGCCTCGGTGGTGCGGGCCGCCGCGGGGTTCAGCCGCAGCAGCGTCGCACCGGCGGCCTCGCGACCGGTCGGCTCCCCCGAGCCGACCGCCCGCAGGCCGTTCCCCCCGTCCCCCCGAGCGCCCCCCAGGGCGTCCTTGCCCTCGACGCGGACGGGGAGGATCCCCCGCAGCGTGAGGGTGGTGGCGGAGTCGGCCGCACTCCCCATCCGGCCGATCCCGTACTGCTCCCCCGTCCTGCCGCCGCCGCTCACCCGGCGGGCGACAGTGTTCCCGGTGCTGTGCGCGCACCCCCGTACGGTCACGGCACCGGAGTTCTCGTCGGTCCTGATCTCGTACCGGGTCCGGTGGGCGGCTGACGGACGCGCGGTGCGGACAGCCGGGTTGGTCCGGGTCTGAAGCATGGCGGTCATCGTGCGCCCCCTTGGTTCGGTTCGAGCGGTTCCGGTTGCCGCCCTCCGGCCGGCCGGTTTTCCGGCCCGCTGTCCTGCGGCGACATGGAAAATCCTGCCCGGCGGTTGTGATGGCGCTGTCCGCCGACTGTCACAGGGGTGTCACAGGGGCGGGCCGAAGGTCCTGCTCCGCCTCCCTCCGTACCGGACGCCGGTAGCCGTCGTTCCGGTTCCCGTACGGGCGGTGACCGGTCCGGGGGGTGATTCGGCGCTGCGGGTGGGCCAAAATGGGGCCGTGCCTTTCCTCCTACTGATCGAGGACGACGACGCCATCCGGACCGGCCTCGAACTCGCCCTCACCCGCCAGGGCCACCGCGTGGCCACCGCCGCCTCCGGCGAGGACGGTCTGAGGCTCTTCAAGGAGCAGCGGCCCGACCTGATCGTGCTGGACGTGATGCTGCCCGGAATCGACGGCTTCGAGGTGTGCCGCCGGATCCGCCGCACCGACCAGCTGCCGATCATCCTGCTGACCGCGCGCTCCGACGACATCGACGTGGTGGTCGGCCTGGAGTCCGGCGCGGACGACTACGTGGTGAAGCCCGTGCAGCCGCGCGTCCTGGACGCGCGGATCCGGGCCGTGCTGCGCCGCGGCGAGCGGGAGAGCTCGGACTCCTCCGCGTACGGCAGCGTGGTCATCGACCGCGCGGCGATGACCGTCACCAAGGACGGGCAGGACCTCCAGCTCACCCCGACCGAGCTGCGGCTGCTGCTGGAGCTGAGCCGCCGGCCCGGGCAGGCGCTCTCCCGCCAGCAGCTGCTGCGGCTGGTCTGGGAGCACGACTACCTCGGCGACTCCCGGCTGGTGGACGCCTGCGTGCAGCGGCTGCGGGCCAAGGTCGAGGACGTGCCGTCCGCGCCGACGCTGATCCGCACCGTGCGCGGCGTGGGCTACCGGCTGGACCCGCCCACGGGCTGACCGGCCACCGGGCCGACCGCCCGCGGCCCGGCCCGGCCGCCCGCTTCCTGAACTCCCGTACGACGACAGGCTCCTGTGACTGACCATCAGACGACAGCCCGGCGCATCCCGGCCGTTTCGTGGCGCCAGCTGCGCTCGCTGCGGGTGCGCCTGATCGCGGTGTTCGCGGCGGTCGCCCTGCTCGCCGCCGTCTCGGCCTCCGGCATCGCGTACTGGCTGAACCGCGACGCGGTGCTCAAGCGCGCCCAGGACACGGCGCTGAACGACTTCCGGGTCTCGCTCAGCCGCAACGTCTCCGACCTCCCGCTGCGGCCGAGTTGCGGCGACCTCACCCAGCTCGCCACCAACGTGGCCAGCTCCGGGCTGAGTTACGACGTGGTGGTGGTCTCCCCGGACGACCCGGGTTGCTCGGCCTCCTCCGACCCGACGCACTTCACGCTGGCCGACGTCCCGGCCCCGCTGCAGTCCACCGTCGCCAAGCCGCGCGAGATCACCGAGACCAACCCGTACCGGTACCACCTGTACTGGCAGCGGCAGAACCTGGAGGGCCGGCCGTACCTGATCGGCGGCACCAAGGTGGTGTCGAACGGCCCGACCGCGTACATGTTCAAGTCGCTGGAGAACGAGCGGGCGGACCTCAACACCCTGGGCTGGTCGCTGTCCATCGCCACCCTGCTCGCGCTGATCGGCTCGGCCCTGCTCGCCCAGGCGGCCTCGGCCACCGTGCTGCGGCCGGTCAAGCGCCTCGGCGACGCCGCCCGCAAGCTCGGCGAGGGGCAGCTGGACACCCGGCTCGAAGTCGACGGCGCCGACGAACTCGCCGACCTGGCCCGGACGTTCAACCGGACCGCGGAGGCGCTGCACGACCGCGTCGAGGAGCTGAGCGCACGCGAGGCGCAGAGCCGGCGGTTCGTCGCCGACATGTCGCACGAGCTGCGCACCCCGCTGACCGCGATGACCGCCGTCACCGACATCCTGGAGGACGAGGCCGAGTCGCTGGACCCGATGATCGAGCCGGCCGTCCGGCTCGTGGTCAGCGAGACCCGGCGGCTGTCCGACCTGGTGGAGAACCTGATGGAGGTGACCCGCTTCGACGCCGGCACCGCCAAGCTGGTCGCCGACGAGATGGACATCTCCGACCTGATCATGTCCTGCATCGACGGCCGGGCCTGGTACGACGCGGTCGAACTGGACGCCCCGCGCGGCATCCTGGCCGTCGTCGACCCGCGCCGCCTGGACGTGGTCTTCGCCAACCTGATCGGCAACGCGCTCAAGCACGGCGGCTCGCCGGTGCGGGTGAAGGTCCGGCAGAGCGCGGACACGGTCGTGGTCGAGGTCTCGGACAGCGGCCCCGGCATCCCGGAGGACGTGCTGCCGCACGTCTTCGACCGCTTCTACAAGGCCGACCGGGGGCGGGCCCGCTCGGAGGGCAGCGGCCTGGGGCTGTCGATCGCGATGGCCAACGCGCAGATCCACGGGGGGACGATCACGGCGGCGAACGGGGAGACCGGCGCGGTGTTCACCCTCACCCTGCCGGTGAACCGGCCGCCGGCCCCGCCGACCGCGCCGCCCGCGGACGGCTCCCCGGCCGGATCCGCAGACGGCTCGCCCCGCGACGCCGACGAGCCCAAGGACGCCACGTGACCTCCCCCGACCGCACCACCGCGCGCCGCGCCGCGGGCGTCCTGCTGCTGCTCGCGCTGGCCTCCGGCTGCGGCATCCGGCCGACCGCCGTGCCGGTCGACGCCGGCGCCCCGGCCAGCCGCACGGCCTGCCCGACCACCCCGCACGTGCCGCCCGCGCTGGCCACCCCGACCGGCCCGGCACCGGCCGCCACCCCGGCCCGCGGGGCCGCCAAGGGCACGCCGAGCCCGTCGCCCACGCCGGTGCCGCCCGGCAGCCCGCCGCCGGACAACGTGTTCAGCGCGCTGCCGACCGCGGGCTGCCGCTAGGCCCTCTCTTGACGTCCTACGAAGACACCCGGGGCGCGTTCCGGAATGTTCGCGCCCGGCGTGGAACCACCGCGCCGCCGGCTCGCGTCGTTCCCCCCGTGCAGCGAGATGGCACCAGGAACCGCGAGGAGCGTTCCGGCGCACGGACCGAAACCAGGCCGGCGGCGGTCGTCCACCGATCCCTCCGCCGGACCGGGCTGGCGGGGCTGGTCTGCCATCTGACGGTGGTGCTCTGGCTGGTCGTCCTCCGGCCCCTCCCGGTGGCCTGGGTGTACGACGCCAACCTGACGCCGCTGGCCTCGCTCCGGTCCTCCACGGGCTGGCAGGTGGTCGGCGAGCTGCTGCTGCTGGCCCCGCTCGGTGTCCTGCTCCCGCTGGCCGGCGGGCGGGTGCGGGCGCCCTGGCTGCCGTCCTTCCTGCGCACCACCGGCGTCTCCGCCCTGCTGGCGACCGGCCTGGAGTTCCTCTCCTCCTGGACGCCCGGGCACGTGCTCAACGTCGACCACATCCTGCTCGCGGTGATCGGCGTCGCCGTCACCCACCTCGCGCTGGTGCCCGGCCTGCGGCGGCTGCTGCGGGAACGGCGGCCGGGAGCCCTGGCGGCGCGGCCCGCGCGGACGGACCGGACGGACCGGACGGCCGTGCTGGCCGGCCCGCCGATGACGGTGGTCGCTCCCGCCGTCGTCTCCCCGGTGGCCGTCGCCCCGGTGGCGACCGTGGCGACCGTCGCGGCCGGCGCGACGCCCCCCGCGTCCTAGCCCGCGTCCCAGCCTGCGTCCTGGGCGGCGGGCACCACCCGGCCGCCGACCTCGATCAGTCCGCCCGGGCGCGGCCCGGTCAGCAGCCGCGACCCCCGGCCCTGGGTGATCGTCAGCGCCCGGCCGAGGTGCGCGGTCAGCACCAGGGCGGCCGCGCCGGTCGCCTCGTCCTCGTCGATCCCGTCGCCCCGCCCCGGGAAGGCCCGCGCCCGGACCGTCCCGGCCGCCTCGTCCTGCCAGGCCCAGGCGTAGACCCACTCCCCCGGCGGCGGCACCTCCAGCGCCTCCACCTCCGCCACCGACCCGTACCGGCGCAGCGTCCGCCCCGGCGCCCACTCCGGCCGGGCCTCGATCAGCGTCAGCCCGTCCGCGCGCCGGACGCCCACCACCCCGGCCTCGGTGACCAGCCGGTCCACGCCGAGCAGCCAGGCCGCGCCCACGCAGGGGTGGCCGGCGAAGGGCAGGCGCACCGCGGGGGTGTAGATGTCGATCGCGCCGGCGGCCGGGTCGTCGACGAACACCGTCTCGCTGAAGCCGAGTTCACGCGCCATCGCCTGGCGGTCCGCGCGCCGCGGCAGCGCGGCACCCGCGCGCACGACGCCGAGCGCGTTCCCGTACCGGCCGTCAGGTCCGCAAAAGACCCGCAGCACCTCATAGTCGACCATTTCCCACCTCGTCAATGGCCGTTCCGGCAGAGCGAAACGACACCGTGATGAAAAGGCGACGACGAATGTCAGCCACCTCCAGTACTGTGCGCTCTCGTCCCCGAACGGCGCTGCCGTTTTTTCACTCCTGTCACAGGAAGCCCCCCTTGAACAATCTCGACTTCAGCGCCGAACCGCTGTTCTCCTGGTACGTCGTGGCACTCGCCGCCAGCGGAATCCTCCTGCTGGGCCTCGGGGCATTCGCCTTCGGCGTGAAGTTCCTCCCGCGCATCCTCGCCATCGCGGCGGGCATCGGGCTCCTGTACTACGCCTACTACATGGCGTACGTCTTCGAGGGCGGCACCTACACCCTCTACTACAAGCTGTTCGTCCTGCCGGTCCTGCTGATCGTCTACATGGTGAAGGCCATCGTGGAGCGCGGCAACGCCAAGGCCAAGGAGAAGGAGACGGCCCAGCGGATGGCGCCGTTCAACCCGAACGCCCCGCAGGCGCCGTACAACCCCAACGCCCCGCAGGCGCCGTTCAACCCGAACGTCCCGCCGCAGCCGGTCGCGGACAACCCCTACGCGCAGCCCGTGCCGCCGGCCCAGCCCGGCCAGCCGCAGCCGCCGGTCGCCTGAGCCGCGCCCGTACGGACACCGGAAGGCCCGCCCGGCACCACCTCACCGTGGTGCCGGGCGGGCCTTCCGCCGTGTTCGGGAGCCCGGGTCAGTTCCCGGCGCCCGGCGCGCCCTTGCGGCGGCGGGCCACGACCAGGATGCCCAGGCCGAGGGCGATCGCGGTCGCGCCGGTGATCGCCATCGGGGCGGCCGAGGAGCCGCCGCCGGTGGAGGCCAGCCGGGTGTCGGCGACGGCCGGGGCCGCGGCGGCCACCACGGTGGTGACGGCGACCGGGGCCGGCGCGACCGTGGTGGCCGGCGCGGACGGCGCCTCGGCAGTGACCGCGGGGGCCGGCGCCGCGCTGGTGGCCGAGGGGGTCGGGGTGCCGGTCGCGCCGGCGGCCTCGATCCGGAAGCCGACCGGGGAGCTGGAGGTGCCCCGCTCGGGCCGGCCCGGGCCGCCCAGGCTGTAGCCGTTGGCGAAGACCGACTCGGCCGCCGCCGGCGCGTCCTTGGTCCAGGCGAGCCGGAGGTTGACCGTACGGGTCTCACCGTTCGGCAGCGCGATGACGTCGCCGTCCTTCCAGCCGCTCAGCAGCTGCACGCCCAGCTGCGTTCCGGGGAGGTCGTGCCACTCCGGCGTGCCGGCGATCCAGGCGCCCGCCTGAGTCTGGTACTCGATCCTGACCATGTCCGCGCGGAGCATGCCCTCGCCCTGGAACACGATCGCCGGAACGACCCGGAGGTCCGTACCGGTGCGGTTGCTGTAGACCACCTTGAACGCCTTCGCCTCGCCGCCGGCGGTGAAGGCGGCCGGTACGTCCTCGACCGTCACGTCCGGCAGCCCGACCGGGGACGGCGCGGGGGTCGGGCCGTCGCCCTCGACGGTGAAGTTCGGCGTGCCGCCCCAGGCCTGGGTGGGGGCCTGCCCCGGGGGCAGGGTCGGGTCCGTGACCACCGCTTCGAGCGCCGCGGAGGCCGGGCCGGGGGTGGCGTCGGCGGCGAAGGTCAGCCGCAGCCGGTAGGTGGCCTCGGCCCCGGCCGCCAGGTTCAGCTGGGTGGCGAACCGGTCCAGCTCCCAGACGCCGCCGGTGGACGCGCCGTTCACCTTGGCGTCCTGCCACTGCGTGCCGCCGGGCCGCTGGAACTCCAGCTTGAGCTGCCCCTGCTTGAGGGTGGAGGACGCGACGGTGAAGCCGGTCGTCACGTCCACCTGGTGGTCGGCGGTGTTCCGCAGGGTCGTCGTGAACTCGACCGCGCTGCCCGCCTTGACCGTGGTGGGGAAGCCGCTCGTGGTGGCCAGGACCGGCGAGGCCTGGCCCTGCGGGCCGGGCGCGGTGGGCCCCGGGGCCGGGGTGGCCGGGCCGGCCGCGAGGGCGGCCGGGGCCGACGCCAGGGCGACGCCGGAGACCAGCGTGGCAGCGGCGGCGACGGCGAGGAATCTGCGGTGCTGGTTGCGCAATGGAACCTCACGGGAGATTACGGGCGGGGCCCGAGAAAGGTGCGAAATCGCAGACGTGAGGGGGCTTTTGAGCCCGAGATAGGCGCCGCCGGTTCAGCCCCCCGACATCGGCGACGCGCGAAATCATATCCAGCCGGTCCGACCATTTCGGCACGGGGTTCCCGCGCCCGCGGCCCGGCCGCGGCCGGGGCCTTTCGCCCCGCCGCCACGGGACCTCCGCCCTCGGGGTGGACCCTGAGGCGGACCCCGAGAATGGAGTCCCTCTCCTCGGTGACCGGCCGGGGGGAGGAATCGGCTGGCGGGCGGAGGAATCCGGGCCCGTCCGCACCGAGGATGGAATCACGCCCGCCGGACCGGCCGACCGGGCCACCACTCCAGGGAGCCGTCATGAGCGCACGTCTCGCCCGTCCCCGTCACAACCGCGTCATCGCCGGAGTCTGCGCCGGGATCGGCGAGCGCTTCGGCCTCACCCCGTGGACCGTCCGGCTGATCTTCCTGCTGTCCTGTCTGCTGCCCGGCCCGCAGTGCCTGGTCTACCTCGCGCTGTGGGTGCTGCTCCCCCAGGAGCCGTGAGCACCGGCGGGGGACGCACGACGACGGGCCGCCCGCCCCGGGGTCACCGGGGTGAGCGGCCCGTCGTCGCGCCGGCGGCTCGGATCAGCCGGTCAGGCCCGGCAGCGGCAGGGCGCCGGTGAGCCCGCCGATCGGGGTCTTGTCGACACCCGGGATGGTCGGGACGGCGCCGCGCGTCTGGGTGACGCCGGCGACCGGCGCGGCCGGGGCACCGGCCGGAGCCGGGGCGGCCGCGGCGTGGCCCGCGGTCGGGGCGAGGGTGCCGAGCGCGCCGGTGACCTTGTCGCCACCGGGCAGCTTGCTGGCGGTGTCGGTGACGGCGCCGGTCACCGCGGGGTTCGTCACGGCGCCGGTGGGCAGCCCGAGACCGCCGGCCGCCTGGCCGTCGGCCGCGGAGGCCACCCCGGTGCCGACCGCCGCGATGGCGATGCCGAGCGCCGCGGTACCGGCGGCCTTGAGAGCCTGCTTCATGGTTCGTCCCCTTGGGTCCTCGTCGGTGGCCGGCGTCGGGCGGGGCCGGCGGTCGGGAAGGACCGCCGCCACCGCCGTCTTCGGCATGACTGGCACACCGTAGTGAGAGGTTCGCGCCGGGACCAAAGGGCGTTCACTCACCCGAGCGATTAGTCAGATGAACGCCAACTTTCTTGTGAAGAAAGGGCGTTCACCCGACCGAGGGCGTGAACGAAACGGCTCAGTTGCCGCCGGTGCCCGCACTGAACAGCCACTCCGCCTTGAGCTCGGCGTAGCCCGGCTTGATCACGTCGTTGATCATCGCCAGCCGCTCGTCGAACGGCAGGAACGCCGACTTCATCGCGTTCACCGTGAACCACTCCATGTCCCCCAGCGTGTAGCCGAAGGCCTCCACCAGGTGCCCGAACTCCTGGCTCATGCTGGTGCCGCTCATCAGCCGGTTGTCGGTGTTCACGGTGACCCGGAACTTCAGCCGGCTGAGCAGACCGATGGGGTGCTCGGCGTACGAAGTGGCCGCCGCCGTCTGCAGGTTGGACGTGGGGCACATCTCCAGCGGGATGCGCTTGTCGCGCACGTACGCGGCCAGCCGGCCGAGCTCGACGCCGCCGTCCTCGTTGACCGTGATGTCGTCGACGATCCGCACGCCGTGGCCGAGCCGGTCGGCGCCGCAGCACTGCAGGGCCTCCCAGATCGACGGCAGGCCGAAGGCCTCGCCCGCGTGGATGGTGAAGTGGTTGTTCTCGCCCTTGAGGTAGTCGAAGGCGGCCTGGTGGCGGGTGGGGGGGTAGCCGGCCTCGGCGCCCGCGATGTCGAAGCCGACGACGCCCGCGTCCCGGTGGCGGTTGGCCAGCTCGGCGATCTCCTGCGAACGGGCGGCGTGCCGCATCGCGGTGATCAGGGTGCCGATGCGGATCCGGTTGCCGGCCGCGCGGGCGTTGGCCTCGCCGAGCCGGAAGCCCTCCTGGACGGCCTCGACGACCTCGTCCAGGGTCAGGCCGCCCTCCAGGTGCTGCTCGGGGGCGTACCGGACCTCGGCGTACACGACGCCGTCCGCGGCCAGGTCCTCGGCGCAGTCGGCGGCGACCTTGATCAGGGCCTCGCGGGTCTGCATGACGGCGCAGGTGTGCGCGAAGGTCTCCAGGTAGCGGACCAGCGAGCCGGAGTCGGCGGCCTCGCGGAACCACTCGCCGAGTTCCTTGACGTCGGTGGTCGGCAGGCCTTCGTAGCCGGTGGCGGCGGCCAGCTCGACGACGGTCTCCGGGCGCAGCCCGCCGTCCAGGTGGTCGTGCAGCAGGACCTTGGGCGCGCGGCGGATCTGCTCGGGGGTGGGGATGCGCGGGCCGGTGCCCGCGGTGGTGACGGGGATCTGCTTCTCCATTGCGGAAATATAGCCCCTACGCGCGTAGACCCACCACCGGCCGCACCGCCGGATGGTCCAAACTCCACCCCGAATTCCACCGGTCGGTCCATACGATCCGCCAAAGGTTCTCCGGCGGCTCCTCCGGATCAGTCGTGCTCCAGCAGCCGGCCCCGCCGGGACAGCACGAAGTCCCGGAACGCCGCCACCGGCGGCGTCAGCGGCCGGCCCGCCGCCCAGGCCAGCCCGATCGCCCGCCGCGCCCGCGGCGCCGTCACCTCCAGCTCCACCACCCCCGGCCGGGGCACCAGCGCCGGCGGCAGCAGCGCCACCCCCAGCCCGGCCGCCACCAGCCCGCGCAGCGTCTCGGCCTCCTCCCCCTCGAACGCCAGCCGGGGCACGAACCCGGCCTGCGCGCAGAAGTCGTCCGAGATCACCCGCAGCCCGTACCCCTGCTCCAGCCCGACGAACGGCTCCTCGGCCACCTCCGCCAGCCGGATCCGCCGCCGGCCCGCCAGCCGGTGGTCCGCCGGGACGACCAGGTGCAGCCGCTGCTCGTCCAGCGGGCGGCCGGTGAACGCCGGGTCGTCCGGCAGCGGCGAGACCAGGCAGAGGTCCAACTCGCCCGCCCGCAGCCGCTCCAGCATCGCCGCGCCGTAGTCCTGCACCAGCTGGAACCGCACCTGCGGATGCTCCGCCCGGAAGCCGCGCAGCAGCGCCGGCACCGCGTCCGGCCCCATCGTGTGCAGGAAGCCGAACGCCACCCGCCCGGCCGCCGGATCCGCCTCCGCCCGGGCCGCCTCGGCGCCCCGCTCCACCTCCGCCAGCGCCCGCTCCACCGAGGCCAGCAGCAGCCGGCCGGCCCTGGTCAGCCGGACCGTCCGGCCCTGACGGGCCAGCAGGTCCACCCCCAGTTCCTCCTCCAGCCGGGCCACCGCGCGCGACAGCGTCGGCTGCGGCACCCCGAGCAGCGCCGCCGCCCGCGTCACGTGCTCCAGCCGCGCCACCGCCGCGAATTGGGCCAGCCGGGGCGCCAGCAGCAGCGCCGGCTCACCCGGCCCCAACTCGGCCACCCGGCCCCGCGGCTCCGTGCCGTCCACCGCTTCCGCCGCCATCCCCGCCACCACCTCGCCTCATGCACCAGTGCATCGATCATCGCCGCTTGATGCATTGGACGCATCAACCGCCACGGTCCTACCGTCGAGGCCATGCAGCCCGCCGATACCAGGGCATCCGTGACCGCCCCGGATGCCTCCGCCGCCCCCGTCCCGCACGACGACCGCCTCCGCCCCGGCCGGCCCGCCTTCCGCCGCGCCAACCTCGCCCTGTTCGCCGCCGGGATCGCCACCTTCGTCCTGCTCTACTCCACCCAGGGCCTGCTGCCCGTCCTCTCCGCCGACCTCGACCTCACCCCCGGCCAGGCCAGCTGGACGGCCTCCGCGGCCACCCTCGGACTCGCCCTCGGACTGCTCCCCGCCAGCGCGCTGTCCGACCGGTACGGCCGCACCGCGGTGATGACCGCCTCCACCCTCGCCGCCTCCGCCCTCGCCCTCGCCCTGCCCTTCGCGCCCGACCTCACCACCCTCGTCGCGCTGCGCGCCCTGCAGGGCGCCGCCCTCGCCGGCCTGCCGGCCACCGCCATGGCCTACCTCGCCGAGGAGATCCACCCCGGCGCCCTCGCCTCCGCGATGGGCCTGTACGTGGCCGGCAACAGCATCGGCGGGATGGGCGGCCGGCTCCTCTCCGGCTGGACGGCCGCCGCCCTCGGCTGGCGCTGGGGCCTCGCCGCCTCCGCCGCCCTCGCCCTGCTCGCCGCCCTCGCCTTCCGGCTGCTGATCCCCGCCGCCCGGCACTTCACCCCGGCCCCGGTGGACGCCCGCGCGCTCGCCCGTACGGTCGGCCGGCACCTGCGCAACCCGCTGCTGGTGCGGCTGTACGCGCTCGGCCTGCTCTTCATGGCCGTCTTCGGCGCGGTCTACAACACCGCCGGCTACCGGCTGATCGCCGCCCCCTTCCACCTGCCGGAGACGGTCGCCGCCTCGATCTTCGTGGTCTACCTCGTCGGCACCGGCACCTCCGCCGCGGCCGGCCGGCTCTCCGCCCGCCTCGGCCGCCGCGGCGCCCTCTACGTCGCCATCGGCGTCACCACCGCCGGCCTGCTGCTCTCCCTCGCCGACGACCTGCTCTGCGCCCTGCTCGGCCTGGTCCTGATCACCGCCGGCTTCTTCGCCGGCCACGCCACCGCCTCGGCCGCGGTCGGCCGCACCGCCACCGAGGGCCGCGCCCAGGCCTCCGCCCTCTACCTGATCGCCTACTACCTGGGCAACAGCCTCGGCGGCACCCTCGGCGCCGACGCCTACCACGCCACCGGCTGGCCCGGCTCCGCCACCGTGGGCCTCACCGCCACGACCCTCGCCGCCGCCGTCACCCTCTACGCCACCCACCAGGCCCACGCGGCGAGGCGGGCGGTCGCGGACGCTTGACAGCCGCCGCCGATACACTCCGGACCATGAGCGTCGATCCTGCTGTGTACGCCCGGTTGCGTCAGATCGCGGATCAGCTGCCGCAGGTGCCGGGGATAGGGAAGGTCGAGATCGCCGACGGCGAGATCGTCATGATGATGTCCCCGGTCAAGCGGCACGAATTGGCCGTCGTCAGGATCGCCCGACAGCTCAACGCCCAACTGCCGACCACCCACCCCGGCCACATCGCGCACCCGGGCGCCGACCTGGAGGACGCCGGCCTGGGGAGGCTCCGGCGCCCGGACCTCATGGTGTTCGCCGAGAAGTCGCTCGAGGAGGAGGACGCCGCCCTCCTGCCGCACGAGGTCCTGCTGGTGGTCGAGATCGTCTCGAAGTCCAACCCGGAGAACGACTACCAGGACAAGGTCCGCGACTACGCCGCCATGGGCATCCCGCTCTATCTGATCATCGACCCCCGGACGGGCACCGGCATCGCGCACTCGGAGCCCGGCTACGCGTCACGCGAGAAGTTCGCCTTCGGCGACACCATCATGATCGGCCCGTGGACGCTCGACACCAGCGTCCTGCAGACCTATGCCTGAGTCGGGCGCCTGGCACGAACAGGACGTCGATGAAGCGATCGCTGCAGGCGAGCGCGGCAAGGTGCTCCAGGACGGGGAGGCCTTCCTTCGGTCGCTCGCCGACGAGGCCGGCCTGGACCTGTGGGAGATCAAGCGCCGTGCTGGCGTATGAGTCACAGGACCGGTGAAGACGCCGAGCCGCCCGCCGGTGGGGTACCGGCGGGCGGCTCGTTTCACGACGACCGTCAGGCGATGCGGTCGAGCACGATCGGGTTCGGGGTGAACGCCGTGCCGGCCGGGGCGACCTCGATGCCGCCCTCCAGGGCCGCGATGGCGTAGTCGTAGCGCTCCGGGGTGTCGGTGTGCAGGGTCAGCAGGGGCTGGCCGGCCACCACGGTGTCACCGGGCTTGGCGTGCATCTCGACGCCGGCGCCGGCCTGGACCGGGTCCTCCTTGCGGGCGCGGCCGGCGCCGAGGCGCCAGGCACAGACGCCGACGGCGTAGGCGTCCAGCCTGGTGAGCACACCGGAGGCGGGCGCGGGGATGACGTGCTGCTCGCGGGCGACCGGCAGCGGGGCGTCGACGTCGCCGCCCTGGGCGGCGATCATGCGGCGCCAGTGGTCCATCGCGGAGCCGTCGCGCAGCGCGTCGGCCGGGTCCTTGCCGTGCACACCGGCCGCGGCGAGCATCTCGCGGGCGAGCGCGAGGGTGAGCTCGACGACGTCGGCGGGGCCGCCGCCGGCCAGCACCTCGACGGACTCGCGGACCTCCAGCGCGTTGCCCGCGGTGAGGCCGAGCGGGGTGGACATGTCGGTGAGCAGGGCGACGGTGTTGACGCCGGCGGTGGTGCCGAGGCCGACCATGGTGCGGGCGAGCTCGCGGGCGTCGTCGAGGTTCTTCATGAAGGCGCCGGAGCCGACCTTGACGTCCAGGACGAGCGCGCCGGTGCCCTCGGCGATCTTCTTGGACATGATCGAGGAGGCGATCAGCGGGATCGCCTCGACGGTGCCGGTGACGTCGCGCAGGGCGTACAGCTTCTTGTCGGCGGGCGCGAGGCCGTCGCCGGCCGCGCAGATGACGGCGCCCGCGCCGCGCAGCACGTCCATCATCTCCTCGTTGGAGAGCAGGGCGCGCCAGCCGGGGATGGACTCCAGCTTGTCGAGGGTGCCACCGGTGTGGCCGAGACCGCGGCCGGAGAGCTGCGGGACGGCGGCGCCGCAGGCGGCGACGAGCGGGGCGAGCGGGAGGGTGATCTTGTCGCCGACGCCGCCGGTGGAGTGCTTGTCGCTGGTGGGCAGCGGCAGCGAGGAGAAGTCCATGCGGACGCCGGAGCGGATCATCGCGTTCGTCCAGCGGCTGATCTCGCGCGGGTTCATGCCGTTCAGCAGGATCGCCATGGCCAGCGCGGACATCTGCTCGTCGGCGACCTCGCCGCGGGTGTAGGCGTCGATGACCCAGTCGATCTGAGCGTCGCTCAGCTCGCCGCGGTCGCGCTTGGTCCGGATGACGGAGATGGCGTCCATGCGTGCTCCAAGAGGGGTTCAGAAAGGCATCAAATGCGAAGAGTGCCGCGAGATGACCGGGTACCGGCCCACTCGCGACACTCTACGCGCGTAACAGAAACAGAGGCTAGGGCCCATCGGGTGGATCGGCGCGCCCGGCCCGAGTCACCCGATGGGCCCTTACAGCCGCTCCGGCCCGAACGCGTCGGGCAGAACCTCGCGCATCGGCTTCACGCCGGAGGCCAGGTCGACCAGCAGCTCGGGCCCGCCGTGCTCGTAGAGCAGCTGGCGGCAGCGCCCGCAGGGCATCAGCAGGTCGCCCGCGCCGTCGACGCAGGTGAAGGCGACCAGCCGGCCGCCGCCGGAGGCGTGCAGCGCGGACACCAGCCCGCACTCGGCGCACAGCCCGAGCCCGTACGAGGCGTTCTCGACGTTGCAGCCGCTGACCAGCCGGCCGTCGTCGACCAGCGCCGCCGCGCCGACCGGGAACTTGCTGTACGGGGCGTACGCGTGGCCCATCGCCTCGCGCGCCGCCTCGCGCAGCCGCTCCCAGTCGACCGCGGCGGCCGCCCGGGCGGTCACTTGCCCTGGCCCTTGCGGTAGATCTGGCCGTCGGCCTTCGGCATCCGCAGTCGCTGCGAGGCCAGCGCGAGCACCACCAGGGTGATCACGTACGGCGTCGCGACGATCAGCGGGCGCTGCACCTGGTCGGTGAAGGCGTACCAGCAGATCAGGCCGACCGCGGCCACGGCGGTGATCGCCGTCGCGGTGTACTTGCGGCGGTACAGCTGCCAGAGCGCGAGCAGGGCCATCGCGATGCCGACGATCAGGATCAGCCCGTGCACCGAGTCCGGGTCGCGCAGCTGGAGGCTGTCGGTGAAGCCGAACAGGCCGGCGCCCATGGCGAGGCCGCCGGGCATCCAGTTGCCGAAGATCATCGCGGCGAGGCCGATGAAGCCTCGGCCGACCGTCTGGCCGTCCTTGTAGAAGTGCGCGGCGACCAGCGAGAGGTACGCACCGCCGAGGCCGGCGAAGGCGCCGGAGGCGATGACCGCGATGTACTTGTACTTGTAGACGTTGACGCCCAGCGACTCGGCCGCGGTCGGGTTCTCACCGCAGGAGCGCAGCCGCAGGCCGAACACCGTGCGCCAGAGCGCGAAGTAGCTGGCCACGAGCAGCACGGCCGCCAGCACCACGACCACCGAGAGGTTGGTGACCAGGCCGCCGAGCACGCCGGCCACGTCCGAGACGAAGAACCAGTGGTGGGCCTCGATGTCCTTCAGGCCGGATGACAGCCCGGGGACGGTGATGTACGGCAGCGGATCGGCCGGCGGGGACTGGTTCTGCCCGGCGCCGAAGGCGACGTAGTCCTTGTAGTAGATCCGGTTGACGTACGCGCAGATGCCGGGGATCAGCAGGTTGATGCCGACGCCGGAGACGATGTGGTCCACGCCGAAGGTGACGGTGACGATCGCGTGCAGCAGGCCGCCGGCCGCGCCGCCGGCCATGCCGGCCAGCAGGCCGACCCACGGGTTGACCAGGTAGCCCGCCCAGGCACCGCAGAAGGTGCCGGCGACCATCATGCCTTCGAGGCCGATGTTGACCACGCCGGCCCGCTCGGACCAGAGACCGCCCAGACCGGCCATGCCGATCGGCACGGCGGCGCCGAGCGCGGCGGTGACCTGCCCGGAGGAGGTCAGCGAGTGGTTGCCGGTGGCCATGCCCACGGCGGCGAACAGGACCAGGGCGCCCGCGATCAGGAGCAGGACGACCGGCCAGGACAGCTTGCGCTTCTTCGCGGGCGCGCCCGGCGCCTTCGGGCGGGCGGCGGTGGCGGTGCTCACGCGGAGACCTCCTTGGTCTCAGTGGCCGCGGCGGCCTGGGCGGCGAGCTGGGCGCCGACCCGCTTCTGCTGGCGCACCAGGCCGTAGCGACGCACCAGCTCGTAGGCGACGACGACGCAGATGACGATGGTGCCCTTCATGACGTCGACGATCTCGAACGGGAACTCGCCGTTCGCGGGCAGCGGCAGGACCGAGCCGGCCGCGTCCAGGAAGGCGAACAGCAGCGCCGCGAAGGCGATGCCGATCGGGCTGTTCCGGCCGAGCAGGGCGATCGAGATGCCCAGGAAGCCCAGGTTCTGCTGGAAGGTCTGGCCGTAGTAGAACGAGTTCTGCAGCAGCTCGGGCAGGCCGATCAGACCGGCGATCGCACCGGAGACCACCATCGAGATGACGATCATCTTCTTGACGTTCACGCCGGAGGCGGTCGCGGCGGTCTCCGAGCGGCCGGTGGCGCGCAGGTCGAAGCCGAAGCGGGTGCGGGTCAGCGTGAGCTGGAAGATCACGCCGACCGCGATGGCGATCACCAGGAAGCCCCAGAGCTGGCCACCGTTCGTGGTGAACGAGAAGAAGTGGCTGGACTCCGAGACCGGGCTGGTCTGGATCGAGTTGCTGGTGCCGCTGACCTTGGGCGCGAAGATGCCCGGGACGAGCAGCACACCGACGATCGCGGTCGCGATCGAGTTCAGCATGATGGTCGAGATGACCTCGCTGACGCCGCGGTAGACCTTCAGCAGACCGGCGATGCTCGCGTACAGGCCACCGACCAGCATGGCGGTGATCAGCAGCAGCGGGATCTGGAGGAAGGACGGCAGGTCGACCTGGGTGCCGACGAAGGCCGCGAACAGCGCCGCGACCTTGTACTGGCCCTCGACGCCGATGTTGAACAGGTTCATCCGGAACCCGAACGCGGCGGCCGCGGCGGCCAGGTAGTAGGTGGTGGTCCGGTTGAGGATCAGCACCTGGTGGTCCGACCCGCTGACGAACGTGATCATCACGTTCCACGCGTCGAACGGGTTCTTGCCCGAGGTGGCCAGCAGCACGGAGCAGATCGCGACCGAGAGCAGGATCGCGAGCACCGGCGCCGCCAGGGCGAGCACGATCCGCTCGCCGCTGATCCGCTGCGCCAGGCTCGGCTTGGCGGCCGCCGGGGGGTTGGGACTGGTCATGTGGTTACTCCCCCGCCTTCGGGTCGTCGGCGGTGTCGGACGGGTTGGCGTCGGACGGCGCGGCGTCGGACGGGCCGTCGCCCGCGGCCTCGGTGCCCTCCACGAGGGTCTCGTGGAACTGCTCGACGGCCTCCGGCTCGGACTCCAGGTGGCCGCTCGCGGCACCGGTCATCGCGGTGCCGAGGTCCTCGGCGGTGACGGTGGCCGGGTCGGCGTCGGCGACCAGGCGGCCGCGGTAGATGACCCGGATGGTGTCGGAGAGGCCGATCAGCTCGTCCAGGTCGGCCGAGATCAGCAGCACGGCCAGGCCGGCCCGCTGGGCGACCCGGATGTGCTCCCAGATCTGCGCCTGCGCGCCGACGTCCACGCCGCGGGTCGGGTGGGCCGCGATCAGCAGCTTGGGCTGGTGGCTCATCTCGCGGCCGATGATCAGCTTCTGCTGGTTGCCGCCGGAGAGCGAGGCCGCGGTGACCTCGATGCCGGGGGTGCGGACGTCGTACTCCTCGACGATCCGCCAGGTGTCCGCCCGGGCCGCGGTCGGGTCGAGCAGGATGCCCTTGGAGTTGGGCTCCTCGGTGACGTGGCCGAGGATGCGGTTCTCCCAGAGCGGGGCCTCCAGCAGCAGGCCGTGCCGGTGGCGGTCCTCGGGGATGTAGCCGATGCCGGCCTCGCGGCGGGCCCGGGTCTGGGTGCCGGAGAGGTCCTTGCCGTCCAGGGTGACGGCGCCGCCGTCCAGCGGCAGCATGCCCATGATGGCCTCGACGAGCTCGGCCTGGCCGTTGCCCTCGACGCCGGCGATGCCCAGGATCTCGCCCTTGCGGATGCGCAGCGAGATGTCGTCGAGGACGACGCGCTCGATGCCCTCGGCATCGGTCTTGGCGATCCGCAGGCCCTCGACCGTGAGCATCTCGGTCTCGGTGACGGTCGACTCGCGGCTCTCCGGGGAGGGCAGCTCGGCGCCGACCATCAGCTCGGCGAGCTGGCGGGCGGTGACGGCCTTCGGGTCGGCGTCGCCGACCGTGGTGCCGCGGCGGATGACGCTGATCGCGTCGGCGACCGCCAGCACCTCGTGCAGCTTGTGCGAGATGAAGATGACGGTGACGCCCTCGGACTTGAGCTCGCGCAGGTTGTCGAACAGCGCGTCGACCTCCTGCGGGACGAGGACGGCCGTGGGCTCGTCGAGGATCAGGATCTTGGCGCCGCGGTACAGCACCTTGAGGATCTCGACGCGCTGGCGGTCGGCGACGCCGAGGTCCTCGACCAGGGCGTCCGGGCGCACGCCCAGGCCGTACTGGTCGGAGATCTCCTTGATCTTCGCCTTCGCCCTGGCGCCGATGCCGTACAGCTTCTCGCCGCCGAGGACGACGTTCTCCAGCACCGTGAGGTTGTCGGCGAGCATGAAGTGCTGGTGCACCATGCCGATGCCGCGGGCGATGGCGTCGCCGGGGGTGTTGAACTCGCACTGCTCGCCGTTGATCGCGATGGTGCCCTCGTCCGGCTTCTGCATGCCGTAGAGGATCTTCATCAGCGTCGACTTGCCGGCGCCGTTCTCGCCCATCAGGGCGTGCACGGTGCCGGTGCGGACGGTGAGGTTGATGTCGTGGTTGGCCACGACGCCGGGGAAGCGCTTGGTGATGCCGCGCAGTTCGACGGCCGCTGTCGCCGTCCCCGCGCTGGGGGTGCCGTCCTTGCGCAGGGGGACGGGGTCTGATGCGGTGATGGCGATCTCCTGGTGGTCTGGAGGCGCGTCGTTGCGCTCGGAGGGCCAAGGGGGGAAACGGGGGGAGACGGAACGGGGCCCGGGGGTACGCGTTGAGCGCACCCTGCCGGGCCCCTCCCGTGAACTGTGTCGATCATCGCGCTGCCGGGCAGGCGGCAGGCGCTGTGACGTCCGAGACGCGCGGGCCTTACTGGGCCGGGGCGGTCGGGATGGTGGTGGCGCCGCTCTTGATGGCGTCGGCGGCGGCCTTCAGCTTGTCCTGGATGTCGTCGATCTTGCCACCGGTGGTGGCGAGCGAGACACCGTCGGCCTTGAGGTCGAACAGCTTGATGCCGGTCGGGCTCTGGCCCTGCTTGACCGACTGGATGTACGAGTACACCGCGTTGTCGACGTTCTTGACCATCGAGGTCAGGATGGCGTCCTTGTACTTCGCCAGGGCCGGCTGGCTGGCCTGGTCGGAGTCGACACCGATGGCGAGCTTCTTCGCGTTGGCGACGGCCTCGATGGCGCCGTTGCCGGAGGAGCCGGCGGCGGAGTAGATGACGTCCGCACCCTTGTCGAGCTGGCCCTGCGCGGCTTCCTTGCCCTTGTCGGGCGAGGCGAAGCCGGTGAAGTCCGGCGGGGTGGTGAGGTAGGTGGTCTCGATCACGATGTTCGGGTCGACGGACTTGGCGCCCGCCTTGTAACCGGCCTCGAACTTCTTGATCAGCTCGGACTGCACACCACCGATGAAGCCGATGTGGTGGGCCTTCGACTTGTTCGCCGCGGCGACACCGGCCAGGTACGAACCCTCCTGCTCGGCGAAGAGCAGCGAGGTGACGTTGGACGGCTGGTCCTTGTCGTTCGAGTCGATGATCGCGAACTTGACGTCCGGGTTGTCCTTCGCGACCTTGTTGACCGCCTGCTGGTAGACGAAGCCGACCGCGACGATCGTCTTGTAGCCGCCGTCGACCAGGTTCTTGAGGCGGGTCTCCTTGTCGGCCTCGGCCTCGCCCTGCTTGGCCTCGGCCTCGGTGACCTGGACGCCCAGGTCGGCCTTGGCCTTGTCCAGGCCGCGCGCGGCGGAGTCGTTGAAGGACTGGTCACCACGGCCGCCGATGTCGTAGGCCATACCGACCTTGAGACCGCCGGCGCCACCGGAGGCGGCGGCCGAGCCCGAGGAGCTGGAGTTGTCATTGCTCTTTGCGCCGCAAGCGGCGAGCGAGGCCATGCCCAGGGAACCCGAGAGCACAACCGCGGCGAGCTTCATTGAACGGCGCAAGGGAGTTTCTCCTTCTCACACGCACCCGTTTAGCGTGGTCGGACGCCACCGTAACGCGCGTAGAACACGGTTGTGTTACGGGCTGCCAGAGCATTCGGGTTGTTATCAAACCGTGGTCTGAAGGCCGACCCGAGGCTCTTTCCCCGTGCGCGGACGGTGATCCGAGACTGGTCCGGCCCAGTTTACGGAACCGGACCGGACCCCGGATCTCGACGTCCCGACCACGTGTCGGTCACACATCCGTGGAGAACGATCGGAGAACGATCGAAGGATGATCAGTTCCGGTCGTCCTCCAGGGCCAGCGCCGCGAAGAGTTCGACCCCGATGCCGATCGCCCGTTCGTCCACGTCGAACCGCCCCTGGTGCAGGTCCCGGACGGCGGTGTCGCCGGGGGCGCGGACGCCCAGCCGGGCCAGCGCGCCCGGGGCGTGCTCCAGGTACCAGGAGAAGTCCTCGCCGCCCAGGCTCTGTTCGGTGCCCTCCACCACCTGGGCGCCGCCGCGCCCGAAACGATCGTGCATCACCTCGTCCAGGCGGGTGACGGAGACCGCCTCGTTCACCACCGGCGGCACCCCGCGGTGGTAGTCCAGCGTCCACTTGGCCCGGTAGGTCTCGGCGAGCTTGGCGATCAGCTCGTGCAGCAGGTCCGGCGCCTCGCGCCAGCCGTCCAGCTCCAGGCAGCGGACGGTGCCCTCCAGTTCGGCGTGCTGCGGGATGACGTTGGGCGCGGAGCCGGCGGCGATCCGGCCGAAGACCAGGCTGACGCCCCAGCGCGGGTCCATCCGGCGGGCCAGCGCGCCCGGCAGGTCCGCGGCCATCCGGGCGACGGCGGTCACCAGGTCGGTGGTCAGGTGCGGGCGGGCGGTGTGCCCGCCGGGGCCGTCCAGGTGCAGCACCAGGCGGTCGCAGGCCGAGGTGATCGCGCCGACCCGCAGGGCGATCCGGCCGACCTCCACCTTCGGGTCGCAGTGCACCGCGAAGATCCGGCCCACGCCGTCCATCCCGCCGGCCTTGATCACGTCCAGCGCGCCGCCCGGCATGACCTCCTCGGCCGGCTGGAACACCAGTCGGACGGGCCGGCGCAGTTCGCCGGTGCGGGCGGCCTCGGCCAGCACCAGGCCGGTGCCGAGGACGACGGAGGTGTGCACGTCGTGGCCGCAGGCGTGGGCCCGGCCGGGGACGGTGGAGCGGTACGGGACGTCGGTCTTGGCGTCGTCGATGGGCAGCGCGTCGATGTCGGCCCGGAAGGCCAGCAGTTCGGTGCCGGGGGCGGTGCCGGGCGGGACGATGTCGACCAGCAGGCCGGTGCCGCCGGGCAGCACCCGGGGGGTCAGGCCCGCGGCCACCAGCCGGTCGCGGAGCAGCCCGGTGGTGCGGAACTCCTGGCGCCCCAGCTCCGGGTGCCGGTGCAGATCACGGCGGAAGGCGATCAGTTCCGGCTCCAGCGCGCCTACTCGGGCGCGCAGGTCGGCGGCGGGGCGTGCGACGGCGAGAGTGGCGCCCGACTGAGCGGGCTCAGGACGGTTCATCTCCCCAAGCGTAGGCCTGTCGGGGGGATTTGGCCCGACTTCCGGAAAATTCTTCCCCGGATGGGCGCATACCGGCCGGACAGGTGGGTATGACATCTCGTTTCAGCCGCCTTTCCGGGTTGCCTGCCCTGTGCAACGATCACCCGGGCCGGTGGTCACGGACGCCCCGCTCTTGACGTTCTCGGGTGATTGACGGTGACTCAGGCGCACCAACCCCCTCAGGCGCATCAACTCAGAAGCGGTCCACCGGAGCGTACGTGCCCCACACCTCGCGCAGCGCGTCGCAGACCTCGCCGACGGTGGCCCGGGCGGCCAGCGCCTCCTTCATCGGGGGCAGCACGTTCTCCGGCCCCGCCGCGGTGCGGCGCAGCGCGTCCAGCCCCCGGGTGACGGCGGCCCGGGAGCGCTCCGCCCGCAGCCGGGCCAGCCGTTCGGCCTGCAGCCGCTCGATCGCCGGGTCCACCCGCAGCGGCCGGTAGGGCTCCTCGGCGTCCAGCCGGTAGCGGTTGACGCCGACCACCGTCCGCGTCCCCGCGTCGGTCTCCTGCTGGATCCGGTAGGCGGTGCGCTCGATCTCGGCCTTCTGGAAGCCCTGCTGGATCGCGGCCACCGCGCCGCCGCGCTCCTCGACCCTGGCCATCAGCGCCAGCGCGGCCTCCTCCACGGCGTCCGTCATCGACTCGACGGCGTAGGAGCCGGCGAACGGGTCGACGGTGGCGGTCACGTCGGTCTCGTGGGCGAGCACCTGCTGGGTGCGCAGGGCGAGCCGGGCCGCCTTCTCGGTGGGCAGCGCGATCGCCTCGTCGAAGCTGTTGGTGTGCAGCGACTGGGTGCCGCCGAACACCGCGGCGAGCGCCTGCACGGTGACCCGGGCCAGGTTCACCTCGGGCTGCTGGGCGGTGAGCTGCACCCCGGCGGTCTGGGTGTGGAAGCGCAGCTTCTGCGAGCGCGGGTCCCGCGCGCCGAACTCCTCGCGCATGATCCTGGCCCAGATCCGGCGGGCGGCCCGGAACTTGGCCACCTCCTCCAGCAGGGTGGTGCGGGCCACGAAGAAGAAGGAGAGCCGGGGGGCGAAGTCGTCCACCGCCATCCCGGCGGCCAGCGCGGTGCGGACGTAGGCGACGGCGTTGGCCAGGGTGAAGGCGATCTCCTGCGCCGGATCGGCCCCGGCCTCGGCCATGTGGTAGCCGGAGATGGAGATGGTGTTCCAGCGCGGGATCTCGGCCCGGCAGTACTTGAACACGTCCGCGACCAGCCGCAGCGAGGGCTTCGGCGGGAAGATGTACGTCCCGCGGGCGATGTACTCCTTCAGCACGTCGTTCTGCACCGTGCCGGTGAGCGCCGCGGGCGCGACCCCCTGGGCCTCGCCGACCAGCTGGTAGAGCAGCAGGAGCAGCGCGGCGGGCGCGTTGATGGTCATCGAGGTGGAGACGCCGCCGAGCGGGATGCCGTCGAACAGCACCGCCATGTCCTCGACGCTGTCCACGGCCACGCCCACCTTGCCGACCTCCCCGGCGGCCACCGGCGCGTCCGAGTCGTAGCCCATCTGGGTGGGCAGGTCGAAGGCCACCGAGAGCCCGGTGCCGCCGCCCGCGATCAGCTGCCGGTAGCGGGCGTTGGACTCGGCGGCGGTGCCGAAGCCCGCGTACTGGCGCATCGTCCACGGGCGTCCGGTGTACATGGTCGGGTGGACGCCCCGGGTGTACGGGTACTCCCCCGGCCGGCCCAGCCGCTCGGCCGGATCGCGGCCGGCCGACGCCTCGGGGCCGTACACCGGCGCGATCTCGAAGCCCGACTCGGCGCGGCGCGGTTCGACTGCCATGGGTTCCTCCAGCGAGGACGGCACGGGGGGCGGTCCTCGCAATGTAGAACGCCACCGGGCGGCGCGGGCGCAGACGCGGTTGAGATGATCGGGTGAACGACCGACGAGCCCCAGGGAGTGGCGATGACCGAGCAGAAGGTGGCCGTGGTCACCGGTGCCAGCAGTGGAATCGGCGCGGCGACCGCCCGCCGGCTGGCCGCCGAAGGCTTCGAGGTGGTGCTGACCGCGCGCCGCACGGACCGGATCGAGGCGCTGGCCAAGGAGATCGGGGGGCGGGCCCACACGCTGGACGTGACCGACCGCGCCGCCGTGGACGCCTTCGCGGCCGAGGTGGGCCGGGTCGACGTGCTGGTGAACAACGCCGGCGGGGCGATCGGCGCCGAGACGGTCGAGCACGGCGACCCGGCCGACTGGCGGGCCATGTACGAGGTGAACGTGCTCGGCGTGCTGCACGTGACGCAGGCGCTGCTGCCCGCCCTGCGCGCGACCGGCGACGGCACGGTGCTGGTGCTCTCCTCCACCGCCGCGCTGGCCGCGTACGAGGGCGGCGGCGGGTACGTCGCCGCCAAGCACGCCGCGCACACCATCGCGGCGACGCTGCGGCTGGAGCTGTGCGGGGAGCCGATCCGGGTGATCGAGATCGCCCCCGGCATGGTGAAGTCCGAGGGCTTCGCGATCACCCGGTTCCGGGGCGACGAGGACAAGGCCGCGGCCGTGTACGCGGGTGTGGCCGAGCCGCTGACCTCGGAGGACGTCGCGGACACCGTCGCCTGGGCGGTCACCCGGCCGGCGCACGTCAACATCGACCTGCTGGTGGTCCGGCCCCGGGCGCAGGCCGCCAACCACAAGGTCCACCGCGGCTGAGCCGGCCTGAGCCAGGCTGAGCCGGGCCGAGCCGGGCGGCCCGGGGGGTCATGATCGAACACGTCACCCACCAGTGGTACACACGTGCGATGAAAACCTTTCGGGCCGCCCGCCCACGCGTCCTGCTGACCGCCGTGGCGGCGGGCACGCTCCTCCTCGCCACCGCGTGCACCGACGACCACGCGTCGTCCCAGGACAAGGCCGCCGCCCCCGCGGCCACCGGCGCCGCGAGCCCCACGGCCACCCCGACGCCGACCGCGACGCCCACCGGCGAGGCCGACCCGGCCCTCAAGCCCTTCTACGGCCAGCAGATCGTCTGGGCGGACTGCCCGCCCGACCCCAAGGCCGAGAAGGCCAAGGTCGACACCACCGGCATGAAGTGCGGCAAGCTGCACGTCCCGCTGGACTACGCCCACCCGGCCGCCGACGCCATCGACCTCGCCCTGATCAAGCACCCGGCCGCCAAGCCGGACCAGCGGGTCGGCTCGCTGATGGTCAACCCCGGCGGCCCCGGCGCCTCCGGCGTCGAGATGGTCGAGTTCGGCGCCAAGGACTTCGAGGGCACCCTGCACGACCGCTTCGACGTGATCGGCTTCGACCCGCGCGGCACCGGCGCCAGCGCGCCGGTCGTCTGCTACGACGACCAGCAGCACGACGCCCTCAACCAGGAGGACGAGCCGGTCGACCCGGCCGAGCGCAAGGCCGCCCGGGTCAAGCAGAGCACCGACCACGCCGCCGCCTGCCAGGCCAAGTCCGGCAAGCTGCTGCCCTTCGTCGGCACCCGCAACACCGCCCGCGACCTGGACGTGCTGCGCGCCGTCGTCGGCGACAAGAAGCTCAACTACCTCGGCATCTCCTACGGCACCTACCTCGGCGCCCTCTACGCCGAGGAGTTCCCGAAGAACACCGGCCGGCTGATCCTCGACGGCGCCGTCGACCCGGCCGAGGACACCCTGGACCACGGCGTCGACCAGCAGGTCGGCTTCGAGAAGTCCTTCGAGCGCTTCGCCGCCGACTGCGTGGAGAACCACGCCGACGAGTGCCCGCTCGGCAAGGACAAGGACCAGGCCGCCAAGAAGGCCGCCGACTTCCTGGACGGCCTGCACGACCACCCGCTGACCGTCAAGGACGGCCGCAAGCTCGGCCGCGACCAGGCGTGGACCGGCGTCATCTCGATGCTGTACGGCGACGAGAAGACCTCCTGGAAGTACCTGCGGGCCTCCCTCGGCTGGGCGATGGTCCGCGACAAGGGCGACTTCCTGATGGCCTTCGCCGACGACTACAACGGCCGCGACGAGCAGGGCCACTACAGCCCGCTGGACGAGGCCCACACCGCGATCTCCTGCGCCGACGCCGCCCGCCCCGCGCCCACCCCCGAGCACGCCAAGGCCGCCGTCGACCGGCTGCTCGCCCAGGCGCCGCTGCTGTCCAAGGGCGTCACGGTGGACGACTACACCGAGCCGGGCTGCGCCCACTGGCCGTTCAAGACCCAGGAGAAGCCGCACACCATCCGGGCCGAGGGCTCCGCGCCGATCCTGGTGGTCGGCAGCACCGGCGACCCGGCCACCCCGTACGCCTCGGCCGAGGCGCTGGCCAAGGGCTTCGCCAACGCCACCCTGCTCACCCGGGTCGGCGAGGGCCACGGCGCCTTCGGCAAGGGCAACGCCTGCATCGACAAGGCCATGGCGGCCTACCTCACCGAGGGCACGGTGCCGGCCGCGGGGACCCGCTGCGAGTAGCGGGCGACAACGGGGAGGGCGCTGACGAAACGGTGTCAACGTCACGACTTGATAGCTCGTCCGGATGAATTCGGCGCGCGCCCTCCCCAACTGATGACCGCTCAACTACCTTGGAGGAGCTGCCCGACCGGCGTCGACCGCTGCCCGCGGCCCCCCATACTTCAGCTGTCCCACCACCCCACACCACCGGTACCTTCCCGCCCTCACGAGGAGGACCCGCTGCCCAGCGAGATCCCGTCACAGCGGCTCGATCCCACGTCCGAGCCGACCCTCCTCGGGCTGCACCGCTTCAACGAAGCCGACGCCGGCGCGGCCGAGGAGGCCCTGCTGGCCTGCTGCGGCAGCCACCGCTGGGCCCTGCGGCTCACCGCGCACCGGCCGTACCCCGACATAGAGTCCCTGCTCGCCGCCGCCAGCGAGGCCTCCTACGACCTGCGCCCGGCCGACCTGGCCGAGGCGCTCGCCGACGAGAGCTGGATGCCGCAGCCCCTGCTCGGCATGCGGGCGCCCGGCAGCCAGGCCGCGCACACCGCGCTGCGGGCGGCGCACGCCGCGTACGAGGCGCGGTTCGGCCACGTCTTCGTGGTCTGCCTGGACGGCGTCGAGCCGGAGGAGATGCTCGACGCCGTGCTCTCGTCGATCCGCACCCGGCTCGCCAACGACCCGGACGAGGAGCGGCTGATCTCGGCGGACGAACTGCGCCGGATCGCGCTCACCCGGCTGGAGCACCTGGTCGCCACCCACTCGGAGGCCGGGGCGCGTTAGCCCTTCCCGGCTCCGGCCCTTCCCTGCGCCGGCCCTTCCCTGCGCCGGCCCTTCGCCGCGTCAGCCCTTCGCCGCTTGCGCGGCGCGGAGCTTGGCCACCTGCTGCCGGACGATCCGCTCGTCCGGCACGGCGGCCGGCTCCGCGGCCACGCCGAAGGTGGTGAACACCGCCAGCGCCGTCCCGACCCGGGCCAGGACGGCGCGCTGGGTGAGCACCGCACCGCCCGATTCATTCGTGAGGGTGAATCCGATCGCCGCGTCCGCTCCCTCCGGCGTGGGCGTGTCCTCCCGGTTCAGCCGGTGCCGGGTGCGGATCGGCGCCTTCTTCCCCGGCTTCTCGGCGGGCGGCGCCGGAGCCGCCGAACCGAAGGACGCGCACGGGCCGAACAGCTGCTCCAGCTCCCCCTGCAGCACGGCCGCCCGCCCCGCCCGGTACCCGATCAGCCCGCCGTACACCCCGCCCTTGGGGTCGGCCGCCCGGGCCACGCTCAGGTCCGTCTCCGCGTACGGGCGGTCCACGCCCGGCGAGGTCGAGGCCGTCCCGGGGGCGGTGCCGACCGAGGCGCCCGGGGCCACCACGTCCAGCAGCGGCTGACAGGCCGGGACGTCCGCGGCCTCCCGCCCGGCGCCCGCCCCGGTGTCGCCGTGCCCGGCCGTCATGACCGTCACCGCGTACCCGGTCCCCAGATCGTTATCGGCCACCGCGGCCGCCCTCAGTTCGGACGCGGACAGTTCCCGGCCCGGCGCGGCGCGGTCCGCGGACGGGGAGCCGCCGACCGTGGCGCAGCCGCAGCTGAGCAGCGGGAACAGGAGCAGGGCGGCGGCGGACGGTCGGACGCGGCGCAGTGGCACGGGGGCCTCGGCAGGGTGTCGGCGGCTGGCGGGCGGCCACCGTAGCGCACCCGAACGGTCACCCTGCGTCGCGAATCCGGGGATGGTTCCCGCCCGACTAGGCCAGAAGTGGCGGTTTGATCACACCGGAGGCCCCCGGAGGCGGGTGGCGAGAACGCGCCGATAGGATGCTCGCGGCCGGTGGACCGTACCCGGCCGGGCTGACCGACACCGAAGCCGGCCGAGCCCCCAATCGCTTCCGGAGGGTTTTTCCGTGCCGGCTGGAACGCTGTACCGCGGCCGGGAAGGCATGTGGAGCTGGGTGGCTCATCGAGTCACCGGCGTCCTCATCTTCTTCTTCCTGTTCGCCCACGTCCTGGACACCGCCCTGGTGCGAGTGTCGCCGGAGTCCTACGACACCGTCATCAAGACGTACAAGACTCCCCTCGTGAACTTGCTGGAGTACGGCCTCACCGCCGCCATCCTGTTCCACGCCCTCAACGGCCTGCGCGTCGTCGCCGTGGACTTCTGGTCGAAGGGCCCGAAGTACCAGAAGCAGATGCTCTGGACCGTCGTCGGGGTCTGGGTCGTCCTGATGGCCGGCGCCTTCTACCCGATCCTGCAGCACACGCTGATCTCTTGGTTCGGGGAGTGAGCCACATGTCCACGGAAATCTCCGACGCGCTCGTCGTCCCCTCCAAGCAGGCGCACACCGGCAAGGGCCTCGGCACCGGCAACCCGGCCGACGCGTTCGTCATCGAGCCGCCGCGCAAGCGCACCGCGAAGACCCCGCGCCGCACCCGCACCAACTTCGAGATGCTGGCCTGGCTCTTCATGCGCCTGTCCGGTGTCGTCCTGACCGCGCTGATCCTCGGCCACCTGATCATCATGCTGGTGCTCGACGGCGGCGTGTCCAAGATCGGCTTCGCCTTCGTGGCCGGCCGCTGGGCCTCCCCGTTCTGGCAGGGCTGGGACCTCCTGATGCTCTGGCTCGCCATGCTGCACGGCGCCAACGGCATGCGTCAGGTCATCAACGACTACGCCGAGAAGGACTCGACCCGGCTCTGGCTCAAGGGGCTCATGGGTACCGCCACGGTCTTCACCGTGCTGCTCGGCACCCTGGTGATCTTCACCTTCGACCCCAACATCTGAGCCGCGAGCACCATCGACCATCGGCAGAGGCCAGAGGCGAGTTAACCCCCCATGCAGATTCACCAGTACGACACCGTCATCGTCGGCGCCGGCGGCGCCGGCATGCGCGCGGCCATCGAGTCCACGCAGCGCAGCCGCACCGCCGTCCTGACCAAGCTCTACCCCACCCGGTCCCACACCGGCGCGGCCCAGGGCGGCATGTGCGCCGCCCTCGCCAACGTCGAGGAGGACAACTGGGAGTGGCACACCTTCGACACGGTCAAGGGTGGTGACTACCTGGTCGACCAGGACGCCGCCGAGATCATGTGCAAGGAGGCCATCGACGCCGTCCTCGACCTGGAGAAGATGGGCCTGCCCTTCTCCCGCACCGAGCAGGGCCGGATCGACCAGCGCCGCTTCGGCGGCCACTCCCGCAACCACGGCGAGGCCCCGGTCCGCCGCTCGTGCTACGCGGCCGACCGCACCGGCCACATGATCCTCCAGACGCTGTTCCAGAACTGCGTCAAGCACGGCGTCGAGTTCTTCAACGAGTTCTACGTCCTCGACCTGCTGCTCAACGAGGGCAAGACGGCCGGCGTCGTCGCCTACGAGCTGGCCACCGGCGAGATCCACGTCTTCCAGGCCAAGTCCGTCGTGTTCGCCTCCGGCGGCACCGGCAAGTTCTTCAAGGTCTCCTCCAACGCCCACACCCTCACCGGTGACGGCCAGGCCCTGGTCTACCGCCGCGGCCTGCCGCTGGAGGACATGGAGTTCTTCCAGTTCCACCCGACCGGCATCTGGCGCATGGGCATCCTCCTCACCGAGGGCGCCCGCGGCGAGGGCGGCATCCTGCGCAACAAGGACGGCGAGCGCTTCATGGAGCGCTACGCCCCCGTCATGAAGGACCTCGCGTCCCGTGACGTCTGCTCCCGCGCGATCTACACCGAGATCCGCGAAGGCCGCGGCTGCGGTCCGGACGGCGACCACGTCTACCTGGACCTCACCCACCTGCCGCCGGAGCAGCTGGACGCCAAGCTCCCGGACATCACCGAGTTCGCGCGCACCTACCTCGGCATCGAGCCCTACACGGACCCGATCCCGATCCAGCCCACCGCGCACTACGCCATGGGCGGCATCCCGACCAACGTCGAGGGTGAGGTCCTGCGCAACAACACGGAGGTCGTCCCGGGCCTGTACGCGGCCGGCGAGGTCGCCTGCGTGTCCGTGCACGGCGCCAACCGCCTGGGCACCAACTCGCTGCTCGACATCAACGTGTTCGGCCGTCGCGCGGGCATCGCCGCCGCCGACTTCGCCAACGCGAACGAGTTCGTCGAGCTGCCGGAGAACCCGGAGGAGAAGGTGCAGGCGCTGGTCGACGGCCTGCGCGAGTCCACCGGCACCGAGTCCGTGGGGCAGATCCGCAAGGAGCTGCAGGAGACCATGGACGCCAACGCCATGGTGTACCGCACCGGCGCCACCCTGAAGCAGGCGGTCGAGGACATCGCCGCGCTGAAGGAGCGCTACAAGAACGTCTCCATCCAGGACAAGGGCTTCCGCTACAACACGGACCTGCTGGAGGCCGTCGAGCTGGGCAACCTGCTCGACCTGGCCGAGGTGCTGGCCGTCTCCGCGCTGGCCCGCGAGGAGTCCCGCGGCGGTCACTACCGCGAGGACTTCCCGACCCGTGACGACGTGAAGTTCATGCAGCACACCATGGCGTACCAGGAGGTCGCCGCCGACGGCAGCACCTCCATCCGCCTCGACTACAAGCCGGTCGTCACGACCCGCTACCAGCCGATGGAGCGTAAGTACTGATGAGCACTCCGACTGTGGAGCACTCGGCCGCTCTGGACGCGGTCGAGGCCGGTGGCACCCAGCTGATCACCGTCACCTTCCGGATCCGCCGGTTCAACCCGGAGGAGCACCCGGAGCCGGTGTGGGTCGACTACCAGCTGGTCATGGACCCGAAGGAGCGCGTCCTGGACGCGCTCAACAAGATCAAGTGGGAGCAGGACGGCACCCTCACCTACCGCCGTTCCTGCGCGCACGGCATCTGCGGCTCCGACGCGATGCGGATCAACGGCCGCAACCGGCTGGCGTGCAAGACCCTGATCAAGGACGTCAACCCGGAGAAGCCGATCACGATCGAGGCCATCAAGGGCCTGACGGTCCTCAAGGACCTGGTCGTGGACATGGACCCGTTCTTCCAGGCGTACAAGGACGTCATGCCGTTCCTCATCACCAAGGGGAACGACCCGACGCGCGAGCGCCTGCAGTCCGCCGAGGACCGCGAGCGCTTCGACGACACCACCAAGTGCATCCTGTGCGCCGCGTGCACGTCGTCGTGCCCGGTGTTCTGGAACGACGGCCAGTACTTCGGCCCGGCCGCCATCGTCAACGCGCACCGCTTCATCTTCGACTCGCGCGACGAGGGCGCCGAGCAGCGCCTGGAGATCCTCAACGACCGCGAGGGCGTGTGGCGCTGCCGCACCACCTTCAACTGCTCCGAGGCCTGCCCGCGCGGCATCGAGGTCACCAAGGCGATCCAGGAAGTGAAGCGGGCCCTGGTCACCCGCCGCTTCTGACCCCCGCCTGACGCACCGAGGCCCCGCCCGATCACCGATCGGGCGGGGCCTCGTTCGTACCTGGCTCAGTGCAGGGCGCCGAGGTCCTTCGGGGCGGTCCAGCCGCTGAAGGTCACCAGGTGGCGGTTGGCGGTGACGGCCCACAGGTCGGGCTTGCCGTCCCCGTCACCGTCGCCCGAGCTGCCCAGGGTCGGGTAGGCGGCGGTGGTGAAGCCGGTGGCGACCACGTTCGCCGAGGGGTCGGCGAGGGCGGAGAAGTCGAACGGGCCGCCGACTGCCTTCGGGATCCGGTAGGCGTGCAGCGCGCCGGTGGCCCGCTCGCGCGCCCACAGCTGGAACGCGCCGGAGGCGTCCTTGCCGGGGGCGATCAGGTCGTAGCCGGCCCAGGCCCCGCCGGTGGTGAGCTGCTGGGCGAGGCCGTAGTCCCGCAGGGCCGCCGAGTACAGCCAGAGGTCACCGTTCTCGACGGAGACCAGGAACGGCCATTCGTGCGGCTCGTCGTTGCCGAGGGCGACCAGCTGGGTGGACGCTGACCAGTCCGCCGCGTAGCCCTGGGGGCAGTCGATCCACGTTCCGCCGGCGTCTGCGCACTGGGACGGCTTGTCGATCAGGGTGGGGTACCCGTTGCCGAAGTCGCCCTGGTGCCCGTTGGCGTAGGCGTACAGGGCGCGCGGGTTGCCCTTGGGGTGCACCAGCAGGTCGTCCCCGGGGGCGTGGACCGGAGCCCAGCCGCGGTGCACCACCTGGTCGTCCTGCCAGCCGGCGTGCAGCGGCGCGAGCACGGCCGGGACGGTCGAGCTCGGGGTGGTGTCGGACGCGTTGGCGCTGATGACCTGCAGGTTGCCCTGGGCGTCCGGCACGAGGATGTCCGGCACGCCGTCGCCGTCCACATCGCCCGCGACGGCCGGCTTGGGGCGCGAGTCCCAGGGCGCGTAGAAGGTGTACGTGGCCGGCTGGCCGACGTTGCCGGCGTTGTCCATGGCCTGCACGGTCAGGACGTTGGTGCCCCAGTCCTTGGGCTTGAGGGTGAGCTGGGCGGTGCCGTCCGCGCCCGCCTTGACGGTGTGTCCGGACCCGCAGTCCCAGCCGACGCCGAGCGTGCCGTTCAGCGTGTACTGGTAGCAGGCCACCCCGGAGGCGGCATCGGTGCCGGTGAGGGTGAAGACGCCGTTCTCGCCCGCGTACTTGGCGGGCGTGGCGCCGGAGCCGCTCGCCGGGAAGTCGGTCGAGGAGACGGACAGTGCGGGCGCGGTGAGGTCGACCTTGAAGTGGCAGGCCGGAGCGGGCTTGCCGCTGCCCGGGGAGTACTCGGGCCAGGCCTGCCAGGTGTAGCTGTGGCCGTCCGCGAGAGCGCTGGTGGCGAGCTTCGCGGCGCCGGCGGTCACGTCGGCGGTGCTGTCGACGATCTTGTCGTGCGCCGGGGTCGAGTCGTCCCAGAGCTTGAAGCGCACCTGCGGGGAGGTGGCGGCGACCGCCAGGACGGGGTTGGCGACGCCCAACCAGCCGGGGGCGGTGGAGTCGTCGCAGGCGTCGGTGTGCAGGCCCGTGGCGGCGAAGCCCGGGGCGGGCAGCGCCTTCGGGTCGGTGACAGCCGTTCCCGGAACGGCCGAGGCCGCGGGCGCGGTGAGCAGCCCGGCGGCGATCGCGACCACGGTGACCGCACCGAGTCCGCGGGCACGCGAAAGTGTCATGGAGATTCCCCACCCCTTGTGATCAGCGCGTCCAGTACGCGCGTGAGAGCGGTGAGGATCCTGCCAGGAGGGCCCGACAGCGGCAACGGTGATTCTCAGTCGGTGGCCGGGGTGCGGCGGGTGGCGCGGAGGCCGCGCAGGCCCAGGGTGCCGACGGCGATGCCGAGGAGGAAGGAGGTGACGGCGAGGAGGAGGTGGATCCAGAAGAAGGCAGTGGGCTGGGAGTGGTCGCCGTTGGTGAAGGCCTGGCCGCCGGAGTCCTTCCAGAGGTTCTTGACGAAGGTGGTCCAGATGATCATCGACCAGACCCCGAAGGCGGTCAGGAACCAGGAGGCGCGGCGGCTGAGCTTCATGGGGCGGTCCTCGGCGGGGGGTGTGTGAAGGGGGTGTGCGTCCCCAGTATGCGGGGGGCTCCGATCGGCGTACGGCGGGCCCCTCCTGCGGAGGACCGGCCCCGGGGGGCGGACGGCGGGGGCCCCGACTGGGTACGGTCTGCGGGTGTCAACACGCCGTCAGTCATTCGCGCACCTGTGCGCCGCGGTCACCGCGGCCCTCCCGGTCCTGCTCACCGCTCCGGCGGCCGTCGCGGCCCCGCACGAGCCGCCCCCGCCGGCCGCCGTGGTCGGCGGCGACCGGCTCGGCCGGCCCGGGGCCCAGGTCGACCCGCTGGCGGGCGCCCCGGCGCTGCCGGCCGACCTCACCGGGCAGTCCTGGATAGTCTCGGACGCGACCACGGGGGACGTGCTCGCGGCCTACAACCCGCATCTCAGGCTGCCCCCGGCCAGCACCCTGAAGATCCTCTTCGCCGACACCGTGCTGCCCAAGTTCGACCGCAACACCGTGCACAAGGTCACCGACGAGGAGATCACCGGGCTCGGCGCCGGCAGCAGCCTGGTCGGCATCAAGGAGAACCTGGAGTACCGGGTCGAGGACCTGTGGCGCGGGGTGTTCCTGAGCTCCGGCAACGACGCCGTGCACGTCCTGGCGCACATGAACGGCGGCGTCCCGCAGACCGTCGCCGAGATGCAGGCCCGTGCGGACGCCCTGCAGGCGAGGGACACCAAGGTGATCTCCCCGGACGGCTACGACATGGACGGCCAGCTGTCCTCGGCGTACGACCTGTCGCTGTTCGCCCGCTCCGGCCTGCGCAACCCCGACTTCCGGGCGTACTGCGCGACCCGGGACGCGCAGTTCCCCGGCGCCGTCGACAAGAACACCGGCCAGCGCGGCAGCTTCGGGATCGCCAACACCGACCGGCTGCTGGGCAAGTACCCCGGCCTGATCGGGGTCAAGAACGGCACCACCACGAACGCCGGCTCGACCTTCGTCGGCGCCGCCGAGCGCGGCGGCCGCACCCTGCTGGTGACGGTGATGCACCCGGCCAGCTACCAGAAGGTGTACGACGAGACGGCCGCGCTGCTGGACTGGGGCTTCGCCGCGGCGGACAAGGTCCGACCGGTCGGCAAGCTGGTCGACGAGCTGCCGCCGGGCGCCGCGCCCACCGGCCAGGCCGGCGGCGCCGACGGCGTGCCCGCGCCGCCGCCGCACCCCTCCCCCAGCACCCGGCCGGCCGCCGCGACGGCCCCGGCGGGCGGGGGCGGCGACGGCCCGGGCGTCGGCGGCTGGCTGGCCGTCGCGGCGGCGGGCGGCGCGGCCGGGTACGGCGTGCTGGTGCTGCGGCGGCGCCGGGCGGCGCGGACCGACTGAGCCCCTGGTCGCCGACGGGTCCGGGGCTCAGACCCGGGCCCGGGCCGCCGCCTCGGACTCGTCGGCCGCCGCCAGCAGGGCCCGGCCGTGCGCGCGGGTGCGCTCCCGGGCGGCCTCCGGGTCGGCGGTCGCCGTCCAGGCCACGCAGTACATCAGCAGCCGGCTGACGAAGTTGATCCACAGCAGCAGCGCCACCGGCGTGGCGAAGGCGCCGTACAGGCTCCGCCCGGCGACCGAGCCGAGGTAGGAGGCCAGCAGCAGCTTCAGCAGCTCGAAGCCGACCGCGCCGATCAGCGCGCCGTGCAGCAGGTCCCGGCGGTGCTGGCCGGTGATCCCGGGGAAGGGCCCCAGCAGGTAGGCGAACAGCAGCGTGTCGCAGGCGGCCGCTATGACCAGGCCGATGCCGGTGAGCAGGTAGCCGTTGTGCAGGCCGATCTCGTCGGCGACCCGCCCGGCCAGCGTGGTGCCGACCGTCGAGGCGCCCATCGACGCCAGCGAGACCAGGCCGAGGCCGGCCAGCACCACGCAGTCCCAGGCCTTGGCGAGGATCGGGTTGCCGTCCTCGTCGGGCAGCTGCCAGATGTCCCGGATCGAGCTGCGCATGGTGTCCACCCAGCCGAGGCCGGAGAGCAGCAGCAGCGCCCCGCCGACCAGCCCGACGGCGCCCGCGTTGGCCACCAGCGAGGGCAGGTCGAGCGCGTCCGAGATGCCCGGCAGCTGGTCCGAGATGCGGTGCTGCAGGTCGGCGACCCGGCTGTCGCTGAGCGTCGCGACGGCGATCGCCAGGCCGACCGTGAGCAGCGGGAACAGGGCGAGGAAGCCGAAGAAGGTGACGGCCCCGGCCAGCCGGTTGCCGCGGGCGGCGGTGAAGTACTCGTACACCCGGTACGGGCGGCTGCGCAGCACCCGGGCGACGAGCGGGCCGAGGACCGGGAGTCGGGTCAGGAATTCCACCCGACCGGTTATACCGGTCGCTCCCCCGAACGGCCGTCAGCCACGCACCAGGCGACGGGCCTTGGCGAGGGCGCGGACGGCCTGGTAGGCGCCGTAGCGGCCGTGGCTGAGCAGTTCGAGGCGGATGCCGTCCACGCCGGCGGGCGGGCGGTAGCCGGCCGGGCGCAGCCGGGCGCAGTGCGCGGCGGCGCGGCGGAAGTACTCGCGGCGGTCGCCGGCCGGGACGCGGCCGGGCTTGGCGACCACGGTGTTGAGGTGGTGCAGCATCTTGCCGTAGACCACCGGGCGCCAGCGGTCGAGGTCGGGGCGGCGGTCGAGGAAGGCGAACACCAGGTCGTACTGGGCGAAGACGTCGAAGTGCTTGCGGCTGGCGGTGGCCAGGATGTTGCCGCCCTCCTGGCGCTGGCGGTAGTGCACGCCGACCTCGTCGAGCAGGGTGATCCGCTCGGCGGCGAGCAGCGCCGGGTACGTCCAGGGGGTGTCCTCGTAGTAGCCGGCCGGGAAGACCAGCCGCTGCCCGGTGACGAAGTCGCGGCGGTAGGCCTTGTTCCAGACGACCTGGAGGAGGTCGAGCAGGTCGGGGCGGGCGGCGAGGTCGAAGACGTCCGGGGAGGCGGCGCCGAAGACGTGGGCGGAGGCGGCCCGGGTGATCCGGCCGTCCGCGTAGGTGCGGGCGTAGTCGTAGACCAGGACGTCCGGGTCGCCGGTGGCGGCGAGCCGCCGGTCGACGGCCTCGAGCAGGCCGGGGGTGAGCGTGTCGTCGCTGTCGAGGAAGACCACGTAGTCGCCGGTGGCGACCTCCAGGCCGGCGTTGCGGGCGCGGCCGAGGCCGACGTTCTCCGGCAGGTGCAGCACGGTGACGCGGGGGTCGGCGGCGGCCGCCGCGTCCAGCATCGCGCCGCAGCCGTCCGGGGAGCGGTCGTCCACCGCGATGAGTTCGAGGTCCGGGCCGCCCTGGCCGAGCACCGAGTCGAGGCACTCGGCGAGGTAGTCCTGGACCTGGTACACGGGAACGATCACGCTGAAGCGGGGCACGGGCCCCAGAGTAGTGGGCCCGGAGGGCGCGAAACCCCGGAGGTAGGATCGGGGAGCACGTACGCACCGAATCAAAGTGGCGCCAGGCCCGTCCCCCCGGGTGGCCACGCTCCTCCCGAGAAAGGCCTGCGTAGCCGATGGCTCCCCGCCTCTCCATCGTCGTCCCGATCTACAACGTCGAGCGGTACCTCGTCGAGTGCCTCGACTCGATCGCCGCCCAGACCTTCACGGACTTCGAGTGCGTCATGGTCGACGACGGTTCGAAGGACGGCAGCGCGGCCCTCGCCGAGGCGTACGCGGTCCAGGACCCGCGGTTCCGGCTGGTCCGGCAGGTGAACAAGGGCCTCGGCGCGGCCCGCAACACCGGCATCCGGCACATCGACCCGGACTCCGAGTTCCTGTGCTTCGTCGACAGCGACGACTCGATGCCGCCGAGCGCGTACGAGCTGATGATCAACACGCTGGACGAGACCGGCTCGGACTTCTGCACCGGCAACGTGCTGCGGTTCCGCGCGGTGGGCTACTACCAGTCCGGCGGGCACGTGAAGCCGTTCAAGGAGACCAGGCTCAAGACCCACATCACCGAGATCCCGGCGCTGGTCACCGACCGCACCGCGTGGAACAAGGTGTACCGCCGCTCGTTCTTCGACGCGGCCGGCCTGCTCTACCCCGAGGGCATCCTGTACGAGGACGCGCCGGTCAGCGTCCCGCACCACTACCTGGCGGCCAGCGTCGACGTGCTCGCCGAGCCGATCTACCACTGGCGCGAGCGCGAGGTCGGCGAGATGTCGATCACGCAGATGCGCACCAACCCGAAGGGTCTGGTCGACCGGGTCGCCTCGGTCGAGCTGGTCCGCGGCTGGCTGAAGAAGCAGACCGAGCCGCGCTTCGCCGAGTACCTGCGCTCCTACGACGAGAACACCCTCGTCGAGGAGATCCCGATGTTCTTCTGGTCCGTCGTGGACGGCGACCAGGAGTACCGCGCCGCCTACCAGCAGCACGTCAGCCGGCTGCTCCGCTCGATCGGCCCGGACCTGGTCCGCAAGCTGCGCGCGCCGCTGCGGCTCAAGTACCACCTGACCCTGCAGGGCCGGATCGACGAGCTGGTCGAGCAGATCAAGTACGAGGGCGAGAGCGGCGGCGGCGTCCAGGCGCGCGGCGTGCTGCGCCCGTACGCCGACTACCCGTTCCTGCGCGGCGGGCGCAAGAGCGTGCCGGCCGGGGTGCTCAAGCTCGACAACTCGCTGGTCATGCGCAGCCGGCTCTACAGCAGCGGCTGGGTCGGCGGGAAGCTGCAGCTGGCCGGGCACGCGTTCCCGGAGCAGCTGGGCGCGGCCGGCAAGCACGACATGGTCCGCACCCTGGTGCTGCGCGAGGCCAAGGGCCGCCGCGTCGTCGCGGTGCCGATGAAGACCACGTACAGCCCCGAGGCCACCGCCAGCTGCAACCACGACCTGTACAGCTGCGACTGGTCGGGCTTCACCGTCTCCGTCGACCCACGGAAGCTGCGCAACCGCGGGCAGTGGAAGGACGGCAACTGGCGCGTCCTGGTGGCCGGCGCGGGCAAGGGCGGCGTCTACAAGGGCCGGATCTCGGCCGGCTGGAGCGACACCGCGCAGTACATCCCGTCGTCCTGGGTCGAGCCGGACGTGCGGATCGTGCCGTGGGTCCGCGACAACTTCGTCTACCTCCGGGTGGAGACCGTCAAGGCCCGGGTGACCGGCCTGACCGGCCACGGCGACCGGGTCGAGGTCTCCGGCGCGGCCCGCTCCGGCCCGAGCTTCGCCGGGGCCCGGCTGCGGATGACCCACGTCGAGTCGGACCGCTCGGTGTCCTTCCCGCTGGAGCTGGGCGCGCCGGTCGGCACGCTGCAGCCGTTCGCCACCTCCTTCCCGGTGGCCGAGCTGACCGCCGTCCGCGAGGCCTGGGCCGAGCTGGACCCGGTGGCCGCCGCGCGCAGCCGCGACCGCTGGGACACCGTGCTGCTGCTGGCGGACGGCAGCACCGTCCCGGTGGCCTGGGACGAGCGCAACGCGCCCGAGCAGCTGCACCTGCCGCTGAACCCGGACGCCCCGGCCGACCGGCGCCGGGTGCTCTACGCCAAGCCCTCCCCCGGCGGCTACCTGCAGTTCTCCGACCAGGTGCTGCAGCCGGTGGTGGACGAGATCACCTCCCGCGGCGCGGACGGCTTCCTGCTCAGCGGCTCGTTCCCGCTGCCCGGCGCGCACCGCTGGGAGCTGGTGGTCCGCCACCACTGGCGCGAGGAGGAGCACGTCTACCCGGTGGAGATCGCGGACGGCCGGTTCCGCACCGCGCTGCCGACCGTGCCGACCGCCTCCTTCGCCGGGCAGGTGCCGCTCGCCCACGGCACCTGGAACGTCTTCTTCCGCCCGGTCGGCGCGCCGATCGAGGACCTGCCGGTCTCCGCCGCGCTGATCAGCCCGGACTGCTTCGGCGTGCTGCCGCTGGAGGTGGAGTCGCGCGGCAAGCGGATCGTGCTGGAGCGCCGCCACTACGACGGGCTGTCGCTGGAGTCGCACGCGGCGCTGCTGCCCGAGGAGCGCTCCGGCTACCGCCAGCGCCAGCAGCGGTCCGTCGACTACCCGGCCGCCCGGCGCAAGCCGGTGCGCGACGCCGTGCTGTACAACGTGGCCGGCGGCAGCCAGTACGGCGACTCGCCGCGGGCGATCCACGAGGAGCTGGTCCGCCGCGGCCTGCCGCTGGAGCACCTGTGGGGCTCCGACGACATGCAGGCGGACCTGCCGAGCACGGCCCGCGCCGTCCGGCTGTACAGCCCGGAGTGGTTCGAGGCGCTGGCCACCGCCAAGTACGTCGTGACCAGCACCCACCTGCCCGACTTCTTCGTCCGCCGCCCCGGCCAGGTGGTCGTGCAGACCTGGCAGGGCAGCCCGCTGAAGCAGGTCGGCTTCGACTTCGAGAAGGTCTGGTTCACCGACTCGAACTACCTGAAGACGCTGGCCCGGGAAGTCCCGAACTGGAACCTGCTGGTGGCGGGCAGCAGCTGGTCGGCCCCGGTGCTGCGGCGCGCCTTCGACTACCAGGGCGAGATCCTGGAGAGCGGTTCGCCGCGCAACGACCTGCTGTTCGCGGCCGACCGGGAGAAGACCGCCGAGCAGGTCCGCGAGCGGCTCGGCCTGCCCGAGGGCAAGAAGGTCGTGCTCTACGCGCCGACCTGGCGCGAGGACCGGCGGCGGCCGAACGGCGGCTACCAGATCGACCTGCGGCTCGACCTCGCGGCGGCCCGGGCCGCGCTCGGCGACGACCAGGTGCTGCTGGTGCGCCGGCACCCCCTGATGTGCGGCCAGATCCCGGACGCCGGCAACGGCTACGTGTGGGACGTCGGCAGCTACCCCGACATGGCCGAGCTGCTGCTGATCGCCGACGTCCTGGTGACCGACTACTCGGCCTCCGTGTTCGACTTCGCGTCGACCGGCAAGCCGATGCTGTTCTTCACCTACGACCTGGAGCACTACCGCGACAACCTGCGCGGGTTCAGCCTGGACTTCGAGGCCGAGGCGCCCGGCCCGCTGCTGGCCACCTCCGAGGAACTGGTCTCGGCGCTGGGCCGGGTGGAGCAGGTCGCGGCCGAGTACGCCGACAAGGCGGCCGCGTTCCGCGAGGCCTACTGCGACCTGGACGACGGCAAGGCCTCGGCCCGGGTGGTCGACGCGATGCTCCGCAAGGAGTAGCCGCCGTCGCCGGGGGTGTCCGACACGGGCGTGTCGGACACCCCCGGCGCCCGTGCCGAAATGCCCGAAGAGGAATTCCCGCACGGACTTCCGTCCTTTACGTGTGCTATTCCCTCGGAGCGGCGCGAACACGTCGCTCGGACCGGCCGCGCCGGACGAATTTCTGAGGAAATTCGCAGATCCGTACGGTTGACCCCGGGCATCGCCCCGGTATGGGATGTGAAGTCGGCCCCGGACCGGACACGAACGGATCGGCGGCGCTCCCGGTTCACCGCCACGCCCGGGAATCCTGTTTGCTCGAAGGGTCTTCCCGACATGCCTGTGCTCACACGGTTCGTCCTCCCGCACGCCTCCCCCCGTGTGAGCACCGACCGGCCCGCCGTCGACGAGGACGTCGCCTTCGGCCTGCTGCGCGCCCGCTGGCACGCCCGCGGCCTGGAGCTCACCGGCTTCGCCCGCCCGCAGCACCAGGACACCGGCCGCCCCGGCTCGGCCTGGACCTGGCTGACCCTGCGCCACGAGGACGACGAGCGCCCGCCCGTGCACCTGCGCTCCAGACCCCGCCGGATGCCCGAGGTCACCGACGACAGCGCCCAGCCCGAGTTCAACCACGACTGGTCCGGCTTCACCGCCGTCATCGAGCCCGCCCGACTGCGCCACGAAGGCCACTGGCTGCTCGGCGACTGGCGGATCGAGACCACCCTCTTCACCCGCCCCCGCCCCACCCGGCTGCGCCGCCAGTACGGCGCGCTCGCCCCGCACTGGTGCGGCTCCGGCGAGTACCCGCCGGCCCGCTGGGTGGACCGCGACGTCCGCCTGCAGCCGTACTTCGAGGACGGCCGGCTGGGCCTGCGGCTGGAGCGCCCGAACGCCCGGCTCGACCACGCCGCCCCGGCCGGCGACGGCCTCGACCTGAGCGGCACCGCCGAGGCCTGCCCGGCCGGCACCGTGCTGCGACTGCGGCACCGGCAGAGCGAGGCCGTGGTCGAGCACCCGGTCACCCGCACCGGCAACACCTTCGCCGTCCACCTGCCGTACCGGCCGTTCACCGAGGACGGCCGCGGCACCGGCGAACTGGAGCACTGGGACGTCGAACTGGCGCGCCCGGACGGCGGCACCGAACAGCTCTGCCTGGACGAGCGCGGCGGCCCGGTGGCCGGCCAGCACCCGCTGCCCGACGCCCCCGACCGCGTGCTCTACCTCAAGCACCTCGCGGACGGCCGGCTCCAGGTGTGCGTCCAGCCCGCGGCCGGCTACGTCGACCGGATCACCCCCCGGGCCGGCGGCTTCGAACTCGCCGGCCACTGCCCGGGCGCGGCCGCCGACCGGCTGGAGCTCGTGCTGCGGCACGGCTCGCAGGCCGGCGAGGTCCGCACCCCGATCGAGACCTCCGGCGACGGCCGCTTCCTGGCCCGGGTACCCGCCACCCGCACCGGCGCGGACGGCGTCGCGCTGCCGCTGCGCAAGGGCGTCTGGGACGCCTCGCTGGAACCGGCCGACCGCCGCGGCCCCGCCCGGCCGCTGCTCGCCGCCCCCGCCGCGCTGTCCGCGCTGCCCGCCGCCACCACCGCGGGCGGCAAGCGGATCGTGCTGCAGCGCCGCTGGCACGACACCCTGCTGGTGGACTCCACCCCGGTGCTCGACGCCGCCGAGCGCAGCGCCTGGAACCAGCACCGGCAGCGCACCGAGCACTACCCGGCGGCCCGCCGCGAGCCCGTCCGCGAGGCGGTGCTGTACGACGTGTTCGGCGGCCGCGGCTACGCCGACTCACCGCGCGCGGTGCACGCCGAACTCGCCCGCCGCGGCGAGCCGTTGGAGCACCTGTGGGTGGTCGACGACGCCCAGGCCGAGCTGCCGCCCGGGGTCACCCCGGTGCGGATATGGAGCCCGGAGTGGTACCGCGCGCTGGCCACCTGCCGGTACCTGGTCGGCAACACCCACTTCCCGGACTTCCTGGAGCGCCGCCCCGGCCAGGTCGTCGTGCAGACCTGGCACGGCTCGCTGCTGAAGCGGATCGCCCACGACGTCGACAACCCCTGGCTGGCCGACCACGGCTACCTGGAGGCGCTCGACCGGGAGACCCCGCACTGGAGCCTGCTGCTCTCCCCCAGCCCCTTCGCCACCCCCCTGCTCCAGCGCGCCTTCCACTACGGCGGCGAGGTGCTGGAGTCCGGTTACCCCCGCGGCGACGTGCTCGCCCGGGCCGACCGGGCCACCATCGCGGCCGTCCGCCGCAAGCTCGGCATCCCGGACGGCAAGCGGATCGTGCTGTACGCGCCGACCTGGCGGGAGGACCAGCAGCGCGGCGACGGCGACGGCTTCCGGCTCGACCTGAAGCTGGACGTGGAGCACGCCCGGCGCCTGCTCGGCGAGGACCACGTGCTGCTGATCCGCCCGCACGCGCACGTGCGCGACCCGCTGCCCTCGGCCGGCGACGGCTTCCTGTACGACTGCGGGGACTACCCCGACCCGCAGGAGCTGCTGCTGGTCGCGGACGTCCTGGTGACGGACTACTCGTCGATCATGTTCGACTTCGCGATCACCGGCCGCCCGATGTACTTCTTCACCTACGACCTGGAGCACTACCGCGACACCCTGCGCGGCTTCTCCTTCGACTTCGAGCCGAACGCCCCCGGCCCGCTGGTGCCGACCTCGGCCGAACTGCTCGGCGCGCTGCGCGAACTCGCCGACAGCGGCGCGGCGCTGCCACCGGGGTACGCCGAGCGCTACCGCCGCTTCCGGGCCGAGCACTGCGCGCTGGACGACGGCGGGGCCTCCGCCCGGGTGGTCGACCGGATGCTCGAACTCGGCCGCCAGGAGCGGTAGTTCACGAGGCGGCCCGGGCGGGACCCCCGCTCGGGCTCACCCGAACGGGTAGTCCCGCCAGGGCCGCCAGACCTCGTCCGCGTCGAACCGGGACAGCGAGAAGCCGGGCACCGGGAAGGCCGCCCGGTAGCCGCGCGCCTGCTCGTACGCCTGGTCCAGCACGTCGTCCGGCAGGCCGTGCGCGACCGTCACGTGCGGGTGGTACGGGAACGCCAGCTCGCGGGCCAGCGGGCCGGAGCGGACGTCCGCCTCCAGCAGCCGGCACTCCTGCGCACCCTCCTCGACCCGGACGAACACCACCGGGGAGACCGGGCGGAAGGTGCCGCCGCCGCACAGCAGCATCCGGAACGGCCGGTGCGCGGCCGCCACCTGCGCCAGGTGCTCCTCGATCTTCGGCAGGGCCTCGGCCGGCACCTCGGTCGGCGGCAGCAGGGTGACGTGGGTCGGTATCGACCGGGCCTGCGGATCGCCGTGCCCGGCCCGGGCGTCCTGGATCTGCGCGCCGTACGGGTCCGGGACGCTCACGGACACGCCGATGGTGACGAGCTCCCCGCCCTGAGCCGAAGAGCGCGCCGGTGCCGAAAGCGAGGAGCGACCAGCGACCGACGAAGGAGGGAGCGCCGGAGCGACGAACGTCGGCCCCGGGTCCGAGCGCTCGGAGGCGAAGGGCGAGTCACTGCCCTCACCATCGGGCAGCTGTGTGAGGGGAGTCACCGCTTGGCGGCCGGGAGGAAGCCGATCCGGTCGTAGACCGTCGCCAGCGTCTCGGAGGCCACCGCGCGGGCCTTCTCGGCGCCGATCGCCAGCACCCGGTCCAGCTCGGCCGGGTCGTCCAGGAAGGTGCGGGTGCGCTCCTGGAAGGGGGTGACCCACTCGGTGAACAGCTCGGCCAGCTCGGTCTTCAGGGCGCCGTACATCTTGCCCTCGAAGTGCTCGACCAGCTGCTCCACCGACCGGCCGCTGAGCGCGGAGTGGATGCGCAGCAGGTTGGAGACGCCCGGCTTCTGCTCCTCGTCGTAGGAGACCACGGTGCCGGTGTCGGTGACGGCGCTCTTGATCTTCTTGGCGCTGGCCTTCGCCTCGTCCAGCAGGCTGACCAGGCCCTTGGCCGAGGAGGCCGACTTGCTCATCTTGATCCCCGGGTCCTGGAGATCCATGATCTTCGCCGTCTCCTTGAGGATGTACGGCTTCGGCACGGTGAAGGTCGGGGTGTAGCGGGTGTTGAAGCGCTCCGCGATGTCGCGGGTGATCTCCACGTGCTGGCGCTGGTCCTCGCCGACCGGGACGGCGTCCGCCTGGTACAGCAGGATGTCGGCGATCTGCAGGATCGGGTAGGTGAACAGGCCGACCGTGGTGCTCTCGGCGCCGTACCGGGAGGACTTGTCCTTGAACTGGGTCATCCGGGAGGCCTCGCCGAAGCCGGTGAGGCAGTTCATCACCCAGGCGAGCTGCGCGTGCTCGGGCACGTGCGACTGGACGAACAGCGTGCAGTGCTCCGGGTCGAGGCCCGCGCCGAGCAGCTGGGCGGCGGAGATCCGGGTGTTCTCGCGCAGCGTCGCCGGGTCCTGCGGCACCGTGATGGCGTGCAGGTCGACGACCATGTAGAAGGCGTCGTTGTCCTTCTGCAGGTCGACCCACTGGCGCACCGCGCCCAGGTAGTTGCCGAGGTGGAACGAGCCGGAGGTGGGCTGGATGCCGGAGAGCACCCGGGGACGGTCCTTGACCGGACCAGTGACGACCGCTGCGTTGACCATGCGGGCCATTGTTCCAGTTCTCCCGCGCGGTCAGGAAACCTCCGGCCCCGCCGCCTCGGCCAGTGTGACCGCACTCACCCCGACCCGGGCGATCCGACGCCCCTCCAGCTTCGCGACCGTCAGCAGCACCCCGGCGTCCCCCTCGGTGGTGATCCGCACCTGGTCGCCCTGCCGGGGCAGCCGGCCGAGCGAGGCGACCAGGCAGCCGGCCACCGTCTCGTACGGGCCCTCGGGCAGGCTGACGCCGGTCTCCTCGGCGAAGTCGGCGAGGTTGAGCAGGCCGTCCAGCTCCACGCCGCCGCCGGCCAGCCGGCGGGTGGTGGCGGTCTCCGGGCGGTCGTACTCGTCCCGGATCTCGCCGATCACCTCCTCGACCAGGTCCTCCAGCGTGACGATGCCGGCGGTGCCGCCGTACTCGTCCACCACGATGGCCAGGTGGTGGCCCTCGCGGCGCATCTCGCCCATCGCCTCCAGCACCAGCTTGGTGCCGGGCAGCAGCTTCACCGGGCGGGCCAGGTCGCGGACCTTGACGGCCTGCTCGCCGCGCGCGCCGTAGAGGTCGCGGACGTGGACGAAGCCGACCACCGCGTCGGCGCTGCCCTCGACCACCGGGTAGCGCGAGTGCGGCGAGGTCTCGGCCTGCTGCCGGACGGCGGCCAGCGGGCGCTCGGCGTCCAGGAAGGTCACCTCGGTGCGCGGGACCATCACCTCGCGCAGCTGGCGCTCCCCGGCGGAGAACACGTCCGCGATCAACGCCCGCTCGTCGCTGCCCAGTTCGGTGTTGGCGGCGACCAGGCCGCGGAGCTCCTCGGAGCTCATCGAGCCGCGGCCGGCGGCCGGGTCGCCGCCGAGCAGGCGCACCATCAGGTTGGTGGAGTGGCCGAGCAGCCAGATCACCGGGCGCAGCACCACCGACATCACGTCCACCACCGGCGCCGCGGCCACCGCGATGGACTCGGCGCGCTGCAGGCCGATCCGCTTCGGGGTGAGCTCGCCGAGCACCAGCGAGACGTAGCTGATCACCAGGGTCAGGCCGACCAGGGCGAGGGCGTCCGCGACGCCCTCGGCGAGCCCGGCCCGGACGAACAGCGGCGCGACCTTGCCGGACAGGGTGTCGGCGCCGAAGGCCGCGGACAGGAAGCCCATGCAGGTCACCCCGACCTGCACGGCGGCCAGGAAGCGGTTGGGGTCGGCGGCCAGGTGCGCGGCCCGGGCCGAGCGCCGGGTGCCGCGCGCCTCCAGCGTCCGGATCTGGCCCTCGCGCAGCGAGATCAGCGAGATCTCGGCGACGTTGAACAGTCCGCCCAGCAGGATGAAGACGAGGACGAGCGCGGCGTCCCCGAGGGTTTCGTTCACAGCGGGCCAGTGTAGGACGGCCGGTGCGGGGCGGCCGCCCGACGGCGACGGCCCGCCGCCCCTCGGTGGGGCGGCGGGCCGTCGTCCGGTCGCGGGGGGCTCAGATGAGGCCCAGCTCCTGGACCGCGTCGCGCTCCTCGACCAGCTCGTTGACCGAGGCGTCGATGCGGGCGCGCGAGAAGTCGGAGATCTCCAGGCCCTGGACGATCTCGAACTTGCCGTCCTTGGTGGTGACCGGGAAGGAGGAGATCAGGCCGGCCGGGACGCCGTAGGAGCCGTCCGAGACGACGCCCATCGAGGTCCAGTCGCCCTCGGCGGTGCCGTTGACCCAGGTGTAGACGTGGTCGAGGGCGGCGTTGGCGGCCGAGGCGGCCGAGGAGGCGCCGCGGGCCTCGATGATGGCGGCGCCGCGCTTGGCGACGGTCGGGATGAAGTCGTTCTCCAGCCAGGCCTGGTCGCTGCCCACGGCCTCGAAGGCCGGCTTGCCGGCGACCTCGGCGTGGAAGATGTCCGGGTACTGGGTCGCGGAGTGGTTGCCCCAGATGGTGACGCGCTTGACGTCGGAGACCAGGGCGCCGGTCTTGGCGGAGAGCTGGCCGACCGCGCGGTTGTGGTCCAGGCGGGTCATCGCGGTGAAGCGCTCGGCCGGGACGTCCGGGGCGTTGCGCTGGGCGATCAGGGCGTTGGTGTTGGCCGGGTTGCCGACGACCAGGACCTTGATGTCGTCCGCGGCGTTGTCGTTGATGGCCTTGCCCTGCGGGCCGAAGATGCCGCCGTTGGCCTGCAGCAGGTCGCCGCGCTCCATGCCGGCGGTGCGCGGGCGGGCGCCGACCAGCAGGGCGACGTTGGCGCCGTCGAAGGCCTGGTTCGGGTTGTCGGTGATGGTGATGTCGCGCAGCAGCGGGAATGCGCAGTCGACGAGCTCCATGGCGGTGCCCTCGGCGGCCTTGAGGCCCTGCGGGATCTCCAGGAGGCGCAGGTTCACCGGCACGTCGGCACCGAGCAGGTGGCCCGAGGCGATGCGGAAGAGCAGCGCGTAGCCGATCTGGCCGGCCGCGCCGGTGATGGTGACGTTGACGGGGGTGCGAGTCATTTCTACCTTCTCCAGCAAATCGCCAGGCGCCCCAGGCACACCGGCGCTGGAGCCAGGATGATCTCTCGACGTCGAGAAACCGGCGTCAGGTTATCGCAAAGGGAAGCGTACGCCTGGTGTCCGGGCGTGGCTGATACGTCACAGAAAAAAGCCGACCCCCGCCCAGTGGTTCCTAGGCGGGGGCCGTCACGGGCCTGCGGATCAGTGCTTGGGCCTGCCGATGAGCTGGCCGATGTTGTCGAGCAGCGGGAACTCCAGCCACGGGTTCGGCTGCGCGACCAGGGTCAGCAGCACGATCGAGGCGCCCAGGAAGGTCAGCACGATCACGTCGGTGAACCGGCTGCGCACCGCCAGCATGCCGACCTCGGGCAGCACCAGGCGCAGCACGGCCCCCAGCAGCACGCCGCAGCCGAGGATCAGCAGCCCGTACTTGAAGCCGTCCTTGAAGTCGGCGAACCAGGTGACCGCGAGACCGGCCCCGACCACCGAGAGGACCAGCGTTATCGGCCACTGCCGCACCGGCAGGGCGTGCTCGCCGCCGAGGGCCGCGCGCGAGCCCTCGGGCGGCAGGGTGCCGGTGGTCTTGACCGGCCTGCGCCGGGTCCGCGCCGGCCGCGGTTCCGTCATGGTCGCCGTCCCTCGTGGTGGTGTCAGACGCCGGCGCGGCGCTCGGCCGCCTCGACGATGTTGTTGAGCAGCATCGCGCGGGTCATCGGGCCCACGCCGCCCGGGTTCGGGGAGATCCAGCCGGCCACCTCGGCCACGCCCGGGTGGACGTCGCCGACGATCTTGCCCTCGCTGCGGCTGACGCCCACGTCGAGCACCGCCGCGCCCGGCTTGACGTCCTCCGGCTTGACCAGGTGCGGCACGCCGGCGGCGGCCACGATGATGTCGGCCTTGCGCAGGTGGGCGGAGAGGTCCCGGGTGCCGGTGTGGCACAGGGTGACGGTGGCGTTCTCGCTGCGGCGGGTCAGCAGCAGGCCGATCGAGCGGCCGACGGTGATGCCGCGGCCGACCACGACCACCTCGGCGCCGTCGATCTCGACGTCGTGGCGGCGCAGCAGCTCGACGATGCCGAGCGGGGTGCAGGGCAGCGGGCCCTCGATGCCCAGGGCGAGCCGGCCGAGCGAGGTCGGGTGCAGGCCGTCCGCGTCCTTGTCCGGGTCCATCAGCTCCAGCACCGGGTTCTGGTCCAGGCCCTTGGGCAGCGGCAGCTGGACGATGTAGCCGGTGCAGGCCGGGTCGGCGTTGAGCTCGCGGACGACGTTCTCGACGTCCTCCTGGGTGGCGGTGGCGGGCAGTTCGCGCTGGATCGAGGCGAGGCCGATCTCCGCGCAGTCCTTGTGCTTCCCGTTGACGTACCAGCGGCTGCCCGGGTCGTCGCCGACCAGGACGGTGCCGAGGCCGGGCGTGACGCCCTTCGCCTTGAGGGCCGCCACGCGGACGGCGAGTTCGGACTTGATCGCGGCAGCGGTGGCCTTGCCATCGAGAATCTGGGCAGTCATGACCCCATTCTCCCGGATCGCGCAGGCCACCCGGCACCTGTCCGGTCCGGACCACGTTGCGGTTGCGCCACAGTCTCGGCCGGGCCCGGCGAACCGGCTGGACACGGCCGTACCGTCCGGATGACGATAAGCGGGCATTCCCTGCCGCGACCGGCCCCGTGACGGGCCGCCGGACTCCGCGGCGGGGCGTACCCGGGGGAAGAAGTGAGCCGACCACAGCACACCGCGCAGCGCGATCGCCGGGGCGCCGGCCCGTCCGCCGTGCGCCTGCCGACGACCGGGCCCGCCACCCGCTCACCTCGCCGCTGAACCACTGAACCGCGGCCGCCGCCCGTCACCGCCGCCGGGCCGCACCCGGGACCTCCGCCGTCCTGTCCCCGCGTCCCCGCAACTGCCCGGAGGCATCCATGAGTTACCCGCCCACCCCGAACAACCCGTACGGCCCGCCGCAGGAGGCCCCGGGCTACGGGTACCCGCAGCAGCCTCCGCAGGCGCAGCCGGCCGGGTACGGCTACCCGCAGCAGGCGGCGCCGGCGGGGTACGGCTACCCGCAGGCCGCGCCGGGCTACGCCTTCCCGCCGGCCGCGCCGAAGATGTCCATGCCGGGCATGGTGATCACCACCCGGGTGCTGCTGTTCATCGTGGGCAGCTCGCAGATCCTCCTGACGGCGCTCTTCCTGCTCGGCGCCCTGGGCGCCAAGAGCAACGCCAACAGGCACAGCGAGACCAGCGACGTCGCGATCATCAACAACATGGCGTCGAGCATCGCGCTCGTCCTCGGGATCGTCTTCCTGCTCGCCTCGGTGCTCTCCATGACGCTCGGGGTGAAGCTCGGCCGCGGCGGCCCGGCCACCCGGATCACCACCCTGGTGTACGGCTCGATCGCCCTGCTGCTCGGCGCGGGCATCATGGTCTTCTCGATCGTCGAGCGCAGCGAGCTCGACGAGGCCGCCGTGTTCTTCCAGGTCTTCGCCGGGCTGTGGATCGCGATCTGCGTCACCTGGATCGTCTCGATGAGCACCCGGGACGGCGTGGCCTGGTTCGACCGGCCGCGCTACTGACGGCCCGTAGCGGCACGGCAGAGCGGCCCGGCCCCCTCCGAGGAGGGGGCCGGGCCGCTCTGCCGTCCCGTCACTTCATCAGTGGAAGAAGTGCCGCGCGCCGGTGAAGTACATCGTCACGCCGGCCTTGGCGGCCGCCTCGACGACCTCCTCGTCACGGATCGAACCGCCGGGCTGGACGATCGCCTTCACGCCGGCGGCGATCAGGATCTCCGGGCCGTCCGGGAACGGGAAGAAGGCGTCCGAGGCCGCGTACGAGCCCTTGGCCCGCTCGCCGGCCCGCTCGACCGCGAGCTTGCAGGAGTCGACCCGGTTGACCTGGCCCATGCCGACGCCGACCGAGGCGCCGTCCTTGGCCAGCAGGATCGCGTTGGACTTGACGGCCCGGCAGGCCCGCCAGGCGAAGGCCAGCTCGGCCAGCTCGGCCGCGGACAGCGCCTCGCCGGTGGCCAGGGTCCAGTTCGCCGGGTCGTCGCCCTCGGCGTGCACCCGGTCGGCGTCCTGCAACAGCACGCCGCCGGAGATCGGGCGCACCTCCTGGCGGTTGGCCGGGGCCTCGGGGGCGAGCAGCACGCGCAGGTTCTTCTTGCGGGTCAGCACCTCCAGGGCGCCGTCCTCGTAACCGGGGGCCACCACGACCTCGGTGAAGATCGGGGCGATCTGCTCGGCCAGCTCGACGGTGACCGGGCGGTTCACCGCGATGACGCCGCCGTACGCGGAGACCGGGTCGCACTCGTGCGCCTTGCGGTGCGCCTCGGCGACGTCGGCGCCGGTCCCGATGCCGCACGGGTTGGCGTGCTTGATGATCGCGACGGCCGGCTCGGCGTGGTCGTAGGCGGCGCGGCGGGCGGCGTCGGTGTCGACGTAGTTGTTGTACGACATCTCCTTGCCGTGCAGCTGCTGCGCGCCGGCCAGGCCGCCTGTGCCGTCGCTGTACAGCGCGGCGCCCTGGTGCGGGTTCTCGCCGTAGCGCAGCACGTTCTGGCGCTCCCAGGTCGAGCCCAGGAACTCCGGGAATCGCTCGTCGCTCGGCGCGTAGCCGGCCTCGAACCAGGAGGCGACGGCCACGTCGTAGGCGGCGGTGTGGGCGAACGCGGCACCGGCCAGGCGCTTGCGGGTGGCCAGGTCGAACCCGCCCTCGCGCACGGCCGTCAGCACGTCCTCGTAGCGGGCCGGGTCGACCACCACGGCCACCGAGGGGTGGTTCTTGGCGGCGGCGCGGACCATGCTCGGGCCGCCGATGTCGATCTGCTCGACGCACTCGTCCGGGGTGGCGCCGGAGGCGACGGTGGCCTTGAACGGGTAGAGGTTCACCACCACCAGGTCGAAGGGCTCGACGCCCAGCTCGGCCAGCTGCGCGCGGTGCGACTCCAGCCGCAGGTCGGCGAGCACGCCGGCGTGCACGCGGGGGTGCAGCGTCTTCACGCGCCCGTCCAGGCACTCCGGGAAGCCGGTCAGCTCGGAGACCTCGGTCACCGGGACGCCGGCGGCGGCGATCCGGCCGGCGGTGGAGCCGGTGGAGACGATGGCGACCCCGGCGGCGTGCAGGCCCTGGGCCAGCTCCTCCAGACCGGTCTTGTCGTACACGCTGATCAGGGCGCGGCGGATCGGCCGGACGTTCTCGGAGACAGGGGGCGTGGTGGAGGCGGCGCTCATGCCGGAATCCATACCTTTCGGTCCTCGATGCGGTGACCTTCGCGGGCCAGCCGGCCCACGACGTCGACGAGCAGCTTGCGCTCGACAGTCTTGATGCGCTCGTGCAGCGCTTCGCCGCCATCGGCGTGGTCGGCGTCGACGACCTCGACGACGCCCTGCGCGATGATCGGCCCGGTGTCCACCCCGGCGTCGACCAGGTGGACGGTGCAGCCGGTGACCTTCACGCCGTACGCGAGCGCGTCGGTGACGCCGTGGGCGCCGGGGAAGGCGGGCAGCAGTGCGGGGTGGGTGTTGACGATCCGCCCGGCGAAGGCCGCGACGAACGCGGGGCCGAGGATCTTCATGAAGCCGGCCGTGACCACCAGGTCCGGCTGGTACGCGGCGACGGAGGCGGTCAGCGCGCCGTCCCAGTCGGCCCGGTCCGGGAAGTCCTTCACCCGGTGGACGAAGGTCGGCAGGCCCGCCTTCTCGGCGCGCTCCAGGCCGGCGATGCCGTCCCGGTCGGCGCCCACGGCGAGGATCTCGGCGCCGTAGGCCGGGTCGGCGACGGCGTCGAGCAGCGCCTGCAGGTTGGTGCCGGAGCCGGAGACCAGCACCACCAGTCGGGCCGGTCCGGGCGTGCGGGGCGGGAAGAGCTGAGCGGGGGCGGCGGCCACTGCGCGATTCTCCGTAGGTCGGGCGCCGTCCGCTGGTACGTCCACCGGCGGTGGGGCCACTACGAACGGCAGGTCGAGCGAAGGGGAACACCAGGAGAACCCGCCGCGACGCGGGCCCCGGGGAAACCTGTCCGAGCTGCTGACCGTCACCACGATAACGGCTGGTCGGACGGCCTCCGAACCCTCCGGGCGGCGCTACGCGCGTAGTTGAGACCGGGATCTCCCCACGACCTCCCCGCGCGCTCCGTACGGGAGTTGCGGACGGCCGCACCGGGTGGCCCGCAGGCCTGCGGGGCAGGCCGCCGGTGGGCCGACGAACGGCTGCGGGATCATAGGGGGCGCTGGAGCGAGACCTCCGCCCGAGCCACCGACCGAGAAGGAATGGCCGAACCATGAGCAGCGGTGACGACACCGGCGAGCGCAACCCCTTCGCACCGCCGCCGCCGGACGCCCCGGACCAGCCGTGGCAGCCGCGCGGCCCCTGGCCCGGCGAGGGCCCGGACGGCGGCGGCCAGGGGAACGGCGAGCGCCCGCCGTCCCCGCCGCCGTGGGGCGCCGGCCTCGGCGACGGCCGCACCGGCCAGCGGCCGCCGGCCCCGCAGCCGCCGCGGCTCGACCCCACCGACCCGGCCCACCGCCGGGCGCGCAACGCCGCGCTCGCCGGGCCGATCGCGCTGGTCAGCCTGTTCGCGGGCTTCCACTGGGTCGCGCTGCTCGTCGGGGTGCTGGGGATCGTGTGGGGCGTCAGCGCGCTGCGCGCACCCAAGCCGGCCGCGACGGGTGCCGGGGCCACCGCCGGGGCACCCGCCGGGGCACCCGCCGGGGCACCCGCCGGGACGGTGCCCGGGGCTCCGGTGCCCAACCCGCTCACCCCGGCCGCACTGGCCGGCATCCTCACCGGCGCGATGACCGTCCTGGTCGCGACCTCGGTGATCGGCCTCGGGGTCTACTACCACGACTACGTCACCTGCGTGCAGGACTCGCTGACCTCGGTCGGCGCCGAGAACTGCGACCGCTACGCGCCGCAGTGGTACGTGGACTTCACCGGCGACGCCGAGTAGGCACGGCACCGGGGCAGCGGAGACGCGGGGCGCCCGAGGGGGTCGCTCAGCCGCCGGCCAGGCGCAGCACGGCGGCGTACGCGCGGGCGCGCACCAGCAGCACGCTCCGGCGCGCGCGACCGGTGAGCGCCGAGCGCCAGTGTCCGCCGGGCGCCGCCGTCAGGGCCCGGTACCGGACCAGCAGCGCGCCCGGGACGGCCACCAGCGCGACCCAGCCGGCCGCCGCCAGGCCCGTCCACCACGGCACCGGGCCCAGCCGGGCCATCCGCTCCGCCGCCAGCGCGCCGCCGGAGAGCCAACCCAGCGCCGCCGCGCCCGCCCCGGTCAGCAGCGCCGCCGCAAGGGCCGCCACCGCCGTCGCGGCGGACGGCCAGGGGCCGGGGTGGTCGGCCGCTGGGTCGGTCGCGGGATCGGCGGCGGGATCGACGGGGGCCGGGGCGGGGGTGCCACCGCCGGCCGCCGCCGCCCGGCCGAGCAGGACGGCCGGCACCACCCCGGCCAGCACCGGCAGCAGCAGCGCCGCCCACCGCCAGCCGCCCGCGCCCTCGGCCGGCAGCAGGGCGAACAGCGGGAACTCCGGCAGCGGGCCCAGCACCGCGCCCCCCGGCCACACCGCCGTCCCCACGCCCACCGCGAACCCCGGCCCCAGCGCGTACGCCGCGCCCCACAGCACCGCGTTCGGCAGCAGCACCACGGCGAGCAGCAGCAGCCCCGCCACCGCAGCCGGCCCGGCACCGAGCACCGCCGCCCCGCGGCCGCCCCCGGCCACCGCGGCCGACACCGCCGCCCCCGCCACCAGCACCCCGCCCGCCGCCACCAGCCCCGCCCCGGCCGCCAGCGCCGCGCCCCGCACCGCCGCCGCACCGCCGGACGGCCGGCACGGCGACGGCAGGCGGTCGAGCAGCGAGCGGGCCGGGCGGCCGTCCACCAGCGGCGGACCCACCGCCCGGACGCCGGCGGCCGTCGCCAGCCCGGCGACCACGGCCACCACCAGCACGTCCAGCAGCACCCGGCTGCGGAACAGCCCGGCCCCCGCGCAGTGCACCGCCACCGCGACCGCCACCGCGCAGTACCCCGACCACAGCGCCACCGGGCCGCCCCACCGGGAGCGCAGCCCGCGCCGCCGTTCCAGGCCCGCGCCCGCCCGGTACAGCCGCACCACCGCCAGCGCGCCGAGCAGCAGCGGAGTGACCGACAGCGGGGCGTCCGCCCGACCGCGCAGCACCGGCGCGCCGTGCCCCAGCAGCCAGAGCGCCGCCGCCAGACGGGTGGCACCGGTCGCGCCGTCGTCCGCGTTCGGCGTCACCACCCACAGCCCGAGGACGGGCACCACGATCACCGCGAGGCCGACCAGCGCGGTCCGCACCCCGGCCAACAGGTCCGCCAGCACCGGGCGTCCGCCCAGTTCGCCCGACACTTCCAGGATCGGACGGCCCATCAGCTGCGTCATGCGCCTCATGGTGCCAAGGCGACTCGCCATGCTCGGTGAAGCGGCAAACCGCCGCCGTGTCCCAGATTATTGGCTTATGCGCTTTTTCAGACCCTGCCCCCAAGCCGCCGGCGCCCCGGCCCGGAGCGTCTGATGACCACGCCACCCACCGCCGACTCCCCCACCCCCGAGCGGCACCCCCGTACGGCCGCACCGAACGCCGCCGCCCAGGACGCCGCCCGCCTGCTGCGGAAACTGACCCCCCGTGAGGCCCAGACCCTCGCCCACCTCGCCGCCGGCCACGACCTCACCCGCACCGCCGCCGCCCTCGGCATCACCCCGGCCACCGCCCGCGGCCACCTCCACCGCGCCATGCGCAAACTGGGCGTCACCACCGAGGCCGAGGCCGTCGCCCTCGGCACCGAGCAGAAGGCCCCCGACACGGACGGGCGACAGCGGCCCGCGGTCGTCGGCGGCGGCGGCCCGACGCCTGGCCGACCGAGCGACCTGACGGCGGCACCCGGCAAGGCCTCCGGCCCTGCTCACAGCGCGAGCGGGCCGGATCCTGCCGTCGCGGACCGGCCGCGGCGGACGCCGGTCCTCGGCGGTGGCACGAAGCCCGCCGGCGAGGACGACGCGTCAGGGGCATCCGGCGCCGGCGCCGGGCCCTCGCGGGCAAAGGCGGCTGCTCGGCCCAGCGCGAGAACCGGAACCGCCGGCAGCGGCCCGGCCCGAGGCGGCACACCGGCGGAGGCCGCGCCCAAGCGCCGGGCGAACGCGGCGGCCGCGGCCGGGCGGCCCGGAACCGCCGATGCCGCGACGCCCGGCGGCGCGGCGGAGCGGCGTGCGGCCGATTCCGGGACCGCACCGGCGAACCGCAAGGCGCGTGCCGCAGCCCCGGCGACGGAGCAGCACGCCCCCGCCGCCACCAGGGCCGACGCCGGCACCCGCAGCGGACGGACCACCGCCGACGACGCGCGCAGCGGGCGGACCGAAGCCGCGTCAGAGCCCCACGCCCCCGGCGACACCGAGACCGACGCGGCACACAGCACCACCCGCAGCGACCGCACCACCGCCGCCGACACCGACGAACGGGCCGAGGCCATGGCGAAGCAGAGCACCGCGCCGGACGGCGCCGCCGACGCGCGGCCCACGGCCGTCCCGAAGGGGCGCGCCGCCGGGGAGCCGGCCGCCGGGCGGGCCCGGCCGGCGGCGGGGAGCTTCGAGGAGCTGTACGAGGCGGCGCACACCCGCCTCGTGCAGCAGGTGTTCCTGCTGACGGCGTGCCGGCACCGGGCGGTGCACTGCGTACGGCTGGCGTTCGGGGACGCGCGGCGCCGCTGGGGGCGGGTCGCGGCGACCGGGGACCCGGAGGGGTGGGTGCGGGCGCGGGCGAGTGAGCTGGCGCTGTCGCCGTGGCACCGGGGCGGCCCGCGGCGGGCGCACGCGTGGCAGCTGCCGCACCGGCGGATCAAGGTGCGTCCGGCGGACGAGTCGCAGGCCGTGCTGCCGGACCACGACCGGCTGACCGACCGGGACCGGGCGCTGCTGAAGGCGCTGAAGCGGCTGTCCCGGCCGCAGCGGCGGGCCCTGGTGCTGCACGACGGGCTGGGGCTGCCGGCGGCGGCGGTCGCGGTGGAGGTGGAGTCGTCCCGGACGGCGGCGGAGGCCCGGGTGTGGGCGGCCCGGACGGCGCTGGCCGGGTGGGTGCCGGACCTGGTCGGGCCGGATCCGGCGGCGCCGGACTTCGCGGACGGGCTGAGCCGGCTGCTGCACCGGGCCGCGGTGCGCGGCGCGCCCGCTCCGCACCGGCCGCCGGTGCCGGTGCTGCGGGCCCGCTACCGGTTGTGGACGGCGAGCCGCACGGGCGCGGCGGCGCTGCTGACGGTGGCGGTGGGCGGGGCTGCCCTGGCGACCCTGGCGGGGGTGCGCCCGGCGGTGCTGACGCGGCCGCCCGAACCGCCGGCCCCGGCGCTGTGCGTGCCGGCCCCGGACGCGCCGGTGGAGCCGGGTGTGCCGCTGCTGCCCGGCGGTTCCCCGAACGTGGTCAGCAGCCTGTGGTGCAGCCCGGCACCCGGGCTGGAGGCGGTACTGGTGGAGCCGGAGTCGCAGGCGCAGGCGGCCGCCCGGTGGATGCTGACCCCGCAGGACGGCCGGGGCGCGGCGGCCCCGCCGCCGCAGGGGCCGGTGGCCTGCCCGCCGCTGACGACGCACCCCTGCGCGCGCGGGCCCGTCCTCCGGTAGGCGCCCGGAGAACCGGCTGCCCGGAGAACGGCGAGCGCCCCCCGCCCGGGAAGGGCGGGGGGCGCTCGTCGCGCGGCCGGGGAAGGGTCAGCCGGCGATGATCTCGCGCGCCAGGCGGGCGGTCTCGGACGGCGTCTTGCCGACCTTGACACCGGCGGCCTCGAGGGCCTCCTTCTTCGCCTGGGCGGTGCCCGAGGAGCCGGAGACGATGGCGCCGGCGTGGCCCATGGTCTTGCCCTCGGGGGCGGTGAAGCCCGCGACGTAGCCGACGACCGGCTTGGTGACGTGCTCGGCGATGTAGGCCGCGGCACGCTCCTCGGCGTCGCCGCCGATCTCACCGATCATCACGATGATCTCGGTGTCCGGGTCCTCCTGGAACGCCTTGAGGGCGTCGATGTGGGTGGTGCCGATGATCGGGTCACCGCCGATGCCCACGGCCGAGGAGAAGCCGATGTCGCGCAGCTCGTACATGAGCTGGTAGGTCAGGGTGCCGGACTTCGAGACCAGGCCGATCTTGCCGGCCTTGGTGATGTCGGCCGGGATGATGCCGGCGTTCGACTGTCCGGGGCTGATCAGGCCGGGGCAGTTCGGGCCGATGATCCGGGTCTTGTTGCCCTTGGAACCGGCGTAGGCCCAGAAGGCGGCGGTGTCGTGCACCGGGACGCCCTCGGTGATGACGATCGCCAGCGGGATCTCGGCGTCGACGGCCTCGACGACGGCGGCCTTGGTGAAGGCCGGCGGGACGAAGAGGACGGAGACGTCGGCGCCCGTCTTCTCCATCGCCTCGGCGACGGTGCCGAAGACCGGGATCTCGGTGCCGTCGACGTCGACCGTGGTGCCGGCCTTGCGCGGGTTCACGCCGCCGACGATCTGGGTGCCGGAGGCGAGCATGCGGCGGGTGTGCTTCATGCCCTCGGCGCCGGTCATGCCCTGGACGATGACCTTGCTGTCCTTGGTAAGGAAGATAGCCATGGTGTTAAGTCCCCTTCCTTACTTGTTGGCCAGCTCGGCGGCGCGGTCAGCGGCGCCGTCCATGGTGTCCACGCGCTGGACCAGCGGGTGGTTGGCGTCGTCGAGGATCTTGCGACCCAGCTCGGCGTTGTTGCCGTCCAGGCGGACGACCAGCGGCTTGGAGACGTTCTCGCCCTTGCCGGCGAGGAGCTCCAGGGCCTGCACGATGCCGTTGGCGACCGCGTCGCACGCGGTGATGCCGCCGAAGACGTTGACGAAGACCGACTTGACGTCGGGGTCGCCCAGGATGATCTCCAGGCCGTTCGCCATGACCTCGGCGGACGCGCCGCCGCCGATGTCGAGGAAGTTGGCGGGCTTGACGCCGCCGTGCTTCTCACCGGCGTAGGCGACCACGTCGAGGGTGCTCATGACGAGGCCCGCGCCGTTGCCGATGATGCCGACCTGGCCGTCGAGCTTGACGTAGTTCAGGCCCTTGGCCTTGGCGGCCGCCTCGAGCGGGTTGGCCGCGGCCTTGTCCTCGAGCGCCTCGTGCTCCGGCTGACGGAACTCGGCGTTCTCGTCCAGGGAGACCTTGCCGTCGAGCGCGATGATCTTGCCGTCGCCGGACTTGATCAGCGGGTTGACCTCGACGAGGAGGGCGTCCTCCTTGATGAAGACGGTCCACAGCTTCTGCAGGACCTCGGCGACCTGGTCGGCGACCTCGGCCGGGAACTTCGCCGCGGCGACGATCTCGGCGGCCTTCTCCGGGGTGCAGCCCTCGTTGGCGTCGACCGGGATCTTGGCGAGCGCGTCGGGGTTCTCCTCGGCGACGACCTCGATCTCCACGCCGCCCTCGACGCTGGCCATGGCCAGGAAGGTGCGGTTGGTGCGGTCCAGCAGGAACGAGACGTAGTACTCGTCCTTGATGTCCGCGGTCTGGGCCAGCATCACCTTGTGAACGGTGTGGCCCTTGATGTCCATACCGAGGATCGCCTCGGCCTTGGCGACGGCGTCGGCCGGGTCGGCGGCGAGCTTGACGCCACCGGCCTTGCCGCGGCCGCCCACCTTCACCTGAGCCTTGACGACGGCGCGGCCGCCGAAGCGCTCCGCGATGGCGGCAGCGTCTGCGGCGGTCTCGATGACATCGCCGTCAAGCACGGGCACGCCGTGCTTGGCGAAGAGGTCCCTCGCCTGGTACTCGAACAGGTCCACGTGTTTGTCCTTGTTCGTGGTCGCGGATTGTGTCTCTACGAGCGTGCCACGGCAGGATCTTCGCTGCGGGTCGTCGAGGCTGCTGCGGGTACGCAGAGGTACGGCCTTGCGGCCCACACAGCCACGGGCGCACACGTCAATCAACACGCGGGTCACGTCCGTCTGGCAGGTTATCCCCGTCGGACGGGCGTGTTCCGCCCGGGGCCTGCCCATAGTGGGTGATAACCGTCACAGCCTGGCCGGAAGCCCGTGGCGGCCGCGTGATCCGTCGATCGGGTGAGTTAGCGCGTACGGGTGAACGATCACCGCCCCTGGTCGGGCAGCGGGATCGGGCGCTTCTCGATCGCCGCCGCCATGATCTCCGGGAAGGCGTCCGGGGTGCAGGCGAAGGCCGGCGCGCCGAGCGAGGCCAGGGCGGCGGCGTGCGCGTGGTCGTAGGCCGGGGCGCCCTCGTCGGAGAGCGCGAGCAGCGCGATGAACTGGACGCCGGCCGCCTTCATCGCGGCGACCCGCCGGAGCATGCCGTCCCGGATCCCGCCCTCGTACAGGTCGCTGATCAGCACCACGATCGTCTCGGACGGGCGGGTGATCTTCGACTGGCAGTAGGCGAGCGCGCGGTTGATGTCGGTGCCGCCGCCGAGCTGGGTCGCGAACAGCACGTCCACCGGGTCGGTCAGCTGCTCGGTGAGGTCGACCACCGAGGTGTCGAAGACGACCAGCCGGGTGTCCAGCGTGCGCATCGAGGCGAGCACCGCGCCGAACACCGCCGAGTGGACGACCGAGGGCGCCATCGAGCCGGACTGGTCGATGCAGAGGATGACGTCCTTCTTCACCGCGCGCTGGGCGCGGGCGTAGCCGACCAGCCGCTCGGGGACGACGGTGCCGTGCTCGGGCAGGTAGTTCTTCAGGTTGGCCCGGATCGTGCGGTCCCAGTCGATGTCGCGGTGGCGCGGGCGGTTGAGCCGGGCGCTGCGGTCGAGCGCGCCGCTCAGCGTGGAGCGGGTGCGGTCGGCGAGCCGGCGCTCCAGGTCGGCGACCACCTTGCCGACCACGGCCCGGGCGCTCTCCCGGGTGGTCTCCGGCAGCGCGTGCTTGAGCGACAGCAGGGTGCCGACCAGGTGGACGTCCGGTTCGACGGCCTCCAGCATCTCCGGCTCCAGCAGCAGGCGGTCCAGGCCGAGCCGGGTGATCGCGTCCTGCTGCATCAGCTGGACGACGGTCGACGGGAAGTACTCGCGGATGTCGCCCAGCCAGCGGGCGACCTGCGGGGCCGAACCGCCGAGCCCGGCGGCGCGCCGGCCGCCGCGCCCCGAGCGGGCCCCCTCCTCGGGGGCGCGCCGGTAGAGCGCGGCGAGGGCGCCGTCCATCGCGGCGTCGCGGCCGCGCAGGGCGCAGCCGGTGCCGTCCGCCTCGCCGCCGAGCACCAGTCGCCAGCGGCGCAGCCGTTCGTCGGTGGTGGTCGCCATCGGGTCCTCCTCGGGTGGGTGTCAGGTGTTGCGGCCGGCGGCCTGGCGGGGGATCTTCGGCCCGGGGATCTTCGGCCCGGGGTTGTTCGGACGGCCGCCCAGCAGCAGGGCCAGCACCGGGACGGCGGCGTCGGCGCGGGCGGCGTCGAGTTCGCCGCCCGGGGTGTCCGCGGCCGGGGCCCCGCCCAGCGGGCCGGCCGCGACCCGGCTGCCGATGGTGGTGCGCACGCCCGCCTCCAGGCCGGCGAAGGTGCGGCGCAGCAGCGGCAGGACGTCGGTGAAGACCTCGGCGCCGACGCCGGTCAGCCACTCGTCGAGCAGGGCGAGCAGCCGGGGGTCGTGCAGCAGCAGGGCGCCGCCGCCCGTGAGGAAGCCCTCCACCCAACCCGCCGCGTCCGCCGGGGAGTTGGCGGCGGACAGGACGAGCCGCAGGCGCCGGGCGGCGGCCGCGGAGTCGAGCCGGCCGTCGTCCAGCAGCAGCCGGACGGCCCGGCCGCGCAGCAGGCCCGGGGCGCCGGTGGTCGGGCCGGCGGTGGGTTCGCGGCGGGCGAGCGACCGCAGGGCGGCGGCCCAGCGCTCGGCGAGGCCGCCGCCGTCGCCGTCCCCGGCTCGGTCCGGGTCGGGGCCGAGCAGCCCGATCGCGCCGTGCACCTCGTCGAGCCGGGCGCGCATCGCGGTGGCACTGTCGGCGTCCAATCCGACGCAGGCGGGCGGCAGTCCGACGCAGACCCGGTCGGCCAGGCCCACCGCGGCCTCGGCGAGCGCGCCGTGGTCGGTGCCGCGGACGTCGCCGTAGCGCAGCGCCCGGACGAGCGCGGGCAGCGCGCCGGCCAGGTGCGCGACGTCGGTGTCCAGCGCGGCGCAGTCGGCGAGCACCCGCATCACGGCGGGCAGCGCGCCGGACAGCCCGGCCAGCAGGCAGGTCTCCACCAGGCCGGTCAGCTCGGCGAGTTCGCCGGCCGCGCGGGCGGTGCCGACCGCCTTGTTGACGGCCGCCTCCTCGACCGTGGTGCCCCACTGGGCGGCCTCGGCGATCCGCACGGCGAACTCGGGCTGCCAGTGCAGCCGCCAGCTCTCCCGGAACGTCCCGGTCGAGTTGACCGAGGAGCGGGCCGGCACTCCCCACTCGACGCCCAGCAGCCGCAACCGGTGCAGCAGCCGGGAGCGGGCCGCGTCGGTGTCCTTGCGCAGGTCGAGGTCGAGTTCCTTCGCCTCGGCCGCGGGCTTGAGCCGCAGCGAGCGCTGCAGCCGGGCCAGGTCGCGCTGCAGCGGCACCGCCGGTGCGGCGCCCGGGACTTCACCGAGCGCGTCGCCGACCACCAGGCCGTCCCGGACGAGCTCCAGGGCGACGTCCGAGCCCTCGCAGAGCACCGCGCGGACGGCGTCCATGGTCTCGGTCAGCCCGGCGAGCGGGCGGCCGCGCAGCACAGCCAGCGTCTCGGCGAGCCGGACCGCCTCGATGACGTGCGCGGAGGACACCGGGTGGTCCTGGGCGCGCAGCAGGTCGGCGGCCCGGGTGAGCCAGCGCGGCACCGGATCGCCCTCGGTGGTGAACAGGTGGTGGTACCAGCCGGGCGACTGGACCCCCGCGCCGTAGCCGGTGGCCTGAGAGAGCCGGCGGTGCGTCCACGGGATCCAGGTGACGTCCGCCTTCACCTTCCTCGGCAGCTCGGCGAGCAGCGCCCGGTCGTGGGCGACGGTGGGCATCGTCGCCAGCGCGGGGACGTGGAAGGCGCCGCAGACCACGGCGATCCGCCGGTGCCCGGCGCGGCGGGCGGCACGGACCTGCTGGCGCATGTGCGCCTCGCGCAGCAGGTCGCGGCGGGACTCGCCGAGGCCCTCGGCGCGCAGCGCGCCCATCGCCTCGGCGACGGCGGCGAACGGCGCGAGCGCGGCCTCGACGTCGGCATCGGCATCGGCATCGGAACCGGAGGCGGGGGCGCGGTGCTCGACCACGTCCTCCCACCAGCGCTCCGCGTCGTCGTGGCCTGCGGCCTCGGCGAGCAGCGCCAGCGGGTCGGCGGGCGACTCGTCGGTGTCCTCGTCGGTGAACGGCGCGAAGCCGTACCCGGCGGGCAGGTCGATGAAGCGGACCGGCAGGTCGTGGTCCACGCCGTACCGGATCGCCACCCACTCCGGGGAGAACTCGGCGTACGGCCAGAAGGCGGCCTTCGCCGGGTCGTCCACCGCGTGGGCGAGCAGGGCCACCGGCGGCACCAGGTCCTTCTCGGCGGCGAGGTGGACGATCGCGTCGGCCTCCGGCGGGCCCTCGATCAGCACCGCGTCCGGCCGCCAGCGCGCCAGCGCGGCGGCCACCGCCCGCGCCGAGCCGGGGCCGTGGTGCCGGACGCCGAGCAGGGCGACCTCGGACACGGTCATACGGTCACCTCGCGGGCGGCCCGGTAGAAGTCCTTCCAGCCGTCGCGCTCGCGCACCACCCCTTCGACGTACTCGCGCCACACCGCCCGGTCGGCCACCGGGTCGCGGACGACGGCGCCGAGGATGCCGGCCGTGACGTCCCCGGCGCGCAGCACGCCGTCGCCGAAGTGGGTGGCGAGCGCGAGGCCGTTGGTGACGACGGAGATCGCCTCCGCGGTGGAGAGGGTGCCGCTCGGGGTCTTCACCTTCGTCCGGCCGTCCGTGGTGAGGCCGGCCCGCAGCTCGCGGAAGACGGTCACCACGCGCCTGATCTCCTCGGCGCCGCCGGGCAGTTCGGGCAGGTCGAGGGAGCGGCCGAGCTGGTTGACCCGGCGGGTGACGATGTCGACCTCCTCGTCCAGCGAGCCCGGCAGCGGCAGCACCACGGTGTTGAAGCGGCGGCGCAGCGCGCTGGACAGCTCGTTGACGCCGCGGTCGCGGTCGTTGGCGGTGGCGATCACGTTGAAGCCGCGCACGGCCTGCGTCTCGGCGCCCAACTCCGGGATCGGGAGCGTCTTCTCGGACAGGATGGTGATCAGGCTGTCCTGCACGTCGGCCGGGATGCGGGTCAGCTCCTCGACCCGGGCGATCCGGCCCTCCGCCATCGCCCGCATCAGCGGCGAGGGCACCAGGGCGTCCCGGCTCGGCCCGTTGGTGAGCAGCTGGGCGTAGTTCCAGCCGTACCGGACGGCCTCCTCGGGGGTGCCGGCGGTGCCCTGCACCAGCATCGTCGAGTCGCCGCTGATCGCGGCGGCCAGGTGCTCGGACACCCAGGTCTTCGCGGTGCCGGGCACGCCGAGCAGCAGCAGCGCGCGGTCCGTCGCCAGGGTGGTGACGGCGACCTCCACCACCCGGCGCGGGCCGATGTACTTGGGGGTGATCGCGGTGCCGTCCGGCAGCTCACCGCCGAGCAGGTAGGTCGCGACGGCCCACGGCGACAGCTTCCAGCGCTCGGGGCGCGGGCGGTCGTCCTGGGCGGCCAGGGCGGCCAGTTCACCGGCGAAGGCGTCCTCGGCGTGCTGCCGCAGAACGTCGGTCATGTCGGGCTCCTTCGGGTCGGCCGCCGGGCGCACGGGTGGCCCGGCGGCAGGGTGATCGGGGGGAGCCAGGTCGGCGTCCCGGCCTGTGGAACCAACCCTGCAACGCGCCACTGACAACGCCGGCGGGCGGACGCGACGGGCCGTCAGCCGTTGTCAGTGCCGCCGCCTACGGTCGGTCGCATGGAGGAACGCTGGAGCACCGAACACGTCCTGTCCCTGGCCCCTGACGCCGCGTCGCAGAAGGCGGCGGGCAAGCTCTCCGCACCCGCGCCGTGGTCCGGCGCGGGCACCGACGGCACCGCGCTCTGGGGCGAGTGCAGGGGCAGCGGCAGCACGCCGTACCGCACGGTGATCGAACTCGCCACGCCCGCCTACCAGTGCAGCTGCCCCAGCCGGAAGTTCCCGTGCAAGCACGCGCTCGGACTCCTCCTGCTCTGGAGCGGCACCCCCGAGGCCGTCCCGGCCGCCGAACCGGCCGACTGGGCCGCCGACTGGATCGAGGCCCGGCAGGCGCGCGCCGAGAAGGCCGCGGAGAAGGCCGCGGAGAAGCGCGCCGAGAAGCCCGCCGCCGATCCGGAGGCCGTCCGCCGCCGGGCCGAGAAGCGCGGCGCCCGGGTCGCGGCCGGGGCGGCCGAGCTGCGGCTGCGGCTCGCCGACCGGGTCCGGCACGGCCTGGCCGACCAGTCCACGGCCGGCCCCTGGGAGGAGGTCGCCGCCCGGATGGTCGACGCGCAGGCCCCCGGCCTGGCCACCAAGGTGCGGGAGCTGGACGCCCTGCCGCAGGAGCGGCTGCTGGAGGAGTACGCGCTGCTGCACCTGCTGGCCACCGCCGCCACCCGGGTCGACGAGCTGCCGCCCGAGCTGGCCGCCACCGTCCGCAGCCGGGTCGGCTACACCCAGGACGCGGCCGAGGTGCTGTCCGGGCCGACCGTCCGGGACCGCTGGCTGGTCCTCGGCTCCAGGGACACCTCCGACGAACGGCTCACCACCCGCCGGGTCTGGGTGCGCGGCGCCAAGACCGGCCGGTACGCCCTGCTGCTCGCCTTCGGCCGCCCCGGCCAGGCCCCCGACCTCGCCCTGCCCACCGGCCGGCTGCTGGAGGCCGAGCTGGCCTTCCACCCCGGCGCCCGGCCGCTGCGCGCCGTCCTCGGCACCCGGTACGGCGCGCCCGAGCCCGGCCCGCAGGCCCCGCCGGACGGGCTCACCGTCGCCGAGGCCGTCGCCGGGTACGGCACGGCGGTGGCGGACGACCCGTGGCTGGACAGCTGGCCGACCGTCCTGGCCGGCGTCGTGCCGGTCCGCACCCCGGACGGCTGGCACCTGACGGACGGCCACCACACCGTGCCCGTACGTCCCTCGGCCGTGCCGGAGGCGGCGCTGTGGCGGCTCACCGCGGTCTCCACCGGCCGCCCGCTGACCGTCTTCGGCGAGTACGGCCACCAGGGCTTCGCCCCGGTCACGGCCTGGTCCGCCGACCAGCGCCCGGTCGGCCTCACCCACAACTAGGAGCACCCGGCATGACGATCACCCAGGACCCGTGGGAGACCCTGCACACCACCGCCCTGCTCGGCACCGACCGCCGTCCGCTCCCGGCCGCCGCCCTGCCGCTCGCCGACGCCGTGGACCGCACCGACCCGGCCGCCGCCCTGCTGGAGCTGGCCGCGCTCGCCGCCGTCCGCCGCCGGGCCGGTGCCCTGCCCGTCCCCGCCGCCGAGCCGCCCGGGCCGCCCGCGCCCGAGGACCCCCGCCCCGAACTGTCCGCGGCGGCCGCCCGCCGGCTGGCCGTCCTGCTCGCCGGCCGCTCCGGCGCCGTCAGCGGCGCCGGCCTGGCCAACCTGGCCGAACTGCTGCCGCAGTGGCTCGGGACCGCCCGCGTCCGGGGCCTGCGGGCGCCCGCCGCGCTGATACCCGGCCTGCTCGACGCCGCCCGGGCCCGCAGCGAACTGCGCGCCGACGCCGTTGCGCTGGCCGGCCCGCTGGGCCGCTGGCTGGCCGAGCAGAACCCGGACTGGCGGTTCGTGCTGCGCACCGCCACCGACCGGCCGGCGGCGCGGCCGGTCGGCCAGGACGACGCGGACGCCGAGAACGCCCGGAACGCCCACCAGCTGTGGCACGAGGGCCTGTTCGCCGAGCGGGTCACCCACCTGACGCTGCTGCGCCGCAGCGATCCGGCCGCCGGGCTGGAGCTGCTGCGCAGCACCTGGTCCACCGAGCGCGCCGAGGACCGGCTGCTGTTCCTGGACGCCCTGCAGGACGGCCTCTCCCCCGCCGACGAGCCCTTCCTGGAGGCCGCGCTCGGCGACCGCAGCAAGAACGTCCGGGCCACCGCCGCCGAGCTGCTCTCCACCCTGCCCGGTTCGGCCCTGGCGCACCGGATGTCCGAGCGGGCCCTGGCCGCCGTCCGGCTCTCCGCGTCCGGCACCCACCTGCTGGTCACCCCGCCCGCCGAGTGCGACGCGGCGATGCAGCGGGACGGCATCACGCCCAAGTCGCCGACCGGGCGCGGCGAACGGGCCTGGTGGTTCGGCGAGGTGGTGGCCGCCGCGCCGCTGTCGACCTGGCCGCGGAGCACCGGGCTGACGCCCGAGCAGCTGCTCGCGCTGCGGGTCGGCGACAGCATCGACGAGACCAGCAGCAGCTGGGCCGACGACCTGCGGGAGGCCTGGGCGCGCGCCGCCGTCCGCCAGCACGACGCCGACTGGGCCCGGGCACTGCTCGGCCCGGCCCCGGCCAGGCCCGCGCGCGGCGCCGGACGGGCCCGGGCGCCGCGCGCCACCGGCGCCCCGGCGAAGCTGCTGGCCGTCCTGCCGCCCGAGGAGCGCGCCGCCTGGACGGCCGCGTTCATCGAGGTGCACGGCCTGGGCGAGGCCTTCCAGCTGCTCGGCGCCTGCGCGGCGCCGTGGACGCCGCCGCTGTCCACGGCCGTGGTGACGGCGCTGGCCCGGGCCGCCTCCTCCGGCGCGTACCCGTGGAGCCACAGCGGGGTACTCGGGATGACGGAGCGCGCGCTGGCGCCCGAAACGGCGGCCGCGGTCGAGGAGTTGGCGGCCGAGGCGGCACCGGACTCGGCCTGGTCGGAGACCTTCGGCCGGCTGGCCGGCACCCTGCGCTTCCGGGCGGCGATGCTCGCCGAGCTCGACGACCGAACGGCCGAGCTCGACGGCTGAACTCGACAGCTGGCTCGACAGCTGGGCTCAACGGCGGAGCTCAGCGGCTGAGCTCGACGGCCGACGAAACGGCGGGCCGGCCCCCACGGTGAGGGGCCGGCCCGCCGTCGACGTTCCCGCGGTCAGACCGCCGCGCGCAGGTTGGCCTCGACCCAGGCGACCACGTCCCGGGTGGGCGTGCCCGGGGTGAAGATGTCCGCGACGCCCATCGCCTTCAGCTCGGCGATGTCCTCGTCCGGGATGATCCCGCCGCAGAAGACCTTGATGTCGGCCGCGTCGCGCTCCTTCAGCAGCTCCAGCACCCGGGCGCACAGCGTCATGTGTGCGCCGGACAGGATCGACAGCCCGATGCCGTCCGCGTCCTCCTGGATCGCGGTGTCGACGACCTGCTCGGGGGTCTGGTGCAGCCCGGTGTAGATGACCTCCATACCGGCGTCGCGCAGGGCACGCGCGATGACCTTGGCGCCACGGTCGTGACCGTCGAGCCCCGGCTTGGCGACCACCACACGGATCGGCCCCGACACACTCATCACTGCCTCCTGGACCTCGTCGTCCACATTCCGACCGGACCTCGTGGGCCATCGGCGCGGTTAACGGTCAATAACCAACCTGAGGGGAGGGTAGCGCCACCCGGCCCGGTTGGCCGAGCCGCCTCCCAAGAGGAGGGCAAAGTCACAGCCCAAACCCTTGCTACCAGCGGGTAACTCCGTTTCCGGGCCCAACACCGCCCCCCGGGCGACCTCTTGACAAGCGGAGGGTTTTCGGGGGTGTCGACCTTGCGGCTACAGTCACGGCTGTTTTCCCCTCGCCCGACGACGTGCCCGAGGCCCACCGAGGAGGCAGCCCCCGATGGCTCCCGACGCAGCCGCCCGCCCGACCCGTGCGGAGCTGCGCCTCGCCGCCCGCGAGCAGTCCCGCGCCCAGCGGCGCGGCGCCGCCAAGGCCGCCACCCGGGCCGCCCTGTTCCGCGTCGCCGTCCCCTCGGTGGCCGCGCTCGGTGTGGCGGGCGCCGCGGCGATCACGGTGGTGCAGCAGGAGGACGGACGGGTGCCGGCGCAGGCCACGGCCGCCGACGCCCCGGACCACACCGCCGCCGCCGAGGCCGCCCGGCAGGCCGTCGCGGCCGACGGCCCCGCCCAGGCCTCGCGCGGCGACGCCAGGCAGCCGCTGGCCGGCGCCCAGCCCGCGACCGACGCCACCGCGCAGGCCGACCAGGCCGCGGCCGCCGCCCAGCCGGCCGCGCCCAAGGTGGTCATGCCGGTCGCCAAGCACGGCCTCGGCGAACTGTTCGGCGCCTCCGGCACCCACTGGATGCGCCGCCACACCGGCATCGACTTCCCGGTGGACGGTGGCTCGGAGGTCTACGCCGTCACCGACGGCACGATCCGCACCCAGTGGAACCCGTTCTACGGCTACATGTCGATACTCAAGATGCCGGACGGCACCGAAGCCTGGATGTGCCACCTGCAGAAGTACAAGGTCCGCAAGGGGCCGGTGAAGCAGGGCGACGTGATCGCCTTCGTCGGCAGCAGCGGCAACAGCACCGGGCCGCACCTGCACTTCGAGATCCGCCCGGCGGACGGCAGCGGGCCGGTCGACCCGCTGCCGTGGTTCCTCCAGAACGGTCTGGACCCCCGCTAGGGCCACAGACCCCGGTTCACAGCTTCTCGACGGGCGCGTAGCGCAGCAGCAGCTGCTTGCGCCCCTCGGTGCCGAAGTCGACCGTGGCCTGCGCCCGGTCGCCGACGCCGGTGACGGCCACCACCGTGCCCAGCCCGAAGCTGTCGTGGGTGACCCGGTCGCCGACCGCGAGCGAGACCGCGTCGCGCTCCACGACCTGGCCGCCGCGCCGCGCCGACTGCCCCCAACCCGCCTTCGGCGAAGCGGGAGCCGCCGAGGAGGACCGCGAACCGCCGCCCCCGGACGAGGACTTGCCCCACGAGGAGCCCGAGGAGCCCGAGGAGAAGCCCCGCTGGACGGGCGCCTGCGCGGCCCCCTTCCGCTTCCACTCGACCAGCGTCTCCGGGATCTCCTCCAGGAACCGCGAGGCCGGGTTGTAGGCCGGCTGCCCCCAGGCGCTGCGCAGCACCGAGCGGGTCAGGTACAGCCGCTCGCGCGCCCGGGTGAGCCCGACGTACGCGAGCCGGCGCTCCTCCTCCAGCTCCTTGACCTGGTTGAGCGCCCGCATGTGCGGGAAGATCCCGTCCTCCATGCCGGTCAGGAAGACGACCGGGAACTCCAGGCCCTTGGCGGTGTGCAGGGTCATCATCGTGATGACGCCCTGCCCCTCCTCGTCCTCGTCCGGGATCTGGTCGGAGTCGGCGACCAGCGCGACCCGCTCCAGGAAGTCGGCCAGCGAGCCGACCGGCGGCGTGCCCTCCTCGCCGGCGTCCGGCCGCTCGCCCGGGTCCTGCTCGTACTCCAACGCGACCGAGGCGAGCTCCTGCAGGTTCTCCACCCGGGTCTCGTCCTGCGGGTCGGTGGAGGACTGCAGCTCGGCCAGGTAGCCGGTCTCCTCCAGGACGGCCTCCAGCACCGCCGCCGGGCCCGCGCCCGACTCGACGACCTGGCGCAGCCCGGCCATCAGCACGTTGAACTTCTTCACCGCGTTGGCCGAGCGCGCGGCCATCCCGTACGCCTCGTCGACCCGCACCAGCGCCTGGGCGAAGGAGATCCGCTCCCGCGCGGCCAGCGCGTCGATCATCGCCTCGGCGCGCTCGCCGATGCCGCGCTTGGGCACGTTGAGGATCCGGCGCAGCGGCACGGTGTCCTCCGGGTTGGAGAGCACCCGCAGGTACGCCAGGACGTCCCGGACCTCCTTGCGCTCGTAGAAGCGCACCCCGCCGACCACCTTGTACGGCAGGCCGACCCGGATGAACACCTCCTCGAACACGCGGGACTGCGCGTTGGTCCGGTAGAAGATCGCGACGTCGCCGGGCTTGGCCTCGCCCTTGTCGGTGAGCCGGTCGATCTCGTCGGCGATGAACTGGGCCTCGCCGTGCTCGTCGTCCGCGACGTAGCCGATGACCTTCTCGCCGTGGTCGCCGGCCGTCCACAGCTTCTTCTCGCGCCGGTTGGCGTTGCGCTCGATGACGGCGTTGGCGGCGCTCAGGATGGTCTGCGTGGAGCGGTAGTTCTGCTCCAGCAGGATCGTGGTCGCGTTCGGGTAGTCCTCCTCGAACTGGAGGATGTTGCGGATGGTCGCGCCGCGGAAGGCGTAGATCGACTGGTCCGCGTCACCGACCACGCACAGCTCGGCGGGCGGCACCTCGGCCAGCTGCGCGGCGGCCGGGTTCACGAAGTCCCCGTCCGCGGTGCGCTTGGGCGCGGCGGCGACGGAGCCCCCGCTCAGCTCGCGGACCAGCATGTACTGGGCGTGGTTGGTGTCCTGGTACTCGTCGACCAGGATGTGCCGGAACCGGCGCCGGTAGTGCTCGGCGACGTCGGGGAAGGCCTGCAGCAGGTTCACCGTCGTCATGATGATGTCGTCGAAGTCCAGCGCGTTGGCCTCGCGCAGCCGCCGCTGGTACAGCGCGTACGCCTCGGCGAGCTTCTTCTCCATTGGGTTGGCGGCCTGGTCGGCGAAGGTCTCCTCGTCGATCAGCTCGTTCTTCAGGTTGCTGATCTTCGCCGTGAAGGACTTCGGCGGGAACTGCTTCGGGTCCAGGTCGAGGTCGCGGCAGACCAGCGCCATCAGCCGCTGCGAGTCGGCCGAGTCGTAGATCGAGAAGCTGGAGGTGAAGCCCAGCTGCTTCGACTCGCGGCGCAGGATCCGCACGCAGGCGCTGTGGAAGGTGGACACCCACATCGCCCGGGCGCGCGGGCCGACCAGCGCCTCCACGCGCTCGCGCATCTCGCCCGCGGCCTTGTTGGTGAAGGTGATCGCCAGGATCTCGCCCGGCTGCACGCCGCGCGCGCCCAGCAGGTGGGCGATCCGGTGGGTCAGCACCCGGGTCTTGCCGGAGCCCGCGCCGGCCACGATCAGCAGCGGCGAGCCCGCGTGCAGCACGGCCTCGCGCTGCGGGTCGTTCATGCCCTCCAGCAGCTGCGCCGGGTCCACGACCGTCCGGGCGGCGCCGTTGCGGTACCAGGCGTCCCGCTCGGCCTCGGCCGCGTGGTCGGTGTGGAACAGCCCCTCCGGGATGGCCTCCTCGAAGGCGTCGTACGGGACGTCGTCCTCGTACGGCGGGGGCTCCTCGCCGATGGCGTCGATCGGCGCGGCGGGCTGCTTCGACCCGGCGGCAGGAGCCTCGAAACCGGGGAGCGGGAGGTCGTCAAAGAGGCTATTCATGGCACTGCCGAGTCTATGGCCACCCACCGACAAGCCCGCCCGTCCCGACGGATCCGGGCGGGCGGGCTCGACGGGCCGGAACTCAGACCAGGCGGCGGGCGGTGGCCCAGCGGGTCAGTTCGTGCCGGTTGCTGAGCTGGAGCTTGCGCAGGACGGCGGAGACGTGGCTCTCGACCGTCTTCACCGAGATGAACAGCTGCTTGGCGATCTCCTTGTAGGCGTAGCCGCGGGCGATCAGCCGCAGCACCTCGCGCTCGCGCTGGGTGAGCCGGTCGAGGTCCTCGTCCACCGGCGGGGTGTCGGTGGCGGCGAAGGCGTCCAGCACGAAGCCCGCCAGCCGGGGCGAGAACACCGCGTCGCCGTCCGCGATCCGGAAGATCGCGTCGACCAGGTCGGTGCCGGTGATGGTCTTGGTGACGTAGCCGCGGGCGCCGCCGCGGATCACGCCGATGACGTCCTCGGCGGCGTCCGAGACGGACAGCGCCAGGAACTTGACTCCCCCCTGCTCCCCCATCAGGCCCGCCGAGCGGCGCAGCACCTCGACGCCGCCGCCGCCGGGCAGGTGGACGTCGAGCAGCACCACGTCCGGCCTGGTCTCGGCGACGACGCGGACCGCGGAGTCGACGTCGTCGGCCTCGCCGACCACGTCGATGCCGGTCACCTCGGTACGGCCGATCTCGGCCCTGACCCCCGTCCGGAACATCCGGTGGTCGTCCACCAGGACGACCCGTGCCGCACGCTCCGGAGCTGCCTCAGTCATTCGTTCTCTCCATCTCCAGCTCGACCTCGGTACCGCCGCCCGCCGCCGGCCGCACCCGGGCGGTGCCGCCGTGGCGCTTCATCCGGCCGATGATCGACTCCCGTACGCCCATCCGGTCCTCGGGCACCGTGTCGGGATCGAAGCCGGGGCCGTGGTCGCGCACGAACACCGACACCTTCCGCCCCTCCACCTCGGCGTAGACCTGGACCGGTCCCCCGCCACCGTACTTGGCCGCGTTGACGGTCGCCTCCCTCGCGGCCTGCATCTGTGCCGCGATCTTCTCGTCCATCGGGCAGTCGCCGACGATGACCAGCTCGACCGGGACGCCGTGCCGGTCCTCGACCTCGGCGACGGCCGCCCGCAGGCTCTCCGCCATGGTGTCCGGCGCGGCCTCGGCGGCGGCCTCCGGGCGGTACAGCCACAGCCGCAGCTCGCGCTCCTGCGAGCGGGCCAGCCGCTGCACCTCCTTGGGGTCCTCGGCGCGGCGCTGGATCAGGGTCAGGGTGTGCAGCACCGAGTCGTGGATGTGCGCGGCGATCTCCGCGCGCTCCTGGGCGCGGATGCGGGCGGTGCGCTCGGCGCCGAGGTCCTGCCACAGCCGCAGGCCGTACGGGCCGAGCAGCACCAGCACGCCGGCGAGCACCGCGAGCGAGGCCTGGACCACCGAGCCGAGGGTCGAGCCGCTGCTCTGCACGGCGAGCAGCGCGATGGTGCCGGCGACCACGAGCAGCACGCCGCCGCCGACCCGGGTGTAGGCGCCGCGCCGCTTCTCGCCCTCCTCCAGGCCGAACCAGCGCTGCCAGCGCGAGTCGTCGGCCTGCCGCCAGACCAGCGCCACGCCGACGCCGATCGCCAGCAGCGGCCAGGTGTACGGCTTGGCGGGCTGCCAGCCGAGCACGTTGAGCAGCGCGATCAGGCCGATCACCAGCAGGACCAGGGCGGCGAGCTGGCCGAGGCCGCCCTGCCCGCCGCGGCCGGCGGGCGCGGCGGCCTCCTCCCCGGCCGGGGCGGCGCCCGGGGGCACCGGCGCGAGCGGCTCGCCCTGCAGCGTGTGCTGCAGCAGTTCGCGCAGCCGGCCGAGCCGGCCGCCGCTGCGGCCCTTGGTCAGCGGGCCGCCCTGCTGCCCGCCCCCGGCCGGGACGAAGCCGCCGTTGACGTACACCCACTGCGCGGCGCCGCGCCGCGCGGGCTCGCCGATGCCGATCGGCACCACGAACCAGAACGCGGCGTACAGCAGCGCGCCGATCCCCTGCGCGAAGAACAGCAGCACGAACGCCAGCCGCACCCACCGCACCGGCAGCCCGAGGTGCACCGCCAGGCCGTGCGCGACGCCGCCCATCATCCGCCCGTGCGGGCTGCGGTAGAGCCGCCGGTACGGCGGGCGGTCGCCGGGCGCGCCGGGGTCGGCGCCGGCCGAGCTGCTGTCGGGGGCGAGGGGGCGGGGATCGGTACCGGGTGCTGCCACGGCACCGATGGTTCCACGCGGGCGGGCGCGGGCGCATCAGGGTGCTTCCCTACCCGTTATCAGGGACAAGTCAGGGTACGGGCAGGGCTGCTCCCGGTTGGGCGCGGCCGGGACCAGCCGGAAGGATGGTCCCCATGACCGAGGACCACCGCATCGAGGAGGCCGGGCCCGCCGCCCCGCCGGAGCCGGACCGCCCCCCGCTGACCCGGGCCGAACACCACCGCGTGGTGGCCGGCGTCTGCGGCGGCCTCGGACGGCACCTGGACATCGACCCGGTGGTCTTCCGGGTGGTCACCGTGGTGCTCTGCCTCTCCGGCGGCCTCGGGCTGTTCCTGTACGGCCTGGCCTGGCTGGTCGTCCCGACCGAGGGCAGCACCGACGCCACCGGCCGGGGCGGGCGCACCGAGCTCCAGCGGGTGCTCACCGGCCGGGTGGACGGCCAGTCGATCGGCGCGGTGCTGCTGACCGTGATCGGCACCGGCGTCTTCTTCTCCTCGATGGGCGACGGCGACCAGATGTTCCCGCTGCTGCTGCTCGCCGGGCTGGTGTTCCTCGCGGTGCGCTACGACCCGGAGCGGCGCCGCGGCCGGCGGCGCGGGCGCCGTCGCGGCGGCCCGTACGACCGGCTGTACCCCGAGGCCGGCGGGGACGCCTGGCCGCGGTCGGCCGAGGACGAGGCGGCCCGGGCCCGGCACGCCGCCGAGCAGGCCGCCGGGACCGTCCCGGCCGACACCCCGGCCCCGGGCCCGAGCGGCTACCTGTGGGACCCGCGCCACCCCGAGCGCAACCCGTACGGCGCCGGCGTGACGCCCGCCCCGCCGTACAGCCCGCCGACGCCGCCGGTCGGCGCGCCCCGGCCCTGGTGGCAGCGGCCCGACCTGCCGGCGGGCGACCCGCTGCGCAAGGACGGCCCGCCGCGCCGCCGCGAGCCGGCCGCGGTCCGCCACCCCAAGGAGCGCTCGCCGCTCGGCTTCTTCGGCTTCGTGCTGGCGATCGGCGTGGGCGCCGCGATCTGGTCGGCGAACTACGGGCACACCGACGTCACCAAGCTCAGCCAGGTCGCGCTGGCCGGCGGGCTGCTGGTGGTGGGCCTGACCCTGCTGCTCGCCGCGAAGTTCGGCAAGGCCCGCAAGCTCGCCGTGATCGGCCTGCTGGCCACCCTGGCGCTGGCCGCCGTCGGCCGCTCGCCGCACTCGATGCAGAACGCCGTCGGCGACCGCGACTGGACCGTCGCCACCGCGAGCGACCTGCGGGACCGCTACAACCTCGGGGCCGGCGAGATCAGGCTCGACCTCTCCCGGCTCGACCCGGCCGGCGCCGCCCTCGCCACCAAGGTCGACCTGGGCGTCGGCGAGGTGACCGTCGTCCTGCCGCCGGACGTCGACGTGACCGTGGTGGCCCGGGTGGGCCTCGGCAACATCGCCCTCCCGGACGGCCACGAGGAGGGCACCGGGCGGCACACCTACCAGCTGTCCCCGGCGAACGGCCGGGCCGCGAAGGGCACTCTCAACCTCCAGCTCGGGATCGGGCTGGGCGACATCAAGGTGGTCCAGCAGTGAGGAAGCACCGGCTCGACGTGTTCTCGCTGATCGCGGGCGCGCTGTTCACCGTGATCGCCGTCGTCTACCTGGTCGCGGCGGTCAACGACCAGTCGGTCAACGGACGGGTCGTCATCCCGACCGCCTTCATCGTGCTCGGGACCGGCGGCCTGATCGGCGCGGTGGTGGCGGTGGCCCGGCGCGGCCGCGGCGAGCGCGAGTAGCCGTCCGGCTCAGCTCTGCAGCGGGCCGAGCTTCAGCTGGTCGCCGTTCTTCGTCACGGTGTACTTCGGCAGCGGCTTGGTCGCCGGCCCGTTGACCACCGCGCCGGTGGCGGCGTCGAAGCGCGAACCGTGGCACGGGCAGTACAGCTGGCCGTTCTTCGGGGCGTCCACCGCGCAGCCGGAGTGGGTGCACACCGCGGACAGGCCGCAGTACTGGCCCGCCTTCGGCTGCACGATGTAGACGGCGTCCCCGGTGGCCGGGTCCTTGACCTGGGCCGAGCCGCCGACCGGCACGCTCGCCGCGGCCACCGCGGGGGCCGGCCCCGGGGCGGTGGAGACCGGGGCGGTGGAGACCGGGGCCGCGGACTGCTTGGGCGCGGCCGCCTCGTCCCGGCCGAAGGTGCGGGTCAGCGAGCCGGTGAGCAGTCCGGCGCCGCCGAGCGCGACCGCCGCGATCCCGCCGTCCATCACCGCCCGGCGCCTGACGTGCTCCTCGGTCAGCCCCCGCGCGCGGTCCCGCCCGGCCCGCCGGGCCAGGTAGCCGTCCACCGACAGGTACGGCGTGCCGGCCAGCAGCAGCGGCGTCCAGGCCATCAGGTAGGCGAGGTCGTTGCCGAGGTAGTACGGCGAGACGTTCCAGCTGACGGTCAGCCAGAGGCTGAGGCTGATCAGCACGCCGCCGAGCGCCGCCATCCGGCCCCAGAGGCCGAGCAGGGTGCCGAGGCCGACCGCCAGCTCGCCGAAGGCGATGGCCAGCGCGAACAGGGTCGAGTGGTCGAGGGCCGGGCCGAGCAGGAAGGCGATCGGGCTGCCGCCCGCCTTGGCCGCCCGGGTCTGCGAGACGAACGAGGCCGGGTCGCCCGCGCCGGCCAGGAAGTGCGCGTCGGAGAGCTTGTCGAGCGCGGCGTAGACGAGGGTGACACCGAGGAAGAGCCGCAGGGGCAGCAGCGCGTACCTGGACGCGAACGCCCGTCGCTGCGCCGCCCGGTCGGCCCGGCCGGCCGCTCCCCCGTCGACCGGCACGGAGTTGCTGGCCTCCGACATCCCTCACACCTTCCCTCGCGGCCTGCCACTGCCTGACAGGTCCGCCCCGCATTCTGCCCGCTCCTGAACGCTTTCGGTGGGACGTCCCCCCGTGGGGTGCCCCTCCCCCGGGACGCGGAACGGCCGCGCCGCCGCTCCCTCGGGTACGGGAACGACGGCGCGGCCGTTCGGGCTCCGGTCGGGTCAGCGACCGGCGGGAGTGCTCACTCCCACTCGATGGTGCCCGGCGGCTTGCTGGTGACGTCGACGACGACGCGGTTCACGTCGCGGACCTCGTTGGTGATCCGGGTGGAGATCTTCGCCAGCACGTCGTACGGCAGGCGCGACCAGTCGGCCGTCATGGCGTCCTCGGACGAGACCGGACGCAGCACGATCGGGTGACCGTAGGTGCGGCCGTCGCCCTGCACGCCCACGCTGCGGACGTCGGCGAGCAGCACGACCGGGCACTGCCAGATCTCGCGGTCCAGACCGGCCGCGGTCAGCTCCTCGCGGGCGATCGCGTCGGCGTCGCGGAGCAGGTCCAGCCGCTCCTTGGTGACCTCGCCGACGATCCGGATGCCCAGGCCCGGGCCCGGGAACGGCTGGCGCTGGACGATCTCCTCCGGCAGGCCCAGCTCCTGGCCGACCATCCGGACCTCGTCCTTGAACAGCTTGCGCAGCGGCTCGACCAGCTGGAACTGCAGGTCCTCGGGCAGGCCGCCGACGTTGTGGTGGGACTTGATGTTGGCGGTGCCGGTACCGCCGCCGGACTCCACCACGTCCGGGTACAGGGTGCCCTGGACCAGGAAGTCCACCGACTCGCCGTGCTCGCCGGCCTCGGCCACGATCTCGGCCTGGGCCTGCTCGAAGACGCGGATGAACTCGCGGCCGATGATCTTGCGCTTCTCCTCGGGGTCGGTGACCCCCTTCAGCGCGTCCAGGAAGCGCTCGGAGGCGTCGACGACCTTCAGCTGCACGCCGGTGGCGGCCACGAAGTCCTTCTCGACCTGCTCGGTCTCGCCCTTGCGCATCAGGCCGTGGTCGACGTACACGCAGGTCAGCCGGTCGCCGATGGCCTTGTTGACCAGGGCGGCGGCGACCGCGGAGTCCACGCCGCCGGACAGGCCGCAGATCGCGCGCTTGTCGCCGACCTGCTCGCGGATCAGGGCGATCTGCTCCTCGACCACGCTGCCGGTGGTCCAGGTCGGGGCGATGCCGGCGCCGCGGTAGAGGAAGTGCTCCAGGATCTGCTGGCCGTGGTCGGAGTGCAGCACCTCGGGGTGGTACTGGACGCCGTACAGGCGGGCCTCGTCGTTCTCGAAGGCCGCGACCGGGACGAGGTCGGTGGAGGCCGTGACGGTGAAGCCCTCCGGGGCCGCCGAGCAGGCGTCGCCGTGCGACATCCACACCGAGTGCTGCGCCGGGACGCCCTCGAACAGGGTGGAGCCGGTGCGGGAGACGGTCAGCGGGGTGCGGCCGTACTCGCGGGCCCCGTTGTTGTCGACGGTGCCGCCGAGGGTCTTGGCCATCAGCTGGAAGCCGTAGCACATGCCGAAGACCGGGACACCGGCCTCGAAGATCGCGCGGTCGAGCTGCGGCGCGCCCTCTTCGTAGACCGACGACGGACCGCCGGAGAGGATGATCGCCTTCGGGTTCTTGGCGAGCATCTCGGCGACCGGCATGCTGCTCGGCACGATCTCGCTGTAGACCCGCGCCTCACGCACCCGACGGGCGATGAGCTGGGCGTACTGGGCACCGAAGTCGACGACCAGGACGGTGTCGTTGTCCGGTACGGGCTGGACGGGAATTGCAGAGGACACGGACGGCCTTCCGGCAGCGGTATCGAGGGTGTCTCGCCGGACCGCCTTCCCGGCGGGGGCGGCGGCGGCGGACGGGTGTGGGGTGTCTGGACACCGATTCTACCGGGCTGTCCGGTTTCACTCGTCTGCCCGTCCGAACGACCGTGACCGTACGGGCCTCCGGTTCGTTGCTTCCTACGACCGTACGGCCGCGCCGCGTCCGCCAGACGCGCCGCCTCCGCCCCCGGCCGGGGGCACGCCGCACGGGCAGCAGGACCACGCGTGGAGCTCCACCCCAGTCCACCGGCGCATGTGGCGCCGCCGCCCCGGCCCGCCGGGGAGCGCGGCACCGTGGGACCGTGCGCGGGTGTCGCGGCCGGCCAGCAGGGGACAGCGACCCCGGCCGCGACTGGGTCACCAGAGGTGGGGCGGCCGGCCTTCGGGGACGCCCGAACCGGCCGTCGCACCCCGGTACGGCCCGGTACGGCCCCGCACGATCCGGTACGACCCCGGGTGCGCCCGGGCGCACCCCGTTCCCGTCCCGTACCGCTACGCGCGTCCTCGTGCGCCCCGATCGACCGACCAGCTACTCACCGTGATCATCCGCGCCGCCGGTCGACACGGACCCGCGACCGGCCGGACCGGCTCGGGCCGCGCCTGAGATTACTCGTCAGTCGTGAAACAGACTCAAGCGAACTGTGCCGAATCGGTTGCATAGCAAGCCCTTCGTCCAGCACGATGCTGCGTGTAAGCGGTTCTCCCGACAGCCGGACAGCCCGGTGGGAGGCCGGACCGATGCCGCCGCACAGGGAAGCGGCAGCGGTGAACACCTCACGCTCCGTGAGCGAAGGCCAGGCGCGAACCCGCGCGCCGACCCCGTCGCGACACGGACGCGCCCGCCCCGCGCCCCGGCCGCCCGTGCCGGGACCGCGTCGGCGGCCCGATGCCAACCGACACGACGGCGCTCCTCCCCCGGCGCCGTCACCACAGCACCCGGCGCGGCCCTGACGCCGAGTGCTGAGCGACAAAGGGCCCCGTTCCCCCGCGGGGCCCTTTGCCCTGTCCGGACCTGTTCCGGGCCTCGCCCGGGTCGCCTCGGGTCGCCTCCGGGCCGCGCCCGGACGCGAAAATCCCCGCCGCCCACCCGAAGGACGGGCGGGACGGCGGGGATTCCCACCACGGACGACCTACGGGTGGTCGCGCCAGACACTCGGGTCGACCGGCGCCTCACCGGACGGCGGAGTCGCGGGCGCGGGCGCCGGCTCGTGCGAGCCCAGTACCTCGCCCACCCCGCCCGCGGGCGCGGCCGGCGCGGCGACCGGCGGCGCCGAGGGCGCGTGCGGGTCCGGCGCGGCGGCCGGGTGCGGCACCCCGTACGGCGCGGGCGCCTGCGCGGGCGGCGGCACCGGGGCGCCGTACGCCGGCGCGCCCGGGTACGGCGGCTGCGGCGGCACCGGCGCGCCCGCGAAGCCCGGCGCGCCCAGGAGGTCCGGCCCGCCCGGGTACGGCGGCTGCGGCGGCACGGGGGCACCGGCGAAGCCCGGCCCGCCCGGGTAGCCGGGCCCGCCCGGGTAGCCAGGAGCGCCCGCGTAGTACGGCGGGGCCGGGTACGGCTGGGCACCGCCCCGGCGGAAGCCCGTCAGCAGCGCCGGGACGACCAGCGCGCCGACCGCCGCCCAGACGATGCTCGCCAGCAGCACGCTCGGGAAGCTCAGGCCGATCGACATCTCCTGGGACATGGTCGAGCGCGAAGCCGAGGACCAGCCGGCCATGGTGATCGACATGGTGACGATCGCGCCGCCCACCGTCGACAGCAGGACGAGCGCCGCCGCGTACACGGCCGCCAGCCGCAGCCGGTCGGCCGACCCCAGCCGCCGCCGGACCGCGACCCCGGCGAGCACCGCCGCCGAGACGAGCGCCAGCAGGCCGGCCAGGCGCCACTCGCCGCCGAGCTCGTGCAGGTCGAAGAAGGACACGTCCGTGCTGTCGGGGCCCGAGCCCCGCATCGAGGAGTCGTAGCCGCCCCGGACGGAGTCGCCCTGGAGGCTCGCCCCCGAGCCGAAGCCGAGCAGGGCGAGGCCGAGGTTGGGCATGAAGGCGAACGCGGCGCCGACCTCCCAGCCGTTGTCGCTGTTCGCCGCGGCGATCACGAAGCCGGCCACCGAGGCGAGGCCCCAGGTCAGGGCGAGCGCCTGGCCCGCCGTCAGCGCGGACACCGCCCAGCCGCGCACCGCCGGGCTGCGCCAGGCGGCCCAGCGCAGCGCGTCCGTGCCGTAGACCGCGAAGGCCACCAGGAAGGCGAGCAGCACCGTCCAGCCGAGCGCCTCCGCCCAGCCGGTGTTCGCGAAGAAGGACATTCCGGCGTCCCGCTTGCCGCCGGAGCCCGGGCCGGAGCCGTAGTCCCCGTAGTCGCCGTAGTCGTATCCGGAGAAGCCGCCGCGACCGCGTTGGTCGGGCTTCCAGGTCGTCCCGGCGACCAGCCCGAGCAGCAGGGTCACCGCCCCCATCACGAGGGCTGAGCGCAGCGCCTCGCCGGCCGCCTGCCCCCGGGTCAGCTGGACGCCCTTGGCCTTGCTCCGCCGCAGTCCGGCCCGCAGGCCGAGCCAGAGCGCGAGGATCCAGAGGAGGGTGACGGTCAGCGGCAGGGCGCGGATCTCGTAGTCCATGCCGGTGCCGAAGCCCGTGTTGCCGTGGTAGCCGATCCGCAGCGGCGCGCCGAGCGCGCCCAGGGCCGCTCCGAGGGTCGCGCCGAAGACGTCGCCGAAGCCCGGCGTCGAGCCCACGCCGTCCGGCCGGTAGTCGGCCGGGGCGGCCACGGCCAGCGCGGCCACCAGCAGCACCACGGTCGGCGCGATCGCCGAGACGAGCGCCGGGCGCCAGTCCGAGCCGGTCAGCCAGCGCAGCAGCGGCGGCTGTCCGACGCGCGGCTGGACCGGCCGTCCGGCGCCCCAGTTGCCCAGCGAGGGCGCGCCGGGGGCGGGGTACCCGGCGCCCGGTCCCGGCACGAAGCCGGGCGCGCCGGGAGCCCCGGGCGGCGGCGGGAAGCCGGGCGCACCGGGCATACCGGGCGGCGGCGGGAAGCCGGGCGCACCGGGCGGCGGCCCGTACGGCGGCGGGGCCGAGGGCACGGCGTCGACCGGCGAGATCGCGGGCGCCGCGTCGACCGGCGACACCGCAGGTGTCCCGACGGCGGTCGGCGGCGGAGCGGCCGGCCGTCCGCACGACGCGCAGACCGACGCTCCTCCCGTCCAAGTCGCGCCGCACCATGCGCAGTTGGTCATGGACCGCTTACCCCCGCTCGACGAATTCCTGGTCCCCCCAGGGAGCCCGTTTATCCCACCGGACCCGAACTGGTGTCAACCGGGAACCGCACCGGCGGGTTCGCCCTCCGAACGGCGGCGTCAGGCCTGCTGGCCGGGCACTTCCGGGACGGGCAGCAGCACCGGCGGCCGCAGCGCGCCGAAGGCCCCGGCCGGCACCGCCGGCCGCACCGGCGCCACCGCGGTGACCGGCCGGTAGGCCTCGCCCGGGGCCGGGCGCGGGTCGGGCTCGCCCTTGTTCGGCCACATCGACAGGGCCCGCTCGGCCTGCGCGGTGATGGTGAGCGAGGGGTTGACCCCGAGGTTGGCGGAGACGGCCGCGCCGTCCACCACGCTGATCCCGGGGTGCCCGTACAGCCGGTGGTACGGGTCGACCACGCCGGTCTCGGGGGCGTCGCCGATCGGGCAGCCGCCGAGGAAGTGGGCGGTCAGCGGGATGTCGAAGATCTCGCCGACGGTGCTGCCCGCGAAGCCGTTGATCTCCTCGGCGAGCGCCTGGGCGCCCTGCTGGGCGGCCGGGATCCAGGTCGGGTTGGGTTCGCCGTGGCCCTGGGTGGAGGTGAGCCGGGGCTTGCCGAGCGGGCCCTTCTTCAGCGAGACGGTGATCGAGTTGTCCAGGGACTGCATCACCAGCCCGATGATCGTCTTCTCGGACCAGCGGTGCTGGTTCATCGAGCGCGCGAAGGTCACCGGGTGCAGCACCGAGTTGCCCAGGTAGCGCAGCCAGCGCGGGGTCCTCCCGCCGCCCTTGACCTGGGCGATCGACAGCGCGCCCATCGCGTTGGAGCCCTTGCCGTAGCGGACCGGCTCGATGTGGGTGTTCTCGTCGGGGTGGACCGAGGAGGTGATCGCGACGCCCTTGGTGAAGTCCGCCTTGGCACCGTAGCGCCGGTCGGTGGTCTGCGCGCCGACGATCGCCTCGGAGTTGGTGCGGGTCAGCTCGCCGAGCCGCGCCGAGATCCGGGGCAGGTGCCCGCCGTCGCGCATCCGGTGCAGCAGCGACTGGGTGCCGTAGGTGCCGGCCGCCACCACCACCTGCGCGGCGGTGATGGTCCGCGCGCCGGCCTTGACCCGGTCGGTCCTCGACCGCGAGTCGGTGCGGCGCACGTCCACGGCGAATCCTTCACCGCACTCCCGGATCCGGGCCACCGTGGTGAGCGGGTGGATCTCGGCGCCGCCGCGCTCCGCCAGGTACAGGTAGTTCTCGGTGAGCGTGTTCTTGGCGCCGTGCCGGCAGCCGGTCATGCACTCGCCGCACTCCACGCAGGCCTTGCGGGCCGGGCCGGCGCCGCCGAAGTACGGGTCGGCGACCTCCTCGCCGGGCGCCGCCTTGGCGGTGCCGTCGGTGTCCTTGCCGTCGCCGAAGAACACCCCGACCGGCGCCATGTGGAAGGTGTCGCCGACGCCCATCCGCTCGGCGGCCGCCTTGAGGTGGACGTCGGAGGGCGTGACGGTCGGGTTGAGCCGGACCCCGAGCATCCGCTGCGCCTGGTCGTAGAACGGCGCCAGCTCCTCCTGCCAGTCGGTGATGTGCCGCCACTGGCGGTCCTCGAAGAAGGCCTTCGGCGGCACGTAGAGGGTGTTGGCGTAGTTCAGCGAGCCGCCGCCGACCCCGGCGCCGGCCAGGATCAGCACGTTGGCCAGCAGGTGGATGCGCTGGATCCCGTACAGGCCGAGCTGCGGCGCCCACAGGTAGTTCGCCAGGTCCCAGGAGTTGCGGGGCAGTTCGTCCCGCTCGAAGCGGCGCCCGGCCTCCAGGACGGCGACCCGGTAGCCCTTCTCGGTCAGCCGCAGCGCGGCGACCGAACCGCCGAAGCCGGAGCCGACCACGACCACGTCGTAGTCGAACTCCGCCGCATCGCCGGACTCCACCATCTGCACCGCTCCTTCGGGGATCGAACCTGTTGTGGGGGAAAGCAGTTCGGGGTTACTTGAAGCGCAGGGCCTTCAGCACCCGCAGCCCGCCGGTCATCACGGCGGCGAACTTCCGGTCGTCCAGGCCGAAGGCGGGCGCGATCGGCATCAGCCGCTGGGTCGCGATGGTCTGCGCCTCGGTGAAGCGCAGGATGCCCTCGGAGCCGTGCCGGCGGCCCAGCCCGGAGTCGCCCATGCCGCCCATCGGGGAGGCGACCGAGCCGTAGGTGGCCGCGTAGGCCTCGTTGACGTTGACGGTGCCGGTGCGCAGCCGGGCCGCGACCGCCCGTCCGCGCCGGTGGTCCCTGGTCCAGACGCTGGAGTTCAGGCCGTACGGCGTGGAGTTGGCGGCGGCCACCGCCTCGTCCTCGGTGTCGAAGCGGTACACCGAGACGACCGGGCCGAAGGTCTCCTCGGCGCAGACCGCCATCTCCGGGGTCACCCCGTCGAGGATGGTCGGCTCGTAGAAGTACGGGCCGAGGTCCGGCCGGGCGCGGCCGCCGGCCACCACCGTGGCGCCCGCCTTGACGGCCTCCTCGACGTGCCGGGTGGTGGTCTCCAACTGCCGGACGGAGACCAGCGATCCCATGTCGGCGCCGTACGCGAGCCCGCCGCCGAGGCGCAGCGCCCGGGTGCGGGCGGCGAAGCGCTCCAGGAACTCGTCGGCCACCGAGCGGTGCACCAGCAGCCGCTCGATCGAGATGCACAGCTGCCCGGCGGAGGAGAAGCAGGCCCGGACGGCGCCCGCGGCGGCGGCGTCGAGGTCGGCGTCGGAGAGCACCAGCATGGCGTTCTTGCCGCCGAGTTCGAGAGAGGCGCCGACCAGCCGGGCGGCGGCGCGCTGGGCCACGTCGCGGCCGGTGCGGGTGGAGCCGGTGAAGGAGACGTAGTCGGCGTGCTCCACCACGGCGGGGCCGATCACCGGCCCGTCGCCGATCACGATCTGCCACAGGTCGGCCGGCAGCCCGGCCTCGATCAGCAGCTCGCGGGCCCACAGGGCGGTCAGCGCGGTCTGCGTGTCGGGCTTGTTGACCACCGCGTTCCCGGCCACGAAGGCGGGCAGGGCGTCCCCGACGGACAGCTCCAGCGGGTAGTTCCAGGGCGAGATGTGGCCGACCACGCCCTTGGGGCGGCGGGCCTCGACCGCGTGGGTGAGCACCGGCAGCGCGCCGCCGCGCCGCTTGTCCCGCAGGTAGCCCTGGGCGGCGCGCCCGTAGTGCCGGGCGGCCATGGCGACGGCCAGCACCTCCTCGAAGGCGTGCAGCCGGGCCTTGCCGGTCTCGGCCTGGACGAGGTCGAGCACCTCGTCCTGCCGCTTCAGCAGCAGGTCGTGGAAGCGCAGCAGGACGGCGGCGCGGTGGCGCACCGGCAGCGCGGCCCAGGCGGGCTGGGCGCGGCGGGCCAGCTGGAACGCGACCTCGACGTCCGCGGGGGTGGACTGCGGCAGGGCGGCCAGCCGCTCGCCGGTCAGCGGGGCGACGGTCTCCACCAGGCTGGGCTCACCGGTGGCGGTGACGCCCGCCGCGAGCCGGCCGACCAGGGACGGCGGGACGGCCGAGGAGACCGTCCGACCGCCGCCGGGGGCGGCCGGGTTGCCGCCGGCCGGGCCGGCGTCGGGGTGGTCGAGGGCCGCTGCGCCTGCTGTGAGGTCCGACATACGGCGCAGCCTAGGCGCTCGGCGGCCGGTCCGGTACCCATGGGTAACAAGAATCTGCCGGTGTCGGACGAACGCGGCGGACCCCGCCGTCAGCGGGTCGGGGTGAAGGCGTTGAGCACCGTTCGGAACCGCTGCTCGGCCTCGGTCCACTCGGTGCCCCGGTCCGGGCTGGAGGAGTAGATCGCGTACCCGGTGCCGTCCTCGTCGATGAACTCGGCCTCGATCGCCCGCCGCCGGCCGCCCTCCTTGGCGAGGTAGCTGAACTCCCAGACGGCCGCCTCGTGGCTGTTCACCGCGGCGCCGGTCAGCTGGTGCTGCTTGTAGTCCTTCAGCGACTTGGAGACGCTGCCCTCCATCTGCCGCATGTGGTCCAGCGGCTTGACCGACTGGCCCACGGTGACGGCGAACTGCAGGTAGTGCGTCTTGTTGTCGGGCGTGTAGAAGATCTGGTTGGCGTCCCCGGAGATCACCCGCTGCCAGGCCGGAGTGCCGTTGGGCAGGGGGAAGCGGAAACCGGCCGGGTCGTCCACCCAGTGGTAGCCGGCGGGCGCGGCCGGGCCGGGGCCGGGCGGGTTGGTCGGGTCCGGGTCGGCCGGGGTGCTGGTGGTCGTGGGGTCGGCGGTCGACGGGCCGACCATGTGCCGGGTGGCGAAGAAGGTCGCCCCGGCGGCCAGCACGCCCACGGCCAGCCCGATCGCGGCGAGCTTCAGCAGGTTGCGGCGCCGGGCCGGACCGCGCGCGGGCGTGACGGAGTGCGCGACCGGGCGCGCACCGGGATCCGCGACCGGCGCGTTGGCGTGCGCGACCGGCGCGACGGCCGTGGTGGGCGCGTGCGACTGGGCGAGTGCGCCCCCGGCGGTGTCCACCGCGACGGCCGACTGGCGCGGCTCGGTCGGCCCCTCCGACCCTTCCGGGGCGTCCCCGGCCGGCGGCGCCTCCTCCGGGTGGTCGCTGCGGTCCACCACCGGGACGGACTGGGTGGGCGTGCGCGTCGAGGGCACGGACTTCAGGCCCATCGTGTGCCCGGACCGCACCTCGGCCAGCATCCGGGCCGCCTCGTCCGCGGTCGGCCGGTCGGCCGGGTCCTTGGCCATCAGCGCGGCCAGCACCGGCCCGAGCGGCCCGGCCCGGCGGGACTCCGGCAGCGGCTCGTCGACCACCGCGGCCAGCGTGGTGATCGGCGAGTCCCGGCGGAACGGCGACCGGCCCTCGACGGCCGCCCACAGCGTCGCGCCGAGGCCCCACAGGTCGGAGGCCGGCCCGGGCCGCTCGCCCTGGGCGCGCTCCGGCGCCAGGTAGTCCGGCGAGCCGACCAGGTCCCCCGGCCGGGTCAGCTCGGTCGAGCCCTCGTACTTGGCGATGCCGAAGTCCAGCAGCACCACCCGCCCGGTGCCGCGCTCCAGCAGCACGTTGGCCGGCTTGACGTCCCGGTGCAGCACGCCCAGCTGGTGGCCGCGGTGCAGCGCCGCCAGCACCTGGCTGCCGACCTCGGCGGCGGCGCGCGGCTGCAGGGTGCCGTCCTGGCTGATCACGTCGGCCAGCGAGCGGCCGTCGACCAGCTCCATCACGATCCACGGCCGGCCGTCCTGCTCCAGCACGTCGTGCACGGTGATCACGCCGGGGTGCTTGATCCGCGCGGCCGCACTGGCCTCGCGCTTCATCCGGGCGTGCAGGATCTGCAGGTCCTCCTCGGGGAGGTGGTTGACGGTCAGCTCCTTGACCGCGACCTCGCGGTCCAGCATGCGGTCCCAGGCCCGCCAGACCGTACCCATCCCACCGCGGCCGAGCCGCTCGCCCAGCTCGTACCGCCCGGCCAGCAGCCGCTCCACCTCGGCCGCCTCCGGCCGGTCCTGCCCGCCCATCGGCGACCGCTCCCCCGCTCATCCGCCTGCCGTCACCGCGACGGAGGAGGGCCTGTCCAGACCACTGTTCGAACTGATTCCACGCACAGATTAGGCGCACCCCGCCGGGCCCGGTAATCACGTCCACGGGCCGGGTCGCCCGCACGGCGCGCAGCCGGGCCGTCAGCCTGCGAACAGCACCACGGCGGCCAGCGCCAGCGCCAGCAGCACGAACACGCCCCCCACCAGCAGCGGACCGAGCAGGGCCGGGGGTATCCGGGGCGGCCTCGCCCGGTCGTCCGCCGTCCGCTCCGTCCCCGCGGCCCGGGCCGGACGCCGGCGCGGCCGCTGCGGCACCAGCGGCGCCGCCGGCTTCAGGGCCACCTCCCGCGCCACCGCCTCGCGCGCCGCCCGCTCCTCGTCGACCGGCTCCGGCGCGCCCGCCAGCAGCGCCGCCAGCTCCCGCCGGACGTCCTCGGCGCTCGGCCGCAGCGACGGGTCGGGCTGCAGCAGCCGCTCGGCCAGCGGCGCCAACGGCCCGCACACCACGCTGGGTTCGCGCCGCCCGTCCCGGACGGCCGTCACCAGCTCCGGCACACCGCCCTCCGGGAACGGCGAGCGGCCGGTGACCATCCGCTGCAGCAGCGCGCCGAGCGCCCAGCAGTCCCCCGCCGGGCCGCCGTCCAGCGGCCAGCGCTCGGCGACCGGGCCGACCAGGGTGGCCCGGACGTCGTACCGTCTGCGCCCGCCCGGCCCGCCGAGGTCCTCGGCCAGCGCCTCCTCGGCGACCCCGGAGAGCAGCCCGCCGAGCATCGCCGCGCCGTCCTCGCAGACCAGCACCGACTCGGCCGTGACGTTCCCGTGCGCGAGCCCGGCGCCGTGCAGCGCGCGCAGCGCGCCGGCCAGGTCCGCCGCCAACTCGGCCGCCCGGTACGGCGGCACCGGCCCCGCGGCGAGCAGTTCGGCCAGCGAGCAGCCGGCCGGCCGCTCCTCGACCGTCCACAGCAGCTCGCCCTCGGCGAAGGCCCCGACACCGCGCAGCAGCCGGGGGTGCCAGGTCGGCGCCGCGGCACCGGCCGCCGCCACCCGGCGCACCAGCCGGTCCGCCTGCGCGGGCAGCGGGTCGTCCAAGCCCTGACCGGCGGTCAGCAGCGCGGGCAGCTCCAGCCCGCGGAGCAGCACCGATTCGCCGTTCTGCTCGTCCACCGCCCGGGCGCGCAAGGGTTCGGGACGGTCCGTCAGCCGGTACCGCCCTGCCAGCAACTGCCCGGGGCCGCCTCGCATGCCAGTTCCTCTCGCTCACCGAGCAGCCTACTGAGCGGCTCCTTATACGCTCGATCCCATGGACTGGACCGAACTGATCGACACCGCCTTCAAGGTGGCGGGCAACAGCAACCAAGCCAACCAGGCCGCGGCCCTGCGCACGGTCGAGGCCACCGTGCTCGCGGGCGAGTCGCCCGTCGCCTCCACCGCCGGGCGCCACCCCGACCACTTCCGCCGGGGCGCACTGGTGCTGACCACCCATCGGCTGCTCTTCCTGAAGGACGGGAAGCCGCCGGTCCCGGTTCCGCTCGCCGCCGTCACCGACGCCTCCGTGGTCCGGACCAAGTTCAACGGCGAGGTGCTGACGGTCGTCGCGCTGACCGGTGCGCACCGCTTCGAGGACGTGATCAAGGGCGAGGTCTTCGCCGAGCAGATCCGGGAGGCCGCCCGGCGCGCCCGCACCGCCCCGCCCGCCGGCGCCGCACCGGCCCACGACACCGCACCGGCCGTCGTCGCCGCGCCGCCCGCCGCCCTGCCGCCCGCCGACGCCGCCCCGGCCGAGCTCGACGCGGGCGAGCGGCTCCTCGGCCAGCTGGAGCGGTTGGCCGCCCTGCACGCCTCCGGGGCGCTCACCGACGAGGAGTTCGGCCGGGCCAAGCAGCGCCTGCTCGGCTGAGCCCCGCGCCCGGCCGGCGCTACGGCGCCGGCTGGAAGCTGCCGAACACGACGTCCCGGGCCTGGGCCTGCGCGGCCCACTGCGCGTCCGGGACGATCCAGTAGATCGAGTAGCCGTACTTGGCCGGACTGCCGGTCACGAAGCCGCGGTTGAGCGAGTGGGTCTTGGGGGTGCCGTTGGTCCACTCCCAGTCCGCCGCGTTGCTCCACTGCCGGTAGCTGATCGCCGCCAGGTTCAGCCGCTGGTAGTTGGTCACCTGCCCGCGCACGTTGGGCTCGGAGTCCTGCCAGTCGGCGAGGGCGCTCGCGCCCGGCGAGGTGGTCCACTCGATCCGCAGCTGGCTGCCGTCCGCGGCGTTCTTGAAGATCCGCCGGTTGCCGTCCGAGCCGGCCGGCTGCAGCCAGTCCGGCAGGGTGACGGAGAAGCCGCTCGGGTCCTTGTACTCGTGGAACCCGGCGGGCACCGGAGCGCCCGGCGCGGCCTGCGTCGTGCTCGGGGCGGGCGCCGGGGGCTGCGCCGCGGGCGTGGTGGCGGCGGGCGGGGGCGGCGCGGCGGCCGAGCTCGCGCCGGTGGCCGGCGGCTCGGTGGGCGCCGGCGTGGTGGGGGCGGGCTCGGTGGGCGCGGACGCGCTCTGGCTCGGGGTCGCCTCGGTGCTCGCCACGACGGGCGCGGCGGAGCCGGCGCCGTGCGCGGTCCCGCCGGTCGCGCCGTCGTCCCCGCCGACCGCCCGGACCACCGCGACCACCCCGGCGATCAGCAGCAGCACCAGCACCACGGTGACCACGGCCAGCCGCCGCCGGCCCTTGCGCGGGTCGGCGCCGGCCGCCTGCGTGGCGCCCCTGGTCCACTCGCTGGTCACCGGCCGGATCGGCTCGGGCTCCGGCGCGGAGGCGGCCCCGGCCGCGGCGGCAGCGGCCGGCTCGGCCGCCGGCTCCACGGCGGCCGCCGGCTCCTCGTCCCGCGCCCGGCTGCCGACCCGGACGGTCCCGAGCAGCCCGCCGACGGTCCGTCGACGCTCCGGCTCGGCCCGCGCCGGCTCGGCCTGCAGCGGATCGGCCTGCGCCGGCTCGGTCTCCGCCGGCTCGCCCTTCGCCTCCTCGGCGGCGGGCTTCAGCGGCACCGCGTGCTCGGTGGTCGACTCCGCCTTCGCGGTGGCCTCGGCGACCACCCGCTTCAGCATCGACCGGGTCTGCGAGGCGTCCAGCCGCTTCGCCGGGTCCTTCTCCAGCAGCCCCTCGATCACCGGCAGCAGCGGCCCGGCGTTCGCCGGCACGGTCAGGTCCTCGGTCATCACCGCGGTCAGCGTGGCCAGCGCCGAGCCCCGGTCGTACGGCGGCCGGCCCTCCACCATCGCGTACAGCGTGCCGCCGAGCGACCACAGGTCGGCGGGCGGGCCGGGCTTCTGCCCGCGCGCCCGCTCCGGGGATATGTACGAGGGCGCGCCGACCAGCATGCCGGTGGAGGTGACGGAGGCGTCGCCCTCCACGCTGGCGATGCCGAAGTCGGTCAGCACCACCCGGCCGTCCTCGCCGATCAGCACGTTGGACGGCTTCACGTCACGGTGCAGGATGCCCAGCGCGTGCGCGGACATCAGCACGCCCAGCACGTCCAGCGCGATCTCGGCCGCCCGGGCGGGCTCCAACGGCCCGTCCTCGCGGACGACGTCGGCCAGCGAGCGGGACTCGACCAGCTCCATGACGATCCACGGCCGGTCGTCCTCCTCGACCACGTCGAAGACGGTCACCGCCGAGTTGTGCCGGATCCGCGCGGTCGCCTTGGCCTCGCGCAGCGTCCGGACGATCAGCCGGTGCTTCTCCTCCTCCTCGACGCTGGCGTTCATCCGCAGTTCCTTGACCGCGACGGTCCGGTCCAGCATCTCGTCCTCGGCGCGCCAGACGGTGCCCATGCCGCCGCGCCCGAGCACCGCGGTCAGCCGGTAGCGGCCGGCCAGCAGGCGGCCGGTGGAGCCCTGCGCCTCGGTCATTCGGAACGTTCCCCCATGTGCTGCCGGCGGTCGTGGTGACGGCGCGTCGGCCCTGCCGGGCCCGGACGGCCAAGCCTCCATCATCCCCTGTCCCGCGGGCCCACGACCACCCACCCCCTGCCCCGAGCCCGGACGAACCGGAACGCTCGCGGCGCTCCGTGCCCGATCTGTGATCGAAAACTCGCCGAGATCCGTCCGAAACGCTGCTACCGTTCGGCAGCTTCATCGTCTTTCCGGGGGGACTCGACGCCCATGACCGCACCCGCACCGGACGCTGACGGCCAGTCGGTCCGCCCGCCCACCGCGCAGCACTACACGGTCGCACCGCTCCCGGCCGCGCCCGAGGGGTACGTCGCCCCCGGCATGCCCGGCGCCCCGGTCACGGGGTACGAGCCCGTCGCCCCCACCCACCGGGCGGCCCCGCGCCGCCGCACCGCCCCGGCGATCGCCCTCGCCCTGCTCGCCGCGCTGCTCGGCGCCCTGGCGTACGGCTGCGCCCCGCTGCGGGCGGCCGACAGCCTCGGCTGGCTGGCCATCGCCCAGGCCGGCCTGATCGCACTCCCGCTCGGCCGGCTCGGCGGCCCGAGCCGCCTGCTCCCGCCCCTCGGCGCCCTGCTCGCGGCGGCCGCCCTGTTACTCGGCCAGCTCACCCAACACCTGCGCCAGGTCCGCGCCGACGGCCCCGGGCCGGACGGCCTGCCGCACGACGCGCTGGCCGGCTGGCGCGCCGACCTCCGGCCGCTCGACCTCGCCTTCTACGCCATCGCGCTGATCGGCGGCTACCTGCTCACCCGCCGCGCCGCCACCCGCACCTAGGCCCTCGCCCGCCCCCGGTCTCCGGGGGCCGGCGAGGGCCTTCGTCAGCGGACTCAGCGGTGGTTGAGCGCCGGGTTGACCGTCACCTCGACCCGCTGGAACTCCTTGAGCTCCGTGTAGCCGGTGGTGGCCATCGCCCGCCGCAGCGCGCCGAACAGGTTCATCGTGCCGTCCGGGGTGTGCGAGGGACCGGTCAGGATCTCCTCGGTGGTGCCGACGGTGCCGAGGTTGACCCGCTTGCCGCGCGGCAGCTCCTCGTGGACGGCCTCCATGCCCCAGTGGAAGCCCTTGCCGGGCGCATCGGTGGCCCGGGCCAGCGCGGCACCGATCATCACCGCGTCGGCGCCGCAGGCGACGGCCTTCGGGATGTCGCCGCTGTAGCCGACGCCGCCGTCCGCGATCACGTGCACGTAGCGGCCGCCGGACTCGTCCATGTAGTCGCGACGGGCGGCGGCCACGTCGGCGACGGCGGTGGCCATCGGCACCTGGATGCCCAGCACGTTCCGGGTGGTGTGGGCGGCGCCGCCGCCGAAGCCGACCAGCACACCGGCCGCGCCGGTCCGCATCAGGTGCAGCGCGGCGGTGTAGGTGGCGCAGCCGCCGACGATCACCGGGACGTCGAGCTCGTAGATGAACTGCTTGAGGTTCAGCGGCTCGGCGGCGCTGGAGACGTGCTCGGCCGAGACGGTGGTGCCGCGGATGACGAAGACGTCGACGCCCGCGTCCACGACGGCCTTGGAGAACTCGGCGGTGCGCTGCGGCGAGAGCGCGGCGGCGGTGACCACGCCGGAGTCGCGGACCTCCTGGATGCGCTGCTTGATCAGCTCGGCGCGGATCGGCGCGGCGTAGACCTCCTGCAGGCGGCGGGTCGCGGCGGCCTCGTCGGTGATCGAGGCGATCTCGTCGAGCAGCGGCTGCGGGTCCTCGTAGCGGGTCCAGAGGCCTTCGAGGTTCAGCACGCCGAGGCCGCCGAGCCGGCCGATGGCGATGGCCTGCTGCGGCGAGACCACGCTGTCCATCGGGGCCGCCAGGAAGGGCAGCTCGAAGCGGTAGGCGTCGATCTGCCAGGCGATCGAGACCTCCTTCGGGTCCCGGGTGCGACGGCTGGGGACGACGGCGATGTCGTCGAAGGAGTACGCCCGGCGGCCGCGCTTGCCTCGCCCGATCTCGATCTCAGTCACTTCGAGCCCTTCTGGTTTGTTGCTCATGCCCGCCGGGTCACCCCGGCCGCCCTCCAGTATCCCGTACCGCGGCTCGCGCGCTCGCCTCCGAGCCGAAGGCCGCGGGAGGGGCCGCCGCCCGGACGGCCCGGCCCCCGGACACGCGGAAGGGCCCGCCGGAGCGGGCCCTTCCCGGGTCAGCGCGTCAGCGGGCCGAGTAGTTCGGCGCCTCGACGGTCATCTGGATGTCGTGCGGGTGGCTCTCCTTGAGGCCCGCCGCGGTGATCCGGACGAAGCGGCCCTTGCTCTCCATCTCGGCGATGGTGGCGGCGCCCACGTAGCCCATGGTCTGGCGCAGGCCGCCGACCAGCTGGTGCAGCACGGCCGACAGCGGGCCGCGATACTGCACCTGGCCCTCGATGCCCTCGGGGACGAGCTTGTCGTCCGAGGCCACCTCGGCCTGGAAGTAGCGGTCCTTGGAGTACGAGCGGCCCTGGCCGCGCGACTGCATGGCGCCCAGCGAGCCCATGCCGCGGTAGGACTTGAACTGCTTGCCGTTGATGAACAGCAGCTCGCCCGGGGACTCCTCGCAGCCGGCCAGCAGCGAGCCGAGCATCACGGTGTCGGCACCGGCGGCCAGCGCCTTGCCGATGTCGCCCGAGTACTGCAGGCCGCCGTCGCCGATGACCGGCACGCCGGCCGCCTGGCAGGCCTGGGCGGCCTCGTAGATGGCGGTGATCTGCGGGACGCCGATGCCGGCGACCACGCGGGTGGTGCAGATGGAGCCGGGGCCGACGCCGACCTTGACGCCGTCCACGCCGGCGTCGATCAGCGCCTGGGCGCCGTCCCGGGTGGCGACGTTGCCGCCGACCACGTCGACCTTGACGGCCGACTTGATCTTCTCGATCCAGGCCAGCGCGTTGTGGCTGTGGCCGTGCGAGGTGTCGACGACCAGGAAGTCCACGCCCGCCTCGACCAGGGCCTGGGCCCGGTCGAAGGCCTCGGCGCTGGCGCCCACCGCGGCACCGACCAGCAGCCGGCCCTCGGCGTCCTTGGCGGCGTTCGGGTACTGCTCGGCCTTGACGAAGTCCTTGACGGTGATGAGGCCCTTGATCCGGCCCTCGTCGTCGACCAGCGGCAGCTTCTCGATCTTGTGGCGGCGCAGCAGCGCCATCGCGTCCTCGCCGGAGATGCCGACCTTGCCGGTGATCAGCGGCATCGGGGTCATGATCTCGCGGACCTGGCGGCTGCGGTCCGACTCGAAGGCCATGTCGCGGTTGGTGACGATGCCGAGCAGCTTGCCGGCCGCGTCCGCGATCGGCACGCCGGAGATGCGGAACTTGGCGCACAGCGCGTCCGCCTCGGCCAGCGTGGTGTCCGGGCCGACCGTGATCGGGTCGGTGACCATGCCGGACTCGGAGCGCTTCACCAGGTCGACCTGGTTGGCCTGGTCCTCGACCGACAGGTTGCGGTGCAGGACGCCGACGCCGCCCTGGCGGGCCATCGCGATGGCCATCCGCGCCTCGGTGACCTTGTCCATCGCCGCGGACAGCAGCGGGATGTTGACGCGGACGTTGCGCGAGACCCGGGAGGAGGTGTCCACCTGGTTCGGCAGCACCGCGGAAGCCCCGGGCAGCAGCAGGACGTCGTCGAACGTGAGCCCGAGCATCGCGAACTTCTCGGGTACGCCTGCGGCGTTGTAAGACATTTCGGGGGTACCTTCCGTGGCCGGCTTGATCCGCTCGCGCCCTGAGGGTGGGGGCGCATACATCGCTCACTCGTCCGGACCGCCGAAAGCCGGGTGGCTATGGAGGAACCTCCAAAGGAACCCCGCGTTCACCCGCGAAACTTTGGCGACCCGCCCAGGCGCCGATACCCCATGGTACTGGCACCGCGAATGTGTCCTCGTGTGCCCTTGACAACAACCACCCCCCGTGGGCCATTCCGGCCCCGGGTTCAGGACGACTCCTCCGCGAGCGCCCGCAGCCGGCTGAGCGCCCGGTGCTGCGCGACCCGGACGGCGCCCGGCGACATCCCCAGCACCTCGCCGGTCTCCTCCGCCGACAGCCCGGCGGCCACCCGCAGCAGCACCAGCTCGCGCTGGCGGGCCGGCAGGTTGGAGAGCAGTTCCTTGGCCCAGGCCGCGTCGCTGCTCAGCAGCGCCTGCTCCTCCGGGCCGAGCGCCTCGTCCGGCACCTCCGGCAGGTCGTCCTGCGGCACCACGGTCGAGCCGGGCCCGCGCATCGCGGCCCGCTGCAGATCGGCGATCTTGTGCGCGGCGATCCCGTAGACGAAGGCCTCGAACGGCCGCCCCTGGTCCTTGTACCGGGGCAGCGCGCACAGCACCGCGACGCAGACCTCCTGCGCGACGTCGTCCACGTGGTGCCGGGCGCCGCCGGGCAGTCGGGCCAGCTTGGCCCGGCAGTACCGCAGCGCGAGCGGGTGGACGTAGGCGAGCAGCGCTTCGATGGCCGGCCCCTCGCCCCGGACGGCGTCCCCGACCAGCTCGCCGACCAGCGGCGAACCGCCCGTGCCGAGCACCGGCGGACGGCTGGGCCTCATCGGCCCGCCGGGTTCGCCGGCGGCGCCGGAGTCGGTGTACGACGGATCGAGACCCGGCGCGGAGGGCTCGGCCTCCACCGGGTCCGCCTGGCCGGCCGCACCGGCGACGTCGTCACGCATCGGTCCATGGTGCCTGGTCGACCGGGAAAACGCGGCACCGCGTCCGGAGTTGTGCACCGGAACGTTATGCGCTGCGACACCGTACGGCGTGCCGCCGGGCACCACCGGCCCCTCCTGCACCGTGCCGCCTCCCGCCCCGCCGTGGTCGGCGGTCCCGTCCGTCGCGCCGTCCGCCGAGTGTGCCGAGTGTCCTGCGGCTGCGTGGTTCGCCGCAGTGCCTGTCCGCTGGTCCCCGAGGTGCTCCACTCCTCCATGGTGCAACCTCGGGGCCGCGACGTCACACGCCCGTGCGGTGTCCGCCTCCGGATTCGACGGCGGCGCGCCGCAGCCGACGGCGCCGCCGGCGGTCAGCGGACCAGGCCCCAGCGGAAGCCCAGCGCCACCGCGTGCGCACGGTCGGAGGCCCCGAGCTTCTTGAACAGCCGTCGGGCGTGGGTCTTGACGGTGTCCTCGGAGAGGAACAGCTCACGGCCGATCTCGGCGTTGCTGCGGCCGTGGCTCATGCCTTCGAGCACCTGGATCTCACGCGCCGTCAGGGTCGGCGCCGCGCCCATGTCCGGGCTGCGCAGCCGGCGCGGGGCGAGCCGCCAGGTCGGGTCGGCGAGGGCCTGGGTGACGGTGGCCCGCAGCTCGGCGCGCGAGGCGTCCTTGTGCAGGTACCCGCGGGCGCCGGCGGCCACCGCGAGCGCGACACCGTCGAGGTCCTCGGCGACGGTGAGCATGATGATCCGCGCGCCCGGGTCGGCGGACAGCAGCCGCCGGACCGTCTCCACCCCGCCGAGGCCGGGCATCCGGACGTCCATCAGGACGAGATCGGAGCGGTCGGCCACCCAGCGGCGCAGGACCTCCTCCCCGTTCGTCGCGGTGGTGACCCGGTCCACACCGGGTACGGTCGCGACCGCGCGGCGAAGCGCCTCGCGGGCGAGCGGGGAATCGTCGCAAACGAGAACGGAAGTCATGACCGTCGTCCTCCGCAGCTGATCCGCGTCACGTTGAGCCTCCTGGCTGGTACGAACCTCTCCGACACGGCCGATCGGCGACAGACTCCGTGCTGATCGCCCCAACTCGTCCGCGATCGTTCCCGACGTCCGGCGCCCGCTAACCGCCTCCGCACTTCCAACGACCGTCACTCGAATGAGTTACGGCCTTCAGGGCCATCTCCACCACTGTACGTGGCCAACCCGTTACCGATCAGCCGCATCGCGGTGCACACGCCGCACTTTTCCGCAGCTCGCGCGCGGTGGGCGCGCGACCCGCACACCGGTGCGGAGCGTCGCGCGCCCGCCGGACACCCGATTGCCACGTCCGCGCCCGCCCAAATCCCTTGCCCCCTTTGCCCGTTTTTATAGCTTTCGTATGGTCATTGACTGTTGTGCCAGTCTGTGGGTGACTTGTCCATGGAGTTGCCTTAAGTCATATTTCCAGGTGTCCACACCGGTGCATCGACGCCCCGCCGCAACGCCCGGCAGCAGCCCGCCGAGCGTCCGGCCCACGGCAGACGAGCCTCTGAAGGGAATGAGCCATGGCAGATTTCTCCCGCCTCCCGGGCCCCAACGCGGACCTCTGGGACTGGCAGCTCTCCGCGGCCTGCCGTGGCGTGGACAGCTCGCTCTTCTTCCACCCCGAGGGCGAACGCGGCGCGGCACGCAGCTCGCGCGAGACCAGCGCCAAGGAGGTGTGCATGCGCTGCCCGGTGATCGCCGAGTGCGCGGCGCACGCGCTGGCGGTCCGGGAGCCGTACGGCGTCTGGGGCGGGATGACCGAGGACGAGCGCGAGGAGATGCTGGGCCGCTCGCGGCACCGGCTGGTGGAGGTCCCGCTGACCCCGCCGGCGATCGCGCAGCGTTAGCCCCGGCCGCCACGACGCGCCGTGGAGAAACGTTTCTTCGCGGCGCCACCGACCCGGCGCCACCGACCCGGCACCCCCGATCCGGCGGACCGGGCCTCGCGGACCGGGCCCACCGGCCGTCAGCGGTCGGCAGCCGCCCCCGCCAGCCGCTCCAGCATCAGCGCCACCGCCGGCACCTCGGCGAGGTCCGGCAGGGTGAGCGCCACCACCTGACGCACCGCCGGCGCCCCGGCGGCCGTCCGCACCGGCACCGTCGACACGCCGTCAGGACGCACCGACTGCAGCGCCAGCCGGGGCAGCACCGCCACCCCCAGCCCGGCCGCCACCAGGCCGACCACCGCCGGGTAGTCGTCGGTCGCGAAGTCGATCCGGGGCTCGAAGCCCGCCGCCGCGCACAGCTCCACCAGGTGGCCCCGGCACTGGGGGCAGCCGGCGATCCACTGCTCCCCCGCCAGCTGAGCCAGCTCCACCGGCCCGCCGCGCCCGGCCAGCGGGTGCGCGGCGGGCAGCAGGCCCACCAGCGGGTCGTCCAGCAGCGGGGTGGCCACCAGGTCGGACCAGTCGGCGCCGGCGCTCAGCTGCTGCGCCTCCAGGTTGGCCTCGGCGCGCGCCTCGCGCGCCGTCCCGTGCGCGGGCGCCGCCGGCGCACCGCCGCCCGACTGCGGGTAGCGGAAGGCCAGCGCGATCTCGCACTCGCCGCCGCGCAGCATCGCCAGCGACTCCGGCGGCTCCGCCTCGACCAGCGACACGCGCACCCCCGGATGGCCGTCCCGCAGCCGGGCGACGGCCGGCGGCACCAGGGTGGAGCTGGCGGTCGGGAAGGACACCAGCCGCACCCGCCCGGCCCGCAGCCCGGCGATCGCGGCCACCTCCTCCTCGGCGGCGGACAGCCCGGCCAGGATCCCGGTGGCGTGCTTGAGCAGGACCTTCCCGGCCTCGCTGAGCTGCATGCCCCGGCCCGAGCGGACCACCAGCGGGGTGTCCACGGACTTCTCCAGGGCCTTCATCTGCTGGCTGATGGCGGGCTGCGTACAGCCCAGCTCGCGGGCGGCCGCGGAGAAGGAGCCGGTGCGGGCGACGGCACGCAGGACGCGCAGATGGCGGGCCTCGATCATGCCTCAGTTATAAGGCAATCTTTGCCAGGAGCAAAATTCTTCTGATAGTTGAGTCTTCAAGCGGATCGTACCGGAGCCGCCGCTCGGAGGGCGGCTGCCGCCGCCGACGCCGGAGGCCCGGCCCGCCGCCCCGAGGGGCGCGGACCGGGCCTCCGGTCAGCCGTTCAGGCCGTCAGGCGCGGGCCTCAGTGGGAGTGGCCGTGACCGCCGTGCGAGTGACCGGCGTCGGCCTCCTCCTCCTTCTTCTCCACCACGAGGGTCTCGGTGGTGAGCAGCAGGGAGGCGATCGAGGCGGCGTTCTCCAGGGCGGAGCGGGTGACCTTGACCGGGTCGATGACGCCGGCCTTCACCAGGTCGCCGTACTCGCCGGTGGCCGCGTTGTAGCCCTGGCCGATCTCCAGGTCGGCGACCTTGGAGGTGATGACGTAGCCCTCCAGGCCGGCGTTCTGGGCGATCCAGCGCAGCGGCTCGTGCAGCGCCTTGCGGACCACGGCGACACCGGTGGCCTCGTCGCCCGACAGGCCCAGGCCGTCGTTCAGCACCTTGGCGGCGTGGACCAGGGAGGCGCCACCACCGGCGACGATGCCCTCCTCGACCGCGGCGCGGGTCGCCGAGATGGCGTCCTCCAGGCGGTGCTTGCGCTCCTTCAGCTCCACCTCGGTGGCGGCGCCGACCTTGATGACGCAGACGCCGCCGGCCAGCTTGGCCAGGCGCTCCTGCAGCTTCTCGCGGTCCCAGTCGGAGTCGGTGGCGGCGATCTCACCCTTGATCTGGGCGACGCGGCCGGCCACGGCCTCGGTGTCACCGGCGCCGTCGACGATGGTGGTCTCGTCCTTGGTGATGGTCACGCGGCGGGCGGTGCCCAGCACGTCCAGACCGGCCTGGTCGAGCTTGAGGCCGACCTCCTCGGAGATGACCGTGCCGCCGGTCAGGACGGCCAGGTCGCCGAGGATCGCCTTGCGGCGGTCGCCGAAGCCCGGGGCCTTGACGGCGACGGCGTTGAAGGTGCCGCGGATCTTGTTCACGACCAGGGTCGACAGCGCCTCGCCGTCGACGTCCTCGGCGATGATCAGCAGCGGCTTCGAGGCACCGCTCTGCAGGATCTTCTCCAGCAGCGGCAGCAGCTCCTGGATGGAGGAGATCTTGCCCTGGTTGATCAGGATGTACGGGTCCTCCAGGACCGCTTCCTGGCGCTCCGCGTCGGTGACGAAGTACGGCGACAGGTAGCCCTTGTCGAACTGCATGCCCTCGGTGAAGTCCAGCTCCACGCCGAAGGTGTTCGACTCCTCGACGGTGATGACACCGTCCTTGCCGACCTTGTCGATCGCCTCGGCGATCAGCTCGCCGACCTGGGCGTCCTGGGCGGAGAGGGACGCGACGGCGGCGACGTCGTCCTTGCCCTCGATCTCGCGGGCCACGGACAGCAGGTGCTCGGAGACGGCGGCGACGGCCTTGTCGATGCCCTTCTTCAGGGCGGCCGGGCCGGCGCCGGCGGCGACGTTGCGCAGACCCTCGTTGACCAGGGCCTGGGCCAGCACGGTGGCGGTGGTGGTGCCGTCGCCCGCGACGTCGTTGGTCTTGGTGGCGACCTCCTTGACGAGCTGCGCGCCAAGGTTCTCGTACGGGTCGTCCAGCTCGACCTCACGGGCGATGGTGACACCGTCGTTGGTGATGGTCGGGGCGCCGAACTTCTTGTCGATGACGACGTTGCGGCCCTTGGGGCCGATGGTCACCTTGACGGTGTCGGCCAGCTTGTTGACACCGCGCTCCAGCGAGCGGCGGGCGTCCTCGTCGAACTGCAGGATCTTCGCCATGTTCCCTATTCCCTCGGGGCTGCGGCCGGCCCACCGGCCGCCGAACTACGTGAACCAACAACCACGCCCCGGGCCCCTGTCACTTGGGACACGGATCCGGGGCGGGTCGGAACGACTTACTTCTCGATGATCGCGAGAACGTCGCGGGCCGAGAGGACCAGGTACTCCTCGCCCTGGTACTTCACCTCGGTGCCGCCGTACTTCGAGTACAGGACGATGTCACCCACGGCGACGTCGAGCGGCAGACGCTGGCCGTCCTCGAAGCGGCCCGGGCCGACAGCCAGGACGACGCCCTCCTGGGGCTTCTCCTTGGCGGTGTCCGGGATAACCAGGCCGGAGGCCGTGGTGGTCTCGGCGTCGAGCGGCTGGACCACGATGCGGTCCTCGAGCGGCTTGATGGCAACCTTGCTGCTGGTGGTCACGTCCGAGCTCCCCTTCGGAGATTACGGGGTTTTCTAACGGGTAGGGGCGAAACCTGCGGGCCTGCCGTCGCGGGGGTCAGACACGCGCCTTCGCGTTAGCACTCCCCCAGTGGGGAGTGCCAAGGACGACCATAGGCCGGTGTTAGCACTCAGTCAACCAGAGTGCCAACGACGCGCCCCGGAGCCCGGCGCGACGATTGAGTAGCCGTACTCATGTGCGACAGCGGCCCGGCGGCCGACACTCGGGCCATGCCCCAGAAGCCCACGCGCGTGGACCCGGCGCTGTCGGACGACCTGGTTCCGGCCCTGCTGCTCCTGCCCCTGCTGGCGGTCCTCCCGCTCGTCGCCCTCTCGCTCACGATCGCGCTCGTCATGAACGTGCCCGGCCACGCCCAGGAACTGGTCCTGACGGTCGCCCTGTTCGTCGACACGGCGCTCGTCCTCGGGGTGCCCGGCGCGGTGGCCTTCCGCACCTGGCGCAAGGGCTACCGGGTCCTCCCGGTCGTCGCCGGGCTGGCGCCGTTCGTCCTGCCGCTCTGGTTCGTCCTGAGCCGTCACCACTGACCGGCGAGAATGGCCCCGTGGACACCGAGAACCTCCAGCCGCTGCTGACCCCCCAGGGCCAGGCCCTGCTCGCCGAGCTGCGCGAGTTCGCGCCCGAGGAGGAGCTGGCGCTGGCCACCCGGCTGCGGCGGGAGCACCCGGCGGAGCTGGTCTCGGCGGCGTTCGGGCAGGCCCGGCTGCGGCAGCGGGCGCGGGCGAAGTTCGGCGCGGACGCCGACCTGATGTACTTCACGCCCAACGGCGTCGAGCAGTCCACCCGGCGCAGCGTGGCCGAGTGGCGGGCCCGGCGGTTCGCCGAGCTGGGCGTCCGGCGCCTCGCGGACCTGTGCTGCGGCATCGGCGGGGACGTGCTGGCGCTGGCCCGGGCCGGCATCGAGGTGCTGGCCGTCGACAAGGACCCGGCGGCCTGCGCCGCGACCGCCGCGAACGCCGCCGCGCTGGGCCTGGCCGAGCTGGTCGAGGTGCGCTGCGCGGACGTCGCCGACGTGGACGTCACCGGCTACGACGCGGTGTTCACCGACCCGGCCCGGCGCACCGCGCGCGGCCGGGTGTTCGATCCGGAGGCGTACGCCCCGCCGCTCTCCTGGGCGATCGAGGCCGGCCGGCGGACCCCGATCGGCGCGCTGAAGGTGGCCCCGGGCATCCCGCACGAGGCCGTACCGGCGGACGCCGAGGCCGAGTGGGTCTCCGACCACGGGGACGTCAAGGAGGCCGTGCTCTGGTTCGGCACCGGGGCCGCCCGCCCGCACCGCGCCACCCTGCTGCCGCAGGGCGCCAGCCTCGCCGGCGGCGACCTGCCCGACCCGCCGGCCGGCCCGGTCGGGCGGTACCTGTACGAGCCGGACGGCGCGGTGATCCGGGCCCACCTGGTGGCCGAGGTCGCCGAGCAGGTGCGCGGGCGCCTGATCGACCCCAAGATCGCCTACCTGACCTCGGACGACCTGGTCGCCACCCCGTACGCGCACGCCTTCGAGCTCACCGACGTCATGCCGTTCCACATCAAGAAGCTGAAGGCGCTGCTGCGCGAGCGCGGGGTCGGCACGGTGGTGATCAAGAAGCGCGGGATGGCGATCACCCCGGAGGAGCTGCGGCGCCAGCTCAAGCCCTCCGGGCCGAACACCGTCACGGTGGTCCTCAGCCGCACCGACCACGGGCCGCTGATGATGCTGGGTCAGCCGGTCCGGGCTTAAGGGGCCTAGCCGGCGGGCGCCTGGACGTAGTCCTCCAGCCGGGCCACCGAGAAGCCCTGCTCCTGGATCCGGGCCAGCAGGTCGCCGAACATCTCGGTCATGGTGGCGCCCTTGAGCTCCTTGGGGCCGCGGAAGTGCGCCAGGATGATGTCGCCGGGCTTCAGCTTCTTGTCCGCCGCCTGGTACTGCATGTCGTGGATCTGCATCGACTCGCGCCACAGCACGATCGCGCGCGGGCCGCACTCCTGCACCGAGGTGTTGAGCATCGCGGTGTTGGCGCCGTCGCCGAACGGCGGCCGGAACAGCAGCGGGGCGGTGCCGTACTGCTGGGTGAGCGCGGACTGGTCGTCGCAGATCTCGGACTTCTGCTTGTCGGCCGAGAGCTTGCTCATCACCGGGTGGGTGACGGTGTGGTTCTGGATGTGGTTGCCGAGCGCCTGGAGCGGCTTGAAGTAGCCGTAGTCGTTCTTGACGATGTCCTTGGTCAGGAACATCGAGATCGGCACCTTGAGGTCGGTCAGCATCTCGACGAACTTCGGGTCCTTCTCGGCGCCGTCGTCGATGGTGATGAAGACGACCTTGTCGCTCGTCTTCACGTCGCTGAACACCGGGACGGTGCCGGTCTTCGCCAGCTTGATCGGCTTGTCCGCGGGCGGCGCCGGGGCCGGGGCGAGCGGCGTCAGCTTCCACTTCGCCCAGGCCGCCGCATCGGCACCGGCCGGGGCCGCGCCGGGCGCGGTGGCCGCGGCGGTCGGCGCGGCGGCGGCGCCCGCGGGCTGGGGCGCGGCCGACGCGGCCGTGGTCGCGGCCGGCTTGGCGCCGCCGTCCCCGTTGTCGCCGCACGCGGTGGCGAAGGCCAGCAGGGCCAGCGCCCCCGCCGCGTACGTCCTGGTCCTGCTCAGCCCGTCCCTGTTCACCGCAGCGCGCTCCCGGCTTCCGTCCAGCTCTTTCCCAGCTAGCACGGTAGCGGCCGCGGCGGCGGTTCCCGGAACGCCGTTACTCGACGTGCTCGCTGGTGAAGGACCAGCGGTGCACCGGGCGGCCGAGCAGGTCGGCCGGCGGCTCGGCGACGGGCACCGGCTCGCCGGTCCACCAGGTGATCAGCAGGACCCGCTCACCGGTGGCGGAGAGCAGCTCCAGGCGCTCCAGCCCGGCCGCGCCGCGCACCGCGGGCAGCGCGAACTCCCGCACCCAGGCGGCGAGTTCGGGCCCGCGCCCGGCCGCCGCCCGGGCCTCCCACATCTCGGCGACGGTCACGCGGCGCCGCCGCCGAGGGCGTCGTAGGCCTGGTCGTGGAAGTGGGTGTGCGGCACGTGCACCTCGGTGACGGGCAGCGAGGAGTCCGCCGACAGGTCGAAGGCGGACGGCGCGCGGTCGCGCCACACCATCTCGGCGCCCAGCGCCGCCACCATCGCGCCGTTGTCGGTGCACAGGCCCGGCCGGGGCACCCGCAGTCGGATGCCGGCCCGGTCGCAGCGCTGCTGGGCCATCTCGCGCAGCCGGGAGTTGGCCGCCACGCCGCCGCCGATCATCAGGTGGTCGACGCCGTTGTCCTTGCACGCCTTGACGGCCTTGCGGGTGAGCACGTCGGTGACCGCCTCCTGGAAGGAGGCCGCGACGTCGGCGATCGGCACCTCCTCGCCGGCCCGGCGCTTGGCCTCCACCCAGCGGGCGACGGCGGTCTTCAGGCCGGAGAAGGAGAAGTCGTACTCGGGGTCGTTCTTGCCGGTCAGGCCGCGCGGGAAGTGGATCGCCTTGCGGTCGCCCTCGCGGGCCGTCCGGTCGACGACCGGGCCGCCGGGGAAGCCCAGGCCGAGCACCCGGGCGACCTTGTCGAAGGCCTCGCCGGCGGCGTCGTCGATGGTCGCGCCGAGCGGGCGGACGTCGCTGGTGATGTCCTCGCTGAGCAGCAGCGAGGAGTGCCCGCCGGAGACCAGTAGGGCCATCGTCGGCGAGGGCAGCCGGCCGTGCTCCAGCTGGTCGACGCAGATGTGCGAGGCGAGGTGGTTGACCCCGTACAGCGGCTTGTCCAGCGCCCAGGCGTACGCCTTCGCCGCGCTGACGCCGACCAGCAGCGCGCCGGCCAGGCCGGGCCCGGCGGTGACGGCGATGCCGTCCAGGTCGCTCGCCTTGATCCCGGCGGTGTCCAGGGCGCGCTGGATGGTCGGGACCATCGCCTCCAGGTGGGCGCGGCTGGCGATCTCCGGGACGACGCCGCCGAAGCGGGCGTGGTCGTTGACGCTGGAGGCGACCGCGTCGGCCAGCAGCGTGGTGCCGCGCACGATGCCGACGCCGGTCTCGTCGCAGGAGGTCTCGATGCCGAGGACGAGCGGTTCGTCAGCCATGGTGGGTGTCCTCAATGTCCTTCGGTTCGGTGCTCGGGTGGTCGAGGCGCATCACCAGCGCGTCGACGTTGGCGGGCTGGTAGTAGCCGCGCCGGATGCCCACCGGCTGGAAGCCGTAGCGCTCGTACAGCCGCTGGGCGCGCGGGTTGTCCACCCGGACCTCCAGCAGCAGCTCGGCGCAGCCGCGGTGGGCGGCCTCCCGGATCAGGTCGGTGAGCAGGGCCGCGCCGAGGCCGGCGCCCTGGTGGGCCCCGTCGACGGCGATGGTCTGGACGTCGCCCTCGCCGGAGATCGCCATCAGGCCCGCGTAGCCGACGATGGTGCCGTCCTCGGTGGTGGCGACGGTGTAGTGGCGGGAGCCGCCGGGGTGGGTCTCGGCGAGCTCGGACCAGTACATCCCGTGGGACCAGGCGTCCTCGGGGAAGAGCTTCAGCTCCAGCTCCATCACCGGCTCGATGTCCCACCAGCGCATCGGGCGCAGGGTGGTGCGGTGCCTCACGCCGGGAGCACCGCCTTGTAGCCGGCCGGCACCTGGGCGTCCGGACGGCGCAGGTACAGCGGGACGTTCGGCAGCAGCTCGCGCCCGGCGGCCAGTTCGGCGGCGGCGAAGCCGGCCAGCGCGCCGGCCGAGACGTGCTCGGGGCCGTGCGCGCCCGGGAAGGCGTCGGGGTAGAGCAGCGCGCCGGCGCCGACCGAGCGGGCCGCGGGCGTCAGCTCGGCCGGGCGGTCCACGCCGGGGCCCTCGGTGCGGCGGCCCTCGGCGTCGTACGAGGCCCAGTAGACCTCCTTGCGGCGCGCGTCGGTCGCCACCGTGAACGGCTGCCCGGCCAGGCCCTCGGCGCGGGCCTGGAAGGCGATCGCGTCCAGGGTGCAGACGCCGTGCACCGGCAGGTCCAGCGCGTGGCCGAGCGCGGCGGCGGTCACCAGGCCGACCCGCAGGCCGGTGTACGGGCCGGGACCGACGCCCACCGCGATGCCGGTCAGTCCGTGTTTGTCCACGCCGGCGGCCCGCAGCACCTGGTCGATGGCGGGCAGCAGCAGTTCGCCGTGCCGTCTGGCGTCGACCTGGTGGGTCTCGGCGAGGACGGCCGTGCCGTCGTGGACGGCGGCGGTGACGGCGGGGGTGGCGGTGTCGAACGCGAGCAGCAGCACGGGGTCAAGGTTAGACCGACGTTGGTCCGACCGGCCGATCGAGCTGGTGTACCCATCCGGAACACACGTGCCGGGCGCTGCGAACCGGCCGGACGGACCTGGCACGATAAGGGGCGTTACGTACAGAGGACGGCGGCGGGAGCGGCACGTGGCGAAGATGGGTCCGGGAGTGGTGGTCACCGGGCTGACCCTGGGGGCCCTGGCGGCGGTCAGCCTGCTGGCCTTCCAGGCCAACGGCGCGCAGGACCGGGCCGGCGGCGCCAAGCCCGTCGCCAGCACCTCCTCCTCCACCGGCGGGCCGACCTCGGCGGCGCCGAGCGCGTCGGCCACCCCGACCGCCCCGGCGCTGCCGGCCTCCTCGGGCAGCGGCACCCGGGTCGTCTACTCGGTGAGCGGCCACTACGTCTGGCTGATCGACCCGAAGAAGAACCCGCAGGTCACGGCCGCCTTCCCGGTCACGCCCGGCTCCGTCGAGCCGAACCCGGGCAGCTACTCGGTGTACAGCCGGACCCCGAGCGGCACCGGGACGGACCAGAAGCAGATCGAGCACGTGGTGCGCTTCGCGCAGCAGAGCGGCGTGGTGTTCGGTTTCAGCGCGACCGTGGACGGCTCCACCGCGAGCGCCGATCCGAAGAGCAAGACCGGCGGCATCCGCAGCAGCCGTCCGAACGGCCAGCTGCTCTGGGACTTCGCGCCGAACGGCACCAAGGTGGTCGTGGTCGCCTGAGAGCGGCCTCAGGCAGCCCGGGGCGTCCTCGCCTCGGGCTCCTCGGCGTGCCGGGGCTCGGGCTCGGGCGGGGTGGACACCGCCTCGGCGGCCGCGCAGGCGGCCAACAGGGCCCGCATCGGCTCGCCCGGAGCGCGGCGGGCGGGCTCTCCGGCCCCGGCGGGGCGCACGGCCCGCTCGGGGGCGGGGGTGGGGCTCGACATGGCGCCTCCCTAGTTAGGCAGACCTAACCGCAGCACCCATCCCACCACGCCCGGCACCCCGCCCGCAACACCTTGCCGACAGCCTGTCGGCAAAACGGCGTACGCGCCGGCGCGAGCGCCCCCGGCGGGCGACGCACGGCGCACGGCTCAGGCGAGCGCCCCCAGCTGGACGTCGTCCCAGCGCCGGCCGATCCCGGTCAGCACCACCCGGCGCGGATCGTGGTCCTCCCCGGCGTCGTCACCGATCGCCCGCTCGATCCGCACCTCCAGCCGGTCCTCGGAGAGCCGCTCGACCTTGCCCTCGCCCCACTCGACCACGACCACCGACTCCGGCAGCGAGACGTCCAGGTCGAGGTCCTCCATCTCGTCCAGGTCCCCGCCGAGCCGGTACGCGTCCACGTGCACCAGCGCCGGGCCGCCGACCAGCGAGGGGTGCACCCGGGCGATCACGAAGGTCGGCGAGGTCACCGCGCCGCGCACCCCCAGCCCCTCCCCCAGGCCGCGGGTCAGCGTAGTCTTCCCGGCCCCCAGCTCGCCGGAGAGCAGCACCAGGTCCCCCGGGCGCAGCAGCGCGGCGAGCTCACGGCCGAGCCGGCCCATCCGCTCCGGGGTGGCGACGGTGAGAGTGGCGTGCGAGCCCATGCGCGTGTCTTGCCCTTCGGTCCGTACCGGCGCCCGCCCACCGAACGCCACCGCTACCGTGCCACATCCCCGCCCGAACGTGCTCCGGGCGTCGTTTCGCCCGGTTGTGATCGACTTTGCCGGATGCGCGACGCAGACGAACGGCCCCCCGCTCTCATCCGATTCTACGGTCCTCCCAACCTGTCCTTCCGGACGTGTGTGCGAGCCCGGCTCCCGCCCGTCCGGTCCCGTTCGCCCCGGGGCCCCAACGGTCCCGGCCGGCTTCCCAGAGGTCCGATCCATGAAGCTCCGCCGCGGTTTCGCGATTCCGACCGCCGCCGTCCTCGCCTCGGCCGCCGTGCTCGCCGCCGCGCCGCTCGCCGCCGCCACGCCGGTGCCGACGCCCACCGCGACGCCGACTGCCGCGCCCACCGCCACCGGCACCGCGACGCCCACCGCGACCGCGACCGCCCCGGCCACCGCCGCGCCCACGGCCACGGCCACCGGCACGCCGACCGCGGCGCCCACCGCGACCGCGACTCCCACGCCCACCGCGACCAGCAGCCAGGACCCCACCGGCCTGATGGTCCTCCCCAAGATCACGACCAAGGGCTTCCCGACCAACGTCGTCGCGGGCGCCCCGGCCGTCGAGTTCAGCGCCGAGATCGCCAACACCTCCGGCCACGAGTCGCTGTTCTGGCCGTACCTGGTCATCGGGACGGCCCACAACAAGCTGACCGCCGCCCAGGTCAAGCTCCAGTACCAGGACCCCAACACCAAGGCCTGGAAGAACGGCACGCCGGACAACAACGGTCTGCTGGCCCAGATCCAGGACCTCGGCGACGAGCCGTTCTACCTGGCCAAGGACGAGAAGCTGACGATCCAGCTCAAGCTGGCCTTCACCGCCGACACCGAGGCGGACTACGCCGCCGTCGAGCTGGCCGGGCTCTACTTCGACCTGACGCGCGACCACAACGAGGGCCCGGGCTTCCCGGTGAGCCCGGTCTCCAGCTTCACCATCGCCGCCGCCAACGGCACCGGCGCGGGCGGCGGCAGCACCCCGGTCACCCTGCCGGACGCCAACGCCCGGAAGCAGGGCGAGGCGGGCAAGGCCAAGCCGTCCGCCGACACGGTCGCCAAGGCCAAGTCGAAGGCCGCCAGCCGCGGTGGCGCCAACCTGGCCGAGACCGGTGGCGGCAGCAACACCACCGCGATCGCCCTGACCGGTGGCGCCGTGCTCGCCGTCGGCGCCGGCACCCTGGTGTTCCTGCGTCGCCGCAAGGCCGGCGCGAGCGCCTGATCCGGACGCCCCGGCCCGGCACCCCTCACCCGGGGTGCCGGGCCCCGGCGTTCACGCGGGGTCGAGCGCGGGGCCCGGCGGCTCGGCCGCCCCGCGGAACTCCGCGGCGCGCCTGAGCAGCGCGGCCAGCTCGCGGTCGACCAGCTCCGGGCGCTCCAGCATCACCAGGTGCCCGGCGCCCTCCACCAGCACCAGCTCCGCGCCCGGCAGCCGCTCGGCCATCGTCTCGCTGTGCGCCGAGGGCGTCAGCAGGTCCTTCGTCCCGGCCAGCACCAGCGTCGGCAGGCCGCGCAGCCCGGCCAGCGCCTCGTACTTGTCGTGCGCGCCGAACACCGGGTAGAACTCCGCGACCACGTCGATCGGCGTCGCGTCCAGCAACTGCTCGGCGAAGCGCACCACGCCCGGGTCGACGTCCTTGCCGCCGAACGAGAACCGCCGGTAGAAGACGCCCGTCACGTCCGAGCCCAGCCGCCTGGTCGCCTCCACCAGCTCGACCTGGCGGCCCAGCAGCTTCACCACGCCCGGCGCGACCTTCTTGAACAGCTTCGCGCCGGCCTTGGGCAGGCCCAGGCTCACCTCGTTCCAGTCCCCCGCCAGGGTGCCGATCAGCGCCACCCCGGCCACCCGCTCCCGGAACAGCTCCGGGTGCTGGTCGGCCAGCGCCATCACCGTCATGCCACCCATCGAGTGCCCCACCAGCACCAGCGGCCCGGTCGGCGCGACGGCGTCGAGCACCGCCTTGAGGTCCCCGCCCAGCTGGTCGATGCCGGCCGGCTCGCCCGTCAGGTACGAGCGGGAGCGCTCGGAGCGGCCGTGGCTGCGCTGGTCCCAGAAGACCATCCGCACGCCCTCGCGCAGCGCGGCCCGCTGGAAGTGCCAGCTGTCCTGGTTGAGGCAGTAGCCGTGGCAGAACACCACGGTCAGCGGCTCGGGGCCGTCGCCGCCGGCACCGTCGCCGTCCGGCTCGGCCCAGCCGGTGCCGTCCAGCTCCACGTACAGCTCGGTGCCGTCCGGCGCCGGAACCGTCAGCGGGCGGCCGCGCAGCGAGCCGTACGGGGCGCTGGCGTCCAGCTCGTCCCGGACCCGGCGGCGCATCGCCCGGCCGACCGTCAGCCGTTCTATCGCCACCCCGGCGGCCGCACCGGCCGCCAGCACACCGACCGAGATCCCGATCACACCGGCCCGGGACACCCCGGGCGTCCCGGAGGCGCCGGAAGCCGCACCGGCCGCCGCCCTGACCGCGTCGACCGCCTCGGCGGCCTTCGCCACCGCCGCGGCCGCGCCGCCCTCGGCCGGTGCGTCCGTCATGCCGACAGGCCCTCGGCGCCGCTGCCGCCCACGTAGCGGCGCGGCACCCGGCCGCCGATCCGGGTGACGATCTCGTACGAGATGGTGCCGGCGGCCCGGGCCCAGTCCTCGGCGGTCGGCTCGCCGCGCTCGCCGTTGCCGAACAGCAGCACCTCCTCGCCGATCGCGGGGGTGTCGCCGCCCAGGTCCACCACGAACTGGTCCATCGCCACCCGGCCCGCCACCGCACGCCACTTGCCGGCGACCTGCACCGGGCCGGAGCCGCTCGCGTGCCGCGGGATGCCGTCGCCGTAGCCGACCGGGACGAGGCCGAGGGTGGTCGGCCCGGGCGTCGTGTAGTGGTGGCCGTAGCTCACGCCGTGACCGCCGGGAACGTGCTTGACCAGCGCCAGCCGGGCACTCAGCGCCATCACCGGGCGCAGCCCGAAGTCGGCCGGCGAGCCCACCTCGGGCACCGGCGAGAGCCCGTACGCGGCCAGGCCGGTGCGGACCAGGTCGAAGTGCGACTCGGGCAGCAGCAGCGTGGCCGGCGAGTTCGCCAGGTGCCGCACCTCCGGGCGCAGCCCGGCCGCCTCGGCCACGTCCAGCGCGGTGCGGTACGAGTCCAGCTGGGCCCGGATCGACGGGTGACCAGGCTCGTCGGCCGCCGCGAAGTGCGACCAGATGCCGACGACCCTCAGCAGCCCCTCCGCCTCGGCGCGGCGGGCCGCGGCCACCAGCTCCGGCCAGTCGTGCGGCTGGCAGCCGTTGCGGCCCAGGCCGGTGTCGGCCTTCAGGTGCACCCGGGCCGGGATGCCGGTCTCCCGGACGGCGGGCAGCAGCTCGTCCAGCGCCCACCGGCCGCTCACCGAGATGTCCAGGTCAGCGCGCAGCGCCTCCCGCCACGGGCCGCCCGGCGTCCACAGCCAGCACAGCACCCGGGCCTGCTCCGGGCGGATCCCCGCCGCCCGCAGCGCCAGCGCCTCCTCCGGCATCGCGCAACCGAGCCAGCCGACCCCGTTCGCCACCGCCTCCCGGGCACACGCGACCGCCCCGTGGCCATAGGCGTCCGCCTTGACCGCGAGCATCACCGCCGTGTTCCCGACGCGCTCCCGCAGGGCGGCGAGGTTGCCGCGCAGGGCGCCCAGGTCGATGGTCGCCTCGGCCCGTACGCCGTCGGTGAGGGGGACTGTGCCGGTCGTGTTCGCTGTTGTCATCAGGGTCAGTCTCCCAGACGTCCCGGAGTCCTCGCCGAACGGCCCATCGGCGCGGCGGCCGACGACGACCGGCCGGCACCGCGCCGACCTGCGGCGAACCGCCCGTCCGCCCAGCTGAGGACGCCACGCCCGGACGCTCCGGTTCCGCCCCGCCACTCCGGCGGGAGCCGGTTACGACCCGATGGGCAGCCTCGGCCGACCCGGCCGACCTGCCGAGCCGAACCCTCACGCGGACCGCAGCCCACGCCATGGCGGCGGGCCACCGATCAGCGGAGCCGGGCGCGGCTGCCGGGCACCACCACCTCCCGGCCGCCCCCCACGACCACAGCCGAAGGCCCGCCCCGGCGGTGAGGCCTGCCGGACCGGCGGGGCCACACCGCCCGGCTCACCCGCCGAGCCGCACCGGCGGGCCCGGCCCGGGAAGACCAAGCCGACTGGGCCAGGCTGCCCGACCGGACTGCATCGTGGCGGCGCCCCGGGGCGGGCCACCGGTCCGCGGAGCCAGGCACGGCCGCCGGGCACCGCCTGCACCTCGCAGCCATCCCCGAAGCCCCAGCCGCCAGCGCGGGCCCACCGGCACCAGAGAACCGAAGCGCCACCGGCCAACCCCGCGGCGCCGAACCCGCACGCAGACCACAGCCGCACGACCGGCCCACCCGCCGAGACGCACCGGCGGGCCAACAGTCGGCGGAGCCGGAAGCGGCTGCCTGGTACCGCCACCACCTCACGGGCACCGCCACCACCATCGCGGGCCCCGGACGCAGCCGCACGACCGGCCCGAACCCCCGCGCCACACCACCCGACCCGCCCACCGAGCCGCAGCGGCGGCCCACCGATCAGCGGAGCCGGGCGCGGCTGCCGGGCACCACCACCGGCTCCCGGCGGTCCCCGCAGCCGCATGCCCGGCCCCCGCCGGTCAGGCCTGCCGGACGGCGCGCCAGACCGCCGGGAGGGCCTCCGCCACGGCCAGGGCCGTCACCGGCGCGCCCGGGGCGCCCGCCGCCTCGCGGCCCGCCAGGCCGTGCAGGTAGGCCGCGACCGAGGCCGCGTCCAGTGGGGGCAGGCCCGCGGCCAGCAGGGAGCCGGCCAGGCCGGCCAGGACGTCGCCGCTGCCCGCGGTGGCGAGCCAGGAGGTGCCGGTGGGGTTGACCCGGACGGCGCCGCCCGGGTCGGCGATCACCGTGGTGGAGCCCTTGAGCAGCACGGTCGCCCGGTAGGCGGCGGCGAGCCGACGGGCGGTGGCGAGGCGGCGCGCGGCCAGGTCGTCGGCGGCCGCGGGCGCGCCGCCGTCCGCGCCGGCGAGCAGCCGGGCGGCCTCGCCGGTGTGCGGGGTGAGCAGGGTGGGTGCGGTCCGGCCGGCCAGGGCGGACGGGCCGATCCGGCCGAGCTCGGTGAGCCCGTCCGCGTCGACGAGCACCGGGACGTCGCTCGCGAGAGCCTCGGCCAGCGCCTGCCGGGCCCCCTCACCGCCGCCGGGCCCGACCACCCAGGCCTGCACCCGCCCGGCCCCGGCGGGCCCGCCCTCGGTCACCAGCGTCTCGGGAAAGCGCCGCACCACTTCCTCCGCCGCCGCTCCGACGTACCGGACGGCGCCCGCGCCGCCCCGCAGCGCCCCGGCCACGGCCAGCAGCGCCGCGCCCGGGTAGGTCGCCGAGCCGGCCGCCACCCCGACCACGCCGCGCCGGTACTTGTCGCTCTCCGCGCCGGGCAGCGGCAACAGCGCAGCCACGTCCGCGTGCTGCAGGGCCGTCAGCTCCGGCTGCGGCAGCGTCAGCCCGATGTCCACCAGCTGCACGGCACCCGCGTACGAGGCCCCGGGGTCGATCAGCAGCCCGGGCTTGTACGTGCCGAAGCAGACCGTGACGTCCGCCCGCAGCGCCGCGCCCGGCACCTCGCCGGTGTCCGCGTCCACCCCGCTGGGCAGGTCCACCGCCACCACCACCCCGCGCCGCCGGGCCTCGGCGTACGGGACGGCCCCGGGGCGCAGCCCGCCCCGGCCGCCGATGCCGACGATGCCGTCCAGGACGAGGTCCGCGCACGAGAAGTCGGCCAGGCCGACTTCCTGCTCCGCCGTCACCCGCCCGCGCGCCGCCCGCAGCGCGGCCAGCCCGCCCGCATGCGCCTTCCCGGGCGCCAGCAGCACCGCCGTCACCCGCGCCCCGCGCCGGGCCAGCGCCGCCCCGGCGTACAGGGCGTCACCTCCGTTGTCCCCGCTGCCCACGAGCACCGTCACCCGGCTGCCGTACACCCGGCCCAGCAAACGGGCACACGTGGCGGCCAGCCCGGCGGCCGCCCGCTGCATCAGCGCGCCCTCCGGCAGCCGCGCCATCAGCTCGGCCTCGGCGGACCGAACGGTTTCCACAGGGTGTGCATGACGCATGCGGGAGCTCCTTCAGCAGTCGGCCGACGCCGGATCGCGGCACCCCTTCGAGTGGCCTCTCCACCGATCCCCTGTCGGCACCGGACGGTACGCCTACGTTGGCACTCGTGGATCTCCTTCAGGCGTTCCTGAGGCTGCACGTGCCCCAGGGATTCACGATCGAACTCTTCCGACCCTGGGAGGAGATCATCGTGACCGCACCTTCCGGGGGCAGGAGCCGTGGTCACTGCCGGCCGGCATCGCGCTCGTTCTGGAAGTCAACGCTCGACACGGCGCCCCTGCGGTAGGGCACAGCCACCGCAGGGGCGCCGGCGCCGTCACTACTCGACCGTGACCGACTTCGCCAGGTTGCGCGGCTGGTCGACCTCGTGGCCCTTGGCCGTGGCCAGCTCGCAGGCGAAGACCTGGAGCGGGACGGTGGAGACCAGCGGCTGCAGCAGGGTCGGGGTGACCGGGATGCGGATCAGGTGGTCCGCGTACGGGACGACGGCCTCGTCGCCCTCCTCGGCGATCACGATCGTGCGGGCGCCGCGGGCCCGGATCTCCTGGATGTTGGAGACGATCTTGTCGTGCAGGATCGACCGCCCGCGCGGCGAGGGCACGACCACCACGACCGGCAGCCCCTCCTCGATCAGCGCGATCGGGCCGTGCTTGAGCTCGCCCGCCGCGAAGCCCTCGGCGTGCATGTACGCCAGCTCCTTGAGCTTGAGCGCGCCCTCCAGGGCCACCGGGAAGCCGACGTGGCGGCCGAGGAACAGCACCGAGCGGGCGTCGGCCAGGGAGCGGGCCAGCTCGCGCACCGGCTCCATGGTCTCCAGCACCTGCTCGACCTGCTTGGGCGCGTCGCCGAGCTCGCGGATGACGGCGAAGATCTCGTCGCCCCACTTGGTGCCGCGCACCTGGCCCAGGTACAGGGCGACCAGGTAGCAGGCCACCAGCTGGGTGAGGAACGCCTTGGTGGACGCGACCGCGACCTCCGGCCCGGCGTGGGTGTACAGCACCGCGTCCGACTCGCGCGGGATGGTCGAGCCGTTGGTGTTGCAGATCGCCAGCACCTTGGCGCCCTGCTCGCGCGCGTGCCGCAGCGCCATCAGGGTGTCCATGGTCTCGCCGGACTGCGAGATGGCGATGACCAGCGTGCCGGGGCCCATGATCGGGTCGCGGTAGCGGAACTCCGAGGCGACCTCGACCTCGCAGGGGATGCGGGTCCAGTGCTCGATCGCGTACTTGGCGATCATGCCGGCGTGGAACGCGGTGCCGCAGGCGACGATGACGACCTTGTCGACGGAGCGCAGCTCGGCGTCCGAGATCCGCAGCTCGTCGAGGGTGAGCCGGCCGTCGGTGCCGATCCGGCCGAGGAGGGTGTCGGCGACGGCCTTCGGCTGCTCGGCGATCTCCTTGAGCATGAAGTAGTCGTAGCCGCCCTTCTCGGCGGCGGAGGCGTCCCAGTCGACGTGGTACTCGCGCACGTCGGCCGGGGTGCCGTCGAAGTTGGTCACCGTGACGGCGTCGCGGCGCAGCTCGACGACCTGGTCCTGGCCCAGCTCGATCGCCTCGCGGGTGTGCGCGATGAACGCGGCGACGTCCGAGGCGAGGAAGTTCTCGCCCTCGCCGCGCCCGACGACCAGCGGCGAGTTGCGGCGGGCGCCGACCACCACGTCGGGCGCGTCGGCGTGGACGGCCACGAGGGTGAAGGCGCCGTCCAGCCGGCGGCAGACGACCCGCATGGCCTCGGCGAGGTCGCCCTGGTAGGCCTCGCCGAGCAGGTGGGCGACGACCTCGGTGTCGGTCTCGGAGCGCAGGGTGTGGCCGCGCTCGGCGATCTCGGCGCGCAGCTGCGCGAAGTTCTCGATGATGCCGTTGTGCACCACGGCGACCTTGAGGTGGTCGTCGAGGTGGGGGTGGGCGTTGGCGTCCGTCGGGCCGCCGTGGGTGGCCCAACGGGTGTGGCCGATGCCCGTGGTGCCGCCGGGAAGAGGGGTCTCGGCGAGCGACTTCTCCAGGTTGGCGAGCTTGCCCGCCCGCTTGTCGGTGACCAGGACCCACTGCCCATCGGGGTCCTGCGTCTGTACCGCTACTCCGGCCGAGTCGTAGCCCCGGTACTCCAGTCGCTGCAAGCCAGCGATGACGACGTCGAGGGCGGACTGAGCGCCCACATATCCAACAATTCCGCACATGCGTGCCAGCATAAGGGCGGTTTCGCGCCGCTTTTCCCGGCTCTCCGGAACGTTGGGTGACCGACACCACAACCACCGTGAACGGGGCGACGGCTCACAATGGAGCATGTGCTGACCGAACTCTGTACGCGGGGCGCCCCCGCGCCCGGCCCCTCGCCGTCCCCCTACGTGGACCTCAGCAGGGCCGAGTGGAGCGCGCTGCGCGAGCGAACGCCGCTGCCGTTGACCGCCGAGGAGGTCGAGCGACTGCGCGGCCTCGGCACCGCCCTCGACCTGGACGAGGTCCGCGACGTCTACCTGCCGCTGTCCCGGCTGCTGAACCTGTACATCCACGCCACGCACGAGCTGCGCGGCGCGCTGGGCACCTTCCTGGACACCCCGGACACCGAGCGCACCCGGACGCCGTTCATCATCGGCGTGGCCGGCTCGGTGGCGGTCGGCAAGTCGACCACCGCGCGCCTGCTGCAGGCCCTGCTCGCCCGCTGGCCCGAGCACCCCCGGGTCGAGCTGGTCACCACGGACGGCTTCCTGCTGCCCAACGCCGAGCTGCGCCGCCGCGGCCTGATGGCCCGCAAGGGCTTCCCCGAGTCGTACGACCGCCGGGCGCTGATGCGCTTCGTCGCGGACGTGAAGGCGGGCAGGGAGCGGGTCACCGCGCCGGTGTACTCGCACCTGGTGTACGACATCGTGCCGGACGAGGTGCTGACGGTGGAGCGCCCCGACATCCTGATCGTCGAGGGCCTGAACGTGCTGCAGCCGGCGCTGCCCGGCAACGACGGCCGCACCCGGCTCGCGGTGGCCGACTACTTCGACTTCTCGATCTACGTCGACGCCCGCACCGACGACATCGAGCACTGGTACCTGGACCGCTTCCGCAAGCTGCGGCAGACCGCCTTCCAGGACCCGAACTCCTACTTCCGCCGCTTCACCGAGGTGCCGGAGGAGGAGGCGATGGAGTACGGCCGGCAGGTCTGGCGCACCATCAACAAGCCGAACCTGCTGGAGAACGTGCTGCCCACCCGCGGCCGGGCCACCCTGGTCCTGCAGAAGGGCCAGGACCACAAGGTCCGCCGGGCGCTGCTGCGCAAGCTCTGAGCGCAGCGCACGAGAAGGGCCCCGCACCGAGCGGGGCCCTTCTCGTGCGTAGAGCGGCGGGGGTCAGCCCAGGTGGGTGCGGACGGCCTCGGCGAGCCGCTGCGCGACGGCCTCGGACTGCGCCGCGTCCGCGGCCTCGACCATGACCCGCACCAGCGGCTCGGTGCCGGACGGGCGCAGCAGCACCCGGCCGGTGTCGCCCAGTTCGGCCTCGGCGGCGGCGACGGCGGCGGCCAGCTCCTCGCTGGTCCGCACCCGCGCCTTGTCGACGCCCTTGACGTTGATCAGCACCTGCGGCAGCCGGGTCATCACGGCGGCCAGGTCGGCCAGCGGCTGCTTGGTGGCGGCCAGCCGGGCGCCCAGCATCAGGCCGGTCAGGGTGCCGTCGCCGGTGGTCGCGTGGTCGAGCAGGATGACGTGGCCGGACTGCTCGCCGCCCAGCGCGAAGCCGTGCTCCTTCATCGCCTCCAGCACGTACCGGTCGCCGACCGCCGTCTCCACCAGCTCGATGCCCTCGCGGCGCATCGCCAGCTTGAAGCCGAGGTTGGACATCACGGTGGCCACCGCGGTGTTGCGGCGCAGCGTGCCGGCCTCCTTCATGGCGACGGCGAGGATCGCGATGATCTGGTCGCCGTCGACCTCGTTGCCGTCCGCGTCGGCGGCCAGGCAGCGGTCGGCGTCGCCGTCCAGGGCGATGCCGAGGTCGGCCTTGTACTCCTTCATCGCGGCGCGCAGCCGGTCCAGGTGGGTGGAGCCGACGCCGTCGTTGATGTTGAGGCCGGTGGGCTCGGCCCCCAGGGTGTGGACGACCTCGGCGCCGGCCCGGGCGAAGGCCTCGGGGGCGACGTAGGCGGCCGCGCCGTGGGCGCCGTCGATGACGACCTTGATGCCGTCCAGGCGGTTGGGCAGCACGCCGATCAGGTGGGCGACGTACTTGTCGAAGCCCTCGGTGTACTCGCGCACCCGGCCGACCGCCGCGCCGGTCGGGCGCTTCCAGTCCTCGTCGCCGAGCGTGTGGGTGCGGTAGTGGGCCTCGATCGCGTCCTCGATCCGGTCGTCCAGCTTGTGGCCGCCGCGGGCGAGGAACTTGATGCCGTTGTCCGGCATGGCGTTGTGGCTGGCGGACAGCATCACGCCGAAGTCGGCGCCGAGCGCGCCGGTGAGGTACGCGACGGCCGGGGTGGGCAGCACGCCGACCCGCAGGACGTCGACGCCGGCGCTGGCCAGGCCGGCGATGACCGCGGCCTCCAGGAACTCGCCCGAGGCGCGCGGGTCCCGGCCGACCACCGCGACCGGCCGGTGGCCGTCGAAGGCGCCGGCCTCGCCGAGCACGTGCGCGGCCGCGACCGACAGCCCGAGCGCCAGCTCGGCCGTCAGGCCCTCGTTGGCCACGCCGCGAACGCCGTCCGTACCGAAGAGTCGTCCCACTGTCCCGTCCTCCATCACCATGCTCGGAACCCCACCGATGACCCGGCCGCCGCACGATAGCCGGGGAACACGTCGCCCCGGAGTACACGGGGTACTCCGGGGCGACGGTTTCGCGCGACCAGGGGGGCGACGCCGCCAGGGCGGTCCGCACCCCCCGGGGACGCGATTAGCGCTTGCTGTACTGCGGCGCCTTGCGGGCCTTCTTCAGACCGGCCTTCTTGCGCTCGACGGCGCGGGCGTCACGGGTCAGGAAGCCGGCCTTCTTCAGCGCGCCGCGGTTGTTGTCCACGTCGGCCTCGTTCAGGGCACGGGCCACGCCGAGGCGCAGCGCGTAGGCCTGGCCGGACACGCCGCCGCCGCTGATGCGGGCGATGACGTCGTAACGGCCGTCCAGCTCCAGGAGCTTGAAGGGCTCGTTCACGGTCTGCTGGTGCACCTTGTTGGGGAAGTAGCCCTCGAGGGTGCGACCGTTGATCTTCCACTGGCCGGTGCCGGGGACGATGCGCACGCGGGCGATCGCCTCCTTGCGGCGGCCCAGGCCGGCGCCGGGGACGGCCTCGCCGAAGCGGCCGGCCAGGGACTCGGAGGTGTAGCTCTCCTCGGAGGTGTACTCGCCCTCGACGACGGTCTCGTCGAAGTCGACCTCAAGGGTTTCAGTGGTCTCGGCCACGGTGTTCCTCAGCTCTTTTCAGTGATGGGGGGCTTGGTGGCCGGAATTACTGGGCGACCTGGGTGATCTCGAACGGAACCGGCTGCTGGGCCGTGTGCGGGTGCACCGGGCCCGAGTAGACCTTCAGCTTCGAGAGCATCTGACGGCCCAGGCTGTTCTTGGGGATCATGCCCTTGATGGCCTTCTCGACGGCCTTCTCGGGGTTGTTCGCCAGCAGGTCGTCGTAGCGCACCGAGCGCAGACCGCCCGGGAAGCCCGAGTGGCGGTAGGCCAGCTTCTGGGTCTTCTTGTTACCGGACAGGTGCACCTTGTCGGCGTTGATGATGATGACGAAGTCACCAGTGTCAACGTGCGGCGCGTAGATCGCCTTGTGCTTGCCCCGGAGGAGGTTGGCGGCCTGGGAGGCCAGGCGGCCCAGCACGACGTCGGTCGCGTCGATGACGTGCCACTGACGCTGGACGTCGCCGGGCTTGGGGCTGTACGTACGCACGGTCGTAGCCTTCGCTTTTCAGTGAGTGAGTCCTGACAGGAGCACCCGGACGGAAGAGCAGCCTGGCCACCCTTGGACGCAATTCAAGGGGGACCGCTGGTCGTCGACCTGATGTCTCCGGCGTACCGACCTCTCACGTGAGATAGAGCGAGCCAATACGCACATCAAGCGTCCAGGTTACCGGGCGGGCCGGGAGGGGTCAAAAATCCCCTCCCGGCCCGCATCCCGTCACTCAGCGTTCGCGCTCGACCCGGGTGACGTCCCAGACCGGCTCGGGCGACTCGAAGACCCGACCGTCCGCGCCGAACACCAGGAAGCGGTCGAAGGTCCGGGCGAACCAGCGGTCGTGCGTGACGCACAGCACGGTGCCCTCGAAGGCCTCCAGCCCCGCCTGCAGCGCCTCGGCGCTCTCCAGGTCCAGGTTGTCGGTCGGCTCGTCCAGCAACAGGGCCGTCACGCCGTCGAGTTCGAGCTTGAGGATCATCAGCCGGGCCTGCTGTCCGCCGGACAGCGACTCGAACTTCTGCTCCTCCTGGCGGTCCAGCTCGTAGCGGCGCAGCGCGCCCATCGCGGCGCCGCGGCTGAGCGCGTGCTCCTCCTCGATGATCGAGCGGACGGTCCGGCCGAACAGCTCCGGGTGGGCGTGGGTCTGCCGGAAGTGGCCGGGGACGACCCGGGCGCCGAGCTTCCAGTCGCCGCTGTGGGCGACCGTCCCGTCGCCGGCCAGCAGCCGCAGCAGGTGCGACTTGCCGGCGCCGTTGGCGCCGAGCACGGCGACCCGCTCGCCGTAGAAGACCTCCAGGTCGAAGGGCTGCATCAGGCCGGTGAGCTCCAGCCGCTCCATGGTGAAGGCGCGCACGCCGGTGCGCCCGCCCTTGAGCCGCATGGTGATGTTCTGCTCGCGCGGCGGCTCCTCCGGCCGGCCGGCCTCCTCGAACTTCTTCAGCCGGGTCTGGGCGGCCGCGTAGCGGGTGGCCAGGGCGTGGCTGACGGCCGCGGCCTGGCGCAGGGTGACGACCAGCTTCTTGAGCTTGGCGTGCTCCTCGTCCCAGCGCCGGCCGAGCTCCTCGAAGCGCGCGAAGCGGTCCTTGCGGGCCTCGTGGAAGGAGTCGAAGCCGCCGCCGTGCACCCAGACGCTGCTGCCCGCCGCGCCGGACTCGACCGAGATGATCTTGTCGGCGGTCTTCGACAGCAGCTCGCGGTCGTGCGAGATGAACAGGACGGTCTTCGAGGTGGCCTTGATGGCCTCCTCCAGCCAGCGCTTGGCCGGGACGTCCAGGTAGTTGTCGGGCTCGTCGAGGAGGAGCACCTCCTCCGGGCCGCGCAGCAGCGCCTCCAGCACGAGCCGCTTCTGCTCGCCGCCGGAGAGGGTGCTCAGGCCGCGCCACTGGGCCTTGTCGAAGGGCATGCCGAGGGCCGCCGTGGTGCAGACGTCCCAGTCGGTCTCGTAGTCGTAGCCGCCCACGTCGGCCCAGTCGGAGAGCGCCTGGGCGTACGCCATCTGCGTCTTCTCGTCGTCCTGGGCGATCATGGCCAGCTCGGCCGCGTCCACCGCGCGGGCGGCGACGGCGATCCGCTCGGGGGCGACCGACACCAGCAGGTCGCGCACCGAGGCGTCGGCGGGCAGCGCGCCCGGGGTGTTCTGCTGGTCCTCGCGGCCGGTGGTGCCGACGAACTGGCGCATCACGCCGAGCCCTCCGCTGATCGTCACCGAGCCGCCGTGCGGCTGGAGGTCGCCCGCGATCATGCGCAGCAGGGTGGTCTTGCCGGCCCCGTTGGCGCCGACCAGGGCGACCGCGGCGCCCTCGCCGACCCGGAAGGACGCGTCGTCGAACAGCACCCGCCCGTCCGGCAGGTAGTACTCAAGGTGCGAAATCTCGACGTGTCCCATGCGGACGATTGTCCCAAGCGGACACGCCGAGCCAAAACCGATTAACCAACCACGGCGGGCTGCCCCGGCAGGGTGCGCAGCCGCCGGGCCTGGCGGTTGCGCTCGGCCAGCTGGTCGTCCGGCGGGTAGCCGACCTCCTCCAGCGTGAGCCCGTACGGCCGGATCACGTTGACGGCCGAGTTGCGCACGCCGCCCGCCAGCACCTCGCCGGGGAACTCCACCGGCCGGTGCCCGTCGCCGACCAGCAGCATCGCGCCGACCAGCGCCCGGACCATGTTGTGGCAGAAGGCGTCGGCCCGGACGGTGGCGACCGCGAGGGTGCCCTCCTGCGCCGCGTAGGTGTCCACCGGGACGCGGTCCCAGTGCAGCTCCAGCAGGGTGCGGATGGTGGTGGCGCCCTCGCGCTTCTTGCAGTACGCGGCGAAGTCGTGCTCACCGAGCAGCAGCTTCGCGGCGGCGTTCATCTTCTCGACGTCCAGCGGCCGGTCGTGCCAGAGCACGTGCCCGCGCAGCAGCGGGTCGACGCCGCCGGGGTGGTCGGCGACCCGGTAGGCGTACCGGCGCCAGATCGCCGAGAAGCGGGCGTCGAACCCGGCGGGCGCCTCGCCGACCCGGTAGATCCGGACGTCCCCGGGCAGCCGCCCGGCCAGCCGGCGCAGCAGCTTCTCCCGGTGCGCCTCCCACAGCTCGGCCGGCAGGTCGACGTGCGCGACCTGGCCGCGCGCGTGCACCCCGGCGTCGGTGCGGCCGGCCACGGTCAGCGGGAACAGCTCCGCGCTGCGGGTGACCACCTGCAGCGCGCTCTCGATCTCCTCCTGCACGGTGCGGCGGCCGCCCTTCTGGCGGGCCCAGCCGGAGAACTCGGCGCCGTGGTAGGCGAGGTCGAGCCGGACCCGGACGTACCCCTGCGCGGGGCCGTCCTTCACCGGCGGCTGCTCGGCGCAATCGTTGAGCACTGCTTCCCAATCTCCATGGATGCGGAACGGGCCCGCTCCCCCATCACTGGGGAAGCGGGCCCGCGAACACCTAGCGGTGTCAGGCCTGCTCGGCAGCCTCGACCTCGGCGGTCTCGGTGGCCTCGACCTTGGCGTCGGCCTCCTTGACGGCACGCTTGGTGGCGGCCTCGGCCTCGCCGACGGCGGTCTGCGCGACGGTGAGCGCCTCGACCAGCTCGATCACGGCCATCGGGGCGTTGTCGCCACGACGGGGACCGATCTTGGTGATACGGGTGTAACCACCCGGGCGGTTCTCGTAGCGCGGCGCGATCTCGGTGAAGAGGGTGTGCAGGACCGACACGTCGGTGATGGTCTTGCGCACCAGGCGACGGTTGTGCAGGTCGCCCTTCTTGGCCTTGGTGATCAGCTTCTCCGCCAGCGGGCGCATCCGACGGGCCTTGGCCTCGGTCGTGGTGATGCGGCCGTGCTGGAACAGCTCCCGGCACAGACCGGCGAGCAGCAGCGGCTCGTGGTGCGGGCCGCCGCCGAGGCGGGCACCCTTGGTGGGACGCGGCATGGAATTACTCCTCGAATCTCCGACTGCGGCCGTACCAGGTACCGCAACGGGCGTACGGGCACTGTGCCCGCACGACTTTCACGACAGCGGAGGCGGTTCCTTCCAGAACCGCCCCCGCGGTCAAGTCTCTCAGTACTGCTCGGTCTCCGCGTAACCCGCGTCGTCCAGGTCGTCGGCGCCGAAGGCGTCGGCGGCGGCGGTCGGGTCGAACCCGGGCGGGCTGTCCTTGAGGGCCAGGCCCATGCCGGCCAGCTTCGCCTTGACCTCGTCGATCGACTTCGCACCGAAGTTGCGGATGTCGAGCAGGTCGGCCTCGGAGCGGGCGACGAGCTCACCCACGGTGTGGATGCCCTCGCGCTTGAGGCAGTTGTAGGAGCGGACGGTGAGCTCCAGCTCCTCGATCGGCAGCGCCAGGTCGGCGGCCAGGGCGGCGTCCGTCGGGGACGGGCCCATGTCGATGCCCTCGGCGTCGATGTTCAGCTCGCGGGCGAGGCCGAACAGCTCCACCAGGGTCTTGCCGGCCGAGGCCATGGCGTCGCGCGGACGCATGGCGGGCTTGGTCTCGACGTCGACGATCAGCTTGTCGAAGTCGGTCCGCTGCTCGACACGGGTGGCCTCGACCTTGTAGGTGACCTTCAGCACGGGGCTGTAGATCGAGTCGACCGGGATGCGGCCGATCTCCTGGCCGGAGGCCTTGTTCTGGACGGCGGAGACGTAGCCGCGACCGCGCTCGACGGTCAGCTCCATCTCCAGCTTGCCCTTGCCGTTCAGCGTGGCGAGGACCAGCTCCGGGTTGTGCACCTCGACACCCGCCGGCGGGGCGATGTCGGCGGCGGTCACGACGCCCGGGCCCTGCTTGCGCAGGTACATCACGACCGGCTCGTCGTGCTCCGAGGAGACGACCAGCTGCTTGATGTTGAGGATGAGGTCGGTCACGTCCTCCTTGACGCCCGGCACGGTGGTGAACTCGTGCAGGACGCCGTCGATGCGGATGCTGGTGACAGCGGCACCCGGGATCGACGACAGGAGCGTGCGGCGCAGGGAGTTGCCGAGGGTGTAGCCGAAGCCCGGCTCCAGCGGCTCGATCACGAACCGCGAGCGGAACTCGTCGACGACCTCTTCGGTCAGCGACGGACGCTGAGCGATAAGCATGGGGGTGAATCCTCCAGTTGTCTTCGGCACCCACTATTTGATGCCGACAGGACCAAGCGTACGGGCTCCCGCAAGAAACGGGAGCCCGTACGAGGTTTACAGCAGAACCCAGCGTGCCCGGGTCGTCCCCGAAGGGACGATCGGGTCAGACGCGGCGGCGCTTCGGCGGACGGCAGCCGTTGTGCGGGGTGGGGGTGACGTCCTGGATCGAGCCGACCTCCAGGCCGGTGGCCTGGAGCGAACGGATCGCGGTCTCGCGGCCGGAGCCCGGACCCTTCACGAAGACGTCAACCTTGCGCATGCCGTGCTCCTGCGCGCGACGGGCAGCGGCCTCGGCGGCCATCTGCGCGGCGAACGGGGTGGACTTGCGCGAGCCCTTGAAGCCGACGTGGCCGGCAGAGGCCCAGGAGATCACGTTGCCCGCGGGGTCGGTGATCGAAACGATGGTGTTGTTGAACGTGCTCTTGATGTGCGCGTGGCCGTGAGCGACGTTCTTCTTTTCCTTGCGGCGGATCTTCTTCGCGCCGGCAGCCTGACGACCCTTGGGGGGCATAAGTCTGTTCTCCTACTGAGGTGGTCGGTCCGCTGACCCGCGGGCCGGAGGGATGTCCGGTTACGGGACGGACTACTTCTTGCCCGGCTTCTTCTTGCCGGCGATCGCGCGACGCGGGCCCTTGCGGGTACGCGCGTTGGTGTGGGTGCGCTGGCCGCGGACCGGCAGGCCACGGCGGTGACGCAGACCCTCGTAGCAGCCGATCTCGACCTTGCGGCGGATGTCGGCGGCCACCTCACGGCGGAGGTCACCCTCGACCGTGTAGTTGGCGTCGATGTACTGGCTCAGCTTGACCAGGTCTTCCTCGGTGATGTCGCGAACGCGGACATCCGGGTTGACGCCGGTCTCGGCGAGGGTCTGCTGGGCGCGGGTACGGCCGATGCCGTACACGTAGGTGAGGGCGATCTCGATCCGCTTCTCACGGGGGAGATCAACGCCGGCGAGGCGTGCCATTCATGGCTCCTGTGGTTCTTCAGAGGTCTGGCGTGCCGCCTACTCCGTCATCTCTCGATGAGGGAGCCCCGGCCTCTGACCGGGGGTGGCAGTCCGGCCCCGTGGGGACGGATCGGGCAGCCCGCGTATGACGTTTTCGCGTCGCGCGAAGTACTACGAGAAATGCTGGGGAGAGATCAGCCCTGGCGCTGCTTGTGGCGCAGGTTGTCGCAGATCACCATGACCCGGCCGTGGCGGCGGATCACCTTGCACTTGTCGCAGATCTTCTTGACGCTCGGCTTGACCTTCATGTTCAGGTTCTCCGGGTCTAGATCTGACGCCACCGCCGCGAGGCGATGATGTGACTTTACTTGTAGCGGTAGACGATCCGGCCGCGCGTGAGGTCGTAGGGGCTGAGCTCCACGACGACCCGGTCGTCCGGCAGGATGCGGATGTAGTGCATGCGCATCTTGCCGCTGATGTGCGCGAGGACCTTGTGACCGTTCTGCAGCTCGACCTTGAACATCGCGTTCGGAAGAGACTCGATCACGGTGCCCTCGATCTCAATGGCGCCTTGCTTCTTAGCCATGAACTGCGAGATCCACCTTCCGGGACCGGCTACCGTATGCGGAACGCTCGTGCGAACCTGGATTCACCCCAGCCCCGAAGGGAAGAGGGCGTGCCGAAGCACGCTACGAGTGAGCCGACGGTCCATCCTACGTCAGCGATTCGGGTGGACCAAAACCGGGGCCCCGGAAGGCGACCACCGTCACACCCGGACGGTCAGTACGCGGTGGGGGCGACCAGGGGCTCGACGTGGGCGGTGCAGGCCGAGCAGCGGCGGGCGGCCTCGGGGATCTCGGTCAGGCACTCGGGGCAGGGGCGCATCGGGGTCTTGGGCTTCTTCGGCAGGTAGCGCGCGGTGGCCTTGCCGATCGGCAGCACGATGCAGAAGTACAGCACCGCCGCGGTCATCACGAACGCGATCAGCACGTTCAGGAACTGGCCGTACGGGAACTTCACCCCGGCGATCGTCGCCGTGTACGAGCTGAAGTCGCCGGCCGCGCCGACCACCACACCGACCAGCGGGGTGAGGAAGGCGGACACGAAGCCGGTCACCACCGCGGTGAACGCGGCACCGATGACGACACCGACCGCCATGTCGACGACGTTGCCGCGCATCATGAAGTCGCGGAATCCCTTGAGCACGTGCTCTCTCCTGAACGCTCGGAAGCTCGAACTGCCTCTGCCAGCCGTTAAAAATAGGACAAAAGCCCTGGAGGTCCAAACCTCCAGGGCTCTGATCCCTTGTCAGGCGCGGCAGTTGGCCGCCTCCGCCACTACGCGAGCGGGTCCGGAGCGGCGGTGATCCCCAGCTTGGCCAGCTCGGCCTTGCCGCCGTCGAAGGCGGTCAGCACCAGCGGGCCCTGCTCGGTGACGGCCACCGAGTGCTCCCAGTGCGAGGCCCAGGTGCCGTCGTTGGTGACGACCGTCCAGTCGTCCTCCAGCACGGTGGTGTGCGGGGTGCCCAGCGAGACCATCGGCTCGATCGCCAGCACCGTGCCGGGGACCAGCTTCGGGCCCTTGCCGCGGCCGCGCTCGACGTAGTTCAGCACGTGCGGCTCCATGTGCATCGCGGTGCCGATGCCGTGGCCGCCGTAGCCCTCGGTGATGCCCCACTTGCCCTTGGGCGGCAGCGGCTGGCGGCGGATGAAGCCCTCGATCGCCTTCGAGACGTCGACCAGGCGGTTGTTCTTCTTCATCTGGGCGATGCCGGCCCACATCGAGCCCTCGGTGACCCGGCTCAGCATCTCGACCTCGGGACGGACCTCGCCGACCGCCACGGTGATCGCCGAGTCGCCGTGCCAGCCGTCCAGGATGGCGCCGCAGTCGATCGAGATCAGGTCGCCCTCCTGCAGCACCCGGTCGCCCGGGATGCCGTGCACGACCTCGTTGTTCACCGAGGCGCAGATCACGCCCGGGAACCACAGGCCGCCGTGGTGGGCGCGGAAGTTCGAGGTGGCGCCGTGGTCGGTGATCACCTTGTCCGCGATGTCGTTGAGCTCCTGGGTGGTCACCCCGGGAGCGACCGCCTCGCGGCAGGCCTTCAGCGCCTCGGCGACGACCAGGCCGGCCGCTCGCATCTTGGCGATCTGCTCGGGGGTCTTGATCTCCACCATCAGGTCACGCCTTCCAAGTCCGGATTACCACTGCCTACCACCGTACGACGCCGAAAACGGCCGGGCCGCCCGCTCCACGGGCGACCCGGCCGTACGTGCGTACTCGCTGAGGAACCTCAGCCGTTCTGCTTCAGCGCCTCGATCGCGCGCTGGGTGACCTCGTCCACCTTGCCGAGGGCGGAGATCGTCGCCACCAGGTCCTGCTGGACGTAGTAGTCGATGATCGGCTCGGTCTCCGTGTGGTAGACCTCCAGCCGGGTGCGCACCTTGTCCTCGGTGTCGTCCGAGCGCTGGTACAGCTCGCCGCCGCACTCGTCGCAGACGCCCTCGACCTTCGGCGGGTTGTAGTCCACGTGGAAGACGTGGCCGCCGTCGTTGCGGCACAGCCGGCGGCCGGCGATCCGGCGGACGACCTCGTCCTCGGGGACCTCCAGGTCCAGCACGCCGTCGAGCTTGATGCCCTGCTCGGCGAGGAACTCGTCCAGCGCCTTGGCCTGGCCCAGGTTGCGGGGGAAGCCGTCGAGCAGGAAGCCGTTGGCGGCGTCCGGCTGGAGCATGCGGTCCTTGGCCATCCCGATGGTGACCTCGTCCGGAACCAGGCGACCCGCGTCCATGTAGCTCTTGGCCTCGAGCCCCAGCGGGGTGCCCTGACCGATGTTGGCGCGGAACAGGTCTCCGGTCGAGATGTGGGGAATGGACAGGGTCTTGGCGAGCAGGTGCGCCTGAGTACCCTTCCCGGCCCCGGGAGGACCAACGAGGACGATACGCATCAGCGGAGGAACCCTTCGTAATTGCGCTGCTGGAGCTGGCTCTCGATCTGCTTCACAGTTTCGAGTCCGACGCCGACGATGATGAGCACGCTGGTACCGCCGAACGGGAAGCTGGACTGCTGTCCGAAGGCGACCAGGGCGATCATCGGAATCAACGCGATCAGGCCCAGGTAGAGGGAACCCGGCCACGTGATTCGGGTCAGCACGTAGTTCAGGTACTCGGCCGTCGGGCGGCCGGCCCGGATGCCCGGGATGAACCCACCATACTTCTTCATATTGTCGGCAACTTCTTCGGGGTTGAAGGAGATGGCGACGTAGAAGAAGGCGAAGAAGACGATCAGCAGGAAGTAGGTGGCCATGTAGATCGGGTGGTCACCCTTGACGAAGTGCCGGTTGATCCACACCGCCCAACCCGCCTGGCTGTTGGTCAGCTGGACCACCAGGGCCGGGATGTACAGCAGCGACGAGGCGAAGATGACCGGGATGACACCGGCCTGGTTCACCTTGAGCGGGATGTACGTCGAGGTCCCGCCGAAGGACCGGCGGCCGATCATGCGCTTCGCGTACTGCACCGGGATCCGGCGCTGGGCCTGCTCGACGAAGATGACCAGCATCACAACGATGATGCCGACCGCGATCACGGACAGGAACTCGACCCAGCCGCCGCCGATGGTGCCCGACTGCTTGATGTTCCACAGCTGCGACGGGAACTGCGCGGCGATCGAGGTGAAGATCAGCAGCGACATGCCGTTGCCGATGCCGCGGTCGGTGATCAGCTCACCGAGCCACATGATCACGGTGGTGCCGGCGGTCATGGTGATGACCATGACGGCGATCCGGAACACGCCGGTGTCCGGAACGATCTCGTTGGCCACCGGGCAGCCCGAGAACAGCGCGCCGCTGGAGGCCGTCGCGACGATGCCGGTGCCCTGGAGCACGGCGAGCGCGATGGTCAGGTAGCGGGTGTACTGGGTGATCTTCGCCTGGCCGGCCTGACCCTCCTTCTTCAGCATCTCCAGTCGCGGGATCACGACCGTGAGGAGCTGGAGGATGATGCTCGCCGTGATGTACGGCATGATGCCGAGCGCGAAGATCGTCAGCTGCAGCAGCGCGCCACCGCTGAAGAGGTTGACCAGCCCGAACAGGCCGTTCCTCTTGCTGTCGCTCACACAGACGTTGACCGCCTGGAAGTTGACTCCCGGGATCGGGATGTGCGAGCCCAGCCGGAACAGCACCATGATGCCCAGCGTGAACAGCAGCTTCTTGCGCAGGTCGGGCGTCTGGAACGCCCGCGCGAACGCACTGAGCACGGTGCCTCCTGCGCCTCCCGCGCGTCGTCGGCGGGAGGGTCGGTCCTGATTGGGGGAGTTTGCGGTTCGGGCTCCCGTACAGACGGCACAGGCGAGCCTACGCGCAGCCTACAAGGGAACTCCACGGACTCTAACAGTGCGCGGCCACTCCGAAGAAGCGTGAGCCGCGACTCCCCCACTCACGGGGTACGGGATGCCCGGGTTTGCCACACAAAAGAACGAGGGTCGGCACCGGCTGATTTCGGCCCCGCGGTGAAAGCCCGGGTAAAAGCACGAGCCCCGCACCTCCCGGAGGAGGTGCGGGGCTCGAAGCCGGTGGTCGGCGGGGTCAGGGAGCTCAGACGAGCTCGGTGACCGTACCGCCGGCGGCCTTGATCTTCTCGGCGGCGGAGCCGGAGACGGCGTCCACCGTCACCTGCAGCGCGACCGAGACCTCGCCGGTGCCGAGCACCTTGACGAGGGAGTTCTTGCGAACCGCGCCCTTGGCGACCAGGTCCTCGACCGTGACCTCGCCACCCTGCGGGTAGAGCTCGGCCAGCTTGTCCAGGTTCACGACCTGGAACGTGATCTTGAACGGGTTCTTGAAGCCCTTCAGCTTCGGCAGGCGCATGTGGAGCGGCATCTGGCCACCCTCGAAGCGCTGCGGAACCTGGTAGCGGGCCTTGGTGCCCTTGGTACCACGACCAGCGGTCTTACCCTTGGAACCCTCACCACGACCCACGCGGATCTTGTCGGTCTTGGCACCCGGGGCGGGACGCAGGTTGTGGATCTTGATCGGGTTGTCGCCCATGATCAGTCCACCTCCTCAACCGTCACCAGGTGACGGACCGTGTGGGCCATCCCGCGGATCTCGGGACGGTCCTCCTTCACCACGACGTCGTGCATGCGCTTGAGACCAAGCGAACGCAGGGTGTCACGGTGGTTCTGCTTGCTGCCGATGTACGACTTGGTCTGCGTGATCTTCAGGCGAGCCATCAGGCGCTCACCCCAGCAGCACGAGCCCGCAGCAGGGCGGCGGGAGCCACGTCCTCCAGCGGCAGGCCACGACGGGCGGCGATCTCCTCGGGGCGGACGAGGCCCTTCAGAGCCACCACGGTGGCGTGCACGATGTTGATCGCGTTGTCCGAGCCGAGCGACTTCGACAGGATGTCGTGGATGCCGGCGCACTCCAGGACGGCGCGCACCGGACCACCGGCGATAACACCGGTACCGGGGGCGGCGGGCTTCAGCAGCACGACGCCGGCGGCCTTCTCACCCTGGATGGGGTGCGGGATGGTGCCCTGGATACGGGGGACCTTGAAGAAGTTCTTCTTGGCCTCCTCGACACCCTTCGCGATGGCGGCCGGAACCTCCTTCGCCTTGCCGTAACCGACACCCACGGTGCCCTCGCCATCGCCCACCACGACGAGCGCGGTGAAGCTGAAGCGACGGCCACCCTTGACAACCTTGGCGACACGGTTGATCGCGACGACGCGCTCGACGTAAGCGGTCTTCTCGACGGCCTGGGCGTTGCCCTGACCGTCACGCTTACGGTCGCGCCGCTCGCCACCCGTGCCGCGACCGGCGCCGCCTTCGCGGCGCTGGGGTCCAGCCATTGGAATTACCTCTCTCGTTTACGTCCGTCGACAGAGTCGACGAGCGGCTTAGAAGTCGAGCCCGGCCTCGCGAGCCGCGTCCGCCAGGGCGGCGATGCGGCCGGCGTACCGGTTGCCCGCGCGGTCGAAGACGACCGACTCGATGCCGGCGGCCTTGGCGCGCTCGGCGACCAGGCTCCCGACCTTCTTGGCCAGCTCGGTCTTGTCGCCCTCGGCGCCCTTGATGGACACGTCGAGGGTGGACGCCGACGCCAGGGTGTGACCCTTCGCGTCGTCGATGACCTGGGCGACCATGTGACGGTTCGAGCGCGTCACGACGAGACGCGGACGCACCTCGGTGCCGACGACGCGCTTGCGAACGCGGATCGCGCGGCGCTTGCGAGCGGCGCTCTTGTAGGCGTTGCCCTTGCCGATCTTGACAGAGACACTCATCGCTTACTTACCACTCTTTCCGACCTTGCGGCGGATGACCTCGCCCGCGTACTTGACGCCCTTGGCCTTGTACGGGTCGGGCTTGCGCAGCTTGCGGATGTTCGCGGCGACCTCGCCGACCTTCTGCTTGTCGATGCCGTCCACGTGGAACTTGGTGGGGGACTCGACGACGAAGGAGATGCCCTCGGGCGCGGTGACCAGGATCGGGTGGCTGTAGCCAAGCGCGAACTCCATGTCGGAGCCCTTCGCGTTGACGCGGTAGCCGACACCGCTGATCTCCAGCGACTTGCGGTAGCCCGCGGTCACACCGGTGATCATGTTCGCCACCAGCGTGCGGGTCAGGCCGTGCAGGGCCTTCGAGCGACGCTCGTCGTTCGGGCGGGTGACGAGCACGGTGCCGTCCTCGCCCTTGCCGATCTCGATCGGCTCAGCGACGACGTGGGTGAGCGAGCCCTTGGGGCCCTTCACCGAGACCGTCTGGCCATCGATGGTGACGTCCACGCCAGCGGGGACCTGGATGGGCAGCCGTCCAATGCGCGACATTGCTGTACCTCCGTTTCCCGAATTACCAGACGTAGGCGAGAACTTCTCCGCCTACGCCCTTCTTGGCGGCCTGCTTGTCGGTCAGGAGGCCGGAGGACGTGGAGATGATCGCCACGCCCAGGCCGCCGAGAACCTTCGGCAGGTTGGTGGACTTTGCGTAAACACGCAGACCCGGCTTGCTGATGCGCTTGATGCCGGCGATGGAGCGCTCACGGTTGGGGCCGAACTTGAGCTCGATGGTCAGCGTCTTGCCGACCACCTCCTCCAGGTCCTCAACCTTGTAGGAGGAGATGTAACCCTCCTGCTGCAGGATCTCGGCGACGTGCGCCTTGATCTTGCTCGACGGCATCGCCACGGAGTCGTGGTACGCCGAGTTGGCGTTACGCAGACGCGTGAGCATGTCTGCGATGGGGTCGGTCATGGTCATGATGGCCTCAGGCCTCTCTCGCCGTGGTTTCTCCGCACCAGGTCCCCTCGCCGCACTCCGGAGAGTGCGGAAAGGGCACAAGCGCAGGGGACCTACGACGTAGTAAGACTGGGTGCGAGCCCTCCCCAAGAGGGCCACGGACATCCATGGGGAAGCCGTGGCAGGGGGCCCGACCCCACTACCTTACGGGAATCCGTACGGCAGGCCCAAAACGGGCCGATGTGGGATCGGGCACCTCTGCTTCGCTGGCTGTGCCTAGAGCGCTGGGTTGATTACCAGGAGCTCTTGGTCACGCCCGGCAGCTCGCCGCGGTGCGCCATCTCACGGAGGCAGACACGGCACAGGCCGAACTTGCGGTACACCGAGTGCGGACGGCCGCAGCGCTGGCACCGGGTGTAGGCCCGGACGCCGAACTTCGGCTTGCGCTCGGACTTCGCGATGAGGGACTTCTTCGCCATTGGCTCACGCCTCCTTGAACGGGAAGCCCAGAGCGCGCAGGAGCGCCCGGCCCTCGTCGTCGGTCTGAGCGGTGGTCACGACGGTGATGTCCATACCGCGCTGACGGTCGACCTTGTCCTGGTCGATCTCGTGGAACATAACCTGCTCGGTCAGACCGAAGGTGTAGTTGCCACGGCCGTCGAACTGCTTCGGGGAGAGGCCACGGAAGTCGCGGATACGCGGCAGAGCCAGCGACACCAGACGGTCCAGGAACTCCCACATGCGGTCACCACGGAGGGTGACGTGGGTGCCGATCGGCTGGCCCTCGCGCAGCTTGAACTGCGCGATGGACTTGCGAGCCTTGGTCACGGCCGGCTTCTGACCGGTGATCGCGGTCAGGTCGCGGATCGCGCCCTCGATCAGCTTGCTGTCACGGGCGGCCTCGCCGACACCCATGTTGACCACGACCTTGACCAGGCCGGGGATCAGCATGACGTTCTCGTACGAGAACTGCTCCTGCAGCTGGCCCTTGATCTCGGAGTTGTAACGCTCCTTGAGGCGGGGGGCCACCTTCTCAACAGTCGTCTCAGACATCAGATGTCCTCACCGGTCCGCTTGGCAACGCGGATCTTGTTGCCCTGGTCGTCGAAGCGGTAGCCGACGCGGGTGACGACCTTCTTGCCGTCCTTCTCCACGACCAGCTGGACGTTGGAGACGTGCACCGGGGCCTCGACGGTCACGATGCCACCCTGGGTACCCGGACCCGGCTTGGTGTGCTTCTTGACCCGGTTGACACCCTCGACCAGGACCTTGTTCTCAGCCGGCATGGCCTGGATGACCTTGCCCTGCTTGCCCTTGTCCTTGCCGGTGATGACCTGGACCAGGTCACCCTTCTTGATCTTCATGCTGTTCGCCATGGGTTAGAGCACCTCCGGCGCCAGCGAGATGATCTTCATGAACTTCTTGTCGCGCAGCTCGCGGCCCACCGGGCCGAAGATGCGGGTACCACGGGGGTCACCCTCGGTGTTCTTCAGCACGACAGCGGCGTTCTCGTCGAAGCGGATGTACGAGCCATCCGGACGACGACGCTCCTTGACGGTGCGGACGACGACGCACTTGACGACGTCACCCTTCTTGACCGAACCACCGGGGATCGCGTCCTTGACGGTCGCGACGATGACGTCCCCGATTCCGGCGTAGCGGCGACCGGAGCCACCGAGAACACGGATGCAAAGGATCTCCTTGGCACCAGTGTTGTCGGCAACACGCAGTCGCGACTCCTGCTGGATCACAGCTTTCTCCTGATCGTCAACGAGAGTCGACGGGCCGGCCGCTGCTCACACCGGCGTCCCGGGGGGACCCGCTGCACATACGGCCGTACCACATCGGCTTCGTTACTTGGCCTTCTCGAGGATCTCGACGACGCGCCAGCGCTTCGTCGCGGACAGCGGCCGGGTCTCCATCAGGAGGACACGGTCGCCGACACCGCACGCGTTCTGCTCGTCGTGCGCCTTCAGCTTGTTGGTACGGCGAATGACCTTGCCGTACAGCGCGTGCTTGACGCGGTCCTCGACGGCGACGACGACGGTCTTGTCCATCTTGTCGCTGACGACGAGACCCTCACGGGTCTTGCGGAAACCGCGCGTCTCGTTGGTGTTCTCAGTCATCAGGCGTTCTCCACCGTCTCGATGCCCAGCTCGCGCTCGCGCATCAGGGTGTAGATCCGCGCGATGTCCTTACGGACCAGCTTGAGCCGGCCGTGGTTGTCGAGCTGCCCGGTCGCCGCCTGGAAGCGGAGGTTGAACAGCTCCTCCTTGGCCTCGCGGAGCTTGGCAACGAGGGCCTCGTTGTCCAGCTGACGAAGCTCAGCAGCCTTGGTAGCGGCCGACATCAGCTTTCACCGTCCTCGCGCCGGACGATCCGGCACTTCATCGGAAGCTTGTGCGCGGCACGGGTGAGCGCCTCGCGCGCAGTCTTCTCGTTCGGGTACGACAGCTCGAACATGACCCGACCCGGGTGCACGTTCGCGATCCACCACTCCGGCGAACCCTTACCGGAACCCATGCGGGTCTCGGCCGGCTTCTTGGTGAGCGGGCGGTCCGGGTAGATGTTGATCCAGACCTTGCCGCCACGACGGATGTGACGGGTGATCGCGATACGAGCGGACTCGATCTGACGGTTCGTCACGTAGGCCGGGGTCACGGCCTGGATGCCGTACTGGCCGAACGCCAGCTCGGTGCCACCCTTCGAAGCGCCGCGGCGCTTCGGGTGGTGCTGCTTGCGGTGCTTGACCCTACGGGGGATCAGCATTGGGGTCAGGCCTCCGTTCCGGTGTTCTCGGCAGCCGGAGCCTCGACGGCAGCCGGGGCCTGAGCCTCGGCAGCGGCGGGACGACGGCCGCGGCCACCGCGCTCGCCACCACGGCGCTCGCCACCGCGGGCGGGACGACCACCCTCGGGACGGGCCGGGCGGTTGCCCGAGCGGGCAGCGGCGTTCTCAGCGCGGACCTCGGCGATGTTCTTGACGTCGCCCTTGTAGATCCAGACCTTCACGCCGATGCGGCCGAAGGTGGTCTTGGCCTCGAAGAAGCCGTAGTCGACGTTCGCGCGCAGGGTGTGCAGCGGCACACGGCCCTCGCGGTAGAACTCCGAACGGCTCATCTCGGCGCCGCCGAGACGACCGGAGCACTGGACCTTGATGCCCTTGGCGCCGGACTTCATGGTGCCCTGCATCGACTTGCGCATGGCACGACGGAAGGAGACGCGCGAGGACAGCTGCTCCGCGACGCCCTGAGCCACGAGCTGGGCGTCCAGCTCGGGGTTCTTGACCTCGAGGATGTTCAGCTGGACCTGCTTGCCGGTCAGCTTCTCCAGGTTGCCCCGGATCTTGTCGGCCTCCGCGCCGCGGCGGCCGATCACGATGCCCGGACGGGCGGTGTGGATGTCCACGCGGACGCGGTCACGGGTGCGCTCGATCTCAACCTTCGAGATGCCGGCGCGCTCCATGCCCTTCGTCATGAGACGACGGATCGCGACGTCTTCCTTGACGTAGTCCTTGTACAGCTTGTCGGCGTACCAGCGGGACTTGAAGTCCGTGCTGATGCCGAGGCGGAACCCGTGCGGGTTAACCTTCTGGCCCATTACCGGGTCCCTTCCTTGCTGCTGACGACCACGGTGATGTGGCTGGTCCGCTTGCGGATCCGGTAGGCGCGGCCCTGGGCACGCGGACGGAACCGCTTCAGGGTCGGGCCCTCGTCAACGTACGCCTCGGAGATGTAGAGGTCGTCCACGTTGGAGTGGTTGTAGTTGTGCGCGGCGTTGGCAATGGCGCTGTCGAGCACCTTGCCGACCGGCACGGTGGCGGCCTGCGGAGCGAAACGCAGGACGGCCTGGGCCTCCGTGGCATTCATGCCACGGATGAGGTCCACCACGCGGCGGGCCTTCATGGGCGTCACGCGGATGTACCGCGCCTGTGCCCTGGCTTCCATGGTTGTCCCCTTAATGGAGTAAGTCATTGAGTCGTTCTGGCGCTAAAGCTCAGTGCCTCTGCGGCGGAGCCGCAGAAGGGACACCTAGCGACGCTTCGACTTCCGGTCTTCCTTCACGTGGCCACGGAAGGTGCGGGTCGGAGCGAACTCGCCGAGCTTGTGGCCGACCATCGACTCGGTGACGAACACCGGGACGTGCTTGCGGCCATCGTGGACCGCGATCGTGTGACCGAGCATGCTCGGCGAGATCACGGAACGACGGGACCAGGTCTTGATGACGTTCTGAGTACCCGCCTCGTTCTGAGCGTCCACCTTCTTGATGAGGTGGCCGTCGATGAAGGGGCCCTTCTTGAGACTGCGCGGCATCTGACCTGCTCCTAGCGCTTCTTGTTGGTCTTGCGGCGGCGCACGATGAGCTTGTCCGACGCCTTGTTCGGGCGACGGGTACGGCCCTCGGGCTTACCCCACGGCGAGACCGGGTGGCGACCACCGGAGGTCTTACCCTCACCACCACCGTGCGGGTGGTCGATCGGGTTCATGGCGACACCACGCACGGTCGGGCGGACGCCCTTCCAGCGCATGCGGCCGGCCTTGCCCCAGTTGATGTTCGACTGCTCGGCGTTGCCGACCTCGCCGACGGTGGCGCGGCAGCGGGCGTCGACCAGGCGGATCTCACCGGAGGGCATGCGCAGGTGCGCCATCTTGCCCTCACGCGCCAGCAGCTGGATGCCGGAGCCGGCCGAGCGGGCCAGCTTGGCACCGCCGCCGGGACGCAGCTCCACCGCGTGGATGGTGGTACCGACCGGGATGTTGCGCAGCGGCAGGTTGTTGCCCGGCTTGATGTCGGCGCCAGCGCCGTTCTCGATCCGGTCACCCTGCGCGATGCCGCGCGGCGCGATGATGTAGCGCTTCTCGCCGTCCGCGTAGTGCAGGAGCGCGATGCGCGCGGTGCGGTTCGGGTCGTACTCGATGTGCGCGACCTTGGCCGGCACGCCGTCCTTGTCGTGACGACGGAAGTCGATCACGCGGTAGGCGCGCTTGTGACCGCCACCCTGGTGGCGAGCGGTGACACGACCGGCGTTGTTACGGCCGCCCTTGCTGTGCAGCGGGCGAACCAGCGACTTCTCCGGAGTGGACCGCGTGATTTCTACGAAGTCGGCCACGCTGGAGCCGCGACGGCCCGGCGTAGTCGGCTTGTACTTGCGGATGCCCATTTGGCTCTCTCGTCCTCGTCCTAATCGACGATCACGATCCCCTGATTCAGGAGACCGGACCACCGAAGATGTCGATGCGGTTGCCCTCGGCCAGCGTCACGATGGCGCGCTTGGTGTCCTTGCGCTTGCCAAAGCCCGTCTTGGAGCGCTTGCGCTTGCCCTGACGGTTGATCGTGTTGACAGCCTCGACCTTGACCGAGAAGACCGCCTCGACGGCCTGCTTGATCTGGGTCTTGTTGGCGCCCGGCGACACGATGAACGTGTACTTGTTCTCGTCGAGAAGGCTGTAGCTCTTCTCGGAGATGACCGGCTTCACCAGGACGTCACGGGGGTCCGTGAACGTCTTGCTCGTAACGTCGCTCATCAGGCGGCGCTCCCTTCGAGCTCGCCCTCAGCGGCAACGGCCTTGGCGGACGCGGCCGGACCGGCCACGAAACGCTCGAAGGCGGCCTGGGTGAAGACCACATCGTCGGAGACGAGCACGTCGTAGGTGTTCAGCTGACCGGCGTCCAGGATGTGCACGTTCGGCAGGTTGCGAGCGGACTTCAGGCCCAGCTCGTCCTCGCGCTCGACGACCAGGAGGACGTTCTTGCGCTCGGTGATCTTGCCGAACAGGCTCTTGGCGGCCTTGGTCGACGGCGCCTCGGTCGCGGTCACGTCGGTGATGACGTGAATGCGGTTGTGGCGGGCCCGGTCGGTGAGCGCACCGCGCAGGGCGGCGGCGATCATCTTCTTCGGGGTCCGCTGCGAGTAGTCACGCGGCACGGGACCGTGCACGACGCCACCGCCGGCGAACTGCGGTGCACGGGTCGAGCCCTGACGGGCGCGGCCGGTGCCCTTCTGGCGGTACGGCTTCTTGCCGCCACCGCGGACCTCGCCACGAGTCTTGGTCTTGTGGGTGCCCTGACGGGCCGCAGCGAGCTGCGCCACGACGACCTGGTGCATCAGCGGAACGCTGACCTTCGCGTCGAAGATCTCGGCCGGCAGCTCGATGCTGCCGGTCTTGTCGCCAGCCGGCGACAGGATGTCAATGGTGCTCATATCCTTCACAGCCCCTTCGCCGCGGTGCGGACGAGGACGAGGCCGCCGTTCGGGCCCGGGACGGCGCCCTTGATGAGCAGCAGACCCTTCTCCGCGTCGACCGCGTGCACGGTCAGGTTCTGGGTGGTCACACGCTCGTGGCCCATCCGACCGGCCATGCGCAGGCCCTTGAACACGCGGCCCGGGGTGGCGCAGCCACCGATGGAACCGGGCGAGCGGTGCTTGCGCTGGGTGCCGTGACCGGCGCCGAGACCCTTGAAGTTGTGACGCTTCATGACACCGGCGAAGCCCTTGCCCTTGGAGGTGCCGGTCACGTCGACCTTGACACCCGCCTCGAACAGCTCGGCGGTGATCTCCTGGCCCAGGGTGTACTCGGAGGCGTCCGAGGTACGGAGCTCGACCAGGTGGCGGCGCGGGGTGACACCGGCCTTGGCGAAGTGGCCCGCGAGGGGCTTGTTCACCTTGCGGGGGTCGATCTCGCCGAAGCCGATCTGGACGGCGTCGTAGCCGGCCGGGCTGTCGGCGGTGTGGACCTGGGTCACGACATTCGGCCCAGCCTTGACGACGGTCACCGGAACGACCCGGTTGTTCTCGTCCCAGACCTGGGTCATGCCGAGCTTCTCGCCCAGGATGCCCTTAATCTGCTTAGCCATCTTCGGTGCGCCTCTCAGAGCTTGATCTCGATGTCGACGCCCGCCGGCAGGTCGAGACGCATGAGCGAGTCAACCGTCTTCGGCGTGGGGTCGAGGATGTCGATCAGACGCTTGTGAGTACGCATCTCGAAGTGCTCGCGCGAGTCCTTGTACTTGTGCGGCGAGCGGATGACGCAGTACACGTTCTTCTCAGTGGGCAGCGGCACCGGGCCCGCGACCTGCGCACCAGTACGGATCACCGTCTCGACGATCTTCTTCGCCGAGGAGTCGATGACCTCGTGGTCGTAGGCCTTGAGCCGGATGCGGATCTTCTGTCCCGCCATGGCTACTCAGTAGTCCTTTGTCCTTAGTCACTTCACGACTCCCCCTCCGACCCCCGCGCTCGGGCGTGTCGCCTTCGCGCTTGCAAAAAACCGGCGAAGCACTTCGTCGGTTTCGAACTTTCGGGGAGGGGGGCGCCGGGCCGAGGCCCCGCACACGCTTCCCGGAAGATTCCCGTACGTCCGCCCCGCAGCTGCCGTGGCGTAGAACTCACGCTTGACGGCCATCACGGGAACGACGAGTACATGGGACTCGCTTCCGGTCCTCCCGGCGGGAGGCGCGCAGCATCGGCACTCAACCGAGCAACTTGGACATACTGCCACATGGAGCAGCCCGGATGCCAATCGGGGCCGGTGAGGTGCTCCTCACCGGCCCCGATCGGGTGGCCCTCGCGCCGTTCAGGCGGTCAGCGCTGGCGCCAGATGACCCAGCCGCCCTGCTTGTCCGTCCGGTCCACGTACCAGTTCGCCGGGTGGGTCGGCCAGTAGGACTCGGGCGCGGCCTTCGGGTCGGACGGCAGCGGCGTCAGGACGGCCGTCGCGCCCTCCGGGACGGGCTGCCAGCGCGGGTCCCGGTACCAGACCCGGCCCGGGTAGACCTCGTAGGTCTGGGTGGCCCGCAGGCCCCAGTCCACGTCCCAGGCGATCACCAGGTTGTCCTTGGGCTTGATCCCGGCGGTCTTGGTGAACCCGGTGGCGGCGGACTTGCGCCAATGCGAGAACGGCTTGGAGACGTGCTCGGTGATCGTCGAGATCGAGAAGCAGGCGAAGAACGCCAGCGTGATGCCGATCGCCCACATCACCTTGCGGCCGCCCGCGAGCAGCAGCAGCACGACGCCCGCCAGGACCACGAACGCGGCGGCCGTCGCCCGCATCATGTTGAGCTTCGTCCAGTCCGCGCTCAGGAACGCCACGTCCGGCATGCCCCACAGCACGAACACCTGGGTGCGCAGCTTCGAGCCGGCCGACCAGATGACGCCCTGCGCCAGCAGCAGCGTGAAGGCGGCGGTGGCGACCGCCGCGTACCCCAGGCGCCGGCGCGGGAGCCGGGCGAGGAGCGCGGTGCCCGCCACGAAGGCGGCCGGGATCAGGTACGAGGTGTACCGGGCGTACACCCAGTCGTCGATCCGGGCGTCGTCCGGCAGCGCCGCGGCGGAGGCCAGCGCGGTGCCGAAGAGCAGCGCCACCATGACGCCGCCGACGATCCGGTCCGGCCGCCGGAAGCGGCTGCTGAACACCGCGACGACGCAGACCACGATGGCCAGCCCGCCGATGCCCCAGGTGGAGACGATGAAGTACCAGACCTGGCCGACCGTACGGGTCAGGGTGCGCCGGAGGATGCTGAAGTCCTTCAGGCCGTCCATCAGGAAGGTGCCGACCTGGCTCGGCGGCACCGTGAACTGCCGCTCCAGCCACCAGGCGAGCGCCTTCGCGGCGCCCGCGCCGACGCCGAGCGCGCCGAGCCCGGCCAGCGTGGTGCGCCAGGGCGCCCAGCGCAGCACGAGCACGCCGACCAGGACCACGCCGGTCACCGCGACCACGACGCCGCCGCGGTCGTGGGTGGCCATCGAGTAGCCGGCCGCGAGGCCCATGCCGACCGCGTACCAGGCGCGCCGCTTGACCGTGCCCTCGGTCAGCCAGCCGTGCATGCACAGCAGCCAGGCCAGGATCAGCACCGGCAGGACGGTGTCCGCCATCGCGAACTGCGAGTAGAAGATCACCGGCGGCAGCAGCGCGGTGACGCCGCCGAACACGTAGGCGAGCAGCCGGCGCACGCCCAGGCGGCGCAGCGCCAGGTAGGCCAGCGGGAACACCAGCGCGTTGAGCAGCGCGTTGATGCCGAGGATCAGGTGGTAGACCGTGGTCGGGTCGGAGGAGAGCCGCATCGCCGGGGAGATCAGCAGCGGGTAGCCGCCCGGGATGACCACGCCGACCGGGACCTCGGTGGCCGAGCGGCCGGCCAGGACCCGGGACAGCACGAGGTAGGTGTCCTCGTCCGGGTGGACCGAGGGGAAGTCCAGGCCCCGCACGAGCACGAGGCGGAAGGCGACCTCCAACGCGTAGCCGACGACCAGCGCCACCGGCCAGAACCACCGGCAGGTCCGGATCTCGTCGAACCGCCGCACCAGGCGGTCCGTCCGCCCGTCCCCCGGCTCGGGTCGTCTGCTCTCCTGGGCGCCGCGGCGCTCGCCGACGGTGTCTGCTGTTGTCTGCACTGAAGTCCGACTCTTCCCCTGGATGGTCCGGTCTACGAGAAACCCGGCAGGCCGTTCGGCCCCGATCGCGGCCGCGCGGCCGCCCGGAGGCGCCGACGGAGACGGCCGTTCGTGGAGCTCACGCTAACAAGTTGCACAGAACCCGTGCACGAACGCGGGCTGTCCAACCTCCCCCATCCTCCTGACGCCCCGGGTACCCGGCCCGGTTCAGCTCCGCCCGGCGAACTGCCGAGCGGGAGCCGCCGCCTTCTTGGTGGCGGGCTGGATCGCCTTGATGTGCTTGGGCATCCTGCGGATCATCGCGAGCAGCAGGACCAGGCCGGCCCGGGCGAGGTAGATGGTCGCCTTGATCGGGGAGGCACTGGGCGTGCCGGTGGTCCGCTCGCGCATCGCGACCGGGACCTGGCGGATGACGAAGCCGCAGCGGGCCGCGCCGACCATGCTCTCGATCGTGTCGCCCAGGTACTCGACCGGGTACCACTGCGAGAAGAACTCGATCATCGGCTTGTTGCAGGCCTTGAAGCCCGAGGTGGTGTCGGTCAGCCGGGTGCGGGCGATCCGGGAGAGCACCACCGAGAGCAGCTTCATCGCCCAGGAGCGCGGGCCGCGCACCCGGTACTCGCCCTCGCCGGCGAAGCGGGCGCCGATGACCAGGTCGGCCTCGTCGAGCTTGGCGATCAGCGACGGCACGTACGAGGGGTCGTGCTGGCCGTCCGCGTCGCACTGCAGCGCGATGTCGTAGTCGTGCAGGTGCGCGTAGCGGTAGCCGAAGCGCATGGCGCCGCCGACGCCCAGGTTGTACGGCAGCTGCGCGACCTTGGAGCCGTGCGCCGCGGCGACGGCCGCGGTGTCGTCCACCGAGCCGTCGTCGACGACCAGGGTGTCCACGCCCGGCAGCTTCTGCTGGATCTCGCGGAGGATCTTGGGCAGTCCCTCGGCCTCGTTCCAGGCCGGGAGGATGATCAGTACCCGCTTGCCGTCGATCATGCCGTCACCCCGGGGTCGGTCGCCTTGGCGGCGTCGTTGTTGCTGCGCGCGATCGGGTAGTCGTGGTGCTCGGCCAGGTACGCGCGCATCATCGCGACGTCCTCGGCCAGCGTGCGGGTCTCGGCCTCCAGCCGGGAGGCCTCCCAGCTCAGGTGCAGCGAGACCAGCAGCAGCAGGACGAAGCCCGCGAACAGGACCAGGCTGACGCCGGAGGCGATGCCGAGCTTCCGGGCGGTCGAGTCCAGGATCGTCGGGAAGAAGCCGAGCGGCGCGACGACGACGCCGATCGCGAGCCAGATCGCCGCGTACTTCTCCCGGAGCTGCTGGCGACGCAGCAGTTCCAGGATGTAGACGAGCACCAGCACGCCGGTGATCGAGGTGATGACGGTGAGATGCACGACTGAGAGCGCCTTTCAGCGACAGTGGCGTGGCCAAGAGATCACAGTGTAAAAGGCGTGGCGTGACGTGCCTGCCGCCGCCGGTTGTGGTAACCCCGGGTCGACCGGGGTCTCAGACCTGGGACGACCGGGAGGCCGCCGCGGTTGCCCGCTGATCCGTCACGGACCCGGCCGGAGCGGCCAGGGAGCGGTTCAGCGCCCATAGCATGGCAGCCGCGCTGACGGCGGCACCAGCCAGGTAGGCGAGTTCGACCCGGGTGGCGATCGCACCGGGCACCAGGGTGACCGTGACCAGGACCACGGTGCCGGCGAGCCAGGAGGCCAACTGCCGCTGGTGGCGGCCGAGCGAGAGCAGCGCCTGGCCGAAGACCGTCGCGAGCATGTAGCAGAGCGTGCCGAGCGAGAGCCACAGGAAGTCGGCCGGGCCGAGCACGTCCTGCGCCTTGAAGAACACGCGGATGGCCCACGGGCCGAGCAGCACGGTCGGCAGCCCGGCGGCGGTGCACATCAGCACCACGATGCCGCCGGTGCGCAGCAGCACCTTGCGGAACTCCCCGTGGTTGCCGGCCGCTGCGGCGCCGGACAGCGAGGAGACCAGCGAGGCCTGGATGGCGGCGTACGCGAAGAGCGGCACGCGGGCCAGCACCACCGCGTTGAGCAGCGCCGCGATCAGCGCCTTGGAGGACGGCGAGAGCACGCCGACGCTCACCACCGCAGCGTTGACCATCAGCTGCGCCAGCAGCGTCGAGCCGGTCAGCAGGCCGAGGCCGGTGACGACGTCGCGCCAGGCCGGCGCCGGGCCGCCGCGCCGGTCGGCGAGCACCGAGCGCATCCCGATCGCCGAGGCGGCGAGCGGCGAGATCACCAGGATCAGGCTGAACGCGAACGCCGAGTGCACGCCGAACAGCGGGATCAGCGCGGCCAGACCGATCCGCAGACCGCCGTCGACGCCCAGCTGCAGGCCGTACGAGCCGAACCGGCCGAGGCCGGCCAGCGCGCCGCGGGCCACCGAGCTGACCGCCAGGCCGACCAGGGCGCCGCCCATGCCGACCACCAGGCCGAGGTCGCCGGAGAAGAACCGGTCGGCGATCGGACGGGCCGCGGCCGCGACGCCGGCCAGCACCACGGTGAGCACCACGACGGTGGCCAGCAGCACCCGCCGGATGGCCGGCCCGGGGCCCTGGCCGGCCACGTCACGGGCGGCCACCAGCCGGTTCAGCTCCAGCTCGACCGGCGAGAACAGGCCGTACCCGACCGACATGACCAGGGTCCACAGCATCGAGACCCCGGCCACCTGCGTGGTGTCCAAGCCGTGCCCGGCGAGCGCCAGGAAGATGTACGAGGAGGCACCGAGCACGACGGTGCCCCCCGCGACGAGCCGCACACCGGGGGGCAGCGCCCCCAGCAGCTTGGCCACCGGGTTCGTCATCGCAGGGCGGCCTTGGCCTTCAGCGGCTCCCACCAGGCGCGGTTCTCGCGGTACCAGGCGATGGTGGCCGCGAGGCCGTCCTCGAAGCGCACCTGCGGGGCGTAGCCCAGCTCCTCGCCGATCTTGGTGATGTCGAGCGAGTAGCGCAGGTCGTGGCCCTTGCGGTCGGCGACCGGCTCGACCATCGACCAGTCGGCGCCGGCGGCCTGCAGCAGCAGCTCGGTCAGCTCCTTGTTGGTCAGCTCGGTGCCGCCGCCGATGTTGTAGACCTCGCCGGCCCGGCCCTTGCGCATCGCGAGGTCGATGCCGCGGCAGTGGTCGGAGACGTGCAGCCAGTCGCGGATGTTGCCGCCGGTGCCGTACAGCGGCACCTTCTTGCCGTCCAGCAGGTTCGTGGTGAACAGCGGGATGACCTTCTCCGGGAACTGGTAGTGCCCGTAGTTGTTGGAGCAGCGGGTCACCACGACGTCCATGCCGTGGGTGCGGTGGTAGGCCAGCGCCAGCAGGTCGGAGCCGGCCTTGGAGGCGGAGTACGGGGAGTTCGGCACGAGCGGCCACTCCTCCGTCCAGGAGCCCTCGGAGATCGAGCCGTACACCTCGTCGGTGGAGACGTGGACGAAGCGGCCGACGCCGTGCTTGCGGGCCGCGTCCAGCAGCACCTGGGTGCCGAGGACGTTGGTCACCACGAACGGGCCGGCGCCCTCGATCGAGCGGTCGACGTGCGACTCGGCCGCGAAGTGCACGACCACGTCGTGCCCGGGCATCACCTGGTCGACGGCCTCGGCGTCGCAGATGTCGCCGCGGACGAAGGTGTAGCCGCTGTGGTCGGCGACCGGGGCCAGGTTGGCCTCGACACCGGAGTAGGTGAGCTTGTCGAAGACGGTGATCCGGTCCGTGGCGCCGGCGCCGAGCAGCTGGCGGACGAACTCTGAACCGATGAAGCCGGCGCCGCCGGTGACGAGGATGCGCATAGTGCGGGAAGTCTACCGGGGCGCGGAGAACCCTCCGCCCCGCCCCGGCAGGGGCCCGCGGACCTCACATAAGCTGCGGGGCATGCGTGGAATCCTCTTGGCCGGCGGCACCGGCTCCCGACTCTGGCCGCTGACCCGGGCTGTCTCGAAGCAGCTCCTCCCGGTCTTCGACAAGCCGATGATCTACTACCCGCTGTCGACCCTGGTGATGGCCGGGATCAGCGAGATCCTCATCATCACGACCCCCCAGGACCAGGACCAGTTCCAGCGCCTGCTCGGCGACGGCTCCCAGTTCGGGCTGAAGCTGGAGTACGCCGTCCAGGAGAAGCCCGAGGGCATCGCCCAGGCCTTCGTCCTCGGCGCCGACTTCATCGGCGACGAGCCCGTCGCACTGATCCTCGGCGACAACATCTTCCACGGCAGCGGCCTGGGCACCCGGCTCGCCGAGCGCACCTCCCCGCAGGGCGGCATGGTGTTCGCCTACCCCGTCGCCGACCCGACCGCCTACGGCGTCGTCGAGTTCGACGAGGCCGGCCAGGTCATCTCCATCGAGGAGAAGCCGACCGCGCCCAAGTCCCGCTACGCGGTGCCCGGCCTGTACTTCTACGACAACCGCGTGGTGGAGATCGCCCGCGACCTGACGCCGAGCGCCCGCGGCGAGCTGGAGATCACCGCCGTCAACGAGGAGTACCTCAAGCTCGGCGAGCTGCACGTCACCGTGCTCGACCGCGGCACCGCCTGGCTGGACACCGGCACCTTCGTCTCGATGGTCCAGGCCTCGGAGTTCGTCCGGGTCATCGAGGAGCGCCAGGGCTTCAAGATCGGCTGCATCGAGGAGGCCGCCTGGCGGGCCGGCCTGATCGACGACGCGCAGCTGCGCGAGCTGGCCGAGCCGCTGTGCAAGAGCGGCTACGGCCAGTACCTGATCGCGCTGCTCGACGAGGAGGCGGCCAAGTGAAGTTCCGCGAGCTGTCCATCGAGGGCGCCGTCGAGGTCACCCCGCAGCTGCACGGCGACCCCCGCGGCCTGTTCATGGAGTGGTACCGCTTCGACCACCTCCAGGAGGTCGTCGGCCACCCGCTGCGGCTGGCCCAGGGCAACCTGTCGGTGTCCGCCAAGGACGTGGTGCGCGGCATCCACTTCGCCGACGTCCCGCCCGGCCAGGCCAAGTACGTCAGCTGCGTGCGCGGCGCCGTCCTGGACGTGATCGTCGACCTGCGGGTGGGCTCCCCCACCTTCGGGACGTGGGAGTTCGTCCGGCTCGACGACGTCGAGCGCAAGGCGGTCTACATCGCCGAGGGCCTCGGCCACGGGTTCTGCGCCCTGACCGACGACGCCACCCTGTCGTACGTCTGCTCCGAGACCTACAACCCGACCGGCGAGCACGCGGTGCACCCGCTCGACCCGGACCTCGGCATCGAGTGGCCCACCGACGCCCCGCAGCTGTCCGCCCGCGACGCCGCCGCGCCCTCGCTCGCCGAGGCGATCGCGAGCGGCCTGCTGCCGGACTACGAGAAGTGCCGCGCCTACACCGAGAGCCTGCGCACGGCCTGAGCCCGACCGATGCCCGGACCGCCGCCCGCAGGGCCGGTGGTCCGGGCATCACCGTCGGTGGGGGCCCGCTCGCGGCTCAGTATGATGGGCCCGCCGCGGGGCCCCGCCCCGCCCGCCGGCCCGAACCGACCTCCGGATGTGCCTCCACCATGACCACCCTGGAAATCCTGCTGCCGTACTACGGCGACGTCGCACTGATGCAGGAAGCCGTCCGCAGCGTGCTGGCCCAGACCGACCCGGACTGGCGGCTCACCGTCGTGGACGACGGGAAGGAGCCCGGGGTCCCCGAGTGGTTCGCCGAGCTGGGCGACTCCCGGGTGCGGTACTTCCGCAACGAGCAGAACCTCGGCGTCACCGGCAACTACCGCAAGTGCCTCGGCCTGGCCGAGTACGAGCACCTGGTGTTCATGGGCACCGACGACGTCATGCTGCCCGGCTACGTCGCCACCGTCCGCTCGATCCTCACCCAGTACCCCGGCGTCGCGATGATCCAGCCCGGCGTCCAGGTCATCGGCAGCGACGGCCGGCCCAGCACCTCGCTCGCCGACGAGTCCAAGCGCCGCATCTACGCGCCCAAGCAGCGCGGCCGGGTGCTGATGGGCGGCGAGGACCTCGCGGTCAGCCTGCTCAAGGGCAACTGGCTGTACTTCCCCTCGATCTGCTGGCGCACCGAGGCCGTGAAGACCACCGGCTTCCGCGACAACCTGGAGATCATCCAGGACCTCGCCCTGGTCATCGACCTGCTGCAGGCCGGCGAGCAGATGGTCGTCGACGACGAGCGGGTCTTCCAGTACCGCCGGCACGCCGTCAGCATCTCCTCCTCGTCCGCGTTCAGCGGCACCCGCTTCACCGAGGCCAGGCGCTACTTCCTGGACGCCGCCGACCGCCTCGACGCCCAGGGCTGGCCGCGGGCGGCGCGCGCCTCCCGGCTCCACCTGTCCGCCCGCATCCACGCCCTCACCCTCGTCCCGGGCGCGATGCGCGCCGGCCAGTGGCAGGGCGCGAAGACCCTGCTGCGCAACGCCACCAGCACGGCCCGCCGGCCCCGCTGACCCTTCGTCCTCCCCTTGGAGTCCTCCGCAATGAGCGCACCGCACACGGCACCGGCCCGGGTGGCCGTCCTCGGCGGCACCGGCTTCATCGGCCGGGTGCTCGGCGCCCGCCTGCTGGAGCGCGGCGCCGAGGTGGTCAGCCTCGCCCGCAAGGCCCCGGCCGAGCCGGCCCCCGGCCGCTTCCTCGCCTTCGACCTCTCCACCGGCGACCCGGCCGAGCTCACCGCGCTGCTGGAGCGCGAGGAGATCGACACCGTCGTCAACGCGGCCGGCGGCATGTGGGGCCTGAATGACGAGCAGATGTACCAGGCCAACGTCGTCCTCACCGAGCGGCTGGTCGAGGCCGTCGCCGCGATGGCCGCCCCGGCCCGGCTCGTCCACCTCGGCACCGTGCACGAGTACGGCATGGCCCCGGTCGGCACCAGCCAGCGCGAGAGCGACCCGGCCGCCCCGGTGATGGAGTACGGCAAGCTCAAGCTGGCCGCCACCGAGGCCGTCGTGCGCGCCGTCGAGGCCGGCCGGATCAGCGGCGTCGTGCTGCGCCTCGGCAACGTCGTCGGCGCCGGCCAGCCCGGCCACAGCCTGCTCGGCGTGATGGCCGGCAAGCTCGACGCCGCCCGCCGGGCCGGCGAGACCGCCCAGCTGTCGCTCCAGCCGCTCACCGCCCTGCGCGACTTCGTCGACCTCACCGACACCCTCGACGCCGTCCTGCTGGCCGCCGCCGACCGCTCGGCACCGGCCGTCGTCAACGTCGGCACCGGCTCCGCCTCCACCGCCCGGCAGCTGGTCGAGCTGCTGATCGAGGAGAGCGGCGTGCCGACCGAGATCACCGAGGTCCCGGCGCCGGACGGCACCGGCCCCGAGACCGAGTGGCAGCAGCTCGACGTCACCGTCGCCCGGGAGAGCCTCGGCTGGACCCCCCGCCGCACCCTGCGCGAGGCCGTCCGCGAGCTCTGGCTCGCCCAGACCGCCGACCCGGCCGCGTAGGGCCGCGCCCGACAGAGCAGCACCGGCGCCGGACGCACCCACCCGTCCGGCGCCTCCGCCATCGCGGCAGCACCCACCAGCCCCTGAGGAACCCCCATGAGACCGCGCAGTCTGCTCCGATCCCGGGGCACCCTGGCCGAGTTGTTCTCCGGCCGTGCCAACAGCTTCGGCCTGCTGCGCCTGCTGCTGGCCTCCTCCGTGGTGGTCTCGCACGTCTACCCGCTCGCCTGGGGCCACCTGGACCCGCTGTGGGAGAAGAGCGGCCAGCAGACCGACATCGGGAAGATGGCCGTGATCGGCTTCTTCGTGCTCTCCGGGTTCATGATCACGGGCAGCGGCCGGCGCAGCACCATCGGCCGCTACTCCTGGCACCGGGCGCTGCGCATCCTCCCCGGTCTCTGGGGCTCGCTGGTGATCTCCACCCTGGTGATCATGCCGCTGCTGTACCGCTGGCAGCACCACACCCTGAACGGCTTCTGGAACGACCCGAACGGCCCGAAGACCTACCTGCTCGGCACCTGGAACACCTCGCTGACCGGCGGCTGGGACGTCTCCGGCGTGATCCACGAGGGCATCCGGCGCGGCACCAACTTCGACGGCAGCGTCAACGGCGCGCTCTGGTCGCTCAAGTACGAGATCCTCTGCTACATCGTCGTCGGCCTGCTGGCCGCCGGCGGGGTGCTGCTGCGGGCCCGCCGCTTCGTCCCGCTGGCCGCGGTCGCGCTGTGGGTGCTGATCCTCAACGACTGGATCGAGGCGCCCGGCTGGCGCGGCATCCCCGGCGACATGGGCTCCGGCATCAACCTCCCGGGCCTGGGCTCACTGAGCATCCACTTCATCGTCCACCTGGGCTTCGTCTTCCTGATCGGCGCGACCTTCCAGCTCTACCGCGAGCGCATCCCGATCAACGACGCCCTGGCACTGGCGTCCGCGGTGGCCTTCCTGGCCACGCTGCGCTGGGGCGGCGTCTTCGTGATCGGCTACCCGGCCTTCGCCTACCTGCTGCTGTGGCTGGCGATCCGGCTGCCCGGCCCGTTCCAGCGGATCGGGCGCAAGCGGGACTACTCGTACGGCATCTACATCTACGGCTTCACCGTCGAGCAGGCGCTGGCGATGCTCGGCTACGCCAAGTACGGCAAGCTCGGCTTCCTCGCCTGCGCGCTGGCCGGGACGGTCGTGCTGGCCGCGCTGTCGTGGCACCTGATCGAGTCGCCGGTGATGAAGCTGAAGGACTGGACGCCCGGGCCGATCCGCCGGCTCAAGGCCCGCAAGGCCGCCCCGGCGGCCGCCCAGGACACCGCGCAGGACACCGCTGGGGCACCGACCGAGCGCCGCGAGGCGGAGGCCGTCCGGCCGCCCACCGTCTCCGCGTAGCGACGACCGCACGACGAACGGCGGAGCGCCCGGTGCCCGAGGCACCGGGCGCTCCGCCGTTCCGGTGTTCTGCCGTGTCCCGCGGGGCTCAGTCCTTGAAGACCCAGACCTTCATCAGCAGGAAGCGGACCACGGTGGCCAGGCCGTTGGCCACGATCAGGCCGCCGACCTCGACCACCTTGGAGGCGTGCGGCGCCGCGTAGTGCAGCAGCGCCAGCACGCCGGCGCTCAGGGCCAGCCCGATCACGAAGGCCACCGCGCCCTGCAGCTGGTGCTTGAGCGCCCCCTCCGAGCCGGTGATGCCGAAGGTGAAGCGGCGGTTGGCCGCGGTGTTGGCGACGGCACTGACCGCGAGCGCGATCAGGTTGGCGGCCTGCGGGTCGACCACCTGCCGCGCCGCCACGTAGAGGCCGAGGTAGAAGAGCGTGCTCAGCACCCCGATGATCGCGAAGGACGGGAGCTGTCGCTTGGCCGTGGAGCCGGACCGCTCCGCGGCCCCCGGCTCGTCGGTCGAGGCTCCTACGGCCCGCTTGTCGGTGGAGACCATGTCTGTGCCCATGCTTCGTCGTCGGGTCGGGTCGGTGGTCAGGACAGCTCGTACACGGCCACCCGGCCGTTGTCGAACACCTTCGGGGCGAGCCTCGCCAGCAGCGGCGACTCCTGGCCCGCCTTGCGCTGGACGACCAGGTAGCGGACGCGGTGGTCGTCGTGCAGCCGGCGCAGGATGTCGGCGGTCGGGTGGTAGAAGGCGTCCTCGTTGAGCTTGAGCAGCGCCGCGTCCCAGAACGGCGCGGTGGTCGCCGCGGCGCCGCCGGAGGTCGCCATCAGCCGCGGCGCGTACGCCCAGCCCTCGATCAGGACGGACCGCTCCGAGTACGCCCCCAGCCAGTGCGAACGGTAGTTGGTGCAGGTCGGGCCGTTCTTGTAGTCCTCGAACTCCCAGCAGTGGCCGTTGGTCGCCAGGACGTCCTTCGGGTCGCTGTGCGCGCGCACCCAGCGGGCACCGTCGATCTGCGTCTTCGGCAGGATCCAGGAGCCCTCCCAGACCACGTGCCGGGCCTGCAGGACGTCCAGCCCGAGGCCGGGCAGGCCGATCGCCAGGGTGGCCGTCAGCAGTACCACGCCGCCGCGCCGCCGCAGGGCCGGCACCGCCCGGGCCGCCGCCCACCACAGCAGCCCGCAGACGGCGGCGATCGCGGCCAGCACGCCGGCGGCGACCAGCGCGGGCAGCAGCGGGTCGTACGAGTGCCAGGCCTTCTCGTGGCCGAACAGCCCGACCGCCCACGTCGCCCAGTCCGCGGAGTACCGGTACATCAGGTACGTCAGGCCGCCCGCGAGCGCGAGCGCGCCGGCCAGGAGCGCCGCCACGGCCCGGCGCGGCAGCGCGGCCCGCTCGACGGCCTCGCAGTAGCCCCAGGCCGACAGCAGCGCGCCGAACGGCAGGCCGGCGATGGTGAAGTAGCTGGAGTTGAAGCCGTTCACGGCCAGGTAGGCGGCCGGCCCGGCGATCGCGCCGCCGAGCAGGAACCACTGCACCGGCTCCAGCCGGAACCGCCGGCGCCACATCAGCGGCAGCGCGCCGACCACCTTCAGCTGGTGGTTCAGCAGGAAGGCGCCCAGGGTCGCGGCGACCACCACGGCCTGCACCGCCGCCGTCCGGCTGTGCTGCGGATCGGCCCAGTACTGCTGGACGTTGCCGAACGGGATGACCTCCAGGCCGTAGCTCTCGAAGTCGAAGATGACGGCCGTCGCGAACAGCTGCGCGGCGCCGATCACCGCGCCGAGGCCGACGATCGGCCAGGGGATGCGCCGGGTGCCGATCAGCACCATCAGCCCGGCGAAGGCCAGGCCGGCCAGGGTCACCGGCAGCGAGCTCGCCTTGGCGGCGCTGGAGGCGAGCGCGAAGAGGGCGGTGAGCACGAAGGCGCCGCGGCCCAGCGCCGGCGCCCGCCCGTCGTCCGCCCGCCCGTCGTCGTCCAGGGGCCCGCCGTCCGCCCGGCCGCGCCGCAGCACGTCGCCGACCACGCCGATCAGCGCGATCAGCAGCGGCTGGCTGTAGGTGAGCGACAGGCTGACGAAGGACATCAGCCGGACCTCGGGCGCGCCGAAGGTCCAGCTGCTGACGTTGTTCGGGTAGGCCGCGGTGAACTCGCCCACCGCGAAGACCAGCACCGCCGCCACCGGGGCGGCCCAGGCCCGGCCGCTCAGCCGCTGGGCGACCACCGCCGTCACCAAGATGCCCAGCGCGGCCAGCGCCGGGACCATCAGCCGCATCTCGATCACGGTCAGGTCGATGTGCCCGACCAGGTCGCCCATCGCCATGTGGACGAAGGTGAACCAGTGGTAGTGCAGCGGCTCCCCCGCCGCCTGCGGCAGGGTGGGCGGGAAGTCGTGCTTGGCGTTGCCCGCGAGCGACAGCAGGTACGGCAGGTCGCCGTACTGCCGGGTGGTGTCGCTGTCCGGCAGGATCGGGAAGCGGGAGAGGAAGACCTCGTAGTAGTACACCGAGGTCAGCGCGACGACCCCGGCCACCGACCAGGACCAGCCCGCCGACTGCCGCCGGTAGCCGCGCGGCCGCCAGTGCCGGCGCAGCCCGGGCACCGCCAGGAACGGCACGACCACCAGCAGCGGCCAGGCGATCGCCGCCTTCTGCAGCCCGAGCGGCATCAGCACCGCCCAGGCCGCCAGCTCCAGCACCAGGCCGGTGGCGGCGCCGAGCGCCAGGTCCTCGACCAACGTGTACGGGCGGCGCCGCAGCGACCGGAACACCAGGGTGCCGGGCAGCAGCACGGCCCAGGCCGCATAAAAGGTGTAGCGGGCGATGTCGCCGGGCCGGGTGTCCGCGGCCAGCAGCAGGGCGACCAGCAGCAGGTAGGCGGCAGCGGCGGGGGCGAAACGCAGCAGCCGGCGGAGCACCGTTTCCCGGGGCCCGCCGGCCGTCACCGCCGTGGCGCGGGACGGCGCGTCCCGCAGGCGCACGTCGCCCGGCCCCGACGAGGTCCCGGTGCTGTCGGTGCTCCCCATGCTGTCCATTCCGTTGGTCTGGCCCCTCGCGCCGGCGGCGCCGTGGGACGGCCGCCGTCCGCGGCCGGGGCGCTCGGCCCCGGCCGCGGACGGCGGCGTTGCTCAGCCGGCGTAGGTGACGGTCCGGCGGGTCGTGCGGTCGTTGTCCTCGGCCGAGTCGTAGCCGACGAAGTACGCCGGGCGGGCCTGGGACGCCGAGTAGATCCGGCCGACGTACTCGCCGAGCAGGCCGATGCAGATCAGCTGGACGGCACCGAGGAAGAGCATGCCGATGAACAGCGAGGACCAGCCGGGCACGGTCTTGCCGAGCGCGTACTCGACGGTGGTGTAGATCCCCAGCGCGAAGCAGAGCACGAAGCTCAGCACGCCCAGCCAGGTCGCCAGCCGCAGCGGGGCGGCGGAGAAGTTGGTGATGCTGTCGACGGCCAGCCGGAGCATCTTCGACAGCGGGTAGTGGGTGCTGCCGGCCACGCGCTCCTCGCGCACGTAGACGACCTCGCCGCTGGGGAAGCCCAGCCACGGCACCAGCAGGCGGTAGACCGGCTGGTGCTCGGGCAGCGCCTTCAGCGCCTCGACGGCGGCCCGGCTGAGCAGGCGGAAGTCACCGGCCTGGTTGGGCATCTTCTTGCCGACGAGCTTGCGCATCAGCCAGTAGTAGGCGCCGGCCGTGCGCCGCTTGAAGACGGTGTCGGTGCCGCGGTCGCCGCGCACGCCGTAGACGATGTCGAGGTTCTGCTCGCGGGCCAGCGCGAGCATCTCGGGGATCTTCTCCGGCGGGTCCTGCAGGTCGGCGTCGATCGACACGACGTAGTCGCCGAAGGCCCGGTGGATGCCGGCGGTCAGCGCGGCCTGGTGCCCGGAGTTGCGGGCGAAGCGGACGATCCGGAACTCCGGCCAGTCCTGGTGGATCTTCTGCATGAGCGCGGGAGTCGCGTCCGTGCTGCCGTCGTCGATGCCGACGACCTCGTAGCTGATGCCGAGGCCGTCGAGGATCGGACGCAGCCGCTGGACGGTCAGAGGCAGCGCCTCCTGCTCGTTGTAGATCGGCATGACGACCGACAACAGCGGCGCGGGCCCCCCGGCCGGGCCGTTCCCGGATGCTTCGTTGAACATCGTGCTTGCCCGTCCCCATGTATCGAGTGCGATCGAGAAGGTGCTCCGCCGGGAGACGACACCGACCGGAGCCTCTCCCAACGCCCTGGAAGCTGCGGACGACAACGCGGGAGAGCCCAATGAGCCGCCAGGATAGCAGTCGGTTCTGGACAAACCTTCAACAGGCCGTTACCAGAAGCAGACGGGAGCACCACAGCTGACACACCGAAGGGCCCCGCACACCCGGAGGTGTGCGGGGCCCTTCGGCTCAGCCTCTACGAGGCGGGCAGGTCAGAGCCTCGATTACTTGAGGATCTTGGTGACCTGGCCGGCGCCCACGGTGCGGCCACCCTCACGGATGGCGAACTTCAGGCCCTCCTCCATGGCGATCGGCTGGATCAGCGCGACCGTCATGGCGGTGTTGTCGCCCGGCATGACCATCTCGGTGCCCTCGGGGAGGGTCACGACGCCGGTCACGTCCGTGGTACGGAAGTAGAACTGCGGGCGGTAGTTGTTGAAGAACGGGGTGTGGCGGCCACCCTCGTCCTTCGACAGGATGTAGGCCTGGGCCTCGAAGTCGGTGTGCGGGGTGACCGAACCCGGCTTGATGATGACCTGGCCGCGCTCGACGTCCTCGCGCTTGATGCCACGGAGCAGCAGACCGACGTTCTCACCGGCCTGGCCCTCGTCGAGCAGCTTGCGGAACATCTCGATGCCGGTGACCGTGGTGGTGGTCTTGGCTTCCTTGATGCCGATGATGTCGACGGTCTCGTTGACCTTGAGGATGCCGCGCTCGATGCGGCCGGTGACGACGGTGCCACGACCGGTGATCGTGAAGACGTCCTCGATCGGCATCAGGAACGGCTGGTCCACGGCGCGGGCCGGGGTGGGGATGTTCTCGTCGACGGCGTGCATCAGGCCGACGAGCTTCTCGCCCCACTCCTTGTCGCCCTCGAGGGCCTTCAGCGCGGAGACGCGGACGACCGGCAGGTCGTCGCCCGGGAACTCGTACTCGGAGAGCAGCTCGCGGACCTCGAGCTCGACGAGCTCCAGGATCTCCTCGTCGTCCACCATGTCGGCCTTGTTCAGGGCGACGACGATGTACGGAACGCCGACCTGGCGGGCCAGGAGGACGTGCTCCTTGGTCTGCGGCATCGGGCCGTCGGTGGCGGCGACCACCAGGATGGCGCCGTCCATCTGGGCGGCACCGGTGATCATGTTCTTGATGTAGTCAGCGTGACCCGGGCAGTCGACGTGGGCGTAGTGACGCGCCTCGGTCTGGTACTCGACGTGCGCGATCGAGATGGTGATACCGCGCTGACGCTCCTCCGGGGCCTTGTCGATCTGGTCGAACGGCGTGAAGGGGTTCAGGTCCGGGTACGCGTCGTGCAGCACCTTGGTGATGGCCGCGGTCAGCGTGGTCTTGCCGTGGTCGATGTGACCGATGGTGCCGATGTTGACGTGGGGCTTCGTCCGCTCGAACTTCGCCTTGGCCACTGAGTCCTCCTGAGGACAGTTCCTGTACGCCGTGCTGACGTCAGTTGGTCTTTGATCGGGCTTGGTCCGGGTGCCGGAAGCACCTCGTACCGTCCCATGGGTGGGGGCCGGAGGCCCTGGGAGAATCCGTCCGGATCCTCCCAGGTCGCCTCCTAATAGCCTAAAGGGTCGGAATCATCCCGGAAGTCGGGACGTCACTCACCCTTGGACTTGGCGATGATCTCCTCAGCCACGGCCTTGGGGACCTCGGCGTACGAGTCGAACTGCATCGAGTAGCTCGCGCGACCAGAGGTCTTGCTGCGCAGGTCACCGACGTAGCCGAACATCTCGGAGAGGGGCACCAGCGCCGTGACGACGCGGGCACCGTGGCGCTCGTCCATGGACCGGATCTGGCCACGACGAGAGTTGATGTCACCGATCACGTCGCCCATGTAGTCCTCGGGCGTGGTGACCTCGACGGCCATCATCGGCTCAAGAAGGACCGGCTTGGCCTTCCTGGCGCCTTCCTTGAAGGCCATCGAACCGGCGATCTTGAACGCGAGCTCGGAGGAGTCGACGTCGTGCGACTGACCGTCGAGGAGCTTCACGCGGACGCCCTGGAGCGGGTAGCCGGCGAGGACACCGAACTCCATGGCCTCCTGGCAACCGGCGTCGACCGACGGGATGTACTCGCGCGGAACGCGGCCACCGGTGACCAGGTTGACGAACTCGTAGCCCTCGGCCTGCTCGAGCGGCTCGATCGCGATCTGCACCTTGGCGAACTGACCGGAACCACCGGTCTGCTTCTTGTGGGTGTAGTCGATGCGCTCGACGGCCTGACGGATCGTCTCGCGGTACGCGACCTGCGGCTTGCCGACGTTGGCCTCGACCTTGAACTCACGCTTCATACGGTCGACCAGCACCTCGAGGTGCAGCTCGCCCATACCCGCGATGATGGTCTGGCCGGTCTCCTCGTCCGTGTTGACCTGGAAGGACGGGTCCTCCTCGGCGAGACGCTGGATGGCGACACCCAGCTTCTCCTGGTCACCCTTGGACTTGGGCTCGATGGCGACGCGGATGACCGGGGCCGGGAAGTCCATGGACTCCAGGATGACCGGGTTCTTCTCGTCGGCCAGCGTCTCACCGGTGGTGGTCTGCTTCAGGCCCATGACGGCGACGATGTCGCCGGCGCCCACCGACTCGATCTCCTCACGCTTGTTCGCGTGCATGCGGTAGATCTTGCCGATGCGCTCCTTCTTGCCCTTGACGGCGTTCAGCACCGAGGTGCCGGACTCCAGGCGGCCGGAGTAGATCCGGACGAAGGTGAGCTTGCCCAGGTGCGGGTCGGACATGATCTTGAACGCCAGCGCAGCCAGCGGCTCGTCGTCCGAAGCCTTACGGGAGATCTTGGTCTCCGGGTCGTTCGGCTTGGTGCCCTCGATGGACTCGATGTCCAGCGGCGACGGCAGGTACTTGACGACCGCGTCGAGCAGGGGCTGAACGCCCTTGTTCTTGAAGGCGGTACCGCAGAAGATCGGGGTGAAGTCCGAGTTCAGGGTGCCCTTGCGGATGACGTCCTGCAGCAGCTCGACCGGGATCTCCTCGCCCTCGAGGAAGAGCTCGGCGATCTCGTCGCTGATGGTCGAGACGGTGTCGATCAGCTGCTCGCGGTACTCGTCCGCCTGCTCCTGCAGCTCGGCCGGGATGTCGACGACGTCGTACATCTCGCCCTTGGCGGCCTCGGCCGACCACACGAGGGCCTTCATGCGGACAAGGTCGACAACGCCCTTGAAGTCCGCCTCGGCACCGATCGGGAGCTGCATCACCAGCGGGGTGGCGCCGAGGCGCTCCACGATGGTGTCGACGCAGAAGAAGAAGTTCGCGCCCGTGCGGTCCAGCTTGTTGATGAAGCAGATGCGCGGGACGCCGTAGCGGTCAGCCTGCCGCCACACGGTCTCGGACTGGGGCTCGACACCGGCGACACCGTCGAACACCGTCACGGCACCGTCGAGGACGCGCAGCGAACGCTCCACCTCGACGGTGAAGTCGACGTGACCCGGGGTGTCGATGATGTTGATGGTGTGGTCGGCATCGTCGACCGTCCAGTGACAGGTCGTCGCGGCCGACGTGATCGTGATGCCGCGCTCCTGCTCCTGCTCCATCCAGTCCATGGTGGCAGCGCCATCGTGGACCTCACCGATCTTGTACGACACACCGGTGTAGAACAGGATCCGCTCGGTGGTGGTCGTCTTGCCCGCGTCGATGTGCGCCATGATCCCGATGTTGCGGACCTTGGCGAGGTCAAGGGAGGTTGCAGCCATGGTGGCTCGTTCTCTCTCTGTCTAGTGACGGGGTACGGACTACCAGCGGTAGTGCGCGAAGGCCTTGTTGGACTCGGCCATCTTGTGGGTGTCCTCGCGACGCTTCACGGAAGCGCCCAGGCCGTTGCTGGCGTCGAGGATCTCGTTCATCAGACGCTCGGTCATGGTCTTCTCGCGACGGGCGCGGGAGTAACCGACCATCCAGCGCAGCGCCAGGGTGCTGGCGCGGCCCGGACGGACCTCGACCGGAACCTGGTAGGTCGCGCCACCGACACGGCGGGACTTGACCTCGAGGGCCGGCTTGACGTTCTCCAGCGCACGCTTCAGCGTGACGACCGGGTCCGAGCCGGTCTTCTCACGGACGCCCTCGAGGGCGCCGTAGACGATCCGCTCGGCGGTGGAGCGCTTGCCGTGCAGCAGGATCTTGTTGACCAGCTGGGTGACGACCGGGGAGCCGTAGACCGGGTCGATGATGACCGGGCGCTTCGGGGCGGGGCCCTTACGAGGCATTCTTACTTCTCCTTCTTGGCGCCGTAGCGGCTGCGAGCCTGCTTGCGGTTCTTGACACCCTGGGTGTCGAGCGAACCGCGGATGATCTTGTAGCGGACACCAGGAAGGTCCTTCACACGACCACCGCGAACCAGCACGATGGAGTGCTCCTGCAGGTTGTGGCCCTCGCCCGGGATGTAAGCGGTGACCTCGATCCCGCTGGTGAGGCGCACACGGGCGACCTTGCGGAGAGCCGAGTTCGGCTTCTTCGGGGTGGTCGTGTACACACGCGTGCAGACCCCACGGCGCTGCGGGGAGCCCTTCAGCGCGGGAGTCTTGTTCTTCTCGACCTTGTCCTGCCGGCCCTTTCGGACCAGCTGCTGGATCGTAGGCACCGTTTCTCCGTTTTCTGTGTGCCAAGGCTTGGTGGAACTAACCTGTGGTGATCCCTCGCACTCGGCCCCGTGGTCGACCCACGCGGTCGGGTGTGTTGGGTTTTTTCCGGCACGGAATCCCGTGAGCTGATGTACAGCGACGGCGCTCAACGCGCGGGGCGCTGGAAGGCGCTCCGGCTCGGCGCGGCGACCGGTGTGCATGCACGCACAAGGACCCGGGGACACCCCAGGCACAAGGTCAGAGCGTACCTAGCGCATGGGGCGCGGTCAAAACAAATGCAACGCCGCAGGTCGTGACCCCCGGCCGGATGTCGCGGGGGTGTCCCGCGCACGACCTGCCGGTGTCGGGCCACCCTTCACCCGCTCTACCACAGCCGGGGGCCGTCTGCCACCCGGGCCGGCGTACGGCGCGCTGATCGCCGCGCTCGGCATCCGGCTGGCGGCCGACCGGCTGCTGGAGCGCCTGCCGGAGATCCTGGCCAAGGCCATCGAGCGCTGAGCCACCCCGCTCCCCCGCTCCCCCGTTCCCCCGCTCCCCCGTTCCCCCGGCCGCCGGGGCGCCCTGCGCGCCTCCGGCATCATGGGCGGGAGGGCCGGAACCGTCGAGGAGAGCAGGGACACACCGTGGGCAAGCGCGCGCAGCAGGGCGGGGACGCCGGGGCGCTGCTGGAGCAGGCGGTGCGGTCGGTGCTCACGGCGCCGGACGACACGCTGGACCTGGCACTGGACACCGGCGCCTCGCTGCTGGCCGCCTCGGCCGGGCAGTGGCCGGCGGTCAGCCGCGCGCTGCTCGGGTACGCGGACACCGCCGTGGGCCGCTGCTGGTCCGCCGGGTGGCGCCCGGCGGACCTGGTGCGGGTGGTACGGCGCGAACTGAAGCCCGTCCACCTGGCGCTCGCCGTGGACCTGATCGCCGCCGAGAACCGCCGGCACCCGGCGACGGGCCCGGACCGGCGCTGGCGGGAGCAGCTGCGCGAGCTGGACGCCGAGGCGTGGTGGCCGGACGACGAGCAGTTCCTCGGCGCCTTCGCCCACCGGCACCGGCTGGACCGCTTCGCCCTCGCCACCGCCGCCCTGGAGCTGCTGCGCAGCTGGGGCCGGCTGCCCCCGATCGCCCCGGTCGGCCCGGCGCCGGGCCACAGCGGCCGGGCCGCCGGCCGGTCCGTACGGGCCGAGCACCCGGCCGGCCCGGCGACCGGCGAGCCGCGGATGCTGGCCCGGATCCGGGCGCTGCTGGCGAAGGCCGAGTCCACCGAGTACCCGGAGGAGGCCGAGGCGCTGACCGCCAAGGCGCAGCAGCTGATGGCCCAGCACAGCATCGACGAGGCGCTGCTGGCGGCGGCCGGCGCCGACCGGGACACCCCGGCGGCGGTGCGGATCGGCGTGGACAACCCGTACGAGGGCCCGAAGACGATGCTGCTGGACGCGGTGGCGGCGGCGAACCGCTGCCGGGTGGTGTGGGCGAAGGAGTTCGGCTTCTGCACCGTGATCGGCTTCGACGGCGACCTGGACGGCGTCGAGCTGCTCTACACCTCGCTGCTGGTGCAGGCCACCCACGCGCTCAACAAGGCGGGCTCCGGGAAGGACTCGCGCAGCAAGGCGTTCCGGCAGTCGTTCCTGGTCGCCTACGCGGCGCGGATCCGCGAGCGGCTGACCGCCGCCACCGAGCGGGCCACCAGCGACGCGGCGGCCGGGCGGCACCTGCGCGAGGACGGCACCGAGGAGCAGCTGCTGCCGGACGCACGGCTGCTGCCCGCGCTCGCGGCCCGCTCGGCGGCGGTGGACGACGAGGTCGGCCGGCTGTTCCCGAAGCTGGTCTCGCAGCGGGTGCGGGTCAGTGACGGCGAGGGCTGGGCGGCCGGGCGGGCGGCCGCGGACCGCGCCGCGCTGCACGGGCGCGCCGGGGAGATCCGGGATTAGGGCCCGTCTCCGAACCTGGTAGAACGTACACCGCCACGAACGAAGGGGGATTCGACGTGACGGAGCCGACGGCGGAGTCGGGGTACCGGGACCGGGTGCGCGGGGCGCTCCTCGGCGGGGCGATCGGCGACGCGCTGGGCTGGCCGGTGGAGTTCCTGCAACTGCACCAGATCCAGGACCGGTTCGGGCCGGACGGGGTGACGGCGCTGCCCGCCGGGCCCGGTCCGGTGGAGGTCACCGACGACACCCAGATGACGCTGTTCACCGCCGAGGGCCTGATCCGCGGCTTCGTCCGCGGCTGGACGGGCGGTGGCGGCTCGGTGCCGGAGGCCGTCCACGGCGCCTACCGGCGCTGGCTGCAGACGCAGTACCAGCCGCGGCCGGACGCCGAGCCGCAGCCGCGCCCGTACGACGGCTGGCTGCTGCGCCAGCCGTTCCTGTACGCGCGGCGGGCGCCGGGCAACGCGTGCCTGAGCGGGGTGTCGGAGCACCCGGAGTTCCAGGCGCCGTCCGCGATCGGGTGGCCGGGGCCGGTCAACCCCGGGTCCAAGGGCTGCGGCACGGTGATGCGCTCGGCGCCGTTCGGGCTGGCCCGGCTCGGGGCCGAGCAGTCCTTCGGGCTGGCGGTGCAGTGCGCCCAGTTGACCCACGGTCACCCGACCGGCTACCTCGCGGCGGGCGCCTTCGCGGCGCTGGTCGAGCGGCTGGCCCAGGGCACCGAGCCGTGGGCGGCGGTCGGCGAGACGGTGGACCAGATCCGGGAGCTGCCGAGTTCGAAGGAGACCGTCCAGGCGCTGGCCCGGGCGGTGCGGATCGCCCAGGAGTCCGAGCCCGCGGCGGAGGCGGTGGAGCGGGTCGGGCTCGGCTGGATCGCCGAGGAGTGCCTGGCGATCGCGGTGTACTCGCTGCTGGCGGCCACCCTCGACCCCGACCCGGTGCGCACCGCGCTGCTGCTGTCGGTGAACCACTCCGGGGACAGCGACTCCACCGGCGCGGTCTGCGGCAACCTGGTCGGGGCCGCGTACGGCGCCTCGGCGCTGCCCGCCGACTGGGCCGGGGCGGTCGAGGGCCGGGCCGAGCTGCTGACGGTCGCGGACGACCTGCTGGTGCTGTTCGGCAGCCGCGACCCGCGCCACCCGGCGCTCGGCGGGCGCTACCCGGCCTGGTAGCCCCCGCCCCCGCCCGGCGGCTACTTCGCCTGCGGGTCGGTGACCTGGCCGAGGAACAGCGGCCGCCCGTTCGAGGTGTCCCGGATCAGGAACAGGAACGGCCGGTCGATGTGCAGCTGGGCGGCCCGCTGCGGGGCGGGCGCGGCCGCGACGCCGACCCCGACGCCGCTGCCGGCCGCCGCGACGGTGCCCTCCTCGTCGACCTGGACGGTGGCCTTCTGCACCACCGTGCTGACGGCGAGCGGCGGCTGCTCGGCGATGCCGGTGAGGTCGGCGTCGTCGAAGGCCGAGTGGACGCCGAGCGAGCGCAGCGCGGGGGTGAGCTCGTTGGACGTGTCGAAGTGGAAGCGCGGCAGCTGCAGGTCGACGGGCTGCGCGCTGAGGGCGCCGAGGATCCGGTCCAGCTCGGGCTGGTCCAGCCCCTTGGTGAAGGCGGCGAAGCCGCCCTGCGCGGGGACGATCAGGTCCATCGCCAACGTGCCGTCCGCATAGGGGAGTTCGACGGCCTGCCAGGGCTCGCCGGCGATCCCGCCGGAGCCGTCCGCGTACTTGAGGTCGTCGGTCCGGCTCATCGTGGAGACGTTCGGGGTGGAGCCGTCGAGCTTGTGGAAGGGGCGGTCGGCGGTGTGTCCGGGCTTGAACTCGGAGGCCCACTTCGCCTTGAGGTAGAGCGCGTCGGTGAGGACCAGCCGGGTGTTCGGGTCGATCGTGTTCGGGGCGAAGAGGTCCTTGATCCGCCCTTCGGTGGCCTTCTCCACGGCCGCGTTGACGGCCTTGCGGCTGCCTTCCGGGTCCTTCTTGAAGTCGGTGGTGTGCACTCCGGCGTCGAAGGCCGCGGCGAGGGTGGCCAGGTAGTCGGGCTCCACCGGGAGGCCCTGCTGCGTCCAGACCTCGTCGCTCTGGCGCAGGGTGGCCTTGTCCCCGCCGTCCGCCCGCTGGTCGAGGGCGCCGACGGCGAGGGCGTACTGCTTCGGGTCGAGGTCGGTGTGCAGGGCCTTGGCCAGCTCCTGGGCGGTCGCACCGCGCGCCCCGGGCAGCAGCATCGCGAGCGCGGTGGCCAGCCCGGCGGGCGAGACCACGGTGTTGCGCCCGGCGCCGTCCGGCGTCGCGGTGAGGGCGTGCAGGAGGTCCAGCCCGAAGGCGTCGGTGGCCTTCGCGGTGGCGGCCAGCCGGGCCGGGTCGACGGCGGGGCGGGTGGCCGGCGCGGAGGCCTTCACCTCGGTGCCGGTCGCGGCCCCGGTGCTGCCGCAGCCGGCGACCAGGGGCGCGGCGAGCGCGGCGGCGAGGAGCACCGTCGCCGGGCGGCGGGCGGCGCGGACGGTGCGGCGACGGGTTCCGGTGCTGCTGTTCGTCATGGCCCTTCGACGCGGCACCCCGCCTCCGGGTTCCGGCTCAGTCCCAGAGCGCCCCGAACTCCAGCAGTTCGTCCCGGTGCTCGATCCGCTCGACCCAGTCGGCCGGCCAGGCCGACTCCCCGTGGTGGGCGCCCGCGAAGGCGCCGGTCAGGCAGGCCAGGGAGTCGGAGTCGCCGCTGGAGACGGCGGCCCGGCGGACGGCGGCCGCCGGGTCGTCGGGCAGCAGCAGGAAGCAGAGCAGGCCGGTGCCGAAGGCCTCCTCGGCGACCCAGCCCCCGCCGGTGGCCAGGCAGGGGTCGGCCTCGACGTCCGGCGAGGCGAGCGCGGCCTCCAGCCGGTCGAGCACCTCGAGGCAGTCGTCCCAGCCGCGGGCGATGACGTCCTGCGGCGAGGGGCCGTACCACCGGTCGGCGAGGTCGCCGAGCCAGAACCCGTCGTACCGGTGGCGGCCGGCCAGCGCGTAGGAGCGCAGCGCGGCGGGCAGCGCGGCCGGCGCGATGCCCTCGGCGAGCCGGCGGACGGCGTACGCGGTGAGGTCGCTGGCGGCGAGCGCGGTCGGGTGGCCGTGGGTGAGCGCGGACTGCAGCTGGGCGGCGCCGGAGAGCCCGCGGGCGTCCAGCTCGCGGATCAGCCCGACCGGGGCGACCCGCATGTTGGCGCCGCAGCCCTTGGAGCCGACGTCGCTGGCCTGCTGCCAGCGGTACTCGGGGCGGCTGAGCCGCTGGCAGGAGCGCAGGCAGGTCATTCCGGGGGCGCGGTTGTTCTGCGGGGAGCGCCACCAGTCGACGAACTCCTCGCGGACCGGCCGCTCCAGCCGCAGCGGCGTCAGCGGCCCGCGCGCCAGGGCGGTGCGCAGGCCGCGGGCGAGGGCGAGCGTCATCTGGGTGTCGTCGGTGACCAGGGCCTTCTTCGGCAGCGGGAGCCGCCGCCAGTCCGGGTGGCGGGCGGTGATCTCCTCGACGGCCTGGAACTCGGTCTCCCGGCCGAGCGCGTCCCCGATCGCCAGCCCCAGCAGTGCCCCCGTCGCCTTGCCCACGGCCGCCCCCCCTCTTCCCGTCCTACGCCTCGACCAGCAGTTCCTTGAGCCCGCGGATCACGTAGCCGGGGTTCCACTCGGGCTCGCGGACCAGCCGCAGGCCCGGGGCCCGGCGCAGCAGGGTGCCGTAGGACTCGGTGAGCTCCAGTCTGGCAAGCGGGGCGCCCAGGCAGAAGTGGATTCCGGCGCCGAAGGTGACGTGCGGGTTGTCGGTGCGGCCGAGGTCGAGCCGGTCCGGGTCGGCGAAGCGGGCCGGGTCGCGGTTGGCGGAGCCGAAGAGCAGGGCGATCTCGGCGCCGCGCGGGACGGTGACGCCGCCGATCTCGACGTCCTCCAGGACCCACCGTTCGAACATCTGCAGCGGGGTGTCCCAGCGCATCAGTTCCTCGATCGCGGTGGGCAGCAGCTCGTCGACGGCGCCGCGCAGCCGGGCCAGCTCCTCGGGGTGGCGGAACAGCGCCCACCAGCCGTTGCCGGTGGTGTTGACGGTGGCCTCGTGCCCGGCGTTGAGCAGCAGCACGCAGGTGGAGACCATCTCCTGCTCGCTGAGCGCGTCGGAGCCCTCCTGGGCCTGGATCAGCGCGCTGACCAGGTCGGTGCCCGGGTTCGCCCGGCGGTCGCGGATCAGGGCGCGCAGGTAGTCGGAGAACTCGGTGCTGGCGGTGACGGCCCGGCGGGCGGTCTCCTCGCTCGGGTTGAGCTCGAACATGCCGGTGATGTCGGCGGACCAGGGCCGCAGCAGGTGCCGGTCGCCCTCCGGGACGCCGAGCATCTCGGCGATCACGGCGACGGGCAGCGGCTCGGCGACGGCGGCGATGAGGTCGCCGCCGCCGTCCGCGAGCAGCCCGTCGACCAGTTCGCCGGCGAGGCGCCGGACGGTCGGGCGCAGGCCCTCGACCATGCGCGGGGTGAAGGCCTTGGAGACGAGCCGGCGGATCCGGGTGTGGTCGGGCGCCTCCAGGTCGAGCAGCCCGTGGTCGTTGAGGGTGTGGAAGGGCTCGTGCGCCGGGTCGGGCTCGGGGCGGCCGAACTCCTGGTGGGTGAACCGGTGGGTGTAGGTGCGGCCGAGCCGCCGGTCGCGCAGCAGCGCGCTGACGTCCTCGTGGCGCGGGACGAGCCACTGGTTCGTCGGCTCGAAGTACGTCACCGGCGCCTGCGCGCGCAGTTCGGCGTACGCGTCGTACGGGTGGGCCACGAACGCGGCCGACCAGGGGTCGAACTTCGCCGTCGTCGTCATCGCTCGATCACTCCAGGCCGTGGGGGGAAGCCGGGAAGATCATCGTATGCATGCGGTACGTCCGTAAAGGGTCCTCACGCCCGTTCCACGACCAGCCGCCGGACCAGCTTCGGCAGTGAGGTGGAGATCGGCTCCCGGATCACCTCGGACGCGGCCACGTCGTACGGCGTCTCCTCGGCGTTCACGATGATCAGCTTCGCGCCGCTCTTCACCGCGGTGTACGGCAGCCCGGCCACCGGGAACACCTGCAGGCTGGTGCCGATCGCGATGAACAGGTCGCAGGCGCGGGCGATCGCGTCGGCCTGCCCGAGCACCTCCGGGTCCAGGTTCTCGCCGAACATCACGATCCGCGGCTTCAGGATGCCGCCGCAGGCCCGGCAGTCCGGGTCCGGCTTGCCCGCCTCGACCCGCGCCAGCGCCTCGGCCATCGACCCGACCACCCGGCAGCGCAGGCACTGGGTCTCCCGCGTGTTGCCGTGCAGTTCGAGCACCTTGCGGGCGGGCAGCCCGGCCTCCTGGTGCAGCCCGTCGATGTTCTGGGTGAGCACCCGCACCGGCAGCCCGGAGCGCTCCAGGTCCACCAGCGCCCGGTGCCCGGCGTTCGGCCCGGCGGCCAGCGCGCCGGTCTCCAGCCGCATCCGCCAGGCCCGCGCGCGCACCCGGGGGTCGTCCCGGTACGGCCCGATGGTGACCAGTTCCTCGGCGCTCGGGTCCTTGCGCCAAAGCCCCTGCGGGCCGCGGTAGTCGGGGATGCCGGAGTCGGTCGAGACACCCGCGCCGGTCAGCACGGCGATCAGCGGACGCTTCGCGTTCATACCCGGGACGGTACGGCCCCGGAGCCGGCCGGGGCCACCGAAAAACCGCGTCCCGGCGGCCCTCCCCCGCAGACGCGCCTCGGCTCTCCCCCGAAGCCGCGCCTCAGCTCTCCCCCGCCACCACCGCGCCGGCCTCGTACGCGAACACCACCGCGTGCACCCGGTCGCGCAGCCCGAGCTTGCCGAGCACGTTGCTGACGTGCGTCTTCACGGTGTGCTCGCTGACCACCAGTTCGGCCGCGATCTCCGCGTTGGACAGCCCGCGGGCGATCAGCTTCAGCGTCTCGTGCTCGCGCAGCGTCAGCTGCTCCAGCAGCCGGGACGGCGGGCGCACCGCCCGGTCCGGCGCGCCCGGGCGGCGGGCGGCGAACTCGCCGATCAGCCGCCTGGTCACCGAGGGGGCGAGCAGCGCCTCGCCGGAGGCCACCATCCGCACCCCGTGCGCCAGGTCGTCCCGCCGGACGTCCTTGAGCAGGAAGCCGCTGGCGCCCGCGTACAGCGCGTCGAAGACGTAGTCGTCGACGTCGAAGGTGGTCAGCATGATCACCTTGGTGGAGGGGAACTCGGCGCACACCCGGCGGGCCGCCTCCAGTCCGTCCATCACCGGCATCCGGACGTCCAGCAGCAGCACGTCCGGACCGTGCTCCCGCACCGCCTCGACGGCCTCGGCGCCGTCGCGGGCCTCGGCCACCACCTCGATGTCCGGCTGCGCGTCCAGGATCATCCCGAACCCGGCCCGCACCAGCTCCTGGTCGTCCGCGACGACCACCCGAATCGGCGTCATCCGCCCACTCCCTCCCTCACCCCCGCCGCCCCCAGCGGAAGCCGGGCGGTCACCAGGAAACCCTTGCCCTCCGGGCCGGGGCCGGCCTCGGCCCGCCCGCCGCAGGCCGCCGCCCGCTCCCGGATGCCGACCAGTCCGCGGCCGCCGGACCAGCCCGCCACCGCGCGGTCGGCCGCCGCCGCCACCCCGCGCCCGTTGTCGGCGACCACCACCTCCAGCACGTCGCCGGTGCGGACCACCCGCACCGAGGCGCGCGTGGCGCCGGAGTGCTTGACGGTGTTGGTCAGCGCCTCCTGCACGATCCGGTACGCCGAGGCCTGCACGTCCGCGGGCAACGAACCCGTCCCGTCCGGCAGTTCGAGGTCCATCGACAGCCCCGCGCCACGCACCCGCTCGGCCACCTCGGCGAGTTCGGCCAGCCGGGGCTGCGGCGCGAGCTCCGGGCCGGCGCCCTCCTCCTTCAACACTCCCAGGACACGCCGGAGTTGGACCATCGCGTCACGGCCGGAGTCGGCGATGGTGTCGAAGACCCGGACCGCCCGGTCCGGGTCGCCGTGCACCACCAGCGGCCCGGCCTCGGCCTGGATCACCATCAGGGAGACGGCGTGCGCCAGGATGTCGTGCATCTCCCGCGCGATCCTGGCCCGCTCCTGCGCCACCGCACGGGCCGCCTCGCTGGCCGCCCGTTCCCCGGCCTCGCGGGCCCGCTCGGCCTCCAGGTGGGCCAGCCGCCGCTGGGAGCGGACCAGCGAGCCGAAGACGAAGCCGCCGACCGAGGTGAGCACGCTGAACAGCGCGCCGTTCGGCGAGTGGGTACCCAGCACGTTGGCGGCCACCGCCACCACCAGCATCGGCCAGCGCTGCCGGTCCGGGAAGCGCTCCGCCACCGTGTACATCCCGATCACGGCGTACAACGGCACCTGCGGGTCGGCCGAGTGCGCGACCGCCGACAGCAGCAGCGAGACCGGCACGCTCAGGGCCAGCAGCACCGGCAGCGGGGCGACCCGCCGCCAGGGCAGGTACAGCGCGGTGGACGCCGCCAGCAGGTAGACCCACCACGGCCAGTCGACGTCGTCGTTGTAGACCGCCCAGAGCGACACCACCGCCGAGCAGACCGCAAGGAAGGTGTCCAGGACGTACGGGCTGAGCCCGCCCGTCCAGGTCCGCCAGCGCATCACGCGCTCCACCGCCGTACCTCCCCCGTAGCCGGGGACGCCGCCCCCGCGGAGGAGATCATGCCCTACCGGCAGTACCTCCGGAACGGCCCGGTCAGACACCGCTGACCGTCACCCCGCCGGTGTCCGTCCGCGCGGTGATCCGGCGCGCCGCCCCCGCCTGCGAGGGGATGCCGACGTCCACGCCGCCCGTCCCGGCGTTCGCGTCCACCGCGTACGCCTCGTCGGCCGGCACCTTCACCCGGACCCCGCCGGTTTCGGTCTTCGCCTCCACCTTCACCGGCGCGGCCGCGAACTCGGCCCGCACCCCGCCGGTCCGGGCGCTCAGCCGCACCTGCTGCGAGGTCAGCCCGGTGGCCTCGACCCCGCCGGTGTCCACCTCGGCCTCCACCTCGGCGGCCAGCCCGCTCAGCCGCACCCCGCCGGTCTCCTCCTTGATCCGCACCTTCGTCCCGGCCGGCACCCGCACGGTGTACCCGACGCCGCAGCCGCCGCAGTCGTACGTCAGCCGCAGCACGCCGTCCTTCACCTCGTGCGTGGTGTTCGGCGGCGCGTCCTCGTAGTCCTGCTTCTCCGTGACGTGCACCGTGTCGCCGCCACCGGTCACCACGACCCCGCCGGTGTGCCCCTCGACCACCAGCTCCTTCACCGGCTCCGACACCCCGTAGTCCACCGTCCGGTGCTCCTTGTCGTCCCCGAACGGCAGGCACCCCTGCATCCCCAGCACGATCCCCGCGGTGATCGCCACCACGCCCAGCACCCGCTTCATCCCCGGCCCCCTTCGCCAGCCCCGTCGTCCCGACACCGAGAAGCCTCCCGCACCGGCCCCCTCCCCCACCTCCCTCCGCCGAGCGGTTCCACCCCCTCCCCCGCACGACGGAGGAGGGCCCGGAAACGCCGCAGGGCGGCCACCCCGTGAGGGGTGACCGCCCTGCGAGCGATCAGTGACGCGCGACTCAGCCGGTGTACGGGCCGTAGTCGTAGTCGTCCAGCGGGACGGCCTGGCCGGAGCCGGCGCCGAAGGGCGACAGGTCGTAGTCGTCGTAGCCGACGGCCGAGTACATGGCGGCCTTGGCCTCCTCGGTCGGCTCGACCCGGATGTTGCGGTAGCGGGGCAGGCCCGTACCGGCCGGGATGAGCTTACCGAGGATGACGTTCTCCTTGAGGCCCAGCAGCGGGTCCGACTTGGCGTGGATCGCCGCGTCGGTGAGGACCCGGGTCGTCTCCTGGAAGGAGGCGGCCGACAGCCAGGACTCGGTGGCCAGCGAGGCCTTGGTGATACCCATCAGCTGCGGACGGCCGGAGGCGGGGTGACCGCCCTCGGAGACCACGCGACGGTTCTCCTGCTCGAAGCGGCCGCGCTCGACGAGCTCGCCCGGGAGCAGCTCGGCGTCGCCCGACTCGATGATCGTCACGCGGCGGAGCATCTGCCGGATGATGATCTCGATGTGCTTGTCGTGGATCGACACACCCTGCGAGTTGTAGACCTTCTGGACCTCGGCGACCAGGTGGATCTGGACGGCACGCTGGCCCATGATGCGCAGGACGTCGTGCGGGTTGGTGGCACCCATGGTCAGCTTCTGGCCGACCTCGACCGCCTCGCCCTCGCTGACGAGCAGCTTCACGCGCTTCGAGACCGGGTAGGCGATCTCGTCGCTGCCGTCGTCCGGCGTGATGACGATCTTGCGGGTCTTCTCGGTGTCCTCGATCCGCGCGCGGCCGGTGGCCTCGGAGATCGGGGCCACACCCTTGGGGGTACGGGCCTCGAAGAGCTCGACGACACGCGGCAGACCCTGGGTGATGTCGTCACCGGCCACACCACCGGTGTGGAAGGTACGCATGGTCAGCTGGGTGCCGGGCTCACCGATGGACTGGGCGGCGATGATGCCGACCGCCTCACCGATGTCGACCAGCTTGCCGGTGGCCAGCGAACGGCCGTAGCACATGGCGCAGGTGCCGACCGCGGACTCACAGGTCAGGATCGAGCGGACCTTGACCTCGGACACGCCGTGGCGGATCAGCTCGTCCATCAGGACGTCGCCGAGGTCCGTGTTGGCGGTGGCCAGCAGCTTGCCGTCGACGGTGATGTCCTCGGCGAGCATGCGGGCGTACACGCTGGTCTCGACGTCGTCGGCCTTGCGCAGCACGCCGTCGGCGCCCACGGAGCCGATCGACAGCTTCAGGCCGCGCTCGGTGCCGCAGTCCTCCTCGCGAATGATGACGTCCTGGGAGACGTCGACCAGACGACGGGTGAGGTAGCCGGAGTCGGCGGTACGGAGGGCGGTGTCGGCCAGACCCTTACGGGCACCGTGGGTGGAGATGAAGTACTCCAGCACGGTGAGACCCTCACGGAACGACGCCTTGATGGGTCGCGGGATGGTCTCGTTCTTGGCGTTCGACACCAGACCACGCATACCGGCGATCTGGCGCATCTGCATCATGTTCCCTCGGGCGCCCGAGTCGACCATCATGAAGATCGGGTTGGTCTTCGGGAAGTTCGCCGCCATGGCGTCCGCGACCTCGTTGGTCGCCTGGGTCCAGATGCCGACGAGCTCCTGCTTGCGCTCGTCGTTGGTGATCAGACCGCGCTCGTACTGCTTCTGGACCTTCTCCGCCTTCGCCTCGAAGCCCTCCAGGATCTGGGGCTTGCTCGGCGGGACGATGACGTCCGAGATCGAGACGGTGACACCGGAACGGGTCGACCAGTGGAAGCCGGCCGCCTTCAGGTTGTCCAGGGTCGCCGCGACGACGACCTTGGGGTAGCGCTCCGCCAGGTCGTTGACGATCGCGGAGAGCTGCTTCTTGCCCACCTCGTAGTCGACGAACGGGTAGTCCTCGGGCAGCAGCTCGTTGAAGAGCGCGCGGCCCAGGGTGGTGCTCAGGCGGAAGGGCTCGCCGTCGAACCAGGTCGGCTGGCCGTCCTCGTCCACCGGGGCGGTCCAGCCGCGCGGCGGGACGGTGCCGGCGCCGAGGCGCAGCTCGATCGGGGCCTGGACGTCCAGCTCGCGGGCGTCGAAGGCCATGATCGCCTCGGCGGTCGACGAGAAGGTGCGGCCGGCGCCCTTCACGTTCTCGCGGTCCGAGGTCAGGAAGAACAGACCGAGCACCATGTCCTGGGTCGGCATGGTGACGGGGCGACCGTCTGCCGGCTTCAGGATGTTGTTCGAGGACAGCATCAGGATGCGGGCCTCGGCCTGCGCCTCCGCGGAGAGCGGCAGGTGGACGGCCATCTGGTCACCGTCGAAGTCCGCGTTGAACGCGGTGCAGACGAGCGGGTGGATCTGGATGGCCTTGCCCTCGACCAGCTGCGGCTCGAAGGCCTGGATGCCGAGGCGGTGCAGGGTGGGCGCACGGTTCAGCAGGACCGGGTGCTCGGCGATGACCTCTTCGAGCACGTCCCACACGACCGGGCGGGCGCGCTCGACCATGCGCTTGGCCGACTTGATGTTCTGCGCGTGGTTCAGGTCGACCAGGCGCTTCATCACGAACGGCTTGAAGAGCTCCAGCGCCATGGCCTTCGGCAGACCGCACTGGTGCAGCTTGAGCTGCGGACCGACGACGATGACCGAACGGGCCGAGTAGTCGACTCGCTTGCCGAGCAGGTTCTGGCGGAAACGACCCTGCTTGCCCTTCAGCATGTCGCTGAGGGACTTCAGCGGGCGGTTGCCCGGGCCGGTGACCGGACGGCCGCGGCGGCCGTTGTCGAACAGCGCGTCGACGGCCTCCTGGAGCATGCGCTTCTCGTTGTTCACGATGATCTCGGGGGCACCGAGGTCGAGCAGGCGCTTCAGGCGGTTGTTGCGGTTGATGACGCGGCGGTACAGGTCGTTCAGGTCGGAGGTCGCGAAGCGGCCACCGTCCAGCTGCACCATCGGACGCAGGTCCGGCGGGATGACCGGGACGCAGTCCAGCACCATGCCGTTGGGCTTGTTGCTGGTCTGCAGGAAGGCGGAGACGACCTTGAGGCGCTTGAGCGCACGGGTCTTCTTCTGGCCCTTGCCGGTGCGGATGATCTCGCGCAGGCGCTCGGCCTCGGCCGCCAGGTCGAAGGTCTCCAGGCGGTCCTTGAGGGCCGCGGCGCCCATCGAGCCGGAGAAGTAGGTGCCGAAGCGGTCGCGCAGCTCGCGGTAGAGCAGCTCGTCGCCCTCGAGGTCCTGGACCTTGAGGTTCTTGAAGCGGGCCCACACCTCGTCGAGGCGGTCCAGCTCGCGCTGCGCGCGGTCGCGCAGCTGCTTCATCTCGCGCTCGGCACCCTCGCGCACCTTGCGGCGCACGTCGGCCTTGGCGCCCTCGGCCTCCAGCTCGGCCAGGTCGGTCTCGGCCTTCTTGGCGCGGGCCTCGAGGTCGGAGTCGCGGCGGTTCTCGATCTGCTGGCGCTCGACCGAGACGTGCGCCTCCAGGGACGGCAGGTCGCGCTGGCGGCGCTCGTCGTCGACCCAGGTGATCATGTAGGCGGCGAAGTAGATGACCTTCTCGAGGTCCTTCGGCGCCAGGTCGAGCAGGTAGCCCAGGCGGGACGGCACGCCCTTGAAGTACCAGATGTGCGTGACCGGGGCGGCCAGCTCGATGTGGCCCATCCGCTCGCGACGCACCTTGGCGCGGGTCACCTCGACGCCGCAGCGCTCGCAGATGATGCCCTTGAAGCGGACGCGCTTGTACTTACCGCAGTAGCACTCCCAGTCCCGGGTGGGGCCGAAGATCTTCTCGCAGAAGAGTCCGTCCTTTTCGGGCTTCAGGGTGCGGTAGTTGATGGTCTCCGGCTTCTTGACCTCGCCGTGCGACCACTGGCGGATGTCGTCGGCGGTGGCCAGGCCGATGCGGAGCTCGTCGAAGAAGTTGACGTCAAGCACTGGTCGTCAAGCCCTCTTTCGTGATTCGAGAGTTTGTCTGTGGTCTGAGGGGGGCCTGGGGGACGGGCCGGCTGCGCGGGGCAGCCGGCCCGGCCTCCGTCAGACCTCTTCGACGCTGCTCGGCTCGCGCCGGGACAGGTCGATGCCGAGCTCCTCGGCGGCGCGGAACACGTCCTCGTCGGAGTCCCGCATCTCGATGGACTGGCCGTCCGAGGACAGCACCTCCACGTTGAGGCAGAGCGACTGCATTTCCTTGATGAGCACCTTGAAGGACTCGGGAATGCCGGGCTCGGGGATGTTCTCGCCCTTGACGATCGCCTCGTAGACCTTCACGCGGCCCAGGACGTCGTCGGACTTGATGGTGAGCAGCTCCTGCAGCGCGTACGCAGCGCCGTACGCCTCGAGGGCCCACACCTCCATCTCACCGAAGCGCTGACCACCGAACTGCGCCTTACCACCGAGCGGCTGCTGGGTGATCATCGAGTACGGACCGGTCGAACGGGCGTGCAGCTTGTCGTCGACCAGGTGGTGCAGCTTGAGGATGTACATGTAGCCGACCGAGACCGGCATCGGGAACGGCTCGCCGGAGCGGCCGTCGAACAGCCGGGCCTTGCCGGTGGAGTTCACCAGGCGCTCACCGTCACGGGTGAGGGTGGTGTTGTCCAGCAGGCCGGTGATCTCGTCCTCGCGGGCGCCGTCGAAGACCGGGGTGGCGAGGTTGGTGCCACCCTCGACCTGGTCGGCGCCGATCGCCTGCAGGCGCTGGGCCCACTCGTCGGCGAGGCCGGAGACGTCCCAACCCTGCTTGGCGAGCCACCCGAGGTGGATCTCCAGGACCTGTCCCGGGTTCATTCGGGACGGGACACCCAGCGGGTTGAGGATGATGTCGACCGGGGTGCCGTCCTCCAGGAAGGGCATGTCCTCGACCGGCAGGATCTTGGAGATGACACCCTTGTTGCCGTGGCGGCCGGCGAGCTTGTCACCGTTGGTGATCTTGCGCTTCTGGGCCACGTAGACGCGGACCAGCTGGTTGACGCCCGGGGGCAGCTCGTCGCCCTCTTCGCGGTCGAAGACGCGGACGCCGATGACCTTGCCGGACTCACCGTGCGGCACCTTCAGCGAGGTGTCGCGGACCTCACGGGCCTTCTCGCCGAAGATCGCGCGGAGCAGGCGCTCCTCGGGGGTCAGCTCGGTCTCACCCTTCGGGGTGACCTTGCCGACGAGGATGTCACCGGTGACGACGTCGGCGCCGATCCGGATGATGCCGCGCTCGTCGAGGTCGGCCAGGACCTCCTCGGAGACGTTCGGGATGTCCCGGGTGATCTCCTCGGGGCCGAGCTTGGTGTCACGGGCGTCGACCTCGTGCTCCTCGATGTGGATCGAGGAGAGGACGTCGTCCTGCACGAGGCGCTGCGACAGGATGATCGCGTCCTCGTAGTTGTGACCCTCCCACGACATGAACGCCACGAGCAGGTTCTTGCCGAGGGCCATCTCGCCCTCGTCGGTGCAGGGGCCGTCGGCCAGCACCTGGTTGACCTCGACCCGGGCGCCCTCGTCCACGAGCACCTTCTGGTTGAAGGCGGTGCCCTGGTTGGAGCGGGTGAACTTGGCGGCGCGGTACGTGGTGTACGTGCCGTCGTCGTTGGCCACGGTGACGTAGTCGGCCGAGACCTCCTGGACGACACCGGACTTCTCGGCGGTGATGACGTCCGCGGCGTCGACGGCGCAGCGGTACTCCATGCCGGTACCGACCAGCGGAGCCTCGCTCTTCAGCAGCGGCACCGCCTGGCGCATCATGTTCGAGCCCATGAGCGCGCGGTTGGCGTCGTCGTGCTCGAGGAACGGGATCATGGCGGTCGCGACCGACACCATCTGGCGCGGCGAGACGTCCATGTAGTCGATCTCGGAGCCCGGGATGTAGTCGATCTCGCCGCCACGGCGGCGGACCAGGACGCGCGGCTCGGCGAAGTGCAGGTCCGCGGTCAGCGGGGCGTTCGCCTGGGCGATGACGTAGCGGTCCTCCTCGTCGGCGGTGAGGTAGTCCACCTGCTCGGTGACGACACCGTCGACGACCTTGCGGTACGGGGTCTCGATGAAGCCGAAGGCGTTGACCCGGCCGTACGAGGCCAGCGACCCGATCAGACCGATGTTCGGGCCTTCCGGGGTCTCGATCGGACACATGCGGCCGTAGTGCGAGGGGTGCACGTCTCGGACCTCGAAGCCGGCCCGCTCACGGGACAGACCACCGGGGCCGAGGGCGGACAGACGGCGCTTGTGGGTCAGGCCCGACAGCGGGTTCGTCTGGTCCATGAACTGCGACAGCTGGCTGGTGCCGAAGAACTCCTTGATGGAGGCGACGACCGGCCGGATGTTGATCAGGGTCTGCGGCGTGATCGCCTCGACGTCCTGGGTGGTCATGCGCTCGCGCACGACGCGCTCCATGCGGGCGAGACCCGTACGGACCTGGTTCTGGATGAGCTCGCCGACGTTGCGCAGGCGGCGGTTGCCGAAGTGGTCGATGTCGTCGACCTCGACCACGATGTCGCGGCCGGTCTCGTCACGCCACTCGGTCTCACCGGCGTGCAGCTTCACCAGGTACTTGATCGCACCGATGATGTCGGGCTCGGTGAGCACGCCGGAGTCCAGCGACTCGGCGTTGCCCAGCTTGCGGTTGAGCTTGTAGCGGCCGACCTTCGCGAGGTCGTAGCGCTTCGGGTTGAAGTACAGGTTCTCCAACAGCGTCTGCGCGGCCTCACGCGTCGGCGGCTCGCCCGGACGCAGCTTGCGGTAGATGTCGAGCAGCGCGTCGTCCTGGCCCTGGGTGTGGTCCTTCTCCAGGGTGTTGCGCATCGACTCGTACTCGCCGAACTCCTCGAGAATCATCTCGTTGGTCCAGCCGAGAGCCTTCAGCAGCACGGTGACGGACTGCTTGCGCTTGCGGTCGATGCGGACGCCGACCATGTCGCGCTTGTCGATCTCCATCTCCAGCCAGGCACCACGCGAGGGGATGACCTTGCAGGAGTAGATGTCCTTGTCGGACACCTTGTCCAGGGTGGAGTCGAAGTACACACCCGGGGAGCGGACGAGCTGCGACACGACGACACGCTCGGTGCCGTTGATCACGAACGTGCCCTTGTGGGTCATGAGCGGGAAGTCGCCCATGAAGACCGTCTGAGACTTGATCTCACCGGTCTCGTTGTTGGTGAACTCGGCCGTGACGAAGAGCGGGGCCGCGTACGTGAAGTCGCGGTCCTTGCACTCGTCAATGGAGTTCTTCGGCGGCTCGAAACGGTGGTCGCGGAAGGTCAGCGACATCGACCCGCTGAAGTCCTCGATCGGGGAGATCTCCTCGAAGATCTCCTCCAGACCGGACTTGGTGGGGACGTCCTGACCGGACTCCAGCGCCTCCTCGACCCGGGCCTTCCAGGCCGCGTTGCCGAGCAGCCAGTCAAAGCTCTCGGTCTGCAGGGCCAGGAGGTTCGGGACCTCGAGGGGCTCCTTGATCTTCGCGAACGAGACGCGGAGCGGGGCGGTGGATGCGGCGGAATTGTTCGAGGCGTTGCGCGGCGCGGCCAAGAGGGGGGTCCTTCCGAGGGCTCGGAGCTCACTACGCGCGTACCAGCCGGGCCTGCTTGAGCCTTGGTCCCGCCTCCCTCGCCACTGGCCTCTGCCGGGGTCGAAACCCGAGGTCAGAGCCGCTTTGCGGAGGCGATGCCAGACCCCTTCAGGGCAACGCAAACTCCGGGCGACGAGTCACGGAGAAGCTAACAGGCAGCGCAAAGGGACAGTGTAGCCAAAGGCCACACTGCTGTCCAGCTCTGATTCGGAAACCGAATCGGAGACTCCTCCCGGTAGCCGGCGAGCGCGGACGCCCACCGGGTACTGCTCTAACTCACGTCGAGTCATTTCCCGCCGGAGCCACTGGTTATGCATCCAGCAGTGGACCAACCCGGCGGACTCGCGCCTTGAGAATCGCGCGCCGCGTCGGGTTCGTCAAGGGCCCGCCGGCGGGGCGGACCTCGCCCTCTCCATCGCCCGTGACCCCTCCGGCGTTACAGAAGCCGTGGTGGGGGCCACCGTCGATGACCGTGATCACCTTACTCCTCGCGACCGACAGTGCCGAGTGAGCGATCGGCCACACCGGTGGTCCGGACCGGCCGGGCGGCGGGCGTCCCCCGGGTCCGGCGCCCTGCCCCCGGAACGCGAAAAAGCCGGGCCGACCACCCGCAAGGGTGATCGGCCCGGCCTCAGGCCCCCTCAGAGGGGGCGAGAAGTCACTTGACGGTGACCTTGGCGCCGGCACCCTCGAGGGCGGCCTTGGCCTTCTCGGCAACGTCCTTGGCAACCTTCTCCAGGACCTTGGCACCAGCGGTGTCAACGAGGTCCTTGGCCTCCTTCAGGCCGAGGGAGGTCAGGGTGCGCACCTCCTTGATGACCTGGATCTTCTTGTCGCCGGCGGCGTCGAGGATGACGTCGAACTCGTCCTGCTCCTCAACGGCCTCGGCGCCACCGGCGGCACCGCCGGCAACGACGACGGCAGCGGCCGGGGCGGCAGCGGTGACGTCGAACTTCTCCTCGAAGGCCTTCACGAAGGCGGCGAGCTCGATGAGGGTGAGCTCCTCGAACTGCGCGAGCAGCTCGTCCTGGGTCAGCTTCGCCATGATGGCGTCCTTCCACTAAATCGGCAGGTGGTGCCGGATGTACGGGTTGGCGGGCGTACGGGCCCGCAGCGAGGCGTGAGCCTGCCGATTACTCGGCGGCGGCGTCCTCGGCGGCGGGAGCCGGCGTACCGGCACCGCCCTGCTCGACCTTGTCGCGCAGCGCGTCCACGGTGCGGACGAGCTTCGACGGCAGGGCCTGGAAGAGCGCGGCAGCCTGGGACTGCTTGGCCTTCAGGGCACCCGCCAGCTTGGCGAGCAGCACCTCGCGGGACTCGAGGTCCGCGAGCTTCTTGATCTCATCGGCGGACAGCGCCTTACCGTCAAGGACACCGCCCTTGATGATGAGAGCGGGGTTCTCCTTGGCGAAGTCACGCAGAGCCTTCGCCGACTCCACCGGGTCACCGGTGACGAAGGCGACAGCCGTCGGACCGTTGAACAGGTCGTCCAGCTCCGTGATCCCGACCTCGTTGGCCGCGATCTTGGTCAGCGTGTTCTTCACCACGGCGTACTCGGCGTTGTCGCCGAGCGAGCGACGCAGGGTCTTGACCTGCTTCACCGAGAGACCGCGGTACTCGGTCAGCAGCGCCGCGGAGGAACCACGGAACTTGTCCGTGATCTCAGCGACGGCAGCAGCCTTGTCGGGCCTGGCCATAGGCTTACGCCTCCTTCCGTGATGTCGAAGTCCGGCCGACCGCGAAAGTCGACCATTCACACCTCGGACCACCAGGGCGGAAGGAAAGCTCCTGCAAAAGCAATGAGCCCCGATGCGCAGGGCGCACGGGGCTCGCAGTGACCTCGACGGGCTCCGCGCGGACGCGGCACCCGGAAATCGAAAGCTCCAGACACACCTGCGCGGGCTGCCTGCGACGAATCACAGATCCTTCGGCCGCCTGCTCCCTGACGGGCACGGCGACAACCAGCGGTCTTTGGCTTCCGCCAGATTAGACGGACGCACCCGTACGACGCAAATCGCCCTCGGACGGAGCAGCCCGGCAGGCCCGGCGCGGCTCAGCGGGCCAGCGGGGAGACCGTCCGGACGCCGGTGTCCACGGTGTCCGGCTCGGCCGGGGCCTGGGCCGAGAGCAGCGCCCCGGCGAAGTCCGAGTAGAGCACCAGGTCGTCCGCCCGGCCGCCGCCGTCGCCGCTCCCGGTGCGCTGCAGCTTGACCAGCTGGTCCTTGTCGTTGAGCCAGAGGTCCAGGGTCAGCGAGTGCGAGCCGCCGGGGGCCAGGGCGGCCCGCAGGCCGTCCCGGCGGGCCTGGGTCAGCTGGGCCTGGGCGGCGGCGTACTTCTCCGCGGTGGTGGTGACCCGGTAGTGCTCGACGGTCGAGTCCTCCAGCTTCTCCTCGCCGAGGAAGGCGGGCACCACCCCGTCCGCGGTGGCGGCGGCCAGCGCCTCCACCGGGTTCAGCGAGTCGATCAGCCCGGCGTACGGGACCTCCTTGCGGCCGTCCGGGTCCGGCGGGACGGTGAAGCGCTCCCAGTGCCGGCCGCCCTGGCGGGTCGCGGTGGCCGCGTCGCCGCCCTGGTAGGCGACGGTGTCCACGACGATCAGCTGCTCCGGGCCGCCCGCGGTCGAGCGCTTGACCTGCAGCGCCGTCTTCGGCGCCCAGAACAGCGGGCCGGCGCCGGCGTCCGCGCCCAGCCGGTAGCTGACCTTGGCCCGGCGGGCGGTCTGCATGGCCAGCTCGGCGGAGAGCAGGACGCCGTGCGGCGAGCGGTCGGTGGGCTTGGCCGGCCCGGTCGGGGTGGCCACGGTGGCCGGGGCACTGGTCGCGCTCGGACTGCCGGACGGCACGGCCGCCCGGTCCTCGCCCCCGCCGCACCCGGTGAGCCCGACCGCCAGCAGCGCGACGGCGGCCACTCCCGCCCGCCGCTGCCGTCCCACCATCGTCCGTTCCTCTCTCACCCGGGCCACCTTGCCATCCACCCCGGCCTCAGGACGCGGTGGCCCCCTCGGAATGCTTCTGCAGTTCCCTCATGTCGACGTAGTCGTACGGCTCGGCCGCGAGGACCGGGGTGCCGTAGTCGGAGTAGCCCACGGTGACGTTGAGCGCCCCGGCCTTGGTGTCGGCCTGCTCGACCCGCTTGACCACCAGCATGTCGGCGTCGACCCAGACGTCGAGCGTCTCGTGGGTGACGCCGTTGGCCGTCAGGCCCTGCTTGATCTTCTCGATCTGCTCCTGGGTCACGCTGGAGCCGGTCACCTTGATCATGTCAGCCAGGTCGAGCTCACCGGTGTAGTGGGTGGCGGCCTTGCCGTTCACCGTGTCCTGGCCGACCTCGGTCACCTTGCCGCCGGCGATCAGCGCCCGCACGCCCTGGACCGGGTCCATGCTGGTGAACTGGGTGGTCTGCGCGCCGGTGGCCTTGGCCAGGTCCTCCTTCGTGTACCGCAGCCAGCGGTGTCCGCCGAGCTCGGCGGACGCGTCCGGGCCCAGCTTCATGTACATACCGATGTCGGTGTACAGGTAGTGCACGCTCGGGCCGCCGGTCACGGGTTCGAGCGTCTTGGCCAGCGGCGATCCCGACACGTCCATGGTGATGTCGGCCTGGAGGCCGTGGGCCCAGGAGGCCGCGCCCTTGCCCTTGATGGTGGTCGCGCCGATCGTGATCGACTCGTCGATCTTCGCGGACTTCGCCGCCCCGGTCTTCTCCGTGACCTTCTCCAGGAAGATCGCCGGAGTCACCTTGGCCGGCGGTGCGGACGGCGTGTCCTCGGCGGTCGCCGCGGCCGTCGCGGCCGGGGCGACCGGTGCCGCGGCCTTGCCGCCGTCCTTCTTCTCGTCGTCGCAGGCCGTCGTGGTCAGCGCCAGGGCGGCGAGCACGACGACGACGGCGGACTTGCTACGAATTCCCATAATTCCCCCCACTGAGGATTCCCGACTCCCCTCCCCCGGTGAGCCGGTGGTGCTCCTTGTGCGGACTCTATGCGATCAACCGCCGCCCGGGACACCGGAATTCGGCGCTCGTCACCCCGTCGCGGCAGCGGTCGGGTCCGCGGAAGCGGCGCCCGAGACCTCGGTCGTGGTGACGGTGGTCCCGGTGTCGCCGGTGACGGTCTCGCGCAGTCTCAGCAGCCGGGAGCCGGGCCCGACCCAGAGGTCCCAGTCGATCGTCTTCACCCCGTGCCGCTGGTACCAGTCGAGCACCGCGGCCAGCCGGTCCGGCCCCAACTCCCCTTCCGCGCCGAAGTATTCGGCCACCGGCGTGGAGCCCCGGTAGTGCGCCGCGGTCGTCCCGGCGACGTCCTCGCCACCGAGCGAGCCGAGCGTGCCGGCCTGGGCGACGGCGTACGCGCGGCTGCCCGGGTTGGTGATCAGCGCCGTCGTCCAGCCGCCCGCCCAGCCGCCGGCGGCCCCCGCGGCGGGGTCGAGCGACTCGGCCGTGGCGCGGTCCGCGTGCTTGGCCCGGCCGTCCTGGTACGCGAGGTCGACCGCGCCGTCCCGGACGGTCAGCCGCCCGGCTCCGAGTTCATCGGTGACGGTCAGCGCGGCCTCGTCCCGGGCTCCCCAGGTGAGCGTGCCGCTCGCGGTGCGCCGGCCGGCCGGGCCCTCCTGGACGACGTCGATCCGGGCGGTGCCGGAGTCGTCCAGCGCCTGGGCGGCGGTGAGCACCACCTGCTTCGGCGGCACCGGCGCGGGCTGCCCGGGGGTGCCGGTGGCGGGGGCGGCCAGCAGGCTGCATCCGGTGGTGGCGCCGAGCAGCAGCAGGGCCGCCGCCCGGGCGGGGGCGGCGGGGCGAAGGGCGGGCGGCACGACTCACTCCGGCGGTCACGGGTTCTCCACATGATCTGACCGGCAGAGCGTACGACGACTCGACCGACCGTTCCCATCCCCGCAGGTCCCGGTTCCGCAACCATGTCCGCCGCACCCCCGGTCCCGACTGCCCGGCCCGACCGCCCGCCCGCCCCCGGGAACGACGGCGGGCCCGCACCCCCGAAGGGGTACGGGCCCGCCGTGCGGACTGCTTCAGAGCACTGGGGCTCAGACCGCGGCCGGGTCCTCCTCGACGAGGAGGTTGCGGGTGCGGTTCGGGTCCACCTGGATGCCGGGGCCCATGGTGGTCGAGAACGCGGTCTTCTTGATGTAGCGGCCCTTGGCGGCGGACGGCTTGGCGCGGAGCACCTCGTCCAGCGCGGCGGCGTAGTTCTCGACCAGCTGCTCGTCGGTGAAGGAGGCCTTACCGATGATGAAGTGCAGGTTCGAGTGCTTGTCGACGCGGAACTCGATCTTGCCGCCCTTGATGTCGTTGACAGCCTTGGCGACGTCCGGGGTCACGGTGCCGGTCTTCGGGTTCGGCATCAGACCACGGGGACCGAGCACGCGGCCCAGGCGGCCGACCTTGCCCATGAGGTCCGGGGTGGCGACGACGGCGTCGAAGTCCAGACGGCCCTTGGCGACCTCGTCGATGAGCTCGTCGGAGCCGACGATGTCGGCGCCGGCAGCACGCGCGGCCTCGGCACGGTCGCCGGTCGCGAAGACCAGGACCCGAGCGGTCTTACCGGTGCCGTGCGGGAGGATCACGGTGCTGCGGACCATCTGGTCGGCCTTGCGCGGGTCGACGCCCAGACGCATGGCGACCTCGACGGTGCCGTCGAACTTGGTGGTGCTGGTCGCCTTGGCGAGGCGGACGGCCTCGAGGGGGGCGTAAAGGCGCTCGCGGTCGACCTGAGCGTCCGCGGCCTTCAGAGCCTTGCTGCGCTTCACTGCTGCTCCTGAATGGTGATTGGAGTTGTGGTAGTCATCGGGCCTGCGCAGGCCCTACCACGGGGGACGAGAAGGGGATCTGCCCTCGGGGAGAGGAGATCAGCCCTCGACGGTGATGCCCATCGACCGGGCGGTGCCGGCGATGATCTTCTCCGCCGCGTCCAGGTCGTTGGCGTTCAGGTCGGGCATCTTGGTGGTGGCGATGTCGCGGACCTGGGCGCTGGTGAGCTTGGCGACCTTGGTCTTGTGCGGCTCGCTGGAGCCCTTCTCGATACCGGCGGCCTTCAGGATGAGGCGCGCGGCCGGCGGCGTCTTCGTGATGAAGGTGAAGGAACGGTCCTCGTAGACCGTGATCTCCACCGGCACGATCATGCCGCGCTGCGACTCGGTCGCAGCGTTGTAGGCCTTGCAGAACTCCATGATGTTGACGCCGTGCTGGCCCAGCGCGGGGCCGACCGGCGGCGCCGGGTTGGCCGCGCCGGCGTTGATCTGGAGCTTGATAAGCCCCGTGACCTTCTTCTTCTTGGGAGGCATGTCTCTCCGGGTCCTTCCGAGAGGTGATTGCTGGTGCGTGCGGGACCGGGGCGACACCCGGCCGCCAGCACACACATCGGACCAGGCTAACGCGGATGCGCCGCTGGACCAAAACGGATTCGGGGCGGGGCCGTCGGCCCCGCCCCGAATCCGAAGACCGTACGACTAGTTCTTCTGGATCTGGTCGAAGGACAGCTCGACCGGGGTCTCCCGGCCGAAGATCTCGACCAGGCCCTTGACCTTCTTCGAGTCGGGGTTGATCTCGTTGATGGTCGCCTGCAGGGTGGCGAACGGACCGTCCGTGACGGTGACCGAGTCGCCGACCTCGAAGTCCAGCACCTGGATCTCGCTCGGCTTGACCGGCGACGGCTTGCCGGCCTCCTTCGCGGCCTGGCGCTCGACGTCCGGGGCGAGCATCTTGACGACCTCGTCCAGGGTCAGCGGGTACGGGTCGTAGGCGTTGCCGACGAAGCCGGTGACACCGGGGGTGTTGCGCACGACGCCCCAGGACTCGGGGGTGAGGTCCATGCGCACCAGGACGTAGCCGGGGAGCTTGTTCTGGCGGATGGTCTTGCGGTCGCCGTTCTTGATCTGGACGACCTCCTCCTGCGGCACCTCGGCCTGGAAGATGTACTCCTCGACGTTCAGCGAGACGGCGCGCTGCTCCAGGTTCTGCTTCACCCGGTTCTCGTAGCCGGCGTAGGTGTGGATCACGTACCACTCGCCGGGCATGAAGCGCAGGTCCTCGCGGAACTTGGCGACCGGGTCGACCTCCTCGGCCTCCTCGACCTCCTCCTCGGCGACCTCGGCGGCGTCCTGCGCGTCGGTGTCCTCCTCGGCGGCGTCCTCCGCGTCGGCGGCCTCCACGGACAGAGCGGCCTCCTCGGCGGGCTCGCCGGCCTCGGCCTCGTCGTACGCCTCGACCTCGTCCTCGTCGCCGTCCACGGCGTCCACGATCTGCTCGGCGGACTCGGTGTCGTCAGCCAGCTCGGCCGCGTCCAGCTCGGCGGCGACATCCGCCTCGCGGACGGTCTCGTCGGCGTCGTACAGGGGGGACTCAGACACGGTGGCTGCTTCTTTCCTGGAGATGGTGAAGGTGGCGCGCTCCGAATCCGCACCGGCGCGCGACCGCTCGCGCGGGCGCCGGGTGAGGTCTCGGAGACTTCAACAGTACCGAGTCAACGGTAGCCGCGCGTACGTCCGCCGCAGACAGCTCGACCCGGACCGATGATCGGCCCGGGTCGGGAAGCGTTTCGAAGGCGGTGCGTTCGGGTCAGCCGAAGATCCAGAGGCTCAGCTTGGAGAAGCCGTAGTCCAGGCCGGCCACGAAGGCCATCACGACGACGACGAAGGTCACCACGACGGCGGTGTAGCTGGTGAGGTCGCCCTTGGTCGGCCAGACGACCTTGCGCAGCTCGGCGATGATCTGGCGGTAGAACAGGCCCATGCGCGCGAACAGGCCCTTCTTGGCCCGCTTGCCGGACTTCTTCTCGCCGGAGCGGTTGGCCCGCTTGCGGTCGCGGCGCGAGAGCGCCTTCTCCTCGCCGTCGACAGGCGTGGTCTCGGCAGCGCCGTCGGCCCCCTCGGGGTTGCCGCTCTCAGGCGTTGCGGTGGAGCCCGTGGTCTCCGTCACTCGTCCTCACCTGAATCCGGGTCCTGCCGGACGTCATCGCACCCGGTTGGGGCACGAGCGGCCGGCGTAAGCGGTGCTGATCCAAACGATGCTGATCGGTGCCCTCTCCGCATCAAGCCCGCTCACTCCAGTGGAGCGAACGGGCTGAGATGCAGGTCAAGCAGCAGGGCAAGAGGGACTCGAACCCCCAACCGCCGGTTTTGGAGACCGGTGCTCTACCAATTGAGCTATTGCCCTACGGCGCCTCGCGGCTCCGTGGCGACCAACCTACCGCATCCAACCCCGCTGTCTGTACAGGCGGTGAAGGCTCCGGTCTTTTTCGGTGGGCCGTCGAGCAGCGAGTGTACGTGGTCGAGGGGCGTTTGGTCGAACCCCTTTCTTCCGGGAGCACCGCTCCGGCGGCGATCGTCCGGCCGCCCCCGGCGATCACCGGTGGATCTCCGGACGCCGCGATCCGGACGGAGCCGTACGGATACTGGAACCGCGATGCCCGGTCCGTCCCGGTTCTGCGACGATGCAGGCATGAGCGCTTCCACCCCTCAGCCCAACCAGTCCCTCCGCCCCGCCGACCGCCGGGTCTCCGCCCGGATCGGCGCGATCGCCGAGTCCGCGACCCTCGCCGTGGACGCCAAGGCCAAGGCCCTCAAGGCGGCCGGCCGCCCGGTGATCGGCTTCGGCGCCGGCGAGCCCGACTTCCCGACCCCGGACTACATCGTCGAGGCGGCCGTCGACGCCTGCCGCGACCCGAAGAACCACCGCTACACCCCGGCGGGCGGGCTGCCCGAGCTGAAGGACGCGATCGCCGCCAAGACGCTGCGCGACTCCGGCTACCGGGTGGACGCCTCCCAGGTGCTGGTCACCAACGGCGGCAAGCAGGCCATCTACGAGGCCTTCGCCGCGATCCTCGACCCGGGCGACGAGGTCATCGTCCCGGCGCCGTACTGGACCACCTACCCGGAGTCGATCCAGCTGGCCGGCGGCGTCCCGGTGGAGGTCGTCGCCGATGAGACCACCGGCTACAAGGTCTCGGTCGAGCAGCTGGAGGCCGCCCGCACCGAGAACACCAAGGTGGTGCTGTTCGTCTCGCCGTCCAACCCGACCGGCGCGGTGTACACCGAGGCCGAGGCCGAGGCGATCGGCCGCTGGGCGCTGGAGCACGGCCTGTGGGTGCTCACCGACGAGATCTACGAGCACCTGGTCTACGGCGACGCGACGTTCACCTCGCTGCCGGCCCTGCTGCCCGAGCTGGCCGACAAGTGCATCGTGGTCAACGGTGTGGCCAAGACCTACGCGATGACCGGCTGGCGGGTGGGCTGGGTGATCGGCCCCAAGGACGTGATCAAGGCCGCGACCAACCTGCAGTCGCACGCCACCTCGAACGTCTCCAACGTCGCGCAGCGCGCCGCGATCGCCGCCGTCGCCGGCGACCTGTCCGCGGTGCACGAGATGCGCACCGCCTTCGACCGCCGCCGCCGGACCATCGTGCGGATGCTCAACGAGATCGACGGCGTCGTCTGCCCCGAGCCCGAGGGCGCCTTCTACGCCTACCCGTCGGTCAAGGGCCTGCTGGGCAAGGAGATCCGCGGGCAGCGTCCGCAGACCTCCGCGGAGCTGGCGAGCCTGATCCTGGACGAGGTCGAGGTCGCCGCCGTCCCGGGCGAGGCCTTCGGCACCCCCGGCTACCTGCGGTTCTCCTACGCGCTCGGCGACGAGGACCTGGTCGAGGGCATCAGCCGGATCCAGAAGCTGCTCGGCGAGGCCCGCGACTGACGTCCCCCGCCCGACGTCCCCGTCAACGCGGCGCGCGGGACTCACTCGGCACACCGCCCTCTTTCACCCCTTCGGGGGATCGAAAGAGGGCGGTTCCCGTTCGGGGGCCCGATGCGGCAGTATTCGTCAATGGAACGCCTGTTGAATCCGCGAGACGTCAGGGGCCTCCCGAAGGCCCACCTGCACCTGCACTTCACCGGCTCGATGCGGCCCGCCACCCTGCTGGAGCTGGCCGACAAGCACGGCGTCCGGCTGCCGGAGGCGCTGAGCTCCGGCGAGCCGCCCAAGCTGCGGGCCACCGACGAGCGCGGCTGGTTCCGCTTCCAACGCCTGTACGACACCGCCCGCTCGGTGCTGCGGGACGAGGAGGACATCCGCCGGCTGGTCCTGGAGACCGCCGAGGACGAGCGGCTGGACGGCTCCCGCTGGCTGGAGATCCAGGTCGACCCGACCTCCTACGCGCCCCGGCTGGGCGGACTGATCCCCGCGCTGGAGCTGATCCTGGACGCGGTCGAGCACGCCGCCGCGGCCACCGGGGTGGGCATCCGGGTGCTGGTCGCCGCGAACCGGATGAAGTCCCCGATGGACGCCCGGACGCTGGCCCGGCTGGCCGTCCGCTACGCCGACCACGGCGTGGTCGGCTTCGGCCTCTCCAACGACGAGCGCCGCGGCCTCGCCCGGGACTTCGACCGGGCCTTCGAGATCGCCCGCAAGGGCGGGCTGCTCGCCGCCCCGCACGGCGGCGAGCTGGCCGGGCCCGAGTCCGTCCGGGACTGCCTGGACGACCTGGGCGCCGGCCGGATCGGCCACGGCGTGCGGGCCGCCGAGGACCGGCGGCTGATGGAACGGCTCGCGGACCGGCAGGTCACCTGCGAGGTCTGCCCGTCCTCCAACGTCTCGCTCGGGGTCTACGAGCGGCCGCAGGACGTCCCGCTGCGCAAACTGTTCGACGCCGGGGTGCCGCTGGCGCTCGGCGCGGACGACCCACTGCTGTTCGGCACCCGGCTGGCCGCCCAGTACGAGCTCGCGCGTGACGTACTGGGCTTCTCGGACACCGAACTCGCCGAGCTGGCACGGCAGTCGGTGCGCGGCTCGTGCGCGCCGGAGGCCGTCCGCAAGGAGCTGCTGGCGGAGATCGACGCCTGGCTGGTGGGGGTGCCGGTGGTGGTCTAGGGCCGGCTTCCGCTACAGCTCGACGCCGATCATCACCGGCTCGTTCACCAGCTCCACCCCGAAGGCCTCGCGGACGCCGTCCCGGATCTCCCGGGCCAGCGCCAGCAGGTCCTCGGCGGTGGCGGAGCCGCGGTTGGTGAGCGCCAGGGTGTGCTTGGTGGAGAGCGTCGCCGGGCCGCTGCCGTAGCCCTTGCCGAAGCCCGAGCGGTCGATCAGCCAGGCCGCCGAGGTCTTGGTGCAGCCCTCCGGGGCCGGGTAGGCGGGGGCGTTCTCGGCGCCCGGGCGGGTCCGGAAGGACTCGTACTGCGCGGCCGTGAGCACCGGGTTGGTGAAGAAGGAGCCGGCCGACCAGGTGTCGTGGTCCGCCGGGTCCAGCACCATGCCCTTGCCCGCGCGCAGCCCCAGCACCGCCTCGTACGCCCGGACCAGCGGCACCCGCTCGCCCTGCTCGACACCGAAGTGCTTGGCGACCTCGGCGTACTTGACCGGGGTGGACAGCCCGGCCTCGTCGGCCAGGGCGAACCGCACCCGCAGCACCACGTAGCGGTCGGGCTCGGCCTTGAAGCGGCTGTGGCGGTAGGAGAACGCGCACTCGGCGTTCGTCAGCACGACCGTCTCCCCGGCCGTGCGGTCGTACGCGACCACCTCGGTGATCGTCTGGGCGACCTCCTGGCCGTACGCGCCGACGTTCTGCACCGGGGTGGCGCCGGCCGAGCCGGGGATGCCGGCCAGGAACTCGATGCCGGCCAGGCCGTGCTCGCGGACGGTGCGGGTGACCGCCTCCGACCAGACCTCGCCGGCCGCCAGCTCCAGCACGGTGCCGTCCAGCGCGAAGCCGGTGGTGGCGATCCGCAGCACGGTGCCCCGGAACCCGGCGTCGCCGATCACCAGGTTGGAGCCGCCGCCGAGGACGAGCAGCGGCTCGCCGGCCGTGTCGGCCTCGCGGACGGCGTCGATCACCTCGTCGTCGGTGTGGGCGGTCACCAGGCGGCGGGCCGGGCCGCCGAGCCGCAGCGTGGTCAGCGGAGCGAGGGGGGCGTCGTTTTCTACCAGCACGCCCACCAGCGTACGGGTGGCAGGGGTGCCCCCCGGCACCCCTGCCACCCGCCTCCGGTTCAGACGCGCGCGGGCCGGGCCGGTTCCGCGGACCGCTCCCCCACCGCCACGGCCGCGCGCCGCCGCGGGATGAGCGCGGCGGCGACCGCCCCCGCCGCGACCGCCGCCGCGCCGACGTACAGCGCCGGCACCAGCCCGTCCGTGAAGGCCTGCGCCGACCGGTAGCCGCCCTGCGCCGAGAACACCGCCGAGAGGACGGCGATCCCGAGCGCCCCGCCGACCTCGCGCAGGGAGTTGTTGGCGCCGGAGGCGATCCCCTGCTCCTGCGGCCGGACGCTCGCCATCACCAGCTGGGCGGTCGGGCCGAAGTACAGCGACATGCCGATCCCGCAGAGCACGATGGCGGGGATCTGCGCCCCGTAGTCGAACCCGGTGCCGCCGTCGGCGACGAGGCCGAACAGCGCCAGCCCGGCGGCCTGGAGCACCAACCCGGTGACCACGATCGGCCGGCCGCCGATCCGGTCGGAGACGATGCCCGCGACCGGCGAGACCAGCAGCGGCATCGCGGTCCACGGCAGCATCCGGATGCCGGCCTCCTGCGGGCTGAAGCCGCCGACGCCCTGGAGGTACTGGCTGATCAGGAAGATCGAGCCGAACATCCCCAGGTACATCAGCAGACTCGCCGCGTTGACGGCCGAGAAGGCCCGGCCGCGGAACAGCCGCATCGGGAGCATCGGGTGGGCGGCGAACCACTGTTCGTACCCGACGAACGCGGCCAGCAGCACACCGCCGGCGATCAGAGAGCCGAGGACCGGCGGGCTGCTCCAGCCGTCCGGGTTGCCGCGGATCAGGCCGAGGACGATCCCGAACATCCCCAGGCTGACCAGCGCCGTCCCGGTCACGTCCAGGGCCCGGTCGGCGCCCCGGCTCTCGCCGAGCCGGAGGAAGGCCAGCGGCAGCAGGACCAGCCCGACCGGGACGTTCACCCAGAAGATCCACTGCCAGGAGAAGTGCTCGGTCAGGCTGCCGCCGATCAGCGGTCCGGCGGCGACGGCGAGGCCGCTGACGCCCGACCAGATGCCGAAGGCCAGTCCCCGCTTGGCCTCGGGCACGGCGACGGTGAGCAGGGTGAGGGTGAGCGGCATCATCACCGCGGCCCCGGCGCCCTGGACGGCGCGGGCGGCGATCAGCTCGCCGATGCCCGGGGAGAGCGCGGCGGCGGCGGAACCGGCCGTGAAGACCGCCAGGCCGACCAGGAAGACGCGGCGGCGGCCGAAGCGCTCGCCGAGCGCGGCGCCGAACATCAGCAGGACGGCGAAGCTCAGGGTGTAGGCGCTGACCGTCCATTCGAGGTCGGACAGGCCGCCGCCGAGTTCCTCGCGGATCGACGGCAGTGCGGTGGTGACGACCAGGTTGTCCAGCGCCGCCATGAAGCCGGCCACGCTGACGACCACCAGGGTCCAGGTCGCGGCCCTGCCGAGGGCCGGTCTCTCCGTCATGACTTCTCCCGGATTCCTCTAGGTAGTTATTGCTCAATAACTTTGCGGGGCCGAAAAACGGCCGCACGGATCACCGTGCGGCCGCGCTACTCGGCCTCGCCGCCCTGCCCGCACTCGTCGAAGCCGCCCCAGATCCGGTGGTCCTGGGGGAATCCGAGCGCCACCAGCGTGTTGATCAGCATCCCCTGGCCGAAGAACGCCGTGGCGCTCTTCAGGTCGCCGCCGAGCCGGACCCTGACCCGCTCGAACAGGCTCTCCCACAGCCGCCTGGCGGTCTCCCCGACCTCGTCCTCGCCGGCCGCCCTGGCCGCGAAGACCGAGACGTAGAGCTGCATCTGCATCATCAGCTGCTCGCGGTCCTCGACCAGCGCCAGGTAGGCGCCACCCATCGCCTCGGCGGCCTCCTCGCCGGACAGCCCGGCCGAGGCCTCGTCGAAGGCCCGCCAGGTCTCCTCGATGCAGCGTTCGGCGGCGGCCGAGAAGATCGCCTGCTTGCCCGGGAACAGCCGGAACAGGTACGGCTGCGAGACGCCGACCCGGCGGGCGATCGCCTCGGTCGAGGTGCCGTGGTACCCGCCCCGGGCGAACTCGATCATCGCGGCCCGGACGACGCTCTCGCGCCGCTCCTCCGCGGTCATCCGGATGCTCGACTTCGCCATGGCTCCCAAGTTAGTGGCCAATCACTACCTTGGCAAGGACGCGCGTCGCGGCGGGCACCCGCTTCCCGGAGCCCGCCGCGCACGCCCGTTCGGCCTCAGGCCAGGCGGACGACCGCCTTGGACATCCCGAGCACCTTCTGCCCGCCCGTGGTGGCCACCAGGTCGACCTGCACCGTGCGGTCGTCCAGCTTCTTGGCAACCTTGGCGGTGACCTCGATCACCGCGCCGACCCCGTCGTTCGGCACCGGCACCGGCCGGGTGAAGCGCACGCCGTACTCGATCACCGCGGCCGGGTCGCCGACCCAGTCGGTGACCACGCGGGCCGCCTCGGCCATGGTGAACATGCCGTGCGCGATGACGTCCGGCAGGCCGACCTCCCGCGCGAACTTCTCGTTCCAGTGGATCGGGTTGAAGTCGCCGGAGGCGCCCGCGTACTGCACCAGCGTGGCGCGGGTCACCGGGAAGGACTGCGCCGGCAGCTCGGTGCCGACCTCGACCTCGTCGTAGCTGATCGCCATGCCGCTCACTCCCCCGTCTCGTCGGCGGCCCGGGCCACCAGCGTCATGACCGACGTCACCACGTGCTCGCCGGTGGCGTCCGTCACCTCACCGCGCACGGTGAGCACGTCGTTGCCCGCCAGCGTCTTGATGGCGTCGATGGTCACCTCGACGGCCAGCCGGTCACCGGCCACCACCGGGCGGGTGTAGCGGAACTGCTGGTCACGGTGCACCACCCGGCTGTAGTCCAGGCCCAGCTCCGGGTCCTCGACGACCTGGCCGGCCGCGCGGTAGGTGATCGCGAACGGGAAGGTCGGCGGGGCGATCACGTCCGGGTGGCCGAGCGCCTTCGCCGCCTCCGCGTCGGTGTACGCGGGATTGGCGTCCCCGATCGCGACCGCGAACTCACGGATCTTCTCCCGGCCGACCTCGTACGGCTCGGTGGGCGGGTAACTACGCCCGATGAAGGAGGGGTCGAGCGCCATGGCAGCTCCTCGGAACACGGATGGACAAGGGTCGAACGGAATGCGCAAATGACTCCGGGCCGCATCCCTCGTGAGGGATGCGGCCCGGAGTCGAAGACCTGAATTCACACAGGCCCGACAGCCCTGCGAAAGGGTCAGCGGGTCTCGCGGTGCGCGGTGTGCGAGTTGCAGCGGGGGCAGTGCTTCTTCATCTCAAGACGGTCCGGGTCGTTACGCCGGTTCTTCTTGGTGATGTAGTTCCGCTCCTTGCACTCCACGCAGGCCAGCGTGATCTTCGGGCGGACGTCGGTGGCAGCCACGGGAGTGCCTTCCTTGGACAACGAATAAGAACACAACAAGAGTAGCCGACCGGGAGTGCGATCTCCCGACCGACTACGCGGGGTAGCGGTGACCGGACTTGAACCGGTGACACAGCGATTATGAGCCGCTTGCTCTACCAACTGAGCTACACCGCCACAGTGATCCGCAGCACAGCCGAAACTGACTGCTTCTCACCAGAGCCCCCATGCGGAATCGAACCGCAGACCTTCTCCTTACCATGGAGACGCTCTACCGACTGAGCTATAGGGGCGAACGAGGAAGAGATTACACGTTCCGCGCCCAGAGGTGAAATCCGTATCCCGCGGCGAAGTCCGCAGGTCGACGCGGTGGACGGGCGGACGATCCAAGGCCGGGAGTTCGAGCGGCCCGCCAACCCGATGGCCCGGCCCCACCGACCGGCCCCGTCCGACCGCGCTCACCACGGCCCGACCGCGGCCCGACCCGATACGACTATTGCCCGCCTCCCGGCCGCCCGCCGCCCGGCCCCATAGGCTCGACGCTCATTGACCGGAACGGCCCTGGCACCCGACCGGGCGGCGCGACAAGGAGCCGAGGATGGACAGCGCAGCCGCGGACGGGCCGCACTCCGGGCCCGGCCCGGCGGCCAACCCCCTCGGGCACGGCCCGGTCCTGCTGCTCACCGGCGCCCGGCTGATGGACGGCCGGGTGGTGGACGTCCGGATCAGCGGCGACCGCATCCAGGCGGTCGGCACGGTCGGCAGCCTCGGCCCGCTGCAGGCCCTGCCCGGCGCCCCCACCGTCACCACCGGCGCCCGGATCGACCTGCGGGGCTACCTGCTGCTGCCCGCCCCCGCCGAGCCGCACGCCCACTACGACGCCGCCTTCTCCGCCGCCCTGGCCGCCCCGCCCCCGGAGACCGCGACCGACCTCACCCGCCGGGTCACCGAGGCCGCGCTCACCTCGCTCGGCTACGGCGCCACCGCCCAGCGCACCCACGTCCGGATCGGCGACGTGCACGGGCTGCGCCGGCTGGAGGCGGTGCTCACCGCCCGGCAGGCGCTGCGCGGGCTCGCCGAGCTGCAGGCCGTCGCGATGCCCCGGCTGCTCACCGGCCGGGCCGGCGCGGACGGGCGGGCGCAGCTGCGCGAGGCGCTCAAGCTGGGCGCCACCGCGGCCGGCGGCTGCCCGGAGCTGGACCCGGACCCGGCCGGCTACGTGCAGCTGCTGCTGGAGGCCGCCCGCGAGGCGGACTGCCCGGTGGACCTGCACACCACCGCCGCCGAGGCGCCCCAACTGGCCCGGATGGCGAGCGCGTTGGCGCCGCTGCGGCCGCGGGTGACGCTCGGCCCGTGCGGGGCGCTGCCGCCGGGTGCGTCCACCGCGCTGGCGAGCGGCGGGGTGCGGGTGGTCTGTCTGCCGCAGACCGGCGGCTGCACCGGGCTGGAGGGCCCGGCCACCGGCCTGCGGCCGGGCCTGCTGCGGGAGTTGGCAGAGGCCCGGGTGCCGCTCGCGGCGGGCAGCGGAGCGCTGCGGGACCCGTCGAACCCGGTCGGCCGGGCGGATCCGCTGGGGACGGCCTACCTGCTCGCGGCGAGCGGGGAGTTGGACCTGGAGACGGCGTACGACGCGGTGGCCAACCAGGCCCGGGCGGTGCTCGGGCTGCCGCCGGTACGGGTGGACGCCGGCTTCCCGGCGGAGCTGCTGGCGGTGCGCGGGGACAGCCTGGCCGGGGCGCTCACCGGCGGGCACAGCCGGCTGGTGGTGCACAGCGGGCGGGTGGTCAGCCGGACCAGCGCCGTCCGGGAGTTCGCCGACACCGTGGCGCTGGCGCTGCCCCGGCAGTCCGGGAGCACCGAAGGCTGAGGCCGAGGGCTTGGAAGCCCAAGGGGCGCGCAACGGATGTCGCGCGCCCCTCCCCCACCTGCTGGCCGTCTTGCGACGGCGAGCTGGAGCGGGCCCAGGCCTCCCCCACTGGAGCAGGTCCCGCTCGGCTTCGGGACCGACACTACGCCCACGGAACACCGGCTCCGACCGGCCTTGACGCTCTCCTGTCGCCCCCCGGCCGGCTCTTGACGGCCCGTTGACGCCGGAGGCGGCCGGACGGCGGCGGACGGCGCCTACGGCTCGTACCGGTAGCCGATCCCCGGCTCGGTGATCAGGTGCCGGGGCCGGGCCGGGTCGCGCTCCAGCTTCCGCCGCAGCCCGGCCAGGTAGACCCGCAGGTAGTTGCCGCGAGCCTCCTGGGCCGGGCCCCACACCTCGCGCAGGATCTGCCGGCCGGGCACCAGCCGGCCCGGGTTGGCCAGCAGCAGGGCGAGGATCCGCCACTCGGTCGGGGTCAGCCGCACCGCGCCGTTCGGGCCGGTGACGGTGGTGGCCGCGAGGTCCACGGTGTGGTCGCCCAGCACCGGCCGGCCCGGCGGGGCCCCGCCGGTCGGGCGGCGCAGCACGGCCCGCAGCCGGGCCAGCAGCTCGTCCATCAGGAACGGCTTGGTGAGGTAGTCGTCGGCGCCGGCGTCCAGGGCGCCCACCTTGTCGGCGGCGTCGGCCCGGCCGGAGAGCACGATGATCGGCATCGCGCTGCGGGTGCGCAGGCCGCGCAGCACGTCCATGCCGTCGAGGTCGGGCAGGCCGAGGTCGAGCAGGACGGCGTCCGGGAGGCTGTGCGCGGCGCGGTCCAGCGCCTCGCCGCCGGTGGCGGCGGTGCGGACGGCGTACTGGCGGGCGCTGAGGTTGATCCGCAGCGTGCGGAGCAGGGCGGGTTCGTCGTCGACGATCAGGATCTCGCGGTGTCCGGTGGTTCGCTCACTTCGCTCACTTCGCTCACGTTGCTCACTTCGCTCATGTCGTTCACTCATGGTGCGCCGGCTCCTCCCCGAAGTCGGTCGTGGTGGCGGCAGGCAGGGTGAGCAGCATGGTGGTGCCGCCGCCGGGGGTGTCCTCGACCTCCAGGCTGCCGCCCATCGCCTCGGCGAGGCCGCGGGAGAGGGCGAGGCCGAGGCCGACGCCGGTGGTGTTGTCGGTGTCGCCGAGGCGCTGGAAGGGCAGGAAGACCCGGTCGCGGTCCTCGGGGGCGATGCCGGGGCCGCGGTCGATCACCCGGATCTCGACCAGGTCGGCGTGGTGGCTGGCGGTGACCAGGACGGGCGCGCCGGGGGCGTTGTGGCGCAGCGCGTTGGTGATCACGTTGGCGAGGACGCGTTCCAGCAGCGGCGGGTCGGCGAGCACCGGCGGGGTGGTGTCGAGGTCGAGCGGCTGGACCGGTGCGTCCGGGTCGGGGAGGCTGTCGAGCGCCCGGGGCAGGATCTCGTCGAGGTGGGTCTCGGTCAGGTGCAGGGTGAGCGCGCCGGCCTGGAGGCGGCTCATGTCGAGCAGGTTGTCCACCAGACGGGTGAGTTTGACCAGCGATTCGTCGGCGGTGGCGAGGAGTTCGGCCTGGTCCTCGGGCGAGAACTCGACGTCGGGGCTGCGCAGCGAGCCGACCGAGGCGAGGGCCGCGGCCAGCGGGGTGCGCAGGTCGTGGCTGACGGCGGCGAGCAGGGCGGTGCGCATCCGGTCGGCGGCCTTGATCGGTTCGACCTCGGCGGCGACCACGGCCAGCCGGTCGCGTTCCAGCGCGGCGGCGACGTGGGCGGCGAAGGCGGTGAGCACCCGCTGGTCGGCGGCGGGCAGCCGGCGGCCGGTGAGGACGAGCAACGCGTCGGCGCCGACCGGGACTTCGGTGGTCTCGTGCTCCCCGCTACCGTCGTCCGGGTGGTCGGCCTCGGAGTGGGCGAGCACCTCGCCCGTACGGGAGAGCAGGGTGACGGTCCGCATGCCGAAGGCCGTCCGGGACTTCTCCAGCAGCGCGGGCAGCGCGTCGGCGCCGCGCAGCACGCTGCCGGCCAGGGTGGAGAGGGTCTCGGCCTCGGCGGTGGCCCGGGCGGCGCGGGTGGTGAGCTTGCCGGCGTGGTCGACGACGGTGGAGACGGCGAGCGCGATGGCGGCGAAGACCACCAGGGCGACGATGTTGTTGGTCTCGCCGATGGTCAGGCTGTGGACCGGCGGGATGAAGTAGTAGTTCAGCAGCACCGAGGCGATGAACGCGGCCAGCAGGGCGGAGGTCGCGCCGCCGAGCAGGGCGACGATGACCACGCCCAGCTGGAAGATCAGCGCGTCGGTGGTGAGGTTGATGGTGGCGTGCGCCTGGGAGAGCACGGCGGTGAGCAGCCAGGGCAGCGCGAGGCCGGCGAGGTAGCCGACGACGGTGCGGCGGCGGGAGTGGCGGCGGCCGAGCGAGGGCAGCCGGCCGCGGCCGGTGAACTCGTGGGTGACCATGTGGACGTCGATGTCCTCGGAGGCGTCCACGGTGGTCTCGCCGATGCCGGGGCCGGTGAGGAAGCGGGTGATCCGGCCGCGGCGGCTGGTGCCGAGCACCAGCTGGGTGGCGTCGTGGGCGCGGGCGAAGGCGAGCAGTGCGGTGGGGATGTCGTCCCCGACGACGACGTGGTAGCTGCCGCCGAGGGTCTCGACCAGCAGCCGCTGCTGGGCGAGCGCGCCGGAGGAGGCGCCGGCCAGGCCGTCGCTGCGGGAGACGTGGACGGCCAGCAGGTCGCCGCCGGCGGTGCGGTCGGCGATCCGGGCGGCGCGGCGGATCAGGGTCTCGCCCTCGGGCCCGCCGGTGAGGGCGACCACGACGCGCTCGCGGGTCTCCCAGACCCGGTCGATGTTGTGGCTGGCGCGGTAGTCGCGCAGGCCCTCGTCGACCCGGCCGGCGACCCAGAGCAGGGCGAGTTCGCGCAGCGCGGTGAGGTTGCCGACCCGGAAGTAGTTGGAGAGCGCGGCGTCCACCTTCTCCGCCTTGTAGACGTTGCCGTGGGCCATCCGGCGGCGCAGCGCCTGGGGGGCCATGTCGACGAGTTCGATCTGGTCGGCCCGGCGGACCACCTCGTCCGGGACGGTCTCGCGCTGCGGGATGCCGGTGATCTTCTGGACGACGTCGTTCAGCGATTCCAGGTGCTGGATGTTGACGGTGGTGATGACGTCGATCCCCGCGGCGAGGACCTCCTCGACGTCCTGCCAGCGCTTGGCGTGCCGGCCGCCGGGGATGTTGGTGTGCGCCAGCTCGTCCACGAGCACGACGGACGGCCGGCGGGCGAGCACGCCGTCCAGGTCCATCTCCTCGAACTCGGCGTCGCGGTAGGAGCGGTGGACGCGCGGCTGGACCTCCAGGCCGTCGATCATGGCCTCGGTGTGGCGGCGGCCGTGGCACTCGATGTAGCCGACCAGCACGTCGGCGCCGCGCTCCTGTCTGCGCCGGGCCTCGTCCAGCATCCGGTAGGTCTTGCCGACCCCCGGGGCGGATCCGAGGTACACCCTCAGCCGGCCACGGCGGGTGCCGGTGCCGGGGGTGAGGTCGCGGGCCATGGGCGCTGCTCTTCCTTCGGGAGGTCGTGCACGGTGACGGACGCGGGTCGGCCGGCCCGGGGTCGGGAGACGTGCTCCCGCACCCGGGCCGGCCCGGTCATTCATTCCATCGACGTAACGTCACTTCGGCGCGTCCAGGGCCTTGTTGAGGAGGACGACGTTGACGCCCTCCTGGCCGAGGAAGCCGAGCGAGCGGCCCTCGGTGTACTTCTCGACGAGCTTGGCGACGGTGTCCTGCGACAGCTTGCGCGTCTCGGCGACCCGCTTGACCTGCTCCTTGGCGTAGGCCACGGAGATGTGCGGGTCGAGGCCGGAGCCGGAGGCGGTCAGCGCGTCGGCCGGGACGCTCGCCGGGTCGACGCCGTCGAAGGCGGCGACGGCCTTGCGGCGGTCGTCGACGTTCTTCCGCAGGTCCTCGCTGTTCGGGCCGAGGTTGCTGGCGCCGGAGTTGTCCCCGGCGTAGCCGTTCGCGGCGGGGCGGGGCTGGAACCACTTCGGGTCCGGCAGCGCCACCTCCTCCTTGTCGTCCGGGTTCTTCTTGGGCAGGTTGTAGTTCTGGCCCAACAGGCTCGAACCGACCTCCTTGCCATCGGACTTCACGATCGAGCCGTTGGCCTTGTCGCTGAACGCGACCTGGGAGATGCCGGTGACCAGCAGCGGATAGGCGACCCCGAGGATCACCGTGAGCACCAGGAGCACACGCAGCGCGGTGAAGTGGGTCCGCACGATGGCGGGCAGGGGCTTGGACATTGCGGTGGGACTCCTTTCTCAGCTGAGGCCGGGAATGAACTGGACGATCAGGTCGATCAGCTTGATGCCGACGAACGGCACCACCAGGCCGCCGAAGCCGTAGATCCCGATGTTGCGGCGCAGCAAAGAACTGGCGTCGGACGGACGGTACTTCACGCCGCGCAGGGCGAGCGGGATCAGGCCGATGATGACCAGGGCGTTGAAGATGATCGCCGAGGTGATCGCGGACTGGGGGCTGTGCAGGCCCATGATGTTGAGGTGGCTCAGGCCCGGGTAGACCCCGGCGAACATCGCGGGGATGATCGCGAAGTACTTGGCCACGTCGTTGGCGATCGAGAAGGTGGTCAGGGCGCCGCGGGTGATGAGCAGCTGCTTGCCGATCTCGACGATCTCGATCAGCTTGGTCGGGTTGGAGTCGAGGTCGACCATGTTGCCGGCCTCCTTGGCCGCCATGGTCCCGGTGTTCATCGCGACGCCGACGTCGGCCTGGGCGAGCGCGGGGGCGTCATTGGTGCCGTCGCCGGTCATCGCGACCAGCTTGCCGCCCTCCTGCTCCTTCTTGATCAGGGCCATCTTGTCCTCGGGCGTGGCCTCGGCGAGGAAGTCGTCCACGCCGGCCTCCTCCGCGATCGCCTTGGCGGTCAGCGGGTTGTCGCCCGTGATCATGATGGTCTTGATGCCCATCCGGCGGAGCTCGTCGAAGCGCTCCCGCATGCCCTCCTTGACCACGTCCTTGAGGTGGATGACACCCAGGACCTTGGCCGGTGCGTCGCCGATCTTCGTGGCCACGACCAGGGGCGTGCCGCCGGCGGCCGAGATCCCGTCCACGAGCGTGGAGACCTCGTCGGTGACCCGGCCCCCGTTGGCGGTGACCCAGTTGGACACGGCGGCGGCCGCGCCCTTGCGGACCTGGTGCACCCCTCCCGGCTCGTCCAGGTCCACACCCGACATCCGGGTCTGGGCGGTGAACGGGACCCAGGTGGCGTGCGTCAACTCGCCCTGGGCGCGGGCCCGCAGGCCGTACTCGCTCTTGGCCAGGACCACGATCGAACGGCCCTCGGGCGTCTCGTCCGCCAGCGAGGACAGCTGCGCGGCACTCGCGAGCTCGTCCGTCGAGACACCGGTCACCGAGAGGAACTCGGCGGCCTGGCGGTTGCCCAGGGTGATGGTGCCGGTCTTGTCGAGCAGCAGGGTGTTGACGTCGCCGGCGGCCTCGACGGCGCGGCCGGACATCGCCAGCACGTTGCGCTGGACCAGGCGGTCCATGCCGGCGATGCCGATCGCGGAGAGCAGCGCGCCGATGGTGGTCGGGATGAGCGCCACGATCAGGGCGACCAGGACGATCATCGACTGCGGGGCGCCCGCGAAGGTGGCCATCGGCTGGAGCGTGACGACCGCGACCAGGAAGACGATGGTCAGCGAGGCCAGCAGGATGTTGAGCGCGATCTCGTTCGGCGTCTTCTGCCGGGCGGCGCCCTCGACCAGGGCGATCATCCGGTCGATGAAGGACTTGCCGGGCTCCGAGGCGATCTTCACCACGATCCGGTCGGACAGCACCTTGGTGCCGCCGGTGACGGCGGAGCGGTCACCGCCGGACTCGCGGATGACCGGCGCGGACTCGCCGGTGATCGCCGACTCGTCGACGCTCGCCACACCCTCGACGACGTCGCCGTCGCCGGGGATGACCTGCCCGGCCTCGACCACCACGTGGTCGCCGAGCCGCAGCGCGGTGCCGGGCACCTCCTCCTCGGCGTCGCTGTCGGGCCAGTTGGTGAGCCGGCGGGCGACGGACTCGGTCTTGGTCTTGCGCAGGGTGTCGGCCTGGGCCTTGCCGCGGCCCTCGGCGACGGCCTCCGCCAGGTTGGCGAAGATCGTGGTGAGCCAGAGCCAGACGGTGATCGACCAGGCGAAGACGGACGGGCTGGCGATCGCGGAGACGGTGGTGACCACCGAGCCCACCTCGACCACGAACATCACCGGGTTCTTGACCATCACCCGGGGGTCGAGCTTCCTCACCGCGTCCGGCAGGGACGCGACGATCAGCTTCGGGTCGAGGAGACCGCTCCGCACTCTGTGCGGGACGGCGTGGCCGGCCGGGTCGGGCGTGTCGGCCGGTGCGGGGTTCAGGGTGGGGGTGGACATCAGGAAAGACCTTCCGCGAGCGGCCCGAGGGCCAGGGCCGGGAAGTAGGTGAGGCCGACGACGATCAGGATCACGCCCGACAGCAGGCCCACGAACAGCGGCTTGTGGGTGGGCAGGGTGCCCGGAGTGGCCGGGACCGGCTGCTGCTGCGCGAGCGAGCCGGCCAGCGCCAGGACGAAGACGATCGGCAGGAGACGGCCGAAGATCATCGCCAGGCCGAGCGCCGTGTCGTACCAGTCGGTGTTGACGGTGATGCCGCCGAAGGCCGAGCCGTTGTTGTTGGCGGCGGAGGTGAAGGCGTACAGCACCTCGGAGAAGCCGTGGGCGCCCGAGTTGAGCATCCCGGCCCGCTCGCCCGGCAGGGCCATCGCCACACCCGTACCGACCAGCACGAGGGTCGGCGTGGTCAGGATGTACAGCGAGGCGAACTTCATCTCCCGGCCGCCGAGCTTCTTGCCCAGGTACTCGGGGGTCCGGCCGACCATCAGGCCGGCGACGAACACCGCGACGATCGCCAGCACCAGCATGCCGTACAGGCCGGAGCCCACACCGCCGGGCGCGATCTCGCCGAGCATCATGTTGAAGACCGTCAGCCCGCCGCCGAACGGCGTGTACGAGTCGTGGAAGGAGTTCACCGCGCCGGTCGAGGTCAGCGTGGTCGAGGAGGCGAACAGCGTGCTGGCGGCGATGCCGAAACGCTGCTCCTTGCCCTCCATCGCGGCCCCCGCGGCCTGCAGGGCGCTGCCCTGGTGCGAGGCCTCGGCCCAGGTCAGCAGGGCCGTCGAGGCGACCCAGAACAGGCCCATCACGGCGAGGATCGCGTAGCCCTGGCGGTTGTCGCCGACCATCCGGCCGAAGGCCCGCGGCAGCGCGAACGGGATCACCAGGATCAGGAAGATCTCGACCAGGTTGGAGAAGCCGGTCGGGTTCTCGAACGGGTGCGCCGAGTTGGCGTTGAAGAAGCCGCCGCCGTTGGTGCCGAGCAGCTTGATGACCTCCTGCGAGGCCACCGGGCCGCCGGGGATCTTCTGCACCTCGCCCGAGAGGGTGGTCACCTCGGTGAAGCCGTGGAAGTTCTGGATCACGCCGGAGGCGGCCAGGACCAGGGCGAAGACGATCGAGAGCGGCAGCAGCAGCCGGATGTTGATCCGGACGAGGTCCACCCAGAAGTTGCCGACCCGGTCCGTCCTGTTCCGGGTGAAGCCCCGGATCAGCGCGGCCACGACGGCGATGCCGACGGCCGCGGAGACGAAGTTCTGCACCGCCAGGCCGGCCATCTGCGCCAGGTGGCCCATCGCGGACTCACCGGCGTAGGACTGCCAGTTGGTGTTCGCGACGAAGGAGATCGCGGTGTTCCAGGCCTGGTGGCCCTCCATCTGCGGAACGCCCAGGTTCAGCAGCAGGTAGCCCTGGAGGCGGATCAGGCCGTACAGGAAGAGCACGGAGACGGCCGAGAAGGCCAGCACCGAGCGCAGGTACACCGACCAGCGCTGATCGGCGTCACCGTCGACGCCGATCACCTTGTAGATGCCGCGCTCGACTCTGAGGTGCTTCGAGGTGGTGAGGAGCTTGGCGATGTAGTCGCCAAGGGGGCGGTAGCAGAGGGCCAGCGCCCCGACGAGGGCGAGGGCCTGCATCCAGCCCGCGAGAGTGGATCCCATGTCAGAACTTCTCCGGGAAGATCAGCGCGACGACGAGGTAGCCGACGAGCGCGACGGCCACGACCAGACCTGCGATGTTCTCCGCGCTCACAGCTTCTCCACCCCCCGCGCGATCAGGGCGATGACGGCGAACACGGCGACCGTGACACCGACGTAGATGAGATCGGACATGGGCTCCACCAGCGTGGTTCGGGAGACTGCCGCGGACCGGCCCGGAGGCCTCGCGCGGCGCCGGCGGACGACCGGCAGATGCGAGCAAACCAGCCACCGGGGGCGCGTTCCGGAGCCCTGACGCCCTCCATACGGGTGATAGCGCGGCGTTGACGCGACCTTGACGCGTGCGGGCGGTGGGCGAGTGGCGGGCGGGCGGTGGGCGGTTGCGGGGGCGGTTGGGGGGGCGGTTGGGGGGACGGCGAACGGCCTCGGACGACAGGTGCCGTCCGAGGCCGTTCGCCGCTCACGCCGCGCCCGTCACATCCGCATCCGCAGCCGGCACACCACCGCGTCGGTGTGCCGCCGCAGCGCGCGGTCGATCACCGCGCCGCGCCGGTTCTGCAGCGCCCGCTGCCACCAGCGGGCCGGCTCCACCTCGGGGATCAGCACCGTGAGCCGGTCGTAGACGTGCTCCGTGCCGAGCCGGTTGACGAACTCGGCGATCGGCCGGCCCAGCCGGCGGTGGTCGTCCGCGAGCTCCACCAGGGGCACGCCGGGCTGCCACAACTCCCAGTCCCGGCGCAGCGCTTCGGCCCGGGCGGCCTCGTGCACCACGGTCACCGCCAGGACCTCGTCACCGAGCGAGAGCGCCGCCGACAGGCCGTCCCGGGTGAGCCGGGTGATCGCCGTCACCGGGACGACGACCAGGCTGCGCTGCCGGGTCACCGCGCCGGGCACCCGGCCCAGCTCCAGCCGCTCCCCGATCCGCTCGTAGCTGCGGTGGATCGCCTCGAACAGCAGGACCAGCAGCGGCAGGGCGACGACGATGCCCCAGGCGCCCTCGGTGAACTTGGTGCCGGTGACCACCAGGGCGGCGACACCGGTCAGGAGCGCGCCGAAGCCGTTCAGCGCCGCCTTCCACCGCCAGCCGTCCGGCCGGCCGCGCAACCAGTGCCGGACCATGCCGACCTGGCAGATGGTGAAGCCGACGAAGACGCCGATCGAGAACAGCGGCACCAGGCTGTTGACGTCCCCGCCGGAGCCGGCCAGCAGCACCGCCGAGACCACGGCGAGGAACAGCACGCCGTACCGGTACACCTGGCGGTCGGCGCGCAGCGCGAACACGTGCGGCAGGTGGTTGTCCCGGGCGAGCAGGTCGAGCAGCACCGGCAGGCCGCCGAAGGAGGTGTTGGCGGCCAGGCCGAGCAGGACCACGGTCGCGAACTGGACGACGTAGAAGCCGACGCCGTGGCCGAGCGAGGCGTCGGCGAGCTGGGCGAGCACGGTGACGCCGTCGACCGGCTGGAGGTGGAAGCGGCCGATCAGCACGGCCAGGCCGATCAGCATCACGCCGAGCAGCGCGCCCAGCGCGACCTCGGTGTGCTGGGCGCGCTTCACCCGCGGGGTGCGGAAGGACGGGACGGCGTTGGCCACCGCCTCCACGCCGGTCAGCGCGGAGCAGCCGGCCGCGAAGGCCTTGAGCAGCAGCAGCGCCCCGACCGCGGTGGCGTTCTCGGCCAGCACGGAGGCGTGGCCCGCGGCGGCCTCGGTGCTCACCGGGGCGTCCCGGAACAGGCCGACCACGATGATCGCCATGACGGCGAGGACGAAGACGGCCGTGGGCGCCATGAACCAGCGGGCGGACTCGGCTATCCCGCGCAGGTTCACCGCCGTCACCAGGGCGAGCACCCCCAGGCAGAGCCAGACCCGGTCGCCGTACAGGCCGGGCACGGCCGAGGTCAGCGCGGCCACGCCGGCGGTCACCGAGACCGCGACGTTCAGGATGTAGTCGATCACCAGCGACGCGGCCGCGGTCAGCGCCGTCCGGCGGCCCAGGTGCGCCTTGGCCACCGCGTACGAGCCGCCGCCGTCCGGGAACGCCGCGATCACCTGCCGGTAGGAGGCCACCAGCACCGCGAGCAGGACGGCGATCGCCGCGGTGACCGGCAGCGTGAAGCCCAGCCCGTACCCGCCGGCCGCGGCCAGCACCAGCACGATCGACTCCGGCCCGTACGCCACCGATGCCATCGCGTCCAGCGACAGCGCCGCCAGCCCGCCCGACGCCGTCAGGCGGTGCCGCTCGTCGCCGGCCCCGGTATCAGGCGGCTCGGGCTCGGCCGTCACGGCCGGGATGGTGGTGGCGCTGGACATCGGACGGAACCTCCGCAGTCGGTACGTGCTCCGATCCTGCGGCCCGCGCCCCCCGGCGCCCGCGGCCCCTACGCGTTCCTGACGCCGCCCCGAGCGCCTTTGACGCGCCCTTGACACCCCTCCCGGCCGGCCTCCGCCGTCTGGCGGGGGTGGGATGAGCCGCTGTCCCGGCGGGCGCCGGTTGGGAAGACGATCAGCTCGGTCGAAGGACTCCCACCCCCGGCCCCCACTCTGCTGCCCCCAGCACGCAATTGCAAGCCATACGCAATAACACCCGCACCCCGCCCGAACGCACGAAAAAGCCCCCGATCCGCGTTTCCGCAGATCGGGGGCCGTTTCTCTATCCTGTGGCTGGTGCAGGGTTCGAACCTGCGTAGCTTGCGCGACAGATTTACAGTCTGCTCCCTTTGGCCGCTCGGGCAACCAGCCAGGATGTTCGCCGTTCGGGGGTGTTCGCCCCGTTCGACTTGGTAAACCATACCTGATCCGGGGGGGTGCTTCGCCACTCGATTGGGGACGCGACGATCAAGGGACGGCGCGTGGTCGTCGCAGGCGGCGGCGGGGTGGCGCTGGATAGGCTGTGGCGGCGGACGCCCGGTGGGGCGGGCCGTGCCAGTGACGCCACAGCATCGAGGAGATTGACACCCATGGCCGACTCCAGTTTCGACATCGTCTCGAAGGTCGAGTGGCAGGAGGTCGACAACGCGATCAACCAGACCTCCCGCGAGATCGCCACCCGCTTCGACTTCAAGGGCGTGGGCGGCGAGATCAGCCGGTCCGGCGAGAAGATCGAGATGAAGGCCAACGGCGAGGAGCGCGTCCGGGCCATCCTCGACGTGCTGCAGACCAAGTTCGTGAAGCGCGGCCTGTCGCTCAAGGCCCTGGACGCCGCCGAGCCGCAGCTGTCCGGCAAGGAGTACAAGATCTTCGCGAACATCAAGGAGGGCATCACCACGGAGGATGCCAAGAAGGTCGCGAAGATCATCCGTGACGAGGGCCCGAAGGGCGTCAAGGCCCAGGTCCAGGGCGACGAACTGCGCGTCAGCTCCAAGAGCCGCGACGACCTCCAGGCCGTGCAGGCCCTGCTCAAGGGCAAGGACCTGGACTTCGCCATCCAGTTCGTGAACTACCGCTAGTCCAGCGGGAACAGCGGCTCCCCGGGCCGGGAGGACCTGCCTCCCGGCCCGGGGAGCCGCTGTGTCGGGCGCGGGATCCGGGGAACCGGGTGCCGGGTCGGCCGTCCGGTGATTCGATGCCCTCGACGGCGATCGCGCGCTGGGGGGAGCTGCCCATGATCCGGTTCGACCTGGGGGCGCAGGGGCTGGGGCGGGTCAGGTTCGCCATGTCGCAGGTGGGCGTCGCCAACGACCTGCTCTTCGCGCTCGGCCGCTACCCGCACCTGCTCGGCGCGCGGTGGCGGGCGAAGGCCGTCCAGGCCCTGTCGGAACGGAACCTGGGACTGCTGGCCGTGGTCGGCGGCGGCGGGCCGCTCGGCTACTCCCCCGACTTCCTGCGGCCCGAACCCACCGGGTTCCAGGCGTCGTTGGACAGCACGCTGCACCAGATCGCCACCACGCCCGCCGAGCGGGTCCGGTACGAGCTGTCGTCGGCGCTCGACGGCCACGCCTGGGACCGGACCGGGGCCCACCGGCCGCCCCGGCTGCTGCTGGCGGCGATGGAGCGGGGCGAGGAGTACCTGGCGCAGCGGGTCGCGGCGGAGCTGGAGCAGTTCTGGCACGCCGCCCTCGCGCCCCGGTGGCCCGGCATCCGGGCCCACATGGAGGCCGAGATCGCCGCCCGCGCCTCCGCGATCGTTCTGCACGGGATCACGCACACCGTCAACCAGCTGGCCCCCAACCTGAGCCTGGACGAGGACGGCGTCGTCGGGATCCGCCTCCTCGCCTCGCACGCGGTCCAGCCGATCCTGGACGCCGACTCCGTGATCCTCGTCCCCAGCGTCTTCTCGGGCCGGGCGGTCGTCTGCGCCGCCGAGCCCCCGGACGTGCCCGCCCCCCGCACGCCGCTGATCGTCTACCCGGCCGCGCCGAACGACTGTCTCCCGGGCTCGGGCGGTGACGAACTGCTCGGCGCGACCCGGGCGAAGCTGCTGGCCGAGCTCTCCCAGCCGCACACGACCGGCGAGCTCGCCGCCCGGCTGAGCCTGAGCCCGGCGACGGTCTCCTACCACCTGCAGATCCTCCACCGCGCCGGGCTCGTGCGGCGCACCCGCCGGTCCCGCACCGTCCTCTACCAGCGGCTCGCGACGAAGCCGGGGCTCGCTGCCGCCCTCGGCTGACCCGCCCCCGGCCGGGGCCGGGACCGGGAACGGCGGTGGCCCCGCTCCCCGGTCCGGGGGCGGGGCCGCCGTGCTGCCGTGCTGCCGTGCCGCCGCGCTGCCGGCGGGCGGGGTCAGCCGGTGGCGGGGTGGTGGCGGGTCGCGGCGGTGAGGGCCTCGGCCTGGGCCCGCAGGGCGGCGAGCCGGTCGGGCAGGGACGTCCGGCCGGCACCGGCATCGGCACCCGCAGCACCGGCGCCGGTGGGGAGCGTCGGCGGGGACGGGAGGGTCACCGGCGGGATCGGGAGTTGGCCGAGCAGTGCTTGCAGAGTGCTCTGCAGGGTGGCAAGGAGCTGCTGGACGGCGCTGAGGTCGGGGGTGGCGGCGGAGGTGACCGTCGAGAGCAGGCCGGTGACCAGGGTGACGACGTCGCCGACCGCCCCGAGGGCGGCGCTCGGGTCCGGGACCGCCACCGGGAGCGACGCCGGGGGCGCCGGAGCGTTGGCCGGGAGGGCGCCCGGCAGGGTCGGGACGGCCGGGAGCGCCGGGACGGCGCCCGGCAAGCCAGGCAAGGCCGGGACTACCGGGACGGCCCGGGCGGAGGTGTCGGAGACGGTGGTACGGGCAGCCGCGGCCTCGTTGCCTACGGCGGTGGCGGTCGCCGTGGTGACCGGGGTCAGCGCGAGCGCTGCGGTCACGGTCAGCACGGCGGCCATCCGGGTGGCACGCATGAGTACTGCTTCCTCTCACTGTGAACCAGGCGAGATCGCCTGCTTCACACCGTGGGGCAGCACTCCGGACACAGCCACCGCAGGTACGCCGAACGGTGCGGCCGGCTCAACCGACCGCCGCCGCCCAGCCGGTGGTGCTGCGGTGGGCCGACAGGCCGACCGCGTCGCACTCGTCGACGCGGCCCGCCGTGACCCGGACGCCGAGCAGCCGCAGGGCCCGGGAGATCGGATCGCCCCCTCCTCCCTCGACCGACTCCCCCGCGACCGGCTCCCCTTCGGTCGACTCCCCCTCGACCGACTCCCCCTCGGCCAGCGGGCCGAGGACGATCCGCCCGTCCGACCAGACGGCCGCGCGCCGGATGCCGCCGTCGCCGAAGCTCTCGGCCTCGACGCAGGCGATCGGGCCGGCCTTGGACCAGGCGGCGAGCCGCAGTTCGAAGCCGTCCGCGTGCCGGCCGAAGCCGGACCCGGCGGCGGACGGGTGGGCGGCGGGCGGATGAGCAACGGACGTACGGGCAACGGACGTACGGGCGGCGGCGCCGTCCCCCTGGAGCGCGGCGAGGACGGCGGAGGTGACCGGCAGCATCGCCAGCCCCTGTGCGAGCGGCACCACCCGGGCCACCGGGACCTCCGCCGCTGCCACCGTCAGCAGCTCCAATGTTCCTATCAGCGCCTGGAGTTCATAGGACATGCCGGACATCGTCGCCCACGGCACCGACATTCGGCCGGGGTTTCCCTATTCCGTGCCCGACCGGAGACCGTAGAGCAGGGTGAGGGCGGTCACATCCACCGCGTCTTCGGCCAATTCGCCGACGATATCGGCCAGTTGGCTGCACAGCAGGAGCGGCCGGTCCGGATCGCGCCGGATCCGGAGCCGGAGACCACCCGCTGGCGCCCGGCGGATCGCGGACGTCGCCACCGTCACGGCCGCCGGCGGGCGGCGGGCGGCGGGCGGCGGGCGCCGCTTCCCCAACACGCCGTACGAGCCGGCCGTCGCGTCCTGACCCCCCGACCGTCCTTTTCTTACGATCCGGTCATGGTTCCCCCAGAGTCCTCCAAGCTTGCGCCGCTAGTTTCGGTGGGCATGACCAAGCTGCTCAGCCCGGCCACCCCGCCCCCGGTGCGGGCCGGGCTCCCGCGTCCGGTGCCCCAGCTCCGCCAGCGCCCCCGGGCAGCTGGCCGAGCAACCGGCTGGTCGAGACTGCGGTGGCTGGCCTGGCCGCTCTACCTGGCCGCCTTCGGCTGGTTCCTCGGCACCCAGGGCCTGGCCTTCGCCAACGACGTGGTGTTCCTGTGGCTGATCGGCGCGCTGCTCACCGCCGCCGTGCACAGCGGACACGGCCCGCGGGGCTTCCTGCTCGTCCTGCGCGACTGGGTGCCGGTGATGGCCGTGGTGTGGGCCTACTCGCTGCTGCGCGGCTACGGCGCGCACACCCCGTGGGCCCCGCACTGGCTGCCCCAGCTGCGGGCCGACGAAGTGCTCGGCCTCGGCGACACCTGGACCGTCCGGCTCCAGCACGCGCTCTACACCCCCGGCTCGCCGCACTGGTACGACTACGCCGCCGTCGGCGTCTACCTGTCGCACTTCTTCGTGGTCTTCGTCCTGCTCGCCGTGCTCTGGCGGCGCGCCCACCACCGCTTCCGCCAACTGCTCGCCTGCTACCTGACGTTGACCTTCGCCGGCTTCGCCACCTACCTGCTCTTCCCGGCCGACCCGCCGTGGCTGGTCGCCCAGCAGGGCCACCTGCCGCAGCTGACCCGGGTGGTCTGGGAGACGATCTCGGTGAGCGGGCTGCCGCAGGCCGACTCGCTGCTGGAGAACGGCAGCCAGTTCGCCAACGACGTCGCCGCGATGCCCTCGCTGCACTCCGCCTACCCGGCGATGCTGCTGTTCTTCTTCTGGCCGACCGCCGGCCCCCGCCTGCGGGCCCTGCTGGTCACCTATCCGCTCGCGATGGCCTTCACCCTGGTGTACGGCGCCGAGCACTTCATCGTGGACGTGTTCGCCGGCTGGGCGTACGCGGCCGTCGTGGTGTTCGGCCTGCGGTGGCTGCGCACCCGCCGCGCCGCCCGTCGCGGCACCCACCGCACCACCCACCGCGCCGCGCTTCGGCCCCGGTCGGCAGACTTGACCGGGTGAAGCCGACTCCCGAGCAGTTGCAGGCCGCCAAGGACACCACCATCCCCGACGTCACCGGCCCCGGGCTGAAGGTGCTGTTCTGCGGCATCAACCCGGGCCTGTGGTCCGGCGCCACCGGCCACCACTTCGCCCGCCCCGGCAACCGCTTCTGGCCCGCCCTGCACCGCTCCGGTTTCACCCCGCGCCAGTTCCGCCCGGACGAGCAGGGCGAGTTGCCCGCGCTCGGCCTCGGCATCACCAACGTCGCCCCGCGCGCCACCGCCAAGGCCGACGAACTCACCGCCGAGGAGCTGCGCGCGGGCGGCGCCGCCCTCACCGAACGGGTGCTGCGGCTGCGCCCGCGCGTCCTCGCCGTGCTCGGCATCGGCGCCTACCGGACGGCCTTCGGCAAGCGGCGGGCCGCCATCGGGCGCCAGCCGGAGGGCATCGGCGACACCGAGGTCTGGGTGCTGCCCAACCCGAGCGGACTCAACGCGCACTACACGCTGGACGCGCTGGCCGCGGAGTTCCGCACCCTGCGCGAGAGCCTCGACGATCACCGCGGCAGCACCCCCGAACCCAGCACCCCCGACCCCAGCACCGCCGACCCCAGCACCCCCGACCCCAGCCCCGCCGGCTCCAGCACCGCCGGCTCCAGCACCGCCAACTCGAGCGCGGCCAGCCGGCCCGGGTCGGCGACCACCTCGTAGCCGGCCACCCGGCCGTCCGCCACGGCCATCCGCAGCACCAGCCGCAGCCGCCCGTCCGGGGCGATCAGGATGCCGGGCAGCCCGTCCACCAGCGCCACCGCGCCGTAGCGGGCCCGGCGGCCGAAGACCGTGGTCTCCCCGGCGACGGTCCGGGCTCCGCGGGCCACCAGGGCGCGGCCGGGCGGCAGCGCCGCCGGGTCGGCCCGGCGCACCACGTCCGGTGCGAGGACGGCCAGCAGCTCGGCCAGGTCGCCGCCCCGGGCCGCGGCCAGGAAGGCCTCCACCACCCGCCGGTGCCCGGCCAGCGGCTCCGGCGGCAGCGCGGCCGTGCCCCGCACCCGCTGCCGGGCACGGCTGGCCAGCTTCTTGGCGGCCACCGGCGTCCGGCCGACGATCGGCGCGATCTGCTCGAAGGGCACCGCGAAGCCGTCGTGCAGCACGAAGGCGACCCGCTCGGCCGGGCCCAGCCGGTCCAGCACCACCAGCAGCGCGCGCCCCACCGAGTCGACCAGCACCGCCTCCCGCTCGGGGTCCGTGCCCTCGCTGACCGCCTCCGGCAGCGCCTCGCCGGCCGGCTCCTCCCGGCGCGCCGCGCGCGCCCGCAGCAGGTCCAGGCAGATCCGGGAGACCACCGTGGTCAGCCAGCCGGGCAGGTTGTCGATCTCCGCCGCGTCCGTCCGGACGAGCCGCAGCCAGGCCTCCTGGACGGCGTCCTCGGCCTCGCCGGTCGAGCCGAGCATCCGCTGGGCGATCGCCCGCAGCCGCCCGCGCTCGGCCTCGAAGCGCGCCGCCGGCTCCACCCCGGAGCCGTCCGGAAATCCGTCCCCGCTCATCGGTCACCTTTCCTCGGCCGGGCCCGTCACCGGTATGACGATCCGCCCGCTCCCCAGGTGACAGGAGACCACCATGACCTCCACCACGCTGCTCCACCTCGACTCCAGCATCAGCCCGGACGGCTCGGTGAGCCGCGCCCTGACCGCCCGTTTCGCCTCCGTCTGGCGCGCCCGGCACGGCGCCGCCGCCCGGCACCGGCACCTCGACCTGGCCGGCGACCCGGTGCCCGCGGTGCGCGCCGCCTTCGACGCGCTCGGCCGCCGGACCGAGCGCAAGGGGGTGCTCCCGCTGGACGACATCGCCCTCCTGGCGCGGACCCCCGAGGAGGAGCACGAGTGGGCGCTGGCCCGTCCGCTGATCGAACAGCTGCTGGCCGCCGATGTCCTGCTGCTCGGCGCCCCGATGTACAACTTCACCGTCTCGACCGGCCTCAAGGCGTGGATCGACCGGGTCACCTTCCCCGGCGTCTACCGGGACGCGGCCACCGGTGAGGCGCTGCTGCGGGGCACCCGGGTGGTGCTGGTCGCGGTGCGCGGCGGCGGCTACGGGCCGGGCACCCCGCGCGAGCACTGCGACTTCCAGGTCCCGTACCTGCGGGCCTACTTCGAGGGGCTCGGCATCGCGCCGGAGCACCTGCACGTGGTGACGGCCGAGCTCACCCGGGCCGAGGACGTCCCGGCGCTGCACGCCCTGCGGCCGCTCGCCGTCGAGTCCCTGGCCCACGCCGAGGCCACCCTGGACGCGCTGGCCGCCACGCTGTAGCGGCTGCACCCGCTACAGCGGCGTGACCGCCTTCAGCACCACCAGCAGCGCCACGGCGGCGTTGAGCGCGCACAGCGCCGACGCCGCCGTGCCGGCCGCCGCGACCATCGCGGCCAGCCCCGCCGGGGTCTTGGCCGGCGGCCAGTTGCGGGAGGTCGGCACCGGGCCGAGCAGCGCGGCGACCCGGCGCGGCACCGGGCCGGGCGCCGCGGTGGGCGCGGCGAAGGCCGCGAAGCCGGGCGCCGGGGCCGCGTGCGAGACCAGGGCCGCCCGGGCCACCGCCCGCGCGGTGACCCGGCGGTCGCCGACCGCCTGGGCCGACTCCTCGTCCGCCCACCGCTCGGCGCTGTACGCCACCGCGTACTGCAGCGGCCGCAGGAACGGGTTGACGCAGGCGGCCAGCTGGGTGGTCAGCAGGTACCGGTGGTGGCGGTGGCGCAGGTGGGCCCGCTCGTGCGCGAGCAGCGCCTCGCGCTCGTCCTCGGGCAGCCCGGCGAGCATCCCGGTGGACACCACCACCCGGCCCGGCGAGCCGGGCAGCGCGTACGCGTACGGGCTGCGGTCCGGCAGCACCGCGAGGTCCCCGGCCGCCTCCGGTCCGACCGGCAGGCCGGCCAGTGCCCGCCGGGCCCGGGAGCGGACCCTCAGGTGCCGCACGACCGTCCGGGTGCAGGCGGAGCCGACCAGCACCAGCAGCCACATCGCGGCCGTGCCGACCGTCTCGTGGTACGGCAGCGCGTGCCGCACCTCCGGGTCGGACCAGCTGTCCGGCAGCGGGTTGCCGGGGATCTGCGCGGTGCCGACCACGCCGATCAGCCCGAGGCAGAGCACGCTGCAGACCGCCATCACCGCGCTGATCACCGTCAGCAGCCTGGCCGCGCCGCGCGGGTGCAGGTGCTGCTCGGTCAGCCGGGCGATCGGCACCGCCGTCAGCGGCAGGATGAGCGGGAGGAAGACGAAGAAGCCCACGGGTCAGCTCTCGCGGTCGGCCGCTGCCGGGTCGGCGGACGCGGCGTCCAGCAGCGCGCGCAGCAGCTCCTCGTCGTGCGGGAGCAGCGCGGTGACGAAGCTGGCCAGGACGGCGTCCCGGTCCGCCTCGCCGTCGAGCATCCGGCGCATCCGCAGCGCGGCCAGCCCGGCGGCGTCGGAGGAGGCCTGCCAGAGGTAGGAGCGGCCGGAGCGGCTGCGGGAGACGGCGTCCTTGGCGTGCAGGCGGGAGAGGATGGTCATCACCGTGGTGTACGCCAGGTCGCCCTCCAGGCGTTCCTGGACCCAGCCGGCGGTGGCCGGGCCGGGCGCCTGCTGGAGCACCGCCAGCACCTGCGCCTCCAGCTCGCCCTGGCCGCGTCGGCGCGCGGGCGCGTCCCCGGCCGCCGGGGCGTGCCTCTCGTCTGCCATGACGGCCCACTCCCTCCGGATGCGGCGGCCCGGACCGACCGGGCGCCCGCCCATCCTAACGAGCGAACTCCCGCCCGGGACCGGCCCCGGGCGGGAGTTCGCGGGCGTACGACACTTCCCGCGCGCGGTCAGCCCAGCGGTTCCCGGGCGTTCTGCCTCCGGTCCAGCTCGGCGATGTCCGGGTGGTGCAGGTCGAAGGCCGGGTACTCCGAGCGGATCCGGGGCAGCGCCGCGAAGTTGTGCCGGGGCGGCGGGCAGGAGGTGGCCCACTCCAGCGAGCGCCCGTAGCCCCACGGGTCGTCCGTCGCGACCTTCGTGCCGTACCGGGCGGTCCTCCAGACGTTGTGGAGGAACGGCAGCGTCGAGGCGCCGAGCAGCAGCGCGCCGATGCTGCTGACGGTGTTCAGCGCGGTGAAGCCGTCCGAGGCCAGGTAGTCGGCGTACCGGCGGGGCATGCCCTCGGCGCCGAGCCAGTGCTGGACCAGGAAGGTGCTGTGGAAGCCGGTGAACAGCGTCCAGAAGTGGATCCGCCCGAGCCGCTCGTCCAGCATCCGGCCGGTGAACTTGGGCCACCAGAAGTGGAACCCGGCGAACATCGCGAACACCACCGTCCCGAACACCACGTAGTGGAAGTGCGCGACGACGAAGTACGAGTCGGAGACGTGGAAGTCCACCGGCGGCGCGGCGAGCAGCACGCCCGTCAGGCCGCCGAACAGGAAGGTGACCAGGAAGCCGACCGTCCACAGCATCGGCGTCTCGAAGCTGAGCGAGCCGCGCCACATGGTGCCGATCCAGTTGAAGAACTTCACCCCGGTGGGCACCGCGATCAGCATCGTCATGATCGAGAAGAACGGCAGCAGCACCTGCCCGGTGACGAACATGTGGTGCGCCCAGACCGTGACCGACAGGCCGGTGATGGCGATGGTCGCGGCGATCAGGCCGGAGTAGCCGAAGACCGGTTTGCGGCTGAACACCGGGATGACCTCGGTCACGATGCCGAAGAACGGCAGCGCGATGATGTACACCTCCGGGTGCCCGAAGAACCAGAACAGGTGCTGCCAGAGCATCGCCCCGCCGTTCGCGGCGTCGAAGACGTGCGAGCCGAACCTGCGGTCCGACTCCAGGCAGAGCAGCGCGGCGGCCAGCACCGGGAAGGCGAACAGCACCAGGACGGCCGTCAGCAGGATGTTCCAGACGAAGATCGGCATCCGGAACAGCGTCATGCCGGGCGCCCGGAGGCAGACGATCGTGGTGATGAAGTTGACCGAGCCCAGGATGGTGCCGAAGCCGGAGAGCGCGAGGCCCATGATCCACAGGTCGGCGCCGAGGCCGGGGCTGTGCACGGCGCCGTTCAGCGGCGCGTAGGCGAACCAGCCGAAGTCGGCGGCGCCCTCCGGGGTCAGGAAGCCGAACACCGCGATCAGCGAGCCGAACAGGTAGAGCCAGTAGGCGAGCGCGTTCAGCCGGGGGAAGGCGACGTCCGGGGCGCCGATCTGCAGCGGCATGATCCAGTTCGCGAAACCGGCGAACAGCGGGGTCGCGAACATCAGCAGCATGATCGTGCCGTGCATGGTGAACAGCTGGTTGAACCGCTCGTTGTCCATCAACTGAAGCCCCGGGCGGGCGAGTTCGGCCCGCATCAGGAGCGCCATCAGGCCGCCGGCGAGGAAGAACAGGAAGGAGGTGACCAGGTAGAGGGTGCCGATCCGCTTGTGGTCGGTGGTGGTCAGCCAGCCGACCAGTGCCCGGCCCCGGCGGCGCCTCGCGGCGCGCAGCAGGCCGTACAGCCGGGGGGCGCGCGGTGGCCGCAGGGACTGGTCCACCTCGTCGTTCGGCAGCAGAGTCACGCGGCGCGCCCCTTCCGGCCTCGGGGCCGCACCGGCCCGGTCGATGACCGTCCACCACTACCAGTGGCCCGCGGCCGCCGCCCGGGGCGCGCGCGGCACGTCACCCGGACGGCAGGCCCACGGCCGGGCATGTCGGCGCGTCAGCTCCGGGCCCGCTGGGTGGCCGCGATGCAGAGCAGCACCACCGCCGCCGTGACCGGCGCGGCCGCCGGCAGCTCCTCGCCCAGCAGCAGCACCGCCCACACCAGCGTCAACAGCGGTTGGGCGAGCTGGAGTTGGCTCGCCCTCGGCACCCCGATCCGGGCCATCCCCCGGTACCAGAGCACGAACCCGCCGAACTGCGACACCGCCGCGATGTACGCCAGCCCGGCCAGCGCCTTCGCCCCGAGGTGCACCGGCTCGGCGGCCAGCCCGAGCCCGGCGGTCAGCAGCATCGCGGGCAGCGCGGCGACCACCGCCCAGGCGATCACCTGCGCGCCCGGCAGGTCCCGGGCGAGCCGCCCGCCCTCCGCGTACCCGGCCGCGCACACCACCAGGCCGACGAACAGGTAGAGGTCCGCGACGGTCGGCCGGCCGTGGCTCTGCAGCAGCGTGAAGGCGAGCACGGCCGCCGCCCCGGCCAGCGCGGCCGCCCAGAACGCCCGGGACGGCCGGCGGCCGGTGCGCAGCGCCGCGACCACCGCCGTGGCCAGCGGCAGCACGCCGATGACCACCGCCGAGTGGGCGGTCGAGGAGGTCCGCAGGGCCAGCGTGGTCAGCAGCGGGAAGCCCAGCACGCAGCCACCGGAGACCACCAGCAGCCCCGCCCGGTGGCGCCGCCGCGGCAGCGGGGCGCGGACGGCCGCCAGGTAGAGCCCGGCGAGCAGGGCGGCCAGCACGCCGCGCAGTCCGGTCGAGGTCCACGGGCCGAAGCCGGTCAGGGACCAGGCCGTCGCGGGGAAGCTGAGCGAGAAGAGGGCCACCCCGAGGCCGGCGAGGGCGGTGCCGGAGGCGGCGGGCCCGAAACGGTGAACCGAGTGGTGCGGCGCTATCGCCGCGGGGAGGGTAGCGCTATCTTGTGCCGTCATGAACGAGCGTAGCAGCGTGGCCGAACTCGCCGAAAGCCTGCGGCGGGAGGTCGAGCGCTATCCGGAGGGGCGCAAGCTGCCCTCCAGCCGGGCCCTGGTCGAACGCCACCAGGTCAGTCCGGTGACGGTCTCCCGGGCGATCGCCGTGCTCGTCGCCGAGGGGCTGGTGGTCTCCCGCCCGGGCGCCGGGGTGTTCCGGGCGGCCGCCTTCGCGGCCGGCCCCGCCCGGACCGCCGCGCCCGCCGCCCGTCCCGGCGACCTCTCCTGGCAGGAGGTCGCGCTGAGCGCCGGCGCCGGCCCGCGCGACCTGCTGGCCGCCCCGGTGTTCGCCACCCTCCGGATCCCGCCTCCGGACGTCATCGACCTCAACAGCGGCTACCCGCACGCCTCGCTGCTGCCCGAGCGGCTGCTCGCCGGCGCCCTCGCCCGGGCCGGCCGCCGCCCCGGCGCCTGGGACCGCCCGCCCACCGACGGCCTGACCGAGCTGCGCGGCTGGTTCGCCCGCGACATCGGCGGCACCGGCGGGCCGATCGGCACCGGGGACGTCCTGATCACCTCCGGCGGGCAGACCGGCCTCAGCGTCGCGCTGCGCTCGCTGGCCGCGCCCGGCGCCGCCGTCCTGGTCGAGTCGCCGACGTACGCGGGCATCCTGGCGGTCGTCCGGGCCGCCGGACTGCGGCCGGTGCCCGTCCCGGTCGACGCGGACGGGGTGCGCACCGAGCTGCTGGCCGAGGCCTTCGAGGCCACCCGGGCGCGGGTCTTCGTCTGCCAGCCGCTGTTCCAGAACCCGACCGGCGCGGTGCTCCCGCCCGCCCGGCGGGCGGAGGTGCTGCGGATCGCCCGGGCCGCCGGGGCCTTCGTGGTCGAGGACGACTTCGCCCGGCTGCTCGTCCACGCCGACGCCCCGGCGCTGCCCCGGCCGCTCGCCGCCGACGACCCGGACGGCGTGGTGGTGCACGTGCGCTCGCTCACCAAGGCCGCCTCGCCCAACCTGCGGGTCGGCGCCCTGACCGCGCGCGGGCCGGCCCTCGCCCGGCTGCGGGCCACCCAGGTGGTGGACAGCTTCTTCGTGCCCCGGCCGCTCCAGGAGGCGACGCTGGAGCTGGTCGCCGACCCGGGCTGGGCCCGCCACCTGCGCGCGCTCGGCGCCGAACTGCGGGACCGCCGCACCGCCGCCGTCGCGGCCCTGCACCGCGAACTGCCCGGCGCGCTCGGCGAGCACCGCCCCGGCGGCTACCACCTGTGGCTGCGGCTGCCGGACGGCACCGACGACGACGCCCTGGCCGCCGCCGCGCTGCGGGCCGGCGTCCAGGTCAGCCCCGGGCGGCCGTACCACGCCGCCGAGCCGCCGGGCCCGCACCTGCGGCTCAGCTACGCGGCCGCCGAGAGCGCGGCGCAGGTGGCGGAGGGCGTCCACCGGCTGGGGCTGGCGGTCGGCGAGCTGACGGGGTGACGGGGTGACGGGGTGACGGGCTTCGCGCCCGCCGGCCGACGAGCCGGCGGGGCCGACCGGCCGGCTGACGAGCCGACCGGCCGGCGGGCCGGTCAGCCCCGGTAGCCGGCCATCCGCTCCAGCCGGGCGATCCGCTCCGCCATCGGCGGGTGGGTGGAGAACAGCCGCGCCCCGGCCTCGCCCGGGCGGAACGGGCTGGCGATCATCATGTGGCTGGCCGTCTGCAGCTGCGGCTCCGGCGGCAGCGGCAGCTGCCGGGTGCCGGCGTCGAGCTTGCGCAGCGCGCTGGCGAGGGCGAGCGGGTCCCCGGTGATCCGGGCGCCGTCCGCGTCGGCCTGGTACTCGCGGGAGCGGCTGACCGCCATCTGGATCAGCCCGGCCGCGATCGGACCGAGGATCATGATCGCGAGCATCCCGAACAGCCCCGGCCCGTCGTCGTCCTCGTCCCGGCCGAACGGGATCAGCCACGCGAAGTTGACCAGGAACATCACCACCGAGGCGAGCGCCCCGGCGACCGAGGAGATCAGGATGTCCCGGTTGTAGACGTGGCTGAGCTCGTGCCCGAGGACGCCCCGCAGCTCGCGCTCGTCGAGGATCCGCAGGATCCCCTCGGTGCAGCAGACCGCCGCGTTGCGCGGGTTGCGGCCGGTGGCGAAGGCGTTCGGCGCGGTGGTCGGGGAGATATAGAGGCGGGGCATCGGCTGGCGGGCCGAGGTGGAGAGCTCGCGCACGATCCGGTACAGCCCCGGCGCCTCGAACTCGCTGACCGGCCGGGCCCGCATCGCGCGCAGCGCCAGCTTGTCGCTGTTCCAGTACGCGTAGGCGTTGGTCCCGAGCGCGATCAGCAGGGCGATCACGAAGCCGGTGCGGCCGAAGAAGCCGCCGATCACCAGGATCAGCGCCGAGAGACCACCGAGCAGGACGGCGGTCCTCAGTCCGTTGTGCTGCCGGTGCACGTCAGGCCCTCCAGTGGTGCCGGTGGGGAAGCCCTTGTCGCCTCGTCCCTCTTGACCGGTCAACGGGCGGGATCGGTGGCCTTGTTCCCTTGTGACCGACGCGACAGCTCCCCGGCGCCGCCGCGGCACCGGGCCGACACCCGGCCCGCACCCGGCGCCACGGCCCGGGGCGGGCCCGGACGGGGGCTCAGAACAGCGAGCCGGAGGTCACCTGGAGGACCAGCTGGGGCGCGACCGAGAGGACGACGGCGGCCGAGGCGGTGAGCCCCAGCGTGGCGGTCAGGCCGACCGGCAGCCGGCGCTCGCCGCCCGCGTCCCCGACAGCCTCGCCGCTCGCGGCGCCCTCCGCCACCGGAGCGAACAGCCGGGCCGTCCAGAGCAGGTAGTAGTACAGCGCGACGACCACGTTGGCGGCCATCACCACGGCCAGCCAGCCCAGCCCGGCGTCCACGGCCGCGCGGAACACCACGACCTTGCCGAACAGGCCGATCACGCCCGGCGGCAGGCCGGCCAGGCAGAGCAGGAAGAAGGCCAGCGCCAGCGCCGTCCAGCGGCGGCGGGCGAACAGGCCGCGGAAGTCGTCCACGCTGGCCCCGGCCCGGCGGCCGACCGCGGCGACCACCCCGAAGGCGCCGAGGTTCACCACGCCGTAGATCAGCGCGTAGGCGGCGGTCGCGCCGAGCGGGTCCGCGCCGGTGGGCGCGTAGCCGGCCGCGGCCAGCGGCACCAGCAGGTAGCCGGCCTGGCCCACCGAGGACCAGGCGAGCAGCCGCACCGCGCTGTACCGGGTGTCGAAGCGCTGGCGCAGCGCGCCCGCGTTGCCGACCGTCATGGTGACGGCGGCCAGCACGGCGAGCACCAGGCCCCAGGTGTGCGCGTACGGGCGGAAGGCGATCGTGGTGGCCAGCGCCAGCCCGGACAGGCCGGCCGCCTTTCCGACCACCGACAGGTAGCCGGCCACCGGCAGCGGGGCGCCGGTGTAGGTGTCGGGCACCCAGAAGTGGAACGGGACGGCGGCCACCTTGAAGGCGAAGCCGACCAGGGTCAGCACGGCGCCCGCCTCGGCCAGCGGCTTGAGCTGGGCGGGGGCGTGCTCCAGGCCCTGGGCGACGGCACCGAGGTGCAGGCTGCCGCTCGCCGCGTAGACGAAGCCGATGCCGAGCAGCATCACCGCGGTGGCGGTGACGGAGGAGACGAAGAACTTCAGCGCGGCCTCCGCGCCCCGGCCGTCCCGGCGCAGCGCGACCAGCGCGAAGGCCGGCAGGGAGGCGACCTCCAGGGCGACCACCATGGTGGCGAGGTCCCGGGAGGCGGGCAGCAGGGCGGCGCCGGTGGCGCTGGAGAGCAGCAGGAACCAGTACTCGCCGCGCGGCAGCTTCTCGTTGTCCACGGTGTGCGTCGACAGCAGGGCCGCGATCAGCGCGCCGCCGAGGGCGAGCAGCTGGAACACCAGGGCGAAGTGGTCGGCGACGTAGGAGCAGCCGCCGTTGTCAGTGCCCCCTGCTACGTTCTGCACGCAGAAGGTCGCTCGGGGTGACTTTCCGGTGAGGGGGAGGAGTGCGATGAGGGCGAGGGCGAGTCCGGCCGCGGTGAGGCGGCCGAGCCACTTCTTGTGCCGCTCGGGCAGGAACAGGTCCGTGACCAGCACGGCGACGGCGGCCGCCGCGGCGATCAGCGGGGGCGCGATCGCCACCCAGTCCACGGACTGGATCAGGCTGCCCGGGTTGGCTACGGCGAGGGAGGTCACAGTGTGCTGCCCCGTGGAGTGAGGTCCGAGTGCGGCGGTCTGGGCTCCGAGCACGGTCAGCCACCCCCGAGGAGGTGCTTGACGGCGGGGTCGGAGAGGCCGAGCAGGAGCGCGGGCCAGAGGCCGGCGAGCAGGGTGAGGGCGGCCAGCGGCGTCCAGCTGACGGCCTCGTACGGGCGCAGGTCGGCGAGTTCGCGCACCGGTGCGGGCTGCTCGGGGTCGCCCATGCAGACGCGCTTGACCACGATCAGCAGGTAGGCGGCGGTGAGGAGGGTGCCGAGACCGGCCAGCGCCATGTAGGTGACGAAGGCCGGGCGCGACAGGCCCGCGGCGGGGTCGAACGCGCCGAGCATGGCGAGCAGCTCGCCCCAGAAGCCGGCCAGGCCGGGCAGGCCGAGGCTGGCCACGGCGGCGAAGGCGAGCAGCACGCCGATCCGCGGGGCGCGGCCGTACAGCGCGGCGCCGGTGGCGCCGGACAGCGTGTCGAGGTCGGCCGTGCCGTAGCGGTCCTTGAGCGCGCCGACGACGAAGAACAGCAGACCGGTGATCAGACCGTGGGCGATGTTGGCGAACAGCGCGCCGTTGACGCCCACCGGAGTGAGGGAGGCGATGCCCAGCAGCACGAAGCCCATGTGGCCGACCGAGGAGTAGGCGATCAGGCGCTTGAGGTCGCCCTTGGCCCCGGGGCGCGCGAGCGCCAGGCAGGCCAGCGAACCGTAGACGATGCCGACCGCCGCGAAGGCCCCCAGGTAGGGGGCGAAGGTGGCGGTGCCGTCCGGCACGATCGGGAGGAGGACGCGGACCAGGCCGTAGGTGCCCATCTTCAGCAGCACGCCAGCGAGCAGCACCGAGCCCACGGTCGGGGCGGCGGTGTGCGCGTCGGGGAGCCAGCTGTGCAGCGGCCAGGCGGGGGCCTTGACGGCGAGCCCGACCAGGATCGCCAGCGCGGCGATCACCTGGGTGGTGTGGCTCAGGCCGCTGCCGTGCGCGGCGGCCAGGGCCTGCATGTCGAAGGTGCCGGCCTTGCTGCCGATCAGCAGGAAGCCGAGCAGCATCACGGCCGAGCCGAGCAGCGTGTACAGGATGAAGCGGTTGGCGGCGGGCGCCTTCGCGCCACTCCCCCAGCGGGCGATCAGGAAGTACATCGGGATCAGCACGATCTCGAAGGACAGGAAGAAGAGCAGGAGGTCCAGCACCGCGAAGGTGGCCAGCATGCCGACCTCGAGGAGGAGGAACAACCCGACGAAGGCCTGGGCCGAGGGCACGTCGTCCCCGGCCGGCAGCCGCTTCTCCGAGTACAGCGCGCAGAGGAAGGTGAGCAGTGCGGTCAGCACGATCAGCGGCAGCGAGACGCCGTCCACGCCGAGGTGGAGGCGCACGTGCAGGGCCGGGATCCAGGACACGTCGGTGGTGGCCTGCATCCGGGCGGGCGCGTCGTGGTCGAAGCCGGCCGCGAGGGCGACGGCGAGCAGGAGCACCGCGCCGGTGACGACGGTGTTCAGCCGCAGCGCCCGCCGGTCGGCGGCGGCCCGGTCCGGCCCGAACACCGGCGCCAGGGTGAGCGCGGCGCCGAGCAGCGGCACCCCCAGGAGGGCGATGAGGACCGCGTTCATCGGGGGCTCCTAGGTACGACGGCGATCGGGGTCGGGCTCGGGCCCGGCGGAAGGGGGTACGGCATCGGCTACACCGCCACCAGGACGGCCAGCAGGACGACGCCGGCGAGCAGGGCGCTCAGGTAGGTCTGCGCGTTGCCGGTCTGCGCCAGCCGGACGGCCCGGCCGAGCAGGTTGGCGCCGATCCCGCTGCCCTGCACGTAGCCCTCGACGACCTCGCGGTCGAGGAAGCGGACGAGTCGGGCGGCCGCGACGACCGGGCGGACGAACACCGCGTGGTACAGCCGGTCGACGCCGAAGCCGTGCCGGGCCGGGCCGAACAGCGGGCCCAGCAGGGTGCGCCCGGGGTCGGCGACGAGCACCTCGGCGGCCGGCGCCCCGGCCTGCTCGGGCACCCGGCCCGCGGCGGCCGGCAGCCCGGCGGCCCGGCTCGCAGCGCCGGTGGCCAGCCGCGCGGTGGCCGAGCGCCAGGCGCCGTACGCCGCGAGCACGCCGACCACGGCGAGGCCCGAGCCGGTCACCGCGGTGACCCCGGTCGGGCGCAGCGAGCCGCCGTCCAGCAGCGCGGGCAGCCCGTCCTGGAACAGTCCGGCGACGCCGAGGCCCATGGTCGGCACGGCCAGCACCCAGAGCGGCCAGCGCATCGCGCGCGGCTCGGCGGTGGCCGGGTCGGCCTCGTCCAGCTCCGGCGAGTACGGCGCGTCGGCCTCGTGGTCGGCCGCCACGGTGGCCGGGTCGGTGGCGGGCAGCACCGCCGGCGCCACGGCCGCGGCACCGGCCGGGCTGTGGAACGCGACCAGGAACAGCCTGGTCGCGTACGCGGCGGTGAGCAGCGCGGTGAGCGCCGCCGCGATCAGCACGATCCACCCGGCGGCCTGCGGCACCGCCGAGGCCGGGCCGACCCCGTTGGTCAGCGCCTCGCCCTTGGCGGCGTGCTCGGCGGCGGTCAGCACCGCCTCCTTGCTGAAGAAGCCGGAGAACGGCGCCGGCAGCGGCAGCCCGGCCAGGGCGACCAGGCCGATGCCCATCGCCAGGTAGGCGTGCGGCACCCGCTTGCGCAGCCCGGGGATGCGGGACATCGCGGAGAGCGAGTTGGTGTGCGCGGCGTGGATGACCACACCGGCGGCCAGGAACAGCAGCGCCTTGAACGCGCCGTGGCTGACCAGGTGGAAGACGGAGGCCTCGCGGTCGCCGCTGGCCAGCGCGCCGGCCATGTAGCCGAGCTGGCCGACGGTCGAGTAGGCGAGCACCCGCTTGAGGTCGTCCTGGGCGAGCGCGCACAGCGCCGAGCCGATCATCGTCACGGCGGCCATCACGGCGAGCACGACCAGCGCCGCGCCCGACTGCAGGAACACCGGCAGCAGCCGGGCGACGAGGTAGATGCCGGCCGCGACCATGGTGGCGGCGTGGATCAGCGCGGAGACCGGCGTCGGGCCGGCCATCGCGTCCGGGAGCCAGGTGTGCAGCGGGAACTGCGCGCTCTTGCCGGCCACGCCGGCGAGCAGCAGCAGCGCGGTGAGCGTCGGGTGGCCGAGCCGCCCCTCGCTCGCGGCGGCCAGCACCTCGGTGATCCGGAAGCTGCCGGCGTCCGCGCCGAGCAGGAAGATCCCGAACAGGAACGGCACGTCGCCGAGCTTGGTGACCAGGAAGGCCTTCAGCGAGGCGGAGCGGGCGTCCTCGGTCTCCCAGTGGTGGCCGATCAGGAAGTACGAGCAGACGCCCATGACCTCCCAGCCGACCAGCAGCACGATCAGGTCGCCCGAGTAGACGACCAGGAACATCGCCGCGGTGAACAGTGAGACCAGCGCCGCGTACGAGGGGTAGCGCGGGTCCTTCGCCAGGTACGCGGTCGAGTAGACCTGGACGCAGGTAGCGACCACGCCGACCAGCACCGAGATCAGCGAGCTGAAGCCGTCCAGGTGGACGGCGAGCGAGATGTCCGGGCCGCCGGTCGGGGTGAGCCGGGTGGCGGCGTCGAGCGCCTGGCCGGTGCCGAGCTGGAGGGCGACGACCAGGGCGAGCACGGCCGACGCGGCGACCGGCACGATGGCCAGCGGCCGGGCCAGCCCGGGCGCCTTCTTGCCGGCGGCCAGGGTCGCGGCGGCGCCGAGCACGGGCAGCGCGGGGACGAGGGCGGGCAGGGCGAGGTTCATGCGGCGGCCCCGCCCTTCAGCGCCTCGGCGCCGGCCGGCGCCTCCTCGGGCGCGAGCGTCTCGGCCGGGTCGCCGAGCGCGGTGGCCCGGTCGATGTCCGCGGTGCCCCGGGCCCGGAACAGCAGCAGGACGATGGCGAGGCCCAGCCCGATCTCGGCGGCGGCGACGGTGATGGTGAACAGGGTGAGCGCCTGCCCGGCGTGCAGCGAGTCGCGCAGCCAGGCGTCGAAGGCGACCAGGTTGAGGTTGACGGCGTTGAGCATCAGCTCGACGGACATCAGCACCAGGACGGCGTTGCGCCGGGCGAGCACGCCGTACACGCCGACGCTGAACAGCAGCGCGGCGAGGACGGCGGGGTAGGCGAGGTGCATCAGCTCTCCTCCGAGCCGGGAGCAGCGGGTGCGGTCGGCTTCGGCGTGGTCGCGGCGACGGTCCCGTTGGAGCCGACCGGCCGTCCGGCGCGCAGCTTGCCCGCCCGGGGCGGCGGCACCCGCCGCGCGGCCCCGCGCGACAGCACGATCGCGCCGACCAGCGCGGCCAGCAGCAGCACGGACAGCGCCTCGAAGGGCAGCACCCAGTGCCGGAACAGGCTGGCCCCGGTGACGGAGGCCGAGCCGCCGCCGGCGCCGAGGTCGATCCAGGCCGTCCGGAAGGCGTCGACGACCAGCGTCACCAGCGTCCCGGCCGAGGCCAGCGCGACCACCAGGGCCACCCAGCGGTTCTTGGAGTCGGCGTCCGGTGAGCGCCCGATCGGCGCCTTGGTGAGCATCAGCCCGAACAGCACCAGCACGACCACCGAGCCGAGGTAGATCAACACCTGCACCCAGGCGATGAACTCGGCCGTCAGCAGCAGGAACTCCACCGCCAGCCCGCCGAGCGCGACGACCAGCCACAGCGCGGCGTGCACCAGCTGCCTGGTGGTGACGGCGACCACGGCCGAGCCGAGCACGGCGACGCCGACCAACAGGAAGACGATCTCCTGCCCGGTCGGGGAGAGGAACGAACGGGCGGCCGGCTCCAGCGAGCCGGTCGCCGCGAGAAGCGTGGCAGCTGCGGTCATGCGTCGCCCCCCTCCTCATGCGAAACGGTCTTCTCCTGCGGTTCCGCGGCGGCAGCGGCAGCGGCCGCCAGCTTGTCCGCCGCCTTGCGCGCGGTGGCGATCTCCTTGGGCTCCTCGGCCGCCGGGTCCAGCGCCGGCGGCGCCGGCACCGTCCACATCCACTCGCGGAGCTTGTCCCGCTCGTGGGTCAGTTCGAGGATGTCGGTCTCCGCGTACTCGAACTCGGGCGACCAGAACAGCGCGTCGAACGGGCACACCTCGATGCAGATCCCGCAGTACATGCAGAGCGAGAAGTCGATGGCGAAGCGGTCCAGCACGTTGCGGGTGCGGGCCCGGGCGTTCGGCTCGGCGGCGGGCAGCGTCTCCTTGTGGGAGTCGATGTAGATGCACCAGTCCGGGCACTCGCGCGCGCACAGCATGCAGACCGTGCAGTTCTCCTCCAGCAGCGCGATGACGCCGCGCGAGCGCGGCGGCAGCACCGGCTGCGCGTCGGGGTACTGCGCGGTGACGCTCTTCTTCGTCATCGTCCGCAGCGTCACGGCCAGGCCCTTCGCCAGGCCGACACCGGGAAAACTCATGCGATCGCCACCTTGATGATGCCGGTCAGGGCCAGCTGGCCGAGGGCGAGCGGGACGAGCGCGACCCACGCGAAGCGCATCAGCTGGTCCTCGCGCAGCCGGGGGTAGGTCACTCGCAGCCAGATCACCACGAAGGCCAGCGCGAAGGTCTTGAGGAGCATCCACAGCCAGCCGAGCTGGTCCGCCATCGGCCCGTGCCAGCCGCCGAGGAAGAGCACGGCGGTCAGCGCCGACACCACGAGGATGCCGGCGTACTCGGACAGCAGGAAGAACGCGAAGCGCAGCCCGGTGTACTCGGTGTACGCGCCGAAGATGATCTCCGAGTCGGCGATCGGCATGTCGAACGGCGGGCGCTGCAGCTCGGCCAGGCCGGCCGTGAAGAACACGAACCCGCCGATGATCTGCCAGGGCAGCCAGTACCACTGCCAGGCGTCCAGGATCCCCGGCAGCGAGAGCGTGCCGGCGGCCATCGCGACCGAGGCCGCCGCGAGCACCATCGGCAGTTCGTACGACATCAGCTGCGCGGCCGTCCGCAGGCCGCCGAGCAGCGAGAACTTGTTCGCCGAGGCCCAGCCGGCCATCAGCTTGCCGATCACGGCCACGCCCATCACGGCCAGCACGAAGAACAGCCCGGCGTCGATCGCCTGCCCGACGAAGCCGTCCGGGCCGACCGGGATCGCCAGCAGCACGAACAGGTACGGCAGCAGCGAGACGGCGGGCGCCAGCTGGAAGACCCGGCGGTCCGCCCCGGCCGGGACGATGTCCTCCTTCTGGGCGAACTTCACGCCGTCCGCGACGAGCTGCGCCCAGCCGTGGAAGCCGCCCGCGTACATCGGGCCGAGCCGGCCCTGCATGTGCGCCATCACCTTGTGCTCGGTCTGGCCGATGACCAGCGGGAGGACCAGGAAGACGACGAGGGTGGCGACGCAGCGCAGCACCGTGTCGAGCAGGTTCACGCGCCGTCTCCGTCCTGGTCGGCCGGGGCGGCCGGGGTGTCACCCGACTGCTCCTCCACGGCCGGCTTCTGCTCCGCCGCCTCGCCGCCCGCCGACTCCTCGTCGTGCGCCGGCACCGGGTTGTGCCAGGGCGCGTCGGAGGACCGGGTCCGCGCGGGCGCCGGCCGCTCGGGCCGCTCGGCCGCGGCGGAGGCCTGGCTGACCGACCCCTCCGACACCGACCGCGTACGCCGCGGCCGGTCCGCCCGCACCGCGGGCGCACCCTCGGCGGGCGTCCCCTCGGCGGCGGCCGGCGTCTCCGCGACCACCGGGGCCTCGGCGGCGGCCGGGGTCTCGGCCGTCTGGCTCGCCGACCCCTCCGACACCGACCGCGTGCGCCGCGGCCGGTCGGCCCGCACCGCGGGCCCGCCCTCGGCGGCCCCGGCTGCACCGGCGGCCCTGGCAGCACCGGCGGCACCCGCCGCGCCCGCCCGGGGCGTCCGCCCGGCCGCGCCCGCCGCCCGCGCACCGCGCGCGGGCCGCTCGGCGACCGGCGGCAGGGTGCCCTTGAGGGGCCCCCACTCGTTCGGGTCCGGCACACCGGCCGGCTGCATCTTGCGCCGGGCCGGCCCGCCGCCGTGGTCCGACTCGCCGGGCTCCTTGGCGCCCGGCCAGTCCTTGGCGACCCGGGCCGCGAGCACGAACTCCTTGCGCAGCGGGTGCCCCTCGAAGCCGTCCGGCAGCAGCAGGGTGGCCAGGTAGGGGTGCCCGGGGAAGTCGATGCCGAACATCTCGTGCGTCTCGCGCTCGTGCCAGGCCGCGCCCGGGTAGACGGGGACGGCGGTCGGCAGCGCGGCCGCGTCGCGCGGCACCCGGGTGCGCAGCGCGAGGTGCCGCACGCCGGGCGCCTCGGCGGCGGCCAGGTGGGCGACGACGGCGAAGCCCTCGGCGAGCTCGTCGACGGCGCTCAGCCAGTCGAAGAAGGCCAGGCCCAGCACGTCGCGGGCGTTGGTCAGCGCCTCGGTCCAGCGCTCGGCCGGCACGTCGACGGTGATCAGCCCGTACGCCTCGGCGCCGGTCGCCCACTCCCCGACCGACGCCGCGTACTGCTCGGCGGACGTCACGAGACCACTCCCTCGGTCGACGCGGGCCCGGTCACCGGCGGGCGGCGCAGCGCCGCCGCGGGAGCGGTGTAGCGGCCGGGCAGGGACTCGGCGGCGATCTTCTCCTGCAGCTTGAGGATGCCCTGGAGCAGCGCCTCCGGCCGGGGCGGGCAGCCGGGCACGTAGACGTCGACCGGGATGATCTGGTCGACGCCCTTGGTGACCGAGTACGAGTCCCAGTACGGGCCGCCGGAGTTGGAGCAGGCGCCGAAGGAGATGACGTACTTCGGCTCGGGCATCTGCTCGTAGAGGCGCTTGACGGCGGGCGCCATCTTGTCGGTGACGGTCCCCGAGACGATCATCAGGTCGGCCTGCCGGGGGCCGGGCGCGAACGGGATGACACCCATCCGGATGAAGTCGTGCTTGGCCATGGACGACGCGATGAACTCGATCGCGCAGCAGGCCAGGCCGAAGTTGAAGCACCAGAGGCTGTAGCGGCGGCCCCAGTTCAGGACGACCTTGACCGGGTCGGGCGCGAGCCGGGCGAGCGGGCCGATCCGGCGCCGCTCGACGGCGCCGGGGCCGGGGTGCGAGGGGTCCGGCAGGCCGAGCGGGACGGGGCCGCCCTGGGCTCCGTGCGAGTGGTTGTGCGTCACGTCCATTCCAGAACGCCCTTCTTCCAGGCGTAGAGCAGGCCGACCGCGAGGAAGCCGATGAAGAGGAACATCTCGATCAGCGTTCCGGCGCCGTACCCGGCGGCCGCGAACACGGTCGCCCAGGGGAACAGGTAGATCGCGTCCACCGCGAAGATCACGTACAGGAAGGCATATACGTAGTAACGAATCTGGGTGTGCGCCCAGTCCTCCCCCACCGGGTCCACGCCGCACTCGTAGGTGAGGAGTTTCTCCGGCGAGTACACGACCGGTCGCAGCAGTCGGTTGGCGGTGAACGCCACGGCGACGAAGAGCACCCCGACGACGGCCAGCAGGCCCGTCGCGGCGTACGCGTCGAAGTAGCCGCTGCCGACCGCCGGGTCGGCCGCGACGGCAGCCGCGTGCTGCCCCTCCATGCCTTCGCCCTCCACCTCGGCCGCGGCCCGCCCCCTCGGGGCGGTTCCGCGACGATCGCTTACACGGTCCCAACCAATGCGTGAGTCTAGAGGGACGCCTGAGCTCCGCCCGAACCCTGCTCGCCCTGCAAGACGTCCGGTGGACACCGGGGCGTGACGCGCGAGGCGGGAGGGGGTAGGGATAACCCCCGCTCGCACAGATGTATCACCCCCATGGCATCCGGCACCCGTCGTTCGGGAAGCTTGGGTCCGGCGGTCGGCACCGGCGGCCGACCAGCAGCCCGACCGTGAGGGGACGGTAGACCCAGATGAAGCCTCCGCACCGCCGTGCCATGGACGCGATCAGGGAGCAGGACGCCCGGATGGAGCGTCCCCCGCTGTACGGCGCGCGGATGTGGAAGCAGGCCGGGACGCTGCTGCTGAACCTGCCGCTGGGCATCGCCGGCTTCGTCCTCGCGATCACCACGCTGTCGGTCGGCACCGGCCTGGCGGTCACCGTGGTCGGCCTGCCGCTGCTGGCCTTCGGCCTCTCCCGCTGCCGCGCCCTGGGCCGGACCGGCCGCCACCGGGCCCGGGCGGCGTACGGCTCCACGATCGGGGAGCCGCAGCCGGTGCGGCCGCGCCGTCCGGGGGCGGCCGGCTTCACCACCGCTCACCTCACCGACCTGCTGAGCTGGCGATCGGCGCTCTACCACGTGCTGATGCTGCCCTGGGGCATCCTGTGCTTCACCCTCACGCTGGTCTCGACCCTCGCGCTGTTCCCGCTGCTGCCGTGGGTGGTCCGCGCCCTGGTCGCGGTGGACCGGATCCTGATCGAGTCGCTGCTCTTCCCGGGCGCGCTGGCCGAGCGGGTGCGCGAGCTGGAGGACGACCGCGGCAGCGTGGTCGACACCGCCGCCGCCGACCTGCGCCGGATCGAGCGGGACCTGCACGACGGCGCCCAGGCCCGGCTGGTGGCGCTGGCCATGGACCTCGGCATGGCCAAGGAGCGGATGCGCGAGGTGGAGACCCCGGACGACGTCGCGGCCGCCACGAAGATGGTGGAGAACGCCCACGGCGAGGTGAAGCTGGCCCTGCAGGAGCTGCGCGACCTGGCCCGCGGCATCCACCCGGCGGTGCTCACCGACCGCGGCCTGGACGCGGCGCTGTCCGCGGTCGCGGCCCGCTGCACCGTCCCCGGCGGGGTCCGGGTGAACGTCGACCTGGCCGGTCCGGACGGCCGGCCGGAGCGCCCGGACTCGGCCGTCGAGGGCATCGCGTACTTCACCGTCAGCGAGCTGCTGACCAACGTGTCCAAGCACGCCGGCGCCCGCACCGCCTCGGTGGAGGTCTGGCGCTCCGAGGACCAGCTGATGCTGCTGGTCGGGGACGACGGCCGGGGCGGCGCGGCCCCCTACCCGGGCAGCGGCCTGGCCGGCCTGGCCGAGCGGGTCCGCGCGGTGGACGGCGTGTTCCTGGTGGAGAGCCCGGCGGGCGGCCCGACCACGGTCACCGTCGAGCTCCCCTGGCGCACCCGCGCCGCGCACCGCTGAGAGGCCCCCGGACGCCCCCGGACGCGACGGGGCGCCGGGAGCCCGTCGCAGCGGTGACGGAACTCCCGGCGCCCCTTCCGGTCCGGCGCCCGCCCGGCGGAACCCTTGCACGGTGGGCCGGGCGGCGCGTCGAACCGGAGCTGCGGCCCCGTGCTACGGCGTGGCGAGCGTGCCGAGGGTGACGTCGGCGGTCCGGCTGTTGCCGTCCCGGGTGTAGGTGACGGTCACCTTGCTGCCCGGGGTGAGCGAGGCCAGCGCGGTGGTGAGCGCGTTCAGCGAGTCGATCGGGGTGTCGCCGAGCTTGGTGATGACGTCGCCGGCCTGCAGCCCCGCCGCGGCGGCCGCGCCGCCCGGGGTGACCGAGACGACGACCGCGCCGGCCGGCTGGAACTGCTGGTTGAAGCTGCTGCGGGCGACGACGCCGAGCGCGGCCCGCCCGGAGTTGGTGACCTTGCCCTGCTTGATCAGCTGGTCGGCGATGCTGGTGATGGTGGACGCCGGGATGGCGAAGCCGATGCCGGGGGCGGCCGCGCCGTTGCTCTGCGGCTCGGTCGCGGCGAGGGTGTTGATGCCGATCACCTGGCTGTCCAGGTTGACCAGCGCACCGCCGCTGTTGCCCGGGTTGATCGCGGCCGAGGTCTGGACCATGTTGCCGATGGTGGCGCCGGGCGAGCCACCGCCCTGGGGCTCGGAGACCGTCCGGCCGGTCGCCGAGACGATGCCCTGGGTGACGGAGCTGGAGAGCCCGAGCGGGCTGCCCATGGCGAGGGTGATCTGGCCGAGCTGGACCTTGCCCGAGTCGCCGAAGACGGCGGGCTTGAGGCCGCCCGGCGGGCTGCCGAGCCTGATCACCGCGAGGTCGGAGTCGGGGTAGCTGGCGACCAGCGAGGCGTCCAGCGGCGTACTGCTGTTGGCCAGGGTGACGGTGAAGGTGGTCGCGGTGCCGACCACGTGCGCGTTGGTGACGATGTCGCCCTTGTCGTCGTAGACGATCCCGGAGCCGAGGCTCTCGCCGGTGGTGATCTGCACCACCGAGGGCAGCACGTTGGCGATCACCCGCTGGTACGCGTCCTGCAGCTGGTTGGGGCCGCCGGGCTGGGCGGTCGGGGCCGAGGAGGCCTGCCCGGTGCCGCTGCCGCTGCCGGTCCCGGCGGACTGGGCGGAGGGTGGGGCGGAGGACGGCGAGGACGAGGACGACGAGGAGGAACTGCTGCACCCGGCCAGGGCCAGCGCGACCGCCACCGATACCGCGACCGGGGCGAGCAGCCGCCGCCGGAAGGCCTTGGGCCCGGTCGGCCGGGGGCCGGCCGGCAGCGGGCGGTTGTGTTCCTTCTTGCGGCTCACCTGGCTGCCTCCGATTCGTGACCACGCTGCGAGCACAGAAATCTTTGTCAGCATTTCACCGTTTTGTCCCGAATCGTGGGCCCGACTCGCCCGAAACGTCGACGGGAGGACGGACGGCCTAGGATCGGCGCATGACGTGGCTGATCACAGGCGGTGCGGGTTACATCGGCGGGCACGTGGCCCGCCAGCTGGTCGACGCGGGCGAGCGGATCGTCGTCCTCGACGACCTGAGCACCGGCGACCCGGCCCGGCTGCCCGCCGAGGTCGCCCTGGTCAAGGGCTCCACCCTGGATCGCGCGGCGGTGTCCGCCGTCATCCGCGAGCACGGCGTGACCGGCATCCTGCACTTCGCCGCCAAGAAGCAGGTCGGCGAGTCGGTCGAGCACCCGTTCCTCTACTACCGCGAGAACATGATCGGCCTGCAGACCGTGCTGGAGGCCGCCGCGGAGGAGGGCGTGCGGCGCTTCCTGTTCTCCTCCTCCGCCGCCGTCTACGGCATGCCGGACGTCGACCTCGTGACCGAGACGACCCCGTGCGCGCCGATGAACCCGTACGGCGAGACCAAGCTGGCCGGCGAGTGGCTGGTCGCCGCGGCCGGGCGGGCGCACGGCATCTCGACGATCTCGCTGCGCTACTTCAACGTGGCCGGGGCCAGCACGCCCGAGCTGGCCGACCCCGGGGTGTTCAACCTCGTCCCGATGGTCTTCGAGCGGATCACCACCGGCCGCGCGCCGCTGGTCTTCGGCGACGACTACCCGACCCCGGACGGCACCTGCGTGCGCGACTACATCCACGTCTCCGACGTGGCGTCCGCCCACGTCGCGGCGGCCCGCCGGCTCACCGAGGACCGGCCCGGCGAGACCGCCCTGGTGCTCAACATCGGCTGCGGCGAGGGCCTGAGCGTCCGCGAGATGCTGGCCCTGATCGGCGAGGTCACCGGGCTGGACACCACCCCCGAGATCACCTCGCGCCGCCCCGGCGACCCGGCCCGGGTGGTGGCCTCGGCCGAGCTGATCCGCCGCGAGCTGGGCTGGCGGGCCCGGTACGACGTCGCCGAGATGGTCGCCTCCGCGTGGGAGGCCTGGTGCCACCACCACCCGGAGGCCCGGCGGGCCGCGCAGGCCTGACCCACCGGGCTCGGGGCGTCCGGGCCCGACCGGCCTACCGGGCCGGCACCGCCGTGCCGTAGAAGGCGTCCAGCGCGTACACGCAGCGGTCCTTGGAGCCGACGAAGACCCGCCCGCCGACCGCCACCGGCGAGCCGGTCAGCTCGCCCTTGGTGCCCAGCTCCCAGCGCAGCTGACCGCTCGCCAGGTCCAGGGTGTGCAGCGAGTGGTCCCGGCTGCCCAGGTGCACCAGGCCGTCCGCGAGCGCCGGGGAGCCGACGATCTCGCCGCGCGCCGTGTAGCGCCAGCGCTCCCGGCCGGTGGCCGCCTCGAAGGCATACAGCACCTCGCCGCTGCCGACCAGCACCATGCCGTCCCCGACCACCACCGGTTCGGCACCCTGCCGGCTGCCGGTGACCCCGCGCCAGCGGTCCAGGCCCGTGGCCGCGTCCAGCGCGTAGACGGTGCCCAGGTAGTCGGCGACGTAGAGCGCGTCCGCGTCCAGCGTCGGCGGGGTGAAGAGCACCACCGGGGCCTCGAAGCGCCAGCGCTCGGCGCCGGTGGCCGCGTCCAGCGCGTACACCCGGGTGCCGGCGGTCACGTAGAGCACGCCGCCGCGCTCGACCGGGTGCGAGGGCACGTCCTCGCCGACCGGGAAGGACCAGCGCAGGCCGGCGCCGCGCGGGTCGACGCAGCGCAGCCGTCCGCCCCCGTGGTAGTAGGCGGCACCGGCCACCAGGACGGGCCCGGACTGCGGGCTCTCGTAGTCCTGCTGGGCGTCGTCGGCGCGCCACAGCTCGGCGCCGTTGGCGGCCGAGCGCAGCTGGACGCCGCCCCCGCGCACGCCGCAGCACAGCACGCCGTCCGCGGCGGAGAGCGAGTAGACCCACCCGTCCAGCGAGGTGCGCCAGCGCTCGGCACCGTCCGCAACGTCGACGGTGTACAGGTGCGGGCCGTCCGCGGCGTGCAGCCGGCCGGCGTCCACCGCGAGCGCCCAGGCGACGTCCCGGGTCTTGTAGCGGCGCTCGCCGGAGGCGATGTCCAGCGCGTGCACCTCGAAGCTGGAGACGAAGAGCGTGCCGTCCGCGACCACCGGGGTGCCCCAGACGTCGTTGGACATCCGGAACCGCCAGGGGCGCCAGCGGACGGCCGGGGCGGGCTGCTGCGGCGGGACGGGAGGCGCGGTCGGCGTCCGGCGGACCCAGTCGGTCTCGGCCGGCGCGGTGCTCGGGGCGGCCTGCTCGTGCTCGGCGCGCGGCCCCGGGCCTATCCGCACGGAGGCGCCGGACAGCCGCACCTCGACGGGCACCGCGCCGGTCGGCGCCCGGTGCTTGTTCTTGGACGGGATCTTCGCGGTCGCGGCCTCGTGGTCCGGGGCCCGGACCGGCGGCGCCGCGGTGTGCACCGGACCGGCCGGCGGGGCCTCGTGCCGCACGCCCGCGTGGGTGCGCGGGTCCTCCGGGCCGGCGTGCGGCGGCCGGACCGGCGCCTGCGAGACCCCGGCCTGCGGGGCGCCGGCCTGGGAGACCGGCGGCCGCTGGGGCGGCGGGGGCGGCACGGAGAGGCCGGACTGGCCGCCGGTCGGGGCGGACTGGCCCGCCGCCGGGCGGATCGGACGGCGCTTGCGCTCGATCAGCGCCAGCGCGTCCGGGGGCAGCCAGTCCCCCGCCTCGCCGGAGGCGTCGTCCCGGGAGAACAGGTGCGGGGCCAGCTCGGCCTGGATCTGCTCCGGGGTGGGCCGGTGCTCGGGCGCCTGCCGCATGCAGGCGCGGACCAGGTCCATCAGCTCGGGCGGCATGCCGGACAGGTCCGGCTCCTCGCGCAGCAGCTGGAACACCGTCTCGACCGGGTTGGAGCCCCGGTACGGCGGGTGGCCGGTGGCGCAGAACACCATCAGCGAGCCGAGCGAGAAGACGTCGCTGGCGCCGCGGACCGCCCGGCTGTCCCTGGCCTGCTCGGGGGACATGTAGGCGGGGGTGCCGACCGCGACGTTGGTCATGGTGAGCCGGGTGCTGGAGACCCCGGCCGCGATGCCGAAGTCGATCACCTTCGGGCCGTCCTCGACCACCAGCACGTTGGAGGGCTTGAGGTCGCGGTGGACCAGCCCGGCGGCGTGGATGGACTGCAGGGCCTCGGCGATGCCGGCGATCAGCCAGCGGGTGGCCCCGGCCGGCAGCGGGCCGCACTCCTCGACCAGGTCCTCCAGTGAGGGCGCCGGGATGTAGGCGGTGGCCAGCCAGGGCACCCGGGCGTCCGCGTCGGCGTCCACGACGGCTGCGGTGTAGAAGCCGCCGACCGTCTTGGCCGCCGCGATCTCCCGCGCGAAGCGGACCCGGAACAACTCGTCCTCGGCCAGTTCCCCCCGGACGGTCTTGATGGCCACCCGCCGCCCCGCGGCGGAGCGCGCCAGGTAGACCAGCCCCATCCCGCCCGCGCCGAGCCGCCCCAGCACCTCGAAGGGCCCGATCCGCCTCGGATCGTGCGCCGTCAGCTGGTCCACTCCGCTGCCACCTCCCCGTTGTCCGCACCCGCCGCGTGGTGCCGGACCCGATTCTCCAATGCCGCCCGGCGCATCTCCAACCTCCCCCGCCCGGCGGCCACCGCCGGGCGCCCCCCGGTCAGGGATGACGGAAAGGCCGGATTCTGACGCCCGCTCCGTAAGTCGCTTGCGCCCGCGGGCCCGGACGGTCCACACGAAACCCCCGCAGACCCCGGCCAACTCCGTCACGCTCTGTCACACGACCACCCCTCAGCGGACTCGCCGTCACGCTATGGAATCAACAGCACACGGGGGGGCTACAACAGAACGGCCGAGGTCCGGTGAATATCCGTCCGAAGTGGTTCACGGCGCTATAGCAACCCCCGTGCGGAGTAATAGTCGCATCACCGAATCGCGCCAAGATCGTGCCACGGTAAGCTGACGGCATGACAGGACAAGTTCGCACCGTCGACGGTCGCGTCGCCGGGCGACGCGGACAGGAGACGCGGCAGAAGCTGCTCGACTGCCTCCGCGAGATGCTCAGCACGTCGCCCTATCGGGACGTCAAGGTCATCGACGTCGCCCGTATGGCGGGTACCTCCCCCGCGACCTTCTACCAGTACTTCCCGGATGTCGAGGGCGCAGTCCTCGAAATCGCCGAGGAAATGGCCAAGGACGCCGACACCCTCAAAGAGCTGGTGGCCGGAAAGTCCTGGGCAGGGAAGTCCGGCCCGACCACTTCGGAAGAACTGGTCGACGGATTCCTCGCCTTCTGGCGCAAGAACGACGCCATTCTCCGCGTGGTCACGCTGGGTGCAGCCGAAGGGGACAAGCGGTTCTTCAAGATCCGCATGACCGTCCTCAACGCGGTCGCCAAGCCGCTCGCGGAGGCCGTCAAGGAACTCCAGGCGAAGGGTCAGGCCGACAAGTCGCTCGACCCGAACGCCGTCGCCGGGGCCCTGGTCTCGCTGCTCGCCTCGGCGGCCGAGCACCAGAAGGCCTTCACCTCCTGGGGCGTCAAGGTCAAGGACCTCAAGCCCAATCTCGCTCCCCTGGTGTACCTGGGCGTCACCGGCAAGAAGGCGCCCAAGTAGGACCATCCGTTCGATCCACCATCCGCTCCGCGCGCAGCCCCGGCCTCCTGTCCGGGGAACGACGGACGGCGGCCGTGTCCTCGGGGGAGGTCCGCCGACGTACCGCACGCGCGCCAGACATGCCGGTGGGCGGGCACCCTTCACACGGGGTGCCCGCCCACCGGCATGTCGCGTTCCGGGCGACGACCGGTCTTCCTACGGGCAGCGGACGACCTGGCCGGCGTAGGCGAGGCCGCCGCCGAAGCCGAAGAGCAGCACCGGGTCGCCCGGGGCCAGCTCACCGCGCTCGACCAGCTTGGAGAAGGCGAGCGGGATGGAGGCCGCCGAGGTGTTGCCGGAGTCGACCACGTCCCGGGCCACCACGGCGCCGTCGCCGAGGCCCAGCTTCCCGGCGATCGCGTCGATGATCCGCAGGTTGGCCTGGTGCGGGACGAAGGCCTTCAGCTCGGACGGCTCGATCCCGGCCCGCTCGCAGGCCTGCCGGGCGAGCGGGGCGAGCTGGGTGGTGGCCCAGCGGAACACCGACTGGCCCTGCTGACTGATCACCGGGTCCCAGCCGGTGATCACCACGGCGTCGCCCCGTTCCGGCTCGGAGCCCCAGACCACCGGCCCGATGCCGGGCTCGGCGCCCTCCTCCTGGGCCTCGACCACCGCGGCGCCGGCGCCGTCGCCGAAGATCACGCAGGTGGAGCGGTCGGTCCAGTCGAGCGTGTCGGACATCCGCTCGGCACCGATCACCAGGGCGCGGCTCGCCGCACCGGCCCGGATCGCGTGGTCGGCGGTGGCCAGCGCGTAGGAGAAGCCGGAGCAGACGGTGTTGATGTCGTACGCGGCGGGCGAGCGCACGCCCAGCCGGGCGGCCACGGCGGCGGCGGTGTTGGGGCTGCGCTCGATCGCGGTGCAGGTGGCGACCACGACGAGGTCGATCTCCTCGGCGGTGCGGCCGCTGCGCGCGAGCGCCTTCTGCGCGGCCTCGGTGGCGAGGTCGACCAGGGTCTCTTCCTCGGCGATGTGCCGGGACCGGATCCCGACCCGGGTGCGGATCCATTCGTCGTCGGTGTCGACGAGCGCCGCCAGATCGTCGTTGGTGAGGACCTTGGCGGGCTGGTAGTGCCCGAGTGCCACAATGCGAGAACCGCTCATAACGCCATGGAACCCGGTTACCCGCTGGTCAGCTGGGCGTGACCGGCACAGGATCATCGGCCCCGATCTGTAGGAGACCGACAAGGCGTCTTGCCCCGTACGGCCTTCCGACCTCCCCGAACGCCCCCGGACGCCCCCGGACGGCCCGTCCGGCCGGGTCAGGCGGCCAGCGCGGCCGCGTCGCCCATCACCACGACCGGGTGCGCGGCCGGGTCCAGGGTACGGATGAGCTGGGCCATCTTGTCCTCGGGTATGGACACGCAGCCGTGGGTGGGGCCGTCGTGGTCGACGTGCAGCCAGATGCCGCCGCCCTTCCCGGCACCCATCGGGCGGCGCATGTCGAGCGGGGAGCTGCCGGCGACCCGGTTGTAGTTGATCGCGACCACGTAGTCGAAGGAGCCGGCCAGCTGGTCGCCGAAGAAGCCCGTCCCGGAGACCACGAAGCTCGGGTCCTTGTCGTACGGGAGCTTGCTGCCCGGGTTGTCCTTGCGGCCGCCCGCGTCGGTGAGCGAGAAGACGCCGACCGGGCTGCGCAGGTCGCCCTGGTTGTGGTCGGTCGTCCAGCCGTTCTTGCCGTTGTGGCCCTGCCAGGTCTCCCCGGCCAGCCAGCGCCCCTCGGGGGTGCGGGTCCACAGGACGACGGTGTTCTTGTCGGTGTTCTTGTCCTGGCCGGAGGCGACCAGCACCTGGGTGGTCTCGGCCGGGATCTTCGCGGTGAAGCTCGGGCCGAGGCCGGGTATCGCGGCCACCGAGGCGTCCGCCCGGGCCTCGCCCCGGGTGGCGGCCGCGGGCTGGGCCTGCCGGTCGGCGGCGGCCTGCACGGCGGCGGGCGCTGCAGTGGGGGCCGGCTGGTCCGGGCGGCTGGCGTCCGGGCCGGGGCCGTCCGCGGCGGTGAGCGCGGGGCGGGCGTCGTCCTGGCCGACGGTGTACCAGCCGGCGGCGGCCGCGACGAGCAGCGCGGTGCCGGCCATCACGGCCTTGCCGTGGCGCTTCGGCTTCGCCTTGCGGCGGCGGCCCCGGGCGGCGGAGCGGGAGCCCTCGGGGGCGGCGACGGCCGCTTCGGGCAGGGGCTCGGCGACGGGCTCCGGCTCGGGCCGGTACTCGTAGGCGTACGACTCGGGCGCGGTCCGATACTCGGGCTCGGTCTGATACTCGGCCTCGGGCTGGTACTCGGCCTCGGGCTGGTACGCGTGGGCGTACGGCTCGGGCTGGTACTCCGGCTCGGCCAGGTCGGCGTACGGCTGGAACTGCTGGAACTGCTGTGACGGCTGCTCGTACACCTCGTAGTAGCCGTCAGCGGCCTGCGGGTACTGCTGCTGTCCGTCGTACCAGCCCTGCTGCTGGTACCCGTCGTAGCTGTCGTACGACGGCTGCGGCACCTCGTACACCGGCTCCGGTATCGGCTCGTACGGCGGGTACGTGGTGGCGCGATGGGAACCGGACATGTCCTCGATCCTGCCAAACGCCGTACCCGTTGGTAAACCCGGGTCGCGTGCGGAGGCCGTGAAGACACCGTCGCCCGGGCCGAGTGCCGGCCCGGGCGACGGGTGAGGAGGAGGCGGAGTCAGAGGCGCATCGCCTGCGGGGACTCGCGGCGCAGCGGGTCCGGGCCCTCGTACTCGCGGATGGTCTCGTAGCGGGTGTTGCGCTCGACCGGGCGGAAGCCGGCGTCGCGGATCAGGCCGAGCAGGTCGTCGCGGCCGAGCTTGTTCGGGGTGCCGAAGTTGTCCGCGTCGTGGGTGATCTTGTACTCGACCACCGAGCCGTCCATGTCGTCCGCACCGTGGCTGAGCGCCAGCTGGGCGGTGGCGACGCCGTGCATCACCCAGAAGACCTTGACGTGCGGGACGTTGTCGAACAGCAGCCGGGAGACGGCGAAGGTCTTCAGCGCCTCGGCGCCGGTGGCCATCTCGGTGCGGGCCATCAGCTTGTTGCGCACGACGCCGTCCTTGGAGTCGTGGAAGTCGTGCTGGTAGCGCAGCGGGATGAAGACCTGGAAGCCGCCGGTCTCGTCCTGCAGCTCGCGCAGCCGCAGCACGTGGTCGACCCGGTGGCGGGGCTCCTCGATGTGGCCGTACAGCATGGTGCAGGGCGTCTTGAGGCCCTTGGAGTGCGCCAGGCGGTGGATCCGCGACCAGTCCTCCCAGTGGGTGTCGTGGTCGACGATGTGCTGGCGGACCTCCCAGTCGAAGATCTCCGCGCCGCCGCCGGTCAGCGACTCCAGGCCGGCGTCGATCAGCTCGTCCAGGATCTCGTCGGCGGACAGGCCGCTGATCTTCTCGAACCAGTGGATCTCGGTGGCGGTGAAGGCCTTCAGCGAGACGTTCGGCAGGGCGGCCTTCAGCTCGCGCAGCGAGCGCGGGTAGTAGCGCCAGGGCAGGGTCGGGTGCAGGCCGTTGACGATGTGCAGCTCGGTGAGGGACTCGCTCTCCATCGCCTTGGCGAGGCGGACGGCCTCCTCGATGCGCATCGTGTAGGCGTCCTTCTCGCCCGGCTTGCGCTGGAACGAGCAGTACGCGCAGGACGCGCTGCACACGTTGGTCATGTTGAGGTGGCGGTTGACGTTGAAGTGGACGACGTCGCCGTTCTTCCGCGTCCGCACGTGGTGGGCCAGGCCGCCCAGCCAGGCCAGGTCGTCGCTCTCGTAGAGCGCGATCCCGTCCTCGCGGGTCAGCCGCTCACCCGCGTAGACCTTCGCCTCCAGCTCGCGCTTGAGCCCTGCGTCCATGCGGTGACCCGCCTCCTCCGACTTTCGAATCCTTGCCGGAGACGAGCGTACGCCTATGCACACGGAGGCCCGGCGAGGGCATGCGGCTGAGAGCCGGGCCTAGACGGACAGCAGCTCGGTGAGCAGGGCGGGGTCGATGTTGCCGCCGCTCACGACGGCGGCGACGGCCTGTCCGCCGGTCTCGGCGGCCCGGTGGAAGTAGGCCGCCGGGGCGACCGCGCCGGAGGGCTCGGCGACCAGCCGGCCGCGCCGGGCCAGCAGGGCGACGGTGGCGCGGATCTCGTCCTCGGTGACGGTGACGATGTCGTCCACGTAGGTGGTGATGTGCTCGTACGGCAGCACGCCGACCGAGGGGGTGCGCAGCCCGTCCGCGATCGTCCGGTAGGTGTCGGCCACCGGCCACTCCACCCGGCGTCCGGCGCGCAGGCTCGCCCGGGCGTCGGCGGCCAGCTCGGGCTCCACGCCGATCACCCGGATGCCCGGGCGGGTGAGCTTGAGCGCGGCCGCCGTGCCGCCGATCAGGCCGCCGCCGCTGACCGGCACCAGGACGGTGTCCAGCTCGGCCGGGGCGTCCTCGGCGATCTCCAGGCCGACCGTGCCCTGGCCCGCGACGATGAACGGGTCGTCGTACGGCGGCACCCAGACGTAGCCGTGCCGCTCGGCCAGCTCGGCGGGCAGGGTGTCCCGCTCCCCCGGCGCGACCAGCACCACCTCGGCGCCGAACGAGCGGGTGGCCTCGACCTTGACGGCCGGCGAGGTGTCCGGCATCACGATCACGGCCTTCACCCCGAGCAGCCGCGCCGCGTACGCCACCGCCTGGGCGTGGTTGCCGCTGGACTGGGCGACCACGCCGCGCGCACGCTCGTCCGCCGTCAGCGCGGCCAGCCGGTTGTACGCGCCGCGGGTCTTGAAGGCGCCGGTCGGCTGGAGGTTCTCCGGCTTCAGCCAGAGCCGGCGCTCGCCCTCGTCCGCCCAGGGGGCGGGGACCAGCGGAGTGCGGACGACCACGCCCGCGATCCGCTGCCGGGCGGCGCGCAGCTCCTCCAGACCGACCAGTGCCATCGCGTCACTCTCCTACGGGGGGGAGTTCACTCACCCGGTTCTCCCACTTGGTGGAGAGTACGACGGTGGTACGGGTACGGGCCACACCCTTGGTGCCGGAGATCCGCTTCACCACCGACTCCAGGCCGGCCACGTCGGCCACCCGGACCTTGAGCATGTAGGAGTCGTCGCCGGCGATGAACCAGCAGTCCTCGACCTCGTTGAGGTCCTTCAGCCGGAACCCGACGTCGTCGTGGTCGGCGGCGTCGGTCAGCTGGAGGCCGATCAGGGCCGTCACGCCGAAGCCGAGCGAGGCCGGGTTGACCGTCGCGCGGTAGCCGGTGATCACACCGGCCTGCTCCAGCCGGTTGATGCGGTCCGTCACGCTCGGTCCGGAGAGGCCGACCAGCCGGCCCAGCTCGGCGTAGGACGCGCGGCCGTTCTCCCGGAGCGCCTGGATGAGCTGTCTGTCCACCGTGTCCATATACCGTCCGCGTCCTTCCGAACCTCACCAGACCCACAGATCATTATCCGGATTCGAAGGCGCTGTGCGCTGAACGACCCGGATATCGCAGAGAAGATACTCTCCCGCCCCCGGTCGTCTTACTCCCCCTCAGCCGGTGCGCCGCCCGCGCCGCCCGTTTGACGGGCCGCCGCCCCCAACTCCCCTTCCCAGCGCAGGTACAGGGAATGCGGCACGCCGACGGCGTCCAGCACCCGGCCGGCCACGAAATCGACGAGTTCGCGCACGGTGGAGCCGCCGGCGTAGAAACCGGGCGAGGCGGGGAGCACCACGGCGCCCTGCGCGTCGAGTTCCACGAGGTGCTTCAACGTCACCCCGTTGAGTGGCGTCTCGCGCACGCACACGACGAGCGGGCGGCGCTCCTTGAGGGTGACGCTGGCCACCCGCTGCAGCAGGTCCTTGCTCAGGCCGAGGGCGATCCCGGCCACCGCGCCGGTGGTCGCCGGCACCACCAGCATGCCCTTGGCCGGGTAGGAGCCGCTGGACGGGCCGGCCGCGAAGTCCCCGGCGGACCAGTAGCGGACGTCGGCGAGGGCGTCCTCGTCGACGTCCAACCAGGCGGCCAGGTCGGCGCGCCAGTGGGCGTCGCGGAAGGAGATGCCGGTCTCGTCGAGGATGGTCAGCCGGGCGGCGCGGCTGACGATCAGGTCCACCGCCTCGCCGGCGGCCAGCAGCGCCCGGATCACGGAGGCGGCGTACGGCGTCCCCGACGCGCCCGAGACCCCGACCACCCACGGTTGACGCTTCGCAGTTCCCATGGGGCATTTGTATCCCGGCTCCACCTGCCGGTTCGGCCCGGGCGCCGCCGGGAGGGTCCGCGATCCCGTCACCCCTGGGAGGATGGGGCCATGGCAGCGACCCTCGTCGACCTCACCCACCAGGTGACCACCGCGATGCCGGTCTACCCCGGCGACCCGTCCGTCCTGCTGGAGCCCGCGCTCACCACCGCCACCGCCGGGGTGAACGTGCTGGCCCTGCACCTGGGCTCGCAGTCCGGGACGCACGTGGACGCGCCCTACCACGTGGACGTCACCTGGCCGACCCTGGACGGGCTGCCGCTGGAGCTGTTCACCGGCCCGGCCGTGGTGGCCGACCTGCGCGGGCTGGCGCCCCGGGCGGCCGTCACTCCCGACCTGCTGGCGCCCGCGCTGGAGCGCTGCGGCGCGGGCCACGTGCTGCTGCTGGCCACCGGCTGGGCCCGGCACTGGGGCACCGACGCGTACCTCGCCCACCCCAGCCTGACCCCGGCCGCCGCCGAGGCGATCGTGGCCGCCGGGGTGCGGACGGTCGGCGTGGACGCGCTCAGCGTCGACCCGACCGCGGACCCCGGCCCGGGCGACCCGGCGGTGGCCGCGCTGCTCGCCGACCTGACCGACGAGCACGACCAGGGCGCGGCCGCCGAAGAGCCGACGCTGGCCGCGCACCGGGTGCTGCTGGGGGCGAGCGGCGGCGGGGTGATCGCCGAGAACCTGACGGACCTTCGGCTGCTGCTGGAGGCGCAGGAGGCCGGGCGGCCGGTGGAGGTCTCGCTGTTCCCGCTGCGGCTGGTCGCGGCGGACGGCGCGCCGGTGCGGGCGGTGGCCCGGCTGGGCTGAACCAGGACGCGCCCCGGGCCACCGCCCGCCCGACGCCCGGGACTTGGTCTAGACCATCCCCGGGCGCCGCCGCTACGCTTTCCGGCCATGGCTGAGATCATCGGAGTGATCGAGCGACTCTGGCGCTACCCCGTGAAATCCACCGGCGGCGAGCGGCTCGACTCCGTCGAGGTGGACGGGCGCGGCCTGGCCGGCGACCGCCTCTACGCCGTCCGCGACGCGGCCGGCCGGCTCGGCTCCGGCAAGAACACCCGGCGCCTGCGCCGGATGGACGGCCTGCTCCGGCTCTCCGCCCGGCTCGGCCGCCGGATCGACGGCCCCGAGCTGTTCGACCCGCTCGGCCGCCCGGTCGCCGACCCGACCGCCTTCCTGCGCGCCTACCTGCTGCGCGAGGACGTCGAACTCGCCCGCGAGGACGCCGTTTCGCACGTCGACCGGCTGCCGGTCAGCGTGGTCACCACCGCCACCCTGGACTGGGTCCGCGAGGCCGTCCCGCTGACCGTCGTGGACGAGCGCCGGTTCCGTCCGAACATCGTGCTGCGCACCCCGCCCGGCACCCCGCCGTTCGTCGAGGACGAGTGGTTCGGCCGGCAGGCCCGCGGCGAGGCCCCCGGCAGCGCCCGGCTGGCCTTCGTCGACTCCAGCGAGCGCTGCGTGATGACGGGCGCCCCGCAGCCCGGGCTGCCGCACGCCCCGGAGATCCTGAAGGCGATCGTGCACGCCCACGACGGCCGGCTGGACGCCCTCGCCGAGGTCGCCGCGCCGGGCCGGCTGCGGCTCGGCGACCGGATCGTCCTGGACTGACCCGCTCCGGGGCCCGGCCGCCCGCTCCGGAAATCCGCTTGCGGCCGCCACCTGCGGCGATGGAATCATCGTCGGATGAACATCACCATCAGACGAGTGCGCAGCGAGGAATGGCGGCAGGTCAAGCAGCTGCGGCTGGACGCCCTGCTCGACCCGGTCGCGGCCATCGCCTTCCTGGAGACGCACGAACAGGCCGCCGCCCGGCCCGACGAGTTCTGGCAGGAGCGCACCGCGAACGCCGCCGAGGGCGACTCGGTGTGCCAGCTCGTCGCGGTGGCCGAGGACGGGCGCTGGCTCGGCTCGATGACCGTGCTGGTCGAACTGCCCGGCGGGAAGGGTGCCCTGGACGGCGATGTCATCGAGGCCCCGCAGACGCACCTCGTCGGCGTCTTCGTCCGGCCCGAGGCGCGCGGCACCGGCCTGGCGGACGACCTCGTCCGGGCGGCGGCGCAGTGGTCCTGGTCGCTCACCGAGCCCGTGGTGCGGCGGCTGCGGCTGTACGTCCACGAGGACAACGCCCGCGCCGCGGCGATGTACGCGCGGGCCGGCTTCAAGCCCACCGGCGCGTCGGGGCCCGTCCCGGGCGACGACACCCACCGCGAGATCGAGATGGAGATCGTCCGGGGCTGACCGCGTCAGCCCCGGACGAGGCAGAACGGGTGGCCGGCCGGGTCCGCGTAGACCCGCCAGCCGCCCGCGTCGTGCAACCGGACGGCGCCGCGGGCGAGCACCTCGCGCTCGGCGCCGTCGAGGTCCGCGACGTCGACGTCCAGGTGCGCCTGCTGGGGGTGCTCGGCGGACGGCCAGCGCGGCGGCCGGTGGTCGGCGACGCCCTGGAAGCAGAGCACCGCGCCGTCGTCGAGGTGCAGGGTGGACCAGCGCTCGCCGAGCGACCAGCGCCGGTCCGGGCGGTCGACCTCGCCGCCGAGCAGGGCGGCGTAGAACCGGGCGAGCACGGCCGGCTCGGGGCAGTCGATCACCAGGCACTGCAGCTTGCCGATCACGGTTCTCCTCGGGGGCGTTCGCGCTCGTCGCACCCCGATTCTGCCGCACCGCGGGCGGCCCTGAGTATGATCCGACGATCATGATCGAGAGCGAGTTCTGGCAGCGGCTGGACGGCGTCCGGCGGGCACGCGGCCTGCTCACGCCCGGCGAGCTGATGGCACTCACCGAGCGCGGGGTCGTGGTGCTCGACCCGTTCTCGGTGCTGGTGTCCACGTGGGTGCGGCTCGGCCCGGAGACCGTGCTGTACCCCGGCGCGGCGGTCGAGTGCGACGCCCGCAGCCGGTGCGTCCTCCAGCCCGGGACCGTCCTGTACGGCGGCGCCCGGATCACCGCGAGCGGCGGCGCCCTGGTCACCATCGGGCGCGGCGCGCTGATCGGCGAGGGCGGCGCACGGATCAAGGCCGCCGGCACCGACCGGATGAGACTCGGCGACGCCGTCAGGATCGCCAACGGCGCCGAGCTGAGCGGAAGTTGCCGCCTCGGCGACGGCAGCCAGGTCCTCGGCCCGATCTCCGCCCGCGCCGTCGAGCTGGCCGGCGGCGGCTCGCACGCCCACCCCGACCCGGACGGGCGGGGCGGGGTGCTGAAGGGCTTCGGCCGGGCGCACGGGATCCGGGTCGGCGTCGGCGAGGTCGTCAACGGCGCCGGAGACTTCCGGGCCGCGCCCGTCGAGCGCCAGCGCGCGTACCACCCGGACGCGCCGAAGCTCGACTAGGGCTTGTCGATGAGGAGTTGGACCCCGTCGAGGATGCGGGCGAGACCGAACTCCAACGGGTCGACCGGGTCCGGGGCGAAGGCGCCGCCGGCGATCGCACGGGTGAGCGCCGGGAAGCGGTCGGCGTGCCGCTCCAGCACCTCGCCGGTGAGGCGCCCCCACTCGCGACTGTGCTCCTCGTCGAAATCGAGCCGCTGCTGGACGAGGGTCCGCACCAGGCCGGCGACGAGGACGAAGACGCGGTGCTGCTCGGCCGCGCTCAGCCCGGTGGGCTCCAGGGCGGTGAGCGCCGCGTCGAGCCAGCCGAGCTGGTGCGGACCCATCAGCTGGCGGCGCATCGCGGTGGCCGCGATCAGCCAGGGGTGGGCGAGGTTGACCCGCTCGCAGTGGCGGGCCCACGCGGCGATCCGGGGCCGCCAGCCGTCCCCCGCCGTCCGTACGTCCGGGACCTCGGCGAGCACCGACTCGACCATCAGCTCGACCAGTTCGGCCTTGCCCGGCACGTAGCGGTAGAGCGCCATCGCGGAGACCCCGAACTCCGCGGCCACCTTGCTCATCGAGACCGCGTCCAGCCCCTCGGCGTCGGCGACGGCCACCGCGCTCGCGGCGATCCGCTGCGGGGTCAGGCTCGGCTTGGGGCCGCGGGTCGGCCGGTCCTGCTCGCCCCACAGCAGCGCGATGCCCGCGCGCAGGTCGCGCGGCTTCTCCTTGGCCATCTCCGGCTCCCCTTCCTCGTCGTCTTCCTCGTCGTCCCGGCGGCGCCCGTTGACGCGCCCGGGAACTGTGTATACCTTAAACACGTCGGAACTGCTGAAGCAGTAAACAGTTTGGGAGATACACCATGCTCGCCACCATCGCCATCGCCTCCACCGCCGCCCTCGCCGCTCCCGTCGCCGGTCTCCTCGGCTACCGGCAGCTGAAGCGCGCCGCGCTCGCCGAACGGCTGCGCATCACCGGTGCGGCGGGCATCGACGAGTCCGGCTTCGTCCGGATCGGCGGGATCGACCAGTGGGTCTCCATCCGCGGCGAGGACCGCGGCAACCCCGTGATCCTGGAGATCCACGGTGGCCCCGGCGCCTCTAACCTGCCCTTCCTCCCCCGCACCCGCGGATGGGAGCGGCACTTCACGATCGTCCGCTGGGACATGCGCGGCGCGGGCTTCACCTTCGCCAACGGCCCTGAGAACCAGGGCGCGCTGACGCTCGACCAGCTCCAGCGCGACGCCCTGGAGGTCACCCGGTACGCCCGGGAGCGCCTCGGCGTCGACCGGCTGCTGCTCGTCGCCAACTCCTTCGGCACCGTCCTCGGCCTGCGGCTCGCCCGCAACCACCCCGAGCTGTACTCCGCCTACGTCGGCACCGACCAGAACGTCATCGACGGCGGCCGGGAGCGCACGGCGTACGACGCGCTGGTGCGGCGGCTGCGGGCAGCCGGGAAGCGGAAGCAGCTGGCCGCCGTCCTGGCGATGGGCGTCGACCGGCGGGCCCGGACCACCGAGCAGGTCGACGAGTACAACAAGCTGGTCCTGACCACCGACCCGCTCTCGTACGACACCATGAAGACCGTCGTGGTGCGCTCGCTCTGGTTCTCGCCCCTGCACACGCTGCGCGGGCTGCGGTCGTCCATGAAGGCCATGCACGTCTCGCTGGCGCTGCAGTCCCAGGCCGCGACCATCGACGAACGGGCCGAGGGGACGGAGTTCCGGATCCCGTTCTTCGTCTTCCAGGGCGACGGCGACGTCCTCACCCCGCCCGAGCCCGCGCGCCGCCTCGTCGACGACGTCACCGCGCCGGTCAAGGACTTCGCCCTGATCCGCGGCGCCAGCCACTTCGCGGGCTTCCGCCACCCGGACCAGTTCCTCGACCTGCTGCTCACCAAGGTCCGCCCGGCCATCACCGGCGACCTCCGGCCCGCCGGCCACGGACGCTGAGGGTTGCTACGACCCCGCGACCCAGCCCGGCATGGTCGGCAGCAGCTTCTCGGCGAGCCGGTACATCGTCGCGTCGTCGACGGCCCCGCCGTCCCGCCGGAAGACGTCGATCTCGACGGCCCGGCCGCCGGAGGCCTTGGCGTCCTCCGCGACGATGAGGTTCCGGGTGCCGGGCCCGTTCTGGAGCCCGCTCTTCCCGTCCTTCCCGTCCGCGGGGCCGAAGACCACCGCCTTGCTCGAGTAGATCGCGGCGGGGTGGCCGAGGACGGTGGCCTTCGAGGCGAAGAACTGCGGCATGCCGAGCATGTCGTCGACCGAGGTGGTGCCCTCGATGACGGCGACCGCGCTGTCCCGCAGGCGCACCTCGACCATCGGGTCCGTGCCGATCGCCATCGGCATCGGGTGCGCGGTCAGGATGCGGTCGTCCGGCGTGCCCAGCAGCGCCGGCAGGTCGGACCGGTTCAGCGCGGCGCAGACGGCCGCATAGCCCTGCGAATCGGTCGGCCGGGGGGTCTGGCACGCGACCGGCTTGGCCTCGTCCTCGTCCGCCGCCTGCGAGCGGCCGTCGATCAGCCCCATCCCCCACAACCCGGCCAGAACCCCGCCGGCCAGCGCCACCACGGCGGCCAGCTTGATCCCCGCCCGCTCCTTGACCGGCTCGGCGTTCTTCTCGACGGCCTGCTCGTCGACCTGCTCGCTCTCCACCCTGCATCCCCCTCCGCACGAAATCCGACCGCGATCGTAGCGCCCCCACCCAGCCGGTGACCTGCGGGTTTCGCGGCCGCCCTGACCGGCACCGCCCTCGCCGAATCCCTGCGGCGGTGACCGCCCGCGGCGTCAGAGGATCATCAGGCGGTCAGGATCGGGGAAGGGGACGAAGCCGGCCTTCGCGTACACGCCGTGCGCGTCGCGGGTGGAGAGCAGCACGCGCTTGAGCCGGTAGGGGGCGAGGTGGTCGCGCACCGCGACGGCCAGCCAGGTGCCGAGACCGTGGCCCCGGTGGCCGGGGGCCACGTAGACGTCGCACAGCCAGGCGAAGGTAGCGAGGTCGGTGACCACGCGCGCGTACGCGACCTGGGATCCCTCGGCGGCGTACACGCCGAAGTTGAGCGAGGCCCGAGCGGCATCGTCAGATACCGAGGCCGCGGATGACGAGGTCGGCCAGGGCGAAGAAGAACAGGGAGACGCCGACGAAGCTGTTCGTCTGGAAGAAGGCCCGGTTGAGCTTGGAGAGGTCGTTCGGCTTGACGATGGTGTGCTCGTAGACGAACGCGCCCGCGACGACGGCCAGGCCGATCCAGAAGGCCGCGCCGGCGTGGGTGAGGACGGCGAACCAGCCCAGCAGCAGCGTGGTCGCGACGTGGCAGGCCCGTGCGCCGCGGATCGCGGCGGGGACGCCGAAGCGGGCCGGGACGGAGCGCACGCCGTTCTCGCGGTCGGACTCGACGTCCTGGCAGGCGTAGATGAGGTCGAAGCCGCCGATCCAGATGCCGACCGCCGCGCCGAGCACGACGGCGTCCCAGGACCACCGGCCGGTCACCGCGAGCCAGGCGCCCACCGGGCCCATGGCCTGGGCGATGCCGAGGATCGCCTGCGGGAAGTCCGTGAAGCGCTTGCCGTACGGGTAGACCACCATCGGCACGACGGCGACCGGCGCGAGCGCCAGGCAGAGCGGGTTGAGCATGGCCGCCGCGCCGAGGAAGACCACCAGCGCCACCGCCGAGCCGACGTACGCGGTCTTCAAGGAGACCGCGCCGGTGACGAGTTCGCGCCCCGCGGTGCGCGGGTTGCGGGCGTCGATCTCGCGGTCGATGATCCGGTTGGCCGCCATCGCGAAGGTCCGCAGCCCGACCATGCACACGGTGACGATGAACAGCTCGCCCCAGTGCACCCGTTCGTCGGCGAGGAACATGGCCGTCAGTGCGGCGATGTACGCGAAGGGCAGGGCGAAGACCGAGTGCTCGATCATCACCAGGCGCAGGAAGGCCTTGGTACGCCCCGGGGTTTCGAACGCCGCCGTGCTCACAGTCCGTATTCCTTCCAGCGCCGGGAGACCAGCGCGGCCGTGGCCGGGTCGGAGGCCACCATCTCCGGCCACCCGCCGTCCCGGGTGTAGCCCTCCTCGGGCAGCTTGCGGGTCGCGTCGATGCCGGCCTTGCCGCCCCAGAACTGCTGGTAGGAGGCGTGGTCGAGGTGGTCGACGGGGCCCTCGACGACGGTCAGGTCCCGGCTGTAGTCGACGTTGCCGAAGGCCCGCCAGGCGACTTCCTGGTAGTCGTGGACGTCGCAGTCGGCGTCGACCACGATGATCAGCTTGGTGAGCGACATCATGTGCGCGCCCCAGATCGCGTGCATCGTCTTCTGGGCGTGCTTGGGGTACTTCTTGTCGATCGAGACGATCACGCAGTTGTGGAAGCCGCCGGCCTCGGGCAGGTCGTAGTCGACGATGTCCGGGATGATGATCTTCAGCAGCGGCAGGAAGAACCGCTCGGTGAACTTGCCCAGCGGGCCGTCCTCGGTCGGCGGGCGGCCGACCACGATGGACTGCAGGATCGGCCGCCGCCGCATCGTCACGCAGTCGATCTTCAGCGCGGGGAACGGCTCCTGCGGGGTGTAGAAGCCGGTGTGGTCGCCGAACGGGCCCTCGGGGAGCATCTCGCCGGGCTCCAGCCAGCCCTCGACCACCACCTCGGCGTCGGCCGGGACCTGCAGCGGCACGGTCTTGCAGTCGACCATCCGCACCCGCTCGCCGGCGATGAACCCGGCGAAGAGGTACTCGTCGATGTCGCCGGGCAGCGGCGCGGTGGCCGCGTAGGTGACGGCCGGCGGGCAGCCGAAGGCGATCGCGACGGGCAGGCGCTCGCCGCGCTTCGCGGCGACGGCGTAGTGGTTGCGGCTGTCCTTGTGGATCTGCCAGTGCATCCCGATGGTGCGCCGGTCGTGCCGCTGGAGCCGGTAGAGGCCGAGGTTGCGGATGCCGGTGTCGGGGTGCTTGGTGTGGGTGAGGCCCAGGTTGAAGAAGGAGCCGCCGTCGAGCGGCCAGGTGAACAGGGCCGGGAGCCGGTCGAGGTCGACGTCGTCGCCGGTGAGCACGACCTCCTGCACGGGCGCGTCCTTGACGTGCCGCGGCGGGACGTGGGTCATCGAGGCGAGCTTGCCGAAGGCGTCGCGGAAGCCGGTGAAGCCCTGCGGCAGTTCGGGCTTGAGCAGACCGGCGATCTTCTCGGAGATGTCGTCCGGGCCCTTGAGGCCGAGGGCCTTGGCGAGGCGGCGCTCCGTCCCGAAGACGTTCATCGCCAGCGGCATCGACGAGCCCTTGACGTTCTCGAAGAGCAGCGCCGGGCCCTTGGCCTTCTGCACCCGGTCGACGATCTCGCCGATCTCCAGGTGCGGGTCCACCTCCGCCTTGATGCGCTTGAGGTCGCCTTCGCGGTCGAGGGCCCGGAGGAACGAGCGGAGATCGTCGTATGCCATGCCTGTCAGTATCCGCCACCCGATAGCCTGGCTTGGTCAAGGGCCCCGGGAAGGCGCCCGCCGCTACCGCCGTCGCCGGGGGGAGATCGCAGCCATGCCGCGGATTCTTCTGACCATCATCCTTCCGCTCGCGCTCTGGGTGTGGGCGTTCGTCGACTGCCTCACCACGCCCGAGGACGAGGTGAAGCACCTGCCCAAGGTGGTGTGGGTGCTGATCGTGCTGCTCTTCCCGCCGCTGGGCCCGATCGCCTGGCTGATCGCGGGCAAGCAGCGGGGCTTCCACCGGGCCGCCGCGGCCGGGGGCGCCGACACCGCCGGGCCCGGGTACGGCGGTGCGCGCGGCGGCCGTCCGCTGGCGCCGGACGACGACCCGGAGTTCCTCGCCTCCCTCAAGGACTTGAAGAAGAGCGACAAGGACCACGAGGAGATGCTCAAGCGCTGGGAGGCGGACCTGCGCCGCCGCGAGGAGGACCTGCGCGGCAAGGACGAGCCGGACGACGGCCGCAAGAGCTGAGCTGGGGAGCGGTTCGCTCCGCTCCGGACAGCCCGCGGGGCTCCCCCGGACAGCCCACCCGGACGGCCCAGGGTGGGCTTCGGCGTTTTTGGCGCTTCCCTACGACTGGGCACCTCCGGAGGCCGGTCGGCGCCGACCGGGCGACGGATCCGAGCCGGCTCCGAACCGGGCCCGGAACGACCCCTCAGAACCCCTCACCAGCACCCCTGACCTGCACTTTTCTTCATGTGCGGATCATCCGGTCATCACCCTCCCGACGACCCGCCGTATTCGAACGGACACCGAGCGCGCTGGCTTGATCCGCTCCGGTTCTGTCCAGCCCTGACAGCTAAACGAACCCGACCTTGTACGGAATCGACGCCGAAACCGACGCACGGCCCCTCGTACAGTCATAAGTGAAGAAAGTGATTCGCAGCCGGGGGCACAGCAGACGTTGGCTGTCGGACAGTTCCCTCACCATTGGAGTGGTTCGAGATGACGGTTGTGCATGAGGCGCCGGTCGGCGACGAGGCCTCCGAGACCCCGACCGACGCCCGCGGACGGGTCGCCGAGCTGCACGCGCTGCGCGAGCAGGTGCGCCGCGGCCCCAGCGACAAGGCCACCGAGGCCCAGCACGCGAAGGGCAAGCTGACCGCCCGCGAGCGCATCGAGCTGCTGCTGGACGAGGGCTCCTTCCACGAGGTCGAGCCGCTGCGCCGGCACCGCGCCCAGGGCTTCGGCCTGGAGGCCAAGAAGCCGCACACCGACGGCGTCATCGTCGGCTGGGGCACCGTGCACGGGCGCACCGTCTTCACCTACGCGCACGACTTCCGGATCTTCGGCGGCGCGTTGGGCGAGGCCCACGCGCAGAAGATCCACAAGATCATGGACATGGCCATCGCGGCCGGCGCCCCGCTCGTCTCGCTCAACGACGGCGCCGGCGCCCGCATCCAGGAGGGCGTCACCGCCCTCGCCGGCTACGGCGGCATCTTCCAGCGCAACACCAAGGCCTCCGGCGTCATCCCGCAGATCTCGGTGATGCTCGGCCCGTGCGCCGGCGGCGCCGCCTACTCCCCCGCGCTGACCGACTTCGTGTTCATGGTCCGCGAGACCTCGCAGATGTTCATCACCGGCCCGGACGTCGTCCAGGCCGTGACCGGCGAGAAGATCAGCCAGAACGGCCTCGGCGGCGCGGACGTGCACGCCGGCGTCTCCGGCGTCTCGCACTTCATCTACGACGACGAGCAGTCCTGCATCGAGGAGGTCCGCTACCTCCTCTCGCTGCTGCCGCAGAACAACCGCGAGATGCCGCCCTCGGTCGTCACCGAGGACCCGGTCGAGCGCCGCAACGACAGCCTGCTCGACCTGGTGCCCGCGGACGGCAACCGCCCGTACGACATGCGCAAGGTGATCGAGGAGATCGTCGACCACGGCGAGTACCTGGAGGTCCACGAGCGCTGGGCCACCAACGTGCTCTGCGTACTGGCCCGGGTCGACGGCCACGTCACCGGCATCATCGCCAACCAGCCGCAGTCGCTGGCCGGCGTGCTCGACATCAACGCCTCCGAGAAGGCCGCGCGCTTCGTCCAGATGTGCGACGCCTTCAACATCCCGATCGTCACCCTGCTGGACGTGCCGGGCTTCCTGCCCGGCGTCGACCAGGAGCACGGCGGCATCATCCGGCACGGCGCCAAGCTGCTGTACGCGTACTGCAACGCCACCGTGCCGCGCATCTCGCTGATCCTGCGCAAGGCCTACGGCGGCGCCTACATCGTGATGGACTCCCGCTCCATCGGCGCCGACCTGTCCTACGCGTGGCCGACCAACGAGATCGCCGTGATGGGCGCCGAGGGCGCCGCCAACGTGATCTTCCGGCGCGAGATCAACGGCGCCGAGGACCCGGACGCCATGCGGGCCCAGAAGATCAAGGAATACAAGGACGAGCTGATGCACCCGTACTACGCGGCCGAGCGCGGCCTCGTGGACGACGTCATCGACCCGGCGGAGACCCGCCAGGTGATCGCCTCCGCGCTGGCCATGCTCCGCACCAAGCACGCCGACCTGCCCAGCCGCAAGCACGGCAACCCGCCGATGTAGCACGGTACTTCGCGTCCACTGGCCGCACACCCGGGCCATCACACACCACAGTCACCGGGGGAGAAACCAGAACATGACCGCTACCGCCGAACCCCTCATCCGGATCGTCCGCGGCTCGCTCAGCGACGAGGAGCTGGCCGCCCTGACCGCCGTCCTGGCGGCCCGCGCCACGGCCGCCCAGCAGGCCGCGGCCGCCGCCGCGCCGATCGAGCCGATCGCCAGCTGGCAGCGCCTGGAGCGCCGCCCGGCGTACTACTCGCCGGTCAGCTGGCAGCAGGCCGCCTGACGCACCGCGCAGCTCCCGACGGCCGGTCACCCCACGCGGGTGGCCGGCCGTCCGGCGTGCCCGGGACACCCCCCGCGGGAACCCCGCAGGGGTGCCGACCGCACCGGTCGGGCCCGACGCGGCTCGGTAGGATACCTACCGGACGGTATGCGGCCCGCCGCCCCGCCGGCCTCGTGGAACAGGCCGCCACCGGGGCGCCAGAACTATCCAGGGAGGCTGCGATGGCCAGGCAGGCCCGGGCGTTGGCGACCCGCCAGGCGGTGCTCGTCGCGGCGGCCGAGGTGTTCGACGAGCGCGGCTACGCCGCCGCCACCATGGCCGAGATCCTGGACCGCGCCGGCGTCACCAAGGGCGCCCTCTACTTCCACTTCCACTCCAAGGAAGAGCTCGCGCTCGCCGTCATCGAGGGCCAGGGCGCCTGGATCGCCACCTGGAAGCCCGCCACGGACAGCCCGGTGCAGATCCTGATCGACCTCGGCTACGCCTTCGCGCACGCCCTCCTGGACGACCCGCTGGTGCGCGGCAGCATCCGGCTCACCATCGAGCACGGCAGCTTCACCCAGCCGCAGATCGCGGCCTACCAGGGCTGGATCGACCTGGTGCGCGGCCTGCTGGAGCAGGCCCGGGAGGCCGGCGAACTGCGCCCCGGGGTCGACCCGGGCGCGGCCGCCGGGGTGATCACCGGGGCCGTCACCGGCATCCAGCTCAGCTCCCAGGTGCTCACCGACCGGCGGGACCTGGTCCGGCGGATCGGCGAGCTGTGGACGCTGCTGCTGCCCGGGCTCGTCGAGCCGCGGGCGCTGGCCCGGCTGAGCATCGCCGACCGGACCTCCTGACCGCTCCCGGAGGCCGTCAGACCTGGTAGGCGACCCGGCGCTCCACCGGAACCAGGGCGGGCAGCGCGGCCGTCCACAGCCGGCGGACGGCCTCCGGCGCGAGCCGGTCCGGCGTGCCCCCGGACAGCAGCACCTGGCCGGCCGCCAGCGCCGTGAGCAGGTCGGCGGCGGCCCGCCGGTCCAGCCCGGGGCACAGCTCCCCGGCGGCCTCGGCGCGGGCCAGCAGGCGGTGGACCACGGCGGCCAGACCGCGCCAGGTGGCATCGGTGCCGGGCCGGGCGTCGGTGCCGGGTGGGGCGTCCGGGCCGTCGCGGCGGACGGCCCGCCGGCCGAGCCGGACGCCCGCCCGGACCACCACGTCCTCGCGCAGCAGCCGGGCCAGCTCGTGGGTGAGGTCGATCAACCCCTGCAGCGGCCCGCCCCCGGCGCGCAGGGCGCGCAGCGCGGCCGAGCCGATCTGCCGCCCGGCGGCGGCGCGCACGCCGTCCGCGAGGGCCTGCTTGGACACGTAGTGGAAGTAGAGGGCGCCCTTGCTGACGCCGGCCCGGCGGCTGATGTCGACCAGGCTGGCGGCCTCGAATCCGACGCTGGCGAAGGTGTCCGCCGCGGCGAGCAGGACGGCGTTCCTGGTCCGTTCCGCGCGCATCTGCTTGACCACTGCCCCCGGCCCCCTCCGCTCGACCGGGCGCGGCCCCCGCCCCACCCGGGTTGCTGTCGGCACGCCCCGCCTCCCCTGCGGCGAGCGACGCCCCGCATGCGGACGGCCACCGCCGAAACCGCATGGTAGGTATCTAATCTATCGCCCCCGTCGACCCCGCCGTCCAGCGGGGACGGACCCCCGCCCAAGGTCGGAACCACCCGTCGAACCGGTGTTTCCGCAGCCCAGAGGCCCTAGGGTGAGCTCCGGGGCGGGGGCCGGCGACGGAAGCCACCCCGACCCGCCGGGACATACCGGGTGGTAGGTATGTTCTGCCCGGGGCGTCCGCAGCGGCCGCTCGACCGACACCCTGAAGCGGGGGGCCCGTCATGCCGCCGATCGTAGGGCCGGACGCCCTCGACCCCTACGCCCTCCTCCCGGCCGCCCCCGGCCCGGCCGCCCACGTCGGCCGCCCCCGCCCCGGGTACGACTTCCACGAGCGGACCGTCTCCCGGCACCTCGTCCACCGCGCCTGCGTCTCCGAGGTCCTGCTCACCGGCTGGCAGGCCACCGGCCCGCACGAGTTCCTGCTCGGCGCCCAGTGGCCCCGGCTGCACGGCTTCTACCGGCTGCCCGGCGACCGCTACCACGACCCGGTGCTGATGGCCGAGACCGTCCGGCAGGCCGGACTGCTGATCGGCCACGCCGGATTCGGCGTCCCGCACGACCACCACCTCGCCCTCACCGACCTCTCCTACACGCTCGGCGAGCCCGGCCTGACCGGCCTCGCCGTCACCACCGGACCGGCCTCGCTGATGCTCGCCGCCCGCTGCGAGGACGTCCGGACGCGGCACGGCCGGCTCGACTCCCTGCGGGTGAGCGCCGAGATCAGCCGGGACGGCCACCCGGTCGGCCACGGCTCCGTCCGCCTGCGCGCCGCCACCCCCGCCGGGTACGCCCGGCTGCGCGGCCCCGTCCGGCACCCCGCCGAACCGGCCCCGCCGCCGGCGCCCGCCCCGCCCGGACTCGTCGGCCGGACCCAGCCCGCCGACGTGGTGCTCAGCCCCACCCCGCGGCCGGACACCTGGCTGCTGCGCACCGACCCCGCGCACCCGGTGCTCGCCGACCCCGCACTGGACCACGTGCCCGGGATGCTGGTGCTGGAGGCCGCCCGGCAGGCCGCCCAGCGGCTGCGCCACCCCGAGCCGGTGACGCCGGTGGAGCTGGTCACGGCCTTCGAGCACTACATCGAGCTGGACCGGCCCTGCCTCGTCCGGGCCGTCCGGGAGCCGGCGCCGGGCGGGGTGCGCCGGGCGCCGGTGGTGGTCCGGCTGGTGCAGGACGGGCGGACGGCGGCCGAGTGCCGGCTGCTCACCGAGCCGGTCGGCGGGCCGGTCGCCGCGGCCCCCGGCCGCGGCGTGCCCGCCGTCCGTCTCCCGCTCGCGAGCTGAGGCCCGCCGCGCTCCTTCCGGTCACGCCGCCGCGAGCGCGGCCGCCGAGGACCGGCCGGCGTGCATCACGCTGAGGTTGGCGGCCAGCCGGACCGGGTCCTGGGCCAGCCAGAGCCGCAGCGCCGCGCCGAGCGCCGCGCTCGCCGACTCGACCCGGACGTCGGTGACCTGCGCGATCCGGGCCGCCCCCGGCGCCAGCAGGTCGGCCAGCGCGGTCGGCAGCCACACCGTCAGCGCGCACGGCGCGGGCGTCGCGAGGGCGCCGAGCAACCGGTAGGCGTCCCCCGGCGCGCTGAGCGTGGGGATGATGTCCAGCAGGGCGTCCGCGACCACCTCGGACACGTCGCTGCGGTGCCCCTGGGCGAGCCGGCGGAGCAGCAGGTGCTCGCCGGCGGTGATTCGGACGGTCAGCATGACCTCGTCGCACTCCATTGCGCGATTCCTCCTCAGTTCCCTCCCGTACCGGCCTGGCGGCCGGCACGACCTACCCCTGTCGCACGTCGGCCCGGCCAACCATGTGCGGAGAGCCGGGCCGGTGGGTGTGCGCCCCGGTCAGATCCCCGCGTAGGAGTGCTTGCCGGTGACGAAGATGTTCACGCCGTAGTAGTTGAAGAGCCAGCAGGCGAAGGCCGCCAGCGCCAGGTAGGCCGCCTTGCGCCCCTTCCAGCCGGCCGTCGCACGGGCGTGCAGGTAGCAGGCGTAGGCGACCCAGGTGACGAACGACCAGGTCTCCTTCGGGTCCCACTCCCAGTACTTGCCCCAGGCCGCCTCGGCCCAGATCGCGCCCGCGATGATGGTGAACGTCCACAGCGGGAAGACCAGGGCGTTGATCCGGTAGGACAGCTTGTCGAAGGTGGACGCGGCGGGCAGGCGGCGCCAGATCGACGCCGAGGTGCCCAGCGGGCCGGTGGTCAGGCCGGCCGCGATCCGCTTCTCGAAGGAGTCCTTGCCGAGGTACAGCAGGGTCGCGATGAACGCCGCGTAGAACGCGCCGCCGCAGAAGATCGCGGTGGAGACGTGGATCGCCAGCCACGGCGAGTGCAGCGCCGGGACGAGCTGGTCGGAGTCGGTGTACAGCGTGGTGGTGGCGATGCCCAGGGTCAGCAGCACGGCCACGACGACCGGCAGGCCGAGCCAGCGCACGTTCTTCCGGGCCGCCAGCAGCACCAGGTAGGCGGCCGTCATCGAGAAGGCGAACGCGCAGGAGAACTCGTACATGTTGCCCCACGGCCAGCGGGACACCGACAGGCCGCGGGAGACGATGCCGCCGCCGTGCAGCAGCAGGCCCAGCACCGTGAGCGAGACGGCGATCCGGCCGGCCAGGTCGGCCCGCTCGCTGGTGCCGGCCGCGCCCGGGCCGTCCACCTCGTCCGCGCCGCGGCCGCTGGTGACCACCGTCGCGCCCTCGCCGGCCACGGCGGTGCGGGTCAGCGTGGTGGTCCCGCCGCCGGCCCCGGCCACCGTGACGGTGACCTTCTTGACGCCCTTCGGCCCGGCCGCGGCGACGGTGTCGGCCAGGCTGCCCGCCTGCTCCTTCGAGCGGACGGCGACGGCGCCCTTGCTGCCGAAGGTCCACTCGATCATGTGGGCGAACATGGCGAGCGTGTAGACCACCATCGCCGAATAGATCAGCTTGTTGGAAAGGTCGGCCAGCTGTGGGTCGACCGCCGAAGCGAGGTGCACCGTCTACTCCTTGGAGTTCTGGTCGGCGGGGGTGGGGTCCGAGGGCGCGGACGGGGCCTCGGGATCATCGGTCTCGTCGGGCTCTACGGTGTCGTCGGGCTCTACGGTGGCGTCGGACTCGTCGGGCTCGTCGGCGGCCGGGGCGTCGTCCTGGAGGTCCACCGCGAGTTCGGCCAGCTCCTCGGCGATCTTCGCCGACTCGCTGCGGGCCAGGCCGGCCAGCTCCACCTGGGTGCCGCCGCCCGGCAGGGCGACCGCGCGCACCCAGATCCGGCGGCGCTGCAGGAACAGCGAGCCGATCAGACCGAGGATCGCCAGCACGCCGCCGGCCAGGGCGATCTCGTTGCCCGGGCGGTGCGAGACGTTGAAGCTGGCGAAGCGCTTGTAGCCGTCGAAGGTGAGGGTGCCGTAGCCGCTCGGCAGCTCCCAGACCTGCCCGGGCTTGAGCCGGGCGGCGGCCGGCTTGTCGTCCTGCTGCAGCTGGGTCATGTTCTTGGTGTCCAGCTGGTAGATGTTCTGCGGCCGGCCGGAGTTGTTGCCGAGGTCGCCCGCGTACACGTTGAGCACCAGCATCGGCGCGGCGTCGTCCGGGAAGAGCGAGATCGGGCCGGTGCCCGCGAAGCTGTCCGGGGCGGTCGGCAGGAAGCTGCCGCTGAAGCCGAGCTGGGTCTTCTTGCCGTCCGGGCCGATGCCGTAGTCGGAGACCTTCACCACGCCGGTGGAGGTCTGGTTGGCGTCCTGCGGCAGGAACGGCGTGGCGCCCTGGTAGACGACCTCGCCCTTGCCGTTGCGGACGGTGACCACCGGCGCGAAGCCGTGGCCGATCAGGTAGATCTTGCTGCCGCCGATCTCCAGCGGGTGGTTGACCTCGATCTTGGCCGTCTTGGTCTGCGTCGGGTCGCTGCCGGCGGAGTACTCGACGTTCGCGGTGAACTGCCGGGCCGCGCCGACCTGCGCACCGGTGGACTGGAAGCGCGCGGTGAAGCTGTCCAGCTTCAGGTAGAACGGGTCGAGGTCGTCGGTGGTGTAGAACCGGGTGCCGCTGAAGTCGTCGAGCTGGGTGATCGTGTTGGAGTAGCCCTCGCCCTCGACCATCAGCTTGCCGGCCGTCCCGGAGGCCAGGCTGGCCCAGGCGAAGCCGCCGAGCAGCGCGAACAGCGACAGGTGGAAGGCCAGGTTGCCGACCTCGCGCAGGTAGCCCTTCTCGGCCGCCACCGAGCCGCCGGACAGGTGCGCCCGGAAGCCGCGCTTGCGCAGCAGCCGGTGCGCGGCGGCGTTCACCGCGTCGGCGTCCGCGTCGGTGCGCCAGGCCGCGTACACCGGCATCCGGGTCAGGTTGCTCGGCGCCGCCGGCGGCCGGGCGCGCAGCACGCCGACGAACTGCCAGGTGCGCGGGACGATGCAGCCGGCCAGCGAGACGAACAGCAGGATGTAGATCGCGGAGAACCAGACCGAGCTGTAGACGTCGAACAGCTGCAGCTTCTCGTAGACCGGCGCGAGCGTGGTGTGCTGCGCCTTCCAGGACACGACCTTCATCGCGTTCTGGCTGCCCTGGCCGTTCTGCGGGATCAGCGAGCCCGGGATCGCGGCCAGCGACAGCAGGAAGAGCAGGATCAGGGCGACCCGCATCGAGGTCAGCTGACGCCACATCCAGCGCGCCCAGCCGAGCACGCCGATACCGGTCGGCCCGTCGGACTCGACCGGCGCGGTGCTCAGCCGCTCCGCCGCGGAGTCGGCGTCGGCCTCGGGGCCGGCCTCGGTGTCGACGTCGTCCGGTGCCGGCGGCAGGTCGGTCCCGGTCGTGGTCTTGCTCACGGTCAGATTCCGATCTGGAAGTCGGCGGTCCAGGACTGCAGGTCGCTCACCAGCACGTCCCATTCCCCGGTGACGAGCAGCAGACCGACCACGACGAGCATGCCGCCGCCGATCCGCATGACGAGCGGGTAGTGCCGCTTGACCCAGCCGAAGGCGCCCAGCGCCCGGCGGAAGGCCAGCGCGGCCACGATGAACGGTACGCCGAGGCCCAGGCAGTAGAAGGTCATCAGCAGGGCGCCGCGCGCCGCATCGGCCTGGTTCAGCGCCAGGCTCTGGACGGCGGACATGGTCGGGCCGATGCAGGGCGTCCAGCCGACGCCGAACACCACGCCCAGCAGCGGGGCGCCGAGCAGCCCGACCGCCGGGCGGCGGTGCGAGCGCACCTCACGCATGCTCAGGCCGGGGACGAGGCCCATGAAGGCCAGGCCCATCAGGACGGTCACCCCGCCGAGCACGATCGAGATGACCCGCTTGTGCTCCTGCAGGGTGTCCCCGAACTGGCCGAACAGCGCACCGCCGGAGACGAACACCGCGGTGAAGCCGAGGACGAACAGCAGCGCCCCGAGCAGCATCCGGCCGCGCCGGGTGCCGCGCGCGTCGGCGAGGTCGGCGGCGGAGAAGCCGGTCACGTACGACAGGTAGCCGGGCACCAGCGGCAGCACGCAGGGCGAGAAGAAGGACAGCAGCCCGGCCGCGAGCGCGATCGGGGCGGCGGCCAGCAGCGCCCCGCTCTGGACGGTGGTGAAGGTGTCGGCGAGGTGCAGTGCGGCGGGTTCGGCGCTCACTGCTCCGGCGCTCACTGCTTCGGCTCCGCGACCACCGGCTGCAGGATCGACTCCAGCGCGTCGTCCACCGTGCCGCCGACCGCGCGGGCGGCCAGCTTGCCGTCCCGGTCGACGATCAGCGTGGTCGGGATGGACTGCGGGTTGAGGCTGCCCTTGGGGAACTTGAGCAGCTGGGTGCCGGCCGGGTCGAAGATGCTCGGGTAGGTGACGCCCTTCTCCTGCTCGAAGCGGACGGCGTTGGTCTTCTCCGAGTCCCGGGTGTTGATCCCGAGGAACTGCACGCCCTGGTCCTTGTACTTGGTCCAGACGCGCTCCAGGTCGTCCGCCTCGCCCCGGCACGGGCCGCACCAGGAGCCCCAGACGTTCAGCACCACGACCTTGCCCCGGTAGTCGGAGAGCTTCACCTGGCCGCCCTCCAGCGTCTCGCCGGAGATGTCGGGGGCGTCCTGGCGGTGGCCGGGCTCGGCCTTGGAGACGTTGGTGCCCTTGACGGTGACGAAGCCCACCTGGTCCGCGCCGCTGCCCGAGGAGCCCGTGGAGGAGCAGCCGGTGAGGGCGAGCGCAGCGGCGGCGGCGGTGGCGGCGGCTGCGGCGGCGACACGGGGACGGGGGCGCGTCATGGCAGACATGTGAAAAGTTTCGCATGGAGCCCGGGGCGGGTTCGCCGGGGTCCTCCCTTGCGCGTCGCACCCGGCCTGACCTGCGACGGAACCGGGCCGTCCGGCGTTCACCGGACGGCCCGAGGTCATACTTACCCACCGCTTACGCGGCCCCGCCGGAGGGGTCAGGCGCCGAAGCTCTTGCCCACCGGCTTGTCGCCCTTGCCGCCCTTGCCCACCAGGTGGGCCGGCAGCAGGTCGCGGGCCGGCTCGCGGTAGCCGACCGAGACGATCCGGTCGCCCTCGAAGGTGAAGCTGGTCAGCGAGGCCAGCGAGCACTGCCGGCGGCGCGGGTCGTGCCAGAGCCGCCGGCGCTCGACGAAGGAGCGCAGGATCCAGATCGGCAGCTGGTGGCTGACGCACACCGCCTCGTGCCCGCGCGCGGCGTCCCGGGCGGCGCCGATCGCGCCCATCATCCGCACCGCCTGGTCGAGGTACGGCTCGCCCCAGGACGGCTTGAGCGGGTTGACCAGGTACTTCCAGTAGGAGGGGTTGCGCAGCGAGCCGTCGCCGACGCCGAAGGTCTTGCCCTCGAAGATGTTCTCCGCCTCGATCAGCCGCCCGTCCTCGGCGACCTCCAGGCCGTGTGCCTCGGCGATCGGGGCGGCGGTCTCCTGGGCCCGCTCCAGCGGGGAGGCCACCACGTGGGTGACGTCCCGGTCGGCCAGGTCCTCGGCGACCCGCTCGGCCATCTTCCGGCCGAGCTCGGACAGGTGGTAGCCGGGCAGCCGCCCGTACAGGACGCCCTCCGGGTTGTGCACCTCACCGTGCCGCATCACGTGGACGACGGTGATCTCCTTGGCACTCACTTCTCGACTGCTCCTGGGGCTCGGGCTCGTGGGGGTCACGCCGTGGCGGCGGCAGCGGCGCGGGCGGCCGCCGGGAGGGCGGCGGCGATCCGCTCGATCGCCCGCTCGTCGTGGGCCGCCGAGACGAACCAGGACTCGAAGGCGGACGGCGGCAGGTAGACGCCCTCGGCCAGCATCGCGTGGAAGAAGGCGGTGAAACGGTACGCCTCCTGGGTCTTCGCCTCGTCGTAGTTGGTGACGGCGGCCTCGGTGAAGAACACCGAGAACATGTTCCCGGCGGTCTGCAGGCGGTGCGCGACGCCCTCCTTGGCGAGCGCCGCGGAGACCAGGCCGGAGATCTCGGCGGAGACCTTGTCGACCGTCGCGTACACCTCGTCGGTGCAGCCGCGCAGCTGGGCCAGGCCCGCCGCGGTGGCGATCGGGTTCCCGGACAGGGTGCCCGCCTGGTAGACCGGGCCGGCCGGGGCGAGGTGGGCCATCACGTCGGCGCGGCCGCCGAAGGCCGCCGCCGGGAAGCCGCCGCCCATGACCTTGCCGAAGGTCAGCAGGTCCGGCGCCCAGCCCTCGTGCGCGGCCTCCAGGCCGTACCAGCCGGCCTTGGAGACGCGGAAGCCGGTCATCACCTCGTCGGAGACGAACAGCGCGCCGTTGTCCCGGCAGAGCCGGGCCAGGCCCGCGTTGAAGCCGGGCAGCGGCGGGACGACGCCCATGTTGCCGGGCGAGGCCTCGGTGATCACGCAGGCGATCTCGCCCGGGTGCGCGGCGAAGGCCCGCTCGACGGCGGCGAGGTCGTTGTACGGCAGCACGATGGTGTCGCCGGCCTGGGCGCCGGTGACGCCCGGGGTGTCCGGCAGGCCGAAGGTGGCGACGCCGGAACCGGCGGCGGCCAGCAGCGCGTCCACGTGACCGTGGTAGCAGCCGGCGAACTTGACCACCTTCGCGCGGCCGGTGAAGCCGCGGGCCAGCCGGATCGCGGACATGGTGGCCTCGGTGCCGGAGGAGACCAGCCGGACCTGCTCGACCGGGGCGACCCGGGCGACGATCTCCTCGGCCAGCTCGACCTCGCCCTGGCCGGGCGTGCCGAAGGAGGTGCCGCGGGTGACCGCGGCCTGCACGGCGTCGATCACCGCGGGGTGCGCGTGACCGAGGATCATCGGACCCCACGAGCACACCAGGTCGACGTACTCGCGGCCGTCGGCGTCGGTGAGGTAGGGGCCGGTGCCGGACACCATGAAGCGCGGCGTGCCGCCGACCGCGCGGAAGGCGCGCACCGGGGAGTTGACGCCGCCCGGCGTCACCACGGAGGCGCGCTCGAACAGCGACTGGGACTGGGGGGCTTCGTAGGGGTAGCTCACGCAAGACATGGTCTCAAATCGTGTCCTTGCCCTCTGCATGTCGGACCCGATCATCTGGAACGATGATCCGGGCACCGTTGTCGGTACGGTTGCCCTTACAGTCCGTACTGCCGGGGCCGCCGACTGCTCCGGAGCACGGACCAGTCAGACTGTGTACACAGAGTGCGCGAGCGCTCCGGTTGTGTGCAGGGGTGTGGAAGAGGACTGCTGTGCGCCGCGAGTGGGTAGGGCCCGCGAGTGGGCGCGACGGCGCATGACGGGTAAGGAGCACGTCCGGAGGGACGCCGGACGTGCGGGGGTCTGTCGATTCCGGCGAATTCCGGTGAGGATGGTCCGAGTGTCCGAGGCGCAGGACGGCTACGACGAGGCCGCGGGGGGCTCCCGCAGGCCGGCCGAAGCCGCACGCGGGGGTACGGGAGCGGGTACGGGACGTGGTCGCCGAGGCGGCGAGAGGCGGGGTGAAGGACGCGTGGGGGTGACGTACAAGTACTTCGGCGCACCGGACCGCGCCACCGCCGCGCGGGTCCCAACGGCGCTCGGCCCCGGCGGCCTCGGCCTGGACGCGGGCGAGCTCGGCTCGCTCGGGCGGCTCGGCGACCTGATGGAGACCAGTGGCTCCCCCAACGGCCACCTGTCCACCAAGATCAAACCGGAGACCATGAGCGCCATGGTCCTCACCGGCATCCAGGGCGTGCCGCTGCACCAGGTGCCGCCGCTGGAGCTCGTCGTCCTGCACCCCGACTACGCGGTCGTCCAGCTCCCGCACAACGTGGTCGAGCCGCTGCGCAAGGCGGACGAGACCGAGCTCGGCGCCGCCGCCTTCATCTGGTCGACCGTCCCGGACCGGCGCGGGCCGCGCGACGCCTTCGTCATCTACACGATGCTGCACGAGTGGCAGGACTTCGCGAACCGGCTGCACGACGCCGGGCACCAGCTGTACTGCCTGGTCTGGCCCTGACGGTCGCCCGGCCGGGGCGAGTTGACGGGCCGTCGGCTCCTGGCGGTCAGTAGCGGGGGCGACGGGCGCGGCGGACGATCCGTTCGCTCTCGACCGGCTCCGCGAGGTGCCCGTCGACCAGGCGGCTCAGGGCGGAGACGAAGACCTCCTGCTCGTGCTGCGGCAGCGCCTCCAGCACTTCGCGGTGCACCCGGTCGGCGACCTCCGTGCCCCGGGCGACGGCGCGCCCGCCCGCCTCGGTGACCGAGATGATCCGGGCCCGGCGGTCGGTGGCGGACGGGCGGCGCTCGGCCAGGCCCGCCTTCTCCAGCTCGTCGACGGTGACCACCATGGTGGTCTTGTCCAGGTCCGCCAGCTCGGCCAGCTGGATCTGGGTGCGCTCGGCCTCCTGCGCGTGGAACAGCACGCAGTACGCGCGGGGGGTGATCCCGACCTCGGTGAAGGCGGCCGCCATCCGGGTCGCCAGCACGTGGCTCGCGTGGTCCAGCAGGCCGGAGATGTCGCGGATCTGGCGCACGGGCGGGGTCGTCGTCATACGTCCGAGATTAGCAACGGCCCGTCCGCTGCCGGATGATCCCGTAGCCAACCAACGCCGGGGTTACGGGATGCCCAGCTCGAACAGCGCATAGCCCGCGTACCAGCCCGCCGCCAGCACCGGCATCGCGAACAGCCCGACCAGGGTCGAGGTGCGCACCCGGCGCAGGGCCACCGCCAGGCCGATGAACAGCGGGAAGGCCGGCAGCAGGTAGCGGGAGATGTTGTCGAAGATCTGGTTGCTGCTCAGCGCGGTCGCGATGGTCAGCGCCGTGTAGATCCACAGCACCAGCGGCGGGCGGGCCTGCCACAGCAGCACCAGCAGGCCCGGCAGGGCCATCAGCAGGGCGATCGCGATGAGGTCGGGCGCCGGGTTGGACTGCCAGAACGTCCAGTGGCCGGTGACCACGTCCATGATCGTGCGGACGGTGGAGGCGCCGAAGTCGAAGTAGCGGTTCCAGGCGCCGCGCTGGAGCTTGAAGTAGCCGCCCCAGTCGCCCATCCGCCAGCCGACCCAGGCGACGTAGCCGATCAGGCCCCACGGGGTGATCAGCATCGCGGTCAGCGGGCGGGCCACCCCGTCCGTGCGGCGGACCAGCGCGACCAGCGCGGCGATCGAGACGGCGGCGATCAGCGCGGCGGCGGTCGGCCGGTTGAGGCCCGCCACCAGCGTCAGCAGGCCGGCGGACAGCCAGCGGCGGGTCATCACGCAGTAGCAGGCCCAGGCGGACAGCGCCACGAACAGCGAGTCCGAGTAGACCGCCCACTCCACGCCCGAGCCGGGGAACAGGCCCCAGACCACCGCGGCGATCACGCCCGCCCGGAAGCCGCCGAGCCGCTCGGCGATCGCGAAGATCCCGGCCGCCGCGACCAGCGAGGCCAGCACCGAGACGACGATCCCGGAGCCGTACGGGCCGAGCCCGGTGACGGCCCCGACCAGCCGCATCAGCCACGGGTAGAGCGGGAAGAAGGCGCTGGAGTTCTCGTAGTAGCTGGCGAGCGGGAAGCCGTGCAGCGGGATCAGCTGCGGGTTGTACCCGTTCTCGGCGATCCGCTGGTACCAGACGCCGTCCCAGGTGCCCAGCACGTCCCACGGCTGGGCGCCGCCGCCGCGGCCCGGGTCCTTCTTCAGGTAGTCCCCGGTGTGCGAGAGCAGCAGCAGGAAGACCGTCAGGCCGATCGCCTTGACCACCGCGTACGCGCCGAGCGCGGGCGCGAAGCGGTCCACCAGCGCCCCGAAGCGCCCGGGCACGGCGGCCTCCGGCCCTGCCGTCGACGCCTGCGCGGGCACGTCGGACTCGGCGCCGGCCGACTCGGTGCTCGATGCCGTGCTCATCTGCTCTCGGTACTCCCCGCCCCGCTCATGGGTCCGCGCGGCTTCGGCGCAGCGACGTTCCGCAGAGCCTACGACACACCCCCGCCGCCCCCGCCCCCACCGGCCCCCGAAATCCCCTGGCGCCCCGGGCCCGCGGCCGCGACCATGCCGCCATGGAGACCACCGCCGCGCAGACCGCGGACACCGCGGCGGGCACCCCGCCGAAGCAGCAGATCCGGGCCGTCCACACCGCCGACACCGTCACCGTCTACCAGGCCTTCGGGCCCGAGATCGCCGAGCCGGCGGCGGCCGAGGGGCGGTTCCCCGAGGCGTTCGACCGGGACCGGATGACCTGGATCAAACCGTCCTTCCTCTGGATGATGCACCGCAGCGACTGGGGCCGCAGCCCCGGCCAGGAGCGGGTGCTCGCCCTGGAGATCAGCCGTGAGGGCTTCGACTGGGCGCTGGAGCGCGCGGTGCTGAGCGCCTACACCGGCCGGGTGCACGAGTCGCGGGCGGCGTGGAAGCGGGAGCTGCGGCAGAGCCCGGTGCGGGTGCAGTGGGACCCGGAGCGCGGCCTCAACCTGGAGCCGCTGGCCTGGCGGACGATCCAGATCGGGCTGCGCGGCGAGGCGGTGCGGCGCTACGCGGACGAGTGGATCCGGCGGATCACGGACGTCACCGCGCTCGCCGAGCGGGTCCGGGCGGGGCGGGATGCGGGGGTGGTGCCGGTGGAGGGGCCGTATCCGGTGCGGGCGAGTGCCGCCGCCCGGGTGGGGGCGGCGGCGGGGGTGTAGGCCGGGGGCGCCGTCAGCCGTGGAGGTAGACGATGCCGAGCTTGGTCAGCTGCCAGAGCTGGTTGGGGGCGCCGGTGTCGGTGGCGAGTTGGACGTACGGGTTGCCCTTGGCGTCGAGGGTGGCGGTGGCGGCGAGCACCTTGGTCTGGTCGGCGGAGTCGGCGATCCGGTACGTGCCGTCGCCCGCCGGCTTGAACACCCAGTGCTGGTTGGCGCCGCCGTTGCAGCCCCACTGCTGGACGCGGGTGCCGGGCGCGGTGGCCGCGGCGTCGGCGTCCAGGCACATGCCGCGGTTGCCGCTGAAGTCCAGCTCGTAGCTGCCGCCGGCCTTGGCCTCCAGGACGAAGGACTGGTTGAGCCCGCCGGTGACCGGGTAGCTGATGGCGGCCCGGCCGTTGGTCGAGTCGCCGTAGGTGCCGCCGCCGGTGAGGTCGAGCGCGTTGCCGGTGGCCGCGTTGGTGAGCTGGTACCAGGCGCCGTCCTCGGGGCCGTCGCCGAACGGCTTCCCGGGGCTGAGCGGCTGGATCGACGTGGTGTTCTGCTGGTTGAGCGTGCAGTAGGCCTGGGTGAGGTCCGGCTTGGCGAAGAACTGGCCGAGGCAGACGCCCTCACCGCGGTAGCCGGCCACCCGCAGGTGGTACGACTGGCGGACCATGTTCATGCACAGGCCGGGGATGCCGATCTGCGAGTCGCAGCCGTTGCGGGCCCACTCGGAGAGGTTCACCACGTCCCCGTTGCTGTACTCGTACGGGGAACTGGTCCACTCGGCGCAGACCTCGTGCCCGAAGGCGACCCGCCGCTGGTCCAGGTACCGTACGCCGGGCACCTGTTCGGCCGCGCCGCGGAGCATGTCGCTGAACGCCTGGACCACCAGGTTGTGACCCCAGGCGAGGTCCTCGGGGAAGGCCGGGCAGCCGTCCGCGATCTTGCCGACGTAGTCGTTGCGCCGGATGTCCGGGGTGATCGGATTGAAGTACGACTGGTAGACCAGCTGGTACGAGGAGTCCTGGTAGCCCGCGTTGCGCATGGTCTGCCGGACGTTCTGCAGCGCGGCGATCACCTTGGGCTGGACGGCCTTGGCCCGCCGGCGGATCTCGTCGCTGCCGATGGTGTCCCGGCAGCCCTGGTCCTTGGGGATCGGGAAGTACTGCGCGAGGCAGTGCATCATGATGCCGGAGAAGTCGAAGTCGTCGTTGGCACCGATCGTCACGACGACCATCTTGACGTCGTAACTGCCCGCCACCTGCGCGAGCTTGACGTCCTGCTTGGGCTCGCCGTAGTCGCCGCTGCCGGACCCGGTGACCTTCGCGAGCTCGGGGTCGCTGACCAGGTCGCCGGTCTGGGCGCCGGAGCAGGCCAGGTCGATCGGGGTGACCCCGGGGATGTCGGTGACGAAGATCTCCGACTTGGGGTGGCGGTGGCAGTAGTTGGTCGGGCTGTCGGTCTCCGGGAAGTACCCGTCACCGGTGTCGGTGCCGGCGCCCTCGCCGGAGATGGCGCTGTCGCCGAGGGCGACGATCGCGGCCGGACGGGCGCCGGGGGCCGGCGCGGGGGCGGGGTTGGTGTCGGCGAGGGCGGCGGGGGCGCCGGCCAGGCCGAGGGCGGCGACGAGGGCGCCGGCGGCGAGCAGCGCCGCCGGGGATCGGAACCTGATCACACGCGACTCCTTGCGGGGGGTGGGGAAGCCGCCCGGCCGGGGGGCGCCGGGCGGCTCGGAGCAGGAGGTGCAAGAAGGTGAGCAGGTCTCACATTAGGTACTGACAAGTAGTGCAACAAGGCTTGTGACAGCACCGGCTGACGCACGGGAACGGCGAGGAGCCGCCGCCCCGCGCCCCAGGAGGGAAGCGCGGAACGGCGGCTCGCACCGGCCGAACCGGGTGCTGCGTCAGCCCACGTTGGCGCAGTGGTTGCCGAACGCCGGGTTCAGCAGGCCGACGACGTCGATGGTGTTGCCGCACAGGTTGACCGGGATGTGCACCGGGATCTGAACCTGGTTGCCCGAGATGACACCGGGGGAACCGGCGGCGACACCCTCGGCGCCGGAGCTGGCCATCGCGGTGCCGGCGCCGGCGGCCACGATGCCCACCACGGCCGCGCCGACGGCGGCGGTCTTCTTGATGCTCATACGAGCCTCCTGACTGTTCAACAGAGATGCACGGGGAGTGCGACATCTAGAACGAGACCCGTCCGGGCCGGTTGCGACGGTGCGCGCAGCGTCACCCGTGTGGAGCAACGACGACGGGGTGACCGGCATTCGGGTGATCGGTGGATCGGACCGTTTCCCCTCCCCCGCTCCCTCGTTCTCCCTGGCGGAACACGATCCATCAGGCCCCTACGGACGAATCGAGAAACCGCCCATGCGCAAGCTCGCCCACGGCGTCGCCGGCACCGCGGCCACCGCCGCTCTGCTCGCCGCCGGTGCCGGCGTCGCGTCCGCCCACCACCTGCACGGCGCGTCCGCCGAGGGTGTCGCGGCCGGCTCCGCCGGCGTGGTGTCGGGCAACACGCTGCTGGACGTGCCCGTGCACGTTCCGGTGAACCTGTGCGGCAATTCGGTCGACGTCGCGGGCCTCCTGAACCCGGCGTTCGGCAATCACTGCCTGAACGCCTGACCGGGAATTCCCGGTCGCGCCGTCGCCCGAACCCCATTCCCGGCCGTGCGGGAATCGGACGCGGCGCCTGGGACGACGCGGCGGCTGCGTCACGCCCGAGCCATGGGCGGAACACACGCCGGTGTACGCCGCCGGAGTGACCATCACGGCAATCCATGAAGCCCTCGGGCGGGCATTCCTGCTCGCCCGGCTCCCGACACTTCGCATCCGTCGGGCAGAAATCGGAGGAAAGACATGCGTAACTTCAAGAAGGCCGCCGCCCTGTCCCTGGCCGCCACCGGCCTGGTCCTCGGTGCCGCCGGCGGCGCGTTCGCCAGCTCCGGCGCCCAGGGCGTGGCCGCGGGCTCCCCCGGTGTGCTCTCCGGCAACCAGATCCAGATCCCGGTGCACATCCCGGTCAACGTCTGCGGCAACTCCATCGACGTCATCGGCATCCTGAACCCGGCGTTCGGCAACCACTGCGCCAACATCGGCTGAACCGGCCGTCGCCGCACCGGCGACAGCTGATTCCCCCGAGCCCGTGCGGTGCCCCGCGCTGTGGGGCACCGCACGCTCCACCAGTATGTGATCGAGGAGATCAACCCCCATGCAGAACATGAAGAAGGCCGCCGTCCTCTCCGCCGCCGCTGCCGGCCTGGTCCTGGGCGCGGCCGGCTCCGCCGCCGCCAGCTCGGGCGCCGAGGGCGTCGCGGCCGGCTCCCCCGGTGTCGCCTCCGGCAACCAGGTCCAGGTTCCGATCCACGTCCCGATCAACCTGTGCGGCAACTCCATCAACGTGATCGGCCTGCTGAACCCGGCCTTCGGCAACAGCTGCGCCAACGTCGAGCTGCCCCCGCCGCCCGCCGACAACTGCTGATCCCCGATCGGCACGAGTTCCGGCCGAACTGCCCCCCGACCGACCGGCCGGGGGGCAGTTCGGCGTCCCCGGACGGTCAACCGTCCGCACCCCCGATCCACCGAAGGGTGATCCGCATGGTTCCGAAGATCTCGACGAAGGGCACGGCCGGCCTGGCCGCCGCCGTGGGCGCCGTGGTGCTGCTCGGTGCCGGCACCGCGCAGGCCGCCGCCGGCACCGGACCGGCCCCGGCGGGCGGCCCCGCCGCGCTGGCGAAGACGGACGTCGGCCAGGCCCTGAACGGGACGACCTCCGGCCTCGGCTACGGCATCGCGCCGATCAAGAGCCTGCGGCTGGACCCCTGGGCGAACTCCACCGCGGACGTGCTCAACAACGGCGCGACCGTCCAGCCGGACCAGGGCCTGGCCCCGGTCGGCACCGGTGCGCTGACCGGTCCGCTGAGCGCGGGCGGCGGCGTCAAGGACCTCCCGCTGGTCGGCGGGCTCACCGGCGCCCTGCCGGGCTGAGGGCCGGGCGGGCCCGGCACCGGGCCGGGGCACGCCCGAGGGCCCGGCACCCGTCCGCACGGCGGGGGTGCCGGGCCCTCGGCGCACCCGGGGCAGGGCTCAGAGCTGGGTGAGGTCGGTCAGCCCGGACTGCTGGACCACGCCGGTCGTGGTCGCGGTGGCGGTCTCGGTCAGGTCGTTCACCTTGTCGGTGACCGAGATCCGGTCGTTGTCGCTGCCCAGGCTGGCGGTGGCCCCCGGCACGGCCTGCACGGCGCCGGTGACCAGCCGCGGGTCCAGCTCGTCCACCTTGAGCCGGCCGTCGGCGAGCTGGCCGGTGCCGTCCTGGGCGAGGGCGAGCGGCTTGCCGACCGCCAGGCCGGGGGCGGTGGCGTGCAGCGGCGTGGTCGGGGCCTCCAGCAGCACCTCGCCCAGGTCGGCGCTCTTGTCGACCAGCGGGAGCGGCAGCTCGGCCTTGGCGCTCGGGCCGACCTTGCCGCTGCTCAGCTGCGGCACCAGGTGGTCCGGGATCAGCTCGTTGCTGGTGGTGCGGCCGGGCACCGGCGGCATGACCAGCGAGGTCGGGATGCCCGCCTGGAGGTGGCTGCCCAGCGGAGCCAGCGGCACGTCCGCCGGGACCTGCTGGGTGGCCAGCTTGTCCTCCAGGGCTCCGACCTGGTCGGGGCTCATCGGGGCGGCGGAGGCCGATCCCTGGGAGGCGAGCATGCCCGCACCGACCGCCAGCAGCATCGCGCCGGCCCGCTTGGAGAACTTCATGCTTTTCACCGTTCTGCCTGTCCGTACTGGAGAGCTGTTCATACCGAAGATCCGGTCATTCCGGCTGCGGGAACGTAGTCGGAACGCAAACTGCCTCAACGAGTGACCAGGAGTTCGGATTGCGGGCGTTAACCGGTTCGGCCTAATAATCCGATCGGAAACCACCCTCGGACGCGCCTCCCGGACTCTTTTCAAAAATCCCCGTAACCTTCCGTGCCGTCATTCTTTGATCTGGACGTCAGTGACTGCAGACCGGGTCTGAGCGTTCTACGCGTTGTACGCACGGAAGCCAGAGAGCATTTCAGAAAGGGATCTCCCCATGATCCAGAAGTCCTTCGCCGCCGCCGGCCTGGCCGTCGCCGCGCTGGCCGCCGCCGCCGCGCCCGCCTCGGCGATCGGTGACGCGGACGGTGCCGCCGCCTCGATCGAGGGCAACGGCGGTACCAACTTCACCGGCACGGTCGGGAACAACAGCCCGAACTTCCACTTCCTGGACAACGCGAACGTCTGCCTCCCGGAGATCCACAACATCGCCGTGGGTGTGCTCGGCGTGGCCGTCCCGGTCGAGGTCCCGATCGCCAACAGCGGCGGCAAGCAGTACTGCACCCAGGGCCAGGGCACCCAGAGCCACGGCGACGCCGGCGTGTCCCACCTGGTCGGCTGACGCTCCCCCAGCCGCACCGAACTTTCTGAACCACCTTCGAATCGCTCCCCGATTCACCCCTCGAGAGGAAAACCGGAAATGATCAAGAAGTCCCTCGCCGCCGCCGGCCTGGCCGCCGCCGCCATCGCGATGTCCGCCGGCTCGGCTTCCGCCATCATCGACTCGGACGGCGCCGCCACCTCCGTCCAGGGCAACGGCGGCACCAACCAGACCGGCACCCACGGCAACGGCAGCCCGAACTTCCACACCCTGGACAACGCGAACATCTGCCTGCCGGAGGTCCACAACATCGCCGTCGCCGTCGTCGGCGTCGCGGTTCCGGTCGAGGTGCCCGTCCTGAACAGCACCCCGAAGCAGATCTGCAACGTCGGCCAGAACACCCAGTCCTCGGGCGACGCGGGTGTCTCGCACCTGATCGGCTGATCAAGGCGCATGGCACGGACGGAGGGCCCGGGGAGACCTGTCTCCCCGGGCCCTCCGGGCTTGTGACGAGGCGTCCGGCCGGGCCGCCGAACGGGCGCGGTCCGGCCGGGTGACCGGCCGCCCGGCCGGCGCGTGGGCGCCGGGGCCGGACGACCGGGTGTGATCACGTGTCAAGAGCGCTCGTGCGGGCGCTCCGAGAGAGAGGGCAGTTCCATGAAGAGCATGCTGGCCAAGGCCGCGCTGACCGCCACCGCGGCGCTGGCGCTCGCCGGTGTCGCCACTCCGGCGTTCGCCCACGTCGGCCTGGCGGGCGGCGGCCAGTTCGTCGCCGCCGCCGACGAGCCGTTCGCGGCCGCCGAGGGCTGGGGCATCGCCCACACCTCCCACACCGCCGCCGGCGGCATGGGCGGCTTCGCGGCCGACGACGAGCACCTGGTCGGCGGCGGCGAGGGCTTCGCCCACGTCAACGGCTGGAAGTAGCCGCAGGCACCTCCGGCACGGCGGAAGGCCGGGCCCCTCGCGCTGGCGAGGGGCCCGGCCTTCCGCTTGCCCGCCCGAGCGGGCGAGCAACCGCTACTTGAGCATCCGCGCGGCCTCGACCGCCCAGTACGTCAGGATCTGCTCGGCGCCGGCCCGGCGGATCGAGGTGAGCGTCTCCATGATCATCCGCTCGCGGTCGATCCAGCCGTTCGCGGCGGCCGCCTCGACCATCGCGTACTCGCCGGACACCTGGTACGCGGAGACCGGCACCGGGGAGGCGTCGGCGACCTGGCGCACGATGTCCAGGTAGGCCATGGCCGGCTTGACCATCACCATGTCCGCGCCCTCGGCCAGGTCCTGCTCCAGCTCGCGCAGCGCCTCGCGGGCGTTCGCCGGGTCCTGCTGGTAGGCCTTGCGGTCGCCCTTGAGCGAGGAGCCGACCGCCTCCCGGAACGGGCCGAAGAACGCCGAGGCGTACTTGGCGGTGTAGGCGAGGATGCCGGTGTCCTGGTGCCCGGACTCGTCCAGCGCCTTGCGGATCACGGCGATCTGGCCGTCCATCATGCCGGACGGGCCGACCAGGTGGACGCCCGCGTCGGCCTGCACCCGGGCCATCTCGGCGTAGCGCTCCAGGGTGGCGTCGTTGTCCACGCTGCCGTCCGCGGCCAGCACGCCGCAGTGGCCGTGGTCGGTGTACTCGTCCAGGCAGAGGTCGGACATGATCACCACGGAGTCGCCGACCTCGGCGACCACGTCCCGGATCGCCTGCTGCAGGATGCCGTCCGGGTTGGTGCCCTCGCTGCCGGTCGCGTCCTGCACCTGCGGGACGCCGAACAGCATCACGCCGCCCACGCCGGCCTCGGCCGCCTCCACCACGGCCTTGCGCAGGGTGTCCCGGGTGTGCTGGACGACCCCGGGCATCGAGGTGACCGGCACCGGCTCGCGGACGCCCTCGCGGACGAACAGCGGCAGGATCAGCTCCGCCGGGTGCAGCCGGGTCTCGGCGACCAGGCGGCGCATCGCCGGGCTCTGGCGCAGCCGGCGGGGGCGAACGAACGGGAATTCAGCGGACACGGCTTCTCTCTCCGAACGGTTGTGCAGCGCCGGGGGCGGCGGGCGCCGCCCCCGGCCTTGTCTCAGCGGGCGGCCTTGCGGCGCGAACCCGGACGGCGCTCGCTGGGCCGGTAGACCGGCTCGCCCGCGGCCGTCGCGGTGTCGCGGCGCTTGGCGCCGAAGTCCGCCAGGGCCTGGGCGAGTGCGGCCGCGGACGGCGCGGGGGCCATCACGTCGACCCGCAGGCCGTGCTCCTCGGCGGTCTTGGCGGTGGCCGGGCCGATGCAGGCGATGACCGTGACGTTGTGCGGCTTGCCGGCGATGCCGACGAGGTTGCGCACCGTCGAGGACGAGGTGAACAGGACCGCGTCGAAGCCGCCGCCCTTGATCGCCTCGCGGGTCTCGGCCGGCGGCGGCGAGGCGCGCACCGTCCGGTACGCCGTCACGTCGTCGACCTCCCAGCCCAGCTCGACCAGGCCGGCCACCAGGGTCTCGGTGGCGATGTCGGCGCGCGGCAGCAGCACCCGGTCGATCGGGTCGAAGACCGGGTCGTACGGCGGCCAGTCCTCCAGCAGGCCGGCCGCGGACTGCTCGCCGGAGGGCACCAGGTCGGGCTTCACGCCGAAGTCCACCAGGGCCTGCGCGGTGGTCTCGCCGACCGCCGCGACCTTGATCCCGGCGAAGGCGCGGGCGTCCAGCCCGTACTCCTCGAACTTCTCCCGGACGGCGCGGACGGCGTTCACCGAGGTGAAGGCGATCCACTCGTAGCGGCCGGTGACCAGGCCCTTGATGGCCCGCTCCATCTGCTGCGGGGTGCGCGGCGGCTCGACCGCGATGGTCGGCACCTCCTGCGGCACCGCGCCGTACGAGCGCAGCTGCTCGGACAGGCCGTGGGCCTGCTCCTTGGTGCGCGGCACCAGGACGTTCCAGCCGAACAGCGGCTTGGTCTCGAACCACGAGTGCGAGGCGCGGTGGGCGACCTGCTCGCCCACCACGGCTATCACCGCGGTGGCCGGGTCGACCGGGGCCGAGACCGGCGAGGGCAGCACCCGGGCGGCCTTCAGGTCGGCGGCGATCGCGGCCAGCGTGGAGGTGAAGGTGCGCTGGCGGGTCGTGGTGCCGGAGAGCGTGGCGCTCAGCGCCGAGTGCGCCGCGCGGCCGCCCGCGACCAGCGCGTTGGCGGTGGCGGGCAGCTGGCCCAGGGTGGTGCGGACCACCAGGGTGGTCTCCGGCGCGCCCAGGTCCACCGGACCGCCGGCCAGCAGCGCGGCGGCCTCGACGAAGCGGACGTCGGCACCGGCCGCGCCGCGCAGCGGCACGCCCGCGTAGGCGGGGACGCCGACCGACTGGGCGACGCCCGGGACGACCTCGAAGGCGATCCCGTCGCTCGCGCAGTTCAACATCTCCTCGGCGGCGCAGCCGTCCAGGCCGGGGTCGCCGTCGACGGTGCGGACCACGTGCTTGCCGGACCGGACGGCCTCGGCGACCAGCTTGGCCAGGTCGAAGTCGACGCCCTCGGCGGACGGGTGGTGCACCTGGACGCCGGACGGGCAGTGGCTGCGCACGGCGACGGCGGTCAGCGGGTCGGCGACCAGGACGTCGGCGGTGGCCAGCACCTCGACGGCGCGCAGGGTCAGCAGGCCCGGGTCCCCGGGGCCCGCGCCCAGGAAGGTGCACCGCCCGGTGGCGGGCTGCCCGGCCGGGAAGAGGGCGTCGGTGGCGGCGGCGGGGCTCATGCGGCCACCTCGCTGCGCTCGGCGGTCTCTTCGCGAAACGCGCACATTTTCATGATTCGCTCGCTTCGCTCGCTCATCGGGCTCGCTCCCCCATCAGGGTGGCCGCGCCCCCGGCGAGCAGCCGGTCAGCCAGCGCGCGACCGAGGGCCCGCGCCTGCTGCTCGGCGGTCTCGTCGAGGACGATCGGACCGTTGGCGGACATCTTCAGCAGGGCGGATCCGTCGGGGTTGCCGACCACACCGTCCAGCCGCAGTTCGTTCTCCGGGCCCCAGCCGGCCAGCGCGGCCACCGGGGCCGAACAACCGGCCTCCAGGGCGGCCAGCAGGGCGCGCTCGGCGGCCACGGCGACCCGGGTGGGGGCGTGGTCCAGGGCCGCGAGCGCGGCGGCCAGCTCCGTGTTCGCCGCGGTGCACTCGATGGCGAGCGCACCCTGGCCTGGGGCCGGGATCATCAGCTCGGGGTCGAGGTGCTGGGAGATCTCGGCGCTGCGGCCGAGCCGGTTCAGGCCGGCCGTGGCCAGCACCACCGCGTCCAGCTCGCCGGAGGCCACGTAGCCGATCCGGGTGTCCACGTTGCCGCGGATCGCGACGGTCTCCAGGCGGTCGCCGCGGGCGGCGGCCCAGGCGTTCAGCTGGGCCATCCGGCGCGGGGAGCCGGTGCCGATCCGGGCGTGGCGGCCGGCGCCCGCCAGCTTCTCCACCAGCTCGTCCAGGGTCAGGCCCTCGGCCGCGACCAGGGCGTCCCGGACGTCCTCGCGCTCGGGGACGGCGGCCAGCACCAGGCCCTCGGGGGCGGCGGTGGGCAGGTCCTTGAGGGAGTGCACGGCGAAGTCGATCCGACCCGCCAGCAGCGCCTCGCGCAGCGCGGAGACGAAGACCCCGGTGCCGCCGATCTGTGCCAGCGCCTCCCGGGAGGTGTCGCCGTAGGTCGTGATCTCGACCAGCTCGACGGGGCGGCCGGTGAGCCTGGTCACCTCGCGGGCGACCATGCCCGACTGGGCCATGGCGAGCGCGCTGCGCCGGGTGCCGAGCCGCAGGGCGCGGGCTCCCGGGGCCTGCTCGGTGAGCGGTTGACCATTCATGAGGTGATCGTCCCGGTGGTACTCGTGGGATGGCTGACGGTTCATCTGGTGCCCCCGCCGGAAGGCTGGGGCCGGCCGCCGACTGGCGTGCCCGACACGGCGTGCACGGCCGCCGGGTCGAGGTCGAACAGTTCGCGCAGGGCGTCCGCGTAGGAGGCGCCGCCGGGCTCGGCGGCCAGCTGCTTCACCCGGACGGTCGGGGCGTGCAGCAGCTTGTCGACGACGCGGCGCACGGTCTGGCCGATCTCGGCGCGGGAGCGCTCGTCCAGGTCGGGCAGCCGGGACTCCAGGCGGCCCAGCTCGGCGGCGACCACGTCGGAGGCCATCGCCCGCAGCGCGACCACGGTCGGCGCGATCCGGGCGGCGCGCTGGGCGGCGCCGAAGGCGGTCACCTCGTCGGCGACGATCCGGGTGACCTGGTCGACGTCGCCGGCGCCGGGGGTGGCGGCGTGCGCGTGGGACAGGCTCTCCAGGTCGACGAGCAGGGCGCCGTCGAGCTCGTGCACCGCGTGGTCGACGTCGCGCGGCATGGCGAGGTCGAGCAGGGCGAGCGGCTCGGGGGAGGTCCGCAGGGCGACGGCGGCGGCCACGTCCTCGGCCTTGACCACCACGCCGGCCGCGCCGGTGCAGGAGATCACCAGGTCGACGTCGGCCAGGGCCTCGGGCACCTTGGCGAGGTCGAGGGTGCGGGCCACGTCCGGGCCGAGGATCTCCACCAGGCGCTCGGCGCGGGCCGCCGTCCGGTTGGCGATCAGCAGGTCGGTGACGCCGGAGCGGACCAGGGTGGCGGCGGCCAGCGAGCTCATCGAGCCGGCGCCGACCACGAGCGCACGCTTGCCCGCGATCGGGCCCGCGCCGGCCGCGACCTGCTCCAGGCCGAAGGTGACCAGCGACTGGCCGGCCTTGTCGATGCCGGTCTCGCTGTGCGCCCGCTTGCCGACCCGCAGCGCCTGCTGGAACAGCTCGTTCAGGCCGCGCCCGGCGGTGTGCTCCTCCTGGGCCTTGGCCAGGGCGTCGCGCAGCTGGCCGAGGATCTGGCCCTCGCCGACGACCATCGAGTCCAGGCCGCAGGCCACCGAGAACAGGTGGTGGACGGCGCGGTCCTCGTAGTGCACGTACAGGTGGGAGGTCAGCTCCTCCAGGTCCACCCCGCTGTGGTGGGCCAGCAGCAGCGACAGCTCGGCGACGCCGGCGTGGAACTTGTCGACGTCCGCGTACAGCTCGATCCGGTTGCAGGTGTTGAGCAGCGCCGCCTCGGCGACGGTCGCGGTCGAGGCCGCGTCGTGCAGCAGCCGGGTCGGCACCTCACCGGTGAGCGCGGCGCGCTCCAGCACGCCCACCGGTGCCGTCCGGTGGCTCAGTCCGACGACGAGAAGACTCATGCCCGCCCCCCACAGGTGTTCGTGTTCATGCGGGCATCACCGCGGAGAGGTCCCCGTCGCCGCCCTTGGCGGGCTTGCCCTTGCCCTGCTCGGCCTGGTCCTTGGCCACCGCCTCGGCGGTGCCGCGGCCCTTGCCGTTGCCGCCGGCCGCGCGGCGCAGCTTGGCGGCGGCCGCCCGGACCGGGCCGGGGGCGCGGTCCAGCACCGACTCGGTGCGGTCCGGCTCCTCGCCGGCCTTGCGCTGCTCGTGGAAGGCGAGGATCTGCAGCTCGATGGAGAGGTCCACCTTGCGCACGTCCACGCCGTCCGGGACGGTCAGCACGGTCGGGGCGAAGTTCAGGATGCTGGTGACGCCGGCCTCCACCAGCCGGTCGCAGACCTGCTGGGCGGCGCCGGGCGGGGTGGTGATCACGCCGATGGAGACATGCTGGCTCTCGACGATCGACTCCAGCTCGTCCATGTGCCGCACCGGAAGGCCGGCCGCGGTGGAACCGACCACGTTCGGGTCGGCGTCCAACAGGGCGGCGACCCGGAAGCCGCGGGAGGCGAAGCCGCCGTAGTTGGCGAGCGCGTGGCCGAGGTTCCCGATGCCGACGATGACGACCGGCCAGTCCTGGGTGAGGCCCAGCTCGCGGGAGATCTGGTAGACCAGGTACTCGACGTCGTAGCCGACGCCTCGGGTGCCGTAGGAGCCGAGGTAGGAGAAGTCCTTGCGCAGCTTGGCCGAGTTCACGCCGGCCGCGGCGGCCAGCTCCTCGGAGGAGACGGTCGGCACCGAGCGCTCGGAGAGCGCGGTGAGCGCCCGCAGGTAGAGGGGCAGGCGCGCGACGGTCGCCTCCGGGATGCCCCGGGCACGCGAGGGTCGGCGCGCGGCACCCTGGTCGGGCGCCTGCGAACTGCTCTGTGGTGATCGGCCGATTGCCACGGTGCTCCTGTGGGTGAAGCTGGGCTTTGGCAGCCAGGCTATGCGTTTGTGAACGTGTGCACAAAGATGGTGTCCGATTTGTCCCCGCACAGTGACACGCATCACGCCGTGGAGCCCATAGCACCGCACTGCGTCAGCACCACCGCCGGGGCCTGGGCACCCGGCAGCCACGGCCCGTACGGCGCCTCCCGGCGCAGCAGCGGCACGGCCGCCCCGGACGGGCGGGAGCGGGCCCGGCCCAGCCGGGGCCAGGGCACCCCGGCCGCCTCGCGCAGCGGGCCCGCCCAGTCGTCCGGCGGGCAGGACGGGGCGCCGACGCAGTGCCGCAGCAGTTCCGCCGTCACCCGGGCGTCCCCCAGCGCGGTGTGCGCCGGGTACCAGCCCAGACCCGCCGCCTCCACGCAGGCCGCCAGGCCGTGGCTGCGGGCCTGCGGCAGGTGGGCGCGGGCCAGCTCCATCGTGCACAGCAGCGGGACGGGCGGCAGCGGCACCCCGATCCGGGCGAACTCGCGCTCCAGGAAGCCGTGGTCGCAGGTCACGTGGTGGCCCACCAGCACCCGGCCGGCCAGCAGCTCCAGCAGCCGGGGCGCGATCTCGCGGAAGCGCGGGGCGCCCTCGACGTCGGCCTGCCGTATCCGGTGCACATGGGTCGGGCCGACCGGGCCGAGCGGGTCCAGCAGGGTGGCGAACTCCCCCTCGGGGCACAGCCGCTCGTCCAGCAGCACCACCGCGACCTCGACCATCCGGTGCCGCCACGGGCTGCGGCCGGTCGCCTCCACGTCCACCACGGCGAAACCCCGGCCCGCGGACGGGGCTTCGGGCGGCGCGGGGGTCGGGCGGGGAAGCATGGCGGCACTCCTCGTGTGCTCAGCCCCCCACGGGCGCAAACGCGTTCGATCGTAAGCCGACCGTGGCGCCCCGAACCAAGCCCGAACGGAGTGTCTTCGGCAACGATTCGGCGAACCGCCCCCGCCGACCGGCGGGGGCGGCGGCGGCCGTACGGGCTTCCGTCAGGCGCCGAGGGCCTTGCGCAGGCGGGCCTCGTCGACCCGCCAGAAGTCGTGCTGGCGGCCGTCGATCAGGGTGACCGGGATCTGCTCGCCGTAGCGCCGGAACAGCTCCTCGTCCTGGGTGACGTCCTTCTCCTCGAAGGCCGCGCCCAGCTCGCCGGTCACCCGCAGCAGCACCTCGCGCGCGTCGTCGCACAGGTGGCAGCCGGGCTTGCCGAGCATCGTCACGGTACGGTCCGCGGGCTTCGGACTCTTGCGTCGCAGCAGTGGGCTCACCGGGACATTCTGCGCCCCGGAGCCCGGTCGGCCCCCACCCGGGAGCCGTTCACCCCGAGGGCACGCCTTCGTCACGGTCTCCGCCCTCCCGGCTGGCTATGCTCGGTGACATGGCCGTGCTCCGAAGGCTCACCCAGGCAAAGCGTTCCAGCAGCGAGCGGAGCGCCCTGGCGGGCGAAGCCGCCGCGGAGGCGGCGGAGGCCGCGCTGCGGGCCGCTCCGGAGCCCGCCGCCGCCCCCGCCACCGGGAAGACCGGCACCGGCCGCACGCCCAAGGCCCCCGCCGGCAACCACACCCCGGACCGGGACGACCCGCACGCCGCCGCCTTCTTCGACTGCGACAACACCATCCTGCGCGGCGCCGCGATCTTCTACCTCGGCGTCGGCCTCTACCGGCACGGCTTCCTCACCCGCCGCGACATCGCCCGCTTCGCCTGGCAGCAGGCGGTGTTCCGGGTGCACGGCACCGAGGACCCGGACCACATCTCGGACGCCCGCAACACCGCCCTCGGCATCGTCGCCGGAAAGCGCACCGCCGACCTGGAGGCGATCTGCGAGGAGGTCTTCGAGCACGTCGTCGCCGACAAGATCTGGCCCGGCACCCGCGCCCTGGTCCAGATGCACCTGGACGCCGGCCAGCGGGTCTGGCTGGTCACCGCGGCCCCGCTGGAGGTGGCCCGGATCATCGCCCGCCGCCTCGGCATGACCGGCGCGCTCGGCACCGTCGCCGAGGCCCGGGACGGCCACTACACCGGCCGGCTGGTCGGCGACCTGCTGCACGGCCCGGCCAAGGCGGCCGCGGTCGGCGCGCTCGCCCGGCGCGAACGCCTCGACCTCGACCGCTGCGCCGCGTACAGCGACTCGGCCAACGACATCCCGATGCTCTCGCTGGTCGGCCACCCGTACGTGGTGAACCCGGACGGCGCGCTGCGCCGGCACGCGCGGGCCCAGGGCTGGCGGGTGCGGGACTTCCGCACCGGGCGCAAGGCGGCCCGGGTCGGGCTGCCGGCGGCGGCCGCGCTCGGGGTGCTCGCCGGGGCGACGGCGGCCGCGGTCGCGCTGCAGCGCCGGCACCGCCGCGCCTGAACCCCCGCCACGCCTGAGCTCCCGCCACGCCCGAACTCCCGCCGCGGGGGCGGCGACCCGCTCCGGCCGCCGTTCACCCACCGTTCCCCCGACGCTTCCCCGCCGCTCCCCCTGGCGGGTGATTCCGACGTCAACCGGGGCCTCGATCCGCCCCCTCGTACGGGCGAACTCCCGCTCCCACCAGGCATTTCCCGCCGCGCTGTGCGAACCTGACGGCCGGTGACCGGATCTGATCGTTCGTCGAGCCGGGAAAGTCGGGGATTGCCGACCGCCGAGGCTGGGAAACCGCCCGCCACGCCCTCGAATTGGTCACCCTGGGCGCCCATTCGGTCACGTTGAGCCGGATGAAGGCTGACATCTCCGGTCAGTGTCAGCCGAATATGCACATCAAACGGATCTCAAACGACCACTTCGACCACACGGTGTAGCTGTCATTGCACAAAGCGTTATTCTCTCCTGGATGCACGTCACCCACCCGCCCCGCTCGAACGGGCGGCACGCGGCGTGCTCTCCGCGCAGGCGGAGGTGATCCGTCCACAGTTCTGCCTCTGGGAGTCCCGTGTACCCACCCGTCCGGAACGACGCGCCTGCACCCTCCCGCCCGTCGTCCGTGCCCCTGCGCCCCCGCACCGGCCTCCGCGCCCGCCCGGCCGAGCGGCAGATCGCCACCGGCCTGGACCTGCTGCGCAACCTGCTGCGCAGCCAGCTCGCCGCCGCCACGCCCCAACTCGTGCCCGCCGGGGCGCCGTTCGGCCAGCCGTACGGCCCCGAGCACGGCCCCGGAACGCTGCTGCGCACCACCGCGGCCGGCTCGACCGGCACCGGCTCGCGCGGCCGCACCGGCACCACCGGCATCGGCCGCAGCCGCTCCCGCACGGCGCCCAGCCCCGGCTACGAGACCGAGCACAACCCGATCATGGAGCTGGTCGAGCGCGCCCAGAACGGCGAGAGCGAGGCCTTCGGCCGGCTCTACGACCACTACGCGGACACCGTCTACCGGTACATCTACTACCGGGTCGGCAGCCGGGCCACCGCCGAGGACCTCACCAGCGAGACCTTCCTGCGCGCGCTGCGCCGGATCGGCACCTTCACCTGGCAGGGCCGGGACTTCGGCGCCTGGCTGGTCACCATCGCCCGCAACCTCGTCGCCGACCACTTCAAGTCCAGCCGCTTCCGGCTGGAGGTCACCACCGGCGAGATGCTCGACTCCAACGAGTGCGAGCGCAGCCCCGAGGACTCGGTGCTGGAGTCGCTCTCCAACGCCGCCCTGCTGGACGCGGTGCGCCGGCTCAACCCGCAGCAGCAGGAGTGCGTCACCCTCCGCTTCCTGCAAGGGCTTTCGGTGGCCGAGACGGCGCGGATCATGGGCAAGAACGAGGGTGCCATCAAGACCCTCCAGTACCGCGCCGTGCGCACCCTGGCCCGCCTGCTGCCGCCCGACGCGCGGTGAGGCCGCGGTGCCCGAAGGCGCGATAGCCGCGCGGGGAGCGGGCCGGCCGTCACCATCCGTGCCCGATCGACACGTCCGGGTGAACGGTCGATCCGATGATCAGCCACGCGTAACCGACCGCCCGTACCGCTCGTTGGCCAGCGTGCAAGTCTCCACCAGGCGTACGGTCAAGCCGAATTGCGACCTGTCACCCGATGGAGTGGCTTTGGCCAGCCGAGGCAACCGTCCGGCAGGCCGGGGTGTCGACAACGACGAAGGGAGGTGTGGCCCGTGACGGCAAACGTGCTGGAGCACCGACGGGCGAAGGCCTTCGCCGAGGCGCTGGAGGCCCACCAGACGGAGCAACGCCACGCGGACGGCACCGGCTCGGCCGACACCGCCGCCACCGGCGCCGGCTCGACCGCGGTGGCCGAACTGGTCTCAGTGGCCGACGCGCTGGGAGCGCTGCCCGGGCCGGAGCTGGACCGCGAGGTCCGCACGGTCCAACGCGCCCAGCTGATGGCCGCGTTCGAGCAGGCCTTCGCCGGTGGACCGGGCGCCACGGTGCCCCGCCAGCGGCGCCACCGGGCGATCCGCACCGCGCCGCGCGGCCGTTGGAGCCGCCGGTTCGCGATCGGCGGACTGGTCGCCGGACTCGCCGTGGGCAGCCTGGCCGGCGCCGCCGCCGCCAGCTCCAACGCCCTCCCGGGGGACACGCTCTACGGCATGAAGCGCGGACTGGAGGGGCTCCGGCTCGACCTCGCGGACTCCGACTCCGAGCGCGGGCAGCTGCTGCTCGACAACGCCGCCACCCGGCTCGGCGAGGCCAGGACGCTGGTCGGCCGCACCGATCCGGCCGGCGCGCTCAGCCCGGGCACCGTCGACCGGGTCCGCCGCGCCCTGGACGACATGCACGCCGACGCCCTCAAGGGCCGCGAGCTGCTGCGCTCGGTCTACCGCAGCAACGGCTCGCTCGACCCGATGCGCGCGCTGGCCGGCTTCGCCCAGGACGAGGACGGCAGCTGGACCGAGCTGGAGGGCAAGCTGCCCGTCCAACTCACCCAGCAGGCCCACCTGGTGAACCAGCTCTTCGACGACATAAGCGAGGACGTCGCGCCCCTGCGCCTGGCCCAGCCCGCCGCGAAGAGCGGCGCACCGGCCGGCACCGGAGCGGGCGGCGGACAGTCCGGCCAGGCCACCGACAGTGCCCCCGGCGACACCCCGGCGGGCGGCACCGGCACCGCGCCCGGCGCCGACCAGCCCCAGGGCGGCAGCACCGGCACGGGCGGGGCGGCCCGCCCCGGCGACACCGACCGCAGCCCGGCCGGCTCCGGCCTCGTCCTGCCCGGCACCGGCGCCAAGGGCGGCGGCCTGCCGAGCGCCGTGCCCAGCAACGGCGCGGACGCCGTCAACGGCCTGGTCGGCGACCTCACCGGCGGGCTCACCGCCGCCAAGCCCTCGCCGAGCGCCGACGCCGCCCCGCCGCAGGCCCCGCAGGCCCCCGGCACGCCCAGCGCGGCGGGCGGCGCCCCGCAGCAGGGCGTCGACGTGCCGCCGCTGATCCCGGGGCTGCTGCCCGGGCTGCGCATCCTCGGCGGCAGCTGAGCGACACCTCGCGGGGCCCCGGCGGAGCTGGTTCCGCCGGGGCCCCGCGAGGTTCCCGACCAGAGGAACACCGATCAGAAGAGCGCCGATCAGAAGAACACCGAACGCCGCTGCACCAGCAGCTCGTAGAGGGTGCGCTGGATGGTCTCCCGGACCTCGTCGGCCAGGTCGAAGACCAGCATCGGATCGTCCGCCGCCTCCGCCGGGTAGCCGTCGGTGGCGATCGGCTCGCCGAACCGGATCGTCCACTTGGTCGGCAGCGGCAGCACCCCGAGCGGCCCCAGCCACGGGAAGGTCGGCGTGATCGGCACGTACGGCAGGCCCAGCAGCCGGGCCAGCGTCTTCACGTTCCCGATCATCGGGTACGTCTCCTCCGCCCCGACGATCGAGCAGGGCACGATCGGCACCTTCGCCCGCAGCGCCGAGGAGACGAAGCCGCCGCGCCCGAAGCGCTGCAGCTTGTAGCGCTCGGCGAAGGGCTTGCCGATGCCCTTGAAGCCCTCCGGCCAGACCCCGACGATCTCACCGCGCTCCAGCAGCGCCTGGGCGTCCTCGTTGCACGCCAGGGTGTGGCCGGCCTTGCGGGCCAGCTCGTTGACCCCCGGCAGCACGAAGACCAGGTCGGCGGCGAGCATCCGCAGGTGCCGGCGGTGCGGGTGGTGGTCGTGGATGACCACCTGGGTCATCAGGGCGTCCAGCGGGAGCGTGCCGGAGTGGTTGGCGACGATCAGCGCGCCGCCCTCGGCCGGGATGTTCTCGACGCCCTGGACGTCGATCCGGAAGTACTTCTCGGCCAGCGGGCGCAGCAGCGAGAGCAGCACCTCCTCGGTCAGCTCCCGGTCGAAGCCGAACTCGTCGACCTCGTAGTCGCCGGTGAGCCGGCGGCGCAGGAACGCCAGCCGCTCGGTGGCCCGGCCCTCCCAGCCCTTGCCGAACAGCTTGGTGGCCGCCGGGCCGAGCTGCCCGGACAGCGCCCCGCCGACCGCCCCGGCGAGCCGGTCGGGCAGCGTGGGGCCGTCCGGCTCGTTCCAGCTCGGCGCGGACTCGATCGGGATGACCTTGGCCTCGCCCGGCGCGTTCTCGGCGGCGGCACTCATCGCGGGTTCAGCTCCTCGGGCGGCGGGGGCGGTTCGGTACGGCGGGGGTGACGGCGGCCCGGTCCGGGCCGAGCAGGCCGGCCAGCCGGTCGGTGGCGGCGGCCAGCCGCTCGGGCGGCAGCAGACCGGGGCCCTGCGCGGCGGCGAAGTCCGCGAAGGCCTCCGGGGTGCTGAACGCCGGGCGGTAGCCGAAGGTCTCCCGCAGCCGCGTGGTGTCCACCACCCGCCCGTGGGTGAGCAGCCGCAGCTGCTCGGGGGAGACGTCCACCAGCCGGGTCTGCCGGGCCAGGCCGGCGATCCAGCTGACGGCGGGCAGCAGCAGCGGCAGGGTGGGGCGGCCGAGCCGGCGGGCGCACTGGGACAGCAGCAGTACGCCCTCGCCGGCCACGTTGAACGTCCCCGTGTTGGCGGTGCCCGGCTCGGGCTCGGCGGCGGCGCGGCAGAGGACGGCGACGGCGTCGTCCTCGTGCACGAACTGCAGCCGCGGGTCGTAGCCGAGGACGGTCGGCAGGACGGGCAGCGCGAAGTACTCACTGAGCGGGGTGTCGGCCTGCGGGCCGACGATGTTGGCGAAGCGCAGCACCGTCACCGCGACGTCCGGACGGCGCCGGGCGAAGCCGCGCACGTAGCCCTCGACCTCGGACGCGTCCTTGGCGAAGCCGCTGCCGGGCTGGTCCTTGGGCTGCATCCGCTCGCTGAACACCGCCGGGTCGCGGGGCGCGGAGCCGTACACCCCGGTGGTCGACTTCACGACCAGCCGGCGCACCCCGGGCGCCTTCTGGCAGGCGCCGAGCAGCTGCATGGTGCCGATGACGTTGGACTCCTTCACCGCGGAGCGGTGGGTGGAGCCGAGGCCGGTGGCGCTGACGCTGAGGTGGACGACGGTGTCGACCCGGTGCTCGGCGATCACCCGGGCGACGGCCGGGCGGCGCAGGTCGAGCTGGTGGAAGCGGTACGGGGCGAGCGGGCCGGCCGGCTCCTCGGCGGACTGCTTCGGCGGCTGCACGTCCACGCCGACGACCAGGTCCACGCCCGGACGGCGGCGGAGCTCGGCGACGAAGCGGGCACCCAGATGGCGTGCCACACCGGTGACGAGCACGACCACACCCACGGTGCTGCACCCCATTTCACTCGACCGAGCGGTCCGCGTGCACCGTACCGCGCCACCGGGGCGGGCCGTGAAACGACACCGCCCGCCCAGGCCACGAAGGCCTGGGCGGGCGGTGAAACGCCTGAACCCCGCGAGGGCGGGGGCACTATTTCTTCCTGCGCCGCTGTACGCGTGTGCGCGGATCACCCCCGCAGAGGCGGGGAGGCGCAGGCTCAGGCGTTACTTCTTGTTGCGACGCTGGACCCTGGTCCTCTTCAGAAGCTTGCGGTGCTTCTTCTTGGCCATACGCTTGCGACGCTTCTTGATGACAGAGCCCACGGAACAACCCTCGCTCACTGAGACTCTCGCCCGTGAGAGACGGAGTCCATACGACTGACGTGAGGGCCTAGCCTACCGTCCACGACGCCCGGGCCGTAATCGCACTCCCCCGGACCGGGAAACTCGTGGGAAATCAGCGGCGAACGGGCCCGGGACCACCGCTGTGGACCCGAGCCCGACCACCCGGGCCCTACGCGCTCTCGAGCCGCACGTAGGACTCCTTCAGGTACTCGTGCACCGCCTGCTGCGGCACCCGGAAGGAGCGTCCGACCCGGATGGCCGGCAGCTCTCCGCTGTGCACCAGCCGGTACACCGTCATCTTGGACACCCGCATGACCGCGGCGACCTCCGCCACGGTCAGGAAGACGACTTCCTGCAGGGGGCGCTCGACGGAACTCATGACCATCACCCGACCCTTACCCGTGTGCAAGGCACCGGCTTCCCCTCCGGTGACTCCACCGGCACACGTGTATCCCCAGAGTAGTTATGGGTGGTACCAGTGGGAAGAGGGGAGGTGCAGTCCTCGTACGGTGAGAGATAGGACCGTTGCAGTACGTAGCCGCTCGGCGGATGGCACCGGTCGGCGTACGCACGGCCCGCCCGCGGCAGGGGCGTGGAGCGCTCCGGGACGGGTGAAACGCCGGATTCAGGCCAACAGTCCGTGGTGCGGGAACACCGCTCGGCGGGCCGCGAGGATGGCCTGATCGAGTCGGTCGGCGGGGTCGTAACCCGCCTCGAAGTCGTGCCAGACCGGGCGCGCGCCGTCGGTCATCCGCAGCGGGGCGGGGCGGCGGGTGCGGCGGTGGACCTCGGCGCGCCAGGCCTCCGGGGTCTCGGTGGCCGGGTCGACGGGCCGGCCGGCGGCGGTGGCGACCAGGTGGGTCCAGGTGCGCGGGACGACGTCGACCACCGCGTATCCGCCCCCGCCGGTGGCCACCCAGCGGCCGCCGGCGTGCTCGTGGGCGAGGCCGTGCAGCTCCTCGGCGATCAGCCGCTGGGCGTCCACGGTGACGGCGAGGTGGGCGAGCGGATCCTCCAGGTGGGTGTCGGCGCCGTGCTGGGTGACCAGGACCTGCGGCCGGAACGCGCCGATCAGTTCGGGCACCAGCGCGTGGAAGGCGCGCAGCCAGCCGGCGTCGCCGGTGCCGGCGGGCAGCGGCAGGTTGGCGGCGGAGCCGGGGGCGTCCGGGCCGCCGGTCTCGGTGGGCCAGCCGGTCTGCGGGAACAGCGTGGCCGGGTGCTCGTGCAGCGAGACCGTCAGCACCCGGGGGTCGTTCCAGAACGCCTCCTGGACGCCGTCGCCGTGGTGGACGTCCACGTCGACGTAGGCGACGCGCTCGGCGCCGAGTTCGAGCAGCCGGGCGATGGCGATGGCCGGGTCGTTGTAGACGCAGAAGCCGGAGGCCTTGCCGGGCATCGCGTGGTGCAGCCCGCCGGCGAAGTTGACGGCGTGCGGGGTCTCGCCGCGCCAGACCGCCTCGGCCGCGGCCACGGACTGGCCGGCGATCAGCGCGGCGGACGAATGGACGGCCGGGAACGACCAGTTGTCGTCGGTGCCGAGCCCGTGCGCGGGGTCGGACTCCTCGGGGTGGGCGGCGGCGTGCCGGACCGCCTCGACGTACGCGCGGGTGTGCACCAGCCGCAGGGTGGAGTCCCCGGCGGCGGGCGCGGAGCGCAGCGTCACCCCGGGCCCGGCGGTCAGCCCCAGGTCCTCGACCAGGCGCATGGTGAGCGCCAGCCGGGTCGGGTCCATCGGGTGGCCGGGGCCGAAGTCGTAGGCGGTGACGGCCTCGTCCCAGAACAGGTGCAGGCCGCAGGGCAGGTCACGCTCGGCTTCGGGCATGGCCTCCACCGTAGTGGGTGGCGGTGGCCGCCAGGTTGTCAGGGCCGCGGCCGGCGGGGGCGGTGGCGCCGGTCAGCCGGTCAGCCGGCCTCCGCCAGTGCCGCGGTGGCGGGGGCCGGGGCGAAGCGGTCGGCGAGCGGCAGGACGGCGAGCACCAGCAGCATCGGGGCGAGCAGCGCCCAGCGGTACGAGCTGGCGTCCGCGACCGCGCCGACCAGCGGCGAACCCACCAGGAAACCCACGTAGTTGAACAGGTTGAGCCGGGCCACCGCGGCGTCCGAGTCGGCCGGGAAGAGCCGGCCGCCGGCCGCGAAGACCTGCGGGATGATCGCGCAGATGCCGAAGCCCAGCACGGTGAAGGCGGCGATGCCGGCCCAGGGCGCGGGCGCGACGGCGGCCAGCGCGAAGCCGAGCGCGGCCAGCGCGGCGCCGGCCCGGACCACCGGCACGGCGCCGAAGCGCTGCACCGCGCGGTCACCCAGGGCCCGGCCGAGCAGCATCGCCACCATGTAGCCGAGGTAGGAGAGTTTGGCGAGGTCGTCGCGGCTGCCGAGGCCGTCGGTGAGGTACTTGACGCTGTAGTTGGAGACCGAGGCGTCCGCGATGTACGCGAAGGCCATCGCCAGGCACAGCGGCAGCAGCGGCCGCCAGGGGATGGACCGGGCGGCGGCCTCGGCGGCCTCCCGGACGGCGTCGCCGAGCTCGGCCGGGCCGGCGAAGTACCTGCCGGTCAGCACCGCGAGCGGGGCGACCACCGCGGCGGCGGTGCCGAACAGCACCGGCAGGCCGACGTCGTCGTGCGAGCCGAGGCCGGCGATCGCCGCTCCGAGGATGCCGCCCAGGCTGAACGCGGCGTGGAAGCCGATCATGATCGAGCGGCCGTAGCGGTGCTGCAGGCCCACCCCGAGCATGTTCATGCTGGCGTCCAGGGCGCCCACCAGCAGCCCGAACGCGCCCAGGGCGAGCGCGAGTTGCCACAGCGCGTCACCGAGCCCGGCGGCCGCGAGGCTCAGGCAGACGCCGGGCTGCACCACCCGCAGCACCGCGCGGGCGCCGATCCGCTTCACCACCTGCTCGGAGGCCAGCGAGCCGGCCCCGGCCAGGATCGGCACCGCCGCCAGGAAGGCCGGCAGCAGGCCGTCGCTCAGCCCGTACCGGCGCTGGATCTCCGGGATGCTGGTGACCAGCAGGGCGAAGACGGTGCCCTGCAGCACGAAGCCGACGGCCAGCGCCGCCCGCCCGGCGCGCAGGCCGGGCGCCGTCGAGGAGGGGACGGGCTGCTCGGATGGCGCGGCACTCATGCGGGACCTCGCTACTGGCCGGTACGACGATGTAGGCCGAGAGCGTAGGGGGTGCGCCGGGTTTGCGGGAGGGGTCGCGCAGCGCTCACTTCCCGCCGGAGGCCAGCTCCCGGGAGCGGTCCCGGGCCGCCTCCAGGGCGCCCAGCAGCGCGGCCCGCACCCCGTGGTTCTCCAGCTCGCGGATGGCCGCGATGGTGGTGCCGGCCGGGGAGGTGACCGCCTCGCGCAGTTTCACCGGGTGCTCGCCGGAGTCGCGCAGCATCACCGAGGCGCCGATCGCGGACTGCACGATCAGGTCGTGCGCCACCTGCCGGGGCAGGCCGAGCAGGATGCCGGCGTCCGTCATCGCCTCGACCAGGAAGTAGAAGTAGGCCGGGCCGGAGCCGGACAGCGCGGTGGCCGCGTCCTGCTGGGACTCGGGCAGCCGCAGCGCCTTGCCGACCGAGCTGAAGATCTCCTCGGCCCGCACCAGGTGCTCCTCGGTCGCGTGCGAGCCGCCGGAGATCACGCTCATCCCCTCGTCCACCAGGACGGGCGTGTTGGGCATGACCCGCACCACCGGGGTGCCGGCCGCCAGCCGCGCCTCGAACCAGGCGGTCGGGACGCCGGCCGCGGCCGAGATCACCAGTCGGTCCGGGCTGACGTACGGGGCCAGCTCCTCCAGCAGGGTGCCCATGTCCTGCGGCTTGACCGCGAGGATCAGGGTGTCGGCGAGCTTGGCGGCCTCGGCGTTGGGGACGGCGACCACGCCGTACCGGGCGGCGAGTTCGGCCGCCCGCTCCGGGCGGCGGGCGGTCACCAGCACGTCCGCCGGGTCCTTGCCGGCCCGCAGCAGACCGGAGAGCAGGGCCTCGCCGATCTTGCCGGTGCCCAGGAAGGCGATCTTCTGCCCGTGTGCTGCGCTGCTGCCCATGGTCCGCTCCTTGCCTCGGTACTGCGGCCATCCTCGCACCGCGCCCGGGGCCCGCGCCGGACCGTCCGGTCCGTGAACCACCGAGCGGTGCACCTAGGGAGAAACTCGGGGGTTTCCCCTATGGCCCCGGGGAACGGGCGGGCGCACCGTGGAGGTATGGCACACGACGACATGTCCCGACGAGAGAACCGGCAACTCGCCGTCGCCTCGGCGACGGTGGGCCCGTGGCGGACGGCCGCGGGAGTCGGTGCGGTGGTGGGGGCGACCGTCCTGGGGATCGACCTGATCTCGGGGCACTGGTCGCTGAGCATCCTGGCCGGCCCGGCCGGCTGGGGTCTGTTCTTCTTCTTCCTGGTCGGGACGCTCGGCGGGCAGCTGCGCCGCGACACCGCCGACCGGCGGCTGCGCCGCTGGGCGGACGCGCACCCGTGGCAGGCGGGCCTCCCGGCGGCCGGCGGGCTGCTGGTGCTGAACGCCCTGGCGCAGTGGCTCCTCAGCGACGCGGGTCTGCTCTGGGCGTTCTTCGAGTCGCTCCTGCCGGCCGCCGTCCTGCTGGCCGTGGTCGGCGTGGTGGGGTCGGTGAAGCAGGCCCGCGGCAAGGGGTGAGCGACCCGGGCCGAGCGTGTGGCACCGGTCCTGACGTCGCGTTTCCGGACGAAGGCCGGTGAATCCGACCGTCTCGCACACGGGTTCACCACACGGTGCGGCCCCGGTCGACGGTTCGTCACACCCGGTCGGCATACTGGCGCGATGCCGATAGCCGAAGATCCGGAACCGCGCCCCGACGAGGGCCGCGAGGCGGGCGGGAAGGACCCGTTCGCAGACCTCGTCCTGGACGAGGAGTTCGTCAAGGGCGCCAATGTCAAGGAGCAGGCCGGGCGCACCCGCATGCTCGCCGCCCGGTGGAAGCACACCCCGCCGGTCGACCCGGGCGGCCGCCGCTCGGTCAACGACGGCCCGGCGCCCAAGCGCCGCTTCGGCCGCAAGCCGAAGGCCCTGGCCTACGACGCGTGGGGCAACCCGAGGCCGGTCCGCTCCCAGCGGTGGCAGACCCCGCTGTTCGTGGCGCTGACGATCGTCGTGCTGCTCGCCGCGCTCAACGTGGACGGGCTGCGCAACTGGTTCCACGGAGGTTCCCCGGACACCTCCGCCCCCGTGCCGACCGTCGCGCCGGAGACCGCCAAGCCGACCACCGCGCCGCCGAAGGTCGCCGAGGACCGGCCGACCGTGGCGCGCCCGTGGGCCGGCTCCCCCGCCGAGGGCTGGCCGAACGGCGCCGAGGCGTTCGTCCTGCCCGAGGCCAAGGCCACCGGCGTGTTCTCCGCCGACCAGGTCGCCGCGCAGCTCCAGCTGGTCAAGGACTACCTGATCGCCGCCAACCTGGACCCGAAGGCCCTCGCCGGCGGCCGGCCGGAGGCCGCCCTGGCCATGCTGGACCGCGAGGAGCGCGACCACGCGGCGGCGGCGCTGGACAGCCCGTCCAAGGAGAACGACCCGACCAACTGGTTCAGCCGCTTCGACCCGCGCGAGGCGATCCCGGTCGGCGACGTGGTGAAGGTCCAGGGCCGGATCAGCTTCGAGGGCGACGGCGACAAGGGCGTCCTGGTCCACGCCGACTACAGCTACGTGTACGCGCTGCGCCCGGGCAAGGAGGCGGGCAAGCTGCCGAAGCCCTCCAAGCCCACCCAACCCGCCCAGCCCAAGCCGAGCGGGCCCGCCGCCCCCGGCGACTCGACGGCGAAGCCCGTCGGCCTGGTGACGCCGGTGGACGACGTCTCCGGTGACACCTGGACCACCCGGACCGTGATCCGCCGGGTGGAGAACTTCCGCTTCTACGACCCGGCCCGCTACCAGGTCAACCCGAAGAAGCTGGCGTTCGGGGACGGCAGCACGTCCGAGTTCGGCAACGCGGAGTGCTTCGTCTACGACGGCTTCTACCACCCGCACTTCGACCAGTTCGACGACCGCACCCCCGGCGACCGTCCGACCGGGCCGAAGGAGGACCCGTACGACCGCAGCCGGGAGCTGAAGCCCGGCGACGGCAACGGCGACGGCGAGTGCGGCACCGTCAGCCGGTACTGAACTACTTCTTCCGCTTGCCCCGGCCCGGCGCCTTGGCGTCGGGCCGGCCGCTGCGGCCCGCCTGGCGCTTGACGTGCTGGGCGACGGCCCGCTCGTGGGCGGCGCGCTTGACGGCCTCGCCGGGCGCCTCGACCAGGCTGCGGGCGAAGTAGGCGAGCAGGCTGCCGGCCCCGCCGATCAGCCAGACCGCGCCGAGCGACTTGTCCTCGGCCATCCAGCCGGTGAGCTGGTCCCGGCCCTCGGTGAGCAGCTTCCAGGTGCGCCGCACGCACATCATCGAGCAGACCACGATGGCGGCGGTCAGCAGCCCGTTGACGAAGCCGCCGTTGTCGGAGAGGGCGACGCCCTCGACGCCGAAGCGCAGCACCAGCACGGCGGCGGCCGCGGCGGCCAGCGAGCCGACCGACACGCCGACGCGGCGCAGCCAGTAGCCGTTGTCCCGGTCGAGCCAGGTGGTGCCGAAGAAGCGGATCGCCTCCGGCGCGGGGGCTCCGGCGGGCTCGGGTGCGGTGGTGGGGGGCTGCTCGCTCACACCGTCGATTATCACCCGGGTGCCCGGGAACGCCGGAGGGGCCGTCCGACCACCCGGTTTCCCGGGCGGCCGGACGGCCCCTCCGCTGCTGCTGCTACTCGGCCGCTCAGCCGAGCTTGGTGACGTCCCGGACGGCGCCCTTGTCGGCCGAGGTGGCCATCGCCGCGTACGCGCGCAGCGCCTGGCTGACCTGGCGGTCGCGGTTCCTCGGCCGGTAGCCGCCCGCCGCCTCCAGCGCGCGGCGGCGCTCGGCGAGGACGTCGTCCGGCACCTCCAGGGAGATCGTCCGGCCCGGGATGTCGATGGCGATGGTGTCGCCGTCCTCGACCAGGGCGATGGTGCCGCCGGAGGCGGCCTCCGGGGAGGCGTGGCCGATGGACAGGCCGGAGGTGCCGCCGGAGAAGCGGCCGTCGGTGACCAGCGCGCAGGCCTTGCCGAGGCCGCGGCCCTTGAGGAAGGACGTCGGGTAGAGCATCTCCTGCATGCCCGGGCCGCCCTTGGGGCCCTCGTAGCGGATGACGACGACGTCGCCCTCCTTGACCCGCTTGGCGAGGATCGCCTCGACCGCGTCCTCCTGGGACTCGACCACGACGGCCGGGCCGCTGAAGGTCCAGATCGACTCGTCGACACCGGCGGTCTTCACGATGCAGCCGTCCTCGGCGAGGTTGCCGTACAGCACGGCGAGGCCGCCCTCGACGGAGTAGGCGTGCTCGACACTGCGGATGCAGCCCCTGGCCGCATCGGTGTCCAGCGACTCCCAGCGCTCGGACTGGGAGAAGGCCTCGGCGGAGCGGACGCAGCCGGGGGCGGCGTGCCACAGTTCGACGGCCTCGGCGGAGGCCGAACCGCCGCGCACGTCCCAGGTCTTGAGCCACTCGGCGAGCGAGTCGGCGTGCACCGTGTGGACGTCCTCGTTGAGCAGCCCGCCGCGGTACAGCTCGCCGAGGATGGCGGGGATGCCGCCGGCCCGGTGGACGTCCTCCATGTAGTACGAGCCGTTGGGCGCGACCTTGGACAGGCAGGGCACCTTGCGGGAGATCGCGTCGATGGCCCGCTGGTCGAAGTCCAGCTCGGCCTCCTGGGCGGCGGCGAGCAGGTGCAGGATGGTGTTGGTCGAGCCGCCCATGGCGATGTCGAGGGCCATGGCGTTCTCGAAGGCGGCCCGGGTGGCGATCGCCCGGGGCAGCACGGAGGCGTCGTCGCCGCCGTAGTAGCGGTTCGCGATCTCGACGACCGTCCGCCCGGCGTTCTCGTACAGCGCCTTGCGGGCGGTGTGGGTGGCGAGGACGGAGCCGTTGCCGGGCAGCGAGAGGCCGATCGCCTCGGTGAGGCAGTTCATCGAGTTGGCGGTGAACATGCCGGAGCACGAGCCGCAGGTGGGGCAGGCGTTCTCCTCGATGATCGCGATGTCCTCGTCGGAGACGTTCTCGTTGACGGCCTGCGAGATGGCGTCGACCAGGTCGAGCTTGCGCACGGTGCCGTCGACCAGGGTGGCCTTGCCGGCCTCCATCGGGCCGCCGGAGACGAAGACGGTCGGGATGTTCAGGCGCAGCGCGGCCATCAGCATGCCCGGGGTGATCTTGTCGCAGTTGGAGATGCAGATCAGGGCGTCGGCGCAGTGCGCGTTGACCATGTACTCGACGGAGTCGGCGATCAGGTCGCGCGAGGGCAGCGAGTAGAGCATGCCGCCGTGGCCCATCGCGATGCCGTCGTCGACGGCGATGGTGTTGAACTCGCGCGGGATGCCGCCCGCCCGCTTGATCGCCTCGGAGACGATCCGGCCGACCGGCTGCAGGTGGGTGTGGCCGGGGACGAACTCGGTGAAGGAGTTGGCGACCGCGATGATCGGCTTGCCGAAGTCCTCGCGGGCTACGCCGGCGGCCCGAAGGAGCGCGCGGGCGCCCGCCATGTTGCGACCGTGGGTGACCGTACGGGACCTCAGCTCGGGCACTGTGCTCCACTCCTTCGGGGCTCTCGCCGGCGCCCCGCCGGTGGGAGGGTGCGGGGGCCGCTGTAGGTACCGAGCCTACGCCCGCCGTCCGACCGGCGGACGGGCCGTCCGCGATGCGGGCAGGCGGCGTCAGCCCGGTTTGACGGCCACGGTGAGGTCCAGGGCGAACGGCTCGACCACGACGCCGTCCGGGAACTCGGCGAGCATGGCCTCCCGTTCGGCGGCGAGGATCGGGGCGCGCTCCCCGGGGCCGAGCGAGGCCAGGTAGGAGCGGGAGGTGAGGTCGGTGAGCACGTGCTCGACGGTGACCTGCCGCACCCAGTGCAGCACCACGCGTTCGACCCGGAGGCCTGCCGGGGCGAAGTGGCCGGTGTGGCCGCCGATCCCGCCGTAGCCGCGGTACCGGTCCGGCAGGACGGCGGCCATCCGCTCGTCCCGGGCCCGGACCCACGGCACGGTCTCGTCGTGCACGTTCCACCAGGCGGCGAGGGCGCCGCCGGGCCGCAGGACCCGGACCGCCTCGGGGACGGAGCGCTCGGGGTAGGTCCAGTGGAAGGCCTGGGCGTAGGCGATCAGGTCGGCGGAGCCGTCGTGGAAGGGCAGGTCGTCGCCGGTGCCGCGGACCAGCGGCAGCGTCGGCGAGGAGGCCGCGAACTGGGCGGCCATGCCGCCGCTGGGCTCGACCGCGACGACCTCCGCGCCCCGGGCGGCCAGCAGCCGGGTGGCGATGCCGGTGCCGGCGCCGACGTCCAGGACCCTGGCGCCCTTGAGGCCCCGGCCCCAGAGCCGCTCGACCTCGTCGAACAGCTCGCCGGGGTAGCCGGGGCGGCCCCGGTCGTACTCGGCGGCGACCGCGCCGAAGCTCGCCGCGGCTTCGCGGTAGTCCCGATGGTCCGTCATCTCTCCCCCTCCGCCCGGCCGTTCGCGTCGGCCCGGGCCCACCGGTCAGCGTACGTGCGAGGGGGTGGCGAGGTGCAAGCGGGTGAAGGCGAGCGCCTCCGCCAGGTCGGCCTCGCGTTCGGCCGGTGAGGCGGCGCGGCGGGTGTTGACCTCCAGCACGACGTGGCCGTCGAAGCCGGTGCGGGCCAGGTGCTCCAGCAGTTCGGCGCAGGGCTGCTTGCCGCGGCCGGGGATCAGGTGCTCGTCCTTGCCCGAGCCGCTGCCGTCCGCGAGGTGGACGTGCGCCAGCCGGTCGCCCATCCGCTCGACCATGCCGAAGGCGTCGATCCGGGAGGTGGCGACGTGCGACAGGTCGATGGTGAAGTGCCGGTACTCCTCCTCGGTGACGTCCCAGCCGGGGGCGTAGGCCAGCACCTCGCGGTCGCGGTAGCGCCACGGGTACATGTTCTCGACGGCGAAGCGGACGTCGGTCTCGCCCGCCATCCGGTTCACGCCCGCCACGAACTCCCGGGCGTACTGGCGCTGCCAGCGGAACGGCGGGTGGACGACCACGGCGCTCGCGCCGAGCTTCTCGGCCGCCGCCCGGGCCCGGACCAGCTTGGTCCACGGGTCGGTCGTCCAGACCCGCTGGGTGATCAGCAGGCAGGGCGCGTGCACGGCCAGGATCGGCAGCTGGTGGGCGTCGGAGAGCCGGCGCAGGGCGTCGACGTCCTGGCTGACCGGGTCGTTCCAGACCATCACCTCGACCCCGTCGTAGCCGAGCTTGGCGGCCAGCTCGAAGGCGACGGCGGTGCTCGCCGGGTACACCGAGGCGGTGGAGAGGACCACCTTGGTGTCGGGGATGTGCAGGGCCGGGTGCTGCGGCAGGACGAGGCGGTCGGTGGTGCGCAGCAGCGGCGGGCGGGCGGCCTCGCGCTTGGCGGCCTTGACCGAGCGCACCGACTGGACGGCGGCCTTGGCGGCGCCGGCGGCCCGGGCGGTGCGGGTCTCGCGGGGGTCGCGGGGGTCCTCGGCGGACGTTTTGGCGGACGTTTTGGCGGTCGGGGCCTTGGCGGCCGCCGCCTTCTTGTCCGCTGCCTTCTTGGGCGCGGCCTTCTTCGCGGTGCGCTGGGCCGCCTTGACGGCCTTCGCGGCCTTCCCGGCCTGCGCCGCCGTGGCGCCCTTGACCGCCTTGCCGAGCTTGCGGCGCGGGCCGTCCGGCCGCTGCTGCCCGTCCCCGGGAGCGCGGCCCTCCTGCGTCCCGTCCTCGCCCGCTGGTTGCACCACGGGAGACAGCGTATGCGGACCGCGCTGCGAACGGGGAGCCGGTGGCCGGCGGACGGCCGCGAACCGGCCGCCGCGGCCGCGGTCCGCCCGCCCGGTCGCCCGCGGCCCGTCCGCCGCTCGGGCTCAGCCGGTGAGCGCCGGGGGCTGCCGGTCGGCGGGGGTGTCCATGTGGTCCAGGCGACGCAGGATGATGCCCTCGCGCAGCGCCCACGGGCAGACGTCCAGCTCGTCCAGGCCGAACAGGTCCATCGCGGCGTCGGCGACGATCGCGCCGGCCAGCAGCTGCTTGGCCCGGCCCTCCGAGACGCCCGGGATCTGCGCCCGCTCGGCGACGGTCATCGCGGACAGCCGGGGCAGCCACGCGGACAGCCCGACCCGGGTGAGCCGGCGGTCCGCGTACGGGCCGGCGTCGGCGGGGGCGGCGCCGGTCATCCGGGCGAGCTGCTTGAAGGTCTTGGAGGTGGCGACGGCGTGCTGCGGCGGCCCCAGCCGGGTGATCTCGCCGACCACCGTGCCGATCTCGGCCCGGACGTGCCGTCTCAGCTCGCGCAGCCCGTCCGCGTCGGCGACGTCCCCCGGCAGCCAGCGGGCGGTCAGCCGCCCGGCGCCCAGCGGCAGCGAGCAGGCGACGTCCGGCTGCTCGTCCAGGCCGGTGGCGATCTCCAGCGAGCCGCCGCCGATGTCCAGGTTGAGCAGCCGGCCGGAGGACCAGCCGAACCAGCGGCGGACGGCCAGGAAGGTGAGCCGGGCCTCGTCCTGGCCGGACAGCACCCGCAGCTCGATGCCGGTCTCGGCGGCCACCCGGCGCAGCACCTCCTCGCCGTTGGCGGCCTCGCGGACGGCGGAGGTGGCGAACGGCAGGATGTCGACGACGCCCTTGTCCTCGGCCACCCGCAGCGAGGAGGCGATGTGGCCGACCAGCCGCTCGACGCCGGTTTCGCTGATCGCGCCGTCCTCGTCGAGCAGTTCGGCCAGGCGCAGCTCGGCCTTGTGCGAGTACGCGGGCAGCGGGGCAGCGCCCGGATGGGCGTCCACCACGAGGAAGTGGACCGTGTTGGAACCTACGTCGAGCACACCGAGTCGCATAACTCTCCAAGTTACGCGATCGGGGGCGGCGGGAGATCGGTTGTGGCGGTATTCGCGCTGGTCCGGGACCGGTTCCGGTACGGGTTCCGAGCGGATTCCGATCGGGCTCCGGGCGGGTTCCGATCGGTTCGGTGGCGGCGGGCGCCCGTTGTCGTCGGGCGGTCAGTGCCCGCGCGCGGAAACCCGGCGCTCGGGCAGGCAGTTCGTGTCCGACCAGTGGCGGGCCTTGCCGGGGGTGTCGGTGATCACGCCGTCCGCGCCGCGGGCGGCCATGGTCTGCCAGGACTCCTCGTCGTCGACCGTCCAGACGTACACCTCCCGGCCGGCCCGGTGCTCGGCGGCGATCCGGGCCGCGCTCGCCAGCGGGGTCTCCAGCGCCAGGCCGTGCAGCGGCAGGTCGCCCGGGTTCTCGGCGATCGCGGAGCCCTGGATCAGCACCACCGGCAGGTTGGGGGCGGTGGCGTGGGCGCGGCGCAGGTGGTCGGCGGAGAAGGAGTACAGGATGACGTGGGCGCCGCTGGCGGCCGCGATCCGGGCGATCCGGGTGACGTCCTCCGGGGTGCGCTGCCACTTGATCTCCATCAGCAGCGTGGCGTTGCTGCCGCTCAGGCGCTTGAGCAGCTGTTCCAGGGTGGGCACCGGCTCGGGCGAGCCGGGGCCGACCGTCACCCGCAGCGCGGCGATCTGGGCGGCGGTCAGGTCGGCGACCGCGCCCTTGCCGTTGGTGGTGCGGTCCACGGTCGGGTCGTGCATCAGCACCGGCACGCCGTCCCGGGTGGTCTGGACGTCCGTCTCCAGCCAGTCCGCGCCCTGGTCGAGGGCCGCCTCGAAGGAGGCCATGGTGTTCTCGGGAGCGCTGCGCGGGGAGCCGCGGTGGCCCACCACCAGCGGGTTGTCGCAGGCCGGCGGGGCGGCCTGCGCGCGGTTGCGCAGCACGGGGCCGTCCACGGGGGCGGCGGCGCACCCGGCCACCAGGAACGCGAGCGCGGCGAGGGCGGCCGTCTGGGCGGCGCGGGGCGAGGCGGTCACGGCTCGGTGGCTCCAGCTCCTGCTCGGGCGGGTTCGTCGAACTGGTCTGACCGCTCGACGGCACTGTTCGGTTCCCCGGCGGTCCGTCCGGGTCCGGCTCCCTGAGGCACAACGGGCGGGGCCGGCGATCCGGATCGATCAGAGCAGCCCGTCCCACAATTGCTCGACGATGACGGCCCACCAGTTCTCCGGATCGTCGAAGACCGTACCGTCCAGCGCCGCCAAAGCACGCTGCAACCCGTCCACCGCCACTCCGGCGGCCGCCGGATCGAGCCCGCGCAGGCCGGGCAGCCGGTCGGCGAACAGCTCCAGGCAGCGGAGGAAGGAGCGCAGGTCGGCGTTGCAGTGGCGGGCCGTCGCGTCGCCCGGGTCCACGGCGCGGACGGCGCCGTCCGCCGCGTCCAGGGTCACCAGCGCCCAGCCGTCCGTCCCGAGCACCACCCGGCCGTCGAGCGCCGCCCGCTCGCGCTCGGCCGCCCGGGTGCCGCGCCCGAGCTCGGCCAGGTGGGCGGCCAGGGCGGGCAACGCGCCGGGCGGGCGGGACCCGTCCGCGATCGCGGGCACCCCCGGGTGGTGCAGCGCGAAGAAGCCCGGGACGGCGACCGGCACGCCCACCGCCCGCAACAGGGCGGCCGCCTCACCGGGCAGCCCCGCGCCGGCCACGTCCGCCGGGTCGAAACGCCGCACCCCGGCCGGGCCGAACCGCTCGGCCAGCCGGGCCGCCAGCACCGCGTCCGGCTCCGCCGGGGGCCGCGTACCGATCGGGGCGCGCGGGAACGGCACCCGGTTGCGGGCCGGGCCGCCGTCCTCCGGCGCGGGCAGCGCCCGCACGGCGGCGGCCCGGTGGTCGAAGCGCGGACCGTACGGCAGGGTGAACTCCGGCCGGACGTGCGGGAGTTCGGCAGCCAGCGCGTACGCCCAGTAGCCGCCGGGCAGGGCGCCCACCCGCAGGTCGGTCCGGACGGCCAGCACGTCCTCGGGCGCCACGCCCTGCTCGCGCAGCCACCACCAGCCGCGCAGCGCCGGATGCGGGCGGCCGGGCGCCGAGCGCAGCGCGAGCGAGCACGGCTCACCGGCGGCGTCCCGGTAGAGCAGCTCGGCCCGGGCGCCCCGGCCGGTGACCGGCGGGAGGGCCGGGTCGTAGCCGCCCGCGCCCACGAAGTCCCGGTAGAGGGCGACCACTTCGTCCACCGGCACGGACGGCCACACCGTGAACCGCCCGCTCAGCCGGTCCACCACCCCACAGGCCGCCCCCACCTCCTCGGGCGCCCGACGCTCACCCGTCCGCGGATCGACCACCACCGGCACCGGCTCGGCCCACACCACCCAGCCGCACTCGAACTCGTACGTACGGACCCGACGCCCCTGCCCGGCCCCCTGCGGCAAACTCCTGTTGACCCACCGGTTCCCCACCTCCACCGCCTGCGCCCACGAGATCACCCCACGCACCCCCGTCCCCCAGCCCCGACCCCTCGCCGCGACCCTACGCCCCCACCGGCCCCAGCGATTTCCCGCACAACCGGAGGACACCCCCAGCACCGAAACGCCGGCCAGCCCGAGGCCCGCACGAGAAGTCGGCCCGGCCGACTTCCTGCGCGGCAGCCAGGCAGCTCCGCGCCCAGCACAGACCCACAGGCCCAAAGGCCCGCACCAAAAGTCGACCCCACCGACTTCCTGCGCGGCGGCGACCAACCCGCGCCGGAAGTCCAGCCCAGCAACCTCACCCACGGCAGCTCGCCTGCACCAGAAGTCGGCCCCACCGACTTCTCGCGCGGCGGCCACGGGGCCGCGCGAAGCTCGGCCCACCCGGCCCGCGCCGCAGCAACCCACCCACGCAAGCAACCAGACCAAGCGGTATCCCGTACGGCAACTCACCCGCACTCACCCGCACAGGAAGTCGAACCGGCCGACTTTTGGCGCAGGCGAGCCCACGCGAGGCATCGGGCCGGGCCACTCCCCGCGCAGCTGAGGGCCACGGGCGCAAAGGCCCGCACGAGAAGTCGGCCGGGCCGACTTCCGGCGCGGCAGCAACCGGCCCACAGGGGATCCCAGCCCGAGACACCCTCCCCGCCCCGCAGCTCACCCGCACGAGAAGTCGAACCGGCCGACCTCTGGCGCAGCGGCGAGCCCCACGCGTGACATCGGGCCGGGTGGCTTCCCGTGCAGGACGAGGCCCGCACGAGAAGTCGGCCGGGCCGACTTCCGGCGCGGCAGCAACCGGCCCGCAGGGGATCTCCGGCCGAGGCACCTTCCCTGCCCGGCACCTCACCCGCACGAGAAGTCGAACCGGCCGACTTTTGGCGCAGCGGCGAGCCCCACGCGAGGCGTCGGGCCGGGCCACTCCCCGCGCAGCTGAGGGCCACGGGCCCAGAGGCCCGCACAAAAAGTCGGCCGGGCCGACTTCCGGCGCGGCAGCAACCGGCCCGCAGGGGATCTCCGGCCGAGGCACCTTCCCTGCCCGGCACCTCACCCGCACGAGAAGTCGAACCGGCCGACCTCTGGCGCAGCGGCCAGCCCCACCCGTGACATCGGGCCGGGTGGCTTCCCGTGCAGGACGAGGCCCGCAGCGGAAGTCGGTCCCGTCGACTTCTCGTGCGGCGGCAACCGGCTCGCTCGGTCAGCGGGGCGGGGTGAGGGCGAGGGGGTGGCCTTCGGGGGTGAGGGTGATGGCCCAGAGGCCGTGGGTGGCGGGGTGGAGGGGGGTGGGGGCGCGGCGGGCGAGTTGGTGGTCGAGGTAGGTGACGGTGTCCTGGTGGTTGACGGCGTTCCACGCGTGCGGGCGGCCGAAGGCGTCCAGGGTGAGGAGGAGTGCCTGGGAGCCGTGGCCGGCGCGGCGCAGTTCTCCGGTGAGGCGGTCGAAGGCCTGGTCGCCGTCGCCGAGGTCCTGGAAGGGGGCGCCGAGTTCGCGTTCGGCGCGGTCGCGGCCGCCGCGTTCGCCCGCGTCGCCCTCGGTGGGGATGCGCGGGGCGGCGCAGGTGGGGCGGCCGGCGTAGGTGTCGACGGCGGAGAGTGCGATCTCCAGGCTGTTGTTGGCGCGCCCCGGTTCGCGGTACCCGCCGGCGTTGACGGCCTCGGCCCAGTCGCCGGCGGCGGCCGGGTCGGGGTGGGGGACGGGCAGTCCGTTCTCGTCCCGGGGCACGCGGCGTTCGAGTTCGGCCTGGTGCTGGGGGTCGACGGGCGCGAGGCCGCCGGGCAGCCCGTACGGGCGGCTGTCGGCGATGGCGCGCGGCCGGGCCGCCAGCTCGTCCGGGGCCGCGCCGTGCCGGGCGCGCAGGGCGAGTCGCAGGGCCGTCGCGTGCGCGGTGGTGACGGGGACGACGCCCCAGAGGGGACTCTGGTCGGTGGCCGGCCCGGTGCCTTCGCGGCGGCGGCCGTCGAGGTGGTGGGGTTCTGGCCGCCCGACCACCGGAGTCGTCCCGATGATCGGCGGCAGCACCTGGGGCGGTACGGCACCGGCAGCGGGCGTGCGGACGGTCGGGGGCCCGGCCCCGATGCCGCTGCCGAAGGGCGCCGCGCCTGGCGGCACCGCGGGCGCGGGCCCGGCGCCCGCGAGCGGCCCGGGACCGACCGGCGGGACGACGCCGGGCACCGGATAGCCGCCGGCCACCGGCGTCCCGAACGGCGCGGGCATGCCGACCTGCCGCACAGCCGCCGGGGCCTCCGGCGCCGGGCCGACCCACGGCCCGGCGGCGGGCGCGGGGGCGGGCGGTGCGGCGGGCGGTGCGGCGACCGAGTCCGTCCGTACGGTGACCGGCGTGCCGCCCCCGCCGGACGCCGGTGCGGCCAGCGGGTAGTCCCCGTCCGGCCACCCCGCCGAGCCGCCGCTCGGGTGGGCGGGCGCGGCGGGCGCGGCGGGGGTCCGCTGGTGTCCGTCGCCCCATGCCGGTCCGTCGTCGCGCGCGGGCGGCGGCGACCAGTCGGCGGCGGCGGTCACGGCCCGGTGCCCGCCGCGCACGGCCGCGGGCGCGGCAGGCGCGCTGTCAGCGACGTCCCCGGCGACCTCCCCGGCGACCTCCCCGGCGACGTCCCGGGCGGCGGCCGGCGCCGCCTCGGCCACGACGGCCGAGGCCACTGCCAACGGGCTGCCCGGCGGCCTGCCCCTCTCGTCATCCGCGCGATCGACGGCCTGCGCCCCGACGACGGGCTTGCCGTCCGGCCCGGTGAGGACCTGCAGCCCGGCGGCGTCGGCGACCGGCGTACCGTCCGCCCGCAGGATCACCGGCCTGCCGTCCGCGCCGAGCACCGGCTGCCCGTGCTCGTCGAGCTCGACGCTCAGCCCGGGCACGCCGACGACCTGCCTGCCGTCCTCGCCGGTGAGCAGGACGAGCCCGGTGCCGAGCGGGTCGACGCCTCCGCCGCGGTACGAGGCGGCGGTGACCCGGGTGCCGTGGCCGTGGCCGTGGCCGGTGTCGGGGCCGAGCCGGAGCAGGTGGACGGCCGCCGGGTCCTTGAGGGCGGTGGCCATGGCGTCCTTCATGGCGCGGCCGAGTTCGGTGAGCAGGCCGTCGATCTTCAGTCCGGCGGCCTCGACGGCGACGGCCTCCACCGCCCCGGCGACCTGCGCGGTGGCGGCGGTCCTGACCTTGCCCGCGAGGCCGGCGAAGCCGCCGAGGCCCTTCTCGCCGCCCACGACCGCGCCGCCCACGACGACGCCGTTGCCGGTGGCCGAGGCGGTGGCGACCGGCGCCGCCTCAGCCTTGGCCCCGCCCTCGGTCTCGCGCTTGGCCTCGGCCGTCGCCGCGGCTTCCTCGGCCTGCTTCAGTTCCGCGGCGAGCTGCCGCAGGGTCGTGGTGATCTCGGCCTTGCAGCCGTCCACCGCCCGGGCGGCCGTGTCGAAGGCGGTGGCGACCAGGCCGACCGCCGTGTGCGCGTCGTCCAGGTGGCCCTTGCCTCCGCCGCTGAACGCCTGCCAGTACGCGGCGAAGGCCTCGACGGCGTGGCCGGAGTTGTCGGCGGTCACCCGCCGGACGGACTCGCCGCAGCGGCGGGCGGCCCCCTCCGCCTCGGCGGCGAACTCCCGCCACAGCGCGGCGGCCTTGCGCAGGCCGTCCTCGTCGGCCTGCGGCCAGTGGCGGCCGGTCCTCGCCAGGGCCGGGACGAGTTCCTCGGGCAGTTTCCGGGACACGCGCGTCCTCCCGTTCGGGCCGGTGCCGTCAGACCGACATGTCCGTGGGGACGGTCGGCGCCGCCCCGGGGGTTGCCGGTCGCGGGGGAACCGCCGCCCCCGCGCCGAACCCGGTCGCCGCCGAGGTGTCCGCGTCCGCCGTCCGCCCGGCCATCGCGTGCAGCCCGGCCCCGACCTGCCCGAGCCGGGTGGACAACCCCCGCAGCCCACCGGCGAGTTCGCCGTGCGCCGGGCCCCAGGCGGCGGCGAAGGCACCGCCCGGTCCGTCCGTTCCCCAGGGGGCACCGAGAGCGGCGAGCCCCCGCTCCAGGGCGCCCACGGCCTTCGCCAGCTCGCGCCCGACCTTCTCGAACTCCCGCCCCTCGCCGTGCAGTTCCCACGGCTTGAGGACGAACTCCGGTGCGCCGGAAGCCTTGTCGCCGCTCGCCATCCCCGTACCTCCCGCTCGACCGGCCGCCATCCTAGGCACCCCGGCGCCGCGTACCGGTGGCGGCGAGGCGCCTCTTCACTCCCCCTTCACCCCGACGCCGGGCGGGACGCCACCCTCCCGTTCCGCCCGGTACGCCGGGAAAGCTCTACCCTTGCCGGGTGGCACCAGCAGAAACGTCCAAGAAGAAGGCCAAGGCGAAGCCCGAGGCCGCCTCCGCCCCCGCTTCCACCCCGGCCCCCGTCGACCTCGCGATGCCGACGCTGCGCCGCGAGATCCCGCGCGACGAGGTCCCGCTGGACTTCCCCCGCGCCTGGGTCGAGTTCGCCGACCCGGACGACTCGGAGCAGGTCTTCCGCTGCGACCTGACCTGGCTGACCTCCCGCTGGTCCTGCGTGTTCGGCCAGGGCTGCCACGGCATCCGCGAGGGCCGCGGCGCCTCGGACGGCTGCTGCACGCTGGGCGCGCACTACTCGGACGAGGACGACGAGAAGCGCGTCCTGAAGCACGCGGCCCGGCTGACGCCCGAGCTGTGGGAGAACTTCGCCGAGGGCACCGACGCCAAGGGCCGGCTGAAGTCGGACGGCGGCATCACCATGCTGGACGAGGACGGCGACCGCCAGACCCGCCGGGTCAACGGCGCCTGCATCTTCGTGAACAGCCCCGACTTCGCGGGCGGCGCCGGCTGCGCGCTGCACGCGCTCGCCCTCAAGGAGGGCCACGAGCCGCTGGAGTTCAAGCCGGACGTCTGCTGGCAGCTGCCGATCCGCCGCACCTACGACTGGATCGACCGCCCGGACGACACCCGCTACCTGCAGGTCTCGATCGGCGAGTACGACCGCCGCGGCTGGGGGCCGGGCGGCCACGACCTGCACTGGTGGTGCACCGGCGCCCCGGCCGCGCACCAGGGCGCCGAGCCGGTGTACGTCAGCTACCGCCCGGAGCTCACCGAGCTGATGGGCAAGGCGGCGTACGGCGTGCTGGCGCGGCTGTGCGAGGAGCGGATCGCCACCAAGGGCGACCGCAAGGTGGCCCCGCACCCGGCCGACCCCGCCCGGAAGAAGAACAACAAGTAGCGCCCCCGCGCCGGCCTACTTGTCGATGTCCCCGACCACGAAGAACATCGACCCGAGGATCGCCACCATGTCCGCGACCAGCGTGCCCGGCAGCAGTTCGGTCAGCGCCTGGACGTTGTTGAACGACGCCGAGCGCAGCTTGAGCCGCCACGGCGTCTTGTCGCCGCGCGAGACCAGGTAGTAGCCGTTGATCCCGAGCGGGTTCTCGGTCCAGGTGTAGGTGCTGCCCTCGGGCGCTTTGAGCACCTTGGGCAGCCGCTGGTTGACCGGGCCGGGCGGCAGGGTGGCGAGCTTGTCGAGGCAGGCGTCGGCGAGGTCCAGCGAGTTGACGGTCTGCTCCAGCAGGCACTCGAAGCGGGCCAGGCAGTCGCCCTCCTCGCGGGTGACCACGGTGAGCACCTGCCGCAGCTCCTCGGAGCCGTACGCGAGGTAGGGCTCGTCGCGGCGCAGGTCGAAGTCGAGGCCGCTGGCCCGGGCGATCGGGCCGCTGACGCCGTACGCCTCGGCCTGCGCCCGGGTGAGGACGCCGACGCCGGCGGTGCGGGCGCGGAAGATCTCGCTGCCGAGGACGAGGTCCTCGATGGCCGGCAGCTGCGCGCGGACGGCGGTCATGGCGGCGCGGACCCGGCCGAGCCAGCCCGCCGGGACGTCCTCCTTGAGGCCGCCGACCCGGTTGAACATGTAGTGCATCCGCCCGCCGGAGGCCTCCTCCAGCACGTGCTGGAGGTCCTCGCGGCCGTTGAAGGCGTGGAAGATCGGGGTGATCCCGCCGAGCTCCAGCGGGTAGGAGCCGAGGAACATCAGGTGGTTGAGCACCCGGTTCAGCTCGGCGAGCAGGGTGCGCAGCCACACCGCCCGCTCGGGGACCTCCATGCCGAGCATCCGCTCGACGCCGAGCACGACGCCGAGTTCGTTGGAGAAGGCGGAGAGCCAGTCGTGCCGGTTGGCCAGCATGATGATCTGCCGGTAGTCCCGGGCCTCGAACAGCTTCTCCGCGCCGCGGTGCATGTAGCCGATCACCGGCTCGGCGGTGACGATCCGCTCACCGTCCAGCAGCAGGCGCAGCCGCAGCACGCCGTGCGTGGCGGGGTGCTGCGGGCCGATGTTGAGCACCATGTCGGTGGTGCCCGCCTCGCCCGTGACGTTCTCGGCTCCCGCCCCGATGCCGACCGTGGTCTCCCTCATGCCCCCAGAGTCTGCCATCCCGGCAGGGCCTCCAGGGCCAGAGGTACCGGCATGCGGACGGCCTGCAGGACCCACCCGAAGCCGCCCAGCCCGGCCGGGTCGGTGAGTTCGGCCCCCTCCCCCGCGCCGCCGAGCGCCCGCAGGTAGGCCGCGGGGTCGGTGGAGGCGAGGGCCAACGGCGGGCGTTCGCCGCTCACGCCGAGGGCGCGCAGGGCCTCGCGCTGGGTCGTCCACAGGCTGTGGAGACCGGGGACGGCGATCGAGTCCAGCGCGACGTGCGCCGTCACGTCGCAGGAGCCGTCCGGCACCGGCGCCACCTCGCGGCCGTCCCGGAAGCCGGCGAACGTCCCGGCGAACGGCCGCCGCCGCGCCGTGTGCCCGTAGTCGACGGCGACGGCCAGGCCGCGCTCCAGCCCGGCGACGGCCCGCGCCCAGGCGGCGTCCCGGGGGCCGCCGAACTCCACGACGTCCCCGGGGTGTTCGACCGGCCACCAGCGCTCGGCCCAGGCCGCGTCGGCCGCCGACACCGGCTCGCCGGAGCGCTCCTCACCGGTGGCGGTGTCCACCTCGACGTAGCGCAGCACCCCGTCCTCGTCCACTTCCCCGGCGTCCAGCGGCACGTTGTCCAGCCACTCGTTGGCGAACAGCAGCCCGGTGACACCGCGCGGCGGCTCGTCCGTCCACAGGGCTGTGGACGGCAGTGCGGCGGGGCGCCCGGCGATCTCCACGCCGTACGGGCGCAGCCGCGCCAGCACCTCGCCGGGCAGTTCGGCCAGCACCCCGGTGAGCAGTTCGCCGCGCCCGGCCCCGACGTCGACCAGGGCCAGCTCCGCCGGCCGGCCGAGGGCCGCGTCAACCTCGACCAGCAGCCGGGCCACCGCGCGGGCGAACCTGGGCGAGGCGTGCACCGAGGTGCGGAAGTGCCCGGCCGGGCCCTCCGGCCGGTGGTAGAAACCGCCGGCCGGGTCGTACAGCGCCTGTTCCATGGCGGGCGCCCACCGCATCCACGTCATGGACGGGGACGCTACCGGGCTCCGGGCCGCCCCTCGGAACCGGCACCGGGACGTCTCCGACCTACGGAGTAGGAGCGGATCGCCCTACCGGCTGACCTGGGCACCGTGCGCGACTGCCTACGCTGGAGAGGTGCATCGACTCAACGCCTGGCTCCGCCGTCACCCCATGGTGGTCGACGCCGCCTGGGCGGCGATCGTGCTGTTCCTCGGCCTGCTGCCGAACGCCGACTACCCCGACAGCGGCTGGCGCTTCGACGCCCAGGTCCTGGTCGCGGTGCTGCTGCCGCTGCTGATGGTCTTCCGCCGCCGCTTCCCCGACGTCACCGTGGGCGCCGCCACCGGCATCGCGGTCGGCCAGGTGGTCGCCGACGTCGAACCGGGCGGGTCCTCCATCGCCTACCTGGTCTTCGCCTACACCGGCGCCGCCTTCGGCCAGAAGTGGACCTCCCGGCTGGCGCTGGCCGCCGGCCTGGCCGCCGGCCCGCTGGTGTTCTGGCGGATGAACCCGATGAAGACCACGGTGGAGGCCGGCGAGGTGCACACGCACCCGTACGGCATCGGCGAGGCGATGCTGATCACGCTGCTGATGAGCACGCCGTTCATCCTGTGCTGGGCGTGGGGCCGGCTGACCCGGGTGCGCCGCGCCTACCTGACCGAGCTGGAGGACCGCGCCGCCCGGCTGGAGCGCGAGCGGGACGCCCAGGCGAAGGTCGCCGTCGCCGCCGAGCGCGCCCGGATCGCCCGCGAACTGCACGACGTGGTCGCGCACAACGTCTCGGTGATGATCGTCCAGGCGGACGGCGCCGCGTACGTGCTCGACAACTCCCCGCAGCAGGCCAAGCAGGCGCTCGGCACCATCGCCACCACCGGCCGGCAGGCGCTCACCGAGATGCGCCGCCTGCTGGGCGTGCTGCGCACCTCCGACTCCTCGGCCGAGGAGTACCTGCCGCAGCCGGGCGTCGAGGAGCTGCCGGAGCTGCTCGAACAGGTCCGCACGGCCGGCCTGCACGTCGACTACGACACCTCGGGCCAGCCGCGCGAACTCCCGCGCGGCGTCGAGCTCACCGTCTACCGGATCGTCCAGGAAGCCCTCACCAACGTCCGCAAGCACGGCGGCCCGCACGCCCACGCCCGGGTCGCCGTCGACTTCGGCGAGCGCGAACTCGCCGTCCTGGTCGAGGACGACGGGCGCGGCACCACCGACGAGCAGCTCACCGCCCACGGCACCGACGGCCCCGGCCACGGCCTGATCGGCATGCGCGAGCGGGTCGGCATGGTCAGCGGCAGCCTGGACGTCGGCCCGCGCCCCGGCGGCGGCTTCCGGATCCGCGCCGTCCTCCCGCTCAAGGCAGCACACTGACCCCTCCGAGGAGAGCCCCCTTGACCATCCGCGTGATGCTCGTCGACGACCAGGAACTGCTGCGCACCGGCTTCCGGATGATCCTGCAGTCGCAGGGCGACATCGAGATCGCCGCCGAGGCGGGCGACGGTGTCCAGGCCCTGGAGAAGCTGCGGCACACGTCGGTGGACGTGATCCTGATGGACGTCCGGATGCCGCGCCTGGACGGCGTGCAGGCCACCCGGCGGATCTGCCTGGCGGAGGACGGCAGCCCGCTGCCGGGCGCCCCTCGGGTGCTCATCCTCACCACCTTCGACCTGGACGAGTACGCCTTCGCCGCGCTCAAGGCCGGGGCCAGCGGCTTCCTGCTCAAGGACGTCCCGCCGACCGAGCTGGTGGCCGCGATCCGCGCGGTGCACGGCGGGGACGCGGTGGTCGCCCCGACCACCACCCGCCGGATGATCGACCGCTTCGCCGAGGTGCTGCCCACCCCGCAGAGCACGCCCGGCTCGGACGTCGTCGCCCCGCTGACCGAGCGCGAGCGGGAGGTGTTCCTGCTGGTCGCCCAGGGGCTGTCGAACGGCGAGATCGCGGCCCGGCTGGTGCTCTCCGAGGCCACCGTGAAGACCCACGTCGGCCGCATCCTGGCCAAGCTCGGCCTGCGCGACCGGGTGCAGGCCGTGGTGCTGGCGTACGAGGCCGGGCTGATCCGGGCCGGGGCGACGGACTGACACCCCCGTGGACGGACTGACGCCCCCGTAGACTGGGGCGGTACGTCCGGTACCCGCAGCGGACCGGAACGGTCATTCAGGACAAGGGTGGCGCGTGAACACCTTCGACGACGGCTTCGGCGATCCGAGCGACCCCGGCAACCGACCGGCCCGCCTCGCCGTGGGCGTGGTGGGCACCGGGCGGGTCGGCCCTGCGCTGGGCGCCGCGCTGCAGCTCGCGGGGCACACGGTGGTCGCCGCGTCCGGGGTGTCCGCCACCTCCCGCCGGCGCGCCGAGGCGCTGCTGCCGGGCGTGCGGATCGTCACCCCGCCGCAGGTGCTGGCCGCCGCCGACCTCGTCCTGCTGACCGTCCCGGACGACGCGCTGGCCGACCTGGTGGCCGGCCTGGCCGCGACCGGGGCCGTCCGCCCCGGCCAGCTGCTCGTGCACACCTCCGGCGCGCACGGCGTCGCCGTCCTGGAGCCCGCCACCCGGGCCGGGGCGCTGCCGCTCGCGCTGCACCCGGCGATGACCTTCACCGGCACCTCCGTCGACCTGGCGCGGCTGGCCGGCTGCCCGTTCGGGGTGACCGCCCCCGAGGAGCTGCGGCCGGTCGCCGAGGCGCTGGTGGTGGAGATGGGCGGCGAGCCCGAGTGGGTGCCCGAGGACGTCCGCCCGCTCTACCACACGGCCCTCGCGCACGGCGCGAACCACCTGGTCACCCTGGTCGCGCAGGCCATGGAGCTGCTGCGCACGGCCGGCGTCGCCGAGCCCGGCCGGATGCTCGGCCCGCTGCTCGGCGCGGCCCTGGACAACAGCCTGCGCTCCGGCGACGCGGCCCTCACCGGCCCGGTCGCCCGGGGCGACGCGGGCACCGTACGGCGCCACCTGGCGCAGCTCAGTACGGTGTCCCCGGACATCCCGGCGGCCTACCGGGCGATGGCCCGCGCCACCGCGCAGCGGGCACTCGCCGGCGGGACGATCGACGAAGCGTCGGCGGCGGCGCTGCTGGACGTACTGAACGAGGAGAAGCGCTAGATGGCACGCGGTAAGCAGCCGAGCAAGGCCCAGCGGACGCCCAAGGTCCACCGGGCGATCGTCACGAACACCGTGGACGACTTCGAGGCCGCGTTCTGGCCCGACGAGCGGCCGGTGGACAACGCCGTCGTGATGACCATGGGCGCGCTGCACGAGGGCCACGCCGCGCTGGTCCGCGCCGCCCGCAAGCAGGTCGGCCCGGAGGGCCGGGTCGCGGTGACGGTCTTCGTCAACCCGCTGCAGTTCGGCGCCGGCGAGGACCTGGACCGCTACCCGCGCACCCTCGACGCCGACGTGAAGCTGGCCGAGGAGAACGGCGCCGACGTGGTCTTCGCCCCGTCCGTCGACGAGGTCTACCCGAACGGCGAGCCGCAGGTGCGGCTGGCGGCCGGCCCGATGGGCGAGCGCTTCGAGGGCGCCACCCGCCCGGGCCACTTCGACGGGGTGCTCACCGTCGTCGCCAAGCTGCTGCACATCACGGACCCGGACTACGCCTTCTTCGGCGAGAAGGACGCCCAGCAGCTGGCGATCATCCAGCGGATGGTGGCCGACCTGGACTTCGACGTGGAGATCGTCGGCGTGCCGACCGTCCGCGAGGAGGACGGGCTGGCCCGCTCCTCGCGCAACCGCTACCTCTCGGAGGAGGAGCGCACCCGCGCCCTCGCCCTCTCCAAGGCCCTGTTCGCCGGCCGGGACGTCGCCGCGCAGGGCCCGAAGGCCGTGCGCGAAGCCGCCGCGGCCGCGCTCGACACCGCCGAGGGTGTCGACCTCGACTACCTCGCCCTGATCGACCCGCACGACTTCACCGAGGCGGCGGACGACTTCCAGGGCGAGGCGGTGCTGGCCGTCGCCGCGAAGGTGGGCTCGACCCGCCTGATCGACAACGTCCGCATCATCGTCCGGTAGTTCACGAAGAGCTCTTCCCCTCTCAGGCATGCACTCACAGGAGGCGTGACCCGCAATGCTCCGCACCATGCTCAAGTCCAAGATCCACCGGGCCACCGTGACCCAGGCCGACCTGCACTACGTCGGCTCCGTCACGGTGGACGAGGACCTGCTCGACGCCGCCGACCTGCTCCCCGGCGAGCTGGTCCACATCGTCGACATCAACAACGGCGCCCGGCTGGAGACGTACACCATCGCCGGCCCGCGCGGCACCGGCGTGATCGGCATCAACGGCGCGGCCGCCCGCCTGGTCCACCCCGGCGACCTGGTCATCCTCATCGCCTACGGGCAGATGGACACGGCCGAGGCCAAGGGCTACCAGCCGAAGGTCGTCTTCGTGGACGAGCGGAACCGGATCACCGGCATGGGCGGCGACCCGGCGGACGCCCCGGAGGGCAGCGGACTGCTGCGCGGGGACGCGGCGTACCGTGACGGGGACGGCGCGGCCACCTCGGCCACGCACTGAAGGAGCCACTGAGCCATGTCCGTTACGCATCGCCTCACCGCCCCGGCCCCCGGCTGGACCGCCACCACCGACGTGGTCGTGGTCGGCTCCGGCGTCGCCGGACTCACCGTCGCGCTCAACGTCCGCAAGGCCGGCCTGCGGGCCATGGTGGTCACCAAGGCGGTGCTGGACGAAGGCTCGACCCGCTGGGCCCAGGGCGGCATAGCCGCCGCCCTGGGTGAGGGGGACAGCCCCGAGCAGCACCTGGACGACACCCTGGTGGCCGGCGCCGGGATCTGCGACGAGGAGGCCGTGCGCACCCTCGTCACCGAGGGCCCGGACGCCGTCCGCCGGCTGATCGCGGTCGGCGCCGACTTCGACCGCGACGAGGACGGCGAGATCCTGCTCACCCGCGAGGGCGGCCACCACCGCCGCCGGATCGTGCACGCGGGCGGGGACGCCACCGGCGCGGAGGTCTCCCGCGCCCTGGTCGCCGCCGTCCGCGAGGACCCGGACCTCGAACTGATCGAGCACGCCCTCGTCCTCGACCTGCTGACCGACGCCGAGGGCCACGCCGCCGGGCTGACCCTGCACGTGATGGGCGAGGGCGCGCGCGACGGCGTCGGCGCCGTCCGGGCCCGCGCGGTGGTGCTCGCCACCGGCGGCATGGGCCAGGTCTTCTCCGCCACCACCAACCCGCCGGTCTCCACCGGCGACGGCGTGGCCCTGGCGCTGCGGGCCGGCGCCGCCGTCACCGACCTGGAGTTCGTCCAGTTCCACCCGACCGTGCTCTGGCTCGGCCCGGAGGCCGAGGGCCAGCAGCCGCTGGTCTCCGAGGCCGTGCGCGGCGAGGGCGCCCACCTGGTGGACGCGGACGGCGTGCGCTTCATGGTCGGGCAGCACGAGCTGGCCGAGCTGGCCCCGCGCGACATCGTCGCCAAGGCGATCACCCGGCGCATGCAGGAGCAGGGCGCCGACCACATGTACCTGGACGGGCGGCACTTCGGCGCCGAGATGTGGGAGCACCGCTTCCCGACCATCCTCGCCGCCTGCCGCGCCCACGGCATCGACCCGGTCACCGAGCCGATCCCGATCTCCCCGGCCTCGCACCACGCCTCCGGCGGCGTCCGGACCGACCGGCACGGCCGCAGCTCCGTCCCCGGCCTGTACGCCTGCGGCGAGGTCGCCTGCACCGGGGTGCACGGCGCCAACCGGCTGGCCTCCAACTCCCTGCTGGAGGGCCTGGTCTTCGCCGAGCGGATCGCCGCCGACCTGGCCGAGCTGCACGCGGCCGGCGAACTGCCCGAGCGCACCGTGGACGTCGCCGCCGCGCAGGCCGCCCGCGCGGTGCCGCTGCCGGCCTCCGAGGCGCGCGCCGAGATCCAGCGGCTGATGTCGCGCGGCGCGGGCGTGGTGCGCTCGGCCGCCTCGATGGCCGAGGCCGCGGCCGGGCTCGCGCTGATCGCCGAGCAGGCGTACGCGCACGTGGCCGAGGAGAAGCCGGCCGACCCCCGGGTGGAGACCTGGGAGGCCGCCAACCTGCTGACGGTCGCCACCGCCCTGGTCGCGGCGGCCGCGCAGCGCGAGGAGACCCGCGGCTGCCACTGGCGCGAGGACTTCCCCGAGCGCGACGACGCCCACTGGCGGCGCCACCTGATCACCACCCTCGCCGCCTCCGGCGACCTTGTCAGCACCCCTGAGGAGCAGTAGAACCATGACCCACTCCCACGAGGAACTCCCCCTGGCCGACCAGGGCGGCTGCGGCGACGGCTGCGCCTGCGGGGACGGCGAGGGCTACGAGACCGGCCTGGACCCGCAGTTGGCGGAGCTGCTGGAGAACGCCGGGCTGGACCCGGTCGAGGTCGAGGACATCGCCACCCTGGCGCTGGCCGAGGACCTGGCCGGCGGCGAGGACGTCACCTCGGTGGCCACCGTGCCCGCCGACGCCGTCGCCACCGCCGACTTCACCGCCCGCGAGGGCGGCGTGGTGGCCGGCCTGCGGATCGCCGAGGCCGTCGTCTCGCTGGTCTGCGAGGAGGAGTTCGAGGTCGAGCGGCACGTCGAGGACGGCGACCGGGTCGAGGCCGGCCAGGTGCTGCTGTCGATCCGCTCCCGCACCCGCGACCTGCTCACCGCCGAGCGCAGCGCCCTCAACCTGCTCTGCCACCTGTCCGGCATCGCCACCGCGACCCGGGCCTGGGCGGACGCCCTGGAGGGCACCGGCGCCGTCGTCCGGGACACCCGCAAGACCACCCCGGGCCTGCGCGCGCTGGAGAAGTTCGCGGTGCGCTGCGGCGGCGGCGCCAACCACCGGATGGCGCTCTCGGACGCCGCGCTGGTGAAGGACAACCACGTGGTCGCGGCCGGCGGCGTGGCCGAGGCCTTCCGGGCCGTCCGGGCCGCCTACCCGGAGCTGCCGGTCGAGATCGAGGTGGACACCCTGGAGCAGATCGCGCCGGTGCTGGACGCCGGGGCCGACCTCATCCTGCTGGACAACTTCTCCGTCGAGCAGCTGAAGGAGGCCGTCGCGCTGGTGGCGGGCCGGGCCAGGCTGGAGGCCTCCGGCGGGCTGACCCTGGCCACCGCGCGCGAGGTCGCCCAGACTGGTGTCGACTTCCTGGCCGTGGGCGCGCTCACCCACTCCTCGCCGGTCCTGGACATCGGCCTGGACCTGCGCGCCTGACCGTCCGGAGTCGACCGCAGACCCGTCCCGACTCGCAGAAAGCGTCCCCGTGCTCCTCACCATCGACGTCGGCAACACCCAGACCACACTCGGCCTGTTCGACGGCGAGGACGTGGTGGAACACTGGCGGATCTCCACCGATCCGCGCCGCACGGCCGATGAACTGGCGGTGCTGCTGCAGGGGTTGATGGGCAACCACGCCGCGGTCCGGGAGGCCGTGGTGGAGGGGCTGGCGATCTGCTCGTCCGTTCCCGCCGTGCTCCACGAGCTCCGCGAGGTGACCCGCCGCTACTACGGCGACGTCCCCGCGGTGATCGTGGAGCCCGGCGTGAAGACCGGGGTGCACGTCCTGATGGACAACCCCAAGGAGGTCGGCGCCGACCGGATCGTCAACGCGCTGGCCGCCAACCACCTGTACGGCGGGCCGTGCATCGTGGTCGACTTCGGCACCGCGACCACCTTCGACGCGGTCAACGCCCGCGGCGACTACGTCGGCGGCGCGATCGCCCCCGGCATCGAGATCTCCGTCGAGGCGCTCGGCATGCGCGGCGCCCAGCTGCGCAAGATCGAGCTGGCCCGCCCGCGCAACGTGATCGGCAAGAACACCGTCGAGGGCATGCAGTCCGGCATCCTGTACGGCTTCGCCGGGCAGGTCGACGGCCTGGTCGAGCGGATGGCCCGGGAGCTGGCCAAGGACCCGGACGACGTCCAGGTGATCGCCACCGGCGGCCTGGCAACGCTGGTCCTCGGCGAGGCCACCACCATCGACGTCCACGAGCCCTGGCTGACCCTGATCGGCCTGCGGCTCGTCTACGAACGCAACCGGCCGAGCTGACGCTCCCCGGCGCGGGGCCGATCGGGTCCGGGCGGTTCCTCCCGTCCGGCCGATCGTGGGTTGTTCGGCGCGACGTTACCGACAAATCGGATATTCCTCACGTAGTGTCAACCCATGCCTACGCCACACGGATCGCGCGGCGGCATGGCCTTCAGCGCCGACGAAGTCCGCGTGCTGCGCCGCGCCCTCGCCCACGCCCTGCACCCCGCCGTCCCCGTCCACCTCCAGGGGCCCGACCGCACCGCCTGCACCGGCCCGGGTGCCGAGCTGTGGGCCGAGGACGTCCAGGACGCGCTGTACCTGACCGAGGCGATCGACGAGGCCGTCCAGGAGGGCGGCCGGCTGCGCGCCTTCCTGCTCGCCGACCTCGGCCGCTACCGCTCCGCCCTGCCCGGCGGCGCGACCGGGTACCTGGAACGGCTGGAGGAGGCCGTGGCGGACGGGTACCTGCCCGGGCCCGAGGACCTCACCGCGCTGCGCGGGCTCACCCGCCAGCCCTGCGGGCAGCACGAGCGGGCCCGCCGCTCCCGGCTGGCCGGCCGCTGCCACGCGCTCGCCGAGGCCGCCGTCCGCGAACGGCTCGCCCTCACCTCCGGGCAGCACCGCCACCTGGTGGCCGTACCGAACCCCGCCGCACCGCCGAGCAGTCTCCCCATCCCTGTTGGAGGACGGATCACCATGAGCAGCACCGACTCCCGCGACTCCCGCCCGGAGCAGCCCGCCGCCACCCCGCCGGCCCCGCCCCGCCCGCACCGGATGCCCACCCCCGCCGAGCTCTTCGGCCGCCGGCCCAAGCCCCCCGCCCGCCCCGAACCCCCGGCGGACTCCGCGCCCGAGGACGTCGAACTCGCCACCGGCACCGGCTGAGCCCGCCGGCGGCACGAAGAGGGGAGGGCGCCGAGCGGCGCCCTCCCCCAGTCGTTATCCGGTCGCGGAGCACGGCGTGCGGCTGGCTACCCTTGTGGGGTGAGCGATCAGAGCCTTGTTCCCGCGACCGACGACCTTCCCGAGCAGATGCGCGTCCGGCGCGAGAAGCTCGACCGGCTCCGGGCGGCCGGTGTCGACCCGTACCCGGTCGGCTTCCCCCGCACCAGCACCATCGCGGACCTCCGCGCCAAGCACCCCGACCTGGAGCCCGACACCGCCACCGGCGAGCGGGCCGGCATCACCGGCCGGGTCATCCTGTCCCGCACCGGCGGCAAGCTCTGCTTCGCCACCCTGCGCGACGGCACCGGCGACCTCCAGGTGATGCTCTCCCTGGACAAGCTGGGCGCCGAGCGGCTGGCGGCCTGGAAGGCCGACATCGACCTGGGCGACCAGGTCGGCGTCGAGGGCGAGGTGATCACCTCCAAGCGCGGCGAGCTGTCGGTGATGGTGGACCGCTGGGAGCTGACCGCCAAGTGCCTGCGGCCGCTGCCGGACAAGCACAAGGGCCTGACCGACCCGGAGGCCCGGGTCCGCCAGCGCTACGTCGACCTGATCGTGAACCCCGAGGCGCGCGAGATCCTGCACCTGCGCAGCAAGGTCGTCCGCTCGATCCGCCGCACCTACGAGGACCGCGGCTACATCGAGGTCGAGACCCCGATGCTGCAGCCGGTGCACGGCGGCGCCAACGCCCGTCCGTTCAAGACGCACATCAACGCGTACGACATCGACCTCTACATGCGCATCGCCCCCGAGCTGTACCTCAAGCGGCTGGTGGTCGGCGGCGCCGAGAAGGTCTTCGAGATCAACCGCAACTTCCGCAACGAGGGCGCGGACTCCACCCACAACCCGGAGTTCACCTCGCTGGAGTCGTACGAGGCCTACGGCGACTACGACACCCAGGCCGAGCTGATCCGCGAGACGATCGTCAACGCCGCCCGGGACGCCCTGGGCACCACGGTGATCAAGGGCGTGGACGCGCACGGCGTGGAGCACGAGATCGACCTGGCCGAGCCGTGGGAGGAGGTCAGCGTCTACCCGGGCATCTCCGCGCACCTGGGCGTCGAGGTCACCCCGGCGACCACCGTCGAGGAGCTGCGCAAGCTGGCCGCCGAGCACGGCATCCCGTTCGAGAAGGAGTGGGGCCACGGCCAGATCGTGCTGGAGATGGTCGAGCGCCTGCTGGAGGAGAACGCCGTCCGGCCGACCTTCATCAAGGACTACCCGACCGAGGTCTCCCCGCTGACCCGCCAGCACCGCTCGATCGCGGGCGTGGCCGAGAAGTGGGACCTGGTGATCTTCGGCACCGAGATCGGCACCGCCTACTCCGAGCTGGTCGACCCGGTCGAGCAGCGCGCCCGCCTGACCGCGCAGTCGCTGCTGGCGGCCGGCGGCGACGTCGAGGCGATGCAGGTGGACGAGGACTTCCTGCGCGCCCTGGAGTACGCGATGCCCCCGACCGGTGGCCTCGGCCTCGGCGTGGACCGCCTGATCATGCTGCTCACCGGCAAGAACATCCGGGAGACCGTGCTCTTCCCGCTGGTGAAGCCGGAACCGAAGGCTTCCGCCGCGACGGCGGAGAAGACCGAGGAGGAGTGACCTGATGGACTACGTCAGCGCGATCGTGCCGCCGCTGGTCATGGCGATCGGCTTCGGCTTCCTGGTGCGGGCCATCGTCCGCAGCCAGGGCGGGGCCCAGAAGGCCAAGGAAGACCTCGACTGACGCCGTCAGCCGCTCGAAGCACCGGCGCGCCGCCATTCCCGATCAGCGGGAGTGGCGGCGCGCCGGTTTGGCGCACTTCACAAGATTTGCCCCATTCACTCCCTATCCTGGCCGCACTATGGTCCGGCAACTCGGCGAACTAGAGAACGCCATCATGACCCGGGTGTGGCGGTGGAACCGACCGGTCACGGTTCGCGAGGTTCTCCTGGATCTGCAGTCGGAACGCGAAATCGCGTACACCACGGTGATGACCGTCCTGGACAAGCTGCACAGAAAGGGCTGGCTGCGCCGGGAGCGGGCCGGCCGGGCCTATCGATATGAACCGGTCTCGTCCCGAGAGGCCTACACCGCGGCCCTGATGAACGACGCGTGGGCCACCAGCGACAATCCGGCGGCCGCCCTGGTGCACTTCTTCGGACTGATGTCGCCGGAGCAGCGCGAAGCGCTGCGGGACGCCTTGCGGGTCGCCGCGCTGTTCCCGCCCGATCCGCCCCCGGCGGATTCCGCGGCGGCCGGACCGGATACCGGGGAGACCGCGCCCGGCGCGACGCGATAACGTCCCGCCCATGGAGGTCACCATCCGCCGTGCGCGGACCACCGACGTGCGGGCCGTGCGCGGCCTCATCGACGCCTACTCGCGCGACGGCATTCTGCTGGACAAGCCCACGGTCACACTGTTCGAATCCGTCCAGGAGTTCTGGGTCGCCGAACGCGACGACAACGGCACGGTGGTGGCCTGCGGCGCACTGCACGTGATGTGGGAGGACCTCGCCGAGGTCCGCACCCTCGCGGTCGATCCGTCCTGCCGGGGCTTCGGGGTGGGGCACCAGTTGCTGGAGAAGCTGTTGCAGACGGCGCGCTGGCTCGGCGTCCGTCGGATTTTCTGCTTGACGTTCGAGGTGGGGTTCTTCGCGAAACACGGTTTCGTCGAGATCGGTGAGCTTCAGGAAGCCGATGACGCCACGGCGGACCCGGCGGCGATCGCCACGGACGTCTATGAAGAACTTCTCCGCTCGTACGATGAAGGTGTCGCGGAGTTCCTCGACCTGGAGCGGGTGAAGCCCAACACTCTGGGCAACTCGCGCATGCTGCTCCACCTCTGAGGCGGTCCGCGCCGGTCAAGGGTTTGTGTTTTCCGCAGAAAGGCGCTTTCCTTTCCTTAGGCAATGGGTCGTTTAGCGGAAAGGGAAGCCCGTGGCACAGAGGGTGCAGGTCATTCTTGAAGACGATCTCGACGGCGGGTCGGCGGACGAGACGGTGACGTTCGCGCTCGACGGCGTTGCCTACGAGATCGATCTGAAGAGCGCCAACGCGGACAAGCTCCGCGGCCTGCTGGCGCCCTACGTCGAGAAGGGTCGCAAGCAGAGCGGTCGGCTCGCCGGCGCCCGTCGCCCGGGTCGTGGCGCGGCGCAGCGCCCGGCCGGCGGCAGCGCTCCGGACACCGCGAAGATCCGCGCGTGGGCCAAGGAGCAGGGCATGGAGGTCAACGACCGCGGCCGGGTGCCGAGCCTGGTCCGCGAGGCCTACGACAAGGCCAACGTGGCCTGACCCCGGCACCGCCGGCAGGCCGGAGCGGGTGCGGGGCCCCGGCCGTCGCGCACGGGGACGACGACACACGCGCGGGGCGCGGAGGGGCCTCCTCCGCGCCCCGCGGCACGCCCGCGCGGGCCCGCCGGGGAACCGGTGCCGGGCTCGGGCGGCGGAACAATCACGAGCTGTGCAACGCTGTAGGGGCGTAGCGGTAACGCGGACACCACCGGAACGGCGCACCGGCCGGCCGGGTCGGCGCTGAACCGCCGTCACAGCGGCCCGACTTCTCGCCAGGCGAACACCGCCACCGCGGAAACTGCGCGAGAACCGCCCCGATACCGGGTATGAATGCAGGTGGACGGGTTCTTCGACCCGTCCAGGGGCAGTATGGGCGACCGGCGCGGCCGGTCCGACTCCGCACCGGCGGCTCTTGTTCGCCGATGGCGTAGCGGATTCCGGTGCATCCGGCCCACCTGTGGGAACACCGTTTCCCATCATCAGGTTGGGATTGGTGTCGGCTGGTCGCGCAGCATCTCGCTCCTCTACCGGGGAGTGAATCCGTGGGCCGCGCCGCTGAGCGGGACTAGCATGCGGAAGGACAGGGCGGGGACGGACCCCGAACTGCCCGACCGCTCTGAGGAGCGATAAACGATGTTCGAGAGGTTCACCGACCGCGCGCGGCGGGTTGTCGTCCTGGCTCAGGAAGAAGCCCGGATGCTCAACCACAACTACATCGGCACCGAGCACATCCTCCTGGGTCTGATCCACGAGGGCGAGGGCGTCGCCGCCAAGGCCCTGGAGAGCCTCGGGATTTCTCTTGAGGCCGTTCGCCAGCAGGTCGAGGAGATCATCGGCCAGGGCCAGCAGGCCCCGTCCGGCCACATTCCCTTCACCCCCCGGGCGAAGAAGGTCCTGGAGCTGTCGCTCCGGGAGGCCCTGCAGCTCGGCCACAACTACATCGGCACCGAGCACATCCTGCTCGGCCTGATCCGCGAGGGCGAGGGCGTCGCCGCCCAGGTCCTGGTGAAGCTGGGCGCCGACCTCAACCGGGTGCGCCAGCAGGTCATCCAGCTGCTCTCCGGCTACCAGGCCGGCGGCGGCAAGGAGTCGGCCACGGCCGGCGGGCCCGCCGAGGGCACCCCGTCGACCTCGCTGGTCCTGGACCAGTTCGGCCGCAACCTCACCCAGGCCGCCCGCGAGGCCAAGCTCGACCCGGTCATCGGGCGCGAGAAGGAGATCGAGCGGGTCATGCAGGTGCTGTCCCGCCGCACCAAGAACAACCCGGTGCTGATCGGTGAGCCCGGCGTCGGCAAGACCGCCGTGGTCGAGGGCCTGGCCCAGGCGATCGTCAAGGGCGAGGTCCCGGAGACGCTCAAGGACAAGCAGCTCTACACGCTGGACCTGGGCGCGCTGGTGGCCGGCTCGCGCTACCGCGGTGACTTCGAGGAGCGCCTGAAGAAGGTGCTCAAGGAGATCCGCACCCGCGGCGACATCATCCTGTTCATCGACGAGCTGCACACCCTGGTCGGCGCGGGCGCCGCCGAGGGCGCCATCGACGCCGCCAGCATCCTGAAGCCGATGCTGGCCCGCGGCGAGCTGCAGACCATCGGTGCCACCACCCTGGACGAGTACCGCAAGCACCTGGAGAAGGACGCCGCGCTGGAGCGCCGCTTCCAGCCGATCCAGGTCGCGGAGCCCTCGCTGCCCCACACCATCGAGATCCTCAAGGGTCTGCGCGACCGCTACGAGGCCCACCACCGGGTCTCCATCACGGACGCCGCCCTGGTCGCCGCCGCCACCCTGGCCGACCGGTACATCTCGGACCGCTTCCTGCCGGACAAGGCGATCGACCTGATCGACGAGGCCGGCTCCCGGATGCGCATCCGCCGGATGACCGCGCCGCCGGACCTGCGCGAGTTCGACGAGAAGATCGCCGACGTGCGCCGCGAGAAGGAGAGCGCGATCGACGCGCAGGACTTCGAGAAGGCCGCGTCCCTGCGCGACGACGAGAAGCAGCTCCTGCAGGCCAAGGCCAAGCGCGAGAAGGAGTGGAAGGCCGGCGACATGGACGTCGTCGCGGAGGTCAACGAGGAGCTCATCGCCGAGGTCCTGGCCACCGCCACCGGCATCCCGGTCTTCAAGCTGACCGAGGAGGAGACCTCCCGCCTGCTGCGCATGGAGGACGAGCTGCACAAGCGCGTCATCGGCCAGAAGGACGCCATCAAGGCGCTCTCGCAGGCCATCCGGCGCACCCGTGCGGGCCTCAAGGACCCGAAGCGCCCCGGCGGTTCGTTCATCTTCGCCGGCCCGTCCGGCGTCGGTAAGACCGAGCTGTCCAAGACGCTGGCGGAGTTCCTGTTCGGCGACGAGGACGCGCTGATCGCGCTCGACATGTCCGAGTTCTCCGAGAAGCACACCGTCTCCCGACTGTTCGGCTCCCCGCCCGGCTACGTGGGCTACGAGGAGGGCGGCCAGCTGACCGAGAAGGTCCGCCGCAAGCCGTTCTCGGTCGTCCTCTTCGACGAGGTCGAGAAGGCCCACCCGGACATCTTCAACTCGCTGCTGCAGATCCTGGAGGACGGTCGCCTGACCGACTCCCAGGGCCGCGTGGTCGACTTCAAGAACACCGTCATCATCATGACGACCAACCTCGGCACCCGGGACATCTCCAAGGGCTTCAACCTGGGCTTCGCGGCCACGGGTGACACCCAGACCGGGTACGAGCGGATGAAGGCGAAGGTCGGCGAGGAGCTCAAGCAGCACTTCCGCCCCGAGTTCCTGAACCGCGTCGACGACATCGTGGTGTTCCACCAGCTGTCCGAGGACGACATCATCCAGATCGTCGACCTGATGATCGCCAAGGTGGACGAGCGGCTCAAGGACAAGGACATGGGCCTGGAGCTCAGCGTCGAGGCCAAGAAGCTGCTCGCCAAGCGCGGCTACGACCCGATCCTGGGTGCCCGTCCGCTGCGCCGCACCATCCAGCGCGAGATCGAGGACCACCTCTCCGAGAAGATCCTCTTCGGTGAGCTGCGGGCCGGCCACATCGTCGTCGTCGACGTCGAGGGCGAGGGCAAGGAAGCCAAGTTCACCTTCCGCGGCGAGGAGAAGTCGGCCGTCGCCGACACCCCCGCCGAGGTCGCTTCGTCCGGTCCTGATCTGACGAAGTAAACCAACATTTAACAGACAACTTCACAGCAAAGAGCCCCCGGCGTTCGCGCCGGGGGCTCTTTGCGTACCGAACATCCTTGCAGGGCCCGGGGCCTGGGGTTTTCGAACGGTTCGTCACCTGACAGAAGGTCGGCGAGCATAGCGCCGTGGCCATGTCACGGTCAAGGTCTATCTTTTCCGACCTCACTTCGGTCAAATGTCGTCCACCTGTCTTTCATATTGGTTTACCGGGCCTTGGCCAAGAGTCGGCCCCGGCGGGGAGGACGTCACAACGTTGAAGACCACCAGGAGAGCTGCGGCGGTCACCACCGCCGCGGCGGTCATAGTCACGCTCGGCGCCGGGCTGTTCCCGGGCAGCGCCGTCGCCGCCGACTCGGCCCCGCTGCCGCGGGACCCGGCCGACGCCGTCCAGGCCGTCAACACCGAGCACAACATCCCGGGCCCGCTGACCGCGAAGATGGAGGCCGAGCAGAAGGCCGCCACCCAGCAGCTGCTCGACGGCACCGCCCAGGTCGAGGAGCACAACGGCTCGACCAGCGTGAAGCTCGGCAAGGACAAGTACGTCGAGCTCAAGCGCGAGCGCACCGACAAGATCTTCACGATCCTCGTCGACTTCGGCGACCAGGTGGACAACACCACCAAGACGCCGGACGGCAAGGTCAAGTACGGCGGCGAGGCCGGTCCGAAGCACAACGAGATCGAGAAGCCGGACAGCGCCACCAACAACTCGACCGCCTGGCAGGCCGACTACAACCAGCAGCACTACCAGGACCTGTACTTCTCCAAGGACAAGCCCTCGCTGAAGACCTACTACGAGAAGCAGTCCTCGGGCCGCTACTCGGTCGACGGCGTGGTCTCGGACTGGGTGCGGGTGCCGTGGAACGAGGCCCGGTACGGCTCGGACTACTGCGGTTCCAACGTCTGCCAGAGCGCCCAGGACCTGATCCGTGACGCCGTCGACATCTGGTACAAGGACCAGGTGGCGAAGGGTCAGACCCCGGAGCAGATCAAGGCGACCCTGGCCCAGTACGACCAGTGGGACCGCTACGGTTCGCACCACGACGGGAACTTCAACCAGCCCGACGGGTACATCGACCACTTCCAGATCGTGCACGCCGGCGAGGACAAGTCGGCCGGTGGCGGCAAGCAGGGCAGCAAGGCCCTGTGGGCGCACCGCAGCTACGTCTACGGCAACCTGACCGGCCAGGCGGGCCCCACGGGCAACAAGCTCGGCGGCGTCCAGGTCGGCGACACCGGCCTCTGGATCGGCGACTACACGATGCAGCCGGAGAACGGCGGCCTCGGCGTCTTCGCCCACGAGTACGGCCACGACCTCGGTCTGCCGGACCTCTACGACACCGCCGGCAAGGGCATCGACAACTCGGTCGGCTTCTGGTCCATCATGTCCTCCGGCTCCTGGCTCGGTGAGGGCAAGAACAGCATCGGCGACATGCCGGACGACTTCGACGCCTGGAGCAAGTTCAAGCTCGGGTGGCTGAACGCCGACCACGCCAAGGCGGGCACCGAGTCGACGCACCACATCGGCCCGGCGGAGTACAACTCCAAGCTGCCGCAGGCGCTGATCGTCGACCTGCCGAAGAAGAGCATCACCACCGACATCAACAAGCCGTTCGGCGGCAGCACCGAGTGGTGGAGCGGCAGCGCCGACAACCTCAACGTCTCGCTGACCCGCGACATCGACCTGACCGGCAAGACCAAGGCCAGCATCAACGCCAAGGCCTGGTACGAGCTGGAGCCGGACTTCGACTACGCCTTCGGCGAGGTCTCCACCGACGGCGGCAAGAACTGGACCGTCGTGGACGGCACCTGGAACGGCGCCGCGCTGCCCAAGGAGAACGGCCGCCCGGCCCTCAGCGGCCTGACCGCCGCCTGGGGCGACCTGTCGTTCAACCTGGACGCGTACGCCGGCAAGGCCGTCAAGTTCCGCTACCACAACACCACCGACGGCGGCCTGCACTACCGCGGCCTCGCGGTCGACGACATCTCGGTGACCGCCGACGGCGCCACCGTGTTCAGCGACGACGTCGAGAAGGGTGTCAACGGCTGGACCGCGGACGGCTTCACCCGCTTCGGCGGCTCGTACACCAAGGACTACGCGCAGTACTACATCGCGGAGAACCGGCAGTACGTGTCGTTCGACCAGACGCTGAAGACCGGCCCGTACAACTTCGGCTTCGGTGCCGCCAAGCCGAACTGGGTCGAGCACTACTCCTACCAGCCCGGTCTGCTGATCTGGTACTGGGACGAGTCGCAGACCGACAACAACGTCAGCGCCCACCCGGGCCAGGGCCTGATCCTGCCGATCGACTCGCACCCGACGTCGATGAAGTGGTCGGACGGCTCCCTGATGCGTCCGCGCATGCAGGGCTTCGACTCGCCCTTCGGCTCGCGCCGCGTCGGCTCGCTGACGCTGCACAAGAACGGTGTCGAGACGGTCATCCCGAAGTCCAAGGGCGTCGACGAGTTCAACGACCTGAAGAACTGGTGGTCGAAGGACGACCCGTACAGCGGCGTGAACGTCCCGAAGACCGGCACCAGCATCGAGGTCGAGAACGAGTCCTCGAACTACCTCGAGACCTGGATCCGCGTCCGCCCGGTCGACAACATCTGACCGAGCGAACCGTAGGAGCTCCGGCTCCGCGGAGTCCGACCAGGCGGCCCTGACCGCCGTCCGTCCGGCCCGTCCCCGCACCACGCGGGGGCGGGCCGGACGCTTTCGCGTTCGCGGCGCCCGCGGCGGGTTCGCGGCGGGCTCGAACCACCGCGCCGGGTGGGGCTCGTCACAGCGGTCGGGAGCGGTACGAGCGGCGGTAGTAGCACGGGCGGCGGGGCGGCCCGCGATGGCGGCCCAGGTGAGGACCATCCGATCTCATGATCATTACTCCGTCAGCTTGAATCTCCGGCGCCACGCTGACTACACGCCGTAGTACGTCACCGCGTTTGGGAGTCGGCTCGGTGACGGTTACACCTGAGTGGTCCCCCGCTCAGCACACGCCCGGAACGGGCCCTTCGTGCTGCCCTCCTACGATCCGTGAGGTACGGCAACCGATGTCCGACGTCCCGCCCGTGCAGCCGGCCCTGCGCCGACTCGCCGCCCGCGCGGTGGCCCAGGCGGCGGCCTGGCAGCCCCGGCTCGGCCGTACCCTCCGCACCGTCCGCACCCACGCCGCGCCGCTGGGCTCGATCGCCGCACCCCGGCACACCACCCTGCCGGGCAGCCGGCAGCGGGCCGAGCGCGACCAGGCGGTGGTCTCCGCCGGAGCGGCCGTGGTGCTGCTCGCCGGCGCGCTGCTGGTGGCCACGCCCGGCAGTGCCGCGGCGCAGACCGTGCGGCCCACCACCCCGGGGGCCTCGGCCTTCACCGCGCCGCAGGCCGCGGTGCCCAGCCCCGGGATCGTCCAGGTGGCCGGGCCCAGCCCGTACCGGCTGCCGGGTGACGGGGACTCGGCGCAGGAGTTCGTCGCGGTGGCCGCCAACCTGCTGCCGGCCGAGCCGCCCGCCGCCGCCCCCGCGGCGGCTCCGGAACCCGAACCCGCGCCCGACCCGGCTCCCGCCCCCGCCCCCGAGTGGTCGGCGCCGGCGCCGGACGCGCCGACCAGCAACCCGTACGGCGTCGCCAACTCCGAGTACGCGGCCGGGTACCACACCGGGGTGGACTTCGCGGTCGCCCCGGGCACGCCGCTGCTCGCGGTCGGCAACGCGACCGTGGTGTCGGCCGGTTGGGACGGCGCGTACGGCAAGGAGGTCGTCCTGCGGCTGGCGGACGGGCACTTCGCGCAGTACGCGCACCTGTCCGCGGTCTCCGTCGCGGCCGGCGACCACGTGTCGGCGGGCGAGCGGATCGGCCTGTCCGGGAGCACCGGCAACTCGACCGGGCCGCACCTGCACTTCGAGATCCGCACCAGCAACCGCTACGGCGCGGTGGTCAACCCGATCGCGTACCTCGCCGGACACGGCGTCACCGCGTTCTGACCGGCGGGCGCCTCTTCCGCGCGGCTCAGGGGCGGGTCGGGTCGGCGATCCGGCCGGCGATCTCCAGGGCGACCGCCCGGGCGGCCTCGGTGGCCTCCTCGATGGTCGCCGTCCGCTTCGGCTCGCCCCACACGTCCTCGATCGGGTCGCAGCGGCCGTCCAGGGCGTCGCCGTGCTTGCCGTCCTCGCTGTCCTTGCTGTCCTTGCTGTCCTTGCTGTCCTGCTGGAGCAGGAACATCGCCGAGTGGATGGTGAACAGCGACATCGCGGCCCGCAGCCGGTCCTGGAAGTCCGCGCCCGGCCCTTGCACCAGCTGCATCATGGTGACGATCCGCTCCCGGAAGGCCAGGCCCGCCGGGGACTCCCGCATCGCCGGCTGGTTCTCGTGGAAGAAGCGCAGCAGCGGCGCCCGCGCGCCCATGCCGTCCGCGAAGCGGCGGATCAGCTCGTCGCGCAGCTCGGGGCTCCAGTCCTGCTTCCGGCCCCACTCGATGGTCTCGTCGATCGGCGCGGACATCCGGTCGACGATGCCGAGGACGATGTCGTCCTTGGTCTTGAAGTGGTAGTAGAGCGCGGCCTTGGTGACACCCAGGTGGTCGGCGATCTCGCGCAGCGAGGTCTGCTCGTAGCCCCGCTCCGAGAAGAGCTCCAGGGACACCTCGATGATGCGAGCCCGGGTGTCGCTGCGGGGGCTGTGCGGTGTGCCCATGGCCTGCCTCATGACTGCGTCGGTGACTACTGCTGCGGACCCCGGGTGGACGTCCGCCCCGGGCACATTCTCCCTGCCCGGGAGGCCGCTCGGGAAACTGGCTTGACGACCGGCTAGGAAACAACCTACCGTGCCGACGATCGATAAACTAGCCGGGCGACAAGTAAGTGAGCCCCTCTCGCCGCCGCAGCGCGGCGCGACGCCCGTCCGCGAAGCTCGTCCGAGAGACCTCCGGGAGACCCCACCTCATGTCACAGTCCAAGACCGCCGGCCCGGAACCGGAGGGCAAGACGACCGAGGAGGAGCAGCCGCGGTCGCCCCGCGAGATCCGCCTCGTGATGATCGGCCTGGTCGTCACCATGCTGCTGGCCATGCTCGACAACCTGATCGTCGGCACCGCGATGCCGACGATCGTCGGCGAGCTCGGCGGCGCCGAGCACCTGTCCTGGGTGGTCACCTCGTACATCCTGGCCACCGCCGCCTCCACCCCGATCTGGGGCAAGCTCGGCGACCTCTACGGCCGCAAGGGCACCTTCCTGACCTCGATCGTGATCTTCCTGGTGGGCTCGGCGCTGTCCGGCCTGTCGCAGAACATGAGCGAGCTGATCGGCTTCCGCGCCCTCCAGGGCCTGGGCGCCGGCGGCCTGATGGTCGGCGTCATGTCGATCATGGGCGCGCTCGTCCCGCCGCGCGAGCGCGGCAAGTACCAGGGCATGTTCGCCGCGGTGATGGCCCTGGCCACCGTGGGCGGCCCGCTGATCGGCGGCTTCATCACCGACCACCTGAGCTGGCGCTGGACCTTCTACATCAACCTGCCGCTCGGCGTGATCGCGCTCGCCGTCGTCACCGTCACCCTGAAGCTGCCGAAGGTCCGCAACAACGCCCGGATCGACTACCTGGGCGCCCTGCTGCTCACCACCGGCATCGTCTCGCTGACCCTGATCACCACCTGGGGCGGCCAGCAGTACGCCTGGGGCTCCAAGCACATCATCGGCCTGACGGTGCTCGCGCTCGCCGCGCTGATCGCCTTCTGCTACGTGGAGCAGCGGGTCGACGAGCCGATGCTGCCGCTGAGCCTGTTCCGCAACCGGAACTTCACGATGGTCTCGATCATCGGCTTCATCGTCGGTTTCGTGATGTTCGGCTCGACCGTGTTCCTGCCGCTCTACCAGCAGATCGTCCAGGGCGCCTCGGCCACCAACTCCGGCCTGCTGCTGATGCCGATGATGTTCGGCATGCTGGTCGTCTCGCTGGTGGTCGGCCAGGTCGTCACCAAGACCGGCAAGTACCGGATCTTCCCGATCATCGGCACCGTCGTGATGACCGCCGGCATGATCCTGCTCTCCACCATGGGCACCGGCACCAGCAGCTTCGTCTCGGCCTGCTGGATGATCGTGCTCGGCGCGGGCATGGGCTTCCTGATGCAGATCACCATGCTGCTCGCGCAGAACAGCGCGGAGCTCAAGGACATGGGCGTGGCCAGCTCCACCGCCACCCTGTTCCGCACCATCGGCGGCTCGTTCGGCGTCGCGCTGTTCGGCGCGCTGTTCAACAACCGGGTCGCCGACACCATGAAGGAGCAGCTGGCCGGCAAGCAGCTGCCCCCCGGCGGCCTGAAGGACCCGGGGCAGATGAGCCCGGCGGACCTGCGCCAGCAGCCCGACTTCCTGCAGGACGCGTACCACCACGCGGTGTCCAACGGCATGCACACCGTCTTCCTGTGGGGTGCGGGCGTGGCCGTGATCGCGCTCGCCGCCGCGGTGTTCATCCGCGAGGTGCCGCTGCGCGGCGCCGGCCCGGGCGCCGACAAGCCGGCCGAGCCCTCGCTGGAGGCGGCCGCCGCCTGACCGGCCCGTGACGACGACGGCGCCCCGGGAGGAACGATTCCTCCCGGGGCGCCGTCGTCGTCACTGGGGCAGGCGCGTCACTGGGGCAGGCGGTAGACGCCCTGTTCGACCGGTTCGACCAGGCCGTCCGCGACCAGGCCGTCCAGGGCCCGGGCGCGCTGCACGGCGTCCGGCCAGACCGCGTCCAGCCGGGCCTGTTCGACCGAGCCGTGCGCCTCGCGCAGCACCGCGAGCAGCTTGCCGCGCACCTGGCGGTCCGTCCCCTCGTAGGTCTGGCCGCGCCGGGCCGGGCCCTCGTACGGCGGGCAGCCGGCCCGCTGCCAGGCGCAGTGGGCGAACAGCGGGCAGTCCCCGCACTCCGGGCCGCGGGCGGTGCAGACCAGCGCGCCCAGCTCCATCACGCCGACCGCCCAGGTGGCCGCCGTCTCGGCGTCGGCCGGCAGCAGCGCGGTCGCGGTCCGGCGCTCCGCGGCGGTGGTGGCCTGGGCCGGGTACTCGACGCCGGTCACCGCGCGGGCGAAGACCCGGCGGACGTTGGTGTCCAGCACCACGTGCCGCTGGCGGAAGGCGAAGGAGGCCACCGCGGCGGCGGTGTACTCCCCCACCCCGGGCAGCGAGAGCAGCGTCGCGTGGTCGTCCGGGACGGCGCCGAGGTGGTGCTCGGTGATCGCCACGGCGGCGGCGTGCAGCCGCAGGGCGCGGCGCGGGTAGCCGAGCCGGCCCCACGCCCGGACCGCCTCGCCGGCCGGCTCGGCCGCGAGCTCGGCCGGGGTGGGCCAGCGGGCCATCCAGGCCTGCCAGGCGGGCAGCACCCGCTTCACCGGGGTCTGCTGGAGCATGAACTCGCTCACCATGACGCCCCAGGGCGTGGCGTCCGGGGCCCGCCAGGGCAGGTCGCGCTTGCTGGCCTCGTACCAGTCGAGGACGGTCTCGTGCAGCAGTGGGAGGGGCATCGGCAGCCCGGGGGCGGCGGTGGCGTCGGTGATGGCAGTCATGGCCCTTCGATCCTCCCATGCCCGGCGGGCGAGCCGAAGTGGAGGAGTGAAGTCCGGATGATGCGGGGAATTCACCGGAATTCCGGGGACGGAGGCTCCCTCGAACGGCTCAAATGGCGGATCATGTGAAGGAAGGGGCGACTGTGCGGTGTTGGTGAGTCAACCGGCACACACAGTCTCGTAGAGTTTGGGCGTGCCCTCTCTGCGTCAACCCGTGGGACCTCTGCCGGCCTCGATCTACTGGCGCCGGCGCGTCGTCGTGCTCGCCGCCGTGGTGGCGGTCGTCGCCCTGATCGCCTGGCTGATGACCGATCAGGGAGGCGGTGACGGCGGCTCACCGAGCAAGGCCGCCCAGGCCGTACCGTCCCAGTCCCCGAACCAGTCCCCGGCCCAGGCCATCACGCCCGGCGCCCCCTCCTCCGGCCCGGCGGCCCCGCCCGGCGGCGGCTCGGGCGGCGCGGGCGGTTCCGGCAGCTCCGGGGGCTCCGGGGGCTCGGGCGGAGACGTGAGCATCAACGGCACGGGAACGGGGGCCAACCCGGGCTCCGGCGGCACCGGCGGCGGTGGCACCGGCGGCGGGGCGGGCGGGACCGGCGGCAATCCGCCGGTGAACACGGGCGACGTCATGAAGCTCCCGGTCTGCCTCTCCTCGCAGGTGGCACTCGAACTGACCCCCCACCAGCAGCCGAACCAGCCGAAGGACAAGCAGCAGCTCGTCCTGACGGTCAAGAACTCCGGCGCCGCCTGCCGGGTGGACCTCGGCCGCACCGCGTCCGCGATCACGGTCAGCTCCAACGACCGCATCTGGTCCTCCGCCGACTGCCCGACCGAGAAGGGCAACCTGTGGGTGCAGGTGCCGGCGAACGGCAGCCAGGGCGAGACCTTCACCTGGGACCGCAGCCGCAGCAAGCCCGAGTGCGCCAGCCCCGACGCCGCCCCGGTGCCGGCCGGCAACTACCAGGTGGTCGCCGAGCTCACCGGGATCTCCGGGGAGAAGGTCGTGGCCCGGGCGCAGATCAAGCTGGAGGGCTGAGCGCCCCCTCCGACGAACGGAGCCCCCGACCGCGAGGCGGTCGGGGGCTCCGGCGTTCCGGGCGTCCGGTCGGCACCGACCGGGCGCGGCTCAGACGTAGCGCTCCAGGATGGACGATTCGGCAAGGCGGGACAGGCCCTCGCGGACCGAGCGGGCCCGGGTCTCGCCGACGCCCTCGACCGTCTGCAGGTCGTCGATGCTGGCCGCGAGCAGCTTCTGCAGACCGCCGAAGTGCTCGACCAGGCGCTCTATGACCGTGTTGGGCAGACGCGGGATCTTCGCCAGCAGCCGGTAGCCGCGCGGCGAGACGGCGGAGTCCAGCGACTCCGGCGTGCCCGAGTAGCCGAGCGCCTTGGCGACCGTCTGGAGGTCCAGCAGCTCGGCGTGGGTGAGCGCCTCCAGGTCGGCCAGCACCTCGGTGACCGTCCGGCCCTTCTTGGCGGCCCGCTCCGGGAAGTAGTCCCGGGCGACCAGCTCGCGCTCCGGCTCGACGCCCGCGATCAGCTCGTCCAGCTGGAGCGAGAGGAGGCGGCCGTCGATGCCGAGCTCCAGCACGTAGCCGGCGATCTCGGTGGCGATCAGCCGGACCATCTCCAGGCGCTGGGCGACGGCCGTGACGTCCCGGACCGTCACCAGGTCCTCGATCTCCAGCGCGGAGAGCGTGCCGGCCACCTCGTCCAGGCGCAGCTTGTAGCGCTCCAGGGTGGCCAGCGCCTGGTTGGCGCGGGACAGCACGGTGGTCGAGTCCTCCAGGACCCGGCGGGTGCCGTTGACGTACATGGCGATCAGGCGCATCGAGTGCGAGACCGCGACGACCGGGTAGCCGGTCTGCCGGTTGACCCGCTCGGCGGTGCGGTGGCGGGTGCCGGTCTCGTCGGTGGGGATGGTGGAGTCCGGCATCAGGTGGACGCCGGCCCGGACGATCTTGGTGATGTCCTTGTCGAGCACCACCGCGCCGTCCAGCTTGCACAGCTCGCGCAGCCGGGTCGCGGTGAACTCGACGTCCAGGACGAAGCCGCCGGTGCAGATGGACTCGACGGTCTTGTCGAAGCCCAGCACGATCAGGCCACCGGTGTTGGCCCGCAGGACCCGTTCCAGACCGTCACGCAGGGCGGTGCCGGGCGCGATGGCGGTGAGGGAGGCCCGCAGCAGGGCCTCCTCGCGGGAGGCCTTGTCCGCCCCCCGGTCGCTGGCTGCCACGTGACTCCTCCGGTCGACCCCGTGCCGCGCGCCTCGCGCCGTGCGCCGGTCCGCGGTCTGTTGCTCTGTCGCTCAGTACCGCTCGGTACTGCCTTCTGGCCAATGAGACTGGGGAAAGTCTAACTGCGTGCGGCTTCGGCAGGGCTTGGGTCAGCGCAGTTCGTCGGAGTCGAGCGGCTCCCAGCCGTCCATCAGCTCGTCGGGGTAGGCCGCGACCCGGGGTGCGCGGGGGGCCGGAGGGGCCGACGAGGCCTCACCCCGTGCTTCCCCGCGCGGCTTGGCGGCCGAGCGGCGGCGGCCCGGGATGGCCCGCAGCGCCTCGCCGATGTCGGCCACCTCCACCACCTTCATGCCCGGGGGCACCTTGCCCGGGTCCGGCGGCACCAGGGCGTGGGTGAAGCCCAGCCGGTGCGCCTCGGCGAGCCGGCGCTGCACGCCCGTCACCCGCCGCACCTCGCCCGCCAGGCCGACCTCGCCGATCGCCACCAGGTTGCTGGGCAGCGGGGTGTCGGTGGAGGAGCTGGCCACCGCGAGCGCCACCGCGAGGTCGGCGGACGGCTCGGAGAGCTTCACCCCGCCGACCGTCGCGGTGTAGATGTCCTGCTTGCCGAGCTTCACGCCGCCGTGCCGCTCGACCACGGCCAGGATCATCGCGATCCGGGGCGACTCCAGGCCCGAGGTGGTGCGGCGCGGGGAGGGGATCTGCGAATCCACCATCAGCGCCTGCACCTCGGCCACCAGCGGGCGCTTGCCCTCCAGGGTGACGGTGAGGCAGGTGCCCGGGACGGGCTTGTCACGCCGGGTCAGGAAGAGGCCGGACGGATCGGCCAGGCCGACGATGCCCTCGTCGTGCAGCTCGAAGCAGCCCACCTCGTCGGTGGCGCCGTAGCGGTTCTTGACCCCGCGGATCAGCCGCAGCCGGGCGTGCCGGTCGCCCTCGAAGCTCAGCACCACGTCCACCAGGTGCTCCAGCAGGCGCGGGCCGGCGATCTGGCCGTCCTTGGTGACGTGGCCGACCAGCAGGGTGGCCATGCCGCGCTCCTTGGACGCCCGGATCAGCGCGCCCGCCACCTCGCGGACCTGGGCCGGGCCGCCGGGGGCGCCGTCCAGCTCGGCGGAGGCGATGGTCTGCACCGAGTCCAGGATCAGCAGGCCGGGGTTGACCGCCTCGATGTGGCCGAGCACGGCGCCGAGGTCCTGCTCGGCGGCGAGGTAGAGGTGCTCGGAGAGCGCGTCGATCCGGTCGGCGCGCAGCCGGACCTGGCCGGCCGACTCCTCGCCGGTGACGTAGAGGGTGCGGTGCTGCGCGGTGGCCGCCTTGGCGGCGACGTCCAGGAGCAGCGTGGACTTGCCGACGCCGGGCTCGCCGGCCAGCAGCACCACCGCGCCGGGGACCAGCCCGCCGCCGAGCACCCGGTCCAGCTCCGGCACGCCCGTCGAACGGGCCGTCGCGACCTGGCCGTCCACCTGGGCGATCGGACGGGCGGGCGCGCTGACCGGGCCGGCGGCGGTGGTGCGGATCGGCACCGCGCCGTACTCCTCGACCGTGCCCCAGGCGTTGCACTCCGGGCAGCGGCCGACCCACTTGGGCAGCTGGTTGCCGCACTCGGTGCAGCGGTAGGCCGGGCGCGGCTTGGCGGTGGTCTTGGAACGCGGAGGCATGCGGCCCACGGTAGCGGCTGGGTCCGACAGCGGCGGGGTGGTCGGTGGTGCGGGAGGGTGGTGACGCGGGAGGGTGGCGGGCGCCAGAGGGCGCGCCGGGCAACCACACAGATGGGCGATGTTGTTACCCGAAAGAAGTACATACGCGCCGAATGGCGGGGCCCGGGTGTCCGGTGAACCTACCTTCGGACGGGTGACGACGCGTATCGAAGGGACGCCGGGCGCCGCCGGAGTGCGGACCGGCGCCGGGACGCGGGCCGAGGCCGTGCTCGCGGCGTACGACCGGCAGGTGGACGGGCTGTTCACCTACTGCCTCTCGGTGCTGTGCGAGCACGACGCCGCCGCCGACGCCCTGCGCGAGGTCCGCGCACTGGCACGGCGGCACGGCACCCGGCTCGCCGAGCCCGGACTGCTCCGGGCCTGGCTGTTCTCGCTGGCCCGGTACTGCTGCCTGCGGCGGCTCGCGGACGGGGCCGGCCGGGAGCCCGACCCGGAGCTGCCGGAGGCCGAGGCGGCCCGGCGGCGGCGCGAACTGGCCTCGCTCGCCTGGCCGGAGGCGGCCGGCACCGACCCGGAGCAGCGGGAGGCGCTGGAGCTGTCGGTGCGGCACCGGCTGACCCCGCTGGAGGTCGCGGCGGTGCTGGGCCTGCCGTTCGAGCGGGCCCGGGCGCTGCTCGCGGGCGCCGAGGCGGAGGTGGCCCGGACCAGGTCGGCGCTGCTGGTGCTCGGCGTGGGCAGCTGCCCGGAGCTGGACCGGCTCGGCGGGGCCGGGGCGGAGTCCTGGCGGGACTGGGTGCTCGGGCCGGCGCTGCGGCGGGAGCTGGTGCAGCACGTGGTGGACTGCCCGACCTGCCGGGGGACGGCGGAGCGGGTGGCCGGGGAGGCGGCGGAGGGCCCGGCCGGACTGTCGGGCCTGGCGCTGCTGACGGCGCCGGCGGCGGAGGTCGCGTTCCCGCCGGTGGCGGGCGGCCCGGCGACCGGGGCGCGGGGGGTCGAGCCGGGGCTGCGCTTCGACCAGGGCGGCTTCCCCCGGCACCGGGCGCCGGACGCCGGCCGGGGGCTGGCGGTCCGGCGGCGGGTGGTGACCACCGGGGTGCTCGCGGCCGTCCTGGCGGCGCCGGTGGTCGCGTTGTGGGCCGGGCACCGGGGCGGCGACGGGGCGGGGGCGGCGGCCTCGGTGTCGGCGGTGCGGGTGGACGAGGGCGGACGGCCGGGCGGGCAGCGGCCGCAGTCGGGGGCGGCCGACGCGGGCGGTGCCGGGGCGGGGCGGCCTGGCTCCGGGGTGCCGGGGCTGGAGTTGGCCGGGGCCGGGCCGGGCGGGGGCGGGGTGGGTGGTGCAGAAACGTTGCTGCCCGGTTTTCCGCGGCTGAGCTTTCAGGGCCCCGCCGTCCCCGTGCCCGCCCGGGGCGCCACCCCGCTCGGCAGCCCCACCCTGGTCGCCGCGCCGGCCCCGCTCGCCCAGCAGGCCTCCGCGCCCGGCGGCGGGGCCGACGACCCGGCCGCGGGCGGGCTGCTCACCGTCGAGGCCGGCGAGTACGGCAGCCGTACCGTCCTGACCCTCACCAACTCCGGTGCCACGGAGATCCGTTGGCGGGCCGTGACGGACGCGGGCTGGCTCCGGCTCAGCCGCGACTCCGGGACGCTCGCCCCCGGCCAGCGGATCACCGTGATCGTCACCGTGGACGAGGACCTGGCGCCCGACACGCACTGGACGGCCCGGATCGCGCTGCCGCCCTCGCAGGCGGTGGTCACCCTGGAGGGCGGGCCGCACAACCGGGGCGGCTCGGCCTCCTCGCCGCCGGAGCCGTCCGGCACGGCGACGGCGCCCCCGACCGGCGGGCCGAGCGGCAGCGGGGGGACGAGTGCTCCCACGTCGGGGGCTCCCGCTCCGGGGGCTCCCACGACCGGACCGTCCGCGAGCGCCACGGCCGCGCCCTCGCCCGCGCCGTCCGGCGGTCCGGCGACGGGGGCGCCGTCGACGCCCGCCGGGTCGGGCTCGCCGTCCGGGGCGCCGACGCCCTCGGCCCCCGCCTCGGGAGCGGCCACGGCCTCGCCGCACCCGGGCGGGACGGCGGCGGCCTCGCCCGCGGGGCGGTAGCGCGGCGTCGGGCGTCGGCGGCAGCCCCGGCGGGGGGCGGTGGTGGTCAGTCCACGCGGACGATCGGCGGCACCTGGTAGCTGCCGTCCAGGACGGCCGGTTCGGGCTGGTAGATCCGGATGATCGGGCGGAACTCGCCCGCCGGGGTGGGCAGCCAGTTGGCCGCCGCCGTCGCGTCCTCGGGCTGCTCGTGCTGGAGGGTCACGGTGAGCGAGCCGTCCGCGCCGTACACCAGGCCGGGGGTGCGGTCGCCGATCGAGTAGCGGTCGATCGGGTTCTCCACCAGGTAGTAGTCCGGCAGCGCGTACATGGTGACCGACCAGAACGCCTCGGCGGGCGGCGGCTGGTCGAAGTGGAGGGTGTAGCGGTGCGCGCCGCTGAGCGGGCGGCCGTCCGCGTCGTCGTAGGTCATCGCGTACGAGGCCTCGTAGGCGTGGTTGCCCCAGAGGCCGGCCCGGGCGGCGGCGGCCCGGCTCAGGTAGGCGGCGCGGCGGTCCGGGATGCGCCACTCGGGGTCGTCCAGGGTGCCGGGGCCCAGGTGGTCGGAGTTGTAGTCGAAGAGGTGCAGCGCGCCGCGCCACTCCCCGAGCGGGTGCTCCTCGGCCGGGCGGGTGGCGTCCTCGACCCGCTCGCGGCCCGCCGCCAGGCCCTTGACCAGGGCGAACGTCCACTGCTCGGCGGCCGCGCGGTACGGCGAGGCACCCTCGTCGAGCAGACCGAGCGGGGCGAACCGGCGCTGGTACTCGATGTCCGGCGCGGACGGCGGGAAGGCCCGCATCCAGACCCGCAGGCGTTCGAAGAAGGCCAGCCGCTCGGGGACGTCCGGGTCCGGCTCGGGCAGGCCGGCCACCAGGCCGCCGGGCTCCAGCGGGCGGAGGGTGAGGCCCGCCTGGAGGGCCCGGACCCGGGGCAGGTCCTCCGGGCCGGCGCAGGCGAAGCGGCCGACGATGGTGCCGACCGTGGTCGGCAGCTCGATCACCCGGGCCGGGTCCGGCGGGGTGCCGTGCCAGTCGGGCGGCACGATCAGCCAGGTCTGCTCGCCGGTGCCGGTGGCGCGGCGGCCGAGGTAGGCGGTGTTGGCCGTCCAGGCGTCGATGAACTGCAGCACGTAGTAGGCGCCCGCGGCGTCCGCCACGTCCAGCACCAACGGACCCTCGGAGAGGTCGAGTTGGGCGATCGAGTAGATGGTGTCGTTGTTCACCGAGACGAAGTGGTCGCCCGGGCCGGCCAGCCGGGTGGCGTGGCTGAAGTGGTTGAACCCCGCTGCCGGGAGGGTGCCCAGACCGCCCCGGGTGAAGCGGTCGACCATGGTGAGGCCGGCGACCAGCGGATAGCCGTAGACGTACGCGTCGGCGGCCAGGGCCTCCAGCTCGGGCTGGGTCATCGGGGGTCCTTCGCGCGGGAGGGACGGGGATCGGCGGGACGGCGGGACGGCGCCCGAACCGGGTCGTACGGGCGGTCGTTCGAGTGGTCGTTCGGGTAGCCGCACCAGCAGTCGTACGAGTAGTCGAACGGGTACAAGTGGGATGCTAAGGGCGGCCGGGTGGGGCGGCATGCCGAGCGCCCGCGCCGCCGGCGGCCGGATCTGCTCAGCGCTAACCCGGGCTCGCGGCGCCGTCCGGCGGGGCAGGCTGGCGGCATGAAGATCCTGCTGCTCGGTGGCTCGTCCTTCCTGGGCCGGGCCTACGCCGCCGAGGCCCTCGCCCGCGGCCACCACGTGACCACCTTCAACCGCGGCCGCAGCGGCGGCGACCTGCCCGGGGTCGACGCCGTCCGGGGCGACCGCGACAGCGCCGAGGACCTCGCCCGGCTGGTCGACGGCCGAAGCTGGGACGCCGTCGTCGACACCTCCGCCCAGCAGCCCGCGCAGGCCGCGCTCTCCGCCCGGCTGCTGCGCGACCGGGCCGCGCACTACACCGTCGTCTCCTCCGTGCACGCCCACGCCGACTGGGCCGTCCAGGTGATCACCGAGGACTCGCCGCTGCTCCCCTGCCCCGCCGACACCCCGCCGGACCAGCCGTTCGGCCGCGAGCTGAAGGCCGGCTGCGAGCGCGCCGTGCTGCGGCACTTCGGCGCCGAGCGGACGCTGGTCCTCAGCAGCGGGCTGCTCGTCGGGCCGTACGAGATCGGCGGACGGCTGCCCTGGTGGCTGGAGCGGATGGCACGCGGCGGACGGGTGCTCGCCCCCGGCGACCCGGGGCGGACCATGCAGGTGATCGACGTCCGGGACTTCGCCGCCTTCGGGCTCGACCGGCTGACGGCCGGGGCGGCGGGCCGGTTCCTCACCACGGCGCCGCCGGGACTGCTCACCTTCGGACAGTGGCTGGAGACCTGCCGGCAGGTCGCGGGCGCGCCGGACACCGAACTCGCCTGGGTGGACGACGCCGCGCTGCTCGCCGAGGGGCCGGACCAGGTCGCACCCTGGCTCGAACTCCCCTTCTGGGCACCGGACCTGCCGGACTGGGCGCACGTCTGGCAGGTCGACAGCAGCCGCGCCCGGGCCGCCGGGCTGCGCTGCCGCCCGTTCGCCGAGACCGCGCGGGACACCTGGGAGTGGCTGCGCACGCGCGGGCCGGTGGACGACACGGACGCGGAGGGCCGCAAGGGGCGGCCGGACGCGGCGTTCCGGCAGGGCATCGAACCGGCCAAGGAGCAGCGGCTGTTGGCCGCCCTCGGGTGACGCGCCGCCGGGGCGGGAGGCCGGCCCCGGCGGCGCTCAGGGTGTGCGATCGGCGCGTACGCAGCTCAGTGCGTGCGGCGTTCAGTGCGTGCGGCGTTCAGTGCGTGCGGCGTTCAGTGCGCGCGGCGGGTCACCAGCGCGGCGCTCAGTGCGTGCGGCGGGTCACCAGCTCGGCGAGCGCCAGCAGTTCGTCGGCCGCGGACGGCTCCGGCACGGCCACGGCCAGCTGCGCCATCGCCGCGGCCATCCGCTCGCAGGACTCGCCCTGCGCCCAGCCGCGCCCGCCGGCCCCTTCGACGGCCGCCGCGCACTGCGCCAACTCCTCGGCGCTCAGCGTGCGTTCGAGGACGTACAGCTCGGCGAGCCGCCGCCCCTGCGGGGTGTCGGAGCCCAGCGCCGCCACCACCGGCAGCGACTTCTTGCGGGCCACCAGGTCCGCGCCGACCGGCTTGCCGGTCACCGCAGGGTCCCCCCAGATGCCGATCAGGTCGTCGATCAGCTGGAACGCCAGGCCGATCTGGCGGCCGAAGCCGTCCATCGCCTGCGCCGCCTCCTCGGATCCGCCCCCGTACAGGGCGCCCATCGCGCAGGCCGCGCCGAGCAGCGCGCCGGTCTTGGCCTCCGCCATCGCCAGGCACTCGGGCAGCGAGACGTCGTCCCGCCGCTCGAAGGCGCAGTCGATCTGCTGGCCCTCGCACAGCTCGACCACGCAGTCGGTGAGCCACCGGATCGAGCCGCGGGCGGCCGGGTGGGCGTCCTCGGCGAGCAGGCGCAGGGCCAGCGAGTGCATGGCGTCCCCGGCCAGGATGGCCTCGGTGGTGCCGAACACCCGCCAGGCGGTGGGGCGGTGGCGCCGGGTGTCGTCCCGGTCGATGACGTCGTCGTGCAGCAGGGTGAAGTTGTGCACCAGCTCCACCGCCGCCGCAGCCGCGACGGCGTCGCCGGGAGTGCCGCCGAGCGCCTGGGCGGCGGCGAGGACCATGGCCGGCCGGATGGCCTTGCCGGAGGGCGCGCTGGCGGGCGAGCCGTCCGCCTCCCACCAGCCGAAGTGGTAGCCGGCGACCTTGCGCATCGCGCCGGGCAGCGAGTCGACGGCGGCCCGCAGGACCGGGTCGACCAGGCCGCGGGCGCGTTCGATCACGTCCGCCGCGACGGCGGCGTCGCGGTGCTCGCTCCCCTCTTTGTGCTCTCGCTCCAGCGTGGGACTCGTCATGGGTTTCTCCCGTGGACGCCGGCGCCGGGTCGGTCGGGACCCGGCGCCGGCTGTCGTTTCGTGGGCGGCCGCGAGCCGACCGGGGCGGCGCTCGTCCGGCCGGCTCGCGGGGGGGGTATCGGCGAATTCCGCGCGCCCGTCAGCGCTGCGCGATGTCCACGTTCTCCAGTACGCCGACCGCGTCCGGAACGAGGATCGCGGCGGAGTAGTACAGGCTGACCAGGTAGGAAATGATGGCCTTGTCGTCGATGCCCATGAAACGCACCGAAAGGCTCGGCTGGTATTCGTCCGGAATTCCGGCCTGGTGCAGGCCGATGACACCCTGGTTGTCCTCGCCGACCCGCATCGCGATGATCGAGGTGGTGTGCCCGCCGACCACCGGAATCTTGTTGCACGGGAAGATCGGCACCCCGCGCCAGGAGCTGACGTGCTTGCCGTCGACCTCGATCGTGTCCGGGTAGAGGCCGCGCCGGTTGCACTCGCGGCCGAAGGCGGCGATGGCCTTGGGGTGCGCGAGGAACATCTTGGTGCTGCGGCGGCGGCTGATCAGCTCGTCCATGTCGTCCGGGGTGGGCGGGCCGGAGTGGGTCTGGATGCGCTGGTCGTAGTCGGCGTTCTCCAGCAGGCCGAACTCCGGGTTGTTGATCAGCTCGTGCTCCTGGCGCTCGCGCAGCGCCTCGATGGTCAGCCGGAGCTGGTGCTCGGTCTGGTTCATCGGCTGGTTGTAGAGGTCGGCGACCCGGGTGTGCACCTTGAGGATCGTCTGCGCGACGCTCAGCTCGTACTCGCGCGGCTTCAGCTCGTAGTCCACGAAGGCGCCGGGCAGCTCGTACTCGCCCTCGTGGCCGGCGGAGAGGTCGATCGCCGCCTCGCCGTGCTTGTTCTGCGCCTGCTGGAAGCCGTTCAGGTACTCCATGATCTGCAGCTGCAGCGACTCGGAGCGGTCGTGCAGTTCCTGGAAGGACGGCCAGGCGAGCACCATCACGGTGCCGGACGTCGCGGCCCGGACGGTGTACGGCCAGGAGCCGTCCTCCTGCTGGAGCGCCTCGTCGCCGAGGTGGTCGCCGTCCGCGAGGGTGCCGACGACCGTCTCCTCGCCGTACTTGCCGGTGCCGAGGCGGTCCAGCTTGCCGTGCGCGATGAGGAAGACCTCGCTGATCGGCGTGCCGGCCGAGACCAGCACGTCGCCCGCGCTGAACTGCCGCTGCACGAAGCGCCCGGCCAGCTCCGTGAGCACCGCCTCGTCCTCGTAACCGCGCAGCACCGGCACCTCGGCCAGCGTCTCCGGGATGACGCGCACCTCGGAGCCGGTCTTGGCGAAGCTCACCCGGCCGCGACCCACCGAGTGCCGCAGGCGGCGGTTCACCCGGTAGGTACCGCCGGACACCTGCACCCAGGGCAGCTTCCTGAGCAGCCAGCGCGGGCTGATGCCCTGCATCTGCGGCGCGGACTTGGTCGTCGTGGCGAGGTTGCGCGCGCCCGCCGTGCTCAGACTCTGCTGCTGACGGATTCCCGACTGCGCATCCGGCTGCGCACCGGGCGCAGGATTACCGGCATTGGTTTCGGTCGACATAGGGGGAGCCCTTCGCATACCCGATGAAACGTCGCCTGCACATTCATGTTGCAGCTTCATGGTGGGCCCGTTCGGCGGCACTCCGCAATCACTCGTTCGAGTGGTTCGGAATAACCGAACAAATAGTATGACTCGATCACCCGATCGAAATGAATTCGATGACTCATTCGAAATCCCCCGGGTGCCGGGCGACCCCCGAGCGCCCATCCTGCCCCATCGACGCCCCCGCCCGCGCCTCCCCTTGACAGATCGGGCCGCCGTCCTGACGGATCGACAAGCCCCCTGCTACAGCGGGCCGTTCCAGTCCAGCGTCGGCTCCAGCACCCCCTCCAGGGTGAGCAGCCAGCGCTTCACCTCGATCCCGACCCGGCCGCCGCCGAAACCGCCGATCCCGTCCGCCGCCACCACCCGGTGGCACGGCACCAGCAGCGCGACCGGATTCGCCGCCATCATCTGCCCGACCGTCCGGGCCGCCAGCCCGGGCTCGGTGACGTCCTCGAACACCCCGCTGCGGGCCGCCAGTTCGCCGTACGTGACGGTCCGGCCGTACGGCACCTCGCGCCAGAGCGTCTGCAGCACCGCGCGGTGCGGGCCGGAGCTGCGGCTCCAGTCGATCGGCAGGCCCAACTCCCGGCTGCGGCCCGCCAGATAGGCAGTGATCCGCTCGGTGACGAGGGACACCTTCGACGCGTCGGTGCACGGCGGCAGCTCGTCGGCCCGCCCGCCGTAGCCGGCCGCCGCCACGCCCTGCGGCGTCACCGCGATGTGCATCGGGCCGCTCGGCAGCGGCGTCTCCACGGTCAGCCAGGACATCGACCAGGACTGCGACACGTTCGGGCCCCCACCCTCCGCCGGGCCGGCCGCCGGCCACCGGCCGGACGCCCGGGGAGCGTGCGCGCGGTGCCCGCTCCGCGCGCCATCGTACGGCGGGTCGGGCGGTCGGTCGCCGGGCCGCGGGACGGCCTCAGAGCCGCCCCTTCAGCTCCGCCGAGACCGCCCGCGCCCAGTGCGACAGTTCGGCCCGGTCCGGCGCCCGCCCCTCGCAGAGGACGGCCAGCTGCCCGTCCCCGATCCGGTTCGGGCCGGGGATCTCCAGCAGGTACGCCAGCTCCGCGAGCACGGTGGCGAGCCGCGCCGCGTCCCGGTGCTCCATGGCGACCGCGGACTCGTGATGGCTGATGGTGAGCGAACCGGGCATGGCGGACCTCCTCCGAACGCCCCCGCCCCTCCACCGTACGGCCGCCCGCCGCCGCGCGCCCGCCTGGCGGCGGCGGGGCCGGGCGGGCCCCGCGCTCAGGCCTCCCACGGCGGGACGGCGCGGCGGCTCTGCGGGAGCAAGTCGTCCAGGGTGGTGGCCAGTTGGGGCAGGGCGGGGCGGGTGGCGGGATCGAGGCGCAGGCAGCCGTCGATCGCCTCGGCGAGCGGCGGCGGGAGGCGGCGGGCGGTGCTGACCGGAGGGATCGGGCCGGGCGGGCGGTCCTCGGCGGGGAGCGCGCCGGTGGCGGCCTCGTAGAGGGTGATGCCGATGCCCCAGACGTCCGTCGCCGCCGTGAGCTCGGCACCGTCCGCCTGCTCCGGCGCGAGGTAGCCGTCCGTGCCGACACCCGGGCTGCCCGGGCCCGGCGGGCGGGCGATGCTCAGGTCGAGCACCTTGGCGAGGCGGCAGTCGATCACGATGTTGGAGGGCTTGAGGTCGAGGTGCAGCAGGTTCTTCCCGTGCAGGTAGCGCATCGCCGAGCAGAGGTGCAGTCCGAGCAGGGCCAGGTCGGTGGCGGCCGGGCGGCGCGTGCGGCGGTCCAGGAGGTGGGCGAGGGTCTCGCCGGTGAGGGTCTCCAGGACGGCGTACGGCTGCGGGCGCTCGCCGGTGCCGTAGCCGCGCACCAGGTGCGGGTGGGTGAACTCGGTCAGCCAGCGGCCCTCCCGGAGCAGGCGCTCGCGCAGCTTGCGGTCGCGGCGGCGGTCGGGGCGGAGCACCTTGACCACGCAGCGGCAGTCGCGCTCCTCGCTCCAGGCGTCGTAGACGTCCAGCCAGCCGGTGCGGCACAGGTGGGCCAGCACCTGGTAGCCGGGGGCGACGGCCGTTCCGGCGGGCAGGGGCTGCCGGGAGCTCATCGGGAGGCCTGCGACTGCGGGAGGGGCGCGGGCGGGGGCGCCGGCCGCGGGGGCGCGGGCGGGGGCGCGTCCGGCGCGGGATCGGCCTGGGCGAGCCGGACCAGCCGGGCGTAGCCGTCGTCGCGGGCGAGGAGTTCGGCGTGGGTGCCGCAGGCGGCGACGCACCCGTCGCGCAGCAGCACGATCCGGTCGGCGTTCCGTACGGTCAGCAGGTTGTGCGAGATGATGATCGTCGTACGGCCGCTCATCAGCCGCCCCAGCGGCTCCAGGATCCGCCGCCCGGACTCCGCGTCCAGCCCGGTGGTCGGCTCGTCGAGCAGCAGGACCGGCGCGTCCCGGACCATCGCCCGGGCGATCGCGATCCGCTGGCGCTGCCCGCCGGACAGCAGCCGCCCGTGCTGCCCGACCACCGTGTCGTAGCCCTGCGGGAGCCGCCGGACGAACTCGTCCGCGTCGGCCGCCTGTGCCGCGGCCACGATCTGCGCGTCGGTAGCGCCCGGCCGCCCGTACGCGATGTTCTCCCGGACGGTGCCGTGGATCACCAGGGTCTCCTGCAGCAGCACCGCGATCCGCTCCCGCAGGTCGGTGAGGGCCAGCTCGCGCAGGTCGAAGCCGTCCAGCCGGACGGCGCCGCGCTCCGGGTCGTAGAAGCGCAGCAGCAGCTTCGCGGCCGTCGACTTGCCCGCCCCGCTCTCCCCCACCAGCGCCACCGTCTCCCCCGGCTCGGCGCGGAAGGACACGTCGTACAGCGCCACCCGGGTCGTGCCGGGGTAGCGGAACCACACCCCGTCGAAGGCCACCGCACCCCGCCCCCGGGGCGGCCGCAGCGGCACCGGCGGATCCGCCACCTGCGGCCGCTGGTCGAGCAGTTCGATGATCCGCTCGGCGGCCGCGGCGGCCGAGTAGAAGCCGTTGCTGAGCCGCGAGATCCCCCGGATCGGGCCGTACAGGCGCCCCAACAGGGCGACGAAGACCAGCAGTTCGCCGAGCGTGAGGCGGCCCCGGGCCAGCTCCCAGGCGCCCAGGCCCAGCACGACCAGCGCCCCGACCAGCTCCAGCATCTCCACGATCGGCGCGAACAGCGCGCGAAGGCGGGTCGCCGCCATCGTCGCCCGGAACCGCGCCAGGCTCTCCCGTTCGAACCTCTCCTGCTCCCAGCCCTGCCGGTTGTACGCCTGCACCAGCGCGATGTTGCCCAGCGTCTCCTCCGCGAGCGCGCTCACCGAACCGCTGCGCCGCCGCCGCTCCCGCGACGCCGCGCGCACCCGGGCCGAGAAGCGCCGCGCGGTCAGCCAGAACAGCGGCGCGACCAGCAGGGCCGTCGCGGCGAGGTCCCAGCGCAGGTAGAACAGCACCCCCAGGAAGACGGCCAGCTCGGCGACGTACGCGACCGCGTCCAGGACGCCCGAGAGCAGGAACGTCTCGACCGCCTCGACGTCCGCGGTCAGCCGCGACAGTACGTCGCCGAGCCGCCGCCGCTCGAAGAAGCCCAGGGAGAGGCCCTGCAGGTGCCGGAACACGTCCGACCGCAGGGCCAGCAGGAAGCGTTCGCTGACCCAGGCCGAGGTCGTCTCGTCGGCGAAGCGCAGGCCTCCCGCGGCCAGCGTCAGCCCGGCGTACCCGAGCGCGATCGGCAGGAACAGCCCCAGCCGGTGCGGCACCAGCACCTCGTCGACGACGACCTTGAACAGCCAGATCGCGGCCGCGTCGACCACCGGGCCGAGGAGGACGAACCCCAGCAGCAGAGCCAGCCAGCGCCGTCCCCCACGGGTGTAGGGCCAGAACCGCCCGAAGGTCCGCCGCAGCGGCACGGCCGGGGCCGGCGCGACGACCGGGTCCGCCCGGCCGTCGCCGTCACCGGTGTCCACGGCCGTCGGCCGCCGCAGCGACCACACGTGCTTCGTCCCGGCCAAGGACCATGACCGGTCCGTCCGTCGTCAGTGCCGCGAATGCGTGCCGCGGCGACGACGCCGGTCGGCCGTCTTCGAGGTCCTGGTCTCCTTGCCGGTCTTGGTCCGCTTCCGCGGATGCCGCATCGCCGGCACCAGGTTGGCCAGCATGCTCATCGCTGCCACCTTTCTCTCGAACGCACCCCCACCGATGGGTACGCACGCAACCCCGGCGACGCTCACCCGCCCGCACCCCTTCCATCACCTGATGCCAGAGGTAGGCGGCGGAGTCGGACGACCGCCTCAGGACGTCCCCGCCTGGAACCGTCTTCACGTCCGGAGCTCTGTCACAGTAGGTCAAGTCCACCCGGTGGTGACCTCGAAAACGACGGAGCGAGGACGACGATCCGCCGGCCGCTTCTGGCACGCCCGTGGCACGGCCCGAGTAGGACCCCAGCAACGACGAAGGGCCAGTTCGACCGGGATCACCCCGGCGAGCTGGCCCTTGGCGCTGCGAGCCCCCTGTCGGGTTCGAACCGACGACCCCCGCTTTACAAGATCGAACGCGGCCTTCGGGGACCGGCCCGAACACATCCGTGCCGCCGAATCAGCGTGTTCACAGGGGCGTGCGGGTGTGTCGGCATCCGGGCGTGTTGATGTCGGGGAGTGATGTCAGCGTCTCCCGGGGGCAGCCCCCTGCTGGGCGTCCGCACGGCCGGGGCCCGGCAGCACGAAGCTGTCGGGCCCCCGCACCGATCAGGCCGCGACGCGCAGGGTCTGGTCGGTGAATCCGTGCTCCGCCGGGCCCGCGGCGCGCTGGGCCAGCCAGCCCGACACCCGCGGGCCGCCGTTCACGGCGCCGCCCTCTCGCACCGTGCGTACGTGGGTGAATCCGTGGTCCAGGTAGTACTGCTGCAGACGTTCATTCGTGGTCCAGGCATCCAACCGGAGCCACACGGCCCCCTCGGTGGCGGCACGCTCGCTTGCCCAGTTCAACAGGCGTCCGCCGACATCGCGGCCGGCGTAGGCGCGCGACACGGTCAGCTTGTTGACGAATCGGGACGGTTCGGCGAGTTCGTCGTCGTTCCAGAGCCCCGGCTCGGCCTCCGGCGTGACGGTTATCGTTCCGGCCGTCTCCGCGCCGTCTCGCAGCATGAAGACTGTGCCCGCGTCGATCGTGGCCAACAACTTGTCGGCGGGGTAGTCGCGACTCCACTGGTCGCTGCCGAGGGACTGGAGCCAGGCAGCTGCCTCGCGGCGAGCGGCGAGCAGGTACTCAAGGTCGGCAGGCTTGGCGGTTTCGATGATCACTTTTCGCCGCCCAGAGCAGTCAGGTCGCCGATCTCGTAGTTCATCTCGTTCAGGTCTCCACGGAGCGTCGTGACCGTGAAGCGGATCGGCTTGTCTACCGAGTAGCCGGTGCGGCGCCAGACGAGCACCGGAACGCCGTCACCGGTCTGGAGCAACCTGCTCTCCTCGGGCGTGGGCATCCGGGTCGAGATGGCATCGAAGTAGCCCACCTGTTCGACCTCGATTCCGGCCAGGTACCGAGTCGTCCCCTCGTCGATGTCGCCAGGCTCCGCCAAGCGCGGAGCCCTCTCGACCAGCCACATCGGGTAGTTCGTGGCCTGGGTCGACCACGGCACTCCGTCGACATAGCGGTGACAGAACCGCAGGACCGTCGTCGCACCCTCCGCGATCTGAAGCCGCTCAGCGACCTCGGCGGATGCGGGCTGCATCTCGACGCGAAATTCCTGGTGCGGCCGGCGCCCGGCCTGCGTGACGTCGGTGTTGTAGGCGTCTCCGTTCTGGGGGAAGGTCAGGTTCTCGAAGCGCGAGGCGTTCAGGCTGAAAACCTCGTGCGACCTGACCTCGTAGCCCAGCCCTTGACTGGGAGCGACAAGGCCCTCGGACACGAGCACCTTCAGGCCATTGCGGACAGTGTTCCGGGAGGCGTCGAAGCGGTCACAGAGCTCGCGCTCGGACGGCAGGCGGGCACCAGGTGCGAAGGCTCCAGAGCTGATCTCGCTCCGGAGGATGTCGGCCACGCGACGGTACAGCGGCTGGGTGCTCATGCCTCAATCATGACGCATCCAGTCAACTGGTTCCTACATGTTGAACCAATGGGCTTGACGATCGCGCTCCGTGAGTGCAGCATCATGTTCAGCAGCTTGTACCTACCAGTTGAGCCAGAGGCCCAACAGGGACAAGATGCACGTGATGGGTCACGCCCAAAACGGCGTGACCTGCACGGATGCGACCCGCAGATGTCGGGGGAAGGCGGCCAGCCGCACGCCCTACGAGCCGCGTGGATCGCAGGTCCTTGAGAACTCAACAGAGTGCTGATCAAGAACGAGTGTCTTTGGTCCCCGATCCGCGCCACCTGTGGCGGGTCGGGGGTCATGGCTGCTCGTGATGTGACGAGTGGCCGAGCCCGAATGCAACGGGCCGCCGCGCTCCCGGCCAAGGAACGCGCGGCGGCCCTCGGGCTCACTCACCCACGATGAAGAGGTGAACCCGTGAAGTCGATTGTTGCAGGTCAATGGGCCGGTTCGGCCCTGGAGTTCGCTGAGCTGGCGCTCGGCATCGACAGCGCGCCGTTCGACGCGTTGTTCGGTGGCGTGGCCGGTGAGAGCGCGACCGAGTACGCCGCCCGTACCGACGTGGCCCGTGAGGTGCTGGCGGAGCTGTGGGAGGCGGACCCGGAGTCGGCGAAGGTCGCGGCCGAGCTGCTGCGGACCGCCCCCGTCCCGCTGCGCCGCCAGCGCGCTGCCGGCCGCCGGCCGCGTTCGGGGGTGGCGGCGTGAGCGGGCTGAACTTCCGCACGGAACGGCGCACGGACTGGCACTTCGATGTCCGCTCCGGGATGACGACTCGCAACCCCATGCCGGAGCTGCCGCCGGGGGTGTCCGTCACCGGAGCCCTGGACTTGCCGGTGGACGAGCTGCGGCGGGCCCTGGCGACGCACGAGGCCGGCCACGCCGTGGTCCTGCTGCACTTCGGTGCCCCGTTCGAGCGCGTCTACATCCGCGACGACCTCGGCGTGGCGCCCGACCACGCTGGAAGCGGCGGCGCGGTCGTCCTCGGGACCACCTGGTCGACCCCGCTCCTCGACGGCCTGACCATGCTGGCCGCCGGCGAACGGGCCCAGGACCGGTGGCTGCGCGAGAACGGCCGCTGGAACGCCAAGCGCGGCTGGGTCACGGAGCTCGCCGCCATTGGCGACCGCCGCGACATCTACGAGGCCGTGCAGGACGCCTTCGACGAGGACGTCACCTTCAACACCGGAGACGACCCCTGCCGGGACCTGGCCGCGTTGCACAACCACACGGACGCCCTGCTCAACGCGCTCTGGGGACAGGTCGGCCGGATCGCTGACGCGCTCACCCGGCACGGGGCGTTGACCGAAGCACAGGCCGCCGAGGCGGCCGGGTTCACCACCGATGGTCAGAAGCCGAAGCGGTGGTGGGGACGGTGAGCCGCGCCGGGAAGGGGTGGCTCATCGGGGGCCTGCTTGCCGTGGCCGCGATGGCGTTCCGCGTCTCGTGGAACGCGCTGCGCGACGTCGCGTCGGCGATCGGGGCCGACCCGACCGCCGCGACCGTCTACCCGCTGGTGGTCGACGGGCTGATGGCGCTGGCGTTGGTGGTCGCGCTGGCGCTGACCGACAAGGACCGCAAGTTCGCCCTGCGGGTTCTGGCTGGGTACACGGCCGCGTCGCTGGTGCTCAACTACGTGCACGGCTTGGTACCGACTCTGCATGGCGGCGGTCGGACCCGACTGGCCGAGTGGGCACCTGCGCACTGGGCCCTGGTCCTGCTCGCGTCGTCGCTGCCGGTCGGGTCGATCTACTTCGGGTCGGACCTGGTGGCGAAGGTGCTGCACGCCAAGCCCAAGGCCGACAAAACAGACCAGACCATGATGAATCGGTCGGGGTCTGACCTGCCCGAATCCGAGACGGCGGAGCCGGACTGGCCGCTGTACGGGTCGGCCGACCAGGGACCCGCCCCGGACCCGACCGCCCCGCCGGTCGAGCCGACCGGGCCCCCGGCCGAGCAGGCGCCCGCCGAGCCGACGCGGAAGCCGACTGCCCCGGTGGCGGCCCGGCCGCGTCGGGCGACCGGGGCCGTCCCGCAGTCGGCCCGGACGACCCGACCCAAGCGCACCGACGCCGAGTTGCTGGCGCAGGCGCGGTCGGTCACGGCCAGCTGGCCGGACGCCGAGCTGACCGCCGACCGGATCCGCGCCGCCGTCCGCACCTCCGCTGAGCGTGCTCGGGTCCTGCGCGACACCCTCACCGCCGAGCGCGCTGCTCGGGCCGGTGTCGCCGAGTCGGAGCGGCCCGCCTTGCACGCCGTGCCCGACCCGGCCCCGGCCGCTGACAGTCCGGCCGACACCGCCACCGACATCCCCAACTCCCTTGAGGAGCAGGCATCGTGACCACCATCGCCACCATCGACAGCGCCACCGCCCAGGTCGACGCGGCCGGCGCCCTGCTCGCCATCCTCACCGCCCACCCGAACCTGCCCGCGCCCGACGTTCGTCTGGCGTCGATGAAGGTGCCGGGCACCCACGACTGGACGTGGGGGCTGAACATCGCCCTCCACAGCCGTCTCGACCAGTTCGAGCAGTGGCGGGCCGCCCTCGGCCTCGACCCCGCCGGCGTCGAGCACCTGCAGCACGGCACGACCGCGTGGCTGACCGTCACCGGCACCCACAGCGGCGCCCCGGTCGTGCTGTACGGCTACTACGACCTCCGCTCGGACGCCGAGCGGTGAGCCGCCCCCGTCACTGGGACCCGGACGGCTCCCGCCACGGCGGCACGCCCACCTACCCGTGGCGCATGGCGCCGGGTGGCCTCTTCACCCGCCACCAGCTGCGCGAACGGGGCCTTCGCCCCGGTGGGCAGGACGTGGTCGCCCAGATCATGTGGCGCTCGCGCCGCAGCAAGACCGGCGTGCGGGTCGCCTACCTCTACCGGCTCGACCGGGCCAAGCCCGTGCGGCCGATGACCCCCGCGAAGACCGCCGCCCTCACCAAGGCCAACCAGGCCCGCCGCACCTGCCCGCTGTGCGGCAGGGACGCCGGCTACGTGCTCCCCGCGCACCTCGGCACCTGCCTGACCTGCGCCGACAGCACCGACCTCGCGGCCTGAACCCACCCCTTGGCCTGCTCTCCCGCCACGCGAGCAAGGAAACCCCTGACATGACCCTGACCAGAACTCCGCCCCTCATCCCCCCGATCACCAGCGGGGACCGCGCCCACGCCGCCGGCGGCGCCGCTCGCCTGCTCGCCCGTCTCGTCGGCGCGAAGGGCGGTGCCCGGTGAACACGCACAAGCAGGTGCCCGGGCTGGGCATCGCCCGCCTCGACGGCGGCGGTCTCGCCTACCGTCTGGCCGACCCGCTGACGATCGACGCGGTCGGCGGCCTGGCCCGGCAGTCGTGGTGTCACCGCCTGGAGGTCTGCGACGCCTCCAGCGACGGCCGGCGCCCCGCCCAGTTCCGCGCGATCTGTGAACTGAACGGCGAGCCGTTCGTCCTCATCGGCCGGATCGGGGAGGGCGCCTGATGTTCGGCCTCGGCAAGAAGCAGCCCGACCAACCCCAGTCCCGCCAGCAGCGCAGGGCCGCCGACGTCCGCCGGGCCGACCGCGCGGGCCAGGCCTGGGAGGACGCCGGACGCCGCCGCGAGTACGAGCTGGCCCGCCCCACCGTCCGTGCGCCGCGCGCCTGGTGGCGCTCCTCCTGACCTCTCCCGGGCCCGGTCTTTCCGGCCGGGCCCCCTACCTGGAGAACTCCATGGACTGGCTCCTGAGCCTGATCTACCCGATCCTCGCGGTCGGTGCCGGCGTCGCCGTGTGGCTCCTCCGCCGGGAGGAGAACCGGTGACCACGCCGCCCCCGCCCCCGAACTACGCGCCCACCGCCGGCCTAAACACCACCTGGTGGGACCAGGCCTCCGCGACCGTGTGGACGCCCGGACGGATCGCGTCGGCCGAGGACACCGCCCGCGCCACCGTCAAGGCGCTCGACCACCTCAGCCGGACCATCACCGAGACCCCCGAGGACCGGCGCCGCCGCCTGCGCGAGGAGGACGACCAGCGCCACGCGGCCGCGGGGGAGACGCCCCGCCAGCGCGCCGCCCGGCACCGGGCCGAGGACCGCGCCCGCCAGCGCCGCGCCTCGATGCTGCACCGAGTGGACTCCGGCGAGCGGGCCCGCCGGTTCCGCCGCTGGATCACCCTCACCGCCCTGTCGGCCGGCACCGGGTACTCGGTCGGCCTGGTCCAGTGGACCGACGCCCAGGGCATCGGCGCGTACGCCGTGCTGGCCGCCGGATGGGCCCTCGACCTGCGGATCCGGCGCGACGCCCACGGCCACCTGACCCGGGTCTCCGAGGTCCGCGGCGCCGTCCGCCTGCCTCTCCTGGTCCTGGTCCGCGTGCCGGTCGCCTCCGCCCTGGCCGCCGCCTGCCACCTCGCTCCGCTGCTGGCCGCCACCGGCCGCCTGATCAACCACCACTGACACCAAGGGAGTTGCTGACATGTTCGGAGCCATCGGGTCCGGCGGCGCCATCCTGCTGATCGTCGTCGCCCTGTTCCTCCACAAGAAGGGCGGCGGCAAGCTCAAGCCCGTCAAGGACCACCACGTCATCTACTGGGGCGCCGCCCTCGGCCTGCTCGCCGCCGGGGCCGGCCAGGCCCTGGCCCAGCTGAGTACCGTGGCCACGACCATCAACCAGACGATCAGCCAGCAGTCCGGCGTCGTCGGCCCGATCGGCGCCGGCGCGGTCGCCCTACTGCTGCTGCTGATCGGCTTCGGCAGCAAGCCCGCCATGGCCAAGGACCTGATCGTCGGCGTCGCGCTGCCCGGCGCGCTCTCGGCCGCCGGCGGCCTGCTGGCCATCCCGGTGACCGTCCTCGCCTCCCTGCTCCACGGGGCCGGTGCCTGATGCGCGAGCTGCTCGAAGGCGTCAGCCTCCCCGTGTTCGCCGCCGGGAACCGCCGGATCATCAAGGCCATCAAGGCCCGCACCACCAAGCCCGAACCCGACCCGTGCAAGCACCCGGACCACGAGAAGAACCCCGACCACGCCGAGCACTGCCCCAGCCACCCCACGCCGCAGCAGCCCGCGGCCCCGGCCGAGGACGCCGAGCACCCGTTCGTCACGTGGGCGAAGCGGGTCGGCGGGACGATCGGCGCGCTCATCCTCCTCTGGCCGATCATGGGCAAGTGGGTGCCGCCCCTCGTCGGCGGGAGCCTCGCCCTGTGGGTGATCGCCGCGCTGATCGCCGGTCAGCCCACTACCGAGGACGACGACCAGGCCGACGACGACCAGCTCGACGAGGGGCCCGACGAGGAGCCCGAGGAAGGGCCCGAGGAGGACCCCAACCAGCCGCCCGCGCCGACCCTCCCGACCCCTGCCGACGCCCGTCTCGCGGTGGCTGTTCTGGGGGCCGCCGGCACCCACGTCGCCCTCACCGCCGTGACCGCCCACCTGGCCGCCGCACACCCCCTCTGGAAGCGGTCCAACAAGGCCGTCCGTGCGCTCCTTCAGGAGGCCCGCGTGGACGTCCGGGGAGGGGTGCGCGTGGACGGCGTCAGCGTGCCCGGCATCCACCACGACGACGTGCCCCCGCTCCCCTCCCCCTCCGAGGGCGCCCCTGGTGGCGTTGTTGTCGCAGGTCAGAGCAACAACAACAACCACAACAACGCCGAAGAGTGGGTCGGCCGAGAGGGGTTCCTCATGCGCGCTGACCCTGACAACCCCGCCCGCACGATCATCGTCCACACCGCCGACGCCGCATGAACCCCACCCGCTGAACCCATCCGGCGGTCAGCTCCCGAACAGCACGAAGCCCCACACCGGCCGCCTGATCTTGGCAGAGAGCCGACCGGTGCAGGGCCGTGCGTCCCAACGACGAGACGGGATCAGCATGCCCTCTCCCTTGCAGACCACGCCACCCACCCGATACCGGGCCGTCGACCTGTTCGCCGGTGTCGGCGGACTCGACCTCCACGCCCGCGAGTTGGGCATCCACGTCACCGGGATCGAGAAGAACCCGGACGCGTGCGCCACCCGCCGCGCCGCCGGGCTCGACACGATCCAGGGCGACGTGCGCCACCACGGGCCCGGCGACTTCCCCGACGCCGACCTGCTGCTCGGCGGGCCGCCCTGCCAGCCGTTCAGCGCCGCCGGCAACGGCGCCGGACGCCGGGCCCTCGGCGACATCGTCACGCTCGCCCAGCGCCTCGCCGCCCGGCAGGCCGTCGCCCGCCACGGCCACACCCCGGTGGACGACCTGATCAGGCTCCTACTGGAACCCCTGCGCTGGGCGCTCGACGCCCTGGACGCCGGTCGGCCTTTCGAGGCGATCGTGCTGGAGCAGGTTCCGGCCGTCCTGCCCGTCTGGCAGACCTATGCGGCGATCCTGCGGGCCGAGGGCTACAGCGCCGCCACCGGGACCGTGCGGGCCGAGCAGTATGGCGTCCCGCAGACCCGCAAACGCGCCGTCCTCATCGCCCGCCGCACCGGAACGGCCGCCCTGCCCGCGCCCACCCACCGGCTCTACGCCAAGGGCGCGCTCCGCACCACCGGTGACCCCGGCCTGCTGCCCTGGACCGCCATGGGCGACGTCCTGCCCGAGCGCGGCCGGTTCACGGTCGTCTCCAACTACGGCACCGGCGGCGACCCCAAGGCCCGCGGGCGCCGCAGCAGCGACGAACCGTCCGCCACCGTCACCGGCAAGGTCAGCCGCGTCCGGGTGCTCGCCGACGACGGCACCGAATCCCGCTTCACCTGGGCCGAAGCCGGCGCCCTGCAGTCCTTCCCCGCCGACCACCCGTGGCGAGGGCGCGACATCGGCCAGCAGATCGGCAACGCCGTCCCACCCCGCCTCGCCCACCACCTCATCACCGCCGCCATCCACGACTCCTGACGAAAGGCCAAGGCCGTGTACGACGACGACCCCGACTTCGACGATTACGACGACTACGACTCCGATGAGTACGGCACCGACAGCCCCGGCGACTGGCAGCCCGGCGATTGCGACCACTGCACCGGCGGCGAGCCCGTCGAGACCCCGCTCGGGCCCATCTACTGCGCCTGCCAGATCGGCCAGGGTGCCGCCCCCGAACACTGCGCATGCGGCCCCGACGACGACTGACCGGCCTGTGCCGACCGCCGTGCCGACCGCCCCTCGTCCCTCGGCGCGGTGCGGTCGGTGCGGGGGACGGACAGCCCGCTCCCGCCGATCGCCCCGGAGGACCACATGTCCGAGGTCACCTTGAAGCGCACCGGCCCCGAAACGTACGAGGTCACGTACGACGGAGCCAGCTACCTCCTGATCAAGCGCCCCGGTCGGGCCGATGACAAGGGCCGTCTCGGCCGGATGGCTTGGCGCCTCTACCCTTGGTCCACCCGGGGCGAGCTGGAGCCCGCCCTCGCCTACCTCGGCAGCCGCCTCGACCACGCCAAGCGCCTCACCCCGCTCGTCCTGGAGGGATGGCGCTTCCACTCCCGCACCGCCTCCGCGTCCGGCGGGGAGATCTGGCGCCACGCAGACGGCACCACCCGCCCCCTCGCCGACCTGCTCGCCGGCACCCACCGCACCGGCTCCACCGGGAACTGACCCACGTGGGCGCCCTGCTCGACTGGCGCAACGCCCACCACTACGACCGCACCGGCGACCGTCCGTGTCGCTGGTGCGGTCGCTCCACCCCGCTCAGGGACGACGAGCGCAGGCCCGTGCACAAGGTCTGCGCCGAGCAGCACACCACCCAGATCGCACCGGAGCTGGCCTCGCACGCAGGCGCCACGCCCCGACTCCTCTTTTTCCCGCCAACATCCGCGTCTCTCAAGGAGATTGTGAACGTGAGCGACTGGCACCAGGCCCTCAATGCCGCGCAGTTCGCCGCCCGCCGTGGCCTGTTCGTCTTCCCCCTGGCCCGCAGCAAGCGCCCCGCGATCCCCAGCCCCCACGCCGACCTCGCCTCCCGGAACTGCCGGGGGGAGTGCGGCCGGCTCGGGCACGGCGTCCACGACGCCGCCAACGACCCCGAATGGACCCGCGATCTGTTCAAGGCTGCTCCCTGGGCCACCGCCTACGGCATCGCCTGTGGCCGGGCCCCTCACCACCTGGTCGGCATCGACCTGGACGTCAAGCACGGCATCGACGGCCCCGGCAACTTCAAGGCCCTGGCCGCCGAGCACGGATTCGACATCCCGCCGACCGCCACCGTGCTCACCCCCTCCGGCGGGCTGCACCTGTGGTTCACTGCCCCGGCCCAGGCGCAGATCCTCAACTCCCAGAGCATGCTGGCCGCCGGGATCGACGTGCGCGGAAGCGCGGGCTACCTCGTCGGCCCCTACTCCCGCACCCAGGCCGGCCTTTACGCCTTCGCGCCCGGCGCCGACCCGAACGTCATCGCCGAGCTGCCCTCGGGCCTGCTCGCCCTGCTCACCGCCAAGGCCGCCGTCGCCCCGGCCCCGCAGCCGGAGGCTCTGCGCGAGCGCGTTCACCACCAGAGCGCCTACGTCCGGGCCGTTCTGGACGGCGAGGACGCAAAGGTCCGCGCCCAGACCCGGCCAGGCCGCAAGAACCGGCTGTGGGCCAGCGCCGCCGCGATCGGCCGTCTCGTCGGCGACGGAACCGTCACGGAGTCGTTGGCCTTCGAGGTGCTGCTGAACGCGGGCCTGGCCACCGGCCTGGACCAGCGCACCTGCGAGCGCACCATCCGCAGCGGCTTCGCCAAAGCCACCACCGCGCGGGCTGCCTGACCTGCGGCCCCGTACCGATGCGGGGGCGGAAAAGCGCTTCTCCGCCCCCGTATCGCCCGGCCTCCACCCCTTCGCCCGCGCCGCACGGGCCCCGCCTGAACCCCCAAGACACGAAGGAGAGCACGTGAGCAGTCCCCGTGTGAGCCCCAACGAGCCGTACGACAACGTCAGTCCGCTGTTCCCCGAAGGCTGGGAGAAGACCGAGCCGCCCTCCGAGCCGGTCGACGTGTGGGACAGCCCGATCCCCCTCGGTCAGGCCCACAACCTCCCGCCCTTCCCTACCAAGGCCCTCCCCGGCTGGCTCGGCGCCATGGTCGACGCCGTCGCCGAGGAGACCCAGACCCCCGCCGACCTCGCCGGCGGCATGGGCCTGGCCGCCCTGTCCACCGCCTGTGGCGGACGCGCCGTCATCGCCGTACGGGGGCGCTGGCGCGAGCCCGTGAACCTCTACATCGTCATCGCCCTGCCCCCGGGCAACCGCAAGTCCGCCGTGGTCGCCGAGATGACCCGCCCCATGCTGGCCGTCGAGAAGACCCTGATCGAGACCAACGCCAAGGTGCGCGCGGAGGCGGAAACCACGGCCAAACTCGCCAAGACCGCCGCCGAGAAGGCCGCCGCCAAAGCCGCGGGCGCCAGCGGCGACGAGCGCGCCAAGCTCACCGCCGAGGCCATCGACCTCGCCCAGGCGGCGGAGAACGTGCAGATCCCGGCCCGCCCGCAGCTCATCGCCGACGACGTCACCCCCGAGGGCCTGGCCAGCCTGCTCGCCGAGCAGGGCGGGCGCATGGCCGTCATCTCCGCCGAGGGCGGCATCTTCGACATCATCGCCGGCCGCTACTCCGGCACCCCCAACCTCGAAGTCTTCCTCAAGGGCCACGCCGCGGACCTGCTGCGCGTCAACCGCCAGGGTCGGGACCCGCAGTTCCTCGAAGCCCCCGCGCTGACCATGGGCCTGGCCGTGCAGCCGTCCGTGTTCCGCGACATCGCCAAGTCCAAGGGCTTTAGCGACCGCGGCCTGCTCGCCCGCTTCCTGTACGCCCTGCCCAAGTCCATGGTCGGCTACCGCAAGATCAAGCCCGACCTGATCCCCGACAAGGTCGCCGACACCTACACGGAGAACCTGAAAGACCTGGTCACCGCCATGGCCGAGTGGACAGACCCGGCCGTCCTCACCCTCAGCCCCGACGCCAACGACGTCCTGCTCGCCCACCAGGACCGCACCGAGAAAGCCCAGCGCCCCGGCGCCGCCCTCTCCGGCATGGACCTCGACAAGTGGGCGCCCAAGCTGGACGGCACTGTCTGCCGCATCGCCGGCCTGCTCCACCTCGCCACCCACGCCGCCGCCGGCATCACCACCCCGATCTCCGGCGAGACCATGACCAACGCCGCCACCATCGGCGCCTACTACACCGCCCACGCCCTCGCCGTCTTCGACGCCATGGGCAGCGACGCCGCCCTCGCCAAGGCCCGCACCGCCCTCACCTGGCTCGTCGCCAACCCCCGCGAGTCCATCAGCCGCCGCGAGCTGTTCAACGCCCTGCCCCGCGCCGACTTCCCCACCGTCGCCGACCTCGACCCCGCCCTCACCCTGCTCGAAGACCACGGCTGGATCCGCCAGATCGAACCGCCCAAGCGCACCAGCCGCGGCGGACGACCCCCGTCCCCCCGCTACCAGACCCACCCCACCGCCCGACAGCTCACCACCTGACCCCGCCCACCCCCGCCGCAGAACCCGCAGAACCTGCAAAACCTCCCAACACCCCACCTGACCAGCCAAAACGCTGACCCGTGCCAATCCCGCAAAACCTCCGGAAACCCCAGCAAAACCCCGCCCGCCCCGGACCGCCCCGACCTGCCGCCGAGGTTTCGCGGAGTTTCCGGAGGTTTTGCGGAAACCAAGATCAGCCACAAACCCGCAGCTCAGAGCCCCTATCGGGAGGTTTTGCAGGTTCTGCGGGTTCTGCGGCGCCACCCCGCCTCCGCCCCACCGCCCAGGGAGCACGCGTGACCACCATCCCGCCCCTCGTCCTGGAAGTCCCCGAAGTCATGACGGCCCTGCGGATGAGCCGCAGCAAGGTCTACGACCTCATCCGCTCGAAGAAGCTCGACAGCTTCACGGAAGGCCGTCTTCGTCGCATCCCCGTCACCGCCCTGCACGACTACCTGCTCAACAAGAAGGAGGAGAACTCCTGATGGCGAAGCGCAACCCCAACGGCGCTGGCACCGTAACCAAGCGCAAGGACGGGCGGTACCAGGCCGCCGTCTACGTCCCGCAGCCGGACGGCACCCGGGCCCGCAAGTTCGTCTACGGCAAGACCTGGACGGAGTGCGACGAGAAGCGCCAGGAGCTGGTCCGGCGCGACCGGGAGAACATCCCGACGCCCACCCGATCGGCCAAGCTCGCCGAGTGGCTGCCGTACTGGCTGGAGCACTTCATCAAGCCCGAGCGCAAGCGGACAACGTACGACAAGTACGAGATGCACATCCGGCTCCACCTCGTCCCGGCGCTCGGCTCGAAGAGCCTGGAGAAGCTCGGCACCGCCGACGTCCGCCGGCTCATCAACGCCGTGACCAAGAAGGTGTCGGCCGCGACCGCCAAGGAGTCGCACCTGGTGCTCCGCACCGCCCTCTCCGCCGCCGTGCGGGAGGAGCTGATCACCCGCAACGTCGCCAAGCTCGTTCAAGCCCCCCGAGTGGAGTACCGAGTGACCAAGCCCTGGAGTCTCGACGACACGCTGATCTTCCTGGAGGGGGCCCGGCGGGACCCGCTGTACGCCGCGTTCGTCCTCGCGGTGGCGCTCGGCCTGCGTCGGGGGGAAATCCTCGGGCTGCACTGGTCCGACATCGACCTGGAGAACCGCACGCTGACCGTGCGACGCCAACTCCAGCGCAGGGACGGAGAGTTGTACGAGGACAGCCCGAAGTCGCGTCGCCAGCGGGTCATCCCGCTGCCGATGATGTGCATCGCTCCCCTTCGCTGGCAGCGACTCCGCCAGGCCGAGCAGCGCCGCCAGCGGCTGGAGGCCGGGAAGGACTGGCCGGAGTCCGGCTCCGTCTTCACCACGGCCACCGGCCTGCCGATCGAGCCGCGGAACCTCACCCGCTCGTTCACCCGGGTCTCCAAGGCCGAGGCCCTGCCGCTGATCCGGCTGCACGACACCCGGCACGGCTGCGCGACGCTCCTGTCCGCGGCCGGCGTGGCACCCCGGGACTTGATGGCCATCCTCGGACACAGCCAGATCGCGATCACGATGGAGGTCTACACGCACGTGGTGCAGGAGAAGCAGCGGGAGGCGATGAGGCACATGGACCGCCTGCTGAAGCGGCGCCGCAAGACCGACTGATGTCATCCAGAGATGTCAGAACGCCCCGGGCCGATCATGGCCCGGGGCGTTCTGCGTTCTGCGACCCTCCGACCTGGGCCGGAAGCTGAGCCCCCTGTCGGGTTCGAACCGACGACCCCCGCTTTACAAGAGCGGTGCTCTGGCCAGCTGAGCTAAGGAGGCACGGTGGCCGTCCGCGATGGATCACGGCGGCACCGGGGGCAGTCTACCGGGCCGGGGTGTCGGGGTGGGGGGATATCCGGTGGTTGGCGGGGTGGGTGGGGGCGGGGCGGGTGTGATGGAACCGATGCGGAATCGGGGCGGGCGGGGGGCTGACAAGCGGCGGGGGCGCGGGTAGCGTCGCGGGGAGTTGGTTCGTGTAGTGGTTCAGACCACTGGCGGGCCGGCGGCGAAAGACGACACCCCTTTACTCGGATCGTCCGGCACGTTCCTGCCGGTGAAGGAGAGAACGACCCATGGCTTCTGTCACGTACGACAAGGCGACCCGCGTCTACCCCGGGGCGGACAAGCCCTCGGTGGACTCGCTGGACCTGGACATCGCGGACGGTGAGTTCCTCGTCCTGGTCGGCCCGTCCGGCTGCGGCAAGTCGACCAGCCTGCGGATGCTGGCCGGTCTGGAGGACGTCAACAGCGGCGCGATCCGCATCGGCGACCGGGACGTCACCCACCTGCCGCCGAAGGACCGGGACATCGCGATGGTGTTCCAGAACTACGCGCTGTACCCGCACATGACCGTCGCCGAGAACATGGGCTTCGCGCTCAAGATCGCCGGCGTGAACAAGGCGGACATCCGCACCAAGGTCGAGGAGGCTGCGAAGATCCTCAACCTGACCGAGTACCTGGACCGCAAGCCGAAGGCGCTGTCCGGCGGTCAGCGCCAGCGCGTCGCGATGGGCCGCGCGATCGTCCGCGAGCCGCAGGTCTTCCTGATGGACGAGCCGCTGTCGAACCTGGACGCCAAGCTCCGCGTCTCGACCCGTACCCAGATCGCCGGCCTGCAGCGCCGCCTGGGCATCACCACGGTGTACGTCACCCACGACCAGACCGAGGCGCTCACCATGGGCGACCGGGTCGCGGTGCTCAAGGACGGTCTGCTGCAGCAGGTCGACACCCCGCGCAACATGTACGACAAGCCCGCCAACGTGTTCGTGGCCGGCTTCATCGGCTCGCCGGCGATGAACCTGGTCGAGGTGCCGCTGGTGGACGGCGGCGTGAAGTTCGGCGGCTCGGTGGTCAACATCTCGCGCGAGAACCTGGCCGGCGCCGGCTCGGACAAGACGGTGATCGTCGGTGTCCGCCCGGAGCACTTCCAGATCGTGCCGGCCGGCGGCATCGAGGGCGTCGCGGTGACCGTGAACGTGGTCGAGGAGCTCGGCTCGGACGGCTTCGTGTACGGCACCACGCAGCTCGGCGGCGAGGACAAGGAGCTGGTCGTCCGCGTGCCGGGCCGCCAGATCCCGGCCCGTGGCGAGACCGTCCACGTCGTGCCGATCGCGCAGGAGACCCACGTCTTCGCCACCAGCACCGGCGAGCGCCTGAGCGTCTGCGACTGACCCGACGGTGGTTCCGACGGAGCCCGCCCGACCCTCCCCGGTCGGGCGGGCTCCGTCCGTACACCCCCGTGTCAACACGGTGCAGGGACGAAACCGGACACCGTGTCACTCGTTGGTGTAACGGAGGGCGAACCGGCTCCTACCCACCGCTACGCTCCTGAGCGTGAAGCAGCTTGTGCGCCGAATCGGCCAGACCGTCGCCCTGACCCTGCCGGTCGTCCTGGTGACCACCGGCACCCTCGCCGTGACCCGGGTCCCGTGGGCCCCGCCGACCGGGCTCGATCAGCAGGTCGTGGCGGCGTCCAGCGGCGACGGCGCCGGGATCGGCCGTTCCGCGGGGGCCACCGCCAAGTCCCCGGACGGGCTCGCTCCGCAGGAGTCGCTGCGGGTGGCGCTGCTGGACGAGCTCCGTGCGAAGAACCCGTCCGCCGCGCTGGACCTGCTGGAGCGCTCGATGCGCGAGCAGCCCGCGCTGACGCCGTACTGCACCTCGCTGGCCACGGAGTTGGGCAAGGCGGCGGTGCGCAAGTACCAGGGCGACGTGCAGCGGGCCCGCTCCTTCGCGCGCCCGGTCTGCGACGGCGCGTTCGCGGCCGGCGTCGTCGGCTGAGGCACGGGCCCGGCAGCGCGGCACCACGGCAGCGCGGCAACTCCGCGCCGCCCAGCGCCGGTTGAGGCGCGCACCCGCCCGGCGCGGCTTATCGTTCAGCCATGACCGCTGACTCCGGCCCCACCGCCGCTCCCGCGCCCCCGCCGCACCCGCAGGCCGCGCCGCCGCACCCGACCCGGCCGACCACGACGCCCGTCACCCAGGCCGTGATCCTGGCCGGCGGCCAGGGCTCCCGGCTGCGGCCCTACACGGACGACCGCCCGAAGCCGCTGGTCGAGATCCCGGGGACGGGCACGCCGATCCTGGGCCACCAGCTGGCCTGGCTGGCCTCCGAGGGCGTCACCGACGCCGTGGTCTCCTGCGGGCACCTCGCCGACGTGCTGGAGGAGTGGCTCGACAAGGCGGACCTCCCGCTGCGGGTGCGCACGGTGATCGAGGCCGAGCCGCTCGGGCGCGGCGGCGGGCTGAAGTACGCGGCGAAGGCGCTGCCCCGCCCGGACGAGCCCTGGTACGCCACCAACGGCGACATCTGGACCCGCTTCAGCCTGCGCGACATGGCCGCCTTCCACCACGAGCGGGACGCCGTCGCGACGCTCGCGCTGGCCCGGCCGCGGATCCCGTGGGGCGCCGTGGAGACCGACCAGTTCGGCAACGTGCTGGACTTCATCGAGGCGCCGCCCTCGCCGTTCCTGATCAACGCGGGCCTGTACGTGTTCAGCCCGGAGTTCGCCGAGCTGCTGCCGGACGTCGGCGACCACGAGCGCACCACCTTCCCGCAACTCGCCCGCAGCAAGCGGCTGGCGGGCTACCAGCTGCCGCAGGGCGTGTACTGGCGCGCGATCGACACCGCCAAGGACCTCACCGAGGCGGCCAAGGAGCTCGCCTCCGGCGCCGGCCGGGCCCCGCAGTGAGCCGCGAGCACTGACCCGCGAACAGCGGGCACTGACCCACGAACAGCGAACAGCGATCGGCCGGGTGCTCCCCCACGGAGCACCCGGCCGATCGCCGTCACGGGAGGGTCAGGTCGCGGTCGGCGCCCCCGGGTGGGAGGACCGGTCGCCGCCCGCCAGCTCGGCCAGCGGGCCGCTGCCGAGGACCCCGCCGAGCAGCCCCGGCCCGGAGCTCGGGCTCTGCTTGGGCGTCGTCCCCGAGCCGCCGGGGGGCGGGGTGCTGCGCTGCTGGGCGGGCGCGGAACCGGCCGGGGCGCCGGCGGGCGCGGCCGGGGCCGGGGCGGTGCCGGCGCCGCCGTCCGGCTTGCCGGAGTGCTTGCCGCTCGGCGTGGCACCGGTGGGCTTGGCGGACGGCGCGGTGGACGGCGCCGTCGCGCTGGGCGCCGGGGTGGTCGGGCGCGGGGCGGCGGGCGAGGGCGAGGTGGACGGGCCCTGGCCGGGGGCGCCGGAGGGGCCGCCGGCCGGCCACACCGGGGTGCCGAAGTCGGTGGCGGGCCGGGCCGGCGCCTGGTGCGGCCGGGCACCGGTGCGGACGGCCGCGCCGAGCATCGAGCCGAGCAGCAGGGTCAGGCCGACGACCACCGTGGTGACCACCGCGCCGCGGCGCAGCACCCGGCGGCGCAGGGCGCCCGGCGCGTCCGCGCCGTACCGCCGCCAGGCCTCCAGGTTGAGCCGCCCGTCCAGGGAGGCGAACGGCGCGCCGGCGATGAGCAGCGGGCTCCAGGCCGCCAGGAAGATCAGGTCGGGCGTGTCGTAGACGGGCACGGCCCGCCAGCTGACGGTGAACAGCAGCGCGGCGGAGAGCAGCATCGCCGCCCCGGCCGCGAGCCGCTGCCAGAGGCCGAGGATGGTGAGCACGCCGACCACGATCTCGGTGAACGACACCACCAGGCCGGCGCCCACCGGGTGCGCCATGGCGAAGGCCAGCAGCGGTTCGGCGACCTTCCACGGGTGCAGCGAGGAGAGCCAGCGCATCATCGAGCCGCGCTCGCCGCCGTCGAAGTACACCGGGTCGCAGAGCTTGCTGAAGCCGGCGTAGACGGAGAGCGAGCCGAGGACGGCGCGCAGCGGCAGCAGCACCAGGCCGAGGTCGACCCGGCGGCCGGGGTACCAGGGCTGCTTGCCCTCGGCGTCGGCGGCGGAGACCTCGGGCAGTTCGCCGCTGGGGGTCCAGCCGTGCGGTTCGCCGATCGGGCCGACGCCGGCGTCGGTGGCGGTGCCGGCGCCCGCGCGGGGCTGGCGCGGGACGGTCCGGGCACCCGCCAGGGAGGGGAGCACCTGGGTGTCCGCCTCGTCCTGGGTGCCGGGGCCGCTGAGCCGGACGGCGTCCAGCAGCTGGGTGGCCGCGAGGTCCCCGGGGGGCGCCTGACCGGTCCAGGTGACGGCGGTGACCCGGCCCTTGCGGCGCGGTGCGCCGCCGACCCCGGCCCCACCAGCCCCACCGACCCCGGCCCCACCGACCCCCGACCCGCCGACCCCGGCCCCGGCGAGCGCCGGGACGGCGGAGGCGGGGACGACGACCTGCGGGGTGACCAGCGGACGGCGGATCAGGCCCTGGTTCGCGTACGGGTCGCCGAAGGCGGCGCCGGTGGAGAGCAGGCCGGCCGGGGCGTCGATGATCGGCGCCACGGGGGCGCCGAGCCGGAGCCGGAAGCTCGCCTGGGTGCTGCTGAGGCGCGCGGGGTCCGAGTCCACCTTGACGGTGTTGAGGCCGGGGCCCGCGCCCGCGTCTATCCCGGTGCTGCCACCGCCGAGCAGGGGGCGCCGAGGTGTTCTGGTGTCCACGCCCGTCTAACCGGGTGACGGCCGCTTAGGACACTCTCCCGGGTGGATGTGCGGCGCACACTTGAAGTGATCATGAAAAAAGTGATCGGACCCGGTCGGGCCCGATCACTTCTCACCCGAAATACGGGCAATTCAGCAGACCGGCTGCGGGCGAGCACCTACCTGTGCTCGCCCTTCGACGGCCTCAACGCTTGGCGCGCAGCCGCGCGGCCTCGTACAGCACGATGCCCGCCGCGACACCGGCGTTCAGCGACTCGGTCAGGCCGGACATCGGGATCTTCACCCGCATGTCGCAGGTCTCCGACACCAGCCGGGACAGGCCCTTGCCCTCGCTGCCCGCGACGATCACGACCGGGCCGGTCAGCAGCTCCAGGTCGCCCAGCTCGGCCTCGCCGTCCGCCGCCAGGCCGACCACCATGAGGCCGGCCTTCTGGTAGGCCTCCAGGGTGCGGGTCATGTTCGTGGCCCGGGCGACGGGCAGCCGGGCCGCGGCGCCGGAGGAGGTCTTCCAGGCGCCCGCGGTCATCCCGGCCGCGCGGCGCTCGGGGATGACCACGCCGTGCGCGCCGAAGGCGGCGGCGGAGCGGACCACGGCGCCCAGGTTGCGCGAGTCGGTGACGCCGTCCAGGGCGATGATCAGCGGGTCCTGGCCCGCGTCGGCGGCCTCGGCCAGCAGGTCCTCGGGGTGCGCGTACTCGTACGGCGGCACCTGCAGCACCAGGCCCTGGTGGTTCATCCCGCCGGTCATCTGGTCCAGCTGGGCGCGGGGCGCCTCCATCAGCGGGATGCCGCGGTCGTTGGCGGCCTGGAAGGCGTCGCGGACCCGGTCGTCGGTGTCGATGAACTGCTGGACGTACAGCGCGTTGGCCGGCACGTCGCCCTGCAGCGCCTCGACCACCGAGTTGCGGCCGAAGACCAGCTCGGCGCTGCCCGCGCCGCCGCGGCCGCCCCGGCCGCCGGCCCCGGCCCGGCGCATGCCGGCCCGCGACTTGGCGTCGCGCTCGCGCTTGAGCGCGGCGTTGGCGGCGCGCTGCTTGGGGTGGCCCTTGCGCTCCTCACCGGGCGGGGTCGGGCCCTTGCCCTGGAGCGCCTTCCGGCTGTGCCCGCCGGTACCGACAGACGCACCCTTCTTGGATCCGGGGTTGCGGCGGTTCCTGCGTGCACTGTTGCCGGCCATGGCTGTACTTCCTGTCTGTTCGGCATGCCCGGCCGCCCCCGCTCTCTCTGGCGGCGGCCGACGGCATGCGCTACGTCATGCGGGAGGGCCGCACCGGTCCGGTACGGCCCACCCATCACCCCGATCGTCAGATGGGGTTACTGGTTGTTGATCGTCCAGCGCGGGCCGGACGGGGTGTCCTCGATCACCAGCCCGGCCAGGCCGAGCTGGTCGCGGATGGCGTCCGCGGTGGCGAAGTCCTTGCGCTCGCGCGCCGCCTGCCGCTGGTCCAGGACCAGGCGGACGAGCGAGTCGACCACGCCGTGGAGGTCCTCGCCGCGCTCCGTCCCGGCCCAGTGCGGGTCGAGCGGGTCGAGTCCCAGTACACCGAGCATCGCACGGACCTCGGCCAGACGCGCCACCACGCTCTCCTTGTCGTCCGCGTTCAGGGCGCTGTTGCCCTGGCGGACGGCGGTGTGCACGACGGCCAGCGCCTGCGGGACGCCGAAGTCGTCGTCCATCGCCTCGGCGAAGGCCGGCGGCACCTCGGGCGCCGCGTCGACCGTGCCGCAGCGCTCGACGGCGCGCTGGATGAAGCCCTCGATCCGGCCGAAGCCGGCCTCGGCCTCGCGCAGCGACTCCTCGCTGTACTCGATCATCGAGCGGTAGTGCGGGGAGCCCAGGTAGTAGCGGAGCACGATCGGGCGCCAGCGCCGGACCATCTCGGAGACCAGCACCGAGTTGCCCAGCGACTTGCTCATCTTCTCGCCGGCCATGGTGACCCAGGCGTTGTGCGCCCAGAAGTTGGCGAAGCCGTCGCCGTAGGCCTTGGACTGGGCGATCTCGTTCTCGTGGTGCGGGAAGATCAGGTCCAGCCCGCCGCCGTGGATGTCGAAGGCGCTGCCCAGGTACTTGTGGGCCATCGCCGAGCACTCCAGGTGCCAGCCCGGGCGGCCGCGGCCCCACGGGGTCTCCCAGCTCGGCTCGCCCGGCTTGGCGGTCTTCCACATCGCGAAGTCGCGGTGGTCGCGCTTGCCGGTCTCGCCCTCGCCGCTCGGCTGGCGCAGGTCGTCCAGCTTCTGGTTGGAGAGCGCGAGGTAGTCGGGGTAGGACTTCACGTCGAAGTAGACGTTGCCGTCCGCCTCGTAGGCGTGGCCCTTCTCGATCAGCCCACGCATCATCTCGATCATCTCGGGGACGTGCCCGGTGGCGCGCGGCTCGACGGTCGGCGGCAGGCAGCCCAGCGCGTCGTAACCGTCGTTGAAGGCGCGCTCGTTCGCGTAGCCGACCTGCCACCACGGCGTGCCGAGCTCGCGCTCCTTGGCGATGATCTTGTCGTCGATGTCGGTGACGTTCCGGACGAAGGTCACCTGGTAGCCGCGGTAGGCGAACCACCGCTGCATGATGTCGAAGTTGAGCCCGGACCGGATGTGCCCGATGTGAGGCGCCGACTGAACGGTAGCGCCGCACAGGTAGATCGAGACACAACCCGGTACAAGCGGGACGAAGTCGCGTACCTGGCGGGTGCTGGTGTCGTACAGACGAATGCTCACAGCGTCAAGCGTAGTGGGCGGCGGGGGGTGCCCCGCCACTTTCCCCGGGGACGGCAGGCCGCGCCCCCGGGGAATCGGCGCATCGGCGCGGGCCCTCAGATGCCGCCGACCACCTTGCTCGGGGTGAGCCGGACCACCACCCGGACGTCGTCCGGGCCGTCCCACGTGTAGGTGTCCACGCCGCGGTACTTGGCGGCCAGCTCGTCGATCAGCTCGCGGCCGCCCTCCCTGGTCAGCGTCACCGTGCCGCGCGCCTCCAGGTACTCGTACGGGCTGTCCGCCGGGTTGACCAGCAGCGTGATCCGCGGGTCCTTCACCATGTTGAGGTGCTTGCGGCGGCCCTCGACGGTCGAGAACAGGATGTCCTCGCCGTCCCGCTTCACCCAGACCACCGAGGACTGCGGACTGCCGTCCGGCTGGATCGTGGAGACCACGGCAAAGCTCTTGCCGTCGATCAACGCCTTGGCACGGTCGGAGAGTTGGGCGCTCATGGGAACCTCTTCTCGTCGGCGGCGATACGGCCCGGGCTGAGCTCCGCGCGGGCCCGGGCCGAACACTACCGACCCGGGGTCCGTCACCTCAGGTGAACACTCGTGTGCCGCGGGTTTGTTCCCGCGGGACGGGCACCGGCACCGGCGGTTCCCCCGCCGGCTCCCGCTGCGGCGGCCGTCAACGCCGTTCGTACACCAGGGCGGTGGCGATCGCGGCCAGCCCCTCGGCCCGACCGGTCAGCCCCAGGCCGTCGGTGGTGGTGCCGGAGACCGACACCGGCGCCCCGGCCGCCGCGGACAGCGCGGCCTGCGCCTCGGCCCGCCGCTTGCCGATCTTCGGCCGGACGCCGATCACCTGGACCGAGACGTTGCCGATCTCGAAGCCGGCCGCGCGGACCAGCCGGGCCGCCTCGGCGAGCAGCGTCACCCCGGAGGCGCCGGCCCACTCGGGCCGGTCGGTGCCGAAGTGGGCGCCCAGGTCGCCGATCCCGGCGGCCGAGAACAGCGCGTCGCAGGCGGCGTGCGCGGCGACGTCGGCGTCCGAGTGCCCGGCGAGCCCGAACTCGGCGTCCGGCCAGTCCAGTCCGGCCACCCGGAGCGGGCGGCCGGCCTCGAAGGCGTGCACGTCGGTGCCGATGCCCACGCGGGGAACGATCGGATCAGTAGGCATCGGCGGCCCTCCGGCGGGCGAGTACGGCCTCGGCGAGCACGAGGTCCAGCGGGCGGGTGACCTTGAACGCCTCCTCGTGGCCGGGCACCACGACGACCTGGCCGCCGTAGCGCTCCACCAGGCCGGCGTCGTCCGTGACGGGCGGCGCGTCGGCGGCGCCGGCGGCCTCCTCGGCCAGCGCCTTGGCGTGCACCTCGACCAGGGCGGCCCGGTCGAAGCCCTGCGGGGTCTGCACCGCGCGCAGGGTGGCGCGTTCGGGCGTGTCGAGCACCGGCTCGGGGCGGCCCGGGTTCGGCTCGACCCGCTTCACGGTGTCGGCCAGCGGCACCGCCGGCACCACCGCGACGGCCCCGGCCCGGACGGCGGCCGCGACGGCGTCCACCACCTCGACCGGGACGAGCGGGCGGGCCGCGTCGTGCACCAGGACGATCTCGACGTCCTCGGGGATCGCGGCCAGGCCCAGCCGGACGGACTCCTGGCGGGTCGCGCCGCCGGCCACCACCCGGATGTCCTTGCCGTCCAGCCCGTGGCTGTCCAGCAGGGCGACCACCTCGGCCACCCCGTCCGCGGGCGCGGCCACCACGACCAGGCCGACCGCCCGGCTGCGCGCCAGCGCCCGGAGGGCGTGCACCAGGAGCGGCACGCCGCCGAGCTCCCGGAGGGCCTTCGGGGCGCCGGGCCCCAGCCGCTCACCGCGTCCCGCGGCCGGCACCACTGCTGCTGCGACTGCTGCTGAGGCGTTCAGGTTTCACTCCTTCGGCGAAGTGGGTATGGCCTTGGCGTGCCCGGCGGGCGCCGGACCCCTTCCGAAGAGCCACGGTCCAACCGCCCGCCGCACAGCTCCGCAGAAACGGTCCTGCGGGCCAGCACCGGCCCGGGCGGGAGGCGTCGTCCGGACACGCCTCAGCGCCCGAAGTGCCACTGCACCACTCCCGGACGGTTCGTCCGAGGAGCGGCGCGCCGGCACCGGGCGCTGTGAGCGGTGTGGGCGACAGCCCGACTGCACTGCGGCTACGCGCGCACTACGAGGCGAGCACCTCGTCGAGCAGCGTCTCCGCCTTGTCCTCGTTGGTGTTCTCCGCCAGCGCGAGCTCGCTGACGAGGATCTGGCGCGCCTTCGCGAGCATGCGCTTCTCGCCGGCCGAGAGGCCGCGCTCGCGCTCGCGGCGCCACAGGTCGCGCACGACCTCGGCGACCTTGATGACGTCGCCCGAGGCGAGCTTCTCCAGGTTCGCCTTGTAGCGACGGGACCAGTTGGTCGGCTCTTCGGTGTACGGTGCGCGAAGCACCTCGAAGACCCGGTCCAGACCCTCCTGGCCGACCACATCGCGCACGCCGACGAACTCCGCGTTCTCGGCGGGCACGCGGAGCGTCAGGTCTCCCTGCTGCACCTTGAGCACCAGGTAGGTCTTGTCCACACCTTTGATCTGGCGAATTTCGATGGCCTCGATCAGCGCGGCCCCGTGATGGGGGTAGACCACCGTGTCGCCAACCTTGAACGTCATGTGACAGGACCCCTTCCGTGGCTTTCCAGAATAACACGCCCCGGGCCCGGCCCGAAGGGCGTTTTCGCAGGTCAGGGCGGGTCTCGGGGCTTGACAAGGACCCCCATGACGTGCTGCGACCGGTGTTCGAGAACGGCTTCCCGCAGGTCGGAGGCGGTTCCGGTGCTCGACGAAACCTTGCGCAACACCCCCGGAACCATGATTGGATCTTGAGTTTTCGTCGCCGTTCGGGTCGCATCCGCACCGTTATTCGATCTGCATCGAAGCGTGTCCTGCCCGTGATGCGGACCGACGCCGGAGCGGCCCGCCCGGGATGCGGCCGGACGGCCCCCTGCGGACCCCGGGAGTGCGACACGGGGACCTCCCCGTGAAGAGCGCATAAGTGAGGTCGATAATCTGAGACCTGACCTGTCGACACGTGACCTTTAGGAGAAGCCGCCGCCGTGAGCCGCAGCCTTCGACGCGGCAGCATCGCCGCCATCGCCGCCATCGCCATCGCCTCCCTGTCGTCCTGCGCCGCCGGCAACACGCCGGACACGCTGCAGATCAAGCCGGACAACGCGGCTGCGACGATCGGCACGAGCCTCCGACTGAACAACATCGTGATCGTCACCCCGGTGAAGTCCGCGGGTGACTACACCGGCCCCGCCAACGTGGTCGTGAACATCTCGAACACGGGCAGCAACACGGTCCAGCTGAAGTCCGTCACCGTCGGCAACGGTGGCACCGCGGCCTTCACCGACGCCGCGGGCGCCCCGCTGGCCTCCGTCCCCGTCCCCGCGGGCGGCGCGGTGGCGATCGGCGGCCAGGGCAACCCGGCCGCCACCTTCGCCTCGGCCTCCGTCAAGATCGGCGGCTTCGCCAAGACCACCTTCACGCTGCAGGAGGTCGACAAGGACAACAACGCGGTCGGCGCCCCGCAGACCGTCACCGCCGACGCCGGCGTGAGCTCGGACTCGGACGTCAAGAACAAGGACATCTACAACGGCTACGGCCCGACCGTCGCCCCGTCCACCACGGCCCCCGCCAAGGCCGCCTCGCCGTCCGCGAGCGCCCCGGCCACCCCGGGCGCCGGCGCCACCACCCCGGCCGCGCCGGGCACCACCGCCACCCCGGGCACCGGTGCCACCACCGTCGCGGGCACCCCGGTCGGCACCACGCCGACCGCGCACTGACGCCGACCCCGGCGGGCCCGCTCCGGGCCCGCCGGGGTCAACGGGGAAGGCCCCCGCCGACTGTCGGCGGGGGCCTTTCGCAGATGACCGGGTACCGGCCGTACGGGCTGTACGGGCTGTACGGGCTGTACGGGCTGTACGGGCCGTAGGGCCGTTTACGGCTCGAACTTGTAGCCGAGGCCGCGGACCGTGACCAGGTAGCGCGGCGCGCCCGGGTCCGGCTCGATCTTGGCCCGCAGGCGCTTCACGTGGACGTCAAGGGTCTTGGTGTCGCCGACGTAGTCCGCGCCCCAGACCCGGTCGATCAGCTGCATCCGGGTGAGCACCCGGCCCGCGTTGCGCAGCAGCATCTCCAGCAGGTCGAACTCCTTGAGCGGCAGGTCGACCTTGGCGCCGTCCACCGTCACCACGTGGCGGTCGACGTCCATCCGGACCGGGCCCGCCTCCAGGGCGCCCGGGCCGCCGCCGTTGTCGCCGGCCCCGCCGTCCTCGCCGCGGCGGCGCAGCACCGCGCGGATGCGGGCGACCAGCTCGCGGGTCGAGTAGGGCTTGGTGACGTAGTCGTCCGCACCTATCTCCAGCCCGACGACCTTGTCGATCTCGCTGTCCTTCGCGGTCACCATGATCACCGGCACGTTGGAGCGCACCCGGAGCTGGCGGCAGACCTCGGTGCCGGGCAGGCCCGGCAGCATCAGGTCGAGCAGGACGAGGTCGGCACCGTTGCGTTCGAACTGCTCCAGCGCGTCGGGGCCGGTGGCGGCCACGGCCACCTCGAAGCCCTCCTTGCGGAGCATGTACGAGAGGGCGTCGCTGAACGACTCCTCGTCCTCGACCACCAGTACTCGGGTCACGATCAGGCCTCCGGGGCAAGCTGGGTTGTGTCTGACAGGGGCCGCTCCCCGGCGGGGAGCGAACGGGCCGTACCGTGCGAACGGTCCGTGGTGAGGGTTCGGGGGGCCTCGGCCGGCTCGGCCGTCCCGGCCGCGGGGACGGCGAGGTGGTCGGGCTCGTCGGCGAGGTCGTCGAGGTCGTCGAGGTCGTCCAGGTCTTCGACGTCGTCCAGGTCGTCGCCGGCTGCCGGCGCCTGTCCGGCGGGCAGGCGGATGGTGAAGGTGGACCCCTGGCCCTCGACGCTCCACACCGAGACCGTGCCGCCGTGCGAGGCGGCGACGTGCTTGACGATGGACAGGCCGAGGCCGGTGCCGCCGGTCTGCCGGGAGCGGGCCGGGTCGACCCGGTAGAAGCGCTCGAAGACCCGCTCGCGGTCCTTCTCCGAGATGCCGATGCCCTGGTCGGTCACCGAGATCTCGATCAGCTCGCCGTCCGCCTCGCCGAGCGCCGCGGCGCTGGAGATCCGGCGGGTGGCGATGGCCACCCGGGTGCGCGGGGGGCTGTAGTTGACGGCGTTCTCCACCAGGTTGCCGAGCGCGGCGGCCAGCTGGCCGCGGTTGCCGTGCAGGTAGAGGCCGGCGACGCCGCCGGCCGAGATCAGGATCTGCTTGGCGGCGGCCTGCTGGCGGCAGCGGTCGATCGCCTCGGCGATCAGCTCGTCCACCGCGACCGGCTCCGGGTCGACCATCAGCCGGTCGTCTTGGACCCGGGAGAGGTCGATGATCTCCTGCACCAGGCTGGCCAGCCGGGTCGCCTCGATCTGCATCCGGCCGGCGAAGCGCTGCACCGCCTCCGGGTCGTCGGACGCGTCGGCGACCGCCTCGGAGAGCAGCGACAGGGCGCCCACCGGGGTCTTCAGCTCGTGGCTGACGTTGGCCACGAAGTCCCGGCGGACGGCCTCCACCCGGCGGCGGTCGGTCTGGTCCTCGACCAGCACCAGCACCAGCCGCGAGCCCAGCGGGGCGACCCGGACGGAGACCGCGAGCGGCTCGGCCGCGCGGGCCGCGCCGGGGCGGGGCACCTCCAGCTCGACCTGGCGGATCTCGCCGTCCCGGCGGGTGGCGCGGGCCAGCGCGAGCATCTGGTCGACGGCGACCGCGCCGCCGCGCACCAGGCCCATCGCGTACGCGGCCGAGCTGGCCTTGACCACCTCGTCGGCCTCGCCCAGCACGATCGCGCAGGAGCGGAGCACGGAGAGCACCGTGTCGACACCTGGCGGGAGCGGGGGCTCGGCCCCGGTGGCCAGCGGCTGGTGCCGGCCGTAATGCTTGCCGCCGGTGCCGCTGTTCCTGCCCCGGGCTTGTTCGCGCTCGCTCCAGCGGAAGGCGATGGAGGCGGTGAGGCCGACACCGAGCCCGGCTATGGCGCAGGCAGCGGCGGCGGCCACGTTCACGTCCATGTGGCCAGCGTAAGCGCACGGCCAGGGCACTCCCCAGGACCCTGATCAAGGCATCGGCCATGCGTTGCCGAGAATTCACCTTCACGTGGCCGCTGATTCACCGTACCGGCCGTGCTCCTTCGCCCGGGCGGCCGACAGTTGGCCATGCAGCCCGTGTGGGTGAGATCGGTGCGCCGAACCGGGGGCACCGTCTCGGGGGTGCGCGTACCATTCGCGCACACCAGCAGCGGTTGCCCGGACACCGGAACGATGGTCGGACGGGCTGACCGGTCGGCACCGCCACCGACACAGCTACTGAGGAGAGAGCATGCGCGACGCGTACCACGAGGAACTCGATGCGATCGGCGACAGCCTGGTCGAGATGACCCGCCTGGTCGGCTCGGCGCTGGGCCGGGCCACCACCGCACTCCTCGACGCGGACCTGGCTCTGGCGGAGAGCGTGATCGCCGCCGACGAGAAGATCAACGACCTGCACCACGAGCTGGAGAACCGCGCGATCGACCTGCTCGCGCGCCAGCAGCCGGTCGCCACCGACCTGCGCATCGTCGTCACCTCGCTGCGGATGAGCGCCGACCTGGAGCGCTGCGGCGACCTCGCCCGGCACGTCGCCAAGGTCGCCAGAATGCGCTACCCCGAGACGGCGGTGCCCGGTGACCTGCACTCCACCGTCCTGGAGATGGGCCAGCTCGCCCAGCGCCTGGTGGCCAAGGCGGGCCTGGTCATCGCGACCAAGGACGTCGACAAGGCGCTGGAGATGGAGCAGGACGACGACCGGATCGACGCCCTGCACCGCGAGCTGCTGTCGCACCTGATCGACGACCGCTGGCACCACGGCATCGAGACCGCCGTCGACCTCACCCTGGTCGGCCGCTACTACGAGCGCTTCGCGGACCACGCGGTGTCCGTGGCCAAGCGCGTGGTGTACCTGGTGACCGGTGAGCACGTGGCCGAGTTCATCGCCTCGGCGGAGGCCGCGGAGGTCGCACCGGCCGAGTGAACGGCCGGATGAACGGCCGGATGAACGGCCGGATGAACGGCCGGGTGACCACGGGTGGGCGCTCCGCAGGTGGGGGCGCTCACCCCGCTCACCCCCAGGGGTGAGTAAACCTGCGGCGGGGGTGGTGTGGGCGCACGAAATCCGTACGCCCCGCCACTGCGCGCCCATTGACGCTCCCTCCGAACGGCGGCTTCACTCGAAACCGCAGGCACCGACGTGTGCCCGTGATGAGGAGGGAACAGCTCGATGAAGGCCCACCCGACCCGCACCGCACCGGCCCACGACACCGTCGAGCCGCCCGTCCCGAACCTGCTCCCCGTTCTCGCCGCCGGCTGCGGCTGCGGCCCCGGCTGCGGCTGCGGCTGCCAGTCCGGCGCGCCCTGCCAGTGCGGCGGCGCGGACGGCGGCTGCTGCGGCGGCCACTGACCGCCGCCGACCGCGTACGCGCGAAGCTGCCCGGCCGTCCTGGGAGACGGCCGGGCACCCCGCGTTTCCGGGCCGGGGCCTCAGAGCCGCCCGTCCCTGGAACCGCACGTCGCTAGAACCGCCCGTCCCTAGAACCGCACGTCGCTGCAGGAGTAGAAGGCGTTCCCGGTGTCGGCGATCGTCCAGACCGCGACGACCACCTGGTGGCCGGTGCGCCCGCCCGGGACGGTCGCGGTGTGGCTGAGCGTGCCGGGCACCTGGCGGCCGCCGTACGGGACGGTCAGGAACGGCGTCAGGTCCAGGTCGGCCCGGGTGACCGGCCGGCTCGCGTCGTAGCCCTGCTTGGTCAGGTAGTACTTGAAGTCCGTGGTGGCGTGCCGGGCGGTGAAGTTCCAGGTGAAGGTGAGCCGTTGGCCCGCCGTCACCGCCGTGGTCGGCCAGTCGCCGCCGTGCGGGTCGTCCAGCTCGGCGAACCGCGCGTTGCCGCCGGCGCAGATGGTGCCGTCCGCGGGCCCGAGGCTCGGGAAGCCCTTGGGGCCCTCGACGCTCTGCGGCTCCCACTGGATGTCGCCGCAGTCCCAGGGGACGCCGTTGACGTGCTCGTCGCAGAGCGCGGCACGGCTCGGCGGCGTGGTGATGTACCCGTGGGCCTGCGCGGGAAAGGCGAGGGCGATCGGGACGGCCAGCGAGGCGACGGCCGCCCCGACGAGATGACGTGTGCGCATGGTGCTCCTCCGTGGGGGTGGATGGAGTGTGCGCCGGGCGGCGGACGCGCGCGCGTGGGGGTGCGGCGGCCCGGGGCAGGGGAACCCTTGGCATGCTTGCGCCAGCCCGGTGCCCTCACGGTAGGAGCCCCACCCACCGCCGTCAATGGTCTGAACCATTTTGGCCGCACCCCGGCCCGGCCACCCCAACTCGCCCACCGCACCGGCCGGTTGGCCCACCCGCCGACACCGCGACAACGACGAGGGCCCCGCCCCCGGCGAACCGGACGGCGGGGCCCCGAAGGCGTCGGGCCTATGGCGGGCCCTGATGCTGGCCCTACTTCTTGCCCTGGTTCTTGACCGCCTCGATGGCGGCCGCGGCGGCGTCCGGGTCGAGGTAGCGGCCGCCCGCGGTGACGGGCTTGAAGTCGGCGTCCAGCTCGTAGACGAGCGGGATGCCGGTCGGGATGTTGAGGCCGGCGATGGCCTCGTCGGAGATGCCGTCGAGGTGCTTGACCAGCGCGCGCAGGCTGTTGCCGTGGGCGGTGACCAGGACGGTCCGGCCGCCGGCGAGGTCCGGGACGATGGCGTCGTACCAGTACGGGAGCATCCGCTCGACGACGTCCTTGAGGCACTCGGTGCGCGGGCGCAGCTCGCTCGGGATCTCGGCGTAGCGGGCGTCACCGGCCTGCGAGTACTCGTTGTCGTCGGCCAGCACCGGCGGCGGGGTGTCGTAGGAGCGGCGCCAGAGCTGGAACTGCTCCTCGCCGAACTCGGCCAGGGTCTGGGCCTTGTCCTTGCCCTGGAGGGCGCCGTAGTGGCGCTCGTTCAGGCGCCAGCTACGGGAGACCGGGATCCAGTGGCGGTCGGCCTTGTCCAGCGCGATCTGCGAGGTGCGGATGGCGCGGCGCAGCAGCGAGGTGTGCACCACGTCGGGCAGCAGGCCCTCGGCGGCCAAGAGCTCGCCGCCGCGGGCGGCCTCCTTCTCACCCTTCTCGTTGAGGTCGACGTCGACCCAACCGGTGAACAGGTTCTTCTGGTTCCACTGGCTCTCGCCGTGGCGGAGCAGGATGAGTCGGTACGTCGTGTCAGCCATGCGGCCCAGCTTAGTGGAGGGCGGAAAAACCCCTGGGCCGATCACCGGGCTGACGAGTAATGTGTGCACGGCGTACCTGCCACTTACATGCGTCGGCCGGTCGGGCCTGCCCGCGCCGCCCGGTCCTCGCGCCCGCACGCCTGCCCTCGGGAGCCCCCACATGCTCGTCGCCCTGGTCGCCAATCCCCGGATCCGAAGACTGGTGAAGGAGACGGTGGGCGGGCTGCCGCGCGAGTTCTGGTGGCTCTGGGTGAGCACGCTGGTGAACAAGCTCGGCGCCTTCGTGGTGACCTTCCTCGCGCTCTACCTGACCACCGACCGGGGGTACTCGGCCTCGTACGCGGGGCTGGTGGCCTCGCTGTTCGGGCTGGGCTCGGCGATCGCGGCGCTCGGCGCGGGCGTGCTCGCGGACCGGATCGGGCGCCGGCCGACGCTGGTCGCCGCCCAGCTGGGGACCGCGGTGTCCACCGCCGTGCTCGGCTTCATGGACGGCCAGGTGGCGATCGCCGTGGTGGCCTTCCTGGTCGGCCTCTGCAACAACGCCACCCGGCCGCCCACCTCGGCGATCATCGCCGACCTCGTCCCGGCCGAGGACCGGGTCCGGGCGTACTCGCTCAACTACTGGGCGATCAACATCGGCTTCGGCCTCTCCGCCGCCGTGGCCGGGCTGATCGCCGTGCACGGCTACCTCACACTGTTCGTGCTGGACGCGCTGACCACGCTGGTCTGCGCGGTGGTGATCTTCATCCGCGTCCCGGAGACCAGGCCGCAGGAGGCCGAGCCCGGCGCGGACCGGAACGCCGCCGAGCCGCGGATCGGCCTGCTCACGGTGTTCCGGGACGCGCCGTTCATGGCGGTGGTCGGGCTGAACCTGCTGCTCGCGCTGGTCTTCCAGCAGGGCAGCACCACGCTGGCCGTCGACATGGGCGCCTCGGGGATCACCTCCACCGAGTACGGGCTGGTCATCGGCCTGAACGGGCTGCTGATCGTGGTGCTGCAGATCCCGCTCACCCGGTGGATGGAGGGCCGCTCGCGCACCGGGCTGCTGATCGCCAGCTGCCTGTTCGCCGGCTGGGGCTTCGGCCTGGCGGCGCTGGCCGGGTCCTCGGCGTGGCTGTTCGCGCTCTCGGTGGTGGTCTGGACGGTCGGCGAGATCCTGAACGCGCCGACCACGATGGGCCTGGTCGCCGAGCTGGCACCGACCCACGGGCGCGGCCGCTACCAGGGCGTCTACTCGCTCTCCTGGTCGCTCGCCTCGTTCCTCGGGCCGGCGGCCGGCGGGCTCCTGCTCGACCGGTCCGGGCCGGGGACGCTCTGGCTGGTGTGCGGGCTGTGCGGCACGGCCGCGGCGCTCGGGCACGTGGCGCTGGGCCGCCGGACGGGCGGGGCCGAGCGGGTCGGGACGGACTCCGTGACGGAGGTGGCGGCGCCCGCCGCGGAGGCGGGGAAGGCCCCGGCTCCGGAGAAGTCCCCGGAGAAGGCCCCGGCGGGCGCCTGACGGCGTTCGTCAGCCGGCCGCCGGGGGCTCCGGGGCTCCTGCGGCCTGCGGGGCGGCGGCCAGATGGGCGAAGGCGGCCAGGTTGCGGGTGGACTCCCCGCGCTTGGTGCGCCACTCCCACTCGCGCCGGATCGCGGTGGCGAAGCCCAGCTCCAGCAGGGTGTTGAACGGTTCGTCGGCGTTCTCCAGCACCGTCCCGAGCAGCCGGTCCACGGCGTCCGGGGTGAGCGCCTCCAGCGCGAGCCGGCCGGCCAGGTAGACGTCGCCGAGCGCGTCGATCGCGTAGGCGACGCCGTACAGCCGGGTGTTGCGCTCCAGCAGCCAGCGGTAGACGGCCTCGTGGTTCTCGTCCGGGCGGCGGATCACGAAGGCGTTCACCGACAGGGTGTGATCGCCGACCCGCAGGGCACAGGCGGTGTTCAGCTTCCGGGTGCCCGGGAGGGTCGCCACCAGGGTGTACGGGTCGGCGGCGGCCGGCTCCCAGGCCACCCCGGCGTCGTCCAGGGCGGTGCGCAGGAGGGTCAGGGCCTCGTCCTTGGTGCGGATTGCCATGGGAGTGACGTTACTCGTCGGTACCCGCATGGCGCGCGGGACGGCCCGGCCAGACGGGCCCGGACCGGACCGGCCCTGCCAGACGGGCCCGGACCGGACGGGCTCAGACCAGGCGGCGCCGGGCCACGGCCAGCCGCCCGGCCGGGCGGGCCAGGCTGCCGGCGTACACCTCGGCGGTGGTCGCCGCCGCGGTGTCCCAGCCGAAGCCGGCCGCGTGCCGGGCCGCCGCCGCGCCGCGCCGGGCCACCAGCTCCCGGTCGGTGACGTACGGCTCCAGCGCGTGCGCCCACGCCACCGGGTCGTGCCCCTGCACCAGGGTGCCGGACTCGCCGTCCCGCACCGCCACCGGCAGGCCGCCGACCGCGGCCGCCACCACCGGGGTGCCGCAGGCCTGCGCCTCCAGCGCGACCAGCCCGAAGGACTCGCTGTACGAGGGCATCACCAGGGCCGTCGCCGCCCGGTACCAGTCCGCCAGCTGCGCCTGGCCGACCGGCGGGTGGAAGCGCACCACGTCCCCGATGCCCAGCTGGGCGGCCAGCTTGTGCAGGCTCTCCGGGCGGGCCAGCCCGGTGCCGGACGGCCCGCCGACCACCGGCACGACCAGCCGCTCGCGCAGCTCCGGGCGGCGCTCCAGCAGTGCGGCGACCGCCCGCAGCAGCACGTCCGGCGCCTTCAGGGGCTGGATCCGGCCGGCGAACAGCAGCACGGCGGCGTCCTGCGGCAGGCCCAGCCGGGCCCGGGCGTCCGCGCCGGCCCCGGGGGCGCCGGGGCGGAAGACGTCCAGGTTGACCCCGGGGTGGACGACGGCCAGCTGGTCGGGCCGGGCGGCGTAGTGCAGCGCCAGCTCGGCGGCCTCCTCCGTGGTGTTGGCGATCAGCCGGTCGGCCGCCTCGACCACCTGGGTCTCGCCGATCACCCGGGCCGCGGGCTCGGGCGTGTCGCCCTCGGCCAGCGCGGCGTTCTTGACCTTCGCCATGGTGTGCATGGTGTGCACCAGCGGCACCCCCCAGCGCTGCGCGGCCAGCCAGCCGACCTGCCCGGAGAGCCAGTAGTGCGAGTGCACCAGGTCGTAGTGGCCGGGGCGGTGGCCGGCCTCGGTGCGCAGCACGCCGTGGGTGAAGGCGCACAGCTGGGCCGGCAGGTCCTCCTTGACCAGGCCCTCGTACGGCCCGGCGGTGACGTGCCGGACCAGCACGCCGGGGGCCAGCTCGACGGTGGGCGCGTCGTCCGAGCAGATCGCCCGGGTGAACACCTCGACCTCGATGTTCAGCGCGGCCAGCCGCTTGGCCAGCTCGACGATGTAGACGTTCATCCCGCCCGCGTCCCCGGTGCCGGGCTGGTGCAGCGGCGAGGTGTGCACGCTCAGCATGGCTATCCGGCGCGGGCGGCGGCGGCCCGGGACGAGCGACTGGAGCCGGCCGCGCGCGGGCGCGGCGGGCTGGGCACGGCGTACCGAACGGACGGGGTGCTGGATCACCTGGCTGAAGCCTCCTCGTGTGCGGCCCGTCCCGGCGGTCCGCGTCCGGGCCGCCGGCTGTCCGGTGTGCGCTGCCCCGTCCGGGCACACATCACCACCAGTGTGCCAACCACGCGACGGAGGCCGGGCATTCCCGGTTCGGGCGGCGAGATGACGGGGACAGGCCAGTTCCTCGGCCGCGGCGGCAGCCGCGCTGGTCAGAGCAGGTGCGACCGATCCCGGTCGCGGGCGCCGACTACCCTTCTCGGCATGGCCGCCACCTTCGACCCCGCCTCCGCCGCGCCCTCCCGGGGGCGGACCGGCCGGCCGGTGGGCACGGTCACCCGGGGCACCACCAACACCAACCGGCTGCGCCGGATGGACCGCTGGATCGCGCACACCCTGGGCGGCGCGCTGCGCGCCGCCGAGCGGCCGCCGGTGGCGGTCGACCTCGGCTACGGCGCGGCGCCGTGGACGGCCGTCGAGCTGGCCGGGCGGCTGCGCGCGGTGCGGCCGGACGTCCGGGTGGTCGGGATCGAGATCGAGCCGGAGCGGGTCGCCGCCGCGCAGCCGTACGCGGTGCCGCCGCTGCTGACCTTCCGGCGCGGCGGCTTCGAGGTGCCGCTGGACGGCGGCGCCCGGGCGCAGCTGATCCGGGCGGCCAACGTGCTGCGGCAGTACGAGGAGTCGGCGGTGGCCGAGGTGTGGGAGCGGCTGTGCGCCCGGCTCGCGCCGGACGGGCTGCTGGTCGAGGGCACCTGCGACGAGATCGGGCGGCGGCACGTGTGGGTGGCGCTCGGCCCGGAGGGGCCCCGGACGGTGACCTTCGCGGCCCGGCTGGGCGGCCTCGGGCAGCCCTCCGACCTGGCCGAGCGGCTGCCGAAGGCGCTGATCCACCACAACGTTCCGGGCCGGCCGGTGCACGCCTTCCTGGCCGACTTCGACCGGGCCTGGGCGGCGGCCGCGCCGTACGGGGCGTTCGGGGCGCGGCAGCGCTGGGTGGCGGCCTGCACGGCGCTGGCGGGCAGCTGGCCGCTGGTGGACGCGCGGGGGCGGTGGCGGCAGGGCGAGGTCACGGTGCCGTGGACGGCGCTCGCGCCGTAGCGCCGCGCCGTAGCGCCGTGCCGTGGCGCCGTGCCGAGGCGCCGTGCTTTGTCGGAGCGCCTTGGCGGGGCGCCACCCCGCATTCACTCGAACGAGTTATCGAATATCTCTGGCGTGTTGACGCCCCGCCGCGCCACGATGGAGGCCGCCGAGCGGCGGCACCGCGGACCGCTCGGCGGTCGCCGTGCCCTCAGCCGCTCAGCCGCCCAAACGCTCAGCCGTCAGCCGTCAGCCGTCCCGCCCGAACAGCTCCGCCCGGGCCTGTTCGAACACCCCGTACATCTCCGCCCCGAACAGCACGAACCGCACCTCCGCCAGCTCCGCGCCCGCCCGCGCGTCCCCGCCCGCCAGCACCTCGGCGACGGTGGAGAGCGCGATCCGGGCCGCGTCCGCCGGCGGCCAGCCGAAGATCCCGGCCGACACCGCCGGGAACGCCACCGTGCGGGCGCCCAGCTCCGCCGCCGTCCGCAGCGACTCGCGATAGCAGGAGGCCAGCAGCCCCGCCCGCTCCTCGTACTCCCCCTCCAGGAACACCGGCCCGACCGTGTGCACCACCCAGCGGGCGGGCAGCCGCCCGGCCGTGGTGGCCACCGCCCGTCCGGTGGGCAGCCCCTTGCCCCAGTGCGAGGCGCGCAGCCGGCGGCAGTCCGCCAGGATCTCCGGCCCGCCCCGGCGGTGGATCGCGCCGTCCACCCCGCCGCCGCCCAGCAGCGACGAGTTGGCGGCGTTCACGACCGCGTCCACCTGCTGTTCCGTGATGTCACCCTCGACCAGGGTGATCCGCGTCACCATTCCTCGCCCCCGTTCCGACCCGCTCCCGCACCCCCGGGGTGCGGGCCCCGTCCGCCATCCGAGTCCGTTCACCGGACCACTGACCACCCTGCCACCGGCGTGGCACGAGCCACAACGGCGCCGGTCGGCCGGAGAAATCCCCGGAGATCACGTTATGGTCGCGATGGTCGCGAGAAGTTCCCCGCCGCACGGTGCCGACCGGGCACTGCGGACGGACGCCGGCCGTTACGCATGCGGGGAAAGGGAGGAACCACCGATGCCCGCAACGGGAGACGGGCGGGCACCTGGTGCCGCGGACCAGCCGGACGCCCATGACGGCGCCCGGCTCAGCCGTGCCCGCAACCACCCCACCACCACCGGCCCGGCGACCGCTCCCCCGATACCTCACCCCCGCACCCGCGCCTCCCACCTCGGCGACAGCCCGGCACCGGGCGACGCGCCGGCAGACGGCGCCCCGCCGCTGCGGCTGCTGGTCATCGAGGACGACGCCTCCGACGCCCAGCTGATCAAGGCCGCGGCCGCCGAGAGCGGCACCTCGATCGCCCTGCACTGGGCCCGCGGGCTGGACCAGGCCACCGAACTGCTGGCCCCGCCCGCCCCCTCCGCCCGGCGCGGGCGCGGCGCCCGCGGCCCCGAGTTCGACTGCGTGCTGCTCGACCTCGCCTCCCCCGCCGACCTACCGCACCCGTCCGACGCCTCGGACGGGCTGGAGGGGCTGCACGAACTGCTCCGCCGCGCCCCGCACACCCCCGTCGTGGTGCTCACCGACGCCGCCGGGGCGGAGATCGGCGCGGCCGCCGTCGCCGCCGGCGCCCAGGACTTCCTGATCAAGCACGAGACGGACGGCCCGCTGCTGGCCCGCGCGCTGCGCTACGCCGTCGAGCGCAAGCGCGCCGACGAGTCCCAGCGCCGCCTGGTCGAGGCCGAGCTGCGCGGCCAGGAGAACGCCCGCCTGCAGCGCCACCTGCTGCCCACCCCGCTGCTCGACGGCGCCGGGCTCTCCTTCACCCGCCGCTACCGCCCCGGCCGGCGCCGCGCCCTGCTCGGCGGCGACTTCTACGACGCCGTCCGCACCGACGACGGCACCGTCCACGTGGTGATCGGCGACGTCTGCGGCCACGGTCCGGACGAGGCCGCGCTCGGCGTCGCGCTCCGGATAGCGTGGCGCACCCTGGTCTTCGCCGGCCTCACCGGCGAGGCCCTGCTCACCACCCTCCAGCACGTGCTGGAGCACGAGCGGCGCAGCGACGAGATCTTCGCGACGCTCTGCATGCTCGTGATCGAGCCCGGCCGCACGGACACCGGCCTCGACTCGCTCGGCGCCTGCGAGCGGGCCCGGCTCTACCTCGCCGGACACCCCGCGCCGCTGCTGCTCGGCCGCGACCACCGCCCGGTCACCCTGCCCGCCGACCTCGCCGGGCCCGCGCTCGGCCTGCTGCCCTGCCACGACGGGCAGGCCGCATGGCCCGCCCACGACGTCGAACTCCAGCCCGGCTGGCGGCTGTTGCTCTACACCGACGGCCTGATCGAGGGCCGGGTCGGGGCCGGGTCGCGGCGCCTCGGGCAGGACGGCTTGGCGGACCTGGTCGCCGACCACCAGAGCGCCGGGCTGACCAGGGGGCGGCTGGTCGACAGTGCCATCGCCGAGGTCGAGGAGCTGAACGGCGGCGCGCTGACGGACGACGTCGCGGTGCTGCTGCTGGAGCGCAACCCGGTGCAGCTGATCCTGGGCTGACGCCCGGCGGACACGACTCGGCCCGGTCGGGGGATCCCCGGCCGGGCCGATGCGTCCAGTGGCCGGCGCGTTCAGCGGACGGCGCGTTCAGTGGCCGCTCACCAGGGGCCGTACGGGCCGGAGTTGCTCCGGCCGCCGCTCCCGCCGGTCAGCGCCCGGATCGCCGGGCGGACGTCCACCATGTAGACGATCGCCGCGACCAGCCCGGCGAGGGTGAGGAAGCTGGAGAGCGGCATCGCCCCGAACAGCAGGTCCAGGCCGAACGCGATCCCCAGGATCACCAGCCAGAACTGCTTGGTCTTCTTGTCCGCCGCCCGGTAGGCGTCCTCGCGGCGGGAGGCCGCGTCGAGCAGGACGAACAGCTTGAAGCCGAGGATCGCCACCGCCACCCACCAGAACGGGTTCAGGTAGTCCAGGGCCAAGATCTGGAACACTCCACCCACCGTGGTCTCCTCCGTCGTCCGTGCTGCGGCGCCCGGCCGCCCATCCTGGCACGGGTGGCTGTCCGCTCTGCTCTCAACGTCCCGCAGTCACCGGATGTGCCCCGTTCGGCGGCTTTCCACGCCTGCCCGGCGGCCACGCCTAGCGGTCGTCCGCGGCCTTCCGGGCGCGGCCGGTCTTCTTCGGCCCGGCCTCGGCGGGCTCGACGGGCTCCGCGGCCTCGATCTCCACCGGCTCGACGGCGGGCTCGGTGGCCTCGGCGGCCTCGGTCGCGGCGCCCGGACGGGCCTTCTCCACCGCGACCTTGCCGCGCTCGGCCAGCTCGTCGTACGCCTCCCGGGCCTTCACCGCCAGCTCGACCGCGCGGGCCACCTGCTGCAGGGCGAAACCCTGGGCGCGCTCCTGCAGCCCCTTGAGGTCGGTCGGCAGGGCGGTGACCGCCTCGGTGACCTTGGCCTGCGCCCCGGCCACCAGCGACTGCGCCTCCTGGAACCTGGCGGCCGCCTTCTCCTGGGCGCCCTTCGGGTCCGACGCCAGCGCCTCCACCCGGCCCGGCACCTCGCGCAGCTTCTCGTACGCCAGGTCCCCGGCGCCGGCGAGGGCGTACAGCGGGGTCGGGTCGGTGAGGGTCTTCTTGATCTCGTCCGTGATCGGCATGGTTACCGGTCCTCCCGGTGGGTGTTCTGGGCGGCTGGGCCGTCGGTCGTCGCGCCGGCGGCGGAGTCGGAGGCGGCCGGGGCGGCGTTCTCCTTCAGGAAGGCGTCGTAGACCGCGAGCAGCGCCTGCTTCTGCCGCTCGTTGATCAGCGGATCGGCCAGGATCGAGGCCCGCAGCTCGTGGCCCTCGCCCCGCCGCTCCTCCAGGATCCCGGCCTGGACGTACAGCGTCTCCGCCGAGATCCGCAGCGCCTTGGCGATCTGCTGCAGGATCTCCGCGCTCGGCTTGCGCAACCCTCGCTCGATCTGGCTGAGGTACGGGTTGGACACGCCGGCGACCTCCGCCAGCTGCCGCAGCGAGTACTGCGCGTTCCGGCGCTGCTCCCGGATGTACTCGCCCAGCGAGCCGACGTTCAGTGAGGCCATGCCGACAGCCTGCAACACCCCGCTTGCTTTTGCAAGCAGGGCGCTAGCGCCAGCAAACGGATCAGGAGGCCTCGGGGAGGCGGACGGGCATCAGGACGGAGAAGGTGCCGGGCCGGCCGGGGCTGCGGACGGCGAGCGGGGCGATCGGGCCGCCGAGTTCGAGCAGCAGCTGCTCGGGGCGCCCGGCGGCGAGGGCGTCGAGCAGGTAGTCGCGGTTGACGGCGATGCCGGGCCCGCCGGCCGGCCCGGCGGCGACGGCGAGCCGGCCGTCCGGGGTGGGGACGAGGACGCTGACCTCGCAGTCGGCGCCGTGCGGGCCGGAGGGGAGGGTGCGGGTGGCGCCGGTGGCGACGGCGGTGCGCAGCTCGTCCGCCGGGAGGGTGATCCGGTGCCGCGGTTCGAGCCTGGTGACGGCCCGGTGGTCGGGGTAGTCGAAGTCCAGGGCGGCGCCCTCGATCCGGTGCCCGCCGGCCTCGGCCCGGACCCGGCCGCCGCCGAGGGTGAGCACCGCCTCGGCCGGACCGGCGGCGAGCAGCGCGCGCAGCGCGTCCACCAGCGGGGTCGGGACGATCGTGCCCGCGGTCGGCTGCTCGGGCGCCCCGGTGGCCGGGACCTCGGCGAAGGCCATCCGGTAGCGGTCGGTGGCGACCAGTCGCAGCACCGGGCCGTCCGGCTCGAACAGCACCCCGGCGAGGGAGGGCTGCTCGGGGTCGCTGCCGACCGCGAAGCGGACCGCCTCCAGGGCGGCGGCCAGCTCCCCGGCGGGGACGGCGAGGCGGAGGCCTGCGGGCGTGGTGGTCATCGGTTGCTCCCTCTGGTCGATCATCGTGCGGATCAGGGAGAGCTCGCGGCGGGCGTCGGCGAGGCCGTCCTCCAGGCGGCGCAGGTGCGCGTCGAGCACCTGGTGGCCCGCGCCGCTGCCGGGCGCGGCGCCGAGCACCGCGCGGATGCCGGCCAGCGGCAGGCCGACCCGGCGGAGCCGGGCCAGCAGGCGGGCGTCGGCGAGCTGGTCGGGCCGGTACCAGCGGTAGCCGGTCTGCGGGTCGACCCAGGCGGGCGCGAGCACCTGGGCGCTGTCGTAGTAGCGCAGGGTGCCGACGCCCAGGCCGCTCGCGCGGGACAGGGCGCCGATGCTGTGCAGCTCGCTCTCCATGCGGTGACTCTGCGGGCTCGACCTGGTCGAGGGTCAAGCCCGGTCGGCGCGGTGCGCGAGGTGGGCAAGGTGCGCGAGCTTGTGCGGGTTGCGGACGGCGCGGATCGCGGAGACCAGCGGGCCGCCGTCCGGCCCCTCGGCGAAGTCGAGCACGGAGACGGAGTCGACCGCGCCGTCCACGGTGACCAGCAGGCCGGGCTCGCCGTTGACCAGGACCGGGCGGACCGCGGCCCGTTCGCCGAGCTGTCCGAGCACGCCGAGGACGAAGCGGGCGACGTTCCCGGCGCCGGTGACCGGCCGCAGCGCGGCGCGGACGACACCTCCGCCGTCGCTCCAGGTGGTGACCTCGGGGGCGAGCAGGTCGAGCATCCGGTTGAGGTCGCCGCCGACGCAGGCCGCCAGGAACTCCTCGGTGGCCCGGCGGCGCAGCTCCGGCGGGGCGTCGTAGCGCGGCCGGCGGGCCCGCACCTGCGCCCTGGCCCGGCTGCCGACCTGGCGGCAGGCGGCCTCGGTGCGGTCCAGCGCCTCGGCGATCTCCGGGTAGGAGAAGCCGAAGGCCTCCTTGAGCACGAACACCGCCCGCTCCAGCGGGGACAGGCTCTCCAGCACCACCAGCAGGGCGAGGGAGACGGACTCGGCGCGCTCGACGCCCTCGGTCGCGTCCGGTTCGGTGACCAGCGGCTCGGGCAACCACGGGCCGACGTAGGACTCGCGGCGGACGGCGGCGGAGGACAGCCGGTTGAGGGCGAGGTTGGTGACCGTCCGGGCCAGGTAGCCGCCGGGGCTCGCCACCGGGCCGGTCACGGCGCTCCAGCGCAGCCAGGTGTCCTGGACCAGGTCCTCCGCGTCCGCGACGCTGCCGAGCATCCGGTAGGCGATGCCGAAGACCGTGCGCCGGTGCTGCTCGAAGTCGGCCAGACGGGCGTCGGTGGTGTCGGTCACGGTCGGGACGCTACCGCACGGTAGCGGGCGGGCGGGCACGGGCGGGCACGGGCGGGCGCGGGCGGGCGGGCACGGGCGGGCACGGGCGGGCGCGGGCGGGCGGGCACGGGCGGGCGCGGGCGGGCGGGCACGGGCGGGCGCGGGCGGGCGGGCACGGGCGGGCGCGGGCGGGCAGGCGGCCTTCAGCCGAGGAACGCGTCGTAGGCGGGGGCGAGCAGCGTGGCCAGGTCGCGGCCGTGCGCGGTGATGCCGGAGCGGCCGAGGCGGGCGAGCGAGGGGGCGTCCGCGTCCGGCTCGTCCTCGGCGCGGCCTTCCGGGCGCAGGGTGAAGTCGCCGCGCCAGTAGGCGGCGACGTTGACCATGGGGGCATCGGGCTCGCTGCGCTCGCTCACGCGTCCTCCTCGGCGACGGCGTCCTCGCGGGTCAGGGTGATCAGTTCGCGCAGCTCGTCGAGCGGCAGTTCGGTGAGCCGGTGCTCCCCCTCCCCCACCACGGCTTCGGCCAACGAGCGCTTGGCGGACAGGAGTTCGTCGATCCGCTCCTCGACGGTACCGACGCAGACCAGTCGGCGGACCTGGACGTCCCGGCGCTGGCCGATCCGGAACGCGCGGTCGGTGGCCTGCTGCTCGACCGCCGGGTTCCACCAACGGTCCAGGTGGATCACCTGGTTGGCGGCGGTCAGGTTGAGGCCGGTGCCGCCGGCCCGCAGCGAGAGCAGGAACACCCGTGGCCCGTCCGGCGATTGGAAGCGCTCGACCAGTTCCTCGCGGCGGGCGCGCGGGACACCGCCGTGCAGGTACAGCACCTCCTCGCCGAGCCGGCGCTCCAGGTACGGGCGGAGCATCGCGCCGAACTCGGCGTACTGGGTGAAGACCAACGTCCGGTCGCCCTCGGCCAGCGCCTCCTCCAGCAGTTCGGCGAGCCGGGCGACCTTGCCCGAACGCTCGCCCAACGGCGATCCGTCGTGCAGGAGTTGGGCCGGGTGGTTGCAGACCTGCTTGAGCTTGCCGATCGCCGCGAGCACCGTGCCGCGCCGCTCCACGCCCCGGATGCCCTCGACCCGCCGCAGCAGGTCGGCCACCACCGCCTGGTAGAGGCCGGCCTGTTCGGCGGTGAGGTTGCACCAGACGGTCATCTCCTGCTTGGCGGGCAGCTCGGCCGCCACCGCCGGGTCGGACTTGAGCCTGCGCAGCACGAACGGGGCGGTGCGGCGCCGGAGTTCAGCGGTGCGCTCGGGGTTGCGGTGCAGCTCGACCGGAATCGCGTAGCGCTCCTTGAAGCGCTCGGCCGGGCCGAGCAGGCCGGGGTTGGCGAAGTCCAGCACGGCGTGCAGTTCGGAGAGCCGGTTCTCCACCGGGGTGCCGGTCAGGGCGATCCGGTGCCGGGCGACGGGCAGCACGCGGATCGCCCGTGCCTGCGCGGTACCGGCGTTCTTGACGTGCTGCGCCTCGTCGGCGACGATCCGGCGCCAGCGGATCGTGCGCAGCGCGGCGAGATCGCGCTGGACCAGCCCGTAGGTGGTGACGACCAGGTCCACACCCTCGACGGCGGCGGCGAGCCGGTCGGGGCCGAGGCGGCCCGAGCCGTGGTGGACGTACCGGCGTAGGCCGGGGGCGAAGCGCTCCGCCTCGCGCTGCCAGTTGCCGACCAGCGACATCGGACAGACCAGCAGGGTCGGGCCGGTGGCGCCCCCGGCCTTCTCCGCGGCCAGCAGGGCGAGGGTCTGGACGGTCTTGCCGAGGCCCATGTCGTCGGCCAGGACGGCGCCGAGCCCGAGGTCGGACATGGTCCGCAGCCAGGCCAGCCCGCGCCGCTGGTACGGTCGCAGCTCGGCCCGGAAGTCCGGTGGGGGGTCGGCGCGTTCAGGCCCGGCCGGGACGTCGGCACGGCCGGCGAGCAGGTCGCCGAGCGGGCCGTCCACCCGGACGGAGGTGACCGGCAGCCCGGCGACGGTCGCCTCCGGGTCGAGGGCGAGCCGCAGCAGGTCGGCGGTGGGCAGCACACCGTCGCGCTGCTCGGCGAGGAAGGCCAGCGCGGCGGCGATCTGGGCCGGGTCGGCCTCCAGCCAGGTGCCCCGGACGCGCACCAGCTCCTGTTTGGCGGCGGCGAGTTCGGCCAGTTCCCGCTCGGTGAGCGGGGCGCCGTCCGGGCCCAGCGCGGCCTGCCAGCGGAAGGCGACCACGGCGTCGTGGTCGACCTGACTGCTGACGGCGAGCGAGCCCGGCGCGGGCGGGGCGGCGGCGCGCAGGGCCAGGCCGAGCCGGGGGCGGCGGCGCCACCAGGCGGGCAGCAGCACGCCGAAGCCGGCCTCGGCGAGGGCGGGGGCGGCGGTGCGCAGGAAGTCCAGCGCGCCGGCCCGGTCGAGCGGCAGGGCGGACGGGCGGGAGCGGTGGCGCAGCGCGTCCAGGGCGGGCCAGCGGTGGGCGGCGCGGGCGAGTTCGGCGACCAGGACGTCGGCCGGGTCGACGTCCTGCCCCCCGGGTCGGGCGGCCGCGCGGGTGAGCGCGGCCCGGGCGGCGCCGCCCTCGTGCAGGTCGGCGGCGCGGACCAGCAGGGAGGGCTCGTCGACGGCCTGGAGCAGGAACTCCAGCCGCCAGGCGTCGTCGGAGGGGTGACCCTCGGGGTCGTCCGCGTCGGGGCCGAGCGGTTCGACCAGGCGGAAGCAGAGCCGCAGCGCCGGCTCGGCGGGTTCGGCGGCGGCGTACCAGGCGGCGAGCCGGTCGCGCAGTTCGGCGACGTCCTCGGGCGGGGCGGCGACCTCGGCGACGGGGCCGGTGAGGGCGTGCAGCCAGCGCTCGGGGGTGGTGGCGCCGGCCGGGAAGGGCGCCCCGGCCAGGGCCGCGCGGGCCTCGGCGTCCACCAGGGCACCGAGCGCCTCCACCAGCAGCGCCTCGCCGGTGGGGGCGGGGCGGGCGGGCCACTCCCCCAGCAGGACGGGCGGGCAGCCCGCCGCCAGCGCGGCGGCCTCGCGGCGCCCGGCCGGGCCGAGGTCGGGGCGCCACCGGGCCTGCGGGCCGTCGCCGGGGACGGCCTGCGGCAGCACCCGGCCGTGCCCGACCGCCCGCCAGGCGAGGTCGTGCACGCCGGTGAGCCAGCGCAGCGCGGGGCCGTGGACGACCTCGACCCGGCCGGTGCCGGGCAGGTCGGCGTCGGTGACGGCCCAGTGCGGGTCGAAGACCTCGCCGAGCAGCTGGGCGGCCGCCCCGGGCTCGAAGAGCAGGGCGGGCACCCGCCAGGGGGTGAGCACGGCGCCGCCGCGCGGCGGGGTGACCGGCAGGTCGGGCGAGGGGGCGGGCAGCGCGCCGACCGTGGGCAGCAGCAGGCCCGCCCAGCGTTCGGGGGCCTGCGCGGCGAGCCAGCCGAGGCCGGGGCCGATGCCGCCGAGCACGGTGGCCAGCTCGCCGGCCGGACAGGCGTACGGGTGGGCGTGCGGGGCGGGCCGGTCGGCCCGGGGGGCGGCGCCGGTCAGGGCGCCGGGGTAGCCGCGGGCGTCCTCGGCCCAGAGCGCCAGCCGGCCGTCCGCCCGCCACAGCGCGTGCAGGACGAACATCGGGACTCCCAGGGGCGGACGGCGGGGCTTTTCGCAGCCTAACCGGGTGGTCCGACACTCTTCCGGACGTAGTGGTTGAAACTTGAACGAGACGGGGCTACAGTGGAGTCAACAAGTTGAAGCCTAAACAAATGGCTTCGGACCCGAGGAGGAGCCATGGGCCTGTTCAACCGCAGCAAGACCGCCACCACCACCGTCACCGCCGTCCAGACCCCGGCCGGCCCGGACCTCTCCCACCTGAGCGGCGACTGGGCGATCGACGCCATGCACAGCGAGGTCGGCTTCTCGGTCCGCCACGCGATGGTCACCAACGTCAAGGGCCGCTTCACCGAGTACGACGGCAAGCTGCACCTGGACGGCGCCGCCCCGGCCAACTCCTCGGCGGAGCTGGTGATCAAGGTCGCCAGCATCGACACCAACCAGGCCCAGCGCGACGAGCACCTGCGCACCGGCGACTTCTTCGCCGCCGACAGCTACCCGGAGATCCGCTTCCGCAGCACCTCCGTCGAGCGGCTGAACGGCGACACCTACCGGATGCACGGCGACCTGACCATCAAGGACGCCACCCGCCCGGTCGTCCTCGACCTGGAGTACACCGGCAGCGCCACCGACGCGTACGGCGCCGAGCGGGTCGGCTTCGAGGGCAAGGCCGTCGTCGACCGCACCGAGTTCGGCCTGACCTACAACGCGGCCCTGGAGACCGGCGGCGTGCTGATCGGCGAGAAGGTCAAGCTCAGCTTCGACATCTCCGCCGTCAAGGCCGCCGCCTGACCCGGCCGCCCCCTGATCGCACCGTCCCTGCCGGTCCCCGACGGCAGGGGCGGTGTCCTGCTTCCGGCGCCCGCCCCGAAGGCGCCGCCTGCTTCAGGCGCTTGCTTCCGGCGCATGCTTCAGGCGCATGCCCCGAGGGCCGCGCGCTCAGCCGAGCAGCGCCGCGTCCGGCGCGGGCAGCCAGCTGCCCGGTGGGCGCCGCAACCAGCCCTCGGCCGCCCCGAGCCCGGCGGCCGCGCCGGCCAGCGCCCGCAGTCCCGGGTGGCGCTCACCGGGCCGGTGCACCAGGCTGACCAGGCTCAGCGGCACCGGCTCCACCAGCGGCACGTTCACCGCGCCCGGGATGCGCGGGCCGCCGACCGTGGTCAGCATCGGGTCGCCGTGCCGGGCCAGGTAGCGGGCGGTCTCGTCCACTCCCACCGGCGGCACGTACGGGGCGGCCGCCGTCAGTCCGTGCTCGCGCAGCAGCCGGGTGCCGAGGTCGGCCCACTCGGTGGTGGCCGGGTTGCCCGCGCAGACGTCGACCGGGTGCCCCGCGAGGTCGGCGAGCCGCAGCGCGGACCGGTCGGCGAGCGGGTGGGTGGCCGCCATCATCACCGACATCCGCTCCAACCGCACCGGCAGCTGGGCGAGTTGGTCGCGCACCTCGGCGGGCAGCCCGGCGAAGCGGCCGAACGAGGCGTCCAGCCGGTGCGCCAGCAGCTCGGCGGCCGCGGCCGCCAGCCCGCCGTGGAAGCGGGCCAGCAGCTCGCCCTCCGGCCAGGCGGCGCGGGCCCGTTCGAGCACCCGGTCGGCGGTCAGGTCCGGGCCGTCGACGTCGCTGTTGAGGTCGAGCAGCAGGGGCCGGGCGGTGGCCGCCGCCCCGGCCAGGATCTCGTCGTGCAGCGCCAGCAGCCGACGCGCCTGGGGCAGCAACCGCCGCCCGGCCGGGGTGAGTTCGACGCTGCGGGTGGTGCGGCTGAACAGCGCGTCGCCGAGCAGCCCCTCCAGCGCCCGGATGTCGCGGCTGAGCGCCTGCTGCGCGACGTGCAGCCCCGCGGCCGCCCGGCCGAAGTGCAGGGTCTCGGCGGTCGCGACGAAACCGCGCAGCAGACGGGGGTGCAGGTCACGGGGCATGGGCGGCAGACTAACAACCGGGCCGCCCCGAAGGGATCATGGGCGACCGGAGCGGATCCGGGAACGGATCCCGGAGCGGATCCGGAAGCGGGTCCCGGAACCGATCGACAACACCCTGTTGTGAATGCGGCGGAACAGGTGTTGGACCGCGGGCCGCCGCCCCCGCGAAGCTGACGGGCATCCCCACCCCTCCCCCGCCCAGGAGCCCCATGCCCCCGCGCGCCCTCCTCCCCTCCTACCGCCGCCTGTTCGCCGCCCCCGGCACCGTCGCCTTCACCCTGGCCGGTCTGCTCGGCCGGCTCGCGATGTCGATGAGCGGCGTCTCGCTGGTCATGCTGCTCACCGAGCGGCGCGGCTCGTACGCGCTGGCCGGCACCGTCGCGGCGGCCGGGCTGGTCACCGGCGCGGTCGGGCTGCCGCTGTTCGGACGGCTGGTGGACCGCTACGGGCAGGCGCGCGTCGCCGTTCCGGCCGCGCTGTACGTCTCCGTGCCGCTCGCCGCGCTGCTGCTGTGCGTCCGGCTCGGCGCACCGAACTGGACGCTGCCGCTCTGCTGGGCCGCCGGCGCCGCCGCGCCCAACCTCGGCGGCATGGCCCGGGCCCGCTGGGCGCACCTGTACCGGGACGACCCGGCCGCCCGGCACCTGGCCAACTCGCTCGAACAGTCCCTGGACGAGCTCTGCTTCATGTCCGGGCCGGTGCTCGGGATGCTGCTCTGCACGACCTTCGTCCCCGAGGCCGGGCTGCTCACCGCCTGGGCCCTGGGCACCACCGGCGCCCTGCTGTTCGCCGCCCAGCGGCGCACCGAACCGCCCCTCGCCGAGCCGGAAGGCGCCGAGCCGGAGGGCACCGGGCCCCATGCCGGTTCACCGCTGCGGGTGCCCGGGCTGCGGGTACTGGCGCTGACCTTCCTGGCCACCGGCATGATCTTCGGCTCCACCGAGATCACCACCGTCGCCTACGCCGACGCGCTCGGCCACAAGCCCGCCGCCGGGCTGCTGCTGGGGCTGGTCGCGGGCGGATCCTGCGTGGCGGGGCTGCTGTTCGGGCTGCTGACGCCGCGCCGGGCACCGGGCGTGCGGTTCCTCGCCGGGGTGGCCGCGATGGCCGGGGTGCTGCTGCTGCCGCTCGCCGCCGGGCTGGGCGGGGTCGGGCTGGTGCCGCTCGGGGCGGCACTGTTCGCGGCCGGCACGGCCACCGCGCCGACCATGGTCACCGGGATGACGCTGATCCAGGACCTGCTGCCGCAGCGGCAGTTGAACGAGGGGATGGCGGTGGCGGTGTCCGGCATCGTGGTCGGCATCTCGGCCGGCGCCGCGCTCGCCGGGGCGGTGGCCGAGCACACCGCCCCGGGCACCGGGTACGCCCTGCCCGCCGGCGCGGCCGCCCTCGCCCTGCTGATCGGGCTGGCCGGGCGGCGGCGCCTGCTGGACGGCGACCGGCGGGAAAATCCCGCGCCGGCTGTCAGCGCCCCGGTCTAACGTTCGGGCATGACGGGGGACACCACGGGGATCAGCTACGTCCGGGGCGACGCCACCGCGCCCCGGGGCAAGGGCGTGAAGGTGATCGCCCACGTCTGCAACGACCTGGGTGGGTGGGGCAAGGGCTTCGTCCTCGCCCTGTCCAGACGCTGGCCCGAGCCCGAGGCCGCGTACCGGCGCTGGCACCGGGAGCGGGCGGGGAACGACTTCGGGCTGGGCGCGGTGCAGCTGGTGCGGGTCGCGGAGTACGTCTGGGTGGCCAATCTGGTGGGCCAGCGCGGCATCCGGACCGGCCGCTCCACCGGGGTGCCGGTGCGGTACGAGGCGATCGACGCCGCGCTGGCGGCGCTGGCCGGCCACGTGCTCGACCTCGGCGCCTCCGTCCACATGCCGAGGATCGGCTGCGGGCTGGCCGGCGGCCGCTGGGAGCGGGTCGAACCGCTGGTGACGGCCCGGCTGGTGGCGCGCGGGGTGCCGGTGACGGTCTACGACGCGGACTGAACCGGCGGCCACGCGTAGACGTACTCCGGCAGCACGAAGCCGCCGGGGAAGACGCCGTCCTGTTCGCCGGCGCGCACCCCGCCCTCGCGCTCGTAGAAGGCGATCGCCCGGGTGTTGGCGCGCAGCACCTCCAGGTACAGCTCGGCCGCCGGGTGCCGCTCGGCGAGGTGCGCGCGGGCCGCGGCGAGCAGGGCGCGGCCGATGCCGCCGCCGGTGAGGCCGGGCCGTACGTGCAGGTTGTCGAGCAGCACCCGGCCGTCCGGCTCCGGGACGAGGTAGGCGAACCCGACCGGCTCGCCGTCGCGTTCGGCGATCAACAGCTCGGGGGTCGACTCCGGGCCGCCGTAGTCGGCGGTCAGCCGCAGCTCCCACAGCTCGCCGCGCTCCTCGGCCAGCCCGTCGCCGAGCGCCGCGGCGGGGACGAAGTCCCGGTAGGCGGTCCGCCAGCTGAGCGCGTGCAGTTCGGCGACGGCGCGCGCGTCCGCCGGGCCGCCGCTCCGGACGACGACCGACCCGGCCGGCCCACTCTTAGAACTGATCATGTGACGATACTCCTACGGATTGGAGTTGAACGCGTTCAAGTAATGCCCCTAGAGTGCTGTCACCGAACTTCCGGACGTGTTCCACACCAGGGGGCGGTAGGTGCGGCACCGGATGCGGAGGGGGCATCCGGTGCCGCACGCACCGACAACCACCAGGGCCCCGGCTCCGGTTAGGCTCGTCCCCGTGGACGACCTGGCAGCGACGAACCGAACGGACGGCGAGCACGGGCCCGCCGACACCCCGGCGGCCCCCCGCGCGGAGCGCGAGCCGCTGCCCGCCACGGAGACCGGCGCGCTGCCCGGCGGCCGGGCGCAGCCGAAGACCGACAAGAGCGAGGCGACCAGGGCACTGATCCTGGAGACGGCCATGCGGCTGTTCCAGGAGCGGGGCTACGAGAAGACCACCATGCGCGCGATCGCCGCCGAGGCGGGCGTCTCGGTCGGCAACGCCTACTACTACTTCTCCGCGAAAGAGTTCCTGATCCAGGGGTTCTACGACCGGATGACCCACGACCACGCCGCCGAGGCCCGGCGCCGGATGGCGCACACCCGGGACTTCACCGAACGGCTGGAGATCGCGCTGGCCTCCTGGCTCGACACCGCGGCGCCGTACCACGAGTTCTCCGCGCAGTTCTTCCGCACCGCCGCCGACCCGACCAGCTCGCTGAGCCCGTTCTCGAACGAGTCCCACCCGGCCCGGGCCACCGCGGTCGAGCTGTTCCGCGAGGTCCTGGTGGGCTCCGAGCTGGCGCCGAAGCTGGACGCCGAACTGGTCGAGCTGCTGCCCGACGTGCTCTGGCTCTACCTGATGATCGTGGTGCTGTACTGGGTCTTCGACCGCACCCCGGACACCGAGCGGACCAGGGAGTTCGTCCGGCGCTCCACGCCGATGTCGGCGCGGGTGATCAACCTGTCGCGCTACCGGGTGTTCCGGCCGATCGTGCGCGACGCCAAGGGGCTCATCCAGGACTTCATCCTGCCGACCATCGGCCGGACGGCCGTCAAGTAGCCCGCTCCGCACGCGACTCGGACAGGCCGGAGACCGGACCGCCCACCCGGCGATCCGGTCTCGAAGGTCCCGGAGGTCCCGAAGCTCTCGGAGGCCCAAAGGGCCCCGAAGGGTGCGCCGGCTCAGAAGATGTCCGGCGTCCAGGCCCGCAGCGGGGCGCGCAGCAGCAGGTCGGCGGCGGCCGCCGCGCCCGGGCGCAGCTCCGTCACCAGACCGGCCGCGACCAGCCGCGCGGCCGTCTCGGACCCGAGGTGGAACGAGCCCAACTCGCTCGCTCCCAGGGCGAGATCGGCCTCATCGGTGGTGCGGGTGCAGCGGCCGACGCCGCCCTCCCCCACCTCGATCGCCCACCGGCCCGCGGCGTAGCCGAGCCGGTCCTCGACCGCCAGCACCACCCGGCCGGGAGCGCCGTACGTCCGGGCGTTGAAGGCCGCCTCGACGTCCAGCACCCGGACCCAGGTGAAGTCGGAGTTGGCCGCGTGCGGGGTGGCCCCCCGCGGGTCGTTGAGCAGCAGCGGCAGCGGGTCGTCCGGGCCGAGGTTGGACACCGAGACCTTGCGCACCCAGTCGACGGAGAGGACCAGGCGCCACAGCGCGGCGGCCGCCGCCAGGTCGAGCGCGAGGAAATCGGTGACGTTGAGCGTGCAGTTCGGGTAGCTGCCGTCCCAGCTGTCGGTGACCCGGTAGGTCACCAGGCCGGTGACGGTGCCCTCGGCGTCCCGGTGGACGGCCGCGAACGGCTCCGAGAAGCCCTCGGCCGGGTCCACCACCGCGCCGGTGCGGCGCTTCCACCACTGCTCGGAGCGGGTGATCGCACCGGGCTGGACGAGCCGCCAGCGGTCGTGCAACTCCGGGCCGATCGTGGCCAGTTCCGCCATGGTGACGAAGTCGACCCGGCCGCCGGGGGCGGTCGGCAGGTCGTCCCGCAGGCCCTGCGCGCGCTGCAGGTCGATGTTCCAGCCGTGGCCGAGGGTGGCCGGGCCGAAGCCGTACCGGCCGTAGATGCGGTACTCGGCGGCGATCAGGATGGCGACCGCCGAACCGCGCTCGGCGGCGGCGGCCAACTCCCGGCGCATCATGGTGCCGAGCAGGCCGCGGCGGCGGTGGGTGGAGAGGACGGACACGTTGGTGATCGCGTCGGCCGTGACGGTGCCGCCGCCCGGCACGGTCAGCTCCGTGTCGAAGCCGCGGAAGGTGGCGACCATCCGCTCGCCGTCCAGGCCGGCCAGCCAGCGGCCCGGCCGCCAGTCCGCGCGGCGCAGCTCGGTCGCGCTCGGCGCGTGCGGACGGTGGAAGCCCAGGAACAACGCCCGCTCCCAGGCTGCCACTTCGTCCTCGGCGACCGCCCGGACCGTGAGCCCGTTCACGACGTCCACGGTCGTCCCGTCAATGCTGTTGCCCATGGAGCCTCACCGTAGGGCGACTCCACGGGCGGGGCACCCGATTTATTTCGTGGGCGTCGCGCCGGGCCGGCTACTCGGCGCTCGCCCCGGTGTGCTCCCCGGCCACGACCACCCAGCGGTTGGTCCGCAGCCACCGGTCGGCGAAGTCCAGGTCCCGCTCGCCGACCAGCCGGAAGCCGAGGGACCGACAGATCCCGTTGGACGGACCGTTGGTGACGCCGGGGTTGGCCTCGATCTCGCCCCACCGGCCGTCCCGGGCGGCCTCGTCGAGCAGCTGCCGCACGGCCGCCTTGGCCAGGCCCTTCCCCTGGAACTCGGGCAGCACCGCCCAGCCGATCTCGGAGACGGTGACGCCGTCCTCCGTCGCGGACCACAGCACGACCCCGCCGGCCGTCCGCCCGTCGTCGTCGACGATCATCCGCGCCCAGAGGGTGTCCCGCGCGACGCCCTCGACGTCCTTGCGCAGCCGCGCCTCGACCGCCTCCCTCGGGAGCGGACCGCCCAACTCGGCCATCATCTCCGCGTCGCACCGCATCCGGACGTACACCTCCACGTCCCCCGCCTCGACATTCCGCAGTCGCACCGCGCCCTCCTCGCCATCGATCGGAACGGACCACGCTAGCCGCCGCCACCGACAAACCCTGGCGCGCCCGCGCGCCGGTCTGGCAGGCTCGGCCCGGTCGAGCGGTGAACGGCGGTGAACGGTCTCCGGGGGGAGCCATGGACGGCGACGACATCTACAACTACCAGCACGCCCAGCACCTGGAGGCCTACTACCACCGGCGCAACCTGGTACGGGCCCTGGCCGCGCTGGCGGTCGGCGGGTGGCTCTGGGCGGTCGGGCTGCTGTTCGTCCCGGCCCACGCCTCCGCGCTCGGGGACGAGGTCGACTGCGGCTCCCCGGCCCTGTACGAGAAGCCGGACCTGCGCTGGCAGCGGGAGGCCTGCGACCAGGACGTGGCCGGCCGCACCCGCGACGCGGTGACCGTCACCGTGCTGACGCTCCCGCTGGCCGGCGCCTGGATCCACTTCGGGATCACCCTGCGCGACCGCCGGGCGGCCGTCGAGGCGGCGGCGGGCGAGTAGCCTACGGCGGTCATGATCGTCGATCGGCGGACAGCGGGGGAACCATGGGAGTCGCGGAACTGCTGGCGGAGAAGGACGCCCGGGCGCGGCGCAGGAGCGCCATGGCGAGCCGGGCCGGCACCGCCGCCGTGTGGCTGGTCGTCTCGGCCGGCTGGCTCTGGACGTGCTACCTCGCCTTCGTCGACACCTGCGGCCGGAACGGCTACCACGACGACTGCGCCCGGCAGAACTCCGTCGTCATCCGGACCGGCCTGATCACCGCCCTGGTGACGGTCTGCTGGCTGTACGCCCGGGCGGTGCGCCGGATCCGGCAGCTGGAGGAGGACCTGGACGCGCTGCGGCCGTAGGACCCGCCCCCTGGGGTTCACTGGTGCGCGAAGTCCCGCGCACCGAGGAGGCCGAGGCCCGTGGCGAAGTACGTGATCACCCCGGAGGTGGCCCTGCGGCTCGTCCGGGACGGCACGCCGCTCCCGGACGGGCGGCAGCTGCTGGCCCCGACGCTGCTGCGCTCGCAGCTGCTGGCGCTGCTCTACGGCGCCGTCCGCCGGGGCGAGCTGACCGCGGGGGACGCCGAGCGGGCCCTCGACCGGGTGCGGGCGCTGCGCGTGCGGCTGCTCGGCGACCGGGTGCTGCAGTCCACCGCCTGGCGGATCGCGGAGCGGCTGGACGCGCCGGACACCCTCGGCGCCGAGTACCTCGCGCTGACCCGGCTGCAGGCCGACGCCCTGGTCACCCTCGACCCCGCGCTCGCCGCCGCCGCCCGCGGCGTCGTCCCGCTCGCCCCCTTCGAGGCGCTGTTCGAGCGGTAGCACCGGGGACCGGCCCCGGCCGGGCCTCAGGGCCGGGCGTAGTAGTCCGGGGTCCCCATGATCCAGAGGCTGGCCTGCTTGATCGGCATGCCGGCGCGCGGGGCCTCGACCATCTGGTCGTCGCCGATGTAGAGACCGACGTGGTGGATGTCGGCGGCGCGGCCGGTCTCGGTCCAGAAGACCAGGTCGCCGGGGCGGAGCTGGCGGTAGGTGACCGGGGTGGACTGGGCGTACTGGTCGGCGGCGAAGTGGTTGAGCTGTTTGCCGCCGGTGCGCCAGGCCATCATGGTCAGGCCCGAGCAGTCGTACCCGGCCGGGCCCTCGCCGCCCCAGACGTAGGGCAGGCCGATCTTGGACTTGGCGAAGGCGACGGCGGCGGCCGCGCCCTCCGCGGACCACGGACGGGCGGGCGGCGGCTGGGCAGCGGGCCGGGCGGCGGCCGCGGCGGCCTCCGCCTCGCGGGCGGCCTGCTCGGCGGCGGCCCGGGCGGCGGCCGCGGCCTCACGGGCGGCGATCTCCTCCAGAGCCTCGCGGCGGCGGCGTTCGAGCTCCACGGTGGTGTCGCGGGCGGCGGCGAGTTCGGCGAGCAGCTGTTCGCGGCGCCGGTCGGCCGCGGCGACCTCGGTCCGCTGCGCCGCGAGGCGCTGCTCCGCCCGGGCCTTCGCGGCGCCGACCTCGGTGGCGGCCCGTTCGGCGGCCCCGGTGGCGGCCCGGGCGGCGGCGGAGGCGCGGGCGGCCTCGGCGGCGGTGTCGGTGGCGGCGTCCAGGATCTGCCGGGTGCGCCGGCTGACCACGCTGATGACGGCGGCCCGGTCGCCCGCCTCGCGCGGGCCGCGGGCGGCGAGCAGGGCGTTGATCGCGGAGAGTTCGGCGCCGCCGCCCTGGCGGTACGTCTCGGCGGCCAGCTGCGCGGCGTCCTCGACGGCCGCCGCGCGGGCGGCTTCGGCGGTGGCGGCGCGGCCGGCGGCGGCGGTCTCCTCGGTGCGGGCCCGGGTAAGGGCGAGCTGGGCGCCGTTGTAGGCCTCGACGGCCTGTTCGGCGCTCCGGCCGGCCCGGTCGAGGTCGGCCCGGGCACTGGTGAGCGCGGCCTCCAGGGCGGTGGCCGAGGCGGCCTTGCCATCGGCCCGGGCACGGGCGCGGTCGATGTCGTCGGTGCTCGGGTACGGGGTCTCGCCCCGGGCCGGGCCGGCCGCCGGTTCGGGGTCCGCCGGGGCGGCCTGGGCGGCGGGCAGCAGCCCGAGCAGCCCGGTGAGGGACAACAGGAGGGTCGGCAGGAGCCTGCGCGCCACGCGACATCCCTTCTCACGGGTCACGTGCGCGGGGACGGCTGCGGACCGCGGCGGGCAACGGCCGGGAGCCGCTGGGGGCGGCGGGGAACGGCGGTGGCGAGCGGCGGAGCGGGGGATCCGACGAATCATCCCATCACGTGACAGAACGGTCACACGACGCTCATGTTCTCAATTCGGACGCGTTTCACACCTCGAACGCGCTCGGCCGGCCGGGTGACCATCGGATGATCCGACCAGGGCTCAACTCCGGCCGGGCGCCCAGGGTATACGAACTACCGACGCGTCCGGCGGGTTCGCGTCCGCAGGTGGGGGTGTCGCTCGGGCCGGCGCTCCAGCCCGGTCGGACGCACGGCGTACGTCCGGCTGCGCCCGGCCCGGACGGTCCGGCGGAGCTGCTGCGCCCGGCGGGACCGGCCCGGACCGCCGCCGGAACCCCCGTACGCCGCCCCCTCGGCCGGGGCCGGGCGGGCGGGCGCGGCGCCCGTGGCGGCCCCGGTGGCGGCCGCCGAGCGGCGGTCGGCGAGCCGTGCGCGGCGGCGGGCCAGCGCCCGGGCGGCGTGCGCGTCGAGGTGGGCGGTGGCCCGGGCGGCCATCCGCTCGGCCACCCGGTGGGCCGCCGGGTGGTTGGCGGGGACCTTGTCGGGGGCGCCGGCGATCAGGTCGAAAAGCCAGGTGCGGGCCCGGTCCGCGCGCCGGTGCAGCAGGCGTTCGCGCCGGAGCGCGCGCGCCCGGCGGCGGGGGCGCGCGGCGTACCGCCAGCGGGCCCACGGGCTGCTCGGGCGGGCCAGCCGGACCGCCCCGATCCAGGACAGGCCGGGGACCATGATGCCGAGCAGGCCCGTCCACACCTTGCCCTTGAACAGGGTGACCACCGAGGCCAGCGCGTTCACCGAGATCACCGTGACCAGCCCCCACCTGGTCTCCTCGCCGGGCACCACGCCGAGCGGCACGTACCCGACCAGCAGCAGGGCGGTGAACAGGATGCCGAAGATCACCGCGTCCACCGACTTGCGGCCCTGCTCGCTCCAGTACACGTCGTCCAGGTGCAGGATCAGCGCGAACTCGTCCAGCACCAGGCCGCAGCCGATGCCGAACGCCAGCCCGAACCAGTCGATCCACGGGTGCCCGCCGTAGGTGGCGAACACGCCGATGCCGCCGAGCAGCAGGAAGCCCAGGCCGAACACCATGTGGTGGATGTGCAGGCCGCCGGGGGTCACGTTGCCCGGCCACCAGCGGACCTGGGCGCGGATCATCCGCACGCTGAACCGGATGAAGACGAAGGACGTGATGAAGCCGACCAGCAGCAGGAACAGCGGCTGTTTGTGCGCGGCGACGATGTGCTCGCGGTAGCCGTCCAGCAGTGTGGTCATGCCTCTTACCTTCGTTCCTGGTCCTGCGTCCTGCCTGCGGGAACATGGCCCGGAGCCCAACAGGCCTCCAACACCGGGCTCAACGCGCGGTCAGAACCCCCGGGTGCGCTTGGCCGCGCGGCGCGGCACCACCGGGTAGAGGGACGGGAGCTCGGCGCCGACCGGCAGCTTCAGGAAGAGTCGGGCGATCTCCCCACCGAGGTTCACCCCGATCGCCAGCGCCATCGCGATCGCCGCCGCCCGGAAGACCGACACCAGGCCGGCGCCGGAGTGCCCCTGGGCGAAGGCGAGCATCCCGAGGTAGAGCGCCGAACCGGGCATCAGCGGGCCGATCGCGGCGGTCACGTACGGCAGCGCCGAACCGTTGCGCGAACGCGCCATCAGCTGGCCGAAGAGGCCGACCAGACCGGCCGCCACGCCGGTGGCGGCGATCGGGTTGACGCCCGCGTTGTACACCAGCGCGCCGTAGCTGGCCCAGCCGATGCCGCTGTTGACCGTGACCAGCGGCAGCGTGCGTCGGTCGGTCTGCAGCAGCATCGCGAAGGCCAGGGTCAGCAGCATCGCCGCGACCATCTGGACCGGCGGGTAGCTGATCCCCACCAGGCTCTCGTCCGGGCGCAGCTTCGCCTCGAAGCCGACGCCGAGGTAGAGGATCACCATCACGCCGATCACGATGCCCGCGACCAGGTAGATCACCTCCAGCAGGCGGGCCGCGGCGGTGATGTAGAAGCCCGTCAGGCCGTCCTGGACGGCGGCGACCAGGGCGCGCCCGGGCAGCAGCGCGAACAGGCCACCGGTGATCACCACCGAGCCGCGCAGGCCCCAGTCGTTGAAGGAGAGCACGATCCCGGAGGCGGCGGCGGGCATCGCGGCCGCCACGAACTGGTAGAACTCCGGCAGCCGGCGGCGGGCCAGCACGGAGGCCAGCCGGTCGCCGAGCACGGCCGCGACGAAGGCGCTCGCGAAGACCAGCCAGGCCTTGTCGTCGGCCTTCCCGCCGACCAGGAAGGTGGCGGCGCCGGCCAGCAGACCGGTGGTCAGGGCGAGCAGCCAGGCCGGGTACGGGTGCCGGTTGCGGCGGATCTCGGCGAGCCGGCGGTAGGCGTCGTTGACCGTCACCTTCTCCGCGGTGATGTCCGCGACCAGCTCGTACACCGCGTTCAGCCGGGTGTAGTCGGAGGTGCGGCGGCGCACCACGCGGTCGGCGGTGACCGGCGGCTCGACCAGCGAGGGCTGGTGCGAGATGCCGATCAGGGTGAAGGTGACCTGCGGCTCGCAGCGATCCAGCCGGTAGGCGTGGGCGATGCCGAGCATCGCCGCCTCGACGTCCTCGGCGGCCTCGCCGCTGGCCAGCAGCAGCTCGCCGATGCGCAGCGTCAGGTCGAGGATGCGGGGGACGTTGCGGGTGACGCCGGCCGAGGGGTGCAGTTCGCGGGCGGTGCGCTCGAAGGACGGGCGCTCGGACATCGGGGTGCGCAGCAGGGTGCGCATCCGGTCCGGCCAGGGCGCCTCGCCGGGGGCGCCGGCGGTGAGGTCCGGGATCGGGATGCCGGTGGGCGGGGTGTAGCCGGCCGCCCGCCACTCCTCGGGGGTGAGGGTGTCCTCGGCGACCGAGCGGCGCCGGGCCGGGCGGGCCCCGACGGCGGCCGCGGCGGCGTCCGCCGCGGCCCGGTCGACGGGCCGGTCGGCTGGCCGGTCGACGGGCTGGCCGGCGGGCCGGTCAGCGGGCCGGTCCACGGCCTGGTCGACGGTCAGCGAGGGGTGCGGCCCGGGCTCCGGCTCCGGCTCCGGCTCCGGGGCCAGCAGGCCCTTGGTCTCGGGCACGGGCGGGACGAGCGGGATGACGACGGTGGGCTCGACGACCGGCGCCGGGTGGCCCAGCAGACCCTCGGTGGGCGGCGCCTCGGCGGGGGTCACCGGCTTCGGCGGCGCCTGCCGCGCCTGACGGACCGCCCGGCCTCCCCTCGTCCGCTTGCCCGCACCCGGTCGGCCCCGCTTAGGCACTTCCGCTCCTCGCCGCCCCTGGTGGCCGCCCGGCCACTGTTCGATCGCTGATGACACCTTGCCTGATCGAACTGCTCGACGCACATGTCCGGGGTGTCGGGCGGCCGGCCCGGCGGGTGCCTACCCGGCGTGGTGGTGGGCGTCGGCGGCCGTGGACGACCTGCCGGAACGGCGGGCCCGCAGCAGTTCGACCGCCACCGGGACCACCGAGAGCAGCACGATGGCGATCAGGATGGCCTCGATGTTGTCCCGGACGAAGGCGATCCGCCCGAGGAAGTAGCCGAGCACCGTCACGCCGGCGCCCCAGAGCAGCCCGCCGACCAGGTTGTAGACCACGAAGAGCCGGTAGTTCATCCGGCTCACCCCGGCGACGATCGGGGTGAAGGTGCGCACGATCGGCACGAAGCGGGCCAGCACGATCGCCTTCGGGCCGTGCCGGTCGAAGAAGGCGGCGGCCTTCTCGACGTTCTCCTGCTTGAACAGCCGGGAGTCGGGGCGGCGGAACAGGCTCGGCCCGACCTTGCGGCCGAACAGGTAGCCGACCTGGTCCCCGGCGACGGCGGCGGCCACGATCAGCGCGCAGACCAGCCAGAGCGGCTGGTGCAGGTGGCTGCCGCCGGCCACCAGCAGGCCGGTGGTGAACAGCAGCGAGTCCCCCGGCAGGAAGAAGCCGATCAGCAGGCCGGACTCGGCGAAGACGACGACCAGGATGCCGATCAGGCCGAAGGTGGAGATCAGGTGGGTCGGATCGAGCCAGGACGGGCCGAGGGCGAGGCTGGTCACGGTACGGACGCTCCTGGAGGTCGAGGCTCGGCAATGCACAGGTAAAGCATTGACAAAGACTCGTGCGTGGCCGGAAAGGTTCCCGGCCCCGGGTGGGGGCGGAGGCCGGGGCCGGGAACCTTCGCTCAGAGCCCGTAGCGCTCGACGATCCCCTCGTGCCGGGCGGTGTCCGCGCCGGCCGCCTCGGCCAGGTCCAGCCAGGCGAGCGGGTGCGGCCAGTCGCCGGTGAGCCGGTGCAGCAGCGCGTCGGCCTCGGCGGCCGAGGCGGTCGGCGGGACCCCGAGCGCCGCGTAGAGGCCGGGCAGCGTCCCGCCCTCGTCCGCCGGGTCGGTGATCCGGTACTGCTCTCCGCTGTACGCCCAAACCGCGTAGCCCGCCCGGCGCAGCTCCTCGCGCAGGGTGGTCCACTGCTCCTCGGTGGGCCGGCCGCCGTCGATCCAGTAGGTGGTGAAGCCGGCCGGGTCGAGCAGGGTCAGCACCTCGAACACCGGCCGCCAGCCCTCCCGCTCCTCCTCCGGGGCATCCTCGGCCGGGTACGGCTCCAGCAGCGCCGGGGCGAACACCACCACGTCGCCGTGGTTGAGCGTCAGGTCGTCGCCGAGCACCGGCAGGACCCGGGCGGTGGCCGGGCCGGTGCGCAGGGCCGGGAGGTCGGCCGTCGCGCCGTTGGTGCGGGTGGCGCGGACCGTGACCAGCTGCCACTCCTCGTCCACCGGGCCTTCCGGCTCGTCGAACTCGATGCCGATCCGGGCGCCGGTGGAGCGGACCACGGCCCAGTCCCGGTTGGCGGTGGCCGCGGTGATCAGGTGCCAGAGGTCGGGCTCCTGGACGGTGCGGTGCCGCTCGCCCTCCTCGACGTCCTCGGCGGGCAGGGCGTGCTCCAGCAGCTCCTGGTAGAGCCGCTGCGCGGTGGCGTGGTCGCCCAGCGCGGTGGCGGCCGAGGCGGCCAGCCGGCGGGTGTTGATCCGGCTGCCGTCCAGCGCCAGGATCGCTTCGCACTGCTCCAGCACCTCGGCCCAGCGGGCCTCGGCGGCGGCCCAGCGGGCGCGTATCCAGTGCGCCTCGGCCGGGCTGGTCGCGGCCAGCCGGTCGGCGAGCCGGCGCAGGCCCTCGGCGTCCCCGGCCTCGATCAGGACCTGGCCGAGCGTGCCGGTCAGCTGCTCGTTGCCGGGGTCGGCGTCCAGCCGCTGCCACAGCACGTCGGCGGCGGCCCGGGCGTGGCCCAGGCCGTCCAGCACGACGGCCAGCACGCCGGCCAGTTCGGAGGCGCCGGCCTGCACGCCCTGGTACCGGTCCAGGGCGACGGAGAGCAGGTCGGCGCCGGTCTCGTAGGGCACCTCGGCCTCGGCCAGGTGCGCCATCAGCTCGTCGGCCGGCACCGGCAGCTCCGGCACCGGCAGCGCCTCGGCGGCCGCCCGCAGCGCGGCGACCTCCTCGGCCACGCCCTCGGTGCGGACCAGCTGGGCGAGCTTGCGCTCGCCGGTCGCGGCCAGCGTCAGCGCGACCGTGCGGGCCCCGCGGGCGACGGCCAGCCGGCCGGCCGCCAGCAGCAGGTCGACGCACGGGCGGTGCGAACCGGTGCCGTCCAGGTAGCCGACCCAGCCGGCCAGCACCGTGCCCAGTTCGGCGTCGTTCTCCTGCGCGCCGGCCGCGACCAGCAGCTCGACCGTGGACGTCCAGACCTGCCGCAGGTCGGCGTGCCGCTCCGCCTCCGCCCGCTCGGGCAGCAGCGCCAGCGCCTCCTCGGTGCGGCCGAGCGAGGCCAGCGCGCGGGCCCGCAGCAGGGCGCCCCAGCGGACGTCGCTCTCGTCCGGTTCGTGGCCGCGGGCGCGCTCGGCCCGCTCGGCGGTGTCGAGCAGGTCCAGCACCTCCTGGTGCCGGCCGAGCAGGTGGAGCGTGCCGGCCCGGGAGTGGTGGAAGTGCAGCGAGAGCCGCTCGCCGGCGGCCTGGATGCGGGCGGCGGCGGTGTCGAGGTGGCTGAGCGCGTCGGCCGGGCGGCCGTCGTCCTCCAGCGCGTCGGAGTACTCGCGGGACAGGCAGTCGAAGCAGGCCCGGCCGGGCTCGATCCGCGCCAGCGTCTCGCCCAGCACCTCCAGCCGCTGCGGCACGTAGCCCGGGCCGTCCACCCGGGCGTGGCAGATCGCGAAGTCCTGCACCACGCAGACCGACTGCGGGCAGCCGACGGTCTCCTCGCGGTGCGCGAACTCCAGCAGGTCGACCGCCTCGGGCAGGGCCTGCTCGCCCTGGTGGCGCTTGTTCAGCAGGTTCTGCATCCGCCAGTGCCGCAGGTAGACCTCGACCCAGGGCAGGCCGAGCGCCCGGGCGGCGGCCACCGCCTCCGGGTAGACCGCGTCGAGCTGGTCGTCGCGGCCCTCGTTGGCGTGGCCGGGGAGCGCGTAGATGGCCTCGGCCAGCCGGTGGTGGCCGGCCTCGGCGAGCTGCTGGTGCGTGTCGTGGACCCAGGCCCAGATGTCGGTGGTCATGTCGTCTCCCCCTGCGTGGTGCTGATGAGTGGTCTACCAGGGCCCACTGACAATCCGTCCGGGCCGGCCCCGCCGGGCGGTGCGGCCGCGCCGCCCGTCACGGCCCGTCCGGCAGCGTGCCCGGGCTTTCCGGGACGTCCGGCAGACCGGCCGGGACGGCGGCGGTGAGCGCCGAGACCGCGGTGCCGACACCGGCCAGCGCGGCGGTGAGGTCGCCGCCGCTCGAACCGGCCGACCCGGCCGACCCGGCCGACCCGGCGGCGGCCATGATCACCTTCAGCGAGCGGAGCAGCCCGGCCGCCGTCGCGCTGCCGGTGTGCCCGGCGCGGTAGGCGGCGAGCAGGTCGCGCACCGCCGGGCAGTCCAGGTTGAGGTACAGCCGGGCCCTGACCTCGCCGTCGGTGCGGGCGGTGAAGGCGCGGGCCAGCCGCAGCGCGGCGGACGGGATGCGGGCGTCCGCCTGGTCGTCCTCGATCCGGGCCTTGAGCTCGGCCTCGCGGTCCGGCACCAGCACCAGCGGCAGGCCGGGCGGGTCGAACCGGGCCGGGACGAGCTGCTCGCCCCGGTCGGCCAGGGCGCCCGCCAGCCAGGCCGCCTCCTCGGCCGGCAGCGGGCGCTCCGGGTCGCGGAACAGCGCGCGGTCGCCGTGCTCGCTGCCCAGCTCGACGAGCCGGCAGCCGCGCAGCTGCGCGTAGCGGCGCAGGAACGGCAGGACGGCGTAGCGGTCGCCGCGGGCGATCGGCACCCGCATCGCGCGGTACAGCATCTCCTCGAAGCCACCGCCGCTGCCGAGCGCGACGTGCACCGCGCCTCCCCCGGCCGCCCGCAGGGCTCCCGCGGTGAGGTCGCCCTGCGAGGTGGGCACCGGGACGTCGTCGGCGAGCAGGGTGAACAGCCGCTCGTCGCACAGCGCGGCGCCGAGCAGGTCCTGGCCGTGCCGGGCGAGGATGCGGCGCCAGGCGGCGGGCCGCAGCCGGGCCGTCTCGTACAGGCCGTCCACGATGGCGTCGGCGAGGGCGCGCTGGAGCGCGCGGTAGTGGTCGTCGCGCTGCAGGTCCTCGCGGCTGGCGGTGGGGGTGAGCCGGTTGGACTCGACCACGCCGCCGATGAACCCGGCCCAGCTGGGCAGCAGGTCGCGGGCGTCCTCGGCGAGCAGCATGCCGCGCAGGTAGACGGCGAGGTCACGGTTGTCGCTGCTGCCGTAGGTGCCGCCGTCCTGGACCCAGAGCAGGCCGACCGCGTCGGTGGCACCCTCGACCGGGTGGACGGGGAAGGCGGTGAGCGGTTCGAAGCGGCGGCCGAAGGCGGTGGCGAAGCCCATCCGGGCCTCGTACGGGTCCCCCGGCGCGGACTGCCGCCAGGGCACCGGGACGGCGTTGACGGGCTGCTCGTCGTCGCCGACGTGCACCGGGATCGGCAGCAGCACGCAGTACCGGCCGAGGACCTCGCGCAGCGCGTGCTCGTCGGCGAGGTGGCCGTGCTCGGGCTTGAGGGCGAGCTCGACGACGGTGCCCGGCCGCGGCCGGGCCGGCACCGGCTCGACCCGGTACTGCTCGCCGCCGCGGCTGCGGTACCGGTGGCCGAGGTGCGGCTCGCGGTGCGAGGTGGTGGTGACAGTGACCTCGTCGGCGACCGAGAAGGCGGACAGGAAGCCGAGGCCGAAGGCGCCGATCAGCTCCTGGTTCCCGGTCAGTTCGCGCAGCATCCGGGTGTAGCCGGTGCCGACGGTGGCGAGGTAGGCGTGGATCTCGGGCTCGGTGAGGCCGGCGCCGGTGTCCTCGATGGAGACCGTCCGGCGGGCGCCGTCCGCGCGCACCCAGATCACCGGGCGGCTCCCGTCGGCGAGGGCGCCGTCCGGGTCCTCCAGGAACCGGCGGGTGTGCGAATCGTGCGCGTTCTGGACGAGTTCGCGCAGGGCGACCAGCGGGGTGGAGTAGAGGTGGGTGGCGAGGACGTTGACCAGACCGCCGAGGTCGACCTCGGTCGTGCGCAGATCGTCGGCGCGGGCGGGCTCGGACGGGGCACCTTCAGACATGGGTCCTCAGTGTGCCAGTGCGACTATCCGGCGACCATTTCTTTCCTTCCCGTCGTTCCGGGCTCCTGACGGGTCGTGGTCAATCGGGAATTGACCGGCCCCCCACCATCGGGGGAAATGCCACCCGTTCGGTGGAGTTCGTCCACGGCACTGGTGAATGCTGGACGAGCGACGTCAGGCCACGGCGCTACGGAGCGGCCACTCCGGATCGCGCCACCTTCGCACTCCACTTCAGGGAGACCAGCGTGTCCCGTATCCGCGCAGCCGCCGCCGTCACCGCCCTCGGGGCCTTCCTCCTGGTCGGTGTCGGCGCCGCCACCGCGCACGCCGACAACGGCGCCGGCGCGATCGACCACTCCAACAGCAGCGTGGTCAGCAACGTCGGCTCCGGCAACGTCCTCGGCACCGTCAACGGCAACCTGGTCAACACCCAGCAGACCGCCACCGGTTCGGGCGCGAGCAACCAGAACAACGGGCTCGCGGCGGCCGGGAACTCCGGCAACATCGGCGCCCTGCAGGGCAACGGCAACGTCGACGCCCGGGTGTACTACCCGCACGTCCTGTACTAGCGCCCGCCCCGGGCCCTCCCGTGCCGGGCAGCGCCCACGCCCCCCGGGTGCTGCCTCGGGCCCGGCCGCTCCACGCCGGTGGAGCGGCCGGGCCCGTTCCCGCGTTCGGCCCGACCTCGTGTGTTCAGCCCGACCTCGCGTGTTCAGCCCAGTCCGAGCACGGCGCGGCCCAGGCGCAGCAGGCAGTCGCCGAGGTCCGGCCGTTCGCTGTGCGGGCGGTTCCGCACGCCGTCGTTGACCAGCGCGAACAGCGCGTGCACCCGGATGCGGGCGGCCACCGCGTCGTCCTCCGGGCGGACCTCGCGCAGCAGTCCGACCCAGGTGCGCAGGAAGTCGCGCCGGAAGTCGACGGCGGCGCGGCGGTCCGGCGGCGCCAGCCGCTCGGTCTCGCTGAGCATCGCGCCCAGGTAGTCGCCGTTGCGCAGCGCGAAGCCGACGTACCCGCGCAGCCCCGCCGCCAGGGCCCGCTCGGGCCCGGCGGCGGCCGCGATCGCGCCGTCCACCTCGTGCCAGAGCCGCTCGCGGCTGCGCACCAGCGAGGCGGCGAGCAGCTGCGCCTTGCTGTCGAAGTGCCGGTACACGCTCGGGCCGGAGATGCCCACGGCGGCGCCGAGCTGGTCGGTGCTGACGTTGTCGAAGCCGCGCTGGTGGAACAGCCGGACGGCGGCCGCGAGCAGTTCCTCGCGGCGGGCCCGGGGCCGGGGGCCGGGCGGCACGTCCTCGGGGAGCGCCGGTACGGCTTCGGCGGCGGTCCCGTCCAGGGAGACCGCGAGGACGGCCGCGACCAGGTCGCGCAGCAGGGCCTCGGCCCGCCGGGGCTGCGGCGCGGCCGACTGGTAGGACAGCCCGGCGCAGGCCGAGAGCGCCGACCAGCAGAGCAGCTCGGCGTCCGCCGCGACCAGTTCGGGCCGTTCGGCGCGCAGCACGGCGGCCATCAGGGCGACGTCGCCCCGCAGTTCGCGGCGCAGCGCGGCCCGCCGGGCCGGCGGCAGCAGCCGGGCGTCGCGTTGCACCAGGGTGCCGAGCGGCCGGTGCGCGACCGCGACGGCGGCCAGCGCGGCGCCGAGGTCGGCGGTGGTGCGGGCCCCGCGCAGCCCGTCCGCGAGGGCGTCCAGGCCCACCCGGAGGGAGCGGTCGAGGAGTTCGGGCTTGCCGCGGAAGTGCCGGTAGAGCGCGGGCGCGGTGATGCCGACGCCGGCGGCGACCTCGCTCATCGAGACCTGGTGGTAGCCGCTGCGGTGGAAGCGGTCGGCGGCGACGGCGAGGATCTCGGCGCGTCGCCCGGGCGGGCGTCGGACCACCACGGCGAGCCCCCTTTCCTGCCGTCCGACCGGGTGTCGACGGCAGGCTAGCAAGGATTCACCCGGCTGGACGGCCATGGCTGGACGGCCGACCGCCGACCCTGGACAGCGGAAGCTACCCGGGATTAACTTGTGGGGCCATCACCAGGCCCGTTCCGCCCCCGCCGGCCCGCTCGGCCGGCTCCGCCGAAGGGAGCGCCGCCGTGCGCCGCACCGTGTTCACCGAGGACCACGAGGCCTTCCGGGAGACCATCCGGGACTTCATCGCGAACGAGGTCGTCCCGGTCTACGAGAGCTGGGAGACCGAGGGCCACCCGCCGCGCGACTTCTACCGGAAGCTCGGCGCGCTCGGCGTCTACGGCATCGAGGTGCCGGAGGAGTACGGCGGCGCGGGCGAGAGCGGGTTCAAGTACCAGGCGGTGATCGCCGAGGAGACCGCCCGGGCGGGCGTGACCTTCGGTTCCTCCGGCGTGCACACCGGGCTGGTGCTGCCCTACCTGCTGGAGTACGCGAACGAGGAGCAGAAGCGGCGCTGGCTGCCGGGCTTCGTCTCGGGCGACCTGATGACCGCGATCGCGATGACCGAGCCGGGCACGGGCTCCGACCTGGCCGGCATCGCCACCACCGCGCGGCTCTCCGAGGACGGCACCCACTACGTCCTGAACGGCGCCAAGACCTTCATCACCGGCGGCGTGCTGGCCGACCTGGTGCTGGTGGTCTGCCGCACCTCGCCGTACGACCCGGAGAACCGCCGGGCCGGGCTGTCCATCCTGTGCGTGGACACCACGTCGCCCGGCTACACGGTCGGCCGCAAGCTGAAGAAGATCGGCCTGCGCACCTCCGACACCGCCGAGCTGGCGTTCGCCGACGTCCGGGTGCCGGTGGAGAACCTGCTCGGCGAGGAGGGGCGGGCCTTCTCCTACCTGACCCACAACCTGGTGCAGGAGCGGCTGGCGATCGCGGTGAGCGCGTACGCGGCGTCGGCGGCCGCGGTGCGGTTCGCGCTGCAGTACGTCAAGGACCGCCGGGTGTTCGGCAAGGCGGTCGCCGAGTTCCAGAACACCAAGTTCACCCTGGCCGACTGCGAGGCCCAGGTGGTGGCGCAGCAGTCGATGGTGGACCGCGCCCTGGAGCTGTACCAGCGCGGCGAGCTGACCGTGGCGGACGCGGCGGCGGCGAAGCTGTTCTGCACCGAGTCGGCGTCCACCGTGATCGACAAGTGCCTCCAGCTGCACGGCGGTTACGGCTACATCCTGGAGTACCCGATCGCCCGGCTCTACACCGACAACCGGGTGTTCCGGATCTACGGCGGCACCAGCGAGGTCATGCGGAGCATCATCGCCAAGTCGCTGGGGCTGTAGGGCCGGACGCCGCCCGCAAGCGGACGGCGCCTGCGCGCGGACGGCGGGTGCCGGGTGCGGCCGCTCAGTTGGGCGAACCGTGCTCGGCCCGCCAGGCCTCCCAGCCGGCCGTGGAGGCCACCCGCGCCTCGTGCAGCGCCCGCTGGGCGACGGCGGTGGGCCGGTTCTCCAGGCCGCGCATCCAGTCGCGGCCGGCCATCGCCAGCGCCACGCACACCATCGTCGCCCCGGCCGCGCCGAGCAGCGAGCCGATGCCGGTGAGCACCGCGCCGCCGGCGAGCAGCGAGCGGTTGACCCGGAACCCGCTGAATTCACTCTCGTTGGTCGCCATGCCTCCACGATGCGGGCAGTCGGCGAGGGCCGCACCTCGGGCCCGTCGCCGAGGTGCGCCGCACCGGCCCGTCCGCGAACCTGGGCACACCGAGTGGGTGAGGAGGCGGCGCGATGCCGGATCTCGAACAGCTCGCCGTGGAGCACGCCGCCCGCGCGGCCGAGAGCCCGCACGGGCGCAGCGCCCATCTGCTGCTGCACGACGGCGTGTTGCGGCAGACCGTGATCGCGCTGACCGCCGGCACCGCGCTCGACGAGCACAACCCGCCGTCCGCGGGCAGCGTCCAGGTGCTGCGCGGCCGGGTCTCGCTGACCATCGCCGGGCACCGGCTGGAGCTGCCCGCCGGGCGGCTCGAGCCCGTCCCGCAGGAGCGGCACGGGCTGCTGGCGCACGTCGACTCGGTGGTGCTGCTGACCGCCGTCACCACCTGAGCGCCGTCACCGCCCGACCGCCACCGCCCGGCCGCCGTCACCCGGCCGCCGCCACCCGACCGGCCTCAGGTCGCGGCCGGCTCCAGCAGACTCGCGCTGACCAGCCGCAGCCCGAGCAGGAACTGCGGCCCGCTGGGCGCCTGTTCGGGCGCGGCCAGCCACTGCGCGACGTAACCGGCCAGCAGCGTCTGGTAGAAGGCGCCGCGGGCCAGCTCCTCCTCGGTGTCCGCCACCTCGGGCAGGCCCTGGAACAGCGCTGCCAGGCCGAGCCGGCCCTCCTTCTGCACCTCCGCCAGCGCGGCGGCCAGCTCCGGCGCGTGCTCGGCCTGCGCCAGCGCCTCGAACTGGGCCGCCCACAGGCCGCGGTGTTCGACGAAGACGCCCTTGAGGCCCTCCCAGACGGCGGCGAACCGCTCGTCCGGCCGGTCGGACACCTGGTTGGCGGCGATCACCACCGCGGCCAGGGACTGCCCCATCTCGCCGATCGCCTCGATCATCGCGGCGTTCAGCAGCGCGTCCTTCGAGCCGAAGTGGTAGCCGATCGCGGCCAGGCTGACACCGGAGGCGGTCGCGATGTCGCGGGCGGTGGTGCGCCCGTAGCCCTTCTCGTACAGGCAGCGCTTGGCGCCGGCCATCAGGTCTTCGCGGTTTCCCATGCCTCCGATCCTACGTCCCGCCTGGACGCTTGTCTCGGACGCATGTCTCGCACGGTCGTCTTGCACGATCGATTTACACGTACGTACTAGACAAGCGTCTGACACGTGCGTACCGTCTTCCTCATGACCGCAACCACCGGCCGCGCCGGCCGCCGCGAATGGATCGGCCTCGCCGTCCTCCTGCTCCCGACCCTCGTCCTCGCCATGGACATGGGCGTGCTGTTCTTCGCCGTCCCGTACATCTCCACCACGCTCGCCCCCAGCGGCACCCAGCAGCTGTGGATCATGGACATGTACTCGTTCCTGCTGGCCGGGCTGCTCATCACCATGGGCGCCCTCGGCGACCGGATCGGCCGCCGCCGACTGCTGATGGTCGGCGCCGCCGGCTTCATCGGCGCCTCGCTGCTGGCCGCCTGGTCCGGCAGCGCGGAACAGCTGATCGCCGCCCGGGCCCTGCTCGGCGCCGCCGGGGCCACCGTGATGCCCTCGACGCTCGCGCTGATCCGCACCATGTTCGACGACCCCAAGCAGCGGCAGATCGCGCTCGGTGCCTGGGGCGGCATGCTCACCGGCGGCGCCACCCTCGGGCCGGTCGCCGGCGGCCTGCTGCTCGACCACTGCTGGTGGGGCTCGGCGTTCCTGCTCGCCGTCCCCGTGATGGCCCTGGTGCTGCTCGGCGCGCCCTTCCTGCTCCCCGAGCACCGCAGCCCCGCCCTCCCCCAGCCTTCGGCCGGGGGGACCCCCATCGGCCGCTTCGACCTGCTCGGCGCCGCGCTCTCGTTCGCCGCGATCCTGCCGGCCGTCTACGGCATCAAGACCCTCGCGGTGGACGGCTGGGACCCGCTGCCCGCGGGCGCCCTCGCGGCCGGGCTGGTCCTCGCCGGTGCCTTCTACCTGCGCCAGCGCACCGCCGCGAACCCGCTGATCGACCTGAGCCTGTTCCGCATCCGCACCTTCAGCGGGGCGATCGGCGTCAACACCCTGGCGATGTTCGCGATGATGGGCTTCGCCCTCTTCACCTCGCAGTACCTGCAGCTGGTCAAGGGCATGAGCCCGTTCACCGCCTCGCTCTGGTCCCTGGTGCCGAGCGTCGGCGTCGGCGCGTCGGTCGGCATCAGCTCCGCGCTGGCCGGCAAGGTCCGCCCGGCGGTGCTGATGGGCTGCGGCTTCCTGATCGGCGCGACGGGCTTCGCGATGATGACCCAGGTCGGCCCGCACTCGCCGCTGGCGCTCATCCTCACCGCGGCCGGCGTGCTCGCCGCCGGGACGGTCGGCACCATGACGATGACCGCCGAGATGGTCGTCTCCGCCGCCCCCGCCGAACAGACCGGCGCCGCCTCGGCCACCTCCGAGACCGCCGTGGAGCTCGGCAGCTCGCTCGGCATCGCCCTGCTCGGCGCGGCCGGCGCGGCGGTCTACCGCCACCAGCTCGACGGCGGCCTCCCGGCGGGTGTCGGCGGCGAGGCCGCCCGCACCGCCCAGGACACCCTCGGCGGCGCGGTGAGCACCGCGGCCCAGCTGCCCGGCCGGCTCGGCACGGACCTGCTGGAGACCGCCCGCGGCGCCTTCACCGATGGGCTGCACGTGGCCGCCGTGGTCGGCCTGGTCTTCGCCCTCGGCGCCGGCCTGCTGGCCTACCGCCTGCTCGGCCACCTCCCCGCCGCCCCGGCCGCCGAGGCCGCCGAGACCGCCGAGACCGAGCCGGAGACCGCCGCCGCCTGACCCGGTCGGCGAACAACCGACACCGATCCGCGCGAGTCATCGAGAGCCCCCGCCCACCCGGGCGGGGGCTCTGTGCCGTTCGGGGGGGCGGCGATCCGGGCGCGGCCGTTCGGGGGCGGCGATCCGGGCGCGGCCGTTCGAGGGGCGGCGATCGCCACTCGCCCGCCGCGGCCTCGACCAGCGCGCCGAGTCGGGGGCGTGCGGCCGCGAACCACCGGCGGGCACGCGGAGTTGCGAAACGGCCGGAAGAGCCGGATCCGGGGCTGCCGGGGCCGCGCCCCGCGTGCCAGGGTGGGGGCATGACGGCGAATCACGGGCGGGTGCGCGGGAGTTACGACGCGGTGGCGGAGGAGTACCTGGGGCGGATCGGGGGTGAGCTGGCGTACAAGCCGCTGGACCGGGCGCTGTTGGCGGCCGTGGTGGAGGAGGCGGCCGGCGGGGTGGTGGCGGACCTCGGGTGCGGGCCGGGGCACGTGGCCGGGTGGCTGAGCGGGCTGGGGGCCGAGGTGGTGGGGATCGACCTGTCGCCGCGGATGGTCGAGCTGGCCCGGCGCGAGCACCCGAAGGCCGGGTTCCGCACCGGCGACCTGCTGGCGCTGCCCGCCGCGGACGGGGAGTTCGCGGCGGCGGTGGCGCTGTACTCGGTGATCCACCTGGAACCGGGCGAACTGGCGCCCGCCTTCGCCGAGATGCACCGGGTGCTGCGGCCGGGCGGGGTGCTGCTGGTCTCCTTCCACCTGGGCACCGAGGTGAAGCGGCTGGAGGAGTGGTGGGGCCACCCGGTGGACGTGGCCTTCCACCACCTGGAGACCGGGGCGGTGGCCGCCCTCCTCGCCGGCGCGGGCTTCGCCGTGGAGGCCCGCCTGGAGCGGGAGGGGCTGCCGCAGGAGGCCCCGACCCGGCGCGGCTACCTGCTGGCCCGGCGCCCGGCCTGACGGCCGTCCACCCCGGGGTGGACCCCTCCCGGTCCACCCCCGGGTGCGTGTGTCCGCGCCCGCGCGGGAGGACCGTGGTGGGCACCCGCTCCCCCGAGACGTCAGGAGCCCCCCATGTCCCTGCCGAGTCTGTTCTCCGTCCTCGGCGTCCTCTGCTGGGCCGGCTACGAGCTGCTGCTGCGCCACCGGGAGGACTCCGCCACGGGCAGCTGGCGCGCCGACGGGCGCGACCGCGGCTCCACCCGCCTGCTGCTGGCCGGCTACGGCGTGGCGGTGCTGGCCGTGGTGGTGTGCGCCCGGGCCTCGATCGGCGAACTGCCCACGGGGACGCGCTGGTCCGGGGTCGCGCTGATCGCCGCCGGGCTGGCGCTGCGGGCCTGGGGCATGACCACCCTGGGCCGGTACTACACCCGCACCCTGCGCACCGTGGACGCCCAGCGGGTGGTCCGCTCCGGCCCGTACCGGCTGGTCCGGCACCCGGGCTACAGCGGCAGCCTGCTGGTCTGGGCCGGCTACGCGCTGGGCACGGCCGGCTGGGCGGCGGCGCTGGTGGTGCTGGCGGTGCTGCTCACCGCGTACGGCTGGCGGATCGCCGCCGAGGAGCGGCTGCTGCTGGCGGCCTTCGGGGCGGAGTACGAGGAGTACCGGCGGGCGTCGAAGCGACTGGTTCCGTTCGTCTACTGATCACACCGGCGACGACGCGCCGACGAGCCCGCCGGGCCGGGCCCGACCCGGCCCCCGGGACGATTCGCCCGGCACCTGGTTTTCAGCCAGCGTTTCCCGGCCGGTGTATCCGTTCGTCGGTAAGGACAGGCATACTGGCCAGCACGGGCGCTAGCCCTCCCGTGACTCTAGACAAGAAGGGACCGGTGGCCAGGGATGCTGCGGAACGGTCTTGAGCCCTGGCACATCTTCGTGGTGCTGGCGGTCGTAGTGCTGCTGTTCGGTTCGAAGAAGCTGCCGGAGATGGCCCGCGGGCTCGGCAAGTCGATGCGCATCCTGAAGGCGGAGACCAAGGCGATGCGCGAGGACGACCCCCCCGCCGACGCCGGCACCGCCCAGAGCACGGCCGCGCCGCAGCAGCCGGCCGCCGAGCGCCCGGCCGTCACGCCGACCAACGTGACCAAGGCCACCGAGGCGAAGCACACCGAGACCGCCTGAGTCCGCGCGACGCCCCCTCGGAAGCCCCCGGCACTGCCGGGGGCTTCCGTCGTTCCCGCCGCACCTTTCCGCTGGACGCCCCGGAGCGGCCGGCCCGACCCGTCCACCGGACGGCTCGGGTTGTCCACAGGCCTGTGGACAACCCGAGCCCGCCGGGGTCAGTCGTCCTGGAAGTCGCCAGCGGTGTGCAGCGTCGCGTAGAGGGCGGACAGCCGGGCGTTCCAGTTGGCGTAGGTGGGGCCGTCGATGGCGTGCTTCTTGCCCAGGTCCTTGATCACCTTCTGGGCGCCCTTCAGCTTCTGGGCCGCGTCGTCCGGATTGCCCTCGTTGAGGGCGGCGGCGGTGTCGTCGAGGACCTTCAGCAGCTCCAGCTGACGGTCCCGTTCCTTGGCCACCTGGGTCTGCGCGACGGCCTGACGGAAGGACTGGAGCTGCAGGGCCGCCGGCTGGTTGCGCGGGACGGCCTGGGTGGGGGCCGCGCTCGCCGGGGCGGACGGCGTGGCGGACGGCCCGGTGGCGGCCGGGGTCGCGGCCGCGGACGGGCCGGGCGTGCGGGCGGCGGTGCTCGCGGGCGGCGGGGTGGCGGCGGCGTGCCCGGCCGGCTCGTCGAAGGCGGTGACCGCCAGCGCGGTGACCCCGGCCAGCCCGACCACCCCCAGCGCCCCGATGACCAGCGGCTTGCGGCGCCGGCTGCTCGCGGCCGGGGCGGGCCGCGCGGGCGGGACGGGCACGGCCGCCGGCGCGGTCGGGACCGGCGCCATCACCGAGGTGGCGGCCGGCGGCTGGGGCGGCAGCAGGGTGGTGTGCTGCTGGTCCGGGTTCGGCCCGAACGGGGACTGCGGCGGAGCGACCGGCGGGAGCACCCGGGTCGGCGCGGCGGTGGTCGACAGCAGCTCGGCGGTCGGGTCACCGACCATCAACCCGGGGACGGTGGCGAGGAGTTCGGCGCGCGCCGCGGTGGCGTCGGCCGGGCGCCCGGCGGGGTTCTTGGCGAGCAGCCGCAGCACGGCGGCGTCCAGCGCCGGCGGCAGGCCCGGGCGCCGGAAGGACGGCGGCACCGGCTGCTCGCTGACGTGCTTGAAGGCGATCGCGACCGGCGTCTCGGCGGTGAACGGGGTCTCGCCGGTGAGCATCTCGGTCAGCACGCAGCCGACCGCGTACAGGTCGGTGCGGCCGTCCAGGGCGGAGGCGGTGGCCTGCTCGGGCGAGAGGTAGGCGGCGGTGCCGAGCACGCTGGCGGTCTGGGTCAGGTTGTTGGAGGAGCCGGCCCGGGCGATGCCGAAGTCGACGACCTTCACCCCGCCGTCGTCGGTGATCATGATGTTGCCGGGCTTGATGTCCCGGTGCACCAGCTCGGCCGCGTGCGCGACGGCCAGCGCCTCGCAGACCGCCGCCGCGATGCCCACGGCGCGCTCCACCGGCAGGGTCGGCTGCTCGACCAGCACCGCGGCCAGCGAACGGCCGTGGACCAGCTCCATGACGATGAACGGGGTGCCCTGGTCCACGCCCGAGTCGAAGACCATGACGATCCTCGGGTGCACCAGCATGGCCGCGTGCTGCGCCTCGCGGCTGAACCGCTCGGCGAAGCGGGGGTCGTCGGCGAGGCCGCCGTTGAGGACCTTGACGGCCACCTGGCGGCCGAGCACGCGGTCGACACCGCGCCAGACGGTGGCCATGCCGCCGACGCCGAGTATCTCGACGAGTTCGTAACGCCCGTTCAGCGCCCGACCGATCACCTGGAGCTCCCCTCACGTGCGCTGCCCGGGGTTCGGGCCGCCTCGTGCACCTGTGCACGATAGCGGCCCCGCCGGGAGGCGCCCCGCGAGCAGGGGAGGCGGTCGGGGGACCGGGCAGCGGTCCCCCGGCCGCCGGCACGGGGGTGTGCGGCCCGCCCTGACTGCGGGAGGGCGGGCCGCACGTTTCCGGGCCGGCCGGGCCGGCGGCGCGTCCGGGGAGAGCGCCTGCCGGTCCGGCCGGGGCCGGCCGGGTGGACGGCGGGCACGGGGGAGCCGACCGGCCACCCGGAGTCTTCGGGTGGTCCTGCGCACGGGCGGTGCGCAGGTACTGCGGGTGGTGCGGGTGGTGCGGGTGGTGCGGGTACTGCGGGTGGTGCGGTCCGGATGGGCGGCGAGCCCGGGGGGATTCGCTCGCCGCCCATCCGGAGTTCTGGGGGGTGTCTCAGGACGTTCCGGACTTCGGATCGTCCGATTTGCCCGGGCGGACGGTCGGCCCGCCCGGTGGGGCCGGTGCGGTCGCGCCGCCGTGGCCGCCCGGCTTGCTGTCGGCGCCGCCGTTCTGGTTCCCGCCGTTCGCGCCGCCGCCGTTCTGGTTCCCGCCGTTCGCGTTGCCGCCGTTCTGGGCGCCCTGGCCGTCGCCGCCCTTTCCGGCGCCGGAGCCCGAGCCGGTCCGGCCCGGGTCGTGCGGTTGGCCGGTGGCACCCTGGTGGCCGTCCTGGCCGGCCCGGTCCGGCGCCTTGGCGCAGTACTCGGCCACCTTGTCGGCACCGCCCGCCTCCGTGACCAGCTGCGCGAACAGCGGGTCGGCGGCCACCCGTAGCGGGTGCTCGCCCTTGCCCGTCCGCTCCACGAACCCCCGGCAGAGGTCCGCGAGCGGGCCGGCGGCCGGGTGGCCCGCGCCGTGCCCGTCCGCCGAGGGCGAGCCGGGGGTCGGCACGAGCGCCTGCGCTCCGGCCGAGGGGGACGTGCCGGGCGGACGTGCGGACGCGCCGTGGGCGGAGCCGCCGGTGGGTGAGGAGGCCGAACCGGCGGCGGAGGCGCCGTCCGTCCCGAGGGTGCGGGCCGGCTCGGGCGTGCCGCCGCCGATCCCGGGCAGGTTGCCCGTCCCGGCGGCGACCGCGACCCCGCACAGCGCAGTGGCCCCGAGCACGGCGGCAGCGGCCTTCGTGCTGAAGGCCCTGGCCAGCGTGGCGGTCGCCATCGGTCGTCTCCGGACGGGTGCGGTGGTCGTGACGGGGTGGGGCGCGAGACGGGCCTCCCGGAACGCGGCCAGCGCGGCCTCCTCCCCGGCCAGTTCACCGGCCGTCGCGGGAGCGGCGGCCGCGGCCAGCACCCGGGCGAGCTGCCCGGGACCGCCGTCCGGTCCGGTGAGCGAGGCGCCCTGCCCGGCCGACGGGCCGCCCACGGCACCGCCGAGCAGCTGCTCGGCGGTATCACGGTCGATCCGACGGGGTCGGTTGGTGCTCATCTCATGTCCTTCAGCGTCGCGGCCCGGTGTTCCGTCACACCTTGCGGAGATTTTTTTCTCGCGGGTTTCCGCGCGGAGGTCCCGGAGCCGTCCCGGGCGGGGTCCGCGGCCGGATCCGGCGCGTCCTCCGTACCCGTCCGAGCGGCCGGGATCCCGACGCCGGTCTGGCCGAGCAGCTTGGCCAGCCGCTTCAGGCCCCGGTGGGCGGCCATCCGGACGGTGCCCGCCCGTTTGCCGAGCACCCGGGCGGCGCTCTCGGCGTCGAGCTCCATCACCACCCGCAGCAGGACGGCCTCGGCCTGGTCCTGCGGCAGCCGGGAGATCAGCGCCAGTGCGTCGGAGGTGCCGACCGAGGCCAGCGCGCTGCCCGCCGTGTCGTCCCCGGCGGCCAGCTCGGACAGGTACTCGAAGGGCAGGTCCGCGACCGGGCGGCGGCGCCGGGCCCGCAGGTGGTCCAGGGCGCGGTGCCGGGCGACGGTGGCGGCCCAGCCGCGGAAGCCGTCGCCGTCGCCGGAGAACCCGCTCAGGTCGCGGGCGATCTGCAGCCAGGTCTCGGAGGCGATGTCCTCCGCGTCCTGCGCGTCCTCCGGGCGGCCGCCGACCAGCACCCGCAGGTAGCGCAGCAGGCCCGGCTGGACGGTCCGGAACAGCAGCCGGAAGGCCTCCTCGTCCCCGGCCTGGGCGGCCAGGACGGCCTCGGTCAACTCGGCTTCGGTGGCGGCCCGGCCCGGTGGCGGGTCTTCGGGGGGTACCGGTCCGGACCGACCGAGCGGGCCGCCGGCCCCCGCTCCTGGGAGTTCTGCACTCTGCACCCGCCACATGATGCGCCATCCGGGCGAACAGCTCGGCCCCGGTCGCGAGGCCGGTCGGCGGCAGCGGGCCGCACCCGGCGCCGGGGCACCCCGGCCACCTCCCCGCACTCCAGGAAAACCGCAGGTCAGCGGCGGTGTCACGGGTCTCACCATGACACCTGTCACGCGGAACGGGCAACGGACGGCACTGCTCCGGCCCGGGGGTCGCCGAGAAGACTGGAGGCACGACGCGGGCAGCGGCCCGCGGCAGCCAGTCGGGGAGGAACCCACCGTGAGCCAGACCGTCACCACCGCAGCCGTCGCCGCTCCCGCCGCCCACGCCACCGCCCCCGCGCAGGGCGCCGGGGCGCCGAACCCGCTCGCCGCCGGGCTGCGGCCGCTGGCCCTCGACATCGCCGCGCCGCTGGCCGGCTACTACCTGCTGCACTCGGTCTGCGGCCTGAGCGAGTTCGCCGCGCTGGCCTGGAGCAGCGTCGTCCCGGCCGGGCGGACGGTCCTCGGCCTGCTCCAGGAGCGCCGGCTCAACCTGTGGTCGTCGCTGATGCTGACGGTCAACCTGGCCGGTCTGGCCCTCACCCTGGTCAGCGGCGACGCCCGGATGATGATCGCCAAGGACGGCCTGCTGAGCGGCACCGTGGCGCTGGCGATCCTGGTCTCGGCGCTGATCGGGCGCCCGGTGATGACCCCGATGCTGATGCCCTTCGTGACCAAGGGCCGGCGGGACCGCGCCGCCGCGTGGCAGCGGCTGGTCGAGGGCCGCGCGGCCGGCTCCCGGGCCTTCCACCGCCACGAGCGGGTCTTCGCCGGGATCTGGGGGACCGCGCTGCTGGCCGAGTGCGCGGCCCGGGTGGTCGGCGCCTTCACCCTGCCGGTGGCCACCATGACCTGGCTGTCCACCGTGTTCCTGGTCGGCGCGATCGTGGCCGGCTCGATGCTCGGCCAGATCGCCGTCGAGCCGATCGAGAAGCTGGTCCGCGACGAGGTCGAGGCCCCGACCGCCCGCTGAGCGCACGGCCCGAGCGCGCCGTCGCGGGGCGGGCCGACCTCCCCGTCATCGGACGGGCCCGGAGTTCCGTGAACGGACGGTTCCGCCGGATCGAACGGGATGGAACCACAGGAACCATCCATCCCTCTCGGGAGTCGTTCATAACAAGGGGGTAACGGGACCCCCGGTCGAGGAAACGGGGACCCCATGATTCGGACGAGCACGCCCACCACCACCGAGGACCGCACCCTCGTCTGGGACGGCTGCCTGAACGTCCGGGACCTGGGCGGACTGCCCACCACCGTCGGCCGACCCACCGCCCGGGGCGCGATCGTCCGGGCGGACAACCTGGACCGCCTCACCGCCGAGGGCCGGGAGGCCCTGCTGGACCACGGCATCCGCACCGTCGTCGACCTGCGGGACGCCGCCGAGCACAAGCCGCTGCTGCCGCTCCCCGAGGACGTCGAGCTGATCCGCGTCCCGCTGGACGAGCTGGCCGGCCCCGCCTGGTGGCAGGCGCACGGCCACCTGGACGGCACCCCGCTCGTCTTCCGCCCCTACCTGGAGCACTGCCCGCACGCCGCCGCCGCGCTGGTCTCCGCGATCGCCGCGGCCCGCCCCGGCGGCCTGGTGGTGCACTGCGGCGCCGGCCGCGACCGCACCGGCCTGGCCGCCGCACTGCTGCTCGCCCTGGCCGGGGTCGACCGGGACGCGATCGTCGAGGACTACCTGCTGAGCGAGCCGAACGTCCGCCCGCTGTACACGATGCTCGGCCTGCGGGACCCGTACCGCCGGATCGACGCGGCGCTCGCCGAGGCCGGCACCACCGCCGGGGCGGCCCTGGGCTCGGCCCTGGACGGCTTCGACCCGGCCCGCTACCTGCTCGCCGCCGGGAACACGCCCGCCGAGCTCGCGGCCGTCCGGGCGCGACTGCTGCCGGACGCGTAGGACGCCGGGGGCAAGCAGGACGTCCGGCGGGACTACCCCCCAGTAACGTCAACCGATGGTTGACGACCCTCGGATCGACAACCTACGGTTGACGCATGGAGAATCCCGTCGTTCCCTCCGCCACCCCGCTGCGCCTCGACGACCTGATCGCCGCGATCAAGAAGGTCCACGCCGACGCGCTCGACCAGCTGTCCGACGCGGTCATCGCCGCCGACCACCTCGGCGAACTCGCCGACCACCTGATCGGCCACTTCGTCGACCAGGCCCGGCGCTCCGGCGCCTCCTGGACCGACATCGGCCGCAGCATGGGCGTCACCAAGCAGGCCGCCCAGAAGCGCTTCGTCCCCAAGGACCCGGGCACCCCGAACGATCTGGACCCCAGCCAGGGCTTCAGCCGGTTCACCCCCCGGGCCCGCAACGTCGTCATGGCCTCCCAGGAGGAGGCCCGGGCCGCCGGCAACGCCGAGATCACCGCCGAGCACCTGCTGGTCGGGCTGCTCGCCGAACCGGAGGGCATCGCCGTCAAGGCCCTCGCCGCCCAGGGCGTCACCCCGGAGGCCGTCCGGACGGCCGTCGCCGCGGCCCTGCCGGCCGCCGTCGAGACCGTGCCGGCGCTCATCCCGTACGACGCGCGGGGGAAGAAGGCGCTGGAGCTGACCTTCCGCGAGGCGCTCCGGCTCGGGCACAACTACATCGGCACCGAGCACATCCTGCTCGCGCTGCTGGAGCTGGAGAACGGCGACGGCGTGCTGACCGGGCTGAAGGTCGACAAGCCCGAGGCCGAGACCTTCGTCGCCGAGGCCGTCGCCGCCCTCGTCGCCGCCACCCGGGGCGGCGACCAGTCGTAGCAGCGGAGGCGGCCGGCCCCGGGCGAAGGATCCCGCCCGGGGCCGGTCACGCCGCTGGGGCGCCGCCCAGCCAGCCGCAGCCGCCGCTCAGAAGCCGGAGATCGGAGTGGAGAAGATCCGCACCCGGCCGTCCGCCTCCGCCTCCAGCGCGGCGCGCAGCCGGAGCGAGCGGGCCGGGCCGAGCAGGTCCAGCGCCTCCTCGACGCCGGCCCAGCGGTACGCGTCCAGTTCACCGGCCGGGACGGTCACGGGGGTGCCGTCCGGGACGGTGCCGAACGCGAACAGGAAGTGCTGGGCGGGGTGGTCCAGTTCGGGCGAGGGGTGGGTCCAGGAGATCGCCAGCAGCTCGCCGGCCTCCTGGACGATGCCGGTCTCCTCCTCCAACTCCCGTACGGCGCACTCGACCGGGCCCTCACCGAGGTCGATCGTCCCGCCCGGGAACTGCCAGTGCTCGCGGTAGCCGGCCTTCACGATCAGGATCCGGCCGGACGCGTCCCGCAGCAGGCAGCCGGCCGCCGCGTAGATCCGGGGCAGCGACGCCAGCCATTCCTCACGGGACTTCAGGGGCTCGGGCTCGGCCGTCACGGCGGACCTCCTGGGGCGGGGCGGGTACAGGTGGCCCCAACTCTGCCACCGGGCACGGCCGGTCGGCCGCACCCGGGGGCACCGTCCGGCCCGGTCAGCGCTGGGCGGACAGGTGCTCGACCAGGCGGTCGAAGCTGGAGTTCATGCCCGCCTCGGCCTCCGGCCCGCGGAACATCTCGGGCACGTCGGTCTGGTGCAGGACGACCTCGGTGCGGCCGTCGCCGAGGTCCTTGAAGGCCAGGCTGGAGCTCATGCCGACGCCCTCCTCCCGGATCACGAGCAGCTCGCCGGGGACGAACGCGGTGATCGTGCTGCGCAGCGGGAAGGTGTCGCCGGTCGCGTCGATGGTCATCGTGCTGTCGTAACGGCCGCCCACCTTCGGCTCGATGGTCACCGTGTCCAGCTCCACGTGGGTGCCGACCGGGCCCCAGAAGCGGACGAACTGCTCGGGCTCGACGTAGGCGCGGAACACCGCGTCCGGGCCGGCCGGCAGCTCGCGGGTGATGGTCAGCTCGCCCAGGTTCTCGGTCATGTGGTGTCCGTCCGTCCTCGCTCGGGTGAGGCGCCCTCGGTGGCGCGCTTTCACAGGGGTAGACCGGGTGCCCGGTCGAAACTCATCGCTCCGCGCCGATTTTTTTCCGCTGCCCGCCGAGGTGTTTTCCGACCGGTTCCCCCGGGCCGGATCAGGCCGATTCCGCCGGGAGCGATGAGCCCGGGCCGCGCGGACGGTCCACACCGCATGGACCTCGACCGCCACACCGCGACCGCCCCCGTGCTCACCTGCGACCTGGGCGCCCTCACCGCCCCCGACCTGGCCGTCGTCGACGCGCTCGCCCGGCTGCGGCTGGCCGCCGGGCGGCACGGTGTGGGCGTGGTGCTGCTGAACGCGGACGGGCCGCTGCGCGAACTGCTCGCGTTCAGCGGCCTCGCGGCGCTGCTGCCGGGCGCGGCCGACCCGCCGGCGCTGGCGGGGATGCTCGACGTTCCGCGACCCGACACCCGGCTACTCCGCGTCCAACCGGGGCGGGAGGCCGAACAGGGGGAAGAGCACGTCGGTGTCGAGGAAGTTGGTGAGCCCGGTGATCCGGCCCCCTGACACCTCCGGCACGATCAGCGCCCACGGCTCGTGCCCGCCCGCCGGGCTCGGCCGGTACTGGCCGAACGCCGGGCCGCCGTTGGCCGTCACCGGCACCAGTCGCGAGCCCCGGCAGCCGTGGCCCGGGCCCAGCATCCAGTCCCGGATCTCGCCCCGGCCGCGCAGCCACATCGAGAACGGCGGCATGTTGAGCGTGACGTCCTCGTGCAGCAGCGCCGCCAGGCCGTCCATGTCGTAGGCCTCGAAGGCCGTGACGTAGCGGTCCAGCAGGGCGCGGTGGTCGGCGTCCAGCGGCTGCGGGGGCCGCGCGGCCGAGTCGTCGGCGGCCAGTACGGCCCGGGCCCGCTGCAGCGCGCTGTTGACCGAGGCCACCGTGACGCCGAGCAGTTCGGCCGCCTCGGCCGCCTTCCAGCCGAGCACCTCGCGCAGGATCAGCACCGCCCGCTGCCGGGGCGCCAGGCGCTGCAGCGCGGCGACGAAGGCCAGCTTCACCGACTCGCGCTGCGCCGCCACCTCGGCCGGGTCCCCCGTCTCGGGGAGCACCCGGCCGTCCGGCGCCGGACCGATCCAGGTGACCTCGGGCAGCTGGGTGTCGCTCGCCGTGGCCACCGTCACCGGACCGGCGAGGTCCATCGGACGGGCCCGGTTGTTGCGGCCGTTCAACGCGTCCAGGCAGACGTTGGTGGCGATCCGGTACAGCCAGGAGCGCAGCGCGGCCCGACCCTCGAAGCCCTGGTAGCCGCGCCAGGCGCGGACCATCGTCTCCTGCACCGCGTCCTCGGCCTCGAAGACCGAGCCGAGCATGCGGTAGCAGTAGCCCGTCAACTCGGTGCGGTGCCGCTCGATCCGGACCTCGACCGGCTCCTCCGCGATCACATCGGCCATGGTGCGCCCCCAACGTCCTGCCGTGCCCTGTGCCCTGCGCTGATCAACAGGCCCTGTGCCGGTGATCGCGACGAACCTAGCGGACACCTCCGACAATCGCCCGGACCGTCCCTCGGGGCCGCCCGGCCCGGGCGCCTGAACACGCGTCAGGGGCGGGCCCGGAGGTTCCGGCGCCCGCCCCGAGAGGGAACCCCGGACGACGCGGCGCTCAGTGCGCCGAGTGCTTCTCCGCGCCGCGGTGCCGGTGCCCCTTGAGCTCGGCGTGCATCGCCGGGGCGGAGTGCATCGCCGCCGTCGCCGCGTCGCGCCCGCCGTGGCGGAAGGCGCCGCCGGCGCCGTACCCGGCGGTGGCGGAGGACACGGATCCGGCCTGCGGCGTCGGTCCGAGCCGGGTGGGCGCGCTCGCCATGCCCCGGCGTTCCAGCAGCTCCTGGGTGCCCTGGCGGAGCTTGGCGGTGCTGCCCGGTGATCGCTTGGTCATCATCGGCCTCCCTTCGGCGGCCACCGACCGGACGGATGTCGGCCGGAGGGCCCGCACGGGCGTTATGTCCGGATTTTATCCGGCCTGGGGGCCCGTGCCACCGGGGAGCCGAGCCGAGCCGGGCCGGCCGGGGCACCCGGCCCGTGACTCAGCCCATGACCTCGTGGACGTAGCACCAGCGCCAGTCCTCCCCCGGCTCGAACGAGCGGATCACCGGGTGCGAGGAATCGTGGAAGTGCGCGGTGGCGTGCCGCCGCGGCGAGAAGTCGCAGCAGCCGATGTGGCCGCAGTCCAGGCAGATCCGCAGGTGCACCCAGTCCCGGCGGCCCTCGGCCAGGCAGTCGGCGCAGCCGTCGACGGGCGGAAGCGGCGCGATCTCCCGGGGGGCCGCGGCGAGGTCTTCGCAGGCGCTCATGGTCGTCGAGGGTAGTGACGGCCCCGGTCGGGCCCGCCCGCGACACGCTCAGCGCCGGCCCGGCCCCGAGAGCGGGCGCGGTCGTCCACCGCCCGGACACCTCGTCCACGGACGGCGTGGGAGCATGCCGTCCGTGACGATCGTGACGGGGAGAACGAGCGGCGACGGCGGGGGCGGCAGCGCACCCACCGGGGCGGGTGGCGCGGGCGGCATACCCGAACAGCGCCGAGCCGGGCAGGGCGGGGACGGACCCGCCGGGAGCGGGCAGGGCGAGAACGGGCAGACCGGGAACGGACCGGCCGGGAGCGGGCAGGCCGCCTCCGGGCGGTACCGGGCCGCCCGGGTGCTGCCCGGCACCGACCGCGTCCGGCAGCCCGTCGCCCTCATCCGGCTGCTCACCGGCCTGACCGCGATCGCCCTCACCCTCCTCCTCGCCGAGTACGCCCGGGCCACCACCGGCGGCTTCGCCGACGACGTCGCCGGCGTCGCCGCACTGGTCCCCCGCCCGCTGGCCCAGCTCGCCGGCGGCCTCAGCACCGCCGCCGTCCTGCTGCTCCCGGTCGGCCTCGCCGTCCGCCGCCTGCTCGGCCCCGACCGGCGCCGCGCCCTCCACCAGGTCTCGGACGGACTGCTCGCCGCCGTCCTCGCGTACGGCGCCACCCTCGCCCTCAACCTGTGGTGCGAAACCCGCGCCCCCGCCTCGATGCTCGACGCGCTCACCCAGCCGACACCCGGCACGCTCGGCCACACCGAGCCCGTGTACGGCTACCTCGCGCCCGTCCTCGCCTTCATGACCGCCTCCGGCAGCCGCGAACGCCGGCTGCCCTGGGCCCTCCTCGCGCTCAACGGCCTCGCCGGGCTGGCCGGCGGCTACGCCACCCCCACCGCGCTGCTGCTCGGCCTGCTGCTCGGCTGGACCGGCGCGCACGGCACCCTGTACGCGGTCGGCACCCCGGACCCGCGGCCCCGCCCCGGCGAGATCCTGCGCACCCTGCGGGACAGCGGGCTGCGGCCCGTCGAGGCCCAGCCCGCCGGGCCCGACCGCTACCACGTCCGGCAGGCCGACGACCGGCCCGACCTCGACCTCCAGCTCCTCGACCGGCAGGCCGTCACCGCCGCCGCCCTCCAGCGCGCCTGGCGCCGTCTGCGGTTGCGCACCGCGCCGCACCCGCGCGCCCTGCGCTCGCCCCGCACCGGCCTGGAACACGAGGCCCTGGTCACCTACGCGGCCCTCGCCGCGGGCGTCCGCACCCGGCACATCGCCGCCACCGCCGGCCTCGGCCCGGACACCGCGCTCATCGCCTACGAACGCCTCGACGGCCGCACCCTCGACCGGCTCGCCGACGAGGAGATCACCGACGAACTGCTCGCCGACGCCTGGCGGCAGCTCGCCCTGCTGCAGCGCCGCGAGATCGCCCACCGGGCGCTCGTCCCCACCTCCCTGCTGATCGACGGGACCGGCGCCGTCCACCTGGTCGACTTCGCGGACGGCGACATCGCGGCCAGCGAACTCGTCCTCCGCTGCGACCTCGTCCAGCTCCTCACCACCCTGGCCCTGCGCGCCGGCGCCGCCCGCGCCGTCGCCACCGCGATCGCCGTCCTCGGCCCCGACCCGGTCGTCGCCGCCCTCCCCCTCCTCCAGCCCATCGCCCTCGCCCGCACCACCCGCCACGCCCTCAAGCACCACAAGCCGGTGCCGGAGCAGGCGGAGCAGGCGGACCAGTCGGAGCAGGCGGCGGAGTCGCAGCAGGCCCAGCGGCCGGAGCATGAGAGCGGCACCGCCGGGGGAACGGCCACGGTCGGCGGGCTGGTGGAGGAGATCCGGGCGGAGGTGCTGCGGGGGCGGGCGGTGACGCCGGAGCGGCCGGTGAAGCTGGAGCGGCTGCGGCCCCGGACGCTGCTGGCCGTGGTGGGCGGGGTGGTGGCCGGGTGGCTGCTGATACCGCAGCTGTTCGCGGCGGAGGACAATCCGATCTCGGCGGTGGCGAACGCCGAACCGTGGTGGCTGGTGCTGGCGCTGGCCGCGGCGGCGGCGAGCCACGTGGCGGCGGGGATGGGGTTCGTCGGGTTCGTGCCGGAGCGGCTGGACTTCCGCAACGTGGTGCTGGCGCAGGTGGCCGGGTCGTTCGTGAAGCTGGTGTCACCCGGCGGCGTCGGCGGGATCGCGCTGAACACCCGACTGCTGCAGAAGGCCGGGATCCCGACCGCGCAGGCGCTGTCCAGCGTCGGGGTGGGGAACCTGATCGGGCTGGCCCTGCACATGCTGCAACTGGGCGCGTTCGCCTACCTGTTGGACTTCGAGCCGGGCAACGCCGAGTCGGACCCGCTGCCGATCGTGGTGACCGGCCTGGCTGTGGCGGCGGCGCTGCTGGCGGTCGCCTGGGCGGTCCCGGCGGCCCGGCGGTGGCTGGCGGCACGGCTGCGGCCGCTGACCGCCGAGGTGCTGCCGCGGATGCTGGACCTGCTGCGCAACCCCCGACGGCTGGCGGTCGGCGTGGCCGGGCAGCTGCTGGTGTCGCTGTGCCTGATCGCCTGCCTGTACTGCTGTGTCCGGGCGATCGGCCGGGAGCCGTCGTTCGCCTCGGTGGCCGTGGTGTTCCTGGTCGGGAACTCGGTGGGCAGCATGGCGCCGACCCCGGGCGGGGCCGGCGCGGTGGACACGATGCTGACCGGGCTGCTGGAGCAGACCGCGTCGATGGAGGAGGGCGGCGCGCTGGCGGCGGTGGCGCTGTTCCGGCTGCTGACGCTGATCCTTCCGGTGCTGCCGGGCTGGGCGGCGATGACCTGGCTGCAGCGCCGCAAGGCGCTGTGACGGGCGGCCGCCGGCGGCGGGAGGCCGCGCGCGCTGGGCGTTACTCGGGGTAGGCGCTGCTCGCGGTAGGCGCTGTTCGCGGACGGAGCTGCTCCGGGTCGGCGCTACTCGCGGTACGCGTCCTCGTCGAGCTGGACGGTCCGGCTCTGTTCGGCGGCGTCCGCGATGTCGGTGGCCGGGTCCGCGCCGACGGCCCTGCGCTCGGCGACCTCGTCGTACTCGTCGCCCTCGGGCTCCGCCTCGTCCGGCTCGACGGTCTCGACGGCCTCGTCGATCAGGTAGTCCTCGTGATTCTGCGGCATGGCGTACGTCCTCGCTGTTCGGAGGCTCCCACGGGCCCGGGCGGCGGTGCTGCGCGCTACGGGGCGGTACAGGGCGGTACTGGCAGTATCCGCCGCCGGGCCGCCGGGCGCGACGTGCCGGAGCCGACCGGGGCCCGGACCGGTCGGGAAACGGCTCCGGAACCGGCCCGGGATCGGCCCCGGGAACCGGCCCGGGATCGGCCCCGGAAATTGACCCGGGAATCCGGCCGCGGAATGACCCATGGAGCGGGTGCATTCCACGCCTAGGGTCGTAGCCATGACGACGAACTCCACGACGAAGGACAGCACCACCGCCCCCGCCCGCCTCGACTACGCCCGCACCGCCCCGAAGGTCTTCCGCGCGGTGATCGCCCTGGACGCCGCCGCCCGCGAGGGGCTGGACCCGGCGCTGGTCGAGCTGGTCCAGATGCGCACCTCGCAGCTGAACGGCTGCGCGTACTGCCTGGACATGCACGCCAAGGACGCCCGCAAGGCCGGCGAGACCGACGAGCGGATCTACCTGCTGCCGGTCTGGCACGAGGCCCCCGCCGGCGTGTACAACGAGCGGGAGCGGGCCGCGCTGGCGCTGGCCGAGGAGATCGCCCGGATCGAGGGCGGGGTCTCGGACGCGGTGTACGCCCGGGCCGCCGAGCAGTTCGCCGAGGCGGAGCTGGCGCAGCTGATCTCGGTCTGCTTCACCATCAACACCTGGAACCGGATCAACGTGGCGACCCGCAAGACCCCGGGCACGCACTGACCCGGCCCGGGCGGCGGGCCCCCGTCCGGGCCGCCGCCCGCCCCGTCCACCCCGCCCCGTCCGCCCCGTCCGCCCCGCCCGCCGGGACGCCGTCCGGGACGCCGTCCGGGACGCCGTCCGGGGCCACCGGGGTACGATCGGTGCCGTACCAAGGGCTTACCCACACCCACCCGGTGGCCCCGAGGCCCTTACGAACGACGGGGAACGCATGTCCGGCTCGCACTACTTCAGCGGTGCACCCGAGGTCGCCAGCGAGCGCAGGCCGATCACGGTCTCCCTGCCGGACGTCACCCTAGAACTGACCACCGACGCCGGCGTGTTCTCCCGCAACCGGCTCGACCCGGGCACCCGGATCCTGCTGGAGCACGCCCCGCCGCCGCGGGTGCGCGGCCCGATCCTGGACGTCGGCTGCGGCTACGGCCCGATCGCGCTGACCTGGGCGACCCGGCGCAAGCGACTGCCGGTGTGGGCGGTGGACGTGAACGAGCGCGCGCTGGAGCTGGTCCGGCTGAACGCGCAGGCGCTGGGGCTGGGCAACGTCCAGGCCGCGCTGCCCGACGACGTCCCGGAGGACGTCCGGTTCGCCACCATCTACTCCAACCCGCCGATCCGGATCGGCAAGGCGGAACTGCGCCGGCTGCTGACCCGCTGGCTCGGCCGACTGACCCCGGACGGCTCGGCCTTCCTGGTGGTGCAGAAGCACCTGGGCTCGGACTCGCTGCAGAAGTGGCTGAACGACCAGGGCTACCCGACGACCCGGGTCACGTCCGTCAACGGGTTCCGGATTCTGGAAGCACGGCCCCGTCCGGAGGCGGGCGAGGGCACCGAGAGTGGCAGGGGTACGACGTCGTGAAGCAGCTGCGCGGGACCGAACTGAAGCGACTGCACCGCTCGTGGCGGCGCAGCAACGAGTTCCGGCTCGCGATGATCCTGGAGAACCTGCAGTCGCCGTTCAACGTCGGCTCGGTGGTCCGGACCGGGGCGGCGATGGGCGCCGAGAAGCTGTACCTGGCCGGGGACACTCCCTCGGTGCGCTCCTCCGGCGCGCAGAAGGCCGCCATGGGCACCGACAAGTACCTCAAGGTGGAGCACTTCCCGACCGTCGCCGAGGCGGTGGCCGCGGCGAAGGCGGACGGCTTCAAGGTGGTCGGCCTGGAGCTCGCGGACGAGGCGGTGCCGATGTTCGCCGCCGAGCTGACCCCGGCGGTGGCCTTCGTGCTCGGGCACGAGGACCGCGGCATCACCCCCGAGGCGCTGGCGCTCTGCGACCAGGTGGTCTTCGTGCCGCAGCTGGGCCGGGTCGGCTCGCTGAACGTCTCGGCGGCCGCGACGGTGGCCTGCTACGAGGCCCGCCGCCAGGGCTACGCCATCAGCGGCACCCCGGACGGCAGCGACGCCGGGGACTTCGGGGACGACGACTAGCACCCACCGGCCGGGCCGCACCGGCACGACGTCCGGGGTCGGCGAGGATGTCCTCGCCGACCCCGGACTGCTGTGCGCCCCGGGCGAGTTGGCCGCCGCGAACGCCCGTCCCGCCGCGCCGACCCAGCGCTGCCCGGCGCCTCCCTCCCCCGCACGCACGGCGGATCAGGGGTTTGACGGCGACTGCCATGTGATGGTTTGTTACGGGAGTTGTGGAGCCGCATACACGTTCGCCGTTCGCGTCGCGTGTCGACCGGGCACGGCGCGGCCGGAGTTCACCGCCAGGGACGGGGAATTCGGTGGACATCTCCATACTCGGCCCGCTGCTGATCGGCGACGATCAGCGGACCGTGCGCTTACGGGCGAAGAAGAACCGCGTCATGCTCACCATGCTGGCCCTGAACGCCGGGCGGGTGGTCGCGTTCGACGAGCTGATCGACGAGCTGTGGGGGGAGGCGCCGCTCAAGAACGCGCGGAACGCCCTGCAGGCCACGGTGAAACGGATGCGGAAGTCCCTGGCCGAACTCGGCCTGGAGAGACACGACCGGGAACTCGTCCGCACCGTCGACAACGGCTACCTGCTCGACGTCCCGGAGGGCGCCGTCGACGCCTACCGCTTCCTGCGCACCGCCGAGCGGGGCGCCGGGCTGGTCGAGCACCGGCCGTACGAGGCGATGGACACGCTCCGCGAGGCACTCGCGATGTGGCGCGGACCGGCCCTGCTGGACACCAGCGACGGCCCCTGGTGCCGGGCGGTCGCCCTGCGGCTGGACGAGCAGCGCAGGACCGCCCGCGAGGACCTGATCGCGGCGCAGCTGCAGGCCGGTGAGGCGGGCGCGGTCGTCCCGGAGCTCAAGCAACTGCTCGCCCAGCACCCCGAACGGGAGCGGTTCAGCGAGCAGTTGATGATCGCGCTGTACCGGTGCGGGCGGCCGTCCGAGGCGGTCGACACCTTCCACCGGACGCGCCGCTGGCTCGACGAGGAGCTGGGGCTCGCGCCGAGCCGCCGCCTCCACCACCTCTACCAGGCGATCCTGGTGCAGGACCCGTCGCTGTGACGGCGGGACGTGGGCAGCGCGCCCCGCAGTGACCACCGGGCCCCGCTGCCGGGCCAGGCCGGCCTGGGCGGCCTGGGCGGCCTGGCGATTCGTCATCGGGCCGCAAGAGGGGAGTTATTACCACCGCGGCCACCCCCGCGGCACCACCAGAATGGACGCACGGCCACCGCAGGCCGGAGCACCGCCAAGGCCGCGAGGCACCAGGAAGGAGCGCGTCCATGGACCGCACGATGCAGCTCGGGGGAAGCCCCTCGGCGGTCGAGATCAAGGGGTTCTCCGTCCCCGCCGGATTCACCGGGCTGCGCCGGGCCCTGGAGCTGTGCCGGCTGTCCGTCGTGGCCTGCGGGCTCACCCTCGTGATCACCACCGCGATCTCCCTGCCGGGCCTGCGACTCGGCCTGGTGCCGCGTGCCATGGCGCGGGTGCGCGCCCTGGCCGACCGGCAGCGCGAGCGGGCCGCGAGCTGGTCCGGCGTGCAGATCCCCGGCCCGCCCGCCCCGCTGCCGCCGGTGCCGACCGACGCCTCCGGGATGATCGCCCGCTACCGCTGGATCACGGGCGACCCGCAGACCAGACGGGAGTTCGCCTGGGTCTTCACCGACCCGTTCGTCGGCGCCTTCCTCGCCTTCGTTCCGGTCGCGCTGCTGCTCAGCGGCCTCTGGGGGATCTTCCTCGCCTTCTTCGGCGTCCCGCTCTCCGCCGAGGTGGACGGCCTCTGGTACGAGTTCGTCCCGATCAACGGCACCGCCACCGCCGTCCTGGCCGGCGTCCTCGGCCTGGCGCAGCTGCCGCTGGCGCTGTGGGTCGCCCCGCGCGCGGTGCGCCGGCACGCGCTGTACACCCGCTCGATGCTCGCCCCCGGCGAGCAGGAGCTGATGGCCAGCCGGATCGAGCACCTGACCACCACCCGCAGCAGCGCGGTCGACACCCAGATGGCCGAGATCCGCCGGATCGAGCGCGACCTGCACGACGGCGCCCAGGCCCGGCTGGTCGCGATGGGCATGACCCTGGACGCCGCCGAGCACCTGCTGGAGAGCAACCCGGAGGCCGTCCGCGCGCTGCTGATCGAGGCCCGGCAGTCCTCCTCCAAGGCGCTGGAGGAGATCCGCAACCTGGTCCGCGGCATCCACCCGCCGGTCCTCGCCGACCGCGGACTGGCCGACGCGGTACGGGCGTTGGCCATGGTCTGCCCCGTCCCGACCGAGGTCGAGGTGGACCTCCCCGGCCGCCCGGAGATGCCGGTCGAGTCGGCCGCCTACTTCGCCGTCTCGGAGATCCTGACCAACGTCGCCAAGCACTCGCACGCCGACCGGGCCCGGATCGACATTCGCTACGATCACGGCGTGCTGCGCATCGCCGTGACCGACAGCGGCCGCGGCGGCGCCGACGCCTCCCGGGGCACCGGGCTGCGCGGCATCGAGCGACGGCTCGCCACCTTCGACGGGGTCGTCGCCGTCAACAGCCCCGCCAACGGCCCGACCGTGGTGACCATGGAGCTCCCGTGCGCATTGTCCTCGCCGAAGACCACTTCCTCCTGAGGGACGGCCTGATCCGCCTGCTCCAGGCCTACGGCCACGAGGTGGTGGCCGCCGTGGACAACGGCTCCGACCTCCTCGCCGCGCTGACCGCCGAGCGGCCGGACGTCGCCATCGTCGACGTCCGGCTGCCGCCGAACTTCACCGACGAGGGCCTGCGGGCCGTCCTCTCCGCCCGCCGCACCATGCCCGATCTGCCGGTCCTGCTGCTCTCCCAGTACGTCGAGCCCCTCTACGCCCGGGAGTTGCTGGCCAGCGGCGGGCGCGGAGTCGGCTACATGCTCAAGGACCGGGTCACCAACGGCTCGCAGTTCCTCGACTCGATCCGCCGGGTCGCCGAGGGCGGCACCGCGATGGACCCGGAGGTGATCTCGCAGCTGCTGGTCCGCAAGGAGCGCGACGAGAGCGTCGGCAGCCTCTCCGCCCGGGAGCGCGAGGTCCTCGAATGGGTCGCCCAGGGACGCTCCAACGCCGGAATCGCCCAGGGGCTGTTCATCACCGAGAAGGCCGTCGCCAAGCACATCAGCAGCATCTTCACCAAGCTCGGCCTGCTGCCCGCCGACGCCGACAACCGCCGCGTCCTCGCCGTCCTCGCCTACCTCGACCAGTGACGACGGCCGCCAGGGCCTTCAGCCTCCCACCGCTCCCACCTCCTCACCCCTTGTTCCGTCACTCCTTGACGTTCCGCCGGGCGGCGCCGACCAGGAACACCACCGCGAGCATCGCCGCCGCCAGGCCCGCGACCAGCAGCGGGCTCGGCCCGGCCGGACCGCCGTTCCTACGCACCGCCCCCATGAAGTCCAGCGCGGCCACGTGGTTGACCAGGACGTACCAGATCGGCAGGTAGACCGCCTGGAACACCCGGTGGGTCCGGCTCAGCACACCCAGCAACATGGCCAGCGAGGGTATGAACACCGCCCCGCCGAACCAGCAGGCCGCACCCGCGCCGTCCCCCGCCGCCAGCATCCGCGCCAGCGGCGCGAGACCCACCACCGCGGTCAGCACCACCCCGGACGCCCACTCGGCCAGCAGCCGGCGTCGCGCCGAGGGGTAGGCGCCGAGCAGCACCTCCAGGCCGTTCTCGACCTGCTGGCTGCCCAGCCGGGACCAGATCAGCACCGGCCACAGCCACGCCACGGGCAGCAGCGCCCCGGTGACCGTCCCGAGCGGCAGCACGAACCCGGCCACCGCCAGCCCGGCGGCCACCAGCCACCACCACCGCGAGACGCCCTGCACCAGGATCCTCAGCTCGCCCGCGAGCAGCCGGCCGAACGCCCCGGCCCGACGCACCTCCGTCCGCGGCAGGAACGGGGACTCCGGCCCCGGCGCCTGCGCCGGTTTCGGCCGGGGCCCGGGCCCGGGCTCGGGCTCGGGCTCGGGCTCGGGCTCGAGTTCCGGCTCCGGCCCCGGCCCCGGCTCCGCCCCGGACGCCCGTCCCGCCCTGGCGCCCCGCACAGTCCGCGCCGCCGTCCGTACCGCTCTCCGTGCCGCCCGCGCCGGATCGAACCGACCGAACCAGAGCGCCGGCAGCATCGCCACCGTCACGGCCAGCAGCACCAGCACCGCCCGACCGAGCAGGAACCCCCCGGACGGGGTGAAGCCGTTCCAGCCGAAGGTGCCCAACGGCTCCGCGACCTCGGTCAGGCCCAGGCTGAAGCCGCCGTCCCCGGCCGACAGGTGCTGGGCCTCCAGCGCCGCCCCCATCGACCGCGACACCTCCTGCACGCCCAGCCCGCCCAGCGGCGCGGACGCGGACTGCCCGCCGATCGACAGGACGAGCGCCAGCCCGAACCAGACCACGTTCCCGAGGCCCGCCCGCAGCAGCGGCACCGTCTCGAACAGGATCGCCACCGCCGCGGTCACCGCCATCAGCGGCAGCGCGAGCACCAGGAAGGGCTCGACCAGGGCCACCGGGTCGACCGAGCGGTCCTCGCCCCGGGCCAACTGCATCAGCAGCGCGGTCACCGCCAGCACACCCAGCATCGAGGCGAGCACCAGCAGGTTGCTCAGGAACTTGGACAGCAGGTACCCGGAGCTGCGTATCCGGGTGGCGGCCAGGATCTGGCCGACCCCCGTGGTCTCGTCCCGGGCGATGCCGCTGCGCACCACGTAGAAGCCACCGAAGGTGAGCCAGAGCGCGCCGGCCAGCGCGGTGACCACGCCGACGTACGGGCTGTTGTAGACCCCCCGGTGGCCGCCCACGTCCATGATCACCCACCGGCTGCCGGCGTCCGGCACCGCCAGGTAGCCGAGGCCGACCGCCGCCAGCAGGGTCACCGCGTACGCCGGGCGGCGCACCCGGTCCCGGAAGTCGCCCGCCGCCAGGCCCGCGAGCAGTCGCACCGTCATCGCCGCACCACCCCCGGATTCGCGGGCCTCGTCCCCGAACCCAGCGCGTCGGCACCGTGGATGACGCCCAGGTAGGCATCCTCCAGGTCGGGCGGCACCGGGACGGCGTCGGGCGTCGGCGGGTCGGACGCGAGCAGCCGAAGCCGCACGCCGTCCGTCGTCCGCACCATCCGGCTGACCACGCACCGCTCCTGCACCGCCGGAACGGCGGCCGGGGCGGCCACGGCCTCCCAGACCTGCCCGTCCGCCTCCCGGAGCAGGTCCTCGGGCGCGCCACGCCGCAGCAGCCGCCCCCGCGCGACCACGGCGATGTCGGCGGCGACCGACTCGACGTCGGAGACGATGTGGGTGGAGAGCATCACCACCCGGTCGGCCGCGAGTTCACTGAGCAGGTTGCGGAAGCGCACCCGCTCCTCCGGGTCCAGCCCGGCGGTCGGCTCGTCGACCACGATGACCCGGGGGTCGGCCAGCAGGGCCTGGGCGATGCCGACCCTGCGGAGCATGCCGCCCGAGTACGTGCCGAGCGGACGCTTCACCGCCTCGGTCAGGTTGACCAGGTGGAGCAGTTCGTCGATCCGGGCCCGGGCGGAGCGGGCGCCGAGCCCCTTGGCGGCCGCCAGGTAGGACAGGAACTCCCGCGAGGTCAGGTGCGGGTAGACCCCGAAGTCCTGCGGCAGGTAGCCGAGTTCCGTGCGCAACCGGTCGGGTTCGGCGACCACGTCGGCACCCCGGTAGCGGACCTGGCCACTGGTGGGCCGGGTCACCGTCGACACGATGCGCATCAACGACGACTTCCCGGCGCCGTTGGGGCCGAGCAGGCCCAGCATCCCCGGCGCGAGCTGCATCGTCATGCCGTCGACGGCCCGCTTGCCGCCCTTGTAGACCTTGGTGACGTCGATCAGTTCGAGCACCGTCTCCTCCTTTCCCAGCAACAGCAGTCGGTCGGTTCAGCCCTTGAGGTCCGTCTCGCGGCCGTCCCGCAGCACCGCCACCCCCTGGGGGACCTCGACCCGGAACCTGGCGTCGCAGTTGGCCACCCCGTTGCACCCGGCCCGGAGTTCGAGGACGTCGCCCTGTAACTCCCAGACCTCGTGGGTGTCGCCGATCCGGCCGTCCTTGTCGAACCAGCGGGTGACCTTCACGTCCTTGCGGTCGGCGGGCACCAGGTCGGTCGGGATGCCGTGCGACTTGACGTTCAGGCTCTTGCCGGTGAACTCGAAGGTCTTGTCCTCGGGTTCGGCGCCGGCGGCGTTGGCACAGCCGGTCAGCGGAACGAGGACGGCCACGACGAGGGCGAGCAGGGCGGGTACGACTCGGCGGCGGGTGAACACCGGGCACTCCAGGGGGTTGGCGTTGGACACGCTCGGAAGCCTCCCCGATCCGCGCCCGGCTGCCATCTGCCGTTCGGCAGATATCCGGGGACTTTCTCGCCCCCTGACCTGTGCTTTTCGGCAGGGCGCGCACCCGCGTCACGCGCCCCTCCCACTCACCCCGGGCACGGCCGGCCGGCACGAGGCAGGGCCGGGCGAGGCCGCCGGACCGGGCCGGGCCCCGCCGTCTCAGCCCCGCCCGGACCGCTGCCGCCCCCGCCCCCGCCCCCGCCCCCGCCCCCGCCGCAACGGCAGCTCGCCGCGCACCCGCCACCCCCCGCCGTACGGCCCGGCCTCCAACCGCCCGCCGAGCGCCTCGACCCGCTCGCCCAACGCGGCCAGCCCGGTGCCGCCCCCGCCGTCACGGCGCGGGCCCGGCCCACCGAGCCGTCCGGAGCCCGCCCGCCGTCCACCGTCCGTCACGGTGACCCGCAGCGCGGGCCCCTCCCCGCGGACCACCTCGACCGCCAACCACCCGGTGTCCGGGGCGTGCCGCCGGACGTTGGTCAGCGCCTCCAGGACGATCCGGTAGGCCGCGTCCTCGATCGCGGGCGACGCCGTCCCGGCCAGCCCGGGCGCCAGGTCGAGCCCGCCGTCGACCGGGCCGGCTGCCAGGAAGCGCTCCAGCAGCTCCGGCAGGTCGGCGAGGCCGCGCGTCCGGGTCGGCGGCGGCTCGGCGACGGCAACCCCCGGCACGTCCCCCGGCACGTCCACCTGTGTGTCCACCTGCACGTCCACCGGCGCGTCCCCCGCCCCACCCGATCCGCCGTCCGGCTCCCGCAAGGTCCGCAGGGTGTGGTCCATCGAGTCCAGCGCCCGCAGCCCGGCCGCCTCCAGCCGCACCAGCAGCTCCCCGACCTCCCGCTCGTCGTACGGCCCGAGCTGCGCGGCCTGCACCTCCAGCAGGATCCCGGTCACCTCGTGGGCGACGAAGTCGTGCAGATCGCGGGCCACTTCGAGCCGCTGCTCCCGCCGCGCCCGCCGGACGGCCCGGGCCCGGCGGTCGTCCAGCGCCCGCAGGTACAGCCCGACACCGACCGCCCCGGCGGCCGGGAACACGGCCGTCGCGACGCCGACCACCGCGGGCCCGAGGGCGGGCCCCGGCGGCTGCAGCGCGAAGCGCAGCGGCAGGACCGTCACCGCGAGCGTCAGCGCCGAGCCGACCAGCGCCGCCTGCCGGGCCGGCGCCAGCCGCACCACCCGCGCGATCAGCACCAGCAGCGCCGCGAACTCGAACGGCAGCCACAGCAGCACCACGCCGCGCGGCCCGGGGTAGCCGGCGTCCACCGCGAGCGAGACCGCCGCGACCAGCCCGGCCGCCCGGACCGCGGAGCCGGCCCCGAACGGCCGCCGCAGCACCGCGACCGCCAGCGCCGCGGCGGCGGCCAGCGCCACGATCCACGCACTGGCCGTCTGGGCGAACGCCGCCGGCGCCGCGACCAGCGCCCCGGCCACGACGCAGAGGGTGCGGCGGCGGCGCGAGTCCGGCGGCCCCGGGTCGGTCTGCATGCGCCGAGCCTAGGCGGCACCGACCCGGCGGTGCGACCCCGAACGGCCCAACTGCCCGGCGCGGCAGGCCGGTCAGCCGACCGTCCGGCCGTCCGCGTACCCCAGCTCGAAGGCCCGCACGGCGATCCCGACCCGGTTCCGAACGCCCAACTTCCGCTGGATGCTGGCCACGTGGGTCTTCACCGTGCCGGCCGAGATGAACAGCTCCCCGGCGATGTCCGCGTTGGTCAGGCCCTCCGCGACCTTCCCGGCGATCTCCGCCTCCCGCCCGGTGAGCCGCTCGACCGGCGCCGGGCCGCCACCGCCCGCCCTCGACGCCCCCGCGCCAGCCCTCGCCCCCGCCTTATCCGACCCCCCGCCGCCGGTCACGTGCCGCAGCAGCCGGACGGTGATCGACGGGCTGATCAGGCTGTCCCCCACCGCCGCCGCCCGGACCGCCTCGACCAGCAGCGCCGGCCCCGAGCGCTTGAGCAGGAACCCGGAGGCGCCGTTGCGCAGCGCCGGGTACACGTACTCGTCGAGGTCGAAGGTGGTGACGACGACCACCTTGACGGGCTCCGCCACCCCGGGCCCGGCCAGCAGCCGGACGACCTCCAGGCCGTCCATCCGTGGCATCCGGATGTCCACCAGGGCGACGTCCGGCCGGAGCCGGCGGGCCTCCTCCACCGCGGCGACGCCGTCCGCCGCCTCACCGACCACCGCCAGGTCCGGCTGCTTCTCCAGGATCCGCCGCATGCCGCGCCGGACCATCTCCTGGTCGTCCGCGATCAGTAGGCGAAGGGTCACAGCCGGGATTCTGCCACACCGTTCGTCCACCCCTCGGGTGCGCGAACGTCCTTGCCCGGCAGCACCGTTGACCGCTCCGCCGCCGTCGATCGGACGCCCGCCGACCGACCCCCCGCCGACCGCACGCCCGCCGACCGCACCGGCGCCTCGTAGTCCGGCTTCGCCACCGGCCGCCCGGTGCGCCGGGCCCAGCCGACGACCTCCCGGATGTCCCAGAGCGGGCGCCCGGACAGCACGAGCACCGGCTCCGGGAAGTCGGGGTAGCGGCGCTTCCACTGGTTGACGGTGTTGCCGTCCGCGCCCAGCACCTCGCCGATCTCGGTCGCACCCGCAAGATACTTGGCGTCCACGACCAGCCAGCCTAGATCCATCCGCGGCTTGCCACCACCGTCGGACTACTCTTACATTGGTGTTCACTGGCCCATAATGGGTCGGTACATTGCAGGACAATCCGGATGAGGGACCACGTGGCTGCGCGCACGAAGACGTCGAAGGCCGAGCCACGCCCCAAGGCCGAGATCTGGGCCGACGAGAACGTCCCCGCGGCACGCGGCGCGGGCAGCGCCCCGGACGGCTCCTTCTGGCGCGTCCACGAGGGCGACAACCGCAAGATCCTCCAGGACCTGCCGGCCGAGTCCGTCGACTGCGTGATCACCTCCCCGCCGTACTACTGGCAGCGCGACTACGGCGTCGACGGCCAGTTCGGCATGGAGGCGACCATCGACGGCTTCGTCACCAACCTGCGCGAGACCTTCGAGGGCCTGCGCCACGTGCTGTCCAAGGACGGCACGGTCTGGCTCAACCTGGGCGACACCTACTACTCCGCCAAGGGCAAGCCGCACGGCAACGACGCCAAGCACCGCAGCCGCCGCCTCCCCGGCCTGCGCGCCGTCGACGGCCCCGGCCTCGGCCTGCCCCGGAAGTCCCTGATCGGCATCCCCTGGCGGGTCGCCCTCGCCCTCCAGGAGGACGGCTGGACGCTCCGCAGCGCGATCATCTGGACCCGCCGCACCAGCCTCCCCGAGCCCACCGCCAAGGACCGCCCGCACCGCCAGTACGAGCACGTCTTCCTGTTCTCCAAGGGCCCCCGGTACTTCTTCAACCGCGACGGGCTGGACGGCGCCGAGGACGTCTGGACCATCGAGCCGGACCGCAAGTCCCTCGGCCGCGGCACCCACTACGCCCCCTACCCGCGCGACCTGGTCCGGCGCTGCATCGCCGCCGGCTGCCCGGAGGGCGGCGTCACCCTCGACCCGTTCCTCGGCGGCGGCACCACCATGGACGTGTCCCTGGAGATGGGGCGCTCCTCGGTCGGCATCGAGCTCAACCCGGCCTTCTGCGACCTCGTCATCGGCCACATGCCCGGCGCCGCCGCCCGCCCCCGGACCGCCGGCCCCGAGGACACCCCGCAGCCGGACGAGCTCGACCTCCACCCCACCCTCCCCGGGCTCACCGACCTGGCCCCGTAGCGGAAGCTCGGGTCGGTACAGTACGACCGTGCCGTACCTTCCCCTGCCGCTGATCCTCAAGGCCGCCGAACGGCTCCAGGCCGAGGCCCACCCGCTGATCGTCGTCACCCTCTCCGCCATGCTGCGGACCGCCGCCAAGGACAGCGCGGACGCCGAGGGCGCGGCCAAGAAACTGCTGGACGGCCTCCCGTGGGGCGGCAGCGAGGAGAAGGCCTTCCTCGACGCGCATTTCCGCCTCCCCGGCGCGCCCGACACCGACGCCCCGTACCGGGCGATCTGGAAGAGCGAGAGCCCGTGGGTGAAGGAGCGCTACGCGGAGACGAGCATCCAGCGGATCCGAAAGGGCTGCTACGAACGCGGCAAGGTCCTGCGCCAGCAGAAGAAGAACCCGCTGGCCAACCGGCCGAGGGACGAGTGGGCTCTCACCGTGACGGCCGGCCAGGACATGCTCGACCAGGGCTACGAGCCGACCCCCCTGATCGACCTGGCGATCTGGTTCGGCCGGAACGTCGAGGTCGCCGACCTCGACGAGCTGGCAGCCTGGTTCCGCGCGGAGTTCCGTCCCGACGTCCTGGATCTCCCCGGGACGATCCTGCCCGACAACGGCATCCCCACGGCCTACTGGGACTACCCCCTCACCGACCAACCGGTCACCGACGCCGAACTCACCGCCGCCCTCGGCGGCACCGAGCAGGCCGGTCAGCTGCCCGGCCCGATCGACGGCATCATCGCCGAACTCGACGCCCGGATAGCCAAGTCCGGCTTCGCCGCCCCCACCGGACTCGTCCGCCGCGTCCTGACCGCCTGGCTGCGCGGCGACATGGTCGTGCTGATCGGCCAGCCCGGTACCGGCAAGACGACCTTCGCGAGCAACCTGGCGGAGGCCATGAGCAAGTACCTCAAGCTCCCGGCCCCGGTCCTGATCCCGATCCGCTCGGACTTCGACGAGGCCGAGTTCATCGGCTACCAGCAGCTCGACGGAACTCCCCAGCTGCGCGAGTTCGCCACCGAGATCCTCGACACCGAACGCCCCTTGGACGCCCGCGTGGTCATCCTGGAGGAGTTCAACCTCGCGACGATCGAGAGCTACCTCGCCTCCGTCCTGATCGCGACCCAGGAGCCCAAGCGCCGGATCCGCCTCCCGGACGGCACCCACCGGGCCCTGCCCGTCGACGCCTTCATCCTGGCCACCTGTAACTCCTACCTGGACGAGCCGGAGACCCGGACCAGGATCAGCGCCCCGGCCAAGCGTCGCGCCACCGTCATCACCATGCCCAACGTGCTGGCCGACCGCTTCGAGGCCGTGGACGAGTCCGACCGCGAGGCGGAGATCGTCTCCCTCGCCGTCGACCAGATCCGGACCGAGCACCGGCGCGTCCAGCAGCGCGTCGACTCCGGCCTGGCCAGCATGTTCGACGGGGCCCGCCTCGCCCAGCTCGCCACCGTCGAGACCTCGGACTCCCTCTCCCCGCAGACCCGTTCCGCACTGACCACGATCTGCGCCGCCATCCTCGGCAGCCCCGAGGGCCGGTCCTGGTTCACCATGGGCCTGCTCCGCGACCTCGCCCTGGCCATCGCCTACGAGGACCGCGGCGACGAGGAGTCCGAACTCCGCGCCCTGGTCGACGCGGTGGCCGACAAGCTGGTCCCGCAGCTGCGCGGCCCGCACGCCCGCGCCGACGAACTGGCCGCCGCCGTCGCCGGGTTGACCGGCGCCGAGCACGTCGGCCGCCTGCTGGACCGGATGAAGGACGGCGCCCCCGAGGAGCTCCTCCCGCTCCTCTGAGCCGCCGCGCTCAGTACCGCCCCGGAGCCAGGTGCGCGAGCAACTTCGGCACCTCCGCCGCGAGTTCCGCGCGCAACCCGGCCCGGGGCGCCACCGGCAGCTCGATCAGCCGCTGCCCGGCCCCCTCCACGACCGCCACCTGCGCGTACGCCGCGTTCCTCGGCGGGTACGCGATCACAGCGGTCTCCAGGCCGTAACTCGCCATGTACGCCAGCACTTCCTTCCGCGAGTCCTCCGTCGCCCGGTTCCCGTGCGCCCGGTACTTCGCGTCCAGCAGCAGCACCGCCCCGTCCTCCCGGCGGTGCACCAGGACGTCCGGCCGCAGCCGGTCGGGCGTGCTGCTCGCCAGCCGCCAGGACCTCAACACGCCCTCCGGTGGCGTCCGGTCGACGTGGACGTCGAACTCCGGTCCACTGAAGGCCGCCCCGGCCGCCCGCCCCAGTACCGGGTCCACCGGCGCGCAACCGAGCGCGTCGGCCAGCGCCACCGCCACGAACGACTGGTAGATCCGGTCCGCGTAGTCCACGTACGCGAAGCGGCTGAGCGGCTCCCGCGTCGCCTGCCAGCCGAAGTTGCGCCGCAGCGAATCGGCCTGGCCGTACATCGCCCGGTACCGCCGGTCGGCCAGCTCGTCGGCCGTCCGCGCGGCGTGCAGCGCGTTCGCCGGCACCCCGTCCCGTCCCAACTCCCGCAGCACGCCCAGCCGCAGCAGCCCGCCGACCTCCTCCTGCCAGCGCAGGCACCGCGCCGCCGCCTCCTCGTCCTCGGCCGTCGCCGCCCGCACCTCCCCCGCCAGCCGGGCCACCACCCGCAGCAGGGCCAGCAGCCGCAGGTTCGCCGCCGTCCGCACGCTCGCCCGCCGGTCCTTCCGGACCACCCGCAGCGGCAGGTACCCGTTGCCCTCGACCTCCACCAGCAGCCGTCGCGGATCCGACCGCAGCAGCCGGTGCGTCGCCGCCGCGTCCACCCCCGGCCCGCCCACCCGGCTCATCCGCCGCCCGGCCTCGCTCCCCCACCGCGGCTGCGCCAGGATCTCCCGCGCCACCGCCACGACCACGTCCGCGTGCCGGTCCAGCCACCCGTACACCACGTGCGGGTCCCGCAGCACCTCCCCCGACGAGAACAGCACCTGCCCGCGCCAGCCCGCCCCCGCGTACACCGTCCGCAGGTGGTTCAGCATCCGCTCGATCCCGTCCAGCCCGAGCTTCGCGTCCTCCGTCCCGAACCAGTACTCCCGCCCCTCCACGACCAGCCGGTGGAACCCGGTCGACCGCGTCAGGTCCACCGGCAACAAACCCCCGGTCACGCGCTCCACCCGCCCGTCCAGCCGCACCGCCCCGACCCCGGACGGCACCACCACCAACACCCGCCCCGCCCCCACCACCACGGGAGCCCCACCCCCGAGCACCCACTCCCGCCCACCCCCGTCCCGCACCACCACCCGAGCCACCCGCCCCACCACCCCTCACTCGCCACCCGCGGAACCGCTCCCCGGCCCCTCCCCATCATCGATCACGCCACCCCCACCGCCGCGCCCGATGAACGCCAAAAGGCCCGGTCAGAACATCTGACCGGGCCTTCCGCTTCTGAGCCGCCTGCGGGATTCGAACCCGCGACCTACGCATTACGAGTGCGTTGCTCTGGCCAACTGAGCTAAGGCGGCACCGTTGCCGTGTGTGGCGGCAACGCGGGCCAGTCTACACAGGTTCGGTGGTGATCCGTAGCCGGGGCGGAGGCGGGGTGGGCGAGGGGGTGGTGGTTGTCGCTTCAATCGGTCTGCGGTGTGACGTTACGATGAGCGCCCCCCTGCCGCTCTTCCCCCATCCCGGAGTGCACCGTGTTCGGTGTGAACGACCTGGCGACCTATGTTCTCGGCGCCCTCGTCATCGTCCTGCTGCCCGGCCCCAACTCGCTGTACGTGCTGTCCGTCGCCGCCCGCAAGGGGATCCGCACGGGGTACCGGGCCGCGGCGGGGGTGTTCGTCGGGGACTTCACGCTGATCAGCCTCACCTCGTTGGGGGCCGCCTCGCTGCTGGAGGCCAATCCGGCGGTGTTCGCGGTGGTGAAGTTCGGCGGGGCCGCGTACCTGCTGTGGATCGGGTACGGGATGCTCCGGGCCGCCCGGCAGCTGTGGCGCGAGCGCCGGGCCGGGGACGGGGCCGATCCGGCGGCCGAGCCGGTGGCGGAGGCCGGCGAGCGGCCGTTCCGCCGTGCGCTGGTGATCAGCCTGCTGAACCCGAAGGCGATCTTGTTCCTGCTCTCGTTCTTCACGCAGTTCGTGGACCCGTCCTACGGGCAGCCCGCGCTCTCGTTCGGCCTGCTCGGCGGCATCCTGCAGACGTTCAGCGTGCTCTACCTGTCGCTCCTGATCTTCGCCGGCACCACCCTCGCGAGCGCGTTCCGGCGCCGCAAGCGCCTGTCCGCCACGCTGACCAGCGGGGTCGCGGTGCTGTTCGCCGGGTTCGCCGCCAAGCTGGCCGTGTCCTCCGCCTGAGCCTGCCGGACCGGGCGGCCCGCCGGCTACCGGTCGCAGCGCTTGCCCGGCTCGGGGGCCTCGCCGGTGAGGAGGTACCGGTTGACGGCGGTGTCCACGCAGGCGCTGCGGCGGCCGTAGGCGGTGTGGCCGTCGCCGTCGTAGGTGAGGAGGCGGCCGGACTCCAGCTGGCCGGCCAGGGCCTGGGCCCACGCGTACGGGGTGGCCGGGTCGCGGGTGGTGCCGACGACGACGATCGGGGCGGCGCCGGCGGCGCGGATGGTGTGGGCCGCGCCGGTGGCCCGGACCGGCCAGTAGGTGCAGGCCAGTGCCATCCAGGCCATGTCGCGGCCGAAGTGCGGCGAAACCCGTTCGAAGTCCGGGACGGCCCGCTGGACGTCCTCCGGCCCACCGAAGGGCGCGGGCAGGTCGAGGCAGTTCACGGCGGTGTTGGCGAACATCAGGTTGGGGTAGCTGCCGTCGTTCTCCCGCCCGTAGTAGGAGTCGGAGAGCTTCAGCAGGCCGGTGCCGTCGCCCGCCCGGGCGTCGGAGAGCGCGGTGCGCAGCTTGGGCCAGAGGAAGTCGGCGTAGAGGGCCTGGATGACGCCGGTGGTGGCCTGCGCCTCGGTGAGCCGGCGGCCGTTGTCGGTGGTGGGCAGCGGGTGGGCGTGGACGGCGGCGAACAGGGAGCTGAGCTGTTCGCCGATCCGCTGCTCGGCGCGGCCGAGCGGGCAGTCGTCGCGGGTGGCGCAGTCCTTGGCGAAGGCCGTCCAGGCGGTCTCGAAGCCGCCGGCCTGGGTGCGGTTGCCGGTGACGGAGTCGAGGGACGGGTCCATCGCGCCGTCCAGCACCAGCCGCCCGACCCGGCCGGGGTAGAGGCCGGCGTAGGTGGCGCCGAGGAAGGTGCCGTAGGACTTGCCGACGAAGTTCAGCTTCTCGTCGCCGAGCAGGGCGCGCAGCACGTCCATGTCGCGGGCGGCCTCGACGGTGCTGAGGTGGCCGAGGGCCGGCCCGGTGTGCCGGCGGCAGCCTTCGGCGAACTCCTTGTCGGCGGCCACCAGCGCGTCGACGCCGGACTGGTCCGCGGGGGTCAGGTCGACGGCGGTGTAGGCGTCCATCCGCTCGCCGCTCAGGCAGGTGACCGGGTTGCTGCGGCCCACCCCGCGCGGGTCGAGGCCGACCAGGTCGTACCGGGCGCGCACCCCGCCGTCGTAGGTACGGGCGGCGGTCTCCAGGTACTCGATCGCCGAGCCGCCGGGCCCGCCGGGGTTCAGCAGCAGCGAGCCCAGCCGGGCCGGGGCACCGCCACCGCCCGCGCTCCCCTCCTCCGAGCCCCCGGACGCTCCGGAGGCCCCGGCCGCCCCGGAGCCCCCGGAGGCCACGGACACCGCCCGGGCCGCCGCCAGGGTGAGGTCGCCGTCGCCGGGCCGTTCGTAGTCCAGCGGCACCCGGAAGGTGGTGCACTCGAACCCGCCGTCGCACGGCTGCCAGGCGAGCCGCTGCGCGTAGTACGGCGCGAGCGCTGCCGGGACGGCGGCGGGCAGCGGCTCCAGCGGCGTCGCCCCGGACGCGGCCCTGCCGCCACCCGCCCCGGTCGAGTCCGACGAGGCCGCCGCGGACCCACCGGAGGGCCGCGCGCCGTCCGACCCGGACGGCCCCGAGCTGCACCCGCCCGCCAGCAGCGCCGCCACGAGCATCCCGGCCGCCACCGCCACCCGCCCGTTGCCCCTCATCCGGCTCCCTTCCACTCCTCGACCCCTGCCACGACGAACCCGCGCGCACCCGCAGCCGCACGCCAGCGCGCCTACGCCCCCACAACGCGCCGCTGCCCGGTACCCACCCCGGGTACCGGGCAGCGTAACCCCCGTCCGACGCCCGCTCAGGACGCCTTGGTCAGCGTCTCGGCCAGGTACTGCGCCGCCTGCCGGACCAGCCGCAGCCGCTCCCGGTCGGCACTGAAGTCCTGCACGTTGTCCGAGATCCGCACCTCGGCCTTGGCGGCGGGGCCGGCGCCGGACTTGAGCGAGGACTGCAGCTTGCGGGCCGCGTCCAGCCCGGCCGCGTCGGCCTTGGCCGCGGCGAGCAGCAGCTTGGCGGAGCTGCCGGCCGGCGCCTCGGCACCGGTCTGGGTGAGCGCCGCCGCGTCGTACCGGCCGGAGACCGCGGCGGCCGCGCCGTACAGGTCGGGGCGGGCGAGCCCGGCTGCGGCGGCGCAGGGCGCACCGCCCTCGACCCCGAGGGTGCCCCAGGAGGCCGGGCCGGGCGGCAGGGTGCGGAAGGAGGCGGCGATGGTGGTGCGCAGCGTGGCGTCGTCGGCGACGGCGGCCGGCGCGGCGGCGACGAGCTCGCAGGGGTGCGCGGTGCCGTTCGGCGCCTCGGGGGCGACGAGGATGAACGGACGGGCCTTGCCGGTCTGCAGGGCCGAGCCGATGCCCTCGAAGACGTCGGGCACCTCGGCGTCGGCGGTCCTGCTCGGTGTGGCGGCGTGCATCACGACCACCGGGAAGTGCGCGTTCGGCTCCTTCGCGTACTGCGGCGGCAGCCACACCCGGACGTTGCGCGGGCGCCCGTCCGGGCCGAGAACGGCGGACTGCAGCAGTTCCCCGCCGCCCGGGTGCCCGACGCTGTCGAAGCGGCTGGCCACGGCGGGCACCGGAGCCGGAGCGGGGGCCGGAGCCGGGGCCGGAGCGGAAGCCGAAGGCGCGACCGCGGGCGGCGCCGCCTGCTGCCGTCCCGCCCCCGCTCCCGCTCCCACTCCCGCCATCGCTCCCGCCACCGAGTCGCCCACCGGCTCCTCCCGGTCGCCCCGCCCGAGCCCGCCGAACGCCCCGAGCGCGGTGAGCAGCGTCAACGCGGTGACGCACACCCCGCAGACCATCGCCCCGCCCGCCCGCAGCAGCATCGGCCACCGGTCCCCGGCCAGTTCGTAGGTCTCGGCGGCACGCAGGTCGCGCCAGCGCTGGAGCGCGCCGCGCGCCAGCCAGATCCCGCCGACAGCGGCCGCCAGTAGGGGGATGACGAGGAGCGGACGAACCATGGCACGCACCACCTCGGGAGGAGGGCCGGCACCGGACCGGACCCGGCACCGTACGGGAGGTGACGGCGGCCCGGCGGCGGGCCTTCCGGGCTGGGGAGCGCGGGGCCGGGCGGGGCGCAGTCCGCCCCAGCGTGCACAACGGGCGCAGCGTCACACGCGGGTGCGTCCGGCGCGTACGGCTCGTTCACTCGAAGGTGGGACGTCGGGCCAGCGCCGGGAGGCCTACCGGAGGGCCCCGCCGGGCCTCAGCCCGCGCGCAGCGCCACCGTCATCGCCTCGACGGCGAGCAGCGGGTCGACGTTGCGGTCCAGCGCCACGCGGCAGGCCAGCACCGCCTCGATCCGGCGCAAGGTGCCCTCCGCCGGGCCCGCCTGGGCGACCCGGTCCAGCGCCGGGCGCTGGTCCTCGTTGGCGAGCGCGCCGGTGGAGCCGAGCTGGATGGCGAGCACGTCGCGGTAGAAGCCGAGCAGGTCGAGCAGGGCGACGCCGAGCGTCTCCCGGCGGGTGCGGGTGGCGCGGCTCTTCTGCCGCTTCTCCAGCTCCTTGACGGCCCCGGCCATGCCGCGCGGCGCCTTGCCGCCCTCGGCGGCGCCGTAGGCGGCCTTGAGGTCGTCGGTCTCCTTGGCGTCCTGGGTCTCGGCGAGGGCTTCGGCGTCGGCCTTGGCGGTGTCGACCAGGCGCTGGGCGGCGGCCAGGCAGCCGCCCAGGTCGGCGACCTCCAGCGGGATCCGCAGCACCTCGGCACGCCTGGTCCGGGCCTGCTCGTCGACGGCGAGGCGGCGCGAGCGCTCGATGTCGCCCTGCCCGGCGAGCGCGGCGAGCCGGGCCGTCGCCGGGTCGACGCCGTCGCGCCGCACCAGCGTGTCGGCGACGGCCTCGGCGGCGGGCGTGCGCAGCACCAGCAGACGGCAGCGCGAGCGGATGGTGGGCAGCACGTCCTGCACGGAAGGGGCGCAGAGCAGCCAGACGGTGCGCGGGGAGGGCTCCTCCACGCCCTTGAGCAGCGCGTTGGCGGCGGCCTCGGTGAGCCGGTGGGCGGCGTCGACCAGGATCACCGACCAGCGGCCGCCGGTCGGGTAGCTGGAGGCGCGCAGGACCAGGTCCCGCATGTCGCCGACCCCGATGGACAGGCCGTCGGTCCGCACGTACTTCACGTCGGCGTGGCTGCCGGCCAGCACGGTGTGGCAGCCCTCGCAGAACCCGCAGCCGGGCGTGCCGCCGAGCGCGAGGTCGGGGCTGGTGCACTGGAGGGCGGCGGCGAAGGAGCGCGCGGCCGTGACCTGCCCGGCACCGGGCGGGCCGGTGAACAGCCAGGCGTGCGTCATCAGGGAGGCGTTCCCGCCCTGGCCGGGGGCGGCACCGCGGCCGGCCTCGACCGTCGCCCCGGCCGCCCGGGCGGCGGCGGTCAGCTGCTCGACCACCCGCTCCTGGCCCACCAGGTCGTCCCAGACGGCCACTGCTGCTCCCAAGCTCCGTACGGCAGCGCTCCCGGCGCCTCTTCCCCGCCGTCGAGCATACGTGTCCGCTCCGACAGCCACTGCTCCGTCCGGGTCACCCCGGTCCGGGTCGGGGCCGGTACGGACGACGAACGACGGACGGCGCCGCCGGAGGCCACTGCCCCGGCGACGCCGCCCGCTCCCGTCACGAAGGCGCCGGGCCTCAGCCCCGGCGGCCCCAGCGCCGGCCCTTGCCCTTGCCGTCGCCCTTGCCCTCGCCGTCGCCCTTGCCGCCGACCGCGCCGGAGTCGTCCGCGCCGCGTTGCTGCGCGCCGTCGCCCTGGCCGGGCTCACCCCAGCGGTCCCACTCGTCGCGCGAGCCGAGCAGGGTGTCGGTCAGGCTCGGCAGGTCGTCCAGCGGGGTCTCCTCGGCCCACTCCGGCCGGGGCCGCTCGGCGGTCGGCTGCTCCACGGCGGGCCGATCGGCGGGCTGCCCGACGACCGGCTGCCGGGCGTCGACCACCGGCAGCTCCCGGGTGCTGTCCGCCGGCTCGCCGGGACGGCCCGGCTCGATCCGCGGCAGCACGGCGGTCTCGTCGGCGGCCGGCACCTTCGGCAGCACCGCGGTCTCGTCGACGGCGGGAACCTTCGGCAGCACCGCGGTCTCGTCGACGGCCGGCACAGCCGGTACGGCCGGAACGCGCGGCAGCACCGCCGTCTCGTCCACCCCCGGAGCGGCCTGAGCGGCCGCCTGCCGGTCGCGCAGCGACAGCTCCCGCGTCGTCTCGTCCCCGACCCCCGCGACAGCCTGCGACGCACCGTCCGCCGAGCCACCCGCCGCACCGTCCGACGCACCGCCCCGCGGCGCGTCCCCGACCGCCCGCAGCTCGGTGGTCACCGCCTCCCCGGGCACCGCCCGCTCCGCGGCCCGGTTCGCTGCCGTCTCCGCGGCCGCGGCAGCCGCAGCGGCTGCCGCGAGCGCCGCGGCCTGCGCCAGCCGGGCCTCCTCGGCCCGCTGCAGCGCCTCCTCCGCCCGACGCCGCTGCTCCTCGCGGGCGAGCTCCCGCTGCCGCTGCAGCTCGGCCCGGGCGGCCGCCTCGTCGGCGATCCGCTTGCGCTCGGCGGCCTCCGCCGCGAGCCGCGCCTCCTCGGCGGCCCGGCGCGCGGCCTCTTCCTCGGCCCGGCGGCGTGCGTCCTCCTCCGCGCGGCGGCGGGCCTCCTCCTCGGCCTTGCGCCGCGCCTCGGCGGCGGCCCGCTCGGCCTCCTCCTTGGCGAGCCGTTCCGTCTCGGCCTGCTTGGCACGCAGCTGGGCGAGCACTTCCTGCCGCTTGCGCTCTGCGGCCTCCTCCTCGGCCTTCTTCCGCGCCTCCTCGGCGGCGCGCCGCTCGGCCTCCTCCCGGGCCAGCCGTTCCCGTTCGGCGCGGGCGGCCTTCTCCTGCTCGGAGAGCGGCAGCTCGCGGTCGAGCCGGTGCCGGATGGCGGTGGTGACGAAGCCGGGCGCCTGGCTGCCGTCGACGACGAGGTAGCGCGCGGGGTCGGCGGCGGCGAGGGCGAGGAAGCCGGCCCGGACCCGCTGGTGGAATTCGGTGGGCTCGGATTCGAGCCGGTCGAGCGCCTCGGTGAAGCGCTCCCGGGCCTTGGTCGGGTCGACGTCGAGGACGACGGTCAGGTCGGGCACCAGCCCGCCGGTGGCCCAGCGGGAGATCCGGGCGACCTCGGTGGCGGCCAGGTCGCGGCCGGCGCCCTGGTAGGCGATGGAGGAGTCCATGTACCGGTCGGTGATGACGACGGCGCCGCGGGCGAGGGCCGGCCGGATGACGTTCTCGACGTGCTCGGCCCGGTCGGCGGCGTAGATCAGCGCCTCGGCGCGGTGCGACAGGCCGGTGTTGCCGACGTCCAGGACGAGGCCGCGCAGCCGCTGCCCGACCGGGCTGCCGCCGGGCTCGCGGGTGAGCACGACCTCGTGGCCCTTGCCGCGGATCCACTCGGCGAGCGCCTGGGCCTGGGTGGACTTGCCGGCGCCGTCGCCGCCTTCGAGGGCGATGAAGAAGCCGGTGCCCGCGCCCCGGTGCGGCGCCGGGCCGCTGCTGCCGCGCAGCGCGTCGACCAGGTCGCGGCCGAACGGCGCGGTGCCGCGCCGGTCGTCGGTGCGCAGCAGCACGACGGCGGCGAGCGCCAGCGTGAGCAGCCCGGAGGTGGCGACGGCGAGGGCCGCGCCGCCGTGGATGAAGGTGAAGGAGCCGGGTTCGACGGTGCCGTACTCGACGTCCCCGTAGCCGGCGGCGATCAGCGGCACGGCGACCAGCGCGGCGCCGACGACGGCCCGCAGGACGGCGTCCACGTGCTCGGCGACCTTCGGCAGCCGGGCCTCCTCGACCTCCTGGGCGAGCAGGGCGCGCCCGGCCGAGACCACGATCCCGGCGGCCAGCGCGGCCAGCACGGTGAGCAGCAGGACGAGCACGAAGTCCAGCACCAGCCCGGCGAGGATCAGCGCCACGCCCTCGGTGAGCAGGGCGAGCGCGAGCAGCCGGCGGCGGGAGAGCGAGGGCAGCACGGCCCGGGTGAGCCGGGCCCCGAGGGCGGGCGCGCCGGCGGCGGCGAGCACCAGCAGGCCGTAGCCGATCGGTCCGGCGCGGTGCTCGGCGGCGGTCAGCAGCGCGAGCGAGACGACGCCGGCCATCGAGGCGAAGGCGGCGGCGACTGCGAAGGTGAAGTACGGGGCGCTGCCGGTGCGGCCCTTGCCGAGCGCGGGGCCGGGGGTCGCGTCGGTGGGGGCGCGCAGGCCGGTGAGCGGCGAGTGCGGGGCGACGGCGACCGGGCCGAGTGACAGCTGCTGGAGGTACGTCCGGGTGGCCGCGGCGGCGGACAGGCCGGCCGCGCCGAGGGCCGCGAAGGTCAGCTGGTGGGCGCGCAGCCAGTCCGAGCCGAGCGCCGCGCCGATGTTGTTGACGAGGGTGAACGCGACCAGGCCGAGGGCCGCGAGCGGCACGGTGACCCAGCCGGTGAAGCGGTCGATGCTCCGGACGGTGTCGAGGTTGGCGGCGGAGGGCCGCTGCTCGGCGCGCGGCGCGTAGGGGTCGGCGGGCGGCAGCAGGCCGGGGACGGCGGCGGCCCGGGCGATCCCCCGGACGCTCTCGGCGGCACCGGTGACGAAGACGGTGGCGAGCAGCACGTAGACGGCGGCGCCGGAGGGCTTCGGCCCGGAGCTCAGCCAGACGGCCCACCAGGGCGCGAGGCCGATCAGCAGGGCGCGCAGCGCGTCGGCGCCGAACAGCGTCCAGCGCCGGTCGAGCTTGCCCGCGACGAGTTGGTGCACCGGCCCGAGCAGCGCGACGCCGACCAGCCCGTTCGCCAGCACCCGCACGGCGAAGACCGCGGCGAGGGCGAAGGCGAGGCTGCGCGGCAGGTCGCCGAACGAGCCCCCCTGGGCGGCGGCGATCACGGTGAGCGCGGCCAGCACCAGCAGGGCGAGCCGATCGGCGGCACTGCCGATCAGCTGGGTGGTCCACAGCCGCCGGTAGGGGCGGGTCCGCAGCAGTGCCCGGGCCCGGTCGACCGGGGTCCCGGCGGGCGCGACCTCCGGCAGGTCGGGCACGGCGGCTCTGGCGGCCGGGGCGGCGCTGGGGGTGGGCTGCTCCTCGCTCGTCATACGGTCAGCGTAGCGGGCGGGGGTTGGCCGGAATGAGACGAACGGGGTTCCGGATCCGGCTCAGCACCGGCTTGTGACGATCCCCGCACAGACCTCGGGCCCGCGTCCCTCTCCGGGAGCGCGGGCCCGACGCCACTGGTGGAGGATCAGTCCTCTTCGGTGGCCGCGGTCTTCTTCGCCGCCGCCGTGGCGGTGGTCTTCTTGGCCGCCGTCTTCTTCGCGGTGGTCGTCTTCGCGGTGGTCGTCTTGGCCGCCGTCTTCTTGGCCGCGGTCTTCTTCGCCGTCGTCTTCTTCGCGGCCGCCTTGGTGGCGGTCGCCTTCTTCGCCGGGGCCTTCTTCGCCGTCTTCTTCACCGGCCCGCGGGCCCGCTTCTCGGCGAGCAGCTCGTAGCCGCGCTCCGGCGTGATCGTCTCGACGTCGTCGTCCTTGCGCAGCGTGGCGTTGGTCTCGCCATCGGTCACGTACGGGCCGAAGCGGCCGTCCTTGACCACCACCGGGCGCTCGCTGACCGGGTCGGTGCCCAGCTCCTTGAGCGGCGGGGCGGCGGCGGCCCGGCCGCGCTGCTTGGGCTGGGCGTAGATCGCCAGCGCCTCTTCGAGGGTGACGGTGAAGAGCTGGTCCTCGCTGGTGAGCGAGCGCGAGTCGGTGCCGCGCTTGAGGTACGGGCCGTAGCGGCCGTTCTGCGCGGTGATCTCCACGCCCTCGGCGTCGGTGCCGACGACGCGCGGCAGCGAGAGCAGCCGCAGCGCGTCCTCCAGGGTGACGGTGTCCAACGACATCGTCTTGAACAGCGAGGCGGTGCGCGCCTTGACCGCGTTCTTGCCGGTCTTGGGCGTGCCCTCGGGCAGGATCTCGGTCACGTACGGGCCGTAGCGGCCGTCCTTGGCGACCAGCATGTTGCCGCTGACCGGGTCCGGGCCGAGCTCGAAGTCGCCGCTGGGCTTGGCCAGCAGTTCCTCGGCCAGCTCGACGGTGAGCTCGTCCGGCGGCAGCTCGTCCGGGATGTCGGCGCGCTGGCCGGGCTCGCCCTCGACCTCGGAGGCGCGCTCGACGTACGGGCCGTAGCGGCCGACCCGCAGGGTGATGGCGTCGCTGACCTTGAACGAGCTGATCTCCCGGGCGTCGATCGCGCCGAGGTCGGTGACCAGCTCCTTGAGGCCGCCCAGGTGGTCGCCGTCGCCGTTGCCGGCCTCGGCCGCACCGCCGCCGGCGCCCTCGCCCTCGCCGAAGTAGAAGCGCTTCAGCCACGGCACGGACTGCGCCTCGCCGGCGGCGATCCGGTCGAGGTCGTCCTCCATCTTCGCGGTGAAGTCGTAGTCGACCAGCCGGCCGAAGTGCTTCTCCAGCAGGTTGACCACGGCGAAGGAGAGGAACGACGGGACGAGCGCCGTGCCCTTCTTGAAGACGTACCGGCGCTGGATGATCGTGTCGATGATCGACGCGTAGGTGGAGGGGCGGCCGATCTCCCGGTCCTCCAGCTCCTTGACCAGCGAGGCCTCGGTGTAGCGGGCCGGCGGCTTGGTGGCGTGGCCCTCCGGGCTGATCCGCTCGGCGGCCAGCGGGTCGCCCTGGGCGACCTGCGGCAGCCGGCGCTCGCGGTCGTCGAGCTCGGCGTTCGGGTCGTCGGCGCCCTCGACGTAGGCCTTGAGGAAGCCGTGGAAGGTGATGATCTTGCCGGAGGCGGAGAACTCGACGTCCCGGCCGTCCGCGGCGGCGCCGCCGACCCGGACGGTGACGGACTGGCCGACCGCGTCCTTCATCTGGGAGGCGACGGTGCGCATCCAGATCAGCTCGTACAGCTTGAAGTCGTCACCGGTCAGGCCGGTCTCGGCCGGGGTACGGAAGCGGTCGCCGGAGGGGCGGACGGCCTCGTGCGCCTCCTGCGCGTTCTTGACCTTGCTGGCGTAGGTGCGCGGCGCGTCCGGCAGGTAGTCGGCGCCGTACAGCTGGGTGACCTGCGCGCGGGCCGCGGAGATCGCGGTGTCCGACAGGGTGGTGGAGTCGGTGCGCATATAGGTGATGAAGCCGTTCTCGTACAGCTTCTGGGCCACCTGCATGGTCCGCTTGGCGCCGAAGCCCAGCTTGCGGCTGGCCTCCTGCTGGAGCGTGGTGGTGCGGAACGGCGCGTACGGCGAGCGGCGGTACGGCTTGGACTCGACGCTGCGGACGCCGAACGCGGTCTGCGCCAGGGCGGCGGCCAGCTGCCGGGCGGCCTGCTCGTCCAGGTGCAGGGTGTTGGTGCTGCCCGCCTTCAGCCGGCCGTCCGAGCCGAAGTCACGGCCGGTGGCGATCCGCTTGCCGTCGACGCTGGCCAGGCGGGCGCCGAAGGTCTCCGGGTCGGCGGAGTCCGCCGGGGTGCGGCCGGTGCCGAAGGTGCCGACCAGGTCCCAGTACGAGGCGGTGCGGAAGGCGATGCGCTCGCGCTCGCGCTCGACCACCAGACGGGTCGCGACGGACTGCACGCGGCCCGCCGACAGCTTCGGCATGACCTTCTTCCACAGCACCGGCGAGACCTCGAAGCCGTACAGCCGGTCGAGGATGCGGCGGGTCTCCTGGGCGTCGACCAGGCGCTGGTTGAGCTCGCGCGGGTTGGCCACCGCCTCCTGGATCGCCGTCTTGGTGATCTCGTGGAACACCATGCGGTGCACCGGCACCTTGGGCTTGAGCACCTGCTGGAGGTGCCACGCGATGGCCTCGCCCTCGCGGTCCTCATCGGTGGCGAGGAAGAGCTCGTCGGACTCCGCGAGCAGCGACTTAAGCTTGCTGACCTGCGACTTCTTGTCCGCGTTGACCACGTAGATCGGCGCGAAGTCATGGTCGACGTCGACCCCGAGGCGGCGCACCTCGCCGGTGTACTTGTCCGGCACCTCGGCCGCGGTGCTGGGGAGGTCGCGGATGTGCCCGACGCTCGCCTCGACGATGTAGCCGGGGCCGAGGTAGCCCTTGATCGTCTTCGCCTTGGCCGGCGACTCGACAATGACGAGTCGCTGTCCGTGCGCGGTCTCGCTGCTCGGGGACACCTTCGCTCTTCTCTCCCGGTCCTTTATACGGCTGGTCGGCGCCGACAGCACGGGCTGCGCTCCGCCCGACCCCGCCACCGTCCCGGGGCAGCCGCTGCACGACGACCCCACCAGCGGAGTGTGACCGTACCCCGGCCACCCTTGTCAAACGGACGGATACCGCTTTTTCACTTCCCGGGCTCACCGACGCCACTCGAACGGTAACCCGATGCCGCGGGTTCCCGCCCCGTGGAGGGGGGCTTCGGCGGGTTCGGGAGGATGGAATGACGAATTTCAAGATCTGTCAACGGAAATCCGACGGACCGTCCGCCGCCGGTGGCCCGCGACCAGAGCGGTGGCGACGGCGTGCGAGGAGGTGCGAGGGGGTACCGGGGGGTGCGAGGGCGCGCGGGGTGGGGCCGCCGTCAGGGGTGGGCCGCCGTCACCGGTGGGCCGACGTCACCGGTGGGCCGCGGCCAGCAGACCGGATCCCGCCAGCAGGCAGGCCGCCCCGAGCGCGCTCCACAGCAGGTCGGTGACCGCCGCCCGGCCGGCCTCCCCCGCCGCCAGCACCGCCCGGCACGGGCGCCGCGGGTCGTAGCAGATCCGCACCGAGGTGCCGGGGGCGAAGCGGTCCGGACGGCGCAGCGGGGTGTGGCCGCGCGGGCGGGTGAGCACCAGCTCCGCGAGCAGGGCCCCGCCGGAGCCCGGGCCGTCGGCCGGGGGCCGCACGGCGAAGGAGAGCAGCGGAGCGCTGTCGAGCTGGCCGTGCGGGTCGGCCTCGGCGACGACCGTCGCCACCGCCGGCACCCCGCGCAGGCGCACCCGGTGGCGCAGGCGCGCTTCGGCGGCGCACCAGAGCAGCAGCGCGCCACCGAAGAGGGCGAGGACCAGCCCGCCCACCGTCGCCGTCGTCGTGTCCACCCCTGCCCCCGGCTCCCCAGCCCCGTCCACAGCCTGTGGACAGAGCCTCACAGCACGGGGCCAACGAGGGTGGGCCGCAGGGCGACCGCCGGACGAACCAGGAGGTACGGGCAGGTGAACCGGCCCGTACCGACAGGCCCTACCGCGCCGGCGCGATGAAGCCCTGCTCGGTCAGCAGCCGCAGCGACTCCGGCACCCGGTCCCGCAGGACGACCCGATCCTCGCCGAGCAACTGCGCGATGGCGTCCACGATCTCGCCCGCCGACAGCGTCCCGTCGCAGACCCCGACGAAGCCGGCACCCACCGTGTCCACCTTGGTGGCCCGGCGCATGCCGCGGTTGTGACGCAGGATCACGTGCTCCGGGTCCTCCGCCCCCGGCGCGCCGACCTGCTCCTGGACCACCTCGTCCGCGAGCACGTAGCGGGCGGCGAGCAGGCCCGCGTCGTCGTGCGAACGCAGGAACTCCTGCCGGTCGAACCACTCCTCGATGTGCGGGCCGAGCGGCTGCTCCACCGGGTGCGGCCACTCCTCCACCCGGACGGTCGGGCGCTCGGCACCGCTCGCCGACAGGGTGATCCAGCCCATGCCGATGCCCTCGACCCGGGCCGCCTCGAAGGCGTCCAGCCACTCGCCGTACCGGGCCTGGTAGTCACCGCCCGGGCCGCGGTGGTCGCCGCCGTCCCGCAGCCACAACTCGGCGTACTGGGAGACGTCCTGGACCTCGCGCTGGACCACCCAGGCGTCCAGCCCGGTGCCCGCCACCCAGCCGGCCAGCCGCTCGTGCCAGTCCTCGCCCTTGACGTGCTGCCAGTTGGCGAGCAACTGGCAGTAGCCGCCCGGCTCCAGGTGCGCGGCGGCCGAACGCACCAGGCTGCGGCACAGGTCGTCGCCGGCCATGCCGCCGTCGCGGTAGGTGAACCGGCCGGCCGGCGAGATCACGAACGGCGGGTTGGAGACGATCAGGTCGAACTTCCGCTCCCCGACCGGCTCGAAGAGGCTGCCCGCGAGCACCTCGGTCCGGTCGAAGCCGGAGAGCGCCAGGGTCAGTTCGGTGAACCGCAGGGCGCGCGGGTTGAGGTCGGTGGCGGTGACCTGCTGGGCGTGCCGGGCCGCGTGCAGCGCCTGCACGCCGGAGCCCGAACCGAGGTCCAGCGCGGCCCGGACGGGGCGGCGCACGGTGATGTTGGCCAGCGTGGTCGAGGCGCCGCCGACACCGAGCACCAGGTCCTGGCGGGCCACCCCGTGCTCGGTCACGCCGGAGCCGATGCCGCCCGCGCCACCCACCGCGCAGCCCAGGTCGGAGACCACCCAGGCATCCGAACTGGGCATCCCGGCAACCTCGTTGGCGTACGGCCGGACGTCCACGGTGGCACGCACCAGCTCGCCGTCCGGGCGCAGCCAGCCGTCCGCCAGGCAGTCCTCCACCGGCAGCACGGCGGCGGCCGCCCGGTACGGCACCGGCTGCTGCAGCAGGAACAGCCGCACCAGGGTCTCCAACGGGCTGCCGCCACGGGTGGCGCGCAGGGCCGGCACCGTCTCGCTGCGGGCCAGCGCCGCGTAGCCGGTGGGCCCGAGCAGGTCCAGGCAGCCATCGGCGGTGAAGGAGGCGGCGAGCAGCGCCTCGCGCAGCTTGGCGAGGCGGGTCGGGTCGAGAACGGGGCTACTGGTCACCCCGCCATTGTCCCCCGCCCCGCCCCCACCAGGGGCCAGGGGCCACTCGCCACGGCGGCCCCGGCGGCCCCGCGCCCTCGCCCTGCCGGGCGTGCGGCCCGTCCTGGATCAGCTCGCGCTGGGGGCCGGGGTGGCCGGAGCGGTCGCGCTCGGGGTGGGTGCGGCCGCAGGAGCCGCACTGCCCGTCGCGCCGGGCGCGGGGGTGCCGCTGGGCGCGGACGTACCACTGGGCGCGGGCGTTCCGGCGGCCGCACCGGCGCTCGGGGTCGCCGGCGCGCCACTGGCGCCACCGCTCGCGCCGGCGCTCGGCGTGGCGGACGAGCCGGCCGGCGCGGGCTTGCACCCCTCCTGCTTGGCCATGGCCGCACCGAGGTCACCGCGCTGCAGCTTGCTCTGCGCCTCGGTGGACAGCGAGGCCAGCTGCTGCAGCTGGTCGGAGATGCCGCGCAACCCGTCCGAGAACTTCGACTGGTCGTCGGTGGCCAGCGCGTCCAGCTTCTTCTGGACGTCCAGGTAGCCGTCCGAGGCCTTCTTCAGCTCGGCCACGGCGTCCTTCTGCAGGTTCGCGCCGTCCGTCACCTTGGGCGCCCCGGCCGCGTCGATCGCGGCCCCGATGTCCTGGTTGGTCTTGGCGAGGCGCCCGATGTCCGTCGAGAGCCGCTTCTTCAGGTCGGCGGGGGTCTCACCGGTCTTGACCTGGCCGGTGTCGGCGAGCGCGGCCTGCGCCTGGGCGATCGGGTCCTTGGCAGCGCCGCAGACGTTCGTCGCCCAGGACTCCAGCTGCTTGCTGTTGTCGTCGCCGCAGGCGACGGCGCCGAACGCGAGCAGCACGCCGAGGGCGGGTACGGCCAGCAGTCGCTTGTTCACCGGGAGAGGCCTTTCGGTTCGGTCGTCGTCGGTCGTCATCGGTCGTCTTCGGTCGTCTTCGGTCGTCGAACCTACACGGCCGTCGTCGCCCTCCCGGTTCCCCGCCCCCGGCGGACGCTCGGGCCGGCTCCGCCCGGGTCGGCTCGCCCGGCCGTCACTCGACGCCCGTCCGAGTCGGCGCACGGCGCACGGCGCACGGCGCACGGGCAGGGTGGGCGTGCCGAAGCGACCGCCGGCGTGGCGGCTGGATCAGGGTGCGGATCCGAAGGAACGGGCTCTTGCGCGGCAGGGGCCCGATCGGCGGGATTCACGCGATCGGCGAGGTCGACCGGATCGGGGTGACCGGTCACCGGACCAGGCCGCGCCGGAAGCGGCGAACCGCGGGGAACGACGAACCATCGACGCCGTCCCGGAGACCGGACGAGAAACGGGTCCGGGGCGTGAAGCCTGCTCGACGTCCGGTTCAGAGCCGGCTGAGGGCTGGCTGAAGAACCGGTTCAGGGCCGGTTCAGACCGCCACGGAGGCGACCGAGACCGGCCAGCTCATCCGGATCAGCCCGCCGCCCGCGCCGTTGGTGACCTCAAGGTCCTCCACCAAGCCGGTGATCACGGCGAGGCCCAGGGTGTCCTCGTCCGGGTCGCCGCCACCGGCGGCACCGGGGGCCGGGACGGCGGCGGGGCCGGCCTCGTCCTCGACCTCGATGAGGAAACGCTTCTCCTGATCGGTCAGCGCGACCCTCACCGTGCCGCCGATGCCGCCACGCTGGTGCAGGCCGACCGCGCGGGAGCAGGCCTCGCCGACCGCGAGCCGTACCTCGTCGAGCACCGACTCGTCGACCCCGGCCCGTCTGGCGACGGCCGCGGCGACCAGGCGGGCCGTCCGCACGTGCTCGGGAAGCGCACTGAATCGAAGTTCGACGGTTGCCATCTCTCCCCCTCGGGGTGCTCCGACCGGGGCCGGGCGTGCGGCCCCTGCGGGCCGGTCGAACCGGCCCCGGGGCGGCCGGGGACGCCGGGACCGTGCTTGGCCCCGGTACCCCGGACGCGTGGAACGGGGCGGGCCGGCCCGCGAGGACCGGCCCGGCCGTGTCAGTCGGTCGCCTGGACCGCGTCGTCCACCGAGGTGTGGATCGGGAAGACCTTGGTCAGGCCGGTGATGCGGAAGATCTTCAGGATGCGCTCCTGGTTGCACACCAGGCGGAGCGAACCCTCGTGGGCACGCACCCGCTTCAGGCCGCCCACCAGCACACCGAGACCGGTCGAGTCGAGGAAGTCCACGCCTTCCATGTCGACGACGAGGTGGTACTTGCCGTCGTTGACGAGCTCGACCAGCTGCTCGCGCAGCTTCGGGGCGGTGTACACATCGATCTCGCCGCCAACCTCGACGACCGTACGATCGCCGACTGCGCGGGTCGACAGGGACAGGTCCACGGAACCTCCAGCACCTTGCCTTGCTACGTCATGTGCGATCCTCGGCCGGACGGCCGCCACCGCATGGTCGCGAGCCCGGGCGCGCCCAGCCAACGCGTGGCAAGCCTCAGCGCTGCGACCCACGGCCATACGGCCGTCACGGCCACATTCAACCACCTGCGACCATGCCCGCACGATGGCTTACGACGATTCTCCGTCACGCCGGTGACACACTGGGTCCCCATGCCGCCCCGACACAGCCTGCCCGAGGCACTGCTCACGACCCTGTCCACCAGCCGGGGGCGGTCCGATCGGCTCACCCATACGGAGCACCTTCCCGCGCGACCTGCGCGTTATTCGCCGTGGCCCGACACGATCCGACCGGAGATCATCGCCGCCGCGCACGCCGTGGGCGTGGAACAGCCCTGGGCGCACCAGGCAGAAGCGATGGAACTGGCCAAAACCGGCCAGACTGTGGTGATCGCCACAGGCACCGCCTCGGGCAAGTCGCTGGGCTACCTGGCGCCGGTGCTCAGCGACCTGCTGGACGGCACCGAGGCCCGCAACGGCCGCGGCGCCACCGCCCTCTACCTGGCGCCGACCAAGGCCCTCGCCGCCGACCAGCGCCGCCGGGCCGCCGAACTCGCCCCGCCCAGGGTCCGGTCCGCCCTCTACGACGGCGACACCCCGACCGAGGAACGCGAGTGGGTACGCCAGTACGCGTCCTACGTGCTCACCAATCCGGACATGCTGCACCGGGGCATCCTGCCCGCGCACGCCCGCTGGGCCTCCTTCCTCAAGGTGCTGCGCTACGTGGTGATCGACGAATGCCACAGCTACCGGGGCGTGTTCGGCTCGCACGTCGCCCAGGTGCTGCGTCGGCTGCGCCGCATCTGCGCCCGCTACGGTTCCTCACCCACCTTCCTGCTCGCTTCCGCCACCACCGCCGACCCTGCCGTCACCGCCCGGCGCCTCACCGGCCTGCCCGCCGTCGCCGTCACCGAGGACGCCTCGCCGCGCGGACCGATGGTCTTCGGGCTCTGGGAGCCGCCGCTGACCGAGAACGTCGGCGAGCACGGCGCCCCGGTGCGCCGCACCGCCACCGCCGAGGCCGCGCACCTGCTGACCGACCTGGTCGAACGGCAGACCCGGACGGTCGTCTTCGTCCGCTCCCGCCGCGCCGCCGAACTCGTCGCCCTGCAGGCCCAGGACCAGCTCGGCCGGCCGCTCGCCGACCGGGTGGCCGCCTACCGCGGCGGCTACCTCGCCGACGAACGACGCGCCTTGGAGCGCGAACTGCACGCCGGCCGACTGCTCGGCCTCGCCTCCACCTCCGCCCTCGAACTCGGCGTCGACGTCTCCGGCCTCGACGCCGTCCTGATGGCCGGCTACCCCGGCACCCGGGCCTCGCTCTGGCAGCAGGCGGGCCGGGCCGGCCGCGAGGCCCAGGGCGCCCTGGCCGTCCTGATCGCCCGGGACGACCCGCTGGACACCTACCTGGTGCACCACCCGGAGGCGCTGTTCGCGGCCCCGGTCGAGGCCACCGTGCTCGACCCCGACAACCCGCACGTGCTCGCCCCGCACCTGTGCGCGGCCGCCGCCGAACTCCCGCTGACCGACGCCGACCTGGAGCTGTTCGGGCCCTCCACGGCGCCGCTGCTGCCCGTCCTGGAACGGCGCGGCCTGCTGCGCCGGCGCGGGGACGGATCCTGGTACTGGACCCGCCGCGAACGCGCCGCCGACGCCGTCGACCTGCGGGGCAGCGGCGGCAGCCCGGTGCAGATCGTCGAGGCGGACACCGGCCGACTGCTCGGCACGGTCGATGCGGCGGCCTCCCACACCACCGTCCACACCGGAGCCGTCCACCTCCACCAGGGCCGCACCTACCTGGTCCGGGAGTTGGACCTGGACAACTCGGTCGCCCTGGTCGAACCGGCCAACCCGCCGTACAGCACGGCCGCCCGTGACATCACCTCCATCTCCGTCCTCGACACCGACACCACCGTCCCCTGGGGCGAGGGCCGGCTCTGCTTCGGCTCCGTGGAGGTGGTCAACCAGGTGGTCGGCTACCTCCGGAAGCGGATCTCCACCGGGGAGATCATGGGCGAGACCAAGCTCGACCTACCGCCCCGCACCCTGCGCACCCGCGCGGTCTGGTGGTCCGTCACCGAGGACCAGCTGCTCGACGCGGAGATCCCGCTCGACCAGCTGCCCGGTGCGGCCCACGCCGCCGAGCACGCCTCGATCGGCCTGCTGCCGCTGTTCGCCACCTGCGACCGGTGGGACATCGGCGGCGTCTCCGTCCCGCTGCACCCCGACACCGGGCTGCCGACCGTGTTCGTCTACGACGGCCATCCGGGCGGGGCCGGCTTCGCCGAACGCGGCTTCCGGCGGGCCGCCCAGTGGCTGACGGCCACCCGCGAGGCGATCGCGGCCTGCGAGTGCGAGCGCGGCTGCCCGTCCTGCGTCCAGTCGCCCAAGTGCGGCAACGGGAACGACCCGCTGGACAAGGCGGCCGCCGTCCGGCTGCTGGACGTCCTGCTGGCCGGAGCCCCGCGCCCGGAGGGCCCGCCGAGCCCCGGCCCGGTGGAGGGGGAGGCGAAGGAGTCATGAGCCCCCGGCCGCGCCGAGGCCGTCCTCGGCGGCGGTGACCGCGGCCCGCACCGGTCCGGCCCGGGCCCTCGCCCTGGCCGGGCCGATCGGCAGCCGCACCGGCAGCCCACCGACCCGCACCTCGGCCACCACCTCGACCGCGTCCGCCGACCGGTCCACCGTGCAGGACACCACCGCGGCGCCCTGGGCCGAGGCGATCCCCACGGCCCGCCCGCACCCGCCGTCCCGGTCCAGCAGCAACCGGTCCGCCGCCGCGAGGGCCGCCAGATCGGCGGCCGACTCGGCCCGGTGCCGGGCGGCGACCGCCGCTGCGACCGTGATCGTCGCGGCGAACACCGCCGTACCCAGCATCGCCAGTGCGAGCAACCAGACCGTCGCCGAACCGGCATCCGGCCCGTACCCGCCCGTCGCGGCCGCCCGGGCGGTACGGGCGCGCGCCCACCGCCCCGCCACCGGGCACCGCCCGGTCAGGCCGGCCAACGGCCCTCACCTCCTTCCTCGATCCCGGTCAGCACGTCCTCCCGTGCGGCCACGGCGGCCGCACCGACCCGCACCGCGAGCAGCGCGCCCAACCGGCCCGGCGCCGCGGACGGCGCCTCCACCTCGACCCGTACCGTGTCGGCCGCGAGCGACACCCGTACCCGCACCCCCGGCGGGCCCGCCGCGCGGGCGAGTTCGGCCGCGTCCGCCTCGCCGCGGGCGGCCGCCCGGGCGCCGACCCGGGCGGCGTCCACGCAGCGGATCTGCGCGGACGCCGCGAGCACGCCCCAGATCAACATCACGGCGAGCAGGACGAGCGCCGGCAGGGCCACCGCCGTCTCCGCGGTGACGAAGCCCGCGTCACCCCGGCGGCTCGGCCGCAGCGACCAGGCCCGGCCGCCGCACACCGCCCGCCGACTAGGTCGCATGGAGTGCCCGCTCCAGTAGGTCGGTCAGTGCCCCCGTCACCGACGCACTGGTCACCACCTTGTAGAGCCCGGCCGCGAGGGCGCACGCCCCCAGCGTCCCGACGGCGTACTCAGCCGTGGTCATCCCGGCATCCGACCGGCCCCGGCGCCGGGCCATCCGGCGCACCCCGCAGGCCACCCGGCGGCTCCTCCGCCGCCAGGGCCCGGGCAACTGCCCGAGCTCGCGCCCGGAACCGGGCCCCGTCACGATCACCGCAGTCATGTAGTCCTCCTGATCTTGGATTCCGAATCCCCTTCCGATCACACAGCCGGCCGACCATCCGTCACATCGCCTGGGCGAACCTGCTGGTGAGCCCGACGACCACCGGCACCACGCCGATCAGCACGAAGGCCGGCAGGAAGCAGAGCCCGAGGGGCGCGGTGGCGAACACCCCCGCCCGCCGGACCCGGGCGTGGGCCGCCCGGGCCGCCGCCGTCCGCTGCCGCTGGGCGAGCTCGACCAGCGGCAGCGCTGCCGGGGCCCCGCCGAGGGTCGTCCGGAGCAGGCAGCGGGCCAGCGGAGCCAGCACCGGGTGCTGCTCGCCCAGCCGGTCCCAGCACAGCTCCGGCGGCGCCCCCAGGGCCAGTTCGGCCCCGATCGCGACCAGCCGTGGCCCCAGCGGGGCGTCCACGCTCCGCCCGACCGCCGCCACGGCCGCCGAGGGCGAGGCCGCCGACCCCAGGCAGGCCGCCAACAACTCTGCTCCCAAGGGAAGTTGCCTGGTCAGCAACTCCTCCTCGCGGACCGCCCGCCGGTGCGTCGGCGACCGCGCACGGGCCAGCCAGCGGTAGGCACCCACCGCCAGCAGCGCCCCGGCCCCGATCCCGGGAGCGCCGCCGAGCAGCAGCGCGGCACCGAGCCCCGCCACGACCGCCATGGCCACCCGCCGTCCGCGCTCACCACCCGGCCCGGCCGGGCCCGCTCGTTCCCGGAGCTCCTTCCGGGCCTCCTTCCGGACCTCCTCCCGATCCCGTTCCCGGGCGAGCGCCCGGCGCCGCCTCGCCCGCCGCCTCAGCACCGGCGGCACCAGCGCCCAGCCGGCCAGCGCCGCCGAACTCCCGAGAGCCGCCCACTCCATGGCCCGACTCACCCCGGCCGCACCTCCCACCCGCGCGCCCGCACCCGCGAGATCCCGCAGCCCTCGCCCCAGGACCTCACCCGGGCCGACACCCGGCCCGCACCACGCCCGCCGGGCCTTCGGGGCACCTCCAGCCCGCCCCGGGCCGCCGCCCGGACGATGCGGGCCGTCCAGAGCACCCCCAGCCCCTCCAGGGCCGCGCCCGCCGCCAGACAGACCAGCCCGGCGGGCGTGTGCAGCAGGACGTCCAGCGGGCGTGCCCCGAGCGCCGCACCGAGGAGCAGTCCGGCGGCCGGCAGCACGGCCAGGACGGCGATCGTCGCCCGGGGGCCCGCCAGTTCCCCGGCGATCTCCTCCGCCAGCGCCCGCTCGCCGCGCAGCGCCTCGGCGACCCGGTCCAGCGCGGTGGCGAGCCCCGACCCGCCCTCCGAGGCCACCCGCCAACAGGCTGCGATCGCCGCCGCCCCACTGCCGCCCGGCAGTTCGGCGAGCAGGTGGAACGCGCCGAGCACGTCCCCGCCGTAGCGGCCGGCCGCCAGCCTCGCCACCGGCTCCTCACCGAGCCGGCGCAGCGCCTGCGGGTCGGCGGAGAGGCGCGCGGTGACCAGGTGCAGCGCCTGCTCGGGTGTCGCCCCGCTGCGCAACTCCCCGGCCAGCGCGGCACACAGATCCACCACGGCCGTGGCCCGCCGCCCGGCCTCCGCCGCCAGACGCCGCCGCAGCCGCCACCGCCGCGTCGGCAGCACGGCCAGGGCCGCGACGAGCACCGGCACCGGGGAGGAAGTGGCCCGCCACGCGACCAACCCGGCGGGCAGGAGCAGCAGTTCGGGCGCCAGGGCGGCCGCGAGCCGCAGCCGGGCCCGAGCGAACGCCTCCGGACCAGGGCCAGGACGGGTGCCCGTACCCCGCGCCGTCCCCGGCTCCAGGCCCGCGGCCGACACCGGCGGGCTGCTGCCCGCCAGCACGAGTCTGGCGCGCCGACCGCCCGGCAGCTGCTCCTGCAGCGCGCGCCACCCGAGGACGGCCGCCAGGCACAGCGCCGTCATCCAGAAGAGAGCGATCTGACTCTGCGACATGTCATGCACCTCCGTGTTCATCGACCCCTCCGGCCCCACGCCCCGAGCAGCGCCACCGCCCCGGCCGCACACCCGATCAGCAGCAGTGCGAAGGCGAGTTCCACCGCCCGCGCCTGCGGGCCCGCCAGCCCGGCCACGGCCGCCGTCACGTCGGCCCCGCAGCGATCGCCACCCCGCGCGCCGCGAGCAGCCCGATCAGCCGCTCCCAGCCCGCTCCCGGGACCATGCCGCCCGCCGCCGGGAACGCCACCGCTTCGGTGGTGACGGCCAGGCCCCCGCGGTCGCCCGCCAGGGTGTGGATCTCCGCCACCCGGCGCCGCCCCGAGCCCGGCTCCCGGACCAGGTGCACCACCACGTCGAGCGCGGCGCGCAGTTGGCTGTGCAGGGCCGGCCGGTCGAGCCCGGCGAGCGAGCCCAGGGCCTCCAGCCGGACCGGCACGTCGGCGGCCGTGTTGGCGTGGACCGTCCCGCAGCCGCCTTCGTGCCCGGTGTTGAGCGCGGCCAGCAGGTCCGAGACCTCCGCCCCGCGCACCTCGCCGACCACCAGCCGGTCCGGACGCATCCGCAGCGCCTGCCGGACGAGGTCCCGCAGGGTGAGTTCGCCCAGCCCCTCCTGGTTCGGCGGCCTGCTCTGCAGCCGGACCACGTGCGGGTGGGCCGGGCGCAGTTCGGCCGAGTCCTCGACCACCACGAGCCGCTCCTGCGGCCCGACCAGGCCGAGCAGCGCCGCGAGCAGGGTGGTCTTGCCCGAGCCCGTCCCGCCGGACACCAGCAACGACAGCCGGGCCCGCAGGATGCCGGCCAGCAGGTCGGCCCCCTCCGGCGGCAGGGCCCCGCCCGCCACCAACTCGTCGAGCGTGAACGGCCGGGGCCGGCACACCCGCAGGGAGATGTGCGTGCAGCCGGCCGCGATCGGCGGCAGCACGGCGTGCAGCCTGGTGCCGTCCGGCAGCCGGGCGTCCACCCAGGGCCGGGCGTCGTCCAGGCGCCGCCCGGCCGCGGTGGCCAGCCGGTGGGCCAGCCGCCGCACCGCCTCGGCGTCGGCGAAACGGACTCCGGAGGCTCGGTGCAGGCCGCCGCCACGGTCGACCCACACCTCGTCCGGACCGTTCACCAGCACGTCCGTGACGTCGGGCGCCGCCAGCAGCCGCTCCAGCGGGCCCGCACCCACCAGTTCGGCGCGCAGCGAGCGCACGGTGTCCAGCACCTCGTCCCCGCCGAGCGGCGGCCTGGTGGCCCGCAGCACGGCCGCGACCGAACCCGCGGTCGGAGCGGCCCCCGACTCGGCCAGTCGCAGCCGCACGGCGTCCACCAGCTCCGCCGTCCGCTCCTCGCGGGCCGTGCGCCCGTACGGGCAGGGCCCGTGGTCGGCCTCGGGCGGGGGCCCGGGGGGCGGCACGCTCCGGAGCGGCCGGTGCTCCCGCGCACCGTCGCCCGTGACCGCTGCCCCGCCCCGCGGGGTCGTCCTGCGCAGACGGACCATCAGTACACACCTCCTCCGACCGCCGGGACCGGCGGCAGCACTTCGTTCAGGAAGGTCGCGCAGAAGCGCGCGAGCGGGCCGGTCTCCCGGCTCCCGGGCGGGACGCCCTTGTCGACGTCCTGGGCCAAGCCCGGTTCGGGCTCCAACTCCCCGACCAGCTCCAGCCGCAGGCTCCGGGCGATCCGGCGCGCCGGGAGCCCGGAGATGCGCACCCGCCGCACCACGGCCCGGACGTCGCCGAGCCGCATCCGGGCGGCCGCCGCCACCCGGTCGGCGGCCGCGACCGCGCGCAGCTCGGCGGGCACCACCAGCAGCGCCAGGTCGGACTGCTCCAGCGCCTGCCCGGCGGCCGCGTCGAGATGGCGGGGCACGTCGACCACCACCAGCCCGCCGCGCCGCCGGGAGGCGGCCAGCACGCTGCGCATGGCCTCCGGCGGCACGGTCAGCGTGTCGCCGCGGTCCCAGGACAGGCAGGAGAGCGCGGAGAGCCGTTTGAGCGCCGGCAGCGCCCGGGCCAGCTCGGCCCCGCTGACCCGCCCGCGGGAGCCGGCCAGGTCGGGCCAGCGCAGCCCCCGGACCGTCTCGCCGCCGAGCAGGATGTCGAGGCCGCCGCCCAGCGGATCGCCGTCGATGAGTATCGTGCGCCGCCCGGTCCGCGCGGCCGTGACCGCGAGGGCGCAGGCCAGGGTGGATGCCCCGGCCCCGCCCCGGCCGCCGAGCACGGCCACGGTGACCGCCGGCGAACCGGCGCCCTCGGCGGCGTCGGCGATCCGGTCGAGCAGCCAGGCCTCGGCGTCGGGCAGGAACAGCACGTGCTCGGCGCCGAGTTGGACGGCGCGGACCCAGACCCCGGGGTCGTCGAGGTCCAGCCCGAGCAGCAGCACGCCGGCCCGCCGGCCGAGCCCGGCGCAGCGTTGGACCTGGTCGTCCCCGACCAGGACCAGCGAGGCGGCGTCCCAGTGCTCGCGCGTCGGCGGCGCGCCGCGGATCAGCCGGGGCTCGGCCCCCGCGGCGGCGCACAGCCGCAGCAGGTGCTCGGCCAGGGCCTCGTCCTCGGTGACGACGAGCGGTCCGGTACTCCCGGGCCCCTCGGCGGTGACGTGGTCGGCGATCGGCGTCGACATGGTGGCTCCCCTCCGCGCCGCGGGCCAGGGGCCGGCGGCGCACGTCGGACGGTTCCGGCGGACAGCCGCCCGGCAGACCTCCAAGGAAGGGGTGAGGCCATGCCCGGCGACCGCCGCCGACGACCACGGTGGGGGGAGATCCGGATTCCGTCTGTCGCGTTCCGATTCCCTGTGGATAACTCATGTGCCGAATGGCTAAGCGTTCACCCGGGCGGGGGGCTAATCGGCAAAGAATTGACGATTGCGGATCACGGAGATGAACCGACACCCCATACCGACCCGACCCCGCGGGCCCCGGACATCCCTCGGGCACCATCGGACGAGACGCGCGGAGGCGGTGAACCGCTGGTGGGAACCAGCCGGGCGGGCATGCGGCCAATCCATGCGAACGGCAACGCAGAGTGACGAAATCCGGGCGACCGACCGGGCCGCCGACACCCCCTGTACACCGCCGACCGAGCGGCAGCGCCGCCTGGCACCGTGCCCTTCAAGGCCTGAAAATGGCCCCGGACGTGCGACGACCCCCGCCGGGGGGGAGAGCGGGGGTCGTCTATCCACGGCCCGACTCGGGGGGGAGGAGCCGGACCGGGTTAGCACGGTCGCGAACGATCCGTGACTTCCATGGTGTACCCGAGCGGCCAGAAACACAAACCCGCACGCCCGCGAGTACGCCGAATGGCGGGCTGTTTTGTGGCTCCCTCTATCCTCGGTTCCCGTGGACACCACCGAGAACGCCGACGATCACGCCGACGAGTCCCCGGGCGACACCACCGGGCCCGAGGAGCACCGCCAGCCGGTCCGCCCGAAGCCGGGCGGCTCTCGCACGGCCGCCTTCTTCGACCTCGACAAGACCATCATCGCCAAGTCGAGCGCGCTCGCGTTCAGCCGCCCCTTCTACCAGGGCGGCCTGATCAACCGTCGGGCCGTGCTGCGCAGCGCGTACGCCCAGTTCGTCTTCCTGGCCGGCGGCGCGGACCACGACCAGATGGAGCGGATGCGCGAGTACCTCTCCTCGCTCACCCGGGGCTGGAACGTCCAGCAGGTCCGCGAGATCGTCGCCGAGACCCTGCACAACCTGATCGATCCGATCATCTACGACGAGGCCGCCTCGCTGATCGAGCAGCACCACGCGGCCGGCCGGGACGTGGTGATCGTCAGCAGCTCGGGCTCCGAGGTGGTCGAGCCGATCGGCGCGCTGCTCGGCGCGGACCACGTGATCGCCACCCGGCTCAAGGTCGAGGGCGGCTGCTACACCGGCGAGATCGAGTACTACGCGTACGCCGAGAACAAGGCGGCCGCCATCCGGGAGTTGGCCGCGTCCGAGGGCTACGACCTGACCGAGTCCTACGCCTACAGCGACTCCTCCACCGACCTGCCGCTGCTGGAGGCGGTCGGCCACCCGTCCGCCGTGAACCCCGACCGCGCGCTGCGCAAGGAGGCGCAGGCCCGGGAGTGGCCGGTGCTGGTCTTCGACCGCCCGGTGGAACTGCGGCGGCGGCTCCCGGAGTTCTCCGCTCCCAGCCCTTCGGTACTGACGGCGGTGGCGGTCGGGACGGCCGTCGCGACCGCCGGGGTGATCTGGTACCTGGCCCGGCGCCGCCGCCCGTCCGCCTGAGGTCCACCTCTCGACAGGGCGGGCAAAACGGGCAATCACCGCACAGTTCACTTTTCGGGTTCCCCTTTCGCCCGAAACGCGATACAAATGAAGCACGGCCCGCGAGACCCGGTCAGGACCCGAAGAGGTCGAACCGACAACGCAGTTCAGGCCCCACGGACCGCGTGTACAGATAGCCGAGCACCCACATGCAGCCGACCCGCTGTCGGGCCGCCGGACCAGACGAACGGGCAGGAGATCCCCGTCTGATCGGCACTTCCGGTGCATGCTTGGTCACCCGGTATCTGCACCAGCGGCGGCACCCGGAAGGATCAGGTGCCGCCGCATTTCCGTGGGCACAGACCAGCCCAGAGGGGCCGGTCAGACCATCCCGCGCTGCATCGCCTCGCAGACCGCGGTGCTCTCCCGCACGCCGAGCCGCAGCGCGCTGCCGCAGTGGCCGATCCAGGCCGCCATCCCCTCGGGCGTGCCGGCCAGGTAGCCGGCCAGGGCCCTCCGGTAGGCGTCGGTGCCGAGCTCCGCCAGGCCGACCTCGGCCGGGCAGATCGACTTCGGGTCGAGCCCCTCGGCGATCAGCACGATCCGCTGGGCGGCCCGCGCGATCACCCCGTTGTGGCTGCCGAACGGGCGCAGCGCGAGCAGTTCGCCGTGCACCACCGCGGCCACCACCAGGGCCGGCGTGCCCACGCCCTGGCCCTCGGCGCGGGCCACCAGCAGCCGGGAGAGCTGGTCGAGCCGCGCGGCGACCTCGTCCGCGCCCGGGGCGGGCGGCAGGACGGGCACCGGCGCCGCCGGGTCGACCCCGACGGACTCGACGGTCTCCGCCGCCGGGAGGTCCAGCGGGAACAGCTCCTCGGCGTCCTCCCCCGCCCGGCGCGGCCGCCCGGCCGCGGGATCGGCGTCGCCGACCGCGAGCAGGTGCAGCCGGGCCAGCACCTGGAGCGGCGAGTGCCGCCAGACGCTGAGCAGCTGACCGGCCTCGGCGGCGACCCGCAGGGCGGCGCCGATCGTCCGGGCCTCGGCGTCGGCGCCGAAGTCGCTGCGGCGCCGGACCTCCTCCAGCGGCCAGTCGGCACCGGCCAGGGCCGCTGACGCGCGGGCGCCGCGCAGGGCGGATTCGGACGTGACCTCGGCCGCGCGGCGGCGCATCACGCGGTGGCCGTAGAGCCGGTCGACGGCCTTGCGCACCTCGGCGACCGCGTCGGGAACTCCGGGGAGCTGGGCCAGCGGGGCGAGGGGATCAGTTCCAGTGCTCACCTACCCGAGAGTAATGAACGGGCCGCCCCTCCCGGAACAGCAACCCCGCATCACCCGTTCGAGGCAATCCTCACTTCCCTCCCCCGAGGAGGCCCAAACCCCGGCTAGCATGGCCACTATCGGAGACGATAACGATTTCCAGTTAGGGGTGCCGCCGCCGCGCGCGGCTCCCGGGCAGGCGGCCCCGAGCGGGGCCCAGAGCGAGAGCCGGAGTCCCAGATGAAGATCGCCTTCGTCGGCAAGGGCGGCAGCGGGAAGACCACACTGTCCGCACTGTTCATCCGCCACCTGGCCGCCACCGGCCGACCGGTCATCGCCGTCGACGCCGACATCAACCAGCACCTGGGCCCCGCCCTCGGCCTGACGGACGCCCAGGCCGCCGAGCTGCCGCCGCTCGGCGGCCACCTGCCGGAGATCAAGGAGTACCTGCGCGGCAGCAACCCGCTGATCCGCTCGGCCGACGAGATGATCAAAACCACGCCGCCCGGGCGCGGTTCGCGCCTGCTGCGGATCGTCGAGGAGAACCCGGTCTACGCCGCGTGCGCCCGGCCGATCGCGCTGGACGAGGGCTCCGTCCGCCTGCTGGCCACCGGCGCGTTCACCGAGGAGGACCTCGGGGTGGCCTGCTACCACTCCAAGGTCGGCGCGGTGGAACTGCTGCTCAACCACCTGCTCGACGGCCCGGACGAGTACCTGGTCACCGACATGACCGCGGGCTCCGACTCCTTCGCCTCCGGCCTGTTCACCCGCTTCGACCTGACCTTCCTGGTCGCCGAGCCGACCCGCAAGGGCGTCTCCGTCTACCGCCAGTACAAGGACTACGCCCGCGACTTCGGGGTGCAGCTGCGGGTGATCGGCAACAAGGTGCAGGGCCCGGACGACCTGGCGTTCCTGCGTCGCGAGGTCGGCGCCGACCTGCTCACCACCTTCGGCCAGTCCGACTGGGTGCGCCGCCTGGAGCAGGGGGCCGAGCCCCCGCTGAAGAGCCTGGAGCCCGGCAACCGGGCGGTGCTGGAGCGGCTGCGGGTCGAGGCCGAGGCGGCGTACGCGCTGCGCGACGCGCACCGCTACACCGCGCAGGCGGTGCTCTTCCACCGCCGCAACGCCGAGAGCTGGGCCAACGCCAAGGTCGGCATCGACCTCGCGACCCAGGTCGACGAGGCCTTCGTGCTGGGCGAGTTCGCGGGCGACGGGCAGCCGGCCGCGGCGGGCGCGCCCGCCTGACCCGCACCGATCCCCGGCTCCGCTCGAACGGGCCGCGGCCTCCCCTCCGTTCCGGGGCGGGCCGCGGCCCGTTCGCCGTGCCACGCCCCCTCCACCCACCGCCACCAGCAGATTCCCGACCGTTCGACCACCACCCAATGGGGTGAATCGAAGGTTTTCCGCTTCCCTCCTCGAACGACGCTGTGCAAAGCTTTCATTACCCTCGGTTTACCGAGTCTTGATGGTCCGTTCCGACGGTCCTCGGCGAGACATCCCGCACCTCGCCCAGGCCCCTGGCGGGCCCTGATGGTCAACGCCGGCCGGTGACACCCGCACTCCCCGCCGCGCCCACGCCATCCCGCCACACCGTCGCGACCCACGACAGCCGATCCGCCCCGGAGCCCGACTCCGGACTCACCACCGGACCTGACTGCGTTCGTTCACCGGACAGACGGGAAGACCATGACCCTCGACATCTCCAGTGCCCCCATCGCCTCCGACACCACCGACCACGCGCCTCCGGGCGGCAGCCCCCGGGCCCGCTGGGCGCAGGACCTCTCCGCCTCCCTGGTCGTCGCCCTGATCGCCGTACCGTTCGCCCTCGGCATCGCCCTCGCCACCGGCGCCCCGCTCACCGCCGGCCTGGCCGCGGCGGCGGTCGGCGGGATCGTGGTCGGCCTGGCCGGCGGCACGCCGCTCCAGGTCAGCGGACCGTCCGCCGCGCTGACCGTGATCACCGCCGGGCTGATCACCCAGTACGGCTGGCGGGCCACCTGCGCCGTCACGCTGGCCGCCGGGCTGCTCCAACTCCTGCTCGGCGTCAGACGGGTGGCGCGGACGGCACTCGCCGTCTCACCCGCCATCGTGCACGGCATGCTGGCCGGAGTCGGGTTCACCATCGCCATCGCGCAACTGCACGTCGTCCTCGGAGGCTCCCCGCAGGGCTCCGCGATCGCCAACGTCCTCGCCCTGCCGGGGCAGTTGGCCGGTCCGCACCCGCCCGCGATGCTGGTCGGCACGGTGACCGCGACCGTCCTGCTGGGCTGGCCCCGGCTCGGCCGACTGCCCGGTCGGGCCGGCGAGTTGGGCGCCCGAATGGGCTGGGTGCCGGGCCCGCTGGCCGCCGTCGCCGCCGCGACCGCGCTCGCCCTGGCGCTCGACCTGCCGCTCGCCCACATCCAGCTGCCCGCCTGGGAACCGCACGCGCTGCTGCCCGCACTGCCGCACGGCCCCCTGTCCGGGGTGCTCGCCGCCGTGCTCACCGTCACCGCCGTGGCCAGCGTGGAGTCGCTGCTGTCCGCCGTCGCGGTCGACCGGATGTCCCACCGCACCAGCGACCTCGACCGCGAGCTGCGCGGGCAGGGACTCGCCAACATCGTCAGCGGAGTGGTCGGCGGACTGCCGATCGCCGGTGGCGCCGTCCGCAGCACCGCCAACGTGCGGGCCGGCGGGCAGAGCCGGTGGTCCGCGGTGCTGCACGGCGTCTGGGTGCTCACCGCCGCGCTGGCGCTGACCGGCGGGCTGCGCCGCATCCCCTTGGCCGCGCTGGCCGCGCTGGTGCTGGTCGTCGGGCTGCAGATGGTGAGCTTCGCGCACATCCGCAACGTGCACCGACACCGCGAGTTCCCGGTGTACCTGATCACCGTGGTCGGGGTGGTGGCCCTCGGCGTGCTGGGCGGCGTCGCGCTCGGCGCCGGCACCGCCGTCCTGCTCGCCCTGTACCGACTGACCCGCGCCCATGTGGACGTCGAGACCGGGCCGGGCGGATCGGTCACCGTCCAGACGCACGGCCCGCTCACCTTCGCCGCCGTCCCGCGGCTGAGCCGGGCACTGGCGGGCATCCCGGCCGGCAGCGAGGTCACCGTGGTCCACGACGGCTCCTTCCTGGACCACGCCGCGTACGAGACGCTGCACAGCTGGCGGACGGGACACCAGGGCGCTGGCGGCCGGGTCTCGATGGTGACGCGGCGCCAGGCCGACGAGGTGCTCGACCCGGACGGCACGGTACGGGCGGGCAGTTCGCCCGGCCCGCACCGCTGCCGGGCCTGGACGCCCTGGGTCGGTCACCACTGCATCGAGCAGCGGGAGGACCCGCACGGCCGGCTGCTGGACGGCGTCCGGGTGTTCCAACAGCACACCGCCCCGCTGGTCCGGCCCGAACTCGCCCGGCTGGCCCGGGAAGGGCAGACCCCCTCGCAGCTCTTCCTGACCTGTGCGGACTCCCGGATGGTCACCAGCATGATCACCAACAGCGGCCCCGGCGACCTGTTCACCGTCCGCAACGTCGGCAACCTGGTGCCCGCTCCCTTCGAACCGGGCGCGGCCGACGACTCGGTCGCGGCGGCGGTGCAGTACGCCGTCGAATCCCTGGAGGTGCGCTCGATCACGGTCTGCGGCCACTCCGGCTGCGGCGCGATGAAGGCCCTGCTGGACGGCGTGCACGAGCGCCCCGGGCCGCCCAGCCCGCTGACCCGCTGGCTGCGCAACGGCCGGGGCTCGCTGGACCGGCTCCGCCGAGCCCCCGCCGAGTTCTCCGACCGGCCGGTGGTGGACCTCGTGGAGCAGCTCTGCATCACCAACGTCGTGCAGCAGTTGGACCAGCTGATGACGAATCCGGCGGTCGAGCGCCGGGTCGAGGAGGGCAGCCTGCGGCTGGTCGGGATGTACTTCGACTTCGCTACGGCGCAGGCGTACGTCCTCGACCGCGCCGCCGGGACGTTCAGCCCGGTCGAGGCCCGCACCGACGCCCGCACCGACGCCCGCACCGAGGCCCGCGACGAGTTCCGCACCGAGGCCGGTACGGAGACCCGCGCGGGGGCGGACGCGGGAGCTCGTCCGGAGCCGCGCGCCGGAGCGCACACCGGGGCACCCGCCACCGCCGGCCCCGACCAGCAGACGGCCTCGGTCGAACAGGTGGGGCCGTCCGGCCCGGCCCCGACCCGGGACAGCGAGGAGGACCCGCAACTGGCCGCCTGAGAGCCGGGCCCGCGCCCCGCCGGGCGGGCCCGGGCGCGGGCCCGCCCCATCACGGTCCGACACACCCCACACGGTTACCACGCACCCGAACGCAGCCCGGTGCACCCCGCAGCGGTCTAGCATGTCCCGCTGTGGCGAACAGGACGGGCGACCGTTCGACCATCGGTCAAAGGTCTACACCAATTCCCAGGAGCCTCTTGTCAACTGGCACGTTCGCCTGGTGAGCTGTGCGCTGGGACACACGGGACAATCCCCACGCACGGGATCGTCCCCGATCATGACTCGATGAGGAGTGCGCGTTGAGCAACGAGAGCCTGGCCAACCTGCTCAAGGAGGAGCGGCGCTTCGCCCCGCCGGCAGAGCTCGCCGCAACCGCCAACGTCACCGCGGCCGCGTACGGGCAGGCCTCCGAGGACCGTCTGGGCTTCTGGGCCGAGCAGGCCCGCCGCCTCAGCTGGGCCGTCGAGCCGACCGAGACGCTCGACTGGTCCAACCCGCCCTTCGCCAAGTGGTTCGCCGACGGCAAGCTCAACGTGACGTACAACTGCGTCGACCGCCACGTCGAGAACGGCCTCGGCGACCGGGTCGCGATCCACTTCGAGGGCGAACCCGGTGACGGCCGCTCGATCACCTACGCCCAGCTCAAGGACGAGGTCTCGCAGGCCGCCAACGCGCTGCTGGAGCTCGGCGTCCGCAAGGGCGACCGGGTCGCGGTCTACCTGCCGATGATCGCCGAGGCGGTCGTCGCGATGCTCGCCTGCGCCCGGATCGGCGCCACCCACTCGGTGGTCTTCGGCGGCTTCTCCGCCGACGCCGTCGCCTCCCGCATCCAGGACGCCCAGGCCAAGCTGGTCATCACCGCGGACGGCGGCTACCGCCGCGGCAAGCCCTCCGCCCTCAAGCCGGCCATCGACGAGGCCCTGACCAAGGTCGACGGCGTCGAGCACGTCCTGGTGATCCGCCGCACCGAGCAGGACATCCCCTGGACCGAGGGCCGCGACGTCTGGTGGCACGAGATCACCGCCCGCCAGTCGACCGAGCACACCCCCGAGGCGCACGACGCCGAGCACCCGCTCTTCATCCTCTACACCTCGGGCACCACCGGGAAGCCCAAGGGCATCCTGCACACCTCGGGCGGCTACCTCACCCAGGCCAGCTACACCCACCACGCCGTCTTCGACCTCAAGCCGGAGTCGGACGTCTACTGGTGCACCGCCGACATCGGCTGGGTCACCGGCCACTCGTACATCGTCTACGGCCCGCTCTCCAACGGTGCCACCCAGGTCATCTACGAGGGCACCCCGGACACCCCGCACCAGGGCCGGTTCTGGGAGATCGTCCAGAAGTACGGCGTGACGATCCTCTACACCGCGCCGACCGCGATCCGCACCTTCATGAAGTGGGGCGACGACATCCCCGCGAAGTTCGACCTGTCCTCGCTGCGGGTGCTGGGCAGCGTCGGCGAGCCGATCAACCCCGAGGCCTGGGTCTGGTACCGGGAGCACATCGGCGCCGGCAAGGCCCCGATCGTGGACACCTGGTGGCAGACCGAGACCGGCGCCATCATGATCAGCCCGCTGCCGGGCGTCACCGAGACCAAGCCGGGCTCCGCCCAGCGCGCCCTGCCGGGCATCGCCGCCACCGTCGTCGACGACAACGCCGTCGAGGTCCCCAACGGCTCCGGCGGCTACCTGGTGCTCACCGAGCCGTGGCCGTCCATGCTGCGCACCATCTGGGGCGACGACCAGCGCTACATCGAGACCTACTGGTCGCGCTTCGAGGGCCGCTACTTCGCCGGTGACGGCGCCAAGAAGGACGAGGACGGCGACATCTGGCTGCTCGGCCGGGTCGACGACGTCATGCTCGTCTCGGGCCACAACATCTCCACCACCGAGGTCGAGTCGGCCCTGGTCGGGCACCCCTCGGTGGCCGAGTCCGCCGTGGTCGGCGCCACCGACGCGACCACCGGCCAGGCCATCGTCGCCTTCGTGATCCTGCGCGGCGGCGCGACCGAGAGCCCGGAGCTGGTCGAGGAGCTGCGGGCGCACGTCGGCCGCACGCTCGGCCCGATCGCCAAGCCGAAGCAGATCAAGGTCGTCGGCGAGCTGCCGAAGACCCGCTCGGGCAAGATCATGCGCCGCCTGCTGCGCGACATCGCCGAGGGCCGCGAGGTCGGTGACACCACCACCCTCGCCGACAGCACGGTGATGAGCCAGATCCAGGCCCAGCTGCCGCCGACCGGCAGCAACGGCTGAGCATCCCGGCACGGTTGCCGAACACGCCGGCGCGGCCGGTGACGGTGCCCCGGGCGGTTCCCACCGCCCGGGGCACCGGCGTCCGCCCGCGCCGCCGTCAGGCCACCGCGCGGCCGACCCGGCGCACCGTCAGTCCGCCGGCTCCGCCAGGCGTTCCGCGGCCAGGGTGCGCAGCGTCTCGTACGCGCTCCGAGCCAGGCCCCGGCTGCGCAGGGAGCGGGCGCCGGCCAGCACCGCCAGGCCGACCTGGGCCCGCGGGCTGAACCCGACGAAGGCGCCGGAGCCGCGGGTGGAGCCGGTGTGGAACACCAGCTCGGCGCCCTCCTCGGCGACACCCGACGGACCGGGCTCGCCACCCGGGCCGTCGACCTCCCCCGCCGCCTTCCCCGTCGCTACCCCTGCCGCGACTTCCCGCACCGCCGCCGGCTCCGCCTCCGTCGCGCACAGCGAGCGGTGGTTCCACCCGAGGCAGACCCGGGTGCCGCCGGTCCGGCGCCGCCCGGCCCTGGGGTGGCTGACCTCGCCGAGGGCCGTCCGCAGGACCGCCGCGTCGGCCGGTGAGGAGAGCGGCACGGCGTCCAGCGACAGGTGTGCCTGCAGGTAGCGGAGCAGGTCGTCGGCGGTGGAACGCAGCGCGGCCGCGCCAGGCAGCGCGGGCAGCCGGAAGGACGGCACCCAGCGGCCGCGCCGGTACCCGGTGGCATCCTCCCGGCCGGGGCCGCAGGAGGTGTCCAGCAGGCCCAGCGGGCCGCAGACCCGGGCGGCCAGCAGGTCGTCGTAGCGCTGCCCGGCCGCGTTGGCCAGCAGGAGGCCGAGCAGTCCGCAGCCGAGGCTGGAGTAGCGCACCTGGGTGCCCGGGGTTCCCCGCACCGGGGTCCGGGGCAGCGCCCTGAGCAGGTGTGCGGGGCCGAACGTCGCGTACGGACGGGTGAACCAGCGCGGGGCCGCCGCCGGCAGCAGGCCGACCGGCAGCCGGGGCAGCCCGGAGGTGTGGGTGGCCAGGTGGAGCAGGGTGATCGGCCGCTCGTGCGGATAGCCGGGGACGGCACCGGCGGGGAGGTAGCGGTCGATCGGGTCGTCGTACCGGACCTCACCCCGGGCGGCCATCTCGGCGAGCAGCAGCCCGGTGAAGGTCCTGGTGACGGAGCCGAGCGCGAACCGGGTGTCGGCGCGGACCGGACGCTCGCCGGAGCGGTCGGCGCGCCCCCGACAGGCGACCGTCCGCTCGTCGCCGCGGATCACCGCGACGGCGACGCCGCCGTCCGGTCCGGCGGCGCGGAACAGCGGGCGGAGCAACCGGTCGAGGTCGGCGGGAACGTCCGGATCCGCAGCACTCGAACCGGCCACGAAGGGACCCGCCACGAACGGACCGACCACAAACGGACCGGCCACGAACGGACCGGACGCGCCGAACGCACCACCCGAGCCGGGTGGCTCCGCGGGCTCACCGGGTAACAGGGGCGGTTCGGGCAGGGCGGTGCCACCACCGGGCATGGTCGTGCCTCCAGCACAGCGAAGGGGGGATGTGCGCCGGCCCGGACCGGGTGGCGCCTGCGACCGACGATAGGGAGGCGTTCACCCGAGTGCACTCGGCCTGGTCCGTTCGGGTGCCGGGCGACTGCTCCTCGGGAGTGCAGAAAGGGCCGGCAGGGCTTAAGTCCTTGAGTAGGACGATCCGGTCATCACCCGAACGTCCCGTAGACTGCTAAGGACGCATCAAGATCCTCGTGCAGGAATCCGGGCGTCACAGGGCGCGCCGGGAAGTCTGGTCGGCACTTGCACCACCCGTGCAACCGTTGCCGCTCCCAGCCCCTCAGGAGGTCACGCGTGACCGACCAGTCGCCCTCCCACCAGCAGACCCCCCGACGCCGGCAGTTGCTCGGCCGGCTGTCCCTGCCCGAGCGCGCCTTCATCACCGACGCCCTGCGCACCGAGACGGTCGGCGGCATGCTCCTGCTGGGCGCCGCCGTGATCGCGCTGATCTGGGCCAACGTCTGGCCGCACGCGTACGAGAGCCTGCTCAACCACACCGTCGGCCCGTCCGCGCCGCTCCACCTCGACCTCTCCCTGGCCACCTGGGCCAAGGACGGGCTGCTGACGATCTTCTTCTTCGTCGCCGGGATCGAGCTCAAGCGCGAGTTCGTGGCGGGCGAGCTGCGCACCCCGAGTGCCGCGTTGCTGCCCGTGATCGCGGCCGTCTGCGGGGTCGCGATGCCCGCGATCCTGTTCGCCCTGGTCAACTCCGGCAGCGGCGGTCACCCCGGCGGGTGGGCGATCCCGACCGCCACCGACATCGCCTTCGCACTCGGCGTGCTGGCCGTGGTCGGCAGCCACCTGCCGTCCCCGCTGCGCGCGTTCCTGCTCACCCTCGCCGTCGTGGACGACCTGATCGCGATCCTGATCATCGCGGTCTTCTACAGCTCCGGCATCAAGTTCTGGGCGCTCGGCCTGGCCTTCGCCGGACTGGTGCTGTTCTGGTTCCTGCACCGCCGCGGGGTGCACGGCTGGTACCTGTTCGTGCCGCTGGCCGTCGTGGTCTGGGCGCTGATGCACGAGAGCGGCATCCACGCCACGGTGGCCGGCGTCGCGATGGGCCTGATGCTGCGCTGCCACCGGGAGGGCGACGAGCAGCACTCCCCCGGCGAGCACATCGAGCACCTGGTCCGTCCGCTCTCGGCCGGCCTGGCCGTCCCGGTGTTCGCGCTGTTCTCGGCCGGGGTGACGATCTCCGGCTCGGCGCTGCGCGAGGTGTTCACCCAGGCCGCCCCGCTCGGCATCGTGATCGGCCTGCTGGTCGGCAAGACGGTCGGCATATTCGGCGGCACCCGGCTGGCCGCGCGCTTCACCCGGGCCGAGCTGAACCCGCAGCTCAAGTGGGCCGACATGTTCGCCGTCTCGGTGCTCGCGGGCATCGGCTTCACCGTCTCACTGCTGATCAGCGAGCTGGCCTTCCCCAACGATCCGACGCTCGCCGAGCGCGCCAAGGCGGCCGTGCTGGTCGGCTCGCTGCTCTGCGCGCTGGTCGCCACCGCCCTGCTGAAGCTGCGCAACCGGCACTACCGCGCACTCTGCGAGGAGGAGGACCGGGACGTGGACGGCGACGGCGTCCCGGACGTCTACCAGGCGGACGACCCGGCCTGGCGGTCCCGTGCCTCCCGGCTCGCGGCACAGCCGGCCGACGGCCCGGCGGCACGCCCCGCCGACGAGGGACCGGGAACGCCCGGCTGAGGCCTCGAAAGCCGCCCCCGCAGCGGCCCCGGAGGCCGGAGGGCACCACTCCGGCGGGGCCCCGGAGTGGTGTCCGACAGACCGGTGGAGGCATGATTCTGAGCTGTCGACAGTCCACAGACGCCTCCGGGGCCCCCACCGGCCCGCCGGAACCGCACCATCCGGCGGCGTCACGCCACAGCCGCAGAGCCCCACAGCCGCAGAGGAGAATCGCTGATGCCCGCAGGAACCGCAGACCCGTCCAGCAACGGCCGGGCGCCCCACGAGGGCGAGCGTTCGGTGGGGCAGCTGTTCGCCGCGGCCACCGCCGACCTGTCCGCACTGGTCCACGACGAGATCGCGCTCGCCAAGTCCGAGATCCGGGCGGACGTCAAGCGCGGCGTCTCCGGTGGCCTCTTCATCGCCGTCGCCGGGGTGATCGCACTCGCCTCGGTGCCGATGTTCAGCATCGCGATCGCCTACCTCATCCACTTCCTGGGCGTGCCGCTCGGTGGGGCGTTCGCGCTCTCGGGTGTCCTCCACCTGATCCTCGCGCTCGTGGTCGGCATCGTCGCCGTGCGCTTCTTCAAGCGCATCCAGAAGCCGGAGCGCACCATGGAGGGCGTCCAGAAGACCGCCGAGGTGCTGAAGACCGCCCGGCCGCGCCCGGCCACCAAGGAGGAGATCGACCGGGCCCTGGGCCGCATCCCGTAAAGCCTCCCGGTCGGGCATCCCGTCAAGCGCGGGCGCACCCGGACCCGCCGACAGCGAGTGCCGGGCGCGTCGGCGACGCGCGGATGTGACACGCTCTCGGTATGCCGCTCGACCAGAAGCCCGTACCCGCGCGCCCGTCCGCCGATTCCGGCCCCGGCTCCGACCCCGAGACCGGGGCCGCCTCCGGGGCCGGCGCACGGCCCGGCGCAGAGCTCCGCCAGGCCCCCGGAGACGGAACCGGCCGGGACGGAAGCAGCGGCGAGGACGGAAGCAGTGGCGCGGGCGGAGCCGCCGAGGGCGGCTCTGTCGAGGGCGGAGCCGCCGAGGCGTGGAGCATCCGTCAGCCCGGCCCGTGGACGCACCGCGACCTCGCCGCCAACGGTGCCCGCTTCCACATCGCCGAGCTGGGTTCCGGCCCCCTGGTGCTGCTGGTGCACGGCTGGCCGGAGTACTGGTGGGCCTGGCGCCACCAGCTGACCGCGCTCGCCGAGGCCGGCTACCGCGCGGTGGCGCTGGACCTGCGGGGCATCGGCGGCAGCGACCGCACCCCGCGCGGGTACGACCCCGGCAACCTCGCCCTGGACATCACCGGGGTGATCCGCTCGCTCGGCGAGCCCCGGGCACACCTGGTCGGGCACGCCTCCGGCGGCACCCTGGCCTGGGTGGCGGCGGTGATGCGGCCCTCGGTCATCCAGAGCCTCACCGTGGTCTCCGCCGCGCACCCCCGGGACCTGCGCCGGGCGCTCCTGACCGACCGCCGCCAGTTCGCCGCCTTCGAGCACGTGCTGGGCTTCCAGCGGCCGTGGATACCGGAACGCCGGCTGGTCGCCGAGGACGCCGCGCTGGTCGGCCGCTACCTGGCGGAGTGGACCGGTCCGAACGGCCTGGACGAGGCGGCCGTGCACGCGTACCGGCAGGCGATCCAGATCCCCAGCACCGCGCACTGCTCGATCGAGCCCTACCGCTGGCTGATGCGCTCGATGGCGCGGCCGGACGGCATCCAGTTCGCCCGGCGGATGAAGAAGCCGATCACCGCGCCGACCCTGCACGTCCAGGGCGCCGCCGACCCGGTGCTGCTCTCGCACACCGCGCTCGGCGGCGGCGAGTACGTCGCGGCGCCGTACCGCTGGCGGCTGCTGCCGGGGGTCGGGCACTTCCCGCACGAGGAGGTGCCGGAGCAGTTCACCGCCGAGCTGCTGGACTGGGTCGGCCGCCACAAGGAGTGAGCGGCGAGGACCCACCGCGCGGGCCCACCGCGAGGACCGGCCCGCGCAAGGCATGACGCGCGCGAGGCGTGACCCGCGAAGGGCGTGCCCCGTGAGCGCCCTTCGCCCTCAACTCCCGTCAATCCGTGCTCATATGACAACCGCATAGGCCAATCTCGACGGCACCCGCACGGTTACCCCGACCGGCCCAGGGGCATCCATTCCGGTATGACCTGGATGCCCGATCGCGGCGGCGCCCCGCGCGGCCGACGCCACAACAGTCCCCAGCGCTCCGCGCACCGCCCCGACCGGGCGGAGGACCTCGGCTTCGACGGCGTCGAGCACCGTCAGCGCGCGGAGCGGCGGCAGCTCGGCATCCCGCGCATCCTGGGCCGGCGCGCCCGGTGGGTGGGCGCACGACTGCGGCGCGAGACCTGAGGCCTCGCGCCGCATCTCCGTTCGGCTGAACGCCGAGCCGTCAGTTGACGATCGTCGGCGACAGCGCCGTGAACCACAGCAGGACGAAGGTCGCCACCGACATGATCGGCACCAGCACCTTGGTCTCGACGTTGTTGCCGCTGCGCTTGATCAGCACGATCTCGTAGCGCTCCTTGTGCGGCCACAGCAGCGGCGCGCCCTTCTTGGTCAGGCAGTCGCCCAGCAGGTGCGCCAGCGTGCCCAGCGCCACCGCGTACGGCAGCCAGCCGGGCGAGTTGGGCATCCAGGTGTTCATGCCGAAGGTGCCGAGCGCGGACAGGCCGATGACGGTGATCCACGCCTCCGGGCCGTTGCTCGGCGGGCAGAGCCGCAGCGCCCGGATCGCGAGGGCCAGCAGGAAGAACGTCAGCGCGAGGGTGAAGTTGCGCCCCAGGTAGGTGACACCGGCCCAGGTGCCGCCGCCCATCAGCGCGACGAACAGCAGCGAGTGGGTGGCGTGCCGGTGCCCGCCGGAGGCCCAGGCCACGAAGCGGCAGAGCGCCTTGGAGACCGGGCCCAGGAAGTTGGCGATCGAGCCGTCGTGGTGGTCGAGGTCCGGCAGCAGGGCCGCGCCCGCGCACAGCACCGTGCCCATCAGTATGTCCGCCGGCTGCAGCGTGGTGTGCAGCAGCAGCGGGGGCAGGAACGGCGCGGATGCCGCGTACAGCATCGCCCCGCTCACCGCGTGCGAGTGACCCATCATCGGACTGCCACGACCTCCCCGTCGACTCACTCCGGGACGGCGCCCGGTTGAGCCGAACGGGTGAGCGCGGCCGAGGCTATCAGGATGGACTGACGGCACGACGGATCCCGCGCCGTCAGAAACGCCTGCTGAACGCCGCGAGGGGCGGTCAGAGCGCGCAGCCCTGGGTGTCGACCCGGGCGGTCGCGCCGCCGCCCTTCTCGACGTCGTCCCGCACCTCGGCGGCGGTCAGCACGTACCCGGTGTCGGCGCTGTCCAGCGACTTGGCGAACACCACGCCGTACACCTGGCCGTCCGGGGTGAGCAGCGGGCCGCCGCTGTTGCCCTGGCGGACCACCGAGCGCACCGAGTAGACGTCGCGCACCACCTGGCCCCGGTGGTAGATGTCCGGGCCGTTGGCCTGGATGCGGCCGCGGATGCGGGCGGGCTGGACGTTGAACGCGCCGTTCTCCGGGAAGCCCGCGACGATCGCGCTGTCGTTGGTCTTCGCCTCGCCCGCGAAGGTCAGCGCCGGCGCGTTCAGCTTGGGCACGTCCAGGACGGCGATGTCGCGCTGCCAGTCGTAGCGGACCACGGTGGCGTCGTACAGCTGGCCGACGCCGCCGATCTGCACGGTCGGCTCGTCGACCCCGCCGACCACGTGGGCGTTGGTCATCACCCGGTGCGGCGCGAACACGAAGCCGCTGCCCTCCAGCGTCTTGCCGCAGGAGGTCGCGGTGCCGACCACCTTGACCAGGCTCAGCCGGGCCTTCGCGACCGCCGCGCTGTCGGCCAGCGCCGGGTCCGGGGTGTCGACCTGGGTGATCGGCTCGTGCTCGAAGGGGTTGAAGACCTGCGGGAAGCCGTTGCGGGCGAGCACCTTGGAGAAGTCCGAGAACCAGTTCGGGGCGTCGCCCGGCAGCGCGTCCTGGACGCCCGCCAGGATCTTCGAGGAGCGGACCTGCTTGGAGACCGTCGGCAGTGACGTCCCGGCCAGGGCGGACCCGATCAGCCAGGCCACCAGCAGCATCGAGAGCACGTTCACCGCGGCGCCGCCGGTCGCGTCCAGCACCCGGGCCGGGCGGCGCTCGATGTGGCCGCGCAGCTTCCAGCCGTAGTGCGCGGTGATCGCCTGGCCGACCGCGGCGAAGACGATCACCACCACGACGGCCACCACCGAGGCGGTGGTGCCCGGGCTGAGGTGGTCGAGCAGCAGCGGCAGCAGTTGGACGGCCAGCAGGCCGCCGCCGAGGAAGCCGATCAGCGACAGGACCCCGACGACGAAGCCCTGCCGGTAGCCGGACACGGCGAATCCCACGGCAGCGGCGATCAGCAGCACATCCAGGACGTTCACTCCGACACCCTCCCACGCCCGGCGCCCCCGCCGCGCCGCCCACCGGTCACGAACCGGCGGAGTCGCCGCCCAGCAGTGCGCGGGAGTGGTCGAGGTCGCCCTGCACCAGGGCCAGCGCCTCGTCGGAGAGGTCGACGACCCTGGAGCGGTCCCAGGGCAGCTCCAGGCCGCTGTGGTGCAGCACCCGGTCGATCACCCCGGCCGTGAAGCCCCACACCAGCCGCCCGGCGACCGCGAAGGCCGGCCCGACGTGCCCGGACGGGTGCCGCAGCCGCACCCGGTTCGCCGGGTCCGCCAGGTCCGTGATCGGCACCCGGAACACCGCGCCGGTCTCCCCCAGGTCCACCGGCCGCACCGGCGACTCCTCGCGCCACCAGCCCAGCACCGGGGTCACCACGAAGCCGCTCACCGGGATGTACAGCCGGGGCAGCTCGGCGAACACCTGCACCCCCGCCGGATCCAGCCCGGTCTCCTCCCAGGCCTCGCGCAGCGCCGCCGCGACCGGGCCCGGGCCGGCCGGATCGCCGTCCTCCGGGTCCAGCGCACCGCCGGGGAAGGACGGCTGCCCGGCGTGCGAGCGCAGCGAACGGGCCCGCTCGATCAGCAGCAGGTCCGGCCCCTGCGGGCCCTCGCCGAACAGCATCAGCACCGCGGCCGCCCGGCCGCCCTCGGCCGGCGGCAGGAAGCGGCTCAGCTGCTCCGGCAGCACCCGCTCCGCCGCCTCCCGGACCGGCTCCAGCCAGCCCGGCAGGCCGTCCCGCTCGACACCCCGCACGGTCATCCGCCCACCTCGCTCCGCCCCGCTGCCGACGACCGGCACGCACGCCTCCCGACCGTTCTCCCGCCCACCGCGCTCACTCCTCCACCGCCAGGTCCGCGACCCGCCCCCGGTGGGCGACCGCGTCGGCCCGGGCGGCGGCCTCGCCGGGGAAGTCCGCGGGCGGCTTCAGCCGCTGGCCCGGCTGGCCGCCCATCTCGTACTTGAGCAGCTTGCGGGCCTTCTCCGGATCGGTCTCGCCCTCCCCGTAGGCCGGGCAGAGCGGGGCGATCGGGCAGGCCCCGCAGGCGGGCTTCTGGGAGTGGCAGATCCGGCGGCCGTGGAAGACCACGCGGTGCGAGAGCATCGTCCACTCGGACTTCGGGAAGATCTCGGCGACGGCCGCCTCGACCTTCACCGGATCGTCCTCGGCCGTCCAGCCGAACCGGCGGGCCAGCCGCCCGAAGTGGGTGTCCACGGTGATCCCGGGGACGCCGAAGGCGTTGCCGAGGACGACGTTGGCGGTCTTCCGGCCGACGCCGGGCAGCGTCACCAAGTCGGCCAGCCGGCCCGGGACTTCGCCGCCGAACTCGTCGCGCAGCGCGATCGACAGGCCGATCAGCGACTTCGCCTTGTTCCGGAAGAACCCGGTCGGCCGGATGACCTCCTCCAGCTCCTCCGGGTTGGCCGCCGCCATGTCCTCCGGCGTCGGGTACTTGGCGAACAGCGCCGGGGTGGTCTGGTTCACCCGCAGGTCGGTGGTCTGCGCCGACAGCACGGTGGCCACCAGCAGTTGGAACGGGTTCTCGAAGTCCAGCTCGGGGTGCGCGTACGGGTACAGCTCGGCCAGCTCGCGGTTGATCCGCCGGGCCCGCCGCACCATCGCCAGGTGGGACTCCGGCTTCCTCGGCTTCACCGCCGCCTTCTTCACGGCCGGCCCCGGCGCCGCGGCCTTCCGGACCTTGCTCTCTGCCATGCACGAAGGCTACGCCGATCGACTCTCCGCACGTGACCGGTTTCACGGCTCCTCGAACGGATGTGCCCGACCTGCACGTGCATGCCGCCCGCCGCGCTGCTTCGGTGGACGGGCCGGCGCCGGAGGCGGGGTCGTCCGGCGCCGCGGGCCGTCCGTAGTCCGCGAAAGTCCGCGAAGTCCCGAGGTCCCGAGGTCCTGGAGTCCTGGAGTCCTGGAGTCTGCGGAAAAAATTTCGCGCGGGACCGATGAGTTCCGCGCCGAGTCCCGGTCTACCCCCATGACCGGCTCGCACGACAGAAGGAACGCCCCCATGAACACCGTGGTCTCCGCCGACGGCACCACCCTCGCCTGCACCGTCACCGGCTCCGGCCCGGCGGTCGTCCTCGTCGACGGCGCGCTCTGCCACCGGAACTTCGGCCCGGGCGCGGCGATCGCCGAGCAGCTCGCGGCCCACCACACCGTGTGGACGTACGACCGGCGCGGCCGCGGCGCCAGCGGCGACACCGCGCCGTTCGCGGTGTCGCGCGAGATCGAGGACCTGGCCGCCGTGATCGCCGCGGCCGGCGGTTCGGCCCGCGTGGTCGCCTTCTCGTCCGGTGCCGCGCTCGCCCTGCGGGCCGCCGCCGCGGGCGTCGCGATCGACCGGCTCGCCGTCTACGAGCCGCCGTTCAGCACCGAGGACGGGCAGGGCGCGCGATTCGACGGGTACGTCGACGAGCTGACGGGGGCGCTCGCCGAAGGCCGGCGCGGGGACGCCGTCGCGGCCTTCATGACCTTCGTCGGACTGCCCCGGCCGATGCTGGACGGGATGCGCAACTCCCCGGTGTGGCCGGCCTTCGAGGCGGTCGCGCCGACCCTCGCGTACGACGCGGCGGCGCTGGGCGAGCAGGCCGGTGCGGCCGTCCCGGTGGAGCTCCTGGCCGGGGTCGCCGTGCCGACCCTGGTGCTGGACGGCGGGGCCAGCCCGGAGCTGCTGCGGGCGCCGGCCCGGGCGGTCGCGGCGGCCGTGCCGGGCGCCGAGTACCGGACGCTCGCCGACCAGACCCACGAAGTGGCGGCCGAGGCGATCGCGCCGGAGCTGCTGAAGTTCTTCGCCTGAGGGCAGCGAGCATGGGAAGCACCGGAAGGCCGGATGCGCCGGACCGGCTCCTGACCTGCTCCTGACGTGTCCTACTCTTCGCAGTCGATCAGGCGATCAGACCTGATCCGATCAGAGGGGGAACACACCGCCATGGACGAGGACTTCAAGGACATTCCGACCACCACCCTGGCCGACGTCCTGGGCCGCGCGCAGGTGATGGACATCGGCATCCGCCCGCTGTGGGCGGGCGGGCCCCGGCTGGCCGGCCCGGCCTTCACCGTGCAGTGCCCGCCCGGCGACAACCTGATGCTGCACGCGGCCATCTACCGGGCCGAGCCCGGTTCGGTGATCGTCGTCGAGTCCGGGGACCTCGACTACGCGCTGGCCGGCGGCAACGTCTGCGCCGTGGCGCAGCGCCGCGGCGTGGCCGCCTTCGTGGCGGACGGCCTGATCCGGGACCTCGGCGAGGTCCGCGAGCTGGGCTTCCCGGTCTTCGCCCGCGGCGTGATCCCGATCCCCGGCGCCAAGCAGGCCCTGGGCACGCACGGCGCCGTCGCCAACTGCGGCGGCGTGGCGGTGGCGGCCGGCGACATCGTGGTCGCGGACGAGGAGGGCGTCGTGGTGGTGCCCGCCGCCCGCCGGGCCGAGACGCTGGCCGCGGCCCGGGCGAAGCTGGCCAAGGAGGCCGCCGAGACGCTCGACGACTGGGAGGCCGCCCACCGCGCCAAGATCGACCAGGCGCTCGCCGGGCTGGGCTTCACCGGCTGACCCCCGCGGGCCGGTCGTCCCTCCCCGGGGCCGACCGGCCCGGGCAGCGGCCGACCGGCCCGTACGGCGGCCGACCGGCCCGTACGGCGGCGGACCTGCCCGGACGGCGGGCGCACGATCCGGACGGCGGCGGACGATCCGCCGTTCGACGGGAGCGAGCGGGCGTGCGAGCCGCGGCAGGTCGCCGGACGCCCGCGCGGTGACCCGCCGGTACGAATGGCCCCGCGCAGCACACCTCGACACACCCCCTCCTCATATGATCGGAGCGACATGCGCCATGCTTGGTGATGCAGAACACTGAACGGAACTTGCGCCGGACGGCCCACCCGCCGGACGGCCGAGAAGGAGGAAGCACGTGGACGACGTTCTGCGGCGCGCCGCACTCTTCGCGGCACTCGACGACGAACAGGCCGGCGAGCTGCGCGCTTCCATGACCGAGGTCACCCTCGCCCGTGGGGAGTCGCTGTTCCACGAGGGCGACCCGGGCGACCGCCTGTACGTCGTCGCCGAGGGCAAGGTCAAGCTGCACCGCGCCTCGCCGGACGGCCGCGAGAACATGCTCGCCGTGCTCGGCCCCAGCGAGATGATCGGCGAGCTGTCGCTGTTCGACCCGGGCCCGCGCACCGCCACCGCGAGCGCGCTGACCGAGGTCAAGCTGCTGGGCCTGGGCCACGGCGACCTGCAGCCCTGGCTGCACGCCCGCCCCGAGGTCTCCATCGCGCTGCTCCGGGCCATCGCCCGCCGCCTGCGCCGGACCAACGACGTGATGTCCGATCTGGTCTTCTCCGACGTGCCCGGCCGCGTCGCCAAGGCCCTGCTGGACCTCTCCCGCCGCTTCGGCGTGCAGTCCGAGGAGGGCATCCACGTCGCGCACGACCTCACCCAGGAGGAGCTGGCCCAGCTGGTCGGCGCCTCCCGCGAGACGGTCAACAAGGCGCTCGCCGACTTCGCCGGCCGCGGCTGGCTGAAGCTGGAGGCCCGCGCGGTGGTCCTGCTCGACGTCGAGCGGCTGTCCCGCCGCTCGCGCTGACGCCCTGAGCGCCGGCGCTCCGAACACCGCGAAGGGCCCGTCCGCGTCGGACGGGCCCTTCGGCGTTCGCGCGTCGGGGCCGGGTTCAGTCCTGCTCCGGGATCAGCCCGTGCTCCCGCAGGTAGTCCAGCTGGGCCCGCACCGACAGCTCGGCGGCCGGCCAGAGCGTCCGGTCCACGTCCGCGTAGACCCGGGCCACCACCTCGGCGACCGTCCGGCAGCCCGCCTCGACGGCGGTCTCCACCTGGGCGAGCCGGGCGGCCCGGTGGGCCAGGTAGTAGTCGACGGCGCCGAGCGCGTCCGCCAGCACCGGCCCGTGGCCGGGCAGCACCGTCCGCACGCCGTGCTGGGAGGCCATCGTGTGCAGGTGGCGCAGCGAGTCCAGGTAGTCGCCGAGCCGGCCGTCCGGGTGAGCGACCATCGTGGTGCCGCGGCCGAGCACGGTGTCCCCGGTGAGGACCGCGCCGTCGTCCGGCAGGTGGAAGGTCAGCGAGTCGGAGGTGTGGCCGGGGGTGGCCACCACCCGCAGGTCGAGGCCGCCGACGTCCAGGCGCTGGCCGCCGACCAGCCCCTCGGAGCCCAGCCGGTGCGCCGGGTCCAGCGCGCGCACCTCGGTGCCCGTCAGCTCGGCGAAGCGGGCCGCGCCCTCGGAGTGGTCGGCGTGGCCGTGGGTGAGCAGGGTCAGCGCGATCCGCTTGCCCCGCTCCTCGGCGAGCTCGATCACCCGGCGCAGGTGGCCCTCGTGCAGCGGGCCCGGGTCGATCACCGCCGCGAGGTCCGAGCCGGGCTCGGAGAGCAGCCAGGTGTTGGTGCCGTCCAGCGTCATCGGCGACGGGTTCGGCGCCAGCACGCACAGGGCCCGAGGGGTGGCCTCGCCGCCGATCACCGCGGCGGGGTCACCCGGCAGGAGTCCACTCATGCGCCCGCCTCGCTGCCCTCGATGGTTCGCTCGCTCACCGGCCGCCCTCTCCTTGTCGGTGCAGGGCCCGCAGCGGCAGGGCCCGGACGAGGGCGCGCTGCGCCACCTCGACGAACGGGACCGGCACGTCACAGGCCGGGGTACGGGGGGTCACACGGCGGGCGGGCAGCTCATGGGCCGTCCGGCGCACCACGTCGTTGTGGGTCATCGGGCGTCGTCCTCTCCGGGGCTCATCACGGGCGGTGGCATCGGGAGCAGTGTCATCAGGGGCGAAGGTGCACGGGCGCGGCGGTCAGGAGTCCTCGGGGAACTCCCCGTCGATGGTCAGTTCGTCGTACCCCGGCCAGCGCACCGTCATCCGGTCCCCGCGCACCTCGGCCCGCCCCAGCACCGGCTCCAGCGGACGGTCGGCGGCCGCGGCCAGCGCCTCGGCGACGGTGCGCACCGGCGACAGCTCGCGCAGCACGGTCACGGTCGGCGGCAGCATGCCGAACCGGCCCTCCCGGTGGCCGAGCACCGCCTCGGTGGGCGTCAGCCAGGCGACCCGGTCGGCCTCGCCGACCTCGCGGGCCGCGTCCTGGCCGGGCGGCAGCGCGGCGACGAAGAACCAGGTGTCGTACCGGCGTTCCTCGAACTCGGGGGTGATCCAGCGGGCCCAGCCGCCCAGCAGGTCGCTGCGCAGCACCAGGCCGTGCTCGCGGAGGAACTCGGCGAAGGACAGCTCGTGCGCCTCCAGCGCGGTCCGCTCGGCGGTCCAGTCGCGCGGCGCGGCAACACTGTCGGCGTCCGGGCCGGCGAGCAGCACGCCGGCTTCCTCGAAGGTCTCCCGGACGGCGGCGCAGACCACCGCCCGCGCCGTCCGGGTGTCCACCCCGAGGCGCCGGGCCCACTCCTCGGGCGTCGGGCCGGCCCAGCCGGTCTCGACCTCGGCGTCCCGCGGGTCCACCCCGCCGCCCGGGTAGGCGTACATGCCGGCCGCGAAGGCCATCGAGGTGCGCCGACGCAGCAGGTACGCCTGCGGGCCGTCCGCCGAGTCGCGCAGCAGCACGACCGTCGCGGCGGGCCGGGGCACCGGCGGGGTCAGCGTGCCGGAGTCGACCGCCCGGATGCGGGCAGGCCAACCGGGCGGCATCGGGAGCGTCGTCGCTCGATGGTCCATGCCCGGATGCTAAGCGCACGGAGGCGGGGTTGGACAGGCCTGGCCCCGCCTCCGTGATCACTCGAGCGGTCCGCGCGCTCAGGCGGTGCGGACGCGCACCTGGAGCTCGACCTCGACCGGGGCGTCCAGCGGCAGCACCGCGACGCCGACCGCGCTGCGGGCGTGCACCCCGGCCTCGCCCAGCACCTTGCCGAGCAGCTCGCTGGCACCGTTGATCACGGCCGGCTGGCCGGTGAAGTCGGGCGCGGAGGCGACGAAGCCGACCACCTTCACGACCTGCTCGACCAGGTCCAGGTCACCGATCACCGACTTGACGGCGGCCAGGGCGTTCAGCGCACAGGTCTGCGCCAGCTCCTTGGCCTCCTCGGGGGACACCTCGGCACCGACCTTGCCGGTGCTCGGCAGCTTGCCGCCGACGACCGGCAGCTGGCCGGAGGTGAACACGAACTCGCCCGCCCGCACGGCCGGCACGTACGCGGCGACCGGGGCGGCCACCGGCGGCAGGCTCAGACCCAGCTCGGCGAGCTTCGACTCGACCTTGCTCATGCGTTCTTCTCCCGCTTGAAGTAGGCCACCAGCTGCTCCGGGTTCGGGCCGGGCACGACCTGGACCAGCTCCCAGCCGTCCTCGCCGAAGTTGTCCAGGATCTGCTTCGTGGCGTGCACGAGCAGGGGCGCCGTCATGTATTCCCACTTGGTCATGGCCAGACTCTAGACGAGCGGGCCCGGCGATCGGCGCCGCCGCCGGGCCGCGCGGGAGGCGGCGTACGGGGCGGCGCGTGCCGCGGCGGGTGCGGCCGCGTGTGAGGTGAGGCACAAAGCAGGCATGATCTGGGCCCGGCACCCCGGAAGCTCCGAACATCCGGCACGCTCCCGGATTACCCTCGCGAGAGGGCACTCACATGGCGGCGACCTCGGCGGAAGGGCGCCCCTAGGACGGAACGGACGGAGACGGAGCGTGGCACGCACCCCCGGCCAGGCGGCCCGGCGCGACCCCGACTGGGAGGGCGTCCGGCTGCACGTGGTCAGCGGCAAGGGCGGCACCGGGAAGACCACGCTGGCCGCGGCGCTGGCGCTCGCGCTCGCCGCGGACGGCGGACGGGTGCTGCTGATCGAGGTCGAGGGCCGCCAGGGCATCGCCGAACTGTTCGGGATCGCCGCGCTGCCGTACGAGGAGCGCAGGATCGCCTCGGTCACCCGCGCCCAGCTGGGCCTGCCGGCCGAGCCGGGCGACGGCGCGGACAGCGGGCGTACGGACAGCGGGCGTACGGACAGCGGGCGTACGGGCGGCGGGCGTACGGGCGGCGCCGCCGGCGAGGTGTTCGCGCTGGCGATCGACACCGAGCAGGCGCTGCTCGAGTACCTGGAGATGTTCTACAAGCTCGGCCGCGCCGGCAAGGCGCTGCAGAAGATGGGCTTCATCGACTTCGCCACCACCATCGCGCCCGGCGTCCGGGACGTCCTGCTCACCGGCAAGGCCTGCGAGGCGGCCCGGCGCAAGGGCCCGGACGGCCGTCTGCGCTACGACGCGATCGTGATGGACGCCCCGCCGACCGGGCGGCTCACCCGGTTCCTGAACGTCAACGCCGAGGTCGCCGGCCTGGCCCGGATCGGCCCGATACACACGCAGGCGCAGGCCGTGATGGGGGTGCTGAAGTCGCCGGAGACGGCCGTGCACCTGGTCACCCTGCTGGAGGAGATGCCGGTGCAGGAGACCGTCGACGGCTTCGCCGAGCTGCGCGAGGTGAAGCTCCCGGTGGGCGGGGTGCTGGTCAACATGGTCCGGCCGCCGGTGCTGGACGCCGCGGCGGTGGCCGCGGTGCACGGCGACCACCGCGAGGAGGTCGCGGTGGCCCTCGGCGAGGCCGGGCTCGGCGGCCGCTCGCGCAGCCCGGAGACCGTCCGGGCTGCGGTGGAGCCGTTGCTCGACCCGCTGCTGGCGCAGGCCAGGGAGCACAGCGAGCGGGTCGAGCTGGAGCGCGCGCAGCGCGCCGACCTGCAGCGGCTGCGGCTGCCCACCTACGAACTGCCGCTGCTCGGCGAGGGCGTGGACCTCGGCGGGCTGTACCGGCTGGCGGGCGAACTCAAGCGGCAGGGGGCGGCGTGACCGGCAGCGGCACGAAGGCGAACGGCGGCGGCAACGGCATGCGGGGCACCGGCAAGCGGCTCGCGGTCGACGCGCTGATCGACGACCCGAAGACCAGGATCATCGTCTGCTGCGGCTCCGGCGGCGTCGGCAAGACCACCACCGCCGCGGCGATCGGCCTGCGGGCCGCCGAGCGCGGCCGCAAGGCCGTCGTGCTCACCATCGACCCGGCCCGGCGGCTGGCCCAGTCGATGGGCCTGACCGAGCTGGACAACACCCCCCGGGTGGTCAAGGGCGTCACCGGCGAGGGCGAGCTCCAGGCCATGATGCTCGACATGAAGCGGACCTTCGACGAGGTCGTGCTCGCCCACTCCGAGCCCGAACGGGCCCGGATGATCATGGAGAACCCGTTCTACCAGTCCCTGTCGGCCGGCTTCGCGGGCACGCAGGAGTACATGGCGATGGAGAAGCTCGGCCAGCTGCGCTCCGCCGACGAGTGGGACCTCATCGTCGTGGACACCCCGCCGTCCCGCTCCGCGCTGGACTTCCTGGACGCGCCCAACCGGCTCGGCTCCTTCCTGGACGGCCGGGTGATCCGCCTGCTGGCCGCCCCCGCCAAGGTCGGCGGCCGCAGCGCGCTGAAGTTCCTGAACGCCGGGATGGGTCTGTTCACCGGCGGGCTGGGCAAGATCTTCGGCGCCCAGCTGCTCACCGACGTGCAGACCTTCATCACCGCGATGGACTCGATGTTCGGCGGCTTCCGGGAGCGCGCCGACCGCACGTACCGGCTGCTCAAGGCGCCGGGCACGGCGTTCCTGGTGGTGGCGGTGCCGGAGCGGGACGCGCTGCGCGAGGCGGCGTACTTCGTCGACCGGCTCGCCGCGGACCGGATGCCGCTGGCCGGGCTGGTGCTCAACCGGGTGCACGACACGGGCGCGCCGCAGCTCACCGCGGAACGGTCGCTGGCGGCCGCCGAGACGCTGGAGGAGAACGGTTCGGAGCACTCCTCGCCGGCGGCGGAGCTGCTCGCGGCCGGGCTGCTGCGGCTGCACGCCGAGCGGATGCAGATCATGGGGCGGGAGCGCCGTACCCGGGACCGGTTCGTCTCGGTGTACCCGGACGTGCCGATCGTCGAGGTGGCCGCGCTGCCGGGCGACGTGCACGACCTGGACGGGCTGCGGGACATCGGGGACCGGCTCGGCGGCTCGGCGCCGTCCTGACCGGGCGGGTCGGACGGGGTCGGACGGGTCGGTCCGGCTCGGGCAGCCCGGGCGCCACGCGGCGCGGCCGGGAGGCTCGGGCTCAGCCCGCCTGGGCGTAGTCCGTAAGTATCACGCCGGTCGCGAGGGACTCCTCGTACTCGGTGCGGGCCGTCTCCAGCAGCCGCCGCCACGACATGACGGTCGGGCGGCGGCGCAGCAGCGCCCGGCGCTCGCGCTCCGTCATCCCGCCCCACACCCCGAACTCGACCCGGTTGTCCAGGGCGTCCGCGAGGCATTCCGTACGGACGGGGCAGCCGCTGCACACCGCCTTGGCGCGGTTCTGCGCCGCCCCCTGGACGAACAGTTCGTCCGGATCACTCGTGCGGCAGGCGGCCTGCGCACTCCAGTCGTCAACCCAGCCCATGCCGGCGCCGTCCTCTCCCGATATTCGAGGCTCCCCCACGGCGGCAACGGCATATTCACCGTTGCCAGTTGAGGACGTTACGGAAGAACGACAGCGCGCAACAGCCCCTTCGGGCTCAATCTCGAATGACCCGATCGGACTATGGGTATCGGTCATCTCACTCGTTGGAGTGATCGCAGGTCGCAAGCCTTGCCAGGCTCGACACCCGAACTCTCGCCACGCGCGTCGTCACGGAGCGCTACGGTTCACACGGGCACAGCAGGCCACAGCTGCCTCGAAACCCATCGAAAAGTGGGCAATTCGGGCAAGTCTCCCCACTCACAAGAGTGAATGATGTTGACGCACCGAAGCTGTCGCAAGCTTGTGACAAGCCTAGGCGAACACCTGCCCTCGTGTGCGGGATTCCGCGACGTAGGGTTCTCCTCATGGCACCGAAGCGCCCACAGGCATCCCAGCCCCCAGGCAACACCGGAGCTCCGGAGGGCAAGCGCAGCGGATCACCGCTCGAGTTCGCCGGACACGGAGTGAAGTTCCTGGGCGTCAGCGTGCTCTCCGGAGTCCTGCTGGCAGGCCTCGCCCTGCCCGCCGTCGGCGCCATCGGGCTGACCGCCAAGGACACGGCGGAGAGCTTCGACAACATCCCCGACGACTTCAAGACCCCGCCGCTCACCCAGGCCACCCAGATCTTCGACGCCAAGGGCGGCCTGATCGCCAAGGTCTACGAGCGCGACCGCACCGTCATCACGGCCGACCAGATGTCGCCGTTCATGCGGCACGCCCAGGTCGACATCGAGGACGCCCGCTTCTACGAGCACGGCGCCGTCGACCTCAAGGGCATCCTGCGCGCGATCAGCAAGAACGCCGAGAGCGGCACCAACTCGCAGGGCGCCTCGACGCTCACCCAGCAGTACGTGAAGAACGTGAACGTCGAGAAGGCCGGCGACGACCAGTCGGCCGTCCTGGAGGCCCAGCGCAAGACCCTGGGCCGCAAGATCCAGGAGCTCAAGGTCGCGATCAAGCTGGAGGAGGACCTGACCAAGGATCAGATCCTCACCAACTACCTCAACATCACCTTCTACGGCCACCAGGCCTACGGGGTCGAGTCCGCCTCCCAGCGGTACTTCAGCAAGAGCAACAAGGACCTGACCGTCGCCGAGGCCGCCACCCTCGCCGGGATAGTGCAGAACCCGTCGTCCTACGACCCGGTCCGCTACCCCGACAACACGGTCAAGCGTCGCAACGTCGTCATCGACAAGATGCTGGAGAACAAGCACATCACCGCCGACCAGGCGAAGGAGGCGAAGGCCGCCCCGCTGGGCCTGAAGTTCAAGGACCCGCAGAACGGCTGCATCACCGCCCAGGCCGGCATGGGCTTCTTCTGCGACTACGTGCGCCACGTGGTCAAGCAGGACCCGGCCTTCGGCAAGAGCGCCGAGGAGCGCAAGAAGCTCTGGGACACCGGCGGCCTGAACATCTACACCACGCTCGACCCGGACAAGCAGGCCGCCGCGCAGAACGCCGTCACCAAGCTGGTGTACGTCACCGACCCGGTCTCCGCCGCCGCGACCATGATGGAGCCGGGCACCGGCAAGATCCTCGCGATGGCCCAGACCCGCCCGTACGGCCTGGACCAGAACAAGAACCAGACCGTCGTCAACCTCAACGTCGACGCCTCGATGGGCGGCGGCAACGGCTTCCAGCCGGGATCGACCTTCAAGCCGATCGTGGCCGCCGCCGCGCTCGAGTCCGGGCTCCCGCCCACCCAGCAGTACAAGTCGGAGAACCGCATCGAGTGGCCGACGATGAAGACCTGCGAGGGCACCTGGAAGAACACGGAGAAGGGCAAGGCCCGGACCGTCCCCAACGAGAACGAGAACGAGAAGGGCCCGTACGACCTCAAGACGGCCATGGCCATGTCGGTCAACACCTACTTCGTCGAGATGGAGGCCGACATGGGCCTCTGCCCGGTGAAGCAGATGGCCAACAAGCTCGGCATCACCGCCAAGGCCAGCGGCAAGCCGCTGGAGGAGGTCCCGTCGATGGGCCTCGGCGTGCAGGAGATGTCCCCGCTGACCATGGCGAACGTCTACGCGACCTTCGCCGCGCACGGCAAGTACTGCAGCCCGATCGCGATCAACAAGATCACCACGGTCGACGGCAAGAACGTCAACGTCCCGCAGTCGACCTGCACCCAGGCCTTCTCCGAGAGCACCGCCGACGCGATGAACACCGTGCTCAGCGGCGTGACCGAGAAGGGCACCGGTAAGGACCTCGGCCTGGACGACGGCCGGCCGATCGCCGGCAAGACCGGTACCTCCGACGAGAAGCGCGCCGCCTGGTTCAGCGGCTACACCCCGCAGCTCGCCACCTCGGTCTGGCTCGGCGGCCCCGCCGGCGGCGTGCCGATGAAGAACATCAAGATCGGCCCGACCAACTTCACCGAGGTCTTCGGCGCCACCGGCCCCGGCCCGATCTGGCGCCTGGCGATGAACCAGGCCCTGAAGGGCTCCCCGATCCAGCAGCTGCCCACCGCCAGCATCCCCGACATGCCCAAGCCCGATCCCAACCCGACCACCGCCCCGAGCGACCCGGCCCAGCCGGCCGGCGGCAACCCGCCGCCGCCCGCCGCCCCGGGCAACGGGAACGGCGACCCCGGCATGATCGGCGGCGGGATCACCCTCCCGCCGGGCCTCGTCGGCGGCGGCAACGGCAACGGCGGCAAGCACGGCGGCGGCAACGGCAACGGCTGACGCCGGCGGCCGCGGGCCCTGAGCCCTGGCCCTGGGCCCTGAGCCCTGGGCGCACGTGAAGGGGCGCTTCCCGAGTGGACTCTCGGGAAGCGCCCCTTCCGTTCGCGTTCACGCCCTCACGGGCACTCGTCCGGGCCGGAATCAGCCCGCCAGGGCGGCCTTCACCGCGGCGGCGACCCGGCCGCCCTCGGCCAGCCCGTCCACCTTCGGCTTCACCAGCTTCATCACGGCGCCCATCCCCTGCGGGCCGGTCGCCCCGCTCTCGGCCACGGCGGCGGCGACGATCGCGGTCAGCTCCTCGTCGGAGAGCTGCTTGGGCAGGTAGCCCGCCAGCACCTCGCCCTCCGCGAGCTCCCGGGCGGCCTGCTCGGCCCGGCCCGCGGAGCCGAAGGCCTCGGCCGCCTCCCGGCGCTTCTTCGCCTCGCGACCGATCACCTTGAGCACGTCGGCGTCGGACAGCTCGCGCTTCGACTTGCCCGCCACCTCCTCGCTCGTGACGGCGGCCAGCGTGAGCCGGATGGTGGACGAGCGCAGCTCGTCCCGGTCCCTGATGGCAGCCGTGAGGTCCTCCTGCAGCTGCTCCTTGAGCGTGGTCATGGCCCCGAGTCTCCCACCTGCGGCGACCGGTCGCCCGGCAATATCGCGAGGAGCGGATCCGGAGGCCCTGGTCACGGGCACCCGGTAACCGCTTACCGTGGTTACATGACCGACGCGGCAGGCCTGCTCCTCACCACCCCCGCCGGCACCAGCTTCCACTTCGACCCCGGCGCGCTCTGCCTCGAACTCCTCACCACCGGCGGCCCCGGCGAGTACGCCCGCTACGAGGTGCTGCACCAGCCGTCCGACCTCGCCGCCTGGCTCCCCCGGTCCCGCCTCCGACTGCCCGCCGGCGCCGTCCGGATCACCGCCGACCAGCTCGCCGCCGCCCGCACCCTGCGCGACGCCCTGTGGCGGCTCGCCGCCGCCCGGGCCCACGGCATCCCCGGCGACCCGGCCGACTACGCCGTGCTCAACCGGGCCGCCGAACACCCCCCGCTCGTCCCCAGGATCGCCCCGGACGGCACCCCGGCGGCCCCCCTGCCCGCCGATGGCGCGCAGCTCGCCTCTACCCTCGCCCGGGACGCCATCGCCCTGCTCACCGGCCCGTACGCGGACCGGGTGCGGGAGTGCGGGGCGCACAACTGCCAACTGGTCTTCGTCGACACCTCCCGGCCCGGACGGCGCCGCTGGTGCTCCATGGAACGCTGCGGCAACCGGCACAAGGTCCGGGCCCTGCGCGCCCGGCGGGAGCCGGAACCGGCGCCCGCACCCGGCTCGCCCTCGTTCACCAGCTGATCCACCGTCTGAGAGCATGGAGCGATGCGACCGCTGTACTCCGTTCCCCTCGGTGTCGCCGCCGCCGGCGCCGCCTGCCTCGCCTACTCCGTCGGGTACGAGGTCCGATCCTTCCGACTCCGCCGGGTCGAGGTCCCCGTCCTCCCGCACGGCGCCCGGCCGATCCGGATCCTGCAGGTCTCCGACATCCACATGGTGAGCGGGCAGGGCAAGAAGCAGCGCTGGCTGCAGAGCCTCGCCGGACTGCGCCCCGACCTCGTGGTCAACACCGGCGACAACCTCTCCGACCCGCTCGGCGTCCCCGCCACCCTCGACGCCCTCGGGCCCCTGATGGACTTCCCCGGCGTCTACGTCTTCGGGTCCAACGACTACTACGGCCCCGCCCCCAAGAACCCGGCCCGCTACCTCAAGGCCATGCGCAGCGGCGTCCACGGCATGAACAACCCGGACGGCACCGCCAACCGCGGCGTCACCGGCGCCGTCCACAACCCCTGGGAGAAGCTCCGCGACGGCTTCGACGCCGCCGGCTGGCTCGACCTCACCAACGCCCGCGGCCGGCTCACCATCGGCGGCCTCGACCTCGAGTTCACCGGCCTCGACGATCCGCACATCCGGCGCGACCGCTACAGCGCCGTCTCCGGCGGCCCCTCCGCCGACGCCGACCTCTCCCTCGCCGTCGTCCACGCGCCCTACCTGCGCGTCCTCGACGCCTTCACCGCGGACCGCTACCCGCTGATCCTCGCCGGCCACACCCACGGCGGCCAGCTCTGCATCCCCTTCTACGGCGCCCTCGTCACCAACTGCGACCTCGACACCGACCGGGTCAAGGGCCTCTCCACCCACACCGCCGGCGGCCGCCGCTCCTACCTCCACGTCTCCGCCGGCTGCGGCACCAACCGCTACACCCCGATCCGCTTCGCCTGCCCCCCGGAAGCCACCCTCCTCACCCTCACCGCCGCCCCCCGCTGAACCCCTCCCGGGCGCCGGTCCGAAACCGGATTTCGTGTCTCGGCAAGCGTCCGGTAGAGTTCTACTCGTCGCGAAGGAGACGGAGCGACAAACAGAAAGACCGGGGTGTGGCGCAGCTTGGTAGCGCGCTTCGTTCGGGACGAAGAGGCCGTGGGTTCAAATCCCGCCACCCCGACCCAGTGCAGAGGGCCTGCCGGAGAAATCCGGCAGGCCCTCTGTCGTTGTGCGCGCCCGCCTGAGTGACTACGCCTCAGGCCCCCGGCCGAGCAGCCCACCCATCGCCCGTGCCCGCCGACCGGGCCCACTGCCCGTGCCCCGCCGGCCGGCGAGGGCGTCGGGCGGGTCAGAGGGTGGCGGGGAGGTCGGTGCGGGAGGTGATGCCGAGTTTGGGGTAGGCCTTGTAGAGGTGGTGGGCGACGGTGCGGGGGCTCAGGTAGAGCTGGGCGGCGATGTCGCGGTTGGTGAGGCCCTGGGCGGCGAGGCGGGCGATCTGGCGTTCCTGCGGGGTGAGGGGGGTCAGGGAGGACGTGGTCGTGGGGGCGGTGGTGGGGGTGCCGGTGGCGGCGAGTTCGGTGCGGGCGCGGGCGGACCAGGGGTGGGCCGCGAGGCGGTCGAAGGTCTCCAGGGCGGCGGTGAGGTGGGGGCGGGCGTCGGTGCGGCGGCGGGTGCGGCGCAGCCATTCGCCGTAGAGGAGGGCGGTGCGGGCCTGCTCGAAGGGGCGGTTGGTGGTGGCGTGCAGGTCGAGGGCGGCGCGGTAGGCGGCTTCGGCGAGTTCGTCGGGGCCGAGGAGGGCCTGGCAGCGCAGGCGGAGGGCTGCGGTCCAGGGGCGGTCGGCGGCGGCGGTCCAGCGGGCGAAGCGTTCGTACGGTTCGGCGGCGCGTTCGGGGGTGCCGAGGCGGACGGCGGCCTCGACCAGGTCGGGGACGGCCCGGGTGGCGCTGACGTGGTGGCGGTGCGGCCCGGTGGTGAGGGTGTGCAGGCGGTCGGCGGCGGCGCCGGCGCGGCCTTGGCCGAGGTCGTGCAGGGCGAGGGCCCAGTGGGCCCAGGGGTGGCCGGCGGCGGGGGCGGCGGTCTGCGGGCCGGTGGTGGCCAGCGCGGTGGCGGCCAGGGACGCGGCGGAGGGCTCGGTGCGGCCGTCCAGGGCGGCCAGGTAGGCGAGCAGGGCGGTGAGTTGGCTGACCCACTGGTGCTGGCCGGTGTCGCGGGCGAGGGCGAGGGCCTCGGTGGCGGTGACCTCGGCGTCCTGGTGGCGGCCGTGGAAGAGCTCGGCCTCGGCGAGGAAGAACTGCAGGGTGGGCAGGACGCCGACGGTGCCCTTGGCGCGCGCTTCGGCGACGAGTTCGGCGGCGAGTTCGGCGGTCTCCTCGTCCCGGCCGAGGACGAGGGTGGCGCCGCAGAGCTGGACGAGGTCGACGGGGCTCTCCGCGCCGGCCCTGCGGGCGGCCTCGGCGGTCTCCCGGACGGCCGGGAGGGGCCCGGCCGGCCGTCCGAGGGCGGGGAGGACGGCCGCGGGCAGGTGGCGGGCCAGCGGGGCGAGCGGGTCGTCCTCGGGCAGCGGGAGGGCGGCGAGCCGGTCCAGCACGGCGGCGACCGGCTGCTCCCCCGCGTACCAGGCGGTGTGGAAGGCCTGGAACAGCATCCGGGCGGCGTGCGCCGGGTCGATGTCCGCGGCGGCGGCGTCGAGCAGCAGGCGGTGGGCGGTCGGGTAGGAGCCGCGCCAGAAGTGCGCGGTGGCCCGTACCTGGTCGAGCAGGGCGTGCGCGAACGCGTTGTCGGTGCGGGCGGCGGCTTCGTCGGCGAGCGCTTCGGCCCGGGCCAACTCGCCTTCCTCGGTGGCGGCTTCGGCGGCGAGGACGAGGCGCCGGGTGGCGCCCTCGCGGTCGGGGGTGAGCCGGGCGGCGCGCTCGTAGGCGGCGGCGCCGCCGCGGCCGCCGCGGCGTTCGGCGTGGACGGCGGCCCGCTCCAGGGCGTCGGCCAGGTCGGGGTCGGGGTCGGTGGCGGCCAGGGCGAGGTGCCAGGTCCGGCGGTCGCCGTCCGGCAGGGCCCCGGCGACGGCCCGGTGCGCGGCCAGCCGCTGGTGGTGCGGGGCGCGTTGGAGGACGGCGGCGCGCAGCAGCGGGTGCCGGAAGGCGGCCCGGCGCTCGGGGGTGACCGTGACGAGGCCGAACTCCTCGGCGGGGGCGAGGTGTTCGGCGTCGACGCCGAGGGTGGCGGCGGCGGGCAGGATGACGGCCAGGTCGCCGCTCTCCTCGACGGCGGCGACCAGCAGCAGGGTCTGGGTGGCCGCGGGCAGGCCGGTGACCTGGCCGTGGAAGGCGATCAGCAGCCGGCTGGTGAGCGGCAGCGCGCCGACCCCGCCGGACGGCTGCGGGCCGGCCGTGAACGCCTCTGCGGTGACCGGCAGTTCGGTGAGCGCGAGCGGGTTCCCGGCGGCCTGGGCGAGCAGCCCGGTCCGGACGGCGGCGGGCAGCTCGGGGCCGGCCCGGTCGGCCAGCAGTCGGGTGGCGTCGGCCTCGGACAGGGCGGCGACGTGCAGTTCGGGCAGCCCGAGCGGCCGGTCGGCCGCGCCGCCGGTGGTGCGGGCGGCCAGCAGCAGCACGACGCCCTCGGCCTGGAGGCGGCGGGCCGCGAGCAGCAGGGCGTCCAGGGAGGCGCCGTCCACCCACTGCAGGTCGTCGACCACGCACAACAGCGGCCGGTCGGCGGCGAGTTCGGCGAGCAGCCCGAGGGTGGCGAGGCCGACGAGGAGCCGGTCGGCGGGCGACGAGGACTCCTCGGCCAGTCCGAACGCCCGCTCCAGCGCCCGCCGTTGCGGCCCGGGGAGGGCCGCCAGCCGGTCCAGACCGGGTGCGAGCAGCATGCTCAGCCCGGCGAACGGCAGCTCGGCCTCGTACTCGACGCCGGCCGCCCGGATCACCCGGAACCCGTCCCCGGCCCGCGCGACCGCACCGTCCAGCAGCGCGGTCTTGCCGATGCCGGGCTCGCCCCGGAGCAGCAGCACTCCGCTGCGCCCGTCCCGAGCCGCCGCCAACAGGCCGTCCACGGCGGCCTGTTCGTCTTCCCTCCCGTACAGCATGCCCCGACCCTACCCAGGCCGCCCCGGCGGCGGGGTGCCAGGACGGCCCCCGACCGACCTACGCACCCGTACGGACCGACGTACGCACCCCCTACGGATACGTGACGGATTCGCCCGCACCGGCCCGTCCCTAACGTGGTGAGCACCGGGAGCGACCCGGACAACCACCCGCCAGGACAAGGGAGTCGACCATGACCGAGCTGACCGCCACCGCCCTCCAGCAGCTCGCCGAGCGCTACCTCGCGGTCTGGAACGAGACCGACCCGGCCGCCCGCCGCAAGCTGGTCGACGAGGTGTGGGCCGAGGACGGCCGCTACACCGACCCGCTGGCCGCCGTGGCCGGCCGGGACGCGATCGACGGCCTGATCGGCGCGGCCCAGGCGCAGTTCCCGGGGATGCGCTTCACCCTCGGGCCGGTGGACGCGCACCACGACATCGCCCGGTTCACCTGGAACCTCGGGCCCGCGGACGCGCCGGCGGACGCCGAGCCGCTGGTGATCGGCTTCGACGTGCTGACGGCCACGCCGGACGGCCGGATCGGCGCGGTGTACGGCTTCCTGGACCGCGTCCCGGGCGCCTGAGCGGCGACCCCGAGAGCCGGCGATCCGTACCGGTGCGGGGCGGGCGCGAGCACCGCGCCCGCCCCGCACCGGCCGGCCCCACAACCCCCTGGAGGAGAGCCCGAGATGAGCACCGTCCTCGACGGAAGCACCCGGAGCACCCGGAGCACCCGGGGCGGCAGGACGGACGACGCGGCCGCCGCCCCTCGGGGCCTGCTGCCGGTGGTCCTGACCGCGACCTTCATGACCGCCCTCGACGTCTTCGTCGTCAACGTCGCCGTCCCGTCCGTCCAGGCGGACCTGGGCGCCGGCCCGGCTGCCGTCCAGTGGGTGGTCGCCGGTTTCGGCCTGGCGCTGGCCGCCGGGCTGGTCACCGCCGGCCGCCTGGGCGACCGGTACGGCCGCCGCCGGGTGTTCGGGCTCGGCCTGGCCCTGTTCACGCTCGCCTCCGCGGGCTGCGGCCTCGCCCCCACCGCGGCGGCGCTGGTCGGCGCCCGGGTGGCGCAGGGCCTCGCGGCGGCGCTGATGGGCCCGCAGGTGCTGGCGATGCTGCGGACGGCGTTCAGCGGCGCGGCGCAGGCGCGGGCGTTCGCCCGGTACGGGCTGACGATGGGGCTCGGCGCGGTGTTCGGCCAGCTGATCGGCGGGCTGCTGATCCGCGCGGACGTCCTCGGCCTGGGCTGGCGCAGCTGCTTCCTGATCAACCTTCCGGTCGGCCTGGCCGCCCTGGGACTGGTCCGCCGCTGCCTGCCGGAGTCCCGCGCGCCGCACCGGCCGGGGCTGGACCCGGTCGGCGTGCTGCTGGTGACCGGTGCGCTGACCGGCCTGGTGCTGCCGCTGATCCAGGGCCCGGCGCTGGGCTGGCCGCTGTGGACGTGGTGCTGCCTGGGCGGCTCGCTCGCCCTGCTGGCCGGTTTCGCCGCCCACCAGCACCGCGCCACCCGGGCCGGCGGCTCGCCGCTGGTCGACACCCGGCTGTTCCGGAGCCGGGCGTTCGGCACCGGCCTGCTGGCCCAGTTCGTCTTCGTGCTCGGCCAGGGCTCGTTCTTCCTGGTGCTCGCCCTGCACCTGCAGCTCGGCCGGGGCCTGGACGCGCTCGGCGCCGGGCTGGTGTTCACCGCGATCGGCCTCGGCTACCTGCTGACCTCCAACGCCACCCACCGGGTCACCGCCCGGTTCGGCGGCCCCCGGACGATCGCCGCCGGCGGGCTGCTGATGGCCGCCGGGCTGGCGCTGCTCGCGCTCGCGGCGTACGGGGTGCCGGCCGGGAGCGTGTGGTGGCTGGCGCCCGGGCTGTTCGTGGACGGCGTCGGCATGGGCCTGGTGATCGCCCCGGTCACCGCCACGGTGCTGGCGGCCGCCGAGCCGCTGCTGGCCGGTTCGGCGGCGGGGGTGGTGTCGACCGTGCAGCAGGTTGGCGGGGCGCTCGGGGTCGCGCTGATCGGGCTGGTCTACTACGGCGCCGGTGCCCCGACCGCGGCCTTCGGGCACAGCGTGCTGGCGCTGGCGGCGCTGGAGCTGGTGCTGGTGGCGGTGGTTCTGACGGAGCGGTGGCGGCTGCCGCACCGTCACCGGACGCCCCGGCGGCACTGACCGGCAGCACCGATCGGCAGCACCGATCGGCAGCACCGACCGGCAGCACCGACCGGCAGCACCGACCGGCAGCGGACGAACGAACGGGCGGGGCGCCGAAGTACACCCGCCCGTTCCCCTCCGTCCCCCGGATCGGGTTGGATGGTCGGATGAGCGAGGAGAAGAGCGCCGTACCGGCGTGGGAGCAGCGGTTCAGGGCCGCGCGGGTGTCACTGCCGGACTGGGCGGAGGACGCCCCCGACCGGGCGCTGTACGTGTCCAACGCGACCGGCACCTACGAGGTCTACGCCTGGGACCGCGCCACCGACGCCCACCGCCGGGTCACCGACCGGCCGAACGGCACCACCGACGCCGAGCTGTCCCCGGACGGCCGGTGGATCTGGTGGTTCGACGACCAGGACGGCGACGAGTTCGGCGTGTGGCGCCGGCAGCCGTTCGCGGGCGGCCCCGACGAGGAGGCCGTGCCCGGCCTCGCCGCCTCCTACTCGGCCGGTCTGGCGCTCGGCCGCGACGGCACCGTCGTCGTCGGCCGCTCCACCGACGAGGACGGCACCACCCTGCACCTGCGCCGCGCCGGCGCCACCGAGCCGGTCGAGATCTACCGGCACGAGGAGTACGGCGGGGTCGCCGACCTCAGCCACGACGGCACCCTGCTCGCCCTCGACCACACCGAGCACGGCGACGCCATGCACTCCGCGATCCGGGTCTACCGGCTCACCGCGGACAGCGTCGAGACCGTCGCCGAGCTGGACGAGGTCACCGGCCGGGACGAGCCGCGCGGCGTCGCCTGCCTCGGCTTCGCCCCGGTCGAGGGCGACACCCGGATGCTGGTCGCGCACCAGCGCACCGGCCGCTGGGAGCCGATGATCTGGGACGTCGCCACCGGCGCCGAGACCGCGCTGCCGCTGCGCGACGAGCAGGGCCGCGAACTGCCCGGCGACGTCTCCGCGCAGTGGCGGCCGGGCGCCGCGGAGCTGCTGGTCGAGCACGAGTACGAGGCGCGCAGCGAGCTGTTCTCGTACGCGCTCGCGGACGGCCGGCTGACCCGCCTGGACACCCCGCGCGGCACCGTGGGCGGCGCCACCCCGCGCCCGGACGGGACCGTCGAGTACCTGTGGTCCTCGGCCGCCGAGCCGTCCGCCGTCCGCTCCACCGCCGGGACGGTCGTGCTGCGGGCGCCCGGCCCGGTGCCGCCGGGCTCCGTCCCGGTCGAGGACGTCTGGGTCGACGGGCCCGGCGGGCGGGTGCACGCCCTGGTGCAGCGGCCGGCGAACGGCCCGGGCCCGTACCCGACCGTGTTCGAGATCCACGGCGGCCCGACCCACCACGACAGCGACTCCTTCACCGCCGGCCCGGCCGCCTGGCTGGACCACGGCTTCGCCGTCGTCCGGGTCAACTACCGCGGCTCGACCGGCTACGGCCAGGCCTGGACGGACGCGCTGCGCGAGCGGGTCGGCCTGATCGAGCTGGAGGACATCGACGCCGTCCGCACGTGGGCGGTGGACAGCGGCCTCGCGGACCCGGGGCGGCTGGTGCTCTCCGGCGGCAGCTGGGGCGGCTACCTGACCCTGCTCGGCCTCGGCGTGCAGCCGGAGAACTGGTCGCTCGGCCTCGCCGCCGTGCCCGTCGCCGACTACCACACCGCCTACGCCGACGAGATGGAGGCGCTCAAGTCGCTGGACCGCACGCTCTTCGGCGGCACGCCGGAGGAGGTGCCGGAGCGCTTCTCGGCCTCCTCGCCGCTGACGTACGTCGAGCGGGTGCGAGTGCCGGTGTACATCAGCGCGGGGGTCAACGACCCGCGCTGCCCGATCCGGCAGATCGAGAACTACGTCGAGCGGCTGGAGCAGCTCGGCACGCCGCACGAGGTGTACCGCTACGACGCCGGGCACGGCTCGCTGGTGGTGGAGGAGCGGATCAAGCAGCTGCGGCTGGAGATCGACTTCGTCCGGCGGCACCTGGCCACGGCGGACGGCGGCACCGCCGCCGCGACCGCTCCCGAGGCCGGCGCCCGGACCGCTGCCGGAACCGGGGAGACGGTGTGAGGCGGGGGCTGATCCTCGCCGGCGCGGCGGTGGCCGGGGCCCTGGTGCTCACCGGCTGCGCGGGCCGGCACGGGGCCGAGGCCGCCTGCCCGCCCCCGCCGACCGCACCGCCGGCGCCGGTCGGGTCGGCCGGGCCGGGCGCGACTCCGACCCGCCCCGCGCCGAGCACGCCGAGCACGCCGAGCGCACCGGGCGCACCGACCGCAACCGCGCCGGCGAAGTCCGGTGCCGCGGCCACGCCCGCGAACGCGGGCTCCGCCGGGGCGGGCGTCGTGCGGCCGGCCGGGTACGAGGAAGGCGAACCGGAAGCGGCCGCCGGGACGGCGCTGCTCGCCAAGGGCGGGTCGAAGGGGTCCGGCGGGTCCTCGGGCTCCTCCGGCTCGCACGGCTCCGGCTCGAAGGGATCGAAGGGCTCGAAGCCCGGGCGGACGGTCCACCACCACATCGACCACTACGACTCGGACGACGAGGGCGGCGGCCGCGGCCACTGCCACAGCGAGCCGGTGGTCACCGTCCCGCCGACCCCCGCGCCGGGGGCGACCAGCCCGACCGCACCGGCACCCGCGCCGCCCCTGACCCCCACTCCGACCAGGCCCGCGCCGCCGGGCGCGCCCGGTGGTCCGGCGACGGTGCCGGCGGCACCCGCCAGGCCCACGCGCTGACCGGAGGGACGCGCGGAGGCCGGCTCGGCACGGCTCAGCACAGGCCGGCTCGGCACAGGCCGGTCGGCGGAGGTCAGCTCAGGACCGGGTCCAACCCGAGGGCCCGGTCCTGCTCCGCCTCCGCCTCGCGGCGCACCAGGCGGAACCACATGAAGACGACGAACCCGGCGAAGACGAACCACTCCAAGGTGTAGCCCAGGTTCTGGAACGCGCGCAGGGTGAGCCCGTCCCCGCCCTGCGGCTGGACGGTGGGCACCGCGGTCAGCCCGGTGGGTACCTCGTCGGCGGCGACCCAGCCGTCGTACCAGCCGTCGTACTCCAGCACGTTGAGCAGCGACGCCCGGTTGATCATGCCGAGCCGGCCGGGCGGCAGCCCGCCCGCGACGGCGCCGTTGCTGCCGACCGACTCGTTGGCCTGCAGCCGGCCGGTCACGGTCACCGGGCCGCTCGGCGGGGCGGCGGGGGTGGCGCCGGCCGCGGGCTCCCCGGGGGCCCAGCCGCGCACGACGGCGACGGCGTGGCCGTCCGCGGTGCGCAGCGGGGTCAGCACGTAGTAGCCCTGCTTGCCGTCCAACACCCGGTTGGGGACGAAGAGTTGGTGCTCCGCATCGAAGCTGCCGGCCACCGTGACGGGCTTGCCCACGGTCTCGGTGGTCACCTGCGGGGTGGCCGGGCCGAGCAGCGCGTCGATCGGCCTGGCCTCACCCGAAGCGGTGACGGCCTGCTGGTTCTTCTCGTGCGCGGAGGCCCGGTCCTCGAACCGGCCGAGCTGCCAGGAGCCCAGCCAGACGCACACCGCCACGGCCGCCACGGCCAGCGCGGTGCCGCTCAGCCAGCGGGGAGTGAGGAGGAACCGGTACACACCCCCCACGGTAACCACTCTTCACACCCTCCCCGACCACAGGGGTCCCGCCGGGCCGCCTCCGGGCCCGCCCCCGGTCGGCCTGCCCGCGGTCAGCCCGCCGCCGGTGAGCCCGGCTGCGCCGGGGCGACGGTGCCCGCCGGCTGGACGCCGCCCCGGTAGAGGGTGCCGGCCGTACAGCCGAGCGGGACGGTGGCCGTGGCCGCCGCGGGGCTGCCGGGCGCCGGGGTGTGGGCGAGGGTGACGGTGGCCGGTCCGCCGGTGGGGGCCGCGGTCGGGGTGGCGGTGGGGCTGGGCGCGCCGGTGGGGCCGGCGGTCGGGGTGCCGGTCGGCTGCGGGTTGGCGGTGGGCGCGACGGAGGCGCCGGCCGCCGGGGCGGCCGAGGCGGCGGGTGCCTGGTCCTGGGAGGCGCCGGCGGCCTGGTTGGGTCGGGCCGACCCGGCGGCGCCGGTGCTTCCGGTGCCGGTGCCGGAGCCGGTCCCGCCGCCGGTGCCCGAGCCGCCGCCGTTCCCGGCGGGGCCGCAGGTCTGGTCGGGGATCCAGGCGAACGGCACCCGGTAGCCGGCCTGCGGGGCCAGCACGGGGGGTTCGGCGTCCATGGCGGGCAGGCCGTCCGCCGGGTCGCCGGGGCTGTGGTCGGCGGTCCGGAAGCGGCTGCGGTCGGCCCCGGAGAAGGCGGTGACGGAGACCGCGCCGGGCCCGCCGAGGCGGCACGCGTTCGCGGAGACGTTGAAGACGGTGAACGAGCCGTACACCCGGCCCGCGGCGTCGGCCGCGCCGACCTGTGCGGCGCCCTGGCCGAGGTCGGCGCGGGAGCACAGCGGGACGAGGACGGAGTTGCTGGCCCCGGCCGGCGCCGGGGCGGAGCCGTCCGGGCGGGCCGTCCCGGCGTCGGCGCTGGGCGAGGCGACGGCGGTGCCGGACGCCGCGGCGGAGGAGCCCCGGCCGTCCGGGCCCGCGTGCTCCGCGGTGGAGCCGCCGGTGGAGCCGGCGGTGGCGCCGGTGGCGGCGGAGGCCGAGGCCTTGGCGGCGTCCCCGGGGCCGCCGGAGAGCCCGAGGTGTTCGCCGTCGTGCAGCGCGGGCAGGGCCACCGCGACGGCCAGGGCGAGCGCGGCGGCGCCGGTCCAGGCGCCGCACCGGGCCGCCCGCCGCCGGGGTACGGCCCGCTGGATGCGGGGCAGCCCGCCGGGCCCGGGTTGGATGTCGGCGACGGCGTGGTGCATCAGCGCGCGCAGGGCCCGCTCCTCCGCGGACAGCCCCCCGCCGGAGAGCTCGCCGACCGACAGCTCGTCCACCGGCAGCCCGCCCACCGGCAGCCCGGCGCCCGGCAGCTCCGCGCCGTCAGCCATGGCCGGCCTCCATCTGGGCCCGCAGCGCGGCGAGCCCGCGCGAGCCGTAGGCCTTCACCGATCCGAGCGAGATGCCCAGCGTCTCCGCGACCTGCGCCTCCGTCATGTCCACGAAGTAACGCAGCACCAGAACCTCCCGCTGACGGCGTTGCAGACCACGCAGCGCGGCCTTCAACTGGTCGCGCTCCAGCGCATCGTAGGCTCCTTCTTCTGCACTGGCCATGTCAGGCATCGGCTTCGGCAGCAGCCGCAGCCCGAGGATCCGGCGGCGCAGCGTGGAGCGGGACAGGTTGACGACGGTCTGCCGCAGGTAGGCCAGGGTCTTCTCGGGCTCGCGCACCCGGCGGCGGGCGGCGTGCACCCGGATGAACGCCTCCTGCACGACGTCCTCGCAGGTCGAGAGGTCGTCCAGGAGCAGCGCGGCGAGGCGCAGCAGGGATCTGTAGTGCGCCTGGTAGGTCTCGGTGAGCAGGTCCTCGCTGGTACCCGCGTCGGTACCGGCGCCGGAGTCCGCCGCACCGGGTGCGACCGCGGTCATCTGACTTTCTTCCGGCCTACTCGCAGGCCACTGGACGCGCGACGGGAACGTCACCGCGGCTGTCGCCGAGATGCCCGACCCTGCCCCCACCATCACGTTCGCCACGCCCGTTGGACACTCGATCCCCTGTCATGGTTGCCCAGCCCGAGGGACATTCTTCCGCATCGGCGGAAGTGCCCTCCAGGGAATTCGAGAGGGTTTCCGGACAGATTGTGGGGGGAGAGCGTACGGACGCTAGGCAGGTTGCAGCTCGCGGGCCACCAGTTCGGCGATCTGGAGCAGGTTGAGCGCGGCTCCCTTGCGCAGGTTGTCGCCGCAGAGGAAGAGGTCGAGGGCCTCCGGCTCGTCCAGGGCGCGGCGCACCCGCCCGACCCACACCGGATCCGTCCCGACCACGTCGTTCGGAGTGGGGAACTCGCCGGCCGCCGGGTCGTCGTAGAGCACGACGCCGGGGGCGTCCCGCAGGATCTCCTGCGCGTGCTCCTGGGTGACCTCGCGTTCGAACCGCGCGTGCACGGCCAGCGCGTGGGTGCGGACGACCGGCACGCGCACGCAGGTCGCGGAGACCCGCAGGGCGGGCAGGCTGAGGATCTTGCGCGACTCGTCCCGGATGCCGAGCTCCTCGGAGGACCAGCCGCCCTCGCGCAGCGACCCGGACCAGGGCACCGCGTTGTACGCGAGCGGGGCCGCGAACGGCCCGTGGTCGGCGATCACCGCGCGCAGGTCGCCGGTCTTGCGGCCCGCCGTCGTGCCCGTGACCAGCGCGGTCTGCCCGCGCAGCGCCGTCTCGCCGGCCCGGCCCTCGCCGGTGGCGGCCTGGTAGGAGGCGACGACCAACTGCGCCAGCCCGTACTCGGCGTGCAGCGCCCAGAGGGCGGCGATCATCGCGAGGGTGGTGCTCGCCGGGCTGGCGACGATGCCGCGCGGGCGGATCCGCAGCGCGGCGGCGTTGACCTCGGGGACGACCAGCGGCACGTCCTCGGCGGTCCGGAAGACGGCCGAGTCGTCGACCACCACGACGCCCTTGGCCGCCGCGATCGGCGCCCACTGGGCGGAGACCGGTTCGGGCACGGCGAACACGGCGACGTCGATCCCGGCGAACGCCTCCTCCGCCAGCGGGACGACCTCGACGGCCTCCCCGCGCACGACCGCCGTACGGCCGGCCGAGCGCGGAGAGGCGATCAGGCGGATCTCGCCCCAGACGTCCTGACGGAGCGCGAGCAGGTCGAGCAGCACCTCGCCGACCGCGCCGGTGGCGCCGACGACGGCGAGGTTCGGCCGCCGGGTCATCGCCCGCCGCCCCCGGCCGGCCCGCGGCTCATCGGCCGGTGCCGCCGTAGACGACGGCCTCGTCGCTCTCGCTGTCCAGCCCGAAGGCGCTGTGCACGGCGCGGACCGCCTCCGGCACGTCCTCGGCGCGGGTGACCACCGAGATGCGGATCTCCGAGGTGGAGATCAGCTCGATGTTGACGCCCGCGGCGGACAGCGCCTCGAAGAAGGTCGCGGTGACGCCCGGGTTGGAGCGCATGCCCGCGCCGACCAGCGAGATCTTGCCGATCGCGTCGTCGTAGCGCAGCGACTCGTAGCCGATGCCCTCCTTGACCCGGCCGAGCGCGTCGATGGCCTTCTGGCCCTCGGTCTTGGGCAGGGTGAAGGAGATGTCGGTCAGACCGGTCGACGCGGCGGAGACGTTCTGCACCACCATGTCGATGTTGACCTCGGCGTCGGCGATGGCGCGGAAGATGCGCGCCGCCTCACCGGGCTTGTCGGGCACGCCGACGACGGTGACCTTCGCCTCGGAGGTGTCGTGGGCGACTCCGGAGATGATGGCCTGCTCCATCTCGCCCCCTTCGGGCTTGTTCGGGTTGTCGTTGCTGACGATCGTCCCGGGAAGACCCGAGAAGGACGAGCGTACGTGAATCGGGATGTTGTAGCGACGGGCGTACTCCACACACCGATCGAGCAGCACCTTGGAGCCCGACGAGGCCAGCTCCAGCATGTCCTCGTAGGCGATCCAGTCGATCTTGCGGGCCTTCTTCACCACGCGCGGATCGGCGGTGAACACGCCGTCCACGTCGGTGTAGATCTCGCAGACCTCGGCCTTGAGCGCGGCGGCCAGCGCGACCGCCGTGGTGTCCGAGCCGCCGCGGCCCAGCGTGGTGATGTCCTTGCTGGACTGGGACACGCCCTGGAAGCCGGCCACGATCGCGATGTTGCCCTCGTCGAGGGCGGTGCGGATGCGGCCCGGCGTCACGTCGATGATGCGCGCCTTGTTGTGGACGGAGTCCGTGATGACGCCGGCCTGGCTGCCCGTGAAGGACTGGGCCTCGTGACCCAGGGATTTGATCGCCATGGCCAGCAGCGCCATGGAGATGCGCTCTCCAGCGGTCAGCAGCATGTCGAACTCACGGCCGGCAGGGAGCGGTGACACCTGCTCCGCGAGTTCGATGAGCTCGTCCGTCGTGTCGCCCATCGCGGACACCACGACGACGACCTCATGGCCGGCCTTCTTGGCGTCAACGATTCGACGGGCCACGCGCTTGATGCCTTCGGCATCCGCAACGGATGAGCCGCCGTACTTCTGCACGACAAGGCCCACGTGCGCTCCTCGACTAGGTCGTTTCCGGGGGCGCCTGGCCCCCGCACCCCACCGGGTGGAGGGGGGTGTGCGGTCCGCGTCAGTCTACCGAGCGGTCCTGCCCCGACCGGGGCTTTCCATATGATGAGACGGGCGTTTCAGCACGTGGGCGGCGGTGCGCGGGTCCGCACCGGCAGGTCTGCGGGGAATCCGGCGCCGCTCCGAAGAATCGGCGGAGGGGAGGACGGCGATCCGGCCGGATTTCCCTCCCGGGCGGGGCGCTGAGGCGTGTGTCACACGTCCGCCCGTTCGGACCCGCTCGGTGCCCGCTCGGTGCCCGCTCGGTGCCCGCTCGGTGCTCTGTGCGGACGCCCGTTGAGCGTCCGTTCAGCGCCCGTTCAGCGCCCGTTCAGCGCCCGAGGCCCAGCTCGGCCGCCATCAGGTCGCCGGCCTGCTGCTCCAGCTGCTCGTCGGTGAGCCCGTCGTCGTCGGTGTCCGCGCCGTCCGGCACCGCACCGATCGGGCTGTCCAACCGGACGTGCGCGATCAGCGACTGCAGCGCCCGCAGCACCGCCGAGCAGGTCGTGCCCCAGTTCGACAGGTACGAGAACTGCCACCACCACAGCGCCTCGCTGACCCGGCCCTCGCGGTAGTGCGTCAGGCCGTGCTGCAGCTCGCCGACCACGCCGGCCAGGTCGTCCGAGATCCGGAAGGCGTTCGGCTTCTCCGGCGGGCCGTACGGGTCGAAGACCTCGTGGTAGACGTCGATCGGCGCCAGCAGCGCGGCCAGGTGCTCGCGCAGCTGCTCGCCGTCCGGCTCCGGCCCGGCGTCGGGCTCGAAGCGGTCGTCCGGGACGACGTCCTCGATGGCGCCCAGCCGACCGCCCGCCAGCAGCAGCTGCGAGACCTCCAGGAGCAGCAGCGAGACCGCGCTGCCCGGTTCGTCGCCCTTGGCGACCTCGGTGACGGCGAGCACGAAGCTCTCCACCGAGTCGGCGATCTGGACGGCGAAGTCGTCCGGCTCCGAGCCGTGGCCGTGGGTGTGCGGGGCCGCTTCGGTGTGCGGGGCGTGGGGCTGCTGGTGGGGGGTCCGGTCAGACATCGAGCAGTCGTCTCCCTTCGAAGGCGCGGCCGAGGGTGACCTCGTCCGCGTACTCCAGATCCCCGCCGACGGGCAGACCGCTCGCCAGACGGGTCACCTTCAGGCCCATCGGCTTGCAGAGCCGGGCCAGGTAGGTGGCGGTCGCCTCCCCCTCCAGGTTGGGGTCGGTGGCCAGGATCAGCTCGGTGACCGTGCCGTCCGCGAGGCGCGCGAGCAGTTCGCGGATGCGCAGGTCGTCCGGGCCGACGCCCTCGATGGGGCTGATCGCGCCGCCCAGCACGTGGTAGCGGCCGCGGAACTCGCGGGTGCGCTCGATGGCGACGACGTCCTTGGGCTCCTCGACCACGCAGATGACACCGAGGTCGCGGCGCGGGTCCAGGCAGACCCGGCACTGCTCGGCCTCCGCGACGTTGCCGCAGACCGCGCAGAAGCGGACCTTGTCCTTGACCTCCAGCAGCGCGTGCGCGAGGCGGCGCACGTCGGTCGGGTCGGCCTGCAGCACGTGGAAGGCGATCCGCTGGGCGCTCTTGGGCCCGACGCCGGGCAGCCTGCCCAGTTCGTCGATCAGGTCCTGAACCACGCCCTCGTACAACGTCGCGCCTTCCCTCGTGCTCGGATGGTCCGTGTGCTCCGGTGCCATCATCCAACGAATCGGGCGCCGGACACACCGCCCGACGCCCGACTCCCACATAAATCACATGGGTCCGTCGTCTGAACATCAGACCATTGGGCCCGCTCTCCCGGCCTCGGCCGGGAACCGACCGGGCCAGCAGGGCAGACCGGGTCAGAAGGCCAGACTGGGTCAGAAGGGCAGACCGGGGATGCCGCCGCCCATGCCCTGGGTCAGCGGGCCCATCCGCTCCGCCTGCATCTTCTGCGCGGCCTGGTTGGCGTCCCGAACGGCCGCCAGGACCAGGTCGGCCAGGGTCTCGGTGTCCTCCGGGTCGACGGCCGCCGGAGCGATGGTCAGCGCCACCAGCTCACCGGCACCGGTGACCGTGGCCTCGACCAGGCCGCCGCCCGCCGAACCCTGCACCTTCGCCTCGGCCAGCTCCTGCTGCGCCTGGGCGAGGGCCTGCTGCATCTTCTGCGCCTGCTTCATCAACTGCTGCATGTTGGGCTGACCACCACCGGGGAACACGGCTCACTCCTTGCTGTCACGCGGTCGATCTGTCGTCACCGCCGAGCCTACGGGCTCGTACGCGCCCACGGACCCGCCCGGTCGGTGCTCCGGCTTCCGCTCGGCTCCCCCGGGGGCTCGGCTCCCCCAGTGGCTCAGTTGCCCCGGTGGTGGATCTCCTCCAGGACGGTGGCACCCAGCTCGCGGATGATCAGCTCCTGGCCGGAGAACGCCTCCTCGGTGAGGTCCGGGTCGTCCTCCTCCGGGATGTCGTCCTCCGGGGCCACCGCCGGCGGCGCCGCGACGGGCGGCGGCGGGGGCGTGTGCGGCACCGGGGCGGGCGCCTGGGCCTGCGGCCGGGGCGCCGGCTGGACCGGGGCCGCCGGGGCCGCGGGAGCCTGCGGCTGGACGGGCGCCGGCGCGGGCACCGGCGCCGGGGCGGCCATCGGCGGCGCGGCGGCCGCCGGACGGGCCGGAGCCCCCCAGCCGCCACCACCGGCCGGGGCGGCGCTCGGGGCCGCGCCCGCGCCGCCGGACGGGTCGACGATGCACTCGATCCGCCAGTCCACGCCCAGCGCGTCCGTCAGCGCCTGGCGCAGCACGTCGTCACTGTTGCTGCCGACGAAGCTGTCCCGGGCGCCCGCGTTGATGAACGACACCTGCAGCACGCTGCCGTCGAAGCCCGCCACCTGGCCGTTCTGGCTGAGCAGGATCCAGGTGAAGCGGCGGCGGTTCTTCACCGCCTCCAGGATCTGCGGCCACAGCTGGCGGACCTGCGCGGCGCCCTGCTGCGCGGCGGCCGAGGGCTGGCCGCCGGGGGCGGCGGGGACCGGCGCCGGGGCGGGTGCCGGCGCGGGGGGCGGGGTCTGGGCGGCGGCGGGCTGCTGCGGCTGGGGCGCCGGGGGCGCGGCGGGGGCCGCGGCCGGGGCGCCGCCGGCGGGCGGGAAGCTGCGCGGGATCGGCCAGGCGCCCGGCGCCGGTCCGGCGGGGGCGGCGGGCGGTGCGGCCTCCGGCGCGGGCATGGGTGCGGGGGCGGGCATGGGTGCGGGCGCCGCGGCCGGCATGTCCACCGGCGCGGGCATCGGCGCGGGGGCGGGGGCGGGGGCGAAGGCAGGGGCAGGGGCAGGGGCGGCCATCGGCACGGCCGCGGCCGGCATCCCCGCCACGGGCGCGGCGAAGCCACCCGCCGTCGCCCGCCGCTCCAGCTTGTCCAGGCGGGCCTGCAGCGACAGCTCGTCGCTGTACGCGCCCGGCAGCATCACCCGGGCGCAGATCAGCTCCAGCTGCAGCCGGGGCGCCGCGTTGCCGCGCATCTCCGTCAGCCCGGTGTTGACGATGTCGGCGGCCCGGCTCAGCTCGGCCGCGCCGAAGCCGTCCGCCTGGGCCTGCATCACGGCGATCCGGTCCGCCGGGGCGTCGATCAGCCCCTTCTCCCCCGCCTCCGGAACGGTGGCGAGGATCACCAGGTCGCGCAGCCGCTCCAGCAGGTCGGTGACGAAGCGGCGCGGGTCGTGCCCGCCCTCGACCACCCGGTCGATCACCTGGAACACCGTCGCCCCGTCCTGCGCGGCGAAGGCGTCCACCACCTCGTCCAACAGCGCGGAGTCGGTGTACCCGAGCAGCGCCGTCGCCATCTGGTACGTGACGCCCTCGTCCCCGGCGCCGGCCAGCAGCTGGTCCATGACCGACATCGAGTCACGCACCGAGCCCGCGCCGGCCCGCACCACCAGCGGGAACACCGGGTCCTCGACCTGGATGCCCTCCCGCCCGCAGACCTCCGCCAGGTAGTCGCGCAGGGTGCCGGGCGGGACCAGCCGGAACGGGTAGTGGTGCGTCCGGGACCGAATCGTCCCGATCACCTTCTCCGGCTCGGTGGTCGCGAAGATGAACTTGAGGTGCTCCGGCGGCTCCTCCACCACCTTGAGCAGCGCGTTGAACCCGGCCGAGGTCACCATGTGCGCCTCGTCCAGGATGAAGATCTTGTACCGGCTGTGCACCGGCGCGAAGAACGCCCGCTCGCGCAGCTCACGTGCGTCGTCCACACCACCGTGCGAGGCCGCGTCGATCTCGATCACGTCGATCGAGCCGGGCCCGCCCGTCGCCAGGTCCCGACAGGACTGGCACTCCCCGCAGGGCGTGGGCGTCGGCCCCTGCTCGCAGTTCAGGCAGCGGGCCAGGATGCGCGCGCTCGTCGTCTTGCCACAGCCGCGCGGCCCGCTGAACAGGTACGCGTGGTTGACCCTGTTGTTGCGCAGGGCCTGCTGGAGCGGAGCGGTCACGTGCTCCTGCCCGATGACCTCCGCGAAGGTCTCGGGGCGGTAGCGGCGGTACAGGGCTAGGGACACACCCCCGACGATATCGGGACGGACCGACAAACGCGTCGCCCCTCGTCCCGCCCACCCGCCCCCGGAAACGCAAAGACCCCTCGTGCACCCGCCAGAGCCCTCCTACCCTTGCTGCCTTCCGGCCCTGGGGGGGTTCAGAGAGATGACGCCACACGAGGGGCTGCCCCCCACACTACCGGATTCCCGCCCCGACGATCCACAGGCCACCCCCACCCTCCCGCCTGCGGGATAGCTGGTCGCGAGCACCCCGAAACATGTACTAAGCTCTCCCACGGAGGATTCGCCTAGAGGCCTAGGGCGCACGCTTGGAAAGCGTGTTGGGGGCAACCCCTCACGAGTTCGAATCTCGTATCCTCCGCCTTCACGAAGGCCCGGACCGTCTCGTACGGTCCGGGCCTTCGTCGTACCCGCCCCCGTTGGTACGTCATCCTTGTGCTCCCGGCCTGTGCTCCCGGCCGACTGCGGCAGGGCACGGATGTCCTCCTACGTGGTGAGGTGCCTCATCAGCAAGAAGAGCGGATCGGTGCTGGCCACCTGGCTGCGCGGTCTGGACGCGGCCGAGTTGGAGCGGGTCCTGGCGGCGCGCCCGGACGCCGTGTCGGCTCCGGAGCCGCGGTCGGTCGGTGAACTGGCGGACCGGCTCCAGCGGCCGGCCTCCGTGGCACTGGCCCTGCCCCGGCTCGCGCTGCCGTGTCTGCAGGTGGCGGAGGCCGCCGCCGCGCTGACGGTCGTGTCACGGGACGGCCTGGCGGGCATCCTGGGCGCGACGCACGGTGACCGCGCCCACGCGTTGGATGCCGTCCTGGCGGCGATGGCCGATCGCGCCTTGGTGTGGCCGACCGAAAACGGGCTGCTGCACATGGCGGCGCCCCTACGGAGTGCATGGAATTCACCCCTGGGACTCGATGCACCGCTCATGCACCTGCTCGCGGGCTCGAACTCCGACGAGGTGGCGCGCATGGTGGCAAAACTCGGCGTCAAACCGGCCGCCAACAGGAAGGAGACGCGGCTGGCGGCGCTGGTCGAGCATCACAGCGATCCGGCTCGGGTCGCGGCGCTTGTCGCCACGGCGCCTGCAGCGACCAGGAAACTCCTCGAACGACGGGCGCACGAGACTCCGGAGCGACCGGGGTTCGTCATGTTCGGGACTCCGCAAGCCGGCCCCAGGCCCGCCGAGCAGTGGGCGCTGGAGCGGGGGTTGCTGATCCGGGACCGCCGCTGGTCCGGGCCGGCCCGGATGCCCGCGGAGGTGGCACTCGCACTGCGCGGCTCCGACTGGCACGCCGCGTTCACTCCCGTCCCGCCCGACGTGCGGTCGGTGCCCGTCACCGCCCCGGACGTCGAACGGGAAGCCACAGCCGCCTCGATGGCGTTCGCCGCCCATGCCGTGTCCGTCCTGGGGGCGTGCGCCGCCGCTCCCCCGGCTCGGTTGAAGGCCGGCGGGGTCGGCGCCCGCGAACTGTCCCGGATCGGCAAGGCGGCGCAGTGCGACGAGATCGTGGTGCGCCTGGCGCTGGAGGCGGCGAGCGCGGCCGGGCTGCTGGCCCGGGACGGCAACCGGGTCGCGGCGACCGCCGCGTACGACACCTGGGCCGAGCAGGAGCCGGCCGACCAACTCACCGTGCTGCTCCAGGCATGGTGGGCGCTCCCGCTGACCCCCGGCGGGAGCCGCGACGAGGATGGCAAGGCTCTGCCAGCGCTCGCCGGGGCGCCGCCCTGCGGAGGCTGCGTACAGGCCCGGCACGGGCTGCTCGCGGCCGCGGCGCAGCTCCCGGTCGGCGAAGGGGCGGTGAACTCGGCGGAGCTGGGGGCGCTGCTCGTGTGGCTCCGCCCGCTCGCCGACGAACTCCCCCAGGACGCCACACCGTTCGCCACCTTGATCCGGGAGGCGGAACTGCTCGGCGCACTCGCGCTCGGGGCCGTGTCCCCGATCGGGGCCGCCCTGCTCGCCGACGACGCCGAGGACCTGACCGACGCCTGCCGGCGACTGCTGCCCGCAGCCAGCGGGACGGCCCGCTTCGGCAGCGACCTCACGGCCGTGGTGACCGGTACGCCGTCGGCACCCCTCCTCGCGCTACTGGACTCCGTCGCGGACCGGGAGACCGCCGGTGCGGCGTCCGTCTGGCGGTTCAGCCCGAGAAGCGTCCGCCGGGCCCTCGACACCGGCCTCACCCCCGACGCCCTCACGGCCGACCTGGCCGCCGTCGCCGTCGAGTCGCTTCCCCAACCACTCTCGTACCTGATCCAGGACACCGCTCGCGGCCACGGCCGGGTGCGCATCGCCTCCGCCGCCTGCGTGATCCACGGTGAAGAGCCCGCCCTCCTGGCCGAACTCGCCGCGCACCGCAAGCTCTCCCGGCTCGGCCTGCGGCAGCTGGCACCAACAGTGCTGATCAGCCGAACTCCACCGGACAAGACGCTCGCGGCACTGCGCGACGCGGGCTACGCCCCGGTCGCCGAGAAACCAGACGGGTCCGTCCGGATCGAGCGAGCCCAACAGCCCCGCGCGGCAAGCCCCGTCCCACCCCCGCGCCTCCCCGGCAGCCGGCGCCGCCCACAGCAGACGGGCGACCGCACCGCAGACGTCGGAGCCGCCGTCGACCTCCCGGCCCTCGCCACCCGCCTGCTGGGCGCCCCGCAGGACGTTCCGGAGCCCGACCCGTACGACGGCCGCCCCTACGCCAGCGACACCGAGGAGATCATCGCCGGGCACGCGCGCAACCTCGCCTTCACCGATGTCCGCCAGCTGGCCCACGCCGTCGACAACGGTCAGGCCATCACGATCGAGTACGTGGCCACCTCGGGCAACGCGACCGTCCGCACGCTCAGCCGGCTCGAACTGGACGCCCCGTATCTCCACGCCTGGTGCCACCTGCGGAACGACGAGCGGGTGTTCACCATCTCCCGCATCCACGGGGTGATGCCCTCGTAGCCGACGACCCAAGGCAGGAGCGCTCGGCACTCCGGTCTCGATTGCGGTCTCATTGGAATGCCAGCTGCTCACCCCAGTCCAGGCCGTACGGGCGGGAGCCAGCCAGGGCCCGGAGGCGTTCATCCCGGTCGGCCAAGGCCGCCGCTATCCGGGTGGCCAGCCGGTTCCGCAGGCGTACCCAGTCCGCGTCCCTGCGCCGCGGGACGGCCGGGACCTCGGCGAGCAGCAGTTGTTCGGCGGTCGGCCCACGCGGGGTCCACCACTGACCGTCCGACCGGCTCTCGATGCGGGAGGACTGCCGCAGCGCGTTGCGGAGCGACGCCACGTTGTACCGGTAGCTGAATCCTTTAAGGCAATAGTCGAGCGCAGTGGCGGTCAGCGGTCGATCGGACGCGGCCAGTACCAGCCGGCCGGCGTCTCCGAGGGTCCGCGGGCCGGGCATCGGTCCGTGCCGGTAGAGGCCGTACACTCCGGCTCCGGCCCAGCAGAACCGCCGGTCACCGGCCACAGCCACCTTCGCGGACGCCTCCGCGATTCGGCGGCCGTGGTCGAGCTGGGCCAGACGCACCAAGTCCCTCACATGCACGGGTGCGGCAACGGAGCAGGCCACCGCATACAGGATGTCCGCCTGGCTCCGTCCGATCGGTCCACGGCAGCCACAGCGGCCGAGTTCCCAGACTCCCAGCGCTGATCCGCAGTCGACGCAGGGATCCTCGTCATCCATTCCGGGGCCGGCCGCGTTCAACGCACTTCTCCTGGGCGGTCGCGCCGGCGCCTCGGGGCCCGCATCATCCACGGCTCCAGTCGAGCGCCACCGGGCCAGCAGGGAATCCCGCCCCAGGGTCATCGGATACGGCGGAGCTGAGGGTGTCGAGGAAGCGGCGCACGTCGGCCACGTCGATGCCATCGAGGTTCTCGGCCGCCGCCGCTTCGAGGACAACGTGCGCTTTGCGGAGCACGTCACGCGGTTTGCGGTTCGACCTTCCGAACAGCTCCGAGACCGCCGCTTTGGTCAACGGATAGAGGTCGCCAGGCGTCCTCGCCGAGCCGGGCTTCACAGCCGCGTCGAGGTACCTGGTCAGCAGCTTGCCCGCCTCCGCGACGTTCCGCAGGCCGGGCAGGGTCACCGTGCTGCGCTGGTTCGCCGCCGTGGTGTCGAAGCTCGGGAGGTCGGCCAGCTCCCAGGCGGTCCCGATGGTCAGCGCGGCCCTGGGGTGCATGGTGACGACCACGCTGAGCATGTCCGCCATCGGCAGGGTCTCCACAATCACGTCGCGGAAGCGCTCGGTCTCCAGATCGCGCTTCGCCCTGGCCATCGTGGTGCTTGCCAGGTCCTCCAGTTGGTCGCAACAGAGCAGGACGTGCTTCATCCCCGCAGCTGCCGCGAACAGAAGGAAGGTAGCAAGGTAGACCGCACCGTTGCGCGTGCGCGAGGCGGGCTTGATCCGGTCGAGGTACTCGGCAGCGATGTTCGGGTCCTCGTCGCAGAGAGCCACGATCAGCTTGTCGTCGGGCGGCCCCAGTGTTCGGCCCCGCAGGGACCGGTGAACGTCGGCCACCACCTTGAGCAGCGCCCGGGGATCGTCACTCTCGGCCCGCGCTATCAGCTCCAGCCGTAGCCGCTGGGCGAGGGTCGGCTCGTCGCCGATCCGGAAGTCGGTGGCGTACTCGACTGCGGTGAACAACGCCGCGCCGAGCGAACGGATCTGCGCAGTGTCGAAGCTGGTCAGCAGGCCGCAGATCGGGATCTCGGCGGCGTCCTCCTCGTCCAGCCCGGTCGAGAGATACGCGGTCCTGCCGAAGTCCTTGTTGAGCAGCCCGGTCAGGTGCTGCATCAGCACAGACTTGCCGAAGCCTCGCGCGTCCGAGTCTCCCGGGGCGGTGCCTGTCGACCACAGGTAGCCGAACTTGAGCCCGGAGTACGCCGCACCGAGGACGAACTTGTTGATCGATTCCTGGAGTTGTTCGGCGTTGACGTCCGGTTCGTACAACAGGCCGTTCTCCCTGAGGTCGGAGCCGCCCAGGCGGGCGATTCCGGTGATCGGGAACGGATTGTTGCGCAGGCTCCAACGCTTCTTCATCCATACCGGACCGGGCAACGTTGCAGGTGTGGTCATCAGTTGTGGGCCTCCTCGTTCTGATGCGTCGGGTCGACGCGGATGATGTTGAAGACACGAGGCATGCCACCCTGAGCAGACATCACCAGTGGCCTGGTGGAGGGCGGCGTCGCGCCGTGGGTGGCCTGATCCAGGTGAACCCGGAAACCGAGGCCGGGATAGTCCCCCCGGAGAGCGCCGAGGATGGCCGCGTCGAACTCGTCGTCGCTGATCCGCTGGTGCCAGCAGACCGCTGCTCGGAGTCTCCAGACCGGGAGGTACATGTCGCTCGCAGCGTCGCCGCGCTGGCGGAGCCAGATCTGCGGCAGCGCCTCCAACGCGGCCTGACGGGCCTCCCGGCCGACCGATCGACGGATGGTCACATCCCCGCCACGACCCGATACCTCGGACGTCGCCCAGAAGCGAAGGGCGGGCGGCCCAGGCGCGTAGTAGCTGAAGTTGGTCAGCCCGAGGAACCTGGTCCAACGGCGCAGCAGTTCATGGCTGATGTAGTCGAGGTTGCAGCCGGCGGCGCTGAACGCCACCCGCACCATGGCCTCCTCGCAGGTCGTGATGAAGAGCTTGCGGCTCATGACCCGCTCCCGGGCGCTCAAGCGTTGTTCGGCCCGACCGACGTACCCGCGCACCCCGTGGTCGATCACCTCACGTGCGGCGCTCCAGCCGAGACTTCCCTGAGTGGCCGCATCCACCGCGTAGTCGACGAAGTCGCCGAGGAAGTCCTGGTGGGAGTGGTGCGTACGGTTGTCGAACTTGAGCAACGGGATCGTGAAGTGGGTCGAGAGGCGGTCCGGCCGTGCTCCTACCAGGCGCAGGAAGCCCTCGAACTGCGGATGTGCGTCCAGCAGCACACCGATCAGGACGTTGTAGGCCGCCAGCCGGTCACTCCTGACAAGGGCGGTCCACTCGACGCCGTTCTCGGTCAGCCTGAACGTCACGTCGGAGTGGGCGTAGGCCGAGTTGGGCGTCGAGGGAAGGATGTGGCGCTCGACCCACCCGAGCCGCATCAGCTCCTTGAGTACGTCGACCGTGTTGTGCACGTGACGCTTTCCGTCCGCCCGCCTCCGGTCCCACTTGCGTTCGTCGAACGATCCGTCAGTGTCGCTCTCGCGAGCGACCTTTGCCGCCTGACCCACCAGTGCGCAGCGGATCTCGTCGAAGGTGCGCCCCTCGGCAACCGCCTGCGCTGCCACCTCGATGTAGGCCAGATCCTGGAGCCGGGGGATGCCGGAGCCGCCTGTGCTCACCTGCCGACCCCGATCCGGCGGCGCGTGCCGCAACCACCCTGCAGCCGATCGGGATACCCAAGCGTGCACACGTAAGCCTCCCTGAGCGAGATCCCCGAGTTGGTGCGACCAACTGACCACAGCAACCAGGGTGTTGGCAACGGCTAAGAAGATGCTGCGGCTCTCATGGGGCATGAGAGCCGCAGCATTCATATAAAAGGCCGAGATTTGTGGTTCTTGCCGCCCGAACACAAATGGCCGACCTAGAGTTCGGGACAGCGCACAGGCCCTCCGGACACCCAGGCCCAATCTGGTGCGCACACCCAGCATCCGAGCCGATCCGAGAGGCACCCGATGACCGACCCACGCGAGCCCGAGTACGTCGACCAGGTGGACCTCACCCGCGGGCGGCCCGTTCGGCTCCAACAGGTGTCCGACCAGCGCTACTTGGCGATCATGCCGTGGGGTCAGCTGCACAGCATCGTGCCCGACCCGCGCCAGGCCGAGATGCCCCGGATGAGGCAGTACCTCTCCGCCGCGCAGCGGGAGCAGGCCGAGCTCCGCAACGAGATCCAGCGAACGATCCAGGGGACGAAGAAGAAGGCCAACGCCAAGGACTACGCCCGGTACATCGCCGAGGGCCTGCGCGGCTCCCGCGGCGAGCGCTGGGCCACGCCCCCGTTCGCGCTCTGGCTACCGGGCGACATGGACATCGTCCGCTTCAGGACCCCGTTCGGTGACGATCTGCTGGCCTACATGCCGTTCGATGCCACCGGAGTCCTGGTAGATGCCGAGACCCAACACCTTGCGCACATCCTGCTCCAAGAGGACCCGGCGGCTTACGGACTGACCAAAGGTCAGGTGTCCCAGCGGCTGGTCAGTGTGGAGATCTACCACCAGATCAGCCTGCGTGGTGCCCGCCAGATCTTCCACGACCGCAACCTGCTCGGGGTCATCCCCAACAAGAACGTGGCTCTCGCCTCGGACTCCAGCAACCTCGCCACGGACATCACCTTCGCGCTGCTGGAGAACGTCGTCCTTCCGGCTTCGACCGGAGACAAGGAGACCTCGCTCAGCCTGGTGGTCTCGGCTCGCCCTCGCCAGCTGAAGGCCACGGACACCGAGTGGATGACGCTGTCCTCGTTCCGCGCGTTCGTGGTGACGGCGATCTTCGGCCGGTCGGGCTTCGACAAGACCAGCGGTCCTATCTCCGACCTGCCCGAAGGTTGCACCCCCGAGCTCGCCAAGCAGTACATCGGAGCAGCCGCCGAGCTGATCTTCAGCTCCTTCGCCAAGCACTTCGAGCGCCGGACGGAGACGGTCATCGCCGCCCCCGCCATGCTCGCCGCACTCGGTGCCGTCACCCACCGGTCGATGCCGTGGAGCCCTGAGCCGCGGCGCAGCCCCGAGGCTCTGATCGAGCTGCTGTCGGAGGTCGAGTGGGCACGCAACCCCAAGATCTGGGACGGCACCGTGGGCAAGGCGACGACTGACGCACGAACCGGCCTGCCGACCCTCTCCCTGGCGGGCGGCGTCAAGGACAGCGGTTCGAGGACGGCTGCTGCGCTCGAGGATCCGGCTTCGCCTCGGTACGGACAGATTCGCGGCTACGTCCAGTCGACGGTCGTCGCCCAGGCCACGACCTGACAGGACTTGTTCCCCCGGCCCTCGGGCCGATCGCGTTCGGGACCGGGGCGCTGGTGACGCCCGCCCGCCAAGCCTCCCTTGGGGCCTGCCCTGGATCCTCGCCGACGACGGACCACCTGGGGCTCACCGCAAAGAGGCAGGGCGACGGCACGGCCCTGGCAACCGCGCAGGGCCACACTCACTGACCTCACCGTATGGACGGCCGCCGGCCATAGGGCGCAGGCCCGGTCTCGCTGAGGGTTTCGTTCGAGTTCGAATCTCGCATCCTCCGCCTCTGCCCGGTAGGGCAGTTGAAGGCCCCGACCGGGTTTCCGGTCGGGGCCTTCTTCGTGTCTCGTGGTCTCAGTCGAGGGTTCTGGGCCTCGGGCGACGTCTTCAGCCGAGATCCTGCTCGGGCCTTGAGCGGCCCGGGCCGGACAAGCTGTCCAGCAGGTCCGCAACGGTGGGGTGATGGGAGTGGGGGGCGAGTCGCCCTTGGAACCACTCGGCGAGGCAGGCCGGTAGGCGGCCGGTGAGAACGGCCGCTCGCCGTACGGTGGCGGCTGCCGCTTCGGCCTCCCCGAGGGCGAGTTGCGCCTCCACGACGCCCTGGAGCCGTTCGCCGAGGTGCGGGGAGAGCGTGTGCGGCGTGGCCGGGCCGACGCCCGGCACGGTCTCGTAGGAGGACATCGCCCGGTCGGGACGGCCGAGGCGCAGCCAGATGTTCCCCCGGGAGACGGCGAGGTACGCCTCGTCGACGGCGGCGCAGGAGGGGTCCGCGGCGGCGTGCCACGGCGGGGCGCCCCGCAGGGCTGTGGCGGCCCGGTCGAGTGCGCGCAGGCTCCCGCGGGCCTGGCCGAGGTCGGCGAGGGCGCGCGATTCGTGGGTGGCGAAGGCGGCCGCCAACCGTGGGGTCGGCCTGGGCAGGACGCTCCGGGCGGCAGCTATCAGCGACAGCGCATCGTCGGGGTCGCCGGAGCGAAGGTGTCTGACCGCCAGCAGGGAGAGGTATGCGGCAGCATGCCGTGGTGCCCCGGCCGCGCCGGCGGCGCGGATCGCGGCCAGGGTGTACCGCTCGGCCTGGCTCTCGTTGCCCTGGGCGCCGCAGAGCCAGGCGCGCAGCGCGGCGGCGCGGGCGGCGAGCAGGAGCAGTCGGGCGCCGAGTGCGCGGTCCTGGCCGTGCGTGGCGAGCAGGCCGCCGACCAGCTCGTACTCGGCGCGGGCGGCCGTCTGGAGGGCGGCCGGGAGCACTGGTGTTCCCGCTTCCAGGGCCTCCAGCGCGCCGAGCCGGGTCCCGATCCAGCCGAGCGTCTGCGGAACGGGCGGGACCGCGGCCTGGCCGGACGTCCGGTGGCCGTCCGCCAGGGCGGCGGGGGCGTCCTGGATCTGCGCGGAGAGGACGGGACCGGTGACGACGAGGCCTGAGGCGGCCGACCCGGTCGAGGGCGAGATGCCGTTGAGAACGGCGACCGCGCCCTCCGCGGTCCACGGCTGGGTCAGCAGGTCCGCGTCCCCGGTGGCCAGACGCAGCCAGCACGGCCAGCCGAGGTGCCGTACCGCGCCCTCGGGCACCTGGTGGATGTGCGCCATGGCCAGCTGCGCGGTCGGCTCCGGGACGATCCGGCCGGACTCCCAGCGCGACACCTTCTCCCGCCGCGCCGCCATCTGCCCGAAGCCGAGCTCGGCGTGCGTTCGCGCGACCAGCTGCGCCCGTCCGGTCCACCGCCGCGGGCGGCATCGTGACCGGACAGAGGGGAGGTGACCCGGTGGACGACCCGGGACAGGGGCGGCGGGGCGGTTCCGCTCAGCTCATCGCCGTGGCGCTCGCGTCCGTCGTGTCCGCCGCGGCCTCCCGCGGCCTCTCCGACCGGCCGGGGCTCGTGGTGAGCACGGCCATCGGAGCGACCGTGGGCGCGGCCGCGCGCTGGTTGCTGTACCGCGTGCGGCTGCGCGACGACCTCGACAGGCACGGGCAGAACCAGTGAACTCTGCCGGAATGAACCGAGGGGAAGGGGAAAGCGTGCGGGGACGAACCCTCGCGAATTCGAATCTCGCATTCTCCGCCTTCGGCGTCAGGCGGGCTGGTTCCAGGTTGCCATCTGGTCGCGGAAGGTGGGGCAGCTGACGATGTCGGTCTTGCCGCACTGGAGGGCGTGGGTCAGGAGTTGGTGGGCGTGGTCGAGGTCGATCATGCGCTGTTCGATCTCTGCGATCTTGGCGCGGATCATCGCCTGGCGGCGCGGCTGGTCCTGCTGGAACTCCCGGACCTCGGCCAGGGTCAGTCCGGCCTGCTGGAACTTGCGCAGCAGCACGATCCGCTCCGCGGCCTGGGGCGGGTAGCGGCGCTGGCCGCTCTGGCGTTCGGGAGCGGGGAGGAGGCCGTGGCGCTCCCAGAACCGGATGGCCGACGCGGGGACGCCGGTGGTCTCGGCGAGCTGGCCGATCGTCATGCGCATGGTCCGCCCCTCCTGTCGCTTGACTTGAACCTTAGTTCAAGTCGCAGAGTTGCCGACACGTGCGGCGGCGGCGAAACGGCCGTCGTCGAAAGGGACTTGGGAGACGTAGAGATGACAGAAGCACCTGAGGCCCGGCAGCTCGTCGAGGCTGCCCGGCAGCTCTTCGTGGCGGGGGTGATGTCGCACTCCGGGCACGCCAACCTGAGCGTCCGGCTGGATGCCGACCGCTTCCTGCTCACCCCGGGGTTCGTCCGCGACCTGGAGCCCGACCAGTTGGCGACCGTCAGTGTCGACGGGCAGGTCCTGGCGGGAGAACTGCGCTCCGTCAGCGCCGAGATCATCACCATGCACAGCGTGGTCTACCGCGCCCGCCCGCACGTGGGCGCGATCATCCACACCCACTCGCCGGCCGCGACGGCCTTCGCGGTGGCGCACCGGCCGCTGCCGTGCCGCACCGAGCCGATGCTCCGCTTCGGGCAGCCCGAGGAGGTGCCGGTAGTGCCGTGGGGGCCGCGCGGTTCGGACGTGTCGGTCCGGGGCATCGCCGACGTCCTGGAGCGGCGCCCGACGACGGCCGCGGTCCTGCTGGCCAACCACGGGCTGCTGGTGTTCGGCCCGGACGCGGCGGCGGCCGGTCACCTCGTGGTGGCGATCGAGGAGAGCGCCGAGGCCGAGATCGCCGCCGCGGCGATCGGTGGGGCCGTGGACTTCCCCGCGGGCGCGCTGGACGCCGTCCGGGCCTCGATCGCTCGGGTGTCGGCATGACCGACCGCGGCTTCGCCGAGCGTTCCGAGGCCCTGCGGGACCGCTACCGGACGACGGTCGGGAGCGTCCCGGCCGCCGTGGAGGACCGCCTGCGGGTGGCGCAGGCCTACGGCCGGCTCCCCACGGAGGAGGCGTTCACGGCCCTGCGCCACATCGTGCTGGCCGACAACCCGCTCGGCGGGCGGGTGCAACAGCTGGTCCACTTCGGGCAGTTGCTGGCTCTCGGCCGGACGGAACCGGCCCGGATCCACGCCCGGGGAGCGCTCCACGCGGGCGCCGGCATCGCCGATCTCATCGGAGTCGCCGAGACCGCGCTCATCACGTCGGGCACGCCGGCCTACGCGCTCGGCATCGAGATCGTCGTCGAACTCCTGCGGGACGGCGACGACGACGGCGACGACTGCGACGGCGGTGACGACGACGACGGCGACGACTGCGACGGCGGTGACGACGGCAACGGCAACGGCGGGAAAGCCGGCTGAGTCAGGACAGGGGCTTGGTGAGGCACGCGGTTCCGTCCCTACCGAGGTGCGGGGCCGCCCGGTAGCCCTCGCTCTCGTAGAGGGCGATGTTCCGGGTGCTGCGGGCGCCGGTGGACAGGACGGCCCGGGAGCAGGCCGGGTCGGCGGCGGCTTCGGCGGCGCGGAGCAGCCAGCGGCCGAGGCCCCGGCCGCGCTGGTCGGGGGCGACGCAGAGGCGGCCCAGGTGCCAGTCGGGGCCGGTGCGGCGGGCTCGGGCCATGCCCAGGAGGCGGCCGTCGCGCCAGAGGCCGGTGGTGTGCCAGGTCGCGAGCCAGTCGCGGATCTGCTGCGGCGACTCGTGCAGGGCGGGGACGGCCAGGGTGTCGTTCGCGAGGGCCTCGTCCACCCAGCAGCAGCGCTGCAGAACGGTGACCTCGGCCGCGTCGTCGGGGGTGAGCGGCCGTACGTACGAGCCGGCCAGCGGACCGGGCAGGGTTCCGGGGCGTTCGCGTTCGCGCAGGGGGCGCAGGGCGTGGGCCACCCGGACCAGTTCGTCCAGCATCCCGTGGGCGGCTCCGGCGAGGGCCGTGGCGGGGCGGACCTGCCCGGCCTCCACCGCGTCGCCGAGGCGGATCGCGACCGTGGCGGCCAACGGGACCAGGCGCAGCGTGGTCACGACCTGCTTGGCGTGCTGGACGGCCCGGGTGCCGGCCGAGGTGTTGCCGTAGCTGACGAAGCCGATCGGCTTCCAGGCCCACTCCCGGTGGAGGTAGTCCAGCGCGTTCTTCAGCGTCGCGGGCATCCCGTGGTTGTACTCAGGGGTCACCACGAGGAACCCGTCCGCGGCGTCCGCGATCGCGCTCCACCGCCGGGTGTGCTCGTTCCGGTACGCGCCCGCCGCCGGGTGTTCCTCCTCGTCGAGGAACGGCAGGTCGAGGTCCCCGAGGGCGAGGGGGACGAGCTCGACGCCGAGTTCGGCGGCCCGGGGCGCGAGCGTTCCGACCAGCCACTCGCCCACCGCGGGCCCGAGGGCGCCGGGGCGGTTGCTGCAGACGAGGACGAGGACGCGCAGGGTTTTCGTTGACATGGAAATGAAATTAGCCGGTAGATTGATTCCATGTCAACGAAACCGTCGCCGGACCGGACCCCACCGGTCGGGCCCCCTCCGGACCGGACCCCACCGGACCGGATGACCCCCCGCTGGCTGAGCCCCGACGAGGAGCGCGCGTGGCGCGCCTTCCGCCGCCTGGTGGTCGCCGTCCAGGCCGGCACGGCGCGGGACCTGGCCGCGATCGGACTCTCCGAGCCCGACTACGAGGTGCTGAGCACGCTGTCGGAGCGCCCCGGGCACACCAGCACCCTCCACGAACAGGCCGCGAAGATGGACTGGTCGCGCAGCCGCCTGTCCCGGCACGCCACCCGGATGGAGGAGCGCGGACTGCTGCGGCGCGAGCCGGACCCGGCGGACGGCCGGGGCTGCCTCCTCGTCCTCACCGAGCACGGCTTCGACACGCTCGCCACCGCGGCCCCCGCGCACGTCGCCTCCGTGCGCCACCACTTCGTCGACCGGCTCACCGCCGAGGACCTCGCCGCCCTCGAAGGGATCGCCCGCAAGGTGGCGGAGCCCGGCGGCCGGTGACCCGCCCCCGCCGGAGCACGCGCGAGGGCCCGACCGGCGTACCGGTCGGGCCCTCGTGTCGCACTCCGCCCGGTCGGGCGGGCCAAGCAGGTCAGACGGCCCGGGCGGCACCCGAGCGGGGGAGGCGGGCGCGGATCGCCCAGGCCGCCGCCGCGAGGGCGAAGCCGTAGACGGACACCAGGCCGTGGCCGTTCTCCTGGGCGAGCCACATCGCGAGGCCGAGCGCCGGGACGCCGGCGGCCAGGGCGAGTTCCTTGGGGAGTCGGGTGCGGGTCAGGAAGGCGAGGGCGAGGGTGGCGCCGAGGAAGTAGGTGGCTCCGGAGCTGCCCGCGAAGTTGCGGGGGTCGGTGCTGGGGCCGTCACCGAGGCCGAGCAGGCTGTCGAGGCGCCCGGGCAGCAGGATGCCGGCGAGGAAGAAGCCGAGGGTGAGCGGGCCGCCCCAGTACCACTGGGCGAGGGCGGCGACGGCGGCGAGGGTGAGGAGGTTCCACAGGCCGCCGAAGAGGCCGCCGTTCTGCATGAACACCGAGGTGAACTCGCGCCACCAGCCGGACTTGGCCGGGTCCGCGTCGAGCGCGTCCATGGCGCCGGACCAGACGAGCTGGAGCAGCACGCCGCCGACCGCGAGCCCGGTCAGGGCGACGGCCGCCCACGGGAGCGGCCGCCCGCGCAGGGTGTCGCGGCCGACCACGCCGAGACCGCAGTTGACCATCATGACCATCAGCGCGGCCGTGGTCACGTTGAAGACGATCGCCCCCATGACTGGCTCCTCCCCCGGGCTACGGCGTTTTCCAACACCGTTCGAAAACCTGATGGCGCAAAGCTAGCACAGTTTTCGAACGGTGTTGGAAAACGCGGTACGGTGAGATCCATGAAGCTCACCAAGGACCGCATCGTCGACGCGGGCATGGCCGTCTTCGCCGAGTCCGGCTACCAGAACCTGTCCATGCGCCAGGTCGCCGACCGCCTCGACGCCCACGCGGGCAGCCTCTACTACCACGTGCGCGGCAAGGACGAACTGCTCGCCCTGATGGCCGACCGGGTCTGCCTCCGGGCGTACGACGCCGGCACCGCGGCCCTGGCCTCCCTGCCGCCGGCCGCCACCTGGCAGGACCGCGTCCACGCCCAGGCCGCCGCCCTGCGCCTGAGCATCAAGGAGCACCCCGGCGGCGCCCAGCTCCTCGCCGAGAGCCCCGGCACGCTCAGCACCGGCGCCCTGTCCCTGATGGAGCGCCTGCTGCGCACCCTGCTCGACGCCGGGCTGCCCGCCGACCACTGCGGCATCGCCGCCGACACCCTGCTCAGCCACGTCACCGGCTTCGTCCTCCAGGAGGAGAACCAGCCCGCCGCGCCGCCGCCCGTCACCGCCGAGCTGTACGCCGAGCTGTGCGAGCGGTTCCCGCTGCTCATGGGCGGGTCGGTCCCCCGCCTCGACCAGGACGAGAAGTTCACGCGCAGCGTCGACCTGCTCTGCGCCGGCTTCGCGGCGCTCACCTGACCGGTCGGGGGCTCGGCGGGACGTTCTGGTTGACGCGGAAGAAGTTGTCCGGGTCGTAGCGGCCCTTGAGGGCGGTCAGCCGCTCGTACGTGGCCGGGCCGTAGGCCTCCAGGACGCGCTCGCGGCCCTCCCGGCCGAGGAAGTCGACGTACACGCCGCCCGCCGAGAAGGGGTGCAGCTCGGCCCAGAAGCGTCTGGCCCAGGCGATGTGCGGTTCCGAACGGCCTTGCTCCCAGCGGCTGTTGATGTTGATCAGGTACCGCGCCGCGCGGTGGGTGTAGGCGGCCACGGCCCGGCGCGGCCGGGTGCGGCCGGGTGCGGCCGGGTGCGGCCGGGTGCGGCGCCACCGGGCACGGCCCGGCGCTCGGGTAGGGCCGACACGGATCCTAGCGGCGCTAGACATCCGAGCATCGACACATCTAGCATTGCGTCAGAAGCTAGCGGCGCTAGGGGTCGCCGCGGCCGATCCTCCGGGAGGGGACATGCAGAACGCACTGGCCGTGGTCACGGTCGTGGTCGTCGGCCTGCTGGTGGGCGTGGAGTTCGCGGTGGCGGTCTTCGTCAACCCGATCGTCGACGGGCTGCCGCACAACGGCGGTCTCGCGGCACGCAGCGCGGGGGCCCGGCTGCTCGGTCGGGTGATGCCGTTCTGGTACATCGGCTCGATGGCACTCGGCGCGGCCTGGTCCGCGACGGCCTGGGGCGACGGCGGTGCCGGCCCGGTCGCCACCGCCGCCGGACTGCTCGCCCTCAGCGTGCTGATGTCCGTCGCCCTGCTGGTCCCGATCAACTCCCGGGCCGCGCGGTGGACTCCGGAGAACGCCCCGGCGAACTGGCGCGAGCAGCTCGGCCGTTGGGACCGCCTCCACTACGGGCGGGTCGCCGTCATCGTCACGGCCTTCGTCCTGCTGGTCGTCGCCCTCGCCTGACGGGGACGGCAGCAGATCCGGCAGCAGATCCGGCAGCGGGCCCGGCCCGGAGCCCGGCAGCAGGCTCGACAGCGGCCCGACCGCCATCCCGGCCGGCGGTCAACTCCCCTGGTAGTACTCCTCGATGGGCGTGCGCGCCTCGGCGAACAGGGCCGGGCCGTCCTGGTCGAGGACCGGCCAGGCGCCCGATTCCGGGTTGAGCTCGACGAGCTGCTCGGTGGAGAGGGCGTAGACGACCCGGCCGATGCCGGACCGGACGAGGGCGCCGCCGCACATGCCGCAGGGCTGGCAGCTGGTGTAGAGCGTGCTGCGGGCGGCCACGTCCGGGGCGAGTTCGCGGGCCGCCCAGCGGGCGAGCTTCAGTTCGGGGTGGGCGGTGATGTCGTCGTCGCGCCGCACGGTGTTGTGGGCCTCGGCGAGGACCGTGCCGTCCGGGCCGGCCAGCAACGAGCCGTACGGGGCGTCGCCCAGGGTGACGGCGCGGGCCGCGATGCCGATGGCGGCGCGCAGGAGGGTCTCGTCGGCGGGGGTGATCATGCTGCGGCTCTCCACTCGGTGGTCACGGCGGTGAGTGCCCGCCAGGCCGCCTCGGGCCGGCGGGTCTCCTCGGGGTCCCCGTTGTACGGGTCGAACACCACGGTCTCGGCGCCGAGCCGGCAGAGCCAGTGGAGGTCGTCGACGATCTGCTCGACGGTGCCCACGCCGGCCGGGCGGTCGGGGTCGTCGACCGGGGCCGCGGTCGGCCGCAGGGCGATGCGGGGCGCGAACCCGGGCATCGGCTGCTCGGCCAGGATCGCGCGCATCCGGTCCACCGGGAGCTTCAGCGGGTGCCAGGCGTCGCCGTACTCGACGGTGCGCCGGATGGCCGCCGCGCTGTGGCCGCCGACCCAGACGGGCACCGCCCGGGTCCCGGACCCGGACTCCCACTCGGCGTGCCGGGCGTCCCGCAGCCGGCCCAGGTACTCGTCGGTGAGCCGGCCGCGCGCGCCGAACGGCACGCCGAGCGCGGCGAACTCCTGACGGGCCCAGCCGACACCGACCCCGAGGACGAACCCGCCGCCGTTGAGCCGGTCGAGGGTGTCGGCCATGCGCGCCACCAGCAGCGGGTCCCGGTAGGGCAGGACGAGCACGGTCGTGCCCAGCCGCAGGCCGGTGGTGATCCCGGCCAGCCAGGACAGCGTGGTGAACGGCTCGTAGAACGGCTCCGGGTACCGCTCGGCCACGTCGGGGGTCACCACCACGTGGTCGGAGACCATGAGGAGGTCGAAGCCGAGCCCCTCCACGGTCCGCGCCCATTCGCGCAGCACGCCGGGGTCCGTCCCGGGCCCGAAGTTCGGTACGTTGACGCCTAGTTGCATGGCCCGAGACTATCCCCGCGATCATGGCGGACGGAACGGAGAACTCCCGGCGATCAGCGCCTTCTGCCGCGATTCTCCCGGTAGCATCACGCCATGGCCGTGGATCTCGACGACATCGACTGGGCGATCATCGAACAGCTGCAGCAGGAGGCCCGGATCTCCCTCAGCGAACTGGGCCGGCGGGTGCGACTCAGCGCCTCGGCCACCACCGAGCGGGTGCGGAACCTGGAGTCGCTGGGCGTCATCACCGGCTACCACGCCGTGGTGGACCTGACCAGGGTCGGCTACCCCGTGCTCGCCGTCGTCCGGCTGAAGTACCCGGGCAACCGCCACCAGCCGCTGCACCGGCTGCTCGCCGAGCGCCGGGAGATCCTGGAGTGCCTGCGCACCACCGGCGACGACTGCTACACGCTGAAGGTGGCCGCGACCTCCATGGCACACCTGGAGGTGCTCATGGGCGAGCTGGCCGACTTCGGCAGCACCACGACGAGCATCGTCTACAGCCAGACCCTGCCCGCCCGCGGACCCGCCCGGCCCTGACGGCCGCCGGCGAACACAGGCCCCCGGCGAACACAGGCCCCCGGCGAACGAAGGCCCGGACCGCACAACGGTCCGGGCCTTCTCGCGTCCACCCGCAGGACCCCAGTCCCGCCCGGGCTTCCGTACGGCCGCCCGAGCATGTCATCATCTGATGACATCATTCGATGACATCGACCGATGACAACCCGGCCGATGTCGACGGCAACAAGGGGGAACGCGCCCATGGACACCCGGACCGGCCGGCCGACGCGACGCGAACGGGCCCTGGTGCCCGTGCTGGTGTTCCTCACCGCCGTGGTGGCGGTGATCAGCAGCCTCGGCGCGCCGATGATCCCGACCATCGCCGCCGTCGACCACGTGTCGCTGTCGGAGGCGCAGTGGTCCCTGACCGTCACGATGCTGGTCGGCGCCGTCGCCACCCCGGTCCTCGGGCGGCTGGGCGACGGCCCGTCCCGCCGGACGGCCACCCTCACCGCCGCCGCCGTCGTGGTGCTCGGCAGCGTGCTGGCGGCGCTGCCGCTCGGCTTCGGCTGGCTGATCACCGGACGCGCCCTGCAGGGCGTCGGGGTCGGCCTGACCTCGCTGACCATCGCCACCGCGCGGGACAGCCTGCCCGCCGAGCGGTCCCGTTCGGCCGTCGCACTGCTCTCGATCACCACCGTCGCCGGGGTCGGCCTCGGCTATCCGATCACCGGCCTGATCGCCCAGTCCTTCGGCTTCCACGCGGGCTTCTGGTTCGGCGCCGCGATCAGCGCCGTGGCCCTGGTGCTGGCCGCCCTGGTGCTGCCCTCGACCGAGGGCCGCGAGCGCCGCCCGCTGGACGCGCCGGGCGCGGTGCTGCTCGGCCTGGCACTGGTCGGGCTGCTGATGGTGCTCAGCGAGGGCGAGAGCTGGGGCTGGGCGAGCACTCGGCTGTGGACGGTGTCGGCGCTCTCGCTGCTGCTGCTCGCCGGCTGGATCCGCCACGAACTGCGCACCGCCCACCCGCTGGTGGACCTGCGCAGCCTGGCCAACCCCGTCGTGCTGACGGCGGACGTGGCCGGGCTGGTCGCCGGCGTCGGGATGTACCTGCTGATGTCGCTGGTGATCCGCTACGTCCAGACCCCGGTCAGCACGGGCTACGGCCTGGGCGCCTCGGTCGTGGTCGCCGGCCTCGCGCTGCTGCCGTTCTCGGTGTTCAGCCTGCTGACCAGCAAGGTGGTGCCGGTCCTCGCCCGACGCACCTCCCCCGCCGCGGTGCTGCCGGTGGGCTGCGCGGTCTCGCTGGGCTCGGTGCTCTTCTTCCTGTTCGCGCGCGGCAGCCTGTGGGAGCTGCTGGTGGTCATGGCGATCGCCGGGCTCGGGGTCGGCTGCACCTTCGCCGTGATGCCGGGGCTGATCGTCGGCGCGGTGCCCGCCGGCGAGGTCGGCAGCGCGGTCGGCTTCAACCAACTGCTGCGCACCGTCGGCTACTCCACCGGCAGCGCGCTGTGCGGCGCCGTCCTCCAGGCGCACACCGCGCCGGGGCGGGCGCTGCCCGCCGACAGCGGCTACCGGGACGCCGCGCTGATCGGCTGCGCGGTGTGGGTGGTGATCGGGCTGGCTACGATCGTCCTGCCGCGGCTCACCGCCGCGGCCGCCGCCCGGCGGGGCGTGCGCGTGGACGAGGAGCTGATGGTGGAAGAGAGCATCGCCGACGGCGTGGCCGGCGAGAGCGACGTGCCCGTGCTGCGGGCCGGGGCCGAGCGGTGACCGAGCCGGCCGCCGCCGAGCGGGCAGCCACGGGGGCGGCCCCCGCCGAGCCGGCCCCCCGGCGCCGGGACGCCGCCCGCAGCCGCGAACTGCTGATCCGGGCGGCGATGGAACTCTTCGCGGAGCGCGGCTTCGACCGCACCACCATCCGCGAGATCGGCGAACGGGCCGGTGTGGACCCGGCGTTGATCGCCCGGTACTTCGGCGGCAAGACCCAGCTCTACCTGGCCACCGTCCGGGAGGAGCAGGGCACCGCGACCCCGGCCGACCTACTGGAGGAGGAGCGCCTGCGCACCCTGGTCGAACGGCTGTCCCGGCGCGGCCCCGGCCCGTCCTTCCAGGCCGCGGTCATGCCCGGGGACAGCACGGAGGTGCAGCAGGCCGCCCGCGCCTACCTGCACGAACGGCTGGTCGAGCCGCTGCGCGAGCGCTTCGTCACCGAGCAGGTGGACCGGCCGCAGCTGCGGGCGGAGCTGGCGGCGGCGGCCTTCGCGGGGATCGTCCTGGCCCGCTCCAGCGGGGCGTTCGGCGAGCTCGCGAAGACCGGGCCCGAGGAACTGGTACCGCTGTTGCACGACCTGCTCGCGGCCAGCCGGCCGACCCACTGACCGGCCGACCCGCCGAACTACCGTACGAGGTAGGCCGGTTCATCCTCCCCGGCCGGTTCGCCCTCCTCGGCCGGGGCCGCGACCGGGCGGCGGGCGAGGCCGAGGGCGGCCGCCCAGGCCAGGCCCGCGGCGCCGGCGAGAAGCAGCTGGACCCGGTAGTCGAGCGCGGCCACCAGGCCGGTGCCGAGCAGCAGGGCGAGCCCGGTGGGGGCGAACATCAGGGTGTTGGCCGTGCCCGCGACCCGGCCCAGCAGTTCGCTCGGGGTCTCCCGCTGCACGGCGGTCATCGCCGCGATGAGCGCGCACGGCAGGCCGAGGCCGATCGCCAGGCTGCCGCCGAGCACGACCGGCAGCCACGGGGTCGCCCGGGCCAGCACGCCCAACGCGAAGATCGCCAACCCCGCGGCGGCGAAGGCCCGTTCGGAGGTCCGACGCATCAGCGCACCGGCCGCCAGGCCGCTGACCACCGAGCCGAGGCCCTGGACCGGGGTCAGCACGCCGGCGAACGCGGGCGAGCGGTGCAGGCCGGTGTCGAGCATCGCGAAGGTGGCCGTGCTGCTCAGACTGGAGAGCACCATCGCCGCCCCGCCGGCGAGCACCAGGGGCCGCAGCACCGGGTGCCGCCACAGGTGGCGCGCGCCCTCGGCCGTCTCGGCCCGCCAGTCCCGCCGGGCGCGGACGGCCGGGCGGTCCTCCCGGACCCGGACGAACCGGAAGACGACGGCGGCCAGGACGAAGGTGACCGCGTCCAGCACGGCCACCGCCGGCCCCCCGCACGCGGTGAACAGCCCGGCGCCGGCGAGCGGGGCGAGCAGCTTCATGCCCTCCATCGCGGTGAACACCAGGCCGTTGAAGTCGCCGCGCAGTTCCTCGGGAACGGCGGCGGCCACCAGCGCGGTCTGTGCCGCGTCGGTGAGCACCATGCCCGCTCCCACCAGGGTCAGCACGGCGAACAGCAGCCAGACGTCCGCCGCCGTGTGCACGGCGACGGGCACGGTCATCACGGCGGCCAGCGCCAGGTTGGTGCCGATCAGGAGCGGACGGCGGCGCACCCGGTCGGCCAGCGTGCCGATCACCGGGCCCGCGAAGGTGGGCAGCCAGAGGCAGAAGCCGACCAGGGCGGCGAGGCCGTCGGAGCCGGTGAGGGTCTTGACCCAGATCCCGGCGGCGAGCGCCATCGCCGAGTCGCCGAAGCCGGAGGCGACCACCCCCGCCAGGTAGAGACCCGCGTTGCGGTCCCGCAGGACCTTGACCGTGCCCCAGCTCATTCCCGTCCCCCTCGATGCGTGCGCCACCCCGGCCCGTCGGTGGGACGGGCCGGCGCCACCCTACCCCCAAGCATATGATTGGCGGTAGGGATCCGCCCCCGCCGGATGCGGTTTACTGGCCTGCGTGACCGACACCGACCCCGTCCTGCGCGCCCTCGCCCACCCCCTGCGGCTGCGCATGCTCAGCCTCGTCTGGCCCGGGCCGATGTCGGCCGCCGAACTCGCCCGCGAGCTCGGCGTCTCGCACGCGCTCGCCAGCCAGCACCTGCGGCGGCTGGACGCGGTCGGCCTGGTCGAACTCGCCGAGGAACGCACCCGCCGCGGCGGCAAGGAGCGCCGCTACCGCGCCGTCCGCGGCACCCCGCTGTCCGACCAGCAGCAGGGCGCGCCGCTGCTCGCCGAGACCATGGCGCACACCCTCCGGGAACGCGCCGGACGGCGACTGGAGGGCGCCGAGGGCGTGACCGTCGACGCCGAACTGTGGGTCGACGACCGCACCTGGCAGGACGTCCGCCGGCGGCTCGCCGACATCGCCGTCGAACTCCACGAGGCCGCCCGCCCCCCGCACACGCCGGGCACGGCGCCGCTCGGGCTCAGCCTGATGGCCTTCCCGCTGCGGGACACCGCGGCGCCGGCCGAGGACTGACCGGCCCCGTTCCACTGAAGACGATCAACTCGCCTGACACGTCAGCCCGTTCACGGCGAAGCGCGCCGGCACGCCCGACCGGGCCCCGCGCGCGGCTCCCGTCAGCCGCCGAACTCCCGGGCCTCCGCCATGAGTTCGGCGACGGTCGCGGCCTTGCGGTCGGAGTAGGCGAGCAGCCGCCCGGCGGCCCGGACGGCCTCCCACTTGGCGTCCGCGTACCGGGCGGCGGCCTGCGGGCGGGCCCGCAGGTAGTCCCGGAACATCAGGTTGTCCGCCCACAACGGCCCGCCCAGCGCGACGACGTGGACGTTCGCCGGCCGCTCGCCGCGCCACCGCAGGTACTGCCGGCCGGGGACGCCGGACTCGCCCAGGTGCTCGAAGCCGAGCCCGCGGACGGCCGCGACCACCGCGTCGGTGTCGCCCGGCGCGCAGCCGATCTGGACGTCGAGCACCGGCTTGGCGTCCAGCCCGGGGACGGAGGTCGAGCCGATGTGCTCGACCTCGGCCGGCACCGGCAGCGCCGCCGCGAGCCGGTCCACGAGGGCACGGCCGGCGTCCGCCCAGGCCGGGTCGTACGGGGCCAGGTGGACGGGTTCGTCGAGGTCGGGCGCGGCGGGCATGACAGCGAGGGTAGCGGGCGCGCCGGACCCGGCGTCCGGCCAGGTGTCCGGCACGGTGTCCAGCCGGGACGGGCGCTCGGCGTGGTCGGCGGCGGGCATCGCGGGCATCGCGGGCATCGCGGGCATCGCGGCATGCCGGAAGGCCACGCGGACGGCCGGACGCGCCGATGGCCCCGGCCGCCCGAGGCGGGTCCGGGGCCGTCTGCGGCACCAGGGTTCAGCGGAACGTCACCCGACCGGCTCGGCCACCGGCTGCTCCGTCTGCTGCTCCGCCTGCTCAGCCTGCTCAGCCTGCTCGGCCTGGCCCTTCGCCCCGCCCCGCATCAGCACCAGGGTGAGCGCCGCGGCCGCCAGGACGGCGATCCCGCCCACCGTGAAGGTGGTGGAGGTCGCGGTGCTGAAGGCCTGCCGGGCGGCGCCGGCCAGCGCGCCGTCCCCGTGCTCGGCGGCGAGGGCGAGCGCGTCGGTGACGGCGTGCCGGGCCGGGGCCGGCGCGCCGGCGGGCATCTCGCCGGTGTAGGTGCTGGAGAGCACGGTGCCGAGGATGGCGACGCCGAGCGCGGCGCCGGACTGCTGGATGGTGTCGTTGAGCGCGGAGCCGACGCCGGCGTGCTCGCCGGGGATGGCGCCCATCAGGGCGTTGGCGGCGGCCGGCATGCCGAGGCCGGAGCCGATGCCGAGCACCAGCATGGCGAGGGCGACCTTGGTGAAGCCGTCGCCGACCGACAGGGTGGCGAGCAGGCCGAAGCCGCCGGCGATGATCAGCATGCCGACCGCAGTCAGCACCCGCGGCGAGACCCTCTTGCCGAGCGCGGCGCCGAGGCCGTTGCACACGAGCGAGGCGACGGCCAGCGGGATGAAGGCCAGGCCGGTGTCGGTGGGCGTGAAGTCCAGCACGAACTGCAGGTACTGGGTGAGCACCAGCATCAGGCCGCCGGTGGCGAAGGTGAGCAGGACGAGCGAGAAGCTGGCGCCGGTGAAGACCCGGTTGCGGAAGAGCTTGATCGGGACCATCGGCGAGTCGGTGCGGACCTGGCGGATGCCGAAGGCGGTCAGCGAGGCGACGGCGACGACGAGCGCGGCGAGCGTCCCGGCGCTGGTGAAGCCGTCGCGGGGCAGCACGATGATGGACCAGACGAGGGCGGTCATCCCGACCATCGAGAGCACCATGCCGGGCACGTCGGGCTTGCGCCACGGGCCCTTGGACTCGGGCATCAGGACGACGGCGGCGATGATCGCGACGACCGCGATCGGCACGTTGAGCAGGAACACGGCGCCCCACCAGAAGTGGGCGATCAGCGCACCGCCCAGCACCGGCCCGCCGACCAGGCCGATCATGGCCACCGCGCTCCAGGCGGCGATCGCCTTGGGGCGCTCCTCCTCGTCGAAGACGGTGATCAGGATGGACAGGGTGCTCGGCATGACCAGGGCGCCTCCGACGCCCATCAGCACCCGCCCGGCGATGAGCTGGCCCGGGCTGGAGGCGACGGCCGCGACGAGCGAGGCGGCGCCGAACAGCACCAGTCCGATGATCATCACCTTTCGGCGCCCGAAGCGGTCGGAGAGGCTGCCGGAGGTCAGCAGCAGGCCGGCGAAGACCAGGATGTAGGAGTCGATGATCCACTGGATGTCCTGCGCCCCGGCCTTGAGGTCCGCCGCGATCGGCGGGATGGACACCGTGAGCACCATGTTGTCGATCACCAGCACCAGGCTGCTGAGGCAGAGCACGATCAGGATGAGCCAGCGCTGCGGTTGCCGTACCACCGCGCACCCCCTTCGAAGTCGCCGCACCGGCCGTGCCGTGCGGTAGCCGTCGTCAGCACCCCGTCCGCAGTCCCATCGGAACGGTGTGCGCTACGCCGAACACTGTACGGACAGCGAACGGTGTGCGCAACGGCGAACACCGAACGGAAGCCGAACAGTGTGCGCGCGGCCGTACGGCGTTCGGCGATCCGGCCTATGCTGGACGGCGACGGGCCCGGCGCAGCAGCCGGGCCGGCGGAACGAGGCCAGAAGGAGGGCCGGATGACGGCCAAGTCGGAGGACGAAGCGGACACCCGGCGGAGCGCCGCGCCCAGGAAGGGCAAGGACGCCGGCCCGGGCATCACCAACCCGTGGGCCCGCCCGCAGCGCCCCCGGCGCGAACAGCCGGTGCTCAGCCGCGAGCAGATCGTCCAGGAGGCGCTGGCCCTGCTGGACGCCGAGGGCGTCGAGGCCCTGAGCATGCGCAAGCTCGGCACCCGCCTCAACGCCGGCGCCACCTCGCTGTACACCCACGTCGCCAACAAGGACGAGCTGCTGGCGCTGGTCGTCGACCAGGTCTTCGGCGAGCTGCCGATGCCGCGGGCCGAGGGCGCCGAGCAGCCGGAGGTCTGGCGCGCGGCCGTCGAGGGCTGCGCCGAGGACATGCGCGCGTGCATGCTGCGTCACCCGTGGATGGTCTCCGTGATGGGCGACGTCGGGATGGTGTACTTCGGCCCCAGCTGGATGCGGGTCTCCGAGGCGATGCTCGCCCTGATGGAGACGGCCGGCTTCGAACCCCGCGAGGCCAACGACGCGATGGGCGCCGTCATCGGCTACACCATCGGCTCGGCCAGCGTGGAGGCCGCCTGGCTCAGCGCGCTCAAGCGCAGCGGCCGCGACGAGCAGGAGTTCATGGACGAGATGCTGCCCGCCGTCATCGAGGCGACCAAGGACTACCCGCGCCTGCACCGGCTGTACCACACGGCCGTGCAGCAGGACGTCGCGGACGGCCGGGACAGCGGCTTCCTCACCGGCGTCCGGCTGGTCCTGGACGGGGTCGAGGCCGCGCTGAAGGCCCGGCAGCAGCAGGGCTGACCGACCACGGGCGGGGGCGGTCCGCCGAACGGCCGCCCCCGCCGGACCGGCGCGCTCGGACGCCTGCGGACCGGCGCGCTCCGACGCCTGCGGTCAGGCGTCCTCGGTGCCCGGCCGCTCCCCCACCGTGCGGCCGAGGTCGATGATCCCGAACGCCGCGCCCTGCGGGTCGCCGACCGCCGCGAACCGGCCGAACGGGCTGTCCATCGGCCCGAAGTACACCTTCCCGCCGCGCGCCGTCAGCCGGTCGATCGCCGCGTCGGTGTCGTTCACCCCGAAGTAGACGCTGATGTACGAGGGCGCCTCGGGCGGCAGGAAGTCGCCCACCGCCGCCATCCGGCCCAGCACCGGCCGGTCGCCGACCTTGAACATCCGGTAGTCGAAGTCACCGCCGACCATCTTCAGCTCGCCGTACGGGAAGACCGCCGGGAAGAAGGCGTCCGCCTTCGCCGGCTCGCGGGTGATCACCTCCGCCCAGCAGAACGAGCCCGGCCCGTCCTGCTTCTCGAAGCCCGCGTGCACCCCGCCCTGCCAGACGCCGAACACCACGCCGCCCGGGTCCCTGGCGATCACCATGGTGCCGAAGTCGCCGACCGCCATCGGGCCCATCACCACCTCGCCGCCGGCCGCCCGGATCCGCTCGGCGGTGGCGGCCGCGTCCGGCGAGGCCAGGTACAGGCACCAGGCGGACTGCACCTCCTGGCCGGGCATCGGCGGCACGATCGCGGCGACGGCCTTGCCGTCCGAGTACGCCTGCGTGTAGTTCCCGTACTCCGACGAGCTCTCGCCGAAGGTCCAGCCCAGGATGTCGCCGTAGAAGGACTTCGCGCCCTCCAGGTCGGTGAACATCGCGTCGGCCCAACAGGGTGTGCCCTCAGGTAGCGCAGCCATGGTCCTGCCCTCGTGTGCGGCGATGCGCGCACGCCGGCGGGCGTGCGCGGCCCCCGACTCGCCAGCCTAGCCACGGCGCGGCGGACCCGCGCGGGATCGGGCCCGCGCGGGTGCTTTCCGACTCCCGCCGCTACCTCACCGGCGCCGCCCCGGCCGGCTGCGGGCGCAGCGAGGACGTGCCCAGGCCGGTCGGGCCGAGCGGCACCGCCCCCACGGCCGCCGCCGGCGCCGGCGCCGCCTGGGCGCCGCGCGCCGCGAGCACCCGCTCCTCGCCGAAGTGCCGCCGCAGGTCCTCCTCGCGGTACCGCCGGCAGCCCTCGTGCCAGTTCAGGATGCCGGCGAGCCAGTCCTCCAGCTCCCGCACGTACCGGTCGAGGACCGCCCCGGCCGCCGCGTCCAGCCCGAAGTCCTCGGACATCACCGGGAGTTCGCTGCGCACGACGTGCTGGAACTGGTCCAGGCGCGAGCGCATCAGGTCGCCGACGATCCGCACGGCCGCCGGGTGGTCGCAGTCGAAGAAGTTCTGCACGACCAGGACGGCGTTGTGCAGCTCGCCCTCGTACTCGATCTCCTTCCGGTACGAGAACAGGTCGTTCACCAGGGCCGCGTAGTCCATCGCGGAGTTCTCCAGCGAGCGCATCGCGCCGTGCCGGTAGACCTCCGGCGGCACGTCCTCGCCGTGGCCGATCCGGCTCAGGGCGGCGGTGAGGTCGGAGCCGAAGGTGGCGCGGCGCATCTCCAGGTAGTCCACCGGGTCCGGGACGCGGTTCTGGATGTGGTTGGCCAACTCCCAGACCCAGCTGGCGATCATCGACTCGACCGACGCGCGCAGCCGGCCCCGGGCCTCGGCGCCCATCGGGCCGGCGGTGCGCTCCCAGAGGTCGGCGAGGCCGCGCTCCAGCGCGTTGGCGGGCTCGGGTACGGGGGTCTCGTCCAGCGGCATGAACAGCGCGAGCCGCTGGTTGGCCAGCTTGGCCCCCGGCAGGTCGCGGGTGCGCCCGAAGACCGCCGGGTAGTAGTCGTCGGCCCAGGTGCCCCAGGCCAACCAGGCGGAGGAGACGTCGAGTTGCTCGGCGGTGGCCTCCGGGTGGATGCCGGCCGCGCAGAGCGGGAGGTCGTAGTCGGCCAGCGACTCGGCGTCCCAGAGGCCCGGTCCGGGCAGGCCCGGCTGCTCACCCAGCAGGCCCATCCGCCCGGCCCACTCCGCCAGGCGTTCCCGCGCGCCGTCCAGGTGCGGACTCATCCGCAGCTCGAACGGCAGTGCGAGCTCGGGCAGTTGGGACGGCCCGGTCGGCCGGTACGGCAGGTAGCTGTGCGCGCGGGCCCGCCGCACCGCCGGGGCCGGTCCGCCCGAGCGCCCGTGCGAACCGTCCGCCACCGGGGCCCCCGTCGCCCCGCCGCGCAGGACGTCCAGCGCCGAGGTGCCGATCCCGCCGATCGCGTACGCGTCCCACCAGTTGCCGCCGCCGGCGCCCGTACCCGGCAGTCCGGGCAGCCCGCCACCGGCGCCCGGCGCGACCTCGGACTCCGGACCCGCCGCCGTGCCACCGCCGTTCATGTAGCGGCTGGACCGCATGTGCCACTCGTGGCCGCCCGCCTGCCAGTCCTGCAGGCCCTTGACGTACGCCAGCACCCGCGCCCGGCCCGCCGCGTCCAGCCCGGACTCGGCGAACAGCACCGGCAGTTCGGTGAACACGGTGTTCTCGAACTGCTGGAGCCGCGAGGTGAGCAGGTCGTTGACCGCCTCGGCGGCCTGCTGCGTGGAGCACTCCAGGAAGGTCTCCAACACCAGGATGCCGTTGCTGAGTTCGCCCTCGTCCTCGACCTCGCGCTGGTACGAGAAGATGTCGTTGCGCAGGTGCACGCCGTCCGCGAAGGCGTCCATCAGCACCCGCAGCGGCCGCGAACCCGAAACCTCCTGCGGCACCTCGGCGTTCGCCGCGTACTCGACCAGCTGCGCCGACCACGGCGCGCCGCCGACCTTGCGGCGCATCTCGATGTACTCCACCGGGTTGGCGATCCGGCCGGCGTCGATGTTGGCGAGCTCCCACAGCGACTCGTCGAGCAGGTTGCGGGTGCTCTCGGCGAACCGCTTCCGCCAGTCCGCCCCCATCGCCGGCACCGTGCGCCGCCACAGGTCCGCCAGCCCGGCCTCGACCGGGTTCTCCGGCTCGGGCAGCTCCGCGTCCGGGTCGGCCGGCATGAACAGCGGCAGCCGGTCCAGGTGCGCCTTTCCGGCCGCCCGGTCGTTGGTGCGCTTGTACATGTCGAGGAAGTGGTCGTCGAAGAAGAACACCCAGACGTACCAGTCGGTGACCAGCGACAGCGCCTCGGCCGAGCAGTCGGGGTGCGTGTAGGCGCACAGCAGCCCGTAGTCGTGGGCGTCCAGATCGGCCTGCTCCCAGATCCCGGAGCCCTCCAGCATCCCCATCTCCCGTGCCCACACGGTGGAGTGGGCCCGGGCCTCGTCCAGGTGCGGGTTGAGCCGCGCCGGATGCGGCACGTAGAAGGACGGCAGTTCGAACGGCTGGGTCACGGCGGGCAGGCCTTTCTGGACGCGTCGTTTGCAGCAAGGATGACCTGCCCCCACCACCCCGCACGACCCAACCGAAACAGTCATATGAGATGACTCGCTGGCCCGGGCAAAATGTATTCCGCACCCGGACCGAAGTCCCCGAAAAACCAATCCGCCGACGAACCATGCAGTTCCAGCAAGGGAACAGAACACCAAGAGTTCCCCAGATACGGGCGTGTTGACAGCAGCCGATCTCACCGCGTCCACCAGACTGGGCGCCGACCCGACGTCAACTCCGAGGAGGGTACGCGCATGAACGTCACCGTCCGGCTCGCCCAACAGCCCGAGGCCGACGAACTGCTCGGACGCAGCGCGCTCGCCGTGCTCGTCGGCATGTTGTTGGACCAACAGGTGCCCATGGAATGGGCGTTCACCGGCCCGCTGACCATCGCCCAGCGTCTCGACCGGGACGACCTGGACGCGCACGAGATCGCCACCTACAACCCGGAGGAGTTCGTCGCGCTCCTCTCCGCCAAGCCCGCCGTCCACCGCTACCCGGCCGCGATGGCCAAACGGGTGCAGCAGCTCTGCCAGTTCCTCGTCGCGCAGTACGACGGCGAGGCCGACGCCCTCTGGAAGGGCGTCCGCACCGGCAAGGAACTGCTCAGCCGGCTCAACGCCCTTCCCGGCTTCGGCAAGCAGAAGTCGCAGATCTTCCTGGCCCTGCTCGGCAAGCAGTACGGCGTACGGCCGGAGGGCTGGCGCGAGGCCGCCGGCGCGTACGGCGAGGAGGGCGCGCACCGCTCGGTCGCCGACATCACCGGGCCCGAATCCCTCACCCTGGTACGGGAGTTCAAGCAGGAGGCGAAGCGCGCCGCGAAGGAGGCGAAGGCCGCCGCGAAGCCGCGCACCACCTCCCGGGTCACGACCGCCGGCGTCACCGCGCTCCGCTGACCCCGGGGATGGCCTCGCGGACGGCGGCGGGGACGGCCGTGCGGACCACCGCGCGACCCGCTCCCGCGCACGGCACCGTCACCGCACCCGCCGGTAGGCGTACCGCCCGCGCACCCGCCGGACGAAGTACCGCCCGTGGCTCTCCGCCGCCAGCAACTCCCGGTGCACGCGGGCCGGCACGTCCGCGTAGGCGTACACCCGGCCGCCGACGAACTCCAGCTCCAGCCGCCGCGCCGACGGGTCGTAGCCGACCGAGCGCAGCACCGAGGAGTCCACCGCCGTACGGTCCATGGCATCCCAGTGTGCGCCGAGGGCCCCGGCCGCGCATCGCGACCGGGGCCCTCGGCGGGCGGGACCTCCGTCAGACCAGGGCGGGCTCGCGCCGGTCCGCAGCGCCCTCGACCCCGCCCTCGACCCCGCCCCCGGCGACGACCCCGGCCGCGCCCGCCCGCCGCTTCGGCAGCGCGAACATCAGCAGGAACACCACCGCCAGCACCCCCGCGACCCACCACATCGCGTGCACGAAGGCCCCGCCGAAGGCCGTCCCGACCGCCTCCGGCGCGACCCGGTCGTCCATCGCCCCGAAGAAGGCGACCGACACCAGCCCGAGCCCGAGCGCGTTCCCCACCTGCTGCACGGTGTTGATCAGCCCGGACGCCGATCCGGCTTGGTCGCGCGGCACCTGCGCCAGCACGGCGTCGGTGATCGGCGCGACCACCAGCCCCATCCCGAGGCCCATCACGATCAGCGGCAGCGCCATCTGCCAGGGCGCGATGGCCGTCCCGTACCGGTCCGCCGCCGCGAGGTAGAGCAGCACGCCGACCAGCATCAGCAGCGCGCCGGCCTGCAGGACCCGCCGGCCGAACCGCGGCACCAGCTTCTGCACGGACAGGCCGGCGGCGGTGGAGACGGCGAGCGAGAACGGGATGCCGGTGGCGCCGGCCTTGAGCGGGCTCCAGCCCAGGCCGAGCTGCATATACAGCGTCCAGACCAGGAAGAAGATCCCGAGCGCGACGTTGAAGGCGGTCTGCACGGCGATGCCGGCCACGAAGGACCGCACCCGGAACAGCGACAGCTCCACCAGCGGCGAGCCGTCCCGCCGGGTCTTGACCTTCTCGTACGCCACGAAGAGCGCGAACACCGGCAGGCTGCCGGCCATCGACAGGTACCCCCACAGCGGCCAGCCGGCCTCCCGCCCGTGCGTCAGCGGGTAGATCAGCATCAGCAGCGCGAGGCTCGCCAGCAGCACGCCCACCAGGTCCAGCTTGAGGGCCCGGTCGGCCTTGGACTCGTCGATGAAGCGGCGGCCGAGCAGCAGGCCGGCGATGCCGACCGGCAGGTTGATCAGGAAGATCGGCCGCCAGGCGAGGCCGAACAGGTCGCCCTCGGTGAGCAGCGCGCCGATCATCGGGCCGGAGACCGCGCCCAGCCCGACCACCGCCCCGAACATGCCGAACACCTTGCCGCGCTCCTCCGCCGGGAAGCTGGCGTGGATGATCGACAGCACCTGCGGCACCATCAGCGCTGCCGTCCCGCCCTGGAACACCCGCATCGCGACCAGCATCTCCGGCCCGGAGGCCAGCCCGCACAGCGCCGAGGCCAGGGTGAAGCCGCCGATCCCGATCAGGAACAGCCGCCGGCGCCCGTGCACGTCGCCCAGCCGGCCGCCGGTGATCAGCCCGATCGCGAAGGCCAGCGCGTACCCGCCGGTGACCCACTGGACGGCGCCGAAGGAGGCGCCGGTGTCCGCCTGGATGCTCGGGATCGCGATGTTGACGATGGTCACGTCCACCAGGTCCATGAAGGAGGCGACCATCACGATCGCCAACGCGATCCACCTCCGCCGGTCTCCGCCCGCCGTACTCATCCGGTACTCCTCGCCCGCCTCGCTCGTCTGCTGCACGTCCACGACGGTAGGCGGCATCTAGGTCAGTTCCTGTCCCAGTTCGTCCGGCATGCTGGGAGGCATGACCGACACCCCGGCCCGGCTGCTGACCCTGCTGTCCCTGCTGCAGACCCCGCGCGAGTGGCCCGGCAGCGAACTCGCCGAACGCCTCGGCGTCAGCCCGCGCACCATCCGGCGCGACATCGACCGGCTGCGCGACCTCGGCTACCCGGTGCAGGCGACGCTGGGCGCGGTCGGCGGCTACCGGCTGGTCGCGGGCACCGCGATGCCGCCGCTGCTGCTGGACGACGAGGAGGCGGTGGCCATCGCGGTCGGGCTCCGGGCGGCGGCCGGGCACGCCGTGGTCGGCATCGAGGAGGCGTCCGTCCGGGCGCTCGGCAAGCTGCTCCAGGTGCTGCCGAGCCGGCTGCGGCACCGGGTCGGCACGCTGAACACCGCCACCCTCCCGCTCCCCGGGGACGGCCCGACCGTCGACCCGGAGGACCTGACGGTGCTCGCGAACGCCGTGGCCAACCGGGAGCGGCTGCGCTTCGCCTACCGCGCCTACGACGGCGCCGAGACCCGGCGCCTCGTCGAACCCGAGCGGCTGGTCTCGGCCGGCCGCCGCTGGTACCTGGTCGGCTACGACCTCGACCGCGACGACTGGCGGCTGTTCCGCGTCGACCGGCTGAGCGAGCCCTTCGCCACCGGCGCCCGCTTCACCCCGCGCCCGTTGCCCGCCGAGGACGCCGCCGCGTTCGTGGCGAGCAAGCTGCGCCGCCCGTCGGCCGCCGTCGAGGTGGTCGCCACCGTGCACGCCCCGGCGCGCAGCGTCCGGGCCCGCTTCAAGCCGAACGACTCCGAGATCGAGCCGATCGACGAGCACAGCTGCCGCCTCCGCTCGCGCGCCGACTCCCTGGAGTACACGGCGATGCGGCTGCTGATGCTGGACTGCGCCTTCGAGGTGCACGAGCCGCCGGAGCTGCGCGCCCACCTGCGCGGGCTCGCCGAGCGCGCCGACCGGGCGGCGGGGACCGGGCGTCAGGCCGAGACCTGATACCAGCCGTTCCCCGCGCGGAACCACAGCACGCCGTCCCGGCCGTGCGCGCGCTGCCGGTCCAGTTCGCCGGACAGCCCCACCCGTCGCTTCGCGGTCCGCTTCCACTCCTTGCCGACGAGCAGGTGCCAGGTCAACTCGCCGTCCTTGGTGAGGAAGACGCCCTCACGGCCACGGACGGCGAACCCGATCGGCAGCCGGACCGGGCTGCGCGTCGTGGTCGACGCCCCGCCGACCGGGTCGACCCGGGTGAGGTAGCTGCCCGAGGAGCTCGGGTACCAGGCCAGCCACGCGCACCCGCCCTCGGTCGCACCGGCCAGACCCTCCAGCGGTTCGCCGGGCAGGCCGCGCGGGCTCCACACCGCCCGGCCCGCCGTGTCGGCGGCCCGCAACCCCGCGGCGGCCATCGGGTGGTCGCCGAAGATGCCCTCGTCCCCGTAGGCCATCCAGATCCGGCCGTCCCGGTCGGTCACCAGCACGGGCATGTCGTCGCCGAGGGAGAGCTCCGCCTCCGGCGTCCCGTCCGGGCCGAACACGACGCCGTTGGGCAGCCAGCCGTCGTCCTCCTCGTCGGCCCGGTAGTCGGCCAGCAGCACCCGCCGGCCCGGCAGCAGCGCCAGGTGGTCCGGCAGGACCTCGACCCCGGTGAGCGGCACCCGCCACTCGCCCTTCCGGCCGAGCACCACCACCTCGCCGTCGTACGGCAGCGTCACGGACGGCCACGAGCCGGCCGGCGCCGTGTACTGCTCCGGCACCAGCAGCACGGCCAACTCGCCGTCCGGCCCGACCGTCCAGGCCCGGGCCCGGCGGCCGGCCGTCAGTTCCTCCTCGGGCAGCCGCCAGACCTCGACCGGACGATCGGGGGTCACGGTGCTCAGACCCCGTACTCGGCGGTCAGCAGCGCGCGGCCCAGCGTGTGGAAGGTCAGGTGGAACCCGACCTGCGCCGGCGGGGTGTCGGCGGTGACGTCCAGCTTCGCCACGTCCAGCGCGTGCACCGCGAAGACGTACCGGTGCGGCGCGCCGGGCGGCGGGGCGGCGCCGTCGTACTGGTTCCCCGGGAAGTCGTTGCGGCCGTGGAAGGAGGCGTCGCCGGGCAGGCTCGCGTCCGAGGAGCCGGCGCCGCGCGGCAGTTCGGTGGTGTCGGCGGGCAGGTTGAGCGCCAGCCAGTGCCACCAGCCGGAGCCGGTCGGCGCGTCCGGGTCGTAGCAGGTGACGGCGATGCCCCGGGTGCCCTCCGGCAGCCCCGACCAGGCCAGCTGCGGCGAGAGGTTGCCGCCGGCGTGGAGGAACTCCCGCGCCAGCGTGGCGCCTTCGGTGATGTCCTCACTGCTCAGCGGGAAGGACGGCACCTGCGGCAGGAACTCGTACGGCAGCGGCGGACGAACACTCATGGGGTGCACCTCTCGGGGTCGGACGACACGGATCACTGTAATGGGGTGCACGACCGATTCGGCCGCCCCTACAGTCGACGTCATGGCCTCCAAACTCGCCCAGTTGCTCTCGGATTCCCGCCGCGCGCTGATGACCATGCTCGGGATCCAGGCCGTCATCTGGACGGTGCAGGTGGTGAACTGGCTGGACGACTACGACCTGTCCCGGGACTACGGCCTGCGCGCGGAGCGGGTGGACGACCTGCCCGCGATGTTCACCATGCCGTTCCTGCACTTCAGTTGGGGCCACATCGTGGCCAACTCCTGGCCGCTGTTCGTGCTCGGCTTCCTGGCCGCCTACCGGGGCATGCGGAAGTTCCTGCTGGCCAGCCTGGTGATCACGGTGTCCGGCGGGCTCACGGTCTGGCTGCTGGCGGGCTCGAACACCGTGACGGCCGGGGCGAGCGGCATGGTCTACGGCTACCTCGGCTACGTGGTGCTGCGCGGGATCCTCGACCGCAACGTGCTGGACGCGGTCGTCGGCCTCGGCGTCGCCGCCACCTACTGGACGATCCTGATCGGCGTGCTGCCGGTCGCCCACGGCGTCAGCTGGCAGGGCCACCTCGGCGGGCTGATCGGCGGACTGGCCGCCGCCGCCCTGCTCCGCGACGGGGCGAAGCCGAAGCCCGCCCCCGCGTCCACCGCGTCCACCGCACCCACCGCACCCACCGCCTCGAACAGCCCCCACGCCGACCTGCTCAAGCAACTCGACGACCTCGGCCTCTGAGATCCTCCAGCGGGTGTCAGGTATAGACCATTCCCACCCCGGCGGCTAGCGTGGGCGGCACACCAGCCCGCCCCCGCTCCGGAGCCGCACCGTGGAGTCGTCCGTCCTCGCCTTCGCCACCGACCTGCTCGACGAGGGCGCCGACGCCTTCTTCGGCAACCTCACCGACCGCGCCCGGGTCGGCGGCGTCACCCTCGCCTCGGTCTACCACGAGGCCCGCGACGTCTTCCCGCACAACCCCCGCCGGGTGGTCCGCTACCTGGAGCCCGGCGCCGCGTACTTCCGCCCCGACCCGGCCGCCTGGCGGGGCCGGCGCCTCGCGCCCGTCCCGTCCACCGCGATCGGCGAGCACGACCCCTTCGCCGAGGCCGCCGCGCAGGCCGGCCGCCGCGGCCTGAAGCTGCACGCCTGGACGGTGTTCTGCCACAACGACCGGCTCGGCTTCGCCCACCCCGACTGCTCCCCGGCCAACGCCTTCGGCGACCGCCACCTCACCGAGCTCTGCCCGGCCAACCCGGAGGTCCGGGAGTACGCCCTCACCCTGGTCGCCGAGCTCGCCCGGTACGGCGTGGACGCGGTCCGCGCCGAGTCCCCGCACTTCCACGGCCTGCGCCACGGCTACCACCACGAGCGCTACTTCGAGGAGCTGGGCCCGACCGCCGAGGCCCTGCTCGGCGTCTGCTTCTGCCCGCACTGCCGCGCCGCCGCCGTCCGCGCGGGCGTCCCGGCCGACGAGGTCGCCGCGGCGGTCCGGACGGAACTGCGCCGCCGGCTGGCCGACGAGCGGGCCGCCGCCGAGCCCGCCGACCTGAGCGCCCTCACGGACGGCGCCTTCGCCGCGTACGTGGACGCCTCCGCCGCCACCGTCACCTCGCTCGCCGCCGACCTCACCGAGCAGGCCCGCCGGCACGGCATGCGGCTGAGCTTCATGGACGGCGGCGGCCCCGGCCGGGGCTGGCTCGCCGGCATCGACCTGCCCGCCCTCACCGAGGTCGTCGACCAGATCGAGACGCTCGGCTACGCGAGGACCCCGGAGGCCGTCCGGGAGAAGCTCGCCGCCTTCGCCCTGCACGGCGTCCGCCCGCAGGACATGGCGGTGATCCTGCGCCCGATGGCCGCCGACTGCGACGGCCCGGAGAACCTCGCCGCCAAGATCGCCGTCCTGCGCGAACTCGGCGTGCCCGAGGTCGAGTTCTACCACTACGGCCTGATGCGGCTGTCCTCCCTGGACCGGATCGGCGCCGCCCTCTCCGGCTGACCTACCGCCGCTTCCGGGACGTCCCGAACAGGCTGCGCGAGATCTCCTGCCCGAGCTGCCGCCCGGCCGAGCGGGCGAAGGACTTCACCGTCGGGTTGCTCAGCAGCGAGCCGAGCAGCCCGCCCGCGCCCTTCGCCTCCTCCCGCTCCTCCCGCCCCTCCCGCCGCGGCGCGGGCTCGCGTTCGGGCTCCCGCGCCGGCTCGACGGGCTCGGGCCGCGCGGCGTCGGCCCGCGCCGTCAGCTTCTCGTACGCCGACTCCCGGTCGATCGCGTCCCGGTAGCGCGCCGTCAGCGGCGAGGCGTCGACGGCCGCCTGCAGCGCCGCCGCCTCGACCGGCCCCATCAGCGACTGCGGCGCGCGCAGCCTGGTCGCCGCGACGGGCGTCGGCGCGCCCTTCTCGGAGAGGACGGTGACCACGGCCTCGCCGGTGCCGAGCGAGGTGAGCACCGCGCTGAGGTCGTAGGAGGAGCGCGGGAAGGTCGAGACGGTGGCCTTGAGCGCCTTGGCGTCGTCCGGGGTGAAGGCGCGCAGCGCGTGCTGCACCCGGTTGCCCAACTGCGCCAGGACGTCGGCCGGCACGTCCTTCGGCGTCTGGGTGACGAAGAAGATGCCGACGCCCTTGGAGCGGATCAGCCGGACGGTCTGGGTGATCGCCTCCAGGAAGGCCTTGGAGGCGCCCTTGAACAGCAGGTGCGCCTCGTCGAAGAAGAACACCAGCTTGGGCTTGTCCGGGTCCCCGACCTCGGGCAGTTCCTGGTAGAGGTCGGCGAGCAGCCACATCAGGAAGGTGGAGAACAGCCGCGGCCGGTCCTGCACGGCGGGCAGTTCGAGCACCGAGACGACGCCCCGGCCGTCCGGGGCGGTCCGCAGCAGTTCGGCGGTGTCGTACTCGGGCTCGCCGAAGAACGCCCCGGCGCCCTCGTTCTCCAGCACGGTGAGCGCGCGCAGGATGACGCCCGCGGTGGCGGCGGAGAGGCCGCCGATGGTCTTCAGCTCCTCCTTGCCCTCGGGCGAGGTGAGGTGGCCGATCACGGCGGTGAGGTCCTTGAGGTCGTAGAGCTCCAGGCCCTTCCGGTCGGCGTAGTGGAACACCAGGCTGAGCGAGGACTCCTGGGTCTCGTTCAGGTCCAGCACCTTGGCGAGCAGCAGCGGCCCGAAGCTGGTGACGGTGGCCCGGACCGGGATGCCGGCGCCCTGACCGCCGAGCGCGTAGAACTCGGTCGGGCAGCCCTGCGGCGTCCACGGCTGCCCGACCTCGGCGGCCCGGGCGGCGGTGCGCTCGCTCGGCGTACCGGGCGCGCAGACGCCGGAGACGTCGCCCTTGATGTCGGCGAGGAACACCGGCACGCCCTGGGCGGAGAGCTGTTCGGCGATCAGCTGGAGGGTCTTGGTCTTGCCGGTGCCGGTGGCCCCGGCGACCAGCCCGTGCCGGTTGAGCACGCCGAGCGGGATGCGCACCTGGGCGTCGGGGTACGCGGTGCCGTCCAGCAGCACCGCGCCGAGGTCGAGCGCGGGCCCGGTGAAGGCGTACCCGTCGGCGATCTCGCGGACGGACGGCGGGGTGAGGGCGGAGGACATCGGCGCACACTCCTGAGCGACGGACGGCTGGCGGCTGGTGGCGAGGAAGGCGGGCCGCGACCGAACTTCGCGACATTTCCCATCAAACAGCCGCATTCGCCCGCCCGCAGCTCACACCCGGGGGCGTGGCGGCGCCGCGGCTGCTACGCCATTCGCCGTCCGAACGGTAGGCTTTCCGTGTGATCTTCAAGCGCATCGGCAATGGGCGGCCGTACCCGGATCACGGCCGGACGAGCACCCGCCAGTGGGCTGACGTCGCCCCGCGTCCGGTGCGGCTCGACCAGCTGGTGACCACCAAGGGCCAACTCGACCTGGAAACCCTGCTGGCCGAGGACTCGACCTTCTACGGGGACCTCTTCGCCCACGTGGTGAAGTGGCACGGCGACCTCTACCTGGAGGACGGGCTGCACCGGGCCGTACGGGCCGCGCTGCAGCAGCGCCAGGTGCTGCACGCCCGCGTCCTCGAAATGGAGTGACGGCCGTCCCCGGCCGCCTCACCCGCATCCCGGACCGCCCGACCGCCACCCCGCGGAGGGCGGTCCGCGCGTACCCGGACACCCGGCCGGGTACCCCCTTTCGGGTACCGGGATACTCCAGATGATGATCGTTTAGTACCTTCGCAGCCGGACGGCACTACGCTGCTGACTACGGCTACGACCTGGGATTCCGCCGCACCCGGCGGACACCCGCACCGGCCGACCCGTCATCCCGACCCCGCCCCGGCACGAGGGGGAGACAAACCGTGAGCATGTTGACTCCCCAAGGCCTCAAGGGGAAGCAGTACCGCGTCACCGGCAACGCCTACCCGCGGCTGGGCCGGCCCCCGAAGAAGAGCCGCAAGGTGATCGCGGCGCTCGCGGGCCTGCTCGCGCTGGCCCTGATCGCCCTCGGCGGCGTGCAGCTGTACGACATCTTCACCGGCCGGAACAAGAACACCTCGGCGCAGGCCTGCGCGACCCCGTCCGGCAAGGCGCTGGCCGCCCCGACGCCGGGCGCCACCCCGGGCGCCCCGGGCGCTCCCGCCGCCGGCACCCCGGCCGCCGCCCAGGGCGACCCGCACGCGATCCCGAAGCCGGCCACCGTCACGGTGAACGTCTACAACGCCACCACCAAGGCCGGCCTGGCCGGGCGGACCGCCGAGGAGCTGAAGAAGCGCGGCTTCACCATCGGCAAGGTCGGCAACGCCCCGGCCGAGCTGGACAAGAAGGTGCCCGGCCCCGCCCAGGTGATCGCCGGCCCGGCCGGCGCCGGCGCGGGCACCCTGGTCGGCTCGCAGATCGCCGGGGCCGCCGTCACCGCCGACGCCCGCACCGACGCCACCGTCGACTTCGTGATCGGCGACAGCTACAACGCCCTGCTGGACGAGAACCAGGCGGCCGCCGCCCTCGCCCTGGCCGTCAAGCCCTCCCCCACCCCGACCGCCACCGGCAGCTGCTGACCCCCCGGCGGACGGACCCCGAACGGACGAGAGCCCCCCGACTCCGGTCGGGGGGCTCTCGTCCGTTCGGGGTGGGGGTCAGCCCGCGGTGCCGTACAGGCGGTCGCCCGCGTCGCCGAGGCCGGGGACGATGTAGCCGTTCTCGTTCAGCCGCTCGTCCAGCGCGGCGGTGACCACGGTGACCGGCAGCCCGGCCAGCTCCCGCTGCATCACCTCGACGCCCTCCGGCGCGGCCAGCAGCACCACGGCGGTGACGTCGGTGGCGCCGCGCTCGATCAGCATCTTGATCGCGGCGACCAGCGTGCCGCCGGTGGCCAGCATCGGGTCGAGCACGTAGACCTGGCGGCCGGAGAGGTCGTCCGGCATCCGGGTGGCGTAGGTGGAGGCCTCCAGGGTCTCCTCGTTGCGCACCATGCCGAGGAAACCGACCTCGGCGGTGGGCAGCAGCCGGGTCATCCCGTCCAGCATGCCGAGGCCGGCCCGCAGGATCGGCACGACCAGCGGGCGCGGGTAGCTGAGCCGGGTGCCGAGGGTGACCGCCACGGGCGTGGTGATCTCCACCTCGTCGGTGCGGACGTCCCGGGTGGCCTCGTAGGCGAGGAGGGTCACCAGCTCGTCGGTCAGGCGACGGAAGGTCGGCGAGTCGGTGCGCTCGTCGCGCAGGGTGGAGAGCTTGTGGGCCACCAGGGGGTGGTCGACGACGTGGAGACGCATGCATCGAGGTTAGCCCGCTCCCGGACGCGCGTACGACACGCCGTGCCAGGGCCGCTGACCGGGACGGGTCACCTCGCGGTGACACGCCGTGACACGCGGCGAATGTCCGGTCGGAAACGGATCCCGTGGTATCAACCGGGCCGAACTGGGAATGTCTCGACGCATGACGAGCAACCCGAAACCCGGGGACGGCTCGGCGGACGAGCCCGTCATCGGGGCGGGCCGGCGCTCCGGCCCGTCGCAGGACCCTCCGGAGACCGAGGCGGAGCGCCGCAAGCGGCGGGCCGTCTTCCTGCGCGAGCTCGCGGAGGCGCGCGAACTGCGCGAGCGGGTCCAGCCCCGGCGGACCAAGGAGCGGCGGATGCGCGAAGCGATGCGGATGCGAACGTTCCGGATCTGACCGGGCCCTCCGGGACGCCCGGGCGCGCTCCGACACGCTCCGCACCGCACCGGTGGCACGCCGTCGCCCGCCGGTCGGGCCTTCCGACACGACCTGCGAAGACGCGCTGCCGAACACCCCCCGCAAGGGCGGGCTTTCTGTCACGATTCCGATGGGACGGTCCGAACAAGCGGACCGCCTCTGGCGCGGGGGCGGCCAGGATTCCGCGTCGCCCGTACGCGCCGACAGCCGAGACCGATGATCTTGGGAGTGTCCCTGGTGGCGTACTTCGCTGCAGTGCTTGCTCGCACCGAGGACGGGTGGGATGTGAGCGAGGCCGAGCTCGACGACGTCGAAACCCTGGCCGACCTGGCCGACCTGGCCCGCGACAGTGCCCAGGACGACGACAGCGTCCTGATCTTCATCGAACAGGAGGACGCCTGGTTCGCCATCGTCCGGGTGGACGGCGAGGAGGACCCGCGGATCTTCGTGTCGGACGGCGCCGCCGCCGCCCGCAGCTCCTACGGCTCCGTCCTCACCGACGAACTGGTCGACCAGGCCGGCGAGAGCGAGTTCGGCGACCTCGACCACCTGCTGGACGAGAGCGAGGACACCCAGGCCCAGGACGACGAGGACGAGGACGGCCGGGGCAGCGTCCCGGTCGGCCCGCTCGGCGACTCCCACCTGCTCACCGAGTTCGGCCTGGCCTCCGAGGACCTGCTCGGCCTCAGCGGCGAGGGCGCGGTGCCGGGCGACGCCCTGGAGGAGATCGCCGAGGCCCTGGGCTGCGGCGAGGTGCTGGAGGCGGTCCGGTAACGGCCGGTGCCCCGCACCGGCACCCGGGCCGGATGCCCGACACTGGATGCCATGCAGCCCGCATCCGCCGCGCAGACCGCACTCCGCATCGCCCCCCTGCCCGCTCCCGTCCGCCCCGACCCGGTCCGTGACCGCTGGGCGGCGCCGATGCGCCTCGCCATCGCCGAGGCCGCCCTGGCGCCGGCCACCGGTGACGTCCCGGTCGGGGCGCTCGTCCTGGGCCCGGACGGCGAGGTCGTCGGGCGCGGCCACAACGAGCGCGAGGCGGTCGGCGACCCGACCGCGCACGCCGAGGTGGTCGCCATCCGGCAGGCCGCGGCGAAGCTCGGGGAATGGCGGCTCTCCGGCTGCACCCTGGTCGTCACGCTGGAGCCGTGCACGATGTGCGCCGGCGCCATCGTGCTCTCCCGGATCGACCGGGTGGTCTACGGCGCCGTCGACGAGAAGGCCGGCGCGGCCGGCTCGCTCTTCGACGTGATGCGCGACCGCCGGCTCAACCACCGCCCCGAAGTGGTCTGGGGCGTCCTCGCCGAGGAGTGCGGCGAGCAGCTGCGCGCCTTCTTCGACACCCACCGCTGACCCCGGCCGCGGGCCGGCTCCGGATACGGATTTCGTGACCGCGCCACCCGTCCGGTAGAGTTCCCCTCGGTAGCGTGTCCGAGCGGCCAAAGGAGCACGCCTCGAAAGCGTGTGTGGGGGCAACTCCACCGTGGGTTCGAATCCCACCGCTACCGCCATGAGCAGGAAAAACGAAGGGCCCCGACCGGGAACGGTCGGGGCCCTTCGTCGTGCCGGTCTCAGTTTTGGTCTCAGTTCCCCTGTTAGGCCGCCTTCTCCGAGCCGTCCGGCCCGCCCTGCTCGCTGTCGCCGGAGTCCTTGGCCACCTCCCAGATGAGGCCGCCGATCTGCATCGCCACGTCCCGCCTGATCCGGGCCGTCACGTGCTGGTACCGGTGCGTCATGGCGGTGCTGGACCACCCCATGATCTGCATCACGACCCGCTCCGGCACGCCGAGCAGGAGCAGGATCGTCCCGGCGGTGTGACGAGCGTCATGCAGGCGCCCGTCCCGGATGCCGGCGGCGGCGAGCAGTTCCTTCCACCGGTCCCAGTCCGTTCGGGGGATGAGCGGGTGTCCGGTCTCCGACGCGAAGACCCATCCGCCCTCCACCCACTCCTGACGGGCGGCCAGCCGCTCCCGGTCCTGCTCCTCCTTGTGGAGCTTCAGCAGCTTGACCAGCTGATCCGGAAGACCGATCAGCCGCTTACCCGCCCGGGACTTCGTGAGTGCGGCGTCCGCGTTCGTCCGGACCCTCTCCGGGCACCGGCCGGCGTGCTTTCGCCCGCACGGCTCCGAGCAGCCGTGCGCGTACTTCGGCCGCTGCCGGGCCTGCCGGACGCGCAGGGTGCCCGCCTCCAGGTCGACGTCCCGCCACTGGAGTCCGAGCGCTTCGCCCTGTCGCAGGCCAAGCGCCAGCGCGATGGCCCACCGGCCGCTGTTCCGGTTCTTGCCCGCCTCCAGGAGGAGCGCCTGCACCTCCTCGACCTCGTACGGCTCAACCTCCTCTTCCTCCACCTTGGGCGCGACGGCCAGCGAAGCGACGTTGCGGGTGAGGTGCCCGCGTCGGATCGCCTGGTTGAGCGCCGTCCGGATGGTGCGGTGCGCCTGGTGCGCGGTGGCCGGCTTGCTGCCGTTGTCCTGCATCTTCTTGTAGAGCCGTTCCAGGTGCTCCGGCTCCAGCTTCTCCAGCCGGTGGGCACCCACCCCGGGGATCAGGTGGACGTTCACCGCCACCCGGTACCCGGAGAGGGTGTTCGGCCGGACGTGCAGCGCGGCGATGTTCTCCACCCAATGGGTGAGCCACGTCGCCACGGTCCACTTCTTCCCGGCCTTCGGGACGTTGCCGTCGTCCCGCTTCTTCTCCAGCTCCCGGACCTTCTTGGTCACCTCCGCCCGGGTCTTCCCGCGGACGTGCCGCCGGTCCGGCGTGCCGTCGTCTTTTACGCCAACCGTCACGCGGCCGTGCCACTTACCCTCCTTGTCCTGGTAGATGCTGGATGCTCCGTTCGGCTGACGGGTCGCCAAGGGTGCTGCCTCCTCAGGCTGCGATGGGGGTGGGGTTCTTCTGCATGCGGGCGCGGACGTAGTTCGCGACGGCCTCCGCCGGCACGCGTCGGGCGCGCCCGATCGGGATGGTCTCGATCTCGCCGTCGCGGATGAGGGCGTACATGGTGGTGCGGCCGATGCTGAGGCGGCGGGCGGCCTCCTCAACCGTGAGGGCGACCAAGGTGAGGTCGAACTCAACGGCGGTGGTTGCGAGCGTGGTCACGCCGGTCTCCTCCCGGGTTCAGCAGGTGGGGTGTTTGGTGGCGCCGATGGTCGTGAGGACGGGGTCGAGGGGGTGCCCGCAGGTGGTGCACGGGGGGCGCTGGCCGGAGATTGCCTGCAAAACAGCGTCCGCAGTGTCCGTAGCGTCCGCACTGGGGTTGCGGCGCTGGTCAGCCGGGGTGCGGGTTGCGGACGCTGCGGTGTTCTCAGCGTCCGCATGAGCGTCCGCAGCGTCCGCACGGGGCGGTTGCGGACGCTGGCCGGACGCTGTGCGGACGCTGGGGTTGGGGTCAGCGTCCGCAAGTTCTCCCTGCTCAAAGCGGGTTGCGGACGCTGCGGACGGTGCGGACGCTGAAATCCCGGGATCTCTGGTCAGGGTGATCAGCCGGGTGCGCTTGCGGTCGTTGGACCGCTTGCTGTCGTCGTAGGAGATGCCGACCGAGCGCAGGATCGGGGCGAGGCGCTTGAGCTGTCCGGAGACGCGGGTGGCGTCCTTGGGCCACTTCGGGTGGAAGCCGTCCGGCGGGGGCAACAGTTCGAGCAGGCGCCCGGCGGTGCCGGACCACGATGCCTGCTGGTCGGCGAACTCGGCGACGGCGCTGCCGAAGGGGTCGCCTTCGAGGGCGTCGGCGTAGGTGTTCTCCGAGGTGGACGTGTAGTCCTTGAGGGTGGTCCAGCCCTGGATCTGGTCGACGGCGGCCAGTACGCGGGCGAAGTCGGCCATGCGGGGCTTGCGTTCCAGCTTGACCGTGGGCAGCACCTTGAGGACCTTCACCAGCAGGTCGAGCAGCGAGCCGATGATGGCGGGCCGCGCCTCGCCGAACGTGGCGTCCAGCTCCTCCTCAGTGCGGCGCTGTTCCTCGCTGATGAGCTGCAGGTCGAGCAGGAACATGCGCTCGGCGAGGTCTCCGGCGAGCGCGCCGGCGTCGATGGTGGTCATCGCCAGCACCCGCCGGAAGCTCAGCACGACGACGTCGTCGTCGGTGTAGAGGGCGCGGTCGATGATCCCGTCCCCGGTGACGGCCTTGCACAGCGTGTCGGACAGCCATGGCTGGATCGCGGAGACGTTGTCGAGGCACAGGGCCCAGGAGTTGAACGCCTGCGTGGCCCACGCCTTCACGTCCCTCGGCTGACTCCGCTTGGTCGCGGGCGAGGGGTCGACCAGGTTGATGACGGTCTGTGCGGCCTTGGACTTGCCGGTGCCCTGCTCGCCCTTGAACGTCAGCACCGGGTGGGGGATGTGCGGGATCCACGCGGCGACCAGCCACGCGACCAGCCGGTGGAACCCGGAGTCGTCCATGTTCAGCAGGCCGCGCAGCTCGGCCAACCCGTCCTTACCGCGCACCGGTTCGGGCATCGGGGCCATGGTGCCGGAGCGGCGGAACAGCACCGGCGAGCGGGCTTCCACGGTCCAGCCATCCGGGGTGACCAGCACACAGCGGCCGTCCGCCGTACCGAGGTCGAGAACGATCCGCCCGGGGCCTCCCGCCACTCGCAGGTGCACGGGCACCGGGTCGACCTTGCCCGCGAGGCCTTCGAGCACGGTCATCGCGTCGGCGAGTGCGGACTGGGAGGGTACCTGTCCGGCGTTGGCGTCGGTGAACTCCAGGGACAGGCGGGAGCGCAGGCCGGCCTTGCCTCGCAGGGGCATGACGACGGCGGGGCCGCCGATCTGCACGCCGTAGGGGCGGCCGTCCTCGGACATGACCAGCTCGTAGCGGGAGCGGGCGAGTTCGACCAGCAGCGATGCCTGCGAGGGCCCCTTGCCATCCTTGTCCTTGGCGCTCACCGGCTGGCCCCCGACCGGCGGCGGGCGGAGGCGATGGTGCCAGCGGCTTCCCGCTCCGGGTGTCCCTTGGCCACGGCCGCGTCCAGCAGCACGCGTTCGGCCCGCAGCGGGTCGATGCGCGGGTTCTCGAACGCCCGGCAGGCCGCCCAGAACAGTCGGTTGTTCGTCTCACCGGGCCCGGCGTCCGAAACGAACCGCGCAAGGCCGTCCAGGGCCCCGTTGGCGCCCGTTCGGCTCTGCGTGGACACTCGGCGTGCGGGCGGCGCCGGAGGGGGCGTCAGGACGGCGAGGAGGGCGGTGGGGGCGGGGGCGATGTGGGAGGGGTCGGTGTCGGCGGCGTAGCGGTAGTAGCCGCGGGTGCCGAGGGAGCCGGGGCCGACCAGGTACCCGCCGGAGCCGCGCACGTCCACGCCGGGCGCGTGCTTGCTCGCCGAGTTCGGCACCCGCGCGCTCGCGGGGGCGGTCAACCACAGGTGCCGGCCGCCGGTCGGGGTCGCCACGGTGACCGTGTCCGGCACGGTGAAGCCGCGGTTCTCGGCGAGGGCGGCGAGGGCGGCGATGCCGTCCAGGCCGTTTTTCACGTCCAGGTCGACGCCGATGAGGTGGTGCGGGGCGCGGCCGCAGGCGATGCCGTACCCGGTGGCCCAGGGGGCGGCGGCGAACAGGGCGCGGATGCGGGCGGGGTTGGTGGTGGCGTCGTGGACGCCGTGTCCGAGGGCGCCGCACTGGCCGGTGCAGCGCAAGTTCGGCTGGTCGCGGTGGGCGGAGGCGACGGCCGGGAGCTTGCTCGGGGACAGGGGGAAGACGGACAGACCGCGCTCGGCGGCGGCGAGCGCGAGCGCGCGGGCGGCCGTCCACGCGGGCTTGGGCCGGTGGTGGCGGTTGGTGGTGCGAAGGGTCATGCTGGGTGGTCTCCTCTTCTCGGGTTGAGCAGGGGACCGGAGCGGCCGGAAGCCTTGGCGGGATTCACCGGCCGCTCCGGGGAGATCAGTCCTCCTCGGGGGCGCCGTACTTGGCGTCCCAGCGGGCGAAGGCCTCGTCCTGGATGCGGTCGGCCTTCTTCTCCAGGCGCGCGGTGGACTTGCCGCGGTTCTCGGCGCGGACGATGCGCACGCCGAGCAGGAAGAGGCGGGCGGCGTCGGTCAGGTTGTCGGCGCCCATCTGGCGCGGGTCGAGGTAGGTGTGCTTGGCCACGTGGCCCTCCAGGGCTTCGGTGGGGCGGACTGTCCGTCCCCCGCACCGCCCGCACCACGCCGTGGGGCGAGGGGCGGTCGGCACGGCGGTCGGCACAGGCCGGTCAGTCGTCGTCGGGGCCGCAGGCGCAGTGTTCGGGGGCGGCGCCCTGGCCGATCTGGCAGGCGCAGTAGATGGGCCCGAGCGGGGTCTCGACGGGCTCGCCGCCGGTGCAGTGGTCGCACTCGCCGGGCTGCCAGTCGCCGGGGCTGTCGGTGCCGTACACGTCGTAGTCGTAGTCGTCGTAGTCGTCGAAGTCGGGGTCGTCGTCGTACATGGGCTTGCCTTTCGGTCAGGCGGCGAGTGGAGTGGTGGCGGGGGCGGCGTGGTGGGCGCCGAGAAGGTGGCCGTAGGCGTATCGGGCCTGACGGGGGATGACGCCGTTGCCGAGGATCGTCAGCTCGTGCTTGGGGCCGAGGCCGAGGCCGGTGACGTGCCCGTCTGGCAGGCCCTGCATCCACTCGGTGAACCGGGGCGACAGGCGCACGCCGCCTCGGGGGCCGAGCATGGTGGGGGGCGGGGCCTGGCGGCCGAGGACGGCCTCCCATCGGCGGATCGCGGGCCCGTAGTCGATGCCGTCGCGGGTGACCCACCGGCCGTCGAGCGGGGCGAGGACGTTGACGGCGAACTCGTTCAACGGCCGGGAGTTGCGGCCGAACAAGTTGGAGGCACCGGACTTCCAATCCCGGGCGGCCGGCGTCGGCAGGAGGTTCAGGATTCGGGGTGCGGGAGCCTGGTCACCAGCGTGCGCAGGTTCATGCCCCCCCTGCGTTTCGGTGAGATCCCCGGTCCGCCAGTTCCGTCCGAACTCGTCGGGGTGGGCATCAGCGGGATGGGCGACGGCGAACCAGCGGTCGCGCTGGTGCGGGGCGCCGACTTCGGGGTCACCAGCGCGTACGCATGTCCACCGCGCGTCATACCCGACCTGGGCCAGGTCCGCGGCGACGACGTCCAGCCCGCGCGAGCAGAGCGCCGCCACGTTCTCCAGGAAGACGAGACGCGGTCGAAGGACGCGAACAGCCTCAGCGACGTTCGTCCAGATCCCGGAGCGCTTGCCACGGATTCCCTCCCTGGGGCCGGCGTTGGAGATGTCCTTGCAGGGGAACCCGGCGATCACGACGTCCGGCCGGTGCCGGTCACGGACCTGCAGCCAGTCGGCGGCGGTGATGTCGCCGAGGTTCGGCACGCCGGGGTGGTGGTGGGTGAAGACGGCGGAGGCGTGGGGGTCGGCCTCGGCGCCGACGACGACCTGGCCGTCGAGGGCGCCGAGGACGGCCATCTCCAGGCCGCCGTAGCCGGAGCACAGCGAGGCGATCCTCAGCCCGCCGTCGTTTCGCACGGAGAGGTCAGGCCGCACGCCGCACCCGCCCCTCGGGGAAGGCGAGGACGGTGGCGAGCGGGGCGGGCTGCTCGGTGGCCGGGGCGGGGGCGCCCTCGCCGCCGTCCGGCGGGGCGGTGTCCGGCGTGGTGGCGCGGGCGGCGCGTTCGGCGGCGGACTCGGCGAGCACCTGGTGGACGGCGGCGGAGTCGGTGCGGGCGCCGCGCTGGGTGATGAGGGTGGCGGCGCCGAGCAGGGCGCCGGGGCCGAAGAGGACGGCGGCGGTGATCGCGCTGGTGGTGGTGCTCACGGGGTTCCTCCGGTGCGGGCGGCGTGGGCGAGCAGGTCGATCAGGTCGGCGCCGAGCAGGTCGGCGCGCTGGGTGATGGCGGTCCAGGACTGCGGGTCGATGTGCATGAGCGCGGCGAGGGCGGCGGCGGGCCGGTGGTCGGCGGCGGCGTCCATGGCCTCGCGCAGGTGGACGGCGGCGAGCGGCCGGATCGCGGCGGGGACGGTCACGGCGGGGTCCCTCCTTCCTTGGGGGGTGGATGCGGAGAGTGATGGCGGGTGGGCAGGGAGGGAGGAGCCCCCGGGCCGGGGATGCCGCCCGGGGGCCTTCCTGGGGGGTGTCGGGGGGCGCCTCCCTGCCTCCCTGGCGCTTCTATCAGGGCTGATCAGGGCGTTGCGGAGGCTCAGGGAGGCGGTCAGGGAGAACTCCCTGGCTCCCTGCGGGCTCCCTCTAGTCCGCTGGTTACGCTCCGGCGTCTTCGGCGCGGAGCTGAAGGGCGGATTCGACCTTGGCCCGGGAGACGACCATCTGCCCGTCCGACTTGTAGGGGGCGGCGCCGACCGCGTCCAGCACGGCCTTGAGGTCGCCGAAGGTCCACTCCCGGTACCGGCCCGGGTCGAGGGCGGCGAGGGCGGAGAGGACTTCCTGGGTGCGCATCCGCTTCTCGTCGCCGAGGACGGCGGCGATGTCGGCGAGCGGGTAGACGTCCTCGGCGCGTTCGATGGCGGAGCGGGTGGTGACCCCGGTGCGGCGGGCCTTCGCACGGTCGGCGATCTCGCCGGCCTGCTCGCCGGAGATGAAGTGCGTGCGGATCGTGATGGACGACTGGCCGGGGGCGAGTTTGACGCCGTCGCCGGCGACGACCACGGTGCCCTTGTCCAGGCCCTGGCGGAGCTTGTGCGGGGCGGCGCCGCCGTCGACGGCCTTGTCGCCCAGCGCCATGCGGGCCTGCTCCTCCGTGCCGAGGACCAGCGAGGCGCGAACGTGGGCGCCCTCGCGGACCAGCTTGGGCAGGTTCTCGTTGGTCGGGTCCTGGGTGCCCTGCCACAGCGTCACGTTCACGGCGCGGCCCTGGTTGTGGAGCTTGCGGGCGGCCATGAAGTAGCGGCTGGTGGCCTTGGTCCCGCCGAACGGGCGGCCGTCGTCGCCCTTGGCGGGGCACATGAACGCGACCTGCGCTTCGTCGACCAGCAGCACGATCGGGTGGAACCGGGGGTCGGTGCGCGCCATCTCGCGGGTGACGCCGTCCGTGGCGCCGGACTGCTCCAGCAGCTCGATACGCCGTTCCATCTCGGCGACGCCGGCTTCCAGCATCTCGGTCGCGTCGATGACGTGCTGGTCGGTCGGCCCCTGGATGAGCACGGTGGCGAGGCCGTCGAACATGCGCCAGTCGCCCACGCCCTTGAGGTCGGCGATGCGGAACTCCACGCTCGTGTCCTGGGCCAGCCACAGGGCGAGCGCCCGCAGCGAGGCGGTCTTGCCCTGGTTGGACAGGCCGGTGATCAGCAGGTGGCGCTGCAGCAGCGACAGGGCGGCGGCGTCACCGCGCAGGTCCTGGCCCCAGGGGGCGCGGCCGTTGTAGAGGTCGGCGCTGGTGTCGGGGTCGGTGACCAGCGGGGACGGGCCGATCGGCTCGTCCAGCGCGCCGGAGTCGGCGATCCACAGCCGCACCGTGCGGGCGGCCTGCGGGATCGTGATGAACACCTCGTGCTCGTGCCTGCTGAGGTTTTCGGCGAGCTTGCGGCGACGCTTCTGGACCTCCTCCGTCGACACGCCGGAGGGCAGGGTGACATCCACTTCGACCCCGCATCCGGCGATGCGGATCGGGCCGAGCATCCCCGCCCCGGCGTCGCCCATCTCCTTGATGGCGCCCCGGAGCGGGGCGATGCCCAGGTCCCGCAGCGAGGTGACCACGACCGAGGGGGTGATCGGCGCGCCGACCGTGGCCGTCGCGGCGGCCGGCAGGGTCCACGCGGGGGCGGCCTGACGGTGGCGGCCGATCGCCCACAGGGACAGCAGGCCCAGCCACGGGCCGACCACGGTCAACGGCCCCCAGACGATGCCGATGAACACCGCCGCCCAGCGGATCAGGTCGATCGTGGTCATCGTCGGCGCGACGATGCGGGAGATGTCCTTCTCGGCGATCGCCAGGATGATGCCGAGCACCAGCAGCGCGCCCTGCGCGGTGCCGAGGGCGAACGCCGCCGACTTGGCAAGCTGCTGAGGGGCCTTCAGCAGGTCCATGCGCCGCTGGTGACGGGCCGCGCGGAAGGCTGCGGCGCGCACCTCCCACTCCATGGCCACTTCGTGCTGCCCGGCGGCCTCGGCGGTGCGCATCATCCGCTCGTAGCGGGACAGCGTGCGCCCCTCCCACGCCCGCCGGGCCGCGATACCGGCACCAGCGACGACGTAGGCGCCGTGGCGCACGACCAGCCGGGCGGCGGTGCGCGTGCGGTCGTGGGTGAGCACCACCCGCACCGACCGGCCCCGGCGCACCCACGCCGGAACACGAGCCGCCGGCCCGGTGGGCGAGCTGGGGATGACGACGCCCTCAATCGGGTCGGACGGCGCCGGGGCGACATCCGCGGGCACGGGGGCGGGGGTGCGGGCGGCGCGGGCCTTGGCCAGATCCACCACCACCCCCGCCGCGGGCATGGGGCCGGGGCTGTTTACCTGGTTCACTGGGGTTCCTTCCTCACTGCCGTTGGTGGTGCGAAAGGGGCCCCGGGACGGCCGGACGCGCCGGCAAGCAAGCACGGCCGTCCCGGGGGGCTCGCTACTTCTTCCAGCCGCGGACCCGGTGGCCCATGATCCGCCCGTTGGGGTTCTCGCCCCGGGCTTCGGCCTTGGCGGACCGGAGCGCTTCCTCGGGGGTCGTACCGGTGTTTCCGTAGTAGGTCAGCCACTCGCCGGCGGCGGTGAGGATGTGGACCTCGGCGATGTACTCGATGTCGCTCATGGTGTCTCCGTCAGCTGTTTGATGGTCGTCTGGTGTTGGCGGTGGGTTACTGCTGGTCGAGGTAGGCGAGGGCCCGGGTGATCAGCGGGCGGTGGGCGGCGTACAGGGTGCGCCCGGCGGCGACCACGGCGGTCTCCAGGGCGTTCATGGAGCAGGCCGGGTACCAGGTGGCGTCGAGGGCGTCGTCGGCGGCCGTCGCGGTGACGGTGGCGGGCAGGACGTACAAGGCGGAGGTGGACGCCACCCAGGCGTGGTCCGAGTTGCGCCAGTCATCGACCAGGTCCCGGCCCAGGATGACCGGCTGGTGGTGGCGCAGGTCCACGCCGGTCTCCTCCAGCAGCTCACGCGTGAGCGCCTGCGGGGCCGTCTCGCCCGCGTCGACCATGCCGCCGGGGATCGCCTCCCGATGGATGTCGTCCCGGGTGATCAGCAGGATCCGCCGGGCCTGGCCGGTGCCCGCGATCACGATCGGGTCGGCCGCCTGGTTCTCACCCCACTTGCCCAGGTTGCGGCCGCACGCGCCGGTGCGGCCGGCGGGGTTGAGCGGCCAGCCGCGGCCGTCCAGGTCGTAGGGGACGAGCGCGTTGGCGCGGCGCTGGTCCCAGTCGGTCACGGCGGTCGGGGTGGCCGCGCCCTCCGCCCAGCTCGGCACGTCGGACGCGAGAGCCTGCGGCAGCAGCTCCGCCGGCGTCACGTCCTGAGGCGCGTACTCCGGCCAGGACACGGACCAGTCGCGCAGGCTGGCGGGGATGGTGATGATCTCGCGGTTCTGCTGGGACATGGCGTTCCTCCCAAGGAACGAACTCGGTTGTGCAGCAGTGGAGTTGGGTTTGACTAGGCCGCGATCGACAGGCCGTCCGCGCAGGGCAGACAGGTGCCCAGGTGCGCGGGCAAGACGTAGCCGGCGTCCCTGCCGCAGTCGGGGCAGGTGCGGCGGGCCGTGTTCGCCGCGGCCAGCGCCCGGCGTCGCCCCGCGGTCATGGGGCGGACGGGCTTGGCGAGGGTGAGGCGGTAGAGGTAGGCGACCCGCACGCCCGAGGTGGAGCGGCGGGAGCGCCACATGAGCTGGGCGGCGACGTCCTGCCCGCCGGGGCGCAGGCCGCGGGCACGGAGCTGGCTGCGGGTGAGCAGACCGGCCGGGGCCATCCTCCACGGGTAGGTGGGGATGCCCCCGAACCGGCGGCCCTCCGGGTCCCAGAACCGGGGCCGGGACACGGCTAGCCCCAGGTGGTGGCGGGTTCGGGCAGGTCGTAGTAGCCGACCAACTCGACCGGGACGCTGTGGGTGGTGCCGGTGACGATGAGCCAGGCCAGGGTGCCGCCGAGGCTGTGCTTGTGGTCGACGGTGTCGGGGTCCAGGTCGAGGGCGGTGCGCCACTGCTCGAACGCGCTGATGTCGTTGTGCAGGGCGATGCGCAGACCCATCGGCCAGACGCCGGCCGACACGCGAACCTCCCGCAGGTCGATCTGCGGGTTGGGCAGGTCGGCGTGGGTGGTGAGGATGGCCAGCAGGGCGCCGGCGGCGTTGATCTGGGCGCCGGCCGTGGTGGCGGTCTCAATGGTGGTGGTCACTGGGGGTTCTCCTTGCCGGAGTTGTCGCGCTCGGCCAGGACGGCGGCGCGCAGGCGGACGGCGTAGTCGTTGCGGCAGCCGAGCAGCGAGCGGACCGCGCGGGTCGACAGCTCCTTGCCGGCGGTGGCGAGATCGGCGGCGTACACGCGCACCCGGGCGAGATCGGCCGGGTCGAGGGAGCGCTCCCCGGCCGCGCCGGAAGCGTTCCCGCCCGCGCCCGCCGAGGGCCCGTCCACGGGCTCTTCGGCATTCGGTGCGGACACGTCCGACCCGGTTCCGTAAAGGGCTTCGAGCGCTTCCGTCGTGATCGGGGAAGCGTTCCGCAGACCCTCGGGAACGGCGTCGAGGTAGACGCCGTCCGAGGGCCCGGAGGGCAGCGGGAGAGTGAGCGTGGGGAACGGGTCGTCGGGCATTCCCGGCCACATGTCGGCCGGCGCCGGGAGCGCGCTCAGCTCCGCCACCCGCGCGCGGGCGTTGAGCCGGCGGGCCAGCAGCTCGGCGGTCAGCCCCGGGACGGTGACGCCGTGGACGTACTCCCACGCGATCCGCCACGCCTCATCGGCGCTGAGCGCGCCGAACGGGGCCGCGGACAGCAACCGGTCCGCGACGGCCCGCACGTCCGGGTGGTGCTCGGCCCGGCGGCGGGCATGCTCGGCCTGCTCCTTGGCCTGCTTCTTCTCGGCGGTGGTCGGCCCGCGGCCGCCGTGGGTCTGCAGGTCGGTCAGCCAGACCGCGCCGATGCTGGACAGAGCCAGCACGAACGCCACCCACCGGTGCTGCGGGTACTGCTGCCAGCCGTGCGCGAAGTTGATCCCGCCGGCGACCAGGCCGGCCGCCCACGCGCCGAGCCGGTAGGTGTGGGTGGAGCGCTCGCCCTCGGCCTGCGCGCCCATGGCGACCAGCGCCCACGCGCCGCCCTCCAACATCGCGGCCAGCAACACCGCCAGCAGCAGGTACACCTTCGCGTGGTCGAGGGCCGCGACCTGGGAGACCACGGCCGGCACGATCGAGCAGGCCTGCACGAAGCGCACGAACGCCCGCGCCGGATTCGCCGTCACCCAGCCGGACACCCTGCCCAGCCGCGCGGACCGCGCCGCCCGGCGCCGGTCTCGGGCCTCTTCGGCCGCCCGGCGGTCGGCCTCGCGCCGCTGCCGGTCGGCTTCGGCGTCGAGGCGGGCCTGCGCGCGTTCCTCCCGCAGGTCCGCCCGGTTCTCCGCCCGTGCTGCCTGCTGGTCGGCCCGCCGCTCCGCCCGGAACTCACTCAGCCCGCTCACCGGCCGCCGCCCTTCGCACCGAAGCCGGCCACGTGGGAGGCCTGCGCCCGGGTCAGCGCCCCGTGCCGGGCGAGCGCGTCGGCGATCCGGCCGACCTGCTCCCAGAGCATGAAGAGCAAGGTGTCCGTGTGGTCGTGCAGCGCGGCCAGGTCCCGGCACGGGTCGTCCCCGGCAGCGAAGGTGACGTCCTCGTCGAAGGCGTCCTGCACGGCCTCGTAGATGTCGCGGCGGTCGCCGATGGCGGCGAGTTCGGTCACCCATCCGCGCTGGGCGTTCCATCGGCCGTTCTCGCGCAGCCACCGGTCCTGCGCCCGTTCGCCGGCGGCCAGCATGATGAGGCCGTCGCGGAGCGGGGCCGACCAGGTGGTCCCGAAGACGACCGCACCGCCGCTACCGGGGTGGTCGGGCGCCACGCCGAGGTCGTCGCGGATGTAGACGCGCTCGAACGGGGCCCCGAAGTAGAGCATGGCCGCGACGTGGCCGGCTTCGTGCGTCGCCAGGGCCCGCCGCAGCTCGCCCACCGGCAGGTCCAGGGCCCCGGTGACGGAGGTCCCCGGCGGCAGCTCCGGCTTGGGGTTGCGGGTGGTCATCCCGGACCAGGCATCGAAGTGCCAGTCCGTGCGCCGCTCCGTGCGGAAGCTGGGCCCGTTCACGCCGCCACCCCCGAACGCGGCCGGCGGCCGGCGGCGCGCTGGCGGTGCAGCGGGACGGGGGCGCACCGCAGCAGCTCGGCCGCGACCGCCGCCGACTCCGGGTCCGCCTCCCACAGCTCCGCCAGCACCTCACGGGCCACGTCGGTGCGGGCGGCGTACTCGGTCACGCTCTCGCCGACCACACCACCGAACAGCGCGTCGAACGGCGCGCTGTCGATGCCGAGCGCCAGCTCAGCGAACTCCAGGGCCGAAACGACCCGTTGACCTGCAACAATCAACCTCACGGGTTCACCTCTTCATCGTTGGTGAGTGAGCCCGAGGGCCGCCGCGCGTTCCTTGGCCGGAGCGCGGCGGCCCGACTCATTTCGGGCCCAGCCACTCGTGGTGCACGAGTAGCCATGGCCACGGCCCAACCGCGAGCGGAAGGGCCGGGCCAAAGTCACTCGTTCACAGCTCGGGCCCCACCCCGCCGGAGCGGAGCAGGGCCCGTGATGCCGTCCTCTTGGGGAGCGCGCTCCCGTTCAGGCGCGGACGGCGGACCTTTCGGTCTTGCCCTCCGGACTGCCCAGGCGCCGGGTACCTCGGCCCGATCTATCCCGGGCCCCTTCACCCTGAGCGCGGCGGTCGCCGGCCATTCACGGGTGCGTTTGTGCAGCTCAGAGCAGCCCAAAGAAGGCCCCACCAGGCATGCAATCTCACCTGGTCTTGTTGGATACCTTGTTCCAACAAGCTGATGGCATGAGCTTGGGGCACGGATGCTCGCTTCGTCAAGCACTTCCGGGTACCTTGTTGGAATAAGGCATCCAAGTCAGGGAGATCCGACATGGCCAAACCGATCCCGCGCTACCACGCCATCGCCGATGACCTGCGACTTCAGATCGAGAAGGGCCAGTTGGCGCCCGGCCAGAAACTTCCGTCCGAGGAGGAACTGACCACGGCCTACAACGTCAGCCGGAACACGGTGCGACTCGCGCTCGGCCGTCTGACCGAGGAGGGACTGCTGGTGTCCGCGCAGGGGCGCGGCAGCTTCGTGCGGGAGCGCTACGCGCCGGCCGTGTGGAACTGGACGACCATGGAGTCCCGGTCGGTCCATGAGGCGAATCACACCGCCGGTGACCAGTGGGCCAGCCAGATAGCTGCCCATGGCCACGAGCCGCGTCAGGAGATCCGGGTGTCCATCAGGCGCCCCCCGGAGGAGGTGGCGCTACAGCTGCAGCTCGACCCGGCAACGGCGCTGACGGTCGTCCGCGAGCGAATCCGCTACGTGGATCACGAACCGTACGCCCTCGCCGACTCGTACTTCCCGGAAGAGCTGGTCCGGAACACGCCACTGATGCTCCCCGAGGACGTGTCGGCCCCCGGCGGTGTCCTCGCCAGCGCCGGCCTGATCCAGGTGCGGTACAGCGATGAGATCACGGTCCGGATGCCCACCCGGGAGGAGAGCGAGCGGCTTGTTCTTCCCGCGGCCACTCCAGTCGCGGTCCACCGGCGAACCGGCTACGACAAGGACGGGAAGCCCCTCCGGGTGATGATCACGACGCTCCCCGGCGACAGGCACGTCATTCGCTACGACGTCTCGACGGACTGACATGACACCTCTGAGCGCTGCACGACGTCCGGAACCCCTGACCGGCCACGAGTCGAGTCCAGAGCTGGTCTGGTACGCCGCCTACGGCTCGAACATGCACCTCGACCGGCTGATGTACTACATCGCAGGCGGCTGTCCGCCGGGCGGCGCACGCGCCTACCCCGGGTGCCGCGACCGGCGGCCGCCCCGTGCAGCGCTGCCCGTGCTGCTGCCCGGACAGCTCTACTTCTCCCTGGAGTCGAAGGTCTGGACGGGCGGCATGGGCTTCTACGACCAGACGGACGACGGGGAGATGCCGGCGCGGGCCTACCTGATCACCCCCGAGCAGTTCTCCGACATCGCGGCACAGGAGATGCACGAGCCACCCGGACGAGACCTCGACCTCACGCTGGCCCTGGAGTTCGGGCGCTTCCGGCTCGGTCCCGGCCGATACGAGACGCTGGTGTGTCCCGGGCAGATCGACGGCTACCCCGTGCTGACGTTCACCGCCCCATGGCGACGTGTGGACGCCAAGGTCAGCCGCCCGTCTGCCGCCTACCTTCGCAACTTCGCGTCCGGGCTGCACGAGGCACACGGCTGGTCCGCGGAGGAGACGGCCGCGTACCTGAGCGCCCGCCCCGGCGTGGCCGGCGCCTGGAGCACGGAAGCGATCATGGATGCGTTGACTGCCGAGCCCACAATCGACGCGCCGGAGGCAAAGGCGCAAACGCCCAGGTAGCGACCGGGTCGCTGGTCTCAGTTCTGGTCTCATTCACCCCCGTTCGCTGGGGTTCACTGCACCCCAACGACCCGCCTCCGACCAGGGGCCGGAACCCCGGTGAACCCCACCGGACGCGGCCGCACAGACCTCGAAAGCGTGTGTGGGGGCAACTCCACCGTGGGTTCGAATCCCACCGCTACCGCTCGAAAGCCCGAGGGCCCGTCCGATCCGGACGGGCCCTCGGCGTTTCCGCGCACCCTCACACGCGAAAAAGGGCTCCGCACCCCGGGCCGATGACCACCGGTGCCCGGTCCGTGCGGAGCCTGAGGGGGGAGCGGCTCGGGGGGACTGACCGCTCCCCCTGCGGAGTTCCCACCACCGGGTCCGCGTCGGGGGAGAGTCGCGGCGCCCGGTCCCACAGCGGGGAACTCCGGTCCACGCACCGGGGATTCCTGCCAGATCCTCGGTACGTCGTCCATCCTGCCGCCCGGGCCGCCGCCGGGCACCCGGAGAAAGGCCCCACTCGCGGGGACCTTCGTCCCGCCGGGCGAACGCGTCGCACACTTGATAGCCCGTCCGGTGGATAAGCTGCCCCTGAGGGTCGCCCGGGGAGCCGATGACGGCGGCCCACAGCAGGGAGGAAGGTCACCGATGGCGCAGGCGAAGAAGATCGGCATCGTGCTCCTGCTCGTCTTCGTCCTCTACTCGATCATCACCTCGCCGGCGCGGTCCGCCGAGCTCGTCCAGCTGGGCTTCGAGGGCATCTCGAACGCCGCCAAGGCGGTCGGCACCTTCATGACCGGGCTGATCAAGTAGGCCCGGCCGGGCCCGGGGGCGGACGGCCCGCGAGCGGCGCGGACGCACCGGCTACCGTGGGCGGCACTTCCTGTCCCCGTCCGCGAGGAGCGGCATCGTGATCCGCCACCTGGTCCTGTTCAAGCTCAACGAAGGCGTCACCAAGGACGACGACCGCGCGCTCGCCGGCGCCAAGGCCTTCGCCGAGCTCGGCTCGCTGATCCCCGAGCTGCGCGAGTGGGAGTGCGCCTGGAACACCACCGAGCGCGACATCGCGTACGACTACGCGATCAACAGCCTGGTCGAGGACCGCGAGGCCCTGCAGGCGTACCTGACCCACCCGGCGCACCAGGCCGCGGCGGGCCTGTGGCGCGAGTTCGCCACCTGGGTGATCGCGGACATCGAGGTCTGATCCCGGCACCGCGACAGGGCCCGGCGACGGGCCCCGCCCCCGCGGCCCGTCCCCCGGACGGCCCGCGCCGCCCCGCCCGGCCTCCGGGCGGGGCGTCCTGCTCTGTCCGGGAACGATCCTTGCGGCGCCTCGCCGCGGGGCCCGGCGCAGGTCGCACACCCCACCAACACACCTCCGCCGGGTACTTGCCCGAACTACGCCCACCTTGTGATGCTATGACCGGTTTTGCCGGACATGGCGAGGTGAGGAACCCGCCGCGACACCCGCTCCGCAGGGCCCGCCGTAGACGACTTTGGGAGGGGTGACGTGTCCGTGGACGATGTGCTGGCAGAGATCATCAGCCCGGCCGGCGAACTCCGCCCGGACGGGCTGCGCGGCCCCGGCGGGCGACCCGCCGTGGACGTCCGGACGCTGACCCGGGTGCTGTTCGAGCGGCTCGCCGAGCTGCCCCCGGACGCCCCCGAGCGGGAGCGGGTCCGGGCCGCGCTGATCGAGGTGAACATCCCGCTGGTGCGCTACGCCGCCACCCGCTTCCGCAGCCGCAGCGAGCCGATGGAGGACGTCGTCCAGGTCGGCACCATCGGCCTGATCAACGCGATCGACCGCTTCGACCCCACCCGCGGCGTGCAGTTCCCCACCTACGCGCTGCCGACCATCCTCGGCGAGATCAAGCGCTACTTCCGGGACAACGTCCGCACCATGCACGTCCCGCGCCGTCTCCAGGAGCTGTGGGTCCAGGTCAGCGGCGCGATGGAGGAGCTGACGGTGCTGCACGGGCGGGCGCCCAAGGTGCCCGAGATCGCCGCCAGCCTGCGGATCCCCGAGGAGGACGTCCGGGCCTGCCTGGACGCCGGGCGGGCCTACAACGCGGCCTCGCTGGAGGCGGCGCAGGAGCACGAGGGCGGGCTCGCCCTGCTCGACCGGCTGGGCTACGAGGACTCCGCGCTGGCCGAGGTCGAGCACCGCGACATGGTCCGCCACCTGCTGGTCCAGCTCCCCGAGCGGGAGCGACGGATCGTGATGCTGCGGTTCTTCGCCAACCTCACCCAGTCGCAGATCAGCACCGAGCTGGGGATGTCCCAGATGCACGTCTCGCGACTGCTGTCGCGGATCCTGACGAGGCTTCGGACCGGCAACTCCTGGGAAGAGTGACATCGCAGCGCGTCACCCCGGTGTGACTTTTCGCGACGTTCGGGTTTGCCGTGGCCGGTGTGCCGGTATGGAGGGGGTTGGGCCCCCGCCGGGAACCTCCCTGCGTCGGCCCCCGTTCAACCGTCAGTCACGAGGGGGTGGGCGCATGTCCGGAGAGCTCGGCACTGCGGAGATCCACGCTGGTCAGGCCGAGGCCGCGGCCGTCGCCGAGGGCGCCGTCCCGCACCAGCGGGCCACGCCGGACGAGGCCCCGCCCGGCGCCGGGCTGGACACCCGGACGCTCTCCCGCGCGCTGTTCCTGCGGCTGGCCGCGCTGGAGCCCGGCAGCCCCGAGCACGCCTACGTCCGCGACACCCTGATCGAGCTCAACCTGCCGCTGGTCCGGTACGCCTCGGCGCGCTTCCGCAGCCGCAACGAGCCGATGGAGGACATCGTCCAGGTCGGCACCATCGGGCTGATCAAGGCGATCGACCGGTTCGATCCGGAGCGCGGGGTGGAGTTCCCCACCTTCGCGATGCCCACCGTGGTCGGCGAGATCAAGCGCTTCTTCCGGGACACCAGCTGGTCGGTGCGGGTGCCGCGCCGGCTGCAGGAGCTGCGGCTGGCGCTCACCAAGGCCGGCGACGAGTTGTCCCAGCGGCTGGACCGCTCCCCCACCGTGGCCGAGCTGGCCGCCTGCCTGGGGGTCAGCGAGGAGGACGTGGTCGAGGGCCTCGCGGTGGGCAACGCCTACACCGCCAGCTCGCTCGACTCCAGCCCCGGCGAGGAGGAGGGCGACGGCCCGCTCGCCGAGCGGCTCGGCTACGAGGACCTCGCGCTGGAGGGCGTCGAGTACCGCGAGTCGCTGAAGCCCCTGCTGGCCAAGCTGCCGCCGCGCGAGCGCCGGATCATCATGCTGCGCTTCTTCGGCAACCTGACCCAGTCGCAGATCGGCGAGGAGATCGGGATCTCCCAGATGCACGTCTCGCGACTGCTCACCCGCACCCTGGCGCAGCTGCGCGAGGGCCTGATCCACGAGGGCTGAGCCGCCGGGGCTCCCGGGCCCCGGCGCGCCGCATTCCGGACGGCCCGCATTCCGTCCGCGGCCGGGGCGGTGGACGAACCCGCGCCCGCATTGCATATTCGGACTGCGTCGTGACACAAGGTGTCAGATATTGCATGAACCTGCCCATTGGGGCGGAGAGTTGTGCGAGAGTGTGACGCGCGACGACTTCGGTTCCGACACCCCCGGGAACGGCACGTCGATCTACGGTCGGTAACCAGCTGTAGCACTCGGCTTCCGGTTTTTCATTTTCAATTCATTATTTGCATCACCGGTCCCGTTCCGGTCACAATCAGCGCCTTCATGGCTTCGCCATGAACGTTGGTAACAGGTTCGCTGCACTCTCGCCCAATTGGTCCCTCGCACGGCCACGCCTCGACCAGGATGGGCGCCGGGCAGCCTGCTGCCCGCGAACAGCTACAGGGCAGGCGAGCGAGGACCACCCGGCGCCTGCCTCAAGGGGAGGATCACCATGGGTCGAGCGACCCGAAGAGTCGCCGCTTGCGCGGCGGCAGTTCTGCTGGCCAGCGGCCTCCAGACCACCCTGGCTTTCGGCGACACCACGCCGCCCAGGATCGACCTCACCATCCTGGTCATCGACGACGGCGGGCCGTCGGTCGCGGCGATCACCGCCGAGCTGAAGAGCCAGGGCACCCCGTACCAGGTCGTGCGTCTGAGTGACACGAGCCGGCCCACCATCACCGCCGCTTTCCTGAGCGACACGGTGAACGGCCAGCCGCGCGGGAAGTTCCAGGGCATCGTCATGCCCAACGAAAACCCGTTCAGCAACACCGCCGAGATGGCCGCGATCGCGAGCTACGAAGCGGCTTTCAACGTCCGCCAGATCGACGCCTACACGTGGGCCAACCCGGCGGTCGGGCTGAACTACGCGTCGAATCCGGGATACGTCGGCACCCTCGACGGATTCCAGGCGGCCACCACGGCCGCCGGAACTTCGGGCCCGTTCGGGTACCTCAAGGGCAGCGTCCCGTTCGAGGACAACGACCCCAACGTCAGCGAGAGTTACGGTTACCTGGCGACCCCGCTCGCCAACCTCCCGGCCGGAGCCTCGTTCACGCCGCTGGTCGACGCCGCGATACCCAACGCGACCACCCGCGGTTCCCTCGTCGGCGAATACGCCCACGACGGCCGCAAGGAACTGGTCGTCACGTTCGTCTACAACCAGTACCAGCAGCAGTACCGGCTGCTGGCCCGCGGCATGGTCGACTGGATCACCCAGGGCGTCCACCTCGGCTACGACCGGAACTACTTCGCCACCCACATCGACGACGTGTTCCTGGCCGACGACCGCTGGTCGACGACGCTCAAGTGCACCCCCGGCGACGTCACCTGCCCGCCCGGCACCCCGGACACCGGCAACCCGATCCGGATGACCCAGGCCGACGCACAGTACGCCAAGCAGTGGGAAGCCACCAACAACTTCACCCTCGACATGCTGTTCAACGGCAACGGCAGCGAGGACTGGAAGGCCGACCACCAGACCACGGTGGACCCGACCGCCAGCCAGATGATCGCCGACCAGAGCAGCTACCGCTGGGTCAACCACACCTACAGCCACCCGTACCTGGGCTGCGTCCAGGACGTCACCGTGGTGCCGTGGCGCTGCACCAAGGACGCCACCGGCAACACCGTCTGGGTCGACTACAACACGATCTACGGCCAGATCAAGAACAACTTCGACTGGGCCACCAAGAACGGCCTGAACGTCGACCCGCAGGTGCTCGTCACCGGTGAGCACTCCGGCCTGCTGACCGCCCCGCAGGAGACCAGCGACAACCCGAACCTGGCGCCGGCGCTGGCCGCCAACGGCATCCGGTTCACCGGCAGCGACGCCTCCCGCGAGGCCGCCCAGCGGCCCGTGGGCTCGTCCACGCTGACCGTGCCGCGGTACCCGATGAACGTCTTCTACAACGCCGGCTCGGCCGTCGAGGAGACCGACGAGTACAACTGGATCTACACCAGCAAGGCCAACGGCGGCAGCGGCGTCTGCGAGAACAACCCCAACTCCACCTGCCTGTCCAAGCCGCTGGACACCGCCACCGGCTACCAGTCGTACATCGTGCCGCTGGAGGCCCGGATCGACCTCGGCCACGTGCTGAGCAACGACCCGCGGCCGCACTTCATCCACCAGTCGAACCTCTCCGAGGACCGGATCGCGTACCCGGTGCTGGAGAAGATCCTCGGCACCTACCGCTCGCTGCACGCCGACAACGCCCCGATCGTGAACCTCAGCGAGCGGGAGATCGGCCAGGAGTTCCAGAAGCGCGCGGCCTGGAGCAACGCCGTCGCCGCCGGCCAGGTCACCGCCTACCGGGTCGGGAACACCGTCACGGTCAAGGCGCCGGCGGGCGTTCAGGTCCAGGCCACCATGCCGACCGGAACTGCTCAGCAGCTGGTCATCGGGTCGACCGCCTTCGGTTCCGCCTACGCCGGTACGCTCTCCGGCTGGGTGTCCCCGGGCGCCCTGCAGAGCAGCGTCACCCTGCAGCTCCCCTCGGGCGCGGCTCCGGCCGCCCCGGCCGCCGTCGCGCCGAGCGTCGCGGCCAAGTCCGTCCCGGCTCCGGCCCCCGCGGACAAGAAGGTCGTCCCGCAGGGCGTCGCCACCCCCGTCCCGGTGGGTCCGAGCGACACCACCCGCAAGCCCGCCACGTCCCTCGTCCCCGGCAGCGGCACCCCGGTGCCCAGCAAGGACACCGTGGACAAGAACGGCACCACCGGCAACGGCGCCGGTGACGGACAGCACGGCAAGCCCTCCGGGGAGCCGGCGCACCGCGGCACCAACGGCCGCCCCGGCGCCCGCTGACCGGACAGTCACTGGCAGAACCACCCGATGACGGGGCCGGGCCGTTCGACCGGCCCGGCCCCGCCACGGCCCCCGTCCGGCCATCCAGGCCGGACACCCGACGCAGGAACAGGAGGGGGGACAGGAATGCGCGTCACCCTGCTCACCGAGGGGACGTACCCGCACCAGCACGGCGGCGTGAGCGTCTGGTGCGACCAGCTCGTTCAGGGCATGCCGGACGTCGACTTCGACGTCATCGCCGTCACCGGAACCGGCCACGAACCCCTGGCCTGGGAGCTGCCCGCCAACGTGCGGTCGGTCACCACCGCGCCGCTGTGGGGCCCGGCCTCCGAGGCCCGGCCGCCCCGCGGCAAGGAGATGCGCCGCTTCCTCAACGCCTACGAGCGCTTCCTCCACTCCGTCCTCGACCCGGTCTACACGACCCACTTCGGCACCGAGCTGTACGGCTTCGCCGACCTCGCCAGGGCCGGGCTGCTCAGCCCGGCCCTGCGCAGCGAGCGCGCCCTGCGCACCCTCCAGCACGTCTGGACCCGCGACTACCTGCCCACCGCCGCCTCCCGGCCCACCCTGCACGACGCGCTGAACGCCACCGACCTGCTGGAGCACGCCCTGCGGCCGCTCTCGGTCGCACCGCCGAAGGAGGGCGTCGCGCACGCGGCCAGCGGTGGCCTCGCCACCCTGCCGGGGCTGATCGCCGCCCAGCAGTACGGCGTACCGTTTCTGCTCACCGAGCACGGCATCTACCTGCGCGAGCGCTACCTCGGCTACCGCACCGGCCCCTACCGCTGGCCCGTCAAGGCGCTGCTGCTCGGCTTCTACCGGATGCTCGCCGAGGAGAGCTACCGGCAGGCCGCCCTGGTCACCCCCGGCAACCGGTACAACCGGCGCTGGGAGGAGCGCGGCGGCACGCCGTCCAGCCACATCCGCACCGTCTACAACGGGGTGGACCCGGCGGCCTTCCCGCCGGCCGGGCCCGAGCCCGGGACGCCGACCCTCAGCTGGGCCGGCCGGGTCGACCCGATCAAGGACCTGGAGACGCTGATCCGGGCCTTCGCCATCGTCCACCGCGAGATCCCCGAGGCGCGACTGCGGCTCTTCGGCGGCACCCCCAAGGGCGGCGAGGCGTACCGGGACGGCTGCATAGCCCTGGCCGCCGAGCTCGGCATCGCCGACTCGGTGGCCTTCGAAGGCCGCGTCGCCGACATCACCGACGCGTACGCGGCGGGCAACGTGGTCATGCTCTCCAGCATCAGCGAGGGCTTCCCGTTCACCCTGATCGAGGCCATGTCCTGCGGCCGCGCGACCGTCTCCACCGACGTCGGCGGCGTGCGCGAGGCCGTGGGCGACACCGGCCTGGTCGTCCCCCCGCGCGAACCCGAACCGATGGCCGCCGCCGCGATCGAGCTGCTGCGCGACCCCGAACGGCGCGCCCGCCTCGGCGAGCAGGCCCGGCTGCGGGTGATCGAGCAGTTCACGCTCCGCCAGAACATCGACGGCTTCCGCGGCATCTACACCGAACTGCTCGGCACCGCCCGCTGGATGCCCGGCGGCATGGTCGCCGTCACCGACCAGGCGCCCAGCCCCGACTGGGAGCCGCAGCTGGCCGCCGGTACCGAGCGCAGCGAGGTGCGGGCATGAGTGGTCCGCTGCGTCTCGTCCCCGAGGACGGTGGCTCCGAGCGGACGATGCAGCTGCGCACCCTGCCGCTCAAGCGCCGCCGCCCCGCCCTCCCGGCCCGGCCCGAGCCGGAGCCCGAGGAGCAACTCGGCCTCTCCGCCGACCCCTTGGACGAACTCGCCGAGCGCCTGAACGACATCTGCGCCGACGCCGTCCACCCCTACGAGATCGCCGCCATCCTGGAGTCGGACGGCCTCTCGGACGAGCAGGCCGCGCTGCTGTACGGCCGCCCCGACGCGTTCACCGTCGCCGAGGAGCTGTTCGAGAAGGTCCAGCGCCGCTACCCCGGCCCGAGCTCCGAGTTCGCCAACCCGTGGCGGGCCGACCCCTGGCGCTGCGTGGTGCGCGGCCTGGTGTTCGCCCTGCCCGGGCTCGGCTACCTGCTCGGCGCCAACCTGTTCGCGACCGCCCGGATGCGCTTCGGCCTGCCCTCGGGCATGCTCGCGCTGTCCGTCGCCACCCTGGTCAGCTGGGGCTTCAACCAGGCGCTGGCGCACCGCGCGTACCGCTGGCTGGGCCGGCTGCGCCGCCGGGACGCCGCGCGCTGCCTGGCCGTGGGCGCGCCGCTGGGCGCGCTGGTCGCGGCCACCGCCGCGTACGTGGTGGGCGGGCCGCTCGGCGCGCTGTCCTTCGCCGCCGGGCAGTCCGCCTACCTGGGCGCGGCCACCGTGCTGCTGGTGCTCGGGCGGGAGAAGTTCCTGCTGCTCGCGCTGGCGCCGGCCTCGGTCGGCGCGGGCGTGGTGCTGGCCGTCGACGTCCCGCAGGCGGTACGGACGGTGGTGCTGCTCGCCTCGGTGCTGCTGGCGGTCGGCCTGGCCGGCCGGGAGCTGGTGCGCTGCATCCGCGGCGTCGAGCCGGAGGCCGTCGAGCTGAAGCTGCCGCTGCGCCAGGAGCTGCCGCACCTGCTGTTCGGCCTGGCCTGCGGCGCGCTCACGCTGATCGCCGGCCTCGGCGAGACCATCCACCAGGCCGTGCAGGCCGGCGGCCACGCCGTCCACACCGCCGCCGTCCACGCCGGGGGACACCCCGCGCACGGCGCCCACGGTGCCCACGGCGCCGCGCACGAGGCGAAGGCCGCGCTGACCGGGCCCGCCATGATCGCGCTGACGCTCAGCCTGGGCCTCGCCGAGTGGCTGCTCTTCCGCTACCGGGCGATGGCGGTGGCCGCGCTGCGCACCAGCCACACCACCGGGCAGTTCGGCCGCCGCACCGGCGGCATCCTGCTCGGCTGCCTGTTCATCTACCTCACCACCGTGGCCGCGCTGGACGCCGCCGCGACCGTGCTGTGGCCCGGCGCCCCCGCGCTCGGCGTGCCGCAGCTCGGCGCGATGCTGCTCCTCGGCGGCTCGCTCTGGCTGGCGCTGCTGCTGAACGCCTTCGGGTTCAGCTGGAGCACCGCCCTCATCTGTCTGGCCGCCGCGACCGCCGAGAGCGCCGGGCTGCTGACCGGTGCGGACCCGATCGTCCTGCAGCTGATCGGCTGCGGGGCGGCCGCGCTCGTCCTCACCGCCATCGCCGGGCCCGCGCTCGGCCGTACCACCCAGCACCGCTGATCCACCGCCACCGACACACACCGAACGAATCACCGGCGGCCGCCGACCACACGGGCCCGGCCGTCCCCCGCAATCGAGAAAGCGAATCCCGCATGAGCAGCGTCGCGGTCACCGGAGCCGAAGGCTTCATCGGCTCCCACCTCGTCGAGACCCTGGTCGCCGACGGGCACCACGTCCGCGCGATGGTGCAGTACAACTCCTTCTCCTCCTTCGGCTGGTTGGAGACCCTGCCGCAGGAGGTGCTGGACTCGGTCGAGATCATCCTCGGCGACGTCCGGGACCCGGGCTCGGTCAACGGCCTGGTCAAGGGCACCGAGGCGGTCTACCACCTGGCCGCCCTGATCGCGATCCCGTACTCCTACCGAGCCCCCCACTCGTACGTGGACACCAACGTCACCGGCACCCTGAACGTGCTGGAGGCGGTGCGCCACCTGGAGATCCCGCGTCTGGTCCACACCTCCACCAGCGAGACCTACGGCACCGCGCAGACCGTGCCGATCACCGAGGACCACCCGATCAACACCCAGTCGCCGTACGCCGCCTCCAAGGCGGGCGGGGACCGGCTGGCGGACAGCTACCACGCCAGCTTCGAGACCCCGGTCGTCACGCTGCGCCCGTTCAACACCTTCGGCCCGCGCCAGTCGATGCGCGCCGTCATCCCGACCGTGATCGCCCAGGTCGCGGCCGGCCAGACCGAGATCACCCTCGGCGACCTGCGCCCGACCCGCGACTTCATGTTCGTCAAGGACACCGCCAACGCCTTCCGCACCGTGAGCACCGCGCCCGCCGAGACGGTGGTCGGCCGGACCTTCAACGCCGGCACCGGCGGCGAGATCTCCGTCGGCGACCTGGTCACCCTGGTCGGCAAGCTGATGGGCGTCGACCTGGTGGTGAAGGAGGACGAGCAGCGCATCCGTCCGACCAACTCCGAGGTCATGCGGCTCGTCGCGGACGCCACCCGGCTGCGCGCGGCCACCGGCTGGGCGCCGCTGTTCACGCTGGAGCAGGGCCTGGAGCAGACCATCGAGTTCTTCCGCGACCCGGCCAACCTGGCGCGCTACAAGACCGACATCTACAACGTCTGAGCGTCGTAACGATCATGCTCGTCCTGCTTACCAAGGTTCGTGTCCTGCACATCCTTTCCGTGGGGGAAACATGCACGCAGTGATCCTGGCCGGCGGTAAGGGCGTTCGCCTCCGCCCCTACACCACCGCGCTTCCCAAGCCGCTCGTCCCGATCGGCGACCAGCACGCGATCCTGGAGATCGTGATGCGCCAGCTCGCCGCGGCGGGCTTCAAGACCGTCACCCTGGCCATCGGCCACCTCGGCCACATCATCCGCGCCTACGTCGGCAACGGCTCCCAGTGGGGCCTGCGGGTCGGCTACGCCGTCGAGGACAGCCCGCTCGGCACCATGGGCCCGCTGCTCACCATGCAGGACCGGCTGCCCGAGCACTTCCTGGTGATGAACGGCGACATCCTCACCGACCTGGACTTCTCCGGGGTGCTCAAGCACCACGAGGCGTCCGGCGCCCCGCTGACGATCGCCACCTACGCCCGCCAGGTCAAGATCGACTTCGGCGTGCTGACCACCGAGTCCGGCAGCATCACCGGCTTCCAGGAGAAGCCCAGCATCGACTACCGCGTCTCGATGGGCGTGTACGGCGTCTCGCGCTCGGCGCTCGCCAAGTACACCCCCGGCCTGCCGCTGGGCTTCGACGAGCTGGTGCTCGACCTGCTCGCCGCCAGGACCCCGCCGTCCTCCTACGACTTCGACGGCTACTGGCTGGACATCGGCCGCCCGGACGACTACGACCGGGCCAACGCCGAGTTCTCCACCATCCGCCCGATCCTGATGCCCTTCGAGTCGGCCGGCGCCACGCCGGGCGTGGCGGAGCTGCCGGTCCCGGCCGTCCGCACCGCCCCGGACGCCCAGGCCGCGGCGGAGGCCACGGCGGGCGTCGAGAGCGACGGACGGGCCGCGTGAGAATCCTGCTGCTCGGCGGCGACGGCTTCCTGGGCCGTCACGCCACCGCCGTCCTGCGGTCCCTGCCCGGTGCCACCGTGCTGACCGCGGGCCGGCGGCCCACCCACGACCTCCGGCTGGACCTGGCCACCGCCCAGGCCGGCCCGCTCGGCGAGGAACTCGCCGCACTGGCACCCGACGCCGTGGTCAACTTCGCCGGCGCGGTGGCCGGCAGCGCGGTCAAGCTCGCCGAGGTGAACGCCCGCGGCCCGGCGGTGCTCTGCGAGGCGCTGCAGCTCGGCGCCCCGAAGTCCCGCCTGGTGCACATCGGTTCGGCCGGCGAGTACGGCGTCTGCGCGGAGGGCGCATCGCTGTCCGAGGACGCCGACGCCCGCCCGGTCGGCGTCTACGGCGCGACCAAGCTGGCCGGCTCCCTCGCGGTGGCCGGCTCGCCGCTGGACGCCGTCGTGCTGCGGGTGTTCAACCCGGTCGGCCCGGGCGCCCCGGCGGGCTCGCTGCCCGGCCGGCTGGCCGCCGAGCTGCGCCGGGTCGCACCCGAGGGGCCCGAAGGCGTGGTGACGGTCGGGGACCTCTCCGCCTACCGCGACTTCGTGGACGCCCGGGACGTCGCCCAGGCGGTCGGCCTGGCCGTCGCCGCCGAGGGCCCGCTCCCCCGGGTGCTCAACCTCGCCTCCGGACGGGCTCAGCAGGTCCGGGCGCTCGCGGACGGCCTGGTCGACGCGGCCGGCTTCACCGGCCGGATCGACGAGAGCGGGGCCGGCTCCGAGCGTTCGGCCGCCGTCTCCTGGCAGCAGGCCGACGTGTCGGCCGCCGCCCGGGCGCTCGGCTGGCGGCCGACGACCGAACTCGCCGCCACCCTGCGCGACCTGTGGCTGAGCACGGCCGAGCCCGCCCCGGTGGTCGCATGACCGCCGGGCTCGCCCCCGAGGGCCGCCTGCTGGTGCCGCTCTACGTCCACCCCGCGGTGGACCGGGCGGCCTGGCAGGCGGTCGCGGCCGCCGACCCGGCCCGGATCGCCGCCGTGGTGCTCAACCTCGCGGACGGCCCGGGCGAGACACCGGACGGCGTCTTCGCCGAGGCCGCGGAAGAACTCCGCGCCGCCGGAATGCCGTTGGTCGGCTACGCGGACACCGACTACGGCCGCCGGCCGCACGCGGCCGTCGTCGCCGACATCCTGACGTACCGCCAGCGGCACGGCATCACCGGCGTCTACCTCGACCAGGTCGCCGGCCACCCGGGCGCGCTGGCGCACTACCGGCGGCTGGCCACGGCCGCCCGGGCGGCCGGCTGCGGCACCGTGGTGTTCGGCCACGGCGACCACCCGGACCCGGGGTACGCCGAAGTCGGCCTGGCCGACCTGCTGGTGACCTTCGAGGGCGACTGGGACGCGTACCGCGCGATGACGCTCCCGCTGTGGACCGGCCGGCACGCGGCCTCCCGCTTCTGCCACCTGGTCTACGACGTCCCGCCCGAACACGCCGCCGACGCCGCCGCCCTGATCGCCGCCCGCCGGGCCGGCGTCGGCTGCGCCGTCCCGGGTGCCGGGGAGAACCCCTGGCGCACCCTGCCGTACGGTCTGACCGCAGCTGAACTGACCTGACCCGATCCGGAGTTCGACAACCGTGAACCGCCGTACCCGGCTGCTGCCGGCCGCCACCGCCCTCGCCTGCGCCACCGCGCTGCTCGCCACCTCGTGCAGCAGCTCCGGTTCGGACGACGACCACGACTCGGCGGACGACTCGCCGAGCACGCCGCCCGCGGCCACCGCGCCGGCCACTCCCGGCGCCCCCGGCACCTCGCCCGCCACCCCCGGCACGCCGGGCGCCACGACCGCCCCGCCGACCACCGGCACGACGCCCGGCAGCACCGCCCCGCCCCCGGCCGGCGCCCGCTGGCAGCCCACCCCCGGCCTGGCCTGGCAGTGGCAACTCGGTGGCGCCGTCGACCAGTCGGTGGACGTGCCGGTCTACGACATCGACGGCTTCGAGAACGACGCCTCGGTGGTGGCCGCGCTGCACGCCAAGGGCCGCAAGGTGATCTGCTACATCAACGCCGGTTCCTGGGAGAACTTCCGCCCCGACGCCAACGCCTTCGCCAAGGCCCTGCAGGGCTCGGACACCGGCTGGAAGGGTGAAAAGTGGTTCGACATCCGCAAGTTGGACCAGTTGAAGCCGCTGATGGCCACCCGCTTCGACATGTGCAAGAGCAAGGGCTTCGACGCCATCGAGCCGGACACCATCGAGGCCTACAACCAGAACAGCGGCTTCCCGCTCACCCCGGACGACCAGCTCGCGTACAACCGCATGCTCGCCGGACTCGCGCACGAGCGCGGCCTGGCCATCGGCCTGAAGAACGACCTGGACCAGATCCCCGCGCTGCTGCCGGACTTCGACTTCGCGGTCAACGAGGAGTGCTCGCAGTTCGACGAGTGCGACCGCGTCTCGCCGTTCATCAAGGCGGGCAAGGCCGTGTTCCACGTCGAGTACAAGCTCGACACCGACCAGTTCTGCGCCAAGACCAAGTCGCTCGGCTTCAGTTCGATGCGCAAGCAGCTCGACCTGAACGCCTGGCGCAAGCCCTGCTGACCACTCCCGCCGTGCGGGTGACCCTCCTCCGGGTCACCCGCACGGCGTGAAGGTCACTTGACCGCCAGCCAGATGACGGCGCCCAGGACGGCCACGGCGAGGACGGCGACCAGCGCGATCACGCCGGTGCGGTTGCCGCTGCTGCGGCCGTAGGTGGAAACGGAGCCCGGGGCCTGCGGCGCCGGGGTCTCGTCGACGAACGCCCGGAACATCTGGGTGCTGCCGGCGGGGTCGTAGTCGTTGTCAGCCATGGCACGGACTCTAACGAATCCGCCCACCTCAGGCACACCCCGGGCCGCACCCCGCGCCGTCGCACCACCCGGTGGTGCGACGGTGGTGCGACGGGCTCGTGAAATCCGTGCGACCGCAGGAATGCGCCGTCCCGTGATCCGGTTGACTGCGGGCATGACCGGAACTCCCAGCCGGGTGCGCCTCGGCTCCTCCGACCTGTCCGTCTTCCCGCTCTCCCTCGGCGGCAACGTCTTCGGCTGGACGGCCGACGAACAGCAGTCCTTCGCCGTCCTGGACGCCTACACGGCCGCCGGCGGCAACTTCATCGACACCGCCGACGTCTACTCGGCCTGGGCCCCGGGCAACACCGGCGGCGAGTCCGAGACCGTCATCGGCGCCTGGCTGCGCAGCCGGGGCAACCGCGACGACGTGGTGATCGCCACCAAGGTCGGCATGCACCCCGAGGCGAGCGGCCTGAGCGCGGCCACCATCAAGGCCTCGGCCGAGGGTTCGCTGCGCCGCCTGGGCGTCGACCACATCGACCTCTACTACACCCACCGGGACGACGAGACCCCGGTCGAGGAGTTCGTGACGGCGCTGGACGAGCTCGTCCGGGAGGGCAAGGTCCGGGCCGTCGCCGCCTCCAACATCGGCGCCGAGCGCCTGGCCGAGGCGCTGGCCTTCGCCGAGCGCGAGGGCCTGGCCCCGTACGTGGCCGTCCAGCCGCACTACCACCTGGTCTCGCGCGCCACCTTCGAGGGCCCGCTGGCCGAGGTGGTCGCCGAGCACGGCCTGGCCACCGTCCCGTACTACGCGCTGGCCTCCGGCTTCCTGACCGGCAAGTACCGCCCGGGCGGCCCGGAGGTCCCGAGCGCCCGCGCCGAGGGCGCCGCCCGCTACCTGGCCGAGCCGCGCGGCCCCAAGGTGCTGGAGGCGCTGGACACCGTCGCCGCCGAGCACGGCGTCGAGGTCGCCACGGTCGCCCTGGCCTGGCTCGCCGCCCGCCCGACGGTGGCCGCCCCGATCGCCAGCGCCCGTACCGTCGACCAGCTGCCCCCGCTGCTGGCCGCCGCCGCGCTGGAGCTCACCCCGGCGCAGACCGCCCTGCTGGACGACGCCTCCGCGTAGGGCCTCCCGAACGACGGCCGGGCCGCCGGCAGAAACGTTCCTGCCAGCGGCCCGAACCCGTTCACCCTCGCGCTACGGCCGCCCGAAGTGGGTCGGGTAGTAGCCCGGGTTGAGCGTGGATATCCGGACGGTCCTGCCCGGCCGGGGCGCCTCGACGAACGTGCCGCCGCCCAGGTAGATCCCCACGTGGTGGATCCCCGAGGCCCGGCCGCTGTCCGACCAGAACACCAGGTCGCCGCGGCGCAGCTGCCCCGCGCTGATCGGCGTGGTGGCCGCGTACTGGTCGTCGGCCACCCGCGGCAGGCTGATCCCGCTGCGCCGGTAGGCCTGCTGGACCAGCCCGGAACAGTCGTAGCCGGACGGGCCGTTGCCGCCCCAGACGTACGGCTTGCCCAGCTGGGCGAGCGCGTAGTCGATCGCCGCCTCGTTGCTCCCGGTGGACGCGCGGTCCTCGGCCGGCCGGGGGGCCTGCGGCGCCGGGCCGCCGCCGGACTGCCCGGTGCGGTTCAGGTAGACGTCGTAGTGACTGGTCCACCGCCACTCGCCCGAGCCGTTCTTGAACCAGTACTTCGACCCGTCCCAGCCCTGCCGCAGCCCCCAGGAGGAGGCCGAGCCGTTGGACACCGGCGCGGCGCCGGAGTCGCCGGTGCGGCTCAGGTAGACGTCGCGGTGGCTGGTCCACCGCCACTCCCCCGCACCGTTCTTGAACCAGTACTTCGACCCGTCCCAGCCCTGCTTGCCGGCCGCGGCGTGCGCGGCCCCGGCCCCGGCCGTGAGCCCGAGCGCACCGGCCCCGGCCAGCACGGTGGTGGCCAGGCAGGTGCCCCGCACCACCCGGTGTATTCGGCTGCCACCGGCCGACGCGGCGGGGCGGGCGGTGCGCGGCCGGGCCGCGCAGTTCGGGCAGCCGCAACCGGCGATCGCGGGGACGCTGCCGAAGCTCTCCTCGAAGCCGATCAGGCCGGAACCGGCCCAGGCCTCGACGTCGGGCTCGGCGTACGCGCCGGTGGCTATCCTCATGCGGGTCGTCCTTCCTTCCGCCCGGCCCGGGCGGCCGGGGGCGGTACCGAGGCGGCCACTCCGGCCGGGGCGACGAAGGCGACCAGCAACTGCTCCATCAGTGCGCTGCGGGCAGCCTCGTCCAGTTCGTGGGCGGTGGCCCGCTCCAGCCGGCGCACGGCCAGCGCGGCCGCCTCGACCGCGTCGTCGACGAGCACCGTCCGCAGCCCGGCGTCCAGGTCGGCCAGCCGGCGACGGCGCATCGACTCGGCGACCTCGGGCGCGTAGTCCAGCGCGAGCGGCTGCGCCGAGTACACCTCCAGCCCGGCCGGGGCCGCCTCGGCGGCCAGCGCCCGGGTCAGCTCGTCGGCGAACCACTGCCCGTCGCGCAGCGCCGGCCCGGGGGCCGCGTTGCTGTCGCACGGCAGGGTGGACGCGGTGCGGGTGAGCACCGCCTGGACCTGCTCGCGCAGGTAGCCCTCGTGGTCCTCGATCGCCAGCAGCGCCCGCGCGGTGTCCTTGACCCGCCAGACGACCAGCAGCCGCACGACGATCGGCGTGCCGGTCCGGTCGACCACCTTCACGGGCTCGCTGCGCCAGTGCCGCAGCCGCACGTCCACCCGGCGCCGGCGCAGCAGCGGGTTGACCCAGACCAGGCCGGTGCGGCGGACGGTGCCCCGGTAGCGGCCCCAGCGGGTCAGCACCCGGGTCTCGCCGCCCGCGTTGGCCAGCAGGCCGGCGAGCACGACCACCACGAGCAGGCCGGCCGCGCTCACCGCGGCGACCGACACGGCGTCCACCTCGGCCCGCCCAGCGGCCCGCACGGCACCGGTGCGCAGGTCGGGCAGCCGGTCCCAGTACGGGATCACGCCGGTGCGCAGCAGCACGTACAGCACGCCCGCCACGCCGAGCAGCACCGCCAGCAGGGCGACCCAGCCGGGCAGCGCGGTGGCGCGGTGCTCGCGCAGCGCCTGGTCCGCGCGCGGGGGGCGGCGCGAGGTGGCGGCGGGCACGCCGACCGCACCGACCTCGGGCAGCTCGACGGTCTCCGGGGCGGCGGCCTCCAGCGGGTCGCGCGGGTCCACCGGGCTCGCCGCGGACGGGACCGGCACGACCGCCAACGGGGTGGTCGCCGGCCCGCCGTCGACCGGGCCGACCGGCTTGCCGGTCTTCGCGGTCGCGGCTCTGGCCAGCGGGCTCGCGCCCGAGGCGGAACGTTCCGGCAGTACGGGCGGAAGCGTCTTGGGCAGGTGGTCGGGTCGCTGCGAAGAATCGCGGGTGACGTCCATGCACGGGTCCTCAGGGTCGGTGTGTCGCGCAACGGGCGGCCCGGATCTGACGGGCAGTGCCAGAGTCAGGCTAAGTTCCTACGTCATCAAATGCGACATTTGAGCCGAGGTGTGTCGACATTTGCTGACGAATCATCCAAAGCCGGACCTGACGCGCAGGCACATGAACGGATGGTCGGGACAGTTCGGACGAGTCGGCGCTGGTCAGCGCCTTCTGCTGCCGGGTCCCCGGGCGAACACCCGGCGGGTGATCTGCCCGATCCCGGCGAGCACGAGCAGGACCCCGGCGAGCGCGGCGCGCCAACCGGACTCCCGGTGCGGCGCGGCGGCCGCCTGCTCATCGGCGGGCGGGGCCGCCTGCGGCCGCGCCGCTCCCCCGGCGGGTTCGTCCTCCCCCGCCTCCTCCGCCTGCCCGGCGGCCGGGGCCGAGGCAGTCGGGGACGGCGGAGCGGAGAGGACGGGCGCCGCCGACACCGCCGGGGACGGCCCACCGCTCGGCTGCGGCGCAGCGGCCGAAGCGACACCGGAGCCCGAACGAGCCGCCGAGGCCGGGGCGGCGGTCGAGGCGGTCGGGCTCGGCGCCGCCGGAGCGACCACCGGGCTCGCCGACGCGGCCCCGGACGCCACCCCGGACGCGACGGCCGCCGCCGTCCGCGCCGCACTCGCACTCGAACCGATCGCCGCCGACGCCGTGCCGCTCGGCGTTGCCACCAGTACCGGACGAACCGTCACCGGCGGCACCACGATCGGCACCACCCCCGGCACCGGCACCTCAGCCACCGCGCTCACCGATGCACTCGGCGAAGGCACCGCCGAGGCCGTGGCACTCGGCGAAGCCACTGGACCGGTCGGCACCGGCACCGGAGGAACCGTCACCGGCGGCACCACGATCGGCACCACCCCCGGCGGCACCACCCCCGGCACCGGAACCTCGGCCACCGCACTCGCCGACGCGCTCGGCGAGGCCACCGCGCTCGCGGACGCCACCGCCGAGGCCGTGGCACTCGGCGAAGCCACTGGACCGGTCGGCACCGGCACCGGAGGAACCGTCACCGGCGGCACCACGATCGGCACCGCCACCGGCGGCACCACCCCCGGCACCGGAACCTCAGCCACCGCACTCGCCGACGCGCTCGGCGAAGCCGAGGCCGTGACACTGGCAGTCGCAGTGGGCGTGTCGGTGGCCGTGGGGCTCGGCGCCACCGGCCCGGCGGACGCCGAAGCGGACGCCGAAGCGGACGCCGACGCCGTAGGCGTCGCCGCCCCCGGCCCCTCCGCGGCGACGCGGATCGCCACCGGGTTCGCCGAGCTCGCGTTCCCCGCCCGGTCGGTGGCCGTGACGACGAGCCGCTGCTCCCCGTCCGTCAGATCCCGGTTGGCGGTGCAGCTCCAGCTGCCGTCGAGCGCCGCCGCGGCCCCGCACAGCACCGTCGTCTGCGTCGGGTCCGACCCGCCCGCCCGGGCGGTGACCAGCACGTTCGCTCCGGGTTCGGCCTTCCCGGCGAGCTTGGGCCGACTGGTCCGGACGGTCTCGCCGGCGGCCGGGGAGGTGAGGACGGGCTTGTCCGGCGGGACGGTGTCGACGACCAGCGACGCCGTCTGCCCGGGGGTGTGGTTCCCGGCGGCGTCGACCGCGACCGGGGTGAGCAGGTGGCGCCCGTCCGCCAGGTTCTCGACCGGGAGGCAGGACCACTGGCCGTCCCCCCGCACGCCGGTGGTGCAGAGGTCGACGCCGGCGTTCTGGTCGGCGACGGAGACGGTGCTGCCGGCCTCGCCGGTGCCGGTGAGGGAGAGCCCCGGGTCGTTGGTGTACTCGGGGAGGCTGAGCACGGGCGCGCTCGGCGGCGCCGTCTTGACCCGCACCCGGACGGCCTCGCCGCGCAGCACGACGCCACCGCTGGTGGTCTCGACCGGGCTGAGGGCGTGCGGCCCGGCGCCGAGCGCCGCGTCGGGGCGGCAGGACCAGTCGCCGCCGCGCCCGACCCGGGCCCTGCACACCGCCGTGTCGCCGTCCCGGACTTCGACGGTGGCGCCGGCGATGGCGCCCTCGCCGCGGATCTGCGGGCGGGCGTCGGAGAGCGTGCTGCCGTCGACGGGCTCGGCGATCTCGGGCCGGGCGGCGCCCACGGTGAGCTTGACCCGCTGGTCGGTGACCTCCCCGGAGTCGGCGAAGCCGCCGGAGGGGACGAGTTGGCTGGTGTCGCGGGCGATCCGCAGCCGGGCCCAGGTCTCGCCGCTGACCGCGCCGGGCGGGACGGTCCACTCCAACGTCGCGGTGTCGGCGCCGGCCGGGATCTCGGTCTGGACCCGCTCGGCGGGGTCGAAGTGGCCGGTGTGGTCGAAGTCGATCCAGCCGGCCAGGGTCGCGGGCTGGTCGCCCACGGCCACCGGGACGGTGAGCCGGTAGTAGCGGCCGATGGCGGCCTCGGCGGGGAAGCTGATGGACGGGTCGGCGCCCTGGTACTCGCCGCGGCCGGGCTGCAGCCGGGGCGGGGGCGGGCTGGCGACGGGCCGGTCGAAGGGGCTGCGCCGCGCGGCGCCGTGGTCGAGCTGGACCAGCGGCTCGTCCCCGGGCCCGCCGGCGGCGGAGGCGGCCCGGGTGCGGTGGGCGGAGCCGGCGGCGTCCTGGCCGAGGAACAGGTCGGTGAGCACGTGCGAGGCGTTGCCGTAGTCCTGCGGGGCGGTGCCGAGGTCCTCGTCGACGGTGACGGTGTAGGCCTGGCGCAGCGCGGGTGCGGCGGTGGTGCTGCCGGCCCGGGCGGTGGAGCGCTGCTCGACGCGGAACTCCGCGGTGCGGACCGTCCCGGCGAGTTCGAGGGTGCCCTCGGCGGCGGTGCCGGCCGTGGCGTCGCCGCTGCCGTCCGCCCCGGCGGGGGCGAGGCCGGTGGCGTCGACCTTCCAGCCGGGCCAGTCGGTGCGGCCGATCAGGGTGGGGGCGGCGGGCGAGCCGCCGGTGAGGGTCAGCCGGGCCGCGGTGCTGGTGGTGCCGGACTTCCCGGTGGCGAGCGCGGCGAGCCCGCTGAGGTGCAGCCGGGGGTTGCGGACCGGCCGGGAGAAGGTCACCCGGAGCGTTCCGACCTGCTGCCAGGAGCCGTCCGTCCGCGGGCCGTCCGCGGCGACGGCGAAGACCTGCGCGGGATCTCCGGCGCGCATGCCGTCCGCGTACGCCGTGGCCGCGCGCCCCCCGCCGGGCCGGTCGGCGAGTTCCCCGGCCGAGGCGGTGACGGCGGTGCCGGCGGTGCCGGTGAAGTCGAGTTGGACGGCGAGGCCCGAGGGCAGGACGGCCCGGTGCTCCCCCGACCAGGCGTCGGGGGACTGCTGGGCCACCGAGAGCGGGGCGTTCCAGCCGGTCAGCAGCCCGGCCGTGAGGACGGCGAGGGCGGCAGCTGTGCGGGGGAACTGTCGGCTCATCCGGCTCTCCTTCGCGGTCGGCTGCCGGGGTGCCGGGCAGTCTGGGCACAAGATCTGACAAAACGGAATCACGATCCGGAGCCGGTCATACTGCGACACCTGCGCTTTTGCCCGGGTCCCACCCGTTCGGCGGCGATCCGGGCGGCAGGACGGGATGTACCCGAAACAGCCGCATTTCATCCATTAGGCGGCAATCGACCGCCGCTCGAACGGCCGAGGGGAACGGGCCGGGAACGCCCCGGGAACGAAACGGCCCGGGACGGAACGGAGAACGAAAGAAGCCCCCGGCCGATGGCCGGGGGCTTCTTGCTGGTGCGCTCAGCAGGATTCGAACCTGCAACCTCTTGATCCGTAGTCAAGTGCTCTATCCGTTGAGCTATGAGCGCAAGGAACGGGCGAACCCGATCTTGCGGAGTTTTGGTGCGCTCAGCAGGATTCGAACCTGCAACCTCTTGATCCGTAGTCAAGTGCTCTATCCGTTGAGCTATGAGCGCTCGCCCTGGTGAACGTTGTCTCCGGGGCGGTGCGAGGACAACATTACATGACCTGCGACGTGGGACGAAATCGATTGCTCCGGGGCCGGAGGACCGCCCCGCGGACCCGGGGCCGCGACCGGGTCCGGACATGCGAGGAGCCCCGCCGACAAGATCGTCGACGGGGCTCCTCGGCTGGCGGAGGCTGAGGGATTTGAACCCTCGATCAGGAATAACCCCGAAACCGCATTAGCAGTGCGGCGCCATAGACCGGACTAGGCGAAGCCTCCCCACAGGGACCGTACCCGCGCGAGCGGGCCCGTTCCGTGTGTCAGTGATGATGCCACAACCCGGGGGCTCGGCACCAACCACCGCCCACGTTACTAGGCGGGTCCTCCCCGCCGCAAAGAAGAATGAGATACTGCCGTCTCCGGAGGAGCTGCCCTGAGCCGAGGAGACCTGTCGACGTGAGCAGCAGGCCGATCCGAGGCGCTGCTCGCCTCGCCGCCATACTCGACGCCCTGCCCGACGCGTTGCTGCTGGTGAACAGCAACGGCACCGTCGTGGACGCCAACAGCGCGGCCGTCCAGGCGCTGCAGGCGCCGGGCACCTCACTGGTCGGCATGGGCGTGCTGGGCCTGCTGCCCGAGTTCGACCCGAGCCGCATCCCCGGCTCGATGCGCCCGGCCACCCGCGAGGGCGAGCCGATCGAGCGCCCGGTCCGGATGACCGCCCACCGCACCGACGGCGTCACCTTCCCGGTCGAGGTCTCCGGCAACGACTTCACCGACGACGGCAGCGAAGGCCGCGGCTACGCGCTCTCCCCGCTCGTCCCGTACGACCCGTACCGCGAGGGCTCGCGCTCCCCCTCCTCCTCGGACCTGCTCCTGCTGCTGGTCCGCGACCTCTCCGGCCGGCTCGGCGTCGAGGCCGAGCTGCGGCGCCAGCACAAGCAGACCGAGATGATCCTGCGGGCCGCCGCCGAGGGCGTGCTCGGGGTGGACCTCGAAGGGCGCTGCGTGCTGGTCAACCCGGCCGCCGCGCACATCCTGGAGTACCGGGCGAGCGAGCTGGGCGGGCGCGAGCTGCACCCGCTGATCCAGCACTCCCGGCCGGACGGCACTCCGCTGGCGCTGGAGGAGTCCGCGCTGCTGGACACCCTGGCCTCCGGGCGCAAGCACCGGGTGCGCGGCACCGTGCTGTGGCGCAAGGACGGCCGGCCGGTCACCGTCGACCTCACCACCGCCCCCGTCCGGGACGGCGACCAGCTGGTCGGCGCGGTGATGACGTTCACCGACCGCAGCCGCGAGCTCGCTCTGGTCGCCCGCAACGAACACCTCACCGCCGTCCTGGAGGACGAGCTCGGCAGCGCGCTGACCGCGTTGAACCAGCGGCTGGAACGGCTCGCCGCCGACCCGGCCGGGCAGCTCTGGCCGGAGGCCAACTGGACGCTGCGCCGGCTCGCCGACGAGTGCCGCCGGTACGGGAAGCTGATCGACGGCGTGCTGGCCCACCAGCGCGCCGAGTCCGGCGAGGCCGGCCCGGCCGAGGGCGGGGACAAGGACGGCAAGGGCGGCCGGAAGCCGGCCGAGCAGCGCGTCCCGGTCGGCCTGGACCTGGTGGTTCGGCGGGCCGTCGAGGAGGCCGGCGAGCTGACCGGCCCGGGCCGGGTCCGGTTCTCGGTGCACGCCGCCGCGGTCGAGGTGATCGCCGACGAGCGGCGGCTGGCCCAGGCGCTGGCCCACCTGGTCGCCGACGTCAGCGGCGTCGGCCCCGCGCTGGACGCCCCCGCGCCCGTCTCCCCCGGTCTGGCCGTCCCCGGGCTGCCCGGCCCGGTCGCCGTGCAGGCCGCCGCCGCCCCGCCGACCGTCGTGCTGGCCGCCGCCCAGCGCGGCGAGGTCGCCCGGGTGGAGATCCGCGGCCCCGGCCGCGGCGGCAGCCCCGTCCACCTGCCGATAGCCCGCGCGGTGGTCGAGCGCCACGGCGGCGTCCTCCAGCCGCACGAGCTGCCCGGCAAGGCCGGCACCACGTACGTCGTCGAGCTGCCGCTGGACCCGGTCGCCGCGAAGGCCGCCGCCGAACGCGCCGCCGCCGAGGGCCGCTCGGACCGGCCCAAGGAGAGCGACAGCGCCGTCCTGCCCGAGCTGCCCGGCATCCCGCAGCTGCCCAGCAGCGGCGATCCGGCCCAGCCCGCCGTGAACGGCACGAACAACACGAACAGCACGGACACCGCGGAGGCCGCGAACGCCCCCGAGGGCGAGCCGCGGCAGGCACCCGCCGAGGAGCCCCCCGCCGAGCGGCGCGGCCGGCGCGGCCGACCCGCCGCCGAGACCCCCGCGGCCCCGGCCCCCGCCGCGCCCGCCGACCAGTGGCCGAACGCCCCCGCCCGGATCGAGCGGGACGTCCCCGAGCAGTGGCACGGCACCGGCAACGACCCCGCGTACGGACGCCAGGGCCTGCCCGGACCGGACGGCGCCCCGAACGACCCATGGGGCAAGGACGACGGGGGCTCCGGCCCCGCCTACGCCGTGCCCGTCGAGGGCGGCCGCCCGCAGCAGGCCCGGCCCGGCGGCCGCGAACCGCTCGCGCTCGGCCCCGGCCCGACCCCCGCCGAGGCGGCCCCCGAGCAGCCCGGCGCCCCGGTCGGCGACGGCGGCGAGGCCAGGCCCCGCCGGCGCCGCGGCCTGCCCTCCGCCGAGGACTCCTCCGGCGGCCTCGCCCTGCCCGGGCTGCCCGACGCACCGGTCTACCCCGGCCTGGAGCACGCCCTGCCCGCCGGTCCGCCGCCCGCGCTGCCCGAGCCGGCCGCCGCGCCCACCGGCCGCCGACGCCGCCTCGCCGTCCCGCCCGGCCCCGGCCCGGAGCCGCAGCCGGCCGACCGGGGCGCCGCCACCGGCACCGCGCTGGAGCCCGCCCGGCCCGCGCTGCCGGCCGCCGAGGCCCCGGCCGCCCCGCGCCCGGTCGGCACCGGCCTGGCCGAGCTCGCCCCGCCGCGCCCGCTCGGCCCCGCGGCGCTGCCGGCCCTGCCCGCGCAGCAGCCGGTCCCGGCCGAGGCCCGTGCCGCCGCGCGTCCGATGGCCGAACTGCCGCCCGCCCAGGACCGCGCCGCCGAGGGGCGGCCGCCGGCCGCCGCGCCCGGGGAGTCGGCCGACGTCCGCCGACTGCTGGTCTGGCCCGAGCCCGACCCGGCCACCCAGCAGGCGCTGCAGGCCCGCGGCTACCACCCGGTGATCGTCCGCTCCCGCGAGGAGGTGGACGCCCAGGTCGCGGCCGACCCGGCCGCGCTCTTCGTCGACCCGCTGACCGGCCCGATCACCCGCACCGCGCTGCAGTCGCTGCGCACCGCCGCGCTCAACCGGCGGATCCCGGTGCTGGTCACCGCCGGCCTCGGCCAGGCCACCCGGGACGCCGCGTACGGCGCCGACCCGGCCGTGCTGCTGCGCGCCCTCGCCCCGCGCGACGGCGAGCACCACGCCCCGCGGGTGCTGCTGGTCGAGAGCGACCCGGACATCGCCGCCGCCATGATCAGCAGCCTGGAGCGCCGCGGCATGCACGTCGAGCACGCGGCGGACGAGAACGACGCGGTGTCCCGGGCCAGCAGCGTGCAGCCCAACCTCGTGGTGATGGACCTGCTGCAGATCCGCCGCCGCCGGGTCGGTCTGCTGGACTGGCTGCGCGCCAACGACCGGCTGCACCGCACCCCGCTGGTGGTCTACACCTCGGTGGACCTCGACCCGCGCGAGCTGCCCCGGCTGCGCACCGGCGAGACGGTGCTGTTCCTCGCCGAGCGCTCGACCGGCGCGGACGTGCAGTCCCGGATCGTCGACCTGCTCGGGCGGATCGGCACGATGGGCGAGGCGGGCGTCGCCGCCGCGGGTTAGCCCCGGTGCTCGGGAACGCGAGGAGGCCGGTTCCACGTGGAACCGGCCTCCGTCCGTCGGCGCCTACTCCTTGCCGAGGACCGTGACGTCCAGCTCGCCCGCCGCGTAGCCGGCCCGGATCACCTTCTTGTCGAACTTGCCGACCGAGGTCTTCGGCACCGACTCGACGATCGCCCAGCGCTCCGGCAGCTGCCAGGAGGCGATCCGCTCGGCGAGGAAGGCCCGCAGCTCCTTCAGCCCGGCCGTCGCGCCCGGGCGCAGCACCACGGTGGCCAGCGGGCGCTCGCCCCACTTCTCGTCCGGGACGGCGACCACGGCGGCCTCGGCCACCTCGGGGTGGGCCATCAGGGCGTTCTCCAGCTCGACCGAGGAGATCCACTCCCCGCCCGACTTGATCACGTCCTTGGCCCGGTCGGTGAGGGTCAGGTAGCCGTCCGCGGTGATGGTGCCGACGTCGCCGGTGCGCAGCCAGCCGTCCTCGGAGAACTTGTCGTCCGGGCGGACCGGGTCCTGCCCGGCGCCGCCGTAGTACGCCGCCGCGATCCACGGGCCGCGCACCTCCAGCTCGCCGGCCGCGACGCCGTCGTGCGGCATCCGCTCGCCGCCCGGGCCGATCAGCCGGGCCTCGACGGAGGCCGGGAAGAGGCCCTGGGTGATCCGGTACGGCCACTCCTGCTCGGGGGTGAGGCCGCCGGGCGGCTGGGCGAAGGAGCCCAGCGGGGAGGTCTCGGTCATGCCCCAGGCGTGCAGCACCCGGATGCCGTGGCGCTCGTCGAAGGCCTTCATCAGCGAGGGCGGGCAGGCGCTGCCGCCGATGACCACCATGCGCAGGCTGGAGGTGTCGTAGTCGCCCGCGTCCAGCTCGTCCAGCAGGCCGCTCCAGATGGTGGGGACGGCGGCGCTGACGGTGGGTCGGACGGCGGCGATCATCTCGGCCATCGGCTTGGGCTGCAGGAAGCGGTCCGGCATCAGCAGGTTGGCGCCGGACATGAAGGCGGCGTGCGGGATGCCCCAGGCGTTCACGTGGAACATCGGCACCACCGGCAGCGCGGTGTCCTGCGCGGTGAAGGCGAAGTTGTCGCCGGTGTTGACCTGCATGCAGTGCAGGTAGATCGAGCGGTGGCTGTACAGCACGCCCTTCGGGTCCCCGGTGGTGCCGGAGGTGTAGCAGAGCGCGGCGGCCTGCCGCTCGTCGATGTCGGTGCGCCACGGGTAGCTGGTGGGCCGGCCCGCGATCAGTTCCTCGTAGTCGTGCACGGTGCCGGCGAAGCCCGCGAGCAGGGAGCGGTCGCCGGGGCCGCTGACCACGATGTGCTTGAGCGTCGGCGCCAGCTCCGGCAGGACGGCGGCGAGCAGCGGCAGGACGCTGCCGTTGACGATGATCGCGTGGTCGGCGGCGTGGTTGACGATGAACGACAGCTGCTGGCCGGGCAGCCGCAGGTTGAGGGTGTGCAGCACCGCCCCCATCGAGGGGACGGCCAGGTACGCCTCCAGGTGCTCGGCGTTGTTCCACATCAGGGTGGCGACCCGGTCGTCGGCGCTCACCCCGAGCTCGTCGCGCAGCGCGTACGCGAGCTGGGCGGCGCGGGCGCCGACCTCGGCGTACGTCCGGACGACCGGGCCGGTGCCGTCCCAGGTGGTGACGGTCGACCGGGCGTGGATCGTGGACCCGTGCTCCAGGATCCTGGCGACGGTGAGCGGGACGTCCTGCATCGTGCTGAACACGGGTCCTCCTTGACCGGGCGGCTCTGGCGGCTGCGCCTGCGGGCACCTACTGGGCGGTAATGCGCGCGGACGTGCCCGATTGTGCCGCTCCGGCCGCACGCTGTCAGCCCTCCGGCCTGGTTGCGAGCATCACGGATTCGCCCCGTTTTGGCCCGGCAGCGGGCGGGCGAGGCGAAGGCTGTGGGCCGGGTCGGGGAGGTAGGCCGGATCGACCGCCCAGCCCTGTTCGGCGGCGATGCGCAGGGCCTGCTGGGCGCCGATGCCCCGGTAGGTGGCCCGGTTGAGCCGGATCCGCTGCAGGGTGCCCGGGTTCGGGACGGTGCCGGCGGCCGGGGCCGGCGCCTTGGCGTAGCGCTTGAGGATGCGGCGGACGTGGCGCTCCCAGGCGGCCGGGCTGTTGGTGAACTCGGCCCGGAAGGCGCGCGGGCCGACCGTCCAGCGGGCGCCCCAGCGGTCCCACCAGTCCGGCTCGGGGTGGCTCACCCAGCAGGTCAGCAGGCCGAACACCGGGACGTAGACGAGCTGCGCCACCGCGATCAGCGGCAGCAGCGGCGCGAAGCGGACCGGCTGCGGGCCCCACGGGGTGCCGGGGGCGGCCGGCGGGTCCTGCGGGGAGGGCGCGGGGACCGCCGCCGGGGCGGGGAAGGCGCGGGCGAGCCGGACGTGCTCCCGGTCGGCCCCGGAGTCGGCGCCGCGCCAGCCGTACCGCTCGGCGAGCCGGACCACGCCGACTGCGCCGAGGCCCCGGTACAGCCGGGCCGCCAGCTCGATCCGCACCTCCCGGCCGTGGTCGGGCAGCACCGTGCCGTCGCCGGCCGCGTACTTCGCCTCGGCGGCGGCGATCCGGCGCGCCAGGATCGGCGTGACGTACCGCTCCCAGACCTCCGGACGGCCGCTGAGCTCGGCGCGCAGGCGCCGCGGCGGGATGAAGCTCCGGTTGACCCGGAGCCAGCCGTCCGAACTGGGGCCGTCGATGTTGGCGTTGCCGAGGGCCGCGACGATCACGAGGAGGAAGACCAGGACCAGGCCGAGGATCCAGAGCGGGGCGTAGATCCACTGCAGGACGAACTGGAGCAGCACGAGCGCGCGGTTGCGGCGTGGCAGCGGGCCGGCCGGGCCGGACGGGCCGCCGGGGTGCGGGGGCCGCGGTTGGGCGGCGCCCGGCGGGGCGGCGAACTGCGGTGCGGCGAACTGCGGTGCGGCGAACTGCGGCGGGACGTACGGCTGTTGGCCGTACGGCTGCGCGTACGGGTTGTTCGGCACCGGCTGCGGCGGCACCGGCTGCCCGTACGGGTCGTGCCGCGGTGCGGCGCCGTACCCCTCGGCTCCGCCCGGCTGCTGGCCGTTCGGCATGCCCGTCCCCCTTCGGTCTGCGCTGAGTGGGGAGCAACCCTATCCGGGGGGCGGACCGGCCGGGGAGTCAGTCGGCGGTCGGACCGTCCACCTGGTCGCGGTCGACGGTGAGGGCGGCGCCGCCGTAGCTCTCCTCGACGTTGCCCCGGTACTGGTGGACGCGCTGGTGCGGGGCCCAGAGGTCGGGGGCGAGCCGGCCGGAGCCGCCGGTGTCGGCCTGGTCGTCCCAGCGGGCGTACCAGAGCGCGTCGGGCAGCGGGGAGCTGCCGGCCCGGGCGGCGGCGGCCAGGTCGGCGACGCCGGAGTCCAGGCTGGAGTAGAAGCCTGAGCGGTAGCCGGCCGCGTGCAGGGCCTCGGTCCAGCCGAGGGTGAACTCGACGACGGCCTGGCCGCAGGCCGGGTCGCGCATCGGGTAGGACTCGATGTCCAGGTAGACCGGGGCGCCCCGGCCGAAGCCGAGCGAGCGGAGCGCGTGCGCGGCCTCGTCCGCCTCCTCCCGGCCCTGGCGGGCGGCGTTCGCCGGGTCGATCCGCTTGGGCTTGTGGGTCGGGTCGGCGCAGGGCGCCTGCAGGCCGACGTGCACCGGCAGGAAGCGCCAGCCCATCGCCCGCGCCTGGCGGACCCAGTCGGCGGTGAGCCGGGGCTGGGCGCAGCCGCGCTGGCCGCCGCTGACGTAGATGCCGAGCGCCCCGTACGGGGAGGCGCCGCGCCAGGCCCGCAGGGTGTCGAGCGCGGGGGCGGAGCAGGCGTCGAAGGCGGGGCCGGACCAGGTGTCGCGGACCTTGGGCGGGCCGATCCGGTCGGGCAGGGTGACGGCCCGGATGCGCGGGACGGCGGCGGCGGCCGGGGCGGTGGCCTCGGCGCTCCCGCCCGTCCCGCCGGCGGCCAGCAGGAGCACGAGGGAGGCGGCGAGCAGGGCCGCGGGGCGGAGATAGCGCACCCGGCCTTGATACTGACGGACCATCGGACGAACGCCGCAACCACGCCGCAGGGCCCGCGCGAGTCCACCCTTTCGGGGGCACCCGTCCGCTTCCGTCCCGATTTTTGTAACGAGCTTGCTCGCTCCTCACTCCTTACGGCAAACTCGTCAGCATGCCCACCTCCCGTCCCAGCGAAACCGCTGCCCCGACGTCGGCCGCCGCCGTCGCCGAGGCCCTGGCCATGCCGCCCGCCCCCAAGGGCGAGCCCGCCGGCGAGCGGGGCAGCTGGCGACGAGCCGGGGAGCCCGGCTCCGCGGCACCACCCGGGGTGGCCCCCGGCCGGTCGACCGGCCGGATCGGCACGATCCTGCGGCGCCCGGAGAGGATCCCGGCGCCGCTGCTGTGTCTGGCCGCGATGTTCCTGGTGCAGACCGGCATCGCGCTGTCCAAGCCGCTGTTCGGCCCGCTCGGGGTCAGCGGCACGACCTTCCTGCGGCTCGGCTTCGCCGCCGTCATCCTGCTCGCCGTCACCCGGCCCAGGCTGCGCGGCAAGCGGCCGCGCGACCTCGCGGCGGCCGCGCTGCTCGGCGTGGCCTCGGCGGGGATGACCTACCTGTTCGCCGGGGCGATCGACCGGCTGCCGATGGGCACCGCCGCGACGATCGAGTTCCTCGGCCCGCTGGCCGTCGCCCTGTTCTTCGCGCGGCGGGCCAGCCACCTGCTCTGGGCGCTGCTCGCGGCGGCCGGGGTCGTCCTGCTGACCCTGCTCGGCGAGGGCGGCGACGGCGGCTCGCTGGACCCGGTCGGCCTGCTCTACGCCTTCGGGGCGGCCGCCTGCTACTCGGCGTACATCCTGTTCACCGACCGGGTCGGCGCCGTGTTCGAGGGCTTCCAGGGGCTCGCGGTGTCGATGACGGTCGGCGCGCTCGCCCTGGCGCCGTTCGGGTTCGGCGAGGCCTGGGACGGGCTGACCGCCCCGGGCGCCTCGCCGCTGCTGCTGCTCGCCGCGGTGGCCGGGGTCGCGGTGCTGCTGCCGGTGCTCCCCTACACGCTGGAGATGACGGCGCTGCGCCGGATGCCGCAGCGGGTGTTCAGCGTGCTGGTCAGCCTGGAGCCGGCGGTCAGCGCGCTGGTCGGGCTGGTGGTGCTCGGCCAGCTGCTGGGCGTGCCGCAGCTGGCCGGGATCGGCTGCGTGGTCGCGGCCAGCGTGGGCGCCACGCTGACCGGGCGGCGGTAGCAGCCGGTCTTCACCCGGGCGCTACGGGCGTTACGGGCGTCACGGGCGTCACGGGCGTCACGGGCGCTACGGCCAGAGCAGGGCGCGGGACCACTCCGGGGTGCGGACCGGGCCGGTACGGGTGTAGCGCAGCCGGACGTGCCGGCGCCGGGCATCGCCCTGCCAGAACTCCACCTCGTGCGCCCACAGGGTGTAGACCGCGTGGCCCGGCGCGACCAGGTCCGGGGCGGCCTCCAGGCGGCGCTGGGCGACCTCCATCGCCTCGTCGTACTCGGCGAGCGTGCCCAGCTGCTCGCTCTGCCGCCCGACCATCGCGGCGGCCCGGGCGGCGGGCGAGCGGGTGGCGAACTCGGCGGCGGCGACCAGGTCGGCGGCCCGCTCGACGGTGCCGCGCACGCGCACCTGACGGCCCAGCTGCGGCCAGTAGACGGTCAGCGCGGCGGCCGGGTGGTCGGCGAGCTGGCGGCCCTTGGGGCTGTCCGCGGTGGCCGAGAAGTTCCAGCCGGTGCCGGCCGCGTCGACGTCGCGCAGCACCAGCACCCGGGCGTCGGGCATGCCGTCCGCGTCGACGGTGGAGAGGGTGAAGGCCTGCGGGTCGAGCACCCCGGCGTCCAGCGCGGTGGCGAGCCACTCCACGAACAGCGGGCCGGGCTCGGCGGGGGCGGCCTCGTGGTCGAAGTTCGGCAGCGGGCGGGCCATCGGCGGGCGGCCGAGCAGCAGCTCGGGGACGGAACCCGGGCCGGGCGTGCGCTCGGGCTGCAGCGGTCGCGCGTACGGCTCCGGTGCGGACCGGTCCGCGCGCGGGCCGGTCAGGCCCTCCTCCTCAGCCATCGCGTGCCCCTTCCCTCCGGTCGCCGCGGTCGCCACCCCGGCCGGGCCGTCCTGGGGGCCCGGGCGCGTGGTGCGCTGTCGGAGCGCAACGGTACCGCCGAGGGCCGACGACGCCGGGCCCGGGCCCTCGCTGGGCGCGTCCGGGCAGGCGGGGGCGGGTGGGGCGGACCGGAACGCGCGTGTGGGCGGTGCCGGTGTCGGCACCGCCCACGGAACCGGTTCGCGGAGACCCTTTCCGCCGGCCGGACATGCGCTTGTCGTCTCTTCGTCGTTCGCTGTCGTCCGCTGTCGTCCTCCGTCGCGTGCGCGACCGCTTCGGGCCCCGCCGCGGATGTCAGCTCACCCGCGGCCGGCCACCTCGGGCGCCCCCGCCCTCGGTGGTGCCCGGCGTCGTCAGGGGAAGACCGGGGCGAAGATGACGTTGATGTTCTTGTTGCCCTGGCCGCCCATGACGTTCCCCGCGTTGTCCTTCACCGCGAGGGTGTTGTTCTGGTTCGAGGCGCCCGAGCCGGTCGCGGTCTGCTGGGTGGACACGTAGTTGCCGTCGACCCCGCCGAAGACGTTGCCGGTGCCGACGTTGGACACCACGCCGGCGTTGGAGCCGGCCGCGGCGCCCGCGCCGTTGTCGGCGGCGGCGGCACCGGCGCCCGCCAGCAGCAGCCCCGCCGCGAGCGGGGCGGCGAGCAGGAATCCGGCCACCCGGCGGGTGTGGATGCGAGCCATCAAAGCCTCCAAGAAGCTGTTCATCATGCAATGGTCGAGCAGGGTGCGTGGGAGTTCGCCGGCCAGACGAACGCCCATGGCTGCGACGCCGAGGGACAGGCTTCCGCAACAAATCGACAAAGCGCGAGTTCCCGGAACGATTTTCGCCCGTTCGCGTGATATCCACCGGGGCGGTGAATAACGGCCACGGGAACGGACAGCGCGCCGACACACCACCACCGAGCTGGGATTTCGCCCGGACGGTGGACCGTGGGGGACGCTCGCCGACCAGCGCGCCGCCGTCGCACGAGCCGCCGAGCGCACCACCCCGGCGCGCTCGGCCCGCGCATGCGCCCCCGAAAAGTTCGATCACCCTTCCATGTCGATATTTCCGGCCATTTCTGTACGATCAGAAAGTCACACCGGAAGGGGGGTGCGACAAAGGCGTCGAGCGGCGTTGAACATCAGACCATCTTGCCCGGGTTGAGGATTCCCAGCGGGTCGAAAACCGCCTTCAGCTGCCGCTGCAGGCCCAGCGCCACCGGCCCCAGCTCGCGCGCCAACCACTCCCGCTTCAGCAGCCCCACCCCGTGCTCCCCGGTGATCGTGCCGCCCAGCTCCAGGCCGAGCGCCATGATCTCGTCGAAGGAACGCTGCGCCCGTACCGCCTGGTCCTCGTCCGAGGCGTCGAAGATCACGATCGGGTGGGTGTTGCCGTCCCCGGCGTGGCTGACCACCCCGATGGTCAGCGCGTGCCGCTCGGCGATCGCCGCGACCCCGTTCAGCATCTCGGCCAGTCGGGAACGCGGCACCGCCACGTCGTCGATCATCGTCGTGCCCAGCCGGTCCATCGCGGGCAGCGCCAGCCGCCGGGCCTCCAGCAGCAGGTCCGACTCCGCCTGGTCCTCGGCCGGCACCACCTCCGTCGCCCCGGCCGCCCGGCACAGCTCCGCGACCCGGGCCGACTCCGCGACGCGGTCCGGCCCGTCGAAGGCCACCAGCAGCAGCGCCTGCGTCGACTCCGGCAGGCCCATCCGCGCCAGCTCGTTGACGGCCCGCACCGAGACCGCGTCCATCAGCTCCATCAACGACGGCGTCAGGCCGCTCGCCATCACCGCGCAGACCGCCTCCCCGGCCGCGTCCGCGCTCGGGAACTCCGCGGCCAACGCCAACTGCGGCTCCGGCGCGGGACGCAGCGCCAGCACCGCCCGGACCACCACGCCCAGCGTCCCCTCCGAGCCCACCAGCAGCCGGGTCAGGTCGTACCCGGCGACGCCCTTGGCCGTCCGGCGCCCGGTGGACAGCAGCCGCCCGTCCGCCAGCACCACGTCCAGGCCGAGGACGTACTCGCTGGTCACGCCGTACTTCACGCAGCAGAGCCCGCCCGCGCCGGTGCCGATGTTGCCGCCGATCGTGCAGGACTCCCAACTGGACGGGTCCGGCGGGTAGGCCAGGCCGAACTCGGCGGCCGCGCGCGACAGTTCGGCGTTCACCACGCCCGGCTCGACCACCGCGATCCGGTTCACCGGGTCCAGCTCCAGGATCCGGTCCAGCTTCACCGTGGACAGCACGATGCAGCCGTCGACGGCGTTCGCGGCCCCGGACAGCCCCGTCCGGGCGCCCTGCGGCACCACCGGGACGCGCAGGTCGGTGGCGGTGCGCAGCACGTGCTGCACCTGCTCGACGGACTCGGGGAAGACGACGACGGCGGGCGTGCCGGCGGCGCAGAAGCCCGCCATGTCGTGCCGGTACACGGCGGTCACGTCCGGATCCACCACCACGGCCTCCGCCGGGAGCCCCTGCGCCAGTCGGTCCGTCAGGTCACTCATCGCCGCCTCCGCTCACCGTGCGCCGCCCCGCTTCTGCACTCTGCCCGCAGGGGCGGAGGCGGGCAAGTGGGCCTCGTCCGGCGGCGGGCCGGGGGATATCGGGTGCCCGTGCCCGCGGGTTCAGGCGCGGCGGAGGGTGGGGGTGGCGAGGGCGGTGAGGCCGGCGGTGGCGGTGGCGAGGGCGCACAGGAGGATGGGCAGGGTGACGCCCGCGCGGTCGGCGAGCAGGCCGAGCAGGCCGTTGGCGAGCACCAGCGCGAGGCTCTGCACCAGTGTCAACAGCGCCTGCACGCGCGAGAGATGGGACGACGGGGCGCCGCCCAGCACCAGCGGCCCGAGGTGGTTCGCGAACAGCCCGGAGCCCGCGCCGGCCACCGCGCCGCCCGCCACCGCGACGGCCGGGGCGGGGGCCAGTGCCAGCAGCGCGATGCCCGCCGACGCCGCGCAGAGCCCGGCCGCCGCCCCGACCCCCGTGCGGGGCAGCGTGCCGCGCCAAGCGACCAGGCCCGCGACCGCGAGCACCCCGGCCGCCTGTCCGCCGGTCACCAGGCCGGCCGTCCCCGCCGCCCAGCCGTGCGACCGGGCGAGCAGCGGCCCGAGCAGCGACAGGACCGGCAGGACGGCCCCGGCGGCGGCGCCGGTGAGCAGCAGCGCGGCCCGCAGCAGCGGGTCGCGCCGGGCCAGCCGGACGGCGGAGGCCGCCTCGCGCAGCAGGCCGCCGGTGCGCCCGGCGGACGGTTCCGTACCCGCCGCGCGCGCCGGGGGCCGGATCCGCAGCAGGACCAGCAGGAGGACGCCGAAGCCGACCGCGTCCGCGGCCGCCGCGCCGGACAGCCCGCCGGCCGCGACCAGCAGGCCACCCAGCGGCGCCCCGAGCAGCACGGCGCTCTGCCCGCCGGCCTGCCGCAGCGCGAGCGCCCGGGGCAACTGCTCGGCGGGCACCAGCCGGCGCGGCATCGACCCGCTCGCCGGGAGGTGGAACGCGTCGACCGTCCCGGTCACGGCCGCCGCCGCGACCAGCAGCCCCAGCGGCACGCCGCCCCGGCCGCCGGCCGCGACCGCCAGGACGACGGTCGCGGACAGCATCACCGCGCCCCCGGCGAGCATCACCCGCCGGGCGCCGAACCGGTCCGCGACCGCACCGCCCAGCAGGACGAGCGCGGTGCGCGGCACGGTGATCGCCGTCAGCACCAGCCCGGCCGCGCCGCCGCCGTGCGCGGAGGCGGCCCAGCCGAGGGCGAAGTACAGCGCGGCGTCGCCGAGCAGCCCGGCCTGGGTGCCGACCAGCCAGAGCAGGTACGACCGGGGCAGCGCGGCGCGCGGTGGGGCTCCGGCGGGAGCGGTCGCGGTGGTCACGCCGGGCGACGCTAGGGCCCTCGACCAGGTCGAGGGCAAGCCCCGCCCGGCGGGTGCCCCCTACCGGCGGACCACCGGCTCCTGCAGCTCGACCACCCACCGCGCCGGGTCCTCGGGGCACTCCAGGTAGAGCTCCCGGGCGTAGCCGGCCGACTGGTAGCCGTTCTCCTCGATGAAGCGGGCGAGCGCCTGGAAGCTGCCCACCGCGTCGTCCATCGAGCCGCGGTGCACGACGGACGCCGCCGCCTCGATCGGCGGCAGGTCGACGACCTCGAAGTCGCCGCGGCCGGCCCGCACCGAGGACGCGACCGGTACGGCGGCCCGGACCAGGATCGAGCCGTCGTAGTCCGGCCCGTTCTGGTAGCAGGCGACGGCCGGGCCGGTCTCCTCGATCCCGGCCTCGGCGACCCGGCGGCACAGCTCGGCGAACAGCGGGCCGATCACCGGCCCGATGTCCTCCGGCTGGTAACTCCGCACCACGGCGGTCAGTTGGGCCACCCGGACGGACGGCACCGGCTTCACCACGACATCGTGCTCGGACATCTGTCCCTCGCTCTCGATCGTCCGGAGCCTCGCCTCCACCCGGGTCAGCCGCTGCTCGTCCGCCGCGATCGCCTCGGCGAGCTGGGCCCGCCGCATCCGCAGCATCCCGCGCAGTTCGGCGGCGCCCACCTCCTCGTCGAGCACGGCCTTCACCTGCTGCAGCGTGAAGCCGAGTTCCTTGAGCGCGATCACCCGGTTCAGCCGGGCGAGTTGGGCCGCCTCGTACGAGCGGTAGCCGCTGGCCGGGTCCACCCGGGCGGGCCGCAGCAGTCCGATCGCGTCGTAGTGGCGCAGCATCCGGACCGATACCCGGCCGTGGCTGGCGAAGTCTCCGATGGTCAACATGGTGCCTCCACTCCACCGCCTGCCACGGTGTCAGGGTCAACTCCCGCCCGCGGCCGAGCTGTCGGCCGAACGCGAAGGGCGGGTGCCGAGAGGTCTCGGCACCCGCCCTGAGCAGGTTGTTCTCCTACCGGCGGAGAGCGTGGGATTCGAACCCACGGTGACGGGTCACGCCACGACAGTTTTCAAGACTGTTCCCTTAGGCCGCTCGGGCAGCTCTCCAGGCGGAGGTCAGCCTAACGGGTTCGCGGGGGTTCGGTGCACACGGTTTCACCGGCGGTCGGGTCGGCGGTCCGAGGTCACTGGTCGCCCTCGCGCGAGCCGAGGGTGACCTTGGTGGAGAAGGACTGGCCGTTGCGGGTGTACTCGACGTCGACGGTCTCGCCGGGCTTGTGCGTCCAGATCCGGCTGACCAGGGCGGGGCCGTTCTCGATCGGCGCGCCGCCGAGCTTGGTGATGACGTCGCCCGGCTTGAGGCCGGCCTTGTCGGCGGCGCCGCCGGGGGTGACGGGCGGCTGGCCCTGGATGTCGCGGGTCTGGATCTGCGCGCCGTCGCCCTTGTAGTCGTCGTTGCGCAGCACGTCGAGCTTGGCGTAGACGGGCTTGCCGGTCTTGATCAGGGTGTCGGCCACCCACTTCGCCTGGTTGATCGGGATGGCGAAGCCCAGGCCGATGCTGCCGGCCCGGCCGTTGGCGGAGGCGTTGGACTGGATCGCCGAGTTGATGCCCATCACCGCGCCGCTGGCGTCGAGCAGCGGGCCGCCGGAGTTGCCGGGGTTGATCGAGGCGTCGGTCTGCAGGGCGTTCATGTACGAGGCCTGCGAGCCGGTCTCGTCGCCGGAGGCGACCGGGCGGTCCTTGGCGCTGACGATGCCGCTGGTGACGGTGGACTCCAGGCCGTACGGCGCACCGATCGCGATGGTGGTGTCGCCGACGTTGACCTTGTCGGAGTCGGCCAGCGGGAGCGGCGTCAGCTTGTCCTTCGGCGGGTTCTCGATCTTGACCACGGCGACGTCGTAGCCGGACGCGTTGCCCAGCACCGAGGCGTTGTAGGAGGTGCCGTCGGCGAACTTGACGGTGAGCTTGCCGCCGCCGGCGCCGAGGGTCGGCGCGACCACGTGGTTGTTGGTGAGGATGTGGCCCTCGGTGTCGAAGACGAAGCCGGTGCCGGTGCCGGACTCGCCGTTGCCCTGCGCCTTGATGGTGACGACGCTGGGCAGCGCCTTCTGGGCGATGCCGGCGATCGAGCCGGGGGCGGGCTCGGTCTTCTGGGTGTTGCTGGCCTGGACGGTGGTGCTGCGGTGGTCGCTCGCGGAGCTGTTGCTGTCGCCGTCCTTCGCGACGGTCACGCCGATCGCGCCGCCGGCCACCCCGGCGACCAGCGCGACGGCGGCGATCAGGGCGACCAGGCCGCCGCGCTTCTTGCGCGGGCCGGACGGGCCCTGCGGGCCGCCGGGGTACTCGGCCGGGTAGCCGAGCGGGCCGGCCGGGCCGTTGGGGTGGCCGGGGCCGCCGGCGGTGGCGTCGTGGGCGCCCCAGCCGCCGAGCGGCTGGCCGGCGCCGAAGGGGTGGTGGGCGTGCGCGGCGGGACCGCCGGTCATCGGCGCACCGGGGGCGGGCGCGGCGCCGTACGGGTCCGCGGCGGGGGCGGGCGCGGCACCGTACGGGTCGTGGCCGCCGGCGGCCGGGACGCCGTGGGTCGGGGTGGCGTACGGGTTGCCGCCCTGCGGCAGCGCGGCCGGGACGGGGGCGGCCGGCGCGGCGGCGGGCTGCGCGGGCGGCAGGACCGGCGGCGGCGCGTCGAGGTAGCCGGTGACGGGGTCGACGGCGGGCTCGGCCGACGCGGTCGGCTCGGCGGGCTCGGCGGGCCCGGTCGACTCGACGGGCTCGGCGGCGGGCGCCGCCGGGGCCTCCGGCGCGGTGACCTTGGTGAAGGCGACGGTCGGCTTGTGCCCGCCCTCGGCCGGCTCCGGCTCGGCCTTCGCCGCCGGGTCGGGGACCCGGCTGAACGCCATGGTCGGCTGGTGCCCGCCGTCAGCGGGAGCCGCCCCGGCCCCGGCCGAAGGGGCCTCGGCCGGCTCGGCCGCCTCGGCCGCCGGCTCCGGCTCGGTCTTCGCCGCCGGGTCCGGAACCCGGCTGAACGCCATGGTCGGCTTGTGCCCGCCGCCCTGAGCAGGGGCGTCGGCAGCGGGAACGTCCGCTCCCTGGGCGCCCGTGGGCTGCTCCCCCTGCGGCCCGGTGGGCCCAACCTCGCGCTCGGTGCTCACGGACGACCTCCATAGCTGACAGAACCAAGAACCATAGTTTTTCGCACCGCCGATTCGATCGCCGTAAGGACCCCTCTGAAGAACTCATAAGAATCCTTAGCCGCCACCGACGTTCGGGCCCGCTGACATCGGACGACCGGCTGACGACCGGCTGCTCCCCCACCCCGCCGAACGTCCCGCGATGCGGAACGCGCACCCCCTGGCCTTGGTGTTCACCCCCCGGTGCCGGTTAGCCTGTCGCTCCAAACTGACACGCGGGAGCTTGGACCCACCAGGCTGAGAGTGCGCATGTCGACGGTACGCCACAGGACTGACGGCGAACCGTCGAGGGGGCGCTGACCGCCGGAACCTGTCCGGGTAATGCCGGCGTAGGGAGTATCGGCCATGCCGCCTGCTTCGCCATCCTCTTCCGCGGGCGCGCCCGCGCCCCAGGACCTCGCCGGTCCGGCCGCCGGGCCGGCCCGCCCCGAGCGCGCCGAGGCGCCGCTCGTCCTGGACACCGAGCCGCCGCGCACGCTGCGCTTCCGGGACCACTTCGCGCTCTGGATGAACCTCGGCGTCAGCCTGATCGGCTTCTCCACCGCCGCCACCGTGCTCGGCGACAAGGGCGGCGAGCTGTCGCTGGCCGCCGCGGTGACCGCGATCGTGGCCGGGACGGCGGTCGGCACCGCGATGCTCGCCGTGGCCGCGCTGATCGGCGCCCGCACCGGCGCCCCCGCGATGGCGAACCTGCGCGGACTGTTCGGCACCCGGCTGTCGTACCTGCCGACCGTGCTGAACATCGTCCAGTGCGTCGGCTGGGGCGTCTTCGAGCTGCTGACCATCTCGGCCGGCGCGCAGACCGTCGCGCACACCACCGGCTACCGCTGGCTGTTCGTGCTGCTCGCGGGGGCGCTGACCACCGCGCTGACCATCTGGCCGCTGGGCTCGATCGCGGTGCTGCGCCGCTTCGTGGCCGGGGCGGTGGCCGTGGCGATGGTGTACTTCACCGTCCAGCTGGGCCGCCAGGGCGTGCCGGACCCGGGCGCCGGGAACTGGACGGGCTTCCTGCACGCGACCGACACGATGATCGCGGTGTCGATCTCCTTCGTCCCGCTGGCCGCCGACTACACCCGGCACTCGCGCACCGGGCGTTCGGCCTTCTGGGGCAGCTTCTCCGGCTACACGGTCGCCCAGGTCTGGTGCTACGTGCTCGGCCTGGTGGCGCTGCTGCAGTCGGACGGCGACCCGAACAAGATCTTCGACTCCTTCCTCGGGGTGTCGTTCGGCTGGCTGTTCCTGCTGGTGCTGGTGCTGCGCGAGACCGACCAGTCCTTCGCCAACGTGTACTCGACGGCGATGTCGGTGCAGAACCTGCTGCCGCGGGTGGACCGCCGGGTGCTCAGCGGCGCGATCGGCGTGCTGACCACCGTGCTGGCGCTGCGGATCGACCGGTTCACCGACACCTACAGCAACTTCCTCGGCCTGATCGGCTCGGTCTTCGTGCCGCTGCTGGCCGTGCTGGCGGTGGACTACTTCTTCGGCGCGGGCCGGTCCGGCTGGAACCTCTCGGCCGACGCGCCGTCCCGCTGGCTGATGCTGCCGCCGTGGGCGCTGGGCTTCGCGGTCTACCAGTTCCTCGCGCCGACCGAGGTCGCGGACTGGTGGACGGGCTTCTGGACCTCGGCCCAGGAGAAGCTGCACTTCACTCCGCAGGAGTGGACCTCGGCCTCGCTGTTCGCCTTCCTGGTGCCCGCGCTGGCCACCTGGGCGCTCACCCCGCTCACCCGCCGCGCCGCACGGAACTGAGTCGGTGGGAGCGAAGACGGCCCCGCAGGTTGGGACCGTCTTCGCCTCCGCTTCACCTGCGCCGCCTATCGTTGGCGCTGTGACCAGCAACAACCTGCCCCCGGCGGCGGCGCGCACCGCGCCGCCCGTCCAGGTGATCGCCCACCGCGGTTCCTCCCACGCCCTGCCCGAGCACACCCTGGCGGCCTACCGGCGCGCCCTGGACGAGGGCGCGGACGCGGTCGAGTGCGACGTCCGGGTCACCGCGGACGGCCACCTGGTCTGCGTGCACGACCGCCGGATCGGCCGGGTCTCCAACGGCCGCGGCACCGTCTCCGCGATGACCCTCGCCGAGCTGGAGGCGTACGACTTCGGCGCCTGGAAGACCGGCCGCCCCAGCACCGACCCGGAGCTGCGCGGCGTGCTGCGGCTGGAGCGCCTGCTGGAGCTGGTGGTGGACTGCGGCCGCCCGGTGGACCTGGCGATCGAGACCAAGCACCCGGTGCGCTTCCGCGGCCGGGTGGAGGCCGAGCTGCTGGCGATGCTGGAGCGGTTCAAGATCGGCCCGGAGCGGGAGGGCGACCGCCCGTCCGCCCGGATCATGAGTTTCTCCTCGATCGCGCTGAACCGGGTGGCCGCGGCCGCGCCGGACTACCGCCGGGTCTTCCTGATCGAGCGGATGCTGCCGCTGCTGGGCCGGCTGCGCGAGGGCGGCCCGCTGCCGGGCGGGGCGCGGATCGCCGGGCCGGGCATCGACCTGATCCGGGCCAAGCCGGACCTGGTGCCGCGGCTGCGCGAGCTGGGGCACGAGGTGCACGTGTGGACGGTGGACGAGCCGGCCGACGTCGAGCTGTGCCTGGAGCTGGGGGTGGCCGCGATCATCACCAACAAGCCGGCCGAGGTGCTGAAGCAGCTCGGCCGCTGAGCCGGGCCGCGCGGGCGCGGATCCGCCGGGTCGGGAACGACGCCCTCGGGTCGGCCTGAACGTTTCGGTCGGCAAGCAAACCTTCCGGGCACGTTATTGCCGGAATTCTTGCGATCGCGCGACGGAGGGTGAGCGGTGAATGACCTCTCGTCCACTGTCCGTCGTGCTGCCGGAAATGGGTCGCCGGGATCGGCGGACGGTCGTTTCCGACGCATTACCAAGGGGCATCTCTCCCTCGGCATACGCTGAAGGAGGTCCGGGGGTGGCGTTGATGGTGGCGCGCGAAGTGCCGACTTCATCGACCATGGCAGTGCCGCACGGCCCAGCGAGTGTCGGGGTCGCACGGCGCCGACTGCGTCGAGATCTGGGTGACCGGCAGGTACCCGAACCGGTCATCGATGATGCCGTACTGATCCTTTCCGAACTGTTGAGCAACGCCTGCCGGTACGCCCGCCCGCTCGGCCCGCTGACGGCCCTCGGCCGCGGCGCCCGGGCCGAGGTGGTCGACCAGGTGCTGGTCGGCGTCCCCTCGGGGAAGCACCCCGCGCCGGGCGGCGCCGAGCACGAGGACGGCCGGGCCGGGAGCAGACCCGACGGCCGCGAGGAGGACCGGGACGAGCCGGACGGCGGCGTGCTCGTCCGCTGGCAGATGCACGCGGACGGCGTGCTGACCCTGGAGGTCACCGACGGTGGTGCGGCCACCCGGCCGCTGCCCGCCAGCCCCTCGCTGACCTCGCGCGGCGGCCGCGGCCTGAGCATCGTCGACCAGCTGGCCAGCGACTGGGGCGTGCGCGACGCGCCCGGCGAGGTGACGGTCTGGGCGGCGCTGCCCGCCCGCGCCCGGCACGCCCGGCGCACCGGCGGCGACGCCCGTACGGCCTGAGGGCCCGGCTCCCGGCTCCTTGCCGGGGGCGGGACGCGCCGGGCCCGCCCGGGCGCGTTCCCGCCCGCCCGGGGAACGTCAGTAGGCTCTCCGGAGCAACAGGACCACCGTCCCCGGGAGAGCCGCACCATGGGCAAGAAGGCCGCCAAGAAGGCGCCGCAGCGCCAGTCCACCACCGCCGTCACGGGCGAGGTCCCCGTGGTGGGGGCCCGCGAGGCCTGCCCCTGCGGCTCGGGCCGCCGCTACAAGGCCTGCCACGGCCGGGAGGCCTCGCACGCCGTCCAGGAGCTGGTGCACCGCCCGTTCGAGGGCCTGCCGGGCGAGGCCGACTGGGTCGCGCTGCGCGAGCTGGTGCCCGCCGCCACGGTGCCGCTGACGCTGGCCGCCGGGGTGGCCGAGGGCGCCACCGGTGACGTCCCGTCGGTGACGCTGGCCACCGTGCTGCCGCTGGCCTGGCCGGCGCTGCGCCGCCAGGACGGCTCGATCCTGCTCGGCCTGCAGACCCAGTCCTCCTCCGGCGACCTCAGCCGCGACCTCGCGGACGCCCTGGAGCTGGCCCTGGCCACCGAGCCGGGCAGCCCCGTCCCCGCGCGCCGGACCGTCCCGGGCGGGCGCCGCCTGCAGGACCTGCTGGACGCCTCCGCCGCGTTCGCGCCCACCGTGCACTCCGGCTTCGAGTTCTGGCTGGAGGACGCCGAGACCGCCACCGGCGAGGTCGCCGCCTCGCTGGAGCGCGCCAACGCCTCGGCCATCCCGACCGAGAAGCTGGGCAGCGTCGACGCCGCCTACTGGTGCGGCACCCCGGACAAGAACCACCTGCGCTGGGTGATGACCGTCCCCGAGGAGCAGCTGCTGGACGCGCTGGCCCGGCTGAACGCCGCCGGCGAGGCCTCGCTCGGCGCGGACACCCGGCTGGTCGGCTCGTTCCGCGCGCACGGCCTGACCGTCCCGGTGTGGGACCTGCCGCTCGCGATGACCGCCGCCGACTGCGAGAAGCCCGCCGCCGAGTTCGCCGAGCGACTCGCCGCCACCCTCGCCGACGGAACCCCGCTCACCGCCGAGGAGCGGCGCGCCCGCGCGAACCTGGTGAACCGTCAGGTCACCTTGAACTAAAGCCTCGCAGGATCGGGGTGATACGCGTCACATTGTCGCCGGGAAGCGCAATTTCCCGGCGTACAGGGCGTCTTGGAAATTGGCGCGGGCGCCGATCCTTGTTACTGTCTAAAGCGTCCGGCCGCTGGTGCATCCCCCGTCGCCAGCGGTCGGATCTTTTTGTTTTCCGGATCGGGCCCTCGCGCACGCCGCCCCGCACGCCCCCGGACCTCCGCGCGCGACCGCGCACCCCTCAGTACGCCGAGCGCCCGCTGTCCAATCGGACCGTCGCCTCCACCAACTCGCCCAGCAGCGGCCCGACCTGGGGCAGCCGGACCCCGCCGTCCGCCGCCGGGCGGGGCGCCAGCACCCAGCGCACCCGGCCGGCCCCGCCGCCGGGCGGCAGCGGCAGGAAGCCGCCCGGCCCGTGGTAGCGCAACGAGCCCGGCACCCAAGGGAGTTGAGCGAGCATCTCGCCCAGCGAGTCCAGCGAATAGGGGGCCACCAACAGCGCGTAGCGGCCCGGCATGGCCAGCACCGGGCCGAGCGGCAGCCGCAGCGCGCCCAGGTAGACCAGCGCCCGGGCGCCGGCCGCCGCCGGCAGGCTGACCGCCGAGACCGCGGTGCCGGTCGCCGCCAGCACCGGCGCCGCCGGGCTCTGCCGCTCCCACCACCAGCGCACCATCCGGGCGTCCGTGGTGGCGGCCAGCAGGGACGGGTCGTGCGGGTGCGCGCCGGGGACGGTGCAGTCCGGGTCCCCGCAGGAGCAGCGGCCGCCGCACAGCACGGCGCCCGGCACCACGGGCCAGCGGTGGTCGACGGCGGCCGTCAGGGCCGCGGCCAGCCGGGCGGAGTCCTCGTCCGACCGGGCCTTCGGATTCTCACGCATGGCGCTCGTTCCTTTCCCTGACCGCTCGGTTCGCCCACCGGGACGGCCCCTCGGAACTCACCACGCGGACCTGCGGGCGGCACGGCCCCGGACGCGGAACTGCGGGGGCGGGCGGCACTGCGGAGGGGCTCGGCCACGACGTGGAGCACGGGATGGGGCGCGGGTGGGGCACGACTTGAGAAGGGCCGCGGACCAGCACAGCCCTTGGAACGAGAATCCCGTATGCGACCGGATGGACGCCGCCCGGGCGCGATTGGTTCCACCGTACGAGTGAGAGAGTTCCGGCCGACCCGGTGCGCGGGCGGCGCGGACATACGATCCGGACGGCCGCCCGGTCCGTCCTCCCCGTTCTGCCCGCTCCCGGCCCGCTCCATGCCTCCGGTGCCCCGCGGCCCGACCGGCGCGCCCGCGTTCCGCGCACGCCCCCGGAGCTGGGCGCGAACGACGCCGCGGCCGATCCGGAACGGCCACCGCGTCGTCCTGGATCTGGACATGCCCCGAATGGCCTGTGTAGAAGTGGTGGCATTGCTGTCGATCAATGACGAGTAGTAGCGAATCGAGGCGAAACGCGCCTAAGGCCGTGCTCGCTCCACATCGGGCCGTATCTGGGGGTTTCGCATGGCACGTAGCACCGCGTCAGGAGTGGCGGCATGACCGAGTCCCACCCGTCGACGACACCCTCCGAGCCCGCTGAACCCGGCTGCGCCGGCGGGCTCACCGTCCTCGACCCGCCCGGCCTCCCCGGCCCCGCCGACACGCCGGAGGGCGCGCCGGACGACCGCACCGCGCACTCCGCCGCGCTGCAGGACCGTTTGGCCGGACGCCTGTCCGATATCACCAGCCTGCACGAGCACACCGAACGGCTCGCCCGTGCCCGCGGCCTCGCCGCCACCCTCGACGCCGTCCTCGCCTCCGGCGCCGCCCTGCTCGGCGCCCGCCGCGGCGTCCTGGTCACCCGGCTGCCCGGCGGCGGCACCGGCCAGCCGGTCGGCCTCGGCCTCGACCGGGCCAGCCTCGGCGCCCTGGAGACCGTGCCGCCCGAGCAGAGCCTGCTCGCCCGGCTGCTGCGCGACCGGGACCGGCCCGCCCGGCTGCACTCCACCGACCTCACCGCGGACCCGGCCATCGGCGAGCGGCTGCGCGAACTCGCCGGCCACTTCGGCCTCGGCGGCTGCTACGGCCTGCCGCTGGCCACCGAGGAGGACGGCCCGCTCGCCGCCGTCGTCTGGTTCTGGGACGAACCCGCCGAGCCCACCGAATGCCGGCGCGAACTCGCCCGCCACTACTGCGAGATCGCCGCCCCGCTGCTCGCCAAGCAGCTGGAGGCCGACCGCACCCGGCGCACCACCGAGGCGCTGCGCCGCGGCCTGCTGCCCGACCACCTCCCGCAGACCGCCGGCCTGCGGCTGGCCGCCCGGCTCGTCCCGGCCGGGCTGGAGCGCTCCAGCGGCAGCGACTGGTACGACGCGATCCCGCTGCCGGACGGCACCATGGGCCTCACCGTGGGCTCGGTCTCCGGCGACGGCCCCGGCGCGGGCCCCGCCTCCGCCCCCGGCGCGGCCGCCGCGATGGGCCGGGTCCGGGCCGCGCTGCGGGCGTACGCGGTGCTGGAGGGCGAGGACCCGGTCTCCGTCCTCGGCGACCTGGAACTGCTGCTCAAGACCACCGAGCCGACCCGCACCGCCACCGCCGTCTACGCCTGGGTCGAGCCCGAGGAGCGCCGGATCACCCTGGCCGGCGCCGGGCACTGCCCGCCGGTCCTGGTCGGGCGGCACGGCGCCGAGTTCGTCGAGACCTCGCTCTCCGCGCCGCTCGGGATGCTCGCCTGCTGGGAGGCGCCCGGGGTCGAGTTCACCGCCGAGCGCGGCGACACCCTGCTGCTGTACACCGAGGGCCTGGCCCGCCGCTGCGGCCCCACCCTGCACGCCGGGCAGGCCAACCTGCGCCGGGCCGCCGCCGACGCCCCGCGCGACGTGCGGATCGACCCGGGCCGGCTCTGCGCCCACCTGCTGGCCGTCTGCCCCGGCCCGGACACCGCGCCGGCCACCGACGACCTGCTGCTGCTGGCGGCCCGGTTCGAGTAGGGCCCGCCCCTCGGCCCGAGCAGCAGTACGAGCCCCGAACCGGTGGGCGGCCGGGCGTCCGTACCATGGACGGACGGCCGCCCGCGCGTGTCGCGACCCGACACCTCCCCCGAGGGCGGCGGTACCACCCCCAAGGAGGCGTTGCACGTGACCGAGGACCGCACCCCCGCGGTGGCCGAGAACCCCGAGGCCGAGGGCGGCGAGGAGCCGCAGGAGTTCAAGGGCCGCAAGAACGGGCTCTACGGCGAGATCTCCGACGCGCTGTCCGCCTCGATGGCGTCCGGCTGGGCCGACACCGAGCTGCACGGCCTCGCCCCGGTCGCGCAGGCCCCGTACGCCGCCGAGCGCCGCGCCGCGCTGTCCGCCGCCTACCCCGGCGAGCGCCTGGTCGTCCCGGCCGGCAACCTGCGGGTGCGCGCGAACGACACCGACTACAGCTTCCGCGCCGCCAGCGAGTACGTGCACCTCACCGGTGACCAGACCGAGGACGCGGTGCTCGTCGCCGAGCCGACCGGCGACGCCGGCCACGCGTTCACCCTCTACCTGCTGCCCCGCTCGAACCGCGAGAACGGCGAGTTCTGGCTCGACGGCTACGGCGAGCTGTGGGTCGGCCGCCGGCACAGCCTGACCGAGCAGGAGCAGCTGCTCGGCCTGGCCGCCCGCGACGTCCGTAAGGCCGCCGAGGAGCTGGCCGCGAAGGCCCAGGACTCCGCCGTGCCGACCCGGATCGTCCGCGGCTACGACGCCGGCCTGGAGGCCGCGCTGGCCGGGGTGCTGGACGCCGACAAGGACGCCGAGCTCAAGGAGTTCCTGAGCGGCCTGCGCCTGGTCAAGGACGCGTGGGAGATCGGCGAGCTGCGCGCCGCCTGCGACGCCACCGTCAAGGGCTTCACCGACGTCGTGCGCGAGCTCGGCCAGGCCGTCGCCACCTCCGAGCGCTGGATCGAGGGCACCTTCTGGCGCCGCGCCCGCGTCGAGGGCAACGACGTCGGCTACGGCACCATCGCCGCGGCCGGCCCGCACGCCACCACCCTGCACTGGGTCCGCAACGACGGCGACGTCCGCCCCGGCGAGCTGCTGCTGCTGGACGCCGGCGTGGAGACCCACACCCTCTACACCGCCGACGTCACCCGCACCCTGCCGATCGACGGCCGCTTCAACGAGCTGCAGCGCAAGATCTACGACGCGGTGTACGACGCCCAGGAAGCCGGCATCGCCGCCGTGAAGCCGGGCGCCCGCTTCCGCGACTTCCACGAGGCCTCGCAGCGCGTGCTGGCCGAGCGGCTGCTCGCCTGGGGCCTGCTGGACGCCTCGGCGTACGACGTCGAGAAGGTCCTGGAGCTCGGCCTGCAGCGCCGCTGGACCCTGCACGGCACCGGCCACATGCTCGGCCTGGACGTCCACGACTGCGCCCACTCGCGCCGCGAGGAGCACGTCGACGCGCTGCTGGTGCCCGGCATGGTGCTCACCGTCGAGCCCGGCCTGTACTTCCAGCAGGACGACCTGACCGTGCCGAAGGAGTACCGCGGCATCGGCGTCCGGATCGAGGACGACATCCTGGTGACGGCGGACGGCAACGAGAACCTCTCGGCCGGGCTGCCGCGCCGCTCCGACGAGGTCGAGGCGTGGATGGCCTCGCTGGCCTGACCCTCCGCGTGCCGAAGGCCCGGCTCCCCGCACGGGGGGCCGGGCCTTCGTGCGTGCTACTTGGAGACGACCGAGAGGTTGATGACGGTGAGGTCGGGGCCGGGGAGGTTGCCGGGCACGGACAGGCCCACGGTCAACGGCATGGGGCCCGGGCCGTCCTGCGGCGCCAGCCTCAACTGGTAGCTCACCGTGACGCTCTGGCCCGGGTCCAGATCGACCGGTACGCCGGTCGTCGGGTCCGAGAGGGTGTCGATGCGGTTGGGGTCCAGCGGCCTCCAGAGGAAGTTGTCCGGGAGGTGGTACGCCAGCACGCCGTTCACCGGCTTCCCCGCCGGTGCGCCCGGGTAGTTGGTGCCGTGGACCACGGCCTTCGACCCGGTCAGCCTCTTGGTGCCGTTGTTCTTGAAGGTGACCGAGAACTCCGCCGTCGACGACCCGTCGTTCAGCAGCTGCTGGCCGGACTTGATGCCCGACACGGAGACGGTGGCGTTGACGATCGTCGGCGCGGCGTGGCCGCTGACGTCCAGGCTGTCGACGATCGACTGCAGGTCGTCCTGGTAGTCGGCCTTGAGGCCGATCGCCGAGACGAACACCTGGTCCTCCGGCAGGGCCCAGATCTGTGCCTTGAAGGGCGACTTGCCGCAGGCCGACTGCCACGTCGACTTGCGGGCCGGGCGGCCGGAGACGGTGGGCGTGGTCTTCGTCGGGGCGGCGGTGGTGACCTCACCCGCGACGGGTGTGTGCGGGTCGCCCCAGACCGGGCAGAAGCCCTGGTGGGCCCAGCCGCCGTCCGAATCGAGGTCGCTCACCGTCGGCCAGGTCTGCGACTCCGTGTCGAAGACCGCCAGGTCCACCCCGTACGGCTGGCAGTCGGCGGCGGTGGCGCCCTGCGGAGCCCCGGGGCTCAGGATGCAGACGTGGAAGCTCGCCGGGTCGGCGGGAGCGACCCGCCAGCCGGCCGGGACGCGCAGCTTGACGCCCCGGAAGGTGTACGACTTCGCCGGTGAGGTCGGGGTGACGTCGGCAGACGGGGTGTCGGTCTCGGGCTCCCCGGCCGGGGTCTCGGTGGCGGTCGGCGTTTCGGTGGCGGTCGGGGTCGGGGTGGCCGTGGGCGTGGCGGTCGGGCTGGGCGAGGCCGTCAGGGTGGCGGCCGGGGGCGGCGGGGTCTCGCGGTCGGCGACCGGGCTGCCGTGCAGGGTGACCACGCCGATCGCCGCGGCGGCGGCCAGGCCGAGCAGCGGCACGGTGACGGCGTACACCGGGCGCAGCCGGCGGATCCGGCTCCTCGGGGGTGCGGCCGGGCGCAGGTCGTGGGCGGTGATCAGGGACGTTCTGGCGTTCATCGCCTCGCGCAGCAGCCGTTCGGTCGGGGTCTCGGCCGAACCGTCGTCACCGCCCGTCCGGGGAGCGGACTTGTCGGTCATCGAACCTTCTCCAGGTGCTTCTCCAGGGCGTCCAGGGCCCTGCTGGCGGTGGACTTCACGGCACCCCGGGACAGGCCCAGGGTCTCGGCCATCTGCGCCTCCGACAGGTCGGACCAGTAGCGCAGCACCAGCACCTCGCGCTGGCGGGGGGTCAACTCCTGCAGGGCGACGAGCACCCGCCGGTGCTCGTCGTTGAGCACCGCGTGGTCCTCGGCGGAGGGAGCGTCGGCCTCGTGCGGGGGCACGTACTCGCGGGCGGTCTTGCGGCGGCGCAGCATCGAGCGGGCGCCGTTGACCACCGAGGTCCGCAGGTAGCCGAGCGCGTTGTCGAGGTCGTCCAGCTGCTCGCCGTGGCGCTGGTAGAGCTGGGTGAAGGCCTCCTGCACGACGTCCTCGGCGAGGTCCTGGTGGTCGACCAGCAGCACGGCCATCCGGACCAGGCCGAGCCGGTGGGCGTGGTACAGGTCGGTCAGGGTGGGCCGGTCCTCCACGGGCTTGCGCCCGCCGCGCAGCAGCCGGAAGCCGGAGCGGCGCTGCGCCGCCTGCTGCTCGGTGGCGTGGTCGGCGGCGTGGTCGGCGGCGACGGCGACGGTCGGCTCGCCGGCCTCCTGCGCGCCGAACAGCGCGGCGACCGCGCCGCGGACGCTGCGGGCGCTGCGAACTCCGCGGACTCCGCGGACGGAGATGCCGCGCCACCCCGTTGGCGCGGCGATCGGCCCCATGGCCATGGACATGTGCGCTTCTGCTTTCCCCCGGGACGGTGACGGCTGGCGCCGGACCGTCAGTCACCTGATCAAGATCGCGATCGGAGGGATGCTCGCAGCTGCGCTCCGCCGAGCTCCCTCCGCCCCCGTACCAATGGACGTGCGGGGGGCGCGGAGGTTGCAGGGGGATTCGGGAGAAGTTCCGGGGCGGCCCGGGCGGCTACACTCACCGGCAATCCGGCACCGTGACCAGGGGGTTCGCATGGCCGAGCAGATCGAGGCACCGACCGCCGGAGCGGTCGACGGGGGCCGCGCCGCCGGGCCGCGACCGGTGGCCGTGCGGATCGGGCGCCGGCCGGAGCCGGTGCACGACGTGGCGGTGTACGCCTTCGACGGCATGGCCCCGTTCGAACTCGGCGTGGTGGTCGAGGTGTTCGGGCTGGCCCGGCCCGAGCTGAGCGGGCTGCTGGCGGCGCCCTGGTACGGGCTGAAGGTGTGCGCCGACCGGCCCGGGACGGCGCTGGACGCGGTGGGCGGCTTCGCGCTGACCGCCCGGCACGGGCTGGACGAACTCGCGGCGGCCGACACCGTGGTGGTCCCCGGGGTGCCCAACGCCTTCGGCGGCGAGGTCTCCCCCGGGCTGGTCGCGGCACTGCGGACGGCGCACGAGCGCGGCGCCCGGATCGTCTCGATCTGCTCGGGCGCCTTCGCGCTGGCCGCCGCCGGGCTGCTGGACGGCAAGGACGCGACCACCCACTGGCGGTACGCCGACCTGCTCCAGCAGCGCCACCCGAAGGTGCGGGTCAACCCGGACGTGCTGTACGTGGACAACGGCGACGTGCTGACCAGCGCGGGCAGCGCCGCCGGGATCGACCTGTGCCTGCACCTGGTGCGGCGGGACCACGGCGCCAAGGTGGCCAACACGGTGGCCCGGCGGTTCGTGGTGCCGCCGCACCGGGACGGCGGGCAGGCCCAGTTCATCGAGGCGGCCGTGCCCGCCGTCGAGCCGGAGGACGACGGGGTCGCCCGCAGCATGCAGTGGGCGCTGGACCACCTGGCGTCCCCGCTGACCATCTCGCAGCTGGCCCGCGCCGCCCGCATGTCGGACCGTTCGTACCTGCGGCACTTCACCGCCCGCAACGGCACCAGCCCGATGCGCTGGGTGGTCACCCAGCGCATCGCGGCCAGCCTGCCGCTGCTGGAAGCCCCGGACGGGACGGTGGAGGAGATCGCCGCGGCGGTCGGCTTCGAGAGCGCCGCGACGTTCCGCCACCACTTCGGCCGGGTGATGCGCACCTCCCCGACCGCCTACCGGCGCTCCTTCGGGCGCGGGGTGGCGTGAGCGCCGCTCACGCCTTCTCGCGCCGGTCGGCGTTGGCGACCATGGCGTCGTGCAGCCACTGCGCCAGGCCGGGGGCGATGTCCTCGTAGGACGTGGTCCACCGCGGGTCCGAGACGTACAGGCCGGCCAGGCCGCGGTGGATGGTGTACGTGCAGTCGTAGAAGTTCCGGCAGATGTGCTGCCGGTGTTCCTCGGCGAGGTCGGTGGCGACCGTGCCGTCGGCCGGCTCGCCGGCCGCCAGGGCCTCGGCCAGGCGGGTGTTGAGCGCGGTCGTCTCGGCCTGGATCCGCTGCCAGTCGGCCTTGGTGTAGCCGCCGGTGCGGCGCTGCGACTCGGCCCAGGCCTCGGTGTCGCCCCAGCGCTGCTCGGCCTCCTGCTCCCACTCCTCCCGGTAGCCCTCGCCGAAGATCTCGAACTTCTCCTCCGGGGTCAGCTGAATGCCCATCCTGCGTGCCTCCATGGCGTGTTCGACGGCTGCGGCGAGGTCCTGGAGGTGCCGGATCCGGCCGGTCAGCAGCTCGTGCTGCCGGCGCAGGTGCTCGGTCGGGCTGACCGATCCGTCGTCCAGGATCGCCGCGATCTCCTCCAGCGGGAAGCCGAGTTCGCGGTAGAAGAGGACCTGTTGCAGCCGGTCGAGATCGGCGTCCACGTACCGGCGGTAGCCGGCCCGGGTGCGGCCCGCGGGGGACAGCAGCCCGATCTCGTCGTAGTGGTGCAGGGTGCGGACGGTCACCTTGGCGATCTTCGCCACGGCGCCGACCGAGTAGCCGTCCTCGTCCATCCCTCGACTCCTCCCTGGTGCTGACCACGACTCTCCGCTCTCACGTCGCGTGAGGGTCAAGCCGCTTCCCGCGGAGGCCGTCAGGCGCCCACTCCCACCAGCTCGCGCTCGCGCCGCCGGGCGCCCCGGCGCGTCCCGGTGCCGTCCGCCCGCCGCGGGCGCCGCGGGCCGCGGGTGCGCTGGGTGGGCCAGAACAGCACGTAGCCGGCGGAGACCACGACGAAGGCGAGCCGGACGAAGCCGCGGGCCGCGTCGGAGGGCAGGAACAGCGTGCCACCGTACAGCGCGGCCAGCGCGATCCAGCTCCACCACGGGACGAGCCGCTTCTGCCCGACCGCGTCCCAGAGCAGCGTGCCGAGCAGGATCGAGGCCGTGTAGTACGTGTAGACGCTCGGGTCGAGCAGGATGCGGGCGTCCGCGCCGAGCAGCACCACGGCCGGCCAGCGGCCGCGCCACACGGCGACGCAGCCCAGGCCGATGCCGAGCGCGAACTGGGTCGGGCGGTCCCACCAGGGGGTGGCCGGGTCGGTCACCCCGAACCAGCGCAGCGCGGAGGCGGGCTGGTTGGGGATGGTGAACTTGGCGGCCGCCATGGTGTCCAGGTCGCCCAGGTAGAACGGCAGCCAGGCCACCGCCACCAGCACGCAGAACCAGAACCCGGCGCGCAGCCAGGTGCGCCGGGGCAGCGCGAGCATCAGCGGGGCGAAGGCGATCGCCCAGGGCTTGGAGTCCACCGCCAGGGCGAGGAACAGCGCGACCTGGACGGGCTTGCCGCGGGCCAGGGCGTGCGCGGCGAGGGTGGTGAAGAACAGCGCCAGGACGTCGTCCAGGTGCGCGAAGCGGACCGAGACCTCGACCCACATCGGGATGAACGCCAGCCCCGCTATCAGCAGGCGCTGCTGCAGCCGGCGGTGGTTGGTGCCGGTGCCCAGGTAGTACAGGGCGGCGGTGCGGCCGATCAGCACCAGCATCACCAGGCCGAGCGCGGCGCTGGCCGCCTCGGCCAGCAGCTGGCCGGTGTGCGGCGAGAACGGGGCGGTGAGGCGGGCCGCGGCCAGGCTCACCGGGCCGATCTGCAGCTCCGGGTGGTGGGCGTAGAGCGCGAGGCCGCCGTCCGGCTGGCCGGAGAAGAGCAGCTGCTCGCCCTGGCGCAGGTAGTGCCAGGAGAACCCGCCGCTGGGCTCGACCAGGAAGAACCAGAGCACCGTCCACGCGACCAGCAGCACGTGGTGTCTGCGGAGCGGCAGTCCGGCGATGCGACCGGTCGCCGCCTCGTAGTCGGTGGTAGCCCGTTGCGTGCGTGCTCCCCGCACCTGTACCTCTCCCCGCCGGTTCCGCCCCCCTCCGGCCGGACATCCTATGTGACCGAGGAATACGGTCCGTGCCGCCCGCCTCACCCGTCCCGGAGGACGGGCGGGCGGGCGGACCGTGCGTTCACGGCCGGTGCGGCGGGCTTGCCGAGGGGCTCCGGGATCAGGCCTGCTGGCCGGCCTTGCGGCGGCGCAGCACCACGAGGGTGCCGGCACCGGCGACCAGGACGGCGGCGCCGGTCGCGGCGATCGCGGTGGTGTGGTCTCCGCCACCGGTCTGGGCCAGGGCCTTGTCCCTGTTGTCGGCCTTGGTCTTGGCCTTGGCGACGGCGTCGGCCGGCAGCTTCGGCGGGGTGATCACCGGGGTCTCGACCGGGAAGTCGATCGGGCCGCCGGCGTCGCCGCTGGTGCTGGTGACCGGGGCCGGGGTGGTCGCCGGGGTGGTGGGCGTGGCCGAGGTGGTCGGCGTCGCGGTGGCGGTCGGGGTCTGGGTCGGGGTCTGGGTCGGCGTGGCCGTCGCGGTCGCGGTCGGGGTCGGCGTCGCGGTGGCGGTCGGGGTCTGGGTCGGCGTGCCGGTCGTGGTCGGGGTCGGGGTGGGCTTGCCGGTGCGGGTGGGGGTCGGGGTCGGCTTGCCGCCGCCCTCGGCCTTGATCACGAACCGCGAGCCGCCCTCGCAGCTCAGGTGGCCGGTGTCGACGGGCAGGTGGGTGTCGTCGGCGAGCTGGGCCGAGTAGGCGACCGGGACGACGCCGGCCTTGCCGAGCGGGGCGTCGTCGCCGAAGGAGACCTTGACGTCGATCTTCAGGGTCCGGCCGCTGTTCACGGCCAGCAGGTCGTCGGCGACGGGGTTGCCGTCGGTGCCGAGGGCGCCGAGCAGGATGAGGACGGAGTCCTTCTTCACCCCGCTCTGGTCGGGGGCGACGACCGCGGTGCGCCAGTCCTCGTCGGGCAGCTGGTACTGGACCTTGATGTCCTTCGGCAGGAGCTCGCCCGCCCGGCTCTTGAACTTCAGCAGCGGGAGGAGCACGAAGTCGTGCTTGGTGTTGTTCTGCGCCTCGTAGGTGAACATGCGGCCGCCGCCACCGGCGATGAAGCTGCCGGGAACGCCGTCCACGGAGAGGTCCAGCTTCGCGTTCGACGCCTTGTCGGGCTGGGGCGCGGCGGTGGTCGGGCTGCTGGTGGCGCCGACCGCCATGGCGCCCTGGGCGCCGGCCAGTACGAGCGAGGAGGCGAGCACGGAGGCGCCGGCCAGGGCGAGACTGCGACGTATGGACAAGGAGACCTCACGGAGTATTCCGGGCGAGGCCCGGGCGCGGGAGGGTGGCCACGGGCGCTGCGCCCCCCGCGAAGCTTGAAGTGCGACGGAGATTACCCAACGATCCGGCCACTTCGGAAGCCGGGGGGCCGGTGGAGGCACGCTCCGGGAGCAGGGGTGCCCGATACGTCCAACTCCGTCCTTCCGTAAGGCTTTTGCCCTTCACCGGAATGTCACCGGACGTGACGGGTACACGTCCGGAGGACGGTACCGCACGGCCGGCGGTGGCCGGAAGTGATCGGTCCGCCCGATCGACCCGGTCGCGCGGCCCGGTCGCTCAGCCCGGTCGCTCAGCCCGCGAAGAACGACTTGGCCTCGATCAGGGCCCGCTCGTCGCGCAGCACGTCCCCCGGGCGGCTGCCGTTGCCGAGCAGCACGCCGCCCCAGCGCATCCCCATGTAGTCGGCGGTCAGCCGGAGGGTGCCGATCATCGGCTCGGCCTTCTCCGGCCCGTCGGCCAGGACGGTGACGCCCCACAGGGTGCGCCCGTTCATCCGGGCGCGGAAGTCCACCCCGGGGGCCTTCAGCCAGCCCGTCCAGTGGTCGAGGTAGAGCTTCGCGCTGGTCGGCAGCGTGTACCAGTACAGCGGCGCGACGAACACCAGGTCGGTGGCGGCCAGGGTGGCGTCCAGCAGCGTCCGCAGGTGGCCGGCGGGCTCGGGCTGCTCGGCGTCCGCGTGCCGCAGGTCCCGGTAGGGCGGCAGCGGGTGGTCCTCCAGCCGCAGCCAGCGCTGCTCGGCCCCGGCGGGCAGGCTCGCCCCGGCGGCCAGCCGGGCGAGCTGCACGGTGTTGCCCTCGCCGCGCGAGCTCGCCTCCAGGAACAGGAAGGAGCGGGCGGGTTCGGTGGCGTGCGGCTGGTCGGTCATCGTGCTTCCCCCGGGTGTGCTGAGACGAACGGAGGTGCGAGCACCCGCCGCGCGCCGGTTATTCCGCGCCTGCGCCCCACGCGGGGCCGCTGTCCGGGGCCGTTACTCGGGCAGCCCGGCCCGGCGGCGGGCGACGGATGCGACGGCGGCCCAGTCCTTCTCCCCGTCGCCGTGCGCCAGCGCGTCCAGGAAGGCGTCGCGCAGCACGCTGCCGAACGGCAGCGGGACGGTGGCGGCGGCCCCCGCGTCGAGGGCGAGGCCGACGTCCTTGAGGCCGAGCGGCAGCCGGAACCCGGCCGGCTCGTAGCGCCGTTCGGCGACCATCGCGCCGTAGCCGGAGTACACCGGCCCGGGGAAAAGGGTGCCGGTGAGCAGGTCGATCAGGTCGGTCGGCCGGACACCGTTGGCCTCCGCCAGGGCGCACGCCTCGGCCATCGACTCGATCGCGCAGGCCAGCAGGAAGTTGACGCTGATCTTGGTGGTGTTGGCCTGGCTCGGCCGGTCGCCGAAGTGCCAGGTGCGCTGCCCCATCGCCGCGAACAGCGGCTCGGCGCGGGCCAGCAGGGCGCCGTCGCCGGCGGCCAGGATGTTCAGCTGCCCGGCGGCCGCGACCGGGGGCCGGCCCAGGACGGGCGCGGCGACGTAGCCGATGCCGTGCTCGGCGTGCAGCTCCTCGGCGCGCTCGGCGAGGGCGAGCGAGACGGTGGCCATGTTGACGTGCAGGCTCGCCCGGGCGCCGGCCAGCAGGGCCGGGTCGAGCAGCAGCCGCTCGACCGCCGTGTCGTCGGCGAGCATGGAGACGACCGTGTCGGCGGCGAACACCTCGGCGAGCGACCCGGCCGGCTCGGCGCCCTCGGCCACCAGGGCGGCCACCGGCTCGGGCGAGCGGTTCCACACCCGGACGGCGTGGCCGGCCCGCAGCAGGCTGCCGGCCATGCCGCGCCCCATCGCGCCCAGCCCCACGAATCCGATCGTCGTCCCGGTCATCCGCGCACCCTCCCGTCCTCGCGGCCGGCCGGGCCCCGCGGCCCGGACGGTCGCCGCAGCCGTCCGTTGGTGGACGACTGTACGTCAGGTGCGGTCGGCGGCCCGGGCGTCGGACGCGGGCACCGGGCCCGAGGTGAGGTCAGGCGCAGGCGCGGGCCTGGGCCCAGGAGCGGTCGGCGGCGGCGCCGCGCTCCAGCTCGGTGACCACCCGGTGGCGCAGCAGCTCGTACTGGGCCTGGAGCCGGCCGGGGCGGGCCGGGCGGGCGACCGGACGGCCGGGGCCGACCAGCTCGTCCGGCCCGAACTGCTCGCGGGTGAGGTCGATCTCGACGCCGGTGGCGAAGCGGTTCCACCAGTGGAGGTCCGTCCGGACCCCACCGACGTGCACCTCGCCCATCATCAGCTCGCCGCCGAGCAGGTCGTGCACGACCATGGCCGTCACGCCGCACTGGCCGCGGGCGGGATTGTCGGGACGCCAGTGGGCCAGGTCCTCGGGCGCACAGGTGTCGACGCCCCAGGAGGAGCGGATCGCACGTTCGATGTCGTTGAGGGTCCACGCCGTCATACCGGGAAGCCTGCCACGCGGCACTGACAGCGGGAGCGGCTTTTCGAAGGGTCACCCGCTGTTCTGCGGCGACCCTTCCGGCGTTCACCCGAACGAGTGGGTCCGGCGGCCGCGGGCCGGACGGTCCGCCACCGGGCGCCGGCCGGCCCGCCCCGGGGACGGGGAGCGGGCCGGCCGTACGTCACTTGGCCAGGGCGGCGACGCCGGCCTGCGCGAACTGCTCGTCCAGGTCGCCGCTCGGCGCGCCCGCGACGCCGATGCCCGCGACCGGGGCGCCCTTCGACTGCACCGGGGCGCCGCCGGCCAGGAACAGCGTGCCCGGGATGTCCTTCAGGTTCGGGGCCTGGGCCAGCGCGGGCGCTGTTCATCAGCGAGGCCACGGTGAAGACGCACCTGGGGCGGATCTACGACCAGTTGGGCGTGGACACCCGGGCGGGCGCGGTGGCGGTGGCCAAGGAGCGCCGGCCGGTGCGGTGAGCCGAAGGTCACGCCCGCCGGGGGCGGTCGCTCGCGTTAAGCACTCGCGCGGTGTCACTGCGTGCTGCGATGATGCTCGGAGTGTCGGATTCCGTGGCGGCGCGGGCGGGACGCGGACACGGGGGCGGGAGCCGCGGCCGATCCGGGCCGGGCCCGGGACACCCGCACCCACCTGCTCCGACGCCCGGGTGGGGCGGCCGGGGCGGGGCTTCCCAGTTGTGGAAGTTTCGTGGACATCACTATTGACAAACCAACCACGCGGTTTGTTAGCGTGATACCAACGACGCCCTGGGGGGTAGGGGCTCGCCGAGGCCTGTGCGGACGACTCTCGCCGGAGGGTGAAAAGCCAGGGGGGATCGGCGCAGCTGCCGGGGGGTCGGGGGGAGCGGCAGCGCCGAAGCCGCGCATCGAGGCGGCGTGGAACGGGACCGGGGGGTCCGTTCCACGCCTCCCCCGGTTCACCGCCGCGCGGGCCCGTTCGGCCCGGCGCTCCGATCAGCCCAGTGAGCTCCAGTACGAGCAGCGCGCCTCCGGCAGCACCGCGGGGCCGCGCTCCGCGCAGGCCGCGCCCGCCGATCCGGCCGCCAACCGCGCCTGCCCCACCTCGCCGAAGCGGAACGCCAGTTGGTAGCCGTCCCGGGTGGCCGCGGCGACCCCGGGAGCGTCCTGGTCGGCGCTGCGCCAGGTGACCGTCCAGCCGCGCCGCCGCCAGTACCGCTCCACCACGCCCACCAGCTCCGCCCGCCGGTGCAGCGAGACCACGGTGAGCAGGTCCCGTCCGCGGCCGACGTACCAGCACGCCCCCGACTCGCGCCCGGGCCGCGGCAGCCGCACGCCCGCCACGGGCGCGCTCGACCGCCAGGCCGGTGCGGGCTCGATGGCGTCCAGGGTGTCCTCCAGCAAGGCCTCGCACCGCTCGGCGGCGGCCAGTTGGGCCGTCACCACCGCCACCGGCGAGGGCTCGCCGGAGGGCGCCGGCACCGCCCCGGGCGACGCGCCGCAGGACGCCCGGCCCGTCGCCCCCCCGAGCGCTCCGCCGGGCGCGCCGCCGGCCCCGTTTCCGCAACAACCGCCCGGGAACCCGAGGTTCAGCTCGGCACCACCTGACTGCACAGGGCCCTCCGTCTCCTCCCGGAGTTCGCTCCGGGCAGGGATTCCGTCACTGCTTGGACGGCGGGGGCGAACAGGCAGTTCCACCCCACACCGTCCCCTCACCTCCGGCCGCGGAGCAGAGCCCACTGCCGGTGACAAGTACCGTCGCAGAATGGCCGATTCACGTCCATCCCGATCGGAATCGAATTGACCTGGCATCACTTTCGAAAGTGAGACTGCCCTGATCACTGACGATCCGACGACCTGACCACTCCACGCAGCCCGCGCCCCGGCGCGGCAGGGAGAACACCACCATGCGCATCCTCTTCACCGGCCCGGCCTCGCCCGGCCACCTGTTCCCGTTGGTGCCCTTCGCCCAGGCGCTCCGCGCCGCCGGCCACGACGTCCTGTTCGCCGGGCAGCGCCCGATGGACCCGCTGCTGACCTCCGGCTTCCCGACCGTCGAGATCGGCGACGGCCGGGACATGCGCGAGCTGTTCGTCGACTTCCGCGGCGGGCAGCCGATGACCTACGGCAGCGACGCCATGACCCACGACGAACGGATGGACATGGCCGCCGGCGCCTTCGCGCACGCCGCCCGTCCCTCCTTCGACGGGCTGCTCGCCACCGCCGCCGACTGGGGCGCCGACCTCCTGGTGCACGCCGCCTTCCAGGCCGTCGCCCCGCTGGTGGCGGCCAAGCTCAAGATCCCGCTGGTGATGCAGAACTACGGCATCCCGTCCGGGCGCGACACCAACGCCCGCTTCCTCCCCAAGCTCGCCGACCTCTACGAGCAGCACGGCGTGGCCGGCCCCGTCGAGTCCACCGTGCTCAACCTCGGCCCGCTCGGCGGCGACCCGGAGGGGCTGCGCGCCCGCTACATCCCGTACAACGGCACCGGGTCGATCCCCGCCGAGTTCCTGCGCCCGGCCGAGCGGCGGCGCGTCCTGGTCACCCTCGGCTCGGTGGTCGTCGGCATCAACGGCGTCGGCGGCGTCTCCCGGCTGATCGAGGCCGCCGACCAGGTCGACGCCGAGTTCCTGCTCGCGGTCGGCGACGCCGACCTCACCGCGCTCGGCGCCCTGCCCGCCAACGTCCGCCCGGTGCCGTGGATCCCGCTCGCCGCGCTCGTGCGGCACTCCGACGCCGTGGTCCACCACGGCGGCGCGGGCACCACCCTCACCACGCTGGACGCCGGGCTGCCCCAGCTCGTCCTCCCCCAGGGCGCCGACAACTTCATGGTCGCCGACGCCCTCGTCGAGGCCGGCATCGGGCTGCGCTCCAGCTCCGCCGAGGTCGACGCCGCGGTCCTCGACCGGCTCCTCAACGACCCGGCCGTACGGGCCGCCGCCGAGGACGTCCGGGCGACCAACACCGCGCTCCCCTCCCCCGCCGAGCTCGTCCCCGCCCTCGAGGACATCGCCGCCCGCCGCTGACCCGGCCGCAACGCTGCGACGCTGCGGGTAGGGGGCCCCGTCCCGTGGGCGGGGCCGTCAGGCGTCAGGCGTGGCGGGGCCGGCTTCGGTGGTTCCGGTCGATCACATAGCGGTGGCCGTGGCTCCAGGCGCCGGCCGGGGCGGGGCGGGCCCCGGCGAGATGGGGGTGGTCGGCCGGCAGGTCGGTGTGGACGTGGTCGAGGGCGTCGGGGTCGCGCCGGGGCCAGAGCCGGACGGCGCCGAGCGCCGCGGTGAGGGCGACGGCCCCGAGGACGAGGGCGGTGACGGGCAGGCCGGCACCCGCGGCGAGCCAGCCGGCCAGGGGGTAGGTGAGCAGCCAGCACGCGTGCGAGAGGGAGAACTGGGCGGCGAACGCGGCGGGCAGTTCGGCGTCCGCGGCGGAGCGGCGCACCACCCGCCCGCCGGGGGTGAGGACGGCGGAGCTCGCGGCGCCGATCAGCGCCCAGGCGGCCAGCAGCGCGAGCCAGGCCGCCGTCCCGGGCGGCGCGGCGGTGATCACCGCGGTGGCGCCGAGGACGGCGGGCAGGGCGAGGGCGGCGGGCAGCATCACGGCCCGGTCGCTGACCCGGGCGAGCAGCCGGGGCAGCAGCAGTGCGGTCAGCATGGACCCGGCGCCGTACGCGCCGAGGGCGAGGGAGACGGCTCCGGCGGGCCGCTGGAAGTGCTCGCGGACCACCACGACGGTGTTGACGAAGACGATCGCCCCGGCGGCGGCGACCGCGAGGTCCAGCGCCAGCAGCGCCCGCAGCCGCGGGGTGGCCCAGAACATCCGGGTGCCGGACAGCGCCTTCGCGTAGACCCCGCCGGCGCGTTCGGCGGCCGGGGCCTTGGGCAGGACGGCGGAGAGCACCAGGGCGGCGGAGGCGAGGAAGCCGAGGCTCGTGCCGGCGAACAGCCAGTTGTAGGAGACCAGCGTGAGCAGCACGGCCGCGAGGGCGGGGCTGAACAGGGACTCCAGGTCGTAGGCGAGCCGGGACATGGACAGCGCGTTGGTGTAGTCGCGCTCGGCGGGCAGCACGTGCGGGATGGTCGCCTGGAAGGTCGGGGTGAACGCCGCGGAGGCGGCCTGCAGCAGGAGGACCATCAGGTAGATCTGCCAGACCTGGTCCACGAACGGGAGCGCGAGCGCGACGCCGGCCCGGGTGAGGTCCGTCGCCACCAGCAGCGCCCGCCGGGAGATCCGCCCGGCGAGCGCGCCCGCGATCGGGGCGACGGCCACGTACGCGACCATCTTGATCGCGAGGGCGGTGCCCAGGACGACGCTCGCGTTCGCTCCGGCGATGTCGTACGCGAGCAGGGCCAGGGCCACCGTCGCGAGGCCGGTGCCGACCAGGGCGACGACCTGGGCGGTGAGGAGGCGGCGGTAGGTGCGGTTGCGCAGCACGGTCAGCATGGGCGCGCTCCCCGGATCGGAGTGGCGTTGCCCGTCCATCGTAATCAATGAGTGCGCATGGATGCACATATTTGCGAGACGGCTCCGCGGCAGTTCGGACGGCCCCGCCGGAGCGGTCAGTCGTGCGGCGGGAGCGAGCCGACCTGGTGGTCGGCGACGTTCAGCGCCTCGTCGACGAGGCGGCGCAGGTGGCCGTGGCGCAGCGAGTACACGACCCGGCGGCCGTCCTTGCGGGTGGCGACCAGCCCGGCCAGGCGCAGCTTGGCCAGGTGCTGGCTGACCGAGGGCCGGGCCGCGCCGGTCGCCTCGACCAGTGTGGTCACGTCCGCCTCGCCCCGGCCGAGCCGCTCCATCAGGGCCAGCCTGGTCCGGTCCGCGAGCAGCGCCAGGATCGAGGCGGCGGCGTCCAGCCGCTCGCCGTCTGCGGGCTGATGCGCATGGGAGGCATCTGCGAGCTGCGTGCGGGTGTCCATCGCCTCATCGTAGGCCCGTCCCCGGCGCCCGGCTGCGCGCCCGCGGCGGTCCCGGTTCAGCGGACCGGCAGGGCGCCGGGCCGGGGGTGGAGCCGCGCGGCGTCGGCGACGGTACGGGTGGCCGGGCCGGCGACCGGGCGGGTGACGGTACGGGTGACCGTCGCCGCGAACGAGTCCTGGACCAGGGCCGCGAAGCGGGCGGCCAGCGGGTGCGCGCCCTGCGTCGGGTAGGCCAGCAGCATGGGGACGGACGGCGCGTCCGGGATCCGCAGGAAGCGCACGCTCGGGTGCAGGCCGCGCCGGGCCGCCGACTCGGGGACGATGCCGACGCCGCGGCCGGCCGCCACCGCCTCCAGCCATTCGTCGAAGTTGCCGCAGGCGACGGCGGTGCGCGGGCGGCGGGCGGCGGGCCAGAGCTCGGGGCGGACCGTCCCGCTGACCACGTTCCGCACCAGCGGGTGGTCGGCGAGTTCGATCCAGCGCACCGACTGCTGCCGGGCCAGCGCCGTCCCGCGCGCGGCGGCGGCCACCTGGGCCTCGGTGCAGAGCAGGACGGTGTGCATCCCGCTCGCGGGGGCGTCGCCGCGCAGCAGCGCGAGGTCGACCACGCCGCGGTCGACGCCCGCGAACGGCTCGTCCCGGCGCACGAGTTCGACCCCGGCCCCGGTCTGCTCCTCGAAGGAGGAGAGCGCGTCCTGCATCCAGCCGTCCGGCAGCATCCAGGTGAAGCCCAGCCGCAGCCGGGTCTCGGCCGGGCGGGCGGCCAGGGCGTCCTCCAACCGGGGCAACAGGTGGAGGAGTTCGGCGCGCAGCCGGTCACCGGCCGGGCTGAGCGCGACGGTTCGGGTGGTCCGGTGGAGCAGGCGGGTGCCGAGCGCCTCCTCCAGCCGGCGGATGGTCCGGGTCAGGCTCGGCTGGGTGGTTCCGGTCAACTCGGCGGCCTGCGTGAAGTTCAGGGTGTCGGCGACCGCGAGGAAGGCCCGCAGGTGCCGGATCGCGACGTCCCGCCGCTCCGGCGCGTCGGGACGAGCGCCGGAGGATGACACCGACTCGTTCATGATGGCCCCCTGATTTCCCCTGTGGTGGTCCCAGCCCGTCGTCCCGGTCGGCGCCGGCCGGTTCCGGCGTCCCGGCCGACCCTAGGCGGGCGTCCGGTGCGCACTGAAGCCCCTGTCCTCCAAGGTGTCCCGGCCGCTGCCTCGAAGGAGACACTCCCGTGTGGCGGCGGATCCGGCCGGGTGCCTCCGAGGAATGACCGCGGGCCCGTTCGGGCGCCATCCATCGACGGTGCGCATAGCCGCACCCCGTCCGGTATTTGTCCGAACCTCGGGCCGCTGACTAACGTCGGCCGCCCCACCGGTCATTGCGGTGAAGGGCCGCCGGAATCCGGTTCCCGCTCGTTGTCCGCCGGCCCGAAAGCCGGGCCGGACGACCCGCGATTCGAGAGGATCGGGCAATTCATGGAACGTACCGACGAACGTACCGACCGGAGCGTGGCGATCCGTTCAGCCCGGCGCGCCGTGGTCGTCGACCCGTGGCCGCTGCTCCGCGACGCGGTGGCGGCCCTGCTGCTGGACACCGGCGCCGCCCGGACGGTCGAGACGGCCCGCGGCGGCGCGCAGGCCTGGGAGCTGTGCCGCGCCCTCGGACCCGACCTGGTGGTCACCGACGCGGACCTGCTGGCCCCCGGCGAGGGCCTGCTCCTCGGCCGCCGGCTCAAGGCGTCGGCGAGCCCGCCCCGGGTCCTGGTCTACTCGGGGAGCACCGACCCCTCGGTCGTCGTGGAGTGCCTCGGCGGCGCGGCGGACGGCTTCGTGCACCGCTCGGCGGAGCCGGAACAGCTGGTCTCCGCCGTGCGCGGACTGGCCGAGGGCCGGCCGGTGTGGTTCGTCGGGGAGCAGGACCGGCCGGCTCCGACCGGGGCCGACCCGGTGGACGGCGCGCTGCTGCGGGCCATGACCGGCCGGGAGCAGGAGGTGCTCGGGCTGCTGCTGCGCCGGTACTCCAACGACGAGATCGCGGGCGAGCTGTGCCTGGCCCGACAGACCGTCAAGAACTACGTGAGCAGCGTGCTGCAGAAGCTGGAGATGTCCTCCCGCCGGGAGCTCCACTCCCTGGTCCCGGCGCGCGGCCCGGACCTCGGCCGCCGACCCGCCGAGCCGGGGGCGGCCGATCGGTGCAGGTCAGTACGGCCGAAGGTGGGGGCGGGGCGGGGCGGGATGCCTCTCGGAGGGCACGTCGCGGTGTTTCCAAAGAGGCAGTCACCTGCCTCCCACTAGGGATGTTCACCCGGCACCGGCTGGCTAGCATTCTTCGCCATGGGGAGTCCAACGGCAACTGCGGGAAAAATACCTTCCACAAGTGTCATCGGGGCGAATGTTCTGCGCACTGCGGCCCTCTGTCTCGAAGAGGCCCGGATATCCGTGCAGATCATGTTCTCGATACGTTTCGCGACAGCCTTCCTCCTGGCCACCGGGAATTCCCGGATCAAAACCGGGCACCTGCTCTCGGACGGTGTCGCCTGGGCCTTCGGAACGCTTTTCGCCTATGTGCTCAACGGCGCCATGGACGTGGCCGAGGACCGCTTGAACGGCTCCGGCCGCCCGGTCGCCCGGGGCGCGCTCACGCCCGGGACGGCGCTGCGGGCGGCCTGGCTGTGCGCGGGCCTGGCCGTCCTGTTCAGCCTGGACTCGCCGCCGGTGCTCGGCCTGCTGCTGGCCTACCTGTTCTGCGGGTTCGCCTACTCGGCGCCGCCGTTCCGCATGACGCGGCACAGCCACAGCACGGTGGCGACGGTCCTGCTGCTCGGCGGGCTCACCTACGCGGCGGGCTGCGCGGCCGCCGGCGGGCACCGCGGCGCGGTGCCGGTCGTGGTGTTCGCCGTCGCGATGTCGCTGTGGATGGGCCTGGTCGGGGCCCTGGTCAAGGACCTGTCGGACGTCCGGGGCGACCAGGCCGCCGGCCGCCGCACCTTCGTGGTCGTCCGGGGCGAGCGGCTGGCCCGGACGGTCTGCGCGGTCAATCCCGTCCTGGTCGGCGTCGGGTTCCTGGCGGCGGCCCGCACCCTGGCGCCGGTGCTCACCCTGCCGGCCGTGGTCGTCCTGGCCGGGGGCCTCGCGGTCGCCCACTTCTCCCTCACCACCCGCTCCGACGAGCGGCGCGGCCGCAGCCGGCTGCCGTACCAGGCCTTCATGGTCACCCAGTACGCCGCCCACCTGGCGCTGCTCGGCATCGTGGTCGCCGGGGTGCGCTGACCACCGAGCAGCCGACCACCGGGCCGGGAGCGGAGCGCGCGAGCGGAGGACGCGCGCTCCGCTCCCCCGTCACGCCACCGGCCGCCGGCCGGGAGAGCGGTCCCGTCCGCCCGGCCCGTCGAAATGAGACGGACTAGCATTCGGCAGCGCGGCCGTCCGGCTATCGAATACCGGCCTGAATTCGCCGGGGCCGGCAATTTCCCCCGGGATTGCCCGCCCGATACGATCGAAGCTTGTGTCTTCCTGTCCGTGGGGGTAGTTGATACTCTCCGCCGTGGGTTGCGCCTGAAGCGCCATCACTACTTGGGGGAGTTCGGTGACCATGGCGGGGGGAGATGCGGCGGCGGCCGCGGCGCGGATCGCGGCGAGCGAGGAGGAGATCCTCACCCGGTACCGGGCCGGGCTCCGGCAGCGGCACAATCCCATCGCGGCCGACGAGGACGTCTGGGACGGCTGCCGGCTCCAGGCCCAGCGGATTCTGGCGGCCGGCGTGGAAAGCCTGCGCGCGGGCAGCGCGCCGTCACCCGCCCCCCTGCTGTCCTCGATGATGGACCTCGCCGCCGACCGCGTGCAGCAGGGCCGGCGCATCTCCGACTCGGCCGAGGCCGGGGTCGTCCTGTTCGAGGTCATCATGGACGTCCTGGTGCGCGAACTCACCGACGAGCCCGGCGCGGTGCGCCTGCTGGAACGGGCCATCGGCACCGTGCAGCGCGAGATCGGGACGCGGCTCCAGGTCGGCTCCGCCGCGTACGACTCCTTCCTCCTGAACGCCGTCAACGAGGTCAACCGGCGCGGCTACCTCGGCCTCGCCCGGGACATCCACGACCAGATGGGCAACAGCCTGAGCCTGGCCCTGCGTCAGCTCGACCTGTTCGAAATGGCGTTGGGCGAGGTCGACGAGAGCGTCGCCGCCCGCCTGGCGGCCACCCGGCAGGCCGTCCACGACTCGCTGCTGATGGCGCGCGACATGGTCAGCGGGCTGCGCCGCAACGCCCGGGACGCCCCGCTGAGGACCGCCCTGCGCAACTTCGTCGAGTCCATGGACATCGCCGAGACCACGGCGCAGATCCACGTGAACGGCTCCGAGAACTGGGCCCCTTCGGAGACGCTCGACGAACTGTACGTGCTGCTCCGCGAGTGCCTGCGCAACTCGTTCACCCATGCGCGGGCCACCCGGATCGTGGTCCACGTGGACATCACGCCGCACGAGATCCACGCACTCGTGGGCGACAACGGCCGCGGCTTCGACCTGAGCGCGCGGCCCGGCCCCAAGACCATCAACGGCCTGACCGGGATCAGGGAGCGGGTGGCCCTCCTGGACGGCACCGTCGCGTTCTCCTCCGCGCCCGGGAAGGGCACGACGGTGAGATGCTGGGTACCCATCCGAGAGGGCGCGACGACGCATGGACAGTGACCGGATCCGCATCCTGGTGGCCGACGACCACCTCGTCCTGCGCGACGCGCTCTGCGAAATGCTGGACAACGAGCCCGACTTCGAGGTCGTGGCCCGGGCCGAGGACGGCCCGTCCGCGGTCCGGCTGGCCGCGGCGCACCACCCGCACGTGGTGCTGCTCGACATCGAGATGCCGAACCACCGCCCGCAGAACACCGTCCGCGACCTGCTGCAGCAGGATCCGGCGGTCAACGTCGTGGTGCTCAGCATGTACGACGACCCGCACCTCGTCCAGGAGTTGCTGGCGCTCGGCATCCGGGGCTACCTGCACAAGAGCGTGACCCGGGAGTCGCTGGCCTCGGCGATCCGCAACCTGCGGCAGGCCAACCGCCGCACGGTGACCATCTCGGTCTCCTCGCACAGCCTCGCGGCCTCCGGCGACGACGGAAAGCTGCTGTCGGCCCGCGAGTTGGAGGTGCTGACCCAGGTGGCCGCCGCGCTGAGCAACCGTCAGATCGCCGTCCGGCTGAGCATCACCGAGGGCACCGTCAAGCGGCACATGCGGAACATCTTCACCAAGCTGGGCGCGGTCTCCCGGATCGACGCCGTCAACAAGGCGGTCGCCGCCTCGCTGATCGGCTCGCACCACATCGCCGGGCGGGGCTGACCGGCGCCGTCCTCGGGCGCGGCCGGGGACGGGGACGCGCGAAGGCCGGCCGCGCCCCGCGACCGGCCCCGAACTCCCGGCTCAGCCAGCTGACTTGAGCACGCGGGCGTGCTCCCGCAGCCGCGCCAGCGGGAACCCGTCCGGCGACTCCTCGTCGCCGCGCGCCCGGATCGCCCGGTCGAGCACCCACTCGGTCATCCCCGGGACGACGGCCTTGACGTCCTCGATGCCGCCCCAGGCGGCCGGGCCGCCCTCGGTGTCCATCAGCCAGGCCGTCCGCAGGGCCAGCAGCCGGGCCTGCTCGATCCGCAGCCGGGCCTGGCGGGCCCACCCGCGGGTCTCGGCCGTCCCGGCCGCCCCGGACATCAGGTCGAGCCCGCGTTCGGCCATCCCGATCAGGCGCATGCAGTGGTGCAGGCGGTTCGGGTCGAGCAGGCTGTGCGCGATCACCGCGCCGTCGCCCTCGCCGCCGACGATGCTGTGGGCCGGCAGCCGCACCCCGGTGAAGCGGACGGTGGTCCGGCCGCCGTACACGCCGTCGTCGTAGCCGGAGCTCCAGGGGCCGGAGCCGAGGGAGACGCCCGGGCTGCCGACCGGCACCAGGGCGATCGACCGCTGGGCGCCCGGCGACCGGTCGCCCGCCGACCGTCCGGCCGAGCGCGCCATGACCAGCAGGAGGGCGCACTCCGGCACCGCGGCCGCCATGAACAGGCCGCCGTGGCCGTCGAGCACGTAGCCGCTGCCCCGGGGCTCGATCCGCAGGTCGCCCGGGTCGACGGCGCCGGGGGCGGGCAGGCAGACGGCGGACCGGAGGTCGCCGGCGAGCAGGGGGCGCAGCCAGCGGTCCTGCTGGGCGCGGGTGCCGAACTCGGCCAGCACGTTCATCACCCCGGTGTCCGGGGCGGCGCCGTTGATCGCGTCGGGCGCCACGAAGGGGCTGCGGCCGGAGATCTCCGCCAGCGGGGCGTACTGGAGGTTGGTCAGCCCCGGGCCGAAGGCCGGGTGCGGGAGGAAGAGGTTCCACAGCCCGCGCTCGCGGGCCAGCTCCCGGAGCTTGCCGAGACCGTCCGGCCGGGCCCACGGCTCGGCGCCCGACCCGCCCCGGCCGGCGAACTCGGCCTCGGCCGGGAACAGGTGCTGGTCCATCAGGACCAGGAGACGCCAACGAAGTTCCTTGGTCAGCGGGTCGTAGCTGAAGTGCATCACAGACCTCGGTCTCTTGCTGGAGGCGCGGCACCCGGTGAGGGATGGCACCGCGCCGTCGCCGGCGGGCGGTACGGAGGAGGGTGTCGAGCGGGCCGCCAGGGAGGGACGTGGCTTCGAGGCTAGCCCAGCGGCCCGAGCGCTTTGATGCCCCCAGGGACTGCTTCCGAATGTCTCTTTGGAGGTGTCGGCCGATGTCTCCATCTGGGGATTCGGCACGGGAGCGGGAGATTCGTCCGCGGAGCGGATGCGCGCGAAAGGCTTTTCCCCCAAGGGAATTCGCGACAGGTCGGCGGCGCCGGCGAGACCGGAGGACACCTCGGCGGTACCGGCGGTACCGGGGGCGGGGGCGGCCGAGTACCGCACGTCCTAACCGGGCGGCCGCCGGGATTCCTAGCGTGGGTGACGAGCCGACCGCGGATCCGGACGCCGACCGCGCCCGGTACCGCCGGCACCGACCGCGCCCTCACAGCCGGAGCGGACCACCCCCAGACAAGGAGTGCAGATGAACAGGTTCAACGGCCGGGTCGCGCTCGTCACCGGCGCCAGCCGAGGGATAGGCCTGGCGAGCGCGGCCCGGCTGGTCGCGGAGGGCGCCCGGGTCTGCCTGACGGCCCGCGGCGAGGAGTCGCTGGAGCTCGCGGTCAAGGAGCTCGGCGGTCCGGAGCACGCCATCGCGGTGGCCGGCCGCGCCGACGACCCCGAGCACCGGGCCGAGGCCGTCGCCCGCACCATGGCGGCCTTCGGCCGGATCGACGTGCTGGTCAACAACACCGGCATCAACCCGGTGTTCGGCCCGGTGCTCGACCTGGAGCCCGGTGCCGTACGGAAGGTCTTCGACGTCAACGTGAACGCCCCGCTGGGCTGGCTGCGCGAGGTCCGGCAGGCCTGGCAGGGCGAGCACGGCGGCGCCGTGGTGAACATCAGCGCGGTCGCGGGCCTGCGCCCGGCGCACGGCATCGGGGTGTACGGGGCCAGCAAGGCCGCGCTGATCCACCTCACCGAGCAGCTCGCGCAGGAGATCGGCCCGCGGATCAGGGTCAACTCCGTGGCGCCCGCCGTGGTGCGGACGCGCTTCGCCGCGAAGCTGTACCAGGGCCGGGAGGCGGAACTGGCCGCCGGCTACGCGCTGGGCCGGCTCGGCACCCCGGAGGACATCGCGGCCGCCGTCGCCTTCCTGGCCTCCGACGACGCCGCCTGGATCACCGGTCAGACGATCGCGGTGGACGGCGGCATCATCCTGGCCGGCGGCGGCATCTGATGACCGATCAGATGACGGCGGAGGTCGCGGGCGTGGACCGCGAGGCCCTGCGCGGCTGGCTCGCGGCGGCCCGGCCCGAGCTGCGGATCGAGGCGCCGGAGCTCACCCTGATCGCCGGCGGACGCTCCAACCTCACCTACCAACTCGACGGCGGCGAGGTGCCGTTGGTGCTGCGCCGGCCGCCGCTCGGCCACCTGCTGGCCACCGCGCACGACATGGGCCGCGAGTACCGGGTGATGAGCGCCCTGGCGCCGACGCCCGTCCCGGTGCCCCGGACGGTCGCGCACTGCGCGGACGCCGAGGTGCTGGGCGCGCCGTTCTACCTGATGGAGAAGGTGGACGGCGCGATCCACCGGCGGGCGGCCGACCTGGCGGAGCTCGACCCGGCGACCGGCCGGGAGCTCGGCCACGCGCTGGTCGACGTCCTCGCGGCACTGCACTCGGTGCCGCCGGCCGCGGTCAGGCTGGCGGACTTCGGCCGCCCCGAGGGCTTCATGGAACGCCAACTCGCCCGCTGGACCAAGCAGTTGGCTGCTTCCCGGACCAGGGAGCTGCCCGGCGTGGAGGAGCTGGCGGCGCGCCTCGCGCGGACCCGCCCGGCGTCCCCGCGCCCGGCCCTGGTGCACGGCGACTACCGCCTGGACAACGTGGTCTTCGACCGCGCCGAGCCCGGCCGGATCGCCGCCGTCCTGGACTGGGAACTGGCCGCGCTCGGCGACCCGCTCTGCGACCTGGGCGTCTTCTGCGTCTACTGGGACGGACTGGCCGGCCTCGGCGAGGCCGTCCCGCCGACGCCCGGAGCCCTGCCGGGCTGGCCGGGCCGGGACGAGCTGGTCGAGCGGTACGCCCGGGCCAGCGGGGTCCCGGTGGAGACCCTGGACTGGTACGTCGCGTTCGGCTTCTTCAAGATCGCGGTGATCCTCGAAGGCGTCCACTACCGCCACTCCCGCGGCCTGACCCTCGGCGACGGCTTCGACGGGATCTCCGCGGCCGTCCCCGAACTGGTGCGGCGCGGCCTGCGGGCGCTCACCCGCCCGTGAAACGCCCCAGCCCCCGCCTTTAGCCCTGTCGACCTGTCTGAAGGAGTACCGCGATGGAGTTCGCTTACGACACCAGGACCGAGGAACTGCGGTCCCGGCTACTGGAGTTCATGGCCGAGCACGTCTACCCCGCCGAGCGCGTCGCGGAGGAGCAGACGGCCGCCGCGGCCGGCCGCTGGGACCGCCCGCCGGTGCTCGACGAGCTGAAGGCGAAGGCCCGCGCCCAGGGCCTGTGGAACCTCTTCCTGCCGCACTCCGCGGCCGGCGCCGGCCTCAGCAACCTGCAGTACGCCCCGCTCGCCGAGATCACCGGCCGCAGCCCCTTCCTGGCCCCCGAGGCGCTCAACTGCTCGGCGCCGGACACCGGGAACATGGAGGTGCTGGACATGTTCGGCACCGAGGCGCAGCGCAAGGAGTGGCTGGAACCGCTGCTGGACGGCACCATCCGCTCGGCGTTCTGCATGACCGAGCCCGAGGTGGCCTCCTCCGACGCCGGGAACATCTGCACCCGGATCGAGCGGGACGGCGACGAGTACGTGATCACCGGCCGCAAGTGGTGGGCGAGCGGCGCGCTCAGCCCGCACTGCAAGGTCCTGGTGGTGATGGGCAAGACCGATCCGGGCGCCGACCGGCACCGGCAGCAGAGCATGGTCCTGGTCCCCAAGGACACCCCGGGCGTGCGGCTCGTCCGCGGCATGGAGCTGTTCGGCTACGACCACGGCCCGCACGGCGGCCACGCCGAGATCGTCTTCGACCGGGTGCGGGTGCCCGCCGCGAACCTGATCGGCGAGCCCGGGGACGGCTTCGCGATCGCCCAGGCGCGGCTCGGCCCCGGGCGGATCCACCACGCGATGCGGCTGATCGGCATGGCCGAGCGGGCCTTCGAGCTGCTCTGCGCCCGGGTGACGGCCCGGCACGCCTTCGGCGGCCCGATCGCGGACCAGGGCGTGGTGCAGGACTGGATCGCCGAGGCCCGGATGCGGATCGAGCAGGCCAGGCTGCTGGTCCTGAAGACCGCGTGGCTGATGGACACCGTGGGCAACAAGGGCGCGCACACCGAGATCCAGGCCATCAAGGTCGTCACGCCGGCGCTGGCCGAGTGGGTGCTCGACAAGGCGATCCAGGCGCACGGCGGCGGCGGCGTCTCGCAGGACTTCCCGCTGGCCGCGCTCTGGGCGCACGCGCGGACCCTGCGGCTCGCGGACGGCCCGGACGAGGTGCACAAGCGCTCGCTGGTCCGGCGGGAGCTGAAGCCCTACCGCGCGCCGCACTGACCCGGCGTCCGGAGAATCACACGGAAACACGCACTGGCAGGCCCGGGAATCCCCGGTGGAACGGCGGAGGAAACCGCCGTTCCACCGGGGATTCCGGCATGTCCGGGAATGCCGCCGGCCCGGTACCCGAAGTACTCCCCCCACCGCCGAACGAGTACCCCACGTCCTCATGAACTCCCTTGCTACGCCGATAGATTGGCATGGCCGGCTGCGAAGCGCATCCGCGAAATCCACTCTCGGGAGGACGCTCCATGCACAGGGAAGAACCCCGTTCGAAGGAAGCGGTCGTGGTCACCGGCATCGGTGTCATGCTGCCGAACACGACCACCGTGGAACAGTTCTGGGAAAACATATCCGGCGGCCATTCCCAGGTCGGCAGACTCACCCGTTTCGACGGCGCGGAACACGGCCTGCCGGTCCACGCGGCCGCCGAGATCAGCTCGTTCGACCACCGGCCGTTCCTGCCCGAACTCCTCGACAACCACGCCGCCAAGTACACCCGCGAGATCCTGATCGCGATGTCGGCGGTCGAGCGGGCCCGGCAGGACGCCGGCCTGGAGATCGGCTACCACGACCCGCGCCGGATCGGCGTGCTGATGTCCTCCTCGCGCGGCCCGTTCGCCTGGTGGCAGCGGGTGCTGGCCGACGAGGAGCCGGGCGCGTTCGGCGACAAGGGCGCGATGTTCCGCGGCCTGCCCGGCTGCCCCGCCTCGCTGGCGGCGATCTACACCTCCGCCCAGGGCCTGGTCAGCACCGTGAGCAACGCCTGTGTCGGCGGCCACCAGGCGATCGGGCTGGCGCTGCGCGAACTGCGCTCCGGCACCGCCGACGCGATGCTGGTCGGCGGCCACGAGTTCCCGATCGTGCCCGAGGTCGCCAAGTGCTACGCGGCGATGGGCAGCGGCGTGATGTCCACCGAGCGGGACGACCCGCGCCGCGCGGTGCGCCCGTACAGCGCGGACCGCGAGGGCTTCGCGCTCGGCGAGGGCTCGGTGGTGGTCTGCCTGGAGCGCGAGTCGGTGGCCCGGGCGCGCGGCGCGCGGATCTACGCCGAGGTGCTGGAGGCCCGGACCTTCAACGAGGCCGCGCACGCCACCAGCATGGACCTCACCGGCAAGGTCACCGCCTCCTTCGTCCAGGACCTGCTGGCGGACGCCGGCCGGACCGCCGACGAGGTCGGCTACTTCTGCGCCCACGGCACCGCCACCCGCTACAACGACCTCGCGGAGAGCCGGGCGCTGCAGGCCCTCTACCCCGAGCGGACCCTCGGCCAGCTGCCGCCGATCAGCTCCAACAAGCCGATCTACGGCCACACCTTCGGCATCGCCGGGATCATCAACGTCGCCGCCACCAGCCTGATGCTCCACCACCAGCGCCTGGCCCCCACCATCAACCTGTCCGGCCGGGACCCGGAGTGCGACCACGACCACGTCTTCGAGGGCGCCCGGGACACCGCGTTCGACCTCGCCGTGTCGCTCTCCTTCGCCTTCGGCAGCCAGACCGCCGTGGTCGCGCTCGGAGCCTCCTCGTGAGCGGGCCGGTGATCGCCGCGGACGTCGACGACCTGGTCCGCCGGTTCGTCCGGCCCGACGACCACCTGCACCTGGCGGCCACCCACTCCCGGCCCAACGCCCTCGGCTACGCGCTCTGCCGGGTCTTCGGCGACCGCGCGCGGTTCACCGTCAGCACCACCGGCTACCACTCCAGCGCCCACGCGCTGACCCTGGCCGGCGGCGTCGCCAAGGTGGTGGCCGGCTTCCTCGGCGACACCTACCCCTCGCCCCGCCCCAACCCGCTGTACGAGCGGGTGGCCGAGGGCGTGCCGTTCGCCTTCGAGCCCTGGTCGCTGCTGAGCTACAACCAGCGGCTGATCGCCGCCGCGACCGGCGCCCCGTACGCGTCGACCGGTTCGCTGTCCGGCACCGACCTGCTCACCGGCAAGGGCGACGACGTCCTGCTGGTGCCCGACCCCGACCGGCCGGGCGAACAGCTCACCCTGGTCCGGGCGATGCACCCCGACCTCACCCTGGTGCACGGCGTCTGCGCGGACGAGGACGGCAACATCGCGATGGTCCCGCCGCTCGGCGAGGGCGCCTGGGCCGCGTACGCCGCGAAGCGGGGCGTGCTCGCCTCGGTCGAGCGGATCGTCTCCGCCGAGGAGCTGCGGGCGATCCCCGACCGGGTGGTCATCCCGGGGCAACGGGTGCTCGGCCTCTGCGAGGCGCCGCTCGGCGCCCACCCGCAGGCCCTGCGCACCGCCGGGCTGGCCGGGGTGCCCGGCTACCTCGACGACTACGCCTTCCTGGAGGAGATCGCCGACCGCTGCCGCGCCGAGGAGCGGGGCGCCGACTGGTACCGGGAGTGGGTGCTCGAACCCGGCTCGCACGCCGGGTACCTGGCCCGGCTGGGCGAGGAGCGCCGGCGGCGGCTGCAGGAGGGCGAGCCGTCCTGGCAGGCCGGCCGGGCGACCGCCGCCGCTGCCGTCACCGCCGCCGCTGCCCCGGTGACGGAGACGGCGGAGGAGACGGCCGAGGAGACGCCGCCCAGCCGGATGGAGCGGCTGATCGTGCTCGGCGCCCGGGCGGTGGTCGAGCGGGTCCGCGAGGGCGGCTACGACACCCTGCTGGCCGGCATCGGCTCCTCCCACCTCGCGGCCTGGCTGGCCGCCGAGCAGCTGCGCCGGGGCGGCCACGCCGTCCGGGTGGTGGCCGAGCTCGGCCTCTACGGCTTCACCCCGCAGCAGGGCGACGTCTTCCTGTTCAGCCTGCGCCACGCGGGCACGGCCGAACAGCTGAGCGGCATCCCGGAGATCCTCGGCGGGATGGTCGCGGCCAACCCCCGCGCGCTCGGTGTGCTCGCCGCCGCCGAGATCGACGAGAGCGGCACCATCAACACCAGCATGACCGCGGACGGCCGCTGGCTCACCGGCTCCGGCGGCGCCAACGACATCGCGGCCTCGGCGGACTGCGTGGTGATCGCCACCGCCTCCCGGCGGCGGTACGTGCCCGAGGTCTCCTACCGGACCAGCCGCGGCGACCGGGTGCGCGAGGTGGTCAGCCAGTTCGGCCGGTTCCGGCGCCGCGAGGACGGCCCCGGCTTCCGGCTGGCCACCTGGCTCGGACCGGACGAGGGCGGCCTGCGGGCCGAACCCGCCGACGCCGTCCGGGAGTTCGCGCCCGACCGGCCGGGCGCGCTGGAACGCGAGGCGGCCGAGGCCGTCGCCGCGTACACCGCCTGGTCGGCACCGGTCGCCGGCCTCAGCGCCGAGAAGCCCGTCACGGCGGAGGAGCTCCGGCTGCTCCGCACGCTCGACCCCGAGGGCCGCTACCGCTGAGCGGGCCCGCCGCACCTCACTCCCGACTCCCCGTTCCCACGCCCGAAAGGCCTGCCCCACCATGCCCGTCGAGAACCCGAACACGATGACCTGGACCGGCTCCGGACTGCGCTTCACCGGTCTCGGCCACTACTACCCCCGCACGCTGGTCAGCAACGAGCACGGCATCACCATCGGCGGCCGGACCTACGCCCCCGAGGAGGCCGCGGAGTTGGGCGTGCGCAGCCGGCACGAGGCCGCGGAGGACGAGACCGTCGAGTACATGGCCGAGCAGGCCGCCCGGGCCGCGCTCGCCCGGGCCGGCCACGAGCCCGACGAGGTGGACGTCGTGGTGCTCGCCAACTGGACCGACCGGCAGTGGATCCCCGAGATCGGCCCGCAGGTGGCCGCCCGGCTCGGCGCCGAGCGGGCCCTCGCCTTCGACGTCTGCGGGGCCTGCACCGGCTTCGTGCACGGCGTGCAGACGGCGGCCTCGATGCTCGCCGCGCAGCCGGGCTGGCAGCGGGCCGTGGTGGTCGCCGCGGACCGCTTCTCCCGCCGGGCCCGACCGGGCACCCGCGGCCAGCTGATCTTCGGCGACGCGGCCGGCGCGGTGGTGCTGGAGAAGGGTGCCGAGGACGGCACCGGGCTGCAGTACTCGACGCTCAGCTGCGACGCCGCGCGGGCGGACGCCGTCGCGGCCCGGGACGGCTGGCTGCGGCCCCGCCCGGAGCTCATCGAGCTGGCCGTCGGCTCCAGCCTGAAGGTCGCCGACACGCTCCTGGGGCGGGCCGGCATCGGCGTCGGCGACCTCGACTGGCTGATCCCGCACCCGGGCAACAACGCCATCCACGCGGGCGTCAAGGCCGGCCTCGAACTGCCGCCGGAGAAGTTCCGCACCAACTTCGACGTGCGCGGCAACACCGGCTGCGCCTCCATCCCGATCGCGCTCTCCGAGTTCGCGGAGCAGGGCCTGGTGAAGCCGGGCGACCGGATCCTCTCCACCGCGGTCGGCTCCGGCTGGTACTTCGGCGGGCTCCTGTTCGAGCTCTGACGCCCGGCCCTGCGCAGCCGTACAGCCAGCACCGCCCCGCCGCGGCCGTCCGCACACCGGAGGCCGCGGCGGGCCCCGACACCCTCACCGCCCTCACCGCTCAGACAGTCAGGAAGGACGTCACCCGATGACCGACGACCGGAACTCCGGCCCCACCCCGTTCGCGCTCTGGACGGACTGCACCGGAGTGCTCACCCAGCCCGCCGCCGAGCTCCTGCGGGCCTTCGCCGACCGGGTCGGCGCGCCCGGACACGCGCTGCGCGAGGCGATGGCGCAGGTCTCCGGCGAGCGCGGCGGCACGCTGCCGCCGGACGCCGGCGCCGCCTGGTCGGCGGCCGTCGAGGCCGTGCTGGAGCACGAGTACGGCGTGGTCTGCGACCTGTCCCGGGCGCAGGAGATCTGGCTGGACCTGTGCCGCCCCAACCGGGCCTGGATCGACCGGCTGGCCCAGCTGCGGACCGAGGGCGTCTTCGTCGGCCTGCTCACCGACCTGCCGGACGGCCGGGAGCCCGGCTGGCTGCGGCTGCTCGCGCCGCTGCTCTTCGACGCCGTGGTCCGCCGGTCGTCGGCCGCGGGCGCCGGGCTGCCGCTGCGCGCGGCGCAGGCCGCGGCGGGGCGGTCCGCCGCCCGGTGCGTGCTGGTCGACGCGTCGGAGGTCCGGGGTGCCCGGGCGCGCGCGGCGGGCTGGCGCACGATCGCGTTCCGCGACACCGCCTCGGCCCTCGCCGAAGTCGGCCGGCTGCTCGACACCGAGGACATCGGCGCCGAGGACATCGACACCGAGGACGTCGACACCGAGCACATCGACACCGAGGCCATCGCCGTCCCGGCCTGACCGACCCGGCGGAACACCCCAGGAGACGGATCATGACCATGCTCGACAGCTCCACCGACCCCCACCTCGCAACGGCCGGAGACAGGCTCAGCTTCGACCGGACCATCAGCCGCCGGCTCGTCCAGCGGGACGGCCTCCAGGAGGTCTTCCTCACCGACTTCCGGGCCAGGTTCGACCGCAGCTTCCTGGCGGGCGCCCGGCTGCCGCACGCCCACCCGTACTACAACGACCACCTCCACGCCCCCCGGCTGCACGACCCGTTGGTGCTCCTGGAGAGCGTGCGCCAGGCCGTGCGCTGCGCGACCGGGACGCACCCGGACGCGCCGCCGGAGGCCGTCGCGTTCACCCTCGGCCGGCGGCTGCGGATCACCGCCCCGGACGCCCTGGCCGCGGGCCCCGACCTGGACGAACTGGAGCTGCGCGGTCACGAGTCGCGGACCTGGTGCCGCAAGGGCGCGCTGACCCGGGTGGTGCACCGGGTGGACCTCGTCCTCGACGGCCGGCAGCTCGGCACGGCCACCACCGACACCGCGCTGCGCCCGCCCGCGGCCTACCGCCGGCTCCGGCTGCGCGAACGCGCCGACCTGCCGCCCCGCTCGGACGAGCTGCCCGTCCGGGAGCACCCGGGCGCCGTCCCGCCCTACCTGCTCGGCCGGCAGCGGCCGGAGAACGTCGTCCTGCTGGAACCCCGCTTCGCCGCCGGGGAGTTGGCGGCCGGGCTGCGGGTTCCGCTGGGGCACAGCAGCCTCTTCGACCAGCGGCCGGACCACGTGCCCGGCGCGGTGCTGCTGGAGGCCGCCCGGCAGGCCGGACTGCTGCTGGTCGGCGAGGAGTTCGGCCGCTCGCCGGCCCGCACCGTGCTGCTGGCCGTCGAGCTTGACCACCGGCGGTTCGTCGAACTGGACGAGGAGACCACCGTGCGGGCCCGCCTCGCGCAGCCGCCCGGGGCCGCGGACGGCCTGCCCGTCCGGGTGGAGTTCCGCCGGCGCGGGACGCTGCTGGCCGAGGCCCGGCTGCGGCTCGCGGGCACCGAGCGCGGCCGTCGGTGAGTTCGCGGCCAGCGACCGGTGCCCGTACCGCGGCGGACTCGCCGCGCGGTACGGGCACCGGACGTGACGCCGCGTCAGTTCTGGTCGCACTACTGGCAGCTGGTGTGGTGCGGGCGGATGCCGACCACCATGCGGTCCGGCGCGTCCCCGGGCGGCGGGAACTCCGGGTCGTAGCGGTGGGCGAGCGCGACGAACCCCACGGCGTCGTGGTCCTCCTCGATCCGCTCGACCGTGCCGCGGACCTCCAGGTAGCGGTAGGGCCGCTCCGGGTCGTTCACCGACAGCGCGGCGTTCGGGTTCCCCTTGAGATTGCGGTACTCGAACCGGGTGGTCGTGGTGGTGAACCAGAGCAGTTCACCGTCCCAGCGGTACCAGACCGGGTTGACCTGCGGGGTGCCGTCCGGGCGCAGGGTGGCGAGGTGGCCGAAGAGCGGGCGCTCCAGCAGGTCCAGGTGGCTGGCGGGGATCACGGACATGGTCGTCTCCTCAGTGGTGGCGGGTGGATGGCGGTGACGGGTGGTACGGCGACGCCGGAACGCTCAGCGCGGCAGCGCTTCGCCGCGGGCGCGGGCCAGGGCGGCGAGGACGGCCCCGGGCGCGGGGTCGGTCAGCAGCTCGAAGAGGTGCCCGTCCGGGCGGACCACGGCGGCGGCGGGCCGGCGGCCCAGCGCGACGGCCAGCGGGCCGTGCGGGCCGCTCGGCGCGTCCAGGACCTCGGCCCGCTCGCCCACCGCCGCCCGGATCCGCGCGCAGACGCCCTGCCAGTCGGCCGGGCGGGTCCGCCCGGCGTGCAGGATCACCGCGTGGTCCCGGCCGGATATGCCGGCCCAGGACGGACCGGCCGGGGCCGCGCCCTCGCCGAGCAGCACCGGCAGCCGGTCGCCGGGGGCGGCGGTCCCCCACGGGCGGACGGCCGGCGCGCCCCCGTCCCGGTAGGTGGCGTCGAGCTGGCCGATCTTGGGCGCGAGGCGCCACTGCAGGACGCCGCTGCGCCCCGCCGCGCGGACGAGCGTGTCGCGCAGCGCCAGCTGGGAGGGCTTGGTGAGGGCGCCCCAGCGGGTCTGCATCGAGGTGGAGCGGGTCACCGCGTGAACGGCCCGCCGGCGCTCGTCGTCGTAGCTGTCCAGCAGCGACTCGTCGAGCGTGCCGCGCAGCACGCCGGCCAGCTTCCAGCCCAGGTTGGCGGCGTCCTGGAGGCCGGTGTTCATGCCCTGGCCGCCGGCCGGGCTCATCAGGTGGGCGGCGTCGCCGACCAGCAGGGCCCGGCCGGAGCGGAAGCGGTCGGCGGTGCGCACGTGGACGCGGAAGACGGTGCTGAAGCGCAGCTCGCCCAGCCGCACCCGCCCGGGGCCGCGTTCCTCGACGATGCGCTGGAAGAACTCGCGGTCCGGCGTGCGCTCGGCCAGCTCGGGCGGGACGCTGACGGCCACCCGGTGCACGGTGGGCGAGATCGGCGCGAGGCCGAGGCCGCCCTGCGCGGTGTAGCAGTAGCTGACCAGGTCGGACGGGATGTCACCGGAGAGCTCGGCGTCCGTGATGGCGAAGTTGATCTTCAGCTGGGCGCCGGCGAAGCCGATGCCGAGCTCCTTGCGCACGGTGCTGTGGGCGCCGTCCGCACCGATCACCCAGGGCGCCTCCACCTCCTCGGTCCCGCCGCCGGGCAGGGCCAGCCGCAGCCTGGCCCGCGGGCCGCCCGCGTCCAGCGAGGCCAGCCGCACGCCCCGCTCGACCTTGCCGCCCAGCTCCTCCAGCCGCTCCACCAGCAGCGCCTCGGTGCGGTCCTGGGGCAGGCCGACCGCGAACGGGTAGGGCGTCGCGCCGAGCCGGTTCAACCAGGCGGTCGCCAGCGGGCGGTGGTCGGAGTAGTAGGTGACGCCCTGGATCCGGTGGCCCTCCTCGACGATGCGGTCGGCCACGCCGATCCGCCGGAGCAGCTCCAGCGGCCGGGGCCAGATCGTGGTGGCCCGCGAGTGCGCCGAGTGCTCGCGCTCCGCGTCGACCACCCGCACCGGCACGCCCTGGCCGAGCAGTTCGCAGGCGAGTACCAGGCCGATCGGGCCCGCGCCCACCACGACGACGGGACTGTCCATGGTTTCCGTCCTCTCCGAAGGTTGGGACCGACGCTAGATCCGCGCCGCGGCCGGCGGCAGCCGTATTCCCCCAAAGATTCGAACGGCGCTCCGGAAGGGGAATCGAGAACCGCACCTTCGGGCACCGGATTCGTTTCGGAGACTGCGGAGAGGCGAATTCCGAGCACCGTCCGCACCGGCCGGGAATTCCGTCCGCCGCACGCCCGGAACGACCGGACCAGCGCCGCACTCCCATCTCAACCAGGCTGCGGGCGAAGGATGTTGCGCACGCGGCCGGGCCCGTGGCCGCCCGGTCTGCCGCACCTCGGGCGGCCCTCCCGAATCCATCGGAAACACCCGCCGTGCCTCGAAAGAAACATCCCGGGTGACCCCGAAGCGGAATTCTGCGAATCCCTGTGCACCCGTAGCGTGGAATGCGGAAGCGACTGCGGATCAGCCCCGACCGGAAGAGCGGGACGAACCGGGCCCGATGAGCACCGTTCGTCCGCCGCGGAACACCTCGCCTCCGCCACCGACCCCGTGCCAAGGAGCCAAGGAGAAGGACGGCCATGACCACCACCACGAAGGACCCGACCCAGACCACCTCCCGGCATCCGACGGCGACGCTCGTCACCGTGGTGCTCGCGTCGCTGCTGCTCCCGATCTCGCTGACCGGCTCCTCGGTCGCGATGCCGGGCGTCGCCGCCGACTTCCACAACAGCCTGGCCGCCGGGCAGTGGATCGTGAACGGCTACGACCTCACCTTCGCCAGCTTCATGCTGGCCAGCGGCTCCTTCGCCGACCGCTTCGGCCGGCGCCGGGTGTTCATCACCGGCACCCTGGCGTTCTCGATCTGCTCGCTGGTGTCCGCGCTGTCGAACGGCGTCGTGCTGCTCGACCTCGCCCGCGCCGTCGCCGGCGTGGGCGCGGCGGCCATGCTGACCTCCGGCAGCGCGATGCTGGCGCACGCCTTCGAGGGCCAGGCCCGGGCCAAGGCGTTCGGCGTCTTCGGCACCGCCGTGGGCGCCGGCATGGCCTTCGGGCCGTTCGTCGCCGGCGCGCTGTCCACGACCTTCGGCTGGCGCTCGGTGTTCCTGGTGCCGGCGATCACCGGCGCCGTGGTGCTCGCGCTCTCCGTGGTCCTGCCCGAGTCCCGCGACCCGCAGGCGACCCGGACGGACTGGGCCGGCACCGTCACCTTCAGCGGGGCGCTCGCCGCGCTCATCGCCGCCCTGATCGAGGGCGCGCAGATCGGCTGGACCTCGCCGTTCAACCTCGCCGCCTACCTGGCGTGCGCGGTGCTGCTCGCCGCCTTCATCGTGGTCGAGCAGCGGCAGGACCGGCCGATGTTCGACCTGAGCCTGTTCCGCCAGCCCCAGTTCGTCTCGCTGTCCGTGGGCGTCGTGGCGCTGGTCCTCGCCTTCACCCCGCTGCTGGTGTACCTGCCGAGCTACCTGACCGCCGTCAACGGCGAGACCACGCTGCACGCCGGCGTCGACATGCTGATGCTGACCGTGCCCACCGTGTTCTTCCCGCTGATCGCCGGCTACCTGCTGCGCTGGGTCCCGATCCGGCACATGGTGACCGCGTCGGTCGGCCTCACCGCGATCGGCGTCGGCTGGCTGACGGTGCTGCACCCCGGCATCGGCAACTGGGCCGCGCTCGGCCCGTACGCCGTCATCGGCATCGGCATCGGCGTCTCCTTCGGCGTGATGGACGGCGCCGCCGTCTCCAGCGTCGACCCGTCCCGGGCCGGCATGGCGGCGGGCATGTTCAACACCATGCGGCTGGCGGGCGAGGCCATCGGCATCGCCGTCGTCGGATCGCTGCTGGTCAGCTTCACCCGCAGCGAGCTCGGCGACCAGCTCGACGCCTACAGCGGCCCGTACGGGCACAACCCCGGCGCGCTCGCCGACTCGCTGAACCAGGGTCAACTGGCCGACCCGGAGGGCACGGTGCCGGAGGCCGCGCGCGCCGCGTTCCACCACACCGCGACCTCCGCCTACACCGGCGGCCTGCACACCGCGCTCTGGATCGCCGCCGTGTTCTGCGCCGCCGCCACCGTCCTGGTGGCCGTGGTCGGCGCCCGCTCCCGGGCCGGCGCCGCGGCCCCCGCCGAGGCCGAGGCCGTCGACACCGCGCCGGCCGCCGAGCACGAGCCCGCCACCGTCTGAGTGCGACGCACCTCCAACTCCCCTGCCAGCAAAGGACAGAGACCCCATGAGAGAGCTGACGCCCGACCGGGTCCGCGCCGCGTTCGCCGCCCTCGGCACCGGCGACCGCCAGAAGATGCTCGAGTACTGGGACGAGGACCTGCGGTTCGAGATCCCCGGCAACCACGCCCACGCGGGCTGGCACGAGGGGCTGGACGGCTTCCTCGCGTTCCTGAAGACCGTCGGCGAACTCTCCGGCGGCACGTACCTCGCGGAGAACATCACCGTCCTGGTCAACGCCGAGGACGGCTACTCCGTGGACGTCAACAAGAACCGGGCGCTGCGCGCCGGCGCCCCCGAGGACAGCACCTCCCCGTACCACCTGCTCGACGTCACGGCCCTGCACGTGCTGCGCTGGCGGGACGGCCGGATCGTCGAGGGCCGCGGCGTGATCCTGGGCGACGGCCCGGCCACCTCCGCGCTCTGGTGGTCGCCGCTCGACCCGGACGGCACCCGCAACGCCGCCTGAAACCCGCCTTTCCACCGCTTTTCGCCCCACCGTCCAGGAATTCCCGCACCGGCGCCCGTCCGCCATTCACGACCGGCATCGACAGGCATTGACAGGCATTGACAGAAATCCGGAGATTCACCGGAAGACTGCCCGGCGACCCCGACATCCCTTGAGGTGTCGGGGTCGCCGGGCTTTTCTCCCCCACCCCGCCCTGCCACTTCAGAGACATCACCGCACCCGTAGGAAGCATTTCCCTTGAACGGGGCCGGGCCGGGCGAATAACGTCGTTCTTGCGCCGCCGGCCCCGAAAAGGCGGGCGAGCGAAAACCCGTCCGGAATTCCTTTCCAAGGAGAATGCCATGCCCGTCGTCACCGTTCTGCAGGGCCCGCGCGACGTCGAGAAGAAGCGCGACCTGGTCGCCCGCATCACCGACGCCTTCGTGCAGGCCTACGAGCTGCCGGCCGAGACCGTCCAGGTCTGGATCCAGGAGACCCCGGCGGAGAGCTGGAGCGCCGCCGGCAAGCTCATCGCCGACAGCTGAGCCGCCGGCCTCCCAGCCCCGCCCCGCGGCCCCGGGACCCCCTCACGGGTCCCGGGGCCGCCCCCGCCGGGGTGGCCCCACCCACCCCCCGGACCGAGGCCCTCGCCGGCCGCCCCCGACCCCCTGGAGCAGTGATGACCACGCTCGACGTCCGTACGGATCCGACCGCCGACCTCACCACCCGCCGCACCATCGACCGGCACCTGGTCCACCGGGCCGCGATCGCCGAGGTCTTCCTCACCGACTTCCGCACGATCGACTCGACCACCTTCGAGGCCGCGGCCCAGCTGCCCCCCGCGCACTCCTACTACGGCGACCACACCGGCCGGCCCGAACTGCACGACCCGCTCGCGGTGTTCGAGAGCGTCCGGCAGATGCTGCTCTGCGCGATGCACCTGCAGCACGGCGCCTCGCAGGACACCAAGTCCATCACCGCCGAGTGCCGGATGGAGATCACCGACCCGGCCCCGCTGCTCGCCGACGGCGGGGTGCCCGAGCTGACCCTGCTCGGCAAGGTCTCGCTGGAGAAGATGTTCGCCGGGGTGACCGCCCGGGTCGTGCACGACGTCGAGGTCCTGGTCGGCGGCCGCAGCGTCGGCACCGTCTCCGTCGACACGGCGCTGCGCCCCGACGACGTCTACCAGGAGCTGCGCATGAGCCACCGCACCACGCCGCCGCCGTACTCCGACACCCTCCCCGCCGACGGCCCCGCCGCCCCCGTGCGCCCGCACCTGGTGGGCCGCGAGCACGCCGAGAACGTGGTGCTGCGCGACGTCCGCGACACCGAGGACACCGTGGTCGCCCGGCTGCACGTGCCGGTCGCCCACCGCAGCATGTTCGACCACCCGCAGGACCACGTGCCCGGCCCGGTGATGATGGAGGCCGCCCGCCAGGCCGCCGTGTTCCTGCTGGGCGAGCGGCTGGGGCAGGCCCCCGCGAAGCTCTTCCTGCAGCAGATCACCGCCACCTACCTGCGCTTCGCCGAGCTGGACTCCGACCTGCTCGTCCAGGCCTGCCTGGTCCCGGACGACGGCGCGGCGGACGGCACGGCGGACACCGCGGCAGCCACCGCGGCGGACGGCGGCCGGCTGATCGCCGTCTCGTTCCTGCAGTCCAACCACACCGTCGCCCGCATCCAGGTCCGTCTCGGCCTCACCGTCGGCTGGCCGCAGGACACCCGTGGAGCCGGCGATGCGCTTTGATCTGCCGCTCTACCTGAGCGCCCCGGCCACCGTCCTCGGCGAGCGCCTGCAGACCGCCGCCGAAGCCGTCGCGGAGGGCCTGATCAGCGAGTACAACGCCGAGCGCTACCGCTACTCCGGCCTGAGCGTCAGCGAGTTGCCCCCGGTGGAGCTCGCCGAGCGCTCGGCCGCGCGGACGCTGGCGGCGGCCGGCGTGGCCGGCGAGCAGCTCGGCCGGGTGCTGCACGCCTGGACCTTCCACCAGGGCCACGAGTTCTGGTGCCCCGCGCACTACCTCGCGGACCGCCTGGGCGCCTTCAAGGCCCTGCCGGTCGGCGTCCAGCAGATGTGCAACGGCGGGATGTCGGCGATCGACCAGGCCGCCCGGGACATGATCGTCGACCCGAAGATCGACAGCGCCCTGGTCACCACCGCCGACTGCTACCCGCCGCCCGGCTTCGACCGCTGGGGCGGAGACCTCGGCATCGCCTACGGCGACGGCGCCACCTCGGTGCTGCTCACCCGGGCGCCGCAGGGGCCCTCCGTCCGGCTGCTGGCCACCGCCAGCGTCGCCGCCTCCGAGCTGGAGGCGATGCACCGCGGCGACGCCCCGTTCACCCCGGCCCCGCTGAGCGGCCTGAAGACCCTTCAACCGCGCCTGGCGAAGAAGGAGTTCATGACCGGGCGGCCGAGCGTCGACTTCGGCGAGACCGCGCACTCCGCCGTCACCACCGTGGTCAGCCGCTCGCTGGAGGACGCCGGCCTGCGCGGCGACGACCCCCGGCTGCGGGCCGCCGCACTGCCCCGGCTCGCCGGCCACGTGCTGACCGGCTCGTACCAGCCCGCCTTCGCCGAGGTCTGCGCCGCGCCGGTGGTCGAACTCGGCGGCGCCACCGGCCACTTGGGCGCCGGCGACCCGATGGCCAACCTGACCGACCTGCTGGCCGCCGGCACCCTCGGCCCCGGGGACCTGGTCGTCCTGCTCAGCGCCGGCGCCGGCTTCACCTGGACCTCCGCCGTGGTGGAGGTGGCCCGGTGAGCACCCCCGTGCCGCCGCCGGTCGGCGACCCGGCCGCGCTCTTCCGGCTGGACGGCCAGGTCGCCCTGGTCACCGGCGCGTCCAGCGGGCTGGGCGCCCGCTTCGCCCGGGTGCTCGCGGCGGCCGGCGCCCGGGTCGCGCTGACGGCCCGCCGGGAGGGGCAGCTGAAGGAGGTCGCCGCGCACTGCCCCGACAGCCTCGCGGTCCCCTGCGACGTCACCCTGCCGGAGGACCGGGAACGGCTGGTGGCCACCGTGGCCGAGCACTTCGGCCGGATCGACGTCCTGGTCAACAACGCCGGCTCGTCCCGCGTCGTCCCCGCCGAGCAGGAGCGGCCGGAGGCCTTCGCGGGCCTCGTCGACGTCAACCTGACCTCGGTGTTCGCGCTGAGCCGGCTGGTCGGCGAGCGGATGCTCGCGCAGGGCTCCGGGACGATCGTCAACATCGCCTCGATCTACGGGCTGGTCGCCAGCGGGACGCTGCCGCAGGCCGCGTACGCCGCGAGCAAGGGCGGCGTGGTCAGCCTGACCCGCGAACTGGCCGCCCAGTGGGCCCGTCGCGGCGTACGGGTCAACGCGATCTGCCCCGGCTGGTTCCGCTCGGAACTGACCGCGGACATGCTCGACACCGAATCCGGCCGGCGGTGGATCACCCAGCGGACCCCGATGGGCCGCGAGGGCACCCTCGACGAGCTGGACGGCGCCCTGCTCTACCTGGCGAGCCGCGCCAGCTCGTACGTCACCGGCACCGCCGTCCCGGTCGACGGCGGCTACACGTCCATCTGAGTCGTCCGAGGAGACCGACATGCGCGTCTTTCCCACCCTGGAGGCCTTCGCCGCCGCCCGCGGGTCCGTCCTCGGCAGCAGCGGGTGGCGGACCGTCACCCAGCAGCGGGTCGACGCCTTCGCGGACGCCACCGACGACCGCCAGTGGATCCACACCGACCCGGCCCGGGCCGCCGGGGGGCCGTTCGGCACCACCGTCGCCCACGGCCACCTCACGCTCTCGCTGCTCCCGGCGCTCTGCGCCGAGATCTACCGGATCGACGGCGCGGCGGCCGGGGTGAACTACGGCCTGGACAAGGTCCGCTTCCCCGCCGCCGTGCCGGTCGGCTCCCGGATCCGCGGCACCGCCGAACTGGTCGAGGCCGTCGACACCCCGCAGGGCCTCCGGGCCCGGGTCCGGGTCACCGTCGAGGTCGAGGGCCGGGACCGGCCGGCCTGCGTCGCCGAGTCCATCGCCCTGTTCCTCCCGCCGTCCCTCCCCCCGCCCGTCCCCTCGCCCGTCCCATCGTCCGTCCCCTCGTCCGTCCCCTCGTCCTGACAGGAGCCCTCCGCCATGCCCGAGGTGCCCGGCGCGGCCGCGTTCTTCGACGTCGACGAGACGCTGGTGACCGCCAAGACCATGTTCAGCTTCCTGGAGTTCCACTTCGCCGCCACCGGCCGCCCCCCGGCCGTCTACCACCGGGCCCGCACCGGGCTGCGCCTGCTCTCCGACCACGGGCTCTCCCGCGAGGAGGTCAACCGCGCCTACTACCGCCACTACGCGGGCGCCGAGGCGGCCGACCTGACCCGACAGGGCGAGGAGTGGTTCCGGCAGCAGCTGGCGGGCGGCGGCTTCTTCCACCGCCCCGTCCTGCGCGCCCTGGAGCGCCACCTCGCGGCCGGCGACCGGGTCGTCCTCGTCTCCGGCTCGTTCTTCCCCTGCCTCGACCCGATCGCCCGCCACCTGGGCGCCCACGAAGCCCTCGGCACCCCGCAGCTGATCGTCGCCGGACGGCTCACCGGCGAGGTCACCCACCCGATGATCGGCCCCGCCAAGGCCGTCGCGGCCCGCGGCTGGGCCCACACCCACGGCCTCGACCCCACCCGGTGCACCGCCTACGGCGACCACGCCACCGACCTCCCGCTCCTGCGCGCGGTCGGGCACCCGGTCGCGGTCGGCGACGACCCCGCCCTCCTCGCCGAGGCCGCCCGCCCCGGCGGCCGCCACCTCGCCGGCGTCACCCCCTGACCCCCGCCCGCCCCCGGAGAACACGACAGCCGCAGGTCACCTGACCTGCGGCTGCCGGTGCGGAGCGGGCGACGGGAATCGAACTCGCGCCCCGCGTTCACTCGAATGGGCTGCACATAAGATAATCGCTCGGTTGATCAGTCTGCGGGTGGTGCGCCCCCGCGCCACGGCTGAGAGGCATCACCGTTCCCCCACGCCTATGACCTTCGTCCGCGGTCCCGGGCGAGAGCGGGCGTGCCGACCCGATCGGACTCCAGCCAGTGCTCCACGCGCCCACGTCCCCGCCCTCCAGCAGACAGGCCTGGAACGGTCTCGCACGGGCGAAAGCCCCGGCCGAAGGCCGCGGCCGGAGCGAGGCCGGGCCCCGGCTGGCCGTCGTCGACGGCATGCGCCTGCTCGCCGCGCTCGCCGTCACGGGATTCCACTACCTGGCCGCGATCCCGCCCGACCTGTGGGGGCCGTCCGCCAAGGAGTTCGCCGGCCCGCTGCACCACGCGTCGATGTACGGCTGGCTCGGTGTCGAGGCCTTCTTCCTCATCAGCGGATTCGTCATCTGCATGAGCTGTTGGGGACGCACGGCAGGACAGTTCGCCGTCTCGCGAATATCCCGGCTCTACCCGGCCTACTGGTGCGCGATCGTCCTGATCGTGGCCAGGTTCGCGCTGATCCCCCTGCAGACCCACGACGTCGGCGCGGTGATCCACCCCCGGGTCGTCCTGGCCAACCTGACCATGTTCCCGGACGCCCTGCACGCGAGCCTCCTGGACGGCGTCGCCTGGACCCTCGCCGTCGAGGCCCACTTCTACCTCCTGATGGCCGTCCTCCTGGCCTTCGGCACCACCTACCACCGGGTCATGGGCTTCTGCGTCATCTGGCTCGCCGCCGGGATCATCACCTCGGAGACGAAGAGCACGTTCCTGGACGACTTCGTCCTCACCCAGTACGCCGGCCTGTTCGTCGCCGGCATCGCGGTCTACCTCATGTACCGCTTCGGCCAGAACCTCATGCTCTGGATCCTCCTCGGCTTCGCCTGGTGCTACGAACTGGCCGTGCTCCCCGGACGGCTGGCCGGCCACTACCGGGACTGGGGGTCCAAGGCGCTCTGCTCCTGGACCGTCGCCGGCGCCCTGCTGACCGCCTTCCTGGCCCTCCTGCTCCTGGCCACCATCGGCCCCCTCGCCCGCATCCGCTGGCGCTGGCTCATGACGGCCGGTGCGCTCACCTACCCCTTCTACCTGGTCCACCAGAGCCTCGGCCTGCCCATGGCCACCGAACTCACCGCGCACGCCCACTGGCTCGGCCCCTGGGGCCGGCTCGCCCTCACCACCGTCTCGATGCTCCTGCTGGCCTGGCTGATCCACCGCGTGGTCGAGAAGCCCCTCGGCCGCGCCCTCCGCCGCCACCTCGACCAGGCCCTCGCCCGCCACCGGAGCACCCCACCGGCATAACCACCCGCACCGCCCCGGGCCCGCCCGACCGCCGACCGGCCGGGCCCGCCCGGGCCCGGACAACACGAAAGCCGCAGGTCACCTGACCTGCGGCTTTCGGTAGTGGAGCGGGCGACGAGAATCGAACTCGCGCTCTAAGCTTGGGAAGCTCATGTTCTACCATTAAACTACGCCCGCCTGACGAGCCGTCAGAGACGCCTCGATCTGGTGCCACCTTACCCCATCCGCGACTGTGGTCGCACGGGTGGTTCGGGGACGTGGCGGAGCCGGTCGGGAGCGGGTGCGGGGCGTACTGTGTGGGCCGCGTGCGAGTGCTCCGGCGGGTGGGGTTCGGGGCGGCGAGCCACGGTGTGGAATGTCCGGAACATCCCCTAATGTGACGCTGTCCCGGGGCCGGTCGCCGGGGCGCACGAGTACGGGTGAGTACTGGGTTAGGGATGGGAAGGGGATCGATGGAGCAGCGCGCCGTCGTTCGTTGTGCCGAGGGGCACCTGTTCAGCACCACCACGTTTCCGATGCAGAACCTCGGGCCCGGGCGGCTCGGGCCCGGGCGGCTGATCCGCTGCCCGCAGTGCGGACGGCTGCGGAGTTCGGTGCTGGCCGACGTGCGGGAGCTGTCGGGGGCGCAACTGGCCCGGGCGATGCGGCTGGAGGCCGCGGAGTTCCTGGCCTGAGGGCGGACGGAGAGCGGAACGGGCCCCGGACGGATTCGTCCGGGGCCCTGCCGTGCACGTAACCTCGAAGCGTGCTGCTCTCTGACAAGGACATCCGGACCGAAATCGACCTGGGTCGGGTCGTCATCGACCCGTTCGACCCGTCGATGATCCAGCCGTCGAGTATCGACGTGCGCCTCGACCGCTTCTTCCGCGTGTTCGAGAACCACAAGTACCCGCACATCGACCCCTCCGAGGAGCAGCCGGACCTGACCCGGCTGGTGGAGCCGGAGGGCGACGAGGCGTTCATCCTGCACCCGGGCGAGTTCGTGCTGGCCTCGACATACGAGGTCATCACGCTGCCCGAGGACGTGGCCTCCCGGCTGGAGGGCAAGTCGAGCCTGGGCCGGCTGGGCCTGCTGACGCACTCCACGGCGGGCTTCATCGACCCGGGCTTCAGCGGTCACGTGACGCTGGAGCTGTCGAACGTCGCGACGCTGCCGATCAAGCTGTACCCGGGGATGAAGATCGGGCAGCTGTGCCTGTTCCGACTGTCCTCGCCCTCGGAGCACCCGTACGGCTCGGAGCGCTACGGCTCGCGCTACCAGGGCCAGCGCGGCCCGACGCCGTCCCGCTCGTACCTGAACTTCCACCGCAGCCAGGTCTGACGACCCACGGAGCACGCACGGCGGGCGGTCGCCCCTTCCACCGAAGGGGCGACCGCCCGCGGCGTTCTCAGGCCCGCTTCGGGCTGGTGACGGCGACCAGCTCGGTGCCGTCCTCGGAGAGCCGCAGCTCGGTGCGCAGCTCGGCGAGCTGGCCGAGGTGGTGCAGGTGGGTGCCGCCGCAGAAGATCTGCGCGCCGCCCTCGGGCAGCTCGCAGTGCCACTGGCGGCGGGCGGTGAGCTCGGGGCCGGGGACGTCGATGCGGACCGGGGCGTCGGCGGCGACCCAGGCGGCGAGGTGCGCGTTGACGGCCTCGGTGAGGGCGGGCAGGGCGTCGGCGAGGGCGGGGAGGTCCTCGGTGGCGTCCGCGGTGAAGCCCTTCTTCTTGAGCGACTTGCCGAGCCGGTAGGTGTCGGTGCTGGCCGCGGTGTCCATCACCGAGCTCGCCATGGCCAGGCTGTCGAAGTCGGGGTTGCCGAAGGCGTCCGAGCGGCCCGGGTCCTTGCGCCAGCGCGGGGCCAGCGCGGCGTTGAGGGCGAGGGCGAGCAGGTGGCAGCCGCTGTGCGAGGCGCTGAGGGCGGCCCGGCGCTCGGCGTCGACGGCCAGGGCGGCGGTGCGGCCGACGATCTCGCCGGGGTCGGTGTCCAGGACGTGCAGGACCAGCCAGGACCACTCCTCGTCGCCGCGTCGCACCGGGATGTCGGCGCCGACCAGCAGCTCGCCGCCGTCCGGGCCGACCGCGCCGGTGAGGCAGTCGACGACGGCCAGCTCGGTGCCGTCCACGGTGAGGGTGCCGTGGTCGGCCGGCTGGTCGGGCCAGGTGTGGTCGAGCGGGTGGAACGGGGTCGCCGCGGTGACGACGGCGTACCGGCCGTCCGCCAGCGGGCTCACCGCGAGCACCGGGGACTCGCCGGTCACCGCCCCGGCCGGGAAGCTGACGTGGGTGGTGGGCAGGGTCATGGCTGGCTCCGGTGGGTGTCGGCCTGCGAGGGGTGGGCGGGCCCGGCTCGTGCCCGGGGCCCGCCCCCATTCTGCCCGCAGGCCGCCCGGGGGCCGCAGCGGCCGCGGGGTGCTCAGCCCAGGGTCGGCAGCTTGATCAGCACCAGCAGTGCGAGCAGCTGGACGGCCGCGGCGGCCGCCGCCTTGCCCCAGGGCAGGTCGTGCACCCGCCGGACCATGCTGGTCAGCAGGTAGGCGCAGAACATCCAGGTGGCCCAGCCGACGACCTGGACGACGGCGCTGCCGGAGGGCAGCACCAGGTCCAGCAGCAGCCGGGGGGCGTCGGTCAGCCAGCCGATCAGCGCGGCCAGGCCGACCGTCGAGCGCCACGGGCCGTCGCCGCCGAGCTGGCGGGCCAGCGCGTAGGTGACGCCGCCGAAGACGGCGCCGGCGATCGTGAAGCCGATCGCGGCGGCGGCGATGCCGGTCAGCGCCACGCTGAAGGTCGAGTTGACGATGTCGTCGTGGGTCAGGCCGATGCCGAGCACCGCGAGCGCGCCGTACAGCAGCGAGACGGTGAGGGCGGGCAGCCAGACCTGGTGGTCGCGGGTGCGGTCGAAGATCGCGCTCGGGGTGCGGACGATGCCGACGAGCAGCTCGCGCCACCGCGGCCGGGGGCCGGTGACGTGCGGGGTGGACTGGCCGCCGGCGCGGTAGACGGTGACGTTGTCCTGGCCGTACGGCGGCTGCTGCTGCCCGTAGCCGTCGTCGTGGTGGCCCGGCTCCTGCCCGTACTGGCCGTACTCGCCGTACTGGCCGTGCTGGCCGTAGCCCGGCTCCGGCTGCCCCGGATAGCCGTCCTGCCGCGGGTAGCCGGCCTGCCCCGGATAGCCCCCCGGGTACGGCTGCCCGCCGTACGGGTCGCCCGCCGGGAACGCCCGGGTGCTGCCGGGCCGGTCGGCCCCGTACGGGTCGTACCCGCCGCCCGCGCCCGGGTGCGGCGCCGTGAAGTACTCCGGCCCCTCCGGCCGCCCCTGCCCCCCGGGGCCCCCCGCCGGCGGCGGAGGGGGCGCCCACCCGCCGTTCGGGTCGGCGCCCTGACCGCTGTCGTATCGATTACCAGCCACGGTCCGAAGGTACCCGTCCGGCCCAGTGCGCGTGGGCCCCGGACGGAGCCGGGGCCGGTTTGCAGCGAGTCTGGGACGAACGGGCGGTGCGGCCCCCCGGAGGGCTACCGCTGCGCGGTGACGGACGGCCCGTGCACGGCCGCGGCCGCGGTGGTGCCGGCCGGGCAGCCGCCCGGGCCGGCGGTGGTGCGGACGGCACCGACCGGCAGCAGGGTGCCGCAGGCGATCCGGATGCCGTTCGGCAGCTCGTTGTCGGACTCGACGATCGCGCCGTCGCCGATGACGGCGCCGTCCAGCGCCGAGCGCTCGCCGACGGCGGCGAAGGCGCCCACGATGGAGTCCTTCACCAGGGTGTCCGGGCCGATCACCGCGCCGGGCAGGATCACGCTGCCCTCGACGATCGCGCCGGCCTCGACCACCGCGTCCGCGGAGACCACGGTGCCGCCGCTGAGCACGGCGCCGGGGTGGACGGTGGCGCCGGGCAGCAGCAGGGCGTCGCCGGTCGGGCCGGGGACGGCCGGGGAGTCGACCTTGCCGAGGACCAGGTCGGCGGAGCCGCGGACGAACGCGGCCGGGGTGCCGAGGTCCAGCCAGTACGAGGTGTCGACGACGCCGCGCAGCAGCGCGCCGGTGGCCAGCAGCTCGGGGAAGGTCTCGCGCTCGACGGACACCTCGCGGCCGGCCGGGATGCGGTCGATGACGGACCGGGTGAAGACGTAGCAGCCGGCGTTGATCTGGTCGGTGACGATCTGCTCCGGCGTCTCCGGCTTCTCCAGGAACTCCAGCACCCGCCCGTCCTCGTCGGTCGGGACGAGGCCGAAGGCGCGCGGGTCCTCGACCCGGGTGAGGTGCAGGGTGACGTCGGCCCCGGCGGCCACGTGGCCGTCGCGCAGGGCGGCGATGTCGACGCCGGAGAGGATGTCGCCGTTGAAGACCAGGACGGGCTCGTCCGGGCCGCAGGTCAGCCCGGAGGCGGCGTTGCGGATCGCCCCGCCGGTGCCCAGCGGCTCGCGCTCGGTCAGGTAGACCAGCTCGATGCCGTACGGGGTGCCGTCCTGGAAGTGGTCCTCGAACACCTCGGCCAGGTACGAGGTGGCCAGCACGACCCGGGTGACCCCGGCGGCGGCCGCGCGGGCCAGCTGGTGCGCGATGAACGGGACGCCCGCGACAGGCAGCATGGGCTTGGGGGTGTGGGTGGTCAGCGGGCGCAGTCGCGTGCCCTTACCACCGACCAGCATGATCGCCTCGGTCATGGTCTGCGCTGTTCCCCTTGTGCTCTCCGCGGCCCGGCCCGGCGGGCCGGTACCTCCGTCGTGTTTTGCGCCCGGCCGGTGTGCACCCGGTCCGGGTGGGCGCCCGGACGGTCGTCCGTCCGGAACGCGGCGACCGGCTCGCAGCCGGTCCGGCGCCTACTGTATTTGCTTCCAACCGAATGCCCGTCCGGCGGCTGTGCGATAGACGTCACTCCCCGTACCCCCGCCGTACCTCCCGGAGCCTCCCGGAGCCGCCCCGGGGCACCGAAAAGCCCGGCCCGGCGGGCGCGTTGGCGGCGTCCACCGGGCCGGGCAGTTGTTGCAGAACCGTCGAACAGCGGACCGTTACGCGTCCACCGTCGCGGGCTGCTCCTCGGTCTCGGCCGGCGGGGTCGCCTTCACCGACTCGAGCAGCAGCTGGGCGACGTCGACCACCTTCAGGTGCTCCTTGGCCGCGCCCTCGTTCTTCTTGCCGTTGACCGAGTCGGACAGCATCACCAGGCAGAACGGGCAGGCGGTGGAGACGATGTCGGGGTTGAGCGACAGCGCCTCGTCCACGCGCTCGGTGTTGATCCGCTTGCCGATGCGCTCCTCCATCCACATCCGGGCGCCGCCGGCGCCGCAGCAGAAGCCGCGCTCCTTGTGGCGGTGCATCTCCTGCTGGCGCAGGCCGGGAACCTTGTCCATGATCTCGCGCGGCGGGCTGTAGACCTTGTTGTGGCGGCCCAGGTAGCACGGGTCGTGGTAGGTGATCAGGCCCTCGACCGGGTTGACCGGGACGAGCTTGCCCTCGTCGATCAGGTGCTGCAGCAGCTGGGTGTGGTGGATCACCTCGAAGTGCCCGCCGAGCTGCGGGTACTCGTTGGCGATGGTGTTGAAGCAGTGCGGGCAGGTGGCCACGATCCGCTTGGTCGGGGCGTCCTCCAGCGCGGCGTTCAGGGTCTCGACGTTCTGCGCGCCGAGCATCTGGAACAGGAACTCGTTGCCGAGGCGGCGCGGGGAGTCACCGGTGCAGGTCTCCTCCTTGCCGAGGATCGCGAACTTGACGCCCGCGGTGTGCAGCAGCTCGGCGAAGGCCTTGGTGGTCTTCTTGGCGCGGTCCTCCAGGGCGCCGGCGCAGCCGACCCAGTAGAGGTACTCGACCTCGGCGGGCTCGATGTCCTCGCCGATCACCGGCACCTCGATGCCGGTCTCCTTCTTGAGCTCCTTGACCCAGTCGAGGCGGGCCTTGGTGGCCATGCCCCACGGGTTGCCCTTGTTCTCCAGGTTCTTGAGCATCGTCCCGGCCTCGGTCGGGAAGTTGCTCTCGATCATGACCTGGTAGCGGCGCATGTCGACGATGTGGTCGATGTGCTCGATGTCCACCGGGCACTGCTCGACGCAGGCGCCGCAGGTGGTGCAGGACCACAGGACGTCCGGGTCGATGACGCCGTTCTCCTCGGCGGTGCCGATCAGCGGGCGCTCGGCCTCGGCCAGCGCGGCGGCGGGAACGCCCTGCAGCTGCTCGGCGGTGGCCTGCTCGGTGCCCTCCATGTCCTTGCCGCCACCGGCCAGCAGGTACGGCGCCTTGTTGTAGGCGTGGTCCCGCAGGCTCATGATCAGCAGCTTGGGCGAGAGCGGCTTGCCGGTGTTCCAGGCCGGGCACTGCGACTGGCAGCGGCCGCACTCGGTGCAGGTGGAGAAGTCGAGGATGCCCTTCCAGGAGAACTGCTCGACCTGGGAGACGCCGAAGACGGCGTCGTCGGCCGGGTCCTCGAAGTCGATCGGCTGGCCGCCGGAGGTCATCGGCAGCAGCGCGCCGAGCGCCGTGGCGCCGTCCGCGTTGCGCTTGAACCAGATGTTCGGGAAGCCCAGGAAGCGGTGCCAGGCCACACCCATGTTGGTGTTCAGCGAGACCGTGATCATCCAGATGAAGGAGACCGAGATCTTGATCGTCGCGACCACCCAGAGCAGGTTGTGCAGGGTGCCGGCGCTCAGCCCGGAGAACAGCTTCACCAGCGGGTACGAGACCACGTAGTCGAGCGAGTAGTGGTCGGCGCCCAGCTGCGCGCCCTCCAGGCCGCGCAGGGTCAGGATGGCCGCGCCGATGATGAAGATGACGGCCTCGACGAAGTACGCGAAGCCCATGTTGGAGCCGGCGAAGCGGGACTTGCGGCCCGCCCGGTTCGGCAGGCTCAGCTGCCGGATCACGATCAGCGCCGCGATGCCGAGGAAGGTCACCAGGCCGAGGAGCTCCTGGAACAGCAGGTACGGCGTCCAGTCACCGATGATCGGGACCTCGTAGTCCGGATCGAAGAGCTGGCCGAACGCGCCGACCAGGGTGAGGATGAGCGCGTAGAAGCCGACCGCGACGGCCCAGTGGGCGACGCCGACGATGCCCCACTTGTTCATCCGGGTGTGGCCGAGGAACTCCCGGATCAGGGTCACCGTGCGGGCCACCGGATTGTTGATCCGGGCGCCCTTCGGGACGGGCTGGCCGAGCCGGACGAACTTGTAGATCTGCGCGACGGCACGAGCGAACAGCGCCACGCCGACCAGGGTTGTGCCCAGTGAGATGAGGATCGCTGCTAGCTGCATCCGGCTTCTCCGTACTCCAGCGGCGGTGAGGATAAAGGTCGGTCAAGTGTACTCGTGGGTAACTTAATCTCCCACCGGCCGGACACTATCGCCCCTTAGCACCGAGCCAGAAGATGCTCAAGGTATGGCGGCAGTCACGTGGGGCCACCATCGCCCGTTCGGGGCAACCGGACCCGACGAAAGGGGCGGCATCCGGCCGCAGCAAAGTTGAGCCGCTCCGGCTCATGGCTGTTGACTCGTTCGTGCTCCTCGTGCATCCTTGAGTCCGTAAAGCTCAACTCTTCCGTGGAGGTATCTACGATGGCACGCGCGGTCGGCATCGACCTCGGTACGACGAACTCGGTCGTCAGCGTTCTGGAGGGTGGCGAGCCCACCGTCATCACGAACGCCGAGGGTGCGCGGACCACGCCGTCCGTCGTCGCCTTCGCCAAGAACGGCGAGGTCCTCGTCGGCGAGGTGGCCAAGCGCCAGGCGGTCACCAACGTCGACCGCACCATCCGGTCGGTCAAGCGCCACATGGGCACCGGCTGGAAGATCAACATCGACGGCAAGGACTTCAACCCCCAGCAGATCTCGGCCTTCGTGCTGCAGAAGCTGAAGCGCGACGCCGAGGCGTACCTGGGCGAGACCGTCACCGACGCCGTCATCACCGTCCCGGCGTACTTCAACGACTCCGAGCGCCAGGCCACCAAGGAGGCCGGTGAGATCGCGGGCCTCAACGTCCTGCGCATCGTCAACGAGCCGACCGCGGCCGCCCTCGCGTACGGCCTCGACAAGGACGACCAGACCATCCTGGTCTTCGACCTCGGCGGCGGCACCTTCGACGTCTCCCTGCTGGAGATCGGCGACGGGGTCGTCGAGGTGAAGGCCACCAACGGTGACAACCACCTCGGCGGCGACGACTGGGACCAGCGCGTCGTCGACCACCTGGTGAAGGTCTTCCAGTCCGGCCACGGCGTCGACCTGTCCAAGGACAAGATGGCCCTGCAGCGTCTGCGCGAGGCCGCCGAGAAGGCCAAGATCGAGCTGTCCTCGTCCTCCGAGACCTCGATCAACCTGCCGTACATCACCGCCTCCGCCGAGGGCCCGCTGCACCTGGACGAGAAGCTCACCCGGGCCCAGTTCCAGCAGCTGACCGCGGACCTGCTGGAGCGCTGCAAGGTCCCGTTCCACAACGTGATCAAGGACGCCGGCATCTCGCTCTCCGAGATCGACCACGTCGTCCTGGTCGGTGGCTCGACCCGCATGCCGGCCGTCGCCGAGCTCGTCAAGGAGCTGACCGGCGGCCAGGACGCCAACAAGGGCGTCAACCCGGACGAGGTCGTCGCCATCGGCGCCGCGCTCCAGGCCGGTGTCCTGAAGGGCGAGGTCAAGGACGTCCTCCTGCTGGACGTCACCCCGCTGTCCCTCGGCATCGAGACCAAGGGCGGCATCATGACCAAGCTCATCGAGCGCAACACCACGATCCCGACCAAGCGCTCCGAGATCTTCACCACGGCCGAGGACAACCAGCCGTCCGTGCAGATCCAGGTCTACCAGGGCGAGCGCGAGATCGCGGCCTACAACAAGAAGCTCGGCATGTTCGAGCTGACCGGCCTGCCGCCGGCGCCGCGCGGCCTGCCGCAGATCGAGGTCACCTTCGACATCGACGCCAACGGCATCATGCACGTCGGCGCGAAGGACCTCGGCACCGGCAAGGAGCAGAAGATGACCGTCACCGGCGGCTCCTCGCTGCCGAAGGACGAGGTCGACCGGATGCGCCGCGAGGCCGAGCAGTACGCCGAGGACGACCACAAGCGCCGCGAGGCCGTCGAGACCCGCAACTCCGCCGAGCAGCTCGTCTACTCGACCGAGAAGTTCATCGCGGACAACACCGACAAGCTCCCGGCCGACGTCAAGACCGAGGTCGAGACCGCCATCGGCGAGCTCAAGGAAGCCCTCAAGGGCGAGGACATCGCGAAGATCCGCGAGGCCTCCGAGAAGGTCTCCACCACCGCGCAGAAGCTCGGCCAGGCGCTCTACGCCAACGCCGACGCCCCCGCCGGTGCCGCCGCGGCCGGCGACTCCGCCCAGGCCAAGGAGGACGACGTCGTCGACGCCGAGATCGTGGACGACGAGAAGCCCAAGGGCGGTGCGTCGGCATGACGGACAAGCCGCAGGGTGGTAAGCCCGGCGACGACTCCGCCGCCGAGGAGGCCGTGATCAAGGCCGCCGAGGAAGCCGCCGCGGGCGGTTCCGAGGCCGGTGCCGACGAGCTGGCCGCCGCCAAGCGCGAGGCCACCGAGCGGACCGCCGACCTCCAGCGCCTCCAGGCCGAGTACCAGAACTACCGCAAGCGGGTCGAGCGCGACCGGCTGACCGTCCGCGAGATCGCGGTCTCCAACATCCTAGAGTCCCTGATCCCGGTGCTGGACGACATCGGCCGCGCCCGCGAGCACGGCGAGGTCACGGGCGGCTTCAAGTCCGTCGCCGAGTCGCTGGAGACGGTCGTCGCCAAGCTGGGCCTGCAGCAGTTCGGCAAGGAGGGCGAGCCCTTCGACCCGACCATGCACGAGGCGCTGATGCACAGCTACTCCTCGGACGTCACCGAGGACACCTGCGTGCAGATCCTCCAGCCCGGCTACCGGATCGGTGAGCGGATCATCCGCCCCGCGATGGTCGCCGTGGCGGAGCCCCAGCCGGGCACCCAGACGGCGTCCGGCCCGGACGCCGAGGCGAAGTCCGCCGACGCGGACAAGGCCGACGGTGGCTCGGACAGCTGACCACCTGTGACAGCTGACAACCAGTGCGCTGCGGAGTCGTACGCCGGCCAGTCTGGCGGCCGGCTCCGCAGCGCGCTGTCAACAGCCTTGCCACTGAGCGCTGTTGACAGCACAGTGACGATGGAACTCGGGAGGTGGCGGAAGCCATGAGCGGCAAGGACTTTGTCGAGAAGGACTACTACAAGGTCCTCGGCGTGCCCAAGGACGCCACCGCCACCGAGATCAAGAAGACCTACCGCAAGCTGGCGCGCGAGTTCCACCCCGACGCCAACAAGGGCGACACCAAGGCCGAAGAGCGCTTCAAGGACATCTCCGAGGCGTACGACGTCCTCTCCGACGAGAAGCGCCGCAAGGAGTACGACGAGGCCCGCAGCCTCTTCGCCAACGGCGGCTTCCGGTCCGGCGGCGGCCCCGGCACGGGCAGCTACAGCTTCGACTTCGGCGACCTCTTCAGCGGCAGCCAGGGCGGCGGCGGTGGCGGCGGCATCGGCGACGTCTTCGGCGGCCTGTTCAACCGCACCGGCGGCCGGCAGGCCCAGCCCCGCCGCGGCGCCGACGTCGAGACCGAGGTGACGCTCTCCTTCGAGGAGGCCGTCGACGGCGCGACCGTCCCGCTGCGGATGACCAGCCAGGCCCCCTGCCGCCTGTGCAACGGCACCGGCGCCAAGTCCGGCACCACCCCGCGGGTCTGCCCGACCTGCGTCGGCGCCGGCACCGTCAGCCGCGGCCAGGGCGCCTTCGCGCTCTCCGAGCCGTGCAAGGACTGCCGCGGCCGGGGCATGATCGTCGACGACCCGTGCCCCGACTGCCACGGCAGCGGCCGGGCCAGCTCCGCCCGCACCATGCAGGTCCGCATCCCGGCCGGCGTCCAGGCCGACCAGCGGATCCGGCTCAAGGGCAAGGGCGCCCAGGGCGAGCGCGGCGGCCAGCCCGGCGACCTCTACGTCACGGTGCACGTCGACCCGCACCCCGTCTTCGGGCGCAAGGGCGACAACCTGACCGTCACCGTCCCGGTCACCTTCCCCGAGGCGGCCCTCGGCGCCACCATCGAGGTGCCGACGCTGGGCGGCCCCGCCGTGAAGCTCAAGCTGCCCCCGGGCAGCGCCAACGGCCTCACCATGCGCGCCCGCGGCAAGGGCGCCACCCGCAAGGACGGCACCCGCGGCGACCTCCTCGTCACCGTGGAGGTCGTGGTGCCGCAGCACGTCACCGGCGACGCGCTGGACGCCCTGGAGCAGTACCGCGAGGCCACCGCCTCCGACGACCCGCGAGCCGCCATCTTCCGGGCGGCGAAGGGAGCGTGACCACCAGATGTCCCCGATGACCCCCGACAGCCCGATCGGCCCCGGCCTCGGCGAAGGCCTGCCCGGCGACGCCCCGCGCCGCACCCGGCGGGCCGCCGCCCCGCCGCAGTACGTGCTCACCGAGGAAACCCCGGTGTACGTCATCTCCGTCGCCGCCGAACTGTCCGGCCTGCACCCGCAGACGCTGCGCCAGTACGACCGCCTCGGGCTGGTCTGCCCCGACCGCACCGCGGGCCGCGGCCGGCGCTACTCCGCGCGCGACATCCAGCAGCTGCGCGAGGTCCAGCGGCTGTCCCAGGACGAGGGCATCAACCTGGCCGGCATCAAGCGGATCATCGAGCTGGAGAACCAGGTCGCCGCCCTGCAGGCGCGGGTCACCGAGCTCGTCGACTCCCTGGAGGGCGCCGCCGCCACCCTCCAGCAGCGCGAGGCCGCCGTCCACGCCTCGTACCGCCGCGACCTCGTCCCGTACCAGCCGCCCACCCCGCAGTCCAGCGCCCTCGTCGTCTGGCGCCCCCGCCGCTGACCGGGGCCCGGACCGCACCACCAGCCGCCGGTTCCCTCCTGTTCGGGGGGTGCCGGCGGCTGGTGTGTGGTGAGAGAGTGCAGTCAGACTGGGCCTTTCCATCGGGCTCAGCCGGTCTGGCATGCTGAAACGTGATTCAGCGTCGGCGCTGATGGGACGCAAGCGTCACGGTAACGGCAAGGAGCCGAAGGTGAGTGAACGAGAGCAGCTCATCAGCCTTTCCGTCCTCTCGGCGGAGGCTCGGAAGCTGTATCTGGACGTCGTTCGCGGGGACGGCCAGCTTCCGCTGGGTTCCAGTCCCGAACCTCCCGATGCGGCCCTGGACGAGTTGGTCAGAATCGGCCTGCTGATTCCCGACACGGAAGATCCCGGTACGTTCCTCGCGACGGATCCCGCCCAACTCTCGGAAAGCCTCAGCCACTCCTGGCAGCGCCAAGCGCTGGAATTCCTGTCGCGCGCCGTTTCACTCCCTTCGGAGCTCCAGGAGCTGGCCCAGGAGTTCCACGCCCCGAAGCAGGCCGGCGGGGCAATCGAATACGTCCGGGGAAAGGCGCTGATTCACCAGCGAGTACAGCAGTGCATAGCCTCCGGCATGGAAGAGGGGCTGGCCCTCCAACCCGGCGGCCCCCGGCCGGCCGAAGTCCTCGCCGGAACGCTCGAACGCGACCTGGACACCCTCCGCAGCGGCACCAAGATGCGGACGATTTACCACGCCAGCACGCGTTACCACCAGCCGACCAGAGACTACGTCGCGGCCCTCGCCCACGAGGGCGGCCAGTACCGGACTCTCGACGAGCCCTATACGCGGCTCATCGTCATCGACCGGCGCGTGGCCGTGATCCCGATCGACGCGGAAATGAACCTCGCCGCGTTCATCCACGATCCCGGCGTGATCGGTTACCTCGCGGAGGAGATATTCGAGCGGTACTGGAGCCGTGCCCTCGAATTCGAAGGCGATCGGACGATCCCGCAGCAGGTGGTGTCCCGCCTGCGCCAGACGATCATCGAACAGATGCTGGAGGGGACGAACCACCGCGTCATCGCGCGCCGGCTGGGAATCAGCGAGCGCACGCTCGCGCGGCACATCGCCGAAATGCGCGAGGAATACAGAGTCGACTCACTGTTCCAGCTCGGCTACGTACTCGGCCGGAAGTCCCGGGAAGTTCCGGAGTGACGAACCGCTGACCCCGCGACGGCGGACCGGGCCGGTAGCCCGGGGCCCGGCATCCGATCAACGGCCGATCAGTTCCAGTTGAAGTCATCGGCGACGGCCGCGCGGGCCGCCGTGGTCGCCGCCCGGTCGGATTCGTGAACCTCCGCGAGGTAACCCGTACCAAGCACGGCGGCAATAGCCAGCGAAAGCATGACCTTGCGGACAAAACGGCGCATGCAAGACATGCTCCCACTCCTTCCCTCGGGATTTCGCCACCTTAGGCGCCACAGAACTTCGGCTCACATAGTGCCGCACGGATTCGTTGCTGTCACCTGCGCCGGCCGCACGGGCGTGCGTCATCTCTCTGCCAGTCATCCAGATGACACAGGCTAACCCTGGACGCGGCGCGCCCCCGCGATGGACGATCAGTTCGCTCCCGATGGTCCAACAGAGAGCCACACTCTGCCAATGTACCGTCAAATACGCGACAGTTCACCACCGGGATCACCAACCTGAGCAGCCCATATCCAACACTGCGCCGACGCTCACCCCCCTTGGTCGGCAATCTCCCGGAGTCGACATGACCGAGCCCTACCTGCGTCACCGCGACAGCCAGGCCACCGAAGGCCGGCGTGCACGTGTGTTCCTGGCCGCGCCGCTGATGCGGCTGACCGGGCCGGCGGACAGTGTGGTGACGCTCGCCAGCCGGACGCGACTGACGACGCTCCGCACCACTCTCCTGCGCAGCGGTGCCGCCGTGTACAGCGCGCACCACAGCGACGCCTGGACGGTCTCCGGGCAGGCCCCGGAGCCCCGCGTCCCGTCCGACTTCCGCGCCCTGCAGTCCGCCGACCTCGTGTTCGCCTACGTCGGCGCACCGCTCTCGGCCGGGGTGAGCCTGGAGCTGGGGTGGGCGTCCGCCCTGCGGAAGCCGATCGTCCTGCTCGTCGACGAGGCCATCACCCACAACCCGCTGATCGCCACCATCGAGCAGGTCGCCCCCGTCCTGCCGCTGGTCTTCGACGACACCTGGTCCCAGGAGGCCCTCCACCACACCGTGGAGACCGCCCTGGACTGGGCCGGCATGGCGCTCTCGCTGCGCGAGGGCTTCTGGACGGCCCCCGGTGAGCAGTTCTCCGTCCCCCGGCAGCACCCCGGCTACTGGCCGACCAGCGCCGCCACCGGCTGAGCGGCACTCACCCGGACTCCCCCGTGGTCCGGGCTCCCGCACCTGCCCCGCACCCGCCGGCCCGACCGGCCCACCGTCCCGGCGTCGTACGACCCCCCGCGTACGACGCCGCCCCCATTTCTCCGGGCGGACTGCGGCTCCCGCACCATCAGGCGTCGCGGTTGCCCCGCATCTGCCAGCCGAGTTGGAAGAGAGTCTCGGCGTCGTACAGCTCCCGCAGCCGGGCGATGTGGCCCGCCACCGTGCGTTCGCTCAGGCCCAGGCGGGAGGCGATGGCGCGCTGGGTGAGGCCCTGGGCGAGCAGCCGGCCGACCTGTTCGTGGGGGGCGGGATCGGCTGAACCGGCGGCCAGGGCTGACCAGTTGACGCCTTCGGCGAGGCGCCAGTAGTTCTCGAAGACCTCGGCGAGGAAGGCGACCGTCGCCAGGTCCTCGACGAAGGCCGCGGCGCCGACGCCGGCGGGGATGACGGCCACCGTGCGGTCGAAGATCATCATCTTGGGCAGCGCGAACTGGGCGACCCTGATGTGGCAGCCGAGTTCGGTCAGCTGGGCGGCGAGTCGGACGGTCGGCGCGTCCAGGCGGGCGCCGGTCTCGTAGACGGTGCGGATCGCGCCGCCGAGGCTCAGGAAGCGCCGGGCGTGGTTGAGGATGTCGCCGGCCGCGTCGGCCGGGCGGGCGCCGCCCGGGTGGAGGGACAGCGCCTCGTGGAGCAGTTCCTCGGACAGCTGGGAGACCCGGTGCCGGACGTTCTCGTCGCCCTCGACGATCCGGATGGTGCCGGTGCGGTCGTGCTGCCGGGGCGCGGCGTCGTAGGCGGCGGCCAGATCGCCGAGCAGGTCGGGGAGTTCGTCGGCCTGGCGGAGCAGGCGGGTGCCCGCCGCCCGCAGGTCGGCGCCGATCCGGGCGGTGACGGAGCGCGGGTTGACGGCGCTGAGCGAGCCGTCCATGACGTACGGCTTGAGCAGCCCGAGGTCGAGCAGCGTCTGGACGGTCTCGGTGTCCTCGGGCCGGATGTCCGTGATCCGGATCCGGCCGCCGGCGCTCAGGATCTCCCGGTAGAGGTCCCGGGCGGTGGCGTCGGGCAGGTTGAAGCCGGGGGCGGTCATGTCTGCTCACCTCGCATCTGCCGGCCGGGTCGTGGGTGCGGCTCGGCGTCGTACTGTTCGCGCGCCCGGGCGGTGTGGTCCGCCCGGTGGCTGGGGCGCTGGGCGGTCGGGGCTTCAGGCATCGTCGGCGTCCCGCATCCGCCAGCCGAGGTGGAAGAGCGTCCGGGCGCCGTGGCGCTCGCGGAGCCGGGCGATGTGGGCGGCGACGGTGCGTTCGCTGAGGTCCAGGCGGGCGCCGATCGCCCGTTGGGTGAGGCCCTGGGCGAGCAGCCGGCCGACCCGGGCGGTGGTGGGGTGCGGGGGGCCGAGGTGGCGGTCGAGCGGGGTGGCCCGGGCCCAGTCGCGCTCGAACCGGGCGACCAGGTAGCGGACGGTGGCCGGGTCGTCGAGGAACACGGCGCCGGCGCGTTCCTCGACGGCCGGGATGACGGCGGTCGTCCGGTCGAAGACCAGCAGCCGCTCGTACGGTTCGGTGAGCACCCGGGCCCGGGCGCCGCCCCGGACGCGCAGTTCGATCTGCCGCAGCACCGGGCGATCCGCGAGGGCGACCGGCTGGTAGAGGGCGCGGACGGCGCAGCCGCGGCGCAGCACGGCGAGGTCCTCGGGGAGGGCCGCCCGGAGCCCGTCCAGCGGGCGCGGGCCGGTCTGCGCGCTGAGGAACTCCTCCCGGCAGTCGGCGAGGAGTTCGGCGATGCGCCGGCGGACGGCGACGCCACCGGCGCAGGACACGGTTTCGCGGAGCCGGCCGACCGGGCGGTCGGAGTCGCCGGGGCGGCCGGGGCCGAGCCGGCCGACCGGGCTGCGGACGGTGTCGTAGGCGCGGGCGAGCGGGGCGAGCCGGTCGGGGAGCTGTTCGGCGTGCCGGAGCAGGCGGACGGCGCGGCTGCGGAGTTCGACGCCGAGCCGGTCGCCGAGGGAGCGCGGGTTGGCGGCGGCCCAGCCGGTGGCGGTGGGCGTGATCAGGCCGCGGGCGACGAGGGCGGCCAGGGCGGGCCGGTCCTCGGGGGCGAGGTCGTCGGGGCGCAGGCGTCCGCCGAGGCGGACGGCGGTGAGGTAGAGGTCGCGTTCGGCGGGGCCGGGTTCATCGGCCATCGGGGGCGTCCCTCCTCGGTTCACCGGTCATCGCGGCTGCCGCGCATCAGCCAGCCGAGCTGGAAGAGGGTCCGGGCGCCGTGGCGGTCGCGCAGTCGGGAGATGTGGGCGGCGACGGTGCGTTCGCTGAGGCCGAGCCGGGTGCCGATCGCCCGTTGGGTGAGGCCGCGGGCGAGCAGTCGGCCGACGCGTTCGGGGACGGTCCGGGCGGGGCCGAGGCCGAGGACGGCGGCGGCCTCGGTGGAGTCGGCGCGGGCCCAGTCCCGTTCGAAGGCGCCGACCAGGAAGCAGAGCGCGGCCGGGTCGGTGATGAAGGCGGCGGTGTTGTCGTCGTCGCCGGCGGGGATGACGGCGACGGCACGGTCGACGACGATCAACCGGGGGAAGGGCTCGTCGAGCACCCGGATCTGCGAGCCGTGCCGGATGACCTCCTCGGCGTAGGCGAGGGCGGCCGGGTCGGCGAGGGCGGCGGGTTGGTAGACGGTGCGCAGCGTGCGGCCGCTCTGGAGCAGCCGGACGTCCTGGGCGAGGGCGATCCGCAGGCTCTCGGCGGGTCGGCGGCCGGGTTGGGCGGTGAGCACCTCGGTGCGGCAGTCGGTGACGAGTTGGGCGATCCGCCGGCGGATGTGGACGTGGCCCTCGACGTAGACGGCCTCGCCGACGGTGCGGGCGGACGCCCGGGACAGGGTGTCGTAGGCGCGGGTGAGGCCGTCGAGGGCGTCCGGCAGGCTCTCCGCGCGGACGAGCAACCGGGTTGCCTCGCTGCGCAGTTCGGCGCCGAGGCGGTCGCTGACCGCGCGCGGGCTGACGGCGGTGTAGCAGTGGCCCAGCGGGTTGGGTGTGAGCAGGCCGAGGTCGAGCAGTTGCCGGAGCGCGGCCTGGTCGGTGTCCTCGGCGGCGGCGAAGGCGAGGCGGCCGCCGTCCGAGACGACGGCGAGGTAGAGCCGCTGGGCGGCCTCGTCGGGTTCGTCGCCGACGGTCCCCGTGGGCCCCGCGGGCCGGGCCGGGCCCGTACCCCCGGCGGCCGCCGGCCGGTGCTGCGGCGCGACCGCCGGTTCCGCCGTCACGTCGCACACTCCCTGCCGGACAAGCTTCTCCCCCCGTTGCCGCCCCGGTCCCCCTCGGTGCGGCGATGCCGCCGGCGGGAGGTGTTCACGGAGGCGGCCGCAGCCGCGTCCGGGCCGGTCCCGCCGGGTTCGATCACGGTACCGGGCGATCGGCGGACCCCCGGGCCCGGGTGCCGTCGCACACCGGGCGCCCCGGGGGCCGCCTTCACCACGCCAGGCCGCGGGCGCTCCCGTCGAGGCGGAGCAGCAACGCCTCGACGGGTCCGGTCCCGGGGGCCATCACCACACATGGCTCCCGGCCGGTGCTCTTCCCCCCCGTTCCACCGGCACGGGACGATGTGCCGGCGGTCAGTATCGAAGAGCGAGCGCCACCATCGGGCTGCGGTTGCCCGGAGGACTTGGCGTGTCTCCACCTTCACAGGCGTGACGCCCGGTGAACAAGTGCCGCCCGAGTGCATGTTCGCGCAATTGCAGCTACCTGCACGGCGGGGCGGGTGCGGGAGCCGGGCGGCGGGTCGGATTCCGGTGAAGTCCGAGGTCGGCGCGGGGGTGTCGGGCGCCCGGGGCGGGTGCCGCCGGCCGCCCGGCTGCGGGCTTCCCGCACCTGCGGGTTCCTGCAGGGGCGGCGCGGGCCCGGCGACGGCCGGGGTTCAGCGGGCGAGCAGCCGGCCGCGGGCCAGTCCGGCGGCCGTGCCCCCGGCGGCGAGCAGCCAGGCGGTGGCCAGCAGCAGGTAGAGGCCGGCGGCGAGCGCGGTGAAGCCGCCGAAGCCGGTGTGCCGGGCGAGCGCGGAGGCGCCGGTGACGCAGGTGCCGACCGGGAAGGTGAAGGCCCACCAGGTCATCGCGAACGGCATCCCGGCCCGGCGGGCGCGCAGGTTGGCGGTGAGCGCGACCGCCAGCCAGAGCATCGCGACGCCGATCACCGCGACGCCGTACAGCTCGGCCAGCGACCGCATGGCGGGGGCCAGTTCGGGCAGCACCGGGCGGGCGGCGTCGGCGAGCTGGTGGACGGCGGTGACGGACTGGCCGAGCGGCCCGAGCACCAGGAACAGCGTGGGGGTCAGGACGAGGGCGGGCAGCTTGCTGTGGAGCAGCCCGGTGAACACCACCGGCAGCAGCACCAGGGTGGCCAGCAGCCCGATCCCGAACAGCGCCCAGCAGCCGTACAGCATGGCCTGCTGCGGCAGGCCGGCGGGCAGGTGCGGGACGAGCGCGGGGCCGCAGGCGGAGGCGACCAGCGGGGCGACGACGGGCAGCAGCCAGGTCGGGTTGGCGGTCAGGGCGGAGACCTGGTGCCGGGTGATCATCAGGTACGGGATGCCGCCGGCCACGGCCAGCGCGTACAGCGTGCCGAGGCTCCACAGCACGGCGTCGAGGGCGACGGCCGGGCCGGTGCCGATCACCCGGGAGCCGAGCAGCAGGGTGCCGAGGCCGACCGCGAGCATCGCCATCGGCGGGCAGCCGTAGAAGACGGCGGTGGCGGGTTCGTCCAGCAGGTGGCGGCGGGCGGCGGCGCGGTGCCGGGTGAGGTGGCGCAGCCGGCCGGCGCCGAGCACCAGCAGGGCGGCCAGCGAGAGCGCCCACACCGCCTCGCCGAAGCCGATCAGTCCGGGCAGCCGGACGGGCAGGACGGCCGCGCCGTTGGCCAGGATCGCGGTGCCCATCACCGCCGCGTACCAGTTGGGGCTCAGCTGGGCGAGGTCCAGCGAGGGTCGGGGGGCGGTACGGGCGAGCGGGCGGACATCGGCCAAGGTGGACATGCCTCCACGGTCGCCGCCGGGCCCCGCCCGCGGTAGCGCCGCGCGTTCTATGGGGACATAGCCTGGACCTATGACCCTCTCTCCGCGCGTCCCCGAACTGGGTGCCCTGGAACTGCTGCTCGCGGTGGCCCGGCTGGGCAGCGTCGGGCGGGCGGCGGCCGAGCTCGGCGTCAGCCAGCCGACCGCCAGCGCCCGGATCAAGGGCATGGAGCGGCAGATCGGCGTGCCGCTGCTGGAGCGCTCCCCGCGCGGCTCGAAGCCGACCGAGGCGGGCCGGCTGGTGGTCGAGTGGGCCCGGCAGGTGGTGGAGGCGGCGCAGGCGCTGGACGCCGGGATCGACGCGCTGCGCGAGCGGCGGGACGCCAAGCTGCGGGTGGTGGCCAGCCTGACCGTGGCCGAGTACCTGATGCCGGGCTGGCTGCTGGCGCTGGCGGAGGTGAGCCCGGGGACGGCGGTGACGCTGCGGACGGCGAATTCGGCGGAGGTCGCCGGCCACGTGCTGGCCGGCGACGCCGACCTCGGCTTCGTCGAGGGCCCGTCCACCCCGCCGGGCCTGGCCGGCGCGGTGGTGGCGGCGGACCGGCTGGTGGTCGTGGTGGCGCCCGGCCACCCGTGGGCGCGCCGCCGCACCCCGCTCACCGGGCAGGAGCTGGCCGCCACCCCGCTGGTGCTGCGCGAGCCCGGCTCGGGCACCCGGGAGGTGCTGGAGGCGGCGCTGGAACCGTACGGCGGCACGGTGCGGCCGCAGCTGGAGCTGGCCTCGTCGACCGCGCTGAAGGCGGCGGCGATGACCGGGGCGGGGCCGGTGTGCCTGAGCGAGCTGGCGGTGCGGGAGGAGCTGGCGACCCGCCGGCTGGTCGCGGTGCCGCTGGCCGGGGAGCTGGACCTGCGGCGCCCGCTGCGGGCGGTGTGGCCGGCCGGGCAGCGGCCGGGCGGCCCGGCCCGGGAGCTGCTGGGGCTGACCCGGCGGACGGCCGACCGGAACACGTGAAGCGGAAAGTTGAGTGGAATAGACTCAACATAGTGCATGCTGTACGTAGCAGCAGTGAAGGACGACGAGGGAGGAACCCCCAGCAGTGGACGCCAGCAAGTTCACCACCAAGACGCAGGACGCCCTGTCCGCCGCGATCCGGCAGGCCGGCGCGAACGGCAACCCGGACGTCAGGCCGGTGCACATCCTGATCGCCCTGTTGGAGCAGCCCGAGGGCGTCACCAGGCCGCTGCTGGAGGCGGTCGGGGCGGACGTCGCCGGGGTCGACGCCGAGGCCCGCCGCCAGCTGGCCGCCCTGCCCAGCGCGATGGGCTCCACCGTCGCCGCCCCGCAGCTCGCCCGGGACACCCTCGCGGTGCTCACCGAGGCCGGCCGGCGCGCGAACGACCTGGACGACCAGTACGTCTCCACCGAGCACCTGACCGTCGGCCTGGCCGCCGAGGGCGGGCCGGTCGCCGAGCTGCTGGTGCGGCAGGGCGCCACGCCCAAGGCCCTGCTGGCCGCCTTCAAGGACGTGCGCGGCAGCGGCCGGGTCACCTCGCCGGACCCTGAGGGCACCTACAAGGCGCTGGAGAAGTACGGCACCGACCTCACCCAGGCCGCCCGGGACGGCAAGCTCGACCCGGTGATCGGCCGCGACCACGAGATCCGCCGGGTGGTCCAGGTGCTGTCCCGCCGCACCAAGAACAACCCGGTGCTGATCGGCGAGCCCGGCGTCGGCAAGACCGCCGTGGTCGAGGGCCTGGCCCAGCGCATCGTGGCCGGCGACGTACCGGAGTCGCTGCGCGGCAAGCGGCTGGTCGCGCTGGACCTCGGCGCGATGGTCGCGGGCGCCAAGTACCGCGGCGAGTTCGAGGAGCGGCTGAAGGCCGTCCTGAACGACATCAAGGCCTCGGACGGCCAGGTCGTCACCTTCATCGACGAGCTGCACACCATGGTCGGCGCGGGCGCCGGCGGCGACTCCGCGATGGACGCGGGCAACATGCTCAAGCCGATGCTGGCCCGCGGCGAGCTGCGGATGGTCGGCGCCACCACGCTGGACGAGTACCGCGAGCGGATCGAGAAGGACCCGGCCCTGGAGCGCCGCTTCCAGCAGGTGCTGGTCGGCGAGCCGAGCGTCGAGGACTCGATCGCCATCCTGCGCGGCCTCAAGGGCCGCTACGAGGCGCACCACAAGGTGCAGATCGCGGACGCCGCCCTGGTCGCCGCCGCCACCCTGTCCAACCGCTACATCACCGCCCGCTTCCTGCCCGACAAGGCGATCGACCTGGTCGACGAGGCGGCCTCCCGGCTGCGGATGGAGATCGACTCCTCCCCCGTCGAGATCGACGAACTCCAGCGCGCCGTCGACCGGTTGCGGATGGAGGAGCTGGCCCTGGAGAAGGAGTCGGACCCGGCCTCGGTCGACCGGCTGGCCCGGCTGCGCCGCGATCTCGCCGACAAGAACGAGCAGTTGAGCGCGCTCACGGCACGCTGGGAGCAGGAGAAGAAGAGCCTCAACCGGGTCGGCGAGCTGAAGGGCCGGCTCGACGACCTGCACGGCGCGCTCGAACGGGCGCAGCGCGACGGGGACTTCGAGCGGGCGTCCAAGCTGATGTACGCCGAGATCCCGGCCGCCGAGAAGGAGCTCGCCGACGCCCAGGAGCGGGCGGCCGGCGAGGACACCTCCACCTCGATGGTCAAGGAGGAGGTCGGCCCGGACGACGTGGCCGACGTGGTCGCCTCCTGGACGGGCATCCCGGCCGGCCGGCTGCTGGAGGGCGAGAGCGCCAAGCTGCTGCGCATGGAGGAGGAGCTCGGCCGGCGCCTGATCGGCCAGGCCGAGGCCGTACGGGCCGTCTCGGACGCGGTGCGCCGCACCCGCTCCGGCATCGCCGACCCGGACCGCCCGACCGGCTCCTTCCTCTTCCTCGGCCCGACCGGCGTCGGCAAGACCGAACTCGCCAAGGCGCTGGCCGACTTCCTGTTCGACGACGAGCGGGCGATGGTCCGGATCGACATGAGCGAGTACGGCGAGAAGCACTCCGTCTCCCGCCTGGTCGGCGCCCCGCCCGGGTACGTCGGCTACGAGGAGGGCGGCCAGCTCACCGAGGCCGTCCGCCGCCGCCCGTACAGCGTGGTGCTGCTGGACGAGGTCGAGAAGGCCCACCCGGAGGTCTTCGACGTGCTGCTCCAGGTGCTCGACGACGGCCGGCTCACCGACGGCCAGGGCCGCACGGTGGACTTCCGCAACGCGATCCTGATCCTCACCTCCAACCTGGGCAGCCAGTACCTGGTCGACCCGGCCACCCCGGAGGAGAAGAAGAAGGCCCTGGTGCTGGACTCCGTCCGGGCCGCGTTCAAGCCGGAGTTCCTCAACCGGCTGGACGACATCGTGGTCTTCGACCCGCTGGGCACCGCCGAGCTGAGCCGGATCGTCGACCTGCAGGTGGCCCGCCTCGGCGAGCGGCTGCGCGAGCACCGGCTCACCCTGGAGGTCTCCGCCGCCGCCCGCGACTGGCTGGCCCTCACCGGGTACGACCCGGCGTACGGCGCCCGGCCGCTGCGCCGGCTGGTGCAGTCCGCGATCGGCGACCAGCTGGCCCGGGCGATCCTCTCCGGGCAGGTGCACGACGGCGACACCGTGCTGGTCGAGCGGGACGAGGAGGGCGACCGCCTCACCGTCCGCGGCCGGGGGAAGCCGGAGAAGTAGCCCCGACCGGTCACGGCCAGGGGTACGGGCCGGGCCGCCGCGCCCCGTGCGCGGCGGCCCGGCCCGCCGTGTTCGACCCGCGTGTTCAGCCGGCCGTGTTCAGCTGGCCAGGCCGTCCGGCTCGCGCCGCCGCACGCTGTCGCGCCAGCTGCGCGCCAGCCGGTGCAGCTCGGCGCCCTGTGACTCCGGCAGGTTCCAGGTCTGCGCGAGCAGCCGCAGGGTGGAGACCCGCGGGCAGGACACTCCCCGCTCCAGGTCGCGGATCGAGCGCACGCTCAACCCCGAGGCCTCGCCCAGCTGTTCCTGCGTCATCCCCCGGGCCAACCGGATGCTGCGCAGCATCACCCCCAGTGATGACCCTTCGTGCATCGGCCCGTTACTCAGGGCACTGTCCATCTCATCTCCCCCTTGAGTCTCACTGTCCATCAACTCGCGCCAGCGAAACGGGCGTTACTTGCGACGAGTTCCGTCGCACGCTAACCGCATCCGGCGGGCCCGGCAGCCCGAACCCGAAGAGCCGAGGACGTGACGTGGCTCACGCACCTCCGCGGGCCTCCCGGGCGCCTCGCCGGGCACCCGCCGAGCACCGCCGGACCCCGCCCCCGAGGGTCGACCGGCCGCCACCCCGGGTGACCGGATCCGCCCGGAACGCGCCCGTTCCCACGCCTCCGCGAAGATCGACGCACCTCCGGGTGCCCCTGTGAGGCAGGCCCCGAATGAGGCAGGATGGGAGGTGGAAAGGGCGGCCTCTCATTGCCGGCCACCACGTGCACTGAGGAAGAGGACCCCCATGAGCATCGACCCGTCGTCCATCCCCTCCTTCGGCCTGCCCCAGGGCGGCCAGCCCGGTGGACAGGGCGGGCGGCCGGCCGGCCCGCCGCCGATCGTCGTCCCGGACCAGAACCTGGTCGCCCAGCTGCTCGACCAGATGCAGCTCAAGCACGTCGTGGACGAGGAGGGCGACCTCACCGCCCCCTGGGAGGGCTTCCGGGTCTACTACATGTTCCGCGGCGACAACAAGGAGCTCTTCGCCGTCCGCGCCTTCTACGACCGCGCGTACCCGCTGGAGAAGAAGGGCGAGATCCTCGACCTGATCGACGAGTGGAACCGCGAGACCCTGTGGCCCAAGGTCTACACCCACACCCACGAGGACGGCGTGGTCCGCCTGATCGGCGAGGTCCAGATGATCGTCGGCACCGGCGTCAACCTGGACTACTTCGTCACCACCACCGCCAACTGGACCCAGGCCTCGGTCGGCTTCGAGCAGTGGATGGTCGAGCGCCTCGGCCTGCAGGACGAGATCGAGGGCGAGGACGGCGAGGGCGACGCCCCCGAGGGCACCGACGAGGCCTGATCCCGCCGCCGAACGCACCGCACGCGCCGAACGGTCCGGCCGCCCGACATCCGGGCGGCCGGACCGTTCGCGTTCCCGGGCTCCCGGCCCCCGCCCCGGGTGCGCCACACCCGTCACCTGCACCTCGTTCGTCCCCGGTCGACCCTTCTCCCCCGGAAGGACGCCGGGGCGAAATCCCGGGAGCGTAGTCTGACCAGGGGGGATGACACATGGATGACGTGCTCGGCGAGCTCCTCGCCGCACTCCGGGTGAGGGGCGTTCTCCAGAGCACCATGCGGGTGCGGGCGCCCTGGGCCATCCAGGGACCGGCCGAGAACTGCGCGGTGCTGCACTACGTCGTCGCAGGGGGCTGCTGGGCGACGCTGACCGACGAGGTCCGGCTGCCCGACACGGCGCGCCACCTGCGCCAGGCCCGGTTACGCCCGGGCGACCTGGTGGTCTTCCCCTGGGGCGCGCCGCACACGCTCGCCGACCGCCCCGGGCGCGAGGCCTTACCCCTGGCGGCGGTCCTGCCCGACCGCACCCCCGGGCAGCCGACGGTGCCGGTGCGACTGCCCGGCCCCGGCCCGGAGAGCACGATCCTGTGCGCCGGCCTGTCCTACAACTCGGTGGGCGAGTCCGCGCTGTACCGGGCGCTGCCGCCGATGCTGGTGCTGCACCGGGAGGTCGTCCGGCGGCACCCGCTGCTCCACCACACACTGGCCGCGCTGTCCGCCGAACACCCCGGCGACCCGGTGGAGGGCGAACTGCTGCGCGGCTTCGAGACCGCCCTGGTGCTGGCCCTGCGGCTGGCCCTGCGCGGCGAGGCCGCCGAGCGGCTCACCGACGACTACCCCTCGCTGCGGGCCATGCGCCACCCCGGCATCAGCCGCGCCCTCACCGCCGTCTACGCCCGGTACAGCGAGCAGTGGACGGTCGACCTGCTGGCCCGCGAGGCCCTGATGTCCCGGACCGGCTTCACCACCGTCTTCCGCCAGCTGGTCGGCGAGAGCCCCGGCCGCCACCTGACCGCCCGCCGGATGCGGGAGGCGGCCAGGCTGCTCAGCGAGACCGACCTGGCGCTGTCCCTCATCCCGGCGGCGGTCGGCTACCGCAGTTCGGTCGGGTTCCACCTGGCGTTCCGCAAGTGGACCGGGACGACGCCGGGCGAGTACCGGGACGCCCACCCCGGCCGCCGCGGGAGCCCTTCCCGCGGCGGCCCGAGGGCGGTCGCCCCGGTCCTGTTCGACTGAGGCCGGCCGACCCGACCGCCGGCCGGCCCACCGCCGGCCGCCCGGGGCCGGTCGGCCGGCCCCGGGCCGCGCGGCTCAGCGCCGCCCCAGCACCGCCTCCGCGCGTGCGGCCGGCACCCCTGCCCGGACGACCTCGGTCGGCTCGTCCAGCGGCAGGAAGGGGGTGAACGGCGGCACCTCCTCGCGGGAGAGGCGCAGCTCCAGCACCCCCGGCAGGCCGGTCCCGGCCGGGGCCTCGGCGGCCCGGGCGGTGTAGTCGGCGAGGGCCTTGTCCAGCTGCTCGCGGCTGTCGACGTCCGCCACCCAGAGCCGGTCCGGGCCGCCCAGGCCGCGGGCCACCGTGCCGATGTCCACCGGCGCGTAGCGCACGGACTCGATCCGGGCGTCGAAGAACGTCTGCTGCCTGGTCACGCACATGCCGTGCATGGCGTTGTTGAAGATCACGTACAGGATCGGCAGCCGCAGGTCGACGGCGGTGTGCACCTCCAGGCCGTTCATCAGGAACGCGCCGTCCCCGCAGATCACCACGGTGCGGGCGCCCTCGGGCGAGCCCACCTGGGCCCCGACCGCCGCGCCGAGGCTGTAGCCCATGCCGCCCGCGCCGAGCGCGATGGTGGAGCTGGCCCCGGCCGGCACGTCGCTCAGGTGGATCGCCGCGGACGCGCAGTTGCCCGCGTCCAGCACCAGGTGGCCCCCGGTCGGCAGCCACTCGGCCAGCGCGGTGATCGCCTCGCTCTGCCGCAGCTCGCCGCCGGCCGGCTCCGGGTCGAGCCCGGGCGCCAGCCGGGGCCGGAACCGGGTGCGCCGGTAGTCGGCCAACTCCGGGCTCCGGAACGGCTCCTGGCGCAGCAGGCCGAGCAGGCCGCGGGCGGTCGCGCCGGCGTCCGCCCGGACCACCAGGCCGGGCGCCACCGCGCGGACGGCCTCGCCCGGATCGATGTTCACCACCGCGACCCGGTCGCCCCGCAGGTCGCCGAGCGGGCCCCGGGTCATCATGTTGAGACCGGCCCCGAACGCGACCACCAGGTCGGACTCGCGCAGCACCTCGTGCACCGAGGGGTGGCCCACCACACCGGCCACACCGAGGTACAGCGGGTCGGAGTTGGGGAACTCGGCCCGCGCCGACATCGTGGTCGCGACCGGGATCCGCGCCGCGCGGACGAACTCCAGCACCGCCTCGCGGTCGGCGCTGCGGCGCACCCCGTGCCCCAGCAGCGCCACCGGCCGGCGCGCCCCCCGCAGCGCGTCGAACAGCGCGCGCAGCTCGCCCGGGTCCACCTCGGGCGGCGGGACCAGGCCGGCCAGCGCGTCCGGCCAGTCGGCCGGGCGCTCGGGCACGGTCAGCTCGAAGACGTCCCGGGGCACCAGCAGCGCCACCGGTCCGGGCCGCCCGGACAGCGCGGTGCGGGCCGCCTCCGCCAGCTCCTCCCAGAGCCGGGCCGGGTCGGTCAGCGTCACGGTGCGCTTGGTGACGGTCGAGAGCAGCCGCTCGGCGTCGACCGTCCGGCCGATGCCGGAGCCGTCCTGGAAGGAGCCGGCGCCCGCCAGCGGCCGCGGCGGCTGCCCGACCAGCGCGAGCACCGGGACGGACTCCGCGTAGGACTCGGCCAGGCCGACCGCCAGGTTGACCAGCGCGCCGCCCGAGGTGGAGCAGCACACGCCGAGCGTGCGGTGCACCCGGGCGTGCCCGTCCGCCATGAAGCCGGCGCCGTCCTCGCGGCGGGCCAGCACCGAGGCCAGCCGCCCGCGGCCGAGCCGGTGGATCGCGTCGTGCAGGTGCTCGATGTTCGCGCCGCTCACGCCGAACACGTACCGCACGCCCCAGTCGCGCAGCGCGGTGACCAGCGCGTCGGCCACCGTCAGGGTGGCCGCGCCGGCCGCGGCCGGTGCCGCCGTCCCCATCGTCGTCCCCCGTTCCACTCGTCCTCCCGTCATCGGCCCGCGTGCCAGCGGACGGTCATCGCGCTCACCAGGTCGCCGCCGTTGGCGAAGGTGCCGAACGCCAGCACGTCGCCGTCCCGGACCAGGCCGTGGTCCAGCGCGTCGGCGACGGTCACCGGGATCGAGCCGGCGAAGAGGTTGCCGTACTTCGCCAGCGTGTCGTGCGTCCGCGCCTCCTCGATGCCGCACCGCTTGCGCCACTCGGCGAGGAAGTCCTCGTTCGGCTGGTGCGTGATCAGCAGCGAGACGTCGTCGGAGGTCAGCCCGGCCTCGGTGAGGCTGGCGGCGACCGCCTCGGGCACCAGGTTCATGGAGTTCTCCCGGATGGCCTCCAGGCGCTCCTTGGTGAAGTTCACCGTGATCGGCCCGCAGCCGCGCTCCCAGTAGTTGCGGAACGCGCCGTCGACCAGCTCCGGTTCGAAGCGCAGCAGGCCGTAGTTCTCGCCGTGCGAGCGCTCGTACGCGGACAGGATGCTCGGCCGGCCGGGCGCCACCAGCGTGGCGGTCGCGCCGTCGCCCAACACCCGCGAACGGTTGGAGCGTTGGAACTCCGGCAGGCGGGAGACGAAGTTGGTCACCGTCAGCACGATGATGTTGCGGTGGATGCCGGACTCCACGAACGCCTTCGCCGTGCGCAGCCCCGACAGCCAGGAGCAGCAACTGGTGTCCAGCTGCATGATGGTGGCGCGGGAGGCCCCGATCGCCTCCTGCACCGCCGAGCCGATGCCCGGCCAGAAGGTGTCGTTGAAGATGCAGTTGTAGATGATGAGGTCGACCTCGTCGGCGGCCAGGCCGGTGCGGTCGAGCAGCTTGGCGCAGGCCGCGGCGCCCAGTTCGGCCGAGGTGTGGTCCGGCGAGGCGAACCTGCGCTCGGCGACGCCGCGGAAGAACGCGTGGTCGCCGAGCTCGTCGCCGGCGCCCTCCGGGGCCGCGTTGGAGACCACGCGCTCCGGGAGGAAGCTCACCACGTCGATCAGCTGCGCCTGCGGGCCGGTGCGGCCGTTCGGTTCCAGGGCCATCGCGTCAGCCGTTCGCCGAGGCGCTGCCGAAGCGGGCCTCCAGGATGCGCTTCAGGTTGGCCGTCTCGATGCGGTGGATGGCGTCGAAGTTGGGCCAGATGTCGCCGACCCAGTAGCGGTCGGTGCGGGCCCGGCCCTCGGCGATGTAGTCCGGGACGTCGGTGACGTTCCGGTCGTAGTACGGGTGCTTGCAGTTGGTCCACAGCACGACGGTGCCGGGCTTGCGCAGCGTCTTGGAGGCGTCGATGAAGGTGAAGTAGTAGCGCATCCAGAGCTCCTTGCCCTGGTCCCAGGCGCACGGGTAGAACACGATGCCGTGCTCGGGGCCCTTCAGCACGTCGGCGCGGATGAAGATCTCGGTGTTCGGCTGGATGGCCTCGGTGCCCCGGTAGAGCCCGCCGCCGACGTGGCGCAGGTCGCGGACGCTGAACGTCCACTCCTCCATCGAGTGGACGTTGGCGGCGTACTCGAACACGACGTCGTACGGGACGTCGATGTACTCGCCGAGCGAGCAGAACTGCCCGAAGACCTCCTCGTGCGAGTAGGTCTCCTTGGTGCCCTCCACCATCAGGCGGTAGCACTCCTCCTGGCTGACCGACTCGCTGCGGACCAGGCCCGGTATCTTCTCCAGATCCGTGCTGTCCAGCAGGTAGTTCTTCAGGTCGCCCGAGTCGTCCGCCCGGCGCGGGTTGATGCTCCCGGTCATGCGTGGACCTCCTTGAGGAATCCCTCGTCGTCGTGGGCCGGGCAGGCCTGCGCTCCTGGCGGGCCTCCCCGTCCGGTTCTCAGCAACGGCCCGTCAGATCCTGGTCGAACGGCCGGGACGGGTCGATGAGGATCCGGACGGGATCGCTTAGCAATCGTCCGGATCGGCGGACTTGTCGTTGCCGGTGCGCATCCGGAGGATGGGCGCCACCGACGACACGTGAGGAGCCGAGATGGGTACCAGGCCGCTGCTGAACCGCCGACTAGCCGGCATGGGAACGACGATCTTCGCCGAGATGTCCGCCCTGGCCACCGCCACCGGCTCGATCAACCTCGGCCAGGGCTTCCCGGACACCGACGGGCCCGAGGAGATCCGCGAGGCGGCCGTCCGGGCGCTGCGCGAGGGCCGCGGCAACCAGTACCCGCCCGGCCCCGGCATCCCCGAGCTGCGCACCGCGATCGCCGAGCACCAGCAGCGCTTCCACGGCCTGGCCTACGACCCGGACACCGAGGTGCTGGTCACCGCCGGCGCCACCGAGGCCATCGCCGCCGCGCTGCTCGCCCTGCTCGAACCCGGCGACGAGGTGATCGCCCTCGAACCGTTCTACGACTCCTACGCCGCCTGCATCGCGATGGCCGGCGCCGTCCGCGTCCCGCTCACGCTCCGGGCCCCGGACTTCCGCCCCGACCTGGACGAGCTCCGGGCGCTGATCACCCCGCGCACCCGCCTGCTGCTGATCAACACCCCGCACAACCCCACCGGCACCGTGCTCACCGCCGACGAGCTGGCCGCCATCGCCGAACTCGCCGTCGAGCACGACCTCCTGGTGGTCACCGACGAGGTCTACGAACACCTCGTCTTCGGCCCCGTCCACCACCCCCTCGCGGCCCTGCCCGGCATGCGCGAACGCACCGTCACCATCTCCTCGGCCGGCAAGACCTTCTCCTTCACCGGCTGGAAGGTCGGCTGGGTCACCGCCGCCCCGCCGCTGGTCGCGGCCGTCCGCACCGCGAAGCAGTACCTCACCTACGTCAGCGCCGGGCCGTTCCAGTACGCCGTCGCCGAGGCACTGCGCCTGCCCGACGCGTACTTCCACACCCTGCGCGCCGACCTGCTCCGCAAGCGCGACCTGCTCGGGGCCGGCCTCACCGCCGCCGGCTTCCGCACCTTCACCCCCGAGGGCACGTACTTCATCACCACCGACATCACCCCGCTCGGCGAGAAGGACGGCGTCGAGTTCTGCCGCTCGCTGCCCGAGCGCTGCGGCGTGGTCGCCATCCCGAACGCCGTCTTCTACGACGACCAGGACGCCGGTCGCACACTCGTTCGCTTCACGTTCTGCAAAAAGGACGAGGTGCTTCAGGAGGCCGTAGCGCGGCTGCAGCGCGTCTGAGGGTGCCGCGCGCCCCCTCGAACGGGAACGAGCGCGGCCCGACACGCGTTCTGATTTACAGTCAACTCCCTTGGTGAATCTGCCGATTCAATGCCCTGGAGGCATATTCGCCGACCGCTCCGGCCGATCCGCCCGCCCTTCACGCCCCGTGCGTGGAGGGCGGCGGCGCATGAAGCGCATGGACGGCGCGCACCCCGCTCACACGGCGCACGAGCGGGTCGCAGGGGCGCGCGCTGTGCAGAGTCGCACACCGGGTCGATCAGAGCGGGGAAGCGGATGTGCTCGAAACGGTGAATGCTTGACAAAGTTGGGTAAATCACCGACGGACCCGGCGTATTCGTGCTTCTCTGCTGCTGAATCTCCAGCCGGAATCCTTCCTTCCACGGCCGGCCGCGCCCAGGGCCGCAACAGCCACGAACAGCCTCGCCATCGCCTAGGCCAACTCGCTGCTGCTCGGTGGGCGCGCACGGAGCTGAAACGCGGAGCCGAGCATGCTCACCACACTGCAGACCACCTATACGGACACCCGCGCCGGTGACCTGGCCTGGTGCCTCGGCGGCGAACCGCTGCCCGCTCTCGCGGTGCGCGACCTGAGACTCGCCGGCGACGGCCGGCCCGGAACGCTCCAGCTGCGGCTGCTCGGCGCCTCGCACCAGGTGGTCGTCGACGCCGACCCCGGCCGGTGCCTGGAGACGGTCGCCTGCCTGCCCGGCCGCCGCACCCCGCTGCCGGCCCGGGTCGCCAAGCAGATCGGCGGCTGGGAGTACGAGTTCGCGGCCCGGATCGAGGCGCTGCCGCCGCACGACTTCGCGGCCCGCGCCCAGGAGTTGCTGGCCTTGGTCGAGGGGCATCCGCGCGGGCTCGCCGGGGTCTTCCCGGGGGATCCGAGCGCCTTCACCGCGCTGGTCACCCAGGGTGACGCGGGCCGGGTGCTGTGGCGCACCTGGCACGCCTACCCCCAGGAGGGGCAGCTGGTCTGCACCCGCTCCTCGCTCGTGATCGCGGCGGCATGACCGGCGAGCGCCGGTACTCGGCCCCCGGCCCGGCCCCCAGTCACCCCGCACCAGCCAGCCACTCGCACGCAGGAACGATTCGTCAACCCGGCGGCTCGCACTGTCCGCCGAATGGGCGCAGCTATCCGTCCCGCACGTCCCCTAGCGTTTGTTCGTGATCAACCATCCGGCCGGTCCACCCACCCGGTCACGAGTGGACCTCGACGACGGCACCCCTCCCCGGCCCGGGCGCGGGCTCGTCCCCCTGCCCGCCCGCCGTCGATCCCGGCTGCGATCGAACCCCCGGCTCGCCCGCCTGACCGTCCTGCTGGCCGCGTTCGTCTGCGCGGCCTGCGGACTGGTCTACGAGCTCGAACTCGTGGCGCTCGGCGACTACCTGCTCGGGGACACCGTCACCCAGACCTCCGTCGTGCTCTCCGTCATGGTGTTCGCGATGGGCCTCGGCTCCCTGCTGGCCAAGCGCCTCACCCGGCGGCCCGCCACCGCCTTCGCCCTGGTCGAGTGCGCCCTCGCGCTCACCGGCGGCCTCTCCGTCCTCGCCCTGTACTCCTGCTGGGCCTGGATCGGCCGCTACCAGGCCGCGATGGTCGTCCTCACCTGCCTGATCGGCATCCTCATCGGCGCCGAGATCCCCCTGCTGATGACCCTCATCCAGCGGATCCGGCGCGAGGACGCCGGGCGCGCCGTCGCCGACCTCTTCGCCGCCGACTACGTGGGCGCGCTGATCGGCGGCCTCGCCTTCCCGTTCCTCATCCTGCCCGCCCTCGGCCCCGGCGACGGCGCGCTCCTCACCGGCGCCGTCAACGCCGTCGCCGGAGCCGCCGTGGTCCTCTGGCTGTTCCGGGAGGAGCCCGCCCCCCGGATACGACGGCTGCTCTGGACCGGCTGCGCGCTCGTGCTCGGCCTGCTCGCGGCCGCCGCCGCCGGCTCGGACCTCATCGAACGCGCCGCCCGACACGCCCTCTACGGCGGCGACGTCCGCTACGCGACCCGCAGCCGCTACCAGGAGATCGTGCTCACCGGTCCCGCCGAGGGCCCGCTGCGGCTCTACCTGGGCGGACGGCTCGCGGCCTGCGGGCCCGACGAGTACCGGGGCAGCGAGGCGCTGGTCCACCCCGCGATGGCCGCCGGCCCCGACACCCGGGTGCTGCTGCTCGGCGGCGGGGACGGCCTCGCCCTGCGGGAGGTGCTGCGGCACCGGGGCGTGCGCACCGTCCGGCTGGTCGACACCGACCCGGCCCTGCCCCGGCTGGCCCGCACCGACCCCGCGCTGTCCGCGCTCGGCGACCACTCGCTGGACGACCCCCGGGTCACCGTCACCGCCGCCGACCCGCTGGCCTGGCTCCGCGGCGCCCCCGAGGACGGGCCCGGCGACGGGTACGACGTGGTCCTCGCCGACCTGCCCGCACCGGCGGACGGCGGGCCGGTCGCCTTCCACTCCCAGGAGTTCTACGGCCTCGCCGCCCGGCTGCTCGCCCCCGGCGGGAGGATCGCCGTCCGGGCCGGCGGCGACGAGGGCGGGCTCTGGCAGATCGAGTCCGGCCTGCGCGCCGCGGGACTGCGCACCGCCCCGTACGCGGTGCCGGGCGACGCCACCGCCGCCTGCCGCCCCGGGCCGCCGGACACCGCGCAGGACTACCTGCTCGCCGCCGCCGACCGGCCCGCCCTCACCCTCGCCCCCGACGCCCCGCCCCCGCGCGCCCTCACCCCGGACACCCTGCGCGCCTCCGCCGCCCGCCTCACCGCCCTCCGCCCGCTCCACCCCCCGCCCCCGCTCACCCTCCTCGGGCCGCGCTGACGGCTGTCCCGCGGGTCCTTGCCGGGCGCGCGCCGCCCGGACCGGAAATCCGGGCGGTGGTGGGTGGGGACCGGGCGGGCTCGGGTCGGTAGGCTCCGTGGCATGGAGCATGAGGTTGTCGTCCCGATGGCCGCCGGGTTGGTGCGGCAGGCCCTGCAGGAGCCGGCGCGGCTGGCCCGGAGCGTGCCGGGGCTGAGCACCGAGCCGGCCGCGGTCGGCAGCGGGCCGGCCGAGGAGATCGGCGGGCGGCTCAAGCTGCGGATCGGCGGCTCCACGATCACGTACAAGGGCGTGCTGTCGCTGATCGAGGGCCGGGAGGGCGTGCTGACCGTGCTCGCCGAGGGCGAGGAGGCCCGGGGCAGCGGCGAGGCGACGGCGACCGTCCGGGTGAGCGTCACGGACGGCGCCGAGGACGGCACGGCCGTGATCCGCTTCACCAGTGACCTCAGCGCCACCGGCCGGCTGGCCGAGTTCGACGACGAGACCCTGGACGCGGCGGGCCACCGCCTGCTGGACCGGTTCGCCGCCGCCCTGGTCGCCCCGGACGGCGCAGCGGAGGACGACACCGAGGCGGGCGCCGAGGAGGACGACACCGAGGCCGGGGAGGCCGGCGGGACGACGGCCGGCGCGGGCGTGGTCTACATCGAGGAGCGCCAGGACCAGCCCGGCGACGACCTCGACGACGACCTCTCCGACCTGATCGCCTTCTCCGACGCCGACGCCGAGCGGTTCGGCCTGGTCACCGGCTCCACCGACGACGACACGGACGGCGCGGACGGCACGGACGGCACCGAGGAGTCGCAGGAGGCCGACGACACCGAGGCGGACGACGTCGACGAGCCCTCCGGGGTCACCGAGGGCCTGTCCACCGAGGCGCTGTTCGCGTACGAGGAGGAGCCGGTCCTCAGCGGCCCGGTGCGCCGCAGCATCGTGGGCCGTTCGGCCGAGGAGGTCGACCACGCCCCGCCGCGCGGCCGCTACGCCCCGGCGCTGCCGGCCCGCAGCGCGCGGGCCCGGGCGGCGTCCCGGTGGGGCGGCGAGGTCGGCGGGATCGTGGTGCCGGGGACCGGCGGCCGCAGCCCGCTGCCGTGGGTGATCGGCGGCTCGGTGGCCCTGCTGGGCGGCGCCGTGGTGCTGGCCAGGGCGCTGCGCCGGCGCTGACCGCAGGCGCCGGGAACGGCGGCAGGCCCTAGACTGAACGCTCATGAGCAACGACCGCGACGCCCTGCTGGCACAGATCAAGGACAAGGCCGTCGTGCACGGCAAGGTCACCCTTTCCTCCGGCAAGGAGGCCGACTACTACGTCGACCTGCGCCGGATCACGCTGGACGGCCAGGCCGCCCCGCTGGTCGGCCGGGTGATGCTGGACGCGACCTCGCACCTGGAGTACGACGCCGTCGGCGGCCTGACCCTGGGCGCCGACCCGGTGGCCACCGCCATGCTGCACGCCGCCGCCGCCCGCGGCCGCGAGCTGGACGCCTTCGTGGTCCGCAAGGCGGGCAAGGCGCACGGCCTGCAGCGCCGGATCGAGGGCCCGGACGTCAAGGGCCGCCGGGTGCTGGCGGTCGAGGACACCTCGACCACCGGCGGTTCGGTGCTGACGGCCGTCGAGGCGCTGCGCGAGGCGGGCGCCGAGGTGGTCGGCGTCGCGGTGATCGTGGAGCGCGGCGGCCAGGCCGCCGTCGAGGCGCAGGGCCTGCCGTACGTGACCGCCTACACCGCGGCCGACCTGGGCCTCTGACCCCGGGACGTCCGCGCACGACGCGAGGAAGGGGCCGGGCGTTGTTCCACGTGGAACAACGCCCGGCCCCTTCGCGTACCCGCGCCCGCCGCCGGCTCAGCCGCGACGGTGCCGCCCGCTGCCGCTCTGCACCGACTCGCCGTCGACGGCGTCGACCGCGCCGGCCTTCTTCTTCTTGCGCTCCCGGAAGACCTCGACCAGGATCGGCGAGATCGACAGCAGCACGATCAGCAGCACCGCCGGGATCAGGTACTTGTCGATCACCGGGGCGAGCGCGTCGCCGAAGAAGTAGCCGATCAGCAGCATGGACTCGGTCCAGAGCACGCCGCCGACCACGTTCCACACGAAGAACGTCCGAGCGGGCATCTCCAGGGTGCCGGCGACCGGGTTGAGGAACGTCCGGATGATCGGCATGAAGCGGGCCAGCACCACGGCCTTGCCCGAGCCGAACTTGTTGAAGTACTCCTCCGCCTTCACCACGTACTCACGGCGGAAGATCTTCGAGTCGGGCTTGTCGAAGAGCCTCGGCCCGACCTTGACCCCGATCAGGTGCCCCAGCTGGGCACCGGCGACCGCCGCGATCGGGCAGCCGACCAGCAGGACGGCGATCGGCAGCTTGGCGCCGTCGCCGAGCACCGAGGAGGCGGCGTTCGAGGCGGCGACGCCCGCGAGGATCAGCAGCGAATCGCCCGGGAAGAAGAAGCCGACCAGCAGGCCGGTCTCCGCGAAGATGATCGCGATCAGCCCGATGGCGCCGAGGGACGAGATCAGGGATTTGGCGTCGAGCAGATTGACGGCCAGCTGGTTGTAGTCCACGGGCGCAGGATAGCGGGCGTACCTTGCCGAGGACCTCCGGCCGGTGGCCCCGCCGCACCACCGCACCGGAGTCCCGACAGGCGGGCTCCTGCTGACCTGGGGGCACGAGTCTGGGAAGATGGCACCGGCGTCCGGTCCGCGGCGGTCTCCACCCTCATGGCCGTTCCGCGGTGGCCGCCTCGAACCTTGGTGCCGGAGAGCCACACCGCAGCGCCGCGCGTCGGCGGGCCGGCACGGAGTCGTCACGAAGGCGTACCCAGCGTCGGACAGCACCCGTCCGTACGCCGCAACCCGACAGGAGCGGATCGCATGCCCATCGCAACTCCCGAGGTCTACAACGAGATGCTCGACCGGGCCAAGGCGGGCAAGTTCGCCTACCCGGCCATCAACGTCACCTCCTCGCAGACCCTGCACGCCGCCCTGCGCGGTTTCGCCGAGGCCGAGAGCGACGGCATCATCCAGATCTCGACCGGTGGTGCGGAGTTCCTGGGCGGCCAGCACAACAAGGACATGGTGACCGGCGCCGTGGCCCTGGCCGAGTTCGCGCACATCGTCGCCGCGAAGTACGACATCACCGTCGCCCTGCACACCGACCACTGCCCGAAGGACAAGCTGGACGGCTACGTCCGCCCGCTGCTGGCGGTCTCCGCCGAGCGCGTGGCCAAGGGCCAGAACCCGCTGTTCCAGTCGCACATGTGGGACGGCTCGGCCGAGACCCTGTCGGACAACCTGGCCATCGCCCAGGAGCTGCTGGCCCAGGCCGCGGCCGCCAGGATCATCCTCGAGGTCGAGATCACCCCGACCGGTGGCGAGGAGGACGGCGTCACCCACGAGATCAACGACGAGCTGTACACCACCGTCAACGACGCCGTGCGCACCGCCGAGGCGCTGGGCCTGGGCGAGAAGGGCCGCTACCTGCTGGCCGCCTCGTTCGGCAACGTGCACGGCGTGTACAAGCCGGGCAACGTCGTGCTGAAGCCGGAGCTGCTGCGCGAGCTGCAGGACGCGATCGGCAAGCAGTACGGCAAGAGCGACCCGTTCGACTTCGTCTTCCACGGCGGCTCGGGCTCCACCGCCGAGGAGATCGCCACCGCGCTGGAGAACGGCGTCGTGAAGATGAACCTGGACACCGACACCCAGTACGCCTTCACCCGCCCGGTGGCCGGCCACATGTTCGCCAACTACGACGGCGTGCTGAAGGTCGACGGCGAGGTCGGCAAGAAGAACACCTACGACCCGCGCACCTGGGGCAAGCTGGCCGAGGCCGGCATGGCCGCCCGCGTGGTCGAGGCCGCCGAGCAGCTGCGCTCGGCCGGCAAGCGCCTGAAGTAGGCGCCCGGCACGACGGTGCCCCCGGCGGTCCTCCGCCGGGGGCACCCGCACGTCCGGACGGGTCCTACTGCTTGAGCTCCGCGTACGCCTCCGCGCTGCTGTCCTTCAGGAACTGCCAGCAGCGGGCCTCCTCCTCGGTCTCCTTGATCGCGCCGGCCGCCCGGGCGAGCGCGGCCAGGCAGCGCAGGAAGCCGCGGTTGCCGCGGTGCTCCCACGGCACCGGACCGTGGCCCTTCCAGCCGCTGCGGCGCAGCGCGTCCAGGCCGCGGTGGTAGCCGGTGCGGGCGTAGGCGTACGACTCGACGTACCGGCCGGCCGCGTACGCGTCGTCGGCGAGCATGGCCCAGGCCAGGCAGAAGGACGGGAAGTCGGCGGCCACCTGGGTCGGCGAGGCCGACTCCTCCGCCAGCATGCGGTAGGGCTGCTCGTCCTCCGGCAGGAGGGTCGGGTCGGGGCCGTCGAGAAGATTCCTGTGGATCGCCATGCCCTGAAGTCTGCCACCCGAGCCGCAGGGGTCAACCGCCCTCCTCGCGATCTCCCCGTTCCGTTCCGCTCGCGCACGGGACGGCGACGGAGCGAACTCCTCGGCCCGGTCCGCCGCTTGGGCCTCCGGGCCGCCGGACGGCGTTCTCCCACATACCCGGTATGTAGACATTCACCCGTTCGCATGCCAGGGTGTCGCTCGTGCCCGCAGCCAGATCCGCCCGCAGGCGAGCCACCCCGACGAGCCGCAAGGCCCCCAACGCCCGGACCACGCAGGGCGATCGGGAGAACGCCCAGCGCAACCGGCCCACCCCGGCCCGCCGGAACGCCCAGAGCGGCCGTCGCCGCCGCCGGCAGCGTCGCGGCATCGGGCCTGGCATGCTCGCGGCGATCGTCGCGACCGTCCTGGTGCTGGGCACCGCGGCCTTCATGCTGAACCGCCCCTCGGACCCGCCCGCCGCCGCGCCCACCACCCAGGCCCGGATCGCCCCGCCCACCGAGGCGACCCCGGCCGCCACCCCGTCGGCCCCGCCCGCGCCGGCCCCGGCCGCGACGCCGACCCCGGAGCCCACCGCCACCGCGCCCGACCCCGGCCCGACCAAGGGCGCGGGCACCTTCACCACCGCCCCCGCCGACGCCAAGCCGGTCGGCCGCGGCAACATCCGCCGCTACCGGGTGGAGGTCGAGGACGGCATCGGCATCGACGCCCCCTCCGCCGCCGCGCAGATCCACGGCATCCTCGGCGACCGCCGCGGCTGGACCAACGACCGCAAGAACGGCTTCCAGCTGGTCGCCGGCGGCTCCTACGACTTCACCGTGAAGATCGCCTCCCCGGCCACCGTGGACAAGATCTGCGGCGCCTCCGGCCTGGACACCCACGGCGAGGTCAACTGCAACGTCGGCAACCAGGTGCTCGTCAACTCCAAGCGCTGGAACACCGGTTCACCGCAGTTCAGCGGGCCGATAGAGGAGTACCGGGCGCTCATCGTCAACCACGAGGTCGGCCACCGGATCGGCCACGGCCACGAGACCTGCCCCGGCCCGGGCAAGCCCGCGCCCGCGATGATGCAGCAGATCTACGGGCTCAAGGGCTGCACGCCCAACGCCTGGCCGTACACCGCGGACGGCACCTACCTGAGCGGGCCATCGGTGCCGTAGCGGGACGGAGTTGAGACCCGATCGGCAACCCGCCGGGACGACCGGGCCGTATCGTGCGGGCATGACCGCTGCCCAACTCCGGAGGCTCGCCGCCGCGTTCGCCGCAGCCGGGACCGTCCTCGGCGCCGCCGCCTGCTCCTCCGCCGACGACCTCGCCCAGGGCGGCGGAGCGCTCAGCTACGACCGCGTCCGCTCCGTCGCCCTGGACGCGGTCAGGAACAGGACGGACACCTGCCCGTTCGGCCTCGACTTGGCGAAGGCCGCCGGCGCCGCCGGGATCACCGGTGCCGTCTCCCGGCTCGCGGTGAACGGCGAGGGGGACCTGATCATGGTGCTCTCCCAGGACTCCGGCGACCCCGAGCAGAACCCCGCCCTGGCCGGCGAGCCGCTGCGCAAGGCCGCCGAGGCCCTGGTCAAGCAACTGGGCTGACCGGCTCAACCCATCACGGGCAGGTGCTCCCGCAGGTCGCTGCGCTCGCCGGAGGCCGTGAGGGCGGCGCTCTCCTGCGCCGCCGCCCAGTCGAGCCGGCCGGTGGCCAGCCGGATCCAGGTCAGCGGGTCGGTCTCGACCACGTTCGGCGGGGTGCCCCGGGTGTGCTTGGGCCCCTCGACGGCCTGCACCACGGCGTACGGCGGGATCCGTAGCTCGACGGCCCCGCCGGGCGCCCGTTCGGCGAAGGCGTCGGCCAGCAGCCGGGTCACGGCGGCGAGGGCCTGCCGGTCGTGCGGGAAGGCGGGGGCGTCCGGCCCGAGGGCGTCGGCCAGGTCGTCGGCGTGCACGACGGCCTCCAGCAGCCTGGTCAGCAGGTAGTCCGTCATCGGTATCGGCCGGCCGAGCCGGGTGGCGATCCGCCGGTCGGGATCGGCGACGTCGGGCCCGTCCAGGGCCTTGAGCACCGCCAGCGCCGACCGGTCGAACTCCTCGGCCACCGCCTCCGGCCCGCCGGCGTACGCCGCGGCCGCGAGCGCGCGGGCGCCCTCGTCGACCGCGTCGGCGACCGTCCGGGTGAGGCCGATCGCCTCGGCCGCCCCCAGCGGGGCTCCGGCCGGAACCGGCACGTCCAGCTGCTGGGGCAGTGCGCCCAGGGCCATGCCCAGGTGCGCGACCAACTCGCGCACCCGCCACGTCCCGAGCCGGGTGGGCAGCTCCAACTGCTCCTCGGTGAGGCCGTGCACGGCGGCGCGCAGCGCCTCGGTCTGGGCGGCCAGCGCGGCGCGGACCTTCGGCGGCTGGTACGTACGGGACTTGGGTGGCATGGCCCCCAACATACGCCGAGGGGCGGACGGTTCGAAACGAACCGCCCGCCCCCGAAGAGCCGGAGCCGTCAGGCCAGCAGGGCCTCGATGACGCCGGTGTGAGCGTCCTTCAGCTCGGCCAGCGAGACGCTGAACTGCCCCTGGACGTCCAGGCTCTCGCCGTCCACGACACCGATCCGGGTGGCCGGCAGGCCGCGCGCGGTGCACATGTCGTTGAACCGGAGCTCCTCGCTGCGCGGCACCGCCACGACGGCGCGGCCGGCCGACTCGGAGAACAGGAACACGAACGGGTCCTGGCCCTCGGGCACGATGATCCGCGCGCCGTGGCCGCCCTTGAGGCAGCTCTCCACGAGCGCCTGGCCGAGGCCGCCGTCCGAGAGGTCGTGCGCGGCGTCGATCATGCCGTCGCGCGAGGCGGCGATCAGGATCTCGCCGAGCAGCCGCTCGCGCTCCAGGTCCACCTTGGGCGGCAGGCCGCCGAGGTGGTCGTGGACGGCCTGCGACCAGGCCGAGCCGCCGAGCTCGTCCGCCGTGTCGCCGAGCAGGTAGAGTAGCTGCCCCTCCTCGGCGAAGGCGGCCGGGGTGCGGCGGGTGACGTCGTCGATGACGCCGAGCACCGCGACCACGGGGGTCGGGTGGATGGCGACCTCGCCGGTCTGGTTGTACAGCGAGACGTTGCCGCCGGTGACCGGGGTGCCGAGCACCAGGCAGGCGTCGGCCAGGCCGCGGGTCGCCTCGGCGAACTGCCACATGACGTCCGGGTCCTCGGGGGAGCCGAAGTTGAGGCAGTCGGAGACGGCGAGCGGCTTGGCGCCGCCGGCCGCGACGTTGCGGTACGCCTCGGCCAGGGCCAGCTGGGCGCCGGTGTACGGGTCCAGCTTGGCGAAGCGGCCGTTGCCGTCAGTGGCGACCGAGACGCCGAGGTTGGTCTCGTCGTCGATCCGGATCATGCCCGAGTCCTCGCCGTGCGAGAGCACGGTGTTGCCGAGCACGTAGCGGTCGTACTGGTCGGTGATCCAGGACTTGGAGGCCTGGTTCGGGTGGCTCGCGACCTTCAGCAGGTCGGCCTTGAGGCCCTCGCCGGTGGTCGGGCGGGCCAGCCGCTCGGCGGTGGGGGCGTCGGCCTGCAGCGCGTCCTGCCAGCTCGGGCGGGCGTACGGGCGCTGGTAGGTCGGGCCCTCGTGGGCGACGGTGCGCGGCGGCACGTCCACCACGAGCTCGCCCTGCCAGAAGATCTCCAGGCGCTCGCCGTCGGTCACCTCACCGATGACGTTGGCGATGACGTCCCACTTCTCGCAGATCTCCAGGAAGCGGTCGACCTTGTCGGGCTCGACGATCGCGCACATGCGCTCCTGCGACTCGCTCATGAGGATCTCCTCCGGCGAGAGCGTGTGGTCGCGCAGGTGCACGGTGTCGAGGTCGATCCGCATGCCGCCGGAGCCGGCCGAGGCCAGCTCGCTGGTGGCGCAGGACAGGCCGGCGCCGCCGAGGTCCTGGATGCCCTTGACGAGCTTCTCGCGGAAGATCTCCAGGGTGCACTCGATGAGGAGCTTCTCCTGGAACGGGTCGCCGACCTGGACGGCCGGGCGCTTGGCCGGCTTGGTGTCGTCGAAGGTCTCGGAGGCCAGCACCGAGACGCCGCCGATGCCGTCGCCGCCGGTGCGGGCGCCGTACAGGATGACCTTGTTGCCGGCGCCGGAGGCCTGCGCGAGGTGGATGTCCTCGTGCTTCATGACGCCCACGCACAGCGCGTTGACCAGCGGGTTGCCCTGGTAGCAGGAGTCGAAGACGACCTCGCCGCCGATGTTCGGCAGGCCCAGGCAGTTGCCGTAGCCGCCGATGCCCGCGACGATGCCGGGCAGCACGCGCCGGGTGTCCGGGTGGTCGGCCGCGCCGAAGCGCAGCGGGTCCATCACGGCGACCGGGCGGGCGCCCATCGCCAGGATGTCGCGCACGATGCCGCCGATGCCGGTGGCCGCGCCCTGGTAGGGCTCGATGTACGACGGGTGGTTGTGCGACTCGACCTTGAAGGTGACGGCGTAGCCCTGGCCGACGTCGACGACGCCGGCGTTCTCGCCGATGCCGACGAGCATCGCGTCCGAATCGGGCTTCTTCTCGCCGAACTGCTTCAGGTGGACCTTGCTGCTCTTGTACGAACAGTGCTCGGACCACATGACCGAGTACATCGCGAGTTCGGCGCCGGTCGGGCGGCGGCCGAGAATCTCCCGGATGCGCGCGTACTCGTCCTCCTTGAGGCCGAGTTCGGCCCAGGGCTGGGCGGCGTCCGGGGTCTGCTCGGCGTTCTTGACGGTGTCGAGGCTCATCAGGCGTTCACCAGCTGCTTCAGTACGGACGTGAAGAAGCCCAGGCCCTCGGTGGTCGGACCGGTGAGCGGCTCCACCGCGTGCTCCGGGTGCGGCATCAGGCCGACGACATTGCCGGCGGCGTTGGTGATGCCGGCGATGTCGCGGTACGAACCGTTCGGGTTACCGAACCCCTCAGCGGCGTCGCCGCGGGCGAGGTAACGGGCGACCACCCGGCCCTCCGCCTCCAGTTCGTCCAGGACGCGCTCGTCGGCGACGAAGCGGCCCTCGCCGTTCTTCAGCGGGACGACGATTTCCTGGCCGGCCGAGTAATCCCGGGTCCAGGCGGTCTCCGCGTTCTCGATGCGCAGCTTCTGGTCGCGGCAGATGAAGTGCAGCGAGTCGTTGCGGGTGAGCGCACCCGGCAGCAGGTGCGATTCGCAGAGCACCTGGAAGCCGTTGCAGATACCGAGCACCGGCATTCCCAGCCTGGCCTGCTCGATGACGGTCTCCATCACCGGCGAGAAGCGGGAGATCGCGCCGCAGCGCAGATAGTCGCCGTAACTGAATCCGCCCGGCAGGACGACGGCGTCGACCTGGTGGAGATCCTTGTCACGGTGCCACAGGGCGACCGGCTCGGCGCCGGCCAGGCGGACCGCACGCTGGGCGTCGCGGTCGTCGAGGGAGCCGGGGAAAGTGACGACGCCGACGCGGGTGGTCACTTCGCCGCCTCCTCGACGCGGACGGTGAAGTCCTCGATCACGGTGTTGGCGAGAAACGTCTCGGCGGCTTCACGGATACGGGCGAGCGCGGCGTCGTCGACCGGGCCCTCCACTTCCAGCTCGAAACGCTTGCCCTGGCGGACGTCGGCGATCCCGGTGAATCCGAGACGGGGCAGTGCACGCTGCACCGCCTGTCCCTGGGGGTCGAGGATCTCCGGCTTGAGCATGACGTCGACTACGACGCGTGCCACTGGCACTCCCGGTGGTGTCTTCGGTGAGGCGGGGGAACTCCAGACTACCGGGGGTTTCGGGCAGGATTGCTGGCCGGGGATAGCGACGCGCGTAGACCCGAGACCCTTACGCCGCAAGGGATCCGGCTCCGCGACCCCCCGCCGGGGACGGCCGGTTTCCACGGATTCGGAGTCGGGAGAGAGAACGCCCGAAGAACACCCGAATACGGCACTTGGGGACAGATCCTCCCGTCCCCGCACAGGGGTATCCGACAGCCCGGCGAAGATTCGTGAATATCCGGAAAAGAATGCCGGACTCTTCGATTTCGACCCCCTTCGGGTGCAGAATAGGGCCACCTGTCGCGGCAAGTGCTGCGTATCCGGCCGGCCATCGGGCCTGCCCGTACGCGCTTGCGCGAGTGGTGCACAACAGGCCTCCGTGCGCATCCCGCGGACCGGCGGCCGAATTGCCCGAGAGGATTGACACCCATGGCTCAGCGTGTAGTTGTCACGCTCTCCGACGACCTGGACGGCGGCGCCGCCGCGGAAACCGTCCACTTCGGCGTCGACGGGAAGTCGTACGAGATCGACCTGTCCGTGGACAACGCCGAAAAGCTGCGGGAGGCCCTCGCCCCGTTCGTCGCGGCCGGCCGCCGCCAGAGCCGCACCGGAAAGTCCTTCCGCCGCACCGCGCTCACCCCGGACCCGGCCGCCGTGCGCGCCTGGGCCCTCTCCCGCGGCATGGAGCTGCCCGCCCGGGGCCGGATCCCCAAGCACGTGTACGAGCAGTTCGCCGACGCGAACTGACCCGTCCGGGGCAGCACCCCTGGTCGCCCCGCCCGCACCCTGGACCGAAAGGGTGGGGCGACCACCCCGAAAGATGCTGTAGAGTATTCCTCGTCGCCGCAACGGAGAGATCCGAAGAGGCGGCCGGTGCCCCACCAGGCACCGTGCGGACGTGGCTCAGTTGGTAGAGCATCACCTTGCCAAGGTGAGGGTCGCGAGTTCGAATCTCGTCGTCCGCTCGCAGTGCGCGAGCACAGCACAAAAGAATAGTTTGACCTGCGGACGTGGCTCAGTTGGTAGAGCATCACCTTGCCAAGGTGAGGGTCGCGAGTTCGAATCTCGTCGTCCGCTCCGGTACGAAGGGCCCCCTCGATCGAGGGGGCCCTTCGGCATTCCCCGGCCGTCCCGCATTCCGCCCCCGGGTTTCCCCGGGAGGCCGGCGACAGCGGGGACCGATGACATTCGTCATCGCCGACCCGTGGATCGCCACCACCGTTCCATGACGCCGCGCACTGCCCGCCCGGCCCGGCCGGCGGAAGGCTGGAGTCATGCGAACGAGCCGCCCCTCCCACCCCGACGACCACGTGATCGAGGTCACCGACCTGCACCGCCGCTACGGCGGCGCCACCGGGTACCACGCCGTCCGCGGCGTCGACCTCACCGTCGGCCGCGGCGAACTGTTCGCCCTGCTCGGCACCAACGGCGCCGGCAAGACCTCCACCATGGAGGTCATCGAGGGCCTGACCGCCCCCACCGGCGGCAGCGTCCGGGTCCTCGGCCACGACCCGCACCGGGAGCGCGCCGCCGTCCGCCCGCGGATCGGCATCATGCTCCAGGAGGGCGGCTTCCCCGGCGACCTCACCTGCGCCGAGACCGGCCGCGTCTGGGCCGGGACGACCAGCGGCGCCCGCCCGGTGGCGGAGGCGCTGGACCTGGTCGGGCTCGGCCACCGGTCGGGCGTCCGGGTCAAGCAGCTGTCCGGCGGCGAGAAGCGCCGGCTCGACCTCGCGATGGCCCTGCTCGGCCGCCCCGAGGTGCTGTTCCTGGACGAGCCCAGCACCGGCCTCGACCCGGAGGCGCGCGCCGCCGTCTGGCGGCTGGTGCGCGAACTGCGCGCCCAGGGCACCACCGTGCTGCTCACCACGCACTACCTGGAGGAGGCCGAGGAGCTGGCCGACCGGCTGGCCATCATGCACGGCGGCCGGGTCGTCACCAGCGGCACCGTCGCCGAGGTGATCGCCGGCCGGCCGTCCCGGATCGGCTTCGAACTGCCCGCGTACGACGGCGTCGCGCTGCCGGCCCTGACCGGCGCCGAGACCGTCGTCGACGGCCGCAAGGTCACCGTGCACACCACGACCCTCCAGGACACCCTCACCGACCTGCTCGGCTGGGCCCGGCACCACCAGATCGCGCTCGGCGCCCTGGACGCCCGCAGCGCCTCGCTGGAGGAGGCCTTCCTCGCCATCGCCTCCGAGGCCGCCGACCAGGCCCCACCGCCTCCCGGGCCCGCCGCCCCCGCCCGTCCCGCCCGCCGCCGCCTGATCGGAACCGCCCGATGACCACCGCCGCCGCCCCTGCCGCCCCCGCCACCGGCCCCCGGAGCACGGCCGCCCGCCGCCTGCTCGCCCTCGGCCGGGCCGAGGCCACCCTGCTGATGCGCAACCGCACCGCCCTGTTCACCGCGCTGGTGCTGCCCGTGGTGCTGATCAGCTCCCTGCACGGCCTGCTCAAGAAGCAGGCCGAGGACAACCCCGGGCTGGACGTCGACTCGCTGCTGGTCTACGGCTCGGTCGGGATGATCCTGGCCTTCGTCGTCTACTACAACCTGACCGCCGCGTACGTCGCGCGGCGCGGCGAGCTGGTCCTCAAGCGGATGCGCACCGGCGAGGCCAGGGACCTGGAGATCCTGCTCGGCACGGCCGTCCCCTCGCTCACCCTCGGCCTGCTGATGGCCGCCCTGATCGGGATCGGCGGCAGCGTCCGGCTGCACCTGACCGTGCCGGTCAACCCGCTGCTGATGGTGATCGGCCTGGTGCTGGCCCTGGCCACCATGATCGCCCTGGCCGCGCTGTCCAGCGCCTTCACCAGGACCGTGGAGAGCGCCGGCATCACCACCCTGCCGGTGATGCTGGTCATGCAGTTCGGCTCCGGCCTGTTCGTCCCGCTGGAGGTCATGCCCGCGCAGTTGGCCGACGTCTGCCGCCTGCTGCCGACCACCCCCGCCTTCCAGCTGATCCGCGTCGGCTGGTTCGGCACCGACGGCTCGGCCGCCGCCACCGGCTTCCTCGGCAGCTGGGGCACCGCCGCCCCGCACCTGATCACCGGTGGGATCTGGCTCGGCCTGGCGGTCTGGGGCGCGGTGCGCTACTTCCGCTGGGAGCCGCGCCGCTGATCGGATCAGCGATCCGAAGGTGAACCCCTGGTCCGGCCTCTGATAGGAAGGCAGCTGCATGATCGTGGCCGGACAGGGGGCGGACGAAGTGAGAATGCGGTCACCGCTGCGCAGCTGGCGGAGCCTGAGCAAGCCGCAGCGCACCGAGCTCTACCTGCGCTGGTCGCTCTACCTGATGGCGCTGCTCCTGCTGATCGCCGTCCTGACCAGCTCCGGCCTCGCCCTCGAGCGGGCCGACGGCGACCCCGCGCTGATGCCCGTGGTCCGGGTCTCGCTGCTCCTCGCCCTCGCGCTCACCCTGGTCCTGCTGCGGACCTACCGGGTGGCCATCGACCACTACCTGCGCCGCCCCACCGGCCACACCCGCTGGATCGCCGTCTCCGTCTGCCTCGCGGTGGCCGGCTGCTGGACGGTCCTGCTGCTCGGCCCGAAGGCCGACCCGGCGAACCCGAGTGACATCCCGTTCACCCTGTACGTCGCCGGGGACCTGCTGCTCTCCACCTTCGGACCGGTGTGCGTGGGGCTGCGCCCGAAACCGGCCGCCCTCACCGGGCTGGGCATGCTGCTGGCGGTCACCCCCGCCGTGCTGCTGGCCGGGGTCGGCGTCGGCGCCACCGCCGGGTTCCTGGTCGGCCAGGGGCTCTTCACGGCCTTCATCGGCTCCAGCTGCCGCGGCTTCGCCTGGCTGTGCGCCGTCGTCTGGGAACTGGACGCCGCCCGCGAGGCGCAGTCCCGGCTGGCCGTCGCCGAGGAGCGGCTGCGCTTCTCCCGCGACCTGCACGACGTGATGGGCCGCAACCTCACCACCATCGCGCTGAAGAGCGAACTCGCCGTCCAGCTCGCCCGGCGCGGGCGCCCCGAGGCCGCCGAGCAGATGGCCGAGGTGCAGAAGATCGCCCAGGAGTCGCAGCGCGAGGTCCGGGACGTCGTGCGCGGCTACCGCACCGCCGACCTGCACGCCGAGGCGATCGGCGCCCGCGCGGTGCTCCGCGCCGCCGACGTCGCCTGCGAGATCGACCTCGGCGCGGAGGCCGACCGGCTGCCGCCGCCGGTGCAGTCCGTGTTCGGCTGGGTGATCCGCGAGGCCACCACCAACGTGCTGCGGCACAGCGAGGCCGCCCGCTGCCTGATCCGGCTGCGGCAGGAGGGCGGACGGGCGGTGCTGGAGCTGGAGAACGACGGGGTGCCCGCCGTCCCGCTCCCGTCCCAGGGCGCCGGCACCGGGCTGCGCGGCCTGCGCGAGCGGCTCGCCGCCCACGACGGCGAGCTGACCGTCCCGGCCGCCGAGGCGGGCACCTTCCGGATGCTCGCCACCGTCCCGCTCTGAACCTTCCTCTGAACCGTCCCGCTCCGACCGCCCCCTGCCGCCGCCGAGGAAGGCCCGCCGATGACCGAGAACCCCGCGCCCGTCCGCGTCCTGCTCGCCGACGACGAGCACCTGATCCGCGGCGCGCTGGCCGCGCTGCTGTCGCTGGAGGACGACCTGGAGGTGGTCGCGCAGGCCGGCTCCGGCCCGGAGGCGCTGGCCATGGCGCAGGCGCACCGGCCCGACGTCGCGGTGCTGGACCTCCAGATGCCAGGCCTGGACGGCATCGAGGTCGCCGCCGAGCTGCGCCGGCTGCTGCCGGACTGCCGCTGCATGATCGTCACGGGCCACGGCCGCCCCGGCTACCTGAAGCGGGCGCTGGAGGTCGGCGTGCGCGGCTTCCTGCCGAAGACCGTCTCGGCGGCCGACCTAGCCGGCATCATCCGCACCGTGCGCTCCGGCGGCCGGTACGTCGACCCGGAGCTGGCGGCGGACGCGATCAGCGCCGGCGAGACCCCGCTGACCCCGCGCGAGACGGACGTCCTGGAGCTGGCCGCGGACGGCACCTCGATCGCGGAGATCGCCGACCGGGCCTCGCTCTCCCAGGGCACCGTGCGCAACTACCTGTCCTCGGCGGCGGGGAAGCTGGGCGCCGAGAACCGCCACGCGGCGGTGCGGATCGCCCGCGAGCACGGCTGGATCTAGGGCTGGCCGCGCCCGCGGGCGTTCGGGTCAGACCCAGCTGGTGCCGGTCAGCCGCTCGTACACCTCGATGTACCGGGCCCGGGTCCGCTCGACCAGCTCGACCGGCAGCTCCGGCGGCGGCTGCTCGCTGTAGCGGTCCCAGCCGGAGGCCGGGGAGACCAGCCAGTCGCGGATCAGCTGCTTGTCGAAGGAGGCCTGCGAGCGGCCCGGCTGGTACTCGTCGGCCGGCCAGTAGCGGGAGGAGTCCGGGGTGAGCACCTCGTCGCCGATGATCAGCTCGCCGTCCAGCAGGCCGTACTCGAACTTGGTGTCGGCCAGGATGATCCCCCGGTCGCGGGCGATGTCCCGGGCCCGGCCGTAGACGTCCAGGGTGGTGCGGCGCACCTGGGCGGCCAACTCGGCGCCGATCCGGCGGGCGGTCTCCTCGTAGGGGACGTTCTCGTCGTGCTCGCCGACCGCGGCCTTGAGCGCCGGGGTGTAGATCGGGGCGGGCAGCTCGGAGCTGTTGACCAGGCCCTCCGGCAGCGCGATGCCGCAGACCGTACGGGTCTCCTCGTACTCGGTCAGGCCGGAGCCGGCCAGGTAGCCGCGGGCGACCGCCTCGACCGGGATCATGTCCAGGCTCTTGCAGATCAGCGTGCGGCCCTTCCAGTCGGCCGGGGCGCCGACCGGGACCTCGGTGGAGATCACGTGGTTGGGCACGATGTCGGCGATCCGCTCGAACCACCACAGCGAGAGCTGGGTGAGGACGCGGCCCTTGTCCGGGATCTCGTTCGGCAGCACCCAGTCGTGCGCGGACATCCGGTCGCTGGCGACCATCACCAGCTCGCCCGACTCGGTGCGGTAGAGGTCACGCACCTTCCCGGTGTGCAGGTGGACCAGGCCGGGGACCTGGACGGGCTCGGGCTTGGTGACAAAACCGCTCAAGGTGTTCTCAGTCCTCAGGGGTCGTTCACGGGCGTGGGGCACCGCGAAAGGGGAGGTCACTGCCCCCGCAGTCTTTCACGCCCGCCGCCGGTCAGTTCTTGCAGAGCCGGTCCAGCAGGTTGGCGGTGGCCCGCTGGACCCGCTCGTCGGTCAGTCCCGGGCGGTCCAGCGCGGGCGACCAGGCGAAGGTGCCGGCCGCGAAGACGTAGGCGCCGCTGGGCGCCCGGTACAGCGAGGTCTCCTGGAAGCGGGTGCGGCCGGCGAGGTCCTGGTACGGCGAGTGCGCCAGCAGCACCCGTTCGGTGTGCTCGGGCAACGCCACCTTCGGGTAGTACCGGTCGGCCTCGCCCGCGACCAGGCCGGGCAGTTCGTCGCCCTCCTGCAGCCCGGTGCCGTCCCAGAGCCAGTGCGCGGTGTGCCGGGCGACCAGCGGGACGGGTGCGGCGACCCGGCCCGAGTACTGCACGCCGAGCAGGTGCTGCTCGGGCTCCCCGGCGTCCCGCCACAGCGCGCTGGCCGCGCCGGAGGCCCCCGCGGCCGGGCTGCCGGGCCCGGCCTTCTGCCGTTTGCGGCAGTTGAGCAGCCGGTTGGGCTCGCCGGAGGCGGCCGGGGTCAGCTCGACCCGCCAGTACATGGTGTTGGCGGACAGGAACACCAGCGAGGTGCCGCCGTCCCGGGCCCGCTCGGCGGCCCGGCGCATCGGCTCGGACCAGTACTCGTCGTGGCCGGGGAAGACCAGCGCCCGGTGCCGGGCCGGGTCGACCAGGCCGGCGTGCAGGTCGGTGGCGGTGGCGTAGGAGAGGTCGTAGCCGTAGCGCTCGGCCCAGCGGATGAAGTCGTAGGCGTGGCCGACGTGCAGCGGCAGCCCGGCGGTGGCGTGCGGGCGGTCGAAGGAGACCGTGACGGCCGCGTCCGCCTCGCCGACCAGCCCGCCCCGGCCGTCCCAGGCGTGGTAGAGGCTGGCGCCGCTGCGGCCGTCCTCGGGGAACAGGTTGTACGCCTGCCAGGTCACGTCCGGGAGCACCAGGAGGAGTTCGGCGGCGTGCTCCTGCTCGGCGACGTCCCGGACGGTGAACGGGATGTGACTGCGGTGCAGCATGTCGGCGGTGGTCAGCACCGCGACGTACGCGCCGGGCTGCCAGTGGGTCGGGATCTGCAACCGCCAGGAGTGCCACCAGTGGTGGCAGGAGACGGTCCGCTCGACGACCAGCGGGGCGGGCTGGACCAGACCGGAGATCAGCGGACTGGTCGTCATATGGCGTGCTCCGTCGCCGCCGTAGTGGCCGATCCGGTAGACGTCGACGGAGAACTCGCGGGGCGGGTTGACGGTGACCCGGAAGTCCACCGAGCCGCCGGGGCGGATCACCCCGGCCGAGGCGAAGCCCTTGATCTGCTGGTCCACGTCGTTGGAGCTGCGCGGGGTGCCGACCGGCGGCACGGGGCGGCCACCGGCTGCCAGCGGCTGCTGGCCGGGGGCGTCCACCGAGACGTACCAGGGCACGCTGCCCTCGGCGTCCAGGTACTCCTCGGGGCTGCGCAGCCAGGGCAGCGGGCCCTGCCCGAAGGGGTCGGAGACGCTGTAGGCGTGCGTTCCGGACTCCCAGCGGCGATTGAGTTCCGAGCCCACGCGCCCTCCCAGGTGCACTTCCGTGATTCCTCGCTCGCCCCCCGGGCGCTCCTGATCCGGTGCCGACGCCCTCCCCCGGCCCCGGCGGCCGGGAGGCACCCCCACGCTCCGGCGCTCGCCCGCCGCACGTCGCGTTCGACACCGGCGCGCGCTTCGGCTCCCGGGGCCCGGTTGGCACGTGCCCCCCGGATGTGCGTGCGGTCTAATACACCACACCGCGTCGGCGCCGCGTCACCCCGCGGTCGCAATTGGTGCGGGGAATCTCGCGGCCCGCCCGGGCAGGGCCTCCGGCCTGCGCGGACGCCCGCCCGCCGGACCGCCCGGGGGCGCGTACGGATCCGTCGAGCGCCGCCCGGGCCGGTGCCTGCCGCCGGCCGGCACTACAGCCGGACCGGCTTCTCCAGGCGGACGTCGGCGGCGTCCAGCCAGGCGCGCAGCGGGCCGTCCTGGCCCTGTTCGACGGCCTGGGCGACCGGGCCGGCCAGGTCGGTGCGGCGGACGCCGCCGAGCAGCAGCACCGGGCCGTCCAGCCAGTCCAGGCCGGGGGCGCCGCCCGCGGTGTCCACGGCGGCGCAGCAGACCATCGCGGTGACGTGGTCGACCAGCAGGTCGCGGCCGGTGCGGTCGGGTTCGAGCAGCGGGGCCGGGGCGGTGGTGCGGGCCAGCTGGGCGGCGAGCGCGGCGGCCAGCCGTTCGCCGTCGCCCTCGGCGAGCCGGACCAGCAGCCGGGTCAGGGTGGGGGCGCCGGGGCGGGACTGCGGGGCGAGCCGGTCCAGGGCGGTCTGCAGGGCGGCGGCGCCGGCCCGCCAGCCGGCGTCCACCACGTCGGCCGGGTAGTCGGTCCACTCCAGCTCGTGCCAGCTGCCGGCCGGCGGGCGGCCGAAGAACAGTTCGGCCGCGAGCCGGGAGACCGCGCGGTCGACGGCGCCGGGCTCCTCCAGCAGGTCGCAGGCCGGGCGATCGCCGAGCCGGGTGCCGTAGCCGTCCGCCAGCCGGTCGCGGCGGGACAGCTCGGTGAGCGCGGCGGCCACACCGGCGTTGAGGTGCGCGGGGTGGCGGCCGAGCCGCCAAGCGGGCAGCGCGACCCGGGTGAGCAGGCGGTCCCAGCCGGCGTAGGCCAGCCCGACCTGCTCCTGGGCGGCTATCCGGAGGCCGTAGTCGACCGCCCGGGCCTGCTCGGAGGCCCGGGCCGCGACGGACCGCTCCAGCTCGGCGGCGTGGCCGCGGCAGGCGCCGAGCAGCCGGCGGGTGATCGGCCGGGTGAGCCGGTCGGCGAGGGCGGCGGGGCCGCGCCGGGGAGCGGCGGGTTCGACGGCGGGGGCGCCGCCGAGGCCGGGGGCGCCGCCCCGGCCGGAGTCGAGGCTGGCGTCCAGGCTGCGCAGGAAGCGGCGGGCGGCGGCGATCTCCGGATCGGCGGAGGCGGCGGTGCCGGCCACCACCGGTGCCAGCAGGGCGCGCAGCTCGCCGGCCCGCATCCACCACAGGAACGGCGAGCCGATCACCAGCACCGGCGCGGGCGGCTCGTGCTGCCGGCCGGCGGGCGGGACGTCCTCCAGCCAGCTGTCGCAGTCCGGGGTGAGCGCGATGGCGGAGGGGGCGGGCACCTCCAGCCGGTCGGCCAGCTCGTCGATCAGCCGGTACAGCTCGGGGGCCTCGACGCGTTCCAGCGGGACGGCCGGGATGCGCGGCGGGACGGCCCTGCGGTAGGCGCGGGCGGTCAGGCCGGCCACCAGGAGGGCCAGCGCGGCGACCGCGCAGACCACCCAGCGGACGGCGTCCCACCCGGCGGCGTCCGCGGCGCCGGGTGCGCCGATCCGGCCGGTGAACCGGCCGGCGAGCAGCACGGCCGCGACGGCGGCGGGCAGGGCGGCGGCGGCCAGGGCCAGGCCCCGGACCCGCAGGACCACCTGGGCGTGAGCGCGCGCGGTGTCGACTGCGGCCATACGGTGCGGCACCCCCTTCGGAGCCCTCGGGCGCCCGGCGACGGGGCCCGAGCCGACTCGAAACGATCAGTTCCGACCGGGAGCGGAGGAGTCCGATCCCGGTAGTACGAGCTGCGTCAGGACAAGCTGTGTGGCGCTACTGACATTCTCGACGCGCCGCCCCGGGCGGGCGTTCCGGATGGTCCCGGTTTCCACTCGTCCCGGTGACGGCGCCCGAACACCGCCGCCGTCACCCGGGGAGCCGACGACCGGTCCGGTGCGAAGCACCCGGGCGAGCACCCGGCCGGACGCCGTCCAGCATCCCCCCGCGGGCGCGCCGCTACCCGGCGGCGCCCCAGCGCACGGACCCCGCGCAACGCGATCAGGCGCACCATAAGGCCGGGCGGCCGGTTGCGTCAGCCGGATGCGGACGCTGTCACCCGATGGGCTGGAATCCGGCCGCCGGACGGTGCGCCGCCCGCCGTGGGCCTGTCTCTTGGATTTTGTCGGATCAGCGTGCGGCGTTGGGGTGCGTGCATCGCAAGGCGGAGGAGGGAGCCACTGCGGAGCATTGGCGACCGACGACAACGCGGCGAGGTGCGTGCCCCGGCGTCGCACGCCCGGCAAGGGTCCAAGAGACAGGCCCGTGGCCGCCCCCGCCCCGGAAACGCCGAGGGCGCTGCGTCCATGGGGGTTGACCCCACGGACGCAGCGCCCTCGGACGGACGCGGCCGCCTACGCGGTGGCGGCCTTCAGCGCGATGTCGGTGCGGTGCTGCCCGCCCTTCAGGGAGATCCGGCCGACCGCCGCGTAGGCGCGCTCGCGCGCCTCGGCGAGGTCCGCGCCGGTCGCCGTGACCGACAGGACGCGGCCGCCGGCGCTCAGCACCTGGCCGTCCTCGCCCGCCCTGGTACCGGCGTGCAGCACGAACGCGGTGCCGTCCGCCTCGGCCTCGGCCAGGCCCTCGATCGGGTCGCCGGTGCGCGGCGCGGCCGGGTAGCCCTCGGAGGCGACGACCACGGTGACGGCCGCGCCCTCGTCCCAGCGCAGCGGCTCCAGCTGGTCCAGGGTGCCCTCGGCCGCGGCCAGCAGGACGCCGGCCAGCGGGGTGCGCAGCCGGGCCAGCACGACCTGGGTCTCCGGGTCCCCGAAGCGGGCGTTGAACTCGATCACCCGGGTGCCGCGCGAGGTGAGCGCCAGGCCCGCGTACAGCAGGCCGGAGAACTCGGTGCCACGGCGGCGCAGCTCGTCGACGGTCGGCTGCAGGACGCTCTCCAGGACCTCCTGGACCAGCCCGGCCGGGGCCCAGGGCAGCGGCGAGTAGGCGCCCATGCCGCCGGTGTTGGGGCCCTCGTCGCCGTCCAGCGCGCGCTTGAAGTCCTGCGCGGGCTGCAGCGGGAGCACGGTGGTGCCGTCGGTGATCGCGAACAGCGAGACCTCGGGGCCGTCCAGGTACTCCTCGATGACCACGCGCTCGCAGGAGGCGGCGTGCGCCAGCGCCTCCGCGCGGTCGGAGGTGACCACGACGCCCTTGCCGGCCGCCAGGCCGTCGTCCTTGACCACGTACGGCGCGCCGAACGCGTCCAGCGCGGCGGCGGCCTCCTCCGCGGTGGTGCAGACGTAGGAGCGGGCGGTCGGGACGCCGGCCCCGGCCATCACGTCCTTGGCGAAGGCCTTCGAGCCCTCCAGCTGGGCGGCCGCGGCGGACGGGCCGAACACCGGGATGCCGGCCGCGCGCACCGCGTCGGCGACGCCGGCCACCAGCGGGGCCTCCGGGCCGACCACGACCAGTTCGGCGCCGAGCCGCCGGGCCAGCGCGCTGACCTGCGCGCCGTCCAGCTGGTCGACCGGGTGGACCGTCGCCACCTGCGCGATCCCGGCGTTGCCCGGGGCACAGTGCAGCTCGGTCACGGCGGGATCTTGGGACAGAGAGCGGCACAGGGCGTGTTCGCGGGCGCCGCCGCCGATGACGAGGACCTTCACGCTCGCCAAGAGTAGTCGGTGGCCGGTTCAGGCCGTCCTCCGGTCCCGTCCGATCCTCCAGTCGGAAGCGGTCCGTACGCCCACGACGTCGGAGGATCCTCCGAGCCGGGACCGGCCCGGTCAGCTGCGGGTGTCCGGGTCAGGACGGCGGGTCACCGGGGCCTCCCTCGGACGGGTGAAATCCCGCCGACTCGCGCAACCCGCTCACCTCGGGTTCCGGTGGCGGAATCCGGTAACGATCACCGGGGAAGCGTCCCACGGTCAGCCATTTGGCGGTAAGAAGTGCTGTTGGACAACCACCGGCAGACGCCACGTCAGCCGGTGCGCCGCCAGCCCCCAGCAGTCCGCCCGCCACAGGGAGCCCCACAGGTGAGCCAGCCGGAAATGCAGCCCGAGGAGAGTGCCTGGGCCAAGGAGATCGGCGAGGAGGACCAGCCTGCCGCCGCCGTCGCCCGCCGGGCCTCCACCCGACGCCGGACCGATCTGAGCACCCGCCAGTTCCCGCTCGGGGACTGGGGCGAGCCCGCCGAGCGGCTGGAGGAGCTGTACCGCTGGTCCGAGGAGCGGGCGGTCGAGGCGATCGACTGGTACCGCCGCGACCGGGTGTGGAAGCGCCGCTGGGCCCGTCTGCTGCGGTTCGGCACGGCCGGCTTCGCGATCGGCGGGGCGACCGCCCCGCTGATCGACCTGACCGGAACCCTCGCGCACGGCACCAGCTGGGGCTACGTCGGCTTCGCGCTCGCCGCCGCCTGCTACGGCACCGACCGGGGCTTCGGCCTGACCTCCGGCTGGATGCGGGACGTCTCCACCGCCCAGGCGCTGCAACGCCGCCTGGAGGCCTTCCAGTTCGACTGGGCGTCGGAGTGCGTGCGCGAGGTGCTCGGCCCGACCGAGGGCACCGCGGGCGAGGCCGCCGAGCGCTGCCTCGGGGTGCTGCGCCGGTTCTGCGAGGACGTGTCGGACATGGTCCGCACCGAGACCTCGGAGTGGATGCTGGAGTTCCGCGCCTCGATGACCCAGCTGCCCACCCAGGCCCCGGGGACCTGGGGCGGGCGCAGCGAGACCGGCGGCGGCGCCCAGGTGCGGGTGCTGCCGCCGCCGGGGACCAGGCCCACCATGCCGCGCCAGCGGCCGCCGGAGGGGCCGCTGCGGTAGGTGTGCCGGAAGGGCTCAGGGCTGGGGGCTCGGGGCTCGGAGCTCGGGGGCTCAGGCGAAGACGATCATCGAGCCCTGGGCGACGCTGCGGATCGCCGCCGCGTACAGGCCCGACCAGGCGTGCCGCTCCCGGGCGAAGGGGTGCACGTCGTCGATCGGCGGCCCGAACGGCTGCTCCAGGCCGGTCGGGCCGAGCGGCCGGGTCGGGTCCGGCGGGCTGGCCGGGTCTATGCCCAGGGCCGGTGCCACGGCCTGCAGTTCGCGCAGCAGCCCGTGGCTGGAGCCGAGCGGGCCGCCACCGGCCAGCAGCGCGTCGTCCACCAGCGGCACCGCGAACTCGATCGGCACGTACGCGCCCGCGTGGTCGAAGTGCCAGACCAGGTGCGACTGTTCGGCGGTGCTCTCGAACATCTCCAGCAGCTGCTCGTAGTCGCCGCCGAGCGAGTCGACCGGGGTGATGTCCAGGCCGGTCAGACCCAACAGGTAGGCGCGGCGCAGGAAGTGCAGCGAGTCGTAGTCGAACGCGGCTATCGGCTCGACCGCGCCGCTGAGCCCTGGGACGTACTGGTAGACCGGCACCTCGGGCAGCCCGTGCGCGGCCAACGCCGCGTTGTAGAGCGCGAGATCGTCCCGGAAGGGGTTGTCGGGGCTGTGGCTCAGCACGTCCACCAGCGGGACGAGCCAGAGGTCGCAGGCCATGGCCGGCAGTTCCTCTCCGGGCGGCGGGATCGCCCGCGGGGCGGGGCGACGACGGGGACGGGTCGGTACCCGGACGACCGCCTCGCGCGGCGCCCGGTTCGACGACCGCCCACCCTACCGGCCCGGCGTCCGGTGCGGACCGGGCCGTCCCCGCGGTGCCTCCGGGGGCGACTCCGGCAGCCGTCTGCCGAACCGCCCGTACGGCACCGTGCGCGGCTGCGGGACCAGGCCGAGGCCCAGGCCCAGCTCGCGGCCCAGCTCCCGGCCGAGCTCGTCGCCGGCCCTCGACCGCCGCCCGGAGCGGCCCGGCTCGGGCGGGGACCCGGGCTGGGACTCGGACTGGAACTCGGGCTGAGGTGCTTGCGGCTCGGGCCCGGACTCCGGCGGGGCGGTCGGCGGCGCCTGCTCCGGGCCGTCCACCTGCTCGACGAGCAGGCCCAGCACCGTCACCGACTCCAGCGGCCGCCCGGCCCGCTCGGCCAGCATCCGGACGGTGGCCAGGTTGTAGGCGCAGATGATCCGGTGCGCGCCGACGAGGTCGCCGGCCTCGATCGCGTCGACCAGGTCCGGGTGGCCGTCCCAGCAGACCCCGGCCAGGCTCGGCAGCTCCCGCAGGTAGCGCGCGGCGAACATCCAGGACTGCACCCGCAGCCAGTCCAGGTACTCGCCGATCCGGCGGTTGCCGAGCAGGGCGGCGACCTCCTGCCAGAACCGGCGGTCGCAGCCCACCATCACGTCCAGGTTCCCGGCCCGGGAGGCCCGCACCGCCGCGTCCGCCCGGCGGCGCAGCGGCTCCAGCCGGGACAGGTCGGGCAGCGCCCGGCCGGTGGCGAACTGCCGGTGGAAGCTGTCGGTGATCAGCACCCGGGACTCGAAGATCTCCAGGAAGTCGTCCCAGCACAGCTCGGGGACGGTGAACCCGCGGTGGTGCTCGGTCCGCAGCAGGCCCTGGGCGCCGAGGTCGACCAGCGCCTCCCGGGCCGGGGTCGCCGAGACCCCGTACATCTCGGCGACCTCCTTGACCGTGAAGTTGCGGCCGGCCGCCAGTCGGCCGGCCATCATCTCCTCGCGCAGGGCGCCGGCGATCTGCTCGCGCAGGCTGTTGCGGTGGATGACGGGGCGGGTGTCGCCTGCGCCGTGGACGGACATGCGCGCGACCTCCTCGCGGGTGGGCCGACCGGGCCGACCCTCGGCGGACCGGCCGTGGAGCGGCGGAGAACACGACGAATGCTCATCTTCTCAAACCCGGAGCGGGCAGGTACGAACCAACCCCCCGAACCGGCCCCCGGTCCGGCCCCCGGTCCGGCCCCGGCGAGCCCCGGCGAGCCCCGGCAGGCCCGCGCCTACCGCTGGACCGGCGCCGGGATCCCCAGCAGGCGGTCCCGCAGCACCGGGAACTCCTCGCGCGCCTTGCCCACCTCCGCCGGGTCGAACTCGACGGTCAGCACCTGCTCCCCCGCCCCCGCCTCCGCCAGCACCCGGCCCCACGGGTCCACCACGATGCTGTGCCCGGCCTGCTCCACCCCGCCGTGCGTCCCGGCCGTGTTGCAGGCCAGCACGAAGCACTGCTCCTCCACCGCCCGGGCCCGGGCCAGCAGCGTCCAGTGCTCGCGCCGCCGGGCCGGCCAGGCCGCCGGGACGACCAGCAGCTGCGCGCCCGCGTCCAGCAGCGCCCGGAACAGCTCCGGGAAGCGCAGGTCGTAGCAGGTGGCCAGGCCCAGCGTGCCGAACTCGGTGGGCGCGGTGACGATCTCCTGCCCGGCGCCCATCACCACCGCCTCGCCGCTGTCGAACCCGAAGCGGTGGATCTTGCGGTAGGTGTGCACCAGCTCGCCGTCCGGGGCGAACACCAGCGAGGTGTTGTAGATCGGCCCGTCCGGATCGCGCTCGACGATCGAACCCGCGTGCAGCCACACCCCGGCCGCCCGCGCCGCCGCCGCCATCGCGTCCGAGGTCGGCCCGTCCAGCGTCTCGGCCCCCTCCGACCAGAGGTCGTACGCGAAGCCGCCGAGCGGCCACAGCTCCGGCAGGACCACCAGGTCGGCGCCCTGCTGGGCCCGGACCAGGGTGGCCGCCCGGGCCCTCCGCTCGGCCGGCGGCTCGGCGGCGGAGACCGCGAGTTGGATCAATGAAGCGCGCACAGTACCACCGTCCACGACAAGAGACCTACGATCGTCACCCGAAAGCGCTGCCTTGCTGTCTCCCGGCAGCGTAACGTGCGGTTAGCGCGTGCGCCCGGAAGCCGGACCAATCCCCGGCCGACCCCACGGACGGGGTACGGACCGGGCGCAGGTGGCGAGGAAGCTGACGGAGGGCCGGAGAATTCCCGTGACGGACAACCAGACCGTGCAGGCTTACATCGAGGCGTGGACGCACAGCATCGAGTCCATATCGGAGCTGGTCGCCCCACTCCCCGAGGGCTCCTGGAACCGGCCCACCGAATGCCCCGGCTGGTCCGTCCGGGACATCGTCGCGCACATCATCGCCATCGAGTCCGAACTGCTCGGCGACCCGCGCCCGATCCACTCGCTGCCCCGCGACCTGCGCCACGTCACCAGCGACTTCGCCCGCTACGTCGAACTGCCGGTGGACAAGCGCCGCTGCCACACCGCGCTGGAGATGACCAGCGAGCTGGAGTACACGGTCATCCGCCGTGCCCGCGCGCTGCGCAACGCCAAGCAGGGCCCCGAGGACCTGGTCCGGCTGCCGCTCGGCCCGCTCGCCAGAGACGTGCCGTACCACCAGCTGCTGCGGATCCGGGTCTTCGACGTCTGGGTGCACGAGCAGGACCTGCGCCGCGCCCTCCACACCCCGGGCAACCTCGACTCCCCCGGCGCCCTGATCACCCGGGACTTCCTGCTGCCGCAGCTGCCGAAGGCCGTCGCCGACAAGGCCGGCGCCCCGGCCGGGACCACCGTGGTGCTGGACGTCACCGGCCCGGTCGAGTTCCTGCGCACCGTCCGCGTCGACGCCGCCGGGCACGGCACCGTCGACGAGTCCATCAGCCTGGCCCCGGACGTCCAGCTCACCATGGACTGGGAGACGTACCTCCGCCTCGCCTGCGGCCGCGGCCGCCCCGGCCCGGTCACCGTCGACGGCGACAAGGAGCTCGCCGACCGCATCCTGGCCAACTTCGCCGTCACCATCTGAGCCGGGGCGCGCACCACCCGGCGTACACGCACGACCGCACGCCGGGTCGGTACGACCCGTGCATCCATACGTCAACCAGGCACCGGGTACATCACCCGTTCGACCTCGTTGTTCCGGGCAGTCCAGCCATCGCTCGGAAGAAGGAGGAACGTCCCCATGGACGACGAACAGGCAGAGATGGTGTTGGTCCGGTCGAGCTTCCCGGTCACGGGGCAGCCGATCAGGGTCGTGATGATCGACGGGGAGCCGTGGTTCGCGACCATGGATGTCTGCACGATCCTGGCCCGGAGCAACCCGAGCTGGGCCAGCAAGATCGTGGATCCCAAGGACACGCGCACCATCGACATGCGCTCGGTATGCCTCACTTCAAGTGAGGCATACGGCGTTTCCGCAGGTGGGAATGGCCCCGTACGCGGAAACCCATTCCTCAACCTCATCAACGAGGCGGGGCTCTACCTCCTCGTCATGAGGTCGAAGAAGTCCAACGCCAAGCCGTTCCAGGAGTGGGTCGCCCGCGACCTGCTCCCCTCCGTTCGCCGAGGGGACACCGACATCCCCACCCAGCAGCGGCGGATGGCGGAGACCCTGGCCGAGGCGATCGGCCAGCAGGTGCAGATCGTCGCGGAGATCGACCACGAGGACTGGCCCGGCCTGACCGTCCACTCGGACGGGACGGTCCACTGCCGGCACGGGGAGATGATCCTCCACCTGCCGACCCGGGAGGAGGACAGCGGGCCGCCCTTCGGCGCGTACTTCGCCTGCCCGGGCGGGGAGCGGGTCGGCATCCGGGGCAGCCGGATCGTCCCGGGCTGCCCGAAGCTGAAGCTGGTGGACCTGATCCGCATGCGGCGCGAGGCCCGGCCCGCGCCCGTCCCCGAGCCCATGCCGAGCCACGGGCTCATGTACGCGGAAGTGAAGGTCGGCCAGATCAGCCGCGTCTATGGAACAGCCATGCAGATGGCCGAGTTCATCAGGGAGTACAGGCGCTGACCATCCACTCGATGGAGGGTTAGCGGAATACCCTTCCTCAAAGGAAGGCTAATCGCGTTTCCGCAGGTCAGAATGCCTACGGCTTCGAGTCCATAACCCTCCGGCGCAGCCGGAGGATCATCAGCGTCCCCACCACCATCGGGACGTACTGCCAGCAGAACGCCCATCGGAAGGCATCGGCCGGATACCCGGCGGTGCCTTCCGGCGTGAGGGCGTCCAGCAGGACACCGACGCCGAGCAGGGTGATCACCGTGCCGATGAACCCGCCCATGTTGACGATGCCGGAGGCGGTGCCGAGGCGTTCGACCGGGTTGCGGGCGCGGGCGTAGTCGAGGCCGACGAGCGAGGCGGGGCCGTTGCTGCCCATCACCACGACGATCGCGACCAGCAGCCACATCGGCGGGTGGCCGCCGGGCCAGGCCAGGGCCAGGGCCCAGCCGAGCGCGGTGGCGCCGATGACGGTGAGCACGATCGGCATCCGGGCGCGGGCGGTGCGGGAGAGGACGCGGCCGAAGACGAAGCCGGAGGTCATGTTGGCGAGGACGAGCAGGGTGAGCAGCCCGCCGGCCTCGGCCCGGGAGAGGCCCTGGGCCTGGATCAGGTAGGGCATGCCCCAGAGCAGGCCGAAGGTGTTGCCGGGGAACTGGGTGGTGAAGTGGATCCACAGGCCCAGCCGGGTGCCCGGTTCCCGCCAGCAGGCGCGGACCTGATGGCCGATCCTCGGTCGTTCGACGGGCGCCTCGACGGTCCGCCCGACTGACGGCGCCCTCGCCGGCACCTCCCGCAGGAAGAGCGCGACCAGCGCGAAGACCGCGACGCCGAGCAGCGCGATGGCGGTGAAGGTGGGCGTCCAGCCCTCGCTGTGCAGGGCCTGGGCGAGGACCACGGTGGTGATCAGGTTGCCGCCCATGCCGACCAGGCCGGTGAGCTGCGCGACGAAGGGGTTCTTCGCCGCCGGGAACCACCGGGCGGCGATCCGCAGCACGCTGATGAAGGTCATGGCGTCGCCGCAGCCGAGCACGGCCCGGGAGGCGAGCGCGGGGCCGAAGGAGGAGCTGAAGGCGAAGGCCAGCTGCCCGGTGCTGAGCAGCAGGACGCCGAGCAGCAGCACCTTGCGGGGCCCGTACCGGTCGACGAGCAGGCCGACCGGTATCTGCATGGCCGCGTAGACCAGCACCTGGAGGATGGAGAAGGTGGAGAGCGCCGAGGCGCCGATGCCGAAGCGGTCGGCGGCGTCCAGGCCGGCCACGCCGAGGCTGGTGCGGTGGATGACGGCGAGGACGTAGACGCTGACGCCGATGGACCAGGCCAGCCAGGCGGCGCGCCCACCGGGGGGCGCCGCCGGGACGGCCGGGGGCTCGGCGGTGGATCGGGGAGCGGGGACGGACAGGGACGGGACTGAACGGGCTGGCTCCACGGTCATAGTCCGTCCAGACTAGTCATCCCATGATGGGACGCCCAGCGAGGGGGCGCCCGGGATCCGCCGGACCGGCGTCAACCGGTCAGCGTCCAGGAGACCGAACGGGTCATGTACTTGTCCCGGAAGGCCTCGTCCCGGACCCAGTCGGTGGTGTCCCGCACCGTCGCGGTCACGGTGGCCGTCCGGCCCGGTTCCAGGTCCAGCAGCGCGGTGTCCAGCCGGCCGCCGTCCACGGCCTGCGGCGGCACCGGCGCGCCGTCCAGCTTCCACTCCACCCTGAGCTGCCGCGCGCCGGTCAGCGGCAGCGGCCGGACGTCCAGCCGGGGCCGCCCGGCCACCTCGCCGGGGGCGGGCGCCGGCGGATCGGTCGGCCGGACCTTGCGGTACAGCTCCTCGATGATCGCCTCGCGCGAGGGCAGGTTGTAGGCGCTGCCCAGGGTGCGCATCACCGAGTCCTGGGTGGGCCGGTAGAGGCCGTTGGCGCTGCGGTACGCCCCGATCGTCCCGCCGCCGTCCGGGGACTCGGCGCCCAGCCAGCGCCACCACTTGGTCTGCTTCTTGCGCATGTCGTCGGCGTTGAGGGTGGAGAGGTTCGGGTAGTCGGCGTCGTCGGGGGCGCTGTCGTACTCGTCCCCCAGGTCCCCCACGGTGTGCCCGATCTCGTGCTGGATGATCCGCCCGGCGTCCGGGCTGCCGCCGGCCAGGGTGGTCACCCCGGTGCCGCCGGCGCCGCCGTACTCGGCGGAGTTGGCGAGCGCGATCAGGTACTGCGGCCCGGCGCTGTTCCCGGCGTAGCGGGCGGTGGCGCCCTCGTCGGCGCACAGCAGCCGGGCGGTGCCCTCGCACCAGAAGTGCATGCCGAGCGGGGTCGACGGGTTGCGCCCGCGGGTCTCGGTCTCGGCTATCCCGGAGGCCTCGGAGACCACTTCGACCCGCCGTATGTTGAAGAAGCCCTGGTAGGTGCGGAACGGCTCGATGTCCATCAGGGCGTGCCAGGCCTTGTCGGCCTGCTGGCGGAACAGCTCCTGGTCGGCGGCGGTGTAGCCGTCGCCGAGCAGGACCAGGGTGATCCGGTTGGCCGGGTCACCGGTGCGGCGTATGTCGAAGGTGGGGGCGGCGGCCGGGGCCCGCAGGTCGGCGCGCAGCGCCTGGTGCGGCGGCGCGGCCCGGTCCGCGGGGGCGCCCGGCCCGATCACCCCGAACGGCGACGGGCCGGCCAGCTCCAGCGCGGCCGGGAGTACGGCGGTGGACACCAGGACCAGGGCGGCCAGACTCCGGACGAGACGGCCAGGGTTGCCAGGCGGCATACGGGTGCGTCCTCGGGGTTCCGGTCACCCGGTGTCGCCCGGGTGGGGGAGCGGAGACGTACCCGGCCCGGCGTGTCGCCCCTACCGGACGACGCAAATGTCACCGACCTGGCCGAACGATCCGGATCCTGCCAGTCATACCAACCTCTCCCCCGCTCACTTCCTCCGGTAGTCCAGCACCAGGTGCGTCCCCAGCCCGAAGAGCAGCCCCCAGAACGCCGAGCCGATGCCGAACAGGCTCATCCCCGAGGCGCTCGCCAGGAAGGTCACCACCGCCGCGTCCCGCCCGCGCTCCTCCGCGACCGCCGCCGCCAGGCTGCCCTGCAGCGAGGCGAGCAGCGCGACCCCGGCGATCACCGCGACCAGTTCCTTCGGCAGCCCGGTGAACAGGCTCACCAGCACCCCGCCGAAGCTGCCCACCAGCACGTACCCCGCACCCGAGGACATCCCCGCGACGTACCGGCGGCTCGGGTCCGGATGGGCCTCCGGGCCCGAGCAGATCGCCGCCGTGATCGCCGCCAGGTTCACCCCGGGCGAGCCGAACGGCGCCATCAGCAGCGACATCGCGCCGGTCGAGCCGATCAGCAGCCGGTCGTCCGCCCGGTAGCCGAAGGCCCGCATCACCCCGAGGCCCGGCGCGTTCTGCGAGGCCAGCACCACGATCGTGAGCGGCAGCGCCAGCCCGACCAGGGCCGCGCCGGAGAACGCCGGCACCGTGAACACCGGCACGGTGGGCCCGCCCGAGCCCAGGTGCAGCGGGAGCCCGACGGTGAGCGCCGCCAGCACCCCGCCGGCCAGCAGCGCGACCGGGACGGCGTACCGGGGCGCGAGGCGCTTGGCCAGCAGGAAGGCGGCGAAGGCGCCCACCACCAGCACCGGCGCGCTGTGCACGGCGCCGAAGATCCCGGCGCCGAAGGAGAACAGGATGCCGGCCAGCATCGCGTTCACGATCCCCACCGGCACGGCGGCGATCAGCCGGCCGAACCAGCCGGTGACCCCGAACAGCGTCACCACCACCGCGCTCACCAGGAACGCCCCGATCGCCTCCCGGTACGGGTAGTCGCCGAGGCTGGTCACCAGCAGCGCGGCGCCCGGGGTGGACCAGGCGGTGACCACCGGCGTCCGGGTCCACCAGCTCAGCACGAAGCCGCTCACCCCGCTGCCGATCGCCACTGCCCAGATCCAGGACGCGGTGTGCGCCTCGTCCAGCCGCCCGGCCTTCGCCGCCGCGAGCACCACCACCAGCGGCCCCGAGAAGGACACCGCGACGCACACCAGCCCGGCCAGCAGGGCCGGCCCCGACACATCCCGTCGCAGCGACCGACGTTCCCCGTTCCCGACCGGCGTCGTCCTCGGTCGGATCGTCAGTTCATCCGTCATTCCGGCAGTATCCCGAAGCCCGCTCGAAGACTCCCGAAAAAACTTTTCAACCCACCTGCAACCCCCGGCGGGGACGGACGTCCATCAGGGTGAAGGCACGGAGAGCGAGACCGGCAGAGCCGGGGGGCGCTTCCGCTCAGGAGGAGCGGGGCCGGTCGTCTTCACCACACACCGTCAGTCACATGACCCTGGGGAGTCACGTCATGCGCACGTCCGCTATCACCCGTTTCGCGAAGAACGACCGCGCCCGCTCCGCCCGCCGCGGCCTCGCCGCCCTCGCCACCACCGTCGTCCTCGCCGGCGGCGTCCAGGTCCTCGGCGCCGGCAGCGCCTGGGCCTGCGGCGACGCCCGGTACGGCACCCCGCACAAGGTCGAGAAGCCGACCGTCCCGTCCGCGGACTTCCGGACCTTCGACTCCAACAGCATCGCCGCGGACGGCAGCTGGACCGAGTTCGGCCTGTCGATCGCCAACTTCACCGGGGCCGACGTCGCCAGGACCGCGCCGAACTTCGCCCTGGCGTCCGCCACCCAGGGCGTCCCCCTGCGCACCAAGGACCTCCGCGTCCAGGTCCTGCAGCACGGCGCCTGGAAGTCGCTGGACCTCGACGTGGACTGCATCGGGATCGACGTCGACACCGACTCGCTGGCGCAGCCCCTGTCCAACGGCCGGGCCGCCAACTTCATGTTCCGGGTCTCCCTCTCCCCCGACGCCCCGAAGGGCCTGACCTCGCTGAACCTGGTGACGGACGCCCGGAACGACAAGGCCACGCTGGAGTCCTGGGACTTCCGCACCGTGAAGGTCACCCACCCCAGGACCGCGCCCGCCGAGCACGCCGGGCCGAAGGCCCCCAAGAAGCCCGCCAAGCCCGCTCCGGCCGAGCCCGCCGCCGACAAGGCCCCCGCCAAGGCCGCAGAGCCCTCGAAGGCCCCGGCCGCCACCCCGACCGCCGCGCCGGCCACCACCGCGCCGGCGGGCACCCCCGAGCTGGCGCACACCGGCGCCGCCGAGAACAACACCTTCCTCGCCGTCTCCTCCGCCGTGCTGCTCGCCCTGGGCGCCGGCGTCCTGATCGCCGTCCGCCGGCTCCGTCCCCAGCGGTAGCCGGCGGCCGGGTACGACGAAGGGGCCCCGGTCCGCACGGCGGTGCGGACCGGGGCCCCCTCGGTCGTTCCTCCGGGGCCGTCAGCCCCAGGTGATCAGCCGCTTCGGCTGCTCCAGCAGGCCGGCCACGTCGGCCAGCACCTTGGAGCCGAGCTCGCCGTCGACCAGGCGGTGGTCGAAGGAGAGCGCCAGCGTGGTCACCTGGCGCGGGACGACCTTGCCCTTGTGCACCCACGGCATTTCCCGGACCGCGCCGAAGGCGAGGATCGCGGCCTCGCCCGGGTTGAGGATCGGGGTGCCGGTGTCGACGCCGAAGACGCCGACGTTGGTGATGGTGACGGTGCCGCCCTGCATGTCGGCCGGCGAGGTCTTGCCCTGGCGGGCGGTCTCGACCAGCTCGCCGAGCGAGACGGCCAGGCCCGCGAGGGTCTTGGACCCGGCGTCCTTGATGTTCGGGACGATCAGGCCGCGCGGGGTGGCCGCGGCGATGCCGAGGTTCACCTGGCCCTTGACCACGATCTCCTGGGCCGCCTCGTCCCACTGCGCGTTGATCTCGGGGTGCCGCTTGATCGCGGTGAGCAGCGCCTTGGCGACGAGCAGCAGCGGGCTGACCCGGACGTCCCGGCCCAGCTCGCCGCTCTCCTTGAGCCGGCGGACGAACTTCATCGTGCGGGTCACGTCGACCTGGACGAACTCGGTGACGTGCGGGGCGGTGAAGGCCGAGGCCACCATCGCCTGCGCGGTCGCCTTGCGGACGCCCTTGATCGGCACCCGGACGTCACCGGCGGCGGAGACCGGCAGCGCCACCGGCGCCTCGACCGCGGCGACCGCCTCGGCCTCGACGGCCGGAGCGGGCACGGCCGCCGGCGCGGCCTGGGCCGCGGCGAAGGCGTGCAGGTCCTCGCGGGTGATCACGCCGCCCGCGCCGGTCGGAGTGACCGCGCGGAGGTCGACGCCGAGGTCCTTGGCCAGCTTGCGGACCGGCGGCTTGGCCAACGGCCGCTCGCCGACCGGCACTTCGGCCACCGGAACGACCGGGGCGACCGGCGCCGCCGGGGCGGCGGGCACGACCGGCGCGGCGGGCGCCGCGGCGACCGTGGTCGTCGTGGTGCGGCGGGCCCGGCGCTGGGTGCCGCCGGTGCGCGGGCCGTACCCGACCAGCACCTCCCGGCGCTCCGGCTCGGCCGGTGCGGCGGGCGCGGCAGCGGCAGCGGGTGCGGCGGCCGGAGCAGCCGGAGCAGCGGCCGGAGCGGCCCCCGCCTCGCCGGCGACCGCGACCGAGATGATCACGGTGCCGACGTCGACCGTCGCGCCCTCGGGGAAGAAGAGCTGCTCGACGACCCCGTTGAACGGGATCGGCAGCTCGACCGCCGCCTTGGCGGTCTCCACCTCGCACACGACCTGCCCGTCGGTGACGGTGTCACCGGGCTTGACGTACCAGCTGAGGATCTCGGCCTCGGTGAGGCCCTCGCCCACGTCGGGCATCTTGAACTCGCGGAGCGAGCGAACTGCGGTGGTCATCTGCGCTCCCCGGGATCAGTACGCGAGCGCGCGGTCGACGGCGTCGAGCACGCGGTCAAGGTCGGGGAGGAAGGCCTCCTCGACGCGGGACGGCGGGTACGGCGCGTAGTAGCCGCCGACCCGCAGGACCGGTGCCTCCAGGTGGTAGAAGCACTTCTCGGTCAGCCGGGCGGCGAGCTCGGCGCCCATGCCCAGGAAGACCGGCGCCTCGTGCACCACGATCGCCCGGCCGGTGCGCTTGACCGACTCCTCCAGGGTGCGGAAGTCCACCGGGGAGAGCGAGCGCAGGTCGACGACCTCCAGGCGGCGGCCGTCCTCCTCGGCGGCCGCGGCGGCCTCCAGGCAGGTCTTCACCATCGGGCCGTACGCGATCAGCGTCGCGTCGGTGCCGGCGCGGACGATCCGGGCGTCGTGCAGGCCCAGGTCGGCGGCGTCGCCGACCTCGCCCTTGTCCCAGTAGCGGCGCTTGGGCTCCAGGAAGATCACCGGGTCGTCGGACTCGATGGCCTGGCGCAGCATCCAGTGCGCGTCGTGCGCGTTGGACGGGCTGACCACCCGCAGGCCGGCGGTGTGCGCGAAGTACGCCTCGTGCGACTCGCTGTGGTGCTCGACCGCACCGATTCCACCCGCGTAGGGGATGCGGACGGTGACCGGCATCTTGACGTGGCCCAGCGCACGGGCGTGCATCTTGGCCAGCTGGGAGACGATCTGGTCGAAGGCCGGGTAGACGAAGCCGTCGAACTGGATCTCCACGACCGGGCGGTAGCCGCGCAGCGCGAGGCCGATCGCGGTGCCGACGATGCCGGACTCGGCGAGCGGGCTGTCGATGACCCGGTCCTCGCCGAAGTCCTTCTGCAGGCCGTCGGTGATCCGGAAGACGCCGCCGAGCTTGCCGATGTCCTCGCCCATCAGGACGGTCTTCGGGTCGTTCTCCAGCGACTTGCGCAGCGCCCCGTTGAGCGCCTTGGCGATGCTGAGCTGGCCGGCCATCAGTGGTTCTCCCCCGCCTCGAAGGAGGCCGCGTACTCGACGTACTCGGCCCGTTCCTCATCGACCAGCGCGTGCGGTTCGCTGTACACGTGGTCGAAGATCAGCGTCGGGTCCGGGTCCGGCATGCTGCGCACGCCCTCGCGCACCCGCAGCCCCAACTGCTCGCTCTCGGCGTCGACGGCGGCGAAGAACTCCTCGTCCGCCAGGCCCTCCTTCTCCAGGAGGGTGCGCAGCCGCAGGATCGGGTCCTTGGCCTTCCAGGCCTCGGTCTCCTCGGCGAGCCGGTAGCGGGTGGGGTCGTCGGAGGTGGTGTGCGCGCCCATCCGGTAGGTGAAGGCCTCGATCAGCACCGGGCCGTTGCCGCTGCGGGCGTGGTCGAGCGCCCAGCGGGTGACCGCGAGGCAGGCCAGCACGTCGTTGCCGTCGACCCGCACGCCCGGGAAGCCGAAGCCGGAGGCGCGGCGGTACAGCGGGATCTTGGTCTGGGTGGTGGTGGGCTCGGAGATCGCCCACTGGTTGTTCTGGCAGAAGAACACCACGGGGGCGTTGTAGACCGAGGCGAAGGTGAAGGCCTCGTTGACGTCGCCCTGGCTGGAGGCACCGTCGCCGAAGTACGCGATCACCGCGTCGTCGGCGCCGTCCTTGGTGATGCCCATCGCGTAACCGGTGGCGTGCAGGGTCTGCGAGCCGATCACGATGGTGTACAGGTGGAAGTTCTTCTCGTTCGGGTCCCAGCCGCCGTGGTTCACGCCGCGGAACATGCCGAGCAGGTTCAGCGGGTCGACGTCGCGGCACCAGGCCACGCCGTGCTCGCGGTACGTGGGGAACGCGTAGTCGCCGGTGCGCATGGCGCGCCCGGAGCCGACCTGGGCCGCCTCCTGGCCGAGCAGCGAGGCCCACAGGCCGAGCTCGCCCTGGCGCTGGAGCGCGGTGGCCTCCCCGTCGAACCGGCGCACCAGCACCAGGTCGCGGTAGAGGGAGCGCAGCTCCTCCGGGGTCACGGTGAGGGGGTACTCCGGGTGCTCGACCCGCTCGCCTTCCGGCGTGAGCAGCTGGACGAGCTCCGGCTGGGCGTCCGTACCCGTGGCGCGGAGGGTGTCAGGGACAGCGGGGGCCGCCTTCTTGCGGGTCCTCGCCGTGCTTTTGACGGTCACGTTCACTCCTCGGTCTGTCCGGCCGCCCGGGGTCGCCGGTGACCGGTCCGGTCACCGCCTCGCGGGGCGCGCGTGGGTGTGCGCACCTACTGCGTGGCAGGTGGTGATCCTGATCCGACGGCGCTCCCGCACGAGAACGTTACCCAGCGTCCGCCCACGGCGCTTTTGCGCTAGGACGTCCTACTTGTTCGGGGTCCACAACCCCGAGGGTGCCGCGTTCGGCTCGCCGTCGGAAGGGTGGGGGTGACGGTCGGCGTGACGCAGCTCTCATTTCGAGCGCCTTCAGGACACCAGCGCACGCTATCCGGGCGGACGCCCGTACGTAAGGGGGTTCTCGGTATCGGTTTCGGTCGAGTGTGGCCGGATCCCGCCGGTGCCGGGGACCGGGCGATAGGTCTGCCGTACGGTGATATGGGAGGCTTTGGGCGTGACTCAGAACGGACATATCAGGGTATTCCTGCTCGACGACCACGAGGTGGTCCGGCGGGGCGTACACGATCTCCTCTCGGTCGAGGACGACATCGAGGTGGTCGGCGAGGCCGGCACGGCCGCCGAGGCGCTGTCCCGGATCCCGGCGGTGCACCCCGACGTCGCGGTGCTGGACGTCCGGCTGCCGGACGGCAACGGGGTCGAGGTGTGCCGCGAGGTGCGGTCCCGGATGCCGGAGCTCAAGTGCCTCATGCTGACCTCGTTCTCGGACGACGAGGCGCTGTTCGACTCGATCATGGCGGGCGCCTCCGGCTACGTCCTGAAGGCGATCCGCGGCACCGACCTGATCACCGCCGTCCGGGACGTCGCGGCCGGCCGCTCGCTGCTCGACCCGGTCGCCACCAGCCGGGTGCTCGCCCGGCTGCGCGACGGCGGCGAGAAGGAGGACGAACGGCTGGCCCGGCTCACCCGGCAGGAGCGGCGGATCCTCGACCTGATCGGCGAGGGGATGACCAATCGTCAGATCGGCAACGAGTTGCACCTGGCCGAGAAGACGGTGAAGAACTACGTCTCCAGTCTGCTCGCCAAGATGGGCATGGAGCGGCGGACCCAGGCAGCGGCCTTCGTCGCCCGGCGGCAGGCCGACCACCAGCACTGATCGGACCGCTTCACAGATCTGACGGTTTGTCAAGGACCCCAACCGGGTGGCCATAACCTCTGGCTGTGACTTTCAGCCAGACCCTCGCCTGTGCCCCGGCCCGTCCCGATCTCTCCGCCCCACCGATGGGAACCCTCAGCCCGCCCGTCCCGCACGCCGCACTCGCCGAGGTCCTGGACCGCTACCCGGTGGGTCGCCTGCTGACCGCCGAGCCGGTCGCCGAGGGTCTGCTGAACCGGGGGTACCGGATCACCGCGGAGTCCGGCCCGTACTTCCTCAAGTGCTACGTCGACGCCGCCACCGCCGCCCGCCCGAAGATCCTCGCCCACCACCGGGCGATGGCCGACCTGCAGGCCCTCGGGCTGCCCGTCGCACCCCCGCTGAGCCGCACCGGGAGCTCCGCCACGGTGGCCGCCCTGGACGGCCGGCTGTTCGCCCTGTTCCCCTGGGTCGACGGCCGGCACCGGCACGGCACCGAGCTGACCCCGGCGCGGTGCGACGCGCTCGGCACGCTGCTCGGCCGCCTGCACGGCGCCCTCGACGACGTGTGCACCCCGCTCGACCAGCCCGCCGGCTACCGCAGCGCCGACCCGGCCGACAGCGCCGACCTCGCCCGCGACCTGCGCCGCCGCGCCCGCGAGCACCGCCCGCACGGCGACCTGGACGCCCTGGCCGACCGCCGTCTGACGGAACGGCTGGAACTGCTCGCCGAACACGCCCACCGCCGCCCGGCCCCGCAGGCCGCCCCGCCCACCGGCTGGACCCACGGCGACTTCCACGGGCTCAACCTGCTGTACGGCCCCGGCCCGGACGGGGACGCGGCCGGGGACGGCGGACCGGTGGCGGCGGTGCTGGACTGGGACAAGCTCGGCCCGCAGCCGCGCGCCGAGGAGGCCGTCCGCGCCGCCACCCTGCTGTTCAACGACCGGGCGTCCGGCGTGCTCGACCTGGTCCGGGTCCGCCGCTACTCGCAGGCGTACCGGGCGACCGGCGCCGCCACCGCCGAGCACCTGGCCGCCGCCGCCCACCGGGTCTGGTGGGAGCGGCTGAACGACTTCTGGATGCTGCAGTGGCGCTACCAGCGGGCCGACCACCGGGCCGACCCGCTCTACCCCGCCTCGGCGGGCCAGCTGGCGTGGTGGTGCCAGGAGTACGAGCAGGTCCTGGACGCCTTCGCCAACTGACCCGTCAGTTGCCGGTCCCAGGGAGCGTCGGCTTGCTCGTCGCCGTGGGCAGCGGCGGCGGGTTGGAGGCTGTGCCGCCCCCGCTCGGCGTCGACGGCGCCGAGGTCGCCCCGCCCGTGGCCGTGGCCGACGAGGTGGCGGTCGGCGTGTGGGTGGCGGTCGCGGTCGGCGACGGCTCCCGGGTGTGCCGCGGCGACGGCGACATGTTGTTGCCGCTGCCGGTCCCGCCGTAGCTGCCGTTGTCGGTCGGCGGCTGCGACTTCTTGGTGGCGGGCGTGGTGGGCTGCTGGCTCTGCGACCCGGTCGGGGTCGGTGCGGTGGACTCGGTCGTGCTGACCACCGAGGCGGGGGGCGTGGGCGTGTTCGTGCCCTTGTCCTCGCCGCCGAACGCCGCCGCCATGCCGATCCCGGCCGCGAGCAGCACGGCGGCCGCGCCGGCCACCCAGGCCCACGGCCCGCGCCGCCGCCGGCCGTCGTCCTCGTGGTCGCCGCCGCCGGCGCCGCCACCGCCGTACGGGCCGCCGCCGGCCCCCAGGTACGGCGTCGCCGGGGTGTGCGGGCCGCCCGGGGTGGAGTAGGGCAGCACCGAGGTCCGGTCGCCGGCGCCGAGCGCGCCGAAGGCCGCGGTGGCCGCGGTCTCGTCGGCGGGCCGCAACACCTGGGTGGCACCGGTGTCGCCGACCCAGCCGGGGCCGGCGCCGTGCATCTCGCGCAGCGCGTGCTGGACGTGCGCGCGGAACTCGTCGGCGTCCTGGAAGCGGTCGTCCGGGTTCTTGGCGAGCGAGCGCAGCACCAGCGGGTCGAGGTTGGCCGGCACCCGGCCGTTGGCCTGCGAGGGCGGCACCGGCATGTCCTGGACGTGCTGGTAGACCACCGAGAGCGGGGTGTCGCCGGTGAACGGCGGGCGCAGCGCGAGCAGCTCGTAGAGCATGCAGCCGGCCGCGTACAGGTCGGAGCGGTGGTCGACCGGCTTGCCGAGCGCCTGCTCGGGCGAGAGGTACTGCGGGGTGCCCATGACCATGCCGGTCTGGGTCATCGTGGTGGCCCCGCCGGTCAGCGCCCGGGCGATGCCGAAGTCCATCACCTTGACCGCGCCGGTGTTGGTGATGATCACGTTGGCGGGCTTGATGTCGCGGTGGACGATCCCGTGCCGGTGGCTGTAGGCGAGCGCCTCCAGCACCCCGGCGATGATGATCAGCGCCTGGTCGACCGGCGGCGCCTCCTCGTCCACCAGCAGCTCGCGGACGGTGCGGCCCTCGACCAGCTCCATCACGATGTACGGCGTGGACTCGTCCCCGACGTACTCCTCGCCGGTGTCGTAGACCGAGACGATCGAGTGGTGGTTGAGCGCCGCGACGGCGTGCGCCTCGCGGGTGAAGCGCAGCCGGGCGACCTCGTCCTGGGCCAGGTCGCCGCGCAGCAGCTTGACCGCCACCGTGCGGCCCAGCCGGATGTCCTCGGCGGCGAACACCTCGGCCATGCCGCCCCGGCCGAGCCGGTGGGTCAGCCGGTAGCGGCCGTCACCGACCGTGCCTATCGGGGCGGAGGTGCCGCGGCCCGGGGTCTGCGGCCCGCCGCTCCCGGGCTGGGGGAACCTCGGCGTCCCGCCGGTCCCACCGTCCGCCCGGGCACCGCCGTCGTCCGGCTGCTGCGTCTGTGCCATCGCTCCTCGCCCCGGGCGTTCGCTCGGATCGCGGTGCCCTGTCGCTTGCGTATCCCCGAACGCTACCGCTTCCGGAGAGGGTGCGTAGCACGCCCGAATCCGGCGGAGACCGTCAGATCAGGGCATTCCGGTCAGTCGGGGCGTCCAGGACCAGGACGGCCGCCGGCGGAGCGGCGTGCCCGACCTTGCCGCCGGTCTTCTCCTGCGCCTTGTTGACCACGATCGCGATGATGATCCCGGCCAGCACCAGCACGCCGACGATGATCGCGATCACCACCGCGGCCGTCGAGCAGCCGCCGCCGGAGGGCTTCGGCTGCTGGTACGGCGGCATCGGCCGCGGCGGCGGGGTGTGCGCCGGCTGCGGGAACTGCGGGCGCGGGGTCTGGTACGCCGGCGGCGGGGTCTGGTACTGCGGCCGCGGCTGCCCGCCCTGCTGCAGGTACTGCGGCTGCGGGGTGTGCGGCGCCTGCGGGGCCGGGGTCTGGTACGCCGGCGGCGGGGTCTGGTACTGCTGCCCCGGGAACGGCTGCGGCGTCTGCGGGGCGTGCGGCGCGGCGTGCGCCGAGCGCGGGCCCTCCCCGATCACCAGCGGGGTGCTGGCCTGCAGCCCGCGCCCGCTGCCGCCGCCCTTGGCGGCCTCGATCAGCCGCTCGGCCTCGTCCCGCATCTCCGCCGCGCTCTGGAACCGGTGCGCCGGGTCCTTGCGCAGCGCCTTGGCGACGTAGGCGTCCACCTCGGGGGTGACCGCCCGGTTGACCGCGGAGGGCGCGGACGGCTCCTCCTGGACGTGCTTGTAGGCGATCGAGAAGGCCGAGTCGCCGTCGAAGACCAGCTGCCCGGTGAGCATCTCGAAGAGCATCACGCCGACCGAGTACAGGTCGGAGCGGGCGTCCACCGGCTTGCCGAGCGCCTGCTCGGGCGAGAGGTACTGCGGGGTGCCGACCACCATGCCGGTCTGCGTCATCGACGTGACGCCGGACTCCAGCGCCCGGGCGATGCCGAAGTCCATGACCTTGACGTTGCCCTTGCGGTCGAACATGACGTTGCCGGGCTTGATGTCGCGGTGCACCAGGCCCATGTCGTGCGAGGCCTCCAGCGCGTTCAGCACGCCGACGGTGACCCGCAGGGCCTCCTCGGTCGGCATCGCGCCCTGCTGGGCGACCGCGTCATTGATCGACTCCCGCAGGCCCTTGCCGTCGATCAGCTGCATGACGATGTACGGCGTGCTGGAGCCGTCCGCGGCGACGTCCTCGCCGCTGTCGTACACCGTGACGATGTTCGGGTGCTCGAGCCGGGCCACGGCCTGGGCCTCGCGGCGGAACCGCTCCTTGAACGAGTCGTCCCGGCCCAGGTCGCTGTGCATGCTCTTCAGCGCGACCTGCCGGCCCAGCACGCTGTCGTAGGCGAGGTGCACGGAGGCCATGCCGCCCTCGCCCAGCAGCCGCTGCAGCACATAGCGGCCGTTGCCCAGGGAGAAGCCCTCGACCGCCGCGTTGCCGTGCTCGCTCATGGTCCTCTGCTCCCCCTCGGCGCGGCGCGGTGCCGCGACCGTGACGTTCGGTCTCTCGTCCGTGCGTGATGGGCCCGGCCCGCTGGCCCGGCAGACCCCTGTCGCGGCGGATTCGGCCTGCGACAGGGGTCAGAGTAGCGGCTCGCGCCGACGTCGAACGGCCCCGGGGGCCGCACCCGGCCCGGCACCGTACGCCACCCCCCGGTGGCGGGTCGGCGGCCCGCGGCGGTGGCGCCTACAGGTACGGGCCGGAACGGATGCCGCGGCCCTGGCCCGACTCGTCCTCGTCCGCCTCGCCCCCGTGCAGACCGGGCGGCAGCGCCCGGCGCATCTGCTCCAGCTGCGCCCGGGCCGCCATCTGCTGCGCGAACAGGGCGGTCTGGATGCCGTGGAACAGGCCCTCCAGCCAGCCGACCAGCTGGGCCTGGGCGATCCGCAGCTCGGCCTCGGTCGGGATGGAGTCCTCGGTGAACGGCAGCGACAGCCGCTCCAGCTCGGCGACCAGCTCGGGGGCCAGCCCGAGCTCCAGCTCCTTGATCGAGCTGGCGTGGATGTCCTTCAGCCGGGCCCGGCTCGCCTCGTCGAGGGGCGCCATCCGAACCTCCTCCAGCAGCTGCTTGATCATGCTGCCGATGCGCATGACCTTGGCCGGCTGCTCGACCATCTCGGTCACCGGGAGCTCGCGGGGCAGGTCGCCCTCGTCGTCCCCGTCGTCCGCGGCGGCGAACCCCTGGCCCACGGGCAGCCCGTCCGGTCCGACGATCAGCACCTTCTGGCCGTCCTGCGACTGCCCGCCGGCGGCCCGGAAGGGCTCCTGGGACGGGCGCTCGTTCATCGGATTCGTCATGAACAACATTCTCTCTCACTGGGGTTGGTCGGGCGGAAGCCCCCGTGCGTCCCGCCGGCCTGCGCCACCCCGCACGACGGTACGCCCACCGGGCGCGGACCGGAATCCGTACGGGTACTCAGATCCCGCGCGGCCGCACCGCGGCGGCCGTCGAACACCCCGGGCCGGAGGACCGCGCCGCCGCCCGCGGACCGATTGCTAGCCGCGCCGCAGCCGCAGCCCGACCAGGCCCACGCCGCAGCCGATCAGGCCCAGCCCGACGCCCAGCGGCAGCTGCACCGTGGACGCGTCCTGCCAGCGGGCCGGCAGCACGACGGGCGCGGCAATGGCCGCGACGGTCTGGCCGGAGGCCACCGGAACGCTCTCCGAGGCCGGGTCGCCGGTGGGCGAAGCCGCGTCCGGGTCGCCCGGGTCGTCCTCCGCCGCCTGGTCCGGCGCCTGCTCGACGCCCTGATCGGCGGCCTGCTCGGGCGCCAGCTCCGGCACCTGTTCGGGAGCCTGCTCGGCGGCGGCCTCGGCCCGCTCGGGCATCGAGCCGGGCCGGTGCCGGAGCACCCGGGGGTCGACGCCCTCCGGGTGCGGACGCACGGGGTGCTGCGGCGGCGCGGCGGCCGGGGTCCGAGCGGGCCCGGGTGCCGGCCCCGGTGCGGTCGGAGCGGCCGCCCCGGACGGGGACCCGCCGGAGGGCGCCGGGGCGGGAGCGGACACCACCCCCGGCGAGGGCGCGGCCGCCGCGATCGAGACGACGGCCAGCGGCAGCGTCACCCCCAGCACGGTGGCCGTGAGGAGCCGCCGCGCCCGGCTCGGACGGGAGTCCGGGCGGGAGCGGCGGCCACGGCGGTTGCGACGGTGGTGCGGCGGAACGGGCAGCGGCCCGAGGAGCGCGTGCGCGCGGAACGCGCGAGAAGGTGCGGCCACGGTCGGAGGTCCTTCCGACGGCCGACCGCGCCCGGGGGCGGGTCGGCGGCGGGACAGCTCGCGACCAGCCTCACACAATCCGACAACAAGGGCATGTCGGACCTCGGCCCGGGCCCCCGCCCGGAGGGCCCTCGGGCGCTCGGGCTCTCAGGCCCGCAGGACAGCAGCCCTCAGGCCCGTCGCAGCACGACCTTCCCGACCTGCTCCCCCGCCTCCAGCACCCGGTGACCGGCCCCGGCCTCGGCCAGCGGCAGCACCCGGTCCACCACCGGCTTCACCACCCCGGACTCCACCAGCGGCCACACGTGCTCCCGCACCGCCGCCACGATCGCCGCCTTCTCCGCCAGCGGCCGCCCGCGCAGGTTGGTGGCGATCACCGCGGCGCGCTTGCGCAGCAGCAGGTTGAGGTCGAGCTCGCCCTTCACCCCGCCCTGCAGCCCGATGATCACCAGCCGTCCGTTGACCGCCAGCGCCTCGACGTTCCGCTGCAGGTACTTGGCGCCCATGATGTCCAGGATGACGTCCGCCCCGGCCCCGCCGGTGGCCTTGCGGACCTCCTCGACGAAGTCCTGCTCGCGGTAGTCGATCGCGACGTCCGCACCCAGCTCGACGCAGCGGGCCAGCTTCTCCGGGCTGCCCGCCGTGACCACGACCCGCGCGCCGACCGCCTTGGCCAGCTGGATCGCCATCGTCCCGATCCCGCTGGCGCCACCGTGCAGCAGCACCGTCTCACCGGGCCGCAGGTGGGCGGTCAGGAAGACGTTGGACCACACCGTGCACGCCACCTCCGGCAGCGCCGCGGCCTGCTCGGGGCCCAGACCCTTCGGCATCGGCAGCAGCTGCCCGGTCGGGACCGGGACCAACTCCGCGTACCCGCCGCCGGCCAGCAGCGCGCACACCTCGTCGCCGACCGCCCAGCCGGACACCCCCGGCCCGAGCGCGACGATCCGCCCCGCGCACTCCAGCCCGGGGTACGGCGAGGCGCCGGGCGGCGGGTTGTAGAAGCCCTGCCGCTGGAGCAGGTCGGCACGGTTGACGGCGGTGGCCGCCACCTCGACCAGGACCTCGCCCTCGCCGGGCACCGGGTCGGGCACCTCGGCCCAGACGAGCGCCTCGGGACCGCCGGGTACGGGAATCGTCATCGCATGCATGCCCCGAACCTACTGCGCGGCACGGCAGTTCCCGCGTCAGGCCCCGCCGCCGGTCGCCCTGATGACGATGACCCGGTCGGTCAGCTGCAGCACCGCCGCCTCCGGCTCGTTGTAGTTGAGCACCCGCCGCCCGCGCACCACCGCGACCACCAGGTCCGCGCAGTCGCGCGGGCCGTGCCCGGCCTCGGCCCGGGTGACCGGCCGCTCCACCACGTCCAGCCCCTGCCCGTACGTCAGCAGGTCCTCCATCACCGCCCCGGCGTGCGGGCTGAGCATCGACAGGCCGAGCAGCCGCCCGGCCGAGCTGGAGCTGGTGACCACCACGTCGGCACCGCTCTGCCGCAGCAGCGGCGCGTTCTCGTCCTCCCGGACGGCCGCCACCACGGTGGCCGTCTTGTTCAACTGGCGCGCCGTCAGGGTGATCAGCACCGCCGTGTCGTCCCGCTCGGGCGCGACCACCACCCGGGCGGCCACCGGCAGCGCCGCGCGGACCAGGGTGTCGGTGCGGGTGGCGTCGCCGACCACGCCGACCAGGCCCTGCTGCGAGGCCTGCTCGACCGCCTTGCGCTGCGGGTCGACGACGACGATCTCCTCCTTCTTCACCCCCTGCCCGAGCAGGGTGTCGACGGCGCTGCGCCCCTTCGTCCCGTACCCGATGACGACGGTGTGCTCGCGCACGGTGGACCTCCAGCGGTTCAACCGCCATTGCAGGCGGGTCCGTTCGGTCAGCACCTCCAGCGTGGTGCCGACCAGGATGATCAGGAACAGCACCCGCAGCGGGGTGATGACGAGGATGTTGATGAGCCGGGCGCTGTCGCTGTACGGCGTGATGTCGCCGTACCCGGTGGTGGAGAGCGTGACGGTGGCGTAGTACGCCGCGTCCAGGAAGCTGAGTTCGCCGCCCGCGTTGTCGTGGTAGCCGGCCCGGTCGAGGTAGACGATCACACTGGTGGCGACCAGGACGGCGAGCGCCAGCAGCAGCCGCGAGCCGACCTGCCGGACGGCGGGCTCGGCGCGCCGCGCGGGCAGCACGATCCCGGCGTCCGCCCACGGATCCGTCCCCGGCCCGGCGGCCGCTCGTCGCAGGCGACTCATGCTCCCGCCCCGCTTCGCGCACTCACGGAGCCTCCACCAGCTCGACGGTCTCCCCCGCCGCGGCGCCGCCGGGCGGCACCACGGCCAGCGCCTCGGCCCGGGCCAGGCCGCGCAGCATCGCCGGGCCGTCGAAGGCGAGCGGGCGGACGCCCTCGGCGCCGCGGCGGACGGGCAGCAGCCGGGTGTCCGCCGGGTGCCCGGGCAGCGCGACGGCGGCCGGCGCCGCGGCGGGGCTCTCGGCACCGCGCCCGCTGCGGGCGCGCAGCAGCGGCAGGGCGAGCGTGACCATGCCGGCCACGGCGGCCAGCGGGTTGCCGGGCAGGCCCACCAGGTGCCGCCCGCCGGGGAGTTCGGCCAGCAGCATCGGGTGCCCCGGCCGGACGGCCACGCCGTCCACCAGCAGCCGGGCGCCGGCCTCGGCCAGGGCCCGGTGCAGGAAGTCGACCGGCCCGGCCGCGGTGCCCCCGGTGGTGACCACCACGTCGGCCCCGGAGTGCCGCAGCGCGTCCCGGAGCAGCCCGAAGTCGTCCCGCACGCCTCGGACTTCGGCCACCTCGGCCCCGGCGGCCCGCAGCCAGGGCGGCAGCAGCGGCCCGAGCGCGTCCCGGACCAGGCCCGGCCGGGGCACCCCGGAAGCGAGCAACTCGTCGCCGAGGACGAGCAGCTGGACCACCGGACGGCGGTGGACCGACAGCCGGTCGTGGCCGCAGGCGGCGGCGAGGCCGAGCACGGCCGGGCCGACCGGCACGCCGGCCGGCAGCAACTCCTCGCCCCGGCGGCACTCCTGACCGCGCGGCCGGACGTCCTGACCGGTGGTCAGCGGCGTCGGCCCGCACGCGTGCAGCAGCGTGCCGTCGACGCGGCCGTGCTCGCGGCGCAGCACCGCCGTGGCGCCGGGCGGCAGTTGGGCACCGGTGGCGATCTCCACGGCGGCCCCGTCGTCCAGCGGCGCCACCTCGGTGCGGCCGGCCAGCACCCGCCCGGCCACCCGCCAGGGGCCGGGCCCGGCGACCGCCCAGCCGTCCATCGCGGAGGTGTCGAAGGCGGGCAGGTCGGTCAGCGCGGTGAGCGGCTCGGCGAGGGTGTGGCCCAGCGCCTCGGCCAGCGGCAGCCCGAGCGCGGGCAGCGGGCGCAGCCCGGCCCGCCGCGCGGTCTCGCGGGCCTGCGGCCAGCCGAGCACCCCGGGGCCCGCGTGCGGTGCGGCCATCGCGGTCTGCCCGACCGTGCTCACGGCTCGCCCGGTCCGGCCGCGGCGGTCCACCGCTCGGCGAGCGCCACCGTCCGCCGGGCCGCCTCGGCGACGGCCTCCGGCCCGCCGCCCTGCTGGGCGGCGGCGTAGCCGATCAGGAAGGCGGTCAGCGGCGCGGCGGGCCGCTCCACTCCGTGCGCGACCACCCGGGCCACGTCGAGCAGGCCCCGGACGTCCACGTCCAGGTCGATGCCCAGGTCGGCGTTGACCTCGGCGATCCAGTCATCCAGCGTGCGCTCCATGCGCCCATGCTGCCCGATCGGTGGTTTCCCCGACGTGTTCGCCCCGTGTGCGGTGCGCGTCGATTCGCTCACGGCGCCCGCGCCGGGGCCGTGAACCGCCCCTCGGAACCGCTCCTCGGAACCGCCCCCCGGCCCCGACCGGGTCTCAGTCCTGCCGCCGGTCCCGTTCCCGGGCCTGCTCCAGGTCCTCCCAGGTGTCGCAGTCGTACGCGACGTTGTCGGTGTCGGCCACCAGCACCCGGGCCAGCCCGCCGGTGAGGCGGCGCAGCGGGAGCCCGGCCGGGTCGCCGAGGGCGGCCAGGGCGGCGCGCAGCGGGGCGGTGCGGTAGGCGGCGGCGAGCGGCTGGTCGCGTCCGCCGGCGTCGACCAGGACGGCGGCGTCCGCGTGCTCCCCGGCCTCGTCGAGGGCGGTGGCGAGCCGGTCCACCGTCCGCCGGTCCAGGAAGGGCAGGTCGGCGGCGAGCAGCAGCACGGTGTCGGCGGTGACCAGGTCGAGCCCGGCCGCGACGGCGGCGACCGGCCCGCCGCCGGGCGGCTGCTCCCTGGTCCAGCGGACGTCGGCCCGCCCGGTCGGCCGGGCCGGGCCGACCACCACGGTGGTGCGGGCGCCCGCGCAGGCGGCGAGCACCCGGTCGAGCAGGCTGCGCTCGCCCACGGTCAGGCCGGGCTTGTCGGCCCCGCCGAGCCGGCGGGCGGCGCCGCCCGCCGGGACGATCACGTCGTACGGCGTCATGCGGCCAGTATCCCGCCCGGCTACGCGAGGTCCTCCGGGGAGATCTCCACGGTGTCCTCCGGGTCCACGGTGTCCTCCCGGCCCTCCTCGTCCCCCTGGTCCTCCCGGGCGGCGGTCGCCGCCGCCGCGCCCAGCTCCAGGACGGTCGGCAGCGTCAGCTCCCCGTACCGCTCGTTCATCGCGGCGGTCAACGCCTCCGCGTCGTCCGGGTGCTCGGCCAGCAGCCGGTCGAAGTCCCGCAGGTACTCGCCGGTGAAGGCGAGCACCCGGGCGGCGTCGTCGCCCTGCTCGGGGGCGCGGTGCCCGGCGATCACCCGGTCCACGTCGAGGTCGGCGATCCGGTCGAGGTTGTGCCCCCAGGTGGTGCGCTGCGCGGGGGTGGTGTCGGCCGTCCACACGTGGGTGCCGTTGTAGGCGAAGTCCCCGGCGATCACCGTGCGGACGCTCGGTACGTGGACGACGGTGGAGTTCCCGCAGTCGCCCTGCCCGAGCAGCAGCACCGGGATGACCTGCCGGTCGAGCATCAGCGGCTGCGGCAGCAGCGGGGCGGGGACCAGCGGGTGGTCCGGGATGTCGTCGCCGTAGACCGGCTTCCACTGGGCGACCTTGGCGGCGGCGGTGCGCCGGATGCCCTCGACCACCGCCGGCGCGGCCAGCAGCCGGGCCTCGGGGAAGAGCTTCAGCACCTCCTCGGCGCCGAAGTAGTGGTCGGGGTGCTGGTGGGTGACGACGATGGCGAGCAGCCGCCGGCCCTTGCCGGCGACCCATTCGGCCAGTTCCCGTCCGGCGCTGCGGGTGAGCTGGGCGTCCACCAGGATCGCCGCGTGCTCGCCGAGGATCAGCGTGGAGGTGGCGAAGAAGGCCGACTCGGGGCCGGTGAAGACGGCGACCTCCAGCGGCCGGGCGGGCCGCTCGGCCTCCGGGGCGGCGCCGGCCGCGGCGGGCTCGGCGTCCACCCCGTCCGCGTCGGCGCTCTCCTCGGGCGGGGACGACGTCACGGGCTGCTCCCTCTGTTCGCGGTCGGACGTGCTGCGCCCTACAGCATGGGAGCACCGGCGACCGATCGCGAGCGAGGCGCGCCAGACGGGTCGTGACGGTCGGCTCACACCGTCGCGGCCTCGACCCGGCCTCGACCCGGCCTCGGCCCGGGCACGGCACGGCGCGGCACGCGGAAGGGCCCGTCCGCCGGAAACCGGTGGACGGGCCCTTCGCACGATCGCGCACGATCGGATCAGCGCTGCTTCGCGCCCCCGCGCAGCTTGGCCACCCGGTCGGCGACGCCCCAGGACGTCACCCGCCACAGCGCCTCGACCACGATGTTGCGGCTCATCTTGGAGGCGCCCAGCTCGCGCTCGACGAAGGTGATCGGCACCTCGGCCACCTTGAAGCCGGCCTTCACGGTGCGCCAGGCCAGGTCGACCTGGAAGCAGTACCCGGCCGAGGCGACCTCGTCCATGCCCAGGCCCAGCAGGGTCTCCTTGCGGAAGGCCCGGTAGCCGCCGGTGACGTCCCGGATCGGCACGCCCAGCATCAGCCGCGAGTAGGTCGAGCCGCCGCGCGAGAGCAGCAGCCGGGACTTCGGCCAGTTCACGACCCGGCCGCCGGGCACCCAGCGCGAGCCCAGCACCAGGTCGGCGCCGCGCAGTGCGGCGAGCAGCCGGTCCAGTTCCTCGGGCTGGTGCGAGCCGTCCGCGTCCATCTCGACCAGGACGTCGTAGCCCTCGTCGATGCCCCAGCGGAAGCCCGCGAGGTAGGCGGCGCCCAGGCCCTCCTTGCCCTTGCGGTGCAGGACGTGCACGTGGCCGTCGTCGGCGGCCAGCTTGTCGGCCAGCTCGCCGGTGCCGTCCGGGCTGTTGTCGTCGGCGACCAGCACGTGGGCTTCGGGCACGGCGGCGCGGACCCGGCCGACGATCCGCTGGACGTTCTCCGCCTCGTTGTAGGTCGGGATGATCACCAGAACCCTGCCGAGATCAGCAAAACTCCGCTGGTTCACGGTCACGTACAAACCTCTCGGCCGATGGCGGGGAGTGCCAGGACACCGGCTCCCGCAGTCTGGAACGCGGTTCCGCCGCCGACCCCCCGGCGATCGCCGCGGTGGGGAACTGTCGCGCGGGGCGGAGACTTCCGCGTCCTGGCATCCTACTACCGCGCCCCCGGGAACCGCCGGTCCGTCCTCGGCACTCCCACCGGACACCCGCCGTTTCCCCGTCCGGGACACCGGTCGGCTAGGGTCGATGCCCTTGCCCTGGCGCTTGCCCGTACCGCCCGTACCGCCCGCGCCGCCGGGGCCCGCCCCGGCGATCCGGCACCCGCCCGCCCAGCCCGGCGGAGGCAGTCAGCGAAGGAGTAGGACCGCGCGCATGGACAGGCTCGTCAACACCGTCCGCCCGTACGCCTGGGGGTCGCTCACGGCCCTGCCCGAGCTGCTCGGAGTGGAGCCCACCGGCGAACCGCAGGCCGAGCTGTGGATGGGCGCCCACCCCGGCGACCCGTCCCGGGTCGACCGCGGCGCCGGCCCGCGCCGGCTGGACGAGCTGATCGCCGCCGACCCGCGGGGCGAGCTGGGCGCAGCGAGCGTGGCCAAGTTCGGCCCGGCCCTGCCGTTCCTGTTCAAGGTCCTCGCGGCGGGGATCCCGCTGTCCATCCAGGCCCACCCGACGATCTCCCAGGCCCGGGCCGGGTTCGCCGCCGAGAACGCCCTCGGCATCCCGCTGGACGCCCCCGAGCGCAGCTACCGGGACGACAACCACAAGCCCGAAATGGTCTGCGCGCTGGGCGAGTTCGAGGGCCTGTGCGGCTTCCGCCGGCCCGCCGACGCGGCCCGTCTGCTGGCCGGCCTCGCGGTGCCCGGGCTGGCCCCGGTGATCGCGCTGCTGGCCGCCGAGGACCAGTCCGAGGCGCTGCGCGGCGCGCTGGCCGCCGTGCTCACCATGGACGGGGAGGGCGCCGCGCGGACCGTCCGGGAGACGGTCGAGGCGCTGGGCCGCACCGACCCGGAGGGCGAGTACGCGCCGTACACCCGGATCGCGAAGGACTTCCCCGAGGACCGCGGCGTGATCGCCGGCATGCTGCTGAACCACTTCCGGCTGCACAGCGGCGAGGCGCTCTACCTGGGCGCCGGCGTGCCGCACGCCTACCTGTCCGGCGCCTGCGTCGAGCTGCAGGCCAACTCGGACAACGTGCTGCGGGCGGGCCTCACGCCCAAGCACATCGACGTGCCCGAGCTGCTGAAGGTCGTCGTCTTCGAGCCCTGCGCCCCCGAGCTGGTGCACCCGCGCCCGGTCGGGGCCGTCCCCGGCGAGGAGCTGTACCCCGTCCCGATCGACGAGTTCCGGCTCTCCCGCTTCACCCTGGCCGACACCGCGTACGAGATCGACGGCCGCACCCCGCAGATCCTGCTCTGCACCGAGGGCACCGCCCACCTCACCGCCGCGGACGGCACCGCCCTGACCCTCGCCCGCGGCCAGTCCGCGTTCCTCCCCGCCACCGGCGCCCCCACCCGGCTCGCCGGCCCGGCGGCGACCGTCTTCCGCGCCACCGTGACGCTCTGACCGGGCCGGGGCCCGCGGCCGTCAGTCCCGGGTCATGTCGACGAAGCGCGAGTAGTGGCCCTGGAAGGCGACGGTGATGGTCGCGGTGGGGCCGTTTCGGTGCTTGGCGACGATCAGGTCGGCCTCGCCCGCGCGCGGGGACTCCTTCTCGTAGGCGTCCTCGCGGTGCAGCAGGATGACCATGTCGGCGTCCTGCTCGATCGAGCCGGATTCACGCAGGTCGGAGACCATCGGCCGCTTGTCGGTGCGCTGCTCGGGGCCACGGTTCAGCTGTGAGAGCGCGATGACCGGGACTTCCAGCTCCTTGGCCAGCAGCTTGAGGTTACGGGACATGTCCGAGACCTCCTGCTGGCGGTTCTCGGCCCGGCGGGAGCCGCCGGACTGCATCAGCTGGAGGTAGTCGATGACGATCAGCTTGATGTCGTTGCGCTGCTTGAGCCGGCGGCACTTGGCGCGGATCTCCATCATCGACAGGTTCGGCGAGTCGTCGATGAACAGCGGCGCCTCGCTGACGTCGGGCATCCGGCGGGCGACCCTGGTCCAGTCGTCGTCCGTCATGTTGCCGGAGCGCATGTGGTGCAGCGCGACCCGGGCCTCGGCGGAGAGCAGGCGCATGGCGATCTCGTTGCGGCCCATTTCGAGCGAGAAGATCACGCTCGGCAGCTTGTGGTGGATCGAGCAGGCCCGGGCGAAGTCCAGCGCGAGGGTGGACTTGCCCATGGCGGGTCGGGCCGCGATGACGATCATCTGGCCGGGGTGCAGGCCGTTGGTGAGCTGGTCGAAGTCGGCGAAGCCGGTCGGCACGCCGGACATCTGGCCGTTGCGGGAGCCGATCGCCTCGATCTCGTCGAGGGCGCCCTCCATGATGTCGGCGAGCGGCGCGTAGTCCTCGTTGGTGCGCTGCTCGGTGACGGCGTAGATCTCCGCCTGGGCGGCGTTGACGATCTCGTCGACGTCGCCCTCGGCCGCGTAGCCCATGCCGGCGATCCGGGTGCCGGCCTCGACCAGGCGGCGCAGCACGGCGCGCTCGTGGACGATCTGCGCGTAGTACTCGGCGTTGGCGGCGGTCGGGACGGAGTTGACCAGGGTGTGCAGGTAGGCGGCCCCGCCGACCCGCTGGAGCTCGCCGCGCTTGGTCAGCTCGCCGGCGACGGTGATCGGGTCGGCCGGCTCGCCGCGGGCGTAGAGGTCGAGGATCGCGCCGTGGACCAGCTCGTGCGCGGGCCGGTAGTAGTCGGCCGGCTTGAGGATCTCGACGACGTCGGCGATGGCGTCCTTGGAGAGCAGCATGCCGCCGAGGACGGACTGCTCGGCCGCCAGGTCCTGCGGGGGCACGCGCTCGAAGCCGTCGCCGCCCTGGCCCTCGTCCTCGCGGCGGTCCCGGCGGTCGCCCTTCTTGAAGTCGCCGCCCTTGCGGAAGCCGCCCTGGCCGTCGCCGCGGCCGCCGCCCTGACCGCCGCGGTTGCGGGAGACCGGCAGCCGGTCGCTCGGCCCGTCCGGGAAGGGTGCGTCGTCGAAGGCGCCGGCCGGGAACGGGTCCTCGGCGGGCTGCCAGTCCTCCTCCGGCGGCGGGGCGTCGTGGGGGTCGTACTGGGGGCCGGTCACGCGTGTTCCCCGATCAGCGAGTGGTGCGAGTTCTGGAGCGGAGCCGCTCCTCTTTGTACGCCACGGCAGTGACAAATCGGACGCCGGGGTGGGCGGGAGTGTCGGGCGGAGGGCCCACGCTAAGGCGCCGGGAGCCCCAGCGCCAAGGCGGTTATCCACAGGGGGTGTGGACGAGCGGCCCAGGGCTGTGGAGAAGTGCCGCAAAGCTGTGGACACCCCTGTGGACGCCCCTGTGGATAAACCGACCATCGATCCACCGTCAACCGGCTGACCTGGGATTCCTTCTTCCCGGGCCTGTGCATGAGAAATTCTTCACACACACCCGGACGGCTGTGGGCACCGAGCACGTCGGCTGCGTCACTCGGGAGTTCGAGTAAGGCCTGAAACTGGCTAGCAGTCATTACCTGTGGATGAGTACCCTGGTGCCCATGACCGCCGTCCCCACCGAACCGACCGCCGGACCGCCCGCCGGGCCCTCCCGCCGCCGGCACGACCGGGAGATCCTCGCCCTCGCCGTGCCCGCCTTCGGCGCCCTCGTCGCCGAGCCGCTGTTCCTGATGGCCGACTCGGCGATCGTCGGCCACCTCGGCACCCGCCAACTCGCCGGGGTCGGCGTCGCCTCCGCCGCGCTCACCACCGCGGCCGGGATGTTCGTCTTCCTCGCCTACGCCACCACCGCCGCGGTGGCCCGCCGGATCGGCGCCGGGGACCGCCGGGGCGCCGTCCAGCAGGGCGTCGACGGCCTCTGGCTCGCGCTCGGCCTGTCCGTCCCGGTGGCGCTGCTCACCGCGCTGCTCGCCCCCCGGGTGGCCGAGGCACTGGGCGCCTCGCCGACCGCCGCGCCGTACGCCGAAACGTACCTGCGGATCAGCGCCCTGGGCATACCGGCGATGCTGCTGCTGCTCGCCGCCACCGGCGTGCTGCGCGGCCTCCAGGACACCCGCACTCCGCTGCTGGTGGCCGTCGCGGGCTTCACCGCCAACATCGGGCTGAACGCCGGCCTGGTGTACGGCGCCGGGCTCGGGGTGGCCGGCTCGGCCTGGGGGACGGTGCTGGCGCAGACCGGGATGGCCGCCGTCTACCTGGTCGTGGTGGTCCGCGGCGCCCGCCGCGAGGGGGCGACGCTGCGGCCCGACGCCACGGGCATCCGGGCCGGCGCCAGGGCCGGCGGCCCGCTGCTGGTGCGGACGGTCAGCCTGCGCGCGGTGCTGATGATCGCCACCGCGGTGGCCGCCCGGCTCGGCGACGACCAGATCGCCGCGCACCAGGTCACCATGACGCTGTTCAGCTTCCTGGCCTTCGCGCTGGACGCCATCGCGATCGCCGGGCAGGCCATCATCGGCCGCTACCTGGGCGCCTCGGACGTCCCGGGTGCCAGGGCCGCCGCCCGCCGGATGGTCGAGTGGGGCGTCGGCTCCGGGGTGGTGCTCGGCCTGCTGGTGGTGCTCGCCCGCCCGCTGTACGTGCCGCTGTTCACGCCCGATCCGGCGGTGCAGGGGCAGCTGAGCACCGCTCTGCTGCTGCTCGCGCTGACCCAGCCGGTGGCCGGTCTGGTCTTCGTGCTGGACGGCGTGCTGATGGGCGCCGGGGACGGCCCGTACCTGGCCCGGGCGGCGCTCGCGACCCTGGCGGTGTTCGTCCCGGCGGCCCTCGCGGTGCCGCCGTCCGGCACCGGGCTGGCCGGGCTCTGGTGGGCGATGAACCTGTTCATGCTGGTGCGCGCCGCGTTCCTGGTCCGGCGGGCCCGCGGCGGCAGCTGGCTGGTCACCGGAGCGGTGCGCACCTGAGGTGCGCGGCGGTACCGGTGCGCACCTGAGGCGCGGCGGGAACGACCGAGGGCCGGACTCCCGGAGGAGCCCGGCCCTCAGGCCACTGCTAGGGAACTCAGGCAGCCACGACGGCGACGTCGAGGTTGGCCACGACGTCCGAGTGCAGCTTGACCGAGACCTTGTGGGTGCCCACGGTCTTGATCGGCGAGGCGATCGCGACGGCGCGCTTGTCCACGGCCGGGCCGCCGGCGGCCTTGATGGCCTCGACGACGTCGGCCTGGGTCACCGAGCCGAACAGACGACCGGCGTCGCCCGAGCGGACGGCCAGCTTGACCTGGACGCCCTCGAGCTTGCCCTTGACCTCGGTGGCGGCCTCGAGCGTCTGGATGGCGTGGATCTTGCGGGCGCGACGGATCGCGTCGACGTCCTTCTGGCCACCCTTGGTCCAGCGGATGGCGTAGCCACGCGGGACCAGGTAGTTGCGGGCGTAGCCGTCCTTGACCTCGACGACCTCGCCGGCGGAGCCGAGACCCGGCACCTCGTGAGTGAGGATGATCTTCATTACTCGGTCACCCTCTCTTAGCGCGCGGTGCTGGTGTAGGGCAGCAGCGCCATCTCACGGCTGTTCTTCACGGCCGTGGCGACGTCACGCTGGTGCTGGGTGCAGTTGCCGGTGACCCGGCGGGCACGGATCTTGCCGCGGTCGGAGATGTACTTCCGCAGCAGGTTCGTGTCCTTGTAGTCAACGTAGTTGACCTTGTCCTTGCAGAAGACGCAAACCTTCTTCTTCGGCTTGCGAGCAGGCGGCTTCGCCATGGTGTGCTCCATTTGGTTTCACGGCCCGGCGGGCGCCCGGGGGCGCCGGCGGCCGGGCCGCACGAAATCTGTCAGCTCTAGAACGGGGGCTCTTCCGAGAAGCCGCCACCGGACGGGGCACCCCAGCCGCCGCCCTGGTTTCCACCGGACGGGGCGCTGGACGCCCACGGGTCGTCGGAGGGGCCGGACTGGCCGCCACCGGAGTTTCCACCCCAGTTGCCGCCACCCTGCTGGCCGCCACCGCCGCCCCAGTTGCCCTGGCCACCACCCTGCTGGCCGCCGAAGCCGCCGCCGGGGCCGCCGGACCGGTTGGCCCGGGTGACCTTGGCGGTCGCCGAGCGCAGGCTCGGGCCCACCTCGTCGACCTCGACCTCGAAGACCGTCCGCTTCTCGCCTTCCTTGGTCTCGTAAGACCGCTGGCGCAGTCGGCCCTGCACGATGACGCGCATGCCGCGCTGCAGCGACTCGGCCACGTTCTCCGCCGGCTGCCGCCAGACGTTGCACGTGAGGAAGAGGCTCTCGCCGTCCTTCCACTCGTTCGTCTGACGGTCGAAGGTGCGGGGGGTGGACGCGATGCGGAACTTCGCGACCGCCGCACCCGACGGGGTGAAGCGCAGCTCCGGGTCGTCGACGAGATTGCCGACGAGGGTGATGACGGTCTCGCCTGCCATGGTGGTGATGACCTCTCGGGAAGATGTCCGTTCACCGCATGTTCCACGTGGAACAGCGGACGCGAGCTACCCGAGACCCGAAGGCCTCAGAGGTTGCTCAGTGGGTGTCCGGGCGCAGGACCTTGGTCCGCAGAACCGACTCGCTCAGGCCCAGCTGGCGGTCGAGCTCCTTGACGACCTCAGGCGTGGCCTTCAGGTCGATGACCGAGTAGATGCCCTCGGACTGCTTGTTGATCTCGTAGGCCAGACGGCGGCGACCCCAGGTGTCGACCTTCTCGACCTTGCCACCGCCGTTGCGGACGACGGCGAGGAAGGACTCGATCAGGGGGGAGACAGCGCGCTCCTCGACCGAGGGGTCGAGGATGACCATCAGCTCGTAGTGACGCATGAGTAACCCACCTCCTTTGGACTCAGCGGCCACGGTCTCTCCGTGGCAGGAGGGTTGTGCGTAGCGTCGGCACCGGTGCGGTGACGACACCGGCCCACGGTAGCGGCCGGGTCGGACAGTCGGGCCCCGCTCCCCCGGAGGGGACCGGCCCCCGGAAGGGCACAAGGGGGGCACAACTACACCAGTGCAGACGGCACAGCCTACCTGCACCCGGACGGCCGAACAAAACGCATAGGGGTTGTGAGAGCGGCGCAACCGCCGCAATCTGGACGGAACGGGATTCCTGCCCGTTCGTCTCCACGCCAGGAGGTGGGACTCATGGCCCAGTCCGTCCACCGCATGCCCGCGCTCACGCTGAACACCGACGGCCACCCGCACCCCCGAGAGAACACCCTGGTGGCGCTCACCGCCGTCATGGGCGTGATCGCCTTCACCACCTCGTTCTTCTACAACCTGCACGTGCTCACCTCGTGGACCGGCCTGGCCGGGATCATCACGGGGTTCTGGGGGATGTTCGTCTCGGTCACCACGGCCGAGCGGTTCGTCCTGATGATCACGCTCGGCGCCTCCGCGGTCGGCTTCTACCTCGGCATCGCCCGCGGCGGTCTGATCGGCTGAGCCGGGCTGCGGAGCCCGGCTGCGGCATCCGGCTGGGGAGCCCCCGCCCCGCCCGTCCAGGAACCCTCGGCGCCCCCGTGGCGTATCTGCAAGCAGACAGGTACGCGACGGGGGCGCCGTCGCGCCCGCAGCGGCGGGCGTCCGGGCCCCGGACGATAGGGTCAGCCCGAGAAACACGGGGCCCACCGCAGCCCGACCGACGAGGAGCACCGAGCAATGAGCCTGCGCCTGAGGACGATCACCCGCGAGGAGCACCTCGCCTTCATCAGGAGCCGCGCCTCGGCCAGCCACATGCAGGTGCCGGCCTGGGGTGACGTGAAGGCCGAGTGGCGTTCGGAGTCGATCGGCTGGTTCGACGACCAGAACCAGCTCGTCGGCGCCGGCCTGGTGCTCTACCGCCAGCTGCCCAAGCTCAAGCGCTACCTCGCCTACCTGCCCGAGGGCCCGGTCATCGACTGGTTCGACCGCGACCTCGACCGCTGGCTCTCCCCGATGCTGGCGCACCTCAAGTCGCAGGGCGCGTTCTCGGTCAAGATGGGCCCGCCGGTGGTGATCCGCCGCTGGAACGCGCCGACCATCAAGGAGGCCATCGCCGCCAAGCAGGCCAAGCGCCTGCGCGACGTCGAGGCCGACTGGTACGAGGCGCGCGCCTTCGAGGTGGCCGACCGGCTGCGCAAGGGCGGCTGGCTGCAGGGCGAGGACGGCGGCGCCGGCTTCGGCGACGTCCAGCCGCGCTACGTGTACCAGGTGCCGCTGGCCAACCGCTCGCTGGACGACATCCAGAAGGGCTTCAACCAGCTCTGGCGCCGCAACATCAAGAAGGCCGAGAAGAGCGGCGTCGAGGTCGTCCAGGGCGGCTACGACGAGCTGCCGATCTTCCACCAGCTCTACCTGGTCACCGCCGAGCGCGACAAGTTCACCCCGCGCCCGCTGGCCTACTTCCAGCGGATGTGGAAGGCCCTCAACTCCGAGGACCCGAACCGGATGCGCCTGTACATCGCCTACCACGAGGGCGAGCCGCTGGCCTCGACCACGATGCTGGTGGTCGGCGAGCACGTCTGGTACTCCTACGGCGCCTCGGCCAACCACAAGCGCGAGGTCAAGCCCTCCAACGCGATCCAGTGGCGGATGATGCGCGACGCCTACGCCCTCGGCGGCGGCGTGTACGACCTGCGCGGCATCAGCGACACCCTGGACGAGAACGACCACCTGTTCGGCCTGATCCAGTTCAAGGTCGGCACCGGCGGCCAGGCGGCCGAGTACCTCGGCGAGTGGGACTTCCCGCTCAACAAGCTGCTGCACAAGGCCCTCGACCTCTACATGTCCCGCCGCTGACCCCGGTCCGCGCTGCCCGTCCGCCGCTCAGGAGGCTGACCCGATGACGCTGTCGCTCTACCTCGAAACCGACCGCTGGCGCGCCCACCAGCGCTCCGTCCTCGCCGAGTTCCCCGGCCTGGTGCCGGTCGCCAAGGGGAACGGCTACGGCCTGGGCAACCACCGGCTGGCCGAGGAGGCGACGCTGCTCGGCACCGGTGTGCTGGCCGTCGGCACCGCCTACGAGGCGGCCGACGCCGCCGAGTACTACGGCGGCGAGCTGCTCGTGCTCACCCCGTACCGGGTCGGCGAGGAGGTGCTGCCGCTGCCGCACGCCCGGGTGATCCGGACGGTGGCGAGCCTGGACGCGCTGCGGGCGCTGCACGGCGCCCGGGTGGTGGTGGAGTGCATGACCACCATGCGCCGGCACGGCGTGAGCGCGGCCGACCTGAAGTCCGTCGCCGCCGAGCTGGACGGCGTCTCCTTCGAGGGCCTGGCGCTGCACCTGCCGATGGACCGGCCGGACGGCTCCAGCCCGGTCGAGGAGGTCGCCCACTGGGTGGACACCGCCCGGGCGGCCGGCGTGCCGGTGCACACCGTGTTCGTCAGCCACCTCGGCGCGGCCGGCATGGAGCAGCTGGCCCAGCGCTACCCGGACACCGTCTTCCGGGCCCGGATCGGCACCCGGCTCTGGCTGGGCGACCACGCGGCGCTGGAGGTCCGGGCCACCGTCCTGGACGTCACCCCGGTGAAGAAGGGCGACCGCTACGGCTACCGCCAGCACCCGGCGCCGTCCGACGGCCACATCCTGGTGGTCGCCGGCGGCACCGCGCACGGCATCGGCCTGGAGGCGCCCAAGTACGTGCAGAGCATGGCCTCGCGCGCCAAGGGCATCGCCCGGGCCGGCCTGGCGACGGTCAACAAGACCAAGTCGCCGTTCCACTGGGCCGGCAAGCAGCTGTGGTTCGCCGAGCCGCCGCACATGCAGGTCTCGCTGCTGTTCCTGGACGGGGAGACCGCGCCCCCCGCGATCGGCGAGGAGCTCGGCCTCCAGGTCCGGCACACCACCACGCACTTCGACCGCGTGGTGGACCGCTAGGTCTCGACCGGCTACGGCTTCTCGGCCGGCTCCGGCAGTTCGGGCTCGTTCAGCCACTGCTCGGGGCCGGCCGGCGCGTATCCGGCGCCGACGTAGTCCTGCTGCTCGCGCAGGTACCGGGCGGTGCCGAGGACGGACACGTCCGGGGCGTGGTCGAGCACCCCGCCGGAGGGGTCGTCGCTGCCGTCCCAGCGGACCGGGTCGCGCTCCGGCCGCAGGGCGTCGCGCACCACCAGGGCGACCAGGTAGAGCGTGCCCAGCACGTGCAGCACGAGCGCGAAGTTGTACCAGGGCTCGCCGATCCCATGCTGCTTGGGCCCGGTCACGAAGCCCAGGTGGGACCAGATGCCCAGGGTGTACAGCACCTCGCAGGCCTGCCAGATCAGGAAGTCCCGCCAGCGCGGCCGGGCCAGCACCGCGAGCGGCAGCAGCCAGAGCGAGTACTGCGGCGAGTACACCTTGTTGGTCAGGATGAACAGCGCGACCACCAGGAAGGCCAGCTGCGCGAAGCGCGGCCGGCGGGGCGCCGCGAGGCCGAGCCACGCTATGGCCAGGCAGCCCAGCACCATCAGCACCGCGATGTACAGGTCGAGGCCGTCCAGCGCGGCGCCGCGCCAGCGCATCAGCAGCAGCCAGATCGAGCCGTAGTCCTCGCCGCGGTGCTTGCTGAACACGTAGAAGGTCGACCAGCCCTGCCAGTTGACCAGCATGATCGGCAGGTTGACCACCAGCCAGGCGCCCACCGCGCCGCCCAGCATCGTGCCGAACTCACGCCACTTCCCGGCCCGCCAGCAGAGCACCAGCAGCGGGCCGATCAGCAGCAGCGGGTAGAGCTTGGCCGCGGTGGCCAGGCCGATGAAGACGCCGGCCCAGCCCGGCCGGGAGCCGGACCACCAGGCCATCCCCACGGCGGCCAGCGCGACGGCGAGCAGGTCCCAGTTGACGGTGCCGTTGAGCAGCAGGACGGGCGCCATGGCGAACATCAGGGCGTCCCACGGCCGGCGGCGGTGGGTGCGGGAGAGCGCGACCACGGCGATCACCGCGCAGGCCATCAGCATTCCGGCGTTGATCGCCCAGAACCACTGCTCCTGGCTCTGCTGGTCCCCGCCGCCGGGCGTCAGCCAGGCCGCGACCTGCATGAACAGGCCGGTCAGCACCGGGTACTCGAGGTACTGCAGGTCCCCCGAGCTGCCCGGGATGCGGTCCACGTACGGGTGCAGCCCGGCCGCGAAGCCGCGCCCGGAGAACAGGTGCGGGACGTCGCTGTAGCAGGCGTGGATGTACTGCGGCGAGCCCGGCTGGAACCAGGCCTGCTCGTAGCAGGGCAGCTTCTGCGCCATGCCGAGCACCGAGACCACGATGACCACCAGCGCCAGGAAGCGGGCCGGGATCCACCAGGAGACGCCGAGCAGCGCCCGCCGTCCGGGCGGGCCGCCGATCACCTCGCTGCCGGCCGCCGCCACCGGGTCCTCGTCGGCGGGGACGACCACGGTCTCGACCGGCGGCGCGGCCGTGGCGACGGCTGCCGGGGTGGGCCCTTCGGCGGCGCCGGGCCCGTACGGGCCGGCGGTTTCGTCACGATCGCTCGACGTCATGCCGCACATCCTGCCGCACCGGCCGCGCGCGGACGAGGAGGACCCCGCAACCGTCCGAGGCCCGGATCGCGGCGGACCGGCCCGGCCGGCGTACCGAAACGGCGGTGGCGGCCCTCCGAGGAGGACCGCCACCGCCGTCACACGTTCCGGTGAACCGCTAGGGAGTCGTGGTGGGTGTCGGCTTGCCGGTGCCCTTGCCGCCGCCACCGCCCCCGCCACCGCCCGGTGTGGTGGTGTCGGTCGGTGCCGGCGGGCAGTTGACCAGCGGGATGCAGCCGCCACCGGTCGGCGGCGGGCTCGCGGTGTGCGTCTTGCTCGGCTGCGGGCCCTGGCAGTCCACGCCGGGGACGCAGCCCCCGCCCTGGGTGGGCTGCGGCGGCTGCGGCTGCTGCGGCTGGTTGGGCTGCGGCTGGGCCGGGGCGGACGGCGTGTCGGTGGCCGTCGCGGTCGGCGCCGCGGTGGCCGTGGACGGCGCGCCCGAGGAGTCCACCTCGCTGCCGACCGGCGTCGGGGTCGGGAAGTCCACCTTCTTCTCGTTGGCGAGCGCGGCCTTCATGTACCGGGTGAAGACGTCGGTCGGGATGTCACCACCGTGGATGGACTCCTTGCCGCCGGTGCCGTTGAGCGACTCCCGCTGGTGCTTGCTCGGGTCCTCGCGCCACATCGCGACGCTGGTCACCAGCTGCGGGGTGTAGCCCACCCACCAGGCCGACTTGTTCTTGTCGGTGGTACCGGTCTTGCCGGCCACCGGGCGGCCCAGCCCGTTGGTCTTGGTACCGGTACCCTTCGCGGCCACGTTGACCAGCACGTCGGTGACGTTGTCGGCGACGGCCTGTTCCAGCGCCACCTTGGTGTCCTTCTTGCCGAAGCCCGGCTTCTCCCGGCCGTCCACCTCGACCTTGGTGACCGAGTAGGGCTCGGCCTCCTTGCCGCTGGCCGCGAGGGTGCCGTAGGCGGTGGCCATCCGGATCGGGCTGATGGTGGAGGTGCCGATCGGGAAGGTCGCGGTGTTCGGGTCGGCCAGGCTCTCCTTCTTGACGCCCATCTGCACCGCGATGTCGGCCACGTTCTGGCCGCCGACGTCCTGCCCGAGCTGGACGAAGGGCACGTTGTACGACCACTGCATGGCCTGCCGCAGCGAGACGTAGCCGCGCTTGCCGGTGTCCTCGTTCTTCTGCCGGTACGGCTTGCCGTCGTCGCCGATCACCGGCGAGCCGTCCGCCTTGCGGATCACCGCCATGTCGTCGGAGAGGTAGCGGCTGTCGGCGTTGATCCGCTTCGGCTTGCCGCTGTCGTCCTTCGCGGTCTGCACGCCGGTCTGCATCGCGGCGGCCAGCACGAAGGGCTTGAAGGTCGAGCCGACCTGCACGCCGGTGGCCTCGGCGTTGTTGTCGAAGTGGCCGTTCTCCACGCCGTCGCCGCCGTAGATGGCGACGATCGCGCCGTCGCCGGGGCGGATGCTGGCGGAGCCGAACTGGACGAAGGTGTCGTTGTCGGGGCGCTTCTTCGGGTCGAGGTTCTCGGCCTTGACGTCGTCGACGGCCTTCTTCAGCTCGTCGACCTTGTCCTTCTCGAAGGTGGTGTAGATCTTCAGGCCGCCCTTGTCGATCACCTGCTGGGTGATCGACTTGTCGGTGGCCATCACGTACCGGTTGGCGGTGTCGACCAGGTAGCTGATCTCACCGTTCATCTTGGAGCTCGGCTTCGGCGGGATCGGGTCCGGGAAGGCGGTGCACTTGGCCCGCTCCTCCGGGGTGATGGCCTTGGTCTTGACCATCTGGTCGAGGATCCAGCTCCACCGCTCCGTCGCCCGCTGCTTGTTGTTCGGGTTGGTCGGGTCGAACAGCCCGGCGCCCTTCAGCAGGCCGGCCAGCATCGCGCTCTGGCACACGCTGACGTCCTTGGCGTCGATCCCGTAGTACGCCTGGGCGGCGGCCTGGGCGCCGTTCGCGCCGCGGCCGAACCAGCTGGTGTTCAGGTAGCCCTTGAGGATCTCGTCCTTGTCGAGCTTCTGGTTGATCTTCAGCGTGATGAAGAACTCCCGCACCTTGCGGCTCAGGGTCTGTTCCTGGCTCAGGTAGGCGTTCTTCACGTACTGCTGGGTGATCGTCGAGGCGCCCTGGGTCTCGCCGCCCTTCGCCATGTTGTAGACGGCGCGGAGCATGCCCTTGGGGTCGATGCCGCTGTCGGTCTTGAAGCTCTGGTTCTCCGCGGCGATCACGGCGTTCTGCAGGTTGGGGCTGATGTCCTTGAGCTCGACGATCTGCCGGTTCTGCTCGCCCTTGCGGGTCATCTCGGAGCCGTCGGCCCAGTAGTAGATGGTGTTCTGCTGCTGGACCAGCGCGTTCATGTCGGGGATCTGGGTGGTCTGGTACAGGTAGAAGACCAGGCCCACGAAGCACCCGAAGACCAGCACGAACCCGCTGAGCCACTGCTTCCAGGACGGCAGCCAGCGCCGGACGCCGGTCTTGCCGAACCGCGGGTAGTCGATGAAGCGCTTCTTGCCCGGACCGGCGGCTGCCTCGGCCGCGGCGGCGCCGCGACGGCCGCCGCCGCCCTTGCCGCCCTTCTGCGCGGCCTTGCGCATCTCGGCCCTGGTCATCCGGGGTTGCTGCGCGGTCTCCCGCATCCCCGGCGGGCGCGGGCGGATGCCGTCCGAGCGCAGCTCGTCGCGGCCCGGTCCGCCCCGGCGGCCTCCGCTGTTCCCCGGGGGCTGCTGACCCTCGCCGCCCGGGTTGGGCGTCCTGCGCCGCCGTTCGCTCATCTTTCCAGCCACTCCTCGCCAGGCGATTCCAGCCTGAAGGCAGGTTCACGTCCGAATGCCCGCAAACCGACCCGATCCCGGAGGTGGTCCTCGTGCACACGCGACAGCGTACGCAGCCTGGAAATACAACTAATCGGGCATCAGCCGCCAATACCCGCAAAACGGCGTCAGATCATTACACGCCCGTTGCCAAGCCCACCCGCGCGTCGGCTTGTGATCACATTCACGCGTGCCCCCCTTGCCGGTTCCGGGGGCCAGGCTTACTGTTCTCGATATATCGAGCCGATACATCGAAACGGCATACTGTTTCCGATGGCCGGCCGGACCAGGGTCGAGAGGGAGGAGGACGACACCAGTGGGCAGACGCTCAGGAGTGTTGGAATTCGCCGTTCTCGGCCTGCTCCACGACGCCCCGATGCACGGCTACGAACTGCGCAAGCGGCTCAACATCCTGCTCGGAACGTTCCGCGCGCTCTCCTACGGAACGCTCTACCCCTGCCTGAAGAGCCTGGTCGCCCAGGGCTTCCTGGTCGAGGACAACCCGGACGTCGAGTACGTCCCGGCCACCGCGCTCAACGGCAAGCGGTCCAAGATCGTCTACCGGCTCTCCGCCGAGGGGAAGCAGCGCTTCGAGGAACTGCTCGCCGACTCCGGCCCGGACGCCTGGGAGGACGAGCACTTCGGCGTCCACTTCGCGTTCTTCGGCCAGACCGACCGGGCCGTCCGGATGCGCGTCCTGGAGGGCCGCCGCAGCCGGCTGGAGGAGCGCCTGGAGCGGATGCGCAACTCGCTGGCCCGGGCCCGCGAGCGGTTCGACGACTACACCGTCGAGCTGCAGCGGCACGGACTGGAATCGGTGGAGCGCGAGGTCCGCTGGCTCAACGAGCTGATCGAGACCGAGCGGGCCAACCGCACCGGTCGGCCCGGCCCCGCCAACGGCGGGACCCCCAAGACTTCGGACGGCCGTGGCCAGGAGGACGGGCCCCCGGGCCCGCCCGGGTCACCGTACGACCGCCCGGGGCGCTCCGCCGAGGAGCGCTGACGCCGCGCCAGCCCCGTGCCGCGCGGCAGGAGAGGGCGCCCCGCGCGCCCGTACAAGCAGTCATTCGAAGAAGCAGGACGAGTGCCGTCACATCCGGCGGTCCTCATGAGATCAGAGGGAGCAACCGGAATGGGTTCGGTTCGCGTAGCCATCGTGGGCGTGGGCAACTGCGCCGCGTCGCTGGTGCAGGGTGTCGAGTACTACAAGGACGCCGACCCGGCCGGCAAGGTCCCCGGGCTGATGCACGTCCAGTTCGGTGACTACCACGTCCGTGACGTGGAGTTCGTCGCCGCCTTCGACGTCGACGCCAAGAAGGTCGGCTTCGACCTGGCCGACGCCATCGGCAACAGCGAGAACAACACCATCAAGATCTGCGACGTGCCGCCGACCGGCGTCACCGTCCAGCGCGGCCACACCCTCGACGGCCTGGGCAAGTACTACCTGGAGACCATCGAGGAGTCCGACGAGGCCCCGGTCGACGTCGTCCAGGTCCTCAAGGACCAGCAGGTCGACGTCCTGGTCTGCTACCTGCCCGTCGGCTCCGAGGCCGCGGCCAAGTTCTACGCCCAGTGCGCCATCGACGCCAAGGTCGCCTTCGTGAACGCCCTGCCGGTGTTCATCGCGGGCACCAAGGAGTGGGCGGACAAGTTCACCGAGGCCGGCGTGCCGATCGTCGGTGACGACATCAAGTCCCAGGTCGGCGCCACCATCACGCACCGCGTGATGGCCAAGCTGTTCGAGGACCGCGGTGTCATCCTCGAGCGCACCATGCAGCTGAACGTCGGCGGCAACATGGACTTCAAGAACATGCTCGAGCGCGAGCGCCTGGAGTCCAAGAAGATCTCCAAGACCCAGGCCGTCACCTCGCAGATCCGCGACCGCGAGCTGGGCGCCAAGAACGTCCACATCGGCCCCTCGGACTACGTGGCCTGGCTGGACGACCGCAAGTGGGCCTACGTCCGCCTGGAGGGCAAGGCCTTCGGCGACGTCCCGCTGAACCTGGAGTACAAGCTCGAGGTCTGGGACTCCCCGAACTCGGCCGGTGTCATCATCGACGCCGTGCGCGCCGCGAAGATCGCCAAGGACCGCGGCATCGGCGGCCCGATCCTGTCGGCGTCCTCGTACTTCATGAAGTCCCCGCCGGTGCAGTACTTCGACGACGAGGCCAAGGAGAACGTCGAGAAGTTCATCCGCGGCGAGGTCGAGCGCTGAGCGCTGAGCGCTGAGCGCTGAGCTGACGGCTCTAGCGTGACCGAAGGGCTCACGATCTCCGGATCGTGAGCCCTTCACCTTTTCCCTGCCGATGTTTCACGTGAAACAGCGCCCGGTTCCGTGGCACCCTGGGCGGGTGGCGATCACCGAGAACGGCAGCACCCACCAGTCCGCGCACCGCGCCACGCTCGCCGACCTGCTCCGGGGACGCGACTTCCGGCGGCTGCTGACCGCCCGGGTGCTCTCCCAGCTCTCGGACGGGGTCTTCCAGGTCTCACTCGCCGCCTACGTGGTGTTCTCCCCGGAGAAGCAGTCCTCCCCCGCCGACATCGCCTCGGTGCTGGCCGTGATGCTGCTGCCGTTCTCGGTGATCGGCCCGTTCGCCGGGGTGCTGCTGGACCGCTGGCGCCGCCGCCAGGTGCTCTACGTCGGCAACCTGGCCCGCTTCGGGCTGGGCCTGGGCACCGCCGCGCTGCTCCTGGCCGAGGCGCCGACCTGGCTGTTCTTCGCCTCCGCGCTGCTGGTGACGGCGCTCAACCGGTTCATCCTGGCCGGCCTGTCCGCCGCCCTGCCCCGGGTGGTCGAGCAGGAGCAGTTGGTCACCGCCAACGCGCTCTCCCCCACCCTGGGGACCGTCGCCGCCGCCTCCGGCGGGGGCCTGGGCTTCCTGCTGCACCAGGTGATGACCCCCGGGCCGCGCGCGGACGCCGCGCTGGTCACGGTGGCCGCGCTGCTCTACCTCTCGGCCGCGCTCGCCGCCCGCCGGATGGACCGCGACCTGCTCGGCCCCGAGCAGCACGGCGACCGCCCGGGGCTCGGCCAGGCGCTGGGACGGGCCGCCGCCGAACTCGGCGCCGCCGTGCGCCACCTGGTGCGGGACTGCCGGCCCGCCGTGCACGCGCTGGCCGCCGTCACCGCGGCCCGGTTCTGCTACGGCGTGCTGATCGTGGTCGTGGTGATGCTCGCCCGGTACACCTTCAACGACCCGACCGACAGCGCGGCCGGCCTCGCCACCCTCGGTCAGGCGGTCGGCCTGTCCGCCGCCGGGTTCTTCGCCGCCGCGGTGGTCAGCCCCTGGTGCACCCGCCGGCTGGGCCTGGCCGGGTGGATGACGGCCTGCCTGGTGGCACCGGTGGTCTTCGTGCCCGCGCTGGGCCTGAGCTTCACCGTGGTGCCCTGCCTGATCGCGGCCCTGCTGCTCGGGGTGGTCACCCAGGGCACCAAGATCTGCGCCGACACGGTGGTGCAGGAGTCGGTCGAGGACGAGTACCGCGGCCGGGTCTTCGCCGTCTACGACGTGCTGTTCAACGTGGCCTTCGTGGCCGCCGCCCTGGTCACCGCGCTGGTGCTGCCGCTGTCCGGCCGCTCGGTCGCGGTGGTGGTCGGGGTCGCCGCGGTGTACGCGCTCACCGCCGTCCTCTACCTGCGCGCCGCCCGCCGACGCCCGCCGACCGGAACGGGCCCGGCCGGCCACTGACCCGGTGGCGCGGTGACGCCGCGCCCCGACCGGCCGGAAAACCGGCGGGACCTCGGGACAAATGGCGTCGGACCGACTCGCTAAGGTACTCAGACCTGTCGGAGCGACAGCACTCGGTCTCGGGGGACGAACTGATGAGCACACCGCCCAGCCCGTACGGGCCGCCGCCCGGGTACGCGCCGCCGTCGCCCGTGCCGCCGCAGCCGGGCCCGCCCGGCCCGCCCGGCTTCGGGCCGCCGCCGGCCTACGGCCCGCCCGCCGGGTACGGCCCGCCCGCCGGGTACGGGCAACCCGCCCAGCCGTACGGCCAGCCCGCCCACGGGCAGCCCGGCTACGGCCAGCCGGCCCAGCCGTACGGCCAGCAGCCGCCGCCCGGCTACCCGGCACCGGCTCCCGCCGCTCCCCCCGCCAAGCGCGGCCGCACCAAACTGCGGCTCTTCGGCGCGCTGGGCGGCTGCGCCGTGCTCGGCGTCGCCTACTTCGTGGCCGGCCCCAGCGTCAGCAGCGCCAAACCCGGCGACTGCGTGCACGTGGGCGGCAGCCGCGTCGAGAAAGTCGTCAAGTGCTCTGATTCCAGCGCCAATTACCGCGTAGTGTCGAAGTTCGAGAACACCGGCGACGTCAACCGCTGCCGGCAGACGTCGCAGACCAGCTTCGCCGTCTCCGGCAAGAGCGGCCGCCGCTGGAACAAGAAGCGGTACGTGCTCTGCCTCGGCCCGATGACTCCCGCCGCACCCGGCACCGGCACCGGCAAACCGCCGGTGCAGTCGTCCTGAACCCTTCGTCACCACCGCTCTCCTGGGGGACCCCTTGTCCGTTCCGCCGCCGCAGATGCCGTACGGCGCGCCGCCGCCGCCCGACGGCAACCCGTACTCCGCCGGAAACCCCTACGGCGCCCCGCCGCCCCCGCCCGTGGGCCAGCCCGGGTACGGCTACCCGAGCGCCCCGCCGCCGCCCCAGCCGCCGTACGGCGCCCAGCCGCCCGGCGGCTACGACTACGGCGGCGGCTACGGAGGGGCCGGCGGCTACGGCGGCGACGGTTACGGCTACCCGCCGATGGACGGCCCCGCCTGCCGCTTCTGCGGCGGCATGCCGGCCGTGGAGACCACCGTGCGCGGCCACCAGGGCCTGATCCTGGCCTACCGGATGCTGCGGATGTCCGGCCCGTTCTGCCGCACCTGCGGAACGGCGACGGTGCGCGACATGTCCTCCCGCACCCTGGTGCAGGGCTGGTGGAGCCCGGTGTCGGTGGTCATGGCGCCGATCACCCTGCTGATGAACCTGTTCTCCAACAGCAAGATCAACAAGCTGCCGCCGCCCGCCCCGGGCACCCACGGCCCGCAGCTCGACCCGGGCGTGCCGCTCGGCCGCCGGCCGAGCATCGCGATGCTGATCCTGCCGGTCTCGCTGGTCGTCACAGTGGTGCTGGCCGCCACCGGCGCGCTCGGCCCGACTGGCAAGGACAACCCCGCGCCGTTCGCGGTGACGACGCCGACCACGACGCCGTTCACCTTCACCCCGAAGCCGCTGCCCTCGCCGACCTGGACGTACACCCCGCCGCCGCTGCCGACCTTCACCCCGACCCCGACCCCGACGCCCAAGGACAGCGTGGACGACGCCAAGGTCGGCGACTGCCTGCGCAACGAGAACGGCACCAGCGAGACCACCGACACCCACCCGAAGGTCACGATGCTGCCCTGCAGCGACCCGAAGGCCCAGTACAAGGTGGTCTACAAGTACCCGGCCACCTCCGACGAGAAGGTCTGCGAGAAGCAGTCGAAGGCGGACAGCTGGTACACCAGCAAGCACCCCAACTGGCCGGCCCTGGACTACGTGCTCTGCCTCAAGCAGATCAGCTGAGGCCGACCGCACCGACGAACGCGACGAGGGGGTGGCCCCGGCACTCGGCCGGGGCCACCCCCTCGTCGCGTCCCGGCGCCCCGGGTCCGTCAGCCCTGCTGCTGGCCGGCCCACCACTCGCGCAGCGCGGCGACCGCCGCGTCGTGCTCCATCGGGCCGTGCTCCAGGCGCAGTTCGAGCATGTGCTTGTACGCCTTGCCGACCATCGGCCCGGGCTTCAGGGCGAGCAGCTCCATGATCTGGTTGCCGTCCAGCGCCGGGCGGACTGCGTCCAGCTCCTCCTGCTCCTTCAGCTCGGCGATCCGGTGCTCCAGCCCGTCGTAGGTGCGCGACAGCGTCGCGGCCTTCTTCTTGTTGCGGGTGGTGCAGTCCGAGCGGGTCAGCTTGTGCAGGCGCTCCAGCAGCGGGCCGGCGTCGGTGACGTAGCGGCGCACCGCCGAGTCGGTCCACTCTCCGCCGCCGTAGCCGTGGAAGCGCAGGTGCAGCTCGACGAGGCGCGAGACGTCCTCGGTGAGCTCCTTGGAGTACTTGAGCTCGCGCATCCGCTTGCGGGTCATCTTCGCGCCGACCACCTCGTGGTGGTGGAAGGAGACCCGGCCGTCCGACTCGAAGCGGCGGGTGCGCGGCTTGCCGATGTCGTGCAGCAGCGCGGCCAGCCGCAGGGTGAGGTCCGGGCCGTCCTGCTCCAGGTCGATGGCCTGCTCCAGGACGGTCAGCGAGTGCTCGTAGACGTCCTTGTGCCGGTGGTGCTCGTCGCGCTCCAGCTGCAGCGCGGGCAGCTCGGGCAGCACGAACCCGGCCAGCCCGGTGTCGACCAGCAGCCGCAGGCCCTTCACCGGGTACCGGGACAGCAGCAGCTTGTTCAGCTCCGCCTGGATCCGCTCGGCCGAGACGATGGTGATCCGCTCGGCCATCGCCGTCATCGCGGCGACCACCTCGGGCGCCGGGTCGAAGTCCAGCTGGGCGGCGAAACGGGCGGCGCGCATCATCCGCAGCGGGTCGTCGGAGAAGGACTCCTCGGGGGTGGCGGGGGTGCGCAGCACCCGGGCCTCCAGGTCGTCCAGGCCGTGGTGCGGGTCGACGAAGCCGCGGCCGGGCAGGTCGACGGCCATCGCGTTGACCGTGAAGTCGCGGCGGACCAGGTCCTCCTCGATGGTGTCGCCGTAGCTGACCTCGGGCTTGCGGGAGGTGCGGTCGTACGCCTCGGAGCGGTAGGTCGTGATCTCGATCAGGAAGGACCCCTCGGGGGTGTCCTTGCGGGCGCCGACGGTGCCGAAGGCGATGCCGACGTCCCAGACCGCGTCGGCCCAGCCCTTGACCAGCTTGAGCACCTGCTGCGGGCGGGCGTCGGTGGTGAAGTCCAGGTCGTTGCCGAGCCGGCCGAGCAGCGCGTCCCGCACCGAGCCGCCGACCAGCGCCAGCCGGTGCCCGGCCGCCTGGAACCGGCGGGCGATCTCGTCGGCCACCGGTGAGACCCGCAGCAGCTCTTGCAGCCCCAGCGTCTGGGCCTCGCTCAGGCCTGGGACGACCTGGACGGCGGTGCTGGAACGGTCGGTGCGCGCGGTGGGCTCATTGGCAGTGGACACGGCTCACAAGGGTACGTGCCCCGGCAGGTCAACCGCCCGCGCGTTTCCAGCGTCTCACCCCACAGCCCGCAACACTGCGTGCCGGGCTGCATCGTTACCATGCCGGTGGACGAGTCTCGGACACCGGACAGGGGATGCGGTGTCACGCGTCGCCACGGCCGGCGGAACCTCCCGGCAGCAGCGCGGCGGAGAGCGTCGAGTGAATCACGCCGGGCGGGCAGCGCCGGGCGACCAGCATCAGCAGCGAGCGATCGAGAACGGCGAGGGCGGAACGAGTGAGCGAGCCGGCACGGCACTCGGGCCTGGGGGCGCACCGACAGCCTGGACGGGCCGAGCGCCCTGCCGAACGAACCGGCCGGGGGCGGCGCGCCGCCCGCCGCCTCGCCGCCGCCTGTGCGGCCGCCGCGACCCTGTTCACGGCCGCCCCGGCCGTGGCGCTGACCGCCGGCGGCGACGTCCGGCAGGCCTCCGACAGCGGCGCCTCCGCCGAGTACCCGGTGGTGATGACCATCGAGACGATGACTCCGCAGGTGGCCGCGCCGAACGGCACCGTGACGATCACCGGGCACGTCACCAACGCGGGCAAGTCGGTCCTCAAGGGCGCCCACGCGGCCGTCCGCAAGCCGTACAGCGGCAAGCCGCTGCAGCGGCGCGGCGACCTGGCCATGGTGGCCGGCCGCGGCACGCCGATGGAGCGGGACGGCGCCGAGCTGGAGAGCCCCCAGTACGCCCTGCCCGAGCTGGGCCCGGGCCAGAGCCAGCAGTACACCCTGGGCGTCGCGGTGAGCGACCTCGGGCTGTCCGAGAGCGGCGTGTACGAGCTCGCCGTGGACGCCTGGGGCTCGACCGGCGACAACTCCCGGGACCGGCCGCTGGGCATCGCCCGCACCTTCCTGCCGTACAACCCGGGCGGCGTCGAGGCGCAGCCGACGAAGGTCACCACGCTCTGGCCGCTGACGCACGCGCCGGTGCTGGCCGCGCAGACGTACGCCGAGAACGACCAGACCGTCCCGGTGCTGCGCAACGACAGCCTGGCCGCCGAGTTCGCCCCGGGCGGGCGGCTGTACGAGCTGGTCGACACCGGCGCCAAGCTGCCCGGGCTGACCTGGATGATCGATCCGGACCTGCTGGACACCGCCTTCGCGATGACCAACAAGTCGTACCGGGTGCAGAAGCCCGGCACCGAGTCGGTCGGCAAGCCGGCCCGGGACGACAACACCGTCCAGGGCACCGGCTCGGCCGCCGCCACCGCGTGGCTGGAGAAGCTGCGGGCCGCCGTCGGCAAGAACGGCGCCCAGGTGGTCTCGCTGCCGTACGCCGACCCGGACCTCGCCTCGATCGCGCACAACGGCGCCGACCTGGCCGGGATGGGCACCGCGCTGAACAAGGCGGCCACCGCCGGCCGACTGACCGTCGAGGGCCGGCTCGGCATCGACACCCGCTCGGACGTCGCCTGGCCGTACCAGGGCCACCTCGACCAGCAGATCGCCGGCATCGCCCAGCAGGCCGGCAGCAGCCTGCTGCTGGTCGACGGCACGAGCATGCCCGACCCGGACTCCGTCCCGTACACCCCGACCGCGGTGCGCCCGATCGGCAACGGGCAGAGCGCCGTCGTCGCCGACGACACCGTCTCCGCGCTGTTCCAGGGCGACCTCGAGGACCCGCAGGCGCAGACCCGGTCCACCCAGCGCTTCCTCGCCGAGACCCTCGCGATCACCCACGAGCAGCCGCAGAACCAGCGCGGCCTGCTGGTCATGCCGCCGCGCGAGCTGTCGGTCGGCACCGCCAAGGTGCTGGCGAACGCCCTGCAGCAGGCGTCCGGCAAGTGGCTGGCCCCGGTCCGGCTGGACGAGCTGGCCCAGGCCACGCCCGACCCGAAGGCCAACACCGCCGTCCCGGCGGCCACCGACTACCCCACCCAGACCCGGGCCACCGAGCTGCCGGCCGCCGACCTGAGCACCACCGACGGGATCCAGCACGACCTGGACACCCTGATGCGGGTGCTCACCCTGCCGCAGCGGGTGCGCGGGCCGTTCAGCGCCGCGATGGTCCGCTCGCTGTCCACCGAGTGGCGCACCGACGCACCGGCCGGCAACACCTACCGCGACGGCGTCAAGAAGTACCTGAAGGACCTCACCAACGCCGTCCAGGTGCCGAAGAAGACCGTGGTCACGCTGGCCGGGAACACCGGCCAGCTGCAGGTCAGCGTGCGCAACGGCCTCACCCAGACGGTCACCAACCTGAAGCTGGTGCTCACCTCGGCCCAGCCGAACCGGCTGCGGCTGGGCAAGGAGGAGGAGCTGGTCCTCCCCGCCTCGCAGAGCGTCACCCTCCGGTTCAACGCCGAGGCGCGCAACAACGGCCCGGTCACCGTGACCGCCCAGCTGATGACCACCGGCCCGAACCCGCAGCCGTACGGCGACCCGCAGACCTTCACCGTGGAGGTCACCTCGGTGACCAACGGCGTGCTGTACGTCTTCGCGGGCGCCGGCGTCCTGCTGCTGCTGGCCGCGCTGCGGTTCGTCCGCCAGCGCAAGCGGCGCGGCGGGCAGCCGCACGAGGACGGCGACCAGCCGGTCGACGACGACCCGGCGGCGGGCGGGGCGGCCGGGCCGGCCGGGAACCACGGCCCCGACGCCGGCCCCGACCAGGACCGCGACCAGGACGGCGACGACGGCGGCGAGGACCGCGCCCCCGCGCAGACACCGCGCGACAGCGGCGCCGATGGCCGGGATCGGACGGCCGGTGATGAGAAGGTTGGTCCTTGATACCGCCGACCGCCCGCGACGCCGGGCCGGCCTCCCCCACGACAGCGAAGAGGTGACATGACCGGGCGCAGCGAGGAGCGGCCGCCGGGCCGCGCCGAGAGCCGGCCGGGCGCCGAGTCGCCCTCCGGCGACTGGTACGTGGCCGACACCTACGCCCAGGACCCGTACGCGGCCGAGGCGTACGGGAGCCCGCCGGACGGTCAGGACCCCTACGGCCTGCGGGCCGGCCAGCCGGCCGCGCCGCAGCAGCCGGCCACCGCGTACGACGTGCCGCCGCAGCTGCCCCCGCAGGGCGGCGGCTACCCGACGCCGGTGCCGCCGACGCCCTACCGGGCCGCGGCCCCGTTCTCGCCCCCGGTGCCGCCGGTGCAGCCCGGCTGGGACGCCCCGGCGCAGCCCGGCTGGCAGCAGGAGCAGGCCCCGGTCGGCGACGGCGCGTGGGGCGGCCCCGAGCGGCCGCGGGGGCCGTGGGAGCCCGGGCCGGCGCACTCGGCCTGGGACACCGAGACCACCGAGTACGTCGGGGTGGACGCGCTGTTCGGCGGCCACCCGCCCCAGGCCGCCGCGCAGCCGCCGGCACCGCAGCCGGCCCCAGCCCAGCCGATGGCCCCGGCGGCCCCGCCCGCCGGACCGGCGCCGTACCCGGCCGCCCCGCCCGCGCCACTCCCGCCGATGGGCGGGCATCCGGGACAGCCGCCGATGGGCGGGCATCCGGGGCAGCCGCCGATGGGCGGGCATCCGGGGCAGCCGCCGCACGGCGGCCCGAACGCGCAGCACCCCTTCGTGCCGCCGATCGAGTTCGACCCGCCGCTCTCCGAGGAGGAGGCCACCATGCAGGTGGCCGCCGTCGCGGTGCCCCCGGCGGTCGAGCCGCTGGCGGACCTCGCCGAGGAGCGCGCCGCCGAGCGCGCCGCCGGGCCGCCGCCCGCCGCCGAGCCCGCCGCGGCCTCCGGCGGCGGCAAGGTCGCGTCCCTGCTGAACTCCAGCGCGATCATGGCGGCCGGCACGCTGGTCTCCCGCGGCACCGGTTTCGTCCGGACCATGGTGATCACCGCGGCCATCGGCGTCAGCGTGATGGGTGACTCGTACAACTCGGCGAACACCCTGCCGACCCTGCTGTACATCCTGATCGGCGGCGGCGCGCTGAACGCGGTCTTCGTGCCGCAGCTGGTGCGCAGCATGAAGAACGACGAGGACGGCGGCACCGCCTACGCGAACCGGCTGCTCACCCTGGTGATGGTCGGGCTCGCGGGCGTGGTCTTCCTGGCCGTGCTCGGGGCGCCGGTGCTGGTCCAGCTGATCGCGCACGACATGATGTCGACCCCGGAGCGGGCCGACACGACGGTGGCGATGGCCCGGTACTGCCTGCCGACCATCTTCTTCATGGGCATCCACGTGGTGATGGGCCAGGTCCTCAACGCCCGGGGCCGGTTCGGCGCGATGATGTGGACCCCGGTCCTGAACAACATCGTGGTGATCTTCACCTTCGGTGCGTACATCTGGGTGTTCGGCGGCTTCGGCAGCACCCAGGTCACCCCCGAGACCATCTCGCCCGAGGGCGTCCGGCTGCTCGGCATCGGCACCCTGATCGGCCTGGTCGTCCAGTCGCTGGCGATGATCCCGTACCTGCGGGCGGCCGACTTCCGCTTCCGGCCGCGTTTCGACTGGCGCGGCCACGGCCTCGGCAAGGCCGCCCGGCTGGCGAAGTGGACCTTCTTCTTCGTGCTCGCCAACCAGGCCGGCTACCTGGTGATCACCCAGCTGTCCACCAAGGCCGGTGACGCCGCCGCGGCGGCCGGGCACGGCGGTGTCGGTCTGGCCGCGTTCTCCAACGCGCTGCTGATCTGGCAGCTCCCGCAGGCCGTGATCACCGTGTCGATCATGAGCGCGGTGCTCCCCCGGCTGTCCCGCGCGGCGGCCGACGAGGACGCCGGCGCGGTCCGCGACGACATCTCCTACGGCCTGCGCACCACCGCCGTGGCGGTCGTCCCGGCCGCGTTCCTGTTCCTGGCGCTCGGCCCGGCGATCGGCCGTTCGATCTACGCGGTCGGCGGCAACGCGACCGTCCTGAACGCCGCCACCAACGTCGGCCTGATGCTCTCCGCCTTCGCGCTGGGCCTGATCCCGTACTCGGCCCAGTACGTGATGCTGCGTGGCTTCTACGCCTACGAGGACACCCGGACGCCGTTCACCAACACCGTCTGGGTCGCGGTCTGCCAGGCCGGCTTCGCCCTGCTGTGCTGGGTGCTGCTGCCCGCCGAGTGGACGGTGATCGGGATCGCGTTCGGCTACGGCCTGGCCTACGCCGTCGGAGTGACGGTGGCCCTGCCGAAGCTGAAGAAGAAGATCGGCGGGCTGGACAGCAAGCGGATCGGCCGGACGTACAGCCGGCTGGCGGCCGCCTGCGTCCCGGCCGCCGTGGTCGGCCTCGGCGTCAGCCTGGGGATCCAGCAGGTGCTCGGCGGCTGGCCGGGCAGCGTGCTCTCGGTCGTCCTGGGCGGCGGCCTCCAGCTGCTGGTCTTCGCGTTCATCGCGAAGCGCCTGCGGATCGAGGAGCTGAACGCCATGCTGGGCATGGTCCGCGGCCGCCTGGGCCGCTGACCGCCGTACCGACCGGCCGGACGAGCGGGCGCCCTTGACCGGGCGTCAACCGGAGCGAACAGCTCCTCCGCCCGTCCGGCCGAGTGCTGTGCCGCCGCCCCCGACCCGGGCGCCGTGACGGCCCGGTGTCGGTTCTGCACCACATCTCTCCACCGGTACGCAACCGAGCGGCCCCCTCAGCGGTCGTACCCGGTGGAGAAGAGTGGGCACAATTGTCCTGGAGCACCGGGACACCGACCCGCGCGCTCCAGCGACTCTCTCAGGCCGGGGCGACACAAGGGGAGGCAGGACCACGGTGGCTGATGGCACCAAGGCGGTCGTCGACACGTCAGCAGCTGACGAGGCGGCGGACGAGGCCGCACTGGCCGCGGCGATCGACGAGCTCGACGAGGGCGGGAAGACCACCCCGGGCGCCGCCGACGCAGCCTCCCCGGACGACGCCTCACCCGCCCCCGGGAACGCTTCCCCGAAGACCGGTGCGAAGCGCGCCGGCGGGAAGAGCGCCGACGACAAGGGCGCCGCCGACAAGGGCGCCGGGAGCGCCGCGGCCGCCGGGCCGGAGGCCGGCACCGGCGAGGAGACCGCGGAGATCACCGCCCCGCTCTCGGCACGGGAGATCGCCGCCGAACTGGCCGCCGGCTCCCCCCGGAAGAAGCCCGCCGGCACCGCCCCGGCCGCCGAGCGCCGCCCCACCGACCCGCAGCCCACCCTCGACCCGCGCGACACCGCCACCCTCCCGCGCACCCTGCCCGCCCCACTGCGGCACAGCGGCGACAAGATCGGCCACCGGTACCGGCTCGAGGAGTGCATCTCCCAGACCGAGACCTTCAGCAGCTGGCGCGCCGTCGACGAGAAGCTCCGCCGGGCCGTGGGCGTCCACCTGATGGCCTCCGGCCACCAACGGGCCCGCAAGGTGCTGGCCGCCGCCAAGTCCGCCGCCCTGCTCGGCGACCCGCGCTTCGTCCAGGTGCTGGACGCCGTGCAGGAGGGCGAGCTGGCCTACGTCGTCCGGGAGTGGCTGCCGCACGCCTCCGACCTCGCCCGGCTGCTCGCGAACGGCCCGATGGAGCCGCACGAGGCGTACCAGATGGTCCGCCAGGTCACCGACGCGGTGGCCGCCGCCCACCGGCGCGGCCAGGCCCACCTGCGGCTCACCCCGCGCTGCGTGCTGCGCACCGACAGCGGCCAGTACCGGATCAACGGCATCGCCGTCGACGCCGCGCTGCGCGGCCTGCCCGCCGACGACACCGCCGAGGACGCCCAGCGCGCCGACACCCGGGCGATCGGCGCCCTGCTGTTCGCCGCGCTCACCCACCGCTGGCCCTACCCCGAGGACCGCTACGACCTGAAGGGCCTGCCCAAGGGCCTGCAGAACGCCGCGCCGGACCAGATCCGCGCCGGGGTCCACAAGGGCCTGTCCGAACTGGCCGCGCGCGCCCTGTTCGACCACCCGCCGCACCACGCCGAGCCGATCACCACCCCGGAGGAACTCGCCCGGGAGATCGGCCGGATGCCGCGCATCCGCCAGCCCGAGCCGGAGCTGCCCGCCTTCCCGGCCCCGCCCCGGCACAACACCCACGCACTGCCCACCGCGCCCAACCCCACCCGGGTCGCCGACCCGGCGGTCGCCCCGCTGCCCGCCTCCTCCCGCCCGACCAGCACCCGCCGCACCAAGCGGCGGCTACGGCGGGTCGTCAAGGCCACGGCCTGGACGGTCGCCCTGGGCGCCATCGGCGTCGCCTCCTGGCAGTTCGTCGACCACCTGCGCAACAACGGGCAGGCCGTCGCCGCCCCGCAGTCCTCGACCAGCAGCTCCGCGCCGACCGCCGCCAAGGCCACCGCCCACACCCCGGTGCCGATCCAGCCGAAGGCGGCCATCTCGTACAACCCGAAGGCCGACCCGGCCTCCGTGTACCTCCTCCCCAAGGCCATCGACGGCGACCCCGGCACGGACTGGCCGACCTTCGGCTACGACGACCAGCTCGGCGGCTTCCGGGACGGCACCGGCCTGCTGGTCGACCTCGGCACGCCGCAGTCCGTCAGCTCGGTGAGCGTCCAGTTCGTCGGCACCACCACGGCCGAACTGCGCGTTCCCACCGCCCAGGCGGGGGACAACCCGGAGAAGGCGCCGCTGACCGCCTACACCGTCGCCGGGGGCGGCAAGAAGAGCGGCCCCAGCGTCGACTACACCCTCGACAGCCCGATCACCACGCGTTACGTCTTGATCTGGCTGACCGCTTTGCCGAAGGATGGCGACGGAAAGTTCCGCGGCCACGTCGCCGAGGTCAAGGTCTTCGGCTGACGGACGGTCCGCGCCTACGGAGGATCAAGGGGGTCGAAGGGTGGCGGACGACGACGACGCGACGCTGCTCGCCCGGCACGTCGCCGGCGACCCGGAGGCCTTCGGGCTGCTGGTGAACCGGCACCGCGACCGGCTCTGGGCCGTCGCCCTGCGGACCCTCGGCGACCGCGAGGAGGCCGCCGACGCCCTCCAGGACGCCCTGGTCTCCGCCTTCCGCGCCGCCGCCGGCTTCCAGGGCCGCTCGGCGGTCACCACCTGGCTCCACCGGATCGTGGTCAACGCCTGCCTGGACCGCGCCCGGCGCGGCGCCACCCGCCGCACCACCCCGCTGGACGACGACCCGCAGCGGCTGGACACCCTGGTCGGCGCGGCCGAGCCGGCCGACTCCCCGGTGGTCCGGGCCGAGGTGCGGCGCGAGCTGACCGCGGCGCTCGCCGAGCTGCCGGCCGAGCAGCGGGCCGCCCTGGTCCTGGTCGACATGCAGGGCTACCCGGTCGCCGAGGCCGCCGAGCTGCTGGGCGTCCCGGTCGGCACCGTCAAGAGCCGCTGCGCCCGCGGCCGGGCCCGGCTGCTGCCGCTGGTGCGGCACCTGCGCGAACCGGCGGACCGGGGCAGTCAGGGCGACGGATCCGATGTTCCACGTGGAACACCGCCGGCGCGATCCGGTGCCCGGGGGAACCCGACCGGCCCCCGCACCGTCACAGGGACAGGCCCGAACGCCGGCCGGACGATTCTGGAAGGAGACGCGAGTCCGCGATGAGCGCCCCCCTCTCCTCCCCCGAACCCGCCGGGGCCCACCCGTCGATCGACGAGCTGGCCGACCTGGCCGAGGGCCTGGTCGAGCCCGCCGAGGCCGCCGAGGCGCTGCGCCGGCACCTGGACGGCTGCGCCGAGTGCCGCGAGACCGTCGAGGCGCTGACCGAGGTCCAGGCGCTGCTCGGTGACGTCGAGACCCCGCCGATGCCCGCCGACGTCGCCGCCCGGCTGGACGCCGCACTGGCGGCGGCAGCCGCCGAACCCGCCCCCCGTGCCCCCGCCGAGGCCCGGACGGCCCCCCAGGAGGCCCCTGCCGCGGAGCCCCGGGCCATCACCCCGACTCCCGCCCGGACCGCCTCCTCGGCGCCGCCCGCCGCCCCGCCGGGCCGCTCCGGCGCGGCCACCGGCCCCGGCCGCCCCCGGCGGCGGCGCCGGCTCGGCCTGCTGGCCGGCGCGGCCGCCGCGCTGGGCGCGCTCGCCTGGGGCGGGGTCCTGTGGCTCGTCCCCGGCGACACCGGCCGCGGCGCGTCCACCACCGCCGCCGCGCCCCGGCCGGACGTGGCCGCCGCGCAGAGCCCCCGGTCGTCCGGTGCCGCCGGTACGGCCTACCAGGACGACCGGCTCACCGCGCAGATCCAGCAGCTGCTGACCCGCTCGGCCACCGCCCCGGGGCTGCGCCCGGCCGAGCCCGGCCGGTCCACCGCCGAGCAGCCCACCGACGGCGGCGCCGAACCCCCGGCCCAGGGCTCGCCCGCCCCGGCCCCCCACGCCGCCACCGGATCCGCCGCGACGGCCTGCCCGGCTCCCGCCGCCGGCACCCCGCTGGCCACCGACCGGGGCACCTACCAGGGCGCCCCGGTCGACGTGCTGGTCTACCCGGTGCCCGGGGACGCGGCGCACGCCGACGTCTACCTGCGCTCCGCCGACTGCGGGCCGGTCCTGCTGCACCGGACCGTCCCGGTCCGCTGACGGACCCCCGGCCGTGGGGCGGCGTGCCCATGCGATCGACGACCAGGGCGGCGCGACGCTCCCGAACTTCGGGCACCTGGTACTGATCCGCCTGGGAATGCGGGACACTGGTCAGTCGTTGTCCCGGGCGGCGGAGCAGGACCGCCCTCCCCGCAGCAAACGCGGGTCGCGATGCGAACCAGGAGATGCAGTGAGCGACGTCCGTAACGTGATCATCATCGGTTCCGGCCCGGCCGGGTACACGGCAGCGCTCTACACGGCCCGTGCCTCCCTCAAGCCGCTGGTGTTCGAGGGAGCCGTCACCGCCGGTGGCGCGCTGATGAACACCACCGAGGTGGAGAACTTCCCGGGCTTCCGGGACGGCATCATGGGCCCCGAGCTGATGGACAACATGCGGGCGCAGGCCGAGAAGTTCGGCGCCGAGCTGGTCCCGGACGACATCGTCGCCGTCGACCTCACCGGTGACGTCAAGACCGTCACCGACTCCGAGGGCAACGTGCACAGGGCCCGCGCCGTGATCGTCACCACCGGCTCGCAGCACCGCAAGCTGGACCTGCCGAACGAGGACAAGCTCTCCGGCCGCGGGGTGTCCTGGTGCGCCACCTGCGACGGCTTCTTCTTCCGCGACCAGGACATCGCGGTGGTCGGCGGCGGTGACACCGCGCTGGAGGAGGCGACCTTCCTCTCCCGCTTCGCCAAGTCCGTCACGATCATCCACCGCCGGGACGCCCTGCGCGCCTCCAAGGCGATGCAGGAGCGCGCCTTCGCCGACCCGAAGATCCGCTTCGAGTGGAACAGCGCGGTCGAGGCCATCCACGGCGACCCGAAGCTGAGCGGCGTCACCCTGCGCGACACGCAGACCGGCGAGACCCGCGAGCTCGACGTCACCGGCCTGTTCATCGCGATCGGCCACGACCCGCGCACCGAGCTGTTCAAGGGCCAGCTGGAGCTCGACGAGGAGGGCTACCTCAAGGTCGACGCCCCCTCGACCCGGACCAACATCGAGGGCGTCTTCGCCGCCGGCGACGTCGTGGACCACACCTACCGCCAGGCGATCACCGCCTCCGGCACCGGCTGCTCCGCCGCGCTGGACGCCGAGCGCTACCTCGCCGCGCTGGACGACCTGGAGGCCAAGGCCGCCGTCGTGGCGGTCTGAGCCCCAGCCCCCTCGCGCCTCCCGGGGGTGTTCCACGGGGAACACCCGGAGCACCCCCGGCACCCCTCCCCCGGCCAGGCAGAAACAGAACTCCCCCGTCCGTTGTTGTCCTGGCAGCACCCCCTCCGTCCTACCCGAGGAGTCCCCGTGGCCGGCGCCACCACCACCGTCACCGACGCGACGTTCACTGCCGATGTCCTGGAGAGCGACAAGCCCGTCCTGGTCGACTTCTGGGCCACCTGGTGCGGCCCGTGCCGCCAGGTCGCCCCGGTCCTGGAGGAGATCGCCGCCGAGCACGGCGACAAGCTGACCGTCGCGAAGCTCGACGTGGACGCGAACCAGAAGACCGCTGCCGAGTACAACGTCATCTCGATCCCGACGCTGATCCTGTACAAGGGCGGCCAGCCGGTGAAGCAGATCACCGGTGCCCGGCCGAAGGCCGCTCTGCTCCGCGAGCTGGACGGCCTGATCTAGGTCCGCCACCGCCTGCCGCACGGCGGCGGGGCTCCCCCGGTCCGAGGGGAGCCCCGCCGCCGTCGTCGTCTCCGGCCCGTTCCCGAGGCGCGTCCCCCGGGGCACCGGAGGCTCAGAACGGCCGAAGGGCCGGTTCCTTGCGCCCGGCGCCGAGCAGCCGCTCCAGCGCCCCCTCCGCACCGCCGCGCCAGGAGAGCGTGGTCCGCGCCTCCAGCCGCAGCCGCGGGTAGCGGTGGTGCGGCCGGACGGTCTTGAAGCCCACCGCGAGCAGGTGGTCGGCCGGCAGCACGCAGCTGGTCGGCACCCGGCCCACCGAGCCGAAGGCCTCGATCGCCCGCACCCCGCGCCCCAGCAGGTCCTTGGCCACCGTCTGCACCAGCACCCGGCCCAGCCCCTGGCGCTGGTAGCCGGGCAGCACCCGACTGATCATCAGCTGAACGGCGTCCGGGGAGACCGGACTGGTCGGGAAGGACTGCGACCGGGGCACGTACGCGGGCGGCGCGTACAGCACGAACCCGGCCGGCTGGTCGTCCACGTAGACGATCCGGCCGCACGAGCCCCACTCCAGCAGCACCGCGGAGATCCACCCCTCCTTCTCCGCCTCGGGCTTGCCGGACTCCACCGCCGCCCTCCCGCTGACCGGATCCAGCTCCCAGAACACGCAGGAGCGGCAGGTCGTCGGCAGATCCGCGAGGTTGTCCAGCGTCAGCGGAACGACCCGGCGTCCCATACCCCGTGCACCTCCTCCACTTCACGGTCGAGCAGGTCGAGCATGCCCCCACCAACACCGATGGGTGCATGTTCCACGTGAAACAACCGCTCACGCGAATCATGCACCCATCGGTCACGCCCGAGGGACGGGCTCAGCCCTGCGACAGCCGCAGCCCGTCCTCGCCCGGCGCCAGGCTGTCCAGGATCCGGTTGAGGTCGTCCACCGAACCGAACTCCAGCACGACCTTGCCCTTGCCCAGCTTGCCGCCGCGCTGCGAGACCTCGACCTTGACCCGGGTGTCGAAGCGGTCCGAGAGCCGGTCGGCCAGCTCGTTGAAGGCCGGGGTGATCAGCTTGCCCGCCTTCGGCGTCTGGCGCTTCGGCTTGGCCTCCGAGCCCATCAGCTTGACGATCTCCTCGGTGGTGCGCACCGAGAGCCCCTCCGCGATGATCCGCTTCGCCAGCTCCTCCTGGCGCTCCGCGTCCGGGATGCCCGCCAGCGCCTTGGCGTGGCCGGCCGTGAGCGTCCCGGCGGCGATCCGCCGCTGCACGGTCGGCGCGAGCTTCAGCAGCCGCAGGGTGTTGGTGACGTGGGTGCGCGAGCGGCCGATCCGGTCGGCCAGCTCGTCGTGGGTGCAGGAGAAGTCGTGCAGCAGCTGCTCGTAGGCGGCCGCCTCCTCCAGCGCGTTGAGCTCCGCCCGGTGCAGGTTCTCCAGCAGGGCGTCCAGCAGCAGCTTGTCGTCCTCGGTGGCCCGGACGATCGCCGGGATCAGCGTCAGGCCGGCCTCCCGGGAGGCGCGCCAGCGGCGCTCACCCATGATCAGCTCGAAGCCGTCCGGCCCGGTCTGGCGCACCACGACCGGCTGGAGCAGGCCCACCTCCCTGATCGAGACGACCAGCTCGGCCAGCTTGTCCTCGTCGAAGACCTCGCGCGGCTGCCGCGGGTTGGGCGTGATCGAGTCCAGCGGCAGCTCGGCGAAGAAGGCACCGGCCACCGGAGCCGCCACCGGCTGATCGGCCTGCGGCTGCTCGATGGCCCGCTTGCCCGCGGCCGCCCGGGCCGCCACCGTGCCCCGGCCGCCCGGCAGCACCGGCACCGAGGCCGGCGACGTCGCTCCGGTCGCCACCACCGAGGTCGGCGCGGGCGAGGCGGCGGGACGCACCGCGCCGCCGTCAGCCGGGGCCGCGGGACCGATCAACGCCCCGAGTCCTCGTCCCAGACCCCTGCGACCACCACTCACTGCTGACCCTCCGTCGTGCCGTGCCACCGGGGCTCCGTGCCCCGAACCGCCGTCGTCCCGCTGCCGTCCCGCTGCTGACCCACCAGCGAGCCGGTCGGGCCCACCGCGCGCTGCGCGAGCTCGCGGGCCGCCTCCAGGTAGGAGAGCGCCCCGGTCGAGCCCGGGTCGTAGGTGAGCACCGTCTGGCCGTAGCTGGGTGCCTCCGAGATGCGCACCGAGCGGGGGATCGCCGTGCTCAGCACCTCGTGCTGGAAGTGGGTCCGGACCTCCTCGGCGACCTGGGCGGCCAGCCTCGTCCGGGCGTCGTACATGGTGAGCAGGATGGTCGAGACGTGCAGCGTGGGGTTGAGGTGCGCGCGCACCAGCTCGACGTTGCGCAGCAGCTGGCCGAGGCCCTCCAGCGCGTAGTACTCGCACTGGATCGGGATCAGCACCTCCTGGCCGGCGACCAGGGCGTTGACCGTCAGCAGGCCCAGCGAGGGCGGGCAGTCGATCAGGATGTAGTCCAGCGGCTGCTCGTAGGCGGCGATGGCGCGCTGCAGCCGGCTCTCCCGGGCCACCATCGAGACCAGCTCGATCTCGGCGCCGGCCAGGTCGATGGTCGCGGGGACGCAGAACAGCCCCTCCACGTCCCGGACCGGCTGGACCACGTCGGCCATCGGCTTGCCCTCGACCAGGACGTCGTAGATGGACGGCACGTCGGCGTGGTGGTCGATGCCGAGGGCCGTGGAGGCGTTCCCCTGCGGGTCGAGGTCGACGACCAGCACCCGCAGGCCGTGCATCGCCAGCGAGGCGGCCATGTTCACGGTGGTGGTGGTCTTGCCCACCCCGCCCTTCTGGTTGGCGACCACCATCACCCGGGTGCTGGCGGGACGGGGAAGTCCCTCCCCCGCTCGGCCGATCGCCTGAACCGCAGCCTGGGCAGCCCGCGCGATGGGCGTGTCGTCGATCTGGTCGACGGTCTCCGAGTCCTGCATGGGCGCCAGTGTTTCACGTGGAACCGGAGCGGCGACAGTCGCAGCCCGGCCGCGGGCCAAGATTCCGGAGAGCAAGGAGCGACGTTTCACGTGGAACACCATGCCCGCTATGTCGGAAATCTGACGTTGCGACACTCCGATGACCCGGGGTCGGCCCGACCCGTCACCGGAACGACCGCGGGCGGACGCCCCTCCCGTTCAGGAGGGCCGTCCGCCCGTGGATCATGCCTGTCCCGGCGTACCGGCGTGCCGGCGCCGTGGCCTCAGCGGCTGCGGCGCCGCCCGCCCCGGCCGCCGCCCGCGCCGCCCGTCCGGGGGGTGCCGGCGTTGCGCCCGGCCCGGGCCGCCTTGGCCCGCCGGGTCGCCGCCTTCACCCCGCCGGGGCTCTCCCCCGCCTTGACCTGGATCACCCGGGTGGAGGTCTCCAGGGTGCCCTCGCCGACCGAGATGACCGAGGACTCGACCGCGCCGAGCTTGGCCAGCCCGGCCCGGGAGTCCGCCAGCTCCTGCTCGGCGCTGTCACCCTTGAGCGCCAGCATCTGCCCGTGCGGGCGCAGCAGCGGCATCCCCCAGCCGGCCAGCCGGTCCAGCGGGGCCACGGCGCGGGCGGTCACCACGTCCACGGCGAGCTTGCCGATCATCTCCTCGGCGCGGCCGCGCAGCACCGTGACGTTCTCCAGCCCCAGCTCGCGGACGACCTCCTCCAGGAAGGTGGTGCGGCGCAGCAGCGGCTCCAGCAGGGTCACCTGGACGTCCGGGCGGGCCAGCGCCACCGGGATGCCGGGCAGGCCGGCGCCGGAGCCGACGTCGCACAGCGTGGCGCCGTTCGGCAGCAGCTCGGCCAGCACCGCGCAGTTGAGCACGTGGCGGTCCCACAGCCGGGGCACCTCGCGGGGCCCGATCAGTCCGCGCTGCACCCCGGCGGTGGCCAGCAGCTCGGTGTAGCGGACGGCGGCGTCGAAGCGGTCGCCGAACACCTCCCGGGCGGCGGCCGGGGCCTCGGCCAGCACGTCCAGCTCGGGCTCCACGATGGTCCGCTCCTCGGCGGCCCGGTTCACGTCAGCCGCCCCCGACCGGCCGGCAGCCGCGTTGTCCGTGTCCATCTCGACCTCTCCGATCCCCGGATCGCCACCGACCCGCTCATCGCACTGTTTCACGTGGAACATCTCCCGCCGAACGCCGTGCCCCGCGAAGGGACGACGACCCCGCCCGCACGAGGCGGACGGGGTCGCGTCCGGTGAAGCCCATCGGCCGCCGAGGCGACCGAGTGTCGAGCTGCCCGGCTCAGACCGGCAGCACGACCACGCACCGCTGGGGCTCTTCGCCCTCGGACTCACTGCGCAGACCGGCGGCCGCGACCGCGTCGTGGACGACCTTGCGCTCGAAGGGCGTCATCGGCCGCAGCTTGACCTGCTCGCCGGAGCTCTTCGCCTGCTCCGCCGCCTTGGCGCCGAGCGTGGCCAGCTCGGTGCGCTTGCGGGCCCGGAAGCCGGCGATGTCCAGCATGAGGCGGCTGCGCTCGCCGGTCTCCCGGTGCACGGCCAACCGGGTCAGCTCCTGCAGGGCCTCCAGCACCTCGCCGTCCTGGCCGACCAGGCGCTGCAGCGCGCGGTCGTTGCCGTCGCTGACGATGGACACCAGGGCGCGGTCACCCTCGACGTCCATGTCGATGTCACCGTCGAGGTCCGCGATGTCGAGCAGACCCTCCAGGTAGTCCGCCGCGATGTCGCCCTCCTGCTCCAGACGCGCGACGAGGCTCTCGTCGGCGCCGGCGGCGGCCTCGGTCTCGACGGCGGAGGTGGTGCCTTCCGTCACTGATGGACTCCTTCGGAGTTGGGCCCAGTCTGGTGGGCCGGGAACGAAGCTCTGCGCGCTGTCACGACAGGTCCGGGACCGGTCAGGACTTCTTCTTCGGCCGCTGGCCGCCGCGCTTGGGCTGCTGCCTGGTGCCCTGCTTGGGGCCGCCGGCCTTGGCCGCGGTCTGCTTGGCGGCCGGCTCGGCACCGGACTCGGCCGGGGCGGCGTCCTCGGCGGGCTCCGCCGGGGCCTCCTCGGTCACCTGCGCGGCACCGCCCTGCTGGCGCTGGGCCTTGGTCTGCCGGCGGGGCTGCTGACGGCTCGCCCGGACCGACTCCTCGACGACCGCGGCGGCGGAGGCCGCCTCCTCGATGGCCGCCTTGGACGGGGGCAGCATGCCCCAGAGCGCGCCCTTGATCTCCGTACCGTCCGGACGCAGCCGGCCGGCCTTCTTCAGCCGCTCCTGGCGGTGCTGGAAGGCCTTGCTGCCCGGGGTCGGGTTGTTGTGGATGACGACCAGCTGCTGGCCCATCGACCAGACGTTGGTGGTCAGCCAGTAGACCAGGACACCGACCGGGAAGTTGATGCCCATGACGGCGAACATGACCGGGAAGACGTACATCAGCATCTTCTGCTGCTGCATGAACGGCGTCTTGACCGTGAGGTCGACGTTCTTGGTCATCAGCTGGCGCTGGGTGATGAACTGCGACAGCGACATCAGGATGATCATCACCGCGGTGACGATCTTGACGCTGGTCTCGCCGCTGCTGACGAAGGTCGCGGAGAGCGGGGCGCCGAAGATGTGCGCCTTGCCGGCGCTCAGCAGCAGGTCGCCGTGGATGACGCCGATGTCGTGGCCCTTGGCGACCTGGGCCAGCACGCCGTAGAGGGCGGTGAAGAACGGGGCCTGCACGAGGATGGGAAGGCAGCTGGAGAACGGGTTGGTACCCGCCTCCTTGTACAGCTTCATCATCTCTTCGGACTGGCGCTGCCGGTCGTTCTTGTAGCGCTCCTGGATGGCCTTCATCTTCGGCTGGATCGCCTGCATGGCCCGGGTCGCCTTGATCTGCTTCACGAAGAGCGGGATCAGGCAGATCCGGATGACGACGACCATCGAGGCGATGGACAGGCCCCAGGCCCAGCCACCGTCCGGATCGAACCTAAAGACGTTGCTGTACAGCGAGTGGAACTGGACGATGATCCAGGACACCGCCGTGTAGAGGGGACTCAGAAAACCGAAGGTCACCGGTCAGACTCCTTGGCATCGGGCTTCGCCACCGGCTCCGGCTCGGCGGTCCCGCTCTTGGGGCTCAGCAGATCGCGCAGCCGGCGGTGCCACACCGGGTGCTTGCGCGGCGGTACGTGGTCCACCCCGCCAGGCGACCAGGGGTTGCAGCGCAGGATGCGCCACACGGTCAGCCCGCCGCCCTTGACCGCCCCGTGCACCTTCACGGCCTCGTAGCCGTAGTGCGAGCAGGAGGGGTAGTAGCGGCAGACCGGACCGAGCAGTGGGCTGATCGTCCACTGGTAGACCCTGATCAGACCCATCAGCAGGTACTTCATCGCCCTGCTCCCGTCGGCGCCGCGGCGGTGGGCTCCGCCCTCAGCAGCCGCTTGAGCGCCGCGTCCAGATCCCGTTCGAGGTCCTGGTACGAGGCGGACGCGGCCGGGGGCAGCGCGCGCACCACTATCAGGCTACCGGCGGGCAGCCTGGACAGACGATCACGGATGAGATGGCGCAACCGGCGCTTGACCAGGTTGCGAACGACCGCCGGGCCGACGGCCTTGCTCACGACGAAACCCGCACGCGCCGAAGGAGTCCCCTCGGCGACGTGCGGGCGGGAGTCGCTGGTCCGGTCGGTCGGCCCGGACTGGACGTCCTCTCTGCTGAGATGGACGACCAGCAGGGGCCGGCCGGCCCGGCGACCGCGTTTCACCGCGGTCGCGAAGTCCTGGCGCCGCCGCAGCCGATTCTCGGAGGGCAGCACAACAGACCCTTGGCGTGGATCAGGCGGACAGGCTGGCGCGGCCCTTGCCACGGCGGGCGGCCAGGATGGCGCGGCCGGCGCGGGTACGCATACGCAGCCGGAAGCCGTGGGTCTTCGCGCGACGACGGTTGTTCGGCTGGAAGGTGCGCTTGCTCACTCGGGGGCTCCTGAGGTGAATCGTAGGATGACGGGGAGTCGCTTGGCCGTCACCGTGCGTCCGCGTGATCTCCCCATGTTTCGGAAATCCGGCCCATCGCCCCAGTTCGGCTGGGGTTTCAGGCAATCCACGGCGCCCGTGCTGCGCGCCTTATGGAGCGGGTGGACCCGCGGACATGCGGCAGCGGCCATCGACAACTCGACCTGGTTACGGTACGCGGGACGGGGTCCGAGGGTCAAACCGGACCTCCCCACCCCGGGTTGCCCACAGCCTGTGGACAACGACTTGATCCGGCTCTGTTCGCTGACTACCGTTGCAGGACTTGTCTGGTTTGTTCATCGGAAAGCGTGCACCAGTGGCTGATGTCAACAGCGACCTCGTCCCGGTCTGGGCGAGGGTCGTCGAGCGGCTGGTCAACGACCCGGACGTCGGGGAGATGGACAAGCAGTGGGTGCAGCGCACCCAGCCGATGTGGATGATGCACGACACCGCCCTGCTGGCGACCCCCAACGAGCGGGCCAAGCAGGTGCTGGAGGGCCGGCTGCTGCCGCAGCTCACCGAGGCCCTCAGCCGCGAGCTGAGCCGCCCGGTGCGGATCGCCGTGATGGTCGACGCCAACGCCGTGCCCAGCACCCCCGCGCCCGCGCCGCAGCCGCCCGTCGAGCCGTACCCCGGCCCGGCCGAGGAGGGCACCGGCGGCTACGGCGGCCAGGGCTACCAGCAGCCCTACGAGCCGGACTACGAGCAGCCGCAGGACTACGAGCGCCCCCGCTACGACACCGGCGGCTACGAGCAGCGCCCGGCGCCGTACGGCGGCCAGCCGGGCCCGCAGTCCTGGCCCGGCTACCAGGAGCAGCAGGCGCCGTACCGCGACCACGAGGAGGCCGCGCCCCGCCAGGCGCCGCGGCCCGTCCCCAGCCCGCCCTCGACCACCCAGGGCGACCTGTTCGGCGGCGCCTACGGCCCCGGCCCGAACGAGCAGCCCCGCGCCGGCGCCGGCCGCCGCTCCCCCGGCTCCCGCCCGACCGGCGGCCGCCCGGCCGAGAAGGCTCCCGCCGAGCGCGCCCCCGAGCGCCCCGGCGTCCCCGGCGTGCCCGCCCCGCCCGGCGCTCCCCCGGCCGGCGGCTCGCGCAAGGACGAGCCGGCCGCCCGGCTGAACCCGAAGTACCTCTTCGACACCTTCGTCATCGGCGCCAGCAACCGCTTCGCGCACGCGGCGGCGGTCGCCGTCGCCGAGGCGCCGGCCAAGGCGTACAACCCGCTCTTCATCTACGGCGAGTCCGGGCTGGGCAAGACCCACCTGCTGCACGCCATCGGGCACTACTCGCGCAGCCTCTTCCCGGGCACCCGGGTGCGCTACGTGTCGTCGGAGGAGTTCACCAACGAGTTCATCAACTCGATCCGGGACGGCAAGGCGGACACCTTCCGCCGCCGCTACCGGGACATGGACATCCTGCTCGTGGACGACGTCCAGTTCCTGGCGAGCAAGGAGTCCACCCAGGAGGAGTTCTTCCACACCTTCAACACCCTGCACAACGCGAACAAGCAGATCGTGCTCTCCTCGGACCGGCCGCCCAAGCTGCTGACCACGCTGGAGGACCGGCTGCGCAACCGCTTCGAGTGGGGGCTGATCACCGACGTCACCCCGCCGGAGCTGGAGACCCGGATCGCGATCCTGCGCAAGAAGGCGATCCAGGAGCAACTCAACGCCCCCGCCGACGTGTTGGAGTTCATCGCGTCCCGGATCACCCGCAACATCCGGGAGTTGGAGGGCGCGCTGATCCGGGTCACCGCCTTCGCGAACCTCAACCGGGCGCCGGTGGACCTGGAGTTGGCCGGGATCGTCCTCAAGGACCTGATCCCGGGCGGGGACGAGGACGCCGGCCCGGAGATCACCGCGCAGGTCATCATGCAGCAGACCGCCGCGTACTTCGGCCTGGGCGTCGACGACCTGTGCGGATCGTCGCGCAGCCGCGTGCTGGTGACGGCGCGTCAGATCGCGATGTACCTGTGCCGGGAGCTGACCGACCTGTCGCTGCCGAAGATCGGCGCGCAGTTCGGCGGCCGCGACCACACCACGGTGATGCACGCGGACCGCAAGATCCGCTCGCTGATGGCCGAGCGGCGCTCGATCTACAACCAGGTCACCGAACTCACCAACCGCATCAAGAGCTAGCGGCGGGGCCCGGCAGGGCCGCGGGCAGCGCCACGCGAGGGCGTCAGGAGCGATCCTGACGCCCTTTTCGCGCATTCCCAGGTGTGCGCGGCGCGTCGGCCGGGCAGAGATGCCTCGACGGACCGGCCACCGATCCACAGCCCGCGCCGAACAACTGACCGGTGATTCGAAAACCCGGGGAGCGCGAGGCCGTTGTCCACAGGAACGGGGCCTTCCACACCGTCCACAGGCCGGGGCTCCCGGAGTTATCCAGAATTCGTCCACAGCTCGGCCACCGCTACGCTCTTCCGCGCAGGTCAGGTGCCTGTGGACTTGTGCACAACGGTTATCCACAGGGTGTGGACAATTGACGGGCTGCCAGTAGGCCGTCCGGGTTATCCACCGCTTGTCCCCAGGATGAGGGCGGTTATCCCCAGCTTGTCCACAGCGGCGTCCACAGTTCGACAACCTTGGGGCCCTGTTCATACCCTGGTGTGAAAGGCGTCACGAAAAATTGACCGGCCGCCGTGGATAACCCGGCCCGGATCTGGGGACAGTCCTGGGGATAACCTGTGGATACCGAGCGTGGGCTGTGGGTAACGCTCCGCCGTCCACAGCACGGGCTGTCCGTCCACAGCCGCCGTCCACAGCCGATGTGGACAAAATTCGGGCGCTGACCTGCGGAAACGGGGTTATCCACGGTTTCCACAGGCCCTACTACTACCGCTACACAGATAGAGCTCGGAACTGCTTTCCAAGTGGGTGGGCCCGAAATCTGTGGACAACCGCGCCCCGACACTTGTTCGGCTTGCTTCCGCCCGTCTGCCCCGTCTGTCGGTGGAGTACGTCAGACTGTCCTCTGCGGACTGGAAGCGGAGTGGCATCGCTCGGCGGACAGGCGATCCGACGATCAAGATCAGACGAACCAGAGTGCGAGCGGGAGCGCTCGATCCAGGAGGCGGTTACCGGTGAAGTTCCGGGTGGAGCGTGACGTCCTCGCGGAGGCGGTGGCCTGGGCTGCCCGCAGCCTCCCGGCACGGCCGCCGGTGCCGGTGCTGGCCGGCCTGCTGCTGACGGCCCAGGACGGCAGCCTGGCGCTGTCCGGCTTCGACTACGAGGTCTCGGCCCGGGTCGAGCTGGAGGCGGACATCGAGGAGGCCGGCACCGTCCTGGTCTCCGGCCGCCTGCTGAACGACATCTCCCGCAACCTCCCCAACCGGCCGGTGGAGATCTCCACCGATGGCCAGCGGGTCAGCGTGGTCTGCGGCAGCTCCCGGTTCACCCTCCCCACCCTCCCGGTGGACGAGTACCCGGCGCTGCCCCAGATGCCGACCGCCACCGGCACCGTCTCCGGCGACGTCTTCGCCTCCGCGGTCAGCCAGGCCGCCGTGGCCGCCGGCCGGGACGACACCCTGCCGGTGCTCACCGGCGTCCGGGTCGAGATCGAGGGCGACCGGATCACCCTGGCCGCCACCGACCGGTACCGCTTCGCCGTCCGCGAGCTGCTGTGGAAGCCCGAGCAGTCGGACATCTCCGCGGTCGCCCTGGTGCCCGCCAAGACCCTGCAGGACATCGCCAAGTCCCTGGGCAGCGGCGACAACGTCTCCATCGCGCTCTCCTCGGGCGGCGCGGGCGAGGGCCTGATCGGCTTCGAGGGCGCCGGCCGCCGGACCACCACCCGGCTGCTGGAGGGCGAGTTCCCCAAGTTCCGCAGCCTCTTCCCGACCGAGTTCAGCGCGGTCGCCGCGATCCAGACCCAGCCCTTCCTGGAGGCGCTCAAGCGCGTCTCGCTGGTCGCCGAGCGCAACACCCCGGTCAGGCTCAGCTTCGAGCAGGGCGTGCTGACCCTGGAGGCCGGCTCGGGCGACGACGCCCAGGCCACCGAGCGGGTCGAGGCGGACCTGGAGGGCGACGACATCTCGATCGCCTTCAACCCGGGCTACCTGGAGGAGGGCCTCAAGGCCATCGACTCCGCCTACGCCCAGCTGAGCTTCACCACGCCGACCAAGCCGGCCCTGCTCAGCGGCAAGGCCGCGGTGGACGCCGAGGAGGACAAGGCGTACCAGTACCTGATCATGCCGGTCCGCCTCTCCGGCTGATGCTCGGGGCCGGCTGATCCCGGTCCCCGGCGTGATCCACAGGCTGTGCACACCCGCTGTGCACAGCCTGTGGACGTCTCCCCCGGTCGGCCCGGCTGCGCAGAGCCCGTCCCGGCCGGAAGCGTAGGCTCGGGGCGTGCGGCAACGGCGCCGCCGGCAGGCACGTCACCACAGGTAAGGACTTGGTCATGGAGCTCGGCCTCATCGGTCTCGGCAAGATGGGCGGCAACATGCGCGAGCGGATCCGCCGCGCCGGCCACACCGTCATCGGCTACGACCGCAACCCCGACGTCTCCGACGTCGAGAGCCTGCAGGAACTCGTCACCAAGCTCCAGGGCCCGCGCGTGGTCTGGGTGATGGTTCCGGCCGGCGCCGCCACCCAGGCGACCGTCGACGAACTCGCCGAGCTGCTCTCCCCCGGCGACGTGGTGGTCGACGGCGGCAACTCCCGCTGGACCGACGACATCAAGCACGCCGAGGCGCTGGCCGCCAAGGGCATCGGCTTCGTCGACTGCGGCGTCTCCGGCGGCGTCTGGGGCCTGGAGAACGGCTACGCCCTCATGTACGGCGGCGACGCCGAGCACGTCGCCAAGGTCCAGCCGATCTTCCAGGCGCTCAAGCCCGAGGGCGAGTTCGGCAACGTGCACGCCGGCAAGGTCGGCGCCGGCCACTTCGCCAAGATGGTCCACAACGGCATCGAGTACGCGATGATGCAGGCCTTCGCCGAGGGCTGGGAGCTGCTGGAGGCCGCGCCCGAGGTCACCGACGTGCGCGAGGTCTTCCGCAGCTGGCAGGAGGGCACGGTCATCCGCTCCTGGCTGCTGGACCTCGCCGTCCGCGCCCTGGACGACGACGAGCACCTGGCCAAGCTGCGCGGCTGGGCCGCCGACTCCGGCGAGGGCCGCTGGACCGTCGAGGCCGCGATCGACCACGCCGTGCCGCTGCCGGCGATCACCGCCTCGCTGTTCGCCCGGTTCGCCTCCCGCCAGGACGACTCGCCGCAGATGAAGATGATCGCCGCGCTGCGCAACCAGTTCGGCGGCCACGCGGTCGAGTCGAAGTAATCCCCACCGGGCTTCCTCCACAGCCCTGTTGATAGAAGGCGAGCGCAGTCCACAGCCATGCACGTCGCGCATCTGTCGCTCGCCGACTTCCGGTCGTACGCCCGGGCCGAGGTTCCCCTCGACCCGGGCGTGACGGCCTTCGTCGGGCCCAACGGCCAGGGCAAGACCAACCTCGTCGAGGCGATCGGCTACGTCGCCACCCTGGGCAGCCACCGGGTCGCCACCGACGCCCCGCTGATCCGGCTGGGCGCCGAGCGGGCCGTGATCCGCACCTCGGTGGTGGACCGCGGCCGCGCCACCCTGGTCGAGCTGGAGCTCACCGCGGGCAAGGCCAACCGGGCCCGGATCAACCGCTCCGACAACGTCCGCCCGCGCGACGTGCTGGGCCTGCTGCGCACCGTGCTGTTCGCCCCCGAGGACCTCACCCTGGTCAAGGGCGATCCGGGCGAGCGCCGCCGCTTCCTGGACGAGCTGCTGACCGCCCGGGCGCCCCGGCTGGCCGGGGTCCGGCAGGACTACGAGCGGGTGCTCAAGCAGCGCAACGCCCTGCTGAAGACCGCCGCGATGGCCCGCCGGGCGGGCGGCGGCAAGGGCGCCGACCTGTCCACCCTGGAGGTCTGGGACGGCCACCTGGCGCGCGCCGGAGCCGAGTTGACGGCCTTCCGGATCCAGCTGGTGGCCGCCCTGCAGCCGCTGGTGTCAGCCGCGTACGGGCAGCTGGCCCCCGGTGGCGGCGAGACCACCCTGGAGTACCGCAGCTCCTTCGAGGGCGCCGGGCTGCCGACCAGTCGCGAGCAGGCCGAGGAGCAGCTGCTCGACGCCCTGCGGTCCGCCCGCAAGCAGGAGGTCGAGCGCGGCCTCACCCTGGTCGGCCCGCACCGCGACGAGTTGGTGCTCAAGCTCGGCCCGCTGCCCGCCAAGGGCTACGCCAGCCACGGCGAGTCGTGGTCGTTCGCGCTGGCGCTGCGGCTGGCCTCGTACGAGCTGCTGCGCGCGGACGGCGGCGAGCCGGTGCTGATCCTGGACGACGTGTTCGCCGAGCTGGACGCCGCCCGCCGGGACCGGCTGGCCGAGCTGGTCGCGGACGGCGAGCAGGTGCTGGTGACCGCGGCCGTCGCCGAGGACGTGCCCAAGGCGCTGGCCGGCGCCCGGTTCGCGGTCGCGGACGGCGCCGTCCGCCGCATCGACGCCTGAGCCGGCCCCCGGCTCCCCCTCTCGCCCCTCCCCCCTCTCGCCCCTCCCCCGCAGTCCCGCCGCCGGGCGCACCCGGCGGCCCGTCGCGCGTGCGCTCCCGTACGCTGGATCGCTCAGCGTTGTCCACAGGCTGGGGAAAGGAGATCGCCGTGAGCGAGCCGGCGGAGACCTCTCCCGGACCAACTCCCGAGCCGACCGGCGCCGACCTCGCCCGCTCGGCGCTGCGCGCGGCCCGCGCCCAGGCCAAGCAGCGCGGCGAGCAGGTCCAGCAGAAGCGCGAGGCGAAGCGGTACGGCCTGCGCAGCGGCGCCCGCTCGGACGGCCGCGACCCCGTCCCGCTGGGCGCGGCGCTGAACCGGCTGCTGACCGAGCGCGGCTGGGAGTCCTCGGCGGCGGTCGGCGGGGTGATGGGCCGCTGGCCGCAGATCGTCGGCCCGGACATCGCGGCGCACTGCCACCCCTCCTCCTACGACGATGCCGCCGCGGTGCTCACCGTGCAGTGCGACTCCACCGCCTGGGCCACCCAACTGCGCTGGCTGGCGCGGCAGTTGGTGGCGCGTCTGAACCACGAGCTGGGCCACGGCACGGTCCGGACCATCAAGGTGCTCGGCCCGGCCGCGCCCGTCCGCGGCTACGGCCGGCTGCGCGCGCCGGGGAGCAAGGGGCCCGGCGACACCTGGGGCTGACCGGCGCCGGCCGCGGTCGGAACGGATGCGGATCTTCCGGAACCCCTGACAGCCCTTCCAGGCGCTCTGGGCCCCCCGGTCGAGTATCGGGACATGTGCAGAGGGGATTCAGGGCGGCGTATCTGCCTTCAAGGGCTGCCAAACGCCCATCTCTGTCAGTCCTACCGGTAGACTGAGGGGCAAACACTGTTGCTAGTGGCAACCGAGTCGAAACGCCGTGGTCGCACGCTCGCCCGTGGGGGCGGGGTTGCGGCCCGTGCTGTGCCAGAGAGGGCGCTTCGTGGCCGATTCCGGCAACCCCAGCCAGACCCCAGACCAGACCGTCCAGGGCGAGAAGTCCTACAACGCCAGCAACATCCAGGTGCTGGAGGGCCTCGACGCCGTCCGCAAGCGTCCCGGCATGTACATCGGCTCGACCGGTGAGCGCGGCCTGCACCACCTGGTGCAGGAGGTCGTGGACAACTCCGTCGACGAGGCCATGGCCGGGCACGCCGACACCATCGACGTCACGATCCTGCCGGACGGCGGCGTGCGGGTGGTCGACAACGGACGTGGCATCCCGGTCGGCATCGTCCCCGGGCAGGAGAAGCCGGCCGTCGAGGTCGTCCTCACCGTGCTGCACGCGGGCGGCAAGTTCGGTGGCGGCGGGTACGCGGTCTCCGGCGGTCTGCACGGTGTCGGCGTCTCGGTGGTGAACGCGCTCTCCACCAGGCTCGCGGTGGAGATCCACACCGACGGCCACCGCTGGACGCAGGACTACAAGATGGGCGCGCCGACCGCGTCGCTGGTCAAGAACGAGGCCACCGACCGGACCGGTACCAGCGTCACCTTCTGGGCCGACCCGGACATCTTCGAGACCACCGTCTACTCCTTCGAGACGCTCTCCCGGCGCTTCCAGGAGATGGCCTTCCTCAACAAGGGCCTGCAGATCTCGCTGACCGACGAGCGCCCCGAGCACGTGGACGAGGACGGCAAGCCGCTCACCGTCACGTACAAGTACGACGGCGGCATCGCCGACTTCGTCGCCCACCTCAACTCCCGCAAGGGCGAGGTCGTCCACCCCTCGGTCATCGACTTCGAGGCGGAGGACAAGGACAAGGCGATCTCGGTGGAGGTCGCGATGCAGTGGAACTCCTCCTACACCGAGGGGGTCTACAGCTTCGCCAACACCATCCACACCCACGGCGGCGGCACCCACGAGGAGGGCTTCCGCGCGGCGCTGACCGGCCTGGTCAACCGCTACGCGCGGGACAAGAAGCTGCTCCGCGAGAAGGACGACAACCTCTCCGGCGAGGACATCCGCGAGGGCCTGACCGCGATCATCTCGGTCAAGCTCGGCGAGCCGCAGTTCGAGGGCCAGACCAAGGACAAGCTCGGCAACACCGAGGCGAAGACCTTCGTCCAGAAGGTCGTCCACGAGCAGCTCAACGACTGGCTGGACCGCAACCCCAACGAGGCCGCGGACATCATCCGCAAGTCCATCCAGGCCGCCACCGCGCGCGTCGCCGCCCGCAAGGCCCGCGACCTGACCCGCCGCAAGGGCCTGCTGGAGTCCGCCTCGCTGCCGGGCAAGCTCTCGGACTGCCAGTCCAAGGACCCGTCCGAGTGCGAGATCTTCATCGTCGAGGGTGACTCCGCCGGCGGCTCGGCCAAGCAGGGCCGCGACCCGCGCACCCAGGCCATCCTGCCGATCCGCGGCAAGATCCTGAACGTCGAGAAGGCCCGGATCGACAAGGTGCTGCAGAACACCGAGGTCCAGGCGCTGATCTCGGCCTTCGGCTGCGGCATCCAGGAGGACTACGACGAGTCCAAGCTGCGGTACCACAAGATCGTGCTGATGGCCGACGCCGACGTCGACGGTCAGCACATCCGCACCCTGCTGCTCACCCTGCTGTTCCGCTTCATGCGGCCGCTGGTCGAGTCCGGGTACGTCTACCTCGCCATGCCGCCGCTGTACAAGATCAAGTGGGGCAAGGACGACTTCGAGTACGCCTACTCCGACCGCGAGCGCGACGCGCTGATCGCCGCCGGGGTCGAGGCCGGGCGCCGGCTCCCCAAGGACGACGCGATCCAGCGCTTCAAGGGTCTCGGCGAGATGAACGCCGAGGAGCTCCGGGTCACCACCATGGACGCCGAGCACCGGCTGCTGCTCCAGGTCACCCTGGAGGACGCCGCCCGCGCCGACGAGCTGTTCTCCGTGCTGATGGGCGAGGACGTCGAGGCCCGCCGGTCCTTCATCCAGCGCAACGCCAAGGACGTCCGCTTCCTGGACGTGTGACGCGCCTGCACCCCAGGCCCCGCACGTACCAGTCCGCGTGAAAGGAAACTGACCACCAGTGGTCGACGACAACCGTCCCGACGGCGAACAGCCCGAGACCCCCGAGGCCGCCGAGGCCACCGCCCAGGCGACCATGCGGATCGAGCCGGTCGAGCTCGAGACCGAGATGCAGCGCTCGTACCTCGACTACGCGATGAGCGTCATCGTCAGCCGTGCGCTGCCCGAGGTCCGCGACGGCCTCAAGCCGGTGCACCGCCGCGTGCTCTACGCGATGTACGACGGCGGGTACCGCCCCGAGAAGGGCTACTACAAGTGCGCCCGCGTCGTCGGCGACGTCATGGGCAACTACCACCCGCACGGTGACACCTCGATCTACGACACCGTGGTCCGCCTGGCCCAGCCGTGGTCGCTGCGGATGCCGCTGGTGGACGGCAACGGCAACTTCGGCTCCCCGGGCAACGACCCGGCCGCGGCCATGCGCTACACCGAGTGCAAGCTGATGCCGCTGGCCATGGAGATGATGCGCGACATCGACGAGGAGACCGTCGACTTCGCGCCCAACTACGACGGCCGCTCGCAGGAGCCGACCGTCCTGCCCGCGCGCATCCCCAACCTGCTGGTCAACGGTGCCACCGGCATCGCGGTCGGCATGGCCACCAACATCCCGCCGCACAACCTCCGCGAGGTCGCCTCCGGCGCGCTCTGGTACCTGGAGAACCCGGAGTCCTCCAACGAGGAGCTGCTCGAGGCCCTGATCGAGCGGATCAAGGGCCCCGACTTCCCCACCGGCGCGCTGATCGTCGGCCGCCGCGGGATCGACGACTACTACCGCACCGGCCGCGGCTCGGTCACCATGCGCGCCGTGGTCGAGGTCGAGGAGATCCAGGGCCGCCAGTGCCTGGTCATCACCGAGCTGCCGTACCAGGTCAACCCGGACAACCTCGCGCTGAAGATCGCCGACCTGGTCAAGGACGGCAAGATCGCCGGCATCGCCGACGTCCGCGACGAGTCCTCGTCCCGCACCGGCACCCGCCTGGTCGTCGTGCTCAAGCGCGACGCGGTCGCCAAGGTCGTGCTCAACAACCTGTACAAGCACACCGAGCTGCAGACCAACTTCGGCGCCAACATGCTGGCCCTGGTCGACGGCGTGCCGCGCACCCTGTCGCTCGACGCCTTCATCCGGCACTGGGTCAACCACCAGGTCGAGGTCATCGTCCGGCGCACCACCTTCCGCCTGCGCAAGGCCGAGGAGCGCGCCCACATCCTGCGCGCCCTGCTCAAGGCCCTGGACCTGATCGACGAGGTCATCGCGCTGATCCGGGCCTCGGCCAGCGCCGACGCCGCCCGCACCGGCCTGATGGGCCTGCTCGACATCGACGAGCTGCAGGCCAACGCGATCCTGGAGATGCAGCTGCGCCGCCTGGCCGCCCTGGAGCGCCAGCGGATCACGGACGAGCACGACGAGCTGCAGCGCAAGATCGACGAGTACAACGCGATCCTCGCCTCGCCGACCCGTCAGCGGGAGATCATCTCCGAGGAGCTCGCCGCGATCGTCGAGAAGTACGGCGACGAGCGCCGCTCGACCCTCATCCCCTCGGACGGCGACCTCTCCATCGAGGACCTCATCGCCGAGGAGGACATCGTCGTCACGATCACCCGTGGCGGCTACGTCAAGCGGACCCGCTCCGACCTCTACCGCTCGCAGAAGCGCGGCGGCAAGGGCGTGCGCGGCGCCCAGCTCAAGCAGGACGACATCGTCGACCACTTCTTCGTGACGACGACCCACAACTGGATCCTGTTCTTCACCAACAAGGGCCGGGTCTACCGCGCCAAGGGCTACGAGCTGCCGGACGCCGGCCGCGACGCCCGCGGCCAGCACGTCGCCAACCTGCTGGCCTTCCAGCCGGAGGAGCACATCGCCCAGGTGATGGCCGTGCGCACCTACGAGGACAAGCCGTACCTGGTCCTCGCCACCCGGGCCGGCCTGGTGAAGAAGTCCCCGCTGAAGGACTACGACTCCCCGCGCTCCGGCGGCCTGATCGCGATCAACCTGCGCCAGGACGAGGAGGGCCAGGACGACGAGCTGATCGGCGCCGAGCTGGTCTCCTCCGAGGACGACCTGCTGCTGGTCTCCAAGAAGGCCCAGTCGATCCGCTTCACCGCGACCGACGACGCCCTGCGCCCCACCGGCCGCGCCACCTCCGGCGTCAAGGGCATGGCGTTCCGCGAGGACGACGAGCTGCTCTCGATGAACGTCGTCCGTCCGGGCACGTACGTCTTCACCGCCACGGACGGCGGGTACGCCAAGCGGACCGCGGTGGACGAGTACCGTGTCCAGGGACGCGGCGGCTACGGCACCAAGGCGGCGAAGATCGTGGAGGGCCGGGGCTCGCTGGTCGGCGCACTGGTGGTCGACGACACCGACGAGATCATGGCGATCACCCTCTCGGGTGGGGTGATCCGCACGAGGGTTTCCGAGGTTCGTGAAACCGGACGTGACACCATGGGCGTCCAACTGATCAACCTCGGAAAGCGCGATGCGGTCGTCGGCATGGCCCGCAACGCCGAGGCCGAGGACGAGGAGACGGCGGAGGACGAGGTGACGGGCACCGAGTCCACCGAGACGGCCGAGGGAACGGGGACGGCGGTCGGCGGCGACGCCGAGGTCTGAACCGAACCGCGGACCGGTGCCGTCGCGTCCAGAGAGTGGGCGCGACGGCGCCGGCGCGCCGACCAGTTCCGGGCAATCCCGCCGGGCGCTGGATGACGAGTGACGGACCAGGGCGCCGCCCTGGTGGGAAGTGCGGGAGGACCAGGTGAGTGGAGCCACGGGTGCTGCGGGAGGACCCTCCGGCGGCCGTCCGGGCGCGCAGGGCGGGGGTTCGTACGGCGTGCCGCAGCCGCCGACCGAGCACTCGGCCGCGTCCACCTCGCTGATGCCACCGGTCGGCGGGTCGGGCCAGACCTACGGCGGCCAGACGCCGCCGCCGCCGAGCAGCCCGGCCGGCGGATCGGGCGGCTTCTCCCAGCCGACCACGTACACCAAGGGGCAGCCGACCCCGGCCCGGGGCACCCGGACCGGCGGCAACACCCCGCCCGGCGGCACGCCGGTGCCCGGGGCGGCCCGCCGCCCGGCCGGCAGCCCGGCGCCCGCCGGCGGCTTCGGCCGGACCCGCAAGGCCCGCCTCCGGGTGACCAAGGTCGACCCGTGGTCCGTGATGAAGGTCAGCTTCCTGCTGTCGGTGGCGGTCGGGATCATCATCATCGTGGCCGCGGCGGTGCTGTGGATGACGCTGGACTCGCTCGGCGTCTTCGACTCGCTGACCAAGACCATGAAGGACGTCACCGGCGGCGGCGCGGAGAACGCCTCCAGCGCGCTCAACCTGATGGACTACATCGGCTTCGGCAAGGTCATGCTGTTCACCACGCTGATCGCCGTGGTGGACATCGTCCTGCTGACCGCGCTGTCCACCCTCTCGGCGTTCATCTACAACGCCGCGGCCGGCTTCACCGGCGGCATCGAGCTCACCCTCGCCGAGGAGGAATGACCCCGGTCGCCGTGATCTGACCGCCGGTCAACCGTCCGCCCGCGCGCGGAATCACCGGGCCCCGCAGGCTGTTGCAGCCTGCGGGGCCCGTCGGCATTCGGGTGACAGCCGGCCGCCCGCGGCGCGCCGCCCGGAAGCGGGCCGGCCGCGGTGGGACAAGCTGGACGCCGCCCGTTCCGCTCCTGGGAGTGCCGCAGGCCGCCCCCGGTCCGCCCGACCGGGTGAGGTGACGTTCCGCAGGACGGCTGGACGGAGGCACGCGGTGGCGAAGCTCGCAGGTCAACTGGTCGAGGCCCTGGACGGGCTACTGGGGATTCCCGCCCCGCTGCGCCTGCAGGCCTGGGACGGCAGCACCGCCGGGCCGCCCGGGGCGCCCACCCTCGTGCTGCGCAACCGCCGGGCGCTGCGCCGCCTGCTCTGGCAGCCGGGCGAGCTCGGCCTGGCCCGCGGCTACGTCGCGGGGGACCTCGACGTCGCCCCCGGCGGCGACCTCTACGAGCTGCTGTCGGTGGTCGGCCGGTTCGCCGACCTGCCGCAGATCCGCACGCTGGACCTCGGCCCGCGCGGCGTGCTCGGCGCCGCCGGCCGCCGGGCGCTGGCCGTCGCGCTGCGGGCCGGGGCGGTGGGCCCCGAGCCCACCCCGCCCCCGGAGGAGGTCCGCAAGCCCCGTGGCGGGCTGCACAGCCGCGGCCGGGACCGCGCCGCCATCAGCCACCACTACGACGTCGGGAACGGGTTCTACGGCCTCGTGCTGGGCCCCTCGATGGTCTACTCGTGCGCCTACTGGACGCCGGCGGCGAAGAGCCTGGAGGCCGCCCAGGAGGCCAAGCTCGACCTCGTCTGCCGCAAGCTCGGCCTGCGGCCCGGGATGCGCCTGCTCGACGTCGGCTGCGGCTGGGGCTCGCTGCTGCTGCACGCGGCGGAGCACTACGGCGTCACCGCGGTCGGCGTCTCGATCTCCACCGAGCAGGTCGCGCTGGCCCGCCGCCGGATCGAGGAGGCCGGCCTGGCCGACCGGGTCGAGGTCCGGCTGCAGGACTACCGGGAGATCACCGACGGCCCGTTCGACGCGGTCTCCAGCATCGGGATGGCCGAGCACGTCGGGTCCGAGCAGTACCGGGTCTACGCCGAGGGCCTGCACCGGCTGCTGGTGCCCGGCGGCCGGCTGCTCAACCACCAGATCGCCCGCCGCCCCGACCACCCCGGTGAGCCGCACCGCCCCAGCCCCTTCATCGACCGCTACGTCTTCCCGGACGGCGAACTGTCGCCGGTCGGTTCCACCGTGTCCCGGCTGGAGGAGGCCGGCTTCGAGGTGCGGGACGTCGAGTCGCTGCGCGAGCACTACGGGCTGACCCTGCGCGAGTGGGTGGCGAACCTGGAGGCGCACTGGACGGACGCGGTCCGGCTGGTCGGCCGCGGCCGGGCCCGGGTCTGGCGGCTGTACATGGCCGCCTCCGCGCTCGCCTTCGAGCAGAACCGGATCGGGGTGAACCAGATCCTCGCCGTCCGCGCCACCGCCGAGGGCCCGGCCGGCCTGCCGTCGACCCGGGAGGAGTGGCTGCTGCGCCCGGCCGCCGGTGTCCCCGCCGCTGTCCCCGCCGCGACCTCGGCCGATACGGATTTGGGGGATCGGCGGTCGGTCCGCTAATCTTTCAGTGCGGCAAGGGCCTATAGCTCAGACGGTTAGAGCGCTTCCCTGATAAGGAAGAGGCCACAGGTTCAAGTCCTGTTAGGCCCACCACCGCGAAGGCCCCGGAGTGATCCACTCCGGGGCCTTCCGCCTTCATCACGAGCGAGCGGTTCCGCGGATCGGAGCACCATCCGGTACGCTCTCTCGTGCAGCGCGGGCCTATAGCTCAGACGGTTAGAGCGCTTCCCTGATAAGGAAGAGGCCACAGGTTCAAGTCCTGTTAGGCCCACCGCCCCGAAGGGCCCGGAACGATCCACGGCGATCCGTTCCGGGCCCTTCGGCGTTCCCGCGGCGGACCGGGACCGGCTCTGACGAGGTACGGCGTCAATCCTCGGGCCGGGCCGCCGGATTGACCTCCCCGGTGGCTGGTCACGATTGGGACACCGGTGTGTATCATCGGCCGCAAGGGCAGCCCGGTATCCGGCCGCCCATTCGAGCTCGAAACACATCTGGACTCGTCGGCCCGGTCGATCCGGCCGGAGCACCGGCTCCTGAGTCCACCAACGCAAGAAGGACGAGGTCCCGCGGTGAAGAAGCTCCTCCTGGTCGCCCTGGTCGCCCTCGGCGGCTTCTTTGTCTACCGTCAGGTCCAGGCGGACCGCGCCGAGCAGGACCTGTGGACCGAGGCCACCGACCCGGTTCCGGCCGGTCGCTGACCCCGGACGATCTGACGATCGACGATCTTCGGAGGCGCGGACCGCGCCTCCCGATCCGGTCGGCCCGGTCGAACGACCGGACCGGCCGGTTCTTCCGCAGGGGACGGCGCGGGGATTCGCGCCGGAACCCGGTACGCTAGTGCCCGTTGGCACGCGCCGTGCCGTCGAGGGGCATTAGCTCAGTTGGTAGAGCGCTGCCTTTGCAAGGCAGATGTCAGGAGTTCGAGTCTCCTATGCTCCACAGCACGCGATGAGCGGCTGAACCGGAAACCTCCGGGTCAGCCGCTCTCGTCGTTCCGGGGCCGGGCCGGGGCCGGGCCGGTCACTCGGGCTTCGGCGGCTCCTCGCCGTCCGGCTCCGGGGCGGCGGCCTCCGCGCCGGCCCCGGACTCCGAGGCACCGTTCACCGGGGCGGTGGCGGCGTGCGCGCCGGCCGGGCGGGGTGCCTGCGGGGCCGGCGGTTCGACCAGCCACTCCGGGTTGCTGTGCCGGCGCCACCACTGCCAGGCCACCAGGCCGCCGACCGCGAGCACCCCCGCCACGGCGAATCCGGCGGCCCGGCTGCGGCCGCACTGCGGCCGGCGGGCGTTGCGGGCGGCCAGGTCGCTGATCTCGGCGGAGCTGACGTGGCCCTGCAGGGCGGTCAGTGCGGCGGCGCCCCGGCTCTGCGCCTCGTGGGCGACCGGGGCGACGGCGGCCCGGGCGTCCTCGACGGCCTGCAGGACCCGGGGCGCCACCGTGGTGCGCGCCTGGTCCGCGGCGCGGCCGGCGGACAGCCGGGCCGCCAGGGCGGCCTCCTGGGCCCGGTGGAAGGCCTTCAGGGCGTTCTGCTGGGCCTCCGGCGGCAGCCCGGCGAAGGCGTGGCCGAGCTGTGGGGCGAGGTGCTTGCCGTACTGGACACGGAGGGCGTGGGCGGCCTGGCCGGCCTTCGGCCCGAGGGCGTCCAGGGCGGGGCCGAGGCGCTGCCTGGCGTCGTCCGCGAACTGGGCGGCGGTGTCCCTGGTCCTGGTGGCCGTCTCGCGGGCCGTGTGCGTGAGCGTCACGGGATCCTCTCCTCCTGGGTGGCGTCCTTTATGCACATATCCACCTGAATGCTGATCATGCATCCAGATTTGTCCACCGGCACTCCGGAGTGGTCCGTACGCGACGGCCGAAGCCCGCCCGGGGGCCGGGCCGCCGCAGTAGGCTGGCCGCCCAGGCAGGGAAGGGGAACGGCTGATGCGTCCGGAGGATCGGACCCCGGCGACCGGCCCGGAGGCCGCGCTGCCCCGGTGCCACCGGCACCCGGAGACGGCGACCGGCGTCTCCTGCACCCGCTGCGAGCGCCCGGTCTGCCCGAAGTGCATGGTCCCGGCCGCGGTGGGCTTCCAGTGCCCGGAGTGCGTCGGCGCGGGGCACGCCGGCGCCCGGCGGGCGACGACCCGGTTCGGCGGGGCGCCGACCGCGGACGGCGCGCTGGTCACCAAGCTGCTGATCGGGGTCAACCTGGCGGTCTGGGTGCTGGCCGCGTACGTGCTGAATCCGAAGCTGGGGCAGGTCTGGTCGCTGTACAGCGTCGGGGCGCTGCGCGGCGGCCCGGAGGGCATCGCGGAGGGCCCGGACCAGTGGTACCGGCTGTTGACCGCCACCTTCCTGCACCTGGAGTGGTGGCACATCGGCACCAACATGCTGGCCCTGCTGATCCTCGGCCCGGCGCTGGAGCAGGCGCTCGGCCGGCTGCGCTTCCTGGCGCTCTACCTGCTCGCGGGCCTCGGCGGCAGCGTCTTCGCCTTCCTGGTGGACGGCGACTGGCTGGGCTCGCTGGGGGCCTCCGGTGCGATCTTCGGCCTGATCGGCGCCCAGGTCGTGCTGCAGCTGCGGACCAGGGGGCCGCTCGGCCCGGTGCTGGCGCTGCTGGTCTTCAACGCGGTGGTCACCTTCTCCCGCACGGACATCATCGACTGGCGGGCGCACCTCGGCGGGCTGCTGATGGGCGCGCTGGTGGCGTTCGGTCTGATGTACGCCCCGCGCGAGCGCCGGGGCCTGGTCCAGGGGCTGGCACTGGCGGGGGCGCTGGCCGTGGAGGCCGGGATGCTGCTGACCGGGATGGGCCTGTACGGCGGGTGACGCCCGGACGGTTGTCCACAGCGGGTGCGGGGTTGTGCACAGGCTGTGCGCCGACCGGGCTGTGGACTGCTGTTCTACGCGTGTCCAGCTGTGCGATTCTCAGGCGCACCGGCGGTTGTGCACGGCTGGGGAAAGCCGCGGCCGGGAAAGTTATCCACAGGCTGGGGAGACTTTTCCCCAGTGTGGATAACCATGTGGATAAACACGATGGTGTGACGATGGGAAAAGCGCACCGGATTCCCGGCCGCGCTCGGGCACGACGAACCGCCGCTCCGGGTCGGGCCGTTCCGAAGCGGCGGTGCGGGCTCCGCGGAGCCTCAGTGCGGGGGGAGCGTCACTTCCACTGGGTGGAGACGCCGAAGCCGGCGGCGATGAAGCCGAAGCCGACCAGGATGTTCCAGTTGCGCCAGCCCTCGACCGGGTACGAACCGCTGGTCACGTAGTAGGTGACGATCCACACCAGGCCGATCAGGAACAGCGCCAGCATCAGCGGCGCTACCCAGCCGCGGCCCGAGCTGATCTTCACCGCGGTCGTCGTCGCCGGCGGGGTGTAGTCGGACTTCTTGCGGAGTCGAGACTTCGGCACGAGGGGATCTCCTGTCGATGCGCTGTGAGACCGCGCAGAGGTGCAGCGGGTGAGTCGGTCGCCGGGGGCCGCGGGAGCGGGTCCTGGGGACCGTTCCCGCACACGCCACCGGCGTCCGTTAGCGTAGTGGCTCGGCGGGTCCCGAGGAGATAAGGGTACGGTGACTAATTTGTCGATTCCCCCTGGACCGGCCGGTACCCGCCGCTCCGGCATCCGAAATGTCGGACGTGCCCTGACCTGCGCCGTCTTCGCGCTCGCCGGTCTGCTCTTCTACGTCAGCGCGCAGACCGCCCGCGGCACCGACCTGCGCACCGACAACTCCCTCCTCAGCCTCGGCGACGTGATCCGCCAGCGCAGCTCGCAGAACCAGCAGGCGCAGGCCCAGCTGGCCGACCTCCAGGCCCGGGCGCAGGACCTCACCGACCAGCAGGCCCACAGCCCCGCCGACACCGCCCAGCTGGACGGCCTGCGGCTCGGCGCGGCCATGGAGCCGCTGCAGGGCGCGGGCCTGACCGTCACCCTCAACGACGCCCCGCCGAACGCCACCGCGCGCATCCCCGGCGTCGCCGAGCCCAACGTCAACGACCTGGTCATCCACCAGCAGGACATCCAGGCCGTGGTCAACGCGATGTGGCGCGGCGGCGCCGAGGGCGTCCAGGTGATGGACCAGCGGCTGATCTCCACCAGTGCCGTCCGCTGCGTCGGCAACACCCTGCTGCTCCAGGGCCGGGTCTACTCGCCCCCGTACGTGATCAAGGCGGTCGGGAGGACGGACGCGCTGAGCGCCGCCGTCGAGGCCGACCCGACGATCCGCAAGTACCTCCAGTACGTCCAGGCCTACGGGCTGGGCTGGAAGGTCCAGGAGAACGGCGAGCTCACCCTTCCCGGGTACTCCGGCACCACCGAGCTGCGCTCGACGGGTGGCCAGCCGTAACGGACCGGCCTCGCGGCTGTTGATCCCGGGTCTACTCTTGACCCCAGTCCGCTACCTCGAGGGAGCAGCATGTACGCCTTCATCTGGCGCCACCTGCCGGGGAACACCCTGGTCCGGGCGGTCATTTCGCTGCTCCTGATCCTGGGGATCGTCTACCTCCTCTTCACCTACGTCTTCCCGTGGGCGGAACCGCTGCTCCCCTTCGGCGACGTCACAGTGGACGGCGGCGACGGCGCCGCGGCCGGCTGAACCGGCGGGCCCCGCACTTCCACCCAGCACCGCATCCCACGGAGACCACGCGCGCATGACCACCCAGTCGACCCCGCCCCGCATCCTGGTGGTGGACAACTACGACAGCTTCGTCTTCAACCTGGTCCAGTACCTGTACCAGCTCGGCGCCACCTGCGAGGTCGTGCGCAACGACGAGGTGACCGTCGACCACGCCGTCCGCCGCGCGGGGGAGGAGGGCTTCGACGGCGTGCTGCTCTCGCCCGGCCCCGGGTCGCCGGAGGAGGCGGGCGTCTGCATCGAGATGGTCCACCACTGCGCCCGGATCGGGCTGCCGGTGTTCGGCGTCTGCCTCGGCCTGCAGTCGATCGCGGTCGCGTACGGCGCGGTGGTCGGCCGCGCGCCGGAGCTGCTGCACGGCAAGACCTCGCTGGTCGAGCACGAGGACGGCGGGGTGTTCGCCGGCCTGCCCTCGCCGCTGACCGCGACCCGCTACCACTCGCTGGCGGTCGACCCGGCCACCGTGCCGGACGAGCTGCTGGTCACCGCCCGGACCGTCGAGAGCGGTGTGATCATGGGCCTGAGGCACCGTGAACTGCCCGTCGAGGGCGTGCAGTTCCACCCCGAGTCGGTGCTCACCGAGGGCGGCCACCGGATGCTCGCCAACTGGCTCGCGGACTGCGGCGACGCCCGCGCCGTCGAGCGGTCGGCCGGGCTCGCCCCGGTGATCGGCCGGGGCTGAGCGGCGTGACCGCGCTGCGTCCGGAGGGGCGTTACCAGCCGGAGGCGGACGCGTACGGCGCCGCCCCGGTGCACGGCGGTGCGCAGCACGGGCAGCACGGCCGCAACGAGTACGGCCGGCACCAGTACGCGCAGGACCCGTACGGCGCGCAGCCGGCCGGGCCGGCGGCGACCGAGGACGCCTGGGGGGTGTACGAGCAGGCCGAGCAGCCCGCCGAGGGCGGCCCCGAGTACCCCTGGCTGCCCGACCACACCCTCCAGCTGCGGCTGCCGGCGGAGAGCGCCGAGCCCGCCGCCGAGCCGGCCCCGCCCACCGGCGGCCGGGCCGAGCGCAGACGGGCCGCCCAGGGCCGCACCGCCGTGCGCTCGGGCGGCGGGCGGCGCCGGGCGCGCGGGCGCGCCGCGGGGCGGGCGCGGCCCAAGGAGTCGGTGGTCGTGGTGGCCGCCCGGTTCGTCGGCGAGCTGTGCATCACGCTCGGCCTGGTGATGCTGCTGTTCGTCGCGTACCAGCTCTGGTGGACGAACGTGCAGGCGGACGAGGCCGCGAGCAGCGCCCGCGACCAGCTGGAGCAGCAGTTCGACGCGGCCCAGGGCCCCGCCGCACCGGGGCAGCCGGCGCCGGACCCGAACAAGCCCGAGGTGTTCGCCCCGGGCAAGGGCTTCGCCATCATCTACCTGCCCAAACTGGGGCTCAAGTTCCCGATCGCGGAAGGGACTTCGAAGTCCGCGGTGCTCGACAACGGGCTGGTCGGGCACTACACCGGCACCGCGATGCCGGCCGACAAGGCGGGCAACTTCGCGCTGGCCGCGCACCGCAACACCCACGGCGAGCCGTTCCGGTACATCAACAAGCTCGAAAAGGGCGACAAGGTCGTGGTGGAGACCGCGAACGCCTACTACACCTACGAGATCACCAGCGGCATCCCGGAGACCTCCCCCAGCAACGTCAGCGTGATCAAGCCGGTGCCGAACGGTTCCGGGTACACCGGCCCCGGCCGGTACATCACGTTGACCACCTGCACACCGGAGTTCACCTCCAAGTTCCGTCTCATCGTCTTTGGGAAGATGATCGACGAACGGCCGCGCAGCCAGGGCAAGCCGGCCGCGATCACGGGCGGGTAGCCGCTCGGCCGCTCGGGACGAGGGGGAGGACCGCTGATGCAGGACGACGGGACCGCGGAACCGGCCGGGGCGGGCCGGGAGGCCTTCCCCCCGCCCGAGGAGGCGCCGCGGCCCGCCCGGCGGCGCGGCCTGGCGCTGGCCGCGCTCGGCGTGTTCGGCGAACTGCTGATCACCCTGGGCCTGGTCCTCGGCCTGTTCGTGACCTACTCGCTGTGGTGGACCAACGTGCAGGCCGACCGCTCGGCCTCGGCCGCCTCGGACCGGCTGCGCGACGCCTGGGCGAGCCCGGGCGGCGGCTCGTCGTCCGTCCCCGGGGCGACGCCCTCCCCCGGCGGGCCGCCGCGGTTCGCGGCCGGGGACGACGTCGGCTTCCTGCACGTCCCGGCGATGGGCGACGGCTACCAGGTGCTGATCCGGATGGGCACCTCCACCGAGGTGCTGGACGAGGGCGTCGCGGGCGTCTACGAGCAGCCGTACAAGGCCGCGATGCCCTGGGACCCGAGCGGCAACTTCGCGCTGGCCGCGCACCGGGACGGCCACGGCGCCAAGTTCCACGACCTGGACGCCGTCCACAAGGGCGACTCGATCGTCGTCGAGACCAAGGACAAGTGGTACGTCTACAAGGTCGACAGCACGCTGTCGGAGACGTCCAAGTACGACACCGGCATCGTCGCGCCCGTCCCGGCCCGCTCCGGCTACGCCGCGCCCGGCCGGTACATCACCCTGACCACCTGCACGCCGGTCTACACCTCGCGGTACCGGATGGCCGTCTGGGGCAGCCTGGTGCGGGTGGACGACGTGGACGCCAAGCGCACCCCGCCGCCCGAGCTGCGGCACTCCTGAGCGGTCGCGGACCGCGGGAACGCCCGAGGGCCCGTCGCGACGGTCGCGACGGGCCCTCGGGCGTTCCCGGTCACCGGTCCCCCCTCAGAAGAAAGGGAAGAAGGGCTTAGGGGTTTCCTTTGGTGGGCGGGAAGGGGTCCCCCCCTTTGGCCGGATCGGCCGGGCGGGTGACCAGCTGCACCTGGGAGTTCGGGTCCATCTGGGTGCCGGCCGGGGGGTTGCTCTGCACGATCACCGCGTTCGGGTCCTGCGGGCCGGCGACCACGGTGTACAGCAGGCCGACCTTGGCCAGCGCGGCGGCGGCGTCCGACAGCTTCTGGTTCTGCAGCGGCGGGACCTGGGGCTTGTCCTGCGCCTTGTAGATCGTCAGGCTGATCTTGGTGCCGGCCGCGGCCTTGGTGTTCGGCGCGACCGACTGCGAGGCGACGGTGTTGACCTTGGTCTGGTCGGTGGTCGGCGTGGTCTTCGACGCGTCCACCTGGAAGCCCTGGCCCTGCAGCTGGTTGACCGCGTCGTCCTTCTGCGAGCCGACCACGTTCGGCACGGTCTGCTTGGCCTTGCCCTGCGAGATGGTCAGCTTGATCGGGGCGCTCGGGTCGGCGTTGGAACCGGCCGCCGGGTCCTGGGCGGTGACGGTGTCCTGCGCGGCGTTGTCGTCGTCCTTGTACTCGGTGGTGACGTTGGTGAAGCCGGCGTCACTCAGGGCCTTCGTGGCCTGGTCCTTGGGCTTGCCGGTGACAGTCGGGACCTGGGTCTTGGCCGGGCCGGAGGACAGCTGCACCGTGATGGCGGTGTTCTCGGCGACCTGGGTGCCGGCCGTCGGGTTCTGGGTGCAGACCTGGTCCTTCTTGACGTTGGCGTCCGGGCAGGCGACCTTCTCGCCCTCCGTCACCGTCAGCTTGGAGCCGGCCGCCGTGGCGGCGGTCCTGGCGTCCGCGAGGCTCTTGCCGACCAGGTTCGGCGCGGCGACCTTCGCGGCGTCCTTCTTGCCGTCGTTGCTGAACATCGCCTGGGCGACGAAGAAGGTGCCGACCAGGACGAGCACGGCGGCGACCGCCAGCACGATCCAGGAGGTGTTGCTCTTCTTCGGCTGGTCCGCGCCGCGGCGGCCGGCACGGCCCCCGTCGTCGTAGCCGTCGTTGCCGCCGCCCGGGCCGCCCGCGTAGGTCTGGCCGTAGCCGTCGTCCTGGTAGCCGCCCGGCTGGCCGTAGCCGCCCTGGCCGGAGGCCTGCGGCAGCACGGTGGTCGGGCCGCCGCCGGGCTGCTGCGGCAGCACGTTGGTCTGGCCGTACGGGTCGTGCTGCTGCGGGTAGCCGTTCTGGTCGTAGCCGTAGCCCATGCCGTACGCGGCGGCCTGCTGGGCGGCGGCCACCGGCAGGCCGTCGAGGAAGCGCTCGATGTCGTCGCGCATCTCGTCGGCGCTCTGGTAGCGGTAGTCGCGGTCCTTGGCGAGCGCCTTGAGCACGATCGCGTCGACCTCGGGGCGCACCTCGGGGTCGAAGACGGACGGCGGCTGCGGCTCCTCCCGGACGTGCTGGTAGGCCACCGCGACCGGGGAGTCGCCGACGAACGGCGGGCGGACGGTCAGCAGCTCGTAGAGCAGGCAGCCGGTGGAGTACAGGTCGGAGCGGGCGTCGACCTGGTCGCCGCGGGCCTGCTCGGGGGAGAGGTACTGGGCGGTGCCGATGACGGCCGAGGTCTGCGTCATGGTCATCCCGGTGTCGCCCATCGCGCGGGCGATGCCGAAGTCCATGACCTTGACGTTGCCCTGCCGGGTCAGCATCACGTTGGCCGGCTTGATGTCGCGGTGCACGATGCCGGCCCGGTGCGAGTACTCCAGGGCCTGCAGGATGCCGATGGTCATCTCCAGCGCCCGCTCGGGCAGCAGCCGGCGGCCGGAGTGCAGCAGCTCGCGCAGCGTCGACCCCTCGACGTACTCCATCACGATGTACGGGATGGAGATGCCGTCGATGTAGTCCTCGCCGGTGTCGTACACGGCGACGATCGCGGGGTGGTTGAGCGATGCCGCCGACTGTGCCTCGCGGCGGAAGCGGGCTTGGAACGACGGGTCACGGGCCATGTCGGCCCGGAGCGTCTTCACTGCGACGGAGCGGCCGAGTCGGGTGTCATGGGCGAGGTACACCTCGGCCATGCCGCCGCGCCCGAGGACGCCGCCGAGCTCGTACCTGCCGCCGAGGCGACGAGGCTCTTCCATAGTTCCGGCCCTCTCCCTCACCCGCCGGTGAGGTTGTGACGTAGGTGTCCCCGCACGCTCTGGGTGACGCCGCGCGGCACTCGGCCGGTTCTCCGGCCGGGCCGTGCGCCGCCTCGCGGGCGGCAACGGGCACACCCGCTGCTGGCGGATACGCTACCGGTCGCACCACGTCCAACCGGAGTCGGCGGTCGGCCGATATCAGACCGGTATCCGGACGGGCCTTCCGATCGTGACATTCCCCTCACTCCCGACACCGGCGGTCACTTGCCGAGCGCGGACTGCATCACCGCCTTGGCGATCGGGGCGGCGAGCCGCCCGCCGCTGATGCCGTCGCGGTTGTCGGAGCCGTCCTCGACCACCACGGCGACCGCGACCGACTGGCCGTCCGTGGTCTTGGCCCAGGAGACGAACCAGGCGAACGGCAGACCGGCGTTGTTCTCGCCGTGCTGGGCGGTGCCGGTCTTGCCGCCGACCTGCAGGCCGGGGATCTGGGCGTTCTTGCCGGTGCCGTTCTGCACCACCGAGACCATCAGGTCCTGCATCTTGGACGCGGTGGCCGGGCTCATGGCCTGGGAGAACTGCTTCTCGCTGTGCTTGGAGATGGTGGTCAGCGAGGCCGAGCGCTCGGAGTCGACCAGGTAGGGCTGCATCAGGCTGCCGTTGTTGGCGATCGCGGCGGCGACCATGGCCATCTGCAGCGGGGTGGCCCGGGTGTCGTGCTGGCCGATCGAGTCCATCGCGGTGCCGTCCGCGCCGGCGCTGCTCGGGAAGACGCTCTTCTCGGCCCGGACCGGGGTGTCGACGGTGCTGTTGAAGCCGAACTTCTCGGCCTGCGCCCGCATCTTCTCCTTGCCCAGGTCCGCGCCGATCTTGGCGTAGACGGTGTTGCAGGACTGGTCCATTGCGGACTTCAGCGTGGCGTTCTCGCAGCGCTCGTTCGGGCTCTCGTTCTTCAGCTGGGTCTGGGTGCCCGGCAGGACGTACGGGTCCGGGGTGTCGGTGGCGTCGTCGACGTTCTGGAACACGCCGTTCTCGAACGCGGCGGTCGCGGTGACCAGCTTGAACGTCGAGCCGGGCGGATAGGTGTACTTCAGCGCCCGGTTGTCCATCGGCTTGTTGGGGTCGGCGTTGAGCGCCTTCCAGGCGTCGCCGTCCTCGTTGCCCGCGATCGTCCCCGGGTCGTAGGACGGGGTGGAGACCAGCGCCAGGATCGCGCCGGTCTTCGGGTCGAGCGCGACCACCGCGCCCTTCTTGCCGGCCATCGCGTCGTAGGCGGCCTTCTGGACCTTGCCGTTGATGGTCGTGACGACGTCGCCGCCGCGCTTCTGCTCGCCGGTCAGCATGTCCAGGGTGTTGCGGAAGAACAGCCGGTCGTCGGTGCCGGAGAGGACGCCGTCCTCCAGGTTCTCCAGCCCGTTGGAGCCGTAGGCCTGGGAGGAGTAGCCGGTCACCGGGGCCCACATCGGGCCGTCGACCCAGGAGCGCTTGTACTTGTAGCGCAGGCCGTTCACGAAGTCCGACTTCGTCACCGGCTGGCCGCTGACGATGATGTTGCCGCGCGGGTGGGCGTAACGGTCGTAGATCGCGCGCTTGTTGTTCTTGTTGCTCGCCCAGGAGTCGGCCTGGACGCCCTGCACCCAGTTGGTGCGCACCATCAGGGCGAGGATCAGGACCAGGCAGAAGATCGAGACCCGGCGGATCGGCTTGTTCATCGGACGGGTCCTCCCTGGCCCTCGGTGACGGGGGCCGGCTCGGCCCCGGGGCGGCGGGCGCTGTCGCTGATCTTCAGCAGGATCGCGACCAGCGCCCAGTTGGCGACCACGGACGACCCGCCCTGCGCCAGGAACGGCATGGTCATACCGGTCAGCGGGATCAGCCCGGTGACCCCGCCGGCCACGACGAAGACCTGCAGGGCCATCGCCGAGGCCAGGCCGACCGCGAACAGCTTGCCGAACGGGTCGCGGGCGGCGAGCGCGGTGCGCAGACCGCGCTGCACCAGCAGCCCGTACAGCAGGAAGATCGCCATCAGGCCGGTGAGTCCCAGCTCCTCGCCGAAGGAGCCCAGGATGAAGTCGCTCTTGGCGGCGAAGTTGATCAGCCAGGAGCGGCCCTGGCCGAGGCCGGAGCCGGTCACCCCGCCGGAGCCGAGGGCCATCAGCGACTGGCCGATCTGCTCGGTGGCGCCCTTCGGCGGGTGGGCGCCGAAGGCGGCCATCGGGTCGAGCCAGGCGTTGATGCGGATCTTCACGTGGCTGGTGGTCATCGCCACCGCGACCGCGCCGCCGATCGACATCAGCAGGCCGAACAGGATCCAGCTGGTCCGCTCGGTGGCGACGTAGAGCATCACCACGAACAGGCCGAAGAACAGGAAGGACGTGCCGAGGTCGTTCTCGAAGACCAGGATCAGCAGGCTGAGCAGCCAGATCACCACGATCGGGCCGAGGTCGCGGCCGCGCGGCAGGTACAGGCCCATGAAGCGGCGGCTGGCCAGCGCCAGGGCGTCCCGCTTGACCATCAGGTAGCCGGCGAAGAAGACGGTCAGGACGATCTTGGCGAACTCGCCGGGCTGGATGGAGAAGCCGCCCAGCCGGATCCAGATCTTGGCGCCGAAGTCCTCCGCCCGGGCCGGGAAGAAGGCCGGCGCGGCGAGCAGGACCAGCGCCGCCACCATCGAGATGTAGGTGTAGCGCTGCAGCACCCGGTGGTCCTTCAGGAAGACCATGACGGCGATGAACAGTGCCACCCCGAGGGCCGACCACATCAACTGGTTGCGGGCCGCCGGGAAGTTGGCGCTGAGCAGCTTCCCGGCCTTGTCCAGCCGCCAGATCATCACCACGCCGAGCCCGTTCAGCAGGGTGGCGATGGGCAGCATCAGCGGGTCCGCGTACGGCGCGAAGCGGCGCACCAGCAGGTGCGCGACCAGCGCCAGCGCGCCCATGCCGAGCCCGTAGCCGAGCATGCCGGCGGGCAGCGCGGCGTCCATCGCGAGGCCGACGTTGGCGTACGCGAGCATCGGCAGCAGGACGGCGAAGACCAGCAGCGCCAGCTCCGTGTTGCGCCGGTTCGGCGTGCCCTGCGGCGAGATGGTGGTGGTGGCCCGGCGCCGGGGGGCGGCCCGGCCGGCCGCTGCCCGGCGCCGGCCGGTGTTCTCGCTCAGGTGGTAGCTGCTCACGTGGTGACCGCTCCCTGACGGCCGGCGGGCCCGCTGCGCGGCCCGGGTCGGTTCGCGGACGTCACGGCTTCGGGCAGGACTTGGCCTTGGTCAGCTCGTCGTCGCTCAGCTGCGGCTGCTGCTGGGGCTGCGGCTGGGCCTCGGTCGGCGCGGTGGTGGCCGGCGGGGCCGTGCTCGGCGCCGGGGCACCGGTGGCGCCCGGGGCCGACGTGCCCGGGTTGGGGGCGGCCGAGGGGGTGCGGGACTTGTTCTCGCCGGACGGGGGCGTGGCGGTCACGAACGAGGCGTGGGCGGCCTGAGTCGGGGTGCCCTGCGCAGTCGGGGCGCCCTGCGGGGCCTGGCCCTGCGCCGGCGCCTTGGAGGCCTTCTCGCAGAGCTGCACCCAGGTCTTGAGGTCCTGGACGGTGTTCTTGGCGCTGTCCAGGCTGTCGAAGGAGATGGTGCTGTTCACGTGGTCGCGCTCGTTCTGCGGCAGCCAGGAGAGCTTGATGTCGCCGTACGACTCGTGCAGCGAGTGCAGGTTCAGGCCGGCCAGGTTCTGGTTGATGCCCTGGTAGACCGCGACGTGGTCGCCGTCCTCGCCGATGTAGTACTGGTCCTGGGTCCACTGGTAGCCGAAGTACCCGGCGCCGCCGAGCAGGCCGAGGGTGACCAGGACGGCCAGCGAGACGGTCAGGCCGCGGCGCTTGCGCTTCGGCGGGCGCTCCTCGTCGAACTCCTCGGCGCCGTACACCGGGGGCTCGGACGGGTCCTGCTCGCCGTACTCGCCGTCGTAGCCGGCGGCGGGCCCGAAGTCGCCCTGCGGGGGGCCGTAGGCGCCGTCGTAGCCCTCGGCCGGGCCGAAGGCGCCCTGCGGGTTGCGCCCGAGGCCGGCCGCCCGGCCGGCCGGGGTGTCGGCGATCGAGCGGTCGGTGGCGGCCGAGGACGGCGGGGTGTCGGCCACCGCGCCGACCACCACCGGGACGTCGTTGAACTGGCCGCTCATGGTGTCGGTGGCGCCGACGTCGATGACGTCCGCGACGATGCAGGTGATGTTGTCCGGGCCGCCGCCGCGCAGGGCGAGCTGGATCAGCTCCTGCACGGTCTGCTCGGGCGAGTAGTAGCTGCCCAGGGTGTCCTGGAGGGTCTGGTGGCTGACCGGGCCGGACAGGCCGTCCGAGCAGATCAGGTAGCGGTCGCCGGCCCGGACCTCGCGGATCGACAGGTCGGGCTCGACCTGGCCGCGGCCGTCCAGGGCCCGCATCAGCAGCGAGCGCTGGGGGTGGGTCTCGGCCTCCTCGGGCGTGATCCGGCCCTCGTCGACCAGGCGCTGCACCCAGGTGTGGTCCTGGGTGATCTGCGCCAGCGAACCGTCGCGCAGCAGGTAGGCGCGGGAGTCGCCGACGTGCACCAGGCCCATCCGCTGGCCCGTCCACAGCATGGCGGTGAGCGTGCAGCCCATGCCCTCCAGCTGGGGGTCCTCCTCGACCATCTGCCGGAGGCGGTCGTTGGCGCCCTGGACGGCGTCGCCCAGCAGGGTCAGCAGGTCGGCGCCCGGCACGTCCTCGTCCAGGCGGACGATCGAGCCGAGCACCTCGGAGGACGCGACCTCGCCGGCCGCGGCGCCGCCCATGCCGTCGGCCACGGCCAGCAGCCGCGGCCCGGCGTAGCCGGAGTCCTCGTTCCCCTCCCGGATCAGTCCCTTGTGGGAGCCGGCGGCGAAGCGCAGCACCAGGGTCATGCGACCTGTGCCCCCCTCTGGGTCATGGACGGGATGCTTGCCCTCATGCGCTACTACTTCCGCAGTTCGATGACGGTCCTGCCGATACGGATCGGCGTGCCCGGCTGGAGCGGGGTCGGCGCCGTCAGGCGCTGCCGGTCCAGATAGGTGCCGTTGGTGGAGCCTAGATCCTCGACCGTCCACTGCCCAGTCTGATCCTGGTAGATCCTGGCATGCCGGGAGGACGCGTAGTCGTCGTCCAGCACGATGGTGGAGTCGTGCGCGCGGCCGAGCGTGATGGTCTGGCCCTGCAGCGCGACGGTGGTGCCGGCCAGCGAACCGGCGACCACGACCAGCTGGGTGGGGCCGCCGCGGCGCCGGCCGCCGCCCTGCGGCTGGCCGCCGGCGGGGCCGCCGGCCGGGGGCTGGGGTCCGCGCGCCGGCGCGGGGGCCGCGGCGGGCGCGGGCGTCCCGGCGTCCCGGCCGCGGCGGGCGGGCCTGGGGTTCACCTTGGTGCCGAAGAGGTCGCTGCGGATCACCTGGATCGCGACGATCACGAACAGCCACAGCACGGCCAGGAAGCCCAGCCGCATGACCGTGAGGGTCAGCTCTGACATGGCCGCCCCGTCAGTCCGGGAGCGAGGCGCGCGAACAACTCGGACACTACCCTTCGACCTGCCGGTAGACGATGGTGGTGGAACCCACGACGATGCGGGAGCCGTCGCGGAGCGTAGCGCGCTGGGTGTGCTGTCCGTCCACCACGATGCCGTTGGTGGAACCCAGGTCGAGCACCATCGAAGGGGTGCCGGGGCGGATCTCGGCGTGCTTGCGGGAGACCCCGGGGTCGTCGATCCGCACGTCCGCCTCGGTCGAGCGGCCGAGCACGCAGGCCGAGCCGGAGATCTGGTGCCGGGCGCCGTTCACCTCGATCCAGCGGCGGACGGAGGTGCCGTGGCCGGCGCCGGGGAAGGCCCGGACGTTGCCGCCCGCGGGCGCCGGCGGCGTCGGCGGGGCCGGGGGCATGGCGGGGGGCGCGGCGGGCGGCGGGGGCGTGCCGAACTGGCCGGCGCCCTGCTGCTGCCACGGTGCGCCGGGGGCCGGGGCGGCCGGGGGGCGGTCGTAGCCGGGCTGCGCCGGCGGCGGGGCGTACTGCTGGGGCTCCTCGGCGGCGAGGGTGCGGCTGCGCACCCGGTACAGCCCGGTGTCGAGGTCGTCCGCCTTCTCCAGGTTCACCTGGAGCGGGCCCATGAAGGAGTACCGCTGGGCCTCCGCGTACTCGCGGACCATCCCGGCCAGCTCGGTGCCGAGCTGCCCGGAGTACGGGCTGAGCCGCTCGTGGTCGTGCGGGCTGAGCTCGACGATGAAGTCGTTCGGCACGACGGTGCGGTCGCGGTTCCAGATGCTCGCGTTGTTGTCGCACTCGCGCTGCAGCGCCCCGGCGATCTCCACGGGTTGGACCTCGGACTTGAACACCTTGGCGAAGGTGCCGTTGACGAGACCCTCCAGCCGCTGCTCGAACTTCTTCAGCATCCCCATGGGGCACCCCCTTCCAGGGTCCGTGCGCCTGCCTGCCGACCGACTCCCGCCGGGGATCCGGTCGCGCCTACTTGCGGTACTTCCGTACTGATCGTATCCACGCCGGGCCCTTCCGTACGGTTCCCGGACCGCGTGGTGCCCGGGGGTGGGCTCGGACACACAGGGTGACGCATGTCCGGCCCGGCACGCCAGGTGTGCCCGCCGGAGCGGTCGCCCACCCGTCGCGCACGCGTTCGTCGTGCATCCGTTCGGGTGCGGTCCGTTCCGCCGGAATACGGATTCGGAGTCGGCCCCGGGGCCGTGCTACTGTTTTCCACGTCGGAAGGGAGGCCGGACCGGGGAAACGCGAAGGCCTTACGGTACCGAGCGGATCCGCGGATCGGTCGGCAACGAAGACAACACCCATGCGCGGGTGGCGGAATAGGCAGACGCGCTGGATTCAGGTTCCAGTGCCCGAAAGGGCGTGGGGGTTCAACTCCCCCCTCGCGCACAGCGAAGCCCCGCAGATCTACGGATCTGCGGGGCTTTTTTGTTCCCCGTTTCCGCCTCGCGGCGTGCTCCGGTGCTCAGGAGCGGGTGGCCGGGAGTTCGGCGCGGACCTCGAAGCCGCCGTCCTGGGTCGGGCCGGCGGTGAGGGTGCCGCCCAGCAGCTGGGCGCGCTCGCGCAGGCCGACCAGGCCGTGGCCGCCGCCGGGCAGCGTCTCGGCGGGGTGCACCGGGGGTGCCTCGTTGCGGACCTCGACCCGCAGCCGGCGGCCCTTCGCCCGGACCTTCACGTGCACCACCGCGTCGGGGGCGTACTTGGTGATGTTGGTGAGCGCCTCCTGGACGGTCCGGTACGCGGCCCGCTCGACGGCCTCCGGCCACGGGCGGTCGCCGGGGTTCAGCTCGGCGTCGGCGGCCAGCCCGCTCTGCTCGATCAGCCGGGGCAGGTCGGCCAGCCGGGGCTGCGGGGCGAGCGGGGCGTCCTGCAGCGGGCCGCCGGTGCCGCGCAGCACCCCGACCATCTGGCGCAGCTCGTCGAGGGTGCGCACGGACAGTTCGCGGATGGTGCGGGCGGTGGAGGCGGCGGCCGGGTCGGCGGTGCTGACCTGCAGCGCGCCGGCCTGGATGCTGATCAGGCTGACCTGGTGCGAGACCACGTCGTGCATCTCGCGGGCGAGCCGGCCGCGCTCGCTGATCAGCACCCGCTCGGCGAGCAGCCGGCTCTCCCGCTCCTGGCCGCGGGTCAGCTCGTCCAGGCGGGCGGCCAGCTCGTGGCGGGTGCGGGAGAGCAGGCCGGTGGCGGCCGGTCCGGCGGCCAGCATGACGGCCTGGATGGCGTCCAGCGCGGCGGCGCGGCTCAGGTCGAAGAGCTGGTCGGGCAGCGGCCAGTGGAAGTACTCGACCAGGGTGAAGAGGGCGGCGCAGGGGAAGACCAGCCGGGGGTTGGGCCGCTCGGCGGCCACCGTGTAGACGGCGGTGATCGGGGCCAGCCAGATGTCCTCCACCCAGCTGCCCGGCATGGTGAGCAGCAGCACGGTGACCGGGAAGCGGCGCCGGAACAGCAGGGCGACGGCGGCCAGGGTGGAGAGCGTGAGCTGCCACCAGGTGGCGTCCCGGGCCACCAGGGCGGCGTCCAGCAGGGAGTAGAGGACGGGCAGCGTCAGCATCAGCCAGGTCGAGGTGCACCAGGCCGGCAGCCGGCGGGAGGGCAGCTGGTCGGCGGCCGTCATGCGGCCGTCATGCCCCGTCGTTGGGCTTGGGCCGGACCAGTCCGGCCCGGTGCGCGACCACGGCGGCCTGGACCCGGTTGGCGGCGCCCAGCTTGCCGAGGATCGCGCTGATGTGGTCCTTGACCGTTCCGGTGCCGAGGAAGAGCCGGTCGGCGATCTCGGCGTTGGACAGGCCCTCGCCGAGCAGGGCGAGCACGTCGAGTTCCCGGCCGGTGAGGGTGCGGGCCAGCGCCGTCGCCTCGGCGTCCGGGCCGCCGCCGTCCACGTAGCCGCCGATCACGGTGCGGGTGACGGTCGGGGAGAGGATGTTGCCGCCGGCCGCGAGCACCCGGACGGCGTGCACCAGCTGCTCGGGGGCGGTGTCCTTGAGCAGGAAGCCGGAGGCGCCGGCGCGCAGGGCGGTGCCGATGTACTCGTCGGTGTCGAAGGTGGTGAGCATCGCCACCGCGGGCGGGTCGGGCAGGGCGCGCAGCCGGCGCAGCACCGAGATGCCGTCGAGGTCCGGCATCCGGATGTCGAGCAGCACCACGTGCGGGCGCAGCCGCTGGACGTGCTCCTCGGCCTGGCCGCCGGAGCAGTCGCCGACCACTTCGAGGTCGGGGGCGGAGCCCACGATGAGGCCGAGGCCGGAGCGGACCAGGATCTCGTCGTCGACGATGAGCACGCGGGTGGTGGTGATGGTGCCTCCTCGGTTCGGGCGGCCGGCCGGGGCGGTCCGCGTGGGTCGTTCCGAGGGTAGGGGTAGGAGCGGGGGCGTGCCGAACGCGTGGCGGGGTCCCACCCCCGCCGTTCGGCGGGGGTGGGAATCCGCTACCCGGTTCACGTAATTCTCACGTCCGGTGCGGAACCATGGATTTGGCTGCCTCTTCGTCGGCCTGCTCCCCGTGGGCGGTCCGCGCGGGCGGCCGGTCAGACCACCGGGCCGTGCGGGCGCCCGGAGCCGGGCCGTGTGCGGATGCGCCCCACCACCTGATCGTTTGGAATTGAGCTGTGTCGTCCACTGTGAAGTCGGAGCCGTCCGCGCCGCCCCAGGAGCCCCGGCACCCCGGTGCACTCGACCGCTGGAGCCCGCGGGCCGCCTCGGCCTGCGTCTGGTACCTCCGGCTGCTGGCGCTGCTGAACATCTCGACGGTGCTGCTGGTGCCGTGGCGCAACCAGGTCAGCGAGCACAACGAGGGTGAGTACTTCACCCCCTACCTGATGACCTCCGGCCTGGCGGCCGCGGTGCTGTCGATCTTCCTCGCGGTCGCGATGCGGCGCCGCAAGCGGGCCGCGTGGATCTTCAACGCGGCGCTCGGCAGCCTGTTCGCGGTGCTGTACGTGCTCGCCATGGTGGTGCCCGGGGAGCGGTTCAACCACCACCCGCTCAACTACATCTCGACGGTGCTGACCTGCGCGTTCGTGCTGGCGCTGTGGGTCGGGCGGAAGGAGTTCACCTCCAAGGGCGACCGCTCCAACCCGAAGACCGCGGCGGCCACCTTCGTCGGCGGGCTGGCGTTCGGCGGCGGTGTCGGCGCGCTGCTGGTCTGGTCGACGAACGCGCTGACCGGCGCGGGCTTCTGGGACCTCTTCCGGTACTCGGTCGGCCGGATGATCACCATCACGCCGACCCAGCACCTGCGCTCGGTGATCTCCGCGCCCACCTGGGTCGACGCGGCGATCAACGCGATGGGCGCGGTGCTCTTCCTGCTGGTGCTGTACGTGGCCTTCCGCAGCCCGCGCGGCAAGGAGCTGCTGACCGCCGAGGACGAGGGGAAGCTGCGGGCGCTGCTGGACAAGCAGGGCGAGCGGGACTCGCTCGGCTACTTCGCGCTGCGCCGGGACAAGGCGGTGATCTTCTCCCCCAGCGGCAAGGCCGCGGTCACCTACCGGGTGATCGGCGGGGTGTCGCTCGCCTCGGGCGACCCGATCGGCGACCCGGAGGCCTGGCCGGGCGCGATCGACGCCTGGCTCGCGGAGGCCCGCGAGCACGCCTGGGCGCCGGCCGTGATGGGCGCCTCCGAGGAGGCCGGGGTGATCTACGCCCGGCACGGGCTGGACGCGCTGGAGCTGGGCGACGAGGCGATCGTCGAGCTGGACGAGTTCTCGCTGGACGGCCGGGCGATGCGGGTGGTCCGCCAGGCGTACAACCGGGTCAAGCGGGCCGGGTACACGGTGCGGATCCGCCGGCACGAGGACATCTCCGAGGCGGAGATGGAGCAGCTGGTGGCGAAGGCCGACGAGTGGCGCGACGGGGCGACCGAGCGCGGCTTCTCGATGGCGCTGGGCCGGCTCGGCGACCCGGGCGACGGCCGCTGCGTGATGCTGGAGTGCCACGACGGGGACGGCGAGCTGAAGGCGCTGCTGAGCTTCGTCCCGTGGGGCCCGGACGGGCTCTCGCTGGACCTGATGCGCCGGGCCCGGGACACCGAGAACGGCCTGATGGAGTTCATGGTGATCGAGATGCTGCAGCGCGCCGACGCGGTGGGGCTGAAGCGGGTGTCGCTGAACTTCGCGATGTTCCGTTCGGTCTTCGAGCGCGGCTCGAAGCTCGGCGCCGGGCCGGTGCTGCGGCTGTGGCGTTCCGTCCTGGGCTTCTTCTCGCGCTGGTGGCAGATCGAGTCGCTGTACCGCGCGAACGCCAAGTACCGGCCGATCTGGGAGCCGCGCTACCTGCTGTTCGAGAAGAGCAGCGAGATCCCGCGGATCGGCATCGCGAGCGCGCGGGCCGAGGGCTTCATCGTCGCGCCGAGCCTGCCCGCCCTGTTCCGTCGCCGGCACGCGGGGGCCGCCGTGGTGGCGCCCCGGGTCCCGGTGGCGGCACGGGACGGGAAGGGGTAGCCCTCCGCCGGGGGGCGGAGGGGGGCCCGGGGGCGGGGGCCTCCGGAACCGGCCGGAGGGGGTGTTCTCGGCCGGATGGGGGTGCGGCCGGGAGGCGGCTCTCCCCCCAGAGGATGACGCCGATCCCCTTCCGAGCCGATGTGGATTTGTTAACGGCCTTCTAATGTTGGGATAGCCGAGAAAAAATTTCGGGGACTTCGAGAGAAACGGTTGTGATGGACAGGACCCACGCGGGGGGCGTGCGAAAGGGGCCGCTGGCGTACGCCAGATCGGCCGCTGTCGCCGAGTGGGGAACGTTGTTCGTGGCGGTCCGGGACGGCGTGGTGCGCAAGAAGTTCGCCGCCGTGCCGCTGGCGACCGCGGCGACGTTTCTGATCCTGCTGTTCAGCATCGTCCAGCACCTGCCGGGCGGCGAGCGCTTCGTGAACCACATCGGGGTGGTGAAGGCGGCCCTGCCGCTGGAGGTCTCCCTGCTGCGGACGCCGTTGTCGCTGTACGTGCCGGCGCTGGACCTGCCGGTCTGGGGGGCGCTGGCCCAGGTGTTCGTGGTCTTCGCGATCGCGGAGATCGTGCTCGGCCGGCGGATGACCCTGGTGGTCGCCTACGCCTGCACCCTGGCGGGCACGCTGTTCGCCCGGGTCGGGGTGGCGGTCGGGCCGGGCCACGTGTTCGGCTTCCCGAAGTGGGTCGCCTACGTGCGGGACACCGGGCCGTCCGCGGCGGTGGTGGCGCTGGCGATCTGCATCGCGTTCCGCTGCCGGGCCTGGTTCACCGCCGGCCTGGTGGTGGTGCTGATGGTCGGCGAGGCCGTCGTGCTGCCGAACCTGGCCGGCCTGGAGCACGTCGTCGCGGTGATCACCGCGCTGCTGATCGCCGTCTCGGTGGAGGTGTTCGGGGACTTCTGGCCCCGGGTGCTGGCCGGGGTCGGGGCCGCCACCTCGGTGGCCACCGCCGCCTCCCGGGAGGTCGCGGAGGCGCGCCGCCCGGCCGGGGCCGTCATTCCCTGAGGGGGCCTGTCGCTGCGCTGTCGGCCGGGTGTCGGACGCTGTCCGCACCCGGCCGTCAGGCGTGCGGGAGGGGCAGTTCGAACCAGACGACCTTGCCCACCGCCTTGCGGGCGGTGCCCCAGCGTTCGGCGAGCTTGGTGACCAGGGTGAGGCCGCGGCCGGTCTCGCCGAGCTGCTCGGCCGGCTCCAGCGAGGGCAGGTTGTGGTTGTCGTCGCTGACCTCGACCAGCAGCTTGTCCACCCGGATCAGCTGGAGCTGGACGCGGTCCCGGGCCACCCGGACGGCGTTCGTGACCAGCTCGCTGACCAGCAGCTCGGTGGTGTCGCTGAGCGCCTCCAGGTGCCAGGCGGCCAGCTGCTCGCGGACCAGCGAACGGGCCCGGCGCACCTCGCGCTGGTCCACGACGAGGTCCCAGGTGGCCACCTCGGACGGGGCGACCCCGTCGAAGCGGGCCACCAGCAGGGCGACGTCGTCCTTCCGGTCGTCCGAGTGCAGCCGCTTCAGCACCACGTCGCAGGCCTGCTCGGGGCTCTGCCGGGGGTCGATCAGGTTCCCGCACAGCGCCGCCAGGCCGGCTCCTATGTCCCCGCCCCGGACCTCCACCAGGCCGTCCGTGCACAGCACCAGCATCGAGCCGTCCGAGACGTCGATGGTCTTGGCGACGAACGGCACCCCGCCGACGCCGATCGGCGCGCCGGCCGGGATCTCCAGCAGCTCGCCGCGGCCGTCCGGGTGCACCAGCACCGGCGGGACGTGGCCGGCGCTGGCCAGCTCGCAGGTCCGGTTGATCGGGTCGTAGACCGCGTACAGGCAGGTGGCGAGGTGGTCGTCGCCGAGCTTGTGGGCCAGGTTGTCCAGGTGGCGCAGCAGCTGGCCGGGCGGGAGGTCGAGGGCGGCCAGGGTCTGCATGGCGGTGCGGAAGCGGCCCATCGCGGCGGCCGAGTGCAGGCCGTGGCCCATCACGTCGCCGACCACCAGGGCGACCCGGCTGCCCGGCAGCTGGATCGCGTCGAACCAGTCGCCGCCGACCTCGGCCTTCGGATCGCCGGGCAGGTAGCGGTGGGCGATCTGCACGCCGGGGATCTGCGGCGGGCGGGTCGGCATCATCGAGCGCTGCAGGGTGGTGGCGACCCGGGCCTCGGCGCGGTGCAGCCGGGCGTTGTCCAGCGACAGCGCGGCCCGGACGGCCAGCTCCTTGAGGGTGGCGGCGTCGCTCTCGTCGAACGGGTCGCGGTCCGGCAGCCGGAGCAGTTTGAGGATGCCCAGCACGGTGCCCCGGGCGGACAGCGGGACGACCAGCATCGAGCGGCCGGAGACCACCGGGGCCAGCCGGGCGTCGCCGAGCGCGCTCGCGTAGTCCACCGCGACGTCCGCACTGACCGCCGGGACCAGCACCGGCTGGTTCAGCTGCAGGGCCATCCCGGGCGGGGTGCGCCGGGGCATGCTGACCAGCGAGCCCTCGGCGAGCACGTGGTCCCAGACGCCGCCGGTCTCGTTGCAGACCAGGGCGACCCGGCGCAGGATCGTGTCGTCGTCCGGGCGGGCGACCGGCAGCTCGGAGTCCGAGATCAGCCCGTCCACCAGGTCCACGCAGGCGAAGTCGGCGACCCGGGGGACGAGCACCTGGCACAGCTCGCGGGCGGTGAAACCGAGGTCCAGGGTGGTGCCGACCTTGCCGCCGACCTCGTTCAGCAGGGCCAGCTGCTCGCCGGCCTGCCCGTTGGTGAGGAACGGGCCGAGCCGGCCGGCCGGCGGGTTCTCCGGGCACGCGGGGGCGGCCGGGACGGACGGGGCCGCCGGGGCCGCGGGTGCGGGGACGGCCGGGTGGCCGGGGGCGGGCGGGGTGGCGGCGGCCGGCTCGATGGCGGCTCCTCCTCGGGTGTCTGGACCTGCGGTCGGTGCGGTCGGTGCGGTGGTCGGTGCGGCCTGCGGTGCCGTGGGCGACGCGGCGTGCGGTTCGGCGGCCGGGCGCTGGGCGGGCAGCGAGCCGGGCGGCCGGCGGCCGGCCGAGGGCTCGGGCGGGGCCGGCGGGCCGATCCGGGCGGCGCGCTGCTGCGGCGTCGGGTAGCGGCGGCCGATCGCGGTGGCCGCGTGCGCCGTGCCGCCCTGGGCCTCGGCGGGCAGCACCGGCAGCACGGTGGCGGCGTCCAGCCGCAGGGCGGGCAGGCCGGCGGCGTCCAGCACGTCGAGCAGCAGCGCTCGGCGCTCGGCGGGGGCGGGCGGCAGCAGCCGGGCGAACTGCGCGTGCATCGGGGAGGCGCCGGGCGCGGTGAGGACGGCCGTGAGCCGGTGGAAGCCGCCCCGGGCGGACGGGGTCGCGGCGAACGGCAGCAGCCGCTCGCCGAGCGCCAGCCGCGGGCCGGCCGTGCGCAGCGGCCGGGCGTCGGCGGCGAGGGCGAGCAGGCCGCCGGACGGGTCGCCCGCCGGGTGGCCCAGCGGGTAGGCCCACCAGAACACGTCGCGGACGTGCTCCTCGCGGTCGACGACCGGGATCCGGCCGGCCCAGGGGCCGCCGTGGGCGGTCAGTGCGGCCAGCGTGTCCAGGGCGTCGCGGCGGCGGCCGGCCGGGCCGGCGGGGTGCCCGGGGGCGGCGGCCGGCTCGGCGGCGGGCAGCAGGCCGGCGGCCGGGCGGTCGTGGACGACCTCGGCGCGGTGCCCGAACAGCTCCTCGGCGGTCCGACTCCACTGGGTGATCCGCCCGGCGCGGTCGACCAGGACGAGGGCGAGCCGGACCAGGGCGGCCACGCCGGTCGGGTGGTCACCCGGCACGGTCTCGGCGCCCGCCGGACGCGGTGTGGAGTTGGACTCGGCCACCATGGATTCGGTCTGCTCCCGCCTGGCCGCCACGCCTGGAGGCGGCCCGTCACTCCGGAGGAAGGCACGCTGTGCGGATACCAGCGAAGCACGGACCGGGCCGGGCTCGACACCGAAACGGGGAGATTCATCAGTATCGGTTGCGTGTCGTACCGCGCGCGCCGGTGCGCACCCCGGGTTCACCCGGACGGCGCTGCCGGGGGCGAGGGTAGGGTGGCAGGCCGGGCCGCCCGAGCGGGCGCCCGGCAGGACGCAGCCGGCCGGACGAGACAGAGGCGAAGAGTGAGCGCGCAGAGCCCCGCCCGCTGGACGGATCCGGAGCAGTCGGAGCTGGAGGAGCGGGTCGCCGCCGCCGAACTCGCCTGGCTGACCATGGACGTCGACGTGCAGACGCTGCGCGTCGAGATCGACAACTTCGCGCTGATCCACCACCAGCTGCTCGGCCCGCTCTACGCCCGGCTGGACGAGCTGGACGCGCTCGTCGCCGAGGCCGTCGCGGCCCGCACCGGCCGGCCCGAGGACCGGCGGCGGGCCGCCGAGGCGCGTCGGCAGGTCGAGGAACTGCCGGACCTGGACGCGCTGTTCGACTCCGTGCGGGAGGTGCGGGAGAAGTCCGGGCAGGACGCGGACGCCGTACCGCCGCCGCCCGCCGCGCCCGCCCGGGTCCGCCCCGGCAAGGACGCCCAGCGGATCTACCGCGACCTCGTCCGCCGCGCCCACCCCGACCTGACCACCGACCCCGGCGAGCAGCAGCGCCGGGCGGCCTTCCTGGCCCGGGTCAACGAGGCCTACGCGTACGGCGACGCCGCCGCGCTGGCCGGGCTGGCCGCCGAGTGGTCCACCGCGCCCGAGGCCGCGCCCGCCGTCGACTCCCCCGACCGGCTCGACTGGCTGCGCCGCCGGCTGGACTGGCTCACCGCCAAGATCACCGAGACCGCCACCGAGCAGGTCCGGCTGGAGCAGACCCCGATGGGCCAGCTGCTCGCCCTCGCCCCGCAGGACCCGGACGGTCTGCTGGAACAGCTCGCCGAGGAGCTGCTGGCCAAGGCGGCCGAGCGGCAGGCCGAGCTGGAGCGGCTGCTGGGGCCGTCCGGCGACCCGTCCGGCCGGGCGGGCGCGGTGGGCGACAATGGCACCGAGTCGACCGAGACCCAGGAGAACCAGACGATGTTCGCGCAGATCCCCGCCACTGACGCCGCCGCCGTGCCCGCCGACGCCGCCCTGCTGGACGTGCGCGAGCAGGACGAGTGGGACGCCGGCCACGTCGAGGGCGCGCTGCACATCCCGATCGGCCAGGTCGTCGCCCGGATCGGCGAGCTGCCGGACGAGAAGCTGTACGTGCTGTGCCGGGTCGGCGGCCGCTCCGCCCAGGTCGTCCAGTACCTGGTGCAGCAGGGCCGGGAGGCCGTGAACGTCGACGGCGGGATGTACGCCTGGGAGGGCGCGGGCCGTCCGATGGTGAGCAGCACCGGGCAGCCGGCCTTCGTCCTGTAGCGGTCGGCCGGGGGAGGGCATGACGGAGACGACGGACCGGGCGGCGGGGGACCGCCCGACTGCGGACCACCCGGCGGGGGACCACCCGGCCCGGGACCGGGTCTGGTCGGCGCCCGCGCAGCTGGTGCTGGGCCTGGCCGCCGCCGTGCTGACGGCCGGCACCGGGCTCTTCCTCGCCGCCGTGTTCCTGCACGTCGCGCCCGCCAACACGCTGTCCCGGCAGTACCGCGACCAGATCGACGGCGTGGTCTACCCCGAGTTCGAGCAGAACTGGAAGCTGTTCGCGCCCAACCCGCTGCAGCAGAACATCACCGTGGACGCCCGGGTGCGCACCGTCGCGGACGGCGGCACCACCCGCACCCGCGACTGGACCGGGCTGACCGCGCAGGACATCGCCGCGATCCGGGGCAACCCGGCGCCCAGCCACGTCGACCAGAACCTGCTGCGCCGCGCGTGGGACTTCTACGACGGCTCGCACGACCCGCAGGACGAACGGCCGACCGGCACCCGCGGCAAACTCGCCGAGCAGTACCTCAAGCGGATCGCGCTGCAGCGGATCGGCCGCGAGGTGGACGGCGAACGGGTGCTGGAGATCGAGTTCCGGATGACCGCGACCACCGTCGCGCCGCCCGCCTGGAGCGGCGAGGCCGAGCCGCCCGCGCCGAAGGTGCGGGAGCTGCCGTGGTGGCCGGTGGCCGACGAGGACTACCGGGGGCTCGGGTGAGCGAACCGGCGCGTCGGGTGGCGGAGCAGCCGCGGCTGCTGGACGGCATCCCCCGCCAGGGCCCCGAACCCGGTGTCGGCGTGCCCGCCGCCGCGCCTGCCGTCGCGCGGTCGGCCCCGGTGCCGCCCGCGCCGGGGGTACGGGAACGGGCGGGCCGGGCGGTCTGGCAGGCGCTCGCGGCGTTCACCGGTCGGGCCCTCGGCCCGCACCAGGCCGCGGCGGTGCGGATCGGCTTCGGGCTGGTCTGGCTCGCCTACCTGCTGCGCGAGTGGCCGCACCGCCGGGTGCTGTACGGCGACCTCTCCCCCTGGTCGATGCCCCTGGCCGAACGGCTGCTCGCCGAGAACGGGGCGTTCACCGTGCTGCCCTGGTTCGGCGGCCGGCTCTGGTTCGAACTCGTCTACCACCTGGCGGTGTTGGCCGCCCTGGCGGTGCTGCTCGGCTGGCGGACCAGGGCCAGTGCGGTGCTGTTCCTGGTCACCGTGCTGTCGCTGCAGAACCGCGACGTGTTCCTCGGCGACGGCGGCGACAACGTCGTCCACCTGATGGCGGTCTACCTCGTCTTCACCCGCTGCGCGCAGGTCTGGTCGCTGGACGCGCGGCGACCGGCGGGCCGGGGCGGGGTGGTGCTGTGGGCCGTCCTCGGCGCGCTGCTGGCGGCCGCTCAGTTCGGCGGCTCCGCCGGTGACGCGCTGACCTGGACGGCGACGAGCTTCCCGTACGTCGGGTGGTCGCCGCTGTTCTGGGGGCTGTGGACGGTGGCCGGGCTGTGGTGGGCGCTCGGGCGGCTGCGGCCGGACGGCGAGATCCGGGCGGTGCTCGACGCGCTGGCGAACATGGTGCACAACTGCGCGATGGCGGTGATCGCCGCCGAGGTGGTGCTGATCTACGCCACGGCCGGCTGGTACAAGGTGCAGGGCTCGCGCTGGCAGGACGGCACCGCGCTGTACTACCCGCTGCACCTCGACTACTTCGCCCCCTGGCCCTGGCTGTCCGGGCTGGTCGGCTCGGCACTGCTGCCGGTGTTCCTGATCTCGTACGGGACGGTGATCCTGCAGGTCGCCTTCCCGTTCACGCTGCTCAACCGGCGGGTCAAGAACGCGCTGCTGGCGCTGATGATGGCCGAGCACCTGGGGATCGCGGTGGTGCTCGGGCTGCCGGTGTTCTCGCTCGCGATGATCGCGGCGGACTCGGTGTTCCTGCCGACCGGCGTGCTGCTCTGGCTGGCCGCACGGGCGGACCGGCTGCGCCGGTGGCGTCCAGCGGGGGATGCCGCGACCTAGGATGTCGCTATGTCCTGGTTCGCCGCACTTCGTGACACCGCGCGGACCGGGCTCACCCTCGACCGGGCGCTCACCGACCCCAAGCGGGCGCTGCGCGGCGCGGTCGCCGTCGCCCTGGTGCTCTTCCCCACGCTGGCGCTCGGCGGGCCCGCGCTCGCCACCTCGGCCGCGATGGGCGCCTTCATCGCCGGGACGGCCACCTTCCAGCGCAGCTTCCGGCCCCGGGCCAGCCTCGCCGTCGCGGCCGGACTCGGGCTCGGCACCAGCACCTTCCTCGGCTACCTGGCCGCCGGCGTGTACGGGCTGTTCCCGGCGCTGCTCGCGGTGTGGGCCTTCGGCGCCGGGCTGGCCTGGGCGATCGGGCCGACCGCCGGGGTGGTCGCCGCCAACACCGTCTCGGTGATGCTGGTCGTCGTCCAACTCCCGGTCAGCGCCGCGGCCGCGCTCGGCCACGGACTCGTCGCCGCCCTCGGCGGCGTCACCCAGGCCGTCGTCATCACCCTGTGGCCGATCGGCAGTTGGACCGCCCAGCGGTCCGCCCTCGCCGACACCTATGCCGAACTCGCCGACTACGCGCGGCGGTTGCGGCAGGATCCGACCGCGCACGTGGACCCGGCGCCGTTCATGACCGCCCGGCACGCCGCCGCCCTCACCCCCTGGCAGGACCGCCACCGGCCGCCCGAGCTGCGCGGCCTGCGCGGCATCGCCGAACGCATCCGCCCCACCCTCGCCGCGCTCGCGGACCCCAAGGTCGGCGCCCCCGAGGAAGGGCCCGGGCGCGACCGGGCCCGGGAGGTGCTGGCGGCCGCCGCCGAGGTCATGGACGCCCTCGCCCGGGCCGTCCGCACCGGCGACCCGCTCCGGCTGCCCCGCTCCGCGCCCTCGCTCACCGTCGTCGGCGCGGAGGACGGGCCACGGCTGCAGGGCGCCGCCCGGCACTCCGCGCGGCGGCTCGGCGGACTGCTGCGCAAGGCCGCGGACGCGCTCGACCGCGGCGACGAGGACACCATCACCACCCCGGTGGTCGGCGCCGGCGGGGCCCTGCACAAGCCCCCGCTCTCCCGGATGCTGCCCGTCGCGCTGCGGGCCGTCCGGCGCCAGCTCCGGCCGCGCTCGGCGATCTTCCAGCACGCCGTCCGGCTCGCCGGGGTCGTCACCGTCGCCTACCTGCTCGCCCGGCTGGCCGGCTTCCACCACGGCTACTGGGCGCCGCTCACCGCCGCCATGGTGATGCGGCCCGACTTCGCGCAGACCTACAGCCGCGGCGTCGCCCGGCTCGCCGGGACGGTCGTCGGCGTCGCCGTCTCGACGCTGGTCGTGCAGCTCGCCCACCCCGGGCACTGGGTGCTCGCCGCGCTCGCGGTGCTGTGCATCGGCGCGGCGTACCTGACGCTGAAGACCGGGTACGCGCTGATGACCGTCGGGATCTCCTCGTACGTGGTGTTCCTGCTCGGGCTGCAGGCCGGGGACCCGCTGGTCACCGCCTTCGAACGGGTCGGGCTGACGCTGCTCGGCGGAACCGTGGCCCTGCTGACGTACGCGCTGTTCCCCACCTGGCAGACCGCCCGGCTCGGCGAACGGCTCGCCGAGTGGCTGGCCGCCGCCGGGCGGTACGCGGCCGCCGTCGTCGCCTGCTACGAGACGCCGGACCGGCCGCGCGGGCGGACCGTGCGGTCCGCGCTGCTCGACTCGCGGGAGGCGCGCTCCGAACTGCTCCAGGCGATCCAGCGGGCCGACGCCGAACCCGGGCGGCACGAGACCGGGCTCGCCGGCGTGACCAGGCGCCAGGTCGACCGGGCCCGGGCCGCGGTCGGACACCTCGGGCGGGTCGCGGTGCTGCTGGAGGCGCACCTGCCGGCGGCGGACGCGGAGCCGGTGCCCGGGACGGCGGAGTACGCGGAGGAACTGCGGCTCGCCACCGCGCTCGCGGCGGGGGCGCTGCTCACCGGGCGGCCGGTGGAGTTCGGTGCGGTGCGGGACGCGCAGGCGCGGCTGGAGGAACGGCTGGCGGCGGGGGCGCCGGGGGTGGAGCGGGACGTGGTGCGGGCGGGGACGCGGCTGCTGGGGCAGGCGCTGCGGGACCTGGAGCGGGCGTTGCGGGGGAGTGCGAAGGGGGTGTGAGGCGGGGTGGGTGCGGGTCGGTGATCGCTGCCGCCGGACGCCGCAGTGAGTAGGGCACTGGCGGGGTGACAGCATGATTGCCATGGACGACGAGGTGGAGCGGGCCTGGCGGGCGGCGGAGCGGGAGCCCGGGGTGGTGGTGCTGGACGGGTTCCACGCGCTGAAGCACGCGCTGCGGTTCGGCGGGGACGTGCGGCGGGTGCTGACCTCGGACCGGGCGGCGCTGGCGGCGCTGGCCGAGGAGCTGGCGGCGGACGTCGGGCCGGCGCTGGACGAGCTGGCGGTGGAACTGCCGGAGCCGGTGCTGCGCTCGCTGGTGCCGCGGCTGCATCCGACCGGGGTGATCGCGCAGGTGCGGCGGCCGTCCGCCGGTGCGAACCGGGAGGCGCTGGCGCGCCGGCCGCGGCGGGCGCCGGTGGTGCTGCTGGAGAACCCGCGGAACCTGGGCAACGTCGGGGCGGTGATCCGGCTGGCGGCCGGCTTCGGTGCGACCGGGGTGGTGACCACCGGCGAGCTGGACCCGTGGCACCCGACCGTGCTGCGCGGCAGCGCGGGCCTGCACTTCGCCACCGCCGTCGAGCGGCTGAGCCTGCCGGAGCTGCCGGACGGCCCGCTGTACGTGCTGGACCCGGAGGGCGCGGACATCCGGGAGGTGCCGTTCCCGGACGACGCGCTGCTGGCCTTCGGCACCGAGCGGCACGGCGTCTCGGCGGAGCTCCGGGCACGGGCGGACCAGCTGGTCGCGGTGCCGATGCGCCCGGGGGTGTCCAGCTTCAACCTGGCGACCAGCGTCGGGATGGGGCTGTTCCACTGGATGGCGGGGCGCCCGCCCGGCGCGGGGCCGGACGGGCGCTGAGGCGGAGCGGGGCAGCCGCGGAGCGGGGGCGGTCAGGAGAAGAGCCGGCGCCAGGTCTCCGGGCCCGGGTAGCCGTCGGCGTCCGCATTCGTCCAGCCCTGGGCCTGCTGGAAGGCCTGGACGTTGCGGCGGTCGCTCTCGCTCCACCGCGGGCCGGGGCCGACGCCGTACGCGCCGCCGTAGCCCTTGCGGACCAGCTGCTCGCCGAGCTGCCGGACGGAGTCGTTGTCCTGCCCGGGCCCGAAGGCCTCCCGGCCGGGGTAGGCGGGGGTGCCGGTGGCGGTGCCGGTGCCGGTGGCGGTGCCGGGCGGGGGCGGCGGGGGCGACGGGACGCCGGCGGCGTCGATGTCGCGGCCCTTGCCGTTGACCAGGTAGGCCCAGGTGTCCTTGCCGGGGATGCCGTCCGCCTCGGCGCCGCGCCAGCCCTGGGCGAGCTGGAAGGCCTGGGTCGCCCTGCGGTCGGCCTCGCCCCAGCGCGGGCCGGGGCCCTCGGAGTAGAAGCGGGCGCCGCCGCGCTGCACCAGCATCCGGCCGAGCCTGGTGACGTAGGCGTTGTTCGCGCCGGGGCCGAACTTGTCCGCGCCGGGGAAGGCGTCCGCGGAGGTGCCGCCGCCGTCGCTGCTGCCGCCGGACAGGCCGGTGTAGCGGTACGGGACGTAGCCGGCGGAGTTGTTCCAGTACGCGTACGGGGTGTCGCGCTTCTTGGTGCCGGGGGAGGTCTGCTCGTAGGCGAGGTAGCGGGTGCGGGAGGAGTCCGTCCAGCCGCCGAAGAGCGTGACGTGCGAGCCGGCCTGCGGGTTGGCCGGGTTGTTGTAGATCAGCACGTCGCCGGGCTGGAGGTCGTTCTTCCCGATCCGCTCGGCGAAGTCGGGCAGGGTCCAGGTGGTCTGGCTGCTGTCGAGGCCCCAGGCCATCGAGACGAAGCCGGAGCAGTCCTGGCGGTAGCCGTCCGACCAGTAGCGGCCCATGCTGTACGGCACCCGCTGGTCGACCCAGCTCTGTGCGCGCTGGATGATCTGCGCGCGGGTGACCGGGACGGCGGCGCCGCGGGCCTCCTGGTCCTCGCCGTACAGGCCGCTGACCTCGCCCTGCGGGGACGCCGGGGGCTGGGCGGTGCTGCTGCCGCCCGGGCCGGGGGTGGGGGCGGGCGCCGCGGCGGCGGATCCGGCGGCCGCGGTGCCGCCGGCTATCGCGGTGCCCACCGCGGCCACCAGGACGGCGGCCCGGCGGCGCAGGCTGCGGGCCGCCGCGTGGCCGCCCTCGTGGACGGGGGCGGCGTGCAGCCGGGCCAGGCGGCGGGCGCCGCAGCCGCCGCACGTGCAGTCCTCGCCCGGCTCGATCTCGTCGAACTCCGGCAGCGGGGACAGGTCGGTCAGGGTCATGCTCCGCCTCTTTCCTGCGGTCCTTCCTGGTCACGGCCTGACGGCGTGACAGGAGTGGCCTGCCCGGGCCGGCTCCGCGTGCCACCGGGACCAAAGTCCCAAAGCGGGCGGGGTGCGGCGCGGCGGATTGAGCCGGAGGGGTGACGACCAGTTGGCTCCCGGGCGTGGCGCGGGACCGGCGGAGCGGTTAGTGCCGGTACGGAGCTGTGCGCGGGGTCAGCGCGGGTTGGCCGGCGAGTACTCGGGATCGGTCCAGGTCAGCGGGGTGGCGTCGGCGAGCTCGACCACGCCGGTGACGGCGAGTTCGACCATCCGCTCGGCGCCCGGGGCGGCGCCGCGGGCCTCCTCGGACCAGTCGGTGCGGGCCTCGCCGGTGACCAGCAGCGCCCCGCCGGTCTCCCAGTCGGGCAGCAGCAGGCCGGCGCGCGGGTCCACCTCGAGGTTGCCGAGGGTCAGGAACATGCTGTTGCCCGGGTACTCCGGCCAGCGCAGCCGGTCCGGGGCGACGGCCTGGAGGAAGCCGGGCAGGCCGCCGCGGTGCGAGGCGTCGACGCTGCCGTCCGGGCCGGTGGTGGCGATGAAGAAGGTGTCCGCGGTGACGGCCGTCAGCTGCTGCGCGGTGGTCAGCGTGGTGCCGGCGGCGAGGGTGCGGGGCGGGCCGGCCTCCGGGCGGTCCAGCGGGGTGCGGCGCTGGATGTACTTCGGGCAGTTGGAGACCACCTCCTCGGCGGTGACCGCCAGCCCGCCCCGCCCGTCCGGCCGGGAGTGGCCGTTGAGCCGCATCCGGCGGCGGCCGGCCGCGTCCAGCGCGATGGTGCCGACCCGGGCCGGGCGGGTCAGCGCCTCGGCCAGCGGGTCGGCCTCGGCCGGGTGCGCGGCGACGGCCATCGTCCGTTCGTCCGGCGCCCGCAGGAAGCCGGCCGGGCCGGCCAGCTGGGTGGCCCAGATCCGGCCGTCCCGGTCGGCGGCGCCGAGGACCAGGGTGCGCCGCTCGGCCAGGAAGCGGGCGGCGACGGCCGGGATGGTGGCGCGGATGGCGCGGCCGGCGTGGTCGGCCCGCGCGGTGAGGCCGGCCCGGGTCTGGGCGGCCCGTTCACCGGAGTGGTAGGGCGTGCTGACGGTCGTCATGGTGTGCTCCCCCGTGGCTCGCCTCGATGGCCGACGGATGTCGTGGTCCGGCCGTGGTCCAGCCGCGGTCTAGAAGAAGCCGCAGGTCGGGGCGTCGGCGGTGGGGGCGGCGGCGCCCGTCGCGTCCACGCCGGTGCGGGTGTAGATCTCCAGCCGGATGCCGTCCGGGTCGGTGAAGAAGATGCCGCCGGAGGCGGAGCCCTCGCCGTGCGGGACGACGCCGTCGTAGGCGAACTCGGCGCCCAGCTCGCGCAGCAGGGCCTCGGTGGCGCGGACCTCGTCGAGGCTCTCGACCTCGAAGGAGAGGTGGTGCAGGCCGGGGGTGGCGGTGGAGAAGGTGCCCTCGCTCTGCTGCCAGAGCGTGACGACCAGGCGGCCGTCGCGGCCGAGGAGGGCGAAGCGGCGGTCGGCCTCGGTGCCCTCGTGGGCGATGTCGAGGCCGAGGACGGCGCGGTAGAAGTCGATCGAGCGGGCCAGGTCGGTGACGTTCAGGCCGACGTGGCCGGTCTGCAGGGTGCGGAGCTTGGTGACGGTGGCGGACATGCCTGATCACTCCTGGAGGGCGGTGGCTCCGGCGGCGACTGCCTAACCGGTATGAATGAGAGTAGGGGTTAGGTGATGAGGCGTCAACCGGTATGAGTGCGTGAAGGGGTTAGGTGTCCGGGGCAGAAGGAAGCCCCGCCGGGCACGGGGCCGGGCGGGGCTGACGGGGTGGGGCCGGAGGGGCTAGGACCACTCCCAGCGGATGCCGATGTGGCCCGGCTGCTGGTCCGGGGCCAGGACGTGGGCGCTGGCGGAGGCGCCGATCCACAGCTGCTCGCGGCGGTGGTCGACGTCGGCGCCCGGCTCGCGGTCGTACCGCTCGCAGTGCGCCGGGACGGACGCCGGGTCGAAGTGCACCTGCAGCACGTACTCGCGCACCGGGGTGGCGAAGCGGCGGCTGTACTCCAGGGTCGGGCCGCCGGGCGGGATCTCCACCTCGTACTCGAAGACCGTGCTGTCGCCGAGCCCCAGCGGGCGGTCCAGCATCAGCTCGGCGACGGTCAGCCCCTCCTCGGGGCGGCGGCGGACCCGGCCGAGCCGGCCGTGCCGGACCGAGGTGATCTCCGGGCAGCCGGTGGCCTCCTCGTCGGCCTTGTGCACGACCAGGCAGCGGCCGACGCCGCCGACCGTGGCGCGCACCACCTGGCGCATCCGCAGCAGGTTGCCGCGCCGCTCGGCGTCCACGTAGTAGGAGTCGTGGATGCTCAGGCGCTCCAGCTCGCCGGCCGGCGGGGCGTCCAGCTCGGCGAAGATCGAGGCGAGCTCCTGCTCCCCCGGCCAGACGTCCTCCAGCCCGAGGTGGCAGGTGTTGGCGGCGGCGGCCCAGCGGCCGCGCGGGCGCGGCGGGCCGAGCAGCGCGGAGAGCGCGCTGTGCGGCAGGCCGAGCAGTTCCTCCAGCAGGTGGACGGCGCGCAGTGAGCTGGCCCGTTCGGGCTGGCTGCGGCCGCGCCGCCAGTAACTCAGCGTCGTGACGCTGACCCTGACGCCGCGTTGGGCGAGGGCCGCGCGGATCCGGTCCAGGCTGAGGCCGCTGGCCTCGATGGCCAGGTGCAGGGTGTCCGCGAAGCCGCCGGCCGGCGCGGGCCGTCCGGGCGCGGGCGCCGGGACGGGCGCCGGCCCGGGTGTCGGGGCGGGTGCCCGGTCGGCCGCCGGGGCCGGCTGGGCGGGCGCGGACGGGCCGGGGCGCTCCGGGTGCGAACCGACCAGCCGGAGCCGCGCGGAATCCTGAGGCTGCTGTGCGGCCATGCGGTGACCCTCCCCACCAACTGAGCTCGGTCGGACCGGGCCGACGCCGGGTCGCGTCGCCGGCGGCTTCACCGAGGTTTGGGGAACCCTATGCACGGTCGAGAGGCTACGTCATCAGTCGTGCGTATGACAGTGGTCACGACAGGTGAACCGCACAGTTAGCGATCTTGAAACAGTCCGGAAACACGGCGGGAACCCGGCCGGCGCGGAGCGGAACGGACACCGCCGGGGCGGGCCCTGTGGCTCCGCCCCGGCGGGGGTCTCGGTGGTGCTGCGGCCGGCGCTACCGGCCCGTGGTCACTTGACGTTCAGCGCGACGTCGTCGATCACGAAGCTGGTCTGCTGCGAGCTGTCCTCGGTGCCGGTGAACTTGAGGGTCACGGTCTGGCCGGCGAAGGAGGTCAGGTCCACCGTCTGCTGGACGTAGCCGGCGGCCGCGTTCACGTTCGACCAGGTCTTCAGCGTGGTGCTGTTGGCCTGCAGGGTCAGCTTGTCGTACGCGGTGCTGCCGGTCTCGGCGGTGTCGATGTGCAGCCAGAAGGTGAGGGTGGCGGAGGCGCAGCCGGTCGGGACCGTGACGGTCTGCGACAGGGTGTCGGTGTGGGCGCTGCCGTAACCGTTCAGCCAGGCCTTCCAGCTGCCCGAGTGGGCCGCCTGGGAGGAGCTGTTGTCGACGACGCCGGAGGAGGCCGTCCACGGCGAGGCGGTGCCGGTCTCGAAGCCGCCGTTGTTGATCAGCTGGGTGGCGGTGCAGCCGCCGCCCGGGTTCGGCGGGGTGGTGCTGCCGCCGAGCAGGGCGGTGGTCAGGGCGTCGGCGACCGGGGAGCCCCAGCCGGTGACCTGGTCGTAGCCGGTCTTCGCGGGGAAGTCCTGGTTCGAGCCGGAGGTCACGTCGTGGAACGTGCTGCCGTAGCTGGTGCTGTTGGCGACCGAGTACAGGCGCGGGCTCGCCTCGCCGAGGACCGGCTGCCCGGCGGCCTTGGCCTTCTGGTTGAACTGGGCGGCGTAGCCGGACCACAGCGGGGCGGCCGCGCTGGTGCCGCCGTAGACCTGCCAGCCACCGGCGGTGTAGATCGAGAAGCCGCTCGCCGGGTCGGCGTTGGAGGCGACGTCCGGGACGGTGCGCATGGTGCCGCTGACGCCGGTGCCGGTCTGCCAGGACGGCTTGCTGAACACGGTGGAGACGCCGCCGCCGGCGGTGCTCCAGGCGCTCTCCGAGGAGTAGCCGTTGCCGCTGGTGACCTTGAGGTTGGTGCCGCCGACACCGGTCTGGTGCGGGCTGGACGCCGGGAAGTCGACGGCCTTGACGGTCGAGCCGCTGGTCGAGCGGGTGCAGTCGCGGGAGCCGTCGTCGCCGGAGGCGGAGAAGATCGAGATGCCCTGGGCGGCGGCCTGCTTGAAGGCGTTGTCCACGGCCGTCATCGAGGCGGCGGTGGTGTCGGGCTCGCAGGAGCCCCAGGAGATCGAGATGACCGAGGCCTTGTTGTCGGCCACGATCTTGTTGGCCATGTCGATCTCGCCCTGGTCGCTGTTCGGGGCCTCGTAGACCAGCTGGGTGGCCTTGGGCGCCGCGCCGCGGACGATCTCGCTGTCCAGCTCCACCTCGCCCTGGCCCTGGCCGGGGGCGGAGTCGTAGCTGGCGCCGTCCACCGAGACGGTGCTGACGGCCGGGCCGGTCAGGCCGAACTGCGAGTCGTAGGTGGTCAGGTTGGACGACTGGTAGCCGTCGAACTCCCACAGGGCGACGGTCACGCCGGTGCCGTCCGCGCCGGTCTTGTTCAGGTTGTAGGCGCCGGTGTACTGGGCCGGGCTCATGCCGCTCGGGCTGGCGGTGGCGGCGTTCGGGGTGATCGCGCTCGGCTTGGCGATGCGGTTCTTGCGGACCGCGTGGTTGTCCAGGCCGCTGACGCCCTGGATCACCGAGGCCAGCTCGGCCGGGATCGAGGCGGCGGCGTCGTTGGCGAAGAAGGTGCGCTGCAGCTGCGGGTCCACGTAGGCGCTCTCGTGGGTCCCGAAGGCCTGCGAGACCTGGGCGGTGGTGCCGTGGGCGCTGACGACCTGGCGGTTGGCGCTGACCTCGGTGACGGTGAGGCCCTGGGCGGCCAGGTAGGCCTTGACCTGGGCGACGTCCTGCTGGGTCGGGCCGAAGCGCTCGGTGAACTGCTCCGGCGTCAGGAACTTGCCGTACTCGGGGGAGCCGGGCGTGGTGACCGCGCCGAGGAAGCGGTCGAGCTCGGCGGCGTTGCGCAGCTTGAGGCTGACGGCGACCGAGATCTGCTGCTCGGCCGGGACGTCACCCTTCTTCTCCGAGTGGGCCACCGCCGGGTTCACGGTGTTCGTCAGGGCGACGCGGGGAGCGGGCGCGGCCTGCGCGGTGGAGACGCCGAGCGAGACGGCGGTCAGCGGCAGGACGGCTATCGCCGCGGCGAGGGCGAGAGAACGGGGGCGCAACGGATCTCCTCCTCCAGCCGGCTGTGGGGGCCGGCAAGGGGCCAGGCGTTCCGGGGTCGTGAACGCTGGCTAGAACATGTCAGAACCGGTGTGCGAGGTGGCCCATGATCAAGCAATTCGTTGCTAAAAAACAGTCAAGTGTGGATGCCGCGAAATGCCGGTCGTTCATACAGTGAATGGCTGGAATTCTCGGGACGGTCCATACCAATTCACCGGCGGGGGCGCGGCCGTAGAATCGGCTCGAACCGAGGGAGAAGGATGACTGACGTGACGCCGGACCCGAGGGATCCCCGGCCGCTGATCGGCGAACCGCTCGCGCTCGACCTGCTCAACACCCGCTGGGCCGGCCTGCCCGTCAACGACCTGCTGGACGGCGTCGAAGGCTACGGCATCTGGATCTCCTCGGCCGGGCTCGGGGGGCGCTGCACGGCCGACGAGGCCGGGCTGGCGGCGATCCGGCAGGCCCGTGAGGCGATCGACCGCGCCGCCCAGGACGCCCGTGAGCAGGGCGAGTTGGGGTCGGCGGCGCGGGACGGGCTGGACGCGGTGCTGGCCCACGGCCGGATCCGGCGGTCGGCCGGGCCGGGCGGGGCCGAGGAGCGGATCGAGGTCGACGGGCCGCAGTGGCTGGCGCCCTGGCTGGCGGCGGACGACTTCCTGGCGCTGCTCGGGCAGGGCGCGAACCGGGTGAAGCAGTGCGCGCACGAGGCGTGCATTCTGCATTTCTTCGACGCCTCGCAGAACGGGCGGCGCCGCTGGTGCCGGATGGCGGTGTGCGGGAATCGGGCGAAGGCCGCCCGGCACTACGTGAAGGCGCGGGGTTAACCGACGACCGGATCCGGTCGGTGGGTCTCCTGCGTCGCGCACGAACCCTCCGCGCCCGGGCGGACGCGGAGGGTGAGGACGGAGCGTGCGGGCGGTGGGAGCGGCCGGACGGCCCGTCAGGCGGTGGCGGGGGCGCCGAGCCAGCCGGTGAGGGCGGTGCGGAGCTCGTTCTGACCGGGGTCGACGCCGGCCCAGGCGACGTAGCCGTCCGGGCGGATCAGCAGGACGGTGTCGCGCAGCTTGCCGTGCGGATCGGCCGGCGCGGCGAACACCAGGCGGTCCGCCCAGGGCGCGGTGGCGGCCAGCTCGTCATTGCTGACCAGCACGAACTTCCCGGCGCGCAGCGCCTCGTAGAGCCGCTCGGGGGCGGCGGGGGCGTCCTCGGCGGGGCGGCTCAGCGCGGTCAGCCGCAGGTCGGGGACGCGCTTGCCGGTCTGCGGGTGGGTGTCCTTGGGCGCCGGGTAGGAGATGCCGATCCCGGAGACCATCCGGGCGCCGCGCTCGGCGACCGGGTCGAGGTGGCTGCTGATCGCGCCGAGCGCGCCGCGCAGGGCGCGGGTGGGGACGGATTCGGCGAGGGCGAGCCGGATCAGCGCGCCGGAGCTGCGCAGGACCATCCGCCCGACCGGGTGCCGCTCGGTCTGGTAGGTGTCGAGCAGCGCGTCGGTGGCCCGGCCCCGGAGGACGGCGGCGAGCTTCCAGGAGAGGTTGGCGGCGTCCTGGAGGCCGGTGTTCATGCCCTGGCCGCCGGCCGGGGAGTGGCAGTGCGCGGCGTCGCCGGCGAGGAAGACCCGGCCGGAGCGGTAGTTGGGCACCTGGCGCTCGTCGCTGTGGAAGGTGGACGTCCAGCGGGCGTCGTGCAGGCCGTAGTCCTCGCCGATGGCGGCCGTGGCGATGGCGGAGATCTGCTCGATCGAGGGGGCGGTGCCGTCCGGCACCTTGTGGTGGCGGTCCCAGGCGATGACCCGGTACCAGCCGTCGCCGAAGGGGGCCAGGAAGGCGAAGCCGGACTCGTTGGCGCCCACGGTGATGGTGCCCTCGGGCTCGCGCTCCAGCCGGACGTCGGCGAGCAGCACCGAGTCGACCACCGACTCGCCGGGGAACGGGAGGCCGAGCAGGTCGCGGACGGTGGAGTGGACGCCGTCGGTGCCGACCGCGTACCGGGCGCGGTACGCGGCGCCGCCGGCCGTCTCCAGGGTGACGCCGTCCGCGTCCTGGCGCAGGCCGGTGACCTCGGTGCCGCGCAGGATCGTCGCGCCGGCCTTCTCCGCGCGCTCGTGCAGCAGCCGTTCGACGTTGTACTGCGGGGTGATCAGGACGAAGGGGAAGCGGGTCGGCAGCCGGTGGAGCTCGACCGCGAGGCGGTCGAACATCCTGAGCTCGGAGAGCGGGCGGCCGGTGGCGATGAGGTCCTCGGCGAGGCCGCGGGCGTCCAGCATCTCCAGGCTGCGGGCGTGCACGGCGAAGGCCCGGGTGAGGTTGGACTCGGTGGCGCGCTTCTCCAGGAGGGTGACGCCGATCCCGGCGGCGGCGAGGTCGCCGGCCAGCAGCAGGCCGGCCGGCCCGGCACCGACGACCAGGACGTCGGTTTCGATCGTCGGATTCTCGGCCATCTGTCAGCTCCCGTGGTTCTGAGGGTGGTTGGACGCCGCCCCGCGCGGCGTTCTCCCAGCCTCCATCATCGCGGGCGCGGTCGGGGCTGTGAACCACCGGGGCCCCGGCGGTCGGTGTGACCGCCGGGGCCCCGGGCGCCGGGCCCGCCCTACTGGGGGCGGCGGATCTGCACCGTGCGGAACCGGTTGGCGACGAACGCGCCGTCGCAGTAGGCCGCGTTGGCGGCCGGGTTGGCGCCGGTGCCGTGCAGGTCGGAGAAGGCGGCGGTCTGGTTGGGGTAGACGCCGCCGGTGAGGTTGAGCGAGAGCGAGACGCCCGCGTCCAGCGCGGCCTCGACCAGCAGGCCCTCCACCTCGGGCGAGGTGGTGTAGCCGGTGGCCGTCATGGCGCCCTTGTCGCGGACCGTGGTGCGCAGCAACTCGACGGCGGCGGGGGTGGATTCGACGGCGATCGCGAAGGTCACCGGGCCGAAGCACTCGGTGCGGAAGACCGCCCGGTCGTCCGGCTTGTCGGCGTCGAGCTTGACCAGCGCGGGGGTGCGCACGGTCGCGCCGGGGAACTCCGGCGAGGTCACCGTGCGCGGGGCGAGCGCGAGTTCGCCGTACTCGCCGCTCGCCGCGGCGGCCGAGCGCTGCAGCACGCCGGGGTTGACCACGGCGCCGAGGATGCCGGCGGCGCGGGCGTCGTCGGAGAGCAGGCCCGTGATGGCGGCGCCGAGGTCGGCGACGACCTCGTCGAAGGACTTGTCGCCCTGCTCGGTGGCGATGCCGCCGCGCGGGATCAGCAGGTTCTGCGGGGTGGTGCACATCTGGCCGCTGTAGAGGGAGAGCGCGAAGGCCAGGTTGCCGAGCATGCCCCGGTAGTCGTCGGTGGAGTCGATCACCACCGCGTTGACGCCGGCCTTCTCCGTGTAGACCTGGGCCTGCCGGGCGTGCTCCTCCAGCCAGTCGCCGAAGGCGGTGGAGCCGGTGTAGTCGATCATCTTGATCTCGGGCCGGACGGCCAGGGCCTGGGCGACGGTGCCGCCCTCGTGCTCGGCGGCCAGGCAGACCAGGTTGGGGTCGAAGCCGGCCTCGGTGAGCACCTCGCGGGCGATCGCGACGGTCAGCGCCAGCGGCAGGACGGCCCGGGGGTGCGGCTTGACCAGCACCGGGTTGCCGGTGGCCAGCGAGGCGAACAGGCCGGGGAAGCCGTTCCAGGTCGGGAAGGTGTTGCAGCCGATCAGCAGCGCGAGGCCGCGCGGGACGACGGTGAACTCCTTGCTCAGCACCAGCGGGTCGCGCTTGCCCTGCGGCTTCGTCCAGTCGGCCCGCTTCGGCAGCCGGGTCTGCTCGGCGTACGCGTAGGTGACGGCCTCCAGCCCGCGGTCCTGGGCGTGCGGGCCGCCGGCCTGGAAGGCCATGCCGTAGGCCTGGCCGGTGGTGTGCATGACGGCCTGGGCGAACTCGTGGGAGCGGGCGTTGATCCGGTGCAGGATCTCCAGGCAGACGGCGGCGCGCTCCAGCGGGGAGGCGGCGGCCCAGCCGGGCTGCGCGGCGCGCATCGCGGCGATCAGCTCGTCCGGCCCGGCGTGCGGGTAGGTGATGCCCAGCTCGATGCCGTACGGGGAGGCCTCGCCGCCGACCTGGTCGCCGTCGGTGGGGTGGCCCGGCAGGGCGAAGGGCTTGCCGAGCACGGCGTCGAAGGCGGCCTTGCCGTCGGCCGGGCCGCTCTCGCCGTAGGCCTTCGGGAACTCGGGGTACGGGGACCAGTAGTCGCGCTTGGCGGCCGCGTCGAGCGCGGCGTCCAGGGTGGCCTGGTGGCGTTCGACCAGCTCGGCGACGAGGGGGTGGGTGACCGCTGCGGACATCTGTGCGCTCCTCAGAGGGGAGGACGGGACACCTCACAGAGTAACCGAACGATCGGTCGGCGAAAGGGGGTGTGGCGATCCCGATCCGATGCGCGCGGGACGGGCGCGGGGCGGGCGCGGGGCGGAAGCACGCGGGGGCGCGTCCCGTACGGACGCGCCCCCGGTTCGGGTCCGTGCGCGGTCTACGGCACGCCGAGCTCGAAGATCACGTACCCGGCGTACCAGCCGGAGGCGATCGCGCCGCTGCCCAGCACCGTCGCCAGCACCGGCCAGCTCAGCTTGCGCATCCCGATCGCGAGCGGGACGAACAGCGGGAACGCCGGCAGCAGGTAGCGCGAGACGTTGCCGAAGATGCCGAGGCTGCCCAGCACCGAGACGATCGTCGCCAGCGTGTAGGCGACCAGCACCAGCGGCGGGCGCAGCCGGATCAGCAGCACGATCAGCATCGGCAGGGTGAACACGATCAGGGTGGCCAGCAGGTCCGGCACCGCGAACGCGAACGGGTAGTCGCCGCGGCCCAGCAGCACGCCGCGGATCGCGTGCCAGGTGCCCTCGCCCCAGTCGAAGTAGTGCAGCCAGGCGTCGTGCTGCAGCCGGAAGTAGCCGCCCCACTCGCCCGTCCGCCAGCCCACCCAGGCGACGTAGCCGAGCAGGCCGAGCGGGGCCAGCAGCATCGCCGCCAGCGGGCGCAGCACGCCGCTCTCCCGCCGCCACAGCTCGACCAGCGCGGCCAGGCCCACCGCGCCGATCAGCGCCGCGGCGGTCGGCCGGTTCAGCCCGGCGACCAGGGTGACGGCCCCGGCGGCGATCCACCGCTTGGTCATCGTGAGGTAGCAGGCCCAGGCGGCCAGCGCGACGAAGGTGGAGTCCGAGTAGACCGCCCACTCGGCGCCCGAGCCCGGTGCGATCGCCCAGATCCCGGCCGCGATCACGCCCGCCCGGGCGTCCCCGGACAGCTTCTCCACCACGGCGAAGATCCCGGCCGCGGCGAACAGCGAGGCCACCACCGACACCAGCATCCCGGCGCCGTACAGGCCGAGGCCGGTGACCTCCGAGGTCATCCGCATCAGGCCGGGGTAGAGCGGGAAGAAGGCCGCCGAGTTCTGCTCGACCATGAACCCGCCGGTGGCGCCCGGGATCGGGACCAGGGCCGGGTGGTAGCCGAACTGCGCCACCTGCTGGTACCACCAGCCGTCCCAGCTGGCCAGCACGTCCCAGGGGTTGGCGCCGCCGCCGAACCGGGCCGGCTTCTTGGCGTAGTCGCCGGCGAAGGAGAGCAGCTTCATGAAGACGGTGAAGCCGACCAGTTTGAGCAGCGTGTAGCACCACACGGCCGGGCCGAACCGGATCACCAGCGCTCGGGCGCGCGCCTGCCAGCCGCCGGAGACGCCGTCCGGCGCCCCGCTGCGCTGCTCGGGCACGTCGGAGGCGACTGCCGGTATTGCGTTCATCAGCCGTGGCTCCAGCCGCTGGACGTGGACGATCGTCCGGCGATTCTAGGGCCTGTCCCGCGGATCGGACGGGGCCCGATCGCGTCCCGGTCGGGGCGGCCGGGGATACTCGGAGGATGGCCGATCACACCACGCGCACCGCCTACACCGTGGAGTCACTGCTCGCGGTGACCGTCGACGTGTTCAACGAGCGCGGTTACGACGGGACCTCGATGGAGGACCTGTCCCGGGCGGCCGGGATCTCCAAGTCGTCGATCTACCACCACGTGCGCGGCAAGGAGGAGCTGCTGCGGCTGGCGGTCGGGCGGGCGCTGGACGCCCTGTTCGCGATCCTGGCCGAGCCGGGCGCGGTCGAGGGCCCGGCGGTGGAGCGGCTGGAGCACGTGGTGCGGCGCACCGCCGAGGTGCTGCTGGCGGAGCTGCCGTACGTGACGCTGCTGCTGCGGGTGCGCGGCAACACGGCCACCGAGCTGTGGGCGCTGGAGCGGCGGCGGGAGTTCGACCACCAGGTGGCCGCGCTGGTGCGGGCGGCCGTCGCGGACGGGGCGTTGCGCTCGGACGTGGAGCCGCGGCTGGCCACCCGGCTGCTGTTCGGGATGATCAACTCGATCGTGGAGTGGTACCGCCCGGGCCTGAAGGCGACGGACGGCGTGCCGGACGCGGTGGTGCACCTGGCCTTCGACGGGCTGCGGGCGCGCTGACCGGGGCGCTCAGTCCGGCGGCACCTGGTCGGTCTCCTCGAACACCAGCATGGTTCGTGTGCCGAGCACCTGCGGGATGGACTGGATGCGGTTGAGCACCAGCTCCCGCAGCGCGTGGTTGTCGGCGGTGTGCACCAGCAGCAGGACGTCGAAGTCCCCGCCGACCAGGGCGATGTGCGCCACCCCGGGCAGCTCCAGCAGCTGCTCGCGCACCGTCCGCCAGGAGTTCTGGACGATCTTCAGGGTGATGTACGCGGACGCGCCCTGACCGGCCCGTTCGTGGTCCACCCTGGCGGTGAAGCCGCGGATGACGCCGTCCTCGACCATCCTGGAGATCCGGGCGTAGGCGTTCGCCCGGGACACGTGCACCCGCTCGGCCACCGAGCGGATGGAGGCGCGACCGTCCTGCTGCAGCAGCCGCAGGATCGACCGGTCGACCCGATCGAGTCTGGACATCTGTTCAGCCGACATGACCCCCCACCCTCACCGTTTGGACGTACTGCCACCAGTCGACCGCCGCTCAGGCCGAATGTCCACCACCTTGTCACGCTTCTGGTCAAGATGAACAGACGACCGAACAATCGGTAGGGAGCCCCCGCCACCCATGGAGGTGCCCGAGATGACCGTTCTCGACCACAGACACCAGACGGGCGTGCCCGGCTGGCTGCCCGGGGCGACCGCCCCGCGCACCGACCCGGCCCCCTTCCTCCCGGACGACTCCCCCGTCCGCGTGCTCGGCACCCCCGCGCTGGAGAAGCACGACCCGGCCCTGCTCCGCGAGCTGTACCGCCGCCTGGTGGTCGGCCGCCGCTACAACCAGCAGGCCACCACCCTGACCAAGCAGGGCCGCCTCGCCGTCTACCCGGCCTCCACCGGCCAGGAGGCCTGCCAGGTCGCCGCCGCGCTGGTGCTCGACGAGCAGGACTGGCTGTTCCCCAGCTACCGCGACACCCTCGCGGTGGTCTCCCGGGGCGTCGACCCGCTGGAAGCGCTCACCCTGCTGCGCGGCAACGCCCACACCGGCTACGACCCGCGCGCCACCCGCACCGCCCCGCTCTGCACCCCGCTCGCCACCCAGGCCCCGCACGCGGTCGGCCTGGCGCACGCCGCCCGGCTGGGCGGCGACCCGGTGGTCGCGCTGGCCATGCTCGGCGACGGCGGCACCAGCGAGGGCGACTTCCACGAGGCGCTGAACTTCGCCGCCGTGCTGCGGGCCCCGGTGGTCTTCCTGGTGCAGAACAACGGCTACGCGATCTCCGTCCCGCTCACCGCGCAGTCCGCCGCGCCGACCCTGGCGCACAAGGCGGTCGGCTACGGCATGCCGGGCCGGCTGGTGGACGGCAACGACGCGCCGGCCGTGCACTCCGTGCTCACCGAGGCCGTCGAGCGGGCCCGCAGCGGCGGCGGCCCCACCCTGGTCGAGGCGCTGACCTACCGGGTCGAGGCGCACACCAACGCCGACGACGCCACCCGCTACCGCACCGAGCCCGAGGTGGCCGCCTGGCAGGACCACGACCCGATCCTGCAGATGGAGCGGGCGCTGCGCGGACTCGGCATCCTCGACGACGAGCTGGTCCGGCTCGCGGCGGACGAGGCGGAGGCGCTGGCGGCCCGGATGCGGGCCGAGTTCCACGCCGACCCGGAGCTCGACCCGATGGCGCTGTTCGCCCACGTCTACGCCGAGCCGACCCCCCAACTGCGCGAGCAAGCCGCCCAGTTGTCCGCCGAGCTGGCCGCCGAGGCCGAGGTGCAGCACTGATGTCGACCGCTGTTTCTTCCCGTACCGCCTCCATGGCGCAGGCGCTCAACTCCGCGCTGCGGGACGCCATGCGCGAGGACCCGGCGGTACACGTGCTCGGCGAGGACGTCGGCGCGCTCGGCGGCGTCTTCCGGATCACCGACGGGCTGACCGCCGAGTTCGGCCCGGACCGCTGCCTGGACACCCCGCTCGCCGAGGCCGGCATCCTCGGCACCGCGATCGGCATGGCGATGTACGGGCTGCGCCCGGTCGTCGAGATGCAGTTCGACGCCTTCGCCTACCCGGCGCTGGAGCAGCTGTTCTCGCACGTCGCCAAGATGCGCAACCGCACCGCCGGCCGCCTCCCGCTGCCGATCACCGTCCGCGTCCCGTACGGCGGCGGCATCGGCGGCGTCGAGCACCACAGCGACGCCTCCGAGGCGTACTACACCAGCACCCCCGGCCTGCACGTGGTCACCCCCGGCACCGTCGCCGACGCGTACGGGCTGCTGCGCGCCTCGATCGCCTCCGACGACCCGGTGGTCTTCCTGGAGCCCAAGCGGCTCTACTGGGGCAAGGCCGAGTTCGACCCGGCGGCGCCGGTCGAGCCGATCGGCAGGGCCGTGCTGCGGCGCACCGGCACCTCGGCGGTGCTCATCACCTACGGCCCCTCGCTGCCGGTCTGCCTGGAGGCGGCCGAGGCGGCGAAGGCCGAGGGCTGGGACCTCGCGGTGCTGGACCTGCGCACGCTCGTCCCGTTCGACGACGAGACCGTCACCCGGGTGGTGCGCTCGCTCGGCCGGGCCGTGGTCGTGCACGAGGCCAGCGGCTTCGGCGGCACCGGCGCGGAGATCGCCGCCCGGGTCACCGAGCGCTGCTTCCACCACCTGGCCGCGCCCGTGCTGCGGGTCACCGGCTTCGACATCCCGTACCCGCCGCCGATGCTGGAGCACCACCACCTGCCCGGGGTGGACCGGATCCTGGACGCGGTCGCCCGGCTGCAGTGGGAGGACTGAGCGTGATGCCCGTCGTGCGGGAGTTCCGACTGCCCGACCTCGGTGAGGGTCTCACCGGGGCCGAGGTGGTGCGCTGGATGGTCGAGGTCGGCGAGGTGATCGCGGTCGACCAGCCGGTGGTGGAGGTCGAGACGGCCAAGGCCGTGGTGGAGGTGCCCTGCCCGTACGGCGGGGTGGTGACCGCGCGGTACGGCGAGGTCGGCGAGGAGATCGCCGTGGGCGCGCCGCTGGTGACGGTCGCGGTGGCGTCGCCCGGCGGGGCCGCGCCCGAGGAGCCCGCCGAGCGGGCCGCTCAGGTGGCCGCTCAGCTGGCCGCGGAGGTGGAGCGGCCGCTGGTCGGGTACGGCGTCGCCGAGTCCAAGGGCGGACGGCGGCGCCGGGTGGGCGTGCCTGCCGCTCCGGCCGCGGTCGCCCCGGTCGCGGGCGCCCCGGTCGCGGTCGCGCCGGCTCCCGTTGCTGCGGCTCCCGTCGCGCCGGCCGCTTCCGTGGTGGTGCCGGTGATCTCGCCGCTGGTGCGGCGGCTGGCCCGGGAGCAGGGCATCGACCTGGGCGCCGTCGCGGGCAGCGGGCCGGACGGGCTGATCATGCGCGCGGACGTCGAACGGGCGGTCGCGGCGAAGGTGGCCGCTCCGGCGGCCTCCGTCGCCGCCGCGCCGCAGGAGGGCGTCGTCCCGCTGCGCGGGCTGCGCAAGGCGGTGGCCGAGAAGCTGAGCCGCAGCCACCGGGAGATCCCGGCCGCGACCTGCTGGGTGGACGCGGACGCCACCGAACTGATGGCGCTGCGGCGGCAGTTGAACGCTACGCCGGGCCCGAAGGTGAGCGTGCTGGCGCTGCTGGCGCGGATCTGCACGGTCGCGCTGGCGCGCTTCCCGGAGCTCAACTCCAGTGTGACGGAGGACGGTTCGGGCATCATCCGGCACTCGGCGGTGCACCTGGGCTTCGCGGCGCAGGGCGAGCGCGGGCTGGTCGTACCGGTGGTGCGGGACGCGCACACCCTCGGCACCGAGCAACTCGGCTCCGAGCTCGGCAGGTTGACCGAGGCGGCGCGCGACGGCTCGCTCTCGTTGGCCGAACTGACCGGCGGCACCTTCACCCTGAACAACTACGGGGTGTTCGGTGTGGACGGCTCGACGCCGATCCTCAACCACCCGGAGGCGGCGATGCTCGGCGTCGGCCGGATCGTCGCCAAGCCCTGGGTGCACGAGGGGCAGTTGGCGGTGCGCGAGGTCACCCAGCTGTCGTTCACCTTCGACCACCGGGTCTGCGACGGCGGGACGGCGGGCGGCTTCCTGCGGTTCGTCGCGGACTGCGTGGAGCGGCCGGGGATGCTGCTGCGGCAGCTGTGACCGGGCCGCGGCCGTGACCGTCGCGGCCGTGACCGTCGCGGCCGTGACCAGGGCCGGGCCGCGGCCGTGACCAGGGCCGGGTTGCCCTGAGTGGACCGGGGCCCACTCAGGGCAATCGCAGATCGAGTGAGAGTAGCGCGTTCCCGGGCCGGGTGTCCGGGCTTCGCGCGATTTGTCGGATGAGTACTTCGGGCATGCCACGCTGCCTAGGCGCCAGTAGGGATCCAGCCAGGTGGTGGCGCAGTGCGGCCGGAGGCGAAACGATTCTCTTGGGTACTCGAAACGCGGCGGTGAAGTCCCGCCGAACACTTCTGATCCGCACCGGGCACGGTTCGGCGGGGGTCGCCGCCGTCCCGGGCCTGGCGGAGTTGCCGGAGTTGCCGGAGCTGCCGCCCGAGCCCGTGGCGGCGCAGCCGGCCCGGCAGCCGATGCCGCTGGACCCGCCGGACCTGCCGCCGGCGGACGGCGCCGCGGCGCTGCCGCAGGCCGTCCACCCGGTGATCCCGGCCCGGCCGGCCCAGCCGCCGGCCGTGCCCGCGCCCAGCTATCCGGAGCCCGGTCATCCGCACCCCGGCCACCCGGAGCCGTTCGCGACGACCACCGGCGTCGCGCCCGCCTTCCAGCCGCTGTTCGCCGACGCGCCCGGCCTCAACTGGGCGGGCCCCGGCGACAGTTGGAGCGAGGCCTGGGCACACCGGCCGGCCGTTCCCGCGCTGCCGCCCGCGCCGCAGCCTGCCCCGCTGTCCGTGCCGCCGGCCGCCCAGCCGGACCTCTCCGCCGCCGAACTCCCTCCCACGCCACGGGACATCGAGCTGATCCGGGCCAGCCTCGCCGTCGTCGAGCCCGTCGCCGACCGGGCCACCGCGCACTTCTACGCGCTGCTCTTCCTGCACCACCCCGAGGTCCGCTCGCTCTTCCCGGCCGCCATGGACGTCCAGCGCGACCGCCTGTTCCGCGCCCTGCTGGCCGCCGCCCGCGGCGCCGAGGATCCGGTGGCGCTGCGCACCCGGCTCGGCGAGCTCGGCCGCGGCCACCGCCGCTACGGCACGCTGACCGGCCACTACCCCCCGGTCGGGGAGTGCCTGGTGCAGGCGCTGGCCCGGTACGCGGGCGCCCGCTGGGACGCCGACACCGAGCTGGCCTGGCGCCGCGTCTACCGGCTGATCTCCACGATCATGATCGAGGCCGCCGAGGAGGCCGCCCGCACCTCGCCGCCCTGGTGGCAGGGCGAGGTCGTCCGGCACGAGCGCCGCACCCGGGACGTCGCGGTGATCACCGTCCGCCCCGACCAGGCGTACCGGTACCGGGCCGGGCAGTACTGCAGCCTGGAGACGCCCTGGTGGCCGAGGGTCTGGCGGCACTACTCCTTCGCCACCGCACCCCGCCCGGACGGGCTGCTGACCTTCCACGTCAAGGCCGTCCCGGCGGGCTGGGTGAGCAACGCGCTGGTGCACCGGGCCGCGCCCGGGGACGTCCTGCGGCTGGGCCCGGCGGCCGGTGCGATGACCGTCGACCACGCGCTCGGCGCCGACCTGCTCTGCCTGGCCGGCGGCACCGGCATCGCCCCGATCCGCGCCCTGGTCGAGGAGGCCGTCGAGTACGGCGGGCGCGGCCGCAGCGTCGAGGTGTTCTACGGCGCCCGCGGCGCCGCCGAGCTGTACGAGCTGGACGGGCTGCGCGAGCTGGCGGCCCGTCACCCCTGGCTGGCGGTGCGCCCGGTGCTGTCCGGCAGCGGGCCGGCCGAGGGCGTGCTGACCGGTGAACTGCCCGAGGTGGTCGGCCGGTTCGGCCCGTGGACGGGCCGGGAGGCGGTGCTCAGCGGGCCGCCCGCGATGGTCCGCCGGGGTGTCGGGGTGCTGCTGCGGGCGGGGGTGCCGGCCGAGCGGATCCGGCACGACCTGGTCGGCGAGCTGGCCGCCGGATGAGCGGCAGAGCCGGCCGGGCCCGATGAACGGGCCCGGACCGCGACACCGGCCCGGACCGGGTCCGTCAGCCCGGGTTCGGTCGGCCCGGGTTCCGTCAGCCCAGGTCGGGGGCGAGCAGAGCCCGGACGCCCTCGATGTTCGCCGCCAGGTACGCCCGCAGCCGGGGCGGGACGACGTTGACCGAGGTCACGCCCTCGCGGGTGAACGGCAGCCGGACCACCTCGTACTCGCCGTTCGGGTCGTCCACCTCGGGCCCGTGCCGCCGGCTGAGGTCCATCGAGGCCAGCCGGCAGACGAAGAAGTGCTGCACCTTGACCCCGTGCGGGTGCAGCAGCGTCCCGTCGTCGTGGTGGGTGTGGCTGATGGTGTCGACGAAGGCGGGCACCACGTCGACCACCTTGCCGCCCAGTTCCTCCGCCACCTCGCGGTGCAGCGCGTCCACCACCGTCCGGTCGCCCGGCTCCACACCGCCGCCGGGGGTGATCCAGTACGGGTGCGGCGAGCCCGGCCGGACGCGCCGGATCAGCACGATCGAGGCGGGGCCGTGCGGATCGTCCGGGTCCAGCTCCAGCAGGATCGCGCGGGCGGTGCGCTTGACCACCGGGCGCGGCGGCGCCGTGCGCGGGAGCGGGGGAAGCGGCGGAGTGCGGTCGTCGGGGCCCATGGCCACCTCCGGGGCGTGAGCGTTGTGCCGGAGTCTCCCGCGCGGGCGCGGGGTCGAAACGCCGACCCGGGCGGGTGCGTCCGTTCGGGGCTCCGCTGTGCTGCCATGGGCAGCCACCGGACGAAAGCGAGAGGGGCTGGCGCCATGCAGCACAGCACGACGGTCCAGGAGCACCTGGTGATGGGCCTCGCGCTCTCCCCCGAACTGGCCCTCGGCCTCGTGGTGGAGCTGGCCTACGACCCGGGCGACCCATACGCCGTCCGGTTCACCTTCCACCTGCCCGGCGATCCGCCGGTCACCTGGGTGTTCGCCCGCGAGCTGCTGCTGGACGGGCTCGGCGGGCCCGCCGGCGAGGGCGACGTGCTCATCGAGCCGGTCGAGGAGGAGCGGTCGCCGGAGGTGCGCGTCACGCTGCGCTCGCCCGGCGGCGAGGCGGTGCTGCGGGCCCGCGTCGCGCCGCTGCTCGCCTTCCTGGCGCGCACCGACCGGCTGGTGCCGATCGGGCGGGAGAGCACCGGGCGGCAACTCGACGCCGAGCTCGCGGACATCCTCGGCGGCCCGGGGCACCCGGGGTGAGCGCACGGGGAGGGGCCCGGACCCGGGTGGACCACCCGGGCACGGGCCCCTCGCGCTCGCGCGCACGGCCGCCGGTTCCGTCAGTCGTCGTCCAGGGCCAGGTGCAGGCCCCAGGAGACCAGGCTGATGATCAGCGAGCCGATCAGCGCGGCCCCGAAGCCCTTGACGTGGAAGTCCAGTTCGAGCTTGGTGGAGGCCCACGAGGTCAGCAGCAGCATCAGGGCGTTGATCACGAAGGTGATCAGCCCCAGCGTCAGGATGAACAGCGGGAAGGAGAACAGCTTCACCACCGGCTTGATCAGCCAGTTGATGACGCCGAACACCACGGCCACGCCGAGCACCGTGAGCGCCTTGTGCTGCCAGTCGGCCTTGCCCTGGGCGAGTTGGATACCGCTGACGATCCAGGCGGCGACCCAGATGGCCGCCGCGTTGATCAGTGTCTTGATGACGAAACCCTTCATACCGCCCAAGCGTGGCAGGCGCCCCGGCCGCTGGGAAGCTCCCGGCGGACGAGTTGGTGTTGAATGCCCCTGATCCGGAAGGTGGACGGACGGGACCGAGTGGAGGGGTGCGGCGGTGAAGCTGTTCCGACTGGACGAACTGGACGCCGAACGCTCGGCCAACGACGGGGCGTACCTGCGCTTCCTGCGCGAGCCGCGGATGTCCGCCGGGCTGTACGCGCTCTCCCCCGGCGACACCGACACCCAGACCGCCCACGAACAGGACGAGATCTACCAGGTGATCAGCGGCCGCGCCGAGCTGACCGTCGGCGCCGAGACCGCGACGGTCGGGCGCGGCACCGTCGTGTACGTCCCGGCCGGCACCCCGCACCGCTTCCACCACATCACCGAGGAACTGCGGGTGCTGGTGGTCTTCTCGCCGCCCGAGGACTGAGCACCGCACGCGCACGGGGGCGTTGCATAGGGTCGTTCGCATGACCCGAAGCCTCACCGAAGAACTCTGGACGGCCATCGAGCCGATCTACGCCGAGATCCTCGCCCACCCCTTCCTCGGCGGCCTCACCGACGGCACCCTGCCGCGCGCGGCGTTCCGCCACTTCGTCGTCCAGGACTCGCACTACCTGCGCGACTACGCCCGCGCGCTCGCCGTCTGCGCCGCCAAGGCGCCCGGCGAGGAGGACGTCCGGGCCTTCGCCGACGACGCGGTCGGCGCGCTCGCCGCCGAGCAGGGCATGCACGCCGCGTTCCTGACCGCCTTCGGCGACAGCGCCGAACGGGCCGCCGCCGAGCCGGTGCTGCCCACCACCCGGGCCTACACCAGCTACCTGCTCGCCACCGTGTACGGCGGCTCCTTCGCCGAGGCGCTCGGCGCGGTGCTGCCCTGCTACTGGATCTACGCCCGGGTCGGCGAGGCGCTGCTCGCCCAGGGCTCGCCCGACCCGCTGTACGCCCAGTGGATCGCCACCTACGGCGACGAGGCCTTCCAGTCCGTGGTGCGGCGGGTGCTGGCGCTCACCGACCGGCTCGGCGCGGAGCTCTCCCCGGCCGAACGCCGCAAGGTGGTCGAGCACTTCACCACCACCTCGCGCTACGAGTGGATGTTCTGGGACGCCGCCTGGCGCGGCGAGCGCTGGCCGGTCTGACCTGCGGGAGCCTGGCTCTCGGGGGTTTCCCCGGGGGTCGGGATCGGGGTGATCTCGGGGTTCTCTCCGGGCCGTTGGGCCTCGTTCGGGCCCACCCGCCCCCGTACGATCGAAGTACCGAAAGCAAGCGGGATGCGGCACCGGACGGCAGCCGGCCCGAGGGGAGAAAAGGAACCGACATGGCTGAGCTCTGGAAGTCGCTGCCCTCCTGGGTGCGCAACATCGTCATCCCGGTGCTGGTCCTGGTGCTGGCGTGGAACATCGTGGGCTTCGTCTTCGGTGTGGTCGGCGCCCTGCTGAGCATCGTCATCAAGCTGCTGGTGGTGGTCGGCATCGCCGCCGCCGTGGTGATCCTGGTGAAGAAGGCGGCCAGGAGCTGAGCCGCCGGCCCAGCACGCGCCGTCGAGGCCCGGCACCCCCGTCGCGGGGTGGCCGGGCCTCGGGCATTTCCCCGGTGGCCGTCTGGACCTGCGGCGATCGGCTCGCTACGGTGTTGGGCGTCATGCGCAGGCAACCCGCCTGCGGACGCGGGAGCTCGGAGCACCGGGCTGAGAGGACGCTGACCGGAGCCGTCGACGGACGGACCGCAGGCTGCGTCGACCGCAGGAACCTGACCGGGTAATGCCGGCGTAGGGAGTAGAGGTCAGATGACCACGTTCGAAGCACAGCCGCAGTCTGCCCAGGCCCAGTCCGCCGCCGGCGCCCCCAGCAGCGAGCGCACCGGCTACCCCACCCCGGCGTGGCACAAGGCCTACCGCGAAGGATCCCGGCCCGACCTGCGCGTCCCGTACCGCGAGGTGCACCTCACCGACGGCAAGACCGTCCCGCTGTACGACACCTCCGGCCCGTACACCGACCCCGCCTACCAGCCCGACGTGCGGCGCGGCCTCCCGCCGCTGCGCGACGCCTGGATCCGCCAGCGCGGCGACGTCGAGGAGTACGACGGCCGCGAGCCGCGCCCCGAGGACGACGGCATCAAGCACACCTCGCCGCGCGGCGGCGACCTGCGCAACCTCGACGCCGTCTTCCCCGGCCGCCCGCGCCGCCCGCTGCGCGGCCGCGGCGGTGCCGCCGTCACCCAACTCGCCTACGCCAAGCGGGGCGTGGTGACTCCCGAGATGGAGTTCGTGGCGCTCCGGGAGGGTCTTGAGCCGGAGTTCGTGCGCGCCGAGGTGGCCCGCGGCCGCGCCGTCATCCCGGTCAACGTGAACCACCCCGAGGTGGAGCCGGCCGTCATCGGCACCAACTTCCTGGTGAAGATCAACGCCAACATCGGCAACTCCGCCGTCACCTCCTCGATCGAGGAGGAGGTGGAGAAGATGACCTGGGCGACCCGCTGGGGCGCCGACACCGTCATGGACCTCTCCACCGGCCGCAACATCCACACCACCCGCGAGTGGATCCTGCGCAACTCCCCCGTGCCGATCGGCACCGTGCCGCTCTACCAGGCCCTGGAGAAGGTCGACGGCCGGGCCGAGGAGCTGAGCTGGGAGGTGTACCGGGACACCGTCATCGAGCAGTGCGAGCAGGGCGTCGACTACATGACCGTCCACGCCGGCGTGCTGCTCCGGTACGTCCCGCTCACCGCGCGCCGCAAGACCGGCATCGTCTCGCGCGGCGGCTCGATCATGGCCGCCTGGTGCCTCGCGCACCACCGGGAGAACTTCCTCTACACCAACTTCGAGGAGCTCTGCGACATCCTCGCCGCGTACGACGTCACCTTCTCGCTCGGTGACGGCCTGCGCCCCGGCTCCATCGCGGACGCCAACGACGAGGCCCAGTTCGCCGAGCTGAAGACCCTCGGCGAGCTCGGCCGGATCGCCCGCGAGCGCGACGTCCAGGTGATGATCGAGGGCCCGGGCCACGTCCCGATGAACAAGATCAAGGAGAACATCGACCTCCAGAAGGAGATCTGCGACGAGGCGCCGTTCTACACCCTCGGCCCCCTCGCCACCGACGTCGCCCCCGGCTACGACCACATCACCTCGGGCATCGGCGCCGCGATGATCGCCTGGTGGGGCACCGCGATGCTCTGCTACGTCACGCCCAAGGAGCACCTGGGCCTGCCCAACCGCGACGACGTCAAGACCGGCGTGATCACCTACAAGATCGCCGCCCACGCCGCCGACCTCGCCAAGGGCCACCCCGGCGCCCAGGCCTGGGACGACGCGCTCTCCGACGCCCGCTTCGAGTTCCGCTGGGAGGACCAGTTCAACCTGGCCCTCGACCCGGAGACCGCCCGCGACTTCCACGACGAGACCCTCCCGGCCCAGCCCGCCAAGACCGCGCACTTCTGCTCGATGTGCGGTCCGAAGTTCTGCTCGATGAAGATCTCCCAGAAGATCCGTGACGAGCACGGCGACGGCTCCACCGCCGTCACCACCGACTTCGACGCCGAGGCGCTGGCCGGCATGCAGGCCAAGTCGGAGGAGTTCGCCGCGCAGGGCAACCGCGTCTACCTGCCGCTGGCCGACTGACGGTCCGATGACGGAGCGCCGCCCCGAGGCGATCGGGGCGGCGCTCCGGCGTTCCCGGGCCGGGGATATCGGGAATTCACGTGTTTCCGTCCGCTGCTGCCCGGACTACCGGCCTGCCCAAGGCTGTCCCGGCCGCCTCGGCCGCCTCGGCCGCCGCGGTTCGCGTGGGGGCGTCAGGAGATGGCGCGCAGCCGCTGCGGGGCGGGGTGGCGGAGCCGGTCGAGGGCCTGCTCGGTCGCCTCGTCGGCCGGCAGGTAGACGGTCAACTGCTGGGCTTCGGCGGCGAGTTCCATGGTCTCGCGGTGGAGCCTGAGCCGGTCGCCCGAGGGGTGGTCGAGGCGCAGGACGCCGCGGCGCGGGACGGTGTGCCGGTTGAGGCGGGCGGTGAAGTCGGGGCCGGCGACGGGGGCGAGCTCGGTGGTGAGCCACTCGGAGTTCTCGACGGACGGGCCGAGCCAGAGGTCGAAGGCCTGCTCGTCGGCGACGTCGTCCCAGTCGGGGAAGAGCGTCCGGGCGGCCGGGTCGGTGAAGACGTAGCGGGTGAGGTTCGGGGCGTCGGTGTCGAGCAGACCGGCGGCGCCGAGGGTGAGTTCGTAGCCGCTGGTGCGGGCGAGGACGTCGCCGAGCCGGTTGGTGACGGCGGCGATGCCGGGTTCGAGCAGGCGCAGCGTCGCGAGGACGGTCGGGCGGACGTCGCGGCGCGGGGGTGCGGGCCGGGTGCGGCCGGCGCACTCGCCGCCGGTGATCTTGGCGAGGTAGCGCAGGTGGGTGCGTTCGGCGGGGGCGAGACTGAGGGCGTCCGCGAGGGCGTTGACGATCGGCGTCGAGGGGTTGCGGTCGCGGCCCTGTTCGATGCGGGTCAGGTACTCGACGCTGATGCCGGCCCGGGCGGCGAGGTCGGAGCGCCGCAGGCCGGGTGAGCGGCGGCGGCCGTGGTCGGGCAGGCCCAGCGCCTCCGGCTGGATGCTGTCGCGCTTGGCCCGGACGAAGTCCCCCAGTGGTGTCCCCATGGGCAGCAGCGTACGGCGCGCGGCGGAGCTCAGCCTGGCCCTGCGGGGGACAGCCTGAGTGCGGCCTGGCTGCGGCGGCGGGCCGGGCGAAGAGTGGTGGCCATGGAGAACACGGAGCACGACACGCACAAGCTGGTGATCATCGTCGGAAGCGTCCGGGACGGCCGGTTCGGCCCGGTGGTGTCCTCGTGGGTGGCCGAACAGGCCGCCGCCCACGACGCGTTCGAGGTGGAGGTGGTCGACCTCGCGGAGGTGGAGCTGCCGCTGGCCCTGCCGGCGTCCTCGCCGAAGTTCGCGGGCGACGGCTACCCCCGCCCGGCCGGGATGGCGCGGCTGACCGAGGCCCTGGAGGGCGCGGACGCCTTCCTGATCGTCACCCCCGAGTACAACCACAGCTACCCGGCCTCGCTGAAGGCCGCCATCGACTGGCACTTCACCCAGTGGACGGCCAAGCCGGTGGCCTTCGTCAGCTACGGCGGCGCGGCCGGCGGCCGGCACGCGGTGCTGCACCTGGAGAACGTGCTGACCGAGCTGCACGCGGTGACCATCCGGGACGGCCTGGCCTTCCCGAACTACTTCACCGCCTGGCGGGACGGCAGCCCGCTGGACCCCGCGGCGGCCGGCTACGCCAGGACCCTGCTCGACCAACTCGCTTGGTGGGCGGGTGCGTTGAAGAACGCCAGGGCCGTCGCGCCGTACCCGGCGTGAGGGCGGCGGCGATGGAGTACGGGAAGCTCGGCGGCACGGATCTGACGGTCAGCCGGATCGCGCTCGGCTGCATGGGGTTCGGCGATCCGGCGCACGGGCACAACCCCTGGTCCCTCGGCGAGGAGGCCGCGGCGCCGCTGTTCCGCAGGGCCGTCGAGCTGGGCATCACGCTGTGGGACACCGCCAACGTGTACGGCGGCGGCACCTCGGAGGAGATCGTCGGCCGCGCCGTCCGGAGGTACACCCGGCGCGAGGACGTGGTCGTCGCCACCAAGGTCGGCCTCCCGATGCACGACGGCCCGGGCGGCTCGGGGCTGTCCCGGCGGGCGGTGCTCGACCAGGTGGACGCCTCGCTGCGACGCCTCGGCACCGACTACATCGACCTCTACCAGATCCACCGGTTCGACCCGGGCACCCCGGTGGAGGAGACGGTGGCGGCCCTGCAGGAGGCGGTGGCGGCGGGGAAGGTCCGCCACCTCGGCGCCTCCTCCATGTGGGCGTGGCAGTTCGCGAAGCTGCAGGACGCCGCGCGGCGGCTGGGCGGGCCGGGCTTCGTGTCGATGCAGAACCAGTACAGCCTGGTGCAGCGCGAGGACGAGCGGGAGATGTTCCCGCTGCTCGCGGACCAGGGCGTCGCCAGCCTGCCCTGGTGCCCGCTCGCCTCGGGGCGCCTGGCCCGTCCGTACGGGCAGGGCACCGAGCGCTCGGCGAGCGATCCGGTCGGGCGGCGCTTCTTCGAGGGCGTCGACCGTCCGATCGTCGACGCCGTCCAGCGGGTCGCGGCCCGGCGCGGCCTGCCGATGGCACGGGTGGCCCTGGCCTGGGTGCTCGGCAACCCGGTCGTCGCCGCCCCCGTCATCGGCGCGACGCGGCCCGCCCACCTGGACGACGCGGCCGCCGCCCTCGCCGTCCGCCTCGACGCCGACGAGACCGGGGCCCTGGAGGCCGGCTACACACCCCGCCGCCCGACCGGCTTCTGAGCCGGGGGCGCGGCTGCCCGAGCCGTGGCGCCTCAGGCGCTCGGCACGTCCTGGGGGTACCAGCGGAGTTCGACGGTGTTGCCGTCCGGGTCCTGGACGTACAGGGAGGTGGCGGTGCCGCGGGCGCCGTAGCGGGGGCCGGGGCCGTCGAGGACGGTGAAGACGCCCGAGTCGACGACCTCCTGCCAGTCGAGGGGTTCGACGGTGAGGCAGATGTGGTCGACGTTGGACTCGTGCCGGGGGCGGTGGAACAGGTCGATGATGGTGCCGGCGTTGACCCGGACGGAGGGGAAGGAGACCTGGCCGGCCCGCCACTCGTCGACCCGGACGGGCTCCAGGCCGAGCAGGCCGGTGTAGAAGTCCAGGGACCGCTCGATGTCGGCGACGTTGAGGACGAGGTGGTCGAGGGCGATGACGCGCATGGTGGCCGGCTCCACGGGTGAGGGGGGCGGTGCGGTGACGGGTTCCACGATGCTCCGTCCCGGGGCGGGCTTCAACGGTGGATCACCGTACGATCGTTGAGCTGGATTCAACGGTCGAGGGGGCGGCGGATGCTGGAACGGTTGGAGATCGAGGTCTTCCTGGCCCTGGCCGAGGAGTTGCACTTCGGCCGGACGGCCGAGCGGCTGCACCTGACCACCGGGCGGGTCAGCCAGCTGGTGAAGCAGCTGGAACGCCGGATCGGCGGGCCGCTGTTCGAGCGCACCAGCCGCTCGGTGCGGCTCACGCCGGTGGGGGCGCGGCTGGTGGAGGACCTGACGCCGGTGGTGGCCGCGATGGAGGCGGCGGTGCGCCGGGCGGTGGACGCCAGCCGGGGGGTGTCGGGCGGGCTGCGGGTGGCGTTCCTCGGTGAGCAGACGGCGCCGGTGCTGCTGCGCGCGGTGGCGCTGTTCGGCGCGCGGCACCCGGACTGCCGGGTGGACGTGCGCGAGGTGCAGCTGACCGACTCCCGGGCGAGCCTGCTGGACGGCACGGTGGACGTTTTGATCGCCTCGTACCCCTTCGGCGGGATGGAGTGCGGGCCGGTGCTGCTCACCGAGCGGCGGGTGCTGGCGGTGGCGGCGGACCACCCGCTGGCCGGGCGGGAGTCGGTGTCGCTGGAGGTGCTGGCCGACCACCCCGTGGTGCAGTACCCGGCGCAGACCTCGGTCGGCTTCAAGCGCGACCGCACCCCGGACCGCACCCCGTCCGGCCGGCCGGTGCCGAAGGGCCCGGCCGGGCGGACGTTCTCCGAGATGCTCAGCCTGGTGGCGCTGGGCCGGGGAGTGCTCCCGGTCGGCGAGCACTCCCGCCGCTACTACCCGCGCCCGGATGTCGCGTACGTGCCGATCCACGACGCGCCGCCGATCGAGCGCGGCCCGGTCTGGCTGCCGGGCAACGGGACGGCGCGGGTGCGGGAGTTCGTCCGGGCCGCGGCGGAGGCGGCCGCCGCGGCCCGGACGACGCCCTGAGCCGGGGCTCAGGAGGACAGCAGCTGCGGTTCCGGCTCGCGCGGCGCGTCGTCGGAGGAGCGGACCGGGCCCAAGGGGCCCCGGCCGGTGCTCCGGTGGCGGTACTCCAGGGCGGTCACGACCAGGACGGCGACGGCGGCGACGCCCATCGTGGCGGCCACCAGCTGCCACACGGGCGTGGACCACTGGTACTCCTCGGCCAGCATCGACGCGTACGTCTTCGGCCGCAGGAACGGCAGGTAGCTGGCGAAGGACGCCGTCTGCACCAGGATCGGGGCGAACCAGAGCCGGCGCGGCAGGTAGAAGGCCGCGACCAGGCTGAGCACGTCCGCGAGGTAGAAGTAGCGGTCGTGCATGGCCGGCAGCAGGAACGGCACCGTGATCGCCGAGGAGAGGGCGGTCAGCAGGACCTGGTTCTGGGTGAGGGTGGGCCGGGCGGCGCCGCTGCGCAGGGCCCGCCGCCCGGTGCGGGAGAACAGGGCCAGCGCGATCAGGGCGCACACCACGGCGCCGGCGATCAGGACGCCCGTGCCGCGCATCGCCTCGACCTGGTGCGGGTCGGCCGGCGTCTTGACGAACTGGTACACCGAGGGCGCGTCGAGCGCGAGCTTCTGCGCGTACGAGTCGGCCTGCCGGGTGTAGACGGTGAGCAGCTTGCCGGGGTCGGCGCCGACCAGGAACGCGGGGACGTCCAGGGCCAGGAAGACCGCCGGGACGGCGAGCAGGCTGCGCCACAGCACGCGCCGGGTGACGAGCATGACCAGCAGGAACGGGAAGACGAAGACGGTCTGGAGCTTGAACGCGAGGGCGAGGCCGAGCATCGAGCAGGCCCACCACGGGTGGCGGGTGAGCACGAAGTAGACGGCGCCCAGCACGAAGGAGGTGTAGATCGCGTCGGCCTGGGCCCACCATCCGCTGTTCACCGCGACGGTCGGCAGCAGCAGGGAGAGCAGCGCGGCCGCGAACGGCTGCCAGGCGTCGCGGCGGGGGTAGCGCAGCGCGACGATCCGGAACACGAAGAAGGCCTGGAGCAGGTCGAAGGCGATGGAGATCGCCTTGATCCCGACGAGCGCCGATCCCGGGAGGTAGGTGAGCGCGGCCAGCAGGTACAGGTAGGGGACGTTGTAGTCCGCGAAGCCGGTGTCCTTGAGGGCGCGGAAGCCGCCCTTGTGCTCGATGGTCCGGTACCACCGGTGCAGGAAGTACCCGAAGTCCAGCGACTGCCAGTGCAGCATGAGGTACCGCACGAGCAGCGCGACCGCTCCGATGCCGACGGCGAGCGCGATCCGGACCGCCGGTCTGGCGAGCGGTGGTAGCGGTATCGGCTCGCTCTCGGTGCTTTCGGGGCGTGCGGTTGTGCCCGTCATGTGGCCTCCGTGGAAAGGTCGGGACGCGACCCTTCGGCGGCCCCCCATGGCTACCGCACATTTAATCCGATCTTTGGAGAGATCTTGATGCCGGGGAGGAGATTCAACCGACCTCGTCGGGCCCCGTGAAGTCCGGGCTGGTGAAGGACGGGCCGGTGAAGCTCGGGCCGGTGAAGTCCGGCCCGGTGAAGTCCCGCCCGGTCGCGTCCGGGCCGGTGAAGGACGGCGATTCGTACCCGGGGCTGCTGAAGTGCGGCGCCGGCCGGGCGTCCGCGTCGCCCCCGCCGTCCGCGCCGTCGCCGCCGTCGCCGCCCGGTCCGCCGGGGACGGCCGGCAGGGCGGCGTGCAGGTACGGGAGCAGGCCGCGGTCGCGCAGCGCGGTGCGCCATTCCCGGCGGGCGTCCGCCAGTTCGGCGAGGAGCTCGCGGTCGGTGCCGGCCGGGGCGGCGGCGCCGTCGCGCAGGGCGGTGAACACCAGCCCGGTGACGCCCACCGCCATCGCGGCGACGCCCGCGGCGAGGGCGACCCAGCCGGCGGTGGCGAGGGAGCGGCCGAGGGCGAGCGTGGAGTCGGCGGCGCGCAGCAGGCAGCCGAGCAGCAGCAGGGCGATGCCGGCGGCCCAGGCGAGGATCGGGGTGAGCACGGTGAGGACGGGGAACAGCCCGGCGCCGCCGCCTCCGGTGCGCAGCTGGGCGAGCAGGCCGGGGGCGGTGGGCTCGGTGCCGGCCTCCGGCGGGGGCGTGTGGTGCAGGCTGTCGCGCAGCGCGGTGTAGTGGGCGTACTCGGTGGCCGCCGCGGCGGCTATCCGGTCGGCGTCGCGCAGGGCGAGGACGCGGAGCTGGGCGGTGGTGAGGGCGCCGGGGGCGCGCAGGGCGGTGAGGACGGTGCGGTCGCGCAGGGCTTCGCCGAGTAGGCGCTCGTAGTCGGGGCGGTCCTCGGCGAGCAGTGGCGGGGGGTTGGACATGGGGACCCCGTTCGGGCAGACCCCGGCCGGCGTCGGGAGGCGCGGGGGCCCCGGGGCGCCGGTGCGGGCACGGAGGCGGGCCCTGGACGGGCGGGCCGGGTGTGACGTGCCTCATGGTAGGGGCGGCCGTGGCCGGGCTGACAGTCGGTTTCCGGAATTTCGCGCCCCGGGCCGCGCGCGTGCGGCGGCCCGGGCGCCGGGAACAACCGTTCGAGGGCGGCCGTCAGTTGACGGGGAGTCGGGCGATCAGCAGGCGCCCCTCCATGGTGACGCCGCCGTCCATGGCGACGGCCAGGTCGTCCGCGTACACGTACGGCCCGGGGATGTGGGGCGGCTGCCCGTCGTCGTTGTGCACCGCGCCGGTGAGGTACGGGATGGGGCTGTGCCCGTGCACGATCCGGCTGCCGCCGTAGGTGCCGAGGAGCTCGTGGACGGCCATCGGCCCGGCGTCGCCGCGGAAGGCGAAGCGCTTGGTGAAGCGGCGGAAGCAGTCCCACCACTCGTCGACGCCGCTGTCCAGCAGCAGGGTGTGCACGGCGTCGTTGACGTCCGGGATGGACTCGCCGTACTCCAGGTACGCGGTGGTGTCGGAGTGCAGCAGCAGGTGGTCGTCCTCCAGCGCGATGGCCGGCAGCCGGGACAGCCAGCTGATGTGGTGCGCCTCCAGGCGGTCGAGGTCGTTCTGCTGGCCGCCGTTGAGCCGCCAGGCGGCGAGGAAGGAGGCGGTGCCGGCGGTGGACTGCACCGGCTCGTCGCCGTACTTGGCGGCGCCCAGGAAGAGGAGCTCGTGGTTGCCCATCAGGGCGCGGCAGTAGCCGCCGGCGGCGGCGGCCTCGGCGGCGAGCTGCATGACGAGGTCGATGACGCCGATGCCGTCCGGGCCGCGGTCGGTGAAGTCGCCGAGGAACCAGAGCCGGGCGCGGCCGGCGGACCAGTGGCCGTCCGCGTCGATGATGCCCTGGTGGCGCAGCTCGGCGCGGAGCTCCTCCAGGTAGCCGTGGACGTCGCCGACGACGTACACCGGGCCCGGGGGCTCGTCGGGGCCGGGGGCCGGGTACGGGTAGGTGGGCGCGGCGGGGTCCTGCAGCGGCGGGCCGAGCTCGATGGTCGGCGGGTCGTCGCGGTCGGTCGGGCCGGAGTGCTCGGCCGTTCCCGGGTGCTCGGCCGGGCCGGGGTGCTCGGCCGGGGCGGGGTGTTCGGGCTGCTCGGCGGGGAGCTGGAGGGCGGGGGAGGGCTGGTCCGGGAGGGTGGGCTCGTAGCCCTCGTCGTACCCCTCGTCGTAGCCGCGGTGCTGACCGTGGTCGGAGAAGGCGACGGCGTGCGACTGGGCGTGGACGGTGTGGCCCTGGCCGTGCCCGTCGGCGGGCCAGTGCTGTTCGAGGTAGCGGGCGCCGCCGTAGCCGCTGTAGGTCTCCGCGTCGTACGACTCGTACGTGCCGGGAGCGCCGGCCCCGCCCGGACCGCCCGGACCGCCCTGGGCGTCGTACCCGTGGCCGGCGGCGTGGTCCGGCTCGTAGTAGGTGCCGTACGGCAGCACATCGAGGTCCGGCTGGTGGCGGGGGCCTGAGGCGGGGTGTTCAGGCCCGGGGAAGCGGTCCTCGGGTGTCATTCGCCCATCATAGGAAGACCACTCTCCCGGCGTCGTCACCTGGTGGGTATCCAATCCTCCGGAGCGTCAGCCGGGCGTCCCGCTAGGTCCGTTTTGTCCCGACTCGTTATGGTCTAGACCTCGCCGGGGGGCCGGGGAGGGCTGACGGTGGTGCGCGGACTCCGGCGCTGGGAGGACGCGCGGACGATCAGTTCGGTGGGCATCAGGGTGCCCGGCGGCGGGCCGGTCCCGGCGGTGCGGAAGCGCGGCGGGAAGAGCCGGGCGATGTCCACGCCGGTGCCCGAGTCGACGCCCTCGATCGCGTCGATGAGCAGGTTGACGACGGTGGTGCCGATCCGGCGCGGCTTCAACGAGAGCGTGGTGATCGGCGGTTCGGTGGCCGCGTAGACGTCGCTCTCGCTGCAGCAGACCAGCAGCAGGTCGTCCGGCACCCGCAGGCCGTAGCGGCGGGCGGCGGCCAGCAGGTCGGTGCCGTTGGGGTCGAACAGGCCGTAGACGGCGTCCGGCCGGTCGGGGCGGGCGAGCAGCCGGTCGGCGGCGACGGCGCCCGCGGCCGGGTCGTGCGCCGGGTACGCCTCGTACACCGGCTCCTGGCCGACCTTGGCGCACCAGCCCAGGTAGGCCTCGGTGGAGAGCCGGGTGTAGGTGTCGGTGCTGGTGCCGGTGAGCAGGCCGATCCGGCGGGCGCCGGCCTCGGAGAGGTGGTCCAGGATGCCGAGCACGGCGGCCTCGTGGTCGTTGTCGACCCAGGCGGTGACCGGGCAGTTGCCCGGCTTGCCGTCGCTCACCACCGGGACGCCGGACCGGTACAGCTCGCTGACCAGCGGGTCCTGGTCGGGCGGGTCGATCACGACCGTGCCGTCCAGGGCGATGTTGCCCCAGACGTCGTGCCGGGAGGAGGCGGGCAGCACCACCAGCGCGTAGCCGCGGCCCAGGGCGGCGCTGGTGGCGGCCCGGGCCATCTCGGCGAAGTACGCGAACTCGGTGAAGGTGAAGGGCTCTTCGCCGTAGGTCGTGACGGTCAGCCCGATCAGGCCGGACCGCCCGGTGCGCAGGGTGCGGGCGGCCGCCGAGGGGCGGTAGCCGAGGCGCTCGGCGACCTCGCGCACCCGGCTGCGGGTCTCGTCGGGCAGGCGGCCCTTTCCGTTCAGCGCATCGGAGACGGTGGTGATCGACACTCCGGCGGCTGCTGCCACATCCCGGATGCCGGCCCGCTCCAGACGCCGTGAGGTGGTGGGACGCCGACCGCTCTGGTTGGCTGCTGCTGTCATGGCGGACCGATCGTATGGCTCCTGACAAGGGTCTGTGACCGGCGCATCGGGGGCACTCGAAGATACGTTTCTCCGCTAGTGAGCCGGGGTGCGCCCCTTCGATACCCGCCCACAACCAGGGCTCTTACCTCTGACATGTGCCGAAGGAACCGGGCAGAATGGCTGATCTGCACCTGTAAGCCGACCGGGCATCTCACTCCTACGGGTGAGGGCGGTCGGTATCGTGCAAAGCACCCGACCGGGGTGGTCCGGAGCGTGTTCCGGAGCCCGCGGCACAGCGGCGACCCCGACCGTGCCACGGCGGGCGGAACGAATGACGCGACCGGAGAGACACGAAGGAGTACGACCGTGAGCAGTGGTACGTCAGCGCAGGGCCCGCGGCTGCGGCCGACCCTCGACGGCATCCCCACCTACAAGCCCGGCAAGCCCGCCGGCGCCGACGCCTACAAGCTGTCCTCGAACGAGAACCCGTACGAGCCGCTCCCCGGCGTGCTCGAGGCGGCCGTCGCGGCGGCCGGCTCCTTCAACCGCTACCCCGACATGGGCGTGAGCGAGCTGGCGCGGGTGCTGTCCGAGCGCTTCGGCGTGCCCGTCGAGCACATCGCCACCGGCACCGGCTCGGTCGGCGTCGCGCAGTCGCTCATCCTCGCCACCGCCGGCCCGGGCGACGAGGTGATCTTCGCCTGGCGCTCCTTCGAGGCCTACCCGATCATCACCCAGGTCGCCGGCGCGACGCCGGTCATGGTGCCGCTGACGGCCGGTGGCGACCACGACCTCGACGCGATGCTCGCGGCGATCAACGAGAAGACCCGGCTGGTCTTCGTCTGCAACCCCAACAACCCGACCGGCAACGTGATCCACCGCGCCGAGCTGGAGCGCTTCCTGGACGCCGTCCCCGGCGACGTCCTGGTCGTCATCGACGAGGCGTACATCGAGTTCATCCGGGACGCCGAGGTGCCCAACGGCATCGACCTGTACCGGGACCGTCCGAACGTGTGCGTGCTGCGCACCTTCTCGAAGGCGTACGGCCTCGCGGGCCTGCGGGTCGGCTTCGCCGTCGCGCACGAGCCGGTGGCCGCCGCGCTGCGCAAGACCGCGGTGCCGTTCGGCGTCACCCAGCTCGCGCAGAACGCCGCCGTCGCCTCGCTGCGCAGCGAGGAGGCGCTGCTGGAGCGCGTCGAGGCGCTGGTCGAGGAGCGCGGCCGGGTCGTCGCCGGGCTGCGGGCGCAGGGCTGGGAGATCCCGGACTCGCAGGCCAACTTCGTGTGGCTCGGGCTCGGCGAGCACTCGGCGGACTTCGCGGCGCGGTGCGGCGAGGCCGGCGTGATCGTCCGGCCGTTCCCGGAGGGCGTGCGGGTGTCGATCGGGGAGGCCGAGGGCAACTCGATCTTCCTGTCGGTGGCGGAGGCGTTCCGCAAGGAGATCAGCGGCTGAGGCCTGCTGGCTGCTTTCCGTTCCGCAGGGGCGCGCTCCGTTGGGGGTGCGCCCCTGCGGCGTGTTCGGGCGGGCCGGGGCCGGGCTTCTGCCGGCGGGCGGATGAGGATGTGCTCCCGGATGGGCGGGGATCGCTGGGAGGAGCCTGGGAGTTCGGCCAAGGGCTGCCCAGGCCCCGGCCAAGGCGCCCGCGCGACGGAGGTGGTTCGGGCGGAATGCCCGGATCCTGTCGGTCAGACTTCTCCCAGCCGGCGCCCAGGACCGTGCAAGAGCACCCGGCGAAGCTGTCCGCCATGAAGGTGCTCCCACGGCGGCGAGGCGCCGTCCTCGTCAACTCCGCGCTCGGCGTGGCCCTGCTGGGCGGCGCCGTCCTCGCGTACACGGCGGTCAACGGCAGCGGTGGGACGGCCGCGGCCAAGTCCGCGCCCCGGACCGCGACCGTCTCCAAGGGGACGGTCCTGGCCACCGTCTCCGGAACCGGCACCCTGGTCTCGCCCAGCGACGCGGCCCAGGACTTCGCCACCGGCGGTCGGCTCACGGCCGTCAAGGTCGCGGTGGGTGACGCGGTCAAGAAGGGGCAGGTGCTGGCGACCGTCGACACCACGGCGGCCCAGCAGCAGGTGGACGCCGCCCAGGCGGCCCTCACCACGGCCAACGCCAACCTCACCAAGGCGCAGGCCGGGGTCACCACGACGACCACCGAGCCGCTGCCCCAGGCCTCCGCCGCGTCGCCGGCACCCTCGGGTGCGGCCGCGGGCGGGGGCGGTCGCGGGGCGGGCGGGAGCAGCGCGCCCGCCCCGCAGACCACCACCATCACCACCACCAAGGTCGACGACGCGGCCGTCGCGCAGGCCCAGCAGCAGGTCGCCACCGCGCAGACCAACCTCACCAACGCCCAGAACGCGCTGGCCGGCACCACCCTGACCGCGACCACGGACGGCACGGTCGCCTCGGTCTCGGCGAAGGTCGGGGACACGGTCGGGGCCACCGGCTCCGGCTCCTCGGCCGCGTCGTCCTCCTCGTCCAAGTCGGCCGGTGCGAGCGCGGTTTCCGGCTCGCCCAGCGGCTTCATCGTGCTGACCAACCCGACCGGGATGCAGGTCACCGCCAACTTCTCCGAACTGGACTCGCTCAAGCTGAAGAAGGGCGAGGCGGCCTCCGTCACCCTGAACGCGCAGTCCGACACCAAGCTCAACGCGACCGTCCTGTCCGTCAGTTCGCTGCCGTCCGGCGGCTCGGGCGGCGGCGCGGCGGGCGGCTCCGCCGTCCAGTACGCGGCCACGCTGCAGATCGGCGGCGACACCGGCACGCTGCGCACCGGCCTCAGCGCGACCGTCCAGGTGATCACCGGCGAGGCGGACAACGCGCTCTCGCTGCCGACCTCGGCGCTGTCCGGGACGGGCGCCAGCCGGACCGCGACCGTGGTCCACCCGGACGGCAGCACCGAGCGGGTCACCGTCGGGGTCGGCGTCGAGGGCGACAGCACCGTGCAGGTCGTCTCCGGGCTCAAGGAGGGCGACAAGGTCGAACTCCCCAGCACCAGCGGCGGCAACGGCTTCCCGAACGCCTCCTTCCCGGGCTTCGGTGGCGGCCAGGGCGGTCGGGGCGGCAACGGCGGTGCCGTGGGCATCCCGGGCGGCTCCGGCGGTGGCGGCGCCGGTGGCTCCGGCCGGGGCGGCAAGGGCTGAGCATGCGTCACGTCATCGACAAGCGCGTCCCCGCGCACCCCGTGCCGGTGATCCGGATCAGCCGGCTCACCAAGTCGTACGGGCACGGCGACGCCACCGTGCACGCCCTGCGCGGCCCGTCCCGGCCCGGGACCGACGAGCCGGAGGGTGTCAGCCTGGACATCGAGCAGGGCGACTACGTCGCGGTGATGGGCAGTTCGGGCTCCGGCAAGTCCACCCTGATGAACATCCTCGGCTGCCTGGACGTCCCGACCTCCGGCCGCTACCTGCTGGACGGCATCGACGTCGGCCACCTCGACGAGCAGCAGCTCTCGCTGGTCCGCAACCGCAAGATCGGCTTCGTCTTCCAGTCCTTCAACCTGGTGCCCCGCACCACCGCCCTCGCCCAGGTCGAACTGCCGCTCGCCTACGCGGGCGTGCGCGCCGCCGAGCGCCGGCGGCGGGCGATGGCCGCGCTGTCGCTGGTCGGGCTCGGCGAGCGCGCCGGGCACAAGCCCAACCAGCTCTCCGGCGGCCAGCAGCAGCGCGTCGCGGTGGCCCGCGCGCTGGTCACGGCGCCCGCGCTGCTGCTCGCCGACGAGCCGACCGGGAACCTGGACAGCCGCTCCACGGAGGAGGTGCTGGCCCTGATCGACGGGCTCAACGCCACCGGCCGTACGGTCGTGCTGATCACCCACGAGGACGAGGTCGCGCGGCACGCCAAGCGGGTGCTGCGGCTGGTCGACGGGCAGATCGTGAGCGACGTCCGGCAGGCGCCGGTGGACGGGCCCCCGCCCGTCCTGTCCCCGGCGGGGGTGATGGCGTGATCCTCTGGCAGACGCTCCGCTTCGCGGCCGGCGGCCTGATCGCCAACAAGGTGCGCTCGGCGCTCACCATGCTGGGGGTGCTGATCGGTGTGGCCTCGGTGATCCTGCTGCTGGCGGTGGGCAACGGCTCGTCCCAGGCGGTGAAGGACTCGATCACCTCGCTCGGGACCAACTCGCTGACGGTCAGTGCCGGTTCGGCCTTCGGCGGCGCGCGTTCGGTGGCCTCGGGCTCGGTGAAGAAGCTGACCGTGGCCGATGCGAAGGCGCTGGCGAGCGACGGCGACTCGGCGGCGATCCGGTCGGTGGCGCCCGTGGTGACGACGAGCGCGACGGCGCTGTACGGGAACATCTCGTACAGCCCCGGGTCGGTCGTCGGGACGTACCCGGCGTACTTCGAGACCGCCAACCAGAAGGTCGCGCACGGCGACTACTTCACCGACGACGACGTGCTCGGCTCGCGCAAGGTCGCGGTGCTCGGCGCGACGACGGCCAAGCAGCTGTTCGACGCCGAGGACCCGGTCGGGAAGAAGATCGTGCTCGGCGGGACTCCGTTCACGGTGGTGGGCGTGCTCCAGGCCAAGGGCGGCAGCGGGTTCACCGACCCCGACGACGTGGTGATCGCGCCGCTGCCGACCGTGCAGAACGCGTTCACCGGCTTCGGGGCGGTCAACCAGATCCTGGTGCAGGCCTCGTCGGCGGACACGACGACGGCGGCGCAGTCCGAGATCACCCGGGTGCTGCTCGGGACGCACGCGATCGCCGACCCGGCCAAGGCGGACTTCCGGATCACCAACCAGGCGTCGCTGCTGACGGCCCGGGAGAGCACGACGAAGACGTTCACCGTGCTGCTGGGCGCGGTCGCGGCGATCTCGCTGCTGGTCGGCGGGATCGGGATCACCAACATCATGCTGGTGACGGTGACGGAGCGGACGCGTGAGATCGGCATCCGCAAGGCGCTGGGTGCGCCCCGGGCGGTGATCCTCGGGCAGTTCCTCACCGAGTCGACGCTGCTGTCGGTGATCGGCGCGGGGCTGGGCGTGGCGGCCGGGATCGCCGGCTCGCACTTCAGCATCGTCGGCATCAAGCCGGTGGTGATCCCCGAATCGGTGCTCGGTGCGTTCGGGATCGCCGTCGCCATCGGGCTGTTCTTCGGCAGCTACCCCGCCAACCGGGCCGCCTCGCTGCGGCCGATCGACGCCCTCCGGCACGAGTAGGAGCACTGTCTCGATGAGTTCGATGAGCTCGATGAATCACGATGATCAGGTCGCACTCCTCGCCACGCCGCCGGACGCCCGGGACGTGAGCGCGGAGCTGGCGGCGCCGCCGCGCCGGAAGCTGCCGTGGCTGAGCCTGGTGCTGGCGGGCGGCGTGATCGCCACCGGGGCGTTCGCGGGCGGGGTCTGGTACCAGCAGGGGCAGGGCGGGTCGGGCGGGAAGTCCTCCGCTCGGGCTGCTGCCCCTGCCGCCGGCCCGGCGGCAGGCGGCTACGGCCAGGGCGGCGGGCGGCGCGGCGGGCAGGGCCAGGGTCAGGGCCAGGGCCAGGGCCAGGGCCAGGGCGGTTCCCAGCCCGGGTTCGCGCGCGGCACCGTCAAGGCGGTGGACGGCTCGACCGTGTACCTCACCGATTCGAACGGCAACACCATCAAGGTCACCACCGGCGACGCGACGAAGGTCCAGCTCAACAAGGACGGCAAGGTCGCGGACCTGCTGCCCGGCCAGAGCGTGACCGTCGTCGGCACCCCCGACGCCAACGGTGGCTACACCGCCAGCCAGCTCGTCGAAGGCGCCGCGACGGGCGGCTTCGGCGGCGGCTTCGGAGGCGGTGGCTTCGGAGGAGGCAACCGGAACCCGTCCGGCGGCTGACCCGGAGCCGACGGACGCCCGCGAGGCCCTCGCCCTGGGACGGGCGAGGGCCTTCGCGTGTTCTCAGCGCTGCTCGTCTCCGTTTTCCGGCTTGGGAGGCATCTTCAGCGTGGCGATGACCCCGAGGACGACGGTGGCGATCGCGAGGGCGAGCAGCGCGACGAGGATCGCGCCGACGAAGAAGTTCACCGGGGCTGCTCCCACGGCTGGTCCCGGTCGAGGTCGCGGAGGAGGTGGAGGAGGTTGAGGAGGGTGCTCACGGGCGAGTGCCCGAAGTCGACGAGGACGCGGCCGTCGATGGTGGTGTCGGACGGGGTGGCGGAGCCCCAGAGGAGGCCGTGGGGGGTGCCGCGCTTGCGCAACTCCCGGAGAAGGACGGTGATGTGGTCGGGGGTGTAGTCGTGCATGCGGGGGTCGTCGGGGGTGATGGGCCGGCGGCTCACGCGGCGCAGTCCAGCGTGAACCAGACCGACTTGCCGCGCTCCTGCGGGTCGACACCCCAGGCCCGGGTGAGGCCCTGCACGAGGTGGAGCCCCCGCCCGGACTCGGCGAGGTCGCGCAGCGCGCGCCGGGTGGGGAGGATCGGGCTCTCGTCCGAGACATCGACCCGGAGGGTCCTGTCCACGAGCGAGAAGAAGACCACGGGGGAGACGGTCGCGGCGTGCCGCCACGCGTTGACGATCAGCTCGGCGAGCGCGAGTTCGGCGCTGATGATGGACCCGGAGTCCCACCCGGCCCTAGTCAGCCCGGTACGCAGGGACTGCCGGGAGAGGGCGAGGGAGGGGGAGTTGAGGGTACGCACGGAAACCTCCGGAAGGAAGTGACGTGGAGAGGGGGAGAAGGATCGTCACCGTGAGCCAGGCCGAGATGCCGGTTGCTCTGCGGTGCGCGTGAGGGCATCAGGCGCCTACTGCCCTGTGAACAGGCATTACTGACGATCCGTTGGATCGATCTGACAATGACGATAGCGCACCGGCCCTTAAAGTTAATTCGCTTCGGGGAAGGTTCCCCCTCAAGTGGGACGCCGGTGAGCACGGCACACTGGGTTACGTACCTGTAGAGAGGACGCCATGGCCCTTCGAACCCCAACCCTCCGTCAGCGCCGTCTGGGTGCCGAACTGCGGAGGATGCGAGAGCAAGCCGGCTTCGGAGGCAGCCACCTCGCCCGGCTGCTCGGGGTGACGCCTGCCCTGGTGACCCAGATGGAGAACGGAAAATCGGCAGTCAGCGAGGAGCGCCTGCGCGAGATCGCGACAGCCTGCATGTGTGGCAACGAACCCTTGATCGATGCTCTCGTCGGCATGGCCCGGGAGCGGGAGACGGGCTGGTGGGAGGAGTACCGGGAGCGCCTACCTGCCGACCTGCTCGACGTGGCAGCGATCGAAGCACATGCTGAGCGGGTCTCGACCTACTCGATCACCTTCCTGCCTGGTCTTCTGCAGACCCCCGCTTACGCCGCTTCGGTCTTCGCACGTGCGGTTCCACCGTTGCCACGATCCGAGATCGATCTCCGGTTGGCCTTCCGATTGCAGCGGCAGCAGATCGTTCAGGGTGGTGCCACGCCATACACGGCGTTCATCCACGAAGCCGCCCTCCGCATGCAGTTCAGTGGACCGGAGGCGCTTGCCGATCAGCTCGGCGCCCTCATCGATCACTCCGAAAGCTCAGGCATCTCGGTGCGAGTTGTGCCGTTCAAGATCGAATCGCTGCCCGGCCCCAGCGAGAACTTCGTCTACATCGATGGCCCGGTGCCTGAACTGGACACTGTGCAGATCGACATCAGCTTCGGGTGCCCGCTCTTTGATGCACCCGCTGACCTGGCAAGTTATCGCGAGATCCTCGGCAGGATGGCATCTGTAGCGCTCGCGGAGGACGAATCACGAGACTTCATTCGATCCATCAAGAAGGAGTAGAGGGCAATCATGGGTAGCCCCGCTTGGCAGAAGTCCAGTTACTCAGGTTCCAGCAACGCGTGTGTTGAGGTCCGGGCCATCGCTGGTGTGCTCGAACTTCGCGAGTCCGACGAGGGCGAGGTCGTCGTCCGCATGGCTCCACTCACGTTCGCTGCACTGCTCCAAGGCGCGCGGGCCGGCGAGTTCGACCACCTGACCACCAGCGCCTAGCGAACTGTTCCGGCGGCCCCTTGCTCCTTGCAAGGGGCCGCCGAACCTTCGGGTGGATGTTCGAAGTTGGGCCGGTTTCCAGTATCGGAAACACGTGCCTCTTGCCTCCGCCCGGTTCGACTCGGGAGCATCGTCGGGAGACCGAGCGAGCGAGGAGACATCGTGAAGCTGACGCAGCTTGTGGGTTCCTGCGACGAAGGCGAATGCCCGACGCTCTACCTGACGGACCGGGGCACCCTCGCCGTCCAGGGTGAGTACTTGACCGAGCACGACCTTCAGCTTCCGGCTCACGAGAAGCTGGTCGAGGTTCCTGTCGAACTCATCCGAAAGGCCATCCGTGACAACCTCATCTAGGACCCTCGGAGACTGGTTCTCGGAGTTCGAGCGGGAGGCGTTCCGGCTGGAAACGCTCGACGACTACAGCCAGTCCGGCGGTGTGGACGCCTATCACGCCTTCCTCGCGGGGCAGGAACAGCCGGAGGGCTTCAAGACCTCCGGCTGGGTCACGACCGTGGGCGACGCTGCCCGGGCCGGCAAGCGCATGTACCGGGTGCACGTCCTTTCCCGCCCGCTCACGGACTACCTCCGGTTCGAGCTTGGCTGGGCGTACCAGCGGAACATGGCGGCCGGTGAGGAGTTCTTCATCCTCGACACCACCGGCCGGGCCAACCCCGTTCAGGCTGCCCCGGATTTCTGGCTCTTCGACGACGCGACCGCCGCCGAGATGAGCTATGACGGCCAGGGGAAATACCTCGGCTCCAAATTCCACACCGGCAGCCGGATCGCCGAATTCAAGGCCTACCGTGACCTCGCGATGGCGAACGCCGTCCCGTTCGCGGAATGGTGGGCCGAGCACGGCGAGTGAACAGGACACAGCTCGGGGCAGCGCTGCGGGAACTTCGGCAGGCTTCTGGGAAGGAAGCCAAGGCCGTGGCCCGTGGCGCTGTCATGTCTCCGAGCAAGTTGAGCAAGATCGAGACCGGCAAGGTGTCACCCACCGTCGTTGACGTGGAACGCATCCTCACAGCCATTGGCGTCTCCGACGAGGTCAAGGCCGAGTACATGGCGGCTGCGCGGGCCGAGGCCACGGAGACAACGGCCTGGCGCCTGATTCGACGCCTCGGGTACCACCGGAAGCAGCAGCAGATCAAAGCCCTGGATGACGCCACGAACGTAGTCCGGGTCTTCCAGCCTTCGCTTGTGCCCGGAATGCTTCAGACGCCCGAATACATTCGAGCCGTATTCGGGCGAAAGGGAATCGGAGCGGAGCAGTTGGACCGGACCGTTGCGGCGCGGATCGCAAGGCAACAATCTCTCTATGACACGAGCAAGACGTTTCAGTTCGTCATCATCGAACCCGTCCTTCGTTGGCGTCTCGTGCCGGACGCCATGATGGCGGGGCAGCTCGACCGAATCCTCTCCGTCTCTCGACTTCCCCATGTCGATATCCGGGTCGTACCGCTGGCGGCCCGGCAGTCGGACGTGCCGTCGCACTCCTTCGTCATCCGGGACGGCCGCATGGTGACGGTCGAAACCGTCCATGCCGAGGTTTCCGTCACTGATCCTCGTGATGTTGAACTTTACGTCCGAAAGTTCGAAGGATTCGCGGCTTCTGCTCTCTCCGGTGACGATATGCGCCGCACGATCGAGGTCATTCGGGATGACTTCTTGCGGTAGTAGGAAATCCAATTGTGCCATTGACTTCAGGGGGGCTGCATGAATCATGGGCCTGACTCGACACGTGCGACGAGCGCGGAATGGCAGGACGGCAAGGCCGTGCGCCGAAAGGGTCTGGACAGGAAGCAGGTGGAGCTGGCGGCCCTTGAGCGGGACTCCACGGAGTTCCGCTACTTCCTGCCGACCATGATCACGGGCTTGCTCGCGACGCCCGCGTACGTGAGGGCAAGCGTTGCCTCGTTCGCGGGCGACCACTCGAAGATCATCGCCAAGAAGCTGGAGCGACAGGCTGTTCTTCGCGACACGGCCAAGCACTTCACCTTCGTCCTTACCGAGCAGGCCTGCCGCTGGCCGCTCCTGCCGGCAGGCGACATGGCGGCCCAGCTCGACCATCTGGCTTCGGTGTCCCGCATGCCGAACGTACGGCTCGGTGTCATTCCGATGGAAGGTCATCTGCCGAGGGCGCCGCTGAACGTTTTCACGGTCTACGACGAAACCCTGGCCACCGTGGAAGTCACCACCGGCGCACTGGTCTTTCGCGACCCCGATGATATTCAGGAATATCTGAATGACTTCCGAACCTTCGAGGGGTATTCGCTCTGGGGTGAAGACGCTCGAATCAAGCTGACGGAATGGACGGGGTAGCTCCGGAAAGCGTGACGGGGCTACAGCTCACGAAGCGGAGTTTTGAGGGAACAGGAAATCGGCTCCTAACACTCCCTGGCTCCCTCTACGTTGGTCCTCGCCCGATCGGTCAGGCCGTACTCGGCCTGCGATTCGATGTGGCGAACCATCACGGAGGTACACATGTCCACCACCGTTCTGACCCGGTCGAAGGCCGTTCCGGCCTTCGACCGGGTGGAGTCTCGACTGTCCATGGGCGCGGCCGGGGCGACGCCCCTGCCCGAACTGGACGGCGAGCGCGGGCCGGGGAGCCCGTTCGCCTTCCGGTTCCTGGTGCCGGTCACCGGGGCCGGGGGCATCCTGCCCGCCGACATCGACTACGACGACGAGACGCAGACCTGCACCTACGAGGGGCTCCCGCCCGGCGTCTACATGACCAGCACCCCGCCCAAGACCTACGGCCCGACGGAGCCCACCGGGCAGATGGACGCGCCGGACGACCCGGGAAGCAGCAACGACTGAGATGGCGACCGCCGATGCCGTCCTCGTGCTCACGGGGGCGTTCGATCCCACCGCCGATCTCGTGATCGAGGAGCTGAATCGGCGCGGCACCCCCGTCTTCCGGGCGGACACGGCGTGGTTCCCGTCGAGGCTGGCCCTGGTGGCCAGCCTCGACGAGGCGGCCGGTTGGGGCGGGACACTGGCCACGGACCGACGCTCGCTGGACCTTTCGGCCGTGCGGTCGGTCTACTACCGTCGACCGACCGCACCGGAGTTCCCGGAAGCCATGTCGGCGGAGGCCCGGAGTGTGGCCTCCGCCGAAGCGCGGCGTGGGTTCGGCGGCCTGCTGTCGGCGCTGCCGTGCCGCTGGCTGCCACCGCCCGGTCGTGCGGCCGACGCGGAGTACAAGCCGTTCCAGCTCCGTGTGGCAGCCGAGTCAGGGCTGCGAGTCCCACGAACGCTGATCACCAACAGCCCGGAAGCGGCGCGGAGGTTCACGGAGAGCGTCGGAACTTCCGTGGTGTACAAGCCCTTCACACCGATTCGCGGGACGCTGGACGGTCGCTCGGTCGCCGTCTACGCGAGTGTCCTGACCGCTGACGACACCGGTGATCCGTCGATCTCTACCACGGCGCACCTGTTCCAGGAATGGGTGCCCAAGGCCCACGAGGTGCGGCTCACCGCCGTCGACGGACAGCTGTTCGCTGCCGAGATCCACGCGAACTCGGTGGAAGCAAAGGTCGATTGGCGCAGCGACTACGACAGCCTGACCTACCGGGTCTGCGAGCCGCCGGCCGCCGTGGCAACTGCGATCCGCCGCATGCTCGACCGACTCGCCCTCCCCTACGGCGCGTTCGACTTCGTCGTCTCCCCCTCGGGTGACTGGACGTTCCTTGAGGTGAACCCCAACGGGCAGTACGGGTTCATCGAGCAGGCAACCGGGCTGCCCATCACTGCTGCCATCTGTGACTACCTGGAAGGAGCTGGGCCGGCATGACGAGCGCCCTCTTCGACGAAGCCCAACTCCTGCGCGCGCGGGTCGCCTTGGCCTCGGAGGTCGACCGGGGGAGCACCGTATTGTCCTCTCGGGTGGTCGAGGCGTTCCTGAACGTGCCCCGGCATCCGTTCGTGCCGGTGTTCTACCGGGAGGAGGGCGGGCTTCACCGGTCTTGGCGTGCGGCGGATGAGGGCTGGCTCCGGGAGGTGTACGCGGACCAGGTGCTCGTCACCGAGGTGGATGGCGTGCACGCGGAGGACGCCGGAACCCATGGGCAGCGCGGGGTGGCGACCTCCTCGTCCACGCTGCCGAGCCTGATGGCCGACATGCTCGACGCGCTCGATGTCCGGCCCGGGGACCGGGTGTTGGAGATCGGGACCGGGACGGGCTACAACGCCGCCCTGCTCTGCCACCTCGCGGGAGCGGTCGGCGTCACCACGGTCGACCGCACCGACCAGCTGGTGGCCGCGGCCCGCAGTCGGCTGCACCAGGCCGGCTTCGAGCCGACCGTCGTCCGGGCGGACGGAGCCGCCGGACACCCGAGCGGTGCGCCGTACGACCGGATCATCGCCACCTGCTCCGTTCGCCGACTCCCCCAGGCCTGGCTCGACCAGTGCGCTCCGGGTGGTCTCATCGTCGCTCCGATGGGCGGTGCGGTGGCCCGGTTGACCAAGCTGGCGGCCGGGCGTGCGGCCGGGCGGTTCCTCCACCGCCCGGCCGCCTTCATGCCCCTGCGGTCCGGCGAAGGCACCTGCCCGCAGGTGCCGGAGCCGGAGGCGAGTCGCCAGCGGATGACCGAGATCGGTGCCCGGGTGCTGGACGATCCCGGATTCGCCTTCTGGGCGGGCCTTCACCTGGGGCCGCGGCTCGTCCGCGACGGCGGAAACCTCTACGACCCCGCCGATGGCTCGGCGGCCCGGTTGCAGGACCACCTCGACGGCTCGTCCACCGTCGCGCTCGCCGGCCCCCGCGACCTCTGGCAGACCGTCGAGGCGGCTCATCGGACCTGGCTCGCTCGGAACCGGCCCCGCCGGGAGTGGTTCACGGTCGAGGCCCGGCCGGAGGGGCAGTTCGTGCGGTACACCGCCCCGGACGGCACATCGGACCGTTGGGAGTTCTGAATTCCTCAGGCTCCTGTGATGAAGGCGTCGACGACGGGAGCCGACGCGCTCGTGTCGACGAGGATCGTCACGTCCCGGGTGGGGCGATGGGCCGTGATGACGCGGTAGGCGTGATCAGGCCGTACAGGGCCGTACGGGCCGTTCGGGTAGGTGCCGGTCGGGAATCCGGGGTCGCTGGGCTTGAGCAGACGTGTTGTGGACGGTGCGATCTGGGCGATGAACGTGTCCAGGCATTCGGCGGTCGTCGTTGTGCGCAGTCCGAGCGTCTGGAAGCCGTCGTTCCAGGCGACGGAGTAGGCGTAGCGCAGGTCCTTCGTCCCACACGGGACGTCGAGCGAGAAGTGCTGGAGTGCTTCGGCGAGCGGGAGGTCGGTCTCGGAGTTCTCGCAGTCCTGCCGTGGATCCCGGCAGTCGGACGACGATGACAGTGCCGACCAGATCACCGCCGCCAGGCCGAGGCCGACCACGGCGAGTCCCGACAGTGCCACCAGAAGAACAACGCGGTTTCGCATGACGCTCCCCCCTCGCATGCATTTGAACGCGTTCAATATAGCGGGCTCCGGCGATTCCCTCCCCCCTACACTCGACTGGCATGACAGCCATGGAGCCAGTGATCCGCCCGGTGGTCGCCGCCGATCTGGAGGCCGTTGCCGGGATCTACGCCCACTACGTCCGCCACACCGTCGTCACCTTCGACGAGCAGCCTCCAGAGCTGTCGTTCTGGCAGCAGCGGCTCGACGATCTCGCTGCCCGAGGGCTGCCGTTCGTGGTCGCCGAGCTGGGCGGTGAGGTCGCGGGCTACGCGTACGTGGCCCCCTGGAAGGCCAAGCCCGCCTACCGGCACACGGTCGAGAACTCGATCTATCTCTCCCCCGCCCACACCGGGCGGGGGCTGGGTGGCGCGCTGCTGGAGGCGCTCCTGGCGGCCTGCGCCGAGACCGACGTGCGGCAGGTGATCGCCGTCATCGCCGACTCCGGGGTCGACGCCTCCGCCGCGCTGCACCGGCGCTTCGGCTTCGCCGAGGCGGGCCGGCTGGCGGCGGTCGGGTTCAAGCACGAGCGCTGGGTCGACACCGTGCTGATGCAGCGCACGCTCGCCTGATCCGTGCGCAGGAAGTCGGACCGGCCGACTTCCTGCGCTTCACCCGCAGAACACGGCCTTGATGAGGCGGTCGAAGGCCTTCGGGAACTCCTGGGCCGGGTCCTTCTCGGAGTCGCCCGTCGTCAGGCCGGCGGTCAGGGTCCTGCTGCCGTCCGGGGTGCTGATCATCAGGGCGCCGTAGCCGCCGGGGGCGCCGCCGTTGTGGTGGACGACGGTGGCGCCGGTCTCCGGGTCCAGTTCCTGGACGAACAGGCCGAGGCCGTAGTTGAGCGCTCCGTGCGGTTCGAGCATCTCGGCCAGCAGCGGGGCGGGCAGGAGCCTGCCGCCCAGCAGCGCGGAGAAGAACGTGTGCAGGTCGCGGGTGGTCGAGATCAGGTCCCCGGCGCCGACGAGGATCGAGAGGTTCTGCCGGGTGACGTCGACGACCTTCCACTCGTCGCCGTCCTGGTAGCGGTAGTAGCCGTGGGCGTGCGGCTCGGGGAGCTCCGGCGAGCTTCCCGGCACCACGGTGTCCCGCAGCCCGAGCGGCCGCAGGATCCGCCGCTCCATCTCCTCGGCGTACGGGCGTCCGCCGACCTTCTCGATCAGCAGCACGGCCAGCGTGTAGTTGGTGTTGGAGTAGCTCTGGTCGGTCCCCGGCTCGAAGCGCGCGGGCTTCGACAGGGCGAACCGTACGAGTTCCTCCGGCCGGTAGTCGTGGAGTCGGTTGTCCACCCACGGCTTGCCGGTCCCGGGCAGCCCCGGCACGAACGTGCCATCGGCTTCGAGCTCGCCGGTGTAGCTGTACAGCCCGCTGGTGTGCTGCAGCAGCATCCGTACGGTGATCCGCTCGTCCAACTCGAACTCGGGCAGGTGGTCGGCCACTTGGGTGTCCAGCCCGATGGCGCCGTCCGCCACCAGCTGCAGCACCAGGGCCGCGACGAAGGTCTTGGTGGAGCTGCCCACCCAGAACCGTCCGTCCGTCGACGGCTCGGCGCTCTCGCCCAGCTTGCGCACGCCGGCGCTGCCGACCCACTCGCCCCGCTCGTCGTTCACCCGCATCTGCATACCGGCGAAGCCGGCGTCGACGAACTCCTGGACGGCCTTCTGCAGTTCGGGGCGCTCACTCATGGTCGTTCCTTCTTCCGGGGTAGTGGCAGGGGGTTGGTGTTCAGAGGCTGCGGGCGGTGATGTCGCCGTAGGAGGTGGTGGCGCGGATGGCCACGGCGGCGGTGCCGGTGTTCACCAGCGCGTTGGAGACGCGGCCGTAGGCGGTGCCGGCGTCGAGGGTCGCGGAGACGCCGTGGGCGGTGGTGACGGTGATGTTGCCGGACTCGGTGTGCAGGACGATCGGGCCCTGGGCGGCCTCGGTGACGGTGAGGTCGCCCTGCTGGGTGGTGAGCTGGGCGGGGCCGGTCAGGCGGCCGAGGGTGACGTCACCGGCCTGGAGGGTGAGGCGGGTGGAACCGCTCTCGTCGAGCTTGACGGTGGCGCGGGCGGCCTCGAAGGAGACGTCGCCCAGGCGCCCGACGCCCCGGAGCTCGGCGTCGGCGGCCTTGCCCTCGACGGTCGAGCCGGCCGGCAGCTGGACGGTGATCTCGGTGGTGCCCGCGTTGCCCAGCAGGCTGTTGTTCGCGGCGGGGGCCTCGATCCGCAGGACGCCGTTGTCGTAGCCGACCTGCAGCTGCTCGGCGGCCTTCACGTCGGGGGACTTGGCGGCGTTCGCGGGGCGGACCTCGACGGTGGTGTCGGCGCGGTCGGCGGCGATGAACCGGATGTGGGCGGAGGGGACGTCGATGACGGCGGCGATCGGGGCGGTGGTGGCGAAGGTGCGCATGGTGGGTTCTCCCTGTGGTGTTCGGCGGGCTTCTTTCGTTCGGCCCGTCGTTTCTGACAGGGGAAAAGCTACGTTGCGTTCGCGGGTCGGGCAACAGTGATGATGCATCAAAATTCAATAGCCGCAGGTCAGGGCATGGAAATCGTTGCGGTGATGGTGAAGCCTAACGCAACGAGGCGGGCTTTTCGTTGCAATGGGTTGTAGCTGAACGCGCCGCTGCCCCTCGCGCGCACGTGTGCGCGTGTGCACGGGACCAGGTGCTCGCGAGCAAGGAGAACATCCAGGTCGGCGCCAGGGTCGCCAGCAACCACACCAAGATCCTGCGCAAGGACTCGCTCGCCGTCGCCGACGTCGTCCGTGAGCTCGCCCAGGCCGCCTGAAGAACCGTTCCGGAAGCCGGGGTTGACCTTGACCCAAGGTCAACCCGCACGCTGAGGGCATGAAGAACACCGCCGCGAACGCGGCCCAGAAGAAGACCGTTCCCACCACCATGATCCGCGTCGAGGACACGGAGCTGGCCGTCACCGACACCGGCGGCACCGGGCGGCCCGTGGTCTACCTCAACGGCTCGTACGCCACCCGGAAGAACTGGCGGCACGTCATCGCCGAACTCGGGCCCGGCTACCGGCACATCACCTTCGACGAGCGGGCCCGCGGCAAGTCGAAGCGCTCGGCGGACTACTCCTTCGAGGCGTGCCTGCGCGACATCGACGCCGTCCTCGCCGCCACCGGTGCCGAGAACCCGATCATCGTCGGCTGGTCCTACGGCGCGGCGCTCGCGCTGCACTGGTCCACCCGGAACCCGGGCCGGCTCGCCGGAGCCGTCATGGTCGACGGCGGCTACCCGTGGGACTACCTCGCCACCGTCGAGGGCGGCCGGGAGGCGGGCAAGGAGCAGATCCGGAAGATGTTCCGGCAGTTCGGCTGGATCATGCCGCTGGTCCGCCCGCTGGGCATGGCGGCCCGGATGAGCGCCGACGCGCACGCCGAGATCAACATCGAGCTCAACGAGATCGTCGCCGAGAGCGAGCCGGTCTTCGACCTGGTCACCTTCCCGATGCGGTTCGTCGTCGCCACCGGCGCCAGCCTCGGTGGCACCGAGGAGGGGCTGGCCGCGATGCGCGCCACCCTCGACCCGATCCTCGCCCGCAACTCGAACGTGCGGGTCAGCTCGACGGTCGGCAGCAAGCACACCACCATCGTGCGCAAGGACTTCCGGGCGATCGCGGCCGCCGTGCGCGAGGTCGCCGGGCCCGAGGTTGCCGGGCGTTAGGGCGGTGATATCAACTGACGGAATGACAGACGGAGTCACCATCAGCCAGGCCGCGGCGTTCGTCGGCGTCACCGTGAAGACCATCCGGCACTACCAGAACAACGGCCTGGTCGACGAGCCCCGCCGCGACACCTCCGGCTACCGGCGCTACGGCTCCGCCGACCTGCTCCGGCTCGTCCAGGTCCGCACCCTCGCCGGCGCCGGAGTCCCGCTCGCCGGGATCCGGCCCATCCTCGACGGCGACCCCGAGCACTTCGCCGCCTCCCTCGTCGACGTCGAGCAGGGCCTGACGGCGAAGATCGAGGAACTCGTCGCCCGACGCGAGACCCTGCGCCAACTCGCGGACGGCACCCGGGTGCTGCTGCCGCCCCGGGCCCGCGCCATCCTCGACCGGATGCCCGGACTCGGCTTCTCCGCCGAGGACATCACCACGGCGGGCGAAGGGCTCGTCCTGGTCCGCGCGCTCATGCCGGAGGGGTTCGACGACTACCTCGCCCAGATCGAGCACGGCCTCGACGACCCCCGGCACGTCGCGATGGTCAAACTCACCTGGAGCGCGGGCAACTGGGCCGCCGACGACCCGCGCATCGAACCCCTCGCGGAGGAGGTCGCGGCCCACTTCATCGCCGACCCGAGCCTCCTCCCCACCCTCGACGGCCTGCAGAGCCGCGAGGACGGGACCACGCGGCAGGAACTCCTCACCCACCACGGCGAGGACGCCCGGCCGGGGTGGACCAGGCTCACCGCGCTCATCCAGGAGAAGCTGCGGGCCGCCGGGGTCGAGGCGCCGTGAGCGAGGTGTGGGGCTGGACCCACCCCGGGTGTGGGGCTGGACCCGTGTCGTCCATCTCCCCTGCTCCGTAGCGTTGTTGTCGTCAGCACGAGACCGAGGAGAACGACCATGCCGACGACCGCGACCGCGAGCACCCGCTTCGACGCCCGGGCCACCGTGAAGAAGTGCACCGTCCTGTTCGGTGCGATCAGCGCCATCGTGCTCGGGACGGTCGCCGTGCTGGCGGCCCTCGGCCACGGGACCACGCCGTTCATGTGGATCCGCGCCGCCCTCTTCCTCGCGGCCGCCCCGTACCTCCACCGCCTAGAGGGCCGCTCCACCGACCGGCTCCGGACCCTGGCCACCGTCATGCCGATCGCCATCATCGGCGTGGACCTCGTCCCCGGGCTCTGCCCCGCCTGGTACGCCGTCCTCCAGGGGCTCTCCGCGCTGCCGCTGGCCGCCGTCGCGGTGATCGTGCGCAGGCGCTGAGGGCCGCCGGGAGCGTCAGCCCCGGTAGCCGGTTCCGGGGACGCGCGGCTCGAACTCCCCGCACAGGTACGTCTCCGGGACGAGCTCCGTCAGCGGTACCGGCCAGTACTCGGCCTTGCGCGTGACCGCGAGGTACTGCTCCCTGGCACCGCGGTGGCAGCGGATTCCCATGAGGCCCTTCCCGGCCGGCGAGTAGTCGGAGAGGAGGCAGGTGACGCAGCTGCGCAGCCGCAGGCCGTCCGGCAGGGCGGCCGCCAGTTCGAGCAGGCCGTTCTCGAAGTCCTCGGCCTCCGTCTCGACGGTCTTCCCCCCGATCGCGATCGACAGCCGGAGCGGGGTTTCGGACGGCGCCGACGCGTCCTCGCGCAGGTCGAGGGTGAACCGGATCGTCGACAGCGGGTGACCTCCGGGGCGCTCCACGGTGCAGGGGAGGTCGCCGGAGAGGACGCAGGTCTCCAGGTGGCCGTAAGCGTCGAGCCGGAGCCCGGCCGCGGCGGCGGCGTGCCCGTCGACCGGCTTCAGGACGTCGAAGTCCGACCCTCGGACGTCGGCGCCGCGGATCGTGGCGCGGACCTCGTAGCTCGGCCCCCACCTGGTGGCCGCCGGTACGAACCGCCAGGTGAGCTTCTCCGTGCCCTGGTCGTCGGTGAAGCTGCCGGGGAATGACTGCGGGATCATCGCCCACCTCCGCAGGGATGGTCCCGCAGACCGCACCGCGTCGGGAAGGGGAAGGGGACGAGGAAAGGGCGGGAGGCGTCAGGGAACGGCCGTCCAGTGCCAGGGGCGGGGGCCCCGCTCGCCGCGGAGGCAGGCGAGGCGGTGGTGGGCTTCGGGGGCGGCGTGCTGGAAGGCGAACAGGGTGAGGCGCAGTTCGCGGATGTCGCGCAGGGTGGGGTAGCCGGGCCAGGCGGTGACGTCGGTGCCGTAGGCGGCGCAGAAGGCGGGGTAGGACGGCGAGCCGAAGGTGTCGCGTTCGACGGCGACGGCGGTGAGGTCCCATTCGGGTGGGCCGAGCGCGGTGCGTTCGAAGTCGAGCAGGTAGGCCGTGTCGGCGGTGACGGCGACGTTGCCGCCCCAGGCGTCGCCGTGGACGACGGCGGTCGGCAGGCCGGGCGGGAGGTCGGCCCAGGCGGTGCGGAGGGCGGCGAGGCGTTCGCGGAGCCAGCGGCGGTCGGACGGTCGCAGGGTTGACGCTCCGTCAAGGCGCTGGGGCAGGCGGACGAACGGGTCGAGCGGGGCCAGCGGCGGCCAGGGGGCCGGGAGCCGGTGGAGCCGGAGCAGGAGCGGCGCGAGGTCGGCCGGCGTTCCGGCGGCGTGCGGCGGGAGTTCGTGCCAGAAGGTGACCGGCTGGTCGTCGACGGCGCACGGCTGGTCGACGGTGTCGAGCGGTCGGACGGCCGGGACGCCGCGCGCTTGCAGCCAGCGGGCGACGGTCAACTCGCGCCCGGCGGCCGCCAGTTGCCCGGCCCGGCCGATGCGGGCGACGACGCCGCCCGGCAGTCGCCACAGCGCGTTCTCGCCGTGCCGGATCGGCTCGGCGCCTGCGGCCGGGAGGCCGACCCGCGCGCACGCCCGCAGGAGCAGGGCGCGGGAGGCGGCCGCTGCCGCGGTCGTCGCCGAGTCCGCCATGGCGCCCCTCCCTCACCCCGTTCTGCAGGCTAGCCCGGCGCCCGGGCGGCGGGCGGGTGGCGCAGGTCACACCGGGGGCCTGTCACAGTCGGGTGCGCTGTCCCGTCCTCCTGGGCAGCAACGCCGGAAGCGGCAGCAACGCAGCAACTGAGAAACACCGACCCCGGGAGTACGCGATGGAAGCCCGACTCAGCCCCTACACCAGCCCGATCATGTCCAAGGTCTTCAAGCACCTCAGCGCGGCGAGCCGCCTGCTGCGGGAGGAGTCGACGCTGCCGGTCGCGACGCAGGAGCTGGTGCTGCTGCGCGTCAGCCAGATCAACGGCTGCGGCTTCTGCGTCGACATGCACTTCAAGGACGCCGTGCACGAGGGCGAGGAGCCGACCCGGCTGAACCTGGTCGCGGCCTGGCGGGAGGCGACGGTGTTCACCGACGCCGAGCGCGCCGCCCTGGAGCTGGCCGAGCACGGCACCCGGCTCGCGGACGGCGCCGGGGTCGCCGACGAGGTGTGGGAGAACGCCGCGAAGCACTACGACGAGGAGCAGCTGGCGGCGCTGGTCTGCCTGATCTCGCTGATCAACGCCTTCAACCGGGGCAACGTCCTCACCCGCCAGCCCGCGGGCGGCTACCAGGTCGGGCAGTTCCGGTGAGCGGCTGAGCGGCGGGGACAGGCCGCGGTGGCCGGGGAGGACAGGGGACTCCCCGGCCACCGCCGGTTCCGGGTGGGGAGATCCGGTGCGCACACCACCGAACCGGTCCCCGCAGGCGCATCGTCGAAAAACCGACCGATAAGGTGTTAATCCAACATTCATCCATGCCGCATAGCCTCCGGGGGCTAGCCTCATCATGAACGTCATCGTCCGACCGGGAGGCGAAACCCCCGTGCAAGGCACTGTCACCACACCAAGCGGCTCCGCGGTGGCCGGGAGCCAGGGCGAGGCGTTCCTGCTCATCGTCGACGACGAACCGAACATCCGCGAACTGCTCTCCGCCTCGCTGCGCTTCTCCGGCTTCCGGGTCGCCTCCGCGGCCAGCGGCACCGAGGCGCTCGACCTCATCGCCGTCGAGCGGCCCGACCTCGTCGTGCTCGACGTGATGCTGCCCGACCTCGACGGCTTCACCGTCGTCGAGCGGCTGCGCGAGCGCACCAGTCGCGGCCGGATCGGCGGCACCGGGCACGGCCACGGGCACGGCCACCCCGGCGATCACCTGCCGGTGCTGTTCCTCACCGCCAAGGACGGCGTGGGAGACAAGGTGCAGGGCCTCGCCGCCGGCGCCGACGACTACGTCACCAAGCCGTTCAGCCTGGAAGAACTGATCGCCCGGATCAGGGCCATCCTGCGCCGCTCCGGCGGCCCCGCCGAGGACGGCCGGCTGGTCGTCGCCGACCTCGCCCTCGACCCGATCGCCCACGAGGTCACCCGCGCCGGCACGCCCGTCGCGCTCTCCCCGACCGAGTTCAAGCTGCTGCACTACCTGATGTCCAACGTCGGCCGGGTGGTCTCCAAGTCGCAGATCCTCGACCACGTCTGGGCCTACGACTTCGGCGGCGACCTCTCCATCGTCGAGTCGTACATCTCCTACCTGCGCCGCAAGCTCGACTCCGGCCCCGCCCACGGCCCCAAGCTGATCCACACCGTGCGCGGCATCGGCTACGCGCTGCGCCGCCCCGCGCAGCACTGACGGTCCGACCCGTGCTCGCCCGCTTCACCTCCCGGCTGTCCCTGCGCGCCCGGCTGCTGGTGCTCGCCCTGGTGCTGGTCACCACCGGGCTGGTGGTCAGCGACGCCGTGGTGCTCGGCGCCGTCCGGGTGCAGCTGGTCGAGCAGCTCGACGAGCAACTCCAGCGGTACGGGCCGCTGCTGTCCCGCCGGCCCCCCAACCTGCCGGTGCCGCCCGCGCCCGGGCGGCCCGCCGTCACCGGCAAGCGGCTCAGCCTGCCCAGCCAGTACCTGGTGCAGTACCTGTCCTCGGACGGCAAGGTGCAGGGCACGATGCGCCAGCCGGTCTCCGACACCGACCCGGCGCCGCAGCTCGCCGGCCTCGACCCCCGCCGGACCGTCGCCGACGTCCCCTTCGACCTGCCCGACCAGGCCCGGAGCCACCACAGCTGGCGGGTGCTGGTGCTGCCGCTCCAGGCCCCGCGCCAGCCGACCGACAAGCAGCCGACCGACAAGCAGCCGGCCGACAAACAGCCGACCGAGAAGGCGCCGCCGGGGAAGGACCAGCCCGCCGGTCAGGGCCCGTTCGCCTCCCCGGCGAACGCGCCGACGTACGTGATGGTGGCCGTCTCCCGCGAGGACATCGACGCCACCCTCGGCGGCCTGCGCACCTCCTTCCTGGCCATCGGCGGCTCGGTGCTGGCGCTGATCACCGCGCTCGGCTTCTTCGCCGTCCGGACCGGACTGCGGCCGCTGCGCCGGATCGAGGCGGGCGCGGCGCGGATCGCGTCGGGTGAACTGTCGCACCGGATGCCGGAGCTGCCGCCCGGCACCGAGGTCGGGCGGATGTCCGTCGCGCTCAACGGCATGCTCGACCAGATCGAGACGGCCTTCGCCGCCCGCGCCGAGTCCGAGGCCCGGATGCGGCGGTTCGTCGCCGACGCCTCGCACGAGCTGCGCACCCCGCTCGCCGGGATCCGCGGCTTCGCCGAGCTGTACCGGATGGGCGCGCTGCCCACCGACGAGGACGTCCGCCGGACGATGACCCGGATCGAGAGCGAGGCCGTCCGGATGGGCGGCCTGGTCGAGGACCTGCTGGTGCTCGCCCGGCTCGACGAGGAACGCCCGCTCGACCTCGCCCCGATGGACCTGCGCACCCTCGCCGCGGACGCCCTGCACGACCTCACCGCCCTCGATCCGAGCCGGCCCGTCGCGCTCACCGGCCCGGACGGCACCGGCGCGCCCGGCGCGGCGCCCGTCCTCGGCGACGAGGCGCGGCTGCGGCAGGTCGTCACCAACCTGGTCGGCAACGCGGTCAAGCACACCCCGGCCGGCACCCCCGTGCGGATCGGCGTCGGCGCCGGCCCGGACGGCGTCTGCCTGCTGGAGGTCGCCGACTCCGGGCCCGGCCTCACCGAGGACCAGGCCCGCCGGGCCTTCGACCGCTTCTACCGCGTCGACGCCTCGCGCAGCCGCGACAACGGCGGCGGCGCCGGCCTCGGCCTCGCCATCGCCACCGCCCTCACCCGCGCCCACGGCGGCGCCCTCACCCTGACCACCTCCCCGGGCCAGGGCGCCACCTTCCGCGTCGAACTCCCCACGAACGCCTGACGCGTCCGCTAAACCCCACGATCGAGTGAACTCGTCGCCGTTCACTCGGTCAGCCCCTCGGTCGCGTGCGACCGTGCTGCCGTTGCTTGTGCAGCCCCGCGCAGGCTGATCACACTGGACGGGAAAGAGGTGTCCCAATGAGCGTGCTCGTCGTCGAGGAGACCGTCGTGAACCTGGACCAGATGCTGTGGCAGACATGGAAGTCCATGGATGTGCCCGAGGGCTTCCGCGCGGAGATCATCGAGGGGACGATCACGTTGTCACCCACCGGCGGGAACCGCCACTTCGGCATCAATCGACGGCTCGGCAGGGCCCTTTACGACCACTTGCATGGCACTGGCTACGGGCCCGCACAGGACGGCAACGTCATCGCTGGTCTCAAGGTGCTGATTCCGGACGTGTTCGTGGCGCCCGATGAAATCGATGAGATCGAGCACCCCGAGGGTGTGGGGTTGCTGGCCTCCGGTGTCGCCCTGGTCGTCGAAACCGTCTCGCCGGGGGCCGAGGCCAGGAAGCGCGACCACGTCCTCAAGCACCGCGCCTACGCCGCCGCCGGCATCCCGGTCTACGTGATCATCGACGACTACGACGACGGCGGGGCCGTCACGATCCTCACCGGCCCCGACACCCAGCGCCGTGCCTACGCCTCCTCGACCCGGGTCCCGTACGGCAAGGAGGCCGTGATCCCCGAGGGCCCCGCCAAGGGTTTCGCGATCGGTCCCGAGATCACCGGCGAGCGGCGCGACTGACTCGTCCTGGCCTCCGCTACCACGCCCCGCTCGTCGATGCGAGCGGGGCGTGGTGCTGTCAAGGGACGGTTCGGACAAGGGGGCGACGTGGGGGTGCGTTGTCGGGGCCGTGCGGGCGGGCGCAGACTGTGCGGAGTGTGACGTTCCGGTACGCCGCGTCAACCCCACCCCACCTGCGGTTCCTGCGTAAGGATGATGGATACTGGGGCTTGTGAACGTGTTCACGTTCACAAGCGGACAAGCTTGTGCGGCTCCGCGATGGTCTGCGGCTTTAGGTGAAGTCTGTCCGGAAATGGCCCACGGGGCCGGTTGGAGAGGGCGACGTGGAACTGGCAATCGCTCACGAAACCATCGCGCGATGGCAATTCGGCATCACGACCGTCTACCACTTCCTCTTCGTCCCGCTCACCATCAGCCTGGCCGCGATCGTGGCCGGGCTGGAGACCGCCTGGGTGCGGACGAACAAGGAGAAGTACTTCCACGCCACGAAGTTCTGGGGAAAGCTCTTCCTCATCAACATCGCGATGGGCGTGGTCACCGGCATCGTGCAGGAGTTCCAGTTCGGCATGAACTGGTCCGACTACTCCCGCTTCGTCGGCGACGTGTTCGGCGCCCCGCTCGCGATGGAGGCGCTGATCGCCTTCTTCTTCGAGTCCACCTTCATCGGGCTGTGGATCTTCGGCTGGGACAAGCTGCCGAAGAAGCTGCACTGCGCCTGCATCTGGATGGTGGCGCTGGGCACCGTGCTCTCCTCCTACTTCATCCTCGCCGCCAATTCCTGGATGCAGCACCCGGCCGGCTACGCGATCGACCCGGCCACCGGGAAGGCGCAGCTCACCGACATCGCCGAGGTGCTGTTCCAGAACACCACCCTCGTCGTGGTCTTCCACACCCTGACCGCCGCCTTCCTCACCGGCGCGGCCTTCGTGGTCGGCATCTCCTCCTTCCACCTCTGGAAGGCCAAGCGCAGGCCGGAGACCGCCGACCCGAAGAAGACCGCCGTGATGCGCACCTCGCTGCGGCTCGGCCTGGTGCTCGCGGTGGTCTTCGGACTGGGCACCGCGCTCAGCGGCGACACCCTGGGCAAGGTCATGTTCGAGCAGCAGCCGATGAAGATGGCCGCCGCCGAGGCGCTGTGGGACACCCGGTCGCCCGCGCCGTTCTCGATCTTCGCGGTCGGCGACGTCAGCAAGGGCCACAACTCGGTCGAGCTGGAGGTCCCCGGGATACTGTCCTTCCTCGCCCACAACGACTTCAGCTCCGCCGTCCCCGGCATCAACGACACGGCCGCCGCCGAGGCCGCCGCGCACGGCGGGAACCCGAAGGACTACATCCCGAGCGTCTTCGTCACCTACTGGGGCTTCCGCTTCATGATCGGCTTCGGGATGACGTCCTTCGTCGCCGCCCTGATCGGCCTCTGGACCACCCGGCGCAAGCTGTTCCTGCGGCCCGAGTTCCGCACCGGCGACACCGAGGTGCCCCGGCTGATGCTCACGCCGAAACGGGAACTGGGCCCGCTGCTCACGAAGTGGAGCTGGCGGATCGGCATCCTGACCATGGGCTTCCCGCTGATCGCCAACAGCTTCGGCTGGATCTTCACCGAGATGGGCCGTCAGCCCTGGGCCGTGTTCGGCCTGATGACGACCGCCAGCGCCGTCTCCCCCAACGTGAGCGTCGGCACCCAGATCGGCGCGCTGGTCACCTTCACCACGCTGTACGCGGTCCTCGCCGTGATCGAGGTCCGGCTGCTGGTCAAGTACGCCAAGGCCGGGCCGGTGACGACCGAGCGCCCGCCGGCCGAGGACCCGTCCCTGCGCGGCCCGGCCGCGGACGAGGACGCCGACAAGCCGCTCGCCTTCGCGTACTGACCCCGCCGGAACTGAGGATCTGACATGCAACTCCACGACGTCTGGTTCGTGCTGATCGCGGTCCTGTGGATCGGCTACTTCTTCCTGGAGGGCTTCGACTTCGGGATCGGCATCCTCACCAAGCCGCTCGCCCGCGACACCGCCGAGCGCCGGGTGCTGATCAACACCATCGGCCCGGTCTGGGACGGCAACGAGGTCTGGCTGCTGACGGCCGGCGGCGCCACCTTCGCCGCCTTCCCGGACTGGTACGCGACGCTGTTCAGCGGCTTCTACATCCCGCTGCTGGTCATCCTGGTCTGCCTGATCGTGCGCGGCGTGGCCTTCGAGTACCGGGCCAAGCGGGACGGCGCCCGCTGGCAGCGCAACTGGGAGGAGGCCATCTTCTGGACCTCGCTGCTCCCGGCCTTCCTGTGGGGCGTGGCCTTCGCCAACATCGTGCGCGGCGTGGACATCGACGCGCAGAAGAACTACGTCGGCACGTTCTGGGACCTGCTCAACCCGTACGCGCTGCTCGGCGGCCTGGTCACCCTCGCCCTGTTCACCTTCCACGGCGCGGTGTTCGCGGCGCTCAAGACGGTCGGCGAGATCCGCGAGCGGGCCCGCCGGGCGGCGCTGGGGGCCGGGCTGGCCACCGCCGTGCTGGCGCTGGCGTTCCTGACCTGGACGCAGGCCGACAGCGGGAACGGGCGGAGCCTGGTGGCGCTGGTCGTCGTCGTGCTGGCCCTGCTCGGCGCCCTGGTGGCCAACCAACTCGGGCGCGAGGGATGGGCGTTCGTCCTCTCCGGGGCGACCGTCGTGGCCGCCGTCGCGATGCTTTTCCTGGCGCTCTTCCCGAACGTCATGCCGTCCAGCCTGAACGACGCCTGGAGCCTCACCGTCTCCAACTCCGCCTCGGCGCCGTACACGCTGAAGCTGATGACCATCGTCGCGGCCGTGTTCACCCCGCTGGTGCTGCTCTACCAGGGCTGGACGTACTGGGTGTTCCGCAAGCGGATCGGCGTCCAGCACATCCCGGCCGGGCACTGACATGAAGCCCGTCGACCCCCGCCTCCTCGGCTACGCCCGCACCACCAGGGCCTTCCTCGCCGGATCCGTACTGCTCGGCGCGGCGGGCGCGGCCCTGGTGGTCGCCCAGGCGAGCCTGATCGCCGAGATCGTCGTCCGCGCCTTCCAACGCGGCGACGGAATCGGCGAGTTGACCACGCCGCTGATGCTGCTCGCACTCACCGCGGGCGGGCGGGGGCTGGTCGGCTGGCTCACCGAACTCACCGCGCACCGGTCCGTCGCCCGGGTGAAGTCCACCCTGCGGCGCCGGCTGCTCGACCACGCCACCGCGCTCGGCCCGGCCTACCTGGCGGGCCGGCGCACCGGCGAGCTCACCACCCTCGCCACCCGCGGCGTCGACGCCCTCGACGACTACTTCGCCCGCTACCTGCCGCAGTTGGCGCTCGCCGTCGCCGTCCCGGCGATCGTGCTGCTGCGGATCGTCGGCGCCGACCTCACCTCGGCCGCGATCATCGCCGGGACGCTGCCGCTGATCCCGCTGTTCATGGCCCTCATCGGCCTGGCCACCCAAGCCCGGATGGACCGGCAGTGGGACAGCCTGGCCCGGCTCTCGCACCACTTCCTCGACGTGGTCGCCGGCCTGCCCACCCTCAAGGTGTTCAACCGGGCCCGCGCCCAGGCCGCCACCATCGCCCGGATCACCGCCGACTACCGCCGCGCCACCCTGCGCACCCTGCGGATCGCCTTCATCTCCTCCTTCGCCCTGGAACTGCTCTCCACCCTGTCCGTCGCGCTGGTCGCCGTCACCATCGGCTTCCGGCTGGTCGACGGCACCCTCGACCTGGAGACCGGGCTGGTCGTGCTGATCCTCGCCCCCGAGGTGTACGTCCCGATCCGGCAGGTCGGCGCGCTCTACCACTCCAGCGTCGAGGGCCTGACCGCCGCCGACCGGATCTTCCAGGTGCTGGAGACGCCGCTGCCCGCCGCCGGCACCCGCCCGGCGCCCGCCCTGGCCGGCGCCGCGATCGCCGCCGAGGGCCTGGTCGTCCGGCACCCCGGCCGCACCGAGCCCGCACTGGACGGCGCCTCGCTGACGCTGCGTCCGGGCGCCACCACCGCCCTCACCGGGCCGAGCGGCGCCGGGAAGTCCACCCTGCTGGCCGTCCTGCTCGGGCTCACCGCCGCCGACGCCGGCACCGTCCGGATCACCGGGGCGGACGGCCGGACGTACGACCTCGCCGAGCTGGACCCGGCGAGCTGGCGGCGGCAGATCGCCTGGGTGCCGCAGCACCCGCACCTGTTCGCCGGCACGGTCGCCGACAACCTGCGGCTGCTCCGGCCGGAGGCGAGCGACGAACAGCTGTGGACGGCGCTGCGGGCCGCGCACGCCCTCGACTTCGTCACCGACCTGGACGCGCGGCTCGGGGAGGACGGCGCCGGGCTCTCCGCCGGGCAGCGGCAGCGGCTCGCGCTCGCCCGGGTGCTGCTCGCCGACGACCGGCCGCTGGTGCTGCTCGACGAGCCCACCGCGCACCTGGACGGCGCCTCCGAGGCGGCCGTGGTCGAGGCGGTGCGGGCGCTCGCCGAGGACCCGGCGCGCACCGTGCTGGTGGTCGCCCACCGGCCGGCGCTGCTGGCCGTCGCGGACGAGCGGGTACGGCTGGCGGGGCCGGCGGCCGCGGAGGCTCCTCCCGCGGTTCGGGTGCTCGCACACGGCGGGCGGCCGACCGCCGCCCCGGCCGTGCCCGAGGAGTCGGCGGAGGAGACCGGGGCCACGCCGCGGTTCGCGCTGTCCGTGCTGCTCGGCGCGCTCGCCCTCGGCAGCGCCGTCGCCCTGATGGCCACCTCCGGCTACCTGATCTCCCGGGCCTCCCAGATGCCCCCGGTGCTCTACCTGATGATGGCCGTCACCTCGGTGCGCGCCTTCGGCATCGGCCGCAGCGTCTTCCGCTACGCCGAGCGGCTGGTCTCGCACGACGCCGTGCTGCGCACCCTCGGCACCCTGCGCGCCGCCGTGTACCGGCGGCTCACCGTGCTCGCCCCGGCCGGCCTGCCCGCCTTCCGGCGCGGCGACCTGCTCTCCCGGCTGGTCGCCGACGTGGACGCCGTCCAGGACCACCACCTGCGCTGGCGGCTGCCCGCCGCCGTCGCGGGCGTCGTCGGGCTGGCCTCGGCCGTCGCGCTCGGCGCCTTCCTGCCCGCCGCCGGGCTGGTCCTCGGCCTGGGGCTGCTGCTCGCGGGCGTCCTGGTGCCCGCGCTGGCCGCCCGCTGGTCGGCCGGTGCCGAGCGGCGGCAGGCTCCCGCCCGGGGCCGGCTGGCCGCCGGCGTGGTGGACGTGTTCACCGGCACCGCCGAGCTCACCGTGGCCGGCGCGCTGCCGCGCCGACTGGCCGCCGCCCGGGCCGCCGACGCCGCGCTGACCGGGCTGGCCGCCCGCTCGGCCGCGACCACCGCGCTCGGCACCGGGCTGGTCGCGCTGCTCACCGGGCTGACCGTGACGGCCGCCGCCGCGGTCGGCGTCCAGGGGGTGCGGGACGGCGCGCTGGCGCCGGTCTGCCTGGCCCTGGTGGTGCTCGCCCCGCTGGCCGCCTTCGAGGCGGTCACCGGGATGCCGCTCGCCGTCCAGGCCCGGCAGCGGGGCCGGGCCGCCCGGGCGCGGCTGGACGAGGTGCTGTCCGCGCCGGAACCGGTCGTCGAGCCCGTGGACGCGGCCGCGCTGCCCGCGCAGCCGCTGCCCGTCGCGGTGCGCGGGCTGACCGTCCGGCACCCCGGGCAGGCCGTGGACGCGCTCACCGGGATCGACCTCGACCTGGCGCCAGGCCGCCGGATCGCCGTCGTCGGCCCGTCCGGCTCCGGCAAGACCACCCTCGCCCAGGCGCTGCTGCGCTTCCTGGAGCCCGGCGCGGGCAGCGTCACCTTCGCCGCCGGCTGTCCACAGGCTGTGGACAGCCGCGCGCTCGCCGGGGAGGACGTCCGCCGGGTGATCGGCCTGTGCGCGCAGGACGCCCACGTCTTCGACAGCTCGCTGCGCGAGAACCTGCGGCTCGCCCGCCCCGACGCCGACGAGGAGCAGCTGCGCGCCGCGCTCGCCGCCGCCCGGCTGCTGGACTGGACCGACCGGCTGCCGGCCGGGCTGGACACCATGGTCGGCGAGCACGGCGCCCGGCTCTCCGGGGGCCAGCGCCAGCGGCTCGCCCTGGCCCGGGCGCTGCTCGCGGACTTCCCCGTCCTCGTCCTGGACGAGCCCGCCGAACACCTCGACCTGCCCACCGCCGACGCCCTCACCGCCGACCTGCTCGCCGCCACCGCGGGCCGCACCACCGTGCTGATCACCCACCGGCTGGCCGGGCTGGACGACGGCACCGTGGACGAGGTGCTGGTGCTGGACGGCGGACGGGTCGTCGAGCGCGGCCGCTGGTCCGAGCTGGTCGCCGACCCGGACGGGCGGCTGCACGCGATGCGGCGGCGCGAGCGGGAGGCGGACGGGTTGCTGGAACCCGTCATGTCGGCCGTCCGTTGAAGAAACGGTCTGCCGAAAACCGCACAAACTAGGCTTTCTTCATGGACCCCACGCCGGACCCCACGCCGGACCCCGCCGCCGTCCCCGAGCCGGCCCCCCACCGGGTGCCGGAGATCGCCTCGCTCGGCCTGGACACCCTGGTCACCGAGGTCTCCGAGCGTCTGCAGTCCGCCGCCGCCGTCACCGACCGGATGCAGCGGCTGCTGGAAGCCGTGGTCTCCATCGGCGCCGGACTCGACCTGCACGCCACCCTGCACCGGATCGCCACCGGCGCCGCCGAACTCGTCGACGCCCGCTACGCGGCCCTCGGCGTGATCGCCCCCGGCGGCACCGGCCTCGCCGACTTCATCCACGTCGGCGTCGACGACGAGACCGCCGCCGCGATCGGCGAACTGCCCGCCGGCCGCGGCGTCCTGGGCGCCCTCATCGACCGCCCCGAGCCGCTGCGGCTGCCCGACCTCGGCGCCGACCCGCGCTCCACCGGCTTCCCGCCGCACCACCCCGGGATGCGGACCTTCCTCGGCGTGCCGATCCGGGTCCGCGCCGAGGTGTTCGGCAACCTCTACCTCACCGAGAAGAAGGGCGGCGGCGCCTTCACCCCCGAGGACGAACAGGTGGTGCACGCGCTCGCCGCCGCGGCCGGCGTCGCCATCGAGAACTCCCGGCTCTACGAGGAGGGCCGGCGCCGCGAACGCTGGATCGCCGGCGCCGCCGCCGTCACCACCGCGCTGCTCTCCGCCGCGCAGGCCGAGACCGCGCTGACCGTCGCCGCCGAGCAGGTAAGGGAGTTGGCCGACGCCGCGCTCGGCATGATCCTGTTGCCCACCGGCCCGGAGGGGTCCGGCGACGGCGACGGGCAGATGCGGGTCGCGCACGCCTCCGGCGAGGTGGCCGAGTTCGTCCGCGGCGAGCTGCTGCCCAAGGACAGCTTCGCCGCCCGCCTGCTCGCCGGGGAGAGCGTCTACCTCGACGACATGTCCAGCGACCCCACCGTGGTGATGCGGCACGCCCGCTCCTTCGGCCCGTCCATGGCCGTGCCGATGGTCGCGGCCGGGCGGGTGCTCGGCGGGCTGTGCGTCTGGCGCCCGTGCGGCGCCGTGCCGTTCACCGACTCCGAGAAGCAGCTCGCCGAGGCCTTCGCCTCCCAGGCCGCCCTCGCCCTGCGGCTCGCCGAGGGCCAGCGCGACCAGCAGCGGCTCGCCGTCTTCCAGGACCGCGACCGCATCGCCCGCGACCTGCACGACCTCGTCATCCAACGGCTGTTCGCCACCGGGATGATGCTGGAGAGCGCCGCCCGGCGGTCCGTCGTCCCGGAGGTGAAGGTCGGCATCGGCAAGGCCGTCGACGAGCTCGACGCCACCATCCAGGAGGTCCGCACCACCATCTACGCCCTCCAGCACGACAACCACGGCGACGCCCCCGACACCCTGCGCACCCGGGTGCTGCGCGAGGCCAGCCAGGCCGCGGCGGCCCTCGGCTTCAAGCCCTCGGTCAGCTTCGTCGGGCCGGTCGAGAGCCTGGTCGGCGAGAACACCGGCCGTCAACTGCTCGCCGCACTACGGGAGATGCTGTCCAACACCGCCCGGCACGCGCGGGCCTCCCGGGTCGGCGTCGAGATCGACGCCACCGTCCACCTCGGCGGCGACGGCCGGCCGGTCGGCGGCGACCCGGAGTCGCCGGTCCGCGACGGGCGCCCCGGCGTGCTGCTCACCGTCACCGACGACGGGGTCGGCATCCCGGCCGGCGGGCGGCGCAGCGGACTGCTCAACCTCACCCGGCGCGCCGAGGCCCTGGGCGGCGACGCCTGGCACGAGCCGGGGCCGCACCGCAGGGGCACCCGGGTGCGCTGGACGGCCCGGCTGTGACCTCTCCGGCGGTGACTCCTGACGGTCGGCCGGTGGAAGCTGAACGGGGGAGAACTTCCCGGCCAACAGCGCAAGTTGTGAACCGTCCGGGCTTTCGCTGATTCCGTGTGCACACATAGCTTGTCACCGTCCCGGAGGTCAATCGGCGGGGAAACCGGACGGAGGGGCAGTGGACGCTTCCGGCCGCGGTCGCACGGCAGCAGGGGCACGTCATGGCGGGTTCCGGACCGAGCGCGCTCCGGACGGGCGGTACCGCTGGCAGCTGAAAGCACCGAACGGGCGGGTGGTCGCGGTCACCGCCGCCCAGTTCGACACACCGGGGGAGGCCGAGCGCGGCTTCGAGGGCCTGCGCGCCGGGGCCTCCGAACTCACCGCGCGGATCACCCACGTCCGGGACGGCCTCGGCTGGATCTGGGTCGTCCCCGGCACCCGCGCCCTCCCCGAGGTGCGGTCCAGCCGCGCCTACGAGCGGTACGCCACCTGCCAGAGCGCGTTCCGGCGGTTCGTGGTGCTGCTCGGCAAGCAGCCGTCGCGCGAGCCGCGGAGCCCGGACTGCGGCAACGGGCGCTCCGGCTAGGCGAGTTCGAGTAGGCGAGGTCGGGTAGGCGAGTGCGGCTAGGCGAGTTCGAGGAGGCGCTCCAGGACGGCGGCGACGCCGTCCTGGTCGTTGCTCACGGTGTGCCGGGCCACCGCCGCCAGCACCTCCGGGTGCGCGTTGGCGACGGCGTAGGCGGTGCCCGCCCAGGCCAGCATCTCCAGGTCGTTCGGCATGTCGCCGAAGGCCACCACCTCGCTCCGGTCGATCCCGTGCCCGGCGCACCAGCGGGCCAGCGTGCTCGCCTTGGTGACGCCCGGCGCGCTGATCTCCAGCAGCGGGATCGGCGCCGAGCGGGTGATCTCGGCCAGGTGCCCGGCCGCCGCCCGGGCCTCGTCCAGCAGCACGTCCGGGTCGAGGTCCGGGTGCTTGGCGAGCAGCTTGAACAGGCCGCGGACCCGGCCGTCCGGGCCCAGCAGCTCCTCGGCCGAGCCGATCGGGTGGTCGGTCTCCTCGCCCCACATCGGCACCGCGTACTCGGGCTCGCGGGCGAAACCGGCCGGGTACTCGAAGGCGAACGCGGTGCCGGGCAGCTTCGCCCGCAGCACGTCCACCACCGCCAGCGCCGTCCCGGCCGCCAGCGGGAACGACTCCAGCAGCTCGCCGCGCCGCACGTCCACCACGGCGCCGCCGTTGGAGCAGATCGCCACCCCGTGGCCGCCGATGTGCGGGCTCACCTGCTGCATCCAGCGCGGCGGGCGGCCGGTCACGAACACCACCTGCACCCCGGCCGCCTCGGCCGCGGCCAGCGCGGCGGCGGTGCGGTCGCTCACGGTGCCGCCGGCGCAGAGCAGGGTGCCGTCCAGGTCGGTGGCGATCAGGCGGGGGGCGGGGGCGAGGGGCTCGGTCACCGGACCATCTTCGCCCATCGGCGGCGGCCCGGTCACGACCGCGGCACCCGGCCGTCTTTCGGCCTTCTTCCCGGTCGCGGGCGTCGTTTTCCAGCCGATCGGCGGGGTTGACGCGTGTCCGCACCGGCGGCGACGGGCAGGAACCGGCCGTGGCCACCACATCGGCAGAGAGAACCGTGCCCACCCCCACCGACCCCGTCGAGACCCCGGCGCGGGACACCTCGCGCGACCCGGTGCTCCTCGGCGACATCCTCTTCCACACCCTCGCCGACCTCGCCCGCCGCGCCCCCGCCCCGCTCCTCCCGCCGCAGCGGACCCGCCCGCACCCGTAGGCCGCCCGCGGTCCGTCCGGGGCCCGACGCGGGTCTGCGATGCTGGTGGCCGTGAGCGGGTTTCGGGCGGTGGGCGTGGTCGGTCTGGGTCGCATGGGGCTGACCCTGGCGGCCGGTTTCAGCAAGGCGGTCGGGCCCGAGGGGGTCTTCGCGGCCGGGCGTTCCCCGGCGAGCGTCACGCGACTGCGGGCCGCCGTGCCCGGTGCGACGGTCCTGCCGTTGCCGGACCTGCCCGGTCGCGCCGACGTGATCGTCCTGTGCGTGGGCAACGCGGACCTGCCGTCCGTCCTCGACGACCTGCGCCCGGGGCTCGGCCCCCGGCACGTGGTGGTCGCCATCAACAACGGCCTGCCGCTGCGGGCGCTGGCGGAGGCCGTCGACGGCCCGGTGGCCAAGCTGATCCCGAGCGCGGGCAACGAGGCCGGTGCCGGCGCGACGCTCCTGGTGCCCGGTGCGCGTCTGACGGAGCAGGGCACGAGGGACCTGCTGGCCCTGCTGCGGGCCTTCTCGACCCCGTTCGTGATCGAGGAGGCCCAGGGCCGGGCGGCCACCGACCTGGCCTCCTGCGGTCCGGCGCTCCTGGCCGCCGCCGCCCGGGCGATGGTGGACGCGCAGCAGGAGCGCGGCGCCCCGCTGCCGCGGGAGCTGGCGGAACAGCTCGTCGCGCAGAGCCTGCAGGCCGCGGGCCGGCTGCTCGCCGAGGGCGCGGGCCTGGACGACGTCGTCCAGCGCGTCGCCGTCCCCGGCGGCAACACCGCCGCCGCCCTCACCGCCGCCCGCGACGGCCTCACCACGGCATGGCACGCCGCGTTCCGGGCAACGGCGGCCAACGAACGCTCCCGCCCGGCCCCCGCCTTCCGCTGACCCCGGCTGGGCCGGGGCAGCCCTGGTCCTCCCACCAGAGGTAGGCGGCCTCGACCTCGTCCCAGAGACGGCGCGGGCCGTACTGGTGGACGGCGAAGCGGTCGCGGTTCCGGTCGACGGCAGCCCAGGAGCGGGCGTCGGTGGTGGCGACCCAGAGGCGGTCGGCGTCGGCGTCCCAGGCGGTCCAGACGTCGGGCAGGCACAGGCCGAGGGCGAAGCGGGCCTCCCAGCTGTCGCCGGTGATCCGGTGCGGGGACAGGGCGGTGGTCGATTCGTCCGGGACGTGGTCGTCGCGGACCACGTCCCGGAAGATGCGGAGATCGCGGCGCTGGTTGCGCATCAGCATGAGGAATTGGACGGGGTCGATCGGGCGTGTCCTCGGAGTCCTCGGGTGGGAGGGGCTTCACCGCTCGACGATCGGGAGATCGGCGTGGACGACCTTCCCGAGCGGGAGTGGTGAGACGCCCCACTGCCCGCGCGTGAGCCGGTGCACCATCGCCAGCCCCCGCCCCGACGTGGAAGCGGAGTCGGCCCGGATCATCACGGGCATCACCCGGGACCCGTCACCGCACGCTCGGAAGGCCACGGCGGGACGGATCTGTACATCTGCGGCATCGCCACGGAGAGTTGCGTGCTGAAGACGGCCGTCGATGCGTTCGAGCGGGACCTCACACCGTGGCTGCTGGAGGATGCCGTTGCCAGCCATGCGGGCCAGGCAGCCCACGAGGCGGGCATCCTGGTGGCCAGCCGGTTCATCGGGCCCGGCCAGATCATCAAGACGGCTGACATCCCCAGTTGCTGGGTTCCTGCCGTCCAGCTGGGCGAGTTCGGCGGGATTTGAGCCATGGGCGCCGTTGTCGGAGTGGTCGCTTGCTGGCATCGCATCGTCCCGCTGTCACAAGGAGGATTCGACGTGAGGCCTGCGCCCACCGGCACTCCTCCCGGCGTCGGAAGTCGCCGACAGCCTGCGAGTCCGCCAGCGGAACCGCCTGGACGCGGCCGTCCGAGCGCTCTCGGACGGCCGCGTTCGACGCCTGCGAGACGGGGTGGAAGCGTGATCCGACTCCTGGACGGCGAGCAGACAGGCGAGCTGGAGGACCAGCTGAAGGTGGTCTTCGCCGAGTCCTTTGCCGAACCCCCGTACGGCGAAGGGCTGGCCGACTGACGAAGGGGCCGCGGAAGGCGCGCGGCTGGGTGCGCAGGAAGTCGGGCTGGCCGACTTCCTGCGCAACCGGGTCAGGCCGCGAGGAGGGCGGTGCGGTCGAGTTTGCCGTGAGGGGTCAGCGGGAGCTGGCGGAGGTGGTGGATGGACTGGGGGAGCATGTGGGCCGGGAGGTGGTCGGCGAGGTGGGTGCGGATGACCCTGGTGGGCACCTCGTCCGGGTCGGCGACGACGTAGGCGCTCAGGGACTGGGCGTCGGGGGTGACGGTACAGGCGGCGCTGGTCACTCCGGGGATGGCTCGGAGGGCGGCTTCGATTTCTCCGAGTTCTATGCGGAAGCCTCGCAGCTTGACCTGGCCGTCTTGGCGGCCGAGGTAGGAGTAGGTGCCGTCCGGCTCTTCGACGGCCCAGTCGCCGCTGCGGTAGTGGCCGTCGACGAAGCGGGCGGCGTTGAGCTCGGGGCGTTCGAGGTAGCCGTGGCTCACGGAGGCGCCGGAGACCCAGAGTTCGCCGGGCTGGCCGACCGGGACGGGCGTGCCCTCGGCGTCGCGGAGGGAGATGGCGAGGTGGGGCAGGGGGCGGCCGATGGGGGTGCGACCCGGGCGGGCGCCGTCCAGCAGGTCGGGGGTGAGGGGGCAGAACGTCACGTGCACGGTGGTTTCGGTGATGCCGTACATGTTGACCAGGCGGGCGTTGGGGCCGAGGCCGGCCTGCCAGAAGCGGCGGACGTCGTCGGGGACGAGGGCTTCGCCGCCGAAGACGATGTGGCGGAGGGAAGGCAGGGTGAGCCCGGCAGCTACGGCTTCGGTGACCAGGTTGCCGAAGGCGGAGGGGACCTGGTTGAGGAAGGTCACCTGACGGTCCGCGAGGAGCTGGGCGAAGGCTTCCGGGTCGGCGGCGCTCTCGCGGTCGACGACCACCGCCTGCCCGCCGTACAGCAGCGGGCCCCACAGCTCCCAGACGCTGAAGTCGAAGCTCCACGAGTGGAAGATCGTCCACACCTCGTCCGGGCCGAGGTCGAACAGCGGCGCCGCGCCGTCCATCAGTTCCAGGACGTGCGCGTGGCTGACCAGGCAGCCCTTGGGCAGGCCCGTCGAGCCGGAGGTGTAGATGGCGTACGCGGTGTCCGCAGGGGTGGTCTTCGGGGTGACGCCCGGGCGGGTGGCGAGGGTGAAGGGGCCGACCGTCGCGACGGGCTCCTCGCCCGGGAGCAACGGGGCGTCGGTGAGCACCAGTTGGGCCCCCGAGTCGTTGAGCAGGTGCTGCTGCCGGGCCTCCGGGTAGCCGGGGTCGACGGGCAGGTAGGCGGCGCCGGAGCGGAGGATGCCGAGGATGCCGCCGGGGGCGTGCCGGGTGCGGTCGGCGCGCAGGGCGACGAGCTGGCCCGGGGAGACGCGGCCGCCGAGGGAATCCGCCACCTCGGACGCCAGGGTGTCGAGTTGACGGTACGTCAGAGTGCCGGAGGTGTCGGACACGGCGGTGCGGCCCGGGTGGCGGGCGGCGGTGTCGGCGAAGCGGGTGTCCAGGCGGTCGGCGGCGGCGGTGGGCATCGGTGGCTCCGGGTACGGGAGTTGGGGGTGCAGCAGGAACGGGTCGGCGAGGTAGACCAGCAGGTGCGGGTCGCTGAGGAAGTCGGACGGTCGGAAGCTCATCCCGTGAGCTCCGCCCCCGTGAGCGCGTGCACCAGGTAGCTGGCGACGTCGGAGGGCGTCGTGCCCCGGCCGAAGACGCGGTCGGCGCCCAACTCGGCGGCGGTGCCCGGGTCGAAGCGGGGCCCGCCGACGACCAGCAGCGGTCGCTCGTGCTCGGCGAACTCGGCGCGCAGTTCGGCCGCGAGTTCCTTGACGTTGGTGAGGTGCGCGTCCCGCTGGGTGACCACCTGGGAGACCAGGACGGCGTCCGCCCCCTCGACGCGGGCCCGGCGGACCAGCTCCGGGACGCTGACCTGCGCGCCCAGGTTGAGGACCTTCAGCTCCTTGTAGTACTCCAGGCCCTTCTCGCCCGCGAACCCCTTGATGTTGAGGATGGCGTCGATGCCGACGGTGTGCGCGTCGGTGCCGATGCAGGCGCCGAGCACCACGAGCTTTCGGCCGAGCCGTTCGCTGACGGCGCTGTTGGCCTCCTTGGCGGTCAGCAGCGGGTACTCCCGCTCGACGACCTCGATCTCGTCGAGGTCGACCTCGTGCACGACCGGCCCGTAGACGACGAAGAAGCTGAAGTCCCGCCCGATCGGCTTGGAGTGGACGAGCAGCGGCCGGTCGATGCCCATCTTCCGGGCGAGCTGCAGCGCGGCGCCGTCGGCGAGCGGGCCGTGCGGGAAGGGCAGGGTGAAGGAGACCTGGACCATGCCGTCGTCGGTGGTGTCGCCGTACGGGCGGACGGTGGTGGCGGTGCGGGGCAGCGTCGGGAGGTCGAGGTCCAGGTCCGGGGCCGTGATCACGTGGTCTCCAGGAGGTCGATGGCGGGGTTGCGGTAGCCGGCGGCCCGCGCCACCACGCCGTCCGCGCCGCGGCCGCCCTCGGCCGTGCGCCGCATGCCGCCGAAGGTGCCGGCGGCGATGGCGTCCAGCAGGCCGCGTTCGCGGATGTCGGCGAGCAGGTCGATCGCCTCGCCGAGGACCTGGCCGGCGCGGCGGGCGATCAGGCCGTCCGGGGCGGGGTGGAAGTCCTCCGCGAGGCCGCCGGCCGCGTCCAGCACGTAGCGGATGTTGCGCAGCGCGAGGTCGCGGTCGGAGAGGAAGGGGGTGACGACGGCCTCGGTCATCATGCCGACCAGCAGGATGCTCTGTTCGGTGAGCGCGCCGGCCAGGTTGAAGAAGCCGTTGAGCAGGTAGCCGTGGAAGACGTCGCCGGTCATGTGCCGGGTGGGCGGCATCCACTTGAGCGGGGCGTCCGGGAAGAGTTCGCGGGCGAGCAGGGCGTGGGCGAGCTCCAGCCGGAACGAGTCGGGCACCGCCGGGTCGATCTCGAAGGCGTGGCCGAGGCCGAGCTGGCCGTCCGCGAGGCCGGCCTCCTTGGCGAAGTACTCGTTGAGCAGCTGGCTCGCGGTGACGGTGTGGGCGGCGTCGACGGCGTCGGCGGTGGTGAGGTAGTTGTCCTCGCCGGTGTTGATGACGATGCCGGCCCGGGCGTGCAGCTGGCGGGAGAAGCGCTGGTCGACGAAGGTGCGGACCGGGTTGATGTCGCGGAACAGGATGCCGTACATGGAGTCGTTGAGCATCATGTCGAGGCGTTCCAGGCCGGCCAGCGCGGCGATCTCCGGCATGCACAGCCCGGAGGCGTAGTTGGTGAGCCGGACGTAGCGGCCGAGCTCGGCCGAGGTCTCGTCCAGCGCGGCGCGCATCAGCCGGAAGTTCTCCTGGGTGGCGTAGGTGCCCGCGTAGCCCTCGCGGGTGGCGCCGTCCGGGACGTAGTCGAGCAGGGACTGCCCGGTGGAGCGGATCACGGCGATCACGTCGGCGCCGCCCTGGGCGGCGGCCTGGGCCTGCCGGATGTCCTCGTGGATGTCGCCGGTGGCGACGATCAGGTAGATCCAGGGGCCCTTCGGGTTGCCCCAGCGGCGCACCAACTCCTCGCGTTCGCGGCGCCGTTCGTCGATCCGGGCGATGCCCCGGCCGACCGCCGTCCGGGCCGCCGCCTCGGACCGTACGGCGGCGTCGCCCTCGGGGACGCGGAACGGCACGGTGCGGGTGGCGGCGCGGGCGGCCAGGTCGGTCAGGTCGCGGTACTCGCCGCTGCGCAGCGCCTCCCAGACCGGCAGGCACACGCCGTGCTCCAGGCCGACCTGGTCGCGGACGGCGTCGACCAGCCGGTTCGCCCACGGGATGCCCTCGGGGTCGGCGCCGTTCAGGCCGGCCAGGCGCAGGGTGGCGCGCTCGACGGCGACGGTGGTGTGCGAGCGGGCGAGGTCGACGACCGGGCGGCCGGCCCGGGCGGCGAGTTCGCGGGCGCGGCGGACGAGGGCCGGGTCGAGGCCGAGCTTGCCGGGGGTACGGACGGCGGTGGTCATCACAGGCTCCCGGCGAGCGCGGGCTCGGCGGCGCCGAGCCGGTGGTCGAACAGCGCCCGCACGCCCGGCTCCTGCCGGATCAGGTCGAGCGCGAGGGCGGCGTGCCCGGGCTGGTAGCCGTTGCCGATCAGCATGGTGACGTCGCGGGCCAGCCCCTCGGCGCCGAGCGCGGCGGCCGGGAAGGAGGTGGCCATCGAGAAGTAGACGACGGTGCCGCCGTCGCGGGTGGCCAGGATCGCCGGGTGTTCGCAGCCGGGCACGTCGGTGCAGACCACGGTGACGTCGGCCGGTCCGCCGTGCGCGTCCAGGAGGGCGGCCAGGCCCAGCGGGTCGCGGGCGTCGCCGAGCAGCGCCAGGTCGGCCAGCCCGGACTCCTCCAGGGCGCGCCGCTCGGCCTCGTTCGGCACCACGCCGATCAGCCGTCCGGCGCCGGCCCGGCGGGCGGCGGCCAGCGACAGCGAGCCGGACTTCCCGGCGGCGCCGAGCACCAGCACGGTGGGCGCGGGCAGCAGTTCGGCGCGGACGACCCGCTCGGTGAGCGCGGGGGCGCCGCACACGTCCAGGACGGACAGCGCCAGCTCGTCCGGCAGGTCGGGCGGCAGGACGGCGGCGATGGAGCGGCCGAAGAGGACGGCGTGGCCCGAGGCGGGGATGCGCTCGCTGAGGCCGTCCCAGCCGAGCAGCCCGTCGTAGACGGCCAGCGGGGTGAGGCTGAGCGAGACCAGGGTGGCGATCCGGTCGCCGGGGCGCAGGCCGAGCGGCGAGTCCGGGCCGACCGCCTGGACGCGGCCGATCAGCATGCCGCCGGAGCCGGTGACCGGGTTGTGCATCTTGCCGCGCTCGTCGATGATCGCGCAGACCTCGTCGCGGATCGCCGGGCCGTCGCCGTGGTGCTTGTCGTGCAGCTGGCGGTAGGAGGCGGCGTCCAGGTTCAGCACCTCGACGCAGACCAGCACCTCGTCGGCGGCGATCGCCGGATCCGGGTCGAGCCGCCAGGCGGCCTGCGGCAGCACCCCGGCGGGCTCCAGCACCCGGTGCAGTCCCATCGACAGGTTCATGGACGAGGTCATGCCGCACCCCCGGTGAGCGCCAGGGCCTCGGGCGTGCTCCACCAGCGGCGGCCGGCCTCGGGCAGGGTGTGCACCGGGTCGTAGTAGTGGTAGGTGCGGTCCAGCGCCTCCGGGTCGTCGTGCTCGACGGAGGTGCGGTAGTTCTTGCGCCAGGAGGAGATGCCGCGCTCGCGGTCGTAGGAGTCGACCTGGTGCACCCAGCGCTTGCCGACGTACGGCACGTCGCAGACGATGCGCGGGGTGGCGAAGCCGGGCAGGTAGCCCATGATCGCGTGCTGCAGGCGCTGCGCCTCGGCGAGCGGGAGGCGCCAGTGCTCGGCGCCGGGGATCATGTCGCAGAGGTAGAAGTAGTAGGGCATGATGCCGGCGTTGTCGAGCAGGCCGAAGCACAGGTCGAGCAGCGCCTCCGGGCTGGCGTTGACGCCGTCCAGCAGCACGCCCTGGTTGCGGACGTCGCGCAGGCCGGCGTCCATCAGCGCGCGGGAGGCCTCGGCGACCAGCGGGGTGACCTGCTGGGCCACGTTGGCGTGGGTGTGCATCGCCAGGGAGACCCCGCGGCCGCGCGCCTTGGCGGCCAACTCTGCCATGCCGTCGAGGAGTTCGGGTGCCATCCAGTGCTGCGGCAGGCCGATCAGGCCCTTGCTGGCGAGCCGGATGTCGCGGACGGACTCGATGTCCAGCAGCCGGTCGACGAAGGAACGCAGGCGCGGCCAGGGCACGTTGGCGACGTCCCCGCCGGAGACCACCACGTCGCGCACGGTCGGGGTGGCCCGCAGGTAGTCGATCATCCGGTCCAGCCGGTCGGCGGGCCGCAGCACGAAGCGGTACTTGGCGATCTGCGGGGTGTTGTTGCCGACCAGGTCCATCCGGGTGCAGTGGCCGCAGTACTGGGGGCAGGTGGTGACGAGCTCGGCCAGCACCTTGGTCGGGTAGCGGTGGGTCAGGCCCTCGACCGCCCACATCTCGGCCTCGTGCAGCGAGTCCCGGGAGGCCAGCGGGTGGCTGGGCAGGGTGGGCCGGCGGTCGGAGGCGACCGGCAGCATGTAGCGGCGCACCGGGTCGCGGTACCAGGTGCCGGTCTCCGGCGGGCCGTCCGGGCCGATGGTGTTCAGCACCTGCGGGGTGAGCAGCAGCGACATGGTCGCGTGGTCGCGCTGGTCGGCCTCGACGTCGGCGTAGAACGCCTCGTCCAGGCCGGGGCCGACCAGCTCGCGCAGCTGCCGGACGCTCTTGACGCAGTGCGCGCGCTGCCACTGCGGGTCCCGCCACTGGGCGGCGGTGACGTCGCGCCAGCCGGGGAAGCGGGTCCAGTCGGGCTCGACGGCCTCGCGCCGCCGGTACTCGTACGGCTGCGGCAGCGGTTCGAGGGCGGTGGGGGCCAGGGTGGGGGCGGCGTACGCCATGGTGCTCCTCCTTAAGGCCACCGGCGGGCGGACGTTCCCCCGGGGCGGTGGGTCGGGTGGTCAGTGGGTGAGCTGGTAGACGAACAGGCCGTCGGCGTCGGGCATGCGGGTGAAGGCGGCCCGCTCCATGACGCGCTGGGAGGCGCGGTTGTCCGGGGTGGTGGTGGCGATCACCCGGTCGACGCCGTCCTGGGCCAGCGCCCAGCAGGCGAGTTCGCTGAGCGCGAGGGTCGCGTAGCCGTGGCCGCGGGCCGGCTCGACCAGGTCGAAGCCGATCTCCACCTGCCCGCCGTCCGGGGCGCCGTGGAAGCCCATGCCGCCGACCGCGACCGCGTCCTCGCTGCGCACCAGCAGGTACATGCCCCAGCCGGGCCGCAGCAGGCCGGCCGCCGCGGCGCCGGCCAGCATCTTCGCGGCGACCCGGGTGCCGTCGCCGGGCGTGCCGCCGAGCCAGTCGAGCCCGGCGGTGCCGCCGTCGCGCAGCTGCTCGGCCTCGGCCGGCAGCACCTCGCGCAGCTGGACCGGGCCGGCGGTCAGCAGCTGGACGGCCGGGCGGGCGGCGTCCTCGGCGACGGCCTCGCGCACCGAGGCGGGGCGCAGGTCCGTCCAGCCCTCGGCGACGCGCTCCAGGCAGCCGCGCTCGTCGCCGGTCCAGTCGGTCGCCCGCCAGCCGGCCGGCAGCTCGGCCCGGCGCGGCCAGACGGCGTACTGCTCCTCGTGGTTGACGATCACGACGTGGGTCATCAGGGGTGCTCCTACGGGTACGGGGGAGGGTGTGGTGCGGCCCAACGGAGGCTCAGCGCACGGGGGCGAGCGCGTCGAGCGCGTCGAGCAGCCGGTCCAGCTGCTCGTCGGGGCCGAGCGAGACCCGCAGGTAGCCGGGCAGGCCGAACCGGCCGGCGTCGCGGACGAGGATCCCGTACCGCTCGGCGAGCACGTGCTCGGCGGCCGCGGAGTCGGGCACGGCGACGGCGACGAAGTTGGTGACGGAGGGCAGCGAGCGGCGGCCCCGGGCGGCGAGGTCGGCGCGGAAGCGCTCGCGCCGCTCGGCATTGCGGCGCACGGCCCGCGCCAGGTGCTCGGGGTCGGTGAGCGCGGCGACGGCGCCGGCCTGGGCGGCCCGGTTGACGCTGAACGGCATGGTGCCCTGGGCCTCGCGCAGCCGGGCGATCAGGTCGGCCCGGCCGACCGCGTAGCCGATCCGCAGCGCGGCCAGCCCGTACGCCTTGGAGAAGGTGCGCAGCGAGACCACCGGGGCGCCGCGGTCCAGGTAGTCGCGCAGCTGCGGGGTGCCGGCCGGGGTGAACTCCAGGTAGGCCTCGTCGACCACCAGCGGGGTGCCGGTGCGCTCGGCGGCGGCGACCAGCAGGTCGAAGCGCTCGCGGGAGAGCAGGGCGCCGGTCGGGTTGTGCGGGTTGCACAGGTAGCCGATGCCGGCGCCGGCCAGCGCCTCGGCGAAGCGCTCGGCGTCGGTCTCCGTACCCGCGAGCGGGATCTCGGTGCAGCCGCGCCGGGCGGTCTCCAGGCAGATCCGGTAGCCGGGGAAGGTGCCGGCGGTGGTGACGCCGGGCCGGGTGACGTCGCCGAGGGCGAGGGCGGTGAGCAGGACGAGCTCGTCGCTGCCGTTGGCGACGGCGATCTGCTCCTCGGCCACGCCGAGGTGCGCGGCGAGGGCGGCGGTCGGGCTCTGCCGGGCCGGGTCCGGGTAGATCTCGGTCAGGTCGATGGCGTCGCGGGCGGCGGCGAGGGCGAGCGGGCTGGCGCCGTACGGGTTCTCGCTCAGGTGCAGGCGGGCCGGGGCCGCGGCCGGGGCGGGGGCCGGGGCGGTGGTCACGCCTTGTCGCCCAGCAGGATGCCGAAGCAGTAGCTGCCCGGCTCGGCCTCCTTGGTGAGGAACTGGTGCTCGGCGCCGGCCGGGACGTGCAGCATCGCCGGGGAGCTCAGCTCGTGGCGCTCGCCCTCCACGGTGACGTCGATCTTCGCGCCGCCCGGGTTCGGCGAGACCAGGAAGTAGATCTCGGCGACCTCGTGCCGGTGCGGGTCGGCGACCGGCTTGCCGACCAGGTGGTCGATCGAGCCGCCGGCCAGCTGGAACGGCAGGCCGCCGAACATGTCGGCGGTCAGGTAGAACGGGGCCGGCACGTGGTGGCCGGCCACCGGCAGGAACTGCGGGATGTCCGTACGGACTTCGACGGTCTGCAGGGCGGTGTGCGAGGCGGTCTGCAAGGCTCCACTCCGGGGCGTTCGGCGGGCGGTCGGCGATGCGGTCGACGGGGCGACCGACGCTGCTGCCCGAACGGGCTGCTCGACTGGGGATGCGAGAAGCCTGGCCGATCCCGGGGCCCGGATCGATGTCCGGACGCTGTCATAAACTTGCCTGGCAGCAAGTGACCGCGGGGGGAGCACCATGACCGACCCGGAGACCGGCGGCGCCGCCGAACTGACGCCCGACGCGACCGTCCTGTACGAACAGGCGCTGCGCGACGGCGTGCTGATCGCCGCCGACCGGCGCGACGGACTCCCGCCGGAGCGCTTCGACGCCGCCCTGGCGGCGCTGCTGGAGCTGCGGCTGCTGCACGGGACGGGGCCCGGCCGCTGGGTGCCGGCCAGCCCGGAGGCGGCGGTGGCCGAGCTGGTGGGCCCGCTGGAGCAGGAGATCCACGAGCGGCGGATGCGCGCCGAGCGGACCAGGGCGATGCTGCTGCCGCTGCAGTCCACCTACTTCGAGGCCCGGCGGGACCGCGGCCGGGGCGTGGCGATCGAGCTGCTGCACGACGTGGAGCAGGTCCGCAGCATGCTCAGCGAGGTGTCCCGGGCCTGCTCGGAGGAGGTGTTCGTCAGCCAGCCGACCGCGCTGAGCGAGGAGACGCTGGTCGACAGCCGCCCGCGCGACCTGCAGCTGCTGGACCGGGGCGTGCGGATGCGCGCGCTGTACCCGCACGTGGTGCTGGCCAGCCCGGTGGTGCAGATGCACTTCACGAGGATGTCGGAGGCCGGCTCGGAGATCCGCACCGTCGGCGAGGTGATCGACCGGCTGATCATCTTCGACCGGCGGATCGCCTTCCTGCCCGACCGCACCCAGGACGGCGAGCCGGGCGCGATGGTGATCCGCGAGCCGGTGGTGGTGGAGTACCTGTACCGCACGATGGAGCGGGAGTGGAGCCAGGCCCGCCCGTTCACCCACACCGGCTTCGGCTACGGGGACAGCGGCGACGAGGTCAAGCGCGGGATCGTCCGGCTGCTCGCGGCCGGGCACAAGGACGAGGCGATCGCGCACCGGATGAACATGTCGGTGCGGACCTGCCGGCGGCACATCGCCGAGCTGATGCGGGACTGGGGAGTGGACAGCCGCTTCCAGGCGGGGGTGTTCGCCTCCCGCTTCGCGCTGATCGACCGCTGAGGCACCGGAGGGCGGCGGGGTCGGCCGCCGCCCGGTCCCGGAGGCGGGGGGTCAGACCTCGCACTCGGCGGAGGTCAGGGTCCGCTCGCCGTCCGGCCCCTCGATGGTGAAGGTGAGCCTGCCGAGCGCCTGCTCGACGACGGCCAGCATCGCGGCGTGGTCCTCGACGATGCCGGTGACGGAGACCAGCTCGGCGGTCGACACGGTCGGCGGCAGCTGCTCGCCGGGCCGGCTCATCACCGTCGCGCCCTCGACGCCGGGCAGGTCCAGCACCTCCCGCAGGCCGTGCACGGCCTTCAGCAGGCCGCCCTCGCGCGGGGTCTGGACGGAACGGACGAAGTACACCCGGTCGGTGGGCGCGTGGCCCACCTCCACCTTCTCGCCGAGCGCGATCCGGCCGGCCAGCTCCATCGGGTCGAGGCCGCCGGCCAGTTCGGCGAGCCAGGACTGGTAGCCGCCGAGCCGGCCGTTGAGCTCGATCAGCCGGGGGCCCTCGGCGGTGAGCTTGAGCTCGGTGTGGGTGATGCCGGTGCGGATGCCCAGGGCCGCGATGACCTGCGTGGTCAGGGCGAGCGCGGCCGCCCGCTCGGCCTCGTCGATCGGCGCGGGCCAGTACTGCCCGGGCTCGCGGAACGGCGGCAGCAGCGGGTACTTGCCGGTGACCTGCCAGTGGGTGGCCTCGCCGTCGACCACGGCGCTCTCCACCGAGACGTAGTCCCCGAAGGGGCCGCAGTCCCGGCCGCGCAGGTACTCCTCCAGCACCATCGGGCCGGCGTCCGGCCCGGTCAGCAGTTCCTCGGCGAGGCGGGCGCCCGCGGCCTCCTCGGTGATCAGGTGGGTGTCCCGGCTGCCCTGCCCGGTGGCGGGCTTGAGCACGGCGGGCAGGCCGACCTCGGCCAGCGCGGCCGGCCAGTCGGCGGGGCCCTCCAGCCGGGCGGAGCGGACGGCGTCCACGCCGTGCTCGCGCAGCCGGGCGCGCATCGCGTACTTGTCGCGCAGCAGCCCGACCGTCTCGACCGAGTGGAACGGCAGGCCGAGCCGCTCGGCGAGTTCGGCGGCGTCGCCGAGGCAGGTCTCGCTGAAGGTGAGCAGCGCGTCGGGGCGGTGGCGGCGCAGCTCCTCGGCGGCGACGTCGTGGTCCGGGTCGAGGTCGACGACCGTGGCCAGTTCCTCGATCAGCGCGCGGTTGAGCTCGGTGTGCTCGGACCGGCGCAGCGCCATGAGCACGTCGCCGAGCGGTTCCAGGTGGTCGACGATGGTGAGCGGGCTCACCGCGCCCAGGTCGTAGACGACGGCGATGACGGGTCGGTCTGCCACGGTGGTTGGTCCTTCGGGTTGGGCGGGCGGACGGTTCAGGCGACGGCCTGGTCGGCCTCCGGGGCGGGGCGGATGCCGGAGAGCAGGGTGGCCAGGGCCGGGGTGGTGGTGGCGGTGCGGGTGGCGGTGGTGTCGAACAGGTGGCGGGCCGGTTCGACGCCGTGCACCTCGGCCTCGATGGCGCGGTGCTCGGCCCAGCGCTCCCGGGTGAGCCGGTAGCGGTCGCTGACCGCCCGCTCGCCGCGCACGGCGTTGGTCTGGCTGCCGTCGTGGACGAAGCCGAACTTGCGGCAGACCGCCTGGGAGGCGTCGTTGCCCTGCCGGACGACGGACAGCGCCTGGTCGGCGCCGAGGCCGGTGAAGGCCAGTTCCAGGCTGGCGGCGCGGGCGTGGCCGCCGAGGCCGGAGCCCTGGTGGCGCAGCCCGAGCCAGGAGGTGAGCAGCACCTCGCGGGTGGTGCCGAAGTCGATCGCGCCGAGGCTCTGCGAGCCGACGACCTCGCCGTCGTGCACCACGACCAGGTAGAGCGTCCAGTCCTCCGGGGTCCATTCGGCCATCGCCCGCCAGTGCCGTTGCAGCACCCGGCGGGTGACGGTCTCCCGGTCGCCGTCCGTCCACTGGGAGAAGAACGGCATGAAGCCGGGGGCGTGGACGCCGGCGGCGGCCTGGTCGGCGAGCTGGTCGAGGTCGTCGGCGGTGGGGTACCGCAGCTCGATCCGGGAGGTGCGGACGGAGAGGCCGTGCAGCGGCCAGTTGCGCATGACGAGTTCCAGGGTTCGGGGGTCAGCCCGCGGCCGGGGCGGCGGCGAGGAGGGCGGGTTCGGCGGCCGGCTCCGGGGCCGGTTCGGCGCCCGGTTCGGCACTCGGGCGGTCGAGGGCCGGGCGCAGTACGGCGCGCAGCCGGACGGACACCGCCGCCACGGCCAGGCAGCCGGCGATCAGCACGGCCATCAGCGGCAGGCCGCGGGCCCAGGGCAGGGTGGCGCCGGCCAGGGCCGGGCCGGCCACCGAGCCGGTGGAGACGGCGACCGACAGCAGGGCGTTGACCCGGCCGCGGACGTGGTCCTCGGCGAGGTCGTTGAGCAGCGCGGTCAGCACCGGGAAGACCAGTGCCTCGCCGAGCGAGAGCAGCACCACCCCGGCCAGCGCGGTGGCGAGCGCGCCGCCGCCGTGCCCGAGCCCGGCGACCGCGACCAGCGCCCAGGCGACGGCCCAGCAGGCGCCGCTGACGGCCAGCACGGTGCTGCGGCGCAGCCGCTGGACCTGCTCGCCGAGCAGGATCTGGGCCAGCACGGCGACCACGATGTTGAGCGCGAAGGCGCCGGACAGGCCCTCGGGGCCGAGCGCGCCGTTGCCGGTGAGGTAGCCGGGCAGGCCGGAGCGGAACTGGCCGTAGCTGACCAGCGAGCACATCGTCAGGGTGCCGAGCAGCACGCCGAGGTGGCGGGCCCGGAACACCTCGCGGTAGCCGCCGGACGGCTTCGCGTCCTCGTCCGGGCCGTCGTCCTCGCCGGCGGCCCGGGGCAGCAGCAGCCGCAGTGCGGCGGCGGCGACCAGGAAGGTCAGGCCGTCCGCGAGGTACAGGGCGGTGAACCGCCCGGCGCCCGCGCCGGCCGCGACCAGGCCGCCGACCAGCACGCCGAGGCCGGTCATCGCGTTGAACACCGCGTAGTCGGCGGAGAAGGCCAGGCCGCGCTCGCGGGCCGAGGCGGCGCCCGCGTACAGGAAGCGCAGCACGGTGCCGACGCCGCTGATGCCGAGGCCGTAGACCACGGCGGCGGCCAGCGCCGGGGCGGGGCCGGTGGCGAAGGCGTACAGCGCGGTGCCGAGGCCGGCGATCAGCATCACCAGCGAGACGACGGTGCGCTGCGCCAGCCGGTCGAGCAGCGCGCCCCAGGCCAGGCCGCCGGCGACGGCGGTGGCGGCCTGGACGGCGAGGGTCACGGCGGGCACCCAGGCGGGCAGGCCGCGGACCTGCTGCAGGTAGATCCAGAGGAAGGGCAGGACCAGGCCGCCGCCGAAGGAGTTGACGGCGTTGACGGCGAGGACGGCCCGGGTGCGCGGGGAGAACTCCCGGTAGAGGGCGAGGGGGTTGGTCATCACTCGGCGTCCAGCACGTACAGCCAGGAGTGCGGGGTGCCGAACGGGACGATCTTGCGCGGGCGCAGACCGGCGCCGGCGAACAGCTCCTCGTAGGTCTCCTTGGTGTGCAGCGGGACGCCCATCAGGGCGTGCGCCAGCTCGAAGCCGAGCGAGAAGACCGGCAGGGTGGTGGCGTGCTCGGAGTCCGGGCGCAGCATGGTGTCGCCGAGGACGAAGGTGCGGGCGGCCGGGAAGGCCTCGCGCAGGCGGGTGAAGATCTGCGGGCGGGTGGTCTCGTCGGCGAGCAGGTCGTGCAGCAGGAAGAAGCTCATCACGGTGTCGACCTCGGCGAGGGCGTCGCGGTGCGCCTCGCGGTGGCAGACGTCCAGCACGTCGGTGCGGATGGCCTGGACGCGGTCGGTGAGGCCGGCGTCGGCGATGGTGCGCTGGGCCAGGTCGGTGGCCGGGCCGCTGATGTCCAGGCCCAGGCCGCGGGTGCCGGGGCGCCCGCCGACGACCCGGCTGACCCGGGCGGAGATGCCGGAGCCCAGGTCGGCGATGGTGCCGAAGTCGACCTCGGCGAGCACGTCGTCGAGGGTGCCGACCATGAAGTTGCGGTCGTTCTGGCCGGAGCCGAGGGCGACCATGGCCTCGTCGCGCAGCACGTCGACGCCGAAGGTGCCCTCGCCGTTGGCGAGCAGGTGGGCGCGGCCGATGATGTCGTGGTAGCCGCCGACGCCCCAGGTGAAGTAGCCGCGCATCCGGGCGATCTCCTCGCCGGCCGGGGTGAGGACGACGGTGTCGCCGTCGTTCAGCAGCCGGACCCAGCCGCAGGTGGCGGCACAGCGCAGCACCTCGCGGATGACGCGCTCGCGGGCGCCGGGGCCGGCGGCGGCGACGAAGCGCGGGACGTCGAGGGCGCCGTCGGCGAGCAGCCGGTCGAAGGCGCCGAGGCGGTCCAGGGCGTTGACGATGCCGGCCGCGACGAAGCCGTTGAAGGCCTGGTCGACGCCGATCGGGGCGGGGGCGGCGCCGTGCCAGTCGGCCGGGATCGCAGGGGTGGTCGGGTAGTCCTGAATGATCGTCATGTCTCTTTCCTTTTGAGTGAGTTGTTTTCAGGCGGCGACGGGGTGGGGTGCGTCGCGGAGATCGGGGAGCTCGGTGAGCAGTTCGGTGAGCAGTTCGGTGAGCAGGGCCTCGACGGCCTCGCGGCCGGCCACCGGCTCGTAGGCGGCCAGGGCGAGGGTCCAGTCGGTCCCGTCGCGCTCGCCGGTGTCGAGGACGCAGCGCACCAGCGGGGCGTCGCGCAGCTCGAACGGTCCGGCGGCGACCGCCTCGGCCGGGCGGCCGGGGACGGGCGCGGTGAGCCCGGTGGGGGCGGCGTCGGTGCGGGCGAACCAGCGGCCGCCCTGCTGGGTGAAGACGGTGCGCAGCTTCGGGTGCCGCTGCTGCAGTGCGGTGAACGCGGCGGCCACGGCGGCGGGTTCGGGTGCCGGGCCGGGCCGGACGGCGACGGCGCGGGCGTTGTGTTCGGCCGAGCTGGAGGAGCGCACCAGGTCGTGGAAGAGCCAGCGCTGCTCGTGCGGGGTGAGCGGGCGCAGGCCCCGGGCGGCCGCGGCGGGCTGCTCGTCGGCGGTGGTGCGGCGGAACGGGTAGCCGGGCAGCCGGACCTTGCGGCCGGGGCGGCCGAGGGTGGTGTCGACGTCCAGGCCGCGCCGCCACAGCTCGGCGAGCAGTCCGGCGAGCAGCTCGGAGAACGGGGCGCCGTCCTCGGGGGTGACGCGCAGCCGTTCGGTGGCGCCCGTCCCGGGGTCGGTGAGGTCGACGACCAGGGCGGCTTCGCCGGCGCCACCGGGGCGGTCGACGTCGGCGCGCAGCGCGTCGGCCAGCGCGGTGCGGCCGAGCAGGGCGTCGGCGGCGAGCGCGCCGGTGCCCTCGCCGTGGATCTCCCGGGGCACCACGCCGCGGGCGATCAGCCAGGCGGCCAGCCCGTACTGCACGGCCACCGCCCGTCCGGCGGGCGAGGCGCCGAGCTGCTCGGCGAGCGCCAGGGCCTCGGTGACCTGCGGCAGTTCGGGCGCGCCGGGGAGGGGCTCGGTGAGCGCGCCGAGGTGCAGTTCGACGGCCGGAGCCGCCTGCGGTGCGTCCGCCGGTGCCCCGGCCCGCAGGGCGGCGGCCAACTCGGCGGTGGTGCGCCCGTGGACGGCGTGCCGGGCGGCGAACCGCTCCCGGCCCAGGTGCAGTGTGGCGGCCACGTCGTCCGGGTCGAGGGCGGGTTCGCGTTCCAGCCGTTCGGCGAGCCGGCGGCAGGCCTCGGTGAGCGCGAGCCGGTCGCGGGCGGAGAGCGCGAGCACGCGGGGCGCGTCGGGCAAGGTCATCGGTGTCACACCCTTTCCGGGGCGCTCGGTGAGCTCGGGGCGCTCTGGTGCTGGCGCACCAGGACGTGGGCGTTGGTGCCGCCGACGCCGAAGGAGCTGACGCCCGCGGTGCGCGGACGGTCCTGCGGCCACGGGCGGCCCTCGGTGAGCAGGGCGAAGCGCTCGCCGTGCCGGGTCAGTTCCTCGATCGGCTCGGTGACGCCCGGGGTCGCGGGCAGGTAGCCGTGGTGCACCGCGAGCACCGCCTTGATCAGCCCGGCGATGCCGGCGGCGGTGTTGCAGTGCCCGATCGAGGCCTTGACGGAGCCGATCGCGACCTGCGGGCCGCCGGTGCCCAGGGCCTCGCCGAGGGCGGTGGCCTCGATGGCGTCGCCGAGCCGGGTGCCGGTGCCGTGCGCCTCCAGGTAGCCGACGTCCTCGCCGGTCAGCCCGGCCGCGGCGAGGGCGTCCCGGATCACCCGGGCCTGGCCCTCGACGCCGGGCGCCGAGTAGCCGACCCGGGCGACGCCGTCGTTGTTGACGGCGCTGCCGGGGATCACCGCGTACACCGGGTCGCCGTCGCGTTCGGCGTCGGCGAGCCGGCGCAGCAGCACCGCGCCGGCGCCGAAGCCGCCCACGGTGCCGGTGGCCCGCTGGTCGAAGGGCCGGCAGAAGCCGTCCTCGGCGTACAGGAAGCCGGGGCGGTAGGTGTAGCCGCCGTCCGACTCGGCCAGCGAGACGGCCCCGGCCAGCGCGTAGTCGCTCTCGCCGCGCAGCAGCGAGCGGGCGGCCAGGTGGACGGCGTACAGGCCCGTGGAGCAGGCGGTGTCGAGCAGCAGGGCCTCGCCCCACAGGTCGTGCAGGTAGGCGAAGCGGGAGGCGACGAAGGTCGGGTCGGAGTTGACCACGTCGTCGACCCGGGCCTCGCCGTCGTTCTGGACGAACCGCGGGCAGCCGACGTACAGGCTGGTGCCGTGCGCGATGTCGCTCAGCCGCAGCGAGGCGTCCTCGACGGCCGACCACAGCACCTCGTGCAGGACGCCCTGCTGCGGGTCGCCGTGCTTGACGTCCTCGGGGGCGAAGCCGAGCAGTTCGGCGTCGAAGCCGAGGCCGTCCGCCATCATGCCCCAGCGGGCCACCTTGCGGGTGCCGTCCGGGAGTTCGGTGACGACCGGGCCGGGGCCCTGGCTGAAGCAGTCCCGGCCGGCCCGCAGGTTGTCCCAGTAGGCGGCGAGGTCGGGGGCGCCGGCGAAGCGGGCGCCCATGCCGATGACGGCGATCGCGTCGTCGTCGGTGCGCCGACGGGGCCTCGCGGCCGGCCGCGGTGCGGCGGCGGCCTCGCCGCCGCCGAGCAGCCGGGCCTGGGCGCGCGGCGTGGTGTGCCGCAGCAGGTCGGCGACGCCGGGCTTGACGCCGGTGGCCCGGTACAGGCCGTCGCGCAGCTTGACCAGGATCAGCGAGTGCCCGCCGACGTCGAAGAAGTTGCTGTCCGGGCCGAACGGGCGGCCGTCCAGCAGCTCCTGCCAGACCCGGGTGACGGCGGTCAGCGCGTCGTCGTCCGGCTGCCGCCGCTCGCCGAGGGCCGGCACGGCGGCGGGCGCCGGGGCGGCCGGGGCGGCGCCGGGGGCGGGCAGCCGGCGGCGGTCGATCTTGCCGTTCGGGGTGAGCGGCAGCTCGTCCAGCAGCAGCAGGTGCGAGGGGACGGCGAAGCGGGGCAGCACGGCGGCGAGCCGGCCGAGCAACTCCTCGACGGTGGTGGGGCGTTCGAGCACCGCGTAGCCGACGATCTCCTTCTCGCCGCGCCCGTTGATCCGGGCGGTGACGAACCCGGCCCGCACCTCGGGCTGGGCGCGCAGCGCGGCCTCGACCTCGCCGAGCTCGACCCGCTGGCTGCGGATCTTCACCTGGTTGTCGGCCCGGCCGATGAACTCCAACTGGCCGTCCGCGGCCCACCGGACCCGGTCGCCGGTGCGGTAGAGCCGGCCGCCGTCACTGTGGAAGGGGTCGGGGACGAAGCGCTCGGCGGTGCGCAGCGGGTCGCCCAGGTAGCCGCGGGCCACGCCGGCGCCGCCGAGCAGCAGCTCGCCGGGCACGTACGGCGGGGCGGGCGTCAGGGTGCCCTCCAGCACCACGTGCAGCCGGGTGTGCGGCACCGGGCCGCCGATCGGCAGGGTGCGGGCGCCCTCGGGCACCTCGGTGATCGGGTGCCAGGAGGAGGTGAAGGAGTTCTCGGTCGGCCCGTAGCTGTGCAGCAGGGTGCCGGGGCGGCACCAGCGCAGCGCCTTGCGGATGTGCGGGACGGAGATCAGCTCGCCGCCGAAGTACACCCGGCGCAGCGACTGCAGCAGGTCCGGCGCGTCCTCGATGATCCGGTTCAGCAGCGGGGTGGTGACCAGCAGCGTGGTGACGGAGAACTCCCGTACGGCCGCGCGCAGTTCGGTGGGGGCGAGGACCAGCTCCTTGTCCAGGACGGCCAGTCGGGCGCCGTGCGTGAGCGCGCCCCAGATCTCGTAGGTGGCGCCGTCGAAGTTGAGCGGCGACAGGTGCGAGACGGTGTCGTCCGGGCCGAGCGGCACGAAGTCGGGGCGGTGCATCATCCGCAGCACGCCGCCGTGGTGCAGCAGCACGCCCTTCGGCCGGCCGGTCGAGCCGGAGGTGTACAGCACGTTGAACAGGGTGTCCGGTCCGGCCGAGGTGACCGGCGGGACGGCGGGCAGGCAGCGGGCCGCGCGGACGGCGTCCGGCACGGCGTGCACCGGCCGGCCGGTGGCGCGCACCCGGTCCTGCTCGCCGGGCTCGGTCAGCACCAGCGCGGGGCGGGCGTCGTCGAGCACCAGGGCGAGCTGGGCGTCCGGGTAGGCCGGGTCCAGCGGCAGGTAGGCGGCGCCGGCCAGGGCGACGGCGAGCATCGCGGTGACGGTCGGGATGCCGGGGCGCAGCAGCAGGGCGACCAGGTCGTCGGTGCGCACCCCCTGGGTGCGCAGCCAGTGCGCCAACCGGGCGGCGTCGGAGGTGAGTTCGCGGTAGCTGACGGACCGGTCGCGGTGGATCACGGCGGTCGCGTCGGGGGCCCGCTCGGCCTGGGCGAGGACCAGCCCGGGCACGGTGGTGGCGGCGTCGTCGGCCCGGTCGGTGGCGCCGGTGCGGCCGGTGCTGACGGCGAGGCCGGCCAGCAGGTCCAGGCAGGGCGCGTCGGCGCGGCAGACGGCGGCCAGCAGCCGGTCCAGCTGGTCCAGCATCAGGTCGGCGGTGGCCGGGGTGTACAGCGCGCAGTCGTGGTCGATGCGCAGCAGCAGCTCCTCGCCCGCGCCCTCGTCCAGCTCGACCGCGGCGAGGCCGAGGTCGTACTTGGCGGCGCCGCCCTCCAGGTCGAACTGGCGGACGGTCACGGAGGGCAGCCGCCACGCGCGGCGCCCGGCCGGGTGGTGCAGGAAGACGGTGGCGTAGCCGGGCCCGCCGGCCGGGGCGCCGTGGTCGGCCAGCGCCTCCATCGAGTCGAGCAACTGCCCGCCCAGCAGGGCCGCCTGGGCGTCGAAGCCGCGCTCGGGCAGGTAGTCGCTGCGCACCGGCAGGACGCGGGTGAACAGGCCGACCGCGTGCTCGGCGCCGGCCCCGTCGCGCCCGGCGAAGGGCATGCCGAGCACGCCCTCGGACTCGCCGGACCACGCGTGCAGCAGCAGCGTCCAGGCGGTGAGCAGCACGGTCGCGCTGGAGGTGCCGGTGCGGACGGCGACCTCGCGGACGGCGGCCAGCCGCTCGGCGGGCAGCCGGCGCTCGGTCCAGCCGGGCTCGCCGGCGGCGCCGCCGTCCGGGCGGACCAGGTCGGGCAGCGGGGCGAGCACCACCGGGTCGTCGCCGACCAGGGCGTCCCAGTGCGGGCAGCCCTCGCCGGCGGCGGGCGGGGTGGCCAGGGCGGGGGCCGGGTGGACCGCGGTGCCCTCCAGGTGCGCCCGGTAGCCGGTCAGCAGGTCCTGGGTGAGCACGCCCATCGAGTCGCCGTCCGCGACGATGTGGTGGACGGTCAGCACCAGCAGGGCGCCGTCCGGGTGGGCGAACAGGTCGGCGCGCAGCAGCGGCGCCGTCCCCGGGTCGAGCGGGCGGGCGGCGGAGGCGGCGCCCTCCCGTAGCGCCGCCTCGCGCTCGTACGGGCCGGGCTGGGCGACGACGCCGAGCGGGACGACGGCGCCCGGCTCGGGCAGCACCCGCAGCTCGCCGCCCTGCGCCTCGAACCGGCTGGCCAGCGCCGGGTGGCGCAGCAGCAGGTCGGCGAGGGCGCCGCGCAGCGCGGCCGGGTCGACCGGGCCGTCGAACTCCAGGGCCAGCGGGATGTTGTAGCGGCCGGAGTCCGGCTCGACCTGGTCGGCGAGCCAGATCTCCAGCTGGGCGACGGACGCGGTCATGCCCGGGCCCCGACCGGGACGGCGGCGGTCGCGGTGTCGGTGTCGGAGGCGGCCAGCGCCTCGGCCTGGCCGCGGACGGTCGGGTGCGCGAACAGCAGCTTGATCGGGACGGGCCGGCCCAGCGCGGTGCGCAGGATCTTGCTGATCCGCAGCGCGGCGCCGGAGTGGCCGCCGACGCGGTTGAAGTTCTCGTCGTCGCCGAAGTCCTGGTGGCCGAGCACGGAGGCCCAGGCGTCGCGGACGGTGCCGAGGAGCGGGGTGGCTTCAGGGGTGGCGGTCATGGCGGGGCGGGTTCCTTCCGCACGGAGGAGGTGGTCGGGGAGCGGTCGCCAGGGGTTCACCAGGACGTCCCCCCGACCGGCACGGTCTTGCGGTAGGTGGCGTCCACGGAGTCCCACAGCGCGGGGAAGAGCGTCCGCTCGGACATGGCGCGCAGGGCGCTGATCGACTGGCCGCGCAGGCTGGTCGGCATGCCGGGGCACTCGGCCTCGTCGATGCCGTGCCGGGACTCGGGGTGGCCGCCGAGCTGGCTCCAGACCATCCGCAGGTGGCGCTGCTTCCAGTACACGACGGCGCCGTCCAGCCGGAGCATCGCCTTGCGGACGAGGGCGAGTTCGGCCGCCGCGCGGTCCTCCTCGGCGGGCGCGGCGAGCCGGCCCTGGGCCTCGATCAGGTCCTCGGTGGTCAGGCCGGCGCGGTGCAGCGCGTCCATGAACTCCTGCCACAGCGGCACGGCGGCGCGACGCAGGTTGCGGGCGCCCGGGGAGTCCAGCCCGGTGGTGTTCTCCGGGAAGGTCGCGCGCATCGCCAGCAGGCTGCGCTGCGGCAGGTGCTCGACGAGCACGGTGAGCACGGTCAGCGGGATGTCGCCGACGTCGGCCGCCCGCTCCAGCACCTGGGCGGCCATCAGCTGGTCGCCGGCCCGCATCAGGTCGATCGCCCGGCGCATCTCGAAGTGCATCTCGCACCAGGCGAACTCGGTGATCAGGTGCACGGTCTGGAACAGCCGCTGGTCCGGGTGGACGAGCTCGTTCTCGGGCAGCAGCGCGGAGAGCGCGGTGGTGAGCCGGGTGTCCTCCTCGTAGTTGCTCCCCCGGTCGTACTCGTAGACGAGCAGCCGCTCGTCCTCCTCCGGGTTCATGGACTGCCGGGCGGCGCCGGGCCGTCCGGTGGCGGATCGCTTGCTCATCGGTGGGTGTCTCCGGGTCGGGGTGGGGTGCCGTGCTGCGGGCGTCGGGTGACGGCGGCCGTCAGGCGGCGGTGGTCTCGCGGACCAGCGAGGGGAACAGCCGGTTGGCGATGACCGCCTCCAGGTAGGGCACGCCCTCGGTGGCGCCGGTGCCGGTGCGTTCGCCGATCATGCGGACGGCCAGCCGGTAGTGGGTCTGCTTCCAGCGCTGGTGGACGGACTCCAGCTGGGTCGCGGCGGCGCGCACCGCGGTGGCGTCGGCCTCCTTGAGCCAGCCGCTGTCGGCGACGTCGTGCCAGGTGCCCTGGACGGTCTCGCGGCCCTCCAGCACGGCCGCGCGCACCCGGGGCACCGAGGTGAAGGCGGCGGAGTCGAGCCGGGCCCGCAGCGGGGTCGAGCAGAACGACTCGAAGGTCTTGTAGCCCTCGGACTGGATGGCGCTGGCGCCGTCGGTGAACTGGCGGAAGATCCGGAACGACTCCGGCTGCATCGTGGCCAGCAGCGAGAACAGCGGCAGCGACTCCTTCAGCACGTCCGCGACGGCGGCGACCGCCGGGGCCGCCTCGCCGGGCTCCTCGCCGTGCAGCTGGCGTACGGCGCAGGCCAGCGCGCCGGACATGAAGGTGAAGGTGGCCTCGAAGGACTGCAGCACCCGCAGGAACAGGTACTCGTCGTGCAGCACGTACACCGGCTGGACGCTGGCGGCCAGGGTCAGCCGCTCCTCGTCGCTCAGGGTGTCCCGGACGGCGTCGGCGAGCAGGGTGGGCGCGGTGCGGCCGGGGGTGGCGGCGACCGTACCCGGGTCGACGGTGCCCGGGGCGAGCACCCGCAGTGCGGCCGGCTCCATGACCCGGACGGCGAGGCGCCGGCGCTTGTCCAGCACCCGGGCGTCCGGCAGCATCTCGACCGGGTGCTCGGGGTGGCCGTCCAGGGCCCGCTGCTCGAAGTCGACCAGGTCGGCGAGCAGCAGCAGGACGAGTCGGTCGCGCCGGTAGCGGAGCTTGCGCCAGTCGCCGCTGGGCGGGCGGCGCAGCAGCTCCAGCGCGGTGTAGCTGGGGTAGTCGTAGTGGTCGTCGTACTTGTCCAGGACGACGTCGAGGAAGCGGCCGAGGAAGCTGCCGGGGGCCTCCTCGGGGCCGGCGGCGAGCAGGTCGGCCCGGTGGCGGGTGCGGCAGGCGGCGAGCCGGTCGAGCAGGTCGGGTGCGAGGAAGTGCTTGCCCACGGAGCGCAGGTGGGCGAGCAGGGCGGTGTACGGGAAGGTCCGCTCGGTGCCGGTGCGGCACCAGTCGGCGAGCTCCTCGCCGAGGGCGGCCGCGGCGGCGGCTGCGGCCGGCGCGGTGGGCGTGGCGGCCTCCCGGTGGGCGCCGCTCACTCCCAGCCGGTGTCGCCGGACACCACGGTGGCGGTCGGGCGGGGGGTCGCGAACGCGATCGGTCGCGGGGCGATGCGCATGGGCAACTCGGCTCTCTGGTTCGGGGCATGTTCGGGGCACGGCCGACATACCGGCGGTCGCGGGAGTGGGTGCCGATCCGGGCCTCGGCGCGGTGCGGCCGGGCCGGGGGCGGGGGCTGATCGGGCCGGGGCGGGTGCCGATCGGCTGATGCCAGGAACTCTGCTGGTCGGGGCGGGCCGAATCCATCGGCGCCCGATGGCAGCAAACTGCACGGCAGCAAGTGCGCCGTGCGCGGAGCCCGTCCGGGGGTGGTTCTGCCTGGGGTGTTCACGCACCGTCACCACGGCCGTTTTCCGCCGGTTCGACTGCGCAGGGTGCCCGGGAGAAGCGGACTCCTACCCTCCGGTTGTGAGGCAGATCACAAATGTGGAACGCATGATCGAGGCGTGACGGAGCCATGCGGATAATGTCCATCGGGGCTGCTGGGCGCAACTTTCGATGTGACGGGGGAAATGCATGGAAATTCGGCTGCTCGGGCCGCTGGAGATCGTCGACGGCGGCCAGCAGGTGTCGATCGGGGGGCCGCGTCAGCAGGTGGTCCTCGCGATGCTGGCGCTGAATGCGAACCGGGTCACCCCGAATGACCAGCTCGTCGACGCGGTCTGGGGGGAGCTGCCGCCGGCCACCGCCCGGTCGCAGATCCAGATCTGCATCTCCGCCCTGCGCCGGGTGCTCGCCGACGCCGGCCGGGCCGACCTCATCGTCACCCGCCCCTCCGGCTACCTGCTGGCCACCGCCGCCGGCGAGCTGGACATCGACCGCTTCGCCCGGCTCGGCGAGACCGCCCGGGTGCACGCCGACCACGGCCGCACCGCCCAGGCCGCCGAGGGCTTCGCCGAGGCGCTCGGCCTGTGGCGCGGCCCCGCCCTCATGGGCATCCCCAGTGACCTGGCACAACGCGCCGCCACCGTGCTGAACGAGCAGCGGCTGGCCGTCACCGAGGAGGCCTACCGGCTGGAGCTGGAGCTGGGCCGACACGACAAGATCATCGGCCCGCTGTTCGAACTGATCGCCCAGGAGCCGCTGCGCGAGCGGCTGTACGGCTCGCTGATGCTCGCGCTGTACCGGGCCGGCCGGCAGGCCGACGCCCTGGACGTCTTCCGCCGGATGCGCGCCGTCCTGGTCAGCGAGCTGGGCATCGAGCCCGGCCGCGAGCTCCAGGAACTGGAAATGGCCATTCTCAACGGCGACCCGCGGCTGGAGGCGCCCACCGCCGCCGTCGTCCCCTCGGTGCCCGCCCAGCGCTCCGCCGAGCCCGTTTCCGACGGCGACGAACCGGAGGTTCCGCCGGTGGAGGCCGCGGTTCCGCCTCCGCACCAATTGCCCACCGACACCGCCGATTTCACGGGCCGTCAGGAACACGTCGAGGAAATCCGGGACTATCTCCAGGCGCCGGTCCAGGAGAACTCCGGCAGCTGTCCGGTGCGCGTCGTCGGCATCACCGGCAAGGGGGGGATCGGAAAGTCCAGCCTGGCCGTTCGTGTGGCCCACGAATTGCACGCCGCATTTCCGGACGGACAGCTCTACGCCGACCTCCACGGCTCCGGCGGGGACGGCTCCGGGCACGTGCTCGGCCGCTTCCTGCGCGCCCTCGGCGTGGCCAGCCACTCGGTGCCCGACGACCTGGAGGAGCGCAAGGCCCTCTACCGCAGCCGGCTCGCCGGCCAGCGGGTGCTCGTCGTGCTCGACGACGTCCCGGACGAACGGCTGCTGCGCGACCTGCTGCCCGGCAGCGCCAGCTGCGCCGTCATCGTCACCAGCCGCTCCCGCCTCAGCGGCCTGCCCGGCATCCACCGGGTCAACCTCGACCTGTTCACCGAGGACCTGTCCGTCGAGCTGCTGTCCCGGATCGCCGGCCACGAGCGGGTCGCCAAGGAACTGCCCGCGGCCGTCGAACTCGCCAACTTCTGCGCCGGCCTGCCGCTGGCCCTGCGGATCGCCGGCGCCCGGCTCGCCTGCCGCCCGCACTGGCGGATCAACCGGCTCGTCCAGCGGCTCCGCTCCGAGGCCGGCCGGCTCGACGAACTCGCCCACGGCGGGCTGGAGTTGCGCTCCAACATCGCGCTCGCCTACGGTGCCCTCGGCCCCGACGCCCAGCGGCTGTTCCGGCTCTTCGCGCTGCCCCGCGCCAGCGACTTCGCCGGCTGGACGGCCGCCGCCCTGCTCGACGTCGACCTGCCCGACGCCGAGGACATCGTCGAGGAACTCGTCGACGCCCAGCTGCTCGACGTCCTCACCTTCCCCGGCGAGGACGCGCCGCGCTACCGCTTCCACGACCTGATCAAGATCTACGCCCGCGAACGCCTCGCCGAGGCCGACCCGGCCGAGCACGCCGACGCCGCGCTGCGCCGGGTGCTCGCCGCCTGGATGTCCCTCGCCGAGGAGTGCCACCGGCGCGAGTACGGCGGCGACTACACCGTGCTGCACGGCACCGGCGAACGCTGGCGGCTGCCCGAGGACGAGCTCGCCGACCTGCTGAAGAACCCGATGGCCTGGTGGGAGACCGAGCGCCGGGCCCTGGTCGCCGCCGTCAACCAGGCCGCCGACCTCGGCCTCGACGAACTCTGCTGGGACCTCGCCCTCACCTCCGTCACCCTGTTCGAGACCAAGGGCTACTTCGACGACTGGCGGGAGACCTCGGAGGCCGCCCTGCGGCTCGCCGAGGCCACCGGCAACCGGCGCGGCCGCGCCGCCATGCGCTACTCGCTCGGCACCCTGCACATGTTCCAGAAGCGCCTCGCCGAGGCCGACGCCTGCTTCCTGCCCGCCCTCGACGACTTCGCCGAGGAGGGCGAACGGCACGGCTGGGCGCTGGTGCTGCGCAACATGGCCTTCGTCGACCGGCTGCGCGGCGACCACGAGGCGATGATGGACAAGTACACCACCGTCCTCGCCGACCTGCGCGAGCTCGGCGACAAGATCGGCGAGGCGCACGTGCTGTGCAGCGTCGCCAAGGTCCGGATGGACGCCGGCGAGTACGACACCGCCCGCGAGATGCTCAACTCGGCGCTGGCGATCTGCCGGGAGACCGGCTGCCTGCGCGTCGAGGCCCAGGTGATCTACCGGCTCGGCGAGCTGTACCTGAAGAGCGACACCCTGGAGCTGGCCAACCAGGCCTTCAACTGGGTGCTCCGCCTGGTCAGGAAGTCCAACGACCGGATCGGCGAGTCGCACGCCCTCTACGGGCTCGGCCTCGTCCACTGGGGCGAGGGCCGCACCGGGCAGGCCGAGGCCGTCTTCCTACAGGCCGTCACCCTGGCCCGCCAGGTCGGCGAACGCACCGTCGAGGCGCAGTCGCTGTACTCGCTCGGCTCCATCGCCCTCGGCGCCGGCTCGCTCCCCGCCGCCCGCACCCACCTGGAGGCCGCCGCCGCGATCTTCGACGACCTGGGCTCGGCGCTGTGGCAGGGCAAGACCCGCTTCGTCCTCGCCGACGTCCACGGCGCCGGGGGCGACGCCGACGCCGCCCTCGCCGAACTCGCCGCCACCCAGGCCCTGCTGGCCGACGTCGCGGCCCCCGAGGCGGACCGCCTCAAGGACGAGCTCTTCGGCCGCCGGATCATGCTCCGCGGCGAACTCGCCTGACGCCTTCTCCGGGCGCCCGCTCGGCCGGAGCGGGCGCCTTTGTCGGGGTTGCGGCCGTCAGGCGGCCCGGTACGCCCGCAGGAAGGCCGCCACACCGCCGGTGATCTGCCGCTCGGTCTCCTCGGCCGGCAGCTTCAGCACCCCGTAGTGGGTGAGCTGCACGATCGAGTGCGAGGTCAGCGCCATGAAGTGGGCGCCCGCCAGCGCCGCGTCCCCGTGCAGGTCGAGCAGCCCGGCCTCCGCCAGGGCGGTCATCGCCTCGGCGAGGGCGCGGCCCACCGGGCCCGGACCGGCCTCCTTCCAGGTCCGCAGCACCTCCTCCGGCACGTGGTCGGCCTCGGCGTGGATGTGGCGGACCAGCGCGAAGTGGTCCGGGTGCTCGGCCATCAGCGCCACGAAGCCGCGCGCCAGGGCGACCAGGTCGCGCTCCAGGTCCGCCGGCCGGGGCGGGCGCTCCGGGTCCAACAGGCCGTTCATCCGGGCGATCTGGGCGTCCCGGACCTCGCCCGAGGTCCAGGCCACCACCGTGCGGAACAACTCGGCCTTGCCGCCCGGGAAGTGGTTGTAGAGCGTCCGGGTGGAGACGCCGGCCGCCGCGGCCAGCGCGTCGACCGAGGCGCGGGTGTAGCCCTCGCGGCCGAAGACGCCGCAGGAGGCGCTCGCGATCGCGATCTGTTTGGCCAGCTTCCGCGGCGGGACCTCGCGGCGGGACTGCTCCAGCCAGGCCTCGTTGCTGCTGCTGCTCACTCGGACCCCTCTCGAAAATTACAACGGGCGTTGCAATTCTTACAACGCTCGTTGTACTTTACCGGAGGAGCGGCCGATCCACCGGCCGATCGTCCGAGGAGGGGACCAGTCATGTCTGTTGCCATCAGTGAGAAGCTGCGCGTTGCCGTGATCGTGAGCAGCATCCGCGAGGGGCGGATCGGCCCGAAGGTCGCGGACTGGTTCCTCGGCGTCGCCGAAGGCCTGGGCGAAGGCATGGAGTTCGAGGTCGTCGACCTCGCCGAGGTCGACCTGCCGCTCGCGATGCCCGGCTGGGGCAGCGCGCCCTCCGAGCGGGCGAAGGCCGCGCTGGCCGAGGTCAGCCCGCGACTGGCCGCGGCCGACGCCTTCGTCGTCGTCACCCCCGAGTACAACCACAGCTTCCCGGCCGCGCTGAAGAACCTGATCGACTGGCACCGCGAGGAGTGGCAGGCCAAGCCGGTCGGCTTCGTCTCCTACGGCGGGCTCGGCGGCGGCCTGCGCGCCGTCGAACAACTCCGGCTGGTCTTCGCCGAGTTGCACGGTGTCACCATGCGCGACTCGGTCAGCCTGCACGGCCCCTGGTCCGGCCTCGGCGCCGATGGCGCGCCGCTGGACCGGGCCGTCAGCGAGGGCGCCGCCAAGGGCATGCTCGGCCAGCTCGACTGGTGGGCGCGGACCCTGCGCAGCGCCCGGGCCGAGCGCCCGTACGGGGTGTGAGCGCCGTGGCGCCGCAGTCCACGGTGGGGCGGACGGTGGCCGTGGTGGTCACCGGGTCGCTGCTCTCGGTGCTCGACATGACGATCGTCAACGTCGCGCTGCGGCGGCTCACCGAGGTCTTCCACGCCCCGATCGCCACCATCCAGTGGGCCACCACCGCCTACACCCTGGCGCTGGCGGCCGTCATCCCGACCGCCGCCTGGGCGATGGCGCGGATCGGCGCCAAGCGCACCTACCTGCTCGCGCTCGCCCTCTTCACGCTCGGCTCGCTGCTGGCCGCCTGCGCCTGGGACGTCGGCAGCCTGATCGCCTTCCGCGCCCTGCAGGGCCTCGGCGGGGGCCTGCTGATGCCGGTTGGCATGGCGATGGTGATGCGCGCCGCCGACCGGGCCGGAATGGGGCGGGCGATGGCACTGCTCGGCCTGCCCGTCCTGGTCGGGCCGGTGGCGGGCCCGGTGCTCGGCGGCTGGCTGCTCGACACCGTCTCCTGGCGCTGGATGTTCCTGATCAATCTGCCGGTGGGGCTGCTGGCCCTGGCGTTGGCGTGGCGGCTCCTGCGGCCGGACGCGCCGGGCTCGGAGGCCGCCGAGGCGCCCAAGCTGGACCTGCCGGGCCTGCTGATGCTCTCGCCCGGGTTGGCGCTGCTGCTCTTCGGGCTCGCCGGTGAGCGCACCGCGTGGCTGCCCGTCGCCGGTGGCGTGCTGCTGATCGCCGGCTGGACGCGACGGTCCCTGGCCGTCCGTCAGCCGCTGCTGGACCTGCGGCTGTTGCGCGACCGGACCTTCGCGGCATCGATCGCCACGCTCGCGCTGTTCACCTGCGGCTACTTCGGCTCGATGCTCCTCGCGCCGGTCTACTGGCAGCAGGTGCGCGGCCAGGGCGCGATGGCGGCGGGCCTGCTCGGCGCACCGGTCGGGCTGGCGGTCGGGGTGTCGATGCAGATCGCCTCGCGGCGCATCGACGCCATCGGCCCGCGGCGGCTGATCCCGCCCGGCGTGGCGCTCGGAGCGCTCGGCATGGCGCTCACCGCCCTGCAGGTGGGCGAAACCGGCGTCCCGGCCTGGCGGGTGGTCGGCGCGGCGATGGTGATGGGCGTCGGCTCCGGGATGGTGCTGATGCCGACCATGACCACCGCCGGCCGGCACCTGCCCAAGGCCCGGATCGCCGCCGCCAGCACCGCGCTGAGCATCAACTCCCAACTCTGGGCCTCGATCGGCACCGCCCTGATCTCCGTCGTCCTGAGCACAGCCGGCACCGACCCGTCCGGCTTCCGCACCGCCTACGCGGTCGCGGCCGCCGTCCTCGCCCTGGCCCTCCTCCCGGCCGGCCTCCTGGCCCGGCGCGGGTGAGCCGGGGCCGGATGCCCTCCCAGGCGCCAGTTCTTCGGGCCCGCCGCGAACCTTCGCGGCGGGCCCGAAGCGTTGAAGGCGTGAACTGCGGGGCTGGATGGCCGAATTGGTCTGCTCGGGCGCCGACCTTGTCGTCTGTTGTCCGCTACTGATCAACTTCGACCATTTCCGGCCGGATCGGCGGCCCGCCCGGCCTGCCCCGGCCGTCCCCGCCCCGCGTCGTACGCCATCCATCCGTGGACGTACCGGTGGCGTGATCTCCCCCTGCCTTGTTGACCATGGACGCGCGGTGCCTGAAGAATCCGCGCAGCCTGCACAACTGGCCCATGATCGTCACAATTTCTTCGCGTGCGGGCCGGTCGGCTCGCCGTCTCCGGAAGGACCTTCGCGATGCGTCGTACCGCCTCCCTGCTCGCCACCGCGCTGCTCGCGGCAGCCGCCGCGCTCACGGCGCCCGCCGCCGAGGCCGCGCCGGCCGCCGCCGCGCAGGCCGCCGGACCGTGTTACGTGCAGGGCAATCCCCAGGGGTACTTCAACGGCACCTGTTCGGGCATCGACCCGATGCAGACCTGGCACATGGTGATCACCTGTCTGAACTACAACACGGGCGGCCCGGGCGGTCCGTACGTCATAGCGGGCACCACCGGCGGGTGGGTCACCGGCAACACCACCACCTGGGCCAGCTGCGGCGCGGACCAGGTGAATTCGGTGTACATCCAGTTCGGCCCCGCGCCGGCGGGCGGGCCGACCGGCCAGATCACCGGCTTCATGAACAAGTGCCTGGACGTGCGCATGGGTACCAGCGTCAACGGCACGCCCGTCCAGATGTGGGACTGCCTCGGCAACGTCAACCAGTCGTGGCGGATCGCCTCGGACGGGACCATCCGCGCAGTCGGCCTGTGCCTGGACACCGACGGCGGGCGGACCGACAACGGCACGCCGGTGCAGATCTGGGAGTGCAACGGCGCGGCCAGCCAGCAGTGGCAGGTCCGGGCCGACGGCGCGATCATCAACGTGAAGTCCGGCCGCGCCCTGGACGTCCGGGGCTTCGACACCGCCAACGGCGCGCTCGCGCAGATCTGGGACTTCAACAACACGGCCAACCAGCTCTGGCACGTCCCCGCGTGATCCCGCACCGGCCCACCCGAGCGCGCCACGGGCCAGGACGGCCAGGCCTGCCGCGATGCGCTCGGGGCTGAGGCCAGCCCCCCACCCCCCACCCCCCCACCCGGTCCTGCCAACGGCCGGACGAACAGGAAGCGGGTTCCGGGCGCCCGCTCGACTCGAGCGGGCGCCCGGAAGAGTCGGGGCGGCATCTCAGATTTCTGCAGTGACGGCCGACACTCTTCTGTGAGTGGCCATCACGTTGGCCAGCGCCTGCTTGTCCGTGATCCATTCGGTGCCGCCGACAGAGATCGAATGTCGTACGGCGTCGAGGAGGGATTCGTCGGCCTCAGCGGGTTGAGCCAGGTGTGCCCGCATGTAGTGCTTGAAGAATGCGGGAAGTTGGTCCAGCCGGGTGCCGGTCTTGGCCCTCAGGGAGAGGAGCGGGAGGAACCACTCGTCGAAGCCATCTTTGATCTCCTGGGCGGCTCGGTAGGCCTCGTACAGCGGTTGCAGGCTTGCCGCGTGGTCGTACGGGAGGTGGCCGTGCAGGGTGTACTGAAGCCGGATGCCGTCGTGTTGGCGGAAGTGCTGGCCGTGGGCGGCGATGTGGTTGGCCGCGTTCTCGGTGATGGTCATGACGGCCGTGTCCGCTTTGTGCAGCCGGGCTGCGGCGAGGACGGTGGCGTGGATGCCGACCCGTGGGTCGAGGACGAGCCCGTTGAGGCCGAGCGGCGAGAGGTCGATGCCGTGGTCGCGGGTTCGGGAGAGGATCAGGCGCTGGGCGACGTTGGCGGCGGTGTGCTGGAGATGCTTGGGCTGCTGGCGGTGGCTTGCGTGGATGTCGGAGCGGTCAAGGACGGGGCGGTCCTTCGCGAGTTCGGTGACGAGGTGGAGGCCGGTGCGGTCTTCGGTGTCGGTGCTGCCACAGGCGTTGCAGGGGTGGCCGCCGCTGCCGGTCATGTGACCGCAGGCCTGGCAGGTGGGGACGGTCTCGCGGCTGATGGCGAGGGTGCCGGCGCGGAGGTTGTTCTCGATCATCTCCAGCGCGAGGTTGGAGACCTCCGCGTCGGTGTCGGTCAGTATGCCGCCCACCGGGGGCTGTCCGGACGTGTACTTGTCGGCGATCAGGTCGGCCTCGAACCGCTGGCGGGGGATCATCGGGTCCTCGGCCTGGCGGTGGCGGAGGTCTCCGGCGAGGGTGACGGTGTTCCACAGGTGGGGTGCGGGCGGTAAGCCCAGGATGGCGTTGAGGGCGGCGGCGAGGCGGATGCCCACGGCCTTGCCGGGGCGGGTGGCGAAGGTGAAGGGTCCGTTCTGGACGGGCCCGTTGAGGAACAGGTGTCGCACGGGCTCCTCCTAGATCGGCGGGGTGGTGGTTCCCGTCCGGGTGAACCGGCCGTCTCGCAGTTCGTAGTGGAGGATCGCGGCGTTGGGCATCTTGCCCTTCCGCTCCTCGGCGAGGATCTCTGGCAGGGTGCAGGCTTCGAGCAGGGATCGGAGCGCCACTGCGGCGGTCTGGTGAGTGAAGGCGACGACGGCGCGGGACTCCTGCAGTTCGGCCTGGGCGAGGGCGGCGAACTCGGAGGCCCGCTTGAGTACGCCCTCGGCGAGCGACTCGCCGCCGCCCGGCGCGGTCCAGATGTGCTTGCGCAGGCGGCGGTCCTCGGCGAGCTCGGGGTAGCTGTCGAACAGCTCGCGCTTGGTCATGTAGGTGGCGTCGCCGTAGTGCTGCTCGTCCAGGAGCGCGGTCTGCTGGGGCCACCCGTTGGGGAGGTCGGGCAGGGCAATCGCGGCGGTGTCGATCGCCCTGCGGTAGGTCGAGGTGTAGACGTGTGGTTCGGGGCCGGCGAGCTCCGGCAGAACGCCGGCCAGCCACTGCGCCTGCCGGAAGCCGCGGGGGGTCAGGCCGACGATGGTGCGGGAGATGGTGTGCGCGGCGGGTCCGCTGTAGGGGCGGGGGTCCTGGTAGAAGCCGCTGTACTTGTCGGCGTTCTCGACGGACTCGGCGTGCCGGATGACGAGCAGGGTCATGGTTCGGCGGCTCCTATCCGGCGAGGTTGGCGACGTAGGAGCCGCTGACGGTCCAGGGGGTGAGTTCGATGCCGAAGCCGCTGTGGTCGCCGTCCTGGGTGTGGACGAGCTTGCCGGACAGGTGCACGGTGTCGCCGGATCGGAACGCACCGGTGTAGGCGCCGAGGTACGAGCGCATGTGGGTGATCCGGCGGGCGAAGGAGTCGGCCTCGTCGATGGTCGAGCTGAGGATGGTCCTGACCTTGATCCCGTACACGGCCGGGGTGGTGAGACCCTCGGAGTGGTCGGTGATCTTCGCGAGGAGGGAGATTTCGCCGATCTCCTTGGAACAGATGCGGGCGAAGGTCCTGTCGCGGTCGGAGCGGATGGGTTCGCAGTTGATGTGCGCGCCGGCCCCTGCGGTCAGCCCCTGGAGCTTGCGGCGCTCCTGCTTGATGAGGGCGTCGAAGGAACTGCCTTCCATGTACTTGGCCCTGCGGATGTACAGCCGGGTGAGGTCGTCTCCGTCGTACGGCCGGATCATGTCGGTCTGCTGGAACAGCTCCTGGGCGGCCTCGTAGCCCTCCGGCCCGTAGCAGACGAGGTCGATGTCCGAGCGCTCGTTGAAGCAGCCGACGAGGAAGGAGCCGGTGACGCCGATCGGGCCCTGGGCGTCGTGCGCGGTGATCCACTCGGTGATCACCAGGAGGTCCTTGCCCGCAGGGTTGTCGGCGACCGCGTCGGGCTCCTCGTGGATGGCGGCGAGCGCCTGTCGGCAGGAGTAGTGGACGGCCACGTCCTCACGCGGGATGCCGGTGATGACGCAGCCGAGGGCATCGGAGTAGACGTAGCACTCCGGCCTGCCGGCCAGGATGCCGAACGACTTCGACACGACGCTGTTCTGCCGGTAGGTCCGGCCGAACAGCCGCCGGTCGCCCTTCTCGTCGGGGTGGTACTTGACGTAGCCGAGATAGTGGCTGCCGGGGTGGCTGTCGCCGATGACCTTGAAGACGACTCCGTGGTGGTCCATCAGGTAGTCGCGGTCGCGGACGGTGGGGACCGGCCTACCGGTGTTCAGCGGTGAACCGTTCCAGAGTGGGGAAGGCACCGGTGTCGATCGTGTTGCCCGACTCATACTGATCAAGTCCCATCGTGAACAGGGTGCGGCGGTACTGCCACTTGATGTGCTTGTCCTGCCGCGTGGGGTCGGTGGGCCGCATGAGGGCGAGGAAGAAGAAGCACTTGACGAGCAGGAAGTCGCCCAGGTGCTCGCTCACCCGCTTCCCGATCAGGGACGCGGTGGTCCCGTCGAGCGTGGCGGTGTAGGCGGCGCGCTGTTCCGGGCTGATCGTGTAGCCCTTGCCGCCGCCCTTGAAGGCCACGATGTCGAGTGCGGGGTAGACGTCGTAGCCGAGCGGGGCCGGTCCGTGGTGCTGCCAGTCGATGACCCCGGCCCGCAGGACGTTGGGCAGGCCGTAGTCCAGGTGCCCGTGCACCACCGGTAGTTGGGCCAACCGGTCGAGGGCGTGCTTGACCGCCTCGTGGACGCGCGGGGTGTCGAAGTCCGGGTTCTCCTCGAAGACCTCGGCCGAGAAGGCGGCCCTCTCGAACCACGGCATGGCGGGGAGGGGGTGCCTCGCCTGGGCCTGCAGGAGCTTCGACGCAACGGCAGCTGCCGTACTGATGACCTGGTAGCTGACCTGACCGTCCCGCTTCGCGTCGGCCAGGGCTTCCTCGTGGAGCGAGGTCTTGCCGATGGCTCGCTCGATGGCGAAGTAGCCTTCGTCCTCGGGCCCGCTGTCGACGATCTCCGGGACGGGATAGCCGAGGCTGGCGGCCAGCTGCTGAAACTCGGTCTCTGCCCGCAGGTCCTCGCCACCGGTCCGCTTGTAGAGCAGGCCATCGGCCGACCGCCACACCGCGCCTTGGGTGGCGGTTCTGTCCTTCACGAACTCCCAGTCGCTCATCCATCCGTCCTTCCGTGGCGCCGAGTTTGAGAGGATCGTGTCGCAGCATTCGAGGACCGCGTCACCGCGTACGTGGACGGCTCAGGGACGTCCTGGGACGCTTTCCAGCAGAGCAAGGAGGTCCGCCGTGTCCGACAGGTCCGGGAGGACCACGGGAGCACCCGCTGCCTCCAGCTCGGCCCGGTCGTGGATGCCGGAAGCCACCGCGATGATCCCGCAGCCGGTGGTGAGGGCTGCCTCGACGTCCCGTGGCGTGTCGCCGATCAGGACGACCGGTGTGCCGCTGGGCAGTCCGCGGCGGCGGTGAACACGCCGGCGTGCGGCGGCTACCAGGTCGGCACGCTGCTCGGCGTCGGCGCCATAAGCGCCGACGCCGAGATCCAGCAGCGGATCGAGATCGAAAGCCGACAGCTTCACGCGGGCATTCGCCGCGATGTTGCCGGTCAGTACCGATGAGACCCAACCGGCCTGGGAGGAAGTGGCCTTGAGGGCGTCGCGCACGCCCGGAAGTGCCGATCCGCGTCGACGTAGTTCGCCGAAGTGTTCCTGGCCGGCCCGGGCGAGGGCGGCTTCGGTGATCGGCCAGTCGGGTTCCGGGAGATCGTGTCTGCGGAACATGTCGCGCATGATCAAGCGGTCCGTACGGCCTTCTGTTGATGCTCGAACGGTTGGTGGGGTACCGGTCAACGAGGCGAATGCGGCAGCGTAGATCTCCTTGCTCACCCCGGCGTTCTCGATGAGGGTGTGGTCGATGTCCCACAGGACGATGAGCTGCATGCCGCCAGCGTAAGCACCGTGTTGGTTTGTCAGCTCGGGCGATACGTCCCACAACGTCCTTGCGCGGCCCGGCCCCGCTCGGCTTGTATGGCCTCCGTGAACGAGCGACTTCACTCCGTACTCGCTCAGCGAGGCGTGGAGCCAAAGGCGCTCGCCGAAGCCTGCGAAGTGGACCCCAAGACCGTTGGTCGCTGGCTCGGCGGACGCTTGCCCCACCCGAGGCACCGCTTCCGTGCCGCCCGGCTCCTGCGGGTGGAGGAGAGCTTCCTCTGGCCGGACCCGCAGCCCCGTGCAGCACGGGGGACCGGAGGGTTGGGCACCGAGCTCATCGGTACCCACCAGAACCGGGCCAGCGTGCCTCGCGAGACCTGGCTGACCCTGCTGCAGGAGGCCCGGCAGCGGATCGACGTGCTCGTCTTCTCCGGGACGTTCTTCGCCCAATCCAATCCGCACGTCGCCAAGATGTTGGCCGAACGGGCCGGCCGTGGCGTTCGAGTGCGGCTGTGCTTCGGAGATCCGAGCGGGCGTGCGGCCGCGACCAGAGGCCGCGAGGAGGGCATCGGCGACACCCTCGCGGCCAAGATCCGAGCCTCCCTCACCTACTACCGCTGTCTACTCCCAGAAGAGGGCTGCGAGGTGAGGCTTCACGACACCACCCTGTACAACTCCCTCTTCCGCTATGACGACAACCTCCTGGTCAACCCGCACATCTTCGGCCAGCCGGCCAGTGCCAACCCCCTGCTCCACCTCAAGCGAGTGGACACCACCGGCTGGTTCGACAACTACGCTCAGAGCTTCGAAGCAGTCTGGGCCCACGCGCGGCCCTGGATGCCCGGCCAGGAGGGGACCGCCGCAGATGGGCAGGACTGAGTACTACAACGACCCCAACGCCCCCAAGGCCAACACCCTCATCCCTGCAAGCAATTTGCTCGTCGTCGACGACTCCGGTGCCATCCTGTTGCAGCGCCGCCGGGACACGGGACAGTGGGCGTTGCCCGGCGGCGCCCAGGACATCGGCGAGACCGCCGCCGAGTGCGCGGTGCGCGAGTGCCTGGAGGAGACCGGCATCCAGGCCGAGATCACCGGCTTCCTCGGCGTCTACACCAACCCGAACCACATCGTCGCCTACACCGATGGCGAGATCCGCCAGCAGTACGAGAACACCTACATCGGCCGCCCGGTCGGCGGCGAGCCCACGATCAACGACGAGGCCGATGGCGTCCGCTTCGTTCAGCCCGCCGACCTCGGCCAGTACGACATCCACCCCAGCATGCGCCAGCAGATCGGCGACTACCTCGCCGGCACCTACCCCCGCCTCGACTGAGCCGCCAGCGACGCCTCCACCCGTTCAACCGCCGCGAAGATCCCCGGCGACGCCCGACCGATGAACCGCCCCACCACGCTCTCCGCCCCGTAACGGCTGAGGATCTCCGCAACGCGTGCCTCGGCGGTGGTCGGGCTACCGGCGGGTGTCGTCGTCATGTCGCACCACACCAGAGAGTCGACCAATCGCTGGTCCTCCAGCAGCGGGAACTCGACCTCCAGCACTTCTCGGAGACCGCGCTCCTCGGCTTCGAGCAGCGCGAACGAGTGGTTCGCCACCAACCGCGTGAGCTGGTCATCGGCCCCATGGACGTCACGGAGGAACCGCGCACCATCGAGTGGGTGGAACCCTGTTGTCGCCACTCCCGGTGCGTAGCCGACATCGTGGAGCAGAGCGGCACAGGTGAGGAGTCGGGTCTGATGGCCGAGAACTCGTTCGAGGCGGACCGCTCGCTCTGCCACGCCCTGAGTGTGTGACCAGCGTCGTGGCAGCGACTCGGCAAGCTGGTTCATCGCCAGCGTTCGTGCCCATGAGGTCGGCTCTTCGCTCATGGGCTCATGGTTCCCGTGCTGAGTACCTGTACGCGCGCAGCAGCCAGATCGGCTGCCCCGGGCCCGCCGCGAACCTTCGCGGCGGGCCCGAAGCGTTGAGGGCGTGAACTACTGGGCCAGATGGTCGAATTCGCCTGCCTGGATGCCGCGTAGGAGGGCGCGGAGTGAGGCGGGCGTGGTGGTGAGGATGACGTCGGGGTCATCGCTCTCGCGGATCCTGAGGGTGCAGTCGGTGAGTGCTGAGACGTATATGCAGTTGGCGGCGTCGCCGCTGAATGAGGACTTCTGCCAGTCGTGAACGGCCATGGTCGGTCCTCTCTTAGGCGCTCTGGGCGATACGGCGGATGAGGTCGCGGGATGCATCAGGCTCGAGCGCACTTGTCGCCAACCGATCCATCACAGCTCGATATTTGATCAACTGCGGCTCGGTGTCGATGAACTCGGACCTGTCTCCATCAACCTGGACACTGTCCAATCGTGCAACCTCGGCGTTGAAGTACACGATCCCGGCCCCGGAACTGGGGTAGCTGCCGGTGCCGAACGGGATCACCCTCAGGTCGATGTGAGGTTGCTCGCTCATGGTCACCAGGTGTTCCAACTGCTCCCGGGCGACCTTCGGACCGCCGAAGCCCATGCGCAAGGCGGCCTCGTGGACGACGGCGGACAGCGGGATCGGTTGTTCGCCGTAGAGCACTCCCTGTCGCTTGATGCGGTGGGAGACGAGATGTTCCACTTCCGGCGGCGAGAGGGGTGGGACGACATCTCGGAAGAGTGCGCGAGCGTGTTCCGGGGTCTGGAGGAGTCCCGGGACGTGAATGGCTGAAGCGATCCGCATCGATTGCGCGTGGTGCTCGAGTTCGGCCAGGTCGAGGGCTCCGGCCGGGAGGATCTCGCGGTACTCCTCCCACCAGCCACGGGTGCGGCCGCCCGTCATGCGGGTCAGCGCGTCGATCAAGGTGTCATCCACGCAGCCGTAGAGACGGGCCAAGGTCCGCACCCGGTCCGCGCTCACCGGGTATCCGCCGGATTCGATGTTGCTGATCCGGGACTGCGGGGTGCCGTGCAGCTCCCCGGCTCGCGTGACCGACAGCCCTGCCTGCTCGCGCAACCGGCGCAGCTCGGCGCCGAGTCGCCGCTGCCGGATGCTCGGCGGGGTCTTGCTGGGCGGCATCCGCTGACTCCTCGCTCTCGACCGCCGACGTAGTCGACCGTCACCCTTGGGAGTGGGTGATGATACGAATTCCTCAGAGGCGGTGGACTACATACTACCGACTGGCTACTTTTGATTCTGCGTCAGGGACGATCGCTGCCCGTGGTGGCGGCAGCGCGGCGTCCAACTCCCGTTCACGTAGGAGATTTCCATGACTGCTGCGCCGTCGCAAAACCCTCGTCCGAACACGGCTCGGATGCCGGTCGCCCCGCCGTTCGAGCAGGAGCTGTGCGGGCTCGTGCTCGACAGTGCGCCCCGGCTGTTCGCCGTCGTCCAGGTGTGTGGCGAGGGGCGTGAGGACGCCGATGGGTGGGTGGTGGCCTGGGGGCTCGCCGACGAGAACGGGCGCGCGCACGTGATCGGGGTCGACGGGTGGACGCGGATGACCCTCGCGTCGGCCGAGCGCGTCCTCCGGCACTTCGGGCGGTGGCCGGGGGTCAGTGCGCGGGTGGTCTGGCTCGCGGAGCCGGGTGGCGCCGCGTTGGACCGGGGCGAAGCGGCCTGACGTCGGCCGTCGCTACCGCCCTGTGCTGTCGTCGCGCCATCGGATCGCTATCCGTGGCTCCTTCGGGGGCCTGATAGGGCCCGGATAGCTGCTCCCGGAATGGTGTGTCCTGCGGGGGAACAGGCACGGCGACAGGGGGCAGGTCCGATGGGGTACGCGACGGTGGAGATCGACGAGCGGGACTGTCTCGTCGCCTTCGGCGACGCCGACCTGGTGGCGCTGGCCGCCGACGCGCTGCGGCGCAGCGCGCTCGGAGCCGACCAGCCGGACGCACGGCGGGGGAGCCGGCTGGCGGCGACCGAGCATCCGGAGCGGGTGATGCTGCACGACGAGCGGGTGGGTGGGGTCTGCCTGCTGCCGCGTGCCGTGCTGCGCTCGCTGGCGGTGGCCGCGATGGCCGCCCTGGCCGCCAGGGAGTTGCTGGCGGCCCGGGTGGCCACCGCGGCGGTGATCGGCACCGGAGCCCCGGTCGCCGGGTTGCTGACCGCGCTGGTCAACCACGTGGTGAACCTCGGCGAGGTCGCGCTCTGGCCGTCGCACGGCGAGCAGGGCTGGCCGACGCCGAAGCTGACCGCGCACGCCGCCGACCGGGGGCTGATGCTGTCCCGGCCCGTCGAACTCGAACGGGCGCTGCTCGGTACCGATCTGGTGGTGCTCGCCCCCGGGTTGCCGGAGGCCACCTACCGGAAGGTGGAGCTGGGGATGCTGGCCCGCGGAGCGGTGCTGATCAACGCCACCGGCGAGCAGCCGGCCGAGTCGTTGACCCGCGCGGTCGGCCGGATCCTGGTCGACGATCTGTCGGCGGCCAGGGAGCGGACTGCCGTGCCGGTCCGGGCCGGCTACCGGGTCGCGCCCGAGCCGATGGCGCTCGGCGAGCAACTGTGCCGGCCGCGCGCGGGTTGGGAGTTCGCCGGTGAGAGCGTCCTGGTGGACCTGCGCGGCGTGCCCGGCCTGGAGGTCGCGCTCGCCAGCCGGCTGTACGAGATCGCGCTGGTGCGGGGCCTCGGCGTCGTCCGGCACGGACTGCTCGGCTCGAAGGGAGGACAGCTGTGCGCACCGACACCCGGGATGAACTGACCACCGCCGGCACGATCCGCCGCTGCGTCGCCGCCGGCTGCGGGCGCGACCCCGAGGGCGGTGAGCCGCAGCCGCGCCCGGCCGACGCCGGGACCCTGCTGTGCCGCCCCTGCCGCAACCGGGTGCACCACCAGCTCGGCCGCCTCCCGCGGCTGTACCGGGAGAGCGACCGGCTGCTGAACGCCCAGGCGAAGCAGGTCGAAAGGGTTTCCGGCGGCCGCAACATCGGAATTCCGCTGAACGGCGCCGCGGTCGACGCCCGGGCCGACGTCCGGGGATTCCTGGCCGCCTGGTCGCAATTGATCGTCGACGAGCGCGAGGTTTCCGCACCGGCCCGTACGGTGCCCGCGATGGCGGAATTCCTGCTGCGTCACCAGAACTGGATCGACCGGCACGAGGCGGTCGGTGAATTCACCGCCGAGCTGTTCCGGGCGTTCGCCCGGCTGCAGCGGCTGGAAACCGCCGTGCCGACCCGCCGGATCACCGTCTCGCGCTGCCCGGAGGACGGCTGCCCGGGCGAGCTGGAGGCCGTCCTGCGCCCGCAGGACTCCCGGACCGGCTCGCAGATCCGCTGCACTCACACCAAGGAGCACACATGGGCCACGGAACAATGGAGCAGTCTGCGCCGGCCGAGGAGGGCTTCCGCGTCGGTGACATCGTGACGCTCTGGAAGGTGCCCAGCGGCACCGTCTACTGGCTCGCCAACAAGCACTCCTGGCGCCGCTACAAGGTCTGCGGCCGGGTGCACTACCACCCGCAGGACGTCCTCGACACCCTCGGCTGAACACCTTAAGAAACGCCTTCTGCCGACTGTCTCCAGAGAAATCAGGAGATGGTCGGCCGGAGGCGTTTTTCTCTTTATCAACCCCCCCTTCAAAAACTCCCGAAAACCGGTCTTGACAAATTCCGGCCCAGCCAAGAAGCTTCTCCCAGGGTTGGTGAAGTGTGCCCAACCGGGGCTCCGGAACTTCTTTTCGAGCCGAGTGATCCCCCCTCCGCGGATCGCACCTTTCGCTTCCTTGTGCAAGGAGTGGCATGACCGTCTTCATGTTTCCCGGCCTCGGTGACCATTACCTCGACATGGGCCGGGACCTCTACCGCGAGTTCCCGGTGTTCCGGGCCGAGCTGGACCGCTGTGTCGAGCTGCTGGAGCCCGAGCTCGGGCTCGATCTGCTCACCGTCCTCTTCAGTGCGGAGCCGGCCGAGCAGAAGCCCGCCGAGGGCCTCGACCTGCGCCGGATGCTCGGCCGCGACGAGCGCGAGGAGAGCGCGCAGGAGCAGCGGCTGAACCGCACCGAGGTGGCCCAGCCCGCGCTGTTCGCCGTCGAGTACGCGCTGGCCAAGCTGTGGGCGTCCTGGGGCGTCGAGCCCGAGGCGATGATCGGCTACAGCCTCGGCGAGTACGTGGCCGCCTGCCTGGCCGGCGTGCTGTCGCTGGAGGACTCGCTCACCCTGGTCGCCCGCCGCGCCAAGCTGATCGAGGCCTCGCCGGCCGGCCGGATGCTCGCCGTGATGCTGCCGGAGGAGGAGCTGGCGGGCCTGCTCGGCGAGCGGCTGTCGCTGTCGGCCGTCAACGGCCCCGAGTTCTGCGTGGTCGCCGGCCCCGCCGAGGACGTCCAGCAGCTGCACGACCGGCTGCGCGCCGAGGGCGTGGTCACCCGTCCGGTGCGTTCCACGCACGCCTTCCACTCCGCGATGATGCGCCCGCTGGTCGAGCAGGTCACCGCGCTGGCCGCCGGGCTCACGCTGAACGCGCCGACGATCCCGTACGTCTCCAACGTGACCGGCACCTGGATCACCGACGCGCAGGCCACCGACCCGGGCTACTGGGCCGAGCACCTGGTCAGCCCGGTGCGGTTCGCGGACGGCCTGCGCGAGCTGGGCGACGGGCGGCAGCTGCTGGAGGCCGGCCCCGGCCAGACCCTGAGCAGCCTGGCCGCCGCCGTCCGGGGCGGTTCGGCCGGTGTGGTCGCCTCGATGCGGCACCCGCTGGAGCGCCGGGACGACGCCGAGGTGCTGCGCCGGGCGCAGGCGAAGCTGGCCGGCGAGGAGAGGACCGAAGCCCCCGACGCCGGACTGTCCGGCACCGAGCGCACGCTGACCGAGATCTGGGCCAAGCTGCTGCCGGTCGACGAGATCCCGGTCGACGTCAGCTTCTTCGAGACCGGCGGCAACTCGCTGCTCGCCACCCGCCTGCTGCTGCGCGTCTCGCGCGCCTTCGACGTCGAGCTGACGCTCCGCCAGGTGTACGAGACGCCGACCGTCGCCAAGCTCGCCGCCGTCATCGACGCCCGCCGCAGCGGCACCGAACTCGCCGTCGACGCCGCGTCCTCGGAGACCGGCAGCGCCGAGCGCCCGCGCTTCCAGCTGCCGAACGGCCTCTGGGTCACGCACCAGAACGAGGCCGAGACCAGGCACTTCTACGAGGACATCTTCGACCACCGCACCTACGCCAAGCACGGCATCACCATCACCGACGGCGCCACGGTGGTCGACGTCGGCGGCAACATCGGCCTGTTCACGCTGTTCGCGCACTACGAGGCCAAGGACGTCAAGGTCTACACCTTCGAGCCGGCGCCGCCGATGTTCGAGCTGCTCAGCCGCAACGTCGCCGACCACGGCGTGAACGCCACGCTGATCAACGCGGGCGCCTCGGACGCCGAGGGCACCGCCGAGTTCACCTTCTACCCGCGCAGCTCCGGCATGTCCTCGTTCCACCCGGACGAGGCCGAGGAGAAGCACAACCTGCGCACGATCATCGCCAACCAGCGCGAGGCCGGCGCCGCCGACGAGATCGACCAGCTCGGCGCGTACGCCGAGGAGCTGATGGACGTCCGCTTCGAGGCGATCCCGTTCACGGCGACGCTGCGCCCGCTGAGCGCGGTGATCCGCGAGCAGGGCATCGAGCGGATCGACCTGATCAAGATCGACGTGCAGAAGAGCGAGCACCAGGTCATCGCCGGCATCGCCGACGAGGACTGGCCGAAGATCCGGCAGATGGTGCTGGAGGCGCACGACGGCGACGGCCGCGTGGCCCGGCTGACCGAGCTGCTGACCGGCCACGGCTTCACCGTGCTCGCCGAGCAGGACGAGCTGTACCGCGGCACCGACATCTTCAACATCTACGCCACGCGTGGCGAGAGCCGCTAGGAGCAGACATGGAAGCAGAGATGGAATTCGCGACCGTCGGCGTCGTGGGCGCCGGTGTCATGGGCGTCGGGGTCGCGCAGAACCTCGCGCAGACCGGCCACCGGGTCGTCCTGGTGGACGTCTCCGAGGCGGTGCTGGACCGCGCCCGGGCCGAACTGCGCACCAGCCTGCGGTCGTTCCGGCTGCTCAACCCGGGCAGCAGGGTCGACCCGGCGGAGGTGCTGGGCCGGATCGAGTTCACCCTCGACTACCAGCGCCTGGCCGACGCCGACTTCGTGGTCGAGAACACCACCGAGGACTGGGCGGTCAAGGAGGAGGTCTACCGCCGGATCGACGCGATCTGCCGCCCCGAGGTGGTCTTCGCGGTGAACACCTCGGCGATCTCGATCACCCGGGTCGGCTCGGTCACCGGCCGGCCCGAGCGGGTCGTCGGCATGCACTTCATGAACCCGGTGCCGATGAAGCCGATGGTCGAGGTGATCCGCGGCTACCACACCACGCCGGAGACCATCGACACCGCGACCCGCTTCCTGGCCGGGATGGGCAAGGAGCGCATCGTCGTCGAGGACGTCCCCGGCTTCGTCTCCAACCGCGTCCTGATGCTCACCATCAACGAGGCGGTCTTCCTGGTGCAGGACGGCGTCGCGAACGCGGAGGACATCGACCGGATCTTCCGCACCTGCTTCGACCACAAGATGGGCCCGCTGGCCACCGCCGACCTGATCGGCCTGGACACCATCCTCAAGTCCGTCGAGGTGCTCTACGAGAGCTTCAACGACGACAAGTACCGGCCCGCCCCCCTGCTCAAGAAGATGGTCGCCGCGGGCCTGCTCGGCCGCAAGAGCGGCCAGGGCTTCCACAGCTACCACTGACAAACCCTCCCCGCCACACGACAGGACAGGACCCGCAACCATGGCCACCGACGCCAAGGCCCGGATCGCCCACTACCTCTCCGGCTTCTTCCCGGTGACGGACCTCAAGGACGACGACGACCTCTTCGCGCTGGGCTTCGTCAGCTCGATGTTCGCGATGCAGCTGGTCACCTTCGTCGAGCACGAGTTCGACGTGGTCGTCGAGAACGAGGACCTGGAGCTCGACAACTTCCGCTCGATCGGCGCCCTGGAGGCGTTCGTCGGCCGCAAGCTGGCCGCCACCGCCGCGTCGTGAACGGCCTGCTGACCGACGACCAGCGAAGCGCCCTGGAGGAGTTCCGGGCCTTCGCCGACGCCGAGATCGCCCCGCACGCCGACCCGGCCCACCGCGCCCAGCGCACCGAGCCGGCCGTCGTCAAGGCGCTCGCCGACACCGGCTGGATGGGCCTCGCCATCCCCGCCGAGTACGGCGGCCTCGGCCGCGACGCCGTCCAACTCGGCCTGCTGGCCGGCGAACTGGGCCGCGCCTGCTCCTCGATCCGCAGCCTGCTGACCGTGCACACCATGGTCGCGCACGCGATCGGGCGCTGGGGCAGCCGGGAGCAGCGCGAGCGCTGGCTGCCCCGGCTCGCCACCGGCGAGCTCACCGCCGCGCTGGCCGTCTCCGAACCCGGCGCCGGCAGCGACATGGCCGCCGTCGCCACCGCCCTCACCCGCGAGGGCGAGGGCTGGCGGCTGGACGGCCACAAGAAGTGGATCACCTACGGCGAGACGGCCGACCTCCTCCTGGTGGTCGGCCGCTCCGCCGAGGGCCCGACCGCCGTCCTCGTGGAGCGCGGCACCCCGGGCCTGCGCACCGCGCTGATCACCGACCTGATCGGCATCCGCGCCTCGATGACCGCCGACGTGTGGTTCGACGGCTGCGCCGTCCCCGGCGAGAACCTGCTCGGCCGCCCCGGCCTCGGGGTCTCGCACGTGGCCGGCGCGGCCCTGGACCTCGGCCGCTACACCGTCGCCTGGGGCAGCGTCGGCATCCTCGACGCCTGCCTGGCCGCCTCCGTCGACTACGCCGGGCGCCGCGAGGCCTTCGGCGCGCCGATCAAGGAGCACCAGCTGGTCCGCCGGATGGTCAGCACGATGTACGCCGACCGGCAGGCCGCCCGGCTGCTCTGCCTGGAGGCCGGCCGGCTGCGCGACGCCCGCGACCCCGGCGCCCTGGCCGCCGCCTCGACGGCCAAGTACTTCGCCTCCACCGCCGCCGTCCGGGCCGCCTCGGACACCGTGCAGATCCACGGCGCCAACGGCTGCGGCCCCGACTACCCGGCGCAGCGCCTGCTCGGCGACGCCAAGGTCATGGAGGTCATCGAGGGCAGCACCCAGCTCCACCAGACCGGCCTGGCCGAGTACGCGTTCCAGGAGTCCGCCCGGGCCCGCCGCCCGCACGCGGACGCGGCGACGGCCGACGCAGTGAGGAGAGACCGATGACGGTGAAGTGCGTGGTGTGGGACCTCGACCACACCCTGTGGGACGGGATCCTGTTGGAGGACGGCGAGGTCACCGTCCGCCCGGCCGTGCTGGACGTGATCCGCACCCTCGACGAGCGCGGCATCCTGCACTCGGTCGCCAGCCGCAACGACCACGACGCCGCCTGGGCCAAGCTGGTCGAGCTCGGCGTCGCCGAGTACTTCCTGCACCCGCAGATCGGCTGGGGCAGCAAGTCCGAGGCGGTCGCCGAGATCGCCCGCCGGCTGAACATCGGCATCGACACCCTGGCCTTCGTCGACGACCAGCCCTTCGAGCGGGACGAGGTCGCCTTCGCGCACCCCCAGGTGCTCTGCATCGACGCCGCCGAGGCCGCTTCGATCCCCGAACTGCCCCGGATGAACCCGCGGTTCGTCACCGCCGACTCGCGCGCCCGGCGCCACCTGTACCAGGCGGACGAGCAGCGCAAGCAGGCCGAGCAGGGCCACCGGGGCACCTCCGAGGAGTTCCTGGCCAAGCTCGCCATGCGGTTCACCATCGCGCCCGCCCAGGAGGACGACCTCCAGCGGGCCGAGGAGCTGACCGTCCGCACCAACCAGCTCAACGCCACCGGATACACCTACTCCTACGAGGAGTTGGACGCCTTCCGCAGCTCGCCCGACCACGACCTGCTGGTCGCCGAGCTGGAGGACGTCTACGGCGGCTACGGCACCATCGGCCTCGCCCTCGTCGAGCGCGGCGCCGAGGCGTGGACGGTCAAGCTGCTGCTGATGTCCTGCCGGGTGATGGCCCGCGGCGTCGGCGCCGTCCTGCTCAACCACCTGATCCGGCAGGCGCATTCGGCCGGCGTGCGGCTGCGGGCCGAGTTCGTCCCGACCGACCGCAACCGGACGATGTACATCACCTACAAGTTCTCCGGGTTCCGCGAGCTGGAGCAGCGCGACGGGGTTTCCGTGCTGGAGAACGACTACTCGCGGGTCCAGGACGACCCGCCGTACATGACCGTCCTGGTCAAGGGCTGACGCGCCGCCCGCGAGGGGCACAGGGGACACGAGACGGATGGCTCAGAGATGAACGAGAACGCGAACGAGGACCGGCTCCGCCGCGCCATGGCGGCCGTCCTGCAACTTCAGCAGCGCAACCAGGAGTTGGAGCACAGCCGGTCCGAGCCGATCGCGATCGTCTCGATGGCCTGCCGGCTCCCCGGCGGCATCGCCACCCCCGAGCGGTACTGGGAGGCGCTGGCCGCCGGGCAGGACCTGATCGGCCCGCTGCCCGAGCGCTGGGCGGACCTCGACCTGTACGACCCCGACCCGGAGGCGGCCGGCAAGAGCTACGCCGACCAGGGCGGATTCCTCGACGGCATCGAGGAGTTCGACGCCGAGCTGTTCGGCGTCTCGCCCCGCGAGGCACTCGCCATGGAGCCGCAGCAGCGGCTCGTCCTGGAGACCGCCTGGGAGGCGCTGGAGCGGGCCGGGCAGCGCCCCGGCCCGCTCGGCACCAGCCGCACCGGCGTCTACCTCGGCGCGATGCGCTCCGACTACGCCACCACCCGGGCCGGGCTGGAGGCGCTGGACGGCTACCAGGGCACCGGCATCTCCAGCAGCGTCATCTCCGGGCGCGTCTCCTACACGCTGGGCCTGCAGGGCCCGGCCGTCACCGTCGACACCGCCTGCTCGTCCTCGCTGGTCGCCGTCCACCTGGCCTGCGCCGCGCTGCGCAGCGGCGAGTGCGACCAGGCCCTGGCCGGCGGCGTCACCGTGATGAACACCCCGGTGCTGTTCGTCGAGTCCAGCCGGCTGCGCGCGATGTCCCCGGACGGGCGCAGCAAGAGCTTCGGCGCCGGCGCGGACGGCGGCGGCTGGGCCGAGGGCGCCGGCATGGTGCTGCTCAAGACCCTCTCCGCCGCCCGCCGCGACGGCGACCGCATCCTCGCCGTCATCCGCGGCTCCGCCACCAACCAGGACGGCCGCAGCCAGGGCCTGACCGCCCCCAACGGCCCGGCCCAGCAGCGGGTGATCCGCGAGGCGCTGGCCGCCGCCCGGCTCACCCCCGCCGACGTCGACGCGATCGAGGCGCACGGCACCGGCACCCGGCTCGGCGACCCGATCGAGGCCGGCGCGCTCGCCGAGGTCTTCGGCCCCGGCCGGGACGCCGCGCGGCCGCTGCGCCTGGGCTCCGGCAAGTCCAACATCGGCCACTCGCAGGCCGCGGCCGGCGTGGTCGGCGTGATCAAGATGGTGCTCGCGCTGCAGCACGAGCGGCTGCCGAAGACCCTGCACGTCGAGCAGCCCAGCCCGCACATCGCCTGGGAGGGCAGCGGCATCGAGCTGCTCGGCGAGGCCGCCGACTGGCCGCGCGGCGAGCGCCCGCGCCGGGCCGGCGTCTCCTCCTTCGGCATCAGCGGCACCAACGCCCACCTGGTCCTCGAAGAGGCCCCGCTCGACGAGGCCCCGGCCGAGGGCGCCGACGCCGTCCCGGCCGCCGGCTACCCCGTGCTGCTGTCCGCGCAGACCCCGCAGGCGCTGCGCGCCCAGGCCGCCCGCTGGGCCGACTGGCTCACCGAGCACCCCGCCACCCCGCTGCTCGACCTGGCCCGCACCGCCGCCCTGCACCGCACCCACCTGGAACACCGCGCCGCCGTCACCGCCGGCTCCGCCGCCGAGGCGGCCCTGGGACTGCGCGCCCTCGCCGAGGGCGCCGCCCCGCGCGAGCTCGTCCAGGGCCGGGCCGCCGCGCGCGGCCGGGCCGTCTTCGTCTTCCCCGGCCAGGGCAGCCAGTGGCGCGAGATGGGCCGCACCCTGCTCGACGAGTCCGCCGTGTTCCGCGCCGCCGTCGAGGAGTGCGACGCCGCGCTGCGCCCGCACACCGGCTGGTCGGTGCGCGCGCTGCTGGCCGGCGAGGGCGCCGACCTGCCCGACTTCGAGCGGATCGACGTCCTGCAGCCCGCCCTGTTCGCCGTCATGATCGGCCTCGCCGAGACCTGGCGCGCGCTCGGCGTGCGGCCCGCCGCCGTGGTCGGCAGCAGCCAGGGCGAGGTGCCCGCCGCCGTCGTGGCCGGTGCGCTCTCGCTCCAGGACGGCGCCAGGCTGGTCGCGCTGCGCAGCCGGGCGCTGCTGCGCGAGTGCAGCGGCAAGGGCGGCATGGCCCTGGTCGAGCTGCCCGCCGAGCAGGCCGCCGCGCTGATCGAGCCGTACGGCGGCGCGCTGTCCATCGCCGTGATCAACACCGAGACCTCCACCGTCGTCTCCGGCGACGCCGAGGCGATCGAGGCGCTGCTCGCCGCGATGGCGGACGGCGACGTGTACTGCCGGCGCATCCCCTCCGACGCGGCCGGCCACAGCCGCCACATGGACCCGATCCTGCCCGGCCTCGCCGAGCAGCTGGCCGGGCTGCGCCCGCGCCCCGCCGCGGTGCCGTTCTACTCGACCGTCACCGGCACCGTGCTGCCCGGCGAGAGCCTGGACGCGGCCTACTGGTGCCGCAACCTGCGCGACACCGTCCGCCTCGACCTCGCGCTGCGCGCCCTGACCGCGGACGGCTTCGGCGTGTTCGTCGAGGTCAGCCCGCACCCGGTGCTCGGCATCCCGCTGACCGGCGCCACCGCCGCGAACGACGGCGTGGTCGTCGGCACCCTGCAGCGCGGCCGCGGCGGCACCGACCAGCTGCTCCAGCAGCTCGCCGCGCTGCACAGCCACGGCCACCCCGTCGACTGGGCCGCCGTGCTCGGCCACCGCCCGGCCGGCCGGGCCGTCGAGCTGCCCACCTACGCCTTCCAGCGCCGCCGCTACTGGGTGGAGGCCCAGGCCCCGGCCGCCGCCCTGCGCGGCTCCGCGCCCGCCCGGCCCGCCGTGGAACCGTCCACCCAGCCGTCCACCCAGCCGTCCACGCAGCCGGACGGGCTGCGCGCCCGGCTGGCCGGGCTGCCCGCCGAGGACCGGGCCCGGCCGCTGGAGGAGGCCGTCCGCCGCGAGGTGGCCGCCCTGCTCGGCACCGACGAGCCGGTGGACGCCGAGCGCCGCTTCCGCGACCTCGGCATGGACTCGCTGATGGCGCTGCGGCTGCGCAACCGGCTGACCGAGCTCACCGGTGCCGCGCTGCCCGCCAACCTGACCCTGCACCACCCGAACGCCCGCGCCGTCACCGGCTACCTGCTGGAGCACGCGCTCGGCGAGCTGCCCGCCGTCGCGGCCGGCGCCCGGCTGACGCGCGCCGAGCGGCGCGACGAGCACCCGGCCACCGAGGGCCAGCGCCGGCTCTGGTTCCTGGAGCAGCTCACCCCCGGCACCGCCCAGTACCACGTGGCGCTCAAGCTGCGCGTCGCCAACCCGCTGGACCGGACGGCCTTCGAGCGGGCGCTCGCCCACCTCACCGGCCGGCACGAGGCGCTGCGCACCGCCCTGCGGATGCGCGACGGCGAACTCGTCCAGGCCGTCTCCGAGGTGGATTCCATCCCGGTGCGCTGGGAGGACGCGGAGGACGCCGAGGCCGTCGCCCGCGCCGAGGAGCTCACCCCGTTCGACCTCGACGGCCCCTCGCTCGCCCGCTGCCGGGTGCTCACCCTGCCCGGCGGCGAGCAGCTGATCTGCCTCACCGTGCACCACGCGGTGGTCGACGGCTGGTCGCTGACCGTGCTGCTGCACGAACTGCACGACGCCTACCGGGCGTTCGCGGACGGCACCGACCTGCCCGCCGCCCCCGTCGAGCACCACCTCGGCGACTTCGCCGCCTGGGAGGCCGCCGCCGCCCTGGAGGGCCGCTTCGACGAGGGGCTGCGCCACTTCGCCGCCGAACTCGCCGGTGCGCCCCGCCTGGAGTTCCCGCCCGGCCCCGAGAACGCCGACGACCAGCAGCCGGGCGGCGACACCCACTACTTCACCCTGCCCGCCGAGCTGCGCGCCGAGGTCGAGGCACTGGCCGCCCGCAGCTCGGTGACCCCGTACACCGTGCTGGTCACCGCCTTCGCGGCGCTGCTCGCCCGCACCTGCGACCAGTCCGACCTCACCCTCGGCACGGTCTGGGCCAACCGCCAACTGCCAGGCACCGAGGGCGTGGTGGGCTTCCTGGTGAACACCCTGCCGCTGCGCTGCGACCTCACCGGCGAGCCCACCGTCAGCGGCCTGCTGACCGGCATGGGCGAGAAGGTCAACGCCGTCGCCGAGCACCAGGGCGTCCCGCTGACCCGGCTGGTCCAGGCCGCCGGCGGCCAGCGCACCGGTGGCCAGCGCACCGGCGACGAGAACCCGCTGTTCCGCGCCGTGTTCAACTACGGCAGCGCCGAACTGCCCACCGTGGGCGAGGGTGCGGACGCCTGGCGGCTGCCGACCACCGGCAGCCCGGCCGGGAACGTGCGCGGCGCCGCCAAGTTCGAGCTGGGCCTCACCCTCGCCCCCCACGGGGACGGGCTGCGCGCCGAGCTGGAGTACCTGCCGCACGTGCTCGACCGGGCCGGCGCCGAACGGCTGGCGGCCGCGTACGGGCAGCTGCTCGCCGAGTTCGCCCGCCGCCCGGAGGCCGGGCTCGCCGAGCTCGACGCGCTCGGTGCGGCCGAGGCGGCCTGGCTGGAGGAGCTCAGCGGCACCGTCGAGCCGGCCGGTCCGGCCCGGCCGACCGCGTACGAGCTGATCCTGCGCCAGGCCGAGCGCACCCCCGACGCCGTCGCCGTCCTGGCCGGCGGCGCCGAGCTGAGCTACGCCGAACTGCTGCGCCGCGCCCGCGCGCTGGCCGTCCGGCTGCGCGCCGCCGGGGTCGGCCCCGGCCTGCCGGTCGGCATCCACCTGCCGCGCGGCACCGATCTGGTGGTCGCCGTACTGGCGGTCTGGACGGCCGGCGGGGCGTACCTCTCGCTGGACCCGAACTACCCGGCCGCCCACCTGGACCACATGGTCGAGGACAGCGGCCTGACCGTCGTCCTCTCCGACACGCCCGTCGAGCGCTGGAGCGAGGGGCTCACCGTCCTGGGCATGGAATCCACGGACGGGGACGGGGAGTTCGAGGGCCCGGCCGCCGGGGACCTCGCCTACCTGATCTACACCTCCGGCTCGACCGGCCGCCCCAAGGGCGTGCAGATCGAGCACGCCCAGTTCGCCAACTTCTGCCGCGCGATGGACGAGCGGATCGGCGGCGGCCCCGGCGACACCTGGCTCGCCGTCACCAGCCTCTCCTTCGACATCTCCACCCTCGAACTGCTGTGGACCCTCACCCGGGGCTACCGCGTCGTGGTCGCCGCCGGCCGCACCGCCGACTGGGCCGCCCACCGCGGCCTCGGTCCCACCCACCTGCAGTGCACCCCGTCCTACGCCCGGATGCTGCTCGCCGACGCCGAGGGCCGCGCCCTGATCGGCGGGCTGCGCCGGATGCTGGTCGGCGGCGAGGCGCTGGACCGCGGCCTGGCCCGCAAGCTGGCCGCGCTCTGTCCGGGCGAGGTCGTCAACATGTACGGCCCGACCGAGACCACCGTCTGGTCCGCCACCTGGACGCTCGACGCCGCGGCGCTGGAGCGCGGCGAGGTCTCGCTCGGCACGCCCGTGCTCAACACCCGCTTCCACGTGCTCGACCGCTCCGGCCGGCGCGTCCCGCGCGGCACCCGCGGCGAGCTGTGGATCGGCGGCCACGGCGTCGCCCGCGGCTACCACGCCCGCCCCGAGCTGACCGCCGAGCGCTTCACCGCCGACCCGTACGCCACCGAGCCCGGGGCCAGGATGTACCGCACCGGCGACCTGGTGCGCTACCGGGCGGACGGCAGCCTGGAGTTCTGCGGCCGGATCGACGCGCAGGTCAAGCTGCGCGGCCACCGGATCGAGCTCGGCGAGGTCGACACCGTGGCCGGCGAGCACCCGGCCGTCGTCGAGTGCAGCGCCGTGGTGCGCGAGGACACCGAGAACGACCCCCGGCTCACCCTCTACTGGGTGCCCGCCGAGGGCGCCGAGCAGGCCGAGCCGCAGCTCGCCGCCCACCTCGCCGAGCGGCTGCCCGCCCACGCGGTGCCCGGCCGGCTGGTCCGCGTGTCCGAGCTGCCGCACACGCCCAACGGCAAGGTGGACCGCAACGCCCTGCTGCGGCTGCCGGCCCCCTCGGCCGTCGTCACCCCGGTCGCCGACGCGGGCCAGGACGTGCAGGCGCTGGTCGCCGCCGCCTGGGCCCGGGCGCTGAACGTCGCCGAGGTCGACCCCGACCGCGGCTTCTTCGACCTCGGCGGCACCTCGATGACCGCCCTGGGGGCGCACCGCGAGCTGTGCGCGGCGCTCGGCCGGGAGTTCCCGCTGTCCGCCGTGTTCCACCACCCGACGGTCCGCCGGCTCGCCGCCCACCTGACCGGCGAGACCACCGCGACCGCCCCCGAGGTGCGCACCGCGGTGCGCACCGACGAGGACGCCGTCGCCGTCGTCGGCCTGTCCTGCCGGCTGCCCGGCGCGCCCGACCTGGCCGCGTTCTGGGCCAACCTGCGCGCCGGCGTCGAGTCGATCAGCCACTTCACCGAGCAGGAGCTGCGCGAGGCCGGCGTGCCCGAGCAGCTGCTGGCCCGCCCCGACTACGTCCGCGCCAAGGGGTACGTGGACGGCGCCGACCTGTTCGACGCCGCGTTCTTCGACTGCTCCCCGGCCGAGGCCGAGGCGATGGACCCGCAGCACCGGCTCTTCCTGGAGTGCGCCTGGGAGGCGCTGGAGCACGCCGGCCTGACGCCGCGCGGCTTCGACGGCCGGATCGCCGTCTTCGGCGGCTCCGGCTTCGGCGGCTACCAGGGCGCCGACGCCGAGGACATGTCCGCCTTCTACCGGGCGATGATCGGCGGCAAGAACGACTACCTGGCCACCCGGGTCGCCCACAAGCTGGACCTGCGCGGCCCGGCGCTCACCGTGCAGACCGCCTGCTCCACCGGCCTGGTCGCCGCCCACCTCGCCCGCGAGAGCCTGCTGCGCGGCGAGTCCGACGCCGCCCTGGTCGGCGCCGCCTCGCTGACCTTCCCGCTCAAGTCCGGCTACCTCTACCAGCCGGGCCTGGTCGCCTCCCCGGACGGCGCCTGCCGCGCCTTCGACGCCGAGGGCGGCGGCACCGTCCCCGGCAACGGCGTCGGCATGCTGGTGCTGCGCCGGCTCTCCGACGCCGTCGCCGCCGGGGACACCGTGTACGCCGTGATCCGCGGCAGCGCCGTCAACAACGACGGCGCCGACAAGGTCGGCTTCACCGCCCCCAGCGTGGCCGGCCAGGCCCGGGTGATCGCCGAGGCGCAGGCCGCCGCCGGCGTCACCCCGGACACCATCGGCTACGTCGAGGCGCACGGCACCGCCACCGCGCTCGGCGACCCGATCGAGGTCCAGGCGCTCCAGCAGGTCTTCGGCGCCGCCGAGCGCACCGAGCCCTGCGCGCTCGGCTCGGTCAAGAGCAACATCGGCCACGCCGACGCCACCGCGGGCATCGCCGGCCTGATCAAGGCCGTGCTGATGCTGCACCACGGCGAACTCGTGCCGAGCCTGCACTACACCCGGCCCAACCCCGAACTCGGCCTGGACGACAGCCTGTTCGCGGTCACCACCGAACTGCGCGAGTGGTCCGGCGAGGCCGGCCCGCGCCGGGCCGGGGTCTCCTCCTTCGGCATCGGCGGCACCAACGCCCACCTGGTGCTGGAGCAGGGCCCCGCCGGGCCCGCCGAGGCCGCCCCCGCCGAGGGGGTGCGCCCGGTCGTGCTGTCCGCCCGCGACGAGACCGCGCTGCGCGCCCAGGCCCGCCGCTGGGCCGAGCACCTGGCCGAGCGCCCGGAGCTCACCCCGGCCGCCGTGGCCGGGCCCGCCGCCACCCGCCGCACCCACTTCGCGGCCCGCGCCTCCGTCCTGGCCGGCGACCACGCCGAGCTCGTCGACGCCCTCACCGCGCTCGCCGAAGGCCGCCCGCACCGGCTGCTCAGCCAGGGCGAGGCCGGCCGGCCCGGCAAGGCCGTGTTCGTCTTCCCCGGCCAGGGCAGCCAGTGGCCCGCCATGGGCCGCGAACTGCTCGACCGCAGCCCGGCGTTCCGGGCCGTCGTCGAGGCCTGCGACCGCGCCTTCGCCCCGTACCTGGACTGGACGGTCGCCGAGCTGCTGGCCGGCACCGGCGCGGCCGCCACCCTGCCGCTGGACCGCCTCGACGTCGTCCAGCCCGCGATGTACGCCATGTACGTCGGCCTGGCCGCCGCCTGGCGCGAACGCGGCCTGGAGCCCGCCGCCGTGGTCGGCCACAGCCAGGGCGAGGTGGCCGCCGCCGTCGTCGCCGGGGCGCTCACCCTCGACGAGGGCGCCCGGGTCGTCGCCCTGCGCAGCCGGGCCCTGCTCGGCTGCGCCGGGCGCGGCGAGATGGCCGTCGTCGAACTGCCCGTCGACGAGGTGCTCGGCCACCTCGCCCGCCACGACGGCCGGATCTCGCTGGCCGCCGTCAACACCGCCGGCTCGACCGCCGTCTCCGGCGACCTCGACGCGATCAACGACCTGCTCATCGACCTCGACGACCAGGACGTCATCTGCGGCAAGCTCAACGCCGCCGTCGCCTCGCACAGCGCCCAGATGGACGCCATCCTGCCCGGCCTCGCCGCCGAGCTGGCCGACCTCGACCCGCGCACCGGTGACGTGCCGTTCTACTCGACCGTCACCGGCGGCCCGCTCGACGGCCGCTTCCTGGACGCCGCCTACTGGTGCCGCAACCTGCGCGAGCCGGTCCGCCTGGACCTCGCCCAGCGCGCCCTGCTCGACGCCGGCCACCAGGTGTTCGTCGAGGTCAGCCCGCACCCGGTGCTGGCCCACGCGCTCACCGACAACGGGCTCGCCGCCGGGGCCGTCGTCGTCGACACCCTGCGGCGCGGCCACGGCGGCCCCGAGCAGCTGCTGCGCACCCTCGGCGTGCTGCACGTCCACGGGTACGAGGTCGACTGGGCCGCCGCCCTCGACGGCGCCGGCCCGCAGGTCGAGCTGCCCGGCTACGCCTTCCAGCGCAAGCGGTACTGGGCCGAGCCCAAGGCCGCCAAGGCCGCTGCCGTGGACAGCGGTGACGGCGAGTTCTGGCAGGCCGTGACGGACGGCAAGACCGAGCGGATCGCCGAACTGCTCGCCGCCCCCGAGGAATTGCGGGACGGCCTGGAGGAGCTGCTGCCGCTGCTCGCCGCCTGGCACGACGGCCGGCAGGCCGACGCCGAGGTCGCCGACTGGCTGTACACCGAGCGGCGCGTGCTCGCGGAGCCCTCGCCGCAGCCGGCGACCCTGACCGGCCACTGGGCGCTGATCGAGCCGCCCGGGGCCCAGGCCTCGACCGGCCTCGCCGAGGCACTGGCCGCCGCCGGCGCCACCGTCCACCGGCTCCCGGCCGGCGAGGACCGCGCCGCCCTCGCGGCCGCCCTCGGCGCCCTGCCGCAGCTCACCGGCCTGCTCGCCCTCCCCGGCGACCGCGCCGACGAGCGCGGCTTCCACCGGCTGCTCGCCCTCGTCCAGGCGGTCGGCGACACCGGCCGCCCGGCCCCGGTCTGGGCCGTCACCCGGGGTGCCACCGCGCTCGACGGCGAGGACGCCCCGAACCACCCGCAGGCCCTGGTCACCGGCCTCGGCCGGGTCCTCACCCTGGAGGCCCCGGACCGCTGGGGCGGCACCCTCGACCTGCCCGAGCAGCCGTACGACGGCTGGCAGACGGCCCTGGTCGCCGCCCTCGCCGCCGGCGACGGCGAGGACGAGGCCGCGCTGCGCCCCGAGGGCCGCTACGTCCGCCGCCTGCACCGCGCCGAACCGGCCGGCACCACCGGCCCCGCCTGGCGGACCTCCGGCACCGCCCTGATCACCGGCGGCGCCGGAGCGCTCGGCCGGCAGCTCGCCCGCTGGCTCGTCGAGCGCGGCACCCGCCGGGTGGTGCTCGCCACCCGCACCGCCCGCAGCACGCCCGAACTGGACGCGCTGCGGCAGGAGCTCGCCGAGCACGGCGCCGTCCTCGACCTCGCGGCCTGCGACCTCGCCGACCGCGAGCGGACGGCCCGGCTGCTCGCCGACCTCGACGACGCGGGCGCCGCCGAACCGCTGCGCGTCGTCGCCCACCTGGCCGGCGTCTCCCGGATGACCGCCGTCGACGACCTCACCCCCGAGGCCGCCGACGAGGAACTCGCCGGGAAGGCCCGCGGCGCCCGGCACCTGCACGAGCTGCTCGCCGACCGCCCCCTGGACGCCTTCCTGCTGTACGGCAGCGGCGCCAGCCTGTGGGGCGGAGCGGGCCAGGCCGCGTACGGCGCCGCCAACACCGCGCTGGACGCGCTCGCCCGGCACCGGCACGCCCGGGGCCTCGCCGCCACCGTGGTGCACTGGGGCGGCTGGGCCGGCGGCGGCATGATGACCGCCGAGGCCGAGCGGACCTACCGCTCGCGCGGCCACCGGCCGATCGCCGCCGACCGCGCCCTGCACGCCCTCGGCCTCGTCCTGGCCGCCGGGCTGCCCTCGGCCGGCGTCGCGGACATCGACTGGGCGACCTTCGCCCCGCTGTACGCCGCCGCCCGGCCCCGCCCGCTGGTCGACACCGTCCCGCAGGCCCGGCAGGCCCTCACGCCCGCCGAAGCCGCCGCGGACGACGGCGCCGGCCACGACCTGCGCCGGCGCCTCGCCGGCCTCGACCGGACGGCCGCCCTGCACCTGCTCACCGAGCTGGTGACCGCCGAGACGGCCCCCGTCCTCGGCCTCGCCCCGCAGGCCGTCCCCGCCGACCAGCCGCTCCAGCAGCTCGGCATGGACTCGCTGATGGCCGTCACCATCCGCGGCCAGCTCGCCCGGCGCACCGGCCTCGCGGTCACCACCGACACCATCGTGCGGGCCGGGAGCTGCCGGGGCATCGGCGGCCACCTGCTGGAGCGGCTGCTGCCGGACGGCGCCGCACCGGCCGAGCAGGGCCGGGCCGAGGACGGCTGGCTGCGGGTGCTCAAGCCCGCCGCCGGACGCCCCCGGGCCCGGATCTTCGCGATGGCCGGCATGGGCGGCACCAGCGCCGGCCACATCCCGCTGGCCCGGCACCTGCCCGCGGACGTCGAACTCCTCGCCGTCCAACTGCCCGGCCGCGACGGCCGCTCCGGCGAGCCGCCGGTCACCGACATGATGCTGCTCGCCGACCACGTCGCCGCCGCCGTCAGCGCCCGGCTGGACGCCCCGGCCGTGCTCTACGGGCACAGCCAGGGCTCCTGGCTGGCCTGGGAGCTCGCCCACCGGCTCGCCGGGCAGCCCGCCGCCCCGCCGCTCGCCCTGGTCGCCGCCTGCGGCATCCCGCCGCAGGCCGAACCCACCGAGGGGCTGCGCCGGCTCACCGGCTCCGCCGCCGTCCTGGACGAGCTGCCGACCGCCGAGGCGGCCGCGCTGTTCGCCGGTCTGCTGCCCGAACAGGTCCTGGACAGCGAGGAGTTGCTGGCCGACTACCTGGTCCGGCTGCGCGCCGACGTCACCCTGGCGGAGAACCACCGGGCGGCGCTGCGCCACCTCGACCGCGCCCCGCTGCGCATCCCGGTGCGCGCGGTGGCCGGCACCGACGACCCGGTGCTGCCCGCCGAGGCGCTGGACGCCTGGCGGCCGCTCACCGAAGGCCCCTACACCCGCGGCGGCGTGCCCGGCACCCACGCCGCCCCGATCGAGAACCCCGCGGCCATGGCCGCCGAACTGAACGAAGCGCTCGCGGCCCTCGCGGCCCCTGCGACCGGCACCGCGAACTGACCCCCACGGAGAGACCAATGCCCGAGATCCTGCGCCCGGACGGCGCGCGCATCCACTACCAGGTGCACGGCGAGGGATTCCCCGTGCTGCTGCTCGCCCCCGGCGGGGTCAGCAGCGAGGCCGCCTCCTGGGAGTCCGAGCCCTACCACCCGGTCCGCGAACTCGCCGCGCACTTCCGGGTGATCGTGATGGACCAGCGGCACGCGGGCGCCAGCCACGCGCCCGCGCTGCCCTTCGACTACGCGCAGACCGCCGCCGACCAGCTGGCCGTCCTGGACGAGCTGGGCGTCGAGCAGGCCCACCTGGTCGCCGCCGGGAGCGGCGCCGTGCACGCCTGGCGGCTCGCCCACGACGCGCCCGAGCGGGTCCGCTCGGTGGTCTGCCTGCGGCCGGCCGGCCGCGACGACAGCAACACCCTCGGCACCTTCTACCGCCCCTTCGACGAGGCGATGCGCTGGCCGCGCGCCGAGGGCGTCGCCGGGGTGCTCGCCGCCGCCGAGCGCGCGGGCCGCTTCGCCGACAACCCGGCCGCCGGCCCGTTCGGCCAGCGCCTGCACGACGACGCGGAGTTCCGCGCCGAGCTGGGCGCCGTGCGCCGGGAGAACTACATCAGCCTGCTGGTCCGCTTCCGGGACGGCCTGTGGCCGGACGGCTCCGCGTACTTCAGCGTCCCCGAGGCCTGGATCGCCGAGTTCCCGGCCCCGCTGCTGGTGCTGCCCGGCGACGCCCCGCAGACCCCGGAGGGCCTGGCCAAGCGGCTGGCGCACGAGGCGCCGCGGGCCGTCCTGCTGGACGGCGCCACGGACGCCGCCGTCGCCGCCGGAATCCTCGCCTTCCTGCACGAGCACACCCCCCGACAGAGCTGAGGACCCCACACCATGCTCACCCTGGACACCCTGGACATCACCAGCGAGCAGGCGTACGCCGAACGCGGCTACCCCTACGAGGAGTTCGACCTGCTGCGGCGCGAGGCGCCGGTCTTCTGGTACCAGCGCCCCGGCTTCGAGCCGTTCTGGGTGCTGACCAAGCACGAGGACGTCGCCTGGGTCTCGCGCAACCCGCAGATCTTCTCCAGCGCCCAGCGCGTCACCGTCGACACCCCGGACGCCGTCGACATGTTCGAGCGCCAGCTGGAGGAGCGGGCGGCCATGTTCGGCCACAGCCCGGACGACCCGCCGGCGCTCAGCTGGATGGACCCGCCGCGCCACCGCCAGTTCCGGCAGATCATGACGCCCTGCTTCACCCCGAAGGCGATGGCCGCCCTGGAGGCCCGCTTCGAGGAGCTGGCCGCCGGCTACGTGCGGCAGTTCATGGACCGCCTGGAGAGCCACGGCGAGGCCGACGTCGCCAAGCACCTGTCCGCCCGGCTGCCGGTCGCCGCGATCTGCGAGATGGTCGGCGCGCCGCACCAGGACTGGGACGACGTCTTCAACTGGACCGAGGGCACGGTCGGTTCGGCCGACCCGGACTACCAGCTGGAGGGCGAGGACGCCGAGGCCGCGTTCGTCCGCAACATCTCCGCGCTCAACCAGTACGTCGCCACCCTCGTCCAGGAGCGGATGGCCGCCTCGGACGGCACCGGCACCGACGTGCTCAGCCGCCTGGTCGCGGCCCGGATCAACGGCGAGCCGCTGAAGTTCCACGAGATCCTGTACACCGTCTTCAACCTGCTGGTGGCCGGCAACGGCACCACCCGCAACGCCACCGCCGGCGGCATCCAGGCCCTGCTGGAGCACCCGGAGGAGCTGGCCAAGCTGCGGGCCAACCCGGCGCTGATCGACAGCGCCGTGGAGGAGATCCTGCGCTGGACCTCCATCGCGATCCACTTCGCCCGCACCTGCACCCAGGACACCGAGATCCGCGGCCAGGTGATCCGCAAGGGCGAGACCGTCGTCATGTGGTACCCGGCGGCCAACCGGGACGGCGACGCCTTCCCCGACCCGTACCGCTTCGACATCACCCGCACCGCCAACCCGCACTTCTCCTTCGGCGGCTACGGCGAGCACGTCTGCCTGGGCGCCAACCTGGCCCGGCTGCAGCTGCGGGCGATCCTGCGCGCGGTGCTGCCGGTCCTCGGCGACCTGGAGCTCGTCGGCACCCCGGAGCTGGTCGCCCAGCACCTGCAGGTCGCCGAGATCAAGAAGCTGATCGTCCGCCGCGCCGCCTGAGGCCCCGAACCGCCCGATCCCGAACCTCCCGATCCCGAACCGCCCGATCCCGAAAGGACGGTGAGCCCGGCGATGACCGCGCGGCGCCCGCTGCCCACCTCCCTGCACGGCTTCGCGGCCGGCGACGAGTCCGACCTGACCGTGGTCGCCCCCTGGGCCGGCCCGGTCATCGACGAGGCCACCGGCCTGCTGAAGGAGCCGATCCGGGGCAAGCACCTGATCGCCACCTCGGTCGGCTGGCCCAAGCCCGGCCACGAGCCGGCCGCGATCGAGCTGAACCAGGCGATCCTCGCCGAACTGTACGTCCGGCCCGGCCTGTTGGGCGTGGTCCTGGCGATCTCCGAGGAGTCCTGGAACAGCACCCGCTCGCTCTCCGTCTGGGAGGACGAGGAGGCCCTGCTGGGCTTCCTCACCTCCACCCCGCACCTCGCCGCGGCCCGCCGGGTGAAGGAGCTCATGTACGACTGGGAGGGCACCAACTGGGAGGTCGACGAGACCTCGGTGCTCCCCACCTTCGACGAGGCCAGGGCCCGCCTGGACGCCGTCCGCGGCCCGGTCAGCCCGTACGAATCCCTCGACTGACCACCGGTACTGACCACCGGTACTGACCACCGGTCCTGACCACCGGTCCTGACCACCGGTCAGGACAACCAAGGAGCACAGATGACCATCGCGACCGAGACCAGACCGTCCCCGCTGACCTCGTACTTCCTCTTCCAGTACGACCTGGCGCACGAGATGGTGCTCCAGCTCGCCGAGGACTTCGACGACGAGACCGCCCGGGTGGCCCCGGCCCCGCACAAGCCGCTGGTCTGGTTCCTCGGGCACCTCACCTGCGCCACCGACTACTTCTCCACCCTGCACCAGGGCACCGAGTCCCTGGTGACCGAGGAGTTCTCGCTGTTCTTCGCCGGCAACGACAACCAGGACTGGTCGCTCAGCCCGTCCCTGGACGAGATGGTCGCCACGTACAAGCTCGTGCACGCCCGGATGCGCGACTTCGTCGAGACCCTCACCGACGCCGACCTCGACCGCGAGTCCCCGCTGGAGCCGGTCGGCGACGACCGCCTCAAGAACCTCGGCCAGGCGCTCTCGATCATCCAGATGCACGACGCGTACCACTGCGGCCAGATCGGCACCCTGCGGGTCGCCCTCGGCAAGCACGTGCCGTTCTAGAACCCACCCAGCCCAACGGAAGGACCGTCACGTGTCCGCTCACATCGCCGTCTTCAACATCCCCGCGGTCGGCCACATCAACCCGACCCTCTCGGTCGTCGAGGCGCTCGTCCGCCGCGGCCACCGCGTCAGCTACACCGTCACCGAGCACTTCAAGCGCTCGGTCGAGGCCGCCGGCGCCGAACCCGTCGTCTACACCTCGGTGTTCGGCGACTACTACACCCACCCGTACACCCCGGAGGCGCTGCCCGCCGAGGGTCTGCGCTTCTTCAACGAGGCCGTCGAGACGCTGAAGCACTTCGAGGAGGTCTACGAGAACGACCGCCCCGACGTCATCCTGTACGACCAGATGGCCTGGGCGGCCCGCTTCCTCGGCGCCAAGTGGAACATCCCGACCGTGCGCCTGCACCCCTCGTACGGCTCCAACGAGGTCTTCTCGATCCAGTCGCGCTTCCCGCTGGCCTCCGAGGTCGCCCCCGAGGTCATCGAGATGATGGGCCAGCTGGCCGGCTTCCTGCCGACCGTGGGCCTGGAGGGCGTCGGCCCGGTCGAGTTCTTCACCAAGATCGAGGACCTGGCGCTGATCTTCCTGCCGCGCGAGTTCCACTACGACGGCGACACCTTCGACGAGCGCTTCGTCTTCACCGGCCCCTGCCTCGGCGACCGCTCCGCCTTCCAGGGCAGCTGGACCAACCCGGGCGGCAAGCCGGTGCTGTTCATCTCGCTCGGCACCGCCTTCACCGGCTTCGCCGAGTTCTTCCCGGCCGCCATCGAGGCCTTCGCCGACAGCGAGTACCGCGTCGTGCTCGCCATCGGCAACCACGCCGACCCGGCCGCGCTCGGCGAGCTGCCCGCCAACATCGAGGTGCACCAGCACGTCAACCAGCTCGACGTGCTCTCCCAGGCCGCCCTGTTCGTCACCCACGGCGGCATGAACAGCGCCATGGAGGCCCTCGCCCACGGCGTCCCGATGGTCGTCGTCCCGCAGATGAGCGAGCAGCAGGCCACCGCCGAGCGCGTCGAGGAGCTCGGCCTCGGCCGCTACCTGCCGCGCGAGGCCACCACCGCCGCCACCCTGCGCGAGACCGTCGACGCCGTCCTCGGCGACCCGGCCACCGCCGAGAAGCTCGGCGCCCTGCGCGACGCCATCCGCGCCACCGACGGCCCGGTCGTCGCCGCCGACGCCATCGAGGGCTACCTCAAGCGCATCGCCTGAGACCGGGGCCCCGTCCGGCCCCGTCCCCTCCCGTTCACGGCCGCGAGGCCCGTCCTCCCGGCGCCACCCCTCGGGCGCCGGGCGTACGGGCCTCGCGGCGTTCACCCCGATTCCCCATGGAAGAGACCGTGATCCGCCCCAAGAGACTCGGTATCGCCGCGCTCACCGCCGTGCTGCTGACCCCCGCCCTGATGGCGAACAGCAGCCCCGCGGAGGCGAGAGCGCCCCACTCGATCAGGTTCGCCCACTTCGGCCCCGCCTCCGGCCCCGAGGGCCAGCGCTCGTTCCGCTTCGGCGTCTCCAGCTCGGCCACCCAGATCGAGGACCAGGACACCAACACCGACTGGTACCACTGGACGCAGCCCAAGCCGGACGGCCTCGGCCACGGCCAGTTCGTCGGCGACGGCGTCGGCGGCTACAGCAAGGCGCTGGACGACGTCGACCTGATCAAGGACATGAACCTCGACTCGTACCGGCTCAACATCGAGTGGGCCCGGGTCGAGCCCAAGCGCGGCCAGTTCGACGAGGCCGCCCTGAAGCACTACAGCGACCTGCTGGACAAGCTGCGCGCCAACGGCATCCACCCGATGGTGACGCTGCACCACTTCGCCAACCCGGTCTGGGTCGACAACCCCGACGACCCCGGCTGCGCCAACGGCCCGAGCGACACCAACCTGTGCGGCCTCGACAACCCGACCGGCGGCCCGCTCGTCGTCCAGGCCATGGCCGACTACGCCAAGGTCCTCGCCGAGCGCTTCGGCGACCGGGTCGACGACTGGGCCACGCTCAACGAGCCGATGGTCTACATGCTGTTCTCGCACGCCTTCGGCGCCGGCCCGCCCGGCAAGGCCGAGCTCGTCGGCCACTACCAGGACAAGTTCCAGGTCTCGCTGCGCAACTTCATCAGCGCGCACGCCGCCATGTACAAGGCCATCAAGCAGTACGACACCGTCTCCGCGGACGGCACCGGCCCGGCCGCCAACATCGGCCTCACCATCAGCGCCAAGCAGTACGTCCCGGTCCGGAACGGCAAGGTCAGCACCGACCCGGCCGACATCGCCGCCGCCGACCGCTTCCGCCGCTTCTTCGAGCTGAACTTCGTCGACTCGATACGCCAGGGCGCCTTCTCCACCAAGGACGACGGCGTCTACGACGAGCCGCACCCCGAGTGGAAGGGGACCATGGACTGGCTGGGCATCCAGCTGTACGACCGCACCGGCGTCTCCGACCCCGGCGCCACCCCCGGCCCGACCACCCTCCCGGTCGTGAACGTCGACGTCTGCGGCCTCGCGCCCTGCCTGCCGCCGCTCGACCCCTCGTACGTCATCCCCACCATGGGCTACGCGACCGACCCCACCGGCCTCTACCCGGTGCTCAAGGACTTCTCCGCGCGCTACCCGGGCCTGCCGCTGATGGTCACCGAGAACGGCATCGCCACCGACTCCGGCGACCGCCGCTCCGAGGTCGTCGTCCGCGCCCTCGAATCCATCGACCGGGCCCGGGCCGACGGCGTCGACGTCCGCGGCTACTACCACTGGAGCCTGATGGACAACTTCGAGTGGCTGCAGGGCTACGGCCCGCACTTCGGCCTCTACTCGGTCGACCGCTCCACCATGGCCCGCACCCCCACCAGCGCCGCCGCCGTCTACGGCGAGATCGCCGGCCACCGCGGCCTCACCCCGCACCTGCGCAAGACCTACGGCGGCACCGGCCCGCTCAGCCCGGAGCCGACCCCGTCGCAGACCCCGGCCGGCACCCCGAAGCTCGCCGCCGGCGTCCCCGCCGCGAACGGCCGCAGGGACTGAACCCGCCTTCTCGGACAGATCCCCCTGTCACCGGGGCGCCCACCCCCGCGGGTGGGCGCCCCGCCCTCCGTCCGGCCACACCCGGGGACGTGAGCACCACCGGCCCGACCACCACCGGCCCGACCACCACCGGCCCGACCACCGCCGATTCCGTCGAGGATGAATGATGAGCATCGCCCAGGCACCGCACGACGGCGACACCCCGCCGCAGGCTCTCGGGCCCCTCACCGACACGCTGCGCGCCGCCCTCGCCGAGGTGCTGGACCTGCACCCCGAGTCGGTGACCGACGGCCTCACGTTCCACGACCTCGGGCTGCGGTCCGTCCAGGCGCTCGCCCTGGTCAGCGCCCTCGGCAGGCGGCTCGACCGGAAGATCCCCGTGCACGCCCTCTGGCAGCACCCCACCGTGCCCGCCTTCGCCCGCTACCTCGCCGGCGCGGCGCCGTCCGTCGCCGCCGCCCCCGTGTCCGTCGCCACCGCCCACGAGCCGATCGCCGTCGTCGGCCTCGGCTGCCGGCTGCCCGGCGGCGTCGACACCCCCGAAGACCTCTGGCGGGCCCTGCTCGACGGCCTCGACGCCGTCCGCGAGGTCCCCGCCGACCGCTGGGACGCCGACGCCTGGTACGACGCCGACCCCGCCACCCCCGGCACCACCAACACCCGCCGCGGCGGCTTCCTCGACGACGTCCACGGCTTCGACGCCGACCTGTTCCGGATCCCGCCCGCCGAGGCCGCCCACCTGGACCCCCAGCAGCGCCTCGCCCTCGAAGTCTCCTGGGCTGCCCTGGAGGACGCCCGGATCGTCCCCGGCGCGCTCACCGGCACCCGCACCGGCGTCTTCCTCGGCACCATGGCGCAGGAGTACCACCTCGCCAACGGCGCCGACGCCGACACCATCACCGCCCACTCCGCCACCGGCTGGGACAGCTCCGTCACCGCCGCCCGGATCGCCTACGCCCTCGGCCTGCAGGGCCCCGCCATGGCCGTCGCCACCGCCTGCAGCTCCTCGCTCACCGCCGCCCACCTCGCCGTGCAGAGCCTGCGCAGCGGCGAATCCGACCTCGCCCTCGCCGGCGGCGTCAACGTCATGCTCCACCCGCACACCCACGTCGCCATGACCAAGCTCGGCGCCCTCAGCCCGGCGGGACAGTGCCGCGCCTTCGACGCCGACGCCGACGGGTACGTCCGCGGCGAGGGCTGCGGCATCGTCGTGCTGCGCCGCCTCTCCGACGCGCTGCGCGACGGCGACCGGGTCTACGCCGTCATCCGCGGCAGCGCCGTCAACAACGACGGCGCCTCCAACGGCCTCACCGCCCCCAACCCGCAGGCCCAGGTCGACGTCGTGCGCGAGGCCTGGCGCAGCGCCGGCGTCCGCACCGAGGACGTCTCCTACGTCGAGGCCCACGGCACCGGCACCCCGCTCGGCGACCCCATCGAAGCCGCCGCCCTCGGCACCGTCTTCGCCCCCGGCCGCGAGGAACCGCTGCGGATCGGCTCCGCCAAGACCAACTTCGGCCACCTGGAGCCGGCCGCCGGCGTCCTCGGCCTGCTCAAGACCGTGCTCGCCCTGCACCACGGCGAACTGCCCGCCAACCTGCACTTCCGCGCGCCCAACCCGCACATCGACTTCGCGCGCGAGCGGCTCGCCGTCGTCACCGAGCGCACCCCCTGGCCGGCCGGCGCCCGGCGCCGCTACGCGGGCGTCAGCGCCTTCGGCTTCGGCGGGACCAATGCCCACCTCGCGCTGGAGGAGGCCCCGGGGCGGGCGCGGTACGTGGCCGCGCTGGCGGCGCAGTCGTCGGAGGAACTGGGCAGTGCTGTCGGCGAGTTGGCCGCGCGGCTGGTTTCCGGTGCGCCCACGGCCGACCGGGTGAGCGCCGAAGGCACCGGCGCCCACCGGCTGTTCGCCGCCGCCGCGCACCCGAGCGAGCTGGCCGAGGCGCTGCGCGCCGCCACTGCCGCCCGGGTGGGTGAGGAGCGGCCCCGGCTCGCCTACGTCTTCTCCGGGCACGGCGCCCAGTGGCCCGGCATGGGCCGCGACCTGCTCGCCCAGCCCGTCTTCCGGGCCGCGCTGGAGGAAGCCGACCGCGCGCTGCGCCCGGTCACCGGCTGGTCCCTGATCGAGGAGCTGACCGCCGACCCCGCGGTCGGCCGCCTGCACCGCACCGACGTCCTCCAGCCCGTGCTGTTCGGCCTGCAGACCGCCCTCGCCCGGCTGCTGCGCGCCTGGGGCCTCACCCCCGACGCCGTCGCCGGCCAGAGCATCGGCGAGGTCGCCGCGGCCGTCACCGCCGGCGCCCTCACCCTCGACCAGGGCGCCCGGATCATCGGCACCTGGTCCGAGCTGATCGCCCGGCACGCCTCCGGCAGGGGCGCCATGCTGGTCGGCGAACTGGACCTCGCCGAGGCCGAGCGGCTGCTCGCCGGGCGCGACGGGCTGAGCCTCGCCGCCCACCTCGCCCCCGGCCAGGTGTCCGTCTCCGGCCGGACCGAGGCCGTCGCCGCACTCGAACAGGAGCTCGCCGAGGCCGGGGTGCGGGTGCACCGGGTGGCCATCGACTACGCCGCGCACAGCGCGGAACTCGCTGTACTGGCACCCGAGTTGGAGCGCCTGCTGGACGGCGTCCGGGGCCGGACGGGCGAGCTGCCGCTGTGGTCCACCGTGACCGGCGGCCCGCTGGACGGCGCCGAGCTGGACGCCGCGTACTGGGCCCGCAACATGTGCGAGCCGATCCGGCTCGCCGAGACCGCCGCGGCCCTGGCGGCGGAGACCGGGGCGGACGAGCAGCGCCTCTGCGTGGTCGAGATCGGCCCGCACCCGGTCGTCGAGCACCCGCTGCGCCGGGCGCTCCCGGACGCGGTGGTCGCCGCCACCTGCCGGCGCGACCGGCCCGCCCTCGACACCCTCACCGACCTGGCCGGCCTGCTGTGGACGGAAGGCCTCCCGCTCGACTGGGCGGCCGTGGCCGGGCGCGCCGACGCGTCCACCGCCCCGGTCGCGGTGGCCGTCTCCGGCCGGACCGAGGCCGCCCTCGCCGCCAACGCCGCCCGCCTCGCCGGGCACCTGTCGGCGCGCCCGCAGGCCGCCGCCCTCGCGGACGTCGCGCTGACGGCCGCCCGGCACCGGACGCACTTCGAGCACCGGGCCGTCGTCGTCGCCCGCTCGGCGGCCGAGGCGGCCGAAGGCCTGCTGGCCGTGGCCGAGGGCCGTCCCGGTGCGGGTGCGGTCGTCGGCCGACCGGTCCCGGGCGGGGTGGGTGTGCTGTTCACCGGTCAGGGCAGCCAGCGGCTCGGGATGGCGGGTGGGCTGTACGCGTCCTCGGCGCTCTTCCGGGCGGCCTTCGACGAGGTCGTCGAGGTGCTGGACCGGTATGCGGCGCGGCCGTTGAAGGAGGTCGTGTTCGCGGACCCCGAGGGCCCGGACGCGACCCGACTGCACCGGACGGAGTTCACCCAGCCCGCCCTGTTCGCGGTCGAGGTGGCGCTGTACCGGGTGTGGGAGGCGTGGGGTGTGTCCCCGGCCGCCGTGGCCGGGCACTCGGTCGGCGAGCTGGCCGCCGCGCACGTCGCGGGCGTCCTCTCCCTGGACGACGCGGCGCGGCTGGTGGTTGCCCGGGGGCGGCTGATGCAGGGCTGCGAGACGGGCGGCGCGATGGCCTCCGTGGAGGCGGGCGAGGACGAGGTCCTGGCCGCCCTGGCGCGGGTGTCGGGCGGCCGGATCGCGGTCGCGGGCGTCAACTCGCCGACCCAGACGGTGGTCAGCGGCGACGCGGCCGCCGTCGAGGAACTGCTCGCCGCCATGAGCGCCGCCGGTCGCCGGGTGCGCCGTCTGGAGGTGTCGCACGCCTTCCACAGCCCGCACATGGACGCGATGCTGGCCGAGTTCACCGCCGTCGTCGAGACGTGCGAGCTGCGGGCCCCGCGCGTCCCGCTGGTCAGTACCCTGGACGGCCGCTGGATGGGCGCGGACCTCGCCCCGGGCGAGGGGGTGCGCTCCCCGCGGTACTGGGCGCGCCAGGCCCGCGAGGCCGTCCGCTTCCTGGACGCCCTCCGCACCCTGCACGGCGCGGGCGTGCGCCGCTTCCTGGAGTGCGGGCCGTCCGGGGTGCTGTCCGCGATGGGCGCCGCCTGCCTGGACGACGCCGTCTTCACCGCCTCCCTCCGCACCACCGACGACGAACCGGCCGCCCTGCTCGCCGCCGCCGGCGCCCTCCACGTCGCCGGCCAGGACCTCGACTGGACGGCCGTCCTCGGCACCGGAACCCCCGTCGACCTGCCCGGCTACGCCTTCCAGCGCGAGCCGCACCGGCTGACCGCCGCCCCCGCCGCCGCCCGTCCGAAGTCCGAGGACTCCGGCGAGCGGCAGCTGTGGCAGGCGGTGGCCAGCGGCGAGGCCGACCGGGTCGCCGAACTCATCGGCGTGTCCGAGCAGTTGCGCCCCACCGTGGCCCCGCTGCTGCCGTACCTGCGGACCTGGCGGGACCGCAGCGCGGAGACCGCCGAGATCGCCGACTGGCTGTATCAGGAGGACTGGCAGGCGCTGGACACCCCGAAGGCCGGGCACCGGCCCGCCGAGGGGCACTGGCTGCTGGTCGACGGCCCGGACGGCCTGCGCGCCGACGTCGCCGCCGCCCTGGAGGCGGCCGGCGGCACCGTGCACCACCTCCCGGCCGGCCCCGAACTCGCCGACGCGCTCGCCGAGTTCGCCGCCGCGCCGGTCGACGGCGCGCTGCGCGGCGTCCTCGCGCTCACCGCGCTCGACGCCACCGCCGACCCGGAGCACCCCGCCGTCAGCGCCGGTACCGTTCGCACCCTGGCGCTGGTCCAGGCCCTGGTCACCGCCCACGGCGCCGGCACCGTCCGCGCCCCGCTGTGGATCGTCACCGCCGGCGCCGTCCGGACCGGTGCCCACGACACCGCGCCCGAGCCGCAGCAGGCCGCCGCCTGGGGCCTCGGCCGGGTCGTCGCCCTCGAACACCCGCTGCTGTGGGGCGGGACGCTCGACCTGCCGGCCTCCGGCGCGGTGGACGGCGACCAGCTGGTCGCCACCCTCACCGGCACCGACGGCGAGCAGGAGGTCGCGCTGCGCCCGAGCGGCCGCCGCGCCCGCCGGCTCACCCGCCACACCCCCGAGCCCGGCCGCCCCGCCTGGCGGAGCAGCGGTACCGCGCTGGTCACCGGCGGCAGCGGCGCGCTGGCCGCCCACGTCGCCCGGCACCTGGCCGCGCGCGGCGTCGGACACCTCGTCCTCGCCTCCCGGCGCGGCGCCGACGCCGAGGGTGCGGCCGAGCTGCGGGCCGAGCTGGAGGCGCTCGGCGCCCGGGTCTCCCAGCCCGGCTGCGACGTCACCGACCGCGACCAACTGGCCGCGCTCGTCGATGAGTTCGGCGAGGAGCTGCGTGTGGTCGTGCACGCCGCCGGGGTGCTCGACGACCGCCTGCTCGACCACCTCGACCCGGCCGCCCTGGCCGCCGTCGCCGCCCCCAAGACCGTCGCCGCCCAGCACCTGGACGAGCTGACCCGGGGCCTGGACCTCGACGCCTTCGTCCTGTTCTCCTCCGTCGTCGGCGCCCTCGGCAACACCGGCCAGGCCAACTACGCCATGGCGAACACCGCCCTCGACGCCCTCGCCGAGCGCCGCCGCGCCGCCGGCCTGCCGGCCGTGTCCGTCGCCTGGGGCCCCTGGGCCGCGTCCGGCATGGCGGACGGCCGCATCGGCGCCCACCTCGACGCCCTCGGCCTCGTCCCGATGGCCGCCCACCGGGCCCTCGCCTGCCTGGACGCCGCCCTCGCGGCCGACCGCCCGCTGGTCGCCGCCCGGATCGACTGGGACCGCGCCGCCGCCACCTACGACGGCCCCGCCCTGCGCGCCGTCCCCGAGGCCGCCGCCGCCCGGACCGTGCGCCCCGCCGTCACCGGCGCCGCGCACGACCTGCTCCACCTGCCCGAACAGGACCGCCTCGGCCACCTGCGCGAGCTGCTGGCCGGGGAGGCCGCGGCGGTGCTGGGCGTGAAGGACGCCCGCTCGCTGGAAGCCGACCGGGGGTTCAAGGACCTCGGCTTCGACTCCATGATGGCGATCGACTTCAGCCGCCGGATCCAGCAGCGCACCGGGGTCACCGCCCCCAGGACGCTGATCTACGACCAGCCGAACCTCAACCTCGCGGCGGGCTGGCTGCTCGACCGGCTCGCCCCTTCGGCGGCGGCCCCGGTGTCCGGGACGGCTGCTTCGACCAGGTCCGAGGAGCCGATCGCCATCGTCGGCGTCGGCCTGCGGATGCCCGGCGACGCCCACGACCTCGACAGCCTGTGGACCGTCCTCGCCGAAGGCCGCGACACCCTCGCGCCCGTCCCCGCCGACCGTTTCGACATCGAAGCCGTCCACGACCCGGACCCCGACGCCGAAGGCCGCACCTACGTGCGCGAAGCCGCCCTGCTGGCCGACGTCGCCACCTTCGACGCCGCCTTCTTCGGCATCAGCCCGCGCGAGGCCGCGCCGATGGACCCGCAGCACCGCCTGCTGCTCCAGACCGCCTGGCACGCCCTCGAACACGCCGGCATCCGGCCCAAGGACCTGCGCGACTCGGCCACCGGCGTCTTCATCGGCGCCGGCACCAGCGAGTACGGCAACCACCGGACCGGCCCCGACCGCGACACCTACACCCTCACCGGCCAGCTCCAGAGCTTCCACGCCGGCCGGATCGCCTACCACCTCGGCCTCCAGGGCCCCGCCCTCGCCGTCGACACCGCGTGCTCCTCCTCGCTGGTCGCGCTGCACCTCGCCTGCGAGGCGCTGCGCGCCGGCAGCTGCGAACTGGCCCTCGCCGGCGGCGTCCAGGTCCTCGCCGACCCCGGCGCCTTCGTCGCCCTCAGCCGCTCCCACGCCCTCGCCCCGGACGGCCGCAGCAAGACCTTCTCCGCCGCCGCGGACGGCTACGGGCGCGGCGAGGGCGTCGGCGTCGTCGCGGTCATGCGGCTCTCCGACGCCCTCGCCCAGGGCCGCACCGTCCTCGGCGTCGTCCGCGCCACCGCCGTCAACCACGACGGCGCCAGCAGCGGCATCACCGCGCCCAACGGCACCTCGCAGGCCAAGGTCCTGCGCGCCGCCCTCGACGCCGCCGGGCTCGCCCCCGCCGACGTCGACTACGTCGAGTGCCACGGCACCGGCACCCCGCTCGGCGACCCGATCGAGGTCCAGGCCCTCGCCGCCGTCTACGGGCAGGACCGCGCCCCCGACCGGCCCCTCGGCCTCGGCTCCGCCAAGGCCGTCATCGGCCACCTCGAATCCGCCGCGGGCATCGCCGGCGTCTGCAAGGTGCTCGCCTCCTTCCGGCACCGCGCCCTGCCCGCCGCCGTCCACAGCACGCCGCGCAACCCGAACATCGCCTGGGACGAACTCCCGGTGCGCGTCATCGACGAGGCGACGCCTTGGGAGCCCGGCGAGCGCGTCCGCCGCGCGGGCGTCTCGGCCTTCGGGCTCAGCGGGACGAACGCGCACGTGATCCTGGAGGAGGCACCGGCGGTCGCGGCTGTTCCGGTGGCTGTTCCGGTGGCCGTGCCGGTGGTCGTGTCCGGGCGGGACGAGGCCGCGCTGCGGGCGCAGGCCGGGCGGTGGGCCGACTGGCTCGACGGCCGCGACGGCGTCCCGCTGGCCGATGTCGCGCTGACGGCGGCTCGGCACCGCACCCACTTCGAGCACCGGGCCGTCGTGGTCGCGGGCACGGCAGCCGATGCGGCCACAGCTCTTCGCGAGGTCGCCGCCGGCGGTCCGGTCGGCGTCGCCGGTCATCCCGGTCAGGTCGTGTTCGTGTACCCGGGCCAGGGGAGCCAGTGGCTGGGGATGGGGGCTGCCCTGCTGGAGCAGTCGCCGGTGTTCCGTGACGCCGTCGTGGCGTGTGACGAGGCGCTGCGGCCGTTCACGGGCTGGTCGGTCCGGGAGGTTCTGGCCGGTGGCAGCGGGGATCACCCGCCCGTCGACCGGGTGGACGTGGTCCAGCCGGCGCTGTTCGCGATGGGTGTGGCGCTCTCGGCGCTATGGCGTTCGTGGGGCGTCGAGCCCAGCGCCGTCGTCGGTCACAGCCAGGGCGAGGTCGTCGCGGCCGTCGTCTCGGGTGCGCTGTCGCTGGAGCAGGGCGCCAAGGTGGTTGCTCTCCGCTCGGCGGCCGTGCGGGCCGTGACCGGCTTCGGCGGCATGGCGCTGGTCGAGCGTCCGGTCGGCCAGGTGGAGGACCTGCTCGCCGCCTACGACGGCAAGCTCTCCGTCGCCGCCGTGAACACGCCCGGCTCGACCGTGGTCAGCGGTGACAGCGAGGCGATCGACGCCCTGGTGGCGGACCTGGCCCAGCAGGCGGTGTTCTGTCGCCGGGTGAACGTGGACTACGCCTCGCACAGTGCGCAGATGGACTCCCTGCTGCCCGAACTGGCTTCGTCCTTCGCTGACTTGAAGCCGGGGCGCGCCTCGGTGCCGTTCTACTCGACCGTCCTCGGCCGGGTGCTGGAAGGGCCGGAGCTGGACGGCGCGTACTGGTGCCGCAACCTGCGGGAGCCGGTCCGCTTCGACCGGGCGCTGGAGCAGTTGCTCGGTGACGGCCGGAACGTGTTCGTCGAGGTGAGTGCCCACCCGGTGCTGTCCATGCCGCTGACGGACGGCAGCGCCGAACACGGCGGCGTGGTGGTCGGCTCCCTCGCCCGCAACGAGGGCGGCCTCGACCAACTCCTGAAGTCTCTCGGTCAGTTGCACGTCCAGGGCGTCGACATCGACTGGACGAAGGTCCTCGGTGAGGGCGGCTCTCCGGTCGCCGACCTCCCGGCCTACGCCTTCCAGGGCGACCGCTACTGGACGGAGGCCACCGCGGCCTCCGCCGACGCTGGCTCGATGGGCCTGGAGGCGTCCGAACACCCCTGGCTGGGCGCCGCGACTGCTCTGGCCGAGGGCGAGGGCCACCTGTTCACCGGTCGGCTGGCGCCGAACGCCCAGCCGTGGCTGCGCGACCACGCCGCCTTCGGCACCGTCCTGGTCCCCGGCACCGGCCTGCTCGAACTCGCCTGGGCCGCCGCGGAGTCGGTGGGCGCCGCGCGGGTCGCCGAGCTGACCCTGTCGGAGCCGCTGGTCCTGGAGGGCCCGGTCCGGCTGCAGATCGCGGTCGGCGCCCCCGGCACCGGCGGCCGCCGCCCGCTCACGATCCACGGCCGTCTCGAGGACGTCGAGGACGGCTGGACGCTGCACGCCTCCGGTGAACTCGCCGACGAGGCGGGCGAGTCGGCGCAGGACGGGTTCGACGCGCTCCGCCACTGGCCGGTCGCCGGTGCCGAGCCCGTCAGCCTGGACGGCTTCTACGAGCGCTTCGCCGCCCGAGGCCTGGCCTACGGCCCGGCCTTCCAGGGCCTGACCGAGCTGTTCCGCAGCGGCGACACCGCGTACGGCCTGGTCCGGCTCCCCGAGGGCCTGAAGGCCGACGAGTACGGCGTCCACCCGGCCCTCCTCGACACCGCGCTGCACGTGCTGCAGGCGGTCGTCGCCGAACTGACCCCGGCCGGGTCCGCGCTGCTCCCGTTCGAGTGGACCGACGCCCAGCTGTACCTGGCGGGCGCGTCCGAACTGCGCGTCCGGATCGACGTGACCGAGGTGGCCGGCGGCCGGCAGATCGAGTTCTGGGCCGCCGACCCGCTCGGCCGCCCGGTCGCGCACGTCGGCGGCCTGAACCTGCGGGAGGCGACGGCCGAGCAGCTGGCCGCCGCCCGGAGCACGGGGGACCTGTACCGGCTGGAGTTCCCGCCGGTCGCGCTGCCGGCCACGCCGCCGCCCGCCGCCGCCCGTCCGGCCGTCGTGCTGGGCGGCAGCGGCGCCCTCGCCGCGCGCCTGGGCGCCGAGTCGCTGGCCGATGTCGCCGCGCTGCTCGCGCGGATGGCTTCTGCCGGGCCCGTGCCGGCGGTCGTCGTCGTGGACGCCACCGGGGCCGCCGAGCCCACCGAGGCGTCCCGACTGGCGGGGGAGGCGCTGCGCACCCTCCAACAGCTGCTCGCCGAGCCGAGGTTGGGCGCGGCCGAGCTGGTCTGGGTGACCGCCGGCAGCGTGGCCGCCGTCGACGGCGACCGGCTGCCGGGCCTGGCGCACGCCCCGCTCTGGGGCCTGCTGCGCACCGCCCGCACCGAGCACCCGGAGCGGACGATCCGCCTGCTCGACCTGGACGGCCCGGACGCGGCCCCGGCCGCGCTCGCCCTCGCGGACGAGCCCGAGCTGGTCCTCCGGGCCGGCCGCGCCCTGGCCCCGCGCCTGGCGCGCGTCCCGATCGGGACCGTGGAGCCGCGCACGCCGCGTCCGGACGGAACCGTCCTGATCACCGGCGGCACCGGCGAACTGGGCCGCCAGGTGGCGGCCGAACTGGTCCGCCGGCACGGCGTGCGGCGGCTGGTACTGACCTCCCGGCAGGGCCCCGACGCCCCCGGGGCGACCGAGACGACGCAGGCGCTGCTGGCGGCCGGCGCGGAGAGTGTGCAGGTGGTGGCGTGTGATGTCACTCGGCGGGATGACGTGGCGAAGGTGCTCGCTCTGGCGGGTCCGGATGCGCCGTGGACTGCGGTCTGCCACCTGGCCGGCGTCCTGGACGACGGCCTCCTCACGGGCCAGGACGAGGGCCGACTCGCTCGGGTGATGGCCCCCAAGGCGACCGGCGCCCTCCACCTGGACGAGCTGACCCGGGGCCTGGACCTCGACGCGTTCGTGCTCTTCTCCTCCGCCGCCGGTGTCCTCGGCACCGCCGGCCAGGGCGTCTACGCCGCCGCGAACACCTTCCTCGACGCGCTCGCCGCGCGCCGGCGGGCGGACGGCCTGACGGCGTCCAGCCTCGCCTGGGGGCTGTGGGAGCAGGCCGGGGTCGGCATGACCTCCCACCTGGGCGGCGCCGAACTCGCCCGGATGCGGCGCCAGGGCATCGCGCCGCTGCCCGTCGACCAGGGCCTGCGCCTGCTCGGCGCGGCGCTCGACCGCTACTCCGCCGAGAACGCCGAGAACCTGGTGCCCGTCCGGCTCGACCTCGCCGGCGCCCGCCGCGCCGCCGGGGACGGCGGCCGACTCGCCTCGGTGCTCCGGGGGCTGGTGGCCCCCGGCCGCCGCCGGGCCGCCGCCCGCACCGCCGCCGGACAGCCGGCCGGCCTGAAGGACCGGCTGGCCGCCCTGCCCGAGGCCGAACGGCGCGAGGCGCTGCTGGGCACCGTCCTGCGCGAGATCGGCGCCGTCCTCGGCGGCAAGGCCGGCACCGCGCTCGCCCCCCGGCAGGTGCTCAAGGACCTCGGACTGGACTCGCTGATGGCCGTCGAACTGCGCCGCCGGCTCTCCGCCGAGACCGGGCTCACCCTGCCCGCCACCCTCGCCTTCGACTACCCGACCCCCGAGGCGATCGCGGCGCTGCTGCTCGACCGGCTCGGCCTCACCGGCCCGCCCCCGGCGGCCGACCGGGGCGCCGCGCAGGACCCGGCGGCCACCCTCGGCTGGGCCCTCGAACGGCTGTCGGCCGAGCAGATCCACCGCGCCGGACTGCTGGAACGGCTCGTCGACCTCGTGGACCTCGTCCAGCGGGAGGAGGCGGCCGCCCCGGCCGGGGTTCCGGCGCCGCCGATGGTCCAGGAACGGTCCGTCGACGACCTCAACGCCGAGCTGGACGCCCTGCTGGGCGGCGTCGGGCTCGACCTGCTCTGACCCGAAACCCCCACCTCTCCCGCTCACGTGACCCCGAGCCCCACCGACGGGCACGCGGAAAGGACATCCACATGACGACCTCAGCCCAGGACCGCATGGAACAGGCCCTGCCGGCCATCCGGGCCCTCCAGAAGCGCGCGGCCGAGCTGGAGGCGCAACGCTCCGAGCCGATCGCGGTCGTCTCGATGGCCTGCCGCCTCCCCGGCGGGATCGACACCCCGGAGGGCTTCTGGGAGCTGCTGGCCTCGGGCGGCGACGCGATCGGCGGCTTCCCGGAGCGCTGGCAGGGCCTGGACCTGTTCGACCCGGACCCGGAGGCGGTGGGCAAGAGCTACGCCCGGGAAGGCGGCTTCCTCACGGACGTCGAACGCTTCGACGCCGCCTTCTTCGGCATCTCGCCGCGCGAGGCCCTGTCGATGGACCCGCAGCAGCGGCTCGTCCTCGAAGCCTCGTGGGAGGCCCTGGAGCGCGCCGGCATCCGCCCGGAGACCCTGGAAGGCAGTCGGGCGGGCGTCTACCTCGGCACCATGAGCACCGACTACGGCAGCCTCGGCCAGGACCTCGACGCGCTCGACGGCTACATCAGCACCGGCAAGGCCAGCAGCGTCGTCTCCGGCCGCGTCTCCTACGCGCTGGGGCTGCAGGGCCCGGCCGTCACCGTGGACACCGCCTGCTCGTCGTCGCTCGTCGCCGTGCACCTGGCCGTCCAGGCGCTGCGCGCGGGCGAGTGCGAGCTGGCGCTGGTGGGCGGCGTCACCGTGATGAGCAACCCCTCCCTGTTCGTCGAGTTCAGCCGGCTGCGGGGCATGGCGGCGGACGGGCGCTGCAAGAGCTTCGGCGCGGGTGCGGACGGTGCCGGTTGGGCCGAGGGGTGCGGGGTCCTGGTGCTCAAGCGGCTGTCCGCCGCTCAGCGCGACGGGGACCGGGTGCTCGCGGTCATCAAGGGCAGCGCGATCAACCAGGACGGGCGCAGCCAGGGGCTGACCGCGCCGAACGGGCCGTCGCAGCAGCGGGTCATCCAGGACGCCCTGGCGGCGGCCCGCCTCTCCGCCGCCGACATCGACGCGATCGAGGCGCACGGCACCGGGACGTCGCTCGGCGACCCGATCGAGGCGGGGGCGCTGGCGGAGGTCTTCGGGCCGAACCGGCCCACCGACCGCCCGCTGCTGCTGGGCTCGTCCAAGTCGAACATCGGCCACGCCCAGGCGGCGGCCGGTGTCATCGGCGTGATCAAGATGGTGCTGGCCATGGAGAACGGTGTGCTGCCGCGCACGTTGCACGCCGACGAGCCGACGCCGCACGTCGAGTGGGACGGCAGTGGGCTCGCCCTCCTCCAGGAAGCCACCAGCTGGGAGCGCGGCGAGCGGGCGCGTCGCGCGGGCGTGTCGTCCTTCGGCCTCAGCGGCACCAACGCCCACGTCATCCTCGAAGAGGCCCCGGAGGCGCCGGCCGCCCCGACCGGCGAGGGTGCGGGCGACCTCTCCGCCCTCCCGGTCCTGATCTCGGGCCGCGACGAGGCCGCCCTGCGCGCCCAGGCCGCCCGCTGGGCCGACTGGCTCGACGCCAACCCCGGCATCCCGCTGGCGGACGTCGCCCTGACCGCCGCCCACCACCGCACCCACTTCGAGCACCGGGCGGTGGTCGTCGCGGGCTCCGCCGACGAGGCGGTGGCGCAGCTGCGCTCGCTGGCCGCCGGTGACTCGGCGGGCGTCGGCGTCGCCGGTCACCCCGGCGAGGTCGTGTTCGTGTACCCGGGCCAGGGCAGCCAGTGGCTCGGCATGGGGGCTGCCCTGCTGGAGCAGTCCCCGGTGTTCCGTGACGCCGTCGTGGCGTGCGACGCGGCACTGCGTCCGATCACGGGCTGGTCGGTCCTGGACGTGCTGGCCGGCGCGGGTGGCGATCACCCGCCCGTCGACCGGGTGGATGTCGTGCAGCCGGCGCTGTTCGCGATGGGTGTGGCGCTCTCGGCGCTGTGGCGTTCGTGGGGCGTCGAGCCCAGCGCCGTCGTCGGTCACAGCCAGGGCGAGGTCGTCGCGGCCGTCGTCTCGGGTGCGCTGTCGCTGGAGCAGGGCGCCAAGGTCGTTGCCCACCGCTCGGCGGCCGTGCGCGCGGTGACCGGCTTCGGCGGCATGGCGCTGGTCGAGCGGCCCGTCACCGAGGTCGAGGAGATCCTGAAGGCCTACGACGGCCGGCTCTCCGTGGCTGCGGTGAACACGCCCGGCTCGACCGTGGTCAGCGGTGAGAGCGAGGCCATCGACGCCCTGGTGGCGGACCTGGCGCAGCAGGATGTGTTCTGCCGCCGGGTGAACGTCGACTACGCCTCGCACAGCGCGCAGATGGACCCGCTGCTGCCGGGCCTGGCGGAGGAGTTCGCCGACCTGACGCCCGGCCGTGCGTCCGTTCCCTTCTACTCCACCGTCCTGGGCCGGGTGCTGGACGGTCCCGAGCTGGACGGTGCGTACTGGTGCCGGAACCTGCGGGAGCCGGTCCGCTTCGACCGGGCGCTGGAGCAGCTGCTCGGCGACGGCCGCAACGTGTTCATCGAGGTCAGCGCCCACCCGGTGCTGGCCATGCCGCTGACGGACGGCAGTGCCGAACACGGCGGCGTGGTCGTCGGCTCCCTCGCCCGCAACGAGGGCGGCCTCGACCAACTCCTTAAGTCCCTCGGCCAGTTGCACACCCAAGGTGTGGCCGTCGACTGGACGAAGGTCCTCGGGAACAGCGGCGACCTGGTCACCGACCTCCCCACCTACGCGTTCCAGCGCGAGCACTACTGGACCGAGGTGGGTTCGGGTTCGGCGGATGCGGGCTCGATGGGCCTCGAAGCCTCCGCCCACCCGTGGCTGGGCGCGGGCACGGCGCTCGCGGACGGTGAGGGCCACCTGTTCACCGGGCGGTTGGCGCCGAACGGCCAGCCGTGGCTGCGCGACCACGCCGCCTTCGGCACGGTGCTCGTCCCCGGCACCGGGATCCTGGATCTGGTCCTGGCCGCCGGCCGTGAGGTCGGCGCGGGTCGGGTCGAGGAGCTGGCGCTCGTCGAGCCGCTGGTCCTGGAGGGCCCGGTCCGGCTGCAGGTCGTCGTCGGCGGTGTGGACAGCGGCCGCCGGCCGGTCTCCCTCTACAGCCGTCCCGAGGACGCGCAGGACGGTTGGACGCTGCACGCCTCCGGTGAACTCGCCGAGGAGAAGGGCGAGTCGGAAGGCTTCGACGCTCTTCGCCACTGGCCGGTGGTGAACGCCGAGTCCGTGAGCCTGGAGGGCTTCTACGAGCGCTTCGCCGCCCGGGGCTTGGCCTACGGTCCGGCGTTCCAGGGCCTGACCGAGCTGTTCCGTGACGGCAGCACCGCGTACGGCCTCGTCCGGCTCCCCGAGGGCCTGAAGGCCGACGAGTACGGTGTCCACCCCGCTCTGCTGGACGCCGCCCTGCACACCCTGGTCGGTGCCCGTGACGAGGCCGAGGGCGACCAGCGGGTGTTCCTGCCCTTCGAGTGGACGGGCGTGGAGCTGTTCGCGGCCGGTGGCACCGAACTGCGGGTGCGCGTCGACCTGGACGCGTCGGGCACCAGCGCCCGGATCTGGGTGGCGGACCCGGCCGGTGGCCCGGTGGCGTTCGTGGACGGACTGCAGATCCGCGAGGCGACCGCCGAGCAGGTCCGCGGGGCCGCCACCGTCGACCACCTCTACCGCGTCGACCACCAGGAGGTGCAGCAGTCGCCGTCCTCGGCGGAAGCCGGCCGCAGCGCCGTCCTCGGCGGGAACGGCGACCTGGCGCGCCTGCTGGGTATCGACCACCTCGTCGACGCCGACGTCGACGCCGACGAGCTGCCCGGCCGGACCCTGGTGGACCTGACGGGCTGGGCCGGCCGACCGGTCCACGAGGCGCTGGCGGACGTGCTCGCGCTGGTTCAGCGGCTGGTGGACGAGCCTGGCGAGCTGGTGTTCGTGACGCGCGGCGCCGTTGCCGGTGAACCGGTGCAGGCCGCGCTGGCGGGCTTCGTCCGGACGGTGCGCGCGGAGTACCAGGACCGGGCGATCCGACTGCTGGACCTCGACACGAACGCGGACGCCGGCACCATCGCGCGGGCTCTGCTCGCAGACGGTGAGCCGGAGTTGGCCGTGATCGGCGGCCGGGTCACGGCCCCGAGGCTGGTGCGGGTGTCGGCGGCGGACGCGTCCGAGCGGGTCGTGCTGGACCCGGAGCGGACGGTTCTCGTCACCGGCGGCACCGGTGAGCTGGGCCGGGAGCTGGCCGAGCACCTGGTGCGCCACCACGGTGTGCGTCACCTCGTGCTGACCTCTCGTCAGGGTGAGGCGGCCTCCGGCGCCGCCGATGTCCGGGGCGCACTGCTGGCCGCCGGTGCGGAGAGCGTGCGGATCGAGGCGTGCGACGTCGCGGACCGTGAGCAGATCGCGGCGGTCGTCAACGGCCTTGGTGGCGCGCTCGGTTCGGTGTTCCACCTGGCCGCCGTCCTGGACGACGGCCTGCTCGCCGGCCAGAGCGCCGAGCGCTTCGCCCGCGTCCTGGCCCCGAAGGCCATCGGCGCCCGTCACCTGCACGAGCTCACCCGGGGCCTGGACCTGGACGCGTTCGTCCTCTTCTCCTCCGCCGCCGGTGTCCTCGGCAGCGCGGGCCAGAGCGGCTACGCGGCGGCGAACGCCTACGTCGACGCCCTGGCCGCGCGGCGCCGGGCGGACGGTCTGCCGGGCCTGAGCCTGTCCTGGGGCCTGTGGCAGCAGGCCGGCACCGGCCTGACCGCCCACCTCGGCGACGCCGAACTCCAGCGGATGCGCCGCCAGGGCGTCGCCGCCCTCACCCCCGCCCAGGGCCTGCGCGCACTCGATGCCTCGCTCGGCTCCGCCTTCGCCCACGTCGTTCCCGTCCGTCTCGAACTGGGTTCGGTGCGACGCGAGTTGGAGCGCGGTGGTGACGTGCCGCCGCTGCTGCGGTCCCTCGTCCGGGCCCGCCTGCGCCGCGCGGGGACGGCTGCGGCCGCGCCCTCCGCGCTGCGCGAGCGCCTGGCGGCGCTGAGCCCGGCCGAGCGCCAGGGCACGCTGCTGGACCTGGTCCGCCGCGAGGCGGCGGCCGTCCTCGGCGTCGGTGGCGCGGACGGCATCGGCGCTCAGCAGGTGTTCAAGGAGCTCGGCCTCGATTCCCTCATGGCCGTCGAACTGCGCCGTCGTCTCGCCGCCGAGACCGGCCTGACCCTGCCGTCCACCCTCGCCTTCGACTACCCGACCCCCACCGCGATCGCCGGCCTGATCCTGGACCGGCTCGACCTCGGCACCGCGAAGCCCGCACTCACCCCCACCCGCGTCCTCGCCAGCGCCCGGACGGACGACCCGATCGCGGTCGTCTCGATGGCCTGCCGCCTTCCCGGCGGGATCGACACCCCGGAAGGGTTCTGGGAGCTGCTGGTCTCCGGCGGTGACGCCATCGGCGGCTTCCCCAAGCGTTGGCAGGGCCTGGACCTGTTCGACCCGGACCCGGACGCCGTGGGCAAGAGCTACGCCCGCGAGGGCGGATTCCTGGAGGACGTCGACCAGTTCGACGCCGCGTTCTTCGGCATCAGCCCGCGCGAGGCGCAGTCGATGGACCCGCAGCAGCGGCTCGTCCTCGAAGCCGCGTGGGAGGCGCTGGAGCGTGCGGGCATCCGCCCGGGCAGCCTGGAAGGCACCCGCACCGGCGTCTACCTCGGCGCCATGAGCTCGGACTACGGCAGCCACGAAGGACGTCAACTCGAAGTCCTGGACGGCTACATGAGCACCGGCAACGCGAGCAGCGTGGTCTCCGGTCGCGTCTCGTACGCGCTCGGGCTCCAGGGCCCGGCCGTGACCGTCGATACTGCCTGCTCCTCCTCGCTCGTCGCCGTGCACCTCGCCACCCAGGCGCTGCGCTCCGGCGAGTGCGAGCTCGCGCTGGTCGGCGGCGTCACCGTCATGAACACCCCCGCACTCTTCGTCGAGTTCAGCCGTCTCAAGGGCATGGCGGCGGACGGCCGCTGCAAGAGCTTCGGTGCCGACGCGGACGGCGCGGGCTGGGCCGAGGGCTGCGGCATCCTCGTCCTCAAGCGCCTCTCCGCCGCTCAGCGCGACGGGGACCGCGTTCTCGCGGTCATCAAGGGCAGCGCGATCAACCAGGACGGCCGCAGCCAGGGCCTCACCGCCCCCAACGGCCCCTCCCAGCAGCGCGTCATCCAGGACGCCCTGGCCGCCGCCCGGCTCTCCGCCGCCGACATCGACGCCGTCGAGGCGCACGGCACCGGGACGTCGCTCGGCGACCCGATCGAGGCGGGTGCCCTGGCCGAGGTCTTCGGGCCCCACCGTTCCGCCGACCGCCCGCTGCTCCTCGGCTCCTCGAAGTCGAACATCGGCCACGCCCAGGCGGCCGCCGGCGTCATCGGCGTGATCAAGATGGTCCTCGCCCTGGAGAACGGCGCCCTGCCGCGCACCCTCCACGCCGACGAGCCGAGCCCGCACATCGAGTGGGACGGCAGCGGACTGGCGCTCCTCCAGCAGAACACCCCCTGGCAGCGCGCCGACCGGCCCCGCCGGGCGGGCGTGTCGTCCTTCGGCCTGAGCGGCACCAACGCCCACCTCATCCTGGAGGAAGCCCCCACCGCCGAAGCCCTCCAGCCGGAAGACTCCCAGCCGCAGGCCCGCCCGGTCCTGATCTCGGGCCGCGACGAAGCCGCGCTGCGTGCCCAGGCCACCCGCTGGGCCGACTGGCTCGACGCCAACCCCGGCACCCCGCTCGCGGACGTCGCCCTGACCGCCGCCCAGCACCGCACCCACTTCGAACACCGCGCCGCCGTCGTCGCCGCCTCCACGGCCGACACCGTCACCGCTCTGCGGAGCCTGGCCGAGGGCCGTCCCGGTGCGGGTGCGGTCGTCGGCCTGCCGGTCGCGAGCGGCCCGGGCCTCGGTGTGCTGTTCACCGGTCAGGGCAGCCAGCGGCTGGGCATGGCCGCCGGTCTGTACGCGTCCTCGGCGCTCTTCCGGGCGGCCTTCGACGAGGTCGTCGAGGTGCTGGACCGGTATGCGGCGCGGCCGTTGAAGGAGGTCGTGTTCGCGGACCCCGAGGGCGTGGATGCGGGACTGGTGCACCGGACGGAGTTCACCCAGCCCGCCCTGTTCGCCGTCGAGGTGGCGCTGTACCGGGTGTGGGAGGCGTGGGGTGTGTCCCCGGCCGCCGTGGCCGGGCACTCGGTCGGTGAGCTGGCCGCCGCGCACGTCGCGGGTGTGCTGTCGCTGGACGACGCGGCGCGGCTGGTCGTTGCCCGGGGGCGGCTGATGCAGGGCTGCGAGACGGGCGGCGCGATGGCCTCCGTGGAGGCGGGCGAGGACGAGGTCCTCACCGCCCTCGCCCAGGTGTCGTCCGGCCGGATCGCGGTCGCGGGCGTCAACTCGCCGACCCAGACGGTGGTCAGCGGCGACACGGCCGCCGTCGAGGAACTGCTCGCCGCCATGAGCGCCGCCGGTCGCCGGGTGCGCCGCCTGGAGGTGTCGCACGCCTTCCACAGCCCGCACATGGACGCGATGCTGGCCGAGTTCACCGCCGTCGTCGAGACGTGCGAGCTGCGGGCCCCACGGGTGCCGCTGGTCAGCACCCTGGACGGCCGCTGGATGGGCGCGGACCTCGCCCCGGGCGAGGGCGTGCGCTCCCCGCGGTACTGGGCGCGCCAGGCCCGCGAGGCCGTCCGCTTCCTGGACGCCCTCCGCACCCTGCACGACGCGGGCGTGCGCCGCTTCCTGGAATGCGGGCCGTCCGGGGTGCTGTCCGCGATGGGCGCCGCCTGCCTGGACGACGCCGTCTTCACCGCCTCCCTCCGGGCCACCGACGACGAACCGGCCGCCCTGCTCGCCGCCGCCGGCGCCCTCCACGTCGCCGGCCAGGACCTCGACTGGACGGCCGTCCTCGGCACCGGCCCTGGCACCAGCACTGCCGCCGGCACCCCCGCCAACCTGCCCACCTACGCCTTCCAGCGCCGCCCGTACTGGCTGGACGCCCCGAGGGCGGGCCGGGACGCCCGTTCCGCCGGGCTGCTCGCGGCCGAGCACCCGTGGCTGGCGGCCGTGACGGCGCTGGCGGGCGGCGAGGGCCACCTGCTGAGCGGCCGGGTGTCGCTCGGCGACCAGCCGTGGCTGGCGGACCACGCCGTCTTCGGTGCGTTCCTCGTGCCGGGCGCGGGTCTGCTGGACCTGGCGCTGTCCGCCGCCCACCAGGTGGGTGCGGCCGGGGTGGCCGAGCTGACGCTGGCCCAGCCGATGGTGCTGCCGGCCACCGAGGGCCTGAGGCTGCAGGTCAAGGTCGGCCCGGCGGACGAGCACGAGGCCCGCCCGCTGGAGATCCACAGCCAGTCGGAGGCGGCCGCCCCCGACGCGCCCTGGACCCTGCACGCGCAGGGCCGCCTGGCCGACACCGGGGGCGACGCCACGGCGGAGTCCGCCGAGCTGGGCGCCTGGCCCGTCCCGGGCGCCGAACCGGTGGCGCTGGACGGCCTCTACGACGGCCTGGCGGAGCAGGGCCTCGGCTACGGTCCGGCCTTCCGGGGCCTGACCGAGCTGCACCGCCGGTCGGGCGAGCGGGTCGCGTACGGCAGGGTCGTGCTGCCCGAGGGGCTGAGCGCGGACGGCCACGCGATCCACCCGGCGCTGCTCGACGCCGCGCTGCACACCCTGGCCGGCGTCACCGCCGACTCCGACTCCGGCTCCGACAGCGGCGAGCCGGACACCGTGCTGCTGCCGTTCGCCTGGTCGGACGTGACCCTGTACGCGACGGACAGCACCGAGCTGCGGGTCCGGGTGGAGCTCACCTCCCCGGACGGCCTGGCGGCCCGGGTGCTGGTGACGGACGCCGCCGGCGAGCCGGTGCTGTCGGCGGGCTCGCTGGAGGTGCAGCGGGCCCGGGCGGAGCAGCTGCGGGTGCGGCCCGCCTCGGGCGCCGAGCACCTGTACCGGCTGGAGTTCCAGCCGCTGCCGGAGACCGGCGCCGCCGCCGGCCTCGGTGACACCGTCGTCCTCGGCGGCTCCTCGGAGCACCCCGTCGCCGCCGGGCTGGGCCTGACCACGGTCCGCGACCTGGCGGACCTGCTCGCCCGCCCGGCCGTCCCGGCCCGCATCCTGGTCGACCTGTCCGAGACAGCTGCGACCGCCGAGGCCGGTGCGGCCGAGCGGACCGCCGTCACAGCCCTGGAGCAGGTCAAGCTCCTGGTGTCCGACGTCCGCTTCGCCGACACCGAGGTCGTCTGGCTGACCCGGGGCGCCGTCCCGGCCCGCCCCGAGGACGAGGTGCCGGCGCCCGAGCAGGCCGTGCTGTGGGGCCTGCTCCGCTCGGTCCGCACCGAGCACCCGGAGCACCGCCTGCGCCTGCTCGACCTGGACCCGGACCAGGCCACCGACGCCCACGGGGACCCGGACCAGGTCGCCCGGGCCCTGGCCGCCGCGGACGAGCCCGAACTGGCCGTCCGCGCCGCCGCCGTCCTCGTCCCGCGCCTGCGCCCGACGCAGTCGGCGGACGGCACCCTGCTGCCGCCCCCGGCCGCGGCGGCCTGGCACCTGGACATCCGGGAGAAGGGCCGACTGGACACCTTCGCCCTGGTCCCGGTCGAGGACGGCGGCCCGCTCGGCGAGCACGAGGTGCGGCTGCGGGTGCACGCCTCCGGCCTGAACTTCCGGGACGTGCTGAACGCGCTCGACATGGTGCACGCCCCCAAGCTGGGCCTGGAGTGCGCCGGCGTGGTCCTGGAGACCGGACCGGGCGTCGCCCACCTGCGCCCGGGGGACCGGGTGATGGGCCTCGCGGTCGGCACCTTCGGCACCGAGGTCCGGGCGGACGGCCGGATGATGGTGCGGATCCCGGACGGCGTCGGCTTCGCCGAGGCCGCGACCGTCCCGCTGGCCTTCCTCACCGCCTACCACGGGCTGCTCGAACTCGGCGGGCTGACCGCCGGGGAGCGGGTGCTGGTGCACGCGGCGGCGGGCGGCGTCGGCATGGCCGCCGTCCAGCTGGCCCGGCACTTCGGCGCCGAGGTGTGGGGCACGGCGAGCGCCGGCAAGTGGGCGACGCTGCGCCGGCTCGGGCTGCCGCAGGAGCGGATCGCCTCCTCGCGCGACACCGGCTTCGAGACGCGGTGGCGGACGGACGGCGGCTTCGACCTCGTGCTGAACTCGCTCACCGGCGAGTTCATCGACGCCTCGCTGCGGCTGCTGGAGCCGCGCGCCGGCCGCTTCCTGGAGATGGGCAAGACCGACATCCGGCGGGCGGCGGAGGTCGCGGCCGCCCACCCGGGCGTCCACTACCGGGCGTTCGACCTGATGGACGCCGGACCGGACCGCATCCTGGAGATGCTCACCGTCGTCGCCGACCTGCTGGAGCGGCGGGTCGTCGCCCCGCTGCCGTTCGCCGCGTACGACGTGCGCCGGGCGGCGGACGCGTTCCGCTTCATGGCGCAGGGGCGGCACATCGGCAAGCTGGTGCTCACCTCGCCGCGCCCGCTGGACCCGGACGGCACCGTCCTGGTCACCGGCGGCACCGGCGAGCTGGGCCGCCTGACGGCCCGCCGGCTGGTCACCGGGCACGGCGTCCGCCACCTCGTGCTGACCTCGCGCCGCGGCCCGGCCGCGGCCGGGACGGACGAGCTGGTGGACGAGCTGCGCGCGGCCGGCGCCGCCACCGTCCGGGTGCTGGCCTGCGACGTGGCGGACCGCGCGCAGGTCGCGGCGGCACTGGCGGCGGTCGACGCCGACCACCCGCTGACCGGCGTGGTCCACCTGGCCGCCGTGATCGACGACGGCGTCGTGGTGAACCAGACCGCCGAGCGGTTCGGCCGCGTCCTGGCCCCGAAGGCCACCGGCGCCCGCCACCTGCACGAGCTCACCCGCGGGCTGGACCTGGCCGCGTTCGTCCTGTTCTCCTCGGTGGCCGGCACGCTCGGCTCCCCGGGGCAGAGCAACTACGCGGCGGCCAACGCCTACCTGGACGCCCTCGCCGCCCACCGCACCCGTCGCGGCCTGCCCGGCACCAGCCTCGCCTGGGGCCTGTGGGAGCAGGGCGGCACCGGGCTGACCGCCCACCTCGGCGACGCCGAACTGGGCCGGATGCGCCGCCAGGGCGCGCAGCCGCTGACCGTCGAGCAGGGCCTCGCCCTGTTCGACACGGCACTCGGCCGGCCGGAGCCGCTCCTGGTGCCGCTGCGGCTCGACCTGGACCGGCTGCAGCGCGCGGCGGGGTCGGAACTCCCGCCGCTGCTGCGGGCGTTGCTGCGCACCCCGCTGCGCCGGGCGCGCCGCTCGGCGGCGGGCACCGACTCGCTGGGCGAGCGGCTGGCCGGCCTGACCGGCCCGGAGCGGATCGCCTCGCTCACCGAGCTCGTCCGGCAGGAGGTGGCCGCCGTCCTCGGGCTGTCGGACACCGCGACCGTCCGGGCCGAGCAGCCGCTGCGCGACCACGGCTGGGACTCGCTGATGGCCGTCGAACTGCGCAACCGGCTCTCCGCGTTCGCGCAGGTGCCGCTGCCCAGCACGCTGGCCTTCGACTACCCGACGCCGCAGGCCATCGCGGACTTCCTGAACGTCCGCCTGGACTCCGGCGCCGTCCGGCCCGAGGACAGCGCCCCGCCGCAGGACCCGGAGCAGGCCGCCCGCTGGGCGCTGGGCCGGATCTCGGCGGCCGACCTGCGGCAGAGCGGCCTGCTCGGCCGGCTGCTCGAACTCGCCGGCGCCCCGCAGGCCGCCCCGGTGGGCGGCGGCACGGACGCGCTCCGGCTGGCCGAGGAGCTGACCGTCGACGAGATGGACCAGGCCCTGGACGCCGTCCTCGGCGTGCTCTGACCCGTCCGCACCCGCCCGATCCCGCACCCGCCCGACCCCGCACCCGCCCGATCCCGCACCCGACGACGCCCGGAACGCCGGACGGCCCCCGATCCGGGGCCTCCGGCGCCCGGGCGTCCCCGCACCGACCCCTCGGGAGGTCCCGTCGTGTCAACCACCGTGCAGGAGACCGCACTTCCCGCGCCACCTGCCGCCGAAGCCGCCGAAGCCGCCGAGCCCGCCGAAGCCGCCGAACCCGCGGATCCGCCGCAGGCGCATCCCGCCCCGCCGCGCCTGCGCTGGCTGCTGCTGGCCGTCGTCACCGGCGCCTCGTTCCTGGACAGCCTCGACGTCAACATCGTCACCGTCGTCCTCCCCGCCGTGCAGCGCGACCTGGGCGCCGACTTCGCCACCGCCCAGTGGACGCTCGCCGGCTACGCCCTGGCGTTCTCGCTCTCCCTCATCACCGGCGGCCGGCTCGGCGACATCCACGGCCGCAAGCGGGTGTTCCTCGCCGGGGTGGCCGGCTTCACCCTCGCCTCGGCCGCCTGCGGCTTCGCCCCGAACGCCGAACTCCTGGTCGCCGCCCGCCTGGTGCAGGGGGTGGCGGCGGCGCTGATGGTGCCGCAGGTGATGTCGGTGATCGTCACGCTGTTCCGCCCGAAGGAGTGGCCGGTCGCCTTCGCCGTGCTGGGCGCGGCGCTCACCCTGGGCAGCGTCGGCGGCCCGCTGCTCGGCGGACTGCTGACCGGGCTCGACCTGTTCGGCCTCGGCTGGCGGGCGATCTTCCTGGTCAACCTGCCGCTCGGGCTGCTGATCACGGGGCTCGGCGCCGGACTCCTGCCGGAGAACCGGCACGAGGGCCCGCCCCGGCTCGACCTGCCCGGCGTCGCGCTGCTCACCGCGGCCGCGTTCGGGCTGATGTACCCGCTGGTGCAGGGCCGCGAGCAGGGCTGGCCGGCCTGGATGCTGCTGCCGGCGCTCGCGGCGCCCGTCCTGTTCCTGCTGTTCGCCCGCCACCAGCGCCGCCGGCACGCCCGGGACGGCAGCGCGCTGGTGCCGCCGCCGCTGTTCGCCCGGCGCAGCTTCGCGGCCGGGCTGGCGGTGACGCTGCTCGCCTTCACCGGGATCGGCTCGCTCGCGCTCGTCCTCACCTACCACCTGCAGTACGGCCTCGGCTGGTCGGTGCTGCGGACGGCGCTGGCGACGGCGGCCTGGCCGGTCGGCATCGCGGTCACCTTCCAGATCGCGTGGCGGCACGGCACGCGCCGCGGCCGGCTGTTCGTCGGGGCGGGAGCGGCGGTCATGGCGGCCGGTTCGCTGCTGCTGACGGCCGCGGTCCGCTCGGCCGGGGCGGGCCTGTCCTGGTGGCAGGTGGCCGGCGCGGAGCTGGTGGTGGGCTTCGGCATGGGCCTGTGCTCGCCGGTGCTCGCCTCGGTGGTGCTCAGCGAGGTGCCGCCGCAGGACTCCGGTGCGGGATCCGGGGTCGTCAACGCCGTCACCCAGTTCGGTTCGGCGGTCGGTGTGGCCGTGGTCGGGGCGATCTTCCTCGCCGTGACCGGGGGCGTCGCCGCCGACGCGCCCGACCGGATCGACCGGTTCTGCTCGGCGACCGGCGCGACGCTCTGGTACAACGCCGGCGCCTTCGCGCTGACCGCCGCCCTCAGCCGCTTCCTCCCCGGGCCCGCCCGGAGGCCCGAAGACCTCGCCGACCCCTCGCAAGGAGCCCTCGCATGACCGCGTCCAGAACGTCCGTCGCCCCGCTGTCCGCCTTCCACCCCCTGTTCCGCCCGCTCACCACCTCGGAGGTCCCCATGACCGGCAACATCCAGCAGTCCGCCAAGCTCACCGCCGCCCCCGCCGCCGCGCCCGCCGCCCCGCAGGACGACCTGCGGCGCCGCTTCCAGGACGCGCTCGGCCTGAAGAGCGGCGGCGCCGCCCGGCAGGCCCGCGAGGCGCAGCAGGCCGGCCGCAGCAAGGTCGGCGACCTGCACGGCCCGGCCGCCCGCAAGCGCAGCTTCCGCCGCAAGACCGGCTGAGCGCGGGCCGGTGCGGGCGGGGCCGTCACGGCCCCGCCCGCCGCCGTCCCCCGTCCCCCGACGTCCCCCCGTCCCCCTGTCCCCCCGTTCTTCGATTCTTCGAACCGTGAAGGTGTGTGAGGTGCCGTGATCGCAGACATCCTGCCCTCCGAGGTGGCCTCGGCCGAGGCGTTCAACGACGGCCTGGAGGGGCCGCTCTACCCCGAGGAGGCGGCGCAGATCTCCCGGGCGGTGGAGTCCCGGCGGCGCGAGTTCACCACCGCGCGGCTGTGCGCCCGCCGGGCGCTGGCCCGGCTCGGGCTGCCGCCGGTGGCGGTGCCGCCGGGGCCGCTGGGCGAGCCGCGCTGGCCCGCCGGGGTGCTGGGGAGCATCACCCACTCGACGAACTACCGGGCGGCGGCGGTGGTCCGGACGGCGGACGTGCTGGCGCTCGGCATCGACGTCGAGCCCGACGAGCCGCTGCCCGAGGACCTGCTGGAGTCGATCGCCTCGCCCGACGAGTGCGCGCGGCTGCGGGAACTGCGGCGAACCGCCCCGCAGCCGGTGAACTGGGGGCGGTTGCTGTTCAGCGCGAAGGAGAGCGTCTACAAGGCCTGGTTCCCGCAGGGCCGGCGCATCCTCGACTTCTTCGACGCGGACCTCACCTTCACGCCGGAGGGGACGTTCCGCGCGCACCTGCTGCTCACCCCGCTGGAGCGGGAGCTCGGGCTGCGTGCGGACTACTCCGGCCGCTGGCTGGCGCGCGGCGGGCTGCTGCTGACCTCGGTGGTCACGCTCGCGCCCGTCCGCGCGCCGCGGGCGGAGGTCGTAGGGGCGCCCCAGGGGGCATCGAACGGGGCGCCCCGGCTCGGAGGTTACGGTGCCGTGCGCTGACCGGCCGGATCCGTGGCCGTCGTGGCCGTCACCAGGTGCCGCCGCAGGACGTCCGTCACCGCGTCGGCCTCGTCGACCAGGTAGAAGTGGCCGCCCGGGAACCGCCGCAGCTCGAAGTCCCCGCTGGTGTGCCGGCCCCACACCAGCACCTCCTCGTGCGGCGCCTTGGGGTCGCTGTCGCCGGTGAGCGCGGTGATCGGGCAGCGCAGCACGGCGTCCGGGCCGCAGCGGTAGGTCTCGACGGCGGTGTAGTCGGCGCGGATGGCCGGCATGACCATCCGCAGGAAGTCCTCGTCGGCGAGCAGCACGGCGTCCGTGCCGGCCAGGCCGTCCAGTTCGGCGACGATGCCCGCGTCGTCGCGCAGGTGGACGGTGCCGGTGCGCGGCACCGACGGGCCGCCCCGGCCGGAGGCGAACAGGCGCACCGGCGCCAGGCCGTCCGCCTCCATCCGGCGGGCCACCTCGAAGGCGACGACGGAGCCCATGCTGTGGCCGAACAGGGTGGTCGGCCGGGCGGCGAGCCGGGGCCGCAGCGCCCGGTAGACGAGGTCGGCGAGGACGTTGATGTCGGACGGCGTCGGTTCGCCGTGCCGGTCCTGCCGGCCGGGGTACTGCACCGCCACCACCTCGGCCGCGGCGGCGAGTTCGGCCGACAGCGGGTAGAAGAAGCTGGCCGAGCCGCCGGCGTGCGGGAAGCAGACCAGCTGGCCCGCCCCGGCCGGGGCGGGGTGGTAGGTCCGGGCCCAGAGGGCGTCCTCGGCGGCGGTGGCGGTGGTCATGCGGGCGGGTCTCCTCGGGACTGTCCTACGGGTTCGGGAACGTGGGCTCAGCCGGCCTCGGTGCGGAACCGGTCGATGGCCGGCCGGTGCCGCTCGCGCAGTTCGTGGTCGCGCACGCCGAGCCCGGCGCGCGGGGCGAGGCCGAGCACGCCGACCTTGCCGCTGTGGAGGTTGCGGTGCACCGCGCGGGCGGCCTCGCCGACCTCGGCCAGCGGGTGGGTGACCGACAGGGTCGGGTGCACCATGCCCCGGCTGATCAGGCGGTTGGCCTCCCAGGCCTCGCGGTAGTTCGCGAAGTGGGTGCCGACGACGCGCTTGAGCGAGGTCCACAGGTAGCGGTTGTCGAACTGGTGCTGGAAGCCGGAGGTGGAGGCGCAGGTCACCACGGTGCCGCCGCGGCGGGCCACGTAGACGCTGGCGCCGAAGGTCTCCCGGCCGGGGTGCTCGAACACGATGTCGGGGTCGTCGCCGCCGGTGAGGTCGCGGATGCGGGCGCCGAGGCGCTTCCACTCGCGCGGGTCCGGCGTGTGCTCGTCCTTCCAGAACCGGTAGCCCTCGGCGGACCGGTCGATCACCAGCTCGGCGCCCATCGAGCGGACCAGCGCCGCCTTGCGCTCGCCGGAGACCACGCAGACGGGGATGCCGCCGCCGTTCAGGGCGAGCTGGGTGGCGTACGAGCCGAGGCCGCCGCCGGCGCCCCAGACCAGCACCACGTCGCCCTGCTTCATGCCGGCGCCGTTGCGGGAGACCAGCTGCCGGTAGGCGGTGGAGTTCACCAGCCCGGAGCAGGCGGCTTCCTCCCAGGTCAGGTGCTCGGGCTTGGGCATCAGCTGGTTGGCCTTGACCAGGGCGAGCTCGGCGAGGCCGCCGTAGTTGGTCTCGTAGCCCCAGATCCGCTGCTCCGGGTCGAGCATGGTGTCGCCGTGCCCGTCCGCGGACTCCAGCTCGACGGACAGGCAGTGCGCCACCACCCGGTCGCCGGGCCGCCAGCGGGTCACGCCGGGGCCGGTGCGCAGCACGACGCCGGCCAGGTCGGAGCCGACCACGTGGTACGGCCGGTCGTGGTGCGCGGCGTCGGGCCGGGAGCGGCCGTAGCGCTCCAGGAAGCCGAAGGTCGGCACCGGCTCGAAGATCGCGCTCCAGACGGTGTTGTAGTTGACGGCGCTGGCCATCACCGCGACGATCGCCTCGCCCGGGCCGAGCGGCGGCGTGGGCACGTCCTCGACCCGCAGCGACGCGCCCGGGTCCTTGTCCCGCGAGGCCATCCCCTCGAACATGCCGGCCTCGTCCCGGCGCACCGTCGCGCCCCGGTACGACTCGGGCAGCGGCAGCGCCGCGAAGTCCGCGGTGGTGGCGGTGTCGGCCTCGATCGTGCTGATGATGTGTTCCACCGGTCCGTGTCCCTTCTCCGGGCCCGCGTCCGCCGGGCCTTGACGGAAGATCAGCCCCAGTGCGTGTCGGCCGGGTGCGGGACGACGACCGGGGGAGTGGTGCCATCGGCGGTCACGTGCACGCCGCCCGGGACGGGGTTGCCCCAGTGGGTGTCGTCGGTGGTGAGCGGGGAGACCGAGAGGCCGAGGCCGACCAGTGCGGCGAGCGCGGCACCCGCGACGCCGCCGACGACCTTGCGCTGCTTCTTGGTGGTGGTGAACATCTCGGGATCCTCCGTGGTGTGGTGTCGAGGACCGGCTGCTGTCGTCCTCGTGGTCACCACACAACCGTCCGCCGCCATCGACCTCCTTTCGAGCGCCCCTCGCCCGCCGGGGCCCGGGCGACTGCCCACCGATAGCGAACGGATAGCCCCATCCGCCTCGCCGGCCCCGCCCGCCCCTCCCGCCACCGCCCCGACCGGCCCCAAATCCCTTGGACCGTACCGTGGTTGGTTCTGTGACGGGGTCGCAGCGGCGGACCGCGACAGCGCCTATCGGCCGCCGGGCGGGGGCGGGCCCGCCCGGCGGCGGTGCTCAGCCCAGCTGGGCGAGGCCCTCGGTGGCGATCCGCTCGAAGACGGCGAGGTCGTTCTCGAAGATCGAGTCCGGCACCGGCCAGTGGATCACCAGCTCGGTGATCCCCAGCTCCCGGTAGGTGCCGGCCCAGTCGACGAAGGCGTCCACCGACCGCAGCGGCTTCTCCGCCGTCGAGCCCTGGAGCAGCACCTTCTCCAGCGTCGCGACGTCCCGGCCCTTCGCCTCGCAGGCGGCCGCCAGCTTCTCGATCTGCCGCGCGACGACCCCGGGCGCCTGCTCCACCGGCACGTCCGCCGGCCCGCGCGGGTCGCCGTACGTCACCCAGCCCTGCCCGTACTCGGCGGCCAGCCGCAGCCCGCGCGGCCCGGTCGCGGCGACGTAGAACGGCACCCGCGGGGTCTGCACGCAGCCGGGGACGTTCCGGGCCTCCACCGCCGAGTAGTAGGTGCCCTCGCGCGTCGTGGCGTCGCTGCGCAGCAGCTCGTCGAGCAGCGGCAGGAACTCGCCGAACCGGTCCGCCCGCTCCTTCGGCGACCAGGCCTCCTGCCCCATCGCCGTCGCGTCGTAGCCCGTCCCGCCGGCCCCGATCCCGAGCGTGACCCGCCCGCCGGACACGTCGTCCAGCGTGATCAGCTCCTTGGCCAGCGTCACCGGGTGCCGGAAGTTCGGCGAGGTCACCAGCGTCCCCAGCCGCAGCCGCTCGGTCACCGTCGCGGCCGCCGTCAGCGTCGGCAGGGACCCGAACCACGGCTCCTCGCGGAACGACCGCCAGGACAGGTGGTCGTACGTGTACGCGGCGTGGAACCCGAGCTCCTCGGCCCGCCGCCAGATCTTCTGCCCCTCGCCCCACCGGTGGATGGGAAGGATCACCGTACTCAGTCGCATACCGCCGACCCTACGGTAGCCGTGCGCGGCCGGGGCCCTGCGACGTGACGGCCTCGTCAGCGCCGCAGCCAGCCCAGCAGGGTCGCCGCCGTGAACACTGCGGCCGACGCCAGCCCGACCGCGCGCGGGGTCAGCCACCCGGGGCCTTCCCGGGGCGGCCCGGACTGCGGGACGGGCGCCAGCAGCGCGTCCGCGAAGGCCTGGGCGGTCGCCGGCCGGTCCGCCGGCTCGACGGACATCGCGGACCGCAGCAGCAGGGCGAGGTTCGGCGGGAGCTCCGCTCCGGCCGGGAGCGCCGGCAGCGTCGAGGCGGCCGGCTGGTCGGTCAGCAGGGACGCGGCGCGTCCGCCCGGGCCGAACGGCTTCTGCCCGGTCAGCAGCTCGTAGGTCACGACGGCCAGCGCGTACACGTCGGCCCTGCCGTCGAACCCGCCGGTCTGGAAGGCCTGTTCCGGTGCCATGTACGCGGGCGTGCCCGTGGTCACCGTCAGCCCGGACGCGTCGGCCAGTTGCTTCGCGCTGCCCAGGTCCGCCACCAGCACCGCGGCGGGCGCGGGGCCGGCGGCGAGCAGCAGGTTGGACGGTTTCACGTCGCGGTGCACCACACCCGCCTCGTGCAGGACCTGGACGGCGTAGCCGGCCTCCGCGGCCAGCCGCAGCGCCTCCTGCGGCTCGCACTGCCCGACCCGGTCCGCCAGGGTGCCGCCGCGGACGTAGTCCATGACGAAGTAGGGCCGGTCCTCCTGCACCCCGACGTCGTGCACCCGGACCACCCGCGGGCTGGCGATCCGGCGCAGCAGCCTCGCCTCGGTCAGGAACCGCTCGCGCACATCGGCGTTGGCGGCCCAGTTCTCGGCCAGCACCTTCACCGCGACCTCGGTGTCGAGCTCCGGATCGTAGGCCTTCCAGACCGTCGCGAAGGAGCCCGCTCCGAGCCGCTCCAGCAGGAGGTAACGACCGAGCTTGCGCATGTGGCAGCATTCTGCCGGAGTCGGAGGGAGCGCGGAACTCCCGATCGGCGGGCCGGATGCCGGCCGGGACGGAACGGGGGATCCGGGTGTTCGAGGAAGCCGAGCTGGAAGCGCTCGTGACGGCCGCTCAGGCGGGCGACCCGGGGGCGATGGAGCACCTGCTGGCCAAGCTGCGGCCGGTGGTGCTGCGCCGCTGCTCGCGCTTCCTGCCCCACCACGCCGACGCGGAGGAGGCCGCGCAGGACGCGCTGCTGTCCATCAGCACGCACCTGGGCGGGTACGGCGGCCACGGCTCCTTCCTGGGCTGGGTGACGGTGATCGCCTCGAACGCCGCCCGGTCCACCTACCGCTCGATGCGCCGGCGCGCCGAGGAGAGCCACGCCGACCTCCCCGAGTCCGTCGACCCGCGCACCACCAGCGTCATCGCCGGGACCAGGCTCGACGTGATGGAGGCGCTGGCCGCGCTGGAGCAGCAGCACCCCGCCCTGGTGGAGTCCTTCGTGCTGCGCGACCTGGGCGACCTGACCTACGTCCAGGTGGCCGCGCAGCTGGACGCCCCGCTGGGCACGGTCAAGGACCGCATCCACCAGGCCCGCCGCTTCATGCGCGAGCGCCTGGTCACCGGTCCGTGAGCGGCGCTCCCGCGGCGGGCGGCGGCCGCGCGGTCGTCCGGCTGCGGTCCGCCGTCGCCGCCCTGGTGGCGGCCGCCGCGCTCGGGCTGGCGACCGGCCGGTTCGTCCTGCCACCGCCCCCCGGCGCGTCCGCCGCCGCGACGCCCGGCGGGTCCGTCCCGACGCCCGCGTCCTCGGCCTCCGGCACCGGCACCAGTACCGCCTCCGCCTCGCCGACCGGTGCGGTCGTCACCGGCGCGGCCGGGCCGGTGACGACCGCGAACCTGCTGGCACCCGCGGCGTTCGGCCCGGACATCGGCCCCGGGCGGATCCACGTCGCCGACCGGTACGGCGACGGGTCCTACGCCAACGCGGCCTGCACCGGCGAGAAGAGCCTCAGCCAGACCCTGGGCGGGCGCGGTGCCCACTTCCGCGGTCTGATGACCGGCTCCCGCACCAGCTCGGGCGACCCCACGCTGGCCGACGCCGTCGCCGACCAGGTCGCCCGCGAGGTCGCCGCCGAGGCCCAGAGCCCTTCCCTGGCACAGAACTACGCCGAGCGCCTGCTGCTGGAGGAGGTGCCCTGCCAGGAGGACACGCCGGGGCACTGGGTCTACGGACGGACCACGACGCTGCAGCTCGCCCCGGACGTCACCGCGAGCTGGATGGGCTACTACCAGGGATCGCTCAACACCACCGGCAGGGCGCCCGAGGGCAAGGAGCCCTGCGGCGGCATCGCCGTGCTGCGCAGCGGCACCCACTACGGAGTGCTGGAGGTCTCCGCCTGCCTGGGGACGGCCGCGATGAACCGGGTCGTCGGGACCGCTCTGTCACAGCTGTGAAACAGCGGGTCGGGGCTCCAACTTTCCCTTCCCCGGCGGCATCTCCCCGGTTGTACGAGGACGCAGCAGGCGTCCCGACCAGCAGGGGGACCAGATGACCGAGAACCGGACCGTCCAGCAGAAGTCCGTCCGCCGCAACCGGCTCGTCGCCGCGGCCTGCTTCGCCGCCTCGCTGATCACGGTCAGCGTCGTCGGCACCCAGTCGGCCAGCGCGGACGGGGCCGCGCGCGACGCCGCGCCCCGCGCCGCGGCCGCCACCCGCCCGGCCGCGGCCGCCGCGCCCGGACTGGGCTCCGCCCGCCTCGTCCAGAGCGAGGACTTCCGGCGGGGCCCGAACCCGGTCGGCGCGACCGTCGTGCTGACCGGGCGCCAGGCGCTGTCCGCGTGCTCCGGCGAGGAGACGATGCGCGATCTGACCAAGGAGAAGGCCACCGCGTACGCGGCCGTGACCTGGACCTTCGACACCAAGGGCGGACTGACCGAGTCGGCCGCGAGCGCCCCCACCGAGACCGCGGCCGCCACCTGGGAGCAGCAGCTCGTCACGCTCGTCCAGGACTGCCAGGACGAGCCCGCCGGCCACTGGCGCTACGGCGCGGCCCACACCCTGACCGCCGCCGGCGGCACCGCCCACTGGTACCCGGCCTACAACGGCGACGGCAGCGCCAGCGGCGGGGTCGCGGTCCTGCGCAGCGGCACCAGGGTCGCCGTCGTCGAGCTCACCGGCCAGTCCGCCGACGCCCCGGCCGCCGTCGAGGGCATCGCCACCGCGGCGCTGAACCGCCTCTCCTCTTGAGCGGGGGCGGCGGCGGACAGGGTGTCGGGGGGACGCGCTAGTCTGTCCGCCGCACAGCGAATCTGATCATGTGTTGAAAATCGGGGGTTGCTTCGCCATGCCTGTTTCCAGGAGACCACTCGCCGCCGCCCTGGTCGTCGCCGCCGCGTTCGGCCTCGCCGCCTGCGGGCCGGACGACCCGTCCGACAACGGCCAGGGCAGCGCGCCCACCACGGCCGCCACCGCGCCCGCGTCCGCTCCCGCCAGCCCGGCCGCGCCCGCGGGCAAGCCGACCGGCAAGGCGTCCGGCAAGCCGTCCGCCGGGGCCAGCGGGGAGCCGGAGGGCTTCTGCACCAGCGACCCGCTGCCCGCCGGGCAGAAGTGGGTCAACGTGGAGAAGGGCACCACCGCGACGGCCCTCACCTACAAGGAGACCAAGGACGCCTGCGGCGTCGACGACGTCGCCCACGAGCCGGTCGGCGCCGCCAAGACCGCGCAGTTCGCGCCCACCGTCAAGGGCCACCTGCGGTCGGTCGTCGCCCCGCCGAAGGAGGTCAACGCGGCCGACCTGGCCAAGCACATCAACGAGTGCATCACCACGCCGGGGAACCAGAAGGGCTTCTACCCCTGCTCCAGCGGCGACTACAAGGTGGCGTTCGACGCCTCCGGCAAGGTCACCGAGATGTGGGAGCGTCCGAGCTCCTGAGCCGGCAACGCACGTGACGTCGGGCCCGTTCAGCCCCTAAGGGGGAGCGGGCCCGACGTCATACCGGGGCACTAGCGGCCCTCGTCATTCCAGCTCATGCCCCGTACGGCGCACCGCCGTTACGTTGAGTGCGTGTCCACTGCTGTCATCAAGACCGATGGCCTCACCAAGAGGTACCCCCGGGTCACCGCCCTCGACGCGCTCACCGTCGAGGTGCTGCCCGGGGTGGTCGGGCTGGTCGGGGCCAACGGGGCCGGCAAGTCCACCCTGATCAAGCTCCTGCTCGGGCTCGCCCCGGCGACGTCCGGCCGCGGCGAGGTGCTGGGCCTGGACATCGCCACCCGGGGCCCGGAGATCCGCGAGCAGGTCGGCTACATGCCCGAGCACGACTGCCTGCCGCCGGACGTCTCCGCCACCGAGTTCGTGGTGCACATGGCCCGGATGTCGGGCCTGCCCGCGACCGCCGCCCGCGAGCGCACCGCCGACACCCTGCGGCACGTCGGCCTGTACGAGGAGCGGTACCGGCCGATGGGCGGCTACTCGACCGGCATGAAGCAGCGGGTCAAGCTCGCCCAGGCGCTGGTGCACGACCCGAAGCTGGTGCTGCTGGACGAGCCGACCAACGGCCTCGACCCGGCCGGCCGGGACGAGATGCTGGCGCTGATCCGCCGCGTGCACAGCGACTTCGGCATCTCGGTGCTGGTCACCACCCACCTGCTCGGCGAGCTGGAGCGCACCTGCGACCACCTGGTCGTCATCGACGGCGGCAGGCTGCTGCGCTCCTCCTCCACCGCCTCCTTCACCGAGGCGACGGCCGTCCTCGCCGTCGAGGTCACCGACCACCCGGACGACCACACCCTCGCCCCGGGCGAGGAGGTCCGCGGCCGGCTCGCCGCCGCCGGCCTGTCCGTCCAGGCGGAGGGCTCGCACCTGCTGCTGGTCCGGCTGGCCGGCGAGGGCACCTACGACACCATCCGCGACACCGTCGCCGAACTCGGCCTCGGCCTGGTCCGGTTGGAGCAGCGCCGCCACCGGGTCGCCGAACTCTTCACCGACGCACAGGACTTCAGCAGGGGAGGTGCGGACGATGTCGCTGCCTCCTGAGACCGGGAGCGCCGACACCGGCGTCATCCACGACATCGGCTACCGCGGCTACCGGGGCCCCCGCCTCGGCCGCGGCCACGCCACCCGCGCGCTCTTCACCCAGAGCCTGCGCGCCGCGTACGGCCTCGGCCGCTCCGGCAAGGCCAAGGTGCTGCCGATGCTGGTGCTGGCCGCCACCACGCTGCCCGCCGCGATCGTCGTGGCGTTCGCGCTCACCACGAAGCTGGACGACCTCGGGGTCGAGTACGCCGGCTACCTCTCCTCGGTCGGGATGCTGGTCTGGATCTTCCTGGCCGCCCAGGCGCCGGTGCTGCTCTCCCGGGACCTGCGCCACCACACCGTGCCGCTGTACTTCTCCCGCCCGATCACCCGCGGCGACTACGTGCGGGCCAAGTTCGCCGCCATGTTCTGCGCCCAGTTCCTGCTGATGGCGGCCCCGCTGCTGGTGCTGTACGCGGGCGCGCTGCTCGGCGGGATGGACGTCGGGGACAACACCGAGCACGCCCTGTACGGCCTGGCCGCGGCCCTGCTGTACGCGCTGGTGCCGACCTCGGTCGCGCTGGCGATCGCCGGGTTCACACCGCGCCGGGGCTTCGGGGTGGCCGCCATCATGGGCTACCTGGCGGTCAGCGCGGCGGTGGCCGCGGTCGCGGTCGGCATCACCCGGGGCACCGACTCCGCCGACGCCGCGCAGTGGACGGCGCTGATCTCGCCGGACGGCCTGGTGGAGAGCCTGGTCAACGAACTGTTCGACCTCGGCGGCGGCCTCGACCGCCGGCACGCGCCGGGCGGTGTCGGGACGGCGGTGTTCGCGCTCGTCGCGGTGGCCCTGGTGGCCGGCTCGTACCGCCTGCTGCTGCGCCGCTACGAGAAGATCTGAGAGGGCGCCATGGCCACCATCACCATCGACACGGTCTCCCGCTGGTTCGGGAACGTGGTCGCGGTCAACGACGTCACCATGGCGATCGGCCCGGGCATCACCGGCCTGCTCGGGCCCAACGGCGCGGGCAAGTCGACGCTCATCCACATGATGAGCGGCTTCCTCGCCCCCTCCAGCGGCTCGGTCGCCCTGGACGGCACCCCGATCTGGCGCAACCAGCAGGTGTACCGGCAGATCGGCCTCGTCCCGGAACGCGAGTCGATGTACGACCACCTGACCGGCTGGGAGTTCGTGCTCGCCAACGCCGAACTGCACGGCCTCGCCCACCCGGGCGCCGCCGCCCGCAGGGCCCTCGACCTGGTCGAGATGGCCGAGGCCAAGGACCGCCGCACCGGCACCTACTCCAAGGGCATGAAGCAGCGGGTCAAGATGGCCTCCGCGCTCGTCCACGACCCGTCCGTGCTGCTGCTCGACGAGCCCTTCAACGGCATGGACCCCCGCCAGCGCCTGCACCTGATGGACCTGCTGCGCCGCTTCGGCGCGGACGGCCGGACGGTGCTGTTCTCCTCGCACATCCTTGAGGAGGTCGAGCAGCTCGCCCGGCACATCGAGGTCGTGGTCGCCGGCCGGCACGCCGCCTCCGGCGACTTCCGCAGGATCCGCCGGCTGATGACCGACCGGCCGCACCGCTACCTGGTCCGCTCCAGCGACGACCGCCGTCTCGCCGCCGCGCTCATCGCGGACGGCTCCACCGCCGGCATCGAGGTGGACGGGCGGGAGCGCGCGCTGCGCGTCCAGGCGGTGAACTTCCAGGGCTTCACCACCCTGCTGCCCAGGGTCGCCCGGGAGGCCGGCATCCGGCTGTACACCGTCTCCCCGGCGGACGAGTCGCTGGAGAGCGTCTTCTCCTACCTGGTCTCGGCGTGACCGACACCGCAACCACGAGGACCCGGGAAGGGGCCGACCGACCATGAACCCGACCGTCGCCAGGCTGACCGTACGCGGCCTGCTGGGCCGCCGCCGCGGCCTCCTGCTGCTGGTGGTCCCCGCGCTGCTGCTGGCGGTCTCCGCCCTCGCGGCCGCCGCGCACGGCGACGAGCAGAGCCTGACCGTCAAGATCCTCGGCGAGCTCGACCTCGGCACCCTGGTGCCGATCCTCGGGTTGGTGGTCGGCACCGGGGTGATCGCCACCGAGATCGACGACGGCTCGATCGTCTACCTGCTCGCCAAGCCGCTGCCGCGCTGGCGGATCGTCACCACCAAGCTCGTCGTCGCGATCGGCACCACCTGGGCCTTCGCCGCCGTCCCGACCCTGTTCGCCGGCCTGCTGCTGTACGGCACCCGGGACGGCCTGGCGCTCGGCTACACCGTGGCGGTGCTGGTCGCCGGGGCCGCGTACAGCGCGCTGTTCCTGCTGCTCGGCGTGGTCACCCGGCACGCGGTGGTGGCCGGGCTGGGGTACGCGCTGGTCTGGGAGGCGCTGGTCGGCAACTACGTCGACGGCGCCCGGACGCTGAGCATCCAGCAGTGGGGGCGGGCGGTGGCCCAGTCGGTCGCCGGGGAGTCGGCGATCGGCTCCGCCGTCCCGCTCGGCACGGCCGTCCCGCTGCTGCTGATCGTCACCGTCGCCTCGACGGTGCTCGCCTCGGTCAAGCTGGCCGGGCTGACCCTGACCGCGGACGAGTGATCACAGGGTCCGGTTGCGCCCCGCGCCCCAGCCCGCCACGGCGACCACCGCGGACAGCACCAGCATCACCACCAGGGTGGCCGACCAGCCGCCGGTGAGCTGGTGCAGCGCACCGGCCCCGACCGGGCCCGCCGCCGCGACCACGTAGCCGATCGCCTGCGACATCCCGCCCAGCTGGGCGGCACCGGCCGCGCTGCCGGTCCGCAGCACGATGAACGCCAGGCCCAGGCCCAGCGAGCCGCCCTGGGCGATCCCGAGGACGGCCGCCGCCGCCCAGGCGCCGGAGACCGGCGCGGCCAGCAGCAGCGCGATGCCGATCCCGTTCAGCGCCGCCATCGACACCGCCAGGCCGCGCTGGCGGGTCATCCGGCCGGCCATCAGCGGCACCAGGAACGCGCCCACGCCCTGCAGCAGGTTGGAGAAGGCGAAGACCAGGCCGGCCTTGCCGCGCTCCATGCCGTGGTCGGCCAGGATGGTCGGCATCCAGGCGACCACGATGTACACCAGCAGCGACGAGATCCCCATGAACAGGCTGATCTGCCAGGCCATCGGGGTCTTCCACAGCCCCTCGATCGCCCGGCCGGGCCCCGCCGCCGGGGCGGCCGCGGCGGCCGTCGCCGCCCGCTCCTGCCGGGAGCGCAGCACCTGCGGCAGCCAGGCCACCGCCGCGACCAGCGCGAGCAGCGACCAGGCGCCGAGCGAGGCCTGCCAGCCGCCGCCGAGCGCGTGCTCCAGCGGGACGGACGTGGCGGCGGCGAAGGTCGCGCCGACCAGCATGGTGGTGGTGTAGACGCCGGTCATGGTGGCCGCGCGGTCCGGGAACTCCCGCTTGACCAGGCCGGGCATCGACACGTTCAGCACCGCGATGGCCACGCCGATCACCATGCAGCCGAAGTACAGCGCGTACACCGAGGGCAGCACCCGCAGCAGCACGCCCGCGCCCAGCAGCAGCACCGCGCCCAGCACCACCCGCTCCGCGCCGAAGCGGCGGGTCAGCCGGGGGGTGAGCGGCGCGCCGACGCCCTGGAACAGCACCGGCACGGTGGTGATCAGCCCGCTCGCGGTGGCGGACAGGCCGAAGGTGCGCTGGATCTCGGCGACCATCGGCGAGATGGCGGCCAGGCAGGCGCGCATGTTCAGGGCGACCAGCAGGATGCCGGCCAGCAGCAGGGCCGGGTGGGCCAGCCGGGAGCGGACGGGCAGCCGGACGGGAGCGGGGACGACCGGCTGCTGGGCACGGGTGACGGCCATGGTTGTGCTGTTCTTTCCGGAATCGGGGGAGGGGCGGGCGGGGAGGCGGGAGGCTCGCGCCGTCCTACTTCCGGGCCGCGATGGCCGCGAGCAGCTGCTCGACGGCCGCGGTGGGCTCGGCGAGCAGCGCGCGACACGCCGTCTCGGCCCGCTCCGGGTCGCCGCTCTCGATCGCGTCGACCAGCGCCTCGTGGGTGGCCACGACCGCCTCGGGCATCTCGTGGTCGCCGAACGCGGCGGTCATCGACTCGCGCACGGAGGCGCCGAAGTAGCGGTACACCTCGGTCAGCGCCGGGTTGTGCGCGGCCTCGACGACGGCGGTGTGGAACTCCAGGTCGTGCTCGACGGTGGCCTCGCGGCCGGCCCGCTCCGGGTGCTTCGCGAAGACCTCGGCCTCGCGGGCCAGCGCGGCCCGCATCCGCCGGATGTCCTCGGGGGTGTGCCGCAGCGCGGCCAGCCGGGCGCCCTCGGCCTCCAGCGCCGCGCGGACCTCCAGGACGTCCCGGATGCCGGAGCGCTGGACGCCGCGCAGCACGGCGGCGGGGTCGCTGGTGGAGCGGACGAACGTCCCCTCGCCCTGCCGGGAGACCAGCATGCCGGCGTGCACCAGCACCCGGATCGCCTCCCGCACGGTGTTCCGGCCGACCTGCAGCCGCTCGGCGAGCTCGTGCTCGGTCGGGATCTGCGACCCGACCGGCCAGGTCCCGTCGACCACCTGCTCGCGCAGCTGGTCGATCGCGGTGTCGACCAGGGAGCGCCGCCCGGCCGCCTGCAGGTTGTTCTCGCCGCTCATGCCGGGCCTCCCTTCGCACACCACTCGTCGGTCATCGGTCATCCTACAACCGCTTGCCCGGTCATCCTACAACTGCCCCGGGCCGGGGCCCCGGGGTCAGCCGAAGATCGCGGTGGGGTCCCCGGTGAACCAGGTGTTGTCGATGCGCAGCCGCCGGATCACCCAGCGGTCGCCGTCGCGGACCAGCTCCACGTCGTAGGGGTTCTTCAGCAGCGCGTGGGTGGCCGGATCGGCGACGAGCAGGTGCTGCGCCTCCACCAGGGCGGTCAGCCGGGCGGTGTCGCCGTCGACGACGATCCGCGGGTTGGTGACCTGGTGGGTGGTGTCGACCCGGCCGGTGAACATCGCCAGGATGGTGTCGACGATGAACTCCCGCCCGGTCATCAGCGGCGGCTCGCCGCCCCACTTGGCGGCGGCGGGGCGGAAGTCCAGCTCGGCGTCGGCGGCGAAGGCCGAGGCGAACAGCTCCCTGTCCTTCAGGTCCTGCCCGAGGCCGAAGCGGTAGAGCGCGTCGGTGATCTCCGCGCGGTCGCGCAGTTCGGCGACGACGGCGGCGGTGTCGTCGGCGGGGGCGGTCAGGGCACGGTCGCGGGTGACGTCCATGGGGCTCTCCTCGGTGGGTCGGATCCGGTGGTGTCCCGGGCAGCTCCGATCCTGCTGCGCGCCGCAGGAGGCATCAACGCCCTTCTGCGTCATGATCGTTGAGCTCGGCTCAACGATCGGCCGCGGCTCTCAGCGCCCCGCGAAGAGCCGCTCCAGGACGACCGCGACGCCGTCCTCGTCGTTGCCCGCGGTGACCTCGTCCGCGACGGCCAGCAGCTCCTCGTGCGCGTTCGCCATGGCGACGCCGTGCGCGGCCCAGCCGAACATCGGGACGTCGTTGGGCATGTCGCCGAAGGCGATGGTGTCGGCGGCCCGCACGCCCAGCCGGCGGGCGGCCACGGCGAGCCCGGTGGCCTTCGACAGGCCGAGCGGCAGCAGCTCCACCACGCCCGCGCCGGCCATCACCGCGCCGACCAGGCCGCCGGCCGCGCTGCGGGCGGCCTCGGCGAGGGCGTCGTCGGTGAGGCCCGGGTGCTGGACGTAGAGCTTGCTGACCGGGGAGGCGAGCAGTTCGCCGCGCTCGACCCGGACGACCGGCAGGTCCGAGCCGATCAGCAGCTCGTACCCGGGCCCGGCCAGCACCTGCCCGTCCAGGCCGTCCTGGTTGGCGGCGACGGCCAGCGGCCCGGTCTCGGCCTCGATCTTCTCGATCGCGAGCGCGGCGAGCCGGCGGTCCAGGGTGAGCGAGGTGAGCAGCTTGTGCGCGCCGGCGTCGTAGACCTGGGCGCCCTGGCCGCAGACCGCTATCCCGGTGTAGCCGATCTCGTCGAAGACCGGCCGGGCCCAGACGGCGGAGCGGCCGGTGACGACGATGTGCAGCGCGCCCGCGCCGGTGGCCGTGGCCAGCGCGGCGCGGGTGCGCTCGGAGACGGTCTCGGCGCTGGTGAGCAGCGTGCCGTCGAGGTCGGTGGCGACCAGCCGGTAGGGCAGGTCGCCACCTCCGGGCCGTGCGGTCGAGGTCACTTGACCGGCTCGAGGACGGTCCGCCCGCCGAGGAACGGCCGCAGCGCCTCGGGCACGACGACCGAGCCGTCCGCCTGCTGGTGGTTCTCCAGGATCGCCACGATGGTGCGCGGGATCGCGACCAGGGTGCCGTTCAGGGTGGCGAGCGGGCGGGTCTTGCCCTCCTCGCGCATCCGGATCGACAGCCGGCGGGCCTGGTACTCGGTGGTGTTGGAGGTCGAGGTGACCTCGCGGTACTTGCCCTGGGTGGGGATCCACGCCTCGATGTCGAACTTGCGCGCGGCCGAGGCGCCGAGGTCGCCGGAGGCGACGTCGATCACCCGGTAGGGCAGCTCCAGGGCGTTGAGGAAGTCCTTCTCCCACTGGAGCAGCCGGCGGTGCTCGTTCTCCGCGTCCTCGGGAGTGGTGTAGACGAACATCTCCACCTTCTCGAACTGGTGGACGCGGATGATGCCGCGGGTGTCCTTGCCGTAGGTGCCGGCCTCGCGGCGGAAGCAGGACGAGTAGCCGGCGTAGCGCAGCGGCAGCTTCTCGGCGTCGATGATCTCGTCCATGTGGTACGCCGCGAGCGGCACCTCGCTGGTGCCGACCAGGTACCGGTCGTCCTCGGCGAGGTGGTAGACGTTCTCGGCGGCCTGGCCGAGGAACCCGGTGCCGTCCATGGCGGCCGGGCGGACCAGGGTCGGGGTGATCATCGGGACGAAGCCGGCCGCGGTGGCCTGGGCGATCGCCATGTTGACGAGGCCGAGCTCCAGCAGGGCGCCGACGCCGGTCAGGTAGTAGGAGCGGGCGCCGGCGACCTTGGCGCCGCGCTCGGTGTCGATCGCGCCGAGGATCTGGCCCAGCTCGACGTGGTCGCGGGGCTCGAAGCCCTCGGCGGCGAAGTCGCGCGGGGTGCCGATCTCCTCGAGGGTGACGAAGTCCTCCTCGCCGCCGACCGGGGCGGCCGGGTCGATGAGGTTCGCCAGCGAGCGGAGCAGGCGGTCGGCCTCCTCCTTGGCGGCGCTCTGCTCGGCGTCGGCGGCCTTGACCTCGGCGGCCAGGTCCTTGGTGCGCTGCAGGAGGGCGGCCTTCTCGTCGCCCTTGGCCTGGGCGACCTGCTTGCCGAGCACCCGCTGCTCGTTGCGCAGTTCGTCGAAGCGACTGCCCGAGGACCGGCGCCGCTCGTCGGCGGAGAGGAGGGCGTCGACGACGTCGACGTCCTCGCCACGGACGCGCTGCGAGGCGCGCACTCGGTCAGGGTCCTCACGGAGCAGGCGAAGGTCAATCACAGGGCCTAGCGTACCGGGCGGCCGCTTCTCCACCGGTACCGGTTTTCCCCTGGGGATAACTCGACCCCGCCTGTGGATAACTCCTGTGGGGAAACCGGTGGATCCGGGTTATCCACAGGTCCGGGGCCGGGGCTGTGGATCGATGGGGAAGATCACCCTCCGCCAACCCGAACCGCTGAATTGAGGTTTCAAACCTCAATGGACCCACTCAGGCGAGGGAATTGAAGCACTCGCACGGGTGATTTGCAGGCAACCGGGTGACTCTGGTCCGATAAGTCATATCTGAGACGCAAACCGATGGTCCGACCAGTTCTGGGCAATGGCTATACCGGTTTGTCGACTCGTGCCCGGACCTGTGGATAACTTCCGGCTGTGGACAGTGGACGGCCCTGTGGACAGCGGGCCCCGGGCCCGCCGGGCCCTGTGGACGACGGTGCGGTCACCCGCCCGCCCCGATCGGGGCGATCGAAAACAGTCGGAAAAGGCCGGAAAGACGGCAGGTGTCGATCAGGCGATCAGGCGTCCGCGCGCCCGTCCAGGCAGCGGGAGAGCCAGTCCGAGGCCGCGGTGAAATCGGCGTCCGAGGTTCCGGGCCGCCGTCCGGTCGACGGCTGCCGGTCGGCGCGCGGATAGGAGCCGAGGAAGCGCACCTGCGGGCAGATCCGCTTGAGGCCCATCATCGCCTCGCCCACCCGCCGCTCGGACAGGTGCCCCTCGCAGTCGATCAGGAAGCAGTAGTTGCCCAGGCCCTCGCCGGTCGGCCGGGACTCGATCCGCATCAGGTTGATCCCGCGCACCGCGAACTCCTGCAGCAGCTCCAGCAGCGCACCCGGGTGGTCGTCCGGCAGCCAGACCACCATCGAGGTCTTGTCCGCGCCGGTCGCCGAGGAGATCCGCCCCGGGCGGCCGACCAGGACGAACCGGGTGGTCGCGCTCCTCGCGTCCGCGATGTCCTTGACCAGCGGGTCCAGCCCGTAGATCGGCGCCGCGAACTCGCCCGCGAACGCCGCGTCGTAGCGCCCCTCGGAGACCAGCCGCGCGCCGTCCGCGTTGGAGGCCGCCGACTCCCAGACGGCGTCCGGCAGGTTGGCCGCCAGCCAGCGGCGCACCTGCGGCTGGGCCACCGGGTGACTGGTCACCGTCTTGATCCCGGCCAGCTCGGTGCCCGGGCGCACCAGCAGCGCGAAGGCGATCGGCAGCAGCACCTCGCGGTAGATCATCAGCGGTGCGCCGGAGGCGAGTTCGTCGTTGGTCGCGGTGACCGCGCCCTCGACGGAGTTCTCGATCGGCACGAACGCCCCGGACGCCTCCCCACCGCGCACCGCGTCCAGCGCCAGCGCCACCGAGGACAGCGGCACCAGCTCCCGGGTCGCCGCCTCCGGCAGGGTGTGCAGCGCCGCCTCGGTGAAGGTGCCGGCCGGGCCGAGGTAGGTGTAGCGGGTGGCCGACATTGACGCCTCCGGTGGCAACGGGGAAGACAGGTGCGGGACGGGCCCGCGCAGTCACCCTAACGATTCCGCGCGCGGGCCATCGCGGTGTCCCAACGGACGGGACAGCAGCGGGGCCGCTGTGCTATCCGTCGACGAGCTGCTGCCCCAGGTACCCGCCGGCCGGCACGCCCGGCAGCACCGCGTACAGCCCGCTCGCCTCGTGCCGCAGGAAGCGGGAGAGCCCGTCGCCCCGGGAGAGCTTGCGCTGCACCGGGGTGAAGCCGTTGCGCGGATCGGCCTGGAAGGCGAGGAAGAGCAGCCCGGCGTCCGGCGAGCCGTCCGCCGCCGGCCCGTCGTGGTACGAGAAGCCGCGCCGCAGCATGGCCGCCCCGCCGTTGGCGGCCGGGGCGGCGACCCGGATGTGCGCGTCGGCGGGGATCGCCAGCGCGCCGTCCGGGCCCTGGGCCGCGAGGTCCACCGGAGTGTGCTCGCCGGCCCCCGCGGGCGCGCCGAGCGGCGCGCCGTCCGCCTTGCGCCGTCCGATCACCCGCTCCTGCCGGTCCACCGGCAGCGCCTCCCAGTGGTCCAGCAGCATCCGGATGCGGCGGAACACCAGGTACGAGCCGCCGGCCAGCCAGTCCGGCCGGTCGCCGCCGGGCGCGCAGAACACCTTGGCGGCGAAGCCGTCCTCGCCCGGCCTGGGGTTGTTGGTGCCGTCGATCTGGCCCATCAGGTTGCGGCCGGTCATCGGCCGCGCGGTGGCGCCCGGGGTGCGGGCGAAGCCGGCCGACTGCCAGCGCAGGGACGCCGCCCCGGCCGCCAGCCGCTGCAGCACCCGCAGCGCGTGCACCGCGACGAGGGCGTCGTCCGCGCCGATCTGGACGAACAGGTCGCCGTCGCTGCGGGCCGCGTCCAGCGCGTCGCCCGGGAAGGCGGGCAGCGGGTCGAGCGCGGCCGGGCGGCGGTCGGCCAGCCCCGCCTTGTCGAACAGCGGGGTGCCGACGCCGACCGTGAGGGTGAGCGAGCAGGGCCCGGCGTCCAGGGCGACCTGGTTGTCGAACTCCTCGGCCGGCTCCCCGGCGGTCAGCCGCTCGGCGGCCTTCGACCAGCGCTGGAACAGGCTGCGCAGCCCGTCCCGGCCGAGGCCGTCGACCAGGTCGAAGGCGGCCAGCTGGACCCTGGCCTGCTGCGGTTCCAGGATCCCGGCCTGGTGCTCCCCGTGGAACGGCACCCGCGCCGAGCCGAGGGCGCCGCCCGCCGGCTCGTCGACGCCGCCGGTCCGGGCGTAGGCGACCGCCACGCCCGCGCCGGCGCCCGCCAGCAGTCCGGCGCCGGCGGTGCCGAGCAGCGCCCGCCGGGTGAAGCCGGCCCGCCCGATGACGGTGCCGGTGGTGTCGTCGTCCATCGCGTCAGCCGATCCTGAACTGCTGGGTGGGGGTGGTCTGGTCGATGTCGGAGGAGCGGATCTGCACCGAGACGACCCAGGTGCCGGCCAGCGGCAGCTGCGTGGTGCCCGTCCAGCGGCCGGTGCCGGCGGCGGTGAGCGCGACCGGCAGCGGGCCGAGGTCGCGGTCCGGCAGGGTGAAGGCCAGCTGCACCTCGGGCACCTCCACCGGCTGCCCGTCCGCGCCGTCCAGGGCGAGCTTCACCTCGTTGGAGCCGGTCCGGGCCGGGTTGAGCGAGACGGTCGCGGTGCCCTTGGCGTTCGGGGTGCGGCCCTTGGTGTCGTACGGGAGCTTCAGCTCCACCGTGCGGCCCGGCTCGGTCTGCGGGGCGCCGCCCGCGCTGCCCGCGCCGGCCGCCGGGGCCGCGGCCCCGGCCGCCTTGACCTCGCCCGCCACCCGCCCGGGCGGGGAGTTGGTGAGCATCGTGGTGACCGCCAGCACCGCCACCGCGACCAGCGCCTCCACCAGCACCGAGCGGCGCAGCCCGGCCCGGGTCGGGGTCAGCCCGCGCTCGCGCCCGGCGCTCTCCCGGGCGGCCCGCTGCCGGGCCAGCTGCGCCTGCCGGGCCGGGTCCTCGGCGTGCGCGGCGACCGCGACCGGCTCGGGCAGCTCGGCCCGCTCCGCCTCGACGGGCCGCACCTCCGCGGCCTCGTCGGGGGCCGAGCGCAGCCGGGCCAGCCAGGAGCGGGACGTCCAGGCGACGCCGAGCATCGCCACCACGCAGCCGGTCTTCACCAGCAGCAGCCGCCCGTAGTCGGTGCCGGTCAGCGCGCCCCAGCTGCCCAGGCCGCGCCAGGACTGGTAGACGCCGGTGACGACCAGCACGGCGACGGCCCCGAAGGCGATCTTCGAGAAGCGGTCCACCACCTCGGCGCCGACGCCCTCGCGCAGCGCGACCAGCAGCGCGGCCAGGCCGCCCAGCCACAGCGCCATCGCGATCAGGTGCAGCATGCCGAACGGCAGCGCCAGCGCGACCTGGATGCCCACCGAGGCGTGGTCGGCGCCGACCCAGGTCGCCGAGAGGGCGATCGCCAGCACCGACCCGGCGACGCCGAGGCCGAGCCGGGCCTCGCGCTGCGGCCGCTCGGCGGCCCGCCGCTCCAGCTCGCGCAGCTCCGCCGCCTCGGCGTCCTCCTCCGCGGGGACCTCCGCGGGGACCTCCGCGTCCTGGGCCGGCAGCGGCCGGGGCGGCTGCCCCAGCTGGCCGACCAGCAGCGACAGGAACACCCCGCCCGCGGCGAGCAGCAGCAGCCGGGCGGCCAGCGCGGTGCCGATCCGCTCGTCCAGGGTGGCGCGCACCAGCGACAGGTCGAAGGCCTGGCCGATCCCCGAGCCGCGCTCGTACGGGCCGCGCAGCATCAGGACCGCGACGGTGGAGACCAGCAGCGCCGTCCAGCCGGTCATCAGCAGCCGCTGCACCGGCCGCCGGGCCGTCCCGCCCGGCCAGCAGATCAGCACGAAGGCGGCCACCCCGGCCAGCAGCGCGAACGCCCCGTACGCGACGGTGCGCCCGGTGCCGTACAGCGCGGCGACCAGGCCGTCCGCGTCGGCGCCCTGCAGGGCGGTGGCGGAGACCGAGGTGTCCGAGGGCGCGCCGATGGAGAAGGTGAACGCCCCGCCGACCGGGTGCGAGTCCGCCGAGACGGCCCGCCAGGCGACGGTGTACGTGCCGTTGGCGAGCCCGGAGTTCAGCCCGACCCGGGCGGTGTTGCCCCGGCCGTCCGCGTGCGCGGGGTTGCCGGCGTCGACGGCCTTCCCGGCCGGGTCGAGGACCCGGACGGAGTCGCCCGACAGCGAGACCTCCTCGCTGAAGGTCAGCGTGACGGCCTGCGGGGCGGCGGCGACCACCGAGTTCTGCTTCGGGTCGGTGGATTCCAGGGTGGCGTGCGCGGCGGCCGGGCCGGCGGCGGCGAGCATCAGCGCGAGCAGCGCGCCGAGCGCCCCGACGAGCCCGGCGATCCGGCGGCGGGCGCTGCGGTGCCTGGTGCTGCGGCGGTGGGCGGCCTTCTCCATGCTGGCGGGTCCTCTAACTCTGGCCGGGGCGGTAGGTGAGCTCCTTGACCGGCACCTTGACCGCGATGGTGCCGGACTTGGCGAAGGTCAGGTCGAGTTCCACCTCGTCGCCGAGGGCGGGGGCCTTCTGCCAGCCCATGATCATCAGGTGGGTGCCGCCGCGGGCGAGCTGCAGCGCGCCGTGCGCGGGCACGTCCAGGCTCTGCACCTGCTCCATGCTGGACGCGGTCGAGCGGTGCATGGTGATCGACCCCGCGCCCGGGCTGGTCACCTTGACCAGCTGGTCCGGCCCGCCGTCGTTGCGGACGGTCAGGTAGCCGGCGCCCATCCCGCCGGCCGGGGGCAGCGGGATGTAGGGGTCGGCGACGCTCAGCTTCGCCGGCCCCGCCTCGGCGGCGGCCTGGCCGCCCTGGCCGCCCTGGCCGCCCGAGCCGCAGGCGGCCAGGATGGCGCCGCCGCCCAGGACCGTCGCCAGCACCGCGCCGGTGAGCGCCGTCCGCCGGAACCGCCGGGTGCCCGTCGCCGCCGTCACGCCTTGACCCCCTGGGCGAGCAGCGGCAGGTCGTGCTCGTAGGTCTTCTCCTCGGTGCCGCTCATGTAGAGCACGTGCGCCTTGTCGTCCGAGGGGAGGAAGGCGAGCACCTGCGCGCCGTGCGTGGAGGTGACGGTGCCGTCCGCGTTGACCACCGGGTCCTCGATCATGATGCCGAGCGACTTGGCGGCGGTCTTCACCTTCGCCAGGTCGCCGGTCAGGCCTATGAAGTCGCTGCCCATCGAGTCCAGCCAGGTGCGCAGCACCTTGGGGGTGTCGCGCTGCGGGTCGGTGGAGACGAAGACGACGTCGATCTTCTTGCGCTCCTCGGCGGGGAGCGCCTTCATCGCCACGCCGATGTCGCCCATGGTGGTCGGGCAGACGTCCGGGCAGCTGGTGTAGCCGAAGAACAGCAGCGTGGTCCGGCCGTTGGTCTTCTGCCGCAGGTCGAAGGGCTGGCCGGAGGTGTCGGTCAGCTGGAGGTCGGGCTTGTCGAAGTTCTTGGCGAGCTTGGTGCCCTGGTACGGGGTGTCCTCCTTCTGCTGGGTGACCTTGGCGGCGGACGTGCCGTCGCCGGAGGAGCCGCAGGCGGAGAGGGTCAGGGCGGCGGCGAGCGCGAGGGCGGCGGCGCCGGCCAGCCGGGCGGTGCGGGTGGCGCTCGTCGTGCGGGTGGTGCGGGGCATGGGAGATCCGATCGTGCGCGAGGGACCGCCGGCGGGGCCGCGCCCGGTTCACGGGTACGGCGGCCCCGCCGGCGTGCGGGTCAGGAGGCGGAGCCGCCGCTCTTGCGGCGCAGGCCGGCGATGCCGACCCCGGTGCCGATCACGCCGACCACGATGCCGACGACGCCGAGCACCCGGGCGGTGGAGTCGCTGGACTTCTTGTCGCCGTCCGAGGCCTCGGCGTGGTCCGAGCTGTCGCCGTGGGCGCCGGCGGCCGGGGAGGCGGAGACGCCGTGGCTGTCGCCGTGGCCGTCGCCGCCCGCGGCGGCCTTGGTGAGCTTCAGGACGGGGGCGGGCTTGGCCGGCTCGGGCTGGCCGTCCTTGGACTCGTCGATCCAGCGGACGACGTCGCCGTTGTCGTAGGTCTGCAGGGCCTTGAAGACCAGGCTGTCGGTGTCGGTCGGCAGCGGGCCGAGCGAGACCTTGAACTCCTGGAACTGGCCGGGGGCGATCTTGGTGCCCGCGTCGGCGGTCCAGGTGATCTTGGAGACGGCCTCGTTGACGTCGCTGCCGTGCACCTTGATCGGCTTGTCCAGCTTCGACTTCTCGACGGCGGCGGTCCAACCCGGCAGCGGCATCGTCCGGACGGAGGCCAGCGGGTGGTCCAGCGGCAGGTTGATCTCCAGCTTCACGGTGCCGGCGGCGTCGTTCTCGTTCGGCACCCGGAAGTCGACGGCCGTGTAGCCGCCCTGCTGGGCCGAGCCGGGGTTCACGGTGACGTGCGCGAACGCGGGGCCGGCCAGCGCCACCACGGAGGCGGCGGCGGTCAGGGCGACGGCGGCGAGACGGCGGGAGGAAGCGGAACGCATGATGCGGGGTCTCCGATCGGAGCTCTACGGCGGCCGGGCCTCGGCGGGGCCGCGCGTGGGGGCGAGTGGGGGGTCGAACCTCGGGCCGGCCCCACGTCACCGCGGGACGGCCGGCACACCGCGCACCGCCCGACCCCGGACGGCCTCACGGCCCCGGGACACGTCGGATCAGTACGCGAACACCCCGCGCGGCGGACCGCGCCGCACCACGCTGTGCCGCAGCACCGCGCCCCCCGGCAGCGGAGACTCCCCGCCCCGGGCCCCGAACCGGCGGGCCGGACCGGCCGCGCCGAACAGGCCGCGCAGGAGCGCGACCGCCAGGGCCAGCGCCGAACGCAGCGGCGCCGCCCAGTGCTCCCGGGCCGCCGACGCGGCCACCCGCACCAGCCGCCACAGCGCCGCCTCGCCGCGCCGCAGCCACCAGCCCGCCACCAGCGCGGCCGCCAGGTGCCCGGCCAGCATCGACGGCGTCATGCCCAGCACCCCGCCCTGCCACCACGGCGCGGCGGCGAAGGCGTGCGGATCCAGACCGGCCGAGGACACCAGCTGCTCGGCGGACGGACCGCCCGGCAGACCGTCCAGCGTGCCCGGGTGGGCCTCGTTGCAGATCAGCCGGCCGGCCACGCCCCGTACGGTCGTCGCACCGTGCTGCATGCCGGGCATACCGGGCATGCCGGATGCGGCGAAGCCGTGGAAACCGTGGAACAGGCAGTGCAGGCCGAGCTGCCCGGCGCCCAGCGCCCCGGCGATGGCCGGCAGCGAACGCTCCCGCCCGCCCAGTGCCACCGCGAGCACCAGCACCGCGGCGAAACCCGTCGCCAACGCCGCCGGCGGCACGTTCCCGCCGCCCACCAGAGCGTGCCCGGCGGCCGCGATCAGCGTGCACACCAGCGCGAACGGCACCGCCCGGGCAAGCCGCAGGTCCCAGGCGGCGGCCCCCACCGGCTGGGCCGGGGCGGGGGCGCCCGGGAACGGGGCGGCGGCGGGGGCAGTCATGGCCGGGCCATCATCTCATCGCGTACCCCGCCGCCACGGGCAGGGTGGGAAATCCCTACGAATGCCCCGTTCGGCCGCGGCGTGGAGGGGGACGAATGCGCCCTTCGGCACAGTCCCCGTTCCCAGTCCATCCGCCGAACGGGCGGTAGCGCCCCTGCCGCACGGTTCACCGCACCATCGCCCGGAGATACCTAGTTGTATGTGGAGCCGCAGCCAGGAGGGACCTCCCGTGGACATCTGGTGGACTCTGCACCTCAAGCGCGACCCGGCCAGCGTCCCGCTGGCCCGTCGCATCCTGCTCGGTGCCATGGCGACGGCCGGCGTCGACCCGCAGATCGCCCACGACCTCGGCGTCGCCCTCAGCGAGGCCTGCGCCAACGCCGTCGAGCACGGCGCCTGCGGCCGCCCCGACGACGGCTTCCAGGTCACCGCCTCGATCAGCGGCGACCGCCTCCGCATCGAGGTCACCGACTCCGGCCCCGGCCTCCCCGCCCCGGCCGCCCCCCTCGTCCGGCGCCCCACCGCCCCCGCGCCCGGCCGCCCCCCGCGCCCGGCCCCCCACCGCCCCCGCCGCGGCCGCGCCACCGTGCCGGCCCGCATCCTCACGGCCCACCGCCCCCGCCGCGACGGCCACCCGTACGACACCCACGTCCTCCCCCACCGGCCCACCGCCCCCACCCTGCGCCCGGTCGACCTCGACACCCTCCCCGACCTCACCGCCGAATCCGGCCGCGGCCTCTTCCTCATCCACGCGCTCACCGACCACGTCCAACTCCGCAACCACCCCCTCCGCGGCGCCATCGTCAGCTTCGACAAGATCCTCAAGTGGCAGGACGGGGCGCTGCTGCGGGCGGCCTCGTAGCGCTGCGCCGCGGTATTCGGCGGCAGCGGAGCAGGAAGTCGGCGGGGTCGACTTCCGGCGCGGTGGTCAGTCGTCGGTCAGTCGTCGGCCGGGCGGCGGCGGGTGGTGAGGAGGAGGGCGGTGCCGAGGAGGAGGGTGGCGGTGCCGGTGATGGCGAGGGGGCGGGAGGCGGTGCCGGCGCCGGTGTCGGCGAGGCGGGTGGGGTTCGGGCGGGCGGGGCCGGTGAGGGTGCCGGTGTAGGTGCCGGTGAGCTGGGGGCAGGTGTACTTCTTCGCCGGGGCGGAGCCGCTCGGGAGGAGCTCGGACTTCGCGGTGACGGTGAGGCGGTGGCCGCCGGGTGCGGTGGTCCGCAGCTGGAGGGTGAGCTTGTGGCCCGGCGCGAGCTGGTGGTGGCCGGCGTCGACGGGGGTGCCGGAGAGGGTGAGCGGCTTCCAGTCGCCGCCGGGCGCGCGGAGTTCGACGGCGAGGTCGCTGCCGCCGTCCGCGAGGGCCAGGGTGGTGGCCAGCTCGCGGATCGTCGCCGTGCTGGTGTTGTCGAAGGTGATCGCGAGCTCCCCCGTGGCCCCGCCGCTCCCGGTGACGGGCAGGGGGGAGGCCATCGGCCCCTCGGGGCAGTCCGCGGGCCGGGGCGAGCCGGTGGCGGACGGCGTCGCGGTGGGCGAGGCGTCGTCGGCGAGGGCGGGGGCCGCGCCGAGGGCAGCCGTGCCGGCCGTGAGCACGAGGACGGCGCAGGCGGCGGGCAGGCGGGGGGAACGCATCGGCGGGCTCCAGCGGTGGGTCGGGGTACTACACGTCTCCGGTTGCCAGACCACCGAGGGGTGCGAACGGTTGTCCGCACCCCTCGGGTTCATCGCACGAGCGGTCAGCCGTGCGCGCCGGCCTTGCGGCGGCGGAGCACGAACAGCGTCCCGGCGCCCGCGGCCAGGACGGCCGCGCCGCCGAGGGCGATCGGCAGGGTGGTGGAGCTGCTGCCGGTCTCGGCCAGGTGCGGGCCCGCGGACGGCGAGGCGGAGACCGTGGCGGGAGCAGCGGCCGGGGTCGTCGCGGCACCGGCCTCGGCGACCTGGAACTGGCCCTGGTAGTCGTCGAGGAACTGCGTGCAGGCCTGCGCCTTGTTGTTGGCCGGGGTGGGGACCTTGTCGTTGTCGAAGGAGTCCGAGCCCGCCTCGTAGTTCGCGCCGTAGCGGCCGACCGGGGCCTTGGCGGTGGCGGCGATCCGGACCTTGTAGGTGAGCTTCTCGCCCTTGGCCAGCTTGAAGTCGGGCACCTGGAAGGCCCGGTCGTTGAGCTTCATGGGCTTCCAGCCGGCGCCGGTGTCCAGCTGGACGTCGAAGAAGTCGGTGCTCCAGTCGACCGGGCGCGGGGCGTCGAACTCGTCGGTGACGTACAGGCCGTTGTGGACGGCGGGCAGGTCGACGCCGCTCTTGTTCTCCCAGGTCAGGGTGATCTCGGCGGCGGGGCCGCCCTTGACCAGGGTGGTGCCGTACAGGCCGGTGCCGGTGACCTTGAGCAGGTTGCTCTGGTAGACGCCGCCGTGGCAGCGGTTGTCCGGGCCGGTGGTGGGGGCCGGGATCGGCTTGTTCGTGGCGGTGCCGGTCGGGGCCGGGGTGCCCGGGGTGGTCGCGGTGGCGGTCGGGGTGGCCGGGGCCGGTGCCGGGACGGTCGCGGTGCCGGTGGGGGTCGGGGTGGCGGGGACGCCGACCGCGCTCGCCGTGGTGGTGCCGATCGTGGCGCCGAGGGACAGGGCAACCAGGGCGGATGCGGCCAGTATGCGAGAAGAGCGCACGGGAGAAGGCTCCAGGTTTGGGTGAATGATGCCGGTTTCGGCGCGACTTGGCGGCTCGACGGGGACGGTCGAAGGCGGTCGCGCCCGGGCACCCTACCGGGCGGCCGTGGCCGGATTCCGGTGGGGGCGAGCCCGGCCTGCCCCGGTTGCCGGGGGTGGCGGGTGGTCGGACGATGGGGGGCATGAGGCACCAGATGCGAGCGGAGTTCGGGGCCGAGGGGGCGTCGGGCGGTGTGCGGCTGTGGCACATGGTCCGGGGCGAGGACAGCGTGGCGATGTGCGGGCGGGAGTTGGCCGCGGACGGCCCGGTCCGGGAGGCGGTGGACTGGGGGCGGACCCCGGAGCTGTGCTGCCACACCTGCGGGGCGTACTTCCTGCGCGAGCAGCCGTACCTGGCGGCCGAGCACCCGTAGGCGGGGCCGGGGCTACCGTGGTCGGCATGGCGGAACCCCTCGTCCGGCCGCGCCCGTTGACCCGTGAGGCGGCCGAACTCCGGGCCGGGCGGCCCGACTTGACCGCGTACGTGGACCGGTTCTGCGCGCGGGTCGAGCGGGTCGACCCGCTGATCCACGCGTTCGTGCCGGAGTCGGGGCGGCACGGGCGGCTGCGCGCGCAGGCCGGGGAGTTGGCGGCGCGGTACCCGGAGCCGGCCGGGCGGCCGCCGCTGTACGGGGTGGTGGTGGGGGTCAAGGACGTCGTGCACGTGGACGGGCTGCCCACGCACGCCGGCTCCGCGCTGCCGCCGGGCGTGCTGGCCGGGCCGCAGGCCGTGGTGGTGGACCGGCTGCGGGCGGCGGGGGCGCTGGTCGGCGGCAAGACGGTGACGGCGGAGTTCGCCGCGAGCGCCCCCGGGCCGACCCGCAATCCGCACCACCCCGGGCACACCCCGGGCGGGTCCAGCAGCGGGTCGGCGGCGGCGGTCGCGGCGGGGCTGGTGCCGTTGGCGGTGGGGACCCAGACGGTCGGTTCGGTGATCCGGCCGGCCGCGTACTGCGGGGTGGTGGGCTTCCGGCCGACGTACGGGCGGATCCCGGTCGCGGGGGTGGTCCCGAACGCGCCGAGCCTCGACACCCTGGGCGTGTTCACCGCCGACGTGGCCGGCGCGGCGCTGGCCGCCGGGCTGCTCTGCGACGGCTGGCGGACGGATCCCGGGCCGGTGCCCGAGCCCGTGCTGGGCGTGCCGGACGGGCCGTACCTGGAGCGGGCCGAGCCGGCGGCGCTGCGCGCCTTCGAGGAGCAGGTGGCACGGCTGGCGGCGGCCGGGCTCGCGGTGCGGCGGGTGCCGCTGTTCCCCGACTTCGCGGAGATCGCCCGGCAGTTGCGGACGGTCAACCGCTTCGAGCTGGCCCGCGGCCACGCCGACTGGTTCGCCCGGTTCGGCGGCCTGTACCGGCCGGAGACGGCGGCGAGCATCCGGGTCGGCCAGGGCGTCGCGGCCGAGGACCGGGCGGCCGCGCTGGCGGCCCGGGAGCGGCTGCGCGAGCGGGTGGCGGAGGCGACGGCCGCGGCCGGGGTGGACGTGTGGCTGGCGCCGTCCGCGACCGGCGGAGCGCCGGAGGGCCTGCACAGCACCGGGGACACGGTGATGTCGCTGCCGTGGAGCTACCTCGGCCTGCCCGCGCTGAGCCTGCCGGCCGGGCGGACGGCGGACGGGCTGCCGCTGGGCCTGCAGCTGGTCGGCGCGGCGGGCGGCGACGAGCGGCTGCTGGCCGCGGCCGCGGTGCCGGCAGGCCTTCTGGCGAGGGGTTAGAGGGCCTGGGCGAGGGCGGGGTCGGCCGGGTCGGTGGCCTCGGCGCGCAGCAGGCGCAGCAGGAGGCGGCCGGCCCGCTGGTACGGGGTGTCCTCCTCGTGCAGCACGGCCTGGGAGTTGGCCGCTTCGAGGAGCGCGATCAGGCCGAAGGCGAGGTCGCCGAGGTCGGTGTCGGGGCGCAGGGCGCCGGCCGTGCGGGCCTCGGCGAGGGTGTCCTCGACGATCCGGTGCCAGGCGCGGGCGCTGTCGGCGAGGGCGTCCCGGAGGGGGCCGGGGCGGGCGTCGAACTCGGCGGTGACCTCGAAGAAGAAGCAGCCGCCGGGGAACACCCGGGTCCGTGAGTAGGCGAGCCAGCTCTCGCACAGGGCACGGGCCCTGGCGAGGCCGGGCGGGATGTCGGCGACCGGGGCGAGGACGGCGTCGGCGAAGATCCGGCGGGCGGCCCGGACGGTGGCGAGCTGCAGCTCCTCCTTGGAGCCGAAGCCGGCGAAGACGCCGCTCTTGCTGAGTCCGAGGTCGGTGGCGAGGCGGCCGATGGAGAGCGCCTCCAGGCCTTCGACGGAGGCGATCTCGACCGCGCGGCGCAGCACTGCCCGGCGGGTCTCCTCGCCGCGCAGGAGCCGTCTGTCGGTGGTCGGTCCGGCCATGGTCCGCCCCGTCCCTTCTCACTGTGGGTGCCCGCCCAGGGTAGTGCGTGGGCGGGGTCGGGCCCTTGGGAGCCGCCCAGAAAACTGAACGAACGATCGTGCTAACATCTCCCGCCAGGGACACCGAGCACGCCGAAGCCGCCAGGGACGCCGACAGGGATGGGAGACCCGATGGACCCGGCCCGCGCACTGATCCGCACCGCCCTCAACCCCACCGCCGGGCTCGCCCCCGTCCTCGCCGGGCGGGCCGCCTTCGAACTGTTCCGGCGCCCGCTGCGGCGCGGCCGGGTGCGCCCGGCGGAACGGGACGTCCACGGGCGGGCCGCCGCCGAGCCACTGCGGGTGAACGGCAAGCCCGTGGCCGGCTACCGCTGGGGCAGCGGCGAGCGGCCCGTCCTGCTGCTGCACGGCTGGCGCTCCCGGGCCTCCCGCTTCGCGCCGCTGGTGCCCCGGCTGCGCGCGCTCGGCCTCAGCGTCGTCGCCTTCGACGCGCCGGGCCACGGCGACTCCGGCGGCCGGAGCACCAGCGTGCTGGAGTTCCGCGAGCTGGCAGGGCAACTCCAGGAGCGGTACGGCCCGTTCGAGGCCGTCGTGGCGCATTCGCTGGGCGTCTGCGCGGCGTTCGGAGCGCTCGCGGACGGCCTGCGGGCGGGCCGGCTGGCGGCGGTCGCCGGGGTGTCCGACGTCGGCTTCTTCCCGGCCGCGTTCTGCGCCGAGCTCGGGCTGGTCGGCACCGTCGAGCAGGCGCTGCGGCGCGAGATCGAGCGCGGGCTGTTCGCCGGGGACGCCGGCGTCTGGGAGCGCTACGACGCCGCCCGGCAGGCGGCGGTGGTCGGCCTGCCGATCCTGGCGGTGCACGACGAGGGGGACGCCGTCGTCCCGCCGGGCCAGGCGCACCGGCTCCAACGGGCTTACGGGGAACGGCTCGACCTGGTGACCACCCGGGGGCTGGGCCACCGACGTATCGTCACCGAACCGACCGTCATCGACCAGGTGATCGGTTTCATCTCCGCCGGAATGGAGGCGACTTCCTCATGAGGATCGTCGAACTGCACGCGAGGTCGCTGGAGTTGGCCGCCGAGGTGGTGGACTCCGTACGGCCCGGCCAGCTGGACCTGGCCACCCCCTGCGCCGGCTGGACGCTGCGCAGGCTGCTGGAGCACGTCCTCGGCCAGCACCGGGGCTTCGCCGCGGCCGCCCGCGGCGCCGGGCCGGACCTCGCGCTGTTCGCGGACGCCCCGGTCGGTGCCGACCCGGCGGGCGACTTCCGCCGCACCGGGGCCGAACTCACCGACGCCTTCCGGGCGGCGGCCGCCGCCGACCGGCCGCTCTGGCTGCCCGAGATCCGCGACGGCGGCCCCTTCCCGCTGCGCCAGGCGGTGGGCTTCCACCTGCTCGACACCCTGGTGCACGGCTGGGACGTCGCCGCCGCGCTCGGCAGCCCGGCCGGGCTGGTCGCGGCGGTGGAGCGCGACGAGGAACTGGCCGACGCGCTGCTGGCGGTGACCGGGGCCGTCCCGGACACGCCGGAGGACCGGGCGCCCGGCCGCGCCTTCCGTCCGGGCCTCGAACCCGGCGACGGCGTCTGCCGGTTCGACCGGGCCCTGGCCCTGCTCGGCCGCGACCCGGCCTGGCGGGCCTGAGGCCCGCTGCCTCAGCCCTGGGCCCGGCTCCGCTCCGGCCCGCGCGGTTCGTCGGGGAAGCGCGGCCCGCCGATCAGGAAGAGCAGCGCGGCGGCCGGGAAGCCGAGCCCGGCGGCCAGCACCACGATGAACTGCCAGAACATGATCCGCTCCTCGTCAGTACCGGGCCGTACGGGCACTCGAAAGGTGATCCCAAACCCGTACGGCCCGAATTGGCCGAATCGTCCGGTCGTTATCAGACGGTATGGCCGAATCGCCCCGCCTGCCACCGGACCCCGGGGGCCGTCCCGCGCCACACCGGCGCACGGGTCTGGGCGCGGGGCCCGGGCGGCGGCCACACTGTCGGGATGCAGCTACAGCTCGCAGGGGAAGCACGGCGGCCCGACCGCGAGAGCGAGGACTTCGCGGCGGCCTCACCGGAGGCGCTGGTCCTGTTGGACGGCGCGAGTTCGCCGGCCGGTCTGGACTCCGGGTGCCGGCACGGAACGGCCTGGTACGTCCGGCGGTTGGGCGTGCACCTGCTCGCCCGGCTGACCGACCGGGTGGACCGCTCGATCGCCGAGTGCCTGGCCGACGCGATCGTCGAGACGGCCGCGCTGCACGGCGGCCGCTGCGACCTCGGCCACCCGAACACGCCCGCCGCCATGGTGGTCGCCGCCAGACGGCACGGCGAGTCGCTGGAGTACCTGGTGCTCGGCGACTCCCTGCTGGTGCTGGAGTTCAAGGACGGCCCGCCGAAGGTGATCGGGGACAACCAGCGCTTCCCGGACGGCGAGGGGCTGCGCCGGCAGGTCTGGTCGACCGTCCCGGGCACGGCCGAGCGGGCCGCGCTGCACCTGGAGTACGCGTTGGCCGTGCGCGCCGCCCGCAACCGGGGCGAGGGCCCGTGGATCGCCGCGGCCAGCCCGCGCGCCGCCGGCCACGCCGAGACCGGCTTCGTGCGGATCGACCGGCTGCGCGCCCTCGCCGCCCTCACCGACGGCGCGTCGCGCTACACCGAGCGTTTCGGGCTGGGCAGTTGGGCGGACGTGCTGCGGCTGCTGGACGAGTCCGGGCCGGGCGAGCTCATCGCCCAGGTGCGCGCGGTGGAGCGGGAGGACGCGGGCTGCGAGCGCTGGCCGCGCGGCAAGGCGCACGACGACGCCTCCGCCGTGTACGCGCTGCTGTAGCGGCGGCGTACGACGGCGGAGGCGTCGGGGGTGCCGGGGGTGCCGGGGGTGCCGGGGGTGCCGGGGGTGGCGTCCTTGCCGGAGGGCTCGGACTAGTGGGCGTCGGTCGGGACGGTGCCGAGCCGGCCGGCCTGGAAGTCCTCCATGGCCTGCTGGAGCTCGCGGTGGCTGTTCATCACGAACGGGCCGTACCAGGCGACGGGTTCGCGGATCGGCAGGCCGCCGAGCAGCACGACCTCGAAGGTGGAGCTGCGCGAGTCCGGCTGCTTCTCGTCGGCGCGGATGGTGAGGGAGTCGCCGTCGCCGAAGACGACGGCCTGGCCCATGTGGAACGGACGGCGCTCGGCGCCGGCCGAGCCGCTGCCGGCCAGGCCGTAGGCGAGGGCGTTGAAGTCGGCGCGCCAGGGCAGGGTGACCGAGGCGCCGGGGCTGAGGGTCGCGTGGATCATGGTGATCGGGGTGTGGGTGACGCCGGGGCCCTGGTGGCCGTCCAGCTCGCCCGCGATCACCCGGAGCAGCGCGCCGCCGTCCTCGGAGGTGAGCAGCTTGACGCTGCCGCCGCGGATGTCCTGGTACTTGGGGGCGATCATCTTGTCCGAGGCGGGCAGGTTGACCCACAGCTGGAGGCCGTGGAACAGGCCGCCGGACATCACCAGCGACTCCGGCGGGGTCTCGATGTGCAGCAGACCGGAGCCGGCCGTCATCCACTGGGTGTCGCCGTCGGTGATGGTGCCGCCGCCGCCGTGCGAGTCCTGGTGGATGAACGTTCCGTCGATGATGTAGGTGACCGTCTCGAAGCCGCGGTGCGGGTGCCAGGGGGTCCCCTTGGGCTCGCCGGCCGCGTAGTCCACCTCGCCCATCTGGTCCATCATGATGAACGGGTCGAGGTACTTGGTGTTGATCTTGGCGAAGGCGCGGCGGACGGGGAAGCCCTCGCCCTCGAAGCCCTCGGGGGCGGTGGCCACGGTGAGCACCGGGCGGGCGACCGCGGCGGCGGCGTCCGGGGTGGTGACGCGCGGCAGGGTCAGCGGGTTCTCGACGGTCACGGCGGGCATGTCGGCCTCCTTCGGGGGGTTTCCTCTGGCCTACGTGGACGAGGATAGTTCAATCCTCAACAACAAGCAAGTTGAAAGTTGAACTATGTGGGTGCGAGGAAGCGCGGGGCTCCTCTCCCGGCTCCGGGCGGGGGTGGCTCGGTCGTCCTAGGGGCGGATCGGCCGTATCAAGGGTGGCTCAGCCGTACATCCGGCGCATGGTGAAGTCGACCATCTGCTCGACGGCCTTCGCGTCGAACACCATCCGGTGCTCGCCCTCCATGTCCAGCGCGAAGCCGTAGCCGGTCGGCAGCAGGTCCAGGACCTCGGCGCCGGTGACGGTGAAGTGCTTGGAGTCCTTGCCGGCGTAGCGGCGCAGCTCCTTGAGCGAGCTGAACATCGGGATCACCGGCGTCGGCGTGTTGTGCAGCGCCAGGAAGCCGGGGCGCTCGCCGCGCGGGCAGTGCACCTTGGAGGTGATGAAGATCGCCTGGAAATCCTCGACCGCCATCGAGCCGGTGGTGAAGGCCCGGACCGCGTCCGCGAGCGAGGGCGGGGAGGGCTCCGGGTACAGGGACTGCTGCGAGGCCTGCGCCTGGGCGCCGTAGGCGTCGGGTCCGGGCATGCCGTTCATGCCCGGCTGCGGACCCGCCTGCTGCTGGTAGGGGTCGCCCGGGTATGCGTTCTGGTCATATCCGTACACACGGACAGGCTAGCGGGAGCGCACCCGCCCGCGCTGGCGTCGATCCTGACAAGAGGTGGTCGTCCCGCCTTGTGGGACGTGACCACGTTCACGGCGGATTCACTGCCGGGGGCTTGCTGAAGTTACCGCTGGGTAGCATCATGATGCCTACTGGTGGGTACGGGGCGCCCGAGATGCGGCGGTCTCCCGCAAGCGACGAACCGGAGAAAACGGCCATGGGTCACTACAAGTCCAACCTGCGGGACGTGGAGTTCAACCTCTTCGAGGTGTTCGGCCGCGACCAGGTGTACGGCACCGGACCGTTCGCGGACATGGACGTCGAGACCGCGAAGAACATCCTGAGCGAGATCTCGCGCCTCGCCGAGAACGACCTCGCCGCGTCCTACGCCGACACCGACCGCAACCCCCCGGTCTTCGACCCGGAGACCAACACCGCGCCGATCCCGGCCGCGTTCAAGAAGAGCTACCAGACCTTCATGGACGCCGAGTGGTGGCGCCTGGGCATCCCGGAGTCGATCGGTGGCCAGGTCACCCCGAACTCCCTGATCTGGGCCTTCGCCGAGCAGATCCTGGGCTCCAACCCGGCCATCTGGATGTACTCCTCCGGCCCGGCCTTCGCCGGCGTCATCGCCGAGGAGGGCACCGAGGAGCAGCTGAAGATCGCCCAGCGGATGACCGACGGCCTCTGGGGCTCGACGATGGTCCTCACCGAGCCCGACGCGGGCTCCGACGTGGGCGCCGGCCGCACCAAGGCGATCCAGCAGGAGGACGGCTCCTGGCACATCGAGGGTGTGAAGCGCTTCATCACCTCGGGCGAGCACGACATGTCCGAGAACATCATCCACATGGTGCTGGCCCGCCCCGAGGGCGGCAAGCCGGGCACCAAGGGCCTGGGCCTGTTCGTCGTCCCGAAGTTCGACTTCGACTGGGAGACCGGCGAGCTGGGCGAGCGCAACGGCGTCTACGCCACCAACGTCGAGCACAAGATGGGCCTCAAGGCCTCCAACACCTGCGAGATGACCTTCGGTGCCAAGCACCCGGCCAAGGGCTGGCTGCTGGGCGAGAAGATCGACGGCATCCGCCAGATGTTCAAGATCATCGAGTTCGCCCGCATGATGGTCGGCACGAAGGCCATCGCCACCCTCTCCACCGGCTACCTGAACGCGCTGGAGTACGCCAAGGAGCGCGTGCAGGGCGCCGACATCTCGCAGTTCCTGGACAAGACCGCCCCGCGCGTCACCATCACCCACCACCCCGACGTGCGCCGCTCGCTGATGACCCAGAAGGCCTACGCCGAGGGCATGCGCGCGCTGGTCCTGTTCACCGCGTCCGTCCAGGACGACATGGCGATCGCCAAGCTGCGCGGCGAGCGCGACGAGGCCGCCGAGCGCCTGAACGACCTGCTCCTGCCGATCGTCAAGGGCTACGGCTCGGAGCGCTCCTACGAGCAGCTCGCGCAGTCCCTGCAGACCTTCGGCGGCTCCGGCTACCTGCAGGAGTACCCGCTCGAGCAGTACATCCGCGACGCCAAGATCGACACCCTCTACGAGGGCACCACGGCGATCCAGGGCCAGGACTTCTTCTTCCGCAAGATCGTCAAGGACGGTGGCCAGGCGCTGACCGCGCTGTCCGAGCAGATCCAGAAGTTCCTCGGCTCGGCCGAGGGCGGCGAGGCCCTGGCCGCCGAGCGCGAGCTGCTCGCCAAGGCCGCCGGCGACCTGGAGGCGATCGTCGGCAAGCTGCTGGCCGACCTCACCTCGGTCGAGCAGGACGTCAAGAACATGTACAAGGTGGGCCTCAACACCACCCGCCTGCTGATGGTCTCCGGTGACGTCGTCATCGGCTGGCTGCTGCTGCGCCAGGCCGCGGTGGCCCTGGCCAAGCTGGAGGCCGGCGCCTCCGAGAAGGACGTGCCGTTCTACCAGGGCAAGGTCGCGGCCGCCCGCTTCTTCGCCAAGAACATCCTCCCGACCGTCGCCCCGCAGCGGGCGATCGCCGAGGGTATCGACAACGAGATCATGGACCTGGCGGAGGAGGCCTTCTAAGGCCTGCACCCCTCCTCCGGCCTCCGTGATGCGGACCGCCTGACGAAAACCCTCACACCGAAGGGCCCGGCTGCCACCGGGTCCTTCGGTGTTTCCGCGCGCCTCGCTCGTCCCTTCCACGGCCCTTCCCTCCCGTGGCCCTTCCGCGTCGTCGCCCGTGGCCCTTCCGCGTCGTCGCCCACCCCGCGATGACTCAGGGTGACGGCTTCCGCGGTGTACCAGAGCAGTCGGCGTTGTGTCCGTGTTCTGCACCCTTTGCGCCGGTGCCCGAAGTCCTGTCCGTGTACGGGCATATGCTCGACACACGAAGCCGATTCCCCGATCCGGCTCCGGCCCTCCCTCGACCCAGGAGCAGCATGTCGACCGCCGCCCAGCAGGCCTACTTCGACCGTACGCACAGTGACGATCTGATCGCGTTCCTCGGGACCTCGCCATCCCCGTACCACGCGGTCGCGAGCGCCGCGGAGCGGCTGGAGAAGGCGGGCTTCCGGAAGGTCTCCGAGACCGAGGCCTGGGACGCCGCCCCCGGCGGGCGCTACCTGGTCCGGGGCGGCGCGCTGATCGCCTGGTACCTGCCGGAGGGCGCGGGCCCGGAGACCCCGTTCCGGGTCGTCGGCACCCACACCGACTCGCCGAACCTGCGGGTCAAGCCCGTCCCGGACACCGGCTCGGCCGGCTGGCGGCAGGTCGCGGTGGAGATCTACGGCGGCGTCCCGCTGAACACCTGGCTCGACCGGGACCTCGGCCTCTCCGGCAGACTCGCGCTCAAGGACGGCAGCGCGCGGCTCGTCCAGCTGGACGAGCCGCTGCTGCGAGTGCCGCAGCTCGCGATCCACCTGGACCGCTCCGTCAACGACGGCATGAAGCTCGACCGCCAGCGCCACCTCACCCCGATCTGGGGCCTCGGCCCGGTCGACGAGGGCTCGCTGATCGCCTACGTCGCCGAGCGGGCCGGGCTGGCCGCCGAGGACGTCGTCGGCTGGGACCTCATGACGCACGACATCCAGCCGGCCTCCTACCTGGGCCGCGACCGCGAACTGCTGGCCGCCCCCCGCCTGGACAACCTGCTCTCCGTCCACGCCGGCACCGCCGCGCTCGCCGCCGTCGCCACCTCCGAGGGCGCCGCCGCGCTGCCGTACATCCCGGTGCTCGCCGCCTTCGACCACGAGGAGACCGGCAGCGAGTCCGACACCGGGGCGCAGAGCCCGCTGCTCGGCAACGTCCTCGACCGGACGATCCACGCCCGCGGCGGCACCCCGGAGGACCGCGCCCGGGCGCTGGCCGGCACCGTCTGCCTGTCCTCGGACATGGGCCACGCCGTCCACCCGAACTACCCCGAGCGGCACGAGCCGGGCCACCACCCGGTGCCCAACGGCGGGCCGATCCTCAAGGTCAACGTCAACAACCGCTACGCGACCGACGGCGTCGGCCGGGCGGTCTTCGCGGCCGCCTGCGAGAAGGCCGGCGTGCCGTGGCAGACCTTCGTCTCCAACAACGCCGTCGCCTGCGGCACGACGATCGGCCCGATCACGGCGGCGCGCCTGGGCATCAAGACGGTGGACTGCGGCATCGCGGCGCTGTCCATGCACTCGGCGCGCGAGCTGTGCGGCGCCGAGGACCCGCACCTGCTGGCCAGCGCGCTCAAGGCGTTCCTGGAGGGCTGACGCCCCCCGAGCGAGAAGGGGCCCGGCGGTTCTCCGCCGGGCCCCTTCCGCGCGCTGCTACTCCATGCCGGCGAGGACCAGCGGCAGGCGGCGGGCGCCGTCGGCGACCAGCTTCACCGGCACGCCCCAGTCCTGCTGGTGCACGTGGCAGGCCGGGTACTCGACCGCCGGGTCGTCGTCGCAGGAGGCCGCCATCGCCGAGACGTGCAGCACGCCCTCGGCGACCTCCCCGGAGAGCACCAGCTCGCGGGAGAGGGCGCTGTCGGCGCCCGCGCCGGAGACCAGCAGCTCCGGCGGCGTCGAGCTGACCAGCAGCCGGGTGGACGGGCCGTAGCGCTCGTCCAGCTTCTGGCCGTTCGGCGCCTCGAAGACGACGTCCAGCTGGAAGGCGCCCGGCGCGACCTCGGTGGCCGCGCGCTGGGTGCGGTGCGCCACCGACTCCACCCGCACCGCCTCCTCCGGCAGCCGCAGCCTGGTCAGCCGGTGCCGGGCCGACTCGACGACCACGAGGTCGCCGTCCGCCAGCACCGCCCCGGAGGGCTCGCGCAGGTCGGTGGCCAGGGTGCTGACCTCGCCGGTCGCCGGGTCGTAGCGGCGCAGCGCGTGGTTGTAGGTGTCGCTGACCGCGACCGAGCCGTCCGGCAGGACGGTGACGCCCAGCGGGTGCTGGAACAGCGCCTGCTCGGCGGCGCCGTCCCGGTGGCCGAAGTCGAACAGGCCGGTGCCGACCGCCGTCGAGACCTCCTTGGTTCCACGTGAAACCCGGCGCAGCGCCGAGGTCTCGGAGTCGGCCACCCACAGCGTCCCGCCGTCCGGGGAGACCGCCAGGCCGGACGGCTGGGCGAACCAGGCCTCGGCGGCGGGCCCGTCGACCAGGCCCTCGTTGGTGGTGCCGGCCGCGACGCCGACCGTGCCGGCCGCCGGGTCGTACGCCCACAGCTGGTGCACACCGGCCATCGCGATCCACACCCGGCCGTCGAACCAGGCGACGTCCCACGGCGAGGACAGGTCCACCTCGCGGGCCGGGCCCTCGGTGGCCGAGCCCTGCCACCACTGGCGGCCGGTGCCGGCCAGCGTCGTCACGTGGCCGTCCGCCAGCCGGACGCCGCGCAGGGCGTGGTTCACGGTGTCGGCCACGATCACGTCGACGTCGTACGGGTGGCCCTCCGGCAGCAGCGCCAGGCCCTGCGGCTCGCTGAACCGGGGGGCGGCGCCGTCCACCAGGCCGCGCTGCCCGTCCCCGATCCGGCGCAGCACCGTCTCGCCGTCCTCGGCCAGCTCCACCAGGCTGTGGTGGCCGGAGTCGGCGACCAGGAAGCCGCCGCCCGGCAGCCGCACGGCCTTGCCCGGGAACTTCAGGTCCCCGGCGGCCGGCTCCGGCGGCACGTACGGGCCGTCGCCGCGCCGCAGCGTGCCCTTGGCGGCGTGCTCCGCCTCCAGCTCCTCCACCAGCCGGGCGATCGCGTGCGCGTGCCCCTCGCCGGCGTGCTGGGCCACCACGTAGCCCTCCGGGTCGATCACCACCAGCGTCGGCCAGGCGCGCACCGCGTACTGCTTCCAGGTCGCCAGCGCGGGGTCGTCCAGCACCGGGTGGTGCACCTCGTACCGGGCCACCGCGTCCACCACGGCCTGGTGGTCGGCCTCGTGGACGAACTTCGGGGAGTGCACCCCGACGATCACCACGGTGTCGCGGTGCTTCTCCTCCAACTCCCGCAGCTCGTCCAGGACGTGCAGGCAGTTGATGCAGCAGAAGGTCCAGAAGTCCAGGATGGTGATCTTGCCCCGGAAGTCGGCGAGGGACAGGTCCTTGCCGCCGGTGTTGAGCCATCCGCCGGCGCCGACCAGCTCGGGGGCGCGTACACGTGCACGAGAAGCCATGTCGACATCCAACCCCATCGTGCCGTGGATGCATTCCAGGAGGGCGCTCCAGGACACCGAGTTCGCCGAGCGCCGGGTCGGGCCCTGACCGGGCCGGCCGCTCAGCCCGTCGTGCCGGGGGCCGCGGCGGCTTCCCAGCGGACCTCGCCGTCCTGGGTGTGCGGCGTCGGGCGCAGGCCGAGCGCGCGGGCGACGGCGGCGGAGGCGTGGTGCTCGGGGTGGATGTGGGCGACGGCCGTGGTGACGCCGCCGGCGGTGAGGTGGGCCAGCAGGGCCCGGGCGGCCTCGGTGGCCAGGCCGCGGCCCTGCCAGGGGGTGCCGATCACCCAGGCGAGTTCGGCCGTCCCGGCGCGGACGGTGGCCTGGACGTAGCCCGCCAGCGCGCCGTCCGCGCGCAGCCGCAGCGCCCAGTTGCCCCAGGCCTCGGCCGGGTCGGGGGAGCCGGCCGCGAGCCGGGTGTAGCGGGCGCGCAGCTCGTCGGCGGTGGCCGGGCGGCCGCCGGTGAAGGCGTGCAGGGCCGGGTCGGCGAGGGCGGCGGCCATCGCCTCGGCGTGCTCGGGGCCGATCGGCGGCAGGTCGAGGCGCGGGCTGCGCAGCGGGGCGGTCAGGTCGGGTCGCATGGCGGTATTCAACGCGGCCGCCGGGCCCGCGTCGACCGGCCGGTGAACGGCGGGCGCCGACCCGGAGGAGGTGTTCCGCTTCCCGGCCCGCCGCCCGACCGGGTGGGGTATGTTTTGCCAACCCTTGACCGTTGCGGTCCGGGGACACGGACACGGGACACGGTGAACGGACCGGGGGGCTGGAGCGGCCATGAACGACATCCTGCACGGGCTCGGCGCGGCGGCGGCCTACGGCGCCCTCGGGGTGGTGCTGCTGCTCCTCGGCGTCGCGCTGGTGGACCTGCTGACGCCCGGGAGGCTCGGCCACCAGATCTGGGTCGAGCGCAACCGCAACGCCGCCGTCCTGCTCAGCTCCGCGCTGCTCGGCATCGGCGGCATCGTCTTCACCGCGATCATGTACACCTACGCGGACTTCGCCAAGGGCCTGTTCTCGACGGCCTGTTACGGCCTGCTGGGGCTGCTGCTGATGGCCGTCGCGTTCTGGGCGGTGGACCTGCTGACGCCCGGGAAGCTCGGCGCGATCCTGGTCGAGCCGGAGCCGCACCCGGCGGTCTGGGTGTCGGCCAGCACCAACCTCGCGGTGGCGGCGGTGGTCTCGGCCGCGATCGCCTGACCTCGGCGAACCCGCTGTGACGGCGGGGCCCGGCCGGTAACGTACCGGCATGGCTGACCTTGAAGAACGCGCCAACGTCGTCGCGTCCGGCTCTCGGCGGGCCGGGGAGGTGGCGACCGTCAGACGGCGCCGTCCCGCCGATCTCGCCGACTGCGTCCGGGTGTTGGGCGACGTCCACACCGCCGACCGCTACCCCGCCGACTGGCCCGACCGCCCCGCCGACTGGCTCACCCCGGACGGCCTGCTCGCCGCCTGGGTCGCCGAGGCGGACGGCCGGCTCGCCGGCCACGTCGGCCTGGGCCGCAGCGCCCCCGGCGACGCCGCGCCCGGGCTGTGGAGCCACCGCACCGGCGGGCGCCCGGAGTTGACCGCCGTGATCGGCCGCCTCTACGTGGCCCCCGCGGCGCGCGGCCACCGGATCGGCGCGCAGCTGCTGGCGAGCGCCGTCGCGCACGCGCGGGCGCTCGGCCTGCACCCCGTCCTCGACGTCCTCGCCACCGACACCGCCGCCGTCGCCCTGTACCACCGGCTCGGCTGGACCCGCCTCGGCACCGTCGACCAGCACTGGCCCTCCGGGCGCACCGTCCAGGTGCACTGCTTCGCGGCTCCGCGGGGGTAGGGCCAGCCCGGCCGGGCTGGCCCGTGCCGTGCCGGAGACGCTGTGATCCCCCCGCCGGGGGACGGGGATCCCCGTGGTGGGGGAGGTCGGCGGCGGCGGGGCGGGCGAGCCTGGGGCCATGGTGAAGAACGGGTGGGCGGTGGCCGGCTGGGGTGTCGGCTTCGCCGGTTTCGGAGCGGGGTGCGCGCTGAGCGGGACGGCGCTGTTCGGCGCGTCCTGGGTGGGGTGGCTGCTCGCCGCGGTGGGCGTGACGGCGGTCGGTGCCGGCATCGGGGTGGTGCGGGGGCGCCCGCCGCGACGGCTGCTGCGGGCGCTGTGCGGGCCTGCCGCGGTCGCGGCCTGGGGCCTGCTGATGGACGTGCTGGCGCTGCTGTTCGGGCAGGCGGTGGACAGCGTGCCGGGCGCGGTCCAGCACGTGCTCGGCGCGACGGGGGCGCTGCTGCTGGCGGCCGCCGCCCGTCGCCCCGGCGGCGCGGCCGGGGTGCGGCGGGAGGCGGCCGTCGAGGCGGCCCCGGCGAACGTCCAGGTCGCCTGCTGGATCGGCACCACGGCGTTCCTGCCGTACGTCGTGATGAAGCTGACCTGGGCCTTCGGCGGCAGCTTCGCCGGGCTCAGCGGCGACCGGATGTACGACGGCTACGTGCGCAACGGCTCCTCCGGGATCTGGCTCGCCCTGGAGCGCTGGGGGCTGGACGGCACGGCGCTGCTGGCGGCGGTCGGGGTGTTCCTGCTGTGGGGCCTGGTCCGCCCGTGGGGGCAGGTCTTCCCGCGCTGGACGGTGGTGCTGAGCGGCCGCCGCGTCCCGCGGTGGCTCCCGCTCGCCCCGGCGCTGGTGGGCGCGGCCACGCTGGTGCCGTACGGGCTGGGCATGACCGGCTACCTGGCGCTGTGCACGGCCGGGGTGGTCGAGGTCCGGCGGGCCGACTTCGGGACCGGCGAGCTCGCCAGCACCTCGGCGATGCTGCAGATCGGCTGGGTCGGGGCGGTGGCCTTCGCGGGGTTCGGGCTGGCGCTGGCGGTGGCCACCCGCTCGTACTGGCGGCGGACGGCCCGGTGAGCCGGGTTTTGCCGAGGCAGCAACAAAGCTTGCCGACCTCGGGCGGCCGGTCGCAGCCTGGCGGTGGAGGTGAGCGCCATGAGCGAAACGGCGAGGACGGGCGGCCGCGGCGGGCCGAGGACGGGCCACGGCGAGCGCTACGACGCGGTGGTGGTCGGCGCGGGCGCGGCCGGGCTGAACGCCGCGCTGGTGCTGGGCCGGGCCCGGCGCCGGGTGGCGGTGGTGGACGCGGGCGAGCCGCGCAACGCCCCGGCGGCCCACATGCACGGCTACCTGAGCCGGGACGGCATGCCGCCGGCCGCGCTGCTCGCGGTCGGGCGGGAGGAGGTCGCCCGGTACGGGGTGGACCTGCTCGACGGCCGGGTCGAGCACATCGAGCCCGTGGACGGGCCCGGCTTCGTGGTCCACCTGGCCGGCGGCCCGGTGCTGCGCGCGCGCCGGGTGGTCGTCGCCACCGGGCTGCGGGACGGCCTGCCGGAGCTGCCCGGCCTGGCCGAGCGCTGGGGGCTCGACGTGCTGCACTGCCCGTACTGCCACGGGTGGGAGCTCCGGGACCGCCCGCTCGGCGTGCTCGGCACCGGCCCGGGCGCGGTGAACCAGGCGCTGCTGCTGCGGCAGTGGTCGGCGGACGTGGTGCTGCTCGCGCACACCCTCGTGCTCACCGCGGTCGACCGGGAGCGGCTGGCCGCCCGGGGCGTGCGGGTGGTCGAGGGCCGGATCCGCCGGCTGGTGGCCGACGACGGGCGGCTGCGCGGGGTCGAGCTGGTGACCGGGCAGGTGGTGCCGCGGGAGGCGGTGTTCGTCCTCCCGCAGCTGGTGCCCCGGGACGGGCTGCTGCTCGGGCTGGACTGCGCGCGCGGCGAGGACGGCTGGGTCGCCACCGACCGAACGGGCCGTACCAGCCAGCCCGGCGTCTGGGCGGTCGGCAACGTCGCCGACCCGCGCGCCCAGGTCGTCATCGCCGCCGGGACGGGTGCGGCGGCCGCCTTCGCGCTCGACCACGAGCTGGCGGCGGAGGACGTCGAACGGGACCTCGCCCGCCACCGCGCGTCCGGCGCCGCCGTTCCCGCCGTTCCCGCCGTTCCCGCCGTTCCCGCCGTTCCCGCCGTTCCCGCCTGAGCGGGGACGCTCATCACCGAACTGCCGAACCACCACCGCACGAAGGGAATCCGCATGTCCACGCACCAGCACCAGCACCAGCACCAGCACGGAAACCACCACCACGGCCACGGCGTCCCCGCCGCCGACCTCGACTGGGACGCGCTCGCCGCGCACCTGGAGCGGGAGGCGGAGCTGCGCGCCGACGCCGTCACCGAGGCCGCCCGCTGGCTCGCCGGCCTGCACGCGGAAGGCGCCACGAACGGCGCCACGGACAGCGCCACGGACGGCGGCTCGGAAACCGGCCGGGGCAGCGGCGTGCGCCGGGTGCTGGACGTCGGCAGCGGCCCCGGGGTGATCGCCGGGATGCTCGCCGAGGCGTTCCCGGCGGCCGAGGTGGTCGCCGTCGACCAGTCGGCGGCCCTGCTGGAGCGTGCCCGGGCCCGCTCGGGCGGTCGGCTTGGCGTCCAACAGGCCGACCTGCCCGCCGAGTTCGGCAAGCTGGGCGAGGCCGACCTGGTGTGGTCCGGCAACGCGATCCACCACCTCGGCGACCAGCAGGCCGCGCTCGCCTCGCTCGCCGGGGTGCTCCGGCCCGGCGGCCTGCTCGCCGTCGCCGAGAGCGGGCTGCCGCCGCGCTACCTGCCCCGTGACTTCGGCCTCGGCCGGCCCGGCTTCCAGGCCCGGATGGACGCGGCGCACGAGGACGGCTTCAGCGCCATGCGCGCCGAACTGCCCGGCGCCGTCGCGGAGGTGGAGGACTGGCCGGCGATGCTGGAGCGGGCCGGGCTGACCCCGAGCGGCACCCGGACGTTCCTGGTCGAGCACCGGGCGCCGCTGGCCGAGCCGTTCCGCGCGTACCTGCACACCCAGCTCGCCCGCCGCCAGGAGCAGTTGGCCGACCACCTCGACCCGGAGGACCGCGCCACCCTGGCGGCCCTGCTCGACGAGGACGCGCCCACCGGCATCCTGCACCGCCCGGACGCCTTCTACCTGTCGGCGATGACGGTGCACACCGCGCGCAAGGCCTAGAGGCCCAGGGATGCGGGATAGCGTCGGCCCATGAGCGCAGCAGCATCGGCAGAGCAGGGCTTCGTCGTGGTGACCACCACCCACGAGAGCGAGGAGCGGGCCCGGGAGCTGGCCGCCGCCGTGGTCCGGGAGCGGCTGGCGGCCTGCGCCCAGGTGTACCCGGTCCGGTCGGTGTACTGGTGGGAGGGCGAGGTGCAGGACGCCGAGGAGTGGCGGATCGACCTCAAGACCCGGGCCGCCCTGGTCGACCGGCTGGGCGCCTTCCTCGCCGAGCGGCACTCCTACGACACGCCGGAGCTGGTCGCGGTGCCGGTGGTGGCCGGCGGCCCCGGTTACCTGGCCTGGGTGGCCGAGGAGACGGCGCGGGGCCCGGCGTAGCGGCCGGAAGGGACGGCCGGGAGGGCCCCGCGGCCGTCCCCGTGCGCGTTCAGCCCTCGGCGCCGCCGAAGCGGGCCGTCCAGGCCGCCAGGTCCTCGTCGGTGATCTTGGCGAACAGCACCGGCGGCACGGTGAACGCCGTCCCGGCGGGCACCGCGTCCAGCGCCCGCGCCCGCTCCGCGTCGACCCAGGTGCCGGTGTCCCCGGGCAGCGCGAAGGCCGCGCGCATCGCCGCCGCGGCGGTCGGGATGAACGGCTCGGACACCACCGCGTACAGGTGGATCAGGTTCATCGCCGTGCGCAGGGTCAGCGCCGCCCCCTCCGGGTCGGTCTTCACCTGCATCCAGGGCGCCTTCTCCTCCAGGTACCCGTTGCCCGCGCTCCACAGCGCGCGCAGCGCCTGCGCGGCCTTGCGGAAGTTGAGCCCGTCCAGCTGGGCCTCGTACTCGGCGAGCAGCGCGGCGACCTGCTCGCCGAGCCGCTGCTCGGCCTCGCCCGCCGGGTGTCCGGCCGGGACGGCGTCGCCGAAGCGCTTGCGGCTGAAGGAGAGCACGCGGTTGACGAAGTTGCCGAGGGTGTCGGCGAGGTCCTTGTTGACGACCGAGGCGAAGAGGGCCCAGGTGAAGCTGGAGTCGTCCGACTCGGGCGCGTGCGCCATCATGAAGTAGCGCCAGTAGTCGGCGGGCAGCAGCTCCAGCGCGACGTCGCTGAAGATGCCGCGCTTCTGGCTGGTGGAGAACTTCCCGCCGTAGTACGTCAGCCAGTTGAAGGCCTTGACGTAGTCGACCTTCTTCCACGGCCGGCGCGAGCCGAGGATGGTGGCGGGGAACATCACGGTGTGGAACGGGACGTTGTCCTTGCCCATGAACTCGGTGTACCGGACGGTCTCGTCGGCCTCGTACCACCAGGACTTCCAGTCCCGGGTCTGCCCGTCCGGGGCGGCGTCCGCCCACTCCTTGGTGGCGCCGATGTACTCGATCGGGGCGTCGAACCAGACGTAGAACACCTTGCCCTCGGCGGCCAGTTCGGGCCAGACGTCGGCCGGCACCGGGACGCCCCACTCCAGGTCGCGGGTGATCGAGCGGTCCTGCAGGCCCTCGGTGAGCCACTTGCGGGCGATCGAGGAGGCCAGCACCGGCCAGTCGTCGCCGTGCGCGTCGACCCAGGCCTCGACCTCGCCGGTGAGCTCCGACTGGAGCAGGAACAGGTGCGTGGTCTCCCGGACCTCCAGGTCGGCGCTGCCGCTGATGGCCGAGCGCGGCTCCAGCAGGTCGGTCGGGTCCAGCACCCGGGTGCAGTTCTCGCACTGGTCGCCGCGCGCCCTGTCGTAGCCGCAGTGCGGGCAGGTGCCGACGATGTAGCGGTCCGGCAGGAAGCGCCCGTCCGCGTTCGAGTACACCTGGCGGATCGAGCGCTCCTCGATGAAGCCGTTGCGCTGCAGCTCGCGGGCGATCTCCTGGGTGATCTCGCGGTTCTGCGGCGAGGAGCTGCGGCCGAAGTGGTCGAAGGAGAGGCCGAAGCCGTCGTAGACCGCCTTCTGCGCGTCGTGCGCCCGGGCGCAGAACTCGGCGACAGGCAGTCCGGCCTCCTGCGCGGCCAGCTCGGCGGGGGTGCCGTGCTCGTCGGTGGCGCAGATGAACAGCACCTCGTGGCCGCGTCGGCGCAGGTAGCGGGAGTACACGTCCGCCGGGAGCATCGACCCGACCATGTTGCCCAGGTGCTTGATCCCGTTGATGTACGGAAGGGCGCTGGTGATCAGGTGCCGAGCCATCCTCGGATGCTCCGGTTTCTCCGGCACGCGCAACCCAGCCGGAGTGCGCTGCCAGGCGTAGGTCCGCTGTGGGCTGCCCAGCCTACTGCGGCGGGCCGGGGGACCAGCGGGATTTCACGGCCGGCTGGGGTCGCCGTAGCGGTCGAACTCGCCGGCCTTCACTCCGAGCACGAACGCCGCCCACTTGCGCGGGGTCGTCCGCACCACCACCTCGGGCAGGTCCGACTCGCGGATCTCGACCCACCCGGCGACGGCTCTGACCTCGACGCATTCGCTGCTCTCGCCGCTCGACGACGACTTGCGCCACCTCGTCTTGCCCGACCTCGGCTTGCGCGACCTCGTCATGAGAAGTCTTTCAGTATGGTCCGGATGAAGTCCCGCGACTCCTCCGGCCCGAGGGCGGTCGCCGCCGTTCCCTCCTTGATCCGCCGGTAGGTGCGCAATTCGGCGTGGCCGTGTACGAACTTCGGACCGTTGGAAAGGTCGATCTGCACGGTGTCGAGCTCCGGTACCGGCCCCCGGGCCAGATACAGGCTGCTCTCCCCGGAACCCGGATAGGTGGGCACGCTGAAGGGGATCACCCGGATCTCCAGCCCGGGCCGTTCGGAATTCGCCAGCACGCTCTCCAACTGGTCGCGCAGCACCTCCGGGCCGCCGAACTGCATGCGCAGCGCGGACTCGTGGAGGATCGCGCAGTACGGCTTCGGCTGGTCGGTGAACAGCTGCTGGCGCCGGATCCGGAACGCCTTCCGGATCTCCGCGTCCTGCCTGGCCTGCGGGGGGAGCCGCTCGAACACCGCGCCGGCGTACGCCTCGGTCTGCAACAGGCCGGGGATGAACGTGGTGTTGAAGATGGACAGCGACTGCGCGTGGTGCTCCATCTCCGCGATGTCGACGAGCCCGCCGGGCAGGCGGCCGCGGTAGCTGTCCCACCAGTACTTGCGCCGGTCCTGCGTCATCGCGAGCAGCGCGTCGAGGTACGGGCCCTCGGGGCACTCGCAGATGCGCGCCCAGATCCGCAGCCGCTCGGCGCTGATGCCCGACTTCCCGTTCTCCATCTGGGAGATCTTCGGGAGGTCGGTGCCGATCGTGGCGGCCAGGATCTTGGGCGTCACGCCCACGTGTTCGCGCATCCTGCGCAGCTCGATCCCAAGGCGCTTCTGGCGCACGGTCGGCGACAAGCGGGGTGGCATGACTCTCTTCTCCGGATCGCGGCTGGCGGTCGATGCTTCCGGTGAAGTGTGACGTGCATACCCGGCCTTAGCTACCAAATCGGGGGATACCCCACGATGGAGTGAACGTCCACTCCCTCGGTAGCAACTCTGGCACTAGGACCCTAGGGTCGTCCGTGTCACTCACTGACTTGTTGCCGGATGAACAGTCGCCGACATTCGCCAATCACGTATGCCAATTCACACCCGGATGCATGGTCAGTGCGCCCGACAACGCCGACCGGAGACCGCCGTGACCCTTGCTTCGCCTCTCCGTCTTCCCCGTCGCATTTCCGTATCCCCGTGAACACCCTTCTCATCGGCGGATTGTCCGCTCTCCTGCTCGCCGTCCTTTTCGTCGGCTGGCTGGTCTGGTTGGTCAACAGCCAACCTCGACTGCCTCGTCCCGCGAAGCGCGTGTTCATCCCCCGCCAACCCACCTCCGGCGAACTCGGCGACGTCTTCTCACCGGACAGGTGAACCTCTTCCGAACCTCTTCGTCGCGAGCGAACCCGGCTCGATCGGTGACCAGGAGCCGGGCGTCCGGGCGGACCCTCCGCTGTCGTACGATCACCGGAAACGCCGAGAGGCGCGTCCGCCGGGGGGATCGGATATGGAGCCGCTGCACAGCACCGACCCGGAGGCGGTCGGCCCGTACCGCTTGATCGCCCGGCTCGGGGCCGGCGGTATGGGGCAGGTGTACCTGGCCCGGTCGGCCGGCGGACGGACCGTGGCGGTCAAGGTGGTTCGCCCTGAACTGGCCCAGGATCACGAGTTCCGGGTCCGGTTCCGCCGAGAGGTGGCCGCCGCTCGTGCCGTGGACGGCGCCTACACCGCACCCGTCACCGACGCCGACCCGGAGGGGCCCACTCCCTGGCTGGCCACCGCGTACGTGCTCGGCCCCTCACTCACCGAAGCGGTGCACGAGCACGGGCCGTTGCCCGAGCACTCGGTGCGTGCCCTCGGCGCCCGGCTGGCCGAGGCCCTGGAGGCGATCCACGGGGTCGGACTGGTCCACCGTGACCTCAAGCCCTCCAACGTCCTGCTCGCCGCGGACGGCCCGCGGGTGATTGATTTCGGCATCGCCCGCGCGATGGACGGCGACAGCATGACCCGGACCGGCGCGGTGGTCGGCTCACCCGGCTTCATGTCCCCCGAGCAGGCCTCCGGCCGACCGACCGGCGCCCCCGGCGACGTCTTCTCGCTCGCCTCCGTCCTGGTCTTCGCGGCGACCGGCCACGGCCCCTTCGACAGCGTCTCCGGTGTTGCCGCACAGCTCTACAAGGTGGTGCACGAGGATCCGGACCTCACCGGCGTCCCGCCCGAACTGCGTGCCGTCCTGGAGCACTGCCTCCGCAAGGACCCGACCCTGCGCCCCCCACCGGCCCACCTGCGGGCCTGGCTCACCCCCGCCGCCCCCGCCGCCGAGTGGCTCCCCGCCCCGGTCGCCGCCGCCCTGGCCCGGCACGCGGCTGCTGTGATGAACCTGGAGGTGCCGCTGCGCACCCCGGTGCTCCAGCCCGTGCCGAGTGTTCCGTACGGCCCGCCGGCCCCGTACGTCCCTACCTCGGTGAGCACACCGGCCCCGCGTTTCTCCCGCCGCCGCTTCTTCCTGGCCGGCGGAGCCCTCGCCGCCACCGCCGTGGTCGGCGGCACGGCCTGGGCCCTCACCCGCCCCGACGAGCCGGGCGGCAAGACCCCGGGTGGCGGTCCCTCGGTCGATCCGAGCCTTGCGGCGGCGCCGAAGCCGGCCTGGACCATGACCACCGAGGAGAAGGGCCTGTACACGCCGCTGGTGGTGGACGACCGGGTCGTCCTGCGGGGCGGCGACACCTACGGCGTGGATGCCAACTTCGGCGGCCCGGCCTGGAAGCACCGTTTCACCATGAGCTACCTCGTGGGCGGGGGAGACCTGTACGAGGGCAGCGGCAGCCTCGAGCGGATCACACCGGCGGACGGTTCGACGACCTACGGCGCGTCCAACGATGCCGGCGGGGGCCGGACGTTCAGGTTCTACGACCTCCTCGCCGTGACCGACCAGGCGGTCTTCGCACTGGTGAAGACCGGCGGCGAGGGCTCGAGTTCGGACACCCCGGGAGTGGTGGCCTTCAAGCACGATCTCTCCAACCGGCTCTGGTACCAGGAGGACCGGGAAACCGGGGGTGACCCGTACGCCTTCTCCAGAGACCACAACGGCGCGGTCGGCGGCACCACCCTGCTGCACCTGGACAACAAGTTCGCGGTGGTCGCCCGCAGCACCGTCGACGGCAAGCGCCTGTGGCGGGTGGAGACCGGGGCCAAGGTCCCGTCGCCGGTGTGGTGCGACGACAAGCGCGCCTACTTCGTCGTGGACGACCACCTCCAGGCGGTCGGCCTGGCGGACGGCAAGCAGGTGTGGCGCCGTAGCAGCGAGAAAGGGCAGTTCGGCAGCATCGTGGTGGCGGACGGCACGGTGTACCTGAGCGACGGCTCCCCGAACGTCACCGCCTGCGACGCGGCCACCGGGAAGGACCGCTGGACCTGCGGGATCCTCGGCCAGTCCATCGCGGACGTCGACATGGCTCTGGCCAAGAGCACGCTCTACGTCTCCGGCTGGGTTGCCGGGTCGACGGCCTCCGGGGCGGCGGACAAGCCGTGCGTCTACGCCGTCGACATCACGGCCGGCCGCCTCCTGTGGACCTTCACCGACCCGACCTACCAGCCCGGGACGGAGACCGAACGGGTCACGGAGTACTGCCGGTTGGCCGCCAACGGTAAGCACCTCTTCGTCTGGCTCAAGAAGACCCTGACTGCCCTCCCGCTGGTCTGACCTTCCGTCAGCCGCGGGAAAGCCGTTCCTGGAGGCGGGACTTGGCGGCGGGCCACTCGTCCGCGAGCATCGAGAAGTAGGCGCTGTCGCGCCAGGTGCCGGTGGGGCGCAGGCGGTGGCGGCGCAGGATGCCCTCGAACTGGGCGCCGAGGCGCTGGATGGCGTTGCGGGAGCGCTCGTTGAGGGCGTCGGTCTTCCAGAAGACGCGGCCCATGCCGAGGTCCTCGAAGGCGTGGATCAGGAGCAGGAGCTTGGCCTCGGTGTTGACCGCGGTGCGCCAGACCGAGCGGGCGTACAGGGTGCCGCCGATCTCGACGGACTCGTCCTGGGCGCTGTAGTCGTGGTAGCCGGTCATGCCCACGGCCCGGCCGCTCGTGAGGTCGACGGCGGCGAAGTAGACGCAGCCCCCCTCGGCCGCCTCCGCGATCCGCTCGTCGACGATCCGGCCGAGCTCCTGCTCCGACGCGGGCGGGAGGTTCATGGTCCAGCGCCAGACCTCGGGTTCGGAGCCCACGGTGGCCCAGAGGTCGGCGACGTGGCGGCGGTCCAGCGGCTCCAGGCGGATGTGGCGGCCGGTGAGGGTGGTGGGGGAGGGCAGCTTCGCGGTCATGATCCGAAACGTAGCCCGGTTTTGAACTAGAGGCAAGGGATTTATGCACTAGTGCAAACGGCCGAAGGCTGGGCAAAGCGAAGGCCCGGCGGGAGCGTCCCGCCGGGCCTTCGCTTCAACTACCGGATCAGATGAACGAGTTGATCTGGATCGTCTCGTCCCGGCCGGGGCCGACGCCGATCGCCGAGATCGGCGCGCCGGACATCTCCTCCAGGGCCTTCACGTACGCCTGGGCGTTCTTCGGCAGCTCGGCGAAGGTCTTCGCCTTGCTGATGTCCTCGCTCCAGCCCGGCAGCGTCTCGTAGATCGGCTTGGCGTGGTGGAAGTCCGACTGGTTGTAGGGGAGCTCGTCGACCCGGCGGCCGTCGATCTCGTACGCGACGCAGACCGGGATCTGCTCCCAGCCGGTCAGCACGTCGAGCTTGGTCAGGAAGAAGTCGGTGAGGCCGTTGACCCGGGTCGCGTAGCGCGCGATCACGGCGTCGAACCAGCCGCAGCGCCGGTCGCGGCCGGTGGTGACACCGCGCTCGCCGCCGATCCGGCGCAGCGCCTCGCCGTCCTCGTCGAGCAGCTCGGTCGGGAACGGGCCGGAGCCGACGCGGGTGGTGTAGGCCTTCAGGATGCCGATGACCCGGTCGATCTTGGTGGGGCCGATGCCGGCGCCGGTGCAGGCGCCGCCCGAGGTCGGGTTCGACGAGGTCACGAAGGGGTACGTGCCGTGGTCGACGTCGAGCAGGGTGCCCTGGCCGCCCTCCAGCAGGACGACCTTGTCGGCCTTCAGCGCCTCGTCCAGGACGAGGGTGGTGTCGGCGAGGAAGGGCCTGATCTTCTCCGCGTAGCCCAGGTACTCCTCGACCACCAGCTCGGCCGGCATCGCGCGGCGGTTGAACAGCTTGACCAGGATCTGGTTCTTGTCGTGCAGCGCCGCCTCGATCTTCTGGCGCAGGATCGACTCGTCGAACAGGTCCTGGACCCGGATGCCGATGCGGTTGATCTTGTCCGCGTAGGCGGGGCCGATGCCGCGGCCGGTGGTGCCGATCTTGCGCTTGCCGAGGAAGCGCTCGGTGACCTTGTCCAGGGTGCGGTGGTACGGCGTGATCAGGTGGGCGTTGCCCGAGATCAGCAGCTTGGAGGTGTCGATGCCGCGCTCGTTCAGGCCGTTGAGCTCGGAGAGCAGCACACCCGGGTCGATCACGACGCCGTTGCCGATCACCGGCGTCACGTTCGGGCTGAGGATGCCGGAGGGGAGCAGGTGCAGGGCGTACTTCTGGTCGCCGATGACCACCGTGTGACCGGCGTTGTTGCCGCCCTGGTAGCGGACGACGTAGTCGACGGAGCCGCCGAGGAGGTCGGTGGCCTTCCCCTTGCCCTCGTCCCCCCACTGAGCGCCAACGAGCACGAGTGCCGGCACAGGCGTACACCCCTTCCGGTTGGGGCATCCTGCGTAGGCCGCAGTCTGCCCCGAGATAGACGAAGCCCCTGGCGCAGTAGCGCAAGGGGCTCTTGCACCGAGAGATTACCTGAGGAAGGACCGGTCGTGTCGTCCCTGTCCACGCCCGCGAACGGCGGCCCCGAACCGATCCTGCTGCTCCTCGACCCGGCGGCCCGGCGGGCGGACGGCGAGTCCGTGCGGATCGCGAAGGACGTGCTGTGCGGAGGTACGGACGTCAAGCTGGCCTGCCCGGAGGGCCCGTCCGAACTCGACCGGATGCTTTCGCACCGGGGCCGGCGGCGACCGGTGGTGATCGGTTCCGACCTGGCGCTGCGGAGGGTGCTGCAGGCCCTGCACCGCCAGTGTGAGCTGGGCGTCGATCCGGTGGGGATGATTCCGGTCGGCCGTGCCGAGGAGTCGGCGGCGGCCCGCGCGCTCGGCGTGCCGGGGGAGCCGGTGCGGGCCGCGCGGGCGGTGCTGTCGGGCGTGCCGCGCCGGCTGGACCTGCTGGTGGACGACGGCGGCGGGGTGGCCCTGGGCGGGGTGCGGATCACCTGCGGCGGAGCCCGCAGGATGGTGGGCCGTCCGGGTGGCTGGCGTTCGCTATGGGCGAAACTGGCTGCGGCCGAGCAGGGGACGACACTCACCGCCGAGGCCGTCGAGTCCGGCTCCCGGGTCCGGGTCGAGGCGGACGGCCGGCTGCTCGCGGACGTCCACCGGCCGGTCCGGCTGGTCCAGGTGACCCTGCCGGGCGCCGAACCGGAGGCCGCGGCGGTGAAGGGGACGGCGGACGGGACGGCGGACGGGACGGTGAACGGGACGGCGGACGGCCTGCTGGAGGTCGTGGTCCGCGCGCCCGGCGGGCTGGTCCGGGCCCGGGCGGCGAGCGTCTCGGTGGTCGGCCGGGGCTTCGACTACGAAGCGGACGGCCACCCGGTGGGCCCGGTCCGCGCCCGCACCTGGACGGCCCACCCGGGCGCCTGGGGCCTGCTGCTGCCCGCACGGCCGGTCGGATAGCGCGCCGGACGGCCCCGGGCGGCGCGGCCGCCGCCGGATGACCGCCGGGTGAACCCCGGGTGAGCAGGCTCACTTTCGCGATCGCGGCGCCGGGCGGGCCCGATCGCCCCCGAATCCCCAACAGGCGCGAACCGCAAGGCCAACCGCCGCCCACGGGAATTCCCCCCACCCGAATTCCCGGCCCGGTAAGGGGTTTTGTCTACGCGCGTTACCCGACGATCACGCCCCTGACCGGCCCTCCCGCGTTCCGAAAGCCCGTTTCGCCTGCCCTAGACTCGAAGACGTGCCACGTGGTGACGGAAGACTCAACCACGATCTTCTTCCCGGCGAGAAGGGCCCCCAGGACGCTTGCGGCGTCTTCGGTGTCTGGGCTCCCGGCGAGGAGGTCGCCAAGCTCACGTTCTTCGGCCTTTACGCCCTGCAGCACCGCGGTCAGGAATCCGCGGGCATCGCAGTGAGCAACGGCTCCCAGATTCTCGTCTTCAAGGACATGGGGCTCGTCTCCCAGGTCTTCGACGAGGCCTCGCTGGGGTCGTTGCACGGGCATATCGCCGTCGGACACGCCCGCTACTCGACCACCGGGTCCTCGGTCTGGGAGAACGCCCAGCCGACCTTCCGCGCGACCGTGCACGGTTCGCTGGCCCTCGGGCACAACGGAAACCTGGTGAACACCGCCGAACTGGCGGCCATGGTCGCCGAACTCCCGGGCGAGGAGCACGTCTCCCGCTCCGGCCGGACGGCCGCGACCAACGACACCGACCTGGTGACCGCCCTGCTGGCCGGCCACCCGGACCTCTCCATCGAGGAGACGGCCAAGGTCGTGCTGCCCAAGGTCAAGGGCGCCTTCTCGCTCGTCTTCATGGACGAGCACACCCTCTACGCCGCCCGCGACCCGCAGGGCATCCGCCCGCTGGTGCTCGGCCGGCTGGAGCGCGGCTGGGTGGTCGCCTCCGAGACGGCGGCGCTGGACATCGTCGGCGCCTCCTTCATCCGCGAGGTCGAGCCCGGCGAGCTCATCGCCATCGACGAGAACGGCCTGCGCACCTCGCGCTTCGCCGAGGCCAAGCCCAAGGGCTGCGTCTTCGAGTACGTCTACCTGGCCCGCCCCGACACCTCCATCGCCGGCCGCAACGTGCACCTCTCCCGCGTGGAGATGGGCCGCCGGCTGGCCGAGGAGGCCCCGGTCGAGGCCGACCTGGTGATAGCCACGCCCGAGTCCGGCACCCCCGCCGCGATCGGCTACGCCGAGGCCAGCGGCATCCCGTACGGCTCCGGCCTGGTGAAGAACGCCTACGTGGGCCGCACCTTCATCCAGCCCAGCCAGACCATCCGCCAGCTCGGCATCCGGCTCAAGCTCAACCCGCTGCGCGAGGTCATCGCCGGCAAGCGCCTGGTGGTCGTGGACGACTCGATCGTGCGCGGCAACACCCAGCGCGCGCTGGTGAAGATGCTGCGCGAGGCGGGCGCCGCCGAGGTGCACATCCGGATCTCCTCGCCGCCGGTGAAGTGGCCCTGCTTCTTCGGCATCGACTTCGCCACCCGCGCGGAGCTGATCGCCAACGGCATGACCATCGAGGAGATCGGCCGCACCCTCGGCGCGGACTCGCTCTCCTACATCTCGATCGACGGCATGATCGAGGCCACCAAGCAGCCCAAGGACAAGCTCTGCCGGGCCTGCTTCGACGGCGAGTACCCGATGGAGCTGCCGGACCCGGCGCTGCTCGGCAAGCTCCTGCTGGAGGCGGAGATCAAGGGCGGCCAGCAGGCCCCGGCCGTCCGCGGCAAGCCGACCAGCGGCAGCGACCTGGACGGCGTCCAGTCGCTGCTCGGCGGGGCGGGCGCGGCCGACGCGCTGCGCCGCCCGTAACGAACGCAGGTGGGGTCCCGCGAACCGGGGCCCCACCGCCGTTCCACCCCCCGGTTGTTCAAGAACCACCCCCACCTGACCCGAAAGGGCCGCACGCAGTGACCAGCAACCAGAACGGCGCCACCTACGCCGCCGCCGGTGTCGACATCGAGGCGGGCGACCGCGCCGTCGAGCTCATGAAGCAGTGGGTGAAGAAGGCCAACCGCCCCGAGGTGGTCGGCGGTCTCGGCGGCTTCGCCGGCCTCTTCGACGCGTCCGCGTTCAAGAACTACGAGCGGCCGCTGCTGGCCTCGGCCACCGACGGCGTGGGGACCAAGGTGGCCATCGCGGCCGCCATGGACAAGCACGACACCATCGGCCACGACCTGGTCGGCATGGTCGTCGACGACCTCGTGGTGTGCGGCGCCGAGCCGCTGTTCATGACCGACTACATCTGCGTCGGCAAGGTCGTCCCGGAGCGCGTCGCCGCGATCGTCAAGGGCATCGCCGAGGGCTGCGCGCTGGCCGGCTGCGCCCTGGTCGGCGGCGAGACCGCCGAGCACCCCGGCCTGCTGGGCCCGGACGAGTACGACGTCGCGGGCGCCGGCACCGGCGTGGTGGAGGCCGACGCGCTGCTCGGCGCCGACCGCGTGCGGGCGGGCGACGTGGTCATCGCGATGGCCGCCTCCGGCCTGCACTCCAACGGCTACTCGCTGGTCCGCCACGTGCTGCTGAACCAGGCCGGCTGGTCGCTGGACCGCAAGGTCGAGGAGTTCGGCCGCACCCTCGGCGAGGAGCTGCTGGAGCCGACCCGGATCTACTCGCTGGACTGCCTGGCGCTCACCCGCGCCACCGAGGTGCACGCCTTCTCGCACGTCACCGGTGGCGGCCTGGCGGCCAACCTGGCCCGGGTCATCCCGGACGGCCTGCACGCCCGCCTGGACCGCGGCACCTGGACCCCGCTGCCGGTCTTCCGGACCGTCGCCGAGGTCGGCAAGGTGGCCACCCTGGAGATCGAGAAGACGCTCAACATGGGCGTCGGCATGGTCGCCGTCGTCCCGCCGCACTCGGTGGACGTCGTGCTGGCGATCCTGGAGGACCGCGGCGTCGAGGCCTGGCTGCTCGGCGACATCGTCGAGCGCACGGACGAGCACGAGGGCGGCGCGGCGCTCTACAACGCCTACGAGGGCTTCACGGCGGGCTGATCCCGCCGAGGACGACGCGAGGGCCCCTCCGGCCTGCCGGAGGGGCCCTCGTGCACGTCGGGGGAGGCGAGCGGGCGAATCACGAGAACGCCGAAGACCGGCCCGGCGCCCAGGGCGCCCGGACCGGTCCGGTGAAGCTGCGGGTTACGAGCGGCGGGAGGCCTGCGAGGACCCGGCGCCCGGCTCGTTGTCGTCCTCGTCGTCGAGGGCGCCGTAGCGGGCGGCGTACTCCGCGTACGGGTCGTCGTCCTCCTCCTCCTCGATCGGCTCAGGCTCGATCGAAGCGGTGGACGGCGATACGCCCAGCTCGTTGGACAGACGGTTAGCGTCAAACCCGCCGCTGTTGTACTTCAGCTCGCGGGCGACCTTCGTCTGCTTGGCCTTGGCCCGGCCGCGCCCCATGGGTCGACCCCCTCAACGATGGGGCTCACGGCCCCGAGTCTGACACGTGTTCATGATCAGGACCGGCCTGCCCGAAGTGGAGAAGCCGTCCCTTGGAGCATTAACGGTACCTGTTTCCGCCGCTGGACGGTACGTCGTCGGTGTGACGTGGCGCGCACCGACCGCACCCGCGACCAGGTCTTCCCAGGTCAGGGGAGGTTTTGCGGCAGTTTGCGCGCTGTCCAGAGGTATCTGAGGTCCGTCGTTCCAGGACTGATTATCCCCCCTGGGGGGACCTCGGATCACCCGTTCGGGCGGAGAAGTGAGAATCCGGTTCCACATCGTGATGCGCGGGAGGCCATTGGGGGGCCTCCCGCGCATCACGGCCGCTCGGTCAGCCCCGGCGGGCGCCCGGCAGCAGGACGGTGCGCAGCGCGCTGATCTCGCGCATCCGCTTCTCGGCCAGGCGGTCGGCGGCGACGGCCGGCGGGACGTCGTCGGCGGCGGCCCGGGTGAAGATCTCCAGGGTGGTGTCGAAGATCTTGGTGGCCTTGTTCTTGGCCCGCTCGAAGTTGAAGCCGTCGATCTCGTCGGCGACCTGGATCACGCCGCCGGAGTTCACCAGGTAGTCCGGCGCGTAGAGGATGCCGCGGTCGGCGAGGTCCTTCTCGACGCCCGGGTGGGCCAGCTGGTTGTTGGCCGCGCCGCAGACGACGGAGGTGCCGAACTCGCCCAGCGCGGCGACGGTGTCGTCGGTCAGCGCGCCGCCGAGGGCGCAGGGGGCGTAGACGTCCAGCTTGGCCTGGAGCAGCGCGGCGGTGTCGGCGACGACCTCCACCTCCGGGTGGGCGGCGCGCACCCGGTTGACGGCGGCCTCGAAGGGGTCGGTGACGACGACGGTGGCGCCGTCCGCGACCAGGTGGCCGACCAGGTAGTGGCCGACCTTGCCGACGCCCGCGACGCCGACCCGCTTGCCGCGCAGGGTCGGCTGGCCCCAGCGGGCCTGGGCGCTGGCGCGCATGCCCTGGAAGACGCCGAAGGCGGTCAGGATGGACGAGTCGCCGGCGCCGCCGTGCTCGGGCGAGCGGCCGGTCACGAACGAGGTCTCGCGCGCGATGACGTCCATGTCCTGGACGTAGGTGCCCACGTCGCAGGCGGTGATGTAGCGGCCGCGCAGGGACTCGACGAAGCGGCCGTAGGCCCGGAGCATCGCCTCGTTCTTGACCTTGTTCGGGTCGCCGATGATGACGGCCTTGCCGCCGCCGAGGTCGAGCCCGGCCAGCGCGTTCTTGTAGGACATCCCGCGGGACAGGTTCAGCGCGTCCTCCAGCGCCGCCTCCTCGGAGGCGTACGGGAAGAAGCGGGTGCCGCCGAGGGCCGGGCCCAGGGCGGTGGAGTGGATGGCGATGATCGCCTTGAGCCCCGAGGTGCGGTCGTGGCAGAGGACGACCTGCTCGTGGCCGTCGCCGAGGGCGCCGTCCTGCTCGGTACGGAAGATCCTGCTGAGCACGCCGGATGCGGAGTGCGTGGCGGGGGTCTGTACGTCGGTCACTGTGGTGACTCCAGTATCGAAGGCCCGCTGCTGTGGTGCGGGCGCCTAAGGCGAAGAGTAGTCGCGCACGGGCCTCGGATCGGCCCTCTTGTCCGAGCTTGGGCCGGTTGTCCGAGTGCTGAGACGGGAGGGGTGCGGAGGGTGCGGGCGCCAACGGTCCGGGGCGCGCCCTCCCGGGCCCGCGCGACCCGTGCGACCATGCAGGACGTGACCGTCGTACGCACTTCCGTACAGCCGCCCTACGCCGCCCACCTGCGGGTCTACGAGCCGTTGGCCGCCTACCCGGAGCCCGAGCGCGGGCACTGGCAGGCGTACGCCGCGGAGCACGGGCCGGACGCCGGGGCGGCGGAGCGGCCGGTGGCGGCGGCGGTGCTGGAGGAGCAGCGGGAGGCGCTGGCGGAGCTGGCCGCGCGCACGCCGCGGGCGCTGCCGGAGCGGGAGAGCGGCCGCGCGTACCTGCGGGTGGTGGACGGCGTCCTCTACGTCTGCCCGTGGGCCACCAGGCTGCGCAGCTGGCAGGCGCTGGACGAGCTGCGGGCCGGGGCGCCGGTGGCGCTGCTGGACACCGCGCTGCCGCCGGCGGCCCGGGCGGCCGCCGAGACGGACCGGGAGCGCTGGCGGGCCGAGCACCCGGACGCCCGGCCGTGGATCCTGACCAGCCGGTGGGAGGTGCCGGTGCGCTGGTTCCTGCCGTTCGGCGACGAGGACCGCTGCTTCGTCCCGGCCGGACCGGAGGCCGGACGGGAGGCCGGGCAGGAACCCGTCCGGGAGGCGGGCCGCGGGAGCGGGCAGGATGGGGAACAGGCCGGGGCGGCGGCGCTGTTCTACCTGGTGCCGATGGCGCAGGCCCGTCGGCGGGTGGCGCGGGCGTACCGGGCGCTGCGCGAGGAGGTGCCGGACGGGGAGCTGGTGCAGGGGGCGGAGCAGGTCGGGCGGTGGCTGGAGGAGTTCCATCCGCGCTCGCTGGTGGAACTGGACTACGGGGGGCTGGTGCACCTGCTGGGGCCGGAGCGGCTGTCGGCGGACCGCTCGGCGGGGGAGCTGGAGGAGGGGCTGCGCGCCCTGCGGGCGGGGGACACGGCGGAGGCGCTGCGCGTGTACGGGGAACTGACGGTGCGCTGGCGGCGGGTGCTGGCGCTGCGGCACGCGAACTGACGTCCGAACAGCCGTGTATGACTGTAAGGGCCCTACGTCCTCCGGCCCGGCTGACCAAGGTCCCGGTTCGGGTCAATAGCTGTCGAACGTGACACTACTCACCGTTGACGCGAACTTACCCCTATGTGCAAAAATGGGACAACCAGCCCAACTTCACGTGAGCGTGCCCACTTTTGGGTGGTTCTGGAGTCGATGCGTGCTTTGCGGGGAAACGGAGGGTCTGGTCCCCTTGTAACCGGACGTCACTGCCGTGTGACTGTCCGTTATGGGGTGGTCCATCGCCATCCGTCTGCCTTGAACCCGTGAGGGGTCAATTTTGGCGGTTTGGTCGATAGGGCTGGACGGATGGTGTAGTTGTAGACACCAGGACAAGCCGTTCGTCCTATAACCGACTCGGCCCGTCTATGCCATTTCGGGCATCGCGGGCCAAGGTGCAGAATTTGAAGGATAGAACCGCCCTGGTTCGGTTCTCCCGAGGAGGCCGCTCATGACCGCTCGTACCCCTGATGCCGAGCCCCTGCTGACGCCGGCAGAGGTTGCCACCATGTTCCGCGTGGACCCGAAGACGGTCACCCGCTGGGCCAAGGCGGGCAAGCTGACGTCGATCCGCACGCTCGGCGGCCACCGCCGCTACCGCGAGGCGGAGGTGCGCGCTCTGCTGGCCGGGATTCCCGCCCAGCGCACCGAGGCCTGATCGGCCAAAGGCTCTGAAAAGGGGCCGCTTACCGGACTCCGCCGGGTCCGGTAAGCGGCCCCTTTTGTCATACCTTTAAGGCTTGCCTAAGTTGTCGGAATGCTGAACTCCGGATAACGGTTCGACATCCATGATGCGGGGGGGATTTACAGTGAATAGCAGTGCAATTTTACATATTAAATTAACCGGCTCATGAGGAGGGTGTGAAGGGCCGGTTTTCAGGGGAGTGCGGGTGACGACCGTCACATGCAAGATCGCTTGTGGTCCGGACCTGGTTCGGGGTAAAGGGGTCGGCCGGTGAAACGCGAGAGGCCCGGAACCTTGACGGTTCCGGGCCTCTCGCCTTGCGGCGATCCCGACGGGACTTGAACCCGCGACCTCCACCTTGACAGGGTGGCGAGCTAACCAACTGCTCCACGGGACCAGATTGTTCTGATCTTGTTCACTCGCTTGCCGCGCTGCGAACAAGACAGACTGTAGCCCATGGTGGGCCTCCAGGTCGAACTGGCTCCTGAAGGCCCACCACGCCGCCCCGCAGCTCAGGGCGCCGCCCGGGTCACAGCGAGGCCCGGGCGGCCTCCATCGCCTTCGTGATCCGTTTCTCCGAGACCGGGCTCGGCGTGCCCAGCCCCTGGGCGAAGAAGCTGACCCGCAGCTCCTCGATCATCCAGCGGATCGCCAGCACCTCCTCGGACGGCTGCTGCCCGGCCGGCACCGCCGCCAGCAGCTCCCCGTACGCCTGCTGAACCTGCTGGACCTTCAGCAGCTGCTGGGCGTCCCGCTGCGGGTGGTTGGGCAGCGCCTCCAGCCGGCGGTCCACCGCCAGCAGGTAGCGCTTGAGGTCCGGCAGCCGCTGCCAGCCGGTGGCCGTCACGAAGCCCGGGTGCACCAGCGAGGCCAGGTGCAGCCGGACGTCGTTCACCGCGTTCAGCAGCACCGGGCTGCTCACCGACTTCAACCGGGTCGACGCCTTGTGGAAGGCGATCAGCGCGGTGGCCGTCTTCAGCGTGGTGTCCGCGGACAGGTCGTACAGGTCCGCGCGCACCTTGTCGTGCAGCTTGCCGAAGGCCTCCGCGTCCCAGGCCGGGCCGCCGTTCAGCGCCATCAGCCGGTCCGTCGCGGCCGAGACGACGTCCTCGAACAGGGCCGCGATCGAGCCGTGCGGGCTGTGCGAGAGCGCCAGCTTCGCCTGGTTGCCCAGCCGCCCCTGGATCGACTTGGCGGGGGAGGTGGTGGTCAGCATCAGCAGCCGGCGCGTCCCCTCCCACATCGCCCGCTCCTGGGCCTGCGCGGTGTCGAACAGCTTGACGCCGACCGCGGCGCCCTCGTCCACCAGCGCCGGGTAGGCGCGCAGCGAGTGGCCGCGCGACCGCTGCTCGAAGGTGCGCTGCAGCACCGGCAGCGAGGCCGGCCAGGCGGTCAGCCCGCTCTGCTCGATGCCCCGGCCGGAGGCCGCCGAGGAGAGCGTCTCCTTCAGCTTCGGCTTGAGCCTCAGCCGCAGCTCCTCCAGGTCCTTGGACTCGGCGAGTTTGCGGCGCCCGTCCACCACCCGGAAGGTCACCTTCAGGTGCTCGGGGACCCGCTCGTCGTCCCAGGCCTCCGGCGGTACGGTGACGGCCGTCAGGCGCTTCAGCGCGTGCTCCAGGGCCGGCAGCAGCGGCTCTTGGCGGTCCTTCACCGCGCGCAGCGCGGCCTTGGCGAAGTCCGGCGCCGGCACGAAGTTGCGGCGGATCGCCTTCGGCAGCGACTTGAGGTACGCCGTGACCAGCTCCTCCCGCAGGCCGGGGATCTGCCAGTCGAAGCCCTCCGAGGTCACCTGGTTGAGCACCGGCAGCGGGATGTGGACGGTCACGCCGTCCGCGTCGCTGCCCGGCTCGAACTGGTAGGTCAGCTTGAAGCGCAGCTTGCCCTGCTGCCAGTGGTCCGGGTAATCGGCCTCGGTGACGCCGTCCGCGGCGTCGTTGATCAGCATCGACTTCTCGAAGTTCAGCAGGTCCGGCTGGTCGTGCCGGGCCTTCTTCCACCACGCGTCGAAGTGCCGGGTGGAGACGATCTCGTCGGGCAGCCGGGCGTCGTAGAAGTCGAACAGGGTCTGGTCGTCGACCATGATGTCCCGGCGGCGGGCCCTGTTCTCCAACTCCTCGACCTCGCCGAGCAGCCGGCGGTTCTCGGCGAAGAACCGGTGGTGGGTCTCCCAGTCGCCCTCGACCAGCGCGTTGCGGATGAACAGCTCGCGGCAGAGCTCCGCGTCGATCCTCCCGTAGTTGACCTTGCGCTGGGCGACGACCGGCATCCCGTACAGGGTCACCTTCTCGTAGGCCAGCACGGCGCCGGCCTTCTTCTCCCAGTGCGGCTCGCTGTAGCTGCGCTTGATCAGGTGGCCGGCCAGCGGCTCCACCCACTCGGGCTCGATCTTCGCGTTGATCCGGGCCCAGAGCCGGGACGTCTCCACCAGCTCGGCCGACATCACCCAGCGCGGCGGCTTCTTGAACAGGCCGGAGCCGGGGAAGACCGCGAAGCGGGCGCCGCGCGCGCCGCCGTACTCGCGCTTCTCCGCGTCGAACAGGCCGATGTGGGACAGCAGTCCGGCCAGCAGGGACTGGTGGATCCGGTCCGCGTCCGGCTCGGCGTCAGGATGAGGCTCCTCGATGGTGACGCCCAACTGCTTCGCCACCGTGCGGAGTTGGGTGTAGATGTCCTGCCACTCCCGTATCCGCAGGTAGTTCAGGAACTCCGTCTTGCACATCCGGCGGAACGCCGAGGAGGAGAGCTCCTTCTGCTGCTCCCGGACGTAGCGCCACATCGCCAGGAAGGAGAGGAAGTCCGAGGTCTCCGAGTTGAAGCGCTTGTGCCGCTCGTCGGCGGCCTGGCGCTTCTCGGCCGGGCGCTCGCGCGGGTCCTGGATGGAGAGCGCGGCGGCGATCACCATCACGTCGCGCACGCAGCCGTTCCGGTCCGCCTCCAGCACCATGCGGGCCATCCGCGGGTCCACCGGGAGCTGGGCCAGTTTGCGGCCGAGCGGCGTCAGCCGCTTGCGCGGGTCCTTCTCCTCCGGGTCGAGGGCGCCCAGCTCGTGCAGCAGGTGGACGCCGTCCTTGATGTTGCGCGAGTCCGGCGGGTCCAGGAACGGGAAGGCGGCGATGTCGCCGAGGCCGGCCGCGGTCATCTGCAGGATCACCGATGCCAGGTTGGTGCGCAGGATCTCGGCGTCGGTGAACTCGGGGCGGGCGAGGAAGTCCTCCTCCGAGTACAGCCGGATGCAGATGCCGTCCGAGGTGCGGCCGCAGCGGCCCTTGCGCTGGTTGGCGCTGGCCTGGCTGATCGCCTCGATCGGCAGCCGCTGCACCTTGGTGCGGTGGCTGTAGCGGGAGATCCGGGCGGTGCCCGGGTCGATCACGTACTTGATGCCGGGGACGGTGAGCGAAGTCTCGGCCACGTTGGTGGCCAGCACGATCCGGCGCGAGTGGGAGCGCTGGAACACCTTGTGCTGCTCGGCCGAGCTGAGCCGGGCGTACAGCGGCAGGACCTCGGTGTTCTTCAGCTTCAGCCGGCCGAGCGCGTCGGCGGTGTCGCGGATCTCCCGCTCGCCGGAGAGGAAGACCAGGATGTCGCCCGGGCCCTCGGCCTGCAGCTCCTCGGCCGCGTCGCAGATCGCCTGGACCTGGTCGCGGTCGCGGTCCGCGGGATCGTCGTCCTCGTCGGCGGTGTCGTCGACGATGGGCCGGTACCGGACCTCCACCGGGTACGTCCGGCCGGAGACCTCGACGATCGGGGCGTCGCCGAAGTGCTCGGCGAAGCGCTCCGGGTCGATGGTCGCGGAGGTGATCACGACCTTGAGGTCGGGGCGGCGGGGGAGCAGCTGCTTGAGGTAGCCGAGCAGGAAGTCGATGTTGAGGCTGCGCTCGTGCGCCTCGTCGATGATCAGGGTGTCGTACTGGCGCAGCTCGCGGTCCGTCTGGATCTCCGCGAGCAGGATGCCGTCCGTCATCAGCTTGACCAGGGTGTCCGGGCCGACCTGGTCGGTGAACCGGACCTTCCAGCCGACCGCCTCGCCGAGCGGGGTGTTCAGCTCCTCCGCGACCCGGTCCGCCACCGTGCGGGCGGCGATCCGGCGCGGCTGGGTGTGGCCGACCAGGCCGCGCACGCCGCGGCCCAGCTCCAGACAGATCTTCGGGATCTGGGTGGTCTTGCCGGAACCGGTCTCGCCCGCGACGATCACCACCTGGTGGTCCCGGATCGCCGCCAGGATCTCGTCCTTCTTCTGGCTGACCGGCAGCTCGGCGGGATAGCCGATCTTCGGGACGGCGGCGCGGCGCCGCTCGACCAGCAGCTCGGCGCGCTCGATGTCGGCGGCGATCTCGGCGGCGACCTTCTGCCGGGCCTCCGGCTTGCGGACCTTGCGGGCACCCTCCAGCCGGCGCCCGATCCGCACCTGGTCGCGCAGGGTCAGGTCGGGCAGGCGGGCGGCCAGCTCACCGATGCCGGGCCCGGCGGCGGGGACGTCGGCGGACTGGACTGCGGGAGAACTCACTGCGGGCATCCCTCTAGGTTCGCAAGGAGGTACGGCGGCGCGCACCTCGGTTTTCGAGCCCCTCCAGTGTCACAGCCGGGGGAGGCGAATCGCGAACGGCAGGCAACGGTCCGCGGCCCCGCTGGGCTCTGGGGGGTTGAGGAGGTGCTCATGGGAGCCCAGAAGACCGCCCGGGACGAGGAGTTCCGGGCGTTCGCCGCCGCGACGTGGTCGCGGCTGTTCCGGACGGCCTACCTGCTCGCGGGGGACCGGCACGGCGCCGAGGACCTGGTCCAGCAGGCGATGGAACGGGGGTACACCGCCTGGGGACGGGTGCGTTCGGCCGCGGACCCGTACGCCTACGTACGCCGCGTCCTGATCAACGAGCACGCCCGGCGGTTCCGGCGCAGACCGCGCGAACAGCTGGTCACCGCCGTCCCCGACCGGCCCGCGCCGGCCGGCAGCGACCCGGACGCCCGGGCCGTGCTGCTCGGCGCGCTCGCCGGCCTGCCGCCGCGCCAGCGCCAGGCCGTCGTCCTGCGCTACTGGGAGGACCTCAGCGAGACCCAGGCCGCCGAGGCCATGGGCTGCTCGGTCGGGACGGTCAAGAGCCAGGCGGCACGCGGCCTCGCGAAACTCCGGGAGGCCTCCCCACGCAACGGACTGATCGGTATCGGAGGCGGAAGATGAGCAAGGCGTTCGAGGGCGGGCCGGACGAGGCGGCCGCCGTGCACGAGCTGGGCGAACTGGCCGGCGGCGTCGATCCGGGGGCGGTCCCGTACGACCGGCTGATCGCCGGCGGGCGGCGCCGGCTGCGGCGCCGGCGGCTGGCGATCGCCGGGGCGGCCGCAGCGCTGGTCGTGGCGGTTGGCGGGGCGGGGGTGGCGATCGGTGGGACCGGGCGGGGGGCCGTCACCACGGTGGCGGTGGCGGCCTCGGCCTCCCCCACCGCGTCGGCCTCCGCCGCCGCCTCGGCTCCCGTGACGACGGTCCCGACCAGGCCCGCGACGGAGGGCCGGGACCCGTTCACCCCGATCCGGGTCAAGATCGGCGAGGGAACGTCGAACGGCCGCACCTGGCAGGCCTGGGCCGCGCTCTGGCCCACGACCTCCACCAAGGAGGACGCCCACCAGCAGGCCCGGCTGATGTGGGAGGACCGGCACGCCGCCATCCCGCAGCTGCCAAAGCCGACCGACGCCGAGACCGACCGCCAATGGGTCCCGGGCATGGACCACCTCAACCTCTACCTCACCCTGGACGGCAAGCGGCAGGTCGACGACGCCATCCACCTGGTCGCCTCCCCGGCCGGGCACACGCCCGGCTACAACTCGGGCGCCGGCGCCACCGTGCTCGGTGTCAAGGGAGGCGAGCTGGCCGACTCGCCGGTGCTGATCTCCTCCGCCAAATCCGGGACCGCCCGGGTCGTGGCCACCTGGCAGACCGGCGGCAGCACCGAAGCCGCCCCCGTCACGATCGGCGACTCCCCGACCCGCTGGTACGTCATCGCCAAGAAGCCCGGTTCGGATGCCAAGGACATCACCGCCTACGGCGCGGACGGCTCGGTGCTCGACACCGAAACCAACTGGTTCCGCACCCCCTGAGGGTCGGTCAGGCCCCCGCCGGAGTGCGGCGGGGGCGGGCCGAAAAACGGAGGAGCCGGGCCGGGCCGTGTCACTAGACTGCGGCTCCCGACGCGCGGCCGGGGCGGGTGCGGCCGCGTCGTCCCGCTGCCTGCCGAGAGGACGGTCCCCGACCATGCGCTGGTCCCAGCTGTACGTACCCACCCTCCGGCAGGACCCGGCGGACGCGGACGCGGTGAGCCACCGCCTGCTGGTGCGGGGAGGGTTCGTCCGGCAGCTGATGGCCGGCCACTACTCGCTGCTGCCGCTGGCCGTGCGCGTGCGGGCGAAGATCATGGACGTCATCCGCGAGGAGATGGCCGCGATCGGCACCCAGGAGTTCGTCCTGCCCACCGTGCACCCGGCGGAGATCTGGGAGCGCAGCGGCCGCTCGGAGGTCATCGGCGAGGAGATGTTCCGGCTCCGGGACCGCAAGGGCGCGGACCTGGTGCTCGGCGTGACGCACGAGGAGATCTTCACCGTCCTGGCGCAGGAGCTGCGTTCGTACCGCGACCTGCCGCAGATGTGGTTCCAGTTCCAGACCAAGTTCCGCGACGAGCCCCGCCCGAAGAGCGGGCTGCTGCGGGTGCGCGAGTTCACCATGAAGGACTCGTACAGCTTCGACCTCGACGAGGCCGGCCTGGACCGGGCCTTCCGCCTGCACCGGGCCGCCTACGAGCGGATCTTCGCCCGGATCGGGCTGCCCGCCGTCGCCGTCCACGCGTCCAGCGGCGTCATGGGCGGCAGCGAGTCGGTGGAGTTCATGAGCCCGGCGGAGGCCGGCGAGGACCGGGTGGTGCGCTGCCCGGGCTGCGGCTACGCCGCGAACACCGAGAAGGCGACCTCCGCCCTGCCCGCCGTCGCGGACGGCCCCGGCCCGGACGCCCCCGAGCGCTTCGACACCCCCGACGCCCGCACCATCGAGGAGCTGGCCCGGCTGCACGGCGTCCCGGCCGAGCGGCAGGTCAAGACGCTGGTGTACGTGGTCGACGGGCAGCTCACCCTCGTCCTGCTGCGCGGCGACCACGCCCTGGCCGAGCAGAAGCTCGTCGACACCCTGGCCGCCAGGGCCCTGCGGCCCGCCACCCCCGAGGAGATCCAGGAGGCGCTCGGCGCCTCGCCCGGCAGCCTGGGCGCGGTCGGCGTCACCGACCTGCCCGTCCTCGCCGACGAGGCCCTGCGCGGCCGCACCGACCTGACCACCGGCGCCAACACGGACGGCGTCCACCTGCGCGGCGTGTCCGTCGAGCGGGACCTCGCGGTGCGGCGGTGGGCGGACCTGCGCGAGGTGGCCGCCGGCGAGGCCTGCCCCCGGTGCGGCGAGCCCCTGGAGGTGGTGGTCACGATCGAGGTGGGCCACATCTTCAAGATCGGCCGCAAGTACACCGAGGCGCTGGGCGTCTCGGTGCTCGGCCCGGACGGCGAGCGCGTCGCCCCGGTCATGGGCAGCTACGGCATCGGCGTCGAACGGGCGCTGGCCGCCGTCGTGGAGACCCACCACGACGACAAGGGCATCGTCTGGCCGGTCGCGGTCGCCCCCTTCGAGGCCGTCGTCACCGTCCTCGGCAGCACGGACGCGACCGTGGCCGAGACCGCCGAGGCCCTCTACCGGCAGCTGCGGGCCGAGCGGGTCGACGCCCTGCTGGACGACCGGGACGAGCGCCCCGGCGTGAAGTTCCGCGACGCCGAGCTGATCGGCATTCCGTACCGGATCACGGTCGGGGCCCGCGGCCTCGCCGGGGGCACCGTCGAGATCACCGCCCGCGCCACCGGCGAGACCCGGGCCGTCCCGCTCGCCGAGGCCGCGGACCACGTCCGCAAGCTGCTCACCGCCGCCTGACCGCCGCGCCCGCCCCCGGCGGTCAGGGCGTGGACGTGGGCGTGGGGGCGGGCGGGGCGGACGGCGGCATCAGGCACGGCGTGGTGACGCTCAGGACCATGCGGTCGTGGCCCGCGGTGCTGGCGACGTCGACGACGTACCGGCTGCTGGGGTGGCGCGCGCTGACGGTGGCGTCCGGCTCCGCGCCGTGGGACTCCTGGTACTCGGTGATCGTGAGGCCCTCGGCGGTGAGCCGGTCGCGGACCTTGCGGACGACGTCGTCGTGCTGGGCGTCCGGGACGGTGCTGTGGACGCCGTAGATCAGCTGGTAGCGGTCGTCGGGCGCGGACTCTCCGTTGCGGCCGACGCAGGAGGTGAAGACCGGGTCGGCGGGCTCGGCGTTGATCCGGATCCCGGCGGACTGGGCCAGGTGCTCGGTGAGCTGCTTCGCCCAGTCCAGCGTCTCCTGGCGGGACTTGACGGGCAGCGGGTCGTCCTTCCCGGTGCCGGGGCCGGTGGTGGGGCTGGTGCTGGACATGCAGGCTCCGAGGGTCGTGGCCAGCAGCGCCGTTGCCAGGAGCTGCTTCAGCCGGGTGCCGGTGAGCGGTGGACGGGTGGTCGGGTTGCGCATGGGGGTTCTTTCCGGCCGGCGGGTCAGTGGGGGATCGAACCCCAGAGCGGGTCCTCCTTCCAGGTGGTGCGGGGAGGCTTCCCGGCGATGATCTTGCCCTGGTTCTTCAGGCTGTCCGAGCCCTCGTCCCAGTAGCCGCCGTGCCCGGACGTGTCGATGTGGATGTTGTTCCCGCCGAACCCCGCGACGTGCGGGCTGGGGCCGAGCGAGAAGCCGCCGACCAGGCGGGTGGGGTCGTCGCTGGCCTCGCCGATCCACAGGTGGTCGGGGTTGACGTTCAGCTGCCCGGCGTAGAGCACGCCCATGCCCGGGCTGCCGAGGGTGACGATGTCGTCGGCGTCCAGGCCGTGGCTCCCGCCGCTGTCGGCGACGCCCACGGCGAAGCTGCCGTAGCTGTGCGCGATGTAGCTGAGGTGGGTCCGCGGATCGCCGTGCGCCACCCGCAGGCCGTTGGAGAAGCGGCGCATGTCCTCGGCGCCGTCGAGCCCGCGCATCGGGTTGGACGCCCCCGGCAGGCTCTCCGGGGCGTCGTAGCCGAGGTAGGAGACGACCGAGACGCTCTCGCCCTCCTTGGCGTACTGCTTGCCGTAGCCCTGCAGCTGCCGGATGCGGTCGATCTGGCCCGGCACGCCGTTGAAGTCGGTGTTCGTCCCGGGCACGAACACCGAGGTGTGGGTCGCCTTGTCGGGGTTGCCGGTCGCCACGATCGCGCGCCCGTCGCCCCCGAACGCCTCCGGTTCGAGCGCGAGCAGGAACAGCTGGTGCTGCTCGTCCTTCGCGTCGGCGTTCTCCTCCAGCTTCTTCCGGATCTCGGTCAGCGCGGCCTTGCGCTTGTCGAAGGCGCCCTGGTCGAGGCCGAAGGAGGCGGGCGTCCCGGCTTCCAGGGCGTCGAGCTTCTGGTCGAGGACGAGGCGATTGGCCTCGTCGCGGACGGTCGCCGGGATGCCGTCCAGGTTCCCGATCTTCGCCGCGTCCAGGGCGAGGTAGCTCTCCTGCTGGTCGGGGGTCAGGCTCTTCCACCAGTCGGCGTTCTTCTGCGGGTCCTTGCCGTCCGGGACGTACGGGTCGACCAGCCCGAGGTCCTTCATGACGTCGGCGACGTCGGTGCGGGTCTCGGCCACGGCGCCCTTCCCCCGCTGCTCGCCGAGGATGTCGGCGCCCAGGTGGCCGAGCGCCTTGTTGCCCTGGTCGCTGGCCGTTCGGGCGTCCTTGATGGCAGTGTCGATCCGCTGCTGGAAGCTCGTCTTCAGCTCGGCGAGGCTGCGGCGCGCGGCCTGCGCGTCGGGGTCGTTGTGCTCGCCCGGGCCCTCCGGCGGGAGGTCGACGATCCCCTCGGCGGACACCGTCAGCTTGGCGTCCTGGGCGCGGTGCACGGCGTTCGTCAGGTTGGTCTGCGCCTGGTGGATCCGGTCCGCGACGGTGTTCAGGGCCAGCGCGGCGGCCTCCGCCTCCACCCGGACGATGCCGAGCCGCTGCTCGGTCAGGTCCATGAACGGGAAGGCGGCCTCGGCGTCCGCGCCCTTCCAGCCCCGGCGCAGCGGGCCGTTCACCTGGCTGCGGTGCCGGGTGGCCGTGCTCTCCATGGTGTGGGCGAGCGCCTTCCACGCCTTCGCGGCGTCGCGCAGCCCGTGCGGGTCGAAGGCGACCAGCAGCTCGTAGGCGCTGCTCACTGCGCCGCCTTCTGCGGCTGCTTCCAGGCGTCCGCGGTCGCCTGTTCGTTGTGCGCGTGGGCGGTGGCGCTGGCCTGCAGGTTGGTGCCGGTGTCGGTGAGCCGCTTCTTGAGCGCGTCGAGCGGCGCCTTCCAGTCGGTGCCGAGCTTGCCCAGGCCCGCGGCGATCGACCAGCCGGTGAGTTGGCCGGCGGCGGTGGTGGCCGAGGTGAGCGCGTCCTTCACCGGTTGGTCGACCTCCTCGGCGAGGGTTTTCGCCACCCCTGAGGAGGCGGTGAGCGCCTGTGGATCGACGGTGACCTGGTCGGCCATGGTGATTCCCCCGAATCGGCTGGTGCGTGCGCGCGGCCCGGTCGGACGGCAGGCCGGGACGGCGGCGTTAAGCACCCATATGGATGATCACCAGATCATATGGGCGGTTCGGGGGTCTTCGGGGAACGCGAAAGGCCCCGCAGAGCGATCTCTGCGGGGCCTTCCTGTGGTGGCCAGGGCCGGGGTCGAACCGGCGACCTTCCGCTTTTCAGGCGGACGCTCGTACCAACTGAGCTACCTGGCCGTACTGCACCGCCTCTTGCGAGACGAGCGATCCCGACGGGACTTGAACCCGCGACCTCCACCTTGACAGGGTGGCGAGCTAACCAACTGCTCCACGGGACCTTGTAGTGGCGAACCACTAAGGTCTTGCGGCACTGCACTGTACTACGGTACTGCCTTGGTACTGCGTGCCCCCAACGGGATTCGAACCCGTGCTACCGCCTTGAAAGGGCGGCGTCCTGGGCCACTAGACGATGAGGGCTTGCGGCCTGTCCCGCCGTTTCCGGCGTCTCGGGGACGTCGAGAAGCATATGGGATGCCGGGCGGATCGCCAAAACGGGTTTCGGCCGGTCGGGAGCCGGGCCCGTGGGGCCGGGGCCCGGGCGGGGTGCGGCGCCCGGCTCAGGACCAGCCGAGCTCGTCGAGCTCGTGGTCGTCGAAGCCGAAGTGGTGGGCGACCTCGTGGATGACGGTGGTGCGGACCTCCTCGACGACCTGCTCGCGGGTCTCGCAGTGCCGCAGGGTGGGGCCGCGGTAGATCAGGATGCGGTCGGGCAGGACGCCGGCGTACCACTCGCCGCGCTCGGTGAGCGGGGTGCCCTCGTAGAGGCCGAGGAGTTCCGGGTCGCCGGGGTCGGGTTCGTCCTCGACGAAGATCGCGACGTTGTCCATCATCGCCGCGAGCTGCGGGGGGATCTGGTCGAGGGCGTCGGCGACCAGCGTCTCGAAGTCGTCCCGGGTCATCTCCACCGGATCATTGTCGGGTCTGGGGTGACGGTGTGCCAGGCAGCGGAGGCCGGTGTTTGATGGGGTGGTGACGACCTCGGAGGACGCGGTGGAGGACGCCGTGACCGGCGCTGCGGAGACCGGCGCCGCGGACCGCCCGGCGCGCCCGGCGCGGCCACCGGTGCTGCGCGGACAGGGGCCGGCCGTGGCGGTGGTCGCGCTCGGCGGGGCGATCGGCGCGGTGGCGCGGTACGCGGCCGGGCTGGGCTGGGAGACCGGGTCGACGGCCTTCCCGTGGACGACGCTGCTGATCAACGTGGTCGGCTGCGCGGTGATCGGGGTGTTCCTGGTGGCGATCACCGAGGGGCGCCCGGCGCACCCGCTGCTGCGGCCGTTCTTCGGCACCGGCGTGCTGGGCGGCTTCACCACCTTCTCGACGTACGCGGTGGACGTCCGGCGGCTGCTGGAGGCGGGCCGGCTCGGGCCCGGGCTGGCGTACCTCGGGCTGACCCTGGCGGCCGCGATGGGCGCGGTGTGGACGGCGGCGGTGCTGACCAGGCGTCTGATCCACCGCCCGGCCGGGTCCGTGCGAGGCGGTGCCCGGTGAGCCGGCTGAGCGGCCCGGCGCTGCGGCTGACGGTGCTGGTGGGCGAGAGCGACACCTGGCACCACCGCCCGCTGTACAGCGAGATCGTGCACCGGGCGCGGGCGGCCGGCCTGGCCGGGGCGAGCGTGTTCCGGGGGATCGAGGGCTTCGGCGCCTCCTCGCTGGTGCACACGGCGCGGCTGCTGTCGCTGAGCGAGGACCTGCCGGTGGCGGTGCTGGTCGTGGACGAGGAGGAGCGGGTGCGGGCGTTCCTGCCGCAGTTGGAGGAACTGGTCGCGGAGGGGCTGGTGCTGCTCGACCGGTGCGAGGTGGTCCGGTACGCGGGCCGGGGTGTCGGCGGGAGCGCGTCCGGGGCCGGGGGCGCCGAGTGAACTGGCTGCTGGTGGTGGCGGGAGCGGTGGTCGGCGCGCCGCTGCGGTACCTGACCGACCGGGCGGTGCAGTCCCGGCACGACTCGGTGTTCCCGTGGGGGACGTTCACGGTGAACGTGTTCGGCTGCCTGGTGCTGGGGCTGGTGGCGGGCGCGGTGACGGCCGGCGCGGCCTCCTCGCACGTCCAACTCCTGGTCGGGACGGGCTTCTGCGGGGCGCTGACGACGTACTCGACGTTCTCGTACGAGACGCTGCGGCTGGCCGAGTCCGGCGCCGGGCGGTACGCGGTGGCGAACGTCGCGGGCAGCCTGGTGGCGGGCCTGGCGGCGGTGTACGCGGGGGCGGGGCTGGCCTCGGCGCTCTGGGGCTGAGCGCCCCGGGGGGCTGTCGCCGAGCGGCCTTCCGCCGCGCCCGCGGGTGCGGCGCCCGTGTCCCGCCGGGGTGGGCGCGCGTTGGGCACCGGAAGCGGCCGCGCGCCAGGAGCGGCCCGGGCGGGGCGGTGGAGAGGGAACGCGGTGGCTTCGGTGCGTACGGTGCGGGTGGTGCGGGCGGCGGCGGTGCTGGCGGTGGCCGGGCTGGGGCTGACCGGGTGCATGTCGGTCGGTTCGGCGGCCGAGGAGAAGCACGGTGTGGCGCCGGTCGGGCAGGTCGGCCCGGCGGGCAAGCCGGGGGCGACGGGCGGTCCCTCGGCCTCGCCGGGGGCCGGGCGCCCCGGCGGTGCGGCCGGGCGCGCGGAGCACCAGGGGGGCTTGCAGGCGGAGAACGCGCCGGGCGGCGGTGCGGCCAGCGCGCCGGGGGAGCCCGCGCCGGGCGCGAACGGCGCGGTGGCCGGCGTGGTCCCGGTGCCGGGGGCGGGCAGCCCGGAGGGCGCGCCGGGCGGAAGCGGTGCGGCGGGCGGCGCGAACGCCAGCCCCGCGCCGCACCCCGGCGGCGGCACCTCGGCCGGGTCCGGTGCCTCGTCCGGGGCCGGCGGCGCGGGCGGCACCGGCGACGGCCGCTCGGGCGGCGGCACCGGGGGCACGCCCTCGGCCACCCCGAGCGGACGCCCCTCGGGCACCCCCGAGCCCGAGCACACCCCGCCCGCCACCACGCCGCCGTCCCCCGAGCCGTCCCCGGGCGGCTCCGGTTCCCCGGCCCCGAGCCCCCGCGCGGGCGCACACTAGCGGGCTGGCCAGGGCATTTGCCTCCGATCCCCAGGGTCCTCTATGGTGGTAGATCGTTCGTTTGATTCATTTGACTGGCGCCCTAATCCCATCTGGCGCCCTTGGCGCGTTCCGGCGATCCGTGGCTGACCGCATAGAGGCGGTTGTGAAACAGAACCCCGGACTTTGGCGCGTGCCACTTCCGGAAGGTTTTGCATGTCTCTCGTTGACGACGCCCGCTTCGCCATGCCCGCGAACGAGGCTGCCGCCGATGTCACCGACACCACCGACACCACCGAGCTGATCGCCGAGGCCGAGGAGATCGCCGCCGAGGCCGCCTCGGAGACCACCGAGGACGCCGCGGAGGACACCGCCGCCGAGGCCGCGGAGCCCACCATCACCTTCGGCGACCTGGGCCTGCACGACGACGTCGTCCGCGCCCTCGCCAAGCGCGGCGTCACCACCCCGTTCCCGATCCAGGCCGCGACCATCCCGGACGCCCTGGCCGGCAAGGACGTGCTGGGCCGCGGCCGCACCGGCTCCGGCAAGACCCTCAGCTTCGGCCTGCCGCTGCTGACCCGCCTCGCCGACGGCGAGCGCACCCGCGCCAAGCACCCGCGCGGCCTGATCCTGGTCCCGACCCGCGAGCTGGCCATGCAGGTCGCCGACGCCCTGGAGCCCTTCGGCTCGGTGCTCGGCCTGCGCCTCAAGGTCGTCTGCGGCGGCACCTCGATGTCGAACCAGATCTACGCGCTGGAGCGCGGCGTCGACATCCTGGTCGCCACCCCGGGCCGGCTGCGCGACCTGCTGAACCGCGGCTCCGCCAAGCTGGACGACGTCCAGACCGTCGTCCTCGACGAGGCCGACCAGATGGCCGACATGGGCTTCCTGCCCGAGGTCACCGAGATCCTCGACCAGGTGCCGGCCGGCGGCCAGCGCCTGCTGTTCTCCGCCACCCTGGAGAACGAGATCGACACCCTGGTGAAGCGCTACCTGAAGAGCCCGGTCACCCACGAGGTCGACCCGTCGGCCGGCGCCGTCACCACCATGACCCACCACATCCTCGTGGTGAAGCCCAAGGACAAGGCGCCGATCACCAACGCGATCGCCGCCCGCAAGGGCCGCACGATCATCTTCGTCCGCACCCAGATGGGCGCCGACCGCGTCGCCGAGCAGCTGATCGAGGCCGGCGTGAAGGCCGACGCGCTGCACGGCGGCATGACCCAGGGCGCCCGCACCCGCGTCCTCGGCGACTTCAAGGACGGCTACGTCAACGTCGTCGTCGCCACCGACGTCGCCGCCCGCGGCATCCACGTCGACGGCATCGACCTGGTCCTCAACGTGGACCCGGCCGGCGACCACAAGGACTACCTGCACCGCTCCGGCCGCACCGCCCGGGCCGGCCGCTCCGGCGCCGTCGTCACCCTGGTGCTGCCGCACCAGCGCCGCGGCGTCTTCCGCCTGATGGAGGACGCGGGCGTCGACGCCAGCCGCCACATCCTGGACCACGCCTTCGACGCCGAGGTCGCCAAGATCACCGGCGCCCGCTCGCTGACCGAGGTCCAGGCGGAGAGCGCCGCCAACATCGCCGGTGCCGCCGAGCGCGAGCTCGCCGACATGACCCGCCAGCTGGAGCGCGCGCAGCGCCGCGCCACCGAGCTGCGCGAGGAGGCCGACCGCCTCGCCGCCCGTGCGGCGCGCGAGCGGGCCGAGCTGGGCATCGAGGACGAGGAGCCGGCCGCCGAGGCGGACGGCGAGACCGCGGCCGAGGCCCCGGCCGTCGCCGAGGCCGCCGCCGCCGCCGTTCCGGCGCAGCAGTCCGAGGAGCGCGCGCCGTCGTACCGCGAGGCGCGCGGCGAGCGTCCGGCCTTCGGCCGTGACCGCGACCGTGACCGTGACCGGGACGACCGTCGCTCCGGTGGCTTCGGTGGTCGCGACCGTGACGACCGTCGTTCGGGTGGTTTCGGTGGCCGTGGCGGCGATGACCGTCGTTCGGGTGGTTTCGACCGCGACCGCGGTGGCTTCGGTGGCCGTGACCGTGACGACCGTCGTTCGGGTGGTTTCGGTGGCCGTGGCGGCGATGACCGTCGTTCGGGTGGTTTCGACCGCGACCGCGGTGGCTTCGGTGGCCGTGACCGTGACGACCGTCGTTCGGGTGGTTTCGGTGGCCGTGGCGGCGATGACCGTCGTTCGGGTGGTTTCGACCGCGACCGCGGTGGCTTCGGTGGCCGCGACCGGGACGACCGCCGCTCCGGCGGCTTCGGCGAGCGTTCGTTCGGCGACCGCCCGGCCCGCTCCTTCGGCGACCGCCCGTCCTTCGGCCGTGACCGGGACGAGCGCGGCGGCAACAGCCGTCCGTTCGCCCGCCGCGACGACCACCGCTCCGGCGGCCGTCCGCAGGGCAACGGCTTCGGCCGCGACGACCGCGGCACCCGCTCCGGCGGCTTCGGCGGCCGCGACCGTGACGACCGCGGCGGCTTCAACCGCGAGGACCGCAAGCCGCGTTGGAAGAACTGACCCGGTACGGCCGGTAGTCCTCGACCGCCGGCCGCGCTGAACGACTGAACACACGAAGGGCCCGCTCCGTCCCCCGGAGCGGGCCCTTCGCGTTCCCCCGATACCCCCCGACACCTCCGGCAAGCCCCCCGAGGTGTTGTTCTGGAAGTGAGAATAACCTGTGGCGCGCGTCGGCGGTAGTCCCGTAGCGTCACGGACATGAGCAGCAGACTGCACGACGTGGCACGGGTGAACGAGGAGATCGCCGAGCGGGGGAGCTACCGGACGGCCGGGGGCGAACTCGTGCGGGTGGGGGAGGAACTGACGGCGGCGAGGGCCGGCACGGTGTCGTACCGGCCGGAGGCGCTGGACGCGCTGCTGGCCGCCGGGGCGCCGGGGCCGGGCCCGGCCGGCGGGCGGATCGAGGTGACGGCCGAGGGCAGCGTCGAGGCCGCCGGGCGGCTGGTCGCGGCCGGGGCCGGGCCGGTCGGGGTGCTGAACTTCGCCTCCGCGCGCAACCCCGGCGGCGGCTACCTGCGCGGCGCCCGCGCCCAGGAGGAGGACCTGTGCCGCAGCGCGCTGCTGTACTCCTGCCTGCTGGAGGCGCCGGACTACTACGAGGCGCACCGGGCCTCGGACGACCTACGGTACAGCCACCGGGTGATCGTCTCGCCGGGCGTGCCGGTGATCCGCGGCGGGCGCGGCGAGCTGCTGGCCCGCCCGTACCCGGTCACCTTCCTGACCTCGCCCGCGCCCAACGCGGGCCAGCTGGAGCGGCGTTCGGCCGGCACCGACGTACGGGGCGTGCTCGCCGCGCGGGCCGAGCGGGTGCTGGCGGCCGCCGCCCGGCACGAGGTCCGCGCGCTGGTGCTCGGCGCCTGGGGCTGCGGGGTGTTCCGCAACGACCCGGCGCAGGTCGCCGAGGCGTTCGAGGGCGCGCTGGCCCGGTACGGGGCGGCCTTCGAGCGGGTGGTGTTCGCGGTCTGGGACCGCTCGCCGGTCTCGGTGAACCGGGCCGCCTTCGAGGCACGGTTCGGGCGCTGACCGGCGCCTCCGGGGGCGGGGGCGTTACCGCTTGCGGGCGCCGAGCACCGTCGCGGCGGTGGAGGCCGCCGCGACCACGCCGGTGACGGCGAACACGGCCGGCCAGGCACCGATCCGCTTCGCCAGCGGGTGCGAGCCGCCGAAGGCCGCCACGTACAGGCCGGTCAGCGCCGCCGCGGCGCCCGTGCCCGCGCTGCGGCGCCACTGCGCGGCCGCCCCGGCGCCGGCCACCGCCAGCACCGCGCCGCCGAGTTCGCGCCGGCCGCTCCAGCGGGCGACGCCGTAGCCGCCGACCAGACCGCTCGCCGCGGTCAGCGCGGCGGGCGCGGCGGACACCAGCGCGTTCGGGACCTTCGCCATCGTCGGCTCCACTCGGTAGGGGCTTCGTCGGCTTCCGACCCTAACGCGCCGAACACGGCGGCCGCCGGGGGCCTCGGGGCGTCCGGGGGCCGCCGGGGCGGGGCGCTACCCGAAGGCCGCGGCCGTGGACACGCCCGGCACCGTCCGGGCCAGCAGCCGGGCGGCCTCCGCCGGGTCGAGCACCCGCTCCAGCCGCAGGTCCCCCGGGAGCTCCTGGAGGAACCGCCCGGCCGTCCAGGTGCGCTCGTACGGCAGCGGCTCCAGCACCAGGGTGCGGACGCCGTCCAGCAGCGGGACGTCGGCGGGCGTCCCCTCGTTCCAGAGCCAGGAGCCGTCCGGCGCGACCAGGTTGAACGCGCCGGTGGCGATCAGCCGGCGGCCGTCCACGAACGCGGTGCGGGCCAGCGCCACCACCTCCGGGTCCTGCGGGGCGCCGGGCAGGTGGCCGCCGCCGATCAGCACGTCGGCGAGCAGGGTGTGCAGCTGGAAGGTGTCGCTCAGGCCGCTCATCCGCAGCAGGTAGCCGGTGCCGCTCGGGCGGTCGAGGACCAGCAGCGGCTCGTCGTCGAGCACCTGCGCCAGGTGGGTCAGGCCCCGGAAGTCGTGGTTGTCGCCCTCGTAGCGGCCGATCAGCTCCAGCAGCACCTCCGTCACGCCCGAGGCGCGGGCCTCGGCCCGGACCGGCGGGTGCGCGTACACCGCGAACGCGGCCATCTGCCACAGGTGCAGCGTCCACCAGCCGGCGACGGCCAGGAAGGCGTGCCACTCGTCCAGCTGCCGCGGGTCCTCGATCCGCGCGTGCGCCTCGGCCGGGTCGTCCTCCATCGGGTCGGGCAGCTCGCCGCCGCCCGTCCGCGCCCAGCGCTCCACCAGCCGCTGCGCGCCGGTCAGCGCCCCGCGCAGGCCGGCCAGCACCGGGCCCGCGCAGGCCACCGGGTCGGCGCCCTGCTCGACGCAGGCGCCGACCATCATGGCCAGGTGGGCGCGGGGGAACGGCGGGGTGCCCGGCAGCAGCGCCGCCAGCCGGGGGCCGGCCGCCCGCTGCTCGTCGGGCCCGGCCGCGCCGAAGAGGCCGCCCAGCTCGGCCAGCGCCCGGCCGACGTGCTCGTCCTCCCCGGCCGCGACCACGGCCTCCAACTCGGCGACCGCGTCGAGGAGAGCGGGCGGACGGCGGTGCGAGGGCGTCTGATCGATGGACATTCGCCGCAGCATAGGCGGCGGAGCCCGTTCACCGGAAACCTCCCCGGAATTCGGACCGGTGACGGATGCTCGCGCGGTGACCGCGTCAAATGCCGTCCCCACCAGGCCGGATGGGAGGGCGGCGCTCAGCCTGCCGCAGGCGTCCGCGCTCGACCAGGTCGGCGCGGTGGCGGCGGTGCCGGCCGCCGTCTTCGGCTACGAGGCCCACGAGGGCGGCCCGCTGCGCGGCGGTCTGTCGGACCCCGGTGGGAGACTGCGATCGTGACCAACCTCGCGATCACCGACGGCCGCTACCTGATCCGCAACGTCGGCACCGGCCTGCTGTTGGAGGTCGCCGACGCCTCCAAGCGCAGCGGCGCCAAGGTCCGCGTCGGCGCGGACGACGGCTCCGACGCCCAGCTGTGGCAGCTCACCGCCGTCCACCCGGGCGGCGCGCTCGTCCACATCGAGAACGCCGGCAGCGGCAAGCGCCTCGACGTCACCGGGGCCGCCACCGAGGACGGCGTGCCGATCCAGCAGTGGTCGGCGAACGCCTTCGGCGCCCAGGAGTGGCTGCTCGAAGCCCACGTCGACGCCCCGGGCACCTACACCGTCACCAGCTTCATCAGCGGCAAGCCGCTCACCGCCGCCGAACCGCCCGAGGACGCCGTCCGGCAGTGGGAGGACGTCGACTCGCCCGCGCAGTGGTGGCGGTTCGAGCGGCGGGACTGAGCGTGCCCGCGGGCACGCTCAGGACAGGTTGGCGCGCAGGGCCGCGAGTTCGTCCTCGGTGACGCCGTGCGCCGCCAGGAAGGCGGGGAGGCTGCCGTGCCGGGTGCGGATGGTGTCGAGCGCGGAGGCCAGGTGCTCGGCGCCGACCGGGCGGGAGACACGCTCGGTGCCGGTCTCGTCGACGTACGGGACCGGACCCTTGTCCAGCCCGAGGCCGAGGTTGGAGCGCAGGAAGTCCGCGGTGATCTCGTCCTCGTCCGCGCCGAGCAGCGACTGCAGGACGGCGATGGTCAGGCCGGTGCGGTCCTTGCCGACCGCGCAGTGCACGACGGCCGGGCCGGTGGCCGGGTCGGCGAGCAGGCGGACGACGCCGGCGATCGAGCGGCCGCCGGTCTCGGCCATGAACGGGTAGAGGGCGGCCTGGTCCTCGGGCCAGGGCTGGTCGACGTCCTCGCGGTTGGCCGGCAGGGTCGGCAGGTTGACGGAGTCGAGATCGAGCCCGTGCCGCTGGTCCGGCCAGACCTCCAGCTCGACGGGGCTGCGCAGGTCGATCACCGTGCGCAGGCCGAGGGCCTTGAGGCGGCGGGCGCCTTCCTCGGTGAGGGTGTGGAAGGAGCCGGAGCGGAACAGCACACCGCGGCGGAGGCCGCCGATCCCGCCCGCGTCACGGAAGTTGCGCACACCGGGGATCTCGATGAAGGCGTCGGTCATGTGCCCCACCGTACGGGCGGGGCGGGCCCGGGGGAAGGAAACCGGGGGAGGCCGCTGGGCGTCCGCCGGTTTCCCGCCGCCCTGCGCACGGGGCCCGCTCAGCGCCCGCCCAGCGCCCGCTCAGCGCCCGCCGGACACCTCCAGGAACGCCCCGGTGGTAGCCGCGCCGGGCGGCCAGCAGGGCGGTGGCGGCGCCGATGTCGCGGCCGCCACCGGTGACGAGCAGGACCTCTTCGGGATCGTTGGTGGTCGACATGTTCCGTACGCTACACGGCAGTTCGATCATCCAGCGGGAGCGTGCGGCCGGAATTCGGTGGCCGCGGCGAAGCCCGCCGGAGAGGATGCGGTACCCGGCCGACCTACCCGAGAGGAGCCGACCTTGCCCGCGTCCACGCCCCCGCCCGTGTCCCCCGGAGCCGGCGCCCCCGGGACCGTCCTGCTCGCCGGCATCGTCGGCTCCACCGCCTACGGCTTCGCCCACGCCGGCTCCGACGTCGACCGGCTGGGCCTGTTCGCCACCCCCACCGAGGAGTTGCACGGCCTGGACCGCCCGGCCGAGTCGTACGTCACCACCGCGCCCGACCTCACCCTGCACGAGGCCGCCAAGTGGTGCCGCTTGGCGCTGAACTGCAACCCGACCGCCTCCGAGCTCGTCTGGCTGCCCGACGACCTGTACGAGACCCGTACCCCGCTCGGCGCCGAACTCGTCGCCATCCGCTCGACGTTCCTCAGCGCCCCGGCCGTGCGCAGGGCCTACCTCGGCTACGCCGACCAGCAGTTCCGCAAACTGCTCACCCGCGACACCGCCGAGCCGGCCGCCCGCCGCCGGGCCGCCAAGCACGCCCGCCACCTCGTCCGGCTGACCGAACAGGCCGTCCGCCTGCACGAGACCGGCCGGCACCTGATCCGCCTGCCCGACCCCGAACGCGTCCGCGAGCTCGGCGAACGCATCGCCGACCGTCCGGACTCCGCCGAACTCCTCCTCGCCGCGGCCGCCGAACGCCTCTCCCGCCCCGGCGTCCTGCCCGACGCCCCCGACCGGCGCCCCGCCGAGGCCTGGCTCCGACGCGTCCGCGCCGCTCACTACCGGCCGCCGGCCTGAGCGCCCGGAGGCCCGCCACGCCCGCCCAATCCACTGGCGGAGCCCCACCCCCCAACGGGTAGGATCGCGGTGGCCCTCCCCGCCCGGCACGCCGGGTCCGAGAGCCGCGGGCCACTAGCTCAATTGGCAGAGCTGCGGACTTTTAATCCGTAGGTTCAGGGTTCGAGCCCCTGGTGGCCCACCGTGTGAACGTGCTTGCGGCCCGGGCGTCCTCCTGTCGGGAGGGCGCCCTTCGTCATGAACGGCCGGAGGAGTCGGCGGACGGCGTCCCGCCGGGGCGCGACGAGCAGGGACTGGCGGGCCGGGAGCGGGAGTTGCCGCGCGTGCTCGGCCGGGGCCGGTCGCCGCGCACGACCCGTCGGACGACGGCGGACCTGATGGACCGGCTACGGCTGCCGGCTCCGGTCGCGCGTGGCCGAAGTGGCGTGGGTCACGCCGGAATCGACCGTTTTCGCCGGTTCTGTCGGGGGCTGCGGGGCGTGCCACCGGGGCTGCTGGTGGACCGGAGGTTCGTGACCGCAAGAGCCCTAAATATGATCGGAAGCCACGCTCGTCGTTTTGTATCGACGTTCGTATGTGCAACCTGGAGCCGATCGGGTCGGTCTCCTGTGTGTGCGGTGCGCCAGTTCGTCCGGGGCGTCGCTTCCGTCGGTGAAAGGTACGCGCATGTCAGGACAGTGGGGCGAGGGCCCGGATCGGGACGAGGACGCCCCCGGCGCGGTCTCGACCACGGGCGGTTCGGCCGTGCCGTCGCCGCGCGCCGGCGGTCGGGCCGAGGCCCGCCGGGCGGCCCAGGGCAAGGGCGGCAGAGGCGGCGGCGAGGACGCCAAGGGCGGCGCGGGCACGACCGGCGGACGGGCGGCGGCCCGGCGCGGCGGCAAGCCGAAGCGGAACGTCAAGAAGATCGTCGCCTGGTCGGCGGCCGGCGTGCTGGTGCTGATCGCGGGCGCGGGCGGCGCGATCTACCTGAAGCTGAACGCCAACATCAAGTCCTTCGACGCCGACGCGATAGCCACCGACCGCCCGCCGGAGGCCAAGGCCGACGCGGACGGCAACAAGCCGGTCAACATCCTGCTGATCGGCTCGGACAGCCGCGGCAAGAACAACGCGGACCTCGGCGGCGGCGAGGACGGCGGCGCCCGCTCGGACACCACGATCCTGCTGCACGTCTACGCCGACCACAAGCACGCCGTGGGCATCTCGATCCCGCGCAACGCGAAGGTGCCGATCCCGTCCTGCAAGCTGCCCAACGGCAAGTGGACCAAGGGCGGCGGCATCGACCTGTTCAACGCGGCCTTCTCGACCGGCGGCAGCGACGACGGCAACCCGGCCTGCACCCAGAACACGGTGGAGAAGATCACCGGCATCCGGGTCGACCACACCATGGTGGTCGACTTCAGCGGCTTCGCGGCGATGACCAAGGCCGTGAACGGCGTGGACATCTGCCTGCCGCAGCCGATCTACGAGGGCGACATCAACCCCAAGCTGCCGAAGAAGGGCGCGCTCGTCCTGCCGCAGGGCAAGCAGACCGTCCAGGGCCAGCAGGCGCTCGACTACGTGCGGCTGCGGCACGGCATCGGCGACGGCTCGGACATCGGCCGGATGAAGCGCCAGCAGGCCTTCCTGAGCTCGCTCGCCACCAAGATCAAGAAGGAGGGGCTGAGCCCCACCAACCTGCTGCCGCTGGCCGACGCCGCCACCAAGTCGCTGACCGTCGACCCGGGGCTGGACTCCGCGGACAAGCTGATCTCCTTCGGCCTGTCGCTGAAGAACATCGACATGCACGACCTCAAGTTCGTGACCGCGCCCTGGCGCTACCGCACCCAGGACAAGGACCTCGACCTGGTCCAGCCGGACGCCAACAAGCTCTGGGACATCCTCAAGGCCGACCAGACCATCGACGGCCAGAACGCCACCGGCCAGCAGCCGGACGCCCCCGGCACCCAGAGCACCCCGGCCGCGCCCACCACCCCGCCCCCGCCGCCCGGGGACGCCGCCAACGCCTCGATCAAGGTCTCGGTCTACAACGGCACGAGCAACAACGGCCTGGCCGGCAAGGGCACCGAGGTGCTGAAGGGCGCCAAGTTCAACGCCGTCACGGCCGGCCAGGGGCCCAGCACCAAGTACAAGACCACGACGGTCGAGTACGGCGCCGGGCAGAAGGCCAACGCCGAGAAGGTCGCCGCGCTGTTCCCGGGCGCCGAGCTCTCGGCCGGCAGCGGGCGCGGCGTGTCGGTGATCGTCGGCCAGGACTTCGCGGCCGCCAACGGCATGGGCGGCACGGCCTCCGGCACCCCCGGCGCCGCCCCGGGCACCCCGGCCGCCCCGCAGCCGCTGCCCACCACCGTCACCAACGACGCCCGCTCGGCGGACGACGACATCTGCGCCAACACCTCGTACGGCAGCGGCGGCTGAGCGTCACCACGGGGCAGGGCCACGGCGCCCCGGCCGGGCGAGGTTCGCCCGCCGGGCGCCGTCCGGTGGCGGGATCGCGGCGGCGGGCCGATGGTGGGCGGTGTACCGCCGTGCGCGCGTGGCCGTACCGGTCGGGCCGCGCGGCGCCCGCCCGACGACCCCAGCCGGCCACCACCGCCTCCGGGAGGCCCAGCAATGCCCGTAGTCACCGATCCGTACAAGCCCGGCACCCCGTGCTGGATCGACCTGATGGCGAGCGACCAGCAGGCCGCGCTCGACTTCTACCGTGACCTGTTCGGCTGGCAGGGCGAGGCCGGCCCGGCCGAGTTCGGCGGCTACGCCGTGTGCACGCTCAACGGCCGCCCGGTCGCCGGGATCATGACGCAGTCCGCGCCCGAGGGCCAGCCGCTGCCGCCCGTCGCCTGGACCACCTACCTCGCCTCGGACGACGCCGACGCGACCATGCGGGCCGTCACCGAGGCCGGCGGCACCGTCCTGTACGAGCCGATGGACGTCGGCGCGATCGGCCGGATGCTGGTCGCCGCCGACCCGACCGGCGCGGTGTTCGGCGTCTGGCAGGCGATGGACTTCATCGGCGCCGGCGTGGTCAACGAGCCCGGCGCGCTGGTCTGGAACGAGCTGAACACCTCCGACACCGGTGCCGCCGGCCGCTTCTACCACCCGGCGCTCGGCCTGCGCCCGGCCACCATCCAGGGCATGGACGGCTACTACTCGCTCAACGTCGGCGACCGCACGGTCGGCGGCATGCAGGCGATCCCCGGCTACCTGTCCGGCGACACCCCCTCGCACTGGATGACCTACTTCTCGGTGGACGACGCCGACTCCACCGTGGACGCCCTGGTCAAGGCGGGCGGCTCGGTGATCCAGCCGCCGTTCGACATGCAGTCCGGCCGGATGGCCGTCGTGCGGGACCCGCAGGGCGCCGCCTTCGCCGTCATCCAGGCCCCCGAGGCGCAACTGCCGGACTCGCCCTGACGAACGCCGGGTGACCAGAGGCGAACGGAAGCCGCCCTTCCCGCGACGCGCCGCCGGGAAAAGGGCGGCTTCCCGGTGTTCCCCGGCCGAGCCGGGTAAGACTGCACCCATGCTGGGGCTACCGGACGACATCCGCGCTTTCCTCTTCGACCTCGACGGGGTGCTCACCCAGACCGCGAAGGTGCACGCCGCGGCCTGGAAGGACACCTTCGACGCCTTCCTGCGCGCCGAAGCCGCCCGCACCGGCGGCCCGTTCGTCCCCTTCGACGCCGTCGCCGAGTACGACACCTACGTGGACGGCCGCCCGCGGCTGGACGGCACCCGGGCGTTCCTGCACAGCCGGGGCATCGACCTGCCCGAGGGCACCCCGGACGACCCGCCCGACGCCCGCACCGTGCAGGGGATCAGCCGGGCCAAGAACGACACCGTGCTGCGGCTCATCCACGAGCAGGGCGTCCAGCCGTACGACGGCTCGGTCGCCTACGTGCGCCGGCTGGACGCGCTCGGACTGCCCCGCGCGGTGGTCTCCTCCAGCGCCAACTGCCGGGACGTGCTGCGGGCCGCCGGCCTGCTGGAGCTGTTCCCGGTGATCGTCGACGGCGTGGTCGCCACCCGCGAGCGGCTGCCCGGCAAACCCGCCCCCGACACCTACCTGTACGCGGCCCGCGCCCTCGGCGTCGAGCCCGCGCACGCCGCCGTCTTCGAGGACGCGCTCGCCGGCGTCGCGTCCGGCCGGGCCGGCGGCTTCGGCGCCGTGGTCGGGGTCGACCGCACCGGCCAGGCCGCCGAACTGCGCCGCGACGGCGCCACCGTGGTCGTCGCCGACCTCGCCGACCTGCTGTCCGCGGCCCCGCCGCTGCCGGGAGAGGAAGGCCCGCGATGACCGCCTCCGACAACTTCGCCGTCGACCCCTGGCAGGTCGCCGAACACGGCCTGGACCTCGCCTCGTTGGCCCGCGCCGAATCCGTCTTCGCGCTCTCCAACGGGCACATCGGCCTGCGCGCCAACCTCGACGAGGGCGAGCCGCACGGCCTGCCCGGCACCTACCTCAACGGCGTCTTCGAACTGCGCCCGCTGCCGTACGGCGAGGGCGGCTACGGCTACCCGGAGTCCAGCCAGAGCGTCATCAACGTCACCAACGGCAAGATCATCCGACTGCTGGTCGACGACGAGCCCTTCGACCTGCGCTACGGCGAACTCCTCAGCCACAAGCGCTGGTTGGACTTCCGCGAAGGCCTGCTGCACCGGGAGGCGGAATGGACCTCCCCGGCCGGCCGGACCATCCGGGTCAGCTCCGCCCGAATGGTCTCGCTCACCCAGCGCGCCGTCGCCGCGGTCGAGTACAGCGTCGAGGCGGTCGACGGGCCGGTGCGGATCGTGCTGCAGTCCGAACTCGTCGCCAACGAGCAGCTGCCCGGCGGCCCCGAGGGCGACCCGCGCGCCGCCGCCGTCCTGGAGGCCCCGCTGCAGCCCGAGGCGCACCACGCGAGCGGCGCCAAGGCCGTCCTGGTGCACCGCACCCGTTACAGCGGCATCCGGGTCGCGGCCGGGATGGACCACATCATCGAGGGTCCCGACCGGCTCGACACCGTCGCCGAGGCCGAGTCCGACCACTGCCGGATCAGCGTCACCACCGTGCTCGAACCCGGAGAGCGGCTGCGGCTGGTCAAGTTCATCGCCTACGGCTGGTCGGGCACCCGCTCGCTGCCCGCTGTCCGCGACCAGGTCGAGGCCGCGCTCACCGCCGCCCGGTACACCGGCTGGGACGGCCTCGTCGCCGAACAGGCCGACTACCTGCGGCAGTTCTGGGAGACCAGCGACATCGAGATCGAGGGCGACGTCGAACTCCAGCAGGCCGTCCGGTTCGCCGTCTTCCACGTCCTGCAGGCCGGCGCCCGCAGCGAGGAACGGGCCATCCCCGCCAAGGGGTTGACCGGCCCCGGCTACGACGGGCACAGCTTCTGGGACACCGAGACCTTCGTCCTGCCGGTGCTCACCTACTGCCTGCCGGGCGCCGTCAACCAGGCCCTGCGCTGGCGGCACACCACCCTCCCGCTCGCCCGCGAACGGGCCGCCCAACTCGGCCTGGCCGGCGCGGTGTTCCCCTGGCGGACGATCCGCGGCGAGGAGTGCTCCGGGTACTGGCCGGCCGGCACCGCCGCGTTCCACATCGGCGCCGACATCGCCGCCGCCGTGGTCCGCTACGTCCGGGCCACCGGGGACGTCGAGTTCGAGCGCGAGTACGGGCTCGAACTCCTCGTCGAGACCGCCCGGATGTGGCGCTCGCTCGGCCACCACGACGCCGCCGGGAGGTTCCGGATCGAAGGCGTCACCGGCCCCGACGAGTACAGCGCCGTCGCCGACAACAACGTCTTCACCAACCTGATGGCGCAGACGAACCTGCGCGCCGCCGCCGACTCCGCCGTCCGCCACCCGCGCGAGGCCGGCGACCTCGGCGTCGACACCGAGGAGACCGCCGCCTGGCGCGACGCCGCCGCCGCGATGTACCTCCCGTACGACGCCGACCTCGGCGTCCACCCGCAGGCCGACGGCTTCACCCACCACCAGGTCTGGGACTTCGACAACACGCCCGCCGAGAACTACCCGCTGCTGCTGCACTACCCGTACTTCGACCTGTACCGCAAGCAGGTCGTCAAACAGGCCGACCTGGTCCTCGCCATGCAGGTCCGCGGCGACGCCTTCACCGACGAGCAGAAGGCCCGCAACTTCGCCTACTACGAGCGCCTCACCGTCCGCGACTCCTCCCTCTCCGCCTGCACCCAGGCCGTCATCGCCGCCGAGGTCGGCCAGCTCGACCTCGCCTACGACTACACGGCGGAGGCGGCGCTGATGGACCTGCACGACCTCGGCGGCAACACCCGCGACGGCCTCCACATGGCCTCCCTCGCCGGGGCCTGCATCGCCCTGGTCGCCGGCTTCGGCGGGTTGCGCGACCACAACGAGACGCTCGCCTTCCGGCCCCGGCTGCCCGCCGGGCTGATGAAGCTCAGCTTCTCGCTGATGGTCCGCGGGCACCTGCTCGGCGTCCGGATCACCCACGACGGGACGACGTACACGCTGCGCCGGGGCGAGGTGCTGCACCTGCGGCACGACGGCGAGCCCGTCCAGGTCAAGGCCGGCTCCCCGGTCACCCTGCCCACCACCGTCCCGCCCGCCCAGGAGCGCTGCGTCCAGCCGCCCGGCCGCGAACCCGCCCGCCGGCAGCCGCAGGCGGGCCTGGCCATCGGCAAGCTCGGGCAGCAGGACCACCTGGCGGCGGAGTAGTTCACCCGTTCGGGTCCGCTCCGGGTGCGGAGCGGACCCGAGCGCCGGAGGGTGCAGGTGATCCGTGCCGACCCCCGTCGCGAGTGACGAAAACAGGGAGTACCTGTGGCGAGCGTGGCCGAACAGATGGTGGAGGTGCTCCGGCAGGCCGGGGTGGAGCGGGTGTACGGCGTCGTCGGCGACAGCCTGAACCCCGTCGTCGACGCGATCCGCCGGGCGGACGGCATCAGCTGGGTGCACGTGCGCAACGAGGAGGCCGGGGCCTTCGCGGCGGCCGCCGAGGCCGAGCTGAGCGGCCGGCTCGCCGTCTGCGCCGGCTCCTGCGGCCCCGGCAACACCCACCTGATCCAGGGCCTGTACGACGCCCAGCGCAGCGGATTGCCGGTGCTCGCGCTCGCCTCGCACATCCCGTCCGGCCAGATCGGCACCGGCTTCTTCCAGGAGACCCACCCCGAACGGGTGTTCACCGACTGCAGCAACTGGTGCGAGATGCTGTCCGCCCCCGCCCAGCTGCCCCGCCTGCTGCGGGTCGCGATCCAGCACGCGCTGGGCTCGCACGGCGTCTCGGTGCTCGCCTTCCCCGGTGACGTCGCCGCGCTGCCCGCCGCCGGGCCGACCGGCAGCAGCCACTTCCTCACCGAGCAGGCCGTCGCCGCGCCGCCGTGGTCCCAGGTGCAGGAGCTGGCCCGGCTGCTGAACGCGGCCCGCAGGGTGGCGCTGTTCTGCGGCGCGGGCGTCCGCGACGCGCACGCCGAGGTGATGGCCGCCGCGCAGGCGCTGAACGCGCCGGTCGGGCACTCGCTGCGCGGCAAGGAGTGGATCCAGTTCGACAACCCGTACGACGTCGGCATGAGCGGCCTGCTCGGCTACGGCGCCTGCCACGAGGCGCTGCACGAGGCGGACCTGGTGCTGCTGCTCGGCACCGACTTCCCGTACGACTCGTTCCTGCCGCAGGCCCGTACCGTCCAGGTCGACCACGACGCCACCCGGCTGGGCCGCCGCACCGCGCTGGAGCTGGCCGTGCACGGGGACGTCGCCGCGACCCTGCGGGCCGTTCTGCCGCTGCTGGACGCCAGGCGGGACCGCGCCTTCCTGGACGGGATGCTGCGCAAGCACTGCCGTGCGCTGGAGGACGTGGTCGGCGCGTACACCCGGGGCATCGAGAAGCACCTGCCGATCCACCCCGAGTACGTGGCCGCGGTGCTGGACGAGGTCGCCGCCGAGGACGCGGTGTTCACCGTGGACACCGGCATGAACAACGTCTGGGCCGCCCGCTACCTGACGCCGAACGGCCGGCGCCGGGTGATCGGCTCCTTCCTGCACGGCTCGATGGCGAACGCCCTGCCGCACGCGATCGGCGCCCAACTCGCCTGCCCCGGGCGGCAGGTGATCGCGATGGCGGGCGACGGCGGGATCGGCATGCTGCTCGGCGAACTGCTCACCGCGGTCAAGCACCGGCTGCCGGTGAAGACGGTGGTGTTCAACAACGGCGCGCTCGGCATGATCAAGCTGGAGATGCTGGTCTCCGGCTATCCGGAGTACGAGATCGACAACGGCGACGTGGACTACGCGGGGATCGCCCGGGCGATGGGCATCCCCGCCAAGCGGGTCACCGAGCCGGAGCGGGTCCGGGAGGTGCTGGCGGAGGCGCTGGAGCGGCCGGGGCCGGCGCTGGTCGACGTGGTCACCGACCCCAACGCGCTGTCCATCCCGCCGCGGATCACCGCCGCCCAGCTGAAGGGCTTCGCGCTGGCGGCGGGGAAGACGGTGCTGAACGGCGGGGTGGGCCGGATGGTCGACCTGGCCCGCAGCAACCTGCGCAACATCCCGCGGCCGTGAGCGCGAGCGCGAGCGGGAGCTGAGTGGGCCGAAACGGGTTTGCCTCTGAGGCACATTTCTTGCCTGTGCGGCAGGCCGGGTGTCCACTGGTCACATGACCAGCAGCCCCACCGGCGCGGACGCCGCCGGCGACCGGATCGACGACCAGGAGGTCGCCGGCCTCGCCGCCCGCCTGCGCGAGCACCGGCTCAGCAGCCGCCTCACCCTGGAGGTCGCGGCCGCGCGGGTCGGTCTCTCCCCAGCCTATCTGTCCCGGCTGGAGACCGGCCGCCGGCAGCCCTCGCTGCCCGTCCTGCTCGGCCTCGCCCGCGCCTACGGCACCTCCGTCTCCGGACTGCTCGGCGAGACCGTCGCCGAGCCCGACCCGGTGGTGCGCGGCGGTGCCATCGAGCCCGGCCGGGCCGGCGGCTGGGGCTACCGGCGGGCCGGCGCCCCCGGCCGCGCCATGCAGGCGCTGCGGGTGCAGGTGCCGCCGGGCGTGCAGGACGCGGTGGTTCGGGTGCACCCCGGCGAGGAGTGGCTGTACGTGCTGAGCGGCACGCTCCGGGTCACCCTCGGCGACCGCGTCCACCAGCTGGGCCCCGGCGACTCCGCCCACTACGACTCGCTCACCCCGCACTGCATCGCGGCCGAGTCCGAGGGCGGTGTCGAACTGCTCTTCGTCCACACCCTGCTGCAGAGCCCGGGCGGCGAGCTCTGCCTGGGCGGCGGGCCCGCAGCGATCCACTGACCCCTCGTCAGTTCCTTTGGAGGAGATCCCCATGGCCGATCCCACCGCCACCGCCACGACCGCCACCTCGGCCGCCGGTCCCGCCGCGCCCGACACCGCCGCCGGTCCCAAGACCATGGACGCCGGCAAGTGGGCCAACAAGCGGATCTACCTCCGCCTGGTGATCTACACAGTCGGCTGCCACGCCTTCGCCGGCTTCATCATCCTCCTGTTCCAGCTGGGCAGCCGCAACAAGTAGCCCCGTGGGCAGGCGGGTTCAGCGCTCGCGCAGCAGCTCGCAGAGCGCCGCCAGGGCCGCCGGGAAGGCGTGCTCGGGCGGGGTGGCGTAGCCGATCACCAGGGCCGGGCCGGACTCGGCGCGTTCGCCGTCCGGCTCGGCGTCCGACTCCTCGTCCGGCTCGGCGCGGTGCCAGACCAGCCCGCTCAGCGAGATCCCGGCGGCCTCGGCGCGGGCCAGCAGCTCGGCCTCCGAGCCCGCGCCGGGCGGCAGTTGGACCACGGCGTGCAGCCCGGCGGCGATGCCCGTCACCTCGACCCGCGGGGCGTGCTCGGCCAGCGCGGCGACCAACCGGTCGCGCCGGCGCCGGTAGTGCAGGCGGCACCGTCGCACGTGCCGGTCGTACGTCCCGGAGGTGATCAGCTCCGCCAGGGTCAGCTGGTCGAGCACCGGGGACATGGTGTCCGCCCGCCGCTTCAGCCGGGCGACCGGCTCCACCAGGTCGTCCGGCAGGGCCAGCCAGGCCAGCCGCAGGCCCGGCGCGAGGCTCTTGGCGGCCGTCCCGGCGTACACCACCCGCTCCGGGTCGAGCGCCTGCATCGCGCCGAGCGGCTGCCGGTCGAAGCGGAACTCGCCGTCGTAGTCGTCCTCGACGACGTAGCCGTCCCGCTCGCGCGCCCAGCGCACCGCCGCCGCCCGGCGCTCGGCGGACAGCACCGCGCCGGTCGGGTACTGGTGGGCGGGGGTGAGCAGGACGGCGCCGCTGCGCTCGTCCAGCCGGTCCACCCGGGCGCCGTCGCAGTCCAGCGGCAGCGGGCGGATCGCCAGCCCGGCCGCCCGGGCGACGGCGTGCTGCGGCGGCAGCCCGTACCCCTCGACGGCGAGCCCGCGGGCGCCGCGCTCGCGCAGCGCCGCGCAGAGCAGGCCGAGGCCCTGGGAGACGCCGGTGCAGATCAGCAGGTGGTCCGGGTCGGTGCGCACGCCCCGGACCCGGGCCAGGTAGTGGGTCAGCGCCTCCCGCAGTTCGATCCGGCCGAGCGGGCTGCCGTAGCCGAACGCCTCGTGCGGGGCGGTGGCCAGCGCCCGGCGGGCGGCGGCCAGCCAGGCGGTGCGGGGGAACAGCGACAGGTCGGGGCGCCCGGACATCAGGTCGTGCCGGAAGACCGGCGGGCGCGGCCCCGGCCGGGCGCCGCGGGGGCCGCGGGCCGGCGCGGACCGCTGGGCGACGGTGGTGCCGGAGCCCTGCCGGGAGCTGAGCCAGCCCTCGGCGGTGAGCTGGCCGTACGCCTCGACCACGGTGTTGCGGGCGATCCCCAGGTCCTCGCCGAGGGCCCGGGAGGACGGCAGCCGGGTGCCGGCCGCGAGCCGGCCGTCCTGGACGGCCTCGCGCAGGGCGTCCTCCAGGGCGGCCCGCAGCCCGGCACCGGCGGCGCGCCGCTCGGTGAGGTCCAGGTGCAGGTCGCCGCCGAAGGAGGTCCAGGAGCCGTTCACGGACTCCATTCTCGCCCGCTGGCGGGCGCTCAGCCCCAGGTGGTGCCGGCCGGCTCCTCGATGGTGGTGTTGATCCGGTTGAAGAAGTTGGTGAGGCCGATCATCAGGATGATCGCGGAGAGCTGCTCCTCGCCGAAGTGGTCGGCGGCCGCGTCCCAGACCTCGTCCGGGACGGCCTTGCCGGAGCGGTCCGCGATCCGGGTTGCGGCCTCGGTGAGGGCGAGCGCGGCGCGCTCCTCGTCGGAGAAGAACGGGGCCTCGCGCCAGGCGACCAGCGCGTGCAGCTGGTCGTCGGTCACGCCGTGCTTCCTCGCGCTGTCCACGCCCCCGAACACGCAGGCGCTGCAGCCGTTGATCTGGCTGGCCCGCAGGTGGACCAGCTCCAGCAGCTTCGGGGCGACGCCGCCCTGGTACAGCGACGTGAAGATGGTGCGGATGCCCTTCATCGCGTCCGGCAGGACGTAGGCGGGGTTCTTCATGCGGGCGGTGGTGGTGCCGGTGGTGCCGGTGGTGCTGGTGTTGGCGGTGGTCACCGCGGTCTCCTCTTCGTTAGCGTCCGTCATCGAATCGACGGATGCCGACGCGAGGATGTGACAGGTGACCGGGAAAGACTTTCTGGCCGACGGTTTCGAGGCGGAACGGGCCCAACTGCGGTCGGTGGCCTACCGGATGCTCGGCTCGGTCGCCGAGGCCGAGGACGCCGTCCAGGAGGCGTGGCTGCGGCTGGAGCGCAGCGACGTCAGCGAGGTGCGCAACCTCGGGGCCTGGCTGACCACCGTGGTCGGCCGGATCTGCCTGGACCAGCTGCGCTCCCGCGCCTCCCGCAAGGAGGACCCGCTGCCCGAGGAGGACGGCCGGGTCCGGCTGCCCGACCCGGTGATCGGCGGCCTGGTGGCGCTCGACCCGGTGCAGGAGATCCTGGTCGCCGACTCGGTCGGCCTCGCGCTGATGGTCGTCCTGGAGACGCTGTCCCCGGCGGAGCGGGTGGCCTTCGTGCTGCACGACCTCTTCGAGGTGCCCTTCGACGCGATCGCCGACGTGCTCGGCCGCACCTCCGCCGCCACCCGCCAGCTGGCCAGCCGCGCCCGCCGCCGCGTCCAGGGCGCCACCCCGGCCGCCGACACCGACACCGGCCGCAAGCAGCAGGTGGTGGAGGCCTTCCTGGCCGCCGCGCGCGGCGGGGACTTCGAGGCCCTGCTCACCGTCCTCGACCCGGACGTCCTGGCCCGCTCGGACGGCGGCACCCTGGTGCCCGGCGTCCTGCGCCGCGGCGCGGCCGAGGTCGCCTCCCAGGCGATCACCTTCGCCCGCTTCGCCGCCGAGGCCCGCCTGGTCCTGGTCAACGGCTCCCCGGGCGTCGTCTCCTACGCCGAGGGCCGCCCGCTCTCGGTGATGTCCTTCACCATCCACGCCGGCCGCATCACCGGCCTCGACATCCTCACCGACCCCACCCGCCTCGCCGCCCTCGCCCCCACCCCCTGAACGCACTCCGGGCCGTCCGACCGGTGTCGGGCGGCCCGGTCAGGCCGGGGGAGCGGTCACCTGGCAGACCACCACGAGTTCCAGGCGCGGGACCACGTAGTAGGCGAAGAGGCCGCCGGCGACGTCCACGTAACGCATCGGCTCGCCGCTGCCCTGGTACGCCGTGCCGTCCAGGTAGAGCGCCGAAGCGGCCCGGACGAGTTCGTCGGCCTTGGACTCGACGGCCGCGAGGAAACCGGCCGGGGCGCCGGCGGTGACGTGCTCCGCGCTGGGGAGGTACTCCCAGGCCCAGCTCACCCGTTCACCCGTTCACGGCCGCGAACGCCGAGCGGTAGAGCTCGGCGACCTCGACGGCGTGCGCCCGGCACTCCGCGACGGAGGGGGCGTGGTTGGCCAGGTAGTTCGCCCGGTGGTAAGCCTTCGCGGACTCCGGGATCCGCTCGATCTCCACCACGGCCGCCCAGTGTGCGACGAAGGCGTGGATCGGGCGCACGCTGCCGGCCTCGATGGCCTCCGCCATCGCCCTGGTCTGGCCGTCGACCATCTCGGGCAGCCGGTCCGGCGCGAGGACGGCGAGCGCGGCCTTGAGCGCGGTCGGGGTCCGGTCGGGGCGAGGGATGGTCTCGGCGCCTTCCGGCAGGGGTTGGCTCATGGGCGGCTCCTCTCCTCCCCGGTGAGCCTACTCGCGAACCGGCCGACCAGGCGGCGGTGTTCTCGCGGATTCGGCCGGTTCGGGCGGCCGGTTTCGGGCGGCCCGGAGCGGGGACGGCGCAGGTGGTTCAGACGGAGAGGTAGACGGCGCTGCCGAGGCCGGCCAGGAAGCAGTAGACGGCGAACGGGGTGAGGCTGCGGGTCTCGAAGTACTTGGTGAGGAAGCGGACCGAGACGTAGCCGGCGACGAAGGCGGCGACGCTGCCGGCGGCGACGGGGCCGAGGACGTCGGAGTTCTCCGGTTTGAAGAGCTCGGGGACCTTCAGGGCCGAGGCGGCGAGGATGACCGGGGTGGCGAGGAGGAAGGAGAAGCGGGCGGCGTCCTCGTGGTGGAGGCCGCGCAGGATGCCGGCGCTCATGGTGACGCCGGAGCGGGAGACGCCGGGGAAGAGGGCGAGGATCTGGGCGGCGCCGATCCAGGCGCCCTGGCCGAAGCTGAGCCGGGTCAGCCGGGCGTCGGAGGCGACCGCCGGGTCGTCGGTGCCCGGCTCGTCGACGGGGGCGGCGAGCCCGGCGCGGCGGCGGCCGGTGCCGCCCCGCTTGAGGCGCTCGGCGCCGAGCAGGACGAGCCCGTTGAGGGCGAGGAAGACGGCGGCCGGGACGGGCTTGCCGAGGGCGTGCCGCAGGGCCTTCTCCAGGACGAGCCCGGCGATGCCGACCGGGATGGTGGAGATGATCAGCAGCCAGGCGAGCTTCTCGTCCCGGGTCCGCACCCGGCGGTGCCGGGCGGAGCTGACGAGGCCGCTGACCACCCGGACCCAGTCCCGCCAGAAGAACACCACCAGCGCGAGCGCGGTGGCCAGGTGCAGGGCGACCAGCGCGGCGAGGTAGGAGGAGCCGTCCGCGGTCATGTCGAGGTCCCGCTGGATCTTCCCACCGAGCAGGGCCGGGAGCAGGATGCTGTGGCCGAGACTGGAGACCGGGAAGAGTTCCGTCACACCCTGCAGCAGGCCGACGCCTATCGCTTCCGGGTAGGTCAGGGTGGACATCGCGCACCTTCGCTCGGGATCTGCGGCCGGCCGATACCGGGGCCCCCGCGAAGCTACTACCGACCTGTAGACGCCCGGCAGGCCGACGATCAGAAATTCACCGAGCGTACGGCTGCAGGACACCGAGGTCGAGGTGGTCGAGCAGCGCGGCGGCCAGCGAGGCGAGCAGGGCCGTGGTCGGCGCGGTGCGGTGCGCGGCGCCGCTGAGCAGCAGCAGGGCGGTCGCCGCGAGCGGGAGGCCCAGCAGCGGCAGGGCGACCGTCAGGACGGCGGGCAGGGCGCGGAGAACGCGGCCCGGTTCGGGTGAACGCGCTGGGTGGACGGGGTCCATCGGGGGCCTCCTCGGGATCGACGACCCCACCCTGCCGCCTGCCGTTGCGTCAGGTGCAAGTCCTTTTCCGGCGGCGAGCGTTGCCCCTGCGTCGCGTTGCCCCTGCCGCGCGCCGCCCCCGCCGGGTGTCAGCCGAGCGCGACCCGCTGCCAGCCGGGCCCGTCCGGCAGCGGCGCGGCGGCGAAGTCGTAGCGCAGCAGCTCCGGCCCGAGGGCGAGCAGGGAGACGGAGGAGGAGCCCCAGAGCCGTCCGTCGCCGAAGTCGCGCCGCTGGATGAGCGCCGCGTCCGCGTCCAGCGCCAGCCCGTCGCCGGTGACGACGGGCAGCCAGTCGCCCCAGGCCTGTTCGGCGGTTCCGTCGGCGGTCGGCCGCGGCCGGGGGAGCGCGTCGAACCGGGCCCGGAAGTGCGCGGCGCGGGCGGCCATCAGGGCGCGCACCCGCTCCGAGCCGGTGCGGCTGGCGGCCAGGCCCTCCAGCCCGTCGTTGATGATCACGCTGAGCCCGGTGGGCAGTTCGTGCTCCTCCGGCTCCCCGCGGCCGCCCCAGCTGGTGACCCGGGCGCCGTCCGGCCGGACCTGGACGAGGTGGAAGGGGTCGTACGGGGTGAGGTCGAGGTGGCCGATGCCGCCGTCCCGGACGGCGGTGAGCGGCAGGGCGCCGCGGGAGAGCCGGGAGTGGGCCGGGGCGAGCGGGCCGAAGCCGTTCAACAGGCAGGCGGCGGTGCGTCGTTCGGGGTCGACGGCGAGCCAGGTGCCGCCGGCGGCGAGGTCGAGCCCGCCGACCAGCCCGGGCCGGTCCGGCCAGTGGCGGCCGGGCGGCAGCCAGTCGCGGCCGAGGTACTCGTCCCGGACGGAGAGCAGCAGTACCGGTACCGCGGAGCCTGGTTCTATGCTGACGAACGCCGTGCACACGAGCTGGTTTCCCCCTGATCCGATCCTGTCGTCGATCCTCGCACGCACGTTCGCGGGCCGGAAGTGGCCCAAGGAAACGCGCGTCGATCACACCAGGACAGCGGGCCAGCGGTTTCCTAGGCTGGCCGCATGACGACGACCGACACCGTGACGACCGGGGCGACCGGGGCGCCCGCCGACGCCCCGGTCCCCGCGCCCGCGCAGCGCCTCTCGATGCCCCAGCTGGCCCCCGAGTACTACCAGGCGATGTTCGCCGTGGACCGCGCCTCCCGGAAGGGCCTGGACCCGGACCTCGCCGAGCTGGTCAAGGTGCACGCCTCGATGATCAACGGCTGCGCCTTCTGCATCGACATGCACGCCACCGACGCCCGGACGAACGGCGAGCAGGACCACCGCCTGCTCTCCCTGCCGGCCTGGCGCGAGACCCCCTGGTTCACCGCCCGCGAGCGCGCCGCGCTGGCCCTCACCGAGTCGGTCACCCTGCTCACCCAGGGCCACGTGCCGGACGCCGTGTACGCCGAGGCCGCAGCGCAGTTCGACGAGGCCGAGCTGGCCCAGCTGATCGCCCTGATCGCCACCATCAACGCCTGGAACCGGATCGGCGTGGCCACCCGCCTCAGCCCGGCCGCGAAGTGAGACGGACGGACATGAACGACCAGCAGGAGAAGGCCCGGCTGCTCCGGGAACTGCACCGCCCGGGCGACCCGCTGGTGCTGGCGAACGTCTGGGACGCGGTGGGCGCCCGTCTGGTGGCGGCCGCCGGGGCGAAGGCGGTGGCCACGGCCAGCGCCAGCGTCTCCTGGTCGCTGGGCAGCGCGGACGGCGGCGGCGCGGACCGCGAGGAGGTGCTGGTGCGCACCGCCCAGGTGGCCCGGGCGGTCGCCCTGCCCGTCACCGCGGACATCGAGAGCGGCTTCGCCGACACCGCCGCCGGGGTCGGCGGGACGGTCGCCGGGCTGCTCGCCACCGGCGCGGTCGGGTTCAACCTGGAGGACGCGGAGTACCCGGCCGAGCAGGCCGCCGAGCGGATCGCGGCGGCCCGGGCGGCGGCGGACGCGGCCGGCGTCCCGGCCTACCTGAACGGGCGCACCGACGTGTTCCTGCGGGGGATCGGCGAGCCGGAGGGCCGGCTGGACGAGGCGGTCCGCCGGCTGAAGCTGTACCTCGACGCGGGCGCGGACGGCGTGTTCGTGCCGGGCGTGGACGACCCGGAGACGATCGCCGCGCTGGTCGCGGCCGTCCCCGCGCCGCTGAACGTGCTGGCCGGCCCGGGCTGCCTCCCGGTGGCCGAGCTGGCGAAGCTGGGCGTGGCCCGGATCAGCCTGGGCCCGGGCCTGGCCGAGACGGCGTACGCGGCCGTGCGCCGGGCCGCCGAGGAGGTGTACGGGCACGGCACGTACACCGCCCTGGCGGACGGGCTGGGCTACCAGGAGCTGAACGACCTCTCGGCGGGCTGACCGCTCCCGGGCACGGCGAGGGGCGGCCGACCGGACGGGGGTCGGTCGGTCGCCCCTGACGACAGGCCCGGAGGCCTGAGGCCGCGCGGGGTCAGCCGATCTGCCCGCTGAGGCCCGGGTGGCTCATCTGGTTGGTGCCGACCGCCTCCACCTCGTCGGCGGTGTGGCTGACGACCGGGAGGTGGAGCTTGCCCGCGGTCTGCAGGGCGAGGTCGGCGGGGGAGAGGTTCATCCCGTCGGTGAGGCCGCCGGTGGCGTCCGGGGACGTGGCGGTCTGGGTGGTGGCGGACGCCGCCGGGGCGGCGAGGGCGAGGCCCGCCATGGTGAGGGCGGCCAGGGTGGCGAGTTTCTTCATGCCCTGCCGAACGACCCGGGCCGCCCCGAGGTAACCGGGCGGGCCGGACCGTCACCCGCAGGGTCCGTCCGCCGTCGCCCGGGAACGACCCGATCGGCTCGTTCCCGGGCGACGGCGCGGCGGGTCACCGCCCGGACCACCACCCCGCCACGGAGTCCCACCAGGACGGCCGGCCCGGCGCCCCGGAGCCGGGTGTTCCCGCCGGGCCGGCCCCGTCCGGGCGGGTCGGGCCGGACCGGTGCTCGCCGGGCCGCGGGGCCGTCTGCGGCGGTGTCCACGCGGGCCGGTCGGCGGCGGGCGGCCGGGGCGGGGTGAAGGCGCTGTACAGCACCGGCAGGGCGGTCAGGGCCCGCGACCACGGGGACGGCCGCCAGGTCAGGTCGCTCGGCGGCACGGCGAGTTGGAGGTCCGGCAGGCGGTGCAGCAGGGTCTCCAGCGCGGTCTCGGCGATGATCCGCGCCGGGTGCTGGGCCGGGCAGACGTGCGGGCCGGCGCCCCAGGCGAGGTGGGCCCGGTTGCCGCCCAGCGCGCCCTGCGCGGCGGAGGCCAGGCCCTGGGCGGCCGGGTCGGCGTTGGCGGCGGCCAGGCCGAGCACCAGCATGTCGCCGGCCCGGACGTACCGGCCGCCGAGCACGGTGTCGGCGGTGGCCCAGCGGCCGGGGAGGTTCTGCATCGGGGGGTCGCGCCACAGCACCTCCTCCAGCGCGTCGGAGACGGTGAGCCGGCCGCCGGCGAGGGTGGTGCGGAAGCGCCGGTCGGTGAGCAGCAGCCGCAGCGTGTTGCCGATCCAGTTGATGGAGGTCTCGTTCCCGGCGATCATCAGCACCACCAGGTGGTGCACGGCCTCCTCGTCGGTCAGCCCGGCCGGGTGGGCGAGCAGCCAGGAGGTGAGGTCGGCGCCGAGTGTGGCCCGGCGGCGGCGCACCAGGTCGTGCATGATCGCCTGGAACTCGGTGCCGGCGCGCACCGACCGGGGGCCGCTGTCCACGATGTGGCTGATCAGCTCGGCGAGCAGGGGCCCGGCCCCGGAGGGCAGGCCGAGCAGCTGGGTGAAGACCAGCACCGGCAGCGGGCGGGCGTACCGGGCGACCAGGTCGGCGGTGCCGTCCGGCCCCCAGCCGTCGATCAGGCTGTCGGCGGCGGCCTCGGTGGTCTCGCGCAGCTGGTGGTGGTCGATCTGCGCGAGGGTGTCGGAGACGGCGGCGCGCAGCCGCTGGTGCTCGGCGCCGTCGAGGTGGAGCAGGGTGGGCCGCCAGGCGGTCATCGGCCGCAGCCGGGAGTCGGGGGCCAGCCGGCCCTCGGCGGGCACCCGCCAGTGCCGCGAGTCGCTGGAGAACAGGGCGTCGTTGCGGGTGAGTTCGAGCAGCTCGGGGTAGCCGAGCACGAGCCACGCCTCGACGCCGGGCTCCAGCTCGATCGGCGCGACCGGGCCGTGGCGTTCGCGCATCCGGGCGTACAGGCCGTGCGGGTCCTCGGCGACGGCGGCGCCGTACAGCCCGGTCGGCGGGCCGTCCGCGGGGGCGGATCGGCCTGCGCCGTACGGGAGTTCGCCGCCGCCGGGGCCGATCGGGCAGCCGTTCCCGCCGAACGCGTCGGGCGCGCTCATCCGCCCAGCTCCAGCAGCGAGCTGCGGTGCAGGTGGTCCACGAAGTCGATCAGCAGGTCGTAGGACTGCCGGCGGTCGCGGGCGTCGCAGAACAGCAGCGGCACGTCGGGCAGCACGTCGAGCGCCGAGCGCAGCTGCTCCTCCGGGTAACTCGGCGTTCCCGGGAAGGTGTTGACGGCGACGGCGAACGGGATGCCCTGCTCCTCCAGCCGGCCGAGGACGTCGAAGCTGTCGTTCAGCCGGCGCGGGTCGACCATCACGATGGCGCCGAGCGCGCCGCGCGAGAGGTCCTCCCAGAGCGGCTGGAAGCGCTGCTGCCCGGGTGTGCCGAACAGGTACAGCGCCAGCCGGGAGTTGAGGGTGATCCGGCCGAAGTCCAGCGCCACCGTGGTGGTGGTCTTCCCGCCGAGCCCGGTGAGGTCGTCGACGCCGGTGCTCGCGGCGGTCATGTCCTCCTCGGTGCGCAGCGGGGTGATCTCGCTGAGCGAGCCGACCAGGGTGGTCTTGCCCACCCCGAACGGGCCGGTGACGAGGATCTTCACCGCGCCGCGCACCGAGGAGGGCAGGTACTGCGGCCCGGCCGGCAGGTCGGCCGGGGCTTCAGCGGAGTTGGCGGAGGCCAACGAGCACCTCTTCCAGGAGGGTCGTGGGCAGGCGCTCGGCCTGCGGGACGGGCGGGAGGACCTGGACGGCGCCGAGGTCCCAGAGGTCGCCGACCAGCACCTTGGCCACGCCGAGCGGCAGCCCCAGGTGGGCGGCCACCTCGGCGACGGACAGCAGGCTGCGGCACAGCCCGAGGATGCGCCGGTGCTCCCGGTTGAGCAGCACGTGCCGGGGCAGCTCGGGCGGCCGCGGCACCGCGTTCACCAGGCTCTCGACGGCGAGCTCGGCCCGGGTGGGCCGGCTGCGCCCGCCGGTGACGACGTAGGGCCGGACGGGCCCGATCACCGCAGGCCGCCCGCCGCGTGGTCGAACCGCGGCGGGCTGGTCAGGTGGGTGCCGATCCGCTCGACCATCATCTGCATCTGGTAGGCGACCAGCCCGGCGTCGACCGCGTCGCCGGTGACCACGGCCAGGTGCGCGCCGGCCCCGGCGGCGACGATGAACAGGTAGCCGCCGCCGTACTCGACGACGATCTGCCGGGTGGTGCTGCCCTGGCCGCCGAAGCCGTCCGCCACGCCCCGGGCCAGGGACTGCAGGCCGGAGCAGGCGGCGGCGAGCCGTTCGGCGTCCTCGCGCGCGATCCGGGCGCTGCGGCCGATCTCCAGGCCGTCGCTGGAGACGACGACGGCGTGCTGGACGTGCGGCACGGCGATGATGTCGGCGAGCAGCCAGCCGAGGTCAGGGGTGGTGGTCATGGAACTCTCCGGGCTGGGGAAGTCGGGGGGAAGCGGAACGGGAAGGGTCGGTCGGGGGCTGGTTCCGGGCGTCCGAGCGGCCGCTGGCCGTCCCGGCCTGGAACATCGCCATGAACGCCTGCGCGTCCCGGGCCGAGCGGTACGGCGGGGCGGGCGGCGGCGCGGGGGCGGCGTGCTGGGCGGGGCGGCCCGGGCGGCCGCGCCGGTGGCTCCGGCGGGGCAGCGGCGGGGGCGGGCCGTCGGCCGAGTAGGACGGCGGGGCCTCCACCAGGGGGTGGCCGGTGAGGTGGCCGGCCGGGCGCGCGGAGCCGAAGGCCGGGCCCTCCGGGCCGAGGCCGGGGACGGTGGGCGGGAGCGGCTCGGTGAGCAGCGCGTTCGGCAGCATCACGACCACCCGCACGCCGCCGTACGGCGAGGGCGCGGAGCTGAGGGTGACCCGGAAGCCGTACTGCTCGGCGAGCCGGCCGACCGCCGCCAGGCCCAGCTGCGGGGCCTCGCCGAGCCGGGAGACCTCCAGGGTGGTGCCGCCGGCCAGGGTCGCGGCGGCCTTGGCGACGGCGAGTTCCGGCATGCCGACGCCGCAGTCGTCGATCTCGATGACGGCGCCGTTGTGCACCGGCACCACCGTGACGAACACCTGGGTGCTGGGCGGGGAGTAGCGGGTGGCGTTGTCCAGCAGTTCGGCGGTGGCGTGGATCAGCGCCTCCGCGGCGGCGCCGATCACCGCGGTCTCGATCCGGCTGCGCAGCACCACCCGCTGGAACGGCAGGATGCGCGACTGGGCGCCGCGCACGACGTCCTCCAGCGGGACGGGCTCCGGCCAGTGCCGCCCGGCCCGGGCGCCGCACAGCACGGCCAGGGTCTGGGCGAGGCGCGCCTGTTGGGCGGCGGCGTGGTCGGCCTTGAGCAGGCCCTCCAGCAGCGCCGGGTCGTCGTGGGTGCGTTCCATCTCGTCGAGCAGCGCCTGCTGGTCGTGGGCCATGACGAGGATGCGGCGGGCGACGCTGAGGAAGGCCCGCTGGGCGGCGGCGGTGAGCTCCTGCTCGTGCTGGACGGCGGCCAGTTCGGCGCCGCGGCGGGCGACTTCGGCGTCCAGTTCGCCCTGGAGGAGGGCGAGTTCGCGCTGCAGCAGGTCGGCGCGCCGGCGCTGGGTGACGGACACGGCGTGGTAGTGCGCGGCGGCCACCAGGGCGAGGACGGCGAGCACGCCGGTTGCCGTTGCGCACCACTGAGTCATCGTCACGTCGCGAATTGTAGGGCGATGATCGCACGAAGGTGTGAACGGATCTCGCCATGTGACCGGATCTCGTCAATATCCGGCAACGGGGCGCCGGTTCGGCCTCGTTCGACCGCGATCCGGAGCCGGCGGTCCCGCCTGGTCCGGGCCTTGGCGGTGCCGCGCGGGGCCCGTGATTGGCCGAACCGCACCGGTCGATGTGGAGGAATTGTGTGCGGGGTGTCGGCAAGGCGGCCCCGTCCGGTGCAGGCAGGGCACCTCGGGTGCCGGGCCGTCCCGCTCCGGCGGGCCGCCGCGACGGGTCGGGCCCGCCACCTGCACCAAGAGGAGGAGAACCCCGGCGGGAAGCACCAGTTGACGGGTCCGTCCCCGTTCGTCCCGGGCGGACGGCTTGGAATCAGAGCTCCCTAGGATTAACGTCTGATAACGCAGCGCGGTCGTCAACGCCGTACCCAGACGGCACCGTGCGCGTCGCCTAATCCCGCCGGCCGGCCTCCGGGCAGGCCAGGGAGCCGGGGAACCACGTTCCTTGGGGTGAATCGGCGGGGCCCCGGCCCGGCCGTAGGAGACCTTCCTGCTCCGAACCCGTCAGCTAACCCGGTAGGCGCGAGGGAAGGAAAGGAGCGCGCCTCCGTGGCGTCGACGCACACCCCGGCCCACCCGGCCGGACCCGCAACCGGCACCCAGCTGCTCGACCACCCCGGCCAGGACGGCCCGGCCGGCTCCGCCGGTCCGGACGGTCCGGACGGCCCGGAGGCCTTCGGTACCGAGGTCGAGACCAACCGCCACCGGCTGCCCCGTCAGACCCGCGGCGCCTCCCCGCTGCTCGGCGTCACCGCCGTCGCCGCCACCCTGGGCGCCACCGGATTCGCCTCCGCCACCCCGGCCGCCGCCCCCGCCATCGAGGCCCCCGACGAGACCCCGGTCGTGCTCTCCGCCGACCCGGGCCTCGCGCTCGCCGCCCGCATCCAGCAGCAGGCCGACAGCCAGCGCACCGCCGCCGAGGAGAGCGCCCGCCTGCAGGCCGCCAAGGAGGCCGAGGCCAAGGCCGCCGCCAAGGAGGCCGAGGCCAAGCGCGCCGCCGAGGAGGCCGAGCGCGCCAAGGCCGCCGCCCTCACCCTGCCGGTCGCCGACTACCGGCTCTCCGCCCACTACGGGCAGAGCGCCCGCTACTGGGCCCACCTGCACACCGGCCTGGACTTCGCCGCCGACACCGGCACCCCGGTGATGGCGGTCGGCCAGGGCACCATCACCTCGGCCGGCTGGTCCGGCTCGTACGGCTACCGGATCGTCGAGACCCTGCCGGACGGCACCGAGATCTGGTACTGCCACCTCTCCTCGATCATCAAGGGCTCCGGCCAGGTCACCGCCGGCCAGCAGATCGGCAAGGTCGGTGCCACCGGCAACGTCACCGGCCCGCACCTGCACCTGGAGGTCCGCCCGGGCGGCGGCGCCCCGGTCGACCCGGAGCCCTGGCTCCAGCAGCGCGGCCTCAACCCCTGAGGCCCGTGAAGCCCCTGAAGCCCCTGAGGCCGTGAGGCCGTGAGGCCCGTGCGCTCGTGCGGAAGGGCCCCGGCGGTGGAAGCGCGTTCCACCGCCGGGGCCCTTCCGCGTTCTCACCCGGATGCTCCTCCGGGCGTCCTCACTCCGCCGGCAGCTGCGCCAGGTACGCCTCGATCTCCTCCGGCCCCGGCTCCGGCGCCAGCTCCGGGAACTCCTCGACCAGCAGCCGCGGCAGCCCCGGCACCGTCCACTCCCCGGACAGGTCGAGCGCCGCCTCGGCCGCCGCCTCCTCGAACGACCCGAAGTCCCCGGCCAGTTCGTCCGGCATCGGCCGCCCCAGCGCGTTCAGCTCGGCCAGGTTGCGGTAGCTGCGCCGCATCAGGCCGTGCTCCAGCAGCCGCCGCGCGCCATCGGTGGCCATGCCCACCGACAGCACCCGGGCCGGGCCCCAGCCGCGCTCGTCGAGCTCGTCCAGCCACCCGGTCGCCGCCAGCGCCTCGTACCCGGCCAGCCGCTTCTCCTCCGACAGCGCCGCGTAGCCGGCCAGCCACGCCCGCACCGCCGCCGGGTCGGCGACGTCCACGCCGTGCGCGTGCATCAGCAGCGCGTGCAGCCGCGGCCAGGTCACCAGGTCGGCGCGGCGCAGCAGCCCGGCCGCGACCTCGCCCTGCCACTCGGCCTCGGCGTGCAGCCGCTCCTGGCGTTTGGCGTTGAGCCGCTTCGCCGCCCGCTGGTGGTCGACCAGCAGCCGGACGGCGTCGCCGTACGCGAGCGGGTCCTCCTCCGGCGCGGGTTGGACGTACAGGTGGAGGCGTTCGTACAGCAGCTGCTCCACCGCGTTCGAGGTCAGCTCGGGCCAGCCGTCGTGCATCCTGCCCTCGCCGAGCTCCAGCAGCGCCAGCACCGCGCGCAGCGGCGCCTCGGCCACCGGCGCGCGGTCCTGCTCGGCCGCCCAGGCGAGCAGGTCGGCGGCCCTGGTGCGCGGGGCGAGCCGCAGGTCTTCGTCGTTCATGCTCCGAACGGTAGCCGCCGGGCGCCGGTAGGGTCGGCAGCCATGGTCCCCGTACGACTCACCGGCCCCCGGCTGGCCATCCGCGAGCACCACCACACCCCGGAGGAAGTGGCGGCGCTGCACGCCGTGTTCGGCGACCCGGAGGTCACCCGCCACCTGCCGTTCGGGCCGCGCGACCCGGACACCTGCGCCGACCAGCTGGAACTCTGCCTGGACGAGGCGATGGCCGAGCCACGCCGGGTCTACCGGCTCGCCGTCACCCTGCGCGCCGACGCGACGGGCGAAGCCGACGCAGGAGCTGGCACCGACGTCGACGCCGCCGACCCGGCCCGCGCGACCCTGATCGGCCAGGGCTCGCTCACGCTCGGCCCGCGCCGCAGCGCCCACCTCGGCTACGCGCTGCGCCGCGACGCGTGGGGCCGCGGCTACGCGGGCGAGCTGGCCGGGCTGCTCTGCGGCCTCGCCTTCGGCCCGCTCGGCGTGCACCGGCTGGTCGCCCTGACCGACGTGGACAACCGGGCCTCCGCCCGGGTGCTCACCCGGCTCGGCTTCCAGCTGGAGGGCCGGGTGCGGCACGACGTGTACCGGGACGGCGTCTGGTCGGACTCGCAGCAGTACGCGCTGCTCGCCGACGAGTGGCCCCCGCCGGGCGCCGCGGCCCCGGCCGAGGGCACGGCCGGGGGTTAACCCCACCCCCGATCCGCCAGGCCTCCCGATGGTCCCCCGGCCCCCCGCCCGGCCAGACTGTGGAACGTCAAACGAATGCGAACGACCGCGAGAACGAGGGGCCGGGGGCCGGGATGAGCAGCAGCACGCAGGACCGCGCGTGGAACGTCCTGGACGGGGACGGGGACGGGGGCCACGACGCGTACGACCGCGACGCGTACGACCGCGACGCGTACGCCCACGACGCGTACGACCACGGCCGGAGCCCCGCCCGGGCTCGCCGCACCGAGGAGCCGCCGCCCTTCTGGCGGGCGCCGTTCTCCGCGCACTACTACCGCGAGGTCGGCTACGCCCTCACCGGCCTGCCGGTGGCGATCGCGGGCTTCGTCCTCGGCGTCACGCTGTTCAGCGTCGGCCTCGGCACCCTCGTCACCTGCCTCGGCCTGCCCGTCCTGGCCGCGCTGACCAGCACCGCCCGCGGCTTCGGCCGGCTGGAGCGGGCCCGGGTGCGCAGCCTGCTCGCCGTGGACGTGCCGGGCCCGGCGCCGGTGCGGCAGACCCGACCGGGCCTGTGGGGCGGGGTCACCGCGCGGCTCGCGGACGTGGCGGGCTGGAAGGCCGTGCTGCACCAGGTGCTGATGTTCCCGTGGGCCGTCTTCCGCTTCTCCGTGACGCTGACCTTCCTACTGCTCGGCTGGGCGATGGCGCTGTACCCGGTCTACCACTGGGTCTTCCCGACCTTCGTCCACTGGCCCGGGTACCGGATCGTCGACTTCCACGACGGCGCCGACCACTACGCCTACTACGTCCAGTCGCCGGCGCAGATCGCCGGGTTCTCCGCGATCGGGCTGGTGATCGTGTTCCTCACCGCGCAGCTGGTGCGCGGCCTGACCAACGTCGACCGGGCCGCCGCCCGGGGCCTGCTCGGCCGCTGAGCCACGGCTCCCCGCTCCGCTCCGCCCCGCCCCGCCCCCCGCACCCCGGGATGCGGGCCGGGGCGGCCCGTGTTCCGATGGCCGGGTGACCGACCCCGACCCCGCCGGTGGCCCGCCGGGCCCGGACGTCCTGGTCACCTCCCGGCCGCTGGACGAGTACTGCGGCCTGTTCGACCTCACCCGGGCCCGCCTCGCCGCCCTGCCCGGCCCGCTGCTGGACTGCCCCGGCGGCGCCGCCGGCCTGGCCGCCGAGGCGCGCGAGCTGGGCTGCCGGGTGATCGCCGTCGACCCGGCCTACGCGCTGCCGCCGCCCGTGGTCGCGGCGCACGCGCTGGCCGCCCGGGCGTCGATGGCCGCGGCGATGGCCGCCCGCCCGCAGCTCTACCCGCGGCCCGGCCGCCGCCCCGAGCGTTACCTGCGCAGCTGGGACCGCGCCCGCCGACTGTTCGCCGCCGACTCGGCCCTCCACCCGGAGCAGTACGTGGCCGCCGCCCTGCCCCGGCTGCCGTTCGCGGACGGCGCCTTCGCCCTCACCCTGAGCGGCTACCTGCTCTTCGCCTACCCCGAACTCTTCGGCCCCGAGCTCCAGTTGGCCGCACTGACCGAGCTGGTCCGGGTCACCTCCCCGGCCGGCGAGGTGCGCGTCCAGCCACTGCACGACGGGTACGGCCGGCGCTGCGGCCACCTCGACGCGCTGCGCCACGCGCTCGGCGAGCGCCGGATCGCCAGCGAGATCCGCCGCTTCCCCCGCCCCGAGGACGGCCGCACCCGCCGCCTCCTGGTGCTGCGCGCGGCCGACCACCGCCGCCGTTCCAGGCCCTAGACGTTCGCCGGGGCGTCGGGCGGCCCCGGCTGGGCCGGGACGGACGGTGCCGCGGTCTGCAGCCGGGAGAGGATCTTCTCCGCCAGCCAGCTGCGGTCCGACCCGTACGGGATGCCCGCCGGGTCCACCAGCCGCCCGGCCACCGCGTCCCGCAGCCGCCGGGCCTCGTCGGCGGGCAGCCGGGAGAGCAGCCCGCGGGCGGCCAGCAGCGCGTGGTACTGCTCGAAGTCCGAGCGCGGGTGCTCGATCGCGTCCAGCAGGCTGGTGAGGTCGGCCAGCGCCGGATCGCCCTGCATCAGGGCCAGCGCCTGGATCCGCCGGCCCTCGGAGCCGTCCGCGAACAGGTCCCGCACCTGCTCGGCGGTCAGCGCCGACCGCTTCGCCGTCGCCCGCACCTCGGCCACCACGCCGTCCGGCCCGGCCGGCGACCCGGCCGAGGGCGGCAGCTGGCCGGCCAGCGCGGCGGGCTGCTCCGCGCTGCCGCCCAGCACGCCGAGCTGCTGCATGGCCCGGACCCGCAGGTCGTCGGCGCCCACCTTGTCGCCGTGCCGGTCGCGGTCCTGGCCGGCGAGGAAGAGGTCGAGCGCCTGGTCGTCGGCGCTGGTCAGCACCCGCGGCAGGGCCAGCCTGGTCACCAGCCAGCCGGCCAGGAAGCCGAGCACCAGGAAGTACAGCACCAGGGCGGCCCCGAACGGCACCGCCGCGTCGTCCCCGCCGAGCACGGGCGCCAGCGCCGTGCCGAGCTGGTGCAGCCGCTCGCCCAGCGAGCCGAGCTGGGTCAGCCCGACGCCGAGCAGCACCTTGGTCAGCCAGTCCGACACCTGCTCCAGATTGGTGTTCGGCGCGTACGAGCCCTGCGGCTCGCCGGAACCGCCGGAGCCGCCGCGCACCCGGGGCACCCCGAACAGGAAGCCCAGCGCGCCGCCGAGCACCGCCGAGGCCCCGGCCACCACCAGCCCGCCGCCGAGCGCCTGCCAGGCCCGCTCCCGGCCGAGTGCGAACAGCACCAGCCCGAGCAGTCCCGTTCCGGCCAGCACCCCGGCCGCCGCCCACTTCGCCGTCCGCAGGGCCGCCGCCCCGCCCTGCCGCCGCGCCTTCGCCACCGCACACCCCCTGTGTCCGCGCCGACTCTAGCGCCGCCCACGGTCCCCCACGGGATGCCCGGACAACCGCCGCACAAACGGTCCGGAACAGCAGACAGCCCGCGGGCTGCTCCTCGCGCCGGCCCGTGCACTGGCCAGGCGCCGAGGCACCGGGGATGTACCGGTGAGCCCGCGGGCCGGGTGACTGCTATGGATTTCGCCTGCCGGAGGCCAGGGGCCTCACCCTGCGCAGGCAGGGGCGGCTCTAGCGAGCAGCCACCTCACGCATCCTGATGGAACTCAACTCAGGATCACCTCCTTTCAGTGTGCTGCCACGATAGGCAGCCACTGCGGGAGGGGGCAACGGATTTATCCGCGCCCGGTGTCCGGAGCGGATCAGGCCTTCTTCATCTGGTCCTTGAACTTGCTGAAGTCCATGGTCTGGTCGGCCGGCGGGGTCTGGACGGTGACCGGCTTGTCGTAGTCGGTGAAGTCGATCTTGGTCTGGCCGTCCTTGCTCGGCTCCGTCTGGATCTCCACCGGGTAGGGCTTGCCCTGGGTGGCGACGAAGATGGTGCCCTTCTCGCCCTTCGAGTTGGTGACCTTGAGGCTGAAGGTCGGCACGCCGTTGGTGGTGCCGGCGGCACCCTTCTCGGGCGCGCCGCCGGCCTTGTCGCCGCCCTCGACGATCTGCTTGCTGAAATCGGCGAGGTTGCAGAGGGAGAGGAACCCGGCCATCTGCGGGTCGTTGTCGAAGCCCATCACGTAGCGGCCCTTGAGGAGCTCGGCGACCTGGGCGCCGTTCGGGCCGCCCACGGAGGTCCAGAACTGGGCGTCGCCCTTCATGTAGGAGGTCTTGCCGTCGCGCAGGATGTCGACCTTGCCCGAGCCCGGCATCGTCATGCTGCCGGTGCACTTGCCCGTGTTGTCCATGGCCAGGTTGATCTCCATCTTGCCGTCCTCGTCGACCATGGTGCCGGCGAACTTGACGGAGGTGGCGGCGGCCAGGGCGTCCTTGGCCTTCTGCTTGATCTCCTGGGCGGACAGCTTGTCGGTGTCCAGCTTCTCGCCGGCGGGGGTCGCCGCGGCGGAGGTCGGCGCGGCGGCAGCGGTCGTACCGGCGGCGGCGGGCGCGGCGGCCTTGTCGCCGTCCTTGTTGTCGCCGCAGGCGGCCGTGCCGGCCCCCAGGACGAGGCAGATCGCGGCGGTGCTGACCAGGCGCTTCGACAGCATGAGGTGGTTCCTTATCCAGGGCACGGTCTTGTCGTGCCCCCAACTGGACGAGTTTTTCCTCAGCAGTATGCGGGAGGTCCCGGACAGCCGATCTTGGATTCGGCCCCTGTTACAGCTTCGTGGCAGGAACGTGCTCTCCCCGCACCCGGAAACGCGGAAGACCCGGAGGACGAGTCCTCCGGGTCTTCCGGCTACTGAGTAGCGGGGACAGGATTTGAACCTGCGACCTCTGGGTTATGAGCCCAGCGAGCTACCGAGCTGCTCCACCCCGCGTCGGTGAACACAACAATACGTGGAAGTCGCCGGGATGGGAAATCGGTTCCTCAGACCGCCTCCCGGGGCGTGCCCGTCCGGGGTTCCACGGGCCGCCGCCCGCGCCGCCCGGCGGGCCGGGCGGCCCGCGACCTCGTCCAGGCCGCGAAGCCGACCAGCGCCCCGAAGCACGGCACCATCAGCGCCGCGTACACCACCAGGAAGCCGTCCGTCCCGAGGTCGGCGGCCGCGTTCCAGGCGCCGTGCAGCGCCGTCGCCAGCAGCAGCCCGGCCGGCACGGCGAGCCGGGCCAGCCAGCGCCGCCCGGTGGTCAGCGCGACGGCCAGGCCGATCCCGGTGAGCGCGGTGAACAGCGGGTGGGCGAAGGGCGAGAGCAGGGCGCGCAGCACGAAGGTCTGCACGGTGCCGTCGAAGTCCCGGATGCTCGGCCGGGTGCCGAGGCCGATGCTGTCCAGCCGCTGCCGCTGGTCGTTGGTGAAGGCCCGGCCCAGGTAGAGGGCGTTCTCGGTGAAGGCGAAGCCGCAGGCCGTCATCCCGCCGAGCACCACCCCGGCGGCCAGCGTGCGCGGCCGGGAGCGGCGGTGCGCCCCGTCGCCGGACGGCGGGGCGGGGCGCAGGTACGGCAGCGGCCGCAGGTACGGGCGCAGCCGCAGCTTCTCGCGGGCGTGCGGGCCGGCCGCGCGGTGCCCGTACGGGCGGGTGCGGCGCGGGGCGGGCGGCCGGTGCAGCAGGGGCGCGCAGGGGCGGCCGGTGCGGCGGCCGTGGCAGCGCAGCCGCTGGCCGAGCGGGAGCAGCAGCACGAACAGCGCGGTGGCCTTGGCGACTTCCTCGATCATCGGGGTGGCCATCCCGGCGCCCAGCAGCTCGCCGAGCGGGCCCTGGTGGTTGGCCAGGTGACTGGCCGTCCAGTTGTTGGCGAGGATGGCGACGGTGGTGGCCGCGAAGGCGCCCCAGCCGAGGCAGAACACGGTGTGCCGCAGCGGCACCCGCGCGGTCAGGTTGAGCCAGGCCAGGCCGCCGAGCACGAACGGCACCGGCACCATCGCCAGGGCGAGGCCCACGACCAGCCCGAGCGTGCCGGTCTGCCGCTGCACCAGGTGCAGGATCAGCACCCCGCAGCCGGCCAGGGTCAGCGCGGTGGTCGCGGTGACCGAGGTGAGCGCCGGGGAGCGGCCCCGCCGGGGCGGCGGGCCGGCGGGCGGCGGTGCGGCGCCCGGCCGGGGCAGCAGCCGGTGGGCCCGGCGCCCCCGGGGCCCCGGGATGGTCCGGGTGCCTCCGGTGCGCGGGGCCGTGTGCGGTGCGTCAGCGGGGGCCGGGTCGGTGGTCCGGAGCCCGCCGCCGGACGGGCTGCCCATGCGGCTCAGGGTAGGCCACGGGGGCGGCCCGCCGGGAGGACTCGGGACGAATCGTCCGTCCGGGTCATGACCACTGGGCCGTCCGGGGCAACGACACCCGGTCGGCGGGCGGTCGTGCGTTCGAACGGCGGCCGGTGGTTCAGCGGGCGGCCGGCCGCCCGCCCGGCCGGGTCAGCGGCGGCGGAACAGCAGGTCGTGCACCACGTGGCCCTTGGCGATGCCGGCCCGCTCGAACTTGGTGACCGGCCGCCAGTCCGGGCGCGGCGCGTAGCCGGGGACGCTGCCCTCCGGGTGGTCGGCCGGCTCCAGCCAGCCCGTCCCGTCGCCCTCGGGGTGCAGGTTCTCCAGCTCCGGCGAGGCGGACAGCACCGCCAGCATCTGCTCGGCGTAGTGCTCCCAGTCGGTGGCGCAGTGCACCAGGGCGCCGGGGGCCAGCCGGGGCAGCACCAGGTCGAGGAAGGCGGGCTGGATCAGCCGGCGCTTGTGGTGCTTGGGCTTGGGCCACGGGTCGGCGAAGTAGACCCGCAGTCCGGCCAGCGAGGCGTCCGGCAGCATGTCGCGCAGCAGGATGACGGCGTCGCCGGCGGCCAGCCGCACGTTCTGCGAACCGTCGCGCTCCAGCATCCCGAGCAGGTTGCCGTGGCCCGGGGTGTGCACGTCGGCGGCGAGGATGCCGGTCGACGGGTCGGCGGCGGCCATCGCGGCGGTGGTCTCGCCCATGCCGAAGCCGATCTCCAGGGTCACCGGCAGGCCGCCGAACAGCTCCGCCAGGTCCAGCGGGCTGCCGTCGATCGGGATGCCGTACCTCTCCCAGCTCCGGTCCAGGGCGCCCGCCTGGGCGTTGGTCATCCGGCCCCGGCGCGGCTGGAAGCTGCGGATGCGCCGCTCGCGGTGCTGGGCCTCGGTGGCCTTGTGCGGGTACATCGGCGCGGGGTACGCGGCCGGCGCGGCCGACATCCGGGCGGACGGCGATTGCTGGGGGATCGGGGCGGTGGCAGTCACAATCACCCGAGTCTACGGGGCCGCCGCCGTTCCCCCGCAGGGCCTGTGACGCGGCTCATCCGGGGGAGTCCGGCGCCGGCCGCGCTCTCGGCCGCCCGCCTCTCAGCCGCCCGCCTCCAGTGCGGCCAGCGCCCGGCGGGCCACCTCGCGGCCGATCGGCAGCGAGGCCGTCGCGGCGGGGGAGGGGGCGTTCAGCACGTGCACCGCCCGGCGCGGGGAGCGCCGGTCCGCCGGGTCGAAGCCGGCGAAGACGAAGTCGTCCAGCAGCGAGCCGTCCCGGGCCACCGCCTGGGCCCGCACCCCGGCGGCGGCCGGCACCAGGTCCGCCGCGGTGACGGCCGGCAGCAGGCGCTGCACGGCGGTGGTGAACGCCCGCTTGGACAGCGAGCGGTGCAACTCGCCGACCTCGTAGCGCCAGTGCCGCCGCAGGATCCGCCAGGTCCCCGGGAAGGCGAGCGTCTCGGCCACGTCGCGCGGGCGGACGACGCCCCAGCCGTACCCCTCGCGGGCCGCCGCCGGCACCGCGTTCGGGCCGACGTGGACGTCCCCGTGGATGCCCCGGGTGAGGTGCACGCCGAGGAAGGGGAAGGCCGGGTCGGGCACCGGGTAGACCAGGCCTTGCACCAACTTCCGCCGGTCCTCGGTCAGTTCGTAGTACTCGCCGCGGAACGGCAGGATCAGCACCCCGGTGTCGTCCCCGGTCATCCGGGCGATCCGGTCGCTGTGCAGGCCGGCGCAGTTCACCAGCACCCCGCAGCGCAGCTCGCCCGTGGCGGTGCCGATGGTCACCCCGTCCCGGCGCCGGGCCACGCTCAGCACCTCGCCGCCGGGGCGCAGTTCGGCGCCCGCCTCCCGGGCCAGCCGGCCGTACGCGGTCGCGACGGCCGGGTAGTCGCAGATGCCGGTGGTGCCGACGTGCAGTCCGGCCAGGCCGGAGACGTTCGGCTCGTACTGCGCGATGCCGTCCCGGTCCAGCTCGGTGACCGGGATGCCGTTCGCCCGGCCGCGCTCGGCCAGCGCCGCCAGCCGGGGCAGTTCGGCGGCGCCCGTGGCCACGATCAGCTTGCCGGTCACCTCGTACGGGAGGCCCTGCTCCCGGCAGAACGCCACCAGCTCCGCCGCGCCCTCGACGGCGAACCGGGCCTTGTACGAGCCGGGGCGGTAGTAGATGCCGCTGTGGATCACCCCGCTGTTGCGCCCGGTCTGGTGCGCGGCGAAGCCGCTCTCTTTCTCCAGCACCGCCACCCGCAGGCCCGGTCGTGCCGTCGTCAACGCGTGGGCGGTGGCCAGTCCGACGATCCCTCCGCCGACCACCGCGACATCGAACTCGTCCGCCATCGCCGCGCTCCTCGCATCCGACCGCATGTGCGGCCGATGCTGCCACGGCGCCCGATGGCGGTCCAGAGCGCCTCGGCACGGCCTCCGCACCGCGCGGCGGTCGGCCCGCGAAGGCTCCGCCGAGCGGCCGGGTGCGGTCGTGCCGGGCCCGTCCGTGGTGCTGAGGCCGGTCTTCTCCGCCGGTCTTCCCTGCCGGTTTTCCCCGCCGGTCTTCCCTGCCGGTTTTCCCCGCCGGTCTTCCTGCCGGTCCGGCCGCCGGTCTCGCGACAGCGGCGCGCCGGGTTCCGGGGCGTGCGCCGGTGGCATTCCTGCCCGCCCGGCCCGACAGCGCGCGCCGGGCTCCCACGGCCCGGCCGCACCAGCGGTGGCGCGCCGGCCCCCCGGACCCGGCGCGCCACCGCCCCCCTCGCTCAGGCCTCAGGCCTCCCAGGGCCAGCCGGCGTTCGCCCCGGCCTCCAGCAGCGGTATCAGCCGGAACGCCGCGTCGGTCAGGCCGCCGAAGGTGTGCCGGTTGGCGCCGCCGCTGGAGCCGTGGCCGGCGGCGTAGCCGGCCAGGTTCCAGGTGTAGACGGGCACGTGGGCCGGAACGGCGGCGAGAGGATCGGAGCCGTAGGAGCCCGGGCCGGTCTGTTCGTCGGTGACGATGACGACCCGGTCGTGCCCCCGGTAGTGGCCGCGGACGGCGGCGGCGGTGTTGGTGCCGCCGAGGCTGGAGAAGCGTTCCAGCACCCGCAGCACCGCCTCCCCGCGGCCGACCTCGATCACCTTGCTGCTGGTGCCGAACTCGACCAGGTCCGCCTCCGCCGCCCGGACCTTCAGCGCGGTGCCGAAGATCGCCGCCGAGTCGGCCCGGTTGAGCTGGGTCTGCGCGCTGGGCCGGTCGAACATCGAGCCGGAGCGGTCGACCAGGATCAGCGTCCGGCCGGGCAGCTCGGGCACGTTGGCGAGCGAGTGGGCGAGCGCCGTCTCCAGCGCGTGCCCCCACCGGAGCGAGGGCGCGTGCCGGTACGCCGCGAGGTAGCGGAACGGGAACTGGCGCGAGCGCCGCACCTCGTCCGGGTCGGAGATCCGCCGGGCGACCGAGGCCGCGACGGCGTCCGACACCCCGGCCCGGTCGAAGTTGCGCAGGTTCCGCACCAGCGCCATCGGGCCCATGGACGGGATGACGGCCTCCCAGACCGCCGCGTCCAGCGGCCCCTGCAGCCAGCCGGCCAGCGCCTCCCAGGTCAGGCCCGCGGCGGAGAGCCGCTCGGCGCCGCCCTCGGCGACGACGGCGGGCCGGCGCCCGTCGACCGGCAGCGCGAGGAGCTCGCGGTTGGCGGTCAGCACCCGGTCGGACGCGGGCGGCACGGCCTCCTCCGGCCGGTGCCGGCGGTCCAGCGCGTACTGGAACAGCGGGCCCTGCCAGGGCTTGGCCGGGTCCGGCGAGGGGTGGGTCAGTTCGATCACGTCGCCGAAGCGGTAACCCTTCCCGGCGGTGTCGTACTTGAGCAGCGAGCGGGCGTTGTAGAGGCGGCGGACGGCGTCCGCGACACCGCGCTTGAGCGGCTTGGGCAGGGAACGGCCGTAGCGGGACGTCCAGTACGCGAGCAGTTCGCCGGGCTCGTCGGGGCGCTGCAGCACCGCGTCGACGGCCTGCCGGGAGTACCCGTGGGCGCCCGCGGCCAGCCGGGCGCGGGTGAACTCGGCGGCGCCGACCAGCGCGGCCGTGCGCAACTGCCCGTCGCCGCGCAGCCAGCGCAGCAGCGCGAGCGTCCACTCGGGATCGCTGACGGCGAGCCCGCGGACGAGCGCGGTGTAGCGGTCGTCGCGCGCGCCGCCCTGCTCGTGGAAGGTGTCCTGGCCCACCATGTTGGCCACGGCGAGCAGGAAGAGTTCGGACTTCTCGTCCCGGACGAAGCCGGTGCCGCCGTTGTGGTTGGTGGTGCGCCGACCGGTGGTGGCCACCGGCGAGAGCGGGTTCGCCTTGGTCTTGCGGATGTTGAACCTGGACATGATGCAGCCCCCCTCGGCCTGCGGGTTTCGTCGGGAGGGAGGCATGCGGCGGCTGAGGGTGCCCGAGATCGTGCCGGCCGTCGTCGAACGGCCGGCGTCGGTGGAGGTATATGCCTTGTGCTCTTCCGAATTGAGCTACCGGCCGCACTCGCGCACGGCCGCCCGGGATTTGAACCCGGAACCGCAAGATCCGAAGTAACCCCCGCCTGCGCACCGGGCACACCGAAGCGCGATGCCTCCCGAGATCAAGAGTGGCGGCGGTGTCTGCGCGGTTGATCGCATGGCGCGCTCAACCGCGTTGCGGGCTTGAACCGCGGGCGCCGTTTCCGACGCCTTTACCGGGAAGTAACCGCTGCCTTCGCACCGGGAGGTGCGGACATCTTGTTCAGATGTCTCTATTCACGTGTAGGCGTCCAGAGTTCGAGGTCGGCTGAGGTGACGAAGCTGCTCTACCGAACTGAGCTACACCGGCCCGAAGCCGATGACGGGATTCGAACCCGCGACCCGCCCATGAAGAGTGGAAGTAACCTCCGCCTGCGCACCTGGACGAGAGAGACCTTAGCCAGGCCCCTCTCGCGGGCGCACCCGAATTACCGCCGAACCCGCGCCCCTCGCGCCGGGGCGGGTGCGCCCCTCGCGCGGCGTGCTCCCTCACGCCGGCGCGACGATCACCGCCCGCGCCCGTTCCGTCAACTCCCGGACCCGGCGCTCGCCCTGGAAGGGCTCCAGCCGCCGCAGCATCTCCACCACGTACTCGCGGCTGCGCTGCGAGGAGATCCGCCCGGCGACCTCGACGGCGCGCTCGCCCGCGGCGACGGCGGCGTCCAGGTCGCCGGCCTCGGCCTCGGCCATCGCCGAGACCACCAGCCGCAGGCCGTGCGAGCGGACGTAGCCCTCGGTGGGCTTGGCCAGCGCCTCGCGGGTGAACTGCCGGACCTTGGAGGGCACTCCGAGGTCGCGGAAGCACTCGGCGGCGTCGGCGGCGAGCCGGTCGTAGGCGTAGAAGTCGATCCAGGCCGGGTCGGGATCCCCGGCGCGCGCCCGTTCGAGTGCGCTCTCCGCCGCGCCGAGCGCCGTCGCACACGCCGCGGCATTGCGGGCCTTGGCCTGGGCCCGGGCCTCCACCAGGTGGAAGAAGCTCATGGTGCGGGCGGTGGCCAGGCCCCGGTTGCGCTCCAGGGCGGCCTGCGCGAGGTCGACGGCCTCCTCGGCGAAGCCCCGGTAGCCGGCCTGCAGGCTCATCGAGGCCAGCACGTAGCCGCCGAGCGGCACGTCGGCGGCGGCCCGGGCGAGCCGCAGGGCCTGGATGTAGTAGCGCTGGGCGGCCTCGTGCTGCCCGGTGTCGAAGGCCATCCACCCGGCCAGTCTGGTCAGTTCGGCGGTCGCGCCGAACAGCGCCCGGCCGACCGCGTCGCTGTACGAGGCGAGCAGCAGCGGCGCCGCCTCCACCCGCAGGCACTCCGGCACCATCGACGAACGCCAGTCCCCGCCGCCGTACTTGGAGTCCCAGCGGCGGGCCTCCTGGGCGGCCTCGCGGAGCTTGGCGGCGTCCGAGTGGCCGACCCGGTAGGAGGCCGCCTCGCTGGCCGCGCGCGGCACCTCGCGGGCCACCGAGCCGTCCGCGGGCGTGATCAGCCAGCGGGAGACGGGCGTCGCGTAGGCGGCGACCGAGAAGGTGCCGGCCAGGCTGTCGCTCCAGCGCCCGCCGCCGGGGCCGCGGCGCAGGTCGAGGTCGACCCGCCACAGGTCGGTGGCGGAACGGACGGCGTCGGCGACCTCGCGCGGGAAGGCCAGGCCGAGTTCGGGCGCCGGGTCGGTGTCGCCGAGGCCGATCTCCTCCAGCGGCACCGGGCGGCCGAGCTTGCCGCCGATCGCGGTGGCGATCAGGTGCGGGACGGGCCCCTGCGGGACCATGCCCTTGCTGACCCAGCGGGCCACCGAGGTCTTGTCGTAGCGCAGGGTCAACCCGCGCTGGGCGCCCAGGTCGTTGACCCGGCGGGCCAGGCCGGCGTTGCTGATCTGGGCGAGGGACAGGAGCGTGCCGAGCCGTTCGTTCGGTCCACGCGGGCTGACGGTCATGGTGGCGGCGGCACCTCCTGCGGCCTTGTGCGCGGGGCCCGGGCGGCACCGGGCCGTAGCTGCTGTACCTAGCGTAGTCGGACGCGTTCCGAGGGTTAAGAGGTCGCATTCCGGATGGCGGGATCGCGTGCCCGGGCCACCCCGCCGCGGCGGCGCGGGAGTTGGTCCGGACCGCCTGTTTCCGGCCGAAAGTGCCACGCGCCGGAGCGCCGTGCTCCGGTCCCGTGTCGATGTGCGCCCGGCCGTGCCCCCTGGCCCGACCGGCTGGTCGGCAGTTCGCTGGTGGTCGTGGGTCGGCCCGCCGTCGAGGACCCGGCGGGCCGGGGGACGCCGCCGTCTCAATCCCCGCGGGCGGCGGCGAGGTCCGGGAGGGCATGCGGATGCCCTCCCGGGCTGGGCGACGCCTTTCGGCCATCTCGCGATGCCCATGCCAAGGCAGTCCCTCGGCGGTCCGGGCCCGGGAGGGGAAGGCCCGGCCCGCCCTTCCCCCACCACCCCCCACGGCCCCGCTGCGGCCCCGCCGAGCGGCCCGACGCGGAACCGGAACCGGTAACACCGGCCCCAGCCGTGCCCGGCGATGGCACGATGTCCCCAGACTGACGGCGCGCCGGAGCGCCGGCGGGCACACCAGGACACGCGTGCGCCCGGCCACGGCACCCGACCCGGCCGCCCCGCGCCCGGACGCGCCGCACGGATGCAGGTCCTCGTCCGGTGGAGGCGCGATGCGGTGGCTGACGGGCTGGAGCACGGGCACATCCCGGGCGGGCACACCGGCGCGCGAAGCCCTCGCGGCGGTCGCGCCGATCGCCGCGCGCCCCCTGTGGGGCGGGCCCAACCCGCTCTGGGCGGTGGGCGACTGGCGCCCCGAGGAGATCCGCCTGGTCACCCTCCGCCCCGGCGCCCCCGCCACCGTCACCACCGGCCCCACCGCCCCCGACCAGGTCGAGGACACCCCCGCCACCTCCCGGCTCGCCGTCCTCGGCCACTGCGGCGCCACCGACGCCGAACTCGCCGCCGGCCTCGCCGCCGCCCGCGGCGGCGCCGTCCGCCACCTCACCGCCTGGCCCGGCAGCCACACCGTCGTGCTGCGCACCGGCACCCGCTCCACCCTGCTGCTCACCGACCTGGCCGGCGCCCAGCCGGTCTTCCACACCCCGTGGGCCGGCGGCACCGCCTACGCCACCGCCGCCCTCCCGCTCGCCGACCTGGTCGGCGCCCGGCTGGACACCGGCCACCTCGCCGCCCGGCTGGCCTGCCCGGAATCGCCGGAGGCGCTCGGCACCGGCACCCCGTACCTGGGCGTCGAGCGGGTGCCGCCCGGCCACGTGCTCGCCGTCCGCGACGGCCGCCCGTACCTGGACGCCTACGACGAGACGGCCGGCGCCGACCAGGCCCGCGGCGAGGCCCCGGCGATCCGCGAACTCACACGCGCCCTCCTGGAGTCGGTCCGCTCCCGGGTCCGCACCACGGTGCCCGCGCAGGGGCCGGACGGCCGCGCCCGGCTCGGCGTCGACCTCTCCTACGGCACCGCCTCCGCGACCGTCGCCCTGCTCGCCGCCGCCGTCCCGCTGCCGCCGACCGCACCGGCGGCGACGACGGCGGCCGTGCCCGGGGCCCGGACGGGCGGCGGCCGGGGCGGCGCCCGCAACGGCGCGGTGAAGGGCTCCTGGGCCCGCGCCGCCGCCCGGGAGCCGTCCGCCCCCGAGCAGTTGGCCGCCGTCACGCTCGGCGAGACCGCCGCCCCGGCCGTCCTCGCGCTCGCCCCCGACACCCCCCGGCTTCGGCACACCGTCCTCGACCCCGCCCCCGGCACCCTCCCGTACGCCGGGCCGGGCGCCGACCCGCAGGCCGGCCGGCTCACCGACGAGCCCGGCCCGGAACTCGTCGCCGCCGCCCGCGCCGAGGCCCGCTTCGACGCCGGCGGCACCGACCACCTCACCGGCTACGGCGCCCGCCAGGTCCTGGACGGCCACCCGGCCCGGCTCGCCGACCTGCTCCGGGCCGGCCGCCCGCGCGAACTCCTGCCCCCGGTCGCCGCGCTGGCCGGCGCCGACCGGGCCGCCGTGGGCGTGCTGGCCGGTGCGCTGCGCACCCCGCTCACCGTGGTCCGGGCCGCCCACCGGCTCTCCCGGGTCCGCTACGCCGAGGCGCTGGACGAGGCGGCCGCCCGGCTGACCGCCCGGCACGTCCCGGACGGCGCCGGCACCGCGGGCCACCGCTCGGCCGTCGACCTCGCCTGGTGCGTCCCCGGCCCGGCCGCCCGCTGGCTCTCCGACGAGGCGCTCTCCTCGGTCGCGCTCCGGCTGCGGCTGGCGGCGCGCCGACCGGCGCCCGAGGACCGTCCGGGCGCGCACCGGGCCCGGCACGCCCTCTACCGGCAGGCGCGCTCCTTCCGCACGCTCGTGCACGCCGCCGAACAACCCGGCCAACGCCTGCACGCGCCCTTCCTCGACAACCAGGTGGTCCGCGCCGCCCGGCTGCTCCCGGACGACGTCCGCCTCCAGCCCGGCGCCCGGCACGCCCTGCTGCGCGCCGTCCTCACCGGCGCCGGCCGCACCGACCTGCCCCCCGACTGGGGCCGCGGCCCCCGCCCCGACCGCACCGCCCCCGCCCGGGAGGGCCTGCGCCTCGCCGCGGACGGCCTCGCCGAGCTCTTCGACGCCCCCCTGCTCGCCGAGGCGGGCCTGATCGACCTCCCCGCCGTCCGCGCCCGGCTCGCCCACGGTGCCGACCCCGACACCCCGCTCTCCCCGGCGGACCTGGCCGGCCTGGCCGAACTGGTCTCCACCGAGCTCTGGCTGCGCCGGCTGCGCGCCCGCCGGCACGGCGCCTGCTGGACCGGCCTCCCGCAACCCCGGCAGCACGCTCTCACGCCCTGACGGCCTCCCGCGGATCGGGCGGCGCCGGGACGACCAGCACCGGGCAGGCCGCGTGGTGCACGGCCGCCGAGGACACCGACCCCAGCAGCAGCCGGGCGTAGCCCCCGTTGCCCCGGGTGCCGAGCACCAGCGTGTGCTGCCGGGTCGAGGCCTCCAGCAGCACCTCGATCACGTTGCCCAGCACCACGTGCAGCGACATCTCCCCGGCGTACGGGCGGGGCCGCTGCCGCTGCACGGCGGTGACGGCGCGGCGCAGCCCGTCCGCCATGCTCTCGACCAGCGTCTCCACGCTCTCCTGCACCAGCTCCGCCATCCCCGGCGGGTAGCCGGCCGGGGCCGGGTTCACCACGGCGAGCACGTACAGCGGCAGCCCGAACAGCTCCGCCTCCGTCATCGCCCGGTCCAGCGCCCACAGCGAGCCGTCCGAGCCGTCGCAGGCCGCCAGCACGCCCGGCGGCCGCCCGACCGGCGGACGCCCGAGCACCGACAGCACGACGGGCACGTCCCGCCCGGGGCTCACACCGGCCACCGCACAGCCTCCTCACCACCGAAACCGCCCCTACCGCCGAAGCCGCTCGCACCCGTGGTCCGCGGCCCCGCCATCATGGCCCGCCCCGCCGGACCGGCCCCCGCAGCCGCGCCGCACGCGTCCGGCGGCGCGGGGAGTGCCGGGAATGTCCCGAGATGGTTCACCGTTCACCCACCCTGACACCCCTGTCCCCGCAACCCCCTGGAGCCACCCCGCATGAAGGTCGAGATCTGGAGCGACATCGCCTGCCCGTGGTGCTACGTCGGCAAGCGCCGCTTCGAGCAGGCCCTGGCGGGCTTCCCGGGCAAGGACGGCGTCGAGGTCGTCTACCGCCCGTACCAGCTGGTCCCGGACGCGCCGGAGACGGCGAGCCCGCACCGCGCCTGGCTGGCCGAGCGCTACGGCCCGCAGTCCGTGGCGATGGACGCCCGGGTGGCCGAGCTGGGCCTCGCCGAGGGCATCACGTACGACTTCGACGCCGCGCTGCACGCCAACACCCTGCTGGGCCACCGCCTGCTGCACCTCGCCGAGACCGAGTACGGCGCCGAGGTGCAGGGCCGGCTGAAGGAGGCGCTGCTGAAGGCGCACTTCACCGACGGCGTCGACGTCGGCGACCGTGCCGCGCTGGCCGAGGTCGCCGCCTCCGCCGGTCTGGACCGGGAGCGGGCGGCCGCCTACCTGGCGGGCGACGAGGGCGCCGCCGAGGTCGACGCCCAGCTGGCCGAGGCCCGCGAGCTGGGCATCACCGCCGTGCCGACCTTCGTGTTCGAGGGCAAGTGGGCGGTCCAGGGCGCCCAGGACGCCGAGACCTTCCGCAAGGTGCTGGAGCAGGTCGCCGCCGAGATCGGCGAGCGCCGCCCGGCCCCGCAGCCGGTCGCCCCGGCCGGCGAGGCCTGCGCGGACGGCGCCTGCGCGATCTGATCCGCGCGCCCCTTCACGAGGCCCGGTTCAGGAGCACCTGAACCGGGCCTCGGCCCAGTCCGCGATGTTCAGCGCCGACCAGATCCCGTGCACCGGCGTGACCACCAGCCGGATCGAGGTCTGCCCGGCCAGCGGCACGTGCACCGGCACCGCTTCGTCGCCCTCGCTCAGCGCGGGGGAGCGCCACAGGGTGCTGCCGTCGCCGCTCTGGACGGTGAAGACCACGCCGCCCGGCGTGAGCGTGGCGTCGTCCACCCCGGCCACGGCGTCGAAGGACGTGCAGCTGCGGTTGAGGTCGATCAGGGTGGTCGCCGGCGCGTGCACGGTGACGGCGTGCGGGTGGTACTCGCCACCGATCCAGGCGCCGTCGCGCTGCTGGAACCTGTCGCTGCCCTTCTGCCGGATGCTCGGCCCGCTGGGCGGCTCCCGGTGGCCGCCGGGCTTGTGCACCGGCAGCGCGTCGGCCCAGAAGTCGCTGGGCGCGGGCGGCGACGGCGGCACGACGGTGGGCGTCGGGACCGGCGGGACGGTCGGAATCGTCGGGACGGTCGGCACCGGGATGTCCGGGATGGCGGGCGTCGGCACCGGCGGCAGGGTCGGCTCGGGCACCGGCGTCGGCGCGTCGACCGGCGCGGGCGCGGGCGCCGGGCTGTTCCGGACGGGCGGTGCGGTCCTCGGCGCCTTCGAGGGCGCCGGGGTGGGTGTCGGCGCCGGGGCCGGGGCCTTGCTCGGCGCGGGCGCCTCCGGGGCCGGGGCGGCGCTGCTGGGCGCCGGAGCCGGGGCCGGCGGTGCGGGGGGAGCCGAGGTGGGGGCGGCCGGCGCGCTGGTGGCCGGGGGAGCGGCCACCGGGGGCGCGGGCTCGGGGGAGCCGGTCAGCGCGTACGCGGCGACGGCGGCCGCGGCCACCGCGACCGCGGCGGCGATGCCCGCCTTCGCGGCGGTGCCCAGGCCCTCGCCGGCCGCCGCGGCGGCCCCGCCGCTTCCGGAGGCCGCGCCGCCACCGGCCGCACTGGCACCGGCCGCGACCGTCGCGCCGCCGACCGCCGCGACCCCGCCCACGGCGGCCGCGGCCGCGCCGGCCCCGCCGACGCCGATCCAGACCAGCACGCCGCCGGGCAGCAGCCCGCGCAGTCCGGTGTTGATCTCGGTCAGTTCGAGGCAGGCCGCGGTGCAGCGGTCGCACTCCTTGAGGTGCCGGCCGACCTCCGCCGAGGCCCGCTTGCGCAACGAGCCGCGCGCGTACGCCCCGAGCCGGTTGGCGTACGACGCGCAGGAGCTGTCCTGGCTGCCGGAGACGTGGGCCTGCAGGAAGCCGGCGGCGAGCCGGTCGCGGGCCCGGTGGGCCTGCACGGCGGTCGCGTTGGCGGTCTTGCCGAGCATCACGGCGACGGTCTTCGGGGACTCCCGCTCGACCTCGGTGTGCCAGAGCACCACCCGGTCGTCCTCGGGGAGTTCGGCGTAGGCCTGCATCACCATGCGCTGGTCGGCCATGGCCATCGCCCAGGCGTCGGCGCCGGGGTCGGCCAGGTCGAACTCGGCGACGGCGGCCGAGGTCTGCGCGAACACCGAGAAGTCGTCGACGAGTTGTTCGCGCCGCTCGCTGCGGTGCCAGGCGGCGGCGACGTTGCGCACGGCGGTCAGCAGGTAGGCGCGGACGGCGAAGTCCGGCCCCTTGCCCGCCCTGAGGGCCTGCAGGGTGCGGGCGAAGACCTCGCCGGCCAGGTCCTCGGCGGTGAAGCTGTCCCGGCAGCAGGTGCGCGCGTAGCGGCGCACCGAGTCGGCGTGCCGGCGGTAGATCTCCTCGTACGCGGTGTCGTCGCCGGCCCGGACCCGGGCGGTCAACTCGGCGTCGGCGGGCGGGCGCTCGCCGTCCACCGGGTGGGCGGGGGCGGGCACGGTGGGGCGGACGGGGCGGCCGCCGCCGACGAAGGCCTCGGGGGCGACGCCGCCGCGCCCGGCCGGGGCCTGGCCGGGCACCCGGCCCGGCGGCAGCGGAGCGGCGGACAGCGACTCGCGGTCGGGCATCCCGGCCTGGTCGGGGACGTGTCCGGCGCCCGGACCGGCTGCGGCGCCGGGGGCGTGGGCGGCACCGCCGGGGCCCGCGGCGGACCCTTCGGCCGTACTACCGGACGGGCCCCCGAAGTCGAGGCCGTACCCGTAGTCGTTCTGTTCCTCGGCGCTCACAACGGACCCCAGACTCCACGACAGCCCCCGTAGTGTGGCAGGGCGCGCGGGAGTGCGCAGGCGCACTGTTCCCGGGCGTGCGGCGCCGACGGCGCGCGAAGGGCGCGCATCCGGACATTGGCTCCAACCACGGGCAAAGGATGGCATAGCGCAGCGCGGGCCGGTAGCCGGACCGGCCGGTACCCACTCTTCCGTGGGGCCGTCGCGGATGTGTTCGCCCCCCGTGCGACGGGCTGTTGCGCGCCGCACGCACCCGGCGCGCGTGATGGGGCCGCGCGCCGGTGGTCCGCTCAACTCCCGCTGCCCGTCCGACACCTGCGAAGCCGGGCCGGACCGCCCCTGAACCCGGGTCAGCGCGCCCGCAGGCCGTCCAGCAGGATCTGCAGCAGTCGGTCCGAGGGCCCGGCGGCGGGCTGACCGTCCGCCTGCGGAGCCCCGGCGCCGAAGCCGCCGCCCGCCACGGCCGTCCGCGCCGCGTGCACCGGCACCGACGCCGTCAGCACCAGCACCACGTCCGACACCGTGACGCCCGGCCGCAGTTCGCCCGCCGCGCCGGCCCGCGCCACCAGGGCGGCCAGCAACTGCAGCAGCAGCCGGGGATCGGCGTCCGCCGCCGAGGGCTCGCCCGCCGCGTCGGACCGCTCGTCCTCGTCGCGCGGGTCGAAGCGGACGGCGGCCGGCTGCTCCGGCAGCCGCGGCTCGGGCACCCGGCCCAGCTCCTCCGCGTACCGGAACGCCTCCGGCGGCAGCAGCCGCCCGGCGCCGGTGCTCACCGCCCGCGCCAGGTAGCCGGCCAGCGCCTCCCAGGCGCCGTCCCCGCCGTACAGCGACTCCCGGGCCTGGTCGGTCAGCCAGGCCACCTCCTCGGCGGCGATCCGCTGGACCAGCACCTCCTTGCTCGGGAAGCGCCGGTACACGGTGCCGACCCCGACCCCGGCCCGGCGCGCCACCTCCTCCATCGGGGCGTCGTAGCCGAACTCGCCGAACACCTCGCGGGCGGCCCGCAGCACGCTCTCCAGGTTCCGCCGGGCATCCACCCGCAGCCGGGCCCCGGGCAGCGGCGGAGCGGCCTGCGGCGGCTCCGCGCGGTACGGCGCACCCGCGTAGGAGGCGGCCGGCGCTCCCGACGCAGTGACGTGAACGGCCTGGGCGGCCTGAACGGCCGGTACGGAGTCCGACCGCGCCGCATCGAAGGGCGGCGGCAGGTCCACCGGCCCGCGTTGCTCCGGAACCGTGCCCTGGCCCGCGTGCGGTGTGTCCACCCGCCCCAACACCTGCTTCTGCTCCATCATCCCAACTCTCCCCCGCAGGCGTCCGAAACCAGTACCCGTCGTCGCCCGCCTCTGCACCCCCCGGTGCAGCTCGATCCGTCAGAAAAGACCCGATGATCCATCGCTCGTGCGGCCCGTCCCGTCCCGTCGACCACGGTGGTGGTTCGTGCGGCCGGGCCGGGTGGTCCGGCCCGGCGCGTCGGCCCGGTCCGGGGCCTCGTCCGGGAACTACCCTTCCCCGGATGACTGCCCCGCAGTCGGGTCCGCGCGCCGACACTGGAACAGGCCGTAGTGGCCGATCCACGGTGCGTCGCCGCCGATGGTCGTGGCGGTGGCCGCTCCGGTACACAATCCGACCATAGTTCACGCCTCTTCGCGTCCGAAAGTGCGTCAGAAAGTCGTCCGGGCAGCACAACTGGCCACTCCGGCCCCGGCCGCCACGACCGGGGCCGTACGGGCTGTGGACAAGACCGCCCCCGCAGGTCCTTCATAGGGGGGCGTGATGGGGGGACGCCCCCGGCCGCGAGGCCGGGACGAATCGTCACATCGTCAGGAGGTGCACCATCCGAATCCTGATCGCCGGCGGCGGCTGTGCCGGAACGGCCGCCGCGCTGAACCTCCAGCGCGGTCTGCGGGACCGGATCCGGCGCGGCGAAGCGGAGATCACCGTCGTCGAGCCCCGGGCCTACTTCACCTACCACCCCCTGCTGGCCGAGGTCGCGGCCGGCTCGATCGACCCCCGCCACATCGTCGTCCCGCTGCGCGGGGCCCTGCCCGACTGCCGGGTGCTCACCGCCCGGATCACCCGCATCGAACACGCGACCCGCCGGGCCTTCGCCGACGCCGCCGGGCCGGGCGAGCCCCCCGCACCCGTCGAACTCCCCTACGACCTCCTGGTGGTGGCCGCCGGCTCGGCGCCCCGCACCGCGCCGGTGCCCGGCCTCGCCGAGCACGGCCGCGGCTTCTCCACCGTCGGCGAGGCGGTCGACCTGCGCAACCACGTCCTGGAACAGCTCGACCTGGCCGCCACCACCCGCGACCCCGCGCTGCGCCAGGCCGCGCTCACCTTCGTGTTCGTCGGCGCCGGCTACGCGGGCGTCGGTGCGCTCGCCGAACTGGAGGACATGGCCCGCACCGCCGTCCGCCAGTACCACAACGTCGCCGCCGAGGACCTGCGCTGGGTCCTGGTCGAGGCCACCGGCCGGATCCTCGCCGAGGAGTCGCCCGACCTCGCCGCCCACACCCTCGGCGAGCTGCGCGAACGCGGCGTCGACGTCCGCCTGCGGACCACCCTGGAGTCCGCCGTCGACCAGGTCGTGGCGCTCTCGGACGGCAGCCGCTTCGGCGCCCGCACCCTGGTCTGGACGGCGGGCGTGCGCCCCTCCCCGCTGCTGCGCGACACCGACCTGCCGCTGGACACCCACGGCCGGGTCCGCTGCCTGGCCACCCTGCAGGCGGTCGGACCGGACGGGCGGGCGCTGCCCGGCGTCTGGGCGGTCGGCGACTGCGCCGCCGTACCGGACCCGAACGCGGACGGCGCGCCCTGCGCCCCCAACGCCCAGCACGCCTTCGCGCAGGCCGACCTGCTCGCCCGCAACCTCGCGGTGGCCCTGGACGGCGGGCCGCACGCGCCCGGCCTGGCCCCGTACCGGCCGGGCCCCGCCGCCTGCTCCACCTCCTTGGGCCTGGGCCGGGCCGTCACGCACACCCGGCGCGGCGGCCGGCTCACCGGGCGGCGGGCCTGGTGGCTGCACCGGGCCCGGCACCTGCGCCGGCTGCCGAGCCGGGAACGCCGGGTGCGGGTGCTGATGGACTGGGTGCTCGGCGGGGTGTTCTCCCGCGAAGTGGTCTCGCTCGGCGGCGTCGAGTACGGGCGTTCGGAGTTCGAGGCGGGGTTCGACCCCGGGCCGGGCCGGCCGCCCGGCGGCGGACCGGAGGCGCCCCGGTGAGCGGCGCGGACGATTCCGCCCGGGGGCGGTTCGGACGGCCACGCCGGGCGCGCGACTTCCGGAATCGGGCCACGGCCTGACAGGATCAGCCCGAACTGGTCATTACCCCGTGTGCTGCTGTGCGCACAAAAAGTGATGATATGACTGGAAAACGAGGAAGCGGCCGTCGTTTGAACCTCATGCGCTGGAGCGCCCGGCTCACCGGAGTCCCCTGGCGTGCCACCCCGTCCAACGGGGCCGGCACCGACGAGGGCACGCCCTCCGCCGACACCGTGGTCGTCCCCAGCCCCCGGGACCCGAGCAACCCGGCCGCCGTCGCCGAACTCCTCGACCCGCTCAAACCCCAGCACCTGCGCGAGGTCCTCAACCGCATCCCCGCCCCGGTCGCCGTCACCTACGGCCCGGCCCACCAGCTCGGCTACACCAATCGCGCCTACCGCGAGCTCTTCGGCGACCGCCGCACCGGCCTGCCCGCCGGCGAAGCCCTCCCCGAGCTCGGCACCATGGGCGTCCTCCCGCTGATGGACCAGGTCATCCGCGGCGGCCGCCCCCGCAGTGTGAAGGCCCGCTGCATCCTCGGCCTCACCGGCAACCGCTACTACAACGTCTCCTGCGTCCCGCTCGGCCCCTGCGACACCCCGGCGGACGGCCCGCCCGCAGGCGTCCTGATCTTCGCCGCCGAGGTCACCGACCAGGTCCTCGCCGCCGCCCGCCTCCGCGAGGCCGAGCGCCGCCAGCGCGAAGCCGCCGTCACCCTCCAGCGCAGCCTGCTCCCGCAGAAGCTCGACCAGCCCGCCGGCCTGCGGGTCGCCACCACCTACCAGCCCGGCGGCGCCGAGGCCGCGGTCGGCGGCGACTGGTACGACGTCATCGCCATCGACGGCGGACGCACCGCGCTCGTCATCGGCGACGTCATGGGCCGGGGCCTGCGGGCCGCCGCGGTGATGGGACAGCTGCGCACCGCCGTCCGCGCCTACGCCCGCCTCGACCTGCCCCCGCACGAGGTGATGCGCCTGCTCGACGACATCGCCATGGAGATCGACGCCAACCAGATCGCCACCTGCACCTACGCCGTCTGGGACCCGTGCCGTCGCACCCTCACCTACGCCTCCGCCGGGCACCTCCCCATGCTGCTGCGCTGCCCGGACGGCACCGTCCTGCGCAGCGAGGAACAGAACGGCCCGCCGCTCGGCACCGGCGGCGGCCTCCACGTCTCCCACACCCTGCGCCTGCTGCCCGGCACCACCGGTGTCCTCTACACGGACGGCCTGGTCGAACGCCGCGACGAGGACATCGACCAGGGCCTCGACCTCCTGGCCCGCACCCTCACCGGCGCGATCGGCGCCCCCGAGGTCATCTGCGCCCGCCTGCTCCGCGCGATGGGGGTGGCCTCGGAGCACGACGACGACGTGGCCGTCCTGGCCTTCCAGCTGCCGGCCGAGGCGGAGGCCGGGAATCCGGTTGCGGAGCTTGACTCGGCTGTGCCAGAGGTCTAGTGTTCTTCGAGCTGCCTGGCAGGGAGCACCGGACACGCATCTGCGCGGACGGTCCCGGGGTAGCCAATCATTCGAAACACCACTTCCCGGTTCGCACTGGGTCGCGTTTGCGTTTTCGCGTCGCGGCAGGGTGCTTATTCGGTGTGCGCGTTTTATCGGATTGCGGTCGGACTCGGCTGGATTCGCTTTTCGGAGCGGGGATCGGCTAGAGTTTGAAACGTCGGACAGGGCGTCAAGCCCCGGAAGACACCGGCGAGTTGGATGACGAAGCCCCGGAAACGGAGCGGAAAACATCTGATAAGCTGGAAACACGAAAGAACGAAGCCCGGAGGGCCCGCTGGAAAGCGGCTCGAAGGAAGCGTCCGTTCCTTGAGAACTCAACAGCGTGCCAAAAGTCAACGCCAGATATGTTGACATCCCCGGCCTCAGGTTTCCTGGGGTTGGAGATTCCTTTTGAAATAAACACTAGCGAGGACGCAGTGCGCGGGGCCGCCCTATTCCGGTGGTTGCCGTGCCGCTCAACGCGGGTGTGGACCGGATTACCGGTAAACATTCACGGAGAGTTTGATCCTGGCTCAGGACGAACGCTGGCGGCGTGCTTAACACATGCAAGTCGAACGGTGAAGCCCTTCGGGGTGGATCAGTGGCGAACGGGTGAGTAACACGTGGGCAATCTGCCCTGCACTCTGGGACAAGCCCTGGAAACGGGGTCTAATACCGGATATGACCTGGGAGTGCATGCTCCTGGGTGTAAAGCTCCGGCGGTGCAGGATGAGCCCGCGGCCTATCAGCTTGTTGGTGGGGTAACGGCCCACCAAGGCGACGACGGGTAGCCGGCCTGAGAGGGCGACCGGCCACACTGGGACTGAGACACGGCCCAGACTCCTACGGGAGGCAGCAGTGGGGAATATTGCACAATGGGCGAAAGCCTGATGCAGCGACGCCGCGTGAGGGATGACGGCCTTCGGGTTGTAAACCTCTTTCAGCAGGGAAGAAGCGCAAGTGACGGTACCTGCAGAAGAAGCACCGGCTAACTACGTGCCAGCAGCCGCGGTAATACGTAGGGTGCGAGCGTTGTCCGGAATTATTGGGCGTAAAGAGCTCGTAGGCGGCCTGTCGCGTCGGATGTGAAAGCCCGGGGCTTAACCCCGGGTCTGCATTCGATACGGGCAGGCTGGAGTGTGGTAGGGGAGATCGGAATTCCTGGTGTAGCGGTGAAATGCGCAGATATCAGGAGGAACACCGGTGGCGAAGGCGGATCTCTGGGCCATTACTGACGCTGAGGAGCGAAAGCGTGGGGAGCGAACAGGATTAGATACCCTGGTAGTCCACGCCGTAAACGTTGGGAACTAGGTGTTGGCGACATTCCACGTCGTCGGTGCCGCAGCTAACGCATTAAGTTCCCCGCCTGGGGAGTACGGCCGCAAGGCTAAAACTCAAAGGAATTGACGGGGGCCCGCACAAGCAGCGGAGCATGTGGCTTAATTCGACGCAACGCGAAGAACCTTACCAAGGCTTGACATATGCCGGAAACATCCAGAGATGGGTGCCCCCTTGTGGTCGGTATACAGGTGGTGCATGGTTGTCGTCAGCTCGTGTCGTGAGATGTTGGGTTAAGTCCCGCAACGAGCGCAACCCTTGTTCTGTGTTGCCAGCATGCCTTTCGGGGTGATGGGGACTCACAGGAGACTGCCGGGGTCAACTCGGAGGAAGGTGGGGACGACGTCAAATCATCATGCCCCTTATGTCTTGGGCTGCACACGTGCTACAATGGTCGGTACAAAGGGCTGCGATGCCGCGAGGCGGAGCGAATCCCAAAAAGCCGGCCTCAGTTCGGATTGGGGTCTGCAACTCGACCCCATGAAGTTGGAGTTGCTAGTAATCGCAGATCAGCATGCTGCGGTGAATACGTTCCCGGGCCTTGTACACACCGCCCGTCACGTCACGAAAGTCGGTAACACCCGAAGCCGGTGGCCTAACCCGTAAGGGGAGGAGCCGTCGAAGGTGGGACCAGCGATTGGGACGAAGTCGTAACAAGGTAGCCGTACCGGAAGGTGCGGCTGGATCACCTCCTTTCTAAGGAGCACATAGCAGCTTCGGGCGAATGTCCCGGAGTGCTCGCTCATGGGTGGAACGTTGACTATTCGGCACAGGAAGAGATCGGATCGTTAGTACTGCCTTCGGGCGTGGAACGTGGTCTGGGATTGACTGTGTCGGGCACGTTGTTGGGTCCTGAGGGAACGGAAACGTTGTCTCAGTGGTTGCCGGTCCCATGCTTGTTGAGGTGGGTGACTGGTCGTTGTTTGAGAACTGCACAGTGGACGCGAGCATCTGTGGCCAAGTTTTTAAGGGCGCACGGTGGATGCCTTGGCACTAGGAACCGATGAAGGACGTGGGAGGCCGCGATAGGCCCCGGGGAGCTGTCAACCGAGCTTTGATCCGGGGGTGTCCGAATGGGGAAACCCGGCAGTCGTCATGGGCTGTCACCCGCTGCTGAACACATAGGCAGTGTGGAGGGAACGCGGGGAAGTGAAACATCTCAGTACCCGCAGGAAGAGAAAACAACCGTGATTCCGGGAGTAGTGGCGAGCGAAACTGGATGAGGCTAAACCTTGAGCGTGTGAGACCCGGCAGGGGTTGCGCTCAGGGGGTCGTGGGAATGAGCTTGATCGGTCTGCCGGCCGGTCGGCGAGTCAGAAACCGTATGGGTAGTCGAAGGACATGCGAAAGGTCCGGCGTAGAGGGTAAGACCCCCGTAGACGAAATCTGTACGGCTTGCTTGCTCATCTCCCAAGTAGCACGGGGCCCGAGAAATCCCGTGTGAATCTGGCGGGACCACCCGCTAAGCCTAAATATTCCCTAGTGACCGATAGCGGATAGTACCGTGAGGGAATGGTGAAAAGTACCGCGGGAGCGGAGTGAAATAGTACCTGAAACCGTGTGCCTACAAGCCGTGGGAGCGTCGTCAGTCGGCTTGCCGGCTGGCCGTGACTGCGTGCCTTTTGAAGAATGAGCCTGCGAGTTTGCGGTGTGTAGCGAGGTTAACCCGTGTGGGGTAGCCGTAGCGAAAGCGAGTCCGAATAGGGCGACTGAGTTGCATGCCCAAGACCCGAAGCGGAGTGATCTAGCCATGGGCAGGTTGAAGCGCGGGTAAGACCGTGTGGAGGACCGAACCCACCAGGGTTGAAAACCTGGGGGATGACCTGTGGTTAGGGGTGAAAGGCCAATCAAACTCCGTGATAGCTGGTTCTCCCCGAAATGCATTTAGGTGCAGCGTCACGTGTTTCTTGCCGGAGGTAGAGCACTGGATAGGCGATGGGCCTCACCGGGTTACTGACCTTAGCCAAACTCCGAATGCCGGTAAGTGAGAGCGTGGCAGTGAGACTGTGGGGGATAAGCTCCATGGTCGAGAGGGAAACAGCCCAGAACACCGACTAAGGTCCCTAAGCGTGTGCTAAGTGGGAAAGGATGTGGAGTCGCAGAGACAACCAGGAGGTTGGCTTAGAAGCAGCCACCCTTGAAAGAGTGCGTAATAGCTCACTGGTCAAGTGATTCCGCGCCGACAATGTAGCGGGGCTCAAGCACATCACCGAAGTCGTGTCATTGCAGCGTGAAGACCTAACGGTTGCTGTGATGGGTAGGGGAGCGTCGTGTGCCGGGTGAAGCGGCGGTGGAAACCAGTCGTGGACGGTATACGAGTGAGAATGCAGGCATGAGTAGCGATACAAGAGTGGGAAACTCTTGCGCCGATTGACCAAGGGTTCCTGGGTCAAGCTGATCTGCCCAGGGTAAGTCGGGACCTAAGGCGAGGCCGACAGGCGTAGTCGATGGACAACGGGTTGATATTCCCGTACCCGCTTTGAAGCGCCAACGCTGAACCTTCTGATGCTAAGCCCGTGAAGCCGTCCCGGAGCCTTCGGGCAAAGGGAAGTGGTGGAGCCGGTGACCCAACGGGGTAGTAGGTGAGCGATGGGGTGACGCAGGAAGGTAGTCCAGCCCGGGCGGTGGTTGTCCCGGGGTAAGGGTGTAGGCCGAGTGATAGGCAAATCCGTCACTCATTAAGGCTGAGACCTGATGCCGAGCCGATTGTGGTGAAGTGGATGATCCTATGCTGTCGAGAAAAGCCTCTAGCGAGTTTCATGGCGGCCCGTACCCCAAACCGACTCAGGTGGTCAGGTAGAGAATACCGAGGCGTTCGGGTGAACTATGGTTAAGGAACTCGGCAAAATGCCCCCGTAACTTCGGGAGAAGGGGGGCCATTCCTGGTGACGAGTCTTGCACTCTGAGCTGGGGGTGGCCGCAGAGACCAGCGAGAAGCGACTGTTTACTAAAAACACAGGTCCGTGCGAAGCCGTAAGGCGATGTATACGGACTGACGCCTGCCCGGTGCTGGAACGTTAAGGGGACCGGTTAGCTTTGATTCGTCGAGGCGAAGCTGAGAACTTAAGCGCCAGTAAACGGCGGTGGTAACTATAACCATCCTAAGGTAGCGAAATTCCTTGTCGGGTAAGTTCCGACCTGCACGAATGGCGTAACGACTTCTCGACTGTCTCAACCATAGGCCCGGTGAAATTGCATTACGAGTAAAGATGCTCGTTTCGCGCAGCAGGACGGAAAGACCCCGGGACCTTTACTATAGCTTGATATTGGTGTTCGGTTCGGCTTGTGTAGGATAGGTGGGAGACTGTGAAAGCCCAACGCCAGTTGGGTGGGAGTCGTCGTTGAAATACCACTCTGGTCGTGCTGGATGTCTAACCTGGGTCCGTGATCCGGATCAGGGACAGTGTCTGGTGGGTAGTTTAACTGGGGCGGTTGCCTCCTAAAGGGTAACGGAGGCGCCCAAAGGTTCCCTCAGCCTGGTTGGCAATCAGGTGTTGAGTGTAAGTGCACAAGGGAGCTTGACTGTGAGACTGACGGGTCGAGCAGGTACGAAAGTAGGGACTAGTGATCCGGCGGTGGCTTGTGGAAGCGCCGTCGCTCAACGGATAAAAGGTACCCCGGGGATAACAGGCTGATCTTCCCCAAGAGTCCATATCGACGGGATGGTTTGGCACCTCGATGTCGGCTCGTCGCATCCTGGGGCTGGAGTAGGTCCCAAGGGTTGGGCTGTTCGCCCATTAAAGCGGTACGCGAGCTGGGTTTAGAACGTCGTGAGACAGTTCGGTCCCTATCCGCTGTGCGCGTAGGAGTGTTGAGAAGGGCTGTCCCTAGTACGAGAGGACCGGGACGGACGAACCTCTGGTGTGCCAGTTGTTCTGCCAAGGGCATGGCTGGTTGGCTACGTTCGGGAGGGATAACCGCTGAAAGCATCTAAGCGGGAAGCCTGCTTCGAGATGAGCACTCCCACCTCCTTGAGAGGGTAAGGCTCCCAGTAGACGACTGGGTTGATAGGCCGGGTATGGAAGCCCTGTGAGGGGTGGAGTTGACCGGTACTAATAGGCCGAGGGCTTGTCCTCAGTTGCTCGCGTCCACTGTGTTGTTCTGAAACAACGACCGCCTTGCCGGCGGGTCGACAGTTTCATAGTGTTTCGGTGGTCATAGCGTGAGGGAAACGCCCGGTTACATTCCGAACCCGGAAGCTAAGCCTCACAGCGCCGATGGTACTGCAGGGGGGACCCTGTGGGAGAGTAGGACGCCGCCGAACAATTCTTCAGAAGAACCCCCAGCCAGGGAAACCCGGCTGGGGGTTTTTCGCGTTTCCGATGACCTCCGGCGATGATCTCCCGTGACGTATCGTCAACGCATGGACGATCAGACAGCGGTCATTGCGAACAACGTGCTCCGCCCCGAGCAGCGCGACGGCGCCCTCCGTGTGCTGGCGGAGGCCCAGGCGGTCGACGGCCGGGCCGCCGTGTCCGAGCAGGGCCGGCTCCGGCTCCGCTCCTCCGAGACTCCTCGCCCGGGCATCACCCACTTCATCGAGGGCGAGGGTGAGGGCGAGGGCGAAGGCGACACCCCGGGCGACACCGTCCTCGGCTACGGCCAGCTCGAGGTCCCGGAGGGCCGAACCGCCAACCCCGCGGCCGAGTTGGTGGTGGACCCGGCGGCCCGCGGTCGTGGCCTGGCCCGTCCCCTGGTCGACGCGGTGCTGGCGCGGGCCCACCAGGAGGGCCGCGACGCGGTGGACTTCTGGGTGCACGGCGGCCACCCGGCGGCCCGGCACCTGGCCGGGGCGTACGGCGCCGAACTGGTCCGGGAACTGCGGCAGATGCGCCGTACGGGCCCGCAGACCGAGGCCGTCCCGCTGCCGGCCGGCATCGAGCTGCGAACCTTCCGCCCGGGGGAGGACGACGCCGCCTGGCTGCGGCTGAACGCGCTGGCCTTCGCCCACCACCCCGAGCAGGGCTCCTGGACGGAGCAGGACTTGGCCGACCGGCTGGCCGAGCCCTGGTTCGACCCGGCCGGCTTCTTCCTCGCGACCCGCGACGGCGAGGTGGTCGGCTACCACTGGACGAAGGTGCACCCGGCCACCGCCACCGAGCCGGCGCTCGGCGAGGTCTACGTGGTGGGGGTCGACCCGGCCGAGCAGGGCAGCGGCCTCGGCCGCGCGCTCACCGCCGCCGGCCTGCGTCACCTGACCGGCTCCGGCGAGGGCGAGCGCGGCCTGGAGGCCGTCCTGCTCTACGTCGACGCCGACAACCCGGCGGCCGTCCGGGTGTACGAGCGCCTGGGCTTCACCGTCCACGAGGTGGACCTCATGTACCGGGCCCGGTACCGGTCGGCCTGACAGCGGGCCGACCGCCGACCGGTACGGCCCTGACACCGGGCGGCCGGACGGGCGAGCCGAGCGGGACGGGCAAGGGGTGCGAATCGCCCGGATCCCTTGCCCCGACCGACTCAGCTTTCCTCCTGGCCATGCGGTGTTTACCGTGGATTCAATTGCTGCCGCGAAGATCACAGGATGAAGTCCGTAGTGTCTCGCTCGTGCAGAGTCGACCGCCACGCGCCGGTCGGTCCTGTAGGGACCGCGCCCGGCGGGTGGGCGCTGCTCCTGGGCTCCGCCCCGGGCGAGGACGACGGCCCGCAGAGCCATTCGCGTCCGGACGCCGTCCTGCTGCTGGAGGAGCTGGAACCCATGAGCATCCCCCGCCCCGTCTCTGCCCCGCTGTCGCCACCGGCCCGGATGTCCGGTGCGCTGGGGACACCGCCGGAGCTGCCGGCCACGGACGAGCAGGAACTCGACGCCCTGCCGCAGGGGCGATTCCTGGACCGCGAGCGCAGCTGGCTCGCCTTCAACGAACGCGTCCTGGAGCTGGCCGAGGACCCGGAGATCCCACTGCTGGAGCGGGCCAAGTTCCTCGCGATCTTCGCGAGCAACCTGGACGAGTTCTTCATGGTCCGGGTGGCCGGCCTGAAGCGCCGGATCGCCACCGGTGTCGCCCAGCGCAGCGCGTCGGGCCTCCAGCCGCGTGAGGTGCTGGACCTGATCTGGACCCGCTCGCGCGAGCTGATGGCCCGCCATGCCGCGGCCTTCCAGCAGGAGGTGCTGCCGGACCTCGCCGCCGAGGGCATCGAGGTGGTCCGCTGGCCGGAGCTCGCCGAGAAGGAGCAGGCCCGGCTGCACACGCTGTTCCGGCAGAAGATCTTCCCGGTGCTGACGCCGCTGGCGGTCGACCCGGCCCACCCCTTCCCGTACATATCCGGGCTCTCGCTCAACCTGGCCGTGGTCGTCCGCAACCCGGTGTCCGGCCACAAGCACTTCGCCCGGGTCAAGGTCCCGCAGTCGCTGGCCCGCTTCCTGGAGGCCTCGCCCCAGCGGTACGTCCCGCTGGAGGACGTGATGGGCGCGCACCTGGAGGAGCTCTTCCCGGGGATGGAGGTGCTGGCCCACCACGCCTTCCGCGTCACCCGCAACGAGGACCTGGAGGTGGAGGAGGACGACACCGAGAACATCCTCAAGGCCCTGGAGAAGGAGCTGATGCGGCGGCGCTTCGGCCCGCCGGTCCGGCTGGAGGTCGAGGAGTCGATCGACCCCTACATCCTGGACCTGCTGGTGCGGGAGCTGAACATCACCGAGGCGGAGGTCTTCCCGCTGCCCGGGCCGCTGGACCTGACCGGCCTGTTCGGGATCGCCGAGCTGGACCGCCCGGAGCTGAAGTACCCGAAGTTCGTGGCCGGGACGGCCCGCGGGCTGACCGACGTCGAGTCGGCCTCGCAGCCGGACATCTTCGCCGCGATGCGCGAGCGGGACGTCCTGCTGCACCACCCGTACGACAGCTTCTCCACCTCCGTGCAGGCCTTCCTGGAGCAGGCGGCCGCGGACCCGGACGTGCTGGCGATCAAGCAGACGCTGTACCGCACCTCGGGCGACTCGCCGATCGTGGACGCGCTGATCGACGCGGCCGAGTCCGGCAAGCAGGTGCTGGTGCTGGTCGAGATCAAGGCGCGCTTCGACGAGCAGGCCAACATCAAGTGGGCCCGCAAGCTGGAGGAAGCCGGCTGCCACGTGGTCTACGGCCTGGTCGGGCTGAAGACCCACTGCAAGCTGTCGCTGGTGGTCCGCCAGGAGGGCGACACCCTGCGCCGCTACTCGCACGTCGGCACCGGCAACTACCACCCGAAGACCGCCCGGCTGTACGAGGACCTCGGTCTGCTCACCTCCGACCCGCAGGTCGGCGCGGACCTCTCGGACCTCTTCAACCGGCTGTCCGGCTACTCCCGCCGCGAGTCCTACCGCCGCCTGCTGACCGCCCCGCGCGGCCTGCGGGACGGGCTGGTCTCCCGGATCCACAACGAGATCGCCAACCACCGGGCGGGCCGGCCGGCCCACGTGAAGCTCAAGGTCAACTCGATCGTCGACGAGGCCGTGATCGACGCGCTCTACCGGGCCTCGCAGGCCGGGGTGCCGGTGGACGTCTGGGTGCGCGGGATCTGCGCGATCCGCCCGGGGGTGGCGGGTCTGAGCGAGAACGTCCGGGTCCGCAGCATCCTGGGCCGCTTCCTGGAGCACTCCCGGATCTTCGTGTTCGGCAACAACGGCGATCCCGAGGTCTGGATCGGCAGCGCCGACATGATGCACCGCAACCTGGACCGCCGGATCGAGGCGCTCATGCGGATCACCGACCCGGCGCACCGCGCCGAGCTGTCCGGGCTGATCGACCTCGGGGTGTCGGACGAGACCGAGTCCTGGCACCTGGGGCCGGACGGCGCGTGGACCCGCCACTCGCAGGACGCCGAGGGCAAGCCGCTGCGGCACGTCCAGGACCTGCTCATCGACTCGCGCCAGCGCCGCCGGGCCGCCACCTCGCGCTGACGCGACCACTGATGCGAGCCGCCCGAGCAGGCCCCCGGGGGAACCGGGGCCCGCTCCGGCGGTCGGCCACCAGCCCCGGGGGGACGGCCCCTGGGGGAACGGGGATCTACCACGCCATGACCGATGCGCCGATGACGGCCCAGGCGGCCTCCACCGCGACCGCCGGGGACATCCTTTCCGGCCGGCTCACCGCCCAGGCCGGAGCGTTCCTGCGCGCCCTGCCGCTGGCCGTGGGCGAGGTCGGCGCCAGACCGGGGACCGCCTCGACCGTCCCGGCGGCCGGTACGGCCGACCTGCTGCGGTCCGTCCGGCGGGTCGGGGGGCTGCTGCACACCTTCGGCGCGCTGTTCGAACAGACCTGGGCGCAGGAGTCGCGCACCGAGCTGCGCTGGCTGCTGAACCTGCTGGCGCTGGAACCGGGCTACGTCCGCCGCTCGGCCCGGTTGCTCGGCGCGCTGGACTCGCTGAGCGGCACCGACCCGGAGGGCACCGGCATGCTGGTCGGGCACGCGGGCGCCCCGAAGGCGCGGGCCCTGCTGGACCGCCAGCTGACGCTGGCCCGGACCAGGGCGCACTCCACGGTGCTGCAGGAGCTGCGCTCGGCCCGGCTGCACGCGCTCGCGGATCGGATGACGCTGCTGGTCGGCGAGGCGCCGCTGCTGGAGTCGGCGGGCGGCCGGGCGTCGGCGGTGCTGCTGCCGCAGGCGGCCGCCGCGTTCACCGCGCTGTCCGCGAGCGCCCAGCAGCTGCCGCTGCAGCGGGCCGCGACGCCGTACGGCGGGGACGTGCTGCGCCGGCTGGGCGCGGTGCCGGCGGCCCGCGGTGGTGCGGACGCGGACACGGCGCTGGCCGCGGACGACGCGCCCTGGTCCCGGATGCGGATCCTGCTGAAGCGGGCCCGGTACGCGCTGGAGGTGTGCGGCCGCCCGTCCAGCGAGCTGGACGAGCTGGACGCGGTGCTGGGCCGCCACCAGGAGGCGGCGGACGCGGCGGTGACCGTCGCCACCGCGGCGCGCACGCCCCGGATCACCCCGGCGACCGCCTACGTGCTGGGCGTGGTGCATGCTGATCAGCGACTGGAGGTGGAGGCGGCACGGTACGCCTTCGGCCGCCGGTGGCCCGACCTCCCGCCCGGCCTGGACGGCTGGTTGGAACTGCCCCCTGCCGAGGGCTGGGGGAATCCCCCCGCACCACGAATGGCTTGAGTGTGCACGAACAATCGAGGACCGGGCAGCCGTGGACCGGGCGGCGGACGGTGGACGTCACCGCCGCCGGTCCGGCGTCCGCCCGGGTGGTCCTCGCGGCGGGCGCGGTGCTGTGGCTGCCGGGCCGGCCGAAGAAGAGCGGTCGGCTGGGCCGGCCGCGGATCGCGGTGATCCACCGTCCGAAGTACGACGACTGGAGCCTGCCCAAGGGCAAGCTCGACCCGGGCGAGGGCGTGGTCGAGGCGGCGCTGCGCGAGGTCCGGGAGGAGACCGGCTACGCCTGCGTGCTCGGCCCGGAGCTGCCCGCCCAGCACTACCTGGCGCAGGGCCGGCCGAAGGAGGTGCGGTACTGGGCGGCGGTGCCAGCCGGCGGGGCGTTCCGGCCGAACCGGGAGGTGGACCGGCTGGAGTGGCTGCCGGCCGGGAAGGCCCGCGCCCGGCTGACGCACGAGCGCGACCGGTTGCTGATCGATGCCCTGTTGGTGATCCTGGGGGCGCGGCCCGTGCGGACGAACGGGGAGCCGCCGGTGGCGGAACGGTGGAAGTGATCTTCCCGAGCCCTTGCCGTGACGCAACCGTTACTACCTGACGTAGTTTCCTGTCATCCCTCCGAGGTTCACTCCCCGTTCACTTGCGACCGGCTGTCGTGTCACTTACCCGGCCTAACTTCGGGACTACCGGAGGGCCGAACGGGCCCCGGACCACAGCAAAACCCGTGCTCCGCCGTACCTGTACGGCCCGCGCGACGGGCAATGCCACAGAAAGGGACACCCCAGTGAAGCTCCAGCGGAACGGCCGCTCCAAGGCCCTCGCCATCGGTGCCATGGCGCTCGTCAGCTCGCTGTCGCTCGCCGCCTGCGGTTCGGACGACAACAGTGACACCAAGGCGTCCGGTGGCTCCAGCGGCTCCGCCGCGGCCAGCGCCGCGGTCAACTGTGGCAAGAACGGAACGCTGCTCGGCGCCGGTTCGACCGCCCAGGCCAACGCCATGGACGTGTGGAAGGCCAGCTTCGGCGCCGCCTGCTCCGGCATCACCGTCAACTACAGCGGTGGCGGCTCCGGCGCGGGTGTCCAGCAGTTCAACCAGGGCAAGGTCGCCTTCGCCGGCACCGACTTCGCCCTGAAGCCCGCCGACGTCGACGCCTCCAAGGCCGTCTGCACCGGTGGCAAGGCGATCGACCTGCCGATGGTGGCCGGCCTGGTCTCGCTGGTCTACAACATCGACGGCGTCGACAACCTGGTCCTGGACGGCCCGACCGCCGCCAAGATCTTCGACTCGCAGATCACCAAGTGGAACGACCCGGCCATCGTCGCCCTGAACCCGGGCGCCAAGCTCCCGGACGCCGACATCGCCTCGTTCCACCGTTCGGACGACTCCGGCACCACCTACAACCTGACCTCCTACTTCGCCAAGACCTCCGGCGGCGCCTGGACCGCCGAGCCGAGCAAGGCGTGGAAGGGCAAGAACGGCCAGTCCGCCAACGGCAGCGCCGGCGTCTCCGCCCAGATCAAGCAGGTCAAGAACTCGATCGGCTACGCCGAGCTGTCCTTCGCCCAGCTGAACAACCTGAAGAGCGCCAAGATCTCCACCGGTGCCGCCCAGCCGGTCGAGGCGACCGCCGCCAACGCCGCGCTCACCCTGGCCTCCTCCACCATCTCGGGCACCGACGGCGACCTCGCCCTCACCCTGGACTACGGCACCAAGGCCGACAACGCCTACCCGATCGTCCTGGTGACCTACGAGATCGCCTGCGACAAGGGCAACAAGGCCGAGACCCTGGACACCCTCAAGTCCTTCCTGAACTACACGATCAGCGACGCCGCCCAGAAGTCGATCGGCGACAAGGGCTACGTCCCGATGCCCGCCGCCATCGGCGACAAGGTCAAGGCCGCCGTCGGCGCCCTGGCCTGACCCGACAGGACCACCGGTGGGACGGCCCCGTGAGCGAGGGGGGCAGGGGCCGTCCCACCGGAACGCACGAACCCAGCACCAACGTCCGGGGCACCGCCGCCATGGTGCCGTCCCCCCGCCGGGGCGGCGCCACCAGACCGGAGTAGACCAATGACTTCATCCCCCCCTGCCGCCCCGCGAGGCAGGGAACGCCGAGCGCGCGACAGCCGCGTCGGCGACAAGATCTTCATGAACCTCGCCCGCGGCGCGGGCATCCTGCTGCTGGTCATCATGGCCGCGATCGCCGGATTCCTGGCCTGGCGCTCGGGCCTGGCCCTCAGCAAGAACGACGGCAACTTCTTCACCACCTTCGAGTGGACGCCGGACGCCCCGAAGCCGGTCTTCGGCATCGCCGTCCTGGTCTTCGGCACCATCGTCAGCGCCCTCATCGCGATGGTGATCGCCGTCCCGGTGGCCATCGGGATCGCGCTGTTCATCTCGCACTACGCGCCGCGGCGGATCGCCCAGCCGTTCGCCTACCTCGTCGACCTGCTCGCCGCGGTGCCCAGCATCGTCTACGGCCTGTGGGGCGCGCTCTTCCTGGTGCCGCACCTGGACGGCCTGACCAGCTGGCTCAACCAGTACCTCGGCTGGACGTACCTCTTCGACCAGACCCAGTCCGGCACCCCGCGCAACCTGTTCACCGTCGGCATCCTGCTGGCGATCATGATCCTGCCGATCATCACCGCGGTCTCCCGCGAGGTGTTCCGCCAGGTGCCGCGGATGCACGAGGAGGCGGCGCTCGCGCTCGGCGCGACCCGCTGGGAGATGATCCGCACCGCGGTGCTGCCGTTCGGCCGCCCCGGCGTCATCTCGGCCTCCATGCTCGGCCTCGGCCGTGCGCTCGGCGAGACCATCGCGGTCGCGGTGGTGCTCTCCTCCAACAGCGTCCTGTCGCTGCACATCCTCGACGCGGGCGGCGGCACCTTCGCGCAGAACATCGCGCTGAAGTTCGCCGAGGCCGGCGAGAACGGCCGCAACGCGCTGATGGCCTCCGGCCTCGTCCTGTTCGTCATCACCCTGCTGGTGAACGGTGCCGCGCGACTGATCATCGCCCGCCGCAAGGAGTACTCGGGGGCCAACGCATGAGTGTCGTCACCACCGTCCCCGAGGACGCCCGGCCGCAGACCGGCCCGAAGCTCACCGCCAACCGCCTGCCCCGCTGGACCCCGCCCGCCGTGGCGGCCGGCGCGATCGCGCTCGGCTGCGGGATCGGTGCCGCGGGCGGGCTGGAGAGCCACCTACAGTGGGGCCTGATCTCGGCGCTGCTGTTCCTGCTGGGCGGCTACCTGATCTCGGCCCGGGTCGAGGGCCGGCGCCAGGCCAAGGACCGGCTCGCCACCTCGGTGGTCTGGGTCGCCTTCATCCTGGCCGTGGTCCCGCTGGTCTCGCTCACCGTGTACACGATCCAGCAGGGCATCGGCGTGGTGGACGGGAACTTCCTGAGCCACTCGATGAAGGGCGTCATCCAGACCGGCAAGGGCGGCGGCATCTACCACGCGCTGCTCGGCACCCTGCAGCAGGTCGGCCTGGCCACCGTGATGGCCGCCCCGATCGGCCTGCTGACCGCCGTCTACCTGGTCGAGTACGGCCGCGGCGGGCTCGCCAAGGCCGTGACCTTCTTCGTCGACGTCATGACGGGCATCCCGTCGATCGTCGCCGGCCTGTTCGTCTTCTCGTTGTGGAACCTCGCCCTCGGCTTCAACTACTCCGGCTTCTCGGGCAGCCTCGCGCTGGCGATCCTGATGATCCCGGTCGTGGTCCGCTCCACCGAGGAGATGCTCAAGCTCGTCCCGAACGAGCTGCGCGAGGCCTCGTACGCCCTCGGCGTGCCGAAGTGGAAGACGATCCTGCGGATCGTCCTCCCCACCGCGATCGGCGGCATCACCACCGGCGTGATGCTCGCGGTCGCCCGCATCACGGGCGAGACCGCCCCGGTGTTGATGCTGGTGTTCGGCGCCGACTACATCAACAGCAACCCGTTCGACGGACCGCAGCAGTCCCTGCCGATGTACATCTGGCAGCAGTACTCGGTGGTCAACAACGACAACGGTTACGCCCGTGCCTGGGGTGCGGCGCTGGTGCTGATCGCCTTCGTGATGGGGCTCAACCTCATCGCCCGGGGCATCGCACGCTGGCGCTCGCCCAAGGGCGGACACTGAGCGACCGACTGACGTACGAAGAAGACGAGAGAAGCAACGATCATGGCCAAGCGCATCGACGTCAGCGGACTGTCGGCCTACTACGGCACCACCAAGGCCATCGAGGACATCTCGATGAGCATCGAACCCCGCTCGGTGACCGCCTTCATCGGCCCCTCCGGCTGCGGCAAGTCCACCTTCCTGCGCACCCTGAACCGGATGCACGAGGTGATCCCCGGCGCCCGGGTCGAGGGCAAGGTCCTCCTGGACGACGAGAACCTGTACGCCTCCAACGTCGACCCGGTCGCCGTGCGCCGCTCCATCGGCATGGTCTTCCAGCGCCCGAACCCGTTCCCGACCATGTCGATCTACGACAACGTGGTCGCCGGGCTCAAGCTCGCCGGCGTGAAGAAGAAGGCCGTCCTGGACGAGGTGGTGGAGCGCTCGCTGAAGGGCGCCAACCTCTGGAAGGAGGTCCACAACCGGCTGAACAAGCCGGGGGCCGGCCTCTCCGGCGGTCAGCAGCAGCGCCTGTGCATCGCCCGCGCCATCGCGGTCGAGCCGCAGGTCCTGCTGATGGACGAGCCCTGCTCCGCGCTCGACCCGATCTCCACCCTGGCCATCGAGGACCTGATCGGCGAGCTGAAGTCGCAGTTCACCATCGTCATCGTGACCCACAACATGCAGCAGGCGGCCCGCGTCAGCGACCGTACTGCCTTCTTCAACCTGGCCGGCGTCGGGCAGCCCGGCAAGCTGATCGAGCTGGACGACACCCAGCGGATCTTCTCCAACCCGTCGGTCCAGGCGACCGAGGACTACATCTCCGGCCGCTTCGGCTAGGCCGGATCCCAGCTGCTCCTCGGTGCTGCATGGCGGTGCCGCCGCGGAGCACGAGCAGGGCCCGCCCCCGAGATGTGGGGGCGGGCCCTGCTTTCTGTCGTTCGTCCGCTCGCTGGTGCGGCGTCCCGGGGCCGTCAGCCCCAGAACAGGTGGACGAACCAGTACACCAGCGCCGCGACGAGGGCGGCCGCCGGCATCGTGATGAACCAGCCGAGCACGATGTTCTTCGCGACGCCCCAGCGCACCGCGCGGATGCGCTTGGTGGCGCCCGCGCCCATGATCGCCGCGGTGATCACGTGGGTGGTGGAGATCGGCGCCTTGAAGACGAACGAGGTGATGTACATGACCGTCGAGGCGGTCGCCTCGGCGGCGAAGCCCTGCGGCGGGTCCAGCTCGATGATCTTGCGGCCGAGGGTCCGCATGATCCGCCAGCCGCCCGCGTAGGTGCCGAGCGAGAGCATCGTCGCGCAGGAGATCTTCACCCAGACCGGGATGTCCCCGGTGCTCTGGTGGCCGGAGATGGTGAGCGCCATCACCACGATGCCCATGGTCTTCTGCGCGTCCTGCAGACCGTGCGCCAGCGCCATCGCGGCGGCCGAGGCGGTCTGGGCGACCCGGAAGTTGCGCTTCGCGCGGTGCGGGTTGGCCCGGCGGAAGATCCACAGGATCGCGAGCATCACCAGGAAGCCGCCGACCAGGCCGACCACCGGCGAGAGGATCATCGGGACGATGATCTTGTCGATCACGCCGCTCCAGATCACGTCGATCCCGCCGGCCAGCGCCGCGCCCACCATGCCGCCGAACAGGGCGTGCGAGGAGGAGGACGGCAGGCCGAAGTACCAGGTGACCAGGTTCCAGGCGATCGCACCGATCAGGGCGGCGAACAGGATCGCCATGCCCTGGTTGCCGGTGGGGGTCTCGATGATCCCCTTGGAGACGGTGTGCGCCACCCCGCTGCCCAGGAAGGCGCCGGCCAGGTTCATCACCGCGGCCATCGCGAGCGCGGCCTTGGGCGTCAGCGCCCGGGTGGAGACCGAGGTGGCGATGGCGTTCGCCGAGTCGTGGAAGCCGTTGGTGTAGGTGAAGAAGAACGCAACGCCGATGACGGCGATGAGTGCTGCCATGTCCACGAGGGTCAGGACTCCTTGACCGCGATGGTCTCCACCGTGTTCGCGACGTGCTCGAACGCGTCCGCGGCCTCTTCGAGGACGTCCACGACCTGCTTGAGCTTGAGCACCTCGATCGCGTCGTACTGACCGGAGAACAGGTGGGCGAGCAGCTTGCGGTGGATCTGGTCCGCCTGGTTCTCCAGCCGGTTGACCTCGATCCAGTACTCGGTGAGGTTCGACATGCTGCGGAGGTTCGGCATCGCCTCGGCGGTGAGCTCGGCTGCCCGCGCGAGCACCTCGATCTGCTGCTCGATGCCCTTCGGCAGGGTCTGGATGTCGTAGAGGACGACCAGGTCGACGGCCTCCTCCATGAAGTCCATGATGTCGTCCAGCGACGAGGCGAGGCTGTAGATGTCCTCGCGGTCGAAGGGCGTGATGAAGGAGGAGTTCAGCTGGTGGAACACCGCATGGGTGGTGTCGTCCCCGGCGTGCTCGGCGGCGCGCATGCGCTCGACGATCTCCGCGCGGGCCGACACGTCTGATCCCAGCAGTTCGAGCAGGAGCTTCGAACCGACGACGAGGTTCTCCGCCGCGGCGGCGAACATGTCGTAGAAGCTCGTCTCCTTCGGGGTCAGGCTAAAACGCACGGAAATCTCCGATGTGCGGGGTAGGGACTGAACGATGCTAGGTGCAACCAAGCGCGATCGCGCAAACGGGGTGGTGAGACAGGAGGCGGAACCTCCCGTTCCGTTCGACTGCCGTGCCGACTGACCAGGACCGCGCCTCCAGGCGCGGACGCGGTTCCTCAGTCTGACGGAACCTCGCACGGATTGCCCCCGTCGTGGGCCCGGAAGACCGGGGCGCCGCTCAGACGGCGCAATCCCGGCACCGCCCGCCCGCACCCGATGGCACGTGCCGGGTCGGCCGGCGGAACACCACGGACGGTCCGGGTGTTGGACACTGGAACCCGACGCAGCCAGCAGGCACCCAGGACGAAGGCGGGCCGATGACCACGACGCAAGCGCGCACCGAGCAGGACGACGTGCCCGGGACCGACCCGCACGCCGGCCACGCCGCCGCGCCCGCCCACGGCCCGCACGGCTACAGCGCCCAGAAGGACGCCCACCTCAAGCGGCTGCGCCGGATCGAGGGCCAGATCCGCGGCCTCCAGCGGATGGTCGACGAGGACGTCTACTGCATCGACGTGCTCACCCAGGTCTCGGCCAGCACCAAGGCGCTGCAGTCCTTCGCGCTCTCCCTGCTGGAGGAGCACCTGCGGCACTGCGTGGCCGCCGCCGCCGAGGAGGGCGGCGCCGAGCTGGACGCCAAGGTGGCCGAGGCCACGGCCGCGATCAGCCGCCTGCTGCGCAGCTGAGGCCGCGTCCCGTCAGTGCCCCGGCCGTTGCTCCTCCGCCGCCCGGTCCGAGGGCCGGTCCGGCGGCCTGGGCACCACCCGGTCGAGCAGCACCTCGTCGATCCGCTCGGTCGGCAGCCGCTCCCCGGGGCTGGCCGTCGCGGCGATCATCAGCTCGCCGGCCAGCTCGATCTCGTCGAGGGCCGCGTCGTCGTGGCCGCCGCTGCGGCCGCCCGTGGACGACACCACCTGCACCACCCCTTCAGTGCCTCGCCAGCCCGGGCGGCAGCCACCCGACGTCCAGCCTAGGCACTCCGGGGCCCGTCCACATGGCACGGACGGGCCATCTCCGCGCCGCCGAAACGGGTGGCCGCCGCTCCCCGGACGGCCACCCGCCCCGGCGGCGCCCCGTCTCGCCCCGGCCGCCGGAGCACCGCCCCGCGGCCGGGCGCGTCCCGCTCCGGGCCCTACTTCGGGCTCTCCGAGGGCTTCATCTGGTAGATGTCCGCGGCCGGCGGCTCGGCCGCCTCGACCGCCTTGCCGAAGTCGCTCAGCGTGGTCGTCGAAGTCACCTTCACCTGGTCCTTGGGCTCCTTCGAACCGGCCACCCCGGCGAAGGTGAACACCTCGACCACCTTGTGCAGCCGGCCCTGGTCGTCCAGCCAGGCGTCGTACGGGACCTCCTTGACGGTGAAGGTCTGCGCCCCCATCCGCAGGCCGTCCCCGCCCCGCCCGCCGGTCGCGTCGGCCGCCTTCGAAAGGTCCAGGGTGCCCCGGTAGTGGTGCAGCGCGACCCCGTCCACCGTCTCGGTGCCGACCGCCTCCGCCTTCTGCGCCCCGCGCAGCGCCCCCGCCGCCGAGGCCGGGTCCGTCGCGCCGCTGCTGACCAGGTTGCCGTCCGGCAGCTGGCGCACGTCCAGCTTCACCCACTTGCCCTCGGGCACCTTGGCGCCGCTGTTCTGCAGGTAGACGGTGCCCGGCAGGACCACCTCGACGATCTTCCCGGTGGTCGCCGCGCCCGGCGGCACCTGGACCTCCAGCCGACCGATCCGCTTCACGTAGTCGTAGCCGCCGGACCCGCTGAACGAGGCCTTCTTCTCGGCGGACTCGGTGACCAGCTCGGTCGCGGTGTGCGCTGAGCCGGTGCGGCCGGTGATGTCGGCGGCGCCGCGCACGGCCGTCAGCGGGTCGGCGGCCAGCTTGTCGGGCACGCTCGACTGCTGGTCGGAGGAGCCGCCGCCGGAGCCGCCCGAGCAGCCGGCCGCACCCGCGGCCAGGACGGCTGCGAGCAGGGCGGCCCCGGCCGCCGGACGCAGGCGCGGCACCCGGCGGCCTGCCGGCCGCGCACCGCACTGCTGGTCGGTCATCTTCATCCTCGCGACAACCCCCTCGGGCCCGACTGCCCACCGGACACCACCGGCCGGGCAGAGCTCTTTCCGGGCAAACGAGTTGAGCGGCGAAGGGTTACGGGTACCGGCTCACGAAGCGCGTCGCGCCCGGGCCGGTCGGCGCGTTACGGTGAACCACGTGCACAGTGAGCTGCCGGCCACGCCCGGCACCCGCATGCCCGAGCACCACGTCGCGATCAGCGAACGCGGTTCCTTCGCCTTCGCGAGCTGCAGCTGCGGCTGGTACGCCCCGGCCCGCCGCTCCCGCGACCTGGCCCGCCGCGAGGGGGCCGAGCACCTCGCCGAGAGCGGCGCGGGGCCGGACTAGGCCGTGTCTCGTAATTGATCTTGGCGGGGTCATTGCTCCTCCGCCCGCAGCCACAAGATCAGTGATGCGAGGATGACGCCGGCTCGGTAGCGCTTGGCCAGTTTGTCGAACCTGGTTGGTGCGCCACGAGGCGCCATGAAGTCGAGTGAGGTGAGAGACCTTCACCGCCGGGTTGTCGCAGCAAACCGGCTGAAGCTGGGGGCAGTTCGTCTCGGGGGATGCCGAGGCGGACGGTAAGCAGCCCTGACGACGTCGGGACGGACTGGCACTGCCAGACGGTTCGGGTCCGGCTAGCGAGACGGGAAGGTGTACGCGAGGAACCAGTGCTTGACGCCCCGTAATTTCGACACCGGCTCCAACCTGGCGGATCTGGGCCGGATGCAGTGCACGACTGCCGGTGGGCTGGTGGTCGACTCCGAAGCCGAATCAACCTATCGGTGGGGAGGCCACGCCGAATGTCTGCGGCGTAGGTGTGGCGATGCTGCCGGGGTAGAGCTGGGCACCTCACCCGTCGATCGACTCCGTGGTGAACGTGGGAACTGTCCGCGGTCGCCCTCCGCACCGGGCCTCCAGTCCGGCCGAGGGCAGGCCCATCGCCGGCTGATGGCCGTCGGGCAGGGCGGAGGCTCCGTAGTACTCGGAGGCCGGGAGAGCCGGCCACATGGGGAAGGGGGCAAGCAAGTCGGCAGTGAGGACGCTGGAATGTCAGGAGGTTGTCGCCGGTGAATACCGACGAACTGGAGTCTGCCCTGTTCGGGGCGGAGCTGCGGGTACTGAAGATCCAGACCAAGCTGCACCGTTGGGCAAACGATGATCCTCATCGCAGGTTCGACGATCTGTTCAACCTCGTGACCGACCCCGCCCTCCTCCTGATGGCGTGGAATCGGGTCCGGGGGAACAAGGGTGCCCGCACGGCCGGAGTGGACGGGAGGACCGCCCGTTCCGTCGAGGCCGGGCAGGGAGTCGAGGTCTTCCTCGACGGGCTGCGATCTCAGCTGAGGGACGGCAGCTTCCGACCGGTTCCAGTACGCGAGCGGATGATCCCGAAGGCGAACGGCAAACTCCGTCGTCTCGGTATTCCGACCGTGGCGGACCGGGTGGTCCAAGCATCCTTGAAACTGGTGCTGGAGCCGGTGTTCGAAGCGGACTTCCTTCCGTACTCGTACGGATTCCGCCCGAACCGCCGGGCTCAGGACGCTGTCGCCGAGACCCGCTACCTCACCAGTCACTCCTACGAGTGGGTGGTGGAGGGCGACATCACGGCGTGCTTCGACGAGATCTCGCACACGGCCCTGATGGACCGGGTCCGGGACCGGATCGGGGACAAGCGGATCCTGGCCTTGGTGAAGGCGTTCCTCAAGTCCGGGATCCTCTCCCGGGACGGAGCCCTCACCGACACCCGCACCGGCACCCCGCAAGGCGGGATCCTCTCGCCCCTGCTGGCCAACATCGCACTCTCGGTCCTGGACGAGCACATCGCCCAGGCCCCCGGAGGAGCAGGCGCTACCTCCGAGGAACGGCGCCGCAGACGGCGGCGAGGACTGCCCAACTACCGGCTGGTCCGGTATGCGGACGACTTCCTCGTACTCGTCTCGGGCAGCCGTGAGCACGCCGAGGAACTGCGAGGGGACGTCGCAGAGGTGCTGAAACCGATGGGTCTTCGCCTATCGGTCGAGAAGACGAGGATCACCCACATCGACGAGGGCTTCGACTTCCTCGGATGGCGCATCCAGCGCCACCGGAAGCGGGGCACGGACCGGCAGTACATCTACACCTACCCGGCGCGGAAGTCATTGCACTCCGTGACGGCCAAGGTGAAGGAACTGACCGGTCGACAGAACGTCGGCCTGCCGCTGACGGCCCTGCTGCACCGGCTGAACCAGGTGCTGCGGGGCTGGTGCGCGTACTTCCGTCCAGGGGTTTCGAACGTCGCCTTCTGCTACCTCGGCCACTACACGTGGATGCGGGTAGTTCGATGGATACGGCGCAAGCACCCCAGGATCACATGGAAGCAGCTCCGCCGCCGCTTCTGCGACGGCGGCTGGTGGCCCACCACGGAGGAGGGAGAACTGTTCAATCCGGCGAAGGTAAGCACGACCCGATACCGATACCGGGGAACGATCATCCCGAGCCCGTGGCCCACTGCGGTATGAGTATCTGAATGACACCGAACGGGCTTGTGGAGAGCCCGGTGCCCGGAGACGGGCACGCCGGGTTCGGGAGGCGGCTTGGGGAAACCCACTGGTGGAGACACCAGCAGGGCGCCCCGAGTCGACCTCACCCACTGCCCGGAATTGCTTCAGCTTGGCGAAGCAGCGCTCAACGACGTTCCGCCCCTTGTAGGCGGCCTTGTCGAAGACAGGTGGGCGCCCGCCGCGGTTTGCGCGGCGGGCGCGGCCGGCGATCTGGTCCCGGCGTTCGGGGATGGTCGCCTTGATCCGCCGGCGCCGTAGCAGCCGGCGGATCTTCCGGGAGGAGTACGCCTTGTCGGCCACGACCCGGTCGGGCCTGGTCCTCGGGCGCCCGGTCCCGACGCGTGGAACACGGATCGCGTCGAGGACGTCGGGCAGCATCGTGCAGTCGGCCGTGTTACCCGTGCTCAGTACGATCGACAGCGGCAGGCCCCGACCGTCGACCGCCAGGTGGATCTTGGTGGTCAGCCCGCCGCGGGACCGGCCGAGCGCCTCGCGGCGCGCAACTGCTGCCGGATCATCCGGTTCGTCCTCGGACTGGCCCCCTTTTTGCGGGCGCCGGCGGCGTGCTGGTGAGCCCTGGCGACGGTGGAGTCGATCGAGACCGTCCACTCCACGGTCCCCACCGCGTCGTTGCGGACCTGGACCTCGCGCAGGAGCGCGGCCCAGGTGCCGTCCTTCTCCCACTGGGCGAAGCGCCGGTAGACGGTCTGCCACGGACCGTACCGTTCGGGCAGATCACGCCACGGGGCACCCGTACGCAGCCGCCACAGCACCCCGTTCACCACCTGGCGATGGTCCCGCCAAGGACGCCCGGCCCCGTCCCGCTGCGGCAACAACGGCTCTATACGAGCCCACGCAGCATCCGTTATCTCTCCTCGACCCACCACAAGATCAATTATGAGACACGGCCTAGGCCCTCTCCTGCGGACCCTGGCCGGCTCAGGCCGCGAGGTCGGACTCCGGCGGCTGCTCCTCGGCCCGCACCGGCCCCCGACCGCGCCGGCGTCCGCGCCCGCGCGGCCCGGCCTCGCCGCGGGCGGCCCCGCCGCGCTCCGGCGCCCGGATCAGCGGGGCGACGGCGGTGCGGGTCAGCGCGTGGCAGAACGGCACCAGCACCGCCATCGCGATCGGCGCCAGCAGCAGCACCACGGCGACGGCCAGCGCGAAGCCGCCGATCACGTCGGTCGGGTAGTGCACGCCCATGAACATCCGGCAGAAGCCCTGCAGCAGGGCCAGCCCGCCGGCGATCCAGCCGAGCCGTCGGTTCACCAGGAACAGCGCCACCGCGACGCCCATGGTCATCGTCGAGTGGTCGCTGACGAAGGAGTGGGTGCCGGCCTTGCCGTCCACCAGCACCAGCAGCCCGGAGTGGTCCACGAAGGGGCGGGGCCGGTCCACGATCGCGGCGATCGGCAGGTTGGCCAGCTCGGCGATCGCCACCGACAGCGGCACCCAGAGCAGCCCGGCCACCGCCACCGGCGCGTCCGGGCGGCGTCTGGCCTGCAGCCAGGCGACCAGGCCGAGCATGGCGAGGCCGATCAGGATGCCGTACTCGCCGATCCACGAGACCAGGTGGTCCAGCCATTGCGGGGAGCGTTTGGCCAGGCCGTTGACGGCGTAGAGCAGGCCGAGGTCGGGGTTGGTCGTGTCGGCAAGCGGCGTCGACACGCCGCACCTCCTTCTGGTCCGCTACACCTGGTCGTTACCGCCGGGGCCCGCCCGGCACGCGGAAAGCTGACGGGGGGCCACCAGACCAAACGTCATCGTCGGGACGGGCCGTTCCACTCGAAACGCGCGGTTATCGAAACTTGACTCAGCGTCCACACCGCGCACACAGATCACGCTCCGCCTCAGCCGTTCCGGCTCGCTCGGCCGGGGGCGGCGGCGGGAGTGGTGGGGACGGCGGGGGCGGCGGGGGCGGACCGGGCCGGTGCGGCGAGCGGTGAGGTCTGGGCCGCCGCGGTCGGTGCGGGCGGGGCCGCCACGGCCGGCCTGGCGGCCGTCGTGGGCGCCGTCGTGGTGCCGGGGCGGCTGGGGGCGTTGACCGTGCCGTTGCCGTTGTTGTCGCGAGTCGGCAGGGCCTGGGCGCCGTCCGAGGTGACCCGGGTCGCGCCGATGTACTCCCGGGTGTCGATCTTGTCGTAGCGGATCACCGCGTTGGTGTGCGGCGCGTTGATCATGTAGCCGCCGCCGACGTAGATCCCGACGTGGTGGATGCTGCGCGGGTCGCTCAGGTCGGTCGCGAAGAACACCAGGTCCCCCGGCCGCAACTGATCCCGCGACGGATGCGGCCCGGCGTACCACTGGTCGTTCGCCACCCGGGGCAGCTCGATGCCCACGCTCTCGTACGCGGCCCTCGTCAGTCCGGAGCAGTCGAACCGGCCGCCCTGCGAGGCCAGGCCCTCCCCGCCCCACAGGTACAGCGTGCCGAGCTTGGTCTGCGCGAAGTAGATCGCCGCGGCCGACTGCGCGGACACCTCCACCGGCGCGGTCGGCGCGGTGAAACTGCGGGCCATCGCCTGGATGTTCCGCACGTAGCCCTGGGTCTCCTTGTACGGCGGGATCCCCTTGTTGCTCGTCACCGCGTACGGGCCGGCGTTGTACGCGGCCAGCATGTTGGCCTGCCGGTCGCCCGGAACGTTGGCGACGTCCTTGGCGAGCGCGCAGTCGAAGACCGCCGCCGAGGCGATCGCGTCGAAGGGGTTCCAGACGTCCTTCTTGCCGTCCCCGTCACCGTCCGTGGCGTACGACGCCCAGGTGCCCGGCATGAACTGCGCCATTCCCTCGGCGCCGACACCGGAGCGGGCCTTCGGGTCGAAACCGCTTTCCTGGTACAGCTGCGCCGCGAGCATCGGCGGGGAGATCTCGGGGCAGAGCGATCCCCACTTCTGGATGGTGTCCTGGTAGACCGCCGGGACCGTTCCGGGGGCGAGGGCGGAGCGATTCGCCGACTGCTGCGGCGTCCCACTCGCCGCATACGTCCCGATCGTCACCAGGCCGATGAAGCCGAACGCGACAACTCCCGCTGCAGCGGCGGCTGTACCGCCCTTCCGGAGTACCATCAGCACCATCCCGACGAATCGTCAGTCGAAGTGTCCCGGAAGGCGTTGCTCACCGCAATCATCAGAGATACAAAGAGTGAGCGCTATCCTTCGTACGGTGGACATCCTCGCGTACGTGTCCGATGCCTCACGACCAATCCGCGAGAAGTAGCCAAGTCGACATCAGATCTGGCCAAGAATAGGCACCGACCCTTCGCGCGGGCGGGGTCAGGGCCCTTGAATTTGCCTGATCGGGCGGTGAGATGGAAATGAACCTGAGCAGCGTGCACACCTACGCGGTCGGCCACCTGGCCGAGGACCCTCCAAAGAAGGCGAATATCGACACCATCATCGGGGGCATCGCCCCCGACTGGGGGCCGTTCGCCAGCCTCGGGTCGGAGGCGCGGGTGATGGTCGAGGTAGTCATGGCCGTGGCCATCCTCATCTGCCTCGGCCTCGCCGTCTGGGGTGCGGCCAAGCAGCGGATCGGTGCGACCGCGCTGCGGGACAGCTTCGGCGCCGAACAGGGCAAGGGGCTGATCGTCGCCGGCCTGACCGGCGTGTTCATCATCGGATCGCTCGGCACTCTGTTCACCATTGTCTACGGTATGGCGATCTGACGATCGGGCAGTCTTAGTCCGGAACGTCCGAGGCCAGGTCCCCCGACCGGACCGCCCCGGCCGGCCCCGCCAGGAACCCACCCCGTACCCACCCTCCGTCCGCGCCCGCCCCCGGGCGGAGGGCCCCCGGAGCCGCCCGGCTCCCCGCACCAGGAGGGCCGCCGTGCCGTTGTCCGACGACCAGCCGCACACCCGTACGCGGCTGCCGGTCGGCGAACAGCCCTCCTCCCAGTCGAACCAGCGTCAGTCCAGGCCGCTACGCACCCTGCTGACCATCCTCGTGGTCGTCACCCTGCTCGTGATCGCCATCTCCATCGCCAACCGCGGCAAGCCCGACCCGGGCGACTCCGGCCACTCCGCCGACCGCGCCGCCCCCAGCGCCGCCTCCGGCGCCGGCCCCGCACCCAGCGGCGACCAGCCCGTCACCACCACCGCCAACGGCATCGCCTCCGGCTTCCCGCACAGCGACCAGGGCGCCCAGTCGGCCGCCGCCAACTACGCGGTGGCGATCGGCTCCGCGGACATGTTCCGCACCGACAGCCGCCACACCATCGTCGCCACCATCGCCGACCCGGGCGCGGCGGCGACGCTGCAGAGCCGCCTGGACCAGGGCTTCTCTCCGGAGACGGCCGCCAAGTTCGGGGTCGACTCTCAGGGGCGGCCGCCCGCCGGCATGACCTTCGTCAGTCGGACGATCCCGGTCGGGACCAAGAGCAGTGGCTACAGCGCGGAGAGCGTCAAGGTCGACGTGTGGTGCACGGGTCTGTACGGATTGGCCGGTGAGCGTTCGGTTCGGCCGGTCTCCGAGGAGTGGTTCACGCTCGGTCTCAGCCTGAGGTGGACCGGAACGGACTGGAAGCTCACCGACTTCAGCCGGGCGTCGGGCCCGGCGCCCGTCCCGCCGGACCAGCAGGCCGCGACCGCCGAGGAGATCACTGGTGCCGTCGAGCAGTTCGGAGGCTTCCGCTATGCCCGTTGACGATAATCCGGGCGTCGTTCGACGGACTATGGGCCGAGTGGCAGGAACGGCTCTGTTCGGCGCCCTCGCGGTCGCGCTGTCGGCCAACCGCGCACTGGCCGCGCCCTCGCCCACTCCCAGCCCTGCGGCAACCAACACGAGTTGTCCCGGCATCCCCCTGCCCGGGAACGACGTCTACTGTGCTCCGCCGGGTAGCGGAGGCGGCTCGATCCCCGGTGGCGGTGCTGTCGGCAGTGTGACCGATCCGCTCGGGTCGTTGGCCAAGGGGTGTGCGCAGGCGGCGGCTTGGGTGGTGCGGAACCTGTCGGGGGCGATCGACGGGACGACGAAGGTGGACTTCACCAATGCGTCGTTCCTGCAGCAGTACGCGGTGGTGTTCGCCGTGTCGACGGTGATCACGCTGGTGCTGTGGCTGCTGGCGGTGACGAAGCGGGCGGTGCGCGGGGCGCCGTTGACGACGGCGTTCACGGAGGCGATCGGCTTCCTGTGGCTGACGGTGGTGGCCTCGGCGTTCACGCCGTTGATCCTGTACACCGTGGTGAGCGTGACGGACGGGCTGACCAAGGCGATCGCGGTGGGGACGAAGTCGGACACCGGGACGTACCTGGGCGGGTTCGCCGACACGTTGGAGAAGGGGGACGTCGGCGGTGGGCCGCTGATCCTGGTGATGGTGTCGCTGGTGGCGGTGCTGGCCGCGGCGGTGCTGTGGATCGAGCTGCTGATCCGCGCGGCGATGCTGTACGTGGGCGCGCTGCTGGGGACGGCGGTGTACGCGGGGCTGGTGGACAAGCAGCTGTGGAAGCACGTGCGCCGGTGGGCGGGGATGATGGTGGCGGTCGATCTGGCGAAGCCGATCATCGTGATCATCCTGGGCCTGGCGGGTGCCGTGGCCGGCGGGAGCGGGGCGGACGACACGTTCTCGCGGGTGCTGTCGGGGCTGGCGATCCTGTTCCTGTCGATCTTCGCGAGTGCCGCGGTGTACCGCTTCGTGCCGGGCTTCGGCGACGAGATGCTGAACATGCGCCGGGCCCGGGCGAGCGCGGTGCAGGCCGGTTCGGCGATGATCAACGGCACCGCGAACCTGATGAAGCAGGGCATCACCACCCACGGCGACCGCGGTCCGGTCGGCGGGGGTGGCGGCGGGGGCGCCGGCGGCGGGTCGGTCGCGCCGGGCATCGCCGCGCACGCCGGCCGGACGCCGGCCCCGCCGCAGCAGGCCGGGCCGCCGCAGACGCCGGTTCCGATCCGTGACAGCAATCCAGCGAAGGGAGGGTGACGGGTAAGTGAGCAGCGAACCGCTCGGCCAGTACGGCGCCCAGTACGCCCAGCCGTACGTGCACCAGCGCCGCACCTACCTGATCGGCAAGGCCCGCCCGAACGCGCCGATCGGCCGGAACCGGGAGTCCGGCGAGATCGTGCTGATCATCTTCGGGGCGTTCCTCGGCATGCTCTGGGGTCTGCTGATGCCGGTCCTGCCGCTGCGGATCGCCGGTCTGGTCGGCCTTCCGCTGCTGGCGATCGCGGCGGTGTACGTGCCGTACCGCAAGCGGACGTTCTACAAGTGGGTGGAGATCAACCGGACGTACCGGCGGACGGTCCGCAGCGGGCGGGCGGTGTGGCGGTCCGACGCGATGGACGCCGGCACCCGGCTGGACGGCCGGGAGGTGGAGGTCGGCCCGCCGCCGGGGGTGGGGCGGCTGCGCTGGCTGACCGCGCCGTTCGGGCCGGACGAGGTCGGGGTGCTGATGCACCTGGAGCGGCGGACGGTGACGGCGGCGATCGAGATCGAGGGCCCGGGCGTCGGGCTGCGCGACTCGGAGGACCAGGAGGCACTGGTCGACCGGTTCGGCACGCTGCTGAAGCACGTGGCCAACGGGGACGGCTTCGTGACCCGGCTGCAGATCCTGGCCCGGACGCTGCCGGCCGACCCGGACGCGCACGCCAAGGACGTCGAGCGGCGGGGCGATCCGGACGCGCCGCGCTGGTTGCAGGACTCGTACGACCAGCTGCAGTCGATGGTGTCGACATCCTCGGAGCAGCACCGGGCGTACCTGGTGGCCTGCATGCACTACACCCGTGACCTGGCGGCGGAGGCGCACGCGATGGGCCGCAGCGCCTACGACCAGCCCTCGGCCGGCCGGCGGGCCCGGGACGACGACGGGCTGGCGGCCGTGATGGCGCGCGAGCTGACCGACATCTGCGCCCGGCTGGCGGAGGCGGACATCCGGGTGCGCCAGCCGCTGGGCCAGGCCCGGCTGTCCTCGCTGCTGCACTCGATGTACGACCCGGACCACCCGATCGACCACATCCAGGCGATGTCCCGGCGCAACGCCTGGCCGGCCGAACTGGACGCGACGCACGCGCAGTTCCTGCGGGCGAAGACCCGGGAGTCGGCGACCCGGGAGCCGTGGTGCCACGCCACCGCGTGGATCAAGGAGTGGCCGCTGACCCCGGTGGGCGTCAACTTCCTGGCGCCGCTGCTGGTGCACACCCCGGACGTGATCCGGACGGTCGCGGTGACGATGGACCTGGAGCCCACCGACGTCGCGATCGAGCGGATGCTGACCGAGAAGACCAACGACGAGGCCGAGGCGAGCCGCGCGGCCAAGATGAACCGGACGGTCGACCCGCGCGACCTGGCCCACACCGGCCGGGTGGACCAGCGCGGTGACGACCTGGCCTCCGGCGCGGCCGGGGTGAACCTGGTCGGCTACATCACGGTCTCCGCGCGCAATCCGGACGCGCTGGCCCGCGACAAGCGGACCATCCGTGCCTCGGCCGGCAAGAGCTACCTCAAGCTGGAGTGGTGCGACCGCGAGCACCACCGGGCGTTCGTCAACACCCTGCCGTTCGCCACCGGCATCCGCCGCTGAGCACGCGCGCACCCGTCCCACCGCCGTCCGTCCACCGCTGACACCCCAGGAGGCCGCCCATGGCACTCGGCAACCTCACCGAGGCGTTCACCAGCCTGATGTTCGGCAAGGTGGAGACCACCCGGCTGCCGGTGCGCACCTCCACGGGGCAGGCGCAGGCGGTCTACCTGCCCACCGCCGCACCGGGGTTGGGCGACTCCGGAGTGATCATCGGGCGCGAGGTGTACAGCGGCAAGGGCTACGTCTACGACCCGTTCCAGCTGTACGGGCAGCAGCTGCCGGCCCCGCACTGGCTGGTGCTCGGCGAGTCCGGCAACGGCAAGTCGGCGCTGGAGAAGACGTACGTGCTGCGGCAGTTGAGGTTCCGCGACCGGCAGGTCGTGGTGCTGGACGCGCAGGGCGAGGACGGCGTCGGCGAGTGGAACCTGATCGCGAACGCGCTGGGCATAAAGTCGATCCGGCTGGACCCGATGGCGGCCCGGGACGGCGGGGTGAAGCTCAACCCGCTGGACCCGGCGATCACCCAGACCGGGCAGCTGTCGCTGCTGCGCACCATCGTCGAGGTGGCGATGGGGCGCGGGCTGGAGGAGCGGGCCGGGTTCGCGCTGAAGGCCGCGCACGCGCACGTCGCGGCGTCGGTGAAGGGCCGCCAGCCGGTGCTGGACGACATCATCGACACCCTGCGCAATCCCGACCTGTCGTCGGTGGAGTCGCTGGGCGTGGCGGTGGAGGAGGTGCAGTCCTGGGGCCTGGACGTGGCGCTGGTGCTGGACCGGCTGGTCGACGGTGACCTGCGCGGCATGTTCGACGGGTCGACCACCGAGGGCATCGACCTGGACGCGCCGCTGATCGTCTTCGACCTCTCGCACATCGACCGCAACTCGATCGCGATGCCGATCCTGATGGCGATCGTCGGGGTGTGGCTGGAGCACACCTGGATCCGGCCGGACCGGAAGAAGCGCATCTTCCTGGTCGAGGAGGCCTGGCACATCATCAACAGCCCGTTCGTGGCCCAGCTGTTCCAGCGGCTGCTGAAGTTCGGCCGGCGGCTGGGGCTCTCGTTCGTGGCGGTGGTGCACCACCTGTCGGACGTGGTGGACGGCGCGGCGGCCAAGGAGGCGTCGGCGATCCTGAAGATGGCCTCCACCCGGACGATCTACATGCAGAAGGCCGAGGAGGCGCGGGCCACCGGCCGGGTGCTGGGTCTGCCGCGCTGGGCGGTGGAGATCATCCCGACGCTGTCGCCGGGCATCGCGGTGTGGGACGTCAACGGCAACGTGCAGGTGGTGAAGCACATCATCACCGAGGCGGAGCGACCGCTGGTGTACACCGACCGCGCGATGACCGAGGACGCGGTGGCCGAACGGGTGCGTGCGGAGCGGCAGTTGGCCGCCGAGCCGGGGGTCTGAGGCCGGCCCGCAGACGGCGTGCGGGCGGCTCGCACACGGCTCTCGCACCGGCCGGACGGCGATGGTTCGTCAGTAGGTAATCCTCTTGTTACGTCCGACCCCCTGACAGCTACGCGCGTTGACCCTAGGCTGCACGGGCGGAACACCTGCTTTTCCCGTGTTCCGCTCCGCCCGAACGTCCGGTCCTGGTCCACAGCCGGCGCTCCCCCAAGGTGCAGAGGACCCTCATGCTCACCGTCAGATCCCGACGTGCGGCGCTCGCCGTCGTCGCCGCCGCAGGTCTGTTCGGCACGGTGGCCGTGCCGACGGCCGCGCAGGCCGCCGACGCCAACGCGAAGCGTCACAAGACCGTCAACCTCCAGCTGCTGGCGATCAACGACTTCCACGGGAACCTGGAGCCCCCGGCCGGCTCGTCCGGCACGGTCAAGGAGATCGACCCGGCCACCGGCCAGGTCGTCTCGACGCCGGCCGGCGGCATCGAGTACCTGGCCACCGAACTGCGCCAGGCCCGGATCCCGGCCGACGACTCGATCACCGTCGCGGCCGGTGACATCGTCGGTGCCAGCCCGCTGACCTCGGCGCTGTTCCACGACGAACCGACCATCGAGGCGATGGACAAGCTCGGCCTGGACGTCACCTCGGTGGGCAACCACGAGTTCGACGAGGGCGCGGCGGAGCTGCTGCGGATGCAGGAGGGCGGCTGCCACCCGACCGACGGCTGTTACGAGCCCGGCCGTACGTTCAAGGGCGCCAACTTCAACTACCTGTCGGCGAACGTCACCGACGAGAAAACCGGCAAGACGCTGCTGCCCCCGTACTGGGTGACCAAGTCGCAGGGCGTGAAGATCGGCTTCATCGGCGTCACCCTGGAGGGCACGCCGAACATCGTGACCGCCGAGGGCGTCAAGGGCCTGAAGTTCGCCAACGAGGTCACCACGATCAACAAGTACGCCGCGGAGCTGAAGTCCAAGGGCGTCAACTCGATCGTCGCGCTGATCCACGAGGGCGGCTACCCGGCCAGCAACGTCTACAACTACGACTGCGGCGCGGCCGGCCAGGGCATCTCCGGCCCGATCGTCGACATCGCGAAGAAGATCGACCCGGCGGTCGGCGCCATCGTCACCGGCCACACCCACAACGCGTACGCGTGCAGCATCCCGGACCCGAACGGCGTGCCGCGCTCGGTGACCAGCGCCGCGTCCTTCGGCCGGCTGTTCACCGAGATCGACATGAAGCTGGACAAGACCACCGGCGAGATCGTGCGTCCCTCGGTCAAGGCCGAGAACCACGTGGTGCGCCGTACGGTCGAGAAGGCGCCGGACATGACCGAGCTGGTCCAGCACTACCAGAAGCTGGCCGCTCCGATCGCCAACCGCCCGGTGGGCTACATCGGCTCGGACATCAACGGCCGTGGCAGCAGCGACCTGGAGAAGCCGCTCGGTGACGTGATCGCCGACGCGCAGCTGGAAGGGCTCTCCCCGGCCGGCAAGGGCGGGGCGCAGGTCGCCTTCATGAACCCGGGCGGGATCCGCTCCGACCTGGTCTACAAGGCGTCGGGCAGCGAGGGCGACGGCGTGGTGACCTACGGCGAGGCGTTCACCGTCCAGCCGTTCACCAACATGATGCAGGTCAAGACGCTCACCGGCGCCCAGCTGGTCCAGCTGCTCCAGCAGCAGGTGAGCGGCCCCAACGACGCGGCGCCGAAGATCCTCCAGAACTCCGCGAACCTGCACTACACCCTGGACATGCGCAAGACCGGCGCGGACCGGGTGGTCGCCGATTCGATCCGGCTGAACGGCGCGCCGATCGACCCGGCCGGCAAGTACCGCGTCGCGGCCAACGAGTTCCTGGCCGGCGGCGGCGACGGCTTCCCGGCCTTCGCTGCCGGCACCGACAAGCTCGTCGGCGCCTCCGACCTGGACGTCTTCACGGCCTACCTGAGCGCCCACAGCTCGGCGGCCGCGCCGCTGAAGGCTCCGGCGCAGGACCGGATCAAGGTCCTCGGCCCGGGCAGCGACATCGACTGACCGTGAGCCGGACATGAGGACGGGCGGGGCGCTGTCGGGGCGCCCCGCCCGTCCTGCTTTCCCGGGCTATTCGGGGGCCGGCCCGCCGGGCAGCCGGAGGGTGGCCAGCGCGCCCGGGCCGCCGTCCTCGGCCGGGCCCAGGGTGACCTCGCCGCCCGCCTCCCGGACGCTCTGCGCCACGATCGACAACCCGAGGCCGGAGCCCGGCAGTTGGCGCGAGGAGGGGGAGCGCCAGAACCGGTCGAAGACGTACTGGAGCTCGTCCGGCGGGATGCCGGGGCCGTGGTCCCGGACGGTCAGCACGCCCTGCTGGAGCCGGACGTCGATGGTGCCGCCGGGCGGGCTGTACTTGACCGCGTTGTCGAGCAGGTTGATGACGGCCCGCTCCAGCGACGCGGCGTCGCCGTGCACGTACCAGGGCTCGGCGACGGTGTCGAAGGTCAGCCCGGGCCCGCGCAGCTTGGCCCGTTCGACGGCCCGGCCGGCGATCTCGTGCAGGGCGACGACGGCGAGGTTGCGCACCGGCTTGGGGGAGTCGGGGCGGGAGAGCTGGAGCAGGTCGCCGATCAGGACGGTGAGTTCCTGCATCTGGGCCTTCATGTTGCCGAGCAGCTTGGTCTTGGTGGCGGCCGGCAGCGGGCGGCCGGTGTCGTTGCTGCGGATCAGCAGGTCGACGTTGGTGCGCAGCGAGGTGAGCGGGGTGCGCAGCTCGTGCCCGGCGTCGGCGATCAGCCGGGTCTGCCGGTCGCGGGAGTTGGCGAGGGCGGTGCTCATGGAGTTGAAGGAGGTGGAGAGCCGGGCGATCTCGTCGTCCCCGTGGACGGGGATGGTGGTGCCGACCTCCTCGGTGCGGGCGATGTGCTCGACGGCGTCGGTGAGTCGGTCGACCGGCTTGAGGGCCGAGTGGGCCACCAGGCGCCCGGCGACGGCGGCGAGCAGGATGCCGCCGAGGGAGACGGCGCCGAGCAGGATGGCGAGGCCCTGGAGGGACTCCTCGACGGGCTGGGTGGGGGTGGCGACCATGACGACGGTGGGCACCGAGAACTTGTGGCTGGAGGTCAACCGGACGATCGCGGGGGAGCCGTTGGTGTACTTCCCCTCCCGGATGACCGACTGTCCGGGCGGGAGCCGGAGGGCGGCGGTGTCCTCGGGCTTGGTCACGATCGCCTTGGTCGCTCCCGGGGGCAGGCAGACTCCCGCCTGCGAGAGGAACTGGGTGTCGCGGGGCACGGCACCGCTGATCTCCGGCATGGCGCCGCCGCGCTGGTGTTCCAGCGCGTCCTCCGGAGTGGGGTAGCAGATCAGCTTGCCGGGCAGGGCCGGAGGCGCGCCCGCCAGATCCGACTTCACCTGGTCGTACAGCTGCTTGTGCACGATGAACCAGCACGCGAGCGCCGACATCGCGATGGCGACCGCCACCGCGGCCGCGCTCAGGAAGGTGAGGCGGCTGCGCAGCGATTGGGACCGGAACCAGCGGGCGAGCCGCCGACTGCGCTTGGCGGTGCGCGGCGGGGCCAGCGGCGGGGGCGGAACCGTACTCACGCGTTCGCGCCGGCCGCCGGGCGCAGGGCGTAGCCGACGCCACGGACGGTCTGGATGAGGCGGGGCAGGCCGCCCTGCTCGGTCTTGCGGCGCAGGTACATCACGTACACGTCCAGGGAGTTGGAGGACGGCTCGAAGTCGAAGCCCCAGACCGCCTTGAGGATCTGCTCGCGGGTGAGGACCTGGCGCGGGTGGGAGAGGAACATCTCGAGCAGCATGAACTCGGTGCGGGTGAGTTCGACCGGCTTGCCGGCCCGCTCGACCTCGCGGGTGGCGGTGTTCATCCGCAGGTCGGCGAAGGAGAGCACCTCGCTGTCGTCCGCGGCGGCGGCGCGGGCGGCGGCGGCCTCGACGGCGAGGGCGTTGCGGCGCAGCAGGGCGCGGACGCGGGCGAGCAGCTCGTCGAGTTCGAAGGGCTTGGCGAGGTAGTCGTCGGCGCCGACGTCGAGGCCGGTGACGCGGTCGCCGACGGCGTCGCGGGCGGTGAGCATCAGGACGGGGACGGTGTCGCCGCGCGAGCGCATCCGGCGGACGGCGGTGAGGCCGTCCATCCGGGGCATCATGATGTCCAGCAGAACGAGGTCGGGCTTGTCGCGTTCGACGGACTCCAGGGCCTCGTAGCCGTCGGTGGCGGTGGCGACCTCGTAGCCCTCGAAGGCGAGGCTGCTCTCCAGGGCGTCCCGGAGGGCGGGTTCGTCGTCGACCACGAGGAGCCGGGCGGCGGGCTGGCCGGGCTCGGCGGGGGTGCGGTCGTCGGCGGACGCGGTCATGGGCGGCTGCCCTTTCTGCTGGGGTGGAGGGCCTGCTGGGAGCCATTGTCCGTCGTGCGGACGGGTGGCGGTGGTGGGCTACAGGGTCTGGCCCGCTTCGAGTTTCGGCAGGACCTGCTTGATGTCGTTGATCGGGATGGCGAAGCCGAGGCCGACGCTGCCGGCCGAGCTGTTTCCGGACGAGCCGGAGCCGTTCGGCGCGTACATCGCCGAGTTGACGGCGATGACCTGGCCGCTCGCGTTGATCAGCGGGCCGCCGGAGTTGCCGGGGTTGAGGGCGGCGTCGGTCTGGAAGGCCTTGTAGGTGGTGGTGTTGCCGCCGCCGGACTGCCGGCCGTTCTGGCCGGGCAGGTGGGGGAGGCCGAAGCCGCCGTTGGCGCTGGTGCTGCCCTCGTCGAGCTGGACGGTGACGGTGCGGTTCTCGGCGCTGATGATGCCGGAGGTGACGGTGCCGGTCAGGCCGTCCGGGTTGCCGATGGCGACGACCGGGTCGCCGACCGCGACGGCGGAGGAGTCGCCGAGGACGGCGGGGGTGAGGTCGCGGGCGCCGTTCGCGGTGATGACGGCGGCGTCCAGGGCCTTGTCGGTGCCGGTGACGGTGGCCTGGGCGGTGGAGCCGTCGTGGAAGGTGACCGTGATCCGGCCGCCGCCGGCCGCGGTGTCGATCACGTGGTAGTTGGTCAGGATCCGGCCGTCCTTGTCGAGCACGACGCCGGTGCCGGTGGCGGTGCCGCCCGCGCTCTTCACGGTGATCTCGACGACGCTGGGCGAGACGGCGGCGGCGATGGCCGGCACGTCGGCGCCGCCGTCCGAGCGGGCGGAGACCGGGCTGGCGATGGTGCCGGTGCGGGTGTCGGCGCCCTGCCGGTCGGCGGTGACCAGCCCGCCGGCGACCCCGCCGAGGGCGGCGGCGACGGCGGCGACGGCGGTCACCAGGGCCAGCCGGCCGCGCAGCAGGCCGCGCCGGGCCCGGCCGCCGCGGCCGCCCTCGCCCTCGGGCCCGCCGCCGGGGCCGAGGATGGTGGGCGGCTCGGGCGGTACGGGCGGCGGCGGGGGCGGTCCGTCGAAGCCGCCGGCGGAGTGGTCCTCGCGGTGGGCGTGGGGGGCGTGGCCGCCGGTGACGACGGTGCCTTCGAGCACGCGGGGCTGCCGGTACGGGCCGTACGGGCCGTTCTGCTGCTCGCCGTGGGGGCCGTAGGCGTCCTGCGGGGGGCCGTACGGGTCGCTGGGGTGCCGGTGCTGTTCGCTCATGCCGACCAAGCTCCGCCCGGTGGATGAGGAGCGGATGAGAAGCGGCTCAGAACGGTCCGAGAAGCCCGTCGGCTTCTCATAAAGCCTGGTCAGGCCGCCCGTGGAGCGGAACCGGCTATTCCGCCGCGGCCCGGCCGGGGGCGGTCCCGTCGCAGCCGCAGGAGCGGCGGATGACCAGGCGGGCCGGGAACTTGCGGACCCGTTCGGTGTCCGAGCCGGGGACCATCAGCGAGTCGTCCAGCACCAGCTCGACGGCGGCGCGGGCCATCGCGTCGCGGTCGGAGGCGACGGTGGTCAGCGGCGGGTCGGCGAGGGCGGCCTCCGGCACGTCGTCGAAGCCGGCCACGGCGAGGTCCTCGGGGACCCGCAGGCCGACCTCGCGGGCGGCCCTCAGCACGCCGATGGCCTGGTCGTCGGTGGAGCAGAAGATCGCCCGCGGCCGGTCCGGGGAGCGCAGCACGCCGAGCGCGACCTCGTACGCGCCGTAGCGGTGGAACGGCGCGTCGATCAGGTGCGGTTCGGTGGGGACGCCGTGCGCGTCCATGGCCCGCTGCCAGCCCTCGACGTGGTCGATGACCGGGTCGCCGGGGGCGGGGGAGTCGACCGGGCCGCCGAAGCAGGCCACGTACGGGTGTCCGTGCTCCTCCAGCAGGTGGCGGACGACGGCCTCGGCGCCGCCCACGTCGTCGGTGACCACCGCGACGTCGTCGATCGCCTCGGGGCGGCGGTGCAGCAGCACGACCTTGGCGCCCTCCATCGCGGCGAACTCCTCGGCGGCGCGCTGCGAGGGGCCCTGGCTGACCAGGATCAGGCCGGAGACGCGCATGCCGAGGAAGGCGCGGACGTAGTGGACCTCGCGGTCGTCGACGTAGTCGGAGTTGCCGATCAGCACGAGCTTGCCGCGCTCGGAGGCGGCGCGTTCCACGGCGTGCGCCATCTCGGCGAAGAAGGGCTGGCGGGCGTCCGGGACGACCATGCCGATCAGGTTGGTGCGGCGGGAGGCCATCGCCTGGGCGACGCTGTTCGGCCGGTAGCCGAGCTGCTCGATCGCCGCGAGGACCTTCTCCCGGGTCGCGGGCGCGACCGGGCGCGGCCCGTTGTTGATCACGTAGCTGACGACCGCGGTCGAGGTCCCAGCCAGTCGGGCTACATCGTCGCGCGTCACCTTGGCCACGGAGGGAGTCTACGCGTGTGGCCTCCGGGGCGGCAGTGTGATCTGGGACCGCCGCAGGGCGCACCGGGAGCAATGCGGACGAGTCGGGCGGGGTGCGGCCCGCCCGACTTCCGTCAGGCCTCCAGTGCGGCGGTGGAGCGCTGGACGGGCTCCGGGCGCTCGCCCTTCTCGGGCTTCTCCGGGACGACGAAGCGGTAGCCGACGTTGCGCACGGTGCCGATCAGCTGCTCGTGCTCGACGCCGAGCTTGGCGCGCAGCCGTCGCACGTGCACGTCCACCGTCCGGGTGCCGCCGAAGTAGTCGTAGCCCCAGACCTCCTGCAGCAGCTGCGCCCGGGTGAAGACCCGGCCGGGGTGCTGGGCGAGGTACTTGAGCAGCTCGAACTCCTTGAAGGTGAGGTCGAGCGCCCGGCCCTTGAGCTTGGCGGAGTAGGTGGCCTCGTCGACCGAGAGGTCGCCGTTGCGGATCTCCATCGGGCTGTCGTCGACGGCGACCTGCAGCCGGCCGAGCGCGAGCCGCAGCCGGGCCTCGACCTCGGCCGGGCCGGCGGTGTCCAGCAGGACGTCGTCGATGCCCCACTCGGCGGTCACGGCGGCCAGCCCGCCCTCGGTGACCACGAGGATCAGCGGACAGGCGATGCCGGTGGAGCGCAGCAGCTGGCAGAGGCTGCGGATCTGCGGCAGGTCGCGCCGGCCGTCGACCAGGATGACGTCCGCGCTGGGGGTGTCCACCAGGGCCGAGCCCTCGGCGGGGGCCACCCGGACGTTGTGCAGGAGCAGGCCGAGGGCGGGCAGCACCTCGGCGGAGGGCTGCAGTGCGTTGGTGAGGAGGAGGAGAGAACTCATACCCGGTGGTCCCCTTTCCGGGTCGTCGCGGTCGCTGTTCGGCTGCCGCCACAGCCGGATGGCGCACGTGCTGAGGTGGGGGAGTGGACGACGGGCGCCCGGGACGTGCCGGGGGCGTGCGGGCGGTGCCGGGCGCGGCGGCGCGCGCGCCCGGGGGTCGGCGACCCCTGGCGCACCGTCTCGGCCCTGCTCATCCCGCGAACCCTCCGGTCTGGTCCGGTACCGGGCGGCGGCCCGGGCCCCGGTGGCGACACCCCTGGCGGCCGGGCACGTCGTCGTGCCGCGATCGGCGGGGGCGGTCCCTGCGACGCGCCGGGGGTGGGCCGACGAATCGCACGGACGTCCGTACTGGCGTCCTGTAAGCACGAAAGGACCCGGGGGCGACTCTGCCCGGGTCCCTCTCTTGGTGGACGAGGATAGCCGACCCCCGGCCGGGCCGGGAGGTGCCGAAACCGGCACTTCGCTCAATTCGGCCGCGGCCCGGGTGAGCCTGGACACAGCTTCGGACGATCGCCGCGGCCCCTCCGGCCAGGGCGATTGCCCCTCGCGGTGGCCGACCGGCCATCATGGGGACGCACACCGGCGGCGCAGCTCGGGTCCATCGTTCGGGTGGTTTCGGCGGCCGTCGCGGTGGCGAGCCGGACCGGGGCACCCGGGCCGGGCGAGGACGACGAGAAGGGGTGGCCCGATGGGCGCGACCACCGAGCCCGCGAGCGGCGCCCGGGTGCGCGGGACGATCCGCTACTGGGCGGCGGCGAAGTCCGAGGCCGGGCTCGCCGAGGAGCCGTACGAGGCGGCGACCCTGGCGGAGGCGCTGGCGGCGGCCAAGGAGCGGCACGCCGACCGGCCGAAGTTCGTCCAGTTGCTCGGGCACTGCTCGTACCTGGTCGACGGTGTGCAGGTGGGCGGCCGGGAGCACGGCACCGTCGCCCTGACCGAGGGCGGGACGGTCGAGGTCCTTCCGCCGTTCGCGGGAGGCTGAGCGGCGTGACGGACATGAACAACCCGAACGACGGCGGCTACGGGCAGTGGCCGCAGCAGGTCCCCCCGCGGCAGCCGCACCCGCCGCAGGGGCTGCCGCCGTACCCGCCGCAGGGGCAGCAGCCGCCGTACGGCTACCCGGTGGACGACGCGGCCGCGACGGCGCTGCTCCCGCCCGTGCCGGCGCTGGACGACGCGGCGGCGACCACGCTGCTGCCGCCGGTCCCGGCCGTGGACGAGGCCGCGACGGCGCTGCTGCCGCCCGTTCCGCCGCTGGACGACGCGGCGACCACGCTGCTGCCGCCGGTGACGGTCTCCGGCGCGCTGCCGGTCGCCCCGCCGTCGTTCCAGCCGCAGGCGCCGTTCCAGCAGTCGGCGCCGTACCCGCCGCAGGTACAGGCCCCCTTCACGCCGCAGGCGCCGGTCCAGCCGCAGCCCCAGCCCCAGCCGCCGTTCCAGCCGCAGCCGCGGCCCGGGCGGCACGCCGCGCCCGCCCGGGCCGCGGCGCCGCAGCCCGTCGCCCAGCAGCCGGTGGCGCCGGCGGGGATGCCGCCGCAGCCGGCGGTGCCGGTTTTCGACCCGCCGACCATGGCGCTCAAGCGCCCGGACGTGCCCGCCGGCCCGCCGTACCCGGGCGTCCCGTCGCAGCAGCCGCAGGCCCGGGCCCAGGCCCAGCCCCAGCCGCTGCCGCAGGGCCCGGCCGGGCGGACCGGTTCGCCGATCATCGACCCCGGCCTGCAGCCCGCGCTGATCACCGCCGCCGTCGCCGCGCTGCTGGCCGGCGGGGCCGCGCTCGGGCAGGTGGCGCTCGCCCTGGTGGTGGCGGCGCTGCAGCTGCTGACGGCGGCCGGCTGGTTCCGGCTGAACGGCATGTGGCCGGCCCGGCAGGGCATCCTGCTGGCCGCGCTGGCCGGGCTGACCGCGGACGCGGCCGTGCTGCTGGCGGACTCGGAGGGCTCGGCGGCCGCCGTGGTCGGCACGCTGGGCGGGTTCTTCCTGCTGGTCCTGGTGCTGCAGACGTTCCGCCCCTCGGACCCGAAGGAGCGCTTCTACGCCCTGACGGTGCTGGGCTCGGCCACCGTGGTGACGGCGCTGTGCACCATGCTGCTGCTGGCCGACTGGGTGCCGGCCGGCGTGGGCGCGGTGGCCCTGGCCACCGTGCTGGCCGCGGCGCCGCTGCCCGGCCCGAAGCAGCTGGGCCCGGTGCTGGGCCTGGCGGCCGCGGTGCTGCTGGGCCTGCTGGTGGGCGCGCCGCTCGCGCTGGGTGCGCTCGCCGGGCTGGGCTCGCTGATCGGGCGCCGGGTCGCGGCGTACGACTTCCCGTCCCGCTTCGTGCACATGACGGCGGGCGTGGCGCTGCCGCTGGCGGTGGCCGCGCCGCTGATCTGGATCGCCACCGACCTGCTGGTCTGACCCGCGCCGCGGTTTCGAGACCGTTGCGCACCAGGAACCGCCCCGGAACCATGCTCCGGGGCGGTTCGTCGTACGGTCGTGCGGGCGTGGCCGTGCCGAGCGGCCGCCACGAGACGGTGAACGACGACGGACGACGGCCGCGACCGGCGACGACGGGGGAGTGCGATGCGCGGATGGCTGAAGGCGACGATCGGCCTGGCGGTGCTCTGCGGCCTGCTGGCGGGCGCCGACCGGATAGCGGTCGGGGTGGCCGAGGACGAGGCGGCCGACAAGCTGGTGCAGAGCGGTCGGATGAGCCAGCGGCCGGACGTGTCGATCGACGGCTTCCCGTTCCTCACCCAGGCGCTGTCGAGGAAGCTGGACGACGTCCGGATCTCCTCGGACGGCCTGGCGGTCGGTGACGGCCGCCAGCAGGTGGCGCTGCACTCGTTCAAGGCCGAGCTGTCCGGCGTCGCGGTGAGCGGCGGGCTGAACAGCGCCACCGTGGACAGCGCCAACGGCAGCGGGGTGATCACCTACGCGGACCTCGCGCAACTGCTGCCGCCGGCGAGCCAGTTGGTGCACGGCAAGCTCCCGGTGGGCGGCTCCTCGCGGTTCAGCCTGTCCTACGCCGGGCCGGGCAAGGTGAAGGCCTCGCTGGGGCCGATCCCGGTCGGGGAGGGCTCCGTGCACAACCAGGGGAACACCATCACCGTGGACGGCTTCCAGCTGGACGGCCTGGCCGGGATGCTGGCCGGGGCGACCGGTCAGCGCCTGGAGCCGATGAGCTTCACCCTGGACTCGCTGCCGGCCGGGCTGAGCCTGGCCGACAAGGACGGCGCGACGCCGCAGGAGGACGGGCTGAAGCTGACCTTCGACGGCAAGGGCGTCAAGCTCCTCGGCTGACCGCCCCGGCCGCGCCCGCAGGCCTCCCGCCGCCCCTGCCCGACGTTCCGCTCCGCGAGACGCGCTGTCCGGCGCGGACCGCGGAGCGGTGCCGTTTCCGCCCGTTGTGCCCCGCGGCCGGGGCCCCGTCGCGGCGTGGGGCGGGCCGGGTCCGGCCGCGCCGAGGGCGAATCCCGGCATTCGGGCGGTCGGGTCTCAGAATTCGGTACGCTGATGACAGCGGCCCTCGGGTGTCCCTAGCATCGTCAGCATGAAGCGACAGACGGATCTCACGAAGCGGCGGGCGGTCGACCTGTGCCGCGTGGCCGCCTGTCTGTGTCGAATGCGCTAACTCGGCACCCCGGCAGGGCAGTTGACGCCCATTGCCGATTCTCCTGCCGATCTCCCCGGTGACCTCGCCCGGCCGTACGGGCCGCTGGTCGCCGTCGTGCCCCGCAGTTCCCGCCCGGTCGTACCGGACCCCCGCTCCGTCTCGATATTCGGACGGATTTTCGGACCCTCTGTCGTCCGGGCACCCGTGCACGGCCTCCCCTGAGCAGTACCTTCCGCCAACCGCCCTCGGATGGAGAACACCACCATGAGCCGCAGCGACGTCCTGGTCGACGCCGACTGGGTCCAGGCCCACCTGGACGACCCGAAGGTCGTCATCGTCGAGGTCGACGAGGACACCTCCGCCTACGAGAAGAACCACATCCGCAACGCCGTCCGGATCGACTGGAAGCAGGACCTCCAGGACCCGGTCCGCCGCGACTTCATCGACCAGGCCGGGTTCGAGGCGCTGCTCAGCGCCAAGGGCATCGCCAACGACGACACCGTCGTCCTCTACGGCGGCAACAACAACTGGTTCGCCTCCTACGCCTACTGGTACTTCAAGCTGTACGGCCACGGCGACGTCCGCCTGCTGGACGGCGGCCGCAAGAAGTGGGAGCTGGACTCCCGCGACCTGGTCACCGAGGTCCCGGCCCGCCCGGCCACCGAGTACACCGCGCAGGCCGCCGACTCCTCGATCCGCGCCTTCCGCGACGACGTGATCGCCGCCATCGGCAACCTCAACCTGGTCGACGTGCGCTCGCCCGACGAGTTCTCCGGCAAGCTGCTCGCCCCGGCCCACCTCCCGCAGGAGCAGTCGCAGCGCCCCGGCCACGTGCCGAGCGCCCGCAACATCCCGTGGGCGAAGAACGCCAACGACGACGGCACCTTCAAGAGCGACGACGAGCTCAAGGCCCTGTACGAGGCCGAGGGCATCGACCTGGCGAAGGACACCATCGCCTACTGCCGCATCGGCGAGCGCTCCGCGCTGACCTGGTTCGTGCTGCACGAGCTGCTCGGCCAGGCGAACGTCAAGAACTACGACGGTTCGTGGACCGAGTACGGCAGCCTGGTCGGCGTTCCGATCGAGCTCGGCAGCAACTGAGCCCCCGGCTCGCGCGCAAGGCAGAAGGGAAACACAGACATGTGCGGTGCGAAGGCCGGCGGCCCGGACCTGGCAGGAGTAGACGTGGCGAACGAGACGATCATCCAGGGTTCGGTGACCCGCGACGGTGAGCCGGTGAACGGCTACGTCCGTCTGCTGGACGAGAACAACGAGTTCACGGCCGAGGTGCCCACCTCGGCGACCGGGCAGTTCCGGTTCTTCGCCCGCCCGGGCAAGTGGACCCTGCGCGCGCTGGTGCCGGGCCAGACCGTGGACCGTCAGGTGGTGGCCTCCCAGGGCGCCGCCGTCGAGGTCGCGATCGCGGTCTGATCCGCCTCCGAACGGCACGGAGGAGGGCCCCCGCCCGGCGGGGGCCCTCCTCCGTGCCGCCGATCGGCCGTACCGTGGAGACGTGCAGGCAAGGCGGCGGCGTCGCTACTACTACGCCATGATGGGCGTCTGCCTCGGCCTCTTCGTGCTGGCCTGGGGCGTGGTGCGGTTCTTCTCGGTGGGCGCGGCGATCGGCCTGTGCCTGGTGGCGATGGTCATCCCGCCGGCCGCCGCGGTGTTCGCCAACAAGCGGGACCCGGACGACGACTGGTGGAACGACCCGCGCTGGGAGGACCCGAAGTGGGACGACCCCGGCCACGACCGGGACCGGCCCGACCACGAGCCGCGCGACCGCCCGTAGGCCGCCGGGGCCCGGCCGTCAGTAGACGAGCGCCTGGACGCCGTCCGCCATGATCTCGCTGACGAAGACCTGAGCGCCCGCGATCCGGACACCCTCGACGGTGTCCTTCTGCTCGATCCCGCGCCGGGCCGCGCACTGGGTGCACAGCGTCACCGAGCCCGCCGCCAGGATCGACTCCAGCAGGTCCGGCAGCGGCGCCGCGTGCGGCAGCTCGAACTCCGCCGCCCGCCCCGGCAGGGCGAACCAGGAGGACTCCCCGGTCAGCCAGAGCGAGACCTCGATCCCGCTGGCCACGGCCACCGCCGCGACCGTGAACGCCTGCGAACACCGCTCCGGCGCGTCCGCCCCGGCAGTGACCTTGATGACGAGCTTCTTCGACATGGCGCCACCTTATTGGCCCGCCGCCCGCCGCCCGCCGTCATCCCCGGATCCCTTGGGCGAATCTTGGACGGCGGCCCGGGGGCCCGGCGGCCCGGCGACCGGTGCCGGCCCGCCCGCGTGGCGCGCCCGGCCCGAGGGGGTGGGGCTCGCCGTGAAGGCTCCCAGCTCGACGGATAGAGTGAGCGCCAGCAAAATCCACCACACTGTCGCCGCCTGGGAGCCCCCCGTGTCCGGTCTGGAAATCTTCTTCGACGGTCTGCTGGCCCTCATGGCCGTGCTGATCACCTGGTTCGCCATCTTCTCGGTGATGAAGCTGTACCAGGGCCAGCGCTGAGCCTGCCGTACGGTTGAGGCATCCGCACACCGACGACAGCGACCAGGAACATGATCGAGATCCCCTCTGACCTCCACAAGGACGTCGTCCCGCTCGCCTTCCTCCTCGGTACCTGGGAGGGCGCGGGCGTCTTCGACTTCCCGGGCACGGAGAAGTGCAACTTCGGCCAGGAGATCGTGATCCGGCACGACGGCCGCCCCTTCCTGGAGTTCCGCTCCCGCACCTGGGTGCTGAACGAGCAGGGCGAGAAGGTCCGGCCGCTGGAGAGCGAGCACGCGTTCTGGCGCATCACCAGCAACCACGACGGCACCAGCGGTGCCCGTGGGATCGAGATCTCCTCCGTCCGTGACGACGGCACCGTGGAGATCTGGTACGGCGAGCTGGCGGACGGCAAGCCCCAGATCGACGTCTCCACGGACGCGGTGGCCCGGATCGAGGGCTCCCCGGAGTACTCCGGCGGCAAGCGGCTGTACGGCTTCGTCAACGGCGAGCTGCTCTGGGTCGGCGAGAAGGCCGCCCCGAACGTGCCGCTGCGCCCGTACATGTCCGCGCAGCTGAAGAAGGTGCTCAGCCCGGCCCAGCTGGTCAAGGACATCAACGACCTGCCGGACGACGGCATCGCCTTCTTCAAGTAGGCCCCGCACGCGGGCGCCGTGCGGCTTCCGCACCGCGCTCGGCATCGCGCAGGAGGTAGGGACCGGCCCGCAGCCGGTCCCTACACTTGCCTCAGGACCCCGACCTCGGCAGGGACAGCAGCATGGCGGACACCGGCACCACCGACTGGCAGCTCTCCGGCGACCGGCACCTCTCCGACGACTGGAAGGCGGACCTGCGCGAGCGCGGCTACCGGCTCACCCCGCAGCGCCAGCTCGTGCTGGAGGCCGTCGACGCGCTGGACCACGCCACCCCGGACGACATCCTCGGCCACGTCCGGCGGACCGCCAGCGGCGTCAACATCTCCACCGTCTACCGGACCCTGGAGCTGCTGGAGGAACTGGGCCTGGTCTCGCACGCCCACCTCGGTCACGGCGCCCCGACCTACCACCTGGCCGGCCGCCACCACCACCTGCACCTGGTCTGCCGGGACTGCGAGAAGGTCACCGAGACCGGCACCGAGATCGCCCAGCCGCTGATCGACCGCCTGCGCGAGCAGCACGGCTTCGACACCGACCTCAAGCACTTCGCCATCTTCGGCCGCTGCGCCGACTGCACCGGCAAGCTCGCGGACGGCCGGTCGTAAGCTGGCCGGTATGACCGGTCTGAAGAGCCCGCTGCTTGCCCTGCCCGGAGCCGTCCCCGCCGAGGGGCCCGACGAGGGCGTCGCCGCCCACTACGGCGAGCTGTTCGGCGAGCAACGCCGCCTCTCCCGGGGAGAGGGCTTCGTCGACCTCTCGCACCGCGGCGTGGTCACCGTCACCGGCCCGGACCGGCTCGGCTGGCTGCACCTGCTGCTCACCCAGCACGTCAGCGAACTCCCGCCGCAGCGGGCCGTCGAGGCGCTGGTGCTCTCCGCGAACGGGCACGTCGAGCACGCGCTCTCCCTCGTCGACGACGGCACCACCACCTGGGCGCACGTCGAACCCGGCACCCAGGGCGCGCTGGTCGCCTACCTGGAGAGCATGAAGTTCTTCTACCGGGTGGAGGTCGCCGACGCGACCGCCGACTACGCCGTGGTGCACCTGCCGGCCGGCTCCGACGGCTCCGCCGAGGGCGCCGCCGCCGTCCGCGAACTCCCGTACGGGCGCGACCTGTTCGTGCCGCGCGCCGAACTGGAGAAGCTCACCGCCGGGTACGGGCCGGCGGCCGGCGTCTGGGCGTACGAGGCGCTGCGGATCGAGGGCCACCGCCCCCGGCTGGGCTTCGAGACCGACCACCGGACCATCCCGCACGAGGTGGACTGGCTGCGCACCGCCGTCCACCTGCAGAAGGGCTGCTACCGCGGCCAGGAGACCGTCGCCCGGGTGCACAACCTGGGCCGCCCGCCGCGCCGGCTGGTCTTCCTGCACCTGGACGGCACCGAGGAGGTGCTGCCCCCGCACGGCACCGAGGTGCGGCTCGCCTCGGACCCCGACGGGCGGGCGCTCGGCTTCGTCACGTCCTCGGCGCGGCACCACGAGCTGGGGCCGATCGCGCTGGCGCTCGTCAAGCGGAACGTCCCGGTGGACGCGGTGCTGCTGGCCGGGACGGTGCCGGGCACCCAGGACGTGATCGTCCCGCAGTAGGGCCTCGGGCCCGAACCCCCGGACCGGGAGCCCCCGGACCGGGGGCCCTCAGACCTCGACGAGGACGGTGAACGGGCCGTCGTTCACCAGCGCCACCCGCATGTCGGCGCCGAACCGGCCCGTCTCCACCTTGGCGCCGAGCGCGCGCAGCTGGGCGACCACCTCGTCCACCAGCGGCTCGGCGACCGGGCCCGGGGCGGCGGCGTTCCAGGTGGGGCGGCGGCCCTTGCGGGCGTCGCCGTAGAGGGTGAACTGGCTGATCACCAGCAGCGGTCCGCCGATGTCCGAGCAGCTGCGCTCCACGCCGTCCTCGCCGGGCGGCAGCAGCCGCAGCGTCCAGAGCTTGCGGGCCAGTTGGGCCGCCTTGGCCGGGGTGTCCTCGTGGGTCACGCCGACCAGGACGCAGAGCCCGGGCCCCTCGATCGCGCCGACGGTCTCTCCGGCCACGGTCACCCGGGCCTCGGTCACTCGCTGCACCACTGCTCGCATGCCGCCATTGTGCCGGAGCCCCGAACCGCGCCCGGAAGGCCCCCGGAAGCCCCGGAGGGGCCTGCGGGGGCGCAGAGCAGGGGCGCGCGCACGGGTGGCGCACGCCGTGTACTGGGCGCCTGCGCGGGGGCGGGCGCCGTTCTTCCTGCGGAAAGGCCCGGTCATATCAGCCACCCCCGTTCGCCAGGGGGCCGTTCGGGTGCACGGGCGGTGCGCGCGCGCCGGGCGGGGTGGCACGCTGGTGGACCACACGAAGGGTCCGGGGCGTCACATGGTCCGCCGCGCCGGGCCGGGGTTCGGCCGGGCGGTCGTGCCGGTGGGTCAGGCGTTCCGGCGGGGTCGCCCCGGCGGGTGGTTCCCGCCGGGAGGCGGAACCGCCGGCGACGCCAGGGCGTGCCGACGTACGGGACGCGCGAGCCCGTCGACCGACGGGCCGGACCGGCGGCAGGGACGGGGTGCCGTGAGCGGGCGGGATCGGACGACGGCAGGTGGTTGGATGATGGACGCGAGCAGCGCGGCACCGGAGCGCTCCGATCGGTCGGCCCCGGCCCCCGGGGCCCCCGGGTACCCGGCGGACCTGGTGGACCTGGCGGATCCGGCCGGCGCGGACGGCGAGCCCGAGTTGGAGCGGCTGGGCCTGGACCAGCTGCGGATCCTGCGCCGCGAGACCCTGGAGCAGGAGGCCGACCTCTCCTACCTGCGGCGGCTGCTGCACGGCCGGATGGACATCCTGCGCGCCGAGCTCGACCGGCGCCCCGGCGGCGGCCCGGCCCGGGCCGCGGCGGCGGTCGGCGAGCAGCCCCCCGGCGACCTGCTGGGCCGCCTGGCGGCCATCCTCACCGACGCCCCCTCCACCGTGCGGCGCTCGGCCCGGCACGTCACGCTCGGCCCGCCGCGCACCCGGGAGTCCCGGCTGGAGGCGGACGAGCTGATGGGCGACGTCCAGCTCGCCGACCTGGCCGCGCACCCGGCGGAGGAGCTGCTGGCCGCGCTGGAGCGCCTGCGCGCCCACGAGCGGGAGGTGTCCGGACGGCGTCAGCGGCTGCTGCGCACGGCGGACGGTTGCAATGCCGAGATCACCCGCAGGTACCGTGATGGGGAAGCACGGGTCGACGACCTGCTCGCGGGCGGCCCGCTCTGATCGGTTGAGGCACTGCGGGCGGGGGCCCGGCTCGCCCCCGGTCCCACCCTCGCCCCCCGGAAGGCTCCCTGCCATGCCCCAGTCCGCCACCCCGCCCGTCCTCGCCGAGGTCGTCCGTTCGGGTTTCACCGAGGGCCGTCACCACGGCTCGCTGGTGCTGCTCGCCGCCGACGGCTCGGTCGAGTTCGCGCTCGGTGACCCCGACGCGCCGGTCTTCCCCCGGTCCACCGCCAAGCCGTTCCAGGCGATGGCGACGCTGCGGGCCGGGCTGGCGATCGAGGGCGAGCTGCTGGCGCTGGCGGCGTCCAGCCACTCGGCAGAATCGTTTCACCTCGACGGTGTACGAGCGATACTCGGCTCCGCCGGGCTGGACGAGAGCGCCCTGCGCACCCCGGCGGACCTCCCGCTCGACGAGACCGAGGCGGAGCTGCTGCTCGCCGCCGGCGGCCGCCGCGCCCCCGTCCTGATGGACTGCTCCGGCAAGCACGCCGGCTGGCTGGCCGCCTGCGTCGCCAACGGCTGGGACACCGAGAGCTACCTCGACCCGGCCCACCCGATCCAGCGGCTGGCCCGCGAGGCCCTGGAGGAGAGCACCGGCGCGGCCCCCGCGCACGCCGGGGTGGACGGCTGCGGCGCGCCGCTGCTCGCCGTCCCGCTCACCGCCCTGGCCCGCGGCTACCGGGCCCTGGTGCTGGCCGCGGAGGGCACCGCGCAGCGCCGGGTGGCCGACGCGATGCGCGCCCACCCCGAGTACGTGGCCGGCACCCGCCGCGCCGACACCTGGCTGATGCGGGCCGTCCCCGGCGCGCTCTCCAAGATGGGCGCCGAGGCCGTCCAGGTGGTCGCCCTGCCGGACGGACGGGCGCTCGCCTTCAAGATCGACGACGGCGGCGAGCGGGCCCGCGGCCCGGTGCTGGCGGCCGCGCTGCGCCGACTCGGCGTGACCGGCGCGGACGACACGCTCGAACGGATCGGCGCGGCCCCGCTGCTCGGCGGCGGCCGCCCGGTCGGCGGGGTGCGGGCGGCGTTCTGAGCCCTCCGGGGCACGCCCGTGCGGGCGGTGCCGGGGTGCGGCCGGGCGGACGGCGGTGCACGGTGGACCGGGGGCCGTCGCACAGCTGAGGGAGTCCGCCATGAGTGACCACGTGTACCGGGTGACCGAGATCGTCGGATCCTCGTCCGAGAGCGTCGACGCCGCGATCCGCAACGGCGTGGACCGGGCCGCGCAGACCCTGCGCAACCTCGACTGGTTCGAGGTCTCGCAGGTCCGGGGCCACCTGGAGGACGGCCGGATCAAGCACTACCAGGTGTGCATGAAGGTCGGCTTCCGCCTGGACGACTGACCCGCCCCGGGCGCGCCCGGGGCGGTGCCGGCGGCCCGCTCCCGGAAACGGCGGAGGCCGGGGTTCGCGGACGAATCCGCGAACCCCGGCCTCCGGCTGTCCCGACCTACCTCGAAACTGTCCTCGAACGGTCGGAACGACGGCTCAGTGACCGCCCTGGTCCGCCAGACGCTTGATCGAAGCGGCGACCTCGGCCTCGGCCTCGGCGCGGCCGACCCAGTCGGCGCCCTCGACGGACTTGCCCGGCTCCAGGTCCTTGTAGACCTCGAAGAAGTGCTGGATCTCCAGGCGGTCGAACTCCGACACGTGGTGGATGTCGCGCAGGTGCTCCCAGCGCGGGTCCGTCGCCGGGACGCAGAGCAGCTTGTCGTCGCCGCCGGCCTCGTCCGTCATCTTGAACATGCCGATGGCGCGGCACTTGATCAGGCAACCGGGGAAGGTCGGCTCGTCCAGGATGACCAGGGCGTCCAGCGGGTCACCGTCGTCCGCCAGGGTGCCCTCGACGTAGCCGTAGTCGGCCGGGTAGCGGGTCGAGGTGAAGAGCATCCGGTCGAGCCGCAGACGGCCGGTCTCGTGGTCGACCTCGTACTTGTTACGAGAGCCCTTCGGGATTTCGATAAGGACGTCGAACTCCAACGGTTCCTCCAAGGTAGGGACTGACAGAATCCAAGTGTCTCCTACGGGAGTGAGTGCTCGGGAAAGGGGCCGGTCGGTGGGAGCAGGGGTGGGGGCGGCGCGCCGCCGCAGGGGGACGGCCGCCGGACTGTTCGGGACGGCGCTGCTCGTCGCCGGCACGGTCCTGACCTCGGGCGGTGCGTACGCGCAGCCCGCGCCGACCCCGGGCGGCCACAGCACCGCGCGCGCCGGCGGGGACCAGGGCGACCGGGACGACCAGGGCCGGGACGACCAGGGCGGCCAGGGCGAGCACGACGGCAGGAAGGGCGACCAGGACAGGGACAAGGACAAGGGCAGGCCCCGCCCGGGCGCGAGCCCGACCCGCCGGGCCGAGCCGCCCGCCCCCGGCGGGGGCGACCCGACCGCCGCGCGCCCCGCGCCCGCCGCGGCCGCCGTCCTGGCCACCGCGCAGACCGGCCCCGAGGCCGCCCTCCCCACCACCCAGGGCCTCCAGCAGGCGCTCGCCGCCGCCCTCGCCGACCGGAACCTCGGCACCGTCACCCTCGCCGTCGCGGACGCCGCCGGCGGTCAACTCCTGTACGGCTCCGGCGAGAACACCGCCGCCACCCCCGCCTCCACGACCAAGCTGGCCACGTGCGTCGCGGCCCTGTCCCTCGTCCCCGGCGACACCCGGCTGACCACCCGGGTCGTCAAGGGCACCACCCCCGGCAGCATCACCCTCGTCGGCGGCGGCGACCCGACGCTCACCGCGCTGCCCGCCGACCAGGTGCAGATCGGCGGGCAGCCCACCGACCCGGACACCGCCCCCGCCTCCCTCGACGCGCTCGCCCGGCAGACCGCCGCCGCCCTCAAGGCCGCCGGTACGACCACCGTCACGCTCGACTACGACGTCTCGCTGTACAGCGGCAACCCGCTGCACAAGTTCCACGACGACGACACGAACATCGCCCCGGTCGTGCCGCTGATGGTCGACGAGGGCAGGGTCGACCCGAAGAGCCGCGAGGAGGCGCCCAAGCGGGTCGCCGACCCGGCCGCCTCCGCCGCCGAGGCCTTCACCGGCCTGCTCAGGGCCCAGGGCGTCACCGTCGAGGGCCGGGCCAAGCCCGCCGCCGCCCCGGCCGCCGCCGACGCGCCGCTGCTCGGCCGGGTCGACTCGCCGACCATCGCCCGGCTGGTCGAGCGGCTGCTCACCACCTCCGACAACCAGCTCGCCGAGGCGGTCGCCCGCCGGGCCGCGCTCGCCGCCCACCAGCCGGCGAGCTTCGAGGGCGCGGCCGCCGCCGTCACCCAGGAGCTCAGCAAGCTCGGCGTGCCGATGGCGGGCGTCACCCTCAACGACGGCAGCGGCCTGCACACCGGCAACGGCATCCCGCCGGCCGTCCTGGTCCGGTTGCTCGCCCTGGCCGCCTCCGACCAGCACCCCGCGCTGCGCCCGGTCCTCACCGGCCTCCCGGTCGCCGGCTTCACCGGCACCCTCGCCAAGCGCTACGGCTCCGCCTCCGGCGCCGCCGACGCGGCCGGACTGATCCGCGCCAAGACCGGCAGCCTCAGCGGGGTCAACACCCTCGCCGGCACCGTCGTCGACGCGGACGGCCGCCTCCTCGTCTTCGCCGTCATGACCCGCAGCCCCGCCCTCGCCGACTCCACCCGTGCCGCCATGGACCGCATCGCCGCCCGCCTCGCCACCTGCGGCTGCCACTGACCGCCCGAGCGGCGGGCCCTCGCCGGGCGCCGACCGGACGGCGAGGCGCTGCCCGCGCGGCGGGCGGCCGAATCCCGTCCGGACCCGGGCGTGGCCCCCGGTCGCCCGGCGACGGGGTGGGACCGCCGGTACCGGTGCGGGTTCGGGCGGAGGTTTCGGGCGGGGCACGTGAGCCGGTCCGGTTCCTCCGCCGGGGTTCCGTACCCGTGTTCCGACGTGTGGCACGAGGGCTTCGGACGGCCGGGCCGTGGCCGCCGCCCGGCAACGGGGCTCGGGGCGTGCCCGGGCGCCGTCCGGCCTCGGCGGACCGTCCGCGGGCGACGGGGTGCCGGACCGGGCCGCTTCCCGGCGGGCCCGGGCACGGTGGTCCGGGTGCGGGCGTCGGGCGGGTGAGGGCGGGGCCGGCCCCGGGTAGGTGTTGGGGGACGGGTGGCTGCCGTTGGCGGAGGCGAGCACGTACGGTGAGGACATGACGAGCGCGAGTGGCGGGGCTGAGATGGTCGACTGGAACCTCGCGGTCGCAACCGCGACCAGGTTGGTGCGGCCGGGGCCGGAGGTCAGCCGGGCGGAGGCGGCGGCGGTTGTCGCCGAGCTGCGCCGGCACGCCCTGGAGGCGGAGGAGCACGTCCGGGCGTTCACCGGGATGCGGTCGAGCAGCCTGACGGCCGCCACCGCGACGCCGGTGCTGGTGGTGGACCGCCCGGGCTGGGTGCGGGCGAACGTGGCGGGCTTCCGGACGGTCGTCCAGCCGCTGGTGGAGAAGCTGCAGGCGCGCCGGACGGGCGGCGCCGCGGCCGGGGTGTTCGGCTCGGTGGGGGAGAAGGCCACCGGGATCGAGGTGGGGGCGCTGCTGGCGTTCCTGGCCACCAAGGTGCTGGGCCAGTACGAGACCTTCGCCCCGGCGGAGCCCTCGCTGGAGGCGCCGGACAGCCCGGCGGCGCTGTTCGACAAGCCGCGCACGGGCCCGGAGGGCCCCGGGCCGGGCCGGCTGCTGCTGGTGGCGCCGAACATCGTCCACGTGGAGCGCGAACTGGACGTCGACCCGGCCGACTTCCGGCTCTGGGTCTGCCTGCACGAGGAGACGCACCGGACGCAGTTCACGGCGGTGCCGTGGCTGCGCGACCACATCCAGTCCGAGGTGCAGTCCTTCCTGGCCGAGACGGACGTCGATCCGGGCGCGCTGCTGGAGCGGCTGCGCGACGCGGCCGGCGCGCTGGGCGGCGGCCTGCCGCGGACCGGCGGCAAGGAGGGCTCCGGCTCGGGCTCCGGTTCGTCGAACCTGCTGGAGATCGTCCAGTCGCCCGCGCAGCGGGAGATCCTGGGCCGGCTGACGGCGGTGATGTCGCTGCTGGAGGGCCACGCGGACGTGGTGATGGACGGTGTCGGCCCGGCCGTGGTGCCGACCGTCGCGGAGATCCGGGAGAAGTTCCAGCAGCGCCGCGACCGCGGTGCGAACCGGCTCGACCTGATGCTGCGCAGGCTGCTCGGCATGGACGCCAAGCTGCGCCAGTACCAGGACGGCGCGGTGTTCGTGCGCGGGGTGGTCGAGCGGGTCGGGATGGAGGGGTTCAACCGGGTGTGGACCTCCCCGAACACCCTGCCGACCAAGGACGAGATCCACGATCCGGCCGCGTGGGTGGCCCGGGTGGCCCGGTAGCGGAGGGCCGCGGCCGCCCCGAGCCGGGCGGCAAAAGGGGCGTGCGGTGGTCAAACCCGCTCGTACGAGTGGTCCAATCGGGCAGACCGCTCGTGAAGATACGTTTCTCCATTCACCCGAACGTGGGACGGTGGTCGTACCGGGGGCGCGGGTGGCGTAGCGGGTAGCCACTATCTGCCACCATCTGTGAGCGCCCGGTAACGCGGCGCTCATGCGGCCGCGCGGCACCACCGCGCTCGTCGCCGTCCTGTCCGCACCTCCCGCCGAGGAGTCGTCCGTGGGCCCTCACCCCGCCGTCGCCGCGATACGCCTGGCCGTCCGCCGTTCGCTCACCGAGCTGGCCGCCGAAGCCGGCTCCACCTTCACGCCGCCCGCCCGTGCGCCCCGCGAGCGCCCGGCCGGCGCCCCGCTGGTGGGCGCCGCGCTCGGCACCACGCTGATCGGCAACGCCGCCCGGCACCCGTCCGGCCTGCCCCGCACCCCGGCGGCCCCCGGCTCGCCGCTGGTGCTGGTCGCCGTGAGCGGCGGCGCGGACTCCATGGCGCTGGCCATCGCCGCCGCGTTCGAGGCCCCGAAGATCGGTCTGCGGGTCGGCGCCGTCACCGTCGACCACGGTCTGCAGGCCGGCTCCGCCGAGCGCGCCGCCCAGGTGGCCGAGCGGCTGCGCTCGCTGGGCCTGGACCCGGTCGAGGCCGTCCCGGTGCGGGTCGGCCGGGCCGGCGGCCCGGAGGCCGCCGCCCGGGACGCCCGCTACGCCGCCCTGGACGAGGCCGCCGACCGGCACCGCGCGATCGCGGTGCTGCTCGGCCACACCCGCGACGACCAGGCCGAGACGGTGCTGCTGGGCCTGGCCCGCGGCTCGGGCGCCCGCTCGCTGGCCGGGATGCCGGCCCAGAAGGGCCGCTACCGCCGCCCGCTGCTGGAGCTGGACCGGGCGGCCACCCGGCAGGCCTGTTCGGCGCAGTCGATCCCGGTCTGGGACGACCCGCACAACTGTGATCCCGCCTACACCCGCTCCCGGGTCCGCCACGAGGTGCTGCCGGTGCTGGAGAAGCACCTGGGCGGCGGAGTGGTGGAGGCGCTGGCCCGCACCGCGCGGCTGTTCCGCGACGACGCCGACGCCCTCGACCAGTGGGCCGCGCTGGCCGAGCGCGACCTCCGCACCGGCGAAGGCGCCCTGGACGCGGTGAAACTGGCCGAGCTGCCGCCGGCGGTGCGCCGTCGGGTGCTGCGCCGGGCCGCGCTGCGGGCGGGCTGCCCGGCCGGGGACCTGTTCGCGCGGCACCTGGAGACGATCGACCTGCTGGTCACCGGATGGCGCGGCCAGGGCCCGCTGCACCTACCCGGGGGAGTCGAGGCCACCCGCAGGTGTGGCACGCTGGTCTTTCGGCGGCAGGGTGACTGACGGGCGCGGCATGCCCAGGGGTGGCCGGCCGCCGGCCACACAGACCCCGAACGTTTGAGGACGTATCCCCGGTGGACCAGAACGACATGGGCGCTGACCTCGCGAAGGTGCTCATCAGCAAGGACGAGATCGACGCCAAGCTCCAGGAGCTGGCCGAGCGCATCGACCGGGACTACGCAGGCAAGGACCTGCTGATCGTCGGCGTCCTCAAGGGGGCCGTGATGGTCATGGCGGACCTCGCCCGGGCCCTGCACTCGCAGGTCACGATGGACTGGATGGCCGTCTCCTCGTACGGCATGGGGACCAAGTCCTCCGGTGTGGTGCGCATCCTCAAGGACCTCGACACCGACATCGCGGGCCGGGACGTGCTGATCGTCGAGGACATCATCGACTCGGGCCTGACGCTGTCCTGGCTGCTGGGCAACCTGGGCTCGCGCGGCCCGGCGTCGCTGGAGGTCTGCACCCTGCTGCGCAAGCCGGACGCGGCCAAGGTCGAGATCGACGTGAAGTACGTCGGCTTCGACATCCCGAACGAGTTCGTGGTGGGCTACGGCCTGGACTACGCCGAGAAGCTGCGTAACCTCCCCTTCATCGGGACCCTCGCCCCGCACGTCTACGGCGGCTGAGAGCCCCGTTCGGGCTACGGGTGGGAACAGCAGGTGGTTCCCGCCCGTTGTCCGGTGGGGAAGAAGCACAGCCGTGCCGCCGCGCTCCCGTCATGGACGGGCGCGACTGCGGTACGGTCCAATAAACCGCTCTTCACATGAGCACCGACCGGATGCGCCGCGGCCCACAGCCACACGGCGCCGTTGAGTGGCAGGAGGGACGGGGCGGCAACGCCCCGCATGGATGGACGTCAAGCGATACTTCCGTGCGCCGATCATGTGGATCGTGCTGGCCGTCCTCGCCGTCATCGTTCTGATGCAGGTCGTTTCGGATTCGAACGGCTACAAGACGGTGGACACCGGTCAGGTGATCTCGGCGATCGACGCGCACGATGTCAAGTCAGCGCAGCTCACCACGGGTGACTCGAACACGATCAAGATCCAGCTGAAGGACGGCGCGAAGCTGCCCGCCGCCGGGTCGGGCAAGGCCCCGTCCGGCAGCAAGTTCCAGGCGTCGTACATCGGCGACCAGGGCGTGGCGATCGCCGACAAGCTGCAGATCCAGATGAACGACAAGGACCCGAACACGCTGTCCGAGGGCTACACCGTCAGCCCGGAGAAGCAGAGCACCCTCGTCAGCCTGATGCTGTCGATGCTGCCCATCGTGATCATCGTCCTGGTCTTCCTCTTCCTGATGAACCAGATGCAGGGCGGCGGCTCCCGCGTCATGCAGTTCGGCAAGTCGAAGGCCAAGCTGCTCACCAAGGACACCCCGAAGACGACCTTCGCGGACGTCGCGGGCGCCGACGAGGCGGTCGAGGAGCTCCACGAGATCAAGGAGTTCCTGCAGGAGCCGGCCAAGTTCCAGGCCGTCGGCGCCAAGATCCCCAAGGGCGTGCTGCTCTACGGCCCGCCCGGCACCGGCAAGACCCTGCTGGCGCGCGCCGTCGCGGGCGAGGCCGGGGTGCCGTTCTACTCCATCTCCGGCTCGGACTTCGTCGAGATGTTCGTCGGCGTCGGCGCCAGCCGCGTCCGCGACCTGTTCGAGCAGGCCAAGGCGAACGCCCCGGCGATCGTCTTCGTCGACGAGATCGACGCCGTCGGCCGGCACCGCGGCGCGGGCCTCGGCGGCGGCCACGACGAGCGCGAGCAGACCCTCAACCAGCTGCTGGTCGAGATGGACGGCTTCGACGTCAAGGGCGGCGTGATCCTGATCGCCGCCACCAACCGCCCGGACATCCTGGACCCGGCGCTGCTGCGCCCGGGCCGCTTCGACCGCCAGATCGCGGTGGAGCGCCCCGACCTGCAGGGCCGCCTGGACATCCTCAAGGTGCACCAGAAGGGCAAGCCGATCGCGCCCGACGTCGACCTCTCGGCCGTCGCCAAGCGCACCCCCGGCTTCACCGGCGCCGACCTGTCGAACGTGCTGAACGAGGCGGCCCTGCTGACCGCCCGCTCGGACAAGAAGCTGATCGACAACGGCATCCTGGACGAGGCGATCGACCGCGTCGTGGCCGGTCCGCAGAAGCGCACGCGGATCATGTCCGACAAGGAGAAGAAGATCACCGCGTACCACGAGGGCGGCCACGCCCTGGTCGCGGCGGCCTGCCAGTACAGCGACCCGGTGCACAAGATCACCATCCTGTCCCGCGGCCGGGCCCTCGGCTACACCATGGTGCTGCCGGACGAGGACAAGTACTCCACCACCCGCAACGAGATGCTCGACCAGCTGGCCTACATGATGGGCGGGCGCGCGGCGGAGGAGCTGGTCTTCCACGACCCGACCACCGGTGCCTCGAACGACATCGAGAAGGCCACCGCGACGGCCCGGGCCATGGTCACCCAGTACGGCATGACCGAGCGCCTCGGCGCGATCAAGTTCGGCTCGGACAACTCGGAGCCGTTCCTGGGCCGCGAGATGGGCCACCAGCGCGACTACTCGGAAGAGGTCGCCGGGCTGGTGGACGAAGAGGTCAAGAAGCTCATCGACGCCGCGCACAACGAGGCCTGGGAGATCCTGGTCGAGAACCGCGACGTGCTCGACAACCTGGTCCTGGAGCTCCTGGAGAAGGAGACCCTGAACAAGGAGCAGATCGCCGAGATCTTCGCGCCGATCGTCAAGCGCCCGCACCGCGCGGCGTGGACCGGCTCGGCCCGGCGGACGCCGTCCACCCGGCCGCCGGTGCAGTCGCCGAAGGAGCTGGCGGTCACCAACGGTGCCGCCGCCGTGGAGAGCGCGCCGGTCGACATCGTCAAGCTCCCGCCGCTGCAGGCCCCGGAGCGCCCGACCGAGAGCTGACCGCTCCCGGTACGGAATGGATGCCGCGTCATCAGGGTTTGTACCCTGGAGGCGCGGCATCCGTGCTGTCCAGCCCAAGTCGTCCCACACCTAAGCGAGGCCCGCATGATCGACCCGGTGACGCTCGACGGTCCGCCCGCCGTCGGGACCTTCGACCAGAAGCGGGCCGAGAACGCCATCCGCGAGCTGCTGCTCGCCGTGGGTGAGGACCCGGACCGCGAGGGTCTGCTGGAGACCCCGGCCCGCGTCGCGCGCGCCTACAAGGAGATATTCGCGGGCCTGTGGCAGGAGCCCGAGGACGTCCTCACCACCACCTTCGACCTCGGGCACGACGAGATGGTGCTGGTCAAGGACATCGAGCTGACGTCCGTCTGCGAGCACCACCTGGTGCCGTTCCGCGGCGTGGCGCACGTCGGGTACATCCCGTCCACCAGCGGCAAGATCACCGGCCTGTCCAAGCTGGCCCGGCTGGTCGACGTTTACGCCCGCCGCCCGCAGGTGCAGGAGCGGCTGACCAGCCAGGTGGCCGACGCGCTGATGCGCATCCTGGAGCCGCGCGGGGCGATCGTCGTCGTCGAGTGCGAGCACATGTGCATGTCGATGCGCGGCATCCGCAAGCCCGGCGCGAAGACCATCACCTCGTGCGTGCGCGGCCAGCTGCGCGACCCCGCCACCCGGGCCGAGGCGATGAGCCTCATCATCGGCCGGTAGGCCGTTCCTCAGAGCACCCCGTGCTCCGCGTGCGGCGGAGCCGGGGTGCCGAGCGCGTTGCGGCGCTCCGGCATCCGCAGCGAGACCATCCGGCGCCACCCGAAGGCGCGGTCGTACAGGTAGAGCGCGTGCACCCCGAGGGTGACCAGGGCGAGCTGCCAGCGCGGCCAGCGCAGGATCTCCGCCATCCGGGACGTGACCGCCAGGCCGACGTCCCGGTGGGTGCGGATCTCGCCCCGGGCGCAGGTCTCCAGGGCGTGCCGGACGTACGGGCCGTGGCCGGCCGCGACCAGCCGCAGCAGCTCCTCGTGGCAGTACGCCAGGTGGTCGTCCTCGTCCGAGGAGATCATCCGCATCGCCCGGTCGAGGTCCGGGTTGTCGGCGTAGGCCTTCACCAGCTGGCGCATCTGCTCGGCGGCGCGCTGCTCGGTGACCCGGCTGTGCGCGAGGTAGGTGATGATCTCGCGCTCGCTCAGCGGGACGTCGCTGTTCAGCCGCTCGTGCGAGAGGCCGACGCCCTGGCGCTCCAGCAGCATGCAGTAGTCGGCCTCGTCCGGGACGGGCACCTTGGGCAGGCCGCGCTTGTTCAGCAGTTGGGTGAAGATCCGGCCGTGCTTGCGCTCGTCGGCGCCGTGCCGGGCGACCTTCGGGGCGAGGACCGGGTCCCGGGTGAGGGCGGTGATCCGCTCGTTCTCCCAGCCGCCCTGGTCCTCGCCGCCGGCCGCGATGCTGCAGAACAGCTGGTAGGCCTGGTCGTTCCGGTAGATCTCGTCGAACAGCGATCTGGTGCTCAGCACGGTGCCTCCTGCGCGGACGGGGCGACGCCCGCGGGGAGCGGGCGGGCGGTCGCGATACGTTCCCCCCGGCCGCCGGACGGACGGGCCGACCGGCGGGTAGTCACTCGCACGCGTCAGCCGAGGTGCGCGCCCGCCCATTCGAGCGAGGCGGGCAGCTCCCGGACCCAGCTGTCGAAGTTGTGCCCGCCGTCGTCCAGGTACAGCGACTCGACGGAGAACTGCGGGTTGGCCGCGGCCACCTGCTGGGCCTGCTCGACGAAGCGGACGGTCTGCGGGTAGTCCGCCTCCTTGCGGGTGGAGACCACCAGCATCGCCAGCTGCGGGGCCGGCAGGTTCTGCAGCCGCCAGGAGAGGTCGCTCTGCTGGGCCAGCGCCTTGTCGCCGTTGAACAGGCTGCCGCCGGTGAACTGGTCCTCGTGCACCGAGAAGTCGCCGTGCAGGCCCACCGCGCTGCCGTAGACGTTCGGGAAGCGCATCGCCAGGCGCATCGCGCAGCTGCCGCCGGTGGAGTAGCCGAAGACGCCCCAGGAGCCGGCCGAGCGGCCGATCCGGTAGGTGGTGCGCAGCGCCTCCGGGACGTCCTTGACGAACCAGGTCTCGGCGCGCGGGCCGCCCGGGACGTCCACGCACTCGGTGTTGCGCGGCGGCGCGACGGTCGGCCGGGCCAGCACCACGATGGTGGGCGGCATCTTGCCGGTCTTCTGCAGCTCGGCGGCGGTCCGGACGACCGGCAGCTCCTTCATCAGGTTGAGCGTCGTGCCGGGGAAGCCGGCGATGGAGACCAGCACCGGGAAGCGGACCAGGGCGAACTTAGGGTCGAAGTACTCGGGCGGCAGGTACACGAACATCTGGTCGGACAGGCCGGTCTCCTTGCCGGACACCCGGACCGACTCGACCTTGCCGACCTCCTCGGGCGGGCCCTTGGGCAGGTCGGTGACGGTCTCCAGGCCGCCCTCGGTGGTCGGCTGGATCAGGGCGTCGCCGGCCGGGGCGCCGCCCTTGTGGTTCTCGTTGCTGGTCAGCGCGAGCTGCGTGCCGCCGGGGTTCAGCAGGTCGTCCCAGGACGTGTAGAACCCGAAGGAGTTGTTGACCGACAGCGCCAGCACGGCCAGGACGGACGCCTGAGTGACCGTCAGCAGGCCGATCCGGCCGAGCACCGGCAGCGGCCGCTGCCGCGCCAGCCGGGGCCAGATCCACAGGGTGGTGACGAGGGCCGCAGCGCCGAGGGCGAGCAGCGAGTTCACCAGCGCGTCGCTGGTCAGTTCCATGCCGTCGGCCTTCCGGTGGGACACTGTCGGTGCAGGCTTCATCGTCTGGCGGCCCGTCAGGCCGGGCCACCGCAGCTAGGCTGTCCGGACGCCCGGGCGGACCGGGGAGGGCGGGGGGAATCGCCGGCAACCGGCGCCCTAGAATGCGGCGTCCACCGTACGTAACGCGTCCCGGAGGGCTTCGTCGCGCCACGCGGCGACGAGCGCTCCACTCCCGCCACCGGCTCAACCCGCAGCGCGACCACGGCCCCGGTTTACCGACCGTTTCCGGGTCCTTGGTATGCGCATTGCCTGATGAAGGAATAGGCATGAAGGTCCATCACGCGTCGCCCACCAGGGCGACCGGGCACCTCCCCGCAGCCTCTACGCTGAACTCCCATGAGCGTCCCCGTGTCCGTTGAGCCGAGCCCCGAGCAGCCGCCGCGCCGTCGCCGCGGCCTGCAGACGCTGCGCAACCAGGCGGCCGCCGTCCCGAGGTCCTGGCTCCCCAGCGCGGTCGGCTACGCCTGCCTGCTGATCGGGCTGGTGAACATCGCGAGCGCGGTGTTCCCCAAGCTCCGGCACACCAGGATGCACACCTTCGCCGGGCAGCTGCCGGGCGGCACCACCAGCCTGGCCGCGGTCGGCACGATGATGGTCGGCATCCTGCTGGTGCCGCTCGCGCACGCGCTGCGCCGGCGCAAGCGGCGGGCCTGGCGAGCGGTCTGCGTGCTGCTGCCGGTCAGCGCCTCGCTGCACATCGTGCGCTGGCACCAGATCGGCCCGGCGGTCGTCTCGCTGGTCGTCCTCGCGGTGATGCTGGTGCACCAGCGCGAGTTCTACGCCAAGGCCGACCCGCGCACCCGCCGGAGCGCGGTGGTCAACCTGGTGGTGATGGGCGCCCTCAGCGTCCTGCTCGGCCTGGTGATCGTCTGGACCCGCACCAAGTACGAGCTCGGCCACCCCGGCTTCAGCGAGCGGCTGCAGCACGTGGGGTACGGGCTGGTCGGCTTCGAGGGGCCCCTGCGCTACAGCAACGACCGGATGTTCGACCTGGTCTCCATGCTGCTCGGCGGCCTCGGCCTGCTGACCGCCTTCACCACCGCCTACCTGGCGCTGCGCCCGAGCAAGCCGAAGCCGGTGCTGACGGTGGAGGACGAGGAGAAGGTCCGCGAGCTGCTGAAGCGGCACGGCGAGCGCGACTCGCTCGGCTACTTCGCCCTGCGCCGCGACAAGAGCGTGCTGTTCTCGCCCACCGGCAAGGCGGCGATCTCCTACCGCGTCGTCTCCGGCGTGATGCTGGCCTCCGGCGACCCGGTGGGCGACGTGGAGGCCTGGCCGGGCGCGATCAAGGTGTTCATGGCCGAGGCCCGCGAGCACGCCTGGGTGCCGGCCGTGATGGGCTGCAGCGAGGTCGGCGGCGAGGTCTGGACCCGCGAGGCGGGCCTGGACGCGCTGGAGCTGGGCGACGAGGCGATCGTCGACACCGCCACCTTCTCGCTGGCCGGCCGGGCCATGCGCAACGTCCGCCAGATGGTCAAGCGGATCGAGCGCAACGGCTACTCGTGCAAGGTCCGCCGGGTCTCCGAGCTGAGCGTCGAGGAGAAGTACCGGATCGCCGACGCCGCCGCCCGCTGGCGCGGCACCGACACCGAGCGCGGCTTCTCGATGGCCCTCGGCCGCTTCGGCGACCCGCTGGACGACGACTGCGTGGTCGTCACCGCCCACAAGGCCCCGGAGGAGGGCGAGAGCGGCGACGACCTGAAGGCCGTGCTGCACTTCGTGCCCTGGGGGCCGGACGGCATCTCGCTGGAGCTGATGCGCCGCGACCGCGCCGCCGACCCCGGCCTGAACGAGCTGCTGATCGTCGCCGCCCTGCAGGCCGTGGGCGCCATGGGCATCCGCCGGGTGTCGCTCAACTTCGCGATGTTCCGCTCGGCGCTCGCCCGCGGCGAGCGGATCGGCGCCGGGCCGGTGCTGCGGGCCTGGCGCGGGCTGCTGGTGTTCCTCTCCCGGTGGTTCCAGATCGAGTCGCTGTACAAGTTCAACGCCAAGTTCCAGCCCGAGTGGGAGCCGCGCTTCCTGGTCTTCCCGAACACCCGGGACCTGCCGCGGATCGGCTTCGCCGCGATGCAGGCCGAGGCCTTCATCACCCTCGGCATGCCGCGCTTCGGCCGCAAGCGCCAGCGCGAGGGACTGATGCCGGTGCCGTCGACCCGCGAGGTCGGCGAGGCCGCCTGAGCCGCGCCCGCGTCGCCCCGGGGCCCCCGCCGAGAATCCTCGGCGGGGGCCCCGTTCGATAATGGGGTCATGAACGATTCGCCGTCGTACACCCTGCCGGCCGGACTGCCGCGGCTCGGCCGCTGCGCCGTGATGGGCGTGGTCAACGTGACGCCCGACTCCTTCTCGGACGGCGGGCTCTGGCACGACCCCGCCAAGGCGATCGCGCACGGGCTCGCGCTGCGGGCCCGCGGCGCGGACCTGGTGGACGTCGGCGGCGAGTCCACCCGGCCCGGCTCGCAGCGGGTGCCCGAGGAGGAGGAGCTGCGCCGGGTGCTGCCGGTGGTGCGGGAGCTGTCCGCCGCCGGGGTGGCGGTGTCCGTGGACACCATGCGGGCCTCCGTCGCCGAGCGGGCCGTCGAGGCCGGCGCGGTGGTCGTCAACGACGTCTCCGGCGGGCTCGCCGACCCGGCGATGGCCCGGGTGGTCGCCGAGACCGGCGCGCCCTTCGTGGTGATGCACTGGCGCGGGCAGTCCGCGGACATGGACCGGCTGGCCGTCTACCGGGACGTGGTGGCCGACGTGGTCGCCGAGCTGACCGCGCGGATGGACGCGCTGCTGGCGGCCGGCGTCAAGGAGGACCAGCTGATCCTCGACCCGGGGCTCGGCTTCGCCAAGACCGCCGAGCACAACTGGGCGCTGCTCGGCAGGCTGGACGAGCTCACCGCGCTCGGCCGCCCCGTCCTCGTCGCCGCTTCGCGCAAGCGGTTCCTGGGTACGCTGCTCGCCGACCCGGAAACCGGGGAACTGCGCCCGGCCCGGGAGCGCGACGACGCGACCGCGGCCGTCTCGGTGCTCTCGGCGCGGGCCGGCGCCTGGGCGGTACGGGTGCACGACGTGTCCGGCACGGCGGACGCCGTCCGCGTGGTCGCGGCCTGGCAGCGTGCGGCTGGGGTGAGGGAGGGTCTGTGACAGGTGACGGCAGGTTGAGCGGCGGGACCGCGGGACGGGCCCGCGAGGCGGACCTGGAGGCGGTGCTCGCGGCGAACCGGGCGCTCTACGAGGCGCTGGAGCGCGGGGACCTGGAGGCGGTCGAGGAGGTCTGGCTGGGCGCCGCCGACGCCGACGACAAGGGCGGCGTGGTGTGCGTGCACCCCGGCTGGCCGGTGCTGCGCGGGCGGGCCCAGGTGACCCGGTCGTACATGCTGATCATGATGAACACGGAGTACATCCAGTTCTTCCTGACCGATGTCGAGGCCGAGGTGCACGGGGATGTGGCCCTTGTCACGTGCACCGAGAACATCCTCTCGGGGGGCGAGGCCGAGGAGGAGGGGGAACTCGGACCGCTGGTCGGCGGAAAGGTCGTGTCGACGAATCTGTTCCGCCGTACGCCGGCCGGGTGGAAGCTCTGGTCGCACCACGGTTCACCCGTCCTGACCAGCGGGGACGAGGAGGACGAGGACTGATTCCGGGGGCATTCCCGGGCTGTTCCGGGCGCGCCGGGGAATCCGCGCCGCGGCGTCGCCGGGGAATTCCCGAGTGGTCACCGAACGTTCACGTCAATCGCCATTCCGGTGCGCGTGGCGACGGTTCGTGCCGGGTAGGACGGTCGGGTGTTGTCCGCGCTCGCGGGTAGATTCGAAACGGAGTGGCGGGTCCGCCGCCCGCCTTTCGCCCTGCCCGTCCGTGCTTCGTTCCTCCGGGCGGGGCCCGTCCGACTGGGAGCAGTGATTCGTTTGCTGGACCGCGTCACCCTGCGGGGGCTGCGTGCCCGGGGCCACCACGGTGTCTTCGAGCGGGAGCGCATCGAGGGCCAGACCTTCGTGGTCGACCTCGTGCTGTACCTGGACACCCGCCCCGCCGCGTCCGGAGACGACCTCACCCGCACGGCGCACTACGGCATCGTGGCCGAGGAGGTCACCGCGATCATCTCCGGGGAGCCGGTCGACCTGATCGAGACCCTGGCGCAGCGGATCGCCGACCAGTGCCTGAAGCACGAGGCGGTCGAGGAGGTCGAGGTCACCGTGCACAAGCCGGACGCCCCGATCACCGTGCCGTTCGACGACGTGACCGTGACCATCCACCGGGGCCGCGCATGACCGCCACCGCGCGCCCGGTCACCGATGCAGAGGGAATTCTTCGATGAGCAGCAGTGACCCGACCGCCGAGCCGAACGCGTTCGACCTGGAGAGCCGGGTGGACTCCGCCGACACCACGCTGCACCGCCAGCACTGCGCGGTGATCGCGCTCGGCAGCAACCTGGGCAACCGGCTGGACACCCTGCAGGGTGCCGTCGACGCGCTCGCCGACACCCCCGGGCTGCGGATCAAGGCCGTCTCCTCGGTCTACGAGACCGAGGCCGTCGGCGGGCCGGAGGAGCAGCCGAACTACTACAACGCGGTCGTCGTGCTGCGCACCTCGCTGCCGCCGCGGGACCTGCTGGAGCGCGGCAACGCGATCGAGGACGCGTTCGGGCGGGTCCGGGAGGTCCGCTGGGGCCCGCGCACCCTGGACGTCGACATCCTGGCCTACGAGGGCGTCCTGAGCGACGACCCGCAGCTGCTGCTGCCCCACCCGCGCTCGCACGAGCGGGCCTTCGTGCTCGCGCCCTGGCTGGACGCCCAGCCGGAGGCCGAGGTGCCGGGGCACGGGCGGGTGGACGCACTGCTGGAGGCGCTCGGCGGCCCGGCCGCGCAGGGCGTCAAGCGGCGCGAGGACATCCGGCTGACGCTGCCGGAGTAGCCCCTCGCGGTCCGGGCGGGGAACTCGGCCAGGGGGCCCGGCCGTACGAGTAGATGAGTGACCGGCCGGGCCCGGTACGGTGGCTGGGCGCCGCCGCGCCGGGCCACCGGACGGCCGGCGGACTCCGTCCGCGACCTTGGGAAGGACCCGCTCCGAGTGAAGCTGCTTCGCCTCCGCCTGCTGATCGGCATCACCGCCGCCACGACGGCGCTGTCCTGGGCCGGCTCCAAGCTGTGGGCCTCCCTGGACACGCTGCCGGCCGTGCCGGCCGCGGCGCCGGCGGTGCTGGCGGCGGTGGCGGTGATCCTGCTGGCGACCGCGCTCTCGCTGCGCTCGCGGCTGAAGTCGGTGCGCGAGCGGCAGCCCGGCGCGAAGGGCGTCGACCCGCTGCTGGCCGCCCGGGCGGTGGTGCTGGGGCAGGCCAGCGCACTGGTCTCGGCGGTGGTCACCGGCATCTACGCGGGCGCCGGGATCTACCTGCTCGGCGAGCTGGACGTGTCGGCCCGCAAGGACCAGGCGGTCACGGCCGGGCTCGCGGTGCTGGCGGGGGCCGCGGTGATCGCGGCGGCGCTGTGGATCCAGCACGTGTGCAAGCTCCCGGAGAACCACGACGATCCGGGCGGCCCGGCGGCCACCCACCGCTGAGCAGGGCTTTCGCGGTGATCTTGGGTGAAAGGCCGGGCACGTGCGGTAAAACTTGCGCACTGTCAAGGGCCGAAGCGGACCCTGGGCTGACAGAGCCCCAATTCGCACGCTAGTTTCTTGGCATGTCTCGCGGACGCCACCGTCATTCCTCCGTCCTCGGCCGGATCTTTCCCCCCACCGCCGCCGGCGTGCTTCTCGTCGCCGCGCTGGCGGCCCTGCTTTTCAGTCAGGACACCGTCCTGGTGCGTTCGGTGGGCGTCGCGGCCGTGATCGCGACGCTCGGCTTCGCGCTGCTGCTGCGCCAGCGGGACAAGACGGCCCGGGCGGCCGCCGAGGTGTCCGCCGCGCAGCGGCTGCGGGCCGAGGAGCGGTTCGAGGAGCAGCTGGCCGAGGCCGAGTACGCGGCGGAGGTCGCCGAGGAGCGGGCCACCCGCTTCGGGCGCCGGCTGACGGCGGAGAAGTCGCGGCTGGCGAAGGCCGAGACGGAGACCGCCCGGCTGCTGCGGGAGCGCGCCGTGATGGTGGCCGAGCAGGCGCTGAAGGAGGCCGAGGCGGCCCAGCGGGCGCTGGCCGCGAGCCGGCCCAAGTACCCGGCCAGCCCGGCCGCGTTCGTCCGGGCCGGGGCCGTGCTGCGGCTGCTGGCGCGGCGGGCGGCGGAGCGGGAGGCGCAGTGGGCGCGGACCGCGGGCGCGGAGGTCGCGCTGCGGGCGCCCGCGCCCGAGTCGCGGATCGCCCCGGCCGTGCCGGTGGCCCCGGCCGCGCGAGTGGCTCCGGCCGTGCCGGCTCCCGCGGCTCCCGCGCCGGTGGCCGTGCCGGCGCCGGTGGCGCCCACGGTGCCCACCCCGGCGCAGGCGCCGGTGGCCGAGGCTCCGGAGGGGCTCGCGCCGGTGCCGCCCGCGCCGGTGCGCCCGGCGCTGACCGCGACGGTCGGGCAGCTCGGCGGGCCGGCCAACACCGCCGCGTCGACCGTCCCGGCCAAGGCGGTGCTCGCGCCGGTGGAGCGGCAGCGTCCGCGCCCGGCGCAGGCCGGGCAGGGGCGCGGGCAGGGCTTCAGCTTCTTCGGCCGCACCCCCGGCGCGGCCGTCCGGGCCGCGGCCCCGGTGCCGGCGGTGGGCAGCGTCGCCGAGCTGGGCGAGCGGGCCGACCTGGCGGACGTGGTGGGCGACGAGGCGGTCGCCGCGAAGGCGAAGGCCGAGGCCGCCGGGCGACCGGTGGCGGCCCCGGAGCCGGACGGGCGGCCGGCGGGCGTGCCCGAGGTGGTCGACCTGACGCCGGAGGACGAGACCGAGCTGATCCAGCTGCCGGAGCTGCGCGCCTCGCGCTGACCGGAGGCTCGGGCAGGGACGGAGACGGAGACGGCGCGGGAGGCCCGGGGCCTCCCGCGCCGTCGTGGTCCCGGGGGTGCGTCGGACGGGTGCTCGGAGTCGTGCCGGGTCCGTCCGACCGGGGTGGGTCAGATCTGGACGCCGAAGTCCTGGGCGATGCCGGCCAGGCCGGAGGCGTAGCCCTGGCCGACCGCGCGGAACTTCCACTCGCCGCCGTTGCGGTACAGCTCGCCGAAGATCATCGCGGTCTCGGTGGCGGCGTCCTCGGAGAGGTCGTAGCGGGCGATCTCGGCGCCGCCGGCGGCGTTCACCACGCGGATGTAGGCGTTGCGGACCTGGCCGAAGTTCTGGCCGCGGGCGGTGCCGTCGTAGATGGTCACCGGGAAGGTGATCTTGACGGCCTCGGCGGGCAGGCCGGCCAGGTCGACGTCGATCGACTCGTCGTCGCCCACGCCCTCACCGGTGCGGTTGTCGCCGGTGTGCACGACGGTGTTGTCCGGGGTGCTGGTGTTGTTGAAGAACACGAAGTGCGCGTTGGTGAGCACCTTGCCGTCCGCGTTCAGCACGATCGCGCTGGCGTCGAGGTCGAATTCGGCGCCGGTCGTGGTGCGGACGTCCCAGCCCAGGCCGACGCGGACCGCGGACAGGCCCGGGGCCTCCTTGGTCAGCGAGACGTTGCCACCCTTGGTGAGGCTCACAGGCATGACGGTTGCAGTCCCTTCGATCGCATGTCGCGGTTTTCCGGGACAACGCGGATCTCCGGTGGCTTGGTTCCGCGCCGGCCGCCGATTCTCCGCAGGGCGGAATCTCCGGGCCGCCGGGCCGGGAGTCAACGACGGGCAAAGTCCGGGCAATGCGCAGGTCAGATCCGGCGGAACCGGCCCTGCAGCGACCAGATGGCCGGATTGTCGGCCAGGTCCGGGTGCATGTCGAACAGGTCGGCGAGGGTGTCCTGGAGGAAGTCCCGGGCCTCGCGCCGCAGTTCGTCGTGCCGGACGACGGCGGGCGGCTCGTCCGGCAGCCAGGTCGCGCTGATCTCCACCCAGTTGAAGCGGCGGGCGAAGCGCAGCAGCTCGGTGTTCTGGGTGAAGTCGAGGTCGGCGGTCTGCACCCGGGCGGCGCGGCTGCCGGCCGGGTCCTGGTCCAGTTGCTCGGCGATGTCGCACAGCGCCCAGGCGAAGTCCAGGACGGGCACCCAGCCCCAGGCGGTGGACAGTTCGGCGCCCTCGGCGTCCAGGTAGACGTCGCCGCAGAACAGGTCGTACCGCAGCGCGTGGACGGAGGCGGTGCGGTAGTCCGTCTGCGGGGGGTCGGGGAAGCGGTTGGAGAGGGAGTAGCCGAGCTCGATCACGTAGGCCATTGTCGGGGCTCGGGGACCGTGCGGGTAACCGCCCCGCCCCGAGCCGGAGGCGAGCGGGCGAGTACCGGATAACCGGATAACCGGGTGACCTGGCGGGGGCGGGCTTGGGATGATGGGCGCATGCCCGAGCCCATCCGCGTACGGGGGTCGGTGGTCGTCCCCGACGCCGAGCTCGTCTGGCGCTTCTCGCGTTCCTCCGGCCCCGGTGGCCAGCACGTCAACACCTCCGACTCCAAGGTCGAGCTGCGCTTCGACCTGGCGTCCTCGAAGGCGCTGCCCGAGGTGTGGCGCGAGCGTGCCCTGGAGCGGCTGGCCGGCCGGCTGGTGGACGGCCGGGTGCTGGTGATCCACGCCTCGGAGTTCCGCTCGCAGTGGCGCAACCGGGAGGCGGCCGCGGCCCGGCTGGCGGCGGTGCTGGGCGAGGCGTGCGCGCCTCCGCCGAAGACCCGGCGGGCGACCAGGCCGAGCCGGGGGATGGTCGAGCGGCGGCTGTTCAACAAGCGGCACCGCTCCGAGCTGAAGCAGGGGCGCCAGGCGCCGCGCGGCGAGTAGCGGCGCGCGGGCTCAGCCGAGGGTGCGGTAGCCGCCGCGGAAGTAGAGCAGCGGGCGGCCGCCGGGGTCGGGGACGGTGGCTTCCAGGACGCGGCCGACCAGCAGCGTGTGGTCGCCAGCGGGTATCCGCTGCTCGGTGCGGCACTCGACGGTGGCGAGCGCGCCCTCGATCAGCGGGGCACCGGTGTGCGGGCCGCGGCGGTGCGGGGTGTCCGCGAAGAGCAGCCGGTCGCTGAGCCGGCCCTTCATGGCGAAGCGGGAACCGATCGTCTTCTGCCCCTCGGTGAGCACCGAGACCGCCCAGCCGTCCGTCCGGGAGAGCACCTCGTCCATCCGGGAGTCCTCGCGCACCGAGATCAGCACCAGCGGCGGCTCCAGCGACACGGAGAGGAAGGACGTCGCGGTCATGCCGACGTCCTCGCCGTCCTCCGGGTCGTGGACGGTCACCAGGCTCACGCCGGCGGCGAGCTGGGAGAGTGCTGCCCGGAACTCGTCGGGCGTGGCGTGGGAGGCAGCTTCGGGCTGCGGGGACGGGTACACGTACCGCACGGTAGTCGTCGCTCCGGTGGGGCGGTATCGGGCCCTGGTCGTAGGACCACCGGCGCAGTCGCGCGGTCACGCCGGGTGGCCGAGCTCACTCTCAGGAGTGAAGGGAGGGGCCTGCCGGGCGGCAGTGGGCTTCAGGGCGCGGCCCATGCGGTCGACCACCGGAAATGTTCCGATAGCGCTTGATGCCCGCTATGGGGCGGATGAACTGATTAAGGGTGCATTAGTGTCGTGTGATTTAAGTCACAAGTAGTGGCCTATTGCTGACCGAGCGTGCCGAACGCTGTGCTCCCTGTGATTCAGTTCTTCTGGCAATCGGACGATAACCAATCAAGAACTATCCGAAGCAGCCGGGGAGCCCCCGCATGGAAGCCGAGTCGGAGCCGTACGTCCGTCTCGCGACCCTCCGCACCTTGCACCGGGTCGTGGCGGACCTCAACGCTGCCCGCAGCCTGGCGGGCACGCTGCAGGCCGTCGTCGAGGGCGCGGTGCACGGACTCGGATTCGACGCCGCCGCGGTGAGCCTGGTGCGGCCGGACGGCGACCTGGTGGTGGCGGCCGTCTGGGAGCTGGAGGAGAGCACCATGGGCGGCCCGTCCGTGCTGCTCGGCCAGGTCGGCTCCCGGGAGTCCTGGGACCGGCTGCTCGGCGTCAGCGACCACTGGGGCACCCTGCGCTTCCTCCCGTACGACCGCGGCTGGGCCGTCGCCAGCGACATCCCGCGCTGGATCGGGGACGGGCCGATGCCCGTCTACGCCAACGACTGGCACCCCGCGGACGGCCTGCTCGCCCCGATGTACAGCGCCGGCGGCGACCTGCTCGGCGTGCTCTCGGTGGACCGCCCGCGCAGCGGCAAGCGGCCCGGCGCGTGGACCCGCGAGGCGCTGGAGATGTTCTCCCTGCAGGCCTCCATCGCGATCGGCAACGCCCGGCTGCGGGCCGAGATGCAGCGCGCGCTGGCCCGGCTGGAGAAGGAGCAGCAGGCGCTGCGGGCCAGCGAGGAGAGCTTCCGCCAGGCCTTCGAGTACGCGCCCAGCGGGATGGCCATCACCGAGCTGCACGGCGCCGGGCGCGGCCAGCTGACCAGGGTCAACGACGCGCTCTGCCGGCTCCTCGGCCGCCCGCGCGCGGTGCTGCGCCAGCAGAGCTTCGCCGACCTCGTGCACCCGGACGACCGGGCCCTGCTGGAGCGCACCAGCGCCGAGAGCGGCCGGGCGGAGCTGCGGCTGTCCCGGCGGGACGGCGGCTACCAGTGGGTCTGCCTGCGCAACTCGATCGTGGCGGACGCGGCCGAGGGCCCGAGCTTCCTGCTCACCCACGTCGAGGACATCGAGGACCGCAAGCGGCACGAGCTGCAGCTCGCCCACCGGGCCAGCCACGACGCGCTCACCGGCCTGCCCAACGGCGCCGAGCTCAAGGCCCGGCTGGCCCGCCGGCTGTGCGCCGAGGTGCCCTCGGGCGCGCCGGTCGGCGCCGCCGGCGGCCCGGTCGAGCCGGCGTACCAGCCGGCGTACGGCTACCGGACGGACTACCCGGCCGACCCGTACGGCGCGCACCCGGCCTACGACGGGCTCGAGGGCGCGGACCCGTACGGCGGCGCGGGCCACGACTACGGCTCGGCGGACGGGCGGCCGCTCGCCGACCTGCCGCCGGGCTACGGGGAGCACGTGCACGCGGTCGTCCCGGACGACCACGGGCCGGGCGGCGAGGCCTGGTCGGCGCCGTTCCGGGGGGCCGCGGTGCCGGCCGACAAGGGCCTCGCGGTGATCTTCTGCGACCTGGACGGCTTCAAGTCGATCAACGACCGGTTCGGGCACAACGCGGGCGACTCGGTGCTGGTCGAGGTCGCCCGGCGGCTCAGCGGGGCCGTCCGGGACGGCGACACGGTGGCCAGGCTCGGCGGCGACGAGTTCGTGGTGCTCGCGGACGGCATCGGGCGCGAGGAGGCCAAGGACCTGGCCCACCGGCTGCGCAACGCGATCATCCCGCCGATGCGGATCGACGGGAGGGGGATGCGGGTCGGGGTGAGCCTCGGGATCGGCTGGGCCGGCTGCGGGATGAGCATCGAGGAGGTGCTGCACACCGCGGACGAGCGGATGTACGACGAGAAGCGGGCGCGCGGCGGGGCGGTGCGCGGGGCGCGGGGCGAGCGCTCGCACCGGCGCGCGGGCTAGCGAGCGGGCTGGCGCGCGGGCGCTGCCGCGGGCCGGGGTTGCGTCGGGGGCGCGCAGGTTACCCGCGAGTTGTCAAGGGTTCTTTCCCGGTCGTCAGGTGCGGCAGGTAGGGTTCGCGGGAACGACAGCGTCCACGATCCGCACGGCCGGCCCGAAGCCCGGCGGTGCGCACCGGATGGGGGAGTAGAGCACCGTGACGACCGCCGGCAGCAACGGAGTGCCCGAGGGCCAGGGGGGCGGTGCCCCGCAGGACGACGACCCGTTCGGCTACCTGTACCGCCCGGCCGAGGGTGCGCCCGCGCAGCCCGGCGAGCCGCAGCAGGGCGTGCCCCGGACGTCGTACAACCGCCCGATGGAGGTCGGCCGCGCACAGTACGGCCAGCCGTACCAGCAGGGCGGCCAGCCGCGCGGGCAGCAGCCGCCGTACCAGCAGCAGGCCCCGTACCAGCACCAGGGCGGTCCGGGCGGGCAGCCGCAGCAGTACCCGCCGCAGCAGCCCGAGTACGGTGCCGCGCCGACCCAGACGCAGAACCGCTACGCCGAGCACTCCCGGCCGCAGCCGGGGGACGAGCGGCCGAGCAGCAGCGGGCGCAGCCGGGGCGCGGTGATCGGCGCGGTCGCCGTGGTCGCGGCGATCGCGATCGGGGCCGGGATCGCGCTGTCCACCGGGGACGGCGACAAGAGCGCCAAGGGCGGCACCACGACCGCCGCGCCGCCGGCCCCGACCAGCGCGGCGCCGACCGCCACCGGCACGCCGTCCGCCTCGCCCTCGGCGAGCGCGACCTCCGGGCCGTCGACCGTGGACGCGGGCCAGCTGCAGGCGCAGAACGCGCCGTCCGGCAACAGCGTGAAGGGCGCGAAGTCGGCGGACGGCAGCTACCTGACGCTGCAGCAGGGCGGCACGGTGACCTGGAACGGCCAGGTCGCGGCGGCCGGGACGTACAAGCTGACGATCCACTACAACAACCCCGGCGGGGACGTGAAGGGCGCGGCGTCGGTCAACGGCAAGGACTGGCCGAGCGGCGTCACGTACCGGAACTACGTCCCGGGCAAGGACCCGGCGTCCTCGTGGTTCAGCACGTACATACTCCCGCAGCTGCAGGCGGGCCAGAACAGCGTCACCCTGGCGGCGCCGGGCGGCGCCTCGGTGCTGATCGACCAGATCACCGTCGAGCCGAGCAGCTGACGCCCGATCCGGCCCCCGGACACGACGACGGCCGCCCTTCCCCGGTGGGGACGGGCGGCCGGTGCCGTTCGTCAGGCCGGCTTGACGGTGGCGAAGGCGTCGCCGCCGCGGATCCACCGGCCGCGGCGCATGACGGCGACCAGGTCGTAGCTCTCGGAGTCGACCACGACCAGGTCGGCGAGCTTGCCGGTCTCCAGCGAGCCGATCGAGTCGGCGAGGCCGAGCAGCCGGGCCGGGGTGGCGCAGAGCGACTCGACGGCCTGGTTCAGGCTCAGCCGGTTGACCGTCACCGAGCGCTTGAAGGCCACGTCCAGGGTGAGGGTGGAGCCGGCGATGGAGCCGCCCTCGACCAGCCGGGCGACGCCGTCCTTGACCTCGACCTGGAGCGGGCCGAGGGGGTAGAGGCCGTCGCCCATGCCGGCGGCGCCCATCGCGTCGGTGATCAGGGCGACCCGGTCGGCGCCGGCGGTGCCGTAGGCGAGGTCGAGGACGGAGGGGTGCAGGTGCACGCCGTCGTTGATCAGCTCGACGGTGACCCGCTCGTCCTCGAGCAGGGCGACGATGGGGCCCGGTGCGCGGTGGGCGATGGCGGGCATGGCGTTGAACAGGTGGGTGGCGACGGTGGCGCCGGCGTCGATCGCCTCCAGGGTGGTGGCGTAGTCGGAGTCGGTGTGGCCGACCGCGGCGATGATGCCGAGGTCGGCGAGCATGCGCACCGAGTCGAGGCCGCCGGGGAGTTCGGGGGCGAGGGTGACCATCCTGGCGTGGCCGCGGGCGGCGTCGACGAGCTTGCGCACCAGGGTCGGGTCGGGGTCGCGCAGCAGGTCGGGGCGGTGGGCGCCGCAGCGGTTGTGGGAGATGAACGGGCCCTCGAAGTGGATGCCGGCCAGGATGCCGTCCTCGACGAGTTCGGAGAGGACGGCGGCCTGGCGGGCGACCTCGTCGATCTCGCCGGTGACGGTGGAGGCGATCGTGGTGGTGGTGCCGTGTTCGAGGTGGGTGCGGGCGGCACGCAGGGCCTCCTCGGCGATGCCGGAGGCGTAGGAGGCGCCGCCGCCGCCGTGGACGTGCAGGTCGACGAAGCCGGGCACGACGGTGTACCCGGTCAGGTCGAGGTCGCCGGGCTCGCTCGCGCCGCCGAGGCCCGCGATGCGGTCGCCCTCGACGCTGATGCGGTCGCCCTCGACGACGCCGCCGGGCAGGACCAGGCGGGCGCCGGCCAGGGCGGTACGGTCACGGTCCGCGGTGGTCACGCGGTCACCTCCAAGGTGAGCAGATCCCAGGCGAGCAGGCCCGCGCCGAGGGATGCGGCGGTGTCTTTGAGCATGGCGGGTACGACCTCAGGGGGCATCTGGAAGGTCAGGCGCTCGGTGACCGCCGCGCGCAGCGGGGTGAAGAGCGTGTCCCCGGCCTCGGCCAGCCCGCCGCCGACGATCACGGTGGACGGGTCGAGCAGGCTCTGGGCCAGCACGATGCCGTCCGCCAGGGCGTCGACGGCCCGTTGCCAGACCGCGAGCGCGCGGTCGTCCCCGGCGTCCACCGCGGCGGCGCAGGATGCCGCGTCGGCGTCGGGGTCGCCGGTGGCCTCGGCCCAGGCGCGGGAGACGGCGGAGGCGGAGGCCAGGGTCTCCAGGCAGCCGCGGGCGCCGCAGCCGCACCGGGGGCCGCCGGGGCGGACCACGACGTGGCCGATCTCGCCGCCGTAGCCGTGCGCGCCGGCCTCGATCCGGCCGTCGATGCCGATGGCGCCGGCGATGCCGGTGCCGAGGGCGATGAACAGGAAGCGGCCCACGCCCCGGCCGGCGCCGAGCCGGCCCTCGGCGAGGCCGCCGGAGCGCACGTCGTGGCCGAGCGCCACCGGGATCGCGGAGCCGCCGGGGCCGGCCAGGCGCTCGCCGAGCAGCTTGCGCAGCGGGAGGTCGCGCCAGCCGAGGTTCGCCGAGTAGACCGCGATGCCGTTCTTCTCGTCGATCGTGCCCGGGACGGCGACGCCGGCGGCGAGCGGGGCGACGCCGAAGCGGGCCCGGCCCTCGTCCGCGAGGTCGGCGGCGAAGTCGAGGATGGCGGCGACGACGGCGTCCGTGCCGTGCTCCCGCCCGGTCGGTCGGCGTGCCTCGAACAGCACGGAGCCGTCCTGGGCGAGCAGCGCGGCCTTCATGCCGGTGCCGCCTACATCGAGTGCGATGACGTGCTTCACGGGGACAGTTTCCCTTGGCCGGGTCGAAGAGGTCTAGTCCAGTTGTCGGATTGGTCTGGTCCATCATGGGTGAGCTTTGTCGCAGCTGCGGCGGGTCTGTGCGGCTTTGTGGCGGGGGCTCCGGAGGGCGCCGGGGTCGCCCGGTGTTCACCCGCTGTTGCGCATCGTGCAATGACCCTCCGCACTTCGATAACTACTCGGCGGGTACCCCTGAGTGGTGTGGACCACTGCGCGGTGGATTTGGCAGTGTTGCGCCTCCCCCCTGTCGGATTCCCCGGTCTTCCCGGTCCGGCCGCGTTCCTCCCCCCGAAGGCGGTACCCGCGTTGAACAGGCGCGCCCACGTTTCCGTTCGTGTGCTCGGCACCGCGCTGGCCGGAGCACTGGTGCTCACCGCGGTCAGCGCCTGCGGTGGGCAGGGCGACGGCCCGGTGACCCTCAAGCTGGTCGCCGCCGACTACGGGGAGAACGTCGAGACCAGCTCCAAGCACTACTGGGACGAGGTCGCCAAGGCCTTCACGGCCGCCAACCCCGGCATCAAGGTCGACGTCGAGGTCGACAGCTGGACGGACATCGGCAAGAAGGTCGACGACATGATCGCGGCCGGGAAGTCCCCGGACCTGCTGCAGACCGGCGGCTTCGCCGACCAGGTCGCCGCGGAGCGGCTGTACCCGGCGGCGGACGTGCTCTCGATGGACACCCAGGCCAAGTTCCTCGACAACTTCGCGCACGCCGGCCAGGTCCTCGGCACGCAGTACGGCATCCCGTTCGTGTCCTCCTCGCGCGTGCTGTTCTACAACAAGAACGTCTTCCGCCAGGCCGGCATCACGCAGCCGCCGACCACCTGGAACGAACTGCGGCAGGCGGCCGAGAAGATCAAGGCCAAGGTGCCCGGCGTGACCCCGTACGGGCTGCCGCTCGGCCCGGAGGAGGCGCCCGCCGAGTCGATGCTGTGGACGCTCAGCGGCGGCGGAAGCCTCTCCGACGACGTCGGCAACTACACCATCGACAGCACGCAGAACCAGGCGACCTTCAGCTGGCTGAAGAGCAACCTGGTGAGCACCGGACTGACCTACCCCGAGCCCGGCAAGATGAACCGCACACCGGTGTTCCAGGACTTCGCGGCCGGGAAGGTCGCGATGCTGAACGGGCACCCGACGCTGCTGCGGATGGCCACCGCCGGGAAGATCGACTTCGGCACCGCGCCGATCCCCAGGAAGGACGGCGTCGGCAAGACCGGCAGCCTCGGCGTCGCGGACTGGATGATGGCGTTCAAGGCCAACGGGCACAAGAACGAGATCAAGAAGTTCATCAGCTTCGTCTACAACAAGGACAACCAGCTGAAGTTCGACGAGCAGTACAACCTGCTGCCCGTCACCCAGGACGCGTTCAACCAGATGACCACCGACCCGAAGCACGAGGACCTCAAGCAGTTCGCGTCCGGGCTGACCAACGCGAGCTTCTACCCGTTCGGGGACCCGGCCTGGGGCGACGTCAGCAACCGGATCAAGGCCGGGATCGGGCAGGCGGTGACCGGGGACGCGAAGCAGGTCCTCACCGAGCTCCAGGAGGCGGCGGTCAAGGAGGCGGCCCGGGTCCGGAAGCAGTAGCGCGGGCCGGGCAGCGGGCAGCGGGCAGCGGTCGGCGGTCGGCGGTCGGCGCGAGAATGGCACCGCGGGCCGAGGACGGAGGAGGGCTGCGGTGGGCGAGCTGACCGAGCGGGACCGGGCGGTGCTGGCGCTGGAAGGGCGGCAGTGGCGCACGGCGGGGGCGAAGGAGCGGGCGATCCGGGAGGAGCTGGGGCTCTCGTCGACCCGCTACTACCAGCTGCTGAACGCGCTGCTGGACCGCCAGGAGGCGCTGGCCCACGCGCCGGTCCTGGTGAACCGGCTGCGCCGGGTCCGGGAGGCCCGCCGGGCCGCGCGGTAGCCGCCGCGGGCCGCGGGGTATGGCCTGGGCATGGGATTCGAGGAGACGTGGACGCCGGCCACCGAGGCCGGGCGGGACGGGGTGCGGGCCATCCTGGCGGCGCCGGGGGACGCCGTCATCGCGCTGGACTTCGACGGGACGCTGGCGCCGATCGTGGCCGATCCGAGCGCGGCGCGGGCGCACCCCGGGGTGCTGGACGCCCTGCGCGGCCTGGCCTCGGCGGTGGGGGCCGTGGCGGTGGTGACCGGCCGGCCGGCCGGGCTGGCGGTGGAGTACGGGGGCCTGGCCGGGGTGCCGGGCGTGGTGGTGCTGGGGCACTACGGCGCCGAGCGCTGGGAGGGCGGCGAGCTGTCGGCGCCGCAGGTGCACCCCGGGGTGGCCCGGGCGCGGGCGGCCCTGCCGGACGTCCTGGCCGCGGCGGGGGCGCCCGAGGGGACCTGGGTGGAGGACAAGGGCCGCTCGCTGGCCGTGCACACCCGGCGGACGGCGGCGCCGGAGCGGGCGCTGGAGCTGTTGCGCGCGCCGGTGGGCGAACTGGCCGCCGCGCACGGGCTGGTGGTGGAGCCGGGGCGGCTGGTGCTGGAGCTGCGGCCGCCGGGGGTGGACAAGGGGGCCGCGCTGACCGACTTCCTGCGGGAGCGCGGCGCCCGTTCGGTGCTCTACGCGGGGGACGACCTCGGGGACCTGGCGGCCTTCGCGGCGGTGGAGGAACTGCGCGCGCAGGGCCTGGCCGGCGTGCTGGTGTGCGCCGGGGCGGTCGGGGACGCGCCGGTGCGCGAGCTCGCCGACCGGGCGGACGTGGTGGTCGACGGGCCCGAGGGCGTGGTGGAGCTGCTGAGCGCCCTGGGGGAGGCGGTCAGAGCGCGTTGAGCTGGTCGAGGAACCACTGCTGCGGGGGCAGCGCGGTGGCCGCCGCGGCCAGGCGCTTGGTGCGGTCGGCGCGCTCCCCGGCGGGCATGGTGAGGCCGGCGTGCAGGGCGTCGGCGGTGGCGATGACGTCGTACGGGTTGACGCTCAGCGCGTCCTCGGCGAGTTCGGCGTGGGCGCCGGCCTCGCGGGAGAGCACCAGGGCGCAGCCGTGGTCGGAGACGACCGGCACCTCCTTGGCGACCAGGTTCATGCCGTCCCGGATGGGGTTGACCAGGGCGACGTCGGCCAGCCGGTAGGCGGCCAGCGAGCGCGGGAAGTCGTCGTCGACGTGCAGGATCAGCGGCTGCCAGCCGGGGGTGGCGAACTCGGCGTCGATCTCCTCGGCGAGCCGCCGGACGGCGGCCGTGTACGCGCGGTACTCGGCGAGGTCGGTGCGCGAGGGGTAGGCGAAGGCGATGTGCACCACCCGGTCGTGCCACTCGGGGCGGGTGCGCAGCAGGTGCCGGTAGGCCTGGAGGCCGCGGACGATGTTCTTGCTCAGCTCGGTGCGGTCGACCCGGACGACGGTGCGGCGCTCGCCCACGGCCGCGCGCAGGGCGGCGAGGCGCTCGTCGACGTCGGGGCGGTGGGCGCGTTCGCGCAGGAAGTCGGCGTCGGCGCCGAGCGCGTGCACGCCGAGGCGGGTGGTGCGGCCCTCGTGGGTGACGGTGAGCGCGTCGTGGTCGACGGTGGCGCCGAGGACGGCCTCGCAGCAGGCGGCGAAGGCGCGGGCCCAGCGCTCGGTGAGGAAGCCGGCCCGGTCGGCGCCGAGGATGCCGGTGAGCACGGCCCGGGCGACGTCGTCGGGCAGCAGCCGGTAGTACTCGGGCGGGGCCCAGGGGGTGTGCGAGAAGTGGCCGATCCGCAGGTCGGGGCGCCGGGCGCGGAGCAGGGCGGGGGCCAGCGAGAGGTGGTAGTCCTGCACCAGGACGGCGGCGTTCCCGGCGGCTTCGGCGGCCAGGGCGTCGGCGAAGGCCGCGTTGTAGGCCTCGTAGGCCGCCCACTCGGTGCGGAAGCCGGCGTCGAAGGAGGGCGCGGTGGGCGTGGCGTAGAGCAGGTGGTGGACGAACCAGAGGGTGGAGTTGGCGACGCCGTTGTAGGCGCGGGAGAAGGTCTCGGGGTCGATGTCGAGCATCCGGACGGCCTGGCCGCCGACGTCGTGGCCGGCCAGGTCGAGGCGGCCGTGGGGGGCTTCGCGGGCGGCTCTGCGGTCGGCGTCGCCGAGGGCGGCGCAGACCCAGACGGCGTTCGGGTCGCCGATGGCGGAGAGGCCGGAGACCAGGCCGCCGCCGCCGCGGCGCAGGGTCAGCGAGCCGTCGTCGGCGGTGCCGAAGGACACCGGTCCCCGATTGGAGGCCACCAGGACGGGGGCGGTTCCGGTCGTACTCGAACGTTCGGTCGTGAGATCGCCCATGGTTGGGATGTTGCCGTCGTTCGGATTCCGCAAACCCTTCAACGCCGGGTCGCGTACTCGGGGACGGTGTGCATCGGGGGGCGTTCGAGGGCGGTGACGGGGTGGGTGTGGGCGGTGAAGCCGCGGGTCTCCGGGTCGCGGGTGAACTGGGTGAGCAGGGGGTGGACGAGGTCGGCGGAGGCCTTGAGCCGGTGGGTGCGGTCGAGGCGTTCCAGGGCGGTGCGGTAGATGGTGGCGGCCATCCGGCCGAGGGCCTGGCCGTCCTGGTGGCGGTGGTGCCGGACGCCGACGTCGACCTGGGCCAGGGCGTCCAGCCCGACCAGCTCCAACGCGTCGACCAGCAGGCCGAGTTCGACGCCGTAGCCGGTGGGGAAGGGCAGCCGTTCGAGCAGTGAGCGGCGGGCCGCGTACTCGCCGCCGAGGGGCTGGACGAAACCGGCGAGTTCCGGCCAGTGCAGGTTGAGCAGCGGGCGGGCCACGAGTTCGGTGACCCGGCCGCCGCCGGCCGGCACGACCGCCCCGGAGTCCGTCTCGAGGGGGCGGTCGTACATGGCCTTGACCAGCTGGATGTCCGGTTCGGTGAGCAGCGGGCCGAGGATGCCGGAGACGAAGGCGGGGTCGAACTCGCGCAGGTCGGCGTCGACGAAGCAGACGATGCTGCCGCGGGTGACCAGGAGGGAGCGCCAGAGCACCTCGCCCTTGCCGGGGACGGCGGGCAGCCGGGGGAGGACGGCGTCGCGGTGCTCCACCCGGGCGCCGGCCTCGGCGGCGACGGCGGCGGTGGCGTCGGTGGAGCCGGAGTCGACCACCACGAGTTCGTCGACCAGCGGGAGGCGTTCCATCAGTTCGCGCCGGACGGTGCGGACGATGTCGCCGACGGTGGCCTCCTCGTCGAGCGCGGGCAGGACGACGCTGACGGTCTGGCCGGTGCGCTCCTTGGCCTGGAGGAGGGTGCGGACCGGCCGGTCGGCCGCGCTCCACGAGCGGCGGCGCAGCCAGGACGCCACCGGCGGGAGGAGCTCGGGAGTCGGTTCGGCGGGCACGGCAATCTCCTCGGCGGGGTCGGGTGGGACGCGTCATCTCGCGTGGCGGACAGTCCCTTTCGGGTTTGTCGCCTTCGGATACAGTCTTCGTACAGCGGTCGGACCATCGCACGTCGGGGTCGCCGCCCACGCACCACCACAATTTCACAAGCTCATCCAGAGGGACTGAGGGAACGGCCCGTTGACGTCCCGGCAACCTTCTCGCGCGGCTGTCGTCGACAGGCCCCGGCGGGACAGGTGCCAATTCCGGCCTGTGGCGCGACCGCGCCGCGGGGAAGATGAGGAGAGAGGCCTCGCCATCATGGCTATCGACACCGCCGTACCCCTTTCCGTGGACCTCGGCCCCGCCGCAGCGCTGTCCTGTCGGGAGTGCGGCACCCGCTTCCCGCTCGGTCCGAGCTTCGCCTGCCTGGAGTGCTTCGGGCCGCTGGAGATCGCGTACGACTTCGGCAGTGCCGCCGCCGAGGAGCTGCGCAAGCGGATCGAGGCCGGGCCCGCCTCGATCTGGCGTTACGCGCCGCTGCTGCCGGTGCCGGCCGACGTGGCCGAGAAGCCCAACCTGAACCCCGGCTGGACCCCGCTGGTGAAGGCCGACAACCTGGGCCGGGAGCTCGGTTTCACGGCGCCGCTGCACGTCAAGGACGACTCGGGGAACCCGACGCACTCGTTCAAGGACCGGGTGGTGGCCTGCGCGATCGAGGCGGCGCGGGCGTTCGGCTACACCACGCTGTCCTGCTCGTCGACCGGCAACCTGGCCGGGGCGGTGGGCGCGGCGGCGGCCAGGGCCGGCTTCCGTTCCTGCGTGTTCATCCCGCACGACCTGGAGCAGGGCAAGGTCGTGATGGCCGGCGTGTACGGCGGCGAACTGGTGGGCATCGAGGGCAACTACGACGACGTGAACCGCTTCTGCTCGGAGCTGATCGGGGACCCGGCCGGCGAGGGCTGGGGCTTCGTCAACGTCAACCTGCGGCCGTACTACGGCGAGGGCTCGAAGACGCTGGCGTACGAGATCTGCGAGCAGCTCGGCTGGCGGCTGCCGGAGCAGATCGTGATCCCGGTCGCCTCGGGCTCGCAGCTGACCAAGATCGACAAGGGGCTGCAGGAGCTGATCAAGCTCGGCCTGGTCGAGGACCGGCCGTACCGGATCTTCGGCGCCCAGGCCGAGGGCTGTTCGCCGGTGTCGACCGCGTTCAAGGACGGCCGGGACGTGATCAGGCCGGTGAAGCCGGACACCATCGCCAAGTCGCTGGCGATCGGCAACCCGGCGGACGGCCCGTACGTGCTGGACATCGCCCGCCGCACCGGCGGCGCGGTCGAGGACGTCACCGACGCCGAGGTCGTGGCGGCGATCCGGCTGCTGGCGCGGACCGAGGGCATCTTCGCCGAGACCGCGGGCGGGGTGACCGTGGGCGTGCTGAAGAAGTTGGTCGAGACGGGTCGACTGGACCCGGCCAAGGAGACCGTCGCGATCAACACCGGCGACGGCCTGAAGACGCTGGACGCCGTCTCCGACGCCGGGATGACCGCCGTCATCCGCCCGACGCTGGAGTCCTTCCGCGACGCCGGCCTCGCGTCCGCCTGAACCACCCCGATAGGAGAGCCATGAGCGCCAACGTCCGCATCCCCACCATCCTGCGCACCTACACCGGCGGCGCCGCCGAGGTGACCGCCGAGGGCGCCACCCTGGGCGAGGTGATCGCCGACCTGGAGAAGAACCACGCGGGCATCGCCGCGCGCGTCCTGGACGACACCGGCAAGCTGCGCCGGTTCGTGAACGTCTACGTGAACGACGACGACGTGCGCTTCGCCGAGGGCCTGGCGACCGAGGTCGGGGACGGCGCCAGCGTCTCGATCATTCCGGCGGTGGCCGGCGGCTGCTGAGCCGCGCTTTCGAGCAACGCATTCAAGCCACGCTTCCGAGCCGCCCTTTCCACCCGCCCCGGGCCCGGAAAGGCCCTCGACCGGCCGTTCGCGCGTACGGAATTCCGTTCTCCGTGCGCGCGGGCGGCCGGCTGCATTTCGGCGGGAATATTTCCGCCCCGAGTGGGAGTAGAGTGTGCCTCGGCTGGGAACCGGGGGTTCCCCCCACGATTCGCCGGGGCGGGGCCCGGCCGAGGGGCCGGCCCGCTTCGGGGCCGTGAAACATGTCAGGCAGATGTCAGAATTCCGGCAGCGTTCTGGGGTAATTCGTCCGCTCTGTCCGGCGCGATATTCCGATTTCCTCCCGATTCGTTCGACCTTGTCCCTTGACGGACCGCCGGAATTCCCGGCCTTTGGCCCTGTTGCAGAGGGCGTCGATCCGGATACATTCAGCCGCGGTCGACGTTCATCACCGCGCCCGGCGAACCGGGCCGGGATGGCGCGTCCACGGCTGCGCCCAGGGGGGGTTCCCCGGGCCGGCCTCCAGACCCGGGCCCGCTACCTGCGGGCGCGTGAAGGGCCAGCACAGCACTAGGGGAGTTCGGAATGGCTCAGGGCACCGTCAAGTGGTTCAACGCGGAGAAGGGCTACGGCTTCATCGCGGTCGACGGTGGTGCGGACGTCTTCGTCCACTACAGCGCGATCCAGATGGACGGCTACCGCACCCTCGAGGAGGGCCAGCGGGTCGAGTTCGAGATCTCTCAGGGACAGAAGGGCCCGCAGGCGGACATGGTCCGCGCTGCGGTGGAGGGCTGACCCCTTCCGACCCCCAGGAGCTCGGCACGGCCCACGGCTGGTGACCACTCGCTTCTCGACGGGCCCGTACGACACGCGTCGTACGGGCCCGTCGGCGTGTTCGCGGCGGGGGCGCGGGAGCCGGGGCGGCGGCTCGCGGGCTTGCCGATTGGGCTTGCACTCGACCACCCGGAGTGCTAATCATTGGCGTTAGCACTCACAGTGTGAGAGTGACAGCGGACCGGGTCGGTGAGGCCCCCGGGAGCGGCAGGGAATGGACCTCCGCGCACCAGGGCCGTCCGTCGCGGGCACCCCTTGGTCCGAGCAGTCGACCGTGTCCCGGAGGACCACTTCTGATGGCCAAGATCATCGCCTTTGATGAGGAAGCTCGCCGCGGCCTTGAGCGTGGCATGAACCAGCTCGCCGACGCGGTGAAGGTCACGCTCGGCCCCAAGGGCCGCAACGTCGTGCTGGAGAAGAAGTGGGGCGCCCCCACGATCACCAACGACGGTGTCTCCATCGCCAAGGAGATCGAGCTCGAGGACCCGTACGAGAAGATCGGCGCGGAGCTCGTCAAGGAGGTCGCCAAGAAGACGGACGACGTCGCGGGTGACGGCACCACCACCGCCACCGTGCTCGCCCAGGCCCTGGTTCGCGAGGGTCTGCGCAACGTCGCCGCCGGCGCCAACCCGATGGCCCTGAAGCGCGGCATCGAGAAGGCCGTCGCCGCCGTCTCGGACCAGCTGCTGGCCCAGGCCAAGGACGTGGAGACCAAGGAGCAGATCGCCTCCACCGCCTCCATCTCCGCCGCCGACACCCAGATCGGCGAGCTCATCGCCGAGGCCATGGACAAGGTCGGCAAGGAAGGCGTCATCACCGTCGAGGAGAGCAACACCTTCGGCCTGGAGCTCGAGCTCACCGAGGGCATGCGCTTCGACAAGGGCTACATCTCCGCCTACTTCGCCACCGACCTGGAGCGCATGGAGGCGACCTTCGAGGACCCGTACATCCTCATCGCCAACTCCAAGATCGGCTCGGTCAAGGACCTGCTCCCGCTGCTGGAGAAGGTCATGCAGAGCGGCAAGCCGCTCGTCATCATCGCCGAGGACGTCGAGGGCGAGGCCCTGTCGACCCTGGTCGTGAACAAGATCCGCGGCACCTTCAAGTCCGTCGCCGTCAAGGCCCCGGGCTTCGGCGACCGCCGCAAGGCCATGCTCGGCGACATCGCCATCCTCACCGGTGGCACCGTGATCTCCGAGGAGGTCGGCCTCAAGCTGGAGAACGCCGGCATCGACCTGCTGGGCACCGCCCGCAAGGTGGTCATCACCAAGGACGAGACCACCATCGTCGACGGTGGCGGCGACAGCGAGCAGGTCGCGGGCCGCGTGAACCAGATCCGCGCCGAGATCGAGAACAGCGACTCGGACTACGACCGCGAGAAGCTCCAGGAGCGCCTCGCCAAGCTGGCCGGCGGCGTGGCCGTCATCAAGGCCGGCGCGGCCACCGAGGTGGAGCTCAAGGAGCGCAAGCACCGCATCGAGGACGCCGTCCGCAACGCCAAGGCCGCCGTCGAGGAGGGCATCGTCGCCGGTGGTGGCGTCGCCCTGCTGCAGGCCGGTGTCGCCTTCGACAAGCTGGAGCTGGACGGCGACGAGGCCACCGGTGCCAACATCGTCAAGGTCGCGCTCGAGGCCCCGATCAAGCAGATCGCGACCAACGCCGGCCTCGAGGGTGGCGTCGTGGTGGAGAAGGTGCGCAACCTCCCCGCCGGTCACGGCCTGAACGCCGCCACCAACGAGTACGTCGACCTGGTCGCCGCGGGCATCATCGACCCGGCCAAGGTCACCCGCTCCGCGCTGCAGAACGCCGCCTCCATCGCGGCGCTGTTCCTCACCACCGAGGCCGTCATCGCCGACAAGCCGGAGAAGGCCGCCGCGGCCGCCGGCGGCGGCATGCCGGGCGGTGACATGGACTTCTGATCCTGATCGGTTCCGATCGGATCGGCTGGTTCCTCGTCCGCGTGGGCGGTTCCCTTCGGGGAGCCGCCCACGCGGCGTTTCCCGGTCTCACGGAGAATGGACGGATGGCTTCCGACGACATCGAGACCGCCCTGCACCACGCGCGGGCCCGGATCCTGGCCGACCTCACCGCGCGGGACGTGGCGGACGCCGCCGTCGTCTCGCTGGTGGAACAGGCCGTCACCCATCGCCGCTGGTGGCTGGAGCAGTGGCCGGCCGGCACCGAGTACGTGCTCGGGCTGGTCGCCCAGGACGTCCAGGACGCGCTGCTGGAGGCGTACGGGCGGTGGCCGCTGTGCACCGACTGCGCGGACGACGGCGACCCGCACGCGCTGAGCGTCGAGCCCGAGCTGGGCCCCGAGCCGCACTGGGTGTGCGGCAAGCGGGGCGCGGTGGTGGCCCCGGTGGGGGAGCTGAGCTAGAGGGTTCCGAGCTCGGCCGTGAGATTGGCGCGGGCGGCGGCCGTGAAGCGGGCGTGGGCGGCCGGGGTGCGGAACAGGGCCGGGAGCGCCAGCAGGTGGCGCAGCACGGCGGCCCGGCCGGCCCGGAAGTCCGGTGCGGGGACGAAGCCGTACTCCTCGCGGACGGCGGCCGCGTAGCCGGCGTACGCCTCGGCGGGGCCGCCGAGGACGGCGAGGTCGGCGTCGCACAGCACCTCGCCGTCGCGGTCGCCGGGGGCCGGGTCGTGGGTGACGGTCAGTAGGACCAGCCGCTCGACCTCGGCGACGCGTTCGGCGGGCAGGCCGGCGGCGGTCAGCGCGCGGACGGCCAGGGCGGCGCTGCGCTCCTCGTTCTCGCTGCGGTCGGGCCGGTAGACGGCGTCGTGGAACCAGGCGGCGAGGCGGACGGCGTCCGGGTCGGCGGCGTGGTCGGCGAGGTCGTCGACGTGCCGGAGCACCGCGCGCAGGTGGTCGGCGGTGTGGTAGCGGCGCTGCGGCTCGGACCAGCGGCGCAGCAGCTCCCGCCCGTACGGCTCGGGGTCGACGGTGGCGGCGCAGCGGTGCAGCAGGGCGGTCCAGGCGGCGAGCAGGTCGTCGGTGGCGGCGGGGGCGCGCTCGGGTTCGTCGGTCGGCATGGGCCCATTGTGTCGGGCGGGCGCCCCTGGACAGATATGCCGTTCGGCGATATATGTAGTCGTATGACAGAACGCTCCATGCAGGAGCCGACGCTGCTGCTGCTCACCGCCCTGGCCGATGCCCCCAGACACGGCTACGCGCTCATCCAGGAGATCGCCGCGATCTCGGACGGCCGGGTGAAGATGCGCACCGGCACCCTGTACGGCGCGCTCGACCGGCTGCTCCAGCAGGGCCTGATCGAGGTCGCCGCGGAGGAGATCGTGGACGGCCGCGCCCGCCGCAGCTACGCGCTGACCGACGCCGGGCGGGTCGCGCTGACCACCGAGGCCGAGCGGCTGCGGGCGGTCGCCACCGAGGCGGAGCGCCGCCTCTCCAAGGTCCGATCGATGCTGCGGGGGAACGCGGGGCCGCAGGGCCGCGCCGCGGCAGGGGGGAGCTCCACATGACCACGCCGACGATCGGTGCGCCCGCCGCACCCTCGGCCGCACTGCGGGCCGTGCTCCAGCTGTACCCGGCCGGCTACCGCCGCGAGCGCGGGGAGGAACTGGCCGCGGTGTTCGCGGACACCACGGCGCACGCCGGGCGCTCGGCCGTCGCCCGCGAGGTGTTCGACCTGGCGCTGTACGGCCTGCGGGTGCGGGCCGGGCTGACGGGCTCCACGGCGGCGGGCCGGCTGCTGGCGCTGGTCGCGCCGATGATCGCCGGTGCGGTGGCCGGGGCGGCGCTGGTGCCGTGGCTGGCCGATCCGGACCGGGTGACCTTCCTGCTCACCTGGAACGACTCGCTCTCCGCGTACGCGGAGGTGTTCCTCCAGCCGGTGGGCGCCATGCTGCTCGTGGTGGCGGCCGCGCTGGGGCGGTGGACGGCGGCGCGCGGGCTCGCGCTGTTCCTCGGCGTGCTGGCACTGGGTGAGCTGGGCGGGGCCTTCGTCGACTCGCGGTTCGCGGACCTCTGGTGGCCGGGCTACATCGGGATGGCCACGCTGCCGTTCGTGTTCGCCGCGCTGCTGCTGCTCGCGGCGCCCGCCGACCTGCTGCCCCGGCCCTCGCTGCGGTCGGGCGGCCTGGTGGTGGCCTCGGTGGTCGCGGGCGCGCTGCTGGAGACGGCCCAGCGCTGGGACGACACGAACTTCCCGGTGGACCGGCAGTGGTTCGTGCTGATGCTGGCCGCCCCGCTGGTGCTGGCCCTGACCGCGCTGCGCGGGCGGCGGGTGCCGGCCGCGGTGGGCGTGGCGGTGCTGGCGGTGACGGCGCCGGGCAGCCTGTTCAACATCTGGCGCGAGTCGCGCGGGATCTCGCACCTGGCGCAGACGGCGGCGCCGGTGGTGATCGTGCTGGCGATGGTGGCGCTGGTGGCGTACGGGCTGGGGCGGCGGCGGCCCGAGCGGGTGGGCGCGTGAAGTGGGTGGGCGCGTGAAGCGTATGAGCGTCTGATCGTCGGATGAGCGGGCGAGCCCCCGGCCGGGTGCCGGGGGCTCGCCGCGTTCGGTGCGATGTGGCAGGCTATCCGATATGTCTAGACCAATTTTCGAAGTCATCGCGCTGACGCCCCAGGACGCCCAGGCCGCCGAGTCGGGCGGCGCCGACCGGCTCGAACTGGTCACCGACATGGCCGCGGACGGGCTCACCCCGTCCGTCGAGGACTTCGCCCGGATCCGGGCCGCCGTCGCGATCCCGCTGCGCGTCATGCTCCGCGTCCGGGACGGCTTCGCCCCCGGCGACCTGGACGAGCTGCGCGCCCGCGCCGCCGCGCTGCGGGCCGAGGGCGCCGAGGAGTTCGTCTTCGGCTTCCTCGACGCCCGGGGCGGCGTCGACCTGGCCGCCACCACGGCCGTCGCCGAGGCGGTGGCCGGCTGCCGCTGGACCTTCCACCGGGCGATCGACCACAGCGCCGACCGGGCCGCCCTGCGCGCCGCCGTGGCCGCGCTGCCCGCGCTGTCCGGCCTGGACACCTTCCTCACCTCCGGCGCGGCCGCCGGGGTGGACGCCGGGCGCGAGGTGCTGTCGGCCGAGCTGGCCCGCAAGGGCGAGCCCGGCTACACCCCGCGGATCCTGATCGGCGGCGGCCTGCGGGCCGAGCACCTGAAGGAGCTGCGGGCGGAGGGCTTCGACGCCTTCCACGTCGGCGGCGCGGTCCGGGCGGACGGCTGGCACACGCCGGTGGACGCGGCCAAGGTCGCCGAGTGGCGGGCGCTGATCGACGGCTGAGCACGGGGCCGGTCCTCCGGGGCCGGCCCCTCCTCGGCTACCGCAGCTGCTCCGGCAGCGGCTCGGCGTGCAGCACCGTCAGGCCGGAGACGGCACGGGTCAGCGCCACGTACAGCCGGCGCAGGCCGGTCCGCTCGTCCGGCTCGCCCGCGATCACCGCGGCCGGCTCGTCCAGCACCACGTAGTCGTACTCCAGGCCCTTCGCGAGCGAGGCCGGCACCAGGGTGAGCCGGGCCTCGGCACTGGTCTCCGTCCCCGGGGACAGGTACGGCAGGCCGGCCGCGGCCAGCGCCTCGCCGAGCAGCGGGACGCGGGCGTCGGCGGCGATCAGGCCGATCGAGCCCTCGTGCTCCAGGGCCTCCCGGCAGGCGGCCAGGACGGCCCGCGTCCGCTCGTCCTCGGACACCCGGCGGACCGTCAGCGACCCCGGGGCGTCACGGACGGAGGTGGCCGGGGCCAGGCCCGGGGCGATCGCCGGGAGCAGTCGGGAGGCGTAGGCGATGACCTCCTCCGGCACCCGGAAGCCCTTGGTCAGCTCCTCGACGTGCGCCTCCGGCTTGCCCAGGTGGCGCAGCGCGTCGGGCCAACTCGCCGTCGCCCACGGGGTGGTGCCCTGGGCGAGGTCGCCGAGGACGGTCGCCGAGCCGGTGGTGCAGCGGCGGCCGACCGCGCGGTACTGCATCGGGGAGAGGTCCTGGGCCTCGTCCAGCACCACGTGCCCGAGCGAGGGGGTGCGCTGCACCAGGTCCGTCGCCTCGTCCACCAGGACGGCGTCGGCCTGCGTCCAGCGGGCGGTCTTCACCGAGCGGCCGGGCTTGGGCCACAGCACCGCCTGCTGCTCCTCGGGGGTGAGCACGCCCTCGGCGCACCCGGCCAGGAACTCCGGGTCGGAGAGCAGCCGCAGCACCAGCTTGGCCGGGTCGACGGCCGGCCAGCACTCCTTGACCACGGCCTTGACCGCGCTGTTGCGGGCCACCGCGTCCTGCACCCGGTCGTCCGGGGCCTCGCCGCCCTGCTCCATCTTCACCAGCACGGCGTGCGCGATGCGCTGCGCCAGGGCGTCCCGGGCGGCGCCGTAGCGGGTCTCGCGGCCCTTCAACTCCTCGATGATCTCGGCCAGTTCGTACGCCGGGACGCGCCAGCGGCGGGAGCCGCGGACCACCACGCAGGGCTCGGTGGGCAGCGTGATGCCGGACCGGACGGCCCGGCGCAGCACCTCGGCCATCCGGGCGTCGCCCTTCAGCCGGGCCGCCTGCGGGGTGTCCTCGCCGCGCACCTCGACGTGGCCGACCAGCTGCTGCACGGTGGCCTGGGCGACGTCGAGCTCGCCGAGGGCGGGCAGCACCTGCTCGATGTAGGAGAGGAAGGCGTTGTTCGGCCCGATCACCAGGGTGCCGGTGCGGGCCAGGCGCTCGCGGTGGGCGTACAGCAGGTAGGCGACGCGGTGCAGGCCGACGGCCGTCTTCCCGGTGCCGGGCGCCCCCTGGACGCAGATGGTGCCCGTCACGTCGGAGCGGACGATCTCGTCCTGCTCGGGCTGGATGGTGGCGACGATGTCGCGCATCGGGCCGACGCGGGGCTTCTCGATCTCGGCGGCGAGCAGGGCGGAGGCGGTGTCCGACTCCTCCGGGTCGGAGAGGTGCTCGTCCTCGTACGCGGTGAGCTCGCCGCCGGTGTAGCCGAAGCGGCGGCGGCGCTCGACGTCCTGCGGGTCGGTGCGGCTGGCCCGGTAGAAGGGCTGGGAGACCGGCGCGCGCCAGTCGATCACCATCGGGTCGCCGTCCGCGTCGTGGACGTGCCGGCGGCCGATGTAGAAGCTCTCCCCGCCGCCGCCCTCGCTGAGCTCCTCGCTGATCGCGTGCAGGTAGTCGAGCCGGCCGAAGAACAGCGGGGTGTCGGCGAGGTCGGCCAGGGCGGCGATCCTGGCCTCGATCTGGTTCTGGAGGACGACGGCGGTGACCCAGGTGCCGGTCACGTCGCGGATGTCGAGCGACTGGACGTCCTCGCGCATCGCCCGCAGCGCGGACCGGGACGCGGCCAGGTGGTCGCGTTCGCGCTGGAGGGGGTCGGTGGTGGGGGTGGCGGGCACAGCGAACCTTCCCGGCTGCCCCGGTGGCGGGCGCAGCGGATCGATGGAGCTCACAGTGGGGACGGCCGACCGGTTGCCGAGCGGTCGGGACCTCCCCCGGCTGCCTGCGGGACTTCAGCAGGTACCACGGTGCGGGAGGGGGCAGGCGGACGATCTTAGACCCGTCCGTCTCAGGGTTCCAGCCCCGCAGGTCTCGGGGCCGTCCGTACACCTGGAGGAGGACGGACGCCTCGGTGGATGCGGCCTTTGGAGTGATGCCGTGGGCCGGTCGGGTGCCTACCGTGGAAGACATGAGCAGCCGAAACGAAACCCGCACCGCCCCGGCCGGCGCCACCGCCCTGCCGGGCCGCCGCCGCAACCCGCTGAGCACCGCCGTCCGCAACGTCGGGATCGCCCTGGACACCGCCGCGCGCGTGATCTTCCTCGGGCGCGACGGTGTCTACTGAGACCTCTGACGGGTCGTCCTACAGGACGTCGTCCGCGTCGATGATGCGGTACGCGTAGCCCTGCTCGGCCAGGAAGCGCTGCCGGTGGGCGGCGAAGTCCTGGTCCACGGTGTCCCGGGCGACCACCGAGTAGAAGTGGGCCGCGTGGCCGTCCGCCTTGGGGCGCAGCACGCGGCCGAGGCGCTGGGCCTCCTCCTGACGGGAGCCGAAGGTCCCGGAGACCTGGATGGCGACCGTCGCCTCGGGCAGGTCGATGGAGAAGTTCGCGACCTTGGAGACCACCAGGACGCCGATCTCCTTGTTCCGGAACGCGTCGAAGAGCTTCTCGCGCTGGGCGTTGCTGGTCTCGCCCTTGATCACCGGGGCGTCCAGGGCCTCGCCGAGCTCGTCCAGCTGGTCGATGTACTGGCCGATGATCAGCGTCTGGTCCTTCTCGTGCTTCTTGACCAGCGCCTCCACCACCCGCCGCTTGGTCGCGGTGGTGGCGCAGAAGCGGTAGCGCTCCTCCGGCTCGGCGGTCGCGTAGGCGAGCCGCTCGGAGTCGGTCAGGGTGACCCGCACCTCGCAGCAGTCGGCGGGCGCGATGTAGCCCTGCGCCTCGATCTCCTTCCACGGCGCGTCGAAGCGCTTGGGGCCGATCAGGCTGAACACGTCGCCCTCGCGGCCGTCCTCGCGCACCAGCGTGGCGGTCAGGCCGAGCCGGCGGCGGGCCTGCAGGTCGGCGGTGAACTTGAACACCGGCGCGGGCAGCAGGTGCACCTCGTCGTAGACGACCAGGCCCCAGTTGCGGGCGTCGAACAGCTCCAGGTGCGCGTACACGCCCTTCCGCTTGGTGGTCATCACCTGGTAGGTGGCGATGGTGACCGGGCGGATCTCCTTGCGGGTGCCGCTGTACTCGCCGATCTCGTCCTCGGTGAGCGAGGTGCGCTTGACCAGCTCGTGCTTCCACTGGCGGGCCGAGACGGTGTTGGTGACCAGGATCAGCGTGGTCGACTTGGCGTGCGCCATCGCGGCCGCGCCGACCAGCGTCTTGCCGGCGCCGCAGGGCAGCACGACGACGCCCGAGCCGCCGTGCCAGAAGCCCTCGACGGCCTGCGCCTGGTACGGGCGCAGCTGCCAGCCGTCCTCCTCCAGGCGGATGGGGTGCGCCTCGCCGTCCACGTACCCGGCGAAGTCCTCGGCGGGCCAGCCGAGTTTGAGCAGCACCTGCTTGATCTGGCCGCGCTCGGAGGGGTGCACGACCACGGTGTCCGGATCGACCCGGGCGCCGACCAGCGGGACGATCTTCTTGGAGCGCAGCACCTCCTCCAGCACCGGCCGGTCGGTGGTGGTGAGCACCAGGCCGTGCGTCGGGTGCTTGAGCAGCTGGAGCCGCCCGTACCGGCCCATGGTGTCGGCCACGTCCACCAGCAGCGCGTGCGGCACCGGGTAGCGCGAGTACGTCACCAGGGCGTCCACCACCTGCTCGGCGTCGTGCCCGGCCGCCCGCGCGTTCCACAGCCCGAGCGGCGTCACCCGGTACGTGTGCACGTGCTCGGGCGCCCGCTCCAACTCGGCGAACGGCGCGATGGCGCGACGGCAGTCGGCGGCCCTGGGGTGGTCGATCTCCAGGAGAAGAGTTTTGTCGCTCTGGACGATGAGCGGTCCGTCGTTCACGCGGGGGAGCCCTCCACTGGCTGACAGTCTGGATTGGCGCAGACCCTCCAGTGTCGCGCATTCCGCGGGAAGCGCGTACGGGCTACTTCCACTCGTAGAACTTGCCGGTGGACTTGCCGCCCGCGTCGGTCTCGTACTCGAACATGCCGACGACGCCGTTGAGGCGTTCGAGCTGGGGCGACACGGTGGAGAAGAACAGCGCGCCGCGGAAGCTGGTGCCGCCGTCCGCGGTGAAGTGGCCGACGCCGCTGCCGTGCCAGGTGACGCCCTGGCCGTCGGCGGTCATGTCGACGCCCTGGCCCTCGCCGTAGAGGGAGCCGTCGGCGCGGAGCTCGGACTCGTAGGTGCCGAGCGTGTTGACGGTGATGCCGTAGTAGCTGCCGGTGCCCCGGAAGGACACCTCGACGATCGGGTGCCCCTCGGCCGAGCCGATGACCCGCCGGCCGGTGTCCTCGCCCTGGAATTCGCCGATCAGTTCGCCGAGCATGGTGGATCCTCCTTCTCGCGAACCCCCTGTTCCCGGACTACGCCGGGTGCGCCCGCCCGTCAACCGCTCCGAGTGACCACGGTCCGTACCCGCTCGTTGAGCAGGCCATGAAGACTTCGAAGCGTGTTCTCACCGCCCTCGCCCTCGCGGGCACGGCCTTCGCGGCCACCGCCTCCTCGGCCGGCTCCGCCCACGCCCTCGCGGGCATCGGCGAGGGCCCCGGCGGGCTGCTGGCGGCGCCCGGGTTCCTGATCGCCGACCAGGTCGGCGGCGGCGAGCTGCCGGTCGGGCAGGGGCAGATCGGCAGCGTGGCGGACCAGGCGGTCAAGGAGAAGTTCAAGGAGGCGACCGCGCACTGAGCCGCTATTCGTCGAGCTCCGCGACGCCCGTGATGCGGTGCAGGGCGAAGGTGCGCAGCTCGTCCGCGTGGTGGTCGAAGGCGGTGACGAAGCCGCCTTCGACCTTGACCGGGTCGATGATGCGCTGGCTGGCGATGCCCTCGGCGTTGAGGTAGCCGATCCACATCCGCTCGCCGAGCAGGACGGCGGTCTGCAGGGCGGCCAGGGTCTCGGCGGCGGCGGTGCGGGGCAGCGCGCGCGGGTCGGGGACGGGCTCGCGGCGGGTGGCGGTGGCGGCGCGGTCGCCGGCCCGGACGGCCTTGACGGCGGCGGCGAGCAGGGTGTCGTCCGGGGTGGGCGGGCCGTCCGGGACGGGCACCGGCGCCGCGCGGGGCGGGGTGCGGTGGCTGTCCGGGCGGGTGATCAGCACGTCTCCCTCGGCGGACTCGGCGGCGGGCGCGTAGCCCATCGCGCGCAGCGTGGCGAGCAGGACGTCGGGGGCGGCCTGGGCGGCGAGGACGGTCGGGGCGAGCAGGCGCAGCCGCAGCTCGGCGGCCCGGCGGTCGGCGAGGACCTCGTTCAGCAGCGAGGGGTCGTCGCAGCGCAGGTACGAGGAGGCGGCGCCGACCCGCAGGATGCCGTGGCGGCGGGCCACGTCGTCGATCAGGTAGCCGAGCGGCTGCGGGACGGGCGTGCGGCTGTGCTGCGCCAGGAAGCCCTGCAGATCGGCGGCGGTGCGTCCGGCGTCGAGGGCGCGGCGCACGGACGCCGGGGTGAAGCGGTAGACGGTGGCGCCGCCCTTGGACTCGACGTCGGCGCACAGCGCCAGCGCCTGGGCGAGCGGGGTGAGCAGCGGGCCGGGGGCGATCGCGGTGAGGTCCGGCTGGAGGATCACGTGGTCCAGCGGCTGCGGCAGCAGCGGGGCCAGCACCTCGGCCGGGTCGGACTCGGCGGTGAGCAGGGCGCGGGCGGGGGCGGCGAGGGCGCCGCGGCCGGTGATGCCGAGGAGTTCGGCCTCGGCGAGCGTCCAGGCGGTGAGGCTGTCGCGCAGCTCGTGGCCGTCCGGGCCGGTCGGGCCGCCGCGCAGCGGGCGCTGCCAGCGCAGGGTGGGCAGCAGCTCGGCGGCGGTGGCGGGGGTGCCGGGCGGCAGTTCGGCGAGCAGGGCGAGGGCGGCGCGGCGCACGGACGGCGCCAGGGTGCGGTCCAGTTCGGGGCCGAGGGCGGCGCGCGGCTTGCCCTTGCCGTCCGGGGTGCCGGTGAGGGCGGGCACGCGGGTGGCGGCGAGCCAGGCGCCGGCCAGGACGGACCAGCGCTCGGCGGTGTCCAGCTGCAGCCAGGCGTCGTAGCCCGGGGTGGGCGCCCAGCACTCGTCGGCCTCGCCGTCCGGGGCCAGCAGGCCCGCGGTGTAGGCGAGTTCGAGCCAGAACGCGGCCAGCTGCTCGGTGGTCTCCAGGGTCTGGGCGGTGCGCTTGAGGTCGCGCACGCCGAGGCCGCCGGCGCGCAGGGTGGGCGGCGGGGTCAGGCCCCAGGCCTCCAGCAGCTCCTCGACGGTCCGCACGGCGGTGTGCGCCTGGCCGGCCGCGGCGGCGTCCACGGTGTGCGGGTCGCGCGGCGGCGCGGCGGGTGCGGGCTCCGGCTGGACGGGCTCGACGGTGCGGTGGGTGCGGCCGCCGCGCAGGTGCAGGGCGAGTTCGCGCGGCAGCACGACGCTGCCGGGGCTGCTCGGCAGCAGCAGGCCGCGGGCGAGCAGCCACTCGACCGGGCTCTGCGCGTCCTCGGCGGTGACCGGGCGGGTGGCGTCCGGGACGGTGCCGGTGGGCGGGCCCCAGACCAGGCGCTCCAGCAGCCGCAGCGCCGGCTCGGGGGCGGTCTCCAGCAGCGCGGCGCAGCGGGCGCGGTCGGTGAGGAGGTCGGTGAGCGCGGCGACGGCGGTGACCGGGTCGGGGGTGGCGGGCTGCCCGGCGGAGGCGAGCAACTGCTGCAGCCGGGCCGGGGACATGCCCGCGGTGGCCTCGCCGAAGGTCGGGCCGAGGCCGGTGCGGCCGGGGTTGGCGGCGGTCGGGGCCAGCGCCTCGCGGACGGCGAGGACCAGCCGCAGGCCGTTGTCCGGGCCCCACAGCAGCGCCCGGTCGCGCAGGGTGGCGATCGCGCGGGGCAGGGCGGCGGCGACGGCCGAGCGGTCGGCGGGGGTGAGCGGGGTGGCGCCGGGGTGCGGCTTGACCTTGGCCGGGCCGGTCAGCAGGGTGCGGACGGTGGCCAGGCCGGTGCCGTCCGGGGCGGTCGCCAGCGCCTCGGCGACCTGCAGGGTGAAGCGGTCCAGCCGCTCCAGGGCGCGCAGCGCGGAGGCGCGGGAGGAGAGCCGGGCGGACAGCTGGGTGAGGTCGCCGGGGACGGGGTTCAGCAGGTCGGGCCGGGAGCGCAGCAGGGCGGCGAGCGCGTCGTCGGGGCGGGCGCGCAGCTCCTCGGCGAGGGTGCGGGGGCCGGGGGCGGACCTGCCCTGGCGTCGAGGGCCCTGCTGTGTGGTCATTCGACCTAGGTTAGTCGGGCGGGCGGACGGCGGGGTGTCCTCGTGCGGCCGGGACCGTACCGGACCGGCCGGACTCGCGTGGTCGGGGGCAGGGTGGGTAGCGTCACGCCGAGGGCGGTTCGGTGGGCGGCCGCGCTGTCAGGGGCGAGCCGGGCGAGGCGGGGTGTCGGTGATGACGGACGGCGAGTGGTGGCGCAAGAGCGGGCCGTGGAGTGGCCGTTCCGGCGCTTCGGGGGCGGGCGAGGGCGTGCCGGCCGTCCCGGCTGTTCCTCCGGCTCCTCCGGTTGCTCCGCCGGCTGCCGCCGCTGACGACAGCGTGTACGACCCGCCGGCGGCGAGCGCGGGCGGCCTGCGGCAGGTGTCGCTGGACCTGCCGGGCGTCGCCGGGCCGCAGGACCGGGCGGCCGACGCGCTGCCGCCCTCCGGTGTGCAGAGCCACGGCCCGTGGAGCATGACCGTCTTCGACTTCTCGGACGCGCCGGAGCCCGCGCCGAGGCCGATCCCCGAGCAGCGCGCCGGCGAGGAGGCCCCACCGGTCGAGGCCGCGCCGGTGGCGGGGGCGGGGAAGAAGCAGCGGAAGCAGACGGCGGCCAGGGTCGCGCCCGCGGCGAAGGCGAAGCCGGGCCCGGCCAAGGGTGCCCGCAAGCCGTCCCCGCTGATCCTGCTCTCCTGCGGCCTGCTGGTCGGCGGCGCGGTCTCCGGCTTCTTCCCGGCCATGCTGGCGGGCTGGGGCCTCGGCTACCTGTCCCGCCAACTCTCGGACCTGATGCGCAAGTTCGTCATCATCGGGATCCCGCTGGCCACGATGAGCGCGAGCACGCTGTTCGCGATGCAGCACGCCAAGCAGGCCGGCGGTGCCGGTGGCGCGGGCGGCGGCGCGGGCGTGCAGACGGGCGCCCCGCTGGGCCAGTTCAGCTGGTCGATGGCCCCGGGCGTCCTGCGCACCTCGGCCGTGATCACGGCCGTCGTCCTGCTGCTGCTGAGCCTGCGCCGCCGCCCGTCGTAGCAGGGCCGGGTTCAGGGCCGCAGGTGCGCGGCCACGTAGGGGACGGCGATCTGTTCCACTCCGCGGTCGTGGCCGAACGCCGGGTGGACGTTGACCTCGAAGACCACCCCGCCGCTCTCGGCGGCGAGGTCGACGCCGGCCAGCGGGAGACCGATGGACTTGGTCGCCGAGACTGCCAACTCCGCGAGGCCGGGCGGGAGTTCGTCGACCTCCAGCAGAGTGGAGACGGCGCCCTGGCACTCGTTGCACGGCGCGTCCGGGTCCGCCTGGACGTGCTCCACCGCGCGGACGACCCGGCCGCCGAGGACGACCACCCGGTACTGGTGGCGCTGCCCGTCCGGGGTGAAGTTCCGGGCGTCCCGGGCGATCAGCCAGGCCGTGTCGAGGCCGGCGTAGTGCCGCGCGGCGGCGGCGAGTTGGGCGTGTGTGGTGACGTGGAAGACGTCGTCGCCGCCCATCCCGACGCACGGCCTGGCCCAGACGTCGCCGCCGAGCCGTTCGAAGGCGGCCGCGGCGGCTTCCGGGCTCGGCCGGGAGGGGAGCGTGATCGTGGGCATGTGCGGGACGCCGTCCCGGTCGAAGCAGGCGACCGTACGGTCCTTCTCGGTCGCCGCGCGCCAGGCCTCGGCGTCGGTGCCGAGCGAGCGGACGCCGGACGCCCGCAGCCGCCGCTGGCAGTGGGCGAACGCGGGGCGCCGGTGGGGCGGGATCTCGTAGACGACCACCGTGTCCGTGGTGACCACGCGCCCTTCGGCCTCCAGCCGGGCGAGGCCGTCGCCGTCCGCCTCGATCCGGCCGGTGCCGGTGCCGGTGCCGTCCGTCATGAAGTGCCGCGCGTCCAGGTGGACGGGCTCGCGGCCGGTCAGTCGCCGGACGGCCGCGGCCATCGCGTCCCGAGTGCCCTCGGTCGAGCTGTGATCGGTCAGAAGAACGAGGTCTCGTCGGCCCATGCGGCCATGGAAGCGGCGCGCGTCCGGGCGGGGCAAGGGTGCCTCGCGCGCCATCGGTGTGAGGCGCTGGCCGAAACCGCGTCCGGCGGCGGTCAACTCGCCCGGCGGGAGGCCGCGCTGAGGACGGCGGCGAGGACGGCGGCCGGGTCGTCGGTGGTGAGGGAGTGGCCGGCGCCGGGGACGGTGTGGATCTCGGCGGCCGGGAGCAGGCGGTGGAGGCGTTCGGCGGTGCTGGGGGCGTCGTGGAGGGCGCTGCGTTCACCGAGGAGGGCGAGGACGGGGGCGCTGACGGCGCGGAGTTCGTCGTCGGTGAGGGTGGTGGCGAGGGGGAGACGACGGCGGAAGCCGGTGGAGGCGCGGAGCAGGGTCATCAGCTCGTCGTCCAGCAGGGCGCTGTTGCCGAGCCGGTGGGCGAGGCGGTGGCGCAGGCGCCGCGGGGCCATGGCGGCCATGCCGCCGAGGACGAGCCAGCGGTAGAAGCCGGGGCGGAGGTCGGCGAGGCCGGCCGAGTCGACCAGGGTGAGGGTGGCGGTGCGGCCGGGGTGGCGGATCTGGTGGTGGAGGGCGATCCAGCCGCCGTAGGAGCAGCCGACGAGGTGGGCGGCGGGGACGTCGAGGGCGGCGAGGAGTTCTTCGAGCCAGTCGGCGGCGTCGTGGGCGTCGCGGACGGGGGAGGTCTGCACCCCGGCGCCCGGTTCGCCGAGGGTGTCGACGGCGATGACGGGGTGTCGGGCGGCGAGGGGCTCGATGTAGGCGTGCCACATCAGGGAGTTGCCGCCGGAGCCGGGGAGCAGCACGATCGGCTCGCCGTGGGCGGTCCCGGCGCGGTGGACGCGGGTGGTGCCGAAGCCGGTGGTGATGTCGACCGAGGTCCGTTCGCCGCGCCAGAGCCGGGCGAGGGCACGCTCGTAGGCGGTGCGGTAGCGGGCTTCGGCCTTGCTGTTCCTGAACTCGCTGATTCGCATGGTACATGTGTATCACATGCATGATACGGGTGTACCAGGATCGGATCGTGGAGGGTGAGGATGACCGGGAAGGCCGACCACGAGGAGCGGCGGCGGCAGATCGCCGAGGCCCTGCTGCGCATCGCCGACACCGAGGGCCTGCAGTCGGCCAGCATGCGGGCCGTCGCGACCGAGGCGGGCGTCTCGCTGCGGCTCGTGCAGTACTACTTCACGACGAAGGAGGGCCTGCTGCTGGACGCCCTGGCCCGGCTCGGCGCGCAGCTGCAGGCCCGGATGGAACGGTGGATCGGCGAGGCGCGCGCCCCCCGGGCGGTGGTGACGGCGGTCCTGTCCTGCATCCTGCCGACCGATGCCGAGAGCCGCCGGATCACGCGGACGTACGCGGCGTACTACACGCTGGTGCTGAACGACCCGGAGGTGCTGGCGAAGCAGGCCGCGCAGCCGCCGGCCGTCCTGGAGGGCTTCCTGGCCAAGCAGTTGAGGGCGGCGCGGGAGGCCGGGGAGATCGCGCCGGAGCGGGACGTCGAGATGGCGGCGGCCGGGCTGCTGGCGATGGTGAACGGGCTGGGGTCGAGCGTGCTGGGCGGGCAGCGGGACGGCGAGCAGGCGCTGGCGATCCTCCGGCACCACCTGGACGAGCTGTTCGGGGGGCCCGGGGCCGGGTGAGACCGGCCCCGCGTCGACGGGGCCGGTGCGAGGCCGGGTGCGCCGGGGGCGTCAGGCGATGCGGAAGGACTTGACGCCCGAGAGGATCGGGACGAACTGGTACTGCCCGTCGCCCTGACCGCAGGAGGGCTGCGTGTCGGGGGTGTTGGAGATGTTCGTCCCGGCCTTGAACCGCCCGTCCTGGCTCGGGGCGAAGGTCGTCATGTGGTCGTGGTAACGGTCGAAGTAGTACATGCACTGGTGCAGGTTCAGGTAGTGCCCGGCGGTCAGGTCCAGGGGTGTGGCGCTCGACAGCAGGGGAATGGGGAGGTCGGCGCCCCCGCCGCCGCAAACGACCTGGCTGTCGGGCGAGTTGGAGACATTGGTGGCGGTGTAGAACTTGGGGTCGGTGGCCCCCACCACCGTGGTGAGGTGGTCCTGGTCGTAGTCGCTCCAGAAGATGCACTGGTGCAGGTTCAGGTAGCGCCCGGCGGTGAGGTCGTAGCCTTCGGCGCCCGTGTAGACGTTGAGCTCGTAGGTGCCGTCCCCGGGGCCGCACACGGCGGCGGAGGCGGGGGTGTCGGAGATGTCCGTGCCGGCGATGAACCGGCCGTCCAGGCTCGGGACCAGGGTGGTCATGAGATCGAAGTTGGCCCGCCCGAGCGGGCTGTTGTAGACGCACTGGTGCAGGTTGAGGTACCGGCCGGCCGGGGCCTGCGGGGCGCCGTGGACGGCGGGGGAGGCAGTGGCCGGGGCCGGGCCGGCCAGTGCGGTGACGGCCAGGGCGGCGGCTGCGAGCGCGGCGATGCGCATGGGGATCCTCTGGGGTGGCGTGCGGCCGCTCCGAGCGAGCGGCCGTCACGCCAGAGGCTTCCCGGGGCGCCGGACACCGAGGATCGCCGCGCCCGGAACTTCACCTGAAACGACCGGGGGTCTCCGCTCCCGCGCAAGGTCAGCACCCGTACGGGACGGGTGCCTTCCCCGTTCTTCGCCCCAGCCCGTCGAACCGGACCAGGTCGCAGCCGCCCCCGTGGCGGCTGCGGCCCCGCCGGCCGGCTCAGTTCTTCTTCTCGAACCCCGCCAGCAGTCCGCGCGGGTCGAAGGTCACCCGGATCCGGACGATCTTCCCGTTCTCCACGTGCATCCAGTTCGCGGTCGGCGCCGGCGGGGCGATGCTGGTGCGCAGCTCGAACCAGGTGATCACCTCGTCGCCTTCCGCCACCCGGACCTTCACGTCGATCTTCTCCAGCACCTGCCCGAGCCCCCGCAGCCCGCCCAGGGCCTCCTCGACCCCCGAGGCCGTGCCGAGCGCGCCGACGAAGTCCACGTCGTCGGCCAGCAGCCCCCGGATGGTGTCGAAGTCGCCCGCCTCCCAGGCGGTGAAGTAGGTCTCGGCCAGCTCGCGTGCAGTCTTCGTCGTCGTCATGTCTCCATGCTCCCGGCTGCCCGTCCATCCGTCCAACAGATGGATCGGATGCTGAACATCACTATCAGTGATATCTGCGGGCCCCCGGAAGTGACGCATCGTTGCCGCCCTCACGCTGAGTGAATGTCAGCTGGACCGGTTTCGCCCGCTCCGACCAGGTAAGGCGCTCCTCAGCTGGAATGCGAAGGAGGCGGGAATCGATGATCACCCAACAGCAGGCCCGTTCCATGCTGAACCACCCGGTTCACGACGCCGAGGGCGTCAGGATCGGCAAGGCGGACCACGTGTACCTCGACGACGCCACTGGCAAGCCGCAGTGGGTCAGCGTCAGGACCGGTTGGTTCGGATCGAGCGAGTCGTTCGTGCCGATCGGCGACGCGAAGGTCGTCGACGACCACTTGCAGGTGCCGTACCCGAAGGAGAAGGTCAAGGCCGCGCCGATGGTCGCCCTGGAGGAGGGCGGGCACCTGGCCCGGCGGGAGGAGCGTCGCCTCTACCAGCACTACGGCATCGCGACGGGCAACGGCGGCAGGGCCGCCGAGCGGACCGCCGCCGGTGGCGGGACCACTGCTCCCGCCGTGGCGCCGGCCGGATCCCCCCTCGTGACCCCCACGCCCGCCGCCGCGCGGTCGGGCGATCGCCGGGGGTGGGACGGCGCGATGACCCGGTCCGAGGAGCGGATGAGCGTCGGCGTCGAACGCTACGAGAGCGGCCACGCCAAGCTGCACAAGTACGTCGTCACCGAGGAGGAGCGGCAGACCGTGCCGGTGCGGCACGAGGAGGTCCGCGTCGAGCACGAGCCCATCACCGACGCCAACCGGGGCGCCGCGATGTCCGGCGAGCCGATCGCGGAGGCCGAGCACGAGGTCACCCTGCACGCCGAGCGCGCGGTCGTGCGCACCGAGGCCGTCCCGGTCGAGCGCGTGCGGCTGGTGACCGAGGAGCGCGTCGAGCAGCAGACCGTCACCGGCCAGGTGCGCAAGGAGCGCATCGAGGCCGACCTCCCCGGCGGGAAGGAAGGGATCCGGGGGAAGGAGACCCCTCGCCGGTGAGGAGCCCGGCGAGGAGCTGCGGCCGCGCCCCTGCCCCGCGCGGGGGCGCGGCCGCCCGTCGCCTATCGTCAGCGGTCATGGAGATGCACCAGCTGCGCTACTTCGCCGCCGTGGTCGACGAGGGTTCCTTCACCGCCGCGGCCGCGCGGCTGCACGTGAGCCAGTCCGGCATCAGCACCCAGGTGGCCAAGCTGGAGCGCGAGTTGGGCCAGCAGCTGCTGGACCGGCCCGGCCGGGGCGGGGTGCGGCTCACGCCCGCGGGCGAGGCCGTCCTGCCGCTGGCCAAGAGCGCCCTGGCCACGCTCGACGCCATCCGGTACACGGCCGCCGAGTTCGCCGACGCGGTGCGCGGCCGGGTCCGGCTCGGCATGATCATGGGCTGCTCGATCCCACCGTTCCTGGACGCCGTCGCCGACCTGGGCCGTACCCACCCCGGCGTCGAACTGAGCCTGCACGAGGGCCACTCCGACCTGCTCCAGTCCCGAGTCCTGGCCGGATCGCTCGACTTGGCACTGATCGGCTACGCGGGAGAGGTCGGCCCCGGTCTGGAGGCCACCGTCGTCATCGACGAGCCGATCGCCGCCGTCGTCCAGCCCGGCCACCGCCTCGACCGGCCGGAGCTGCGGCTCGCCGACCTGTACGGCGAGAAGGTCCTCTGCCTCTCCCCGGGGACGGGCCTGCGCGCCGCCTACGAGCGCTCCTGCGCCCAACTCGGCCTCGCCGCCCGGGTGGACATCGACGCCAGCTCCCCGGCCACCCTCCTGCGCCTGGCCGAGCGCGGCGCGGGCGTCGCCGTCCTCAGCACGTCCTCGGTCGAGAACCCCGGCCTGCGGACCGTCCCGATCGCCGACGCCGCCGTGCACTCCCGCCTCGGCCTGGTCGCCCGCCCGGACCAGCACTCCCCGGCCGTCCGCCTGCTGCACGCCAAGCTCGTTGCCGCACTGGGGGGTTGTTAGAGCGGGAGGGCCATGCCCTCCTCGGCCGCGAGCACCTCGCCCGGGAAGCGGCTCCGGGCCTCGGCGATCGAGCGGGCGCGGTCGGCGCCGGGCCAGAAGTGCGTGAGCAGCAGGCGCCCGACCCCGCAGCGCTCCGCCCAGGCCCCGGCGTCCTCGGCGCTCATCAGCCGGGGGTCGTCGGACGGGCCCTGGAGGGTGGCTCCGGCGATGAACAGGTCCGCCCCCGCGGCCAGTTCGGCCAGGGCCGGGCCCGGCCCCGCGTCGCCGCTGTACGCGAGGGCGAGCCCCGGAGCCGTCAACCGCACGCCCGCGTGCGGCACGTGGTGCGGCAGCAGTGCCGCGTCCAGCCGGAACGGCCCCACCCGGTGGCTCGACGGAAGCGCGTGCACGTCGAAGACCTCGGCCAGGTCCTCGGTCGGCTCCATCGCCTGCACCCGCCCGACCACCCCCGGCGGGCAGTACAGCGGCACGCGGGGGCCCCGCTCCGGCGCGAAGTACAGCGCACGGCTCAGCGCGCTGAGGTCGGCGCAGTGGTCGGGGTGCTCATGGGTGACCACCACCGCGTCCACCCGTCCGCCCGCGCCGTGCTCCAGCAGCCGCGGGAACGTCGCGTAGCCGAGGTCCAGCACCAGCCGGAACCCGTCGTACTCCAGCAGGAAGCCGCTGGCGGCCCGCCCGGCCTCCGGCCAGGCACCGCACGTCCCCAGGACCTCGATTCCGCGCATCCGCCGATGCTCTCACGGCAGTTGGCCCGGCCGTACCCGCCCGGCCCGGGCTTCCAGGTGCCGGCGCTCGGCGAGACTGGCCGTGGCCTTCGCGGCGCGCAGGTAGTGCTCGTACGCCCCGGCGGTGTCGCCGGTGCGCTCCAGCAGGTGCGCCCGGACGGAGAGCAGCCGGTGGTGCCCGGCCATCCGCGCGTCGCCGTCCAGGGCCGCCAGCAGGGCCAGCCCGGCGTCCGGGCCCGCCACCTCGGCCAGGGCGATCGCCCGGTTGAGCGTGACCATCGGGTTGGGCGCGATGCGCTCCAGGATCAGGTAGAGCGCGTGCACCTGCCGCCAGTCGGTCTCCTCGGCCTCGGCCGCGTCGGCGTGGGTGGCCGCGATCGCGGCCTGCAGCTGGTACGGGCCGAGCACCGGGCCCGCCAGCGAGGCCTTCACCAGGGCGGTGCCCTCCTCGACCATCGCGCCGTCCCACGCCGTGCGGTCCTGCTCGGCCAACGGCACCAGGTCCCCGGCGGCCGTCGTCCGGGCCGCCCGGCGGGCGTGGGTGAGCAGCATCAGCGCGAGCAGCCCGGAGACCTCGCCGTCCTCGGGCAGCTGCGCGTGCACCAGGCGGGTGAGGCGGATCGCCTCGCCCGCGAGGTCCGGGCGGGTGAGGTCGGTCCCCGAGGAGGCGGTGTAGCCCTCGTTGAAGATCAGGTAGAGCACCTGGAGGACGACCCGCAGCCGCTCCTCCCGCTCCGGGCCGGCCGGCAGCTCGAACCTGCTGCCGGCCGCCCGGATCCGCTGCTTGGCCCGGCTGATCCGGGCCGCCATCGTCGCCTCCGGCACCAGGAACGCGCGGGCGATCTCGGCCGTGGTCAGCCCGCCGACCGCCCGCAGGGTGAGCGCCGTCCGGGAGGCGGCGGTCAGCGTGGGGTGGCAGCACAGGAACAGCAGGAGCAGCGTGTCGTCGGTGTCCGGCACGTCCTCGGGCGGTGCGGGTTCGGCGGCCGTCGCCGCCTCGCGTGCGCGGCGCGCGTGGTCGCTGCGCAGCTGGTCGACGTACCGCCGGGAGGCGACCGTCACCAGCCAGCCGCGCGGACTGCCCGGCACCCCCTCCTCGGGCCACTGGACGGTCGCGGCGAGGACGGCCTCCTGCACGGCGTCCTCGCAGCCCTCGAACTGCCCGTAGCGGCGTACCAAGGTGCCGAGGACCTGCGGCGCGAGCTCGCGCAGCAGGCCCTCGAAGTCCGGTGCTGTCATGCCTCCAAGTGTCCGTCGGAGAACATCACCTGCCGCACCTCGACACCCAGGCCCTCGACGGCGGCGTCCGGGATGCGCGCGGCCAGCTCGATCGCGCGCTCCCGGTCCTCGCAGTCGACCAGGTAGAAGCCGCCGAGGAACTCCTTGGCCTCCAGGAACGGGCCGTCGGTGACGACCGGCTGCCCGCCGCGGACGGTCACCACGGCCGCCTGCGCCGGGTCGACCAGGGCCTGCGTGGTGATCAGCTCACCGGACGCCTTCAGGTCCTCGATGAACGCGCCGTGGCCGGCGCCGATCGCGGCCTTCTCCTCGTCGGTCAGCGCCTCCAGCACGGCCGGGTTGATGTGCAGGCTGATCAGGAACTTCATCTCGGGACTCCCTCGGGTGCGCGGGCCCCGGCGGGGCCCTTCGACGGGTGGTCGGAGCGGCCGCCGCCTTCTTGACGTCCCGCGGCGGAAATCTCCCACGACTTTTCCGGCCACCGCGAACGGCCGCGCCGGTGTCAAGAAACGCCCGGCCGCTCCGACCCCGGTCCGAACGCTCCACGACCCGAGAGAACACGGAGTTCCCGAGATGCGAGTCACCCGGGCACGGCTGGGACTGGCCGTCCTCATGCTGCCGACCCTGATCGTCGCGATGGACACGACGGCACTGCTCCTCGCGCTGCCCCGGCTGAGCGCCGACCTGGGGGCCGACAACGTCCAGCAGCTGTGGATCAGCGACGGCTACGGGCTGATGGTGGCCGGCCTGGTCATCACCATGGGCACGCTCGGCGACCGGATCGGCCGCCGCCGGCTGCTGCTGGGCGGCGCGGCGGCGTTCGCGGCGCTGTCCGTCGTCGCGGCCTTCGCGACCGGGCCGCTGATGCTGATCGTCGTCCGGGCGCTGCTGGGCGTCGCCGGGGCGACCCTCGCCCCGTCCACCCTCGCGCTGATCACCAACCTGTTCCGGGACGACCGCGAGCGCGGCCGGGCCATCGCGCTGTGGGCCACCTGCCAGTTCGCCGGCGGCGCGGCCGGGCCGGTGCTGGCCGGACTGCTGCTGCAGCACTTCTGGTGGGGGTCGGTCTTCCTGGCCGCCGTCCCGCCGATGGCGGTGCTGCTGCTCGCCGGGCCGTTCGTGCTGCCGGAGTTCCGGGGCGGCGCGGCCGGACGGCTCGACCCGACCAGCGTCGCGCTGTCGCTCGCCGCGGTGCTGCCGACGGTCTACGGCATCAAGCAGCTGGCCGTGCGGGGCACTTCGGGCGGGGCGGTCGTCCCGGCGGCGGCGCTGGTCCTGGGCGCGGCGGTCGGCGCCGTCTTCGTCCGGCGGCAACTGCGGCTGGAGACCCCGCTGCTGGACCTGCGCCTGCTGCGCGGCCGCCCGTTCGCGGCGGTGCTGGTCTCGCTGGTCCTCGCCGGTGTCGCGATGGCCGGGACGGGCCTGCTGGTGACCCAGTACCTGCAGGGCGTACTGGGCCACTCCCCGGTCGTGTCGGCGCTGCTGTTCGCCCCGATGGGCCTGGGCGTCGCGGTCGGGACGATGACGGCGCCGGCCCTCGCCGGGCGGGTGCCGCAGACCACCGCGATCGCGGGCGGCCTCGCGGTGTCGGCGCTCGGCGCCCTGCTGCTGGTCGGCGTCGACGGGCCGGGCTCGCTGCCGCTGGTGATGGCCGGCATCGCCGTCCTGGCGCTGGGCACCGGGCCGCTGTTCGCGCTGGGCACCGGGCTGGTCATGGGGTCCGTGCCGCCCGAGCGGGCCGGCTCGGCCGCGTCGATGTCGGAGACCGGCAACTACTTCGGCGGCTCGCTCGGCTTCGCGCTGCTCGGGGTGCTCGCCGCGGTGGTCTACCGGGACCGGGCGGGTGGCGGCTCGGACTCGCTGGCCGGCGCGCTCGCCGCCGCCGAGCACCTGCCCGCCGACCGGGGCGCGGAGCTGCTGCGCGGCGCGCGGGCGGCGTTCACCGCGAGCCTGCACGTCACCGGCCTCGTCGCGGCGGCGATCTTCGCGGGGCTGGCCGTCCTGGTCCTCGCCCTGCGGCCGGGAGCCCGGACGGCGGGTGTTCCCGAAGCCGTTCGGGCCCCCGAGGCCGAGCGCGCCGCGAGGCCGTAGCCGGCTCACTCCAATCGGCCAGCAGCGCTCGCCCGGCCCGGGGCCCGGTGACAGCGTCGTCGGTGAGCCGGCGCCGTCGGGCCGCCGGCCGACCGCCCCGAGGGAAGGAAACGCCATGGCCAAGGAAGGACTGCGGGTCACCGTCCAGGGGGATCTGCCGCACGAGGTGCTGGAGCGGATCGGTGAGGCGGTGCGCAGGGCCGTCCTCAGCGAGGTCGCGTCGCTCGACCTCGCGCACCCGCTGCACGAGGTGCCGTTCGGCGAGCACGGAGGCCTGCGCGACGCGGTGGAGGCGGTGATCAAGCGGCCGGGTCCGATCGGGATCGTCATGGCGCCGGAGAAGTAGTGGGCGACGCCGAGGCCGGGGCGGCCGGGGCAGGGGTGACGTGCCCGAGCAGTCTCTGCGCGCCGGGCCACCTGCTGCTCGGCATCGTCCGGCCGGACGGGACCGTCGCCGCGCTGCGTCGGCCGCTGACGGTGGACGCCGAGTTCGCGGCCCGGGCCGCCGCCCCCGGCCTGCGTCCGCCGGAGGCGCGATTCCGCTTCGCCGGGCCCTGCGTCGGGGCGGCCTGCGGTCAGTGGGTGGCGGAGCGGTGCTCGATCGGCGACGCGCTGGCGGGCGCCGCGCAGGAGGCCGGCGCGGACGGCCGGGGCGGCCCGCTGCCGCCGTGCGCCGTCCGCCCGACCTGCCGCTGGTGGCGGCAGGGCGGCCCCGCCGTGTGCCACGTCTGCGACCGGGTCGTGCACACCACCTCGCAGGAGCCCGGCGAGGCCTCCCCGGGCTAGGCCTTCCAGCGCGGGTCGCGGCCGGAGGCGGCCAGCGCGTGCTCCCACGCGCAGGCGCCCTCCGGCAGCGCGACCGCCCCGGCGAAGCCCGCGTACTGGCGGTACAGTTCGGCGTTCTCCTCGGCGATCTCCCGCACCAGCGCGGCGAGTTCGTCGTCGACCGCGACCTGCCCGCCGGTCGCCACGGCGACGTCCCAGGCGTGCAGCACCAGCTCCAGGAGCAGCATCCGGGCGATCCCCACCGCCGGCACCGGCGACCCGCCGAGGTCGACCTCGCCCTCCCACGCGGCCGGCGCCTCCCAGGCCGCGACGGCCCGCTCCAGCTGCGCCGCGTACGCCGCGCGCCAGTCGGCGTCGGCGGCGAAGTCGCGGGCGATCAGCTCCCCGGGCAGCTCGGTGCGCCGGGCCCGGTGCTCCAGGCCGTGCCCGGTGTACAGCACCCAGTGGTTGATCAGCGCCCGGGTGTCGAACTCCGTGCAGGGAGTCGGCGCGTCCAGCGGCTGCCCGGCCGGGACGGCGGCGGCCGCTCCGGCGGCGAGGGCGGCGGCGCGGGCCAGGAAGGGGTGCATCGGGTGAACGGTCATGCCCCCGATCCTGCGCGGGCCGGTGCCGCCCGGTCTTGAAGAAACGCGACACGTCCTACGCTGGCGGTCATGGACTCACCCGAGCTCGGCCGCGGCGTGCTCCACCCCGCCCGGGCCGCCGAACTGATCACCGTCGAGCGGCTCGCCCCGCACCCCGAGGTGGCGCGGTTCGTCGAGTACTACTGGCTGGTGCGCTGGGACCTGAACGGCCGTGCCCCGTACGAGCAGAAGGTGCTCTCCCACCCCAACGTCCACCTGGTCCTGGAGGCGCCCCGGGCCCGGGTGTACGGGGTGGACCGCTCGCTGTTCGTCCGCCGGCTGGAGGGCGCCGGGCACGTGCTGGGCGTCCGGTTCCTCCCCGGCGCGTTCCGCGGCCTCGCCGGGCACCCGGTGAGCGACCTCGCCGACCGGTCCGTCCCCGCCGCCGACTACTTCGGGCCCGAAGTCGACCGGCTCAACGAGGAGTTGGTCGACGGCGCGCCGGACGCCGGGCGCGTCGACGCCTTCCTCCGCCCCCGGCTGCCCGCGCCCGACCCCCTCGCCGAGGAGGCCGCCGCCCTGGTCGACCGGATCACCCGCTCGCCGGACCTGCGCCGGGTCGACGAACTGGCCCGGGAGTCGGGCCTGCCCGTGCGCCGCCTCCAGCGCCTGTTCGCCGAGTACGTCGGCGCCTCCCCGAAGTGGGTGCTGCGCCGCGCCCGGCTGCACGAGGCCTCGCAACGGGCGGTTTCCGGCGGCGAGTTGGACCTGGCCGCGCTCGCCGCCGAGCTCGGGTACGCCGACCAGGCCCACCTCACCAGGGACTTCACCGCCGCGGTCGGCATCTCCCCGGCCCGCTACGCGGGTTCACGCTGAGGCGCCGGCCGGCTCAGGCCCCGAGCAGGCGCTGCAGCTCGTCCAGCACGAAGTTGGCGGCCGTGTACCCCATGCCCTGGAACCACAGCTGGTCGTCCACCGGGAACGCCCGGTGCGCCCGCACCGCCCCCAGCGCCTGCCAGCCCGGGCTCGCCAGCACCGCCGCGGTGCCCGCCGCGGCCGGATCGCCGTACGTGGCGTAGAGCAGCAGGTCGCCGTCCGCGCGCGCGAGCTGGTCCAGCGGCAGCTCGACGTCGGACTGGTCGGTGTTCTGCGCGTCCGGCCGCGCCACCCCCGCGTCCGCGAGCACGATCCCCGGGAAGCTCTGCCGCCCGAACATCCGCACCCCGCCGCCCGCCGTGAACCGCACCAGGCTCACCTTGCGCCCCGACAGCTTGGCCGCCGACAGCGCCTGCGCCACCTGGCCCGCGTGCTTCTGGTACGCGGCGACGAAGGCCGCCGCGGCCGCCTCCCGGCTCAACGCCTGCGCGTGCAGCTGGAAGTCGGCCTTCCACGGCGCCCCGGTGGTCTGGCTGAGCACGGTCGGGGCGATCTCCCGCAGTTGCTCGTACCGGTCGCCGTCGCGGGTCTGGTTGGAGAGCAGCAGGTCCGGCCGCAGCGCGCGGACGGCGGCCAGGTCGGGGGCGCCGGCCGGGCCGACCAGGCGGATGCCGGCCACCCGGGAGGCCGGCCAGTAGTCCGGGAAGCCGGTGTCCCCGGCCGGGAGCGCGGCGCCGACCGGCGTGATGCCGAGGGTCAGCGCCGAGTCCAGGGCGTCGGTGTCCAGCACGACCACCCGCATCGGCGCGCCCGGGACCAGGACCGGGCCGGTCGCGGCGGTCACGGTGACCTGCGGCAGCGGGGCGGGGGAGGGCTGCGCCGCCGTCTCCACGCCGTCCGTGGTCGGCGCGGCCGGATGCCGTCCGGTGCACCCGGCCAGGGCGGCCGCGCCGAGGCCGGTGAGCAGGGCGCGACGGGTGAGCTGGGTGCGGCGGGCGGTGCGGTGCATCGGCGGGGTCCTCGGGCGGCCGGGGCTTCGGGGTGCGTCGATTATGTCCGGATTGGTGGGTGGATTTCCGCTAAGTGCCCGATCGGCGCCCGGGGCGGGTGCGGCGATCGGTTGGATAGCCTGGCGGCATGCCCGATACCTCGTCCGCGCCCGCCCCGCTCACCGTCGGCTTCGACCTCGACATGACGCTGCTGGACACCCGGCCGGGTATCCACGCCACCTACCTGGCGCTCGCCGCCGAGACCGGCGCCTTCATCGACGCCGACCTGGTGGTCACCCGGCTCGGCCCGCCGCTGCTGGACGAGCTGCGCAACTGGTTCCCGGCCGAGCACCTGGACGAGATCGCGACCCGCTACCGCACGCTCTACCGCGACCACGCCTTCGCCCCGACCGTGGCCCTGCCCGGCGCGCACGAGGCCGTCGAGGCGGTGCGCGGGCACGGCGGCCGGGTCGCGGTCATCACCGGCAAGTACGAGCCGAACGCCGTCCTCCACCTGGAGCACGCCGGGCTGACGGCGGACGCGGTGGTCGGCGACCTGTGGGCGGAGACCAAGGGGGAGGCGCTGCGCGCGCACGGCGCGAGCGTCTACGTCGGCGACCACCTCGGCGACATCCGCGGCGCCAGGCACGCGGACGCCGTCGCCGTGGCGGTGGCCACCGGCCCGTTCGGCGCGGACGAGCTGCGCGCGGCGGGCGCCGACGTGGTGCTGGCGGACCTCACCGCCTTCCCGGCCTGGCTCGCCGGGCACCTGGGCTGAGGGACCGCTACGGCTGTACCCGGCGGCGCTGGGCCCGGGCGTTCAGGAGCAGCCCGACGAGCGCGCACAGGAAGCCGGCCGGCATCAGCATGCTGAGCCAGTACGCGGCGGTCGGCAGCCGTGTCAGGTGCAGGAACAGCGGCACGAAGGTGGCCAGCGTGACGAGCGCGCCGACGCCGAAGACGATCGTCCCGGCCTTGACGTACGCGTCGCCGGGGTCGGCGCTCTGGCTGCTCACGACTGCTCGCTCCTCGGGGTGGGCTGTGCTGCCACCAGTCTCGCAGAGCGGCCGCCGGGCCGGTCCGCCGGAGCGGACCGGTCACGTTGCGCAGTTTTCCGGCAGCGATGCGTTTTGATCCCTGCTGAGCGGGGGTATGCCCGGGATGCCGAGGGGTGCGACTGGTGCGCCCCGTGTCCTCTGATCCGGGGGTGTGAGCCGATGGACAGTGCAGAGCCGCGCCCCGGCCGTGCCAGGACCGGGTCGCCCGTGTGCGCGAGATCCCCGCGTCCGCACCGCCCCGAGCGGATCCTGGACCGCCGATCCCTCGCGGTACGCGGATGAGGCCGTGACGGACCGTTAGTCTGCTCCCGACAGCGTGCCGACCGTGAGCGCCCGCGGGCGCCGAGTCGAGATCGGCCGCAGTTTCCCCATCACCCCGTGATCCCCGGCCCGGGCCGGGAATCCCTCACACCCATTCGAGGACTGTTCGAGATGCCCACCGGCCAGGTCAAGTGGTTCAACGAGACGAAGGGCTTCGGCTTCCTGTCGCGCGACGACGGCGGCGACGTCTTCGTGCACACCAAGGCGCTGCCCGCCGGCATCACGTCGCTGAAGCCGGGCCAGCGGGTCGAGTTCGGCGTGGTCGCCGGCCACCGCGGCGACCAGGCGATGGCCGTGCAGCTGCTGGAGGCGATGCCCTCGGTGGCCGCCGCCCAGCGCCGCAGCGCCGACGACATGGCGCCGATCGTCCAGGACCTGATCACCACGCTGGACGCGGTGCTGCCGGGCCTCCAGCACGGCCGCTACCCGGCCAAGCCGACCGGCCAGAAGCTGGCCGGCCTGCTGCGCGCGGTGGCCGACCAGTTCGACGTGTGAGGCGTACGAGCCGTGCGCGCGGTGCGAGCCGTGCGAGTGGTGTGAGACGTGCGGGCGGTCCGAGGACCGGGGCCGGTCAGGACGGCCGGAACGCGAGCGCACCCGGGTCGAGCGGGGGCACCAGCCCCTCCGCCGCGGCCCGGGTGAGCAGCGCGCGGACGGCCTCGTAGCCCTCGTCGCCGAGGTCCTCGGTGAACTCGGTGACGTACAGCCCGATGTGCTGGTCGGCGACGTCCGGGTCCATCTCCTGGGCGTGCGCCAGCACGTACTCCCGGCTGGCGGCGGGGTCCGCCCACGCCTGCCGGACGGAGGCCCGGACGGTCTCGGCGAGGGCGTGCAGCCGCTCGGCGCCGAGCGAACGCCTGGCGACGATCGCGCCGAGCGGGATCGGGTGGCCGGTCTCCCGCTCCCAGGCCTCGCCCATGTCGGCGAGGCTGTGCAGCCCGTACTGCTGGTAGGTGAAGCGGGCCTCGTGGATGACCAGGCCGGCGTCCACCCGGCCGTCCCGGACGGCGGGCATGATCTCGTGGAACGGCAGGACGACGATCTCGCCGAAGCCGCCCGGCACGGCCTTCGCGGCCCAGAGCCGGAACAGCAGGTAGGCGGTGGAGCGCTCGGAGGGGACGGCGACGGTCCTGCCGGCCAGTGCCTCGGGGGAGTCGACGCCCGGCAGGGTGAGCACCAGCGGGCCGCAGCCGCGCCCGAGCGCGCCGCCGCAGGGCAGCAGGGCGTACTCGTCGAGGACCCACGGCAGCGCGCCGTAGCTGATCTTCAGCACGTCGAGTTCGCCGCGCTCGGCCAGGCCGTTGGTGACGTCGATGTCGGCGAAGGTCACCTCGGGGGCGTCCGCCCCGGGCACCAGGCCGTGCGCCCAGGCGTGGAAGACGAAGGTGTCGTTCGGGCAGGGCGAGTACGCGATGCTCAGCCGTTCAGCCACGGCCGGCCTCCTCGATGAGTACGGGGACGGGCAGCGCGGCGAAGGCCCGCTCCAGGGCGGCGAGGGCCTCGCCGATCCGCCAGGCGGCCCGGTCGCGCGGGCCCACGGGGTTGGACACCGTCCGCAGTTCCAGGGCGGGCACGCCGTGCCGGGCGGCGGCCTCGGCCACGCCGAAGCCCTCCATCGCCTCGGCCGCGGCGCCCGGGTGACGGGCGGCCAGCGCGGCGGCCCGCTCGGCGCTGCCGGTGACGGTGGAGACGGTCAGCACCGGGCCGACGACGGGCGTGTCCAGGGACTTCACGGCCGCCGCGAGGACGGCCGGGGGCGGGGTGTGCCGGGCGGTGCCGAAGCCCAGCTCGGCGACGTCGGCGAAGCCCTCCGCGGTCTCGGCGCCGAGGTCGGCGGCCACGATCGCGTCGGCCAGCACGGTGGCGCCGACCGGGGCGTGCGGGGCGAAGCCGCCGGCGATCCCGGCCGAGACGGCCAGGGCGTAGCGGCGCGCCGCCAGCGCGGCGGAGGCGCCGGCCGCGGCGGCCGCCGGGCCGACGCCGGCCGCCAGCACGTCCACGGCGGCCGCCGGGCAGCGCCACAGCCCGCCGCCGGGCAGCGGCAGCGCCTCGGCGGGGCCGGGCAGTCCGCGCAGGACGGCCTCGGCCTCGGCCGGGACCGCGACGACGACGAGCAGCCGGGCCGGTACGGGGCCCGACTGCTCGTGCTGCGCGCCGGTGACGGCGGGCGCGGTCTGCGCGGTCATCGCAGGACCGTCAGCTGTCCTGCGGGTTCAGCTGGAAGTACCAGATGGCGGTCGGGTTCTCGAGGCCCTTCTCGCCCTCGAACACCGTGATGACCGTCGGCTGCCCGTTGTTGTTCAGCACGCTGCCGGCCGGGTGGAGGCCGGAGAACGTGGAGGTCTTGCTGTAGGCCGAGATCAGGAACTGCCGGCTGCCGGTCGCCCCGCCGCCGTTGCTGAGCGCCATCCAGCCCTGGTCCGCCACCTGCGGGGAGACGCCGATGCCGACGCGGTCGCTCAGCTTGACGTCGGAGCCCGGCAGGGTGCCGTCCTTGGAGGCCTTGTTCGCGTCCGCCAGGCACTTCTCCTGGTCGGCGTCGGACAGCGGCTTGCCGTCGTTGTAGCAGAACGGGTCGTGGGCCGAGGAGGAGCGGCCGACCGTCAGGGTGACGCGGTGGTCGTTCATCTCCTGCTTGTCGGACGCGACGGCGATGGACCCGCCGACCGTGCCGGCGCCGACCACGACGACGGCGCCGAGGGCGGCGATGACACGGGGATTGAGGCTCATGGGTCAGAATCTACCGGGCCGGGGCGATCACGCTACGCGGGGGTGGCCACCGCGTGTTGCCGGGCGGGCGGCCCGACCGGCCGCTCAGGCCACCCGGGGCGCGGCCTGACGCCGCCGCAGGCCCACCCGCAGCAGGGTGCGGGCCGTCCACAGCAGCACCAGCCCGACCACCGCGGCGGCCACCGACAGGCCCAGCACCCCGTTCAGCGGCAGCAGGATGCCGACCGCGCCGCCCGCCACCCAGGACAGCTGCATCAGCGTCTCCGAGCGGGCGAACGCCGAGGTGCGCACCGCCTCCGGGACGTCCCGCTGGATCAGCGCGTCCAGGGCCAGCTTGCCCAGCGAGGCCGCCATCCCGGACACCCCCGCCACCAGCACCACCGTCACCACGCCGTACCAGAGCGCGGCCGCCGCCGTCACGCAGGTGGCCAGCAGCAGCATCGCGGTGACCGTCGCCTCCGGGCCCCGGGTGCGCAGCCAGGAGCCCAGCACCGAGCCCAGCGCGTTGCCGGTGCCCGCCGCCAGCGCCACCAGGCCCAGGGCGAGGGTCGGCCGCAGTCCGCCGATCGGGTCGGTGCGCAGCAGGAACGCCAGGAACATCACCAGGAAGCCGACCAGCCACTTCATCGCCGACATGGCCCGCAGCGCCAGCACCACGGACGGGCCGACGGTGCGCAGCGAGGCCTTGACCGGCGGGGTGCGGTGGGGCAGGAGGTGGGAGCCCTCGCCGTGCACCTCGGCGTGCAGGACGGCCCGCTGCTCGCCCTTCGCCGAGTCGACCTCGTGCGGCAGGTGGAAGGCCATCAGGGTGCCGACCACGAACACCAGGAACGCGCCGCGCAGCGGCCAGCCGGGCCCGATCAGGTGCAGCAGCCCGCCCACCCCGGCGGCCACGCCGGTGGCCAGCAGCCCGGCCAGGGTGACCCGGGAGTTCGCCTTGACCAGGGACAGCCGGCTCGGCAGCAGCCGCGGCACCACCACGCTGCGCACCACCCCGTACGCCTTGGAGGCGACCAGCACGCCCAGCGCCTCCGGGTAGAGCGCGAGGCCGCCGCCGGTGATCACCCCGGCCATCGTCCAGGCCAGGACGGCGCGGGCGAGCATCGCCATCGCCATGGCGGCCCGGCGGCCGTGCGGCAGCCGGTCCAGCAGGGGGCCGATCACCGGGGCGAGCAGGGCGAAGGGGGCCATCGTGATCAGCAGGTAGAGGGCGACCCGGCCGCGGGCCTCGCCGGTGGGCACCGAGAAGAAGATGGTCGAGGCCAGCGCGACGGTGATCAGCATGTCGCCGAAGGAGTTCAGCGCGTGCAGTTCGATCAGCTTCGCCAGGCCGGACTCGCCGGCGCCCTCGGCGGAGGTGGCGCGGCGGATCCGGCGGCCGGTGCCGTGCACCACCTTGCCGGTGCGGGCGCCGGCGGCGGAGGCGGTGCGGATCAGGAAGTGGCGGCGGGGCTCGGGGGCGTCCTCGTCGAGCCGGTCCTCGTCCTGAGGTTCCTCCGGAGGAGGCTCGTCGGCCGGCGGCCGCTCGGCCGGTTTCGGGTGCTTGACCAGGCTCACCGGGGTGCCGGGCGCCCCGGGGCCGCCCTCCGGCCGCGGTTCGCCCGCGCCGAGGACCGGGGTCTGCCGTCGCGGCACGGCGTCCGCGTCGTCGGGGCTGCCGGCCTGCGGGGCGCGCAGTGCGTGCTGCGACGGTTTCTCGTCCGCCACAAGCCCATCCTGCCCCAGATTCACCGCGGTGACGCGGGATTGCGCGGCCCTCGGCGCGGCCCCCGGCGGACCGCCCGCCCGCCCCGGACTGTGCCCGGGCGCCGACCGGCGGGTAGCCTGCCCAAGGTCCTACCCCGCGGCCGGGGCGCCGACCGGCCCGGACGAGCGGCGCGGCCGGTACCGCGGCGGGCCACGGTCGCGCAGAATGGACCAGGGACCACCGAGCCGCGACGGAACAGGCAAACACGCCGTGGGCGACAGAAGAACTGGGAGAGAATCGACGCCGTGAGTGCTGCGATGCGAAGCCGTACCCCCGACCGGCTCTGTGCCGAGGCCGTCGAACTCGCCCGTCAGGCAGCCGAGGAGGCCGTCGGTGCGGAGGTCGTCGGGCCGCACCTCGGGGTCCAGGCGGACGCCGACCGCGTCGTCACCCACACCTTCGAGTGCCTGGACGCCGCCTACCGCGGCTGGCACTGGGCGGTCACCGTCGCCCGGGCCCCGCGCGCCAAGAACGTCACCCTGGACGAGGTCGTGCTGCTGCCCGGCGCCGACGCCGTCCTCGCCCCCGAGTGGGTGCCGTGGAGCGAGCGGCTGCGCCCCGGCGACATGGGCCCCGGCGACCTGCTGCCCACCGGCGCCGACGACGAGCGGCTGGAGCCCGGCTGGAGCGGCGAGGACGAGCCGGCGCCGAACTCCGCGGTCGCGCTGGTGGCCGACGAGGACGTGGTCGTCACCGACCCGCACGTGCAGCCCGCCCCGGCCCGCGCCCAGATCAACGCCGTCGCCGAGGAGCTCGGCATGGGCCGCAGCCGGGTGCTCTCCCGGCTCGGCCTGCACCTGGCCGCCGACCGCTGGGAGAAGGCGCACGGCCCGCAGTCCCCGATGGCGCAGGCCGCGCCCGCGGCGTGCGTCAGCTGCGGCTTCCTGATCCCGATCGGCGGCTCGCTCGGGCAGGCCTTCGGCGTGTGCGGCAACGAGTTCGGCCCGGCGGACGGGCAGATCGTCTCCTTCGCGTACGGCTGCGGCGGGCACTCCGAGGCGGCCGTGATCCCGGCCCCGCCGGCGCCGGCCGAGCTGATCCTCGACGAGCTGGTCGTCGAGCCGATGCAGCTGCACCCGGACCGCGCCTCCGGCTCGGTCGAGCCGGACGCCCCGGCCGAGGAGCTCGGCCACTCCTGACGCTCCGTCCCGAGGCCCGTCCCGTCGATCCGGCGGGGCGGGCCTCGGCGTTCCCCGCGGCGGTGCTCCGGCGGGGCCGTGGTCCGGAGCAGTCAGTGGGGCAGGGAAGAATGCCCCTACGACGTACAGGGCGGCGGAAGGCGGCAGGTCCCGTGGAACCTCGGATCATCGGCAGCGGCACGGACGAGCACCTCGCGGACCCCTTCGGGTGCGCCGGGCTGCGTCGGCGGGTGCTGGACGCCTGGGCCGCCTCGCCGGCCCGGTTCCGGGAGGACGCCAACGCCGAGGAGGAACTGGCGCTCGGCGGCTACCGCGACCGCCTGGTCGTCGAACTGGCGCAGAACGCGGCCGACGCCGCGCTGCGCGCCGGACACGGCCCCGGGCGGCTGCGGCTCACCCTCGCGGACGGCGTGCTGGCCGCCGCCAACACCGGCGCCCCGCTGGACGCGGCCGCCGTCGAGTCGCTGTCCACCCTGCGCGCCTCTTCCAAGCGCGGCGAGGCGCCCAGCGTGGGCCGCTTCGGCGTCGGCTTCGCCGCCGTCCTCGCCGTCACCGACGAGCCGGCCGTGCTCGGCGCCGCCGGCGGGGTGCGCTGGTCGCTGGCCGAGGCCCGCTCGCTCGCCGAGGCGCAGCCCGCGCTGGCCGACGAGCTGCGCCGCCGGGACGGCCACGTGCCGCTGCTGCGGCTGCCGTTCGGGGCCGAGGGCGAGGCCCCCACGGGCTACGACACCGTGGTGGTGCTGCCGCTGCGGGACGCCGCCGCCGAGGACCTGACCCGCCGGCTGCTGGCCGGGATCGACGACGCGCTGCTGCTCACCCTGCCCGGCCTGGCCGAGGTCGTGGTGGAGACCCCGGAGGGCGTCCGGACGCTCACCCGCTCCGCCGCCGAGCCCCGCCCGGACGGCGTCACCGAGGTCACCGTCACCGACGACGCGGCAGGGCTGCCGCGCCGCACCGTCTGGCAGACCGCCGGCACCTCCGGCACCCTGGACGCCGCGCTGCTCGCCGACCGACCCACCGAGGAGCGCAGCCGCCCGTACTGGACCGTCACCTGGGCGGTGCCGGTGGCCGAGGACGGCACCCCGCAGCGGCCCGGGATCGCGCCGGTGCTGCACGCGCCCACCCCCAGCGACGAGCCGATCGGCCTGCCCGCGCTGCTGATCGCCTCCTACCCGCTGGACTCCACCCGCCGGCACGTCGCCCCCGGCCCGCTCGCCGACTTCCTCACCGAGCGCGCCGCGGACGGCTACGCCGACCTGCTGCGGGCCCGCGGCGCCGACCTCGGCTCGCTCGGCCTCGTCCCCGGCCCGCTCGGGCAGGGCGCGCTGGACAACGCGCTGCGCGCGGCCGTCCTCTCCCGGCTGCCCGACACGCCGTTCCTGCCGCACCCCGCGCCGGTCGAGGAGGAAACGCCCGCGCTGCGGCCCCGGGACGCGACGCTGCTGGAGGGCGCGGACGGATCGGTGGTCGAGGCGCTGGCGCCGATCTTCCCCGGGCTGCTGCCGGCCGGGCTGGAGCGCCGCACCGAGCTGCGGGTGCTGAACGTGCGCCGGGTGCCGCTGGCCGAGGTGGTCGACCAGCTCGGCGGCCTGGACCGCGACCCCGGCTGGTGGCGCAACCTGTACGCGGCGCTCGGCGGGGCCGACCCGGAGGCGCTGGGCGCGCTGCCGGTGCCGCTCGCGGACGGGCGGACGGTCACCGGGCCGCGCCGCGTCCTGCTGCCCTCCGAGGACGCCGACTGGGCGGCCTTCCCCGGCTACCCCGAGTCGCTGGCCGGCGCGCTCGCCGCGCTCGACCTGCGCCTCGCCCACCCCGAGGCCGCGCACCCGCTGCTGGCCAAGCTCGGCGCCGGCACCGCGACCCCGGCCGGGGTGCTGGACACCCCCGAGGTGCGCGCCGCCGTCGCCCGCTCCTACGAGCTGGCCGAGGACGACCTGGACGCCGCGCTCGAACTCGCCGACGCCGTCCTGGCGCTGGTCAAGGCCGCCGCCCCCGAGCCGGGCGAACACCCCTGGCTGGCCCGGCTGGCGCTGCTCGACGACGAGGGCGAGCCCGCCCGCGCGGGCGAACTCCTGCTGCCCGGCAGCCCGTTCGCCGCGATCGCGCGCGAGGAGGACGCCGGCTGGGTGGACGAGGAGCTGCTGGAGCGCTGGGGCCCCGAGGTGCTGGCCGCGGTGGGCGTGCCGACCGACTTCGTCCTGGTCCGCGCCGAGGACGTGGTGCTCGACCCGGACGACCTGGAGCGGCTCGACCCCACCGCCCCCGCCGACCGCGCGGCCGGCGGCCACCCCACCGGGCTGCTCGACGAGGCCCCGGACGGCCTCGCCGAATGGGCCGAGGACGCGCTGGAGGCGCTGAACGCGGACCAGGCGGTCGGCGTGCCGCCGGTCGCCGCCGAACTGCTGGCCGTCCGCGACCTCGACCTGGTGGACGACGACGCCTGGCCCGAGGCGCTGGCCGCGCTCGCCCGCCCGCCGTACCGGGACGCCGTGGTCAGCCCCGTCCGCACCCTGCTGCCGGACGGCACCTACGCCGACCTGCCGCCGTACACCGCCTGGTGGCTGCGCGACCACCCGGTGCTGGACGGCCGCGAGCCCGCCGGGCTGCGCGCCGCCGGCGCCGACCCGCTGCTGCGCGGGCTGTACGACGAGGCGCGCACCACCCTGGACGAACAGTTCCTGCACGCCCTCGGGGTGCGCACCACGCTGGCCGCGCTGCTCGCCGAGCCGCACGGGCCGGACGAGGTGCTGGACCGGATGACCGACCCGGAGGCCGAGGTCGGGCACCGCCAACTGCACGGCATCCACAGCGCGTTGGCCCGGGTCGACGTCGAGCGGATCGAACCGCTGGACGTGGTGCGGGCGTTGCCGCCGCTGGACCCGGCCACCGGGCGCCGCCCGGCCCACACCGTGGTGGTGGACGCCACCGAGGCGGTCGTCGCCGACGCCCCCGACCTGGTCCAGCTCCTGCACCCGTACCCGCTGCTGCCCGTCGCCCCGGCGCTGGCCGCGGACCTCGCCGAGCGGCTGCACGTGTCGCTGGCCAGCGAGGTGGCCGGCGGCCGGGTGCTCTCCGAGGGCGTGCTGCACCGGGTCCCCGCCGTGGTGCGGGAGCTGCTGCCCGGCTGCCCGGTCGCGTACGAGGAGCACGAGGAGCTGCTGGTCGTCGGGCCGGACGGCGCCGAGGCGGCCGTCGACTGGCGGTGGGACCAGACGGCCGGGGCGCCGGAGCCGCCGTACGACCCGGAGCTGGCCGAAGCCGCCGACGAGGACGACGAGTTCGAGGTCCCGCCGGTGCCCGGGCTGCTGCACGCCGCCACCCCGGAGGGCCTGGCGGCCGGGCTCGCCTGGTCGGTCGGGCAGTGGCACCGGCGGTTCGAGGTGCTGGCCGCGCTCAGCGAGCCGGACCGCGCGTACGAGCTGTCCGCGGCCCGGGACTTCGAGGGCTAGTCCCTCCCTAGGTGCGCGGCTTGAGCCGCAGGTAGACGGTGGTGGTGACGGTCAGCCAGACGGCGCCGAGCGTCACCGCCACCGCCGCCTTCAGCGGCCGGACCGGCACGCCGATGCCCGCCATCACCAGGGCCACCAGCCCGGCCGCCAGCACCCCGCCGACGAAGGCGATGAACGCCTCCAACTCCCCGCCTCTACGCGTCATGCGGCCATGCTAGGTGCGGGGGGTGGCGTCATTCCAGGCCGCGACGCTTCATGACGGCCCAGGCGATCTCCAGCGCCGCGCCGCAGACCAGCGCGATGGCGACCCCGATCCACGGGTCGCGGTAGCCCACCAGGCGCAGCTGGAAGAAGTCCGAGAACGCCGGGACCAGCAGCACCAGCGCGAAGGCGCCGCCCATCGCGCCGATCAGCAGCAGCCGCCACCAGGAGTACGGGCGGGCGACGATGGCGAGCACCCAGATGGCGATCAGGAACAGCGTCAGGGTGGCCACGCTGGTGTCGGCCTTGAGATCGGTCGCGTGGTCGGCGCGGGCGAGCGCGTAGGCGACGAAGGTGCCGGTGCCGGCGATCGCGCCGCCCGGGACGGCCAGGCGCAGCACCCGCTTCACGAAGCCGGTGCGGGCCCGCTCGTTGTTGGGGGCGAGGGCCAGGAAGAAGGCCGGCACGCCGATGGTGAGCGTGGACAGCACGGTGGAGTGCCGGGGCAGGAACGGGTACGGCGAGTGGGTGAAGATCACCAGCAGTGCCAGCAGCACCGAGTAGACCGTCTTGACCAGGAACAGCGAGGCGACCCGTTCGATGTTGCCGATCACCCGGCGGCCCTCGGCGACCACCGCGGGCAGGGTCGCGAAGGAGTCGTTCAGCAGCACGATCTGGGCGACGGCCTTGGTGGCGTCCGAGCCGGTGCCCATCGCCACGCCGATGTCGGCGTCCTTGAGCGCGAGCACGTCGTTGACGCCGTCGCCGGTCATCGCCACGGTGTGGCCGCGCGACTGCAGCGCGCCGACCAGCAGCCGCTTCTGCTGCGGGGTGACCCGGCCGAACACGCTGGTGCGGTCGGCGGTGTCGGCCAGCGCCTGCGGGTCCTCGGGCAGGGAGCGGGCGTCCAGCGGGTGCTCGGCGCCGGGCAGGCCCAGGTGGGCGGCCACCGCGCCGACCGAGACCGCCGCGTCGCCGGAGATCACCTTCGCCCGGACCCGCTGCCCCTCGAAGTAGCGCAGGGTGTCGGCGGCGTCCGCGCGCAGCCGCTGCTGCAGCACCACCAGGGCGAGCGGGACGAGGTCGGCCGCCGGGTCGGGGGCGTCCAGCGGGACGGGCGTGCGGCCGAGCAGCAGCACCCGCAGGCCCTGCGCGCCCAGCTCGTCCACCTCGGCGAGCGCCGGGTGCCCGGCGGGCAGCAGCACGTCCGGGGCGCCGAGCAGCCAGCTGGCCTCGCCGCCCTGCGGCTCCAGCAACTGCACGCCGCTCCACTTGCGGGCGGAGGAGAACGGCATCGCCTCGATCACCCGCCAGCCGTCGCCCCCGGGCGTGGCGCCCCCGGAGGTGCCACCCCCGGAGGTGTCGCCGCCGCGCCCGTACTTGTCGATCACGGCCTGCATGGACGGGTTGGGGCGGGCGTCGGCGCCGGCCATCACGCCGAGCGCGTGCTTGATGGTGTCCTTGTCGACCGGCGCGGGCTCGCCGTTGGCGATCACCCGCAGGTCGATCACGTCCATGCCGCCCTCGGTGAGAGTGCCGGTTTTGTCCAGGCAGACGGTGTCCACCCGGGCCAGGCCCTCGATCGCCGGCAGCTCCTGCACCAGGCACTGCTTGCGGCCCAGCCGGATCACGCCGATCGCGAAGGCGACCGAGGTCAGCAGCACCAGGCCCTCGGGGACCATCGGGACGATGCCGGCCACCATCCGCCGCACCGCCTCGCGCCAGTCGCGGCCCTCGACGGCCAGCTGGCTGATGATCAGGCCGAGGGCGGTGGGGATCAGCAGGTAGGTGATGAACCGCAGGATGCTGTCGATGCCGCTGCGCAACTCCGACTTCACCAGGGTGAACTTGCTGGCCTCCTCGGCCAGCTGCGCCGCGTAGGCCTCGCGGCCGACCTTGGTGGCGGTGAACGCGCCCGCGCCGGCCACCACGAAGCTGCCGGACATCACCTGGTCGCCCGGGTGCTTGAGGACGGGGTCGGGCTCGCCGGTGAGCAGCGACTCGTCGATCTCCAGGCCGTCCGCCTCGCTGACCAGGCCGTCCACGATCACCTTGTCGCCGATGCCGAGCAGCACGGTGTCGTCGAGCACGATCTCGGAGACGGCGACCTGCTGGACGGTGCCGTCCCGGCGCACCTGCGGGCGGGCCTCGCCGATCAGGGCCAGGCTGTCGAGGGTCTTCTTGGCGCGCAGTTCCTGGATGATGCCGATCGCCGTGTTGGCGACGATGACCAGGCCGAAGAGGCCGTCCTGGATCGGTCCGACGATCAGGATGATCCCGAACATGATGCCGATGATCGCGTTGAAGCGGGTGAAGACATTCGCCCGGACGATCTCCCGGGTGGAGCGGCTGGACCGCACCGGTACGTCGTTGACCTGCCCGTTCGCGACCCGCTCGGCGACCTCGGAGGCGGTCAGGCCACCGCGGCGGCCGGGCAGCAGGCCGAGCGGGTGGGCGCCGTCCGGCCGGATGCCGTCCGCGGGCTGCTCGTCCGAAGGGTGCGCAGGCTGCGTCATGGCACCGACTCTACGGGCGCCTCATGTTCGGTGCGTGCTACGAAAAGACTATTCAGTCCGACTGGGTGGCCGCGGCCTGGCCGTCGCCGTCCGCCTCCTGGCGGGAGGCCTCGGCGGCGCGGTCCCGGGCGATGGCGGCCCGGCGGGCGCGGCAGTACCAGAGGCCGATCAGGCCGAGCAGGCCGCCGGAGAGGCAGATCCACGGCCAGGTGCCGTGGCCGTGGTCGGAGAGCGTGCCCTGGAAGGGGACCAGCGCCAGGAAGGCGACGAACCACAGCACCGTGCCGCCGCCGACGATGGCGACGTCGTTGGCCTCCAGCGGAGGGGGCGAGGGGTGCAGCGGGGTCTTGGGCATGGGGCCTAGCGTACGGTGCGGCGGAGGTTCCCCGGCGGCTGCCGGGGGTGGCGGCGGTCCGTACGGGCGGCGGCCGGCCTCGGCCGGGGCCGTTATGCCGCCCCACCTGGGGCTCTACGCGCGAAGATAGCGCGTGTGCGATCGGGAAACCATACTTAAACGTCCAAGCCCCGGCCACCGTCGCCCCGGGCGGACCCCCTCTCCTCAGCTCCCCCACAGAGGACGCAAGCATGCCTGTGGTCCAGCCGACCACCGAGTCGCCCGAACCCGCCGACACCGCGCCCGAGCCCCCCGGCGGCGCGCTGGACCGCTTCTTCCGGATCGGCGAGCGCGGCTCCACCCTGCCGCGCGAGATCCGCGGCGGTGTCGCCACCTTCTTCACCATGGCGTACATCCTGGTGCTGAACCCGATCATCCTGGCCAGCGCCACGGACATGACCGGGGCCCACCTCGACAGCGCCCAGCTGGTCACCGCCACCGCCCTCACCGCCGGGCTCACCACCCTGCTGATGGGCGTGATCGGCAACGTCCCGATCGGCCTGGCCGCCGGCCTCGGCGTCAACACCATCGTGGCGCTCCAGCTCGCGCCCAAGATGACCTGGCCCGACGCCATGGGCATGGTCGTGCTCGCCGGCTTCGCGATCATGCTGCTGGTGGCCACCGGCCTGCGCGAGCGCGTCATGAACGCCGTGCCGCTCGGCCTGCGCAAGGCCATCGCGATCGGCATCGGCCTGTTCATCAGCCTGGTCGGCCTGGTCGACTCCGGCTTCGTCAGCCGCATCCCGGACGCCGCCCACACCACCGTCCCGCTGCAGCTCGGCGGCAGCGGGCACCTGCTGGGCTGGCCGGTGCTGGTCTTCGTGGTCGGCCTGCTGCTCACCCTGGTCCTGGTGATCCGCAAGGTGCCCGGCGCGATCCTGATCAGCATCGCCGTCTCCACCGGCCTCGCCGTGGTGATCGACAAGCTCGCCGACGTGCCCGCGCTCAAGTGGGGCCTCACCGTCCCGGCGTGGCCCGGCAACCCGGTCGCCGCCCCGGACTTCGGGCTGGTCGGCAAGGTCAGCCTGTTCGGCGGCTTCGAGAAGGTCGGCGTGCTGACCGGCGTGCTGTTCGTCTTCACCGTCCTGATGTCCTGCTTCTTCGACGCGATGGGCACGATCCTCGGCGTCGCCGACGAGGCGCACCTGCTGGACGAGAAGGGCGACCTGCCCGGCATCAACAAGATCCTCATGGTCGACGGCATCGCCACCGCCGCCGGCGGCGCCACCTCCGCCTCCGCCAACACCTGCTTCGTCGAGTCCACCGCCGGCGTCGGCGAGGGCGCCCGCACCGGCTTCGCCTCGATCGTCACCGGCCTGCTCTTCGTGGTGGCGCTCTTCCTCACCCCGCTCGCCACCATGGTCCCCGCCCAGGCCGCCACCCCGGCCCTGGTCACGGTCGGCTTCCTGATCCTCGCGAACTCCATCAAGGAGATCGACTGGGCCGACCACACCCTCGCGATCCCGGCCTTCCTGACCATCGTGATGATGCCGTTCACCTACAGCATCACCAACGGCCTGGGCATCGGGTTCATCACCTTCTGCGTCCTGCGGGTCGCGGCCGGTCGGGGACGTGAGGTGCCGATCGCGATGTACGCGGTGGCCGGTGTCTTCACCTTCTACTACCTGATGCCGGCCTTCGGCCTGCTCTGACGGCCCCCGGCCCCGCTGACGGCCCCGCTGACGGCCCCGCGCTCCCCGGAGCGCGGGGCCGTTTTTGATATCCGCCGTCACCGGGCAGTCGACCCGCTGGGTCGTGCCGGCCGGGGCGGCCGACTGAAGCCTCCGTTCCTCCGGCGCCGCGCGGCCCGTCCTCCGGTCAGGGAGGGCGGGCCGCGGCCGTGTCCGGGGTCAGTGGACGCAGAACTCGTTGCCCTCGGGGTCCTGCATGACCGTCCAGGCGCCGCCGGGCTCCTCGACGTGGCGCAGGAGGGTGGCGCCGAGGGTTTCGAGGCGGGTGACGGTGGCCGCGCGCTCGCCCGGGCCGGGGTGGACGTCCAGGTGGAGGCGGTTCTTGCCCTGCTTGGGCTCGGGGACGGCCTGGAAGAGGAGGCGGCGGCCGAGGCCGGTGTCGGAGGCCGGGTCGTGCGGGTCCTCCGGGTGGCGGACGGCGGCGAGGGTGCGCCAGGCGGGGTGGCCGTCGACCTCGGTGAGGGCGTCCTCGGTGACCGCGCCGGCGGCGAGCAGGCGGGTGATCAGGGTGCTGTGGTCCTCGACGGTGTAGTCGAGGGCGGCACCCCAGAAGGCGGCCTGGCGGTGCGGGTCGGCGCAGTCGATGACGAGCTTCCAGTGCAGCGGCATGTAACCCTTTATAGAGGTTACCGGTGGGGCGGGGCAATCACCGCCGGTCGCGGGATGTCAAAAAGGCGACCGTGTAGGGCAGTTGGCGATGGGCATACTGCCTGGGCGGACGATGGGGGAGGGGGCTCGAACGATGGTGCGACAGGATCCGCCCGGGGGAGTCGAGGCGCAGCTGCTGCCGGAGCTGTTCTGGCGCGCGGACAGGGCCTCGTTGGACGGGCAGCGCGAGACGCTGCGCTGGTACCGCGGACTCATCGCGATGCTGGTGCTCGCCGCGCTGATCGGCTCGCTGCCGGGCCCGGACCACAAGGGCGACGGCGACATCACGCCGCTGTTCTCGGTGGCCGCGTTCCTGGTCGCCGGCTACTTCTGGTCCCGGCTGCGCCGCGGCAACCCGCAGGGCCGCTGGTACCAGGCGCGGGCGGCGGCCGAGTCGGTGAAGACGCTGGCCTGGAAGTACACCGTCCGGGCCCGGCCGTTCGACGGCGAGGGCGAGTCCGCGGACGTGGACCACGGCTACCTGCTGCAGGTCGAGGACGTGCTGCGGGCCTTCGAGGACCCGGAGATCGTGCCGCCCGGCGCCGTCGCCGAGATCACCCCGGAGATGCGCCGGCAGCGGGCGGGCGACCTGGCCGCCCGGCGCACCCTCTACCTGCGCACCCGGGTCGAGGGCCAGCGCACCTGGTACCGCTCCCGGGCCGAGGCCTGCGACTCGCAGGCGGTCTCCTGGGGTCTGGGCATCGCGGCGCTGATCATCGTCGGTGCGGCCGCCGCCGTCGCGCAGGCCACCGGCGCCCTGCAGGTGCACATCTTCGGCGCCAGCTCGGCCGCGGCCGCGGCGATCATCGCCTGGACGCAGCTCAAGCAGCTCGGCCCGCTGGCGGCCGCCTACCAGCTGGCCGCGCGGGAGCTGGAGAACGTCGGCAACCAGCTGTCCGACCTGGACCTCCGGGCGCCGGACGCGGAGGCCCGCTGGGCCCGGCTGGCCGCCGAGGCGGAGGACGCCGTCTCCCGCGAGCACACCACCTGGCGGGCCCGCCGCGCCTTCCCCCGCTAGACCAACTCCGGGAAGAGACTGGGGAGATCCGGCGAAGCGGGGTCACTGAGGGCGCACAGGTGTGCGGGGTGCGTGAGGGTCGGGCGGGGAGCTGGGGACCGTAATCATTACGTGTCCATGTCGTGGTTTCATCGCCTCCGCGCGACCCGAAGTCCCTGCCCGGAGGCCCCCCTTGCGCATTCTCCTGATCGCCAGCGCGTTCAACAGCCTGACCCAGCGCGTCCACACCGAGCTGCGCGGACGCGGTCACCAGGTCGCCGTCCAGCTCGCCCTCGGCGACGAGCAGATGAGGGCGGCGGTGGCCCGGGTCGATCCCGAGCTGATCGTCTGCCCGATGCTGACCAAGGCCGTCCCGGAGGACATCTGGTCCAGCCGGACCGTCCTCATCGTGCACCCCGGCCCCAAGGGCGACCGCGGGCCCTCCTCGCTCGACTGGGCGATCACCGAGGGCGCGGAGCGCTGGGGCGTCACCGTGCTGCAGGCCGTCGCGGAGATGGACGCCGGCGACATCTGGGCGTCCGTCGAGTTCGCCGTCCCGGCCTGCGGCAAGAGCGAGCTGTACCGGGGCGCGGTCGCCGACGCCGCCGTCGAGGCCGTCCTGCTGGCCGTCCAGCGGTTCCAGGGCGGGCTGTTCACCCCCGAACCGCTCGACTACGGCCGCCCGGACGTGCACGGCGAGCTGCGGCCGTTCCTCAAGCAGGACGTCCGGCGGATCGACTGGGCGGCGGACGACACCGCCACCGTGCTGCGCAAGCTGCGCGCCGCCGACTCCCAGCCCGGCGTGCTCGACGAGCTGTACGGCCGCGAGTACTTCCTGCACGGCGGCCACCCCGAGGACGAGCTGCGCGGCCCGGAGCCCGGGGCCGTGCTCGCCACCCGGGACGGCGCGGTCTGCCGCGCCACCGTCGACGGCGCGGTGTGGATCCCGCAGCTGCGCCCGCGCCGCACCCCCGGCGGGCCCGCCACCTTCAAGCTGCCCGCCGCGACGGTGCTCGCCGAGGTCCTGGGCCGGGTCCGCGAGGTGCCGGTGAGCCCGGCCGCCGCCGCCCGCCGGGACACCTGGTCCGAGCTGCGCTACCGCGAGGAGGGCGACGTCGGGTACCTCGAATTCGCCTACGCGGGCGGGGCGATGAGCACCGAGCAGTGCCGCCGGCTGCTCGCCGCCTACCGGGAGGCGGCGGACCGGCCGACCTCGGTGCTGGTGCTCGGCGCGCCCCAGGACTTCTTCTCCAACGGGATCCACCTCAACGTCATCGAGGGCGCGCCTTTCCCGGCGCTGGAGTCCTGGGAGAACATCAACGCGATGGACGACCTCGTCGAGGCGATCCTGACCACCGACGACAAGCTCACCGTCGCCGCCCTGGCCGGCAACGCGGCGGCCGGCGGCCTGATGCTGGCGCTCGCCGCCGACGAGGTGTGGTGCCGCGAGTCGGCGGTGCTCAACCCGCACTACCGGCTGATGGGCCTGTACGGCTCCGAGTACTGGACGTACACCCTGCCGCGCCGGGTCGGCGCCGACCGGGCCGAGCGGCTGACCACCGAGGCGCTGCCGATCGGTGCCGAACTCGCCCACCGGATCGGCCTGGTGGACCGTACGGCCGGCGGGGACGCGGCGGCCTTCCGCCGCTGGACGCTCCGCGAGGCGGCCCGGCTGGCCGACTCGCCCGAGCTGACCGGGCGGCTGGTGGACAAGAAGCGCCGCCGGGCCGCCGACGAGGAGGAGAAGCCGCTGGCCGCGTACCGGGAGGAGGAACTGCGGCGGATGCACGCCAACTTCTACCGGGCGGGCGAGCCGTACCACGCGCTGCGGCGGGACTTCGTGCGCAAGGTCTGCCCGGTGGCCACGCCGGAGCACCTGACGGGGCTGCTCGGCCCGGCGGAGTGAGGGGATGAGAGCGGTGGGCGCCCGGCCGGGGTCCGGACGCCCACCCGTTCGCGGCGCTACCGGGGTGCTACCGGGGCGCTACCGGGCGGCGCCGGGGCCGCCGACCGGCCGCGGTGCCGTCTGCTGCGGGAACTGCTGCTCCTGCCAGGCCCGGTGGACCTGCTGCGCGCGCCGGAGCTGCTCGCCCAGCGGTGCCTCCCGGGGCTCCGGCACCCGGCCCGGGCGCGCGGGCTGCGAGGCCTGCGAGGGCCGCGACGTGCCCGACGAGCGAGACGCGCCCGAGGTGCGCGGCGGCAGCGGGGCCGCCGGGCCGAGCAGCAGCGGCTGCGCGTTGCTGTGGCTCGGCGAGACGGCGAAGGCGAGCGAGCCGAAGAACACGTAGCAGCCCAGCCCCGCACCGAGCGGGAAGATGAACTGCAGGGCCATCAGGCCGCCTTCGGTCGAGTGCGCGAGGTCCACCCGGACGGACAGCGCCGCCATACCGGTGTAGTGCATCGCGCAGACGGCGACGCCCATCACCGGCGCGGCGGCCAGGACGGCGAGCGTGCCCCGGATGTTCAGCGCGGCCCAGAGGGCGGCGGTGGCGGCGAACACCGCGATGGCGACGGAGAGCCCGACCGTGAAGTGGTCGTACTCGAGGTGGCCGGGCAGCACCATCGCGGCCATGCCCAGGTAGTGCATCGCGGCGACGCCGAGGCCGGTGGTCAGCCCGCCGATCAGCAGGGACAGGACGGGGCGCCGCCGCCAGTACCCGACCGTGAACAGGCCGATGCCGACCACCGCGACGGCGACCAGCAGGCTGAGCACCGTCAGCCCGGGCCGGTAGCTGATGTCGAGGCCGGAGACGGAGAAGCCGAGCATCGCGATGAAGTGCATGGACCAGATCCCGGCGCCCAGCGAGGTCGAGGCGAAGAGCAGCCAGACGAACCGGGTGCGGCCCTGCGAGACGAGGGCCCAGCGGGCGCTGCGCAGCGCGACGAAGGAGCCGAGGCAGGCGACGAAGTACGAGACCGCCGGTGTCACCCAGCCGTGGTCGGCATGGTGGATGTGACCCAAGAGGAACTCCCTGGACGGGGTGCGGGGAGGAGGGCGCCAGGCCCGGGCGGAGGCGGGGGCGGCCGGCGGACGGGCCGGCCGGACGGACGGCGGGGGCCGCGCGCGGGGGTGGGCATGCAGGAGACACCGCCGAAGGGGGCCTGGCCTGTGGTGCCCCTGACAACGGGGGACAGTAGTCATTGCCCGGCGGCGGCACAATGTTCGGGCTTTTGGTGAATTCCCTGGTCAGCGTGGGCCTTTACCGACTCTGCATGATCTTGGCACCAACCCCTGACAACTCGTTGCGCACAGTTCACTACAGCCGAAACGGCCGCTCCGACGACTGTTTCGGCTGCTGTCGGCGACTGTTCCGGTGGCTGGTCCGGCGGCTGTCGGCGGCGCCGCGGCTACGACAGCGGCGCTAGCCCGAACGGGTGGCCGGCCGGGTCGATCAGCACCTTGAGCGTGCGTCCGTGCTGGTAGGTCGGCTCGGTGGCGCCGAGCGCGAGGGCCTTGGCGGTGGCCTCGTCCAGGTCGTCGACGTAGAAGTCGAGGTGGAAATGCTTGCCGCCGTCCGGTTCCGTCCAGGGCTCCGGCCGGTAGCCGGTGACCCGGCCGAAGGCGAGCGGGCTGCCGCCCTCCGGGTTGTCCAGGATCGCGAAGTGCTCGTCCGCGTGCCGGGTCTCCCAGCCCAGCAGGTCGCCGTAGAACGCCGCCAGCGCGACCGGGTCGGCGCAGTCGATGGTGACCATGGCGAGACGGGCGAAGCCGGAGCCGTCGAGGGCGGGCTGTTCGGCGAGGTCGGACATGGCTGCTGGGCCCTTCTGGGAGTGGGGCCGGTGGCCCATCACCAATATGGCACCGGGCTCCGGAGGCGGCGCGGCGGGAATCCGATTTTATTTAGCGAGAGTAATGACGTAGTCTAAAGAGATGCCCGAGATGTCCGAGCAGGACCTCGCAGCGATCAGTCAGCTGCGGTCGTCCACGATGCGCCTGTCCCGACGACTCAAACACCAGCGGGTGGAGGAGTCGTTGAGTCCGACCGAGATGGGGGTGCTGGGCACCCTCGCCCGGTGCGGGAAGGCCACACCGGGTGAGCTCGCCCGGAAGGAGCACGTGCAGCCTCCTTCGATGACCAGGATCGTCGCGATGCTGGAGGAGAAGGGGCTGGTGCGGCGCGAGCCGCACCCCGAGGACCGCCGCCAGGTGGTCGTCAGCAGCACCGAGCAGGCCGAGGCGATCCTCGCGGAGAGCCGCCGGCGCCGAAACGTCTGGCTCGCCGAGCTCGCCCAAGGGCTCGACGAGGAGGAATGGGCGGTCCTCAGGGAGGCAGCGCCCGTGCTCTACAAGCTCGCACACCTCTAGGCACACCGACCTCGGCCAGCCAGCCGGGAGACGAAGGAGCTCGCATCACCGCAGGACCGACCACCGACACCAGGAGCGTGACGGCCCCCGCCAGGGTCGTCGCGCCACGAGGGGAGACCACCGTGACACCGCCGGCCGCAGCAAGCGCCGCCGCCATCCGTACCCGACTCGACGACCCGACCACCGACCCCGCCGCGGACAGCCCCGCGGCCGCCGACGCCCAGGCCCCCGCCCCCAGCGGACTGCCCGGCAGCGGCGACGACGACCCCGACGAACGCACCGCGGCGGACTCCGCCGCTCAGGGCCGCAGCCACGCGGCCTCGTCTCCCACAGGTGCCCGCTTCACGAGGCCCGGGGGATGTTCTCCTCCCTGCGCGTTCGCAACTACCGCTACTACTTCGCCGGCCAGGTGGTGTCCAACACCGGCACCTGGATGCAGCGGATCGCCCAGGACTGGCTGGTGCTCAGCCTCACCGGCAGCCCGCTCGCGGTCGGCATCACCACCGCCATGCAGTTCCTGCCGATGCTGCTGCTCGGCCTGTTCGGCGGCGTGCTCGCCGACCGGATGCCCAAGCGCCGCCTGCTGGTGTACACCCAGGGCGCGATGGGCCTGCTCGCCGCGGGCCTCGCCGTGCTGACCATCGGCGGCCTCGTGACGCCGTACTACGTGTACGCCTTCGCGCTGCTGCTCGGCCTGGTCACCGTGGTCGACAACCCGGCCCGGCAGGCCTTCGTCGCCGAGATGGTCGGGCCGAAGGACCTCGCCAACGCCGTCAGCCTGAACGCCGCCAACTTCCAGACCGCCCGCCTGGTCGGCCCCGCCGTCGCGGGCCTGCTGATCGCCGCGGTCGGCAGCGGCTGGGCCTTCGCCGTCAACGCGCTGTCCTTCGCCGCCGTGATCGGCGGGCTGCTCGCCATGCGCGAGAGCGAACTGCGCCCGACCGAGCCGATCGCCCGGGAGAAGGGGCAGCTGCGGGAGGGGCTCCGGTACGTGAAGGAGCGGCCCGAGCTGGTCTGGCCGATGGTGCTCGCCGGGTTCATCGGCACCTTCGGGTTCAACTTCCCGACCCTGCTGTCCGGTTTCGCCTACGACACCTTCAAGGTCGGCGCCGGGCAGTACGGCCTGCTGAACACCGCGATGGCGGTCGGCTCGCTCGCCGGCGCGCTGCTCGCCGCCCGCCGGGGCGCGCCGCGGCTGCGGCGGCTGGTCGGCGCGGCGCTGGGCTTCGGCACGCTGGAGGTGGTCGCGGCCTTCGCGCCCGACTACTGGACCTTCGCGCTGCTGCTCATGCTGATCGGGGTGTTCGGGCTGAGCTTCAACACCTCGGTCAACTCCTCGCTCCAGCTGGCCACCGACCCCGAGATGCGCGGCCGGGTGATGGGCCTGCTGGTGCTGGTCTTCACCGGCGGCACGCCGATCGGCGCCCCGATCGTCGGCTGGGTCACCGCCTCGTACGGGCCCCGGCTCGGCCTGCTGGCCTGCGGGCTGGTGTCCGCGGCGGCCGCCGGTGCGGTCGGCCTGGTGCTGGCCCGCAGTGCGGACCTGCGGGTGCGGTTCGACCTGCACCCCGGGCGCGGCGGCCGGGTGGTGGCCTTCGTGCCGCGGACCGTCCCGGCGCGCAAGTCGGAGCTGGCCGCGGCCTGCTGATGATGCGTCAGGAAGTCCCGGGGGTCTGCCTCCGGGACTTCCCGACGGCTCGTCAGACCCGGATCTCCAGCACCTGGCCGGGCCACATGCCGGACGGCTGCTCGACCTCGAAGCCCACGGTCTCGGTGAAGCCGAGCGCCCGGTACTGGCCGACCAGCTTGCGGTCGTTGCCCGCGTAGCAGTCCACCCGCAGCAGGCCGATGCCGCGCCGGCGGGTCTCCTCGACCGCGTCGGCGACCAGCGCGGCGCCGATGCCGGAGCCCTTGCGGGTGCGGTCGGTGACCAGCAGGCGGAGGTAGAGCTCGCGCTCGTCCACGGCGGGGATCCACTTGCCGCGGTCCTCGTTGAGCACGCAGCAGCCGACCGTCCGGCCGTCCTCGTCCACGGCGAGGCGGACCAGGAAGGGCTCGGAGGCGTAGGAGGTGATCTGGTCGACGCGGGCCGGGTTGGCGCTGAAGGGCTGGTCGCCCCACTGGCCGGCGCGGTCGTCGGCCGTCAGCCAGGAGACGGCGCCGTCGAGCAGGGACAGGATGTCGGGGACGTCCGCGGGCCCCCCGTTGCGGATGTTCATGGAAAACCTTTCTACACCGAAAGGTCGAACGCGGGAAGATTGATCCATGAGGCTGTTCGTGGCGGTACTCCCACCGGTCAGGGCGCTGCAGGAACTCTCCGACGCGGTCGCGCCGGTGCGCGGGCTGCCCGGGGCGGACCGGCTGCGCTGGACCACCGTGGAGGGCTGGCACCTCACCCTGGCCTTCCTCGGCGAGGTGGCGCCCGACCGGCTGCCGGAGCTGGAGGAGGGCCTGGCCGCCGTCGCCGAGGTCCACGAGGCGCACCGGCTGCGGATCGCGGGCTCCGGCCGGTTCGGCGACCGGGTGCTCTGGGCGGGCGTGGACGGCCAGACCTGGGCCCTGCGCCGGCTCGCCGAGGCCGTCACCCAGGCGACCGCCGAGCTCACCGGGGAGACCGACTCCTACGTCTTCCACCCGCACCTCACGCTCGCCCGGGCCGGCTCCGCGCGCGGCCACCGGCGGGCCGTCCAGCGGGTCGCGGCGGCCGAGCTGGAGGCCCTGGCGGCGGCGCTGGCGGACTACCGGGGGCCGGAGTGGGAGGCCGCCGAGCTGCACCTGATGCGGAGCGACCTGGACGGGGGCTTCGCCCACTACGAGTCGCTGCGCTCGTGGGCGCTGGCCGACTGGAGCTGAGGGCCGCCGGTCGGCGCGGGTGCGGGGCGGAGGTACGCTCGTTGACCGTGGATCCCAAGACTCGTATGCGCATCGTCTCCGGCACCCTGGTGCTGCTGCTGGTCGTCGTGCTGATCAGCTCACTGGTCAACCGCTGAGGCCTGTTGCGGAAGCCCGGCAACGGAGGAGGGCCACCGCCCGCAGGCGGTGGCCCTCAGTCGCGCTCGGGTGCCGGCTTCCGGTGCCGGGCTTTTCGGTGCCGGCTTCCGGTGCCGGCTTCCGGTGCCGGCTTCGCGTGCCGGCTTTCCGCTCAGGCGCCGAGCTGCTCGACCACGTAGTCGATGCAGTGGGTGAGCGCCTCGACGTCCGCCGGGTCGATCGCCGGGAACATCGCGACGCGCAGCTGGTTGCGGCCCAGCTTGCGGTACGGCTCGGTGTCCACGATGCCGTTGGCACGCAGTGCCTTGGCGACCGCGGCGGCGTCCACCGACTCGTCGAAGTCGATCGTGCCGACGACCTGCGAACGCTCGGCCGGGTTCGCCACGAAGGGGTTCGCGAAGGAGGACTTCTCGGCCCAGGAGTACAGCCGGGACGAGGAATCAGCCGTACGGGCGACGGCCCAGTCGAGCCCGCCGTTGCCGTTCAGCCACTCCAGCTGGTCGGCCAGCAGGAACAGGGTGGAGATCGACGGGGTGTTGTACGTCTGGTCCTTCGACGAGTTGTCGATGGCCGTCGGCAGCGAGAAGAACGGCGGGATGTAGCGGCCGGACGCGGCGATCTCCGCGGCGCGCTCCAGGGCGGCCGGGGAGAAGGTGGCCAGCCACAGGCCGCCCTCGGAGGCGAAGGACTTCTGCGGCGCGAAGTAGTAGACGTCGGTCTCGGCGATGTCCACCGGCAGGCCGCCGGCGCCCGAGGTGGCGTCCACCAGGACCAGCGAGCCCTGGTCCGCGCCCGCCGGGCGCCGGATCGGCATCGCAACGCCGGTCGAGGTCTCGTTGTGGGTGAGGCCGTAGACGTCCACGCCGGCCTCGGCGACCGGCAGCGGGTGGGTGCCCGGGGCGGTCTTGATCACGGTCGGCTCGGCCAGCCACGGGGCGGCCTTCACCGAGGAGGCGAACTTCGACGAGAACTCGCCGAAGTCCAGGTGCTGGGACTTCTCCCGCACCAGGCCGAAGGCCGCGATGTCCCAGAAGGCGGTGGAGCCGCCGTTGCCGAGGACCACCTCGTACCCCTCGGGGAGGGAGAACAGGCTGCTCACGCCCTCGCGGACGCGCTTGACCACGTTCTTGACGGGGGTCTGGCGGTGCGAGGTGCCGAGCAGGGAGGTCCCGGTCGCGGCGAGGGCACTCAGTGCCTCGGGGCGCACCTTGGACGGGCCGCAGCCGAAACGGCCGTCTGCGGGCTTGATGTCAGCGGGGATCTGGATCTGAGCCACGCGCGCAGCCTACCGGCCGGGCCCGGGGCCGGATACGGTCGTCCGCCCGCTGAGACTGTGATCTCGACTGCTCGACGGTGTGCGAACAGCGGGCCCGGCCGGAGCCGGACCCGCTGGTCAGAGTGCTGCAGTGACGGTTCGCCGGGTGCGCTCAGCGCGCGATGGCGTCCCAGCCCTCGATCGCCTCGGGGCGGCGCGGGCCCGGGCCGATGTAGCGCGCGGAGGGGCGCACGAGCCGGCCCGTGCGCTTCTGCTCCAGGATGTGCGCCGACCAGCCGGCGGTGCGCGCGCAGGTGAACATCGAGGTGAACATGTGCGCCGGCACCTCGGCGAAGTCCAGCATGATCGCGGCCCAGAACTCCACGTTGGTGGCCAGCACGCGGTCCGGACGGCGGTTGTGCAGCTCCTCCAGGGCCGCCTTCTCCAGCGCCTCGGCGACCTCGAAGCGCGGCGCGCCGAGCTCCTTGGCGGTGCGGCGCAGCACGCGGGCGCGCGGGTCCTCGGCGCGGTAGACGCGGTGGCCGAAGCCCATCAGGCGCTCGCCCTTGTCCAGCGCGTTCTTCACCCACGCGGTCGCGTCGCCGGTGCGCTCGATCTCCTCGATCATGCCGAGCACGCGGGACGGGGCGCCGCCGTGCAGCGGGCCGGACATCGCGCCGACCGCGCCGGACAGCGCGGCCGCGACGTCGGCGCCGGTGGAGGCGATGACCCGGGCGGTGAAGGTGGAGGCGTTCATGCCGTGCTCGGCGGCGGACGTCCAGTAGGCGTCGACGGCCTTGACGTGCTTCGGGTCCGGCTCGCCGCGCCAGCGGATCATGAAGCGCTCGACGACCGTCTCGGCCTTGTCGATCTCGCTCTGCGGGACCATCGGCAGGCCCTGGCCGCGGGCCGACTGGGCGACGTACGACAGCGCCATCACGGCGGCCCGGGCCAGGTCGTCCCGGGCCTGGTCGGCGTCGATGTCGAGCAGCGGCTTCAGGCCCCAGACCGGGGCGAGCATGGCGAGCGCGGACTGCACGTCGACCCGGATGTCACCCGAGTGCACCGGGATCGGGAACGGCTCGGCGGCCGGCAGGCCGGGGTTGAACTTGCCGTCCACCAGCAGGCCCCAGACGTGGCCGAAGGAGACCTTGCCGACCAGGTCGTCGATGTCGACACCGCGGTACCGCAGGGCGCCGCCTTCCCGGTCGGGCTCGGCGATCTCGCTCTCGAACGCGACGACTCCCTCAAGCCCGGGTACGAAATCGGACATGCGACGGCTCCTTCAGTTCTGCGATCGGCGCTCCGCCGTGGTGGGGCGGCGCGCCAGTGACCGAATGGTGGTTGGCACTCGGTGCCAGAGTGACAGGCACGGGGTGCATTGCGCCATACACCACAGCGGTGATGTTGCCCGGCGGACCGCTTGACTTTCCCGTCAGGCTCCGCCGAACGGCCGCAGGGCGCGCGGGTCGGGGCCGGGGCCCCGGGACGGAATGCCTCGGTACCGGACAATTCCCCGCACGACGGGCGGCCAAGCGGTGGCGAGCCACCTTATCCCCGACCGTGGTTCGCCAGTCGGTCGCGGCATGGAGCGGCGTCGGTTGCTTGTCGTACGGGATGATGTTGGCGTGCAGACCCCGGAACGCGCCCAGTCGACGCCCCTGAGCCCCGCCCCCCGGACCCCGGCCGTCACGGCCGAGGAGGCCCGACCCGGGCCGGACCTCACCGTGATGCGCAAGCACTACACCCACGAGGGCCTCGGCGAGGGCCAGCTGGCACCCGACCCGATCGCCCAGTTCACCCGCTGGTTCCACGAGGCGGACGACTCCGGCGTGGTCGAGCCCAACGCCATGGTGCTCTCCACCGCCGACGCCGAGGGCCGGCCCAGCGCCCGTACCGTCCTGCTCAAGGGCTTCGACGCGCGCGGCTTCGTCTTCTACACCAACTACGGCTCCCGGAAGGGCGCCGAACTCGCCGCCAACCCGCACGCCGCCCTGCTGTTCCCCTGGATCGCCCTGGCCCGCCAGGTCATCGTCCAGGGCCGGGTCGAGAAGGTCGGCCGCGACGAGACCGCCGCCTACTTCCGCACCCGCCCGCACGGCTCCCAGCTCGGCGCCTGGGCCAGCGAGCAGTCCAGCCCCGTCGACGACCGCGAGGTCCTGGAACAGCGCTACGCCGACCTCGAACGCCGCTACCCCGAGGGCGAGGGCGTACCCGTCCCGCCGTTCTGGGGCGGCTACCGCGTCATCCCGGAGAGCATCGAGTTCTGGCAGGGCCGCGCCAACCGGCTGCACGACCGGCTCCGCTACCTCGCCGACCCGGCCGCCCCGACCGGCTGGCGGGTGGAGCGCCTCTGCCCGTAGCGCGGCGGGGCGGGGCGGGGGACGGGTGGCGCGCTGTGGCGTGCTCTGGCGTCGGCTGGCGAGGCTCGGGGGCCGTGACCGCGCCGAACTGATGGTCCGTCACGGACGACCTCCGGCGTGTAGGATGCTGCCCGTTCCGGCAGGCAGCCCGCGGCGCCGGCGCGATCGAGTGAGGGACTGATGGGCGTCACCGGTGCGGACACCGCCGCTGGACTCGGCTCTGACCTGGTCGACGTCGCCGCCCTGTCGCTCGACGAACTCGACGCCCTCCCCGATACCGTCCTCGGCGACCTGCTGCGCCGAGTGGTCGCGGACGCCCTGACCCCCGGCGCCGAGCCGCTCGCCGCCTTCCAGTCGGCGCTCGATCTCTAGTTCCCCCCCGCGGCGCGCTTCGATGCGCCGGGTGCGCTCCCGAGCGCGGGCGTGCGCCTGACCCCCGGTTAAACCCCCCTGTGGCGGGTGAATCCGCCAACTTCCCAGTAAAGCTGGTGGAGTTCACGACATGCTGGGTATGAGACCAGCGCCGTCGCGGCATGTCGGGTTCGGGGGGAAACGGGTGATGGAGCGGGATCAGCGGCAAGCGCAGGACGCGGGGGACCAGCCGGACCAGCGGCCGTACTTCTTCTTCAGCTACGCGCGTCGGGACTACGTGGCGGAGGACGCCTTCGTCGACCAGTTCTTCAACGACCTGCGCGACGAACTCGGCCGGATGCAGCCGGGCGCGCGTGCCGACGAACTCGCCTACCGGGACACCGAACGGCTGCGGGTCGGCGACGACTGGGCCCAGCAGCTCGCCCGGATGCTCGGCCGCTGCCGCGCCCTGGTCGCGCTCTACTCGCCCGCCTACTTCGCCAGCGACTACTGCGGCAAGGAGTGGACGGCGTTCCGCGGACGCGTCCGGCGCCACCACGAGCAGCACGGCGAACACGTCGCGGCCCTGATCCCGGTGCTCTGGGAGCCCGTCGCCCCGGGCGAGCTGCACGAGGAGGTCACCAAGATCCAGTGGGCCCAGCCGGACATGGGCGAGGCCTACGCCCGGTACGGGCTGCGCGCGCTGCTGCGCACCGACCCCGGCGGCGAGGCCTACCGGAAGATCGTCCGGGTGGTCGCCGGGCGGGTGAAGGTCGCCGCCGACCGCCGGCTCGCCGACCTGCAGGAGTTCGACCTCGGCGCGGTGCGCGGCTACTTCCCGCCGCCCCAGCCGCCGACCGTGTCGACGCCGGAGCCGTCCTCCAGCCCCGGCATGGTGCGGCTGTTCATCGCCGCCGGCCGGGCCGCCGAGGCCGCCGCCGCGGGCGGCGCCCACTACGGCGCCAAGCCCTGGGACTGGGCGCCCTACCACCCGCCGACCCGGCCCTCGCTGGCGGCGCGCGCCCAGCAGGTGATCACCGCCGCCGGGCACACCACCACACTGGAGGAGATCGACGCCGGCCTCGGCGAGAAGCTGGACCAGGCCCGCGAGGACAGCCAGGTCAGCGTCCTGCTGGTCGACCCGTGGGTGGCCGGCAGCGAGCGCTACCGGGCCGCCCTGCGCGAGTACGACGACCAGAACCACCCGGTCACCGGAGTGCTGCTGCCCAGCGGCGACCAGGACCCGGCGGACGGGCCGACCCGCGAGGCGCTGTGGACCGGCGTGCGCGGGGTGTTCCGCCGCAACTGGCTGCGCCGCTTCGACCCCGACCCGCTGTTCCGGGTCAAGGTCGGGCGGGACAGCTTCGACCGCGACCTCGACATCGTGGTGACGGTCGCCCAGAACAAGCTGATGGACGACAACTTCGACTGGGGCGAAGGCGGCGCCGTCTTCGGCGTCGGCCCCGGCGACGGCCCGCAGATGCCCGGCCTGGCCATCCCGCCCAGACCCGCCCCCGCCCCGCCCGGTCTGCCCGGTCTATCCGATCTGTCCGGCCTTCCCGGCCGACGCACCCTGGACCTGCCGTACGACCTCCCCGGGCAGCGCCGGGCCGACCAGGACCGCAACGCCCCCTCGAACGGAGACGAGAGCGATGACCACTGAGCCCGACGCACGGCCCGAGCGCGGCGGACCGGGTTCGGTCGTCACGTTCTACTCCTTCAAGGGCGGCACCGGCCGCACGATGGCCCTCGCCAACGTGGGCTGGATCCTCGCCAGCCGCGGCCTGCGCGTCCTGGTGGTCGACTGGGACCTGGAGGCGCCCGGCCTGCACCGCTACTACCACCCGCTGCTCGTCGACCCCGAACTCCACTCCACGGACGGCCTGATCGACCTGCTGCGCTCCTACGTCAAGCAGGCGCTGCCCACCGCCGCCGGCCCCACCGGCCTCGGCCCCGCCGAGTGGCTCGACGCGCCCGGCCGGCTGGACGGCTACATCTGCGGCCTCGCCCTCGACCTGCCGCCCGGCGGCCGGCTCGACTTCCTGCCCGCGGGCCGCCAGAACGGTGCCTACGGCGCCGCCGTCACCAGCTTCAACTGGCGCAGCTTCTACCACGGCCGGGACATCCGGGGCGGCGAGTTCCTGCGCGAGCTGCGCGAACGCTGGGCCCGGAACTACGACTTCGTACTGATCGACAGCCGCACCGGGGTCAGCGACACCTCCGGCATCTGCACCGTGCTGATGCCCGACACCGTCGTCGACTGCTTCACCTTCAGCGCCCAGAACATCCGCGGCGGCGTCGACGCCGCCCGCGCCATCGCCGAGGCCGAGGAGCGGGCGATCCGCGTCCTGCCGGTGCCGATGCGGGTCGAGGACGCCGAGCAGGAACGGCTGGAGGCCGGCCGCGACTTCGCCCGCGAGGCCTTCGCCCCCTACCTCGGCCGCTGGCTGCCCGGTGACCGCCGGGCCGGCTACTGGGCCGACGTCGAGGTGCCGTACAAGCCGTTCTACGCCTACGAGGAGGTGCCCGCCACCGTCGCCGACCGGCCGCAGGAGGCCCGCAGCCTGCTCAACGCCTTCGAACGGCTGGCCGGGTGGATCACCGACGGGCGGGTGCGCACGCTGCGCCCGCTCGGCGCCGAGACCCGCCGCCGGCTCTACGCCGCGTACCTGCGCTCCGCCCGCGCCGTCCCCCGGCAGGTGTTCGTCAGCTACGCGCCGGAGAACCGGATGTGGGCCGAATGGGCGGCCGCCACGCTCACCCGGTTCGGCTACCAGACCTCGCTGCACAACGCCGCCGACCCGTACACCGGCGCCCGGCCGCCGGAGGTCGCCGGGCCGCTCGACGGGCAGGGCCGGGTGCTCGCCCTGCTCTCGTCCGAGTACACCGCGCTGCCCCGCGCCGCCGAGGTCTGGCAACTCCTCCAGAGGGGCGAACTGCCCTCCGGCGCACCGATGTTGGTCGCCCTGCGGCTGCAGGACTCGGACGAGCCGACGCCCCGGCCGTTCGCCGGGCACGTCGTGCCCGACCTGGTGCGCTCCTCCGCCGTGCACGCCGAGGCGCAGCTCTACCACGAGTTCGGCCAGGCGCCCGGCACCAGCCGGCAGTCGGACGGCGACAGCGGCGAGTTCGCCGCCCCGGCGCGCTTCCCCGGCACCGCCCCGCAGGTGCTGGAGGTGCGCTCGCGCAACGCCTCCTTCATCGGCCGCGGCAAACTGCTCGAACTGCTCCGCAACCGCTTCACCGGCGGGCCCGCCGCCGTCCGCAGCCAGGTGCTGTACGGCCTCGGCGGCGCCGGCAAGTCGGAGATCGCCGGCGAGTACGCGCACCGCTTCAAGGCCGCCTACGACGTGGTCTGGTGGGTGCCCGCCGAGGACCCGGCGAACATCCCCGCCGAACTCGCCAAGCTCGCCCCCAAGCTCGGCGTGCCGGGCAGCGACGACGTCGCGCACACCGCCGCCGCGGTGCTCGACGCGCTGCGCCGCGGCCAGCCGCACGGCCGCTGGCTGCTGGTCTTCGACAACGCCAGCACCCCCGAGGAACTGGCCCCCTGGCTGCCCTCCGGCGCGGCCGGCGGCCACGTGCTGATCACCTCCCGCAACCAGGGCTGGTCCAAGCACGCCGGCCTGGTCGAGGTGGACGTCTTCCTGCGCGAGGAGAGCGTGCGGCTGCTGCGCCGCTTCAACACCGGCCTCAGCCAGGACGACGCCGAGCAGATCGCCGCCCGGCTCGGCGACCTGCCGCTGGCCGTGGGCCAGGCCGCCGTCTGGCTCCAGGAGACGCCGATGCGGATCGCCGACTACCTCGGCGAACTCGACCGCGCGCTCACCGAGATGCTCGAACGCACCGCGCTGCACGCCGCCGACTACCCGCACTCCGCCGCCGCGACGCTGCGCATCTCGGTCCAGGAACTGCGCCGGATGAACGAGCCGGCCGCCCAGATCCTGGAGATCTGCGCCTTCCTCGGGCCGGACGCCATCCCGATGCGGCTGCTCTACAGCCGGGCCGTCGTCCGCGCCCTGCGGCTGGCCCCGCGCGCCCCGCGCGACAAGCTCGCGATCGGCGAGCTGCTGCGCGCCATCAGCCGGTTCGGGCTCGCCCGCACCGACCAGGGCAGCGAGACCATCACCGTCCACCGGCTCGTCCAGGCCGTGCTGCGCGACCAGGTCGGCGAGGAGCGGCAGGCCGAACTGCGCGAGGTCGTGCACGCCGCGCTGGCCGCCGCCAACCCCGGCGACCCGGACGTGCCCGCCGACTGGGCCGAGTACGCCGAACTGCTGCCCCACCTGTGGCCGTCCGGGGCCGTCGACAGCGCCGACGAGGACGTCCGGCAGTGGATCATCGACTCGGTCCGCTACCAGTGGAAGCGCAGCCTGCACGAGGCCGGCCGGGAACTCGCCGAGCGCACCCTGCGGCACTGGCGCCAGGACGGCTACGGCGGGCCGGACTTCAACGTCGACGACGACGCCCAGACCCTGATGCTGCGCACCCAGCTCAGCAACATCCGCCGCTCCCAGGGCGCCCTCCAGGAGGCGTACGAGATGGACCGGGACATCCTGGAGCGCTTCACCGCCACCCTCGGCCCCGAGCACTCGCACACCCTCGCCGTCGCCAACAGCCTCGGCGCCGACCTGCGCTTCCTCGGCCGCTACGACGAGGCCCGCGCGCTCGACCGCCGGACCCTGGAAGCCGCCCGGCGCACCCTCGGCCCGGACCACCCGCGCACCCTGATGATCACCAACAACCTCGCGGTGTCCGACTACCTGGCCGGCGACCGGCGGGCCGCGCTGGAACGCCACCGCAGCAACTACCTCCAGCAGCGCGACGCACTCGGCGCGCACAGCCTCTACGCGCTGTCCTCCGCCTCCAACTACGCCCGCGACCTGCGCGAGACCGGGCGGCTGCGGGAGGCCCTGGACCTGCTGGAGGAGACCGTCCGGACGTACCAGCAGACCATCGGCGACAACCACACCGACACCCTGCGCGCCCGCAAGAACCTCGCCGTCGCCCTGCGCCGGGACGGCCGCTACCACGAGGCCGTGGAGATCGACCAGGACATCTACCAGCGCTACCTGGACATCAACGGCCCGGAGCACCCGGACACCCTGGCCGCCGCGACCAACCTGGCCAGCGACTTCAACGCGCTCGGCGAGACCGCGCGGGCCATCCCGCTCGCCGAACGCGCCCTCGCCCGCTACCGCGACTACCTCGGCGAGGACCACCCGGTGACCCTGGCCGGCGCCAACAACCTCTCCGTCTACCTGCGGCTGGTCGGGCGGGTCGACGAGGCCCGGGAGCTGTCCGGCCGCACCCTGGCGCAGTTCCGCCGCGTCCTCGGCGAGCACCACCTGTACATCCCGATCGCGATGATGAACCACGCCAACGACCTCGCCCTGAGCGGGGAGACGGAGGCCGCGCTCGCCCTCGAACTGGAGGCCGCGCCGCTGATGGTCGAGGCGCTCGGCCGGGACCACTACGACTCCATCGGCATCAACTCCAACCTGGCGCTCTCGCTCGCCGCGGTCGGGCAGACCGAGCGGGCCGCCAAGCTGCGCAACGACTGCATCCGGCGGGCCCAGGTGACGCTCGGCAACGACCACCCGACCACGAAGGCCGTCAAGGCCGGGACCAGGCTGGACTCGGACGTGGAGCCGCCGCACGTGTGAAGCGTGATGACGGATGGTCAGCAGGGGCTCCCGGCCGGCACTAGGCTCGCGCGCATGGTGCCGTTCCGGCAGTTCCTGCTGAAGATCCACAGTCGGTGCAACCTGGCCTGCGACTACTGCTACGTGTACCAGGGCGCCGACCAGAGCTGGCGGCGGCGGCCGCGCCGGATGGAGCTGCCGACCGTCAGCCGCACCGCCCGCCGGATCGCCGAGCACGCCGCCGCACACGGGCTCGACGAGGTGACCGTGGTCCTGCACGGCGGTGAACCGCTGCTCGTCGGCGCCGCCCATCTCGACGCGCTGTTGCGGGAGTTGGCCGGAGCCGGGCCGCGAGTGCGGTTCAGCCTGCAGACCAACGGGCTGAGGCTGCTCGACGAACCGGCGCTGCTCGACGTGCTGCACCGGCACCGCGTCGCCGTGGGCGTGTCGATCGACGGCACCCGCGCCGACCACGACCGGCACCGGCTGCTGCCCTCCGGCGCCGGCAGCTGGGCCCGGACGGCCGAGGCCGTACGGCTGCTCGGCTCCGCCCCGCACCGGGACCTGTTCGCCGGGCTGCTGTGCGTCGTCGACCTCGCCGCCGACCCGGTGGCCACCTACCAGGCGCTGGTGGACTTCGCCCCGCCCCGGATCGACCTGCTGCTGCCGCACGCCACCTGGGCCGCCCCGCCACCCGGCGTCCACCGGCGGACGGTGCCCGGCGCCCCGCCGTCCGGGGAGGAGCCGGCGCCGTACGGGGAGTGGCTGATCGCCGCCTTCGACCGCTGGTACGACGCGCCGCGCCGGGAGACCGGGGTGCGGCTGTTCGAGGAGCTGTCCGTGCTGCTGCTCGGCGGGCGGGCCGCCAGCGAGGCGGTCGGGCTCGCGCCCGTCGACCTGGTCGTCGTCGAGGCGGACGGCACGATCGAGCAGGTGGACAGCCTGAAGGTCGCCTACGAGGGGGCGGCCGGGACGGGGCTCGACGTCTGGCGGCACGACTTCGACGCGGCGGCCGCGCACCCGGCGTTCCGGGCCCGGCAGCACGGGCTCGCCGGGCTCGCGCCGGTGTGCGGCGACTGCCCGCTGGTCCGGGTGTGCGGCGGCGGGCTGTATGCGCACCGGTACGCGGGCGGTGGGGTCGGTGGGGGGTTCGGGCACCCGTCCGTGTACTGCGCGGACCTCGACCGGCTGATCCGGCACATCGCCGGACGGCTGCGGGCGGGAGTGGCGAAGGTGGCGCGGGCGCGGGTCTAGCGCGGCCGCCGGGACTGGGCGCTGATGGACCGTCACGGCAGGTGCGCCGCTCGGTAGGATGCGCGGCGCCCGAGGCCGTGGTCGGGGTGCCCGAGGGGGCCGCTCGCCCGTTCGGGTCATGTGCGGCACCGGATCGGCTGATCCGCGGCCGGGCGGGGAAACTGCGGGCGGGCGCGGCGGGTTGGCCGGAGCGGGCCGGAGCAGGAGGAGGACGACCGGTGGCTGGTGGAAGCGAGACGGTGGCGGCGGCGGAGGCGGCCGGGGTGCCGGGTGCGCGGGCGGCGGACGGGCTGCCGCGGCACGGGGTGGACCGGGCGACGTTCCGGGCGATCGCCGCCGCCCGCGGCGGTCCGGAGGCCGTCCGGCTGCTGCGCGCCGGGCAGTTGAGCAAGCGGGCGCTGCTGCTGCTGGCGCTGCGCCGGGCCGCGCCGGGCGACCGGGACTACCGCACGGCCTACGCCCGGGTGTGCGCGCTGCAGCGGGACGACCGGCCGCGTTGGGAGGAGGCCCTGCTGCGGCCGGAGTTGGACGCCTGGGCGGCGGACTGCCTGCGCGGCCTCGCGGCCGGTGAGGCCGTCCCGCTGGACGGGCTGGGCGAGCTCCTGCGGGCCGCGCCCTCGTCCGCGCTGCGACTGGAGCTGGAGTGCGACGGGCTGCGCTGGGCGCCGACCGTCGAGCACGCCGGGACGCACCGGGTGGACTACGGCCGGCCGCCGGCCGGTCCGCTGTCCGATGCCGAACTCGATCAGTGGGCCGACGAGTTGGAGCAGGCCTGGCGGATCCTGGTGCGGCGCCACCGGCGGCACGCGGCGGCGGTCGCGGCCTGCGTCGGCGTGATCGTGCCACTGCGCCCGGCGCCCGGCGGCGAGGCGGTCAGCGCCGCCGCCCGGCGGGCGTACGGCGCGGTGGCGGCCTCGCTGCCGGGGGAGCCGGTGCTGCTGGCGCTGGCCCTGGTGCACGAGTTCCTGCACGTTCAACTCGGCGCCCTGCTGGACCTGGTGCCGCTGCACCGCCCGAACGGCGCCGCCGTCTACCACGCCCCGTGGCGGCCCGACCTGCGCCCGGTCGGCGCCCTGCTGCAGGGGACGTACGCACACCTGGGGGTCGCGGACTTCTGGGCCGCCGAACTGGCCGCCGGGAAGAGCGAACCGGCCCGCGCGGAACGGGAGTTCACCTGCTGGCGCACGCACACCCTGGCAGCCGGCCGGACCCTGCTGGAGTCCGGTGAACTCACCGCGCAAGGAAGGGAGTTCACCGAGGAGCTGGTGCGCGCCGTCCACGCGCTGGACGGATCGGCGGCGACACGGTGAGCGCCGGGGCACCCCGGCTCCGGTGAGGTCCGGATTCCGGGTGTGCCGGTCCGGGCGACCGGGGATGGTTCGAACGCCAGCTCCGAACAACGCGCTTCGGCGCGCGCCGAAGCGAAGTGCGCGACCGCTGAACGGGTGAATTCTCGGGGCGCCGGGCGCCGCCGTACTGCGCCGACCGGCCGGGCGGACGAACTTGAGGACACAAGGTGCCGCGCGGAGTCCGCACGGGCACTACATTAAGTCGCAACCGGGTGGCCTACCCGCCCTCGGCAGGTCCTAACCGCGCCTAAGGAAACGAATATGACTCCGGTAACCAGCACCAGGCCGGCCGGCAACCTCACTGACACTCAGGAGACGCCGGAGCGCACCTCCCTCGCCGATCTCGCCGCCCTCGGCGCCGAGGAACTCGCCACCCGGCTGCAGCGCGCGCTCCCCGGCGCCGACTCCGGCCGCGTGCCGGTCGCCGCCTTCAACTCCTCGATCTGACCCGGCCGCTCACACCGACCGGACCCAGGCCGAGCCGACCACACGAGAACGCCGCAGACCATCACCAGGCCCATGCCGACACGAATTCCGGTGCCACTGACGCAATTCGTGCTCAAGATGCACAGCCGGTGCGATCTCGCCTGCGACCACTGCTACGTCTACGAGCACGCGGACAGCAGTTGGCGCACCCGCCCCAGGGCGACGGGGGACGAGATCCTGGCCAAGACCGCCGAGCGGATCGGCGAACACGCGGCCGCGCACCGGCTGACCGCCGTCCGGGTCGTCCTGCACGGGGGAGAACCCCTGCTCGCCGGCCCGGACCGGCTCCGCCGCGCCGCCGAGGCGCTCCGGGCGGCGCTCCCGCCCGGCTGCGCCCTCGACCTGCGCATCCACACCAACGGCGTGCTGCTCAGCCGCTCGTTCTGCGAGCTCTTCGCGGAACTGGGCGTCCGGGTCGGCATCTCCCTGGACGGCGACCGGGCCGCGAACGACCGCCACCGGCGCTTCGCGGACGGGCGCAGCAGCCACCCGCAGGTCCTGCGGGCCGTGGCGTTGCTGCGCGAGCCGTCGTACCAGCACCTGTACGCCGGGCTGCTGTGCACGATCGACGTCGAGAACGACCCGGTCGCCGTGTACCGCGCGCTCGCCGAACTCCAGCCCCCCGCCGTCGACTTCCTGCTGCCGCACGCCACCTGGGACGATCCGCCGAAACGCCCCTCCGGCCGGGGCACCACCCCGTACGCGGACTGGCTGCTCACCGTCCACGAGCTGTGGGAGGCGGACCGGCGGCCGTTCGCCGTCCGGACCTTCGAATCCGTGCACCGCACCCGGCGCGGGCTCTCCAGCCTCACCGAATCGCTCGGGCTCGAGCCCTCCGACCTCGCCGTGATCGAGACGGACGGCAGTTTCGAGCAGGCCGACAGCCTGAAGACCGCCTACGACGGGGCGCCCGCCACCGGTATGGACGTCTTCCGGCACAGCCTCGACGACCTCGCCCGGCACCCCGGTATCGCCGCCCGTCAATCGGGCCTCGCCGGGCTCAGTGACACCTGCCGCAGCTGCCCGGTGGTGCGTTCCTGCGGCGGCGGGCTGTACGCCCACCGCTACCGCAGCCACCATGGAAGCGGCGGCTTCGACCATCCCTCCGTCTACTGCGGGGACCTCATGAAGCTCATCAACGGCATTGCGGGACAAGGAAGTTCCGCGCCCGTCCCGGCGCAGGGCGGGGAGCCGGTGCGACCGTCCCCGCTCGACCCGGCGCACCTGGACCAACTCGCCCGCGGGTACGGGGACGGCGACACCGTGCGGGCGCTGTCGCGCGCCCAGCTCGCCCTGACCCGGGCGATGCTGGCCGCCGCGTGGGACGCGTCCGGGCGCGGGCGTGGGGAGGCGTGGGCGCTGCTCGCGGCGCTCGACGCCGAGGCTCCCGCCGCCGTCGACGCCGTGCTCGCCCACCCGTACGCGCGGGCCTGGGCGGCGCGGCGGCTCGCCGGGGACCTGTCGGTGGGGCTCGGGCCGCTGGCCGCGCTCGCGGCGGCCGCGGCGGTGCGGGCCGGGCGGGCCGGGCTGGGGGAGGCGGTGCAGGTGGCGGTGCCGGTGCGCGGCGGGTGGCTGCACCTGCCGACGCTCGGGCGGGTCGCGGTGCCGGACGGGGAGGCCGTCGTCACCGGGCTGGCGGACGGGTTCCGGGTGCGGGCCGCGGACGGTTCGGAGCGCGGGGAGCTGGACGAGCCGCTGCGGCGGGTCCGGCTGGCCGGGGGGTGGACCGTCGCGCTGGAGGACGTCGACCCGCTGCGCGACAGCCACGACCACGCGGTCGCCGGGCGGCTCCCGGCGGGTGAACTGCTCGACTGGACGGGCGCGTTGCGCGAGGCCTGGGAGCTGCTCGGGCGGGACCTGCCGGGCTACGCGGAAGGCCTGCGGGCGGGCCTGACCACGATCACCCCGCTGCGGCCCGGGCCGGCCGGGCGGGACGTCAGCTCGGCGGCGCGGCAGGCGTACGGGGCGGTCGCGATCGCCCGGCCGTCGACGGCCCCGACGCTGGCGCTGCTGCTCGCGCACGAGTTCCAGCACGTGAAGCTGGGCGCGGTGCTGGACCTGTACGACCTGTACGACCGCGCCGACGACCGGCTGTACTTCGCGCCGTGGCGGCCCGACCCGCGGCCGTTGGAGGGCCTGCTGCAGGGCACGTACGCGCACCTGGCGGTGACCGAGTACTGGGGCACCCGGACCGCCGCGTACGACGGGCTGCCGGGGGACGCCGCCGAGCGGGCCCGGGCGCAGTTCGCGCTCTGGCGGCGGTACACGGCGGAGGCGGTCGAGCGGCTGGCCGGGTCGGGCGCGCTGACGGCGCTCGGGGCGCGTTTCGCGGACGGGATGCGGGAGAGCCTGACACCGTGGCTCGCCGTACCGCTGCCCGCCGCGGCGGAGCGGGACGCCGAGCGGATCAGGGTCCGGCTCCAGCCGGTCGAGGCCTGAGAGGCCTGAGAGGCCTGAGAGGCCTGAGAGGCCTGAGAAGTGTGAGAAGTCCGAGAAGTTCTCGAAGTTCGAGAAGTTCGATTCGAGGGGGATGTGCCGTGATCTCCGCTGCCGCGCTCGCCGCCGCCTTCACCGAGCTGGGCGTCCGCCCCGGCATGGTGCTGCACGTCCAGGCCTCGCTGCGGGCCCTCGGGCCGGTGGCGGGCGGGGCGGCGGCGGTCGTCGACGCCCTGCTCGAAGTCCTGGGCGAGGAAGGGACCTTGGTGGCGTACACCGCGACGCCCGAGAACTCCTCGACCTCGCGCGTCCACCAGGCCGCCGTCGCGGGCCTGTCGGCGGCGGAGCGCGCCGCGTACGAGGCCCGGATGCCCCGCTTCGACCCGGCCGCCACCCCGTGCTCGCCGACGATGGGGGCGCTGTCGGAGGCGGTCCGCACCCGGCCCGGCGCGGTGCGCAGCAGCCACCCGCAGACCTCCTGGGCGGCCATCGGGCTCCGGGCCGAGGAGATCACCGCCCGGCACCCGCTCACCTCCCACCTCGGCCCCGACTCGCCGCTCGGGCGGCTCTACGAGCTGGACGCGCGGGTGCTGATGCTCGGCGTCCGGATGGCCAACTTCACCGCCTTCCACCTCGCGGACCTGCGCCAACCCGGCGTCGTCCGCCGCGAGTACCGCTGCGTGACGGCGGACGGCTGGACCACCTTCCGGGCCCCCGACCTGGACGACCTGCACTTCGCCGACCTCGGCGCCCGCGTCCTCGCCGACCTCCCCGGCGTCACCACGGCGCCCCTGGGCGGCACCACCGCCCGTCTCGTCCCCGTCCGCGAGGCCGTCGACCTCGCCACCCGCCTGCTGGCCGCCTGACCCTCCGCGCTACGCCGGTGCCGGTCCGGCGAGCAGGCCGATCGGGCTGAGCTTCCGGTGCGAGGCGGGGCAGCGCCACCAGGCCTCCCCGGCGTCCGCCACCGGTTCCAACGGGTGGGTGTGGCCGGGGCATTCGGGCCACTGGACGAATGCGTAGCCGGTGAGGTGGTCCTGGACGAGGTCCGCCACGAAGAGGGCGAGCCGGGCGTCGGGGAGCGTCACGTCCACGCCCCGCCAGAACAGTGGCTCCCCCGCCCACCACCCCAGGGCCGGCCCCGCCGGCAGGCCGTCCGGGCCCTCCTCCGCGAGCATCCAGCGGAACCCGGCGGGAAGCCGCTCCGGGATCGTTCCCAGCAGGTCCCGGCCGACCCGCAGGCAGGCGTCCGCGAGCCCGGTCGGCACGCCGCCGGCCGGCGTGCCGACCGGGCTCCAGGTGCTGAGGATCGTCATTCCGCCACGCTATCAGCGCGGCGGAATTCCGCCCGCCTGTTTTCGGTCGATCGTCAGTCGATCGTGACGGCGGCGGTGAAGGGATTCTTTTCACCGCCGGGCTTGGTGGGGGCGAAGGGCGGGAGGCCGCCGTCGCCCACGACGTAGTCGAACCGGAAGTTGACGTTCGCGGTTCCGGAATTCCCGTTGACGTTCACCCTGAACCTGCAGTTCCCGCTGGCCTGCATGTTGTCGCCGAGGTAGTTCGTGGGGAACGTCCAGTGCCAGAAGTAGCTCGTCGGGATGTTCGCGTGGTTGTCGCTGGTGCCGGTGAACGCGCCGTTCCTGAACTGCCAGGACGTACACGTCATCGGGGACGTCGAGATGCCCACCAGGTAGGCGCTGAGCCGGAAGGAGAGCGCGACCGGGTTGCCGTTGCCGTACGAGACCTGGGCGGTGAAGGTGCCGTTCGAGTCGGTCGCCTCGAAGTACGGGTCGTTGATGGAGAAGATCTTGGAGCCGTAGTCGCCCGCCGCGTCGGCGGGAGCGGCCAGGCCGATCGCGGTCGCCAGGACGCCGAGTGCGACGACGGAAAGCCGACGCATCCGGGCCGATTTCGTGGTGCCGTGAATCGCATTCATGGCCTCAGCGTGCGCCGGTCAAGTCGGCACGGGGAATGGGCGGGTCGCATGCTGACGCGATGTGTACGGACGGTTGGCCGAATCGGCGTCGATCGCCCGATCGCCCGATCGCCCGATTTTCCGTGGCGGTGGGGGTGACGATGGAGGCGGAGGCGGAGGAAATGGATCCGTTCACTTTTTCTTCATGCCCTCGTTCCAGATCAGTTTGGCGATATTCGGCTTCACGGCCGTGGTGATGACGCCCATGGCCGTACGGACGTACCGCCGCTCCGCGAGCTCGCGCAGCATGCTCGCGGCCAGGTCGGCGCGGGCGGTGAAGACGCCGTCCGCGCTGGTCTCGGCGGTGCGGTAGGCCGTGACGGCGGGGTGGTCGAAGAGGCCCGAGGGCCGGACGAGGGTCCACTCCAGGTCCGTGGCGCGGATCAGGGACTCCATGCGCCGCATGTCCTCGTGGAGGGTGCGGCCGAGGCGGCGGTTCACCAGCGGGTCGAGCACGTGGTTGAAGAAGTGGGCGCCGGTGGGGCGCCAGTGCGGGTCGGCGATGCTGGAGCTGACGGCGAGCAGCCGCTCGATGCCGTGGTGGGCCATGGCCCCGGTGATGGCGGTGGCGCTCGCCGAGTAGGTGGTGATGGTGTCCTTGCTGAAGCGCGCGCCCAGGGCGGAGAGGACGGCGTCGGTGCCGTCGAGGGCGGCGGAGACGGCGGCCGGGTCGGTGGCGTCGGCGACGGCCACGGTGAGGCCGGGCCGCGCGGCGAGGGAACCGGCGCGGCGGGTGACGGCGACGACCTCGTGGCCGGCGGCGAGGGCCTGGTCGGTGAGCCGGCGGCCGGTCGGCCCGTTGGCGCCGAAGACTGCGATGCGCATGGTGTGGGTTCATCCGTTCGGGTGGCTGGCGGAACGCCCTTGACTGTGCCGACCACGCGAAGCAGGCTCAACGCCGATGAATAACGACGCCCCCGCCCCCGCCCGCCCCCGGGGCCGTCCCCGCGGCAACCCGCGGACCCGCGAGTCGATCGTCCCGGTGGCCCGCGCGCTGTTCCTGGAGCGCGGCTACCGGGGCACCACGCTGCGCGCGGTGGCCGGGGCGGCCGGGGTCGACGCGGCGCTGATCGCGTACCACTTCGGCTCGAAGAAGGGCCTGTTCGCCGAGGTCATGCAGTTCCAGTGCGCCGACGCGCTGGCGGTGGAGGCCGTCCTCGGCGGCGACCCGGCCACCCTCCCCGAGCGCTTGGTCGACGCGGTGACGGGGCTGTGGGAGGACGCCGAGTTCCGCCGGCTCACCGGGCAGGGCGTGGAGGCCGCGGAGGTGATCCGCGAGTACCTGGAACGCGAGCTGCTGGCCCGGCTCGGTGAATTCCTCGGCGGCCGGGACGCGACCGCCCGCGCCACGGCCGTGGTGACGGTCCTCGGCGGCCTCATCTACACCCGCTACCTCAACCCCCTGCCCACCCCGGCCGCCCTCAGCCCCTCCGAGGCCCGGCGCATCCTCACCCCGGCGCTGCGCGCGGCGCTGGCTCCGAGGCCGCGCGACGCTGGACGTCGGACGGGCCGACTTCCCGCGTAGGGGGGCCGGGCAGGGCGGGTCCTGCCGCCGCCGGAACAGGCCGATCAGGTTGCCCTCGCCGTCCTCGAACCAGCCGCCCAGCAGGCCGTCAGAGGGGTGTGCCAGAGTCTGCGCATGCTGGAGATCGTGCTGGAGATCGTGGTGGAGACGGAGAACCGGGAGCGGCGCGTCCGCGTGTCCGCCGAGGAGCTGGCCGGGCTGGTCCGGCGGATCGGTGCGGACGGCGACCGGTTCCTGGTGCTGCAGCGGGTACCCGACCTGCCGGACGTCTTCGCCCAGGTGTGGCACGAGGCCGGCGGCGACTACACGCTGGAGCACCGCGACGGTGCCGCCGACCGGCACTTCGAGGCGAGGGTCGACGGCCCGGAGGCCGTGGTCGCGGTGCTCGCCGGCTGGGCCGCCCGCGCGGACGGCTGGGGCGCCGGGGTGGACTGGTCGCCGCTGGACCTGGGACCAGTCGGCGAGGTGCCGCCGCTCGACCTCGCCGAGGACGAGCGCGCGGAGCTGGAGGCGCGCGTGCGCGAGGTGCTGGTCGGCGGCTACGCCTCGCGTGCCGAACTGGCCGAGCTGGCCGAGGAGCACCTGGTCACCGAGGACCGCCGCCCGGTCTCGCGCGAGCAGGCGCGGGTGCTGGCCGACCGGCTGTGGCTGGAACGCGTCGAGGAGCAGGCCGCGTGGCGGGGCGAGACCGACCCCGAGCGGCTGACCCGCGCGTTCGCCGCGCTGGAGGGGACCGGGATCACCGCCCGCGAGAACTTCACCTGCTGCCGCGGCTGCGGCCAGGGCGAGATCGGCGCCGAGGGCGGGCCCGACGCGCGCGGCTTCGTCTACTTCCACGCCCAGTGCACGGACTCCGCCGCCGCCGGGCACGGCCTGACGCTCCTCTACGGCGGTTTCGACGGCTCGGCCGGCACCACGGCGGCCATCGGCCGGGAGGTCGTGGCCGCGGTGGAAGCGGTCGGCCTGCCCGTCGAGTGGAACGGTGACCCGTCCCGGGCGATCACCGTGACGCCGCTGGACTGGCGCCGCCGCCTGGTCGGGTAGGGACGTGGTGCGCAGGAAGTCGGCTGGGCCGACTTCCTGCGCACGGGCTCAGCGGCGCTGCTCCCACTGGGCGCGGGTCAGCTCGTACTCGACCTCGCCGTGCTCGGAGCCGGGGATGGTGTCGGGCCAGTCGCCGAAGAAGCTGCGGAGGAAGGTCAGGCCGGACTTCTCCATGACGCGGCGGGAGCCGGAGTTCACGGCCATGGTGTTGGCGGTGACGCGCTCGGTGCGGAGCTCGGTGAAGCCCTTGTCGATCAGGGCGAGGGAGCCCTCGGTGGCGTAACCCCGGCCCCAGGAGGCCCGGTTGAGGCGGTAGCCGAGTTCGACGACGGCGGGGGAGCGGTCGTCGAGGGGGCGGAACTCGAACCAGCCGAGGAAGGTGCCGGTGGCCCGCTCCTCGGCGGCCCAGAAGCCGCGGGCGCCGGTGCAGGGGTGGTCGTGGAGGAGGCGGGGCAGGACCTTCGCCCGGACGGTCTCCGGGGCGGTCGGCTTGCCGCCGTTGATGTAACGCATCACCTCGGGGTCGTTGTCCAGTGCGAAGAGGTGGTCGGCGTCGGCTTCGGTGAACGGGCGCAGGGTGAGCCGGTCGGTTTCGAGGAAGGCAGGCATGACGCGATCTTCGCCGCGGGGTCCGGGGCGATGCCACCGGATATTCCCGTGCCACCGGCTCGTCCGTACGGCGGTCCTCCGCTCCCCGGCGGGTGGGGAGACCCGCCCGACCCCGGCGAGGCTCCTCGCCCGTCGCCCGCCCCTGACCGACGCTGGCGCGAGCAGTCGGCTGCCGTGCCGCTGGAACCGAGGAGGCTGGACCGTGAAGTTCGTTCAGATCATCGAATACAAGACGAGTCGCATCGACGAGTTCAACGCCCTGCTGGACAGCTGGGTCGAGAGGAACGCGGGCCGGCGCCTGGCGACGTGGTCCCTGCAGACCCGCGACCGCGACCGCGAGAACGTGTACCTGAACATCGTGGAGTTCCCGTCGTACGAGAAGGCGATGGAGAACTCCGACCGCCCGGAGACGACCGAATTCGCCGCGCAGGCGGCGGGGTTGTGCGACGGGCCGCCGGTGTTCCGCAACCTCGACGTGACGAACGAGTGGACCTTCCAGGACTGAACCCGGGCGGTCGTCCTCGTGCCCCCGGCGGCGCGCCGGGGGCACGAGGAGGGGCGTTCGGCCTCAGGCGATGAAGTGGTCGAACTCGCCGGCCTTGGCGCCCTTGATCCAGGCGTCGAGCTTGCGGCGGGTGGTGGTGACGACCAGGCCCGGGTTGGTGTTCTCGCGGATGTAGACGTTGTCTCCCTCGGAGGCGATCTCCAGGTAGTTCGGGGTGTTCTCGTCGACGCTGCTGGGCTTCTGCCACTCCAGGTGGGACAGGTCCTTGGTCACCGTGATTGCCTTTCCTTCGTGGGTGCGGGGTCCATGATGCGGCAGCGGGGGCGCGGATGCCGGTGACGTCGACCGGGGGGCGCGGGTGTGGGCAGGGCGACGCTCGCGCGGGCGCTGGAGGCGTCGGCGCCGCGCGCGGTGACGGTGTTGCACGGGGACGACCACGACTTCTCCCGGCCGGGGCTGGGCGCATGGCTTCTCGTCGTGGACGGTGAGGCCGAGCCGGAGGTGTCGGCGCGGCCGATGTGGGAATTGATCATTCGTCAAACCATGTGACCGGTCCGTCGAAAGTCCGGCCCGGCCGCCCGAGGCGGTCGTTTCGGTCATGTCAATTCGTACCGGTCGATGTGCTATTCCATTGGGGCGTCAGTCGTTCCTACACTGAAGCCCCGCCGCACGGGGGCTGCGGGAACCAGGTTGCCTACGGGCCCGGGGGAGGCGCGTGTGAACGACCGTGGCTGGGACGAGGACGACGCCCGGCCGTACTTCTTCCTCTCCTACGCGCACACCCCGAAAGCCGGTGCGCGGGGCGCGGGCGATCCGAACCACTGGGTGCGGCAGCTGTTCCGGGACCTGTCCGAGGCGGTGCTGCAACTGACCACCCTGCCGGGCGGGGTGCCGGTCGGGTTCATGGACGAGTCCATGCACCAGGGCGAACTCTGGGCGGAACGCCTCTCCGCCGAGCTGGCGACCTGCCGCGTCTTCGTGCCCCTCTACTCCCCCCGCTACTTCAACAGCGTGCCGTGCGGCCAGGAGTGGCACGCCTTCACCCGGCGCCCGGTCTACCCGGCCACCATCGACGCCGAGCGCACCAGCGGCATCGTCCCCGTCCTGTGGGCGCCGATGAGCCGCTACCGGCTGCCCAAGGTGGCCAGCGAACTGCAGTTCAACCACGCCGGGTTCGGGCCGGACTACGCCACCGAGGGCCTGTACGCCCTGATGAAGCTCACCTACTTCCGCTCCGCCTACGAACTCGCCGTGCACCGCCTCGCCGCGCGCATCGTGCAGGTGGCCGAGGAAACCGTCATCCCGGTCGGGCGCCGGCTCGACTTCAACGCCCTCCCCAGCGCCTTCAACGTCAGCGCCCCGACCAAGCAGCTGCGGATCTCCGTCCTCGCCTACCACCAGGGCGAGCTGCCGGCGGACCGCAACCCCGACTTCTACGGCGCCCGGCGCACCGACTGGCACCCCTACCGCCCGGCCGGCTCACCGATCGCCCAGCACGCGGTGCGCCTCGCCCGGCAGTTGGGCTTCCAGCCGACCGTGCACGAGTTCGACGACGAGGTCGAGTCGATCATCGACGGCAACGCCGAGGCCCCCGGCCTGCTGCTGCTCGACCGCTGGGCGCTGCGCGACCCGCAACGGCGCGAACTGGTCCGCCGCTTCGACCGCTCCGACGCCACCTGGGTCGGCGTCCTCGAACCGTGGAACGCCGACGACCCGGAGTGCGCCGAACGCGACACCGAACTGACCGACCTCAGCGACCAGGCCCTGCGCATCAACCGCCGCGCCAGCCGCCCCAGCTTCCTCGGCGCCACCGGCCCCACCGGGCTGCACACCCTGGACGACTTCGACGACGCGCTGCCCCGGGTCGCGATGAAGGCCAAGTACGCCTTCGAGGGCCGCACCCGCGCCGAACCCGAGGAACCGGCCCCGCCCCGCCCGAGCCTGCGGGACGCCTTCCGACCACCCGGAGCAGCCCCCCACGCCCACGACGACGACCCGTACCGCGACGACGGCGATGACCCCGAGAACGGGACGGCGCCCCTGGGAGGACGAGGACCCCGATGAGCGAGAACCGCACCAGGAACTTCCGCATCGGCGCCGCCGAACTCGTCGCCCAGCGCGAGGCCGAGCGGCAGGCCGAACGCGAGGCCGCCGAGCACGACCGCAACGGCCGGATCATCACCTTCTACTCCTACAAGGGCGGCACCGGCCGCACCATGGCGCTCGCCAACACCGCCTGGATCCTGGCCGCCAACGGCTTCCGCGTCCTCACCGTCGACTGGGACCTGGAAGCACCCGGCCTCGCCAAGTTCTTCCACCCCTTCCTCGACCCGGCCTCCCTCGCCGGCACCACCGGCATGATGGACCTGATCGCCGAGTACCGGGAGGAGGCGCTGCGCCCGGTCGAGCACGCCGAGGGCTGGCACCTGGACTTCGCCCGGGTCCACCCGCACGCGATCTCGCTGTCCTGGCCGCACTTCCCGGCCGGCGGCAGCCTGGACTTCCTCTCCGCCGGGCAGTTCAACCGCGACTACTCCGAGGCCGTCACCCACCTCGACTGGGACATCTTCTACGACCGCTTCGACGGCGGGCAGTTCTTCGACGCCCTCAAGGCCGACATGGCCAAGCGCTACGACTACGTGCTCATCGACTCCCGCACCGGCCTGTCCGACATCGCCGAGATCTGCACCGTGCAGATGCCCGACGACCTCGTCGTCTGCTTCACCCTCAGCGACCAGTCCATCGACGGCGCCTCCCGGATCGCCCAGCACATCCACGACCGCTACCGCGAGCGCGGCATCCGCATCCTGCCCGTCCCGATGCGCATCGACGAGGGCGAGAAGGAGAAGGCGGACGCCGGCCGCGCCCTCGCCCGGGTCCGCTTCGACGGCCTGCCGTCCGGCTTCGGCGGCGAGGAACTCGCCCAGTACTGGGGCTCGGTGGAGATCCCGTACCGGCCGTTCTACGCCTACGAGGAGATCCTCGCCACCTTCGGCGACCAGACCGGCACCCCCACCTCGATGCTCGCCGCCTGCGAACGCCTCACCTCGATGATCACCGAGGGGCGGGTCAGCGGCCTGCCGCCCGTCGACGAGGAGGTGCGGCTGCGCTACGTGGACGCCTTCACCCGCCGCCGCCCGTCCGTCCCCGCCGACCTCTACCTCTCCTACGTCCCCGAGGACCGGATGTGGGCGGACTGGATCGAGTCCGTCCTCACCCGGGCCGGCTTCCGCGTCCTGCCCCGCGACCTCAGCGCCGGCACCGACCCGCGCGAGGAGACCGAACGCGGCATCGACTCCGCCTACCGCACCGTCGCCGTCCTCTCGCCCGCCTACCAGCGCTCCCCGCAGGCCCGGGCGCTGTGGGAGTCGGTGGTCAGCTCCGACCCCTCCGGCACCCGCCGCCAGCTGCTGCCCGTCCGGGTCGGCGACGTCCGGCTCACCGCGCCGTTCAGCAACCGCAACCCCGTCGACCTGGTCGGCCGCGACGAGGCGCAGTCCGTGCAGAGCCTGCTGCGCGCGCTCGGCCGCGGCGACGTCGCCCTCGCCGACGCCCCCAGCGGCGGACCGCGCTTCCCCGGCAGCAAGCCCAGCATCTGGGACGTCCCGCCGCGCAACCCCTCCTTCACCGGCCGCTCCGCCGTCCTGGAACAGCTGCGCAACCAGCTGCGCGGCGGCATGGCCGCCGTGCTGCCCACCCCGCAGACCCTGTACGGGCTCGGCGGCGTCGGCAAGACCCAGGTGGCGCTGGAGTACGCGCACCGCTTCATGTCCGACTACGACCTGGTCTGGTGGATCGACGCCGAACAGACCGAGCTCGTCGCCCCCGCCCTCGCCGACCTCGCCCGCCGGCTGCCCGGCCTGCGCGTCGGCGACTCCGTCACCGAGGCCGCCGAGGCCGCCCGGGAGGCGCTGCGCCGCGGCACCCCCACCTCCCGCTGGCTGCTGATCTTCGACAACGCCGACGAGCCCGCCGAGATCCGCCGCTTCTTCCCCGGCGGCTCCGGCCACATCCTGGTCACCTCCCGCAACCAGGCCTGGACCGGGCACGCCGAGGCGCTGGAGGTCGACGTCTTCACCCGCGGCGAGAGCATCGAGCACCTGTGCCGGCGCGCCCGCAGCCTCTCCCGCACCGACGCCGACCGGGTCGCCGAGGCGGTCGGCGACCTGCCGCTGGCCGTCGAGGTCGCCGCCGCCTGGCTGGACACCACCGGAACGCCCGTCGACGCCTACGTCGCCCAGCTGCACGCCGAGGCCGCCCGGGCGCTCGCGGTCGGCAGCCCCGTCGACTACCCGACCCCGGTCGCCGCCACCTGGAACGTCTCGATCGCCCGGCTGCGCCAGCAGTCCCCGGCGGCCGTGAGGCTGCTGCAGCTGTGCGCCTTCTTCGCGCCCGAGCCGATCTCCATGAACCTCTTCTACAGCGACCAGATGATCCGGGCGCTGGTGCGCTACGACGCCGACCTCAGCGACAAGTTCATGCTCGGCAAGGTCATCCAGGCGATCGGCCGGTACGCCCTCGCCAAGGTCGACGCCGGCAGCAACAGCTTCCAGGTGCACCGGCTCGTCCAGTCCGTCATCCGGGCCGGCATGAGCGCCGACGAGCAGGAGATCGCCGTCCACGAGGTGCACCGCATCCTCACCGGCGCCCGGCCCGTCCTCGGCGACACCGACGACCCGGCCAACTGGCCCGCCTTCGACGAGATCTGGCCGCACCTGTCGCCCTCCAAGGCGCACAACTGCGACGAGGCCGACACCCGCCAGCTGCTCATCGACCGCGTCCGCTACCTGTGGAAGCGCGGCGAACTCGACCGCGCCCGCGACCTCGGCCACGCCCTCGACGCCGAATGGACCAGCAAGCTCGGCGACGACGACCGGCAGACCCTGCTGCTGCGCTTCCAACTCGCCAACGTGCTGCGCTCCCAGGGCAACTACGCCGAGGCGCTGGCCCTCGACGAGTCCACCCTGGAACGCCAGCGCGCCCTGCTCGGCGAGCACCACCCGTACACCCTGATGACGGCCGGCTCGCTCGGCGCCGACCGCCGGGCGCTCGGCCGCTTCCAGGCCGCGCTCGACCTCGACCAGGAGATCCTCGAGCAGTTCCGCGAACTGTTCGGCGACGACAACCCGCGCACCCTGTCGATGGCCAACAACCTGGCCATCGACTACCGGCTGGTCGGCAACAGCCAGGCCGCCCGCGAACTCGACCAGGAGACCCTGGACCGGCGCACCGCCGTACTCGGCCCCAAGCACCCCTACACCCTGTCCACCAAGTCCAACCTCGCCCGCGACCTGCGCGAACTCGGCGACTACCGCGGCTCGGTGGACCTCCTCCAGGAGGTCACCTCCGACCTCGGCGACGTCCTCGACCCGGACCTCCCGGAGAACCTGCGCAACGCCAAGTCGCTCGCCGTCTCGCTGCGCCGCACCGGCCAGCTCGCCGAGGCCCGGCGGATCACCAAGGAGACCTACGAGCGCTACCTGGAGCGGTACGGCGCCGACGCCCCCGACGCGCTCGCCTGCGCGCTCAACCTCGCCGCCGACCACAGCGCCTCCGGCGACAAGGAGGCCGCCCGCGACCTGTGCGCCACCGTCTTCGAGGGCCACCGGCGGCTCTTCGGCGACGAACACCCCTTCACCCTCGCCTGCGCCAACAACCTCGGCATCTACCTGCGCGGCAGCGGCGACGTCGCCGGGGCCATCGAGCGCGGCCGGCTCACCGTCGAGGGCCTGACCGCCTCGGTCGGCGCGGACCACCCGTACACCCTCAACGCGCTCATCAACCTGGCGAACGCGTACGGCGACGACGGGCAGATCCAGCTCGCCGAGCAGCTGGGCCGCACCGCGTACGCCGGGCTGTGCGAGCGCTACTCGCCGCAGCACCCGGACGCCGTCGCCTGCGAGGCCAACCTGGCGATCACCCTGCGCACGGCCGGCCGGCACACCCAGGCCGCCGAACTGCGCTCCCGGGCGATCGCCGAGCTGATCCGGCAGTTCGGCGAGGAACACCCCAACACGGTGTCCGCGCGCGGCTGGAAGCGGATCAACCGGGACCTGGAGCCGCAGCCGGTGTGACGGCGGAAGGGGGCGGGTACGCTCGCGAGTCATGAGCATCGACCCGCCCCCGGTCCTGGTCACCCGCCGCCTCGCGCCCGGGGTGATCGACCGGCTCACCGCCCAGTACGCCGCGACCTGCCCCGACGACGACCGGGCGATGGACCGGGCCGAACTGCTGGCCGCCGTGCCCGGCCGGCGGGCCGTCCTCACCACCCTCGACGACCGGGTGGACGACGCGTTCCTGGACGCCGCGGGCCCGCAGCTGGAGATCGTCGCCAACCACGCGGTCGGCTACCACAACATCGACCTCGCCGCCTGCGCCGCCCGCGGCGTCCGCGTCACCCACACCCCCGGCGTGCTCACCACCGCCACCGCCGACATGGCCTGGGCGCTGCTGCTCGCCGCCACCCGCCGGATCGGCGAGGGCGAGCGGCTGCTGCGCTCCGGCACGCCGTGGTCCTGGTCGCCGACCTTCATGCTCGGCCTGGAGCTGGCCGGCACCCCGCTCGGTGTGCTCGGCATGGGCCGGATCGGGCAGGCGGTGGCCCGCCGGGCCCGCGCCTTCGACATGCCGGTCAGCTACCACAACCGGACCCCGCTGCCGCCCGAGGAGGCCGAGGACGCCGACTGGAAGCCGCTGGACGACCTGCTCGCGACCTCCACCGTGCTGGTCGTCACCTGCCCGCTGAGCGACGCCACCCGGCACCTGCTGGACGCCGAACGGCTGGCCCTGCTGCCGCCCGGCGCGGTGGTGGTCAGCATGACCGCCGGCGTGGTGGACGAGGAGGCGCTGGCCGCCGCCCTGGACTCCGGCGCGCTGTTCGCCGCCGCCGTCGACAACTTCGAGCACGAGCCCGCCGTCCCGGCCGCCCTGCTCGCCCAGGAGCGCGTGGTCCTCGCCCCGCACCTGGGCAGCGCCACCGTCCGCACCCGGCAGGCGATGGGCGGCCTCGCCGTCGACAACATCCTGGCCGTGCTCGGCGGCGGCGAGCCGCTCACCCCGATCGGGGGCTGACTCCCCTACTGAACTAGCCCGCCGCCCAGGCCAGGGCGGTGGTCATCACCCGGAACGCCCCGAAGTGCGCCGCCCCGGGCTCCAGGAACAGCTCGGCGCCCGGGATCCGGTCGGCCAGCCAGCGGGAGTGGTCGACCGGCGAGAACTGGTCGTCCGCGCCGTGCCACAGCCAGGTCGGCACCCGGATCGACCCGACGTCGAAACCCCAGTCGGCGGTGAACGCCAGCACGTCGTCGATCCAGCCGTCCGCGCCGTGCCGGAACGCCTCCCGGTAGTTGCTCTGCAGCATCCCCCGCAGCCCGCTGTCCGCCACCACCTCCCGGTCGGCGGGGGAGAGTTCGGTGCGCAGCCCGTTCAGCAGCCGCACCGGGTCGTCCTTGATCTGCCGGGAGCGGAACTCCATCGCGTCGGCGATCTGCTCGTGGCCGCGCTCCGCCTCCCGGTAGGCGCGCACGTTGGACGGCGTCATCCCGGCGTACCAGTCCAGCCCGGCCGCGTCGCGCGGCGCCAGGCCGACCAGCACCGCCACCCGGCTCACCCGCTCCGGCAGCAGCGCCGCGCAGGCCAGCGCGTGCGGGCCGCCGCCGGAGCGGCCGAGCACCGCGAAGTCGTCCAGCCCGAGGCAGTCCGCGATGGTCCGCACGTCCTCGGCCGCGGCGGACACCCGGCGGCCGAACAGCCGCGTCGAATCGCCGTAGCCGGGGCGGTCGTACGAGATCAGCCGCACCCCCAGCCGGTACAGCACGGTGCTGCGCGGGTGCGGGCCGACCCGGCTGCCCGGCATGCCGTGCAGCAGGAACACCGGGCGGCCGCGCGGGTCGCCCAGGGACTCGACGGCGAGCACCCGGCCGCCGGCCGCATTCACCATCCGTAACGCCACGCGCCTGCCTCCTCAGTGTTCGCGGTCGGTGGTGGTGCGGATCTCCCGTCTGGCCTGCCAGGTCGTGTGCTCCCGGGACACCGCGTCCTCCGCGTCCCGGGCCAGCCGGGCCCACAGCTCCTCGGCGTCCGGCGACGCCAGGTCCAGGGTGGTGAGTTGACGGCGGATCAGCTCCAACTCGTCCGCCGCCAGGGCGTACGCGGCGGCCAGCGGACGGTACTGGCGCAGCTGCGCCCACGCGGTGACCGAGGCGGCCACCGCCGAGACCGTGCCCAGCGCGTCGTAGGTGAACGCGCCGAGCGCCCGCAGCACCGCCAGCACCAGGCCGAGCGCCGGCAGCAGCACCCCCAGCACCCCGGCCCAGTGGCCGGCCCGGGCGCAGTAGCGGGCCTTGCTGCGGTACCAGTCGTGCTGCACCTGGATGCGCTCGCGCAGGTACACCTCGCGCCGCACCGCCAACGGCCGCCCGCGCAGCTCGCGCATCCCCTCGGTGATCCCGACCGGCTCGGACTCGGGCTCCGGCATCACCCGGCTGCCCCGGAACGCGTCCAGCACGCCGTCGAGTTGGAAGCGGTACAGGCCCTCGGCGTCGGGCAGGGCGCGCGGCGGCGGCCGGTAGGCGTCGGCCCGCACCGCGTACTTCCAGGCCAGGGTCTTCACCGACTCGGCGGCCGCCCGGCCCTCGTACCAGAGGCCCTGCGGGTTCTGCCGGCTGATCACCACGGCGAGCGTGATCGCGCCCAGGTAGGCCACGGCGGCCGGCCAGGCCCACGGCTCGCCGTCCGCCGAGCCGGTCGCGGCGGCGACCACCAGCAGGGCCAGCTCCCAGGCGGAGAGCAGCACCGAACGGCGCTGGCCCTTCAGCGAGGCCGAGTCGGCGGCCCAGAAGAAGCCGGGCAGCAGCTCCCGCTCGCTCACCCACCCGGTCCGTCCAGCCCCAGACGCCATGCTCGGCCCCCACCCGTCGCTCCGGTCGCACCGCTCCGCTCTCCTGCCCGGGGCGGCTCCCCGGTACGCCTGACCGGGCCGGGGGCCGCCCGCAATGGCCGGGAAGGCACGGTGATTCGCCCAGATCAGGGCGTACGGCACCGGCGCTAGTAGGAGTAGTAGACCCGGTCGGCGTTCTCGGCCATCTGCTTCGCGTTCCACTCGGTGCCGCCGGGGACGTTCCCGGAGCGGAACAGCGGCGGGGCCGGGCGCTCCCCGGCCGCCGCCAGGTCGGCGAGGCGGCCGACCGCGGCGGCGACCACGGCCTGCATGATCGCGCTGGTCACGATCGTGGACACCGGGCCGAAGCCGGTGCCGGCGCCGGGGTGGCTGAGCTCGGCGTCGCCGACCGCGATCTTGCTGTCCAGCACCACGTCGCAGTGGTCCTTCAGGTAGGTGCCGGAGGGGTGCGCCGAGGGCACCTCGCCGGGGTAGGCCAGCGAGGTCAGCCCGATCACCTTCAGCCCGCGGTCCCGGGCGTACCGGGCGAGCTCGACCGGCATGACCTGGCGGCCGGACAGCGAGATCACGAACAACAGGTCCCCGGTGGTCGCCGGGGTGAGGTCGAGCGTGCTGGTGGCCAGCCCGGACACCCGCTCCAGCGCGCTGGCCAGCGGCGCGGGCATCCCCGTCACCCCGGCCATGCCGGGCACGTTCAGCAGGTTCATCGGCACCAGCCCGCCCGCCCGGTACACCACGTCCTGGGCCGGCAGCGAGGAGTGCCCCGCTCCGAAGGTGAACACCCGGTGACCATCCGCGATCGCCTCCGCGAGCAGCGCGGCCGCCGCCTCGATGGTGTCGGCCTCCTCCTCCCGGACCTTCTGGAGGTGCGCGACCGCGGCGTCGAAGTACCGGCCGACCAGGTCGTTCATCTGTTGCCTCCGCTCTCTGCCGGTGAGGGAGCCGGCCGGGTGGGGCGCGCGGGAGGGCCCGGGCGCCGATGGAGAAAGCTACGGCGAGCACCGTGTCGCCCCGGCGCCGCCGCTGTCAACAGCGACGAAAAGCCCTCCCGCGGGCCCCGGGCGGGCTCGGTTGTCGGCGCGGTACGTCAGAATTGGCGGTGAGGACACCGAGGAACGGAGCCAGCGGCGATGTCTGGGCTGATCGACACCACTGAGATGTACCTGCGCACCATCCTGGAGCTGGAGGAAGAGGGCATCGTCCCGATGCGCGCCCGGATCGCCGAGCGCCTGGAGCAGAGCGGGCCCACGGTCAGCCAGACGGTCGGCCGGATGGAGCGCGACGGCCTGCTCCAGGTCGCGGGCGACCGCCACCTCGAACTCACCGAGGAGGGCCGCCGGCTCGCCGTCCGCGTCATGCGCAAGCACCGGATCGCCGAGTGCCTGCTGGTCGACGTGATCGGGCTGGAGTGGGAGCAGGTGCACGAGGAGGCCTGCCGCTGGGAGCACGTGATGAGCGAGACGGTCGAGCGCAAGGTGCTCGCCATGCTCGGCCACCCCACCCAGTCCCCGTACGGCAACCCGATCCCGGGCCTGGACGAGCTGGGCGACACCAAGGCCGAGGGCGAGGGCTTCGACGCCGCGCTGGTCACGCTGGACACCGTCAAGCCGGGCGACGCGGGCGCCAGCGTGGTGGTCCGCCGGATCGGCGAGCCGATCCAGACCGACGCCGAGCTGATGAGCACGCTGCGCCGGGCCGGGGTGCGGCCGGGCTCGACGGTGCAGGTGAGCACCGGGGTCGGCGGCGTCCTGGTCGGCACCGGGGACAACGCGGCGGAGCTGGGCAAGGACATCGCCCAGCACGTCTTCGTCGCCCAGGCCTGAGCCGCACGGCCGGCCGGCCGGTCGGACGGCCGGTCGGACGGCCGATGGTACGGAGAAGGCCCGCCGCTCCCCGTGCGGCGGGCCTTTCCGTCCTCCCCGTCCCTCCCGATCCCCTCCGGTTCCCCTCCGTCCCTCCCGATCCCCTCCGTCCCTCCCGGTTTCCCCGCCACCGCCGCGCCCGGCTTCCCCGTCCGAGCGCCCCTTCGGCGTTCCCCTCACGTCGTCATTCCTCCCCTCGGCCGATCATGGCAATCCTTGAGCGCTGTCACTCGTACGAGGGGCTTCCCCCCGCTGACCAGCGGGTATCTCCGGGCCTTATCCGCACATGCGTATGACGGGCCCCGCCTCCGGTGGGAGGCGGGGCCCGTCGGTCGCGGCGCGGGGTTTCGCGCCGTACGCACCCTCACCCGATAGGCGTAGGGCGGCCATCGGCCGGACGAGCCGGACGAGCCGGACCGGTCGAACGAGCCGGACGGGCCGGACCGGCCGTCAGACCGTCGCCGGCTGGGCGGGCTGCGGGCGCTGGGCCGGCGCCTCGCGGCCGCAGGCGTACGCGAGCGGGCTGATCAGCTCGGCCGCGTCCGGCAGCCAGCGGTTGAGCGCGGAAGGGGAGCGGGCCCACTGGGCGTAACCGGTGGAGCCGATCCGGGACGGCGGGGCGATCGTCCAGTCCCCCTCGCCGCGGGCGACCAGGTCCAGCCGGCCGGGCGGCCAGCCGAGCTTGCGCAGCATCTCCGGCAGCTTGGCCGCGACCCCGGGCAGCACCAGGAAGTGCAGCCGCCGGCCGACCCGCCCCGGCGAGGCGGGCAGCACCACGACCGGCCCGAGCTGGAGGTCCATCCGCTCCATCCGGGCCAGCGCCAGGCAGCCGGCCGTCTCCGGGACGTCCAGGACGTCGAAGGAGCGGCCGGTCGGCAGCAGGATCGAGGCCTGCGGCCGCTCGGTCCACCAGCGCCGCACCGCGCCGGGGCCGGCGCTCGCCTTGCGGGCCCAGTCCGCGTCCAGCGGGTGGGCGCCGGGCAGTGCGCAGCGCGGGTCGCCGCAGGAGCAGCGGGCGGGCCCGTCGCCGTCGACCAGCCAGGCGCCCGGGGTGACCTCCCAGTGGCGGCTCTCGGCGTAGTTGACGGCTTCGATCAGCAGCGGGGGCAGGCCGGCGTTCTTGCCTTGGTCAGGGGATCCGGGGGAGTCGGGGATGTCGTCCACGCGCTGCTCAACTACCGTGTGTGGGGCTGGTTACGGCCGGGCGGGGCCCGGTCGACCGCGGTCCGCCGATGTCACCCGATCCGGTTACCCGGCCGGGTCGCGGCCGGTCGACGCGGGGGCGCGGCCGGCCGGTGCCGGGCCGTGCGGCCGGGCGGGGGCCGGGCGCAGCGGGGGCGCACGGGAGCATTTCCCAGGGCGCAAGGGGGGTGCGGCCCGTCACCGTGGGTATCCCGCTGGCGTTGCTGATCGCTAACCTGGTGTCAGATTCCTTGGACGGTCGGACAGTCGGCAACAGATCAGCAGAATCGTCGCCCGCCGGCCGGGACCGGAGGGTGTGGGGAGGCGAAGCCCAATGGCCGCGAGACCACTCGTCGCACGACAGCCCAACGAGCGCCTGCAGCAACTGATCCAGGAGGCCGGCTGCTCCAACGCGGGCCTGGCCCGGCGGGTCAACCTCTGCGGAGCCGAGCACGGCCTGGACCTGCGCTACGACAAGACCTCCGTCGCCCGCTGGCTGCGCGGCCAGCAGCCGCGCGGGCAGGCGCCCGCCGTGATCGCCGAGGCCCTGGGGCGCAAGCTCGGCCGCAGCGTGTCGGTCGAGGAGATCGGCATGGCGGACGGCAAGAACCTCAGCTCCGGCATCGGGCTGCAGTTCGCGCCGACCCTGAACGCCGCCCTGGAGCAGGTCTGCGAGCTGTGGCGCAGCGACGTCGGCCGGCGGGACTTCCTGACCGGCGCGACGGTCGCCGCCTCGGCCCTCGTCGAGCCCAGCCGGGACTGGCTGATCACCCCGCCCGACCCGATGGTCGCCCGCGCCGGCGGCCCCCGGGTCGGCCCGACCGACGTGGCCGCGATCAAGGCCACCACCGCGATGCTGGTCGACCTGGACCACCGCTTCGGCAGCGGGCACGTGCGCCCGGTCGTGGTGCACTACCTCAACTCGGTGGTCTCCGGCCTGCTCGGCGGCGCCTACCGCGAGGAGACCGGCCGCCAACTCTTCGCCGCCGTGGCCAGGTTGACCGAACTCGCCGGCTACATGGCGGTGGACACCGGGCAGCCGGGGCTGGCCCAGCGCTACTACATCCAGGCACTGCGGCTCGCTCAGGCCGCCGACGACCGCGGCTACGGCGGCTACGTCCTCGCCGCCTCGATGAGCCACCTCGCGGCCACCCTCGGCAACCCGCGCGAGATCGCCCAACTCGCCCGGGCCGCCCAGGAGGGCGCCCGCACGGTCGCCACCCCGACCGCGATGGCCATGTTCTACGCCGCCGAGGCCCGCGGCCACGCCCTGCTCGGCGACGCCCGCTCCTGCGAGGCGGTGTCGGCCAGGGCGCTGGAGATGATGGAGAAGCGCCGCCCGGAGGACGACCCGGACTGGATCGCCCACTTCGACGACGCCTACCTCGCCGACGAACTCGCCCACTGCCACCGGGACCTGGAACAGGCCGGCCAGGCCGAGCACTACGCCCGCCGGGCGCTCGACCTGCACCCGCCGACCCGGGTGCGCCGCCGCGCCGTGGACCTGGTGCTGCTCGCCACCGCGCAGCTGCAGCAGCGGGACCTGGAGCGCGCCTGCGAGACCGGCGCGCAGGCGGTGCGGCTGCTCAGCGGGCTGCGCTCCAACCGGGGCGTCGAGTACCTGGACGAGTTCCGGCGCAGGCTGGAGCCCTACCGGGAGCAGCGGGTGGTGCGCGAGTTCCACGCCCGGGCGGATGCGGAGGCCGCCTGAGAGCAGGTCCTGAGGGAGCGTGAACGTTCCGCCCACGTGGTCACCCGGTGAGGCGAACCGGTAGCGTGGGCGCGACGTCCAAGGAACTGTGATGCTCCCAAGAACCGACGAGGTGTGGTCCGCCGACAGCGCGCGGTCGTGCACAGGTGAGGAATCGCGTTGAGCCAGCGCCGCTCGTATCCCAACTCGGGTGACTTCAACCTGGACGACCTGTTCCGCCCCGAGCCCGGCCAGCAGCAGGGCCAGCCGGGTCCGCAGGCGCCGCAGGGCCAGCCGGGCCCGTACGGCCACCCGCAGGGCCCGGTCGGGCAGGCCCCCGGGCAGGCGTCCGCGCACCCGTCCGGGCAGCCGGAGTACTTCGGTGACGGCGGGCACACCTGGGGCGGCGGCCTGCCGCAGCCCGGCTACGAGCCGGCGCCGGAGACGCAGGCCCTGCCGCCGTACCCCGGCGCCGACCCGCACGCCGGCGGCTACCCGCAGGCCCAGCCCGGCTACGGCGGGCCGCCGCAGCAGGCCGCGCCCGGCTACCAGGGCTACCCGCCGGCCCAGCCGCAGCCCGGCTACGCCGCGCCCGGGCAGCCCCCGCAGCCCGTCCAGCCCGTCCAGGACTACGCGCCGGACGCCGCCGACGTCACCTACGCCGGCCCGCCCCCCAAGGGCGGCCGCCCGTCCAACAAGCTGATCCTCGGCGGCGTGGTCGCGGGCTGCGCGGCGGCCGGGATCCTGGTCGCCGTCCTGATGAGCGACGACGGCTCGAAGACCGACCCGAAGACCACCCCGGTGGCCGCGAGCAGCAGCGCCGCCCCCGGACCGACGGCCACCGGCGGCTCCGGCGCCGCCGTCGACCCGGCCGTGAAGGCGCAGGCGCAGCCGCTGTCCGACCTGCTGGGCACGGCGAGCGACAGCCGCAGCTCGGTGGTGTCCGCGGTCGCCTCGGTGCAGAAGTGCGACAAGCTGCCCGACTCGCAGCAGGCGCTCACGGCGGCGGCCGGGAAGCGGCGCGAGCTGCAGACCAAGCTCAGCCAGCTGAAGACGGACAAGCTGCCCGGCGGCCAGCAGCTGGTCGACCAGCTGAACGCGGCCTGGACGGCCTCGGCGCAGGCCGACGACGAGTACGCGGCCTGGGCGGGGGACGCGCAGGGCGGCTGCGACCCGAAGAAGCAGGACAACCAGCACTACAAGAACGCGGTGAACTCCAGCGGCACCGCGACCACCGCGAAGAAGCAGGCCTCGCAGCTGTGGAACACGATCGCCGGCCAGACCGGCCTGCCCACCCGCAGCGACGGCGACCTGTAGGAAACGGCGACCTGTAGGAACGGCGACGGGCGGGCCCGACCGGGCCCGCCCGCCCTCACCCGCGCGGGATCACGCCGGGGGCCTGCCCTTGGTGAGCACCCAGCGGACGTCCACGAAGCCCGGCTGCTGCAGGGCCATCCGCCCGCCCTTGACCACCTGGTAGGTGACCCAGGTGTTCACCAGCCGGGGCGACTCGTTGCTGGGCAGCATGTTGGTGGTGCCCCAGTTCAGCGGCGGGGTGATGCCGACGTCGACGCCCTCGCCGCTGTCCAGCAGCGCGGCGATGGACTTCCCGGTGACCGGCTTGCCGGCGGCCGTCAGCTTCTCCACCACCACCCGGAACACCTCGTACGAGACCCAGGTGGTCTGCACGCCCGGGTCGGACACGTCGATGGGCCGCCCGTCGGTGGTGTCGGAGCGCACCACGCCGCGCAGCCCGTCCCAGATCTTCGCCGACTCCGGCGGGTACCAGCTGGTGACCATGGCGCCGGCCAGCGGGCCGCTGTCGCCGCCGGTGGAGTCGACCACCGACTGCTGCACGCTGCCGATCACCGAGGCGATCCGGGTGTTCTTCGGGGTCAGCCGGCGGTAGGAGTCCAGCAGGTTGCCGGTCGGCTCGGCGGTCAGGGCGCTGGTGACGCAGTTGCCCGGCTCGTCCTTGCCGATCGCCTTGCGGGCGACCTGCGTGTAGTCGCTGGACTTCTCGGGCGCCTTGACGTCCAGCAGCTTGATCCCGGCCGGCTTGAGCGCGGTGCCCAGGTAGCCGAGCAGCACGTCGCCGGCCGGGGTGTCCGGCCGCACCAGCGCGACGGCCTTGCAGCCGGCCTCGACCAGCTGGCGGCCGCTGCCACCGATCAGCGCCGGCAGGCCGCCGTCCACCGGGTAGGACAGCGGGCTGGAGAACTCGGGCTGGGAGATCCCGTACCCGCCGATCAGCGGGATCCCGGCGCGCTCCAGCACCGGCATGAAGTCGTCGCCGAACTGGCTGTACGAGCCGATCACGGCGACGGCCTTGGCGTCCACGGCCTGCTGGGCACAGGCCTTGGCGCCCTCGGGCCGGTTGTGCTCGTTGCAGGTGAGCACCCGCAGCCGGCGCCCGCTCAGCCCGCCCTTCAGGTTGACGTCCCGGCCGATCGCGTCGGCCAGCTCGGTCATCCCGGGGCGGTCGGCGGCGCCGGTGCCGGACGGCGCCCAGGTCATCACGACCAGGTCGGAACTCGTGGAAGCATCGGCCGGTCCGCCGCACGCGGAGGCCGAGAAGAGGGTGGGGAGCAGCACCGCCGTGGTGACGGCGGCGGCGATCGCGGGCCGGCAGCGGTGCCGGGCGATCGGGGGACGGGCCCGGAACGAGTCCCTTCGGCTGGTCATCGGTCTTCCCTCTCTGGGGCGCCCTCCGGCGCACCGGGGAACAAGCCAAGCCCCCGGAGACGCACGCCGAGAGGGCAGAAGTCCGAACGTTCGGCAAACGGAAGCTGAAATCCGGGTCGGTACGCGTGTAGATCGCGAGTGGAGCACGAACGGACGGGGAACGTACGATCGTTCTTCATGTCCGCCAGCACGAATTCTTCGCACCGGTCTGCCGGAAGCCCTTCTCGTCCGGGCCACCGCTCCAGCACGATGGGCGGTATGCCGCTCAACGACCTGCCCTGGTGGCGCTGGCGTGCCCGACTGCGCTCCGCGCTGCACATGCTCTCCGACCCCGGCTTCCAGCAGGAGGCCTGGCTGACCGGCCGGGACGGCTACGGCGACGTCACCGACGCCGTCTACCGACTGGTCGAGGACACCTGGCTGGACCGCTGGTCGGCCGAGAAGTACGTCGGCGCGATCTTCCGCGACTCCACCGAGGCCGCCCTGGTGGACACCGCGGTGCTGCGGGCCGTCCGACTGCTGCACGAGGTCGGCGCGGACGCCCCGGCCGCCGCCTACCTCGGCCACCCCGACTGGCCGGAGACCGTCCGGGCCGCCCGCGAGGCGCACGTCGCGCTGGCCGTCAACGACGGGGACGACCCGGACGCGGCGCCCAAGTCGCTGGACGTGCTGCGCATCCTCACCCAGGTCTGATCCCTTCCGCCCGCGCCCGCCCCGCCGTCCCCGTCCAGCTCGTGGGCAGCGGGGCGACGGCCGTCCGGAATGTGACACGCTGGACCATTCACGCACGCACGACCAAGGACGGATTACCCCAGTGGAACAGCAGCCGGCCAGCGCCCAGTACGTCCTCACGCTGTCCTGCCCCGACAAGCAGGGCATCGTCCACGCTGTCTCCAGCTACCTCTTCATGACCGGCTGCAACATCATCGACAGCCAGCAGTTCGGGGACGCGGACAGCGGCCTGTTCTTCATGCGGGTGCACTTCTCCGCCGCCGAGCCGGTCACCGCCGAGAAGCTGCGGGCCAGCTTCGCCGCGATCGGCGCCTCCTTCGGGATGGACTGGCAGATCCACTCCTCCGCCGAGCGGATGCGGATCGTCCTGATGGTCAGCAAGTTCGGGCACTGCCTGAACGACCTGCTCTACCGCACCCGGATCGGCGCCCTGCCGGTCGAGGTCGTCGCCGTGGTCTCCAACCACACCGACCTGCGGGACCTGACCGAGAGCCACGGCGTCCCCTTCCACCACATCCCGGTCACGAAGGACACCAAGGCCGAGGCCGAGCAGCAGCTGCTCGACCTCGTCGCCAAGGAGGACGTCGAACTGGTCGTGCTGGCCCGCTACATGCAGGTGCTCTCCGACCAGCTGTGCACCGAGCTGTCCGGCCGGGTGATCAACATCCACCACTCCTTCCTGCCGAGCTTCAAGGGCGCCAAGCCGTACCACCAGGCGCACGCCCGCGGCGTGAAGCTGATCGGCGCCACCGCCCACTACGTCACCGCCGACCTCGACGAGGGCCCGATCATCGAGCAGGAGGTGGCCCGGGTCACCCACGACGTCAGCCCGGACCAGCTGGTCGCGCTCGGCCGGGACGTCGAGTGCCAGGCGCTCGCGCGTGCGGTGAAGTGGCACAGCGAGCACCGGGTGCTGCTGAACGGGAGCCGGACGGTCGTCTTCGCCTGACGCGCTGAGCGGCGGCTAGGGCCGGGACAGCAGCGGGAGCGCGTGCAGCACCTCGCGGACCGCGGCCCGGTCGCCGTGCGCGCCGACCGGCAGCCGGTCCGGGTCGCGGTGCGCGGCGGCCAGCTGGCACAGCTCCAGCGCGTCCAGCACCATCGTCGCCACCGGCTCCCCGCCGGGCGGCCCCGCCTCCGGGCCGTCCAGCGGCACCAGCCACTCGCCGGCCGCCGGGCCGTCGACCAGCAGCCGCAGCCGCCGCCCGCCCGGCTCCTCGGCCGGACCGGCACCGGGGACGCCCGGGGCGCCCGCGTGCTCGGGCCGGGCAGCCCGCAGCCCGGCCAGCGCGCCGGGCAGCAGCCGGACGGTCAGGTCCACCATCTGCCGCAGGTGCTGCGCCGCCGGCGGATCGTACGGGTAGGCGACCGCGCGGGCCACGTCCTCGCCGTGCACGTAGCACTCCAGCGCGCGGTCCACGAAGGCGTCGCGCAGCGGCAGCACGGCGAAGCCCAGGTCGACCGGGGTGTTGCCCCGCGGCGCGAGCGCGGCACTGCGCACCAGGTCGTGCGCGTGCCGGCGCCAGCGCGCCCGCACCGCGCCCGGCGGCTGCCCGGCCTGCTCGGCGACCAGCCGCGCGGTGCGCGCCGCGATCCCCGCGTACGGGCCGCCCTGCGGCGGGACCCGGGGAGCGGGGGACGGCCCGGCGGCGTCCTGCGGCGGCACCCGGGGCTCCGGCGCCGGGGCGGGCGGGCTGCCCGGGGCGGCCGGGACGGGGTCGGGCAGGCCGAGGGCGAGCGCCAGCAGCCCGTCCACCGCGGTCAGGTGGCCCAGCACCTCGGCCGGGCGCAGGTGCTCGGTACCGCCGTGCCACGGCAGTTCGGCCACCTCCTGCCACTCCTGCGGGCCGAGGTCGCGCAGCAGCGCGTCGAGCTTCGCGGTCTCCGCGGCGAACGGCAACCCCCAGGCGGGCACGGGCAGTTCGGCCGGGCGGCGGGTCAGGCACCAGTCCAGCACCTGCTGGCGCAGCGAGCCGGGCTGGTCCAGCGGCTCGTCGAGGGCGAGCCAGCCGGCCGCCTCGCGCAGCCGGGCGGCCTCCTCGGCGCACTCCGGGCAGGCGCGCAGGTGCTGCTCCAACTCGGCGGCCTCGTGCGGCGGGCAGGCGCCGAGGGCCCAGGCGCCGAGCAGCGAGCGCAGGGCGTCGTGCCGGTCGTCGGTGGTCGTCACGTGCCCCCGTCCCCCTCGTGCCGGCGGCCCCCGCCGTCGGTGTCCTGCCCGGTGTCCGGGTGCCGCTCGGTGTCCGGGTGCTGCCCGGTGTCCGGGTCGCGGGGCCGGTCCGGGCGGGTGGCGTCCTCGGCCAGTTCGGTGGCCAGCAGGGCCAGGCCGAGCCGCATCCGCTGCTTGGCGGCCTGCTCGCTGATGCCGAGCAGCCGGGCCGTCTCCTGGTAGGTGCGGCCGTCGTAGTAGGTCACGGCGATCGTCTCACGCAGGGGAGCGGGCAGGGATTCGACCACGTACTGCGCGCGTGCGGCGGCGGCGACGGCGCGGATCTCCGCCTCGGCGGACTCGGCGGACTCGGGGGCCTCGTGGGCCCCGGTGGCCGCTTCGGCCGCTTCGGCGGCCGCGGGGTCGTCGGCGGTGCCGCCCGCCGCCCGGGTGGGGACGAGGTCGGCGGCGCGCCGGGCCCGCAGCCGTTCCACGGCGAGGCGGTGGGTGAGCGCGCCGAGCCAGGAGCGCAGGGAGCCCTGGGCGGGGTCGAAGTCCTCGGGGCGCTCCCAGACGCGGGCGAAGACCTCCCGGGTGAGCCGCGCGGCGGCGGCCTGGTCGCCGAGGACGCGGCCGGCCAGGCCGTGCACCATCGGCGAGAGCTGGTCGTAGAGTTCGCCGAGCGCGGTCTCCTCGCCACGGGCGAGGCGGCGCTGCAACCGCTCGTCCCAGCGCGGGGTCTCGTCCGGGGCGGCCATCGGGAACCACCCCCTCCTGCCCGGGTTCGCTGGCTTACTCCACGGTATCTTGCGGCCGGTCCGCGGCGGGAGGGAATCCGGCAAGAACGGAACGGGCTCTCACGGATCGTCACATGGTGGGACAGTCCGCTGGTGGGACGGTCCGGCGATGCCGCTGTTCGAGATCGGCTGGACATATGTCGCACGGGTGGTTCGCGAGTGGCGGCGGCGGTGCGGGGGGTGTGCGGCGGTAGGTTCCGGTCTGCGGAAAACCGGCCGGTCGGCCCGGGCCGGACGAGCGCCGGTGCGAAGCTCGCGAGAGTGAACGGGACAGTATGCACTGCCCTGTCCCCCGATCGCTGGAATATGCCCGAAGCGCTTGCTGCGGCCCGTCAGCCCGCCCATCCTGAGGCGAGTTCGTGTCGCGGCCGGTGTGCGGCGGCCAAGAGACGGGCCTTGGGCGGCGCGGACGAGCCGACGTGGGCGGGCAGGCCGGGCGGGCGCCCGGAAGTGACGGCCCGGGTGGCACCGGGCGAGGTGCGAGGACCCGCCGGCCGGCCGATCCGGCCCGATCGGGACATGGCCGAACTGCGAGTGCAGGTGGTGGAGCGGTGCAGGTTCTTCAGGTGCAGCTGGCGGTGCAGGCGGACCCGGCCGAGGTGGGCCGGGCCCGCCGGTGGGTGCGGTCGCGGCTGTTGAACCACGGGGTGGACCCGGACGCGCCGATGGCCGAGACGGTGGTGCTGGTGGTCTCCGAGCTGGTGACCAACGCCGTCGTGCACACGGGCTGTCCGGCCGTGCTGCGGCTGTGCCTGCCGGTCGTCGAGGACGGCCCGGCGGGTGGCGGACCGGCCGGCCTGCTGCGGGTCGAGGTCGCCGACGCGAGCACCCGCGCGCCGGCCCCGCGGCACGCCGGGGCCGACCAGGACGCGACCAACGGGCGCGGGCTGGAGCTGGTCGAGCTGCTTTGCGAGCGCTGGGGCTGGTACCCGGACGGCTCGGGCAAGCGGGTGTGGTGCGAGATCGGCGCGGACGCCCGTCCGGTGGACCCGCTGGCCGACGTGGACTGGGCGGCTCTGGCGCAATAGCGCCGCCGGGGCGCGGGCCCGCGGCCGGTGACGATCACCCGGCCGAAAGGTGACGCAACCATTCCGAATTTCCGACAACCCATTGACGTGACGTATCCGACTGATCACGCTTGGGTCCGGCTCTCCGTTGCGAGGGGACGCCGAGGGGACGTCCGTCCGCCGTCACGGTGCTGCTGTTCAGGGGGAACGCGTCAGCAGGGGGATCCGTGGACCGCCGGAGGCGGGCCGCTCCTCGGCGAACGCGGAGGGTGCGACCCGGGTCCAGGACCCGAGCGTCGCGATCGGACGGCGGCCCGTGGCGCCGCGCGCGGGGGGTGCGCGGCCGGGCGCCGTCCGATCCCGTACGTCCCGGATGCCGCCGGCGTGGCCCGGCGGCGGTTGGGCAGCGGTGCGCGGGCGGCGCGGCGGTGGATCACCGGTGGCTCGCCGGCGGCCGGGTGACGACCGGGCGGCGGCTCGGCGGGCGGCTCACGGGCGGCGTTTTCCGGCCAACCGCCCAGTCTCTTCCCAGGCTTCACTCAGGCACGCTTCACACGACCGGAGCCTCAGGAGGTGCGCCGCACCCCCGGGTCGGCCCGGAAGGTCCGCCGGTAGGCGCTCGGCGCGACGTCCAGTCGGCCGCGCAGCTGCAGCCGCAGCGAGGCGGCGGTGCCGAAACCGGACTCCCGGGCGACCTGGTCGATGCTCAGGTCGGTGCGCTCCAGCAGCTGCCGGGCCCGCTCGGCGCGCTGCACGGTGATCCACTGCCCGGGGCTGGAACCGGTCTCCTCGCGGAAGCGCCGGGTGAAGGTCCGCACGCTCATGCCCGCCCGGTCGGCGAGCTGCTTGAGCGCCAGCGGCCGGTCCAGGTGCTCCAGCGCCCAGGCGCGCACGGCGGAGGTGCCCTGGCCGGTGGCGGCCGGCGGGCTCGGCGCCTCGACGTACTGCTTCTGGCCGCCCTCGCGCCACGGCGGCACCAGGCAGTTGCGGGCCACCGCGTTGGCCACCGCGCTGCCGTGGTCGCGGCGCACCACGTGCAGGCACAGGTCCACCCCGGCGGCCACCCCGCCGGAGGTGAGCACGTCGCCGTCGTCGGTGTAGAGCACGTCCGGATCCAGCCGCACCTGCGGGAACAACCGGGCGAACCGCTCGGTGTAGCGCCAGTGCGTGGTGGCCGGGCGGCCGTCCAGCAGCCCGGCGGCGGCCAGCAGGAAGGAGCCGGTGCAGATCGACATCAGCCGGGTGCCGGGCCGGATCCGGGCCAGCGCGGCGGCCAGGGCGGGGGTGAAGGCGGCGTCCACCGCCTCCGGGCTGGAGTCGGCGGAGGCCGGGACCACCACGGTGTCGGCCCGCTCCAGCAGTTCCGGCCCGTGGTCGACGGCGATCCGGAAGTCGGCGCTGGTGGCGACCGGGCCGCCGTCCAGGGTGCAGGTGGCCACCCGGTAGAGCGGGCGGCCGGCCGGATCCCTGGCGCCGCCGAAGATCCTTGCCGGGATGCCGAGTTCGAACGCGATCACGCCGTCCAGGGCGAGCACCGCGACCAGGTGCGTCATGCCGTTCCCTCCCGAGTGCGGTGGCTGCCGGCCACCACGGTGGCCGGTGCGGTGGTCCGGGCCAGGGTACGCCCGGTGGTGGCCCGATCCTTGCGAAAGCTGTCATTCAGGCCACTCGTGGCGGCCCCGGCGCCTCGGGAGACTCGTCCGCGTGACCGAACGCCGCGCCTCCGCCCCCACCGCCGCACCCCCCGCCGCCCCCGCCGCCCCCACCGCGGACGGCCCCGCCGCCGACCGCTCCGCCCGTCGCCCCCGGGTGCACTACGCCTGGGTGGTCGCCGCCGTCGCCCTGCTCGTCCTGCTCGGCTCGGCCGGCTTCCGCTCCACGCCCAGCCTGATGATGGACGCCCTGCACAACGAGTTCGGCTGGTCGAACGGGACGATCGCCAGCGCCACCTCCGTCAACCTCACCCTCTACGGCCTCACCGCCCCCTTCGCCGCCGCCCTGATGGACCGCTTCGGCGTCCGCCTGGTCGTCGTCTGCGCCCTGCTCACCATCTCGATCGGCGCCGGCCTCACCATGCTGATGCGCCAGCCCTGGCAACTCGTGCTCTGCTGGGGCGTGTTGGTGGGCCTCGGCAGCGGCTCGATGGCCGGCGCCTTCGCCACCACCATCACCGGCCGCTGGTTCCAGGCCCGCCAGGGGCTGGTCACCGGGGTGCTCACCGCCGCCGGCGCGGCCGGGAACCTGGTCTTCCTGCCGGTCGGCGCCTGGCTGGTCGAGCAGCACGGCTGGCGCTCCGCCGTCGTCGTGGTCTCGCTCGCCGCCTGCGCCGTCGCCGTGCCCGTCCTGCTGCTGATGCGCGAACGCCCCGCCGACCTCGGCCTGCTCCCGTACGGCGCCACCGAACCCCCGCCCGCCCCCGCGCAGGACGGCCGGGCGATCGCCCGCTCGCTGCGGGTGCTGCGCGAGGCCGCCCGCAGCCGGGCGTTCTGGCTGCTGTCCGGTTCCTTCGCGATCTGCGGCGCCACCACCGCCGGCCTGGTCGGCACCCACTTCATCCCGGCCGCGCACGACCACGGCATGCCCGTCACCACCGCCGCGAGCCTGCTCGCCCTGATCGGCGTCTTCGACGTGGTCGGCACCGTGTTCAGCGGCTGGCTCACCGACCGGGTCGACTCCCGGCTGCTGCTCACCGTCTACTACGGGCTGCGCGGCGTGTCCCTGCTCCTGCTGCCGCAGCTGTTCGCCGGCTCGCTGCAGCCGCCGATCCTCGCCTTCGTGATCTTCTACGGCCTGGACTGGGTCGCCACCGTGCCGCCGACCGTCGCGCTGTGCCGCCGGAACTTCGGGGAGGACGCCCCGATCGTCTTCGGCTGGGTGCTCGCCAGCCACCAGATCGGCGCCGCCGTCGTCGCAGGGCTGGCCGGCCTGGCCCGGGACGCGCTCGGGAACTACGACCTCGCCTGGTACGGCGCCGGCGGGCTGTGCGTGATCGCGGTCGGGCTCTGCCTGGCGCTGCGCGGCGGGCGTGCGGCGGCTCCGGCCGTGGCCTGAGCGGGGTGAGCGGCGTGGGGGCGGCCGGGCTTCCGGGGTGGCCGGGGCTTCCGGGGTGTCGGAGGGCCTAGGCTCCGGGCATGGCGCTGACCTTCACCCTGGACCCGACGCTCGACCGCGGCCTGAAGTCGGACATCGTCCGGCTGTGGACGGACGTGAGCAACGCCGGCGGCGCGGTCGGCTTCGTGCCGCCGGTCACCGAGGACGACGTGTGGGACACCGCCGAACGGCAGTTCGCGGGCGTCGCGCCGCAGGGCCCGGACCGGCTGCTGGTCGCGCACGAGAGCGGGACGGGCCGGCTGGTCGGCCTGCTGTTCTTCGAGTCGACGCGCTACGAGATCATGGACCACTGGCGCTCGCTCAGGTCGGTCATGGTGCACCCCGACCTCCAGGGCCTCGGCCGCGGCGCCGAACTGCTCGCCGAGGCCGAGCGGATCGCCCGGGCGTGGGGCCTGCAGTCGCTGCGGCTGACCCTGCGCGGCGGCCAGGGCCTGGAGCGGTTCTACGGCCGCGCCGGCTACCAGGAGGTCGGCCGGGTGCCGGCCGCGATCCGGGTCGCCCCCGGCGACGACCGGGACGACGTCACCATGTGGCTCGACCTGCGCTGACACTCCGCCGGGCAGGCGTTCGGCGGCCCGGCTCCGGGTGCCCCGTTCCCCCCGCCGGCCGTCGGGCATGCTTCACTGGGAGGCCGGCCCCCGCCCCCCACGCCCAGCGAGAAGGAAGTGTTCCAGTGAGCAGCAACGGCCAGGAGAAGTCGCACGCCACGCTCCGCTACACCTCCCTGCGGGTCAGCATCTTCCTCGGCTGTCTGCTGGTGGCACTGCTGCTCGGCCACTTCGGGATCATCCCGGTCAGCGGCGAGGCCGGCGTGATCTTCCTGTTCCTGCTGGCCGCGCTCGCCTCCGCGCCGCTCAGCTACGCGCTGCTGAGCAAGCAGCGCGACGAGATGTCCGCCCAGATCAGCACCAAGGTCTCCGGGATGCGCAGCCGCACCGCCGAGCGGATCGCCGCGCAGAACGCCGAGGAGGACGCCGCCGACGAGGCCGCCCGCGCGGCCGCGGCGCGGCAGAACTGACCCCGGCCGGAGCCCCGCCCTTGCCCGCCACCGACCCGGGGACGCCCGCCACCGACCCCGCCGGGACGCCGTCCGCCGGGAGCACGGCCGGGACCTGGCCGCCGCCCGCGCGCCGGCCCACCGGGCGGGACGTGGCCCGGCTCGCCGGGGTCTCCCAGGCCACCGTCTCGCTGGTGTTCTCCGGTTCCGAGGCCGGCCGCCGGGTCTCCGAGGCCACCCGGGAGCGGGTCCGGCAGGCCGCCGACAGCCTCGGCTACCGCCCGCAGGCCGCGGGCCGTCAGCTGCGGCTCGGCCGCAGCGGGATGATCATGTTGGCGGTGCCGAACCTGCAGGGCCCGTTCTTCGGCCGGGTGCTGCAGGGCGTCCACCAGGAGGCCGGCCGGCACGGCCTGGCCGTCGTGGTCAGCTCCGGCTGGGGCAGCGCCACCCTCACCGAGGCCGCCACCGCCGGCCGCTTCGACGGCCTGCTGATCTGCTCCCCGGACGACAGCCAGCTCGGCGAGCTGCCCCCCGACACCCCCGCCGTCTTCCTGGACGCCGACCCCGGCACCGACCGGGCCCGCCCGACCGTCGAACTCGACGTGGCCGGCGGGATGCGCGCCGCCGTCGAGCACCTGGCCGCCCTGGGCCACCGCCGGATCGGACACCTGCGCTCCACCCACGCCGCCTACACCTTCCGCCGCCGGCAGGCCGCCTTCGAGCAGGCCGTCCGCGAACTCGGCCTGGAGGTCGTCGAGTTGGGCGTGAGCCTGAACGACGGCCACGCGGCCGCCCGGATCGTCGCCGGGCAACTGCTGGAGCGGGCGGACCGCCCGCGCGCGGTGGTCTGCGACGACGACGTGGTCGCCTCCGGCGTCTACCAGGCCGCCGCCGAGCGGGGGTTGCGGGTGCCGGACGACCTGTCCGTGGTCGGCATGGACAACGTCACGGTCGCCGCCCTGCTCGCCCCGCCGCTGACCACCGTGGACCTGCCCGGCGAGGAGCTGGGACGGGCGGGCGCGGCGGCGCTCGCCGGCCTGCTGCACGGCGAACCGGTGCCGCCGGTGCCGCCGTTGGCGACCTCGCTGGTGCTGCGCTCCTCCACCGCACCCGCGTAGGCCGGGGCTCCCCGGCTGATCGCGCGGGCGCGGCCGCAGCGGACCGCGCCCGCCGGGCCAGACCCCCGGCGGGCGCGGTCGTTCGTGGGGCGGGTCAGCCCACCGGGACGGGCCGCGCCGCCGGTGCGGGCGGCGCCGTCTCCAGTCGGCCCCGGGCGGCGACCAGCAGCAGCCCGCCGAGCGCGATCCCGCCGGCCGCGCACAGCGCCACCGGGCCCAGCGGGCCCTCGGCGAGCTTGCCGGACACGGCGTAGCCGAGCGAGTTGCCGGTCGCGAAGAGCGTCACCAGCCAGGCGAAGGCCTCGGTGACCGTCCCGGTCGGCGCCAGCTCGGCGACCAGCACGAAGGCGGCGGCCAGCAGCGGGGCCAGCCCGATCCCGGAGAGGAAGGCCAGCGCCGCCATCGGGTACGGGCCGGGCAGAGTGACCAGCGGCAGGTAGGAGGCGGCCATCGCCAGCGCCATCAGCCAGGTGCGGGCGGCGGTGCTGCGCCGCCAGGTGACCGCGCCGTAGGCGAGCGCGCCGAGCAGGCCGCCGAGCGCGGCCAGCGCCAGCAGGGTGCCGGCGCCGCCCGGCAGCGCGTCGGGGTGCCGCTCGGCGTAGGCGATGAACAGCACGTTCTGCGCGCCGACCGCCCAGCCGGCGCCGGCCAGCCCGACCAGCAGCAGCACCAGCCCGGGGGAGCGCAGCGGACCGAGCAGCCCGGCGGACTTCTCCCGGGCCGGGGCGCGCCAGGCCCGGGCGGGCCCGGTGGTGGCGACGATCAGCGCGCCGGCCAGTCCCAGCCCGGCGGCCACCCAGAGCGCGGCGACCGGGCTGAACAGGCCGGAGATCGCGGCGACGGCGAGCGGCCCGGCGACGTAGAGGATCTGCTGGGAGGCGGAGTCGAAGGCGTACGCGGTGTCGAGCTGCTCCTCGTCGACGACGTCCGGCCACAGCGAGCGCAGGCAGGGCTCCAGCGGCGGCATGGCGAGGCCGGCGATCGCGGCGCCGACCGGCGCGGCGATCGCGGAGCCGGGGTCGAGGGCGAGCAGCGCGTACCCGCCGCCGGCGACCACGGCGGCGGCGAGCAGGACGCGGGGCTGTCCGGTGCGGTCGACGATCCGGCCGAGCACCGGTCCGCCGATGGCGGCGGCGATCGCGTAGGCGGAGGTGGCCAGACCGATCCGGCCGTACGGCACCCCGGCGTCGCGCAGGGCGAGGGCGATGACCAGGGCGGTCATGCCGGCGGGCAGGCGGCCGAGCAGGGTGCCGAGCAGGAGTCGGGTGACGTGCGGGGCGCGGAGCAGGGCGAGGTAGCCCATCGGCGGGTCCTTCTCCGATGCGTGGCGGGCGGGCAGGGGTGGTGTGACGACCAAGTTATACGTATAACTGCCCGCCGGTCAACGCCATCTCAAACAACTACTTTGAACATCTCAAACCTTTACTGCTAACGTGTCGGCCATGACAGCCTCAGACGCACTGCGGATGCACGGCCCGGGCCAGCTGCCCGGCGCCGCCCGCCCGTGCGCTCTGACCGGTGCTGTGGACAGCCCGCGCCGTTGTCGCGCCATGAGCTGCACCGACCTCAGCTGTATCGGGGCGGCACGCCCCTGACCGGGGCCGCGACCCCTGCCGTCCGGCCGCCGCGCGCCGTGCCGCCGTCCCCACCCCCGCCCCACCCCCCGCCGTCAGCAACGCCCTCCCCCGGAGTCGCACCCCCATGTCCACAGCGCCCGAGGCGACCTCGTCGCCGTCCGTGCTCGCCCGCATCCGCAAGACGCCGTTCTGGGTGCAGATCGTCGCCGGCCTCGTGCTCGGCGTCGGCCTCGGCTACCTGGCCCGCGCCGCCGACATCTCCTGGCTGGCCACCACCCTGGAGACCATCGGCAAGATCTTCGTCCAGCTGCTCAAGCTGGCCGTCCCGCCGCTGGTGTTCACCGCGATCGTGGTGAGCGTCGCCAACCTGCGGGGCGTCACCAACGCGGCCCGCCTCGCCACCCGCACGCTGCTCTGGTTCATGCTCACCTCGCTGATCGCGGTCGGCATCGGCCTGGGCCTCGGCCTGCTCACCAACCCCGGCAAGGGCACCAACCTCAAGACCGAGGGCCTCAAGGCGCTCGACGACAAGGGCTCCTGGATCGACTTCCTGACCGGGATCTTCCCCACCAACATCGTCGACGCCTTCGCCAAGGTGAACGTGCTGCAGATCGTCTTCATGGCGGTCGTCGTCGGCGCCGCGATCATCAAGCTCGGCGCCAAGGCCGAGCCCGTCCTCAAGCTCAGCGAGTCCGTGCTCGAGCTCACCCAGACCGCCCTGTGGTGGGTCATCCGGCTCTCCCCGCTCGGCACCCTCGGCCTGATCGGCAAGTCCGTCGCCAAGTACGGCTGGGACCTGCTCAAGCCCTTCGCCACGCTGACCCTCGACATCTACGTCGGCTGCGCGCTGGTGCTGTTCGTCGTCTACTCGCTGGTCCTGCGCTTCGCCGCCGGCCTCAACCCGCTGCACTTCTTCAAGGGCGCCTGGCCCGCCATCCAGCTGGCCTTCGTCTCCCGCTCCTCGGTCGGCACCCTGCCGGTCACCCGCCGCGTCACCGAGCGCCTCGGCGTCCCGAGCGAGTACGCGTCCTTCTCCGTCCCGTTCGGGGCCACCACCAAGATGGACGGCTGCGCCGCGGTCTACCCGGCCGTCGCCGCGATCTTCGTCGCCCAGGTCTACAACATCGACCTCGGCATCAAGGACTACATCCTGATCGCCTTCGTCTCGGTCGTCGGCTCCGCCGCCACCGCGGGCCTCACCGGCGCGATCGTCATGCTGACGCTCACCCTGTCCACCCTGGGCCTGCCGCTGGAGGGCGTCGGCCTGCTGCTCGCCATCGACCCGATCCTGGACATGATGCGCACCGCCACGAACGTCGCCGGCCAGGTGGTCGTGCCGGTCGTGGTCGCGGCCCGGGAGCGGATCCTCGACGTCGCCGCGTACAACAACCCCTCGGGCGACCTGTACGAGGCCCCGGCCGGTGCCGTCGGTGCCGGAGCCTCCGGCGCCGCCGTCGCGAAGGCCGCCTGACGGACGGCTGATGTGCGCGCGGGAACGGCCGGACGGGCGTCCGGCGGCCGAAAACCGCCGGATGGCCGAAAAGCGAGGGGCTGTTTTTCGCTCGCCATGAGTGGGTGAGCGGAAGAATGGCCGAAAAGGCCCGGTCCCGAACCGATCATCGGTTCGGGACCGGGCCTTTTCGCGTGATTCCCCGACTTCCGACTCCCCGACACGTCGCTGCCGCGACATTGCGTTTCGTCGTTTCGTCGGCCGTTGGGGAAAAAGGCAGGGGGCCCGCCGATCGGCGGGCCCCCTTGGGTACTGCTCTTGTGCTCATGGTGGCGGCTGTCGGGAGCCGCCGGCGGACCCGTACAGGTCCCGAGCGATCAGAACACCAGAGGATGGTCAGACAGCGGTGACGTTCTCCGCCTGCGGGCCCTTCGGGCCCTGGGTGACGTCGAAGGTGACCGCCTGGTTCTCCTCCAGCGAACGGAAGCCGTTCGCGTTGATGGCGGAGTAGTGGACGAAGACGTCGGGGCCGCCGCCCTCCTGGGCGATGAAGCCGAAGCCCTTCTCAGCGTTGAACCACTTGACGGTTCCCGTGGCCATGCCGTTCTCCTTGCGATGCGTGTCGGGGGCCACACCGTGTGACACCCGGTCCGCTGCGCTGATCGCCCTGCCTTCGGACGAGTCCGAAGTTTTTCGATATTGCTGAAAAACTACAAAAAGCCCGCGGTTACATGCTCCGCAGGCTTCAAGTACTGCAAGGGGAATCAAACTGCAACTGAGGGCAACGCTAGCATGCGGCCGCTGTGACGACCAGGGGTGACTTGCGGCGCGGACGGCGCGTGTCGTAAGGCCTCCGGAGGGGTGCCGGGACGGCCGTGGGACGGGTGCGGCGAGGCCTCCGGGCCCGCCCGCCGCGAGCCCCCGAGCGCGTGTCGCGAGGCCCGCCGCCGGACCCCGCCGACCCCGGGCATACGCTGCTGAGTAGCCGTACGAACAGCAAGGGAGCGGCACAGTGGCAGCACCGGACGCGCACTCACCGGAGCACTCGGAGCCTTCCGAGCCCTCGAACCCCGCGAAGCCCTCGGACCCCTCGAAGCCCCCGGCGCCCTCGGACCCCTCGAAGCCCCCGGCGCCCTCGAACCCGGCGAAGCCCCCGGCGCCGGAACAGGACGCACCGATCAGGCCGCGCGTCGGCCACATCCAGTTCCTGAACTGCGTCCCCCTCTACTGGGGCCTCGCCAGGACCGGCAACCTGCTCGACCTGGACCTCACCAAGGACACCCCGGAGAAGCTGAGCGACCAACTCGTCGACGGCTCCCTCGACATCGGGCCGATCACCTGCGTGGAGTACCTGCGCAACGCCGACGACCTGCTCATCCTGCCCGACATCGCGGTCGGCAGCGACGGCCCGGTGATGTCCTGCCACATCGTGAGCAAGGTGCCGCTCGCCGACCTCGACGGCCGCCGGGTCGCCCTCGGCTCCACCAGCCGCACCTCCGTCCGGCTCGCCCGGCTGCTCCTGGAGGAACGCGAGGGCGTGCGCCCCGACTACTTCAGCTGCCCGCCCGAACTCGGCCAGATGCTCGCCGAGGCCGACGCCGCCGTCCTGATCGGCGACCCGGCCCTGCGCGCCCACCTCGGCCAGGCCGCCGAACTCGGCCTCACCGTGCACGACCTCGGCGCGATGTGGAAGGAGTGGACCGGCCTGCCGTTCGTCTTCGCCGTCTGGGCCGTGCGCCGCGAGTTCGCCGAACGCCGCCCCGAGCTGACCGCGGCCGTCCACCGGGCCTTCCTGGAGTCCCGCGACCTGTCGCTCGTCGAGGCGGCCAAGGTCGCCGAACAGGCCGCCCGCTGGGAGACCTTCGGGGCCGACGTGCTGGAGAAGTACTTCAGCGAGGCGCTCGACTTCTCGCTCGGCGAGCGGCAGCTCGCCGGGATCGCCGAGTTCGCCCGGCGGGTCGCGCACGACAGCGGGTTCGCGCCGGACGTGGCGGTGCGGCTGCTGGAACCGGTGGCGCTGCCGGTGAGCGCCGCGCCGGCGGTGTAGGCGGCCGGTCGCGCGCCCGGGCGTTCGCGCGCCCGGGCGTTCGGGTGTCGGGGCGTTCGTGCGCCCGGGCGTTCGGGTGTCGGGGCGGGCGCGAGGGAGGGCGGGCCCGGTACGGTCTGCTCCCGGAGCGGGTCCGCTCCCGGCGCGCCCGAGCGGCACGGCGACGGCGACCGCGCGGGCGCGGGGCGAGGGGAGCGTACGGGCATGCGGGCACTCGGGGCGGACGACCCGCGCCAGGTCGGCGCGTACCGGCTGCTGCGGCGGCTGGGCGCGGGCGGGATGGGCCGCGTCTACCTCGGCCGCACGGCCGGCGGGCGCACCGTCGCCGTCAAGGTGGTGCGCGGCGAACTCGCCGACGACGCCGAGTTCCGCGCCCGGTTCCGCCAGGAGGTGGCCGCCGCCCGGCGCGTCGGCGGCGCCTGGACCGCGCCCGTCCTCGATGCCGACACCGAGGGCGAGCAGCCCTGGGTCGCCACCGGCTACGTGGCCGGCCCCGCGCTCGGCACCGCCGTCCAGGACTTCGGGCCGCTGCCAGGACCCGCCGTGCGCGCCCTCGGCATCGGGCTCGCCGAGGCGCTGCAGCACGTCCACGGGCTCGGGCTGGTGCACCGGGACGTCAAGCCGTCCAACGTGCTGCTCACCCTGGCCGGGCCGCGGCTGATCGACTTCGGCATCGCCCGCGCACTCGACGCGAGCAGCGGCCTCACCCAGTCCGGGTACGTGGTCGGCTCACCCGGCTTCATGTCGCCCGAACAGGCGAACGGACAGACCGCGGGCCCGGCCGGCGACGTCTTCTCGCTCGGCGCCGTCCTCGCCTTCGCCGCCACCGGGGTCCACCCCTTCGGGGAGGGCGTCAGCGCGGCCGTCCTCCTCTACCGGGTGCTGCACGAGGAACCCGACGTCGCCGGGCTCACCGAGCCGCTGCGCGGGATCGTCCTGGCGTGCCTCGCGAAGGACCCGGCCGCCCGACCCACCCCGCGGCAGCTGCGGGACCGGCTCGACCCGGACGGCGGTGCCGCCGCCCGGCTCGGGCAGGGCGGGTGGCTGCCGCCCGCGCTGGCGGCGGCGGTGGGGCGCAGCGCGGTGGAGCTGCTGGACCTGGAGGGGGAGGAGCCGGGCGGTTCGGGGGGTTCCGGGGGGTTCGGGCCGGCGGAGCCCGCACTGGTGGAGCCCGTGCTGGTGGATCCGGGGCCGACGGATCCGGCGCCGGTGGTGTCGGACGTGCCGGCAGGCGCGGCGCCGGCGGGGGCGGAGCGGTCGCGGGCGGGCCGGTCGCGGACCGGGCGGAGGACCGCCGGGGCGGCGCTGGCGGTGGCGGTGCTCGCGGGCGGCGGGTACGGGCTGTACGCGGGGCTGCACCGGGACGAGCCGGTGGGGCCGGTCGGGCCGGTCGCTGATGCGACGGCGTCCGGGAGCCCGGGGGCCACCGGACCGTTGCCGGCGCCGTCCCCTCCTCCTACGGGTCCTACTGCGGGCACTGCCTCGGGCACCGCTTCGGCGGCGCCCGTGGCGTCCGGGACGGGTGGGCCGAGCGCGGTGCCGGCCGCGTTCCTCGGCACCTGGCGCGGGGAGATGGCCACCGAGAAGGGCCTGTCCGCCGGGACCACCACGGTCACCGTCCACCCCGGCGCGATCGGGCAGGAGAGCACCACCAGCCGCAACGCCCTCACCGGCCTGTTCTCGATCAGCTGCGAGGGCGCCTGGACGCTCAAGTCGGTTGCCGACGGCAAGCTGGTGTTCCAGTCCCGGCTGCTCCACTCCTCGATCCCCGGCGCCTGCACCAGCGGCTCCAACACGGAGACGCTCACCCTGCAGACCGACGGCACGATCCGCTTCAACTCCGCCGATCCGGCGGCCGGGAACCCGTCCGGCACGCTGCGCAAGGTGGACGGGACGGCGCCGGGCACGGGCGCGGCGGGCTGACGCGGGCGCCTGAAATCAGCTGGCGTAGGCTGGTTCGGCCGTACCCGGACGCCCCTTGTCCGGCCTCCGGCAGCGCTGGACGAGCAGCGGAAACGCACCAGCGGAGCGGGGACCGAGCAGTACCCGGGCAGCACCGGGGCAGTACCCGCGCAGCATCCGAGCAGCATCCGAGCAGTATCCGAGAGAGAGAAGGCCGACAGGTGACCGAGATCGCAGCGACCACCCTCGATGCGTCCAGCACCGACCTGCAGGCCGTGCTCGACCGCGCCGCCGCCGGCGGCCGGATCACCCCGGAGGAGGCGCTCGACCTCTACCGCTTCGCGCCGCTGCACGCGCTCGGCTCCGCCGCCGACGCGGTGCGCCGCCGCCGCTACGCCGGCACCGAGCACATCGCGACGTACATCATCGAGCGCAACATCAACTACACCAACGTGTGCGTGACGGCCTGCAAGTTCTGCGCCTTCTACGTGCCGCCGAAGAGCGACAAGGGCTGGTCCCGCGAACTCGACGAGATCCTGCGCCGCTGCGCCGAGACCGTCGAACTGGGCGGCACCCAGATCATGTTCCAGGGCGGCCACCACCCCGACTACGGCGTCGAGTACTACGAGCGCGCCTTCTCGGCGATCAAGGCCGACTTCCCGCAGCTGGTGATCCACTCCCTCGGCGCCTCCGAGGTCGAGCACATGGCCAAGATCTCGGGCGTCTCGATCGAGGAGGCCATCACCCGGATCCACCGGGCCGGCCTGGACTCCTTCGCCGGCGCCGGCGCCGAACTCCTCCCGGAGCGGCCGCGCAAGGCCATCGCCCCGCTGAAGGAGTCCGGCGAGCGCTGGCTGGAGATCATGGAGGCCGCGCACGGCCTCGGCGTCGAGTCCACCTCCACCATGCTGATGGGCACCGGCGAGACCAACGCCGAGCGGATCGAGCACCTGCGGATGATCCGCGACGTGCAGGACCGCACCGGCGGTTTCCGGGCGTTCATCCCGTACACCTACCAGCCGCAGAACAACCACCTGAAGGGCTCGACCCAGGCGACCGTCTTCGAGTACCTGCGGATGATCGCGATCGCCCGCCTGTTCCTCGACAACGTCGCCCACATCCAGGGCTCCTGGCTGACCACCGGCAAGGAGGCCGGCCAGCTGTCGCTGCACTACGGGGCGGACGACCTCGGATCCGTGATGCTGGAGGAGAACGTCGTCTCGGCGGCCGGCGCCAAGCACCGCTCCAACCTCACCGAGCTGATCCACCTCATCCGGGCCGCCGACCGCGTCCCGGCGCAGCGCTCCACCACGTACGAGCACCTGCGGGTGCTGGACGACCCGGCCAACGACCCGGTCGACCCGCGGGTCGCCTCGCACATCGCCTCCACGGCGATCGAGGGCGGCACCGCGCACCCCGAGCTGAAGATCCTGGACAACTGAGGCCGGTCGCTCCCCTGCCCACCCGGGGCTGCCGCGCCGGCCCCGGGGCCGGCCGTTCTCGTGACGACGTGTTGACCCCGGAGCTGATGTGTTGACCCTGCACCGGGCGGCGTTCGTGCTGCCCGACCCGGCCGACCCCGCCGCCCCGTCCCTCCCGGACGGGGCGGTGCTGGTGCGCGGCGAGTGGGTGGAGGCGGTCGGGCCGTACCCGGAGCTGGCGGCGGCCCACCCCGGCGCGCGGGTGCGCGACTGGGGCCCGGGCTCGCTGCTCGCGCCCGGGCTGCGCCACCCGTCCGGGCACCGGCTGCTCGAACGCGACTACCACCCCGACCCGCGGGAGGACGTCGGGGTCGAGCCGGTCGCGGACGGGCTGGTGGGCTGCGCCGACGAGGCGCGGTTCGGGGCGAGTGCGCGGCGCGGGCTGCAGCGGATGCTCGGGTACGGGGTGACGGCGGTGGCCGGGCCGTTCGAGCGGGCCGCGGTGCGGACGGCGGTGGCGCGGTCGGGGCTGGCGGTGCTGCCGTCGGCGGCCGGGGCGGTGGGGGCGCTGGACCCGTTGGCGGTGCTGCCGTTCGCGGAGGCCGTCCACGGGCGGGTGGCGGCCGGCGGGCGGGCGGACTTCGCGGTGTTCCCGGTGGTTCCGGTGTTCCCGGTGGTTCCGATGGTTTCGGTGGAGGGCGTGGTGGACGGCTCGGGGGAGGGGCGCCCCGGACCGGCGGCGGGCGGGTGCCTGGCCACCGTGCTGGGCGGGCGGCTGGTGTACCGGCGCCGGTGAGGCCCGGCCGCGGCGGGGGCCGTCCGGTGCGGGCCGGACCGCACGGGCCTTCCGGTGACGGTGTGACGTACTCGTCAGTAGTCGGATTCCCGTGTGGCGTACGGGACTTCCTTCGTGTGCACCCGAACTCCGGTGCCCTCGTAAGGGGGTGATTCCCCCTTCGCCGTGACCTGAAGGCCCGCCAGCGGATACGATCCCCGACAGCGCTCACTCCGTACCCTCACCACACCACCGTCCGTGCCCGCGGGCGGCGGGGCCACGTCCCAGGCCCCGAAGGCAAGCCAGGACAGGAACCATGCGAACCGCGATCGTTCCCCCGCCGCGCTCCCCGCGGATGGGCCGTGGTTGGTACCTCGCCGCCGTACTCAGCGCCGTGATGGCCCTCGGCATGTGCCTGCTCGGCTGGCGCCAGGCCGACCAGGCCGACCGGATCGAGGCCCACCCGGTGCGAGTCGAAGGCGTCGTCACCCAGCTCCCCACGGGGGGCGGCAGCTACAGCGCCGTCAGCTACCGGGCTGCCGGACAGCCGCACACCGCCGCCGCGCTGCCGCTCGCGGACGGCACCAAGCTCGGCGACACCATCTGCCTGGAGCACGCCGCCGACGACCCGGGCGCGGTGCGGATCTGCGGCGACACCTATCCGCAGCCGGTCGGCGTCGGGCTGGCCCGGTACAGCGTGCCGGTCGCCGTCGTGCTCTTCGTGATCTGCGTGCTGCGCATCCGGCGCCACCGGCGGGCCCTCGCCGTCCGCACCCGGCAGGGGCGGCTGGCCGCCAACCTCGCGCTGGCGACCGGGGCGCTGGCCGAGGGGATGCCGGCGATAACGCAGGGCAAGCGTTCCCGCCGGCGGCGGCGCGCGGGCGGGCGCCGCGGCCCGCGCTGAACGGGCGGGGCCTGCGGCACGGCGCGCGGCGCGGTGGTGGCGCGGCGGCGGCACGGTCGCGGCGCGTCGGCGGCGGCGTGGCCGGGGTGCGTGGTCGGTGAGCGGACGCCAGGGTGAACAATGGGGGGCGTGACCCGAGCCTCCCTGGACAAGAAGCCGCACGAAGTCGCCGCCATGTTCGACGACGTCGCGGCCAAGTACGACCGCACCAACGACGTGCTCTCCCTCGGCCAGGCCCGCTTCTGGCGCCGGGCCGTGGCCGAGGCGGTCGCCGCCGGACCGGGGGACCTCGTGCTCGACCTCGGGGCCGGCACCGGCACCTCCTCGCTGCCCTTCGCCGAGGCCGGGGCGCAGGTCGTCCCGTGCGACTTCTCGGTCGGCATGCTCGTCGAGGGCAAGCGCCGTCACCCCGAGCTGGCGCTCACCGCCGGCGACGCCACCCGGCTGCCCTTCGCGGACGACACCTTCGACTCGGTGACGATCTCCTTCGCCCTGCGCAACGTCCACGACACCGACGCGGCGCTGCGCGAGATGCACCGGGTCACCAAGCCCGGCGGCAAGCTGGTGATCTGCGAGTTCTCCACCCCGACCTGGACGCCCTTCCGCACGGTCTACACCGAGTACCTGATGCGTGCCCTGCCGCCGGTGGCCACCGCCGTCAGCAGCAGCCCCGACGCGTACGTCTACCTCGCCGAGTCCATCCGGGCCTGGCCCGACCAGCCCGCGCTGGCCGGCCGGATGCAGGAGAGCGGCTGGTCCAAGGTCGCCTGGCGGAACCTGACCGGTGGCATCGTCGCGCTGCACCGGGGGTACAAGCTCGCGTAGCGGCTGTGCTGTGCTGTGCTGAAAGGCGTCCGCACGGGTGGGGCGGGGGCGTTCCCGGCGGCGTGAGCGGAACTAGACTGCCGGGGACGAAGCCGCCGTCCCCCTCCCCCCGACCCCGTCGCAGCTCCAGGAGTGTGTCCACGTGTCCGAGACCGCAGCCGATCTGACGAAGCCGGAGAGCACGGTCGAGAGCACCGCCGACGTCATCGTGGTGGGCGCGGGCCCGGCCGGTTCCACCACCGCCTACTACCTGGCCCAGGCCGGGCTGGACGTGCTGCTGCTGGAGAAGACCGCCTTCCCGCGCGAGAAGGTCTGCGGCGACGGCCTGACCCCGCGCGCCACCAAGCAGCTGGTCGACATGGGCATCGACGTCTCCACCGAGAACGGCTGGCTGCACAACCGCGGCCTGCGCATCATCGGCGGCGGCGTCCGGCTGGAACTCGACTGGCCCGAGCTGTCCTCCTTCCCCGACTACGGGCTGGTCCGCAAGCGCGCCGACTTCGACGAACTGCTCGCCCGCCAGGCCGAGAAGGCCGGCGCCCGGCTCTACGAGCGGTGCAACGTCAGCGGGCCCGTCCTCGACGACCGCACCGGGCGGATCGTCGGCGTCACCGCCAAGCTCGGCGACGAGAAGCGGCCGGTCACCTTCCGCGCCCCGCTCGTCGTCGCCGCGGACGGCAACTCCACCCGGCTCTCGCTCGCCATGGGCCTGCACCGCCGCGAGGACCGCCCCATGGGCGTCGCCTACCGGACGTACTTCACCTCGCCGCGGCACGACGACGACTACCTCGAGTCCTGGCTGGAACTCTGGGACACCCGCGACGGCCAGCGCAAGCTGCTGCCCGGGTACGGGTGGGTCTTCGGCATGGGCGACGGCACCTCCAACGTCGGCCTCGGCATCCTCAACTCCTCGCCCGCCTTCGGCGAGCTCGACTGGCGCGAGGTGCTGAAGGCCTGGTGCGCCGGCATGCCCGAGGAATGGGGCTACACCCCCGAGAACATGACCGAGCCGATCCGCGGCGCCGCCCTACCGATGGCCTTCAACCGGCAGCCGCACTACACCCGCGGGCTGCTGCTCGTCGGCGACGCCGGCGGCATGGTCAACCCGTTCAACGGCGAAGGCATCGCCTACGCGATGGAATCCGGACAGCTCGTCGCCGGGGTCATCGTGCAGGCACTCGCCCGGGTGACCGCCACCGGACGCGAGCGTGCCCTCCACGCGTACCCGCGCGTCCTCAAGGACACCTACGGCGGCTACTACACGCTCGGCCGCGCCTTCGTGAAGCTCATCGGCAACCCGAAGGTGATGCAGCTCGCCGCCCAGCGCGGCCTCACCCACCCGCTGCTGATGCGCTTCACGCTCAAGCTGCTCGCCAACCTCCGCGACCCGCAGGGCGGCGACGTGATGGACCGCGTCATCAACGGCCTCACGAAGGTCGCGCCGAACTCCTGAGGCATCGCGCCGGATGCTTGGCCTCGGGGCCTCGGGGCCTCGGGGCCTCGGGGCCTCGGGGCCTCGGGGCCTCGGGGCCGCGGGGCCGCGGGGCGTCGGGGCGTCGGGGCCTCGGGGCGCCTGGTGTGTGTCAGGGCGTGGGGGCGGTGGTGCTCCGGGGCGTGTTGCTGGTGCTGTTGGTGTGGGTGTCGCCGTTGAGTGCTTCGCCGTCGCCATCTTCGCCGTCTTCGTCGCTGGGGGCGTCGTCGCCGCGGGAGGCGGCTGAGCGCTGCTCCACGTAGGCGAGGCGTTCGGCGAAGACCCGGGACGCGTCCGGGGTGAGCGTCCTGAGCGCGACGAGTGCGGTGAAGACGACGTCGCACAGCTCGTGCTGGACGTCCTCCCAGGTGTGGGTGACACCCTTGCGCGGGTTCTGACCGGTGGCCCCGATCACGGCTGCGCCGACCTCGCCGACCTCCTCGGAGAGCTTGAGGAGCCGCAGCAGACGCTCCTCCTGGGGCGACTGCGTGCTCTCCTCGTCGAGCCATGCGACCAGGTGGTCGACGCTCTCCCAGATCCGGCTGTCCATGCGGCGCTGCTCCCGTGCGGTGTGGTCGGTGCCTGCTGCCACCGTACGGGAGCGGCGACGCTCGATCGGGTCCAGTGGGCGAGGGGCGGTCCTTCCTGTCCGATCAGTTGGTGCTGATCTTCACGTGGCGGATGTTCACCGGGAGGTTGGGGAAGCCGTCGCCGGGGTTGTTCTGGTCGTCCTCGCCGCCGGCGGCGATCTTCTGCAGGACGTCCAGGCCCTCCGTGACCCGGCCGAACGGGGTGTAGGCGGGAGAGAGCTTGGTGTCCTTCCAGACGAAGAAGAACTGACTGCCGTTGGTGTTCGGGCCGGCGTTGGCCATGGCGACCGTTCCGGCCGGGTAGGTGGCGCCGGTCAGGTTCTCATCTGGGAACGAGTAGCCGGGGCCGCCGCTGCCCGTCCCGGTCGGGTCCCCGCACTGCAGGACGTAGATCCGCTGGGTGGTGAGGCGGTGGCAGTGGCTGCGGTCGAAGTAGTCGTTCTCGGCAAGGAAGCGGAAGGAGAAGGTGGTGCAGGGCGCCTTGTCGGTCAGCGCCTCGAAGGTGATCCGGCCCTGGCTGGTCCGCAGCGTCGCGCGGTACGGCTCCGCTGCCTCCTCGGGGTCGAAGACGGGGATGCCCTTGAAGTTGTCGGCCGGCACGGCGGGCGTGTAGGTGCAGGCGGCAGCAGCGGTCGCGGGCCGGGGTGCGGCGTCCGCGACGGCGGTGCCGGTGCTCGCGACGAGCGGCAGGACGGTGGCGGCGGCGACCAGAGCCCAGTGCTTGCGCTTCACGTGACGGGCCTTCCGTGGGGTGGTGGACGGCTGGATTGTCATGGAGGAATCATCCACGGCGGGGTGGGCGTCCGATAGAGGGCGGGGCGGTGGCGCTTCCGTCGGCCGACCGGTGCCGATGGTCGGTCAGTTGTCGTTCGGGGTCATCGATTTCCGTTGGGTGGTGGGGGCTTCGGGCGTCGAGGCGGGTTCGGCGCCCGGGTCGGGTCCGGGCCCGGACTCGGGGCCGGGTCCGGGGCTGGGCTCGGGGCCGGGTCCGGGGCTGGGCTCGGGCTTCGGGCTCGGGTTGAACAGGCCGGCTCGGGCGGCCAGGGCGGCGGCGTCGGCAGCCCGCTCGGCTGTGCGGGCGTCCAGCGGTTCGCCGGTGACGAACAGGCGGTAGTAGAGCGGCGCGGTGGCGGCCCGCACCACTTCCGCGCCATCCGTCTCTGCGGGCAACTCCCCCCGGGCGACGGCCCGTTCGGCCACCTTTGCGGCCTGGTGGTGGCGGGCCGCGAAGAACGCGCGCAGGGCGGCGGCGCCGGTGTCCGAGCGCTGGGCGGCGGCGATCAGCGCGATCGGAGTGGGGGCCTGGTCCGGGTCGGTGAAGACGGCATGCACCTCCTGCGTAATGCGGCGGAGATCCTCCTGGAGGTCTCCGGTGTCGGGTAGCGGCCAGGCCTGGTCGGCTGACGCGGTCAAGGCCTCCGCGACCAAGCCGTCCACTCCGCCCCAGCGTCGGTAGAGCGTCGCCTTGTGGACCCCGGAACGGGTGGCGACCGCTTCGACGGTGAGGCCGTCGTAGCCCTTCTCGGTGACCTCGGCGAGCGTGGCGGCGACCACGTCCGCCCGCACGCGGGAGCTGCGCCCGCCGGGCCGTGGCGTCGGCGTGCGGGGTCGATCGGGGGCCGCGGCGCGGGGGCGCCCGGATCGCTCGGCTCCCGGGTGGCTCGCCGGTTCGTCGAGCGGCAGGCCGGCCCGCGGGCCGGCCGAGTGGTCGCGCTCGGGGTGTGGGGCTGCATGCAAAGTCGACTCCAGTCGCATTAGTGCTTGCCGTGAAGGCGGCAACCTGCCATGATCATCGTAATGCGACGCCAGTCGCATTACGAGAGGAGTCCGCTTGTCCGCCACCTCCATCCCCGATCCCACCGCCCTTCACCCGCTCACCGGCCACGACCGAGTGGTCCTGCTGCGCCCGCTCGTGACCGACCCCCGGATCGAGGTCGGCGAGTACACCTACTTCGACGACCCGGACGGAGCCACCCGCTTCGAGGAGCGCAACGTCCTCTACGCCTACGGGCCCGAGCGGCTGGTGATCGGCAAGTACTGCGCCATCGCCACCGGGACCCGGTTCCTGATGGCCGGTGCCGCCCACCCGGCCATCGGCGTCTCCACCTTTCCCTTCACCATGTTCGGCGGCGCCTGGACCGAGCGGACCCTCGACATCGTCACCGGCCTCCCCAGCCGAGGGGACACCGTGATCGGCAACGACGTCTGGTTCGGCTTCGGCGCCACCGTCCTTCCCGGCGTCCGGATCGGCGACGGAGCGATCATCGCGGCCGGAGCGATGGTCACCGCAGACGTCGAGCCCTACACCGTCGTCGGCGGCAACCCCGCCCGCCCGATCCGCCGCCGCTTCGACGACCCCGACACCGAGCGCCTGCTTCGCTCGGCGTGGTGGGACTGGCCCGTCGAACTCGTCACCGAGCACGTCCGCACCGTCATGTCCGGCACGCCGGCCGAGATCGAGGCGATCGCCGCTGCGAACGGTCTGCTCGCTGCCTGACCCTCAGCGAGCCGAGCCGGGCATTGCCCGCCGGCGGGCCGATACGCGAGGATGGCGCACCCCTGCCCCACGCCCCGCCCTGTTCACCACTGGGCCTGCCGCCCAGCACCTGGGTCCGTCCGACGCCGTACGGTACTCGCGCCCGCCGGTTCCGTCCGCTCGGAGGGTTCTTCCTCATGCGTGCCTCCCTGTCCGTGTCCTCGTCCTCATCGATGCTCCGCGACCTACCGGTCCTGCTCGTGGCAGTCGTGTGGGGGTCGAGCTTCCTCGCCGTCCAACGAGTGGCCGAGCCGAGGACGGCCGTGGCCATGCTCGTCCTGCGGTTCGGGCTGGTGCTCCCCCTGCTCGGAGCGGTCGCCTGGCGGTCGCTGCGAAGGCTGAGCCGCGCCGAGTGGCTCGGCGGTGCCGCCCTCGGGCTGGTGCTCAGCGGGATCTTCCTGCTCGAGACCTACGGCGCCGTGCACACCTCCGCCACCAACGCGGGGCTCATCATCAGCCTCGCGATGGTGCTCACCCCGCTCGGCGAGAGCGCACTCGCCCGAACCGCGCCACCGCGAGCCTTCCTCGCGGCAGCCGGGCTCGCCGTCGCCGGCGTCGCCCTGCTCACCGGGGACGGCGGGCTGCGCCCTCCCACGCTCGGCGACCTCCTCGTCCTGGGCGCCGCCCTGGTCCGTTCGGCGTACGTCCTCGGCACCGCGCGCACGCGCGCCGTCCGCGACACCGACACGCTCGCCATCACCTGGATCCAACTCACCGTCGCCACCTCCGTGTTCGCCGTCGTTGCGCTGTCCGTGGGCCCCTCGCCCTGGGCCGTCGCCCGCTCGTACGGGGCCGGCCAGTGGGCCTGGCTGCTGCACCTGTCCTTGTTCTGCACGCTCTTCGCCTTCTTCGTTCAGACGTGGGCCGTCCGGGAGAGCTCACCGTCCCGGGTGAGCCTGCTGCTCGGCACCGAACCGCTGTGGGCCGCCGTCTTCGGCATCACCATCGCCGGGAACCGGATGGGCCCGCTCGCACTGCTCGGGGGAGCCCTGGTCCTGGTGGCGACGGAGTGGGGCCGCCGCACTGCCCCGACCCTCGAGCGCCATGAGGCGTCCGAGCCGGTGCCGGAGTCCGTCCCGGCCTGACCCGCGGTCCTCGTCACTGCGGTCCTCGTCACCGTGGCCGTCATCACCGCGGCCGTCGTCACCGGCGCCGCAGGGTACGGCGCGCGAAGTCGACGGTGACCGCCCCGAGCAGCGGCCCCCACGCGACCAGCGGCAGGTAGGCGAGGGTCATCACCGCAGCGGCAAAGCCCTGAGGCGAGTCCGGGTCTGCCATGTCCCGCGCCCATCCCCCGAACAGTGCGGACATGCCCGTCCAGGTGAGCACCACCGAGCCCAGTGCGGCCGGGACGATCGCGGCGAGCGGGCGGACCCTCCGGCCGCCGATCAGCGGTATCCACCGGGGCGCCACCTGCCCCCACGGCCGGACCAGGCCGACGGTCAGGAAGGCCAGCGACTCGGCCACGGCGCTCAGCACGATCACGTAGACGGTGCCCCAGCCCGGCTGGTGCTCGGCGAACGCCGCGCCCGTGGCTCCCGTGAAGCCGACCGGAACACCGAAGCCGAACGCGATCCGCCACACCCCCGAGGGCACGGTCGTCCACAGGGTGGCCCTGGCGGCCAGTTCGGCCCAGCGGGGCGCGGGCGGCACGCCGGTGGTGACGGCCGCGGCGGGCCGGTCGCCGACACGGGACTTGAGCATGATCTTCGACATGGCGGTGAACCCCTCCTCGAACCGGCGCCCTTGGCCGGCTGCGATGACCCAAGACTGACCGCACTCCAGGGGTTCGCGGCAGTGCCGATCGGGCTGTTCCTCCAGCTCAACAGGCCGATGAAATATGCCGATCGGCACAAGCGCGCCACCTGGGCGGCGTCGTAATGTGACGGCAGTCGAAGAGACGAACACGCGGAAAGGAGGCGGTGACGGTGACTCAACTCCTGTCGGGAGTCGTCCTGGTCCTGCTGCTGCCGGCCTGGGCGGCACGGCGGCGGTACGGAGCGGCGGCCGTGACCACCGCACTCGGGGCGGTGTCGGTGGCCGTCACCGCCGGTGTCTGGATCCTCGGCCGCTGGACCGAGGAGGATCGCTGGCCTGGCCTGCTCGGCCTGGTCGAACTGGCCGCCCTGCTCCTGGCGGTGATCTTGAGCCTGCGCTCCGAGGACGGCCCGCGCTGCGCGGCGGCGGCCTGGACGGCCTGTGGAGCGGTCACGCTGTGGCTGTCCCGCTTCGAGGCGATCGCCGGGCCCGGCGACACCCTCACCCTCTTCGGATTCGGGTCGATGCTCTCCCTCCCCGCCGTCCTGGTCGGCCTTTACCTGCGGGGCGTGGATGAGGCCCGCAACCGCGCGGTGGCCGAGGCGAAGCGGACCCAGCGTCTGGAACTCGCCCATGACCTGCACGACTTCGTGGCACACGACGTGAGCGGCATGGTCGCGCAGGCGCAGGCCGGGGCCTACCTGGCCGCGATCGATCCGGCGCGGGCGGTGGAGATGTTCGAGCGGATAGAGCAGGCCGGCCAGCGGGCCCTGGCCTCGCTGGACCGGACGGTGCAGCTGCTGCGCTCCGAGGACGGCGGTGGCCGGGACCCGCAGCCCGGATTGGCCGAACTCATCGAGGTGGCCGAGCAGTTCACCGCATCGGGAGGTGCGGACGTTCGGCTGGAGCTACCGGACCAGACCGTCCCGCGTGAGGTGGAGGGCACGGTCCACCGGATCGTCGTCGAGGCTCTGACCAACGTCAGGCGGCACGCGGCGGCAGCGCGCACGGTCGAGATCCAGGCCCGCTGTACGGGCGGATGGCTGGAGCTGACCGTGATCAACGACGGTCGGGGCCAGACTTCGGCCCGGCCGCGTCGAGGCGGTGGGAGCGGACTGCCGGGGCTGACCGCCCGGGTGGAAGCCCTCGGAGGATCACTCGATGCGGGTCCGCACGGACAGGACTCCTGGCGGGTGGCAGCATCGCTGCCCGTGGAGGGAGCCCACCGTGGGCAGGAGCGGTCGGTGCAGAAGCAGGGCCAGGCCGTGAGAGGGGTGATTCACGTATGAGCAGCAAGGCGGGGCCGATCCGCATCCTGATCGCCGACGACCAGGCGGATGTCCGCAGCGCGTTCCGCATGGTTCTGGACGCCCAGCCGGACATGACGGTGGTGGCGGAGGCGCCGGACGGTGCGCTCGCGGTGCAGGAGGCGCGGCGGCTGAAGCCGGATGTGGTCATTGCGGACATCCGGATGCCGAAGCTCGACGGCCTTGAGGTGACGCGGCAGTTGGAGGGCCAGTGCAAGGTCGTCGTGGTGACGACCTTCGACCTGGACGAGTACGTGCACACGGCCCTGCGGCACGGTGCGGCGGGATTCCTGCTGAAGCGCTCGGGCCCGGTGCTGCTGATCGAGGCGGTCCGGGCGGCGATGGCCGGGGACGCGTTGATCAGCCCCCAGGTCACGGTGCGGCTGCTGCGGCACATGGCGGTCACCGAACCGGATGTACGGCCCGTGCCCGATGCCGGGCCGGGTGTGGCCGGGCCGTTGATAGCCGGCCCGGCGGAGGAACTGACTGCGAGGGAAAGGGAGATTGCTGAGCTGGTGGCCGATGGCGCGACCAACGCAGAGATCGGCGCCGGGCTGTTCATCTCACCGGGGACGGTGAAGAACCACCTCGCCAACGTCCAGCGCAAGCTCGGTGCCCGTAACCGGGTGGGCATCGCGGCCTGGGTGTGGGAGCAGGCGGCCGGTAACCGGTGACCGGCCCCTGGCCCGAAGTGGCGAGGGCGGATCGGAGACAGGGCCCGCAGGAGGGCGACGCGCGGAAGGGAAAGGGAGGCAGGGCCAAGGGTGATGGCGGGCCCGGGGATCGGGCCGGGGATTGAGGACCGCGCGAGAAAGGGTGGTCTGCCCAGAAGGAGGTCGGGCCGGGGCCAAGGTAGCCCCTCGCCGAAGGGCCATGGGTGGGCGGGCACGAGGGCGTGCGGGTCCGCGCGAGCGCAAGATCGCGGAGGCGCGGAGGAGTAGGTGCACGGGAAGTGCACGGGCACTGCGCGGGAGCGCAGGCGTGAGCGCGCGGGTAGACGGGTGCGCGGGTGGTGGGTGGGTGGTGGGCGGGCGCGCGATGCCCCCTGTGCTGGGACCGGCCGGCCCAGCCTGGGCGAAGGCTCGCGCGGGCGGCGGGCGGCGGGCGGCGGGCGGCGGGCGGCGGGCGGCGGGCGGGTGGGGGAGGGGGAGGGGGAAAGGAAACCCCTGCGCGCGCTCGCGCGCTTGTGAACGAAGGGTCAAGCGCACGTTCCCACCCCCACCACCCCTCAGAGTGAGCCTCCATATCACGTCAACATGGCGCCCAGAAATTTGCCTACAGCGGAGCATAGTTGATATAGAAGCGCGCCATCGATCGGCCGCTTCCACAGTAATTGCGACCGCATGTGATCATTTAGCTCCCCTGTGTTGACGCTTCTGGGCATGTCCACCTCCAATCCCATCGCCGGAGTGTCATAGATCACAAAGAAGGCGATGAACTGCGTGTCGCAGATCACAAGCCAACAGGCATAGGATGCGCTCACTCCAGGCCTTGTGAACTGCCTCACATGGGGCGGATCCCGGGAACTGGAGGGCGGGTTCACCTCAGCGTGACCCGCCGGTTCCGATCTGCAGTCAAGGACGACTGGACGGAGGGAGCGGGGGCTATGAATGCCTACGCGCCGATCCTCGTACTCGGTGCCATCGCGGCGGCGTTCGCGGTCGGCTCCGTCGTGATGGCCTCGCTCACCGGCCCCAAGCGCTACAACCGGGCCAAGTTGGAGGCGTACGAGTGCGGCATCGAGCCGACCCCGCAGCCCGTGGGCGGCGGTCGGTTCCCGATCAAGTACTACCTGACGGCGATGCTCTTCATCGTCTTCGACATCGAGATCGTCTTCCTCTACCCCTGGGCGGTGACCTTCGACGCCCTGGGGATCTTCGGGTTGGTCGAGATGCTCCTGTTCATCGCCACCGTCTTCGTCGCCTACGCCTACGTGTGGCGCCGCGGCGGCCTGGAGTGGGACTGAGCGCGGGGCCGGCCGCAGCCCTTGTGAACGAGCGGACAAGCCCGAACGGGCCGACGTACCAGGGCCGGTGAACCGGGCCCGAGAACCCGCGCCCGAGGTACCGGGGCCGGTGAACCAGAGGACTTGAGGGCACTGAGAGGGATCTGATGGGAATCGAGGAGAAGCTGCCGAGCGGCTTTCTGCTCACGACCGTGGAGTCGGTCGCCGGCTGGGTGCGTAAGGCGTCCGTCTTCCCGGCCACCTTCGGTCTGGCCTGCTGCGCGATCGAGATGATGACCACCGGCGCCGGGCGCTACGACCTGGCCCGGTTCGGGATGGAGGTCTTCCGGGCCTCCCCCCGACAGGCCGATCTGATGATCGTGGCGGGCCGGGTGAGTCAGAAGATGGCCCCGGTGCTGCGCCAGGTGTACGACCAGATGCCCAACCCCAAGTGGGTCATCTCGATGGGCGTCTGCGCCTCCTCCGGCGGGATGTTCAACAACTACGCGATCGTGCAGGGCGTCGACCACATCGTCCCGGTGGACATCTACCTGCCCGGCTGCCCGCCCCGCCCGGAGATGCTGATGGACGCCATCCTGAAGCTGCACGACAAGATCCAGCACGAGCCGCTGGGCGTGAACCGCCGCCGCGCCGAGGAGCTCGGCGAGGCCCTCGCACTGCAGGCCACCCCGATCAGCGAGATGCGGGGGCAGCTGCGATGAACGAGCAGGTACCCGAGACCCGCCGCGAGCGCCCGGTCCGCGAGATCCCGGTCGAGGTGGTCGGCCGCCGCCAGGGCATGTTCGGCACCACGGGCAGCGGCGACACCTCCGGCTTCGGCGGCCTGGCCGCCCCGATCGTGCTGCCCGGCCCGAGCGAACGCCCGTACGGCGGCTGGTTCGACGAGCTCGCCGACGAGCTGGAGGGCGCCCTGGAGGAGCAGGGCCTGGACCCGGCCGAGGTGATCGAGCGGACCGTCGTCGACCGCGGCGAGCTGACCTTCCACATCGACCGCGCCCACCTCCTGCGGACCGTCCGCATCCTGCGCGACGACCCGGCCCTGCGCTTCGAACTGTGCCTGGGCGTCAGCGGCGTGCACTACCCGGGCGACCGGGGCCGCGAGCTGCACGCGGTCTACCACCTGCGCTCGATCACCCACGGCCGGCTGATCCGGCTGGAGGTCACCGCGCCGGACGCCGACCCGCACGTCCCGTCGGTGGTGAGCGTCTACCCGACCAACGACTGGCACGAGCGCGAGGTCTACGACTTCTTCGGCCTGGTCTTCGACGGCCACCCGGCGCTCACCCGGATCATGATGCCGGACGACTGGCTGGGCCACCCGCAGCGCAAGGACTACCCGCTCGGCGGCATCCCCGTCGAGTACAAGGGCGCCCGGATCCCGGCTCCCGATCAGCGGAGGTCGTACAGCTGATGAGTACTCAGCACCACGAGAGGGCCGGCGCAGGAGCCGGCGACCGGGCCGATGACCGGGCCGGCGAGGAAGCCCGGGAGGCGCACCGGGCGCAGTCCCGCGAGACCACCGAGGGCCGGGTCTTCACCGTCACCGGCGGCGACTGGGGCGAGGTGGTCGAGGCGGTCGGCCGGGCCGACGACGAGCGCATCGTCGTCAACATGGGCCCGCAGCACCCGTCCACCCACGGCGTGCTGCGGCTGATCCTGGAGATCGACGGCGAGACGGTGAAGGAGGCCCGCTGCGGCATCGGCTACCTGCACACCGGCATCGAGAAGAGCATGGAGTTCCGCAACTGGGTCCAGGGCACCACCTTCGTGACCCGCATGGACTACGTGATCCCGATGTTCAACGAGACCGCCTACTGCCTGGCGGTCGAGAAGCTGCTCGGCATCACCGACGACGTCCCGGAGCGGGCGAGCGTCATCCGCGTGATGATGATGGAGCTCAACCGGATCACCTCCCACCTGGTGTTCCTGGCCACCGGCGGCATGGAGATCGGCTCCACCACCCTGGCGATCTTCGGGTTCCGGGACCGCGAGCTGATCCTGGACGTCTTCGAGCTGATCACCGGCCTGCGGATGAACCACGCGTACATCCGCCCGGGCGGCCTCGCCCAGGACCTGCCGCCCGGCGCCGTCGACCAGGTCCGCGAGGCGGTGAAGCTGCTGCGCTCCCGGCTGCACGAGTACGACAAACTGGCCGCCGGGAACCCGGTGTTCAAGGCCCGCCTGTGCGACGTCGGCCACCTCGACCTCGCCGGCTGCCTGGCGCTCGGCGCGACCGGCCCGATCCTGCGCGCCACCGGCCTGCCGCACGACCTGCGCAAGACCGACCCCTACTGCGGGTACGAGGACTACGACTTCGAGGTCATGACCACGGACACCGCCGACTCCTACGGCCGCTTCCTGATCCGGCTGAAGGAGATGCGGGAGTCGCTGCGGATCGTCGAGCAGTGCCTGGACCGGCTGCGCCCCGGCCCGGTGATGGTGGCCGACAAGAAGATCGCCTGGCCGGCCCAGCTCGCGGTCGGCCCGGACGGCATGGGCAACTCGCTCGACCACATCCGCACGATCATGGGCACCTCGATGGAGGCCCTGATCCACCACTTCAAGCTGGTCACCGAGGGCTTCCGGGTCCCGGTGGGCCAGGCGTACGCGGCGGTCGAGTCGCCCAAGGGCGAGCTGGGCGTGCACGTGGTCAGCGACGGCGGGACGCGCCCGTACCGGGTCCACTTCCGGGATCCGTCGTTCACCAATCTGCAGTCGATGGCGGCGATGTGCGAGGGCGGCCAGGTGGCCGACGTGATCGTCGCGGTGGCCGGGATCGACCCGGTGATGGGAGGCGTGGACCGGTGACCAACGTGGAACTCGGCCTGCCGGCGCTGCCGGCCCCGCCGTACCCCGAGGAGGTGCGCGCCCGGCTGGCCGCCGATGCCGCCGAGCTGATCGGCCGCTACCCGCAGGCCCGTTCGGCGCTGCTGCCGCTGCTGCACCTGGTGCAGGCCGAGGAGGGCTTCGTCAGCGCGACCGGGATCCGGTTCTGCGCCGAGCAGTTGGACCTCACGACGGCCGAGGTGACCGCCGTCGCGACCTTCTACACCATGTACCGGCGGCGCCCGGCCGGGAAGTACCACGTCGGGGTGTGCACCAACACGCTGTGCGCGGTGCTCGGCGGCGACCGGATCTTCGAGGAGCTCCAGGAGCACCTGGGCATCCGCAACAACGAGACCACCGAGGACGGCACGGTCTCGATCGAGCACATCGAGTGCAACGCGGCCTGCGACTACGCCCCCGTGGTGATGGTCAACTGGGAGTTCTTCGACGACCAGACCCCGCAGAGCGCCCGGAAGCTGGTGGACGACCTGCGGGCCGGCCGCGAGGTGCGGCCGACCCGGGGCGCGCGGCTGTGCGGCTTCAAGGAGACGGCCCGCATCCTGGCCGGCTTCCCGGACGAGCGCCCGGGCGCCAACGACGAGTCCGGCGCCGGCGGCGCCCCCTCGCTGGCCGGTCTGCGGCTGGCCCGCGGCGAGGCCCTGCCCGGTACCCCCGGCACCAGGGTCGTCTCCCCGCGCCACGAGGAGCCCCGCCACGAGGAGCCCCGCCACGAGGAGCCCCGCCACGAGGAGCTCCGCGTCGAAGAGCCCCGCCACGAGGAGCCCGGCCAGGAAGGGACCGAAGCGTGATGACCTCCGCCGAGCCGGCCGAGAAGCTGCTCACCCCCGTCCTGTCCGCCTCCTGGGACGACGCCCGCCCCTGGACGCTCGCCACCTACCGCCGCCACCAGGGCTACCAGGGCCTGAAGGCGGCCCTGGCCATGCCCCCGGACGACGTGATCGCCCTGGTCAAGGACGCCGGCCTGCGCGGCCGCGGCGGCGCCGGCTTCCCCACCGGGATGAAGTGGCAGTTCATCCCGCAGAACGACGGCAAGCCGCACTACCTGGTGGTGAACGCGGACGAGTCCGAGCCGGGCACCTGCAAGGACATCCCGCTGCTGTTCGCCAACCCGCACGCGCTGATCGAGGGCATGATCATCGCCTCCTACGCGATCCGCTGCGACCACGCCTTCGTCTACCTGCGCGGCGAGGTCGTCCCGGTGCTGCGCCGCCTGCACGCGGCCGTCGCCGAGGCGTACGCGGCGGGGCTGCTCGGCCGGGACATCCTCGGTTCGGGCATCGACCTCGACATCACCGTGCACGCCGGCGCCGGCGCGTACATCTGCGGCGAGGAGACGGCGCTGCTGGACTCGCTGGAGGGCCGCCGCGGCCAGCCGAGGCTGCGGCCCCCGTTCCCGGCGATCGCCGGCCTGTACGCCTGCCCGACGGTGGTGAACAACGTCGAGTCGATCGCCTCGGTGCCGCCGATCCTGGCCCGCGGCAAGGAGTGGTTCAAGGGCCTGGGCACCGAGAAGTCGCCGGGCTTCACGTTGTACTCGCTCTCCGGCCACGTCACCAACCCGGGCCAGTACGAGGCCCCGCTGGGCATCACCCTGCGCCAGCTGCTGGACCTCAGCGGCGGCGTCCGGGCCGGGCACCGGCTGAAGTTCTGGACCCCGGGCGGCTCCTCGACGCCGATGTTCACCGAGGAGCACCTGGACGTCCCGCTGGACTACGAGGGTGTCGGCGCGGCCGGCTCGATGCTCGGCACCAAGGCGCTGCAGGTGTTCGACGAGACCACCTGCGTGGTGCGCGCGGTGACCCGCTGGACGGAGTTCTACGCCCACGAGTCCTGCGGCAAGTGCACGCCCTGCCGGGAGGGCACCTACTGGCTGGTCCAGCTGCTGGAGCGGATCGAGGCGGGCGAGGGCGTCGAGGGGGACCTGGAGAAGCTCCTCGACATCGCCGACAACATCAACGGCAAGTCGTTCTGCGCGCTGGGCGACGGCGCGGCGAGCCCGATCGTCTCCTCGCTCCAGCACTTCCGGGCCGAGTACGAGCAGCACCTGGCCGAGCGCCGCTGCCCGTTCGATCCGGCCGCCTCCACCGTCTGGGCCGACGGCCCCCGCCCCGGCCACCCGTCCGCCACCGAGAGGGAGGTGCACGCGTGACGATCACGCAGCCGACGGCCGCCGCGAACGCGGTCGAACTGGTCACGCTCACCATCGACGGCGTCGAAGTGCAGGTCCCGAAGGGGACGTTGGTGATCCGGGCCGCCGAGGCGATCGGCACCCAGATCCCGCGCTTCTGCGACCACCCGCTGCTCGACCCGGCCGGCGCCTGCCGGCAGTGCATCGTCGAGATCGAGGGCCAGCGCAAGCCGGTCGCCTCGTGCACGATCCCGGTCGCCGAGGGCATGGTGGTGCGCACCCAGCTGAGTTCGCCGGTGGCGGAGAAGGCGCAGCGCGGCGTGATGGAGCTGCTGCTGATCAACCACCCCCTGGACTGCCCGGTCTGCGACAAGGGCGGCGAGTGCCCGCTGCAGAACCAGGCGATGTCCAGCGGCGCCGCGGACTCCCGCTTCGAGGGGATGAAGCGCACGTACGCGAAGCCGCTGCCGATCAGCAGCCAGGTGCTGCTGGACCGGGAGCGTTGTGTGCTGTGCGCGCGCTGCACCCGTTTCTCGCAGCAGATCGCGGGGGACCCGTTCATCGACCTGGTGGAGCGCGGGGCGTTGCAGCAGGTGGGGACGGGGGAGGGGGACGACTTCGAGTCGTACTTCTCGGGGAACACGATCCAGATCTGCCCGGTGGGCGCGCTGACTTCGGCGGCGTACCGGTTCCGTTCCCGTCCGTTCGACCTGGTGTCCTCGCCGAGCGTGTGCGAGCACTGTTCCGCGGGCTGCGCGCAGCGCACGGACCACCGGCGGGGCAAGGTGTTGCGCCGGCTGGCGGGTGAGGATCCGGCGGTGAACGAGGAGTGGAACTGCGACAAGGGCCGGTTCGCGTTCCGGTACGCGCAGCAGCGGGACCGGTTGACGGCGCCGCTGGTGCGGGACGGGCGCGGCGAGTTGGTGCCGGTGTCGTGGCCGGAGGCGTTGGCGCGGGCCGCGGAGGGGTTGCGCGGGGCGCGTGCCGGTGTGTTGGCGGGCGGCCGGGTGACGGTGGAGGACGCGTACGCGTACGGGAAGTTCGCGCGGGTGGTGCTGGGGACCAATGACGTGGACTTCCGGGCGCGTGCGCACAGTGGCGAGGAGGCGGACTTCCTGGCGGCGGCGGTGGCCGGGCGCGGGGTGGACGTGGACGGCTCGGGGGTGTCGTACGAGCGGCTGGAGCAGGCGCCGGCGGTGCTGTTGGCGGGTCTGGAGCCGGAGGAGGAGTCGCCGATCGTCTTCCTGCGGCTGCGCAAGGCGGCTCGCGGTGGCGGGTTGAAGGTGTACTCGGTGGCGGCGTTGGCGTCGCGGGGGTTGGCGAAGCTGCGGGGTGCGCTGTTGCCGGCGGCGCCGGGGACGGAGCCGGAGTGGTTCGCGGCGTTGGCGGCGGACGAGCCGTTGAACGATGACGCGGGCCGGGCGGCGGAGTTGTTGCGTGCGCCGGGTGCGGTGATCCTGGCGGGTGAGCGGTTGGCGGCGGTGCCGGGTGCGTTGACGGCGCTGTTGCGGTTGGCGCACGCGACGGGTGCGGCGTTGGCGTGGGTGCCGCGTCGGGCGGGTGAGCGCGGGGCGGTGGAGGCGGGCGCGTTGCCGTCGTTGCTGCCGGGTGGCCGTCCGGTGGCGGTGGAGGCGGCGCGGGCCGAGGCGGCGGCGGCCTGGGGGGTGGCGGAGTTGCCGTCGCGGCCGGGCCGGGACGTGGGTCAGATGCTGACGGCGGCGGCGCGGGGTGATCTGGACGCGCTGCTGGTGGGCGGGGTGGATCCGGGTGATCTGCCGGATCCGGCGCTGGCGGCGGAGGCGTTGGCGGCGGTGCCGTTCGTGGTGTCGCTGGAGTTGCGTCCGTCGGGGGTGACGGAGCGGGCGGACGTGGTGCTGCCGGTGGCGGCGGTGGCGGAGAAGGCCGGGACGTTCCTGGACTGGGAGGGCCGGGTGCGGATGTTCGAGGCCGCGTTGAAGCCGGACCAGTTGATGGGGCGCCATTTGCAGTCGGATCTGCGGGTGTTGGACATGCTGGCGGATGCGCTGGGGCACCGGCTGGGTCTGTCGGACGTGCGGGCGGCGCGGCTGGAGCTGGACCGTTTCGCCCCGTGGGTGGGGGATCGGGCGGCGGATCCGGCGGCGCATCCGGGTGTGTTGCCGCGGCCGGCGGCCGGGCAGGCGGTGCTGGCGGGTTGGCGGCTGCTGCTGGACGGGGGGTCGCTGCAGGAGGGTGATCCGCATCTGGCGGGGACGCGGCACCGGGCGGTGGCGCGGTTGTCGGCGGTGACGGCGGCGGAGGTCGGGGCGGTGCCGGGTGGTCTGCTGCGGTTGACGGGGCCGGCGGGTTCGCTGACGTTGCCGTGGGAGGTGGCGGAGGTGCTGCCGGAGCGGACGGTGTGGGTTCCGCTGAATTCGACGCCGGGTGGCGCGTACCGCGCGCTCGGGACGTCGGTCGGCCATCTGGTGACGATCGCCGCGGCGGTCGCCGAGCCGGCCGCCGAGCCGGTGGCCGAGCCGTCCGCGGTGGAGGGCGAGGCGGGCGCCGACGTCGAGGGGGAGGTCCGATGACTCCGCAGCCGTACGAGATGCTCCACTTCTTCGGCCACGACCCGTGGTGGATGGTGCTGCTGAAGGCGGTGTTCTGCTTCGCGTTCCTGCTGGTGACGGTGCTGGTCACGATCATCGAGGAGCGCAAGGTGCTGGCCTGGATGCAGTTGCGCATCGGGCCGAACCGGAACGGGCCGTGGGGCCTGCTGCAGTCGCTGGCGGACGGTGTGAAGCTGGCGTTGAAGGAAGACCTGGTGGTCAAGGGCTCGGACAAGGTGGTCTACGTCCTGGCTCCGATCGTGGCCGCGATTCCGGCGTTCATGGCGTTCGCGGTGATCCCGTTCGGCCCGGCGGGCGGCGAGGTGTCGATCTTCGGGACGCGGACGCCGCTGCAGCTGACGGACTTCCCGGTGGCGCTGCTGTACGTCCTGGCGACGGCCTCGGTGGGCATCTACGGGATCGTGCTGGCGGGCTGGTCGTCGGGTTCGACGTACCCGCTGCTGGGCGGGTTGCGTTCGACGGCGCAGATGATCAGCTACGAGATCGCGATGGGCCTGTCGTTCGCGGCGGTGTTCATCCACTCGGGGTCGATGTCGACGTCGGAGATCGTGGCGCACCAGCAGTCGACGTGGTTCGCGGCGCTGCTGCCGGTGTCGTTCATCGTGTACATCATCGCGATGGTGGGGGAGACGAACCGGGCGCCGTTCGACCTGCCGGAGGCCGAGGGCGAGTTGGTGGGCGGTTTCAACACCGAGTACTCGTCGCTGAAGTTCGCGATGTTCATGCTGGCCGAGTACGTGAACATGGTGACGGTGTCGGCGGTGGCGTCGACGCTGTTCCTGGGCGGCTGGCGGGCGCCGTGGCCGGTCTCCACGTTCTGGGAGGGCGCGAACCACGGCTGGTGGCCGATGCTCTGGCTCACGCTGAAGATCCATCTGCTGCTGATCTTCTTCATCTGGCTGCGGGCGACGCTGCCCCGGTTCCGCTACGACCAGTTCATGAAGTTGGGCTGGAAGGTGCTGATCCCGGTCTCGCTGGTGTGGCTGGTGCTGATCGCGAGCGTGCGGGCGCTGCGCAACGAGGGGTACGGCTTCGGCGAGGTGGTGCTGTACGTGGGTGCCCCGGTCGGGGTGGTGCTGCTGCTGGCGCTGTTGCGGGACTTCCTGCGCAAGCAGCCGGAGCCCGAAGTGCCGGAGACCGATGGGGAGTTCGATCCGATGGCCGGGGGCTACCCGGTGCCGCCGATGCCGGGCCAGGTGCTGCCGCCGGTGCCGCGCAGGCCGAGCCGGGCTCCGAAGCAACTGCAGGACGCGCTCAACGGCGCGGACCATCCCGAAGGGAGCTGATCCGAGATGTCGTCCGACCAGACGGAGCGGGCCGACCGGCCCGACCGGCCGTCGCTGCTCGGCCCGGCCGCCGGCTTCGGCGTGACCTTCCAGGCCATGTTCAAGAAGCGGCTGACCGAGCAGTACCCGGAGCAGAAGAAGCCGACCGCTCCGCGTTTCCACGGCCGTCACCAGCTGAACCGGCATCCGGACGGCCTGGAGAAGTGCGTGGGCTGCGAGTTGTGCGCCTGGGCGTGCCCGGCGGACGCGATCTACGTGGAGGGCGCGGACAACCGGGACGAGGAGCGGTACTCGCCGGGTGAGCGCTACGGCGCGGTGTACCAGATCAACTACGCCCGCTGCATCCTGTGCGGGCTGTGCATCGAGGCCTGTCCGACGCGGGCGCTGACGATGACGAACGAGTACGAGCTCGCGGATTCGTCGCGCCGGGATCTGATCTTCACCAAGGAGCAGCTGCTGGTGGGTCTGTCCGAGGGCATGGTGGACACCCCGCACGCGATCTTCCCGGGCGCCGACGAGGGCGCGTACTACCGCGGTGAGATCACCGCGGCGGCGCCGGGGACGGTCCAGCAGGAGCGCACCGACCGGGAGAAGGAGGTGCGGCAGTGATCGCGGGTCTCGCGGAAGCCACCGGGACGACCTCGACGGGTGAGGCCGTCCAGTTCTGGGTGCTGGCGGTGGTCGCGGTGGGCGGCGCGCTGGGCATGCTGCTGATGCGCAAGGCGGTGCACAGCGCGCTGTGCCTGGCGGCGACGATGCTGGCGCTGGCGGTCTGCTACATGGCGCAGGGCGCGGTGTTCCTGGGCGTGGTGCAGATCGTGGTGTACACCGGCGCGATCATGATGCTGTTCCTGTTCGTGGTGATGCTGGTCGGGGTGACCAGCGAGGACTCGTTGAAGGAGCAGTTGAAGGGCCAGCGGTTCGCGGCGGCGCTGTGCGGGCTGGGTTTCGGCGTGCTGCTGGTGGCGGGGATCGCGAACGCGAAGCTGGACCACTTCACCGGGTTGTCGGAGGCGAACGCCGAGGGCAACGTGCCGGGGCTGGCGCGGCTGATCTTCACCCGTTACGTGTGGGCGTTCGAGGTGACGGGCGCGCTGCTGATCACGGCGGCGATCGGTGCGATGGTGCTGACGCACCGGGAGCACGTGAAGGCGCCGAAGACGCAGCGGGAGCTGGCGGCGCAGCGGGTGCGGGACAACCTGCAGGTGCCGCCGCTGCCGGCGCCGGGGGTGTACGCGCGGCACAACGCGGTGGACGTGCCGGCGCTGCTGCCGGACGGGTCGCCGGCGGAGTTGTCGGTGAACGCGACGCTGCGCGAGCGCGGCCAGGTCCGGGACGTGAGCGAGGACATGCGGCGCCGGATGGCCGAGTTGGAGAACGCGACGGCGGACTGGTTGGGCCGGGCGTCGTCGGAGCGGCCGGTGGTGGCGGCTCCGCGCAGGTCGCTGGAGCCGGCCGGGAACCACGAGCCGGAGGAGGGCGAGCAGTGAATCCGGTCAACTACCTGTACTTGGCGGCCTTGTTGTTCACCATCGGCGCGGCCGGGGTGCTGGTGCGGCGCAACGCGATCGTGCTGTTCATGTGCGTGGAGCTGATGCTGAACGCGTCGAACCTGGCGCTGGTGACGTTCTCGCGGCTGCACGGGACGCTGGACGGGCAGGTCATCGCGTTCTTCACGATGGTGGTGGCGGCGGCGGAGGTCGTGGTCGGTCTCGCCATCATCGTGTCCATCTTCCGGACGAGGCACTCCGCTTCGGTCGACGACAGCAATCTGATGAAGCTGTAGGCGGAGGGCCTTCGGTGAACTCTCTCATTCCGCTGCTGGTGGCGGCTCCACTGGCCGGTGCCGCCCTGCTGCTGCTCGGCGGGCGGGCGCTGGACCGGTTCGGTCACTGGCTGGCCACGGCGCTCGCGGCGCTCTCGTTCGGTTTCGGCCTGGCGTTGTTCTCGGACATGCTGGGCCGGGAGGCCGAGCACCGGGCGGTGACGAAGCACCTGTTCAGCTGGGTGCCGGTGAACGGTTTCCAGGCCGATGTGGCGTTCCGGCTGGACCAGTTGTCGATGACCTTCGTGCTGCTGATCACCGGGGTGGGCACGCTGATCCACCTGTACTCGGTGGGCTACATGGCGCACGACGAGCGCCGGCGCCGGTTCTTCGCGTACCTGAACCTGTTCCTGGCGGCCATGCTGCTGCTGGTGATCGCGGACAACTACCTGCTGTTGTACGTGGGTTGGGAGGGCGTGGGGCTGGCCTCGTACCTCCTGATCGGTTTCTGGCAGCACAAGCCGAGTGCGGCGACGGCGGCGAAGAAGGCGTTCGTCGTCAACCGGGTCGGCGACATGGGCCTGTCGATCGCGATCATGCTGATGTTCGCCGAGTTCGGCTCCTTCGCGTTCACCCCGGTGTTCGACGGGGCGCACGAGGCGAGCGAGGGGAAGCTGACGGCGATCGGCCTGATGCTGCTGCTGGCGGCGTGCGGCAAGTCGGCTCAGGTGCCGCTGCAGTCGTGGCTGGGGGACGCGATGGAGGGTCCGACGCCGGTGTCGGCGCTGATCCACGCGGCGACCATGGTGACGGCCGGCGTGTACCTGATCACCCGTTCCTCGGCGATCTTCGACCTGGCGCCGGACGCCCGGACGGCCGTCGTGGTGGTCGGCGCGGTCACGCTGCTGTTCGGTGCGGTCGTCGGGTGCGCGAAGGACGACATCAAGAAGGCGCTGGCCGGCTCGACGATGTCGCAGATCGGCTACATGGTGCTGGCGGCGGGCCTCGGCCCGATCGGCTACGCCTTCGCGATCATGCACCTGGTGACGCACGGCTTCTTCAAGGCCGGGCTGTTCCTGGGCGCCGGGTCGGTCATGCACGGCATGAACGACGAGGTGAACATGCGTCACTACGGGGGCCTGTGGCGGCACATGAAGGTCACCTTCGTCACGTTCGGCCTCGGCTACCTGGCGATCATCGGCTTCCCGGGCCTGTCGGGGTTCTTCTCCAAGGACAGGATCATCGAGGCGGCGTTCGCGAAGGGCGGCACGGAGGGCTGGATCCTGGGCCTGTGCGCGCTGGTCGGCGCGGCCGTCACCGCGTTCTACATGACCCGGGTGATGGTGCTGACCTTCTTCGGCGAGAAGCGCTGGCAGCCCGACGAGAGCGGTGAGCTGCCGCACCCGCACGAGTCGCCGCGGACGATGACGATCCCGATGGTCCTGCTGTCGTTCGGCTCGGTCTTCGCGGGCGGGCTGTTCGCCTTCCACGACTCCTTCCTGAGGTGGCTGGAGCCGGTGACCGGGCACAGCGAGGGCGATTCGCCGCTGAGTTCGTGGACGGTCACCGGGCTGACCACGGCCTGCATGCTGGCCGGTGTCGGCCTGGCCTACCTGATGTACTGGCGTTCGCCGGTGCCGGTGGTTCCGCCGGTCGGCTCCCCGCTGACCCGGGCGGCCCGGCGCGACCTGCTGCAGGACGACATCAACCACGCCGTGCTGGTGCGGCCGGGATCGGCGCTCACCGCGACCCTGGTCTGGTTCGACAGCCGGGGCCTGGACGGCTTCGTGAACGGCCTGGCCGCCACCATCGGCGGCCTGTCCGGGCGGCTGCGGCGGATCCAGAACGGCTTCGTCCGCTCGTACGCGCTCTCCATGTTCGGCGGCACGCTGGTGCTGGTCGCCTCGACTCTCCTGATGAGGTCCGTCTGATGGAATCCACAACTCGCGGGGGAGGCAAGCCGTGAGCGCGCTGCTGACCGCGACCTGCGTCGTCCCGGCGGCCGGCGCGGTGCTGACCGCGGCCCTGCCGGCCGGCTCGACCGAGGCCCGGCGCCGCACCACCAAGGCCGTCGCGCTGGGCGTCTCGGCGGTGGCCCTGGTGCTGGCCGCCGTGGTGGCCGCGCGGTTCGACCCGCACGGTGCCCGGTACCAGCTGACCGAGTCGTACAGCTGGATCCGTTCCTTCGGCATCACCTTCTCGCTCGGCGTGGACGGCATCGGCGCGGTGCTCGCGCTGCTGACGGCCGTGCTGGTGCCCGTGGTGATCCTGGCGTCCTGGCACGACGCCGACCCGGTGGCGCCCGGCCCGGACGGCGCCGAGGCGGGCACGATCGAGGGCAAGCGCCGCACCCAGGGCTTCTTCGCCCTGATCCTGGCCGTCGAGGCGATGGTGATCGTCTCCTTCTACGCCACCGACGTCTTCCTCTTCTACGTGTTCTTCGAAGCCATGCTGATCCCGATGTACTTCCTCATCGGCGGTTTCGGGGACCGGGCGGGCGGCCCCGAGTCGGCGCGCCAGCGCAGCTACGCGGCCGTGAAGTTCCTGCTGTACAACCTGCTCGGCGGCCTGGTGATGCTGGCCGCCGTGATCGGCCTGTACGTGCTGGCGCAGGACCAGGGCGTCGCCACCTTCGACCTGCGGACCCTGACCGACGCGGTCGCGGACGGCCGGCTGCAGTTGAGCGGCACCGCCGACAAGGCGCTGTTCCTCGGCTTCTTCTTCGCCTTCGCGGTGAAGGCCCCGCTGTGGCCGCTGCACACCTGGCTGCCGAACGCGATGGGCGAGGCGACGGCGGGGACGGCGGTGCTGATCACCGCCGTGGTGGACAAGGTCGGCACCTTCGCGATGCTGCGCTTCTGCCTCGGCCTGTTCCCGGACGCGTCGCGGACCTTCGCCCCGGCGATCCTGGTGCTGTCGCTGGTCGGCATCGTCTACGGCGCGCTGCTGGCGATCGGCCAGAAGGACATCAAGCGGCTGGTCGCCTACGCCTCGATCTCGCACTTCGGCTTCATCATCATGGGGATCTTCGCGCTGACCAGCCAGGGCCAGAGCGGCGCCACCCTCTACATGGTGAACCACGGCATCTCCACCGCGGCGTGGATGCTGGTGGCCGGCTTCCTGATCTCGCGCCGCGGTTCGCGGCTGATCGCCGACTACGGCGGCGTGCAGAAGGTCGCGCCGGTGCTCGCCGGGACGTTCCTGATCGGGGGCCTGGCCACCCTGTCGCTGCCGGGGCTGGCGCCGTTCGTCAGCGAGTTCCTGGTGCTGGTGGGCACGTTCACCCGCTACCCGGCGGTCGGGATCGTCGCGACCTTCGGGATCGTGCTGGCCGCGCTGTACGCGCTGCTGCTGTACCAGCGCACCATGACCGGCCCGGTGAAGGAGGGCGTGCGCGCCATGCCCGACCTGAAGGCGCGCGAACTCGCCGTGGTGGCGCCGCTGGTGGCGCTGACGGTGCTGCTCGGCGTCTACCCCAGGCCGCTCACCGACCTGGTGAACCCCTCGGTGGACGCCACGCTCTCGCAGGTCCACCGGACCGACCCGGCGCCGGTCCACCCGGTCGCCGCCAGCTCAGGAGGTGAGCGGAAGTGAGCGCCATCGCAGTGCTCGCCGCCCTCGGCGGGAACACGCCCAGCATCCCGGCGCCGCACATCGAGTACGGCCGGCTCTCGCCGATGCTGGTGGTGTTCGGGGCGGCCGTGGCCGGGATCCTGGTGGAGGCCTTCGTGCCCCGCCGCCACCGGTACTGGACGCAGGTGCCGCTCGCGCTGGCGGGCCTGGCCGGCGCGTTCGTCGCCGTGGTGGTGCTGGCCGCGCAGGGCCGGGCCCCGCACCTGGAGCTGCTGGCCATGGAGTCCGTGGCGATGGACGGCCCGGCGCTGTTCCTGCAGGGCGTGATCCTGCTGGTCGCCGTGGTCGCGGTGCTCACCTACGCCGAGCGCCGGCTGGAGCCGAAGGCCGGCGGCCTGCCCGCGGACGCGTTCGCCGCGCAGGGCGCCGCCACTCCCGGCGGCGAGCAGGAGCGGGCCGCGGTCCGGGCCGGGTTCACCACGACCGAGGTGTTCCCGCTGACCATGTTCGCGGTCGGCGGCATGCTGCTGTTCCCCGCCGCGAACGACCTGCTGACCATGTTCGTGGCCCTGGAGGTCTTCTCCCTGCCGCTGTACCTGCTGTGTGCGCTGGCCCGGCGCCGCCGGCTGCTGTCCCAGGAGGCGGCGGTCAAGTACTTCCTGCTCGGCTCCTTCGCCTCGGCGTTCTTCCTGTTCGGCACGGCCCTGCTGTACGGCTACGCGGGCAGCGTGAAGCTCGGCGACATCGCGGACGTCGTCTCCGGCAAGGCGATGTCCACCCCGGCGCAGCTGAGCAGCACCCAGAGCGACGTGCTGCTGCTGACGGGCCTGGGGCTGCTGGCGGTCGGGCTGCTGTTCAAGGTCGCCGCGGTGCCGTTCCACGCCTGGACGCCGGACGTCTACCAGGGCGCGCCGACGCCGGTGACCGGTTTCATGGCGGCGGCCACCAAGGTCGCCGCGTTCGGGGCGCTGCTGCGGCTGTTCTACGTGGCGTTCCCCGGCCTGAAGCTGGACTGGCGGCCGGTGATGTGGGGTGTCGCGATCCTGACCATGGTGGTGGGCGCGGTGCTGGCGGTGACCCAGCAGGACGTGAAGCGGCTGCTCGCCTACTCGTCGATCGCGCACGCCGGGTTCATCCTGACCGGTGTGATCGCGCTCGACCGGCAGGGCGTGTCCTCGGTGCTGTTCTACCTGGCCGCGTACTCGTTCGTGACGCTGGGCGCGTTCGCCGTGGTGACGCTGGTGCGCGACTCGAAGGGCGAGGCGACGCACCTGTCGAGCTGGGCCGGGCTGGGCCGGCGGTCGCCGCTGGTGGCGGGCGTGTTCGCGCTGTTCCTGCTGGCGTTCGCCGGGATCCCGCTGACGTCCGGGTTCACCGGGAAGTTCGCGGTGTTCCAGGCGGCGGCGGCCGGCGGGGCGACGCCGCTGGTGGTGGTGGGTGTGCTGAGTTCGGCGGTGGCCGCGTTCTTCTACATCCGGGTGATCGTGCTGATGTTCTTCTCGGACCCGCAGCCGGGCGGCCCGACGGTGGCGATCCCGAGCGCGTTCACGGCCACGGCGATCGGGGTGGGGGTGCTCGTCACGCTGGGTCTGGGCCTGCTGCCGCAGTACTTCCTGGACCTCGCGTCGAAGGCCTCGCTGTTCGCGTACTGACCGGTTCCGGTCGCCGCGGCGGAGGCCGGCCCGGGATTCCCGGACCGGCCTCCGGCGTTTCGTGCGCGTCCTTGCGCACGTTGTTCCACGCGTCGTTGTGCGCGTCGTTGTCGCGTCCTCGCGCGCGTCTTTATGCGCGGCCGATTCCACCCCGCCGCCGACCGGCCCGCGCAGCCCGTCTGACCAGGCCTTCCGGCCGGATCGTGACAGGACCAGCACGCCCGTGCAGTGATCCACTCACGACCGGATACCCTGCCTGTATGGCCAGCGGCGGCACTCAAGGACCAGGCCGCTAGATCGACCAGGGACAGAGGAGTGGTCTTCGTGACCGTCGTGGGACCCTTCGGGCTCAGCGTGCAGGACCGCGACCTGACCCGGGACGTCCAGGCCGGACTGGACGCGGTGGAGGCGGCGCTCGCCGAGACCGTCAAGAGCGACGTCCCGTTCATCACCGTCACCGCGAGCCACCTGATCGAGGCCGGCGGCAAGCGCTTCCGTCCGCTCCTGCTGCTGCTCGCCGCCCAGTTCGGCGACCCGGGGGCGCCCGGCGTGGTGCCGGCCGCCGTCGTCGTCGAGCTCACCCACCTGGCCACCCTGTACCACGACGACGTGATGGACGAGGCGCCGGTGCGCCGGGGCGCGCCCAGCGCCAACTCCCGCTGGGACAACTCGGTCGCCATCCTGACCGGCGACTTCCTGTTCTCCCGCGCCTCCCAGGTGCTCGCCGACCTCGGCCCGGAGGCGGTGCGGATGCAGGCGGAGGCGTTCGAGCGGCTGGTCACCGGCCAGATCATGGAGACCCGCGGCCCGGGCCCGGACGTCGACCCGCTGCTGCACTACCTGGACGTGCTGGCCGGCAAGACCGGTTCGCTGATCGCCGTCGCCTGCCGGATAGGAGCGCAGTCGGCCGGCGCCGAGCCGTGGGTGGTGGACACCCTCGGCGACTTCGGCGAGCGGATCGGCATCGCCTTCCAGCTGGCCGACGACGTGCTGGACATCGCCAGCGACGGCCACGAGTCCGGCAAGACCCCCGGCACCGACCTGCGCGAGGGCGTGGCCACGCTGCCGACGCTGCTGCTGCAGCAGATGCCGGCCGACCCGGCCGACCCGGAGGACACCCGGCTGCGCGAGCTGCTCGCCGGGGACCTGTCCGCCGACGACGCCCTGCACGCCGAGGCGCTGCGCCTGCTGCGCCGCCACCCCGCGCTGGAGCGGGCCCGCCGGGAGACGCTGCGCCAGGCCGAGGAGGCCCGGGCGATCCTCGCCACGCTGCCGGACTGCCCGGCGAAGGCGGCCCTGGAAGGCCTGTGCGACTCGGTGGCGATCCGCACCATGTGAGCGGCCGCCGGGCGGGCCCTGAGGGCTCGTGGACCGCGGGGTGCCCGGCATGGGGGAGACTGGCCTCCGTCCGCACCACTTCCGGGGGAAGGTCGCCATGCGTCGTGTCGTCATCGCCGAGGACTCCGTACTGCTGCGGGAGGGCCTGACCAGGCTGCTCACCGACCGCGGCCTGGAGGTGGTCGCGGGCGTCGGGGACGGCGATGCGCTGGTACGGACGGTGGACGGGCTGGCGGCGGCCGGCGCGCTGCCGGACGTGGTCGTCTCGGACGTGCGGATGCCGCCCGGCCACACCGACGAGGGGCTGCGCGCCTGCGTCGAACTGCGCGCCCGCTACCCGCGACTGGGCGTGCTCGTGCTGTCGCAGTTCGTGGAGGAGCGCTACGCCTCCGAGCTGTTGGCGGGCTCCACCCGGGGCGTCGGCTACCTGCTGAAGGACCGGGTCGCCGAGGTGCGCGAGTTCGCGGACGCGGTGCTGCGGGTCGCCGACGGCGGCACCGCGCTGGACCCGGAGGTGGTGCAGCAGCTGCTGAGCCGCAGCCGCAGGGGCGACGTGCTGGCCGGGCTCACCCCGCGCGAGCGCGAGGTGCTGGGGCTGATGGCCGAGGGCCGCACCAACGCGGCGGTCGCCCGGCAACTGGTGGTCTCGGACGGCGCGGTGGAGAAGCACGTCAGCAACATCTTCCTGAAGCTGGGCCTGGCGCAGAGCCCGGAGGACCACCGCCGGGTGCTCGCGGTGCTGACCTACCTCAACTCGTAGCCGGCCGGAATGGTCGCCGCCGCCGGGGCGTTGTGCAGGGTGTGCGGCACGGACGGCGCCCGGCGGTTTCCCGCCGCATGCGGGAGTTCCGGCCCCCGCCGACCTCGCGCGCATAGGATGCGAGAGGTGCACCAGGCGGACGGGGCACGGGGCCGCGCCCGCGGTGGTGCGCCCACGAGGAGGTCCGCGGCAGTGACCAGTCAGGTCGATCAGTCGGAAGCAGTGGACGGCTCGGACGACGGCGAGGAGCGGGCCGGCGGCGGCGCGCGGCACTCCGGTCCGGGCGCGCCCGCCGTCCCTCCCGGCCCGGGCGGCACGCCGCCGCGGCGGGCCAAGCCCATGCGCAGACTCGACCGGGTGATCATCCGATTCGCCGGCGACTCCGGTGACGGCATGCAGCTCACCGGTGACCGCTTCACCTCGGAGACGGCGTCCTTCGGCAACGACCTCTCCACGCTCCCGAACTTCCCCGCCGAGATCCGCGCCCCCGCCGGCACCCTGCCCGGCGTCTCGTCCTTCCAGCTGCACTTCGCCGACCACGACATCCTCACCCCCGGGGACGCCCCGAACGTGCTGGTGGCGATGAACCCGGCGGCGCTGAAGGCGAACCTGCCGGACCTGCCGCGCGGCGCGGAGATCATCGTCAACACCGACGAGTTCACCAAGCGGGCGCTGGCGAAGGTGGGTTACCCGGCGGACCCGCTCGGCGACGGCTCGCTGGACGGCTACCACCTGCACAAGGTGCCGCTGACCACGCTGACCCTGGAGGCGCTCAAGGAGAGCGGGCTGGCCCGCAAGGACGCCGAGCGGGCGAAGAACATGTTCGCGCTCGGCCTGCTGTCCTGGATGTACCACCGGCCGACCCACGGCACCGAGCAGTTCCTGCGCGCCAAGTTCGCCAAGAAGCCGCCGATCGCCGAGGCCAACATCGCGGCGTTCCGGGCGGGTTGGAACTTCGGCGAGACCACCGAGTCGTTCGCGGTGTCCTACGAGGTGCCGCCGGCGAAGCTCCCGGCCGGCCGCTACCGCAACATCTCCGGCAACCTGGCGCTGTCCTACGGGCTGATCGCCGCCGCCGAGCGCTCGGGCCTGCCGCTGTACCTCGGCTCGTACCCGATCACCCCGGCCTCGGACATCCTGCACGAGCTGTCCAAGCACAAGAACTTCGGGGTGCGCACCTTCCAGGCCGAGGACGAGATCGCCGGCATCGGCGCGGCGCTGGGCGCGGCCTTCGGCGGGGCGCTGGGGGTGACCACCACCTCCGGGCCCGGGGTGGCGCTCAAGTCGGAGACGATCGGCCTGGCCGTCTCGCTCGAACTGCCGCTGCTGGTGGTGGACATCCAGCGCGGCGGCCCGTCCACCGGCCTGCCGACCAAGACCGAGCAGGCGGACCTGCTGCAGGCGATGTTCGGCCGCAACGGCGAGGCGCCGGTGCCGATCGTCGCCCCCGCGACGCCCGCGGAGTGCTTCGACGCGGCGCTGGAGGCGGCCCGGATCGCCGTCACCTACCGGACCCCGGTGTTCCTGCTCTCGGACGGCTACCTGGCGAACGGCTCGGAGCCGTGGCGCATCCCGGAGGTCGGCGAACTGCCGCTGATCGACCCGGACTTCGCGACCGGGCCGAACCGGGAGGACGGCGCCTTCTGGCCGTACCTGCGGGATCCGCACACGCTGGCCCGGCCGTGGGCGGTGCCCGGCACGGCGGGCCTGGAGCACCGGATCGGCGGCATCGAGAAGCAGGACGGCACCGGGAACATCTCCTACGACCCGGCCAACCACGACTTCATGGTCCGCACCCGGCAGGCCAAGGTCGACGGCATCACCGTCAAGCCGGTCGAGGTCGACGACCCGAGCGGCGACGCCCGGGTACTGGTCCTCGGCTGGGGCTCCACCTACGGGCCGATCACCGCCGCGGTGCGCCGGGTGCGCGCGGACGGCGGCGAGGTCGCCCAGGCGCACCTGCGCAACCTCAACCCGTTCCCGGCCAACCTCGGGACGGTGCTGCGCAGTTACGAGAAGGTCATCGTGCCGGAGATGAACCTGGGCCAGCTGGCCCTGCTGCTGCGCGCCAAGTACCTGGTGGACGCCGAGTCCTACAACCAGGTGCGCGGACTGCCGTTCAAGGCGGCGCAGTTGGCGGACGTGCTGTGGGCGGCGATCGGAACCCTGGACGAGGAGGACCACCGATGAGCGAGCCCGTTGTGGACGAGGGCGGCTTCCCGTCGCTGCGGCTGGTGCCCAGGGCCGAAGAGCCGCAGGGCGCAAGGGACTTCAAGACCGACCAGGAGGTGCGCTGGTGCCCGGGCTGCGGGGACTACGCGATCCTGGCGGCGGTGCAGTCCTTCATGCCGGAGCTGGGGATCAGGCGCGAGAACACGGTGTTCGTGTCCGGCATCGGCTGCTCGTCCCGTTTCCCGTACTACATGAACACCTACGGCGTGCACTCGATCCACGGCCGGGCGCCGGCGATCGCGACCGGGCTGGCGACCTCCCGGCGGGACCTGAGCGTGTGGGTGGTGACCGGGGACGGCGACGCGCTGTCGATCGGCGGCAACCACCTGATCCACGCGCTGCGGCGCAATGTGAACCTGAAGATCCTGTTGTTCAACAACCGTATCTACGGCCTCACCAAGGGCCAGTACTCGCCGACCAGTGAACTCGGCAAGATCACCAAGTCGACGCCGATGGGCTCGCTGGACGCGCCGTTCAACCCGCTGTCGCTGGCGATCGGCGCCGAGGCCTCCTTCGTCGCCCGCACCATCGACTCGGACCGCCAGCACCTGCAGTCGGTGCTGCGGGCGGCCGCGCGGCACGAGGGCACGGCGCTGGTGGAGATCTACCAGAACTGCAACATCTTCAACGACGGCGCCTTCGAGGTGCTGAAGGAGCCGGGCACCCGGGACGAGGCGCTGATCCGGCTGGAGCACGGGCAGCCGATCCGCTTCGGCGCGGACGGCGCGGGCGGCGTGTTCCGGGGCGCGGACGGCGAGCTGTTCGTGGCCCCGGTCACCGCGGAGAACGAGGCGCGGGTGCTGGTGCACGACGCGCACGCGGCCGGCCCCGCCACGGCCTTCGCGCTGTCCCGGATCGCCGACGCGGACACCCTGCACCACACCCCGATCGGGGTGCTGCGGGACGTCCGGCGGCCGGTCTACGACGAGCTGATGACGAGCCAGCTGGCGACCGCCGCCGCGCACCGCGGCCCGGGCGACCTGGCCGCGCTGCTCACCGGCGGCGACACCTGGACGGTGGACTGACCGGCCCCGCCCGTACGCGTCGGCGCCCCCGCCCGGTGCGGGCGGGGGCGCCGACGCGCGGGCGGGATCAGTAGACGCAGGGGATCCCGCCGTCGGACTGGGCGTCGACACCGGGGCCCTGGACGGGCACGTTGGCGGCCGGGTCGCCGCCGGGCGCCGCCGGGGTGCTGGGCTTGTCGGCCTTGTCGGCGACGCCGGTGAAGGAGCTGCCGAGGGTGACGACCACCCGGTCGGCGCCCGCCGAGGCGGACTCGGTGGCGCTCACGCCGTAGCGGGCGGCGATCTGGTCGGCGGCGTCCTTGGCTCCCTTGCCGTAGGTCACCGTGGTGGCCTTCTGCTTGGTGCGGGCCGGTCCGGTGGTGCCCACCTTGAAGCCCATGCCCTCCAGGGCCTTGCCCTCGGCGGTGGAGGAGACGCCGGCCGCCGAGGAGCCGTTGTAGACGTCCACGGTCGCGGTGGCCGCGGCCTTGGTGGGGGTGGCGGTGGGCTGCTGGGCGGGGGCGCTCGGGGTGTCGGTCGCGCCGTCGGCCGGGGCGGGCGCGGCGGCGTCGGCGTAGCCGAAGATCTGCTTGACGACCTTCTGGATCTTGGCCGGGGTGACGAGGTTGACGTCCTGGCCGTTCTTCTTGCCGAAGCCGTCGAAGGTGAGGGTGTTGAACTCGACGTTGCCGCCGGTCAGGGCCGGGGCCTGCTCGGCGAAGTCGAGGATGTTCCACTCGTTGTCGATGACCAGGTCCTTCTGCACGGCGCTGAACAGGCCCTTGAGCTTGCCCAGGTCGCTGATGATGCCGTCCTCCTTGAGCTTGTGCACGACGGAGGAGATGAAGGCCTGCTGGCGGTGGGTGCGGGCGAAGTCGCCGGTGTTGCCGTCCGGGCCGTCCAGGTTGTGGCGCTGGCGGACGAAGGACAGCGCCTGGGAGGCGTTGAGCTCGTTGATGCCCTTGTGGAAGTCGGCGCCGGAGCCCTGGCCCTCGATGGCCGGGTCCTTGGTGTCGTGGGTGAGGCAGACCTTGATCGGCTGGACGGCCTTGGCGATGTCGTAGAAGCCCATGAGGTTGACCTCGGCGACGTGGTCGATGGGCTGGTCGAGGAAGGTCTGGACGGTCCGGATGGTGGCGGCCCGCCCGGCGTCGCGGCCGGCCTTCTCCAGGTCGGCGCCCTTCAGCCCCTTGGCCTGGAGGCCGGGGTTGGCCTGGTCCTTGGCGTTGCCGTACGCCTCCTTGATCTTGGCCATGCCCATCTTGGTGCCGTCGCCCTTGTACGTCATGACGTAGTCGTCGCGCGGGATGGAGACGGCCTGCACCTTGCCGCCGCCCGCGGGTATGTGCAGCAGGATGAGGCTGTTGGTGTTGTAGCCGCCGACGTCGGAGCTGTGCCCGGCGTGCAGCTCGTCCTGGATGAACTGCGGGTCGATGTCCGAGCCGTCCATGTTCTTGCGGCTGTCCAGGCCGATCAGCAGCAGGTTGACCGAATTGTCGAGGTGCTTGGGGGCGTCCTTCTTGGTCTCGGCGATGGCGTTGGAGGTCGTCATCCCGCCGGTGAGCTCGTTGAACCCGTACCAGGCGACGCCGCTGGCCACGAACACCGCGAGGCCGGCCGTGCAGGCGACCGTGCGGGCGGCGATCAGCGCCGGGCTGGGGCGGGAGGGCCCGGCGGGGCGGCCGCGGCGGGCGGAGCGGCCGCCCTCCGGCCGGCCCGCGTCCCGGCCGCCGTCCGGCCGGCCGTTGTCGCTCTGCTCAGTCATGCTGCCTCCTCCGGCCCCGGATCACCCGGACCACGATCACCAGCAGGGCCGCGGCCGCGGCCTTCGCCATCACGGGGAACCCGTACACCACCCACTTCGTGGAGCCGGTGGCCAGGGCGGTGCCGTGGTACTTCTCGCTGTTGGCCAGCAGTTCGGCGCCGGCCGTCACGGCCAGCACCACCACCGGCGAGGCCGCCAGCACCCACCACCAGCCGCTGCGGGTGCACAGCGCGGCCGCGAGCCCGGTGCCGAGCACCGCGCAGACCGCGAACACCCAGCCCATGCCGGGGCCGGAGAGCTCGTCGACGGCCGCGCCGATCAGCGGCAGTCCGACCGCCACGACGGCGGGCAGCGCCGGGCCGCCGGACAGCGGGCGGGTCGGGGTGGCCGCCGCGGGTCTGCCCGCCGCCCGTCGCCGTGCTCCCTGCTCGGACGCCCGTCCTCGCTGCCCTGCCACGTACTCACCCCCGGAATTTTCCGCGTCCCGCGCGCCGATCGCGGCGCCGGCGCCGACGCCGGGTGCCGTGCTTCAACGACGGTTGCGGCGCTGCCAGTTCTGGACGCTCAGGTCGGTCTGCCGGTTCCCGGCGGCGGTTTCCCGTCGCGGATCGGGGGCAGGCCCGTTTCGGTTTTCCTCTACACGGGTGTAGAGGATGTAGAGATCGTAGGCAGCATAGAGCACGCCTGTTCGCCGGCAAGCCCGCTCCGAAAGGGGCGGCGCCGGCCATAACGGGCGATTTCGAACGGTCGGCGAGCGGGCCGGCCGAGGAGGAGGGGCCGTGACGGGGACGGGCGGAGCAGGGCGGCCGGAGAAGCGCAGGGTGATCACGCGGGCCGCGACGGCGGTGTTCGGACGCGAGGGGTACCTGCGGGCCAGCATGGACGCGATCGCCGCCGAGGCCGGGGTGTCCAAGCGCACGGTCTACAACCACTTCCCCGACAAGGAGACCCTCTTCCTCACGGTCGCCCTGCGCAGCTCGGCCGGGCTGGCCGAGCAGGTCCGGCGGCTGATGGCCGAGCACCTGGATCGGGCCGAGGACCCGCGCCGGGCCCTGGTCGGCTTCGCCGTCGCGCGGGCGCGCGTCGTCCTCGCCGCGGGCGAGCACGGCGCGGTCGGCCGGGCGATCCGCGCCGAGGTGGCGAACGTCCCGGCGGACGTGCTGGAGGCCTGGCGGGAGGCGGGCCCGGTCGCCACCCGGCGCGACCTCGCGGACCGGCTGGCGGCGCTCGCCGGGCGCGGGCTGCTGGCGGTGGACGACCCGGAGCGGGCCGCCGAGCGGTTCACCCTGCTCACGCTGCACGGCGTGGCCGAGCGCTCGTTCTGGGGCGTGCTGCCGGTGGCCGAGGAGGAGGCCGGGCGGATCGCGGCGGACGGCGTGGACGCCTTCCTGCGCATCCACGGGGTGCCGGCCGCCGCCTGAGCGGCGGGGACGCCGGAGGGCGGGGACTGCGGCGTGGTGCCGGTCCCCGCCCTCCGGCGGTGCTGCGCCGATGCGACTACTTCCGGTCGCTCTACTTCCAGTTGAGGCCCTTGCCCAGGGTGTACGGGTCGCCCCAGAACTCGGCGCCCGCGACCTTGGAGGCCTCCGGCGACATGGCCACCACGCAGGAGGTGACCGACTGGCCGTTGGTGAAGCCGCTCGGGAAGGAGTTGTTCGGGCACTTGTCGAACTTGCCGATGATCGACAGCTCCTGCGCCTCGGAGCCGTCCGCCAGCAGGCCCTTCATCTGGGTCAGGCTGGCGAAGGACATGTCGGTGCTGCCGACGTTGGTGACCTTGTAGTTGACGTAGTACGGCACCAGGCCCTTGGCGCGGTCGCCCAGGTTGAACTTGGCCAGGTCGGCCGGGTCGCCCTTGGTGATGCCGGTCACGGTGAGCGAGACCTTGCCCTCGGTGTGCCCGTACTTGTACGGGAACTGGATCGCCTCGCCGATCTTCACCGTGGTGCCGGCCGCCGGGGCCGCGCCGGCCGCGCCGCCGCCGGCGGGAGCCGGGGCGGTCGTCCCGCCGATGCCGCCCGGCGCGGGCGTCGTGCCGGCCGGAGCGGCCGGGGTGGTGGCCGCCGCCGAGGTCGGGGCGCCGGCCGGGGTGGTGGCCGCCGGCGGCTGGGTGGCGACGGTGTCGCCGTTGGACGCGTCGTCGTTGCAGGCGCTCAGGGAGAGCGCGCTGACGGCGGCCAGGGCGGCCACGGCCAGGGTGCGGCGGGTACTGCTGATGGGCTTCAAGATGACGTCCCCCGTTCAGGGGCCGCAGGATCGCGGCCCTTCCGAGGGAACTTTCTAGCGCAAACGGAGCGTTGTCCGCCACGGAGGGCGGGCCGAATCGACGTCGTCGTGACAAGTCTCTCGCCGCTCTGTCGCCGCTCCGTGACAAGGGATGCCGAGTCGTGATCCGCGAGGCCACGGCCGCCGGGGCGGCTCCGGCGAGTACGTGCGAGGCTGTCCGCCGTGACCGAGCAGACGACCGGACAGACCGATGGACAGGCCCCCGAACTGATGATCGCCCAGGCCGGGCGGGTGGCCGCCGAGCGCTTCCCCGACGCGCTCGCCGTCCTGCTGGCCGGCTCCGCCGCCGCCGGCCGCGCCACCGCCACCAGCGACCTCGACCTCGCCGTCCTGGTCCCGGACGGCGGAGCCACCTACCGGGAGACGGTGCGGTACGAGGGCCGGCTGGTCGAGCTGTTCGTGCACACCGGGGCCGGGCTCGCCGAGCTGCGCGCCGCCGACGCCACCTCCCGTCGGGCCGTCATCCAGAGCATGTACGCCACCGGCCTGCTGCTTTCCGACCCGCACGGCCACGGCGCCCGAGCCCGCGAGCAGGCGCTGGCCGACCTGCGCCAGGGCCCGCCCGCACTGGCCGCCGACACGGTGGAGACCATGCGGTACGGGCTCACCGACCTGCTGGACGACCTGGCGGACGCCCGCGACCCGTACGAGCGGCTGGCCGTCGCCGGCCACGTCCTCACCGCCGCCGCCGACCTGCTGTGCGACCACCGGCGGGCCTGGCTGGGCGGCGGCAAGTGGCTGCCGCGCCGGCTGCGGGAGGCGGACGGCGAGCTCGGCCCGGAGCTGCTGGCGGGTCACCGCCTGCTCTGCGAGACGGGCGCGGCGGGGCCGCTGTCCGCCGCCGCCCGCCGGGTGCTCGACCTGACGGGCGGCCCGCTGGCGGAGGGCTACCGGCGGGACTGGGGCGGGGCGATCGTCCGGACGGTCTAGCCGCCCGGAGCGGCCGGAGCAGGAAGTCGGCCCGGCCGACTTCCTGCTCCGGCTGGTCACCTGGCCGCCGCCACCGGATTGCGGCCGGGCGTCACGGCTTCTCACCTTGGGCTAGGAGCTGCGGCCCGGCAGCCGATCCCGAGGAGACCCGACCATGACCCGCTTGACCATCCCCGCCGCACTCGCCGCGCTGGTCCTCACCGCCGGTGGCACGACCGCCGGTGGCATGACCGCCGCGGCGCAGGCGCAGGCGCCGGCCGGTGCCGCCGCACCGGCCCCGGCCCGCCAGCCGTCCCCGAGGCACTTCGGGGTCCGGGGCCCCGACGTCCTCGTGCCGGCCCACGACAGCGCGATCGCCAGGGCCGAGTGCCCGGCAGGCTGGGAGCCCAGCGGGGGCGGCGGAGTGAGCGGGGAGCTGGGGATGTTCCTCAACGCCTCCTCCATCAACGGCTACCTCTGGGAGGTCAGTTACAGCAACGAGACCGGCACCCCGGCGTACGCCTCGGCGTACGTCGTCTGCAGCCAGTTGGTCCACGAGAGCTTCGACTCGCAGCGGATCTACCTGCCGCGCCACTCGCCGTGGACCGATGCCGTGACCGCGACCTGCCCCCAGGGCTACGTGCCGAGCGGGGGCGGTTTCTGGACCGACGCGGGGGACGCGCTCACGCTGGGGACGTATCCGACGTACACCGGTTGGCACACCAGGGGCGTCAGCGCCACCACCGATCCGCGGGAGCTCAGCTCGTTCGTGGTCTGTATCACCGGAGCGCCGCACGTCATCCACGCCGGCGCCGTGGTCGACCTGCCGCCGAACGGGGAGGCCATCGCCAGGGCGTTCTGCCCGGCCGGCGAGGAGGTGACCGGCGGTGGCGGCCGCGCCTCGTTCAACGGCACCGACCCCGACCATTACGCCCTCCTCATGTCGTCCTGGATCGGCTACGACGGCGGATGGGAAGTCACGGCCTACAACACCAGTGACATCGAGCACCGCAACCTCGTCGCGAACGTGATCTGCACGCCGGCCGTGCAGGTGGGGGTGCAGGGGGCGTCCTCCCGGCGGTGAGAGCCGGGCGCCGGGCCCGGTCCGGCGCCTGCCGGGCGGAGCGGGACGGCGGTACGCTGCGCCGCGGGAGTGTCGGAGTCGGGGTCGCCGGGGGTCCGGCGGCCGCGGGGGAGGGGGCGGCGCGATGAGGCACCTGATCGGGTTCCTGGTGTTCGGGGCGGGCATGATCGGCCTGCTCGTCGCCTCGAAGGGCGTGCGCGGCTGGGACAACTGGAGCCGCCGCCAGCGGATCGGCGCCGCCGTCTCCGGCGTGCTGATCCTGGTCGGCCTGATCGTCAAGGAGTAGCGGGCGGCCCGCTCCCGTGCCGCGTCAGGCCTGCTCGGCCGCCGGGCCGGTGGCGGGCAGGGCCCGGACGGCGCGGGCGATGTCGGAGCGGAGCCGGTCGAGGGCGCGCTCGGGGTCGTCGCCGGGGCCGTCGTCGGGGCCGAGGATCATGCGGCGGAGCTGGGGCATGGCGAGGCTCCAGCCGACCAGGCCGAGGGCGAGGAACAGGCGGGTGCGGGAGTCCTCGCCGCCGACCGCCCGGACCTTGTCCCGGTAGTGGCGGGTGCGGGCCTCCTCGCCGGGGACGGGCCGGTCGCCGAGTTCGAGGGCCTCCCACAGGAGCAGCCGCAGTGCCTCGGGGTGGGCGCGGTGGTGGTCGAAGAGGCGTTCGGCGTAGGCGGGCAGGTCGTCGTCGCCGGGCGGGACGGCCTCGGCGAGGTCGGCCATCAGGCGTTCGAGGACGGCGGCGAAGAGCTTGTCCTTGTCGCCGAAGTAGTCGTAGATGGCCCGCTTGTTCGCCCGGGCCTGGGCGGCGATGCGGTCGACGCGGGCGCCGGCGACGCCGTGGGCGGCGAACTCGGCGGTCGCCGCCGTGAGGATCCGCTCTTTGGTCGCCGTGGAGTCGTACGCCATGGGGCGATGGTAACGAACCGGTTCGTTGGGCGCGCGGTCGAGGTCGGTTGACGGCCGCGCGGGCGGTCTGCGACGCTCTCCACGGAAATCCGAACCATCTAGTTCGTTCGGTTGGAGTCACGCATGTCACGCACGCCCCGGACCGGGATCGATCCCCCGCCCGCACTCGCCACGACCACCGCCACGACCACCGCCCCGCCCGCCGGGCCGGACCGGCGGCTCCCGCTGCTGATGGCACTCGCCTGCGGCGTCGGCGTCGCCAACGTCTACTTCCCGCAGGCCCTCACCCCGCTCGTCGCCGACGCCTTCCGGATCGCCCCCGGCGCCGCCGCGAACGTCGCCACCCTCACCCAACTCGGCTACGCCGCCGGGATCTTCCTGCTCGTCCCGCTCGGCGACCGGCTGCCCCGCCGCCCGCTGGTCACCGCCCTGCTCGCCGTCACCGGCTGCGCGCTGCTGGCCGCCGGACTCGCCCCCACCACCGGCGTCCTCGCCGCCGCCGGCGCCGCGGTCGGCCTGGCCACCGTCGTCCCCCAGCTGCTGCTGCCCCTCGCGGCCGGCCTGGTCGCGCCCGACCGGCGCGGCGCCGTCATCGGCACCCTGCAGGGCGGCCTGATCGGCGGCATCCTGCTGGCCCGCACCTTCGGCGGCGTCCTCGGCGAACACCTCGGCTGGCGCGCCCCCTACCTGGCCGCCGCCGCCCTCACCGGACTGCTCGCCCTCGTCCTCGGCCTCGCCCTGCCCACCGTCCCGCCCGCCACCCGCGAGCGCTACCCGGCACTGCTCGCCGACACCCTGCGGATGCTGCGCACCGAACCCGGCCTGCGCCGCTCCGTGCTCCACCAGTCGACGCTCTTCGGCGGCTTCAGCGCCGCCTGGACGGCGCTCGCCCTGCTGCTCACCGGCCCGCCCTACGGCCTGGACGCCCAGGCGGTCGGCCTGCTCGCCCTGATCGGCGCGGCCAGCATGCTGTGCGCCCCGGCCGCCGGACGCCTGGTCGACCGCAGCGGCCCGGACCGGGTCAACGGCCGCTGCACGGCGGCCACGCTCCTCGCCGCCGCCGTCCTCGCGGGCGGCGCGGTCGGCGGCGCGGCCGGGCTGGTGGCCCTCGCGCTCGGCCTGCTGCTGCTCGACGTGGCCGTGCAGTGCAGCCAGGTCGCCAACCAGGCCCGGATCTTCGCGCTGCGGCCGGAGGCCCGCAGCCGGCTCAACACCGCCTACATGACCTGCTCGTTCCTCGGCGGCAGCGCCGGCTCCTGGCTCGGCGTCCGCGCCTACGGCCGGCTCGGCTGGGCCGGGGTCTGCGGCCTCGTCGCCCTCGCCGCGGGCGCCGGCCTCGCCGCCCGCGGCCTCCGCTCCCTGTCGTCAACCACCACCTCGAAGGACCACTCATGACGTTCCCCGCCATGCCCCTCGCCGTCCTGCAGTTCTTCCGCGCCTCCCAGGAGGGCGACGCCGACGCCTGGGCGGACGCCTTCGCCGAGGACGGCGTCTTCCACGACCCGATCGGCACCGCCCCGATCACCGGGCGCACCGCGATCCGCGCGTTCATCGCCTCCGTCCTGCCGGGCTTCCGGCCGTTCCTGGGGCTGACGCCCGTCGAGGCGCACACCACCGGCCGCCACGTCGCGGTGATGTGGCGCGGCGCCGCCGTCGCGCTGGACGGCAGGCCCGTCAACTGGTCCGGCATCAACACCTACGAGTTGGACGACGCGGGCCTGATCCGGGAGGCCAAGGCGTACTTCAACCTCGGCGTCTTCCGGGCCCAGCTCGCCGACTGACCCGCCGCGCGCCGGGCGCTCCGGGGCGAGCGGCGGTCAGGGGAGCGTCAGGGTCCGGATCAGGGCAGGCCCGGAGGCGCGGATGCCCGGCGACCCCTATTGTCTGTGCGGCAGATGATCATGCCCTCAGGGGGAAGGCGAGCAGGTGTTCTGGAACAGGGCCGCGGCGGCGCGGACTTCGGACGTCGGCGTGGTGGACGGGGGCGACGTCGTCCGGCTGGACGGCGTGCGCAAGACGTACCGGCGCGGCGCCCAGGCGGTACCGGCGCTCGACGGGGTGGACCTCGGCTTCGCGCCGGGCAGCTTCACCGCGATCATGGGCCCGTCCGGCTCCGGCAAGTCGACGCTGCTGCAGTGCGCGGCCGGCCTCGACCGGGTCGACGAGGGCCGGGTGCTGCTCGACGGCGCGCCGCTGCACGAACTCTCCGAGCGGGCCCTGACCGAACTGCGGCGCGAGCACATGGGCTTCGTCTTCCAGTCCTTCAACCTGATACCGGCACTGACCGCACGCCAGAACGTCGAGCTGCCGCTGCGGTTGGCGGGAACGGCCGTCGACCCGGCGGTGATCGACCGGGGGCTGGCCGAGGTCGGCCTCGCCGAGCGCGGCGACCACCGGCCCGCCGAGCTGTCCGGCGGGCAGCAGCAGCGCGTCGCCATCGCGCGGGCCCTGGCGACCAGGCCCAAGGTCGTCTTCGCGGACGAGCCGACCGGCGCGCTCGACTCGGCGACGGCGCGCGAGGTGCTGGCGCTGCTGCGCGGTGTCGTCGAGCAGCACGGCCAGACGGTGGTCATGGTGACGCACGACCCGGTGGCCGCCTCGTACGCGCACCGGGTCGTCTTCCTCGCGGACGGCCGCGTCACGGGCGAGCTGGTCGAGCCGACCGCGGAGGGCGTGGCCCTGCGGATGGCCGCGCTGGAGCCCGGCCGGGGCGGGGCGCAGCCGTGCTGAGCCTCGCCCTGGCCACGCTGCGCCACCGTCTGACGGGCTTCGTCGGCGCGTTCCTGGCGCTCGCGCTCGGCACGACGATGATCGGCGTGATGGCGCTGACCCTGGGGGCCACCTTCGGGACGCCGCACCCGGGGCCGCAGCGGTTCCGGGCCGTCACGGGCTCGGTGGTCGCGCCGCAGGGCTTCGAGGGGCGTCCGATGACGGCGCCGGCGGTGCTGCCGCCCGAGGTGGTGGCGAAGGTGACGGCGGCGGGCGGGGCCGTGGCCGACCGCAGCTTCCCGGTGAACACCGCTGCCGGGGCGGCGACCGGGCACCCGTGGGCCTCGGCGGGCTTCGCGGGCTACCGCCTGGTGGACGGGCGGGCGCCGCAGGCCGCCGACGAGGTGGTGGTCGGGGGCGGTTCGGCGGAGTCGGTCGGGCGGCAGGTCCCGGTCGGTGCGGGTCGGTACCGGGTGGTGGGGGTGACGGACGGGCGCTGGTTCGAGAGCGCCGTCTTCTTCAGCGACGCGGAGGCGCAGCGGTTGTCGCCGGGCGTGAACGCCCTGGTCAGCGACCTGCCGGCCGGGCAGTTGTCCGCGCTGGTCGGGGATCGCGCCGTGGCGGTGCAGGGGGAGGACCTGACCCGGGTCGACCCCGACGACACCGGCGGCGCCCAGGCGTTGACCAGCGCCCAGGCCATGGCGGGCAGCACGGCCGGGCTCGCGGTGTGCGTCGCCGTCTTCGTGGTGATCGCGACCTTCGCCTTCGCCACCGAGCAGCGCCGCCGCGAGCTGGCGCTGCTGCGGCTGGTGGGCGCGGCGCCCCGGCAGGTGCGGCGGATGGTGCTCGGCGAGGCGCTGATCGTCGGGGTGGCGGCGGCGGTCGTGGGATGTGCGCTGGCGCCGCTGTGCGTGGTGCCGCTGCGGTCGTGGATGGTCGACCACGAGGTGGCGCCGTCCTGGTTCACGATTGCGTTCAACCCGCTGCCGTTGCTGGTCGCCTTCGTGATCGGGGTGGCGGCGGCGCTGGCGGGCTCGGCGGCGACGCTGGTGCGGGTGTCGCTGATCCGGCCGATCGAGGTGCTGCGGGAGAGCGCGGTCGAGCGGCGGGGGATGACGCCGGTCCGCTGGCTGCTGGGCGTGGGGATGCTGGTCGGGGCGGTGGTGACGGGGGTCGTCATCGCCCGGACGGAGCCGTACCTGGCGGCGAGTGCGCGCAAGTACCAGATGGTGCCGGTGCTGTACGTGGGGGCGGTCGCGCTGCTGGCGCCGGTGCTGCTCCGGCCGGTGACCGGGCTGCTGACCTGGCCGTTGCGGCGCTCGCGCAAGGCGGGGCCGCTGCTGGTGCGGGAGAACATCCTGACGGCGCGGCGGCGTACGGCCGCGACGGTGGCGCCGATCGTGGTCGCGGTCGGGCTGGCCGGGACGCTGCTGACGATGCAGAAGTCCGGGGACGCGGCGGTGCTGACGCGCCAGCAGCAGGAGGTGCACGCGGCGGACGTGGTCGTGCCCGGCGCGGGCGGGGCGGGGATCGACGCGCGGACGGTGGAACGGCTGGCGGCGGTGCCGGGGGTGCGGGTGACGCCGGTCGCGTCGATGAACATCCGGATCGGGAACGAGAAGGGGGAGCAGATCGACTCGTTGAGCACGTACGCGGTGCCGGCGGGGGCTCTCGGCTCCACCGTCACGCCGCCGGTGGTCGGCGGCTCGCTCGCTTCGGCGCCGGAGAACTTCCTGGTCATCGACGCGCACGCGGCCCAGTCGGACGACTTGGCAGTGGGGGACAAGGTGGTCACGCTGCTGCCCAGTGGCGAGCGGGTGCAGACGGTGATCGCGGCGGTGGTCGAGCGCGGGCTGCACGGTGATGACACGTACGTGTCGTCGGCGCTGGTCGGTTCACTGCCGTCGAGCCTGGTCTACCTGGATTCGGCGGCGGGGGCGCTCGACGACCAGCAGACGGCGGCGGTGCGGCGGGCGCTGGACGGCTCCGGGGCGAAGGTCGTCACGTACGACGCGTATCTGGAGGCCCAACGCGCGCGTGCGGCACGGCAGACGGACAACGCGGCGGTGGTGATCCTGGGCATCGCGCTGGCCTACGCGCTCATCGCGGTCGCCAACACCCTGGTCATGGCGATGGCGGGGAGGAAGCGGGAGTTCGCGCTGCTGGGCCTGGCGGGCGCGGTGCGCGGCCAGATCGTGAAGGTCGCGGCGGCCGAGTCGGCCGTGGCCGTGGTGGTCGGCACGGCGCTGGCGGCGGTGGCGACCGTGCTTGCGGCGGCAACGCAGTACGCGTCCCTGAGCGAACTCGTCCCCAGCGCCCGGACGGTCGTCCCCTGGACGCCCGTTCTGGCGACGGTCGCGCTGTGCGCCCTGGTCACCGTGGTCACGGCCTCGGGAGCGGCAGGCAGGACGACCCACCACCGGGCGATCGAGGCGGCGGGCACCCGCGAGTAGGGCCCGTCCTGGCTCTGCCGCCGGCGAATCTGCGGCGGGCAGAGAAGCGGCGTCCCGGGGCTCGGCAGCGGTGAGAGTGGACGTCGACGGCATTCCTGCCTCGACGAGACGAGGAGATCCGATGACTCCGCTCACCCCGCTGCGGCCCCGCGCCGCCGAGGGCGACACCGCGCCCTCCCCCTTCGACGACCACCTCGCCGCCCAGCTGCTGGCCCAGCGGATCGTCCTGCTCGGCACCCAGGTCGACGACGTGTCGGCCAACCGCGTCTGCGCGCAGTTGCTGCTGCTCTCGGCGGAGGACTCGCGCGGCGACATCAGCCTGTACATCAACAGCCCCGGCGGCTCGGTCAGCGCGGGCCTGGCCGTCTACGACACCATGAAGCTCATTCCCAACGACGTCTCCACCCTGGCGATGGGATTCGCCGCCAGCATGGGCCAGTTCCTGCTCACCGCGGGAGCGCCCGGCAAGCGGTTCGCGCTGCCGAACGCGCGGATCATGATGCACCAGCCCTCGGCGGGCATCGGCGGCACGGCGGCCGACATCGAGATCCAGGCGGAGAACCTGCAGTTCACCAAGCGGACGATCGAGCGGATCACCGCCGAGCACACCGGCCGGAGCGAGGAGACGATCGCCCGCGACGGCGACCGGGACCGCTGGTTCACGGCCGAGCAGGCCCGGGAGTACGGGATCGTGGACCGGGTGGTGGAGTCGGTCGCCGACATCCGCCCGGCCTCCTCGCGTCGACGGATCGGACTCTGACATGGGCTCCTACACCGTCCCGTACGTCATCGAGCGGACGCCGAGCGGCGAGCGCTCGTACGACGTCTTCAGCCGGCTGCTGAACGAGCGGATCATCTTCCTCGGCACCGAGATCGACGACGGCTTCGCCAACGTCGTCATCGCGCAGCTCCTGCACCTGGAGTCGGAGAACCCCGAGCGCGAGATCTCGATCTACCTCAACTCGCCCGGCGGATCCTTCACTTCCCTCATGGCGATCTACGACACGATGACCTTCGTGCAGTCGCCGATCTCCACGTTCTGCGTCGGCCAGGCGGCCTCGACGGCGGCGGTGCTGCTGGCCGGGGGCGATCCCGGGCGGCGGTTCGTGCTCCAGCACGCGCGGGTGCTGCTCGGCCAGCCGGCCAGCGGCGGGCGGCAGGGGACGGTGTCCGACCTGAGCCTCGCCGCCAAGGAGGTGGTCCGGATCCGGGCACAGGTGGAGGAGGTGCTGTCCCGGCACACGCGGCACGACGTGGCGACGCTGCGGGCCGACATGAACCGGGACATGGTGCTCACCGCCGAGGAGGCCGTGGCGTACGGGCTCGCGGACGAGGTGCTGAGCCGGCGGGCCCTGTTCACCTGATCGGACAGCGGGTCAGGCGACGAGGCAGAGCCCGTCGTGGCGTGCCGTGGGCGCCGTGCGGCGGCGAACCGTCTCGTACCGGGTCAGCTCCTGCTGGGCGAGCGAGAGCAGGTCGCCGAGGCCGAGCCCCAGCGCCCGGGCGGCGGCCGCGAGGACCTCGGAGGAGGCCTCCTTGAGCCCGCGCTCCAGCTCGGACAGGTACGGCATCGAGATCCGGGCGGCCTCCGCGACGTCCTTCAACGTGCGCTCCTGGGCGAGCCGTTCGCGCCGCAGCGCGTCGCCGACGAGGTTGCGCCACAGGGGTTCCCTCGGCGACGGGGGTGCCTGGGGAACCCCGGCCGGGCGCGGCGGGGTCTGCGGGCGCAGCGGGATGACGCGGGCTTCTTTCGGCGCAGGCGCTTGAGTGCTCACCCCTTCAGATTCAGGGATGGGGGACTCCGGGGGAAGGCACCGGCGTTCTGCCCTGGGTGAAGTCTGCCCGGACCGTCGTGATCCTGGTTCGCCCAGGAGGCAACCGCACACCCGTTCCCTGACGTTTTCACTGGTGTGAAGCTCACCGGCACCCCGTTCTTCGTCCTCGCGCTCCTCCTCGTCCCGCTCTCCGTGGGGCTCCTGATGTACCTGTGGAACCGGGTGCGGGGGCCGCGCGCCGCGCGCTTCGGCGTGCGGTTGCTCATGGTCGCGTTCACCCAGTTCACGGCCGTGACGCTGGTGTTCGTGATGGTCAACAACGACAACCAGCTGTACGGCAGCTGGGACGACCTGCTGGGCACGGGCAGCCACGTGCGGGCCGTGCCCGTCCCGCCGCCGACGGACGCGACGGCGGCGGCGAACGCGCCCGACCAGCCCAAGGTGGTCCAGCAGTTCACGTCCGTCGACGACAACGCCGTGCCGAAGGACGTGAAGCGGACCGAGCTGAAGGGGCGGGTCTCCGGCGTGGACGGCGAGGTGCTGGTCTGGACGCCGCCGCAGTACGACGACCCGGCGTACAAGGACAAGAAGTTCCCGGTGGTCGAGCTGCTGGTGGGCTTCCCCGGCTCGTCGAGCGCCTGGTTCGGCAGCATGAACGTCTCCAAGCAGCTGGCGCCGCTGATGAAGTCGGGGCAGGTCGCGCCGTTCATCCTGGTCTCCCCGCGGGTGGTGCTGCTCGGCTCGCACGTCGACACCGGTTGCGCGGACGTGCCGGGCAAGGTCAACGCCGAGACCTGGCTGGCCCGCGACGTGACGCAGATGGTGCTCGACAACTTCCGCGCCGAGCCGGGCGCCGACCACTGGGCGGTGGCCGGCTACTCGGCGGGCGGGCACTGCGCGATGCGGCTCGCGGTGGGGCACCCGAACCGGTACCACGCGGGTGTCAGCATGTCCGGCTACAACGACCCGATGGGCGAGTCGGACTCGCTGACCGCCAAGGACGCGCACCTGCGCGACGTGTCCAACCCGCTGCACATGCTCCAGCAGGCGCAGACGCCGCCGCCCGTCGCGCTGTACGTGACGGGGAAGAAGGGCGACGGCTTCGAGGACGCGCTGGCGCTGCAGAAGGCGGCGAAGGCGCCCACGGCCGTGACTCCGGTCGAGGTCAACGGCCCGCACCTGACGTCCACCTGGGAGCCGCTGGTGCCGTCCGTGTTCACCTGGCTGACCCAGACGGTCGGCAAGACGGGCTGAGCGGGTGCGGCGCCACCGGTCAGCGGTGGCGCCGCACCACTGGCGCGCTACGGCAGAGCCGCGTGCTCGGCCCGGCTGGCGGCGAGGCGCTGCGCGGCGAGCGTGCGGGCCCGGTCGGGGTCGTTCCCGGTGATGCGGGCGAGGATGGCCGCGAGCGGCCTGATCCGGCCCGAGCTGCCCCAGTAGCCCTCGGGGATCTCGGTGGGGAACACCCAGACCCGGCCGGGGTCGCGCGGCCAGGTGCCGTCCTCGGCGTCCAGGATCGCCTCGGTGACGTCGGCGATGACGCCGGCCCGGGTCTGCTCGGCGAACTGCCCCTCGGGCACGGAGGGGACGACCCGGTAGCGGGGCGCGTCGGCGGGCTCGCCGCCGACGTAGACGGCGGCGGGGCGGTGCAGGAACACCCAGGACACGGACCGGACGGTCGGGTCGGCGGGGTCGAAGCCCTCGTGGCGGATCAGGATCTCGGTGATGCGGTTGAGCAGCGCCGCCTCGGCCCGGGGCTGGAGCGCGCCGTCCGGGATGTACACGTCGAGCATCGGCATGGCTTGGTCTCCCAACTGACTTTTGTTTCTCAACTCAGGTCGCGGCCGAGCCTGCCCGTGCTGGGTTGAGATTGTCAACCCAGAGGGCGCGGGCTCGGTATCATCGGGGGCATGGCAGACCAGGCAGACCTCACGGAGGCGCGGGAGCAGCGCCGGATCGACCCGTCGAACTGCTCGATGGCGCGCGCCCTGTCCGTGGTCGGCGAGCGCTGGTCGCTGCTGATCGTGCGCGAGGCCGTCGACGGCGTCAGCCGCTTCGGCGACTTCCGGGCGCGGCTGGGGATCGCCAGCAACCTGCTCTCCACCCGGCTCGACGGCCTCGTGGCGGCGGGCGTCCTGCGGCGCGTCCCCTACCAGGAGCCCGGCGACCGCCAGCGCTTCGAGTACCGGCTCACCGAGAAGGGCCGGGACCTGCGCCCGACCCTGATGGCCCTGCTGGCCTGGGGCGACAAGTACCTCGCGGACGAGCAGGGCCCGCCGGTCGTCGTCCGGCACCGGGTCGCCGACGAGGCGCACGGCTGCGACGAGCCGGTCTCGCTCGTCCTGGAGTGCGCCGCCGGGCACACCCACCTGCCGACCGACGAGGTCTACCGGGCACCGGGGCCGGGCGCCCGCTTCCTGTGACCGCCCCGGGCCGGCGGGTCGGCTACCGGGCGGACGGCCGCTCGTAGCGGCTGAGCCACACGGGCGGCGCCTCGCCCCACTGCCCCGGGGCGTCGCCCCGGTGCGAGAACCCCTGTCCCTCGTAGTAGGCGCGCAGCGCGGGGTTGTGCGCCACGCAGTCCAGCCGCAGCGCGTCGGCCCCGTGCCGCGCGGCCCGCTCCCCGGCCCAGTCGAGGATCAGGCCGCCCAGGCCCCTCGCCCGCCGGCGCACGGCCAGCCGGTGCACGTAGCCGGCCTCGCCGCCGAGGTCCGTCCACAGGGCGTCGGACCAGTTCAGGGTGACCGTCCCGGAGAGCTCGCCGCCGACGCTCACCAGCCAGGTCTCGCCGCGCGCGATGTCACCGGCCACCCAGGAGGGGTCGAAGCGGGTCGGCCACTGGGTGGTGATGCCGCGCGCGTGCAGCCAGCCGCCCGCCTCGTCGAGGACGCCCAGCACCTCGTCGATCCGCTCGCCGGTCGCGGGCCGGAACGACACCGGGTCGCCGGCCCACTCGATCGCACTGCCCATCGTTCCCCGCCACCTCCGCTACCCCGGCGTGAGGGCCGAGACGAGATCCCCCGCCGTCCAGCGTTCCAGCTCCTCGCCCGCCGCGTCCACCGGCCCCGGGTAGAGCCGGTACAGCGTGCCGGCCGCCTTCTCCGGCGCCGGGACGTCCCCGTTCACCAGGGCGACGAAGGCGCGGCGCCCGGCGAGCAGGTCGGTGAGGGGGCCGGCGACGGCGCCGTCCGGGTCGCGCAGGGCCCGCAGCCGGGCCGCGAACTCCTCGACGGTCTCCGCCGCGCCGCGCCGCCAGCGCCGTGCGCCGTCCGCGCCGCGCACCGCGACCTCGTCCGTGCAGGCCGCGGCCCGGGCGCAGGCGACGTCCCACAGGGTGGCGCGGTTCTCGGGGGAGAAGTGGGCGAGCACGTCCCGGCTGAGCGCGCCGACCTCGGCCTGGTGCCGGTAGACGCTGTGGAAGCCGCCGTCCGCGCCGGTGTTGAGGTCCGTCCAGGTGTAGCGGCGGTCCGCCAGGTCGACGATCATCGGCACCGACACCTTGGCGTCCCCCTGCAGGTCGAGCCGCTGGCGCACCGCCCTCGGGTGGTAGTGCCGGCCGCCGGCGGGCGTCGCGCCGAGGTCCAGGAAACCGGCGAACGCCTCGTCCAGGTCCTCGAAGGGGACGTCGTTGTAGCTGAAGACGATCACCACGGCGTACCGGGCGCCGCCCCGCTCCAACCGGTCGAGGTCCAGGTCGACGAACTCCGTCGCCCCGTCCGGGGGCGGCGCCGTCGTGAAGTCCCCCGAGTGGACGGCCGCGCGCTCGCCGTGCACCAGGTTGGTGTAGTCGCACAGCCCGTGGAAGTTCCACCGCGCGTCGTACAGCGCGACCGACAGGTCGAGGTCCACCCGCAGGTGCTCCGGCTGCATCCAGTGCACGAACAGCCGCAGCCGGTCCCCGGGCGGCAGCGGCTGCCGGCTGCCGCGCGGCACGGACACCAGCGTCTTGGCCGCCGCCCGTTCGGCGAACGGCGCGACCAGGTCCACCAGGCCCTCGTCCAGCAGCGCCAGCTCGTACCGCTCGCCGCCCGCGGCGCCACGGCGCAGCAGCTCGGCCTCGATCAACGCGCAGACGGGGTCGCTGAGTTCGGCCGGGACGACGGTGCCGTGGTCCTCCTTGGCGTGCGCCAGCGAGACCGTGCCGCGCGGGAAGTACAGCCGCCGCTCGCCCGCCGTACGGGCTCCGCGCAGCCGCCCGTAGGCGCCGAGCAGCGGGCCCGGGGCGACCCGGGCGAGCGCGGCCGCGACCGTCTCCGCCAGGCCGTCCGGCAGCGGGGCGCCCGGTGCGGTGGCGGCGTGCACCCGCAGCACGTGGTGCAGCCGGCGGACCAGCTCGCCCGGGCGAGCGGCCAGCACGCGCACCGCGCCCGCCGCGTCCCCGGCGGCGAGCCGGGTCTCCACCCGCCCGGCGAAGCCCGTGAAGCCCAGCCGGGTGTGCTCCCCGGCCTCGACCACCCGCAGCGGCGCGGGCGGCTCGGCGAACTCCCGGCCCACCTCGTGGGTGCGCAGGTCCGTCTCGCGCAGCAGCACGAACGCGGCCGTCACCCGGGGGAAGCGGCTCCGGTGCTCGTACGGGTGCAGCAGCTCGCCCGCGCGCAGCCAGGCCGAGCGGTGGCGGCGCAGGTCCTCGAACAGGGTGGCCTGCGGCAGCGCCTCCAGGATCTCCAGCAGGCCCCGGCGCAGCGGCCGGGGGACGTTGCGCAGCCGCAGCCGGCGGGCGGTGGCGGGCAGCAGGTCGGGTTCGGCGCCGGACCACGACCACAGCAGCCGCAGCACGTCGGTGGCGGTGTCGATCCGCTCGGCGAGGACGGGCAGGGCGCCCGCGCCGTCGCGCCGCAGCAGGGCGGCGAGCACGGCGGCCTTGGTCTCGCGCAGCGGGATCCGCTCGGGCAGCCGCTGCGGCAGGTCGGCGGGGGCGTGCGCGAGCAGGGCGGCCAGGTCGTCGCGGTCCTGCGGGGAGAGCGGGGTGCGGCGGGCCAGCAGGCGGTGGAACTCGGCCATGGCGGCGGCCAGTTGGCTCGCCGAGACGAGGCGCAGCGGGCGCAGGGCCTGGTCGAGGCCGGACACCTCGGCGGCCTTGCGGCCGGCCGAGCTGTCCTCGCCGAGGTAGGTGCCGGCGCTCAGGCCGGTGCCGCACAGCGGGCACCGGGCGCCCCGGCCCTGCGCCTCCAGGCCGTCCAGGCAGGGCGCGCACAGCAGGTGCGCGCACGGGGCGAGCGCGCCGATCCCGGCCTCGGTGCTGCGCCGGCCGCAGTGCGCGCAGGTCTGGCGGGGCTGGTTGAGCAGCAGCGCCCGGATCCGGCGGCTGTAGAGGACGTGCGCGTGGTCCGGCACGGCGTCCGGGAAGCGGCGGAACAGCGGCAGGTGCTCGCGGTCCGCGCCGAGCAGGTGGTCGATCCGGGCGAGCAGCCCGTCGCCCAGCTCGGCCAGCCGGATCGGCGCCAACCGGGCCAGGGTGGCGCGCAGTTGGGTCGTCAGCAGGTATCCGCGCCCCACCAGGTCGGCGTCCAGGGCGACCAGGCCCCGGGTGCTCCACGGGTCGGCGGCGGGCAGCAGTTCCTCGGGGTCGACGGCGACGACGCCGCGCCGGCGGAGGAGGAACGAACCGAGATCGAGATCGACGCGGGCGTCGAAAGGAGGAGCCGTGATGGCTCGGGGCATGCGGTGAGATCCCCCCACGGAGGCGGAAAGGAGAAACAGGCGGAGAGGGGGCGCGCTACTGGGTTTTCGAGGAAGGGTGAGAAGGAAGCGCGCCGCGGAGCCGCCTGTTCGGCCACCGTAGCGGAAGCGTCCGCGGCTGCCCACCGAATTATTCTCGGGGCGTCAGGCCGTGGGATCCCAGAGGCCGGTGGCCTCGCCGCGGGCCAGGTGGTCGGCGTAGACGGCGGTCTTCCACGCGATCAGCGAGCGGCACTCCTCCAGTGCCCGGATCTGCTCGTCGACGCGCCGCCGGTGGGCGTCGAGCAGCCGCAGGCGCTCGGCTTCGTTGCCCGGGCCCTGCCGCACCAGCCCGGCGAAGCGGCGCAGGTCCGCGAGCGGCATCCCGGACTCGCGCAGCCGCACGCAGATCCCCAGCCACTCGACGTCCAGCGGGCGGTAGCGCCGCCGCCCGCCCGCGTCGCGGTCGACCGGGCCGACGAGCAGGCCCTCGCGCTCGTAGAAGCGCAGCGCGTCGATGCTCAGCCCGGTCCGCCGGGCGACCTCCCCGATGCCGAGGCCCGTGCCTGTCATGGGGTCAGCCTAGGCCGGGGCGGGGCGGGGTTGATCTGGACCGCACTCCAGCTCCTAGCGTCCCCGGCATGACCGACCGCACCGATCGCACCGACCGCACCGACCGCACCGACCGCACCGCCCAACAGCCGCTCGGCTCGCCGTTCACCGCGGCGAGCACCGCCGGGGACGTCCTGGCCGGCCTCGACCTCTCCGGCCGGACGGCCGTGGTGACCGGCGGATCCTCCGGCCTCGGCCTGGAGACCGTCCGGGCCCTCGCGGCCGCCGGGGCCCGCGTCCTCGTGCCCGCCCGCCGCCCCGATGTCGTGTGCGCCGAGGGGGTCGAGGTGCTGGCGATGGACCTCACCGACCCCGCCAGCGTGCGCGCCGCCGCCGCCCGGATCCGGGCGGGCGCCGACCGGCTCGACCTCCTGATCGCCGCGGCCGGCGTCATGGCCACCCCGGAACGGCACGTCGGGCCGGGCTGGGAGAGCCAGTTCGCGGCCAACCACCTCGGGCACTTCCTGCTGACCTGTGAGCTGTACCCGCTGCTGGCCGCGGCGGGCGGCGAGGGCGGCGCGCGCGTGGTGGCGTACAGCTCCGCCGGGCACGCGCTGACCGGCATCCGCCGGCACGACCCGCACTTCCGCACCGGCTACGACAGGTGGCTGGCGTACGGGCAGTCCAAGACCGCGAACGCGCTGTTCGCCGTCCACCTCGACACCCTCGGACGGGCCGATGGCGTCCGGGCGTTCTCGCTCCACCCGGGAAAGATCATCACCGGACTGCAGCGCGAGCTGAGCAGGCGCGAGCAGGTCGAGCTGGGCTGGGTGGACGAGCACGGCACGGTGATCGGCGCCGGCTTCAAGACCCCCGCCCAGGGCGCCGCCACCGGCCTCTGGGCGGCGACCTCCCCGCTCCTGGCCGGGCGGGGCGGTTGCTACCTGGAGGACTGCGACATCGCCCCCCTCGTCGCCCCCGGCACCCCGATGGACGCCGGCGGCGTCCGCCCCCACGCCGTGGACCCCACCGAGGCCACCCACCTGTGGTCCCTCTCCCTCGCCGCCACCGGCGCCACCCCACCCGGCCGGACGCCCTGACCCCGCGCGCAGGAAGTCGGCCAGGCCGACTTCCCGCTCCGGCGCCGACCGCCGCGGGGGCCTCAGCAGGAGAGGTTGCCGCCGCCGACGTCGGTGCCGAGGGCGCCGACGAACCGCTTGTAGAGGTTGATCCGGTCGTTGCGCTGGTCCGGGTTCTTGCCGTCGCACTCCAGCGCGCCGTTGATGCTGCGGATGGTCTCGCCGAAGCCCTTCTTGTTGACCATGGCGTCGTGCGGGGTCATCCGGCCGGCGCCGTTCTGGGTGTCCCAGAACCACAGGGCGGTCTTCCAGGCGGTGGCCGGGTTCTTCTCGACCTGGTAGGGGTCGTGGAGCAGGTCGATGTGGAGGGCGTCGCCGGCGGCCTTGTAGTTGAAGTTCCAGCTGAGCTGCAGCGGGCCGCGCCCGTAGTAGGCGCTCCGGCCGGCGGGGCAGCCGTAGGGCTGGGAACCGTCGCAGTAGTGCGGGTAGTTGGCGGTGTTCTGCTCGACGACGTACCGCAGCCCGCCGGTCTCGTGGCTGACGTTGGCGAGGAAGGCGGCGGCCTCGCGCTTGCGGGTGGCGGCGTCGCCGGTGGTGGCGAAGGCGGGGTAGGCGCCGAGCGCGTCGGTGAGGCCCTTGTACGTGTAGAAGGAGTTCCGGTTCGGGAACATCTTGTCGAACTGGGCCTCGCTGACCACGAAGGAGCCGGCGGCGGCCGCGGGGGCGCTCTGGCCGGTCAGGGCGAGGGTGCTCAGGACGGCGGCCGAGGCGACCGCGGCGAGGGTGCGGGAGAGCTTCATCGGTCCTCATTCGACAGGGGCGACGGGGGAGGAGAACGCGGTGGTGCTTCGATGGCGAACCACCGCGACCATCGTCCCGGCAGGGACACTCGAACGTGAACCAGGAGAGGCCTAAACCACTCGTAAGGGTTGTATCCAGCACGGCAGTTGGGGCGGCCGCCGGGGTGATCATCCGCCTGTCGTACGCGCGGGATAGCCTCGTGCGCGCACCACCAGGCGAGAACGACGGGGGACGGGCCATGGGACACGCCGAGGACGAGGACGACCAGCGGCTGGCGGCGGAGGGCGAGGTCGCGGTCGCCCGGCTGGCGATCGACTCCGGCGAGCTCGATCACGCCGCCGACCACCTCGCCGACGCCATCGTCGCCGACCCGCAGCTGCCCGAACTGCACGAGGCGCTGGCCGAGTTGTGCGCGGCGGCGGGCGGGCCGGCCGCGGCCCGCGAGCTGTTCCCGCTGGAGGGCCAGGTGTTCCTGGGCTCCGTCGTCTGCCGCGCCCACGTGGAGGCCGCCGCCGGGGACTGGGACAGCGCGGTGGGCCTGCTCGCCTCGGCGATCCAGTACGAGCCTTCCCGCCCCTGGGCGCACACCGCCTGGCTCGCCCGCGAGGACCTGCCCGCCCTGGTCGACCCGGACGCCGTCGCCCAGGCGGTGGCCCGCGCCGCCGGCCCGCTGCCGGACCCGCTGCCCGCCGAACTCGCCGACTCCGTACGCCCCTTCGAGGCGTTCGTGCAGGCCGTCGTGGCCCAGCACGCCGACCACCCGCTGCTGCTGGCGATGGCCTCCGGCCTGACCCGCCGCCTCGGCGCCACCGCCCGCGCCGTCGAACTCGCCGAGCGGGCGCACCGGCTGGCCCCCGGCTACCTGTCCTCCGTGATGCTCGGCAACGCGCTGCGCTCGGACGGCCGCCCCGAGCCGGCGCTCGCCGTCTGGGAGGCGGAGCTCGACCGCACCCCGCCCGAGCAGGACGACTCCAGCAGCTACCTCGCCGTCGACGTCGCCGAACTGTACGGCGCCCTCGGTCGCGCCGCCGAAGGCCTGCCCTGGCTGGACCGGGTGCTCGCCGCCGAACCCGACCACCCCAAGGCCGGCCCGGCCCGCTACGCGCTGTGCCACGCCCTCGACGGCGACCCGGCGCACCTGCTCGGCCTCGCCGACCACCACCGCGCCCACCCCGACCACGAGTACGCCCAGGAGCTGCTGGAACGGCTCAGCCACCGCGAGCCCTGGCTCGGCATGGTGGCCGGCACCACCGAGGCGACCGTCAACGTGCTGCGCCAGGTGCTCGCCGACGAGGACACCGGCCGCGACAGCGAGATCGACTGCACCGTCTCCGCCCTGGAGCCGCCCAGCTCGCTGCTGGCGCTCCACCTCGCGCTGCCGCGCTCCACCGTCGCGTACCAGCAGGTCCCCGAGCCCGACCCCCGGCTGCCGCTGACCGAGCCCACCACCCGGATCTGGGCCTGGGACGGCACCGAGCCGCGCCCGGCCGTCGCCGCGCCCGCGCCGGAGAGCGCCGAACTCGTCCGCGCCACCGCCGAGATCGTCTGGCCGACCGTCCCCGCCGCCTACGACCACGCCGTCCGGCTGGTCGGGCTGGCGCCGGCGGACCTGCTCGGCGTCCTCGTCCACCCGCCGATGCCGCGCGAGGACGACCTCGGCCGCGCCCTGCTCGCCCGCCAGCCCGAGGTCTGGGTGCGCGCCGTCCAGGCCTTCGCCTGCCTCGGCCTCGCCCACCACCGCACCGACCAGCCGTGGCCGGACTCCGAGCGCCGCCGGCTGCTGCGCGACCTGCTGCTCGGGCCCGAGGACTGGGCGGTCGAGGCGGCCGGCTTCGCCCTGCTCGCGATCGGCTGGACGGACCCGGACACCCGCCCCGACATCGCGGAGTTGCTCCGGCAGCGGCTGCTCCACATCGCCGAGGCGCAGCGGAGCCGGGTGGTGACGATCCAGCGCTCGTTCGCCGGGCTGGTCCTGGCCGCGCCCTGGCTGGAGCCGGACGACCTCGCCCTGGCGCGCGAACTGCTGCGGCGCACCGAGCGCAAGACCGATCGGAAGACCGCGCGCGAGACCGAGCGCACGACCGAGCGCGAGGGCGGGGCGGCCGCGCCCCCGCAGGCCCCGGCCGAGCCCGAGCCAGTGCGCGAGCCCGAGCCGGCACGCGAGCCCGAGCAGCCGAAGCCCCGCCCCGGCCTGCTGCGCCGCCTCTTCGGTAAGGGCTGACGCAGGCCCGGGCCGTGGCCGGAAGCCGTGGCCGGGAGCCGGGCCCGCTCAGTCCACGCCCGGCAGCGGCTCCTGGTCGACGTCGTACCGGGCGACCCGCTCGGCCGGGTCCCGGCACTCCGGCCCGAGCCGCAGGATCCGCGACTCCGGGTCGTGCAGCGGCCGGTGGCAGCGTCGGCAGGTGACCCGGTGGCGCACGGCCTGCTCGGTGTCGGTGCCGGGGATCGGTTCGGGATCGGTCATGGGCAGAGACGGTAGTCGTCGAACGCTCAGGCGTCCCGACCGTCGTACTCGGCGCGCGCCGCCTCGACGGCCGGCACCCGCCGCTCCGACCAGTGCGCGAGCGCCGCGACGAGCTCGGCGGCCTCCCGCCCGAGCGGGGTCAGGCTGTAGTCGACCCGGGGCGGGATCACCGGGTGCGCCTCGCGCAGCACGAAGCCGTCCCGCTCCAGCGTCTGCAGGGTCTGGGCGAGCATCTTCTCGCTGACTCCGGCGACCCGGCGGCGCAGCTCGCTGAACCGGTAGCCGCGCTCGTGCAGCGCGCCGAGCACGAGGACGCCCCAGCGGCTGGTGACGTGCTCCAGCACACCCCGGGAGGGGCACATCCGGTCGAAGACGGTCGCCGGCGGCAGTTCGCGGACCTCGGTGCTTACCTTCACATCAGTACCCTACTTCGAAGTGCGTACTTTCGAAAGGTTAGTGCCATCCCTAGGGTGAGTTCCGAGGTCAGGACAGGGACACCAGAAGGAGCACTGCCATGTACGTCGTCACCGGAGCCACCGGCCAGCTCGGCCGTCTCGTCGTCGAGGGGCTGCTGGCCACCGTCCCCGCGGGCGAGGTGGCGGTCGCCGTCCGCTCGGCCGAGAAGGCGGCGGACCTGGCCGCGCGCGGGGTGGCCGTGCGGGTGGTGGACTACGACCGGCCCGAGTCGCTGGCCGGCGCCTTCGCCGCCGGGGACCGGGTGCTGCTGATCTCGGGCAACGAGCTCGGCCGCCGGATCCCGCAGCACCGGGCCGTGGTCGAGGCCGCGGCGGCGGCCGGCGTGGCGCTGCTCGCCTACACCAGCATCCTGGGCGCGGCGACGTTCCGGCTGGCCGACGAGCACCAGGCGACGGAGGAGCTGGTCCGGGCCTCCGGGCTGCCGTACGTGCTGCTGCGCAACGGCTGGTACGCCGAGAACTACCTGGACGACGCGGCCGGGACGGTCGAGCGCGGTGTGGTGCTCGGCAGCGCGGGCGACGGCCGGGTGGCCGGCGCCCCGCGCCGGGACTACGCGGCCGCCGCCGTGGCCGTCCTGACCGGCGAGGGCCACGAGAACACGGTGTACGAGCTGAGCGGCGACACCGCGTGGAGCCTCGGCGAACTGGCCGCCGAGCTGGCGCAGGCCTCCGGCCGCCGGGTCGAGCACCGCAACGTCCCGGCGCCCGACCACCTGGCGGCCCTGGTCGGCGCCGGCCTGCCGGAGGGCTTCGCCGAGGTGCTGGTGGACGTGGACGCGGGCATCGCGCGCGGCGAGCTGGCCGGCACCCCGGGCGACCTGGCCCGGCTGATCGGCCGTCCGACCGTGCCGCTGGCGGTGTCCGTCCGGGCGGCCCTGGGCGCCTGAGCGAGCAGCCGGCGGATGCCTTGCGCAACCGTCTGACCTCGGGAAACGCCGAACCCGTCCAGCATTCAAGCAATGTCATGACCAAAATCCGAAAACGGAGATGACAGGCTGCCCTCCCGCCCGCTACCGTCGCCCTTCGACACACGCGCGCGGGAGGGCACTCGGCCATGCCACAGACGATCCAGCAGGACAGCGGCCGAGGCCTCTGGTACGGCATCGCGGCCTACGGCATCTGGGGGGTCTTCCCGCTGTTCTGGCCGCTGCTGGAGCCCAGCGCCGCCGACGACATCGTGGCCAACCGGATGGTCTGGTCGCTGATCGCCGTCGTCGGCATGCTGGCCGCCCAGCGGCACTGGGGCTGGATACGCCCGCTGCTGCGCCAGCCCCGCCGGCTCGCCATGCTGGCCGGTGCGGCCGCCGTGATCTCGGTCAACTGGGGCGTCTACATCTGGGCCGTCAACGCCGGACACGTGGTCGAGACCAGCCTCGGCTACTTCATCAACCCCTTGGTCACCATCGGCTTCGGCGTCCTGGTGCTCAAGGAGCGGCTGCGCGCCGCCCAGTGGACGGCGGTCGGCATCGGCGCCGTCGCCGTCGCGGTGCTGACCGTCGCCTTCGGGCAACTGCCGTGGATCGCGCTCATCCTGGCGCTCTCCTTCGCCACCTACGGGCTGCTGAAGAAGCAGGTCGGGCTGAGCGGGCTGGAGAGCCTGGCGGCGGAGAGCGCCTTCATGTTCCCCTTCGCCCTCGGCTACCTGGTCTACCTGGAGGTCACCGGGCACGGCACCTTCGGGCACACCGTCCCCGGTTCGTACGGCTGGGGGCACTCGGCGCTGCTGATGCTCGGCGGGGTGATCACCGCGATCCCGCTGCTGTTCTTCGGCGCGGCCGCCGTCCGGGTGCCGCTGACCACGCTCGGGCTGCTGCAGTACCTGGCTCCGATCTTCCAGTTCCTGTGCGGCGTCCTGTGGTTCCACGAGTCGATGCCGCCCGCGCGCTGGGCCGGCTTCGCCCTGGTGTGGGCCGCGCTGGCGGTGCTCACCTGGGACGCGCTGCGCCAGATGCGGGTCGACCGGGCCGGACGGGCCGCCGCAGCGGCCCGGTCCGCCCAGCCCGTCGCAGCGGCTCAGCCCCTCCAGCCCGAGGCGGCGGAGGCCGGCGTCACGCGCTGATGTCCCGGCTGGTGAACCGGGCCCAGGCCGCCGAGCCGAACACGGCGACGTAGGCGGCCTGCAGCCCGAGGTCCTTCAGGATGTTGTCCCAGTACATCGGCGCCCGCAGCAGGTCGCCGAAGCTCATCCAGTAGTGCGGGAACAGGAACGGCCGGATCGCGTCCAGCTGCGGGAAGCCGTCCAGGATCTGCACGGTGATCACCAGGCCCACGGTCGCGGCCATCGCCGCGATGCCGCTGCCGGTGAGCGTCGAGACGAACAGCCCGATCGCCACCAGGCCGCTCAGCGAGAGCGCCACCACGGCGGCCACCAGCGCGGCCCGCGGCAGCGCGTCGACCAGGCCGATGGTGTCCCCGGAGATCAGCGTGACGTCGCCGAGCGGGAACAGCACCGCCCCGGCGGCCAGCGCCGACAGCGTGACGACCACGGTGCCGGCCAGGCAGAACACCAGGCCGGCGGTGAACTTGGCGGCCAGTAGCCTGGTCCGCCCGGCCGGGGCGACCAGCAGGTAGCGCAGCGTCCCGGCGGCGGACTCGCCCGCCACCGCGTCCCCGGCGACCACCCCGACCGTCATCGGCAGGAAGACCGGCAGCGCCACGGCCAGCGCGGTGAAGATCAGGAAGACGCCGTTCTGGGTGGTCTGCGCGATGAAGCTCGGGCCGCGCCCGTCGTGCGGGCTGTCCGTGTTGAGCTTGACCACCACGCCGATCAGGACCGGCAGCAGCGCCAGGATGCCGAGCAGCACCCGGGTGCGCAGCCGGCGGAACACCAGGCGCAGCTCGTTGCGGAACAGCGCGAGGTAGCCGGAGGCCGTCCCCCGGCCCCGCCCGGCCGGAACGGGCGGAGCCGCCGCCCGCGACACCTCCGCCCGCGACACGTCAGCCCGCGACATCGAAGCCCTCCCCGGTCAGCGCCACGAAGGCGTCCTCCAACGTGCCCCGCTCCAGCCCGAACCCGTGCACCCGGACGCCGGCCGCCACCAGCGCCGCGCACAGCCCGGGCAGCACCTCCTCGCCGAGGGCGCCCAACTCGCCGCTCACCCGGCCGTCCTCGACCGCCGGCCCGGCGACCCGGTGGGCGGCCAGCACCTCGGCGGCCTTCGCCGTGTCGGGGGTGCGGACGACCAGCCGGCCCTGCGCCCGGGCGGCCAGCTCGGCGACGGTGCCCTGCACCACCAGCCGGCCCCGGGACATCACGGCGGCGTGGCTGCAGACCTGCTCGATCTCGTCCAGCAGGTGCGAGGAGAGGAACACCGTGGTGCCCTCGGCCGCGACCTCCCGCACCAGGGTCCGGATCTCCCGCATGCCCTGCGGGTCCAGCCCGTTGGTGGGCTCGTCCAGCACCAGCAGCTCGCGCGGCCGCAGCAGCGCGGAGGCCAGACCGAGCCGCTGCTTCATGCCGAGCGAGTAGGCGCGGGCCTTCTTGCCGGCGGCCGCGCTCAGGCCGACCCGCTCCAGCGCGGCCTCGACCCGCTGCCGGCGGGTGCGCGGGTCGGCGGTGGGGTCGGCGGCGTCGAAGCGGTCCAGGTTGTCCCGGCCGGTCAGGAAGCCGTACAGGGCCGGGCCCTCGATCAGCGCGCCGACCCGGGGCAGCACGGTGGCGACGGACTGCGGCATCGACGCGCCGAGCACGCTGGCGGTGCCGGAGGTGGGGGCGATCAGGCCCATCAGCATCCGGATGGTGGTGGTCTTGCCGGAGCCGTTGGGGCCGAGGAAGCCGAAGACGCTGCCGCGCGGCACGGTCAGGTCCAGCCCGTCGACGGCGAGTTGGCCGCCGCGGAAGCGCTTGGTCAGGCCGCGGGTGCGGATCACGTCGTCCGGACCGGCGGGGAGGGAGGGGGGCGGAGCGGACGGAGCGGGGGCCGGGCGCACCTCGGCGGCCCGACCCCCGACCGACTCCTCCGTAACGTCCCCCGTTACGGGAGTCCCGGTCATCCGTCAGTTCACCCCGGCGGCGTGCTGGAGGACCGGCAGGGTCACCGCGCCGGCGAAGACCCGGCCGTCGTCGGTGAGCAGCACGTTGACCACCTTGGTGCTGATCAGGGTGCCGCCGTCGACCGGCTTGCCGAGCGACTTGGCCAGGGTCTGCGGGTTGAACGGCTTGGTCTGGTGCTTGCCCTTGCCCTCGCCCTGGGGCGCCTCGGCACCGCCGGGCAGCTTGGTGGTGACGACCGCCGTCCAGCCCTCGCCGATCACCTGCGGGCGGTTGACCTCGGAGCCGTGCCCCTCGGCGCCGGCACCCTTGGCCCCGTCCCCCTTGGCCTCGGCACCCTTGGCTCCGTCACCCTTGGCGGCACCCTTCGGCTGGGCGCCGGCCGCGTGCTCGGTGACCTTGGCGCCCTTGGGCGCGGTGAAGTCGAAGGTCTTGGCGTCCGGCTTGGCGAAGGACACCTCGGTGAAGTGGACGTCCAGCACGGTGGATCCGCCGGTGGTCTTCACCACGACCGCGAGCGGCACGCCGTTGTCGGCGGCGACGGCGATCCGCACCTCGCCCAGCGTCGAGCCGGACTGGGTGGGCTTGACGCTCAGCTGGTAGGCGTCGTGCCCGGCGACCCGGGCCGTGCCGGCGACGCTGACCGTGGTGGTGCCGGCGCTCGCGGACAGGAACTGCTTGGCGGCCTCCTGCGGGGTGGTGGGCGTGCCGGCCAGTGGGGCGGCCGGGGCCTTCGGGAGCCCGCCGTGCTCGCCGTGCTCGCCGGGCCGTCCGGGCTGTCCGGTGAAGTGCTCGGCGCTGTTGGTGGCGCTCTCCCAGGCCCAGGCCTGGTCGCCGTTGTGGACGACGGTGTAGCCGGCCGAGTCCTCCAGCAGTTCGACCCGCTGGCGGTCCGGGCCGTCCACCGCGACCCGGACGGTGCGGTCGCCGCCGAGCAGGTCGAGCAGCTTGGCCTGCGGGTCCGCCGAGGCGGACGAGCCCCCGCCGTGCCCGCTCGCGGCGCCGAGGCCGCCGGCCGCGCCGAGCAGCGCGGTGGGCAGCCCGAGGTCGGTGGCGACGGAGACCGTCCCGGACAGGGACTGCGCGTCGGAGCCGAGCGCCTTGGCCACCACCTGCTCGGCCGTCAGCGACGGCAGGTCGGGCGGGGAGTCGGCGGCCAGCGCGGGCACCAGCCCGATCCCGGTGGCGATCGCCGCGGCCACCGCGATCGGCACCCCGGCCCGGACCAGCATGCGGCGCCGCGAGCGGTACGGCACGCCGCCGCCCTCCGCGTCCGCCGCCACCGCCGTGTCGTTCGTCATGGCGTCCTCAACTCCTCTGTGGGCATGAGCGATTGACTGTGCCGTCCCATTAGATGCCGCCGCCGGCGGGGCGTCATCGCCCTGCGGGGCCAGATCGGGGGTGAACCTCGCGGGTACACCGACCCTGAGACGGCTCAGGGTTGACCGGTCCCCGCGTACGCCCCCTGGCGTAGGGTCGCGCCATGGACGGAACCCCCGTGGACGCAAGCAACCCCCCGACCGCGAACGCGATGCGGCGTGCCCTGCGCCGCGCCCGGGACGGCGTCGCGCTCGACCTGGGCGAGGCCGCCGTGCTGCTCCAGGCCAGAGGCGAGGACCTGCGCGACCTCTGCGCGAGCGCCGCCCGGGTGCGCGACGCGGGCCTCGAAGCGGCCGGCCGACCCGGGGTCATCACCTACTCCAAGAGCGTCTTCATCCCGCTCACCCGGCTCTGCCGCGACAAGTGCCACTACTGCACCTTCGCCACCGTCCCGGGGAAGCTGCGCCGGGACGGGCACGGGCTGTTCATGTCCCCGGACGAGGTGCTGGAGGTGGCCCGGCGCGGCGCCGAACTCGGCTGCAAGGAAGCCCTGATCACGCTCGGCGACAAGCCCGAGGACCGCTGGCCCGAGGCCCGCGAGTGGCTGGACGCGCACGGCTACGACGACACCATCGCCTACGTGCGGGCCATGTCGATCCGCATCCTGGAGGAGACCGGCCTGCTGCCGCACCTCAACCCCGGGGTGCTGAGCTGGACGGACTTCCAGCGGCTCAAGCCCGTCTCCGCCTCGATGGGCATGATGCTGGAGACGACCGCGACCCGGCTGTGGAGCGAGCCCGGCGGCCCGCACTACGGCTCGCCGGACAAGGAACCGGCCGTCCGGCTGCGGGTGTTGGAGGACGCGGGCCGCAGCTCCGTCCCGTTCACCAGCGGCCTGCTGATCGGCATCGGCGAGACGTACCAGGAGCGCGCCGAGTCGCTGTTCGCGCTGCGCAAGGTCTCCCGCGCCTACCACGGCGTCCAGGAGCTGATCCTGCAGAACTTCCGGGCCAAGCCGGACACCGCGATGCGCGGCATGCCCGACGCCGAACTCGACGAGCTGGTCGCCACGGTGGCCGTCGCCCGGCACCTGCTCGGCCCCGCCGCCTGCCTGCAGGCGCCGCCGAACCTGGTGGACGGCGAGTACGGGCGGCTGATCGCGGCCGGCATCGACGACTGGGGCGGCGTCTCCCCGCTCACCCCCGACCACGTCAACCCCGAGCGCCCCTGGCCGCAGATCGACCGGCTCGCCGAGCGCTCCGCCGCGGCCGGCTTCGAGCTGCGCGAACGCCTCGCCGTCTACCCCGAGTACGTGCTGCGCGGCGAGCCCTGGCTGGACCCGCGGGTGCTCCCGCACGTCCGCGCCCTGGCCGACCCGGCCACCGGCCTGGCGAACCCGGACGCCCCCGTCCGCGGCCTGCCCTGGCAGGAGCCCGAGGACCTGCCGGAGTCGTACGGGCGCACCGACCTGCACGCGACCATCGACACCGAGGGCCGCACCGCCGACCGCCGGGCCGACTTCGAGGACGTGTACGGCGACTGGGAGGTGCTGCGCGAACAGGTGCTCGCCAAGGGCGCCCCCGAGCGGCTGGCCGGGGACCTGCGCGGGGCCCTGGCGACGGCCGCCGACGACCCGACCGCGCTCACCGACGACCAGGCGCTCGCCCTGTTCCACGCGGACGGCCCGGCGCTGGACGCGCTGTGCCGGATCGCCGACGACGTGCGCCGGGACACCGTCGGCGAGCAGGTCACCTACTGCGTCACCCGGAACATCAACTTCACCAACGTCTGCTACACCGGCTGCCGGTTCTGCGCGTTCGCCCAGCGCCGCACCGACGCCGACGCCTACACCCTGTCCCTGGAGCAGGTCGCCGACCGGGCCGCGCAGGCCTGGGAGGTGGGCGCCACCGAGGTCTGCATGCAGGGCGGCATCCACCCCGACCTGCCCGGCACGGCCTACTTCGACATCGCCCGCGCGGTGAAGGAGCGGGTGCCCGGCATCCACGTGCACGCCTTCTCCCCGATGGAGGTGGTCAACGGCGCGACCAGGACCGGCCTGTCGATCCGTGACTGGCTGCAGCGGGCCAAGGAGTCCGGCCTGGACACCATCCCCGGCACCGCCGCCGAGATCCTGGACGACGAGGTCCGCTGGGTGCTCACCAAGGGCAAGCTGCCCGCCGCCACCTGGGTCGAGGTCGTCACCACCGCGCACGAGCTGGGCATCCGCTCCTCGTCCACGATGATGTACGGGCACGTGGACACCCCGCGGCACTGGCTCGGCCACCTGCGGCTGCTCGCCGGGATCCAGCAGCGCACCGGCGGCTTCACCGAGTTCGTCACCCTGCCGTTCGTGCACACCAACGCGCCGGTCTACCTGGCCGGCATCGCCCGGCCCGGCCCGACCGCCCGGGACAACCGCGCGGTGGTCGCGATGGCCCGGCTGCTGCTGCACCCGCACATCCCCAACATCCAGACCAGCTGGGTCAAGCTGGGCGCCGAGGGCGCCGCCGAGATGCTGCGCTCGGGCGCCAACGACCTGGGCGGCACGCTGATGGAGGAGACCATCTCGCGGATGGCCGGCTCCGCGTACGGCAGCTACAAGTCGGTGCGCGACCTGCAGGCGATCGCCGAGGCGGCGGGCCGCCCGCACCGGCAGCGCACCACCACCTACGGCGAGGTGCCGGCCGAGCGGCAGGCCGCCGCCCGCGCCTCGGACGGGCACCTGCCGGAGCTGCTGCCCGTCCTCGACTGAGGCGGCGTCCCGGGCCCGGCCGTCCTCCGTAGGGGCGGCCGGGGCGGGGAGCCGAGTCGGCAGGGACGCCGCCGATTCGCTCGGGCCTTCGAATACAGTGCCAGGGCGCGTCGGCGGCCGAGGCCCCGCGCGCGGCGGCCCCCGACCCCGACGAAAGGCGCCCCGTCGTGATGCCACTGTGGTCACGCGCCCAGCAGCAGGACTTCCGCAGCCGGGTGCGGGGCTGTCTGCTCGGCGGTGCCATCGGCGACGCGCTCGGCGCCGGCGTCGAGTTCGAGCCGCTGGAGGACATCCTCGACCGGCACGGTCCGCAGGGGGTCACCGGCTACGTCCCCGCCTACGGCCGCACCGGCGCCGTGACGGACGACACCCAGCTCACCCTGTTCACGGTCGACGGCCTCATCCGCGCCCACATCCGGCGCGACACCGGCAGCTGGCACCCGCCCACCGACCTGCACCTGGCCTACCTGCGCTGGGCCGCCACCCAGCGCGACTGGGGCCCGGACGAGCGCCGCCCCGACCTCGGGTGGCTCGGCCGCGAGGAGTGGCTGTACGCCCGGCGCGCGCCCGGGCAGGGCTGCCTGTCCGGCCTCACCGGCGCGGAGGGCGAGCGGCTCGGCACGCTGGAGCACCCCAAGAACCCGCACTCCAAGGCCTGCGGCACGGTGGTGCGGGCGGCGCCGTTCGGGCTGCTCACCACCTGGGAGCCGGGCCTGGTCTTCCAGCTCGCGGTGGAGTGCTCGGTACTCACCCACGGCCACCCCACCGGCTACCTCGCGGCGGGCGCGTTCGCGGTGATCGTCCAGGCGGTGGCCCGCGGCGGCACCCTGGAGGAGGGCGTCCACCTCGCGCTGGCGCTGCTCTCCGAGCGGCAGGCGCACGAGGAGACCACGGCCGCGCTGCGGGCCGCGCTGGACGCGGTGCGGGCCGGCGAGCCGTCCGCCGCCCGGGTCGAGGCGCTGGGGGAGGGCTGGGTCGCCGAGGAGGCGCTGGCGATCGCGGTCTACTGCGCGCTGGTCGCCCACGACGTGCGCTCCGGCCTGCTGCTCGCCGTCAACCACTCCGGGGACAGCGACTCCACCGGCGCGATCTGCGGCAGCCTGCTCGGGGTGCTGCACGGCGACACCGCGCTGCCGCCGGGCCTGGTGGCCGGGCTGGAGGGGCGCGCCGCGATCCTCGAACTCGCCGACGACCTGGTGCTGGAGCTGGTGCACGGCGGCGAACTGCACGACCGGCAGAGCCCGGAGGGGGCGGTCTGGGCCGGGCGCTACCCGGTGGCGGGCTGAGAGCCGCGGACGGTCGAACACCCCCGGGACGACGGCCCCCGGGACGGCGGTTGCCCGCGGTGGCGCCCGCCGCCGGGGGAGGCGACGGGCGCCACCGCGGGCAACTCCCGCACGGGACGCGCCGGTCGGGTCAGGCGGAGGCGAAGAGCCCGGTCGCCGCCGCCGACGCGAACGCGCGCCAGGCATCGGCGGAGAACCGCAGTTGCGGGCCCTGCGGGTCCTTCGAGTCGCGCACCGCGACCGCCCCGGCGGTCGGACCGGCGATCTCCACACAGGCGCCCTGGCCGCCGCTGTAACTGCTCTTGCGCCAGCGGGTGCCGTGCTCGGGGGAAGTGCTCATCGGTGGTATTCCTCTTCAATCTGGGCTATCAGCGTCCGGCTCTCCGCGACCCCGAGCGCCGCCGCCCTCAGGTAGTCGTAGAGACCGGTATAACGACGGACGTCCGTCTCTTTCTCGAGGTAGAGATCGCTCGTCACACCTTCGAAGTAGACGACCGTGGAATCGGCTGACTCGGGGAACTCCAGCAGGGAGAATGTCCCGGTCATGCCGGGGTGGGCGCCGTGCGAGAACGGGATCACCTGGATGGTGATGTTCTTGCGCTGGCTCAGCTCCAGCATGTGCTTCAGCTGCTGGGCCATCACCTCGCGGCTGCCGACCTCGCGGCGCAGCACCGCCTCGTCGACCACCGTCCACAGGCTGCCGAGCTGGTTCTCGCCGTTGACGCGCTCCTGGCGCTTCATCCGCACCTGCACCCGGCGCTGGACGGCGAACGCGTCGGTGTCCGGCTGGGTGCCCTCGACGACGGCGTGCGCGTACTGCTCGGTCTGCAGCAGGCCGGGGACGAAGGAGGACTCGTAGGCGCGGATCGAGGAGGCCTCGGCCTCCAGCCCGATGTAGACGCTGTAGGGGGTCGGCATGTCGTTGAAGTCGTGCCACCAGCCGCGCTGGCGAGACTCCTTGGCCATGTCCATCAGGCTGGAGCGCATCTGCTCGTCGGTCACGTTGTACACGTCGCAGAGGTCGCGGACGTCCCGCTGGCTGATGCTGCGGCGGCCGTTCTCCAGCCGACTGATCTTCGACTGGGAGACCATCAGCCGGCCGGCGACCTCCTCCGCCGTCATCCCGAGGCCCTCGCGGAGCCTGCGCAGCTCCGAACCGAGGCGCCGGCGGCGCACGGTGGGATTGATGTTCGCGGACACGTCGACCTCCGGCCGTACCTCTGGTGAACGTGGGAACGGCAGCCCTCGGAACACTTCGGACATTGGGACCAACCCCCCTGACTCGGAGCAGCATGTCACCTTGGGCCAGGTCGGCGCCCGGGAATCCCAGTAGCGCGGGGGGACGAACCATCGGAAAAGCGCTTCTGTGAGACAGCGGGTGCTCCCAGCTGGTAATGCGGCTCGGTGGCATCGGACCAGTGTTGCTACCTGCATGCTGTACCCCGGCGGCGGCGCGCTTGCCCCTGGCACGTGCGCGGGCCGACGTCCCGACGGACCTCCGGACGGACCGGGGGGAGCGGCGGCACGGCGTCGGCGCGGCGCCGGGACGGCGTCGGGGACGGCGGAGGGGCGGTCGCCGGGCGACTTGCGTCGCGGGCGACCGCCCCTCGGTGCGGTTCGCGGTGCTGCGTGGTGCTGGGGTGGAACCGGTTGCACGAGGGGGCGTTGAGCCTCCTCGGACGGCGCGGACGGGCTGCCGGGCGCCGCCGCGCGCGCCCCGTCCGGTGCGACCGGACCCGGTCCGGCCGGCGGGCCGGCGCAGTGGCGCGCCGGCGGACTGGCTGACTAGCGGACGCCGACCCGGGTGGCGGTGACCCGCCCGCCGGTGCTCCGGCCCGCCGCGCGGGCGCCGGAGCGGCCGGAGCCGGTCCCGGAACCCTGGGGTGAACGGTTCTGCTGGGTCGGCAGGCCGTTCTGCACGTCCATCACGGCGTGCGCGACCATCCCGCCCAACGGGTCGTAGCGGATCAGGTCGCGCAGCCGCGACCGTGAGGACCTGCCCTCGTTGCCCGGGTACAGGTGCTTGCCCAGGCCCACCGAGTGGGCCAGGGCCGCCAGTGCGGCCGTCCGCGGGTCCGGCGGCACGCCGGTGCGGATCGCGGTGTCCAGCCGCTGCTTGATCGCGGCGTTGGTGCAGTCGTCGGACGCCTGGTACCGGGTCGTCGGCAGGACGCCGCACACCTGGCCCGGCACGGCCGTGACCATGCCGCAGCGCTCCAGGTGCGCCAGGTAGGTCTGCCGCAGGCCCAGTCGCGGCCCGCCGATCCAGTGCGCCGCGCGGACCGGACTGCCGCGCCGGCGCAGCAGTTCCAGTGCGTGGTCGAGGGTCGGGTCACCGGTCGGCCGTGCGAGCACGACGGCGATCCGGTCACCCTCCGGTACGATCCGTCCGGCCAGGGACAGCTCGACGAGCTGCGCCCCGGCGAGTCCGAGGTCGAGGGTCTGCGGCTGCGCCGTGGTACCCGTGGTCGGGTCCAAGGCGAGCAGCAAGAGTTCCTCAGGAACAGTTCTGCGGCTCTTGCCCATCCAAGCCTCCCCGCGTGGATGAGAGACAGAGTGACGCCTCTCACACGGGCTTGTCGAGTACGCCTCCGAATCGTGACCTTGCGGTGAAGGCGCGGAACCGGTGGCCGCGGGCACGGCGTCTGACCGGTGAACAGGCCGCGGCGCGGCCGCGCGCGGACGATAAGCGCCGGTCGGGCGGGGTGTGCGCGGCCGGATCGGCCCTCGGTGGCGGAGACTGTACAGGTACACGGGGCGGGGCGTCGGCTTCCCGAAATCGGGTTCGCCGGTGCCCCGCCGGGCGTTGAGGAGGCTGGGATACGTGGGCGAGTCCCCCGACAGGGTGCTGAGGGACGGCGAGCGGGAGCGCGAGGGCGAACGGGACGGCGCCGGCGCGGCGGCCGTCGACACGCCCGCGAAGGCACCGGACCCGAAGGCTTCCGAGGCTGCCGACCCGAAGCCGTCCGGCGCGAAGGCCGCTGACGCGAAGGCCGCTGGCGCGAAGGCCGCCGACTCCGCGGAGCCTTCCGCCGGAGGGACCGGGGGCGGCTCGACCGTGCAGCTGCGTGTCCAGGATGCGGACGAGCGGACGGCGATGCTGCGGCTGCCCGTCGACAACCGGACCACCTCGCTCAGGCTGCCGGTGGACAACCGGACCACCGCGTTGCGGCTGCCGGCGGAGCTGCTGAAGCCCGCCGATGAGGAGACTTCCGCCGACGACGCGTCCGACGCGTCCGACGCGTCCGACGCGTCCGACGTGTCCGAGGCCTCCGAGACGTCCGAGGCGTCCGGGTCGGCGCCCCGGGCCGCGGGGGAGGAGCCGGGGAAGGCCGCGGAGAAGCCGTCCGGTGCCGACCCGCGTCTCGCCATCCGGACCAGCGCGCCGGTCGCCGAGCCGGAGGCCGAAGAGGACGCCGAGGATGCGGATGGCGGCGAGCCCGACACCGAGGACGCGCCCGCCGAGCCCGTCGCCCCCGTCGTGCTGACCAAGACCGGGCAGCCTGGTCAGCGCACCGGCGGTGCCGGGAAGCTGGAGAAGCCGGAGCCGCTGCGTCCGGCCGCCGTCCCCGCGGCGCTGCCGTCCGCCGCCGGGGCCGTCCCCGCTGGGACGGTTCCCGAGCCGCCGGAGCCCGGGCCGCTGCCGGAGCCGGAACCCGCGCCGAAGCCGCTGCCGAAGCCGGCCCCCGAGCCCGCGCCGAAGCCCGGCCCGGCCCCCACCCCGCTGCCCGAGCCCGACCCGCGCCCGGTGCCGCCCGTCCCGCCGCTGCCGGCGCCCGAGCCGCTGCCCTCGCCGGAGAACACCGCCGAGGCGATGGAGGTGCTGGCCACCCTCAACTCCCGTCCGGTGTCGCCGCTGCGCCGCGCGCTCAAGCGGATCACCATCTGGACGGTGTTCCTGGCCGTGGTGCTCGGCGCCGTCGTGGTGGCCCAGCTGCTGCGCCCGCTGCCGGACGCCAAGGTGCGGATGACGGCCGCCGGGAGCTACAGCTTCGCCGGGAACCCGCTGGACCTCGCCTGGCCGGCCAAGGGCCAGTCCGCGGCCGAGGTGGTCGGCGTCGGCAGCCTCGGCAGCTCGGGCCAGGAGACGCCGGCCTCGATCGCCAGCGTCACCAAGGTGATGAACGCCTACCTGATCCTGCAGAAGTGGCCCCTGAAGAAGGGGGACGCGGGCCAGAAGTTCACCGTCGACAAGCAGGCCGCGCAGGAGTCCGGCAACAGCGACGAGTCCCGGGTCACCCTGACCGAGGGCCAGGTGCTCACCGAGTACCAGGCGCTGGAGCTGCTGATGCTGCCCTCGGCCAACAACGTGGCCCGGCTGCTCGCCCGCCAGCACTCCGGCTCCGAGGAGGCGTTCGTCAAGCTGATGAACGAGACCGCGGCCAAGCTCGGCATGACCAACACCACCTACGCCGACCCGGCGGGCTTCAACGCGGAGACCAAGTCCACCGCCAAGGACCAGCTGAAGCTGGCCGAGCAGGTCATGCAGGACGAGATCTTCCGGCAGATCGTCTCCACCCCGGAGACCAACTTCAACAACACGAAGATCCTCAACACCAACAACCTGATCAACCCGAAGACCGGCGTGATCGGCGTCAAGACCGGCTCCAGCACCCCGGCCGGCGGCTGCCTGATGTGGGCCGCCTACAAGGACATCGGCGGCGTGAAGCGGCTGATCCTCGGCGTCACCCTCGGCCAGCAGGCCACCTCCTCCGCCCCGGGCGACGGCATCCTGCCGACCGTGCTGAAGGTCAGCGGCAAGCAGATCCAGGCCGCGCAGAACGGCCTGAACGGCCAGACCGTGGTGAAGAAGGGCGACGTCGTCGGCACGGTGGACGACGGCCTCGGCGGCAAGGTCCCGGTCGTCGCGACCAAGGACCTCGTCGTGGCGGGCTTCCCCGGCATCTCCGGCACCGTCACCCTGGACGCGGGCAAGCTCGGCCACCAGGAGAAGGCCGGCAAGGTGGTCGGCTCGCTGCGGGTCGGCTCGGGCGACGACAAGGTGGAGGTCCCGGTGGCCCTCCAAGCGGACCTCGACCCGCCGTCCATCCAGTCCCGGCTGCTCCGCACCCTCTAAGGCCTGAGCGACTGCAACGCGACGTGCCGCCGTCCCGGACCACCGGGCGGCGGCACGTCGCGTTTCAGCCGATCAACGGGCGTGCGGTTGCGGCCCGTTGTCGAGCGGCGCCTTGTCGAGCGGGACCGCTTCGACCGGCGGCACGGCCGGGCCGCCCTCCGCCTCCGGGTCGCCCTGCTCGATCCGGCCCAGCAGCCGGGCGACGGCGTCGGTGCGCTCGCGCAGCACCGCGACGCGGGCCGCCCGCTCGGCCTCGACGGGCTGCTCGGCGGGCAGCACCGGGATGCCGCGCTGCCGGGCCGTCGCGATCAGGCTCTCCGCGGCCGGGCCGACGACGACCAGGGCGGCGGCCGCGAAGGACCCGGCGTCCAGGGTGTGCTGGCGGCCGAGCAGGCCGCCGCGGTGGACGATCCGGGCCGGCACGGTCAGTTCGTCCAGGCGCTGCTCGACCGAGCCGCGTTCGAGGGCGGCGAGGACGACGGTGGCCAGCGCCTCCCCGGCCTTGGTGACGGCCCACTTGCGGCCGGGCACCGGCGGGAGGAACTCGCGGATCCGGTCCACGTCCCGTTCCAGCGAGCTGGTCGTCAGCACCTCGAAGGCGTTGCGGGTGCAGATCTCGACGACCTTGTCCCAGTCGATCTCCTGGCCGTCGAAGCCGACCTTCTCCGGCCCCAGGTGCACCGCGCCGTAGTCGTCGAGGAGCCCGAGCAGCTTGTGTGCCACCGCCGGTGTGCGGGGGTGGCGGCCGAGCAGCGTGCCCACCGAGAGCTTCCACGGCTCGACGGCGGGGACGGCCGGCGGGGCGACGGAGGTGAGGGCCGAGAGCGCCCACCGCCCGCCCGCCGCCGAGCGCCCGGCCCGCAGCACCGCGCGCCGTCCGGCGTCACCCAGTTCCGCCGCCGCTCCCACCAGCCGTCCCAGCCCGCCCGTCAGACCGCCTGTCAGCCCGCCCGTGCTCAACCGCCCGCCCCTCTCGCCGTGTCCGCTGTTCGCTGTCCGCTGTTCGCTGTCCGCTGTGCGCAGGCCCGCCATGCTACGGACCCGGCCCGGGTCAGCGGTCGGGGGCCAGCAGGTCGACGAGCTGGCCCAGGTTCTCCTCGAACAGCGGCTCCGGGTCGGCCATGGCGAAGTCGAGGTGACCGAACACCTCCAGGGCGATGAGCCCGTAGAGGCGGGTCCAGGCCTGGACGAAGCGGTGCAGGACGGGCAGCGGCAGGTCCTCGGTGAGGTGTTCGCGCAGGTCGTCGAACTGGGACCACCAGGCGGGGACGGTCCCCGTGGCGGGCTCGGCCGGGATCGCGCCCTCGAGCCACAGTTGCTCCAGCAGTCCCACGAAGACCTGCCCGAACCGCCAGCCCGCGTCGTGCGCCGGGTCCTCGGGGGCGGTCCCCGCGTCGGGGACGGGCTTGCCGAAGAGCAGGGTGAACTCGCTGCGGTGGCCGAGCGCCCAGTGGCGCAGGGCGCGGGCGGCGGCGGTGAACCGGTCGGCGGTGGGCGCGTCGGGGCGGGCGTCGCGGGCGGCTTCGAGCCCGGCGGCGAGGTCGCGGTAGAGGTCGGTGACGACGGCCTGGACCAGGGCACGGTGGTCGGGGAAGTACCGGCAGACGCCGGGCGCGGTCATGCCGACCTCGCGGGCGGTGGCGCGCAGGGTCAGCGCGGTCGGTCCGTCCTCGGCCAGCAGGTGCCGGGCGGCCCGCAGGATCTCCGCCGCGGTCTGCTCGCGCCGCAGCTCGCGGCGGCTGGGCGGCTGGTCGGGCATCCCGTCTCCCCTTGACTTTGTTAACACCGTCAGCATTAGCTTACACCGTTAGCACTTCTGGGCCGGCGCGGGACCCTCCCGCGCCTCCTCGGCCTGCCCGCACACGAAGGGACCCGCGGATGTACGTGGTCATGCTCGGCTACTCGATCTCGCCGCAGTGGCTCGCCCTGCCCCGCACCGAGCGGCAGCGGCTCAAGGCCGCCCACCTCGCGCCGCTGATCGAGAAGTACGCGGACCGGGTGCGCGCCCGCTTCTTCGACGCCGAGGCCTTCTACACCCGGTTCAGCGACTTCGCGCTGTTCGAGACCGACGACCTGACGGCCTACTACCACCTGGTCGAGGAACTGCGCGACACCCCGCTGGTCGGCCAGGGCTACCTGACCTTCAAGGACGTCGTGCTCGGCATCGAGGACGGCCACGAGCACTTCGAACGCACCCTCGCTTCCTAATGTCGTTTGTCAAGCCGTCTCGGTCACTGGGGGTGTGACGTGGTAGCACCGTCGGTCACGGATCAGGGCCCACAGGACGTTGACCCGTCGACGGGCCAGGGCCATCACGGCCTGGACGTGCCGCTTGCCTTCCGAGCGTTTGCGGTCGTAGAACGCCCGCGAGTTCGGATCACAGCGGATGCTGACCAACGCCGAGGTGTAGAAGACGCGTTGGAGCCTGCGGTGGTAGACGGTCGGCCGGTGGAGGTTGCCGCTTACCTTCCCCGAGTCACGGGGCGCGGGGGCGACGCCGGCGAAGGCCGCCAGAGCGTCCGGGGAGGCGAAGCCGTCCAGGCTGCCACCGACTCCGGCGAGGAACTCGGCACCGAGCACGGTGCCGATGCCGGGGACGCTCTCGACTATTTCGGCGAGTTCGTGCTCGCGAAACCGGCCCTCGATGAGCTTGTCGATCTCGGCGATGTGCTCGTTGAGGGCCATCACCTCCAAGGCCAGAGTGTGGACCAGCCTGGCGATGGTCTTCTCGCCCGGGACGGAGGTGTACTGGCGCTCGGCGGCCTCGACTGCGGCCTCGGCGAGGGCTCTCGCGTTGCGGACCTTGCGGTTGGCCAGCCACTTCGCCAGCCGGGCGGCGCCGGTTCGACGGATCGCCGCCGGGGTCTGGTAGCCGGTCAGGAGGACCAGCGGGCCGGCGTTGGTCATCTCCAGGGCCCGCTCCAGGGCCGGGAACATGCCCAGCAGGGTGCCGCGGAGGCGGTTGACGGACCGGGTGCGGTCCTCGACCAGGTCGGCCCTGCGCCCGGTCAGCAGCTTGAGTTCGATCGCGGCCTCGTCGCCGGGGGGCGGATCGGCTGCAGGTCGCGGCGCATCCGGGCCTGGTCGGCGATCACGTAGGCGTCGCGGGCGTCGGTCTTGCCCTCGCCCCGATAGCCGTCGGACGCCCGGTTCACCAGGCGTCCGGGGATGTAGAGGACCTCCTGGCCATGGGCGATCAGCAGGCTCAGCAGCAGGGCCGGCTCCCCGCCGGTCATGTCGATCGCCCAGGTGACCTGGCCGTCGTCGGCCAGGTCGAGGACGTCGCCGATGAGCTTGAGCAGCTCGGGCTCGTCGTTGGCCACCCGCCGCGACAGCAGGGTCTTCCCCTCGATGTCCAGGGCCAGGCCGTGGTGGTGGCCCTTCCCACTGTCGATCCCCGCCCATATCCGGCTCATCATGCTCCTGACGTGCGTGTTCGTGCAGTTCGTACCACGGACGACCTCGCCGGCATTGCTCTACTCAGCGACTTGCTCGCACTTCCTAATCGGCGGCCGAGTCGTCGTGGGGCACCGGGCGGCGAAGCGAGGGAAGCCACGAACGGCAGCCGCCTGATAGCCACACCCAGAACCCCTGGGCAACCCAACCTTACGAATGGCCCGATCAACCCGGCTCAGAAGGTAGAGCCGCCTGAGCCCGCCCGATGCCCGGCCCGCCCGGGCCCGGCGGATCGCCGCCCGCCCGGGTGGGTAGGGTCTCCCCAGCGCGAGGTGACGGAGGATCGGGGGCGGACGTGGGCGAGCAGCGGCGGGACCACGGCGCGCTGGAGGCCGAGGTGATGGCCGTCCTGTGGGCCGAGGGCCGGCCGATGACGGCCGGGCAGGTCCACGAGGCGCTGGGCGCCGCGGACCTGCACCCCAAGACGGTGCTCACGGTGCTCGGCCGGCTGCACACCAAGGGCCTGCTCGGCCGGGAGCGGACCGGCCGGGCGCACGCCTACGCGCCGAACCGGGGCCCGGCCGACGAGGTCGCCTCGCAGATGAACCAGGCGCTCGTCCGCGGCGCCGACCGCCTGGCGGTCCTGCAGCACTTCGTCGCCGGGCTCGACCCGGCGGACGAGCAGGCCCTGCGCGACCTGCTCGACACCCGGGACTGACCGAGCCGAGCGAGGAACCGACCGTGTACTTCACCGTCTACCTGGTGATCCTCGCCCCGGTCGCGCTGGCCGCGCTCGGGCCGGCGGTGTCGCGCCACCTCGCGCCCGCCGCCGCCGTGCGGGTGCTCACCGCCCTGCTGGCCGCGGCCGCCGCGGCCACCTGCTGGGGGCTGTTCGCGCTCGCCGCCGCCGGTCTGGCCAACCTCCCGCGGCCGCACGGGCGGTGGGGCGGCGAAGGGCGGGCGCTGGCGGTGGCCGACCCGGTGCCGTGGGGGCTCGGCGTGCTGGCCGCGGCCCTCCTCGCCGTGGTCGCGGTGCGCCTGCTGACCGGGTGGCGGCGGCACGCGGCCCGGCGGCGGGCGCTCGGCGCGGTGCGCTCGGCCCCGGCCGCCGGCGACCTGCTGGTGCTGCCCGACGACCGGGCCGACGCCTACGCGCTGCCCGGCCGGCCGGGCCGGGTCGTGGTGACGGCCGGGCTGCTGCGCGCCCTCTCGGCGGAGGAGCGCGCCGTGCTGCTCGCCCACGAGCGCGCCCACCTGGCCTGCCGTCACGACCGCTACGCGGCGCTCGCGCAGGCCGCGGTGCTGGTCAATCCGCTGTTCGGGAGGCTGCGCGACGAGGTCGGGTACGGCGTCGAGCGCTGGGCCGACGAGCTCGCCGCGGAGGCGGTCGGCTCCCGCCGCCTCGCCGTCCGCTCGCTCGCCCGGGCGGCGCTGGCCGGCGCCTGCCGACCGGCCGGGCCGCCCGTCCTGGCCTATCTGCGGCACCGGATCGCGGACCGCGCGGCCGCGCTGCAGGGGGAGCGGCCGGTGAACCGCTGGCACCGGGTCTGGCCGGCCGCCGGCGCGCTGCTCGTGGTCGGCGCGGCTTCGGCGGACCTCGGCGTGGCCTTCGCGCGCTGCCTCGGCGCCGTCCTTTCCTCCTAGGACGTCCCGGTCCGGGTGCCTTCGTCCCCGGCGCCGCCACCGGCGGTTTGGTCGCACATCTTGTGCGATGTCATGTCCGGGGCCACACTTCCGAGTTGCGGACCACGCGCGTGCGTCCGCGTGCGCCCGAGCCGCACGCGCCGACCCGGGCGGGGAGGCCGTTCCGTTCTGCGTTAACTGTCTTAACTGACGTGGTTTTAACCATTCGTGACGTTTGACCCCCTTCCGTCGCCCGCCCCCGACCGGCGAAGCTTCGGACGGATTTCCGCCGGGAACCGCGCGACCGCGCGACCCCGCCCATGGGGAGGACCCACCATCGTGCCCAACAGGCAACGTCGACGGCTGCTGCTGCCCGCCGTCACCCTGACCGTGCTCGGACTGACCACCACCCAGGCCCTCGCCGCGCCTGCCGGGACGCCCAAGCCGGGCTCGCGCCAGGCCCAGCACCTCGCCGAGGTCGGGCAGCAGCACGCCCGCAAGGTCCAGGGCTCCGGCACCACCGCCGCTCCGCACGCCGCCTTCACCGCCCAGGCCGAGACCGCGGGCGACGGCGGCTCCGACGAGGCGGAGAACTCCGCCGAGGGCGTCGCGCAGTACACCGAGGCCCGCACCGCGCCCGGCGTCGTCGCCCCCGGCGCGTACGGCGCCGCCTGGTCGGCCCTGCAGTCCATGCCGCACACCGAGGGCGACTGGAAGCACGTCACCAAGCAGCCCTACAACGGGGACGACCCGCGCTATCGCGACGTCAACTCCAACTCCAGCGGCGGCGCCGGCTTCGTCACCGGCCGGATCACCGGCATCGCGGCCGACAGCGACGGCTACGTCTACGCGGGCGGCGCCAACGGCGGCGTGTTCCGCTCCCGCACCGGCGGCGGCAACTGGGAGCCGATCGCGGACAAGCTGCCCACGCTGTCCACCGGCACCCTGGGCCTCGACGGCGCCGGCCGCCTCTGGTACGCCACCGGCGAGTCCAACACCGGCGCCACCTCGTACGTCGGCACCGGCGTGTACGTGCTCGCCGACCCGAAGCACGGCACCTTCAAGCCCGGCGACCGCATCGGCGGCAACGAGCTGGAGTCCACGATCATCCACGCGCTGCGCTTCGGCGGCGGCAAGGTGTGGGCGGCCACCAGCCGCGGCGTCTGGAGCCACTCCGCCACCGACCTGACCGGCCCGTGGGTGCTGGAGTTCGCGCCCAACCCGGACTACCTGCCGGGCGGTTCGAAGGCCTCGGACCCGAGCGCGCCGTACAAGAACATCGCCAACGACATCGCGATCGACCCCAAGGACCCGTCCAAGGTCGTCCTGGCGGTCGGCTGGCGCGGCGGCGACACCTACAACGGCTTCTACAGCAAGGCCGCGGACGGCAGTTGGCAGCGGGTGGCCTCGCTCGGCGACCTGCCGAGCGACGCCGCGAACGTCGGCAACGTCACCTTCGCCCGCTCGGCGGACGGCTCGCGCTACTACGCGATCGACCAGTCGCCGGACGTCATGGCGCACGACCCGGACACCGGCCTCAAGGGCGTCTACGTCTCCAAGTCCGGTTCCCCGTTCGGGCCGTGGACCCGGATCGCGGACAAGGACAAGCTGAAGAACTCCGGCTCCGCGCTCCAGGACCCGGGCTACCAGCCCGGCATCCAGGCCTGGTACAACCAGTCCCTGCAGGTCGACCCGGCCAACCCGGACCACGTCTACATGGGCCTGGAGGAGGTCTTCGAGACCACCGACGGCGGCGCCGACTGGTCGACCGTCGGCCCGTACTGGAACAACGGCTTCCCCTGCTGGAGCATCGACCCGACCAAGCAGACCGGCGACTGCTCGCCGACCACCCACTCCGACCAGCACGCCGTCGCCTTCGGCAGCTACCAGGGCAAGTCGAACGTCTACGTCGGCAACGACGGCGGCATCTACACCCGCCCGACCAACGGCCGGCTCGACCAGTGGGGCCACGGCAAGGACTGGAAGTCCCTCGCGGACGGCACCATCGACACCCTGCAGTACTACTCGGTCGGCGTCGGCAAGGACCCGGCGGACCGCTCCGGCAAGGGCGTCATCGTCAGCGGCGGCCTGCAGGACAACGGCGAGTCGATCCTGCGCGCCCACGACAAGGTGATGGGATCGAACTTCGGCGGCGACGGCGCCGACACCCTGGTCGACCCGGCCAACGGCTGCAACATCGCCGAGGAGTACGTCTACCTCGACATGTGGGTCACCCAGAACTGCGCCGTCAACGACGGCAGCTGGACGAAGGACCCGAGCAAGGCCACCTCCTTCGAGGTCGCCCCGCCCGACAAGGACACCAGCTCCGCCCGCTTCATCGCGCCGATCACCGCCGACCCGAAGGACGGCAACACCTGGGTCGCCGGCGGCCGGCACGTCTGGGTGCAGCACAAGGGCTACGCGATCCGCAGCGGCAGCGAGTGGACCTCCGCGTACGACCTCGGCGCGGGCCACGTCGCCACCGCCGTCGCCACCGTCAACGGCACCGTGTACGCGGGCTGGTGCGGCCCCTGCAACAACCAGGGCTTCAGCCGCGGCATCGCGGTCGGCAAGACCGACGGCACCGGGTGGCACCAGCTGAACCTGCCCGTCGACGGCACCCTGCCCAACCGCTACATCTCCTCCTTCGCCGTCGACGAGAAGGACGCCCAGCACGTCTTCGTCGCCTTCAACGGCTTCTCGCGGACCTGGACCGAGGGCCCCGGCGCCGGCATCGGCCACCTCTTCGAGACCCACGACGGCGGCGCGACCTGGACCGACGTCTCGGCCAACCTGCCCGACGTCCCCGCCACCTCGGTCAAGCTCCTGCCGAACGGCGGCCTCGCCCTCGGCAGCGACCTCGCCGCGTTCTACCGCGCCCCGGGCGAGAGCCGGTTCTCGGTCCTCGGCAAGGGCCTGCCCACCACCTCGGTGCAGCAGCTGAAGCTCGGCCCGGACGGCAAGCTCTACGCCGCCACCTTCGGGCGCGGCATCTGGGCGATCAACCCGCGCGCGCTCTCCGGGGACGACGACAGCCAGGGCGACGACAACCAGGGCTGACCGTTCCACCCGCGACGACACCGGTGCCCGGCGCGCTCACCCCGAGCGGGCCGGGCACCGGCGCGTCCGGCCTCCTCGGCCTCCCCGGCTCCGCCCCCGGCCGGCCCCGACAACCCCGACAACCCCGTCGACCTCCAGCACCGCCCCCGCCCCGTCCCCGCCCACCCCTGAGCCCGCAAGATCACCGGTCAACCACCCCCGAGCCGCCCGACCCGCTACACTGAGCCCTCGGTGGCCACCTCCGGGCCGGCCACCCGGGGCTCGCGAGCGGACCCCCGCCTCAGTAGCTCAGGGGATAGAGCACGGCTCTCCTAAAGCCGGTGTCGCAGGTTCGATTCCTGTCTGGGGCACAGGGCCTGACCAGGTACGGAGCCCCGAACAAGATCGCGTTCGGGGCTCCTTTTGATCTTGAAAGTCCGCAAAAAATCCACAACCCCGGGCGGTCGAGGCAAAAGAACGTTCAACTACCTCTTGCGCCCCCGTAAGGTGCGTCGCGTACAGTCGTACCCGTAGGGGCGGCTGTGGGCAGCAGCAGCCGGATACGCCCCCTTCGCGTGAACGTGGCAGGCAGGGGAGGACAACCTAGGCCAGCCACGCGGAAGCCCCCCGTCGCATTCACCGGCGGGGGGCTTTCTGTTGTCACCGTAGCCGGTTGGTACGGCCCATGAGAACTGAATCTCGGCCAATGAAAACCGCCCCGGCGCCGAAGGGCGCCGGGGCGGGATGCCGGCAGGCGGCATCTGACGGGCCCGGGGGATACGCAACCTCCGGACCCGCTACTGGGCTCCTTGCGGAGCTGTCGAGGGGCGACTGATTGTCGCCAGATTTGCCACGCTTGGCAAAGACAGTGCAGGTCAACGGCCACAAGCGTTAGCTGGTGCCCACTGATGATCACGACGACCCCGTCCAGCGCCACCGCTGGGAGGTCGGGCGCCGCATCCGAGGACACCGGATCGCGGTCGGCCTCTCCCAGGTGCAGCTCGCCGAGCGGGCTGGCCTCGACCACCGGACGATCAGTCGGGCCGAGAACGGCCGGCACGCCATCAGCATCGACGTGATCTACCGGATCGCGTCCGGCCTCGGCGTGCCGAGCTGGGCCCTGTTCCGCGACGAGTAGCGCGAACTACTCGGTCGGCGGCGGGTTCGGCGGCGGCGGGCTCTTCGGTGCGGCCGGCGGGGCCTTCGGGCCGCCGATCCCTCCGCTGCCGCCGGACGGGTCCTTCTGCGGTGTCATCTCGTCCTCCGTTTCCTCGACCGCCGGGATCTCGTCCGGCGGTGGCATCGTGGGGTGGAACTTCTGCCTGTTCGGGCTGGCGGCTCCTCGGCGCCGTCCGGGCCAACGGCCCTGACGGTCAGGTGGGACTACGGCGCTCATCGGCTGTCCTCTCTGCTGAGGCACCCATCGTGGCGCGGCGGGTGCCGGCGCGGGGGAGATCAGCCGTTGTAGGTGCGGGCCCGGACCTCGCGCCGCGGCTCCCCCGGGCAGTTGTCATGCCCGACCAGCTCATGCCGCTCATCAACAGTTCGGATGAGCCAGCCGTCCACGTACCGGTAGCAGCGCGGGCACGTCCCCCGCGCCGGCACCCGCCGCGCAGGCTCCCCGCCGACGACGCTCACTCGGCCGCCCGTACGGTGCCGGCCCCGCCGAGACCGAGCTTGGGGCGTCGCTCCACCAACCCACGGCACTCCGGGTGGGCGTACGCCGACCTGAGGTATCCCAGGCTCCCCGGCGCGGTGGAGGTGTCGCAGAGGTCGCCGACGTTTTCCAGTTGATCCCCGGTGCAGTTCGTGCCGACGATGCACGCGCGGCCCTCCCACTGGGCCTCAGTAACTCGCATCGTGCGGGTGGGCCCGTGGGTCAGCCGGAGCTCCACCGCCGTCTTGGGCGCGGGCGTGGGCATCAGGTACCTCCAGAAAGGTGGCGGCTGCACGAGCAGCCCTTGGTGAGGCAGAGGCAGACGAGCACGGGCACGCGGGCCTCGTCGCGGATGCCGCCCGGACAGCCGTGGTGGGCGCCAAGCTGGCACTCCGCGCTGACGTACCGGCCGCCCCGGTCGACGTCGAAGCGCGACGACGCTGGCCGGCGGAGGCGGCCACGACGCCGGAACGGCCGTCACGACGACTCCCCGAGACACGTCGGGTGCGCGACGACCGCCCAGCCGAGCGGTGCCGTGCGGGCGCCGGTCGGAGTGTGGACGTGGCCGGCCGGAACCAGCGGCGGTTCCGGCGAGCCGCAGTTGATGCACGCCTCCCCATGGAGCCGTGCCGGGCTGATGCTCCCGGCATCCGCAGTAGCCGGGGACGGTATCGTCGTCACGCCCCTAAGCGTCCCCGGCCGCTACCCCCAGAAGTGCCACAACCTGTGGCACCCCCTCAGACCGCCTTGGCCCAACGCGCGAACTGCAGCAGCTGCTCGTCCCGGCCGCGCGACAGCCGGACCATCGTGGCCAGCTCGGCCCGCACCTGCCCGTGCTCGCGCACATGCTGCGGCGCGATCTGCCGCGCCACCAGCAACGATTCCTTCGCATGCTGCGGCTGTCCCAGCAGCATCTGAGCCCGGCCGAGGTCGATGTAGTAGTGGCTCCTGCGCTCGGCCGGCAGTTCCCTCGGAGGCGCCCAGCGACTGGCGGCAGTCACCGCCTCCCGAAGATCCTGCGGATCGCCCAGCTCGACCGCGACTGCCAGTCGGTGAATCTCCAGGCTGTCCGGCCCCACCGCGGTGCCGTCGTACAACTGCTCACGGACGCGTCCGGCCAGGGCCTCGGCGGCGCGCAGATGCTCACGCGCTTCATCCGCGTGCCGCATGCGGCCGGCGGTGACGGCCGCGCGCATGTGCAGGGCGGCTCTGGCCGCGGCGAGCGGGGCCGTCGCCGGTGCAGGCATCCGGTCGACGGCGGCTCGCAGCGACCGGAGACCTGGCGCGAGCTGATCGGCGGCGAAGTACGTCTCCATGCGGACATACGCGGCCGCGGCCTCCAACGCGGGTTCGGCAGCGATCGATGCGGCCCAGCGCATCAGCTCGACCAACCTGGCTGACAGGTCCCGGTATCCGTACTTGTAGGCCACCGCGTCCGCCGACCGGATCGCGAGCGCAAGGAGATGCGCGGTCTGTTCTCGCTCGGCACCGTGCGCCTGGTCGACCGCACGGAACAGCTCCTCCAGCAGCGACGGCATCTGCTCGGCGAGGCGCGCGTACTGCGACTGCACCCGGTCCTCGACGGCCAGATCAACCTCGGCCGCGAGCTGGGGTAACGGTCGAACCGGGCCGTCGTCCGGCAGGTCGTACGCGGCGATCACCCACTGCAGCGCGGGGATAGCGTGGTGCACCCGGCTGTCGGTGCGGCCCGGGCCGGCCAGCAGTTCCTCCGGCGTGGTTTGGACGGCCTTGGCCAGGGCGTCGAGCACCGAGTCGGATGGCCAGCGCTCGCCGTCCTCGACCTTGCGGAGCATGCTGATGCTCACGCCAGACAGGTCGTAGACCTGGCGCCGCGTCAGCCCGGCGACGTGCCGGGCAGTTTTGACTCGTTCGCCGAGTGCGGTGGCGGTGGTCCCGGGCATAGTCTGTCTGGCTCCGTTCCGTGGTCGCACTCGGAACGGTACCGGCGCCCGGGTGGTGCCGCGCAGGATCGCCCCGACAGCCATGCCGCCGGGGCGATCCTGTTATAGGCCGGTCAGCACCTCGACGAGCTCGGTGAGCGAGTCCACGCTCCAGTCTGCGTCGGGCGCCGAGTTGGTCAGTCCGATCGGACCGCGACGAAGATGGGCCGTCCGCAGCCCGGCCGCCCGGGCCGGCGCCACGTCGTTCACCGGGTGATCGCCGACGTACACGATCTCGTGAGGCTCACCCGGTGCCCACCCGATCACCCGCTCGAAGAAGCCAGGGTTCGGCTTCGAGATTCCCCACTCAGCCGAGGTGGCGATGGCGTCGGCTGGCAGCTCCAGCTCGCGTAGCAGCGTGGACACGGCGGCGTTCTGGTTGCCTGCGATGCCCACCCACATCCCGGCGTCCCGGAGCTGGGCCAGAGCAGGTCGGACGTCTGGATACAGGTCGGACTCATCGAGGAAGTCGCCCCGACCAGCGGCCTGCCGGGCCTGCCACTCGGCGCCTACGTCCACGCCCGGGCGTATGATGCGGATCGCGTCGGCGTTGTCCCGGCCCTGGGCCAGCACCGAGCCGACCAGCGCGGACATGGTGTGGGTGGGCACGCCGAGCCACCGAGCCCAATCACCCCAGTACCGGGTGTCGCTGGTCAGGGTCTCGCCGATGTCGAACACCACGGATCGCATGGGACGAGCCTACGCCCGACTGCTTGGTCACAGGTCGGCCACACCGCGGCGAAGTCGCGTGGGGCGCCGGTAGGTTCGTGGCCCACCGACGCCCGCAGGAGGACCCTCCGTGCCCAAGGTCATCACCCGCCGCAAGATGGGCCCGTTCGCCCTCGCCGGCCACATCTTCATGATGCTCTGCACCGCCGGCCTCTGGATCCCGGTCTTCCTGCTTGCCCGCCGCGGCCGCAAAACCGTCACCAAGTACAAGGGCTTCGACGGCCAGTACCCGGACGCGCCGCCACAGCGCTGACCCCGGACACGACGAAGCGCCCCCGCCCGGCCGAAGCCGAGCGGGGGCGTGCTGGTTCAGCGTGCGACGACCGGGACGACAGCGGCCACGGCAGCAGCGACCCCCGCCAGCCCAGCGAGAGCCTGGAGACGACGACGGTCAGCCTGACGAACCTCCTCCGCGGCAGCGCGCTCACGCTCACCAGCGCTGATCCGCCTCTCATGGTCGGCCAACTGGGCGCCGTGGTCGGTGAGCGTCTGCCCGGTGTGGCTGTCGGACTGCCGCAGGAGGGCCAACGCCCCCTTGATCTCGGCGAGTCCGGTGCCCACGTCGCCACGCAACTCGGCGAGGCCCACAGCGAGTTCCCGAAGCGGGTCAGCCGGGGGGCTGGTCACTCGCGGCTCGCGGCGTCCGGCGCCGCCGGGTCGACGGCGGTCGGGTCCGGCAGCGGCGCCTTCGCGGGGGCCATCCGCAGCCACGACGGCAGCAGCCCGTCCACGGCCGGGAGCGCCATCACCCGGGTGACGCCAGCAGCGACGGCCAGGCCGGCACCGATGCCCCAGGCGGTCTGCGGGATGCCGGAGGCGTCCACGATCAGCGGGGCGGCGGCCGCGAGGCTGAGGGCGGTCTGCAGGGAGGTGCGGATGGTGCGGCGCGTGCTGTCACGCATGGGAGTCTCCTCGATCAGTCGGTGACGTTGAAGCCGTGGGCGGCGCCGAGGCGCTGGAGGGAGTCGTGGCCGGGGATGCCGTCCGCGTCCGACCCGGAGTAGCCGCAGCGCTGCTGCCACCCGGAGTACGCGCTGACCGTCCGGGTGCCGAACGAGCCATCCACCCACTGCTGTTCGAGCAGCCCCTCATCGGCCAGGGCCTGCTCGACGACCTGCACCTCGGGCCCGTACGTGCGGTGGCCCTGCTCGGCCGGCGGGTCCGCCTGCGCGGCGGCGATCAGGTGCGCGAGCGACACCGTGCGGCCGCCGGGCAGGTAGCCGAGCAACTGCTGCAGCGACGCCGGCCCCGGGACGCCGTCCGCGTCCGCGCCGGAGTAGCCGAGGGACCGCTGGAAGTCGGCGTAGTTCTTGGTGTCGGCGTCGCTCCAGTTCGGGCCCGGGCCCTGCTGGTAGTGGCCGCCGAAGCCGCGGGCGACCAGGGCCTCGCCGACCGCGGTCACCTGGTCTCCCTGGGCGCCGTAACCGTACTGGAGCCCGTTGATCGTGGCCTGGTAGCGGGCCGGAGTCGGGTCCGGCGCGGGGGCGGGAGCGGGCTCGACCGAACCAGACGGCGTACCGACGCGGGCGGACGGGACGCCGCCCAGCGCCGGGTCCGCGCTGATCGTCCCCTCCGGGTAGTCCGGCACGCCGTACCCGTACGGCGACCCCGGGCCGCGGCGCGGACGCTGACGGGCGTACACCCCGTCGCCCTGCGGCGAGCCACCGGAGTTGGTGTTGCCCTCGATCGTGTAGATCCACTGGTCGTCGTAGGCGGTGACCACACCGACGTGGTCCTGACCGGCCGAGCCCAGATAGAACGGGCCGCCCAGGACCGGGTATTCGGTCCAGCGTCCGTGGTCCTGCCACCACTGCACGGCAGTCGCGCAGGAGGCCGTGATCGGCCACCGGTCGCCCATGCCCGAGGTCTGGACGGCACCCCAGGAGGTGAACGTGGCACACCACGCCTGCCCCTGCGACCACTCCAGGCCCGGGACGGCCGGACTGTACTTCTGGGTGTTGTTCCACGTGCCGTCGCTGTCGCGACCCTCGTGGTAGCCCTCCTGACTCACGAGCAGGGCAACAAACTCGTCACGCACGGGTGCCTCCGGGGCAGGAGTTGGGCCCGGGGAGGGCCATATCCCCTGCGACAGTAGGGAGATCGCCCCACAGGGCAGCCCGGCTACCCGCCTACGACCCGATCAGGAGCGCGCCCTGCATCTCGGCCCGGATGCTGCCGCCGTTGCCGTCCGTGCCGCCGGTGGTCGCGCCGGACGTCCGTTGGACCTGAATCGCAACGCGCACGGACGTGCCGGGCCCGTACCAAGGCGTCATGTCGACCAGCGCGCTCGGGTACATCCAGGTGAAGTTCGCCGGGATGGTGCCGCTGGCCACGACGGTGGTGCTGTTGACGAGGATGCGGTAGTTGCCGCCCGTGTTGACGCCGCCGATCTGATCGCCGAGGAGGCCGACCACCAGAGAGAGGCGGGGTGTGTCGCCGGGGATGGACGCGACCAGGAGGTCCTGCCATGTCGTGGCGGACGTGCGAGGGCTGGCGAAGAAGCCGGCGCCCGCGAAGGGGACCAGCCGCTGGGGGAACGACGCGCCCTTCCCGCTGGTGGTGTCCGCCGAGATGATCACGTTCCCGGCCCGGTCGTACATCGCCAAGCCCTGCGTCGGGAAGCCGGTGCCGGCCCAGGCGCCGGCCATCTGCTGGGCGAACAGCAGCTCGTTGCTGGGTGTGTCGCGACGCAGTTGGAGGCCCATCTGCGGGGTGCCGTTGGCGTCGGGCATGCCGATGTCCCCGATGATCGCCACGGTGCGGGTCGGGTCCTCGGCGGACATGACCTGGATCCGGCCACCTTGCCGGATCAGCAGCGTGCCGTTGGTCAGCGTGGTGCTGCCGACCTGGTTGGTGCGGGTGAGCTCGGCGAGCCGGCGCTCCAGCTCGGCTACCCGGTCCTCGAGGGACTGCTGGCGCAGGTACTGGGGCATGTCACGCTCCCGTGCAGGTCAGGGCCACCTTCTCGGGACCTCCGGTCACCGAGACTTTGATGCTGACGATCCGCAGTGCTTGGACGCGGCCCTGCGGGTAATACGGGCCCGGGTCGATGGCGAACTGGGCGGAGTCGCCCACGGTGTAGGAGCCGAGCACCGGATCCGCGTCCGCATCGACCACGAACGTCGGCGCCGTCGACGCCGTGCTGTGCGCGTACAGGTCGGCCTGTGCGTGCGCCTGGATCGTGTTCGCCTGCGTCACGCCGTCGTAGGTGGCGACGCGCTCGACCAGCGGCCAGCCGGCACCCCAGTGGTCCGGGGCCTCTGCAATGCCGGTCACCACGTCCTGCCCCGCCCCGGAGCCGCGCGCGATGCAGCGGTTGGCGTACCCCATGCCGTCCTCGGGCCAGTCCGGGACGACGACGTTGCCGCCGGGCCCGTACTGGAAGAGGAACCCGGTCTGCGTGGCCGTGCGCCCGCGGCGCGGGTACCAGACTGCCCACCGCCGGTACCGGGTACCGTCCGCGTTCCAGCCTGCTTCGATGCCCCAGTCGAAGCCGCCGTCGACGGCCGCGAGTTGGCGGATCGAGGTGAGGATGTCAGGCCGCTGCTGGCCCGGGTCGTAGGTGCGGGAGCGGGTCACGCCGGTGGCGTTGACCAGCGGGTTGGTGTCGACGTGGATGGTGCCGGCGCCGGACGGGTCGGCCTCGGCGTACCGCAGCAGCGACCACACGATCCACGCCTGATCGTCGTACATCCGCTGCCCATCCGGCACGTACCGGGTGTCGGCCTTGTTGGAGATGAGCAGGTTGTAGTCCGTCGACAGGAGCTTGTTGACGAACCGGTTCTGCCAGTACGACGCGAACTCCGAGCCCTGCAGCTCCATCCCCCAGATGATCCCGTTGGCGGAGGTGAGCGGCCGCCGGGTCCAGATGATCCCGGCCCACACGATCACACCGTCCCGGTCGACGTACAGGGCGGTGCGGGCGGGGATGGTGGCGTCCATCGGGCTGAGCTGGGCGACGTCGTCCGACAGGGGCACGGTGCCCCGGAACGTGCCGACGCCGTTCAGTTCGGTGCTGTACTCGGCGCCGATGACGGGCAGCTCGGCGAGGACCCGGTCGGTGACGAGGTCGCAGAACAGGTAGGTGTACTGGTGTACCGCAGGGGCGCCGGCCGGGGTCGTCATCAGGCCATCCGCTGCAGGCGGATCCACGACCCGCCAAGGACCGTGGTGGCGCCGGCACCAGAGGTGTTCTGAGCCCAGCGCAGGGTCAGGCTGCCCGCGGTGGCGCCAGTGGTGAGGGTGCCGCGGGAGCTGATGGTCTGCGGGGTGCCGGCGTTCCCTCGGGCGCCTCGGGCGACGTTGAACGCGACCGCGCTGGAGTCGTAGTCGGTGTAGTTGGCGATGCCGGTGCCCAGCGCCGCGTACAGGCCGCTGGCGCCGGATGGGGTGGTCCAGTCGATCTTTATGTCGGTGCCGGGTGTCGCCGTAAAGGCGATCCAGGCGTCGAGCGCGTACCGGGCGTTCGCCACGACGGGGATGGTCAGCTGCGAGTCTGCGGTCTGCGTGGTGGAGTTGGTCATCGGCGCGGAGTCGCTGGTGCGCATGGCCTGCCGGAACGATCCGACGCCGGCGCCTGCGGAGTCGAGGAGGGCCCGCGTCGCGCCCGCGCTCGTGCCGTAGAGGAACGTGTCGGTGTCGGTGGCGTACATGACCTGCCCGGGCGCCGGGTGGTCCGGCATCGCGGTGGAGACGACGGGCAGCACCCCGCCGGCCGCGACCTGGTAGGCGCGAGCGTCGGTGATCTTGGCGTTGGTGATGCTGGTGACCCCGGCGTCAACCGCGACGTCCGCGAGCGGGATGCTGTTGGGCGGCAGGGTGCCGCGCGTGGTGCCGCCCGAGGTCGACGCGTACGGCCCCTGCACGACCACCAACGACGCGGAGTTGACGGTGCCCAGGGTCTCGGCGTCGAGGACCTGCACGCATACGGTGTCCTTGCGGTACTGGCTGCCCGAGCTCGCCGCGATGGTGAGGTTCACCGGGGCGTCGTTCACCACGGTGTACGCGCCGTAGTTCGCCACGTCCTTGTTCTGCACGTAGCAGATCCCGGCGGACACAGCGACGGTCATGTTCGGGGTGGCCTGCGCGGCCACCGCCAACTGCTGCTGCTGGTAGGACGGACGCACGCCGCCCCGCGTCCGGAGCGACGCTTCGTCGGCCGAACTGCCGTGGTAGCCGAGCAGCCCGGTGAGGACCGACAGGCGGTCGGTGCGGGCCGCGTACGTACCGGCCTGCTGCCACGCCGGCGGGGTGATGATCGTCATCGGGGCTCCTTACAGGGTGGCGTCGCGCCAGGTCACGGTCAGGTAGGTGGGGATGGTGCCGTCGCCGTACGGATCGGACCGGTAGACGAAGGTCGATGTCCCGGGCGGCATGACGGGCCAGTCCGACCCGGCAACGACCCAGTCTCGACGCGGAGTCGAGCCGCTGGCGAGGACGGCCCGGTTCGCGGTGTTGATCAGCACGTAGTCGCCTGGCGCGACGGTGTTGTTGAGCTGGAGGACGGCGCCGGTCTCGCTGAGCTGGATGCTCGGCCGTACGCACGGCCCGTCGATCCGCAGCGTCGGGTACGTGTCGGAGGCCCCGTTGTTGACGCACGTCAACGCGCCGCCGGCGCCGCCCGTGCCGTACAGCCACGGGTACGTGCGCGGGTACGAGCGGCCCGAGGCGGGGGCGTACGCGGCTGTCGGCCCGGCCGAGTACGACACCAGGCTGTAGAGGCGGGGGTCGGTGCAGTAGAACTGCACCTGCGCGACGGAGATCCGCTGCAGCGACGTCGCGTCGTACGGGATGTGCCGCCGCCGAACCTTCCCCCACACCATCAACTGCCGGTCGGTGAAGGTCAGCTGCAGCGGCGCCGGGGTCGGCTGCATCGCCCGCTTGAGTGCGATCACCAGGCGGCCGAGGTCGTCCGGGTCGGCACCGCGCAGGGTGATGCCCATGGTGATGACCCGGGCGCCGACGTAGTCCGGGCCGGTCCAGGTGCCGTGCGCGCCGGTGCGGTCGACGTCGTAGGCGCGAACGTCCGGCATGTCGTCGAGGTCGGGCAGGTCGCTGATGGCGTAGGGGGTTCCCGGGCCCATCTGCAGGCCGTTCCACACCACGCGTCCGATGGCGGCCACTACCGCACCCCCAGTCCGGCCTGCCAGGACAGCTCACGGCTGAGCTCCTGGCCTGTGGCCTGCGATCCGTACATGTTGATGGTGTTCTGCTGCAGCACCGGCCGGGCGCCCCCGGCGTATGCGCCGGTCAGCGCGCCCGGGCTGCCCGCCAGGGCGAGGCTGTCGCCGGTCAGCGACCCGGCGATCTGGGCGGTGATGCCCTGCAGCTGGTCGCGCAGGGCCGGGACCCGGGCGCCGATGCCAGCCATCAGACCGTCCATGATGAGCCGGCCAGCGGGGGTGAGGATCTGCTGGTCGCGCTCGGCCGGGCCCTTCCAGGACGGCAGCAGGTCCGTCAGCCCGGACAGGGTGTCCTTCACCTTGTTGAAGCTGGACTTGATGCCGTCGACCAGGCTGGAAATGATCTTCTTGCCGACGTCGAGCAAGCTCTTCGCCAGCCGCTCGAACGCCTCGCCGAGCTGGCCCGGCAGGTCCCAGAAGATCTTGACCACGGCGGATGCCAGCCCGGACAGGAGCTGCTTCCCCGCCTCGACCGCCCCGTGCAGGTCACCGTGCAAGAGTGACGTGATCAACCGCAGCGCGGGCACAACGATGCTGGTGATCGCCTGAGCCAGCTCGCCAGCGAACACCGAAGCGAGCCGTACGATCAGCGAGATGATCGGCTGCAGAATCGGCATCAACGCATTGAGCAACTGCACCGTCAGTGTGGCGAGTTGAGTAAGGAGAGGCGCCAGGGCAACGACGATCTCCACGAAGGCCTTGGCCAGCTCCGGCAGCGGCAGCTGCTGGATGAGCTGGGTCAGGATCGGCAGCAGCGTGGCCGTCAACGTCGTGATCAGCAGGACGAAGGGGTCGAGCAGCTGCGGCAGCACCCCGAGTACAGGCGTCAGCGTGGCACCGATCACCTGGGCAAGAACCGCGATCACCGGGGTGAGCTGCTGGAAGATGTCGTTCGCGCCGTCGAGCAGCGGAGTCAGGCTCGGCAGCACCGCGGCGACCAGCTGGCCGAGCAACGTGAGCAAGGGGGCGGCGGCGATCGCCATCGACGACAGCGCCTGCGCGGCGGCCTGAAGCACCGGTCCCGCCGCGGTCAGCACGGCGGACAGCGCCGGCCCGAGCGCGGCGATCAGGGCCTGTACGCCGGGCGCCAGGAAGCCGATGACGGGGCCGAGCTGCTGGAGAGCCTGGGCCAGCAGCGGAGCCACAGTGGTGGCCAGCTGGCCCATCGTGGCCATCAGCGCCCGCAGGCCCTCCTGGACCTCCGGGGAGCCGAACGCCGTCGCCGCCGCTCCGGAGATTTTGTCCAGCGCGGCCACGAATCCGGCGCCGTTCGCCTGGGCCGCGCCGAACACCGAGCCGAAAATGCTGCCGACGTTGCCGAGCACGTGGCCCATCTGCCCGACCAGACTGATGGCCTGCTCGATCGCCTGCTGCATCCCGCCGCTGGCGAAGCTGGCGTCCATGCGCTGCCGCAGCCTCTCCAGCGAGGCGCCTGCGGCCGTCGATAGCTTCTCGAAGGACGGCCCCGCGGCCGCGCCGATCTGGACCAGGCCCTGCACCACAGTGGCCGGCAGCTCGCGCATGTCGTACAGGCCGCGGGTCGCCGAGTCCAGAGCCTGCCCGAGCACCCCGCTGCGGGCCATCGTCCCGGCAGCCTCGAACGCGCCCTTCGCCATCAAGTTCAGCGCCGACGCCGCGACGGACAGGCGGTCCTGCAGCACCGGCAGCACCTGCTCGGCTGTGGACCGCAGCGAGTCGCCGAGCCCCAGGAACAGCGACTGCTGCACGTCCAACTTGAGGCCGTCGAGCTGTGGCTTCAGCCCGATCAGCGCCTCCACGAACGCCCGCGCCGCCGGGCTCAACTTGGCCATGGCCTCGGCCAGCTTGTCGACGCCGCCCGCCGCCCCGCCGGCCTTCTGGGCGAGCGCTTCCTGGGCGTCCGCGATCTGCCGCAGGCCCTTCTCGGCGGTCTTGGCCTGCTCGATCTGGGCGTCCGCCAGGGCGCGCTTGCGGTCGGCGAGTTCACGGTCTGCCTGCGCGATCCGGTCGGCGCCCTGCACCTGGGCGTCGGCGACGGCCTGGGCCCGGTCACCCACGGTGCGTTGAGCGTCGGCGACCTTGGCCTGCGCGGCCGCGACCCGCTGACTGCCCTCGACCCCGGCCGCGTTCGCCTGCTCGACCTGCAACTTGAGGCGCTGCTGGGCGATGCCCTGCTCGCGCAGCCGCTGGGCAGCCTGGTCGTAGGCGAGCTGGGCCGCCTCCTTCTGCCGGTCCGTGGCGGACGGGTCCGCGAGCGTCTTGCTCAGCGCTTCCTGGGCCTCCTGCAGCCGCATGGTGTTGGCGCGCTGTTCCAGGCCGCTGTCGGCGAGCCGGTTGTTCAGGTCTTCCAGGTCCTGTTCGGCGCCCCGGCGGGCGTCCGACAGCGCCTGCTGAGCAGCCAGGCTGGCCTTCTGAGCGTCGGCGAGGTTGCGCTCCGCCGCCGCGACCGCGCGGGCGGCCTGAACCTGTGCGTCCGCGGACGCCTTCGTCGCGTCGCCGACCGCCCGCTGGGCATCCTCGACCCGGCGCGCGGCCTGCTGGTTGGCGTCCGCGGCCTGCTGCATCGCATCCTGCACCGCGCGCTGGGCCGTCGCCGCCTGCTGAGCGGCGCCCGCAGCCGCCGCGGCGCCACCGGTTGCCGGCGCCCACGCCGCCTGCACCGCCTCCCCGATACCGCGGGTGCCGATTTTCAACGCGCCCACTGCCGAGCCGACTGACAGCATCGCGGTCGCCGCGAGCGCGGCGGCCGGCGCCATCGCCGCCATTGCGGCGGCCACCCCCGCCAGCACTGGGATAGTCCCGCCGAGAGTGGTGGCCATCCTGCCGCCCGCCCCGGCGACAGCCCCCAGCGGCCCCACCGAGCCAGCCGCCGATGCAGTCAACCGCTCCAGCGAGCGCCCGGCCCTGTTTGGCCCCTCCTCCGATTCACCGACGTGGTCCGCGACCTCGCGCACGGCCTCCAGCTCAGCGACCGCTCGGCCGGCATCGACATCGACGTAGATGTCGGCCCGCATGTCGTCGATGTGCCGAACCGCACCGGCCACGCTCTCCAGCTCGGTGAGAATCCGGCCGGTGTTCAGGTCGAATCCGATCGTCGGCCGATCGAGGGCGAGCCGCCGGAACGCGGCGTGGATCTCCTCGATCTCCGCGCGGGCAGCAGCCGTGTCGACCTCGACATCGACGGGCCGTTCCCAGATCTCCACCATCCGCGCGCGCAGCTCCTGCACCTCGCGCTGGGCGTCGGAGGCGTCGGCGTGCAGGTCGATGGCGGGGATCGCGAGGAACGCCTGCTGCAGTCGGGCGCGGGCGGACTCGCCCATTGAGGCTCCGAGCCGGTTGCCGACTGCGGTGCCCTCGCGCGTGGCCTGCGCCTCGGCCCCGGCGACTCCGGACAGGTCGATGTCGAGGCTGGTGACCAGCCGGGGCAGGTCGATCTGTGGTCCCGCCATCGGGGGTCAGCCTCCTATCGGCATCTGGGCCAGGGCCAGCAGGCCCTCCCGGGACGCGTACGCGCCGGGATCGTCGTCGTCGGGCTCGTCCTGCTCGACAGCACCGGTGGCGATGCGGTGGCGGTCGATCAGGGCGTGTAGCAGGGCCGGGGACATGTCCCAGAACTCGGCGGTGGTGCGGCGGAGCGGGACGGTGCCGAGGTAGATCAGGTCAGCCCAGGAGATGCGGTCGTCTCCGGGCTCGCGTCGTTTCCCGAGCTGCCGGCGCCGAACGCGGCGGTGAGGGAGGTCTGCATGGCGGTGGCGTACTCGTGGATGTGCTGCGGGGCGAGGAGGTCGCCGAGGTCGTGGCCGTCGCTGCTGCGGCGGTACAGGATCTCCTCGACGGTGCGGGCGCCGGCCGCGTCGACCCGATGGCGCACGTGCGGGGTGAAGCCGCCTCCCGGGCCGACGAGCCCGGCGCCGAGCAGGTCCATCAGCGGCCCGAACGCCGCCCCGTTGCCGGTCTGATCGATGGCGGTCTGGATGCCGGCCACGCTGCCGAAGCGCTGTTCCAGCAGCGCGAGGGAGCGGAAGGTGTACCGCAGGTCGACGTCGGTGCCGTCCGCGAGGGGGATGGTGATCGGCTGGCCGAGGGCCTGCGCGGGGGTGAGATCGGACATGGTGAACTCCCCTGATAGGTGGTCGGGTTGGGCTACGGGATGGCGACGGCGGTCTCGTTGAAGGTGACGTCCATCCACTTGCCGGTGCTCGCGAGCGGCACAGCGGACACCTCGAACTTGGGGATGCGGTAGTCGTCGCCCTGGAAACCGAGCTCGGGGAACTTCGACAGCTGGCACTTCCACAGGGTCACGTGCACGTCCCCGCCGATCAGGGAGCTACCGCCGGGCGGAGTGACGCCCTCGATCTTGAAGTAGGCCGGGGCGCTCGTGCTGGTGAGACCCCACACCGACTTCTGCGACGGGGTGGTGCCGGAGTCGGTGACCGCCCCGCCGAGGAGGACGGCGAGGACGTCGAGGGACATCAGGGCGTGCTCGGCAGCGGCGGTGACGCCGTCGATGTAGCTGCTGGTGTCCAGCAGGGTGTTGTCGCCGCGCAGGGTCTTCGACTGCATGTTGCCGGAGATGGCCAGCGACTTGATGCCGGGCACGTCCACCGAGGTGGCGGCGTAGGTCGCGGTTCCGCCGGCCGGGTCGGACGTGAGGGCGGTGATCTTGCAGTCGACGATGGAGAACAGCTTCGTGGCGTGGCTCAGGCCGGGCATGTCAGGCTCCTTCGGGGTCGGTGTCGGTCGGGAGGCCGAGGGTCGGCGGCGTGATCGGGGGCGTTGCCGGGCCCGGATCGGTCGGCGCCGGCGGTACGGGCGGCGTGGGGGGCGCCGGCGGCAGCAGCCCGAGCGCGGCCTGCATGTCGTGGACCGTCAGCCGCACGGCGTCCGGCCACTCCTGGGCCGGGTCGAAGTGGTCGGTGCCGGCCTGCCAGGGCAGCCAGCCGCCCCACACGTACTGCGAGGTGCCGGGCATTCCGGGCGGCCCCGGGACCGCGACGACGCCGGTGCGGCCCGCGTACCAAGCGGGCAGCTGCCAGGCCGGCCACGTGCCGTCCATGTGCGCCGGGTCGGCGGGGTGCCACCAGCCCTGCTGCTCGACCAGTTCCTGCGGGTACCAGGTCTGGCCCTCGGGGGTGGGCTCGGAGACGGGACCGGTGGGGTCGGTGGGCGTGCTCATCAACTCCCCTTCTGGAGGGTTCGGGTGACCATCACGGTGATGACGTGGCGGACGATGTTGTCGGCGATCGGCTCGCGGTGCGCGGTCATGAACTGCACCGCGGTGAGCTGGCTGCCGCCCGGCCCCGGTACGAGGGGCTGGGAACACAGCCACATCAACCGCTCGGCGAGCTGGTAGTCCTCGGCGTCCGGTGCGGTGCCCTTGGCCTGTTGGCGGGCCTGCTGGACGACGTCGACCTGCACCATCTCCTGGATGGTGAGCTGCCTCGTCGGGTCGCCGTAGTCGCCGTTCGCCGTGGGGTGGGGGATGTAGTTGGTGCCCTCCTGCACGACGACGTAGGGCAGGGCTTGTCCCGGGCGGGGGCCGTCGCGGAAGACGGGCACGGTGCCCAGGAGCGGGGCGAGGTAGGCGCGGATGGCGCCGGCGGTCGTCTGCGCCATCAGCGGATGCCCTTCGCGTGGTTGCGGAGGAACGTCTCGGCGAGGGCGACGGCGGGCCGCATGAACGGCCGGGCCTGCGTGCCGGGGTGGTTGACCTTCGCCACTGGGTGCGCGGCCCCCGGCCAGTACAAGGCCCTCTTGTTCTTCGGCACGATGACGTGCGGCGCGGTCCCGTACTCGACGTCGGCCGCGTACGTCACGTTGGTGCCGATCGTCACACTGAAGCGGAACCGGCCGCCGGCCGGGACGGCCTGAATGCTGGAACGCAGGCGCCCGGTGTTCACCGGGCACAGCCCCTTGGCGTGGTTGACCATGTCGTTGGCCGCGGCCTGCGTCGCCTCGCGGGCGGCGCCGGTCAGCCGGTCCAGCGCCGCGCGCAGGGCTCCCTGGAAGTCGGTGCTGTCGACGCGGTAGTTGAGGCCGGCCATCACAGGCCTGCCACGGCGGGGCGGCCGTTGAGGTAGGGGACGAGCATGACGTCGGCCTGCGCCGAGCCGGTCGACGGCCGGAACCCGACGCGGTAGGTGCCGTCCTCGTTCTCGGCGGGGCCGACATGGACGTTGTTGCCCTCGTCGTCGACGTCCAGGCCGCCCTGGTTCATCGGGTCGCCGCCCGGCCGGGCCTTGGCCTGCAGCGCGGCCGTGACGAGGGCGGTGGCCTGGGCGACGGTCGGCGGTGCCGAGTCCCACCCGAAGCTGCCCGACACCTTGACCTGCTGGGCGTTGTAGTAGCGCATCAACCCCCACCAGCCGCCGGACCACGGCTCGGCGCCGGCCACGAGGACGTCGTAGCCGCCGAAACCGATCTGCACGGCGTCGACATCACCGGTCGTCGCCGAGGAGCGCACGACGAACGCAGTCGGAGCGAGCTGGAGCTCCGGCACCGACACGGGCAGCGGGTACGGCACGATGCCGGTGACCGACCGGACCCGGCGAGGCAGCAGCACAAGGCCGTCCTGCGGCAGGTCCGCCACCACGTCGGCGGTGCGTGGTTCCCACCACTGCTGGGTGAACCGGTCCACCGCCTCCTGGGCAGCAAGGATCCAGGACGTGACCTCGGCGTCGGTGCCGGTCGCGCCCTGGGCTCTGGCCTGGTCGACGGTGCAGTACACGCTCAGTCCTCGGTGGCCGGCACGAAGTCGGCGTCGTCGAGGGCCTGCCGTGCCCACGCGGTGATCGTGCAGCCGGCGGTGGTGATCTGCTGGGCGTGGCCGCGGGGGTGGGTGTGGACGACCGGGCCGTACGGCAGGCCGGTGGTGTCCAGGCGCTGGTAGGCGTCGGCGGGGGCGACGTCGCCGATCTCCCAGCCAACCCGGGAGGTGTACTGCTGCGGGCGCACGGTCGAAGGGACGGCGCCGGCCATGCCGATGATGCCCTCGGTGACGGGCGTCGGCGGGGCGTCGACGGCGGTCTGCTTGGCGGCCACGGGGTCTCCTTGCGGTGATGGGGGGTGGGCCGGGCGCCCGGGGAGTGGAGGCGCCCGGCCCGGCTCGGGTCAGACCGTGGCCGCGGCGAACGTCACCTTCACGAACGCCTTCGGCTGGTAGACCGCCAAGTTGGCTCGGAACTCGGCGAGGATCACGAGGGTGTTCGCGGTGAAGAAGTCGGCATGCGAGTCCGTCATCAGCACGGTGATGCCCTGGCGCGACCACAGGGTGGCGCCCTGTCGGAAGCCGCCGACGAGGGCGGTGCCCTGCGCGATCGCCACGGTGGAGACGACGTTGAGGCCCCAGACCCGCGGGGTCGCCTCGCCCTGGACGTTGGCGATCACCCGGAACACGCCCGAGCCGGGGGCCTGGTCGAGCTCAATGGCCTCCCAGTCCTGGGGGTGAACGATCACGCCGTCCGGGGGGAAACCGGCGATCTCGGCGACGGTCTTGGCGCGGCGGATGTCCACCAGCGGCGGCTCGTCTGTGGCCGGTGCGGTCGGCTTGGGCTGCTGGTAGGTGCCGATGCCGGGGGTCGTCAGGATCCCCTGCATCTCGGTGGTGCCGTTGCCGTTGAGGAGCTGCCGGTCGCGCAGGAACCGCAGGCCGTAGGTCAGCCGACCCTGGATGTAGCCGGTCAGCTGGCCGTTGTCGTCGGCGGCCTGCCTCGTGATGGGCATCCAGTGCGCGACGGTCTTGAGGGTCGTGGTGATCGTGTCGAACGTCAGCGTGCTCTGCGGCTTCGCGGTGCCCTCGGGGACCACGGCGGCCTTGTTCCACGTCGACCCGGCGCCCGCCGGGCCGGAGGTCTCCCGGATGTACTCCAGGACGTTGTAGTCGGCGTTCTGCTGGTCGAGGAGGTCGGCGACCAGCAGCGGCAGGTCCGGGGTGGTCTTGACGATCCCGGGCACGAGCTGCGGCAGGTGCGGGACGTTGGGGTTGGTGATGGTGCCGGCCGGCGCGTCCCGGGACAGGAGCTGATTGGGGTTGATGTCGCGCATCTCGACCTGGAACTGGCCGCGCTTGTCGCGGGCGCGGTACTCGCGCAGGCCATCGGAGTCGGCGAAGCGCTGGGCCAGGCTGCGGAACGTACCGGCCTCGGCGGGGGTGAGCGGGGCGCCGCCGTCCGGCACGGCCGAGGTGGCGGGGGCGGCCGGTGCGGTTCGCAGGAGCGCGGCGCGGGCGGCCGCCCGGTCGGACTCGGCCTGGATGGCGTCGGCGAGGCCGCGGGCCTCGGCGACGATCTCGTGAACCTGCTCGGTCGTCAGGCTGGTGTCGTCGAGGCGGGCGAGGAGCGCGGTCCGCTGCTCTTCGAGGGTCGGGGGCACGGGGCCTCCTTCGGTGCGGGGGCGCCGTCCAGGCACCCATGAACTGGGGACTCTGGACGGCAGCACCCGCCTCTACACCAGCCTCCGGACCCCGGGCTGCCAGCGCGCTGCCACCGTAGCCACGCACCCACCAGGGGCAGCACGGCTACACCTGCTACACCCTGCTGACGCCCGTCAGCCCGGCCAGCAGCAGAGCCGCTGACGCCCGCGCGCGCTCCAGCTCCAGCGCGGCCGATGCGGCCCCCTCGGCCGGAGGGGCCTCCCCGTTGCCAGCGGTGGCATCCTGGTCGTCGGGGTCGTAGATGCCCAGGACGTCCATCACCTGGTCGACGACCGACTCGGCCGCGACGAGCAGGTCGAGTGCCTGGGCGACCTCCTCGGGCAGGTCCTCGCGCGGGTACTCGCCGGCCAGCATGACGGCCTGGTCGAGAATGCTGTCGAGGGACGCGATCAGCGCGGCCGGGTCCTCGTCCGCGTCGGCGGCACGGATGTGCGCGGCGGTTCGGACGCCGGTGAGGGCGGACCCGGGGACGGCGGCCATGCGCGCGGTGATCTGGGAGACCTCGACCAGGCGGGCGGAGCGGATGTTGGTCTCCAGGTCCTTCCGCTGCTTCTCGGTGAGCTGGTCGTACTCCTCCCACGTGGCGGGCATGTCGGTGCGGATGAAGCCCACGGACAGTTCCGGCGCGCTCCCGGAGAGGGCGCGGGCGCGGGCGTCGCGGCCGGCCTGGGTGTCGTCGTAGCGGCCGGAGATGGCGAGGTGGTCCCCGCGCTCCTTGGCGGTGAACGTCCCGATGGGCCTCGACGGGTCATGCATGTCGAGGAGGGCGTAGGTGCCGGCGTCCAGGCCGCCCTTGCGGAACACCCCCGGCTTGAAGGTGGTGCCGTACGAGTCGACGGTGTTGTAGCGGCAGGCGACGCCCTCGAACGTCCCCTCGTCGCCCTCGGCGACTCGGATGTTGAGCTGCTGGAGCGGCACCGTGCGGTACTGCACGCCCGCCCCGGGAACGGCACGGCGGTTCACCGGGTACCACCCTTCTTGGCCTGCGCAGCCTCGAAGTAGGCCTGCTGGACGCCGGCCATGATCCGGTCGTGCAGCGGCGACTTCGCGGGCGCGTACCGGTAGACGGCCACCCGGTCCGCGTCAAAGCCGTCGAACTCGTACACGATGTCGCCCTTGGCGAAGGTCAGGTGCTGCGGGAGCCCGGCGCTGACGTCGACGGCGCCGCGGGTGCCGTCCCTCGGGCCGCGCCGGGCCTCGTGCGCGGGGACGCCGACCGGGACGGTGACGCCCTGCATCTGACGGGCGTCAGCAGCCTGGAGGACACAGGCCCGCTCGGTGGGCCCGAGTTCCGTGGTCATCTACTTCTCCTTCGAGTAGGTGAGGGTGCAGCGGCAGTTGATGGACTGGGAGGCGGGTGCCGCCGGGTCGCCGGGCCACCGGGACTGCACCGCAGTGAAGGCATCACCGAGCGGGACGGTCTTGCCGGACTCCAGCCGGTGCGACGCCCGGGTCCGCGAGTCGAGGGTGGCGAGCCACGTCTTCGACGTCGCGCCCGACCGCTCGGCCGCAACCAGGCCGGCGGCGTTGAACGCGCCGACCGTCTCCGTGCGGGCGATCATCTGCGCGCGCCAGTCCGTGAGGTCGCTGAAGACCTTCTGCAGGCGGGCACGCAACTCGTCGACGGACTCGCCCTGCTGGACGCCGTGGTGCAGCAGCTGGGCGCGGAGCGCGGCCTCGGTCGTGGCGTTGATCTGCCCAGCCAGGGTCTCCAGCCGCTTGTCCAGCTCGGCCAGCACCTGCTCGTCCATGTCGAAGCCGTCGCCAAGCTGCGAGGCGACGTGGCTGCCGCCGGTCCGCCACGCGGTCTCGTACCAGCCACGCAAGGCCTCCTGCGTGCGGGTGACCCACTTCCGGGCGTTGAAGATCTTGCGGACGTTGATCCGGACCGCGAGGTCGTCCGGCGCGAGGTCGAGCTGCGTCAGCCGGGCCACTGGCACCTCGTCGGCGTCCGGGGGCGCGAGCAGGGCGCCGCGCTCGTACGCCTCGCCGGCCACGGTCCGGACGTCCGCCAGCCACAGCGCGGCGGCCCGCTCGCCCCGCATCAGCAGATCGAACTCCCGCAGCGTGACCGCGGATTGGCGGCGACCGAGCTCGACCAGCAGCGGCTCCAGCAGGGCCTCCAGCCGCTGGTACAGGCTCTGCTGCGGGTCGGGGCCCGGGTCGTGGTGCAACACCGTGGTCGCGCGGGCGGGGAGCTCGGGCAGTGGCCGGGCGGCGCCGATGCGCTCCAGCAGGGCGAGCATCCGCGCGGCCCCCTCCTCGACGGCCGCGTCCGCCACGGGCGCGGGGGCCGGGGTGAACTGAGCGCGGTACGGGGTCAGGGTCATCTGGCCGATCCCACCGGGGAGCGGGTCGTAGCCGATGGTCGCCCGGACCTCGTCCACCGTGAGGACGTCGTTCTGCAGGTAGCCCTGGTTCCGGCCGGCCTGGGCCTCCAGGTCCTCCTGCAGGGCCGAGACGGCGTTGAAGTCCCACTCGACGGTCCAGCCGAGGTCGGGCAGCAGTTGCAGGTCGGTGGTGGCGGCCATGACCTCCATCTGCGGGATCAGGGTCTCGGTCCAGACGGCGGCCTTGGCCTCGGCCTGGTTTTCGTAGGTCGAGCCGCCGAGGAGCGCGTCCTTGCGGACGCCGAAGGCGAGCATCACCTCCTCGGCGGAGTGCATCCGGGAGTTGATGTAGTCCATCTCCGCCGGGGACATGGTGAGGGAGGTGAAGCTGGCGCCCTTCCCGGCTCCGGTGCCGTCGCTGCCCTGCCCTGCGAGGAGGAGGTGGCGGCCGGCGTTCTGGACGCCTTCGACCTGGGAACGGAACGCGGCGACGGTCTTGTGGAAGGTCTGCTCGTCGAGGTCGCCGAGGTTGACGATGCCGCCCGGGCGGGCCCCGTTCTTGAATGACTGGCGCTGCCACGTGCTCGCGTAGAAGTCGGTGTCGACGGCCGCCCGGGCGGCCTTCCACGGGGCCATCACCGCGAGCGGGTCGTACGGGTCGGAGAAGCGCAGCCACAGCATCTCCTCGGCCAGGACCGGGACGCGGACGCCGTCCGTGCGTTCGATGACGTAGCCGATGATCTGGGCCTGCGGGACGGCGTCGGCGGCGCGGGTGGCGACGATGGTGGTGACGCGGTCGTAGACGTACCAGAGCTCGTCCGGGACGCCGGCCGGGGTGCGGCCGTTGTAGTTCAGCCACAGGTGGCACTGCCCGTCGAGCTGCAGCCGCATCATCGACAGCGCCTTGAGCACCTGGGCGGGCATCGAACCGTTGGGCTTGACGTTCCACAGCTGCGAGAGCGGGTGCATCTCGTCCAGCTCGCCATCCGGACCCCGCACGACCAGCGGTACGGAGGCGGCATTGTTGGCCAGCATGCTGATACACCGGTACGCGACGGCGCTGTTGCTCCAGCCCTTCGCGCCGTTGCCGAACACCGATTCTGCGGACCACGAGTTCCAGCCGCCGGCCCCGGACGGGAATGTGGTCACCGACACGCCGCCGAGCAGCGAGTCACGCCGCTCCACCTCGGCCGGACCGCGGCCTCGGAGCGCGGCGTATGCCTGCTTGATCCGTCCCAACGCTCCTCCTACGCGACCGCGGCGAAGCCGCCGCCGGCCTTGACCATCAGGTGGGTGACCGCCCAGACGAGGGCGTCCATGCGGTCCGGGCTGCCGGGCTCGCCAGGGACCCAGGTCGTCATCTCGTCCTCGAGTTCCGGGAAGGCGCCGACGTGGTGGACTCGGTGCTGCTCGTACAGGGCGGCGATCGGCTCGGCCCGGCGCTGCTTGCCGCGGCTCGCGGTGACAGCCGCGAACGGCGCGCCAGGCCGGATGCTGTGCAGGGTGTGGCGGACGAGGTCGCCACCGTTGTTGACCTCGGCCACGATGCGGTCGGCGCCCCACTCGTCGTACGCCGCAAGCGCGGTGGCCGCCCACTCGTGCGGGTGGTAGTGCCCGGACCGGTCGTCGAGGACGTAGGCGTGCCGCTGGAGCTGGCCGAGCCGGTCGGGCATCAGGTCGGCCGCGATCCCGACCACGACGATCCCGGTCTCGTCCGAGTCCGCGGTGTTGGAAACGGCGGGGTCGATCGCGACGACGATCCTGGACATGGGCATCGGGGCACCGACCCGCCCCCGGTCGAGCAGGCCCCACGACCACAGGGCGCCGTCCACGTCCTGCAGTACCTCGCCGTCGAGTTCCTGGCGTTCCAGCCGGGTGCCGGCGTACTGCTTCACCAGCTTGTCGCGCATCATCTGCGGCAGGTGGTGGGCGTCACGGGTGCGGCCGCGGGTGGTGAGAACGTCGTCGCGGGCCAGCAGCTCGACGATCTCCTTGCGGGGCTTGGGCGTCGTTGAGGCGATGTAGTGGGGGCGGGGGCCGATGCGTAGGCCCATCGCGGAGTGCGCGAGCGCCGGGCCGAGGTGACGCATGGCGGCGGCCTCCTCCAGCCAGACGAGGCAGCGGTTGCCGCCGGAGCGCAGGCGCTCGACGTCGTCCGGGGTGTGTGCCCCGAACAGCTTCGCCTCCGCGCCGGACGGCCAGCGGACGTACGTGCCGCCGACCGTGGTCCGCAGCACCACCCTGGGGTCGTGCGCCTTGAGCCCTGACGGGCCGTTGACGGCCGACTCGACGGCGTCACCCTGCGTCGGCGCGATGATCGACATGCGGTGCCCGCCCGGGAGCCTGTCGTCGCACGCCGGCCCGTTGACGTGCTCGACCATGAACCGCGCGCACCCGTCCGTCTTCCCGGTGCCGCGGCCTCCGAGCTGCAGCCACATGCCGTGCGTCTCGACCTCGCCCGGGGGGATCTGCCACGGGTACGGCGTCCAGGCGTCCCAGCGGGCCTGCCACAGCCGGGCCGCGAGCTCCCGCTCCAGCAGCTCCAGCTCCTCCGGGCTGTAGGTCTCCAGCTCGGCCAACTGCTCGGGCGTCACTGGCCGACCTCGGCGATCTGCTCGGCCAGCTGCCGGACCCGGGCGATGCGCTCGTCGGTGAGCTCGGCCTTGACCCGGACCGGGGCGTCGAGGCCGAACAGGCGGGCGTGCCGGTCCATGGCCTTGATGACGACCTCGGCGGCCCGGGTGTCGCCGGTGGCGACCTTCGGGAGGAGGCCGTCCAGCACCGTTTCGATGACGGCGAGCTGTTCGCCGATGAGCGCGTCGCGGGCGGGGGCGGTCTCTCGGGCGCGCTCGGCCATGGCGTCTTGGACGTACCGCCACGCGGTCTTGCGGTTGACGCCGAGGGCGTCGCCGATGGCCTGGTAGGTCATGCCGGTGCGGCGCATCTCGACAGCGTCGGACGCGTTGAGCTTGGCCTTCGTGATGTCGGCTCGCTGGTGCGGCATGCAAGGACCTCCCTGCCCGGGAGGGTAGGGAGGTCCCGGAATCAGGCAGCCCGGCTACCGGGTGGCGGCCCGGTCGAGCGCGTACCGGGCGAGCTGAAGCGCAACCTCGGCGCGCTGTAGCCCGGGGTTCGGCGCCCGGTCGCCGAATGCCAGAGCCACGGTGAACGCTTCCTGGGCGTCGGCGAAGTGCTTGTCGGCTGTGGCTTCCCAGTCGGCGCTGGTACGGCGTGCAGTGGTGTCGGTCATCGGGTTCCTCTCAGGCAGCGCGGAGCTGCTTCTCGGGCGGGTAGGTCTCAAGCAGCGGCTCCAGTCGTTCGACCTCGGCGCGCAGGGTGCCGCGGATCAGCCCATCGGACAGGGTGCCGTACCCAGCCTGCTCCAGCGCCGCGCGCATGGTGCCGGTGCCGGGCCGGGTTCCGCCGTCGTACAGCCGCCGAATGATCGCGCATCGAGGGTCGCTGTACGCGACCGGCAGGGCGGGTGGCGCGGCAGGCTTGGGCGGCAGCACGAGGGCGTTGACGGCCGTCAGCTCGACGTCGACGGGCGTCGGACGCTCGGCACGGGGCGGCTGCGGGACGTCCGGCCGACCGACAAGGGCCCGGTACAGCTGCCGCATCAGCGCGGTGAAGGCCAGCAGGGCGGCGGTGGGCGGGATCGCGGCGACGACCTGGGTGGTGCGGTCGACGGCGGCACCGACCGAGACGACGTTGAGGACGATCGAGCCAGCCGAGCCGCTGGCGACGAGGATCATCGCTAGCCAGTCGAGGCGCCGCAGCAGGGAGGCGCGCAAGACGAGGAGTTCGCCGGAGACGACGAACGCGTCCAGGGTGGCGGGCCATGCCCAGGCACGGACGCCGGTGAGGTGGTGGGTGGTCGCGAGGTCGTGCAGGGCCTCGTACGACAGCCAGAACGCCACGGCGGTAAGGGCGATGGTGACGAGGGCGGCGCCGATGGTGAGGCCGAGGACGGCCCGCTGCCGGTCGACGTGGCCGGTAGGGTGGGTGATGGCCATGGGAGTGCATGCTCCTGCGGTCAAGGGCCGGGCCGGGGCTGTGATCCCCGTGCCTGGCCCGCTCTGTTTGTGCTGTTCAGCCTATCGCTTCGGGCGTCAACCTGCCTGCTCCGAGCGGGTGTTGGCGGCGCGGATGTCGCGGATGTGTGCCACGTCGTCACACGCGGCGCACTCCCATTCACCGAGGTCGAGGTCGTAGGCGAACCGGCGGCAGTGGGTGGGGATCTGCTCGGTACCGAGCACGGTGAGGGTCCAGCCGGTGGCCGCGTTGGTGGTGTCGCTCATGGTGGCCATCCTCTCGCGGTGGCGCCCGCCGCGGGGGGAAGTTCCGGGCGGGCGACGGGTGTTGACGGGCGTCAGGCAGCGAGGGCCTGCCCGCGGCGGTAGCGCCGGATCTCCGCCGCGTGCGCCGACCGGCACGGCCCGCACGCGGGGACGCCGAGGAGCAGGTGCAGTTTGTAGCCGCGGCTGCTGGGGCCCTGCGGGCGTCGGTGTTGCTTGTCGAGGGAGCGGACACGGGTCGCGCGCACCCGCGTGGCGTACGCATCGTCGCAGGTGTCGCACTGCTGCTGCAGGCCGATGTGGCGGCGGCGGGCGTCCTCGGTGCCGCACTCGGGCGCCGGGTCGACGGGCAGGCGGGGCAGGTCGGGCAGTTCTTCGCGGACCGTGCCGCGGTCGTGGTCGGTGCGGCCGGCCCAGGTGCCCCACTCGGCGTGCTGAACGGCCCAGGTGTCGCACGCCTGCCGGACGGGACAAGTGCGGCAGAGGGCGGCGGCCTGGAGCTGGGTGCTGGGGTGGTCGAACAGCTGCGGTTGGCCGGCGCAGGGGAGGAGGCCGGCCTCGGTGCGGGGGACGAAGGTGGGCAGGTGCATGGGGGCGGCCTCCTCAGGGGTGGTGACGGGCGTCAACGGGTGTCGGACGTAAGGGCGGTGAGGCGTCGGAGCTGGGCCTGGAGGCCTCCAGTGGAGCGGCGCTCCTGCTCCCGGTCGGCCTGGTCGTGCTCCCACAGCCGCATCAGCAGCCCGGTCTCGTCGGGGGTGAGGCGGGCGGCGGCTCGGCGGACGAGGTGGTCGAGGCGGGCCCGCTCGGTGGTGGTGAGCGGGGGCGGGGTGGGGCGCTTCACCACGACGTGTCCTCCTGTTCGTGCTGGTCGAGGCGTCCGACGATGGCCCAGAACTCGCGGTCGTCGGCGTCGCGCTCGGCGATGGCGGCCGCAGCGGTGGTGAGTTCGGCGTGGATGGCGCGGAGCCAGAGCAAGCCGACGAGGGCGGCGGGGCCGTAGAGGGCGAGGATGATCCAGGCGGTCATGTGCGTCTCCAGGGGTGGAGTGCGAGGAGGACGGTCCCGAAGCCGGCGCTTGCGAGGGTGCCGGCCAGGACCAGCCACGGGGACACGGTCACGCGGCGGGGCCGTGCTCGGGGTCGGTCAGTCCGGCGGCGACGGCCGCGTCCCACAGTCCGCAGGTGGGGATCGGGTCACCGGGTCGCCAGAGCTTGTGCAGGTTCGGGGAGCACGCCGGGCAGTAGGCGAGGTACCGGGTGACTCCGGCGGGGACGCAGGGGTCAGGGTCGAACTTCGGTCGGTGGGTCTCGGCGAGGCGGTGGCCGAGGTGGTCTTCGGCCGGGTCGGGGCTCGGGTTGTCGGCCCAGATGATGCGGGTGTGGCCACCGTGGCCGTGGACGGCGATGGCGTGGTCGATGTGCTGCCAGTTGACGGTGGAGGGCATGTCGCCGGTCCAGCGGATGGTGACGGTGCCGCACGGCCACTGGACGCCGTGGGCGACGATGCCGGTGCCGCTGATGCCGGTGATGTCGGTGTCGCGCTGCAGGTGGAAGAGGCGAGGCTGCTTGGGGGCGGGCATCTCGGGCTCCTGCGGGATCGTAGTGGGCCGATTGAGGATCTGGATGGCCTGGTCGAGGGTGCGGGCGCCGAGTTTGCGGATGGCGCGAGCGATGGTGCTGCGTACGGTGCTCTGGGTGATGCGCAGGGCGGCGGCGATGTCGTAGTCGGTGCGGCCCTCGGCGCGGTAGCGGAGGGCGTCCCGCTCGCGCGGGGTGAGGGGGCGGGTCACGTTGCTCCTCGGGGTCGGGGCCGCCCACCCGGGCGGCGTGACGGGCGTCAGTGAGGTGTCAGGCGGTGGCTTGGAGGTCTTCGCCGGTGATGGACTCGACCAGGGCGGACATCAGGACCTCGGCGGCGGGCGGGGTGACGGCGTTGCCGTACTGGCGGACCTGCTCCCGCTTGTTGCCGAGCACGGTGTAGTCGCGGCCGAAGGCCATGGCGGCGCCGATCTCCGCCGGGCTGAGCATCCGGAACAGGCATTCCTCGACGTCGAGTGCGGCCGAGACGAGCGCGTGGCGCTCGACCGTGGTCACCGTGCTGGCCGGCTCCTCGACGGGGCGGGCGGTGCCGGTGCCGTAGTACGGGACGAGCAGGCCCTCGGTTTCGCGGGTGGTCCGGGCCCGGAACGGCTCGTGGACGGGGCGGGCTTCGTCGTTCCAGGTGCCGCCGGCCGGGACGACCATCGCTTCGGGGTGGACGAGGCCGTGGTGGTTGCCGGAGGCGCAGACGGTGGCGAGCGGGTCGGAGGCGGGCCGGTGGTCGGACCCGCCGCCGCGGAGCTCGGCGAGGAACGGCTCGAACCAGGCCAGGCTGGTCTCGTTGCGGGTGGTCATGGTCCGCAGCGGGTCGTCGACCGGGGCCGCGCTCTTGCCTTCGCGGCCCTCGACGGGGACGGCCAGCGGGCGGGCGTACTTGGCCAGGCCGGCCCGGATACGGGCCAGGGTCTTCGCGGCAAGGGGCTTGGCGCGGTCACCGATGCGCTGGCCGGGCTGGGTCCAGTCGATCGCGGCGGCGGCCGGCAGGGCCCACGGCTCGACAACCGTCCAGCACCCCGGGATGGGGCAGCGGTAGACGTACTGGGCGCGGTAGCGACCCCACTCGCGGTCGGGGTTCTTCCACGACTGCACAGCCTGCACGCGGCCGTGCTGGGGGCAGGTGGCGTCGGGGCGCGTCCACTTCTCGATCTGCGGGGCCCGGTTGCCCTTGAGCCAGTACATGACGTACATGCGGTCGCGGGACTGCGGAGCGAGCGGGGTGCCGAACCGGGGCCGGGCGTGCATGGAGTTGAGGTAGACGATCCGCAGGTCGTAGCCGAGGGCGCGGATGGCCATGCACCAGGCGTCGAAGAGGGCCCAGTTGCGGGCGTCGACGACGTTTTCGACGACGCCGCCGAGGACGGGCCGGCCGCGCAGGCTCATCGCTTCGAGGTAGCGAGGGACGTCCCACATGGTGGCCCGGGAGCGGACCGCGGCCTCCTCGGGCAGCACCTCGCCGAACAGGTCGGGCTGGCGGTCGGCGCCGCGCTTGACGCCCTTGGCGACGGAGTGGTTGGTGCACTCGGGGCTGGCCCAGAGGAGGTCGGTGCGCGGGTAGCGGCGGAAGTCGATCTGGGAGATGTCGGCGCAGTCGTGGCGGACGTTCGGGAAGTTCTCCTGGTGGGTGCGGACGGCGAGGTCCCAGTGGTTGGCGGCGGTGGCGACCTGGAGGCCGGAGATGTTGTGCATGCCCTGGCTGGATCCGCCGGCGCCGCAGAAGAAATCGGTGACGGTGAGCACGAGTGGTCTCCGTGGTGGGTGTGTGTGGCGGCCCTGGGGGCCTGTGGCGGGTGGGGTGGGTCTGGGTGCCGGGTGGGTGGTGCGCGGCTGCTGGTGGGCCTGTGGCGGCCGCGCACGGGCCGTCAGGTGGCGGGCTCGGGGTAGCAGGCAATGAAGTAGGCGCAGGTGCACTGTCGGACTCGGGCGCCGGAGGCGTTGCAGTCGCGGTCGCCGTCCGGGTCGTGGGCGGATTCGAGGTGGCCGCAGGACTCGCAGGTGGCGGAGTCGAGGGCCGCGATCGCCTGGGTGCTCTTCAGGACATCGCGGAGGCGATCGTTCTCGGCCTGCATCTGCTCGATGGCTTCCACGAAGCGGTCGCGGCCGTGGTCGGCGTTGTCGAGGCGTTCGCGGAGGTTGCTGGCGCGGGTTCGGGCGGAGTTCCAGGCGGCGCGGAGCCGGCTGGTCTCGGCCTCGAGGTGCCGGACGCGGGCCTGGATGGCGTCGAGGTCGAAGGGCGGGGGCTGGGTGCTCAACGGAGGTCTCCTCAGGCGCAGATGACGCAGCGGTGGTCGGCGGACTCGTTGTCGTGGCAGCGGTCGACGCAGGCGCGGCAGTAGTCGGTCAGAGCGTGTCGGGCCTGGCCGTCGAACCTGGTGTCGGTGGGGTCGAACTGGCGGCCGCAGTTGGCGCAGGTGCCGCAGCAGATGCCGATGCAGGTGTCGGGGTCGTGGCTCACTGGGTGGTCTCCTCAGGCGGCGTGGCGGACGAGGTGGTGGTCGAGGCGGCTTGGGTGGCTGTCCCCAAGGCGGCGGCCGCTGGGGCTGTGGCAGGGGGTGCCGGCCTTGGCGCGGCAGGTGGGGACGGGGCAGGCGATTGCCCACTCGGGTGGGTTCTCGCGGCGGCGGAGGCCCGGGGGCATGGGGGCGCCCATCACGCGGCCCGGGCGGCGTCGGTGCGGGTGCCGTGGTAGCCGGCCATGCGGCGGCCGGACGGGGTGCGGCACGGCTTGCGTGCGGCCGCACGGCAGTTCGGGTTCGGGCAGACGATGTCGAGCGCGCTGCGGATACGGGTCGTCGTCTCCCACGGCTCCGGAACGTCGCGGCCGACACCCACGGTCAGCTCCAGGACCGGCCGGGACGAGCCGACGTAGGGCAGCTGGGGCGGCCGGTGGCCGTCGATGGTGGCGGCGACCTGCGTGCGCAGGTTGCGGGTGAACTCGGCGCCGGTCTCACCGGGGGTGGGCTCGTACTGGAAGTAGTCGAGGCGGCCGTTCCTGGTCCGGCGCACCTCGTCAATGATCTCGGCGGGGGCGATCCACGGCTGCCGGCGGGCGATCTCGGCGGCAGCCTGCTTGCAGTCCTGAAGCTCGTAGTCGCCGAGGACGTCATGCCAGGCGTCGGGCGTGTACTCGTCGAACTTCTGCTGGGGGCACAGGGCCCGGACGTAGCGTGCGAGGAGCACGGTCTCGGCGGGGTTCATGAGGACTCCTGCATGCGGTTCTGGGCGCGGGCCATGGCCCGGCCGAACAGGTCGTCGGTCTCCTGCTGCTGGCGGGACACGGCGGCCGCGGCAACCGGACCAGTGCCGTTCACGACCGCCGGACGGTTGCGGGTCTCCTCGGGGATGTCGGGGAGCTTGCGCCAGGCGGGAAGGAAGTAGCGGCCCGTACGGGGGCGTTGGCGGGCGCCCTGCCAGCTGCCGGTGGCGTCCTGAACGAGCGCGGCAACGCCGCAGCGCTTGATGAGCGCTTCGATGAGGACCCAGTCGGCGGGGGCGAGGTCCCAGCCAACGACCATGCCGGCGGCGGTGATCGCGTCGACGAGTGGCCGGGCGGCGGCAGGGATGCGGGGCCGGTCGCCGATTCGGGGGAGATCGGCGTCGTTCGCCCAGTCAGTCTGTACCTCCGCAGGAGGTACAGGGGATGGGGTGGGACGGGTTGGGTTGGGGGCAGCGTCTCCGTGCTCGCGTGTAGACGCGTCTACATTGACGTCTACCTGGGGGGCGTCGTCGGTGTTGATCTGCTCGTTCTTCTTGCCTTCACGCCACCTCTGTTGGCGGGCGGACTTGGCTTTGCGTGCCGACTCGACCTCAACTCGACTCGGGTTGCGTTCCAAGTACTGGTGGATCACGTACGAGTTGGGTTCGAGTTCGGGGCACGACTCGCATTCGTGGCCGGGTGCGTGCCAGAGGTCGGCGTCGACGAGGGCCTTGATCATCCGGGGCGTGCCGTACATCCGGGCGATCGCCTTCGGGATGATTCCTTCGCTGGCCTGCTGGGCCGCCCAAGACCCGCATCGGACGTAGAGCCCGACCGCCGGGGTGCCCGCCGCCAGCACCTTGGCGTGGCAGTGGAACCCGTCGTCGATCTTGAACCACGGCATTGCGGGGCCTCTCAGGCAGTTCGGTGGTGAGGGGGTTGGGGCCTGGGGCGGAGGGTGGGGCACCTCCGCCCCAGGCGGTCAGGCGCGGTGCAGGGCGGCGGCGAACTCGTCGAGCTGGCCCGTGCGTTCGGCGGCGCGGCCGACGCAGGCCCCGCACCACGTCAGGCCCTCCGGCGGGGCGGCCGGCGCCGGGTCGAGGACGATCGGCGGCGAGTTCGTCACCTCGTAGCCGTGCATCCCGCAGTGGGCCTGCTGGCCCGGGTACCGGCCGTCCTCGCGGTACAGGTGCAGTCGGCGGACCTGCCCGGCCCGGCGGCCCGTCAGCGAGCTGTACCCGCGGTAGAAGGCGCGCATCAGCAGAACTCGAACGACTCGTTGGCAGCGGCCGCGGCGTCCAGGCCGTCCGCCAGCAGCAGGCCGTGCTCGCGGTCGTAGCAGTCCTCCGGCCAGATGGCCTTAACGACCTCGCGCAGGCGGGCCGCGACGGCCCGGCACTCCTCGGGCGTCAGTTCGCCGTCGCAGTCCGAGTGGTTGAGCAGGGGCTTCAACGGCGTCGTCACGGTGTCCCAGGAGATGCGGGGGCGCTCGTCGCGCCACGACCGGAAGCCCTCCATCTGGGCGAGGTCGATGCCCTCGCGGGCGGCGATCTGCTCGCGGAAGCGGTTGAATCCGCTGTACGACCAGTGCGCTTCGGTGTGGCTGAAGTCAAGGCCCATCAGTGGCCTCCGATCGGGGTGGTGGGTGGTTCGGGGGTGCCGGCCTGTGCGGCCGGGGTGTGCTGGGTGCAGCGGGGGCCGCAGGGGTAGGGCCGGGCGGGCTGCCCGCAGTGCCGAGACACGGCGGGCAGCCACTGACGGCAGGTCACGCGGGCGGCTGGTCGAGGCCGAGGGCGGCCAGCAGCAGCTGCTCGTCGTCGGCGTCGCGGGCCCTGCGGGCGATGTACCGGGCGGCGGCCTGCCGGTCGGCCTGCGGCGGCTCCGTGACCGTCATCGTGGCGCCGTACGCCTCCGCCTCCACGGCCGGGTCACGGCGGCTCCGGGCCGTCACGCCGCCGCCTGCACGCGGTGCTGGTACAGCTCGTCCCGCTCGGCCGGCGTCATCCCGCCGAAGACCCCCGAGCGGGACGCTCGGGCGCACTTGCCCTCCGCCCGCATCGCGAACCGCAGACACTCCACCCGAACCGGGCAGCCCTGGCACACGCGCACCGCCTGCCAGTACAGGGCCGCACCCGCCTTCCCGCCGTCACCCACCGGGAAGAAGCCCTCCAGGTCGAGGCCCTTGCACGCGGCCTTCTCGTCCCACCTGTCCTGCTGCATGTCGCCACCTCCGGGCGTCTCGTCGTAGGCCGCGGCGGCGCGGGTGTGGCCGGCGCGCCAGCGGCCGATCGTGCGCTCGGTCACACCGAGTAGGGCCGCGACCGGGCGGGCGGGTGCCTCCTCGATCGGGCTGGTGATCAGCTGCCACGCGAAGTGGGCCTCCAGCGGCTGCAACTGCGGGCGGGGCGTCTCGCCGCTCAGGGCCCGTTCAACGGCGACCAGGTCCAGGTCGGCGGTGGTGGTCGGCTGAGCGGACAGCGTGGCCGGCGGCCGGTAGCGCAGGGGCACGTCGATGCGCTCGGCGCCCTCGCGGAGCGAGATGATCACTCGGCACCCCCGGGCCAGGTCTCGTCGACCAGCTCGCCCTCGATCGTCTCGTCGTCGTCACCGAAGTCGACGGACGGCTCGGTCGGTTGCGGCATCGCTTCCGCCGCGGCGACGGACACCGGCTCCTCGGCCGCAACCTCGGCCGCGGCCCGCAGCCGCTCTCGCAGGTACTCGGCCGAGGTCGGCACCCACTTGGCCAGCCGCCGGGCGCCGGTCTTGAGCCACATCGCCTCCTCGTTGGTCTTCCACGGCGACCAGTCGAAGTGCGCGCCGTCCGACATGGCCTTGGCCGCCATCACCTGGGCCCGGTCCAGGACGACCACCTTCGAGGTGGCGCCGTCCTTCATCACCGCGTAGGAGTACACGCCGACCAGGTCGCCGCGGTCGCCGCCGAACCAGTCGACCTCGTGCACGGGGCGCTCATCACGGCCCGGGTGGTAGCGGAAGGTGTCCCGCTCGCGGACGGTCTCGACGATCACCGACGACACGGCGCCAGCCCGGTAGATCAGCTCGACGATGCCCTGGTACCCGACAATGCCCTTGATCAGCAGGCGCCCCTTAGCCCTGCGCGGGGTGAGGTAGAACTGCTCCGTGCCTGGCTCCAGCCCGAGCCGGGCGGCGGTCCGAAGCTCACGCAGGAACACGCCCACGTCGTTGGCGGCCGCCTGCATCAGCTTCTTGTCGCCTCGGATCGCGCCGACCGCCAGCCGGACCCACTGGTCCGGGTTGACGTGCGACGGCATGAGCGCGGCGTACTCGTCGCGGTACCGCTCGATCTGGGCGGCCGGGCTGGTGTCGAGGACGGCCAAGGCCTGTCCGATCGTGGTGGTACTCATCGGGTCCTCCGGGTACGGGCGGGGAGAAGCTGGAAGGTCTTGCCATTGCGGACAGTCCGGGTGGCGACCCGGACTCCGGCGGCGAAGGCGCGGCGGCCGGTGCCGATGGCGTCGAGGAGACGGGACTTGCACTCCGTCAGCTCGTCCTCGGCGGCCCAGAAGCCGTCCTGCGCGGCGTGGAAGCGGTCCCGCAGCTCGACCGAGATGTCGACGTTGACGTCGTCCAGGCCCTCGGGCAGCACGCGGACCGTCTGGTAGGTCGCGGTGTGGCCGTCGATGCTGGGCCGCTCGCCGTCCCAGATCGACTGCATGAACCGGTGACCGGCCGTACGCATCAGCTTGGCGTCTGCCGGGTCGTAGTCGACGACGTACTCGCGGTAGTCCGACCCGCCGATCAGCACCGCAACGTGGCAGCAGGCCACGCCGAGGACGTCCATGTACCAAAGGCACTGGGCCCGGTAGTGGACCGGAACCTCACCGGTTCCCTCCCGCCCCCAGCCCTCGTCGTCGCGGGCCGTCTTCACCTCGACGATCTCGACCGCCGACCCCCGGGTGTGCGGGCAGGTCGGGCAGCTGGGGCAGCACGGCCCGCAGTCCTCCGGGTCACAGCACGCCTCCTGGTGGAGCCCGCACGAGCACGCCGGGACCAGCTCGGCGTCAGGGTTGGCGATCTGCCACGGCCGGTCCGGGCCGGCGTACGTCGGCGCCCGCCGCACCGCCCACTCCGGGTGCCGCTTCGCGAACTCCGCCAGCACGATCGGCTCCAGCCGGGTGCCCCAGTACATCTGCGGGTTCTCCTCGACCGGCTGGACGAGGCCCTGCTTGCGGTGCCACAGGGAGAACGCCGACTCGTACGGGCTCAGGCCCATCACGGCTGCGATCTCGCTGCCACCGATCCCGTTCGACCGAGCAGCGTGCCACTCCGACGAGCCGGGCGTGAAGTTGCCGAGCGTGGTGGGCCCGGCGGCCGGGGCCGAAGCCCCGGCCGGCAGGGTGATCGTCATCGGCGAACCGCCCCCTTGTTGATCCGCTCGACAGCCTCCGGCGTGTAGCTGAGGGCGTCGTCGAGCTGGCGGCGCAGGCCGTCGCGGTCGGCGCGGAGCAGGTCGACCTGCACGCGGAGACGAGACAGCTCGTCGTGCTGGCTCTGATGTGCGGTCCGGATCGCCTTGGCGGCGCCCTGGTGCGCGTTCTCGGCGGCGACGGCACGAGCGGCGAGGCGCCCGTTCGCTCGGCCCTGCTCCAGAAGGTCAGCCTCCAACCCCCGGACACGGCCGCGGAGTCGGGTCATCGCGGCGGCCGTCTCGGCCAGCGCGCGGCGGGAGATCCACGGCATCAGGACGCCCTCCTCTGCTGCGGGAGCACCGGGCCTACCGCGTGCAGCAGCACCTCGGCCAGACGCCGGGCGTCCGCCGCCGCGTACCGCGCGTCCGTCCCACCCAGCCGCTCCAGCAGCCGTTCGACGAGCGCGTCCTGCTCCGGGCCCGAGGCCTCCGCGATCGTCACCAGCTCGGCGGTGACGATCGCGGAGGCCTCGGCCATCTCCGCCGCGAGCCCGCGGACCAGCGCCGAGACGAGAGGGTGGGCGTCGATCGCGACCCCGAGGGCGGTCGGCCGCACCCACAGCGGGTATGCGCCGGTGATCCGCTCGGCTGGCCGCTGGAGCAGGCCAGCCGCGTCGAGCGCGACGGCGATCTCCTCGGGCGTGCCCGCGGTGTTGGCGATCAGGATGGCCGCGCGGCGCGCGACCGGGTTCGAGGTGGTCATCGGGTCCCGCCCTCCAGGGAGTTGGCGCGGAGCTGAGCCACCGCCGCCGCGTAGTCGTACCGGGCCTGCTCGGTCCAGTCGGCCGGGTCGTCGCCGTGGTCGCGCATCCACGCGTCCATCAGCTCGACCTCGGCGTCCATCCGCTCCCGCACCGGGAGCGGCACCTGGGGGTACTCGGCCATCACGCCGCCGCCTCCACCAGAGCCGCGACCGGCCAGGCCGGGTACGCCTTCACCGTCAGCGGCACTTCGGCCCACGCCCCCGTGGCCGTCCACGTCTCGCGCATGAGACCCAGGTGCTCGTACTGCAGCGGCGTCTCGACCGACAGCCGCAGGGACTCGACCCACTCGTCGAACGCGGCGACATCGGCGAGGTGCAGGTGCACCATCAAGTGGCCACCGCGCACGTCCAGCGCGGTCGCGGCCAGCCCGGGGAACGAGGCCGCCAGGGTCAGCGCCGCCTGCAGCGGGCTGGTCTGGCTCCTCAGCGGGGTCTGGGCGAGCAGTTCGGTAGGCTTCGACATGAGGCCTACCTCCTTCCTGTTCGGGTTGATCGGTAGGCCTGGGCCTTCGCAGGCGGCATCCGGGGTGCATCCGGTGTTGCCGGGCGAGGGCCCGACCCATGTCAGGGGTGAGTCAGGCGGAGCGCTGCGCGAGCGCGTGCTCGGACTGGCGGCGGCGCTTCTCGCGGCCGGTCGGGGCCTGCTCGGCCATCCAGGCCCGGACCTCGGCGAGGTCGAACCGGCGGTGGCCGTTCGGCAGGTACTCGACCGGGCAGCCCCGGCGCACCCACTGGTTGACGGTCCAGTCACTGACGCCGTAGTGCTCCTCGACCTGCTGCTGCTTGAGCAGCGGGGCCGGCAGCGCGGTAACGGTGCTCATCCGGCTATTGACCTTTCCTTTGTGGATGTGGAAGCTCCAGGCATGTCGAAGAGGTCCTGGAGCGGGACGTGCAGGGCGGTGGCGATGAGCCATGCCGTCCGCAGTCGGCATCTGTCGCGGGTGAACGAACCCCGCGAGACGAGGGCGCCGATGATGGAGCGGCTGACGCCTCGGCCGTCCGGGTCCACGGCCCTGGTGGCCGCGGCGAGCTGCGGGATGGACATCCCCGCGTTGGCCATGGCCCTGCGGAGAGGCCGGCCGTCGCTCTTGCGGTTCAGGCGGGACATGGGGACCTCGATTCCTGGTCGGCGGCTGGTCGCTGCCGACATCCACATTTCTACAGTGGAAGTGGAATATGCGCAAGAGGGGAAGGGAGGGCAGGAGAGTTTCGGCGCGTCGCGGGTAATCGAACGCGCGTTTGGGTATGGTCGGGATCGCGCCACCCTTCCACGTTCCGCTTGTATATGTGGAAGGGCCTGCGGCATGCTTGCGACATGAACACGGTTGACGAGGGCGAGACGCTCGCGCAGCTGATTCGGAGAGTCCAGGATGCCCGCCCGGAGCTGACTCAGACCGAGATCGCGCGACGCGCCGGCGTGTCCGTGTCCGCCGTGAACACCTGGGCCAACGGCGGCCGCACCCCATCCCGCAAGTCCTGCGACAAGCTCGCCGATGCCCTCGGCGAGCCGCGTGAGCGCGTCTTCGCGGCCGCGAACCGACGCACCCCAGGCCGGCTCAGCCAGGACGCCGAAGAACGCATCCTGGAGCTGTACCGCCGGCTGACCGCTGAAGAGCAGCGCATCGTAGAGCGGCAACTCGTGGCACTCGCTGCCGACGATCCGCAGGTGTAGCTGGCATATGCCAGGGGGCGCACGGCACTGAGTGTCGCACGCCCCCTTTTTGCTCGCGTGATCCCCCTTGAGCGCGCTATGTTCAGGTGCTCACGCACCACGCACACCGCTGACCCGTCCTCCCCCAGCGGCCCTACTGGCACTTCACCATGCCCCAAGGGGGGACGCGCATGTGTATCACCGTCCGCCGGAGTACCGCCCCAGTGGTCACCCTCAGGCCCTGGGACCCGGCGACCCTCACCATCACCATCCCCGCCGGCCTTGGTCCCGCTGCGGCCGCCCGCGCCGTCCTGGCCGTCCTGGCCGAACTCGCCATCCCTCAGCCCCCGGATGGTGCAGTCTGCTGCTGCGGGCAGCCCGTGAGGCTGCCGCTCATCCCCATGCAGCGGACGATCGAGGAGGCCCGAGTTGCCTCGTAGGGCGCAGAACAACCCCCGCCAGATACGGAACAAGGCCTGCGGCTGCAAACTCTGCCTGGAGGCGTACCCCGGCGACCGGAAGTCGCGCCGAGACTGCATCGGCTCGTGGCAGGCCCGGTTTCGCGGGCCGGATGGCCGGCAGAAGGCGCGCAACTTCGAGAAGAAGGGCGAGGCCGATGCTTTCCTCGACAAGATCAGGACGGACGTTCGGCAGGGTACCTACCTGGACCCGAAGCGCGGCGAGATCACCGTGACGGAGTGGCACGCCAAGTGGTGGGAGACCCAGAAGAAGAAGGGGCGCGCCTCCACCAGGGGGCGCAAGGGGCGCATCTGGAAGACGCACGTCGAGCCCGCCTGGGGCGACTGGAAGATCAACGGGATCGGCTTCCTCGACTTCGACACGTGGCTGCAGAACGACGTCAAGGGCTACCACACCCGCAAGAAGTGTCTGGAGTTCATGCGCCGCATGATGCAGGCCGCGGTTCTCGACAGGCGCATCACCACCAACCCGACCATCGGCGTCGAGCTGGAGACCCCTACCGCGAAGCACCCTGATGACCTCGCGCCTCCCACGGACGCTCAGTTCGCGGCGATCCTCGCGAGCCTCCCGGCCTACTACCGCCCGCTGATCATTTTCGCTGACGAGACCGGTATGCGCTGGGGTGAGTACACCGGGCTTCGGCTCTGCCATGCGGACCTGAAGGCCGCGACGGCCCGCGTGGTCGAGATCATCTCCGAGGACGAGGACGACAAGCCGCTCCGGCAGGAGGCCCCCAAGACCAACGCGGGGTTCCGGACCGTACCGCTGACCTCCGCCGCGCTTGCCGCCGTCGAGGCGATGGTTGCGCACTGGTCGCCATCGTCGGCCCGGACTGGCCCTCAGTCCGGCATGCACCCAGAAGAGCTGATCTTCGTTGGGCCGCGCCGCGGGGTGCTGTCTCGGCACAACTTCCGGCGGGTCTGGATCAAGGCCATCCAGGAGGCGGGCGTTGCCCGGAAGGTGCTGAGCAAGGAGACCGGGCGCATGGAATGGTGGCCGCGGGTGCATGACTGCCGGCACCGGTTCGGCACCCGGTTGAAGGACGCCGGTGTCCCGGAGAAGGACGTGCAGGCGATCATGGGGCACGACCGCGGTTCCAAGGTGACGTGGCTGTACCAGCACGCCGGACCGGACGTTGTGGAGTCGGTGCGGGACGCGCTCGCTCGGCAGGGGAAGCCACAGCTCAGGGCTGTCTCCTGAGTCCACATCCAGTCCACAACCCCCACCCTCTGGAGCTCTCTTGAACTCCCTGAGGGTGGGGGTTCGGCCGGGAAAATAGTCCCTTCTCGTGCGCTCCGACTCGCATCCCAGCCTCTCCCACACTCGGATAGACCGCTCTCTGATCTCCTAAAGCCGGTGTCGCAGGTTCGATTCCTGTCTGGGGCACAACCGAGAACGCGACGAAGGCCCAGGTCAGCGGGATGATCCCGCCGACCCGGGCCTTCGCCGTTCCGGGCCGCCGGCCTCCCGCCGGCCCTCCGCCGGCCCTCCGGCGGCCCTCCGGCGGTCAGCCCAGGACGTGCCGGGCGCGCGGCGCGGCGGGGGCGGCGCCGTAGGCGGCGAAGTCGGCGAGCAGGGTCTCGGACTCGCGGGCGGCGCGCAGGACCTGCGGGTCGAGGTCCACCAGGACGACCTCGCGCCGGTCGGCGCTCGCCTCCGCGATCAGCCGCCCGTCCGGGCCCCACACCGCGCTGGCGCCACAGGTGCGCCAGGCGCCGGTGGTGCCGATGTGGTTGGCGAGCAGCGCGTAGACGGTGTTGTCGAACGCCCGGGCCGGGAACCAGATCCGCGACTCGTGGTGGCCGTGGCCGACGCTGAACAGGGCGCCGACCAGGTAGGCGTGGCAGCCGTCGAGCGCGGCCGCCCGGGCGTGCTCGGGGAAGCCGGAGTCGTAGCAGATGCCGAGGCCGAGCCGCCAGCCGTCCAGTTCCACGGTGCAGCCGGTCGTCCCGGGGCGGTAGTAGGCCTGCTCGGACTTGAACAGGAACTGCTTGTCGTAGCGGGTGACCAGGGTGCCGTCCGGGCCGAACACCAGGGCGGAGATCCGCAGTTCGTCCTCGTCCGTCCGGCACGCGGCACCGACGACCGCGGCCGCCCCCGTCTCCCGGCAGGCCTCGGCGATCGGTGCCAGCCGCGGATCGCCGGGCTGGACGGCGTACTTCACCGGATCCGAGGTGATCAGCTCGGGCTCGTAGCCGGAGAGGAACTTCTCGGTGAAGAGCACCAGGCGGGCTCCGCCGGCGGCCGCTTCGCGGATCAGCGCCGCGGCCTCGGCGACGTTGGCGGCGATGTCCCCGGCCACGACCTCGGCCTGGACGGTGGCGATCCGCAACGGGCGTGCGGGGTGAGGCGCTTGGGAGACGGCGGCGGGCTGTGCGGCTTCCGGGGTGATGGGCATGCCCGGCAGGCTACCGGGCCTGCCAGGACCCCTGCTGACCGGCCGTCTCGTCGATCCGGTCGGCGGCCGCGTCCGGTGACTCGGTGTCCGCCACCGGCTGGACGGGCGGCGCGAGGACGCGCTGGACCCGGGGCCTGGTACGCCACTTGACCCTCCGTACGTCGCGGGCCAGCGCGCCCGGGCGCCACAGCTCGGTCGCGGTGGTGACGGCGCCGATCACCATCCCGGCGGCCAGCCAGCCGGCCAGCACGTCGCTGGGCCAGTGCACCCCGAGGGCGACCCTGGTCCAGCCGATGGTCAGCACCGTGGCGCCGGCCACCGCGACGGTGGCGGTCCGTCCGCGTCGGCCGACCCGATACCAGAGCAGCCCGACCAGGACGGCGCAGGTGATCGCCGAGGCCATCGCGTGCCCGGAGGGGAAGGCGGGGCCGCCGGCGTGCGAGACCGGGTCGGAGAACTCCGGCCGCCGCCGGTCGACGGCCAGCTTCAGGGCCCACTGGGCGCCCCAGCCGACCAGCGTCTGGGCGGCCACCCAGCCGGCCAGCACCCGGGCGCCGATCAGCCAGAGCCAGCCGGCGGCGATGCCGAGCAGAACACGCATGGTGACGGTGCCGCCGATGTCGGAGAGCGTCTGCACCGAGGCGGTCCAGATCCGGTGGTCCCGGGCGTGCAGGTGCAGTTCGCCGACCCACTGCTGGTCGAACCGGACGAGCGGGTGCCAGTGGCCGGTCACCAGGGCCGTCAGGAGCCCGAAGGCCCCGGCACATCCCAGCGCGACTCCCGCGTCCCGGAGGAGACGACGGTGACGCGCGGTGACGGACGCCCAGCGGTTGGTCAGGTGCATGCCTGACACCTTCCCAGTGTCCTGTGCCGATCGGGACCTGGAGTGATAGCGATTCGGCATCGTTTCTGGGGAGGACCTGCGTGCGCCGGGGTGTGCGCGTGGGCGCGAGCGCGGGTGGGAGCCGGGGGCGCACGGGAACGTCCGCGAACCACCGGGGGTTGACCGGATGGGGTGGCGGCGGCATGACGGCCGGGTGAACCCGGCGTGCGGGAAACGGTCGCCGCGATGGCACGGGAGGTGCCCGACCGGTCACCGAGCGTCCATGACCGGGGTGAAAACCGGCAGGATACTGCATCATCGGGAAGAATCTGAGTGACTTGGGAATGTTGTCCGGATTCTGTTCGTTGGATCGTTACGTGTGAGGCCCGGTGGGGCCCGCACTTCTTGCCCTCGGGGGCAGGCAGGCAGAGCTCGGCAACACCAGTCAAAGGGAGCAAGCATGGCCACCCGTGCCGTCGTTCGCGACAGGGCCGACCGGACTCGCGCGGCCCGCCCGACCAACCTCGAAGCCGACCGCGACCTGGTGGGCATGTACCTCGACGAGATCGCCAGGACGCCCCTGCTCGATGCCGCCGAGGAGGTCGAGCTCTCGCTGCGGATCGAGGCCGGCGTGTACGCCCAGCACCTGCTGGACGAGGACGAGCTGCCGAAGGGCGTCACCCGCGAGGAGCTGGAGGCGATAGCCGCCGACGCCGAGCGGGCCAAGGACGTCTTCATCCGCTCGAACCTCCGCCTCGTGGTCGCCGTCGCCCGCCGCTACCCGCGCAGCGGTCTCCCGCTGCTCGACCTCATCCAGGAGGGCAATGCGGGCCTGGTGCGCGCGGTCGAGAAGTTCGACTACGCGAAGGGCTTCAAGTTCTCCACGTACGCGACGTGGTGGATCCGCCAGGCGATCACCCGCTCGATCGCCGACCAGTCCCGCACGATCCGGCTGCCCGTGCACCTGGTGGAGGAGCTGGGCCGGATCCGCCGCGTCCAGCGGGAGAAGTCCAAGGAGCTGGGCCGCGAGGCCGAGCCGGCCGAGATCGCGGCCGAGCTGGACACCACCGAGGCCCGGATCAAGGACGTGCTGGACTGGGCGCGCGACCCGGTCAGCCTCAACATGTCCGTCGACGACGAGGGCGAGACCCAGTTCGGCGACCTGGTCGAGGACACCGGGGCGACGTCCCCCGAGGACGCCGTGATGGTCATGCTCCGCCGCGAGGAGCTGGACGACCTCATCGGGCGGCTGGACGACCGCACGGCCTCGATCATCCGCTCCCGCTACGGGATGGAGGACGGCCGCGAGCGCACCCTCACCGAGGTGGGCAAGCAGCACGGCCTCACCCGCGAGCGGATCCGGCAGATCGAGAAGCACGCGCTGGCCGAGCTGAAGAAGATCGCCGACCACGCGGGCTTCGAAGCCGCCTGACCAGGGCGGGTGCGAATCCCCCTGGCCCCGGGCCCGGGTGCGGAGCGCTCCGCACCCGGGCCCGCGCCGTGCGGCGGTGCTCGTAGGCTGGTGGGATCAGGCCCGGCGGGATCGGCAGGGCGGGATCGGCAGGGCGTGGCGCGGTGGACGACGGGGTGAACGGGATGAGCGAGCAGGAACAGGGGTCCGGGCAGCAGGTGCCGGACGAGCGGGAGGCTCAGGCCAAGGCCCGGGCGAAGGCGCGCCTGATCTTCGGCGACCCGCTGGACCAGCAGTCCCGGGACGACACCGACACCGGCTGGGGCGACCGCCCCGGGGCGGGGGAGAGCGGTGGACGGGGGCTGGACTGGTACCTGAGCCAGCGCCCGCCGCACCACGGCGGATAGGGCATGAACCTCCAGGTGCTCAGCGCTGGGCGACCAGCGCGTCACGGATCTCGGTGAGCAGTTCGACCTCCTTGGCCTCCGCCTCGGCCGCGGCCTCGGCGGGGCTCTGGCGCCTGGCGGCCATCCGGTTCATCGGCACGATCAGGACGAAGTAGACGACGGCCGCGGTGATCAGGAACTGCAGCGCGGCACTGAGCACGGACCCCCACAGGATGAGGATCCCGCGCGTGACCTCTCCGGTGGCGCTCACCTCGCAGGGCCCCTTGAGGCAGGAACTGTAGGACGCGAGGTCCTTGCTCCCGAACACGCCGATGATCGGATTGATCACGCCCTTGACGAAGGCGTTGACGATGTTGGTGAAAGCCGCGCCGATGACCACGGCGACGGCGAGTTCGACGACGTTTCCACGCAGCAGGAATTCCTTGAAGCCTTTCATGCCGCCTCGAACGACGAAGTCGCCTCCCGGTCACGGGTGATCTTCCGAACCCGTGGATTGACAACCCGTTCGGCTCACCGCGCTCTCGATGGGAGGCGGCAGCCCGGCCCGCGCCGGCCCGGACGCGAGCGCCGCGGCGACCGCGAGCAGGACCAGTGCGAGCCCCAGGAGGAGCGCCGGCCCGGCCCGCCGCCGGACGGCGGCGCGCCAGCGGTGCCAGCCGCCGCACCCGCGCCGGATCGGCGGGAAGCTCGGCACCTCCCGCCGGGGCGGGACGGTGGGGGCGGGCAGGGGGACGGTGAAGCTGAGGGCGGTCATCGGGCACCTCCGGAACCGGTCGGTCGATCGCTGGTGCCCCCACGATGCGTGTTCCGCCCCCGGCGCGAAATCTTTTTCCCACCGCCTGTGGACAACCCGCCCCCACCCGAAACCCGGTTCCCCCGTACGGATCAATTCGGCCCGCCCGAGGTTTGGAGCCGAACGCGAAAAGGCCCGCCGCCCCGCGTGAAGCGGGAGCGACGGGCCTTTCCGAAATGCTCTCGGAGCGTTCTCGGAGCGCTCTCGGGGCGTCCTCGAAGCGATCTCGAAGCGATCGAGACGCGTTCTCGGAGCCGTGCGGTCAGCTCGCGGTCGAAGCCGGGGCCGACGAGGCCGTCGAGGACGAGGTCGAGGACGACGAAGAAGAAGAGGACGCGGACGACGACGAAGAGGAGGTCGTCGACGACGTCGAGGACGAGGAGCCGGCGCCCACCGAGCTGCTGGAGGACGAGCGGCTGTCGGTCCGGTAGAAGCCCGAGCCCTTGAACACGACGCCGACCGCGGAGAAGACCTTGCGCAGTCGTCCCTGGCAGTCGGGGCACGTGGTCAGCGCCTCGTCGGTGAACTTCTGCACCGCCTCCAGGCCGTTGCCGCACTCGGTGCACTGGTACTGGTACGTGGGCACTTGCTTCCTCCTGGCACTCTCGCCTGATGAGTGCTAACGATGGTCAATGATGCGGTATTCCGCGGGATCAGTCCAGCGACCCCGGGTGTGAGATGGGCCCGCCCGGGTTCCGCCCCGCCGTCCGCTCAGCCCTCGACCGCCCCCACCAGGGCCCCGGCGCCGCCGCGCTCCGCGGAGCCCGCGACCACCCGGCTCGGCGTCCCCGGCGCCACCAGCAGGTGCCGCAGCGACACCAGCGCGACCAGCCCCAGCCCGGCGCCGACCACCGGCACCAGGAACCCGACCGAGGGCCCGTGCCCGTCGATCAGCTTGCCGGCCACCATCGAGCCGATCGCCAGACCCAGCCCGATCGCCCCGGTCAGCCAGGTGAAGGCCTCGGTCTTGGCGCCGTCCTGGACGAGCGTCTCGACCAGGGTGTAGCCGCTGATCAGGGTGGGTGCGATGGCCAGCCCGCAGACCAGTCCGGCGACGGTGAGGGCGACCAGGTTCGGCATCGCCCACAGCACCGAGGCACCCAGCACCAGCATCGAGTAGCTCATGACCATCCGCTGCTGGACGGTCCGCCGCCAGGCGATCACGCCGTACAGCACGCCGGCCAGCATCGAGCCGCCAGCGAAGATCCCGTACACGGTGCCGCCGGCGTCGTGCTGCCCGACCGAGTCGGCGAAGGCGTTCACCGAGACCTGCATCCCGCCGAACACCGTGCCGACGCCGAGGAACGCCGCGGCCAGCAGCCGCACGCCCGGCGAGGCGAGCGCGGAGGCGCGCCGCACCCCGGGCTCGGGGATGATCCGGGCGGGGGCGGTGCGCCGCTGCGCGGCGAAGGCGAGCCCGCCGGCCAGGGTCAGCGAGGCCTCGGCGACCAGCGCGGCCGCCGGGTTGGCGAAGGCGGCGATGCCGGAGGCCAGGATCGGGCCGATCACGAAGGTGAACTCGTCCGTCACGGACTCGAAGGCGAAGGCGGTGCTGACCCGGGCCGCGGCGGCGTCGGACGGGCCGTCCGCGGTGAACCGGGCCACCCAGCGGGCCCGGACCATCGCGCCGATCTGCGGCACGCTGCCGCCCGCGGGGACGGCGGCCAGGAACAGGCTCCAGGCCGGCGCGTGGCCGAGCGCCAGCGCGATCAGCAGGCCGACCGAGGCGCCGTGCACCAGGACGGTCGGGACGAGCACCGCGGCCTGGCCGTACCGGTCGGCGAGCCGCCCGGTCTGCGGCCCGATCAGGGCCTGCGCGACGGCGGCGACGGCGGTGACCGTACCGGCCGTGCCGTACGAGCCGTGGGTCTTGGTGACCAGCAGCAGGATGCCCATGCTGAGCATCGCGTAGGGCAGCCGCGCGACGAGGGCGGGCGCCAGGAACCTCCAGGCACCGGGGGTGCGCAGCAGCGTCCCGTACCCGACGCGGGCGGGGGCCTGGGCTGCGGTGTCGGTGCTGTCCGCGATCTGCGCGGCGTCGTCGACCGTTCGGCGGGCCGTCACGGTCGGTCCTTCCTGCTGCCTGGTAGCGCGGCAGGGCATGGGGTGGCCCCGACGGCGCCGAGAGTCGTCCTCTCGCGCGTCGACCGGGGTAGATACCGGGTCGGCCCGGCCGGTGGGCCGGGGTCCGGACCGCGGCCGCCGAGCGGTCGCGCCAACTCTGCGTCAGGCAGATGCTGGGTGTGTTCTCACAGTAGTCGAACGGAGTATCCGTCCCAGCATACCGGTTACGCGCGTAGACCCGCCAGGTTCGCCGGGTGAACCGGCTCACCAGGCGAGACGACCCGGGCGACGACCAGGCGAGACGACCGGCCTCCGGCCCCGACCCTGCAGCCCGGCCCCGAGCCAGCCCCCCGGCCCCGACCCGCAGCCCCGCACCCCCCGGCCGGGCCGAGCTCACTTCCCGTTCAGCCACCCCGCGAGCTTGCCGCCCTTGTCCACGGCCCGCAGCCGCCGCTCCGCCGCCTCGCCGACCTCGTCCGTGGTGACCACCAGCAGCTCGTCCCCGCCGCGCAGCATGGTCGCCTTGTCCGGCACGAAGGAGTTGCCCTCCCGCACGACCAGGGTGACGGCCGCCCCCTTGGGCAGCCGCAGCTCGCTGATCTCGACCCCGGACATCCTGGAGTCCGGCGCGAGCGAGACGGACAGCAGGTGCCCGTGCAGCTTCTCCAGCGGGGCGGACTCGATGTCGAGGTCCTGGCCCATCGCGCCCTCGGCGATCCGCAGCCGCTTGGCCACCCAGGGCAGGGTCGGCCCCTGGAGCAGGGTGAAGACGACGACCAGGATGAAGACGATGTTGAACACGTCGTCGGCCTGGTGCGCGCCCGACACCACCGGGATGGTGGCCAGCACGATGGGCACCGCCCCGCGCAGCCCGGCCCAGCTGAGCAGCGCCTGCTCGCGTATCGACACCCGGAACGGGGTGAGGGTGAGCACCACCGACAGCGGCCGGGCCAGGAACACCAGCACCGCGCCGATCACCAGCGCGGGGACCACCGCGTCGCCCATGCTCTCGGGCGCGGCGAGCAGCCCGAGCAGGACGAACATGCCGATCTGCCCGATCCAGGCCAGGCCGTCCGCGAAGCCGCGCACCGCCGGTCCGTGCGGCAGCTTGGAGTTCCCGAGGATCACGGCGCTGATGTAGACGGCGAGGAAGCCGGAGCCGTGCAGCAGCGAGCCGCCGGCGTAGGCGAGCACGGTCAGCGCCACCACGGCGATCGGGTACAGGCCCGAGGAGGGCAGCGCGACGTGCTTGACGGCGAACGCGCCCAGCTTGCCGACCGCGAGGCCGACGGCCGCGCCGATCGCCAGCTCGGCGACGATGGTGCCGAGCAGGACGTACCAGGTGTCGGGCTCGCCGGTGCTGGCGAAGGCGACGACGAGGATGACGACGGGCGCGTCGTTGAAGCCGGACTCGGCCTCCAGCAGGCCGGTGAGCCGGTGCGGCAGCGGCACCATCCGCAGCACCGAGAAGACGGCCGCGGCGTCGGTGGAGGAGACGATCGCGCCGAGCAGCAGCGAGGTCTGCCAGTCCAGGCCGACCAGCCAGTGCGCGCCGGCCGCGGTGACGAAGACGCTGACCCCGACGCCGACGGTGGCGAGCACGGTGGCGGCCGGCATCGCGGGTCTGACCTCGCGCCAGTTCGTCTTGAGGCCGCCCTCGGCCAGGATCACCACCAGGGCCGCGTAGCCGAGCACCTGGGTGAGCTCGGCGTTGTTGAAGGTGACGCCGATTCCGTTCTGGCCCAGCGCCACGCCGATCCCCAGGTAGATCAGCAGGCTGGGCAGCCCCGATCTGGTCGAGAACCGCACGGCGACCACCGCGACCAGCAGGATCACGGAGGATTCGAGCAGGAGCTGGTTCAGGTGGGCGACGTTCACGCAGGGGCACCTCGGGCAGGCAGGGGCGGACGGGGTGTCTGGGTGGTGCGGGGGGTGACCCGTTAAGAAGCCGTCAATGCTCCCCTTGCGGATCGTTACTCAGTCTAACATTTTGCCATATCTTTAGCTTGGTCCCCCGTTCACAGCGTCCGGCCGACTCGGCCTAATGTGGTGCCCTGTCACGGCCCCAGGCCCTGGACACGCCCGCCCGCCCCGAAGTCAGGACCGCAAGGACCCAGATGCCCCGCTTGAAGAAGTTCCGGCGCGCCCGTCTGATCGTGATCGTGCTGGTCGTGCTGCTGGTGGCCGGCGTCGGCTACGGCGGCTACCGCGGGGTCGCCGCGGTCCGCGCCTCCTTCCCGGAGGTCGACGGCAGCGTCAAGGTCGCGGGCCTGAGCGCGCCGGTCGACGTCAAGCGGGACGCCAACGGCATCCCGCAGCTCTACGCCGACACCGCCGAGGACCTCTTCCGCGCCCAGGGCTACGTCCAGGCGCAGGACCGGTTCTGGGAGATGGACGTCCGCCGCCACATCACCGCCGGCCGGCTGTCCGAGATGTTCGGCGACGGCCAGGTCGACACCGACGCCTTCATCCGCACCATGGGCTGGCGGCAGGTCGCGCAGAAGGAGTTCGACACCAAGCTGTCGCCCGAGACCAAGAAGTACCTGCAGGCCTACTCGGACGGCGTGAACGCCTGGCTCGGCGAGCACCCCGGCGGCGAGAAGGCCTCGCTGGAGTACGCGCTGCTCGGCATGGTCAACGACGGCTACAAGCCCGAGCAGTGGACCCCGGTCGACTCGGTGGCCTGGCTCAAGGCGATGGCCTGGAACCTCTCCGGGAACCTCCAGGAGGAGATCGACCGCTCGCTGCTGTCCCAGGACTTCACCCCGGAGAAGATCGCCGAGCTGTACCCGGACTACCCGTACAGCCGCAACGGCACCATCGTGAAGACCGGCACCGTCAGCGGCGACACCTACCGCCCGGCGGACGGCCCCGCGCCGGCCGCCGGCACTCCCGGCGCCGGCACCGCCCAGGGCGCGGCCACCACCAAGGCGCTGCTGCAGGGCCTGACCGACCGGGTCGACAAGATGCCGCAGCTGCTCGGCCGCCCCGGCCAGGGCATCGGCTCCAACTCCTGGGTCGTCGCCGGCAGCCACACCACCACCGGCCGGCCGCTGCTCGCCAACGACCCGCACCTGGGCCCCGGCCTGCCCTCGGTCTGGTACCAGATGGGCCTGCACTGCCGGACGTCCTCCCCGGCCTGCCAGTTCGACGTCTCCGGCTTCACCTTCGCGGGCATGCCCGGCGTGGTCATCGGCCACAACAAGGACGTCGCCTGGGGCTTCACCAACCTCGGCGCCGACGTCACCGACCTCTACCTGGAGAAGGTCACCGGCCCGGACACGTACCAGGTCGACGGCAAGGACGAGAAGTTCGACCTCCGCAAGGAGACCATCAAGGTCGCCGGCGGCGAGGACCGCACCATCACCGTCCGCACCACCAGGACCGGTGCTCCGCTCATCTCCGACCAGAGCACCGAGCAGCAGAACGTCGGCAAGTACGCTCCCAACGGCAGCGCCGCCCCCGACCGCGGCACCACCGGCTACGGCGTCGCCCTGCAGTGGACGGCGCTCAACCCCGGCAAGACCATGGACGCCGTCTTCGAGCTCGACAAGGCCCGGAACTGGGACGAGTTCCGGGGCGCCGCCAAGGACTTCGCCGTCCCGGCGCAGAACCTGATCTACGCCGACGCCAAGCACATCGGCTACCAGGCCCCCGGCGACGTCCCGATCCGCGGCAAGGGCGACGGCACCATGCCCGCCCCCGGCTGGGACTCCGGCTACCAGTGGAAGGGCTCGATCCCCTTCAGCGCCCTGCCCTACAGCCTCGACCCGGCCGCGGGCTACATCGTCACCGCCAACCAGGCCGTGGTCGACCCGAGCTACAAGTACAACCTGACCAAGGACTGGGAGTACGGCACCCGCGCCAAGGAGATCACCGAGCAGATCGAGGGCCTGCTCAAGAACAACGGCAAGATCTCGCCGGACGACATGCAGAACCTCCAGCTGGACAACACCAGCATCATGGCCAAGACGCTCGTCCCGCTGCTGCTCAAGCAGCAGATCGACGACCCGTACGTGCGCGAGGCCCAGGACCTGCTGAAGGACTGGAACTACCACCAGGACGCCGACTCGGCCGCCGCCGCGTACTACAACGGCGTCTGGCGCAACCTGCTCACCCTCGCCTTCGGCCAGAAGTTCCCGGCCGACCTCCGGGCCAAGGGCGACTGCCTGCTGGTCCGCCAGCAGGGCGACCCGACCAAGCCGGACAGCGGCAGCCGGATCGTCACCGAGTGCGGCACCCGCGACCCGGGCAAGGCCCAGCCGGACGGCGGCGACCGCTGGACCGAGGTGGTCCGCCAGCAGCTCGACAAGCCCGACAGCAGCTGGTGGACGTACATCGACTCCGACCACAAGGAGCAGAAGGGCCTGGACAACCTGCTCAAGGAGGCGATGAAGAACGCCCGGCAGGACCTCACCTCGCTGCTGAGCAAGGACATCTCCACCTGGAGCTGGGGCCGGCTGCACAAGCTGGAGCTGAAGGAGCAGACCCTCGGCACCGACGACTCCTCGATCGCCTCCGGCGTCGTCCACAAGCTGCTCAACCGCGGCCCGTACCGCCTCTCCGGCGGCTCCGCCGCGGTCGACGCGGCCGGCTGGAACGCGGCCGCGGGCTACCAGGTGGACTGGATCCCGTCGATGCGGATGGTGGTCGACCTGAGCGACCTGGACTCCTCGCACTGGATCAACGTCGGCGGCGCCTCCGGCCACGCCTTCCACGCCAACTACAACGACCAGACCGATCTCTGGCTCAAGGGCAAGCTGCTGACCTGGGCGTTCACGCCCGACGCGGTCGAGAAGGCGACCAAGCACAAGCTGGTGCTCACCAACGGCTGAGCCCCCGTACGGCCGGCGGCCCCGCTCCCACCCGGGAGCGGGGCCGCCGCCGTTCCGGCCCGCCGGGCTTCCGGGCCGCTCAGTCCAGCCGGTGCACCCCGGACGGCGTGACCGCCAGGTCCACCGGCCGGTCGTGCGGCTCGGCCGGCACCCGCTCCAGCAGCTCGTGCCCGTACAGCAGCACCGCCAGCACCGGGTGCGCGCCGGACCGCTCCAGCCGGGCCAGCACCCGGTCGTAGCTGCCGCCGCCGCGCCCCAGCCGCAGCCCGCGCCGGTCCACCGCCAGACCCGGCAGCAGCACCACCGACGCCTCCGTCACCGCCGCCGGCCCCAGCCGCGGCCCCACCGGCTCCAGCAGCCCGCGCCCGGCCGGGGCGAGCTCCCCGGGCCCGCCGTACTCGGCCCAGTCCAGGTCGTTGTCCGGCAGCAGGACGGGCAGCAGCACCCGCACCCCGCGCGAGCGCAGCGCGTCCAGCAGCGGCCGCGTCCCCGGCTCGGCGCCCACCGAGACGTACGCCGCCACCGTCGCGCCCGGCCCGGCCAGCTCCCCGGCGTGCCCGGCCAGCGCGAGCGCCGCCGCGGCCCGCTCCCCGTCGCTCAGGGCCCGGCGTTCGGCGAGCAGCCGTGTCCTCAGCCCGTTCTTGTCGTTGTGCATCAGATCCTCCACGTCCGCAGAGCCTGACACGTGAAAGGGCGCCGCGATTGTCCACCCCGCTGCTGGTCCAGGCGCTGGCCGCGCTGAGCGCCCCCGCCCTGGCCGGCACCGCCGTGCTCGGCCTGCGCCTGCGCAGGGGCGCCGCCGAGGCCGCCGCCCGGCAGCGGCGCCAGCGCGAGCGGATCGCCGAACTGGAGGCCCGCTGCTCCGAGCTGGAGCGCACCGCCTCCTGCGACCCGCTCACCGGCGTGTGGAACTACCGCCACCTGCAGCTCACCCTCGACCGCGAGATCGAGCGCGCCCGCCGGGCCGAGCACAGCGAGCAGGCCGAGGGACCGCGCCCGCTCGCCGTGCTGATGCTGGAGATCGCCGGCTTCGGGGCCGTCGTCGCCGAGCACGGCCGGGCCCGGTCCGGCGCCGTGCTGCGCGACCTCGCCCAGCGGCTCGCGATGGAGATCCGCCGCTCCGACACCCTGGGCCGCTACAGCGGCGAGGAGTTCCTGGTGGTGCTGCCGGACACCGGCGCCGAGGGCGCCGCGCAGGTCGCCGAACGGCTGGTCTGGTCGGTGCGCCGGCACTTGTTGCTGGATTGGTCCTCCGGCCCGCGCGAGCCCCGCCCCGCGCACGGCAACGGCCTGACCGCCGCGGTCGGCATCGCCGTGCTGCCCGAGGACGGCGGCCACGCCGCCGTGCTGCTGCGCGCCGCCGACCGGGCGCTCGCCGAGGCCCGGGCGGCCGGCGGCGACTGCTGGCGGACCGCCCCGCGGACCGGTGGCGCGCCCCCCGCCGCCGAGCCGCGACGACCGGTCGCTTCCGGTACGGAGGACGGGGTGACTGCCGAACGTGACCGTTCGGAAAAGCCGGGTAGTCTGTCGGCCTGTGCCGGACGGGACCCCCTCGCCCAGCCGGTCACCTTCCATTCGCCTGCCATCGTTGCCGGGCCCCGTGACCTGCTGTCCTGAGCAGGGACCGACCGTGCTCGGCCGGGCAAAAACGTGCCTGAGTAAGGTAAACGCATGACGACGAGCAACTCCCGAATTCCGGTCACCAAGGCCGTGGTACCCGCGGCCGGACTGGGCACCCGCTTCCTCCCGGCGACCAAGGCCACCCCGAAGGAGATGCTCCCGGTCGTCGACAAGCCGGCCATCCAGTACGTCGTCGAGGAGGCCTCCTCCGCGGGCCTGTCCGACATACTCATGGTCACCGGCCGTAACAAGCGCGCGCTGGAGGACCACTTCGACCGCGCCTACGAGCTGGAGGAGCTGCTCGCCCGCAAGGGCGACGAGGACCGCCTGCGCCGGGTCCGCGAGTCCGTCGAGCTCGCCAACATGCACTACGTCCGCCAGGGCGACCCCAAGGGCCTCGGCCACGCCGTCTCGGTCGCCGAGCAGCACGTCGCCGGCCAGCCCTTCGCCGTCCTGCTCGGCGACGACCTGATCGACCCCCGCGACCCGCTGCTGTCCCGCATGATCGAGGTGCAGCAGGAGTTCGGCGGCTCGGTCGTCGCCCTCATGGAGGTCGACCCCTCGCAGATCCACCTCTACGGCTGCGCCGCCGTCAAGCCCAACGGCTTCGGCGACGACGTCTTCGAGGTCACCGACCTGGTCGAGAAGCCCGAGCCCGGCGAGGCCCCCTCCAACTACGCCGTCATCGGCCGCTACGTCCTCGACCCGCTGGTCTTCGACGTGCTGCGCGAGACCAAGCCCGGCCGCGGCGGCGAGATCCAGCTCACCGACGCCCTGCGCGAGCTGACCACCCGCGACCAGGCCGAGGGCGGCAAGGTCCACGGCGTCCTCTTCAAGGGCCGCCGCTACGACACCGGCGACCGCGCCGACTACCTGCGCGCCATCGTCCGACTCGCCGCCGAGCGCGAGGACCTGGGCCCGGAGTTCCGCTCCTGGCTGCGCGGGTTCGTCGCCACCGAGCTGCAGGACTGACACCCCGACAGACAGAGAGCGAGCCGCCGATGACCGGGTCCACGGAGCACAGCACCACCGACGCAGCCTGCTGTGACGGGTCCGCGGACCGGGCGCCGGCGGCTCCTCGCCTCTGGACGGTCGACGAGCACCTCACCGACGTGCTGGCCGCGGTCGGCCCGCTGCCCGCGATCGAGCTCCAACTGCTCGACGCCCAGGGCTGCCGGCTGGAGGAGAACGTCCTCGCGGGCGGCGACCTGCCGCCCTTCGACAACAGCTCGATGGACGGCTACGCCCTGCGCACCGCCGACACCGCCGGCGCCACCGACACCTACCCCTCGGTGCTCACCGTGGTCGGCGACATCGCCGCCGGCGCGGACGAGCTGCCCAAGGTCGGGCCCGGCCAGGCCGCCCGGATCATGACCGGCGCCCCCCTGCCGCCCGGCGCCCAGGCCGTCGCCCCGGTCGAGTGGACGGACGGCGGCACCGGCACCGGCGTGGCCGCCGCCGCGATGGGCGCGCCCGTCGAGGGCGAGGAGGTCCGGGTGCTGCGCCCGGTCGCCGAGGGCGCGCACATCCGCCGCCGCGGCAGCGACGTCGCGGCCGGCACGACCGTCCTGGCCGCCGGCACCCGGCTCGGCCCCACCCAGCTCGGCCTGCTCGCCGCGATCGGCCGGGCCACCGTCAAGGTCCGCCCGCGCCCGCGGGTCGTGGTGCTCTCCACCGGCAGCGAGCTGGTCCAGCCCGGCGAGCCGGTCGGGCCCGGGCAGATCGCCGACTCCAACAGCTTCACCCTCACCGCGGCCGCCCAGGCCGCCGGCGCCATCGCCTTCCGGGTCGGCGCCGTCCCCGACGACGCCGAGCGGCTGCGCGCCGTCCTGGAGGAGCAGCTCGGCCGGGCCGACCTGATCGTCACCAGCGGCGGCGTCAGCGTCGGCGCGTACGACGTCGTCAAGGAGGTCTTCGAGACCTACGGCGGCGTGGACTTCCGCAAGCTCCGGATGCAGCCCGGCAAGCCCCAGGGCTTCGGCCGGATCGGCGGCCGGACCGGGGTGCCGCTGCTCGCCCTGCCCGGCAACCCGGTGAGCGCCTACATCTCCTTCGAGCTGTTCGTCCGCCCGGTCATCCGCACCATGCTCGGCGCGGCCGACGTCCACCGCCCGGTGGTGCGCGCGCTCTGCCCGTCCGCGCTGCGCTCCCCGGCCGGGCGCCGGCAGTTCCTGCGCGGCCGCTACTCGCCGGCGGACGGCACCGTCGAGCCGGTCGGCGGCGCCGACTCCCACCTGGTCGGCGCCCTGGCCCGGGCCGACTGCCTGATCACCGTCCCCGAGGACGTCACCGACCTGCCGGCCGGCAGCGCGGTCGACGTGGTGCTGCTGGACTCCTGACCGTTCGCGTTCCCCGCCCCGAGCCGGAGGGGGCGCCGGAGCGCCGACCGTCGACACCGGGTCCGAGCGCCCGGAGACGAGTGGCGAGTCACAGAGCGGTACGGTAGCGCCGTATTCGACCCGTGCGCCCCTGGAGTTACCCGTGACGACACCTCCCCCCGGCGACCGCCTGACCCACGTCGACGAGCAGGGCGCGGCCCGGATGGTCGACGTCTCCGAGAAGGCCACCACCGCGCGCACCGCCGTCGCGGCCGGGCGGGTCCGGGTCTCCCCGAAGGTGGTCGAGCTGCTGCGCGGCGAGGGCGTGCCCAAGGGCGACGCCCTCGCGGTGGCCCGGATCGCCGGGATCATGGGCGCGAAGCGGACGCCGGACCTGATCCCGCTCTGCCACCCGATCGCGGTCTCCGGCGTCAAGGTCGACCTCGCCGTCGCGGACGACGCGGTCGAGATCACCGCCACCGTGAAGACCGCCGACCGCACCGGCGTCGAGATGGAGGCGCTGACCTCGGTGGCGGTCGCCGCGCTGACCGTCATCGACATGGTCAAGGCGGTGGACAAGGGCGCCGCGATCGAGTCCGTCCGGGTGCTCAGCAAGACCGGCGGCAAGAGCGGCGACTGGTTCGCGCCGGAGGTGGAGGCGTGACGGCGCGGGGCACGGCGGCACAGGACATGAGGGCCTTGGCGGTGACCGTCTCCAACCGCGCCTCGGCCGGGGTGTACGAGGACCGGGGCGGCCCGCTGCTGGTCGCCGGCCTGACCGCGATGGGCTTCGCCGCGGACGGCCCCCGGGTCGTCCCGGACGGCGAGCCGGTCGAGGCGGTGCTGCGCGAGGCCGTCGCGGCCGGCTACGACGTCGTGCTGACCACCGGCGGCACCGGCATCTCCCCGATGGACCTCACCCCCGAGATGACCGCCCGGGTGATCGACCGGCCGGTCCCCGGCATCGCCGAGGCGATCCGCGCGTACGGCCGGGACAAGGTGCCGACCTCGGCGCTCTCCCGCGGGCTGGCGGGGCTCGCCGGACGTACCCTGATCGTCAACCTGCCGGGGTCGACCGGCGGCGTCAGGGACGGCCTGGCCGTCCTGGAGCCGCTGCTCGCCCACGCCGTGGACCAGCTCCGCGGCGGGGACCACCCCCGGCCCGACGCACCAGCTTCCGGGAGAGCGCACTGAACGCCGGCTGGCCGGTAGAACTCCACGAGGGGGAGGTCGTGCTGCGCCCGATCCGGCGCCGCGATCAGCACGAGTGGCAGGAGGTGAGCCGCCGCAACCGGGACTGGCTGCAGCCCTGGGAGGCCACCGTGCCGCCGGGCCCGGCCGGCCAGGCCTCGGCCCCGCGGCCGACCTACCGGCAGATGGTCCGCTTCCTGCGCGGCGAGGCCGCGCACGGGCGGATGCTGCCCTTCGTGGTCCTCCACAAGGGCCGCATGGTGGGCCAGTTGACGGTCGGCGGGATCACCTGGGGCTCGATGTGCGCGGCGAACATCGGCTACTGGATCGACGAGGCGGTGGCCGGCCAGGGCATCATGCCGACCGCCGTGGCGCTTTCCGTGGACCACTGTTTCCGGACCCTCGGGCTGCACCGGATCGAGGTGTGCATCCGCCCGGAGAACCGCCCGAGCCGGCGGGTGGTGGAAAAGCTCGGCTTCCGTTCGGAGGGAATCCGGCCGCGCTATCTCCACATCGACGGCGACTGGCGGGACCACCTGGTCTACGCGCTGACCGCGGAGGAGGTTCCGGAGGGGATGCTGGAACGTCGGCGGTCGCTCAGTTCCGGGCACGGGCCAGGTAATTGAATATATGTTCGAAAGAAATATCGATATGGCATCGCTGCCCCACCGGACCGGCACAAATACCGGCAAAATAGTCGGAGAATCAGCTTGATCACACGACACGCCGCGTCAAATTGCTGCCAGGCCTTCCCCGGCGCCCGTACGGTGTGAATCGTGAGCAGTAGCGGCCTTATCTACGCCGTCATCGTAGGGGCCTGGGCCGCCTATCTGGTGCCGATGTGGCTCCGCAGGCAGGACGAACTCAACGAGGCGCGCCCGACGGAACGCTTCAGCACCGCCATCCGCCTGCTGGCCGGGCGTTCGGCGCTGGAGCGGCGGGCAGCCCGGGCCCTGGGCGACGAACCGCGTGACGACGAGCACACCAGCGACGGCCCTCCCGAACGGGACGAGGCCGCCCCCGGCGACCCCGCGGCGCGGGAGCCCGAACCTCCCGTGGAGCGGTCCGCCCCGGCGCCCGCCCCGGCTGCGGCTCCGGCTCCGGTCCCGGCTTCGGTGCGGCAGGACGGCGGGGAGCGGCGGGCGCGGCTGCTGGCCCGCCGCCGCCGGATGGTCACCGTCCTCTTCCTCGCCTTCGCGCTCGGCGCCGTGGTCGCCGCGGTCGCCGGGCTCGCCTTCCTCTGGGTCCCGGCCGTCCCGGCCGTCCTCCTCACCGGCTACATCGGCCACCTGCGCCGGCTGGAGCGCCAGCGGTACGAGGTGAAGCTGGACCGCGCCCGGGCCGCCCAGGCGGCCGAGCGGCTGCGCAAGCGCGAGCGGCAGCGGGCGGAGGCCGCCGAGGCCGCCCCCGTCGAGCAGTCGCACGTCGAGGTGCCCACCGTCCCGGCCGCCCCGGTCGGGCGCGAGGTGCCCGGGCCGCCCGTCGAGGAGCGGGCCGGGCGGCGCCCGCACCTGCGGCTGGCCGTCGACCCGGAGCAGGCCGCCGCGTCGGCCGGCTCCGCCTCCGCGGTGGCCGAGGCGACCGAACACGAGGAGTGGGTCGACGGCATGCGCGAGCGCGGCGCGGCCGGCCCGGACTCCTGGGAGCCGGTGCCCGTCCCGCTGCCGACCTACGTCACCGCGCCGGTCGCCCCCCGGGTCTCCCGCAACCTCGACCTGTCGGCCCCCGGCACCTGGACCGCCGGGCGCCCGGCCGAGCCCCGCACCACCCCGCTGTTCGACCAGTACGCGGAGGCCCCGGCCCCCGAGGCCCGGCCCCGCGCCGCCAACGAGTGAGGTCCGTGACCACCCCCGGCCAGGGGGGTGGTCACGGACCCCCTCCGAAAGGTGCTAGAGTTTCTTCTCGTTGGGGCTGTGGCGCAGTCCGGTAGCGCACCTCGTTCGCATCGAGGGGGTCAGGGGTTCGAATCCCCTCAGCTCCACCCAACGGCCGGTTCGACCGGTCGACGAAATCCCGCCGGGAGGCAACTCCCGGCGGGATTTCGCGTTTGCGGGGTTCGGCGAGGAGCCGGCCGGTCGCTGTGTTCGAGGTCACATCGGCGTCAGGGGTGCGTTTCTGACGCGGTTTGGGCTTCGGGGGGGTCGGTTATGGTGGGTGGGCCCAGACGCTGACGGCGGACGATCTGGTCTATCTCAACGGGGTGCCATCGCGGTGCGCGAGTTCGGTCTTTCACGGTGGTCGCGGCGCGCGGGGTCCGAGGGGCCCGGCGGGGCGCCGGTGACCGGGAGACCGAGGGCCCGGACCGTCGCGGCGGCCGTCTTCGCGGCGGTGTCGCTCGCGGTCTTCACCCTGCTGCGGCACCAGCACGGGGCGACCATGGTCGACATGCTCGTCTACCGGGCCGAGGGCCAGGCCGTGGTGAACGGCGACGACCTCTACGCGATGCGGCTGCCCGGGTGGGACCTGCCGGCCACCTACCCGCCGTTCGCGGCGATGCTGTTCGTGCCGAGCACCTGGTTCGACGTGAGCACCCTGCGCGTCCTGGTGATGCTCGGCAACTACGCGCTGCTGGCCCTGGCGGCGCACCTGTCCTTCCGGCTGGCCGGCTGGCCGGCCGGCCGCAACCGCCCGGCCGCCGTGCTGGCCGCCGTGGGCCTCGGCATCTGGCTGGAGCCGGTCTTCACGACCTTCCAGTACGGCCAGGTCAACCTCGCCATCCTCTGCCTGGTGCTGTGGGACCTCACCCGCCCCGACCGCTCCCCGCTCAAGGGCGTGGGCATCGGCCTGGCCACCGCGATCAAGATCACCCCCGGCCTGTTCGCCGTCTACCTGCTGCTGACCGGGCGGATCCGGGCCGCGCTGGTCTCCGGCGCCACCTTCCTGGCGGCCGGTCTGATCGGCTGGGCCGCGCTGCCCGACGCCTCGTACGGCTTCTGGAAGACGTACCTGTGGGACCCGAGCCGGGTCGGCGTCACCGTCCTGGTGGACAACCAGTCGCTGCGCGGGGCCGTCTGCCGGCTGCTCGACGTCAACGACCCGGGCCTGGTCGGGCTGGTGGCCTCCGCGCTGGTGGCCTCGCTCGGCATCGCGGTGGCGGTGCTGGCCGGGCGGTCCGTGCGGGTGCTGCGCCGGGCCGACGCCTGGGGCGCCGTGTGCACCGCGCTCACCGCGCTGCTGGTCTCCCCGATCAGCTGGACCCACCACTGGGTCTGGTGCCTGCCGCTGCTCGCCCTGCTGGCCGCCGAGGCCAGGACGGTCGGCCGGCGGGTGCTGCTGGGCGTGACGCTGGCCGTGTTCCTCTCGCACGTCATGTGGACGGTGCCGCACCGGTGGGGCCGCGGGGTCGCCTGGTACTGGCAGCTGCCCGGCTCCATCTACCCGCCGCTGGGCATCGCCGTCCTGGTGGCGGTCGGCCTGCGGCTGTACCGGGTGCGGCGCCGGGCCGCCGAGGGCGAGGGCTGGGCGCTGCCCGTCTCCGCGCTCGACGACGACGCCGCCCTGACCAAGCAGACCTGACCGAGCAGACCTGACCGAGCAGACCTGACCGAGCAGACCTGACCCGAGCGGACCTGGCGAAGCAGACCTGACGTGACCACCGAGACCCGATCCGCCGCGCCGTCGCGCGCCGCCGAAGCGCCCGGCCGGGCACGTGCGCTGGCCGCCGCCCTCACCCCCGGCCGGCGCACCGCGCTGCTGACCGCCCTCTGCTTCGCCGTCATGTGCGCGGTCGGCCTGCAGGGCTGGACCTCGGTCGGCCTCGGCGGCTTCGACCTCGGCATCTTCGACCAGGGCGTGCGCGGCTACGCCCACTTCGGGCTGCCCGTCTCCACGCTGAAGAGCTACCACCACGAGTTCCCGCCCGGCTTCTCGCTGCTCGGCGACCACTTCTCGCCCGTCCTGGCGCTGCTCGCGCCGCTGTACTGGATCTGGGACGACCCGCGCTCGCTGATCATCGGCCAGTCGCTGCTGTTCGCCGCCGGCGTGCCGCTGATCCGGCGGATCACCGCGCACGCCTTCGCCGCCGCCGAGCCGCGCACCGCCTGCCGCGCCGCCGACCTGGCCGGGCTGGTGTACGCGCTGGGCTGGCCGCTGCTGGTCGCCGCCCGGGTCGGCTTCCACGAGGTGGCCTTCGCCGTCCCGCTGATCCTGCTGATGCTGGAGCGCGGGCTCGCCCGCCGGTACGGCACCGTGGTGCTCGCCGCCCTGCTGCTGTGCGGCACCAAGGAGGACCTCGGCCTGCTGGTCGGCGCGTACGGGCTGGTGCTGCTGCTGCGCACCCGGCGCACCGGCGACCGCGCGGGCCGGTACACCGGGCTCGGGCTGCTGCTCGGCGGGCCGGTCGCCTCGGCCGTCGCGATCACCTGGCTGATCCCGGCGATGGGCGGCCAGCCGGGCTACTACTGGAACTACCAGGCGCTCGGCGCGGACGGCGGCGACGCGGTGCGGCACCTGCTGCACAACCCGTTCCTGCTGCTGCAGACCGCCTTCGACCAGCCGCTCAAGCCGCTGCTGCTGCTCTGGCTGTTCGGCACCCTGCTGCTGCTGCCGCTGCGCTCGGCCACCGTGCTGTGCCTGGTGCCGCTGCTGGCCGAGCGGATCCTCTCCAGCAACCCCAACCACTGGTCGATCGCCCGGCACTACGACTCGATGCTGTGGCCGGTCCTGCTGGTCGCCACGGTCGAGGTGCTGGGGCGGCTGAGCGCCGCCGACCGGCCCGAGCGGAGCGTCCGGCGGGCGCGGCGGCTGGGCCTGGGCGCGGCCGGGATCGCGCTGGTCGCCGCCGTGCCGATCGGGCTGGCGCAGCTCGCGGTGCCGTCCTCCTGGACGCCCAAGGCCAGCGAGGCCGCGCTGGTGCGGGCCGCCGCGCTGATCCCGGACGGGGCGTCCGTCGAGGCGGACAACCAGATCGCGCCGCGGCTGACGGCGCGGGCGGACGTGGTGCTGGTGGACGGCACGCCGCGCGGGCGCGAGTACGTGCTGACCCGGGCGGACAAGCGGTCCTTCCCGTTCAAGACGGACCAGGAGCAGGCCGCGCGGATCCAGCTGTTGCTGGCGCACGGGTACAAGCAGCTGTGGGCCGAGGACGGGGTCGTGCTGCTGCACCGGGAGGGCACCGAGCCGGTGCCCGGGGAGCACGTGCCGGGGCCCGGCAGCACGCCCGTCCAGGACGAGGTGCCCTCGGACGTCGGGCACAACCTGTTCCGCGGCTGAGCCACGTCGCGAACGCCGGAGGGCCGGCCGGAAGCTTCCGGCCGGCCCTCCGGCGTTCGGTGCGGGGTCAGGGCCGCTCGGCGTAGCCCTCGTGGTGGTGGTGCGGGCCGGACTGGGGCGGGACGGCGCCGTAGCGGGCCGGGCGGTGGCCGCGCGGGTGCCGGGTCAGGTGGTAGCCCAGGACGCCCGCGAGGGCGGCCAGGAAGCCGCCGCCGATGGTCCAGTACCAGCGGCTGTTCCAGCCGGAGAACCAGCCGGTGTACCAGTGCTCCTCCGCGGCCGCCGGGGCCGCCGCCTTGGCGGTGGAGGCGCCGCCGCCGACCGGCGGGACCAGCGGGGCCTTCAGCTCCCCGCCCTCCGGCTGGGCGTTGTCGGCGTTCCCCTTGGCGGCGACGTGCAGCTGGACGGAACCGGCCAGGCCGAGGTCGGGCTGCGGGGCGTCGGTGACCGACAGCCGCACGTAGTAGGTGCCGGGCAGCGGGTCGCCGGACCACGGCTCGGCCCAGGTGCGGACCTCGCGCAGGGTGCAGTCGAGTTGCAGGGCGGTGGTGTTCTGGTCGCCCGTGGCGTTCTGGGTGCCGGCCGTGCAGGCCTGGCGGCGGCGCAGCCCGTCGAAGACCTCGACCGACCAGGTCTGCGGGCCGTGCCGGTCGGCGCCGGCGGCCAGGTTGACGGTCAGCTTGACCGCCGGGGTCTGGCCATCGGAGGCGCCGAACGCCCAGTACAGGTAGTCGCCGGTGGAGACGGCGACGTTCGCGTCCTGGCCCGGGGACAGGTTGACGGCGGTCAGGAAGGAGGTGCCGGCCTTGGTCGCCGGGGCGGGGGTGCCGCTCGCGGTCGCCGAGGGGGACGGCGCGGCGGAGGCCGCCGGGGCGCCGAGGGCGAGGGCGGGCAGCAGGGCGAGGGCGGCGAGGGCGCCGCGGAACGTCGTACGCATGTCAGTTCTCCCGCCAGACGGCGATGCGCCAGCGCGCGATCCAGCCGAAGACCAGGCCGAAGAGCAGGCCGGCCAGGGTGAGGGTGAGCAGCAGGATCCAGCCGCGGCCGAGGCCCATCGCGGCGCCCTCGGGGGCGGGCGAGGCGGCGGTCAGGTCGACGGTCAGCTCCACCGGCATGCCGGGGTCCGCCTGGACGCCGGACTGCGGGGAGGCCGAGTTGCTGACGACCAGGCAGACCGTGGTGTCCGGCTTCTCCTTGTCCTTGTCCTTGGACGAGGTGGTCGGGCTCGCGGTGACGTAGCCCTTGGAGTCGTCGGTGGACCAGCGCAGGCCGGTGGAGACCACGTCGGTGCGGCTGCTGCCGGCGTCGGTGCCGCGGACCAGCTCCTGGCCGGTCGCGCTGGTGGCCTGCAGCAGGACGCCGTAGTCCCGGTTCACCGCGCGGTCGAGCGAGACGCTGACCGAGGCGCGCAGCTCCTGGCCGGCCTTGACCGGGACCTTGTAGACGCGGTGCTCGGAGAACTTCTCGCGGTCGCTGTAGACGCCGGGGGCGAGCACCGGGGCGTTCTCGCACTTGTCGGTGCCGGAGGTCTTGACCGGGGTCACCGTGTACGTGTCGTTGGTGCGGTCGACGAGCTGCTTCACCTTGTCGGTGAGCTGCTGCGGGGTGCGGACGTCGGTGTAGGTGCCGCCGGTGGCGTTGGCGATGCAGAGCAGCTGCTGGCGGGTCTTGTCGTCGTGCGCCAGGCCCAGGGTGTCGACCACCAGGTGGATGCCCTGGGAGGCGAGTTCGCGGGCGACGTCGCACGGGTCGGGCGGGGTGCAGGTGTCCTCGCCGTCGGTGATCAGCACCACGCGGCGGGTGGTCTCGCCCTTGCCGAGGTCCTGTGCGGCGCCGCGCAGGGCCAGGCCCATCGGGGTCCAGCCGGTGGGACGCAGGGTGGCGACGGCGGTCTTGGCCTCGACCTTGTTGGTCTTGCCGACCGGGAAGAGCACCTTGGTGTCCTGGCAGCCGATGTTCTTGTCGTTGCCGGGGTAGGTCGCGCCCAGGGTGCGGATGCCGAACTCGGTCTCCGGCGGCAGCGCGTCGATCACCTCGTTCAGCGACTGCTGGGCCACCGAGATGCGGCTCTTGCCCTGGATGTCGGTGGCGGTCATGGAGCCGCTGACGTCCAGGATCAGGTCGACCCGGGGGGCTTCCTTGGGGGCGGCTGGGGCGGCGCCGGCTGTTGGTTCGTCGGCGTGGGCGGGCAGGCCGAGCAGCAGCGAGGCGCCGGTTATCGCCATGGCCGCCAGCAGGCTGCCGAGCCTGGTCTTCGGTCGTCGTCCGGTATTCACGCGGCGATCCTAGGGACCATCAGTTCGCCAAGGCCAAACGGGACGGTCGCGCTCCGGTGCGTTCACGCCGGTCTCACAGGGGCCCCGCTAGCCTGCGTACGCCACGAGCGGGAGGGGAGGGCGCGATGGAGCTGACGGCGGTCGGCAAGCGGTACGGGCGGGGCGGCCGGTGGATTCTGCGGGGCGTCCATCTGGCGGTCGGGCCGGGGGAGTTGGTGCGGATCGCCGGTGCGAACGGTAGTGGGAAGTCGACGCTGCTGCGGCTCGCGGCCGGGATCGAGCGGCCCAGTACCGGCAGGGTCGCGCGGCCGGGCCCGGTCGCGTACGTGCCCGAGCGCTTCCCGCCGGCGCTGCCGTTCGACGCCGCCTCGTACCTGCTGCGGGTGGGCCGGGTGCACGGCCTGTCGGCCGAGGCGGCGCGGCGGCGGGCGGGGTGGTGGCTGGAGCGGTTCGGCATCGCGGACCGGGCGGGCACGCCGCTGAGCCGGCTGTCCAAGGGCACCTGCCAGAAGGTCGCGGTGGCGCAGGCGTTGATCGCCGAGCCGAGGGTGCTGCTGCTGGACGAAGCCTGGACGGGGCTGGACCCGCAGGCCCGGGCGGTGCTGGACGAGGCGGCCGCCGAGCGGGCGGCGCGGGGCGGCGCCGTGCTGTTCGTGGACCACGACCCGACCCGGCTGGCCGGGCGGACCGGAGCCGTCTACCGGGTCGGCGCGGACGGCGGGCTGCGCGCGGTGGAGCAGGAGGCGCGGCCGGAGGGCGGCCCGGTGATGGAGATCGAGGTGGACGTGCCGGACGGCTCCCCGCTGCCGGAGCGGCTGCCCGGCGCGCCGGAGCGGGCCGCGCTCGGCGGGACGGCGGTGCGGCTGGCGGTGTCCCGCGCGCACTCGGACGCGCTGCTGCGCAGCCTGCTGGTGGGCCGTCCGGCCGTACGGGTGCTGGCGGTGCGGCGGCGGGAGGGGGAGCGGTGAGGCTCGTCGGGGCGCTGACGCGGTACCACCTGGAGCTGCTGGTGCGCTCGCACGCCTGGCTGCCGCCGTTCCTGGCGTTCGCGCTGCTGATGGTGATCGGGGTGCAGCCCGGCGATCCGCTCCTGGGCGGGCTGGGGTTCGGCGCGGGGGTGCTGGTGCCGGTGAGCGCCTGGTACGTCCGGGCCGCGCTGAACGCCGAGCCGCCGGCCTCGCGGGCCTGCCTGGTCGCGGCGGCGGGCGCGCCGCGGGTGCACCTGGGGGCGCTGCTGGCGGCACTGACGGCGGGTCTGCTGCTGGCGGCGGGCGAGGTGGCGGCGCTGTGGGGGCTGAGCGGGGCGGTGGCGAACGCGGGGGCCGGGCACGCCCCCGGCGTCGGAGAGGCGCTGACGGCCGGTCTGGCGACCTCGGTGGTCTGCGTGCTGGCGGGCGTGCTGGCCGGGGCGCTGGGCAACCGTCCGGTGCTGCTCCGCTCGCCGTACGGCATCCTGGCGACGCTGGGGCTGTCCGCCGGGGCCCTGGTGCTGCCCGGATCGCCGGCGAATGCGGCGGTGCGCGACCTGGTGACGGCCGCCCGGACGGGGCTGGTCGCGGCGCCGTGGGCGGAACTGCTGCTCGCCCTCGCCCTGTTGGGCCTGCTGGGGGCGGCGGTGGCCGCGCTGGCGGGGCGTCGGCCCGAGTAGCGGGCAAAGGCGGACACACCGGGGCGTGGAGCCGGTAAAGCGGGATGACCCTCGTTAGGGTGCGAATTCGGGGCGGCCGGCCCCGGCCGGCCTGTCCGACACCCTGGAGGGAGCCATGGCCACACCCTCCGCCGTGACGAGGTCCGCCGCCGCGCCGGGCCGGCCGGTGCGGCCGAGGCGCACGACCGAGCTCGTGCTGGTGCTGGCGGCCGTCCTGGCCGCCGTGTACGGCTACGTGGAGGTGGGCGCCGACCTCGACGGCGCGGTGCCCGCGGACGCCGTCGAGTACGGAGCGGCGCTCGGCGGGCTGGCGCTGGCGGCACACCTCACCGTCCGCCGGTGGGCCGGGTACGCGGACCCGCTGCTGCTGCCGATCGCGGTGCTGCTCAACGGGATCGGGCTGGTGGCGATCCACCGGCTGGACCGGGCCACTCCGGGCCGGGAGGCCGCCTCCACCCAGCTGCTCTGGTCGAGCCTGGGGGTGGCGCTGTTCATCGCGGCCGTCCTGCTGGTGCGCGACCACCGGCGGCTGCGGCGCTACGCGTACCTGGGGGCGCTGGGGGCGCTGGTCCTGCTGGTGCTGCCGATCTTCTTCCCGCCGGTGTACGGCTCCCGGATCTGGATCGTCATCGGGCCGCTGTCCTTCCAGCCCGGGGAGTTCGCCAAGGTCCTGCTGGCCGTCTTCTTCGCCGCCTACCTGGCGGTGCACCGGGACGCGCTGGCGCTCACCGGCCGCCGGGTCTGGCGCTGGCAGCTGCCGCGCGGTCGGGTGCTGGGGCCGGTGCTGCTGATCTGGGCGGCGTTCGTCGGGGTGCTGGTGCTGGAGACCGACCTGGGGACGTCCCTGCTGTACTTCGGGTTGTTCGTGGTGATGCTCTACGTGGCCACCGCGCGGACGGGCTGGATCGCGATCGGGCTGGGGCTGGCGGCGGTCGGCGCGGTGACGGTGGGCTGGCTGTCGCCGCACGTGCACAGCCGGGTGGTGGACTGGCTGGACCCGCTGGGTTCGATCGCGGCGGGCCGGGGCGCCAACCAGATCGCCCAGTCGCTGTTCGCGTTCGCCTGGGGCGGCGAGCTGGGAACCGGGCTGGGCAACGGGCACTCGGTGCTGATCGGCTTCGCCGCCAAGTCGGACTTCATCCTCGCGACGCTCGGCGAGGAGCTCGGCCTGACCGGGCTGATCGCGGTGTTCCTGCTGTACGCGCTGCTGGTCTCCCGGGGCTTCCGGACGGGCATCGCGCTGCGCGACCCGTTCGGGCGGCTGCTGGCGATCGGGCTGGCGGCGATCGTGGGCCTGCAGGTGTTCGTGGTGGCGGGCGGGGTGCTCGCGCTGATCCCGCTGACCGGGATGACGCTGCCGTTCGTCGCCCAGGGCGGCTCCTCGGTGGTCACCAACTGGATCATCGTCGCGCTGCTGGTGCGGATGAGCGACGAGGCCGGGCGGCCCGCGCCGGAGGTGGGCTGATGGCCCGGATCCGGCCGAAGGGCAACGGCCCGCAGGGCCTGCCCGGGATCTCGGTGACCGGCCGGCGGGCCGGCACCTTCTGCCTGCTGCTGGTCGCGGCGCTGTGCGCGCAGGCCACCCGGGTGCAGGTGTTCGAGGCCAGGAGCCTGAACCACAACAGCGCCAACCAGCGGCTCACCGTCGAGCGCTACGCCCGGCCGCGCGGGGACATCCTGGTCGGTGACGTGGCGGTGACCGGCTCGGTGCCGACCAGGGGCCGGTACGCGTACAAGCGCGGCTACACCGACGGCCCGCTGTTCGCGGCCGTCACCGGCTTCGCCTCGCAGGCGTACGGCACCACCCAGCTGGAGGGCACCGAGGACGACCTGCTGATCGGCACCGACCCCCGGCTGGGCGGCTGGGCGGTCTGGGACGCCGTCTCCCGCCGGCAGAACCCCGGCGGGAACGTGTCCACCACGCTGAACCGGGCCGCCCAGGAGGCGGCGATGCGCGGGCTCGGCGCCCAGAAGGGCGCGGTGGCGGCGATCGAGCCGGCCACCGGCCGGATCCTGGCCCTGGCCAGCACGCCCTCCTACGACCCGGGCTCCTTCGCCGGCTCCACCTCCGCCGACCAGGAGGCCTGGAACCGGCTGCAGACCGACCCCGACCAGCCGATGCTCAACCGGGCGCTGCGCCAGACCTACCCGCCGGGCTCGACCTTCAAGGTGGTCACGGCGGCGGCCGCGCTCGCGGCGGGCGTGGTCACCGACCCGGCCGCGCCCACCACCGCGCCGTTCCCGTACGTGCTGCCCGGCACCACCACGCCCCTGGTGAACGACACCGCGGCCTGCGACCGGCCGGGCCAGTCGCTGTCCGCCGCGATGACCGCCAGCTGCAACAGCGTGCTCGGCTACCTCGGGGTGCGGACCGGGCTGGACGCGATGGCGGCGATGGCCGAGAACTTCGGCTTCAACGACCCGAAGCTGGACATGCCGGTGCGCCCGGCGCGCTCCACCTTCGACACGCGGATGGACCAGGCGCAGCTGGCGCTCTCCTCGATCGGGCAGTTCGACACCGCCGCGACGCCGCTGGTGATGGCCATGGTCGCGGCCGGGGTGGCGAACGGCGGCACGGTGATGCGTCCACAGCTTGTGGACAAGCTGACGAGGAGCGACGGCGCCGTGGTGCGGTTGATGAAGCCGGCCGTCTACCGGCGGGCGCTCACCCCGGCGGTGGCCGGGCAGGTGCAGAAGCTGATGACGGACGTGGTGGAGAGCGGGACAGGCGGCAACGCCCGGATCGCCGGGGCGGTGGTGGGCGGCAAGACCGGTACCGCCCAGCACGGTGTGGACAACAGCGGGACGCCGTACGCCTGGTTCATCGCCTGGGCCAAGCCGGCCGGCTCGGACGCGGTGCCGCCGGTCGCGGTGGCGGTGGTGGTCGCGGACAGTGACGCGACGGACGTCAGCGGGGGAGCCCTGGCCGCGCCGATCGCCCGCTCGGTGATGCGGGCGGTGCTCGGCCGCTGAGCCGCGTACGGCTCGGGCACGGCCTCTGAGCTGGTCTTCTACCAAACCTCCGCGAGATGCGCCGCGTGCGAAGTGTCGGATTTGTAACATCTGATCTGCCAATTCGTACAATGCGCGGATCAGGACTGTTCGTTTGCGACACTGGCGTATTCGCGGGGTACTGTCCCATGTTTGTTCGGTTGGTCCCCGATGGCACCCCCCAGTGCTCGGGGTGACCGACCACCAGGACACCCTCCCCCGCCCAGAAGGACCGTGGTTTTGGCCAGCAACACCCTCGGCTCGCGCCTGCTGCGACGCAAGCCCGTCTCGACCCTGATCGCGGAGAGCGAGGGCCACGGCCTTCCGGCCGGCGCACCCGAGGGCGGTGGGCGCTCCGGCATCCACCTGCGCCGCTCGATCGGCCTGTGGCAGCTGTCCTCGATCGGCATCGGCGCCACCATCGGCACCGGCATCTTCTTCGTGCTCGGCACCGCCGTCCCGGACGCCGGCCCGGCCGTCATCCTGTCCTTCGTGCTCGCCGCGGTCACCGCCGGCCTCACCGCGCTCTGCTACGCCGAGATGGCCTCCGCGATCCCGGTCTCCGGCTCCTCGTACTCCTACGCCTACGCGACCCTCGGCGAGGGCGTGGCCTTCGGCGTCGGCATCTGCCTGCTGATGGAGTACGGCGTCTCCGCCTCGGCGATCGCGGTCAGCTGGGCCGAGTACCTGAACAAGTTCTTCGACCTGGCCTTCGGGTTCCGGATCCCCGAGCAGTTGTCCGGCGCCCCCGGCGGCGGCCACTGGTTCAACCTGCCGGCGCTGCTGCTGGTCGCGATGATCTGCTTCCTGCTGGTCCGCGGCGTCAGCGAGTCGGTCAAGGTCAACGCGGCCATGGTCGGGATCAAGATCGTGATCCTGCTGCTGTTCGTCGGCGTCGCCGTCACCGGCTTCCGTTCCGGAAACCTGACCCCGTTCATGCCGCTCGGCATCGGCGGCGTGGGGACCGCCGCGTCCAGCATCTTCTTCTCCTTCATCGGCCTGGACGCGGTGTCCACCGCCGGCGAGGAGGTCAAGAACCCGCGCCGCACCATGCCGCTGGCGATCATCATCTCGCTGGTCGTGGTCACCCTGCTCTACATCCTGGTCGCGCTGGCCGCCGTCGGCGCCCAGCCCTGGGACCAGTTCAAGGGCCAGGAGGCCGGCCTCGCCCAGATCATGCAGGACATCACCGGCCAGGGCTGGCCCGCGATGATCTTCGCGGTCGGCGCGATCATCTCGATCTTCAGCGTCACCCTCGTGGTGATCTACGGCCAGACCCGCATCCTGTACTCGATGGGCCGCGACGGCATGCTGCCCGAGCGCTTCGCCCAGGTCTCCCCGCGCACCGGCACCCCGGTCTGGAACACCATCGTGGTCGGGCTCGGCGTGGGCGCGCTGGCCGCCTTCGTCCCGCTGGACGTCCTCGCCGACATCACCAGCCTCGGCACCCTGATCGCGTTCTCGGTCGTCTCGGTCGGCGTGATCGTCCTGCGCCGCACCCAGCCCGACCTGCCGCGCGGCTTCAAGGTCCCGCTCTACCCGGTCGTCCCGCTGCTCAGCATCGGCTTCTGCGCCTACCTGATCAAGGGCCTGCACGCCGACACCTTCCGGGCCGGCGCCGTCGCCCTCGTCGTCGCGGTGGTCGTCTACTTCGGCTACAGCATCAAGCACTCCCGGCTCGAACGACCGGCCGCGCAGGCCGAGGCCGTCGAGGTCGACGCGCGTTGACTCCGCCGTTACCCGATCGTGAAGGGCCGCCGAACTGCACAGCTCCAGGCGGCCCTTCGCGTGCCACCCCGTATCCGACGCCCGAGGCGATGGCGACAGCGCCCGGCCCGCACCCCTAACCTTCCACCATGGTGAGCACCCGCACGCCCGGCTTCTCCCGCCCGCGCGGCCGCTTCACCGGCCGCGGCAGAACGCCGGCCCAGACCACCGCGGCCCAGGCCACGGCCGGACCCGGACGGCCCCCGCGGGGCTTCTCCACCCGGCCGTTCCCCCGACAGCGTGGCGAGAACACGTTTCCGCCCACGCCCGATCGGCTGAATCCCGCCCGGCTCGCCTCCCTGCGCTCCGTCCAGCTGATCGGCTGTCTGATCGCGGCCGGCTGGGCCGCCGCCTTCCCGCTCGTCTCCGACCTGCCCAACCAGCGGATCTGGGGCCTGATCGCCGCTCCCGCCTACGCCCTGGCCGGGCTCCTCTGCCTCACCCTGCCGCGCCGCGTCGCGGCCCACGCCGCGGCCGCCGTCGCCCTGGTCGGCGCCGTCCTCGCCCCGCTCGGACTGCTCGCCCTGACCGGCCGCCACCAGTCCGAGGTGATGGTCGTCGAACGCTCGGCCCACCTGCTGCTCACCACCGGCGACGTCTACCTCCCGCACCCGGCCGTGGTCACCGACTACAACCCCTACCTGCCGGCGATGTCCCTGTTCGGGCTGCCGCGCCAACTGTTCGGCAGCTCCACCGCCTTCGCCAGGGTCGCCGGGGACGCCCGGATCTGGTTCGCGCTCGCCTTCTTCGTCTGCCTGCTGGCCGCCTGGCGGCTGCTGCGGCCCAGCCGCGACCGGGCGCCGCTGCTGCCGCTGGCCGTCCTCACCGCCTCGCCATTGATAGCGCTCGCCCTGGTGGTCGGCGGGATCGACCTGCCGCTGATCGGGGTCTGCTGCCTGGCCATGGCCCTCGCCGAACGGGGCCGCACGGTCGGCGCCGGGCTGGTGCTCGCCCTCGCCTGCACCCTCAAGTGGACCGCCTGGCCCGCGCTGCCGGTGGCCGTCCTGCTGCTCTGGCGGCTCTACGGGCGCCGGCCCGCCGCCCGGACGGCGCTGATCGCGGTCGGCACCAGCGTGGCCGTCATGCTGCCCGCCTGGCTGCGGCAGAGCGACGCGCTGCGCGACCAGGTGGTGCGCTTCCCGCTCGGGCTCACCGCGATCCGCACCCCGGCCGGCAGCCCGCTGCCCGGCAAGGTGCTGGCCGGCATCGGGCCGACCGGCCACAGCATCTCGCTCGCGCTGGTGACCATCGGCGCCGTCGGCGTGACCATCTGGCTGCTGGCCCGCCCGCCCGTCACCGCGATCGCGGCCGCCGACCTGCTGGCCGTGGGGCTCACCATCGCGTTCATGCTCGCCCCGGCCGGACGCTTCGGCTACCTCGGGCTGCCGGCCGTACTGCTCATCTGGCCCCGGCTGGCCGCCCGGCGCTGGAGCAGCCGCCGGCCGCTGCCGCCCGGCCGGCGCCGGGAGACGCCGGAGCCCGCCCTGCCGCGCGGCTGACACGCGGCTGGGCGGGCTCCGGACGGGCCGTACTACTTGACCCCGTACGCCTTCAGGAGCGAGGCGACGGCCGGGCCGGCCGCGTCCACGCCGTGGCCGCCGCCCTGGACCTCGGCGGCGACCGAGAGGTTGCCGCGGAACGCGGTGAACCAGCTGTTGGTGGTGGACGCGCCCTGCACCTCGGCGGAGCCGGTCTTGGCGCCCGCGTTGTCGGTGATCCCGGCCATCACCTCCTTGGCCGTGCCGCCGACCGCGGTGGCGTTCATCATGGCGCGCAGCTTGCCGGCGACGTCCGGCGAGATCTGCCGGGCCGCCGCCTGCTGCGGCAGGCCGGCGACCAGGATGGGCTGCTTGAACGCGCCGCTCTGGACGGTCGCGGTGATCGAGGCGATGGCCAGCGGGTTCATCTGGACCTTGCCCTGGCCGATGTAGTTCATGGCCTGCTCGTCCTTGCTGCCCGGCGTCGCGGGGATCTTGCCGTCCGCGTTCGGCAGGCCGGTCTTCCACTCCAGGCCGATGCCGTAGACGTCCTTGGCGGTGCCGGCGAGCGTCTCGGGCTTGAGGCTGGTCAGGCCCTGGTTGATGAAGGCCGTGTTGCAGGACACCATGAAGTCCTGCTGGAGCGTGTTGTTGGGGAACGCGCCCGGGAAGTCGTTCGGGATCGCCACCGGGTTGCTGCTCTTCTCCGGGCAGGCCACCACGGTGTCCGGGTTGACCCCGGCCTCCAGCAGGGCCGTCGAGGTGACGATCTTCATCGTCGAACCCGGCGCGAGCAGGCCGTTGAAGGCCCGGTTCTGGCCGTTGGCGGGGGAGTTGGCGAAGGCCAGCACCTGGCCCGTGCTCGGCTCGATCGCCACGATGGAGCCGGACTTGCCGCCCAGGTCGGTCATCGCCTTCTCGGCGGCGGCCTGGAGGGCGCCGTCGATGGTCACCTTGAACGGCTTGGCGGGCTTCGGCTCGACGATGGTGAACAGCTTGTCCTGGCTGCCCTTGCCGTTCGGGTCGCTGATCACGACCGCGCTGCCCGCGTCCTGGTCCTTGTTCGGGTCCGGCGGCAGCAGCTTGTGGGCGTTGTCCTGCAGGGAGGTCATCAGCGCCGAGGTCAGCGAGGGGCTCTGCAGCACCTTGCCGTTGCGGTCCACCACGGTGGACGGCGGGGCGAACACCGGCTGCACGGCGATCGTCTCGGTGCCGTTCAGGTGCGGGTGGATCACCGTGGGCGCCCAGTGCACGGCCGGGGTGTCGTCGCTCATCTTCACGACGTTCAGGAAGCCGTTGTAGTCCCAGACCCGGCTGGTGCCCGCGAACTCGGCCCGCGCCTTGTAGCCCATCAGCACCCCGGTGGGCCCGGGGGTGGCGGAGGCGGACGGGGAGTCGCCGGCGCCGGGCGTGCCGCTCGCGGACGGCGTCGCGGAGGCGCCGGCCGAGGGCTTGGCCGTGGGGGAGGGGGTGCCGGTGGCCGAGGCGAAGGCCTGCGGGGTGGCCGGACCGGCCGGGTTGAGGGTCAGCGCGCTCGGCTTCACGTTGTCCCGGAACGCCGTCAGCGCCTTCTCGGCGGAGGCCGGGTCGTCGGTCAGCGAGGCCGCCTTGGCGAGGTCGCCGGCCGCCCAGGCCGCCAGGAAGTCCTTCGCGCCGCTCGCGGCCTGGTCCGCCGTGGGCGGCTCGGCCACCACCGTGCGCGGCTTCTTGGCGTCGGACGACCCGGAGTCCGAGCCCATCAGGCTGTACGCCCCGTAACCGCCGCCCGCGAGGACGGCGACGGACACGCCGGTGATGATCCCGATCTTGGCGCCTCTGCGCATGGTGCAAATCCCCCAGGGGTCTCGCGGCCGGGCGCAACCGGCGGGGGCCGGAAACGCTGTACGCCCCCCACCCTAGGCAGCGTCCGTCGGTGCGCCGACGAAACGCCGGGGACTTGTGACGGATCTGGTACGTGTCGTGCACCGTGTACGGACGATTCCCGCCCCCGCGGCGCACATGTCCGGGCCGGGGGTCAGACCCAGCTGTTGAACCACATCCGGGCCCGCCAGTCGTCCAGCGGGATGGTCTGCCCGGTGAAGAGCGGATAGAAGTACAGGAAGTTCCACACGATCATCAGCACCAGCAGCCCGGCCGCCGCCGAACCGATGATCCGGCGGTCCCGGGAGGCGCCGGCCGGGCCGATCAGGGCGCCGATCAGCATCGTCACCGCCAGCACCAGGAACGGGACGAACACCACCGCGTAGAACAGGAAGATCGTCCGCTCCTGGTACAGGAACCAGGGCAGGTAGCCGGCCGCCAGGCCGCACAGCAGCGCGCCGGCCCGCCAGTCCCGGCGGAACGCCCAGCGCCACAGGCAGTACACCAGCGCCACCACGGCCGCCCACCACAGCAGCGGGGTGCCGATGCCCAGCACCTCGCGGGCGCAGTCGGCCGCCGTGCAACCGGCCTCGCCCCGCTTGGGGGACTCGTAGTAGAAGGACACCGGTCGGCCCAGCACCAGCCAGGACCACGGGTTCGACTGGTAGACGTGCGGGTCGTGCAGGTTGGTGTGGAACTCGTAGACCGTCGAGTGGTAGTGCCACAGGGCGCGCAGGCCCTCCGGTATCCACGGGTAGTCGGTCGTGCGGCCGACCGCCCAGTCCCGGCCCCAGCCGCCCTGGCCGGGCGCGTTGCTGCTGGCGAACCAGCCCCACCAGGAGGCGACGTACGTCGCCGTCGAGACCAGCACGACGGACACGAACGCCGGCAGCACGTCCCGGGTGAGCACGGCCGCGTACGGGCGCGGCGCGCCGGCCAGCCGGCGGGCGCCGACGTCCCACAGCACCGACATCAGGCCGAAGGCCGCCATCACGTACAGGCCGCTCCACTTGGTGGCGCAGGTCAGGCCGATGCAGACGCCGGCCGCGATCCGGTACGGGCGCCAGCCCAGGCGCAGCCGCTGCGCCAGCTCGGCGTTCTCCACGCCGCCCAGCGCGGCGGCCAGCCGGGCCCGGGTGCGGTCGCGGTCCAGCAGCAGGAAGCCGAAGGCGGCCATCGTCCAGAACATCACCACCAGGTCGAGCAGCGCGGCCCGGCTGAGGACCAGGTGCAGGCCGTCCACCGCCAGCAGCAGACCGGCCACGCAGCCCAGCAGCGTCGAGCGGAACATCCGGCGGGCGATCCGGGCCAGCATCAGCACCGACAGGGTGCCGAGCAGGGCCACCGAGAACCGCCAGCCGAAGGGGTTCATCCCGAACAGCTGCTCGCCCGCGCCGATGATCCACTTGCCGACCGGCGGATGCACCACGTACGAGGCCATCGGGCGGTACGGGACGGCCGCGCCCGACATGATCTGCGCGTTGGCGTCCTCCGGCCAGTTGATCTCGTAGCCGCCGTGCCAGAGCGCGTACGCGTCCTTGGCGTAGTACGTCTCGTCGAAGATGATCGCGTTCGGCTGCCCGAGGTGGACGAAGCGCAGCGCGGCGGCGAACAGCGCCACCGCGATCGGGCCGAGCCAGCCGGACCAGCGGCACAGGAACCACCACAGGCCCTGCGGCAGCGACAGGCCCAGGCGCAGCAGCAGCGGCGACTGCGGAACGTCGCGCGGCGTCACCCGCGGGCCGTCCGGCATCGGCGGCACCAGGCGCTCGGTCAGCGGCACCGGCGCGCGGCCCGGGCGGCCGAACCGGGACAGGCGCTCGCGCCAGCCCGGGGACGCCTCCAGCGGCGGGCGCGGGGACGGCAGGCCGACGCCGCCCTGCGCGGTGTGGTCCGTACCAGTGGGCGTCTGCGCCGCCGTGTCGCCGTTCATCCGCCACATCGTAGGCGCGCCGTTCGCACGCGTGAGCGCTCCCTCGGAAGCTGCCCGAATCGTCACCAAACGCCCCGGCGCCCCGGCAGCTGGGAGGATGGGGCCCGTGACAGGAGTACTCGTTCTCGCAGGCACCCCCATCGGCGACGTCTCGGACGCCCCGCCCCGGCTGCTCACCGAACTCGCCACGGCGGACGTGATCGCGGCCGAGGACACCCGCCGGCTGCGCCGGCTCACCCAGGCGCTGGGGGTGACCCCGGCCGGGCGGGTGGTGTCCTACTTCGAGGGCAACGAGGTCGGCCGCACCCCCGAACTGGTCGAGGCGCTGCTCGGCGGCGCCCGGGTGCTGCTGGTCACCGACGCCGGGATGCCGTCCGTCTCCGACCCCGGCTACCGGCTGGTCGCCGCCGCCGTCGCCGCCGACGTCAAGGTCACCGCGGTGCCCGGGCCGTCCGCCGTGCTCACCGCGCTCGCCCTCTCCGGGCTGCCCGTCGACCGCTTCACCTTCGAGGGCTTCCTGCCCCGCAAGACCGGCGACCGGGCCCGGCAGCTCGCCACCATCGCGGCCGAGCCGCGCACCATGGTCTTCTTCGAGGCGCCGCACCGGATCGCCGAGGCGCTGACCGCGATGGCCGAGGCGTTCGGCCCGGAGCGGCCGGCCGCCGTGTGCCGGGAGCTGACCAAGACCTACGAGGAGGTCAAGCGCGGCCCGATCGGCGACCTGGCCGCCTGGGCGGCGGACGGCGTCAAGGGCGAGATCACCGTCGTCGTCGCCGGCGCCCCGCCGGCCGCGCCGCAGGAGCACACCCCGGCCGAGCTGGCCCGGCTGGTGGCCGTCCGGGAGGAGGCCGGGGAGCGGCGCAAGGAGGCCATCGCGGCCGTCGCGGCGCAGCTCGCGCTGCCCAAGCGGGAGGTCTTCGACGCGGTCGTGGCGGCCAAGAAGGAGAGTGCGCCGGAGGCCCGGAAGAACGGGTGAATTCCGGGGGTTGCGTGGCGCCCGGGGAGTCGTACCTTGGAGTGAAGGCCCCGGTAAACACCCACTGAGCTGAAGTTTTGGTCGCGGATTCCGGAACTCGACGGGCCTTTCGTATAGGGCTCTCCAATCCGCGTCCAAGTCTTCACAAGAGGGGCGTCCAACGGGGCGGTCCGGGCATTTCCTGGAACGGAAAGACCCAGCCGGGCGAGCGTCCGGCGGGCGCTGGGAGACGGCTATGAGTGACATCGTCGGTAGCCCCCTCGGCGGCAACGCGCTGAGCACCGCAGGCCTGGCCGGCCGGCCGCACCCTCCCGTCGAGACCGTACGGGAGGCCTACTCCTTCGCGTGCCTGCGCTGCGGGTACGGCTGGGAGCAGGCGTACGACATCGAGCACCACGTCGCCAAGGACGGGCACGTCGTGTTCGAGTACCACGCCAACGGTGTCCGGGTGCCGTCGCCGCTGCTCAAGCCGACCTGCCCGGGGTGCGGCGGTCACACCGTCCGGATCATGCGCGAGGGCCGGGTGGCCGTCGCCGACCAGCCCTGGCAGCACGCCCCCGGCTACCCGGCGCACGCCGAGCCGGCCGGGCCGTCCCCGGTGCCCGGGCCCTCGAAGCCGCGCGGACGCTGGGCCCGGTTCTGGTCGCGGCTGCTGGGCTGACACCGGGGTGCGGGCCGGGGCCGCCCTCCCGCGGCGAAACGCGGTCGAGGGCGGCCCCCGCGCGCGACTAAGCTTTCCGACCATGGCGGACACCACAGACCACAGCACCACCGGGGCGAACGCCCCGGCGTACTACGTTTCCACCCCGATCTACTACGTCAACGACCGTCCGCACCTGGGGCACGCGTACACCACCGTGGCCGGCGACGTGCTCACCCGCTGGCACCGCCAGCGCGGCGAGAAGGTGTGGTACCTGACGGGCACCGACGAGCACGGTCAGAAGATCATGCGGACCGCCGACGCCAACGGCGTCACCCCGCAGGAGTGGTGCGACAAGCTGGTCGAGGAAGCCTGGAAGCCGCTCTGGCGGCACCTGGAGATCGCCAACGACGACTTCATCCGCACCACCGAGGAGCGGCACACCGCCCGGGTGCAGGAGTTCGTCCAGGACCTGTACGACAAGGGCGAGATCTACAAGGGCGGCTACTCCGGCCCGTACTGCGTCGGCTGCGAGGAGTTCAAGCTCCCCTCCGAGCTGCTCGACGGCGCCACCGAGGACGAGAAGCTCTGCTCCGTCCACAAGCGGCCGGTCGAGTGGCTGGAGGAGGAGAACTACTTCTTCCGCCTCTCCGCCTACGCCGAGCGCCTGCTGGAGTTCTACGCGGCCAACCCGGACTTCATCCAGCCCGCCTCGGCCCGCAACGAGGTGCTGCGCTTCGTCGAGCAGGACCTCAAGGACCTGTCGATCTCCCGCTCCACCTTCAACTGGGGCGTTCCGCTGCCCTGGGACGAGAAGCACGTCCTCTACGTGTGGGTCGACGCGCTGCAGAACTACATCACCGCGGCCGGCTACGGCAGCGACCCGGAGCGCTTCGCCGAGCTGTGGCCGGCCTCCGTCCACCTGGTCGGCAAGGACATCCTGCGGTTCCACGCCGTCATCTGGCCCGCCATGCTGATGGCCGCCGGGCTGCCGCTGCCCAAGCGGGTCGTCGCCAACGGCTGGCTGATGGTCGGCGGCGAGAAGATGTCCAAGTCCAACCTGACCGGCATCGCGCCCACCGACCTCACCTCGCACTTCGGCGTGGACGCCTACCGGTACTACTTCCTCCGGGCGATCCCGTTCGGCACCGACGGCTCGTTCTCCTGGGAGGACTTCACCGCCCGGTACACCTCCGAGCTCGCCAACGACTTCGGCAACCTGGCCTCCCGGGTCGCCGCCATGGTCGGCAAGTACTTCGACGGGTCGCTGCCGGCCGCCGTCGCCTCCGGCGACGCGGAGCAGGCCGTCGCGGACGGGCTGGCCAAGGCCGTCGCCGCCGCCGACCTGAAGATCGGCGAGGAGCTGGACTTCGCCGGCGGCATCGCGGCGATCTTCGAGTTCGTCAAGCAGGTCAACGGCTACCTCACCGAGCAGGAGCCGTGGAAGGTCGCCAAGGACGACTCCGAGGAGGGCCGGGCGCGCCTGGCCACCATCCTCTACACCGCCGCCGAGGCGCTGCGGGCCACCGCCGTCCTGCTCAACCCGGTGATGCCGTCCACCGCCGAGAAGCTGTGGGTCTCCCTGGGCGCCGAGGCCGGGCTGGGCGCGCTGTCGGCCCAGACCGTCGCCACCGTCGCCGACTGGGGCCGGCTGCCCGCCGGGTCCACCGTCACCAAGGGCGAGATCCTCTTCCCGCGCCTCGAAGAGAAGCCCGCCGCCTGATGGCCAGGAAGGACGACGACCGGTCGACCCCGCCGCCGCTGCCGGAACCCCTGGCCGTGGCGGTGGCCGACTCGCACACCCACCTGGACATGCAGTCCGGCACCCCGGAGGAGGGGCTGGCCAAGGCCGCCTCGGTCGGGGTCGCCACCGTCGTCCAGGTCGGCTGCGACGTGCCCGGCTCGCGCTGGGCCGCCGAACTGGCGGCCCGGTTCGAGCAGGTGCACGCGGCCGTCGCCCTGCACCCCAACGAGGCGCCGCGGATCTTCCTCGGCGACCCGGACGGCTGGTCCGGGCAGCAGCGCCCGGCGGGCGGCGCCGCGGCGCTGGACGCCGCGCTCGCCGAGATCGACGCGCTCGCGGCGCTGCCGCAGGTCCGCGCGGTCGGCGAGACCGGCCTGGACTACTTCCGCACCGGGCCGGAGGGCGTGGAGATCCAGAAGGAGTCCTTCCGCCGCCACATCGAGATGGCCAAGCGGCACGGCAAGGCCCTGGTCATCCACGACCGCGACGCCCACGAGGACGTCATCGCCGTGCTGCTGGCGGAGGGCGCGCCGGAGCGCGTGGTGTTCCACTGCTACTCCGGCGACGCCGAGATGGCGAAGGTCTGCGCCGAGCACGGCTGGTACCTCTCCTTCGCCGGCCCGGTCACCTTCAAGGCCAACCAGCCGCTGCGCGACGCCCTGCTCGCCACGCCGCTCGACCGGATCCTGGTCGAGACCGACGCGCCCTTCCTCACCCCGCACCCCTACCGGGGGCGGCCCAACGCGCCGTACCTCATCCCGGTCACCGTGCGCTCGATGGCCGCGACGCTGGGGCTGCACGAGGACGAGCTGTCGACGGCCGTCGCGCAGAACACGGCCCGGGCCTTCGGGTACTGAGACCGCCCGGGCCTTCGGGCGCCGCGACCGCCGGGCCTTCGGGCGCCGAGCCCCGTCCTGTTCGGGTGCCGCGGGGCGCCGTCCGGTCCGGGCGGAGCCCCGTGCGCCCGTATCCTTGGCGCGTGAGCACCACCGACCCCACCCCTGACAGCCACCTGCTGGGCGCCGCCGACATCCGGGAGCTGGCGGCCGCGTTCGGCGTGAAGCCGACCAAGCAGCGCGGGCAGAACTTCGTCATCGACGGCAACACCGTGCGGCGGATCGTCCGGGCCGCCGAGGTGACCGAGCAGGACGCGGTGGTGGAGGTCGGGCCGGGGCTCGGGTCGCTCACCCTGGCGCTGCTGGAGGTGGCGCGGCACGTCACGGCCGTCGAGATCGACCCGGTGCTCGCGCAGCACCTGCCGGACACCGTCGCCGCCCGGATGCCCTCCCGCGCGGCCTCCTTCGACCTGGTGTTCAGCGACGCCATGGAGGTCACCGAGCTGCCCGGCCCGGCGCCCACCGCGCTCGTCGCCAACCTGCCGTACAACGTCGCGGTGCCCGTCCTGCTGCACATGCTGGCGACCTTCCCCAGCATCGAGCGGACCCTGGTCATGGTGCAGAGCGAGGTCGCCGACCGGCTCGCCGCCAAGCCCGGCAACAAGGTGTACGGCGTCCCCTCGGTCAAGGCCAACTGGTACGCCGACGTGAAGCGGGCCGGCGCCATCGGGCGGAACGTGTTCTGGCCCGCCCCCAACGTCGACTCCGGGCTGGTCTCGCTGATCCGCCGCGAGCCGCCGAAGACCTCCGCCAGCCGCGAGGAGGTGTTCGCGGTGGTCGACGCCGCGTTCGCCCAGCGCCGCAAGACCCTGCGGGCCGCGCTCGCCGGCTGGGCCGGCTCCGCCGCCGGCGCCGAGCAGGCGCTCGCGGCCGCCGGGATCGACCACAAGCTGCGCGGCGAGATGCTGACGGTGGAGCAGTTCGCCGCGATCGCCGAGCACAAGCCCGCGAAGGACAGCGAGTGATCACCGTACGGGTGCCGGCCAAGGTCAACGTGCAGCTCGGCGTCGGCGGACTGCGCGCCGACGGGTTCCACGACCTGGCCAACGTCTTCTTCGCCGTCGCGCTCGGCGACGAGGTCACCGCGAGCGCCGGCGAGGGCGTCACGCTGACCTGCTCCGGGCCGGACGCCGCCGTCGTCCCGCTCGACGACAGCAACCTCGCCGCCCGCGCCGCCCGGCTGCTCGCCGCCCACCACGGGATCGCCGACCCCGGCGTCCACCTGCACATCGACAAGGCCATCCCGGTCGCCGGCGGCATGGCCGGCGGCAGTGCGGACGGCGCCGCCGCGCTCGTCGCCTGCGACGCGCTGTGGCAGCTCGACACGCCGCACGAGACCCTGCTGGAGCTGGCCGCCGAACTCGGCTCCGACGTGCCGTTCGCCCTGGTCGGCGGCGTCGCGCTGGGCCGCGGCCGCGGCGAGATCCTCGAACCGCTCCCGGTCGAGGGCACCTTCCACTGGGTGTTCGCCGTCGCGGACGGCGGCCTGTCCACCCCCGCCGTCTTCCGCGAGTGCGACCGGCTGCGCGAGGAGGCCGGCACCGGCTCCGGCGACACCGACGTCGCCACCCCCGACCCGGACCCGGCGCTCCTCGCGGCCCTCGCCGAGGGCGACGCCGTCGCCCTCGCGGCCGCCCTGGCCAACGACCTGCAGCCCGCGGCCGTCTCGCTGCGGCCGTCGCTCGCCGCCACCCTGCGGGCCGGTACCGAGGCCGGGGCGCTCGGCGCGCTCGTCTCCGGCTCCGGGCCGACCTGCGCCTTCCTCGCCAAGGACGCCGACGCGGCCGCCGCCGTCGCCCGGGCGCTGCGCGCCTCCGGCACCTGCCGGACCGCGCACGCCACCTACGGGCCGGTGCCGGGGGCGGCGGTGGTGTAAGGGGGCGGCGGCGGCGCCGTGCGGCTCGGGGTGATCCGCGAGCCCATTAGGCTGGGGTGGATCGGGGTGTCCCCGAGACAGGAGCGGGCCGAGCCCGCCCCGCGACCGCCGAACCCAGGAGCGCAGCACACGTGGCCGTCAACCTCGCCACCATCGAGTCCGTCACGAAGGTCTACGGCACCCGCGCCCTGCTGGACGGAGTCAGCCTCGGCGTCAGCGAAGGCGACCGGATCGGCGTGGTCGGGCGCAACGGCGACGGCAAGACCACCCTCATCCGGATGCTCGCCAAGCTCGAGGAGCCGGACGGCGGCCGGATCACCTGGAACGGCGGCCTCGAACCGGCCGTCCTCACCCAGCACGACTCCCTCGACCCCGAGGCCACCATCCGGCACGAGGTCATCGCCGACCGCGCCGACCACGAGTGGCTCGGCGACGCCCGCATCCGCGACATCATCGAAGGCCTCTTCGGCGGCCTCGACCTGCCCGGCTTCGCGGACGGCCTGGACACCGTCATCGGCCCGCTCTCCGGCGGTGAGCGCCGCCGGATCGCCCTCGCCAAGCTGCTGCTCGGCTCGCCCGAGCTGATCATCCTCGACGAGCCCACCAACCACCTCGACGTCGAGGGCATCAACTGGCTCGCCCAGCACCTCCAGAAGCGCCGCTCCGCGCTCGTCTGCGTCACCCACGACCGCTGGTTCCTCGACCAGGTCTGCACCCGGATGTGGGACGTCCAGCACGGCGAGGTGCACGAGTACGAGGGCGGCTACTCCGACTACGTCTTCGCCCGCGCCGAGCGCTCCCGGATCGAGGCCGTCGAGGAGCAGAAGCGCCAGAACATGGCCCGCAAGGAGCTCGCCTGGCTGCGCCGCGGCGCCCCCGCCCGCACCTCGAAGCCGCGCTACCGGATCGAGGCCGCCAACGCGCTCATCGCGGACGTGCCGGACCCGCGCGACAAGAGCGAACTGATGAAGTTCGCCAACGCCCGGCTCGGCCGGACGGTCTTCGAGCTGGAGAACGTCACCGTCAAGGCCGGCCCCAAGCTGCTGCTGGAGAACCTGACCTGGCAGCTCGGCCCCGGCGACCGGATCGGCCTGCTCGGCGTCAACGGCGCCGGCAAGACCTCGCTGCTGCGGGCGCTGCGCGACGCGTACGCGAGCGAGGGGGACGTGCAGCCGGCGTCGGGCGTGATCAAGGTCGGCAAGACCGTGCGGCTCGCCTACCTGTCCCAGGAGATCGCCGAGCTGGAGCCGGAGACCCGGGTCCTTCAGGCCGTCGAGCAGATCCGCTCGCGGGTCGACCTCGGCAAGGGCCGCGAGATGAGCGCCGGGCAGCTGTGCGAGCAGTTCGGCTTCGGCAAGGACAAGCAGTGGACGCCGGTCGGCGACCTGTCCGGCGGCGAGCGCCGGCGGCTCCAGCTGCTGCGGCTGCTCATGGACGAGCCGAACGTGCTGTTCCTCGACGAGCCGACCAACGACCTCGACATCGAGACGCTCAACCAGCTGGAGGACCTGCTCGACGGGTGGCCCGGCTCGATGATCGTCATCAGCCACGACCGCTTCTTCATCGAGCGCACCACGGACGTCGTGCACGCGCTGCTCGGGGACAAGCGGATGCGGATGCTGCCGGGCGGCGTCGACGAGTACCTGGAGCGGCGGGCCCGGATGGCCGCCGACGCGGCTTCCGCGGTTGCCGCCGCTCCTGCCGCCCCCGCGGCCGAGGCCGCCGCCGGGCTGTCCGGCGGGGACCTGCGGGCGGCGAAGAAGGAGATGCAGAAGCTGGAGCGGCAGATCGCCAAGCTGGACGAGAAGGAGAGCAAGCTGCACGCCCAACTCGCCGAGCACGCCGCCGACTTCTCCAAGGTCGCCGAACTGGACGGGCAGCTGCGGGCCGTCCGGGAGGAGAAGGAGGAGCTGGAGATGACCTGGCTGGAGCTGGCCGAGCAGGTCTGAACCTCCGCTGCCCGAGGGGGAGTTCGAGGCTAGCTCGGTTTGAGGAGGAGTTCGAGCTCGTCCGCCGCGCGGCCCAGGGCGCTGAGCGCCGGGTCGTGCGGCGCGGTCGGGCGGGCGGCCGGTGTCGTCGGCGGGCGGTGCTCGCGGGCCGCGGCCGTCAGCTCGTCCAGCGCCCGGCGGACCCGGTCGGTCTCCGCCGGATCCGGCACCCGGCCGCCGTAGCGGACCTGCGCCGAGTACGCCGCCACCGCGCCGCCCAGCCGCTCCAGCGCGGCCGTCGCCGGCAGCCACCGCTCGGCCAGCCGGCCGGTCGGCGGCGGCTCCGCCAGGCCGTGCTGCACCTCCTGGCGGGCGTCCGCCAGCGACCGGTACGCGGTGCGGCGCAGCCACACCTGGGCCTGGGGGCGGGCCCCTCCCGGGTGGGTGGTCGCGGTTTCGTGGGTGGTCGCGTCGAGGTAGGCGCGCAGGGCCGAGGCCGCCGTGACCAGCCGGGGCTCGATCCGGTGGCGGGGGCGCTCCGGCCACAGCAGGTAGCCGAAGAGCAGCACGACCGCGCTCGCGAGCGCGGTGTCCAGCACGCGCGGCCAGAACTCCGCCGCGCCGCTCTGGCCGCCGAGTTGCAGCAGGACCAGCGCCATCGGGGTCATCGCCACGGTGTTCAGGCCGTAGTGCGCGGCCGTCGCGTACGGGAGCAGGGCGACGCAGAGGGCGGCGATCGCCGTCAGCGCCCACTCGTTCGTGGTGAGCGGGAGCAGCGCCGCCGTCAGGGCCACACCGAGCACCGTGCCGACCGAACGGCTCACCGCGCGCAGGAACACCGAGCCCAGATCCGGCTTCAGCACGAAGGCGATCGTCATCGGCACCCAGTAGCTCTTGCTGAGCGGGTAGCCGGCCGTCACCGCCGCACCCGCCGCGATGCACAGGGCCACGCGCAGCCCGTACCGCACCGAGGCCCGGGACAGCGGCCGGGCCCGCAGCCGCCACGGGTCGGGCGGCGGCGCCGGGGCGGTGCCCAGCCGCGGCTCCCGGCCGGCCACGGTGTCCGCGGCCGCGCGCAGGGCGGCGTCCAGCGCCCGCCGGGCTGGCGTGTCCGGCCGCCAGTGCGGCACCGCCACCTCGCCGCCCCCGCGCCGGACGGCCGCCGCGAGACGGGCCGGGACCTCGGCCACCTCCGGCGGGACCGGGCGCCGGGCCCACAGCAGGCCGGTCGCCGCCTCGGTGGCGGCGAGCGCGGCCTCGTACATCCGGCGCGGCCGGGCGGCGCGGGGGCCGCCGCTCCCCGGCAGGAGGTCCTGCACCTGGTTCAGGCGGGCCGTCAGCACCCGGCGCGAGGCCACGCCCCGCGGGGTGCCGAGGTCCGCCAGGGTACGGCCCAGCGCCTCGTACGCGGCCGCGAGCGCGCGGTTGCGCGGGTCGGCGGCCGGGCGGTGACGGGCCCGGCCGGGCAGGCCCAGGAGCGTGACGAAGACGGCGCCCGCCAGCAGCAGCGGCGCCGCCGCCCACCACGGACGCGGCAGCGGCATGCCGCTGCCCAGCGCCGCCGACACCAGCAGCAGCATCCCGGCGGCCGAACCGCGCGGGCCCGTCGCGCTCAGGGCGCCGGAGACGAACGCCGTGACGGTCAGGGCGGTGCCCAGGGCGAGGACGCCCGCGTGCGCGTGCTGGAGGCCGGTGCCGACCAGCATGCCGACGGCGGAGGCGAGCGCGGCCGTCCCGATCCGCGCGGCCCGCAGCCGGGCCGGCTCGACGCGGTCGTTCATCGTCGCGTGCATCGCGCCGAGCCCCGCGAACGTCCCCAGGTCCAGGCGGTGCGTCAGCAGGCCGGCCGCCAACGGCACCGCCATGCCCACCGCGGCCCGCACCATCAGCGCCACCGGCCACGGCGGCCGGGCCGGACGCGCGGCGCGCGCCCACCAGGCGGCGGGCGGTGCGAGCTCGGGGGAAGGCATGCGGTCACGTCCGTTCTGCGGCCTCGGGGTCGCTGCTGTGCGACATTGCGCGGCAGATGGGGCGTACATGGTCATTCTAGCCGCGGGCCCCGGGACGGGAGTTCGGCGGGCGCGTACGTGTCAGGTTCGTACCGATCGTGCACGGGCGGGCCAAGGTCCCTGCCGGTCCGACAGGGGCGATGGCTACCATGACGGAGGCGAAATCCGCCTCAGGGCGGGCGGGTTCGCCGACCAGGGCCGCGCGGCCCGGAAGCTGACGGAGTATTGCGGGCAGGCGGCCACCGGGAGTCCCCCAGGGGGCGACCGCCCGCACGGGGGAGAGGTGAACTGCTGTGTCAGGTAGTTCGGGGAACACGCCGGTGCCGAGCTCGGGGGCGACGACTTCGGCGCCGAATACGGCGCCGAATCCTCCGGGATCGCCTGCCGACAACCCCTACACGCTGCCCAGTCTTCCAGGGGGGTACTACGGCCCCACTGCCAGCCAGAAGCAGACGTCGGACAGTGCCCTTTCCCTGGTGGACGCCTTCGGCAAGCACGACGTCGAGATCGAGCTGCAGACGCTGACCAAGTTCGCCCAGCAGGTCGAGGCACTGCTCGCCGCGATGGACGGCTCGGAGGCCGCACCGTACAAGCTCGAGGCGCAGAAGGTCACCGCGGACAGCTTTGTGAACATGTTCGACACCGCGAAGTTCCCGGAAGCGGTGGCCCTGAACACGGCCTACAACAACGTCCACGGCCAACTGGTGAAGCTGCACAAGGACTTCGCGGCTCAGATCGAGGCGATGAAGGACGCGGTCAAGGACACGCACAGCCGGTATTCGACCAATGAAGGCCAGGCAGTGGATGCCCAGAACTCGGTGGCGAAGGGCGCGGGTCTGACTCCGCCGTCCGCGGGGTCGAGCGGGGCAGCACCGAAGGGCAATGTGCCGCGCTGACAGCGGTGAGAAAACACGGGGAGACGGGGAGCAAACCATGGCAGGAACGACGGACTTCAATCAGTATTCCCACTCCACGCTCAAGGGAATGGTTGACGGCGCCAAGTCGCAGGAGGTGCTTTCCCGAGCGCTGAAACTCCAGCAGGCCGGCCGCGTCCTGTCGGATCTGAGCACGGCCCTGCAGGCCCACCTCGGCCAGGTTCACTGGGAGGGGGATGCGGCCGAGGGCTTCAAGACGTGGGTCGGGAACCTGTACAAGTCGGCGGCGATCATCGCGAAGCACTCCTGGACGGCCGGCGACGCGATGAACCAGGCCGGTGAGGCTCTCACCACCGCCCGGTCCGCTGTGCCGCTGCCCCCGAACGACGCGATCGTCACGGTGGACAAGCGCAAGAAGCAGGCCGTCATGATCCCCGCGAACGTGGAGTCCAAGCTCGCGGTCGGGGGGACGATCGACGGCTACATGAAGGGCATCAACAAGGACTGGGTGACCGAGGACGAGGCCAAGCAGGCTCAGGCCTTGATCGACAAGGAGAAGCAGGAAGCCGTTCACCAGCTGGAGAAGCTGGCGCAGGCCTACAGTGCGGCGACCACGACGCTGAACGGGATCGACACCAACGTGGTGTTGCCGGGTACCCCTGGAGGTGACGGAAGCAGGGGCGGAAGCACGGATCACCCGGGAAGTGGTGGTTCGGGCGGCTACTCCGGCGGTTCGTACCACAGCCCTCGCATCAGCAGCGGCAGCACGGGCGGGAGCTACAGCCAGCCCGTGGCCAACTACGTCGACGGTTCAAGCGTTCCGCGTCACCCAGGCTCGGGCGCGGACTGGCGCGACCCCGCTCGCGCCGAGCCGATCTCCTCGCACGGTGGCGGACAACTCCCGTCCACGCCGCAGGACCCGGGTTCCTCGCTGCCGTCCCACCCGTCCGACCCGACCAACCGGCCGGGGACCGGGCTCGACAGCCTTCCGCCGACATCGACCCTGCCGACCCAGACCGGCCCGACCGGACCTGTGCCCTCGGGCGGCCCGAGCCTGAACCCTGGGTACCCCAGTGTCCCGGTCGGAGATCCCAGCGGACCCAACGGCCTCCCGATGACCAACATTCCCGGTGGGCTTCCGGGTTCGGTTCCGGCTAGGAACGGCTCCGGCCCTGGTCGGACCGGCTCGATCCCACCTCGCACGACTCCGTTCGGTGCCGGTCCGATGCCGGGGAAGGCTGCCAACCCGAGCCTGCCCACCGGTCCTGTCGTCGGCGGTCGTGAGGTCCCTGCCGGAGGCCGCGCGGGAAACACGAGCGGTATGGGTGGCATGCACCCGGGCATGGGAGGCCATGGTGCCGGCGGCTCGGGTGGTTCGCGTGGTTCGCGCGGGCGGGGCCTGACCTCGACCAGCGGTGGAACGATCGGTGGCCGCAAGGGGCCTGCCGCCGGCGGTGAGTTCACGCCGGGGGGCACGGGCCTGCGCAACCGCGCGGGGGCCGGTGCCGCCGAGGGCAGGGGCAGGTCGGGCCAGAACGGCATGATGGCGCCTGGAGGTGCAGGTCACGCGGGGCGCAACGAGCGGGATCGCCGTAAGCGTGCGGACTACCTGCACGAGGACGAGGAGACCTGGACGAGCGGTACGCCGCACAGCAACCCGGACGTGATTGAGTAGGCCGACAACGGCTGCCCGGCCACTGGGCCTTCCCAGTGGCCGGGCAGTTCTGTTCGGGCGCGGGCTTACTGGCAGGGACGTTGACGAGGAGCTGTGATGGGGCGGACGAAGGCGCGGGCAGGAGGGCGGAGGTTCGCTGCGGCGGTCCTGGCCATGGGGATTGTGGTCGGCCCGGCTGCCCTTCCGGCTGCCGCGGATGGCTCGATTCGGAATGATCAATGGCACCTGGACTTCATGTCTGCGTCGGAGATGTGGAAGACGTCGACGGGGCAGGGCATCACGGTTGCGGTGATCGACGACGGGTTTAAGCTGGATCACCCTGACCTGGCGGGACAGTTTCTGCCCGGCAAGGATTTCAGCGAGAGCCCGGGCGGGGTGGGTTCCTATTCCGATCCACATGGGACGTCGATGGTTGGTCTCATTGCCGGGACGGGCAAAGCCAATGGAGGCAAGGGGGCCTATGGGCTCGCCCCGGGGGTCAAGATTCTTCCCGTGAAGATCAACAATGGCTCGGTGGGGATGGGAAGCCTTGAATCGAAGGAATTCCTCGGCCAGATCGGTCAGGCCATCGACTACTCGGTCGAACATGGCGCCAAGGTCATCAGTATTTCGCAGGGCATCGGCGAAGGTAGGACCTGGCCGGAAGATGTGGCCAAGTTGAACCGCATTCTTGCATCTGCGAGGGCGAGAGGGGCATTGGTCTTCGCGGCGGTGGGAAATGAGGCGCAATCCGGAAATCCCGTCGAATACCCAGGGGCCCTTCCGAACGTTGTCGGCGTCGGGGCTTTCGACCGGGACGGGAACATTACCGCCGAGTCCGAGACCGGACCGCAGGTCGCGCTGGTGGCCCCGGGGAAGGACACGGTGGCGCCGTGCACAACTCCGTCTGGGTACTGCGACGGTCACGGAACATCGGATGCAACTGCTCTGGCCTCTGCCTCGGCTGCGTTGGTCTGGTCGGCGCACCCAGATTGGTCGCCGAATCAGGTCCTGCGCGTCCTCATCAACACGGCTGGTCGGGCGGACGGCGGGACCGTTCGTACGGACGCTGCCGGTTGGGGTTCGGTGCGGCCGCGGATCGCGTTGAGCAATCCCGGTGACCCCGGGCCCGCGGATGTCTCCCCGCTGCCGGCCGATGTGGCTGCGGCGTCTGCCGCGCCGACGCCCGCCGCGCCGTCGAGCGCGTCCGCGTCCGCCTCCGCGAGCCCGAGCAGTGCGCCGGCGGCGCCGCCGAAGGTGGAGGTGTCGTCGGGCTCCGGGGGCGGCAGCGCGTTGCCGGTTGTGGGCGGGGTGGTGGCCGGGCTGGTGGTGGTGGCGGGTGTGGTGTTCGTCGTGGTGCGGCGTAGGAGGGGGGCGGCGGTGCCGCCCGGGGGTCATCCGTACGTGTAGTGAGGAGCAGGCGGGGCGCGACGCCCGGGTTGCCAGGTTTCCCTGGCGGCCCGGGCGTTGTGCGGTGGGGGGCGTGCGGGCCTGCGGTGTGCGCTGGGGTCACCCGGGTGGGGGCTGGTGGGCTGCCGGGGTGGGTCGGGAGGGTGGTGGTATGGGTGCGGAAGGTGCTTGGCGGGATGGGCAGTTGCGGCGTGCGGCGGCTGCGGCGCTGATCGGGACGGCGATCGAGTTCTACGACTTCTTCATCTACGGGACGGCCGCGGCGCTGGTCTTCGGCCCGGTGTTCTTCCCCGGGTTGGGCGGGGTGGGGGCGTTGTTGGCGGCGTTCTCGGTGTACGCGGTGGCGTTCCTGGCCCGGCCGTTGGGGGCGGTGGTGTTCGGGCACTTCGGGGACCGGGTGGGGCGGAAGGCGACGTTGGTGGTGTCGCTGTTGCTGATGGGGTCGGCGACGGCGGCGGTGGGGGTGCTGCCGGGGTTCGCGGCGTGGGGGTGGTGGTCGCCGGCGGTGCTGGTGGTGTTGCGGGTGTGCCAGGGCGTGGGGTTGGGCGGGGAGTGGGGCGGGGCGGCGCTGTTGATCGCGGAGAACGCGCCGGCGCGGCGGCGGGGGCGCTACGGGGCGTTCCTGCAGTTGGGGCCGACGGGCGGGTTCGTGCTGGCGAACGGGGTCTTCCTGGCGCTCCAACTCGGCCTGGACGAGCGGTCGTTCCGGGAGTGGGGCTGGCGGGTGCCGTTCCTGGCCTCGTTCGCGCTGGTGGCGGTGGGGCTGGCGGTGCGGCTGCGGCTGGACGAGACGCCGTTGTTCCGGGCGGCGCAGGGGCGGGAGCGGCCGCCGGTGGTGGAGGTGGTGCGGGGGCACTGGCGGACGGTGCTGGCGGGGGCCGGGGCGCTCACCGTGGGGTACGCGCTGTTCTACCTGACGACGACGTACGCGCTGGCGTACGGGACCACCGGGCTCGGGGTGGCGAGCACGCTGCTGCTGTCGATGCTGCTGGTCGGCGCGGTGGGCGGCGGGGTGATGGTGTGGGTGAGCGCCTCGCTCAGTGACCGGTGGGGCCGGCTGCGGACGCTGCAGCGGGCGACGGGCCTGGCGGCGGTGTGGTCGCTGGTGCTGTTCCCGCTGTTGGAGACGGTGCGCCGGCCGTTGATGTTCACGGCGCTGGCGGGCGCGATGGTGGTGCTGGGGTGCCTGTTGGGGCCGATGGCGGCGTTCCTGCCGGAGCTGTTCCCGACACGGGTGCGCTACACGGGTGCCGCGTTGACGTACAACCTGGGCGGGGTGGTCGGCGGGGCGACGACGCCGCTGGTGGCGACGAGGCTGACGGAGTCGTACGGGACGGCGCAGCCGGTCGGCTGGTACCTGGCGGGGCTGGGGGTGCTGGCGCTGGGGTGCCTGCGGCTGCTGCCGGACACGACGGCCGTCGAGCTGGCGGCCGTGGACCGAGCGGCGGATCAGGCGGCGGATCAGGCGGCGGACGGCGGACGCCGCCGGGCGCCCGCCCTGGGGGCGGACCCGGCGGCGTAGCCGCGCGTACGGGCGGGGCGGGGGCTCAGCCGGCCAGGGCGGCGCGGCCGGCCAGCACGATCGCGGTGTGCTTGGCGACGCGCTCGCCGAGGTGCTCGGCGGTCGCGATGTCGGCCTTGTGGACGGCCTCGGCGCCGGCGTCGGACGGGGAGGAGGCGGCGGCGCCGTTGAAGAAGCCGAGGCGGTTGATGTCGTTCTCGCTGGCGGTGGTGGCGTTCCAGCCGGGCTTGAGGCCCAGGTTGACCCAGCTCATGCCGTGCTGGGCGGCGAGGGTCTGGAAGTAGGCGAGGGTGCTCGCCTTGTCGCCGCTCTTGGAGGCGGAGTTGGTGAAGCCGGCGGCGACCTTGTCCTGCCAGGCGTCGATGAACCAGCGCTTGCTGGTGGCCTCGGCGAAGGTGTGGAAGGCACCGGAGGCGCTGCCCATGTAGGTGGGGGAGCCGAAGACGATCGCGTCGGCGGCGTCGAGCTGGGCCCACTGCTCGTCGGTGATGGTGTCGACGGCGATCTGGACGACCTCGGCGCCCGCGGCGGCGGCGCCGCGCGCGACGGCCTCGGCGATCACGGCGGTGTGGCCGTAGCCGGAGTGGTAGGCGAGGGCGACGGTGGGGCGGACGGCGGTCATGCGGGCACTCCTGTACGGGACGGGCGAAGGCCGGGGAAGGCGGCGGGGAACGGACCGGGCCGTGGTGCGGGGGCCGGTCCGTCGAACGGTCTCCAATATAGACCAGGTCTCCATCGGAGACCAAGAAGCGAAAAGAGACCAGGGATGGATTGGAGACCGGCGGACTACCCTGGAGGGCATGACGACGCAAGAAGTGGCCCGGGCCGCGTCCGTCCGGGGCGGGCAGCAGGAGCGCGGGGAGCGGGACCACGGGGAGCAGGAGCACGGGGAGCAGGGGCACAACGTCTTCGCCCAGCTCTGCCCCAGCCGCGAGGTGTTCGCCGAGCTGGCCGACAAGTGGTCGATGCTGATCCTGATGGACCTCGCCCTCTGCGGCCCGCAGCGGTTCTCCGAGCTCCAGCGCGGGATCGACGGGGTCAGCCGCAAGATGCTCACCCAGTCGCTCCGCTCCCTGGAGCGCAGCGGCCTGGTGCTGCGGACGGTCCATCCGGAGACGCCCCCGCGCGTGGTCTACGACCTGCTGCCGCTGGGCCGGGAGCTGGCCGCCCTGCTCGCGCCGATCGGCCGCTGGACGGAGCGGTGCACCGGGCGGATCGTCGCGGCGCGCGAGGAGTTCGACGCGGCGCACGCCGAGGGCTGAGGCCGGCGGCGGTGCCGGTGCGGTCGGCGGACCGGGGCCGATTTCCCTTTCGGGTCGGCGGCCGTGTAATGTCTTCCTTGTTCGACCGGCCCGGCGAAAAGCCCGGCAAGCCCCTATAGCTCAGTCGGTAGAGCGTCTCCATGGTAAGGAGAAGGTCTGCGGTTCGATTCCGCATGGGGGCTCCACGGAAAGACCCCTCGCCTGATGGCGGGGGGTCTTTCGCGTTCCCCGTTCGGGGGAGCCGGGCCGGGAGGTCTGGCGGGTCGGGCACGGAATGCGTTCTGATGGTGCGTCATCGGCCGTCCGCCCGAGGGGTGCGGGCGCGAGCCGGACCCCGACCGGGAGGGCGTCATGGGTGTTCGACTCGTGGTGGTCGACGACCACCGTCTGCTGGCCGAGGCGCTGGCCACCGCGCTCCAGCTGCGCGGGCACCGGGTCCTCGCGGTCGGCACCCCGGCCGCGGTGGCGGCCGACCTGGTGGTCGGGCGGCGACCGGAGGTGTGCCTGTTGGGGGTGGCCGCGCCGGGCGGGCCGGGCGCCTTCGACGGGCTGCGGCGGATCCGCCGGGAGTGCCCCGGGGTGGCCGTGATCGTGCTCGGGCCGGTGGGTGAACTGCGCGGCGTGGCAGGGGCGTTCGCGGCCGGCGCGGCCGGGTACGTGCCGAGCGACGAGCGGATCGAGGTGGTCGAGCGGGCGATCGGGCGGGCCCGGGCGGGGGAGGCGGCGGTCGCCGTGGACGTCCTGCGCGGGGCCTTCGACCAGCTGCTGCGCCCGGCGGTCGAGCCGGACGACGAGGCGGCGCGGCTGCTGCGGCTGCTGACCCGCCGTGAGGTGCAGGTGCTGGCCCGGATCGCGGACGGCGAGGACACGGCGGCGATCGCGGCCGGGATGCGGATCGCCGCGAGCACCGCCCGTACCCACGTCCAGCGGGTGCTGATGAAGCTCGGCGCGCGGACCAGGCTGGAGGCGGCCGCGGTGGCGGCGCGCACCGGTCTGCTGGAGCGGATGGCGGACGGCTGAGCGGCAGGTGAACGGTGCGGGACGGGATCGTCCGGGCGGCAACCGTGGTCCGGAGCACACCGGCGGGAAGGGAGAATGGCCCCAGTCGTTCGCATCTCAGTCGACGGCGCCGCCGACCGGGCGGGTGCCGTCGCCCGCTGGAGGTCTCAACATGAGTAAGTACCTGGTCACGGGTGGGGCCGGCTACGTCGGCAGCGTGGTCGCTGCCCACCTGCTGGAGGCGGGGCACCAGGTGACCGTCCTGGACGACCTCTCCACCGGGTTCCGCGAGGGCGTTCCGGCCGGGGCCGAGTTCGTCGAGGGGCGCATCCAGGAGGCCGGCAAGGTCCTGGACGGCTCCTTCGACGGCGTGCTGCACTTCGCCGCCTCCTCCCAGGTCGGCGAGTCGGTCGCGGACCCGGAGAAGTACTGGCGCAACAACGTGGCCGGTTCGCTGGAGCTGATCTGCGCGATGCGCGCGGCCGGCGTGCGCAAGCTGGTGTTCTCCTCCACCGCCGCCACCTACGGCGAGCCGGAGGTCGTGCCGATCGCGGAGACCGCCCGCACCGCGCCGACCAACACCTACGGCGCCACCAAGCTCGCCGTGGACCACATCATCACCAGCGAGGCCGTCGCGCACGGCCTGGCCGCCGTCTCGCTGCGCTACTTCAACGTGGCCGGCGCGTACGGCTCCTACGGCGAGCGGCACGACCCCGAGTCGCACCTGATCCCGCTGGTCTTCCAGGCCGCGCTCGGGCAGCGCCCGCACATCGCCGTGTACGGCGACGACTACCCGACCCCGGACGGCACCTGCATCCGCGACTACATCCACGTCGCGGACCTCGCCGACGCGCACCTGCTGGCGCTGGACGCGGCCAAGCCGGGCGAGCACCTGATCTGCAACCTGGGCAACGGCAACGGCTTCTCGGTCCGCGAGGTCATCGAGTCGGTCAAGCGCGTCACCGGCCGGGAGATCCCGGTGCAGGTCGCCGCCCGCCGGGCCGGCGACCCGGCCGTGCTGGTCGCCTCCGCCGAGCGCGCCCACCAGGCGCTGGGCTGGCAGCCGCGCCGGGCGAACCTGGACGACATCGTCGCCGACGCCTGGAAGTTCACCCTGGAGCGCGCCGGCCAGTAGGCCGTGACGACCGCCGCGGGCGCCGCTCCCCACCCGGGGGGCGGCGCCCGCGCCGTTCGCGGGTGGGGAGCGGCACAGGGGGTGGTTCCGGCCACCCGCGCACCTCCTGGCGAAACTTCACCAAACCACCACGAGCGTCTTTCCCGGCCCGTACCCTGAGGGCGGTATCGGCAGCGCCCGGGCCCCGGCGCCGCCCTGCGGGCGGGGGCTCGACGACGGGCCCCGGGGCCGGACCGGGTCGGCTCCGGGCTGGCGGGGATGGTCTGAGCAGGGGGAACTGACGATGGGGCGGATCCGCGTCCTGGTGGTCGACGACCACCGGATCTTCGCCGAGGCGCTGGCCGCGGCGCTCGCCGCCGAGCCGGACGTGGAGGTGGGCGCGGCCGGCAGCGCGGCCGCCGCCGAGCGGGCGCTGGAGCGGGCCGCCACCGAGGGCCGGGCCTACGACGTGGTGCTGGTCGACGCCGACCTCGGCGCGCAGGCAGCGCAGGCAGCACAGGCGGCAGTCGCGGCGCAGGCGGCACAGGCGGCGCAGACGAACCAGGCCGCCCCGGCGGCCCGGACGGCGCACCCCCCGCAGCCGGGCGCGGCGGCCGGTCAGCCGGGACAGCCGGCCGCCCGCCGCCGCCCCACCCCGGACGTGCCGCAGCCCCGCCGCCCGGCCCTGCCGCCCGCGGCCGTGTCGGCGCCGCCGCCCGGCGCCCGCCCGCTGCTCGACGAGCGCCCCGACCGCCTCCCGCAGCACCGCCCGGACCAGCTCAGACCCGTCGCCCCGGCGCCGGACGGCATCACCCTGCTCGGCCGGCTGCGCCGCGCCCACCCCGGGCTGCGCGCCGTCGTCCTGGCCGTCGCCGACGACCCGCACCGCGCCGCCCGCGCCCTGCACGCGGGCGCCGCCGGGTGGGTGGCCAAGGAGAGTTCGCTGGCCCGGTTGCTGGCGGTGATCCGCGGCGTGCTGCGGGACGAGACGCACCTGCCGCCGGCCCTGCTGACCGGGGTGATCCGGGAGCTGACCACCGCCCGGCGCGACCGCACCGAGAGCGAGCGGCTGGTGGACACCCTCACGCCGAGGGAGAAGCAGATCCTGCGCTGCATGGTCGCGGGTCTCGGCCGGCAGGCCGTCGCCGAGCGGCTGTACCTGTCGCCGCACACCGTCCGGACCCACATGCAGAACGTGCTGGGCAAGCTCGGGGTGCACTCCACGCTGGCGGCCGTCGCGGTGGCCCGCCGGGCCGGGGTCGGCCCGGCCGAGCCGGCCGTCCCGGCGCCGCCGCAGTCGGTGGCGGGCGCCGCCGAGCGGGGCTGAGCGGCACGGCCCCGCAGGCCCTCAGCCCGGGATGTTGTCGAACGGGGCGACCAGCAGCCGGAGCAGTCCGGCGAGTTCGCCCTGCTGGCCGGGGGTCAGCTGGGCCAGCAGTTCGCGCTCGTGCACGAGCAGTCCGGCGAGCGCCTGGTCGGCGCGGTCCCGCCCGTCGTCGGTGAGCCGGACGAGCACGCCGCGCCGGTCGTCCGGGTCGGGCAGGCGCTTGACCAGGCCCTTGCCGGTGAGGCGGTCGATCCGGTTGGTCATGGTGCCGGAGGTGACCAGGGTCTGGGTGAGCAGTTGGCCGGGGGAGAGCTGGTACGGGGAGCCGGCCCGCCGAAGGGCGGTCAGCACGTCGAACTCCCAGGGTTCCAGGCCGTGCTCGGCGAAGGCGGTGCGGCGGGCGCGGTCCAGGTGCCGGGCCAGCCGGCTGACCCGGCTGAGCACTTCGAGCGGCTCCACGTCGAGGTCGGGGCGCTCTCGGCGCCACGCTGCGACCAGCCTGTCGACCTCGTCCTCCATGACGATCAGTGTATCGGTGGATGTGTCGATGTGAAGTCTCTTGACATCGAGAAATGTGCCAGTGAGGCTAACGGAGATATCTTGATGTCGAGATACCTGAGAGGTGAGCCATGGCCGCTCCCGTCTGGGACCCGACCCAGTACTTGCGCTTCGCCGACGAACGGACCCGCCCGCTGCACGAGCTGCTGGCCCGGGTCCCCGCCCTCCCGCACCCGGGCGCCGAGGTGGTGATCGACATCGGCTGCGGCCCCGGCAACTCCACCGCCGCCCTGCGCGAGCGCTGGCCGCACGCCCGCCTCACCGGCGTCGACAGCTCCGCCCCGATGCTCGCCACCGCCCGTACCGAGGGCGAGCCCACCGCCGCGTACCTGCTCGCCGACGCCCGCGACTACGACCCGGCCCCGGTGCGGCCCGACCTGATCGTCTCCAACGCCACCCTGCAGTGGGTGGACGGGCACCTGGCGCTGCTGCCGCGCTGGGCCGACGCCCTCGAACCCGGCGGGGTCCTCGCCTTCCAGGTGCCCGGCAACTTCGACGCCCCCAGCCACACCCTGCTCGCCGACCTGCGCCGCAGCGCCCGCTGGCGCGACGCGCTCGGCACGGGGGCCGTCCGCGCCGGCGTCCACCCGCCCGAGCGCTACCTCGACGCCCTGGCCGCCGCCGGCTGCCGGCCCGACGTCTGGGAGACCACCTACTCCACCCTGCTGGCGGGGCCGGAGCCCGTCCTGGAGTGGGTCAAGGGCAGCGCCCTGCGCCCGGTCCTCACCCGGCTCACCGACCCGGCCGACCGGGCCGCCTTCCTCGCCGAGTACGGGCGGCTGCTGCGCGAGGCCTACCCGGCGGGGCCGTACGGGACGGTGTTCCCGTTCCGGCGGATCTTCGCGGTCGGGGTCAAGCAGGGCGGGGTCAAGCAGGCCGGGGCCAAGTAGGCCGGGGTCGAATAGGCCGGGGCCAAGCGCTGACAGGGAGCCCGGCGCGGGCTCAGCCCGTGCGGTCGCCGACGAGCCTCGGGTGCCGCTCCAGGCCCTCCAGCCCGTGCCAGGCCAGGTTCACCAGGTGCGCCGCCACCGTCGCCTTGTCCGGCTTACGGACCTCCAGCCACCACTGGCCGGTCAGCGCGACCATCCCGACCAGCATCTGCGAGTACATCGGGGCAAGCCGGGCGTCGAAGCCGCGGGACTTGAACTCCAGGCCGAGGATGTCCTCGACCTGGGTGGCGATGTCGCTGATCAGCGAGGCGAAGGTGCCGGTCGACTGCGCCACCGGCGAGTCCCGGACCAGGATCCGGAAGCCGTCCGTCGAGGTGTCGATGTAGTCCATCAGCGCGAACGCCGCCTGCTCCAGCAGCTCGCGCGAGTGCCCGCCGGTCAGCGCGCCGGTCACCATGTCCAGCAGCAGCTGCATCTCGCGGTCCACCACCACCGCGTACAGCCCCTCCTTGCCGCCGAAGTGCTCGTACACCACCGGCTTGGAGACCCCGGCGCGCTCCGCGATCTCCTCCACCGAGGTGCCGTCGTAGCCGCGCTCCGCGAAGACCGTCCGGCCGATCTCCAGCAGCTGCTCCCGCCGCTGCTTGCCGGTCATCCGGACCCGGCCGCCGCGGCGGCGTGGTGCGGGGGCGGCGGCCGGACCGTCGCTCCCGGGGCGCCGGTCGGCCGCCCCGCCCCCCGGTGCAGCGGCGCGCGGACGGACCGGCGCCGCATCGGGCGCCGCGTCCGTCCGCGCGCTGAGGTGACCGCCTGTGCTGTCTGCGCTGCTCCCGTTCACCCCTACATCATGCTGGAAGCGCCGCCTCATGCGGCGCGGCGGGCGGCGATCCGCTGAGCGTCCGGCCACCGGACGTCCCGGACCCAGCCGGCCAGCTCGAACCAGCGGATCAGCCGGGCCGAGGAGTCGATCTGTCCGCGCAGGACCCCGTGCCGGGCCGCGGTCGGGTCGGCGTGGTGCAGGTTGTGCCAGGACTCGCCGCAGGACAGCACGGCCAGCCACCAGACGTTGCCGGAGCGGTCCCGGGAGCGGAACGGGCGCCGGCCGACCGCGTGGCAGATCGAGTTGATCGACCAGGTGACGTGGTGCAGCAGCGCGACCCGGACCAGCGAGCCCCAGAAGAAGGCGGACAGCGCGCCCTGCCACGAGAGCGTCACCAGGCCGCCGACCAGCGGGGGCAGCAGCAGGGAGATCAGGGTCCAGAGCCAGAACAGCCGGGAGATCCGCCTTATGGCCGGGTCCCGGACCAGGTCGGGGGCGTACTTGAGCTGCGAGGTCTGCTCCTCGTCGAACAACCAGCCCATGTGCGCCCACCACAGGCCCTTCATCAGCGCCGGGACGCTCTCGCCGTAGCGCCACGGGGAGTGCGGGTCGCCCTCCTTGTCGCTGAACCGGTGGTGCCGGCGGTGGTCCGCCACCCAGCGCACCAGCGGGCCCTCGACGGCCAGGCTGCCGGCGATCGCCAGGGCGAGCCTGATCGGGCGGGAGGCCTTGAACGCGCCGTGGGTGAAGTAGCGGTGGTAGCCCACGGTGACACCGTGGCAGGTGAGGAAGTACATGACGACGGCGATCGCGACGTCCGTCCACCCCAGCCCGTGCCCCCAGGCCACCGGGACGGCGGCCAGCAGGGCGGCGAACGGCACGAGGATGAACAGCAGGAGCGCGATCCGCTCGGCCTGGCCCTGCCGCTCCCCGCCGCGGGTGGCGGACAGCTGGGTGGCGGCGTCGGCGGCCGGATCGGCGGCGGTGTCGGCGGGTGGGGTGGGGGACGCGGCGTTCCCCGCGCGCGTCTCGCCTGCCTGGATGGTCATGGGCGTCCCTTTGCGGCGTCCCGGTACGGGAGAGGAGCGGAGGCTACGTCGGCGTAACCTACGGCATCGTAGGTTGCGCTCCGTCGCCAGGGGAACACACCGCCGCGCGGCGCTTGAGTGAATTCACCCGACTGGATGGATGAACCCGGGGCCCGTCCGGTGAGCGGGCCGGTCGCACCCGATCGGGGGACGGGCCGCCGCAGGCCCCTCGCCGCGCGCCCCGCGACCACGGCCGGGAGCGGCGGGGGCGGTTGGCGACAGGTGGTAGATGTGAGCCGCGCCAACCCGTAGTCTTGGGCGAGCGCGCCGCCGGGAGTCCTGCGAGCGGGGTGCGCGGTCCCGGATCGTCTAAGGGCAGGACAGCTGGTTTTGGTCCAGCTTATGGGGGTTCGAATCCTCCTCCGGGAGCCATCCGAACGGCCAGGGGCGGACATCCGCGGGCCGAGGCCCCGGCGTTCCCGCAGGTAGCCTCGCACTATCCTCGAACGGCCAGGGCATCTGTGCGGATCCGCGCCCCTGGCCGCTCTGCCCTCGCTGTGAACCTACTGAGGAGCCTCCCCTTGGGTGCCAAGTCGCTTGCCGCCGTTGTCGTGCTCGCCGCCGGTGGCGGGACCCGGATGAAGTCGAACAAGCTGCCCAAGGTGCTGCACGAGGTGTGCGGACGCTCCCTGGTGGGCCACGCCGTCTCGGCGGCCGGTGAACTGACCCCCGGTCACCTCGTGGTGGTCGTCGGGCACCAGCGCGAGCAGGTCGTCGAGCACCTGGCCGCGCACCACCCGGCCGCGCGTCCGGTGGTGCAGGAGGAGCAGAAGGGCACCGGGCACGCCGTGCGGACGGCGCTGGAGGCACTGGCCGCGGACGGCGTGACGCTGGACGGCACCGTGATCGTCACCGCCGGGGACTCCCCGCTGCTCACCGGCGAGACCCTGCACCGGCTGGCGACCTCGCACGAGGCGCAGCAGAACGGCGTCACCGTGCTGACCGCCGTCGTCCCCGAGCCGTTCGGCTACGGCCGGATCCTGCGGGACGAGGACGGCGCCGTCGCCGCGATCGTCGAGGAGCGGGACGCCAGCGACACCCAGCGCACCATCGCCGAGATCAACTCGGGCGTCTTCGCCTTCGACGCCAAGCTGCTCGCCGAGGCGCTGGCCGAGCTGACCACGGACAACTCGCAGGGCGAGGAGTACCTGACCGACACCCTGGCGATCCTGCGCACGGCCGGCCACCGGGTGGGCGCCGTGGTGGCCGAGGACCACCGCGACATCCTGGGCATCAACGACCGGGTGCAGCTGGCGCAGGCCCGTCGGCTGCTGAACGACCGCCTGCTGGAGCGGGCGATGCGCGCGGGCGTCACCGTGGTGGACCCGGCGACCACCTGGTTCGACGTGCAGGTGACCTTCGAGCCGGACGCCGTGGTGCTGCCGAACACCCAGCTGCACGGCGCCACCCACCTGGGCGAGGGCTGCGAGGTGGGCCCGAACTCGACCCTGACCGACACCCTGGTCGGCGCCGGCGCCCGTGTGAGCAACACCACGGCCGAGCGCGCCGAGATCGGCGAGCTCGCCGTCACCGGCCCGTACGCCTACCTGCGGCCGGGGGCGAAGCTGGCCCGCAAGGCGAAGGTCGGCACCTACGTCGAGGTGAAGAACTCCGAGCTGGGCGAGGGCGCCAAGGTGCCGCACCTCTCCTACATCGGGGACGCCACCATCGGCGAGGGCACCAACGTCGGCGCCGCCTCGGTCACCGTGAACTACGACGGCGTGCGCAAGCACCGCACGGTCATCGGCGCGCACTGCCGGACCGGCTCGGACAACATGTTCATCGCCCCGGTCACGGTCGGTGACGGCGCCTACACCGCGGCGGGCTCGGTGATCACCTCCGACGTCCCGCCGGGCGCGCTCGGCGTGAGCCGGGCGCAGCAGCGCAACATCGAGGGCTGGGTGGAGCGCAAGCGTCCCGGGACCGCGTCGGCGCAGGCCGCGCAGGCCGCGACCGACGGTGCGGCGCAGGGTGCGGCGCAGGCCTGACGGGACGGGCGGGAATCCTGGGGGCGGTCCCGGGGCGGACGGTTTCTGCGCGGGCGCGTAACCTGGGGGACATACGTGCGCCACTGGGCTTACCGCCCGTGTCCAGGCGTACCGACAATTCCCCGATCCCTGTCGCGTGCGGGCTGCGCCTGCCCGGGCGGGGTGCGGGGTTCAGCGTCCGCAACGCGAGGAGACGGTGCAGTGAGCGGGATCACGACGTCGGGTGAGAAGAAGCTCAAGCTCTTCTCCGGCCGTGCCCACCCGGAGCTGGCGAAGGAGGTTGCCGAGGCGCTGGGGACCGAGCTGGTTCCGACCAAGGCCCTCGACTTCGCCAACGGCGAGATCTACGTCCGCTTCCTGGAGTCGGCGCGCGGCGCGGACTGCTTCGTGATGCAGAGCCACACGGCTCCCATCAACCAGTGGATCATGGAGCAGCTGATCATGATCGATGCTCTGAAGCGGGCCTCCGCCCGGAGCATCACCGCGATCCTGCCGTTCTACGGGTACGCCCGCCAGGACAAGAAGCACCTGGGCCGCGAGCCCATCTCCGCCCGCCTGATCGCCGACCTGCTGCGCCAGGCCGGTGCCGACCGCCTGATGGCCGTGGACCTGCACACCGCGCAGATCCAGGGCTTCTTCGACGGCCCGGTGGACCACCTGTTCGCGCTGCCGCTGCTGGCCGACTACATCGGCGAGAAGGTGGACCGCTCCAAGCTGACCGTCGTCTCGCCGGACGCCGGCCGCGTGAAGGTGGCCGACCAGTGGTGCGACCGGCTGGACGCCCCGCTGGCGATCATCCACAAGCGCCGCGACATGACCCAGGCCAACACCATCCTGTCGGCCGAGGTCGTCGGTGACGTCAAGGGCCGGGTCTGCGTCCTGGTCGACGACATGATCGACACCGCCGGCACCATCTGCGCCGCGGCCGACGCGCTGTTCGAGAACGGCGCGGCGGACGTCGTCGTGGCCGCGACCCACGGCGTGCTCTCCGGCCCGGCCGCGGACCGGCTGAAGAACTCGCGGGTGAGCGAGTTCGTGTTCACCAACACGCTGCCCACCCCGGCGGAGCTCCAGCTGGACAAGATCACCACGCTGTCGATCGCCCCGTCGATCGCGGCCGCGATCCGCGAGGTGTTCGAGGAGGGCTCGGTCACCAGCCTGTTCGAGGGCGTGCACTGAGCCGATCGGCGCCCGCCCCGGCGGGCGTGCACTGACGAGGGCCCCGCGGCGGCCCCGGTCCGGACGGGCCGGGGCCGCCGCCGATTTCGCGGGAGGGCCCCGGTGCGGTTAGACTCGTGAAACTGCTCGGCGAGGGATGCCGTGTGCCCGCTGGACGGGCGCCCGCTCCGTGATCGACGCGCTGCCGGTAGCGGATTCCGTCCGCCGGCAGAGGCCGTTGCCGCCGAGTGACCCCCGAACGTACTGAGGGTGTGGTCCCGGCGGTTTTTCGCGTTGCCTGCACCCCCGCGCCATTTTCACGAGGAGTGCAGTCGTGTCCGAGATCCGCCTTGCCGCCGAGACCCGTACCGAGTTCGGCAAGGGTGCCGCCCGTCGCGCCCGTCGCGCCGGCTTCGTCCCCGGTGTCGTCTACGGCCACGGCCACGCCCCGGTTCACCTGAACCTGCCGGCCCACGACCTGATGATGGCCCTGAAGACCCCGAACGCCCTGCTGGTCGTGCCGATCGAGGGCAAGGACGAGTACGTCCTGCCGAAGGCCGTCCAGCGCGAGGCCATCAAGCGCGACATCGAGCACGTCGACCTGCTGCTGGTCAAGCGTGGCGAGAAGGTCACCGTCGAGGTTCCGGTCCACACCGAGGGCGAGCTGGCCCCGGGCGGCAACCTGCTGGAGCACGTCCTGCAGGCCCTGCCGATCGAGGCCGAGGCCACCCACCTGCCCGAGGCCGTCACCGTCTCCGTCGCCGGCCTGGAGGCCGGTGCCTCGGTGCACGCCAAGGACATCGTCCTGCCGGCCGGCGTCTCGCTGGCCGTCGACGCCGACGCCGTCGTCCTGCAGGTCATCGCCGCCCAGGCCGCCCCGGCCGAGGACGAGGCCGCCGAGGCCGAGGGCGCCGAGGCCTGAGCCTCGTAGCACCACGTAGCTGAAGGCCGCTGCCCCGGTCGCTCCCGCTGGAGCGGCCGGGGCAGCGGTGTGTCCGGGATGATGGCGTCGAGCGCGAAGGAGTGAAGGATGGCGGACGAGTACGAGGGCCCCTGGCTGGTGGTGGGGCTGGGCAACCCGGGCGAGCAGTACGCCCGGAACCGGCACAACATCGGCTTCATGGTGGTCGACCTGCTGGCGCAGCGGATCGGCGCCAAGTTCAAGGCGCACAAGAGCCGGGCGCAGGTGGCCGAGGGGCGGCTGGCGGGCCGGCGGGTGGTGCTGGCCAAGCCGATGTCCTTCATGAACCTCTCCGGCGGGCCGGTGACGGCGCTGCGGGACTTCTACAAGGTGCCGGCCTCGGCGCTGATCGCCGTCCACGACGAGCTGGACATCGACTACGCGGCGCTGCGGCTGAAGCTGGGCGGCGGGGACAACGGCCACAACGGGCTGAAGTCGATCACCAAGTCGCTCGGCCCGGACTACTACCGGGTGCGCTGCGGGATCGGCCGGCCGCCGGGCCGGATGGAGGTCGCGGACTTCGTGCTGAAGGACTTCTCCTCGACCGAGCGCAAGGAGCTGGAGTGGTTCGTGGACCGCTCGGCGGACGCGGTGGAGGCGCTGCTGTCCGAGGGCCTGGAGCGGGCGCAGGGCACGTACAACTCCTGACGAGCCGTCACGGGCGGGCCCGGCGGCGGGATGTGCGGCGTACTGCGCGGCGTACTGAGCGGCGTACTGAGCGGCGTACGCAACGGTCGTACAACGCTTGCCCGCCCACACCTGAATCCGTGTGAGAACCCTGTGGGCGATCGGATAGCGTCGCCCTGGTACGCGAACGGGTCCTGGGGAGTTCTCGATGCGGAGATTGCGTCCGGTCCGCCGGCTTCGGCGGCGCCGGGTGGTCCGGCTGGTGCAGCTCGGGCGACGGGTCGGCACGGCCGGCGCGCTGGGGGTGGCGGGAGCGCTGCTGTCGGGCGGCGCGATGGCGCACGCCGACCCGGTCGCGGAGCCGGACCCGGCGGTCACCCCGGAGCCCGCGGCGGCGCAGTTCGCGCCGGTGCTCGGTGACTCGATGGGGCCGGACGCGGGGCTGCTCGCGGTCGGCGGCGGCCTGCTGGTGTCGGCCGGCGGTGCCGCGCTGTGGCTGCGGCGCAGGCGCGCGGGGGAGCCCGCGGAGTAGGAACGTGGGACGGAAGGGGCCGGTGCTCTCGGTGAGCGCCGGCCCTTCGTGTTGGTCTGAAAATCCGTCGTTCGGTTTGTCATCCGTTTTCGACGGGCGGTGCGTCCTGTGGGTATGAAGCGTGATGCGGTGGCCCCCGGGGGCGTCGGCGGGGACCCGTTCGACGAGTTCGTCGCGGCGCGGTACCACGCACTGCTGCGCGGGGCCTTCCTGATCACCGGGGACCTGCACGACGCCAGGGACCTGCTGCACGACGCGCTGACCCGGGTGTACCCGAAGCGCTTCGCCATCCGGGACCCGCAGGCGGCCGAGGGGTACGTGCGGACCGCGATGGTCCGCACGCACGTCTCCCGCTGGCGGCGGACCCGGCGGGAGGTGCTGACCTCCGAACTGCCGGACGCCCCGCAGGACCCGGCGGACGCCGGGGACGAGCGGCTCGCGGAGGCGCTGCGGGCGCTGCCGAAGCGTCAGCGGGCCGCCGTGGTGCTGCGCTACTACGTGGACCTCCCGGTCGCACGGGTGGCGGAGGAGCTGGGCTGCTCGCTGCCGACCGCCAAGACGCACCTGGCCAGGGCCGTCAAGGCGCTTCGCCAGGAACTGGCTGGGGAGAGGGAGTTGGTCGCACATGGCCACTGAGGGCGACACCGGCGGGGCATCGGGGCAGTTCGAGCGGGAGCTGGTCGTCCGGCTGGGCGCGCGGGCGGACGGGGTGACCGGCGGCGCCGTGCCGCTGGCCGGGCTGAGGAAGGCGGGCGCGCGCCGGGCGCGGCGTCGGGCTGCCGTACGGGGGTCGGCGGTCGTCGTGGTGCTGGCGGTCGGGATGGGCGGACTGGCCCAACTCGGCGGGGGCGGCGGGTCGGAGACGGCGATGGTGGCACCGGCGAGCCCGTCCGCCTCCGCCTCCCCGTCCGCTTCTCCGACCGGGGCTCCGTCCGGCTCGCCGTCCGGAAGCTCCACGGGCTTCCGCACCGGGCCGCCGTGGACTCCACCACCGGTGTCGGACCTCCCCGGCAGCCCCGTCGCCTCCTGCGACCCCGCGAAGAGCGACGGCACGGGGGACTTCTGGATCGACGCCCAGTGGCACGGGTCGTCCTCCTGGCGGGAGTTCGCCGAGGCGCCGTTCCCGACCCCCGGGGTGCCGCGCACGGCGCAGGAGACGATCGCCCCGCACGAGGCGGCCAAGGCCGTCGACGAGCTCGGGGCCAAGCAGTTCGCGGACCGCTACCTCGGCTTCTGCTGGGACCCGGGCGCGCAGACGCTCCACGTCAAGCGCGTCCCCGGGGACGGCGGCTTCGACGAGGCGGTGCGGGCGGCGGTCCGGCCGTGGCCGGCCACCAGGCTGGTGTTCGAGGACGCGGAGCACTCGTTCGCCGAGCTGCGGGCCGTCACCGAGAAGGCCAGGGCGGACGCCGCCTACTGGAAGTCCCAGAACGTCGAGAGCTGGCACTGGCGGCTGCTCGACGGCGGCGCCGGGGTGAAGGTCGTCTGGCCGGGCTACCTCCGGGACCGGATGCCGCAGCTGACGGCGGAGTTCAAGCGGCGGTACGGGCCGCTGCTGGTGGACGGGGTCCCGCTGTAGGAGCGGCCCCGGAAGAAGCTCGAAGGGGCCGTTGTCCATCCGGGGGGATGGACAACGGCCCCTTCGCCGTTCGTGCCGTCCGTCAGCCGGTGTTGCGCAGGCCGGCGGCGATGCCGTTGACGGTGAGGAGCAGGGCGCGGGCGCGCAGCGGGTCCTCGTGGCCGCCGGCGGCGACCTCCTCGCGCTGGCGGCGCAGCAGCGCGACCTGCAGGTAGGAGATCGGGTCGAGGTAGGCGTCGCGGACGGTGAAGGTCTGCTTCAGCACCGGGTTGTGTTCGAGCAGTTCGCTCTCGCCGGTGAGCCGCAGCACCTCGCGCAGGGTGAGCTCGTGCTCGGCGACGATCTGGTCGAAGATGTGCCGCAGGTCGGCGGGCACCAGCTGCTCGACGTAGTGGCGGGCGATCCGCAGGTCGGTCTTGGCCAGCGTCATGGCGACGTTGGACAGGAAGTTGCGGAAGAAGTGCCACTGCCCGTACATCTCGTCCAGGACGTCGCCGAGGCCGGCCGCGCGGGCGGCGGCGAGGCCGGAGCCGACGCCGTACCAGCCGGGGACGATCTGGCGGGACTGCGTCCAGCCGAAGACCCACGGGATGGCCCGCAGGCCGTCCAGGCCGGCGCCGGAGTCGGGGCGGCGGGACGGGCGGGAGCCGAGGTGCAGCGAGGCGAGCTGGTCGACGGGGGTGGAGGCGAAGAAGTACTTCGGCAGGTCCTCCTGGTCGACCAGGGCGCGGTAGGCGGTGTGGGCGGCCTCGGAGACCTGGTCCATCGCGGCGTCCCAGCGGGCCAGTTCCTCGGGGGCCTGGCGCGGCGAGGTGTGCAGCGCGGAGGCGGCGAGGGTGGCGGAGAGGGTCAGCTCCAGGTTCTCCCGGGCGAGGGAGGGGAGCAGGTACTTGTCGGAGATGACCTCGCCCTGCTCGGTGACCTTGATCTCGCCCTCCAGGGTGCCCCAGGGCTGGGCCAGGATGGCCTCGTGCGAGGGGCCGCCGCCGCGGCCGACGGTGCCGCCGCGGCCGTGGAACAGGCGCAGCCGGATGCCGTAGCGGTGGGCGACGTCGCGCAGCCGGCGCTGGGCGCGGTGGATCTCCCACTGGGAGGTGGTGATGCCGCCGAACTTGGAGGAGTCGGAGTAGCCGAGCATGACCTCCTGGACGTCGCCGCGCAGCGAGACGAGCAGCCGGTAGGAGGGGTCGGAGAGCATCTCGTCGAGGATGCGGTCGGCCTGCTGGAGTTCGTCGGTGGTCTCCAGCAGCGGCACGATGCCGATCTTGGCGATCCCGGCGTGCAGGTCGATCAGGCCGGCCTCGCGGGCCAGCACGGTGGCGGCGAAGACGTCGTCGGCGCCCTGGCACATCGAGATGATGTAGCTCTCGACGATCTCGTCGCCGAAGCGCTCGAAGCCCTCGCGGATGGTGTTGAAGACGCCGAGGGTCTTGGTGCCGGCCTCGTCCAGCGGGGCCGGGGTGGGGGCGAGCGGGCGGCGCGAGCGCAGCTCCTTGGCGAGCAGCTTCTGCCGGTACTCGCGGGGCATGTCGGCGTAGCGCCAGGCCTCTTCGCCGAGGCGGTCGAAGAGCTGGCCGAGGGCGTGGTGGTGGGCCTCGGCGTGCTCGCGGACGTCCATGGTCGCGAGCTGGAGGCCGAAGGCCTCGACGGTGTTGATGGCGCGGGCGAGGCGGCCGTCGGCGATGAGTTCGCCGCGGTGGGCGCGCAGCGAGTCCTGGATCAGCCGCAGGTCGGCGACCAGCTCGCGGGTGCCGAGGTAGTCGCGGCCCTCGACGTGCGGGGTGCCGCCGGCCAGCCGCTCGCGGGTGTTCTCCAGCTTGAGCCGGACGCAGGTGGCCTTGAGGCGGTACGGCTCCTCGGCGTTCATCCGCTTGTAGCGGGGGCTGAGTTCGGGGAGCCGGTGCAGGTCGGTGTTGAGCGAGGCGAGCAGTTCGACGGAGGCGCCGGCCAGCCGCTCGGAGGTGGAGAGGGTGTTGCGCAGGTCGTCGACGGCGGCGAGGGCGTCCTTGATGCCGTACTCGTGCTGGAGGTTGAGGACGTCCCAGGTGACCTGCGGGGTGACGTTGGGGTTGCCGTCGCGGTCGCCGCCGATCCAGGTGCCGAAGGTGAGCGGGCGCACCCCCGGGGGCAGGTCGAGGCCGACCCGGGAGAGCTCCTCGTGCAGCTCCTCCAGGACCTCGGGGACGGCCTCGCGGTACAGCTCGTCCAGGTAGTAGACGGCGTTGCGGGCCTCGTCGGTGGGCTCGGGGCGGGCGATGCGCAGCTCGTCGGTCTGCCAGAGCAGGTCGATGACCTCGGCGAGGCGGCGGTCGGCCGAGCGCCGGGCGCTGCTGGTGCGCGCCGGGTCGGCGGCGGCCAGGCCGGAGGTGATCTCCTCGCGGTGGATGCGGTCCAGGAGTTCGCCGATCCGGCGCAGCTTGTTGAGCACGCTGCGGCGGGCGGCCTCGGTGGGGTGCGCGGTGAAGACCGGACGGACCGACAGGTGGGCCAGGGTGTCCTGGAGGTGCTTGGGGTCGGCGTCGGCGAGCTGGTCCGCGACCTGGGCGAGCCGGGAGCCCTCGCGGGCGCGGCGGGTGGCGAACTCGCGGCCGCGGTGCACCTGCTCGGTGACGTTGGCGAGGTGGAAGTAGGTGGAGAAGGCGCGCACGAGCCGGGCGGCGGTCTCCAGGTCGATGTCGGAGAGGAGTTCGGCGGTGGCCTCGCCGTTGGTGCGGCTGAGCAGGCGGACCTGTTCCACCAGGCCCAGCAGCTGGGGGCCCTCCTGGCGGACCAGCGTCTCGCCGAGCAGGTCGCCGAGGCGGCGGATGTCCGCGCGCAGTGCTGCGTTGTCTTCTTCCGAGCCGGCGGCTCCGACTGAGGTGGTGCTGTCCGCCTGGTTGGGGACCGGAGCGGTCACGGCTGGCTCCCTGTGGTGGTGGGGTTCGGCAACGGCTCATCGTCACAGGTCCACGCGCAGAGTGGCGGGTGTGACGCGTGCGGACCGCGCTGTCCGACGCGACCAGCATAGGTGTCGGGGCGGTCGCTGTCCGCGAGGTGGCCGGATGGCGGACAGCGCGACCGGAACGGCTTGTGGTATGGACCACTTGAGGTGCGCGGGAGGTGTGACGGGTGGTTCCGGTGGGAAGGGTGGGAGGCCTTGCCCGGCGGTGCCCGAGGGGCACGCTCTAGGCTGTGGGGCATGAGCAAGTCGCCTGGGGAGCGCGCGCCGGTCAACCCGTTCTGGTGGTGGAAGCGGCCGCGCAGCGCCTTCCTGGACATCGGACTGGCGCTGCTGGCCGCGCTGGAGTGCGCGGTCAGCACGGTCGCCTTCCTGAGCGCCCGGGTGGACCTGTCCGCCGCGGGCACGGCCGCGGTCGCGGTGGTCGGCACGCTGGCGGGCGGCTCGCTGGTGCTGCGCCGGCGGTGGCCGGCCGTTCCGGTGCTGGTGACCCTGGCGGTGCTGCCCGGGATGCTCGGGGTGCTGCTGCTGGTGGTGTCGCTGTACACGCTGGCGGAGACCTGGGAGTGGCCCTCGCGGCGCCGGCGGCTGGTGTCGCTGTCGGTGCTGGCCTTCGCCGAGGCGGTCGCCGTGATGATGGTGTCGATGCTGACGCCCGGCGACACGGCGGTGGAGCAGCCGGCCCTGTGGGTCCAGGTGCTGGTGGCCGTGCTGGTGGCGGTCGGGCTCACCGTCCCGCCGGTGGTGACCGGCCTGTACGTGGGGGCGCGGCGGCGGCTGATCGAGTCGCTCAAGGACCGCGCGCACGGCCTGGAGACCGAGCTGGACCTGCTGGCCGAGCAGGCCCGGGAGCGCGCCCGCCGGGCCCGGCTGGAGGAGCGGACCAGGATCGCCCGGGAGATGCACGACGTGGTGGCGCACCGGGTGTCGCTGATGGTGGTGCACGCCGGGGCGCTGGAGCGGATCGTCGCCAAGGACCCGGCGAAGGCCGCGCAGAGCGCCAAGCTGATGGGCGAGGTGGGCCGGCAGGCGCTGAACGAACTGCGCGAGATCCTCGGCGTGCTGCGGATGGACGAGGACCGCCACCAGCCGGAGCCGGACTCGCTGGCCGGGCTGCCCCGGCTGGTGGACCAGTCCCGGGCGGCCGGGATGGCGGTGACGCTGACGGTCAGCGGCAGCCGGCAGGAGTTCACCGGCGAGGCCGAGCAGACCGCCTACCGGGTCGTCCAGGAGGGGCTGACCAACGCGCACAAGCACGCGGGCGGCGCACAGGTGTCCGTCCTGCTCGCGTACGCGCCGAACGGCGTGCGGGTGAGCGTGGTGAACGCCTGCCCGGGCGCGGAGTTGGGGGCGGCGAAGCTGCCCAGCGGCGGCAACGGGCTGGTCGGCATGCGGGAGCGGGTGATCGCGCTGGGCGGCACCTTCTCGGCCGGGCCGGAGGCGGACGGCGGGTTCCGGGTGGAGGCGGTGCTGCCGTCCCGGCTGGCCGTCCGGGCGGACCGGCTCGGGCGGCCGGGGCCGGGCGCGGCGCCCTAGTCAGGCGTCGTACCCGTCGGCGGTGCGCAGCCGTTCCGGGGCGGTGCCCTGCACCAGGGTGGTGATCGCCTGGTCGATGCCGTGGCCGAGGAACCACTCGCCGGTGTGGTCCAGGCCGTAGACCCGGCCCTCCTCGTCGATGGCCAGCAATGACTGCCCGTGCGCCTCCTCGCCGAGCGGGGCGAGCCGGGTGCCGAGCGCCCGGCCGAGGTCGGACAGGGTGCGCGGCAGGTGCAGTCCGCACAGCGGGTCGAGCAGGAACGGGCTGCGGGCCAGCTGGCGGCCGGGCCCGACCAGGTCGAAGGCGAGGCCGCCGAACTCGGCCCAGGCCTCGACCGCCGCCGGGAACACCGTGTGCCCCGGGCCGGTCGGACCGCCGTGCCCGACCAGGGTGTCGGCCCACTCCTCGGCCTGCCGGATCTCCCAGCGGCCGGGGTGCCAGCCGGCCGCCTTCAGTTCGGCGGCGACCTGGGCGGGGAAGCGTGGGCGGGTCCGCCCGAGCCCGGCCGGGGACGCAGTGGCCGGGGACAGGGTGGCCGGTGGGGGCGGGGGCGGGCTGGGCGGATTCAGGACGGGCTCCGGGGTTCGGGGACAGGGGGCGTACGGCCGCGGGCGGTCGGGTCAGTGCGCGGGCGGACCGACCACGACGCTCAGGACGGTGAAGTGCTCCAGCATCGGCGTGCAGGAGCGGCACGGTGGGGCGTGGGTGCCGTGCGCCGGGTCGCCCTCCTCGCGGATGCGCACGGTCGTCATCCGCGCGCCCTTCAGCGCCTTGCGCGCCTCCTGGACCGTCATCGGCTTGCGGGCGGCGCGCTTGGAGCGCTTGCCGTCCACCGAGAGCAGGTACCGGGAGAGCAGGACGGCCTCCGGGCAGCGGCCGGTGAACCGCTCGCGGGCCTCGACGGGCAGCGCGTCCAGGAAGTCGCGGACCAGCGGGTGCAGGACGGGAAGGCGCTCGTCCTTGTCGCCGGCCAGGGTGTGCACGTCACCGGCCTTGAGCGACAGCGCGGCGGCGACGGCGGGCAGCAGACTGTCGCGGAGGTGGCGCAGCACGGGCGGGCCCGCCGGCTCACCGGTGGTCATCCGTCCTCTCCCTCCTCGTTCCTGTCGGTTCGGTTCCCGTTGGTCCGGCCCCCGCTGGTCTGGGGCCGACCGTTCCGGGGCAAGCCTGTCAAACGACACCGACAACCGCACAACCGGGGTGCTGGGCGACCCGGTGCGGCCGGGCGCTCACCCGATGCTGGCCGAATCCGCACACCGCCGTCATGACTTGTCCGTCGATTTCCGGAAAACGACCCCGGGCGCGGGCCGCGGCCGGTACCGTTCCGGCAGCGGGCCGCGGCCCCCGCGGGGGCCGACTCCGGTGCCCGCGCCGGACGTTGGGGCCGCCGGGGGCGGGGCTGGGTCGTCCGGCCCGCCCCCGGCGCCGGAGCGAGGGGGCCCGAGCGATGACGTGGAAGCCGTCCCAGGCCGAGACCGCCAACCAGGCACCCGGGGGCCACGTGCCGACCCCGGGCGCCCCGCCGCAGCCGGTGCCGGAACGCCCGGTCGGGCTGGCCGTGGTCGGCGCCGGCTACTGGGGCCCGAAACTGGTGCGCAACGCCCAGCACACCCCGGCGCTGCGGCTGCACTGGCTGTGCGACCTGGACGAGGCCAAGGCCCGTGCCGTGCTGGGGGAGTACAGCACCGTCCGGGCCACCGGCGACTACCGCGAGGTGCTGGCCGACGACCGGGTCGGGGCCGTCGCGGTGGCCACCCCGGCCGGCGCGCACTACCGGCTGGTCCGGGCCGCGCTGGAGGCCGGCAAGCACGTGCTGGTGGAGAAGCCGATCACCACCTCCGCCGCCGAGGCCGCCGAACTCGTCGACCTGGCCGAGCGGGCCGGGCTGGTGCTGATGTGCGACCACACCTTCTGCTACACCCCGGTGGTGCGCCGGATCCGCGAGCTGGTGCACGGCAGGGAGATCGGCGACGTGCAGTTCTTCGACTCGGTGCGGATCAACCTCGGCCTGGTCCAGCCGGACGTGGACGTGCTGTGGGACCTCGCCCCGCACGACCTGTCGATCCTGGACTTCGTGCTGCCGCCCGGCGTCGAACCGGTCGGGGTGTCCGCCCAGGGCGCCGACCCGATCGGGGCCGGCCGCGCCTGCGTCGCGTACCTGACGCTGCGGCTCAGCAACGGCGCGCTGGCGCACTGCCACGTCAACTGGCTCTCCCCGACCAAGGTCCGCACCACGCTCATCGGCGGCTCCCGGCGCACCCTGGTCTGGGACGACCTCAACCCGCAGGCCCGCCTCGCCGTGCACGACCGGGGCGTGGACCTCACCCCGCCCGACGAACTGACCGACGCGATCCGGCACCGGGCGCTGATCTCCTACCGGGTCGGCGAGATGGTCGCGCCCGCGCTGGTCGAGCAGGAGGCGCTGCGCAACGTGATGGCCGAGTTCGCCGCCGCCATCCTGGAGGGCCGGGCGCCGCTGACCGACGGCCGGGCCGGGGTGCGGGTGCTGCGGCTGCTGGAGGCCGCCTCGCTCAGCCTCGAACTCGGCGGCGCCACCGTCCCGGTGGGGGCCGCGGCCGGGGCGGCCGAAGCGGTTGCGGCGGCCGGAGCGGTTGCGGCGGCCGGAGCCGTCGAGGCGGCCGGAGCCGTCGAGGCGGACGACCGGGCGGCGGCCCGGTGAGCGCCCCCGACCGGGCGGGCATCCCCTTGGTGGACCTGGCCGCCGCGCACGCCGAGGTCGCGGCCGAGGTGCGGGCGGGCTTCGACCGGGTGCTGGCCAGTGGCGCCTTCGTCCAGGGCCCCGAAGTGGCCGCGTTCGAGCGGGAGTACGCGGGGTTCACCGGCGTCCGGCACTGCGTGGGCGCCGCCAACGGCACCGACGCCCTCGAACTCGCCCTGCGCGCCCTCGACCTGCCGCCCGGCGGCGGCGTGGTGCTACCCGCCAACACCTTCGTCGCCACCGCCGAGGCCGTCCAGCGGGCCGGGCTGCGGCCGGTGCCGGTCGACGTCGACCCGGAGCACCTGCTGATCGACCCGGACCGGGCCGCCGCCGCGCTGCCCGCCGCGGTGGCGCTGCTGCCCGTCCACCTGTTCGGCCAACTCGCGCCGATGGGGCCGCTGTTGGAGGTGGCGGACGGCCGGCCGGTGGTCGAGGACGCGGCCCAGTCCCAGGGCGCCCGGCAGCACGGCCGCACGGCGTACGGGCGGATCGCGGCCACCAGCTTCTACCCGGGCAAGAACCTCGGCGCCTACGGTGACGCCGGGGCCGTGCTCACCGACGACCCCGAACTGGCCGACGCCGTCCGGCGGATCGGCGACCACGGCGCACGCGGGAAGTACCGGCACGAACGGTTCGGCTTCAACTCCCGGATGGACGCCCTGCAGGCCGTCGTGCTGCGCGCCAAACTGCGCCGGCTGCCCGCCTGGAACGCCGCCCGCCGCGCCGCCGCCGACCGCTACCACGCGCTGCTGCGCCCACTGGCCGACGCCGGGGTGCTCACCCTGCCGGGCACCGCGCCCGGCAACGAGCACGTCCGGCACCTCTACCCGGTGCGGATCGCCCCCGGAAGGGGCCGGGACGCCGTCCTCGCCGCGCTGCACGCCGCCGGGATCGGCGCCGGGGTGCACTACCCGGTGCCGGTCCACCTGCAGCCCGCCTTCGCCCACCTCGGCCACCGCGCCGGGTCGTTCCCCGTCGCCGAGCGCGCCGCCCGCGAACTGCTCAGCCTGCCGCTGCACCCGCACCTCACCGAGGGGCAGCAGACGCGGGTCGTGGAGGAGTTGCGGCGGGCGCTGGGTGCGGGGGTTCGGTCCCCGGAATGACCCCCTAGGCTGGTGCCCAGCAAGCGCACCGAGAAGTTGCAGCAGTGGGGGCTTCCAGATGACGACAGGTCGGCCCGGCGTCGCCGCCGCACCGAACGCGGCGTACGCAGGTCAGGTGGTGCAGTTCCCGGACCCGGTCCGCGCGGAGCGGCACCCCGCCGGGGTCCGGGTGGACGAGTACGGCTACCCGGACTTCAGCCCGTACGCGGCCGCCGCGGCCGAGGTCGCCGACCCGCCCGAGGGCTTCGGCGTGGACGAACTGCGGCTGACCGACTACGTCTCCGCCAACGCCGCGCTGTTCATCGAGGGCCACCCGCTCTGGGCCGACCTGGACACCGCCGTCGCCACCCCGCCCGGCTGGACCTGGCACCACGTGGTCGGCCGGGCCGCCCCCGGCTGGCGGCGGATGGAGCTCGTCCCGGTCGAGGTGAAGGCCCTGCTGCGCCACCACGGCGGCCTGGCCACCTCCGCCGCCGACCACTCCCGCCGCGGCACCCGCCCGCTCCAGGAGCACCGGCCCGTCCACTTCTCGCTCGCCCGGGACGGCGGCGACCCGGTCGGCGTCCCCGAGGACCTGGTGCAGCGCGCCGAGGAGCGCCTCGGCTACCGGCTGCCCGGCGCCTACCGCACCTTCCTCAAGGTGGCCGGCGGCCGCGCCCCGGTCGGGCTGGCGCTGGACACCGACCTCGGCCTGCTGCTCGACCAGCCGTTCCTCACCCTCAGCGAGGAGTACGGCACCGACGACGTGGTCTATGCCAACAAGTGCCTGCGCGACCACCTCACCAAGGACTACCTGGGTATCGCCTACGCACAGGGCGGCATCGTCGCCCTCAAGGTGCGCGGGGAGCGGGCCGGCTCGGTCTGGCTCCACCTGTACGACGACGCCCGCGACACCGGCGCGCCGGAGGCCCCCGAGGACCGCTGCGCCCGGCTGCTGCTGCCCTGCGGGGACGACTTCGACGCCTTCCTGCTCCGGCTGGCCGGCAGCCCGCCGGAGCTGGAGACGGTCGCGAAGCTGATGGTGGACGGCGGGTTCGCCCGCGCCGTCCCGGTGGGCTGACCGGGGTGGGTGCGGTGGCACAGGCGGAACGGGGGACGACGAGGATGCGGACAACAGGGGTGAACCGGGCGTGGTGACGTACGCGCAGGCGCAGGAGCTCGCCGAGGAGTGGATCAACGGCGGGGTGCCGCGCGCGCAGCAGCGCGAGGTGCGGGTCCGGGAGTTCGACCTGGGCTTCGTCTGCTGGGCGGTGCCGCCCGCGGACGGCGGGACGGACGGCTCGGTCGGCTCCGCCGGCTCGGGCGAGGCGCGGCTGGTGATCGCCCGGGACTCCGGCGCCAGCACGCTGTGGCCCGCGCTGCCGGTGAACGAGGTGGTCCGGCAGTACGAGGAGGTGTACGGCCGGCCGGTCGCGGCCAACCCCGCCGGGGCGGCGAAGCCCGCGCCCGGGCCGGTGGAGGCCACCTCCTTCCTGCTCAGCCCGCCGCAGTGGCTGCAGGAGGCGGGGGCCGCGGCGATCGCGGCCGAGTCGGAGCGGCTGGGGGCGGCCCCGGCCGCTGCCGCCGCGCCCGCGCCCGCTCCGGCGGCGCCCGCGCCGGTGCCCGTCGAGCCGGCGCCCGCGCCGGTCGAGCCCGCGCCCGTTCCGGCGCCGGTCGACCAGCCGGCGGCTGCGCCCGCGCCCGCCGTGCTGACCACGCCGCCGGTCTCCGACCGGCCCGCCGGGGACGCGCCGACCATGCTCGCCCCGCCGCCCGGCCACGAGGAGCCGTTCGCCCCGCCGCTGCCGCCGGTCGGCGCCGCGCCGGTGGCGCCCGCTTCCGCTCCCGCGCCGCAGCCGGGGGCCGAGGCGGCGACCGTGCTGATGTCCGAGGGCCTGTGGACCAGCGGTTCCGACCTGCCCGACACGCCCCCGCCGCCCGGTGCCGAGGCCGCCACGATGCTGATGCCGCCGGGGGGCGACGGCCCGGTCCTGCCCCCGGTCCCGCCGCCTGCGGCGCCGGCCCCGCAGGCCCCGCCGGTCGCGCCCAGCGCACCGGCGCCCGCGCCCGCCCCGGCGCCCGGCGAGCCGGCGCCGACGCTGCTCGCGCCGCCGGACGCCATGCCCGGCCTGATGGGCCTGCCCGGTGCCCCGGACGGTGTGCCGGACGGCCAGCCGGCCGCCGCCCCCGCGGCGCCCGCGCCCGTGCCGCCCGCCGGTGGCACGCCGGTCGAGTACGCGCCCACCATGCTGGCCGCCCCCGGCTCGCTGCCCGGCCTGGCCGGCCTGCCCGGCGCCCCGGCCACCCCGCCCGCCGGCGGTGCGCCCGCCGGCGGTGCGCCCGCCGCCCCGCCGGCCGCCGCCCCGCAGGGCGGGCTCGGCCGGGGCGCGGCCTCGGCCCCGCCGCCGCCCCCGCCGGCCGCGCTGCGCGGCGGCTCGTCCGGCCCCTCGTCCTCGGGCGGGCTCGGCCGGGGTGCCGCCTCGGCCCCGCCGCCGCCCCCGCCGGCCGCGCTGCGGAGCACCCCGGGCGCCGGCACCCCCGCCGCTCCGGCGGGTTCGACCCCGCCGCCGGCCGCCGCGCCCGGCGCCGGTGTGGCGTACGAGGCGACGCAGCTGGCGAGCGCGATCGACCCGGCCCTGCTGGGTGCCGCCCCGGCCCCGGCCGACCCGGGCACCCCGCCGTCCGGCGGCCCCGCCGTCCCGCCGCCGCCCGGTGGACCGGCGGCCCCCGCCGCGCAGGCGGCCGGGTACGGCTACCCGAACGCCGGGGGCGCCGCGCCCGGTGTCGTCCCGCCCGCGCCGGTGGCCGGCCAGCCGGCGGCCGCGGCCGTGCCGCCCGGCGTGCCCGCGGTCGGCCCGGGGTACTTCGCCGCGCTCAGCTACCGGGGCCCGGACGGCTCGGAGCAGAAGCTGCTGCACCGCAGCGAGCCCGGCACCCCGCACCCGGAGTGGAAGATCCTTCAGGACCTGCGCCGGCTGAACGTGCCGCCGGAGCAGGTGCTGGAGCTGTACACCGAGCTGGAGTCGTGCGATCTGCCCGGCGGCTACTGCAACCGCATGATCGCCGCCTCCTGGCCGAACGTGCGGCTCACCCACACCGCCCCGTACGGCCACGACCACGCCTCCCGGCAGGCCGGCATGGCCGAGCTGCTGGACCACCTGGACGAGCTGCACCAGCAGGCCGCCGGCGCCCAGCGGGTCCGCCCGTTCCGGGTGCCGCTGCCCGCGCCGGGCAGTGTCCAGCCGCTGCCGCCGGTGGCGCCGCAGCAGCTGGCCCAGGAGATCGGCGCGGCCTTCGGGCAGAACCTGTTCCGCTACGAGCAGCGCGCGGTCTCCCGCCAGGGCGTGCCGGAGCCGGTGTCGCAGTCGCTGATGTGGGCCGGGCTGCCGCGCGACTTCGGGCCGTTCTTCTGGGCCCAGGCGCAGGAGGGCCGTCCGATCCCGACGCTCGCCGAGCTGGCCGCCGAGCGCGGCCTGCCCGCGGCGCCGGACTTCGGCGGCTACCTGGTGCTCGGCAACGACTACGGCCGGCAGCTGTGCGTCCAGTACGGCACCGCGCACGTGGTGGCCGTGGACATCGAGGGAACCGGTCAGCAGCCCCGGTTCGTCAACAGCGGTGTGCCGGAGTTCGTCCGCGCGCTGGCCCTGCTGGGCCGGATGTGGCGGCTCCGGTACGGGCTGACGCCGGACCAGGCCGGTCGCTGGACGACCGACTTCCAGGCCCAGCTCGCCGCGATCGACCCGGCGGCCCTGCAGGACGCGGACACGTGGTGGGCCGTGCTGCTGGAGCAGTTCTGGGACGGCCTGCTGTAGCGGTCCGTCGACGGTCTTCGCAGGTGGGGAGGGGTCGTTCCGGGGTCCGGAGCGGCCCCTCCGGCGTACCGCCGCGGCGGTGCCTCGTTGGGGATTCCTCCGGATATGCGCAAAATAGGTCAAGAGGATGGACTATTCGTCCGTCCTTGACGCTTTCCGGTCCGTAGGACGACCGAATCCGGCCCCGTGGTCGGAACCGGTTCCGGATTCGTCCGCTCCGTCCGATCATGGGCTCCGCAGCCCAGCCCGCGAAACGAGGGGAAGAGCCCATGAGCGACGCCGTCCCCCAGTACGGCTTCACCCAGGCCCGGCGCGGCTACGCGCCCGAGCAGGTCGACCGGGCCCTCGCGGCCCTGACCGCCCAGCGCGACGAGGCGTGGGAACGGCTGAGCGTCCTGGGTGCCGGGATCCGGCAGATGGAGGCCCGGCTGGCCGACGTCCGCCGAGCCGCCGAGGACGCTCCGGAACCCGACTACCAGGTGCTCAGCGAGCAGGCCGCCGGACTGGCCGCGATGGCCGAGAACGAGGCCCGGGCCGTCCGGGACAAGGCCGAGCGCTTCGCCGAGGACCTGCGCGACGAGGTCTACGAGGCGGGGCAGGCGCTCGACAAGGCCGCCAAGGAGTACGCCGCCACCACCCGCACCGAGGCCGACGCGGCCGCCCGCCGCACCGAGGAGCGCACCCGCTCCGAGGCCGAGGGGCTGCGCGCCGACGCCGACCGGGAGAGCCGCGCCGCCCGCGACGCCGCCACCGCCTACGCCGCCAAGGTGCGGGTGGCCGCCGCCGAGGCCAACGAGCAGGCCGAGGCCGACCTCGCCGCCAAGCGCCGCAAGGCCGACGAGACCTTCGCCGAGGCGCAGGCCAAGGCCGACGCCGAGGACGCCGAGGTCTCCTCGACCGCCGAGCGCCGGGTCAAGGAGGCCGAGCAGCACCGGGAGACCGTGCTCTCGCAGATCAAGCAGCTGGAGACCGACGCCCAGGCCAAGGCCGACCAGTTGGTCGAGCAGGCCCGCCGCGAGGCCGAGAAGATCAACGCGGCGAGCGAGCGCGAGCAGCGCGAGTTCGACGCCCGGCTGGAGACGGTGCAGCAGCACCTCGACCACATCAAGGCCACCCTGGCCTCGCTCACCGGCGCGGCGGTCGGCCAGATCGAAGCGGTGGAGCTCGGGGAGGACACGGACGGCGCGGACGAGGCGGAGGGCGCGGAGGACGCCGGTGTCGCGGACGCCGGTTCCGCCCAGGCCGTGCCCGCGGACGCCGTGCCCGGGGACGCCGCGCCGGTGGACGCCGCGCCGGTGTACGCCGCACCGGCGGGCGTCGTGGACTCGGAGGCGGACACCGGGGAGGTCCCGCTGCCGAACCTGCGCAAGGAGCCGGCGCCGGGCGCGCGGGAGAAGGCGACCGCGGTGCTGCGGATGCCGGTCGTCGGCGGCGGCGGGTCGGAGCGGAAGGCGGACGCCGGCGGGCCGCCGTCCGGCGTGGTGACCGGCCCGGTCGCGCCCGTCGCGGCGCCGCCGAAGCCGTCCACGCCGCCCCGGCCGGCGGCGGACGGGGACGGCGGGGGCCCGGCCGGTGCAGCGGCGAAGGAGCCCGAGGAGGAGACCCGGATCATTCCGAAGATCGTCATCGTGGACGACGGCAGCGACTACGCCACCCCGAACACCGTCACCTACCGCCGCCGCTGACCGCTCGTCCGGGTGACTGGCGGGCGGCGCGCTTCGCGTTCCGGGCCCCGACCGCCCCGCTCCGGGCGGCCGGGGTCCCGGCGTGTGCGGGGCCGGGCCGAGCGGTCCGGGCGCGGTCGCCGGAAACAGTTCCGGGAAACGCCGGGGACAGCCGCCGGAAACGAGTGAGGCCGAGACCCGTGGCGCCCTCCAGGAAAGGGCGCCACGGTTCCCGGCGCTTGGGCGGGCGCCCCCACCCAGGGTCGCCCGGCCTCGCACCACCGACCCCCATCGGGGGTGCGACATGCCCCCACAGCCATCCCCCACGGTTGGGTGCGGCGGGCACATTCACCATGGTGCGCGATCTCCATGGACGGGCAGTGACAGGAGTATGTCCAGTTCGTGGCGGATCGCCGAGCCGGTTCCGGGCCCGTGCCCGACCGGTTCGCCCGCCGGCGACGCGGTGATCCGTCCAGTCGTTCGTCTGCGGCCGTGTTCCTGACAGGCGCCGTCCGCTCCCGGCCCGCCCCGGCTCCGTTCGGGCGCGTTCCGCGGCCCCGGCGTCGCCGGGGCCGTACACCGCGTGCCTGTCCGTGCCGCGGCGTAGGCTGGGAACCCCCGGCCGCTCGGCGCGCCGGGTCGTTCGCGTTGCCCCGGCGGGCCTTCGCCGCCCGGAGGCAGCACCAGTCACGGGACGAAGAAGAGACCCCAGATGAGCCTGACCGGACTGCTCGATGTCGTCGCGCGGGACGCGGCGCTCGCCGAGGCGATCGAGGCGGCCACCGCCGCCGGCGCCCCGGCCGGCGGCCGCCGCCACCTGGACCTGGTCGGGCCGCCCGCCGCCCGGCCGTTCGCCATCGCCGCCCTCGCCCGCGCGCTCGCCGGGCAGGCGGCCGGCGAGCGGGGCCGCCCGGTGCTCGCCGTCACCGCGACCGGCCGGGAGGCCGAGGACCTGGCCGCCTCGCTGCGCTCGCTGCTGCCGCCGGACGCCGTCGCCGAGTACCCGGCCTGGGAGACCCTGCCGCACGAGCGGCTGTCGCCCCGCTCCGACACCGTGGGCCGCCGGCTGGCCGTCCTGCGCCGGATCGTGCACCCGCGGGCGGACGACCCGGCGGCCGGGCCGGTGCAGGTGGTCGTCGCGCCCGTCCGCTCGGTGCTGCAGCCGCAGGTCAAGGGGCTGGCCGAGCTGGAGCCGGTGGCCGTCCTGCGCGGTGAGTCGCACGACCTGGAGGAGGTGGCCCGCCGGCTCTCGGCCGCCGCCTACGCTCGGGTCGAACTCGTCGAGAAGCGCGGCGAGTTCGCCGTGCGCGGCGGCATCCTGGACGTCTTCCCGCCGACCGAGGAGCACCCGCTGCGGGTGGAGTTCTGGGGCGACGAGGTCGAGGAGGTCCGGTACTTCAAGGTCGCCGACCAGCGCTCGCTGGAGATCGCCCAGCACGGCCTGTGGGCGCCGCCCTGCCGCGAGCTGCTGCTCACCGACGAGGTGCGCGCCCGGGCCGCCGAACTCGCCGCCGAGCAGCCCGGGTTGGCCGAGATCCTGGACAAGATCGCCGAGGGCATCGCGGTCGAGGGCATGGAGTCGCTGGCGCCCGTCCTGGTCGACGACATGGAGCTGCTGCTGGACGTGCTGCCGCTCGGCTCGGTCGCGGTGGTCTGCGACCCGGAGCGGGTCCGCACCCGGGCCGTCGACCTGGTGGCGACCAGCCAGGAGTTCCTGCACGCCTCCTGGGTCGCCGCCGCGGCCGGCGGGGACCGGCCGATCGACCTGGAGGCGATCGACGTCTCCGCCGCATCGCTGCGTTCGCTCGCCGAGGTGCGCGAGCACGCCGCCGAGATCGGGCTGCCCTGGTGGTCGGTCAGCCCGTTCGCGACCAGCGAGTCCAGCATCGACGGCCTGCTGGAGTTCGACGCCAACACGCTGTCCCTGGGCATGCGCGCCGTCGAGGCCTACCGGGGCGACACCGCCCGCGCCATCGCCGACGCCAAGGAGCGGCTGGCCGCCGACTGGCGGGTCGTCATGGTGACCGAGGGCCACGGGCCCGCCTCCCGCCTGGCCGAGGTGCTGGGCAACGAGGGCATCCCGGCCCGGCTCGTCGCCGACCTCGCCGAGGCGCCCACCCGGGACGTCGTCCACGTCTCCTGCGGCTCGATCGAGCACGGCTTCGTCGACGAGGCCCTGAAGCTCACCGTCATCACCGAGACCGACCTGTCCGGCCAGAAGTCCTCCACCAAGGACATGCGCCGGATGCCGTCCCGGCGCCGCAACGCGATCGACCCGCTGGCGCTCGTCGCCGGGGACTACGTGGTGCACGAGGCGCACGGCGTCGGCCGGTACGTCGAGATGGTGCAGCGCACCGTCCAGGGCGCCACCCGCGAGTACCTGGTGCTGGAGTACGCCCCCGCCAAGCGCGGCCACCCCGGCGACCGGCTGTTCGTGCCGACCGACCAGCTCGACCAGGTCACCAAGTACGTCGGAGGCGAGGCGCCGACCCTGCACCGGCTCGGCGGCGCCGACTGGGCGAAGACCAAGCAGCGGGCCAAGAAGGCCGTCAAGGAGATCGCCGCCGACCTGATCAAGCTGTACTCGGCCCGGATGGCCGCGCCCGGCCACACCTTCGGCCCGGACACCCCGTGGCAGCGCGAGCTGGAGGACGCCTTCCCGTACGCGGAGACGCCCGACCAGCTGACCACCATCGCCGAGGTCAAGTCGGACATGGAGAAGTCCGTCCCGATGGACCGGCTGATCTGCGGCGACGTCGGCTACGGCAAGACCGAGATCGCCGTGCGCGCCGCGTTCAAGGCGGTGCAGGACGGCAAGCAGGTGGCGGTCCTGGTGCCGACCACGCTGCTGGTGCAGCAGCACTACTCCACCTTCGCCGAGCGGTACGCCAACTTCCCCGTCACGGTGAAGGCGCTGTCCCGCTTCCAGACCGACAGCGAGGCCAAGGCCGTCCTGGAGGGGCTGTTCGAGGGCTCGGTCGACGTCGTCATCGGCACCCACCGGCTGTTCTCCTCCGAGACCAGGTTCAAGGACCTCGGCCTGGTCATCGTCGACGAGGAGCAGCGCTTCGGCGTCGAGCACAAGGAGCAGCTGAAGAAGCTCCGGGCCAACGTGGACGTGCTCACGATGTCCGCGACGCCGATCCCGCGCACCCTGGAGATGGCCGTCACCGGCATCCGCGAGATGTCCACCATCACCACCCCGCCGGAGGAGCGGCACCCGGTGCTCACCTTCGTCGGGCCGTACGACGAGAAGCAGATCTCGGCCGCGATCCGGCGTGAACTCCTGCGCGAGGGCCAGGTGTTCTACATCCACAACCGGGTCGAGTCGATCGACAAGGCGGCCGCCCGGCTCAAGGACCTCGTCCCCGAGGCGCGGATCGCCACCGCGCACGGGCAGATGGGGGAGAACCAGCTGGAGAAGGTCGTCGTCGACTTCTGGGAGAAGGAGTTCGACGTCCTGGTGTCGACCACGATCGTGGAGTCCGGCATCGACATCTCCAACGCCAACACCCTGATCGTCGAGCGCGGCGACACCTTCGGCCTCTCCCAGCTGCACCAGCTGCGCGGCCGGGTCGGGCGCGGGCGCGAGCGCGGCTACGCGTACATGCTGTACCCGCCGGAGAAGCCGCTCACCGAGACGGCCCACGAGCGCCTGGCCACCATCGCCCAGCACACCGAGATGGGCGCCGGCATGTACGTCGCGATGAAGGACCTGGAGATCCGCGGCGCCGGCAACCTGCTCGGCGGCGAGCAGTCCGGGCACATCGCGGGCGTCGGCTTCGACCTCTACATGCGGATGGTCGGCGAGGCGGTGGCCGAGTTCCGCGAGTCACTGGCGAACGGCGGCGAGCCGGAGGAGGAGCCGCTGGAGGTGAAGATCGAGCTGCCCGTCGACGCGCACGTGCCGCACGACTACGCGCCCGGCGAGCGGCTGCGGCTGCAGGCGTACCGCTCGATCGCGGCGGTCAACTCGGAGGCGGACATCCAGCAGGTCCGGGACGAGCTGGTGGACCGCTACGGCAAGCTGCCCGAGCCGGTGGAGAACCTGCTGCTCGTCGCGGCGCTGCGGCTGTACGCCCGGCGGTGCGGGGTCGCCGACATCACCCTGCAGGGCAACTTCGTCCGCTTCGGGCCGGTGGAGCTGCGCGAGTCCCAGCAGCTGCGGCTGAACCGGCTCTACCCGCGCAGCCAGGTCAAGGCCGCCTCGCAGCAGCTGCTGGTGCCGCGGCCGAGCACCGGGCGGATCGGCGGCAAGCCGCTGGTCGGGCGGGAGTTGCTCGGCTGGTGCAGCGAGTTCCTGTCGTCGATGTTCGACGACCTGGCGGGGGCGAAGAAGTAGCGCGGTTCGGTGGTGCACGGCGGTCTCGGGCTTCGGCCCGGGGCCGCCGTTCCGTCTGTCCGGGGTGCGCCCGGCCTGTGAACGGGGCTGTCAGCCGATCTTCCACTGCCCGGTCTGCTGGGAGAAGCCGTTGTCCAGGGCGAACTGGACCTTGTCGAGCTTCGTGCCGTCCGGGACCTCGAAGGTGACGAAGCCCTTGCCGGTGTCGCCGGGGGCGATGTTGGTGGGGGTCTGGAAGGCCGGGCCGGCCTTGGTCTCCTCGAGGTTCGGGCCGTACGCCTGGCCCTGGGTGTCCACCACCTTGGCGCTGCTCGCGGGGACCTCGCTGTAGGCCTGGGCACCGGTGGCCTTGATCTGGAACTGCACCGCGACGTAGTGCTTGCCGTCCGCGGGCTTGAGGTACTCGCTCGCACTCTCGGCCGGGTCGACCACCTTCACCGCGGTGACGTCGGCGGTGTTGCCCTTGTCCATGCCCTTGAGCGCGATGGTGTCGCCGACCTTGGCCGGGGCCGGCGCGTGGGGAGCGTCGGCGGCCTTGGTGGTGCTCGCGGACGCGGTCTGCTTCGCCTCGGTCGAGACGGAGGCACCGCCGGTGGAGTTGCACGCGGTCGCGGTGAGGGTGACCAGGGTGGCGCCGAGCAGCAGGGCGGCGGTGCGGCGGGCAGTGGCGGACATGGCTGTCTCCCGGTGTCTGTGACGGTCTTTCGGCTGTCGCCCTCGCTTCGTGGCGACGGAGAGATCACACCATCCGGCCGTGAATGGTGTCAACAGCAATTCACAAAAGAGCTCTGTTCACACCGTGAACAGGCTTGAGCGAATGCCTCGCTATGCTGTGTGGTCACATCCCGGCCTGACCGCGCCACCGAAGGAGCCCCCGTGCCGGACCGCCCCGAAGTGACCGCCGCCGAGATCGCCCGGCTGGCCGGCGTCGGCCGGGCCGCGGTCAGCAACTGGCGCCGCCGCCACCCCGACTTCCCGCGACCGGTCGGCGGCACCGACGCCAGCCCGACCTTCGCCCTCGACGAGGTCGAGAGCTGGCTGCGCGCCCAGGGCAAGATCGCCGAACTCCCGCTGCTGGAACGGGCCTGGCAGCTGGTCGACACCCTCCGTGACCCGGCCGGCCACGCCGCCGCCCCGCTGGTCGAGGCCGGCGCCCTGCTGCTCCTGCTGCACCGGGCCCCCGCCCGCTGGGCCGAGCTCGCCGACCAGCCCGACACCCGGCTCGCCACCGCGCTGCCCCGGGCCGTCGCCGACACCGCCGTTCACACCCTCGGCCCGGACGCCCCCCGCGACCTCCGGCTGCCCCACCTGCTCGGCAGCACCCAGCTGGACCTCGCCCGCCTGCTCGCCGCCCTCGCCGCACAGGCCGGTCCCGCCGGCGCGTACGAGCAGCTGCTCACCCGCCACACCGAGGCCAACAGCCGTCAGCTCAGCCCCACCCCGCCGGAGGCCGCCCGGCTGCTCGCGGCCGTCGCCGGCGTCCCCGCCACCGTGCTCGACCCGGCGGCCGGCCTCGGCGCCGTCCTGCTCGCCCACCCCCCGACCACCGGCCGCTACGGCCAGGACGCCGACCCGGTCGCCGCCGCCCTCGCCCGCCTGCGCCTCGCCCTGCACACCCCCGCCGAGGACCCGGGCCCGCTCCCGCTCGACCTGCGCACCGGCGACGCCCTGCGCGCGGACGCCTACCCCGGCGACACCTTCGAGGCGGTGCTCTGCCAGCCCCCGTACAACGAACGGGACTGGGGCCACGACGAGTTGCAGTTCGACACCCGCTGGCCCGGCGGGCTCGTCCCGCCGCGCGGCGAGTCCGAGCTCGCCTGGGTGCTGCACTGCCTCGCCCGCACCCGCCCCGGCGGCCTCGCCGCCCTCCTCCTCCCGCCGACCGTCGCCGCCCGCCGGGCGGGCCGCCGCATCCGCGCCGAACTGCTCCGCTCCGGCGCGCTGCGGGCCGTCATCGCCCTGCCCGCCGGCGCCGCACCGCCGTACGGCGTCCCGCTGCACCTCTGGGTGCTCCGCGCGCCCCGGCCCGGCGACGACTTCCGCCAGGTCCTGCTGGTCGACGCCGGGGCGGCGGGCTCCACGGGCGCCTCGGCCGGCCCGTCGACCGGCCCCGCCGCGGCGGGGCCGGAGGGCGGCCGGGACAGGGTCGACTGGCCTGCGCTGCACCGCACCGTCCTCGATGCCTGGCGCGGCTTCGACCTCGCCGCCCGCGAGGGTCTGCCCGTCCCGGCCGACCGCCCCGGCGTCCACCGCGCCATGGCCGCCATCGACCTGCTGGACGACGAGACCGACCTCTCCCCGGCCCGGCACGTCCCGCCCGCCGCCCCGGTCGGCGGCGCGGCCGAACTCTCGCACCTCAGCGGGCGGTTGGCCGAAATGCTGGCCGGGCTGGCCGACCCGGCCACGCTGCTCCCGCAGGCCGGGCCGGCCGTCCCGGGCGCCGGCGCCGGCGCCGGCGCGGGCACGGTGGGTGTGGTCACCGTGGGCGAACTGGTCCGCGGCGGGGCACTGGAGGTGTACTCCTCCGGTACCGGCGTCGCCACCCGCCCGGCCGGCGCCGACCCGGGGGGCACCCCCGTGGTCACCGACCAGGACCTCGCCGCCGACGCCCCGCCCAGCGCCGTCCTGGCCGCCGCCACCGGCCCCGCCGGCGACGTCCGCACCCGCCCCGGCGACGTCCTCGTCCCCGCCCTCGGCGGCGGCACCGCCCGCGTCGTCCCCGCCGAGGGCCCGCTGGTCGGCGCCGCCCTCGGCCGTCAACTCCACCTGCTGCGGCCCGACCCGGCCGTCCTCGACCCCGAGTTCCTGGCCGGCCAGTTCCGCTCCACCGCCGGCACCCGACGCGCCGCCAGCCACGCCACCACCACCGCCCGCCTGGACATCCGCCGGGTCGAACTGCCCCGCCTCCCCCTCCCCGCCCAGCACCACCTCGGCGCCGCCTTCGCCCGCCTCGCCGCCTTCGACTCCACCCTCACCCGCGCCGCCACCCTCGCCCGCACCCTCACCCAGGCCGCAACGGACGCCCTGGCCACCGGCACCCTGGCGCCGCCGGAGGCCTGACCCGGCGCCGGCCGGGGCGCGGCTCTCGCCCGGTCCGGGACGGGCGCCCTGGCGCCGCCGGGGGCCTGACCTTGCGTCGGCTGGCGCGTCGCCCCCGCCCGGGTCGCGCCGGACGCCCTGGCGACTAGCACCCTGGCGCCGCCGGAGGCCTGAGCCAACGTCGGCTGGTGCGTCGCCCTTGCCCGGGTCGCGCCGGACGCCCCTGGCGACCGGCGCTCCGGCACTGCCGGAGGCCTGAGTTGGCGCGGGCCGGGGCGCAGCTCCTGTTCTCCGCTCCGCGGTGTTCGGCGCGTGCTTTGCGGGCCGGTCGATCGCCGGGGCTACCGTCCTTGCCCACGCACGGGCTCGGTCGCGGGAGTGGTGGGCCGGGCCGTGCTCGGGCTTGCGCCGTCGCCCGGCTGCGATGGACGCCGTGGCCTCCGGTGCCGTGGCGCTGCCGGAGGTCTGAGTCGGCGCGGGCTGGGGCGCGGCTTGTGTTCTCTGCCCGGCGGTGTCTCGGCGCGTGCTTTGCGGGCCGGGCTCTCGCCCAGGCCTCCGCCCGCGCCCTCGCCCGGGTCACGATGGACGCCGTGGCCTCCGGTGCCGTGGCGCTGCCGGAGGTCTGAGCCTGCGCCGGTCGGGGCGCCGCCCTCGCCCGCGACCCCGCCCGGGCCGGGACGGGCGCCCTGGCGACCGCGCACCGGTGGCGCCGCCGGGGCCTGAACCGTTGCCGGTCGGGGCGGGGCTGACACCGGCTCAACACCGGCTCGGTATCGGCGAGGTGTCGACCGGACGGAAGCCCTCCGTGGCGGCCCGGCCGGGCGGTACGGTGGGCCGGGTCGTCCGCACCACGGTCGGCATCGGTTCCCACCAGCTCAGGAGCGCACATGGCAGGGCAGTACCCCGGGCCGTTCGGATCGCCGCCCGGTGGCACGCCGTACGCTCCGGGGCCGCTCCCGACCGCCGGGCCGCCCGCTCCACCGGCAGCGGTACCGGCGCCGATACCGGGCCGGTTCGGGACGGTCGCGCGCGTGCTCTGCGCCCTCGCCCCGCTGCTGACCGCCGGCCTGCTCGGCGCCGTCCCGTCCCTGCTGCTGGCGGTCCGGCGGCGGCGGGCGTACGACGTCCTCGGCGCCGTCGTGTTCTGCGGGCTGCTGCTGACGCTCTTCGTCTCCGCCGGGATCGCGGGCGGCCTGAAGGACCCGACCGCCGACCTCACCGGCCAGATCACCCTGATCGTGCTGTGGCTGACGCCGACGCCGCACTTCCTGCTGATGGACCGCCGCGCGGTCTGGGAGGCGGGCCGCCCCACGCCGCAGGCGTTCCCGTCGTACCCGCCGCCGCAGGGCCGGCCCTACGCCTCGCCGTACGCGCCGACCGTGCCCGGCTACGGCGCCCCGGCGGCCCCCTACGCGCAGACTCCGCCCCCGCCCGCCGCCCCCGCCGCGCCGACCGCCGAGACCGCCCACGACCTGCGGGAGCTCGGCGAACTGCTGCGCCGTCAGTCCCGCGAGGGCCGGTCGTGACCGCTCCCCGGCTGATCGCCGGACGCTACCGGCTCACCGAGAAGATCGGCCACGGCGGCATGGGCCAGGTCTGGGCCGGCCGGGACGAGCGCCTGCACCGTACGGTCGCGGTCAAACTGCTGCGCCCCGAGCACCTGCTGCCCGGCACCGGCACCGGCAGCGGTATCGGCACCGTCACCGGCACCGGTACGGCCTCCGAACGCCGCCGCCACGGCGACGAGTTGCGTCGCCGGTTCCTGCGCGAGTGCCGGGTCACGGCCGCGCTCGACCACCCCGGGCTGGTCACCGTCTTCGACGCCGGGGAGGAGGAGGGCGAGCTGTACCTGGTCATGCAGCGCGTCCCCGGCGTCAGCCTCGCCGACCTCATCGCCGAGGACGCGCCGTTCCCGATCGAGCGGGCGGTGGCCGTCGCCGCCCAGCTGTGCGCGGCGCTGGCCGCCGTCCACGCCGTCCCGGTGGTCCACCGCGACCTCAAACCGAGCAACGTGATGGTCCGGGAGGACGGCCGCACCGTCCTGCTCGACCTCGGCATCGCCACCGCCCTCGACACCGAGACCACCCGCCTCACCCTCACCGGGGTGCCGATCGGCAGCCCCGCGTACATGGCCCCCGAACAGGCCCTCGCCGCCACCACCGACCCGCGCAGCGACCTGTACGCGCTGGGCTGCCTGCTGCACGAGATGCTCTCGGGCGAGGAACCGTTCCGGGCGCCCACCGCCCTCGGCATCCTGCGCCGGCACGTCGACGAACCGCCCGTCCCGCTGCGCGACCTGCGGCCGGACGTGCCGCCGACGCTCGAACGGCTCGTCCTCGACCTGCTCGCCAAGCAGCCCGCCGACCGCCCGGCCGACGCCCGGGCCGTGTACGGGCGGCTGCTCCCGCTGCTGCCCCCGGCCGCCGCAGCCCCGCAGCCCCGGTTCACGGCGCTGCCCGACCCCGTACGGCCGTTCCGCTACCCGCACCAGCCGCAGCCGGCCGCCGTGGCGGCCGCAGCGCCGGCCCCGCCGGAGCCGCGCCCGTTCCTGGTGCCGCCCGTCCCTGTTGTTCCCCCGGCGCCTCCGGCGCCTCCGTCCGGCGCTGCCGCAGGCCCCGACCTGGCGGCCGAGTGCGCCCGGCTCTCCGACCTGGTCGACGCCGGGCGCCACGCCGAGGTCCTCGACCTCGCGGCCCGCCTGCTGCCCCGGGCCGAGGCCGAGCAGGGCGCGGCCGCACCGCTGGTCCGCACCATCCGGACCATCTACGCCCGCACCCTCCTCCACCAGGGGCACCCCCAGCAGGCCCTCCCCGAGTACCGGCGCCTCGCCGCCACCGCCGAGGGCGGACCGCACGGGCCCCAGGGCCTCGACCACCGCTACCGCGCGGCCATCTGCCTCGACCAGCTCGGCCACGGCCCGGAAGCCCTCGCCGAGTACCAGGCCCTGCTCGCCGCCCACGCCGAGGACCAGGACCCCGAACGGGCCTACGACCTGCGCGAACGCATCGGCCTCCACCTCGCCGCCGCCGGCGACCCCCAGCACGCCTGGCAGTGGCTGCTCCAGCTCCTCCTCGAACGCGAACGCCGCGACGGCCCCCACCACCCCGCCGTCCGCCGCCTCCGCCAATCCCTCGACACCCTCCACCCCCACCACTCCACCCCCTGGCCCCCGACCCCTCACTGACGAACCCCGCGCGGCACAGGAAGTCGACCAGCCCGACTTCCTGTGCCGCGCGGGCTTTGCCAGTTGTGGCCCGGGCCTGGGTGCGCTCAGCGCGCGGAGGGGGAGAGGTCAGTGCCGGGGAGTGGCGAGCCCGGGAGTGGGAAGTCGGTGGGCCCGACTTCCTGTGAAGCGGGGTAGCCCCCGTGTGTGGCGGGCCCGGGGAGTAGGAAGTCGGCCGGGCCGACTTCCTGCGCCAGCCCGGTCGGGCCCGGCCCGGCCCCGTTCGGATCGTGCGCGAGAGGTCGGCCGGTTCGACTTCCTGTGCCGAGCGGGCCCTGCCGGTCGTGGCCCGGGCTTGGGTGCGTTGGGCGTGTGCCGGGGAGTGGCGAGCCCGGGAGTGGGAGGTCGGTGGGCCCGACGTCCTGTGAAGCCGGTGCCGGGCAGCGCCCGGATGCGGCGGGCCCGGGGAACAGGAAGTCGGCCGGGCCGACTTCCGCTGGGGGCGGGTAGGTTCGAGGGGTGACGACGAATGTTCCGGGCGCGAAGTTGATTCTGCTGACCACCACCCACCGGGTGGCTCCTGGCCTGTTGTCGTGGCCGGCGTGGGAGGCGTTGCGGTCGGCCGGGCGGGTGCTGGTGGGGGACGCCGGGCATCCGCAGGTTGCGGCGGTGCGGCAGGCCGGGGTCGAGGTGGAGGTCGTGGCGGCGGAGTCGGCACCGTCGTTGGCCCGGTTGCTGACCGGGCAGCCGGCCGCGGGCGGGCCCACGGTGTGGCTGGGCGGCGTGGACGGCGATCCGGGGCTGACGGACGCCCTGGCGCGGCTCGCGGTGGAGCACGCCGGGGAGGTGCCGGAGATCGAGGTGCTGCCGGGTTCGTACGACCTGCCGGGCTCGCGGCTGCTGGACCTGGTGACGGTGATGGACCGGCTGCGGTCGCCCGGCGGCTGCCCGTGGGACGCCGAGCAGACGCACGAGAGCCTGGTGAAGTACCTGGTGGAGGAGGCGTACGAGCTGGTCGAGGCGATCGAGGCGGGGGACCGCGAGACGCTGCGCGAGGAGCTGGGCGACGTCCTGCTGCAGGTGTTCTTCCACTCCCGGATCGCCGAGGAGCACCCGGAGGAGCCGTTCTCGGTCGACGACGTGGCCGGGGACATCGTGGACAAGCTGGTCTACCGGCACCCGCACGTGTTCGGGGACGTCGAGGCGGACGGCGCCGCCGAGGTGGAGGCGAACTGGGAGCAGCTGAAGGCGGCCGAGAAGGCGGACCGCGAGTCCGTCCTGGACGGCGTGCCGGCCGGGCTGCCGGCGCTGGCGTACGCGGCGAAGCTGGTGTCCCGGGTGCGGCGGGCGGGCTTCACGGGCGTGCCGGACGAGCCGTACGAGCTGCCGGCGGAGGCGGAGCTGACCGCGGAGTCGGCGGGCCGGCTGCTGCTCGCGGTGGCGCAGCGGGCGCACGACGCCGGGGTGGACGTGGACGCGGCGCTGCGCTCGGCGGCGCGCGGCTACCGGGACGCGGTGCGCGCGGCCGAGGGCCTGGAGCCGGCGGAGTAGCGAGCGGGAGTCAGGCCGCCGTGGCGGTGCGCCCGGCGGGGCGCCGCTGCGGCGGGACGACCTCGGCGATGGCGTCGCCGACGAGGGCGAGGAGCTCGGCCAGCCGCTCCAGGTCGAGGTGGGCGGGCAGGTCGGCGAGGGAGACGATCCGCTCGCCGTCCGGGCCGGCGACGCAGAACAGGTCGATCGGGCCGAGGTGCTTCTCGGCGGTGTCGACGATGGCGGCGACGTCGCTGGGCCGGCGGACGTCTCCGCTGACGCCGACGACGGGGCAGCCCGTGCGGTCGAGCTCGGCGGCGAGGTCCTCGGCGACGCCGACGTGCTGGTCGGCGATCAGCATCCCGGCGGCGCCGGCCGCGGTGAGCCGGCGGGCGAGGTCGGACCCCGACCCGCCGTCGAGTACCGCGATGACGACGACTGCCCCGGCGACCCGCATGGTCTGCTCCTCCCTGTGGGCGACACCGCACCGGCGCCCACGCGTACTGCGGAGGATCGTAGGCACGTCCTGACCCTCCGCAACAGGAATTACCCCGCAGGTGACCAGACTCACGCCCGCCGTAACTCCAAGAGCTGTCCAAGAAGCGGGCACGGCCCGGCACCGGGTGTCGAGGCGTGCCCCGCACGCGCTCCGCACACGGCTCGCGGACGGTCCGCGCGCCGTTCGCGCGCCGTCCGCGCCCCGCTCACCGGATACCGTCGACCCATGCCTGCTCAGCCCGACGCCCCCGCCCCGCAGCTCTTCACCTGGGAGTTCGCCGCCGATCCGTACCCGGCCTACGCCTGGCTGCGCGAGCACGCCCCGGTGCACCGCACCACGCTGCCCAGCGGGGTGGAGGCCTGGCTGGTGACGCGGTACGCGGACGCCCGGCAGGCGCTGGCGGACGGCCGGCTGTCGAAGAATCCGGCGCACCACAGCGAGCAGGCGCACCGCACCGGCCGGGTGGGCATCCCGGGGGAGCGGCAGGCGGACCTGATGACGCACCTGCTGAACATCGACCCGCCGGACCACACCCGGCTGCGCCGCCTGGTGTCGAAGGCGTTCACCCCGCGCCGGGTGGCCGAGTTCGAGCCGAGGGTGCAGCAGCTCACCGACCGGCTGATCGACGGCTTCGCGCAGCGCGGCTCGGCGGACCTGATCCACGAGTTCGCCTTCCCGCTCCCCATCTATGCGATCTGCGACCTGCTGGGCGTGCCGGCCGAGGACCAGGACGACTTCCGGGACTGGGCCGGCATGATGCTGCGACACACGAAGCCGGGCCAGGGCGGCGGCCAACGCGGCGGCGTGGGGCGGGCGGTGAAGCAGATCCGCGCGTACCTGCTGGAGCTGATCCACCGCAAGCGGGCGGACCTCGGGGACGACCTGATCTCGGGCCTGATCCGGGCGAGCGACCACGGTGAGCACCTGACCGAGAACGAGGCCGCCGCGATGGCGTTCATCCTCCTGTTCGCCGGTTTCGAGACGACCGTCAACCTGATCGGCAACGGCACGTACGCGCTGCTGCGCAACCCGGAGCAGCGCCGGCTGCTGCAGGAGTCGGTGGCCCGCGGCGAGAGCGGGCTGTTGGAGACCGGGATCGAGGAACTCCTGCGCTACGACGGGCCGGTGGAGCTGGCGACGTGGCGGTTCGCGACGAAGCCGCTGTCGATCGGCGGGGTGGACATCCCGGTGGGCGATCCGGTGCTGGTGGTGCTGGCGGCGGCGGACCGCGATCCGGCCCGGTTCGCCGACGAGAACACCCTGGACCTGGCCCGGGCGGACAATCCGCACCTGGGGTTCGGGCACGGCATCCACTACTGCATCGGCGCCCCGCTGGCCCGGTTGGAGGGGCGGGCCGCGCTGGCCACGCTGCTGTCCCGGCTGCCCGATCTGCGGTTGGCCGAAAAGCCGGAGGAACTGCGCTGGCGGGGTGGCCTGATCATGCGGGGGCTGCGTGAACTTCCGGTCGAGTTCACCCCTGAGATCCGGTCACCGCATGCGCCTTTTTGAGACCGCGCCACGCTGACGCGCCGTCGCCGACGCGCCGTTGGCGCCGGTATGAACACCTATCAATCCGGACAAACCGGTGCCGTTGGTAGGCGATTGATCACGTGCCGTGATTTCGGTGTGATGTCGGTGATATGAGCTTGTGATCCACATGATGATCTGTCTACTCTCCCTGGAGTTCGCAGCTGCGGACCTCGTGCGCGGAACGCCGAATCCTGTCCGCCGCGCCACGGGAAACCGACCAGACCCTGGGCAGGGGCGGGGGAACCAGGTTCGTTGCCGTTTCCTCCACGGCTTGGGGTGAAGCCGCCCGAGCGGGATCGTCTCCGCGCACGGCGGCCGGGCCACCTCCCGGTCCGAACCCGACAGCTCACCTCGCAGGCGTGCGGAGAGGGACTCTTCATGCTGCTCGTTGGATCTGGCCGTCACCGCCGCCGCACCCAGGCCGAGAAGGTCATCGCCGTCGCCGGCGTGGCCGGCGTCGGACTCGCCCTGCCGCTGCTCACCGCCGGCGGCGCCGTCGCCGCCCCGGCCTCCAGCTGGGACGCCGTCGCCCAGTGCGAGAGCGGCGGCGACTGGAGCATCAACACCGGCAACGGCTTCTACGGCGGTCTGCAGTTCACCTCCAGCACCTGGAAGGCGTACGGCGGCACCGCGTACGCGCCGCAGGCCAACCAGGCCAGCCGGGCGCAGCAGATCACCGTCGCCGAGAAGGTGCTGGCCTCGCAGGGGCCGGGCGCCTGGCCGGTCTGCTCGCAGAAGGCCGGGCTGAGCAAGGGCGGCGCCGCTGCGTCCGTCGACGACCCCTCGGACACCAAGGCCCAGTCGGCCCCGAAGGCGCAGGCCCCGAAGGCGCAGGCCCCGAAGGCCGCCAAGCCCGCCGCGAAGCCGGCCCAGCCGTCCGCGCCGAAGCACGCCGCGCCGAGCCGGGCCGAGAAGCCGGTCGACCCGTCCGCCCAGCAGTACGTCCCCAAGCACGCCGCCCCGCGCGCCGACCAGGCCCCGGCCGCCCCCTCCGCGTCGACCGGCCACGACTACACCGTCCGCGCCGGCGACACGCTGTCGAACATCGCCGCCGCCCAGGGCGTCTCCGGCGGCTGGCAGGCGCTGTACCAGCACAACCAGGCGACGGTCGGCGGCGACCCGAACCTGATCATGCCCGGCCAGGTGCTGCACCTCGGCTGACCGGGCGCGCCGGGGAGGGGGTCGTCCGCACCGGCCCCCTTCGTCCGCGATCGCCCCGGTCCGGGGGGACGTACCGGGTCGACGAGGTGAACTACCGGTGGGTAGGGGGCCACACGCTGAGACGGTGCCGAGGCGGACGTGGCCCCGCGAGCCCGGGCGGTTAGGCTCTGGTCGTAACGACTCCGCAATCGTCCCGCCGACTGTCACCACCCCGTCAGCCGGACCCTGCTTCCGCAAGGAGATGCCTCGTGCCGTCCATCGATGTCGTCGTAGCCCGTGAGATCCTCGACTCGCGCGGCAACCCCACGGTCGAGGTCGAGGTCGGCCTCGACGACGGCAGCACCGGCCGTGCCGCCGTCCCCTCGGGTGCCTCCACCGGTGCCTTCGAGGCGCTGGAGCTGCGCGACGGTGACAAGAACCGCTACTTCGGCAAGGGCGTCGAGAAGGCCGTCCTGGCCGTCATCGAGCAGATCGGCCCGGAGCTGGTCGGCTACGACGCCACCGAGCAGCGCCTGATCGACCAGGCCATGCTCGACCTGGACGCCACCCCCGACAAGTCCTCGCTCGGCGCCAACGCCATCCTGGGCGTCTCGCTGGCCGTCGCGCACGCCGCCTCCGAGGCCAGCGACCTGCCGCTGTTCCGCTACCTGGGCGGCCCCAACGCGCACGTCCTGCCCGTCCCGATGATGAACATCCTCAACGGCGGTTCGCACGCGGACTCCAACGTGGACATCCAGGAGTTCATGATCGCCCCGATCGGCGCGGAGTCCTTCTCCGAGGCCGTCCGCTGGGGCGTCGAGGTCTACCACACCCTCAAGGGCGTGCTGAAGGAGCGCGGCCTGTCCACCGGCCTCGGCGACGAGGGCGGCTTCGCGCCGAACCTGGACAGCAACCGCGAGGCCCTGGACCTCATCGTCGAGGCCATCGAGAAGGCCGGCTACGTGCCCGGCCGCGATGTCGCGCTGGCCCTGGACGTCGCCTCCTCCGAGTTCTACGAGGACGGCGCCTACCAGTTCGAGGGCAAGGCCCTCTCCGCCGCCGAGCTCATCGAGTACTACGCCGAGCTGGTCGACGCCTACCCGCTGGTCTCCATCGAGGACCCGCTGGACGAGTCGGACTGGGACGGCTGGAAGGCCATGACCGTCAAGCTGGGCGACAAGGTCCAGCTGGTCGGCGACGACCTGTTCGTCACCAACCCGGCCCGCCTGGCCCGCGGCATCGAGACCGGCACGGCCAACGCCCTGCTGGTGAAGGTGAACCAGATCGGCTCGCTCACCGAGACCCTGGACGCCGTCGAGCTGGCCCAGCGCAACGGCTACCGCTGCATGATGTCGCACCGCTCCGGCGAGACCGAGGACGTCACCATCGCCGACCTCGCCGTCGCCACCAACTGCGGCCAGATCAAGACCGGCGCCCCGGCCCGCTCCGAGCGCGTCGCCAAGTACAACCAGCTGCTGCGCATCGAGGAGATCCTCGACGACGCCGCCGAGTACGCGGGCCGCAGCGCGTTCCCGCGGTTCCGCTCTGTGGACCAGTAGGCACAGCGCTCCGCGGACCAGTAAGCACGGCGCTCCGCGGACCAGTAGGCACAGCACGTACGAGGGCTGAGCGCCCGCGCCAGCGCACGCCTGACCGGTGCCCCGCCGTTCACCCCGTAGGGTGGACGGCGGGGCACCGTCGCGACCAGGAGGGGGACACCGGAGATGGCAGGCTGGAGGATTCCGGGCTTGGCGGCCCGACCTCGGTTCACGAGCCGGGCGACCGTCCTCGTGCTGGTGCTCTGCTCCCTGGTGGCGATCCTCGCCTACCCGACGCGGCAGTTCATCTCGCAGCGCGCCGAGATCTCCGCCCAGCGGGCGAAGGCCGACCACGCGCGCCAGCAGGTCGAGCAGCTGCGCCGGGACAAGGCCCGCTGGCAGGACCCGGAGTACGTCAAGGCGCAGGCCCGCGCCCGGCTGCACTACGCGGTGCCGGGGGAGACCCCGTACATCGCGGTGGACCCGGCCGGGCAGCAGTCCGCCGCCAAGCCCTCCGCGAGCGACCCCGCCTCCCCCGGAGGCACGGCGGCCGGCCCGGTGAAGGCCGCCAAGCCCTGGTACGCCGGCATCTGGGACTCGGTGGACGCGGCCGACACCGCCGCGGCCGCCCCCGCCAACCCCCGTCCGACCCCATCGCCACCCGCTGGAGACACCTCCCCCCATGACCACTGAGAACCACCCCGCCGTCTCCGACGCCGACGTCGCGGCCATCGCCGCCCAGCTCGGCCGGGTGCCGCGCGGCCTGCGCGGTGTGGCGCACCGCTGCCCCTGCGGCAACCCGGACGTCGTGGAGACCGCCCCGCGGCTCCCGGACGGCACGCCGTTCCCCACGCTCTACTACCTGACCTGCCCCAAGGCCGCCTCGCTGATCGGCACCCTGGAGGCCGAGGGCGTGATGAAGGAGCAGACCGCCCGGCTCGCCGAGGACCCGGAGCTGGCCGCCGCGTACCAGAAGGCGCACGAGGACTACATCGCCCGGCGCGACGCCATCGAGGTGCTGGAGGGCTTCCCGAGCGCCGGCGGCATGCCGGACCGGGTGAAGTGCCTGCACGTGCTGGTCGGCCACTCGCTGGCCGCCGGAGAGGGCGTCAACCCGCTCGGCGACGAGGCGATCGGCATGCTGGAGGACTGGTGGGCCAAGGGCCCCTGCGTCTCCCCTGCCGAGGTCGAGGCGGCCGGTGAGCGGGTCGCCCGCAACCGCGCCAAGGAGCAGGACCACGAGGCCGTCATCGCGGCCAAGCAGCAGAAGACCGCCGAGCGGGCCGCCAAGAAGCTCGCCGCCGAGTCCGAGACCGAGGCCGGAGTGCCGGAAACCGGCCCGGAGCAGGAGTCCGAGTGACCATGACCCGCGTGGCCGCGATCGACTGCGGCACCAACTCGATCCGCCTGCTGGTCGCCGACCTCGACCCGGAGACCGGGGAGATCACCGACCTCGACCGCCGGATGATCATCAACCGGCTGGGCCAGGACGTCGACCGGACCGGCCGGCTGCACCCGGACGCGCTCGCCCGCACCTTCGCGGCCTGCCGTGAGTACCGGGACGTCATCGCCGGCTTCGGCGTCGGCCCGGAGCGCACCCGCTTCGTCGCCACCAGCGCCTCGCGGGACGCCGAGAACAGCGACGAGTACGTCACCGGCGTGCGCGACATCCTGGGCGTCGAGCCCGAGGTGGTGAGCGGCGAGGAGGAGGCGCACCTGTCGTTCACGGGTGCCACCAAGGAGCTGTCGGCCGGTCAGTTCCCGGCGCCCTACCTGGTGTTCGACCTCGGCGGCGGCTCGACCGAGTTCGTGCTCGGCGGGGACGACGTGCAGGCGGCGCGGTCGGTGGACATCGGCTGCGTGCGGCTCACCGAGCGGCACTTCGGCGGCGCCGAGCTGCCCTCCGAGGCGCAGGTCGCCGAGGCCCGGGCGCACGTGCGGGCCGAGCTGGACAAGGCCGAGGAGGTCGTCCCGCTGAAGGGGGCGGCCACCCTGGTGGGCCTGGCCGGGACGGTCACCACGGTGTCCGCGATCGCCCAGGACCTGCCCGAGTACGACTCGGCGCGGATCCACCACTCCCGGATCAGCCGGGAGCGGGTCGCCGAGATCGCCGCCGAGCTGCTGGCCGCCACCCACGCCCAGCGCGCGGCCATCCCGTCGATGCACCCGGGCCGGGTGGACGTGATCGCCGCCGGGGCCCTGGAACTGCTCGAGATCATGGACCGGACGGGCGCCGCCGAGGTGGTCGTCAGCGAGCACGACATCCTCGACGGGGTCGCCTGGAGTATGGCCTCCTGACCCCCTGCACGGCTTACCGAACCGGCCCCGGCGCCCCTTCGGGGGGCCGGGGCCGGGGCGCGCCCGGGCGCGTGGCGGAAAGGTTCGTGAATTTCTTCACATGGCGATCCAGTCATTCGTCGCACCCGCTCGCCCGCTACGTCCGAAATGTGGGACCGAAGGTTCCCCGGCGGAGGGGGCCGTGGGATCGCAGGCTGGCGCTCGCCTGAGGTTTGAAAATCGAAATCGCGAGCGGGAACCCGGGTGTCGTACGGATCGTTGCTGCTCAGCAGGGTGGTGCTCCGGCGCGTGTTCACACACCCCCGCGCGGGGTGGTGAGCGCGGACCTCGGGGCCGGTTTTGTGGCCGCGCAGTGTAGCACGGGGTGTCCAGCAACTTGTGACCGGGCTCACGAAGGCTGCTCCGGACGGTGCTGGATACTTTCCGATATGAGCACCACGGAGCGTCCTCGCATCCTCATTGTCGGCGGTGGTTACGTCGGCCTGTATGCCGCGATGCGCATCCTCAAGAAGATGCGCTACGGCGAAGCGACCGTCACGGTCGTGGACCCGCGGTCGTACATGACGTACCTGCCCTTCCTTCCCGAGGCGGCCGGCGGCAGCGTCGCGCCTCGCAACCTCGTCGCCCCGCTGCGCGGCGTCCTCAAGAAGGCGGAGGTGCTGACCGGGTCCGTCACCGGCATCGACCACGCCCGCAAGGTCGCCACCATCCAGCCCGCGGCCGGCGACAGCTACGAGCTGCCGTTCGAGTACCTGGTCGTCGCGACCGGCTCGGTCTCCCGCACCTTCCCGATCCCGGGTCTGGCGGAGAACGGCATCGGCATGAAGACGGTCGAGGAGGCCATCGGCCTCCGCAACCACGTCATGGCGCAGCTCGACAAGGCCGAGTCCACCACGGACGAGGAGATCCGCCGCAAGGCGCTGACCTTCGTCTGCATCGGCGGCGGCTTCGCCGGCGTCGAGACGCTGGCCGAGATCGAAGACATGGCGCGCGACGCGTCGAAGCTGTACAAGACCGTCAGCCGTGACGACATGCGCTTCGTCATGGTCGAGGCGGCCAACCGCATCCTCCCCGAGGTCGGCCCGGAGCTGGGCCTGTGGACCAAGGAGAAGCTGGAGGAGCGGAAGATCGAGGTCTACATCGAGACCTCGATGGACTCCTGCATCGACGGCCACGTCGTGCTGAAGAACGGCATGGAGATGGACGCCTCCACCATCGTGTGGACGGCCGGCGTGAAGCCGAACCCCATCCTCGCCAACTTCGGCCTGCCGCTGGGCCCGCGCGGCCACGTGGACACCGCCCCGACCCTGCAGGTCCAGGGCTTCGACTACGTCTGGTCGGCCGGCGACAACGCCCAGGTGCCGGACCTCGCCGTCGGCGAGGGCGCCTGGTGCCCGCCGAACGCCCAGCACGCCTGCCGCCAGGCCGTCGTCCTCGGCGACAACGTGATCTCCGGCATGCGGGGCTTCCCGCAGAAGGAGTACAAGCACAAGAACCTCGGTGCGGTGGCCGGCCTCGGCCTGCACAAGGGCGTCGCGATCCTCTTCGGCAAGGTCAAGCTCAAGGGCCGCCTCGCCTGGTGGTTCCACCGCCTGTACCACGGCGCGATGGTTCCGACCTTCAACCGCAAGGTCCGCGTCTTCATGGACTGGACGCTCGCGGTCTTCCTGAAGCGCGAGATGGTCGGCCTCTCCCAGATGGAGCAGCCGCAGCTGCCGATCCAGGAGGTCACGCCGCCCACCAAGCCCGCCGAGACCGCTGCCAAGCCGGCCGCCGAGAAGGAACTCGCCGGCAAGTAAGCGACTGAGACCCCGGTGTGGGAGCGCCGGGGTATGAGTCGGAGGCCCTCCGCCCGGCAGTGTCGCCGGACCACGACCTCCGTGGTGCTCAGCCGGCCGTGCGACCGGGCGGAGTACAGCAGTACAGAGCCCCTGCCGTGACCCTCCGGCAGGGGCTCTGCTGTGCTTGTCGCCCGCTCGCCGAGGAAGGGGGCTCGGGGCGGGGTCACCCGCTCGCCCGGGGAGGGGGCTCGGAGCGGGGTCGCCCGCGGGGCCAGGAAGCGCCGCCGGCCCCGAGCGGGAGCTCGGGGCCGGCGGCGTCGGGCGCGGGGCCGTCAGTCGGTCTTGATGCTCTCCAGGATGTCCAGCTTGGACGCCCGGCGGGCCGGCCAGATGGCGGCCACCAGGCCGACCAGCCCGGCCAGCACCAGGAACAGCGCCAGCTGGCCGTACGGCAGGACCGTGGTCAGGCCGGCCAGGCTGGACTCCAGGGTGCCGTTGATCGCCCAGGCGATGAAGCAGCCGAGCAGCAGGCCGATGCCGGCGCCGAACAGCGAGATCACCACGGACTCCAGACGGACCATCCGCTTGATGCCCCGGCGGTCCAGGCCGATCGCCCGCAGCATCCCGATCTCGCGCTTGCGCTCGAAGACCGACATCGCCAGCGTGTTGATCACGCCCAGGATCGCGACCAGCACCGACATCGCCAGCAGGCCGTACATCATGTTCAGCGCGAAGGTGATGGTCTGGCTGAAGTCGTCGCGGACCTCCTGCATGGACTTGACCTTGATCACCGGGTTGGAGCCGGTGGCGTCCTTGAGCGACTGCTTGAGGGCGTCGGTGGCGCCGTTCGCGCCCTTCACCAGGACGTCGGGGGTGCGCGGGTGCGGCTCGTGCTTCGCGATCTCGCTGTTGGCCAGGACGACCGAGCCGACCACGCCGCCCTTCTCGTACACCCCGCCCACGGTGTACGTGCTGCTGGTGCGGTCGGGGTAGGACAGGGTGACGGTGCCGCCGGCGGTGACGCCCGCCTTCTTGGCGACGTCGGCGTCGACCAGCACCTGGCCCTGGGCGAGCGAGGCGGTCGAGCCGCTGGTCAGCTTGACCTTGAGGAGCTGGTCGAACACCGCCGGGTCGAGGCCGGTGACCTCCTGGGAGGAGCCGTTGAGCGCCCAGTAGGCGCTGCTCATCGGGGAGGAGGCCGCCACCCCGGGGGCCTTGGCGATCTGGGCCGGGATCTGCGGGGACAGGCTCATCCCGTTGGCGGTCGAGACCAGGTAGTCGGCCTTCACGCTGCTGGTGAGGGTCCGGTCGAGCGCCCCGGAGATCGAGGAGCCGATCACGGTGAGGCCGGTGACCAGGGTCAGGCCGATGGTGAGCGCGGCGGCGGTGGCCGCGGTGCGGCGCGGGTTGCGCACCGCGTTCTGCTGGGCGAGCCGGCCCGGGGTGCCGCCGACCAGGCGCAGCAGCGGGCCGACCAGCGCGACCACCGGGCGGGAGAGCAGCGGCAGCAGGACGAACACGCCGATCAGGGCCAGGAAGGCGCCGAGGCCGACCGGCATGCGGCCGCTGTCGTCGCCGGTGGAGGCGCCGTAGCCGATCAGGGCGAGGCCGCCGGCGGCCAGCAGCGAGCCGATGGTGTTGCGGATCAGCAGGCTCTTCTGGGTGGCCGGCTGGTCGCCGCTGCTCATCGCGGCCACCGGGGCGATCCGGGCGGCGCGCCGGGCCGGCAGCAGCGCGGACAGCACCGTCACCAGGACGCCGACCAGGACGGTGACCGCGATCGTCATGGGCTTGATCACCAGCGAGCCGCTCGGCATGTTCTCGTTCAGGCTGCCCATCAGGGACTGCAGCCCGGCGCCGATCCCGATCCCGGCGAGCAGACCGGCCGCCGCCGAGACGGTGCCGATGGCCAGCGCCTCGATCAGCACCGAGCGGGTGACCTGCTTGCGGCTGGCGCCGATCGCGCGGAGCAGGGCCAGCTCCTTGGTGCGCTGGGCGACCAGCATGGTGAAGGTGTTGGCGATGATGAAGATGCCGACGAACAGGGAGATGCCGGCGAAGACCAGCAGCATGGTGCGCAGGCTGTCGGTGCCCTTGGTGATCATGGCCTCTTCGTCGGCCTTGAGCTGGGCGCCGGTCTCGATGTCGAACTGGCTGTTGTCGCCGAGCTTCTGCTCGACCTGGGCGAGCAGGTCGTCCTGGCTGGTGCCGGGCTTGGCGGTGAGCACGACGGAGCTGTAGCGCCCGGGCTGCAGCAGCAGCTGCTGGGCGGTGGCGCGGTCGAACAGGGTCAGCGTGCCGCCGCTGTTGGCCACCGGGTCGTCGGTGGTGAAGATGCCGGTGAGCTTCGCGTCGACCACCGGGCCGGTGGCGCCGACCCGGACGGTGTCGCCGACCTTGTAACCGGCCTTGTCGGCCGTCTTACGGTCGAGCGCGATCTCCTTGGCGTTCTGCGGGCCGCGGCCCTCGGCCATCGGGTAGCGCGGGTCGGCGCCGTTCTGGCCGGGCGCGAAGTTGGCGCCCTTGGCGGCCCAGAACTGGCCGATCAGGTCGCCCTTCTTGTCCGAGACGCCGGTGAAGCCGCTGACCACGCCGCGGGCGCCGGCGCTGCCCGGCAGGGCGGCCAGCTTCTGGACGGCGGCGTCGTCGAGGGTCTCGTTGCCGCCCTCGGTGCGGCGCCGGGAGGAGTCCGCCGAGCGGTCGACGACCTGGACGGAAACGTCCGAGTAGCTCTTGGAGTTGTTGTCCCGCATGGCCTTGCCGAAGGTGTCGGAGAAGACCATCGTGCCCGCCACGAAGGCGGTGCCGAGCATGACGGCGAGCGCCGTCATCAGCAGTCGGCCCTTGTGGGCCAGCACGTTGCGCAGTGCGGTGCGATACATGGGGTGTCCTGGGGTAGTTCGGGTGCGGGCTGCGAACGGGCTCAGCTGGTGCGGCCCTTGGCGTCGAAGCGGCGCATGCGGTCCAGGACGGTGTCGGCGGTGGGGTTGAGGAGTTCGTCGACGATGCGGCCGTCGGCGAGGAAGACGACGCGGTCGGCGTAGGAGGCGGCGACGGGGTCGTGGGTGACCATGACGACGGTCTGGCCGAGTTCGCGCACGGAGTTGCGCAGGAAGGAGAGGATCTCGGCGCCGGAGCGGGAGTCGAGGTTGCCGGTGGGTTCGTCGGCGAAGATGATGTCGGGCTTTCCGGCGAGGGCGCGGGCGCAGGCGACGCGCTGCTGCTGGCCGCCGGAGAGCTGGGAGGGGCGGTGGCTGAGGCGGCCGGAGAGGCCGACGGTGTCGACGACGCGGTCGAGCCAGGCCTGGTCGGCCTTGCGGCCGGCGATGTCCATCGGGAGGGTGATGTTCTCGAGGGCGGTGAGGGTGGGCAGCAGGTTGAAGGCCTGGAAGATGAAGCCGATGTGGTCGCGGCGCAGGCGGGTGAGCTGCTTGTCCTTGAGGCCGACGAGTTCGGTGTCGCCGATGGTGGTGGAGCCGGAGGAGACGGTGTCGAGGCCGGCCATGCAGTGCATGAGGGTGGACTTGCCGGAGCCGGAGGGGCCCATGATGGCCGTGAACTCGCCCTCGGGGAAGGCGACGCTGACGTCGTCCAGGGCGACGACCCTGGTCTCGCCCTCCCCGTAGACCTTGTTCAGGCCGGTGGCGCGGGCAGCCGCCCGGCCGGTGCGGACGGCGGTTGCGGTCGACGTGGTCACGGGAGGGCTCCTCGCTGTGGGCGGATCACGGGGCGGGGTCGGGGCGGTGGGAATCGTCCCCTCCATGGTCCGTCGGGCGATCATGGTCCTTCGTCGCTCCGCCGGACGGTTGGGCCCACCACCGCTGGGCGTACGCGGGGACCGGTCCCTCCTCCTCCGGTATGACGTCATCCCTGAGAGCGGCGCGATGGCCTGAACCGGCGCCCTTCGTGGCCGAATTGCGGACTATTCGTCAGATCGCAAGGAAACATGACAACTTCCCTGGCTGGGAACATGCGAAAGGGCGATCCGGGCGACTAGGCTCAGGGGTGGTTCGCAGGACGCCCGGATGGTGGAACGCAGACACGGGCAGCTTAAAACTGCTTGGCCGTGAGGCCGTGCCGGTTCGAGTCCGGCTCCGGGCACCGCTCGCCGGGCGGGGGCGCCGCCGGCGTCCCCGCCGGGCGTCGTTCACCGGATCCTCCTCGCGACGTATCCCGAAATTTTTGCCTTGCCATTACCCTGGTGTGCGGGCGGCGCAGTGCTGCCACGGAGGGAATGAGCAATGAGAAGCAGCAACCCGGTCTTCTCGCGGGAGGGGTCCTTCACCCGCGACTCCGGTTACGCGGGATTCGGCCCGAACGGCCAGGCCCAGTACGGCGCCAACGCCGGTGCCCCGTACGGCCAGAACCCCTACGCGGGGACGCAGTACGCGCAGCCGGCGCCGGGTCAGCCGCCGCTGACCGACGAGCAGCTGTACGTGATGTACAACGGCCAGTCGGCCGGCCCCGCGGCCACCGGGCGGATGACGCTCGACGACGTGGTCGCCCGCACCGCCATCTGCCTGCTGACCGTGGTCGCCGCCGGCGCGGTGTCCTGGTTCACGCTGCCGTTCAAGAACTTCGGCTTCGCGGTCGGCGCCTCGCTGGTCGCCATGGTCATCGGCCTGGTCGTCCAGTTCAAGGAGAAGATCAGCCCCGGGCTGATCCTGGCCTACGCGGCGTTCGAGGGCTTCGCGCTCGGTGCGATCACGCACTTCCTCAACACCCTGTACAAGGGCATCGCGATCCAGGCGGTGCTGGGCACGGCGCTGGTCTTCGGCGCGATGCTGTTCGCCTTCAAGAGCGGCAAGTTCCGGGTCGGCGCGAAGGCCGCCCGGATCGGTGTGGCGATCGGCCTGGCCTTCTCGGTCCTGCTGCTGGTCAACTGCCTCGCGTGGGCGTTCGGCGGCGGCCTCAACACCTGGGGCGGCCCGCTGGGCGTCGGCATCGGCCTGGTCGGCATCGGCCTCGGCGCCTTCTTCCTGGCGATGGACTTCACCGAGATCGAGCAGGCCATCGCCCGCGGCGCCCGGCAGGAGGAGTCCTGGCGGGCGGCCTTCGGGCTCACCCTGTCGCTGGTCTGGATCTACATCGAGATGCTGCGCCTGATCGCCTCGCTGCGCGGCGACGACTAAGCGCATCCCGTAGCACTGCCCAGCCGGGCCCCGGAGCAGCCGCTCCGGGGCCCGGCGGCGTTCCGGCGGCGTCTAGGCTCTTCCTCATGGACGTACAGCCCCTGGTCGAAGCCGTCGAAGCGCTGGCGGACCGGTTCCGCTCGCTGCCGCAGAGCAAGCTGCTGGGCGCGGTGCCCGGGCACGCCTCGCGGGCGGCGGCCGGGTTGGCGCTGGCCCGGCGGCTGGCCGGGCTCGCGCTGGCGGCGGAGGGCGAGCCGGAGCGGGAGGTCCCGGACGCCGGGGTCTTTGCGGTGGGGGACCAACTGGCCGTCGCCGGGCACGATCTGGCGGCCGCCCTGACCGCGCTGCCGGAGGGTGACGAGGCGGTGCTGGCCGGGGCGCTGGCGGCGGTGCGGGAGACGGCGGCGCTCTGCGCATGAGGAAGGCCGGCCCGTGATCCGGCCGGCCTTCGTTGCGTGCTGCTGGTGACCTCGCGTCAGATGCTGGCGACCACCCGGTCGGCGAGCACGTAGACGGCCTCGTCGTCGGTGGAGAAGGTCAGCGAGTACGAGCCGGAGAAGCGCGAGCCGCCGAGCAGCCGGACGTGCTCACCGGCGCGGACGGCGTCGATCAGCCGGTAGGCGGCCTCCCGGTCGCCGGGGGCGACGCACAGGGTGGTGCCGTCCTCGAAGGCGTACACGTCGAGGGTGCCGAGCGGGCCCGGGCGGACGTCGACCAGGGCGACGGCCTCCTCGGCGAGGGTGGCCAGCCGGGTGTCGGTCCACTCGCGGGACGGCGCCTGGCTCGGCACGAAGTCGGGGTGCGAGGGGTGGCGGCGCGGGTCGGGCGCGGCGACCGGGGCGTCCTCGACGGCCGGGTCGGTGTCCAGCAGCCCGGCCTCCAGGCCGGTGGCCAGCAGGTCGGCCTCGCGGCGGGCCCGGGCGGCGTCCTTGGCGGTCTCGCCGGCCGGGTGGCCGGGGCGCAGCGGTGCGCCGCCCTCGGGGCCGGGCTCGACGCCGGTGCCGTCGTCGTTGATCAGGTCTTCCAGCGCGGAGCGCAGCGCCTCGCCGAACTCCGGGTCCATCGTCCCGGCGTTGTCGGCGGCGTCCTGCGGGCCGATGGGGCGGGGGAAGAAGAGCGGCCACTCGTCGGTGCTGGAGAAGGCGCCGGTGAACGGGGAGTCGAAGAGCGGCGCGTCCTCGGCCGCGCGGGCCTCCTGCTCGGCCCAGAAGGCCCGGGCCTCGGTGATCTCCCGCTCGCGGTCGGCGGCCAGCGCCTCGGTGACGGCCCGGCGTATCGCGGCCTCGTCCACCGGGGCGGGCACGGCCGGGGCCGCGGCCTGCGCGTCCAGCCGGCGGGAGATTCCCCGGAGGCGGAGCAGCACGGCGGTCGACACGGCGATCAGGATCAGCAGCAGGACGGTGTAGACGGCGCTCACGGAACGTACTCCTAGCGAGGAGCGGAACGGGGTTACGTCTCCACACTGCCGCATCCGGGGGTGTTACCGCAGTGGCGAATGTCTAATTTGTCCGGGACTTTCGCTCTTGTCCCCGAATTGTTAGGTAGTCCCGTTCTACGCAGTGCAGTTGATCCGCTCCGCAGTGTCGATTTCCGAGCCGAAAACGAACGGAAAGAGGGCCGGATCGACCTCGCGGTGTGATCCGGCCCTCAATTACCGTGCGTCACTCCAAATGGGTGGTCCAGACCCTTCGGAGGGGCGCGGGAGGGTCAGCTGAGGCGCTCGATGACCATCGCCATGCCCTGGCCGCCGCCGACGCACATGGTCTCCAGACCGAACTGCTTGTCGTGCCACTGCAGGGAGTTGATCAGGGTGGTGGTGATCCGGGCGCCGGTCATGCCGAAGGGGTGGCCGACCGCGATGGCGCCGCCGTTGACGTTCAGCCGGTCCAGGTCGATGCCGAGGTCGCGGTAGGAGGGGATCACCTGGGCGGCGAAGGCCTCGTTGATCTCGACCAGGTCGATGTCGCCGATGGTCAGGCCGGCCCGCTTGAGCGCCTGCTTGGAGGCCTCGACCGGGCCGTAGCCCATGATCTCGGGGGAGAGCGCGCTGACACCGGTGGAGACCACCCGGGCGAGCGGGGTGATGCCCAGCTCGCGGGCCTTGGTGTCGGACATGATGACCAGCGCGGCCGCGCCGTCGTTCAGCGGGCAGCAGTTACCGGCCGTCACGGTGCCGTCCGGGCGGAACACCGGCTTCAGGCCGGAGACGCCCTCCAGGGTGACGCCGGCGCGCGGGCCGTCGTCCGTGCTCACCACGGTGCCGTCCGGGAGCGTCACCGGGGTGATCTCGCGCTCCCAGAAGCCGGCCTTGATGGCGGCCTCGGCGAGGTTCTGCGAGCGGACGCCGAACTCGTCCTGGTCGGCGCGGGTGATGCCCTTGAGCGCGGCCAGGTTCTCGGCGGTCTGGCCCATCGCGATGTAGGCGTCCGGCAGCAGGCCGTCCTCGCGCGGGTCGTGCCACTCGCCGCCGCCCTCCTCGGCGCGCTTGGCGGTGCGGGCGACGGCCTCGTCGAAGAGCGGGTTCTGGGTGCCCGGAAGGCCGTCCGAGGTGCCCTTGACGCTGCGCGAGACGGTCTCCACGCCGGCCGAGACGAAGACGTCGCCCTCGCCGGCCTTGATCGCGTGCAGCGCCATCCGCGTCGTCTGCAGCGAGGAGGAGCAGTAGCGGGTGATGGTGGCGCCGGGCAGGTAGTCCATGCCCATCTGGACGGCCACGATGCGGGCCAGGTTGTGGCCCTGCTCGCCGCCGGGCAGGCCGCAGCCGAGCATCAGGTCGTCGATCTCGCGCGGGTCCAGCTGCGGGACCTTGGCGAGCGCGGCCTGGATGATGTGGGCGGTCAGGTCGTCCGGGCGGACGTCCTTGAGGGAGCCCTTGAACGCCCGGCCGATCGGCGAACGGGCGGCGCTGACGATGACGGCTTCGGGCATGGCGGGCTCCTCGCTGGGTGACGGCGGACTGGCGTCCGGGAGGAAAGTTACCGCCTGGTAGATCAGGCGTCACCCGTACCGGCGTGTGAGCTGGCCGACGTGCTCCCGGGCCCCGCACCTGCAGCCTTCCCGGCCTCCGGGTCGGGCAGACCGGCACCGGGCAGGCCGATCCGCAGCCGGTGGCGCAGTAGCGCCCAGCGCCGGCCCGCGCCCTCCGGGTCCACGGCGGCCACCTCGGTGCCCGAGCGCCCGGCCGCGGCGGCGGCGGCCACTGCCACCGGCAGCACCGCGTCGCCGGGGACGGGCGCGGTCGGGTGCTCCTCCTCCGGCCACAGGCCGAGCGCGGCGCAGACCGAGGGCAGCACGGCCATCGCGGCGGTCGCGTAGCCCTGGGCGGACGGGTGGTAGCGGTCGGCGGCGAACATCTCCGGGCGGGCGGCGAACTCCGGGCCCAGCAGCGAGCCGAGCGAGACGGTGCGCCCGCCGGCCTCGACCACCGCGATGGTCTGCGCGGCGGCCAGCTGCCGGCTCAGCCGGCGGGCCACCCAGCGCAGCGGCGGGCGCACCGGTTTGATCGTCCCGAGGTCGGGGCAGGTGCCGACCACCACCTCGCAGCCGTTGGCGCGCAGGGCGGCGACCGCCTCGCCGAGCTGGCGGACGGCCAGCTGGGCCGGGCTGTGCCGGGTCACGTCGTTGGCGCCGACCATGATCACCGCGATGTCGGGGTGCTGCCGCAGGGCCTGCTCCAGCTGGCCGGAGAGGTCGGCGGAGCGGCCGCCGGACCGGGCCGCGTTGACCAGCCGGACCGGGCGCTCGGCCACCGAGGCCAGCCCGGCGGCCAGCAGCGCGCCCGGGGTCTCGCGGGAGCGCAGCACGCCGAGGCCGGCGCCCGTGGAGTCGCCGAGGACGGCCAGCACCAGCGGCCGCTGCGGGGCGGCGTCGCCGTCGGCGAAGGCCTCGCCGTAGACGCCGTCCGCCCTGGGCGGGTTCTCCAGGTTGCCGATGGCCTGGACGGCGAGCTTGCTCTCGGTCACCAGCAGGCCCACCAAGCCCACGCCCAGCAGGCCGAGCCCGCCGCCGCCGTAGGCCGCCGCGGTGGCGATCCGGCGGGCCACCCGGGCCCGCGAGTCGTGTGCCCCTGCCATGTGCGGTGCCCCCTTCGCGTCCTCGTGCCGCCCCCTCGGGGGCCGCGGCAGTGCTGCACACCCCTCTTACCCGCGCGGGCGACGGGAGTACCGGCGGCGTTGGGCCATTGGGGGGTGCGGGGCCGCGACGGGCGGTTGCGGACGGACGGGACGGGAAGGGCGGGCCGGGGTGCGCGCCACGGCCTAGGCTTTGCAGTACCGAATGCACCTCTGCATGCCCACACAACGGGAGGACCCTCCGTGCGGTACCACAACTCGATCATCGACCTGGTCGGCAACACGCCGCTGGTCAAGCTGAACAAGGTCACCGAGGGCATCAGCGCGACCGTGCTGGCGAAGGTCGAGTACTTCAACCCCGGCGGCTCGGTGAAGGACCGCATCGCGATGCGCATGATCGAGGCCGCCGAGGCCTCGGGCGCCCTCAAGCCGGGCGGCACGATCGTGGAGCCGACCTCCGGCAACACCGGCGTCGGCCTGGCGATCGTGGCCCAGCAGAAGGGCTACAAGTGCATCTTCGTCTGCCCGGACAAGGTGTCCACGGACAAGATCAACACCCTGCGCGCGTACGGCGCCGAGGTGGTCGTCTGTCCGACCGCCGTCGCCCCGGAGCACCCGGACTCGTACTACAACGTCTCCGACCGGCTCGTCCGGGAGACCCCGAACGCCTGGAAGCCGGACCAGTACTCCAACCCGGACAACCCGGCCTCGCACTACCACTCCACCGGCCCGGAGCTGTGGGAGCAGACCGAGGGGCGGATCACCCACTTCGTGGCGGGCGTCGGCACCGGCGGCACCATCTCCGGCACCGGCAACTACCTGAAGGAGGTCTCCGGCGGCAAGGTCAAGGTGATCGGCGCCGACCCGGAGGGCTCGGTGTACTCGGGCGGCACCGGCCGGCCGTACCTGGTCGAGGGCGTCGGTGAGGACTTCTGGCCGACCGCCTACGACCGCGGCGTCGCGGACGGGATCGTCGCCGTCTCCGACAAGGACTCGTTCCAGATGACCCGCCGCCTGGCCAAGGAGGAGGGCCTGCTGGTCGGCGGCTCCTGCGGCATGGCCGTGGTGGCCGCGCTGGAGGTGGCGAAGGAGCTCGGGCCGGACGACGTCGTCGTGGTGCTGCTGCCGGACGGCGGGCGCGGCTACCTGTCGAAGATCTTCAACGACGACTGGATGGCCGACTACGGCTTCCTGCCCTCCGCCACCGACGAGGCGCACATCGGCGAGGTGCTGGCCCGCAAGGAGACCATCGAGCAGGGCGGCGTCCCGCAGTTCGTCCACATGCACCCGAACGAGACCGTCGCCGAGGCGGTCCGGGTGCTGCGCGAGTACGGCGTCTCGCAGATGCCGGTGGTCTCGCCGGGCGCCGGGCACCCGGACATCATGGCCGGCGAGGTGATCGGCTCGGTCGTCGAGAAGCTGCTGCTGGAGGGCATCTTCGCGAAGGAGATCGAGCTGACCGACACGCTGGACAAGGTGATGTCCAAGCCGCTGCCCGTGGTCGGCTCCGGCGAGACGGTGACCAACCTGATGACCGTGCTGGAGAAGGCCGACGCGGCCGTCGTGCTGGTGGAGGGCAAGCCGCAGGGCATCGTCACCCGCCAGGACCTGCTCGGCTACCTGACCGGCCGCGCCGCGCACTGACCGCCGCCGCGGACGGGCCGCGCGGGCCGCGCCGCGCAGGGGCCGGTGGAAACCCGACGGACTTCGTCCACGGGTGAAGTGGTACACCGGCGTCACGTGACCGCAGCAGGGAGTTAACACGGCTCCGGCATCGTAGTGGTCGACGGCGAGACGCCGGGCGAGGCGGCGGCGACCGTCCGGGAGCGGCTCCCCGGCGGACGTGGTCGACTCCGGGCGCACCGGGCGGCCTGACCCGCCACGCTGTGCCCGCCTCCGCGGGAGGCGCCGTCGTCCCGACCCTGCGCCGGTTCCGACCGGCCCGACAGGGTGCGGTGGCTCCCGCGGCCACCAACGCGCCGTACGGCGCGTCTCCGCGGCTCCCGGGTGGGGGAGCCGGCGGGGAGACGGCAGGGCCGGTCCTTCTCCGAGGGGCCGGCCCTTCCCGTACCCTCGCACGCATGACCAGCACTGAAACGACCGACCAGGACGCCCCGCGCTACGTCCGGGTCAAGATCGAGCTCATCGCGGAGATCACCGACGAGGGCGCGCTCAAGGCGGCCGCGCTGCAGCAGGTCGTCGAGGACGAGTACCTCGACGACGACGAGCGGGCGCAGTCCGTCGAGGCCATCGAGGTGGACCCGTCCGGCTCGCTCGCCCACTTCATCGACCCCGTCGCGCTGCTCGGGGACGTCCCGGGCGTCGAACTCGCCTCGGCGACCTGGGAGTCGGCGCAGACCGAGTTCGACCCCGACAACGAGGAGTGGGACGAGTACGCCGTGGAGGAGTCCGCCGAGTAGCGGCCACTCCTCCCCACCGCTCGTGAACGCCCGGCCTGTTCGACGCAGGCCGGGCGTTTTGTCCCTCTTCGGTGGGAAGTTGGGTCATCTCATACGATCGCTTACCCTTCGGTGGTGGAACCGTGAACGGGCGTATTGCGTTTCTGTATCCGTAATGCCCGGATGATCAGCAGGGAGACGCGACGTGACGGCACGGGACGGTGGGCAGCGGACGGCCGGAGGCAGCTGGAGCCGGCGCGGAGTGCTCGCGGGCCTGGTGGCCGCGCCCGTACTGCTGCTGGCGGCCTGCAACGACAACGCCGACAGCGGGAGCGGCGGCTCCGGCTCCGGCGGCGCGAGCGGCACCCCCGGGCCGGGCGGCAGCGGCTCGCCGCGGACCTCGGCCGCCGTCATCACCGTGACCCCCGCGGACGGCGCCACCGGCGCCAGCTTCAGCGAGCCCGTCAAGGTCACCGTCACCGGCGGCACCCTGGGCACCGTCAAGGTCACCGACTCCACCGGCAAGGAGCTGGCCGGGCAGCTCTCCGCGGACGGCACCGGCTGGACCTCCGCCACCGCCCCGGCCAGCGGCACCAAGTACACCGTCGCGGCCACGGCCCTGGACAAGGACAAGCTGGAGGCGGACGCCAACGCCGTCTTCACCACGGCGACGCCGGCCAACACCTTCGTCGGGTACTTCACCCCCGAGGACGGCTCGACGGTCGGCGTCGGCATGCCCGTGTCGATCAACTTCAGCAAGCCGATCAGCGACCGGAAGGCCGTCCAGCAGGCGATCACCGTGACCGCCGAGCCGGGCGTCGAGATCGTCGGGCACTGGTTCTCCAGCACCCGGCTCGACTTCCGGCCGCAGCAGTACTGGGCCAAGGGCACCAAGGTCACCCTCAAGCTGCGGCTCAAGGACGTCGAGGGCGCCAAGGGCGTCTACGGCACGCAGTCCAAGGACGTCTCCTTCACCATCGGCCGCGCCCAGACCAGCGTCGCCGACCTCGCCGCCAAGAAGCTCACCGTCACCACGGACGGCCAGGTCAGCGCCGTCTACAAGATCTCCGGCGGCGCGCCCGACCACACGACCTGGGGCGGCAAGATGGTCATCTCCGAGCAGTACACCCAGACCCGGATGAACTCGCAGACCGTGAACCTCGGCAGCGAGTACGACATCGCCGACGTCCCGCACGCCCAGCGGCTCACCACCTCGGGCACCTTCATCCACGGCAACTACTGGTCCTCGCCGTCGATCTTCGGCGGCCAGAACACCAGCCACGGCTGCGTCGGGCTGCAGGACGCCAAGGGCGCGCAGGACAGCGGCACGGACGGCTACAAGTTCTACAAGTCCTCGATGATCGGCGACGTGGTCGAGGTGGTGAACTCCGGGGACAAGACCGTCGCGCCGGACAACGGGCTGAACGGCTGGAACCTCGGCTGGGCCGACTGGAAGGCCGGCAGCGCCGTGTGACGGGTCAGCGCTTCGCGTAGTCGGCGAAGCCCTGCCAGTCGACGATCACGCAGGCGTCGTCGCCGAGGACCCAGGCGTCGTGCCCGGGCGGGCAGATCATGAAGTCGCCGGGGCCGTACTCGGCGTTCTCGCCGTCGTCCATGACGACCTTCATCCGGCCGGACACCACGTACCCCGCGTGGGCGGCCTGGCAGCTGTCGGTCTTGGCGATCGGCTTGATGTGCTTCGACCACTGCCACCCCGGCTCGAACACGGCCCGGCCCACCGGGCCGCCGTCCAGGTTGACCAGCCGCAGCTCCCCCTTGCCGTCCTCGAACGGACGGACCTCCTCGGGATCGTCGAAGTTCCGCTGGTAGAGACCGGACATGGCGCACTCCTCTCCACGAGGCGGCGCGGCCACCGACGGGCGGCCGCGGCTCGCCCTGCTGGCCCTTCCAGTCTGCGCCCGGACCGGGGATCGCTCACCTTGGGTGGCCGACCCCCGGTCCGGCCGGCTCAGCCCTCGGTGCGGGCCACGCCGATCGGGCAGGAGGCGCCGGTGCCGCCCAGGCCGCAGTAGCCGCCCGGGTTCTTGGCGTCGGAGAGGTACTGCTGGTGGTACGGCTCGGCCGGGTAGAACGGGCCCGCCGGGGCGATCTCGGTGGTGATCCGGCCGTGACCGAGCGTGGTCAGGGCGGGCTGGAAGGCGTCCCGGGTGGCCGCCGCGGCCTCGGCCTGGGCGGGGGAGTGGGTGTAGATCGCGGACCGGTACTGGGAGCCGACGTCGTTGCCCTGGCGGTTGCCCTGGGTCGGGTCGTGCGCCTCCCAGAAGGCCTTCAGCAGCCGCTCGTACGGGATCACCGCCGGGTCGAACACCACCCGGACCGCCTCGGTGTGCCCGGTCAGCCCGCTGCACACCTCCTCGTACGTCGGGTGGGGCGTGTAGCCGCCCTGGTAGCCGACCAGCGTCGTCCAGACGCCGGGCAGCCGCCAGAACGTCCGCTCGGCGCCCCAGAAGCAGCCCAGCCCGAAGTCGGCCACCTCCAGCCCCTCCGGGTACGGGCCGGTCAGCGGGTGGCCGAGCACGGTGTGCGGCTCGGTGAGGGTGAAGGCGGGCGCCTCCCGGCCGGGGAGCGCCTGGTCGGCGGGGACGAGCGAGGTCTTGTGGCGGTTGAACAGCACGGCCTGCTCCAGCGGGTCGGGGAAGGTGGCTCAGGGTGAAACGCCGACGGCCGCCCCCGGATTCCGGGAGCGGCCGTCCGGGCCGGGCCCTGCGGTCGTGACGGTCAGGAGGCCGCGGCGACCGCGCCCCGGACGGCGTCGATCCGCAGGTCGACGAAGGCCTGCCGCGGGTCGTTGAAGCCGTTGAACGGCGGCGGGATGACCGGGCCGAGCGCCTGGTACTGGGCGAGCGCCTCGGTGTGCCGGCCGGCCTTGGTCAGGGCGTACGCCAGCCAGCCGCGGGTGAAGGTGACGCGGATGTTCTCCGGGTCGGCGGCGGCCAGGTCGGCGAGCGTCGCGTCCAGGGCGGCGCCGACCTCGGGGCTCTGCCACGAGGCGGGGGTGTTCCTGCCGTCCCGGACGAACTGCTCCCAGAAGGCCGACAGCTTGAGCGGCGTGAGCAGGCTGCCCGCGGGGGCGGCGGCGATCGCCCCGTCGATGAACCCGTGCATCAACTCGTGGCTGCCGCGCCACTTCTGGCACCAGTACTGCAGCGCCCGGTCGTGCGCGCCCCAGTTGTGGGGGTCCCGCGCGGTCAGCTCGGCCCAGAGCTCGCGGAAGCGGTCGTTGGGGTAGCCGAGGCCCATCGCGACGGGGATCCGGGCGGACCACGGGTTGGGGTCCTCGGGGGCGAGGGCGGCCGCCTCCGCGCAGGCCTCCTCGGCCTGGGCCAGCACCCGGTGGAAGCCGTCGAACTGCTCCCTGCTGACCTCGCTGGCCCGGGCGCTGCTGCGGATGTTCCAGGCCAGGAAGACCAGGGCGTTCGCGTTCACCAGCGCGGCCGTCGGGTCCTGCGGGTCCTCCGCGCGCCAGGCGCGCAGCCAGGTGTCGTCCTCGGCCGCCAGGGAGGCCGCCCCGTACAGGCGCCGTCCCCGGACGTCGTGGGTGGCGCCCGCGCGGATGTAGGCCGCGATCGGGCGCCAGTCGCCGGCCTTGGCGGCGTCCAGGGCGGCCGCCTCCTCGGGGCCCGGGTCGCCGAACACGACGAGGTCCTTGCCGAGCAGCAGCCCGTGGTCGGCCGGGACGATGGTGTTCTTCGCCCGCTCCTCCTCGGCGAGCCGCGCCCGGTGCCGCGCGATGGTGGCCCTGGCCTGCTCGACCTGGGCCGTCTTGCGCTTGGCCAGCCGGGTCATGACGACCGGGAACAGCAGGACGAGGCCGATGACGGCGAACACGATGATGCCGATCAAGGGGGAACCTTCCGGGGGAGGACGTGGGGAGGACGTGGGGACGTCGTGGGGGCGGACGGGCCGGAGGGCGGCGTGCGCAGCGGCACGGTATCCGGGGAGTCCTCGCAGGTGGCGGGCGGGGCCCGGCCCACGAGGGCGCTCGGGTCAGGCCGTCGCGGCGGCGGGCGTGGGGAGGCCGGCCGCGGTGAGCAGCGCGCGCAGCGGCGCGGTGTCCGCCTCGTCGCGGCAGGCGGCGTCGAGGGCCGCGTCGAAGGAGTCCTCGAAGCCGTCCGGCAGCCGGAGTTCGGCCGGCCCGGACCAGGAGAGCTCCCAGCCGGCCAGGCCGGCCTCGGCCAGCGCGACCAGGGCGGCGTGCGCCAGCTCCTCGCGCAGCACCGGGCGGGCGAACTCGCGGGCGGCCCGGCCGGTGGCCGCGGCGGCCTGCTCGCTCTTCGGCAGCCGGTCGGTGAACTCCCACGCCCGCCCGGCGTCGACCGCGGCGAGCAGGCCGTGCACGCCGGCCGGCAGGCCGAGCGCGGTCAGCGCCGCGTACGCCGGGGCGGCCGCTTCGCGGGCGTGCGCCAGCATCGCCGCGCGGACCAGCTCGGGCCACGCGAGCCGCTGCTTGCCGGCCGCCTCGGGGACCAGCGAGGCGACCTCCAGCTCGGCCAGCACCCCCTCGGCGTCGTGCAGCAGCGCCAGCGCGGGGCCGGCGGCACCGGGGCCGCGCCCGTCGTCGGGCAGCGCCTCGATCGCGGCGATCCGGCGGTCGATCGGCGGGTGCGAGTCGTACGGGTCGGGCTGCTCGGCGGGCGGTTCGAGCGCGAACTCGGCGAGCTCCTTGCGCCGCTCCGGGTCGCTCAGCAGGTGCAGCAGGCCGCCGTAGACCTGGCCGGGCGGCGGGAGCAGGCCGGCGTCCCAGCCGATGGTGGCGTAGCGGCTGAGGTAGAAGCCCTGGGCGGAGTCCAGCACCGGCAGCCGGCGCAGCGCCGAGGCGGTGGCGTCCCGGCCCGCCAGCTGGGCGGCGACCCGGTCGGCGGCGTACTCCTGGCGGCGGCCGACCGCCTCGGAGACCCGGAAGTAGAGCTTGGCGTAGAGGGTGAAGAGCTTGGCGAGGGCCCGGTCGACGCCGCCGGTGGCCTCCGCCGGGGACGGCTTGCGGCCCTTGGCCAGCCGCTTCTCGGCCTTGGCGGCGAGCTTGGCGGCCTCCTCGGCCTTGTGCTGGTCGGCGCGCCGGTGCAGCCCGCCGATGGTGTGCAGGACGGCGCGGCGGCCGGCGACGGTGACCGCGGCCAGCTTCACGTCCCGGTTGCTGTAGTGGCCGAACTCGTGGGCCAGGACGGACTCCAGCTCGCCCTCGGTGAGGCCGATCAGCAGCGGGGCGCCGATGACCAGGTGGCGCGGGCCGGGGACCAGCCCGAGCATCCTGGTCTCCTCCCGGACGCCCGCGTTGACCTCGGGCACGAGCCGGATCTCGGCCGGCCCGCGCACGCCCGTCCGCTCGGCGATCCGGTCCACCAGGACCCACAGGGCGGGCTGGCGCTCGCGGGTGAGCAGCACACCGGGCTGCTCGTCGTCGTCCGTGCGACGGCGGGTCAGGAAGACCACCCGGAGCACCGGGTAGGCGATCGCGGCGCTCAGCGCCCAGATCTTGACCAGCGCCGGGCGCATGTGGTCCGAGGCCTGGTACAGCGAGACGTCGATGGCGAGCAGGCCCCCGATGATGCCGAGGGCGAGCAGGTAGAAGCCGGCCAGCAGGGCGACGGCCGTGGCGGCCCGCCCGGACGTGCTCAGGCCGGTGGAACGCTGGGGCGCGCCCATGCGGTCGATCCTCCCCGGGGCGCGACGGCAGGGCGGCGCGCGGTTGTTGCCTGGTGAACAGGTGTGCGGCAGGGGGAGATGGTAGCGGTGCGCCGGGGGCGGGCGCACCGGGGATCCGACTCGGCCGTTCCAGCGAGCGCACGGGCGTTCAAGGCTTAGGCTCGGAGCCATGACCGAGCACCAGCTTCCCCAGGGCTTCGAGACCCTCGCCATCCACGCGGGTCAGGAAGCAGACCCCCAGACCGGGGCCGTCGTCACGCCGATCTACCAGGTGTCCACCTACAAGCAGGACGGGGTGGGCGGCCTGCGGGGCGGCTACGAGTACAGCCGTAGCGCCAACCCGACCCGTACCGCGCTGGAGGAGTGCCTCGCCGCGCTGGAGGGCGGCGCCCGCGGCCTCGCCTTCGCCTCCGGCCTGGCCGCCGAGGACACCCTGCTGCGCACCATCCTCAAGCCGGGCGACCACATCGTGATCCCCAACGACGCCTACGGCGGCACCTTCCGGCTGTTCGCCAAGGTGCTGACCCGCTGGGGCGTCGAGTTCTCCGTCGCCAACACCCAGAACCTGGACGACGTCCGCGCCGCGCTGCGCCCCACCACCCGCGCGGTGTGGGTGGAGACCCCGTCCAACCCGCTGCTGGGCATCACCGACCTGGCCGGCCTCGCCGAGGTCGCGCACGGCGCCGGCGCGCTGCTGGTGGTCGACAACACCTTCGCCAGCCCGTACCTGCAGCAGCCGATCTCGCTCGGCGCGGACGCGGTCGTGCACTCCACCACCAAGTACATGGGCGGCCACTCGGACGTGGTCGGCGGTGCGCTGGTGCTGGCCGAGGCGGGCCTCGGCGAGGAGGTCGCGTACCACCAGAACGCGATGGGCGCCGTCTCCGGGCCGTTCGACGCCTGGCTGGTCATGCGCGGCATCAAGACCCTCGGTGTCCGGATGGACCGGCACAGCTCCAACGCGGAGAAGGTCGCCGAGCTGCTGACCGGCCACCCCAAGGTGAGCCAGGTGCTCTACCCGGGCCTGCCCGAGCACCCCGGCCACGACATCGCCGCCAAGCAGATGAAGGCCTTCGGCGGCATGGTGTCGTTCCGGGTCGCCGGCGGCGAGGAGGCGGCCGTCGAGGTGTGCAACCGCGCGCGGCTGTTCACCCTCGGTGAGTCGCTGGGCGGCGTCGAGTCGCTGATCGAGCACCCGGGCCGGATGACCCACGCCTCGGCGGCCGGCTCGCCGCTGGAGGTGCCGGCCGACCTGGTGCGCGTCTCGGTCGGCATCGAGTCGATCGACGACCTGCTGGCCGACCTCACCCAGGCCCTGGGCTAGGCCTGTTGCTGCCCCTGCTGGTCCGCCGAGTACGACTCCATCGCGAGGTTGAAGCGGGCCAGCAGGGTGCAGAACGCGCGCTGCTCCTCGGGCGGCCAGCCGGCCGTCAGCCGGCGGGTCAACTCGGCCCGGCCGTCGCGGACTTCGGCCAGCCGGCCGGAGCCGACCGGGGTCAGCGCGAGCCGTACCGCGCGGCGGTCGGCCGGGTCCTGCACCCGGCCGACCAGCCCGGCCGCGACCAGCGGGGCGACCTGCCTGGTCACCGTCGAGGAGTCCACGCCGAGGGCGTCGGCCAGCGCCTTGACGTTCGCCGGCCCGTGCCGCTCCAGGCGGTCGAGCAGCAGGTAGGCGGCCCGGTCCAGGGTCCCGCCGCCGCCGGACGTCCGGACCTGCTCCATCCGGCGGGAGAACACCGCCAGCTGGTACTGGAGTTGGGTGTGCAGGGGGTCGGTTCGGTCGGTGGCCTGGGGCGAGGTGGTCGTCATCGCGGCTCACGATCGGTGTGCGGTGAGGGAGGCTCAGGAGCAGCAGCGTACGCGGGCCGGGCGGGCCCGGGAACAGGCCCGGCGTCCCGGATCGCACTCCTCCGCCGCTCTAGGCTGACGCCATGCACACCTGGCCGATCACCCTCGACGACGTCCGCGGGGCCCAGAAGATGCTCGCGGGGGTCGCCCGGGTGACCCCGATGGAGGGCAGCCGGTACCTGTCCGGGCTGGTCGGCGCGCCGGTCCACTTGAAGTGCGAGAACCTGCAGCGCACCGGCTCGTTCAAACTGCGCGGGGCGTACGTGCGGATCGCCGGGCTCTCCCCGGTGCAGCGGGCCGCCGGGGTGGTGGCGGCGAGCGCCGGGAACCACGCCCAGGGCGTGGCGCTGGCGGCCGCGCTGCTCGGGGTCCGCTCGACGGTGTTCATGCCGCTCGCGGCGCCGCTGCCGAAGGTCGCCGCCACCCGGGACTACGGCGCCGAGGTGCGGCTGCACGGGGCGACCGTGGACGAGGCGCTGCAGGCCGCGCAGCGGTACGCGGAGGCGACCGGCGCGGTGTTCATCCACCCCTTCGACCACTGGGACGTGGTCACCGGCCAGGCGACGGTGGGCCTGGAGATCCTGGAGCAGTGCCCCGAGGTGCGCACGATCCTGGTCGGCGTGGGCGGCGGCGGACTGCTGGCCGGGATCGCCGCGGCGGTCAAGCCGCTGCGGCCGGACGTCCGGGTGGTCGGGGTGCAGGCGGCGGGCGCGGCCGCGTACCCGCCCTCGCTGGCGGCCGGGCGGCCGGTGTCGCTGGAGCGGTTCGCCACGATGGCGGACGGGATCATGGTCGGGCGGCCCGGGGACATCCCGTTCGAGGTGGTCAACACCCTGGCGGACGGCATCCGCACGGTCTCCGAGGACGCGCTGTCGCGGGCCCTGCTGCTCGGTCTGGAGCGGCTGAAGCTGGTCGTCGAGCCGGCCGGAGCGGCGCCGATCGCGGCGCTGCTGGAGGGGCCGGAGTCCTTCGAGGGCCCGGTGGTCGCGGTGCTGTCCGGCGGCAACATCGACCCGCAGCTGATGCAGCGGGTGCTGCGGCACGGGCTGGCGGCGGCCGGGCGCTACCTGTCGCTGCGGGTGCGGCTGGCGGACAAGCCGGGCTCGCTGGCGGACCTGCTGGGCGTGCTGACCAGGGTGGACGCCAACGTGCTGGACGTCGCCCACGTGCGGATCGACCCGCGGCTGGGGCTGACCGAGGTCGAGGTGGACCTGCACCTGGAGACCAAGGGGCCGGAGCACTGCGCGCTGGTGGTCGGGGAGTTGAGGGACGCGGGGTACGTCGTCTCCGACTGAACCGGTCGCCGACCGGCCGCCCGCCGACCGGCCGCCGACCGGATCCGAGCGTTCCGCCGGAATTCCCTTGACGCGATGTATCGCGAGTCGCCAGACTCACGATGCATCGCGTTCTGTGTTCGGTGGGCGAGAACCGAGTCGCCCGCGCGCCCGGAAACGGGGCAGAGTGGGACAGATCGCACGATTAGTCCGATGAGATGAGGCAGGTCATGGCGCCAGCCATCCAAGCCGAGAACCTGGTGAAGACCTTCGGCGACGTACGCGCCCTGGACGGCGTCAGCCTGGACGTCCCCGAGGGCACGGTGCTCGGGCTGCTCGGGCCGAACGGCGCCGGGAAGACCACCACCGTCCGCGTCCTCACCACCCTGCTCCGCCCCGACTCCGGCCGCGCGGTGGTCGCCGGGGTCGACGTCCTCGAGCACCCCGACCGGGTGCGCAGCCTGATCGGCCTCTCCGGCCAGTACGCGGCGGTCGACGAGTACCTCACCGGCTTCGAGAACCTGACCATGGTCGGCGAGCTGTACCAGATGAGCGCCCGCGCCGCGAAGGCCCGGGCGCTGGAGCTGCTGGAGTGGTTCAACCTCACCGAGGCCAAGAACCGCACCGCCAAGACGTACTCCGGCGGCATGCGACGCCGCCTGGACCTCGCCGCCGCGCTGGTCGTCCGGCCGCCGGTGATGTTCCTGGACGAGCCGACCACCGGGCTCGACCCGCGCAACCGGCTCGCGCTCTGGGAGGTCATCGAGACCCTGGTCGAGCAGGGCACCACGCTGCTGCTCACCACCCAGTACCTGGAGGAGGCCGACCGGCTCGCCCACGACATCGCCGTGGTCGACCACGGCCGGGTGATCGCCCGCGGCACCGCCGACCAGCTCAAGGCACAGATCGGCGGCGAGCGGATCGAGCTCGTCGTGCACGAGCCCGGCGAGATCGCCGACGCCGTCGCGGCGCTGTCCCGGTACGCGCTCGGCGAGCCGACCGTGGAGCGCAACACCCGGAAGATCACCGTGCCGGTCAGCGGCGGCGCCCGGGTGCTCGCCGACGCCATCCGCGAACTGGACGGGCGCGGGGTGGAGATCGACGACATCGGGCTGCGCCGCCCGACGCTGGACGACGTCTTCCTCACCCTCACCGGGCACGTCGCGGAGACGGCCGAGGAGAACGGCGCGGAGGCCGACGTCCGGGGCCCGGAGGAACAGAAGGCCGTCGCGGCCGGGAAGGGGCAGTGAGATGACCGCCACCGCCACCGAACACGCCATCGGCGCGGCGATGCCCGCCCGGCGCCGGGGCCCGGCCGCCACGCTGCACGACTCCTGGGTGGTCGCCAAGCGCAACCTGCGCCGGATGACCCGCATCCCCGAGATCGTCGTCTTCGGGCTGATGCAGCCCGTCATGTTCGTGCTGCTGTTCTCGTACGTGATGGGCGGGGCGATCAAGATCCCCGGGGCGAACTCCAGCTCCCACACGTACATCCAGTTCCTGATGGCCGGCATCTTCGCCCAGACCGTCACCTTCGCCGTCGCCGGCGCCTCGGCCGGCATCGCGGAGGACATGACCAAGGGCCTGGTGGACCGCTTCCGCTCGCTGCCGATGGCCCGCTCGGCGGTGCTGGCCGGGCGCACCCTGGCCGACCTGTGCCAGACCGCGTTCACCCTGGTCGTGCTGGGGCTGGTCGCGCTGCTGGTCGGCTGGCGGATCCACGACGGGGTGCTCAAGGCGCTCGGCGCCTTCGGGCTGCTGCTCCTGCTCGGCTACGCCTTCTCCTGGATCGGCGCGCTGATCGGCCTGTCGGTGCGCAGCCCGGAGGCGGCCACCTCGGCCGGGCTGATCTGGCTGTTCCCGCTGACCTTCGTGTCGAACGCCTTCGTGCCGGTCACCTCGATGCCGGGCTGGCTGCAGGGCGTCGCCTACTGGAACCCGTTCAGCGCGACCGTCCAGGCCTGCCGGGACCTCTTCGGCAACCAGGTCGGGCCGGTGGACAGCGCCTGGCCGATGCAGCACGCGGCGCTGGTGTCGGTGCTGTGGTCCGTGGTGATCACGGCGGTGTTCTCCTGGCTGTCGGTGCGCAAGTACCGCTCCGCCGCGGGCTGAGCACGCCGGAGGGCGGCGGTCCGGAGTCCGTGGGACTCCGGACCGCCGCCCTCGGCGCGGTGCGCGGGTGGGTCAGCCGGCGTGCGGCACGACCTTGACGATCTTCACCATGGCCGGCTTGCCGTTCGGCAGCTCGTAGGTGGCCTCGTCGCCGATCTTCTTGCCGTCGATCGCGCGGCCCAGCGGCGACTGCGGCGAGTAGACGTCGAGGGTGTCGGAGCCGGCGACCTCGCGGGAGGCGAGCAGGAACTCCATCAGGTCGTCCTCGTCGCCGTCGAAGGCGACCGTGACGACCATGCCCGGGGCGACCACGCCCGAGTCGGCCGGGGCCTCGCCGACCTTGGCGCGCTCCAGCAGCTGGGTCAGCTGGCGGATGCGCAGCTCGGTCTTGCCCTGCTCCTCCTTGGCGGCGTGGTAGCCGGCGTTCTCCTTGAGGTCGCCCTCCTCGCGCGCCGCCTCGATCTTCTCGGCGATCTCGATGCGCCAGGGCCCGGTCAGATGGTCCAGCTCGGCCTTGAGCTGGTCGTAGCCGGCCTGAGTGAGCCAGGTCACGTTCTCACTGGTCTGGGTCACGGGTGCTCCTCGTAGGTGCGGGGCGGTGCTGAGGGTGTGAGTCGTCAGCAGGGTTGTCGGTGATTTCGGTCTCAACTACAAAGCAACGCCCGCTCCCGTACCATCCGGTGCGGAAGGGGCGAAACCACGAGCCTAACAAGTCCTGCCGACAAGCGGGAGGGCCGTTGGCGCGCCGTTGACGGCGGCGTTGCGCCACGGTGTACGGGAACGGCCGGTACGGGGTCGCGGGGTGGGACTTCCTACGGATGCCCGCTCCTCCCGCCGAGTATGCACCGAGCCCCGACACCCGCGCGTGGCGCCCGCCCGGGGCGGGTCAGCCGGCGGGCGTGCAGTGCAGCAGTTCGGCGGTGGTGCCGCGGGCGGTGGTGCGCAGGACGACGTCGGCCTCGTAGCCGGAGCCGTCCGCCGGGACGGGGAAGTCCGCCACGCCGACCACGCCGTGGTCGTCCCCCTGGGAGCGGACCGTGCAGGTGCCGGCCGTCCCGTCGCTCTTGCGCACGCTCAGGTGCAGTCGCACCTCGGAGTCGGAGACCACCTGGAAGGTCGGCACCGAACCGTTGATCTTCGACTCGCGCAGCAGGTAGGAGCCGCCCAGCCAGGCGATCAGGCCCAGCGCCAGGACGCCGCACACCGCGCCGACCACCTTCAGGCGGCGGTCCGACTCGCCGTCGCCGCTGCGGCCGTAGCGGCCCTCGGGCGGCCGCTGGGCGGTGGTGTCTGCAGTCATCGGACTCCGTCCTCTCCTGGGGGAGGGGCCGCGCGGGCGGTGCGGGGGAATGCGACGCGCCTCCAGTCCGTCACTATAGGAGGGGCACGCCCGAAGCCGGTCCGGTGGGGGCGGGGCCCGGCCGCGCCGACGACGGCTCGCCGGCCGGTTCCGCGGCGGCGCGGCCCCGCACGGAGCGGTTCGAACGGTGGGCAGTCCGGACTTCGCGGGACGCCCGAACATGTGGAAGGAACGCAAGGCGTTGACTGAGCAGTTGCGACTGATGGCGGTGCACGCCCACCCGGACGACGAGTCCAGCAAGGGCGCGGCCACCATGGCCATGTACGTCGAGCAGGGCGTGGACGTGCTCGTGGCCACCTGCACGGGGGGCGAGCGCGGGTCGGTTCTCAACCCCAAGCTGCAGGGGGACCCCTACATCGAGGAGAACATCCACGAGGTGCGGCGCAAGGAGATGGACGAGGCGCGCGCCATCCTCGGGGTCAAGCAGGCCTGGCTGGGCTTCGTCGACTCCGGCCTGCCGGAGGGGGACCCGCTGCCCCCGCTGCCCGAGGGCTGTTTCGCCCTGCAGGACGTGAAGGAGGCGGCCGAGCCGCTGGTCCGGCTGATCCGCGAGTTCAAGCCGCAGGTCATCACGACCTACGACGAGAACGGCGGCTACCCGCACCCGGACCACATCATGACCCACAAGATCACCATGCTGGCCTTCGACGCCGCCGGCGACCCGGACGCGTACCCCGAGGCCGGCGAGCCCTGGCAGCCGCTCAAGGTCTACTACAACCACGGCTTCCCGATGGGCCGCATCCGGGCCCTGCACCAGTACCTCACCGAGCACGGGCACGACTCGCCGTACGGCGAGTGGATCGAGGGCTGGGAGAAGAGCGGCCGCAAGGAGCGCGAGATCACCACCCGGGTGCGCTGCGACGACTGGTTCGAGACCCGCGACCGCGCGCTGATCGCCCACGCCACCCAGATCGACCCGGACGGCCCGTGGTTCCGCGTGCCGCTGGAGGTCCAGCGCGAGGTCTGGCCCACCGAGGACTACGAGCTCGCCCGTACCCTGATCGATGTGGACCTGCCGGAGGACGACCTGTTCGCCGGTGTGCGCACCCCCACCCTGGCGGCCGAGGCCGCCGGCGACACGCGCGACTGAACCACCCCCCGATGGTCCGGCTCCCCGTGAGCCGGGCCACCATAGAGATATGAGTGCCCCCGTGAACCTCGTCCACCTCGCCGCCGATCTCGCCGTCGACGACGCCAAGGTCACCCCCGGCCTGCTCGGCTTCGTGGTCTTCGCCGCCCTCGGCGTGGCCACCTGGTTCCTGGCCAAGTCGATGAACCGGCAGTTCAAGAAGGTCGACTTCACGGAGGAGCCGGAAGCTCCCAAGGAGTGACGAGAGGCCCCCGGCCCCGCGCGGCGGATGCGCGCGGGGCCGGGGGCCTGTCGGACGTGCGGGCCGGCCGGGGCTACGAGCGGCGCGGGACCGGGATCACGTAGCGGCTGAACACCAGGTCGCGCAGGACGTCGTCGCCGCCCTCCACGATGGAGATGTAGCGCATGTCCCGCATCAGCTTGCCGATCGGCGACTCGTGGGTGTACCCGAGCCCGCCGAACATCTCGGAGCCGACCGTGGCGATGTCCCAACCGGTCTGGCCGCAGAACATCTTGGCGGTCAGCGCCGACTTGAGGGTGCCCTGCCGGTGCCACAGGTCGGCGGCGTCCGGGCTGGCCATGACCGCGTCGTAGTCGCGGCCCGCGCGCAGCAGGTGGCTCTTCATGACGTCGATCTGCATCTCCATCTGGCCGAGCTTGGCCGCGAACACGGGGTTGTCCAGCAGGACGCCGTCGCGCAGCGGCTTGGTCTTGGCGTAGGTCATGCAGAGGTCGCGGATGCGGCGGGCGATGCCGAGCGCGGTGGTGGCGATCAGGATGCGGCTGGCGTTGAGGCCGATCTCCAGCAGCCGCAGGCCCGAGCCCGCCAGGCGGTTGGCCGCCGGGACGCGGCAGCCCTGGAGGCTCACCTGGTAGGTGTAGGAGCTGCGCACGCCGATGACGTCCCAGCGCTTGACGATCTCGATGCCGGGGGTGTCGCGCGGGATCAGCACCATCGCCGACTGCTCCGGGTCCTCCGCCGAGCGGCCGACGACGAGCAGGAAGTCGGCGAAGTCGGTGTTGGTGGAGAAGAACTTCTCGCCGGTGACGACGAGTTCGTCCCCGTCCACGGCCACCACGGTGTCGATCTTGCCGAGTTCGCTGCCCGCCGCCCGCTCGCTGCCGAGCGTGGCGCAGAACGAGCCGCGCTCGGCCATCGGCGCCAGGTAGCGCTTCTTCAGCTCCTCGGAGCCGTACAGCTCCACCATGCTGGTGCCCAGCACCGAGATGAACAGCGTGAACGCCACCCCGGCGTCCCCGTAGGCGAGTTCGTTGACGAGCTCGACGCCGTCCTCCAGGCTCAGGCCCCGGCCGCCCAGCGACTCGGGCAGCCACCAGTTGGCCAGCCCGGTCTCCCGGAACCGCTCGTAGACCTCCGAGGGCTTCTCCTCGAACGCGTCCAACTCGGCGTACCGGCCGTCCAGGTGCTGCTTGACGAACGCGCGCACGGCCTTCAGGTCTTCAGATTTCATCATCCCACTACTCATTCATCGCACGCTGGATGAGGTCGTCGAGGTCCAGCCCGTCGATCTCGTCATCCAACTGGTCCGCTGCCAAGTCCTCGTCGTCCGCCGGAAGTTCCGCGTCGGGCGTGTCCTCCGGGAACAGCAGCTCCTGGATCCGTACCGCCAGCGTCGCCGGCGTCGGGTAGTTGAAGATCACCGTCGCGGGGAGCTGGACCCCGGTGTCCTTCTTGACCTGGTTGCGGAACTCCATCCCGCTCAGCGAGTCGAAGCCGATCTCGTTGAAGGACATGTCGGCGTCGATGTCGTCGACGTCCGGGTAGCCCAGCACCACGGCCGCGGTGGAGAGCAGCAGGTCCAGCAGCTGGGTGCGCTGCTCGTCGGGCAGCAGGGCCGCCAGCCGCTGGGCGATCGCCGGTTCCGTCCGGTCCTCGACGCGCCGCGGCCGGGCCGGGGCCAGGCCGCGCAGCAGCGCGGGCACCGACTCCTGCTGGCGCAGCGCCGCCAGGTCGAGCACGGCGGGCACCGCCGTCGCCGTGTCGAGGGCGAGCGCGGCGTCGAACAGCGCGGCCCCCTTCGCGGCGTCCAGCGGCACCAGGCCGCCGCGCCGGAACCGCGCCAGGTCGGCCTGGCCGAGGGTGCCGGCCATGCCCAGCTCCCACGGGCCCCAGGCCAGCGACACCGCCGGCAGTCCGGCGGCCGCGCGGTGCGCGGCCAGGGCGTCCAGGAACGCGTTGGCCGCGGCGTAGTTGGCCTGGCCGGCGTTGCCGAGCGTCCCGACGACGGACGAGTACAGGACGAAGGCCGACAGGCCGAGGTCCTTGGTCAGCTCGTGCAGGTGCCAGGCGGCGTCGACCTTCGGCTGGAACACCCGGCCCAGCTGGTCCGGCGTCAGGGACTCGGCGGCGCCGTCGTCGAGCACGCCCGCCAGGTGGACGACCGCGGTCAGCGGCGCCCCGGCCGGGATCCGCGCCAGCCGGTCGGCGAGCGCGGCCGGGTCGGACACGTCGCAGGCCGCCTGGGTGACGTCCGCGCCGAGCGCGGCCAGCTCCGCGGCCAGGTCGGCCGCACCCGGTGCCGCCGATCCGCGCCGGCTGAGCATCAGCAGGTTCCGCACGCCGTGCTCGGCCACCAGGTGCCGGGCGAACAGCGCGCCCAGCGCGCCCGTCGCGCCGGTGAGCAGCACCGTGCCCGCCGGGTCCCACGCCGGGGCCGCGGCCCGCGCGGCCGGCGCGGGGGCCAGCCGCGGCACGTACGCCGCGCCGGCGCGCAGGGCCAGCTGCGGCTCGCCGGACAGGTCCAGCGTCTCCAGCGCCCGCAGCGACCGCTGGTCCTCGTCGGTGTCGACCAGGACGAACCGGTCCGGGTGCTCGGCCTGCACCGACCGCAGCAGGCCCCAGACCGGCGCGGCGGACAGGTCGGGCGACTCGTCCCGGGTGACGGCCACCGCGCGGCGCGTCACGATCACCAGCGGGCGCTGGTCGGTCCGTTCGTCGCGCAGCCGCTTCTGCACCAGGTCGAGCACCTGCTGCGCGGTCGCCCGCGCCGCGGCGGGAACGTCCCCGCCGGCGGCCGGGGCCACCTGGGCGAACTCGAACTCCGGCACGGTGCCGCCGGGGGCCGCCGCCTCCAGCGCCGTCCAGTCGACGGCGTACAGGGCGTCGGCGGCGCTCCCGCCGGACAGCTGCTCGACGGACGCGGGCATCAGCGACAGCGACTCGACGGACAGCACCGGGTCGCCGGCCGGGCCGGTGATCCGCACCGACACCTCGTGGGCGTCCTTGCGGGCGATCCGGACCCGCAGGTCCGTGCCGCCGGGCGCGTGCCCGGTCACCCCCGACCAGGCGTACGGCAGCAGCACCTGACTCGGGTCCGAGCCGGTCAGCAGCGACAGCATCGGGTGCAGCGCCGCGTCGAACAGGGCCGGGTGCACGGCGAACCCGGCCGAGGCGCGGGGGACGTCGTCCGGCAGCCGGACCTCGCCGTAGACCTCGTCGCCTCGCCGCCACAGGGCGCGCAGCCCCTGGAAGGCCGGCCCGTAGACGTAGCCGCGGTCGACGAGCTCCGGGTAGAAGCCGGCCAGCTCGACCGGCGCGGCGCCCTCGGGCGGCCACACCCCGGAGCCGGACGCGTCGGGCACCGGGCCCGCCCCGGTGGCCAGGAAGCCGGTCGCGTGCGTGGTCCACGAGCCCGCCGCCGAGGACGGACGGGAGTGGATGCCGATCGGGCGCCGGCCCGACTCCTCGGGCGCGCCGACGATGATCTGGAGCCGGACGGAGTCCGCGCCGAGGACCAGCGGCGCCAGGAGGGTCAGCTCCTCCACGCTCCCGCAGCCGGCGCCGTCCAGGGTCTGCAGCGCCGCCTCGACGAAGGCCGCCCCGGGGAAGACCGTGTTGCCGAAGATGGCGTGGTCGGCCAGCCAGGGGTCGTCGGTCGCCGAGACCAGGCCGCTGAGGACCAGCTGGTCGCCGACCGCGAGGTCGGTGGCGGCGGCGAGGAACGGGTGCTCGACCGCGGCGAGTCCGGCGCCGCCGACGTCGCCCTGCGGCTTCGCGGGCTGCGCCCAGTAGCGCTGCCGGTCGAAGGCGTAGGTGGGCAGGTCGACGGGACGCCCGGCGGCGCCGACGGCGCCGAGGTAGGACTGCCAGTCGACCGGCACGCCCGCGACGTGCAGCTGCGCCAACGCCTCGGCCGCCGCCCGGGATTCGGGCCGGTCCTTGCGGACGACGGGGACCACGGGCAGGTCGGGCGCCGAGTCGGCCAGGGTCTCCCGGGCCATGGCGGACAGGACGCCGTCCGGGCCGACCTCGACCAGGACCTCCGCCCCGGCCGCCACCGCGGCGCGCACGCCGTCCGCGAACCGGACGGCCTCGCGGACGTGGCGCACCCAGTACTCCGGCTGCTCCAGCGCGCCGTCCTCGGCGAGCGATCCGGTGACGTTGGAGACCACCGGGATGCGCGGCGCCGCGTAGGACACCGACCGCGCCACCTCGCGGAACCCGTCCAGCATCGGCTCCATCAGCGGCGAGTGGAACGCGTGCGAGACCCGCAGCCGCGTGGTCTTGCGGCCCATCGCGGCGAGCGTCGTCTCGACCTCGGCGACCGCGTCCTCGGCGCCGGAGACCACCGCGGAGGTGGGGCTGTTCACCGCGGCGATCGAGACGGACTCCTCGTAGCCCTCCAGCGCGTCGATGACCTCGTCCTCGTCGGCCTGGACGGCCAGCATGCTCCCGCCCCGGGGCAGGGCCTGCATCAGCCGGCCGCGGGCGGCGACCAGGCGCGCCGCGTCGGCGAGCGAGAAGACGCCCGCCACGTGCGCGGCGGCCAGCTCGCCGATCGAGTGCCCGACCAGGACGGCGGGGGTGACGCCCAGCGACTCCAGCAGCCGGTACGCCGCCACCTCGAAGGCGAACAGGGCCGGCTGCGTCATCGCCGTCTCGTTCAGCAGCGACGCCCGCTCGGAGTCGGGCTCGGCCGCCACCACGTCGTCGATCGCGTGCTCCAGCAGCGGGTCGAGCTCGGCGCAGACCTCGCGCCAGGCGGCGGCGAACGCCGGGAAGGTCGCGACCAGTTCGCGGCTCATGCCGAGCCGCTGGCTGCCCTGCCCGGAGAACAGGACGCCGACGCCCGGCGCCGTCGCCGCGCTGCCCGTGACCACGGCCGCCGAGCGGTCGCCCCGGGCCAGCGCGTCCAGCCCGGCCAGCAGGTCCTCCCGGCCGGCGCCCAGCACCACCGCGCGGTGGTCGAACGCCGTCCGCTCCGCGGCCAGGGAGTGCGCCACGTCGGCCACCCGCGGCGCCGGCTCGGCGGACGCCGCGGCGTGCAGCCGCTTCGCCTGCCCGGCCAGCGCGCGCCGGCCGCGCGCCGAGACCAGCCACGGGACGAGGCCGGTCGGCTCCGGCTCGTCGGCCGGCCGCGCCGACTCGACGGGGTCGCCCTGTTCGAGGATGACGTGCGCGTTGGTGCCGCTGATCCCGAAGGACGAGATGCCGGCCCGGCGCGGCCGCTCGGCGGCCGGCCACTGCTGCTGCTCGGTCAGCAGCTCCACCGCGCCCGACGACCAGTCGACGTGGTGGGACGGCGTGTCGGCGTGCAGCGTGCGCGGCAGCACACCGTGCCGCATCGCCATGATCATCTTGATCGCGCCGGCGGCGCCCGCCGCGGCCTGGGTGTGCCCGATGTTGGACTTCACCGAGCCCAGCCACAGCGGCTGTTCGCGGTCCTGCCCGTACGTCGCCAGCAGCGCCTGGGCCTCGATCGGGTCGCCCAGGGAGGTGCCGGTGCCGTGCGCCTCGACGGCGTCGACGTCCGCCGCGGACAGGCCGCCGCCGGCCAGCGCCTGCCGGATCACCCGCTCCTGCGAGGGGCCGTTCGGGGCGGTGAGCCCGTTGCTCTCGCCGTCCTGGTTGACCGCGCTGCCGCGCAGCACGGCCAGCACGCGGTGCCCGTTGCGCCGCGCGTCCGAGAGGCGTTCGAGGACCAGCACGCCGACGCCCTCGGACCAGCCGGTGCCGTCCGCCTCGTCGGAGAACGCCTTGCAGCGCCCGTCCTCGGCGAGCCCGTTCTGGCGCGCGAACTCGATGAACATGCCGGGGGTCGACATCACCGTCACACCGCCGGCCAGGGCCAGCGAGCAGTCGCCCGAGCGCAGGGACTGGGCCGCCAGGTGCATCGCCACCAGCGAGGACGAGCACGCCGTGTCGACGCTCACCGCCGGGCCCTCCAGGCCCAGCGCGTAGGCGACCCGGCCGGAGACCACGCTGGTGGCGCTGCCGGTCAGGGCGTGGCCGCCGAGGTTGTCGGGGACGTCCGCCAGGTGCGGGAGGTAGTCCTGGGCCATGGCGCCGATGAAGACGCCCGTCCGGCTGCGGCGCAGCGCCGCCGGGTCCTGGCCGGCGCTCTCCAGCGCCTCCCACGCCGTCTCCAGCACGAGCCGCTGCTGCGGGTCCATCGCCAGCGCCTCGCGCGGGCTGATCCGGAAGAACGCGGCGTCGAAGTCCGCGGCACCGGCCAGGAAGCCGCCCCGGCGGGGGAAGTCCGCGCCGGGCGCGACCTGCCAGCCGCGGTCCTCGGGGAAGCCGGTGATCGCGTCCCCGCCCTCGGAGACCAACCGCCACAGGTCCTCCGGCGAGTTCACGCCGCCGGGGAGCCGGCAGGCCATGCCGACGACCGCGATCGGGTCGTCGGCCGGCGCGGCGGGGCCGGCGGCGCCGGCCTCGTGGGCGGGCCGGTCGGTGTCGGGCCCGGACAGCTGCTCGCGCATGTGCCGGACGACCGCGCCCGGGGTCGGGTGGTCGAACAGCAGCGAGGTCGGCATCCGCAGGCCGGCCGCGGTGTTCAGCCGGTTGCGCAGCTCGACGGCCGTCACCGAGTCGAAGCCGAGCTCCTTGAAGGTGTGGTCGGCCCCGATCAGCGCCGGGTCGGGGTGGCCGAGCACCACGGCCGCCTGCGAGCGGACCAGCTTCCACAGGTCCTGCTCGCGCATCCCGGCGGGCTCCGCCCGGACGGGCTCAGCGGACTGGTCGGACTGGGCGGACGGGGTGCCGCCGGCCGAGGACGGGACGGGCAGCGAGCCCTGCGCCCCGGAGACCCAGTACGGCCGGCGTTCGAAGGCGTAGGTGGGCAGCTCCACCCGCCGGGCGCCCGGCAGGGCCGGCCGCCAGTCGACCGGCAGGCCCAGCGCGAACAGCTCGGCCATGGACAGCAGCAGGCGGCGGGCCTCGTCCTCGCCCCGGCGCAGCGTGCCCTGGACCACCGCGGCGCCCGGCACGCCCGCGGCGGCCACGGTGTCCTCCAGGGCCGTGGTCAGCACCGGGTGCGGGCTGATCTCCAGGAAGACGCGGTAGCCGTCCTCGGCCAGCGCCGTGACGGTCTCCGAGAGCCGCACCGGCTGCCGCAGGTTCCGGTACCAGTACTCGGCGTCCAGCTCGGCCGCCCGCGCCGGAGCGGCGTTGACCGTCGAGTAGAACGCGACACCGCTGTCGGTCGCCGTGATGCCCTCGGCGGCCCGCAGCACCTCGTCGCGGATCGCCTCCACGTGGGAGGAGTGCGACGCGTAGTCGACCGGGATGACCTTGGCGCGGATCCCCTTCGCCTCGCACTCGGCCACGACCTCGCGCACCGCGTCGACGGCGCCGGCGATCACGACCGCGTTCGGGCCGTTCACCGCCGCGACCGAGACCCGTGACTGGTCCACCTGGTCGGCGGGCATGGCCAGCGAGGCCAGCGTCCCGCGCCCGGAGAGACCGGCGTCGATGGCCAGGCTGCGCCCGACGACCAGCCGGAGCCCGTCCGCCAGGGAGATCAGGCCGGCCGCGCAGGCGGCCGCGATCTCGCCCTGGGAGTGTCCGACGACGGCGTCGGGCACCACACCGGCCGAGCGCCACACCTCGGCCAGCGAGACCATGACGGAGAACAGGGCGGGCTGGACCACGTCGACCCGGGCCAGCGCCGCCTCGTCACCGAGCACGTCCCGCAGCGACCAGTCGACGAGACCGCCCAGCAGCCGCTCGCACTCGTCCATCCGGGCGGCGAACACCGGGGACGACTCCCACAGGCCGCGGGCCATCCCGACCCACTGGGAGCCCTGGCCGGGGAAGACCCAGACCACGCCGCGGCCGGTCTCGGCGGTGGAGCCCGCCACGACCGTCGCCGACGGCTCGCCCGCGGACAGCGCCGCCAGGCCGTCCAGCAGCTCGGCGCGGTCCGCGGCGACCACGACGCCGCGGTGCTTGAGCGCCGAACGGGTCGTCACCGTGGAGTAGCCGACGTCGGCCGGGCGCAGCTCGGGCCGGGCCTCCAGCCACTGCCGCAGCCGTGCGGCCTGGGCCCGGACGGCCGTGGGGGAGGCGCCCGAGACCACGACGGGCGCCGGGGCTTCCTGGGCCGGGGCCTCGGGGGCCGCGGCGGGCCGCGGCTCGGGGGCGGCGACGACGAGGTGGCAGTTGGTGCCGCCGACACCGAAGGAGCTGACACCGGCCAGGCGCGGGCCCTCGGGCCACGGCCGGGCCTCGGCGTTGACCCGCAGCTTCCACTGCTCCAGCGGGATGTCCGGGTTCGGGCTCTCGTAGTTGAGGCTCGCCGGGAGGACCCCGTGCTTCATCGACAGCGCGACCTTGATCAGGCCGAGCACGCCGGAGGCCGGTTCGAGGTGGCCGATGTTGGTCTTCACCGAGCCGACCAGCAGCGGCCGTCCGGCGTCGCGGGCGGTGCCGAGCACCGCGCCGAGGGCGTTCGCCTCGACCGGGTCGCCCACCTTCGTGCCGGTGCCGTGCAGTTCGACGTACGCCACCTGCTCCGGGTCCACCCCGGCCCGGTCGTACGCCTGCCGCAGCAGGGCCTGCTGCGCGTCGCGGTCGGGGACGGTCAGGGCCTGGCCGGCGCCGTCGTGGTTGACGGCGCCGCCGAGCAGTACGCAGTAGACCGGGTCGCCGTCGGCGACGGCGTCGGCGAGGCGCTTGAGGACGACCACGCCGGCGCCCTCGCCGCGGACGAAGCCGTTGGCGCGGGCGTCGAAGGTGTAGCTGCGGCCGTCCGGCGACAGCGCGCCGGAGCGGGCGAAGGCCAGCGTGCTCTCCGGCGCCAGGTTGAGGTGCACGCCGCCGGCGAGGGCGAGCCGGGCGGCGCCCGAACGCAGGCTCTCGCAGGCCATCTGGACGGCGACCAGGGAGGAGGACTGGACGGTGTCGACGGTCAGGCTGGGGCCGTGCAGACCGAGCCGGTGCGAGACGCGGTTGGCGATCAGGCCCCGGCTCAGGCCGGCGATGGAGTGGTGGGACAGCGCGTCGGCGCCGTGCCGGTGCACCAGCGAGGCGTAGTCGTCGCCGGTGGCGCCGAGGAAGACGGCGGTGGCGCTGCCGTGCAGGCTGTCCGGCGGGAGGTAGGCGTCCTCCAGGGCGTCCCAGCTCAGTTCGAGCACCATGCGCTGGCGCGGGTCCATCGCCGCGGCCTCGCGCGGGGAGATCCCGAAGAACCCGGCGTCGAAGTCGGCGACGCGGTCGAGGAACCCTCCCCGGCGGAACGGCGCCAGCTCCGGGACGTCGTAGCGCCGGTCGGCGGGCGCCTCGGTGATCGCGTCCTCGCCGTTGTGCAGCAACCGCCAGAAGGCGTGGATGTCGTCGGCGCCCGGGACGCGGCAGGCCATCCCGACCACGGCGACGGCACGGTCGTCCATCGGGATCCTCCGGTCATCCGGCCGACGCTCGGCCTCATTCACGTGCATAAGTTCGGAACTCCCCGTCCCCAAAAGCAGATAAGCGATGGTGCGCGGTCGGCGACGCCCGGGTGCGGCCGCGTGGACCGCGACCGCACCCGGGCGGTGTCGTCAGATCTCGCCGAACTCGGCGTCGAGCAACCGGAAGACCTCGTCGGCGGTGGTGGCCGCCTCGATCAGTTCGTTCTGGCTCTGGCCGCCCCCGTTGTCGGTGAGGGTGGCCAGCAGGGCGCGTAGCTGTCCCGCGACCCGCTGCTGCTCGCCGGGATCGGCCGCGGTGAGCAGGCCTTCGAGCTTCTTCAACTCCTGGTCGATGAGCGGCTCCTCGGCCCCGACCCCGATCTCGGAGAGGAGCAACTGGGCGACCGCCAACGGCGTCGGGTGGTCGAAGATCAGCGTCGCGGGCAGTCGCACGCCCGCGGCCTGGTTCAGCCGGTTGCGCAGCGCGACCGCGCCCAGCGAGTCGAACCCGAGCTCCTGGAACGGCCGTTCCGGCTCGATCGCGGCGGCGGAGGCGTGGCCGAGGACGGCCGCGACCTGCGCCTGGACCAGCTCCAGGACCACCCGCTCCCGGCCGACCTCGGCCACCCCGGCCAGCCGCTGGGCCAGCGACGCGCCCACCGGCTCCGGCCGGCGGGCCGGCATCCTGACCAGTCCGCGCAGCAGGGCGGGGAGCCGCTCGGCCCGGGCCTGGACCCGCAGCGCGGCCGTGTCCAGCTGGACCGGGACCAGCAGCGCCGCGTCGAACTCCCCGGCCTGGTCGAACAGTTCCAGCCCGAGCTCGGTCGGCAGGGCGACCGAACCCATCTGCTCCAGGCGGGCCAGCTCGGCCTCGCCGAGGTGGCCGGTCATGCCGGTGGCGTCGGCCCACAGGCCCCAGGCGAGCGAGGTGGCCGGCAGGCCGGCCGCGCGCCGCTGGTGGGCGAGGGCGTCGAGGGTGGCGTTGGCGGCCGCGTAGTTCGCCTGACCGGGGTTGCCGATCATCGCGGCCATCGAGGAGAACAGCACGAACGCCGAGAGCTCCGTGCCCGCCGTCAGCTCGTGCAGGTGCCAGGCCGCGTCCACCTTCGGGCGCATGACGTGCTCGACCTGCTCCGCGGTCAGCGACTCGACCAGGCTGTCGTCCATCACGCCGGCCGCGTGCACGACCGCCGTCAGCGGGTGGTCCAGGTCGACGAGCAGCTTGGCCAGGTCGTCGCGGTCGGCGACGTCGCAGGCGGCCACCCGGGCCTCGGCGCCGAGCTCCGCGAGCTCGGCGACCAGCTCGGCCACGCCCTCGGCGGCCGGGCCGCGGCGGCTGACCAGCAGCAGGTGCCGCGTGCCGTGCCGCTCGGCCAGGTGCTTGGCGAAGCGTGCACCCAGGCCGCCGGTGCCGCCGGTGATCAGCACCGTGCCGTCCGGGTCGACGGACCAGCCGGCGCCCGGCTCCGCGGTCTCCGCGCGGACCAGTCGGGGCGCCAGCAACTCGCCCTTGCGCACCGCCAGTTGCGGCTCGTCCAGGCCGAGGAGCGACTCCCAGCCCGGCTCGCCCGCGCCGTCGAGGTCCACCAGGACGAAGCGGCCCGGGTGCTCGGACTGGGCGCTGCGCAGCAGGCCCCAGACCGGGGACTGCGCCACGTCGGGCGACTCCTCGCCCACGGCGACGGCGCCCCGGGTCACCAGGACCAGTCGGGCGTCGCCCAGCCGGTCGGTGGCCAGCCAGCGCTGCACCAACTCCAGCGCCCGGACGGCGGTCACCCGCGCGGCCTCGGCCGGGTCGGCGGCGTCGGCGGGGGACTCGATCCCGGCGAGGACCGCGTCCGGCACGGCCGCGCCGTCCGCGAGGGCCTTCTCCAGCGCGTCCAGGTCCGCGAACCGCTCGCCCAGATCGGCCACCTCACCGAGGATCGCCACCCGGGCCGGCTTCGGGGCTCCGGCCGGCACCGGCACCCAGTCGACCTGGTACAGCGAACGCTGCCCGCCCTGGCGGGCGGCCTCCAGCTGCGCCTGCTCCACCGGGCGGACGTCGAGCCGCTCCACGCTCGCGATCGGCAGGCCGTCCTCGCCGGCGATCTCCAGCCGCAGCGCGTTCTCATTGGCCAGGCCGATCCGCACCCGCAGCCGGGTGAGGCCGGGGCGCTCGATCCGCACGCCGGACCAGGAGAACGGCAGCCCGCCCTGGGCGTTGTCGCCCTGGTCGAGCATGCCGAGCCCGCCGTGCAGCGCGGAGTCGAACAGCGCGGGGTGCAGGCCGAAGCCCTGGGCGGAGCCCGCGACCTCGGGCAGCACCAGCTCGGTGTAGACGTCCTCGCCGAGGCGCCACGCCGCCTGCACCGCCCGGAAGGCGGGGCCGTAGTCGAAGCCCAGGTCGGTCAGGTGCGCGTGCTCGTTCACCCCGGCGTAGAGCGTCTCCACCGGGATCGGCTGGGCGCCGGCCGGGGGCCACTGCAGCGGGAACGGGGTCGCGGGCCGGGCCTCGACGGCCAGCCAGCCGCGGGCGTGGCAGGTGGCCTCGGGCCGGTCGTCCTGGCCGCCGCTCTCCGGGCGGGAGAAGACGGCGACCTCGCGGCGGCCGTCCTCGCCGGGCTGGCCCACGGTGACCTGGACGTGCCGCGCGGTGCCCTCGTCGAGGAGGAGCGGGGCCTCGATGACGAGTTCGTCCAGGACGGGGCAGCCGACCGTGTCGCCGGCGGTGAGGGCCATCTCGACCAGGGCGGTGCCGGGGACGAGGACCATGCCGAAGACGACGTGGTCGCGGGTCCAGGGCTGGGTGTCGATCGACAGGCGGCCGGTGAACAGCCATTCGTCGCGGTCGCCGAGCTGGGCGGCGGCGGCCAGCACGGGGTGCTCGACCCGGCCGAGGCCGGCCGCCGAGGCGTCCCCGGAGCCGGCGCTGGGGGTGAGCCAGAAGCGTTCGCGCTGGAACGCGTAGGTCGGCAGCTGCACCTGCTGGGCGCCGCTGGCGGCGAAGAACGCCCGCCAGTCGACGGCCACGCCGTTCACGTGGGCCTCGGCGAGCGAGGTCGCGAACCGGCGCAGGCCGCCCTCCTCGCGGCGCAGCGAACCCACCACCGAGACCCGGCCGTTGGCCTCCGCCGCCTCGACGGTGTCCTCCACGGCCATGGTCAGCACCGGGTGCGGGGACATCTCCAGGAAGCAGCCGGTGCCGTTGTCGATCAGCGCCCGGATGGCCGGCTCGAAGCCGACCTGGCCGCGCAGGTTCCGGTACCAGTAGTCGGCGTCCATCACCGAGGTGTCGATGAACCCGCCCACGACGGTGGAGTAGAACGGCACCCGGCCACTGGTCGGCTCGACCGGGGCGAGGACCTTCCGGAGGTCGGCCTCGATGATCTCGACCTGCTGCGAGTGCGAGGCGTAGTCCACCTTGACCTTGCGGGCGCGGATGCCGTCGCGCTCGCAGGCCTCGAACACCTCGTCCAGCGCGCCGGGTTCACCGGCGACGACCACGGCGGCCGGGCCGTTGACGGCGGCCACCGAGAGCCGGCCCGCGTACGGCGCGAGCAGCTCCTCGACGCGGTCGACGGGCAGCGGGACGGACATCATGCCGCCCAGGCCCGCGAGCTTGTCGCGCACCAGCTGGCTGCGCACCGCCACGATCCGGGCCGCGTCGCGCAGCGACAGCCCGCCCGCGACGTACGCCGCCGCGATCTCGCCCTGCGAGTGGCCGACCACGGCCGAGGGCTCGACGCCGTACGAGCGCCACAGGGCCGCGAGCGACACCATGACGGCGAACAGGGCCGGCTGGACGACGTCCACCCGCTCGAACGTGGGGGCGCCCTCGACGCCGTGCAGGACGTCCTCCAGGCTCCAGTCCACGAACTCGGCCAGCGCCTCGCCGCAGGCGGCGATCTCCGCCGCGAACACCGGCGAGGAGTCCAGCAGTTCGACGGCCATGCCGACCCACTGCGCGCCCTGGCCGGGGAACACGAACACCGGCTTGCCGCCGATGGCCTGGCCCTCGACGACGCTGGCGGCGGGCTCCGCCGTGGCGAGGGCCGCCAGCCCGGCGAGCAGCTCCTGACGGTCGGCGGCCACCACGGCGGCGCGGCGCTCCAGCTGGGCCCGCGTCGTCGCCGCCGAGAAACCGGCGTCCAGCGGCGACAGCTCGGGCCGGGCGAGCAGGTGCGCCCGCAGGCGGTCGGCCTGCTCGCGCAGCGCCGCCTCGCTCCGGCCGGACACCACCACCGGCACCGCCGGCAGCGGACGTGCGCCCTGGACCGGAGCCCGGTCCTCGGCCGGCGCCTCCTCCAGGATGACGTGCGCGTTGGTGCCGCTCACGCCGAAGGAGGACACGCCCGCCCGGCGCGGCCGCTCCGACTGCGGCCACTGCCGCGCCTCGGTCAGCAGCGCGACCTCGCCGGAGGCCCAGTCGACGTGCGGCGAGGGCTCGTCGACGTGCAGGGTCTGCGGCAGCACGCCGTTGCGCAGCGCCATGACCATCTTGATCACGCCGGCCACGCCGGCCGCGGCCGAGGTGTGCCCGATGTTGGACTTGATCGAGCCGAGCAGCAGCGGGCCGTCGGTCCGCTCGCGGCCGTAGGTCGCCAGCAGCGCCTGGGCCTCGATCGGGTCACCGAGCTTGGTGCCGGTGCCGTGGCCCTCGACGGCGTCGACGTCCGAGGCCGACAGCCCGGCGTTCGCCAGCGCCTGGCGGATCACCCGCTCCTGGGAGGGGCCGTTCGGGGCCGTCAGGCCGTTGCTCGCGCCGTCCTGGTTGACCGCGCCGCCCCGGATCAGGCCCAGGACGCGGTGCCCGTTGCGGCGGGCGTCCGACAGGCGCTCCACCACGAGCAGGCCCGCGCCGTCGGCGAAGCCGGTGCCGTCCGCGGCGGCCGCGTAGGCCTTGCAGCGGCCGTCCGGCGAGACCGCGCGCTGGCGGCTGAACTCGGTCAGCAGGTACGGCCCGGCCATCACGGTCACGCCGCCGACCAGCGCCATCGAGCACTCGTTGTTGCGCAGCGCCTGCGAGGCCAGGTGGAGGGCGACCAGCGAGGAGGAGCAGGCGGTGTCCACCGACAGCGAGGGCCCCTCCAGGCCCAGGGTGTAGGAGATCCGGCCCGAGGCGACGGCGGTCGTGTTGCCGGTCAGGCGGTAGCCCTCCATCTCCGGCGTCATCGCGTCGCCGTAGTCGGTGGTCACGACGCCGGCGAACACACCGGTGTCGCTGCCGCGCAGCGAGGTCGGGTCGATGCCGGCGTCCTCGAACGCCTCCCAGGCCGTCTCCAGCAGCAGCCGCTGCTGCGGGTCCATGGAGAGGGCCTCGCGCGGGCTGATGCCGAAGAACTCGGCGTCGAACTCGCCCACCCGGTCCAGGAATCCGCCGCCGCGGGTGGACACCTTGCCGAGCTGGTCGGGGTCCGGGTCGTAGACGTCGCCCCAGCCGCGGTCGGTCGGCAGGCCCGAGATGGCGTCCCGGCCCGACACGACCAGCTCCCACAGCTCCTCGGGCGAGGTCACCCCGCCCGGGTAGCGGCAGCTCATGCCGATGATCGCCAGCGGCTCGTCGGTGGTGGTGCGCCGCCGCGGCCGGGCCGCCGGGCGGGCGGCCTCGGCGACCGCGCCGACCTCGGTGAGGATCAGCCGGGCGACGGCCACCGGGCTCGGGTGGTCGAAGACCAGGGTGGCGGGCAGCCGCACCTCGGTGGCCTGGGTGAGCCGGTTGCGCAGTTCGACGGCGCTGAGCGAGTCGAACCCGAGGTCCTTGAAGGTCCGTTCGGCGCCGACCGCGCCCGCGGACGCGTGCCCGAGGACGGCGGCGACCTGCGCCTGCACCAGTTCGAGCACCACGCGTTCCCGGTCGGCCTCGGCCACCTCGGCGAGCCGCTGCGCCAGCGACCCGCCCGCCGCGGCGCGGCGGGCCGGCACCCGGACCAGTCCGCGCAGCAGGGCCGGCAGCATCCCGGACCGGGCCTGGTCCCGCAGCGCGGCCGGATCCAGCCGGACCGGCGCCAGCAGGGCGGCGTCCGCGGCGAGGGCCTGGTCGAACAGCTCCAGACCGAGCTCGGTCGGCAGCGCGCCGACGCCCATCCGCTCCAGCCGGGCCAGCTCGGCCTCGTCCAGCTCGCCGGTCATGCCGGTGGCGTCGGCCCACAGGCCCCAGGCCAGCGAGGTGGCCGGCAGGCCGGCCGCGCGGCGGGTCGCCGCGAGGGCGTCGAGGGCGGAGTTCGCGGCGGCGTAGTTCGCCTGGCCGGGGCTGCCGATCAGGGCGGCGACCGAGGAGAACAGCACGAACGCCGTCAGCTCGGAGCCGGCCGTCAGCTCGTGCAGGTGCCAGGCCGCGTCGACCTTCGGGCGCATGACGTGCTCGACCTGCTCGGCGGTCAGCGACTCGACGACGCCGTCCGCCAGGACGCCGGCCGCGTGCACGACCGCCGTCAGCGGGTGCTCCAACGAGGCGAGCAGGCCCGCCAGTTCGTCGCGGTCGGTGACGTCGCAGGCGGCCACCCGGGCCTCGGCGCCGAGCTCCGCGAGCTCGGCGACCAGCTCGGCCACGCCCTCGGCGGCCGGGCCGCGGCGGCTGACCAGCAGCAGGCGCCTGACGCCGTGCCGCTCGGCCAGGTGCTTGGCGAAGCGCGCACCCAGGCCGCCGGTGCCGCCGGTGATCAGCACCGTGCCGTCCGGGTTCGGGGACCAGCCGGCGCCGGGCGCCGCGGTCTCCGCGCGCATCAGCCGCGGCGCCAGCAACTCACCATTGCGGACGGCCAGTTGCGGCTCGTCCGTGGCGAGTGCGGCGTTCCAGTCCGGCTCGCCGTCGCCGTCTGAGCCGTCGACGTCCACCAGGACGAAGCGGCCCGGGTGCTCGGACTGGGCGCTGTGCACCAGGCCCCAGACCGGGGACTGCGCCACGTCGGGCGACTCCTCGCCCACGGCGACGGCGCCCCGGGTCGCCACGACCAGCCGGGCGTCGCCCAGCCGCTCGCTCGCCAGCCAGCGCTGCACCAACTCCAGCGCCCGGACGGCGGTCACCCGCGCGGCCTCGGCCGGGTCGGCGGCGTCGGCGGGGGAGTCGATCGTGGCGACGACGGCCTGCGGCGCCTCGGCGCCCTCGGCGAGTGCCTGCTCCAGCGCGGCCAGGTCCGGGTGGGCCCGGCCCGCGCCCAGCAGCGCGAGGTCGAGCGGCGCGGCGGAGCGCTCGGCCGCGACCGCGGCCCAGTCGAGCCGGAACAGCGCGTTCTGCCGGCCGCGCTGGGTGCCGTCGATGGCCGCCTGCTGGACGGGGCGGACGATGAGGGAGCGTGCGGAGACGACGGGGGTGCCGTCCGGGTCGACGGCGTCCAGGCGCAGCGAGGTGCCGCCGGTCATGGTGGAGCGGACTCGCAGGCGGGTGGCGCCGGTGCGGTCGAGCTGCACGCCGTTCCAGCTGAACGGCATGAGGTGGGTGCCGGAACTGTTTTCGGTGAGCAGGATGACGCCGCTCTGGAGGGCGGAGTCGAAGAGGGCGGGGTGGATGCCGAAGCCTTCGTGGCCTTCGGGCAGGGTGACCTCGGCGTAGGTCTCGTCGCCGTCGCGCCAGACGGCCTCGACGCCGTGGAAGAGCGGGCCGTAGTCGTAGCCGATGTCGGCGAGGCGGGTGTACAGGTCCTCGACGGGCAGCAACTCGGCGTCCTGCGGCGGCCACTGCTCGGGCCAGTCCGCGACGGGCGCCGCGTCGGCACCCAGCACACCCCGGGCGTGGCAAGTGATGTCGCGCTCGCCGTCCTCGGCGTCGGTCTCCGGGCGCGAGTAGAGCGCCACGGTGCGGCGGCCGTCCGCGTCCGGTTCGCCGAGGGTGACCTGCAGCTGCCGGGCGACGCCGTCCTCCAGGATCAGCGGCGACTCCAGCACCAGCTCGTCCACGACCGGAACGCCGAGGCGGCGGCCGGCGGCGATGGCCAGCTCGACCAGCGCCACGCCGGGCACGACGATGGTGCCGAGCAGGATGTGTTCGGCGGCCCAGGGCTGGGTCTCGGTGGAGACCCGGCCGGTGAACACCCACTCGTCGCGGTCGCCGACCGAGATCGCCGCCGCCAGCAGCGGGTGGTCCATCCGGCCGAGCCCGGCCGCGGCGGCGTCCGCCGTCCCGGCGGTCGGGGCGATCCAGAAGCGTTCGCGCTGGAAGGCGTAGGTGGGCAGGTCGACGACTTCGGCGCCGGTGCCCGCGTAGAACGCGGCCCAGTCGACGGCGGTGCCGGCGGTGTGGGCCTGGCCCACGAAGGCGGCGAAGGTCTCGCGGTCGTCCTGCTTGGCGCGCAGGGCGGCGGTGAACGCGGCGTCGGCGTCGTCCGGCACGCACTGGCGGGCCATGGCGGTGAGCACCGCGTCGGGGCCGAGCTCCAGGAAGCGGCGAACTCCCAGGCCCCACAGGGTGGTCACGCCGTCGGCGAAGCGGACGGCCTGGCGCACGTGGCGGACCCAGTACTCGGCGTCGAAGGCCTCGACCAGGGCGCCGGTGACGTTGGAGACCACCGGGATCTGCGGCTTCGCATAGGTCAACTTCTGGGCGACCGCGCGGAATTCGTCCAGCATGGGCTCCATGCGGGGCGAGTGGAAGGCGTGCGAGACGCGCAGGCGGGTGGTCTTGCGGCCCTCGACCCTGGGCAGCCACTCGTCGGCGGCGTCCGCGTCGCCCGAGACGACGATCGCGGTGGGTGCGTTGATCGCGGCGATCTCCAGCCGGCCGTCGAACCCGGCCAGCGACTCGGCGACCTCGGCCTCGGTGGCCTGGACGGCGACCATGGCGCCGCCGGCGGGCAGCGCGCCCATCAACCGGCCGCGCGCGACCACGAGTTCGGCGGCATCCGCGAGCGAGAGCACGCCCGCGACGTGCGCGGCGGCGATCTCGCCGACCGAGTGGCCGACCAGGTAGTCCGCACGCAGGCCGAGCGAGTCGGCCAGGCGGAAGAGGGCGACCTCGACGGCGAACAGCGCGGCCTGGGTGAACTCGGTCGCGTTCAGCTCCTCGCCACCGGCCGCGATCAACTCCCGCACCGAACGCCCCAGTCGGGCATCGAGCTCGGCGCAGACCTCGGTCAGCGCCCGCTCGAACACCGGGAAGGCGCCCGCGAGTTCCAGGCCCATGCCGGTGCGCTGCGAGCCCTGCCCGGTGAACAGGAACGCCGACTTGCCGCCGACACCCGGCGTCCCCGCCGTGACGGCCGACAGCCGCTCCAGCAGTTCCTCGCGCCCGGAGGCGACGACGACCGCGCGCCGTTCCAGCAGCGCCCGGCTGGTCGTCGCCGAGAACGCCACGTCCGCGACCGAGAGTTCGGGCTTCGCCAGCAGGTGCGACCGCAGCCGCTCGGCCTGCGCCCGCAGCGCCGCGTCCGTGCGCGCCGACAGCACCACCGGCACCGTGCCGGCGGGCCGGACGACCTCGGCCTCGGGGGTCTCGGCCGGCTCGTCCGCGGGGGCTTCCTCGACGATCAGGTGCGCGTTGGTGCCGCTGACGCCGAAGGAGGACACGCCGGCCCGGCGCGGCCGCTCGCCCGCCGGCCAGTCCCTGGCCTCGGTCAGCAGCTCGACCCGACCCGACTCCCAGTCCACGTGCGGGGAGGGCTCGTCGACGTGCAGGGTGCGCGGCAGCACGCCGTTGCGCATCGCCATGACCATCTTGATCACGCCCGCGACACCGGCCGCGGCCGAGGTGTGACCGATGTTCGACTTGATCGAGCCCAGCCACAGCGGCTCGTCGCCGACCCGCTCGCGCCCGTACGTCGCCAGCAGCGCGTGCGCCTCGATCGGGTCACCCAGCTTGGTCCCCGTCCCGTGGCCCTCGACCGCGTCGACCTCCGCCGGCGACAGCCCGGCACTGGCCAGCGCCTGCCGGATCACCCGCTCCTGGGAGGGACCGCTCGGGGCGGTGAGGCCGTTGCTCGCGCCGTCCTGGTTGACGGCGCTGCCCCGGATCAGGCCGAGGATCTTGCGGCCGTTGCGCTTGGCGTCCGACAGGCGCTCCAGCACCACCAGACCGACGCCGTCCGAGAAGCCGGTGCCGTCCGCGTCGGAGGAGTAGGCCTTGCAGCGCCCGTCCGGCGCCAGGCCGCGCTGGCGGCTGAACTCGACGAACAGGAACGGCCCGGCCAGCACCGTCACACCACCGGCGAGCGCCAGCGAGCACTCGCCCGAGCGCAGCGCGTTCGCCGCCAGGTGCATCGCCACCAGCGAGGACGAGCAGGCGGTGTCCACCGACACCGCCGGGCCCTCCAGACCCAGCGCGTAGGCGACACGACCCGACATCACGCTGCTCTGCGTGCCGGTGACCCGGAAGCCCTCCAACTCCGGCAGCGTGGACGGCCCGTAGTCCGAGGACACGGTGCCCGCGTAGATGCCGGTGTCGCTGCCCTTGAGCGAGGTCGGGTCGATGCCCGCGTCCTCCAGCGCCTCCCACGCCGACTCCAGCGTGAGGCGCTGGGTCGGGTCCATCGCCAGCGCCTCACGCGGCGAGATCCCGAAGAAGTCCGCGTCGAACGTCGTCGCCGAGTCGACGAAACCGCCCTCGACGGCGTACGCGCTGCCCGGACGCTCCGGGTCCTCGTCGTACAGCTTCTCCAGGTCCCAGCCGCGGTCGGTCGGGAACGGACCCATGCCGTCCCGGCCCTCGGCCACCAGCCGCCACAGCTCCTCGGGCGAGCTCACCCCGCCCGCGAACCGGCAGCTCATGCCGACGATCGCGATCGGCTCGACAGCCCGGTCCTCCAGGTCGCGCACCCGGCGATTGGCCGTGCGCAGCTCATTGGTGACGCGCTTGAGGTAGGTGCGGAGTTTCTGTTCGTCGCTCATCGGTCCGTTCCCCGGTCCGCTGCGGCCGTCATCGGTCTTCCCGGTCATGCGGATCCGAGCTCCTTGTCGATCAGGTCGAACATGTCGCTGTCCGAGGCGAAGTCGAGGTCGTCCTCGAAGGTGTCGTCGTCATCGGCGTCTTCGGTGCCGGTGGTGCTGAGCAGGGCGCGGAGGCGGTTGCTGAGCGAGCGCAGCCGCGGCTCGGCACTGGCGATCTGCTTCTCGTGGCCGGCGACCGCGATCAGCAGGGCCTCCAGCCGCTGCAGCTCCTGGTCCAGCGGCGAGGGCTGCTCGGCGCCGCCCGTCCCGCCGACCAGGGAGAGGATCAGCCGCGCCGCCTCGACCGGGGTCGGGTGGTCGAAGACCAGCGTCGCCGGGAGCCGCAGCCCGGCCACCTGGCTGAGCCGGTTGCGCAGCTCGACCGCGGCCAGCGAGTCGAAGCCGAGCTCCTTGAACGCCCGCCCGGGCTCGATCGCCGCGCCGGAGGCGTGGCCGAGCACGGAGGCGACCTGCGCCAGGACCACGTCGAGGACGACCTGCTCCTGGTCCGCCTCGGCCACGCCGGCCAGCCGCTGCGCCAGCGACCCGCCCGTGGACTCCCTCCGGCGGGCCGGGGCGCGCACCAGCCCGCGCAGCAGGGCCGGCAGCATCCCCGCCCGCGCCTGCGTCCGCAGGGCGGCCAGGTCCAGCTGGATCGGCACCAGGAGCGCGGCGTCCAACCGCAGCGACTCGTCGAACAGTTCCAGGCCGAGCTCGGCGGGGAGCGCGCCGATGCCGGTGCGCTCCATCCGGGCGAGGTCGGCCTCGTCGAGTTCGCCGGTCATGCCGGTGGCGTCGGCCCACAGGCCCCAGGCCAGCGAGGTGGCCGGCAGGCCGGCCGCGCGGCGGGTCGCCGCGAGGGCGTCGAGGGCGGCGTTGGCGGCGGCGTAGTTCGCCTGGCCGGGGTTGCCCAGCTGTGCCGCGGCGGAGGAGAACAGCACGAAGGCCGCCAGCTCGGTGCCCGCGGTGAGCTCGTGCAGGTTCCAGGCCGCGTCGACCTTCGGGCGCATCACCCGGGCCACCTGATCGGCGGTCAGCGATTCGACGACGCCGTCGTCCAGGACGCCCGCCGCGTGCACGACGGCCGTCAGCGGGTGATCCAACGCGGAGAGCAGCTCGGCCAGTTGGTCGCGGTCGGTGACGTCGCAGGCGGCCACCCGGGCCTCGGCGCCGAGCTCCGCGAGCTCGGCGACCAGCTCGGCCACGCCCTCGGCGGCCGGGCCGCGCCGGCTGACCAGCAGCAGGCGCTTGGCACCGCGCCGCTCGACCAGGTGCTTGGCGAACAGGGCGCCGAGGCCGCCGGTGCCGCCGGTGATGAGCACGGTGCCCTCGGGGTCGAGGGCCGCCGGCACGGTCAGCACGACCTTGCCGGTGTTGCGGCCCTCGCGCAGGTAGCGGAAGGCCTCCTGGCCCCGGCGCACGTCCCAGGAGCGGATCGGCGAGGGGACGAGCACCTTGCGCTCGAACAGTGCGGCGAGCTCGACCAGCATCTCCTGGATCCGCTCCGGCCCGGCCTGGGCGACCAGGTCGTACGAGCGGTAGCGCACCCCGGCGTGCTGCCGGGCGACGGCCTCCGGGTCGCGCAGGTCGGTCTTGCCCATCTCCAGGAACCGGCCGCCGCGCGGCAGCAGCTCCAGCGAGGCGTCGACGAACTCGCCGGCCAGCGAGTTCAGTACCACGTCCACGCCCGTGCCGCCGGTGGCCTCCCGGAACGCGTCGCGGAAGCCCAGGTCGCGCGAGTTGGCGATCCGCTCGGTGGGCACGTCCAGCGCCCGCACGGCGTCCCACTTGGCGGGGCTGGCGGTGGCGAACACCTCCGCGCCGAAGTGGTGCGCCAGCTGGATCGCGGCCATGCCGACACCGCCGGCGGCCGCGTGCACCAGCAGCTTCTCGCCCGCGCGCAGGTCGGCCAGGTCGACCAGGCCGTAGTAGGCGGTGAGGTAGACGACGGGGATGGCCGCCGCCTCGGCGAAGCTCAGACCGGCCGGCATCGGCGCGACCGTCCGCCGGTCGGCCACCGTCACCGGCCCGAACGCGTCGGTGACCAGGCCGAACACCCGGTCGCCCGGCGCCAGGTCGGTCACCCCGGAGCCGACCTCCAGCACCACGCCGGCCGCCTCGCTGCCCAGCGGCGCCTCGCCCGGGTACATCCCGAGCGCGATCAGCACGTCACGGAAGTTCAGGCCGGCGGCCCGCACCCCGATCCGCACCTCGCCCGCGCCCAGCGGCCGGCCGGCCTCGGACGGGACGATCGCCAGGTTCTCCAGCGAGCCCTTCCGGGTGATCGCCAGCCGCCACAGGTCGTCGGCCGCCGCCGCGGACGTACGACCGAGTCGCGGCGCGACCAACCGGCCCTCGCGCAGGGCGAGTTGCGGCTCGTCGAGGTCGAGGAGGGCCCCCCACTGGGGCTCCTCGCCGCCGTCCGGGCCGTCGAGGTCCACCAGCACGAAGCGGCCCGGGTGCTCGGACTGGGCGCTGCGCACCAGGCCCCACACCGGGGACTGCGCCAGATCGGGAGCCTCGTCGCCCACCGCGACGCCGCCCCGGGTCACCACGACCAGCCGGGCCTCGCCCAGCCACTCGCTCGCCAGCCAGCGCTGCACCAGCTCCAGCGCCTGCCCGGCGGTCGCCAGCACGGCCTCCGCCGTACCTTCCGCCGGGGCCGGGCCGTCGAACCCCGGGCCGTCGAAGCCGGCGAGGACCGCCTCCGGCGCGGCCGCGCCATCGGCGACGGCCTTCTCCAGGGCGTCCAGGTCCGCGAACCGCTCGGCCTCGCCCGCCAGGCCGTCGAGGGCCGGCGACGAGCCGAGGACGGCCAGCCGCACCGGCTTCGCGGACTCGGGCGTCACCGGGGCCCAGTCGACCTGGAACAGCGGGTTCTGCCGGCCGCGCTGGGCGCTCTCGAGCTGCGCCGGGTCGGTCGGGCGCAGGGCGAGGGCGCCGACCGTCACCACCATGGCGCCGCTGTCGTCGACCGCGTCGATCCGCACGGCGGACTCGCCCGCCGAGCCGATCCGCACCCGGGCCCGGGTGAGGCCGGCCCGGCCGAGCCGCACGCCCGACCAGGAGAACGGCAGGTCGACCGACGATCCGGCGTCCTTGTCCAGCATCACGCCGTGCAGCGCGGCGTCGAACAGCGCCGGGTGGACGTCGAAGCCCTCGGTTCCGGCGTCGTCGGGCAGCGCCACCTCGGCGTACACCTCGGTGCCGCTGCGCCACGCGGCCTGCACACCCTGGAACAGCGGCCCGTAGTCCAGGCCGAGGTCGGCCAGCCGCGGGTAGAGCGATTCGACGGGGACGGGCTGGGCGCCGACCGGGGGCCACTGCGCCGGGAACGGGGCCGGGGCGTCGGTGTCGGCGGTGAGCCAGCCGCGGGCGTGGCAGGTGGTGTCCGGCCGGTCGTCCTGGCCGTCCTGGCCGCCGGTCTCGGGGCGGGAGAAGACGGCGACCTCGCGGCGGCCGTCCTCGCCGGGCTGGCCCACGGTGACCTGGACGTGCCGCGCGGTGCCCTCGTCGAGGAGGAGCGGGGCCTCGATGACCAGCTCGTCCAGGACGGGGCAGCCGACCGTGTCGCCGGCGGTGAGGGCCATCTCGACCAGGGCGGTGCCGGGGACGAGGACCATGCCGAAGACGACGTGGTCGCGGGTCCAGGGCTGGGTGTCGATCGACAGGCGGCCGGTGAACAGCCATTCGTCGCGGTCGCCGAGCTGGGCGGCGGCGGCCAGCACGGGGTGCTCGACCCGGCCGAGGCCGGCCGCCGAGGCGTCCCCGGAACCGGCGCTGGGGGTGAGCCAGAAGCGTTCGCGCTGGAACGCGTAGGTCGGCAGCGGCACCTGCTGGGCGCCGCTGGCGGCGAAGAACGCCCGCCAGTCGACGGCCACGCCGTTCACGTGGGCGGCGCCGAGCGAGGTCGCGAAGCGCTGCAGCCCGCCCTCCTCGCGACGCAGCGATCCGACCACGCCGACGCGGTCCTGGGCGCCGTGGGCCTGGGCCGTCTCCTCGACGGCCATGGTCAGCACCGGGTGCGGGGACACCTCGACGAAGAAGGACACCCCGGTGTCGATCAGCGCCCGCAGGGCCGGCTCGAAGCCGACCCGGCCGCGCAGGTTCCCGTACCAGTACCGGGCGTCCAGCGTCCGGGTGTCGATGAAACCACCGGTGGCGGTCGAGTAGAACGGGATCGTCCCGGAGACCGGCGCGATCGGCGCCAGCACCTCCAGCAGTTCCGCCTCGATGGCCTCGACCTGCGCCGAGTGCGAGGCGTAGTCCACGTTGACCTTGCGGGCGCGGATGCCGTCGCGCTCGCAGCCGGCGATCATCTCGTCCAGCGCGGCGACCTCACCGGCGATGACCACGGTCGCGGGGCCGTTCACCGCGGCGACCGAGATCCGGCCCTGGTACGGCTGGAGGAGCTCCTCGGCGCGTTCCACCGGCAGCGCCACCGAGACCATGCCGCCCCGGCCCGCCAGCCGGTCCAGGACCAGCCGGCTGCGCAGCGCCACGACCCGGGCGCCGTCCCGCAGCGACAGCCCGCCCGCGACGCACGCGGCGGCGATCTCGCCCTGCGAGTGCCCGACCACGGCCGAGGGCTCGACGCCGTACGAGCGCCACAGCGCCGCCAGCGACACCATCACGGCCCACAGCGCGGGCTGCACGACGTCCACCCGCTCGTACGAGGGCGCGCCCTCGGCGCCGCGCAGGACGTCCTCCAGGTTCCAGTCGACGAACTCGGCCAGCGCCGCACCGCAGGCCGCGACCGACTCGGCGAACACCGGCGAGGAGTCCAGCAGTTCGACGGCCATGCCGACCCACTGCGCGCCCTGGCCGGGGAACACGAAGACGGCCTTGCCGTTGCCCGGCCGGCCCTCCAGCACGTTCGCCGCCGGGTCGGCCGCGGTGAGGGCGGCCAGGCCGCTCAGCAGCGCGCCGCGGTCCGGGGCCACCACGACCGCGCGGTGCTCCAACTGCGCGCGCGTCGTCACCGAGGAGAAGCCGATGTCCAGGACGGAGATGTCCGGCCGGGCGATCATGCGGGCCCGGATGCGGTCGGCCTGCTCGCGCAGCGCCGCCTCGCTCCGGGCGGAGAGCAGCACCGGCGTCACGGTCGGCGCCACCCGGGCGTCCTCGTCCGGCGTCGGCTCCGCGACCGGCGCCTCCTCCAGGATGACGTGCGCGTTGGTGCCGCTGATCCCGAACGAGGACACGCCCGCGCGCCGCGGCCGCTCCGAGGCCGGCCACTTCTGCGCCTCGGTCAGCAGCTCGACCTGGCCGGACTCCCAGTCGACGTGCGGCGAGGGCGCGTCCACGTGCAGCGTGGCGGGCAGCACCTCGTTCTGCATCGCCAGGACCATCTTGATCACGCCGGCCACGCCGGCCGCGGCCATGGTGTGGCCGATGTTGGACTTGATCGAGCCGAGCCGCAGCGGGCCGTCGGTCCGCTCGCGCCCGTAGGTCGCCAGCAGCGCCTCCGCCTCGATCGGGTCACCGAGCGTGGTGCCGGTGCCGTGGCCCTCGACGGCGTCCACGTCGGCGGCCTTGAGCCCGGCGTTCGCCAGGGCCTGCCGGATGACGCGCTCCTGCGAGGGGCCGTTCGGCGCGGTCAGGCCGTTGCTGGCGCCGTCCTGGTTGACCGCGGTGCCGCGCACCACGGCCAGCACGCGGTGGCCGTTGCGGCGGGCGTCCGACAGCCGCTCCAGCAGCAGCAGGCCGGAGCCCTCGCCCCAGGCCACGCCGTCCGCGGCGGCCGCGTACGCCTTGCACAGCCCGTCCACCGACAGCGCCCGCTGCCGGCTGAACTCGATGAAGTTGTTCGGCCGCGGGTGCACGGTGACGCCGCCGACCAGCGCCAGCGAACACTCACGCGCGCGCAGGGACTTGGCCGCCAGGTCCACGGCGACGAGCGAGGAGGAGCAGGCGGTGTCCACCGACACCGCGGGCCCCTCGAAGCCGAAGGTGTAGCTGATCCGGCCGGAGGCGACGCTGCCGGCGGCGGCGGTCGGGAGGTAGCCCTCGATCTCGGCGCTGCGGTCGCTCATGCCCGCGACGAAGCCGTAGTCCTGGAACATCACGCCGCAGAAGACGCCGGTGTCGCTGCCCTTGAGGGTCAGCGGGTCGATGCCGGCGTCCTCGAACGCCTCCCAGGCGGTCTCCAGCAGCAGCCGCTGCTGCGGGTCCATCGCGAGCGCCTCGCGCGGCGAGATGCCGAAGAACTCGGCGTCGAACTCGCCGACGCGGTCGACGAATCCGCCGCTGCGCGTGTAGGAGGTGCCCGGGTGGTCCGGGTCCGGGTCGTAGAGCCGCTCGAGGTCCCAGCCGCGGTCGTCCGGGAACTCGGAGATCCCGACGCGCTCCTTCGCGAGCAGCTCCCACAGCTCCTCCGGCGAGGTCACCCCGCCCGGGAAGCGGCAGCTCATGCCGACGATCGCCAGTGGCTCGCCCGCACGGTCCAGAAGCTGCTGGTTCTGCCGCCGGAGGCGCTCGGTTTCCTTGAGCGACTGCCGGAGGGCCCCGACGATGTCCTTCTGATCGGCGGCCATGCCTACTCCTTCACGCCTGGGCGCACAGCGGCAACCAGGTCCTCGACTGCTCTCACGCCACGCTGGTGCGGGCCGCCCGGATCAGGGCGTCGGCCAGTGACCGATCGACGCGGCCACCCGGCCGCCGGCACGCCGTCGGGCCGGCAGTCCCCCGCCATGCCGATCCCCCCGGCGCATGGCAATTCCCCGTCATGGGCCGAGTGTCAGCAGGCCCGCGAGTGACAGTACGCACCTTCGTGTGCCGTCAAGAGGGCATTGTCCGCAACCTGCCAATGTCAAGAAGGCAGGAACTGGTCAGATAGTTCGTGATGCGGCCGGACGGCCGGTCGATCCGGTTCGGACAGTGACTCCGGCGGGCTCCGGAAAACGACGAGAAGACCCTGTGCGAACGGCACAACGCGCCTGTTCGACGGGGAGGCCCGGGTGAAGTCCGCCCTGCCGCGACGTGACCAACATCGCTGTCAGCTTCTGGTCAGTGGACTGGACCAGATCGGAAACATTGCCGTGGTAAAGGCGCTTCGGGGCGCTCGCCCGTCCCGTGCCGCGCAGTTCCGGTACGACCGAATCCCGCCGGTGGCAAGGGCGTTGATGCCGAACCGAGATAAACGAAACCGCTCGCGTTCCGTCCCGTTTCCGCGCGGTGGGTCTGCGCGGTACGGAACGGAACGCGAGCGGGAAGTCGGACCGACGGCCCTGGCCGTCGCCCGTCCGTCGTCAGCCCTCGTTGCCTCCGGGGACGGCCTCGATCAGCGAGAAGGCCATCGGGGCGGGCAGCAGCGAGAACGCGGCCGGGGTGAAGCCGGCCCGCACGAGGAGGGCCTCGAACTCGGCCTTGGTGCGTCCCCGGCGGGAGCCGACCAGCTGCATGTGGATGTCGCTGAGGTACATCGTGTTCGGCAGGGAGCCGTCCACGGTGTCGGGCATGACCGGGTCCACGATGAGCAGCCGGCCGTGCGGGGGGATCACCCGCCGGACGTTGCCGAGGATCGTGACGGCCCGCTCGTCGTCGGCGTAGTGCAGGACGTTCCTGACCAGGTAGAGGTCGGCGCCGGCGGGCACCTCGGCCGCGACGTCGCCGGCGACCACGGTGCAGCGGTCGGCGACTCCGGCCGCCGCCAGGACCTCCTCGGCCGGGGCGACCGCGGGGGCGGCGTCGTGCACGATGCCGCGCAGACCGGGATTGGCGGTGAGGACGGCGGCGAGCAGCGCGCCGTTCCCGCCGGCGATGTCGGCGACGGTCTTGAAAGCGCCGAAGTCGTAGTGCCGCGGCAGCGCCTCCGCGGTCTGCAGGGCGCTCTGCCGCAGGGTGGCGGGGAAGTGCTGCGACAGTTCCGGGTCGCCCGCGACGTACGCGAAGAACGGCTGCCCGAAGACGGCGCCGAAGGTGGAGCCGCCGGTGCGGACGGCGGTGTCGAGCTCGCGCCAGGCCGCCTGGATCGCCGGATCGGTGAACATCCGGGTGAAGGAATTCAGCGAGTCGGGGCGGTCGGTCCGCAGCAGGGCGCCGACCTCGGTGAGCCGGAACGCGCCGGATTCCGCCTGGGCCAGGACCCCGAACGCGGCGAGCGCACTGCACAGCTGGGTGGTGACCGCCGGGTCCGTGCCGAGCTCGGCGGCCAGCTCGGCGCCGGTCCGCTCGCCGTCGCCGAGCACGTCGGCCACGCCCAGCCGGGCCGCGGTGGACACCGTCTGCATGGCCATGTGGCCGAAGGCCAGTTCGAACAGTCGTTGCTTGTGGATCGCTTCAGTCATGACGTCTTCCTCAGTGCAGTGCTTGCTGGCTCAGTGCAGTGCTTGCTGGTCTCTCGCGCTCACTTCAGGCGCACCGGCAGGGAGCCGAAACCGCGCATGAAGCCGATCCGCCAATCCGGGAAGTAGTCGGGATCGGCCAGTCGCAGGTCACCGAACCGCTGCAGCAGCTGGGTGAACGCGACGTTCGCCTCCAGTCGGCCCAGCGGGGCGCCGAGGCAGAAGTGGATGCCGTGCCCGAAGGCCAGGTGCTTGGGGCTCTCGTCCACCTGGTGCAGCCGGGGCGGGTCCTCGTTGTACTCGGGGTCGTGGTTGGCGGCGTCGAGCGAGACGCACACCAGCTCGCCGGCCGGGATGGTGACGCCGCCGAGGCTCACGGCCTCGCTGGTGTACCGCATCGTCGCCCAGCCGACCGGCCCGAAGCGGCGCAGCACCTCCTCGGTCGCGGCGGGGATCCGGTCCGGGTGGGCCCGCAGCGCGTCCATCGCCTCGCGGTCCCGCAGCATCATGTAGACGCCGTTGGCGATCAGGTGCAGCGACGTCTCGTGCCCGGCGACCAGCAGCAGGAAGGCCATCCCGATCAGCTCGTCCGTGCTGAGCCGGTCGCCGTCCTCGCTGTCGGCGATCAGCCCGGACAGCAGGTCGTCACCGGGGGCGGCCCGCTTGGCCTCCAGCAGCGCGGTCAGGTAGTCGGTCATCTGCTGCGAGACGGCGGCCATGTCGAGGTCCGGGTCGGCGTCCAGCAGGATCCTGGACCACTCCTGGAACTTCTCCCGGTCGTCGAACGGCACGCCGAGCAGCTCGCAGATCACCATGACCGGCAGCGGCGCCGCCAGCGCCTCGATCAGGTCGACCTGCTCCCGGCCCTCCAGCTGGTCGAGCAGGCCCTTGGTGATGTGCTCGATGCGCGGCCGCAGGGCGGCGACCCGTCGGCCGGTGAACTCCCGGCCGACGAGCTTGCGCAGCCGGGTGTGCTCGGGCGCGTCGCTGTTCAGCATGTGCGAGTTGAGCAGTTCCGAGGCGCCGGCGCCGCGCCCGTCCGGGGCGACGCGGCGCAGGATCTCGTACAGATCGGTGACGTTCTTGCGCATCCGCGGGTCCGCGAGCGCGGTCCGGGCCTCGTCGTAGCCGATGATCAGCCAGTGCGGCAGACCGTTGGGCCGACGGACCCGCAGGACGGGGCCCTTGGCGCGCCAGCGACGGTAGTACTTGTGCGGATCGTCGAAGAAGTCGATTCCGATGGTCTCTTCCCGCACGGGTCCCCCGAACTGGGTCATCTTCCTTGCCCTCCCTGAGAATCACTTCCACTGATCGGTGCGGTGCGGCGCACGGCGGCCGTACCGCACCGGTTCCGTGCGGGGGCACGGAACCGGTCGGCGGAGTCTCAGGGTCTGGGGAGGTCGGCGGGGTCGGTGAACCAGTCCTCGAGCGGGACGTCGCAGGACTTCAGGATGTAGGCGAGCATCGAGTACGCGCCGATGAGCGCCAGCACTTCCAGCAGCTGCTCGTTGTCGTACGCGGACGACAGCTGCTGCCACGTCCGGTCGGACAGCGCGGCGTCCGGGCCGCGCAGCTCGTCGACCGCCCGCAGCAGGGCGGCGTCGTGCGCGGACCAGCCGGCGGCGTCCGGGCCGGCCGGGACGCGGGCGATCTCCTCCTCGGAGATGCCGGCCTTGGAGCCGATGGCCACGTGGTGGGCCCACTCGTAGCGGGACTGCAGGAGGTAGCCGACCCGCAGCACCATCAGCTCCCGGTCGCGCAGCGGCAGCTTGCCCTGGCCGAGCGCGGAGAGCATCGGGTTCATCCCGGTCAGCAGCGCCGGGTGGTTGCCGATCACGCCCAGGACGTTGGGCACCGGATTGCCGACCATGTGCGCCAGCGGGCCGTCCGGGTCGGTCTGGACCTCGGCGGGCATGCCGAGCAGCGGACGGAGCTGCTCGGCGGGGGCGAGCGCCATCCGGGGCGCGGTGCTCCGGGTCGTCACGCCGTCACCTCGGCCTTCGGGGATTCCTCCAGCTCCACCATGTGGTGCAGGCACTCCAGCGGTCCCGGCGTGCCGTCGCCGTTGAGCTCGCGGTAGACGGCACCGATGTTGAGGACCAGGCGCTCGGCGTTCTCCAGGCCCTCGAACCCGGTGAGGTCGAACTCGCGGGCGGCCTCCAGCGCGGACTTGCCCTGCTGGTGGGCGGCGGTGGCCTGGAGCTTCAGCTGCTCCAGCTGCTCGCGGATCCGGACGACGTCCTGCTTGCCGCCGACCGGGCCGTGGCCGGGGACGACGAACTCGGGGTCGAGCTCGATGATCGTGTCGCAGGCGCGGATGCAGTTGTCGATCGGCCCGGAGTGGATGACCCCGTGGGTGCCGAACATGAGCAGGTCGCCGGCGTACACGACCTTCGTGTCGGGGACGTGGACGATGACGTCGCCGACGGTGTGCGCCGGGCCGGCCTCGATCAGTCGCACGACCCGCTGGCCCACGGTCAGTTCGAGCTCGCCGTTGAAGGTGATCGTCGGGTAGGTCGGGGTGATGCCGGTGAAGTCGAACGGCTCCAGGTGCTTGCGCAGCCGGGGGTCGGCGTCGGGGGCCAGCAGCGGGGAGGTGGTCTCCGGGCCGGCGTGGCGCATCGCCCGCGCGGCGGCCGTGGAGGACACGATCATGGCGTCGCCGACGAGCTGGTTGCCCCACCAGTGGTCGCCGTCGTGGTGGGTGTTGACGACCCAGCAGATGTCGACGGTGGGCACCGCCCGGGCGATGGCGGACAGCATGTCCCGGGTCTGCGGGACGGAGAACAGGGTGTCGACGAGCAGCGCCTCTTCGCCGCTGTGCACCAGGCCCGCGTTGCCGAAGCCGGTGGCACAACTGCCCTGCAGGTAGGCGAAGGTCTGCGGCGCGAGCTGGTGCACGCCGGTCGTGAAGGGGACGGACAAGGGTATCTCCTCGGTTCTGTGGGTATCCGCGGTCAGTGCCCGGCCGCCACCGCGGTCCGGGGGCGCAGCACCATCCGCGGACCGCGCTGGGGCACCACGACGGGGCCGCGCGGGACCGCCTTCGCCGGGTCCTCCTCGACCCGCTCGAAGTCGACGTTGGTCACCAGCTCGCGCAGCATGGTCCTGATCTCGTGGATCGCGATCTGGTCGCCCATGCAGCGGGTGTGCCCGCCGCCGAACGGGATCCAGGTGTACTGGCCCGGCTGCACGCCGAGGAACCGCTCCGGGCGGAACTCGTCCGGCTCGGGGTAGCGCTCCGGGTCGTTGTTCATCAACTCGGCGCTGGGGACCAGCAGTTGGCCGGGCTCGTAGCGCACATTGCCGATCACGATCGGCTCCATGACCTGGCGGGCCAGGTTGTTCGGCAGCGGCGGGTTCTTGCGCAGCACCTCGTGCGCGGCGGCGGTGAGGTACTCCGAGGACCCCTCGGCGATCTCGGCCCGCAGCTTGGCGAGCCGCTCCGGGTCCCGGGAGAAGTGCTCGATCGACCAGCAGACCGCGGACACGGTCGTCACGGTGCCGGCGACGAACATCGTCATGATCTCGTCGCGCAGCTCCACGCCGGACAGAGTCGTGCCGTCCTCGTGGGTGATGCCGAGCAGGACCGACAGCATGTCGTTGCCGAGCTCGCCGACCTCCAGGCGCTCGGCCACCGCCTCGGCGATCAGTGCGTCGACCCGGGGGCGGTTGCGCCAGAAGTCCTTGACGCCGGTGCCGGGGCGCCGCTTCATCAGCCGCTTCTTCGCCGGCGACCACCGGTCGAACATGATCATCGCGGTGGGGTAGGTGTTGATCTCCAGCAGGTCCATCAGCCCGTCGAGCAGCTGGGGCCAGTTGCTCGGGACCACCTGGCCGAACACGACCTCGCGGATGACGTTCATCGCCCAGCGGTGCACCAGCGGGTGCATGTCGACGTCCTCGTCGCGCGGCCACTGCGCGACCGCGTCCACCGTGATCTGCTCCACCGCTTCGGTGATCCGGTTGAAGGCGGCGCCCTTGAAGCTGCGGGTGAGCGCCTTGCGGCGGGCCAGGTGCTCGCCCTCGTCGAGGAAGGCGAGCCCGGTGTGGCCGAAGAACTTCTCCAGCGCGCCGTTCGAGGTGCCGCAGTGCAGGCTGGTGCGCGGCGCCTGGAAGACGGCCTTCACCTCGTCCGGGTCGGTGAGGATGAAGAACTCGACGCCCGGCACGAAGCCCAGCTTGAACTTGGAGCCGTACAGCCGCTTGCACTCGTTCAGGAACGCGGTGCGGTTCTGGGCCCACTGGGCGAGCTGCTCGCGCTGGCCCAGGCTCGGCCCGGGCACCTGCGAGGACGGGATCACCGTCGTCTCCGCCGGCTTCGCGGTGTGGTCGACCGGGCAGCGGCCGCCGCCGTGCTCGGCCGCCACGTCGTTCGCGTCGGGGTTCATCACTTCTCCTTGTCGTACACAGCTGAGTCGGCAGAGAATCCGCCCCGGACCCACATCTCGACGGCCTGGGCGCACTTCGGGTCGTTGATCAGGTCGAAGTGACCGGCGTCGAGCCGCAGCAGGTCGCCGCCGAGGTCCCACGCGGGCCAGGAGTGCGTGTCGCCGGCCCGCACGTACAGCCGCGGGGTCTCGATGCCGGTGTCCTCGCGCTCCGCCAGCAGGCGCAGGTAGGCGCCCATCGCCAGCCAGCCGGAGTCGTCGAAGGCGAGGTCGCGACCGCCGTTGAGCAGCGCGTCCATGCTCGACTCGAACGCGGCGCCGCCGTCCTCGACGACGGCCTTCGGGTCCGGCGAGTCGAGCAGCACCAGGCCCGCCGCGGCCCGACCGGTGCGCTCGAGCTCGGCGGCCAGCGCGTGCGCGACGGCGCCGCCGATGGAGTACCCGACGAGCACCACCTCGGCGTCGCCGACGGCCTGCCGGATCCCGTCCGCGAGCATCCCGATGACGGTGTCCCAGGCCCCGGGCAGCGGCTCGTCCTCGCGGAAGCCGGGCAGCGAGCAGGAGTACACGTCCCGGCCGCGCAGGCCCTGGGCGAGCGCCAGGAACAGGTGCGGGCCCGAGCCGACCGCGAACGACGGCACGCAGACGACGGCCGGCTGCGCCGGATCGCCCTTGGCGAGCCGCACCACGCGTCCGCTGCCCTGCGGCAGCTCCTGCGGCGAGGTGAAGGCCGGGCGGAACCGGGAGGCCTCCATCAGCCAGCTCATCGCCCGGCCGAGCTCGCCCCCGGCGTGGGCGTGGCGGACCAGCGCGGTGAAGGTGCCGCGGCCCTCCTGGTCGGAACGGACGGCCGTGGTCCCGCCGGTGGCGGAACCGGCCGGTGCGGCCGGTGCGGGCGGCTGTCCGGACCCGCCGGACTCGCCCGACCCGCCGGACCCGCCGGACTCTCCGGACCGGGGGTCGGCCTCGGCCGCCGCCACCTCGTCCGCGAGGTGCCGGACGAGCCAGCGGGCCAGGCCCACGGCGTCGGGGTGCTCGAAGACCACGGTCGACGCCACCTGCACGCCGGTCACCCGGTTCAGGCGGTTGCACAGCCGGACCACGCCGACCGAGTTGAACCCCATCTCCCAGAAGCCCTGGTCGACCTCGACCGCGTCGCCGGACTCGTGCCCGAGAACGGCCGCGACCTGCGCCCGGACCACCCGCTGCGCCAGAGCCTCGCGCTCCTGCGCGGGCACCGCGGCCAACTGCCGCACCAGCGCGCCGCCGCGGTCGTCCGCGTCCTCGTCGTGCTGCTCGGCTGGCCGGGCCGCGCCCTGGGCCGCCGGTCCGGACACGCCCGGCGCCAGCCAGTACCGCTTGTGCTGGAACGCGTAGGTCGGCAGCGGCACCCGGGTGGCGCCGGTCCCGGCGTAGAAGGCGTCCCAGTCCACCTCGATGCCGGCCGTGTGCGCCTCGGCCAGCGACAGCGCGAAGCGGTCCAGGCCGCCCTCGTCGCGCCGGAGCGTGCCGATCGTCGCCACCGTGGCGACCCGGCCCTCGGCGTCGTGGGCGGTGGCGGTCTGCTCGATCGCGGTCGACAGCACCGGGTGCGGCGAGACCTCCACGAAGCGCGTCGCGCCGTCGTCGATCAGCGCGCAGACCGCGGCCTCGAAGCCGACCTGGTTGCGGACGTTGCGGTACCAGTAGGCCGCGTCCAGGCCGGTGGTGTCGACGAACCCGTCGACCGCCGTGGAGTAGAACGGGACCCGGCTCGCCCGGGGCGCCACCGACGCCAGGGACGCCACCAGCTCGCTCTCCATCGCCTCGACCGCGGTGGTGTGCGAGGCGAAGCCCGAGCCGAGCGCGCGGGTCCGCACGCCGTCGCGCTCGCACTCGGCCCGCACCAGCTCCAGGACGTCGCCGTCACCGGCGAGCACCACGGAGACCGGGCTGTTCACCACGGCGACCTCGGCCCGGCCGCCGTGGGCGGCGACCCGCCGGGCGACCTCGGCGTCCGAGGCGCCGATCCAGAGCAGCCCCTCGTCGTTCGGCAGCAGCTCGCTCGCGAGCCGGTTGCGCATCACCACGATCAGGACGGCGTCCTCCAGGGACAGCGCGCCGGCCGTGTAGGCGGCGGCGACCTCGCCCTGCGAGTGGCCGACGATCACGTCCGGCTCCACGCCGTGGGCCCGCCACAGCGCGGCCAGCGAGACCATCACCGAGAACATCGTCGGCTGCAGCACGTTCCACGGGACGGCCCCGTCGACCGCCTCCAGCGACGGCGCGCCCGGCGCGCCGCGCAGCACGTCCTCCAGGTTCCAGTCCACGTGTGGTTCGAGCGCCTTCGCGCAGGCCGCGATCTGCTCCGCGAACACCGGCGCGGTGTCCAGCAGCCGCACCGCCATCCCGGTCCAGTGCGAGCCGTGGCCGGGGAAGACGAACACCGTCTTGCCGTCCAGCACCCGGCCGTCGACGGTGTGCTCGGCCGCCCCGTCGCCGGCCAGCGCCGCCAGCCCGTCGAGCAGTTCGTCCCGGTCCCGGGCCGCGACCGCGGCCCGCCGCGGCAGGGCCGCGCGGGTCGTCGCCGTCGAGAAGGCGACGTCGACCGGGTCGAGACCCGGGTCGGCGATCAGCGCGGCGTGCAGCCGCTCGGCCTGCGCCCGCAGCGCGGGCCGGGTACGGGCCGAGAGCAGCACCGGGACGGCGGGCGGCCGCTCGCCGGTGACCGGCGCGACCGGATCCGGCGCCGGGGCCTCCTCCAGGATCACGTGGGCGTTGGTGCCGCTCAGACCGAAGGCCGAGATGCCGGCCCGGCGCGGCTCGCCGTCGCTCTTCCAGGGCCGCTCGGTGAGCAGCAGCTCGACCTCGCCGGCCTCCCAGTCGATGTGCGGGGACGGCTCGGTCACGTGCAGCGTGCGCGGCAGCGTCTCGTGCCGCAGCGCCTGGACCATCTTGATGACGCCGCCGACGCCGGCCGCGGGGCCGGAGTGCCCGATGTTCGACTTGAGCGAGCCCAGCCACAGCGGGCCCCGGGTGCGGTCCTGGCCGTAGGTGGCCAGCAGCGCGTGCGCCTCGATCGGGTCGCCCAGCGAGGTGCCGGTGCCGTGCGCCTCGACCGCGTCCACCTGCGCCGGCTCCAGGTCCGAGGCGGCCAGGGCCGCCCGGATCACCCGCTCCTGGGAGGGGCCGTTCGGCGCGGTCAGGCCGTTGCTGGCGCCGTCCTGGTTGATCGCGCTGCCGCGCAGCACGGCCAGCACCTGGTGGCCGTTGCGGCGGGCGTCCGAGAGCCGTTCCAGCACGAGCAGGCCCATGCCGTCCGAGAAGGACGTGCCGTCCGCGGTCGCCGAGAACGCCTTGCACAGGCCGTCCGGGGACAGGCCGTGGATGCGCGCGGTGTCGGACAGGGCGGTCGGGGTGGCCATCACGGTCACGCCGCCGGCCAGGGCGAGCGAGCACTCGCCCGCCCGCAGCGCCTGCATGGCCAGGTGCAGCGCCACCAGGGACGCGGAGCAGGCCGTGTCGACGGTGACCGCCGGGCCCTCCAGGCCGAGGGTGTACGAGATCCGGCCGGACAGCACGCTCGACATCACGCCGGTCATGTGGAACTGCTCCAGCTCCGGCGGCATGCCGACGCCGTAGTCCGGGTTGACCGCACCGCAGTACACACCGGTGTCGGTGCCGCGCAGCGAGGTCGGGTCGATGCCGGCGTTCTCGAACGCCTCCCACGCGCCCTCCAGCAGCCAGCGCTGCTGGGGGTCCATGGCCCGGGCCTCGTGCGGGCCGATGCCGAAGAAGCCGGCGTCGAAGTCGCCCGCGCCCTTCACGAACCCGCCGATCCGGGCGTACGTGGTGCCGGGGTGCTCGGGGTCCGGGTGGTACAGCTCGTCGATGTTCCAGTCGCGGTCGGTCGGGAACCCGACCATGCCGTTCCCGCCGGCGGCCACCAGCTGCCACAGGTCGTCCGGCGAGTTCACCCCGCCCGGGTACCGGCAGCTCATCCCGACGATCGCCAGCGGCTCGTCGACCGCGCCGCGGCGCGAGCGCACCACCGGGCGCGGGGTGTCGGAGGCCTCGGCGAGCTCGCCGACGATCAGCCGGGCGATCGCCGCCGGGGTCGGGTGGTCGAAGACCATGGTCGCCGACAGCCGCAGGCCGGTGACCCGGGTCAGCCGGTTGCGCAGCTCGACGGCGCCCATGGAGTCGAGGCCGACGTCCTTGAACGGGCGCTCGGGGTCGATCGCGGTGTGGGTGTCGTGCCCGAGGACGGCGGCGACCTGCGCGCGCACCAGGTCGAGCACGACCCGCACGCGGTCCGCCTCGGGGGTCTGGGCGAGCGTGCGCGCCAGCGAGCCGCCGGCCCGGCCGCGGCGGGCGGGCGTGCGGACCAGTCCGCGCAGCAGCGGGGCCAGCGTGCCCTGCTGGGCGCGGGCCCGCAGCTCGGCGAGGTCCAGCCGGAGCGGCGTGAGCAGGGCGGGCGCGGCCGCGCCCAGGCGGTCGACCAACTGCCGTGCGGGCTCGGTCGGTTCGGCGGCGTCGGGGGAGGCGTCCCAGGCCAGCGCGGTCACCGGCAGGCCCTCGGCGCGCCACCGGTGGCCGAGGGCGTCCAGGGCCGCGTCGGCGGCGGCGGTGGCGAGCTTCCCGGCGGTGCCGAGGAGCCCGGCCTCGGAGCAGACCAGCGCGAACGCGGCCGGGCCGTGCCCGGCGGTCAGCTCGCGCAGCCGCAGCGCGGTGTCGAGCCGCGCGTCGACGGCCCGGTCGAGCTGCTCGCCGTCGTGCGTCTCCAGGGTGCCGTCCGCGACGGCCCCGGGGGCGTGGACGACCGCGCTCAGCGGGCCGTCCAGGGCGGACAGCGCGTCGGCGAGGTCGTCGACGGTGTCACAGGCCACCGCGCGGGCGCCCGCGCCGGCCAGGTCGGCGACCAGCGCGTCGACGGCCTCGTCGGGGCCGCCGAAGGTGGCCAGCAGCAGCCGCCCGGCGCCGTACCGCTCGGCCAGCCGGCGGGCGACCGCCGGGCCGGCACCGCCCGGGCCGCACGCGACCAGGACCGTCCCGGCCGGGTCGGGCACCGCCGCGGCCTCCGCCGGGGCGGCGGGGGCGAGCCGGGGCGCGAGCAACGCGCCCTCGCGGACGGCCAGTTCGGGCTCGTCCAGCTCGCCGAGCACGGTCCAGTCGGCCGGGCCCCGCTCGTCGAGGTCGACGAGCAGCACCGTGTCCGGGTGTTCCGTCCGGACGACCCGGGCCGCGCCCCAGATCGCCGCCGCCGCGGGGTCGGGCAGCACGCCGCCGGCCGCGACCGCGCCGCGGGTCACCAGCACCAGCCGCGCGTCGGCCGACAGGGGGCTCGACAGCCAGCCGCGCAGCGTGTCGATCGTCCGCGCGGCCAGCTCCCGGACCCCGCCGGTGACGGAGGCCTCGGTGCCGTCCGCCAGGACCGGGGCCAGCACCAGGGTGGGCGGCTGCGCGCCGGCGGCCAGCGCCGCCTTCAGGGCGCCGAGATCGGCGAACTTCTCGCCGGGGGCGTCCAGTTCGCCCAGGACGGCGATCCGCGCCGCGGCGGACGGTTGCGCGTCCACCGGCGTCCAGACCGGCTCGAACAGGGTGTCCGCGCCGGACCGCAGCGCGCCGTCGAGTCCGGGCGCCGGGCGGTAGCCGACCCGGCCGACCGACAGCAGCGGCTCGCCGTCGAGGTCCACCGCGTCCACCCGCAGCACCGAGTCCGCCGTGACGACCCGGACCCGGGCGCGGGCCGCGGTGGCCGTCCCGAAGGACACGTTCGCCCAGGAGACCGGCAGGTTCGGGGCGGCGCCCGGCTCGACGTCGAGCAGGCCGCCCTGGAGCGCCGCGTCGAACAGCCCGGGGTGGAGCCCGTAGCCGGTGCCGTCGATGTCGTCGGGCAGGGCGATCTCGGCGAAGACCTCCGAGCCCCGGCGCCAGAGGGCCTGCACGCCCTGGAACAGCGGGCCGAGGTCGAGCCCGGCCTCCGCGAGGCGCGCGTACAGGTCGTCGACGGGCACGGGCTCGGCGTCCGCCGGCGGCCACTGCGCGTCGAAGGGCACCGGCGTCGCCGCCGCGCCGCCGAGCCGGCCGCGCGCGTGGCAGACCGCCTCCGGGCGGTCGTCGGCGGTGTCGGCGGCGGTGGTCGAGGCGGTGGCGCGCGAGTAGACGGCGAGCTCGCGGCGGCCCTCGGCATCGGCGGCGCCGACGGTCACCTGGACCAGGCGCGGCTCGTCGCCGAGGACCAGCTGCGTGCCGATCTCCAGCTCCTCCAGCACCGGGCAGCCGATCGCCGTGCCGGCCGTCACCGCCAGGTCGACCAGCGCCGTCCCGGGGAGCACCAGCGCCCCGAGCACGACGTGGTCGGCGATCCACGGCTGCGTGCCGGCCGCGACGCGCCCGGTGAACACCCATTCGTCGCGGTCGGCCACCGGCACCGCGGCGGTGAGGACGGCGTGGTCCACCCCGACCTGGCCGGCCGCGGCCGCGTCGGCCGAGCCGGTGCCGGGCGCCAGCCAGAACCGCTCGCGCTGGAATGCGTACGTCGGCAGGTCCACCCGGGCCGCCCCGGTTCCGGCGTAGTAGGCCGCCCAGTCGACGTCGACGCCGGCGATCCGCGCCCCGCCGAGGAAGCGGGCGAAGGTCTCGGCCTCGTCCTGCCGCGCGCGCAGCGCCGGCAGCAGGACGGCGTCGTCGGCGCCGTCGAGGGTCTGCCCGGCCATCGCGGTCAGCACCGCGTCCGGGCCGAGCTCCAGGAACCGCCGGACGCCCGACCGGTACAGGGTCCGCACGCCGTCGGCGAACCGCACCGCGCGGCGGACGTGCTTCACCCAGTACATCGGGTCGGTGAGCTCGTCGGTCACCCGCTCGCCGGTCACGTTCGACACGACCGCGAGCTTCGGCTTGCTGAACGTCAACTTCCGTGCGACGGCGGCGAACTCCGCCAGCATCGGTTCCATCCGGGGCGAGTGGAAGGCGTGCGACACCTTCAACCGCGAGGTCTTCCGGTCCGCGAAGCCCGGCAGCCACTCCTCGGCGGCGTCGGCGTCACCGGACACCACCACCGCCCGCGGGCCGTTCACCGCGGCGATCTCCAGCCGGCCCTGGTAGCCGCCCAGCGTCGCGAGGACCTCCTCCTCGGTGGCCTGGACGGCCACCATCGCGCCGCCCCCGGGCAGCGCCCCCATCAGCCGGCCGCGCGCCACCACCAGGGCGGCGGCGTCCGCCAGCGAGAGCACCCCGGCGACGTGCGCCGCGGCGATCTCGCCCACCGAGTGCCCGATCAGGAAGTCCGGGCGCACCCCGAACGACTCGACCAGCCGGTACAGCGCGACCTCGACGGCGAACAGCGCCACCTGCGTGTACTCGGTGGCGTTCAGCAGCGCCGCCTCGGCGGAGTCGGGCTCCGCGTTCAGCAGCGCGCGCAGCGACCGGCCGAGCAGCGGGTCCGCCGCGGCGCACACCTCGTCCAGCGCGGCGGCGAACACCGGGTACGCCCGCGCCAGGTCGAAGCCCATCCGGGCCCGCTGGGAGCCCTGGCCGGTGAACAGCACCGCCGTCTTCCCGGCGACGGCCCGGCCCTCGGCCGCTCCCGGCTCCCCGGCGGCCAGGGCGGCCAGCGCGGCCGCCAGCCCGTCCCGGTCGGCGGCCGGGACCACCGCGCGCCGCTCCAGCAGCGCGCGCGTGGTCGCCATCGAGAGGCCGATGTCCGCCGGCGTCAACTCCGGCCGCTGCACGAGGTGTTCGCGCAGCCGTCCGGCCTGGGCCCGCAGCGCCGCCTCGGTGCGGCCGGACAGCAGGACCGGCACGATGCCCGCGGGGCGCGGCGCGGCCTCGGCGTCGGCGGACCGCTCGGACGCCGAGGGTGCCTCCTCCAGGATGACGTGCACGTTGGTGCCGCTCACCCCGAAGGACGAGACGCCCGCGCGCCGCGGCCGGTCGCCCGGCCGCCACGGCCGCGGGCGCGACAGCAGGGCGACCTGGCCGCTCTCCCAGTCCACGTTCGAGGACGGGGTGTCCGCGTGCAGGGTGGCGGGCAGCGTCTCGTGCCGCATCGCCAGCACCATCTTGATCACGCCGGCGATGCCGGCGGCCGCCGAGGTGTGCCCGATGTTCGACTTGATCGACCCCAGCCACAGCGGGCCGTCGGTCCGCTCCCGGCCGTAGGTGCGCAGCAGCGCGTGCGCCTCGATCGGGTCGCCGAGCTCCGTTCCGGTGCCGTGGCCCTCCACGGCGTCCACGTCCGCCGGGGACAGGCCCGAGGTGGCCAGCGCCGCCCGGATCACCCGCTCCTGGGCCGGGCCGCTCGGGGCCGTCAGCCCGTTGCTGGCGCCGTCCTGGTTGACGGCGCTGCCGCGCACGACGGCCAGCACGGTGTGCCCGTTGCGCCGGGCGTCGGAGAGCCGCTCCAGCACGATGAGGCCGCAGCCGTCGGCGAAGCCGGTGCCGTCCGCCTCCTCGGCGTACGCCTTGCAGCGGCCGTCCGGCGCCAGCCCGCGCTGGCGGCTGAACTCGACCAGCAGGGTCGGGCTGGACAGCACGGTCACGCCGCCGACCAGCGCCATCGAGCACTCACCGGCGCGCAGCGCCTGCGCGGCCTGGTGCAGCGCCACCAGCGAGGAGGAGCAGGCGGTGTCCACCGTGACCGCGGGGCCCTCCAGCCCCAGCAGGTACGAGATCCGCCCGGCCAGCACGCTGGTCAGGATGCCCAGCCGGTACCCGCCCAGCTCGGGCGGCATGGTGGCGCCGTACTCGGAGCTGATGGCGCCGCAGAAGACGCCGGTGTCGGTGCCGCGCAGCGACGTCGGGTCGATGCCGGCGTGCTCGAACGCCTCCCACGCGCCTTCCAGGATGAGTCGCGCGGCCGGGTCCATCGCCAGCGCCTCGCGCGGGCCGATGCCGAAGAAGTCGGCGTCGAAGTCCGCGACCCCGTCGACGAATCCGCCGGTCTTCGCGTACGTGGTGCCGGGGTGGTCCGGGTCCGGGTGGTAGAGGCGGTCGACCTGCCAGCCGCGGTCCTCGGGCAGCGGCACCAGGGCGTCGCGGCCCTGCGCCAGCAGCTCCCACAGGAGCTCGGGGGTGGTCGCGCCGCCGCCGAAGCGGCAGCTCATCCCGACGATCGCCAGCGGCTCGGACGCGCGGGTGCGCAGCTGCCGGTTCTCCTTGCGGAGTTGCTCGTTGTCCTTGATCGACATCCGCAGGGCGTCGACCAGCTCGTTCGTCTTCGCAGTCATGGTGTCCTACCGGTCCCCTCGGGCCATCCGGATCAGTGCTTCCGCGTCGAGGTCGTCGACCGACTCGGCGTCACCGTCCTCGGTCTCCTCCTCGGGCACGTCGCCGCGCGCCAGATCGAACAAGGTGTCCAGCAGCCCGGCCTGGCGCAGCCGCTCGACCGGGATCGAGGCGAGCACCGCGCGGATCTCGGCGGTGTCGTCGTCGGCCCGGCCGCCGGTCGCGGCCTCGGGCTCGACGGACTCCAGCAGGTACCGGGTGACCGCCGCCGCGTTCGGGTGGTCGAAGACCAGGGTGGCGGGCAGCCGCAGGCCGGTGATCTTGTTGAGCCGGTTCCGCAGGCCGACGCTGGCCAGCGAGTCGAAGCCCATGTCCTTGAACGCCCGCTCGGGCTCGATCGCGGCCGCCGACTCGTGGCCGAGCACGGCCGAGACCTGCCCCTGCACCAGCTCCAGGACCAGCTGCTCGCGGTCCTCCTCGGCCACCCCGGCCAGCCGCTGCGCGAGCGAACCGCCCGCCGCCTCGGCGGTCTTGGCCGGCACCCGGACGAGTCCGCGCAGCAGCGCGGGCAGCGAGCCGGTCCGGGCCTGGGCCCGCAGCGCGGCCATGTCCAGCTGGACGGGGGCCAGCAGCCCGGCGTCGAGCCGCAGCGAGTAGTCGAACAGCGCCAGGCCGCGGTCGACCGGCAGCAGGGCCACGCCGGCGTCCTCGATGCGGGCCACGTTGGTGCTGTCGAGGCGGCCGGCCATGCCGGCGCCGTCGCCCCACAGACCCCAGGCCAGCGAGGTGGCCGGCACGCCGTCCGCCCGCAGCCGCTGGGCCATCGCGTCGAGACCGCCGTTCGCGGCGGCGTAGCAGGCCTGCCCCGGGTTGCCGAACAGCGAGGCGCCCGAGGAGAACAGCACGAACGCCGACAGCTTCGCGTCCGCGGTCAGTTCGTGCAGCAGCCAGGCCGCGTCGACCTTCGGCCGCATGACCTCGGCGAGCTGTTCCGGGGTCACCGACTCGATCACGCCGTCCGCGAGCACACCGGCGGAGTGCACGACCGCGGTGAGCGGGGCCTCCAGCGAGTCCAGCAGCGCGGTGACCTGGTCCCGGTCGCCGATGTCGCAGGCCTCGATCCGCACCCGCGCGCCGAGCTCGGTGAGCTCGGCCGCCAGCTCGGCGGCGCCGTCCGCGGCGGGGCCGCGCCGGCTGACCAGCACCAGGTTGCGGACGCGGTGCACGGCCGCCAGGTGACGGGCGAACACCACGCCCAGGCCGCCGGTGCCGCCGGTGACCAGCACGGTGCCGTCCGGGTCGAGTCCGCGCAGCGGGTCCTCGGCGAGCGCGGGCACGCGGGCCAGTCGCGGCGCCGACACCTGGCCGGCCCGGACGGCCAACTGCGGCTCGTCGGCGGCCAGCAGGGCGTCCCACGGCACGTCGGCCCGGTCGTCGTCGAGGTCGACGAGCACGATCCGGCCCGGGTGCTCGGTCTGGACGCTGCGCGCGAGACCCCAGGCCGAGGCCTGGGCGATGTCCGGCGTCTCGCCGTCCAGCGCCACCGCGCCGCGGGTGACCGCGACCAGCCGGGTCCCGTCCAGCTCGGCACTGGCCAGCCAGCGCTGCAGCGTGGCGAGCATCCGCTCGGCGCTCTCGCGGGCCGCCGCGGGCGGAGCGTCGGCGCTCGCCGGCGCGATCCGGACCAGGACGGCGTCCGGGGCTCCCGTGCCCTCGGCGACCGCCCGCTCCACCGCGGCCAGGTCGGCGAAGCCGTCCGCGCCGTCCCAGCCCACGCGGACCAGGCCCGCCGGTTCGGCCTGCCCCAGCGGGACGGGCACCCACTCGACGCCGTACAGCGAGTCGGGCCCGCCGCCGCGCACCGCTTCGAGCTGCGCCGCGTCGACCGTCCGGTACACCAGGCCTCCGATGCTCAGCACCGGCTCGCCGGCCTCGTCGGACAGCTCGACGTGCAGGCCGGTCTCGGCGGACGTGGTGATCCGCACCCGGGCCGAGCGCACCCGGCGGCCGGAGCGCACCCCGGTCCAGGTGAACGGCATCTCCACCGCGGCGTTCGGGTCCTTGTCGACCAGCGCGCCCTGCAGCGCGGCGTCGAGCAGGGCCGGGTGCAGCACGAAGCCCGCGTCGTCGGCGTCGTCGGGCAGCGCCACCTCGGTGCAGATCTCGGTCCCGACCCGCCAGGCGGCCCGGATGCCCTTGAACAGCGGGCCGTAGTCGAGCCCGGCGAGCGCCATCCGGTCGTAGAGGGTGTCCACCGCGATCGGCTCGGCACCCGCCGGCGGCCACTGCGCCGGGCGCGGCGCGGGCGCGGCGGGCTCGTCGCTCAGCCAGCCGCGCACGTGGCAGACCGGCTCGGGGGCCTCGTCGTCCGGTCCGGCGTCCGGGGTCGAGTACACCGCGACCTCGCGGCGCCCGTCCTCCTCCGGGGCGCCGACGGTCACCTGGATCCGGCAGCCCGCCTCGTCGTCGAGGACGAGCGGCGCCTCCAGCACGGCCTCGTCCAGGGTGCCGAAGCCGACCCCGGTACCCGCCGCCAGCGCCAGTTCCACCAGGGCGGTGCCGGGGGCGATGGAGATGCCGAAGACCACGTGGTCGCGGATCCACGGCTGCGCGTCGGGGGAGATCCGGCCGGTGTAGACCCACTCGTCCCGGTCCCCGACCCGCGCGGCCGCGCCGAGGACGGGGTGGTCCACCGGACGCATCCCGAGGGCTGCGGCGTCCGCGCCGCCGGTGCCCGTGGTCAGCCAGTACCGGTGGTGCTGGAAGGCGTAGGTCGGCAGCGGCACGGCGCGCGCGCCGGTGCCCGCGAAGACCGCCGACCAGTCGACGGACACACCGGCGACGTGGGCCTCGGCCAGCGAGGAGGCGAACCGCTCGAAGCCGCCCTCGTCCCGCCGCAGCGACCCGACGACGCCCACCCGGGCGTCGGCGCCGTGGTCGGCGACGGTGTTCTCCACCGCGATGGCCAGCACCGGGTGCGGCGACATCTCCAGGAAGCAGCCGGCGCCGTTGTCGATCAGCGCCCGGATGGCCGGCTCGAAGCCGACCCGCCCGCGCAGGTTCCGGTACCAGTACCCGCCGTCGAGCACGGTGGTGTCGACGAAGTCGCCCACCGCCGTGGAGTAGAACGGGACCGAGCCCGGCACCGGGGCCACCGGGCCCAGCACCTTCGCCAGTTCGTCCTCGATGCTCTCCACCTGCGCCGAGTGCGAGGCGTAGTCCACGGCGATCCGCCGGGCCCACACCTGCTCGCGCTCGCAGGCCGCGATCAGGTCGTCCAGGGCGCCCGGCTCTCCGGAGACCACCACGGCGGACGGGCCGTTCACCGCGGCGATCGACGCCCGGCCCTCGGACGGGGCGATCAGCTCCTCGACCCGCCCGACCGTCGCCTGGACGGACACCATGCCGCCGCGCCCGGCGAGCCGCTCGGCGATGGCCCGCGACCGCAGCGCGGCCACCCGGGCGCCGTCGGCCAGCGACAGACCGCCGGCCACCACGGCCGCGGCGATCTCGCCCTGCGAGTGGCCAACCACGGCCATCGGCTCGACGCCGTAGGAGCGCCACAGCGCCGCGAGCGACACCATCACGGCCCACAGGGCGGGCTGCACCACGTCGACCCGGTCGAACGTGGGCGCGCCCTCGGCGCCGCGCAGCACGTCCTCCAGCCGCCAGTCGACGAACTCGGCCAGGGCGTCCCCGCACGCCGCGATCTCGCGGGCGAACACCGGGGAGGAGTCCAGCAGTTCGACCGCCATCCCCTCCCACTGCGCGCCCTGCCCCGGGAACACGAACACCGGGAGCGCGCCGGCGGTGAGCACCCGGCCCTCGGCCGCGGCGGTCGACGACTCACCGGTGGCCAGCTCGGCCAGCCGGGCCAGCAGCGTCTCGCGGTCGGACGCCAGGACGACGGCCCGCTGGTCGAGGTGCGCCCGGGTCGTCGCGGAGGAGAACCCGACCTCGGCGACGGTGAGTTCGGGGCGGGCCAGGATGCCGGCCCGCAGCCGCTCGGCCTGGGCCCGCAGGGCCGCCGCGCCGCGACCGGACACCAGGACCGGCACCGTCGGCAGCTCGGTGACCGGGGTCGGCTCGACGGCCTCGGCGGAGTCGGCGGGCTCCTCGGCCGGCGCCTCCTCCAGGATCACGTGGGCGTTGGTGCCGCCGACACCGAACGCGGACACCCCGGCCCGGCGCGGCCGCTCGCCGGCCTTCCACGCCCGCATCTCGGTCAGCAGCTCGACGCCGCCGGACTCCCAGTCCACGTGCGGCGAGGGCTTGTCCACGTGCAGGGTGGCGGGCAGCGCCTCGTGGCGCAGCGCCTGCACCATCTTGATCACGCCGGCCATGCCGGCGCCGGCGGAGGCGTGCCCGATGTTCGACTTGATCGAGCCCAGCCACAGCGGGCCGTGCTCGCGCTCCTGGCCGTAGGTGGCCAGCAGGGCCTGGGCCTCGATCGGGTCGCCCAGCTGGGTGCCCGTGCCGTGGCCCTCGACCGCGTCGACGTCCGCCGCCGACACCCCGGCGTTGGCCAGCGCCTGGCGGATCACGCGTTCCTGCGAGGGGCCGTTGGGGGCGGTCAGGCCGTTGCTGGCGCCGTCCTGGTTGACGGCGCTGCCGCGCAGTACGGCCAGCACCCGGTGGCCGTTGCGCCGCGCGTCCGACAGCCGCTCCAGCACGACCACGCCGGCGCCGTCGGAGAAGCCGGTGCCGTCGGCGGCGGCCGCGTAGGGCTTGCACCGGCCGTCCGGCGCCAGGCCGCGCTGCCGGCTGAAGTCCACGAACAGGGTCGGCCCGGCCAGCACCGTCACGCCGCCGACCAGGGCCAGCGAGCACTCCCCGGTGCGCAGGCCCTGCGCGGCCAGGTGCAGGGCCACCAGCGAGGAGGAGCACGCGGTGTCCACGGACAGCGCCGGCCCCTCCAGGCCGAAGGTGTAGGCGACCCGGCCCGACACCACGCTGGTCGTGCCGCCGGTCAGCCGCAGGCCCTCGATCTGCGGCGCCGCGCCGGCCGGTACGGCCGCGTAGTCGGACGGGCCGACGCCGGTGTAGACGCCGGTGTCGCTGCCGCGCAGCGAGGCCGGGTCGATGCCGGCGTCCTCGAACGCCTCCCAGGACAGCTCCAGCAGCAGCCGCTGCTGCGGGTCCATGGAGAGCGCCTCGCGCGGGCTGATCCCGAAGAAGTCGGCGTCGAAGGCCGTGGCGCTGGGGACGAAGCCGCCCGCGCGGGTGTAGCTGGCGCCGAGCCGGTCCGGGTCCGGGTCGTAGAGCCGCTCGAGGTTCCAGCCGCGGTCGAGCGGGAATCCGGATATCGCGTCCCGGCCCTCGGCGACCACGTCCCAGAGTTCGTCCGGGGAATCCGCGCCGGCGTAGCGGCAGCTCATGCCGACCACCGCGAGCGGCTCGGTCGCGCGCTCTTCCGTTTCCCGTAGGAGGGCCCGCGTCTCGTTGAGTTCGATTACGGACTTCTTGAGGTACCGGAGAAGCTTCTCCTGCTGCTCGTCAGTCTCCGTCGTCATGCTTTCCCTCGCACCTCAATGAAACTCGGTTTCGATGAACTCAACGGCGTTCGGCCCTGCGTGGGGTTCATTTCGGGAACGCGCCGCTATGAGGGCGAAGTAGTCGTCATTGACCGCGCCCCCGGTGCTGATGTACAAGATCCGGTGCCTAATGGGCCGATGGCCGAGGCACTTCCCCCATCCCCGAATGCCGGTCTTCGCTGGTCGAGACGGCAGACACAAGATCTAGCAGATTTCGATAGATGTGTGACTGACTATGGCCAGAACCTGCCAACTTCGGACACTCGCGCGTCCCGAACCTGACAGTCGGGGGCGAATATGCGGCCGCTTCATTTGGTAGGGCCGAATTCGCGAAGGCGTTCATGGCCGGAAGGCTGAGCGCGTTCGGCCGTGCGGTGTCCGGTGCGTGGCGGGAGGGCGACACCGCGTGCGGAGTTCGCGTGAGGATCTTCGTGCGGCAGTCGCGGGGCACTTCACCGTGGCAGAAACCTGTCGACATCGCCCGCGCGTCGAACCGCCGGCGCCGGATGATCGTGCGGTACCGGGAAACGAAACGCGCCGGCCGCCGACACCGAGGGCGGTGGCGGCGGCCGGCGACGGGCCCGGGAGGCCCCGGTCCGGGTCAGTCCCGGTCGGCGGACTCTCCCCGCTGGTCCTGCAGGGCCTTGCGGTTCGGGCGGCCGAAGTCCATCCAGGCCTTCTCCCACGAGCGGGTCAGCGCCGGGTAGATGACGAGGTACCGGAACGGGAGGATGAAGGCCATGTAGGCCTTCCCGAACAGCCCGTTGGGCTTGACCAGCGCCGCCATGCGCAGCTCGTACTGGCCGTCCTTCGTCTGCACCCAGCCCAGGTGCATGATCGTGTGGACGGTGAAGTTGCCCAGCTCGCGGGCCGCCTCGGTGTCGGTCTGGTACACCTCGCTGAACGGGTCCGTGGCGGGGATCATGTCGCTCTTGGTCCGGGCGAGCTCCTCCGGGAGGCGGCTGGTCAGCGAGGGCACCCGTCCGCCGAAGCCCTCTCCCGGGGTGTCCCAGTTGAAGATCTCGCCGAGCTTCCAGCGCACCGCGAAGAGGAAGTTGACCGCGGCCGGGGCCGGGCGGGTGTCGTAGGCCTTCTTCAGCGCCGCGACCATCACCGGGAAGTCCTCGGGCCCGGCGTCGGGCGTGCGGAAGGACCACACGTCGTCGATCCGGAAGTCGCGGGTGAACTCGTGGATCCGCCACGGCTGCGCGGTGTGGGCCGCTTTCGGGATTCGCATCGGTCAAACCTTTCCGAGCCTTCGTGCCCAGTCGGCTGGGGTGGTGCGTCGGTTCGCGGTCGCACCGGTGGATACGGAACCAGCAGTTTTGGAACTACTGGTTTCGATACTCCTGGTTCTGTATGTTGCACCTATGTCTGTTCGGAAGCAAGCTCGCACCCAGGGGGGCCGCCCCCGTGACAGCCGCGTCGACGAGGCCATCGCCTCCGCCGTCCGAGAGCTGCTGACCGAGGTGGGGTACACGCGGCTCACGATGGCCGAAGTGGCCGCGCGGGCCGGCGTCGGCAAGGCCGCGATCTACCGCCGCCACGCCACGAAGCAGGAGATGATCTTCGACGTCCTGCTGCCCGACAAGTTCCTGGCCGTGGCGCCCGACCGCGGCTCGCTCCGCGCCGACCTGGCCGCCGTGATCGCCGAGATCGCGGACACCATGGCCTCCCCGCCGGGCGGGACGGTCCCCGGCCTGCTGGCCGACGTCCACGCCGACCCCGCCCTGCGGGACCGGTTCGTCGAGCGGTACCTCGGGTTCCAGCGCCAGACCCTCGCCGAGATCCTGGACCGCGCGACCGCGCGCGGCGAACTCGCCGTCCGCCCCGACCCGGCCGCCCTCAACGCCCTGCTCGTCGGCCCCGTCTTCGCCTGGCTGTTCCTGCTGCGCGAGTCCCCCGAGCAGCTCCCCACCCTGACCTCCGCGCTGCTCGACGCGGCCCTCGCCCTCACCGGCGCCGCGCTCCCCGCACCGAGTCGATGAACCGACAATTCGCCGGGCCGGGACCGGACTCGCGCGACACGCCCTGACCGGGACGCCGATGCGCGAGGATGGGGGCATGCCGAACCGTCTCGCGGACGCGACCTCGCCGTACCTGCAGCAGCACGCCGACAACCCGGTCGACTGGTGGCCGTGGGGGCCCGAGGCCTTCGCGGAGGCCGAACGGCGGGGCGTGCCGGTCCTGCTGAGCGTGGGCTACGCCGCCTGCCACTGGTGCCACGTGATGGCGCACGAGAGCTTCGAGGACGCCGGGCTCGCGGAGTACCTGAACGAGCGGTTCGTCGCCGTCAAGGTGGACCGCGAGGAGCGGCCGGATGTCGACGCCGTGTACATGGAGGCCGTGCAGGCGGCCACCGGGCAGGGCGGCTGGCCGATGACGGTGTTCCTCACGCCCGGCAAGGAGCCGTTCTACTTCGGCACCTACTTCCCGCCGCGGCCCCGGCACGGGATGCCGTCCTTCCGGCAGGTGCTGGAGGGTGTGGACGCCGCCTGGCGGGACCGGCGGGAGGAGGTCGCCGAGGTCGCCGGGCGGATCCGGGCCGACCTGGCCGAACGGGCGTCCGTCTACTCGGCGGGCGCGCACCACCCACCCGCGGACGCCGACCTGCACCAGGCGCTCGTCGGGCTCAGCCGGGACTTCGACCAGCGCCACGGCGGCTTCGGCGGCGCGCCCAAGTTCCCGCCGGCCATGACGGTCGAGTTCCTGCTGCGCCACCACGCCCGCACCGGCTCGGAGGCGGCGCTGGAGATGGCCGTCCGCACCGGCGAGGCGATGGCCCGCGGCGGCCTCCACGACCAGCTCGGCGGCGGCTTCGCCCGGTACGCGGTGGACGCCGGCTGGGTGGTGCCGCACTTCGAGAAGATGCTGTCCGACAACGCGCTGCTGCTGCGCGCCTACCTGCACCTGTGGCGGGCCACCGGCTCCCCGCTCGCCCGCCGGGTGGCGCTGTCCACCGCGGACTTCCTGCTGCGCGAACTCCGCACGCCCGAAGGCGCGTTCGCCTCCGCGCTGGACGCCGACAGCCTGGACGAGGAGACCGGCGCCACCGCCGAAGGGGCCTACTACGTGTGGGAGCCCGGCCAGTTGGTCGACCTGCTCGGGCCCGCCGACGCCGCCACCGCCGCCCGGCTGTTCACGGTGACCGCGGACGGCACCTTCGAGCACGGCACCTCCGTGCTCCAACTCCTCGACGAACCCGAGGACTTCGCCCAGTACGAGGAGATCCGCGAGCGGATGCTGCGGGCCCGGGCGGACCGGCCCGCACCCGCCCGCGACGACAAGGTGGTCGCCGCCTGGAACGGCCTCGCCATCGCCGCCCTCGCCGAGGCCGGCGCCCTGCTGGAGCGGCCCGACCTCGTCGAGGCCGCCGAACGCGCCGCCGACCTGCTGCTCGCCGTCCACCTCACCCCGGACGGGCGGCTGCTGCGCACCTCCCGCGACGGCCGGGCCGGCGACAACGCGGGCGTCCTGGAGGACTACGCCGACACCGCCGAGGGCTTCCTCGCGCTGTACGCCGTCACCGGCGACGCCGCCTGGCTGCAGCTGGCCGGTGGGCTGCTCGACACCGTGCTCAAGCACTTCACCGACGAGGCCTCCGGCGCCCTCTACGACACCGCCGACGACGCCGAGGAGCTCATCCGCCGCCCGCAGGACCCGACCGACAACGCCACCCCGTCCGGCTGGACCGCCGCCGCCGGCGCGCTGCTCGGCTACGCCGCGTACACCGGCTCCGACCGGCACCGCACCGCCGCCGAGCGGGCCCTCGGCATCGTCGGCGCGCTCGCCGCGCGGGCGCCCCGCTTCATCGGCTGGGGGCTCGCCGTCGCCGAGGCGCTGCTGGACGGGCCGCGCGAGATCGCCGTCGTCGGCCCCGCCGACCACCCGGCCACCGCCGCGCTGCGCCGGGCGGCGCTGCTCGGGACGGCCCCGGGGGCGGTGCTCGCGGTCGGCGAGCCCGCCGGGGCGGCGGAGCCCGAGGTGCCGCTGCTGGCCGACCGGCCGCTGGTCGGCGGCGCGCCCGCCGCCTACGTCTGCCGGCACTTCGCCTGCGAGGTGCCGACCACCGATCCGGCGGCGCTCGCCGAGCGGCTGGGCGTGGTCGTCGGGCGGCCGGACGCCGAATAACCGCTGGCGGGAGCCGGTGCGCCGGGGCGAGGATGGGCCATGACCTGGACCCTCACCACCTCCCTGGACGCGTTCCGCGCCGAGGCCGGGGCCTTCCTGGCCGCCCACCCGGCCGAGAACACCGTGCTGCTCACCATCTCCCACCGGCTCGCCGAGGCCGGGCTGGACGTGTTCGGCGGGCCGCCCGTCTTCGGCTGGTGGCGGGCGGCGCCGGACGGCCCGGTCGAGGGCGCCTTCCTGCAGACCCCGCCGTTCGACCCCCGGCTCTCCCGGATGCCGGAGCGGGCGGCCGCCGAGCTCGCCGTCGAACTCGCGGCGGCCGGGAGCGGGTTCACCGAGGTGGCCGGGGTCAGCGGGGCCACCGGCGCGGTCCGCGCCTTCAGCGGTGCCTGGACGGCCGCCACCGGCACCACGCCGTCCGTCCGCGTCCAGGAGCGGCTGTACCGGCTCGGCCGGCTGACCGACCCGCCGCGCCCGCCGGCCGGCCGCCACCGGCTCGCCGCACCGGCCGACCGGGAGCTGGTGGTCCGCTGGTACCGGGACTTCCTGGCCGAGGTCGAGGTCGTCCTGCCCGACGTGCCACGGGCGGTGGACGAGAAGATCGCCGCCGGCGGCGTCCACCTCTGGGAGGACGGCGGCCGGCCCGTCGCCCTGGCCGGCACCAGCCCGATCATCGCCGGTATGTCCCGGGTCGGCCCGGTCTACACCCCGGCCGAGCACCGGCGGCGCGGCTACGCCGGCGCCGTCACCGCCGCCGCCTCCGCCCACGCCCTCACCGAGGGGGCCGAGGAGGTGCTGCTGTACACCGACGTCGCCAACCCGACCAGCAACTCCGTCTACCGGCAGATCGGCTACCGGCCGGTGGAGGACATCCTGGTCCTGGACTTCGCCCCGGCGTAGCGCGGCCTCACTCCCAGTCCCACCGGACCCCCAGCAGGCACGGCCGCAGCGCCGTCGCGACCAGATGCACGCAGTGGTGCCCGTCGAGGGTCAACTCCTCGGTCTCGTACGGGTCCTCGCCGGGCGAGTGGAGCGCGAAGCGCTGGCAGCGCACGGGCAGGGCGGCGGGGTGGAAGGTGACCTGCAGGACGTACTGGCCGGCGCCGGAGTTGAAGCCGCGGACGTACTCGTCGCTGGGCTCGGGGGCGGGGGCGTCGTCGAAGCCGTAGCCGAGCAGGTGGGTGTCGCCGGCGCGCAGGCGCCGGTCGAGCAGGAGCTCGGCGAGGAGCAGGTGGTGGGCCCGGTCGCGGCGGATCCGGCCGGGGCGGCAGTTCTCCTCGGCGCGGACGCCGACCAGGCCGATGTCGCTGCCCGGGTCGCCCTGGTAGAGGGCGAGGTAGCGGTCGATGCCGTCGCGGTGGGCGCGCAGGGCGTGCTGGGAGTCGCGGCGGGTGAGGCGGCGGTCGGGGCCGATCCGGATGCGTTCGATGTGGGTGATGGTGTGCAGGCCGGTGTCGCGCGGGCCGGAGATGGTGGCGAGCAGGTCGTCGACGGCGGCGGCCGGGGCGATCAGGTCGCGGTACGGGCGCACGGGCGGGCCGGCCGGGTCGGCGGCCGCGCGGCGCGGGCCGAGCAGCCGGGTGAGGGAGTGCTCGGGCAGGTCGAGGACGTCCTCGAGGGCGGCGACGGCGCGCAGGGACTCGGGGCGTTCCGGGCGGCGGCGGCCCTGCTGCCAGTAACTGAGGCTGGTGAGGCCGACGTTGACGCCGCGCAGGGCGAGATGGCGGCGGACGCGGTGCAGGGTGAGGCCGCGGGCGGCGATGGCGGTGCGCAGGGCGAGGTGGAACGGGCCGGAGCGCAGGGCGGCGGCGAGGTCGGCGGGGTCGCTGCGGCGGATGGCTGCCTCCTGGGGACGCGGCGCGGGCAGACCGGCTTTTGACCGTGAATATTCACATCCGGACGGCTGTTTGTCACTGGTCCGGGCGCCCCACCAGCGGCTTCGCCGGGCGGCGTTCACACCTGCTGCCGCCCGTTCACACCCCAACACCGGTACCCGCGGCACCCGTTGACCATCCTCCGACAACGGCGCGATGCTCATGGCGCGATCCGGACCGCGCCCCCCCACAGCACCTCGCTCCGCTCGTGCAAGGAGGCATCCCCCATGCCAGCAACACCCGTTCCCCGGACACGGCTGCGCCGCGCGGTCGCCCTGCTCGCCCTCGGCGTGCTGGGCCCGGCGCTCACCGCGGCGGTGGCCGCCCCGGCCGTCGCCGCCGACGCCCCCCACGCGTCGGCCGCCGACCGGGCCCCGGCGAAGGTCCGCCAGGCCGCCGCGCCCGGTAGCACGGCCGACCTGGCCGGCACCTTCAAGAAGCTCAACATCACCATGCAGCAGCAACAGCAGACCAACTGGTGCTGGGCGGCGAGCGGCAACACGATCGCCACCTGGTTCGGCTACAACTACAGCCAGAACCAGTTCTGCAACGCCGCGTTCGGCCGCTCGATCGACTCCGGCTGCCCCAACAGCCAGGCCACGCTGGCCGATGTGCAGAACGGCCTGGACTGGGTCGGCATCAACCCGGGCTCGTACGTCACCGGCTACCTGCGCTACTCCACCGTGCAGACCGAGGTGAACGCGAACCGGCCGATCGAGACGCGCATCCAGTGGAGCTCGGGCGGCGGGCACATGCACGTCGTCTACGGCTACGACACCGGCAACAACTGGATCTACTGGGGCGACCCCTGGCCGTCCAACTACCGCTACAACTGGGCGGACTACTCGTACTACGTGAACAACGACACGTTCTCGTGGACCCACTCCCTCTACCGGATCGGCGCGTGAGGTGGCGACCATGACCGAGCTGAACAGCATCCGCCGGGCCGCCGTCGCCGTCCTCCTCGCGGCCGGCCTCGGCCTGGCGCTCGCCCCGGCCGCGCAGGCCGACGACGACCCCCGGACCGCCGCCCCCGCGACCGCCGCCCCGGCGCCGGTGCCCGCCGCCGACCTGGCCCGGGCGCGCGGCGCGGTGCAGGACCCGGCGGTGCTCGACCAGGTCGGCCGGTTCTTCGCCCGCAAGGGCGTCCCGCCGACCCAGCAGCTGACCATCGGCGCGGCCGAGGAGGCGAAGGCGGCGGCCGCGTCGGCGCCCCGGCTGACCGGGGACACCGTGCCGGTGTACATCCTGGACGCCGGCTTCGTGGCCGGCACCGCCGGTGCGCCGGTGGCGAAGGCCGAGTTCACGGCCAGCAAGGTGACCGCGGCGGACGGGCAGAGCGCCTCGGTCTGGACGGTCCGGCAGGGCGACGGCTGGCGGGTCGTGAACATCGCCTCCGGCGGCGACGAGAGCGACTACGCGGCGAAGGCGGCGAGCGGCGGTGGCGGCACGGCCTTCCGCGAGCCGCAGATCAACGCCTGGTACGTGCTGCGCGACGGCCGGGTGCTCCCGCTGGACGACGAGGCCCGGCGCTCGGTCGGCACGGACGGGGTGTCGCTGGCCCGGTACCAGCAGCTGGTGCACCAGCGGTACGGCGACAAGCTGCCCGGCTCGGCGTACGACCGGGCCGGCGAGGGCGGCGGCTACCAGGTGGAGGCGGCGGCCACCCCGGCGGCGGGCGGCGGCTCGGCGCTGCCCGCGGTGACGGCGGCCGCGGCCCTGGGCGCCACCGCGCTGGCCGGCACGGGCGCGGCGCTGCGGCGCCGGTCCCGCCGCAGCTAGCGGACCCGGCGGGACGGCGGGGCCCGGCGAAGGAGCCGGGCCCCGCACCGCGTCCGCCCACCGTCACACCCCGGCGAAGCCGCTCTCCAGCAGCGCGAAGGCGTGGTCGACCAGCTCCGCGATGTCCTGCTCGCCGCCGCCCGCCGCCCAGCACAGCACGGCCTCGGTAGAGGCGGCGCCGATCGCGGCGGCGGTGATCCGCATGTCGTAGCTGGGCTCCTCGACGCCGGCCCGCCGCAGCAGGATGGCCAGGTAGAGCGCCGCCGGGCTGTGGTCGGCCCGGTGCAGCCCGGCGCGCAGCGCGGGCACCTCGGTGACCAGCCGCATCCGGATGAGCAGTTCCTGCCGCTCGTGCTGGAGCAGTTGGCGGATCAGCCCGATGAGCGCCTCCCGGCAGGAGGTGAGGAAGGGCTCGTCGGCGGGGCGCGCCAGCAGGGCGGCGATCATCGCCGGGTCGTACTCGTCGGTGAGGACGAGGTCGTCCTTGGTGGCGAAGTAGCGGAAGAAGGTGGAGGGGGAGACCTCGGCGGCGGCGGCGATCTGCTCCACCGTGGTGCTCTCGTAACCCTGCTCGGCGAACAGGCGGTACGCCTCGCGCCGGATGGTCTGCCGGGTCTTCAGCTTCTTGCGTTCGCGCAGCGACAGCGGCGCCTCCAGCAGGGCCTGGACCGGGTTGGTCGGGGCGTCCGGGAGGGCCGCGGTCGGCTGCGTGGCGTTCATGACCCGATTATCGGCGATCTTCGACGGCGGCGGGCTCGACTCCCGCCCCGGCCTCCTCGGTGCCGGCCGTCCATGCGTGACCCCGTGACGATTCGATCGCATACGGTGATGTGTCCTGGAAGTGCTGCTTCCGCACACGGAATTGACGCAACGTTGATCTGTCGTTCGCCGCCTCGGGGCAGCCTGGAGTGACGGACGGTAGATACCATGTGGCAATCGGTCAGTGTTGGCCGACGCGTGCCGAGAGCGGAGAAGGGGTGGGGCGGCCAGGGCCGACCACGAGCCCGGCGCCGGGAAAGGGGAGCCGAAGTGGCCGACAGTGACGAGGTGCGGGCGAGCGCCCAGGTGTGGGGCGGGGCGGTGGTGGTGGCCTCCGCGCTGGCCGTGGTCGCGGCCTATCTGATCAACGGCGCCCTGCTGGTCCTGACGGTCGCCGGGGTCGAGACCCTGCTGCTGATGGTCTACGTCGCCCGCCGCTGGCGCGCGCTGCACCGGTCGCCGGCGCCGGAGTCCGGTCACCGCCCGCGCCGGGGCACCCCGGACGCCGCGCACTGCGAGCGCTGCCGCCGGGCCCGCGAGGCGCTGGACGCCCGCCAGGCGCGCGGCCGGGCCGGCCGGGTCGAGCGGCCGGAGCCGCGCCCGGAGTCGGCGCCCCCGGCGGAGCCGCTGCCCGGGCTCGGCGAGGCCGCCCGCCCGCCGTACCCGCACCGCCCGCAGGGCCGGGCCCCGTACGAGCGGCCCTGGACGGCCGAACGGGCGGCCGCCCGGTCCGTGGACCGCGCGACCGCCCGTCGTGGGACGCCGGGTTCAGCCGGCCGTGCTGTACGCCACCAGTGAGACGCCGACGTACTGCACGATGAAGGCGCCGAGGGTGAAGGCGTGGAACACCTCGTGGAAGCCGAACCAGCGCGGTGAGGGGTTGGGGCGCTTGAGGCCGTACACCACGCCGCCGACGCTGTAGAGCACCCCGCCGACGATCATCAGCACCAGCACCGCGACGCCCCCGGTGTGCAGGAAGTCCGGCAGGAAGAAGGCGGCGGCCCAGCCCAGCGCGAGGTACACCGGCGTGTACAGCCAACGCGGCGCGCCGACCCAGAACACCCGGAACGCGATCCCGGCGAGCGCCCCGCCCCAGACCGCCCAGAGCAGCACCTGCCTGCTGCCGCCCTGCAGCAGCAGGATGGTGAACGGGGTGTAGGTGCCCGCGATGATCAGGAAGATGTTCGCGTGGTCCAGGCGGCGCAGGATCGCGTCGCCGCGCGGCCCCCAGGTGAAGCGGTGGTAGACCGCGCTGACCCCGAACAGCAGCCAGGCGCTGACCGAGTAGACCGCGCAGGCGGCCTTGGCGCGCGGTGAGTCGGCCAGGCAGATCAGCACGATCCCGGCGGCGACGGTGGCGGGGAACATCCCGGCGTGCAGCCAGCCGCGCCACTTCGGCTTGCCCTCCCCGGTGTCCGGGAGGCCGCCCTCCGCGGGGCCGGTTCGGGTCGGATCCTCCGCGGGGCTCTCCCCGAGCGCAGCAGCAGTCATGCGCTGCATGCTACCCGTTACCTACGCCTCCGTAGGTTACTGGCGCGTAGTGAAGTGGTGATAGTCACTCTTGGACGTTTTGGAGTGTTCGAAGTGTGGCGCCGCGCACTCCGGGCCGGAGGTCGGCGAGCTGTTACTGGCTGGTAATAGTACTGACTGTAGTAAAAGATGCGTCAATATCGCCGAGCTGCCGCATTCAGCTCGAACACCCGGGGCTACGCTGCAAGCACCCTCAGACCCCCGCTACGCCGCCTCTTCGACGAGATGGCGTGAAACGGAGCGATCGTGTCGTACGAGATCTCTGCTCTCAGCGCATCCGCGCCCACCCGCCACAAGCAGCTGCTCGCTTGGGTGAGCGAGATCGCCGAGCTGACCCAGCCGGACCGCATCGAGTGGTGCGACGGCTCCGACGAGGAGTACCAGCGCCTCGCGGACCTGCTGGTCGCTCAGGGCACCTTCAAGAAGCTCAACGAGGAGAAGCGCCCCAACTCCTACTACGCCGCCTCGGACCCGACGGACGTGGCGCGCGTGGAGGACCGCACGTTCATCTGCTCCGAGCAGGAGAAGGACGCCGGCCCCACCAACAACTGGAAGGCCCCCGCCGAGATGCGGGAGCTCTTCCAGGGCACCGAGGGCCTGTTCCGCGGCGCCATGAAGGGCCGCACCATGTACGTCGTGCCCTTCTCGATGGGCCCGGTCGGCTCCCCGCTGGCCGCGTACGGCGTCGAGATCACCGACTCCGCCTACGTCGCCGTCTCCATGCGCGTGATGACCCGCATGGGCCAGGCCGTGCTGGACCAGCTCGGCGAGGACGGCGACTTCGTCAAGGCCGTGCACACCGTCGGCGCCCCGCTCGCCGAGGGCCAGGCGGACGTGCCGTGGCCGTGCAACACCACCAAGTACATCTCGCACTTCCCGGAGACCAGGGAGATCTGGTCCTTCGGCTCCGGCTACGGCGGCAACGCCCTGCTCGGCAAGAAGTGCTACGCGCTGCGCATCGCCTCGACCATGGCCCGCGACGAGGGCTGGCTGGCCGAGCACATGCTGATCCTGAAGCTCACCCCGCCGGCCGGCCCCTCGGGCGAGTCGCAGCCGAAGTACGTCGCGGCCGCCTTCCCCTCGGCCTGCGGCAAGACCAACCTCGCCATGCTCCAGCCCACCGTTCCGGGCTGGAAGGTCGAGACGATCGGCGACGACATCGCCTGGATGCGCTTCGGCGCGGACGGCCGCCTGTACGCCATCAACCCCGAGGCCGGCTTCTTCGGCGTCGCCCCCGGCACCGGCGTGGACACCAACGCCAACGCCATCGACACCCTCTGGGGCAACACCGTCTTCACCAACGTCGCCCTCACCGACGACGGCGACGTGTGGTGGGAGGGCCTGACCGAGGAGCCCCCGGCGCACCTCACCGACTGGCGCGGCAACGACTGGACCCCGGAGTCCGGCACCCCGGCCGCCCACCCGAACGCCCGCTTCGCCGTCCCGGCCGCGCAGTGCCCGACCATCGCCCCGGAGTGGGAGGACCCGGCGGGCGTGCCGATCTCCGCGATCCTGTTCGGCGGCCGCCGCGCCACCGCCGTCCCGCTGGTGACCGAGTCCTTCGACTGGCAGCACGGCGTCTTCCTCGGCGCCAACATCGCCTCCGAGAAGACCGCCGCCGCCGAGGGCACCGTGGGCGAGCTGCGCCGCGACCCGTTCGCGATGCTGCCGTTCTGCGGCTACAACATGGGCGACTACTTCGCCCACTGGCTGAAGGTCGGCGCCCAGGCGGACGCCGCCAAGCTGCCGAAGATCTACTACGTCAACTGGTTCCGCAAGAACGCCGAGGGCAAGTTCGTCTGGCCCGGCTACGGCGAGAACAGCCGCGTGCTCAAGTGGATCGTCGAGCGCCTGGAGGGCACCGGCGAGGGCGTCGAGACCCCGATCGGCGTGCTGCCGACCGTCGAGGGCTTCGACCTCGGCGACCTGAAGCTGTCCGAGGAGGACCTCGACCTGCTCTTCACCGTGGACGCCGACATCTGGCGCCAGGAGGCCGCGCTCGTGCCGGCCCACCTGGAGCTGTTCGGCGAGCACACGCCGAAGGAGCTGTGGGACGAGTACCGGAACCTGGTCGCGCGCCTCGGCTGAGCCTGAGCCTCGACCGAGCGGAGGCGGGCGCGCGGCACGAACCGCGCGCCCGCCGAGCGACAGGACGGCCGGAGTTCCGCCGGACGGTCTTTCCCCGACCAAGGAGACCGCCCGGGCCGGGACTCCGGCCGTAGTGCTTCCCCCCTTTTACTTCCTACGGCTGGGTGTAGCCGCCGAGGAAGTCGCCGATCCGGGTCACCGCCTCGGTGATCTCCTCCGCCCGGGGCAGCGTGACCAGCCGGAAGTGGTCCGGCTCGGGCCAGTTGAAGCCGGTGCCCTGGACCAGCAGGATGCGCTGGGAGCGCAGCAGGTCGAGCACCATCCGGGCGTCGTCCTTGATCTTGTGGACCTTCGGGTCCAGCCGGGGGAACGCGTACAGCGCGCCCTTCGGCTTGACGCAGCTGACGCCCGGGATCTGGTTCAGCAGCTCGTACGCGGCGTCGCGCGAGGCCAGCAGCCGGCCGCCGGGCAGGACCAGGTCCTTGATCGACTGCCGGCCGCCGAGCGCGGCGGCCACCGCGTGCTGGGCCGGCATGTTGGCGCACAGCCGCATCGAGGCGAGCACGGTCAGGCCCTCGATGTAGCTGCGGGCCCGGGACCGGTCGCCGGAGAGCACCATCCAGCCGGAGCGGAAGCCCGCGACCCGGTACGCCTTGGACAGGCCGTTGAAGGTGACGCAGAAGAGGTCCGGCGCCAGGGTGGCCAGCGGGACGTGCTCGACGTCGTCGTAGAGGATCTTGTCGTAGATCTCGTCCGCGTAGACCACCAGCTGGTGCCGGCGGGCGATCTCGACGATGCCCTCCAGCACCTCGCGCGGGTAGACCGCGCCGGTCGGGTTGTTCGGGTTGATCACCACGATGGCGCGGGTGCGGTCGGTGACCTTGGCCTCGATGTCGGCGAGGTCCGGGTACCACTCGGACTGCTCGTCGCAGCGGTAGTGCACGGCGGTGCCGCCGGCCAGCGAGACCGAGGCCGTCCACAGCGGGTAGTCCGGCGCGGGGACGAGCACCTCGTCGCCGTCGTCCAGCAGAGCGGTCATGGCCAGCTGGATCAGTTCGGAGACGCCGTTGCCCAGGAAGACGTCGTCGACGGAGAGGCCGTGCAGGCCGCGGTCCTCGTAGTGCATGACGACGGCGCGGCGCGCCGAGAGCAGGCCCTTGGAGTCGCCGTAGCCGTGCGCGGTGGCGAGGTTGCGCAGGATGTCCTGGAGGATCTCCGGCGGCGCCTCGAACCCGAAGGTGGCCGGGTTGCCGGTGTTGAGCTTGAGGATGCGGTGGCCCTGGTCCTCCAGCCGCATCGCCTCGTCGAGCACCGGGCCGCGGATGTCGTAGCAGACGTTGGCGAGCTTGCTGGATTGGATGACCTGCATGCCTGCCTACTTTAGGGGTACGGCGGGCCCTTCGGCGGGGCTCCGCGGGGGTGCTTCCCGGGGCCCGGGAGCCTCCCTTGGATCGGCAGGCGGGGGTGGCGGGAGGCCTTCCGAACCGGCAGTCCCATGTCCGGATTGCCCCCGTACGCGAGGGGTGGCGGCGCGCGGCCGGGCGGAACGAGACGGACGGCACACCGCCGCACGCGGGAGGATGTGGCCGGTGTCGGACGAGGAGGGGGTGCGCCGGTGGTCCCGGTCGTGGTCGCGGCGGTGCTGGTCGGTCTCCTGGCGGCCGTGCCGCTGCGCGGGCTGATCGCCCGGTTCGCGGTGCCGGAGGGCGAGCCCTGGTGCGAGGCCTGCCCGTCGTGCGGGCGCCCGGTGCGCCTGCTGCCGCCGACCGGGCGCTGCCCGGTCTGCCGGGAGCGGCTGGGCGCCGGCCCCTGGACGGTGGAGCCGGTCACGGTGGCGGTCGCCGTCGCCGTGGCGTACGCGGCGGACGGGCTGCTGGTGGTGACCCTGGCGCTGGCCTGGGCCGCGGCGCTCGGGGTGGTGCTCGGCTTCGTCGACGCCCGGGTGCGCCGGCTGCCGTACCGGCTGACCACGCCGCTGCTCGGCGGGACGGCCGGCCTGCTGGTGCCCGCCGCGCTGTCCGCCCAGCAGCCCGGGGCGACGCTGCTGCGCTGCCTGCTGGCCGCCCTCGCGGTCGGGGGCGTGCTCGAACTGGCCGTCTGGCTGGGCGCGTTGGGCCCCGGCGACTCCCCGCTCGGGCTCGCCCTGGGCGGGCTGCTCGGCTGGTACGGCTGGCGGACGGTGCTCGGCGGGCTGTGCGCCGCGGTGCTGCTGGCCGGCCTCTGGGGCGTCGTGCGGGCCGTCGCGGCGCTGGCCCGCCGCCGCCCGGTGCGCGGACTGGACCTCGCGGTGGGCCCGTTCCTGCTGCTCGGCGCGCTGGCCGCCGTGCTGGGGCGCTGAGCGCCACCCGGCGGGAGGACGCGGAAGGGCCCGCCGTACCGGGTGGGTACGGCGGGCCCGGCCGCCGGCGCGCGGGCCCCACCCTCAAGGAGCGGCGCGCCGGAGGGGGTTGGGTCCTCAGGGGCTGCCCGGCCCTACGGCATCTTGTGCACGAACGGGCCGACCGCGTTCGAGAACGCGTTGCCGTTGTTGGCGTCCCAGTTGGTCGACCAGGTCATCGCGCCGCGGATGGTCGGCCACTTGGCAGGCGGCACGAAGCTGCCGCAGTTGGCGCCGGTGGCCAGGCAGTTCAGCGCGTTGTTCACCACGGACGGGTCGACGTAGCCGCCGCCGGCCGCCTTGGCGGAGGCCGGGACGCCGATGCCGACCTGGTCGGGCCGCAGGCCGCCCTGGATGTGGGTGCAGACCTGCGAGGTGATGAAGTCGACGGTGCCCTGGTTGTAGACCTTGCCGTCGCAGCCGTTCATGCCGCCCGAGTTGTAGAACTGGGTGTTGACGACGGTCAGGATGTCCTTGGTGTTCAGCGCCAGTTGGAAGTACGCGCCGGCGGTGCTGTACATCCCGATCGTCTCGGGCGCCATGGTCAGCACGAAGCCGGGGCCGACCTTGGCCTGCAGGGCGTGCAGCGCGTCGCCGAGCGGGCCGGCCTGGACGCCGTTCTCCAGGTCGACGTCGATGCCGTCGAAGCCGTAGTCCTTGATGATCGCGTAGGCGCTGTCGGCGAAGTTCGCCCCGGCCGTCGCGTCGCCCACGGTGATCGCGCCGTTCTGGCCGCCGATCGAGAGGATCACCTTCTTGCCGGCCGCCTGCTTGGCCTTGATGTCGGCGCGGAACTGCGCGTCGGTGTAGCCGCCGAGCGCCTTGGACAGGCCCGGGTCGAGGGTGAAGCTGATCGCGCCGGTCCGGGTCGGCACGGCGTCGGCGAAGGAGACCGCGATGATGTCGTACGCGCTCTGGACGTCGGCGAGGCGCTGCGGGGTCGAGCCGTTGTCGAAGTTCTGCCAGTAGCCGGTGACGGCGTGCGCGGGCAGGCCGGTGGCCGGCGGGGTGGTGGCGGTCGGGGTGGCCGTGGGCGTCGCCGTGGGGGTGGGGGTCGCGGTCCGGGTCGGCGTGGCGGTGGCGGTCGGCGAGGCGGTCGGCGTCTGGGTGGGGGTGGCGGTCGGCGAGGGCGTCGACGTGCCGCCGGGGCCGGCCAGCGCGACGTCGTCGGCCAGGTAGGCGCTCTGCCCGTACCAGCCGTGCAGGTAGACGGTGACGCTGGTGGCGCTCGCCCCGGTGGTGAAGGTGGTGGACAGCTGGTTCCAGCTGTTCTGGTTCGACCAGGTCGACGGGTCGGTGCCGCCGGTGCCGCGCGCGCCGAGGTAGACGTACGGTCCCTGGACCCAGGCGCTCAGCGTGTAGCTGGTGTTGGGCAGCACGCTGATGGTCTGGGCGCACTCGGCGGTGTCGCCCGCGCCCGGGGTGGCCTGCAGCGCGCCGGCGCCGGAGTGCGTCGGCGAGGAGACGGCGCTCGCGGCGCCGGTACAGCTCCAGCCGCCCAGCCCGTTCTCGAAGCCGCCGTTGGCGACCAGGTTCCCGGCCGCCGCGCTGGCGCCGCCGGCGAACAGGGCCAGGCCGCCGCCGGCCAGGGCGAGGGCGGTGGCGCCGGCCGCGACGGCCGGGAGGGGGCTGCGCCGGCGCTTGTGGGCGGGCTGGTTCGGCGTACGGGCCATGGTGCGACGCTCCTGGGGGAGGAGCGGCCGCCGCGGTGGGGGGCGCGGCGGCCGCGTGTGGGGGAGGGGAGGTCCGGTGCGAGACATGGGGGGCGAGCGGTACCCGCTGCGTCCTGGGTGACAAGCTGGACTAGACCAATAGCGGCCGTCAAGCATCGGACGGCCGGCTTACGGATTCCTTAAGGAATCGGAGACCGTTCCGTGTCCGCGCCACGGCGGCCGGCCGGCGCCCTTCCCCCGCAGGCGGCCGACACGCCGCCGGGACAGACTCCGTACAGGACCGTGACCAGACCGCTACCTGCGGCTTTACCGCCCGCCTGCGCGCCGGAGTAGGCTGCGCCGGGGGCTGAGAAGCACCAGCTGAACGAGGAAAAAGAGGGGCCGGGAACCATGGGTCTGCGCGATGTGGCCGAACGGACGCCGGGGCTGCGCACCCTGCTGGGCGGGATGTACGGCCTCTACGGCCGCCGGGTCGAGGTCCACCTCGCACGCACCCCGCACCACATCGGCGTGATCCTGGACGGCAACCGCCGCTGGGCCAAGGCCACCGGCGGTTCCACCGCGTACGGCCACCAGCGCGGCGCCGACAAGATCAGCGAGTTCCTCGGCTGGTGCGACGAGACGCACGTCAAGGTCGTCACCCTGTGGATGCTCTCCACCGACAACCTGGACCGCCCGGCCGAGGAGCTGGTCCCGCTGCTCGGCATCATCGAGGAGGCCGTGGCCGGCCTGGCCGCCGCCCGCCGCTGGCGGGTCAACCCGGTCGGCGCGCTGGACCTGCTGCCCGAGCACACCGCCGGCGTGCTCAAGAGCGCCGCCGAGCGGACCGCCGACATCGAGGGCATCACGGTCAACGTCGCGGTCGGCTACGGCGGCCGGCACGAGATCGCCGACGCCGTCCGCTCGCTGCTCCAGGAGCAGGCCGGGCGCGGCACCTCGATCGAGGAGCTGGCCGAGGTCCTGACCGTCGAGCACATCGCGGAGCACCTCTACACCCGCAACCAGCCCGACCCGGACCTCATCATCCGCACCTCGGGCGAGCAGCGGCTGTCCGGCTTCCTGCTCTGGCAGAGCGCGCACAGCGAGTTCTACTTCTGCGAGGCGTACTGGCCGGCCTTCCGGAAGGTCGACTTCCTGCGCGCGCTGCGGGCGTACGAGCAGCGGCACCGCCGACTGGGCCTCTAGTCCCGCGGCTCCCTGGGGTCTGGGCCCCCCATGCCGTCCCACGGTGAAGTGACCGCCGTAGGGCTGGCGTACCCGGGCCCCGCGCGAGGCCAAACGTTCACCGGCAATGATCCGTCAGTTCGCCGGGGGCGCGAATGCACCGCCGCTCGCCTGGGAATACTCCAGTCAGTCCGGCCCCGAGGCCACCGGGGCAGCGGGGGCCGGCATGCCGCGGATGACGCAGGGTCATCCGCTCTGGAGGCCTAGTGGTCAGTTCCAAGAGCCGCCGGACACCAGACCGGCGCACGTACGTTCTCGACACCAGCGTGCTCCTGGCGGACCCGCTCGCCATGACCCGCTTCGAGGAGCACGAGGTCGTCCTCCCGGTGGTGGTCGTCACCGAGCTGGAGGCCAAACGGCACCACCCGGAGCTGGGCTACTTCGCCCGTCAGGCGCTCCGCCTGCTCGACGACTACCGCATCCGGTACGGCCGGCTCGACGAGCCGATCCCGGTCGGCGAGCTGGGCGGCACGATCCGGGTCGAGCTCAACCACTCCGACCTGTCGATACTGCCGGCCGGCTACCGGTCCGGCGCCAGCGAGGCGGACACCCGGATCCTGGCGGTCGCCCGCAACCTGCAGGCCGAGGGCTACGACGTCACCGTCGTGTCCAAGGACCTCCCGCTGCGGATCAAGGCCAGTTCGGTCGGCCTGCTCGCCGAGGAGTACCGGGCCGAGCTGGCGATCACGTCCGGCTGGACGGGCATGACCGAGCTGCACGTCCCGGCCGACCAGGTGGACGCGCTGTTCGCGGGCGGCCACGACGTCCCGGTGGACGTCGACGGCGCCGCCGAACTCCCCGTCCACACCGGCCTGGTGCTCACCTCGGAGCGCGGCCGGGCGCTCGGCCGGGTCACCGGCGACGGGCGGGTGCGGCTGGTCCGCGGCGAGCGGGAGGCGTTCGGCCTGCGCGGGCGCAGCGCCGAGCAGCGGGTCGCGCTGGACCTCCTGCTGGACCCGGAGGTCGGCATCGTCTCGATGGGCGGCCGGGCCGGCACGGGCAAGTCCGCGCTGGCGCTGTGCGCGGGGCTGGAAGCGGTGCTGGAGCGGGGGCAGCATCGCAAGGTGATGGTCTTCCGGCCGCTGTACGCGGTCGGCGGGCAGGAGCTCGGCTACCTGCCGGGCAGCGAGGCGGACAAGATGGGCCCCTGGGCCCAGGCGGTCTTCGACACGCTCTCCGCCGTCACCACCCCGGACGTGATCGAGGAGGTCATCTCCCGGGGGATGCTGGAGGTGCTGCCGCTGACCCACATCCGGGGGCGCTCGCTGCACGACGCCTTCGTGATCGTGGACGAAGCCCAGTCGCTGGAGCGCAACGTCCTGCTGACGGTGCTGTCCCGGATCGGGCAGGGCTCGCGGGTGGTGCTCACCCACGACGTCGCGCAGCGGGACAACCTCCGGGTGGGCCGGTACGACGGGGTGGTGGCGGTGGTGGAGAAGCTGAAGGGGCATCCACTGTTCGCCCACATCACCCTCACCCGGTCCGAGCGTTCGCCGATCGCGGCGCTGGTCACGGAGATGCTGGAGGACATCCACCCGTGATCCGCCTCTGACCGGGGCATAGTAGGACAATACGGTCAACTGCCGTAGCGGGGCCCGTTCCTGACGGAGCGGGCCCCGCCGCTTTTCACCCTTGGGTGTGACGTGCGCCACGCGGGCGGGAATTGCGTCGACCGTGCCCCTTGCGGCATGGTGAGGGTTCTGTCAGGCCCCGCGTACGGCGCGACAGGGCTTCCGGAGCCCGGAAGTCCGGTCCCGGAAGGTCCGCCAACTCCGGTCGGTGGACGCACAATTGAAGACCGATGAGCCGTACGCCGCCCGATCTCAACGCCCGGTCGCCTCACCTCGGCCGGACGCCGGGCCAGCACCTCCCGTGACCAGAGCACCGTGCGGAGGTCCGTGCCAAGGGGCAACTTGCGCCCGCACGGTCACGCGTGGGCGACGCTGGAAGGAAACCATGTGACTCGGATCTCGGTCCGGGGAGTTGCTGTGGCCTCCGCCACCGCCGTCACCGCTGTCGGTGCCGTCGTGGGTGTGGCCTCGGGCAGCGAGGGCAAGACGACGCAGACGGTCGACGTCGCCGGTGCGACCCTGCTTGCCGAAGTCCCCTCTGGCACCCAGGCGCAGACCGTCAGCGACAACATCGGCCAGCAGGCGTCCGCCCAGCGCGCCTCCGCCGACGCGGCCGCCAAGGCCGCCGCCGAGCAGAAGGCCGCCGACGAGGCCGCGCGCCAGAAGGCCGCCGCGGACGCCCAGGCGAAGGCCGACGCGCAGGCGAAGGCCGACGCGGACGCCAAGGCCGCCGACGACGCCCGCAAGGCCGAGGCCGCCAACCGGTCCAAGGCCCGCTCGGCGATGACCGCCACCGACAGCGCGCCGGCCGTCTCGGTCAGCCCCGGCTCGGTCCAGGACATCGCCCGGCAGATCATCGGCAACGACACCCAGTTCCAGTGCTTCAGCCAGATCGTGAAGCGCGAAAGCGGCTGGGACTACACCGCCACCAACAAGAGCTCCGGCGCGTACGGCCTGGTCCAGTCGCTGCCCGGCTCGAAGATGGCCTCGGCGGGTGCCGACTGGCGCACCAACCCGGCGACCCAGATCAAGTGGGGCCTCGGCTACATGAACGACCGCTACGGCAGCCCCTGCGGCGCGTGGTCGTTCTGGCAGGCCCACAGCTGGTACTAGGAGGGCCCGCGGTCCGTCCGCGCCCTCGACGGCCCCCGGCCGCTCGTCGTCCCGTCGACGAGCGGCCGGGGGCCGTTCCCGTTTTCGGGCCCGTTCCCCGAGCGCGGTCCCGCCGGACGGGGCGGGCCGCGCCGCCCGGGCTGCGCTGACCGGGGCGCTCGCGGGCGGTGCGGTCCTGGGTGCGGACGCGGGGCGCGGGAAGGGGTCCTGGTGCTCCCCGCACCGGCCGGTCCGCCGGCGGTTGGCTTCTGCCGGGACGCGGCCCGCGGCCCTGCCGCGCGGCGCTGGTCCCGTTCCGACTCCTCCCCACCGCCCGGTGTCCGAAACCATGCGAAACGTTGGGATTGGTCCTCGTTGTCCGATGGTCCGGTCGAACCGAACCCCGCGGCGGGGCGGACTCGCCGGGCCGTCGCCGGGTAGCGTCATCCCTGACGGCCGTGGCGCGACCCACGGCGGAGCGCCGGACACGGCGGAAGCGGCAGGGAAGCGGCGGGTAGCAGGATGGCGCGGGGCGGAAAGGCCTTCAAGGCCGTGGCCAAGGGCATGGCCGTGGTGGCGAGTGCGGCCGCCGTGATCGAACGGCGCCGACGCGCCGCGATGGCGGCCGATCCGCACGACCCCGCCGTCCCCGAACCGGCCGGAGCGCCCGCCGTCCCGGCCGAGTTCCCCGAGCCGCGCGCCGACCACGGCCCGGCCGCCGTGGCGGCCCCGGTCGCGCTCCCGGCACCCGTGCCGGCGACCCAGGCCACCCCGGCCGCCCAGGCTGCCCAGGCCTCACCGGCCCCCGCGCCGGCGCCGCCCGCCCAGGCGACGCTCGGCCGCGAGTACCACCCGGGGCGGCCCGCCACCCCCGCCGAGGCGGTGCCCTGGGGGCTGCGGGTGGCCGCCGAGTCCACCTGGCGGCTGCTGCTGCTCGGCGCCGCGCTCTACGTCGTCTTCTACGTCGTCGACATGCTGCGGCTGGTCGCCTTCTCGGTGCTGGCCTCGCTGCTGATCGCCGCGCTGCTGGAGCCCTCGGTCTCCTGGCTGCGCCGGCACGGGGTGCCGCGCTCGCTGGCCGCCGGCGGGACGTTCCTGAGCGGCCTGGCCGGGATCGGCCTGGTCGGCTGGTTCGTGGTGTGGCAGGTGACCGACAACGTGGACACCGTCACCACCAAGGTGAAGACCGGTGTCGACCAGATGCGCGACTGGCTGATCGACGGCCCGCTGCACCTGACCCACCAGCAGATCACCGACTTCGCCAACCAGATCACCGGGGCGATCACCAGCAACACCGACCGGCTCACCTCGGTCTCGATCACCGGCGCGCAGATCGCCGTCGAGGTCCTGACCGCGCTGATGATGACCTTCTTCACCACCTTCTTCTTCCTCTACGACGGGGCGAAGATCTGGAACTGGGCGCTGCGCGGCCTGCCCCGGCACTCCCGGTTCGCGATGGCCGGGGCCGGGCCGAAGGCCTGGGCGACCCTCACCGCGTACGTGCGCGGCACCGTCTGCGTGGCCTTCATCGACGCGGTCTGCATCGGCATCGGGGTCGACTTCCTCGGCGTGCCACTTGCGCTGCCGATGGCCGTGCTCATCTTCCTGGGCGCGTTCGTCCCGCTGGTCGGCGCGCTGATCACCGGCACCGTCGCGGTGCTGATCGGGCTGGTCACCCAGGGGCCGTGGACGGCGCTGATGGTGCTGGTGGTGCTGATCGTGGTGATGCAGGTGGAGAGCCACATCCTGCAGCCGCTGATCCTCGGCCGGGCCGTCCGGGTCCACCCGCTCGGCGTGGTGCTCGGCGTCGCGGCCGGCGGCATCATCGGCGGCATCGGCGGCGCGGTGGTCGCCGTCCCGCTGATCGCCGTCACCAACACCGTGATCGCCCACCTGCGCCGGCGCAACGAGGCCGGCCAGGCCGTCTTCACCGCGATGGAGGCCGCCCGCGAGGCGGCCGAGCGCACCGCCGCCGCCCAGCCGCAGGCCCACCCGACCCACACCCGGCCCGCGCCCGCGCCCGCTCCCGTCCGTCCCGCCGAGCCGGCCCCGGCCGCGGACTGACCGGCCGGGCCCGCGCACGCGGACGGGCCCCGCGCCGGACGTGGTGTCCGGGGCGGGGCCCGTCGCTGTGGTGCGGGGTGGTGCGGGTGGCGCGGTGCCTCAGGCGTCGACGGAGGCGAGCGCGGCCTCGGAGTCGAGGACCCCGGCCACGGCCTGGAGCACGGCGGCGATCTTCATCGAGGCCTGGATGACCTCGCGCTCGACACCGGCCTTGCGCAGGACGCCCTCGTGCGAGTCCAGGCACTGGCCGCAGCCGTTGATGGCCGAGACCGCGAAGCACCAGAGCTCGAAGTCGACCTTCTCGACGCCGGGGGTGCCGATGATGTTCATCCGCAGACCGGCCCGCATCGTGCTGTACTCCTTGTCGGAGAGCAGGTGCAGCGTCCGGTAGTAGACGTTGTTCATCCCCATGATCGCGGCCGCGCCCTTGGCGGCGTTGTACGCCTCCGGGGACAGGTTGGCCTTGGCCTCGGGCTCCAGCTCGCGCAGCACGCGGGGGCTGCGGGTGGCCATCGCGCAGGACAGCACGGTGCCCCAGAGCTGCTGGGCGGGGAGGTCGGAGTTGCCGATGACCGAGCCCAGGTTGAGCTTGAGGTCCTTGGCGTAGTCCGGGAGGGCGGCCTTCAGGTCGTCGAGAGCCATGGGTCAGCCCGCCAGCAGGGCCTGGGCGTCGAGGGTGTCCTCGCCCTTGTTCCAGTTGCACGGGCACAGCTCGTCGGTCTGCAGGGCGTCCAGCACCCGCAGGACCTCCTTGGGGTTACGGCCGACGGAGCCGGCGGTCACCATGACGAACTGGATCTCGTTGTTCGGGTCGACGATGAACACGGCGCGCTGCGCGGTGCCGTCCTCGCCCTCGACGCCGCAGGCGCGCATCAGGTCGTGCTTGACGTCGGCCAGCATCGGGAAGGGCAGGTCGCGCAGGTCCTTGTGGTCCTTGCGCCAGGCGTGGTGCACGAACTCGGAGTCGCCGGAGACGCCGAGGATCTGGGCGTCGCGGTCGGCGAACTCGTCGTTCAGCTTGCCGAACGCGGCGATCTCGGTCGGGCAGACGAAGGTGAAGTCCATCGGCCAGAAGAAGACGATCTTCCACTTGCCCTCGTAGGACTTGTGGTTGATGTCGGCGAAGGCGTTCGCGGCGTCCAGGTCGACACAGGCCTTGAGGTCGAACTCGGGGAACTTGTCACCGATCGTGAGCACGTTCGCTTCTCCTGAAGTGAGACTGCGGGGAGTTTTGTCCGGATTCCGGACGCCGTCCACCATTCCACATGGTGGACTGATCGGGGAAATAGCTACCCTGGATGTGTCTGATCGGAGATTGTTATCAGTAATGAACCGCGCACGTCCCGGCCCGGCTCCCGCCGCGGCGAGGGCGGCAAGCCCGAGGCGACTGTGGCGAGTGCCACAGTCCGCGCCCCCCGCACCCCCACCGTCGCCCAGCTCCGGGCCTTCGTCGCGGTGGCCGAGCACCGGCACTTCCGGGAGGCCGCCGCGGCCACCGGGACGAGCCAGCCCGCGCTGTCCGGGGCCGTCGCCGCGCTGGAGGAGGCCCTCGGCGCGCAACTGGTCGAGCGTACGACGCGCAAGGTGATCGTGACCCCCCTGGGGGAGCGGGTGCACGCGCACGCCCGCCGGGTGCTGGCCTCGCTGCAGGCCCTCACCGAGGAGGTCGAGGCCGCCCGCCGCCCGTTCACCGGGCCGCTGCACCTGGGCGTCATCCCGACCGTCGCACCGTACCTGCTGCCCACCGTGCTCCGGCTGGTCCGCGACCGCTTCCCCGAGCTGGAGCTGCACGTCCACGAGGAGCGCACCCCCTCGCTGCTGGAGGGCCTGGCCGCCGGGCGGCTCGACGTGCTGCTGCTCGCGCTGCCGGCCGGCGGGGCGTCGCCGACCCGCGACATCCCGCTGTTCGACGAGGACTTCGTGCTGGTCACCCCGCCCGGGCACCCGCTCGCCGGGCGGATCGACGTCCCGCGCGACGTGCTGCTCGACCTGGAGGTGCTGCTGCTGGAGGAGGGCCACTGCCTGCGCGACCAGGCGCTGGACATCTGCCGCGAGGTCGGCGCCGACCCGGCCGGCTCCACCACCCGCGCGGCCGGGCTGTCCACCCTGGTCCAGCTGGTCGCCGGGGGCCTCGGGGTGACCCTGCTGCCCGCCACCGCGCTGGACGTCGAGGCCGGGCGCGCCGACCGGCTGGCCGCCGTCCGCTTCGCGGAGCCCGCGCCCGGCCGCCGGATCGGCTTGGCGACCCGGCCGGGCTCGGCCCGCAGCGCCGAGTACGAGCGCTTCGCGGCGGCGCTGCGCGAGGTGCTGGCCGAGCTGCCGGTGCGGATCGTCGACTGATCGTCAGCTGATCGCGGGGGCGCCCAGGCAGAGCCCGACCGCGGTCGCGATCAGCACCTCCAGGCCCCGCAGGGTGTCCGGGTCGGCCGGCTCGCCGGGGGTGCGCTGCGCCAGGTGGCGGTCCGTCAGGCCGTCGAAGCCGGCCAGGAAGAAGACGGCGACCTCCCGTGCGGGCAGGGCGAGCCGGATGCCGTGCGCCTCGGCCAGCGCGGTGAGCATCTCGGCGGCGGTGCCCTCGATCTCGCGCTGCATCGCCGACATGATCTCCTGCAGGTCCGGGTCGCGCATCGCCAGCGCCGCGAACTCGCTGAGCAGTTCGCAGTGCCCGTCCCCCCTGGTGGAGTTCTCCCACAGGGCGTGGACCAGTGCCCGGATCTGCTCGCCGAACGGGCCGTCGCCCGGGTCGGCGGCGCGGACGTTGCCGATGAACTCGGCGGTCAGCTGCTCGACCACGGCCCGGTAGAGGTCCTTCTTGGTGCCGAAGGTGTAGTGCACCGTCGCCTGCGCCACGCCCAGCTCGGCCGCGATCGCGCGGGTGCTGCCGGCCGCGACGCCCTCCCGGGCCATCAGGTCGAGGGCGGCCTGGACCAGCTGCGGGCGGCGTTCGGAGGCGGGGACATGAGCCATTCCGTCAGGGTATCGCCACGGTCGGGCAACCGCGTCAACCGATCCGGTCATTCGGTCTCGTCGGCCGACTTTGTCACCTGACAAAGTTGGGCGTACGGTGGTGCGCGACGCTGCCAGGCACCCGCCTGCTCGACGACCGCGAGGGGTCACCCATGGCCACGTACCTGTACCGACTGGGCCGCTACTGCTTCCGGCGAAGGCGCGCCGTGCTGGCCGTCTGGATCGCCGTGCTGATCGCCGTCGGCGGGGCCGCGGGCGCCTTCGCCGGGAAGACCAGCGACGAGTTCAAGGTGCCCGGCACCGAGGCGCAGGCCACCCTGGACCGGATCAAGGACACCTTCCCGGCGCAGGGCCACGGCTCCGCGCAGGTCGTCTTCGCCGCCCCCGCCGGTGGCGGCATCGCCGCACCGGACGCGGCCAAGGCGGTCGGCGCGTCCGTCGAGCGGATCGCCCACGTCCCGGGCGTCGCCGCGGTGCCCGACCCGTACGCCACCGGCGCGGTCTCCCCGGACGGGCGGGTCGCGATCGCCCTGGTCTCCTTCGACCACAAGCTCGCCGAGGTCACCGACCAGCAGCGCGAGGCCGTCCGGGCCGCCGCCGAACCCGCCCGCGCGGCCGGGCTGGACGTCGCCTTCGGCGGCGACGCGTACAACAGGATGGCGAAGGTCGAGGGCGGCAGCGAGTCGATCGGCGTGGTGGTCGCCGGGGCGGTGCTGGTCATCACCCTGGGCACCCTGGTCGCCGCCGGGCTGCCGCTGCTGACCGCGCTGGCCGGTGTCGGCGTGGCCATGGCCGGGCTGCTCGCGCTCACCGGCTCGTTCGAGATCATCACCACCGCGCCGGTGCTGGCGCTGATGGTCGGCCTGGCGGTCGGCATCGACTACGCGCTCTTCATCCTGTTCCGCCACCGCCGCCACCTGGACGAGGGACTGGAGCCCGAGGAGGCCGCCGCCCGCGCCACCGCGACGGCCGGCAGCGCCGTCGTCTTCGCCGGCCTGACCGTGGTCGTCGCGCTCGCCGGGCTCGCCGTCGCCGGCGTTCCGTTCCTCACCGTGATGGGCCTGGCCGCCTCCGGCGCGGTCGTGGTGGCCGTGCTGGTCGCCATCACCCTGCTGCCCGCGGTGCTCGGCTTCGTCGGCCGCGGCATCGACCGGCTCCCGCTTTGGAAGCGAGCCCCGGCCGCCAACGGCGGGACCACCATGGGCGAGCGCTGGGCCCGCTTCGTGGTCCGCCGCCCGCTGCCCGTCCTGCTCCTCGGCCTGACCGGGCTGGGCGTCCTCGCCGCGCCCGCCGCGAGCCTGGACCTCGGGCTGCCGGGCGGCGGCTCACAGGCCGTCGGGACGGACGCCCGCAAGGCCTACGACCTGGTCAGCGACAGCTTCGGGCCGGGCTTCAACGCGCCGCTGGTGGTCGTCGTCGACGCCCACGACGCGCCGAACCCAGAGCAGGCCGTCCAGACCGTCGCGGGCCGGCTGCAGACCCTGGAGGGCGTCAGGACGCTGCTGCCGCCGACCGTCGACCGGGCGAGCGGGACGGCCCTGGTGCCCGTCATCCCGACCACCGGCCCCGACCACGCGGACACCAGGGCGCTGGTCAACGAGATCCGCGACCAGCGCGCCGCGCTCAGGTCCGCGACCGGCGCGAGCGTCGCCGTCACCGGCACCACCGCCGCCAACATCGACGTCTCCACCAAGCTCGACCAGGCCCTGCCGCCGTTCGTCGCGGTGATCGCCGGCATCGCGCTGGTGCTGCTCGCGCTGGCCTTCCGCTCGATCCTGGTGCCGCTCAAGGCCGTGCTCGGCTTCCTGCTCAGCATCGCGGCCTCGCTCGGGGCCGTCGTCGCCGTCTACCAGTGGGGCTGGCTGGACGGGTTCATCGACGTGCCGAAGGTCGGGCCGGTGGTCAGCTTCGTGCCGATCCTGCTGATCGGCGTGCTGTTCGGGCTGGCGATGGACTACGAGCTGTTCCTGGTCTCCGGGATGAAGGAGCAGCACGTCCACGGCAAGGCCCCGCGCGAGGCGGTCGTCGGCGGCGTCAAGGGCGGCGCCCGGGTGGTGACGGCGGCCGCGCTGATCATGGTGTCGGTGTTCGGCGCCTTCGTCCTCGGCGACGACCCGATCGTCCAGCCGATCGGCTTCGCGCTCGCGGTCGGCGTGCTGGTGGACGCCTTCGTGGTGCGGATGGCGCTGGTGCCCGCCGCGATGGCGCTGTTCGGCAGGGCGGCCTGGTGGTTCCCCAGGTCGCTCGGGAAGGTCGTGCCGAAGGTCGACATGGAGGGCGAGGAGCTGATGGCCCGCCTCGCCGAGGAGAAGCGCGAGGCGAAGGAGCCCGCCGGGGTGTGACGCCCCCCGGCCGGGCACCGGGTCAGTTCTTCGGCAGGCGCTGCTCGAACCAGACCACCTTGCCGGTGCCCAGCCGGGTCGCCCCCCAGCGCTCCGCGCACCGCGCCACTATCTGCAGCCCGCGCCCGCGTTCGTCCTCCGGCCCGGTACGGCGCGGGCGCGGCAGCAGCGGGCTGTCGTCGCCGACTTCGCAGCGCAGCCGCGTCGTGCGCACCAGGCTCAGCGTGATCGGCCGGGTCGCGTGCTGGACGGCGTTCGTCACCAGCTCGCTCACCATCAGCTCGGTCGCCTCGCTCAACTCCTCCAGCCCCCAGCGCCGCAGCGTGTGCGCGGCCAGCCGGCGGGCCCGGCCCGGCGTCTCGTTGCGCGGCTGCAGGTACCAGTGCGCGACGTCCCCCGCCGGGATGCCGTCGAAGCAGGCGCCGAGCAGCGCGATGTCGTCGCCCCGGTCGCCCGGCGGCAGGATCCGCAGCGCCTCCTGGCACAGCTGCTCGGGCGACTGCCAGCGGGCGCCCGAGATCCGGGCCCGCAGCAGCTCCAGACCGTCGCTGATCGGCCGGTTGCGGGTTTCCACCAGGCCGTCGGTGAACAGCAGCAGTGCCGAGCCGGGCGGCGCCGGCAGCTCCACCGAGTTGAAGTCCACCCCGCCGACCCCGATCGGCGCCCCGGAGTCCAGCTCCACCAACTCGGCCTTCCCGCCCGGGCGGACCAGCACCGGCGGGACGTGCCCGGCGTTGGCCAGCACCACCCGGTTCGCGATCGGGTCGTACACCGCGTACACGCAGGTCGCCAGGTGCTGCTCGCGGCCCAGCCGCTGCGCCTGCTCGTCCAGGTGGTACAGCACCTCGTGCGGCGGCAGGTCGAGCGCGGCCAGGGTCTGGGCGCTGGTGCGCAGTTGGCCCATGATGGCGGCCGAGGTGAGCGAGTGGCCCATCACGTCTCCGACGATCAGGGCGACCCGGTTGCCCGGCAGCGGCACGGCGTCGTACCAGTCCCCGCCGACCTGCGCGCCGCGCTCGCCCGGCAGGTAGCGCTGCGCGAGCCGGACGCCGTGCGGCTGCGGCAGGCGCAACGGCAGCATGCTGCGCTGGAGTTCGTTGGCGATCTCCCACTCGCGGGCGTACCGCAGCGCGGTGTCCACCGCCAGCCCCGCCTGGGTCGCCAGGTGGGCGGCCGTCGCGGTGTCCGCCGCGTCGAAGGGCGGGCGGCCGGTGCGTTCAGGGGGCCGGCGGATCAGCACCAGCAGCCCGAGGACGGCCTTGCGGCCGCGCAGCGGCAGCGCGAGCACCGAGGTGCCGGCGGCCAGCCGGGACGGGCCGCGGGTGCCGTACAGCTCGCGCAGCAGCGTCGCGGTGCGCTCGGCGGCGGGCGTGCCGAGGACGGCCGGTTCGGCCGGGCGGCGGCTCAGCAGGGTGTGCGCGATCGCGCCGCCGCGGGTCACCGGGACGGCCGGGCCGGGATCGGCGGTCGAGCGCGAGCCGTACCTGGAGCGGTTCCGGTCGTCCAGGCCGCCCCGGCGGCCCTGGCGGCCGATCCGGGTGCCGGTGCTGTGGTGGATGCGCAGCTCGTCGGGGAAGCCGGGCTCGCGCTCGACGTTCGGCAGCGGGTCGCGCAGGTGGATCACGGCGGCGTCGGCGAGGGTCGGGACGAGCACCCGGCCGATGTTGCGCAGGGTGGCGGCCAGGTCGAGGGCGCTGTTGATCCGGCGGGTGGCGGAGTCGAGGTAGGCGAGGCGGTCCGCCACCTCGGCGCGGGCCGGTGTCTCGGCGCGAACCGGTGTCTCGGCGCGGTCGGGCGCGGGCTGCTCGGGCCGCTCGGCGGCGGGGGCCTCGGGGGCCTCGGGGGCCTTCTGGGCCGGGAGCCGACGGCGCGGGCCCGGGACGGCGGACGGCTGCTCCGCCTCGGTCTTGAGCTGGTCGCGCACGGGCTGCCTGTCCTGGAATCGGGGTGGTCGGTGGGCTCGGTTCGGTGCGTCTCGGTGCGTCTAGGTGCGTCTCGTGCGGGTCTCTTCGGGGGCGCTCAGCCGACGCGTCGACAGCACAGGAACAGCTGTTCCTCCGGCGGCAGCGAGGTGCTGGCCGGTGCGTACGGGTGCCCCGAGCACTCCTCGACCGCGAACCCCGCCGTGACCAGAACCCGCTCCAGATCCTCCCTCAGATACCCACTGATCCGCAGCTCTCTGCCAAGGAACGGAAGCGGAACGTGATCCAGATCCGCCTCGACCATACCGAGGACCAGCAGCCCGCCAGGCCGCAACAGCCCGCGCAACCGGCCCAGTACGGTCGGGATCTCGTCCTGCGGCAGCAGGATCAGCGAGAAGAACGCCGTCACGGCGGCGAACCGGCCGGCCCCCGCCGGCCCCAGCTCCGGGGAACCCCACACCCGGGACGCGCGCTCGGTGGCCAGATCGTAGAGGTCGATCCGATGGAACGACGGCGGATGCTCGCCCGCGTACCGGGCCCGGCGGGCCAGCGACAGCATCACGTCCGACAGGTCCACCCCGGTCACCCGCAGCCCGCCGTCCGCCAGCTGTCGGACCGTCGGCTCCCCGGTGCCGCAGCCCACGTCCAGCACCCGGGCCCCCGGCTCCAGCTCCGCCAGCAGCCGGCGCCCGCAGGCCAGCTGCCCGTCCTTGGCGGGGAACGCCTCGCCGTACCGGGCGCCGATGGTGTCGAACGCGACGGCCTGCAGAGCCCTGGCCGCGCGGCGGTGCCGCACCTCCGGGCCGTCGTCGGGGCAGCCGTCGGGCTCGCCGTCCCACGCGTCCTCACCGAGGGGGAACGCATCGGATATCCGTCCGGTCGTCACGATGAGAGGCACCCTTCCACCCGTGGCCTCCGCCCGCACTGTCCCGCCTGGTGGGCCGGGGCGCCCAGGGCTCCCCGCACCAACGGACGGACCGTACTTCGACACGCTGCCGGCAGACACTCGTGTGTGTACTGGCATCCGAGAATATGCGTGATCACTGCGCCGTGGGGTCCCTTTCCGGCCAACTCGTCATGCTTGGGCCGATGTGGGCGGGCTTGCGGAAGCACGACGGTGCGGGCCAGGGGAGCACGTTTGGCCCCGCACGCCGCATGGCGCGCCGGGGGTGGCGCACCCGACCTGCGGAAACACCCGGTCCGTGGACGGACGAGGCGGCGTTTATCGAACGTCAATCGCGCCGGTGCACAGTGGACCCAGCGCCGGGGAAGCGTTGAGGGCGCTCCCGCAGCCGGGGGGCTGCGGGAGCGCCGACGCGCGGATCGGGGGAGGTGTTCCGCTGGGGGGCGGAGGCCTCAGGGCGCTAGGGGAGGGGAAGAGGAGGCTCGGTGTGCTGTCGGGAGATGAGGTCTGCCACAGGGGAGGCCTCGGGCACACCGAGCCGGACGAAGATCGCGTGCGCCTCGGTGAGACACGCGAGCCCACGCGCCGGCTGGGCGAGGGCGAGCAGTGCCTCGCCGAGCGCGGCGTTGGCCAGGCCCTGGCAGTAGGCGGAGTCCATCTCCTGGCCGATCGCCAAGGAGCCGCCCGCTGCTTCGGCCGCGTCGGCGTGCTGACCAGCGGCGAGTAGGGCGGAGGCGAGCCGGGCGAGGGTGTAGCCCTCCCAGAGGGGGTTCTGCTGGGACTGGTAGAGCTGATGGGCCTCTCGGAGGTGGGGGACGGCCTGGGCGCCGGGGAGCACCACGCCGAGCTGGTAGAGGGTCTGGGCGAGCAGCGGGCCGTTCTTCGACTCCCGCGCCGCAGCCACGCCGTCGCTGGCCGACCGGATCGCCGTCCCGGTCATGCCGAGGCGGTGCTGGACCCGGGCGATGTTGCCGACGATCCGGGCCTCGGCGGTCGGGCTGCCGACGGCCCGGCTGGTGGCTCGGGCCTGTTCGAGGAACGACAGCGCCTCGGCCAGCCGGGTGCCGAGGCTCAGGATCCAGCCCAGCGTGTTGGCCGTGGCCAGCAGCAGGACGGACGGATCGTCCGGTGCCTGGTGGTCGAGGCTCCGACGCAGCGAGACCTCGGCGCCGTGGAAATCACTGGTGACGGACTGGAGAGTGCCGAGCGCGAAGTACGCGCGGGCGCACACGGCCGAGTCGTCGTGCGGCTCCGAGTCGTGACCGATGGCCTCCAGGATCCGGAGCAGGCGCGGTCCGCAGGTCGGGTCCGGGTCGATGCTGAAGAGGTAGTTGACCAGGTCGACGGCTGCTCGTTGCAGAGCTCTGGGGCCGCCGGCGGCAGCCTCGAACGCGCTGAGCAGCAAGGCGCCCTCGGCGTGGAGCCAGTCCTGCGCGGCCTGGCTCGTCGGCAGATCGAGCCCGGGCGAAACAGAGGTGGTCAGTAGCTCGGGCAGTGGGTCGTCCGGCTCGATGACCTGGGCCGCGTTGCGCAAGGTCGGGATCAGCAGATCGAGCAGACGCAGCACCGCCTGTTCCTGTACCTCGGTGTCCCCGATCCGTTCGTTCTGCCGCTGGGCGTAGAGCCGGAGCAGGTCGTGGTAGCGGTAGCGGCCAGGGGTGAAGCACTCAAGCATGTTCGCCTCGACCAGCGCCTCGGTGAGGTCCTCGGCGGCGAGCTCGTCGACACCGAGGAGCGCCGCGGCTGCCGCGAGCGGAATGTCGGGGGAGTCGATCAGGGCGAGCAGTCGAAAGGCGCGGGCCTCGGCTGCGGACAACTGTCCGTAACCAAGTCCGATGGTGGTCTCCACGGCGAGGTTGCCGAGCTGGAGTTCGTCCAGGCGTCGTCGCTGATCGGCTAACCGACGGGCCAGGTCCGAGACGCTCCAGCGCGGGCGGCTGGCCAGACGAGCGGCAGCGATGCGGACCGCCAGCGGCAGGAAGCCACACGCGGTGACCACCTGCATGGCCGCCTCCAGCTCGGCGGCGACCCGCTGTTCCCCGACGATGGCCGAGAACAGCGCCAGCGCTTCCTCCGGCGTCAGCTCCTCCACGTCGAAGAGCTGCGCTCCGGGGATGCCGGCCAGCCGGGAGCGGCTGGTGGCCAGCACGGCACAGCCGGAGACGCCGGGGATGAGCGGCCTGATCTGTTCGGCGTCCCGCGCGTTGTCCAGCAGGATGAGCATCCGGCGGCCGGCCAGCTGCGAGCGGTAGAGGGCCGCGCGCTGGTCGAGCGAGTCGGGGCTCTCGGTGACGCCGAGCGAGTGCAGGAAGTCGCCCAGGACGACCACCGGATCGGCCGGCGAGGTGCCCGCCCCTCGCAGGTCGACGTACAGCTGGCCGTCCGGGAACTCCGACCGGACGCGGTGGGCGACGTGGACGGCGAGGGTGGTCTTGCCGACGCCCCCGATCCCGGCCAGCGAGGTCACCACCACGGCCTGGCCGGTGGCGTTCTGGAGGACCGCCGAGAGGTCGTCCACGAGCTCCGCTCGGCCGCTGAAGTCCAGTACGTCGGCGGGAAGTTGAGCGGGGACCGGCGGCGCTGTCGGGCCGTCCTCCCGTAGGACGGGCGCGGGGGCGGCCGGGAGGACGAGCTTCGGGTCGGCGGCGAGGATGCGCGTGTGCATCGTGGACAGGCCGGCGCCCGGCTCGACTCCGAGTTCGTCGATCAGCAGCTTGCGGGTGTCGGTGTAGACGCCGAGCGCTTCGGCTTGGCGCCCGCAGCGGTACAGCGCCAGCATCAGCAGCTCGCGCGGGCGCTCGCGCAGCGGGTGCTCGGCCGTCAGGTTGTTGAGTTCCCCGACGACTTCGGCGTGCAGGCCGATGTCGAGGGCGGCGGCGCAGAGCTCCTCGGAGGCGGCCACCTGGCGTTCGGCCAGCCGCGCCCGCTGGGCGTCGGCATAGGGGCCGGGGACGCCGGTGAGCGGACGGCCGCTGAACAGCTGGAGAGCCTCGGCGAGGAGTCGGTGCGCCTCGTGCCGGTCTCCGGAGGTCCGGGCGGCCGCGGCGTCGGCGGACAGCCGCTCGAAGACCGTCAGGTCCAGGGCGTCGTTCGGGATGCGCAGCGCGTAGCCGTCCGCGATGGAGACCAGCACCTCGGAGGGCCTGCGGATCTCCCGACGGGGGTCGATGACGGAGCGCAGCCGGGAGACGTAGGTACGCAGCGCGGCCACGGCCTGGGTCGGCGGACGGTCGCCCCACAGTGCGTCGACGAGGTCCTGCGTGGTGACCGGGCGACCGGACTGCAGCAGGAGGGTGGTCAGCACGGCCTGCTGCTGGGGGGATCCGAGCGAGAGCGGTTTCCCGTCGAGCCATGCCTGGACCGGACCCAGGACCTGGAAGCGCAACGCAGATGCCTGCGGCGTCTCCCGAAACTCCATGAAGTCCCCCGATGGCCTGTGGTGTCGATCTCGTGAAAGGGCGCTCGGCGGTCCGCCGCGGTGCTTCAGCTTAGGCGGACGCCCGACTCTGCCGGACGGCCCCGCAAGCCGCACGCTGTTTATCGGACATTTAATCAACCCTACGATACTGTCCCCGCGCCCGCGCCAAGCAGGTCGGGCTCAACACAATTGATGACTGAAAGGCGGCCGCCCAATGGCCAACAACCAGAGCGAGACCCCGGTGCCGTCGACGCCCGAGAACGCGGCGCCGACCCCGGCCCCGGCTGCCGCTGTGGAAGCCGGCCAGGCTGTCGAGGGCGCGGTGGCAGCGACCTCGAACCCGACCGAGTACAGTGCGCCGGATGCGGACCGGAAGGACGCCTTCGAGAACGGCGCCTTCGGCGATGAGGCCGAGCACGTGGAGGGGCCCGCCAAGCCCGTCGGCGACGAGCCGGGCAAGACCTACGAGCCGGAGAGCGTCGTCTCCGGCTGCCCGTAAAGAGGTGCGCCCGAGCGCCCCTGCGCCCCCGTCCGGGCGCGGGGGCGCTTTCGTAATGGCCGCGCCAATTCGGAGAAAGCGTGCCCGGGGCGTGCCCGCCGGGTGGCCGAATCCCGTCCGCGGTGCACGCATGGTGACCGTGGTTATCCGTAACGTGCCCGGCGGTGTCGGTGGATCGTTCCGGAATTCCGGATTCATCGGGCGATTGATCAGCCCGAAATGCTGTAGTTTGCCTGGTTTTTGCCAGATTACCGGATTGATCTCATTCGGTTGAGCCCTGCGGCCCGCCCGCCGGGGAGACGTGGTCCGGTTCGACGGCCCATTCGCGGCCGCCGCCCTCGGGGCGGAGGTAGTGCTCGCCGCCGATGGTGTCCATGTAGATGCCGGTGCGACCGGATCGCCGGTCGAGGACGAGTTCACCCACCTGCGGCCGGTAGGCCGGGGCGTTGCGCTGACGGGTGCTCATCGCGCTGCTCCTTGCTCTGGTGCGGGCGCGCGGCCGGTGGGGGCGCGTCCTGGTCGCTGTCCGTGCGTGTGCGTGCCTGCTGCTCGGCGACTACCCAGCATCTCTAGAGAAGCTAATATCTCTAGAGATGTCAACGGTCGTATCTCCTTATCAAGCGACCGGAGGCGCGCCTAGGATTCACCCGAGGGAGAGGGAGCGGCGATGAGCGGCAGCAGCGGCGAGAAACAGCCCAAGTACCAGCGGATCGCCGACACGCTGAAGGCGGCGATCGACGCCGGCCGCTACCGCGCGGGGGACCGCCTCCCCGGCGAGAACGACCTCATGGACGAGTACGGCGTCGCCCGGATGACCGCCCGGCAGGCGCTCGGCGTGCTGCAGAGCGAGGGCATCGCCGAGGCGCGGCGCGGGGCCGGGGTGTTCGTCCGGGACTTCCGGCCGCTGCGCCGGCGCGGCATCCAGCGGCTGGCGCAGGGGCAGTGGGGGTCGGGGCGGTCGATATGGTCGGCGGACATCGACAACCGCACCCTGGTGGTCGACCAGGTGTCCGTCACCGAGCGCGGCGCGCCCGAACACGTGGCACGCGTGCTGGGGGTGGACCCGGGCGCGCCGATGTGCGTGCGGCACCGCCGCTTCGTGCTGGACGGCAAGCCGGTGCTGCTCTCCACCTCGTACCTGCCGGCCCTGCTGGTCGCCGGGACGGCGATCACCCGCGAGGACACCGGCCCGGGCGGCACCTACGCCCGGCTGGCGGAGATCGGCGCGAAGCCCGTCCACTTCCGCGAGGAGGTCCGCTCCCGGATGCCCAGCGCGGAGGAGTCCGCCCGCCTCGACCTGTCCGCCGGCACCCCGGTCATCCTGATCTGCCGCACCGCCTTCGCCGACGAGGGCCAGGTCGTCGAGCTCAACGAGATGATCCTCGACGCCGCCTCCTACGTCCTGGAGTACGACTTCGACGCCTGAGTGCTGCGGCGCCGGTCAGCCTGCGGTCGACCGGCGGATATCTCGTTCTCGGAATTCGGTGACCACCCGGGCCACGGTGGCGAAGTCGTCGTCGAGGTGAAGCACGGTCATGTCGTGGTGGACGGCGGTTCCGGCCAGGAGCAGGTCGGCCAGCCCGGCCGCACGGTGCTGGCCTTTCTGGGTGAGCTTGTACTGAGCGGTGTCGATCCAGTCCCAGATCGCCTTCGGAACGCTGACGGCCGGGCCGAACAGCGCCGCCAGCTCGTCCTCCAAGTCGTCCCGGTGGGCCGAGTTCCTGGCGGAGAAGAGGATCTCGGTGCGGGTCGACTTGCTGATCCTGATCAGACCGGACTCGATGTGCCCCCGCCACTGCGACCGAAGCCCTCGATCCGACATCAGCCGGACGTAGGCCGAGGTGTCGATCAGGAAGCTGTCGATCATTCGGCTTCCTCGCGCTGTGCCCGCTTGCGGGCCTCGTACACCCGCATCGTCGGCTCGAACTCGCCGGCGGCGGCTCGGCGGGACAGCTTCTCCAGGGCTTCCAGTCTCTTCAGGCGGTTGACGTAGTCGGCGAGGGCATTGTTGATGGTGTCCTTCTTCGTCGTCGCCCCCATCAACCGCATGGCCTCCGCCAGGACGGCGTCATCGACATCGACATTGGTCATGCTCATCAGGCACCTCCATGGGTGATGTGGGTGATCCACCTGCTTTATCCACATTACCCACGAGCGGCGTCCTCGAGACGAGGAACCGCCCCGGCCGCAGGGGCGGCCGGGGCGGTCGTGGGGCGCGTGGGGCGTGCGGGTTACTCCTTGGAGCGGACGCGCAGGTTGGTGATCAGCGGGCCCTCGGTGGTCTCGCGGAAGAAGTCGTTGCCCTTGTCGTCGACGACGATGAAGGCCGGGAAGTCCTCGACCTCGATGCGCCAGACGGCCTCCATGCCGAGCTCGGCGTACTCCAGGACCTCGACCTTCTTGATGCAGTCCTGGGCGAGGCGGGCGGCCGGGCCGCCGATGGAGCCGAGGTAGAAGCCGCCGTGCTGGGCGCAGGCATCGGTGACCTGCTTGCTGCGGTTGCCCTTGGCGAGCATGACCATGGAGCCGCCGGCGGCCTGGAACTGGTCGACGTAGGAGTCCATCCGGCCGGCCGTGGTGGGGCCGAAGGAACCGGAGGCGTAGCCCTCGGGGGTCTTGGCCGGGCCCGCGTAGTAGACCGGGTGGTCCTGGAGGTACTTGGGCATGCCCTCGCCGGCGTCCAGGCGCTCCTTGATCTTGGCGTGGGCGATGTCGCGGGCGACGACCAGGGTGCCGGTGAGCGAGAGCCGGGTCTTGACCGGGTACTTGGACAGCTCGGCGCGGATCGCGGACATCGGCTGGTCGAGGTCGATGCGCACCACGTCGTCGTCGAGGTGTTCGTCGGTGGTGTCCGGCAGGTACTTGGCCGGGTCGGTCTCCAGTTGCTCCAGGAAGACGCCCTCGGCGGTGATCTTGCCGAGCGCCTGGCGGTCGGCGGAGCAGGAGACGGCCATGGCGACCGGCAGCGAGGCGCCGTGGCGCGGCAGCCGGACGACGCGGACGTCGTGGCAGAAGTACTTGCCGCCGAACTGGGCGCCGATGCCGATCTTCTGGGTCAGCTCGGTGACCTTGGCCTCCAGCTCCAGGTCGCGGAAGCCGTGGCCGGTCTTGGCGTCGCCCGAGGTCGGCAGGTTGTCCAGGTAGTGCGCGGAGGCGTACTTGGCGGTCTTGAGGGCGTACTCGGCGCTGGTGCCGCCGATCACGATGGCCAGGTGGTACGGCGGGCAGGCGGCGGTGCCGAGGGAGCGGATCTTCTGCTCCAGGAACGAGAGCATGCTCGCCTCGTTCAGGATGGCCTTGGTCTCCTGGTACAGGTACGACTTGTTGGCGGAGCCGCCGCCCTTGGCCATGAACAGGAACTTGTAGGCGTCGCCGTCGGTGGCGTACAGCTCGATCTGGGCCGGCAGGTTGTTGCCGGTGTTCTTCTCGTCCCACATGGTCACCGGGGCCATCTGGGAGTAGCGCAGGTTGAGCTTGGTGTACGCGTCGTACACGCCGCGCGCGATCGACGCCTCGTCCGCACCGGAGGTGAGCACGTTCTGGCCGCGCTTGCCCATCACGATCGCGGTGCCGGTGTCCTGGCACATCGGGAGGATGCCGCCGGCCGAGATGTTGACGTTCTTCAGCAGGTCGAGCGCGACGAAGCGGTCGTTGGGACTGGCCTCCGGGTCGTCCAGGATGCGGCGCAGCTGGGCGAGGTGGGCGGGGCGCAGGTAGTGCGAGATGTCGTGCATCGCCTCGGCGGTGAGCAGGCGCAGCGCCTCGGGCTCGACCTGGAGGAAGGTGCGGCCGCCGGCCTCGAAGGTGGAGACGCCTTCGGAGGTGAGCTTGCGGTACGGGGTCGGGTCAGCGCCCAGGGGGAGCAGGTCGCTGTACTCGAAGTCTGGCGTGGGAGCCATGGGGGCGGTCCTTAGGTTTCCAGTGATCCGGCTGCGTCGGCGAAGCACCATCCAGGGTAGGACCCGTCGTTCGCGCGCATGCGGACAGGTCGGCCTTGCGTGACCGGGCTCACTCGGGCAGGAGTGCGAGCGACTAGGCTTGGCCCGTGGACAACTCGCCGCCGCAGGACGATCCGGGGCAGCCGTCGGTGCCGGCGCCCGTACCGCTGACCAAGCCCGAATCCCGGCCCGAGCCGCCGCTCCCGCAGACCCCGGCCCCGCAGACCCCGGCCCCGCAGACCCCGGCTCCGCACGCCCCGGTGGCGGAGGCGGACCTGCGGGTCTCCGACGCCGACCGCGAGCGGGTCGCCGAACTGCTGCGGGACGCCTACGCCGAGGGCCGGCTGGACGCCGAGGAGCACGCGGAGCGGATCGAGGCCGCGTACCGCGCCAAGACCTTCGGCGAGCTGGCGCCGCTCACCCGGGACCTGCCCACCCACCGGCCGCTCTCCTTCGAGAAGCAGGCCGCCCCGGCGTCGGCGCCCCGCCCGGGGCCCCGGCTGCCGCCCGCGCGCCACGAGGCGCCGTCGATGGTGGCGATCTTCGGCGGCGCGTCCCGCAAGGGCCGCTGGCGGGTGGGCTCGCACCTGCGGGCGTTCGCGGCGTTCGGCGGGGTGGAGATCGACCTCACCGACGCGGTGTTCGAGTCCCCCGAGGTGGAGATCGAGGTGACGGCGCTGTTCGGCGGGGTCGACATCCGGGTGCCGGAGAACGTCAGCCTGCACGGCGGCGGGGTCGGCATCTTCGGCGGGTTCGACGTCAAGGAGCAGACCGCGGCGGACCCGTACGCGCCGGTGGTCCGGGTCAAGGGCGTTGCGGTGTTCGGCGGTTGCGAGGCCAAGCCGCGCCGCGGCAAGAAGATCACCGAGTGGGTGCGCAAGCAACTCGGCTCGGAATAGCGCATGTTGGCTGGAAACAGCGCCCGGCCGGGGTCAACTCCCGGTCGGGCGTTCGGCGTTGCCGTGGGTGCACTCCGTAGCCGATTGCGTGCAGGGTGCATGAATCGGGGCCGGGCGGGGTAGGTCCTTCCGCACATCGCTTCTCGTACGGCTGCGCACCGGAGGCGGCCCGGCGGCCGACCCGAGGGTTGGACAGCGGGGGCTCGCAGCCGGGCAGGGGAGCGTGCCCCCGTGTCCGAGAGCCTCGTCAGGAGTACGGCCGTGCTGCATCCGATCGAGTCCCGCACCACCTCGCCAGTCACCGCCGCGCGGCTGCTGGAGCGCCCCCGCGAGGTCCCGCCCCAGCCGTCGTCGCCGGGCGGTGCGGCGGGCGCCTCCGCGGGTGCCGGGGCCGGCGAGGACAACCCCTGGCACACCGGTGCGGCGTGCCGCCGGGACGAGGTGGGGCTGTTCTTCGCGCCGTCGAAGGAGCCCACGGCGGCGCGGCTGGCGCGGGAGGAGCAGGCCAAGCGGGTCTGTGCCCGCTGCCCGGTGCTGCTGGAGTGCCGCGAGCACGCGCTGGCCCAGCCGGAGCCGTACGGCGTGTGGGGCGGGCTGACGGCCGCCGAGCGGCGGGTGGTGCTGGCCCGGCGCCGCCGCCGGGACGCGGAGCTGCGGGAGGCGGCCCGGGTGTCGGCGGCCGCGCGCAGCCGGATAGCCGGGTGAGGCCGGGCCGGAGACCCGGCCCCGACCCGCGGACGTGCCGCGGCCCCGGCGGAGGGGGATTCCGCCGGGGCCGCGAACCGCGTCCTCCCGGGCCTCAGTTGGCGCGGTCGAAGTCGATCGCGCTGTAGGCCCGCAGCTTCGACAGCTTGTGGGTGGAGTGGATCTCGCGGATCGTGCCGCTCTTGGAGCGCATCACCAGCGAGCTGGTGGTGGCCGTCTCGGAGCGGTAGTGCACGCCGCGCAGCAGCTCGCCGTCGGTGATGCCGGTGGCGACGAAGAACACGTTCTCGCCGCTGACCAGGTCGTCGGTGGTGAGCACCCGGTCGAGGTCGTGGCCGGCGTCGATGGCCTTCTGCCGCTCGGCGTCGTCCTTGGGCCACAGCCGGCCCTGGATCACGCCGCCCATGCACTTCATCGCGCAGGCGGCGATGATGCCCTCGGGGGTGCCGCCGACGCCCATCAGCAGGTCGACGCCGGTGCCCTCGCGGGCGGCCATGATGGCGCCCGCCACGTCGCCGTCCGAGATGAACTTGATCCGGGCGCCCGCCTCGCGGATCTCCCGGACGAGGCCGTCGTGGCGCGGGCGGTCGAGGACGACCACGGTGACGTCCTCGACGGCGCTGCCCTTGGCCTTGGCGACCCGGCGGATGTTGACGGCCGCCGGGGCGGTGATGTCGACGAACTCGGCGGCCTCCGGGCCGGCGACCAGCTTGTCCATGTAGAACACGGCGCTGGGGTCGAACATGGTGCCGCGGTCGGCGACGGCCAGCACGGCCACCGCGTTGTTCATGCCCTTGGCGGTCAGCGTGGTGCCGTCCACCGGGTCCACCGCGACGTCGCACTCGGCGCCGGTGCCGTCGCCGACCCGCTCGCCGTTGTAGAGCATCGGCGCCTCGTCCTTCTCGCCCTCGCCGATGACGACCACGCCGTTCATCGAGACGGTCGAGACGAGCGTGCGCATCGCCTTCACGGCGGCGCCGTCCGCTCCGTTCTTGTCGCCGCGGCCGACCCACCGGCCGGCGGCCATCGCGGCCGCCTCGGTGACGCGGACGAGTTCGAGCGCGAGGTTGCGGTCCGGAGCCTCCGGCGCGACCTCCAGGGCACTGGGAAGGTGGTGCGGGTACTGCGTGGTCATCGTCGTTACCTCTCTGTACGCGACGGCCAGTGAGCGCCCGACTACTGCCTGGTCGAACGCCGTGGTGAGGGTCCTGCGATCGTATCTGCCCACGAGATGACTGTCTGTGGCGCGGGTCCCCCTCGGGGTGCGGAATCGGCCGCTTCGTCCGCCTTCACCCGGACGTGGACCCCCTGGTGGCGGCGCCGGTGTGGGGATGGGTCACCATGTGGGGGTGGCTGGAGAGAGCAAGGGCATGAGGGGTCGGCAGAGCGTGCGGGACATGGTCCTGTCGATGCTGGCGGTCGGTTTCGTCGTCGGGGTCGGGTACCTGTTCCTGCCGCACGACGCGGGCAAGGACCCGGTGCACCCGGTCCAGTACCGGGTGGAGGCGGCCTCGGCGAAGCGCGCCGCGCCGTACCAGCTGCTGTCCCCGGAGGGGCTGCCCGACCAGTGGCGGGCCACCTCCGTCAGCTACCAGCCGGCCGCGATCAGCAACGGCAAGGGCAACGCCTGGCACCTGGGCTTCGTGACGCCCTCCGGCCAGTACGCGGCGGTCGAGCAGAGCGACGTCCCGCGCGACGCGCTGCTCGCCGACAAGGTCGCGGGCGGCACGCCGGACGGCAGCGAGCAGGTGGCCGGCCGCACCTGGGACCGGGTGCAGGGCGAGAAGGCCCGCGCGCTGGCCGTCCACGACGGCACCGGGGCGACGGTGCTCACCGGCACCGCCTCCTACGAGGAGCTGGCCGTCCTGGCGCAGGCGCTCAAGTAGGCCCGGCGCTCCCGAGCACGCCGAAGGGCCCGCACCCGGACGAACCGGTGCGGGCCCTTTCGCGTGCGCGGGGCGCGTCAGACGGTGGTGACGACCTCGTCGTAGGACAGGCGCGGGGAGCGCGGGTAGAAGGCGTCCTCGGCCGGCTTGCCGATGTTGACCACGGTCAGCACCGAGTGGTCGCCGTCGCCGAAGAACTCCTTGTTGATGCCCTCGGCGTCGAAGCCGGTCATCGGGCCGGCGGCCAGGCCGGCGGCGCGGATGCCGATGATGAAGTAGGCGGCCTGCAGCGAGGCGTTCAGCGCGGCGGCGCCCTCGCGGACGGCGCGCTCCGAGAAGAAGACGTCCTTGGCCTGCGGGAAGTGCGGGAACAGGGTCGGCAGCTCCTCGTGGAACTCGTTGTCCGCGGCGAGGATGGCGACCAGCGGGGCGGCCGCGGTCTTGGCCTTGTTGCCGTCCGACATGTGCTGGACGAGGCGCTCGCGGCCCTCGGCCGAGCGGACCAGGACGATGCGCAGCGGCGTCTGGTTGAAGGCGGTCGGGCCGTACTTGATCAGGTCGTAGATCGCCTTGACCTGCTCCTCGGAGACCGGCTCGTCGGTGAAGGTGTTGGCGGTGTGGGCCTCGCGGAACAGCAGGTCCTGGGCGGCGGCGTCGAGAACCAGGGCGTCGGTGGTCATGCTTCTGCACCTCATGCGGGAGGGGTGGTCACGGGTTGACCGGCGAGGCCGATCACACCGTCCAACATAGGTGAAGATTCAACGATTCCCCAAGCGAGTGTGACGCGCGTCACATCTCGCCCGGCTCTGTGCCCTCCTCGGCGGCCAGTGCGGCGTCCAGGCGGGCCCGGGCGCCGTCCAGCCAGCGCTGGCAGACCTTCGCCAGCTGCTCGCCACGCTCCCACAGAGCCAGCGACTCCTCAAGGGACGTCCCGCCGTTCTCCAGCTGCCGGACGACCTCCACCAGCGCGTCCCGGGCGTGCTCGTAGCCCAGCGCGTCGTCCGGGGTCGGCGCCGCCGCGCCCTGCTGCTCCTGCTGCTCTGCCATGCGTGCCAGCGTAGGGGCTGGCGCCGACAGGGGCGGCCCGCGCGCCGACCGCGGCGGGCCCGCGCCGCGAAACTCGGGTGCACCCGCTCGGCCCGGGCGCTAGCCTCCGCCGCATGACCGAGGTCCGACCCGCCGTCCCCGCCGACGCCGCCGAGCTGGTGCGGCTGCGCAACCTGATGTTCGAGGCGATGCCCGGCATGGCCGCCCTGGCCGGGCCCGGGCCCTGGCAGGCCACCGCCGAGCGGATCCTGCGCGAGCGCCTGGCCGTCCCCGCCGAGCGGCTGACCATGCCGTCCTTCGTGGTCGACGACCCGGAGCGGCCCGGCCGGCTCGCCGCCTGCGCGGTCGGCACGCTGGAGGAGCGGCTGCCCGCGCCCGGCAACCCGGAGGGGCGGTTCGGCTTCGTCTTCAACATCTGCACCGACCCCGGTCACCGGCTGCGCGGCTACGGCCGGGCCTGCACCGAGGCGCTGCTGGACTGGTTCGACGGCCGCCGGGTCGGCCGGATCGACCTGCACGCCACCAGCGGCGGCGAGGCGCTCTACCGCAGCCTCGGCTTCGGCGAGCACTCCATCGCGCTGTCCCGCCAGCGCTCCTTCTGAGCGTTCCTGTTCAGCGCTCCCGCTGGTTGGCGGCCCGGTCGGCGGCCGCGGCCACGGCCACGTCGAAGCCGCCGCCCGCCACCCGGGCGTGCAGCCCCTCCCCGGCCGCGACCTGCGCCGGGTCCGTCACCACCGAGCCGTCCGCCCGCTGCAGCACCGCGTAGCCGCGCTCCAGCGTGGCCGCCGGGGAGAGCGCGACCACCCGGGCCAGGGTGTGCCCCAGGTCGCTCTGCGCGTGGTCCAGCCGGTGCCGCAGGGTGCGCCGGGCCCGCTCCAGCAGGCCCTCGACCTCCTGGTGGCGCCCGTCCAGCATCCGGTGCGGGGCGGCCACGGACGGGCGGCTGCGCAGCCCGTCCAGCCCGTGCTGCTCGCGCTCGACCCGGGCCCGCACGTGCCGGCGGGCGCGGTCGCGCAGCTGGCGGACCTTGGCCAGCTCCTCGCCGACGTCCGGGACCACCCGCTTGGCGGCATCGGTCGGCGTCGAGGCCCGCAGGTCGGCGACGAAGTCCAGCAGCGGCTGGTCCGGCTCGTGCCCGATCGCGCTGACCACCGGCGTACGGGCGGCCGCGACCAGCCGCACCAGCCCCTCGTCCGAGAACGGCAGCAGGTCCTCGACGCTGCCGCCGCCCCGCGCCACGATGATCACGTCCACCTCGGGGTGCTCGTCCAGCTCCCGGACGGCCGCGCTCACCCGCTCCACCGCGCTCACCCCCTGCACCGGGACGTTGCGCACCTCGAACCGGACGGCCGGCCAGCGCCGCCGGGCGTTCTCCAGCACGTCCCGCTCGGCCGCCGAGCCCCGCCCGGTGACCAGCCCGACGCACTGCGGCAGGAACGGCAGCCGCTGCTTGCGCCCCTCCGCGAACAGCCCCTCCGCGGCGAGCCGCCGCTTCAGCTGCTCCAGCCGGGCCAGCAGCTCGCCCAGGCCCACCGGCCGGATCTCCGCGGCCCGCAGCGACAGCTGCCCGCGCGCCGCGTACCACTCCGGCTTGGCGTGCACGACGACCCGCGCGCCCTCCTGCACGACGTCGGCGACCTGGTCGAACACCGAGCGGAAGCAGGTCACCGTGAGCGACACGTCCGCCTGCGGGTCGCGCAGGGTCAGGAACACCACGCCCGCCCCGGGCCGCCGGCTGAGCTGGGTGATCTGCCCCTCCACCCACACCGCGCCGAGCCGGTCGATCCAGCCGCCGATCAGCGCGGAGACCTTGCCGACCGGGAGCGGGGCTTCGGGGGAGCTGGAGTTGGCCATGCGTACGAGGCTAGCGGCGCGCGCCGACACCGGTGGGACGCCCGGCTGGCGCCGCTACCGCCGCCGGCCGACCGGCCCCGTCCCCTGGGCGCCGAGCACCACCAGGCCGACCGCCAGCCAGGCCAGCCCGACCAGCTGCGCCGTGGTCGAGGCCTCGTACACGACCGCGCCGATCACCGCGATGCCCAGCACCGGCACGGCCAGGTGCCGCAGCCGGTCCCGGGAGCCGTGCCGCACCGTGTACCAGCCGACCACCGAGGCGTGCAGCAGCGCGAAGGCGGCCAGCGCGCCCACGTTCACCACCGAGGTGAGCCGGTCCAGCCCGTCGTCCCGCTCGGCCGCCCAGACCGCCGCCGCCATGGTGACCGCCGCGGCCGCCAGCAGCGCCCGGCGCGGCACCGCGCTGGCCGGGTCGACCGCGCCGAGCGCGCGCGGCAGCCGCCCGTCCCGGGCCATCGCGTAGACCAGCCGCCCGGCCGCCGCCTGCCCGGCCAGCGCCGCGAAGGCCGCGCCGATCGCCTTGCTCGCCGCCACCAGCACGTGCAGCCAGTGCCCGATCCCGCTCTCCACCGTGTCGTAGAAGGCCGAGCCCTGCGCGGCGGGGTCGGCGGCCAGCCGCTGCGGCGCCGTCGGCGCCAGCACTGCCGCCAGGTAGGTCTGCGCGACGAACAGCACCCCGGCCAGCGCCAGGCACCACAGCACCGCCTTCGCCACCGCCGCCGAGGCGCCGACCGCCTCCTCGACGAAGGTGGCGATCGCGTCGAAGCCCAGGTAGGAGAGCACCGCGACGGACACCGCCGAGACCACCGCGGTGAGCGAGAAGCCGCCGACCGCGGTGAACGGGGTGTCCCAGCCGCGCCGCGCGCCGCCCTGGGCCAGCGCCACCACGGCGGCGGCCGTGAACACCAGCAGCACCGCGATCTCCAGCGCCAGCACCGCGAAGCCGACCACCGCCGCCGTGCGCACCCCGACCAGGTTGAGCGCCGTGGTGACGAGCACCGCGAGCGCCGTCCACAGCCAGCGCGACACGTCCGGCACCAGCGAGTGCAGCGCGATCCCGGCGAACAGGTAGGCCACCGCGGGGATCAGGACGTAGTCGAGCGTCGTCATCCACCCGGCGAGGAAGCCCGCCCCCTCGCCCAGCCCGGCCCGGGCGTAGGCGAACACCGAGCCGGTCTGCGGCACCGCGCGCACCATCTGCGCGTACGAGTAGGCGGTCAGTCCCATCGCCACCGTCGCGGCCAGGTAGACCGCGGCGACGGCGCCGTGGCTCCGGGCGTCCAGCACGCCGAACACGCCGACCGGGGCCATCGGGGCGATGAACAGCAGTCCGTAGACCATCAGGTCGCGCACGCCCAGGCTGCGGCGCAGGCCGCTCGGGCCCGGCTGCTCGTTCGTCGCGCTCGTGGACACGCTCATGGACACCAGATTCGATCACCGGTGACCGGTTCCGCCCGGGAAGTTCCGCCAGTCGGTGCCGCCCGGCGCCGCGACCGGCGCGGCCCGCCGCCGCCCGTACGATGGAGCCATGTCGAATTCCGCGCAGCGCCGTGTCCTGCTCGCCGCCCCCCGGGGCTACTGCGCGGGCGTCGACCGCGCCGTGATCGCCGTCGAGAAGGCCCTGGAGCAGTACGGGGCCCCGATCTACGTCCGCAAGCAGATCGTCCACAACAAGTACGTGGTGCAGACCCTGGAGAAGCAGGGCGCGATCTTCGTCGACGAGACGGAAGAGGTGCCCGAGGGCTCGATCGTGGTCTTCTCCGCGCACGGTGTCGCGCCGTCCGTCCACGACGAGGCGAAGGCCGGCAAGCTCGCCACCATCGACGCCACCTGCCCGCTGGTCACCAAGGTGCACAAGGAGGCCGTGCGCTTCGCCGACGAGGGCTTCGACATCCTGCTCGTCGGCCACGAGGGCCACGAGGAGGTCATCGGCACCATGGGCGAGGCCCCGGACCGCATCCACCTGGTGGACGGCGCCGAGGACGTCGCGCAGGTGAAGGTCCGGGACGAGTCCAAGGTCGTCTGGCTGTCCCAGACCACGCTGTCCGTGGACGAGACCATGGCCACCGTCGGCGAGCTGAAGAAGCGCTTCCCGGCGCTGGTCAGCCCGCCCAGCGACGACATCTGCTACGCCACCCAGAACCGCCAGGTCGCCGTCAAGCAGCTGGCCGAGGAGACCGACCTGCTGATCGTGGTCGGCTCGAAGAACTCCTCCAACTCCGTCCGCCTGGTCGAGGTCGGCCTGGAGTACGGCGCCAAGGCCGCCCACCTGGTGGACTTCGCCGAGGAGATCCGGGAGGAGTGGCTGGAGGGCGTCACCACGGTCGGCCTGACCAGCGGCGCCTCGGTGCCGGAGATCCTGGTCGACGGCGTGCTGGAGTGGCTGGCCGCGCGCGGCTACGACACCGTCGAGACGGTCAAGACCGCCGAGGAGCACCTGACCTTCTCGCTGCCCAAGGAACTGCGCCGCGACCTGCGCGCCGAGGCCGCGGGCAAGCTGTAGACCACCGCCGAGGAACCCGGTGTCCGTACGGGCACCGGGTTTTTCGCTGTGCGGGCCCGCTCCGGCTCTCGTAGTTTTGTGCACAGGCTGTGGACAGACGGGTGCACGGGTCGCGGAGGGTGGTCGTGATGACGGCGGTATTCGGCGTGGACATCGGCGGTTCGGGGATCAAGGGCGCCCCGGTCGACCTCGCCCGGGGCGCGCTCGCCGAGGAGCGGTACAAGGTGCTCACCCCGCAGCCGTCCGCGCCCGAGGCCGTCGTCGCGGCCGTCCGCGAGGTGGTGCGCCACTTCGACCACCAGGGCCCGGTCGGGCTGACCTTCCCCGGCGTCGTCGTCGGCGGCCGCACCAGGACGGCGGCCAACGTGGACAAGGGCTGGATCGGCCTGGACGCCGCGGGCCTGTTCCGCGAGGCGCTGGACCTGCCCGCGACCGTCCTCAACGACGCCGACGCGGCCGGGATCGCCGAGACCGCGCACGGCGCCGGGCGGGGCGAGCAGGGCGTCGTCCTGGTGCTCACCTTCGGCACCGGCATCGGCAGCGCGCTCTTCGTCGACGGCGCGCTGGTGCCCAACACCGAGCTCGGTCACCTGGAACTGCGCGGCAAGGACGCCGAGCGCCGGGCCTCCTCGGCCGCCAAGGAGCGCCACGGGCTGAGCTGGGAGCAGTGGGCCGGGCGGGTCGACGAGTACCTGGACCTGGTGGAGATGCTCTTCTCGCCGCAGCTGATCGTGATCGGCGGCGGGGTGAGCCGCAAGCACGAGAAGTTCCTGCCGCGGCTGCGCGAGCGCGAGGCGCGGGTGGTGCCGGCCGAGCTGCGCAACGACGCGGGCATCGTCGGGGCCGCCATGGCGGCGGCCCGGGCTGCCGACTGAGGGCCCGCTACGGCTGAGGGCCCGCTACCGCGCGCGGTGGATCCGGCGCTGGGCGACGAAGCGGGCCAGCACGATCAGCGCGGCCAGTCCGGTGCCGGAGAACAGCCAGCCGGCCCGCAGCGCCAGCCCGGTCGCCAGCGCCACCACCTGGGCGGTGACGCCCGAGGAGTTGACGGGCGCGAGCAGCAGCAGCGCCGCCGCGAAGGCGATCGGCCCACTGATCGGCGCGGCCAGCAGGTCGGCGTAGCGGACCCGGACGGCCAGCTGGAAGCAGACCACCAGGTAGCCGACCCCGAACAGCCAGCCGAGGCCGTCGAACAGCAGCCGGTCCACGCCCGCGACGGCGAGCGTGGCCAGCACCGCGACCACGCCGGTGCCGACCGCCGTCAGCCGGGTCGGCCGCCCGGTCCGCCGCCGCCCGTACAGCGCGGCGTCGCCGCGTCCGCGCAGCGGCAGGCGCAGCCGCAGCCGGGGGGTGGCCGGGCGGGCGGCGGGCTGGCCGGCCACCGGGCGCAGCCGGGAGGCGGGGGCGGCGGGGGCTCCCTCGGGAGCCCGGCCGGGACCGGGAACGGAGGCCCCGGCCGCGCCGCTGCGCGGACGACGTCTGGGCCCTGGCGGCTGGGTACGGGTGCTCTGCTCCACCCGCCCAACGTACGGTCCGATCATCGCCACACTGTGTAATGGACCGTTCAGGTCTTGATCCGTGTCTCCGGAAGGAGTACTCCTGTGATCGTCATTCGGGGGGCTGACCTGCCCGGCCGAGTCGACACACCATGATCATCGGATGACCGCACGACCGCACGGGGGACCGTCATGACCACCGAGACCGCAGACTTCGCCTTCGAGCGCCTGGACCACTTCCAGCTCGACATCCCGGCCGGCGCCGAGGACGAGTGCCGGGCCTTCTGGGTCGGCGTCCTCGGCATGACCGAGCTGGCGAAGCCGCCGGTGCTCGCGGCGCGCGGCGGCTGCTGCGAGTCCTGATTCGGCGGGGCGCGGCGGCGGCGTCGAGGTCCACCTCGGCGTCACCCCCGACTTCCGCCCGTCCGTCAAGGGCCACCCCGGCATCCTGGTCCGCTCCCTGGACGCCCTCGCCGCCCGCCTCACCGCGCACGGCCACGAGGTGACCTGGGACGACAACCTGCCCGACCACCGCCGCTTCTACGCCGCGGACAAGCTGGGCAACCGGCTGGAGTTCCTGGAGCCGCGGGCGGCGTCGACCGAGGCGTGAGCGCGGCTTGGGGCTGCCCGTAGACTTGGGGGTCGGCCCGTACGGTGCCGACCCAACTCCTCCAAGCCCACGGGACTGCGCTTCATGTCGCTCACGATCGGAATCGTCGGCCTGCCGAACGTCGGCAAGTCGACCCTGTTCAACGCCCTGACCAAGAACGACGTGCTGGCGGCCAACTACCCGTTCGCCACCATCGAGCCGAACGTCGGCGTCGTCGGCGTCCCGGACGAGCGGCTGACCAAGCTCGCCGAGATCTTCGGCTCGCAGCGCATCCTCCCGGCCACCGTCGACTTCGTCGACATCGCCGGCATCGTGCGCGGTGCCAGCGAGGGCGAGGGCCTGGGCAACAAGTTCCTCGCGAACATCCGCGAGTCGGACGCGATCTGCCAGGTCGTGCGGGCCTTCACCGACCCCGACGTGGTGCACGTGGACGGCAAGGTGTCGCCCAAGGACGACATCGACACCATCCACACCGAGCTGATCCTGGCCGACCTCCAGACCATCGAGAAGGTCCTGCCCCGGCTCCAGAAGGAGGCGCGCCTCAAGAAGGACACCGCCCCCGTCCTGGCCGCCGCCGAGGCCGCGCAGGCCGTCCTGGAGACCGGCAAGACCCTCTTCGAGGCCGGCTTCGACACCACCCCGATCCGCGAGCTCCACCTCCTCACCGCCAAGCCCTTCCTCTACGTCTTCAACGTGGACGAGGCCGAGCTGGCCGACGAGGACTTCAAGAACGCCCAGCGCGAGCTGGTCGCCCCGGCCGAGGCGATCTTCCTCAACGCCAAGATCGAGTCCGAGCTGATCGAGCTGGACGACGCCGAGGCCCTCGAGCTCCTCCAGTCCATGGGCCAGGACGAGCCCGGCCTCGCCACCCTCGCCCGGGTCGGCTTCGACACCCTCGGCCTGCAGACCTACCTCACGGCCGGCCCCAAGGAAGCCCGCGCCTGGACCATCAAGAAGGGCGCCACCGCCCCCGAGGCCGCCGGTGTCATCCACACCGACTTCCAGAAGGGCTTCATCAAGGCCGAGGTCATCGCCTTCACCGACCTGGTCGAGACCGGCTCCACCGCCGAGGCCCGCGCCAAGGGCAAGGCCCGCATCGAGGGCAAGGAATACATCATGCAGGACGGCGACGTCGTGGAGTTCCGCTTCAACGTCTGAGCGGCCTGACGGCAGTGCCTCGTCGAGGGGCCGGACTCCACCGGAGTCCGGCCCCTCGACGGCGTTCCGGTTCGACCGCGACCCGGAGTGGTACGTTATCCGGTACCACTTGTGGAGGGAGATGCCTCATGTCCATCACCGCGAGCGAGGCCCGCAGGGATCTGTTCCCGCTGATCAAGCAGGTCAACGAGGACCACGACGCGATCGAGATCGTCTCCAGGCACGGGAACGCCGTGCTGATGTCCGCCGAGGACTACGCGGCCCTGCGCGAGGGCTCGTACCTGCTGCGCTCGCCCGCCAACGCGCGCCGGCTGCTGAAGGCCTACGAGAACGCCCTGGGCCGGACGAACCTCGCCGAGCGTGCGCTGATCGACCCCGATGCCGCCGACGCCGGGCAGGCCGACGCGTGAGGCTGGTCTTCGAGGAGCAGGGCTGGGAGGACTACACGTCCTGGCTCAAGCACGACCGCAAGATGCTCGCGCGGCTCAACAAGCTCATCGAGGACACCCTCCGTGACCCGTTCGCGGGGATCGGGAAGCCCGAGCCGCTGAAGTACCACCTGCCCGGCGCCTGGTCGCGGCGCATCGACGACGAGCACCGCCTCGTCTACCTCGTTGGCCACGACGAGATCATCGTCCTGGCCGCCCGCTACCACTACTGAGCGCTCGCCCGTCAGGGGTGGAGGGTCAGCGTCAGGGTGCCGTCCGGGTGGGGGGTGACGGTGACGGTGTCGAGGGTGGGGGTGTGGGCGTCCGGGTGGTGGGGGACGGCGCGGGGGCCGATGCCGAGGACGGGGATGCCGGCGGCGTGGGCGGCGGCGATGCCGGCGCCGGAGTCCTCCAGGGCGAGGCAGTCGGCGGGGGCGAAGCCGAGGGCGGCGGCGCCCTTGAGGAAGCCCTCGGGGTCGGGCTTGCTGGCGCCCACGGATTCGGCGGTGACCAGAACGGGCGGCAGCGGGAGGCCGGCGGCGGCCATCCGGATGCGGGCGAGCGCCAGGTCGGCGGAGGTGACCAGGGCGTGCGGCAGGCCGGCCAGGGCGGCGAGGAAGGCGGGCGCGCCCGGGACGGGGACGACGCCCTCGGTGTCGGCGCGCTCCTCGGCGAGCATCTGCTCGTTCTCGGCGAGGTTGACCTCCATCGGGCGGTCCGGGAGGAGGGCGGCCATGGTCGCGTGGCCCTGGCGGCCGTGGACGACCTCCAGTGCCGCGACGGGGTCGAGGCCGTGCCGCACGGCCCAGGCGCTCCAGCAGCGCTCGACCACGGCGTCGGAGTTGACCAGGGTGCCGTCCATGTCGAGGAGGAGGGCGCGGGTGGTCAGCCGGATGGGGGTGGCGGCGGGCATGGGTGGCTCCTTGGGGGCCTCGGCGACAGAAGGCGAGTCTTTTGTATCTAAATGATACAAAAGATCATCCGAGCAGGTGGGCGTTGACCGCCCGGGCCTCCTCCGCCAGCTCCGGCAGCTCCACCACCTCGACCCCGGCCGCCGCCAGCAGCGCGGCGCCCTGGCAGTCGGTGACGAACAGGTCCGGCTCCCGCCAGGCGACCACCACCCGCGGCACACCGGCCGCGATCAGCAGCCGGGCGCACGGCCGCGGCCGCGAGGCGCGCCGGCCGCAGGGCTCCAGGCTGCTGTAGACGGTCGCGCCGCGCAGCCGCGGGTCGCCGGCCGGGAGCTTGGCCAGGGCCGCCTCCTCGGCGTGGTCGTGCGGGTCCGTCTCCCGGCTGAAGCCCTCGGCCAGCACCGTGCCGTCCGCGCCGACGATCACCGCGCCGACCGAGAAGGCCGTGGTGGAGGGCGGGCAGCGGCGGGAGAGCTCGACGGCCCGGCGCAGGTGGGCGAGGTCGGCGGCGGGGCTGGTCACGGGGCGGGCTCCTTCGGGGCGTACCTGAGCAGGACGACGTCGCCCACGGTACGTGCCTCCAGCAGCCGCATCCGCCGGGTCGGGCCGCCTGGGAACGCCGCCGGGCCGACGAACCTCGGCGCCCCGGCCTGCCCGACCAGCAGCGGGGCGACGGCCAGGTGCAGCTCGTCCGCGAGGCCCCGGGCGAGGAACTGGGTGTGCACCCCGCCGCCGCCCTCGACCATCAGCCGGCGCACGCCGCGCGCGCCCAGGTCGTCCAGCACCGCGCCGAGGTCGACCGCCGGGCCGAGCGCGGCCACCTCGGCCAGTCCGTCCAGCCGGGGGCGCAGCGCCGCCGCCCCGGCGTCGGTGCTGTAGACGAGCTTGGCGCCGCCGGTGTGCCAGAACCGCAGGCCGGCGTCGAGCGCGCCGCTCGCGCTGAGCGTCACCTTCAGCGGGTGCTCGGGGCGGCCCGCGGCGAGCCGGGCGGCCCGCCGCGCCGGGGAGTTGACGAGCAGGCGGGGGTTGTCGGTGCGCAGGGTGTTGCCGCCGACCAGGATCGCGTCGGCGGCCGCGCGCTCCTCGTCGACCCGGTCGAAGTCGGCGGCGTTGGAGAGCAGCAGGCGGTCGGGGGAGGCGTCGTCGAGGTGGCCGTCGAGCGACATGGCGGCGCTGAGCAGGACGAAGGGGCGCTGGCCGGGCATGGGCGGGACCGTTCTCTCGGGTGGGTCCACGGTACGGCGGGCGGGCGCCGGGCGGTTGTCGCTCGGTCGAAATGTGAGACGAATCTTCTCGTGATGTGGAACGTGGGCTAGCGTCGGAACGGCCCGAGAAGCCGTCGAGCCGGACGCCGAGCACCCAGCAGGGGGACCGCATGACCGCACCGAAGCCCGCCGCCGCCGTCTACACCCACGGCCACCAGGAGGCGGTGCTGCGCTCGCACCGTTCCCGCACCGCCGCCGACTCGGCCGGCTACCTGCTGCCCGAACTGCGGCCCGGGCAGGCCCTGTTGGACGTCGGCTGCGGACCCGGCACGATCACCGCGGACCTGGCCGAGCTGGTCGGCCCGCAGGGGCGGGTGGTGGCCGTGGACGCCTCCGCCGAGGTGCTGGCCCGGGCCGCCGAGCACGTCGCCGGGCGCGGGCTCGCCAACGTCGCCCTCGAGTGCGCGGACGTCCACCGACTGCCGTACCGGGACGGTGAGTTCGACGTGGTGCACGCCCACCAGACGCTGCAGCACGTGGCCGACCCGGTGGCCGCGCTGCGCGAGCTGCGCCGGGTGACGGCGCCCGGCGGGGTGGTCGCGGTCCGTGACGTCGACTACGCGTCGATGACCTGGTACCCCGAAGTGCCCGAGCTGGGGCGCTGGTTGGAGCTGTACCGGCAGGTCGCCCGGGCCAACGGCGGTGAACCGGACGCCGGCCGGCGGCTGCTGTCCTGGGCCCGCGCCGCCGGCTTCGCCGAGGTGACCGCGAGTGCCACCACGTGGACCTTCGCGACGCCCGAGCGGCGCGACTGGTGGGGCGGGATGTGGGCGGACCGGGTCACCGGCACCGCGTTCGGACGGACGGCGGTGGAACGGGGCTTCGCCGACCGGGCGGAGCTGGAGCGGATCGCGGCCGGCTGGCGGGAGTGGAGCGCCGCCGGGGACGGCTGGTTCGCCATGCTGCACGGCGAGATCCTGGCGCGCGGGTGATCGGCCGGGGAGGCCGGGCGGGCGAGCGCCGGAAATGGCGCGGCGGATCGTCGGAATGATCGGATAGAGTCGCGCGGCCGCTCGAATCCGGGCCGGTTCGGGTCCGTCCGACCGGCTGGTGCGGAGCGGCCGATGAGTCGAACTGCCGGAGCCGATGCCCGTCGCGGCGGGGTGGGGGAGTCCAAGGTGTCGAAGTCCGAGCTGCCGGAGCCGGGGCCGGAGTCGCCCGCCGGGGAAGCCGCGACGGAACGCGAGCAGGAACGCGAGCAGGAACGCGAGCAGGAACGCGAGCAGGAACGCGAGCAGGAACGCGAGCAGGAACGCGAGCAGGGACACGAGCGCGAACGCGAGCAGGAACGCGGTCCGGCGCCCGAGTCGGCCTCGGCGCGGGAGGAACGCGACCCGCGGATCGACCTCCTGAAGGCCCTGGCGGAGCCCGAGTCCGCCTCGGAGCCCGAGGCGCCCGCCCAGCCCGAGGCCCCCGGGACCCCCGAGGCACCCCCCGCCCCGCCGCAGGCCGCCGCCCCCTTCCCCTCCGCCGCCCCGCCGCAGCCGCCGCCCCCGCCGCTGCCCGCCGGCGGCTGGGCCTCGGTGCCGCCCTCGGCCGTGTCCGGCCTCCAGCCGGCTCCGCACCCGCCCGCGCCGCACGGCGACCCGTACACGTACCCGTACCCGTACCCGTACCCACCGGCCGCCCCCTCCCCCGCGCCGACCAACGGCCTCGCGGTGGCCGCGCTGGTGACCGGCGTGGTGCTGGCCGCGCCGGTGGCGCTGGTCCTCGGCATCGTCGCGCTGACCCAGATCAAGCGCCGCCGGGAGCACGGCTTCGGCATGGCCGTGGCGGGCGTGGTGCTCGGCGCGGTCGGCACGGTGGTCATGTCGCTCGTCCTGGGCGCCGGGGACTTCAGCCCGCGGCACGACGACGACCTCGCCCGCAGCGGCGGCGGGAAGGCCCCGGCCGGCGCCGTGCACTGGTCCGAGCTGAAGGCCGGGGACTGCTACAACGACACCGGCGACGGCGTCGTGGCCAACCCGGGCGGCGACGACACGGTGTACTGGGTGCGCCGGGTGCCCTGCGCGGAGCCGCACCACGGCGAGGTGGCCGGCGGCACCGACTTCCCCACGGCGGACGGCTCGTCCTTCCCGGGCGAGACGGTGCTCCGCTCCCGCGCCGCCGAGCTGTGCCGCCCGGTGCTCGACGAGTACGCGCTCGACCAGTGGGCCGTGCCGGACGGCATGGACGACGTCTACCTCTACCCGACCCGGACCACCTGGGGCCGCGGCGACCGGCGCGTCACCTGCGCCTTCGAGGACCGCGACGAGCAGCACGTGGGGACGGTCCGCACCGACCGGCGCAGTCTGACCGCCGCCCAGCTGGCCTACCTGGAGGCCGCCCGCGGCTTCAACCGGGCCACCGCCGACCAGCCGTCGAAGGACCCGTCCGCCGCCCCCGCCGAGTACCGGGACTGGGCCCGGCGGATGGCCAACGCCTGCCGGGCCGAGGCCACCGCGCTGGACAAGCCCTCGGTGGCCTGGCCGGCCGAGGTCGCCCCGAAGGTCGCCAAGCTGGCCGCGGCCAAGGAGCAGGCGGCCGGCGCCTGGAGCGACGCGGCCTCCGGCACCGACCTGCCCGGCGACATCCGCCGGGCCGAGGGGCTGCAGGTGAAGTCGATGGCGCTCAACGCGGAGATCCGGCGCGGGCTGGGCCTGTCCACCGGCGAGCAGGTGCCCGACCTGCGGGTCTGACGCGGGCCCGCCGCCCCGCCCCGGGGTTACTCAGCGTTAACACCATCCGTACCTGCCGGTAGCTCGCCGGGCGTAGGGTCACGGGCGCGGCCCCGGCCCGACCCCCACGCAGGCCGGGGCCCGTACGCTGGCGCCATGGGCAGCCACCGCGTGATGCGGCAGGACGACAACGGCAACCGCTTCCTGGTCGCCGAGGGGCTCGAACGGGCCGAAGCGGAGCGCCTGGCCGCCGAGTTCGAGGCCCGCGGCCACAAGCAGCTCTACTGGGTGGAGGCGGACGCGGAAGGCGCCGACAGCTGAGACCGTAGGGTTCGGGGCATGGACGAAGCCCCCGAGCAGCCCCCCGCCCCCCGGATCGTCGTCGGCGGCGCGCTGGTCCACCAGGGCCGGGTGCTGGCCGCCCGGCGCAGCACACCCGCGGCGGTGGCCGGGCGCTGGGAGTTCCCCGGCGGCAAGGCCGAGCCGGGCGAGACCGAGGCGCAGGCGCTGGAGCGCGAGCTGCTGGAGGAGCTGGGCGTACGGGCCCGGGCGCTGAGCCGGCTGCCCGGCGCGTGGACCGTGCGCCCCGGCCTGGAGCTGCGGTTCTGGACCGCCGAGCTGCTGGCCGGCGAGCCGCGCCCGCTCCAGGAGCACGACGAGCTGCGCTGGCTGGGCCCGGACGAACTGGACGCCGTCGACTGGATCGGCCACGACCGCGAGGTCCTGCCGCACGTCGCCCCTCTGCTGCACCCCTGACGACCGCGACGGCGAACGGCACCCGGCGGCCCGGCGACGCGCAGACCGCCCGGGTCGGTCAATCGGACAAGAGGACGCGGGACCCGGGATAGCCTGGGCCCCGCTGGGTATGTCACTATTCGGCCCAATTCGTCACCATCGGTGAGCCGCCCCCCAGCCGGCGGCGCCGATCCCGACCAGAGCCGGAGGCCTCGACGGTGCCGAGTACCGGGAGCGGTCGCGGGGGAGAGCGGCGGGCAGGCATCGCGGGGAGCGCCGCCGCCCGCGCCCGGCTGCGCCGGGGCACCCGCCCCGGCACCCCGCAGCCGTCGCCCGGCCGCCGCCGCGCCGCCGCCGCGCCCGCCGGGCCCGCCGGGCCCGCCGAACCCGAAGCGCCGCCCGCCCGCCCCGCCCCCACCCTGGCCGTCCCCCCGGCTGCCGATCCGGCCGCCGATCCGGCCGCCCCCGACGCCGCCGCCCCGGCCGGCCTGCGCAGCCGCCCCGGCCGGCCGTTCCCCGGCGGGCCCGCCGACACCCCGTACGGCCTCGCCGCGCCCCCCGAGGGCAGCCTGCTCGACATGCTCAAGGTCGCCATCGCGATCCTGGACACCGCCGGCCGCGTGGTGCTCTGGAGCCCCGCCGCCGAGGAACTGCTCGGCTGGCCCAGCGAACTGCTGGTCGGCCGCCGGATCGAGGAGCTGATCCCCGACCAGGAGCAGGTCGGCCGGATCCGCGCCGCCGTCCAGGACACGCTGCGGCACGGCCGCTGGGCCGGCAACGCCGAGCTGCGCGACCGGGAGGGCGTGCCCGTCCCGGTGGACGCCCGGATCGCCCTCCTGGTGGACGGCGACGGCACCCCGTTCCTGCAGGTCAGCCTGGCCGAGGCGACCGCCGTCCGGGCCATCGAGCGGGACCTCGCGGTGCGCGACGCGCTGTTCGAGCAGTCCCCGCTGGGCATCGCCATCCTGGACACCGACCTGCGCTACACCGCCGTCAACCAGACCCTCGCCGAGATGAACGGCGTCGCCCTGGACGACCACGTCGGCCGCACCACCGGCGAGACCCTGCCCGAGCGGACGGCCGACGAGATCACCGCCATCCAGCGCCAGGTGCTGGCCACCGGCGAGCCGGTCATCGACGTCACCCTCGCCTCCCCGGTGACCTCCCGGGCCGGCTACCGCTCGATCTCCTACAGCCGGATGACGGACCGCTCCGGCCGGGTGCTCGGCATCTCCGGCACCGTCATGGACGTCACCGAGCGTTACCGGGCCGTCGCCAAGGTCGAGCACGCCCGGCGCCGGCTCTCGCTGCTCAACGAGTTCGGCTCCCGGGTCGGCGACCTGCTCGACGCCGCCATGATCGCCCAGGAGCTCGCCAACTCCGTCGTCCCCCGGCTCACCGACCACTCCGCGGTGATCCTGCTGCAGGCCGTCGCGCACGGTGACGACCTGCCCCGGCACGGCCACGACCGCCGCACCTCGCTGCTGCAGCTCGGCACCGCCTCCGTCCAGGACGGCCCCGAGGTCGAGGTGATGCTCCGCCGCGGCGCCCGGATCACCTTCGCCGAGGACTCCGCCTGCGGCCGGGTGCTGCGCACCGGCGTCCCCGAGCTGCTGTCCGGCGCCGACCAGCTCGACGACGTCACCTACCCCGGGGACCCCAAGACGCAGGCCGCCCACGACCTCGGCGTGCACTCGATGCTGGTCGTCCCGCTGCGCGCCCGCGGCATCGTGATCGGCCTGCTGCTGGTCAGCCGGGCCGGCTACCGCGAGGGCTTCGACCGGGACGACCTCGCCTTCACCGTCGAACTCGCCGACCGGGCCGGCAGCTCGCTGGACAACGCCCGCCTCTACGCCCGCGAACGCACCGCCGCGCTCACCCTCCAGCGCACCCTGCTCCCGCAGCAGGTCCCGCAGCCCACCGGCGTCGAGGTCGCCTACCGCTACGTGCCCGGCAGCAGCGGCACCGAGGTCGGCGGCGACTGGTTCGACGTCATCCCGCTGCCCGGCGACCGCACCGCCCTGGTGGTCGGCGACGTGATGGGCCACGGCCTGCGGGCCGCCGCCACCATGGGCCGGCTGCGCACCGCCGTCCGGGTGCTGGCCGCCCTCGACCTGCCGCCGGACGTGCTGCTGCGGCACGTCCACGAGCTGGCCGACGACCTCGCCCAGGGCCCGGACGAGGCGCTGCTCGCCACCTGCGTCTACGCGGTGTACGACCCGGGCACCTCGATGCTGACCGTCGCCAAGGCCGGGCACATCCCGCCGGTGCTGGTGGTGCCCCGCGAGGAGGCCGACGAGCCGACCCGCACCGGCAGCCCGCTGCCCGGCGGCGCCGGCCGGATCCTCGACCTGCCCTCCGGCGCGCCGCTCGGCGTCGGCGGAGTTCCGTTCGAATCCGTCGAACTGAAGATCGCCGAGGGCAGCCTGCTCGCCCTGTGCACCGACGGCCTGGTCGAGTCCCGGGACAAGGACCTCGACGTCGGCCTCGGCCGCCTCGTCACCGTGCTCCAGGAGCCGTACGCCTCCATCCAGGCCGCCTGCGAGGCGGTGCTCGACACCATGGAGCAGGGGCGCGAACCCGACGACGTCGCGCTGCTGCTCGCCCGGCTCGGCCACGGCCAGGCCGGCACCCCCACGGCCGGCTGGACCCTGCCGGCCGAACCCACCGCCGTCTCCCGGGCCCGCCGGCTGGTCCGCGGCACGCTCGCCGAGTGGGGCGTCGAGGAGCTGACCGACACCGCGGAACTGCTGGTCAGCGAGCTGGTCACGAACGCCGTCCGGTACGCGAGCGCCCCGATCGGGCTACGGCTCACCCTGGGCGAGACGCTGCTGGTCGAGATCTCCGACCCGCTGCCCGACCCGCCCCGCGAGCGGCACGCGGCCGAGGCCGACGAGGGCGGCCGGGGCCTGGAACTGGTCCGCCGGCTCGCGCTGCGCTGGGGCGCCCGGGCCGAGGGCATCGGCAAGGTGGTCTGGTTCGAGCAGGCACTGCCGGGCCGCGGGGCCGAGACGCCGTGAGGCCGGCCGGTCCGTCGCGGGACCGGGACGCATATGCCATCCCGGGCGCTGGGGGAGCGCGCGCCCCGGAAGGGGGCGCGGACGTGGCATTGTGGTTGCGCGGGCGGTAGGACAAAAACCTTCGCCCGATCTGATGTTGTGATGTTGAGGGCGTGTGAACGTACCCCTCGATGATGAATACTCGGTCTTCTCGACATCCGGACGGTCGCGGGTTGGAGGGGTCGGTCCGTTGAACAGCACCCCGGCGCGGAACGCGCCGAGCAGCAGCGGTCATGCCGCTGTTCCCGGGCAGGTCGGCGCCTTGCAACCGCCCACGCCCACGGCCCCACCGGGCGGCCGTGCCGAAGGCCCCGCCCGCACCGCCGTCACCGGGGCGCGGACCTGGGGCGTCGGCGACCCCGGATCGATCTACGACTACATCCGGGTCGCCACCTTCGCGATCGGCCCGGACGGGCGGATCAGCCAGTGGAGCGAGCGCGCCGCCGAGTTCTTCGGCGTCCCCGCCGGCGAAGCGGTCGGCGCCGACCCGATCGCCACCTTCGTCCCCCGCGAACTCTGGCAGCGCGGCCGCGCCCGGCTGGAACGCACCCTGGCCGGCGAGGAGTGGGTCGGCACCACCCCCTACCGGGAGGCGGGCGGCGGCGAGGGCCTCGCCGAGCTGTACCTGATGCCCGACAGCGCCCTGCCCACCGCCGGCGCCACCTGCCTCGCCGTCGACCTCGGCCGGCTGCGCCGGGTCGAGACCGACCTCGCCGCCTCCGAAGCCGTCTTCGGGCAGACCCCGACCGGCTTCGTGCTGTTCGACGACCGGCTGCGCCTCCAGCGGGTCAACGACGCCTTCGCCTCCGGCATGGGCCTCGCCCCTGCCGACCTCGAAGGCCTCACCGCGCACGACCTCTTCCCGGCCGGCGAGGCCGACCGGCTCACCGCCGCCCTGCGCAAGGTCCTCGCCACCGGCGAGCCCGTCTTCGACCTGCGCTTCCACACGCCCGTCCCCACCCGCGAGGGCAACCGGCTCTGGGCCGTGTCGCTGTACCGCCTCAACGGCAGCGCCGGGCAGCCGATGGGCATCGCCGGGCAGGTCTCCGACGTCACCAGCCGGCACGTCGCCGAACGCGAGGCGGACGGCGTGCGCCGCAACCTCGCCCTGCTCAACGAGGCCAGCGCCCACATCGGCTCCACCCTCGACCTGGAGACCACCGCCAAGGAACTGCTCGACGTCGTCGTCCCGCCGTTCTGCGACCTCGCCACCGTCGACCTCTACACCGCGCTGCTCTCCGGCGAGACCGTCCCCAGCGCCGGGCGGCTCGGCGACAGCGTGCTCACCGACGGCAGCGGCGAACTGCGCCGGGTCGCCGTCTCCAGCGTCATCGGCGGCGCCTCCTCGGTGCTCGGCTCCGTCACCGGCCTGCCGATCGCCGAAGCCGGCGGCACCCTCTGCTACCCGCGCCGCTCCCCGCACGCCCGGGCGCTGCGCACCGGCCGCAGCGTCGTCCCCGAGCCCGGGCCCGACCCGCTGCTGCGCTCCACCCTGATCGTCCCGCTGGTCGCCCGCGACCAGGTGCTCGGCCTCGTCCAGCTCTCCCGGGCGATCGGCAGCGAGCCCTTCGACGCCCGCGACGTCGCGATCGCCGAGGAACTCGTCGCCCGCGCCGCCGTCTGCATCGACAACGCCCGGCTCTACCGCCGCGAGCACGAGCGCGCCCTCATCCTCCAGCGCAGCCTGCTGCCCCCCGGCAAGCCGGCCGCCAGCGGCCTGGAGATCGCCTGCCGCTACCTGCCCAGCAACAACAACACCGAGGTCGGCGGCGACTGGTTCGACGTCATCCCGCTGCCCGGCAACCGCACCGCCCTCGTCATCGGCGACGTGATGGGCCGCGGCCTGCGCGCCGCCGTCGCCATGGGCCAACTGCGCACCGCCGTCCGCACCCTGGCCATGCTCGACCTCGACCCGGCCGAAGTGCTCGGCGCGCTCGACGAGATCGCCCGCGGCCTCGGCGACGACTCCGTCCCGGCCGGCCCGCACAGCCCGTACGGGCGGCTCACCTCGTCGGCCGACGAGGAGGCCCGCGAGGTCTACCTCGCCACCTGCGTCTACGCCGTCTACGACGCCGTCACCCGGCGCTGCGTGTTCGCCAACGCCGGCCACCTGCCGCCCGTCCTGCTCAGCCCCGGCGAACCCGCCCGGATGCTCGACGTGCCGCCCGGCCTGCCGCTCGGCGTCGGCGGCGAGCCCTTCGAGGAGGTCGAACTGACCCTCCCGGACGGCGCGTTGCTCGGCCTCTACACGGACGGCCTGGTGGAGAGCCGCAAGCACCAGCTCGACGAGGGCCTGAAGGCCTTCCGGGTCGCGCTCTCCGACGAGGGCAAGGGCCTGGAGGAACTCTGCGACCACGTGCTCGGCGAGCTCAACCCGCACCACGGCGAGGACGACATCGCCCTGTTGATGGCCAAGGTGCACGCCTTCCCCGAGGACGCGGTCGGCAACTGGTTCCTGCCGCCCGAGCCCACCTCCGTCGCCAAGGCCCGTGAACTGGCCTGCAGTTGGCTGCTCGCCCGGGGCCTGGACGAACTGGTCGACACCACCGAACTGCTCGTCAGCGAACTCGTCACCAACGCGCTCAAGCACGGCCGGGGCGAGATCCGGCTGCGGCTGCTGCGCGAGCGCAGCATGGTCTGCGAGGTCTGGGACGACGGCTACGCGCAGCCCCGGCAGCGGCGCGCCCAGGAGACCGACGAGGGCGGCCGCGGCCTGCAGCTCGTCAGCCTGCTCGCCGAGCGCTGGGGCAGCCGGCGCACCCCCAAGGGCAAGATCGTCTGGTTCGAGCTGGCGCTGTAGGGCCTGCGAGGGGATGGGCCGTCCGGGTGAGCCGCCCGGCGGCCCGCCGTGTCGGCCCGGGCCCCGCCCGCCCGGCGGCGTTGCATGACCGCCATGCCCGTCCGCCCGCTCACCGCCGCAGCCGCCGCGCTGCTGCTCGCCGCCGCGCTCGGCGGCTGCACCGAGGGCCCCGCCCCGGCCCGCACCCCGGCCGCCGCCCCCGTCCCGGCCGACCCGACCGCCGGCACCGGGGACGTCCGGCCGCCCGACCGCGACGCCGTCCGGGACGGCGGCACGGTGCGCTGGGCCCTGGACGGCGTCCCCGCCACGCTGAACGTCTACCAGGGCGGCGCCACCGCCGACTCGGCGCTGCTCGCGCAGGCGCTGTACCCCGCGCTGTTCCGGCCCGACGAGCACGGCCGGCTCGCCCCCGACCCGGACTACCTGGCCGGCGCCGAGTCCACCCCGCCCGGACAGCAGCCCCAGGTCGTCACCTACCGGCTCAACCCGCACGCCGTCTGGAGCGACGGCACCCCGCTGACCGCCGCCGACTTCAGCGCCCAGCGGGCCGCCCTCTCCGGGCTCGACCCCGCCTACCGCGGGCGCCCGGCCGCCGGGTACGACGCCATCGACTCGATCGCCCAGGGCGCCGACCCGCACGAGGTCAAGGTCACCTTCCGGCGGCCGTACGGCGAGTGGCGCGCGCTGTTCGGGCCGCTCTACCCGGCTGCCGAGACCGCCACCCCGGGCGCCTTCGCCCGGGCGCTCACCGGCACCGGACACCTCGGCGCCGGGCCGTACACCGTCGCCCGGTACGACGCCGAGCGGGTCGAAGTGGTGCGCAACCCGCTGTGGTGGGGGGACCGGCCGAAGGCCGAGCGGATCGACTTCCTCGCCGTCCCGCCCGAGCGGCGGCTCGACGCGCTCGACCAGGACCGGCTCGACGTCGCCCCGCTCACCGCCGCCGTGGACCGGGCCGAGCCCCAGGCGGCGGCACCGGCCCTCGAACGGGCCGCGTCGCTGCCCGGCCTCACCCTCCACCGGGCCGCAGCCGCCTCGCTCACCCAGCTCACCGTCAACGCCGCCCGCGGCCCGCTCACGGACCCGGCGCTGCGCCGCGCGCTCACCCGGGCCGTCGACCGGCGGCGGATCGCCGAGGCCGCCCTCGCCCCGCTCGGTCTGCCCGGCGCCCCGCTCGGCAGCCACCTGCTCGCCCAGGACCAGGAGGGCTACCGGGACGACAGCGCCGCGGCCGGGCGCGCGGACGCCGCCGACCTGCTGGAGCGGGCCGGCTGGAAGCGCCCGAACGGCGGCACCCGGACCAAGGACGGCAAGGAGCTGTCGCTGACGCTGCTGCTCCCGGCCGGCTCGGCCACCGCCGCCCGCACCGCCGAGGCGTTGCGGGCGAACCTCGCCGAGGCCGGCATCGCGGTCAGGCCGGTGGCCGTGCCCGCCGAGACCTTCGCCGCGGACCACCTGGCCGCCGGCGACTACGACCTCGCCCTGTTCTCCTGGCCCGCCGGCCCCAGCCCGGCAGCCGAGCAGCGGGCCGCCTACGCCAAGCCCCGGCCCAACCCGGACGGCGCCCTCGACCCCGGCGGCAACTACGCCCGCAGCGGCACCGAGGAGATCGACCGCCTCTTCGACCGGGCCGCCGCCGAGCTCGACCCGGCCGCCCGGCTCGACCTCCTCCAGGAGGCCGACGTCCGGATCTGGCAGCTCGGCCACTCCGTGCCGCTCTACCAGCGCCCCGACCTGGTCGGCACCCGGACCGGCCTCGCCGGAGCCGGCGCCTTCGGCTTCACCCGGCCGCGCTTCCAGGACGTGGGCTGGACCGGGTAGGGCGCCGTGAGCGCGGCGACCGGCTGTGATCTTGATCCCGCCCGACCTGGTCGTTTCTGCCCACCTGGGCGCTTCCCCGTACGATAGGGGGAAGCCGCGCATGTCCAGATGCCCGGCGGGTGGACCGGTAGTAGCAGGCGGAACGGGCGGCGGCGATCGACAGGGATCGCAAGTGCGCGTCACGCAGCCGGGCGCCGCAACCCACGATTCCGGGAGAATCAGCAAGGCATGCCCACGCGCAACGACATCCGTAACGTCGCCATCGTCGCCCACGTCGACCACGGCAAGACCACGCTGGTCGACGCCATGCTCAAGCAGGCCGGCGCCTTCGCCGCCCACCAGCAGCTCGACGACCGCATGATGGACTCGAACGACCTGGAGCGCGAGAAGGGCATCACCATTCTCGCGAAGAACACCGCGGTCAAGTACCACCCCAAGGACGGCGGCGCGCCGATCACCATCAACATCATCGACACCCCGGGCCACGCCGACTTCGGTGGCGAGGTCGAGCGCGGTCTGTCGATGGTGGACGCGGTCGTCCTGCTGGTCGACGCCTCCGAGGGCCCGCTGCCGCAGACCCGCTTCGTGCTGCGCAAGGCGCTCTCCCAGCGCCTGCCCGTCATCCTGTGCATCAACAAGACGGACCGCCCGGACTCCCGGATCGACGAGGTCATCAACGAGACCTACGACCTGTTCCTGGACCTGGACGCGGACGAGGAGCAGATCGAGTTCCCGATCGTCTACGCCTGCGCCCGTGACGGCGTCGCCTCGCTGACCAAGCCGGAGAACGGCACCGTTCCCGCGGACAGCACCAACCTGGAGCCGTTCTTCTCCACCCTGCTGGAGCACGTCCCGGCCCCCAGCTACGACGAGGACGCCCCGCTGCAGGCGCACGTCACCAACCTGGACGCCGACAACTTCCTCGGCCGCATCGCGCTGCTGCGCGTCGAGCAGGGCGAGCTGCGCAAGGGCCAGACCGTGGCCTGGATCAAGCGCGACGGCACGATCCAGAACGTCCGCATCTCCGAGCTGCTGATGACCGAGGCGCTCACCCGCAAGCCGGCCGAGGTGGCGGGCCCCGGTGACATCTGCGCCGTCGCCGGCATCTCCGACATCATGATCGGCGAGACCCTGGCCGACACCGAGAACCCGATCGCGCTGCCGCTGATCACGGTGGACGAGCCGGCCATCTCGATGACCATCGGCACCAACACCTCGCCGCTGGTCGGCCGCGGCGGCTCCGGCAAGGGCGCGGACGCCAAGTCCGGCGTCAAGGTGGACCGCAAGGTCACCGCCCGCCAGGTGAAGGACCGCCTGGACCGCGAGCTGATCGGTAACGTCTCGCTGCGCGTGCTGGACACCGAGCGCCCGGACGCCTGGGAGGTGCAGGGCCGCGGTGAGCTGGCGCTGGCCATCCTGATCGAGACCATGCGCCGCGAGGGCTTCGAGCTGACCGTCGGCAAGCCGCAGGTGGTCACCAAGGAGGTCAACGGCAAGACCCACGAGCCGGTCGAGCGCCTGACCGTGGACGTGCCCGAGGAGCACATGGGTGCCGTCACCCAGCTCATGGGCGTCCGCAAGGGCCGGATGGACAACATGTCCAACCACGGCTCGGGCTGGGTCCGGATGGAGTTCGTCGTGCCGTCCCGCGGCCTGATCGGCTTCCGCACCGAGTTCCTCACCAACACCCGCGGCACCGGCATCGCGCACTCGATCCACGAGGGCCACGAGCCGTGGTTCGGCCAGCTGACCACCCGCAACAACGGCTCGCTGGTCGCCGACCGCGCCGGTGTGGTCACCGCCTTCGCGATGACCAACCTGCAGGAGCGCGGCGTGCTCTTCTGCGAGCCGGGCACCGAGGTGTACGAGGGCATGATCGTCGGTGAGAACTCGCGCTCCGACGACATGGACGTGAACATCACCAAGGAGAAGAAGCTCACCAACATGCGGTCCTCGACCGCCGACGTGGCCGAGTCGATCGTCCCGCCGCGCAAGCTCTCGCTGGAGCAGTCGCTGGAGTTCTGCCGCGAGGACGAGTGCATCGAGGTGACCCCGGAGACGGTTCGCATCCGTAAGGTCGTTCTCGACCAGAAGGACCGCGGACGCACCGCCTCGCGCGCCAAGAAGGCGTGATCCGGTCATAGCCACGGCCTTTGGCCGGAATGTTCGCCCCCCTTTCCAGATGGAGAGGGGGGCGAACTTTTTCAACTACTCCAAGTTGTCGGGGCCGCTATTCACGGAATAGCGCTCATCACACCCGGGTGTCCGCTGAGCGGACGTGACAGTTCGTCATCCGTGACGACTGTCCGTTTGGTGCCTGTCTGGCTATGTCTCATATGTCCGGTTTTCGAAACTTACCGACTGTTCATGTGACCTAATTGAGATCGTCACTGGTCACTTTCGTGTCCGTGCGTGACGGATAGTGGAGCCAGTCAGGCTCGGGTCAAGGGTTAACGCGCAGGGGTGCGCGCCGAAACCACGAGCGCGGACGGCACAGCGGGCCCGGTATGAACCGTCCGCAGTGCTCTCCTCGTTGCAACGTCGAATTCAGGAGGCACACCGATGCGCGGTGCGAGCCAGGCCAAGTGGGTTGTCGCAGCTGTTGCTGTCGCCCTCGCCGCGACTGCTTGTGGTAGCGGTGGCAGCAGTGACAACTCCGCGGGTAGCAACGACAGCTCCGCGGTCGACCCCAACGGCGTCTTCAGCTACCAGAGCGGCGAGCCGCAGCGTCCGCTGCAGCCGGCCAACGCCATGGAGAACCAGGGCGGCCGCATCGTCAAGCAGCTCTTCATGGGCCTCGTCGACTACGACCCGGCGACCGGCGCGCTGCGCAACCAGGTGGCCGACAAGATCGAGACCACCGACGCCAAGCACTACACCGTCACCCTGAAGTCCGGCTGGACCTTCCACGACGGCACCCCGGTCACCTCCAAGTCCTTCGTCGACTCCTGGAACTGGTCGGCCAACCCGGCCAACAACCAGATCAACTCGGACTGGTTCTCCGACATCGCCGGCTACGACGCCGTGCACCCGGAGAAGGGCGACCCGACCGCCAAGGAGATGTCCGGTCTGAAGGTCGTCGACGAGACGCACTTCACCATCGACCTGACCAGCCCGGTCTCGTACTTCACGTACAAGCTCGGCTACTCCTCCTTCTACCCGCTGCCCGAGGGCTTCTTCAAGGACCCGGCCGGCTACGGCGAGAAGCCGGTCGGCAACGGCCCCTACAAGTTCAAGTCGTGGGAGCACAACAAGGCCATCACCCTTGAGGCCTACGACAAGTACCAGGGCACGAACAAGGCCAAGAACGGCGGAATCATCTTCCGCAACTACACGGCCGGCGAGGCCGCGTACAAGGACCTGATGTCCGACACCCTCGACGTGCTGGACCAGGTCGACCCGACCGACCTGCCGAAGTACAAGGACGACCTGGGCAAGCGCGCGGTCGACCAGCCGCAGGGCGCCATCCAGAACATCTCGTTCGCCCTGTACAACCAGGAGTGGAACGCCCCGGGCAAGGAGAAGGTCCGTCAGGGCCTCTCGATGGCGATCGACCGCGAGACCATCACCAAGACGGTCCTCAACGGCAACCGCCAGCCCGCCGACGCGTTCGTGGCCCCGGGCGTCATGGGCTACAAGGCCGGCACCTGCGGCGACGCCTGCAAGTTCGACCCGGCGAAGGCCAAGCAGCTGATCCAGGACGGCGGCGGCGTCCCCGGCAACAAGATCACCATCCTGTACAACTCCGACGGTGGTCACAAGGAGTGGGTCGACGCGGTCTGCAACTCGATCCGCCAGAACACCGGCGTCGAGTGCCTGGGCGACCCGAAGCCCGACTTCAAGACCTCGCGCGACCTGGTCACCAAGAAGCAGGTCCCGAGCATGATGCGTACCGGCTGGGTGCAGGACTACCCGCTGAACGCCAACTTCCTGCGTGACGTCTACGGCACCGGTGCCGCGGCCAACGACGCCGGCTACTCGAGCCCCGAGTTCGACAAGCTCACCAAGGAGGCCGACGCGGCCACCTCGGTCGAGAAGACCGCCGAGCTCTACCAGCAGGCCGAGGCCGTCCTGGCCAAGGACATGCCGGCCATCCCGCTCTGGTACTACAAGACCTCTTCGGGCTACTCGAAGAACGTCCAGAACGTGAAGTTCGACTCCTTCGGCAACCCGGTCTACACCGACGTCGAGGTCAAGAAGAAGTAATCGGTCGGCACCGCCTGACCCGGTGACAACGGCCGGTGCCCGTCCATCCCCACAAGGGCGAGAGGACTGGCACCGGCCGTTGGCACGCCGACTTATCTCTCCGGGTTGACGGGCCCGGCAGAGCCAACATGGAGGCACGATGGGGCGCTTTGTCGCGAGGCGACTGCTCCAGATGATCCCGGTGTTCATCGGAACGACCGCGCTCATCTTCTTTATGGTGCACGTGCTGCCGGGTGACCCGGTGGCCGCGATGTGGGGCGACAAGGCGCCGGACCCGGTCCAGCTCGCCGCCCTGAAGCACCAGATGCGTTTCGACGAGCCGCTGATCCAGCAGTACCTCGATTACATGGGGGGCCTGGTCACCGGTGACTTCGGAAAGACGCTGGGCAACCAGCGGCCGGTGCTCGACGTGATCACCGAGGCCCTGCCGGTCACCATCCGGCTGGCCCTGCTGGCCTTCGCCATCGAGATCGTGCTCGGTGTCGGCATCGGCCTGGTCTCCGGTCTGCGCCGCGGGAAGCTCTTCGACAAGGGCACCCTGGTCATGACCCTGCTGCTGATCTCGATCCCGGTCCCCGTGCTCGGCTTCGTGTTCCAGACGGTCTTCGGGCAGAACCTCGGCTGGGTCACCCCGACCGTCCAGGACAGCAACGACATCTCCCAGCTGGTGCTGCCGGCCGTCGTGCTCGGCTCGCTGTCGCTGGCGTACGTCGCACGCCTCACCCGTACCTCCATAGCCGAGAACATCAAGGCGGACTACGTCCGCACCGCGGTGGCCAAGGGCCTGCCGCGGCGCAAGGTGATCGGCACCCACCTGCTCCGCAACTCGCTGATCCCGGTGGTCACCTTCCTCGGCACCGACCTCGGCGCCCTGATGGGCGGCGCGATCGTGACCGAGGGCATCTTCAACGTCAAGGGTGTCGGCAACGCGCTCTTCATGGCGATCAACCACAAGGAGGGGCCGACGGTCTCCGGCTTCGTCGCCTTCCTGGTGCTTGTGTACCTGGCCGCCGGCTTGATCGTCGACCTGCTTTACGCGGTCCTGGACCCGAGGATTCGTTATGCCTGACCTGACCGAGAAGAAGGACGCGGGGCAGATCCCCTCCCCGCGCGAAGGGGCCGCCGCGGCGGCCGTGGCCAAGCCGGAGAAGGCCCGCAGCCTCGGCTCCGACGCCTGGCACGACCTGCGCCGCCGGCCGATCTTCGTGATCTCCGCGCTGCTGATCCTGCTGCTGGTCGTCATCGCGATCGCCCCGGGCCTGTTCACCTCGGTGGACCCGCGCGCCGGTGACCTGCGCGCCCACTACCTGGGCAAGCCGGACTACACCAACTTCTTCCAGGCGGACTGGTTCGGCTACGACATCCAGGGCCGCTCGATCTACGCCCGCGTGATCTACGGCGCCCGCGCCTCGGTCGTCGTCGGCATCTGCGTCACCGTCGGCGTGACCATCGTCGGCGGTCTGACCGGCATGATCGCCGGCTACTTCGGCGGCTGGGTCGACACGATCATCTCCCGCCTCACCGACGTCTTCTTCGGCATCCCGCTGCTGCTCGGCTCGCTGGTGATCCTCAACGCCTTCACCTCGCGCACCGTGTGGAGCGTGGTGTTCGCGCTGGTCGCCCTCGGCTGGACCCAGATGACCCGCGTCATGCGCGGCTCGGTCATCACCATCAAGCAGGCCGACTTCGTGACGGCCGCCAAGGCGCTCGGCGCCGGCACCGGCCGGATCATGTTCCGGCACATCCTGCCGAACGCGATCGCCCCGGTGATCGTCGTCGCCACCATCGCGCTCGGCGGCTACATCGCCCTCGAGGCGACCCTGAGCTGGCTCGGCATCGGTCTCCAGGACCCGACCATCTCCTGGGGCATCGACATCAGCTCGGCCCAGAAGTCCATCCGTACGGCCCCGTTCGCCCTGTTCTTCCCCGCCGGAATGCTGAGCCTGACGGTGCTGGCGTTCATCATGCTCGGCGACGCGGTGCGCGACGCCCTCGACCCGAAGCTCCGCTGAGAGAAGAGGTGACGACCCGATGACCACCGTGATCGAGAACAACAACCAGAAGAGCGACCGGCTCGAAGTCGGCACTCCCCTCCTGGAGGTCAAGGACCTCCACGTGGAGTTCCACACCCGGGACGGCATCGCCAAGGCCGTGAACGGCGTCAACTACTCCGTCGCGGCCGGCGAGACCCTCGCCGTCCTCGGCGAGTCCGGCTCCGGCAAGTCCGTGACGGCCCAGACCATCATGGGCATCCTGGACATGCCGCCCGGCAAGGTGACCAAGGGCGAGATCCTGTTCCGCGGCCGGGACATGCTCAAGATGAGCAACGAGGAGCGGCGCCAGATCCGCGGCCAGAAGATCGCGATGATCTTCCAGGACGCGCTCTCCGCGCTCAACCCGGTGCTCAGCGTCGGCTACCAGCTCGGCGAGATGTTCCGGGTGCACCAGGGCGCCTCCAAGAAGGAGGCGAAGGCCAAGGCCGTCGAGCTGATGGAGCGGGTCCGCATCCCCGCCGCCAAGCAGCGCGTGAACGACTACCCGCACCAGTTCTCCGGCGGCATGCGCCAGCGCATCATGATCGCCATGGCGCTGGCCCTGGAACCGGACCTGATCATCGCCGACGAGCCCACCACCGCCCTGGACGTCACCGTCCAGGCCCAGGTGATGGACCTGCTCGCCGAGCTGCAGGCCGAGTACAACATGGGCCTGATCCTGATCACCCACGACCTCGGCGTGGTCGCCGACGTCGCGGACAAGATCGCCGTGATGTACGCGGGCCGGATCGTCGAGACCGCCCCGGTGCACGAGCTGTACGCCCGCCCGGCGCACCCGTACACCAAGGGCCTGCTCCGCTCGATCCCGCGCCTGGACCAGAAGGGCCAGGAGCTCTACGCGATCAAGGGCCTGCCCCCGAACCTGCTGAAGGTGCCGACCGGCTGCGCGTTCAACCCGCGCTGCGACGTCGCCACCGACCTGTGCCGTACCGAGATCCCCCCGCTGCACCGGGTGACGGAGAAGGACGGCAAGGAGCTCATCGGCCGCGCCAGCGCGTGCCACCTCTGGAAGGAGACCCTCCATGGCTGAGCCCATCCTGGAGGTCAAGGACCTGGTCAAGCACTACCCGCTGACCCAGGGCGTCCTCTTCAAGAAGCAGGTCGGCGCGGTCAAGGCGGTCGACGGCATCTCGTTCGAGCTGGCCAAGGGCGAGACCCTCGGCATCGTCGGCGAGTCCGGCTGTGGCAAGTCCACGCTGGCCAAGGTGCTGATGAACCTGGAGCGGGCCACCTCCGGCCAGGTGCTCTTCAAGGGCGAGGACATCTCGACGCTGCAGGGTTCGGCCCTCAAGGCCGTCCGCCGCAACATCCAGATGGTGTTCCAGGACCCGTACACCTCGCTCAACCCGCGCATGACGGTCGGCGACATCATCGGCGAGCCCTTCGAGATCCACCCCGAGGTGGCTCCCAAGGGCGACCGCCGCAAGGCCGTCCAGGACCTGCTGGACGTCGTCGGCCTGAACCCGGAGTACATCAACCGGTACCCGCACCAGTTCTCCGGCGGCCAGCGCCAGCGCATCGGCATCGCCCGCGGCCTCGCGCTCAAGCCCGAGATCATCATCTGCGACGAGCCGGTCTCCGCCCTGGACGTGTCCGTCCAGGCGCAGGTGATCAACCTGCTGGAGCAGCTGCAGGGCGAGTTCGGCCTGTCGTACATGTTCATCGCGCACGACCTCTCCATCGTCCGGCACATCTCCGACCGCGTCGGCGTGATGTACCTCGGCAAGATGGTCGAGATCGGCACCGACGAGCAGATCTACGAGAACGCCACCCACCCGTACACCCAGGCGCTGCTCTCCGCCGTGCCGGTGCCGGACCCGACGGCGCGCGAGAACCGCGAGCGGATCATCCTCAGCGGCGACATCCCCTCGCCGGCCAACCCGCCGTCCGGCTGCCGCTTCCGCACCCGGTGCTGGAAGGCGGAGGACCGCTGCTCCGAGGAGGTCCCGCTGCTGGCGATCCCGACCACGCTGGAGGGCCCGGCCGCGCACGACTCGGCCTGCCACTTCCCCGAGGTCCGGGAGTCGGCCGCGGCCTGACGTCCCCCTGGCACACCCGGAAGGGCTCGCGGCTCCGGCCGCGGGCCCTTCCGGCGTTCCCGGGCCGGGAGCCGCGCGGACCGGGACCGGCGCCGATCCGTCGCGGCGTCAACTCGGCGCAGGGTCACGGCACCCGTCCGGGTGCTCCCGACTCGCGCCGTCGCCGGGGCGCGCTTCTCATGGGGTGTGATGCGACACACACCATGAGGAGGGACCTCCATGCCCGTAGCCGCCCGTGCTCGCCTGGTCCTCGCCGCCGCTACGTCCGTGGCCCTGGCGGCCACCGGCTGCAGCAGCAGTGGCGGAGGAGGCGGCAGCTCGTCGGACGCCAGCAAGACCTTCAGCTACCAGAGCAGCGAGCCGCAGAACCCGTTGCAGCCGGCCAACGCGAACGAGGTCGGCGGCGGTCGCATCATCCAGAACCTCTTCAAGGGGCTGGTGGACTACGACCCCAGCACCGCCAAGATCCGCATGCAGGTCGCCGACAAGATCGACACCAGCGACTCGCAGACCTTCACCGTCACCCTGAAGGACGGCTGGAAGTTCCACGACGGCACCCCGGTGCACGCCAAGAACTTCGTGGACTCCTGGAACTGGAGCGCCAACCCGAAGAACGCCCAGATCAACAGCTCCTGGTTCTCCGACATCGAGGGCTACAAGGACGTCCACCCGGCCAGCGGCCAGCCGACCGCCGACACGATGTCCGGCCTGACCGTCACCGACGACCTGCACTTCACCATCAAGCTGAGCAACAAGGTCTCGTACTTCACGTACAAGCTCGGCTACATCGCCTTCTCCCCGCTGCCGGACGGTTTCTTCAAGGACCCGGCCGGGTACGGGCAGAAGCCGGTCGGCAACGGCCCCTACCAGTTCGTCAGCTGGGCCCACAACACCGAGGTCGTCACCAAGGCCTTCCCGGACTACCAGGGCGTGGACAAGCCGAAGAACGGCGGCATCCGCTTCAAGATGTACACCACGTCCGAGGCCGCCTACGCGGACCTGCAGTCCAGCAACCTGGACGTGATGGACCAGGTGCCGCCGTCCGCGCTGGCGACGTACAAGAACGACCTGGGCGACCGGGCGATCGACGCCCCGCAGGGCGCCATCCAGAACATCGGCTTCACCCTGTACCAGGCCGACTGGGCCGGCGCCGACAAGGCCAAGGTGCGCCAGGGCCTGTCGATGGCGATCGACCGCGACACCATCACCAAGACCGTGCTGCAGGGCTCCCGCAAGCCGGCCACCGCGTGGGTCGCCGAGGGCGTCGAGGGCTTCAAGGACGGCGCCTGCGGCGACTTCTGCAAGTTCGACCCGGCGAAGGCCAAGCAGCTGATCCAGGAGGGCGGCGGCGTCCCCGGCAACAAGCTGCTGATCACCTACAACGCGGACGGCGGCCACAAGGAGTGGGTCGACGCGGTCTGCAACTCGATCCGGCAGAACACCGGTGTCGACTGCCTGGGCGACCCGAAGTCCGACTTCAAGACCGCCCGCGCGGCGATCACCTCGCACTCGCTCAACGGCGCCTTCCGCACCGGCTGGGTGCAGGACTACCCGCTGAACGCCAACTTCCTGAACGAGGTGTACCGCACCGGCGCCGCCTCCAACGACTTCGGCTACAGCGACCCGAAGTTCGACGAGGCCGCCACCAAGGCCGACGAGGCCGCGAGCGTCGCCGACACGGTGAGCGGCTACCAGGCGGCCGAGGCCGTGCTGCCGAGCGGGATGCCGGCCATCCCGCTCTGGTACTACCGCACCAACTCGGGCTTCTCCACCAAGGTGCAGAACGTCAAGTTCGACTCCTTCGGCAACCCGGCCTGGACCCAGGTCGAGGTCAAGGGCTGATCCATCGGCTCCCGCCGGCCCCGCCCTCCCCGCACGGAGGGCGGGGCCCGGCCCTCCCGGCCGACCGGTCCGCCCGACCGGCCGGCTACCTAGGAAGAAGGAGGCTCGGATGGGCAGTTACGTGCTGCGGCGGGTGCTGCAGATGATCCCGGTGTTCTTCGGCACCACGCTGCTGATCTTCCTGATGGTCTACACGCTGCCGGGTGACCCGGTGACCGCCCTGTTCGGCGAGAAGGCGGCGGACCCGGCCGTGGTGGCCAGCATCAAGCACAAGTACTTCCTCGACCAGCCGATCTGGAAGCAGTACCTGCACTACATGGGGAACCTCTTCCAGGGGGACTTCGGCACCAGCTTCACCGGCCGGCCGGTCTCCGACATCATGAAGGACGCCTTCCCGATCACCATCCGGCTCGCGCTGCTGGCCTTCGTCTTCGAGATGGTCCTCGGCCTCGCGCTCGGCCTGATCTCCGGCCTGAGCCGCGGCAGCATCGCGGACACCGCGGTGCTGATCCTGACCCTGGTGGTGATCTCCGTCCCGGTCTTCGTGCTGGCCTACATCGCGCAGACCATCTTCGCCACGAACCTCGGCTGGGTGACGCCGACGGTGCAGGACTCCCGGGACCTCTCCCAACTGGCGCTACCGGCGGTCGTGCTCGGCTCGCTCTCGCTCGCGTACGTCGCCCGGCTCACCCGGACGTCCATCGGCGAGAACCTGCGGGCCGACTACATGCGCACCGCGGTCGCCAAGGGCCTGCCCCGGCGGACCATCATCACCCGCCACCTGCTGCGCAACTCGCTTATCCCGGTGGTCACCTTCCTCGGCACCGACCTCGGCGCCCTGATGGGCGGGGCGATCGTCACCGAGGGCATCTTCAACGTGCAGGGCATCGGCAACGTGCTGTACCGGGCGATCAACACCAAGGAAGGCCCCACCGTGGTCGGCATCGTGACCGTCCTGGTGATCGTCTACCTGGTCGCCAGCCTGCTCGTCGACCTCCTCTACGCCGTCCTGGACCCGAGGATCCGCTATGCCTGACATCCACGACGAGGACTCGTACGAGCCGCACCCGAAGCCCGGGCTCTCGCGCCTCGACTACGCGGGCGAGCAGGGCATGGCCGTCGAGCAGGAGACGTTGGTCGAGCCCGACGCCGCGAAGCGCGAGGAGGCCCGCAGCCTGTGGGGCGACGCCTGGCGGGACCTGCGCCGGCGGCCGATCTTCCTGCTCTCGGCGGTCCTGATCCTGCTGCTGGTCGTGATGGCGATCTTCCCCTACGCCTTCACCGACGCCGACCCGCGCAAGGCCGACCTGGTGCACAACTACCTGCGCCGGCCGGACTGGGGCGACGTCTTCGGCAACGGCTGGTTCGGCTACGACGCGCAGGGCCGCTCGATCTTCGCCCGGGTGGTGTACGGCGCCCGCGCCTCGATCACCGTCGGCATCTTCGTCACCGCCGCGGTCACCGTGATCGGCGGGCTCACCGGCATGGTCGCCGGGTACTTCGGCGGCGCCGTCGACGCGGTGATCTCCCGGATCGTCGACATCTTCTTCGGCATCCCGCTGCTGCTCGGCGCCCTGGTGCTGCTCAACGCCTTCTCCACCCGCACGGTGTGGAGCGTGGTCATCGCGCTCGGGGTGCTCGGCTGGACCCAGATCGCCCGCGTGATGCGCGGCGCGGTGCTGACCGTCAAGCAGGCCGACTACGTGGTGGCCGGCCGGGCGCTCGGCGCCGGGACCGGGCGGCTGATGTTCCGGCACATCCTGCCGAACGCGATCGCCCCGGTGATCGTCGTCGCCACCATCGCGCTCGGCGGCTACATCGCCGCCGAGGCGACGCTGAGCTTCCTCGGCATCGGCCTGCAGGACCCGACCATCTCCTGGGGCATCGACATCTCCTCCGCCCAGAAGGTGATCCGCACGGCGCCGTACGTGCTGTTCTTCCCGGCCGCCGCGCTGTCCGTCACCGTGCTGGCCTTCATCATGCTGGGCGACGCGGTGCGCGACGCCCTCGACCCGAAGCTTCGCTGAGCGAGGGGAGCGCAACGTGACCACAGCGGTGGACACCACCCAGGGCGAACAGGACGCGGCGTACCAGGGGCCGCTGCTCGACGTACGGGACCTGCACGTCGAGTTCGTCACCCGGGACGGCGTGGCCAGGGCCGTCAACGGCGTCAACTACAGCGTCCGGGCCGGGGAGACGCTGGCCGTCCTCGGCGAGTCCGGCTCCGGCAAGTCGGTGACGGCGCAGGCGATCATGGGCATCCTGGACATGCCGCCGGCCCGGATCCCGCGCGGGGAGATCCGCTACCGCGGCCAGGACATGCTGAAGATGGGCAAGGACGAGCGGCGCCGGATCCGCGGCCGGAAGATCGCGATGATCTTCCAGGACGCGCTGTCCGCGCTCAACCCGGTGCTCAGCGTCGGCTTCCAGCTGGGCGAGATGTTCCGCGCCCACCAGGGCCTGTCCCGGGCGGAGGCCAAGGCGAAGGCCGTCGAGCTGATGGAGCGGGTCCGCATCCCGGCCGCCAAACAGCGGGTGAACGACTACCCGCACCAGTTCTCCGGCGGCATGCGCCAGCGCATCATGATCGCCATGGCGCTGGCCCTGGAACCGGACCTGATCATCGCCGACGAGCCCACCACCGCGCTGGATGTGACCGTCCAGGCCCAGGTGATGGACCTGCTCGCCGAGCTGCAGGCCGAGTACAACATGGGGCTCATCCTGATCACCCACGACCTCGGCGTGGTCGCCGACGTCGCCGACAAGATCGCCGTCATGTACGCGGGCCGGATCGTCGAGACCGCGCCCGTGCACGAGCTGTACGCGCGGCCCGCGCACCCGTACACCCGCGGCCTGCTGGACTCCATCCCGCGCCTGGACCAGAAGGGCCAGGAGCTGTACGCGATCAAGGGCCTGCCGCCGAACCTGCTGCGGATCCCCCCGGGCTGCGCCTTCAACCCGCGCTGCCCGCGCGCGCAGGACGTCTGCCGGGCCGAGGTGCCGGAGCTGTTCCCCGTCACCGAGGACGACGGGACGCCGCTGGAAGGCCGCGGCAGCGCCTGCTTCTTCTGGAAGGAGACCCTCCATGACCGTTGAGGGAACGGCCCCCCACGGTTCCAGCGCCCTGGGCGTGGCCGAGCCGGAGGAGACCGCCTTCACCCAGGAGGTGCGGCGCGGCGAACCGATCCTCGAAGTCCGCGACCTGGTCAAGCACTTCCCGCTGACCCAGGGCGTGCTGCTCAAGAAGCAGGTCGGCGCGGTCAAGGCGGTCGACGTGGTCAGCTTCGACCTGATGCAGGGCGAGACGCTGGGCGTCGTCGGCGAGTCCGGCTGCGGGAAGTCCACGCTGGCCAAGGTGCTGATGAACCTGGAGCCGGCCACCGGCGGGTCCGTCAAGTACAAGGGCGAGGAGATCTCCCGGCTGAGCGGGGCCGCGCTGAAGTCCGTCCGGCGCAACATCCAGATGGTGTTCCAGGACCCGTACACCTCGCTCAACCCGCGCATGACGGTCGGCGACATCATTGGCGAGCCCTTCGAGATCCACCCCGAGGTCGCGCCCAAGGGCGACCGCCGCAAGGCCGTCCAGGACCTGCTGGACGTCGTCGGGCTCAACCCCGAGTACATCAACCGGTACCCGCACCAGTTCTCCGGCGGCCAGCGCCAGCGCATCGGCATCGCCCGCGGCCTCGCGCTCAAGCCCGAGATCATCATCTGCGACGAGCCGGTGTCGGCGCTCGACGTGTCGGTGCAGGCGCAGGTGATCAACCTGCTGGAGCAGCTGCAGGGCGAGTTCAACCTGTCGTACATGTTCATCGCGCACGACCTCTCGATCGTCCGGCACATCTCCGACCGGGTCGGGGTGATGTACCTGGGGAAGATGGTCGAGATCGGCAGCGACACCGAGATCTACGACCACGCGACGCACCCGTACACCCAGGCGCTGCTGTCCGCCGTGCCGGTGCCGGACCCGGCCGCGCGGGAGTCGCGCGACCGGATCGTGCTCACCGGGGACGTGCCGTCGCCGGCCAACCCGCCGTCCGGCTGCCGGTTCCGGACGCGGTGCTGGAAGGCGCAGGAGCGGTGCGCGGTGGAGGTCCCGCTGCTCGTCTCGCCGAGTTGGCTGGAGGGCGGGGCGTTCCACGACTCGGCGTGTCACTTCGCGGCGGAGCGCGACATCGAGCAGAGCGCGGCGGAGCGCGAGAACGGGCAGAGCGCGGCGGAGCGCGAGAACGGCCCGGAGCCGGAGCAGCAGTAGCACCGCGGGCCCGAGGGCGCGTCCCCGTTCCCGGGGGCGCGCCCTTTCGCCGTGATGCAACCGAGATCTCCCGCGCCCTCCCCAAGTGCGGCCCCGTCCTTGATAGTTGCTCTGCGCCCGGCGAAGGTCGCGCTGCGCGGAGGAGGGCTGCTGATGGACGCGGTGGAGGTGATCGGAAGCCGGCCGAGCCTGGCGCCCGGGACCCCGTTGCTCGAGGTCGACGACCTGCACGTGGAGTTCCACACCCGGGACGGCGTGGCCAGGGCCGTGAACGGGGTGAGCTACTCGGTGGCCGCCGGCGAGACCCTGGCGGTGCTGGGGGAGTCCGGCTCGGGCAAGTCGGTGTCGGCGCAGGCGATCATGGGCATCCTGGACGTGCCGCCGGCCCGGATTTCCGCGGGGCGGATCCTCTTCCGCGGCGAGGACCTGCTGACCATGTCCGCCGGGGCCCGCCGGGCCGTCCGCGGCCAGCGGATCGCGATGATCTTCCAGGACGCGCTGTCCGCGCTCAACCCGGTGCTCAGCGTCGGCTACCAGCTCGGCGAGATGTTCCGGGTGCACCAGGGCCTGTCCCGGGCGGAGGCCAAGGCCAAGGCCGTCGAGCTGATGGAACGGGTCCGCATCCCGGCCGCCAAGCAGCGGGTCGGCGACTACCCGCACCAGTTCTCCGGCGGCATGCGCCAGCGCATCATGATCGCCATGGCGCTGGCCCTGCAGCCCGACCTGATCATCGCCGACGAGCCGACCACCGCGCTGGACGTGACCGTCCAGGCCCAGGTGATGGACCTGCTTGCCGAGCTGCAGGCCGAGTTCCGGATGGGGCTGATCCTGATCACCCACGACCTGGGCGTGGTGGCCGACACCGCGGACAAGATCGCCGTGATGTACGCGGGCCGGATCGTCGAGACCGCCCCGGTGCGCGAGCTGTACGCCCGCCCGGCGCACCCGTACACCCGCGGCCTGCTCGACTCGATCCCCCGGCTGGACCAGAAGGGGCGGGACCTGCACGCCATCAAGGGCCTGCCGCCCAGCCTGCTGCAGATCCCGCAGGGCTGCGCCTTCAATCCCCGCTGCGACCGGGCGCAGGACCGCTGCCTGACCGAACTCCCGCTGCTGACACCGGTGCTGGGCGAGGGCGGCGGCGAGCTGCCGGGCCGCCGCAGCGCCTGCCACTACTGGCGGGAGACGCTGCACGGCTGAGCCGGCGAGTGGCTTCAGCCGGTGTAGCCGACGTTCTCCCAGACGATGTCGGACAGGCCCTGCGCGCCGATGTTGGCGAGGTCGGCGCGGGCGCCCATCAGCTGCGGCCGCTGGTACAGCGGCAGCATGCCGGCCACCTTCCAGAGCTCGGCGTCGGCCTGGTTGATCGCCTCGGAGGCGGTGGCCGCGTCGGGCGCGGCGGCGGCCCGGTCGAGTGCGGAGTCCACCGCCGCGCTGCCGGCGCCGACGTGGTTGGTGCCGCCGTTCTGGACGAAGTTGGAGCGGTTGCCGCTGGCCGGGAAGGGGGTGCCGAGCAGCGAGTAGGCGGCGATGTCGAAGTTGTTCTGGTTGACGTACTTGTCGAAGAACTCGTTGGCGGCGGCGGTCACCGTGGTGACCTTGATGCCGACGTCCTTGAGCATCCTGGTGGTGCTGGCGGCCTCGTTCTGGGCCTGGGTGACGCCGGCCGGGACGACCATCCGCAGGTTCAGCTCGTGCCCGTCCTTCTTCCGCACGTCGCCCTCCAGCTTCCAGCCGGCCGCCTCCAGCTTGCGGGCGGCCTCGGCGGGGTCGAAGCGGGCGAGGCCCAGGGAGTTGTCCCGGTAGGCGTTCTGGTTGGCGACCAGCAGGTGGTTGTTGAGCGGGACGGCGGGCCAGTCCAGGCCGTTGAGGTCCGAGCGGATGACGGCGTCCCGGTTGATCGCCTGGAACACGGCCTGCCGGACGGTCGCGTCGGAGAGCGCCGGGGTGCGGGCGTTCAGGGTGAACTGCCGGAAGTCCGGCCCGCCCGCCCGGCGGACCACCGCGCCCTTGGTGTTCTTGACGGTCTGGTAACCCGCCACGTCCGGGCCGATGTTGACGAGCTCCAGCTCGCCCCTGGCGAAGGCGGCGGGCATCTCGTTGGGCAGCATGGCGTGGAAGACGATCCGGTCCAGCATCGGCTTGTCGCCCCACCAGGCGGGGTCGGCGACCAGGCTGACGGTCTGGGTGGCGCGGTCCAGCTTCTCCAGCTTGAACGGGCCGGCGGTGACCGGGATCGCGTCCAGGTAGGCGGTGTTGAACAGGTCCGGGGTGGCGATCCGGCTGGCCGGCAGCAGCGGCGCGTTGGCGGCGCCGTTGAACATCGACTGCCACTCGTTGAACGGGCGGTCGAAGGTCATCACGGCCTGGAAGTCGTCCTTGCCGCGCTCGACCGCGGAGACCAGCTCGAAGCCGGTGTTGCTGGACGGCCGGTAGGCCGGGTCCTTCCCGTTCAGGGCGCGCCAGTTGGCCTCGATGTCGCGCCAGGTGATCGGGGTGCCGTCGGACCAGTGCGCCTTCGGGTTGAGCGTCCAGGTGACCACCTGCCGGCCGTTCCTGGTCTCGGCGTGCGCCTCCTGCAGGTAGGCCGGGTTGGGGGTCTGGGTGCCGGCCGCGTCGGAGCGGAAGAAGGTGGGCAGCAGCGGCTTGGCGACGGTCATGGTCGAGGACTCGCTGCCGTCGGTGTGGATCGGCGACCACTGGTGGGAGAACTGCGGGATCGCCAGGTTCAGGGTGCCGCCCTGGCGCAGTTGGGCCCGGTCGTGCGGGTTGATGTCGATCGAGGTGAGCTTGGGGGCCGCGGCGGCGGACGGCGCGGCGTCCGCGGCGGGATCGCCCTGGCCGGCGCAGCCGCACAGGGTGAGGGAGAGCGTGACGGCGGTGAGGCCGGCGAGCAGCGCCGTCCGGTGGTGCTGGAGGCGGCGGCCCATCGGCGTGCTCCCGGTGTGACTGAGGTGGCTGGGGCGGAAGGTGTGGCGTCACATCTTGCTGACCTGGAGGGGGAGTTGTCGAGGGGCGGGCCCGCCGGATCGGTCACGATCCGGCAAGCCCGCCCCTGCGGGGTCCGCCCGTCAGGCGACGGTGAACTTGAAGGTGCGGTCCTTGTCGCCGGTCTTGTCGAACAGCGGGGTGATGGCGTCCGCGACGTCCTGCGGGGTGATCGCGGCGGTCTGGCCGTTCTTCTTGATCTTCACCTTGTCGAAGACGCCGTTCAGCTGGGAGCCCAGCGCGTCGAGGTCCCACTTGGGCGTGATCTTGCCGTTGGCGTCCGGGACCAGCGTGAGCGCCCTGGCGGCGGTCTTGCCGCCGAAGTCGAAGGACTTGGCGCCGGCCACGATGTGGATCTTGCCGTTGGTCACCTGCTTGCCGAGGCCGTCCGCGGCGGCCTGCAGGGCCTGGGCGGAGACCTTCGGCTGGGCGGCGGTCAGGGCGACCGCGATCGGCTGGTCGGGCTTGCCCGCGGCGCGGTCGCGGTAGGCCTGCTCGACGGCGTCCAGGGCGCCCGCCGAGTCCACCGCCTGACCGGCCTTGCCGGGGACGACGACCGGGTCGCCGGTGTCGGAGAACTTGACGTAGCCCTCCTGCAGCCCCTGCCCGGAGCCGGCGGCCAGCGAGTCCAGCGCGGACTTCAGCTTCGCCCGGTCGATCCGGACCTCCGGCTGGACCGCCTTGCTGCCGCCCTGGATCGACTTGATCACGTCGACCGGGTTGTAGCTGTGCTGGGCGAGGCCGTCCACGGTGGCCGTGGTGTCGAAGCTCAGCCCGGCCGCGGTCGGGTCGAGGTCGACCGTCTGGTCGCCGATCTTCAGCTTGAGCGGCTGCTGGCCGGCCTTGCCGACCGTGCCGTCCAGCTGGTGGATGGCCTGGTCGCGGCTGCTGCCGCCGATGTCGGTGCCGAGCACCACGGTGCCCTTGGGGACGTCCGACTGGTTGAGCATCAGGCCGGTGCCGTACGCCGCGGCGCCGAGGAACAGCACGCCGGCCACGGCGTAGACGCCGAGCTTGACGAGCTTCTTGCCGGGGCCGCCGCGCTTGGCCTTGGCGGGCTCGGCCTTGGCCGGCGCGGGCGCCGGTGCGGGCGCGGGCTTCGGGGCGGCCGCGGGCCCGGGCTCGGTGGCCGAGGGCGCAGGGGCCGGGGCGGGCAGCGGGGTGACCTCGGTGGCCTCCGGGTCGCGCCCGGCCCGCTGCGGGCGGCCGGGGGCGGCGCCGGGGGTGCCCTGGGCGTTCGGGACGCCCGGGAAGAGCGAGCCGGGGGCGGCGGCCTGGGCACCGGGCTGGCCGCCCGGCTGCTGGGCCCCCTGCGGCGCTCCGTGCGGGGTTCCCTGCGGGGCGAAGGCGTCCTGGCCCGGAGCGGCGGTGCGCTGGGTGCCGAACGGGTCGGTGCCGGTCGGGGCCGAGGCGAACAGGCCCGGCTGCGGACGGCCTTCGGCGGCGCGCGGGGCACCGCCGCCGGGCCGGCCGGGTATGCCGGCGGGCGGCAGGACGTCCTCGCGGATCGGCGCGAAGCCGTCGACGGAGGTGTCCTCCGGGTTCGGCTGCTCGACCGCCGGGCCCTGCGGGGCGGCGCCCGGGCGCGGGCCGTTCTGCCGCGGTCCGTTCTGCCGCGGGCCGCCCGGCTGCGGACGGCCGCCGCGCGGGCCGCGCGCACCGGCCTCGGGGCCGGCGGCCGGGGCGAACGGGTCGGCGACCGGCGCGAACGGGTCGGCGGCCTGGTAGACGCCGGGCTCCTCCAGCGGGGCCTCGGCGCCGAACGGCGCGGTGGGCGCGCCGCCCTGGCGCTGGCCCGGGTTCGGCGCCTTCGCCTGGGCGGGCACCGGGCGGCCGTTCGGCCGGGCCTGGCCCGCGCCCGGCGCCGGGCGGGCAGCGGCGGCACCGGCCTGCGGCCGGGCCTCGGCGGCGGCAGCGGCCTGCGGCTCGCCGCCGGGGCCGAACGGGTCGGCGGCGGGGGCGCCGGCCGGCACCGTGGCCGGCGCGGGCTCGGCGGGCTGGTTCTTCTTCTGCCGCGGCCGGAACCAGGCGCCGGTGGACTCGGACTCCGAGGTCGCCGGCGGGATCGGCGGGATCTGCCACTCCGGCGGCAGGTTCGGCGGGGTGCCCTTGCGGTCGTTGCCCTCCATCACACCGAGCACGGGGGAGCCGGGCGCGGTGCGGTGCCGGCGGCCGCCGGGCTCGGGGGCCGCCGGGGCCTCCTCGGCCGGGCCGTCCTCGCCCCTGCCGGGGCCGTCCTCGTTCTTGACGGTGCTGCGGACGACGACCGGCGGGATCGGGCGCGAGCCGGGGATGTTGATCCGGACCCGGGTGGTCAGGGTGGTCTCGGTCTTCGGACCGTCGTCCTCGCCGCCCGACGCGGCGCCCTGGGCGGCACCGGCCGCGGCCCGGTCGCCGCCGGGGAGCCCCGGGGTGCCGTAGGGCGGGGTGCCCGACGGGTAGGCGTCCGGACCCGTGCGCCGCGGCGTCGGGTTGGCGTTGTCAGATTCGCGGCTGCTCAATGCTGCTCTGCTCCGGGTTCGCGGGCGGGCCGTGCGGCGCGACCGCGGTTCGTGGTCGCCGGGGCCTGGGGCCGGGTCTGTGGCCTCGCTCCAGGCGGGCGGCGGTCGGGTACGACGTACTGCGGGACCACCATACTGGGAAGAACTGAGCGGGGAACGGCCACGGACAGATCCTGATACGTCCGGTTCCTCCGGTATGAGAGTACGGCCGAACGCTCCTGACTGCGCGTCGCGTGCGGTACCGTACGCCGCGCCCCGCCGGGGTCAGCGCGGCGGGCCGGGCACCCCGGGGAACCAGCTGGTCCGGGTCGGCAGGGTGGCGCAGATCACGCCCAGCACCGAGCCGGCGAACAGCCAGGCCAGCGAGGTGGCGTTGGACCAGAGCACGTTGTCGCCCTCCGGCCGCGGCACGATCAGCAGCAGCATCGCCAGGAACCAGCCGGCCGCGGGCAGTCCGGCGCCGAGCCGGGTGCCGGTGATCCGCAGGCCGGCGTAGAAGGTCGCGCCGGTCGCGGCGAGCGCCAGCAGGACTCCCACCGGCGGCCACAAGGCCTGCACAAAGGCTCCGCACACCGACACCGCGATGCCCAGCAGGAAGAACAGGACGTACACGACGATCCGGGCGGCGCGCGGCGGTTGGGGCTCGGCCAGCCGCTCCTCGCGGGTGCCGATCACGGCCGCCGCCCACGAGCGGTCCTTCGGGCTGTCCTTCGGGTTGCCCTTCGGGCTCTCCTTCGGGCGGTCCTGGGGGCCGCGCTGCGGCCGGTCGGCGGGCGCGGTCATCGGGCGCTCCCCTCGGAGGCGGTGGCGCTCGCCCGGGCGGCCCCGGTGTCGAGGCCCGCGAACAGGTCGTCCTCCGGGCCGTCGCCGGGCCCGGCCTGGCCGTGCACCAGCTGGTAGTACTCGGTGGCGAACAGCGGCTGGCCGAGGTGGTTGGAGAGCGCGAAGGAGTCGCCGTCCACGGTGATCTGGGTGGCGTGCGCGGTCAGCGCGGCGGCCTTGTGCCCGGCGTACGCGGAGCCGTCCACCACGGTGGTGACGACCTCGTCGGCCACCACCCCGGGGACGTCGGCGGGTTCGGCCACGCCCGGGAAGCGCGCCGCGGCGGCGGTCGCGGCGAGCCCGGCGTCGAGCACCGAGCGGGGCATCCGGTTCCAGTACACCTTGGCGGTCCGCCAGGCCGGGCCCAGCTCCGGGCGGTGCGCCGGATCCGCGGCCAGCTCGTACGCGCGCATCGCGACCCGGTGCGCCTGGATGTGGTCCGGGTGCCCGTAGCCGCCGTCCGGGTCGTACGTGACCAGCACCTGCGGCCGCACCTCGCGGATCACCGCGACCAGGTGGTCGGCCGCCTCGTCCACGTCGGCCTGCCAGAAGCAGCCGGGCACGTCGTTGTCGGGCACGCCCATCATCCCGGAGTCGCGGTAGCGCCCCGGGCCGCCGAGGAAGCGGAAGTCGGTGACGCCGAGGGCGCGCATCGCCTCGGTGAGCTCGCCGATCCGGTACGCGCCGAGGATGTCCTCCCGATCGGCCGTCAGGTGGGCCAGCTCGGGCGGGATCACCTCGCCGCCCTCGCCGAGGGTGCAGGTCACCAGGGTGACGCCGGCGCCCTCGGCGGCGTACCGGGCCATGGTGGCGCCGTTGCCGATCGACTCGTCGTCGGGGTGGGCGTGCACCAGGAGCAGGCGGCGGCCGGTAGTCGCGGTCATGGGAGGAAGCCTAACCACCGGCCGGAGGCGGTCAGAGCTTCAGGCCGTTGATCATTCCGGCGAGGTTGCTGGTGACCTGGCTGATCGACGGAGCGATCGAGCTGGACGCCAGGTAGAAGCCGAGCAGCGCGCAGACGATCGCGTGCGCGAGCTTCAGGCCGGAGCGGCGGATCAGCACCACCACGATGACCAGCATCAGCACGGCGGCGGAGATGTTCATGGCCATGTCGGCTCATACCCCTCTCGGGTGCGCCGCCCCCTGGGGAGGGCGGCGGTGGGACCGTACGGGAACCGGGGCCGGGTGACCGGGGGACGGGACGGGGCCCGACGATCACCCGCGCGACCAGTCATACCCGATGGGTAAGGGGAGCATTACATTCAGTGAGTCCGCGCGCGCCGGGGTACAGGCGCACCGGTGGGGCGCATGGGCCGGTCGGAGGGGGTACGGACCCCTTTGGGGCGTACTTGGCCGCGATGCTCCGAACGAGTGATCAGGAGACCCGTGGCGGCGGTGGTTCGGCATCGTAGGGTCTGGTGCCATGACCTCCCACACCCCTGCGGACACCTTCCCCCGGCAGTACGCGCGGACCCTGCGCTACACCGTCGGCGCGCCCCGCTCCTTCACCGTCGCACCGGACGGCTCGCGGGTCGCCTTCCTCCGCTCGAAGTCCGGCAGCGACCGGGCCAACCTGCTCTGGACCCTCGACACCGCCACCGGCGAGGAGCGGATCGCCGCCGACCCGGCCGCGCTGCTCGGCGGCGGCGAGGAGGACCTCTCGCCCGCCGAGAAGGCCCGCCGCGAGCGCAGCCGCGAGGGCTCCGCCGGCATCGTCGGCTACGCCCTGGACGGCGCCGGCCGGCTCGCCGCCTTCGCGCTCTCCGGCCGGCTGTTCACCGCCGACCTGGTCACCGGCGCCACCGCCGAACTGCCCGCGAAGGGCCCGCTGCTGGACCCGCGCCCGGCCCCGGACGGCTCCGTCGTCGCGTACGCCAACACCGCCGGCGAACTGCGCCTCAGCCGCGCCGACGGCACCGGCGACCGGGCGCTCGCCGAGCCGGACGGGCCGAACGTCACCTGGGGCCAGGCCGAGTTCATCGCCCAGGAGGAGATGAGCCGCTCCCGCGGCTTCTGGTGGTCCCCGGACGGCGACCGGCTGCTCGCCGAGCGCGCCGACGACAGCCCGGTGCGCCGCTGGTGGATCGCCGACCCGGCCAACCCGGGCAGCGCGCCCGCCGAGGTCGCCTACCCGGCGGCCGGCACCCCCAACGCCGAGGTCACCCTGTGGGTGCTCGACCTGCACGGCGGCCGCACCGAGGTGGTCTGGGACCGTACGGCCTTCCCGTACCTGGCCCGGGTGCACTGGTCCGCCGGCGGCGCGCCGCTGCTGCTCGTCCAGTCCCGCGACCAGCGCGCCCAGCGGATCCTCGGCCTGGACCCGGCCACCGGCGCCACCGAGGTGCTGCACGAGGAGCGGGACGACGCCTGGCTGGAGGTCTTCGACGGCGTCCCGGCCTGGACGCCGGACGGCAAGCTGGTGCGGATCTCCGACGAGTCGGGGGCGCGGGCGCTGGTCGTCGGCGACCAGACCGTCACCGGGGCCGACCTGCACCTGCGGTCCGTCGTCGCCGTCACCGACGAGGAGGTGTTCTTCACCGCCTCCGGCGGCACCGAGGAGACCGACCCCGAGCCCGGCTGGATCGCGGTCGGCCGGATCGGCCACGACGGCAAGCGGCTCGCCTGGGAGTCCTCCAACGGCCGCCCGTTCACCTCCGTCACCAGCGCCGTGCACGCCGGCGGGATCACCGTCCGGGCCACCGCCGAGCCCGACCTGCCCGGCAGCCTCGTCCAGGTCGCCCGCGACCTGCCCGAGGGCGTCGTCGTCGACGACGTCGCGGTCATCGCCTCGCACGCCGAGACCCCCGTCCTCACCGCCCGCCCGGTCTTCCGCTTCGCCGGCGGGCGCCGCATCCCCGCGGCCGTCTTCCTGCCCACCGGCTACGACCGCGAGCGCGACGGGCTGCTGCCCGTCCTCATGGACCCGTACGGCGGCCCGCACGGCCAGCGCGTCGTCCAGGCGCACAACCCGCACCTCAACTCGCAGTGGTTCGCCGACCAGGGCTTCGCCGTCGTCGTCGCGGACGGGCGCGGCACCCCCGGGCGCGGGCCGGCCTGGGAGAAGTCCATCGCCTTCGACTTCGCCGGGGCCACCCTGGACGACCAGGTGGAGGCGCTGCAGGCGCTCGCCGAGGAGTTCCCGCTCGACCTCGGCCGGGTCGCCATCCGCGGCTGGTCCTACGGCGGCTACCTCTCCGCGCTCGCCGTGCTGCGCCGCCCGGACGTCTTCCACGTCGGCATCGCCGGCGCGCCCGTCACCGACTGGGAGCTGTACGACACCCACTACACCGAGCGCTACCTCGGCGACCCGGCCGAGCGGCCCGAGGTGTACGCCGCCAACTCGCTGGGCGGGTACGCGGCCGGGCTGGAGCGCCCGCTGATGATCATCCACGGGCTCGCCGACGACAACGTCGTCGCCGCCCACACCCTGCGGCTGTCCTCGGCGCTGCTCGCCGCCGGGCGCCCGCACACCGTGCTGCCGCTGTCCGGCGTCACCCACATGACCCCGCAGGAGGAGGTCGCGGAGAACCTGCTGCTGCTCCAGGTCGACTTCGTGAAGCGCTCCCTGGGGATCTGACCAGCCCCTTCGGCGGCCGGTACTCCTGTGACGGGGGTACCGGCCGCCGGCATGACATCCGTCATGCGGAAGCCACGACGGCCGGCACTGCCGCCGGCACCCGCCCGCGCGGGACTCTGAGGTGGTGCGAACAGCACCGGACGCATCACCGACAGGGGAGAGGAGCGGAGCGATGGTTGCCGAAGTGGCCGCCTTCCGCGGCGTGGGGAAGAACTACGGGCGGGTGCGCGCGGTGGACGGGCTGGACCTCGTGCTGAGGCCGGGCGAGACCGTCGCCCTGCTCGGCCCCAACGGCGCCGGCAAGTCCACCAGCCTGGACCTGCTCCTCGGCCTGCGCGAGCCCGACCAGGGCAGCGTCACCCTGTTCGGCGGCACGCCGCGCTCCGCCATCGAGGCCGGCCGGGTCGGCGCGATGCTGCAGAGCGGCGGGCTGATGGCCGACGTCAAGGTCCGCGAGCTGGTCCGGCTCGCCTGCGACGTGCACCCGCGCGGTCGGTCGGTCACGGGGGTGCTGACCGACGCCGGGATCACCGAGCTGGCGGAGCGGCGGGTCGACAAGCTGTCCGGTGGCCAGGAGCAGCGGGTGCGCTTCGCCCTGGCCATCGCCGGCGACAACGACCTGATCGTGCTGGACGAGCCCACCACCGGCATGGACGTCAGCGTCCGGCAGGCGTTCTGGGCGAGCATGCGGGCCCAGGCCGACGCCGGGCGCACGGTGCTGTTCGCCACCCACTACCTGGAGGAGGCCGACTCGATCGCCGACCGGGTGCTCGTGCTGCACCGGGGCCGGCTGATCGCGGACGGCAGCTCCGCGGAGATCAAGGCGCGGGCCGGCGCCCGCCGGGTCTCCTTCGAACTCCACGACGCGGACTTCCCCACGGCCGCCGGCCAGTTCTTCGACGAGGGGGTGCTGCGCACGCTGCCCGGCGTGCAGTCGCTGGACGTCACCGCCCGGGTCCCCGGGGTGCGGACGGTCCGGATCCGGACGGCGGACGCCGACGCGAGCGTCGCCGCGCTCTACCGCTCCGGGCTGTATCCGCGCGGGCTGGAGGTCGCGGGGCTGGGCCTGGAGCAGGCCTTCCTGACCATCACCGGCGAACTGGACGAGGCCGCGAAGGAGGACGTGCGATGACCACCCTGATCAAGCTGGAGATCCTGCGGACCCTGCGCAACCGGCGCTACCTGATGTTCAGCGTCGCCTACCCGGCGCTGATGTACTTCTTCTTCATCCACGCCTACGGCACCGACAAGCTGGCCGGCGGCCTGCCCGTGAAGACGTACTTCATGGTCTCGATGGCCACCTTCGGCTCGGTCGGCGCGGTGCTGACCGGCAGCGCGCAGCGGATCTCGCTGGAGCGCAAGAGCGGCTGGGTGCGCCAGCTGCGGCTGACCGCGCTGCCCGGCCGGGCGTACACCCTCGCCAAGATCGCCGCGAGCTCGGTGACCACGCTGCCGGCGATCCTGGTGGTCTTCGCGGTCGGCGCCAGCCAGGGCGTCTCGCTGGGCGCGGCGCAGTGGCTCGGGCTGACGGCCGCGCTGTGGCTGGGCAGCTTCGTCTTCGCCGCGCTCGGGGTCGCGCTCGGCTACGCGGCGGCGCCGGACTCGGTGCAGACCATCGTGATGATCACCTACATGGTGATGTCGCTGTTCGGTGGCACCTGGTTCCCGCTGACGGGCACCCTGGAGACGTACGCCCGGATCAACCCGGTGCACCTGTACAACCAGCTGGCCACCTTCACCCAGCCGGGGCACTCCCTGGACCTGGCCGCGGTGGCCGGGCTGGCCGGCTTCCTCGCGGTCTTCGTGGCCGCGGCGGCGGCCCTGTACCGCCGCGACACCCGCCAGGCATGATGATCGACATGAGTGACACGCGCCGGACCCACCGCACCGACGACCACATGCAGGTGGGCCTGGCGCGTGCGTCGTTCATGAACGTCCCCGGCTCCCCGGTGGAGACCCGGCGGCAGCTGCTGGTCAAGGTCGCCTGGATGCTGCTGTGGATGCTCTACCTGGCCTACCCTGCGGGCAACCTGCTGAACGGGGACCACAGCACGGCCGGCCGGGTGTTCGGCTGGTGCTGCCTGGCGGGGTTCGTGGCCGCCTACGTCCTGCTGGTGATCTTCCGCTCGCAGGCGGGGATGAAGCCACGGCTCTGCCGGGTGATCGTCGCGACCATGACCGTGCTCGCGGTCGCCGCCTCCTTCGTCCTCGGCGGCGCGTTCCTGACCCTGTTCATCTACGCGGCCGTGTGCCTGGCGATCATCGCGCCGGCGCGCTACGCGCTGCGCGGGCTCGCGGGCATGGCCGCGCTCACCGCCGTGACCGGCCTGCTGATCCACGCCGGGAACGACAACACCTCCACCTTCGCGCTCAGCGCCTTCCTGTCCGGCGTGGCGATGACCGGCCTGCAGCGGCTGGTCGCCACCATGCAGGAACTGCGCGAGGCCCGGGCGGCCGTCGCCCACCTCGCCGCCTCCGAGGAACGGCTGCGGCTGGCCCGGGACCTGCACGACCTGCTCGGGCACTCGCTGTCGCTGATCACCCTGAAGAGCGAGCTGGCCGGGCGGTTCATGGACGCCGGCAAGGACGAGGCGGCGCGGGCGCAGGTCGCCGACATCGAACAGGTCGCCCGGCAGTCGCTGATCGACGTCCGGGAGGCGGTCACCGGCTTCCGCCGCCCCACCCTGCCGGTCGAACTCGCCGCCGCCCGTACCGCCCTGGCCGCCGCCCAGGTCCGCCTGGATGTCGCGCCCGACCTGGCGGACACCTGGCCCGCCCTCGCCAACGAGGAGGCCGGCGCCCTCGCCTGGGCCCTGCGCGAGGCCGTCACCAACATCGTCCGCCACGGCGAGGGCGCCACCGTCTGCACCGTGACGGCCGACGAGACCTGGGAGGCGACCGGCGAGCGCTACGCCGTCCTGGAGATCGCCGACGACGGCCCCGGCCCCGGCAAGTCCCAGCCCGGCAACGGCCTCTCCGGCCTTCGCGAACGCCTCGCCCTGGTCGACGGCCGCCTGTGGACGGGCCCCGGCGACCGCGGCAAGGGCTTCCGCCTCCGCGCCTCGGTGCCGCTGCGCCCGGCCGCCGTCGCCTCGGAGCCCCACCCGCAGGGCTGAGCGGCCGAGGAGATCAGGGCGCGTAGTCGTAGCCGATGGTGAAGCGGGTCGGCAGGCAGGACTCGGTGTACTCGATGACGCCCTGGTCGTCCGACCAACGGTGGACCAGCGCGAGGATCGGGGCGCCGGGGGCGAGGGCGAGGGCGGCGGCCTCGCGCGGGGTGGCCTCGCGGGCGTGCAGGTCGTCGCGGCCGGTGGTGATGGTGCGGCCGGTGGCTTCGAGGACGCGGGCGGTCACGCCGTCGTTGCGGGTGGGGTTGGTGTTGAGGAGGTCCGGGCACACGGCCGCGAACTGGGCGGGGTACCAGGAGACGGCGAACATCGTTCGGGCCCGGCCCCGGCCGACGACGTACTCGCGGCGGATGATCCGATCGTCGGCGTCGAGGTCGAAGAGGTCCGCGACGTACAGCGGCGGGACGACCAGTTCGGCGGCCGTGACCCGGCTGGTCTCGCCGTCCATCAGCCACGACCCGCGGCGACCGACCCGGGCCAGCCGCTCCTGGCTGCTGGCGGTGACGCGCGGATCGTCCGCCACGAAGGTGCCGCGCGGGCCGGTGCGCAGGTAGCCCTCCACCTGGAGGTGCTGGAGCGCGAGCGAGGCAGTGGCGACGGCCACCCCCCACTGCCCGCAGATCTCAGCGGCGTCGGGCAGCTTCGCGCCCGGTGGCAACGCGCCGGAGAGCACCTGCTGGCGGTAGTGGTCGGCGAGGACGGTGTACGTCGGCGGCGCTCCAACGGGCATGGCTGGCTCACGCTCCCACTTCTGAGGGGCAGTGAGGGCAGGCTAGCCCCCCGCGTAGCGGTGCGAGGAGTGGGAAGTCGGCCAGGCCGACTTCCCACTCCGGTCAGATCTGCGGAGGAGTGCTGAACCGACTGACGGTCGTGGCGTTCGTGGACCGGTCGAGCAGGCGGAACTCCCAGGGGCCGGTGTTCACTTCGAACTCCTTGCCGAAGCCGACCCACTTGCCGGTCATGCAGCGGCCGGTCGGGTCGATCAGGAGCTGTATGGCGCCGTGGTAGCGCGCGCCCTGGTAGTAGCCGTCCTGCGCGGTCTGCTCGGTCCAGGTGCCGGTGACGACGTTCCGGTCGACCGTGAGATCGATCGAGAGCGGCGAGTCGGGGTTCGAGGACGCGCCCGGGAGCGACCGCGCAGTGATGCGATTCCCGCGCTGGGTGAACAGGACGTGGTGCAGCCCGGTGAAGGTGCCCTCGCGGCTGCTGCTGAAGAACTCGTAGTGGCTGAGCCAGATCCCGGAGAAGTTCTCGCTGCTCGGTCCGGGAGCGCGGCTCGGATCGACGTCTCGCTCGACACTGCTCATGTCGTGACCTCCTCTACCGTCGGCGCTGACTCGTGGTGGCAACAATGGAACCTCGAAGCCGAGGTGTTCCACCGGAATTCTTGTGACGGCTTCGAGAGCGCGAACGTACACCGGGCGAGGCGACCGCACTTCGCCGGACTCCCGGCGTGGACCACGGGGGTGGTGGTCATCCAGTTGGGGGCGGCGGCGCCGCGCGAGGTGGCCGGGCTGGTCGAGGTGCTGCGGAAGGGGGCCCGGGCGTGAGCGGGTGGGTGCCCGAGGTGGGGGAGACCGTGGCCATCGTGCCGCCGGACTGGGAGATCAGTACGCCGTGGGCGCCTCGGATTCCGGCGGAGGTGGCGGAGGTGGCCGACAACCTGGTGACGCTCACTGTTGACGGGAACCTCCGGCTCCGGCGCCTGCACCAGATCGAGCCGTGGACGGGCGAGGCGAAGGCGTACTTCCCCGAGTGCGGCGAGTTGGTTCAAGACCGCCGGGCGAATCGGATCGGTGTCCTCATGGATGTTGTGGGCGGCCGGCTCTACCTCCGCCCGCCCAACGGCGGTGTCGAGTGGGTCGCTGATCTCCGCCACGTTGTCCCGGTGGGAGCTGCATAGGAAGTCGGCGGGGCCGACTTCCTATGCTAGGGCGCGGCGGTAGCGGAGGGCTGGGCGCCCGTCGAGGAGGAACTCCTCGACGGGCGTGAAGGCGTGGTGGGTGAGGACCGCCATCGAGGCCGGGTTGTCCAGGGTGGTCCTGGCGGTGAGGGCGGTCAGGGCGTAGGTGGTGGTGGCGAGGTGCAGGACCTCGGCCACGGCGGCCTTGGCGAGGCCTCGGCCGACGGCGGATTCGGCGATGCGGTAGCCGAGTTCGGCGCTGCCGTCCTCGACGTCGATCAGGTTGACGCGGCCGACGAGGGTGCCCTCCGAGACGATGGCGTGGAAGTGGCAGATGCCCGCCGCCTGTTCGGCCAGCAGGGCGGCGTGGCGGGCCGGGAACTCGGCGAAGTAGGCGTCGCCCCGGTCGGGGACGGTGCGGGTGAAGTACGCCCGGTTGGCGAGCTCGAAGGCGAGCAGGGCGTCGGCGTGGTCGGGGCGGAGGGGTTCGAGGGTCAGCACGCCGTCAGTCTGGCCCGCAGGGCGGCCGTGAACCACTGGAATACCTCGGCCAGGCTCTCGGGCGCCGGCCAGCCGTTGATGACGGCGAGCAGCTGCCAGTAGCGCTCGGCGCGCGGGTCGTTCGCCGTTTCGAGGCGGCCGAGGAGCCAGTGGCGCAGCTCGGCGTCGTCGGGGCGGCCGAAGGTTTCCGCGTAGGCGGCGGTGAGGGTGTCGAGGACGGGGGCGGCAGAGGGCGAGGAGGGGGTGATGCCGGTGGCCAGGGCGTCGCCGATGACCGTCCGGACGGTCGCGGTGAGCGCGTGGTGCAGGCCGCTGGTGTCCCCCGAGGCCCGTTCGGCGGCCTGGTGCTCGGCCATCCTCCGCACCGCCGCCCGGAAGTCCGGGTCCTGGACGAGTTCGCCGAGCTCCACCCACGCCTCGACCTGCTCCGCCCGTGGCTCGTCCGGCAGTTCGGGCATGGCGCCGCGCATCATGGCGACGAACTCGGGGTTGGCGTCGAGGCCGCCGAAGGCCTCGTCGATGAAGTCCTCGATCAGGCGCCGGCGTTCGGCGTCCGACAGTTTGGCGAGCTTGTGCATGAGTCTCATCTCCTCAGGGGTGGAGGAACGTTGGGCGACCGCGAGCAGGACGGCGCGGCGCAGCCGCAGGGTGCGGATCTGCACCGCCAGCGCCTCGGCGTGCGCCGCCGCGACCTCGTGCAGCGGGGCCTCGCGCTCCAGCACCCGCCGGACGGCGGGCAGGTCGAGGCCGAGGTCGCGCAGGGTGCGGACGAGGTCGAGCCGGGCGAGCGCGCGGACGTCGTAGAGCCGGTAGCCGGCCGGGCTGCGGTCGGTGGGCGGCACGAGGCCGGTGTCGGCGTAGAACCGGATGGCCTTGACGGTGAGTCCGGTGCGCCGGGCCAGGTCGCCGATCGTGTAGAGGGGGTCGGTGCCGTCCATGGCTCCACCTTGGCGTCTCCCCCTACGGGAGACTCAACCCCGCGGCCCTCTAAGGTCGTGGCCATGAGCGAGAACGAGAACGGTTCCCTGATCCGCGTGCTGCTGGCCGAGGACCAGGGGATGGTCCGGGAGGCGCTGGCCGCGCTGCTCGGGCTGGAGGGGGACATCGACGTCGTCGCGCAGGTCGGGCGGGGGGACGAGGTGGTGGCGGCGGTGCTCGCGAACGACGTGCAGGTCGCGGTGCTGGACATCGAGATGCCGGGGATGACGGGCATCGAGGCGGCGGCCGAGCTGCACCGCAGCGCGCCGCGCACCAAGGTGGTGATCGCGACCACCTTCGGCCGCCCGGGGTACCTGCGCCGCGCGATGGAGTCGGGGGCGGACGCGTTCCTGGTGAAGGACGCGCCCGCGTCCGAACTGGCGGAGGCGATCCGCCGGGTGCTGCGCGGGGAGCGGGTGATCGACCCGGCGCTGGCGGCGGCCGCGCTGGCGGAGGGCGCGAACCCGCTGACGCAGCGCGAGCGGGACGTGCTGGGCGCGGCGGCGGACGGCGCGGTGAACGCCGACATCGCCAAGCGGCTGCACCTGTCGGAGGGTACGGTCCGCAACTACCTGTCGATGGCGATCCAGAAGACCGAGGCCCGCAACCGTACCGAGGCGGTCCGGATCGCCCGGGAGAAGGGCTGGCTGTAGAGCATCAGTTGAGCCGGTGCCGGGCGGCCCGGGCCTCCTGCCGGACCTTCGCCGCCGCGTCCGGGTCGAAGGTGTCGAGGATCTGCGCGTAGTCGTCCATCTCGGCCGAGCCGCCGAGGAAGTCGCCCATCCGGACGAGGAGTTCGGCGCGTTCGAGGCGCAGCTGGGCGGGGTGGCGGGGGAGCAGCAGGGCGAGTTCGGTGGCCCAGAGCTGGGTGCGGGCGTGCTCGGGCCGGTCGGCGGCCCAGGCGCGGATGTTGCCGAGCACCCGCAGCACGATGTCGAGCGGTGCGGCCGGGGTGAGCAGGGCGGGGGTGAACTCGTGCCCGGCGGCGGCGACCAGGCGTTCGACGTCGGCCGGGTCGAGCAGCCGTCCGCCGTGGAAGGGGTCGGCGAGCACGTACTCCTCGCCGCCGCCCGCCGCGCCGCCCGCGCCGCCGCCGACCGCGACGATGAAGTGCCCGGGCAGCGCGATGCCGTGGACGGTCAGCCCGGCCCGCCGCCCGACCGCCGTCCACACCAGGGAGAGCATGATCGGCAGACCGCGCCGGCGCCGCAGCACCTCGGGCAGCAGCGAGGACTCCAGCCGCCGGTAGTCGGACTGCCGCCCGTGGAAGCCCTCTCGCCCGCCGAGGACGGCGGCGAGCAGGGCGGCGGTCTCCTCGGGCCCGGTCGGCCGCCGCTCGGCGACGGCGCGCCGCACGGCGGCCGCGTGCCGGTCGAGCGCGGCCTCGCAGGCGGCCAGCAGGGCGTCCGGGCCGACGCCGGGGTCCGGCGCGCCGAGCCCACCCGGTTCGGGCGCCGGCGGGTGTTCGGCGGCGGCGAGCAGACAGAGCAGCACCGGGTCGGGCTGCTCGGCGCGGGCGGCGGTCCGGAAGCGGTCTCTGCTCTGCTCGGTCACGGTGACGGCGACGGCTTTCGTACGGCGGGCTGGCGGGCTGGCGGGCTGGCGGCGGGGCGGGCGGACGGGCGCGCTACGCCTGCGGGAGGAGCGCGTAGTGGTAAGTGTGACTGGTCGTGAAGCCCAGCTCGTCGTAGAGCGCGATCGCGCCCGCGTTCTCCGCCTCGACCTGCAGGTACGCCCCGGTCGCCCCCTCCTCGGCGGCGCGCGCCGCGAGCACCGCCATGACCGCGGTGGCCAGCCCGGCCCGCCGGGCGTGCGGCTGGACCTCGATGGCGCCGAAGCAGGCCCAGGGCCCGTCGATGACGCAGCGTCCGATGGCCAGCGGCGGCTGCCCGGGGGCGCCGGGCACGTGGGCGAACCAGACGGACGGCCCGCCGTGCAGCACCTGCCGGGCGGCCTCCTCGACCGCCGGGTCCGCGCCGACCCGGCGGTACACGGACATCCAGTCCGGCCCGGCGGTGCGCGCCAGCCGGACGCGGTCGTGCCCGCCGCCGATCCGGGTGAGGCCGGCCAGCGGGGCGGTGCGCACGAGGGTGGGCGCGTACCGGACGCCCAGCCGGTCGAGTTCGGCGCGCAGGTCGTCGGGCGAGCCGGGCGTGAGGACCTCGACGTAGGCGGGCAGCCCGCGCGCCGCGTACCAGGCGCGGACGGCGTCCAGGGCCCGCGGCAGCGGCAGCCCGGGGTCGCCGAGCGCCTGGACGGAGTTGGCCCGCCGGGTGAAGCCGGCGGAGGCGCGCAGCGTCCATGCGCCGAGCGCCTCGTTCTCGACGGCGGGCCAGCCGCGCCCGGCGGTCCGCTGGAGTTCGACGGGCGTGGCGGCGGGCAGCGGGGCGCGTCGCGCGGGGAACAGCGGGACGGTCTTGCCGGCGACCAGCAGCCGTTCGGGGAAGGAGACCGGCTCACCGGTCCGGGGGACGACGGTCAGCCCGTGGTCGTCCCACCATGTGAGCACACCGATCGAATCCCGGAACACCGGACGTTCGTCCACGAATTCCGAGATCCGCCGGACGGACACCCGTCGGCCCACGTCAGAGCGGTCTATCCGGACCTCTGGACGCCGCTCGACCGGCCCGTCCACGATCATCTGGCCACCTCCTGTGCATTTGCGGTCTCCGACCCGCGATACTAGGGGCGGGCATCGACGACGCCGCGCTCACCGCGCACGCGAGTAGAACAGAACGGGCCGCCACGGCCCTTCCGAGGAGGAACGACAGCGTGACCTACGTCATCGCGCAGCCTTGTGTCGACGTCAAGGACAAGGCGTGCATCGAAGAGTGCCCGGTTGACTGCATCTACGAGGGCGAGCGATCGCTCTACATCCACCCGGATGAGTGTGTCGACTGTGGCGCGTGCGAGCCGGTCTGCCCGGTCGAGGCGATCTTCTACGAGGACGACACTCCGGAGGAGTGGAAGGACTACTACAAGGCGAACGTCGAGTTCTTCGACGACCTGGGTTCGCCCGGTGGCGCCTCGAAGCTGGGCCTGATCGAGCGGGACCACCCCTTCATCGCCGCTCTGCCGCCGCAGAACGCCGACCACTGACGATCGGTGGCAATCGAGCTGTGAGCACAGAGAACAGCACGCGCGCGCCGTTCCCGGGCCACCCGGGGGCGGCGCGCCGCGTTTCCGACAAACTCCCCGTGTTCCCCTGGGACAAGCTGGAGCCGTACAAGGCCACCGCACTCGCCCACCCCGAGGGCCTGTGCGACTTCTCCGTGGGCACCCCGGTGGACCCGGTCCCCGAGGTGATCCAGAAGGCGCTGGCCGCCCACACCGACACCCCCGGCTACCCGACCGTGTGGGGCCCGCTGGAGCTGCGCGAGGCGATCGCCGGCTGGCTGCACCGCCGGGTCGGCGCCGGGATCGGCCCGCAGGCCGTCCTCCCGACGGTCGGCTCCAAGGAGCTGGTGGCCTGGCTGCCGACCCAGCTCGGCCTCGGCCCCGGCGACCAGGTCGCCTACCCGCGGCTGGCCTACCCGACCTACGAGGTGGGCGCACGGCTGTGCGGCGCCGAGCCGGTCGAGTACGACTCGGTGGACGAGCTGGACGGCTCCCGGGTGCGCCTGCTCTGGGTGAACTCGCCGTCCAACCCGACCGGCCGGGTGCTCGGCGCGGACGAGCTGCGCCGCGCCGTCGCGTGGGCCCGGGAGCACGGCGCGCTGCTGGTCAGCGACGAGTGCTACCTGGAGCTGGGCTGGGAGGCCGACCCGGTCTCCGTCCTGCACCCGGACGTCTGCGGCGGCGGCCACGAGGGCCTGCTGGCCGTCCACTCGCTCTCCAAGCGCTCCAACCTGGCCGGCTACCGCGCCTCCTTCGTGGCGGGCGACCCGGTGGTGGTCAAGGAGCTGCTGGAGGTGCGCAAGCACGGCGGCATGATCGTGCCGGCGCCCGTCCAGGCCGCGACGGTCGCCGCGCTGGCGGACGACGCGCACGTCGCCGAGCAGCGCGGGCGGTACGCGGCCCGGCGCTCGGCGCTGCGCTCCGCGCTGGAGGCGTACGGCTTCCGGATCGAGCACTCCGAGGCGAGCCTGTACCTGTGGGCGACCCAGGACCGGCCGTGCTGGGAGACGGTGGCCGAACTGGCCGCGCTGGGCATCCTGGTGGCGCCCGGTGACTTCTACGGGCCGGCCGGCGAGCGGTTCGTGCGGGTCGCGTTCACCGCGACCGACGAGCGGGTCGCCTCGGCCGTGGCGCGGCTGAACGCGGCGCGCCCGGCGTAGGGAAACGCGACGAGGGGCCGGTGTTCGCGTCCGAACACCGGCCCCTCGCCCTTGGTCGGGAACGACCCGCGGGCTACAGCGGCAGGCCGCTGATGCTGCCGCCGTTCACGCCGTGCAGCAGGCCGCCGACCGGGCCGAGCGCGCCGGTGAGGCCGGAGAGCGGGTTGTTCGGGCCGAGGTCGGCGCCGCCGAGGCGGTTGGCCGAGCCGTGCTCCGCCAGGCCCAGGACGTCGGTGCCGGGCAGGCCGCCGGGCACGGCGTGCTCGACCGAGCCGAGCGGCAGCGCGCGCTCCACCGAGCCCAGCGGCAGCGCGTCGGTGACGGCGTTGGTGCTCGGGACGGCGCCGGAGAGCTTGTCGGCGCCGGGCAGGCCCTGCGCGACGCTGCCGGTCTGGGCGAGCCCGCCGACCGGGCTGGCGGCGGCGCTGCGGGTGCCCATGGCCTTGCCGGTGACGGCCTCGCCGAGCTTGCCGGCCAGGGCGGAGGCGACCTTCGGGGCGACGTGGGCGAGCTGGCCGGTGGTCGCGGCCGTCTGGTCGACCGGGGCGGTGAACGAGCTGGCCTTCTCGTTGGCCTCGGGCAGCTGGTGGGCGACGATGTTGCCCGCGGCGTCGGCGGAGGCGGGCACGCCCGCGGCGACGGTGGCCGCGCCGGTGGTGCCGGCGGCCTGGCCCAGCTGGTGGGTGGTGTGCTGCAGGGTGGAACCGGTGTCGGTGTTGGTCAGCTGGCCCAGCGGCGCCGCGAGGTCGCTCTTGGGCAGCAGGGCGTCCCCGCCCAGGGCGGACGCTGAGCCGGCCGCGATCAGCGGGGTGGCTCCGGCCGCCACGACGAGCGCGGCCTGGGCGATCCGGCGCGTGAGGGGGTGAGACATGGGGCTCCTCGAAGGGGTCTGGGTCCGTCCCGTCCGCCGGGAGGACGACCGGGCGTGGACGACCGGGCGGACGAGTTGTTACCGCTTGAGAAGCCAGAAGGTTTCGGCCGGAGCAAGGAAAGTGTCGGACCTACCGTCAGATCGTATGACCGCCGCACGGGGTCGTTCCGGGGTGCCCGCGACACCCCGGAGCGCGCCCCGGCCAAGGGGAGTGATGGTTCTCCACCCCGGTCGGCCGGACCGGGTGCCCGGTCCACCGGGGTTGACCGAAATCACCCGTCCGGCGGCAACCCGAACGCCAGTGCGTCAGCTCTTCCCGGACGGGGCCAGGGTGACCTGGACGAGCTTGGTCGACGTCCCCGAGGACTGCGACTGCCAGCCGTCCTCCGACTCGTCCTTGCGCCAGATCTTCCCGTCGTAGGCGACCGTCGCGATGCCCAGCTGCTGCGCCTGCGCGACCGCCCAGTGCGCGACCTGCCAGCCGCCCGCCCGCTCGGCGTCCACCCCGCCGCCGGCGGCGCCGTCCGTCGCCGAGGTCAGCGCGGCCGCGGCCGGATCCGGGGTCAGCGAGACGGCGTTCTCCGCACCCTTGATCGTCGAGGTGTAACCCGTCGCCGGGGTCACCGTGCGGCCGAACTCCCGGCGCACCCGGTCCGAGAGCACCTGCGCCCGGTCCGGCGGCGCGGCCGCGGGGGCCGGGGCCCCGGCGCTCGGCGCGCCCGCGGTGGCCGAGGGGGAGTCCTCCGGATCCGGCTTGGCGTAGTCGTGCACCACGCAGGAGAAGGAGGCGGGCTCCCGCCCGGCCAGCGCGCTGGTCAGCAGCGTCGCCTTGGTCTCGTGCTTGGCGTACGCCTGCGGGTAGCCGCTCTTCTGCACCGCCTGCGCGGCGTCGGTCAGCGGCAGCCGGGTGTAGCCGGGCACCTTGACCAGACCGTCCAGGAACTTGTTGGTCGCGTACACCGGGTCGGCGATCTGCGCCGCGGTGCCCCAGCCCATCGACGGGCGCTGCTGGAACAGGCCGAGCGAGTCCCGGTCGCCGCCCGCGAGGTTGCGCAGCTTCGACTCCTGCATGGCCGTGGCCAGCGAGATCGCCGTCGCCCGGTCCGGCAGGTTGCGGGCGTGCGCCACCGCCGCGATGGTCGCGGCGTTGGCCGCCTGCGGCAGCTCCAGGGTGCCCTCGCCGGTGGCGGTCTTCACCCGGCAGCCCTCGTCCTCGCCCTGCTTGAAGCCGAACCACCAGATGCTGGCCACCGCCAGCCCCGCGATCAGCGCGAGGCCGATCAGGCCGACCAGTACGGACAGCAGGGCGCGCAGCGGACCGCGGCGGACGACGGGCTCGAACTCCTCGCCGTCCTCGCCCAGCTCCTCGCTGCTCCTCTTCCTGGCCACCGTCGCCCCTCTCGCGCCTTGTCCTTGATCCGACACCGTACCCACTCGGACGGGTGTACGGCGCCGCCGGTTGCCGTTCCGTGCCCGACCTGTGTCACAGCGCGACCACGGAGGGCGCCCGGCGGGAGCACTAGGCTGACCGCCATGAGCGACCTCAACCCGACGCCCCTGGACCTCACCCTCGACGGCGGCGCGCTGACCGCCCGGCTCGTCGACTTCCCCTCGGTGAGCGGCGACGAGCAGGCGCTCGCCGACGCCGTCGAGGCCGCCCTGCGCGGCTACCCGCACCTCACCGTGGACCGCCACGGCAACAACGTGGTCGCCCGGACGAACCTCGGCCGCGCCGAGCGGGTCGTGCTCGCCGGCCACCTGGACACCGTGCCGATCGCCGACAACCTGCCCTCCTACGTCGACGGCGACCGGCTCTACGGCTGCGGCACCTCGGACATGAAGTCCGGCGTGGCCGTCGCGCTGCGCCTGGCCGCCTCGCTGACCGAGCCCAACCGCGACCTCACCTACGTGTTCTACGACTGCGAGGAGGTGGAGGCCCACCGCAACGGCCTCGGCCACCTCGTCAAGGACCACCCGGACTGGCTGGCCGCCGACTTCGCGGTGCTGATGGAGCCCACCGGCGCGATGGTCGAGGGCGGCTGCCAGGGCACCCTGCGGGCGCAGATCCGGCTCACCGGCGTGCGCGCCCACGCGGCCCGCAGCTGGCTCGGCGACAACGCCATCCACCACGCCGCCGAGGTGCTGACCCGGCTGGAGACGTACGAGGCGCGGCGGGTGGAGATCGACGGCCTGGAGTACCACGAGGGCCTGAACGCGGTGCGGATCGACGGCGGCGTGGCCGGCAACGTGATCCCCGACGAGTGCGTGATCACCATCAACTTCCGCTACGCGCCGGACCGCAGCGAGGCCGAGGCGGAGAAGCACGTGCGCGAGGTCTTCGACGGCTTCGAGCTGACCGTGACGGACTTCGCCGCGGGTGCCCTGCCCGGCCTCGCCCAGCCCGCCGCCCGGACCTTCCTGGAGGCCACCGGCGGCCGCGCCCGGGCCAAGTTCGGCTGGACGGACGTCGCCCGGTTCAGCGCGCTCGGCGTCCCGGCCGTCAACTACGGCCCCGGCGAGCCGGACCTCGCGCACAAGCGGGACGAGTGGTGCTCGCTGAGCGCCATCGCCGAGACCGAGGAGCGGCTGCGGGGCTGGCTGGCCGGCTGACCCGGACGGCCGTCAGCAGCTGATCCGATCGGCTGGTGAACGCCACCTTCCGGTCGCCCAACCGACCTTCCCCCGTTGCCTGAAAACGGGGGAAGGTCGGCGTAGGGTTTCGTCATGACAGGCACAGGAGACGAGAAGCACTACGGACACGGGCCCGAGCAGGTCGGCGCGCCCCGGACGAAGAAGGCCTGGCCCGAGAAGCAGAAGGGCCCGGTGCTGGTGCGCCGGGACCAGGTCGGCACGAGCACCACGGACCAGCGCCTGCTGGACACCACCGGCCCGACCGACTGGCTGCACACCGATCCGTGGCGGGTGCTGCGGATCACCTCCGAGTTCGTCGAGGGCTTCGGCGCCCTCGCCGAACTCCCGCCCGCGATCAGCGTCTTCGGCTCCGCCCGGACCCCGGCCGACTCGCCCGAGTACGAGGCCGGCGTGGCCATCGGCCGGGCCCTCGCCGAGGCCGGCTACGCGGTGATCACCGGCGGCGGCCCCGGCGCGATGGAGGCCGCCAACCGCGGCGCCACCGAGGCCGGCGGCCTCAGCGTCGGGCTCGGCATCGAGCTGCCCTTCGAGCAGGGCCTCAACGAGTTCGTCGACCTCGGGCTGAACTTCCGTTACTTCTTCGTCCGCAAGACGATGTTCGTGAAGTACGCGCAGGGCTTCGTGGTCCTGCCCGGCGGGCTCGGCACGCTGGACGAGCTGTTCGAGGCGCTCACCCTGGTCCAGACGAAGAAGGTCACCCGCTTCCCGGTGATCCTCTTCGGCAGCGCCTACTGGGGCGGCCTCTACGAGTGGCTGAAGGACACCCTGGTCGCGCAGGGCAAGGCGGCCCCGCACGACCTGGAGCTCTTCCACATCACCGACGAGATCGACGAGGTCATGAAGATCCTCGCCGACGCCCGCCGGCCCGCGAACGAGATCTGACCGCTCGCTAGGCCAGCCCCCGGCGGGCGACCGCCGGGGGGCGGGTGCCCCGGATCGAGGCGACCATGTCCAGCACCTGGCGGGTCTCCGCGACCTGGTGCACCCGGTACACCTGCGCGCCCAGCCAGGCCGAGACCGCCGTGGTGGCCAGCGTGCCGAGCAGCCGCTCGTTCACCGGCCGGTCCAGGGTCTCGCCGACGAAGTCCTTGTTGGAGAGCGAGACCAGCACCGGGAAGCCGGTCGCGGTCATCTCCGGCAGCCGCCGGGTGGCCTCCAGCGAGTGCCGGGTGTTCTTGCCGAAGTCGTGCCCCGGGTCGATGACCACCGCGTCCCGCCGCACGCCGAGCTCCACCGCCCGCTCGGCCAGCCCGACCGTCACCCGCAGGATGTCCGCCATCACGTCCTCGTACCCGACCCGGTGCGGGCGGGTGCGCGGCTCGGCGCCGCCCGCGTGGGTGCACACCAGGCCGACGTCGTGCCGGGCGGCCACCTCCGCGAGCTTCGGGTCCACCCCGCCCCAGGCGTCGTTCAGCAGGTCCGCGCCCACCTCGCAGACCGCCTCGCCGACCTCGTGCCGCCAGGTGTCCACGCTGATCACCGCCTCGGGGTGGCGCTTGCGCAGCTCCGCCACGAACGGCACGGTGCGCCGCAGCTCCTCCTCGACCGTCACCTCGTCGCCCGGCCCGGCCTTGACCCCGCCGATGTCCAGGATCGCGGCGCCCTCGGCCACCGCCCGGTCGGCGGCGGCGAACGCGGCCTCGTCGGCGAAGGTGGCGCCCTTGTCGAAGAACGAGTCCGGGGTCCGGTTGACGATCGCCATGATCACCAGCTCGTCGTCACCGAATTCGCGCGGTCCCAGGCGCAGTGCCACCGATGTCTCCTCCACAGCTGCTGCGGGTGCGATGATGGCCCCCGGCCTCACTGGGAACCATGCTGTCATGATCGGTTCGATCCCGGGCACCACTGCGCCCGGGCCCCACGGAGAGGGCCGACCGGGAGTTCGGGAGGAAAGCTCGTGTTCTGGGTGATCGTGGTCGCCATGGCCGTGGTGGTCGGCGGCGCCGCGCTGGTGGCGCTCGGCGGGGGCGGCTCGATGCCGGAGGCGGTGCCCGACCGCATCGCCGCGCGGCTGCCGCAGGACCGTCCGCTGAGCAAGACGGACGTCGACGAGCTGCGCCTGCCGATGGCGCTGCGCGGCTACCGGATGGACGAGGTGGACGACGTGCTCGACCGCCTCGGCGCCGAACTCGCCTACCGCGACGCGCGGATCGCCGAGCTGGAGGCCGCCGCCCACCTGCGCGGCGCGGTCGAGGCGACCGGCCACCCGGACACCCTCACCGAACCGCTTCCCGGCCTGGAGGCGTTCGCGAAGGTCGTCGAGCCGGCCGTCGCCCTCACCAAGGCGCCCGCGGACCGCACCGAGGACGCGAAGCCGGCGGCCGACCAGTGAGCGAGCCCGCCGGCGGCGCGGTGCTCGGCGCGGACGGCCTGCTCCGCTGCGGCTGGGGCGAGTCCACCGACGACTACCGGGCCTACCACGACACCGAGTGGGGCCGCCCGGTGCACGGCGACGACGCGCTGTTCGAGCGGGTCTGCCTGGAGGCCTTCCAGTCCGGCCTGTCCTGGCTGACCATCCTGCGCCGGCGCGAGGGTTTCCGGGCCGCCTTCGCCGGCTTCGAGATCGCCCGGGTCGCCGAGTTCGGCGAGGCCGACCGGGAGCGGCTGCTCGCCGACCCCGGCATCATCCGCAACCGGGCCAAGATCGAGGCGGCGATCGCCAACGCGAAGGTCGCCCGCGAGCTGGACGGCGGCCTGGACGCGCTGATCTGGGGCTTCGCCCCGGCACCGGACCGGCCGGCCCCCCGCACGCTCGGCGAGGTGCCGGCCGTCACGCCCGAGTCGACGGCGCTGGCGAAGGCGCTGAAGAAGGCCGGCTTCCGGTTCGTCGGCCCGACCACCGCCTACGCCCTGATGCAGGCCTGCGGCCTGGTCGACGACCACCTGGCGGACTGCCACGTCCGCACCGGCCCGCAACGGCGTTAGCGCCCCAGGTACTTCGGCTTCTCCTTGGCGATGAAGGCGCGGACCGCGATCCGGTGGTCCTCGCTCTCCCCGGCCAGCGTCTGCAACTCGTCCTCCTTGTCGAGGAGTTCGTCCAGCGAGTGGGAGGCGCCGTAGGCCAGCGACGCCTTGATGGCGCCGAACGCGACGGTCGGGCCCTCGGCCAGCTCGCGGGCGAACACCCGGGCGGTGGCGGCGAGTTCCTCGGGCGCGACCACCTTGGTGGCCAGCCCCAGCTCCATCGCCTCGGCGGCCTTGACCGTCCGCGGCAGCATCAGCAGCTCGGTGGCCTTCGCGTGCCCGACCAGCCGCGGCAGCGTCCACGACGCGCCCGAGTCGGCGGTCAGGCCGATCCCGGCGAACGCGGTGTTGAAGCCGGCCCGCTCGGACAGGATGCGGAAGTCGCAGGCGAAGGCGAGCGAGGCGCCCGCGCCGGCCGCCACGCCGCCGACCGCCGCCACGGTCGGCTTGCGCATCCCGGCCAGTGCCCGCACGAGCGGGTTGTAGTGCTCGGCGACGGTGCGCAGCGCGCCTTCGCCGGTCTCCTCGGCCCGCTTGAGCAGCGTCAGGTGCTCGTTCAGGTCCTGCCCGACGCAGAAGGCGCGCTCGCCCGCCCCGGTCAGCAGCACCGCCCGCACGGCCGGGTCGGCGGCCGCCTCGATCATGGTGTCGCGCAACGCGACCTTGGTCGCGACGTCCAGGGCGTTCATCGCCTCCGGACGGTTGATGGTGACGACGGCGAGGCCGCCGTCCAGCTCGTACAGCACGGAATCGGACATGGACGAGGGCTCCCTCGGGCGAGACGGCGCGTGAGCCGCGATGATCGGTCGGGAGTCAGGATGCCGGAGCGCGGGGCCGCATGGGGAGTGTGAGGTATCGCACCCTCCGGTGGTGTCCGAACCGCCGCCACGCCGGGGCTTATGACGCGAATTGCGATGGTTGGGGCCGGTCCGGCCGTGGATGCACCGAGAGTGATGTTGGTCATCAGGCCTTGGCATGCGGGATAATGGCTTCCGATCAATGCGTTCGATACCGGCGGTGGACGGACTGCCGGTGCGTAGCTGAGCGGTTGCAGGAAGGGGAACGAGCATGGCGGCCATGAAGCCGCGGACGGGTGACGGCCCGCTCGAAGTCACCAAAGAGGGGCGGGGCATCATCATGCGCGTTCCGCTCGAAGGCGGCGGACGCCTTGTGGTGGAGCTCACGCCTGACGAGGCCGAAGCCCTGGGCGATGCCCTGAAGCAGGTCACCGGCTGACCCAGCGGGTGCTCGCCGTCTCCTGGAGACGTGCCGTCGGGCCCGGGTGCGACGACGAGTCGGCCCGGGCCCGCGTGTTCTCCCGGGCCCGGCCGCGTGCCGCGCCCCGCGCCGCTCAGCGCTTGACGGCGCAGAGCAGCCCGTCAGAGACCGGCAGCAGCGCGGGCAGCAGCGCGTCGCTCTCCCGCACGTCCCGGACCAGGTCGCGCACCGCGCCGGTCTGCGGGTCCTGCAGCTCCGGCTCGGCGAGCCGGCCCTCCTGGAAGACCCCCTCGAAGCAGACCATCCCGCCCGGCCGCAGCAGCCGCAGCGCCTCCAGCAGGTACTCCCGCGACTCGGCCGGATCGCCGTCGCAGAACACCAGGTCGTACTGGCCGTCCGCGAGCCGCGGCAGCACCTCCAGCGCCCGGCCCGGTATGAACCGCGACCGGTTGGCCGCGAACCCGGCCGCCTGGTACGCCTCGCGGGCCAGCTGCTGGCGCACCGGCTCCGAGTCCACCGTGGTCAGCACGCCGTCCGGCCGCATCCCGCGCAGCAGGTAGACCCCGGAGACGCCCGTCCCGGTGCCGATCTCGGCCACCGCCTTGGCGTCCAGCGCCGCCGCCAGCAGCCGCAGGCACGCCCCGCCGCTCGGCCCGATCGCCCGTATCCCGGTCCGCGCGGACTGCGCCCGGGCGTAGGTCAGCACCGCGTCCTCGCCCACGTAGGTGTCGGCGAGGGCCGCGCGCGCGGGCCCGAACTCGCTGATGGCTGCCTCTTTCGGAGCCCCGGGTCGCGGCCCGGTGCCGGGGGATGTCGATATTTCCTGCCACAGATTACTGGCCGGACGGGAACCGCGTACGGCGGCGGGCCGTTGTCAGTGCGGACCGGGTGGGGGAGACCCCTCCCGGACACTTTTATCCGGGCTTGACGGGTGAGGTGGATATGGTGGTGGCCCTGCTGGGCAGAAGAGCCGACCGAGGAGGTGTGGCCGAGGGCGACGTCCCCGTGCGGCGGCACTCCCGCGGCACCACGTCGGCCCGTACGCCGAAGCCCGTGATGAACCAGCCCGCGCACTCCCCCCTGGACCAGCCCGTCACCGCCGGGACGCCGGCCGCCGGTACCACCGCGGCCCCCGCCCTCGCCGGCTTCGCCGAGGGCCCCGACGCGCAGGGCTGGACTCCGCCCACCTGGGAGGAGATCGTCGAGGCGCACAGCGCCCGCGTCTACCGCCTCGCCTACCGTCTGACGGGCAACCAGCACGACGCCGAGGACCTCACCCAGGAGGTCTTCGTCCGGGTGTTCCGCTCGCTGTCCACCTACACCCCCGGCACGTTCGAGGGCTGGCTGCACCGGATCACCACCAACCTGTTCCTGGACATGGTCCGCCGCCGCCAGCGCATCCGCTTCGACGCGCTCGGCGAGGACGCGGCCGAGCGGCTGGCCTCCCGCGAGCCCAGCCCGGCCCAGCACTTCAGCGACACCCACTTCGACGCCGACGTGCAGCAGGCGCTGGACACCCTCGCCCCGGAGTTCCGCGCCGCCGTGGTGCTCTGCGACATCGAGGGCCTGTCCTACGAGGAGATCGCCGCCACCCTGGGCGTCAAGCTCGGCACCGTCCGCAGCCGCATCCACCGCGGCCGCTCCCACCTGCGCGCCGCGCTCAAGCACCGCGCCCCCGGGCAGGCGCCCGGCCGCGAGCGCCGCGGCGGCTCGGAGGAGCCCGAGCCGGTGGCGGTCGGTGCCGTCGAGGCCGCGCCGAGCGGGCGCGGACGGAGGCGATCGTGAGCGCAACCGGCCGGTCCGGGCCGGGCCAGTCGGACGCGTCCGGCCGGTCCGCCGGAAGGCGGGGCTGGGCCCTTCCGGGCCGCCGCGGCGGCGAGGACCAGGGCGAGCCCGCACCGCCCGCGCTCGCGCTGCCCGCCGAGACCGCACTGCGCCCCGTCCCGGTGCGCCCCACCGAGCCCGCCGCCGAGGAGCACCACCTCGGCGAGCGGCTGTCCGCCTTCGTGGACGGCGAACTCGGGCACGACTCGCGCGAGCGCGTCCAGGCCCACCTGGCGACCTGCCCGCAGTGCCTGGCCGAGGCCGACGAGGGCCGCGCCGTCAAGCACCTGCTGACCCGCACCGGCACGCCCGGCCCGTCCGCCGGGCTGATGGCCCGGCTGATGGCCGTCGCCGAGCTGCCCGAGGACGGCCCGGCGGGCCTCGACCGGCCGACCGGCCGGGGCCGCCGCGACGATGACGACGACCTGCCCGGTGGCGGGGTCGCCGCCACCGGCACGCTCGGCGGCAGCCGGCTCACCGGCGGCTCCTTCGGCCGCGGCGCCGGCTCCTCCTTCGGCGCGGGCGCGCTCGGCGCCGACAGCCCCGTGCCCGGGGTCGACCCGCGCGCCTTCGGGCGCGGCGGCTCGGTGCTGCGGCCGCTGATCGGCCGGCGCTCCGACAACCCGGAGGCGGTCGCCCGTCCGGAGCCGGCCGCCCGCCCGGCAATCGCCGGCCGGCCGCGCGCCGGCTCGCCCGCCGTCCGCACCCCGGCGCCGCGCGGGCGCCGCCTGGTCTTCGCCGCCGCGGGCGCCTTCTCGGTCGCCGCGGTGACGCTCGGCGGCGTCGGCGGGCTCAGCCTGCAGGGCGAGGAGCCGACCGGCACCTCGGTCAGCCCGGTCGACCGGGGCGGCCGCGGCGGGCTCGTCCCGATGAACGCCCAGGTGCCGGTGGACTTCCCGGCCCGCGCGGTCGCCGCCACCCGCGAGGCGACTCCGCCGCCGACCCCGGAACGCCTCCCGGGCGGCCTGGCCGCGCTTCGCCAGCAGATCCGCTGACGCTGGACGATTCGGCCACCGGCTGGTCTTTACCACGGCTTCATCGCCTCGATGGTCGGGGACCCGCCGGTGGCCATTACGCTGTAGGGACGTCGTCCGATTCGCTAGGGAGCCTGGGTGTTCACCGATGTTGGCGGGCTGAAGCTCCTGACCCTCGCCGTGCTGGCGATCATCGTCTTCGGTCCGGACAAGCTGCCCAAGCTGATCCAGGACACCATGGGCTTCATCCGGAAGGTCCGCTCCTTCGCCGACAACGCGAAGGAGGACATCCGCAGCGAGCTGGGCCCGGAGTTCAAGGACTTCGAGTTCGAGGACCTGCACCCCAAGACCTTCGTCCGCAAGCAGCTCATGGGCGACGGCGAGGACCCGCTGGGCCTCAAGGGGATGAAGGACACCATCGACATCCGCTCCGTCCTGGACGACAAGCCCGCGGCGCCGGTGAACGGGCGGACGGGCGGCGTGAGTTTCGACAAGGCCGCCCCGGCCGCCGCCTCGACCGGCGCGCCGCTGCAGCCCGGCGAGCGCCCGCCCTTCGACCCCGACGCCACCTGAGCCGCGACGCCACCCGAGCCCCGGCTCCGCCCCGCTCCGACACGCGAACCGCCCCGCCCGGCCGCCCGGCTGAGCGGGGCGGCGGCACGTCCGGGGCTATTGTGCTGATTGCTCCCGCCGAGCCGTCCGTCACAGTCCGCCCGCAGTGGGCCCGGAAGGCCCCCGGGGGCGCCGCGGTACGCCACCATGGAGCGCGGCAGCGGCAGGCACACGTGCGGTTGAGGAGGCCCGGGGATGGACGCGACGAGTCAGGCGGGAGGGGCGACGGCCACGGCCGGCGCCCCGGTGGTCGGCGGGCAGGCCGGGCCGGCGGACCCGCTGGTGCCCTACCTGTCCGCCGACTTCCCCTGGTACGGCCTGGACGACGGCTGGACCGGACGCCGCTACCTGATGCAGGCCGGCGCCGGCGGCCCGCGCGCCGGAGCGGCCGGCAGCGTCGACTACGGCTCGCTCGGCCACGGCGAGGAGCCGGCCCGACAGTACGAGCCGCGCGACATGCGCCGGTTCGCGGTCGTGGTCACCGTCGCCCGCCGGGACAGCCGCCGCAGCGCCGACAACACCGGCACGCTGGAGGCCACCTCCGCCTCCTCCGCCGCCTGGCTGGCCGGCTCCGGCCTGCTCGGCGCCACCTGGCCGGGGCAGCTGGACCGGGCGCTGCGCCAGGACTGGATGGACCAGCAGAGTGCCCTCGCGTGGGACCTCGCCGACGACCTGGACGGCCCCGGCTGGTCCACCCTCAGCCTGCCGGTCAACGGCCTGCCGCAGCCGTTCCGCTACCGGGAGTCCGAGTACGGCTGGGTGCTGGCCGGCGAGGCCCCCGGCGTCCTGCTCGGCGCGTACGGGCGCGGCGTCAGCGCCTACGGCGCGGGCTTCGCCACCGTCCCCGACCTGGCCGCCTACACCCGGCCGTAAGGCCTGCGGGCACGACGAGGGCCGGGCGGTACGACCGCCCGGCCCTCGGTCACACCCGGATCAGAACTTGTTCTTCGGCGTCAGCCCGAGGGACAGCCCCGACAGGCCGCGCTGGCGGCCGCCGAGCTTGCCGGCCACGGCGCGCAGGGCGGCGCCGGCCGGGGAGTCGGGCGCGGCGAGCACGACCGGGCGGCCGTCGTCGCCGCCCTCGCGCAGCCGCACGTCGATCGGGATCGAGCCGAGCACCGGGACGGGCGCGCCGACCGTGCGGGTCAGCGCGTCCGCGACGGTCTGGCCGCCGCCGGTGCCGAAGACGTCGATCATCTCGTCGCAGTGCGGGCACGGCATGCCCGACATGTTCTCGATCACGCCGACGATCTTCTGGTGGGTCTGCACGGCGATCGTGCCGGCCCGCTCGGCCACCTCGGCGGCGGCCATCTGCGGGGTGGTGACGATCAGGATCTCCGCGTTCGGGACGAGCTGCGCCACCGAGATCGCGATGTCACCGGTGCCGGGCGGCAGGTCCAGCAGCAGCACGTCCAGGTCGCCCCAGTACACGTCGGCGAGGAACTGCTGCAGCGCCCGGTGCAGCATCGGGCCGCGCCAGACGACCGGGGCGTTGCCCGGGGTGAACATGCCGATCGAGATGACCTTCACGCCGTTCGCCTGCGGCGGCATGATCATGTCCTGGACCTGGGTGGGCCGGCCGTCGACGCCCAGCATGCGCGGCACGCTGTGGCCGTAGATGTCGGCGTCCACCACGGCGACCTTCAGGCCGTCCGCGGCCATCGCCGCCGCCAGGTTGACCGTCACCGAGGACTTGCCGACGCCGCCCTTGCCGGAGGCCACCGCGTAGACGCGGGTCAGCGTGCCCGGCTTGGCGAACGGGATCTCCCGCTCGGGGGCGCCGCCGCGCAGCAGCTGCGACAGCTCCTTGCGCTGCTCGTCGCTCATCACGTCGAGTTCGACCTCGACGCCGGTCACGCCGGCGACCCTGCCGACCGCCTCGGTCACCCGGGTGACGATGGTCTCGCGCATCGGACAGCCGGAGACGGTCAGGTAGACCGCGACGCGCACCGCGCCGCCCTCGCCGATCTCGACCGATTTCACCATCCCGATCTCGGTGATCGGGCGGTTGATCTCCGGATCGTTGACGGTCGCGAGTGCCTCGCGCACGGACTCCTCCGTGACGCCGGCCGCGACCTCTGTCTCGTTGGCCATGCCTTGATGGTACGGCTCCGGGCGAACTCGTTAACCGGCCGGTAGCGTGCCGCCGGTCACAACGCCTCGGGGGCGCCCCGCCGTTCGTCCATTTCCCTGAGCAGCGACTGCAGCTCGGAGCGGACGAAGTCCCGGGTGGCGACCTCGCCGAGCCCGTGCCGCAGCGCCGCGACCTCGCGGGTCAGGTACTCGGTGTCGGCGATGCTGCGATCGCTGCGCGCCCGGTCCTGCTCCATGTTGACCCGGTCCCGGTTGTCCTGCCGGTTCTGCGCCAGCAGGATCAGCGGAGCCGCGTAGGAGGCCTGCAGCGACAGCGCCAGGGTCAGGAAGATGAACGGGTACTCGTCGAAGCGCGCGGCGGCCGGCAGCAGGGTGTTCCACCCTATCCAGACCACGACGAACACCGTCATCCAGACGATGAACCGCCCGGTGCCCAGGAAACGGGCGATCCGCTCGGACAGGACGCCGAAGGCCTCCGGGTCGTAGGTCGGCAGCGAGATCAGGCCCGGGCGCGCGGTGCGCGGCTGGTCGAGCCGGGCCCGGCTGGACCCGGTGATCGGGGCGGTCTCCGCCCGCCGCTCCCGGGCGCCCTCGCGGGTGCGCAGTTCGCGCAGCTGGCGCAGCGAGCGCAGTTCGCCCTGCAGCCGCCGGCGCGCGGATTCGTCCGGCCGTCCGTTGCGGTCACCGTCCACCGGTCACCCCTTCCGAGTCGTCGTGGCGGGTGTCGTGGTGCGCGTCGTCGTGGGCGTGCAGCGCGGCGTCGCGCCAGTCCTCCGGCAGCAGGTGGTCCAGGACGTCGTCGACGGTCACCGCGCCGAGCAGGTGGTCCGCCTCGTCGACCACCGGAGCGGCGACCAGGTTGTAGGTCGCCAGGTAGCTGGTGATCAGCGGCAGCGGGGTGTCCGGCGGCAGCGGGTCCAGGTCGTCGTCGACCAGCGAGCCGACCAGCACGTACGGCGGCTCGCGCAGCAGCCGCTGGAAGTGCACGGTGCCCAGGTAGCGGCCGGTCGGGGTCTCGCTCGGCGGCCGGCAGACGAACACCTGGGCGGCCAGCGCGGGCTTGTGGTCGCGCACCCGGACGCGGGCCAGCGCCTCGGCGACCGTCGCGTCCGGCTCCAGCACGATCGGCTCGGTGGTCATCAGACCGCCGGCGGTGTCCTCCTCGTACGAGAGCAGGCGGCGCACCGGCGCGGCCTCGTCCGGCTCCATCAGCTGGAGCAGCCGCTCCGCCTCGTCGCCGGGCAGTTCGGAGAGCAGGTCGGCGGCGTCGTCCGGGTCCATCGCCTCCAGGACGTCGGCGGCGCGCTCGTCCTTCAGCTTGCCGATGATCTCGACCTGGTCGTCCTCGGGCAGCTCCTCCAGGACGTCGGCCAGCCGCTCGTCGTCCAGCGCGGCGGCCACCTCGGCCCGCCGCTTGGCGGACAGGTGGTGCATCACCCCGGCCAGGTCGGCGGGGCGCAGCTGCTCGAAGGTGGCGAGCAGGTTGGCGGCGCCCTGGTCCTGCTCGGGCAGCGCGAAGCCGGTGACGTCCTGCCAGTCCAGGGTCAGCCGCTCGCCCTTGCCCTTGCGTAGCCGGCCGGCCCGGCCGACCTGCACGAAGACCTTGCTGATCTCCCACTCGCGCAGCCGGGTCTGCACCATGCCGACGTCCAGCACGGTGACGGCCTCACCCGTCTTGGACCAGGTGACGGTGCGGTCCAGCAGCTCGGCGAGCACCAGCGTCTCGGACGGGCGCTGCTCGAAGCGGCGCAGGTTGATCACGCCGGTGGTCAGCACCTGGCCGGACTCCAGGCTGGTCACCCGGGTCATCGGCAGGAAGATCCGGCGCCGGCCGACCACCTCCACCACCAGGCCCAGCACGCGCGGCGGACGGCCGCCCAGCCGCAGCGAGACGACCACGTCCCGGACCCGGCCCACCTGGTCGCCGTTCGGGTCGAAGACCGCGAGGGCGGACAGATGGGAGATGAAGACCCGGGTGCCTGGCCCTGCCATGAACTCCCTCGACTCGCTCGACGCCGTGACGAAGGGTGCGCCGAGCACACCCGCGGCCAAGGCTACCCACCTGTCGGGTACCCGGCACGGTAGCCGCCTGCGGAGTCCCCGGCGTGAACCTTTATCGGCGCTTGAACAGCAGTTTGGGCAGGCCCGCCGGGATCGGGCGGCGGGTGGTGGCCGGCGTGGGCATCGGCGCGGCCGCGTGCGAGCCGTCCGGCATCGCGCCCGGGCGCTCGACCAGCGCCCCGACCGGCTCCAGCCGCAGCACCCGGCACTCGCGGGCCCAGCGCTCGGCGATCGCGTCGGTGTCCGGCGCGTTCAGCCGCTTGCCCTTCAGCTCCTCGACCGCGCCCAGCCAGGCCTCGGTGTTCGGCGCCAGCTCGGACACCAGGGCGCTCCAGCCGGTCAGCCGGCCGCCCTTGTCCTTGCTGCGCACGGTGACCTCGGCCCCGCCGCCCGCGGCCAGGCCGTGCAGCGGCTGCTCGCCGCCCCCGCCGACCACCACGACCGCGCCGTCGTGCCAGGCGTGCCACAGGGCCCGGGAATGGGCCTCGCCGTCCGCGCGGACCCACAGCAGGCCGGACTTCTTCGCGGCCTCCTCCAGCAGGGCCTGGTCGAGGAAGGCGTCGGCGGTCGCGGCGGCGGGCGTACGGTCCATGGCCGACAGCGTACGGCCTCCGGTCTCGCGACCGGTCTCACTCGGTGAGAGACAGTTCCATCAGCGCACCACGGGCCTTACGGTAAGACCGCCCCGACTCCGTGACCAGCGAAGGAGCGCCGTGCCCGCCGCCCGGCCCGCGACCGCCCCCGCGACCGACACCGCCACCGCCACCGCCGCGCGACCGGCGCACCCGCTGCCCGCCGTCGACCTGCTGCTGCTCGCCGTCTCCATCGCCGGGATCTCCCTCTCCGGCCCGCTGATCTCCGCCACCGCCGCGCCCGCACTGGCCATCGCCCTCTGGCGCAACGTCATGTCGGTCGGCGTCCTCGGCCCCTACGCGCTGCTGCGCCACCGCGCCGAGCTGCGCGGGATCGGCCGCCGGGCCCTGCTGCTGGCCGTCGCCGCCGGGGCGCTGCTGGCCGTGCACTTCGCGCTCTGGATGCCCAGCCTGCGGATGACCTCGGTCGCCTCGGCCACCGCGCTGGTCACCACCACCCCGCTGTGGACCATCCTGCTGATGCGGCTGTTCGGCGCCCGCGCGCCGCGGATGGTCTGGCTCGGCACGGCCGTCTCCTTCGGCGGGGTGCTGGTGCTGACCGGCGTCGACCTCTCGCTGTCCCCGCGCGCGCTGCTCGGCGACGCGCTCGCCCTCGCCGCCGGCCTGGCCGCGGCCGGGTACATGCTGCTGGGCGCCGAGGTCCGCAGGACCGTCAGCACCACCGCGTACACCCTGGTCTGCTACGCCACCACGTCGGTCGGCCTGCTGGCGATCTGCCTGGCCACCGGGACGCGGCTGTCCGGCTGGCCGGCCGGGGCGTGGTGGCAGATCGCGCTGCTGATGGTCACCGCCCAGCTGCTCGGCCACTCGCTCAGCAACCGGGTGGTGCGCAGCCTCGGCCCGTCGATCACCTCCACCGCGATCCTGCTGGAGACCCCGGGCGCGGCCGCGATCGCCGCGCTCTGGCTCGGCCAGTGGCCGCCGGTGGCCGCCGTCCCGGCGGTGCTGCTGATCCTGCTCGGCCTGGTCCTGGTCGTCCGCGGCGGGCGGCGCTGAGGCAGGCCGGCCGGCAGGCCCTACAGCCAGCCGTTGCGGCGGAAGCCCCGGTACATCCCGACGCAGATCACCGCGATCCCGCCGAGCACCGCGGGGTAGCCCCACGGCTGGTGCAGCTCCGGCATGTAGTCGAAGTTCATCCCGTACACGCCGGTGATCATGGTGGGCACCGCGAAGATCGCCGCCCAGGCGGTGATCTTGCGCATGTCCTCGTTCTGCGCCACCGAGACCTGCGCCAGGTTCGCCTGGAGCAGTGAGTTCAGCAGCTCGTCGAAGCCGTGCACCTGCTCGGTCACCCGGGCCAGGTGGTCCGCGACGTCCCGGAAGTACTTCTGGATGTCCGGGCCGACCAGGCCCTGCTGCGGCTCGGACAGCTGCTGCATCGGGCGCAGCAGCGGCACCACGGCGCGCTTGAACTCCAGCACCTCGCGCTTGAGTTGGTAGACCCGGCCGACGTCGGCGCTGCGCGCGCCCTTGGCCGAGAACACGCCGTACTCGATCTCGTCCACGTCGTTCTGCAGCCGCTCGGCGACCAGCAGGTAGTTGTCCACCACGTGGTCGGCGATCGCGTGCAGCACCGCGGACGGGCCCTTGGCGAGCAGCCCGGCCTCGTCCGCGTCCGCCTCCAGCCGGTGCCGCAGCTCCTGCAGCGAGCCGTGCCCGCCGTGCCGGACGGTGATCACGAAGTCCCGCCCGGCGAAGACCATCAGCTCGCCGGTCTCCACCACCTCGCTGGTGGGCGTGAGCTGGTCGTGCTCGACGTAGCGGATGGTCTTGAAGACGGCGAACAGGACGTCGTCGTAGCGCTCCACCTTGGGCCGCTGGTGCGCGTGCACCGCGTCCTCCACCGCGAGCGGGTGCAGGCCGAACCGCTGGGCGATGCCCTCGAACTCCTCCCCGGTCGGCTCGTGCAGCCCGATCCAGCTGAACGAGCCCGTGCCGTCCGGGAGTTGGTGCTCGGCGCGGACCCGGCGGGCGGCCTCGCGCGGGCTGCAGGCCTCGCCGCTGCGCCGGCCGTGCTGGTAGACCGCGCAGTCGACGACCGCCGTGCCGGCGCCCTCGGGGAGGGTGTCGTAGGAGCCGTCGACGGCGCGGCGGCGGTGGGGGCGGACGGCGGCGCGCAGGCTGTTGATCATCGACAAGGCAGGCTCCCTGGGGCAGGGGCCGTCGCACGGCGGCGCGAAGAAGGGCGGGACCGTGGTGCGACGGCGAGGAACACCGGTGACGGGGGGACGAAGGTGCTCTCCCGGCCGGTCCGTTCGCCGCCGCGGCCCTGGGCTACCGAGACCGTTGCGGTCGGTTCAGCCCGTGGGGCGAGGGGTTCGGGGAAGGCGCGGCCGGGCAGAGCTGCCGGTACTGCATGGTCGGCCGGTATCCACCGCAACCACCTCCTTCGCGCCGCCGCCCCGGGGCGAGGCATCGCATCCCGGTGGCCAGTCGCTCACCCTAACACCCGACCGGCCACCACCGCTCCGGGGTTTCCCGGCCTTGCCCGAGCCTTGACGCAAGCTTGGCGCGGACGGCCACCGGCCCGCCCTCGGCCCCGATCCGGGCGGGGGTTACGCTCACCGGCATGGCGCACGAATTCCCGCTCTTCGGCGATTCCCACGGCCCCCACGGCGACTCCCCGGAACTCTCCCGGGAGGCGGTGCTGGCCGCCGTCGAGGCCCGGCTGATCGCCACCTTCGGCGAACCGAGCGGCCGCGCCGCCGTCACCTTCCTCGGCGCCGACCGGATCGAGGTGCTGCGCTTCGGCCCGGACGCCGACGGCCTGGTCCGCTACACGACCCTCGGGATGTCCGCCGCGCCGATGGCCGACCCGACCTCCCCGGTCGTCGACCAGGTGCGCGGCCCGCGCGTCGAGTTGGTGCTGACGGTGCGCGGCGGACGCGACGGCGTGCTGCGCAGCCTGGCCACCTTCGCCGCGACCCCGCAGGTCGAGGGCCTGGTGCTGGCCCCCGGCGGCTCGCTGGACCTCGGCGCCCCGCTCTGGGAGGGCGCGCCGTTCACCTCGGTGCTGGCCGCCGAGCCGGGCGGACTGGTCGAGGACCTGGAACTGGCCGAGCCGGCCGAGCCGGTGCGCTTCCTGCCGCTGCTGCCGATGACCCCCAACGAGGCCGGCTGGAAGCGGGTGCACGGCGCGGCCGCGCTCCAGGAGCGCTGGCTGGACCGGGGCACCGACCTGCGCGACCCGGACCGCCGGGGCGTCACGCTCGACTGACGGGCGGTCGGGCGCGGCCGGCTCCCGGGCCGGGCGCGCGGGCCGACCGCACGCCCGTACCGCGCCCCCGCGCGCCGGTGTGCGGCGCCTCGGCGTGGTCAGCGCCCGACCGTCACGGCGTCGATGACCGGCGCGCCGGTCGCCTGCGCCAGCAGCGCCTGGTACACCTCCGGGTCGGTGGTGTGCTCGCCGAGCCGGACGGTCTTGCGGTGGCCGTGGTAGTCGCTGGAGCCGGTGGCCAGCAGCCCGAGGTCGGCGGCCAGGCCGCGCAGCCGCAGCCGGGTCTGCTCGTCGTGGTCCGTGTGGTCGACCTCCAGGCCGGCCAGCCCGGCCGCCGCGAGGTCGGCGATCACCCGGTCCGACACCGTCCGGCCGCGCTTGACCGCGCCGGGGTGGGCGAAGACCGGCACGCCGCCGGCCGCCCGGACCAGCCGGACCGCCTCGACCGGGTCGGTCTCGTGCTTGCGGACGTCCGCCCGGCCGCCGTTGGCCAGCCACTGCGGGGTGAAGGCGTCCGAGACGGTGGCCACCACGCCGGCCTCCACCAGCGCGCTCGCGATGTGCGGCCGCCCGACCGAGCCGTCGCCGGCGATCCGCCGCACCTGCTCCCAGCTGATGTCCGCGCCCAGTTCGCGGCAGCGCTCGACGATCGCCCGCCCGCGCCGGAACCGGTCGGTGCGCACCAGCTCCCGCTCGGCCGCGAAGGCCGGCTCCGCCGGGTCGAACAGGTACGCCAGCAGGTGCATGCTGATGCCGTCCACCACGCAGGACAGTTCGGCGCCCGGGACGACCGTCAGCCGGGTGCCGTCCGGCAGCGCGCGCACCGCCTCGGCGGCCCCGGCGTGCCCGGCCACGGTGTCGTGGTCGGTCAGCGCGACGACGTCGAGGCCCGCGGCGACCGCCGCCGCGACCAGCTCGGCCGGGGTGTCGGTGCCGTCGGAGGCGTTGCTGTGGGCGTGCAGGTCGATGCGCACGGGGCGGGCTCCTGGGAGGCTCGGGGGTGCCGCGGTGCCGCCCAGGATAGGCCGTGAACTCCGGTGCCCGTCAGCCCAGCAGCCGGGGGGAGAGCGCCCCGCAGGGCAGCAGGCCCAGCTCGGCGCCGGCCTCGCGCAGGTCGGTGAGCACCAGTTCGTCGTACATCACCAGGGCGGACTGCTCGGGCCAGGCGATCGCCCACAGCCACAACCCGCGGGCCTCGCCGACGAACACCGCGCGGTCGGCCGGGGCGTCCGCGACGTGGAACATCGGGGTGGGCCGCCCGGCGGCCATCAGCTTGGCGTCGGCCGGCTTGTACAGGCCGACCGAGTCGCCCGGGTCCGGCCCCGGAAGCCCGGCGTAGCGGGCGCCGAGCCCGACGCCCAGCTCCTCCGCGACCAGCACCAGTTCGCCGAAGCCGCCCAGCGGCGCCGGCCCGGAGCAGGCCACGGCGGTCGCCCGGGCGCCGGAGACGTCGTCCCCGGCGTGCGCGATGCCGGTGTAGAGCCAGCCGACCGGGAGCGGCCAGGGCAGCCAGACGGGGACCTGTGAGCGGGCCACGGCGACGCCGAGGGCCTCCACGCTCGGGGGCAGCACGGGCTGCATCGGGTGCACGGCTCCGTGCCGGTCGCACTGCCAGGTGTCTGAGAACAGACCGGGGGCGCGGACCCGACCGGCGCACCTCGGGCAGCTGGGCTCGCCCCTCATAGCCGACAACGCTCCTCCCTCCGGACCGCCGCGTCAAGGACGGTCACCCGTACGGAGGGCTCGGCGGCACCTGTCGGTGGCGGACGCCCGGCCGGCGCGGGTTGGGCGTGGCGCGGGCGGTTCCCGTTGGGGGATGTCCCGTCGCGGACGGCGGCAAACGTTCCGGGTTCCGGGGCCGGACGCACTGACGCCCCGTCATCGGCGATCGCGGTGACGGGGCGTCAGTCGGGTATCGGAACGTCCGGATCGGACGATCCCGGCTCGTCGGCGGCGGGTGCGACCTCGCGGTCGGGGGCGCCGCGCCGGTTCAGACGGTCGGGCACGGGCGGATGAGCAGGCGCTCGCCGGTGCGGGCGGCGGCCTGGACGAGCTCGCGGACGGTGTCGGCGTCGGCGATCACGCGGTCGGTGGCGGAGCCGTCTGTGTCGTCCAGGCGGACGATCTCGAAGCGCATGGCCTTGGTCATGGGCGTCTCCTTCTCTGCCCCGGTCGGGCGGGGCGTCGGCGGCTGAGTCGTGGTCAGCCCTCTCGGGATGCTGCGGGTCCGGCGGAACGGCCGGGCCGGGCGGGTCGTGCGTGCGGCGGTCTGCTGCGGCAAGGGCTCCCCCTGGGCTTGCCTGGTGCGTCTACTGCCTCGTGAACCACGGTGGCGTGGCGGTGCTACCGGGCCGTTGCCCCTCCGTGAAGTCCAGGTTTCGGCTGATCGGCGCCCTCGTGGGGGTCGGCGATGATTCCCGGACAGAATCAAAGATTACCGTAACTAACGACTTTTGTCGCGTGCCGATAACGGTCGAACCGGAAAAGTGGTTCAGACCACTACGGACGGGGCGGCACGCGGCCCGGTCGGGTCAGCCCCAGAACGAGGCCAGCGCCGCGGCCGTCTCGGCCGGGAACTCGGCGGCGGGGGAGTGGCCGGCGTCCTCGACCACCACCCGCCGGGCACCCAGCCGCTCGGCCATCAGGCTCTGCTCCGGCACCGGCCACGCGTAGTCCCGCACCCCGGACAGCACCAGCACCGGCAGCACCCCGGCGGTGGCCGCGGCCAGCTCGTCCACCCGGTCCGGCGCGGCCACCAGGTGGGCGCCGGTGACGCCCAGCGCGGTCGGCACGTTGGCCAGCCAGCGGCGGTGCAGGAACTCCGCGACGGCCGGCTCCGGCACCCGCGCCGGCTGCCCGCTCCGCGCCTCCAGCTGCCGCATCACCTGCCAGATCTCCTCCAGGCCCATCACCGGGAGCGCGTCCAGCAGCAGCTTGGTGCGGGCCGCCTCGGCCGGGTCGATCGGGCCCGGCCCGGTCGACACCAGGCTCAGCGAGCGCCACGGCAGCGGGCCCCGCGCGGCCGCCGCGAGCACCGCCTCCCGGACGACCTGCCCGCCGAAGGAGTGCCCCAGCAGGTGCACCGGGCCGCCGCTCTCCGCCGCCACCGCCGCCGTCAGCGCCCGGACGTCCGCGCCCAGCTCCGCGACGCCGTACGCGGCCGGATCGTCCGGCCCGCCGGTCTCGAACTGCCCGCGCTGGTCGACGCAGGTCACCCGGTACCCGGCCGCCGCCAACGGCTCCAGCAGCCCGATGAAGTCCTCCTTGCTGCCGGTGAACCCCGGCACCAGCAGCGCAGACCCGCGCACCGGTCCGTCCGGCTCCGCCCGCAGCGCCGCGAAGGCCCCGCGCGCGGTGGCGACCCGCTCGGCCCGCGCGCACCCGGGCAGCGTCAGGAACGGCGGCGTACTCACAGGTGCCCCCCGACGACGACCCCGCACCACGCGCTCACGAGCTGCCTCCCGCTCTCCTCGGCCCACCCGGCCACCAACCCCCGAGCCTATTGCCCCGCGCCCGCGGCGCGCGCCGGCCCGGCCCGCTGGGGGCCGGTTGCCGCCCGGGCCGGTGGTGCCGGAACGCCCGAGGGGGCGGGCCGGGCCGCTGGGGCCCGACCCGCCCCCTCGGGGACGGTGCTGCGTCAGCTCTCCGGGGTGGTCTCCGGGGTGGCCGCCGCCTTGCGGGTGCGGGTGCGCTTGCGCGGGGCCGGGACCTCGGCGGCGGGGGCCTCGGTGGCCGGAGCCTCCGGGGCGGCCTCGGCCGTGGCCTTCGGCTTGCGGGTGCGCGTGCGGGCGGCGGGCTTCGCCTCGGCCGGGGCCTCCACCGCGGCGGCGGCCTCGACGGCCTCCACCACGGCCTCGGCCTTGGGCTTGCGGGTGCGCGTGCGGGCGGCGGGCTTCGCCTCGGCCGGGGCCTCCGCCGCGGCGGCGGCCTCGACGGCCTCCACCACGGTCTCCGCCTTGGGCTTGCGGGTGCGCGTGCGGGTGGCCGGCTTCGCCTCGGCCGGGGCCTCGACCACGGCGGCGGCCTCGACGGCCTCCACCACGGTCTCCGCCTTCGGCTTGCGGGTCCGCGTACGGGTCCGGGCGGCGGGCTTCTCCTCGACCGGAGCGTCCACGGCGGCCGGAGCCTCGACGACGGCGGCCTCGACGACGGCGGCCTCGACCACCGCGGCCTCGCCCGCGGCGCCACCGCGCGAACGGCGGCGACGGCGGCGCGGCGCGGCCTCGCCCTCGGCGCCCTCGACGGCCGGAGCGGCCGTCACCGTCGCGGCGGCCGTCTCGACGGCCTCGCCGTCGACCGCCGTGCCGCGGCGGGTGCGGCGGCGCTCGCGGGTGCGGCGCGGCTTCTCCTCGGCCGGCGTCTCGGCGGCGGCGCCGGGACGGCCCGAGCCGCCCTGCCCGCCGCGGCCGCCGCGGCCGGAGCGCGCGCCCCGCCCGCCGGTCTCGCCGAGGTCCTCGATCTCCTCGGCGCCGAGCCCGGCCCGGGTGCGCTCGGAGCGCGGCAGGACGCCCTTGGTGCCCGGCGCGATCTTCAGCAGCTCGTAGAGGTGCGGCGAGGTGGAGTAGGTCTCCTCCGGCTCGTTGAACGGCAGGTCCAGCGCCTTGTTGATCAGCTGCCAGCGCGGGATGTCGTCCCAGTCGACCAGGGTGACGGCCGTACCGGAGGCGCCGGCGCGGCCGGTGCGGCCGATCCGGTGCAGGTAGGTCTTCTCGTCCTCGGGGCACTGGTAGTTGATGACGTGCGTGACGCCCTCGACGTCGATGCCGCGGGCCGCGACGTCGGTGCAGACCAGCACGTCGACCTTGCCGTTGCGGAAGGCCCGCAGGGCCTGCTCGCGGGCGCCCTGGCCGAGGTCGCCGTGGACGGCGCCGGCCGCGAAGCCGCGCTGGGTCAGCTGGTCGGAGACGTCGGCGGCGGTGCGCTTGGTGCGGCAGAAGATCATCGCCAGCCCGCGGCCCTCGGCCTGCAGGATGCGCGAGACCATCTCGACCTTGTCCAGCGAGTGCGCGCGGAAGATGTGCTGCTCGATGTTGGCGACGGTCGCGCCGGTGTCGTCCGGGGCGGCGGCCCGGATGTGCGTCGGCTGGCTCATGTACCGGCGGGCGAGGCTGATGACCTGGCCCGGCATGGTGGCCGAGAACAGCAGCGTCTGCCGCTTGGCGGGCAGCATGGTGATGATCTTCTCGACGTCGGGCAGGAAGCCCAGGTCGAGCATCTCGTCGGCCTCGTCCAGGACGAGCGCGCGGACCTTGGACAGGTTCAGCTTCTTCTGCCCGGCGAGGTCCAGCAGACGGCCCGGGGTGCCGACCACGATGTCGACGCCCTTGGTCAGCGCCTCGACCTGCGGCTCGTACGCCCGGCCGCCGTAGACGGCCAGGACCCGCACGTTGCGGACCTTGCCGGCGGTCTGCAGGTCGTTGGTGACCTGGGTGCACAGCTCGCGCGTCGGGACGACGATGAGCGCCTGCGGGAAGTCGGAGAGCTGCTCCTCGGTGGCGCGGCCGGCGTCCACGTCGGCGCGCACGACGGCCCGCTCGATCAGCGGGAGGCCGAAGCCGAGGGTCTTGCCGGTGCCGGTCTTGGCCTGGCCGATGACGTCGTGGCCGGTCAGCGCGACCGGGAGGGTCATCTCCTGGATGGGGAAGGGATGGACGATGCCGACGGACTCCAGGGCCTCGGCGGTCTCCGGGAGGATCCCGAGGTCCCGGAACGTCGTCTTGATGGGTTCAGCGGTGGTGGACAGGGTGCTGCCTCTTCCGTTTTCGGAGGGGCCGAGAGCGAGCGGCGGGCGGGCAGCCGCGCGGCTGCGTACGGGCCTGTGCGGCCCCGATAACAGCTGCGCGGACGCACAACCGCGCCGGTCCCTGCGGCCGGCCGGTGCGCGCGGCCCTGTTGCGGGGCGCGTCGCCGGCGGCGTCGGGGAGGATTCCCGTGAGGGACCTGCGCGGGACCTCCGCCAGGGGGCGTGGTCTCGGCGGCCCTCGCTCGGCCACTGATGCGGTGCCAAGGCTTGAAGTCCAAGCCATGGTCGGAGCCGATCGGCTCTCCGACCGGGCATCCGCGTACGTGAGTACCCGTGCCTCCGGTGCGGACACGTCCGAGGGGACGGTGCCGGTACGGGGCGGCTCACGCGGGGCACCGGGAAGGCGGTGACACCGTGCGAGCACGACGGGGCTCCGTACCACCATACAGTCAGGCGACGACTCGAACACGTGATGCGTCTGACATCGCCCCCGGTGACCGGCCCGCGACCGGGCGATCCGGCCGGTCACCCGGGTGCGCCCGGGTGGTGGGGCGGGCGGCCGGGCGGGACTAAGGTGGCGGGTCATGGAGACCTCTGGTGAGACGCAGGACGGCGCGGCCGGCTCGATCGGCGACTGGGCGGAGCGCTCGGCGGACCCCGGCTACCGGGCGGCGGTGCTGGACCTGCTCGGCGCGCTCGCGTACGGCGAGCTGAGCGCCTTCGAGCGGCTCGCCGAGGACGCCAAGCTGGCGCCCGACCTCGCCGACAAGGCCGCGCTGGCCCGGATGGCCTCCGCCGAGTTCCAGCACTACCAGCGGCTGCACGACCGGCTCGCCGAGATCGGCGCCGACCCGCAGGAGGCGATGCGGCCGTTCGTCGAGCCGCTGGAGCTGTTCCACCGGATGACGGCTCCCTCGGACTGGCTGGAGGGCCTGGTCAAGGCCTACGTCGGCGACGCCATCGCGACGGACTTCTACCGCGAGGTGGCCGTCCGGCTCGACGACGACACCCGGGACCTCGTGCTCGGCGTCATGTCCGACACCGGCCACGCCCAGTTCGCCGTCGACAAGGTCCGCCAGGCCATCGAGGCCGACCCGCGGGCCGGCGGCCGCCTCGCCCTGTGGGGCCGGCGCCTGATGGGCGAGGCGCTCAGCCAGGCCCAGCGCGTGGTCGCCGAGCGCGACGCGCTGTCCAACCTGCTGGTCGGCGGCGTCCAGGTGCAGGGCTTCGACCTGGTCGAGGTCGGCAAGATGTTCAACCGGATCACCGAGGCGCACACCAAGCGGATGGCCGCCCTCGGCCTCGCCTCCTGACGGGCGTCACGCCGGCCGGTGCCGCCGGTGGGCGCCCGCCCGGTGCGGGTGGTGCCGGTGCGCCGGGGCCTGCCCGGCCGCGAGGTCCGGCCGGGCCAGCAGCGAGGTGAGCACCCCCGAGGCCAGCGCCGAGGCCGCGACCGCCACCGCCGGGTAGCGCCCGTCCGCACAGAAGTGCGCGACCGCCCCGCCGAGCAGCGCCCCCGCCAGGGCCGTGCCGAGCGTCAGCGCCCGGGCCGCCCGGAAGTACGAGGGCAGGGCCAGCAGTGCGGCGCCGCCCGTGACCAGGCCGACGAGGACGAAGGCGATCGACTCGACCAGCAAGGCTGCCTCCCCGGGGAACGGGTGTGCGGCAACGCTGCCGCTCCTCTCGCCGTACCCCGACCCACCCGGTCGTACACGCGCCGGTGCCCCGCTCCCTCACGGGAACGGGGCACCGGGCCGAGCTGCTCGGGCGGCGTCTCAGAGAGCGCCGAAGCCGACCTTGCGGACGGCCTGCTCGCCGATCTCCACGTACGCCAGGCGCTCGGCCGGAACGAGGATCCGGCGGCCGTGCTCGTCGGTCAGCGAGAAGAGCTTCGAGGAGCCCTCCAGCGCCTTCGCGACCGCGCTCTCGACCTCATCGGCAGTCTGCGAGCTCTCGATCACGATCTCGCGCGGCGCGTTCTGCACGCCGATCTTGACCTCCACGGCTTCCGTCCCTCCGGGGTTGCAGCCTCCACGCGCGGACACCGGACCGCCTGGGACAAGCGTCCACGGCGACCGCGCCGTACGGCTTCACCATAGAGCACGGGATCACCGCCCAGGCGAACCCCAGCGGATCGTCAGTCCTGGGCAGAGCCCTCGGAGCCCGGCTCGCCGGCGTGCATCGGGAAGCCCTTCAGGCCGCGCCAGGACAGGCTGGCCACCAGCCGGACCGCCTCGTCCCGCGGGATCTCCAGGCCCTGCGACAGCCAGTACCGGGCGGTGATCTGGGCCAGCCCGCACACCCCGGCGGCGAGCAGCTTCGACTCCGCCTCCGGCAGGTCGGTGTCCTCCTGGATCACCTTGCTGACCAGCGTCGCGCTCGCCTCGGAGGCCCGCTCGACCCGCTCGCGCACGGCCGGCTCGTTGGTCAGGTCCGACTCGAAGACCAGGCGGAACGCGCCGGACTCGCTGGAGACGTAGTTGAAGTACGCCTCCATGGTGTTGGCCACCCGCTGCTTGTTGTCGCTGGTCGTCGACAGCGCCTCGCGGGTCGACTCGACCAGGGCGTCGCAGTGCTTGTCCAGCAGCGCCAGGTACAGCTCCAGCTTCCCGGGGAAGTGCTGGTACAGCACCGGCTTGCTCACCCCGGCACGGTCGGCGATGTCGTCCATGGCGGCCGCGTGGTAACCCTGCGCGACGAACACCTCCTGGGCGGCACCGAGCAGTTGTTCACGGCGGGCGCTTCGCGGCAGGCGGGCACCGCGCGGGCGCTCCTGCGCCTCCTGGATGGCCGTCACGGCGCTCCTCACTTCGGGGTTCTTCGGGGCCGACAAGATGGCTGATTCTACTTTTCGGTAACCGCGTTCGTGTTCGGCGAAGGCGAGAAAAGCCGAGCGACCCGCTTGTCAGGTGCCCACAATACGGCGCTGACCTCGGCGTCGGCAGTGCCCGGGACGAGGGATCGGACCGCCGCCCGCCCCGGGCGCCCCCGGCCCGCGCTCACTACCATCGTCCATCATGAGCAGCACGGAGCAGCAGGTCCGAACCGTCGAGGTCCCCGGGGCGGTGCTCGCGGTGCACCGCGGCCTCGCCGACCAGGGCGCGGACGGGCGCGAGCCCGCCCTCTTCGTGCACGGCCTCGGCGGCTCGGCCGCCAACTGGACGGCGCTCATGGACCGCCTGGCCGGCCTGCTCGACGGCGAGGCCGTGGACCTGCCCGGCTTCGGCCGCTCCGCCCCGCCCAGCGACGGCAACCTCAGCCTCTCCGGCCACGTCCGCGCCGTCATCGGCTACCTGGAGGCCGCCGGGCGCGGGCCCGTCCACCTGTTCGGCAACTCGCTCGGCGGCGCCGTCGCCGTCCGGCTAGCCGCGCTGCGCCCGGACCTCGTCCGCAGCCTCACCCTGGTCTCGCCGGCCCTGCCCGAGCTGCCGCCGCAGCGCACCGCCTGGCCCACCGCCGTGCTCGCCGTCCCGGGGGTGCCCGCCCTGCTGCGCCGGCTGCAGGCGGGCCGGCTCGACGCCGAGGCGGCGACCGAGGAGCTGCTGCGGCTGGTCTACGGCGACCCGGGCCGGCTGAGCCCGGCCGCCCGGGCCGAGGCGGTCGACCAGTACCGGCTCCGGCTGGAGGCGCCGCACGCGATGCGGGCGCTGGTCGGCTCGGCGCGCGGCATCGTCTCCGCGTACACCGAGCGCGGCGAGCAGGCGCTGTGGCGGCAGGCCGAGCAGGTGGCGGCGCCGGTGCTGCTGGTGTACGGGCTGCGCGACAAGCTGGTCGGCTACCGCTCGGCCCGGCGGGCCTGCGCGGCCTTCGCGGACGCCCGGCTGCTGGTGCTGCCGGATTCGGGGCACGTGGCGATGATGGAGCACCCGGACGAGGTCGCCCGCGCGGTGCGGGAGCTGATCGCGCACACCGCGCGCTGACCCCGCCCGCCCCGCCGCCCGCCCCGCCGCCCGTGCGGGCCCGGATACCGCCCGGTAACGGCCCGGTTCGGCGCGAAGTCACGCCGGTTCACTCGTTCAGGTGGCAACCAGGCAGGTGACCGATCGCGGGCCGTGGGCCGGTCCTACCTTTCTGCTGCCGGACCGAACAGGTGTGGGGGAGGGCCGCCGACGCCGGAGCAGTCGGCCGGCGGCCGGGTCCCGGTGCACGGCCCCGCGACTCCCGTGACCCCGCCCAGGGGCGAATTCAACGGTGGCAAACAGGAGGTCTCCCGTGCGCGTTGCCCTGCTCACCGAGGGTGCCCGTCCGCATGCCCGGCGTGGCGCCGGCGGCTGGTGCGACCGGCTGGCCGAGGGCCTGCCGGAGCACGAGTTCGAGCTGTACCTGCTCACCGGCCCCGGGGGCCTGCCCGCCCTCGAACACCTCTCGCCGGTCTGGCGGGGGGCGCACGACCTGGCGCTGTGGGGGCGCCCCCCGCGCGGCCGCCGCCCGGGCGCCCTGCGCAGACGCCAGTACGCCGGGGCGTACGAGGACCTGGTGCGCGCCCTGGTGCTGCCCCGCGAGCGGGCCGGGTTCGGCGCCGGGCTGTACCGGCTGGCCGAGCTCGCCCGGGAGGACGGCAGGCTGCCCGCCTTCCTCGCCTCCGCGCACGCCCGGCGGGTCCTGGAGCGGGTCTGGCGGCTGCCCGGCGCGGACACCTCGGCCGGGAGCCCGCTGGTGTGCGACGTGCTGGTCGCCGGGGACCTGCTGGAGCAGTGCCTGCGGCCGCTGTCCGCCCCCTGGTACGGCACCGGGCCCGGCGGCCTCGGCGGCGTGGACCTGTGCCACGTGGTCGGCGGCGGCCCGGCCGTGCTGCCCGCCCTGGTCGCCCGGCACCTGCACGGGGTGCCGTTCGTGGTCACCGAGCACGGCCTGCACCTGCGCGAGCAGTACCTGGGCTACCGCGAGGCGCCCTACCGCTGGCCGGTCCGCGCGCTGCTGCTCGCCTTCTTCCGGGCGCTCGCCGAGGAGACCTACCGGCAGGCCGCGGTGCTCACCCCCGGCAGCGCCCACGACCAGCAGTGGCAGCTGCGCTGCGGCGCCGACCCGGCCCGCACCCGGGTGGTGTACGAGGGCACCCCGGCCGTCGACCGCCCGGCCGCCGGGCCCGAGCCGGCGCACCCGACCCTGGTCTGGGCCGGCGCCCTGGAGCCCGGGCGGGACCCGGAGCTGGCGCTGCACGCCTTCGCCCGGGTGCGCGCCGAACTGCCCGACACCCGCCTGAGGCTGTACGGCGAGGAGGCGGCGCCCGGCTACCTGGCGCACTGCCGGGCCGTCGCCGAGCGCCTGGGGGTGGCGGACGCGGTGGACTTCGCCGGGCGGCCCGGCCCGCTCGCCGAGGTCTGGGAGGGCGGCACGGTGACGGTGTTCTCCGCGCTCTCCCAGCGCGGCCCCCGCCTGCTCGCGGACGCCATGCTCAGCGGCCGGGCCGTGGTGTCCACCGACGTCGGGGTGGCCCGCGAGGTCGTCGGCCCGACCGGACTGCTGGTGCCCGCCCGCGACCCGGGCGCGCTGGCCGGCGCCTGCCTGGCGCTGCTGCGCGACGAGGAACGGCGGGCCCGGCTCGGGCTGGCCGGGCGGCTGAGGGCGCAGGAACGCTTCGCCGTCGAGCCGGTGGTCGGCGCCTTCCGGGAGATCTACCTGGAGCTGGTCTCGCAGTACCCGGCCTTCCCCGGCGGCGGGGGCGGCGGGGGAGGCCGGGCGCCGCGGCCGTTCGCCCGGCCCGCCGAGTACTGGCTCGCGGACGGGCCGCGCGCGGGCCGGGGCGGCGAGGACGACCCCGAGGAGGGCGGCGACCGGGCCGCCCGGGAGCACGCGGGCGAACTCGCGGAGGCCCGCTGATGTCCGGCGGCGCGGCGGCCGGGGCGGGTGCCGCCACCGGGGCCACGACCGGGGCCACGACCGGGGCCGGCCCCGGCACCGGCTCCGACCCGGCGGTCAGCGCGGACCCGGTGCGCGAGCTGATGGCCGAGCACCGGGAGCTGTGCGAGCACGCCGTCGACCCGCTGGAGATCGCCGCCGGGCTGGAGGAGGCCGGGCTCGGCCCGGACGCCGCCGCCCGCTGCCGGCACGCCGACCTGTTCTCGCTCGCCGAGGAGCTGTACGCCCGGGTGCCCCGCCGCCCGCCCGCGCCCCGCCCGGCGCCGCCGCGCGAGTGCGGCGCCGCCACCCGCGCGACGCTGCTGGCCGCCGCCCTGGCCGCGCTGCCCGGTACGGCCGCGGCCGCGCTCGGCGGCGGCCCGGCGGTGCTGCTGCCGGCCGCCGTCGCGCCCGTGCTGCTGCCCGCGCTGACCGCCGAGCCGCTCGACGGACCCCGCCCGCCGCACCCGGGGCCGCCGGCGCCGGACGCGCTGGGCCCGCCCCGGCCGCCGCGCCCGCCGGCCGGCCCGCGCTGGACGGCGGCCGCGCTCGGCCACGGACTGGGGCTGGCCGCGCTGCTGCTGCTCCCGCTGGCCGCCCCCGGCCCGGACCGGCCGGCCGCGGTCGCGCTGGCCCTCGCGGCGGCGCTGTCCGCCGGGTCGGCCGAGCGGGCCGCCCGCTGGTACCGGCAGGTCGGGCGCGGCCACCTCGCGGCGGCCGGCACCCTGGCCGAGTTCCGGGCCCGGATGCGGCCGGTGCTGCCGGTGGCCGTCGCGCTGCACCTGGCGGTGCTCGCGGTGCTGAGCTCCGCCGCGCTGGCCGTGCTGACCGCCGTCGCGCCGCGCCCCGGGCCCGGGCACGGCGGCGGGCTGCTGCACCTGGCGGCCGAGCGGGCCGGCGCCGCGCAGTGGGCGGCGCAGGGCGTGCTGGGCCTGCTGCTGGTGCTGCCCGCGCTGCTGGCGCGCTGCGGCCGGGCGGCGGCCGCCGCCCTGGGCGCTGCGGCCGGGCCCGCCGCCGCGGCGGCGGTGCTCGCGCTCGGCCGCTCCGGCCCGGCGGCCCTGCTGCTCGGCGGCGGCGCGGTCGCGGCCGTGCTGGCCGGGCACGCCTGGGCGGTGCTCGGCCGGGCCGGGGCGCACCGCTGAGGCCTGGATCCCGGTCGGCCGCAACCCTGCCGGCCGCAACCCTTGTTCGCCGAATCCCTGTTCGTTCGTAGTTTCAGTCCGCCAGGTCGTCCCCGACCTCGCTTCGTGGAAGGACACCCCCGATGAGGGTGCTGCTGCTGGGCGCCGACGGCTTCATCGGCCGCCGGGTCACCGACCGTCTGCTGATGGACCAGGAGTTGCAGGTGACGGTCCTCGGCCGGCGCGACTCGGCCGACATCCGCTTCGACCTGACCACCGGGAGCCCGGGCGCGCTGGCCCGCTTCCTGGACGCGGTCGTGCCGCAGGTGGTGATCAACTGCGCGGGCGCCACCTACGGCAGCTCGCGGACCCTGATCCGGTCGAACACGCTGGCCGTCGCCACCGTCTGCGAGGCGATCCGGCGCAGCCGGGAGCCGGCCCGGCTGGTGCACGTCGGCTCGGCCGCCGAGTACGGGCCGGTGCCCGGCGGTGTGCCGGTCTCCGAGCAGGCCGAGCCGCGCCCGGTCGGCCCGTACGGGGTGTCCAAGCTGGCCGGCACGGAGCTGGTGCTGGCCTCCGGCCTGGACGCGGCGGTGCTGCGGGTGTTCGACGTGGTGGGCCCGGGGGCGCCGACCGCCTCGCTGTTCGGGCGGCTCGCCGAGGGGCTGCGCCGGGCGCTGGAGCGGGACGAGAACCAGGTGCGGATGCCGGACCTGTCCGGATACCGGGATTTCGTAGACGTCCGGGACGTCGCCCGGGCGATCCAGGCGGCCGCGGTCTCGGCCGCCACCGGGGTGATCAACGTCGGCAGCGGGCACGCCGTCCGGGCCCGGGACGCGGCCCAGCTGCTGGTGCGGGCGTCCGGCTTCGAGGGGTCGATCGTCGAGGAGAACCGGCAGGTCCTGCTGCCGGCGCAGACCGGCGGGCCGCACGCCGACCACCTCCCCGGCCACCATCACCACCAGGGCGGCCCGTACCTGCCGGGCCACCGGCCGGAGGGGCCGCGCACGGAGGGCAGGCCCGTCCCGGGGGAGCCGGTGGCGTGGCGGCAGGCGGACGTGCGCACCGCCCGGGACCGTCTCGGATGGCGGACGCAGGTGCCGCTGGAGGAGTCGCTGGGGGACGTCTGGCTGGAGACGGCCTGCCGGGTCTGACCAGGTGCTCCGGAGGGCGTCCCGGGCCTGTCGGCGCAGGCCCGGGGCGCCTTCCGGGGCCGGTCGGCCGGTTCCACGATCCGGCGCGGCCCGTCTCGTCCAGTGGACGGGCTGTCTCGGAATACCGCGTGGGCGTGACACTGTTGGGCTAAGAGCCACCCGCGTGGCGGAGCAACCACCCCGCAGAAGGCCGGCCCCGGCCGCCTGACAAGACACCCATCGGAGTCCCCGTGTCGTTGCCACCCCTGGTCGAGCCGGCCGACGAGCTCACCGTCGACGAGGTCCGCCGGTACTCCCGCCACCTGATCATCCCCGACGTGGGCATGGCCGGGCAGAAGCGGCTGAAGAACGCCAAGGTGCTGTGCGTCGGCGCCGGCGGCCTCGGCTCGCCCGCTCTGATGTACCTGGCCGCCGCCGGCGTCGGCACGCTCGGCATCGTCGAGTTCGACGTGGTCGACGAGTCCAACCTGCAGCGCCAGATCATCCACGGCCAGGCGGACATCGGCCGGTCCAAGGCCGAGTCGGCGCGGGACTCCGTCAAGGAGATCAACCCCTACGTCGACGTGGTGCTGCACGAGGAGCGCCTCGACAACGACAACGTCATGGAGATCTTCTCCGGCTACGACCTGATCGTCGACGGCACCGACAACTTCGCCACCCGCTACCTGGTCAACGACGCCGCGGTGCTGCTCGGCAAGCCGTACGTGTGGGGCTCGATCTACCGCTTCGACGGCCAGGCCAGCGTGTTCTGGGCCGAGCACGGCCCCTGCTACCGCTGCCTCTACCCGGAGGCCCCGCCGCCGGGCATGGTGCCGTCCTGCGCCGAGGGCGGCGTGCTGGGCGTGCTCTGCGCCTCCATCGGCTCGATCCAGGTCAACGAGGCGATCAAGCTGCTCGCCGGCATCGGCGACCCGCTGGTCGGCCGGCTGATGATCTACGACGCCCTGGAGATGAACTACCGCCAGGTGAAGGTCCGCAAGGACCCGAACTGCGCCGTCTGCGGCGAGAACCCGACGGTCACCGAGCTGATCGACTACGAGGCCTTCTGCGGCGTCGTGTCGGAGGAGGCGCAGGCCGCCGCCGCCGGCTCGACGATCACCTCGTCGCAGCTCAAGCAGTGGCAGGACGAGAAGGAGGACATCTACCTCATCGACGTCCGCGAGCCCGGCGAGTACGAGATCGTCAACATCCCCGGCGCGGTGCTGATCCCCAAGAACGAGTTCCTGATGGGCGACGCGCTGGAGAAGCTGCCGCAGGACCGGAAGATCGTGCTGCACTGCAAGTCGGGCGTGCGCTCGGCCGAGGTGCTGGCCGTGGTCAAGGCCGCGGGCTTCGCCAACGCCGTCCACCTCGGCGGCGGCGTGCTCGGCTGGGTCAACCAGATCGAGCCGCACAAGCCGGTCTACTGAGCGGCTGACGTGAAGGGAGGGCCCCGCCGGATCGGCGGGGCCCTCCCTTCGTCCGCTCAGAGCGCGTGGCGGCGCTGCAGCATGTTGTAGGCGATCCAGCCCGGGATCACCGGCAGCCAGAAGGTCAGCGCCCGGTACAGGAACACCGCCGGGGTGGCGACGGCGGGGGACACGTCCGCGACCGTCAGGGCACCGATCAGGGCGACCTCGACCGGGCCGATGCCGCCCGGCGTCGGGATCGCCGAGCCGGCCGCGTTCGCGGTCAGGAAGACCACCGCGACGGCCGAGAAGCTGACGCTGCCGCCGAAGGCCTGCACCGAGAAGTCCAGGCAGGCGGTGAAGGACAGGGTCAGCAGCAGGATGCCGCCGAAGCCGGTGATCAGCTTGCTGGGCGTCTGCATCAGGTCGAGCATGCGCGGCACCACGCCGAAGAACAGCGAGCGCAGCCGGCCCAGCACGAACCGCCGCAGCGGCGCCACCGCCGCCACCACCAGGGCCAGCACGGCGGCCGTCAGCACGCCGATGATCACCGCGCGGGAGGCGGAGAGGTCGCCGTTGGTCTGGCTGCCGGTGATCAGGCCGAAGCTGAACAGCAGCAGCAGGTGCCCGGCCAGGCCGGCCAGCTGGGAGGCGCCGACCGAGGCCACCGCCTGGCCGGGGCGGATGCCGGCCTTCTGCAGGTAGCGGGTGTTGAGCGCGATGCCGCCGATCGCGGCGGGCGCGACCAGCTTCACGAAGGAGCCGGCCAGCTGCGCGGCGACGGTGCGCCGGAACGGCAGCCGCTCGGGCACGAAGCCGGTCAGGCTCATCGCGGCGGCGACGTAGCTGAACGCGGCCGCGAGCAGCGCGGCCGCCGCCCACGCCCAGTTCATCTGGGAGAGCTTCAGCTGGGCCGGCTTGATCGTGGTCAGCGCCAGGTAGGCGGCGAAGGTGAGCGCGATCACCATGATCAGGCTCTTCGGCTTCAGCCGCTCCAGCTTCGCCGGCTCCATCGGCGCCTCGGGGGCGATCTGCAGGATCTGGCCGCGCAGGCGGCTCAGCAGGTCCTCGCCGGCCGCCGCGATGTCCTCCTCGGCCTGCTGCTGGGTGCGCTCCCCGGCCGCGACCTGCTCCAGCGCCCGGGCCCGGGCGGCGGTCTTGCGCTCCTTGGTGAGCCGCGCCAGGTCGACCCGGGTGGAGCGGCTCATCCCGACCGGCTGGAGCAGCGGCAGCGCCTGCGCGACCCGGTCGGCGCCGAGCACCGCGTTGGCGGTGGCCACGGCCCGCTCCGGGCCGATCCGCAGCGCGAAGGTGGTGAGCAGCTGGGCGACGTCGATGCGCAGCGTCAGGTCGGTGGCGGCGATGTCCCCGCCGGACAGGTTGACCAGGTAGGCGTGCTCCTGGTCGGAGACCAGCAGCGACTCGCCGGTCAGCCGGCGGTGCGCGATCCGGCGCTCGTGCAGGGCCGCCACCGAGCGCCACAGCGAGGCCATCACCCGGTCGGTGACCTCCTCCTCGGCCAGCTCGTCGAGGGTGCGGCCGCCGACGTTCTCGTACACCAGGATCGCGGCGTCCGGGCCCAGCTCGGAGGTGGCGACCAGCTGCGGCGCCCGGGCGCCCGAGGCGGCCGCCGCGTACGCGATCAGCGCCTCCTGCTCCAGCGCCTGGCGCAGCGACTGCGGGCTGCGGCGCACCGCCACCGAGCGCAGCCGCAGCCGCCGCCACGCCCGGTAGAAGAATCCGGAGGCCTGCTGCTCGCGGTCGATGATGTGGACGTCCAGCGGCGGGCCGTCCTGCTGGGTGACGTGGTAGCGGCGGGTGCCGCCGGGCGCGTCCGGGGCGCGGTGCGCGGCGTCCGGGGTGAAGCCGACCTTGCGCAGGCCGATCATCAGGTGCTGGCCGGTGGGGCGGATGTTCGGCGAGCCGATCGCGTACAGCGTGCCGTAGGCGACGGACCAGCCGATCAGCACGGTGAGCATCAGCGACAGCGGCGTGGTGTAGCCGCCGAGCAGCTCGGTGATGCCGCTGAACAGCACCACCGCCCACAGCGCCACCCGCCAGCGCGGTCTGCTCGACATGCCGACCGCGGTCATGTAGGCGATCACCGGCGCCAGGTAGCCGTGCACCGGGTCGGTGAGGGCGCCGTCGCTGTTCGCGGGCAGCCTGGTCAGCGCGTCCCGGATGTGCTCGGAGGCGCCCTCGGCGACCCACCAGTCGATGCCCAGCGAGACGCCGTACGCGAGCACCGAGGCGAGCACGCCGTCGGCGACCCGCAGGCCGTCGCGTTTGATCAGCCGCTCGACCGCGAAGGACAGCGGCACGGCGAGCACCGCGACGCTGGACAGCAGGCCGGTGATGGTGGACAGCACCGCGGAGAAGTGCGGCGCGTTGTTGTTGATGTCCTGCTCGATGCCGGTGGTGGTCGAGGTGGCGATGCCGGCCAGCACGAAGACGGCGACGATCCCGAGGACCCCGACCAGGAAGCGGATCAGGTCGGACGGGCGGTGCGCGCGGGCGGCGAGCAGCGGCTCGTCGACGTCCAGGTGCGGAGCGTCGTCCAGCGGGTCGTGGTACTCGGGCGGCGGGGCCGCGGCCCCGGGCCCGGCCTGTCCGGGCGCCTCGGCCTGTCCGGGGGCCTCGGCCTCCGCGGCCTCCGCGGCCTCTTCGGGCCGCTCGGCCGGTTCGGATCGCTCGGTCTGCTCGGCGGCGGGCGGTGCGGGGGTCTTGATCGTCGAGTCCTTGATCAGGGAGACTTCCGGCACGGCCCCGGCCCCCGGCCGGCCCCCGCCCGGCTCCTCGGGAGCCGGGTGTTGCGGGGGTACGGCGGAGGCGGACTCGTCGGAGCCCTTCTCCACGCCCACGTCAGCCGTCCCGGTCATCTGGTCTTGTTGTCCTCGTATCACCACTCACCGCCCCGGAAGATGGTGGCATGTCCCGCGCCCCCGTGCTGGACAGGGGCCGGATCGGGCGCGGCGGATCGTTCGGGCCGGGCCCCGGCGCCACCCTGGTGCGGAAGAATGCCGCAGGTGACGGACGTAACAGAGGACGGCCCGGCGGGCGAGCTGCCCCGCTTCGCCGAACTGGTGCTCGACCTGACCGAGCGGATTCCACCCGGCCGAGTGATGACCTACGGCGACGTCGCCGAATACCTCGGCCAGGGCGGCCCCCGACAGGTCGGCCGGGTGATGGCCCTGTACGGCGGCCCGGTGCCCTGGTGGCGGGTGATCCGCGCGGACGGCCGCCTGCTGCCCGGCCACGAACAGCGCGCCCTCGCCCGCTACCGCGCCGAAGGCACCCCGCTGCGCGAGCGGACCGACCCGCCCCGGGTCGACCTGCGCCGGGCCCGCTGGGACGGGCGGCCGACTTCCGCGAAACCCCCGCACGGACGGGAATGACGGGGCAGGATCGTAGGCTCGATGTGGGCGGGCCCCCGGCGGGCCCGCCCCGGCCATGCCCCTCTGCTCCACCCCAGGAAGCCCGTGACCTCCCCCTACCGGCTCGTGCGCAGCCCGCTCGCCCAGCCCGACCCGCCCGTTCTGGACGAGTACCAGCGCGCCGTCGTCGAGCACCGCGGCGGCCCGCTGCTCGTCCTCGCCGGGCCGGGCACCGGCAAGACCACCACCCTCGTCGAAGCCGTCGCCCGCCGCATCGAACACGGCACCGACCCCGAGCGGATCCTCGTCCTCACCTTCAGCCGCAAGGCCGCCATGGAGCTGCGCGACCGGATGTCCGGCCGCCTCGGCACCGCCGCCGCCCCGCAGGCCACCACCTTCCACTCCTTCTGCTACGCCCTCCTGCGCGCCCACCAGGACCCGCAGGACTACGCCGAACCCCTGCGGCTGCTCTCCGGCCCCGAGCAGGACGTCATGGTCCGCGAACTCCTCGCCGGCGGCGCCGAGGACGCCCGCCTCGGCAGTTCACGGATCTCCTGGCCGCTCGACCTGCGCGCCTGCCTCACCACCCGCGGCTTCGCCGACGAAGTCCGCGCCGTCCTCGCCCGCAGCCGCGAACTCGGCCTCGGAGAAGCCGAACTGGAACGCTTCGCGCACGGCGTCCAACGCCCCGACTGGGCCGCCGCCGCCCACTTCCTCGCCGACTACCTCGACGTCCTCGACCTGCGCGGCGTCCTCGACTACGCCGAACTCGTCCACCGCGCCGTCCTGCTCGCCGAACGCCCCGAGATCGGCGAACAACTGCGCCGGCGCTACGACGTCGTCTTCGTCGACGAGTACCAGGACACCGACCCCAGCCAGGTCCGGCTGCTGCGCCGCCTCGCCGGCGGCGGACACGACCTCGTCGCGGTCGGCGACCCCGACCAGTCCATCTACGCCTTCCGCGGCGCCGACATCAACGGCATCCTCGACTTCCCGCAGACCTTCCGCCGCGCCGACGGCAGCCCCGCCGACGTCCAGGTGCTGCGCGTCTCCCGCCGCTCCGGCGCCGTCCTGCTCGCCGCCTCCCGCGAACTCGCCCGCCGGATGCCGATGGGCCGCCTGCCCGCCGACAAACTCGCCCAGCACCGCGCCCTGCTCCCCTCCCGCGAAGGCGGCCGGGTCGAGGTCTACACCTACCCCACCCCCGGCGCCGAACTCGACTCGATCGCCGACCTGCTGCGCCGCGCCCACCTCGAGGACGGCGTCCCCTGGGGCGAGATGGCCGTCCTGGTCCGGGCCGGCGCCCGCTCCATCCCCGGCGTACGGCGGGCCCTCGGCGCGGCCGGCGTCCCGCTGGAGATCGACGGCGACGACCTGCCGCTGCGCGAGGAACCCGCCGTCGCCCAGCTGCTGCTCGCCCTGCGCACCTGCGCCGAGCTCGCCGCCCGCGACAAGCACGGCGACCCGGACGCCCCCGACCCGCTCACCACCGAGACCGCCCACGCCCTGCTCACCGGCCCGCTCGGCGGCCTCGACGGCTCCGACCTGCGACACCTCGGCCGCGCCCTGCGCGAGGAGGAACGCGCCGCCCTGCGCGCCGAAGGCCGCCCCGGCACCGCCCCGCGCCCCGCCGACGAACTCGTCCGCGAAGCCCTCGCCGAACCCGAACGCCTCGTCGCCCTCGACCCCGCCACCGCCCGACCCTCCTACGCCCGCAGGGCCCGCGACCTCGGCACCCTGCTGCGCAAGGTCCGCGAACAGCTCGCCGGCGGCTGCACCGCCGAGGAAGCGCTCTGGGAACTGTGGGACGGCAGCCGCCGCTGGCGCGAACGCCTCGAACGCGCCGCCCTGCGCGGCGGCGCCGCCGGCCGCAACGCCGACCGCGACCTCGACGCCCTGTGCGCCCTGTTCGAGACCGCCGCCCGTGCCGAGGAACAGGTCACCGGCCACCGCAGCGCCCTCGACCTGCTCGCCGAACTCGAAGCCCAGGACATCGCCGCCGACACCCTCACCGTCCGCGCCGTGCGCCCCGAAGCCGTCCGGCTGATGACCGCCCACCGCTCCAAGGGCCTCGAATGGCGCCTGGTCGTCGTCGCCGGCGTCCAGGACGGCCTCTGGCCCGACCTGCGCCGCCGCGGCTCCCTGCTCGAAGCCGACCGGATCGGCCGCGACGGCCTCGCCGAACCGCTCTCCCCGGCCGCCCTCCTCGGCGAGGAACGCCGCCTCTTCTACGTCGCCGCCACCCGCGCCAAGGAACGCCTCGTCGTCACCGCCGTCAAGGCCCCCGCCGACGACGGTGACGAACCCTCCCGCTTCCTGCGCGAGCTCTACCGCGAGGACGTCGACCCCAGGACCGGCAAGGTGGTGCGCCGCACCCCGCCCGTCACCGTTGAGGACGTCACCCACCGCCCCCGCCGCCCGCTGTCCGTCGCCGCCCTGGTCGCCGAACTGCGGGCCGTCACCGTCGACCCCGCGCGCTCGCCCGAACTGCGCCGCGCCGCCGCCGAACGCCTCGCCACCCTCGCCGCCGCCACCGACGAGGACGGCCTGCCGCTCGTCCCCGCCGCCCACCCCGACCGCTGGTGGGGCCTGGACGACCCGACCGCCGCCCCCGAACCGCTGCGCAGCCCCGACCTGCCCGTCCGGCTCTCCGGCAGCGGCCTCGAACAGCTGGAGAACTGCTCGCTGCAGTGGTTCCTCGACAAGGAGGTCGGGGCCCGCGCCGCCGGCAGCGCCGCCCAGGGCTTCGGCAACGTCGTCCACGCCCTCGCCGACGAGGTCGGCTCCGGCCGCACCCCCGCCGACCTCGCCGTCCTCATGGAACGCCTCGACACCGTCTGGGACGCCCTCGCCTTCGACGCCCCCTGGAAGTCCCGGCAGGAGAAGACCGAGGCCCGCGCCGCCCTGGAACGCTTCCTCAACTGGCACGTCCTCGAACGCGGCCGCGACGTCGTCGCCACCGAGCACGGCTTCGACGTCACCCTCGACACCGGCGGCGTCTCGGTGCGCATCCGCGGCTCCATGGACCGGGTCGAGAAGGACCAGGCCGGGCGCGCCTACGTCGTCGACTTCAAGACCGGCAAGCAGATCCCCACCGACAAGTCGCTGCCCGAGCACAAGCAGCTCGCCGTCTACCAGCTCGCCGTCCGCGCCGGCGCCCTCAACGACCTGCCCGGCTTCACCGAACGGCCCCCCGCCACCGGCGGCGCCGAACTCGTCCACCTGCGCGAGGCCGCCGCCAAGGCCGCCCCCGACGCCCCCAAGGTGCAGCGCCAGGACCCGCCCGAGGGCGACCCGTGGATCGAGAACCTGCTCGCCGAGGCCGCCGGGAAGGTCCTCGCCGAACGCTTCGTCCCGCAGACCGGCGGCGGCTGCGACCGCTGCGCCTTCCGCCGCAGCTGCTCCGCCCAGCGCGACGGCGCGCAGCTCGTCGAGTAGCGGGGGTCACCTCGGGCGGGCGCCCGGGTTGTCGGCCCGGCCCGTTACGGTTGCGGGGTGACCGCCGTGCTCAGCCATCCCGACCAGCTCAAGGACCTGCTCGGGATCCCGTTCAACCGGGAGCAGATGGCGGCCATCGGCGCCCCCCTCGCACCGGCCGTCATCGTCGCCGGCGCCGGCTCCGGCAAGACCACCGTCATGGCCGCCCGGGTCGTCTGGCTGGTCGGCTCCGGCGCCGTACGGCCCGAAGAGGTCCTCGGCCTCACCTTCACCAACAAGGCCGCCGCCGAACTCGCCGAACGCGTCCGCACCGCCCTCCTGCGGGCCGGCATCACCGACCGGGACGGCGCCGAACCGCTCGGCGACCCCGAGATCTCCACCTACCACGCCTTCGCCGGCCGCCTCCTCAAGGAACACGGCCTGCGCATCGGCATCGAACCCGACACCCGCCTGCTCGCCGACGCCACCCGCTTCCAGCTCGCCGCCAAAGTCCTGCGCACCGCCCGCGGCCCCTTCCCCGCCCTCACCGGCACCTTCGCCAACCTCGTCGCCGACCTCACCGCCCTCGACGGCGAACTCGCCGAACACCTCGTCGAGCCCGCCGCCCTGCGCGCCTTCGACGAGGACCTGCTCGACACCCTCGCCACCGTCAAGCTCACCAACGACGACCTGCGCGCCGTCCCCGCCACCGCCCGCGCCCGCCTCGAACTGCTGCGCCTCGTCGAGGACTACCGGCACCGCAAGCAGTCCGCCGGGCTGATGGACTTCGGCGACCGGATAGCCGCCGCCGCCCGCCTCGCCCAGCAGCGCCCCGAAGTCGGCGAACTCCTGCGCGGCCAGTTCAAGGTCGTCCTCCTCGACGAGTACCAGGACACCTCCGTCGCCCAGCGCCTCATGCTCGCCGGCCTCTTCGGCGCCGCCCGCGACGGCACGAGCGCCGGACACCCGGTCACCGCGGTCGGCGACCCCTGCCAGGCCATCTACGGCTGGCGCGGCGCCTCCGTCGCCAACCTCGACGACTTCCCCCGCCACTTCCCGCAGGCCGACGGCACCCCCGCCGACCGCTACGCGCTCAGCGAGAACCGCCGCAGCGGCGGCCGGCTGCTCGCCTTCGCCAACGAACTCGCCGCCCCGCTGCGGCAGATGCACGAGGGCGTCGAGGCGCTGCGCCCGGCCCCCGGCGCCGAACACGACGGCCACGTGCGGGCCGCGCTGCTGGACACCCACGCCGAGGAGGTCGACTGGCTCGCCGACTCGATCGCCCACCTGGTGCGCACCGGCACCGCGCCCGGCCGGATCGCCGTGCTGTGCCGGGGCGGCGCGGCCTTCCCCGACATCCACGCCGCGCTCGTCGCCCGCGAGGTGCCCGTCGAGGTGGTCGGCCTCGGCGGACTGCTCCAACTGCCCGAGGTGGCCGACCTGGTGGCCGTCTGCGAGGTGCTGCAGGACCCGACCGCCAACGCCGCCCTGGTGCGCCTGCTGATCGGCCCGCGCTGGCGGATCGGCCCGCGCGACCTCGCGCTCCTCGGCCGCCGCGCCGCCGACCTGGTGCGCGGCGCCCGGCCCGAGGGCGTCGAGGCGCTGGCCGCCGCCGTCGCCGAGGCCGACCCGACCGAGGTGGTCTCGCTGGCCGACGCGGTGGAGACCTTCGTCGAAGCCGACCAGCCGGACGAGCTGCCCTTCTCCGCCGAGGCCCGGGTGCGCTTCGCCCGGCTCGCCCGGGAGCTGCGCGAGCTGCGCCGCTCGCTCGCCGACCCGCTGATGGACGTGCTGCACCGGGTGCTGGCCGTCACCGGCCTGGAGGTCGAACTCGCCGCCTCCCCGCAGGCGCTGGCCGCCCGGCGCCGGGAGACCCTGCACGCCTTCCTGGACGTCGCCGCCTCCTTCGCCGACCTGGACGGCGATCCGGGCCTGAGCGCCTTCCTCGGCTTCCTGCGCGCCGCCCAGGAGTACGAGCGCGGCCTGGACAGCAGCCTGCCCGGCGGCGAGGACACCGTGAAGGTGCTCACCGCGCACAAGTCCAAGGGCCTGGAGTGGGACGTGGTGGCCGTTCCCGGCCTGGTGAAGGGCGCGTTCCCGTCCGGCAGCCCGCGCGAACGCTGGACCAGCACCAAGCGCGTGCTCCCGCACGCCCTGCGCGGCGACGCCGCCACCCTGCCCGACGTGCGCGGCGGGTGGAACGGCAAGGCGATGACGGCGTTCCGGAAGGAACTGGCCGAGCACTCGGCGACCGAGGAACTGCGCCTGGGCTACGTCGCGTTCACCCGCCCCCGCGCGCTGCTGCTGGCCTCCGGGCACTGGTGGGGGCCGAGCCAGAAGACCGTCCGCGGGCCGTCCGCGTTCCTGGAGCTGCTGCGCGAGCACTGCGAGCGGCCCGGCGGCGGCGAGGTCGAGCACTGGGCGCCGCAGCCGGAGCCGGGCGCGGCGAACCCGGCGCTGGCCGCCGCCGTCGAACGGCCCTGGCCGCTGCCGCTGGACCCGGCCGCCCAGCACGCCCGCCGCCGGGTCGCCGAGGTGGTGCGCGCCCGCCTCGCGGGCGGGCCGGCACCCGAGCCCGAGCCGATGGCCGTCGAGGACCAGCGCCAGGTCGCCTCCTGGGACCGCGATCTGACCGCGCTGCTGGGCGAGTTGGAGCGCTCCCGGCGCACCGCCCGCGAGGTGCCGCTGCCCGCCGCGCTGTCCGCCACCCAGCTGATGCGGCTGGCCGCCGACCCGGACGGCTTCGCCCGCGACCTGGCCCGCCCGATGCCCCGCCCCCCGCAGCCCGCCGCCCGGCGCGGCACCCGCTTCCACGCCTGGGTGCAGTCCCGGATCGAGCCGCTGCTGCTGGTCGGGCCCGGCGCGCTGCCCGGCGCCGACGACGACGGCATCGAGGACGAGCAGGACCTGGAACGGCTCAAGGAGGCGTTCCTGCGCACCGAGTACGCGCAGCGCAAGCCGTACCGGGTCGAGGCGCCGTTCCAGCTGGTGCTGGCGGGGAGGGTGGTGCGCGGCCGGATCGACGCGGTCTACCGGGACGGTGACGGGATGTCGGAATCCGGTGGTGCGTCACGCTACGAAGTGGTGGACTGGAAGACGCACCGCGAGGAGACCGCCGACCCGCTGCAGCTCGCGGTCTACCGGCTCGCCTGGGCCGAGCAGACGGGCGTCGATCCCGAGCAGGTCACGGCGTCGTTCCTGTACGTCCGCAGCGGACGGATCGTCCGCCCGACAGGACTTCCCGACCGAAAAGAGTTGGAACGGCTCCTGATCGGGAACAGTGAAGAATGAGTCACTCAGAGCATCCAAGTCATCACGGCAGCGCCCGAAACCTGTGCGTCATGCACGTTTCGTGCCTATTGTGGGGTCGGTAACCGGTCAACCCCCGAGCTCCGGCCGCCGGCGAGGCCCGCCTCACCTAACCCTCAGTCATCACCGCAGGTGCCAGCGGCATCCGCGTCTTCTGCTGGAGAGACCGAAGTTGAGCGCGACCGGATGGATCAGAGAGCGGTTCACCGGGCCGACCCCGGGCCCCGCACCCGGCACGACCGGCACCTGGCCGCGGACGGCACTCGTGCTGCCGCTCGTCGGCATGGCGCTGATCGTCCTCCTCGACTACGTCAGCGGCACCGAGGTCACGGTCGAACCGGCCCTCACCGCCGTGCCCGCGCTGGCCGCCGTGGTCAGCCGCCGCACCTGGTACCCGCTCGCCATCGGCCTGTGCACCGAGGCGGCGGCCTTCCTGATGGCCATCCGCGGCGACGCGCTCGGCCAGTCCGTGCACGTCGCCAGCGTCTTCGCGATCCTGCTCGTCGCCACCATCGGCTGGGTCAGCGCCACCCTGCGGCTGCGCCAGGAACGCGCCCTGGCCGACGCCCAACTGGTCGCCTCGATCGCCCGCCGGGTGCTGCTGCGGCCCGTCCCCGAACGGGTCGGCACCGTGCGCGCCGCCGTCCACTACGAGGCCGCCGCCGCACACGCCCGCATCGGCGGCGACCTGTACGAGGTCGTCAACACCCGGCACGGCGTACGGGCCGTCGTCGGCGACGTGCGCGGCAAGGGCCTCGGCGCCGTCGAGACCGCCGCCGCCGTGCTCGGCGCCTTCCGCGAGGCCGCCCACCAGGAACCCGCCCTCGACCGGGTGGCCGGCTGGCTGGCCGTCAGCCTCGACCGCGCCCTGCACGAGAACGACCACCCCGGCGTCGAGGAGGAGTTCGTCACCCTGGTCCTCATCGGCGTCACCCCGGACGGCGCCGCCGAGATCGTCAACTGCGGCCACCCCGCCCCGCTGCTGCTGCGCGGCGCCGACGTCCACCCGCTCGAACTCGCCGACACCGTACCGCCGCTGGGCGTCCTCGACCCGGCCGACGTCCGCCCGCCGGTGCACCGGATCGCCCTGCGCGGCGGCGACCGGGTGCTGCTGTTCACCGACGGCGTGATCGAGGCCCGCGACCGCACCGGCGCCTTCTACCCGCTCGCCGAACGCCTCCCGCGCTGCGCCGCCGAGCGCCCCGCCGACGTCCTGGAACGGCTGCACGAGGACGTGGTGCGCCACGTCGGCCGCCAGCTCGGCGACGACGCCGCGATGCTGCTCCTGCAGTACGAGTCGGCGTCCGGCCCCGAACTGCCCCACCAGGGCGGCGTCCTGGCCCGCAGCCAGGCTCCCCTCTAGAGCGACACCCGCACCAGCAGCGGCCGGTGGTCCGACACCGCCGACCGCGGCGCCGCCGCCGGGCCCACCGCGGCCCGCGGCACCCCCACCGCCAGCACGTGGTCGAACTGCACCGCCGGCCGGTGCGAAGGGTAGGTGGGGGTGCGCGCCAGGTCGTACCAGCCCTGCAGCCGGGGCCGCGGCCCGCGCGCCCGCCGCCGGCGCGCCGCCCCGGACAGCTGCGGCCGCGCCCGGCCGGCCGCCCTCAGCTCCCGCACCCGCACCCGCGGCGACGTCCGCTCCAGCACCGTCGCCCCGCCCAGCACCGTGCGCGGCACCGCCCCGACCAGATTGAAGTCCCCCAGCACCAGGTACGGCTGCGGCAGGTCCGCGATCCAGCGCCGGATGCCGGCCAGCTGCGCCATGTTCCAGCCCGGGACGAACGACAGGTGCGCGGCGACGACGGTGAACGGCCCGCGCCCGCCCTCCAGCACCGCGGCCAGCGCCACCCGCGGCTCGTCCGGCACCGGCGTCAGCCCGCGCCGGCCGGCCACCCGCAGCGGCAGCCCGAACGGCGCCGGGGCGAAGCGCCGGGCCCGCCAGTGCCGCACCGGCAGCCGGGTCAGCAGCGCCGTCCCGTACGAGGGCGGGGCGCCGTCGCCGACCTCGCCGGGCCCGTAGACCCGCAGGCCGTTCGGGGCGGACGGCTCCGGCAGCCAGCCGGCCACCGGCGCCGGGCGGCCGTGCAGGGCGGCGGCGAAGCGCCAGTCGCCCGCGCCCATCGCCGCGGCCGCCACCGCCGCCTGGTCGGTGCCGCCGGAGCGGGCCTGGTGGCGGTCCACCTCCTGCAGCGCCAGCACGTCGGCGTCCAGTGCGGCGACCGCCTCGGCCAGCGGGGCGCCGGGGTCGGCCGGATAGGGCCGCGGGGCGCCGTCCGGGGCGAGCGGCTGACCGTGCAACAGGTTGAAGGTGGCGATGCGCAACTGGCTCACACCGCGACGTTACCCGCTCGCCCGGCGGCGCGGCGCGGCTTGAGGCCGCAGGGCATACCGGGTATACATACCGAGTATGTCCATCCGTCACGGCCTGCTCGCCCTGCTCGACCAGGGCCCGCGCTACGGCTACCAACTGCGCACCGAATTCGAGGCGCGCACCGGCTCCACCTGGCCGCTCAACGTCGGGCAGGTCTACACCACCCTCGCCCGGCTGGAACGCGACGGCCTCGTCGAGCCCGCCGGCGAGGACGGCGAGGGCCACCAGTTCTACGCCGCCACCGACGCCGGCCGCGCCGAACTGCGCGCCTGGTTCGACACCCCCGTGCCCCGCACCAACCCGCCGCGCGACGAACTGGCGATCAAGCTCGCCATGGCCGTCACCGTCCCCGGAGTCGACGTCTCCGCCGTCGTCCAGGGCCAGCGCCGCCACAGCATCAAGGCCCTGCAGGACTACACCCGGCTCAAGGGCCGCGCCCTCGCCGGCGAGGCCGCCGCAGACGGCCCCGCCACCGGCAACGACCTCGCCTGGCTCCTCGTCCTCGACCAGCTGATCTTCCAGACCGAGGCCGAGATCCGCTGGCTCGACCACTGCGAGACCCGGCTCGCCCAGCAGGCCGAACTCCTGCAGGCCCGCGCCGCCCGGGCCGCCCGCGACGGCGCCGCCGAACCCGGCGCGCCGTCCGGCAAGGCCCGCAAGGCCGCCAAGGCCGTCAGCGCCGTCAGTGCCGTCAGCGCCGTCAAGGGGCTGCGCCGCACCCGCGGCTGAGCGCCCCGCCGCCTCGCCACCGCCGCACCACCGCCGCACCACCGGGCCCGGCGCCGCCGCCGGGCCCCGCAGCCAGCACGACCCGTACGACCGTACGACCCGTACGACAAGAGGGGGGAAACGTGTCCCGCATCGAAGAAGGCCGGCCCACGCCGGTGCTGCACCTGGAGAACGTCAGCCGCGTCCACGGCCAGGGAGCCGCCGAGGTCCACGCCCTGCGCGGCGTCGACCTCAAGGTCCACCCCGGCGAGTTCGTCGCCGTCATGGGCCCCTCCGGCTCCGGAAAGTCGACCCTGCTCACCCTCGCCGGAGGCCTCGACACCCCGACCGACGGCCAGGTCCTCGTCGAAGGCGTCGCCCTCGGCGGCCTCGGCCGCAAGAAGCTCGCCCAGGTCCGCCGCCGCTCGGTCGGCTACGTCTTCCAGGACTACAACCTCATCCCGGCGCTCACCGCCGCCGAGAACGTCTCCCTGCCCCGCGAACTCGACGGCCTCTCCACCCGCGCCGCCCGCCGCGAAGCCGTCGCCGCCCTCACCGAGGTCGGCATCCCCGAACTCGCCGACCGCTACCCCGACGACATGTCCGGCGGCCAGCAGCAGCGCGTCGCCATCGCCCGCGCCCTCATCGGCGACCGCCGCCTCGTCCTCGCCGACGAACCCACCGGCGCCCTCGACTCCACCACCGGCGAAGCCGTCCTCGCCGTCCTGCGCGCCCGCTGCGACGCCGGCGCCGCCGCCATGATGGTCACCCACGAGGCCCGGCACGCCGCCTGGGCCGACCGCGTCGTCTTCCTGCGCGACGGCCGGATGGTCGACGAAACCGCCAGCCAGGACGCCGCCAGCCTCCTCGTCACCGCCGCCACCAACAGCAAGCAGGGGGACCGGTGAAGCCCGGCGCCTGGCGCCTCGCCCTGCGCATCGCCCGCCGCGACGCCCTGCGCGCCAAGGGCCGCAGCGCCCTCGTCATCGCCATGGTCGCCCTGCCCGTCCTCGGCGTCACCGGCGCCGACGTCTTCTACCGCAGCGGCGAACTCACCCCCGTCGAACACGTCGAGCGCACCATCGGCCAGGCCGACGCCGAACTCCACATGGTCCAGCGCGGCATGACCGTCCTGCAGGCACCCGACCCCGACAAGGGCTTCAGCCTGCCCTCCACCCCGGGCCACACCGCCGACGGCCAGGCACCCGCCCCCCTCACCCCCGCCCAGCAGCGCAGCCGCGACACCGAACCGGCCGAACTGGCCCGGCAGTTGCTGCCCGCCGGCACCACCTTCGTCCCCGAAGCGGACGGCCCCTACGGCGCCGCCACCAGCACCCAGGGCCTGCTCAGCACCCACACCTCCGAGAAGGACCTCACCGACCCCGTCTGGCGCGGACACCTCACCGTCGTCGACGGCCGCGCCCCCACCGCCGACGGCGAAATCGCCGCCACCAGCGAATTCCTGCGACGCTCCGGCCTCAAGCTCGGCGACCGCACCGGCCTGCGCGGCCTCGACCGGCAGTTCACCATCACCGCCGAAGCCGAATACCCCGGCGAACTCGGCGCCACCGAGATCATCGCCCGCCCCGGCGCCCTGATCGCCCCGCTCGCCCGGGCCACCGGCGCCGACACCAAACCCGCCCTCCGCGACACCACCACCACCACCACCGCGCGGTGGCTCGTCAAACTCCCCGCCGGCGCCACCCTCGACTGGCACAAGGTCCTCGAACTCAACGACCACGGCTTCACCGCCACCTCCCGCGCCGTCCTGCTCGACCCGCCCGCCCGCGCCGACGTCCCCTACTACACCGAGATCGACCGGCGCGCCGGCAGCCAGCCGTCCTTCTTCAACCGCACCCCCGTCGTCATCCTCGGCACCGTCGTCGGCATGGCCCTGCTGGAGATCGTGCTCCTCGCGGGCCCCGCCTTCGCCGTCGGTGCCAGGCGCTCCCGGCGGCAACTCGGCCTGCTCGCCGCCGCCGGCGGTGACCGCGCCAACGTCCGCGGCGTCGTCCTCGGCGGCGGCATCGTCCTCGGCCTCACCGGCGCCGCCGTCGGCATCGCCCTCGGCGTCGGCCTCGTCGCCCTGCTGCGCGACCACGCCGAGGACTACGCCGGATCCCGCTTCGGCCACTTCAACGTCCAACCGCTCGACCTGCTCGGCATCCTGTTCGTCGGCCTCGTCACCGGCCTGCTCGCCGCCGTCGTCCCCGCCGTCCAGGCCTCCCGCCAGGACGTCGTCTCCGCGCTCACCAGCCGCGACACCGTCAAACCCGCCAGCCGCAAACTCGCCGTCCTCGGCCTGCTGATGGTCGCCGGCGGCGCCGCCCTCGCCCTGCTCGGCACCGCCGGCGGCGCCAACACCGGCTCCGCCGTCCCCGGCATCGGCGGCAGCGCCAACCGCAGCTTCGCCGTCCTCGGCGGCTCCGCCCTCGCCGAACTCGGCATGGTCGTCCTCACCCCCTTCCTCGTCGGCCTGTTCGGCAAGCTCGGCCGCTGGCTCACCCTCGGCCCCCGGCTCGCCCTGCGCGACTCCGTCCGCCACCGCGGCCGCACCGCGCCCGCCGTCGCCGCCGTCATGGCCGCCGTCGCCGGATCCGTCGCCGTCAGCGTCTACCTCGCCAGCTACGACGAGCAGAGCCGCCGCGAGTACGTCGCCGCCGGCCCCTCCAACGCCGTCATGCTCGGCGGCGGCTGGATCTCCACCGCGGACCGCACCGCCCTCCCGCAGATGCGCGACGCCGTCGAACACTCCATCCCCGACCTCGGCCGGCGCTCCGACATCCGGCGCGTCGACTACAAGGGCAACTGCTCGGACGGCGGCACCTGCGGCTACATCCAGGTCAAACTGCCCAAGGACCAGCGCTGCCCCGTCTTCGAGATGCGCGGCAAGGCCGACCCCGCCGAGATCGACCGCATCCTCGCCACCGACAGCCGCTGCCACTCCACCCAACGCCGCGGCAGCCACTACGGCGACCTCACCGCCGGCGACGCCACCCTGCTGCACAACCTCTACGGCGTCACCGACCCCGCTGCCGGCCAGGCCCTCGCCGCCGGCAAGGCCGTCGTCTTCGACCCCCGCTACCTCGGCAAGGACGGCAAGGTCGCCATCGAACTCGAGGAACCCTTCCAGTCCACCCCCGCCGGCACCCCGGCCACCCGGCCCGACCCCGTCGAACTGCTCGTCGACGCCGTCGTCGCACCCTCCGCCATGCCCGCCCAGGGCCAGGCCGTCATCAGCGCCGACACCGCCACCCGGCTCGGCCTCACCACCAGCGACGCCGGCTCCGTCTGGCTGCCCGCCACCGCCCCCGGCGACGGCGCCGAACAGAAGACCACCGCCGCCCTCGCCAAACTCACCGAACACGACCAGCTCACCATCGAACGCGGCTACCAGTCCAGGGCCGGCCTCGTCAGCATCGGACTCGAGGTCTTCGCCGCCATCGTCGCCCTCGGAGCCGCCGGCATCGCCACCGGCCTCGCCGCCGCCGACTCCCAACGCGACCTCACCACCCTCGCCGCCATCGGCGCCGAACCCCGCATCCGCCGCACCCTCTCCGGCTTCCAGTGCGGAGTCATCGCCGCCATGGGCACCCTGCTCGGCGTGGTCTGCGGCCTCGTCCCCGCCGTCGCCCTGCGCAAACTCGGCTCCCGGCCCGACTTCCCCGGCATGAGCCCCGAGGAACTCGCCAACCGGTCGATCGTGGTCCTGCCCTGGCTCACCATCGGGCTCACCGTCGTGGTGCTGCCGCTCCTCGCGGCCGGCCTCGCCACCCTGCTCACCCGCTCGCGGATCACCCTGCTGCGCCGCTCCGGCTGACCCCCCGCCCGCCCCCGCGCCACCCCCGCCCGCGCCCGCGCCGCGGCGGGGGTGACGCAGGTTACAGCCGTCGCGGCGCCCGGCGACCCGACGGCCGGGGCGGGCACCCGCACGGGCGAACTACAGTCGTCGGTATGACGAGAACCCCGGACAGCGCCGTCCGCTCCTACATCGCCGAGCACCAGGCCGCCTTCCTCGCCGACCTCTCCGCATGGCTGGCCATCCCCTCGGTCTCCGCCGACCCCGGCCGCGCCGGCGAGGTGCGCCGCTCCGCCGAGTGGCTGGCCGCCAAGCTGCGCGACACCGGCTTCCCGGTCGCCGAGGTGTGGGAGACGGACGGCCTGCCGGCGGTGTTCGCCGAGTGGCCCTCCGGGGACCCGTCCGCGCCGACCGTCCTGGTCTACGGGCACCACGACGTGCAGCCCGCCGCCAAGGAGGACGGCTGGGCCACCGAGCCGTTCACCCCGACCGTCGTCGGCAAGCGGCTGTACGCCCGCGGCGCCGCCGACGACAAGGGCCAGGTGTTCTTCCACACCCTCGGCGTGCGCGCCCACCTCGCCGCCACCGGCCGCACCGCGCCGGCCGTCAACCTCAAGCTGCTGATCGAGGGCGAGGAGGAGTCCGGCTCGCCGAACTTCGCCGCCCTGGTCCGGCGCGAGGCCGAGCGGCTGGCCGCCGACGTCGTGATCATCTCGGACACCGGCATGTGGGCCGAGACCACCCCGACCGTCTGCACCGGCATGCGCGGCCTCGCCGACGCCCAGATCGACCTGTACGGGCCGGACACCGACATCCACTCCGGCTCCTTCGGCGGTGCCGTGCCCAACCCGGCGGCCGTCGCGGCCGAACTCGCCGCCGGCCTGCACGACGCCGACCGCAAGGTCGCCGTCCCCGGCTTCTACGACGGCGTCGTGGAGCTGACCGAGCGCGAGCGCGAACTCTTCGCCGAACTGCCCTTCGACGAGGAGGGCTGGCTGCGGGTCGCCAAGTCCCACGGCCTGCGCGGCGAGGCCGGCTACTCCACCCTGGAGCGGATCTGGGCCCGCCCCACCGCCGAGGTCAACGGCATCTGGGGCGGCTACACCGGCCCCGGCGGCAAGACCATCGTCCCGGCCTCCGCGCACCTCAAGCTGTCCTTCCGGCTGGTCGCCGGCCAGGAGGTCGAGAAGATCCGCGAGGCCGTGCGCGCCTGGGTCGCCGAGCGGGTCCCCGAGGGCATCCGCTACGAGCTGGCCTTCCCCGGCGCCACCCGGCCCTGCCTGACCCCGCTGGACCACCCGGCGCTGCGCTCCACCGTGCGCGCGATGGAGCGGGCCTTCGAGCAGAAGGTGCTGTTCACCCGCGAGGGCGGCTCCGGCCCCGCCGCCGACCTGCAGGACGTTCTCGGCGCGCCGGTGCTGTTCCTCGGCATCTCGGTGCCCTCGGACGGCTGGCACTCGGTGGACGAGAAGGTCGAACTGGACCTGCTGGCCAAGGGCGTGGAGACCGCCGCCTACCTGTGGGGCGACCTGGCCGAGAACTTCCGGCCCGGCGCGTGACCCGTACCGCGCGCACCCGTACCGCGCGCACCCGTACCGCGCGCCCTGGCAGTCAGATCACTCATCCGGATGATTCACCACGTGGGGATGGAACCTGTGAGCACCGTGCCTGAGACCGAGCGTCCGACCCACCTGGCACTGGCCCGGGCCGGGGTGGACCGGGCGGCCGAGCACCGGTTCGACGAGCCGTGGCTGGCCGCCGCCTGGAGCCACCCGGCCACCCGGGTGCTGCCGATCGCCGGCGGCGAGGCCTTCGTCGTCGACACCGAGCGGGGCACCGAACTCGTGCTGCTGCCCTCCTTCGAGGCACCGCAGACCGGGGACCGGTACTTCCTGGGCACCGACGAGGACGGCGTCTCCTACTTCGCGCTGGCCGGCGAGAGCCTGCCCGGCCGGCTGGACGGCGACGCCCGCCCGGCCGGACTGCGCGAGGTCGGCGCCCTGCTGTCCGACCGGGACGCCGGCCTGCTGGTGCACGCCGTCGCCCTGGAGCACTGGCACCGGCTGCACAGCTTCTGCTCGCGCTGCGGGCACCCGACCGAGAAGGCCGGCGCCGGGCACGTGCGGCGCTGCACCTCCTGCGCGGCCGAGCACTACCCGCGCACCGACCCGGCGGTGATCATGGTGATCACCGACGAGCAGGACCGCTGCCTGCTCGGCCGCCAGGCGCTCTGGCCGGAGGGCCGCTGGTCCACGCTGGCCGGCTTCGTCGAGCCGGGGGAGTCGATCGAGCAGGCGGTGCGCCGCGAGGTGCAGGAGGAGGCCGGCGTCCGGGTCGGCGACGTCCGGTACGTCGCCAGCCAGCCCTGGCCGTTCCCGTCCAGCCTGATGCTCGGCTTCGAGGGCCGGGCCCTGCCCGGGGGCACCGCGATCACCGTGGACGGGGAGGAACTGGCCGAGGCGCGCTGGTTCTCCCGCGAGGAACTGCGGGCCGGGATGGAGGCGGGCGAGATCGTGCCGCCGTCCGGGATCTCGATCGCCCGGCACCTGGTCGAGCGCTGGTACGGCGAACCGCTGCCGGCGGCGGTGCGCTGGTAGTCCCGTTGGGCCCGTTGGGCCCGATAGTCCCGTTGGTCCCGATGTTCCCGTACGGATTCCGGCGGGCTCCGCAGAGGATTTCCGGATTGTTCGGAGAGGGGGCGTGCGATTCTCATCGCGCGCCCCCTTTTTCCTTCACGATCCCCGATCACATCATCAGTTCGTGGCCGGACGGGCCAGTTCTGCTACCACCCGGCACAGCCGGGAAACCGCCGTCAACCCGCACGGACGACATTGCCGGAAACGGCTGAAACCCGGTCACCGCGCTCGCTACATTCACTCGCGTGACGATCCCCCGGGGCACCGCCCAATCCCCCAAATACCAGCGCCTCGCCGCCGACCTGCGCCGCCGCATCGCCGAAGGCGAGTTCACCACCGACGCCGCCCTCCCGGTCGAGAGCGAACTGGAGCGCCAGTACGGCGTCGCCCGCAACACCGTCCGCCTCGCCGTCGACGTCCTCGTCAACGAAGGCCGACTGGTCCGCCTCCAGGGCAAGGGCACCTACCTGCGCGAACACCCCGTCCTCGACCACCGCGCCTACGGCCCCACCCTCGCCCCCGCGCCCCGCGACTGCCTCGCCGCCCCCTCCGGCGTCTACCTCGGCGAAGCCGCCGACGCCGGCCGCGAACTCGGCACCGACTTCGAGATGACCATCGTCCGCGCCCGCGTCGACATCGCCGAACGCCTCGGCCTGCGCCCCGGCGAAGCCATCGTCGTCCGCCGCCAACTGCGACTGCTCGACCGCGAGCCCTACTCCATCGAGGAGAGCCACTACCGGGCCGGACTCGCCGCCGGCACCCCGCTGATGGAACCCGACCCCGTCGACGGCGGCGACGAGACCGTGCTCGCCGCACTCGGCCGCACCGAGATCGGCGCCGTCGACCACCTCGTCGCCCGGATGCCCGGCCCCGAGGAAGCCCAGTGGTTCCAGGGCGGCCCCGGCGTACCGCTGGTCGTCCAGACCCGCGTCACCTACGACCGGCGCGGGCCCGTCCGGGTCATCGAGACCCGCTACTCCGCCGACCGCTGCCGGCTCGTCTACGGCGTCGGCGACCTCGGCGCCCGCACCACCCTGCCCGCCCCCGCCGCGCCCGTCGACCCGGGCCGGATGACCGCCGGCACGGAACCGGCCCGGGCCGACGCGCCGTGACGCGCGCCGAACCGGGCCGGACCAGGAGCCTCGCGGCGACTCAGGCCGCCAGGGCCTTCTTCACCTGCAGCAGGCTCGGGTTGGTCATCACGACCTGCTCGCCGCCGCCCACCGGCGTCACCAGCACAGTCGGAACCGTCTGGTTCCCGCCGTTCACCGACTCCACGAACGCGGCCGACGCCGGGTCCTCCTCGATGTTGATCTCGGTGTAGCCGATGCCCTCGCGCTCCAGCTGGCTCTTGAGGCGGTTGCAGTAGCCACACCAGGTCGTGCTGTACATCGTCACGCTGCCGGACATCGAGAGGGCTCCTTCGGGTTCGAGTGGGTCGTACGGTCTCCGCAACACCCACCGCACGGCGGGCATTCCAGCCGGTTCGCCGGTCCGCCCGCTGACCCGGGCGCACGCGAACGCGGAGCGATCATCCTGCGATCACACCGGGCCTGTGGACAACCCCGCCCCCGTTGTCCCCCCGGGCTGAGAGGATGGAACGCATGCAGGAAGACCTCTTGAGCGGCAGCCCGTACGACGCCAACCCCGGCCCCCACCACTGGGCCGACCCCGGCGCCGCCACCGGCCCCGACGCCGTGCTCGCCGGGCTCGACCCCGAACAGCGCGCCGTCGCCACCGCCCTGCACGGCCCCGTCTGCGTCCTCGCCGGCGCCGGCACCGGCAAGACCCGGGCCATCACCCACCGCATCGCCTACGGCGTGCGCAGCGGCGTCTACCAGCCCGCCCAGGTCCTCGCCGTCACCTTCACCGCCCGCGCCGCCGGCGAAATGCGCGGCCGCCTTCGCCAACTCGGCGCCGACGGCGTCCAGGCCCGCACCTTCCACGCCGCCGCCCTGCGCCAACTCCAGTACTTCTGGCCCCGCGCCGTCGGCGGCCCCACCCCCCAACTCCTCGAACGCAAGGTCCAACTCGTCGCCGAAGCCGCCGGCCGCTGCGGCCTGCGCGTCCAGCGCACCGAACTGCGCGACCTCACCGCCGAGATCGAATGGGCCAAGGTCACCCAGACCGGCCCCGACGACTACCCCGCCGCCGTCGCCAAATCCGGCCGCGACGCCCCCCGCGACCCCGCCGAGACCGCCCAGGTCTACCGCGTCTACGAAGAGACCAAGAGCCGCCGCGGCAACATCGACTTCGAGGACGTCCTGCTCCTCACCGCCGCCATCCTCGAAGACCGCCCCGACATCGCCGACCAGGTCCGCGCCCAGTACCGGCACTTCACCGTCGACGAGTACCAGGACGTCTCCCCGCTCCAGCAGCGCCTCCTCGACCAGTGGACCGGCCCCGGCGGCGGCGCCAGCCTCTGCGTCGTCGGCGACGCCAGCCAGACCATCTACTCCTTCACCGGCGCCACCCCCGACTACCTGCTCAACTTCCGCAGCCGCCACCCCGAGGCCACCGTCGTCAAACTCGTCCGCGACTACCGCTCCACCCCCCAGGTCGTCCACCTCGCCAACGGCCTGCTCGCCCAGGCCCGGGGCGAAGCCGCCCGACACCGCCTCGAACTCGTCTCCCAGCGCGAAACCGGCCCCGAACCCGTCTACACCGAGTACGACGACGAACCCACCGAGGCCGAGACCACCGCCCGCCGCATCAAGGACCTCCTCGCCACCGGCGTGCGCGCCAGCGAGATCGCCGTCCTCTTCCGCACCAACGGCCAGTCCGAGGTCTACGAACAGGCCCTCGCCGACCTCGGCGTCCCCTACCAGCTCAAGGGCGCCGAACGGTTCTTCGAACGCCCCGAGGTCCGCGACGCCGGCGTCCTGCTGCGCGGCGCCGCCCGCGCCGCCGACGACCCCCTCACCGCCGGCGCCCCCGACCTCGCCGGCCAGGTCCGCGCCGTCCTCGCCACCCGCGGCTTCACCCCCGAACCGCCCGCCGGCTCCGGCGCCGTCCGCGACCGCTGGGAATCCCTCGCCGCCCTCGTCCGGCTCGCCGAGGAATTCGAACGCACCTGCACCGCCGAAGGCCGCCGCGCCGACCTCGCCGCCTACGTCACCGAACTCGACGCCCGCGCCGCCGCCCAGCACGCCCCCGCCGTCGAAGGCGTCACCCTCGCCTCCCTGCACGCCGCCAAGGGCCTCGAATGGGACGCCGTCTACCTCGTCGGCCTCACCGAGGGCACCCTGCCGATCATCTACGCCAAGACCGACGAACAGATCGAGGAGGAACGCCGCCTCCTCTACGTCGGCGTCACCCGCGCCCGCAAACACCTCTCCCTCTCCTGGGCCCTCTCCCGCTCCCCGGGCGGCCGCGCCAGCCGCAAACCCAGCCGCTTCCTCGACGGACTGCGCCCCGGCTCCGCCGCGCCCGGCGCACGCACCGGCGGGCGAGGCGGCCGGGGGAGCGTCGAACCCGGCGAGCGCTCCGCCGCCCGGCGGGTCCGCGGACCGGTCAAGTGCCGGGTCTGCGACCGCGTCCTGACCGAGGCCGTCGAGCGCAAGCTGCGCCGCTGCGAGGACTGCCCCTCCACGATGGACGAGGGGCTGTACGAGCGGCTGCGCGAGTGGCGGGCCCGGCAGGCGAAGAAGCAGGGCGCCCCGGCCTACGTCGTGTTCACCGACGCGACGCTGATGGCGATCGCCGAGGACGTGCCCGCCGGCCGCCAGGAACTGGCCCTGATCTCCGGGGTCGGCGCCATGAAGCTGGACAAGTACGGGGCTGCCGTGCTCTCGTTGTGTGCGGGGGAGGAGCCCGAGGAGGAACCGGAGGCCGTCGAGGACGGCGAACCGGCCGACTCGGCGTGAGCCGGCGCGGGCACGGTCCTGAGGGACTGCTCGAACGGCTTTCGACCCCGCGTGGAGCCCGCCGCGGGAAGCACCGCGGTTCACACCGCGAAACCCGCCGTGAAAAATAGTTTGCGCGGCGTACCGGGAGCGCAATAGCCTGCCGGAGCGGTCAAGGGGACTCGATCGCACGGGTCACACCTGTGCCGAATCCCCCGGGCCCGACAGCTTCACACGCTTCACAGCTTCACGCGCTTCACACGCTTGACCGAGACAGACATCCGAAGATTCGGGGCCAGGGAGACCAGGCTCCGCGAGACGCCGAGAGGAGGCGAGTTCAGTGGGAAACATCATGATCACCAAAATGACTGGCCAGACCGCTGTTGCCGCCTCCCTGCGCGCCGCCCGCCTGCGGGCGTTCGCCGAGCTCGGTGGAACCGGTCTGGGTCTCGGTACCACCGGTGCCTCCGTCGTCCCCGCTGTCAGTGTCCTTGGACACACTGATCTCTGCGTCACGGGCGGCCGGAACGTCGAAGGCACCAGTGTCGAGACCGGTCTGTCCCGTGACTGGGCGGAGTCGTTCGGCACGTCGCGTCCGATGCGCGACGAGCGACCGACCCAGGCACCGAAGGCAGCAGTAGCCGCCGCCAAGCACGGCGGCTATGCGCAGGTCATCGGTGCCGGAGCCACCCAGAAGCAGAACGAGCAGCAGATTGAGCAGGCCAAGGCCGCCTTCGTCGGCGCCGAGGCCATCCGGATGCGGGCCTTCCGCGGGCCTGAACCCTGGAGAGAACGAACCTGAGCCAGCCTCAGGTCGGCACCTCCAGGGCCGCGGAACCCGTCACACCGGGATCCGCGGCCCTTCTGTTTTGTCCGGTACGCAAGACCACCCAGGCCCCCCGGGGCCTCCGGCCCAGCACCACCAGTCCACTGGTCCGGAACCACTGAGAAGACGAGGAAGACGCAAACAGTGTCCACGGTCATCACACCGCCCACCCCGTCCGTACCGCCGACAAGCCAGATCACCAAGGCCGACCAGGCCGACCCCCCGGAGGTTCTTTCCATGCAGCTCGGTTCCATCGAGCAGGCCGAGGCCCTCGGCCTCCCCATCCCCTGCCGCGCCTTCGACCCCGAGGTCTTCTTCGCCGAGACGCCCGCCGACGTCGAGTACGCGAAGTCCCTCTGCGGCACCTGCCCCGTGAAGGAGGCCTGCCTGGCCGGCGCCCTGGAGCGGCGCGAGCCGTGGGGCGTCTGGGGCGGCGAGCTGTTCGTCCAGGGCGTCGTCGTGGCCCGCAAGCGGCCGCGTGGCCGCCCGCGCAAGACCGAGGTCATGGCGTGAATCCCGCCGACGCCAGGGCCGTCCGCCGGGGAGAGCAGCCCCCGCTGGACACCGCCCTCCGCCGATCCGTACGGATAGCCGCCGCCAAGACCGACGCGCTGGCCCGCACCGCCCCCTTCCCGACGACGCACCACGAGCAGGACCACGACATGACCCCCGCCGCCATCGATCCGACCGTCCGCGCCGAGCAGACCACCGAACTCCAGATCCAGAACAGGACCCTCGAAATGCAACTGCTCCACGAATCCCTGGCCCGGGCCCATATGCAAGACAGGCTCCACGAGGCCGAGGAGCAACGGCTCGTCACCCGGGTCATCCGGGCCCGCAGGCTCCGGCAGCGGGCCGAGCGGGCCTCGATGCGGGCCCGCAAGGCGCTCGCCGTCGCCCTGATGTAGTCCCGCGCCGCGCGGTGGCCGTCGCCACCGCCGCCAGGACCATCCCCTGTCGTGCCGCAGGCCGCCCCCCGTTCGCGGGGAGCGGCCTGCGGTCGTTGCGGCCTCGGCGAGGCATCAGTCCTTGCGGCGGGGGGCCTTGGCCACGGTGGTCCCGGCGGCGGCGCTCTTGGGGCTCCTGGCCGTGCCGGCGGGCTTGGCCGTCCCGGCGGTCTTGGCGGCCTTGGCGGGAGGGGCCTCGGGCGGCGTCGCGGCGAAGCCGGGGAGCCACTGCAGCAGCTCCTGCCGGTACGACGCCCGCGCACCCAACTGACACAGCACCCCGATGGTGCTCAGCGTCACCCGGTGGATCAGCAGGTAGGCCGGCGGCAGGTTCAACTGCTTCGCCAGGTTGTAGGCGGGGGAACGCGGATCGGCGATCCGGGCCGCCTGCGCGCGCATCCACGTCCGGGTGAAGTGGAAGTTGTCCACCGAAGCCGGCTCGATGATCGGCAGCAGATAGTCCAGCACCGCATCCGCGTCCAACTGGATCGAGGGCTTCACGTAGCCCTCCTTGCGCAGCATCCGCAGCACGCCCGCCGCGTCCCCGTCCAGCGCCATCCGCAGCCCGACCCCGATCGGCTCGGGCAGACCGCCCGGCAGCCGGTCCACCGTGCCGAAGTCCAGCACGCCCAGCCGCCAGCCGGACACCGGGCCGTCATCCTTCAACAGCCGGAAGTTGCCCGGGTGCGGGTCAGCGTGCAGCAGGCCCGTCCGGGACGGCCCGGCGAACAGGAACCGGACCAGCAGCTGCCCGGCGCGGTCGCGCTCCTCCTGGGTGCCGCGGGCGATCACCTCGGCCAGCGGGGTGCCGTCCATCCACTCCGTGACCAGCACCTGGTCGGCCTGCGCCACCACGGCCGGCACCACGATCTCCGGATCGTCCGCGAACTCCTCCGCGTGCCGGCGCTGCGCCTGCGCCTCCAGCTCGTAGTCGAGCTCCTCGGAGACCCGCTCGCGCAGCTCGGAGATCAGCGGCTTGATGTCCAGACCCGGGATCAGCGGGCCCAACAGCCAGGCCACCCGGCTCAGTTGGTTCAGGTCCGCGAGCAGCGCGTCGCCCGCGCCCGGGTACTGCACCTTGACGGCGACCTTGCGGCCGTCGTGCCAGACCGCCCGGTGCACCTGCCCGATCGAGGCGGCCGCCGCCGGGCGGTCGTCGAACTCCACGAACAGCTTGCGCCAGTCGTCCCCGAGCCGCTGGGCGAGCGCGGTGTGCACCGTGGCGGAGGGCATCGGGGGAGCGGCGTCCTGCAGCTTGGTCAGCGCGGCCCGGTACGGCCCGGCGACCTCCTCGGGCAGCGCGGCCTCGAAGACGGACAGGATCTGCCCGAACTTCATCGCCCCGCCCTTGAGCTCGCCGAGGACCTTGAACAGCTGGTCGGCGGTGGCCTGCTGGAGCTCGGCCGTCACCACCTCGGCGGAGCGGCCGCCGATGCGCCGGCCCAGGCCGAGAGTGGCGCGGCCCGCTATTCCCAGCGGCAGGGCGGCGAGCCGTGCCGTGCGGGTCACTGCCTTGCGTGGAAGATCGCTCACCCGGGCCTCCAATCCTTGGCCCCCCGACGCCGGACGGGCCCCCACCATCACTAGGCCATTGTGCCCGCTCCCCGTCCCGGGCCTGCCGGTATTTCGTCGGGCCGGGAGGTGGGCGTGGGCGGGGCCCCGGGAGGCGGTGGTGGCGCGGTCGGCGCCGGAGGGGGCGGCGAGGCCCGGTGGGACCGGGTGGGCGGGGGGCGTAGGAAGTCGGACAGGCCGACTTCCTACGTGGGTGGTGGGCGTCAGGCGGTGGTGGCGTCGGCGGCGCGGCGGTAGGTGGTCACCTGGGTGCCCGTCTTGGCAGTCTCGGAGGAGACCAGCTCGAAGGCGCGGCGGACGCCGTCGGTCGGGAAGATCGTCTTGCCTCCGCCGAGCACCACCGGCATCACCATGAGGCGCAGCTCGTCCACCAGGTCCGCGCTCAGGAGTGAGCGGACCAGCGTCGGGCTGCCCATGACCAGCAGGTCGCGGCCGTCCGCCGCGCGCTGCGCGCGAGCCCAGGAGGCGGCCTCCGGGCCGGGGACGAGGGTGGTGTTCGTCCAGGTGAGGTCGGCCTCGGTGAGGGTGTCGGAGACCACGTACTTCTTGATGGCGTTCATCTGGTCGGCGAACGGGTCGCCCGCGCGCCCGGGCCAGGCGGCGGCCATCGTCTGCCAGGTGCGGCGGCCGAAGAGCAGGGCGTCGGCGTCGGCCAGCGTGTCGTTGATGAAGGGGCCCAGGGTGCTCGGGTCGAAGAACGGGTGGGACCAGCCACCGTGCGCGAAGCCGCCCTCGGTGTCCTCCTGCGGGCCGCCGGGGGCCTGCACGACGCCGTCGAGGCTGATGAACTCGTTGATCACGATGCGCATGGGTGTTCCTCTGGCTTCCTGGGGTGTTCGGGGTTGCGAGGGGTGGACCGGCTGGCCCTCGGAGAATCATCGCTCGCAACTCGTGAGGTAGGTCACATATTCACCTCCCGGGCCCTCCCCCTCCCCCCTCCCCCCCCGCCCGCCGCCACCCACCACCCGCCGCCACGCCGCCTACCCACCCACCCACCGCTCGCGCTCGTTCCTGGCGCCCGCCTCGTACCTTGTGTGGCGGCTCCCCGGCGTGTCTCCCCGGCGTGCCTCCCCGGTTCATCGCCGGCCCGCGCCCTGCCCTTGGCAGGGCGCGGGCCGTGAGGGCGTGCTTCTGCCCTCCGGCGGCGCACCCGGCCTCCGGCCCCGTGGGGGCGATCGGACCTCGGGCTGGCCCGGCCATCGGCTCGTCCGGCCGGGGCGTGCCCGTGGTGCCGTGGGGCGGTCCGGTGGCTGCCGAGCCGTGCAGCCGCCGGGACCGCGCCCGTCGTCGTTCGTGCCTTCTCCTCCTCGTCTCCTCTAGCCCGGGGGCAGCGGCTGCCACAGGCAGCCGCAGTCCGGGTGTCCGCGCAGCCGCAGCCGCCGTGGCATGCCGTCGCCGGCCGACACCTCGCACCAGCCGTCGACGCTCGGCGGCCGCCCGCCGTCCAGGTAGACCTGGACGTGGAGCGCCGCGAGGCCGGCGACGGCCGTCGCCAGGGCCGTGTCGCAGGCCGGGGTGCGGGCCCGGCCGGGCCCGTTCTGGGCCAGCTGGGCCAGGACCCGCGGCCAGGCGGCGTCCTCGTCCTCGCGGCGCAGCACCAGGCAGTGCCCGCATGCCGACATCCGGGGGATCACCAGCGGCCCGATGATGCCGAACTCCTCGACGACGCCCACGTACAGGTGCGGCACGCCGGCCCGCAGCAGCAGGCGGGCCTCGTACGTCCCGCCCGCGAAGGCGGCGCTGCCGTCCCGTGGCGCGAGCACCACGAAGTCGGGCGGTGCCTCGCCGGATTTTCGGCGCGGGGCGGGCAGCAGTGGCCGGGCCGAGGCCCGTTGCACCGCCTCCCGGGCGACCGTGGAGCGCAGCCGGCCGACGTCCTTGGCGGGGATGCCCGCGGGGGAGCAGTCGCCGGGGAGCACCCGCCCGCCGTCCGCCACGGTGACCGTTCCGGCGCCGCCGGCGGCGAGCACCGCCGCTACGGCGGCGCCGACCCGTCCCGCGCCGCGGACCTCGATCCGCAGGTCGGCCCGGCGGGCGAGGACGGTCGGCGCGGCGCCGGGGCTGGAGTGGACGAGGGAGAGCGAGGCGAGGTCCGGCCCGAGTTGGTCCCGGTGTGCCTTCGGGAAGCGTTCGAGCGCGTTGCCGGATGCTTCCGCGTCGTCCAGCAGCCCGGTTTCCTCGAGTTCGGTGAGGAGAGCGGCGGCGGGTTCGCGGCCGAGGCCGATGCGTTCGCCGGCGTCCAGGAGTATCGGTCGGTCGCGCGTGCCGTCGAGCAGCGCGAGGAAGGCGCAGAGTGTCTTGTCGGCGTTGCCGAGCACGCCGGCGAAGCGGGTGACGGTGCCGAACTGCAGGGTCTCGGAGTCCCGCCAGCTGCGGGACAGGGCGGGCTTCAGGGCAAGGCGCACGGCGATCTTCCTTCCGATCGTTTCCGGACGGCTGATCGCAGCTAACACCATCGGGCCGACGTCGTGCGGAAAGTTATCCACAGGCCCGGAGTCATGATCACATGATCTGTTCGCAGGCCCTGTGGATAACTGGCGATCCCCCCGGGCGTCGATTTCCGGACACCCGCTGTCGGCCTTTCGTTCCCGATCACTCCATGAAAGATTTCGGCCTGGGCACCGGACTTCTGTCGGTGGTAGCGGGTAACGTCGTGTGGCATGGCAGCCGAGCGGGACTCCCATCCATCGGCGTCGCGTCGGCGTGCCCGTGCAGCGTCCGGGTCGCAAGTGGCGGCGCCGAGCACGCGCGGGCGCCCGGACCAGGAGCAGCAGACGGGGGCCGGGCCCGCCGAGCCGCACGACCGAAGCCGGGTCGAGGTGCGCCGCAGTGCCCGCCGCAGCCGGACGGTGTCGGCGTACCGGGAGGGCGACCGCACGGTGGTGCTGATTCCGGCGCGGATGTCGCACGCCGAGGAGCAGCGCTGGGTGGCGCAGATGCTGGAGAAGCTCGCGGCCCAGGAGAAGCGGCGGGTTCTGGGTGACGATGCCCTGATGGCCCGGGCCCGTGACCTGTCGGCGGCCTATCTGGGCGGCCGGGCCCAGCCGGTGCAGGTCCGCTGGGTGACCAACCAGAACTCGCGTTGGGGCTCGTGCACCCCCGCCGAGGGGACGATCCGTCTGTCGCACCGGCTCCAGGGGATGCCGGAGTACGTCCTGGACTACGTGCTGCTGCACGAGCTGGCGCACCTGCTGGTGCCGGACCACGGGCCGGCGTTCTGGGCGCTGCTGGAGGCCTATCCCCGGACGGAGCGGGCGCGCGGCTATCTGGAGGGTGTGGTGTCGGCGGCCCGTCTGCCGCACATTCCGGGGGCCCGGAGCGAGGGGCCCGGGGTGGATCCGGCGGGTTCCTGCGGCTGAGCGGTGGGATCGGGGGAGGGACGGGCGAGGGGCGCGGGCCGTACGGGCCCGCGCCCCTCGTTGTCGTCGTGCTTCAGCCGGTGAGTTGCCGGGCGCGTGCGACGAGGTCGCGCACCGAGTGGTCGGTGAGCTCCGGCAGGTGGTCGTAGTCGAACCAGCGCAGGTCCAGCGATTCCTCGCTGATGAGTGCCTGCGCGCCGGCCGGGGCCAGCGCGATGTACTGGACGTCCAGGTGGGTGTTCTCCGGCCGGTCCTTGCCGGTGCAGCGGACCTGGTGCCGGTCGAGCTTGGCGGGGACGGGCACGCCGTCCGCCGTCAGCAGCGTGAGGTCGGGGATGCCGGACTCCTCGACGGCCTCGCGCAGCGCGGCCGCGGCGAGGCTGGGGTCGCCGGGCTCGCAGTGCCCGCCCATCTGCAGCCACATGCCGACCTTGGGGTGCAGGGTGAGCAGTACCCGTCCGGCCGCCGGGTCGACGACGGCCGCGCTCGCGGTGATGTGTGCGGGCAGGCAGGCGCGGTAGAGGCCTTCGGGCTGCTCGTCGAGGTGCGCCAGGTAGTCGCGGCGCAGCTGGTCCTGTTCCTGTTCGGCGGGGCGCCAGTCGGTCAGGGTGCGGACGGCGTCGGCGTGCAGGGCGGGGGTGTCCGGGTGGGTGGACGTCATGCGGTGGGCTCGCCCTTTCCGTCGGTGTCGCCGTCGTCGTTCTTGGTGAGGTCGGGCTTTCCGGTGTTGCCGGCGGCGGCTTCGCCGAGCAGCTTGTCGAGGGCGTCGAAGTCGATGCCGCCTTCGAGGTCGCCGCTGCCGCGGTGGACGAAGGCGTCGGGGTCGTCCAGGTCGGCGGCGGTGGGCAGCATGTCGGGGTGCTCCCAGAGGGCGTCGCGGCCTTCGATGCCGCGGGCGTCGGCGAGCAGTGCCCACAGCCGGGCGGCGTCGCGCAGGCGGCGGGGGCGCAGTTCGAGGCCGACGAGGGTGGCGAAGGTCTGTTCGGCGGGTCCGCCGGCGGCGCGGCGGCGGCGGACGGTTTCGCGCAGGGCGTCGGCCTGCGGCAGGTGGGGTGCGGCGGCGGCGTGGACGACGGCGTCGACCCAGCCTTCGACGAGGGCGAGCGCGGTCTCCAGGCGGGCGAGGGCGGCCTTCTGCTCGGGGGTGTCCTCGGGCTGGAGGAGGCCGCCGGCGAGGGCGTCCTGGAGGGCTTCGGGGTTGCTCGGGTCGAGCTGGCCGACGAGTTCCTCCATGCGCGTGGTGTCGACCTTGATGCCGCGGGCGTAGGCCTCGACGGCGCCGAGGAGGTGGGCGCGCAGCCACGGGACGTGGGCGAAGAGGCGCTGGTGGGCGGCTTCGCGCAGCGCGAGGTAGAGCCGGACTTCGTCGGTGGGCACGTTGAGGCCCTCGCCGAATTCGGCGACGTTCTGCGGCAGCAGGGCGGCCTTGCCGGCGGGGGCGAGGGGCAGGCCGATGTCGGTGGAGCCGACGACCTCGGCGGCGAGGGCGCCGAGGGCCTGGCCGATCTGGGTGCCGAACATGGCGCCGCCCATGGAGCGCATCATGCCCATGAGGGGGCCGGCCATGGCCTGCATCTCCTCGGGCAGGACGCCGCCCATGGCGGTGCCGACGCGTTCGGCGACGGGGTCGACGAGGTCCTTCCAGACCGGGAGGGTGGCCTCGATCCATTCGGCGCGGCTCCAGGCGACGGCGGTGCCGGCGCCGGAGGGGAATTCGGTGGAGCCGTCGAGCCACAGGTCGGCGAGGCGGACGGCTTCGGCGACGGCGGAGCGTTCGGCGGCGCTGACCGATCGGTCCTTGGTCTTGCCTTCGGCGGGTTCGGCGATGACGGTCTGGCGGGCGATGTTGGTGGCGAGGTCCCAGTTCACGGGGCCGCCCTCGAAGGAGAGCATCTGGCCGAGCTGCTGGAAGGCGGCGCCCAGGTCGTTCGGGCCGAGGCCGCCGAACATCGCGGCGAAGGGGTTGTCGGCGCCGCCGGGGGCGCCCGGGGTGCCGGGCATGCCGGGCATGCCGAAGAGGGCGCCGAAGGGGTTTCCGGTGCCGAAGCCGAACGGCTGCTGGCCGCCGGCGGCGGGCTCGGTGGGGCCCTGGTCCTTCTTCTTCTGCGCGTCGTCGGGCTTGGCCTTGCCGTCCTCGGGCTCCTCGGGCGGAACGCCGAATCCGAAGGGAAGGTCGCTCACGGGGTCCTCGATCCGGTCGGCCGTCATGCGGGTGTGGCGGGATGTGCTGCCCGCCCGGGGCACCGGCTCAGTGGGGGACTCGTGCGCGGCTCCCGTGCGGCAGGCCCGCGCCGGGTGCACCGCGGGGCCTTCGCCTCGGGCAGGATGGACGTACGTGACACACGTCCGTACGCACATAAGCTAACCGTGGAGGATGGCCGGTGAGTTCCCCGCCTTCGGACGTTCGCTCTGGGCTGACCGGAGGAGAGGACGCCCCGGACACCACGGCGTCGCCGCCTCCAGCCTACGGCGGGCGGCCGCTGACCGTGGCGGTGACCGGTGCCGCGGGTGTGCTGGGCGAGCGGGTCGCGGCCCGGCTGGTGGCCTCGCCGCACGTGCGCCGGGTGCTGGCGGTGGACGACCGGCGCGGTGACGTGCCGGGGGTGCAGTGGCGGGTGCTGGACGTGCGGGACCCCGCGGTCGCGGAGCGGCTGGCCGGGGTGGACGTGGTGGTGCACCTGGCGATGGACTTCGGGATGGAGTCGGATCCGCGGGCGCGCAGCGCGTACAACGTGCGGGGCGCGCAGACGGTGCTGACGGCGGCCGCGGCGGCGGGGGTGCACCGGGTGGTGCTGTGCACGTCGGCGATGGTCTACGGGGCGCTGGCGGACAACGAGGTGCCGCTGGCGGAGGACTCGGAGCTGCGGGCGACCGAGGAGGCCTCGCTGGTCGGGGACCTGCTGGAGATCGAGCGGTTGGCGAGGCGGGCGCCGCGGGCCCATCCGGGGCTGCAGGTGACGGTGCTGCGCCCGGCGGTGGTGGTGGGGCCGGGGGTGGACACGGTGCTGACCCGGCACTTCGAGGCGCCGCGGCTGCTGGTGGTGGCGGGTTCGCGCCCGTGCTGGCAGTTCTGCCACGTGGACGATCTGGCGGGGGCGTTGGAGTACGCGGCGCTGGGCCTGGTCGAGGGCGAGGTGACGGTCGGCTGTGACGGCTGGCTGGAGCAGGAGGACGTGGAGCGGCTGTCGGGCATCCGGCGGATGGAGTTGCCGGCGTCGTTGGCGTTGGGGACGGCGGCGCGGTTGCACCGGCTGGGGCTGACTCCGGCTCCGGCGGGGGATCTGGCGTACACGATGTATCCGTGGGTGGTGTCGGGCAGCCGGCTGCACGAGGCGGGTTGGCGTCCGGGGTTCACCAACGAGCAGGTGCTGGCGGAGCTGCTGGCGCAGGTGTCGGGCAAGCACGCGGTGGCGGGGCGCCGGCTGGGGGGCAAGGAGGCGGCGACGAGTCTGGGGGCGGCCGGGGCGACGGTGGCGCTGGTGGGTACGGCGGCGCTGGTGCGGCGGGCCCGGAAGCGGCGTCGGTTCTGACCCACCGCGGAGGGCGCTTCTCACGATGCGGAATTGCCACATCGTGATGTGGAAACCCCTTGTCGTGGGCGGGCGGGGATGGGCAATCATGGGGTCATGTCCGAGAACCACGACCCCATCCGCCTGCTCGCCGTCCGCGACACCCCGCTCTCCCTGGACGAGGTGTACGAGGCGGTCGGCGACGACGCGGCCGGCGGGACGACCGTCTTCGTCGGGACGGTCCGCGACCACGACGGCGGCAAGTCGGTGACGGCGCTGGAGTACAGCTGCCACCCGAGTGCCGAGCAGGAGATGCGCCGGGTCGCCGAGAAGGTCGTCGCGGACTTCCCGGTGCTGGCGCTCGCCGCGGTGCACCGGGTCGGCCGGCTGGAGATCACCGACAAGGCCGTGATCGTCGCCGTCTCCTGCGCGCACCGCGGCGAGGCCTTCGCGGCGGCCCGCCGGCTGATCGACGACCTGAAGCACGAGGTGCCGATCTGGAAGCACCAGGTCTTCGCGGACGGCGAGGAGGAGTGGGTCGGCGCCGGGGCGTGCTGAGGCCGCGGCGGGTGCGGACGGTGGCGTTCTGCACACGCTGCGCGGTCGCCGGGTGAGGCGCGCCGGGTCCTCACTCGAACGGGCCCGGGCGGGGGCCTCGAATACTCCCTGGAAGTGAGCCGATCGGCGGTGCCGTAACCCGGACGGCGCCGTCGGCGTTGTCCGCCGGAGTGGTTAATCTGCTCGTAGACACGACGAGCTGGGAGTACCGACATGAGTGCGCTCGCCTGGTTGATCATTCCGGTCATCGCCGTCCTGCTCGCCGCCGTGTGGGCCGGCTGGGCCCAGCGGGCCCCGAGGGCCACGGGGGACCCGGCCTCGCTCGCCGAGCACCGGCGCTTCATGGCCGCGATGGAACGCACCACCGCCGGCGCCGCCGCCTCCCGGGAGCACTCGGGCCGGTAGCGGCCCGAAGCCCCGGCCCGGCGGGCGCCGCGTCGCCGGCGTCCCGTACTGTCGAGGCATGCCACGCCGCTCCGCGACGATGCTCGCTGCCACCCTGCTGCTCATAGCGCTGCTCTGCGTCTCGGTGCTGATGAAGGTGCCGTACACGGAGATGAGTCCGGGCCCGACGTACAACACGCTCGGCGACCAGGGCGGGAAGCCGGTGATCACCATCACCGGGCACGACTCGTACCCGACGACCGGGCACCTCAACATGACCACCGTCCAGGTGACCGGGGCCCGGTACGAGCCCAGCCTGGTGAACGCGGTGATCGGCTGGCTGCGCGACGACGTGCTGGTGGTGCCGCACGACAACGTCTACCCGAAGGGGCAGACGGACGCCGACGCCAAGAAGCAGAACGCCGAGGAGTTCGCCTCCTCCGAGGACAGCGCCCGCACCGCCGCGCTCAAGCAGCTGGGCGTCCCGGTCGGCAGTGAGCTGATCGTCAAGTCGGTCACCGCCGGCGCGCCCGCCGAGGGCCGGCTGCACGCGGGGGACCAGATCGTCGCCGTGGACGGCGCCGCGGTCACCTCGGTCGACCAGGTGGTCGCCGCCGTCACCAAGCACAAGCCGGGCGAGTCCGCGGTCTTCACCGTGGTGCCCCGGGTGAAGGACGCGGCGGGCGGCCCGGCCGCCGCCGCCCAGCCGGCCGCGCCCGGCGCCCGCACCGACGTCACCGTCCCGACCGTGAAGGTCCGCGACCTGGACCCGAAGGCCCCGGCGGAGCGGGCCGACCTCGCGGCGGTCGGCATCGGCACCGGCATCCGGCACACCTACCCGTTCCAGATCGACATCGGCCTGCAGGACGTCGGCGGCCCGAGCGCCGGGCTGATGTTCTCGCTCGGCATCATCGACAAGCTCACCCCGGGCGGTGACATCACCGGCGGGAAGTTCGTCGCGGGCACCGGCACCATCGACGACGACGGGAAGGTCGGCCCGATCGGCGGGATAGCGATGAAGATCATCGCGGCCCGGGACGCCGGTGCCGAGTACTTCCTCACCCCGTCCTCGAACTGCGCCGAGGCGGCGAAGAACGTGCCGTCCGGGCTGACCCTGGTCAGGACGGACACGCTGGACGGCGCGCTGAAGTCGCTGGAGCAGATCCGCTCCGGGCAGGCCTCGGCGCTGCCGTCCTGCGCCAAGTAGTCCTCAGGCCCGCTAGGAGAAGGTCGCCAGCAGCGCTTCGGTCAGGCCGGGCACCAGGTCCGGCCCGGTCAGCACCTCGCGGGCGACGTCCTTGGAGCGCAGCCGCAGGGCGATCTCCTTCTTGCCGTCGCGCAGCACGGCGGCGGTGATCCGCACCTCCTCGCGCTGGGGGTGGTTGGCCACCCACTCGGCGAGCTGGGCGTCGCTGGCGCCGCGCGGGCGGGACTGCTCGGCGCCGGGGGGCAGCATCTGCCGCTCGACGACGAGGGCGCAGCCGGCCACCGCGTCGGGCCAGGCGATGGTGGCGAGGAACTTGTCGAGTTCCATGCCGGCCGGGATCTCCTCCTGCTCGACGGGGGTGAGGCCGGCCGCGTCGTCGTCGGCGAGGCCGAGCTGCTTGGCGATGCGCGGGTCGGCCTTGCGCAGGGCGGCGCTGTCCACCAGGGCGAACAGCCGGGCGGGGAGGTCCCAGCCGAGGGAGGCGGCGTACTCGTCGATCTCCAGCGCGGCCCGGGTGAGCGGGGAGGCGGCCGGGAGCTTGGAGACGTCGTCGGGGGAGTTGCTGAATGCAGACGCGTCGGACATGCCCCAATCCTCACACGTCGGGCGGCCCGCGGGCGCCTCGTGGGGCGGGGCGGCCGCCGGGTGCGGGGTGTAGTAACCGTCTGCTAACGGTGGGAACTCGGCCAAAGCCTGGTTAAGTTGCTCTGAAGACCGACCGACTCCAGACGACACAGCTGAGGTGCCACCGTGGTATTCCAGATGCCGGAACGCTCAGGGCCGGGTTTCCGGCGCAGGGTAGGCCCGCCCTCCCGGCGGGCGCGGGTCGCCCTGCTGACCCTGGGCGTGCTCGCGGTGCTGTTCCTGCTGTTCGTCATGTTCGCCGGGTTCTGGACGGACTGGCTGTGGTTCAGGTCGGTCCACTACTCGTCGGTGTTCACCACGCAGCTGTGGACGAAGGTCGGCCTGTTCGCGGTGTTCGGCCTGCTGATGGCGGCCGTCGTCGGCTTCAACATCTGGCTGGCGCACCGGCTGCGGCCGCCGCTGTCGGCGATGTCGGTCGAGCAGCAGAGCCTGGACCGCTACCGGGCGGGGCTGGCGCCGTTCAAGCGCTGGGCGCTGATCGGGATCTCGCTGGTGATCGGGCTGGTGGCGGGCGCGGCCGCGTCCGGTCAGTGGCGGACCTGGCTGATGTGGGTGAACTCGACGTCCTTCGGTGAGAAGGACGCGCAGTTCGGCATGGACGTCTCCTTCTACGCGTTCGACCTGCCGTTCTACGAGTTCGTGCTGGGCTTCGCGTTCAGCGCGGTGATCGTGTCGCTGCTGACGTCGACGATGGTGCACTACCTGTACGGGGGGCTGCGGCTGCAGGGCCCGGGCCGGCGGGCGAGTGCGGGCGCGCAGGGGCACCTGGCGGTGCTGCTGGGCGTGTTCGTGCTGCTGAAGGCGGCGGCGTACTGGCTGGACCGGTACGCGCTGGCGGTGAAGACCGGCTCGTACAAGGGTGTCTCGGGCTGGACGGGCCTGCGTTACGTGGACGCGAACGCGTTCCTGCCGGCGAAGACGATCCTGTTCTTCGTGGCGGTCATCTGCGCGGTGCTGTTCTTCCTGACGCCGGTGCGCCGCACCTGGGCGCCGGCGCTGATCGGGCTGGGCCTGATGGTGCTGTCGGCGGTGCTGATCGGCGGGCTGTACCCGGCGATCGTGCAGCAGTTCCAGGTCAAGCCGAACGAGCAGGCCAAGGAGACGCCGTACATCCAGAAGAACATCGACGCGACGCGGCAGGCGTACGGGATCGCGGACGCGCAGACCACCTCGTACACCCCGCAGGGGTCGACGACGGCGGACGCGCTGAAGCCGGACGCGCAGACGGTCGCGGACGTGCGGCTGGTGGACCCGAACGTGGTGTCGCCGGTGTTCCAGTCGCTGGAGCAGCAGCGCAACTACTACGCCTTCCCGAGCACGCTGGACGTGGACCGGTACGGCAGCGGCGCGGGCAAGCAGGACGCGGTGATCGGCCTGCGCGAGCTGGACCTGAACGGGGTGCAGCGCAACTGGATCAACGACCACTTCAAGTACACCCACGGCTACGGCGCGGTGGTCGCCAAGGGTAACCAGGTCGACACGACGGGCCAGCCGGTGTTCACCGAGTCGGGCCTGCCGGCGACGGGCACGCTGGGGGACTACGAGCAGCGGATCTACTACGGCGAGAAGACGACGTCGTACTCGATCGTCGGCGGCTCGAACAAGGAGATCGACTACACCGACGTCAAGACCGGTGTGAACGTCGAGACGACGTACGAGGGCGCGAGCGGCGTCTCGCTGGACAACCCGATCACGCGGGCCGCGTACGCGGTGCGCTTCGCGGAGCCGCAGATCCTGTACGCGGGGGCGATCACCGACGGCGCCAAGGTGATCTACAACCGGACGCCGAAGGAGCGGGTGGAGAAGGTCGCGCCGTGGCTGTCGATCGACGCCGACCCGTACCCGGTCGTGATGGACAAGCACGTGGTGTGGGTGGTGGACGGCTACACCACCTCGGACGGCTTCCCGTTCTCGTCGAAGACGACGCTGGGCACCGCGACGAAGGACTCGCTGACGAACCAGCGCGGTGAGCTGCTGGCCGTCGCCAACCAGGTCAACTACATCCGCAACTCGGTCAAGGCCACGGTGGACGCGTACACCGGCGAGGTGAAGCTCTACCAGTGGGACGAGAAGGACCCGGTGCTGAAGACCTGGATGAAGGCCTTCCCGGGCACGGTCGAGCCGAAGGCGGACATCCCGCAGTCGCTGCTGCCGCACCTGCGCTACCCGCAGGACATGTTCAAGGTGCAGCGCGACCTGCTCGGCCAGTACCACGTGACGGACTCCAACTCGTTCTTCAACGGCAGTGACATCTGGCAGGTCCCGGTGGACCCGACCAGTGACACCAAGCAGGTCCAGCCGCCGTACTACGTGACGGTGCGGATGCCGGACGCCGCGAACGCGAGCTTCTCGCTGACGAGTTCGTTCGTGCCCAACGACCGGCCGAACCTGGCGGCGTTCATGGCGGTGAACGCGGACCCGGGGGACGACTACGGGAAGATCCGGGTGCTGAAGATGACCGGCGAGTCCGGTGCCCCCGGCCCGGGTCTGGTGCAGTCGAAGTTCAACTCCCGCAAGGAGGTGGCGAACCAGATCTACGCGCTGAAGAACGGCGACACGGTGCTGGAGTACGGGAACCTGCTGACGCTGCCGGTCGGCGGCGGGCTGCTGAACGTCGAGCCGGTGTACGTGCGCGGGCGCGGCGCCAAGTACCCGACGATGCAGAAGGTCCTGGCGGTGTACGGGGACGACAACGTGGCGTTCGAGAACACCCTTGAGGACGCGTTGAAGAAGCTGTTCGGCGACGGGACGCCGCCGGTGACGCCGGTCGCGCCGTCGACCTCGTCCACGCAGGGCGGCACGCCGACCGCGCCGGGGACCCCGACCAGCCCGACGGCCCCGGCGACGCCGGCGCCGACCGGATCGGCGACGCCGGCGCCCACCGCGCCGGCCACCCCGGTGCCGGGCGGGACGATCTCGCCGGAGCTGCAGAAGGCGCTCGGTGACGCGGAGAAGGCGTACAACGACAGCCAGACGGCGTTCAAGAACGGCGACTGGGCGGCGTACGGCACCGCGCAGAAGGCGCTCGGGGACGCGCTGAAGGCCGCCGAGGCGGCCCGTGGCGGCGCCCCGGCGCCGACTCCGGGGGGCACCACGGCGCCCCCGCCGCCGGCCGCCCCGGCGGCGGGGGGATCGGCGAGCCCCCGGCCGTAGGCCTCCCAGCTGCGGAAACCGTTTTCCGTTCCACCCCGCGACCGTGCTATGGTTTAACCACCGACGCGGGGTGGAGCAGCTCGGTAGCTCGCTGGGCTCATAACCCAGAGGTCGCAGGTTCAAATCCTGTCCCCGCTACTCAGTAGCCGGAAGGCCCGGAGGATTCGTCCTCCGGGCCTTCTGCGTTCCCGCCGCGGGATTCTCCCCCGCAAGCGGGGGGAACCGCTCCGGTACTATCGACCGTCGCCAAGGAGGACGGCAGTGGGGTTTGTGGGGTCGGTGTGTCGGGAAATCGACAAAGCGCCGAAGCAATTTCGTCGGCTTCGGGTCGGCCCCGCCCGAATTCGGCCGGGGCAGGTGTACGCGGGTTGCGGGTGATGCGACGATGGGACACATGGGGGACGGTGCACGGCTGCTGACCGGTCGTCCGGTCCGGCGCCTCCCCTGGGAGTCCCCCCGGCGACGGGCCGGGGCGCGGTGCCGCGTCACTCTGGGGGAGCGGGAGTCGGCATGAGGCTGATCGGCAAGTACGGCCCGGGCGCCAAGCCGGCGGCCGCCGTCGAGGCGGACACCGACGCCTGGGCGGAGAGCACCGAGAGCCCCGAGAGCCGCCCCGGTGCCCTGCCCGCCCAGCGCACCAGCGGACTCTCCGAGCGCCCGCAGACCGGCGGGTCCGGGCCGGACAGCCTGGTGCACGTGCCGACCCGTCAGTTCGCCGCCGAGGTCGGCAGCTACGGCCCGCAGGGCGGCGCCCTCGCCGCGGACGGCCCGGCCGGCGCCGCGCTCGACCCGGCCGGCCTGGACCCGACCAGCTTCGAGACCGCGCTCGCCGCCCGCGAGTCCGCCGCGCTGGAGGCCCGGCACCGGCAGGCCGCGGACGGCGGCGACCCGGACGCCGCCTGCCGGCTCGGCACCCTGCTGCTGCGCCGCGGCGAGCTGGAGGACGCCGAGGCCTACCTGCGCCGCGCCGCGGCCGCCGGGCTGCGCGCCGCCGCCAACAACCTCGGCGTGCTGCTGCACCAGCAGGGCCACCGCGCCGAGGCCGGCCAGTGGTGGCGCCAGGCCGCCGTCGCCGGCAGCGCCCCGGCCGCGCACGCGCTCGGCCTGCAGCTGCGCGACCAGGGCGAGGAGGAGGCCGCCGAGTACTGGCTGCACTTCGCCGCCGACCACGGCCACCCGCTCGGCGCCTACGCGCTGGGCGACCTGATGGAGCACCGGCGCGACGTGCGGGCCGAGCGCTGGTTCAAGGTCTCCGCCGACGCCGGGCACCGCGAGGCCGCCTACCGGCTGGCCCGGATGCGCGAGGCCGCCGGCGACAAGGACACCGCCGAGGCCTGGTACCGCACCGCCGCCGCCCGCAGCCACGCCCGCGCCGCGCTGCGCCTGGGCGTGCTGCTGGAGGAGCGCTCCGGCGGCGAGCAGGCGCTGCTGGACGAGGCCGCCCGCTGGTACCGGCAGTCCGCGCAGAACGGCGAGGCGCGGGCCGCCTGCGCGCTCGGCTTCCTGCTGCGCGACTCCGGGGACCTCACGGCCGCCGCCGAGTGGTGGCAGGAGGCCGCCGAGGCCGGCGACGGCAACGCCGCCAACGCGCTCGGCGCCCTGCACGCCGGGCGCGGCGCCGCCCGGGAGGCCGAGCACTGGTACCGCACCGCGCTGGACGCCGGAGACCAGAACGGCGCCTTCAACCTCGGGCTGCTGTGCGCCGGCGCCGGCCGCGAGCAGCAGGCCGAGCAGTGGTACCGCCGGGCCGCGTACGCCGGGCACCGGGAGGCCTGCAACGCGCTGGCCGTCGTGCTGCTGCAGCGCGGCGACGAGTCCGGCGCCGAGCCGTGGTTCTCCAAGGCCGCCGAGGCGGGCAGCGTCGACGGCGCGTTCAACCTCGGCGTGCTGCACGCCGGGCGCGGCGAGCAGCGGCAGGCCCAGGAGTGGTACGCGCGGGCGGCCGCGGAGGGGCACGGCGAGGCGGCGCTGCAGCTGGCCGTCGTCCAGGAGCAGCGCGGCAACCTGGCGGGCGCGCTGGAGCGCTACCGGCAGGCGGCGGCGGGCGGGTCGGCGGAGGGGGCGTTCCGGCTGGCCTCGGTGCTGGACCGGCGCGGGGACGCGGACGCCGAGGCGGAGCACTGGTACGCGGTGGCGGCGGACGCCGGGCACCGGCGGGCGCAGGTGCGGATGGGCGTGCGGGCGGCCGAGCGGGGGGCGCTGGAGATCGCCGAGAGCTGGTACCGGCGGGCGGCGGAGGCGGGCAGCCGCAGTGCGGCGTTCAACCTGGGGCTGCTGCTGGCGCGGCAGGACAGTGAGGCGGAGGCGATGCTCTGGTACACCCGGGCCGCCGACGCGGGGCACGGGCGGGCGGCGCTGCGTCTGGCGCTGCTGGCGCTGCGCCGGGGCGAGCCGGTGCAGGCGGAGAACTGGTGCCGGCGGGCGATCGACTACGGGCCGGCCGAGGTGGCGGAGCGGGCCGGGCGGCTGCTCGGCGCGCTGCACGCGGAGTTGAGCGCCTGATTTCCCTGCCGGGGGCGGCAGTTGGGGTGCGGGCCGGGCCGGTGCGGCGGTGGTCGCGGCGGGTGGTTCCCGGGACGGGACGGGTCATGCCAGGGGATTGGTATCGGTGTTGACTTGGACAATGTCTAAGTTAGGATCGTGTCAGCACGACGACCGGATGACGCGGAGGCACCCCCATGACCACCCAGGACGAGCTGCGCCCGACCCTCACCACGGAGGCGGGGGCCCCCGTCGCCGACAACCAGAACACCGAGACGGCGGGCGTCGGCGGCCCGGCCCTCGTCCAGGACCAGCTGCTGTTCGAGAAGCTCGCGCACTTCAACCGGGAGCGGATCCCGGAGCGCGTGGTGCACGCCCGCGGCGCCGGCGCGTACGGCACCTTCACGGTGACCGCCGACGTGACGCCCTGGACCCGGGCGGCGTTCCTCGCCGAGGCCGGCCGGCAGACCGAGGTGTTCCTGCGCTTCTCCACGGTGGCCGGCAACCTCGGCTCGGCCGACGCGGTGCGCGACCCGCGCGGTTTCGCGGTGAAGTTCTACACCGAGGAGGGCAACTACGACCTCGTCGGCAACAACACCCCGGTGTTCTTCATCAAGGACGCCGTGAAGTTCCCCGACTTCATCCACACCCAGAAGCGGGACCCGTACACCGGCTCGCAGGAGGCCGACAACGTCTGGGACTTCTGGGGCCTGTCGCCCGAGGCCACCCACCAGGTGACCTGGCTGTTCGGCGACCGCGGCATCCCGGCCTCCTACCGGCACATGAACGGCTACGGCTCGCACACCTACCAGTGGCAGAACGAGGCCGGCGAGCACTTCTGGGTCAAGTACCACTTCAAGACCGACCAGGGCGTCCGCAACCTCACCCAGGCCGAGGCCAACGCCCTCGCCGGCGAGGACCCGGACAGCCACCAGCGGGACCTGCGCGAGGCCATCGAGCGCGGCGACTTCCCCAGCTGGACGGTGCAGGTGCAGATCATGCCCGCGGCCGACGCCGCCGCCTACCGGTTCAACCCCTTCGACCTCACCAAGGTCTGGCCGCACGCCGACTACCCGCCGATCGAGATCGGCCGGCTGGAGCTGAACCGCAACCCCGACAACGTCTTCGCCGAGGTCGAGCAGTCGGTGTTCTCCCCGGCGCACTTCGTGCCCGGCATCGGCCCGTCCCCCGACAAGATGCTCCAGGGCCGGCTGTTCGCCTACGCCGACGCCCACCGCTACCGGGTCGGCATCAACGCCGACCACCTGCCGGTCAACCGCCCGCACGCCACCGAGGCCCGCACCAACGGCCGCGACGGGTACCTGTACGACGGGCGGCACGGGCGGCAGAAGAACTACGAGCCGAACAGCTTCGGCGGCCCGGTCCAGACCGGCCGCCCGCTGTGGGCCGCGACCGCCGTCGACGGCCACACCGGCACCCACGCGGCGCCCGCCCACGCCGAGGACGACGACTTCGGGCAGGCCGGCGCCCTGTACCGGCTGTACTCCGAGGAGGAGAAGCAGCGGCTGATCGCCAACCTGGCGGGCTTCATAGCCAAGGTCTCGGCCGAGCGCGAGGACATCGTGGCGCGGGCGATCGACAACTTCCGCAAGGCCGACGCCGATTACGGGCAGCGGCTGGAGGCGGCGGTCCGGGAGCTGCGCAAGCGGTAACGGCCGGACCGGGAAGGCCGCGGGCCCCTTGACCAGCTCCCACTGGTCAAGGGGCCCGCACTGCTGTTCGCCCGCTCGCCTCCGGGCCGAAGGGGCGCTCAGACGCTGAGGCGCCGCAGCGTCTCCTCGTGCAGGAGGCCGTTGGTGGCGACGGCGTCGGCGCCGCCCGGGCCGTCGATGCCGTCCAGGCCGGTGAAGCGGCCGCCGGCCTCCTGGACGACGATGCAGGGCGCGGCCATGTCCCACAGCGACAGCTCGGGCTCGGCGGCGATGTCGACGGCGCCCTCGGCGAGCATCATGTAGGACCAGAAGTCGCCGTAGGCGCGGGTGCGCCAGCAGGCCCGGGTCAGGTCCAGGAACGGGTCGAGGCGGCCGCGCTCCTCCCAGCCGGACAGCGAGGAGTAGGAGAGCGAGGCGTCCTCGATCCGGGAGACGCCGGAGACGTGGATCCGGGAGGCCTTGGCGAGGCTGCGGCCCGCGAAGGCGCCCAGGCCCTCGGCGGCCCACCAGCGGCGCTGCAGCGCGGGCGCGGAGACGATGCCGACCACCGGGCGCTCGACGCCGTCCGGGCCGTCCTCGATCAGCGCGATCAGGGTGGCCCAGACCGGGACGCCGCGGATGTAGTTCTTGGTGCCGTCGATCGGGTCGATCACCCAGCGGCGCGGGCCGGAGCCCTGCAGGCCGAACTCCTCGCCGAGGACGGCGTCGCGCGGGCGGGCGCGCTGCAGGACGCCGCGGACCAGCTCCTCGGCGGCCTTGTCGGCGTCGCTGACGGGGGTGAGGTCGGGCTTGGTCTCGACCTTCAGGTCGAGGGCGCGGAAGCGCTCCAGGGTGACCGAGTCGGCCGAGTCGGCGAGGACGTGGGCGAGTCGGAGATCGTCGTGGTAGTCGGCCATGGGCGAAACCCTAGCCCAGGGCCTCCCCCGCTTCAGTGGGCCGTGCCGCTGAGCTGGAGGCCGATGACGCCGGCGATCACCAGGGAGATGGAGACGAGCTTGAGCACCGAGGTGGTCTCGTCCAGGAAGGCCATGCCGTAGATCGCGGTGCCGGCCGCGCCGATGCCCGTCCACACCGCGTAGGCGGGGCCGACCGGGAGGCTCTTGAGGGAGAGGGTGAGCAGGCCGAAGCTGCCGAGGGCGAACACGCAGAAGCTGACGGTGGGCCAGAGCTTGGTGAAGCCCTCGCTGAGCTTGAGGTTGATCGCGAAGCCGGTCTCCAGCAGGCCGGCCAGGACCACCAGGGCCCATGCCATCCGTGCCCTCCCTGTCGATCGACGGGCCGGGCCCGCGCCGGCCCGACTTTCCTATGATCACCAGGCGGGCGCGGTCCGACACCTCGAACGGCGGGGAAGCCGGAGGGCGGCGCGGGCGTCAGTCGCCCTCGCGGGCCTCCTTGCTGGCCAGCAGGCGGCGCAGCGAGTACAGCCGGGCGCCCTCGGCGTGGCCGTCCGCGACCCAGGCGTCCAGGGCGCAGTCCGGTTCGTCGTGGCTGCAGGCGCGCGGGCAGTCGACGGTGCCGGGCTCCAGGTCGGGGAAGGCGTGGATGACCCGGGACGGGTCGATGTGGGAGAGGCCGAAGGAGCGGAAGCCCGGGGTGTCGATCACCCAGCCGGTGTCGAGGGCCTTCTTCGAGCCGGGCTTGGCGCCGGGCGGCGGGGGCAGGCGCAGGGCGAGGGCGGAGACGGTGGTGTGCCGGCCGCGGCCGGTGACGGCGTTGACCCGGCCGGTCTGCCGCTGGCGGTCCGGGACGAGGGAGTTGACCAGGGTGGTCTTGCCGACGCCGGAGTGGCCGATGAAGACGGTGGACAGGCCGCGCAGGTGCTCGCGGACGGCCTCGGCGCCGGTGGTCTCCAGTTCGTCCCGGCGGGTGACCACGTAGGTGATGCCGAGCGGGGCGTAGGACTCGAGCAGCGGTTCGGCCGGGGCGAGGTCGGACTTGGTGAGGACGAGCAGCGGTTCCATGCCGGCGTCGTAGGCGGCGACCAGGCAGCGGTCGATCAGCCGGGGCCGGGGCTCGGGGTCGGCCAGGGCGGTGACGATGGCGAGCTGGTCGGCGTTGGCGACGACGATCCGCTCGTACGGGTCGTCGTCGTCGGCGGTGCGCCGCAGGACGGAGCTGCGCTCCTCGACCCGGACGATCCGGGCGAGGGTGTCGGCGTCCCCGGAGAGGTCGCCGACGATGTTGACGACGTCGCCGACGACGACGCCCTTGCGGCCCAGTTCGCGGGCCTTCATGGCGACGACCTCGCGTTCCTGCTTCGTCCCCGGGTCGACCAGGCAGGTGAGCCGGCCGCGGTCGACGGTGAGCACCATCGCCTCGGCGGCGTCCTCGTGCTTGGGCCGGATGCGGGTCCGTGGCCGGGAGCCCCGGCGGGCGGGGCGGTTGCGGATGTCGTCCTCGTCGGCGTCCTTGCCGTAGCGGCGCATGGCTTCAGTCTCCGCTCAGCTGCCCGCCGCCGCTTCGCCGAGCAGGTCGGCCCACAACTGCGGGAAGTCGGGCAGGGTCTTGGCGGTGGTGGCGATGTTCTCGACCTGGACGCCGGGCACGGCGAGGCCGATGACGGCGCCTGCGGTGGCCAGGCGGTGGTCCTCGTAGGTGTGGAAGACGCCGCCGTGCAGCGGGCGGGGGCGGATCCGCAGGCCGTCCTCGGTCTCGCTGACGTCGCCGCCGAGGTCGTTGATCTCCTTGGCGAGGGCGGCGAGCCGGTCGGTCTCGTGCAGGCGCAGGTGGGCGATGCCGTACAGGTGGGACTCGGAGTCGGCGAGGGCGGCGACGGCGGCGATCACCGGGGTGAGCTCGCCGACGTCGTGCAGGTCGGCCTCGATGCCGTGGATGCGGCCGGTGCCGGTGAACTGCAGGCCCTCGTCGGTGAACTCGCAGGCGCCGCCCATCCGGGTGTACAGCTCGCGGAGCTGGTCGCCGGGCTGGGTGGTGTGCTTGGGCCAGTCGCGGACGGTGACCCGGCCGCCGGTGGCGAGGGCGGCGGCGAAGAACGGGGCGGCGTTGGACAGGTCGGGCTCGACGACGAGGTCGCGGCCGATCAGGGCGCCGGGGGTGACCCGCCAGACGTCCTTCTCGCCGCCGTCCTCGGGGGCGTCGACCTGGACGCCGGCCTTGCGGAGCATCTCGACGGTCATCCGGATGTGCGGCAGCGACGGCACCGGGCCGCCGACGTGCCGGACCTCGACGCCCTGCCGGTAGCGGGCGCCGGAGAGCAGCAGGGCGGAGACGAACTGGGAGGAGGCGGAGGCGTCGAGCTCGACCGGGCCGCCGTCCAGGCCGCCGGTGCCGTGCACGGTGAAGGGGAAGGTGCCGCGGCCGTCGTCCTCGATCCGGGCGCCGAGGGCGCGCAGGGCGTTGATGACGCCGTGCTGGGGGCGCTCGTGGCTGCGCGGGTCGCCGTCGAAGTGCACGGGGCCGTCGGCGAGGACGGCGAGCGGGGGCAGGAAGCGCATGACCGTGCCGGCGTTGCCGACGTCGACGGTGGCCGGGCCGAGCAGGGCGGGGGCGGGGATGACCCGCCAGGCCTCGCCGCCGCCGTAGCCGCCGGAGTCGTTGTTGACCTGCTCCTCGATGCCGACGCCGAGGGCGCGCAGACCGTCCGCCATCAGCTGGGAGTCGCGGCTGCGCAGCGGGCGGCGCACCCAGCCGGGCTCGTCGGCGAGTGCCGCCAGCACCAGGGCCCGGTTGGTGACCGACTTCGAGCCGGGGATGGTGACGGTGGCGTCCACGGGGGTGGTCGCGACGGGGGCGGGCCACAGGGTCTCGGTCATGGGGGCCAGTCTAGGCCGCGGCGCGGGGGCGTTCCGGCGCTGGCCCGCATGGCGGGACGGGCGGTCGGCTACAGGGGCTGGAGGAGCCAGGAGGCGCCGAGGGCGAGGCTGGCGAGGGCGGTGAGCAGGAAGACGGCGACCCAGGCGAGGGCGGGGACGTGGGTGAGGCGGGCGAGCTGGTCGGCGTCGGAGTCGCGGGCCCAGCCGATGCGGCGCTGGTGCTGCAGTTCCAGGACGGGGCGGACGGCGCCGAAGAGCAGGAACCAGCAGCCGAGGTAGGCGAAGCCGGCCTGGATCTGGGCGGTGCCGAACCAGGAGACGAGGAAGAAGGCGCCGCCGGCGAGCAGCACGGTGAACAGGCCGAAGGCGTTGCGGATGCGGACGAGCAGGGCGAGCAGCAGGGCGATGGCGAGCCAGAGCAGCAGGGTGATGCGGTCGGCGGCGAGCAGGGCGGCGCAGCCGAGGCCGAGCAGGGCGGGGGCGGTGTAGCCGGCGGCGGCGGTGAGGACCATGCCGGGGCCGGTGGGGCGGCCGTAGGAGAGGGTGAGGCCGGAGGTGTCGGAGTGCAGCCGGATGCCGGCGAGTTTGCGGTTGGTGGCGAGGGCGGCGAGGCCGTGGCCGCCTTCGTGGGCGATGGTGACGGCGTTGCGGGCGACGTGCCAGATCGGGCGGGCGAGGACGGCGAGCAGGGCGGCGCAGCCGGTGGTGAGGACGAGCCAGCCGGGCGGGGCGGCCTGGGTGCCGGTGACCTGGTCCCACAGGTCGCCGAGGGTGTGGTCGGTCGGGTGCGTGCTCATGGTCCTTGGCTCCGTCCGCTGCGTTGGGCCGTTCGGGGCAGCCTCCCATGCGGGGACGGGCGGGCGGGGGCGGGTGGTTCTGCCGGGGGATGAGGAAGTGGTGAGGAGGGCGGGCATGGCAAGCTGGCCCGCATGTGCGGTCGCTTCGCAGCCAGCAGCAGGCCCGAGGACCTCGTCGACCTGTTCGGCGTGGAGTTCTGGGATCCGGGGGAGACGCTGGACCCGAACTGGAACGTCGCCCCGACGAACAGTGCCTTCGTGGTGCTGGAGCGGTTGGCGAAGCACGAGCCGCGGGCGGTGCGGCAGTTGCGGGCGCTGCGCTGGGGGCTGGTGCCGCAGTGGTCGGGTTCGGCGGAGACCGCGGTGAAGATGATCAATGCCCGGGCGGACACGGTGCACGAGAAGCCGGCGTACCGGCAGGCGTTCGCGTCGCGGCGGTGCATCCTGCCGGTGGACGGCTACTACGAGTGGCAGAGGGTGCCGGGGGCGCGGGGGAAGGCGCGCAAGCGGCCGTTCTTCGTGTCCCGGGCGGACGGTGCGCCGCTGGCGCTGGCGGGGCTGTACGAGTTCTGGCGGGACCGGACGGTGCCGGCGGACCATCCGCGGGCCTGGCTGGTGACCTTCGCGGTGGTGACGACGGAGGCGGAGGAGCTGCTGGCGCCGATCCACGAGCGGATGCCGCTGTTCCTGGACGCGGGTTCGTGGGACGCGTGGCTGGATCCGGGGGCGGACGACCCGGAGGAGCTGCGCGGGCTGCTGATACCGCCGCCGCCGGGGGCGCTGCTGGCCACGCCGGTGTCGCCCGCGGTGGGGAGCATCCGCAACAACGGCCCGGAGCTCGTGGAGCCGTACACCGAGGTCGAGACCACACTCTTCTGAACTGTCGAATGGGAGCCATGGGATGACCGTCGAGCTCGTGGACACCGAGGCGGGCGAGGCCCGGATCACGTACCACCGGGCGGTGGAGCCCCGGGCGGTGCTGGCGCTGGGGCACGGCGCGGGCGGCGGGGTGGAGGCCCGGGACCTGGTGGCGCTGGCCGCCGCGCTGCCGCCGCGCGGGATCACCGTGGCGCTGGTGGAGCAGCCGTGGCGGGTGGCGGGGCGGAAGGTGGCGCCGGCGCCGAGGACGCTGGACCTGGGCTGGCGGCCGGTGGCCGAGCTGCTGGCGGCCCGGGGGCCGGCGCTGGTGGTCGGCGGGCGCAGTGCCGGGGCGCGGGTGGCGTGCCGTACGGGCGCGGCGACCGGGGCGGTGGGGGTGGTGGCGCTGGCGTTCCCGCTGCACCCGCCGGGGAGGCCGGAGCGGAGCCGGGCCGAGGAGCTGCTGGAGTCGGGGCTGCCGACGCTGGTGGTGCAGGGGCCGGCGGACCCGTTCGGCGGGCCGGGGGAGTTCCCGCGGCTGCCGCCGGGGCACGAGCTGGTGGCGCTGCCGTACGGGAACCACGGGTTCGAGGTGCCGAAGCGGGCGGAGGTGGGGCAGGAGGAGGTGCTGGACCTGCTCTGCGGGGCGGTGGGGGACTTCGTGCTGCGGCTGGGGTGAGCGGGACGTACCGGGTCGATCACTCGTGCGAGTGAATGGTGCGTGCGGGCGGGAATGCCTGCGGGCTCCGGGTGGTTGTCGCCTTCGTCAGCGTGAGCGGCAGCTACGAGTCACCGGTGAGAGGCAGGGCAGATGGGTTCGATCGCGTGCCCCGAACGGCCTGAGGAGCGCGAGGCCGCCACGGCGTTCGCTCCCTCGTGGTCGGACTGGCTCGACGCGGGCGAGAAGCCCGTCAGCCCGATATCCTCCATTTCTGGGCGGCCCGCCGTGGGCCGCGCTCGTCATGCCGAGGAGGTGGGTCCGGTCGTCGGGACCGAGCACGAGGCCGAGCCGGGCCGTGGCCCGGGCGAGGCCCTGCCTGCGGGCGAGGCGCTCACCGGTGAGGAGCTGGCCGAGGCGATCGGCGAGGACACCTTCCGGGTGTCGGCGGAGGAGAGCGAGGAGGCCCGGCGGGAGCGCTTCGAGCGCGACGCCCTGGGCTACCTGGATCCGATGTACTCGGCGGCGCTGCGCATGACGCGCAACCCGGCCGATGCGGAGGACCTGCTCCAGGAGGCGTTCGCGAAGGCGTACGCGTCCTTCCACCAGTTCCGTGAGGGCACGAACCTCAAGGCCTGGCTGTACCGCATCCTCACCAACACGTTCATCAACTCGTACCGCAAGAAGCAGCGGGAGCCGCAGCGCACCGCGGCGGAGGAGATCGAGGACTGGCAGCTGGCCCGCGCCGAGTCGCACATGTCGACCGGTCTGCGCTCGGCCGAGACCCAGGCCCTGGACCACCTCCCCGACAGTGACGTGAAGGACGCGCTCCAGGCCATCCCGGAGGAATTCCGGATCGCCGTCTATCTCGCGGACGTAGAAGGCTTTGCGTACAAGGAGATCGCGGACATCATGGGTACTCCCATCGGTACGGTGATGTCCCGGCTGCACCGCGGCCGTCGTCAGCTGCGCGGCATGCTGGAGGACTACGCCCGTGAGCGCGGGCTCGTCCCGGCCGGCAGCGGGGCAGGGCAGGAAGCGAAGGGCTCGGGCTCATGAGCTGCGGCGATCCGCACGAAACCGAGTGTGGCGAGGTCCTCGACCACCTCTATGAATTCCTCGACAACGAGATGGCCGAGGGCGACTGCGCCAAGTTGCGCGAGCACTTCGACGAGTGCTCGCCGTGCTTGAAGCAGTACGGGCTGGAGCAGGCGATCAAGGCGCTGATCAAGCGCTCCTGCGGGTGCGACGACACCCCGGCCGACCTGCGCGGCAAGGTGCTGGCCAGGATCGACTCGATCCGGGCCGGGCAGCGCTCGGGCGAGCCGGTGGTGGTCGTGGAGACGGCCTCGGTAGAGGTGCACGTCGAGTCCGCCCGGCCGGCGCCGAGCCTGGCGGCGGAGGGCGAGCCGGTCGAGGCCGGCGCACCGGCGGAGTGACGCCGGCGGGGCCCGCCCGGCGCCGCGGTCACGGTGCGTGACGGCTGTGCGGGGTGGTCGGCCGGGCGGGGCAGGGCGTCGGTGACGCCTGCCGGAGGATTCGAACCGGGTGTCCAGCGGCCCCGGGAGCATGCGCTCCCGGGGCCGCTCCCGTTCTGCTCGCGTGCGCCCTCACTCGTTCGGGTGAGTTGGCGGTGCGCCAACTGCGCCATTGCGCGATCATGCGTCCCCGCGTGCGACGAGCGCCCTATCCTCCTGACGGACGCTCACCGCCGGTTGGCCCGGCGTGCTGAGGCAACGCGGGCCCGGACGGCGGGGAGGTCGAGATCGCTACCGACAGTGGAGGCGAACCCCTGGCGCCCGGGGCGGCGCGCTACGCGGTGGCCGTCCCGGTGGCGGCCCTGTGCTGTCTGCTGCCGCTGCTCCCGGCCCCCCTCGCGCCCGGGGTGCCGCGCTGGCTCGCCGCCCCGGTGGACTGGCCGAAGGTCGCCCTGCTCTCCTTCCTGCACGGCTGCTGGGAGTCGCTCGCCCAGGGTCTGCCGACCCCCTGCCTGCGCCTCGTGCGCCGGGCCCTGCTCCGCCCCGCGCTCCCCGAGCGGGCGCCCGCCCGGACCGGGGCGAACGCCTTCTTCCCGGTGCTGTTCGCCGGGGTGCTGATGCTCCCGCCGGCCGCCGCCGCGCTGGTCGCCGTGCCGGCCGCGCTGCTCGGCGGGCCGATCGCGCCGGGCAGCCGGGCGTGTCTGTCCATTCGCCGCGCGCCCGGCTGGAATTGGCAGACGCGCCCCCGCAGGCGGCAGCTGTTCAACGGCTCGCAGCTCGCGCTGTGCGCCTTCGCGTCCTCCGTCGCCTTCCACCTGCTGCGCGGCCCGGAGCTGCTGCTCGGCTCCCGCTTCCCGGCCGCGCTGCTGCCCGGCTTCGCCGCCGTCGCGGCGTTCTGCCTGGTCAACGGGGTGCTGGTGGGCGGGATGCTGATGCTCACCGAGGGCCGCCACCCCGGCGTGCTGCTGCGCGGGGCCCGCTCGGTGTGCGGCCTGCCGGTGCTGGTGCACGCGGCCGGCGGGCTGATGGTCGCGGTGCTGTGGCAGGGCCCGTACGGGGCGTTCGCCGCGCTGCTGGCGCTGCTGCCGCTGTCCATCTCGGCCTGGGTGTTCGCCCAGGGGCAGCGCGAGCGGGACGCCCACCAGGCGACCGTGCAGTCGCTGGTGCAGGCGGTGGAGATCAAGGACGCGTACACCCGGGGCCACAGCGAACGGGTCGGCCGGGCCTCGGTGCTGATCGCCACTCAGCTCGGCATGGAGGCCGAGCGGCTGCGCACCCTGCGCTTCGCGGGGATCCTGCACGACGTCGGCAAGCTGGGCGTGGCCACCGAGCTGCTGCGCAGAAACGGTCCCCTCACCGAGGAGGAGCGCCGGGCGGTGGAGGTCCACCCGGTGTACGGGTACGAGCTGGTGCGCGGGATCGACTTCCTCGGCGAGGCGCACGCCGGCATCCTGCACCACCACGAGCGGATGGACGGGCGCGGCTACCCGAGCGGCCTGGCCGGCGAGCGGATCCCCGAGTTCGCCCGGATCATCTCCGTCGCCGACGCGTTCGACTCGATGACCTCCACCCGCTCCTACCGGCGCGGGCGGCCCGTCACCGAGGCCGTGGCGGAGCTGGAGCGCTGCTCGGGCAGCCAGTTCGACCCGGTGATGGTGCGGGCGCTGATCGAGGCGCTGGCCGTGCACGACTGGCAGCCGGTGCTGCCGCCGCCCGACGAGGCCATCCGGGCCGTGCCGGACATCCCGCTCGGGGTGCCGGAGCCGGCCCGGGCGGCGCCGGGCCGGGTGCCCGCCCAGGGCGGGGGCGCGCCGATGGCCGGGCAGCCGTGACCGGGCCGCGGGCCCGCACGGCCCGTACCGGGCGCACGGCCCCTACCGGGCGCGCGGCCCGGGCGGCCGCAGGCGGGGGCGGGGGCGGGGCGGTGCGGGCGGTGCACGCGGCGGCGGCCGTCCTGCTGGCGCTCGCGCTGGGCGCGGTCGCCGTGCGCGGGCTCGCGGAGCCCGGGGTCGCGCTGGCGTTCACCGCGCTGATCGCGCTCGGCGAGTGCGTCCGGATCACCCTTCCGGGGGACCGCGAGCAGGCGCCCATCGGCGCCGCCGGCGCGCTCGCGTACGCCCTGCTCGGGCCGCTGCGCGGCCTGCCGACCGCGCACGGCACGCTCCAGGTGGTCGCCGTCACCGGGGCCGGGCTGGCGCTGGCCTGGCTGCCCGGCCTCGCCGGGGCCCGTCCGACGATCCGCGCCCGGCGTCGCCCGCCCGGCGGGTGCCGGACCGGCCCCGGGGCCCGCCCCGGGCGCCCCCGCCCGCACCGGCGCCCGCCGTGGGCCGACCCGGCCCGCCGGGACAGCGCCGCCCGCCGGCTGCTCGGGGCCGGCTTCGCCGCCGCGATCTTCCAGCCGCTCTACAACGGCGGCCTGATCGACCGGTTCTCCCCGGACGGCCCCGCCTACGGGGCGTTCCTGACCGCCGTCGCCGCGCTCGCCGCCCTGTGCGACGCCACCCTGGCCGCCGTGCTGCGGCGCTCGGCGACCGGGCTGCGCCTGCCCGCCGCGCTGGAGGACGAGCTGCGCTCGCTGTTCGGGATCGGCTCGGCGATCGTCGCCACCGGGATGCTGGTCAGCCTCGCGGCCGGCGAGGTCGGGCTGTGGGCGCTGCCGCTGTTCTGCACCCCGCTGCTGCTCGCCCAGGTGTCGTTCCGGCGGGCCGCCGCCGTGCGCGCCACCACCGGGCAGACCATCGCCTCGCTGGCCCGCGCCACCGAGGTGGCTGGCTACACCCCGCACGGGCACGCCCGCCGGGTCGCCGACACGGCGTGCGCGCTCGGCCGCGAGCTGGGCCTGGGCACCCGCGAGCTGGCCCTGCTGGAGTACGCGGCGCTGATGCACGACGTCGGCCAGCTGTCCCTGGTCGAACCGGTGCCGGACGGCGCCACCGCCGTGCTGCCCTGCGCCGAGCAGCAGCGGATCGCCCGCCTGGGCAGCGAGGTGATCAGCCGCACCGGGGTGCCCCGGCAGGTCGCCGAGCAGGTCGCCCGGCTGGCCGACCCGTGCGCCGGGACGGCCGGCGGGGAGGGGCCCGTCCCGCTCGCCGCCCGGATCATCCGGGTCGCCAACGCCCACGACGACCTGCTGACCGCCGCCCGCGGCCGGGGCGTCGGTGAGGCGGTCGGGCGGCTGGAGGCGCTGGAGGTGCTGCGGCTGGGCCGGGGGCGGGTCTACGACGCGCGCGTGGTGGACGCGCTGGCCCGGGTCGGCGGCCAGGCCCGCTGAGGCCCCGGTCCGCGGGGCCGCCGCGCCCCCGGGACCCGGCACGGGTTGAGGAGGCGGCCCCGGACGGGCAGGCTGGGGAGGGCGGACCCCAACCTCGGCGGTGGGGAGCGCGGGCGGGGGCGGGCGTGGTTGGATGCGGTCGTAGCGTGGAACACCGACCCGGGGCACCGGGCTCCGTACGCCGCCCCGGGCACCACGGGGCGCCACCGGGGCGGTGTGCACCGGGACTTGAGCGGACGACGACGGCAGGGACGAACGTGAGGATCTTCCACCGGGCACGGCACCGGCCGTCCGCCACCTGGCGGCAGACGACCGACCGGGCCTTCACGCTGATCGGCGACGGCCGCTACGAGGACGCCGGCGCGCTGCTGGTGATGGCCGCCGACCTGGAGCCCTGGCTGTCCGACTCCTGGTTCAACCTCGCCCTGCTGCACAAGTTCCGCCGCGACTGGGAGCAGGCCCGCTCGGCCGGCCTGCGCGCCGTCGCCCTGCTCGACCGCGAGCACGGCGCCCCCGACTGGTGGAACCTCGGCATCACCGCCACCGCCCTGCAGGACTGGCCGCTGGCCCGCCGCGCCTGGCAGGCGTACGGCCTGCGGCTGCCCGGCGGCCCCGGCGAGACCGGCCCGGTCGCCCTCGACCTCGGCACCACCCCGGTGCGGCTCTCCCCGGACGGCGAGTCCGAGGTGGTCTGGGGCCGCCGGCTGGACCCGGCCCGGATCGAGGTGCTGTCCATCCCGCTGCCGTCCTCCGGCCGCCGCTGGGGCGAGGTGGTGCTGCACGACGGCGCCCCGCACGGCGAGCGGGTCACCGACGGGGTCGCCTACCCCGTCTTCGACGAGATCGAGCTGTGGGCGCCCTCGCCCGTGCCGACGTACGTGGTGCTGCTGCAGGCCGCCACCGCCGGCGACCGGGACGCGCTGGAGCGCCTCGTCGCCGACGCCGGGTACGCGGCCGAGGACTGGACGTCCTCGGTGCGGCTGCTGTGCCGGGCCTGCTCGGAGAGCCGGATGGCCGCCGACGACGGCCTCGCCGCCCACCACGACCCGCACGACGACGGCGACGCCGCCCACCCCGGGCACCTCAGCCACCTCAGCCAGGGCGGCGCCGCCGGCATGTCCTGGCTGGTCGAGCGCGAGTGCGGGATCGCCGCGCCCGCGCACCTCGTCCGCACCCTGCTGGACCGCTGGGTGGGGGCCGCGCCGGACAGCCGGGCGTACCGGGATCTCGAAGAGGTCTGCTGAACCCCGCTGAGTACCCTGGTGAGGTACGCGTAGACCGACGGAAGCGGAAGACATGGCGGAGCAGGCCGAGCAGCACGGGCACGACCACGACCACGAGCACGACGTGGAGGGGGCGGCGCCCGAGACCCCCGTGAAGGTGATGGGCGAGGAGCCCGACCTGACCAAGGGGACCGCCCGCCCGATCACCGTCGTCGGCAACCCGGTGCTGCACCGCGAGGTGAAGACGGTCACCGCCTTCGACGGCGAACTGTCCGCGCTGATCGACGACATGTTCCAGTCGATGTACGCCGCCGAGGGCGTCGGCCTCGCCGCCAACCAGATCGGCGTCGACCTGAAGGTCTTCGTCTACGACTGCCCCGACGACGAGGGCGTGCGCCACATCGGCCACGTGATCAACCCCGTGCTGGAGGAGTACCCGGCCGACCGGCGCCGCGTGCTCGACGACGGCAACGAGGGCTGCCTGTCCGTCCCCACCGCGTACGCCGAGCTGCCGCGCCCCGACTACGCCGCGGTGACCGGCGTCGACAAGGACGGCAAGCCGATCCGGGTCGAGGGCACCGGCTTCTTCGCCCGCTGCCTGCAGCACGAGACCGACCACCTGTACGGGACGCTGTACATCGACAAGCTGTCGAAGCGGGACCGCAAGGACGCGCTGCGGCAGATGGCCGAGGGCACGGCGCGCTACGCCACGGTGCCGAACGAGTAAGCGGTCGACGGCGGTTGACGAGGGCCGGTGCGGGGGATCCCCCGCACCGGCCCTCGCCGTTGCGCGGGTCGACGGGTCGACGGGTCGACGGGTCGACGGGTCGACGGGTCGGCGGGTCGACGGGTCGGCGGGCCGGCAGGGTGAGCTCGGCGCGCAGGCCGCCGGCCGGCTCGGGGGCCAGGCGCAGCTCGCCGAACCAGCCGCCGACCATGCCGACCGCGGTGAGCAGGGCGAGGGCGTAGCCGCAGGCGGTGAGGAGGGAGTCGAGGATCTGCTGGCGGGCGGGGGCGTCGGAGCGGTAGCGGGGGTTGGCGGAGGTGAGGGGGGAGTTGGGGATGTACTTCATGCAGACGTACACGACGGCGAGGGAGAGGGTGCCGGCGGTGACGGCGAAGAGGGTGTAGCTGAGGGTCAGGCGCATCCGGGCGGTGAGCCGGCGGGGGCGGACCCGGGGGGCTTCGTCGCTGGTCACGGCGTGTCTTCGGGGTGGGTGAGGCGGTAGCCGACGCCGGGCACGGTGTGGATGAGCCACGGGTCGCCGAGGCGGCCTGCGGCGGTGAGGAGATCTGGCACTTCGAGCTGCTGACGGCCCCCGGCGGGGCGTGTCCGGCGCAGCTGCCGGACGCGGCCGGGTAGGGGCGGTCCCGTGCTGTGGGAGGCGGGGTCGGCCCGTGTCCGGTTCCCGGTGCGCGCCCGAGGGGTGCGGCGCGGGGCGGTCGTGGTGCCGGTGTGGCGGCGCGGGTGGGTGGCGGGCGGCGTCGGGGCTGCTGGTCGCGTTCGCGCTGGCCGGGCACCGGTGGGTGCCGGACCTGGGGTGGAACCTGCGGAGCCTGTGGGAGAGCGCGCTGCCGTGGAGCGGGCTGGTGGCGGTGGCCGTGCTGGGGTGTGCGGCGGCGCGGCTGCGGGCGTAGCGGGCCCTACCGCGGGGTGGCGTCGAGGGCGGGGGCGAGGGTGGCGAAGGCCCGGTCGGTGAGGGCGGCCGGGTCCTCGCTGCCGTCGCCGGAGCTCCACTGCTGGAGGACGACGTCGAAGGCGGTCAGGGCGGTGCCGGCCGCGAGCCGGGGGTGGAGGGCGGCGGCGTCCAGGCCCAGCCGGGCGGCGAGTTCGGCGGCGAGTTCGTCGCGCCACTGTGCCTGGTGTTCCAGGAAGCGGGCGTGCAGGGCGGGCGTGCCGAGGATCAGCCGGACGACGCGCAGGGTGCGCTCGGCCTGGCCGGCGCAGGCGTCGACGCAGGCGCGGACGGCGTGCCGGAGGGCGGCGGAGGGCGGCTCCCCGGCCGGGCGGGAGGCGAGTTCGGCGCGCATGCCGGCGCCCAGCCCGGCGAGGAACTGGACGACCACGTCCTCCTTGGAGGCGAAGTAGCGGAAGAACGTCCGCTTGGACATGCCGGCGCAGGCCGCGATCTCGTCGACGGTGACCGCGTCGAACCCCTTCTGGGCCAGCAGGCCCAGTGCGGCCCTGGTCAGTTCGTCGGCGACGAGCTGCCGCTTGCGCTCGGCCAGGCTCGCGGTGGGGGTGGTGGTCACCCCGTCATGCTACACAGCGCGCCGACTGTGGCGTCGAATGACCTCCTTGACACTTGGTGACACGCGAGGCAACGTGTGACGCATGACGAAGTCTCAGGCATGGACCACCGAGCGGATTCCGGACCAGACCGGGCGGGTGTTCGTCGTCACCGGGGCGAACAGCGGCCTCGGGCTGGCGACCACCCGGGCGATCGCCCGCAGCGGCGGCCGGGTGATCCTCGCCGTGCGCGACGAGGCCAAGGGGCGGTACGCGGCCGAGCGGATCGCCGCCGACCGGCCGGGCGGCCCCCTGGAGGTGCGCCGGCTCGACCTGGCCGACCTCGACAGCGTCCGCTCCTTCGCCGAGCGGCTGCGCGCGGACGGTGTCCGCCCGGACGTCCTGGTCAACAACGCCGGGGTGATGGCGCCGCCGCGCACCCTCAGCGCGCAGGGCCACGAGCTCCAGTTCGCCGCCAACCACCTCGGCCACTTCGCGCTCACCGGGCTGCTGCTCGACCTGCTGGCCGAGGGCGAGGACCCGCGGGTGGTCACCGTCAGCTCGACCAACCACCGGCGGGGGCGCATCGCCTTCGACGACCTCGACGGCGGGAGCCGGTACTCGCCGATGGGCCACTACAATCAGTCCAAGCTCGCCAACGCCGTCTTCGGCCGGGAGCTCCACCGGCGCCTGGCCGCCGCCGGCAGCCCGGTCCGTAGCCTGCTCGCGCACCCCGGCTACGCCGCCACCAACCTGCAGACCGGTTCCCCGGTCGGGGTGGTGAAGCTGCTCTTCGGCCGTCTGCTGACCCCGCTCGCCCAGACACCCGAGCGCGGCGCGCTGCCGCAGCTGTTCGCCGCGACCGACCCGGCGGCGCTGAGCGGTCAGTTCATCGGCCCGGGCGGGACGGGTGAGCTGCGCGGCGCCCCGAAGGTCGTACGGCCGGCGGAGGCGGCCGACGACGCCGGGACGGGGCGGCGGCTGTGGGAGCTGTCGGAGCGGCTGACCGGGGTCACGTTCCCGTTCCCGGCGGCCGGGTGAAGGCGGCCGGGGTCATGCGCCGTGGTCCGGTGGGGCCGGGGCGTACTGGGCCAGCCCGTGGCCGAGCGACCAGTCCGCCGGCCCGTTCTCGGTCAGCGTGACGAACACGTTCCGCGGCTCGGTGCCCGCGTACGCCTCGGCGAGTTCGGCGATCCGCCGGTAGAGGGCCCGCTTCAGGTCCGGCGTCCGGCCGGCGCGCAGGGTGATCGCGATGTAGACGATGCCCTCGTCGCGGTGCACGCCGAGGTAGTCGCCGAAGCGCAGGGTGCTGTGGACGCCGTCGTGGCCGACCAGGACCTGGAAGTGGTCGTCCGGCGGAATGCCGATCGTCTCCACCAGGGCCTCGTGCACCGCGCGGCCGAGGGCGTCCAGGCGTGCGCTGTCGGCCCGCAGGGCGTCGATCCGGACGAAGGGCATCTCGGGTTCCTCCTCGGGTTCCTCTCGGATTCCTCTCGCGATCGGACGCGGTCAGCCCGTACATACTAGTAGGTATGGTGAGTTGGCGAGGCGTCAGACCGGTGAAGGCTAGGGGAGGGTGAGGGTCGCCAGGGCGCCGCCGTCCGGGTGGTTGGCGAAGGTGAGGGCGGCGCCGATGACGCGGGCGTGGCCGGTGGCGATGGTGAGGCCCAGGCCGTGGCCGCGGCCGCGTTCGGGGGCGTTGGTGCGGAAGCGCTGGGGGCCGTGCCGGAGCAGGTCGTCGGGGAAGCCGTGGCCGTGGTCGCGGACGGTGATGCGGCGGCCATCGACCCGCAGCAGGACGGGGCCGGCGCCGTGGCGGTGGGCGTTGAGCAGCAGGTTGCCGAGGATCCGGTCGAGGCGCCGCAGGTCGGTGCGGACCTCCTGGTCGGTGGTGACGTCGACGTCGACGTCCAGTGCGGTGAGGGTGACCGTGCGGCGCACCGCGCGTTCCAGCGGGACGGCGCACAGGTCGGGGGCCTCGGCGTCGGCGTCCAGGCGGGAGACCTCCAGCAGGTCCTCGACCAGGCCGCGCAGCGCCTGGACCCGGTTCCGCACGAGCTGGGTGGGGCGGCCGGGCGGCAGGAGTTCGGCGGCGGTGACCAGGCCGGTGAGCGGGGTGCGCAACTCGTGGGCGACGTCGGCGGTGAAGCGCTGCTCGTCCTCCAGCCGGCGGTGCAGGGTGCGGGACATCAGGTCGACGGCGGCGGCCAGGTCGGCCACCTCGTCGCGGCCGTCGACGAGTTCGCCGATCCGGGTGTCGGTGCCGCCGGCGGCGATGCCCCGGGCCGCGGTGGCCGCGGTGCGCAGCCGGCGGCTGATCCGGTCGGCGACCAGGACGCCGGCCAGCACGGTGGTGAAGACCGCGGCGACGACGGTGATCAGGATGATCCGGTCCAGGTCGGCGATGGCCCGGCGGTCCTGGGTGAAGTCGACCCGGACGGAGAGCACGCCGTCGCGGACCGGGGCGGCCGCCCACATCGACTCGCCCGGGCCGTCCGCCGCGAGCAGGGTGCCCCGGTGGCCGCCGGCGGCGAGGGCGCGCAGCCGGTCGGGCAGGGCCGGGTCGTCCACCGCGCTGCCCGGGCCGGCCGGGCCGTCGCCGCGGCCGTAGCCGGCGAGGGCCGAGTCGAGGGCGGTGAGCGAGGCGGTGCGGGCCTGGTCGACGTGCTGACGGATCATCGCCCGGTGGACCAGCAGGCCCACGGCCACCGCGACCAGGACGGAGATGGCGGCGACGGCGGTGGCGATCTGGCGGCGCAGGGTCATGCCGGGCGCCGCAGCTTGTAGCCGAACCCGCGGACGGTCTCGATCCGCTCGGCGCCGATCTTGGCGCGCAGCCGCTGCACGTGGACGTCGACGACGCGGGTGTCGGCGCCCCACTCGTAGTCCCAGACGCGTTCGAGCAGGGTGCTGCGCTCCAGCACGATGCCGGGCGCGGCGGTGAACTCCAGCAGCAGGCGCAGCTCGGTGGGGGTGAGCGGGACGAGGCGGCCGTGGACCCGGACCTCCATGCTGTCGGTGTCCACCTGGAGGCCGTCGAAGCTGCGCAGGGCGGCGGCGGGGGCTTGCGGGGTCCCGGCAGGCGCTTCGGTGGTGGGGGTGTCGGGGGCGGCGGGGGCGTCGGGGGCGGTGGGGACGACGCGGACACGGCGCAGCACCGTACGGATGCGGGCGACCAGGACGGCGCTCTCGAAGGGCTTGACCACGTAGTCGTCCGCGCCGGCCTCCAGGCCGGAGACCACGTCCACCGGGTCGGTGCGGGCCGACATCATCAGGATCGGCAGCTGGCTCTCCTCGCGGATCCGGCGGCAGAGGCCGACCCCGTCGAGCAGCGGCAGCATGACGTCCAGCAGGAGCAGGTCGGGGCGGACGGCGTGGAAGGCCTCCAGGCCCTCCAGGCCGTCGGCGGCCGTGGTGACGGGGAAGCCGTAGCGCTCCAGTGCCATCCGGGTGGCCTCGCGGATCACCTCGTCGTCCTCGACGAGGAGGATGTGCGGCTGGGCCGGGGCGGCGGAGGCGGCCGTGGGGTTGGCTGCGGGGTTGGCCGCGGAGGGGGCTGCGGGGGTCATCGCTTCGCTTCCGGGGACACGGCGGGGGCCGCCGGTTTGACGGGGGAGGGGGTGGCGGTGACGACCGCGCCGGGTGCCTTGGGGGTGGGGCGGACCGGCTGGGGCACGGCGCCGTACGGCGGGTCGCCGGCCGGTTCGGTGTGCGGGAGCAGGCCGATCCCGTCCACCTTCTGTTCCAGCGGGGCGAGGCTGGTGCCGTCCCAGTGGTAGTGGGTGCGGGTCTGGGTGGTGGTGCTGGTCGGCTCGCGCAGCCACAGGTCGGAGTCGACGGTCTCGGCGCTGAAGCCGCTCTGGACGCGCACCCGCAGGATGGGCAGGACGCGGTCCCCGGCGAGGGTGTAGACGTGCAGCACGACCGGTCCGGGGGTGACGACGGCGGTGACCAGCTCCGGCCGGCCGTCCCCGGTGAGGTCGCGGAACTCCGGCGCGCGGACCTCGCACCCGGCGCAGGAGTCGAGCGCGCGCTGTTCGTCCGCGGTGAGCGCCGGGTCCTTGGCGAGGAGGGTGCGGACGTCGACGGTGGTGAGGTCGTGCCCGGGGACGGTCAGGTCGGGGATCGGCTGCGGCGGCGCCTGCGGGGTGGCGGCGGCGGCCGCGACCGGCGGCGGGGCGGTGGCCAGGCCGGGCCAGAGCGGTTTGGCCACCGGCGGCGGGGTGGCGGCCTGGACGGGGCCGCCGTCGCGCAGGCCGCCGGGGGCCTCCCGGCCGAGGAGCAGGGCGGCGAGCGCGAGGAGGCCGGCCAGGGCGGCCGACACGGCCACCGGGACGGCGCCCGGCCGGCGGCGGGGGCGGGGTGCTGCTGCCACGGTCGGTGCTCGTCCTCCTGGTCGGCGGCGGTTCCTCGGTGCGGGGGCGTCCGTCTCGGTGGTAGGTCGTACGGGGAGCGGTCGGCGGTTCCGCCTCCGGAGGTTCCGCGTCCGGCGGTACGGCCCCGGTCAGGCCGGGTCCGCCAGGACGATGATGTTGTCCGTCCAGTGGCCGTCCGCGCCGATCCGCCCGCCGCAGGTGATCAGCCGCAGGGCGGGCGCGGGGGTGTCGCCGTAGACCTGCTCGGTGGGGAAGCGGTCCTTGGCGGCCTGGACCAGCCGGCTGACCTTGAAGTCCACGGTGCCGCCGTCCGCGCGCCGGACCCGGATCAGGTCGCCGGGCTTCAGCTTCGGCACGTTCCGGAAGACCGCCGGGCCGTGCACGGTGTCGTAGTGCCCGATCAGGACGGCCGGGCCGGTCTCACCGGGGGTGGGGCCGTTGCGGTACCAGCCGACCTCGTCGCCGTGGTCGGCCGCCGGCACCTCGACGGTCCCGTCCGGGTTCAGGCCGAGGCCGGTCACCGGCGCGTCCACCCCGGCGGCCGGGATCAGCAGCCGGGTCGGTGGCGAGGCGGCGACGGGCGGTGGCGCCGGGGTTTCCCGGACCGGCGGGGGCGGGGTGTCCGCGGCGCCGTGGCCGGAGGTCTCGATCCGCACCACCGGGCTCTCGCCCCGGCCGGCCAGGGCCAGCGAGGTGCCGAGCACCAGGCAGAGCAGGCCCGCCGTGCCGAAGGCCGTCCGGCGCAGGGGGCTCGGGGCGGGCCGGGCGGCGCGGCGCCGCCCGTGGCCGCGGCTGCGGCTGTGGCCGCGGCGTCTTCCGCCGGTCCCGGCCGGCGGGGCGGCCCCGGCGCCGCTTCCCCCGCCGGCCGGGTACGGGGGAAGGGCGCCGGGGTGCCCGGCGGGCTCGGGACCGGTGTCAGCCGCGCGCACCGGCCCGGCGGCGCAGGACGGCGAAGCCCAGCGCACCGGCGCCCACGGCGGCGACGGCGCCGCCGCCCGCCAGCATCAGGCCGGAGCTGTCGGAGCCGGCCCCGGAGCCGTCGCCGGCCCTCGCGGCGCCCTTCGGCACCTCACGGACCTGCGGCCGGTCGCCGCCCGGCGCCACCGGCGAGGGGACGGCGGTCTTCGGCGGCGAGACGGCCGGGGCGTTGCCCGTGCGGGCCGGGGCGGGCATGGCGGTGGGGGTGCCGGCCGGGGTGGGCGTGGCGGTGACGGGGGCGGCGGCGCCGGGGGCGGTCGCGACGGGCTTCGGGGCGCCGTCGGCCCAGGCCTGACCGGTGGTCGTCGTGGTCAGCAGGGCGGCGCCGGTCAGGGCGCAGACCGCCAGGACACGGCGGGCGGGGGAGCGGAAGGTGCGGCTCCTGCTCGTGCTCATGCGGTGGGTCTCCTCGTGGGTGCTGCGTCGGTCTCGGAAGGGCGGTTCGTGACGCGGTCGCGGACGTCCGTCGTCGGCGCCTGACGCGGTCGTTCGCGTCGCGGACGCCCTGCGGCCTCGGTACGGCCGGGGCGTCGACAGCGACGTTAGGAGGGCCGTGTCGCGGTCGGCGGCCGGTCGTGTCACGGCCGCCCATCGGCTGTGTAACGGCGCGCGGCGGGGGTGTTGCGGTGGGGCGTATTCCCGGGCGGGAAGCGCGAGTTGGTCGGCAGCGCGAGTTGGTCGGCAGGGCGAGTTGGGCCGGCGAGGGCCGCGCGGCCGCTACTCCTCGCCGCGGTCCCGGATCAGGGCGGCCAGGCCGTCCAGGACCCGGCCGAGGCCGAACTCGTAGGCGTGGGAAGGGCTGTACGCGCCGCCGTGGGCTGCGCCGGCGGCCGCGCCGACCCGGGCGGCGGTCGGGTAGCGCTCCGGGTCGAAGACCCGGGCGAGGAGTTCGGCGTTGCCCGCCCACCACTGCTCGTCGCTCATCGCGCTGTCCTGCCGGGCGGCCCGCTCGTCGGCGGCCATCCGGGCGCAGGTCTGGACGAAGCCCAGCAGGTGGGTCAGCGCGGCGTCCAGCTCGACGTCGTCCAGGCCGGTGCCGGCGAGGGCGCGCAGCTCGTACTCGTACTTGGCCATCAGCCCGGGGCCGAGCGGCGGGCGGCTGGTGGGGACGGCCGCCATCCAGGGGTGGGCGCGGTGGAGGGCGAGGTTGTCGTCGGCGACGGCGGTGGCCCGGGCGCGCCAGCCGTCGTCGGCGGGCGTGCTGCGCGGCATCCGGGCGTACACGGTGTCGAGCATCAGGTCGAGGAGTTCGGCCTTGCCGGGGACGTAGGTGTAGAGCGCCATCGGGGAGAGGCCGAGGGCCTGGGCGACGCGGCGCATGGTCACGGCCTCGACGCCCTCGGCGTCGGCGAGTTCGACGGCGGCGGTGGCGATCTCGGCCGGCGAGTGCGCCTGGCGGGGGCCGCGTCGGCCGGCGGCCGGGGCGGTCGGCACGCCCCAGAGCAGGGCGAGGGTGCGGGCCGGGTCTCCTGCTCCGCTCCGGTTCGTGGCCATGCCGGAATCCTGTCACAGCAATTCTCCGTACTATGTATAGTGTACGGCGTACGGAGAATTGCTGGCCTTGTCGCGGCCCATGCCGCCGAGAGGACTCGTCTTGAAGATCAACAGCTCTGCCGTCTCGCTCACCGTCGAGGACCCCGCCGCCTCCGCGGCCTTCCTCGTCGACCACTTCGGCTTCCGGGAGGAGATGGCCGCGGACGGCTTCGTCTCGCTCGGCCGCGAGGACGCCGGGATGAACGTCATCTACCTGCGCCGGGGCCTCGACGTCCTCCCCGAGGACTTCCGCGACCAGCGCGCGGCCGGCGTGCTGGTCGTCTTCACCGTCGACGACCTGGCCGGCGAGCAGGAGCGGCTGCGGTCGGAGGGCGTCGAGATCACCCTGCCGCTGCGCGAAGAGCCCTGGGGCGAGCGGCTGTTCCAGGTCGCCGACCCCAACGGCGTGGTGATCGAACTCGTCGAGTGGGTCACTCCGGCCGCGAACTGACCCGCGTCCGCCCGGGCCCCACCGGCAGGGCCCGGGCGGATGCGGCTTATCCGATTGCGCGGGGCGCTGGAAGCTGGCACGGTGTCAGCGCTTCGAGGGGCGAAGCGCTTTGACCGACCGGGGGCTGCCATGGGCAGGTTGGTGACGCCGGGCGACCTCGCCGCGTACGACCGGCCGCCCTACTGGCAGCCGCCGGAGCCGCGGCGGACGCCGCGGGAGTGGGCGCTCGACGTGCTGCTGCCCTGGCGGCTGGCGAGCCGGATCTACGGGCCCTACCGGATGATGCGGATGTCGGCCTCCGGGGTCGCGGCGGTGGCGGGCGCGGAACTGCTGGATCCGCTGCTGCAGCCGCTGGCCACCCAGCTGGTGGCGCAGACGCTCGACCCGCTGGTGGAACGGCTGATGTGGGCCCGGGCGCTGTTCGGCCTCGGCGTGATCCTGCTGGTGGTGCGCCTGGCGAACGGGACCTCCGCCGACGAGCTGTTCAAGGACTCGTTCGGGGACAGCATCGTGCTGCTGGTCACCGGGCCGATCGCGCTGCTGCTCGCCTGCGTGTCGCTGGTGCTGCTGGCCCGGGCCGGGACGAGGCGGCGGGTGGGGCGCCTGGTGGCCCGGCCGCTGTTCACCGGCGTGGTCACCTTCGCGGGCTTCCTGCTGATGGCGGAGTCCAACCCCGGTGCGTACATCGGTAACTCGGCCGGGCTGCGGCTGCTCATGGCGACCTGGGTGCCGGCGTTCACCCTCCCCACGGTGTACCTGATCCACCGCAACTCCTTCGCGGTGCGGGGGCACCCGCTGGTGCGGCCGCTGGTCGCGGTGCTGCTGGTCTGGCTCACCCTGATCGGGCACGTCACCCTGGTCGACACCAAGGGCGCCACGACGAGCGGCGCGGGGGCCCTGGCCGGGCTGCTGGTCGGCCCGGTCGGGGTGACGGTGACCGCGCTGATCGAACTGGTACGGCTGCGCCGCCGCCACCGGGTCGGCTTCCGCGGCCCCCTGCCGCCGCTGCCCGGGCGTGCCCCGCGGGGGACACGCCCGGGGGTGTGACCGGTCTCAGCGATCCTCCCGGCCCGGCGTGTGCGCGTGGGCGGAGGCCGCCGCCCGCGCGGCCTCCTCGGCGATCCGGGCGGCGGCCCGGGCGGCCTCCCCGCTCGTGTGCCAGTCCTGGACGCGCCGGGCGGTGGCGGGGTCGGGGGGAAGGACGCCGAGCTGTCCGAACAGGCCGAGGTCGTCGCGGACCGCCTCGTGCCGGACGACCTTGCCGTCCCGCAGGCGCAGGATGTGGACCTGCTCGGTGTCGATCCCGACCCCGGTGGGCGGGATCGCCTGGTCGAGCTCGCCGTCGCGGTAGCGGACGAAGGGGCCGGTGTGCCGGCCCCGCATGTGCATCCGGATCCACACCTGGTCGCCGTCGTGGGCCAGGTCGGTGACGGGGAAGCTCAGGTCGGCGAAGGCGGCGCGCAGCCACGCGCCCGAGGCCAGTACGCCGGCCGGCCCGGGGATCGAGCAGGCGGCGGGGGAGACGGCCGCCTGACGGTTGGTGAAGTCCGGGTGCACGACCGCCGCGGCCAGCGCTGCGTCTCCGGTCGCCAGGACGGTGAAGAGCCCGCGGGCCGCGTCCTCGGGTGACATTCCCATCGGTTCGGTTCCTCCTGTGCGTGGGGCGGGGCGCCGCCCTGACCGATATTCAGGTTACAGGGAACCTATTGAATAGGTCTGACATTCCCCCGACTAGGCTGACCCCATGCCGACCCCCAAGCGCACGTACGTCTCGCCCCGGCGGGAGGAAGCCGCCGCCCAGACACGTGAGCGGATCCTCCGGTCGGCGACCCGGCTGTTCGCCGAACGCGGCTACGGGCGGGTGACCGTCGCGGACATCGCGGCCGAGGCGGGCGTCTCCTCGAAGGCCGTCTTCGCGAGCGCCGGCAGCAAGAGCGACATCCTCAACGAGATCGTCGACACGGCCGTACGGGCCTCCGGCAGCGAGTGGACGATGCGCGCCGTACTCGCCGAGCGGGACCACGAAGCGGCGCTCAGGGCGCTGGCCCACGGCACCCGGGTCGGGAACGAGAGCATGTTCACCGTCCACGAGGCCGTCCACAAGGCGCTGCCGTCCCACGAGGACGGCGAGGCCCTGTGGCAGCGCGCCACCGCCGACTACCGCGCCGCCCTGCGCACCGCCGCGCACCACCTGCACGCGCTGGCGAAGCCGGCCGGCCCGGAGGAGGAGACGGCGGACCTCCTCTGGTTCTGGTTCGGCCCCGGCGGCTGGCGCACCCTGGTCGCCGAGAACGGCTGGCCCTGGGACCGGGCCGAGGCCTTCCTCCTCCGTACGGCCCTCGCCACCCTGCGGACGCCGTGATCCGCCGATCCGCAACCTTTTCCGCGCGCGCTGTCACATCGCCGCGTCGGGATCCGTCGATCCGGTGACGGACACCGACCGACGAAGAGGGACACCACGTTGAACGCCCGCATCACCACCACCGCCCGCATGAAGAACCCGGCGCTCGTCCTGCCGGACGCCATGAAGGGCATCCAGACCATCTACAAGGCCATGTACCAGGGCGGCGTCGCCCCGCAGATCCTGGAGCTGGTCCACCTGCGCGCCAGCCAGATCAACGGCTGCAGCGCCTGCGTGTTCGCCGGCGTCGAGGGCGCGAAGAAGCACGGCGTGGCCGACGAGCAGCTGCACGCGCTGGTCGCCTGGCGCGAGGCCCCGTTCTTCACGGACGAGGAGCGCGCCGCGCTCGCCCTCACCGAGGCCGCCACCCGGATCGCGGACCGCTCCGGCAAGGCCGTCCCGGACGAGGTCTGGGACGCGGCCGCCGACCACTTCAGTGAGGAGCAGCTCTCCGCGATCATCCTGATGATCAGCCTGACCAACTTCTTCAACCGGATCAACACCACCATCGAGGAGCCGGCCGGCGCCAGCTGGAACTGAGCCGGACCCGATCGGGGGCTTGTCGGCGGGGGCGCCTAGGGTGCCGGGCAAGATCACCGGCAGCTCCGTGCCGGGGGCGTGCGGCGCGAGGCATGGGGGTTTGCTGGTGGCTTGGTGGAGCAGGAAGCCGGAGGACGAGCGGGCGCGGTGGGAGCTCGACCCGCTGGTGGGCGTCGGGCCGCTGCGGTTCGGGATGAGTCCGGAGCAGGTCCAGGCAGCCCTGGACGGCGCCATCGCCTACGTGTCGCAGGGGACGGAAGACCGCCTGGCCTGGCAGACGTTCCACGAGGTCGAGGTGACCGCGATCTACGGCCCGGGGCCGCGGCTGGCCGCGGTGGCGCTCGACGGGCGGTCCGGCCCGCTGGTGCGGCTGCGGGGCGTCGAGCTGATCGACCGGGCGCCGTCCGAGGTGCGGGCGGACCTCCTCGAACTCGCCGGTCGGGAAGGGGCGTCGGTCCGGGTCAACCGGAGCGGGGACCCGGAGGCGGCGGCCTGGGGCCTGTCCATGGGCGCCAGGCCGGGATGGGCGCTGTCGCCCGAGGGGTACGCGGAGCGGACGGACCGGATGGTCACGGACGCGCTGTGCGCCGGCCCCGAGCTCGCCGAGGACCCGTACGGGACCGAGCCGGTCAGGCAGTGGTGCAAGGTCCGGGAGGAGCGGGGCGCCCACTCCGGGGAGTGGCCGGTGCGGGCCGAGGGGGACCGGCCGCGGTGGGGCTGCACGCCGCTGGAGGGCGTCGGCCCGCTGCGGTTCGGGATGAACCCGCGCGAGGTCGCGGCCGCCCTGGGCGGCGAACCGCCGGCCGAGCGCCGGGGGTGGTTCACCTGGGAGGGGTACGGGGCCGAGCAGTGGGAGCTGGAGCAGGACCGCTTCGACGAGGCCGGGGTGACGGCCCACTACTGGTACCGGGACGGCTTCCCCACGCTGGCGGCCGTGACCGTGGACGGGCGCACCGGCCCCCGGGTCGAGTTCGAGGGCATCCCGCTGATCGGCAGGCCGGTCACCGAGGTCGACGCGGCCGTCAACCGGTACGTCGAGGACAGCGGCATCGGCCTGCGCGTCGGCTGCGCCGGGGACCTGGGGCCGGACGGGACCAACATCTTCGTCCGGGCCGACCGCGCCGGGGACGCCGTGATCAGCGGGGCCCGCTTCTGCGCGGAGGACTGGGAGGACCACGGCTGATTCCGCCCTGCGCAGGAAGTCGGCGGGGCCGACTTCCTGCGCAGGGCGGAGCCGGCCGCGCCGGCATCGGCCCGGCGCGCGGTAACCTGCCGGACAGCGACGGGCGAGGAGGGCCGGCAGCATGCCGATCTGCGCGGAGTGCCGCACTGCCGAGGCGGCCATCGAGGACCTGGACGTCGAGCCGACCCGGCCGTGGTGCGGGGGATGTGCGACCACCTTGGTGAGCGCGGGTGATCCCGTGCTCAACTACCGTGCCCTGACGGGTGATGCTGCCGATTACTCGCGGGCCCTGTCCCGGCGCAGCACCGCGGTTCTCCCGTTCGGGTGAATGGCATGGCCAAGCGACCCCGCCCGGTGATCCGGGCGGGGTCGCGGGGGTTCAGGGGCGGTGGGTGGAGATGGTGATGGGGTGGGCGGTCCAGCTGGTCATGCTGCCGATGTAGAGGGTGATGCTCCAGCTGCCGTGTCGGGCGAGGCAGTTGGCGACGCCCTCGCCGCCCGCCGGGCCGATGCAGAGGCGGATCAGGTCGCGGTGGGCCTCGCGGACGGGCAGGTCGCGGACGTTCTCCCAGAGGACGGGGAGGGCGTGGTCGAGGCTGGGGAACAGCGTGGGCGCCATGAGGCCGGAGATCCCGGCGAGGACGGCGCTCACGCGGCGGCCAGCTCGGGGGAGATGTGGCACCAGACGAACTTGCCGATGCCGTGCGGCCGGGGGGAGCAGCCCCAGTGGGTGGCGAGCTCGTGGACGAGGAGCAGCCCTCGGCCGGCCTCGTCGGAGTCCGAGGTGTTGCGGAGGGTTGGCTTTTCGGAGTCGGCGTCGTGGACCTCGATCCGGAGGGTGTCGGGGTCGGGGGAGAGCCGGTAGCGGACGAGGATCAGCCGGTCGAGCGGGGTGCGGGCGTGCCGGATCGCGTTGGTGACGAGCTCGCTGACCAGCAACTCGCCGGTGGGGAGGAGGACTTCACCGGAGGGGTGCGGGAGGAGGAAGGAACGCAGTTCCTGCCGGGCGGCACGGGGCGACGTGCGGCAGCGCGGCAACCAGCAGGAGCGCTCGGCGGGGTTGGGGACGGGGCAGGGCGAGTCGGTTTCAGGCATGGCGGGGCCACCTCCGGTGAGTGTGGGCGAGAGCACTGAAGAAGGCATGGGAATGCCCGGGCGATGGGCCGCCATGATCACTCTGTGGTGAGTAGGCGACTACATTTAGTAGCTTGCATCCGCTCGTGTTCCATTCGCAACTGAGACTTTGGAACTCGTTCCAAGATTCGGATGCGGCGGTACGCTGGTGACGATCCAGGCATGAAAGGGCGTCAAATGAGCGATGTGCGACCGACTGTGCGCCGTCGAAGGCTGGCTGCCGCGCTGGTCAAGCTGCGAGACGAGGCGGGGAAGACTCCCGAGGAGGCGGCTCAGCGGATCGGTTGTCACCGGACCAAAATCAGCCGGATCGAGAACGCCAGATTGGGAATCTCGCTTGGCGAGCTGCGGGATCTGCTGACCTTCTACGGCGTTGATGATCAGGCGTACGTCGATGACATGGTGGCTATGGCTCGGCGCGGTCGAGAGCCGGGCTGGGTGCAGCGTGCGAGCTTGGCCAGGCCGTCGTACTCGGACTTCATCGGCTATGAGGAGACGGCTGACTACATTCGGTCGTTCCAGAACGTGCTGGTGGCAGGCCTACTGCAGACTCCGGACTATGCCCGAGCTGTGCTCCAGGCGCGACCGTCCACGCTGAGCAAGGACGAGGTGGAGACCCTTGTGACTGCTCGGATCGCGCGGCAGGAGGTGTTGAACCGTGCCGACCCGCCGCGTGTCTGCGTGATCGAAGGGGAAGCGGCGCTGCGAGTCCAGGTGGGTGGAGTGAAGGTCATGAGTCAGCAGCTCGACCGGCTCTTGGCGATGGCGGAGCGGCCCAACATCGAACTGCAGATACTGCCGGATCGGGCCGGAGCTCATGCGGGGCTCATGGGGTCGTTCGTACTGTTCAGCTTTCCCGTGTCGACATACTCGGACGTCGTGTGTGTCGAACATCGAACGGGGACGCTTTACATGGAGACGCCAGCGGAGACCGAGGACTACACGCTGATCTTCGATTCGCTTCGCTCGATCGCCTTGAGCCCGGCTGACAGTCTCGACATGATCGCTCGGGTGCGGCAGGAGCTGTACCACTAAGCAGTAGGGAGGTAAGCATGTTGGTGTGGCGTAAGAGCAGTTACAGCGGGCAGGGCGGCGATTGCGTTGAGGTGGCCGATGACGTGATCGGCCTTGTCCCGGTTCGTGACTCGAAGGATCCGGACGGGCCGGCTCTGGTCTTCCCCGTTGAGGCGTGGTCGTCCTTCGTTGCTGGGGTCAAGGGTGGGGAGTTCCCTACCTCCTGAACCAACAGAGGTGCCCCGCACGGGCTGTGGCCGTGCGGGGCACCTCTATGTCGTCTTCTTAGAAGTCGTCGTCGAAGGAGACCGAGCCCTCGACCGCCACCTGGTACGCGGACACCCGGCGCTCGAAGAAGTTGGTCAGCTCCTGGACGTTCTGGAGCTCCATGAAGCCGAACGGGTTCGTCGAGCCGTACCGGATCGGCATGCCGAGCCGCGCGAGGCGCTGGTCGGCAACAGCCTCCAGGTACTGGCGCATCGACTCGGTGTTCATGCCGGTCAGACCGTCGCCGCAGAGGTCCTGGGCGAACTGGAGCTCGGCCGCGACGGCCTCCTCCAGCATCTCGGTGACCTGCTTGGCCATCTCGTCGTCGAAGAGGTCGGGCTCCTCCTCGCGGACCGTATCCACGACCGAGAACGCGAAGTCCATGTGCATGGACTCGTCGCGGAACACCCAGTTGGTGCCGGTCGCGAGACCGTGCAGCAGGCCCCGGCTCCGGAACCAGTACACGTACGCGAACGCGCCGTAGAAGAACAGGCCCTCAACACACGCCGCGAAGCAGATCAGGTTGAGCAGGAACGCCCGCCGATCCTCCTTCGTCTGCAGCGACTCGATGTGGTCGACCGCGTTCATGTACTTGAAGCAGAACTGGGCCTTCTGGTGGATGGAGGGGATGTTCTCCACCGCGGCGAAGGCCGCGTTGCGGTCCTCCGGGTCCGGAAGGTAGGTGTCGAGCAGCGTCAGGTAGAACTGGACGTGCACGGCCTCCTCGAACAGCTGCCGGCTCAGGTACAGCCGCGCCTCCGGGGAGTTGATGTGCTTGTAGAGGCTCAGCACCACGTTGTTCGCGACGATCGAGTCACCGGTCGCGAAGAACGCTACCAGCCGCCCGATGAGGTGGCGCTCGCCCTCGCTGAGCTTCGCCAGGTCGGCAACATCCGAGTGCAGGTCCACCTCCTCCACGGTCCAGGTGTTCTTGATCGCGTCCCGGTACCGGTCGTAGAACGACGGGTAGCGCATCGGGCGCAGTGTCAGCTCGAAGCCGGGGTCGAGCAGCATCTTGCGGTCGTCGGCAGTCATTACTGGCAGGCCTCGCAGGACTCGGGGTTCTCCAGGGAGCAGGCGATGGCGTCCTGCTCGGCCTGGGTCATGGTGGGGGTCGGCAGCGGCGCGGCCGTACGCGCGGCACCGGACGCGGCCTGGGCGATGCGGGTAGCCGGGCGCGAGCGCAGGTAGTAGGTGGTCTTGAGACCGACCTTCCACGCGTACGCGTACATCGAGCTGAGCTTGCCGATGGTCGGCGCCGCCATGAACAGGTTCAGCGACTGGCTCTGGTCCAGGTACGGCATGCGGGCCGCGGCCAGGTCGATGAGGGCGCGCTGCGGCAGCTCCCAGGCCGTGCGGTACAGCGACCGCACCTCCTCCGGCAGCCAGTTGAACTCCTGCACGGAGCCGTTGGCGTCGCGCAGCGCGTCGCGGGTCTGCTGGTCCCAGACGCCGAGCTCCTTGAGCTCGCGCACCAGGTACGGGTTGACCTGCAGGAACTCGCCGCTGAGCGTCTCGCGCTTGAACAGGTTGGACACCTGCGGCTCGATGCACTCGTACACGCCGGCGATCGAGGCGATCGTCGCGGTCGGCGCGATCGCCAGCAGCAGCGAGTTGCGCAGGCCGGTCTCGGCGATCCGCGCCCGCAGCGCCGTCCAGCGCGAGGCCCACTGCGGGGCGGCGCTCGGGAAGTGGTCGATGTGCAGCTCACCGCGCGCGGCGCGGGTCTCGCCGTACGCCTCGTGGCGGCCCAGCTGTTCGGCCAGGTCGGCGGAGCGCTCGTACGCGGTGAGCATGATGCGCTCGGCGATCAGCGTGGACAGCTGCTTCGCCTCGGCCGAGTCGAAGTCGATCCGCAGCTTGAAGAAGACGTCCTGCAGGCCCATCACGCCCAGGCCCACCGGCCGCCAGCGCGAGTTGGAGGTGCCCGCTTCGACGGTCGGGTAGAAGTTGATGTCCACCACGCGGTCGAGGAAGGTCACGGCCGTACGCACGGTGGCGTCCAGGCGCTCCCAGTCCATGGCGTTGATCAGGTCGTCGGCGCGGGCGTCGAGGGCCACGTGCGCACCGAGGTTGACCGACCCCAGGTTGCAGACGGCGGTCTCGGAGTCGTCCGTGACCTCCAGGATCTCGGTGCACAGGTTGGACGAGTGCACCGTGCGGCCCGGCAGCGCGGTCTGGTTGGCGGCCCGGTTGGAGGCGTCCTTGAAGGTCATCCAGCCGTTGCCGGTCTGGGCCAGGGTGCGCATCATGCGGGCGTACAGGGTCTGCGCCGGGATGGTGCGGACGGCCTTGCCGGCCAGCTCGGCCTTGCGGTAGGCCTCGTCGAAGTCGGCGCCCCACAGGTCGACCAGCTCGGGGACGTCGGCCGGGGAGAACAGCGACCAGTCCTCGTTGGCGTTCACGCGGCGCATGAACTCGTCCGGGATCCAGTGCGCCAGGTTGAGGTTGTGGGTGCGGCGGGCTTCCTCGCCGGTGTTGTCGCGGAGCTCCAGGAACTCCTCGATGTCGGCGTGCCAGGTCTCCAGGTAGACGCAGGCCGCGCCCTTGCGCCGGCCGCCCTGGTTGACGGCGGCGACGGAGGAGTCGAGGGTGCGCAGGAACGGCACGATGCCGTTGGACTTGCCGTTGGTGCCGCGGATGAGGCTGCCGCGCGAGCGGATGCGCGAGTAGGACAGGCCGATGCCGCCGGCGTGCTTGGACAGGCGGGCGATCTGCGCGTAGCGGTTGTAGATCGAGTCCAGGTTGTCCAGCGGGGAGTCGAGCAGGTAGCAGCTGCTCATCTGCGGGTGCCGGGTGCCGGAGTTGAAGAGCGTCGGCGAGGAGGTCAGGTACTCCAGGCGGCTCATCAGGCCGTACAGCTCGGCGACCTCGCGCACGGACTGCTCGGTGTCGCCGACCGCCAGGCCGCAGGCGACGCGGAGCAGGAAGTGCTGCGGGGTCTCGATGACCTTGCGGGTGATCGGGTGGCGCAGCAGGTAGCGGGACTGGACGGTGCGCAGGCCGAAGTACTCGAAGCGGTCGTCGCCGTGGGCGTCGATCAGGGCGTCGAGGGCGGCGGCGTGCTTGGCGACGAAGTCGGCGGTGGTGTCGCCGATCAGGCCCTCGGCGTGGCCGACCGCGATGGAGGCGGAGAAGGACACCGAGCCCTGGCTGTTGGCCTCGTCGACGATCTCCAGGGCGAGCAGGCGGGCGGCCAGCTTCGAGTACTGGGGGTCCTCGGCGATCATCGACGCGGCGGCGTCGACGGCCAGGCCGCGCAGCTCGGCGAAGTCCGAGCCGGCGTGGCGCCCGCGCAGTGCGGCGGCGGCGACGTGGCCGGGGTCGACCTCGGTGAGGTCGGCGCTGCGGTCGGTGAGCAGCCGCAGCAGGGCACCGCCGGGGTCGGTGACCGTCTGGTCGGTGAAGGCGGTACCGGTTCCCTGGGCGGGCAGGGTGGCTGAGGCAGCGGTGGTCAAGGCGCTCTCTCCTGGCGGCGATCGGCGGCGTGATCGGGTGGCGCCGGACCGTTCGGGGCAGGGGAGCACGGCGCGAACGCGGGCGGCGTCGCGCGACGGTGTCTCCCCGGCCCGCCCGCGAGGCCCGGAAAGGTGGTGCTGGTGCTCGCGCGGCCCCTGCGGGAGGGCCGTGGCGCACGCCGCCGGCAGGTACTCGGACTTGCGGGCCCGGCTCGTGTGAGCGCCCGCACACCGCTGCGGGGCAGTCCCGGAATCGCACCGGGTTCCCCTGCGTCGACAGCAGGGACGAGCATACATGTAGTGCTGCTGGCTTGCGGCGGCACCATATGTTGTGCCTGTCGTGTCGCGGGTGCGGGCGGGCGAGGCGGTCCGTCAGTGTCTGAGATAGACCTTGTACGTACCCGAATCGCCGGTCGGCGAGGTGAATTGGGCGATCAGCCGGTAGTGCCCGCTGGTGTCCAGGGCGGCGCTCAGGGCCCGGTCGGTGGGCCCTGGCGCGGTGCTGTCGAGGACGACCATGGTGAACCAGCCGTCCCGGATCGCGGCCACGCTGCCGTCGTCGCCGTGGTGCTGTGCTCCGGCGGCGTCGCGGTAGTCCGTTCCGGCGCGGGCGGAGACCCACTGCTCGGGTCTGCTGACGCTGCCCAGGTAGTACTCGGCGAGCCCGTCGACCTCGGTGAGGTAGCGGCCGTCCGGCGTCGCGTGCACCCGCAGGACGGTCAGCAGGCGGCCGGAGTCGGGCCCGTTCTGGTAGCGCAGCGCGGACTGCTCCATGCCGAGGGCGAGCACGGCGACCCATACCAGGATGCCCAGCTGGGGGTGGCGGAAGTGGGCGCCGACCAGTCGGGTCAGGCCGACCCCGGCGAGCGGGGCGGCGAGCAGCATGCCGTAGCCGAGGTGGCGGAAGAGCGCCCCGGAGGTACCCGTCCACAGGTGGGCGGCGGGGACCAGCAGGGCGGTGGCGGTCAGGGTGGTGCCGAGCAGGGCGCGTTGGGCGCGGGAGGTGGGGGTGGCGTCCCGGTCCGGCGCGTCGTGCTCGTTCATCTGCTCGCGGCGCGCGTAGGCGATCGTGCCGGCCACCGCGAGGACGGTGAACAGGCCGCCCCACTGGACGGTGCCGAGCAGGATGGAGCCGGCCGAGCCGGGCGCGTGGCCGTGGGCGGGGGAGAATCCGGCGGCCTTGCCGAGCGTGCCGTACGGCAGCAGCAGGACGGCGGTGCCGGCGGCCAGCAGCAGGGCGCGCAGGGCGGCCGGGCCGATCGGCCGGTGCGGCCAGGCGGTGGCCAGGGCCAGCACGACGAGGGCGGGTATCGCGAAGACCGCCGAGTAGGCGACGGCGCAGGCCAGGGCGGCGGCCGGGGCGGCGAGCAGGACCAGGGCCGGATGGCGGCGGGCGGTGAACATCGTTGCCCAGGCCGCGAGGGCGACCAGCAGGACGGCGAGCGACTCGGGGGCGGCGTAGAAGCCGACCACGACGGTGGACTGCAGGACGGCGTAGACGGCGATGGCGCAGATCGCGACGCGCTCGTTGAACAGCCGCCGGGTCAGGGAGAACAGCAGCACCGTGGTGAGGAGCCCGAAGCCGAGGCTGAGCAGCCGGGCGCCCCAGATGCCGTTGGCGTCGGCGGCGGCGCCGGCCAGCGGCGGGTAGAGCCAGGGCGAGCCGGGGATCCGGTCGACGAGGTCGGTGGTGACCGGGGTGCCGTGCAGCAGGTGGGCGAGCTGCTGACGGCCGGCGACCATGGCGGCGGCCTCGTCGGGGTGCGCGGCGGCGAGCAGCCGCAGCGAGAGCGCGGCCTGGATGGCGAGGACGGCGCCGAGCAGGGCGCGGGCGATCCAGCGGCGGCGGGGGCTGGAGGCCGGGTCCCAGCCGATCGCGGGGACCTGCGGGATGGTGTACGGGGCCAGCTCGATGCCGTCCGGGTTGGCCACGGCGGTGCGTGGCTGCGGCCGCGCGCCGGTGCGGCTGGGCGGGACGGAGGTCTCGGGGTCTGTGCTCATCAGGGGTTCCGGATGTCGAAGCCGTAGCGGGGGTCGGACGCGTGCTGCTTGAAGGCGGCGAGGCTGTCCGGGACGGCCTCGATCCGCCAGTCCGCCCGCTTGACGAGGTTGAACCAGACGAAGCCGACGACGTCGTCGTGCGCCTCCAGCCCGGAGAACAGCTGGTCGATGTCCGCGCGTTGGCGTTTGCCCTGCTCGGAGGCGGTCTCGCTGATGAAGAAGGGCTTCCGGCTGAAGGTGCGGATCTCGGCCATCGTCGGCCCGTACAGGGTCTCGAAGGTCTTGGGGCCGTACTTGGTGAAGTAGCCGGTCATGCCGTCCCAGTCGACGTAGGCGTCGCCGGGGTAGTACGGCGCGAGGCGGGTGTTGGGAGCGGGGTCGGTGATGTTGGGGCTCCAGACCCAGATCACGTTGGTCGCGCCGGCCTGGTCGAAGATGTCGTGGACGTGGCGCCAGGCGGCGACGAAGTCCTCGGGGCTGGCGGCCTGGCGGCCCCAGGGGTACCAGTCGCCGTTCATCTCGTGGGCGATGCTGATGGCGATCGGCAGGTTGAACCTGGCCACCGCCTTGGCCACGTTCCGCACGTAGTCGTCGGTCTCGCCGGCGCCGATCGAGGCCAGCGAGCGGTCGTGCGGCTCCCAGGCCATGAACGGCAGCGCCCCGGCGTCGTGGATCCGGCGTGCGCCCGCGGTGTCGAAACCGCCCTTCCAATAGGCGTAGAACTCCAGGATGTTGGGCTGCTTGCCGATCGCGGCGCTGTACGGCGCGAGCGCGTCCAGGTTGGCGGGGACGTCGGGCAGGGCGGCGCCGAGGTACTTGTGGGCCGGCTTGAGCAGTGGCGTGACGTCGTACGGGACGCCGGTCGGCAGCGTCCTGGGCCTGGCGGGCGCCGACGCGGCCGGGGTCGCGCCGTGGCCGGCCGTCGTGGGAGCGGGCTGGGCCGCGAGGTCGTCCTGCAGCGCGAAGCCCGGGTCCTCGGGCCCGCAGGCCGTGAGGAGCAGCAGCCCGGCGGTCAGCAGCGGGAGCGCCAGCCGGCGACGGAGCCGGCCGCTCCGCCGGGGGTGGGCAGTCATGGTGATCACACTGCTTCCGTGGGGCGCGGCTGGACCAGGACCCGGCCGACGATGGTGGCGTAGAAGAGGCCGGAGGCGAGCACGAGGGCGAAGTTGAGCGGGCCCATGGTGAGCATCCGCCAGATGCTGGCGCCGACCCAGAGCAGGGCGGTGCCGCCGCCCCAGACGATGACGCCGATCCAGAACCGGCGGGTCCGGTTCTTCTTGGCGCCGCTGGAGCCCGTTGGCTGCCAGGCCATCCGGTTGCGGCGCAGGATGTCCCAGATCGCGAAGACGTGCGCCCAGCCGTACATCATGCGGGCGGCCCAGGCCTCCAGCCGGTACGGGTTGCGGTGCCAGAGCGGGAAGACGATCGTCGCGTAGATCAGGCCCGGCAGCACGAGCGCGGTGTTCTGCCAGCGGATCAGGTCGGGCCGGGCGAGCAGCAGGACGATGGGGATGAGCGGCGAGACGACGGTGAACAGCGCCGTGTGGATGTAGTAGAAGAACCCGGACAGGTAGCAGGCGCGGGTGACGGGCCGCAGCTTGGTCTGCCAGAACTTCTTGCTGCCGAGCAGGCTCATCGAGCCGGTGCACCAGCGGTACTGCTGGTTGAAGAAGCCGCCGACGTTGTCGGGGCAGACCCCAGTGGCCAGGGCGACGGGTATGTACTGCAGGTCCCAGCCGAGGCGGCGCAGGTCGAAGCCGGTGTGCACGTCCTCGGAGTGGCCGATCAGCGTGGTGCCGCCGTTCTGCTCCAGCGCGGCGCGCCGGTATATCGCGCAGCTGCCGACGCAGATGGCGCCGTCGTTGCTCTGCCGGGAGACCTGGACGGTCCGGTAGAAGAGCTCCTGGACGGCGCCGGCGCCGCGTTCGATCCAGTTCTGCGAGTCCAGGATGCGGAAGAACTGCGGGGACTGGACGATGCCGAGGCGGGGGTTGGTCTCCAGGTAGGGGAGCATCTCGTTCAGCAGGTCCGGTCGCGGCGCGAAGTCGGCGTCCAGGATGAGGATGTAGTCGCTGTCGGAGTTGCGGAAGCCGAACTGCAGGTTGCCCGCCTTCTTGAACCAGCCGAGCTTGTCGCGGGTGCCGTAGACGAACTCGAAGTCGACGGCCATCTGCGCGAGTTGCGGGCTGTTGCTGTCGTCCAGGACGTACGGGGTGACCTCGCCCGGGTACTGGTCGCGCAGCCGGGCGACGTGGGTCCAGGTGTTGTGCAGCACCTCGATCGGCTCGCCGGCGACGGGCAGGAAGATGTCGACGGTGGGGTAGCGCTCGGGCTGCCAGGACTTGACCAGGGCGCGGTGCGCGGTGAGGTCGAAGGTCCGGTTGACGCCGTGCACCCACCGGGAGATCAGGTAGTAGACGATGGTGAAGGCGAGCGGCGGGACGAACACGAGGAACCACGGCGTCGCGCTCAGCAGGCCGATCTCGCTGGTCACCATGCAGGCGAAGCTGATGAGGGAGAAGCAGGTCAGCACCCACAGGTTGGTGCGGGCGTACAGGTACTTCTCGGTGTTGTCCGGCGGCTGCGGCAGCAGTCCCCAGCGGTTGCGGGCACCCGGGTCGCGGCGGTTGCGGCGGCGTGAGACGGGCGGCTGGCCGCTGTCCGCGAGTCGCGTGCTCTCGGTGACGGTCACGTGCTCTACTCCCCCGGAACCGTGTGCGGTCTGATCCGTCCCCGCCGACGGCCGTTGCCGGTCGGGTCTCGGGGGACGCCAGGATCGTACGGGACCGATTGCGGTGAGTTCTCTTCGCCCTCGCTCACCGGCCATCGGCCACCGCTGCCGGCCCCGGGCCGGAACCGCTGCCGGGCTCCGGTCGTGATGTGAACGGAGATGCGGGCGGAGCGCTTGTGTACGGTTGGCCGCCCAGCGGGCGAGGACGGTTCGGGGAAGAGTGATGATCATCGAGGACGGCACGGCCGGGCGCGCGGTGCGAGGTCTGCGGGCGGCGGCCGCGTTCGGCGCCGTCGCCGTGCTGCTGGCCGGGTGCAGCGGCGAGGTCGGGGCGGCGGAGCAGCCGCCGGCCACCACGGCGTCGGCGTCGGGGCCGGGCCTGTGCTCGACCGCGCAGGAGCCCTTCCCCAAGCTGGCGCTGGACGGCGGGTCGAAGATCCTCGAACCGAACCCGTGGAACACCGCGGGCACGGTCTGCGTGGACCCGGTCGGGGAGACCGGATTCACGGTGTCCGGGATCCGCGACTTCGTCCCGAAGAACCCGCTCGCCCCTGGCGCCTACCCCAACGTGTCCACCGCCCCGGGGGCGAGCGGACTGCCCGTCCCGGTCAGCGCGCTGGGCGACGCGACCGCCGACTGGGACGCCAACGGCCGGGTGAACGGCTCCTTCAACCTCTCCTTCGACCTCTGGTACGGCTCCAGCCCGGACAACTGCCTGCCGGGGGACAGCGCCGAGCTGATGGTCTGGCTGGACGCCACCGACAGCGTCCGCCCGGCCGGGGACAAGGTGGCCGACTCCCAGCCGTTCGGGGACGCGAGCTACCACGTCTACCAGGCGCCGATCACCGGCCCGCACAGCGTGATCAGCTACGTGCGCACGGCGCCGACCCACACCACCCGGGGCCTGAACCTGCGGCTGTTCACCGCCGACGCGATGGCGCGCGGGTACGTCCCCAAGAACTCCTACCTGTGCCGGGTGCAGGCGGGCTTCGAGGTGTGGAGCGGCGGCACCGGCCTGCGCAGCGAGTCCTTCGCCTTCCACAACCGGGTCGGACTGCCGGCCGGCGAGGTTCCGGCGGGCACGCCCGGGATCTGCCTGCGGCACGGCGGCGGCGGGCTCTCCGGAACGCCGGTGACCGTCGGCCTCTGCGGCGACCCGGGGGTGTCGACCGGCTGGACGGTGGGCAACGACGGTTCGCTGCGCGGGGGAGCGGCCTGCCTGGCGCCGGCGGAGCGCGGCTCGGTGACGCTGGCCGACTGCACCGGCGGCCCCGCGCAGCGCTGGACGCCCAGCGCCGGGGGACGGCTGCGGAACGCGGACTCGGGGCTGTGCCTGGGCACCGCGAGCGGGCTGCCGGCGGACGGAACGGCGGCGGCTCTGCGGCCGTGCGCGGACTCGGTCTCGCAGAGCTGGAAGCTGCCGTACAACGGGGTCGCCTGAGCCGGCACCGGACGGAGTCACGCGGTACGGCGCCGCGCGGTGGGCGGACCACCGGATCGACGTTTCGTCCGCGCACCCCCCATGGGCGTGCCCGGGCCGATGCCCTAGCATTCCGGCCATGAGCGATCGACCGGTACCGAGCGGCGAACCGGGGCAGCCCGTGACGCCGCCGCAGCAGGCACCGGCCGGGGGGACCGCTCCGGCCGCCGGTGTGCCACCGCAGTCCCCGAGCGGCGCCTTCGGACCCGCCTCCGGCTACGGGCCGCCGCCCGGCGTGCCTGCGCAGCAGCCCCAGCAGATGACGCCGCATCCGACCGCGCAGCCGGTGCCGCCGGTGCCGCAGCCGGGCGGTCCCGGCCCGGTGGTGACCGGGCCGGTGGCGCCGCAGCAGGCGCAGCCTGTCCAGCCGCCCGCGCCCCAACCGGTTCCACAGCCGGTCGCGCAGGCCTTCCCGCCCGCGGCGCAGCCCGTCCAGCCGGCAGCGCCGCAGCCCGTCCCGCAGGCCTTCCCGCCGGTGGCGCAGCCGGTCCAGCCGGCCCAGCCCGCACCGCAGTGGCAGCAGCAGGGCGGCTTCCCGCCGCCCGCCTCCTCGGCCGAGACACCGGACTGGGAGGCGCTGGCGGAGCAGAACGAGAAGTCCGCCAAGCGCGGCCGCCGCCTCAAGCTGATCGGCGCGGTGACCGCCGTCGTGGTGGTGGCCGCGGTCGGTGCCGGCTTCTGGTTCTACCGGCACGGCAAGGACGACACGACTGCGAATCAGACCTCGGCGAGCCCGACGGCTCCCGGCCCGTCCTCCACGCCACCCGCACCGCCGGTCAAGGGCATCGACAGCCCGCCGACCGTCGGCACCCTGCCCGCCAAGACCGGTCAGGCCGCGCTGAACCTGGGCGCCGACGCCAAGCCGGGGACGATGGCCGGCTTCTCCGGACAGGTCCTCAAACTGCCCAGCGGCCAGGACTCCTTCGCCTCGACCTCCAGCCCGGTCGTCGACGTGAGCAAGAGCTTCACCGTCTCCGCGCGGGTGCTGGTCGACCTGCCCAACGGCAACCGCAGCGCGATCAGCCAGGGCGACGGCCAGTACTACGCGTACTCGCTGGGCCGGGCGAACAACAACGGGCACGACCAGTGGTACTTCAAGGTCCAGGTGCCCGGCGGCGGTTCGGCGATCGCCTGGTCCAAGGGCGACGCGACGGTCAACCAGTGGGTGCTGCTGACCGGCGTGTACGACGACCCGTCCGGCCAGCTCACCCTGTACGTCAACGGCGTTCCCCAGTCCTCGGCCAAGTCGGCCGGGGTGCAGCCGAGCGGCACCAACGCGCTGCAGATCGGGCGGCTGAGCTCCAACTCAGTGTGGGCCGACCCCTGGCACGGCGCGGTCGCCGACATCCAGGTGTGGAACCAGACACTGCCTGAGGCCGACATCGTCAAGATCGCGGCCGGTCCGAGCTCGCCGCCGTCCGTCCCGCCGGCGGGTGCCTGGCTCACCGGCTGAGCAGTCGCAGGCCGTCCTGCACGTCCGGCCGTCGCCCCGAAATCGTGGGGCGGCGGCCGAAACGCGCCCCGGAGCGTGCGCCCGTCCGGGCGTGTCCGGGCGCGGAGTCCCCGATGAGGAGCAGTACTGATGAGCGCGGACGGCCGCTGGATCCGGCCCGAGTCCACCCGCAAGCCCATCCTGGGCCCCACCGGGGCCAGGCCGGGCGGTGGCGTCGGACTGGACGAGCGCGCCACGGTGGCGCCGCAGTCGGTGTCGGTCGACCGGCGCCGCCGGCTGCCCCGGGTGCCGCATCCGGCTCGGCCGGTGCTGCGGGCGGACTGGCTGCCGCTGCTGGCGGTGCTGCTGGTGCAGGGCGCGCTGTCGTACCACCTGATCCTCAGCAACACCGCGTTCATCGACGAGGGCACGTACATCTACGCCGGCTACCAGGAGATCGCGCACCTGCGGCACGGCACCCCGGTGTCGACGTACGAGACCTTCTTCTCCGGCTCCCCGCTGGTCTACCCGGTCGTGGTGGCCCTGGCGGACTTCGCCGGCGGGCTGAACGCGGCCCGGCTGCTGAGCCTGGCCTTCATGCTCTCCGCCACGGTGGCCGTCCACCTGGCCACCCGGCGGCTGTACGGCTCGCTCGCCGCGTTCTGCGCGGCCGCGGCCTTCGCGGCGCTCGGCCCCACCCAGTTCCTGGGGGGACTCGCCACCTACGACGCGATGGCGCTGGCGATCCTCGCCTGGGCCGGGTACTTCGCGGTGCGGTCGACCACCGGCGGCGGATTCCCCGGCCTGGTCGCCTCCGGGCTGCTGCTGGCGCTGGCCGGTGTCACCAAGTACGCCGCGCTGCTGTGGGTGCCGGTGGTGTGCGGCATGGCGGTGCTGGCCGGGCCGGGCGGCTCGCTGCGCGACTGGGCGCGCTGGCGGCGCGGGCTGGCCGTGCTGCTCACCTTCGCGACGGCGGTCGGCGTGACCGCCCTGGTGGCCGGCGAGCGGTACGTCGACGGCTTCAACCACACCACGCTCAAGCGCGCCCCCGGCCACGACTCGTACTCCTACGTGGCCTCGGAGGCCGCCCGCTGGGTCGGCCCGCTGCTGGTGGTGGCGCTGCTCGGGACGGTGGCGCAGCTGGTGCGGGCGCGGCGGCGCGGCGGCGCGGCCTGGACGGAGTTCTGGCTGGCCGCGTTGCTGCTGGCGGCCGGGCTGATGGCGCCGGTGAACCAGATCCGCATCCACACCTGGCTGTCGCTGCAGAAGCACGTGGACTTCGGGGCCTGGTTCTCCTGCATCGTGGCGGGCGTGATCCTGGCCCGTGCGGTGCTGTGGCTGCGCGGGCGCTTCCACCTGGTGGCCGGGGTGGCGGCCGCCGCGCTGGTGGTCGGGCCGCTGGCCTGGGAGGGGTCGGCGCAGGGCCGGGAGATGTTCGGCGAATGGTCGAACTCGAAGGAGTTCGTCGCCGCGCTTGAGCCGTACATCGCCAAGGGCGAGGACCGCTATCTGGTCGAGAACTACAACGTGCCCGCGTACTACCTGCGTGAGCGGGCGAACTGGCAGCAGTGGCACGACCTGGTGGCGGTCTTCCGCCGGGACCCGGCCACCGGCCGGATGCAGAACGGGGCGCCCGCCATCCAGGCCGGGATCCTGGCGCACGAGTGGAAGGTCGTCGTGCTGGACTTCACCCAGACCGGCGCCATCGACAAGGAGATCCAGCCGACCTTGAAGGCGGCCGGGTACCGAGTGGTCACCGTGGTGAAGAGCGGGAAGCACGGCCAGTACACCGTCTACGTGGCGCCGGGGTACGACCGGAAGCCGTGACAGCCGCTCAGAACACCATGGTGTAGACCATCAGGTCCATGCCCGGGTACGGCGCCCAGTCCCGGGCGGGGGTGCGGCGGAAGCCGAGGCGCTCGTAGATGCGGTGGGCGGTGGTCATCTCGGGGCGGGTGGAGAACGCCATGCCGGCCAGGCCGAGGTCGCGGCTGCGGGTGATGGAGGCCCGGACCAGGGCCGCGCCGACGCCCCGGCCGCGCGCGGCGGCGGCGGTGGCGAGCATCCGGATCTCGCCCTCGTGCGGCTCGGCGATGTCGGCCCACTCGGTGCCGCCGACCGCGAAGGTCACGCAGCCGAGGACCTGGTCGTCGGCGTCGACGGCGACCAGCAGTTCGGCTTCGCGGGCCCGGCGCTCGGCGTCGCGCAGGTGCTCGACGTACTGGCTGGTGGGCGCGGTGAAGCCGTCGCCGACGAAGACGTCGACGGTGAGGCGGCCGGCTGCGTCGAGGTCCTGCGGCAGGGCCCGGCGGATGAGGTAGTCCATCGGGCCAGTGTGCCGGAGCCGGGTTCGGCGGTGAGGTACGGGGTCGAACGAACCGGCCGTGCCGCCCGAGACGCCCGGGCCGCCCGTCAGCCGGCCTCGCCGTCGCCGGTCAGGTGCTCGACGCTGTTCCAGCGCTCCGGCCGCAGCCGCCCGTCCTGGCCGCGCCACAGGCTCGCCGAGCAGTTGTGCACCGGCCCGAGCGCGGTGAGCTGCTGCTCGCTCAGCCGGTCCAGCGCGTAGCGCAGCATCAGCACGGTGCAGTCGTGGGCGACCAGCAGCACGGGCCGGCCGGCCTCCTCCTCGCCGAGGTCGCGCAGCAGGCTGCGCACCCGCAGCGCGACGTCGGCCCAGGACTCGCCGCCGGGCGGCCGGTAGTACAGCTCGCCCATCTTGCGCCGGCGGGCGGCCTCCTCGGGGTGCTTGGCCTCGATGGCGGCCTTGGGCAGCATCTCCAGGACGCCGAGTTCGCGGTCGCGCAGCCGCTCGTCGTAGCGCACCGCGAGCGAGACCGGGACGGCGCCGAGCCCGGCGGCCTGGGCGAGCGCGATCCGGGCGGTCTCGGCGGTGCGCTCGTACGGCGAGCACCAGACGCTGCGCGGGCGGTCGGCGGCGGGCAGGCCGGCCCACCAGCGGCCGAGCGCCTGGGCCTGCTGCCGGCCGCGCAGCGAGAGCGGGATGTCGGCGTCGCGGCAGCTGATCGGGACGCTGAGCGCGCCGGAGGCCTCGGCGAGCTGGAACTCGACGTTGGCGGTGGACTCGCCGTGCCGGGTGGCGATCAGCACGGACGGCAGTCTTCCGGCGGCCGTCCGGTGCGGGGCGACGAGATGGTGCTGCCCCTGCGTGCCCGGGTGCTGGGTGCCCGGGTGCTGGGTGCCCTGGTGCTGCGTGCCCGGGTGCGGGGCGGGTTGGTGCTGGCCGTTGAGTGTGGTGCCGAGTTCTGCCATGGCCGCGAGCTCCCCGTTGGTCGATCAGGTCCCGGCCGGATGCCGGTCCGGACTTGGTGGTGCCCGGCGTGCGCGTCCTCTCACCCTCGTGATCGCGCCGCCTCCTCCAGTGTTGACGGAGAAGGCGGCGCGATCACAGGGCGCGCGCGGCGCGAATCAGTGCGCCGCTACGGGCTCCGGCGCGTTCTTCAGCTCGTCGTCGCCGGCTTCGGCGCTGTAGTCGGCGGGCCGGGTCTCGTCCGGGCCGACCGGCGCCTTGACCGCCCGCAGCACCAGGGTGAGCGCCACCGCGACGACCAGGTTGAGCGCGAAGGCGGTCAGGCCGATGTAGCCGAGGTGGCCGATGCCGGGGATCTCGGCCGCGTTGCCGCCGAAGTGCGTGGTCTTCGGGTTGGAGATGTTGTACGCCTGCCAGGTGCCGTAGACCATGCCGGCCGCCCAGCCGGCGAACAGCGCCCAGTGGTGGAACCAGCGGGTGAACAGGCCGGCGACGATCGCCACGAAGGTCTGCAGGATCCACAGGCCGCCGAGCAGCTGCAGGTTGATCGCGGCCTGCTTGTCCATGCCGAGCACGAAGACCAGCGCGCCGACCTTGACCAGCAGCGAGACCAGCTTGGCGACGCGGGTCTCGTCGGCGGAGGTGGCGGCGGGCTTGAGCCACTCCTTGTAGACGTTGCGGGTGAACAGGTTGGCCGCCGCGATGGACATGATGGCGGCCGGCACCAGGGCGCCGATGCCGATCGCGGCGAAGGCGACGCCGGTGAACCAGTCCGGGAACATGTTCGCGAACAGCTGCGGCACCGACAGCTGGGGGTTGAAGCCCTTGTCGCCCTTGCCGATGCCGGCCGCGAGGGCCATGAAGCCGAGCAGCGCCAGCAGGCCGAGCATCAGCGAGTACGCGGGCATGATCGCCATGTTGCGGCGCACGGTGTTGCGGGACTTGGAGGCCAGCACGCCGGTCACCGAGTGCGGGTACATGAACAGCGCCATCGCCGAGCCGAGCCCCAGCGTCGCGTAGGTCCACTTCTTGTTGTCGTCGGTGAGGGTCATCCCGCCGGCCTTGGGGGCCTGCTTGAAGTGCTCGGAGACCGCGTCGAAGATGTGCCCGTAGCCGCCGAGGCGGATCGGGATGTAGATCACCGCGACGATGATCACGATGTAGACCAGCGCGTCCTTGACGAAGGCGATCAGCGCCGGGGCGCGCAGGCCGGAGGAGTAGGTGTAGGCCGCGAGCACGCCGAAGGCGATGAACAGCGGCAGGTCCTTGACGAACCAGTTGGCGTTCTCCCCGCCGCCGACCCCGAGCACGTCCAGCACCGCCTGGATGCCGACCAGCTGCAGGGCGATGTAGGGCATGGTGGCGAGGATGCCGGTCAGCGCGATCACCAGGGACAGCGGCCGCGAGCCGTACCGGCCGCGGACGAAGTCGGCCGGGGTGACGTAGCCGTGCACCCGGGAGACCGACCAGAGCCGGGGCAGGAACAGGAACACCAGCGGGTAGGCGATGATCGTGTACGGGACGGCGAAGAAGCCGCCCGCGCCGGTCGCGTACACCAGCGCCGGGACGGCGATGAAGGTGTACGCGGTGTAGAGGTCGCCGCCGAGCAGGAACCAGGTCACCCAGGTCCCGAAGCTGCGGCCGCCCAGGCCCCACTCGTCCAGGTGCGCGGCGTCGCCCGCGCGGCGCCAGCGCGAGGCCAGGAAGCCCATCACGGTGACCAGGGCGAAGAACAGCACGAAGACCACGAGGGCCGGCACGTTGACGTCCTTCATCGCGCACCTCCGTTCCGGGCCGCCTTGCGGGCCTTCTCGTCCCGGTTGATCAACAGGTAGGCGGCGACGGTGAAGACCGCCGAGGCCGGCACCCACAGCAGCTGGTACCAGTAGAAGAAGGGGATGCCGGCCAGCGCCGGGTCGTTCTTGTTGTACGAGGGCACCCAGAGCATCGCGACGATCGGCACGAGCAGGGCGAGGGCGGCCAGGACCCGCTCGGGGGTCACGGCCGGGACGGCCGCCCCGGGACCGGGCGCGCCGGTGTCGGTGGGATCGGGATCAGAGGGCATCTTCGGCTCCGCTCCGGAGGGTTCCCCGTCGGCGCCGCAGCCCGGGAGGACGTCCTGCGCCCCCGCGAGCCCGCCGAGCAGCACCATCGGTGATCGACAGTCAGTACGGCTGCGCAATTTAGAGCATGACGTGACCCATGTCACCGGAATTGACGGAACTTCTCACATCCCGGGCGGGCGCGTCGGGAGCACGCGCCCGCGCACGGACGCGAACGGGCACCGGTGCGCGGGTCGCGCGCGCCGGTGCCCGGATGCGGGAGGTCCTGGGGGCGGGCCTACTCGGGCCGCTTCAGGCGGGTGATGAACTTGTAGCGGTCCCCGCGGTAGATCGAGCGCACCCACTCGACCGGGGCGCCCTCGGCGTCGAAGGAGTGCCGGGAGAGCTGCAGCATCGGCAGCCCGAGGTCGGAGCCGAGCAGGCCCGCCTCGCGCGGGTTGGCCAGGGTGGTCTCGATGGTCTCCTCGGCCTCGGCCACGGTGACCCCGTAGACCTCGCGCAGCGCCGCGTACAGCGAGTTGTGCTTGGCGAGGTTCTTGCGCAGCGCCGGGAAGCGCTTGGCGGACAGGTGGGCGACCTCGATGGCCATCGGGTCGCCGTTGGCGAGCCGCAGCCGCTCGATCCGCAGCACCCGGCCGCCGGGCTTGATGTCGAGCAGCGGCGCGAGCCGGTCGTCGGCGGTGATGTAGCCGATCTCGATCAGCCGGGAGGTGGGCTCCAGGCCCTGGGCGCGCATGTCCTCGGTGTAGGAGGTGAGCTGGAGGGCCTGGGCGACCTTGGGCTTGGCGACGAAGGTGCCCTTGCCCTGGATGCGCTCCAGTCTGCCCTCGACCACCAGCTCCTGCAGGGCCTGGCGCACGGTGGTGCGGGAGGTGTCGAACTGCGCGGCGAGCGCCCGCTCGGGCGGGACGGGCGTGCCGGCGGGCTGGGTCTCGGTGAGCTGCAGCAGGTGGCGCTTGAGTCCGTAGTACTTGGGGACGCGCGCGGTCGGGTCGGTGCCGGCCTGGGTCGGGAGGTTCTTCACCTCGGGGTCGTCGGCCTGGGCGGTGGTTCCCCCGTCGCTGCTCATCGGACCTGTTCTCCCGCTTCTCGCAAGGCCTTTTCCGGCCCCGCCACATCGTTAACGGACCACATCGTTGCATGTATGGCTACGGAACGAATACCTCATCACGCGATGAACGATGTGCGGTGTCGGCTTGATAACGGGTGGTCGGGATCCGTCGAACTCCCGTTGACAGGCCCATTGGTCTAGGCCAAGCTCCAGGCATCTGGTCTACACCACTAGGCCGGTTCCGATGAATCCCCCCACCCGATCGAAGGGGTCCGCGGCACCATTCCTCCCGCTTCGCGCGGGTCTGCCGCTACCGTCCGACGTGGGGCAACCCAGGCATCCCTCAGGAGGATGGCGTGAAGCGTCAGCTCATCGCGGCGGTCGGCGTCGCAGCAATGGTCGTCGGCGTGGCGGCGTGCGGTTCGGACGGCAAGAAGGACGACGCGAAGAGCGGCTCGTCCTCGGCGGCCAAGAACTTCGACGGCAAGACCCTCACCGTGTGGCTGATGGACGGCTCCGCCCCCAAGGGCTGGGAGGACAGCGTCAAGGCCGACTTCACCGCCGCCTACCCGGGCGCCAAGCTCGACATCCAGACCCAGAAGTGGAACGGCATCGGCCAGAAGGTCACCGCCGCGCTCTCCGAGGGCTCGGTCGACGTCCTGGAGATCGGCAACACCCAGACCGCGGGCTACGCCGCCACCGGCGGTCTGCTCGACATCACCAAGGACAAGACCGACCTGGGCGGCGCGGACTGGGCCGCCAACCTGAACGAGTCCTCGATCATGGACGGCAAGCAGTACGCCGCCCCGTGGTACTTCACCAACCGCGTGGTGACGTACAACAAGGACCTCTGGACCAAGGCCGGCATCACCACCCCGCCGAAGACCCTGGACGAGTTCTCCGCCGACCTGGACAAGGTCAAGGCCGTCCCGGGCGTCACCGACCCGCTCTACATGCCGGGCCAGGAGTGGTACACCTACTTCGGCCTGCTGACCAGCGAGGGCGGCAAGCTCGCCAAGAAGGACGGCGACAAGTGGGTCGGCGGCCTCTCCTCGCCCGAGGCCCAGAAGGCCTTCGAGACCTTCAAGAAGCTGCAGAGCCACTCGGCCACCGCCCCCAAGGACAAGGACGAGGCCACCCCGCAGCAGAAGGACGTCTTCGCCAAGGGTGACATCGGCGCCATCATCGGCCTCGGCTGGGAGGTCCCGAAGCCCGAGGAGATGGCCGCCGACAAGATCGGCTACTTCCCGCTCCCCGGCGCCACCGCGGACAAGCCGTCCAGCGTCTTCCTCGGCGGCTCGAACCTGGCGATCGCCCAGCAGACCAAGAACCCCGAGCTCGCCAAGGGCTTCCTGAAGATCGCCCTCAGCGACAAGAACGAGGGCCTGTTCGCCGCGGCCGGCTCCATCCCGAACAAGACCTCGCTCAACAGCAAGGTCGCCGGCGACTTCGCCAAGGCCGCCCTGCCGGCCTCCGCCAACGGCGCGGTCACCCCGAACGTCGCGACGTGGAGCAACGTCGAGAACGAGCCGAACCCGGTCAAGGACTTCCTGACCGCGGCGCTCACCGGCGACTACGCCGCCGCGGCCAAGAAGGCCGACGACGAGATCGCGAAGCGGCTCAACAGCAAGCAGTAGGCAGTCGAGCGGCGTCGCTCACCGGCCCCCGGCGGGGGGCCGGTGGGCGGCGCCTGTCCGTCGTGGTCAGGTTGTGAGGAAGAGAGAACGATGGCCGTGCATTCGGACCCGGTGCGGACACAGTCCCCGGGCACAGGGAAGGCCGCCGTGCGCACCCCTGGCGTGATCGCCGGAGGCGGTGCCGGACGCGCTCCGAGGAAGACCGGCAGAGCGACCGGCGAACCGGGATTCGGCGCCCGCGTCGCGCCGTACCTGCTCCTGCTGCCGGCCACCGTGGTGACCATCGGCCTGCTGGGCTGGCCGCTGCTCAAGACGATCCTGCTGTCGTTCCAGAACCTCAACAAGCGGCAGTTCATCCAGCACCTGACCGAGTGGAACGGCTTCGACAACTACAAGGAGCAGCTGACCGATTCGGAGTTCTGGACGGTCACCGGCCGCACGGTCGCCTTCACGGCCGTCAACGTGCTGCTGATCATGCTCGGCGGCACCCTGATCGGCCTGCTGCTCAACCGCCTCGGGAAGTGGATGCGGCTGGCGCTGTCGGTGGCGCTGGTCCTCGCCTGGGCGATGCCGGTGGTCGCCGCGACCACCGTCTACACCTGGCTCTTCGACCAGAACTTCGGCGTCGTCAACTGGTTCCTGGACAAGCTGGGCTGGCACTCGATGGCCCACTTCAACTGGTACAGCGGCGAGTACTCGACCTTCTTCGTGATCGTGCTGCTGATCGTGTGGATGTCGATCCCGTTCGTGGCGATCAACATGTACGCCGCGCTGACCACCATCCCCAAGGAGCTCTACGAGGCCGCCCGGATGGACGGCGCCGGCCCCGTCAAGACCTTCACCGCGGTGGTCTTCCCCAGCCTGAAGCCGTTCTTCCTGGCCACGACCTTCCTGGAGATCATCTGGGTCTTCAAGGCGTTCACCCAGGTCTACCTGATCAACCACGGCGGGCCGGACGGGCTCACCCGCACGCTGCCGGTGCACGCCTTCCTGGAAGGCATCGGCGCCCAGCGCTTCGGCGCGGGCTCCGCGATCGCGGTGCTCACCATCCTGATGCTGGCCGCGCTGATGTCGTACTACTTCCGCATCATCCTGAAGCAGGAGGACGAGCTGTGAGGCGCTCGCTCATCGGACGTACCTGGCCGAACGCGATCGCGGTCGTCCTGCTCGTCTTCTTCGTCTTCCCGGTCTACTGGATGATCTCCACGTCCTTCAAGCAGGACAAGGACATCATCAGCCGGACCCCGGTCTTCCTCCCGCTGGACGCCACCCTCGACCACTTCGACAAGGCCGTCCACGCCGACAACTTCTGGACGTACGTCACCAACAGCCTCACGGTGACCGTCGGCGCGGTGCTCGTCTCGCTGGTCATCGCCACCCTGGCGTCCTTCGCCGTGGCCCGGATGAAGTTCCGCGGCCGCAAGGCCTTCGTGCTGGTCATCATGGTGGCCCAGATGGCGCCGTGGGAGGTCATGACCATCGGCGTCTACATGATCTCGCGCGACAACGACCTGCTGAACAGCATCGTCCCGCTCACCGCCTTCTACATGATGATGGTCCTGCCCTTCACCATCTGGACGCTGCGCGGCTTCATCGCCGCGGTGCCCAAGGAGCTGGAGGAGTCGGCCATGGTGGACGGCTGCACCCGCACCCAGGCCTTCCTGAAGGTGATCTTCCCGCTGCTCGCCCCCGGCCTGATGTCGACCTCGCTGTTCGGCTTCGTCACCGCGTGGAACGAGTTCCCGCTCGTCCTGTGGCTGAACAAGAAGCCCGACAGCCAGACCCTGCCGCTGTGGCTGTCGTCCTTCCAGACCAACTTCGGCACCGACTGGGGCGCGACCATGGCCGCCTCGACCCTCTTCGCGGTCCCGATCCTGATCCTGTTCATCTTCCTGCAGCGCAAGGCGGTCGGCGGTCTGACCGACGGCGCCGTGAAGGGCTGAGCCAACGTGAGCATCCTCGTCCCCACCACCCCGGACAGCGACCAGCTCCACCGGGACGCGCTGACCGTCCTGCAGCCCGGCTTCGTCGGCACCGAGCCGCCGGCGTGGCTGCTGCGCCACCTCGCCGCCGGGCTCGGCTCGGTCGCGCTGTTCGACCGCAACGTGGTCGACCTCGACCAGCTCTCGGCGCTGACCGGCGCGCTGCGCGCCGAGAACCCCGACCTCCTGATCGCCATCGACGAGGAGAGCGGCGACGTCACCCGCCTGGAGGCCGGCTCCGGCTCCTCCTGGCCGGGCAACCTCGCGCTCGGCGCGATCGACGACCCGGGGCTGACCCGGGACGTCGCCCGCGAGCTGGGCCGGGCGCTGGCCGAGGCCGGCGTCAACTACAACTGGGCGCCCACCGCGGACGTCAACTCCAACCCGCGCAACCCGGTCATCGGCGTCCGCTCCTTCGGTGCCGACCCGGAGCTGTGCGCCCGGCACACCGCCGCCTGGGTCGAGGGCCTGCAGTCGGCCGGCGTGGCCGCCTGCTCCAAGCACTTCCCCGGCCACGGCGACACCGCGGTGGACTCGCACCACGGCCTGCCCGTCATCGACGTGGACCTGGACGTGCTGCGCGCCCGCGACCTGGTGCCGTTCCAGGCCGCCATCGCGGCCGGCACCAAGGCCGTGATGACCGCCCACATCATGATCCCGGCGCTGGACCCGAAGCTGCCGGCCACCCTGAGCCCGACCGTGCTTCGCGACCTGCTGCGGGCCGCGCCCGAGGACGGCGGCCTCGGCTACCAGGGCCTGATCGTCAGCGACGCGATCGAGATGGGCGCCATCGCCGACACCTTCGGCATGGGCGAGGGCACCGTGCTGGCCCTGGCGGCCGGCGCGGACGCGATCTGCGTCGGCGGCGGGCTGGCCGACGAGGACACCGTGCTGATGCTGCGCGACGCCATCGTGGCGGGCGTGCGGGCCGGCCGGCTGACCGAGGAGCGGCTGGCGGACGCCGCCGAGCGGGTCCGCTCGCTGGGCAGCTGGGGCCGGATCGCGGCCCAGGGCGAGCGCTTCGAGCCGGACCTCGCGGTCGGCCTGCGGGCCGCCCGCCGGGCGCTGAAGGTGGTCCGCGCGCCGGGCCGCGAGGTGCTGCCGGTGACCGAGCGCCCGTTCGTGGCCTCGTTCTCGGACGAGCCGAACATCGCGGTCGGCGACGTCACCCCGTGGGGCGTGGCCGGCATGCTGGCCGACCGCTTCCCGGGCACCCGCACCCGCGAGGTGTCGGCCGCCGACGCCGCCCCGGAGCTGCTGGACGCCCTCGTCGCCGAGCTGGTGGGCGCCGCCGAGGGCCGCCGCCTGGTGCTGGTGGTCCGGGACGCGCACCGGCACGCCTGGATGTCCGCCGCGCTGGCCCGCCTGGTCGCGGCCCGGCCGGACGCCGCCGTGGTCGAGATGGGGCTGCCCCAGTCCGAGCCGGTCGGCGCGCTCCACATCGCCACCCACGGCGCGGCCCGGGTCTGCGGGCTGGCCGCCGTGGAGGTGCTCACCGGGCAGTACGGGGCGGTCGCCTGAGACGCGATCACCCGAGGCTCGATCGCCCGAGGCTCGATCGCCCGAGGCTCGATCTTCCGAGAACCGGGCCCAGGGCCCGTCGTGCGCTACGCGCATGACGGGCCCTTTGCTTTTCCCGGCCTTTTCCCGGAATTCGATCCGTGGATTTCCGGAATGACCGTGCTCCATCAAACCGATCCGGAATCCGCCGGAATTCCCACCGAGGGTGATGACCCGGCGACGGATCGCCATGCGGTGACAACGGCTCTGCAACGGCCGTGGTGGCAAGGGGTGTTGGCCGTTGACATCGCATTTGGTCTAGGCCAAAGTCCACTCCATCCCTGCAGCACCACCCTTGGCTCTAGCACCTCGGAGAATGGCGTAATGAAGCGTCAGCTCATGTCCGCGCTCGGAATCGCCCTGGCGGTCGGGCTCACGGCCTGCTCCTCGACCGGCTCGCCCCCGGCGGGCGACGGGAGCGCCGCCGCCGATCCGAAGGCGGCCCGCGGCACCGTCACCGTCTGGCTGATGGACGACGCCCAGAAGAACTGGCCCGACCTGGTCCAGCGGGTCAACGACGAGTTCGCGGCGAAGTACCCGAACGTCACCCTCAAGCTCTCGTACCAGGGCTGGGCCGACAAGGTCGGCAAGCTCGACAAGGCCATCGCCGACGGCAGCGCCCCGGACGTGGTCGAGCTCGGCAACACCGAGACCATGAAGTACGTGCTCTCCGGCGCGCTCGCCCCGGTGGACCGCAGCAGCTTCGACAACTCCGACGCCTGGATCAAGGCGCTCGCCAACACCTGCACCTACCAGGACAAGCTCTGGTGCGTGCCCTACTACGCCGGCGCCCGGGTCGCGATCTACCAGTCCGCCGCCTTCCAACAGGCCACCGGCAGCGCGGAGTTCCCGAAGACCGAGACCGACCTGCTGGCGGCGCTGGACCGGATCGCCGAGAAGAACAGGTCCGACCGGTCCTTCTCCCCGCTCTACCTGCCGGGCCCGTACTGGTACGCGGCGATGAGCTACGTGGCCGCGTACGGCGGCAGCATCGCCAAGTTCGACTCCTCCGGCAACTGGCACGGCACCCTGCACGACCCCAAGTCCCAACAGGGGATCAGCCACTTCGTCGACCTGGTCCGCAAGTACAACAAGGGCGACCAGACGGTCAACGAGCAGAACCAATACGAGGCGATGGCGCGCGGGCACGCCGCCGCCTTCTACGGCAACGGCTACGAGGCGGCCAGCGTCACCGCGCCCGGCACCGGCGACCCGAGCCTCAAGGACTCCGTCAGGCTCGCCACCATGCCCGGCCCGGACGGCAAGCCGCTGCCCACCTTCATCGGCGGCTCCGACCTCGCGGTCACCGCCAAGTCCGCGCAGTCGGCACTGGCCGCCGACTGGATCCGGATGTTCACCGGCACCAAGTCCCAGCAGGCGCTGGCCGACAAGGACATCCTGCCGAACAACCTCACCCAGCTGGCCCCGCTGAAGAGCAGGCCGACCACCGCCGCCGCGGCCAACGCCGTGCCGGACGCCTGGTTCACCCCGCTGGCACCCGGCTGGGGCGCGGTCGAGAAGCAGAGGATCCTGCCCGACATGCTGGCCGCGATCCTCAAGGGCAAGTCCGTCGACCAGGCCACCAAGGAGGCCGACGCGGCGATCGACCAGCTGATCAACAAGCCGTCCTGACCGGCCGTGCCGGGCGGCACTTCGGAGGTGCTGCCCGGCGGGCCCGCTCGTAGGATTGCCGCAGCGAGTGTGCGGACTCGCCGACGCAGAGGCCCCCGCCGGGCGCCCGCCCGCGCGGGTCGACCCATCTCATCGGAGGCACACCCAGATGTCCGACCCGCAGACCGTTCCCGGCCGGATCATGGCGGCGGAGATGGCCGAGCAGCCGGCCGTCCTCCAGCGCATCCTCGACGAGGGCGCTCCGAGGATCCGCGAGATCGCGGGCGAGATCGCCGCCCGCAAGCCGCGCTTCGTCCTGCTGACCGCACGCGGCACCTCCGACAACGCCGCGCTGTACGCCAAGTACCTGATCGAGATCCTGCTCGGCAAGCCGGCCGGCCTGACCTCGATGTCCACCACCACCGCGTACGGCGCCAAGCCGGACCTCACCGACGTGCTGGTCGTCACCGTCAGTCAGTCCGGCGGCTCGCCCGACCTGGTCGCCTCCACCAAGGCCGCCCGCGAGGCCGGCGCGATCACCCTGGCCGTCACCAACAACGCGGCCTCGCCGCTGGCCGAGGTCTCCGAGTTCCACATCGACGTGCTGGCCGGCCCGGAGAAGGCGCTGCCGGCCACCAAGACCTACACCGCCGAACTGCTCGCGCTCTACCTGCTGGTCGAGGGGCTGCGCGGCGGCGACGGCGAGCGGGCCCGGGTGCTGCCGGGCCTGGCCGCCGGGATCCTGGCCCGCCAGCCCGAGGTGAAGGCGCTCGCCGAGCGCTACCGCTTCGCCCAGCGGCTGGTGATCACCTCGCGCGGCTACGGCTACCCGACCGCCCGCGAGGCGGCGCTGAAGCTGATGGAGACCACCTACATCCCGGCCACCCCGTTCTCCGGCGCCGACCTGCTGCACGGTCCGCTGGCCATGGTCGACAACGTCTCGCCGGTCATCGCGATCGTCCCGGACGGCAAGGGCGGCGAGGCGCTGCAGCCGGTGCTGGACCGGCTGCGCGGGCGCGGCGCGGACCTGGTGGTGGTCGGCCAGCAGGCGCAGGTGGACGCCGCCTCGGCCGGCTTCGCGCTGCCGCCGGGCGTGCCGGAGGAGGTCCAGCCGGTCCTGGAGATCCTGCCGCTGCAGCTGCTGGCGTACGAGGTCACCATCGCCCGCGGCCAGGACCCGGACGCCCCGCGCGCGCTGGCCAAGGTGACCGAGACGCGCTGACGTCCGGACCCGCGCGGGCCGGGCCCCGTCCACCGACCGTGGACGGGGCCCGATCCGCTGAGCGGCGGAAGGTGGCCGGGGGAGTGCCCTCCGGGGCCGGGGCCGGAAAGCCCGGCGGGTCCGGAAAGCCCAGCGGGTCCGGAAAGCACTACGGGCCACGGCGCCGACACGGGACCCTCAACCCGTGCGGCACCGCAGCCCGGAGCTGTCGTCGGCCACCGGTGACGATCGAGGACTGTGCGGGGTCCTCGTTCGGCGGTGTCCGACCGAGGAGCGGCCTCGCGCGGTCAGGGCAGTTGCGCGGTGGGCCTCTCCTTGGTGCCCTTTCATTGTGGACTAGACCAATCGGGGTTGTCCAGGGCGGGCGGCAAATTGGTCTAAACAACTCGGGGCGGTCCGGGGGGCGGTCCGGGCGCCGCCCCCCGGGTCCGCCTCCTGGTCCGCCGCGCCCCGCCGCGACCGGCGGCGCTACCCTCGCCATGTGCCCTCGCTGAACGAACTCGTCCGCCGCCACACCACCCTCACCGGGGCCGACGTGGAATGGCTCCACAACCTGGTCTCGGAGTGGCAGCTGCTCTCCGACCTCTCCTTCGCCGACCTGGTGCTGTGGATCCCCACCTGGGACGGCATCCGGTACGTGTCGGTCGCCCAGATGCGGCCCAACACGGGCCCCACCTCCTACCAGGACGACATGGTCGGTCACCTCGTCCCGCGCGGGCGCCGCCCGCTGCTGGACGCCGCCTTCGACGAGGGCCGGATCGTGCGCGAGGGCGACCCGGAGTGGCGCGAGGAGGTGCCGGTGCGGGTCGAGTCGATCCCGGTCCGGCGCGAGGGCAAGGTGCTCGGGGTGATCGCCCGCAACACCAACCTGCTGACCGTCCGCACCCCCAGCCGACTCGAACTCACCTACCTGCAGAGCGCCTCCGACCTGGCCCAGATGATCGCCGCCGGCAGCTTCCCGTTCCCCGGCGTCGAGCAGGCCGACATGGACGCGGCCCCCCGGGTCGGCGACGGCCTGATCCGGGTGGACGCGGACGGCATCGTCACCTACGCCAGCCCCAACGCGCTCTCCGCCTACCACCGCCTGGGCCTCACCACCGACCTGGTCGGCAGCCACCTCGGCCGGGCCACCGCCGAGCTCGCCCCGCCGTCCCGCTCGGCCGTGCACGAGGCGCTGGTGAAGCTGGCCAGCGGCTGGGCCCCCCGGCAGACCGAGGTCGAGGCCCAGGGGGGAGTGGTGACGCTGCGCGCGATCCCGCTCAAGCCCAAGGGCACCCTGACCGGCTCGCTGGTGCTCTGCCGCGACGTCACCGAGCTGCGCCGCCGCGATCGCGAGCTGATGACCAAGGACGCCACCATCCGGGAGATCCACCACCGGGTGAAGAACAACCTGCAGACCGTCGCCGCCCTGCTGCGGCTGCAGTCCCGCCGGATGGAGTCCGAGGCCGGCCGGGCGGCGCTGGACGAGGCGGTGCGCCGGGTCGGCTCGATCGCGATCGTGCACGAGACGCTGTCCCAGGCGCTGGACGAGCAGGTGGCCTTCGACGAGATCGCCGACCGGGTGCTGGCGATGGTGATGGAGCTGTCCCAGGACGGCCGGGTGGCGACCCGCCGCACCGGCAGCTTCGGCATCCTGTCCGCCGAGGTGGCCACCCCGCTGTCGATGGTGCTGACCGAACTGCTGCAGAACGCCCTCGAACATGCCTTCGGTCCGACCGCCTCCGGCAACCTGGAGGTGAGCGCGCTGCGCGGGCGGGCCCCGGCGACCGGCATGGGCTGGTCGGACAGCTGGAACGGCGGCGCCAAGCCGGAGGAGTACCTGCTGATCACGGTGCAGGACGACGGCCGCGGGATGCCGGAGGGCTTCGACCCGAAGACGGCCGGCAACCTCGGACTGCAGATCGTCCGGACGCTGGCCACCGGGGAGCTGGGCGGCACCTTCGACATGGTGGCCGGCCCGAACGGCGGGACGAAGGTCGTCCTGGAGATCCCGGTGCGCTGAGGTGTGCAGGGGGCGTGCAGGCGGCGGAAGCGCCGGGTGCACGCTCCGTGCGCCCACCCGAAGAGGGACGGGCTGCGCGGAAACAGAAACGAGGCCCTGTCGACCGGGGGGGGGTGGGTCGACAGGGCCTCTCAACCCGTTCCGGCCGTCGGGGGGAGTCGGCCGGAACGGGGGCTCTGGGTGGTGCGACACCCGGCCGGTGCGTTGCACACGGTGAGCGCCTCAGCTCCACAATATTGCTCTAAGTGAACAGTATCAAGTGGCTGGACGGACTGGTGTCGCGGGACCTTGCCGGGCAAGGCCCTTTGTTCGGAAGGCTTCACCAGGAAGTGCAGGGAAGCCTTTGATCATGAGTCGATCGGTACTGCGGTTACTGCTGGTGTTGCCACCGGTTCGGCGTCGCCGCCTGTGTCACTGCGTGTGATCAGGCGGTGCGGGCGCGGTTGCGGGCGGCGCGGCGCTTCATGGCGCGACGCTCGTCCTCGCTCATGCCGCCCCAGACGCCGGCGTCCTGACCGGTCTCGAGCGCCCACTGCAGGCACTGCTCCATCACCGGGCAGCGGCGGCACACGGCCTTGGCTTCCTCGATCTGCAGCAGAGCAGGACCGGTGTTCCCGATCGGGAAGAACAGCTCCGGGTCCTCTTCGCGGCAGACAGCGCGGTGGCGCCAGTCCATGGTCGTCCAACTCCTCCTGCCGGCGGGGGTGGCACCGGCATAATCGAATGGCTTGTGAATGTGAACGCTTTCACGAATCCCACAACAGCAAAAGAGACCAAAGGCCTACCGGGCCCGGGTGGTCTGTGCTGGGGGGGATTCGGCGATTCGAGGGGCACCTCGCGGTCAGCTTCCCTGTGGTGCTGGTCGCCGTCGCTGCGATGTGTCCCGATCGCCATGTAGAGGTTCGCAAACCTCGGGCTCGGATACAACCCCCTTCGGGGAGGAATTTTTGATTCTTCGGTGTCGCTTAGCTCACAGCCAGTACTTCGATGGAGTGAAGGGGGCTTGTGCGTTCGAGAAGAAGGGCGAACCCCTCTTCCGGTCACACAATCACACGCAGTGCCCGTCGTACGCCTGTGAAACTGACCCGACTCCGGTCTCCAAGATGGTCCCCGTCCACCTGGAACGGTGCGGGTTCCTCTGAAACCAAGGTGAAGTGCCTGACGTCGTGATAGGAGACGACGTGCTTCCCGGACGGGCCGGCCGGCGGTGCGCCGTCGGCCGAAGGCGTGTGCGACCGCAGGATCTGACGGATCGTTCGAGCGGTACCGAACGCCGTCATCCGGGTGATCCCGAAGACGTCGAGGTCGGTGTCGAAGGAGGCGAGCGGCGAGGGGTAGACCGGGCGGTTGCCCAGGAAGGTCCACGGCGAGGTGTTGCTGACTATGGCCATCACCAGGCCCGGCACCCGCTCGTGGCCCGGCAGCTCCAGGGCCACCGGCCCCGACCGGCGCTGCTCACGCTGGGTGAAGTAGTGCCGGATCGCCTGCCCGACGTACAGGGCGTGGGTGGACTTGCGCCCGGCGTTGCGCTGGGCCTCGACCCGACCGACCACCCCGGCGTCGAAGCCGTACCCGGCGGTGAAGGTGAACCAGCGGTCCGGCAACCCCTCGGTCATCGCCTTGCCCAGCCCGATCGGGCGCTCGCGCCCGTGGTCCAGCGCGTTCAGCAGGACGCCGGTGGCCTCCACCGGGTCGTTGGGCAGGCCCAGCGCGCGGGCGAACACGTTGGTCGAACCGCCCGGCACCACGGCCAGTCGCGGGACCTTCTCGCCCGGGCCGTGGGTCAGCAGCCCGTTCACCACCTCGTTGACGGTGCCGTCGCCGCCCAGCGCCACCACCAGGTCCACCGAGCCGTCCTGGGCGGCCTCCCGGGCCAGGTCACGGGCGTGGCCCCGGTACTGCGTCTCGGCGACGTCCAGCTTGAGGTCGCTGCGCAGCGCGTGGATCAGTACGTCCCTGGTCCGGCCACTGGTGGTGGTGGCCTTGTGGTTCACGACCAGGAGTGCGCGCATGGGGAAAGCCTACGGGTCGGTACGGACCGACCGGCGGCTACCCTGCTGGAGTGACCGCAGAAACCTCCGCACCCGTACCCACTCGCCCGGTTTCGCTCACCCTGGGCGCCGCCATCACCGCCCTGGAGGGCGCCGCACTGGCCGTCGTCGGCGTCTGGGACATGGTCTCCGCGCTGTCCGGCCAGACCAAGCAGCTGGCCCTGAACGAGTTCGGCGGCGTGGTCATCGTGCTGCTCGGCGTGCTGCCCGTGCTGGCCGCCCGGGCGCTGCTCAAGGAGCGCCGCTGGGGCCGCAGCCCGGCGGTGCTGACCAACTCCCTGTGCCTGCCGGTCGCCTACTACATGGTCGAGAGCGGCGGCGCGATGGTCGTGGTCGGCGGGCTGACCGGCCTGCTCGGGCTGGTCGGCATCGGGGCGCTGCTGAACCCGAAGTCGACGGCGGCCCTGTACACCCAGCAGGGCTGAGCGCACAGGGCCGCCGACGTACGGCTGACGGCCGCTGAGCGGCCGTCAGCCCCGGGGCCGGTCCGACCGGCCCTACTCCTCCACCAGCAGCTTCTCGCGCAGCTGGGCCAGCGTCCGGGCGAGCAGCCGGGACACGTGCATCTGGGAGATCCCCACCTCGGCGGCGATCTGCGACTGGGTCATGTTCCGGAAGAACCGCAGCACCAGGATCTTCTGCTCGCGGGGCGGCAGTTGGGCCAGCAGCGGCTTCAGCGACTCGCGGTACTCGACGCCCTCCAGCGCCTCGTCGGTGGCGCCCAGGGTGTCCGCCACGGCCGGCGACTCGTCGTCGCTGTCCGGGACGTCCAGGGACAGCGTGGAGTACGCGTTGGCGGACTCCAGGCCCTCCAGCACGTCCTCCTCGGAGATCCCCAGGTGCTCGGCCAGCTCGTGCACCGTGGGGGAGCGGCCGTGCCGCTGGGAGAGCTCGCTGGTCGCCGTGGTGAGCGACAGCCGCAGCTCCTGCAGGCGGCGCGGGACGCGCACCGCCCAGCCCTTGTCGCGGAAGTGCCGCTTGATCTCGCCGACGATGGTCGGCGTTGCGTAGGTGGAGAACTCGACCCCGCGCTCGTGGTCGAAGCGGTCCACCGACTTGATCAGGCCGATGGTGGCGACCTGGGTCAGGTCGTCCAGCGGCTCGCCGCGGTTGCGGAACCGTCTGGCCAGGTGCTCGACCAGCGGGATGTGCATCCGGACCAGCTGGTTGCGCAGCTCGACGCGCTCCGGGGAGCCCTCGGGCAGCGCGGACAGCCGGACGAACAGCGCGCGGGCCGCCTCCCGGTCCGGCGCGCCGGTGCGGTGCGAGCCCTGGGCGGGCACCGCGCCGTGCAGGTCCCCGGCCTCGCCCGCCGGATCGGGCGGGTTCGGGGAGTCGTGCGACGGATCAGACGTCGGCTCGGTCGGCTGGCTCATCCGGTGGGCGTCCTTCGGGTGCGCTTCGTCGTTGGCGGCGAGGCCGGGAACGCTCGCCTGGGTCGGTACGGCAGGGCCCGCCGTCGCGAGGCCGGTACGGTCCAGATCACTCACGGCCATTCCCCCGTTCCGTTCCGGGAGCACCGGGGCCGCTGGCCCCGGAAGTCGTCTCGTTGGTCGTACCGCGTGGTGGGGCGGTACCGGGAGCCGCCCGCCCGGCCCCCGGTGGGGGAGCGGCGGACGGCCCGTGCAGGGTGTTGCTGCTGGGCGGCGCGCTGGCTAGTGGGCGGCGGAGCCGCCGCGCTTCTTGTGCAGGCTGATGGACACGGTGTTGTCCTCGCCGACCGAGGAGTCCACCTCGCCGGCCAGCGCGGAGAGCACCGTCCAGGCGAAGGTGTCCCGCTCGGGGGCCTTGCCGTCGGTCGTCGGGGCGGACACCGTGACCTTCAGCGAGTCGCCGACCAGGCGGAACTCGCAGGACAGCACGGAGCCGGGCACCGCCTGCTGGAGCAGGATGGCGCAGGCCTCGTCCACCGCGATCCGCAGGTCCTCGATCTCGTCGAGGGTGAAGTCCAGCCGGGCCGCGAGCCCGGCCGTCGCAGTCCGCAGCACGGAGAGGTAGGCCCCCGCCGCGGGCAGCCGTACCTCCACGAAGTCCTGAACTCCGAGATCGTCGTCGATCTGGGACACCCTTGCCTCCTGGGTGGCGTGCTGTGCTTCCTAGGTACCCCCGGACGGGGGCTCGATGCCGGGAATCCGCCATCGCTCTCAACGCCCTCGGCACCCTGGTGCGAGGGTTACTCATGGTAAGGCATTGCGACGCAGGGTGGCAGGGCCTTTCCCGACTCCGCGGGATTCCGCCGGTCTCCCTACAACACCGCGCGGGCCCCGGAGAATCCGCACGGCGTCCGGGTGCCCGCTCAGGTGCGGGCGCCCGCGGCGGCGAGCGCGTCGCCGGTCAGCCGGTAGACGGTCCAGCCGGTCATCGGCACCGCCCCGAGCGACTCGTAGAAGTCGATCGAGGGACGGTTCCAGTCCAGCACCGACCACTCCACCCGGGAGTAGCCGCGCTCGACGGCGATCCGCGCCAGTTCCAGCAGCAGCGCCTTGCCGTGGCCGCCGCCGCGGGCCTCCGGGCGGACGTACAGGTCCTCCAGGTAGACCCCGTGGGTGCCGCGCCAGGTCGAGAAGTTGCGGAACCAGACCGCGAAGCCGACCGGCTCGCCGGTGGCGTCGTCCTCGGCGATCAGGCCGAACAGCGCCGGGTCGGGGCCGAACAGCGCGGTGTGCAGCTGCTCGTCGGTGGCCACGGCCTCCTGCGGTTCCTTCTCGTACTCCGCGAGCTCGCGGATGAATTCCCGGATGACGGGGACGTCGCTGGCGACGGCGGTGCGGATCATGCCACCGAGCCTACCGACCGGGCCCGGTTCCTCCCAGGGGTGAAGGGCCCGACTTCGGGCCCGGGCCTCAGCGGGCCGGGGCGGCCCGCAGCTGTTCGGCGAGCGTGCTGATCGCGGCCGGGTTGCGCGGGCTCTCGACCAGGTCGACGTAGTCCAGCACGACGATCCGGTCGTTCCTGATCGCCGAGACCCCGGCCAGCGCCGGGAGGGACTTGAGGAACGCCCGCTTCTCCTCGGCGCCGACCTCCCCGTAGTTGTTGATCACGATCACCTCCGGGTCGCGCTCGACGACGCTCTCCCAGCCCGTCGTCACCCAGGAGTCGGCGAGGTCGCCCATGACGTTCGTCCCGCCGGCCCTGGTGATGATCTCGTCGGCGGCGGCGAACTTCCCGGCGGTGTACGGCTTGTCCCGCCCGCTGTCGTACAGGAAGACGGACGGGCGGCGCTCCGGCTGGGGGACGGCGGCGATCCGGGCCTTGAAGTCGGCGATCAGCCGGTCGGCGCGCTCGCGCACGTCGAAGATCTCGCCGAGGTTGGCCAGGTCGGTGTAGAGCGCGTCCAGCGGCCCCATCACCCCGCGCTCGGCGCCCTTGCCGCTGCGGCAGGACTCGGTGAGCACGTACGAGTCGATGCCGAGCGCCCGGAACGCCTGCGGGGTGACGCCACGGCCCTCGTCGAAGCCGTAGTGCCAGCCGGCGAAGACCAGGTCGGCCTTGGCGTCCAGCGCGATCTCCTTGGTGATCTGCTGCTTGGAGAGCCACGCGGTCTGCTGGTAGCCGTCCTTCCACGGCACCCGGTCGACCCGGCCCTTGTCGTCGGGCATCACGTAGCCGGCCATCCGGTCGGCGAGGCCGAGGGAGAGCATCAGCTCGGTGATGCCGACGTCGTTGGTGACGGCGCGGGCGGGCTTCTGCCGGAAGGTCAGCGGGGTGCCGCAGTTGTCCACGGTCACCGGGTAGTGGGCGGAGGCGGTGGTGGGCCCGCCGCTCGGGGCGATCTCGGCGCCGCAGGCGGTGAGCCCGAGGGCGAGCAGGGCGGCGGCAACGGCCTTGGTGCGCAAAGGATTTCCTCGGGGGTTCAGGGGAGTCGGTCGAACAGCAGCTGGAGGGCGCCGGTCACCGGGTGCCGGACGGGGGTGGCCCGGACGCCGAACACCTCGGCCAGCAGGCCCGGTTCGAGCACCTCCGCGGGCGGCCCGGAGGCGACGATCCGGCCGGCCCGCAGCACGTACAGCAGGTCGCAGTGGCCGGCGGCGAGGTTGAGGTCGTGCAGCGCGGTGAGCACCGTCGGGCCGGCCTCGCGGACCAGCGCCAGCACCTCCAACTGGTGCGCGATGTCGAGGTGGTTGGTGGGCTCGTCCAGCACCAGCAGCCGCGGCTCCTGGACCAGCGCCCGGGCGATCAGCACCCGCTGCTTCTCGCCGCCGGACAGGCTCAGGAAGCCCCGCTCGGCGAGGTGCCCGGCGCCGACCCGGCGCAGCGCCCCGGCGCACCGCTCGTGGTCCGCGCCGCTGGGCCCGGCCAGCGGGCGGCGGTGCGGCAGCCGGCCCATCGCGACCACCTCGGCCACCGTGAAGTCGAACTCCGCGGAGTGCTCCTGGGGCAGCGCGGCCACCCGGCGGGCCGCCTCCCGGGCGGTGAGCGCGTGCAGGTCGTCGCCGTCCAGCCGGACGGCTCCGGCGGCGGGCCGCAGCACCCGGTAGACGCAGCGCAGCAGGGTCGACTTGCCGCTGCCGTTCGGCCCGACCAGCCCGACCACCTGCCCGGCGGCGGCCCGCAGGCCCACGTCGTGGACCAGCCGGGCACCGGCCAGCTCCACCGAGACCCCGTCGACGGTGAGATCGGTGGCGGTCGTCATCAGCGGCCTCCGAAGGTGTAGCCGCGGCGGCGCATCAGCAGCAGGAAGGCCGGCACCCCGAGCACCGCGGTGAAGATCCCGACCGGCAGCTCGGCGGGCGCCAGCAGGGTGCGCGAGGCGATGTCCACCCAGACCAGCAGGACCGCCCCGGCGAGCGGCGCGACCAGCAGCACCCGGCGGTGCCCGGCGCCGACCAGCATCCGGGCCAGGTGCGGCATCAGCAGCCCGACGAAGCCGATCGCCCCGCTGACCGCGACCACCGTGCCGGTGACGGCGGCGGTCACCGTGAACAGCTCGCGGCGCAGCCGGTCCGGGTCGACGCCGAGCGAGGCGGAGGTCTCGTCGCCCATCGCGAGCGCGTCCAACCGCCCGGCGGCGCACGCCAGGTAGGCCAGCCCGGCCAGCACCGTGGCGGCGGCGATCGGCACCGAGCCCCAGGTGGCGCCGCCGAGGCTGCCGAGCAGCCACATCATGGCGTCCCGGGCGGCCTCGCCGCGGGCGGAGGCGAAGACCATCAGCGAGGTGACGGCGGAGAAGCCGTAGGACAGCGCAGTGCCGGTGAGCACCAGCCGCAGCGGGGTGAGCCCGGCCGCGGTCCGGGCGGCGAGGTAGACCAGCACCATCGCGGCCAGGGCGGAGCCGAAGGCGGACGCCGAGATCGCCCAGACCCCCAGCGAGGCGAAGGCGCCGAGCAGCAGGACGGCGTTGGCGCCGACCGCGGCGCCGGAGGAGATGCCGAGGACGAAGGGGTCGGCCAGCGCGTTGCGCACCAGCGCCTGCACGGCGACCCCGGTGGCGGCCAGCCCGGCGCCGACCACGGCGGCGAGCACGGTGCGCGGCAGCCGGATCTGCCAGACGATCGCGTACGCGGAGGCCTCGTCGGCGTCCAGCCGACCGCCCGTCAGCCCGGCGGCGACCAGCCGCAGGGCGTGCGGGAAGCCGATCCCGGAGGCGCCCAGCGAGACGCCGCACAGCAGCGAGACCAGCAGGACGGCGGCCAGGCCCGCGGCGAGTGGCAGGGCGGGTATTCGGCGGGCGGCGGGCGGGCCGCTCGGGCTGGTCTCACGGGTGCTCACGGACGGGCTGCGCCTTGCCTCGGGCCGTGGGTGCGCCGGGCCGGGCGGCCTGCCGGAGGGTGTGCCGGGGCGCCGTCCCCTCGCAGTCCGCGGCGAGTTGTCGGGAGTTCAGCGGCCGGGGGCGATCGGGCTGGCGGGGCCGTACGGGCAGCACGGGCTCCGCTCACCGTTGCGGGTCAGCGCCGGATTCGCACCGGACTTCCCCCTCGGACGCCCTGGCAGCATAACAGCCGCACAGCCTGAATGACCCTTACCTCGCGATCCGGACGTGAACGCACGACCGCCCCCGTCCGGCGCTGCGGACGGGGGCGGTCGGGTGGCGACGCGTCAGGCTCAGGCCTGCTTGGTCTCCCAGAAGATCTTGTCGACCTCGGCGATCAGGTCCAGCAGGGCCTGGCCGGTGGCCGGGTCGGTGGACGCCTTGGCGGCCGAGGCGGCCTTCAGGGTGTCGTTGATCAGCTGGTGCAGCTGCGGGTACTTCTCGAAGTGCGGGGCCTTGAAGTAGTCGCTCCACAGCACCGAGATGTGGTGCTTGACGGCCTCGGCGCGCTGCTCCTTGATGATGATGGCGCGGGCGCGGAAGTGCGGGTCCTCGTTGGCCTGGTACTTCTCCTGGGTGGCCTTGACCGACTCGGCCTCCAGCTTGGCCTGGGCCGGGTCGTACACACCGCAGGGCAGGTCGCAGTGGGCGTGGGCGGTGGCGCGCGGTGCAAACAGACGAGAGAACATGGGAGTCCTTCCTTAGATCGTCTTCCCGCGCCCGAGATTACCCTTCCGGCCCCCCGGTTTCGCGGCCGGGCGGTGGGCCTAGGGCGAAAGGCGGACCCGGAACCGGGGTAATCCGGACATCGAACAGGTGACGGCCCGTACGGCAGACTGGGTGCGGGCAGCGCGGGAGGAGGAGTCGTGGCACGGAGCACGGGACCGGAGGGCGCCGAACGGACGGAGCCGGGCGGCGCGCTGCCGTTCGGGCTGGTCGACGTGGCGGGCCCGTCGATGGTGCCGACCCTGCGCGAGGGCGACCAGCTGCTGGTCCGCTACGGCGCGCCGATCCGGCCCGGCGCGGTGGTGCTCTTCCGGCACCCCTTCCAGCAGGACCTGCTGGTGGTGAAGCGGGCCGCCGAGCGCCGCCCGCAGGGCTGGTGGCTGCTCTCCGACAACCGCCCGGTGGACAGCGACAGCCGCTCCTACGGCCCGGTGCCGGACGAACTGCTGCTCGGCCGGGTGCTGCTGCGGCTGCGCCCCTCGCCGGCCTGGCTGGCGCCGGGCCGGCGGCTGGAGCGGCTGCTGCTCGGCCCCCGGCTGGCCCGGGTGCCGGGCCTGGCCCGCCGACTCGGCGTGTGGGCCGAGGAGATCTAACCCTCCTGCGTGGTGGCGGCCGCCGCCTCCTGGCGCTTGCGGGCCCGGTAGGCGGCCACGTTGGCGCGGGTGGCGCAGCGGTCCGAGCAGTAGCGGCGGGAGCGGTTGGTCGAGGTGTCCAGGTAGGCGTTGCGGCAGGGCGCGGCCTGGCAGATGCCGAGCCGGTCGGCGCCCAGCTCGGTGAGGTGGACGGCCAGGCCCATGCAGGCGACGGCGCTGAAGTGCGCGGTGGCGGTCGGCGAGTTGTCGGCCAGGTGCAGGTGCCAGCGCGGCCGCCCGGCGTCGTCGAGGTGGTCGTGCCCGGAGACCAGCGGGCTGACGGGGTACTCCATCAGCAGGCTGTTCAGCAGGTCGACGGCCCGGACCTCGTCGCCCTCGGCGGCGGCCTCGAAGACCCCGCGCAGCCTGGTCCGCACGCCCCGCAGACGCGGCACGTCGGCCTCCTCGGCGAGCGCGCCGGCCCGGGAGGAGTCGGAGAACAGCCCGCGCACCGCGTCCACGGACGTCAGCGTGTCGGTGCCGCGCTCGGGCTCCTCGGTGTTCACCAGCCGAACGGCGAGATCGGCGTACGACGCCAGCTCCACGGCGGTCCTTCCAGAAGATCGGTAACGGGCTGACAGCCTCCAGCCTATTACCCGTGCGGGGAAAACGTCGGCGCCCGGCAGGATCGCCTGCCGGGCGCCGACCGTGCGTACTCAGAGCACCGGGTCAGAGCACCTTGGAGAGGAACGCCCGGGTGCGCTCGTGCTGCGGGTTGGTGAGCACCTCGCGGGGGCTGCCGGACTCGACGACCACGCCGCCGTCCATGAACACCAGTGCGTCGCCGACCTCGCGGGCGAAGCCCATCTCGTGGGTGACGACGATCATGGTCATCCCCTCCTCGGCCAGCCCGCGCATGACGTCCAGCACCTCGCCGACCAGCTCCGGGTCGAGCGCCGAGGTGGGCTCGTCGAAGAGCATCAGCTTGGGCTTCATGGCCAGCGCGCGGGCGATCGCCACGCGCTGCTGCTGGCCGCCGGAGAGCTGGGACGGGTAGTTCTTCGCCTTGTCGGCGAGGCCGACCCGCTCCAGCAGGGCCATCGCCTGTTCCCGGGCGGCGGCCTTGTTCTCCTTCTTGACCTGGACCGGGGCCTCCATGACGTTCTCGACGGCCGTCATGTGCGGGAACAGGTTGAAGCGCTGGAAGACCATGCCGATGTCCCGGCGCTTCAGGGCGACCTCGCGGTCCTTGAGCTCGTAGAGCCTGTCGCCCTTCTGCTGGTAGCCGACCAGTTGGCCGTCCACCCAGAGGCGGCCGCCGTTTATCTTCTCCAGGTGGTTGATGCACCGCAGGAAGGTCGACTTCCCGGAGCCGGACGGGCCGACCAGGCAGAACACCTCGCTCTGCTTGACCTCCAGGTCGATGCCCTTGAGGACCTCGACCAGGCCGTACGACTTGTGCACGCCCTCGGCCCTGACCATCGGCTCGGCGCCCGGCCGGGCGTCCTGGGGGGACTTGGTCAGATCGGTCATACGTGACCACCTCCCTCGAGCCCCGGGACGACGTCGTGCTCCTTCGGGGCGGGCTTTCCGGCGAACAGCCTGCGCAGCCGCTGGAGCGGCGTCGGCGGCAGCGTTCGGTTCGCACCACGAGCGTAGTACCGCTCGATGTAGTACTGCCCCACGGTGAGGATCGAGGTCATGATCAGGTAGTAGATGCTGACCGCGACCAGGACCGGGATGGTCTGGAAGGTGCGCGAGTAGATGTCGTGGCCGGCGGTGAACAGCTCGGACAGCGAGATGACCTGGACCAGCGAGGTGGTCTTCAGCATCGAGATGGTCTCGTTGCCGGTCGGCGGGACGATCACCCGCATCGCCTGCGGCAGGACGATCCGGCGCAGGGTGGCCGTACGGCTCATGCCCAGCGCGTGCGCGGCCTCGGTCTGGCCCTCGTCGACGGACTGGATGCCGCCGCGGACGATCTCCGCCATGTACGCGGCCTCGTTGAGGCCGAGGCCGAGCAGCGCGGCGGTGAAGGTCGGGATGAGGGTGTTGGTGTTCTCCGACCAGAACTCCGGGCCGAACGGGATGCCGATCGAGAGGTTCTGCCAGAGCGTGCCCAGGAAGTTCCAGAACACCAGCTGGACCAGCACCGGGGTGCCGCGGAAAACCCAGATGTAGAACCAGGCCGTTCCGGACAGCAGCGGGTTCGGCGAGAGCCGCATGACCGCGAGGATCACACCGCCGACCACGCCCATGAGCATGGAGAGCACGGTGAGTTCGAGAGTGGTCCCGATACCGCTGATGATCGTGTCGTCCTGCATGGTGTCGCGGACGACGTCCCACTGAAACGCGGGGTTGTAGATCAGGGCGTGGAGCAGCATCGCCGCGAGGACGACGACGACGATGGCTCCGGCCCAGCGTCCGGGGTGGCGGACCGGGACGGCCTTGATGGGCTCAGGCCGTCCCGGCTTCGTCAGCCCCTGGTCTGAAGGATTCACAGTGGGTGGCCTCAGGGGGTGTGGTGGTGCGGAGGGTCAGCTCTTGGCGGCGTTGATCTCGGACTTGTCGATCGCGCCGGCCGCGACGCCCCACTTCGTCAGGATCTGCTTGTAGGTGCCGTCCGCGATCAGCGACTGGACGGCGCCCTGGACGGCCTTGGTGAGCGGCGAGTTCTTGTCGACGACCACGCCGTAGGGCGCGCTGTCGTAGGTGTCGCCGAGCTTCTCCAGCTGGCCGTTGGTCTGCTTGAGGGCGTAGTCGATGACCGGCGAGTCGGCCATCATGGCCTGGTCGCGTCCGGCGATCAGGGACTGGGTGACGTCCGTCTGCAGCGGGAACTTGTCGCCGTCGTTCGGGATGGTCGGCTTGCCGGCCTTGGTGCAGTCCGGGTTGCGGGTGTCCTTGATCTCGTCGGCCTGGGTGGTGCCGGTCTGGACGGCGACCTTCTTGCCGCAGAGGTCCTTGGGGTCGATCTTGTCGGGGTTGCCCTTCTTCACCGCGATGGCGCTGCCGGCGGTGAAGTAGGTGACCATGTCGACGGTCGCCTCGCGCTCCTTGGTGTCGGTGAAGGAGCTCATGCCGAGCTGGTACTTCTTCGCCGCGATGCCCGGGATGATCGAGGTGAAGTCCGCGTTCTGGACGTCGGCGGTCAGGCCCAGCTTCTTGGCGATCGCGTCGGCGAGGTCGACGTCCATGCCGACGACGTTGCCCTTCTCGTCCTTGAACTCGTTGGGCGCGTACGAGGCGTCCGCGGCGACCACGAGCTTGCCGGAGGACTTGACGTCGGCCGGGACGAGGGCGGCCAGCGTCGGGTCGGCCGTCACGGCGCCGACCGTGGCGCTCGGGTTGGTGCCGGCGCCGGCGGACGAACCGGAGGACGACTTGCTGCTGCCGCAGCCGGTCAGCACGAGCGAGACGGAGGCGGCAACCGCGCAGGCCGCGAGGAGCCGGGTGCGCTGGGTACGGGCGGTCATGAGGGGGATCTCCTTCTCGGGAGAGAGGTCGGGCGGAGCGCGCCGCGGGAGCGGCGCACCGGTTCAGCAGGCCGTACGGCGCCGTACGGAGGGTGGTGTGTTCTGCTGTACGTCGTCGTACGTGCGGGGCCGGGTGGTGCGGGCCTGGGCGCGGGGGCGCACAGGGTCGTACGGGTACCGCTTCCGCCACCCTCCGCCGAGGTGGACGTTGACCGAACCGCCTCGACCAGTGGTCGGCTCGATCCGAGATGGGGGGAATCCTGCCATCTGAGGACGGTCAGGTGACCCTCATCCAGATCAAAATCGGATAACGAGGGCGCACGGTGTCCGCTATCCGGACGATATCAGTGCCCCTGTCACCCTCCGTATAAGTATGCAGATCCCCGGGCCACCGGCCCGGAGGCCCGCCGCCGGGCCCGCGGGCGGGTGTGTCAGAATTCGTAGCCCGGGTGACCCCCGAACGCTCGAACCAGACCGACGAGTCCTGACAGGCTCGGGGTGTCAGGGAACGGAAGTCCTCACGCGGCTCCGTATCCCGGGCACCGGCTCCTCCTGGTCTGCGTTCACTCCTGCGGGTAAGCGTGCGTTTTTCGCCGTTGCCTGTGCCGGACACCGGCTCCCGTGACGCCGGGCGCCCGACGCGACGGCGCGGCGATGAACAGCGCGCGACGAGGACGAAAAGGCATAGGTGCGATGCCGACGTCCGACCTACGCTCGGCCCGGAAGCACAGCACGGACAACAAGACCCCATAAAACCCTCATCCGAGGGCGCCGCCCGGCGGCAGCGCCCCGACCCCGCCCCCCGGGTCCGCTTCGGCGTACCCGGGTTCCGGTTTCCGGCGGGTCGCCCAGTCCGTCGGCCGCGCACCTCGCCAATTCAATGACGAAGAGGTCATCGTGGCAGCGGAGATCATGCACAGCAGCACCCAGGACACCGACGATCCGGTCGACGCCGTCTTCGCGCTGCACCGCGGCGGCAAGATGGAGATCCGGGCGACCGTGCCGGTGCGCGACGCGGACGACCTGTCCCTCGCCTACACCCCCGGTGTCGCCCGCGTCTGCACGGCCATCGCGGAGCAGCCGGAGCTGGTCAACGACTACACCTGGAAGTCCAACACCGTCGCGGTGGTCACCGACGGGACCGCGGTGCTCGGTCTGGGCGACATCGGCCCGGAGGCCTCGCTCCCGGTGATGGAGGGCAAGGCCATCCTGTTCAAGCAGTTCGGCGGCGTGGACGCGGTGCCGATCGCGCTCGCCTGCACCGGGGTCGACGAGATCGTCGAGACCGTGGTGCGGCTGGCGCCGTCCTTCGGCGGCGTCAACCTGGAGGACATCTCGGCCCCGCGCTGCTTCGAGATCGAGCGCCGGCTCCAGGACGCCCTGGACATCCCGGTCTTCCACGACGACCAGCACGGCACCGCGATCGTCACCACCGCCGCGCTGTGGAACGCCGCGAAGGTGACGGACCGCGAGATCGGTTCGCTGCGGGCCGTCATCTCCGGCGCCGGCGCGGCCGGCATCGCGATCGCCAAGATGCTGGTGGCGGCGGGCATCGGCGACGTGGCCGTGTGCGACCGCAAGGGCGTGGTGTACGAGGGCCGCGGCGACCTCACCGACGTCAAGGCCGAGATCGCCGCGCTGACCAACCGCACCGGCGTGAAGGGCTCGCTGGCCGACGCGCTGAACGGCGCCGACGTGTTCATCGGCGTCTCCGGCGGCACCGTGCCGGAGGAGGTCGTCGCGACCATGGCCGAGGGCGCGTTCATCTTCGCGATGGCCAACCCCAACCCGGAGATCCACCCCGAGGTCGCGCACAAGTACGCGGCCGTCGTCGCCACCGGGCGCAGCGACTTCCCGAACCAGATCAACAACGTGCTGGCCTTCCCGGGCATCTTCGCCGGCGCGCTGCAGGTGCGGGCCTCCCGGATCACCGAGGGCATGAAGCTGGCCGCCGCCAAGGCGCTGGCGGGCGTGGTGGCGGACGAGCTGACGCCGCAGAAGGTCATCCCCTCGCCGTTCGACGAGCGGGTCGCCCCGGCGGTCACCAAGGCCGTGGCCGACGCCGCCCGCGCCGAGGGCGTGGCGCGGATCTGACGATCTGACGGGTTCCCCCGCGCGCGGGGGAGCAGTCGAGGCCGGGACGCGCGTCACACCCACGCGTTGTTCCGGCCTCGGCCGTACCCGGCTATCGTCCGGGACATGTTTGCTGCCTACGCCGCACGTATCGACGCCGACGACCCGCTGAGCGGGCTGGAGTTGGGCGAACTCCCCGAGCCGCAGGCCCGTCCCGGGTGGAGCGTGGTCACAGTCAAGGCCGCCAGCCTCAACCACCACGACCTGTGGTCGCTGCGCGGGGTCGGCCTGCCCGCCGGGAGGCTGCCGATGATCCTCGGCTGCGACGCCGCCGGGATCGACGAGCACGGCAACGAGGTGGTCATCCACTCGGTGATCGGCCAGAGCGGCCACGGCGTCGGCCCGGACGAGCCCCGGTCCATCCTGACCGAGCGCTACCAGGGCACCTTCGCCCAGCGGGTCGCGGTGCCCACCTGGAACCTGCTGCCCAAGCCCGCCGAGCTGAGCTTCGAGCAGGCCGCCTGCCTGCCCACCGCCTGGCTGACGGCCTACCGGATGCTGTTCACCAACGCCGGGGTCAAGCCCGGCGACACCGTGCTGGTGCAGGGCGCCGGCGGCGGGGTGGCGACCGCGCTGATCGTGCTCGGCAAGGCGGCCGGCCTGCGGGTGTGGGTCACCGGCCGGGACGAGGCCAAGCGGCAGCGGGCGATCGGCCTCGGCGCGGACGCCGCCTTCGAGAGCGGCGCCCGGCTGCCCGAGCGGGTGGACGCCGTGATGGAGACGGTCGGCGCCGCCACCTGGTCGCACTCGGTGAAGTCGCTGCGCCCGGGCGGCACCATCGTGATCTCCGGCGCCACCTCGGGCCCGAACCCGAGTGCCACCGAGCTGAACCGGATCTTCTTCCTGGAGCTGAAGGTGGTCGGCTCGACCATGGGCTCCAAGGAGGAGCTGGCCGGGCTGCTGGCGCTGTGCGCCAACACCGGGGTGCGGCCGGTGATCGACTCGGTGCTGCCGCTGGCCGAGGCCCGGGAGGGCTTCGCCCGGCTGGCCAAGGGCGACCTCTTCGGGAAGATCGTGCTCACTCCCTGAGGCGCGCGCACACGCGAACGGCCCGGCACCCTCCCCCCGGAGGTGCCGGACCGTCCGCGCGACGGCCGGTCAGCCGAGCAGCCGCTTCAGCCGCTCGCCGACCGTGCCCAGCGCCGTCCGGGCCTCGGCCAGCTGATCGGCGCTCACGCCGCCGTCCCGGGCCGCGTCGCGGACCTGGTCGCGGAAGCGGTCGAGCAGCCGCTCCAGCTCCCGGGCCGGCTCCCCGGCCGGGTCGGTGCGGGCCCACGCCGGCAGGTCGGCCGGGGTCGCGGAGGCCCCGGACTTGTCCAGGTCGATCCGGGTGACGGTGACCTGCTCGCCCGGCTCCTCCGCCGGGTGGCCCCAGCGGGCCGCGTCGGCGAGCCCGGCCAGGCCCTTGGTCAGCTCGGACAGGCCCTCGGCCAGCCCCTTCGGCCAGTCGCCCTGCGCCGCGTGCTCGCGCACCTGCTGCTCGACCCGGCGCTTGATCCGCAGCGCCTCCTGCTGCGCCGCGGTGCGCGAGGCCTTGGCCTGCTCGCGCAGCCGGCGGGCCTCCTCCTCGGCGGCCTTCGCCTTGGCCTTGGCGGCCTTCTCCTGCTCCCGGGCGCGCTTGGCCTGCTCCTTGGCCTGCCGCTTGAACTGGGCGAACTCCTCCTTGGCGCGCTGCCAGGACTCGTTGTCGCCCCACGGCCCGGACCACGGGTCGCCGCCGCCCTCGGCGGGGGCCGGCCGCGGGGCCTGCCGGGCGGCCTTCCACAGCTCCTCGCGCAGGTCCTTGGCGCTGTCCCGGACGTCCTCCCGGATCGCCCCGGCCAGCTGCGCCACGGAGTCCCGGATCTCGCCCTCCAGCTCGTCCAACTCGACCTGTCGGGCTTCGAGTTCGGCGCGGCCGGCATCGGTCAGCCGGTACACCTTGCGGCCGCCCTCGGTGCTGTGGCTGACCAGGCCCTCCTGCTCCAGCTTGGCCAGGCGCGGGTAGACGGTGCCGGCGGAGGGCGCGTACAGGCCCTGGAAGCGCTCCTCCAGCAGGCGGATCACCTCGTAGCCGTGCCGGGGGGACTCGTCCAGCAGCTTCAGCAGGTAGAGCCGGAGCCGGCCGTGGCCGAACACGGGGGTCATCTCAGGCCTCCTTGGTCAGGTCGGGCCCGGCGGGCTTGGTGAGGTCGGGGCCGGCCGGGAGCTCCCGGGCCGGGGCGTCGTCCTCGGCGTCGGGGCGGCGCAGCACGGTGACGGCGCCGGAGACGGTGGTGACGTTCAGGCTGCCGCGGCCCTCGCCGAGCTGCCCGGAGATCTTCTTGGCGCCCCAGGTGCTGCTCATCTTGAGCTGCTCGAAGGTGCTGGAGACGTCGCCGGTGGTGGAGCCGGCCTCGACGGTGGCGTCGGCCAGCGAGGGGATGCGGACGACGACCGGCCCGCTGACGGTGTTGACCTTGACGTCGGTCTCGCCGGCCACGTCGAGGTCCAGGGTGACGGCGCCGGTGACGGAGTTGGCCTGGACCCGGTCGGCGGTGCCGGCGATCACGGTGAGCTGCCCGGAGACGGTGTTGACCTTGAGCTCGCCGCCCACCGCCTGGGCGTCCACGTCGCCGGTGACGGTGGCGGCGTCGATGCGGCCGGTCACCTTGGCGAGGGTGGCGTCGCCGCTGGCGCTCTGCACCGAGACGTGGCCGTCGATGCCGGTGACGGTGGCGCCGGCCGAGACGGTGCCGACCTTGACCGCGGCGTCGACCGGGACGGTCAGGGTGACGCCGACCGTCCGCTTGCGCTTGAAGCTGCCGAGGAAGGACTTGACCGAGGCGACCGACCTGAGCTGCTCGCCGAACTCGCCCCAGCTGTTGATGTCCTTGTAGGTGACCGTCAGCACGCCGTCCACGAGCGTCACGTGCAGCGGCTCGCCCCGGAGCTCGGTGACCTCCATGCGGGCCGGGCCCTCGGCCGCGACCACGTTCACGGTGCCGTCGATGACGCGCACGTGCAGTTCGCGGACCGCGTCCTCGAAGGTGGTCCTGCCCGGCCCCTCGATCGTCCACTGGCTCATGTCTGCCGCCTCCCGCTGTCGGATCGCGATGTATCGCGTTCTCTGTAAGAGACGATATATCGCGTGCCGGGAAAAGCAAGCGGTTCCGCCCCTGAAACCGGCCCGGACCCGACCCCGAGGTGCCCCCCTAAGGGGCGCCACCCGCGCGGGGCACGCGAAGGGCCCGGGAGGCGGCTGCCTCCCGGGCCCTTCGTACGGCCGTCACCGGGTCACTCGTCGTCCTCGTCGTCGAGCCGGGCCAGCCAGGTGGCCAGCCGCTCGACCGGGATCTCGAAGTCCGGGTTGAGGTCGACGAACTCGCGCAAGCGCTCGGCCAGCCACTCGAAGGTGACCTCCTCGTCGCCGCGCCGGCTCTCCAGCTCCTCGATGCCTCGGTCGGTGAAGTACACGGTTCGCTCCGGTCGGATGGGGGTTGACCTGGTCAGGATAGTCCGGTCAGCTGGCCCGCCAGGTGCTGATGGTGGCCTTGGCGGCCCCGGTGGTCGGGTCGGCCTGCTCGATCACCGCGATGGCGATGTTGCGGGTGACCCGGTCGCGGACGCACAGCAGACGGCCGGGGGCGACCCGGTTGTACGAGAGGTCGGTGTCCGGCCGGGAGTCGATCGCGGCGGCGCACTGCTCGGCGGTGACGGTCGGCTCGGTGATCACCGCGAAGTCCGACTTGTCGTCCCCGTAGCTGGCGAAGGAGTTGGCCTTGCTGCCGTTGCTGTTGTTGGCCACCCCGAGGCCCCACTTGAGGTCGCCGGAGTGCGGCACCACGGTGCCCGAGTCCAGGTCGATCCGGTAGGTGTCGCTGCTGTACTCGGCGCCCGGGATCGACAGCGACTTCTTGTCCAGGATCGGCGCGTAGCCGGTCGGCCGGGCGGGGGCCGAGACGGTGCTCTGGCCGGATTTCGACGGTCCGGCCGTCACCGAGCCGGTCGAGGACCCGGTGGGGGCGGGGGAGGAGGTCGTCCGGTCCGGGGCCGGGCGCGGACTCTCGGACGTGGTGGCCGCGGCGGCCGGCTTGTCGTCGCTCTTCTTGCCGTCGTCCAGCGACTTCATCAGGGCGACGCCGCCGGCCGTACCGCCGACCGCCATCACCAGGGCGACCGTGAGCAGCACCTTCCAGGAGACCCCGCCCTTCCTGGCCTTGGGCTCCGGCTCCGGGGTGCCGGTGACCACCGGGCCCGGCGGGGGCGTGTCGAAGGCCGGCGGCTCGGGCCGCAGCTGGACGGTCGGCGGCGCGGGCAGCACCGGCGCGGTGGGCGCCTCGGTAGCCGGCTGCGGGGCGCCGTACGCGCCGAGCGGCGGCGGCGTGAAGCCCGGCGGCGGGCTGGCGGGCTGCTGCGGCGCGGCGGCCACGGTGGCCGGGTGGGTCGGCGCGGCGGCCGGCGGGGGCGGCACGGCCGGGGCGGGCGGCGCCGCGGGGGCGGCGGGCGCCGGGGTGGGGAGCGCCTGAAGGGATTGTCGCTGCGGCAGGTCCGAGCGGCGGGTGATCTCGGTGTTGACCTGGCGAGGCAGCCAGTCCTCGCCGAACCGCAGCTGGCCGCCGACCTCCGGGTGGTTGCGGGCCACCTGGATGATCTCGGCGGGCTTCGGGCGGTCCTCGGGGGACTTCGCCAGGCAGCGCTGGATCAGCTCGCGCAGGTCGGCCGGGACGGCCGTCAGGTCCGCCTCCTCGTGCACCACCCGGTAGAGCACCGCGGTGTCCGGCCCGTCGCCGAACGGCGCGCTGCCGCCGGCCACGTAGGCGGCCAGCGCGCCGAGCGCGAAGACGTCGGTGGCCGGGGTGACGGCCCGGCCCTGGGCCTGCTCGGGGGCCATGAAGGCGGGGGAGCCGATCCGGTAGCCGGTGCCGGTCAGCGCGGTGGCGTCGGCGGCCCGGGCGATGCCGAAGTCGATCACCCGCGGGCCGTCCCCGGCGACCAGCACGTTGGCGGGCTTCAGGTCGCGGTGGACCACCTCGACGCTGTGGATGGCCTGCAGCGCCTCGGCGATGCCGCCCATCAGCAGCAGCACGGTGCGCACCGGCAGGGCGCCGTGCTCGCGCACCACCTGCTGCAGCGACGGGCCGGGGACGTACGCGGTGACCAGCCAGGGGGCGTCCGAGTCCAGGCCGCCGGAGTCGATCACCTGGGCGGTGTAGAGGCCGTGGATGCGCTGGGCGTTGCTGACCTCCTGGGCGAAGCGGCGGCGGAACTCGCCGTCCTCGGCGAACTCCGGGCGCACCACCTTGAGCGCGACCGGGCGCCCGCCCGGGGTGTACGAGAGGTAGACCCGGCCCATGCCGCCGGCGCCGAGCCGGGCGTACAGCCGGTAGCCGCCGACCTCCCGGGGGTCGTCCGGGAGGAGCGGCTGGAAGACCGGTGGGAGGTTGCCGGCGTCGGAGGGGCTGTCGGCGGTCATGTGGGATCCCCCTGGTTGAGCGGTGAGGTCGGCCGGGACCGCGGGCGGCGCGCGGTGACGGGCGCGGGGCGGCGGTCCGGCGAGGCATAACCTATCGATCCGTCAGGATCCCGCGCACCGTGGGTGCGCATTGGTTGCACAACCGTGAACAGCGCGGACGCGGACCCGTCAACCGCGAACGCCCGCGGCCCCCGTCCTCCCGGATCGGGAGGACGGGGGCCGCGGGCGTCAGAGCCGGTGTCCCGGAGCTCTCGGCGTGCTCAGAGCGCGAAGACCTCGTCCACCAGGGCCGCCTGCTCGGCGGCGTGGCGCTTGGCCGAGCCGACCGCGGGGGCCGAGGAGGCCGTGCGGGCGACGCGGCGCAGACGGGCGTCGCCGCCGGTGCGGCCGATCACGACCTGCAGGTGGTCGACCAGGTTCATCGCGATGAACGGCCAGGCACCCTGGTTGGCCGGCTCCTCCTGCGCCCAGATGAACTGGACGTCGTCGCCGTAGCGGGCCAGCTCCTCCTGGAGCTCGGCCACCGGCAGCGGGTAGAGCCGCTCCATCCGGACGATGGCGGTGTCGGTGATGCCGCGCTCCGTCCGGGCCGCCTCGAGGTCGTAGTAGAACTTGCCGGCGGTGATGACGACCTTGCGGACCTGCGCCGGGTCGACGGTGGTGTCGCCGATGACCGGGCGGAACGAGCCGGACAGGAACTCCTCGGTCGCACTCGCCGCGGCCTTCAGGCGCAGCATCGACTTCGGGGTGAAGACGACGAGCGGCTTGTGGTGCGGGTTGTGCGCCTGCCAGCGCAGCAGGTGGAAGTAGTTCGACGGCAGGGTCGGCATGGCGACCGTCATGTTGTCCTGCGCGCACAGCTGGAGGAAGCGCTCCGGGCGGGCGGACGAGTGGTCCGGCCCCTGGCCCTCGTAGCCGTGCGGCAGCAGCAGGGTGACGCCGGAGTGCTGGCCCCACTTCTGCTCGGCGGAGGCGATGTACTCGTCCACCATGGTCTGCGCGCCGTTGACGAAGTCGCCGAACTGCGCCTCCCACATGACCAGCGCGTTCGGGCGGGTCAGCGAGTAGCCGTACTCGAAGCCCATGGCCGCGTACTCCGACAGCAGGCTGTCGTAGACGGTGTAGCGGGCCTGGTCCTCGGTGAGGTACTGCAGCGGGGTGTAGTCCTCGCCGGTGTTGCGGTCGATCAGGACGGCGTGCCGCTGGCCGAAGGTGCCGCGGCGGCTGTCCTGGCCGGCCAGGCGGACCGGGTGGCCCTCCATGAGCAGCGAGCCGATGGCGAGGGTCTCGCCCATCGCCCAGTCGATGGTGTTGTCCTCGACCGAGGCGGCGCGGCGCTGCAGCTGCGGCAGCAGGCGCGGGTGGACGGTCAGCCAGTCCGGCAGGTTGACCTGCGAGGCGGCGATCCGCTTGACCATCTCCTGGGAGATGCCGGTCTGGATGGAGACCGGGAAGTCGGCGACCGGCTTGCCGGCGGTGGCGTCGGCCGGCGCCTGGGCCGCGTCGCGGACCTCGGCGAAGACCTTCTCCAGCTGGCCCTGGAAGTCCTGGAGCGCCTGCTCCGCCTCTTCCATGGTGATGTCGCCGCGACCGATCAGGCCCTCGGTGTACAGCTTGCGCACCGAGCGCTTCTTGTCGATCAGGTCGTACATCAGCGGCTGGGTGAACGACGGGTTGTCGGCCTCGTTGTGACCGCGGCGGCGGTAGCAGATGAGGTCGATGACGACGTCCTTGTGGAACGCCTGGCGGAACTCGAAGGCGAGCCGCGCGACGCGGACCACGGCCTCCGGGTCGTCGCCGTTGACGTGGAAGATCGGCGCCTCGATCATGCGGGCCACGTCGGTGCAGTACATCGACGAGCGCGAGGACGCCGGGGCGGCGGTGAAGCCGACCTGGTTGTTCACCACGAGGTGGATCGTGCCGCCGGTGCGGTAGCCGCGCAGCTGCGACATGTTCAGGGTCTCCGCGACGACGCCCTGGCCGGCGAAGGCCGCGTCGCCGTGGACCTGGATCGGGAGCACCGGGAAGGTGGTGCCGCCCTGGTCCAGGACGTCCTGCTTGGCGCGGACGATGCCCTCGACGACCGGGTCGACCGTCTCCAGGTGGGACGGGTTCGCGGCGAGCGAGACCTTGATGGTCTCGCCGTCCAGGCCGGTGAAGGTGCCCTCGGCGCCCAGGTGGTACTTGACGTCGCCGGAGCCGTGCATCGACTTCGGGTCGAGGTTGCCCTCGAACTCGCCGAAGATCTTGCCGTACGGCTTGCCGACGATGTTGGCCAGCACGTTCAGGCGGCCGCGGTGGGCCATGCCGATGACGGCCTCGTCGAGGCGGTGCTCGGCGGCGGCGTCGATGGTGGCGTCCAGCAGCGGGATGAGCGACTCGCCGCCCTCCAGCGAGAAACGCTTCTGCCCGACGTACTTGGTCTGCAGGAAGGTCTCGAAGGCCTCGGCGGAGTTCAGGCGGCGGAGGATCCGCAGCTGCTCCTCGCGCTCGGGCTTGGTGTACGGCTTCTCCAGGCGCTCCTGCAGCCACTTGCGCTGCTTCGGGTCCTGGATGTGCATGTACTCGACGCCGACGGTGCGGCAGTAGGTGTTGCGCAGCAGGCCGAGGATGTCGCGGAGCTTCATCATCTTCTGGCCGCCGAAGCCGCCGACCGCGAACTCGCGCTCCAGGTCCCACAGGGTGAGGCCGTGCTGGACGACGTCCAGGTCGGGGTGCTTGCGCTGCTTGTACTCCAGCGGGTCGGTGTCGGCCATCAGGTGGCCGCGCACGCGGTACGCGTGGATCAGCTCCATGACGCGGGCGGTCTTGTTGACCTCGTCGTCGTGGGTGGTGGCGACGTCGGTGGCCCAGCGGACCGGCTCGTACGGGATCCGCAGCGACTCGAAGATCTCGTCGTAGAAGCCGTTCTCGCCGAGCAGCAGGCGGTGGATCTCGCGCAGGAACTCGCCGGACGCCGCGCCCTGGATGACGCGGTGGTCGTAGGTCGAGGTCAGCGTCATGATCTTGGAGACGCCCAGGCGGGACAGGGTCTCCGGGGCGGAGCCCTGGAACTCGGCCGGGTACTCCATGGCGCCGACGCCGACGATGGTGCCCTGGTTCTGCATCAGGCGCGGCACGGAGTGCACGGTGCCGATGCCGCCGGGGTTGGTCAGCGAGACCGTGACGCCGGTGAAGTCGTCCATGGTCAGCTTGTTGGCGCGGGCCCGGCGGACGATGTCCTCGTAGGCCTGCCAGAAGCCGAAGAAGTCGAGCGTCTCGGCCTTCTTGATGGCCGCGACGACGAGCTGGCGGTCGCCGTTCGGCTTGACCAGGTCGATGGCCAGGCCGAGGTTGATGTGCTCCGGCTTGACCAGGTAGGCCTTGCCGTCCTCCACCTTGTAGCTGTGGTTCATGCCCGGGGCGGCCTTGATGGCCTGGACCAGGGCGTAACCGATCAGGTGGGTGAAGGAGACCTTGCCGCCGCGGGCGCGCTGCAGGTGGTTGTTGATGACGATGCGGTTGTCGATCAACAGCTTCGCCGGGACGGCGCGGACCGAGGTCGCGGTCGGCACCTCCAGCGAGGCGTCCATGTTGGTGGCGACGGCCTTCGCCGGGCCGCGCAGCTGGACCAGCTCGGGGCCGGCGGCGGCCGGGGCCGGGGCCGGCGCCGGGGCGGCGGCCTTCGGGGCCGGGGGCGCGGCGGGCGCGGCGGCGAGCGGGGCGGCAACCGGGGCCGGCGCCGCGGGGGCCGGGGCGGCCGGCGCGGCGGGGGCGGGTGCGGCCGGAGCAGCAGCGGCGGGCACGGGGGCAGCGGCAGGGGTCGGCGCGGGGCCGGCCTGGGTCGCGGCCTGGGTCACTGGGGTCACCTCGGTACCGGGCTTGTAGTCGGCGAAAAAGTCCCACCAGGCTCGGTCGACCGAGTTCGGGTCCTGGAGGTACTGCTGGTAGATCTCGTCGACGAGCCACTCATTGGGGCCGAAGCCAGTGGAGCTTGCCGAGCTGTTGGGGGTCTCTGGGGACTGTGGCGACACGGCGGCAACCGCCCTCTTCCGCTTCCTTTTGGGATGTTTGGACAGCGGGGATTAAGGCTACGCCCCTGACCAGTGATCGCGCAGTCCCCGGGCCCCAGGCGTCGCCCAGATCACAGTCCTGACCTGCGATTTGGCCGAAAAACTGCGTTAGAAAGCCGGATCTGAGGGGAAGCGACCGGGCCGCAAATCCGGACGAAACCGGACATAGCTCCGATCGAATGCCCTCACGATCTTCGTATGCGTCTGTGTCGGTTCTGTGACAAACGGAGTGCGGTCGAACCATCTCCGGCCGCTCGCCGTTCGACTCCGCTCAGGGGTGCCCCGGCAGCCGGACCTCAATCCGGCAGCCCTTCGGCGACTCCGCCACCGCGATCCGCCCGCCGTGCAGGTCCACCGCCCAGCGGGCGATGGCCAGTCCCAGCCCGGTGCCGCCGTCCGCGCCCGGCCCGGAGGCCGTCGCGCTGCCGCTGCGGCTGAACCGCTCGAAGACCCGGTCGCGGTCGGCCGCCGGGATGCCCGGGCCCTCGTCCTGGACCTCCAGCAGCAGGCCGCCGTCCTCGCCGTCCGGCCGGGCCCGCACCGTCACGGTGCCGCCGGGCGGGGAGTGCTTGCAGGCGTTGTCGACCAGGTTGGCGACCACCTGGTGGAGCCGTTCCGGGTCCGCCACGCCGGTCAGGCCGGCCGGGCTGACCTCCAGGGCGAGCCGGACGTCGCCGCGTCGGGAGAACGCCCCGCCGGCCGTCGCGCCGTCCACGGTGACGCCGCGCAGCACGCCGTCCAGGAACTCCCGCACCTCGAAGGGGCGCGCGTCCAGGTCGACCACGCCGTCGTCGATCTTGGAGAGGTCCAGCAGGTGGGTGACCAGGCGGCCGAGCCGCTCGGTCTGCTCCAGCGCGGCCTGCAGGGTGGCGGGGTTCGGCTGGACGACGCCGTCCACCACGTTCTCCAGCACGGCGCGCAGCGCGGCGATGGGCGTGCGCAGCTCGTGCGAGACGTTGGCGACGATCTCGCGGCGGTGCTGGTCGGCGGCCTGGAGGTCGGCCGCCATGGCGTTGAAGGCGGCCGCCAGCTCGCCGATCTCGTCGCGCGAGCTCACCTCGACCCGGCGGCTGTAGTCGCCGGAGGCCATCGCGCGGGCGGCGGCCGTCATCTCGCGCAGCGGCGAGGCCAGCCCGTGCGCGAGGAACTGCATGAACAGCAGCGAGGCGATCATGGAGAAGACCATGATGATCCGGATCTGGGTCGCGGACTGGATCGCCACGACCACCATGCCGGTGGCCAGGAAGACGGAGACGATCACCAGCAGGGCGAGTTTGCCCTTGATCGAGCGGACCGGGTCGAGCGGCCGGATGTCGGCCCAGACCCGTCGGGCGGCGCGGGCCGCGAGCGTCTGCGAGCGCCCGGCCTCGGCGTCGCCGTTGCGTTGCTGTGGAAAGGTCATGGATCCCTGTGATCCCCGCTTGCTCGCACGGCGGTGTCGGGACGCGGGCCCCCCGGTGGCCCTCGCCCGAAGCCCGCCTACGAGAGCGGGGCCTCCAGTGCGTATCCGACGCCGTGGACGGTGCGGATCCAGCTGGCGCCGATCTTGCGCCGCAGCGCCTTGACGTGGCTGTCGACGGTGCGGGTGCCGGACGCGTCGGTCCAGTCCCACACCTCGGCCAGCAGCTGCTCGCGGGTGAGCACCGCGCGCGGCTGGGCGGCCAGGCAGGCGAGCAGGTCGAACTCGGTCGGCGTCAGGTGGACGTCGCCCGAGGCGAGCCGCACCCGGCGCTGCACGTGGTCGATCTCCAGTTCGCCGAAGCGCAGGCTGCCGAGCGCGGGCGTGCGGGCCGCCTGCTGGGCGCGCTCGACGCGGCGCAGCAGCACGTTGACCCGGGCCGCGAGCTCGCGCATCGAGAACGGCTTCGTCATGTAGTCGTCCGCACCGACGCCGAGGCCGACCAGCAGGTCCGTCTCGTCGTCGCGGGCGGTCAGCATCAGTACCGGCACCGGCCGCTGGGCCTGGATGCGGCGGCACACCTCCAGGCCGTCGAAGCCGGGCAGCATGATGTCGAGGACGACCAGGTCCGGCTGCCAGGTGTGGAAGCCGTCCACCGCGCCGGGCCCGTCGTGGGCCACGGCGACCTTGAAGCCCTCCGCGCCCAGTCGGGCCGCGATCGACTCGGCGATCGTGGGCTCGTCCTCCACCACCAGCACTCTGCGCTGGCTGCTCACCGTGCCGCCGGTGTTGTGGTGGTCCTGCTGAATTTCTGTCACGGTCACGCCACCGCCCCCAGGGCTGCGGGCCGGCCACCTGTGGGGATGGCGGGGCTCCGCTCGTAGTCTTGTTCCGTCGTGGACTGTGCCGGGTCCGCCGTCCCGCCGCGCGATTCGGGAGCCGTGCGGGCGGATGGTCGCCGCCCGCTGTTCTCCCACGCACTCCGCAGCGTACGGACAGCGGATGCTTTCCGGCAGGTGGACCGGACGTTTCCGGCCCGCGGGCCGGCCTGTCGGACCGCCCGCGGGCCCACCGAGGGGTGGGCACGGGCCGATACCTTACCCGGCGAATTTTCTCTGCGTAACGGTACGTATGCGGTCCAGTTGGCGTTGAGTCGCCGGTCAGAGCCGCTACTGACGCGTCAATCAGAACTAGGTCCGGACCAATTCCCGCTATTCGGAGTCTCCGACTCCGGGCAGGTCTTCACGGGCTTTTCCCAGTTGCCTCTCAGAACCTCGACGTAACGTGGTCGCGTCGACACCCGACCAGCGGAATCCTCCGCGCCCGCCGGTACGTTGGGCACTGGCGCGAGGGACTCGGGCGGCTGCGGGCGTGGAGCGGAGGCGGCATGGCGGGACTGCGGCAGGAGGCCGGACGGCAGGGTCCGCCATCGGCGGGCGTGCCGTACGGAATGCTCCGGTACGGCCTGCGCACCGCCGTCCTCGACTGGTTGCTGGAGCGGGTGCCGACGCCCCGGCGCAATCCCTTCACGCTCGGATACCTCGCGGTGGTGGGCCTCACCACGACCTTCGCGAAACTCGCCGACCCGGAACTCGTGCAGCGCCTCCAGGAGGCGTCCAGTTCGGACGGGCACAACCTCCTGCAGCACCCTTTGCGCGCCCTGGTGCTGAGCGGATTCTGGGTGGCCGGCGAGGTCTGGATGCCCTACCTGTGGGGGTTCGCCTTCACCCTGGCGCCGCTGGAGCGCAGGGTCGGGCCGGCCCGGGCGGCCCTGGTGTTCGCGGTCGGGCACGTCACGGCCACGCTGCTCTCGCAGGGCGTGGTGTTCGTCGCGGTGGAGACCGGGCGGATGGACCCGGCGGTGATGGAGCGCCTGGACATCGGGGTCAGCTACGGCGTGCTGGCCTGCCTGGGTGCGGTGTCCGGGCTGCTGTCCCGGCGCGGGCGGGTGCTCGCGCTGGGCGGGGTCGGACTGATGATCGCCGAGCAGATCGCCGCCGAGAAGGACGTGGTCACCGCCGTGGGGCACCCGGCGGCGGTGCTCGCCGGGGTGGCGCTGTGGCGCTGGCTGCGCGGGGTCGAGCGGCGCCGGCCGCGCCGGGAAGCGGCGGCGCGGGCCGCCGGGGTCGCCGCCGGGCCGGGGGCCGCCGGGGTGCCGGCCGCGCGCTGAGAGCGCTCCGCCCGCCCGCCGGCCGCCCGGACGGCCGGTTTTTGACGGGGGCTCCCCGACGCACGTTCGAGCACCGTTTCCGGGTTCGAAGCGTTCGCTCACGGCGAACAATGTGCCGGGAACATCCACGGGCCGCGAATCCTTAAGTCAGGTCGACTCAAGTTCACTGACTGGGGAGAGATCATGGCATCGACGTCCACACCGCTCACCCTGCCCGTCCTGCCGCTCGACGACGAGGTCGTCCTGCCGGGCATGGTCGTCCCGCTGGACCTGAAGGACACCGAGGTGCGCGCCGCCGTCGAGGCCGCCCGCGCCGCGGCCGCCGGCCCCGGCAAGCCGCAGGTCCTGCTGGTTCCGCGGGTGGACGGCTCGTACGCGGCGGCCGGCACGCTGGCCACCGTCGAGCAGGTCGGCCGGCTGGCCGACGGCGACCCGGCGGCGCTGGTGCGCGCCGTGCGCCGGGTCCGGATCGGGGTCGGCACCACCGGCCCCGGCGCCGCCCTCTGGGTCGAGACCACGCCGTTCAAGGAGTCCTCGGTGGGCACCCCGGTCGCCGGGCGGGCCGCCGAGCTGGTCAAGGAGTACAAGGCGCTGTCCACCCAGTGGCTGCGCAAGCGCGGCGCCTGGCAGATCGTCGACCGGGTCGCGCAGATCGAGGGCGTCGGCGAGCTCGCCGACAACATCGGCTACGCGCCCTTCGCCACCGCCGAGCAGAAGCTCAAGGTGCTGCTGGAGGCCGACCAGGTCGCCCGACTGGAGTACGCGCTCACCCTGCTGCGCGACCACCTCGCCGAGGAGGAGGTCAACGACACCATCCGCAAGGACGTCGAGGAGGGCGTGGCCAAGCAGCAGAAGGAGTTCCTGCTCCGCCGCCAGCTGGAGGCCGTCCGCAAGGAGCTGGCCGAGCTGAACGGCGACCCGGCCGACGAGGAGGGCGACTACCGCGCCCGGGTCGAGGCCGCGGACCTGCCCGAGAAGGTGCGGGAGGCCGCGCTCAAGGAGGTCTCCAAGCTGGAGCGGGCTTCCGACCAGTCGCCGGAGGGCTCCTGGATCCGCACCTGGCTGGACACCGTCCTGGAGCTGCCCTGGAACGAGCGCACCGAGGACGCCTACGACATCGCCGGCGCCCGCGCCGTGCTGGACGCCGACCACGCCGGCCTGGCCGACGTGAAGGAGCGGATCGTCGAGTACCTGGCCGTCCGCAAGCGCCGGGCCGACCAGGGCCTCGGGCCGGTCGGCGGCCGCCGGGGAGGCGCGGTGCTGGCCCTGGTCGGCCCGCCCGGCGTCGGCAAGACCTCGCTCGGCGAGTCGGTGGCCCGCGCCATGGGCCGCACGTTCGTCCGGGTCGCGCTCGGCGGCGTCCGGGACGAGGCGGAGATCCGCGGCCACCGGCGCACCTACGTCGGCGCGCTGCCCGGCCGGCTGGTGCGGGCGATCAAGGAGGCCGGCTCGATGAACCCGGTCGTCCTGCTCGACGAGATCGACAAGGTCGGCTCCGACTACCGGGGCGACCCGGCCGCCGCCCTGCTGGAGGTGCTGGACCCGGCCCAGAACCACACCTTCCGGGACCACTACCTGGAGGTCGAACTCGACCTCTCCGACGTCGTCTTCCTGGCCACCGCCAACGTGCTGGAGGCCATCCCCGAGCCGCTGCTCGACCGGATGGAGCTGGTCCGGCTCGACGGCTACACCGAGGACGAGAAGGTCGTCATCGCCCGCGACCACCTGCTCCCGCGCCAGCTGGAGAAGGCCGGCCTCGGGGGCGAGCAGGTCGGCGTCGACGAGGAGGCGCTGCGCAAGCTCGCCGGGGAGTACACCCGGGAGGCCGGCGTCCGGAACCTGGAGCGCTCGATCGCCCGGGTGCTGCGCAAGATCGCCGCCCAGGCCGAGCTGGGCGAGCGCGAGCTGCCCGCCGCGGTCGGCGCGGCGGACCTGCGCGCCCTGATCGGCCGGCCGCACCACGTGCCGGAGGCCGCCCAGGAGCCCGCCGAGCGGCGCACCGCCGTCCCCGGCGTGGCCACCGGGCTGGCCGTCACCGGCGCCGGCGGCGACGTCCTCTACATCGAGGCCTCGCTCGCCGACGCCGAGACCGGCGGCACCGGGCTCACCCTCACCGGGCAGCTGGGCGACGTGATGAAGGAGTCCGCGCACATCGCGCTCTCCTACCTGCGTTCGCGCGGAGCCGAACTGGAGCTGCCGGTCACCTCGCTGCGCGACCGCGGCGTGCACCTGCACGTCCCGGCCGGGGCCGTCCCCAAGGACGGGCCGAGCGCCGGCATCACCATGACCACGGCGCTGGCCTCGCTGCTCTCCGGCCGCAAGGTCCGCACCGACGTGGCGATGACCGGCGAGGTGTCGCTCACCGGGCGGGTGCTGCCGATCGGCGGGGTGAAGCAGAAGCTGCTCGCCGCCGACCGGGCCGGCGTCACCACGGTGATCATCCCCAAGCGCAACGAGGCCGACCTGGACGACGTCCCGGCCGAGGTGCTGGAGCGGCTCACCGTCCACCCGGTGGCGGACGTGCGGGAGGTGCTGGAGCTGGCGCTGGAGCCGGCCGAGGTGCTGGTCGCGGCGGCCTGAGCCACCGGCCGGGAGGCCGGCGGCACCTCCGCGTGTGACACTGCGGAGGTGCCGTCCCCCACGCAGCGCGCCCTGGCCCGGGTGCCGGAGCGGCTCCGCCCGGCCCTGGTGCGGCACCGCCGACTGGTGAAGTTCCTGCTGGTCGGCGGCTTCTGCTTCGCGCTCACCCTGGTGATCGACTTCGAGCTGAAGTTCACCGTGCTGGAGCACAAGCCGGTGATCGCGCTGACCGTGGCCACCGTGATCGGCACCGTGGTCTCGTACGTGCTGAACCGGCGGTGGGCCTTCCGGGCCTGCGGGCGCCGCCGCGAGCCGCTGCTGTTCGCGCTGGTCAGCGCGGTGGCCGTCGCCGTCAACGACCTGCCGCTGGCCGTCTCCCGCTATCTGCTGGACCTGCGCGAGCCGTACGTCGGGCCGTTCGCCCAGGAGGTCGCCGACTTCCTCAGCGGCATGGTGGTCGGCACCTTCGTCGCCATGCTGTTCCGGTTCTGGGCGATCCAGCGCTGGGTCTTCACCGGCACGCCGACCGGCACCGACGCCGGTTACCCTGCACCCGAGGTGCCCAGTCGGAGAACCACGAGGTGAGCGCGATGCGCGGGGAACCGAACGGCTTCCGGGCCGGGCCCGCCAGCCAGCAGGGGATGCGCCGGGCCAACCTGGCGCTGGTGCTCGGCGTGATCGCCCGCGCCCCGCGCTCACGCGCCGAGGTCGCCGCCGAGACCGGGCTGACCAGGGCCGCGGTCTCCTCCCTCGCCGAGCGGCTGATCGCCGCGGGCCTGGTCGTCGAGGAGGGCCCGGCCGCGCCCAGCGGCAAGGTCGGCCGCCCCGGCACCGCGCTCGGGCTCAATCCGGACGGCCCCGCCGGGCTCGGCGCCGAGATCGGCGTGCGGCACCTCGGCGCCTGCGTGGTCGACCTGCGCGGCGAGGTCCGCGCCTGGCGCCGCCTGGAGATCCGCAACCAGGGCCGCCGGCCCGCCGCCGTCATGGCGGACCTCGCCGACCTGCTGCACGCGGCCGCCGCCGAGGCCGGCCTGCGCCCGGCCGGGCTGACCCTCGCCGTGCCCGGCCTGGTCGGCGCGGACGGGGTGCTGCAGCGGGCCGCGAACCTCGGCTGGCAGGACGTCCCGCTGGCCGCCGAACTGCGCCCGGCCCTGCGCGCGGCCGGCGACGACCTGGCCGAACTGCCGGTCGGCGCGGACAACGAGGCCAACCTCGGCGGGCTCGCCGAACGCTGGCTGGGCGCGGGCCCGGAGGACTTCCTGTACGTCTCCGCCGAGGCCGGGGTCGGCGCCGCGATCGTGGTCGGCGGCCGGCTGCTGCGCGGGGCACGCGGCTACGCGGGCGAGTTCGGCCACGTGCCGGTGCACCCGGACGGGCTCCGCTGCGCCTGCGGCGCGCGCGGCTGCCTGGAGCAGTACGCCGGCGAGGCCGCGGTGCTCCGGGCGGCCCGGCTGACCGGAGCCCGCGGCGACTGGGTCGCGCTGCTCGCCGAACGGGCGACGGCCGGGGACACCGCGGCCCGCATGGCGCTGGCCGGGGCCGCCCGGGCGCTGGGCATCGCCGCCGCCGGGGCGGTCAACCTGCTGGACCCGGCCGAGGTGGTGCTGGGCGGCGGCTACGCCGAGCTGGCGCCCTGGCTGCTGCCGGCCCTGCGGGCCGAGCTGGCCGCCCGGGTGACGGTCCGGCCGTGGGCGGAGGAACGGCTGACGGTCGCCCGCCTGGGCCGGCGCGGGCCGCTGCTGGGGGCCGCGGTGGGGGTGGTGCGGGCGATCGTCGCCGATCCGGGGCCGCTGGCGGCGCCCGGGCCGGGGGAGGGCTGGACGGGCCCCGGATAGGCCGGGCCCCCGGGCCCTGGACAGGCCGGGCCCCCGGACCCTGGTGGGGCCGGGGGCCCGGGCGAGCACGGGGCTCAGGCTGCCGCGGCGGTCTCCCTGACCAGCTCGCGGCCGCCGGAGCGCGGGCCGCGCAGCACGGCCAGCACGGCGACGCCGATGCCGATCAGCGCCCAGACCACGAGCACCAGGATCGGCATGCCCAGGTGGGTGGAGCCGAAGTAGGCGATCGACTTGGTGGCGCTGGTGCCCGCGCCGTTCGGGAGCAGCGAGCCGATCGCCCGCCAGAACGGCGGCATCATCGGGGCCGGGTAGACGCCGCCTGCGCTCGGGTTGCCCAGCACCACGAAGATCAGCACCGCGATGCCGATGCCGAGGATGTCGAACAGGCACTGCAGCGCCATGGTGAAGGCGCCGACCGTGAACACCACCAGGGCGCCGATCGCGGTCAGGGACAGGACCGAGCCGGGCAGCGCGTCCAGCACCGGACCGGCGATGACCGTGCCGCCGAGGCCGGCGACCACCGAGTACAGCGCCAGGGCGCCGAGGCGGATCAGCAGGCGGTTGACGTTGGCGGGCTTGGAGCCGGCGCTGATGCCGAGGATCGAGGCGACCAGGTAGCCGCCGACGCACCAGCCGATGACCAGGTAGAACGAGGAGAGGCCGTTGGTGTCGCCCTTGGCCAGCGGCAGGACGTCCTGGACCGCGACGGTGCGGCCCTGGGCCTTGTCCAGTGCGGTGGTGATGCTCTCGGCGGCCTTGGCGGCGGAGGTGCCGCGGGCGTTGCCGACCAGCAGGGTGTCCTCGGTGCCGTTCGGGTTCAGGACCAGCGCCGCGTAGATCTTCTGGTCCTTGATCTGCTGGGTCGCCGTCTCGGCGTCCGGCGCGGTGACGGCCTTGACGGCTTCGCCCGGCACGCCCTCCAGCGCGGCCACCAGCTTGGGCGTGGCCTGCGGCGGGGCGACCACCGCGATGGACAGCTTGTGCGGGGTCGGGTGGTGCAGCGCCCCCACGTACGAGGTGATGAAGCCGAGCTGCAGCAGCAGCACGCCGATCACGAGCAGTGCCGCGCGCGGGGTGACCGCGCTCTTCAGTTCGGCGACGAAACCCTGCCCCGGGGCTGCCATCCACATCTCCTTGCGTATCGGGGGAAAACGGATACTTAATACCATGAAGTAGTTCGCTTGTCGCACTCCCGCGCGCCGGATCCGGCCACTCCTCCGGCATCGACCCGGCTTTGCTTGGCCTTGGGGAAAGTTGCCTAAGTCAACCATTCAGGCATATGGTTGCGTTAGACAACGAATTTCTAAGGACTCGGATGACCGTGACCACTGAGGCCCCGACCGGCACCCCCGCAGCCGCCGACGACCGACCGATGACCCACCGGCAGGTGATGGAGGCGCTGTCCGGACTGCTGCTCGGCACCTTCGTGGCCGTGCTCTCGTCCACCGTCGTCTCCAACGCCCTGCCGCACATCCTCACCGACCTGCACGGCGGCCAGTCCGCGTACACCTGGGTGATCACCGCCGCCCTGCTCACGCTGACCGCCTCCACCCCGATCTGGGGCAAGCTCTCCGACCTCGCCAGCAAGAAGCTGCTGCTGCAGATCGGCCTGGCGATCTACATCGGCGCCTCCGCGCTGGCCGGCCTCTCCCAGAACACCGGCGAGCTGATCGCCTGCCGCGCCCTGCAGGGCATCGGCGCCGGCGGTGTCGTCGCGCTCGGCCAGATCTGCCTGGCCGCGATGGTCCCGCCGCGCGAGCGCGGCCGCTACAGCGGATACTTCGGCGCGGTCTTCGCCCTCGCCACCATCGGCGGCCCGCTCATCGGCGGCGTCATCGTGGACACCTCCTGGCTGGGCTGGCGCTGGTGCTTCTACGTCGGCATCCCGTTCGCGATCGCCGCGATCCTGGTCGTCCAGCGCACCCTGAAGCTGCCGGTGGTCAAGCGCAAGGTGAAGATCGACTACCTGGGCGCGCTGACCATCACCGGCGCCGTCAGCCTGCTGATGATCTGGATCACCCTGGCCGGAAAGAACTACGCCTGGCTGTCCTGGCAGACCGCCGCGATGGTCGGCGGCGGCCTGCTGCTGGGCGCGCTGGCCGTCGTGGTCGAGCGCCGCGCCGCCGAGCCGGTCATCCCGCCGGACCTCTTCCGGCACCGCACCGTCGCCCTGGCCGCGCTGGCCAGCGTGCTGGTCGGCGTGGGGATGTACGGCGCGACCACCTTCCTCGGCCAGTACTTCCAGCTGGCCAAGGACAAGTCCCCGACCATGGCCGGCCTGATGACCCTGCCGATGATCCTCGGCCTGGCGCTGTCCTCCACCGTCGCCGGCCGGCTGATCACCAAGTACGGCCGGTGGAAGGCCTACCTGGTCTCCGGCACCGCGCTGCTCGCGATCGGCTTCGGGCTGCTGGGCACCGTGCGGGTCGACACCGACTACACCCTGCTGTCCGTCTACATGGCGGTCACCGGCGTCGGCCTGGGCCTGACCATGCAGAACCTGGTGCTCGCGGTGCAGAACACCGTGCCGCGCCACGAGCTCGGCGCGGCCAGCTCGGTGGTCACCTTCTTCCGCACCATGGGCGGCGCGATGGGCGTCTCCGCGCTCGGCGCGCTGATGAACAACAAGGTGACGCACTACCTGGCGGAGAACCTGGCGGCCGCGCACGTCCCGGCCGGGCACGCGGTCGGCGGCGGGGGCATCCCGGACCTGCACAAGCTGCCCGCGCCGATCGTCCCGCTGGTCACGGACGCCTTCGGCCACGGCGTCGGCATGGTGTTCCTGTTCGCGGCGCCGTTCGCGCTGCTGGCCTTCGTCACGGTCCTGTTCATCCGCGAGACCGCGCTGCGGACCAGCCAGGGCTGAGCTGCCGCGACGCGAACGGGCCGGGGAGTGCGGTGTGCACTCCCCGGCCCGTTCGGGTGTTCCGGTCCGTTACGGCGCGGCGATCAGCACCAGGCCGTAGACCACGGCCGCCGCGCACAGGGCGAAGCAGGCGTACGCGCCGGCCAGCAGGGCGGGCTTGGCGGCGCCCCCGGCGCCGTCGCCCTCGCGGGCGCTCAGCGCGGCCTCGCGGCGGGACAGGGCCAGGATGCCGAGCGCGAAGACCGCGACCACGGTGACGGTGATGCCGAAGCTGAAGCCGGCGGTCTGGGCGAGGGCGTTCCACTTGATGTGCATGTGAGGGCTCCTCGGCCGATCAGGCCGCGACCGTGGTCGAGGCGGGGGTGGGGTTCGCGGGGGCGGCGGCGGGGGTCAGCTCGACCGGGGTGACCTCGGCGACGTCGTTGACGTTGTCCGCGCCGACCGGCTGGCGGCGGGAGATCAGCCACATCGTGGCCGAACCGGCCACCAGCGCGGCGCCGACCAGGACGACGCCCCAGGTGCCCTGCTGGGCCAGCAGCGCGGCGCCGCCGGAGACCAGGCCGGCGGCCGGCAGGGTCAGGCCCCAGGTGTAGACCATGCGGCGGACCATGCTCCAGCGCAGCTCCGGCTTCGGGCCGCCGAGGCCGGCGCCCATGATGCCGCCGGTGCAGACCTGGGTGGTGGAGAGGCCGAAGCCCATGTGCGAGGAGGTCAGGATGACGGTCGAGACGGCCGACTCGGAGGCGAAGCCCTGCAGCGGCTTGATGTCCGCCAGGCCCTTGCCCATCGAGCGGATGATCCGCCAGCCGCCCATGTAGGTGCCGAGCGCGATCGCGGCGCCGGCCGAGACGATCACCCAGGTGGGGGGCAGCGCGCCGTGCGGCAGGGCGCCGACCGAGACCAGGGTCAGGGTGATGATGCCCATCGTCTTCTGGGCGTCGTTGGTGCCGTGCGCGAGCGAGATCAGCGAGGAGGAGACGACCTGGCCGGTCTTGAAGCCCTTGTCGGTGACCGCCGGGTTGCCCTTGCGGGTGATCGCGTAGGCCAGCTTGGTGGCGCCCCAGGAGGCGAGGCCGGCGACGAGCGGGGAGGCGACCGCCGGGATGATGATCTTGGTGACCACGGTGTCGAAGTTGACCCCGTTCATGCCGACGCCGACGATCGTGGCGCCGATCAGGCCGCCGTACAGCGCGTGCGACGAGCTGGACGGCAGGCCGCGCAGCCAGGTCAGCAGGTTCCAGAGGATCGCACCGGCCAGTGCCGCGAAGATGATCTCTGGGTGGACGCCGGCCTTCTCGTTGACGATGCCACCGGAGATGGTGGTCGCGACCTTCACGGACAGGAACGCGCCCGCGAAGTTGAGCAGGGCCGCGATGGTGACCGCGACCTTCGGACGGAGGGCCCCGGTCGCGATCGCGGTGGCGGACGCGTTGGCGGTGTCGTGGAACCCGTTGGTGAAGTCGAAGGCGAGCGCCGTGATGATCACAACGGCTACCAGGAACGAGATGTGTTCCATACCCAAACAATCGTCGTAGTTGTCGCACGGACGTTGGTGCCGTCGTGACGGTAGGTCTGCTGGGTGAACGGAAGGTGAACTAGGGCGGGAATCGTGGTTCCCATGGTTGCCCGAGAATGTCTGGGGGCTTTCGCAGGGGTGTCCATCGGCGTGTTGAGCTGGAGTTTGTCGGGAAACCTCCGGATTCGATCAGGTTTGCTGAGAGTTGTCTCACACTTCGAACGGAGATTTAACCCGGCGGTCGGTGTGCGCTCTGTTTCCGGCGAGTAACCCGTGGGAGGATCTGCGGCAACCGGGGATCCCGGGGGAGGCAGAAGGTCGGGGCCGGGGAGGACCAACCCATGGGCGGGGCTGCGGAAGTCAGAGCTGCGCGGGACGCGGGATCGACGGGCGTGCGCCCCTGGGTGCGGGCGGCGCTGCGCTGCGGAGCGGCCCTCGCCGCCGCCGCACTCGCCCTCCCCCTGGGCGCCCAGGGTGCCTGGGCCGCCCCCGACCCGGGCGGGTCCGTCACCGCCCAGGACCCGCTGGCCGCCGCCAAGGCCACCGTCGGCCCGATGCTCGACCGGCTGCACGAGCTCTACCAGAACGCCGAGAAGGCCACCGAGCAGTACAACGGCGCCGTCGCCAAGGTCGCCGAGCAGCAGACCGCGCTCACCGACCTCCAGGGCAGGCTCGACCGCCAGCAGAAGCAGGTCGACGCCGGCACCGACCTCGCGTCCCAGCTGGCCGCCGCCCAGTACCGCAACGGCAGCGCCTCCGCCTACGCCGAGCTCCTGCTCTCCAAGGACCCGTACGAGGCGGTCACCATCGCCGAACTGCTCCGGGCGGCCAGCCGCTCGCAGTCGGAGTTCCTGGACAAGCTCAAGGGCGACCGCGACGCCCTCGACGGGCTGAAGAAGCAGACCGAGGAGGCGCTGAACACCTCCAGGGCGCTGGTCACCCAGCAGGACGCCGCCAAGGCCAAGGCCGCCGCCGACCTCGCGGCCGTCGAGACGATGGTCTCCTCGCTCACCGGCGCGCAGCGCAACGAGCTGGAGCAGCTGGAGAAGGCCAAGGCCGACGAGGCCCAGCTGGCCTTCCTCGCCTCCGGCGCGCTCGGCAAGGGGGAGCGCACGCCCTCGGTCCAGGGGCGCGCGGCCGTCGCCTTCGCGCTCGCGCAGCTCGGCAAGCCGTACCTGTGGGGCGGCATCGGCCCGGACTCGTACGACTGCTCCGGCCTCACCTCGCAGGCCTGGCTGCACGCCGGCCGGCCGATCCCGCGCACCAGCCAGGAGCAGTGGGCGCAGCTGCCGCACGTCCCGCTGAACCAGCTGCGGCCCGGCGACCTGGTCGTCTACTTCCAGGACGCCTCGCACGTCGGGATGTACATCGGCGGCGGGCTGATCGTGCAGGCCCCGCGGCCCGGGGCGTACATCAAGGTGTCGCCGATCGGCTCGATGGCGATCCTCGGAGCCGTCCGGCCGGACCCGGACGGCGCGGCGGACGACGCGGGCGGCGCCTGGAAGGTGCCGGACCTGCCTTCCGGCTGGGACAGCGTCACGCCGATCGCGCCCAGCCCGGCGACTCCGGTGACCCCGGCGGCCCCCGCCCCGGGCCAGCCCGCGACCGGCACCCCGACCGCCCCCGGCACGCCGACCGGAACGCCGACCACCGGGACGCCGTCCGGTACGCCGACCGGCACGCCGAGCGTGCCGGGCACGCCCACCGGCACGCCGTCCGGCACCGGAACCCCGACCCCGACCGGGACGCCCACCGGCACGCCGTCCGGCACCGGGACGCCCTCCGGGACGGGGACGCCGGCCACGCCGACCCCGACCGGCACCGGCACGCCGGGGACGCCGAGCGGCACCGGGGCGGCATCGGCCCCGGGCAGCGCCACCGCGACGCTGCCGCTGGGCACGCCGACGAAGTAGCCCGGAACGACGGGAAGGCCGCCCCCGGCACCGGGGGCGGCCTTCCCGCGTTCGCGGCGCTACGCGACCGGGCCCGAGTCGGGCTCGAAGCGGACGACGACGGCCTTGGAGGTGGGCGTGTTGCTGATGTCGGCGGTGGAGTCCAGCGGCACCAGCACGTTGGTCTCCGGGTAGTAGGCCGCCGCGCCGCCGCGGGCGACGGGGTAGTGGACGACCCGGAAGTGCGGCGCGCGGCGCTCGCTGCCGTCCGTCCACTCGCTGACCAGGTCGGTGTACCCGCCCTCGGTGAGGCCGAGTTCGGCGGCGTCGGCCGGGTTGACCAGGACCACCCGGCGGCCGCCCTTGATGCCGCGGTAGCGGTCGTCGAGGCCGTAGATGGTGGTGTTGTACTGGTCGTGCGAGCGCAGCGTCTGCAGCAGCAGGCGGCCCGGCGGGACCTCCGGGGCGGTCAGCGGGTTGACCGTGAAGTTGGCCTTGCCGGTCGCGGTGGGGAAGGTGCGGGAGTCGCGCGGGCCGTGCGGGAGGGTGAAGCCGCCGGGGCGGTGGAGCTTCGCGTTGTAGTCCTCGAAGCCGGGGACGACGCGGGCGATCCGGTCCCGCAGGGTGTCGTAGTCGGCCGCGAACTCCGCCCACGGCACGGAGTCCTCCGGCCCGAAGACCGCCTGGGCGACGCGGCAGACGATGGCGGTCTCGGAGAGCAGGTCGTCGGCGGGCGGGCGCAGCCGGCCGCGCGAGGCGTGCACCTGTCCCATCGAGTCCTCGACGCTGACGAACTGGTCGCCGGCCGCGGTGGTGTCCCGGTCGGTGCGGCCCAGGGTGGGCAGGATCAGCGCGCGGGCGCCGGTGACCAGGTGCGAGCGGTTGAGCTTGGTGGAGACGTGGACGGTCAGCCGGCAGCGGCGCATCGCCGCCTCGGTGACCTCGGTGTCCGGGGTGGCCGCGACGAAGTTGCCGCCCATCGCGAGGAACACCTTGACCCGGCCGTCCCGCATCGCGCGGATGGTGTCCACCGCGTCGTGGCCGTGCTCGCGCGGCGGCTCGAAGTCGAACTCGGCGCCCAGCGCGTCCAGGAAGGCGGCGCTGGGCCGCTCGAAGATGCCCATCGTCCGGTCGCCCTGGACGTTGCTGTGCCCGCGCACCGGGCAGACCCCGGCGCCGGGGCGGCCGACGTTGCCGCGCAGCAGCAGGAAGTTGACCACCTCGCGGATGGTCGGCACCGAGTGCTTGTGCTGGGTGAGGCCCATCGCCCAGCAGACGATGACCTTCCGCGAGGCGAGGACCAGCCGGCCCAGCTCCTCGATCTGCTCCCAGGGCAGGCCGGTCGCGGCCAGCACCTCGTCCCGGTCGGTCTTCAGCGCCTGCGCCTCGAACTCCTCGAAGCCGTGGCAGTGTTCGGCGACGAAGGCGCGGTCGACGCCGTCCTGCTCCAGGATCATCCGGTTGACGGCGCGGAACAGCGCCAGGTCCCCGCCGAGGCGGATCTGCAGGAACAGGTCGGTCAGCTTGGTGCCGTTGCCGACCACGCCGCGGACGTTCTGCGGGTTCTTGAACCGCTCCAGGCCCGCCTCCGGCAGCGGGTTCACGCTGACGATGGTGGCGCCGGCCCGCTTGGCGCGCTCCAGGGCGGCGAGCATCCGGGGGTGGTTGGTGCCCGGGTTCTGGCCGGCCACGATGATCAGGTCGGCCTGGTAGAGGTCCTGCAGGCTGACGCTGCCCTTGCCGACGCCGAGCGTCTCGGTGAGCGCCGAACCGGACGACTCGTGGCACATGTTGGAGCAGTCCGGCAGGTTGTTGGTGCCCAGCCGGCGGGCGAACAGCTGGTAGGCGAACGCGGCCTCGTTGCTGGTGCGGCCCGAGGTGTAGAAGGCGGCGGCGTCCGGGGTGTCCAGGGCGCGCAGCTCCTCGGCGATCAGCGCGAAGGCGTCGTCCCAGGAGACCGGGGTGTAGTGGGTGGCGCCCTCGTCGAGCAGCATCGGCTGGGTGAGCCGGCCCTGCTGGCCGAGCCAGTAGCCGGAGCGCTCGGCCAGCTCGGCGACGGGGTGGGCGGCGAAGAACTCGGCCCGGATGCGGCGCTCGGTCGCCTCCTCGGCGACGGCCTTGGCGCCGTTCTCGCAGAACTCGACGGCGTGCGGCTTGTCCGGCTCGGGCCAGGCGCAGCCGGGGCAGTCGAAGCCGGTGTGCTGGTTCACCTTGAGCAGGGTGGAGACGGCGCGGCGGGCGCCCATCTGCTCGGCGGCCATCCGTACCGTGTGGCCGACCGCGGGCAGGCCGACGGCCGAGTGCTTGGGCGCGGACACCTCGGGGGCGTCCTGCGCCGGGTCGCTCTGCGGGGCCTGCTTGGCCATGACTGCGCTCCTCGGGCTCTGCCGGGCCCGCCGCGTCGTTACGGGGGCTCGCTGCCCATCCTTCCACTTGGCCCCCTGCCGGGGGAGGGGCGGCCGCGGGCGCCGGTGGAGCGGGCGTCGGTAGAGTCGGTGCGTCACAGCGGATGGGGGAGCGGCGCATGCGAGTCGGTGACGTCCTCGACGGTCGGTACGAACTGCGGGAGAAGCTGGGCCAGGGCGGCTTCGGGGTGGTCTGGCGGGCCCAGGACACCCGGATGCTGCGGCCGGTGGCGGTCAAGGTCATCGGGCACCACGGCGGGGACCAGGCCAAGGCGGCGCTGCGGTTCGTCCGGGAGGCCTGCGCGGCGGGCAACCTGTCCCACCCGCACATCGTCACGGTGCACGACCTCGGGCAGTGCGAACTCGGGGACCAGCAGGTCACCTTCCTGGTGATGGAGCTGCTCACCGGGCGAACCTTGACCGCGGTGCTGCGGGGCGGCGTGCCCGAGCCGGTGCTGAGCCTGCGCTGGGGGCGGGAGATCTGCGGGGCGCTGGCCGCGGCGCACGACGCGGGCGTGGTGCACCGCGACATCAAGCCCGACAACATCATGATCACCGAGGCCGGGCAGCTGAAGGTGCTGGACTTCGGCATCGCGCAGCTGGACACCGGCGCGGGCGGGCTGACCACCACCGGGACGATCGTCGGCAGCCCGGCGTACATGGCGCCCGAGCGGTGGGCCGGCGGCCGGGTGGACGGCCGGGCCGACCTGTACGCGCTCGGCTGCGTGCTGGTCGAACTCTTCACCGGGGCGCGGCCGTTCGCCGGGGACTCGACGCCGGTGCTGATGTACCAGCACCTCAACGAGCCGCCGCCGGCGCTCGACCCGGCGCAGTTCGGGCTGCCGCCGCAGGTGGCCGGGCTGGTCGCGGAGCTGCTGGCGAAGGACCCGGCCGAGCGGCCGGCGGACGCCCGGACGGTCGAGCGGCGGCTCGCGGAGCTGGCCGAGCGGCGCGGGGGAGCCGCCGGGGTGCCGGGGCCGGCGCCGACCGTGGTGGACCGGCCGGGGGCGGTGGCGCCGCCGGTGCCGGCCGCGCCCGTCGCTCCGCCTGCCGCGCCGCCCGTCGCCCCGCCGGTGCCGCCCGCGCCGCCCGCCGCGCCGCCCGGGCCGGGGGCCTCGCAGGTGCTGCCGCCGCTGACCACCCCGCCGGTGGTGGCCGCCGCACCGTCCGACGCCGCCCGGGCCGCGCTGCGCGAGCGGCGCGCGGCCGCCTTCCGGGCGCCGACCGCGGGCGAGTCGGCGGTCCAGCTGCAGGCGGTCGCGCAGGAGTGCGTGACCGTGCTCGGCGCCGCCGACCGCGACACCCTGTGCGCCTGGCGGGACTTCACCTGGTACCTCAGCCGGGCCGGGGACGTGGACGGCGCGATCCGGCTGCTGTCCACCGTGGTCGAGGACATGCGCGCGGCGCTCGGCCCCACCGACCCGGACACCCTCGGCGCCCGCTACCACCTGGTGTGGTGCATCGGCGAGAACGGCGCCGAGGTCACCGCGATCCGGCTGATGACCGAGCTGCTGCCCGACCTGCACGCCGCCTGGGGCCCGCAGGACGCCCGGGTCCTGAAGGCCCGGCACGACCTCGCCGTGTACCGGGCCAACCGGGGCGACCTGCAGGGCGCCGTCATCCAGCTGCACGCGCTGCTGCCCGACCTCGCCCGCGCCCTCGGCGAGCACCACCCGAGCACCGTCCAGGTCTGGCAGGACCTGGCCGGCTACCAGCAGCGGCTCGCCCAGGCCGGCCGCAAGGGCCTGCCCGGCCAGCGCCGCCGGGCACCGAGGATGAGCCCGATCGAGGCGCTGGTGCTGATCCGCCGGCTGCGGGTCTGGGACTTCGCCGACGACCGGCAGGGCCAGGACTGCGTCGAGGCGCTGGAGCGCGGCGTCGGCCTGAAGGGCGTCGCGGACGTGGTGTTCGACGCTCCGGACTTCGTCTCGGACGAGGACCTGGTGGAGGAGATCTTCGGTCCCTGAACGGGGTTCGGAGCCGGGGCAGCGGAGAACGGGGGAGGCACGGGTGCGGGTCGGGGACGTCCTGGACGGCCGGTACGAGCTCCAGGAGAGGCTGGGGCAGGGCGGCTTCGGCGTGGTGTGGCGGGCCGAGGACACCCGGATGCACCGGCCGGTGGCGGTCAAGCTCATCCGGCACGACGACGGCGACCAGGCCAAGGCGGCGCTGCGCTTCGCCCGGGAGGCGTCCGCGGCGGGCAACCTGTCCCACCCGCACATCGTCACCGTGTACGACCTCGGCCACTGCCGCGCCGACGGCGAGGACGTCACCTTCCTGGTGATGGAACTGCTCACCGGGCGAACCTTGACCGCGGTGCTGCGGGGCGGCGTGCCCGAGCCGGTGCTGAGCCTGCGCTGGGCACGGGAGATCTGCGGGGCGCTGGCCGCGGCGCACGACGCGGGCGTGGTGCACCGCGACATCAAGCCCGACAACATCATGATCACCGAGGCCGGGCAGCTGAAGGTGCTGGACTTCGGCATCGCGCAGCTGGACACCGGCGCGGGCGGGCTGACCACAGTCGGGACGGTCATCGGCAGCCCGGCGTACATGGCGCCCGAGCGGTGGACCGGCGGCCGGGTGGACGGCCGGGCCGACCTGTACGCGCTCGGCTGCCTGCTGGTCGAACTCCTCACCGGGGCACGGCCGTTCGCCGGGGACTCGACCCCGGTGCTGATGTACCAGCACCTCAACGAGCCGCCACCGGCGCTCGACCCGGCCCGGTACGGGCTGCCGGAGCACCTGCCCGCGCTGGTCGCCGACCTGCTCGCGAAGGACCCGGCCGAGCGGCCGGCCGACGCCCGTACGGTCGAGCGGCGGCTCGCCGACGCGGCGCAGGGGCGGGCCGTGCCCCCGGCCCCGACCGTCGTCACCCGGACCGCGCCGGCCCGGCGCCCGGCCGTCGCCCCCGTGCGGCGGCGCGCCGCGGTCCGCCGGCCGGGGCAGCCGACGCTGCGGCCGGTGGGGCGGCCGGCACTGGCCTACCCCGAGCCCCCGGCGGCGTGGCACGCCGGACGGGCCGTGCCGGGCGACGCGGTGCCCGTACCGGTCGAGGACCGGGCGGTCCTGCGGGCCCGGCTGCTGGAGCACGGCCGGGCCGCGCGGGACGCGAGCCCCGCGGAGGCGGTGCGCCTCCTCGGGCCGGTGGTCGACGCGGCGCTGCCGGCGCTGGGCGCGACCGATCCGGAGGTCGTCGCCGTCCGGCGGGAGCTCGGCGCGCACCTCGCCCGGGCCGGCCGGCCGGCGCAGGCCGTCCTGCTGGTGCAGGACCTGCTGGCGGACCTGGAGCCGGCCCTCGGGGCGGGCGATCCGCAGACCGTCGAGGTGCGGTGCGACCTGGTCCGGATCGTCCGGAACAGCGGCGAGACGGTGACCGCGATCCGGCTGCTGACCGAACTGCTGCCGGTGCTGGAGCTCGCCGGGGGCCCGCGCGACCCGCTCCTCCTCCAGGCCCGGCGCGACCTCGCGGCCTGCCAGGCCCAGCGGGGCGACTTCCAGGGCGCCGCGCTCCGGCTGGACGAACTGCTGCCCGACCTCGTCGAGGCCTTCGGCCCGCACGACCGGCGCAGCATGCACGCCCGGGCCGACCTGGCGGAGTACCGGAAGCGGGCCCGCTTCCGGCACGGGCCGAACCAGGTCGTCCGCGGCTGGCGGATCCGGCTCGACCGGGCGGAGGCGGAGCGGCTGGTCCGGCTGGTCCGGGCCGGCGGGGAGTCCGGCGCGGAGGCGGCCCGGGCGCTGCGCCGCGGGACGGGCGTCAAGGGTGTCGTGGACCGGGTGGCCGAGGCGCCGGGCTTCGTTTCGGACGCGGACCTGGTGGAGGAGATCCTCGGGCCGTAGAAGTCGTCGGAGGAGCCGTAGGGGCCGTAGGGGCCGTGGGACGCGCCCCGGTCATGCCGCCAGCACCTCCGCCGGGAGCGCGGCGAGGGAGCGCAGCAGGGCCCGGGCGGCGGCGTCGTTCTGGCGGAAGGCCGGGGCGTCGGTGCGCGGGCGGGCGAAGGCGGCCGCCGCGCGCAGGCTGGTGTGCGGGCCGAGGGCGGTGCGCCGGGGGTGCGGGGCGCCGCCCAGGGCCGGGTCGAGCAGCCGGCCGTCGGCGGGGGCGATGGCGACCAGGCCGGAGCGGTGGGTGTGCTCCCGGTCGGCCAGTTGTTCCTCCACCAGCCGCCCGGCGCCGTGCAGTTGGCGCAGCACCGGGTCGAGGGTGCGGTGCAGCGCGTGCTGCGGCAGGTACCCCTCGATCAGGGCGGTGGCGGTGACGGTGTGGCCGGGCACGGTGGCGCCGGAGGCCCGCCAGGTGCCGGTGGCCTCGTCCCGGTCGACCCGGACGCCCGCACCGAGGAAGCGCACCACCCCGGCCTCGGAGAGCGCCAGCAGCTGGCGCAGCCGGAAGCCGGGCGGGCCGGAGGCGAGCGAGTTGAAGTAGCCGGAGAACCACCCGTCCACCTCCTCGGCGACCGAGCGGGCGGTGAGCCGACCGCTCGCGACCACCCGGGGGAGCTGGCCGAACAGCGAGAGCAGGGCGAGGAAGGCGCCGAGGTCGGCGCTGTGCGCGGGATCGGCGCGGCGGTCGGCGTCGGCGGCGACGTACGCCCGCAGGTGGGCCTGCAGTTCCTCGGCGGAGCCGAGGGCGAGGCCGGCCAGCGGCTGGTCGAGCCGTTCGAAGTCGATCCGGTCGGCCGGGTCGGGGACGGCCTCGGCGACCAGGGCGGCGCGCTTGGGCGAGTACCAGGCGCAGCGGTCGTAGCGGGCCAGGAACGCGGGCCAGGGCAGGGCGGTGCGCTCGGGGTGGGCGTGGAACAGCTCGTGGTAGTGCCCGAAGGCGACCTCCTTGGCCATCGACGGCCAGAGGTCGCGCCGCAGTTCGAGCGGCCCCGGGGTGGCGAGCAGCGCGTCGACGGCGGCCGCGTCGAAGTACCGGGGGAGCGGGGCCGGCGGGCCCTGCAGCCGGTAGCCGGTCTTGGCGTGGTACGGCACGCCGCGCCGGGAGCCGAGGTGCAGCACCGGTTCGCGCCCGGACGGCCGGTAGCGCAGGGCGGGCCCGTCGCCGGCCGGCTCGAAGCGGCCGCCGCGGCCCTCGGTGAGCAGCGCGACCAGGTCGACGGCGGCCAGGCCCAGGCCGCGCAGCACCACCGGCTCGCCGGGTGCGAGGGCCGCCAACTCGCCCGCCACGTCGGCGGAGTAGGCGGGCGGCAGGTGGAACCGGCCGTGCCGGGCGGCGAACTCGGCGTCGGCGGCGTGGCGGGGGTGCGGGGCGGAGTCGAGGTGGCCGAGGGTGAGCACGACGTGGTCGGCGGTGAGCGCCCGGCCGGTGAGGTGGACGGTCTGCGGGCCGTCCGCCGGGCCGTCGATCCGCCGGGCGGTGTCGCGGTGGACGGTGACCGTGACGTGCGGCGGCAGGTCGGCGACGGCGCGCCGGAACACCCAGTCCAGGTAGGCGCTCTGGGCGCGCCGGGTGGGGAAGTCGGTGGGCGCGAGGGCGCGCAGCTCGGCCCGTACGGCCGGGTCGGCGACCTCCCGGTAGGGCGCGAACTCCTCGGGGCGGCGGGCCCATTCGGCGAGCGAGGGGCCGGGGCGGACCGGGCCGTCCAGGGTGGAGCGTTCGTCGGTGAACATGGTGACGTCCTCGGCCATCGAGTTCATCCGCAGCAGCGGGGACTGGTCGCGGCGCCAGACCCGGCCCGCGCCGGGCGGGTACGGGTCGACCAGATGGATCGCCAACGGCCGGTCGGGTGGCAGGAGTTCGGCGGCGTTGGCGGCGATCCGCTCCAGCAGGCCGGTGCCGCGCGGGCCGGCGCCGACGATCACCAGCGCCGTCATGACCGCGCCGCCCGGTGGACGGCGGCGCGGGCGGCGGTGCGCACGGCCGTGCGGGCGCGGTGCAGCGGGGTGGGCGGCAGGCCGTCCCGGGTCGCGCCCCGGGCGAAGTGCCGCTCCACGTAGTACTGGCCGATGGACAGCACGGTGGTGACCACCAGGTACCAGAGGGTGGCGACCACCAGCATCGGGATCACCTGGTACGACTGCAGGTAGACCAGCTGCACCGAGTAGAGCAGGTCGGAGACGGCCAGTACGCTGACGATGCTGGTGCCCTTGAGCGCGCCGATCAGCATGTTCCCGGCGCTCGGCACGATCGCCCGCATCGCCTGCGGCACCACGATCCGGCGCAGCACCCGCCAGCGGCCGAGCCCGAGCGCGGCGGCGGCCTCCAGCTGGCCGCGGTCGACGGACAGGATGCCGCCGCGGATCACCTCGGCGGCGTACGCGGACTCCAGCAGGGTGAGGCCGATGACGGCGGTCAGGGTGGGGCCGATCAGGTTGACCGTCCTCACGGTGACGAACTCGGGGCCGAACGGGATGCCGAGGCCGAGCGTCGGGTAGAGCGCGCCGATGTTGAAGAAGAACAGCAGCTGCACCAGCGGTGGGGTGGAGCGGAACACCCAGATGTAAGCCCAACTCAGCGTGCGCAGCACCGGGTTGGCGGACAGCCGCATGGTGGCGAGGAGGGTGCCGAAGAGGAAGCCGAGGCTGAGCGTGAGCCCGGTCAGCCACAGGGTCAGGCCGAGGCCGTTCAGCACCGAGCGGGCGGTGAACCAGTCGGCGACCACGCCCCACTGGAAGGCGTCGTTGCGGACCACCGAGGCGGCGGCCATCGCGGCCAGCAGCAGCGCGACGGCCGCGGCGGCCCACTGGCCGGGCTTACGGCGGGGGACGATCCGGGGCTCGGCCGGGGCGGGCGGGGGCTTGCGGACGGAGGGCGCGGGCAGGACGGCCGGCGGGGTGGCCATGGCGGAGGCTCCTGGCGGGAGTGGAGGCGGGCAGGGGGTGCGGGCGGGTGGTACGGGTGGTCGTCACGTACGGGGGGTCGTCACGTACGGGCCCCGCGCCGGCCGGCGTCCCTCAACGCGGCCGGTGCGCTGGCACACTGCGCTCCGCCGCCGATCGTACGCGGGCGCGATCGACGGCTGTCAAGGGCGGTGAACGGGTCGCCCGGCGAGGTCGAAAAGGTGACAAGAGATCGCAACAGAGCGGCAACGATGGATGGTTGACGTACCACTCGGGCGACTGCTCAACTTGAGCCCATGAACGCCCAGCAGCCCCTGGTCACCCGCGACCACATCGACTTCGGTCGGGTGTGGTCGGCGGCCTGTCGCGGCTGAACCGGCGGCGGGCCGCCCGCCCGGCCCGACCCTCCCGGGGCGCCTCCCTCGGCCTGCCCTCCTGTGCTGACGTAGCGTCAGATCTCCTCGTCCGTCGACGGCTTCGCACTGCGCTCCGGCAGTTCCGCCGCCTCCGTCGCGCCCCCGCCCGCCCGTGCTCCGTGCACTCCGCGTGCTCCACCGCTTCACGGCCGTTCGCCGCGGCCACGCCCCCGCCTGCCCCGAAGGCCTGCCCCGAAAGGTTGAGCCATGCCCGTCGAAGTCCTCGGCCGCGCCCCCACCGGCGACGGCCCGCGGGCCGCTCCCCGCGGCCCGGAGTTCCGCCGGGTCGCCGTGGACGACCCGCTGGTCGAGCCGCTGCTGCGCGAACTCGCCGAGGAGTACGTCCGCCGGTACGGGCCCCAGGCGCGGCAGGAACTGACCCGCTACCCCGGGGAGGCCTTCACCGAACCGCACGGCGGGGTGCTGCTGCTCCTGTTGGAGGACGGCGAACCGGTGGCCGGCGGCGCGTACAAGCGCTACGACGACCGCACCGCCGAGGTGAAGCGGATGTGGACGCACTCCGCCCACCGGCGCCGCGGCCTCGCCCGCCGGGTGCTGGCCGAGCTGGAGCGCACGGCGGCGGCCGCCGGCTACGCCCGGATCTACCTGACGACCGGGCCGCGCCAGCCCGAGGCCAGGGGCCTCTACCTGGCGGCCGGCTACACGCCGCTGTTCGACCTCGCGGCCGATCCGCTGACCATCGGGCCGCTGCCCTTCGAGAAGCCGCTGCCCGTCGAAGGCGCACCGTCCGTCGAGGAAGCTCCGCCCGTCGAGGGCGCACCAACGGCCGACCCCGCACCGCCCGCACCCCACTGAAAGGCCCCCCGTGAGAACCACCACCGCCCGCCGCCGCGCCGCCCTGGCCGCCGCCGTCCTGCTGCCGGCCCTGGCGCTGGCCGGCTGCGGCTCCGACCCGAAGATCGCGGGCGCGGCCGGCGCGAGCGGGGCCGCCGCCACCGCCTCGCAGGACGTCGTCTCCGGGGTCGCGAAGTCGGAGGCCGCGGCCGCGCTGCTGCCCGAGGAGGTCCGCGCCGCCGGCACGATCCGGTTCGGCTCCTCCTTCGGCGTGCCGCCCACCGCCTTCTATCCCGACCCGGCCACGAAGAAGCCCGCCGGGATCGACGTGGACTTCACCGACGCCGTGGCCAAGGTGCTCGGCCTGACCGTGCAGCGCGAGGACGCCGCCTTCGAGACCATCCTGCCCGCCCTGGACAGCGGCAAGTTCGACGTCGGCACCGGCAACTTCGGGGTCACCGCCGCCCGGCTGCGGACCATCGACTTCGTCACCTACATCGACGACGGCCAGGGTTTCGCGGTGCGGAAGGACGACACCGAGCGCCGGCCCGTCACCGACCTGGTGCAGCTGTGCGGCCTGACCATCGGCACCGGCGCCGGCACCACCTTCGAGACCACGCTGAACAGCCACCGCAACGTCTGCACCGACGCCGGGAAGAAGCCGTACGAGGTCAAGGCGTTCAGCGAGTCGGGCGCCCTGCTGACCGGCCTCCAGCAGGGGCGGATCGACGTCGAGATGTCCACCATCAACGGCCTGCGCCACCAGGCCGCGCAGGAGGCGTCCGGGACGAGGTTCCTCGGCGAGTTCCACCGGCTGGACGTCGGGTTCGCCTTCAAGAAGGGCTCGAAGCTCACCCCGGCCTTCCAGGCGGCGGTCAACCAGCTGATCAAGGACGGGACGTACCAGCGGATCCTCGCGAAGTGGGGGGTCGCCGACTCGGCGATCAAGGAGTCGCAGATCAGCCCGCCCGAGCACCCGTGACTGCCCGAGCACCCGTGACTGCCGGGCCCGTCGAAGGAGACCTGCGATGACCGTCACCACCGAAGCCGCCGCGCCCCCGACCCGCCCCGGGCCCGGCGCCGCCGACCCCGACCTCGACCTCGCCGAACTGGACGGCCTGCGGACCGTCCCCGCCCGGCACCCGCTGCGCTGGGCGGCCGGGATCACCGCGCTCGTGCTGCTGGTGCAGTTCGGCCACGGCCTGGCCACCAACCCCGGCTGGGACTGGCCCACCTTCCGCCTCTACTTCACCGCCGACAGCATCCTGCGGGCGATCGGCATCACCCTTCAGCTCACGTTCTACGGAACCGTCCTGGGCTTCACGCTGGGCGCCGTGGTGGCCGCGATGCGGCTGTCCCGCAGCACGATCCTGCGGGCGATCGCCTGGGGGTACGTCTGGGTGTTCCGCTCGATCCCGCTGATCGTGCAGCTCGTGTTCTGGTTCAACCTCTCGTACCTCTACAAGCGCCTCGGCTTCGGCATCCCGTTCGGCCCGACCTTCGGCGAGTTCGAGGTGGTCGGCGTGCTCAGCGCGCTCGGCGCCGCGGTGCTCGGCCTCGGGCTGCACCAGGCCGCGTTCGCCGCCGAGATCATCCGCGGCGGCATCCTCGCGGTGGACGGCGGCCAGCGCGAGGCCGCCGCCGCACTGGGCATCCCGCGCTGGCGGCAGGCCTGGCGGATCGTGCTGCCGCAGGCCATGCGGGGCATCCTGCCGGCCGCCGCCAACGAGGTGGTCTCGCTGCTCAAGGGCACCTCGGTGGTCTACGTGATGGCGATCGGCGAGCTGTTCTACCAGGCCCAGGTGATCTACGGCCGGACGGGCCGGGTGGTGCCGCTGCTGATGGTCGCCACCGTCTGGTACGTCCTGCTGACCACGCTGCTGTCGGTCGTCCAGTACTACGTCGAGCGCCACTTCGCCCGCGGCGCCGAACGCACCCCGCCGCCCACCCCGTGGCAGCGCCTGCGCGCCGCCGTACCGGCCCTGCCGGCCCGTCTCCCCGGAGGACGAGGATGACCACCCTGACGAAGAGCGCCCCGACGCCCGCCCCGATGGTGCGGGTGCGCGGACTGCACAAGAGCTACGGCCCGCTGGAGGTGCTGCGCGGCGTCGACCTGGACGTCCCGGCCGGCTCGGTGACGGTCGTGCTCGGCCCGTCCGGCTCCGGCAAGTCCACCCTGCTGCGGACGATCAACCACCTGGAGAAGCTGGACCGCGGCCACGTGGCGATCGACGGCGAGCTGATCGGCTACCGGCGCTCCGGCGACAAGCTGTACGAGCTCAAGGAGCGCGAGGTGCTGCGCCAGCGCACCGGCATCGGCTTCGTGTTCCAGAACTTCAACCTGTTCCCGCACCTGACCGTGCTGGAGAACCTGGTGGAGGCGCCGGTGGCCGCGCTGCGCCGGCCCAAGGCCGCGGCCAGGGCGGCGGCGCTGGCGCTGCTGGAGCGGGTCGGGCTGGCCGACAAGGCCGCCGCCTACCCCCGGCAGCTGTCCGGCGGGCAGCAGCAGCGGGTGGCGATCGCCCGGGCGCTGGCCCTGGAGCCGAAGGTGCTGCTGTTCGACGAGCCGACCTCGGCGCTCGACCCCGAGCTGGTCGGCGAGGTCCTCGACGTGCTGAAGGACCTGGCCCGCAGCGGCACCACGATGATCGTGGTCACCCACGAGATCGGCTTCGCCCGCGAGGTCGCCGACACCGTGGTGTTCATGGACGGCGGCGTGGTCGTCGAGCAGGGCCCGCCGGCCGAGGTGCTGGACCGGCCGCGGCACGAGCGCACCCGGGCCTTCCTGGCCAAGGTGCTCTGACGCACCCCCCTTTCCCCGTCACCGACCCCCCCTCACCGAGCAGGAGTTCGAGCCATGTCCCTCCCCCGTCGCGCCCTCGTGACCGCCGCCGGCGCACTCGCCGCCGCCCTCGTCCTGGCCGGCTGCGGCAGCGGTGCCACGGACGCCGCGGCGGGCCTCGCCCCGGCCGGGGGCACCGTAGCGCCGAACGGCACCGTGGTGAACCTGTCGCCGAACCAGAACCGGGTCACCACGCCGAAGGTCGACGCGATCGCGGCGCTGGTCCCGGAGGAGATCAGACGGAGAGGCACGCTGAAGGTCGTCGACTCGCTCGGCACCACCCCGCCGCTGGACTTCCACGCCACCGACGACACGACCGTGATCGGCGTCGAGCCGGACATCGCGTACCTGCTCGGCAACGTGCTCGGTCTTGAGGTGCAGATCGACTCGGGCTCCTGGGAGAACATCTTCGTCGGCCTGGACAGCGGCAAGTACGACGTCGGCGTCTCCAACATCACCGTCACCGAGGCGCGCAAGGAGAAGTACGACTTCGCCACCTACCGGCTGGACAACCTCGGCTTCGAGGCGAAGAAGGGCAGCGGCCTCAAGGTCACCGGGCCCGCCGACCTGGCCGGCCGGTCGGTCGGCGTCTCCTCCGGCACCAACCAGGAGAAGCTGCTGATCTCCTGGAGCGAGGAGAACGTCAAGGCCGGCCGCAAGCCGATCGACATCAAGTACTTCCAGGGCACCGAGTTCTACCTGGCGCTCTCCTCCGGCCGGATCGACGCGTACGTCGGCCCCAACCCGAGCCTGTCCTTCCACGTCGCGCAGACCGGCGAGACCGAGATCGTCGGCACCTACTCGGGCGGCGGCAAGGACGTCCAGGGCAAGATCGCCGCGGCCACCAAGAAGGACAACGGGCTGGTCCAGGCGCTCAACCAGGCGCTGAACGAGCTGATCAGGAACGGCACGTACGGGCAGGTGCTCAAGCGCTGGGGCCTGGAGGCCGAAGCCGTCCGGACGTCCGAGCTGAACCCGCCCGGCCTGCCCAAGCAGCCCGCGTAGCGCGGCCGTTCACCCGTTCGTTCCCGGCCGCCGCTATCGTGTCCCCGCCCGGCGCACGCCGGGCTGGGTCGGTCGGGGTTTGGGGGAGCGGATGCGGCAGGGGGACCTGCTCGGCGGCCGGTACCGGCTGGAGGCGCCGCTGGGGCGGGGCAGCTACGGCGCGGTGTGGCGGGCGGGCGACATCGTGCTCAACCGGCAGGTCGCGGTGAAGGTGCTGCTCGCCGAGCACGCCGCCGACCGGGAGGCGGTGGAGCGGTTCGTCCGCGAGGCCCGGACGGCGAGCAGCCTCTCCAACCCGCACATCGCCGCCGTGCACGACTACGGGAGGGCCCCGGACGGCGCCGGGGAGGCCCACTACCTGGTGATGGAGCTGGTCCGCGGCGAGGCGCTGTCCGCGGTCCTCAAGCGGGAGCGGCCGGAGAACGGGCTCGCGCTGAAGTGGATGGGCCAGGTGTGCAAGGCGCTGGACGCCGCGCACCGCAGCGGCGTCGTCCACCGGGACATCAAGCCCGGGAACGTGATGATCGACGCCGACCGCCGGGTCAAGGTGGTCGACTTCGGCATCGCCCGGCTGCTCAGCCAGACCGGCCCCCGGCTCACCTCCAGCGGCAGCGTGGTCGGCACCGTGCCCTACCTGGCGCCCGAGTGCTGGGCGGACGGCGCGGTGGACGGCCGGGCCGACCTCTACGCCCTCGGCATCATGCTGTTCGAGGTCTGCGCCGGCCGGCTCCCGTTCCGCGCCGACACGCCCCTCGGCTACCTGACCAAGCACGCCACCGAGGCCCCGCCCCGGCTGCGCAGCGTCGACCCGGCCCTGGCCGACCTGGTCGACCAGCTGCTCGCCAAGGACCCGGCCGACCGGCCCGCCACGGCCGCCGAGGTGCGGGCCCGGCTGCGGACGGTCCGGCCGGGCATGCTCGGCGCCGGCGACCGCACCCCCGAGGAGCTGCGCGACCAGGCCCACCGGGCGTGGCGGTACGGCGAGGAGGGCGCGTTCGGGCGGGCCGTCGAGACCCTGACCGCGCTGCTGCCCGAGCTCGCCCGGACCTGCGGCGCCGCCGACCCGCGCACCCTGCGCACCTGCCACGACCTGGCCCTCTGGCTGGCCCGGGACGGCCGGCCGGGCGCCGCCGTCGCCCTGCTGCGCGAGCTGCTGCCCGCCCTCGCCGCCCACCCGGCGGCCCGGGCCGACGCCGAGCGCGACCTCGACCGCTGGCAGCGGGTGGTGGCCCGCGACGGCGCCGGCGCCTCCTGGGGGCTAGCGCTGTCCGAGCTGCTCGGCGGCGCCGCGCAGCGCGGCTGAGGCGCCCGCGGCGATCGGGTCGCCGTGCCCGAACACGGCCGTCTCCACCGGGAGTTCGGCCAGCCGCCGGAAGGACTCCAGGGCCCGGGCCGGGTCGGTGTGGAACACCCCTGGCCTGGTCCGCCCCTGCACGTGGGAGGCGATGTCGCCGGTGAACAGCACGCCGGGCCCGGGCAGGTGCAGCGCGATGCTGCCGTCGGTGTGCCCGGGCACGTGCACGACCACCGCGCCGCCGCCGATGTCGAGCACGTCGCCGTCCCGGACCTCCCGGTGCACCGGGCAGGGCTCGGCGGGCGGTATCGGCGGCAGCCCGTCCCACAGCTCCTGTTCGAACGGGCTCAGCACCGGCGGCACGGGCGGCTGCTCGCGCCGGATCACCGGGGCGTCCAGCCGGTGCGCGACCACCTCGGCGGACCAGCGGCGGGCGAGTTCGGCGGCGGAGCCGGTGTGGTCCTCGTGGTGGTGGGTGAGCACGATCCGGCGCAGCGCGGCCGGGTCCAGCCCGAGCTCGCGGACGGCCCGCTCGATCGGGCCCGCCGAGCCGGCGATGCCGGTGTCGACGAGGGTGAGCCCGTGCTCGTCCCGCCAGAGGTAGGCGGTGCCGAACTCCAGTGTGATCATGTGCAGTTCTTCGCGTACCCGGGTGATCTCCATGACCGGATGATCACGCGCCCCGGCGCCGCCGCGCGCCCGGTTCCGCCAACGGCGAAGCCCGGGCGCACCGGCCTGTCAACCGTACGGGCGGCCGATTCGCCCTCGCCCCACCCGGGCGAGTCGGGAGGATTTCGCCCATCGGGACGGTCTGGTCCGCCGCCCCGGACGGTTGGTATACCTCGTCACCGGACCCCGGAGCGGCGCCCCGCCGCTCCGGTGAGCCGCGACGAAAGGCTGGTGACGGATCGATGAGACTGCTCCGCGTCGGACCGCAGGGCGCCGAGCGCCCGGTCCTGCTGGGCGAGGACGGCACCGCGTACGACCTGTCCGGACGGGCCCGCGACCTCGACGGGGCCTTCCTGTCCGGGCTGGACACCGCCGAGCTGGCGCGGGACGCCGCCGCCGGTCTGCTGCCGGTGGTGGACCTGGACGGCCTGCGGGTGGGCGCCCCGGTGGCCCGGCCGGGCAAGGTCGTCGGCATCGGGCTCAACTACCGCGACCACGCGGCCGAGGCCGGCCTCGCGATCCCGGCCGAGCCGGTGATCTTCCTCAAGCCGGGCAACACCGTGGTCGGCCCGTACGACGAGGTGCTGGTGCCGCGCGACGGCGAGAAGACCGACTACGAGGCCGAACTGGCCGTCGTGATCGGCCGCACCGCCCGCTACCTGGACTCGCACGCCGAGGCCGCCGGGGTGATCGCCGGCTACACGATCGCCAACGACGTCACCGAGCGGGCCTTCCAGTTCGAGCGCGGCGGCCAGTGGGACAAGGGCAAGTCGGCGGAGACCTTCACCCCGCTCGGGCCCTGGCTGGTCACCGCCGACGAGGTGCCCGACCCGCAGGCCCTGGCGCTGCGGCTGTGGGTCAACGGCGAGCTGCGGCAGGACGGCAGCACCGCGCAGATGATCTTCCCGGTGCTGGAGCTCGTCCGCTACGCGAGCCGGTTCATGGTGCTCGACCCGGGCGACGTGATCGTCACCGGCACCCCGGCCGGGGTCACCCTGGGCCACCCCGGCACGCCGTTCCTCGCCCCCGGCGACGTCGTCGAGATCGAGGTCGACGGCCTCGGCCGGCAGCGCCAGGTGCTCGGCAAGGCCTGACAGCGGCCCCGACCCTTGGGGCCCCGACCCTTGGCACGGGGGTCGGGACCTCCCGGACTCAGCTCCCGCCCAGCACCGCGCGCAGCCGCCCGGCCCGCTCCTCCTGCGGGCCCTCCAGCGCCAGCACCGCCGCCAGCACCTCGGCCGTCTGCGGGTCGTGCAGCGCCGTCGCCGCCGCCATCGCGGTGAACTGGTCCACCAGCCAGTCGCGCAGCCCGTCCACCGGCAGCGCGCGCCCCTCGTCCAGCCAGCTCAGCGACGCGCCCTCGACCACCGCGATCCACGAGCGGACCAGCAGCGTCAGCCGCGGCCCGGCCTCCCGGACCCCCAGGTGGCGCAGGGTCCGCTTGAGCGCCACCCGCCGGACGTCGTCGACGATCGCCGAGGTGCGGGCCGTCTCCACCACCGAACCGCCGCGCAGCAGCGCCGAGTAGCCGGCGTCGTGCTCGGCCACGAAGGCGAAGTAGCCGTCCAGGACGGCCGCCAGCTGCTCGGACGGCGTGCCCGCCGCCGGCACGGTGAACCGGCTGGTCAGCTCGTCCGCCGCGGTGCGCAGCGCGGCCTCGTACAGCTGCTGCTTGCCGCCCGCGAAGTAGCGGTAGACCAGCGGGCGGGACGCCCCGGCGGCCTCGGCGACGTCGTCCAGGCTCACCTCCTCCGGCGGCCGGGAGGCGAACAGCTCCAGGGCGACGGCGATCAGCTGCTCGCGGCGCTGCTGGACCGGCAGCCGCCGGTAGCCGCTGCGCCGCGGGCGCGGCTCGGGCGCGGTCGGGGCGGTGGCCGGGTCGTCTGCCGTGGTGGGGCGGGCTTTCATGGCGTCAGGGTAATGGGCATCGGGGCGATCCGGTCCTGTCTCCGCACGGTCGTTTCCGAATGGATGTTTGCGTCCGGTGAGGCGCCCCGGTCGATCGCCGCCCTTGATCGCCGGGGTCTTGCAATCGCCCGAGGCCACGCCATGATGTGCGGATGGCTGAAGAACCGATCACCTCCGGCGGCACCACCCCGCGCCGCATCGCCGACGACTACGTCCGCGAACTCGCCGAACTGGACCCGCTGATCGCGGTCTACCTCGGCGTCAATCCCGAGGACGACCGCCTGCCCGACCTCTCCCCGGCCGGCTCCGCCCGGCTGGCCGAGCTCGGCCGCCGCACCCTCGCCCGGCTCGACGAGGCCGAGCGGGGCGGCGCCGTCGAGGACGAGGCCGAGCGCCGCTGCGCCCGGCTGCTGCGCGAGCGGCTGACCGCCGAACTCGCCGTCCACGACGCGGGCGAGGACTACCGCTCGCTGCGCAACCTCGGCTCGCCGGTGCACAACGTGCGGGAGTGCTTCACGCTGATGGCCACCGGCACCGAGGCCGAGTGGCGGGTGGTCGCCGGCCGCCTGGCCCGGGTGCCGCTGGCGCTGGAGCAGTACCGGCAGACCCTGGCCGAGGGCATCGAGCGCGGCCTGCTCTCCGGCCCGCGCCAGGTGACGACCGTGGTCGGGCAGTTCGGCGACTGGCTGGAGGGGGAGGTCCCGGGCGGGTGGTTCGGGACGTTCGTCCAGGACGCCCCGGAGAGCCTGCGCGCCGAGCTGGACGGCCACGCGGTGGCCGCCGCCGAGGCGCTGGCCGCGCTGCGCGACTGGCTGCGCGACGTGTACGGGCCGGCGGCCGCCGACACCCCGGACCCGGTCGGCCGGGAGCGCTACGGCCGGTTCGTCCGCTACTGGACCGGCGCCGACCTCGACCTGGACGAGGCCTACGCCTGGGCCTGGAGCGAGTTCCACGACCTGCGCGCGCAGATGGAGGCCGAGGCGGAGAAGGTCCGCCCGGGCGTCGGCCCGATGGCCGCGATGAAGTGGCTGGAGTCGGACGGCCCGGCCATCGAGGGCTCCGACGCCGCCCGCGAGTACCTGCAGGGCCTGATGGACCAGGCGATCCGCGACCTCCAGGGCACCCACTTCGACCTGGCCGAGCCGATCACCCGGGTCGAGTCCAGGATCGCCCCGCCCGGCAGCGCCGCCGCGCCGTACTACACCCAGCCGTCGCTGGACTTCAGCCGCCCCGGCCGGACCTGGCTGCCGGTGCTCGGCGAGGAGCGCTTCCCGGTCTGGGACCTGGTCTCGACCTGGTACCACGAGGGCGTCCCGGGCCACCACTTGCAGCTCGCGCAGTGGGTGTACGTCGCCGACCGGCTCTCCACCTACCAGGTGACCCTCGGCGGGGTCAGCGCCAACATGGAGGGCTGGGCGCTGTACGCCGAGCGCCTGATGGACGAGCTCGGCTACCTCACCGACCCGGGCCACCGCCTCGGCTACCTCAACGCGCAGATGATGCGCGCGCTGCGGGTGATCGTCGACATCGGCATGCACGTCGGTCTGGACTTCCCCGCCGACTCCCCGTACCGCCCGGGCGAACCGGTCGCCCCGGACCACGCCCGGGAGTTCTTCGGCCTGTACTGCGGCCTGTCCGCCGACTTCCTGGACAGCGAGCTGGTCCGCTACCTGGGCCTGCCCGGCCAGGCGATCGGCTACAAGCTCGGCGAGCGCGCCTGGCTGCGCGGCCGGGCGGCGGCGCGGGCGGCGCACGAGGCGCGCGGCGCGGAGTTCGACCTCAAGGCCTGGCACATGGCGGCGCTGTCGCAGGGCTCGCTGGGGCTGGACGACCTGGTCGCGGAGCTGTCCGCGCTCTGACGACGGGCCGCGGGACCGGGCCCTGGACCTCCGCCGGAGGTCCCAGGGCCTGGTCCTTTTGTCCGAGAAAGGTCGATTTGGCAAGGTTTTTCCTTGCGATCCGTCCGGGACGGAGGTCGACTGGAAGGCGACTGCGTGACCTCTCCGCCCCCCAACGGAAGGCTCGACCAGTGTCTGCGCAACCCGCCACCGGTCATGAGGACGCGGACCGTCGCCGCTGGTGGGCGCTGGCCGTCATCGCCATCGCCCAGCTCATGATCGTCCTCGACATCACCATCGTGAACATCGCCCTGCCGTCCGCCCAGAAGGATCTCGGCATCTCGGACGCGGACCGGCAATGGGTGATCACCGCCTACACGCTCGCCTTCGGCGGCCTGCTGCTGCTCGGCGGGCGCCTCGGCGACCTCTTCGGCCGCAAGCGCGTCTTCACCGTGGGCCTGCTGGGCTTCGCGCTCGCCTCCGCCCTCGGCGGCGCCGCCGTCGACCCGTCCATGCTGTTCGGCGCCCGTGCCCTGCAGGGCGCGTTCGGCGCCCTGCTCGCGCCCTCCGCGCTGGGACTGCTCTCCACCACGTTCTCCGACCCGAAGGAACGCAGTACGGCCTTCGGCATCTTCGGCGCGATCGCCGCCGGCGGCGCCGCGATCGGCTTCATCACCGGCGGCCTGCTCACCGAGTACCTGAACTGGCGCTGGTGCCTGTTCGTGAACTCCCCGATCGCGGTGGCCACCGCCTTCGCCGCGTTCTCGGTGCTCCAGCGCGACCACATCGCCAAGGGCCGGCGGATCAAACTCGACCTGCCCGGGGCACTGCTCGGCTGCGGCGGCCTGCTCGCGATCGTCTTCGGCACCTCCGAGGCCGTCACCCGGGGCTGGAGCGACGGCCTGGTGATCGGCTCGCTGCTGCTGGGCGTGGCCCTGCTCGCGCTGTTCGTCCTGGTCGAAAAGCGCAGTTCGCACCCGCTGCTGCCGATCCACATCGTGGCCGACCGCAACCGCGGCGGCGGCGCGCTCGCGGTGGGCCTCGCCATGGTCGGCATGTTCGGCCTGTTCCTGTTCCTGACCTACTACCTGCAGGCCATCAAGCACTTCTCGCCGGTGGTCGCCGGCCTCTCCTTCCTGCCCATGACGGGCGCCATCGTGATCAGTTCGACCGGCTTCGCGGCCCGGCTGATGACCAGGGTGCCGTCCCGGAACCTGATCGGCCCCGGGCTGCTGCTCGCCGCCTGCGGCATGGCCTGGCTGACCCAGATGAAGGTCGACAGTCCGTGGGCCGCCATGGTGCTGCCCGCCGAACTGCTGCTCGGCTTCGGCATGGGCCTGGTCTTCATGCCGTCGATGAGCCTGGCCACCCTCGGGGTCGCCCCGAACGAGGCCGGCGCCGCCTCGGCGACCATCAACTCGGCCCAGCAGGTGGGCGGCTCCTTCGGCACCGCGCTGCTGAACACGATCGCGGCCAGCGCCACCGCGACGTACCTGGGCACCCGGCTCGCCTCCGACCCGGCGGTACGGGCCCAGGGCGCGGTGCACGGCTACGTGGTCGCGACCTGGGTCGCGATGGGCGTGCTGATCCTGGCGGCCCTGGTCGCCTTCGTGATGGTCGACCACCGGCCCGCCCCCGGCGAGGCCACCACCGTCCCGGGCGGGGCCGCCGCGGAGTCGGCCCAGCCGGCCCGGGAGGCCGCGACGCACCGGGCCCCGGCCGCCGCGGTGGACGGAAAGCCGACCGACAAGGCCCGCGCCGCCGCCCCATCGGATCGCCAACGGACGGGCTGAAAGCCACAGTTGGAGGAGGTGTCGACCCCGTTCGGAACGGGGTCGATACGCTTGCCCGGGGCCGGGTGACGTTTTTCTCATGACTCTCCAAGGCGCGAGTAACGCCCTTTGCAGGCGAACGCGTCATAGTCAGTGACCGGTACTCCACCGTTCGACGACAGGAGAGCAAGGCCATGGGTCAGCACCGCCGTCCGAAGGCGAGCCGCCGCGTGCTGGCCCCGACCCTGCTCACCGCCCTCTCGGCCGCCGCCGTCGCCGCGGTCGTGGTCGGCACCCACGGGCTGAGCCTGAACGACGCCTCGGCCGCCGGGAAGGCGGCCCGCAGCGCCCGGCCCGCGCTCACCGCCGCGCCGAGCACCACGCCGGCCCCGGCCCCGCCCGCGCCGGTCACCGCCCCCGCGCAGACCCCGAGCCCCACGCCGACCCCGACCGGGGCCGCCCCGACGCCGACCGACACCCCGGCCCCCGCCGACACCCCGAGCGCCACCCCCACCCCGAGCGGGCGCGGCGCCGTCCTGGGCACCACCGCCACCGCCCCCGGCGACGACCACGAGGCCGCCACGGTGGGCGCGCTGTTCCAGGGCTCGGTGACGGCCGGCAACCACTTCTGCACCGCCAGCGTGCTGCACAGCCCCACCGGCAACCTGCTGCTGACCGCCGCGCACTGCCTCACCAGCACCGACGGCGTCCTCTTCGCCCCCGGCTACCGCGACGGCAAGGCCCCGTACGGCACCTGGCAGGTCACCGCGATCCACACCACCGCCGACTGGTCCCAGAAGGGCGACGCGGACGAGGACTTCGCGATCCTGGAGACCGCCCCCAGCAACGGCCGCAAGGTCGAGGACGTGGTCGGCGGCAACAAGCTCGGCACCGACGAGCCGTTCGGCGCGACCGTCCGCCTGTACGGCTACCCGGGCGACACCGAGGAGCCCAGCCTCTGCACCAACACCACCGCCCAGCAGAGCACCTACCAGCGGGTCGTCCAGTGCCCGGCCTACCCGGCCGGCACCAGCGGCGGCCCGTGGATCAACACCGCGACCGGCGACGTGATCGGCGCCATCGGCGGCTACCAGCAGGGCGGCGAGAGCGACGACACCTCGTACAGCGCGTACTTCGACCACACCATCGCGTCCCTCTACTCCCAGGTCGAGGGCGCTGCCTGAGCCGCCCGGCGGGCGGGCGGCCGTCCGGCCCGGAACACGACGAAGGCCCAGATCCGTGGATCAACTCCACTGATCTGGGCCTCAGTTGCACTTCCTGCGAAGTGCCCCCGGTAGGATTCGAACCTACGCACCCGCCTCCGGAGGGCGGTGCTCTATCCCCTGAGCTACGGGGGCCTACTGGCCTCGTCGGCCGCTCGCGCTTCCGACGTCGAGAACACTACCAGGCTCCGGCCGTGCTCCGCGCACACGTTTCCCGAAGATCCAGTCGGGGCCCGGAAGATCGTCCGGGCGGGCGGCGGGAGGCAGAAGTGCCCAAAGGCCGGACGGGGCGGCGGGGCCGCCGATACCCTCGGTGAGGTGTCGGGAGTGTCCGGGCGGGTCCTCGTGGTGGACGACAGCGAGGTGATCCGCCAGCTGATCAGGGTCAACCTGGAGCTCGAAGGCTTCGAGGTGGTGACCGCGACCGACGGTGCCGAGTGCCTGGAGGTCGTCCGCCGGGTGAAGCCCGACGTGATCACGCTGGACGTGGTGATGCCGCGCCTGGACGGCCTGCGGACGGCGGCCCGGCTGCGCGCGACCCCGGACACCCGCGAGCTGCCGATCGCGATCGTCAGCGCCTGCACCCCGGCGGACCTCGACCTGGGGGAGACGGTCGGCGTGGACGGCTACCTCGGCAAGCCCTTCGACCCGGCCGACCTGGTGGCGCTGGTCCGGCGGCTGATGCGGCCGCAGGGGAGCCCCGGCGGGTTTCGCCCTGAGCGAACGGAGTACACGGATCGCGGCTGACAACCCGGGCGGGGCGGCGCGGCGCCGTCTCAACCGGTAAACCGGGTGGCGGGCGGGTACCCCGTCTCGCCTACGCTTGGCGTCGTGACCCCCGCAGACCTTTCCCAGGCAGTCCAGGCCGCAGTGAGCGCCGCCGTCGAGGCGGGCGAGCTGACCGTCGCCGTGCCCGAGCACGTGACGGTCGAGCGGCCCAAGAACCGGGACCACGGCGACTACGCGACGAACGTGGCCCTCCAGCTCGCCAAGGCGGCCGGCAAGCCGCCGCGAGCCGTCGCGGAGCTGCTGGCCGACCGCCTGCGAGGGATCACCGGCGTCGCCAAGGTCGACATCGCCGGTCCGGGCTTCCTGAACATCACCCTGGACACCGCCACCGCCGGTGCGCTCGCGCGCACCATCGTCGAGGCGGGCGAGGCCTACGGCCGCAACGAGGCCCTCAAGGGCCTGAAGATCAACCTGGAGTTCGTCTCCGCCAACCCGACCGGCCCGATCCACATCGGCGGCGTCCGCTGGGCGGCGGTCGGCGACTCGCTGGCGCGCGTGCTGCGGGCCTCCGGCGCCGACGTCACCACCGAGTACTACCTCAACGACGCCGGCGTGCAGATCACCAAGTTCGCCGCCTCGCTGCAGGCCGCCGCGAACGGCCGTGAGGTGCCGGAGGGCGGCTACGTCGGCGAGTACATCGTCGACATCGCCAAGGCGCTCACCGACGCGATCCCGGGCGTGCTCGACCTCTCCGAGGAGGAGCAGCTCCAGGTCTTCCGCACCGAGGGCCTGAAGCTCATGGTCGCCGAGATCAAGCGCTCGATGGACGAGTTCGGCACCCACTTCGACGTCTGGTTCTCCGAGAAGACGCTGCACGACTCCGGCGCCGTCGAGAAGGCCATCGACCGGCTGCGCGAGCAAGGCCACGTCTTCGAGCAGGACGGCGCGGTCTTCCTGCGCACCACCGACTTCGGGGACGACAAGGACCGCGTCCTGATCAAGGCGGACGGCGACAAGACCTACTTCGCCGCCGACGCCGCGTACTACCTGTCCAAGCGGGACCGCGGCGCCGAGGTCGCGCTCTACATGCTGGGCGCCGACCACCACGGCTACGTCAACCGCCTCAAGGCCATCTCGGCCTGCGCGGGCGACGACCTGAACCACAACATCGAGGTGAAGATCGGCCAGTTCGTGAAGATGCTTCGCGACGGCGAAGAGGTCCGCATGTCCAAGCGGGCCGGCAACATCATCACGATCGACGACGTGGTCGAGTGGATCGGCGTCGACGCCGCCCGCTACACCCTGGCGCGCTCGTCCACGGACTCGACGATCACGCTGGACATCAACATCCTGACCAGCCAGACCAACGAGAACCGGGTCTACTACGTCCAGTACGCCCACTCGCGGATGTGCGCCGTCCAGCGCAACGCCGACGAGCAGGGCATCACGCGCGGCACGGCCGAGGACTTCAAACCGGAGCTGCTGAGCACCGAGTGGGAGTCCGACCTGCTCGGCCACCTCGGCGAGTTCCCCCGCGTCCTGGCCGCGGCCGGCGAGCTGCGCGAGCCGCACCGCGTCGCCGTGTACCTGGAGGAGCTGGCGGCCAAGTACCACCGCTTCTACGACAACTGCCGGATCCTGCCGCGTGGCGACGAGGAGGTCACCGACCTCACGCGCGCCCGCCTCTGGCTGGCCGACGCGACGCGCACGGTCGTCGCCAACGGCCTCACGCTCCTGGGCGTGACGGCGCCCGAGCGGATGTAGGCACCACCCCCAAGCGCACAGCGGGGGCGGCTGACGGTCAACGGAGACCGTCGCCGCCCCTCGCCATAGGTCTCGAAGGACTGACGAGAGCATGAGTCGTTCCGCACACCCGGCAGGCCCCCGCCACGGCGACGTCCTGCCCGAGGGCCACTACCAGGCCCCGCCCGCCGACCTGAACGCGCTCGACCCCAAGGTCTGGTCGCGCACCGTCACCCGCGACGGCGAGGGCGTGGCCGTCGTCGGCGGCATCGACGTCAAGCGGCTGGCGGCCGAGTTCGGCACCCCGGCCTACGTGCTGGACGAGGAGGACTTCCGCTCCCGGGCCCGCGCCTGGCGGGAGGCCTTCGGCGCCGACGCGGACGTCTACTACGCCGGCAAGGCGTTCCTCTCCAAGGCGGTCGTGCGCTGGCTGTTCGAGGAGGGCCTGAACCTCGACGTGTGCAGCACCGGCGAGTTGGCGGTGGCGCTGGCCGCCGGGATGCCGCCGGAGCGGATCGCGCTGCACGGCAACAACAAGTCGGCGGACGAGCTGGAGCACGCGGTGAAGACCGGCGTGGGCCACATCGTGGTCGACTCCTACCAGGAGATCGAGCGGCTGGCCGCGATCGCCGCCCGGCACGGCGTGCGCCAGCAGGTGCTGATCCGGATCACCGTGGGCGTCGAGGCGCACACCCACGAGTTCATCGCGACGGCGCACGAGGACCAGAAGTTCGGCCTGTCGCTGAGCGGGGGAGCGGCCGCCGAGGCGGTGCGCCGGGTGCTCGCGCACGGCGACAGCCTGGAGCTGCGCGGCATCCACTCGCACATCGGCTCGCAGATCTTCGACATGGCCGGTTTCGAGGTGGCCGCCCGCCGGGTGGTCGGCCTGCTGGCCGGGATCCGCGACGAGCACGGCGTCGAGCTGCCCGAGATCGACCTCGGCGGTGGCCTCGGCATCGCCTACACCAGCGAGGACGACCCGCGCGAGCCGGCCGAGATCGCGGCCGCGCTGGCCGAGATCGTCCGCCGGGAGTGCGCCGGCGCGGGCCTGGCCGTCCCCCGGCTGAGCGTCGAGCCGGGCCGGGCGATCGTCGGCCCGACCATGTTCACGCTGTACGAGGTGGGCACCGTCAAGCCGCTGGAGGGCCTGCGCACCTACGTCAGCGTGGACGGCGGGATGTCGGACAACATCCGCACCGCGCTGTACGACGCCGAGTACTCGGTGGCGCTGGTGTCGCGCACCAGCGCGGCCGAGCCGATGCTGGTCAGGGTGGTCGGCAAGCACTGCGAGTCCGGCGACATCGTCGTCCGGGACGCCTTCCTGCCCGCCGACCTGGCCCCCGGCGACCTGATCGCGGTGCCCGCCACCGGCGCCTACTGCCGCTCGATGGCGAGCAACTACAACCACGCCCTCAAGCCCCCCGTGGTCGCCGTCGAGGGCGGCGCGGCCCGGGTGATCGTCCGGCGCGAGACGGAGGAGGATCTCCTGCGCCTGGATATCGGATGACGAAATTCTCGTCTCAGATCATGGAACGACCGTAGATCCGTGCGGAAAGTCCCCGAGACTGGTACGGACCGAAGTTTCCGGCGGCCCCGAGAATCCGCCGGAAACACCGAAGCACGATGAATGCAGAGCGGAGTCGGATGATGCGTACGCGCCCGCTGAAGGTGGCGTTGCTGGGTTGTGGTGTGGTGGGCTCCGAGGTGGCGCGCATCATGACGACGACGGCCGACGACCTCACGGCTCGCATCGGTGCTCCGGTCGAGCTCGCCGGGATCGCGGTCCGCCGGGCCGGCCGGGTCCGCCCCGGGGTGCCCGAGCACCTGATCACCACCGACGCCGAGGCCCTGATCAACCGGGGCGACATCGACGTCGTGGTCGAGGTGGTGGGCGGCATCGAGCCGTCCAAGTCCCTGATCCTGTCCGCCTTCAAGCAGGGCGCCTCGGTGGTCAGCGCGAACAAGGCGCTGCTCGCCCAGGACGGCACCGAGCTGCACGCCGCGGCCGCCGAGGCCGGGGTGGACCTGTACTACGAGGCCGCGGTGGCGGGCGCGATCCCGCTGCTGCGCCCGCTGCGCGAGTCGCTGGCCGGGGACAAGGTCGACCGGGTGCTGGGGATCGTCAACGGCACCACCAACTTCATCCTCGACAAGATGGACACCAGCGGCGCCGGCTACTCGGAGGCGCTGGAGGAGGCCACCGCGCTCGGCTACGCCGAGGCCGACCCGACCGCCGACGTGGAGGGCTTCGACGCCGCCGCCAAGGCCGCCATCCTGGCCGGCATCGCCTTCCACACCAAGGTGACCGCCGCGGACGTGTACCGCGAGGGCATCACCGAGGTGACCGCCGCCGACATCGCCTCGGCCAAGGAGATGGGCTGCGTCGTCAAACTGCTCGCGATCTGCGAGCGGGCCAAGGACGGCGAGTCGGTCACCGCCCGGGTCCACCCGGCGATGATCCCGCTCTCGCACCCGCTGGCCTCCGTCCGCGAGGCGTACAACGCGGTGTTCGTCGAGGCCGAGGCGGCCGGCCGGCTGATGTTCTACGGCCCGGGCGCGGGCGGCTCGCCGACCGCCTCCGCGGTGCTCGGCGACCTGGTCGCGGTCTGCCGCAACAAGCTCGCGGGCGCCACCGGCCCCGGTGACTCGGTGTACACCCGGCTCCCGGCCAAGCCGATGGGCGACGTCGTCACCCGCTACCACGTCAGCCTGGACGTGGACGACCGCGCGGGCGTGCTCGCCCAGGTGGCGTCCGTCTTCGCCGAGCACGGCGTGTCCATCGACACCGTGCGCCAGCAGGGCCGCGACGGCGACGCCTCGCTCGTCGTGGTCACCCACCGCGCCACCGACGCCGCGCTGTCGGCGACGGTCGACAAGCTCCGCGCGCTGGACAGCGTGCGGGACGTGGCCAGCATCATGCGGGTCGAAGGGGAATAAGGAACAGCCATGAACGCCGTTGCCGAGAACGTCGTCCGAGGCGCGCACACCCACCAGTGGCGCGGCCTGATCGAGGAGTACCGGGACCGCCTGCCGGTCACCGCGGCCACCCCGGTGGTCACCCTGCTGGAGGGCGGCACGCCGCTCGTCCCCGCCCAGGTGCTGTCCGAGCGCACGGGCTGCGAGGTCTACCTCAAGGTCGAGGGCGCCAACCCGACCGGCTCCTTCAAGGACCGCGGGATGACGATGGCCATCTCCAAGGCCAAGGAGGAGGGCGCGCAGGCCGTCATCTGCGCGTCCACCGGCAACACCTCGGCCTCCGCCGCCGCGTACGCGGTGCGGGCCGGGATGGTCTCCGCGGTGCTCGTCCCGCAGGGCAAGATCGCCCTCGGCAAGATGGGCCAGGCGCTGGTGCACGGCGCGAAGATCCTGCAGGTGGACGGGAACTTCGACGACTGCCTGACGCTCGCCCGCGAACTGTCCGAGAAGTACCCGGTGGCGCTGGTCAACTCGGTGAACCCGGTGCGGATCGAGGGTCAGAAGACGGCCGCGTTCGAAATCGTCGACATGCTCGGCGACGCCCCGGACATCCACGTCCTGCCGGTCGGGAACGCGGGCAACATCACGGCCTACTGGAAGGGCTACCGCGAGTACGCCACCGACCGGATGGCCACCCGCACCCCGCGGATGTGGGGCTTCCAGGCCGCCGGCTCGGCCCCGATCGTGGACGGCGCCCCGGTGCTGAAGCCGCAGACCATCGCCACCGCGATCCGGATCGGCAACCCGGCCTCCTGGGACTACGCGCTCGCCGCGCGGGACGAGTCCGGCGGCCTCATCGACAAGGTGACGGACCGTCAGATCCTGTCCGCCTACCGGCTGTTGGCCTCGCAGGAGGGCGTCTTCGTGGAGCCCGCCTCGGCCGCCTCGGTGGCCGGCCTGCTGGCCAAGGCGGAGGCCGGCCTGGTCGACCCGGGCCAGCGGATCGTCTGCACCGTCACCGGCAACGGCCTCAAGGACCCGGACTGGGCGGTGGCCGGCGCGCCGCAGCCGCAGGTCGTCCCGGTCGACCCGGAGGCCGCCGCGCGGCGCCTCGGCCTGCTCGACTGACCCGACTTCCCCCCACCCGGTACGGGGACTGACGGTTCGACGGGTCGACCCTTTCGGGGGTCGACCCGTCGACGTTCTCCGCTGACACTTTTGTGTCAATTCGGCGGCGCATTCCGATCCGATTTCCGGTCGCATTCCGGCCAGAAGCGGCAACACACCAGATCGAAGGCCCACGGGGTGTACCACTGGGGAACCTCTCTTCGATACTCTGGCTCCGGCCGTCTGGCACCTGCCCCGGGCTCGGCCTCACAGGGGCCGCGCCGACGACCGTGACCGCCCGCCCCGGAGGGGGCCTGCGGCTCCCCACCTCGCACCTGACGACGCGCTGAGCGCCGCCCGATTTCCCCAGGAGAGTCCACCGCATGGCCGGTCCTGCGTTCCGTGCCGCCGCCGTCCGGGTCAGGGTTCCCGCGACCAGCGCCAACCTCGGCCCGGGCTTCGACGCCTTCGGGCTCGCGCTGGGTCTGTACGACGACGTGGTCGTCCGGGTCGCCGACTCCGGACTCGCCGTCGACATCGCCGGGGAGGGCGCCGAGACGCTGCCGCGCGACGAGCGCCACCTGCTGGTCCGCTCGATGCGGGCCGCCTTCGACCGGCTCGGCGGCCAGCCGCGCGGCCTCGAAGTGGTCTGCGCCAACCGGATACCGCACGGCCGTGGCCTGGGCTCCTCCTCCGCCGCGATCTGCGCCGGCATCGTGGCCGCCCGGGCCGTCACCATCGGCGGCCCGTCCGCGCTCGACGACGACGCGCTGCTGGCCCTCGCCTCCGAGCTGGAGGGCCACCCGGACAACGTCGCGGCCTGCCTGCGCGGCAACTTCACCATCGCGTGGACCGAGGAGGAGACGGCGAAGGCGGTCGCGCTGGAGCCCTCCGAGCAGGTCGTCCCGGTGGTGTTCGTCCCGGCCGGCGCGGTGCTCACCGAGACCGCCCGCGGCCTGCTGCCGAAGACCGTCCCGCTGGCCGACGCCGCCGCCAACGCCGGCCGTTCCGCGCTGCTCGTGGAGGCGCTGACCAGGCGCCCCGAGCTGCTGCTCGCCGCCACCGAGGACCGGCTGCACCAGGACTACCGCTCCTCCGCGATGCCGGACAGCGCCGCCCTGGTCGGCGCGCTGCGCGCGGAGGGCGTCCCGGCGGTCATCTCCGGGGCCGGCCCGACCGTCCTCGCGCTCACCGACGAGGCCGGCGTCGACAAGGTGCTCTCCTTCGCCGGGCACCACGGCCACGGCGGCGACCCGGCGTTCGCCGCGCACCGCCTGAACGTCGACCGCGCCGGGGCCACCGTGCTCCCGCTGGACGTCTGAGCTGCCGGTCACGGCCCGGCGCGAGCCGGGCCGTCCGGACACGATTGGCAAGGGCAAGGCCGGGGAATGTCTGAGGGGGTCGGTAGTGTTAACCTCATTGCTGCACCAGGTGCCCTCCGGGGCTCGGTGCGCCGCGTCCCGATCCCAGCACTCCACTGCCGTGGAGTCCAGGCGATGCCCGGGGCGACGATTCTCCGGGAGCCCACCGCAGCGCGTACGCAGCCTGCCTGCGCGACATGCGGTCGCATCCCGAAGCCGTGACGGCACCTGACTCCCACCCGCGGCCTCCCCACTGGAGGCCAGGACGGGCGGAGCGCGGGCCACCGTCACGCGACGGGGGCCCGGGATTCACAGGCAGCGTGGGGGCGCAACGCCCTCAGGGGAGGTCGACACCGACCGGCCCACCGCGCCACTCAGCACCACCGTGCTTCACGCACCGCACCTCCCAGCTCTCCCTCGACGGGCTCCCGCCATTCGAGGGGATCACCGCCTCGGACCGACGCAGTCGAGCGTTGGTCAGGACAGCACAACCGGTCGCCGAGCCAGACAGGCCGACGTCCGCTCCAGGGAAGGACCCTTAGTGAGCGACTCCACCGATCTGATGGGCGCGCGCCCGGACGCAGAGGCGTCCGACGCGGCCGCCGCACCCGCTGCCCCGGCGCGGCGCCGCCGCAGCGCCGCCGCGGGCCTGGACGGCATGGTCCTGGCCGAGCTGCAGAAGCTCGCCGCGGACCTGGGCATCACCGGTACCGGACGCATGCGCAAGAGCCAGCTGATCGAGACCATCAAGGAGAAGAGCGGCGGGGACCCGCTGCTCGCCGCCGGTGGCGCCCCGGCCGCCAAGCGCACCGCCGCGAAGGCGGACGCCGAGGTCACCGAGAAGCCGGCCCGCCGCACCAAGGCCGCCGCTGCCGCCGAGGCCCCGGCCGCCGCCGAGTCGCAGGCCCAGCAGGCCGCCCAGATCGACATCCCGGTCCAGGCCGCCGCCGAGACCGCCGCGCCGGCCCGTGCCGAGCGCCCCCGCCGCCGTGCCACCTCGGCCGCCGGCGCCCCGACCGCCGAGGCCGTCGCCGCCGCCGGTGCGGACGCCGCCGTCGTGGTCGCCGAGACCAAGCAGGCCGAGGCCCGCCCGGCCGAGACCCGTGCCTTCGAGGGCCGCGAGGAGGGTCGCGAGACCCGTCGCGACCGCCGTGAGCGCCGCGAGCGCGGCGACCGCACCGAGCGTACGGACCGCACCGAGCGCCAGGACGGCGGCGACGCCGGCCAGGACGGCGAGGGCCGCGAGTCCCGCCGCGACCGCCGCAACCGCCGCGAGCGCGCCGACCGCCAGACCCAGCAGGGCGGCCAGCAGCAGGGCGGCCAGGGCGACGGCCAGCAGCGCCGCGAGGCCGGCCAGCAGGCCGCGCAGCAGCAGCCGCAGGCCCAGCAGGGCGGCTACGACGACGACGAGTTCGGCGAGGGCCGCCGGGGCCGTCGCGGCCGCTACCGCGACCGCCGTGGCCGTCGCGGCCGTGACGGCTTCGAGGCCGCCGGCCCGGTCGAGCCGCAGATCGGCGAGGACGACGTCCTGATCCCGGTCGCGGGCATCCTCGACATCCTCGACAACTACGCGTTCGTGCGCACCTCCGGCTACCTGCCGGGCCAGAACGACGTCTACGTCTCGCTCGCCCAGGTCCGCAAGAACGGCCTGCGCAAGGGCGACGCCATCACCGGTGCGGTGCGCCAGCCCCGCGAGGGCGAGCGCCGCGAGAAGTTCAACGCCCTGGTGCGGCTGGACTCCGTCAACGGCATGGACCCGGAGAGCGGCCGCGGCCGCTCCGAGTTCAACAAGCTGACCCCGCTGTACCCGCAGGAGCGGCTGCGCCTGGAGACCGACCCGGGCGTGCTGACCACCCGGATCATCGACCTGGTGTCGCCGATCGGCAAGGGCCAGCGCGGTCTGATCGTCGCGCCGCCGAAGACCGGCAAGACCATGGTGCTGCAGGCGGTCGCCAACGCGATCACCCACAACAACCCCGAGTGCCACCTGATGGTCGTCCTGGTCGACGAGCGTCCGGAAGAGGTCACCGACATGCAGCGGTCGGTGAAGGGCGAGGTCATCTCCTCGACCTTCGACCGCCCGGCGGAGGACCACACCACCGTCGCCGAGCTGGCCATCGAGCGCGCCAAGCGCCTGGTCGAGCTGGGCCACGACGTGGTCATCCTGCTGGACTCGATCACCCGCCTGGGCCGCGCCTACAACCTGGCGGCGCCGGCCTCCGGCCGCATCCTGTCCGGTGGTGTCGACTCGACCGCGCTGTACCCGCCGAAGAAGTTCTTCGGCGCCGCGCGCAACATCGAGAACGGCGGCTCGCTGACCATCCTGGCCACCGCGCTGGTCGAGACCGGCTCGCGCATGGACGAGGTGATCTTCGAGGAGTTCAAGGGCACCGGCAACATGGAGCTCAAGCTCGACCGGAAGCTCTCGGACAAGCGCATCTTCCCGGCCGTCGACGTGGACGCCTCCAGCACCCGCAAGGAGGAGATCCTGCTCGGCAGCGAGGAGCTGGCCATCGTCTGGAAGCTGCGCCGGGTGCTGCACGCGCTCGACTCGCAGCAGGCGATCGAGCTGCTGCTGGACAAGATGAAGCAGACCAAGAGCAACGCCGAGTTCCTGATGCAGATCGCCAAGACCACCCCCGGCTCCGGCGACTGACCGTAGCCGGACGGCTGTCGGACACCGAACCCCGGATCGCGCGAGCGGTCCGGGGTTCGGTGCGTCCGGCCGGGCACTGTTTCACGATCGGGACGACTTTGGGCTTTTTCGGCTACTTGTCCGATTTACTCTGGACCGTATGGCCGAGCACAAGAGCACCCCCAGCCGCCGCCGCAGGGTCCTGCGGGTGGCCGCCTGCGCGTTCGTCGCGCTCGTCGTCCTGGGCGCCGGAGCGGCCGTGTACGCGTACGTCAGGCTCAACGGCAACATCAAGACCGTCGACATCGACGAGCGGCTCGGCGACGCCCGTCCGCCGGCCGCCACCGACGGCTCCTTCAACATCCTCGTCCTGGGTTCCGACTCGCGCTCCGGCGACAACGGGAGCCTGGCCGGCGGCACCACCGACGGCGCCCGCTCGGACACCGCGATGGTGGTGCACGTCAGCCAGGACCACTCGCGGGCCTCGGTCGTCTCCATCCCGCGCGACACCCTGGTCGACCGGCCGGACTGCACCGACCCGAGCGGCAAGGCCGTCCCGGCGGTGAAGCGCGCGATGTACAACAGCGCCTTCGAGGCCGGCGGCGCGGCCTGCGCGGTCAAGACCACCGAACAGCTCACCGGGCTGCGGATGGACCACTACGTGCAGATCGACTTCGCCGGCTTCGCCCGGGTCGTCGACGCGATAGGCGGGGCCACCGTGACCACCACGGTGGCCATCCACGACAAGGACAGCGGCCTGGACCTGCCGCCCGGCGAGCACCACCTGAACGGCCAGCAGGCACTCGCCTTCGTCCGCACCCGGCACGGCGTCGGCGACGGCAGCGACCTCGGCCGGATCGAGCTGCAGAAGCAGATGGTCAAGTCGCTGCTCCAGCAGGCCGGCGGGGCGGGCCTGTTCACCGACCCGGTCAAGCTGTGGTCGATCGGCGACACCGTGACGAAGAGCATCACCACCGACTCCGCGCTCGGCTCGGTGAACTCCCTGGTCGGGCTGGTGCAGGAACTCAAGGGGATCGGGCCGGACCGGCTGAGCATGGTCACCCTGCCCGTGGTCACCGCCCCCAGCGACCCCAACCGGGTGGTCGAGCAGCAGCCGCAGGCCGGGCAGGTGTGGGCGGCGCTCAAGGCCGACCAGCCGATCCCGCAGACCGTCGTCTCGGCCCAGCCGGAGAACCCGGCGCAGGCCGCCCCGACCGCCTCGCCGACCGCCCGCGCCAGGCGCTGAGCGGGGCGCCGGGCGGGCCAGGAATACCCGCGGACCCGACCCGGTTTGGGAAGATGCGGCCGGTCCTGGCAGACTGGTTCGTCGGTCCCGGTTCACGAGCGGCATTCCAGCCGCCGACCCGGTGCCCTCCCGAAACCTAGGAGAACCCCTTGAAGTCCAACGTTCACCCCGAGTACGTGGTCACGCGCGTGACCTGCACCTGCGGCGCCGAGTTCACCACCCGCTCGACCGAGACCAGCGGCGAGATCCGCGCCGAGGTCTGCTCGCAGTGCCACCCGTTCTACACCGGCAAGCAGAAGATCCTCGACACCGGCGGCCGCGTGGCCCGCTTCGAGGCCCGCTTCGGCAAGCAGCACAGCGCGAAGGCCTAGCGCTCCCTCGGCGCCGGCTCCCGGCGTCCCCGTACTCGTTCCGGGGGCGCTGGGGGTCGGCGCCGTTCGCGTCCCCCCGACGCGCTCCGGCCCGTACGCTCCGCACCCCGCACGTCCCCGCCCACACGTTCCGAGCCCCCGGGAAGAAGGCCACCCCATGTTCGAGGCAGTCGAAGAGCTCCTCGTCGAGCACGCCGACCTCGAGAAGAGGCTGGCAGACCCGTCCGTCCACGCCGACCAGGCCAACGCCCGCAAGCTGGCCAAGCGCTACGCCGAGCTGACCCCGATCACCCGGGTCTACCGGGAGTGGCGGCAGGCCGGCGAGGACATCGTGGCCGCGCGCGAACTCGCCGCGGAGGACCCGGACTTCATCGCCGAGGTGAAGGACTCCGAGGCGCGGCAGGAGGAGCTGACCGAGGAACTGCGGCTGCTGCTCGTCCCGCGCGACCCGAGCGACGACAAGGACGTCATCCTGGAGATCAAGGCGGGCGAGGGCGGCGAGGAGTCCGCGCTGTTCGCCGGCGACCTGCTCCGGATGTACCTGCGCTTCGCCGAGCGGGTCGGCTGGAAGACCGAGCTCATCGACTCCAACGAGTCGGACCTCGGCGGCTACAAGGACGTCTCGGTCGCGGTCAAGACCAAGGGCAACGCCGAGCCCGGCCAGGGCGTCTGGGCCCGGCTGAAGTACGAGGGCGGCGTGCACCGCGTGCAGCGCGTCCCCGCCACCGAGTCGCAGGGCCGCATCCACACCTCCGCGGCGGGCGTGCTGGTCACCCCCGAGGCGGAGGAGGTCGAGGTCGAGATCCACGCCAACGACCTGCGCATCGACGTCTACCGCTCCTCGGGCCCCGGCGGCCAGTCGGTCAACACGACGGACTCGGCGGTCCGGATCACCCACCTGCCGACCGGTATCGTGGCGTCCTGCCAGAACGAGAAGAGCCAGCTGCAGAACAAGGAGCAGGCGATGCGCATCCTGCGTTCGCGGCTGCTGGCCGCCGCGCAGGAGGAGGCCGAGCGCGAGGCCTCGGACGCGCGTCGCAGCCAGGTCCGCACGGTGGACCGCTCCGAGCGCATCCGGACGTACAACTACCCGGAGAACCGCATCTCGGACCACCGCACGGGGTTCAAGTCGTACAACCTGGACCAGGTCCTGGACGGCGACCTGAACGCGGTGATCCAGTCCTGCGTCGACGCGGACGCCGCGGCCAAGCTCGCCGCGGCCCAACAGAACTGAGACCGGCGCGCCCCAGCCCGACAAGCCTGAAGCCGGAGCGCAGAAACAAGAGGTCGTACGGATGAACCTGCTGCTCGCCGAGGTGGCCCAGGCCACCCAGCGGTTGGCCGCGGCCGGCGTGCCGTCGCCGCGCTTCGACGCGGAGGAACTCGCCGCCTACGTCCACAACGTCAAGCGCAGCCAGCTGCACACCGTGAAGGACGCGGACTTCGACGCCCGCTACTGGGAGGCCGTCTCCCGCCGCGAGGCGCGCGAGCCGCTGCAGCACATCACCGGGCGGGCGTTCTTCCGCTACCTCGAACTCGAAGTCGGCCCCGGAGTGTTCGTGCCCCGGCCGGAGACCGAGACGGTCGTCGAGTGGGCCATAGAAGCGGTGCGCGAGATGGACGTGGCCGAGCCGCTGGTCGTCGACCTGTGCTCCGGCTCCGGCGCGATCGCGCTCGCCCTCGCCCAGGAACTGCCGCGCTCCAGCGTGCACGCCTTCGAGCTCGACGAGGGCGCGCTGGAGTACACCCGGCGCAACATCGAGGCCAGCCCCGACCGCGCCCGGGTCACCCTGCACGCCGGCGACGCCACCCGGGCCTTCGCCGACGACCGCTCCTGGGACGGCCGCTTCGACCTGGTGATCTCCAACCCGCCGTACATCCCGCTCACCGAGTGGGAGTACGTCGCGCCCGAGGCCCGCGACCACGACCCGCAGATGTCCCTGTTCTCCGGCGAGGACGGCCTGGACACCATCCGCGGCATCGAGCGGGTCGCCGCCCGGCTGCTGCGCCCGGGCGGCGCGGTGGTGGTCGAGCACGCCGACCAGCAGGGCGGCCAGGTGCCGTGGATCTTCAACGAGGAACGCGGTTGGACGGACACCGCCGACCACCGCGACCTGAACAACCGGCCGCGCTTCACGACCGCCCGCAGGGCCGGGTCGTGACGGGCCGGATCGTGAACACCGAGCGCAGCGCTACCGCGCCGTGAATGTCATGAGCCTTTCCGGAAGGGGACCGCACCGATGAGCCGCCGTTACGACTGTGCCGACGCCGGGGACCGTGCCACCGGCCTGCGCGAGGCCGCCTCGGCCATCCGCCGCGGCGAACTCGTCGTGCTGCCCACCGACACCCTGTACGGCGTCGGCGCGGACGCCTTCTCCCCGGAGGCGGTGGCCGAGCTGCTGGCCGCCAAGGGCCGCGGCCGCAACATGCCCTCCCCGGTGCTGGTCGGCTCGCCGACCACCCTGCACGGCCTGGTCACCGACTTCTCCGAGCAGGCCTGGGAACTGGTCGACGCCTTCTGGCCGGGCGGCCTGACCCTGGTCGCCAAGCACCAGCCCTCGCTGCGCTGGGACCTGGGCGAGACCCGCGGCACCGTCGCCGTGCGGATGCCGCTGCACCCGGTCGCCATCGAGCTGCTGAACACCACCGGCCCGCTCGCCGTCTCCAGCGCCAACAAGACCGGCGGGCCGTCCCCGGCCACCTGCGACGACGCCCAGCACCAGCTCGGCGACGCGATCTCGGTCTACCTGGACGGCGGTTCCGCCGACTACGCGACCGCCTCGTCCATCGTCGACGTCACCGGCAAGACCCCGGTCCTGCTGCGCGCCGGCGCGATCAGCATCGAGCAGCTGAGGGAGGTCGTCCCCGACCTGGAGGCCGGAAGTTGACGCCCATCGCCTCGCTCCATGCCGGGCCCGGCATAGCGCCGTACCTGAGCGTGGGCCCCAGGCCGCTGGACCACTTCCGGATCCTGTTCGTCTGCACCGGCAACATCTGCCGCTCGCCGATCGCCGAGCGGCTCACCCGGCGTGAGCTGGACACCCGGCTCAGCCCCCGGGTGGCCGGGCGCATCCTGGTGGAGAGCGCCGGCACCTGGGGCCACGAGGGCGCGCCGATGGAGGACCACGCGGCGACCGTGCTGAACGAGTACGGCGCCGACAGCGGCGGCTTCACCGGCCGGGAACTGCTGGACGAGCACGTGGTCGAGGCCGACCTGGTGCTCACCGCGACCCTGGACCACCGCGCCCAGGTGATCTCGATGGGGCACGAGGCGGGGCTGCGCACCTTCACGCTGAAGGAGTTCACCCGCCTGGTGCGGACGATAGACCCGGGCACCCTGCCCGACCCCCGGCGCGGCGCCGACGTCACCGAGCGCGCCCGCGCCCTCGTCCGGGCCGCCGCCGCGCTGCGCGGCTGGCTGCTCGCGGCCACCCCGGAGTCGGACGAGCTGGACGACCCGTACGGGGCGCCGATCGGCATGTTCCGCAACTGCGGCGAGGAGATATTCCACGCCGTCGACCCGGTGGTGACCGCCCTCACCGGCGTGCCGGCCCGCTAGCGGCCGGCCTTCAAAGGGGCCGTCCGGCGGTTTCCCGGGGCCCGTCCGGCCCGTCCGGCCGCTTTCCGGCGGGCCGCGGCCGGGGTGCCGTCCTACGCTGGTGGCACCGTCCCCGCACGCCCGGGAGCACCGCCATGACCGTCACCGATGCCGCGACGAGCCCGACCGCCACGAGGGGGCGCCCCGCGGCGTCCGAGGCGCTGTTCCGGGCCGATCCGCAGATCGCCGACCTGCTCGCGGCCGAGGCCGAGCGGCGGGCCGAGTCGATCCAGCTGCTGGCGGGGGAGAACCTGACCAGCCCGGCCGTGCTGGCGGCGCTGACCGGGCCGCTGATCGACAAGTACGCCGAGGGCTACCCGGGCCGCCGGCACCACACCGGCTGCGCGCTGGCGGACGCCGCCGAGCTGCTGGCGATCGACCGGGCCCGCGCGCTGTTCGCCGCCCCGCACGCCAACGTCCAGCCCCGGTCGGTGACTTCGGCGATGCTGGCGGCGTACGCGGCGCTGCTGCGGCCCGGCGACGGGGTGCTCGCGATGTCGCTGGAGCACGGCGGCCACCTCAGCTGCGGCTCGCGGGCCAACTTCTCCGGCCGCTGGTTCGACTTCACCGGCTACGGGGTGCGCGAGCAGGACGGACTGGTCGACCTCGACCAGGTGCGCGACCTGGCCCGCCGGCACCGCCCGAAGGCCATCGTGGCGGGCTCGATCTCGCACCCCCGGCACCCGGACTGGGCGGCCTTCCGGGAGATCGCCGACGAGGTGGACGCCTACCTGGTCGCCGCCGTCGCGCAGACCACCGGGCTGGTCGCGGCCGGGGCGGCGCCCTCGCCGGTGCCGTTCGCGGACGTCACCGTCGCGGCCACCCACAAGCTGCTGCGCGGCCCGCGCGGCGGCCTGCTGCTGTGCACCGCGGAGCTCGCCGAGCGGATCGACCGGGCGGTGTTCCCGTTCAGCCAGGGCGGCGCGGCGATGAACGAGGTGGCCGGCAAGGCGGTGGCCCTCGCGCAGGCCGCGACGGCCGAGTACCGGGCCTACGCGCTGCGCACGGTGTCCGGGGCGCGGGCTCTCGCCGAGGGGCTCGCGGAGGCCGGTCTGCGCCCCCTGACGGGCGGGACGGACACCCACCTGGTGACGGCGGACGTCAGCCCGCTGGGCGTCAGCGGCGCGGAGGCCGAGCGGCGCTGCGCGGCGGCCGGGCTGCTGCTCGGCAAGTGCGCGCTGCCGTACGACCCGGCGCCGCCCGCCGAGGCCTCCGGGATCCGGCTGGGCACGGGCACGGTGACCAGCCAGGGCATGGGCCCGGCGGAGCTGGCCGAGATCGCCGGGCTGGTCGGCCGGCTGCTCGCCGGTGACGCGGCCGCGCCGGTCGCGCAGCGGGTCCGGGAGCTGGCGGCGGCCTACGCGGACGGCGTCTGAAACGGGAATCCCGATCTCCTACCCGGGAGGGCGAACCGCGATGCGCGTCCCGGGCGTCCGACTCAATAAGGTGTGTCCCGTGGCGACACACCTCGAACCCCGGGAAGGCAGGGGAGTACCTTCGGTACCTCCCCGTACGACAGTGATGCAGGAGGCCAGTGGTGCGTGAGTACTTGCTGGTGCTGTTCTGCACCGCCGCCGTCACCTACCTGCTGACCGGCCCGGTCCGGAAGTTCGCCATCGCGGCCGGCGCGATGCCGCCGGTGCGCGCCCGCGACGTGCACCGCGAGCCCACTCCGCGGCTCGGCGGCATCGCCATGTTCGGCGGGCTGTGCGCGGGCATCCTGGTCGCCTCGCAGCTGGACAACCTGAGCAAGGTGTTCACCCAGGGCACCGACATCCGCGCGCTGCTGTCCGGCGCCGGGATCATGTGGCTGCTCGGCGTGCTCGACGACAAGTGGGGCGTGGACGCGCTGGTGAAGCTCGGCGGCCAGATGATCGCCGCCGGTGTGATGGTCTGGCAGGGCGTCACGGTGATCACCCTCCCGGTGCCCGGCGTCGGCGCCGTCGCGGTGAGCCCCACCCAGGGCATGGTCATCTCGGTCATCCTGGTCGTCGTCATGGTCAACGCGGTGAACTTCATCGACGGCCTGGACGGCCTGGCCGGCGGCATGGTCTGCATCGCCGCGATGGCCTTCTTCCTGTACAGCTACCGGCTCTGGTACGGCTACGCGATCACCGACGCGGCCCCCGCCGTGCTGTTCAGCGTGCTGCTGATCGGCATGTGCCTGGGCTTCCTGGCGCACAACATGCACCCCGCGCGGATCTTCATGGGCGACTCCGGCTCGATGATGCTGGGCCTCATGCTCGCCGTCGCCGCGATCTCCATCACCGGCCGGGTCGACCCGGACCTGATCAACAGCGAGACCGGTTCGCAGACCGCCACCGTGCACGCGCTGGTGCCGATCTACATCCCGCTGCTGCTGCCGCTGACGGTCATCGCGCTGCCGCTGGCCGACCTGCTGCTCGCGGTGGTGCGCCGCACCTGGGCCGGGCAGTCGCCGTTCGCCGCGGACAAGCGCCACCTGCACCACCGGCTGCTCCAGGTCGGGCACTCGCACAGCCGGGCCGTACTGATCATGTACTTCTGGGCGGCGCTGATCGCCTTCGGCACGGTGGCCTTCTCGGTGACCAACACCGGACGGACCGTGATCCTGACGCTCGCCGGGCTCTGCCTGGTCGGCCTGGTGGTGCTGCTCACCCCGCGGTTCCGGCCGCGGGCGCCGCGCGCGGTGCAGTCCTTCGTCCCGCCGCGCTACCGCCGGCAGCAGTCCGGCCCGATGGCGGAACTGTCGGCGAAGGACAAGCAGATTCTGGGTGAAGCCAGCCGGGGCTCCTCGGCGGCCTCCGACCACGACAAGGCCAGCGGCCGCCGTTGACAAGAGAATTGACGTTGCGTCAAATGGGGTCACCCGAACGGCGGATGGATTGCGCCAATGGTGTGACAGGTGCCACACAATCATGGTAAAGCTCTCATCAAATAGTTTGTGATACCGTTCACGAGTACCGAGAACACGCCGACAGTCCTGACAGGTGGATGACTCCGTCCCTGTCGGTCTCCTCGACTGGGCCCGCCGCTCCAGCGGGCGGCCCACGGCGATGCCTCGGTCGGCCTCACCGCCACAGTCTGTGCCCGTCCCCCGCCACATCGACATGCCGCCGGAGCTGCCGACATGCCGTCCACCGACGCCCGGATCCTCCGAGGCGCCGCGATCCCCACTGCGGTCGCCGGGATCATCGCCATGGCGATCTCCTTCGCCGTCGCCGGTGGGAAGGGCCTGCTCGGCGCGCTCTTCGGCACCTTGCTGGTGATGGCCTTCTTCAGCTTCGGCCAGGTCGCGCTCGACCGGCTGACCAGGTCGAACCCGCAGATCATGATGGCCGCGGCGCTCCTGGTGTACACCACGCAGATCCTGCTGGTCGGCATCGTGCTGGCCGTCTTCAAGAACACCGAGCTGTTCCACCGGCAGGCCTTCGCCTTCACGCTGCTCGGCTGCGCGCTGATCTGGACGGGCTTCCAGGTGCGCGGCGCCCTCAGGGCCAAGATGTTCTACGTGGACCCCCACGCCTCGGAAAACAAGGACGACAAGCCCTCCGACAAGGGTCGTCAACAGTGACGAGGCCTGACTGTCCCCCCAACGAGGGGGGCGGTGTTTATGTCGCACTGACGGGCTGCTATCGTCCGTCGCAACAACGGAGTACGGGAAGAGGCCAGGTCTGTCCGGAGAGCGGACGGATCGCCCCCCGGGCCCGCGCAGTCTTCGATGATCCCGCCGTGGTGCAGCGCACCGCCGCGCGGGGTCGGCGAGAAACCCATCAAGTTCCAGTGCCGCTCCGTGGCCACAGGCCACGCCGACACACCGAGGTTGCCGTAACCATGCGTCACGACGAAGGAGTCCGCGGTGAGTGCTGAACTCACGTCCTCGCTCGCCTCAGGCAGCTGCCACTTCGGGGACGCTGGCTGCGGCTTCCCGGCCCCGGGCCTGAACGAGTTCCAGTTCAAGCCGATCTTCTCGATCGGCAGCGTCGAGTTCAACAAGCCGATGCTGCTGTCGATCATCGTCGCACTGCTGGTCGTGGTCTTCTTCTGGGCCGCCTTCGCCAAGCCGCGCCTGGTCCCCGGCAAGCTGCAGCTGGTCGGTGAGATCGGCTACGACTTCGTCAAGCGCTCCATCGTGCTGGAGACGATCGGCAAGAAGGGCGAGAAGTACGTCCCGATGCTGGTCTCGATGTTCTTCTTCATCTGGTTGATGAACATCATGTCGATCATCCCGTTCGCTCAGTTCCCCGTGGCGGCGGCGATCGCGTTCCCGGCCGGCCTCTCGGCGATCGTGTGGATCACCTACATGACGCTGACCTTCAAGAAGCACGGCTTCGTCGGTGGTCTGAAGAACCTCTGCTGGCCGTCGGGCATCCCCGGCTGGGTCATGTTCATCCTGGTGCCGATCGAGTTCTTCTCGAACATCTTCGTGCGCCCCTTCACGCTCGCGGTCCGAGCCTTCGCGAACATGTTCGCCGGCCACCTGCTGATCGTGATGTTCTCCATCGCCTCCTGGTACCTGCTCAGCCCGACCCTGGGCGCCCTGTACGGCTCGGCGTCCTTCGTCGTCGCCGTCGCGCTGACCGCGTTCGAGCTGCTGGTCCAGTTCCTGCAGGCCTACATCTTCGTGATGCTGGCCAGCAGCTACATCGCCGGTGCCCTCGAAGAGGCGCACTGAGCCTAAGGCCCTGGCCTCCCATGAACCACCCCCTGGATCGCCCGGTGGCCAATCACCACCGGTTCACCACCCCTGCAAAGGACAATCGCAATGAGCATGATCGCTGAGGGCACTGTCTACGGTTCCGTCGCCTCCCTGGGCTACGGCCTCGCCGCCATCGGCCCCGGCATCGGCGTCGGTCTGATCTTCGGTAACGGTGTCCAGGCCATGGCCCGCCAGCCCGAGGCTGCCGGTCTCATCCGTTCCAACATGTTCATCGGCTTCGCGCTGACCGAGGCGCTCGCCCTCATCGGCATCGTCATGCCGTTCGTCTTCGGCAACAAGTAATCCGCCGTAGACCCTTTCTGAGGAAGGTCCAGACATGAACACCGCGTTCTCGCTCGCGGCCGAGGAGAAGATGAACCCTCTCCTCCCCGCGTGGCCCGAGGTGATCATCGGCCTGCTCTGCTTCTTCATCGTCTTCGGTCTGCTCGGCAAGAAGCTCCTCCCCAGCATCGAGAAGGTGCTGTCGGAGCGCCGGGACGCCATCGAGGGCGGCATGGAGCGTGCCGAGGCCGCTCAGGCCGAGGCCCAGGCCCTGCTTGAGCAGTACCGCGCCGAGCTCGCCGAGGCGCGCCACGAGGCTGCCCGCATCGTCGAGGCCGCTCGCGAGCAGGGCGCCGCCCAGCTCGCCGAGATGCGCGAGGAGGGCCAGCGTCAGCGCGAGGCCATCGTCGCCGCCGGCCACGCGCAGATCGAGGCCGACAAGAAGCAGGCGACTGCCGCCCTGCGCCAGGACGTGGGTTCGCTGGCCACCCAGCTGGCCTCCCGCATCGTGGGTGAGTCCCTGGAGGACCACGCCCGGCAGAGCGGCGTGATCGACCGCTTCCTGGACGAGCTGGAGGCCAAGGCCGCCGTTGCTCAGGGTGCGGCCAAGTGATCGGCGCCAGCCGTGAGGCCCTCGCCGCCGGCCGGCAGAACCTCGAGAGCCTGACCGACTCCACCTCGGTGGACGCGGCCAAGGTCGCCGAGGAGCTCACCGCCGTGACGGCCGTGCTGGACCGCGAGGTGTCGCTGCGCCGCGTCCTGACCGACCCCTCGCGGTCGGGCCAGGACAAGGCCCAGCTGATCACCTCGCTGCTGACCGGCCAGGTCTCCGGCGAGACCGTCGACCTGGTCGCGGGCCTGGTCCGCTCCCGCTGGTCGGGTGGCCGCGACCTGGTGGACGCCGTCGAGGAGCTGGCCGCCTACGCCGAGGTCATCGCCGCGGACAAGGCCGGCGCCCTGGACGACGTCGAGGACGAGCTGTTCCGCTTCGGCCGGGTGGTGAGCGGCTCGCACGAGCTGCGCGCCGCGCTGACCGAGCCGAAGGCCGGCGCCGTCGCCAAGGCCGAGCTGATCAAGAAGCTGCTCGGCGGCCGGGCCAACGCCGGCACCGTCCGGCTGGTCACCGCCCTGGTCAACGCGCCGCGTGGCCGTAGCCTGGAGCAGGGCCTGGAGTCCTACTCCAAGCTCGCCGCCGCTCGCCGCGGCCGTGTGGTGGCCCTGGTCACCAGCGCGGTGCCGCTGTCGGACACCCAGAAGGAGCGCCTGTCCGGTGCTCTGGGCCGGATGTACGGCCGCCAGGTCCACCTGAACATCGACGTCGACCCCGAGGTCGTCGGCGGCGTCCGGGTGCAGATCGGCGACGAGATCATCAACGGCACCGTGTCGAGCCGCCTCGAAGGCGCTCGCCAGTCGCTCGAAGGCTGAGCACCGAAGCAGCACATCCGACCCTCGGTCGGGAAACCGGCTCCCCATGGAGCCGGCACATCGTACGGCCGGTTCGGAAGACCCGGCCGAGAGTCGAATACTTGCGGCCCTCAATGGCGGGCCGAGGATCGCAAACTAGGAGAGCAGGGAAGCCTGATGGCGGAGCTTACGATCCGTCCGGAGGAGATCCGGGACGCGCTGGCCGACTTTGTCCAGTCGTACCAGCCGGACGCCGCTTCTGTGGAAGAGGTCGGCACGGTCACTGACGCGGCGGACGGTATCGCCCATGTCGAGGGCCTGCCCTCGGTCATGGCGAACGAGCTGCTGAAGTTCGAGGACGGCACGCTCGGCCTCGCGCTGAACCTCGACACCCGCGAGATCGGTGTCGTCATCCTCGGTGAGTTCGGCGGCATCGAAGAGGGCCAGACCGTGCGCCGCACGGGCGAGGTCCTCTCGGTTCCGGTCGGCGACGGCTTCATGGGCCGCGTCGTGGACCCGCTGGGCAACCCGATCGACGGTCTGGGCGACATCGCCGCCGAGGGCCGCCGCGCCCTGGAGCTGCAGGCCCCCGGCGTCATGGCCCGCAAGTCGGTCAAGCAGCCGCTGCAGACCGGCATCAAGGCCATCGACGCGATGACCCCGATCGGCCGCGGCCAGCGCCAGCTGATCATCGGTGACCGCCAGACCGGCAAGACCGCGGTGGCCGTCGACACGATCATCAACCAGCGCGACAACTGGCGCTCGGGCGACCCGGAGAAGCAGGTCCGCTGCATCTACGTCGCCGTGGGCCAGAAGGGCTCCACCATCGCGTCCGTCCGCGGCGCCCTGGAGGAGGCCGGCGCGCTGGAGTACACCACCATCGTGGCCGCTCCCGCCTCCGACCCGGCCGGCTTCAAGTACCTCGCCCCGTACACCGGCTCGGCCATCGGCCAGCACTGGATGTACGCCGGCAAGCACGTCCTGATCATCTTCGACGACCTGTCGAAGCAGGCCGAGGCCTACCGCTCCGTCTCCCTGCTGCTGCGCCGCCCGCCGGGCCGCGAGGCCTACCCGGGTGACGTCTTCTACCTGCACTCCCGCCTGCTGGAGCGCTGCGCCAAGCTGAACGACGAGCTGGGCGGCGGCTCGATGACCGGTCTGCCGATCATCGAGACCAAGGCCAACGACGTCTCGGCGTACATCCCGACCAACGTCATCTCCATCACCGACGGCCAGTGCTTCCTGGAGTCCGACCTGTTCAACGCCGGCATCCGCCCGGCCGTGAACGTCGGTATCTCGGTCTCCCGCGTCGGTGGCTCCGCCCAGATCAAGGCCATGCGCTCGGTCGCCGGCCGTCTGCGCCTGGACCTCGCCCAGTACCGTGAGCTGGAGGCCTTCGCCGGCTTCGGTTCCGACCTGGACGCGGCCTCCAAGGCCCAGCTGGAGCGCGGTGCGCGCATGGTCGAGCTGCTGAAGCAGGGCCAGTACCAGCCGTTCCCGGTCGAGGAGCAGGTCGTCTCCATCTGGGCCGGCACCACCGGCAAGCTGGACGACGTCCCGGTCGCCGAGGTCCGCCGCTTCGAGCGCGAGTTCCTGGACCACGTGCGCCTGCAGCACAAGGACCTGCTCGCCGGCATCGTCGAGACCGGTCTGCTGGCGGACGGCACCGTCGACGCGCTGACCAGCGCGATCGAGGCCTTCAAGCAGGGTTACCAGACCGCCGACGGCAAGCTGCTCTCCGAGCAGGCCTGAGTCCGGTAGCGAGGGAAAGGACGTAACGACCCATGGGAGCACAGCTTCGGGTCTACAAGCGCCGGATCCGCTCTGTCACCGCGACGAAGAAGATCACCAAGGCGATGGAGATGATCTCCGCGGCGCGCATCGGCAAGGCGCAGCGCGCGGTGGCGGCCTCCGCTCCGTACGCCGATGAGCTCACCCGGGCGGTGACGGCGGTGGCCACCCGGTCCAACGCCAAGCACCCGCTCACCACCGAGAACCCGAACGCCTCGCGCGCGGCCGTCCTGCTGATCACGGCGGACCGCGGCCTGGCGGGCGGTTACTCGTCCAACGCCATCAAGGCCTCGCTGACGCTCATCGAGCGCCTGCGCGGCGAGGGCAAGGACGTGGTGACCTACATCGTCGGTCGGAAGGGTCTGTCGTACTACACCTTCCGCAACCTGGCGGTGGGGAACTCGTGGACGGGCTTCTCGGACAAGCCGACCTACGGCGACGCGAAGACGGTGGCGGCCGAGCTGATCGAGGCCTTCACGGCCGAGACCGGCGGCGTGGACGAACTCCACGTGGTCTCGACCGAGTTCGTGTCGATGCTGACGCAGGACGCGGTGGAGGCCCGGCTGCTGCCGCTGAAGCTGGACGAGGTCCAGCTCAGCGACCAGACGCCGGCCACGTCGGAGATCTTCCCGCTGTACGACTTCGAGCCGTCGGCGGAGGGCGTCCTCGACGCGCTGCTGCCGCGGTACGTCGAGAGCCGGATCTACAACGCGCTGCTGCAGTCGGCCGCTTCCGAGCACGCCGCCCGCCGCCGCGCGATGAAGAGCGCGACGGACAACGCCGGCGAGCTCATCAAGTCGCTCACGCGGCTTGCCAACTCGGCCCGTCAGGCCGAGATCACCCAGGAAATCAGCGAGATCGTCGGTGGCGCGAACGCGCTCGCTGACGCGAGCCGCGGGAGCGAATGAGTATGACCACCACTGTTGAGCCGACCACGGCGACGGGCCGCGTCGCGCGGGTCATCGGCCCGGTCGTCGACGTGGAGTTCCCCGTCGACGCGATTCCGGAGATGTTCAACGCCCTGCACGTCGAGGTGGACAACCCCGACGGCACGGGCAAGAAGACCCTGACCCTCGAGGTCGCCCAGCACCTCGGCGACGGCCTGGTGCGCGGCATCTCGATGCAGCCGACCGACGGCCTGGTCCGCGGTTCGCAGGTCACCGACACCGGTGCGGCCATCTCCGTGCCGGTCGGCCAGATCACCAAGGGCAAGGTCTTCAACGCCCTCGGTGACGTGCTGAACGTCGACAAGGACGAGTTCGAGAAGCAGGTCGAGGTCCGGTGGCCGATCCACCGCACCGCTCCGAACTTCAAGGACCTCGAGTCCAAGACCGAGATGTTCGAGACCGGCATCAAGGTCATCGACCTCCTCACCCCGTACGTCCAGGGTGGCAAGATCGGTCTGTTCGGTGGTGCCGGTGTCGGCAAGACCGTTCTGATCCAGGAGATGATCTACCGCGTCGCCGAGAACTTCGGTGGTGTGTCGGTGTTCGCCGGTGTCGGCGAGCGCACCCGTGAGGGCAACGACCTCATCGACGAGATGGTCGACTCGGGCGTCCTGGACAAGACCGCGCTGGTCTTCGGCCAGATGGACGAGCCGCCGGGCACCCGTCTGCGCGTCGCGCTGTCCGCGCTGACCATGGCGGAGTACTTCCGTGACGTCGAGAAGCAGGACGTGCTCCTCTTCATCGACAACATCTTCCGGTTCACCCAGGCCGGTTCCGAGGTGTCGACCCTGCTCGGCCGCATGCCCTCCGCGGTGGGCTACCAGCCGAACCTGGCCGACGAGATGGGCCTCCTGCAGGAGCGCATCACCTCGACCCGCGGTCACTCGATCACCTCGATGCAGGCGATCTACGTCCCCGCGGACGACCTGACCGACCCGGCGCCGGCCACCACCTTCGCCCACCTGGACGCGACCACCGTTCTGTCGCGCCCGATCTCGGAGAAGGGCATCTACCCGGCCGTCGACCCGCTGGACTCCACGTCCCGCATCCTCGACCCGCGGTACATCGCGCAGAACCACTACGACACGGCCGTCCGTATCAAGGGGATCCTGCAGAAGTACAAGGACCTCCAGGACATCATCGCCATCCTCGGTATGGACGAGCTGTCCGAAGAGGACAAGATCACGGTCCACCGTGCCCGCCGCATCGAGCGCTTCCTCTCGCAGAACACCTACGTGGCGAAGCAGTTCACCGGTGTCGAGGGTTCGACCGTGCCGCTGTCGGAGACCATCGAGGCCTTCAACGCGATCGCGGACGGCAAGTACGACGCCGTTCCGGAGCAGGCCTTCTTCATGTGCGGTGGCATCGAGGACCTCGAGAAGAACGCCGCCGAGCTGGCGAAGAAGTAGTCGCGGCCGGTAGCAGCTGAGTGACCGTGAGGGGTGGCCCCCGAGCCTGGGCCACCCCTCGCGTCGCATCGGCTGTGATTCCGGTCAAATCCGCGCCGTCGGTTTCATGCCGGAGGCGCGGGGCCGTTATTCTTACCGAAACTCCCGAGTAATCGGGGGTTGCATGAGCCTAGGAGCCCACGTTGGCTGAGCTGCACGTCGAGCTGGTCGCAGCCGACCGCAAGGTGTGGTCCGGTGCGGCCACCATCGTCGTCGCCCGTACGGCCTCCGGTGACACCGGCATCATGCCGGGCCACACCCCGGTGCTGAGCGTGCTGGAGACCGGCCCGGTGACCATCCGCACGACGGACGGCGGCACCGTGATCGCCGCGGTCCACGGCGGTTTCATCTCGTTCGCCGACAACAAGCTGTCTCTGCTCGCGGAGATCGCCGAGCTGGCGGACGAGATCGATGTCGCCCGTGCCGAGCGCGCACTGGAGCAGGCCAAGTCGGACCTGGACGCGCACGCCGAGCGTCGCGCCGAGGTGCGGCTGTTCGCGGCGCGCGGCCTCAAGGCCCACGCCTGAGTGCGCCGGACCCCGGCTTAGCGGGGTCGACCGACGGTCCCGGGGACGCGCGAGCGTGACCCCGGGACTGTCGTCGTAGTTGACAGGTCAGCGCGGTCGCCTGATACGACCGTTACGGGGAACGCGGGTAGCGAGGAGGTAGGTGAGCATGGTCCTCGCGCTTGTGGTGTGTGCGGCGGTCGTGGCGCTGGGAGTCATCGGGCTGATGGCCTTCGCCGTGCGCCGCCGCCTGATCCAGCGGGTCGGCGGCACCTTCGACTGCAGCTACCGGCTCAAAATGCCCGCCGACGCCTCGACGCAGCCCGACCTCGACGAGAACGGCAAACCCACCTCCGCCCCGGTCCCCCCGACCGATGGCAAGGGGTGGGTTTTCGGTATCGGGCGCTACAGCGGCGACTCCATCGAGTGGTTCCGGGTCTTCTCGTACGCCCCGCGTCCGCGCAAGGTGCTGCCGCGCCGGGAGATCGAGGTGCTGGGCCGGCGCTACCCGGAGGGGCAGGAGGAGCTGGCGCTGCTCTCCGGTTCGGTGGTGCTGCGGTGCCTGCACAACGGGGCGCCGCTGGAGCTGGCGATGAGCGAGGACGCGCTCACCGGCTTCCTGGCCTGGCTGGAGGCGGCCCCGCCCGGGCAGAGGGTTAACGTCGCCTAACGTCGGCGGCTAGGGTGGCCGCATGGTCAATCTGACGCGCATCTACACCCGTACCGGGGACGACGGCACCACCGCGCTCGGCGACATGAGCCGGACCACCAAGACCGATCCGCGGCTGATCGCGTACGCCGACGCCAACGAGGCGAACGCGGCGATCGGGGTGGCGCTGGCGGCCGGTTCGCTGTCCGAGGACGTGGCGGCCGTGCTCATCCGGGTCCAGAACGACCTGTTCGACGTGGGCGCGGACCTGTCGACCCCCGTGGTCGAGGACCCGAAGTACCCGCCGCTGCGGGTGCTGCAGTCCTACATCGACCGGCTGGAGGGGGACTGCGACCACTACCTGGAGCAGGTCGAGAAGCTGCGCAGCTTCATCCTGCCCGGCGGCACGCCCGGCGCGGCCCACCTGCACCTGGCCTGCACGGTGGTGCGGCGGGCCGAGCGCTCCACCTGGGCGGCGATCGCCGAGCACGGGGACACCGTCAACCCGCTGACCGCGAAGTACCTCAACCGGCTGTCCGACCTGCTGTTCATCCTGGCCCGGGTGGCCAACAAGGAGCGCGGGGACGTGCTGTGGGTGCCGGGGGAGAACCGCTAGGAACCGGACTCGACCTTCTCGGCGACGCGGCCGTCCTCGACCACGCGGCCGTCCTCGACCCGGACTCCGGCCGGCGGCTCCTTCGGCCACAGCGAGTAGCAGCCGGCCACGACCACGTTGACGACGGCCGCGATGCCCAGCTTCCAGTACCACTGGGCGAACGTGCCGACGTGGGCGGCGCCGGCCGAGAGCGGCATCAGCAGGCTGATCAGGCCCAGCGTGATCACCGCCGAGACGACCGTCCGCTTGGCGATCTGCCACTCGTGCGCCGTCCGCTCCGGCCCGTACTTCGGTGCGGGCAGCGGCTTGGGGCCGCCGGCGAAGCGGTGCAGGAAGTGCCGGTCGGCCCAGGCGACCAGCGAGGGGCCGTAGCCGACCGAGAAGCCCGCGTAGCTCGCGGCGAGGGCGTGCATCCAGCTCGCCTGGGTGCCGCCCCGCAGGTTGAGCACGGTGAGGGCGTACAGGGCGAGGTCCACCGCCGGCAGGCCGATCAGCAGGGCGGTGCTGGTGCGGCGCCACCGCAGCAGGTAGCGGGTGGAGAGGGCGAGGCCGAGCACGATCCACCAGGAGATCTCGGCCGCGACGATGAGGGTGACGATCACGTTCTGCTCCCGGGCGTTTCGGCGGTGCTTCCAGGCTCCTCCGCGGGCGGGCGGGTTTCGTCGTCGCGTGGTGCCGTCCGGGGCTGCACCTTTCGATGTAGCGGCCTCCTCCGTGGACGGGAGCCGGGTGGCGCGTCCGGGATGGTGAGATGGGGGTGTGCTCGTACCATCCGTCCCACCGCGCCGCATGGACCGGCTGATCGCCCTGTGCGGGGTGCTCGGCGGCGCCGTACTGATCGTCTTCCGGGTGTACGACCGGGCCGACGAGGTGCCGCTGTGGGCGGTGGTGGCGCCGCTGCTCGTCATGGCGGGGCTGGAGCTGGTCCGGCGCACCCGGCCGGTGCTCACGGTGTCGCTGGGCGGGCTGGCCTTCGCGGCCGGGGTGTTCGCCGGCAGCCTGCTGGCGACGACGATCATGTACACCGATCTGCTGTACGCGGCGGTGCTCTACGGCAGCCACCGGATGTCCCGGGTGCTGCACCTGACCGGCGGCTCGACGGTGCTGGTGCTCTCCGCGCTGGCGTGGTGGAAGAGCGGCACCGCGGCGGGGCTGCTGATCGTGGTGGTCGCCTCCCTGGTGTTCCTGGCGCCGGTGTGGACCGGCGAGCTGGTGCGCAAGCACCGGCAGGAGGCGGAGAGCGAGCGGCTGCGGGCGGAACAGACCGCGCTGCTCTCGGAGATGGACCGGCGCGAGGCGGTCGTCGCCGAACGGGCCAGGATGGCACGGGAGTTGCACGACGTGGTGGCCAACCACCTGTCGGCGATCGCGATCCACGCCACCGGCGCGCAGTCCGTCGCCCGGCGCCGGCAGCTGCCCGCGGACGATCCGCTGGTGGAGGTGCTGGCGGTGATCCGGGAGAACAGCGTCCAGGGATTGGCCGAAATGCGCCGGATGATCGGGCTGCTGCGTGACAGCGGCGGGGGAGAGGCCGACGCGTCGTACGCGGCCCCCGACCTGGCCGCGGTGGACGCCCTGCTGGCCAAGGCCCGGGCGGCCGGGCAGGACGTGGGGCTGGAGTTCGAGCTGACCGAGCACGGCGAGCACCGGGACGTCCCGGTGCCGGTCGGGCTGGCCGCGTACCGGATCGTGCAGGAGTCGCTGACCAACGCGCTCAAGCACGCCGGGCCCGGGCTGGTCCGGCTGCGGCTGGAGTTCGAGCCGGAGCGGCTGCGGATCGCCGTCGACAGCCCGTACCGGGGCGGGGCCGGGCGTGAACTGCCGGGCGCCCGGGCCGGGTTGGTGGGCATGTCGGAGCGGGCCGGGCTGCTCGGCGGCAGCTTCGAGGCCGGGCCGCGGGACGGGTACTGGAGCGTGCGCGCGGTGCTGCCGTGCGGGCGGGGGAGCGAGGCAGGGGCATGACGATCCGAGTGCTGGTCGCCGAGGACCAGGCGGCGGTGCGGGCGGCGCTGGTGATGATCCTGCGGGCCGAACCGGACGTCGAGGTGGTCGGGCAGGCCGCGGACGGCGAGGCGGCCGTCCGGCTGGCGCTGGAGCTGCGGCCGGACGTGGTGCTGATGGACGTGCAGATGCCCCGGCTGGACGGCGTCTCGGCGACCAGGGAGGTGGTCGCCGCCGGGGCCGCCCAGGTGCTGGTGCTGACCACCTTCGACCTGGACGAGTACGTCTACGGCGCGCTGCGGGCCGGTGCGGCCGGCTTCCTGCTCAAGGACCTGGAGGCGGACACCCTGGTCGAGGGCATCCGGACGGTGGCCCGCGGGGACGGCATGCTGGCGCCCTCGGTGACCAGGCGGCTGATCGGCACCTTCGCCCGCCCGGACCGGCCGGTCGGCCCGGCGGCGCGGGAGGCGGTGGCCGCGCTGACCGCCCGCGAGCGCGAGGTGCTGGCCTGCGTCGGCGCGGGGATGTCCAACGGGGAGATCGCGGCCCGGCTGGAGATGGCGGAAGCCACCACGAAGACGCACGTCAGCCGGATCCTGGCGAAACTGCGGCTGCGCAGCCGGGTGCAGGCGGCGATCCTGGCCCAGGACCTCGGGCTGACCATCTGATCGTCTTCCCGGTCGGGCGACCGGTTCGGTTGCAGATCACACTCTCGATTGCTTATGCGCGGGGGATTTGGGCGTTAGAGTCCCCGCTGAGCGACGCGGCTCCGCGGCGGTGACCCCTGCCCTGAGCCGCCTTCAGGGCCCGCCCTCGGGGCGGCGACGGCATCGGGAGACCCAGCCATGAGCAATGCGTCCAGCAAGCAGATCGCCGTGATCGGTGCCGGCCTGATGGGCGCCGGCATCGCCCAGGTGTCCGCGCAGGCCGGCCACCCGGTGGTGCTGCGGGACGTCACCGAGGAGGCGCTGCAGCGCGGCCTCGCCGGCATCCGCGCCTCGTACGAGAAGTTCGTCGCCAAGGGCAAGCTGAGCGCCGAGGACGCCGAGGCCGCGCTGGGCCGGATCACCACCACCACCGACCTGGGCGCCGTCGCCGAGGCCGACATCGTGGTCGAGGCCGTGTTCGAGAAGCTGGAGGTCAAGGAGGGCGTCTTCCGCGAGCTGGACAAGCTCGCCAAGGACGGCGCCGTGCTGGCCACCAACACCTCCGCCATCCCGATCACCCGGATCGCGGCCGTCACCCGGCGCCCGGAGTCGGTCGTGGGCGTGCACTTCTTCTCGCCCGTCCCGATGATGAAGCTGGTCGAGCTCGTCCGCGGCTACAAGACCAGCGACGAGACGCTGGCCGCCGCCCGCGCCTACGCCGAGGGCGTCGGCAAGGAGGTCGTGGTGGTCAACCGCGACGTCGCCGGCTTCGTCACCACCCGCCTGATCACCGCGCTGGTCGTCGAGGCCGCCAAGCTGTACGAGTCGGGCGTGGCCACCGCCGAGGACATCGACACCGCCTGCCGGCTCGGCTTCGGCCACGCGATGGGCCCGCTGCAGACCGCCGACCTGACCGGCGTGGACATCCTGCTGCACGCCGCCCGGAACATCTACGACGAGACCCAGGACGAGAAGTTCGCCGCCCCGGAGATCATGGCCCGCATGGTCACCGCCGGCGACCTCGGCCGCAAGAGCGGCCAGGGCTTCTACCCGTACGAGGCCAAGTGAGCCCCGAGACCCGATGACCCGGCGGGCCGTGCGATCGGAGCATCGTACGGCCCGCTGTGCCGGGTCGGGTGAGTTTCCTCACGCTGCGTGCCGCAGACGGGTGATTTGGGCGGGAATCGAGCGTAGGTGTGGAGACTGACTGCGTATATTCCCTCGGACGAGTGAAGTTGCTTCAGATTCGGCCGAAACCAGCAACCTGGGGTGCCGGTTCACCGTCAGATGAGGGAACCCGACGCCTCACCGTCTTCTCGCCGTCTTCCGGGCGAGGAGCCGCACCACGGCGGCCCACCCGATCGCAACACCCCGCCCCGGCCACCAGAGCGACCAGCAGAGCGACCAGGCGAAGGAGGAGAGCATGCGCATCACCGGCGACCACCGGGCGCTGGCCATCGAAGGCCGCCTCGACGTGCGCACCGCCGCCGACGCGCGGGCCCGCCTGCACCAGGCCGTCGACGGCGGCCTCGGCGACCTCGTGCTCGACCTCGCCCGGCTGGAGTTCTGGGACGCCACCGGCCTCGGCGTGATCATGGGCACCCACCGGCGGGCCGGCCGGATCGGCCGCCGACTGGTGCTGCGCTCCGTCCCGGCCCAGCTCCAGCGGCTGCTGGTGGCCACCAAGCTGCACCGCATCCTGGCGGTGGACGGCGGCATCGCCGAGGCGCACGTCGTCTGATTCCCCCGGATTCCCCCCGTCTCCGGGACCGCCCTGCGCGGCGGTGACCGGATGTGCGAGAGTCTGCCCGTCAGAATGACGGCCGCCGCCCGCTGCCCCCAGCCCCCGCGCGGCCGCGAACGGGACGTCAGCCGGCCGGCGCGCGGTGCCGGCGGCCGAGCACGATGCGGAGCAGAACGTGGCACAGCCATCCGGCGAACTCCGGCAGGAAGCCGCCGCCCGCACCCGCGGCGGCGAACTGGTCTCCGGCGGCCTGCTCGTCGGCGTCGGCGCCCCGGACGGCTCCGAGGCCAGGCCCTGCCCCGAGGAGTGGCGCCCCCGCCCCCGCCGGATCGAGCGCAGCGAACCCGCCCGCGGCCCGCTCGGCGGCCCCGGCCGCGCGGTCGGCCCGCTCGCCATGGGCGCCGGGCCCGCCGACCTGCCGCTGCTCGACCGCGAGGCCGACATCGCCGAACTGCTCGGCCTGCTCGCCGAGGGCCGCTCGATACGCCTGGTCGGCCAGGCGGGCTCGGGCCGCAGCGCGCTGCTGTCGGCCGTCGCCGAGGCCTCGGCCGACCTCGCCCCCGGCGGCGTCGTCCAGCTCTGCGGCCACCGCCGCACCGGCGCCGACCTGCTCCAGGACCTCTTCGCCGCCACCCACCACGCCCCCGGCTACCGGCCCGACCCCGGCCAGCTCGCCGGGCACCTCGCCGAGGTCGCCGCCGTCGTCGTCATCGACGGCGCCGAACCCTCCGGCGACGAGCTGGAGGAGCTGCTGGCCGCCGCCCCCGGCTGCGCCTTCCTGCTCTCGGTCTCCCCCGGCAGCCCGGCCCTGCCCGCCGACTCCCGGCTCCAGGACCACCCCGTCGCCGGACTCTCCCGCGCCGCCTGCCTCGCCCTCACCGCGCGCCTGGCGGGGCGGCCCCTGGACGTCGCCGAGAAGGCCTGGGCGGTCGACCTCTGGTTCGAGTCCGAGGGCCTGCCGCTGCGCTTCGTCCAGGCCGCCGCGCTGCTGCGCCAGCGGGACGTCGCGGTGGACGCGCTGGTCGCCGCCGAGGAGGACCGCAAGGACGTCTTCGGGGCCGTCGAGGAGCCCGTCCACCACCCCGACCCGGCGGTCCGCGAGAGCGCGCTGCGCCGCACCGTCCCGCTGCCCTCGGTCGCCGAGACCGCCTCGCCCGCCGTCCGGCTCGCCGAGGGGCTGAGCGAGCCCGCGCAGGCCGTCCTGCGCCTCGCCGTCGCGCTCGGCGGCGAGTGCCCCACCGCGCCGCACCTGCCGGCGCTGATCGACGTCGGCCACGGCGAGGCCGCCCTCGCCGAACTCGCCGACGCCGGGCTGGCGGTGTCCATCGGCGGGCACCACCGGCTGACCGCCGGCGCGCTCGACCTGCTCGTCCCGCACTGGCCCGCGCGCGGCTGCGCGGACGGCGCCGCCCAGCACTTCGCCTGGTGGGTCGGGCACGGCTCGGTGTCGCTGGAGCAGGTCGCCGCCGAGGCCGAGGTGGTGATCGGCGTGCTGCTCGCCGACCGGGCCGCCGGACGGCACGAGGCGGTGGTCCGGCTCGCCCGGGCGGCCGCCCCCGCGCTGGCGCTCGCGCTGCGCTGGGGCGCCTGGGAGCGGGTGCTGCAGCTCGGCCTGGAGGCGGCCCGGCGGGTCGGCACGCCCGCCGAGCAGGCGTGGTTCCACCACGAGTCCGCCGTGCACGCGATCTGCGTCCAGCAGCCGTCCCGGGCCGTCGCCGAACTGGAGACCGCACTCACCCTGCGCACCGCCGCCGGGGAGCAGCGCGGGGTCGCGGCCGCGCGCCGGATGATCGAGCTGCTGCGCGCCGAGGGCCGGCAGCTGCCGGCCGGGCCGACCACGGTGGCGGCCGCGCGCGGGCCGGTGATCCGCAAGATCGCGGCCCGGGTGCCGCGCCGGCTGCGCTCCAGCCGGCGGCGGCGGATCGTCCTCGCCACCGCGGCCGTGCTCACCTTCGGGGTGCTCGGGACGGCGGCGGCGATGAGCCTCGGCCCGGACGAGCCGAGGGGGAACGAGCCGCACGGGCGGCTGGACGACGTCGGGGACAGTCAGGACGGGCTGCCGCCGGTGCCGCACACCAGCACCAGCCCCGGCGCCCCCGCCGCCGGCGCGTCGAGCGCCCCGGCGGGGGCCGGAAGCAGTCCGACGCCGTCCGAGAGCGGCAGCGCCTCGCGCTCGCCGAGTGCGTCGGCGTCGGTGTCGTCGTCGAAGAAGCCCAGCCGCTCGCCGGGGGCGCAGGAGTCGGATCCGGCGCAGCCGCCCGTCCAGGAGCCCGCGCAGCCGCCGGTCCAGCCGCCGGCGCCGCAGCAGCCCCAGCCGACGCAGCCGTCCGCGTCGCCGGTGGTGACCAACTCGCCCTCGTCGCAGCCGACGCCGACCCCGACCCCGACCGCCCCGCCGTCGTCCGGGACGCCGAGCCCGACCAAGCCGGCCTAGGTGCGGCTCAGAACAGCTTGAGCTTGTCGTCGTCGATGCCGCGCAGCTCGTCGTAGTCCAGCACGACGCAGCCGATGCCCCGGTCGGTGGCCAGTACGCGGGCCTGGGGCTTGATCTCCTGCGCGGCGAAGACGCCCTTGACCGGGGCCAGCAGCGGGTCCCGGTTGAGGAGTTCGAGGTAGCGGGTGAGCTGCTCGACGCCGTCGATCTCGCCGCGGCGCTTGATCTCGACGGCCACCGTGGCGCCGTCCGCGTCGCGGCATAGGATGTCGACCGGGCCGATCGCGGTCGGGTACTCGCGGCGGATCAGCGACCAGCCGGAGCCGAGCACCTCCATCCGGTCCGCGAGCAGCTCCTGCAGGTGGGCTTCGACGCCGTCCTTGATCAGGCCCGGGTCGACCCCGAGCTCGTGGGACGAGTCGTGCAGCACCTCCTCCAGCGTGATGATGAGCTTCTCGCCGGCCTTGTTCTCCACCGTCCAGGCCCCGTCGGCCTCCTTGAGGGCGCACGGCGGGGACATCCAGTTGAGCGGCTTGTAGGCGCGGTCGTCGGCGTGGATGCTGACGCTGCCGTCGGCCTTGACCAGGATGAGCCTGGTGGCGGAGGGCAGGTGGGCGGAGAGCCGACCGGCATAGTCGACTGAGCAGCGGGCAATTACGAGACGCACGGTCGACCACGCTAGCCCACCGGGGCCAGTTGATGCGATTCCGGGACGACCGGGTGAAGAAAGCGCGAACGCCGCGAACATGGAGTTTCGGCGGGTCCCGCATCCGCCCGTCGCGGTCTGGCGCCCGCCACACGGGGTCTCTACCGTGTGTGACGGCACGCTCGCGGGACCGGCGTCAACGGGGACGGAGACTTCAGATGAACGATCCGACAGGATCCGGCCAATCTGGTGTGCTGCTGCATATTTCAGAAGCAATCCGCAAGAATCACCAGCCTGTTCGGCTGCTGGCTGCCACGCTGTTCTGAGCGCGTTCGGTGTCCGGGTCGTTACGTCCCGTGGCGCCACTCCGCGGTGTCGCGAAGGTGCCGGAACCCCGTTCCACGGGTGCCGGACGCCCCTCGCGGCTTCCGCCACCACCCTCACTGTGAGCTTGGACTACGCATGACCACCCGGGCGCCGCGCGGGTGGACCGCGAGAGGAGAATCCATGTCGCTCGACGTCTCACCGGCCCTGCTGGAGAAGGCCGAGCGGGGCGAGGTCGACGAGCGGGAATTCGTCGACTGCGTCCGCGTTTCGCTGCCGTACGCGTGGGACCTGATCAGTTCGCTGGTCGCCCAGGCGAAGGTCGACGGCACCGACTTCGCCGACAACCAGGTGCCGCCGCCCAGCGAGCAGGCCCGCGGCCAGCTGCTGCGCGCCCTCGCCAGCGACGCCATCCGGGGCGCCCTGCAGCGCCACTTCGGGGTCCGGCTGGCGTTCCAGAACTGTCACCGGGTGGCGGTGTTCCTGCCCTCCGAGGCCAACGAGGCGCGGTACGACCGCTTCACGTCGGTCCGGGAGCAGCTGCTCAACCAGTCCGAGGAGCTGCGGGACTGCTGACGCGCGGCGCCGTCGTCGCCCCCCGGTCGCGGGAGGGTGGCGACGGCCCGGTCGTTCGGTCAACCCGCTTCCTTTTCAGCTCAGTTGGGGGAGCACCTCGGAGCCCAGCCGGGCGATGTTGTGCAGGGTCGCCGCGCGGTCGCCGCTGCCCTCCGCGAGGAGTGCGAACCGCCGGATGCCGGTGCGCTCGGCGGTGGCCAGCAGCCGGTCGGCGCACTGCCGGGGAGTGCCCACCGCGTGCAGGTCGCAGAGGAGTTCGGTGTACTGGCGGGGGTCGCGCATCTTGCGCTCGCGGCCGTCCACCGTGCGGTGCGCGCCGAGCCCGTACTCGAACCAGCCGGGCATCGCGTTCAGCAGCGTCGCCCTGGCCGCCGAGGCACGGTCGTCGACCTGCGCCACCCCGGCGGCCACGTGCTGGCGGCTCACCCGGCGCAGCTGCTCCTCGGAGCGGCCGGCCGCCAGCCAGGCGGTGCGGTACAGCTCCAGCATCCGCAGCTTGTCCTCGTCGCCGGAGTGCATGCCGAGCAGCATCGGCAGCCCGCGCTCGGCGGCCAGCCCGACCCCGCCCGGCGAGGTGCAGGCGACCACCACCGGCGGGCCGGCCACCGGCCGACCGGCGGCCGTCAGGTCATCGCGCAGCCGGTCCTCGGGCAGCGGGTCGGTGCGCACGGGCTCACCGCGGGTCGGTTCGCCGCGCAGTGGTGCGGCGTCCTGGCGCTGGCGCGGGAAGCGCACCGGCGCGGACTCGTCCAGGCCCAGCCAGCTGCCCAGGCCGGGCCGGCGCAGCGGCTCGGTGGCCCGGGGGACGACCGCCACCTCGGGGAAGCTGAACTGCGGCCCGTCCGCGCCCACCCGGGAGCCGCGCAGCCAGCGCAGCAGCAGGTCCAGCCGCTCCGGGAAGCCCTGCTCGAAGGCGTCCACGCCGCTGCCGAAGACGTCCAGGTCGATCCACGGCCCGCCGCGCCCGACCCCGAGGGTGAACCGCCCGCCGGAGGTGAGGTGCAGCAGCGCGGCCTGCTCGCCGAGCGCCACCGGGTGGGCGGTGGAGAGCACGCTGACCGCCGTGCCGACGCCGATCCGGCGGGTCCGGCCGAGCAGCAGCGCGGCCAGCGTCGCGGCGTTCGGACAGACCCCGTACGGGACGAAGTGGTGTTCGGCCAGCCAGACGCTGTCCAGACCCGCCCGCTCGGCCTCGACGGCGGCCCGGACGGTGCGGTCCAGCACCTCGGCGTGGCTCTGCCCGGGGAACTGCGCGGACAGCAGGAACGCGCCGACCCGCACCGGGGCGGTGTCCGGCGCCGCCGTGCCGCCCCGCTGGGCGGCGGGCAGCGGCTCGCCCGCGACGGCCGTCACCGGCGCGACGGTGGTCAGCGCCGGGCCGGGAGCCGGTGGCCGTACTCCGACGGGCCGGCGGGTCTCGGCGCGGGCGCTGGTCTTGGTCATCCTTGGGCCTCCTCGGGTGCGCGCAGGGTGCGGGCCCCGCCTCGTCCCTTCGTGGGTATCCGATGTCATGTGCCAATGGCACGCGAAGCCCCGAATTTCGGTGGTCTCCGGGTGGATCTCGGTAAAAACCGCGAAGTGTCGGGCGCACTCGTGATAGAGGCATTCAGATCGGGTGGGCGGCCCGCAGGGCTAGGCTGGAGCGCACCCGAGCCACCGGAAGAGAGGCAGTCCGCCGTGTCGCCGCGCCACAACCGGAACAGGAGCGCCGCCCCCCGCGAGAGCGCCGAGCCGACCGCCCCGCTCGGCGGATCGCTGCGCCGTACCGAGAGCTACCAGGGTGACGACTGGGTGGTCCAGACGGTCGCCGGGACGTCGGGGCGGCACTACCGCTGCCCGGGCTGCGACCAGGAGATCCCGCCCGGGGTGGGCCACCTGGTGGCCTGGCCGATGCACGGCGGCGGGGTCGACGACCGGCGGCACTGGCACCGGGCCTGCTGGGGCGCGCGGGAGCGCCGGGCCTCCAACATCCTCCGGGGCCGCGGCGCTCCGCGGTACTGACGGGCCCGCGGGCCGCTACGCGTCGCGGTTCTTGAGCACCAGCGCGCCGCCGAGCAGCGCCGCCGCCGTCCAGGCCAGGCAGATGCTGAACCCGGCCCACGGCCCGTACGGCTGGCCGTGCTGCTCGTACACCAGCAGCATCCGCGAGCCCGCGTAGTCGGGGAAGTAGTGGGCGAGGGTCTTGACCTTCGGCACCGCCGAGAGGATCGGCGAGAGCAGGAAGAAGAACGGCACCAGCACGCCGAGCGCCAGCGTCTGGTTGTGCAGCATGGTGGTCACGCCGGCCGCGAACAGGCAGAGCATGGTCAGGTAGAGCGCGGCGCCGAGCACCGCGCGCAGCACGTTCGGCTCGCCCAGGGTGGTGGAGTGCGAGCCGAGCAGGGCCTGGCCGAGGAAGAAGGTGACGAAGGCCGTCACCAGCGAGACCAGCAGGGCCAGGGCGCCGAGCACGACGGCCTTGCCGGCGAGCAGGGTGGCGCGCTGCGGGACGGCGGCCAGGGTGACCCGGATCATCCCGCTGCTGTACTCGTTGCCGATCGCCAGCACGCCGAAGACGATGATGGCCAGTTCGCCGAGCATGATGCCGGAGAAGGCGGTGCCGGTCGCGTCGAACGGGGTGTCGGCGTCGTGTCTGCGGAACTCGGTGAAGTTGTTGTTGGTGAGCAGGGACAGCAGCGCGCCGATGCCCACGGTGACCACGAAGGCCAGGGCGAGGGTCCAGACCGTCGAGCGGACGCTGCGGATCTTCGTCCACTCGGAGCGCAGGATCGCCGGGAAGGACGTCATCTCAGTTCTCCTCCTGCTGCACGGCCGCGGCCGGCCGGGCGCCGTCCGCCTTCCAGCCCGCGCCCCAGACGCCGGGCGCTCCGGCCGCGTCGCGGCCCGGGCCGTCGCCCGCGTGGTACTCCACCGAGTCGGCCGTCATCTGCATGAACGCCTCCTCCAACGAGGCCTGCTGCGGGCTGAGTTCGTGCAGCACCAGGCCGTTGGCGGCGGCCAGCTCGCCGAGCGCCGCGAGGTCGCCGTCGACGACCTCGTAGGAGCCGTCCGGGCCGGGTTCGTGCCGCAGGCCGGCGCCGGCCAGCAGGTCGAGCAGCCGCTCGGGCTGCGGGGTGCGCAGGCGGACGGCGGAGCGGGAGTTGCGCCGGATGAACTCCGGCATCGGCAGGTCGGCGAGCAGCCGGCCCTTGCCGATGACCACCAGGTGGTCGGCGGTGACGGCCATCTCGCTCATCAGGTGGGAGGAGACGAAGACGGTGCGGCCCTCGCCGGCCAGGCGCTTCATCAGGTTGCGGATCCAGAGGATGCCCTCCGGGTCGAGGCCGTTGACCGGCTCGTCGAACATGACGATCTCCGGGTCGCCGAGCAGGGCGGAGGCGATGCCGAGGCGCTGGCCCATGCCGAGCGAGAAGCCGCGGGCGCGCTTGCGGGCGACCGGGGTGAGACCGACCAGGGAGAGCACCTCGTCGACCCGGCGCTCGGGGATGCGGTTGCTCTGGGCGAGCCAGCGCAGGTGGTCGCGGGCGGTGCGGCCGGGGTGGACGGCCTTGGCCTCCAGCAGCGCGCCGATGTACTTGAGCGGCTCGCTGAGCTGCCCGTAGCGCTTGCCGTCGATGGTGACCCGGCCGCTGGTCGGGCGGTCGAGGTCGAGGATCATGCGCATGGTGGTGGACTTGCCGGCGCCGTTCGGGCCGAGGAAGCCGGTCACCACGCCCTGGGGGACCCGGAAGCTGAGCCGGTCCACCGCGAGTGTCTTGCCGTAACGTTTTGTCAGGTCGTGCAACTCGATCATTCGGGCTCCCTACGCTCTTTGTCAGGCTAGGACAAAGCGGATATCAGGGCCCGCTGAGTGGGCCCGGCGGGCGTGCCGGAATAGGTTGGGGGCCATGACCGAGCTCCCCTCCGCAGTGTCCGTCCGCGAGAGCGGTACCGGAACACCCCTCGTGCTCCTGCACGCCTTTCCGTTGAACGCCGCGATGTGGTCGGCCCAGTTGGACGCGCTGCCCGGCCTGACCGGGGACGAGGCCCGGGTGCTCGCCCCCGACCAGCGCGGGTTCGGCGGCACCGAGCTGGGGGCCGACGAGCCCTCGCTGGACCTGGTCGCCGACGACGTGGCGCTGATGCTGGACGCGGCCGGGATCGAACGCGCGGTGGTCGGCGGGCTCTCCATGGGCGGCTACGTGGCGCTGGCCCTCGCCCGCCGCCACCCGGACCGGCTCGCCGGCCTGCTGCTGGCCAACACCCGGGCCACCGCCGACGCCGACGCCGTCCGGGCCAACCGGGAGCGGACGGCCGCCGCCGTCACCGCCCGCGACAGCGTCGGACTGCTGCTGGACGAGCGGGTCGCGGCCGGGCAGCTGGGGCCGGACTCGCAGCACCTGGTCGCCCGGGTGGAGGCGATGGTCGCCGCCGCCCCGCCGGCCGCCGTCGCCTGGGCCCAGCGGGCCATGGCGGCCCGCCCGGACTCCCTGGACGTACTGGCGGGCCTGCGGGTGCCGGTCGCCGTCGTGACGGGCGCCCAGGACTCCCTGGTGGCACCGGACGAGGCCGAGCTGATCCTCCGGGCCCGGCCGGACGCCGAACTGACCGTCATCCCCGGCGTGGGCCACCTGAGCGCCCTGGAGGCCCCCGAGGCCTTCGACGCCGCCGTGCGCCGGCTCCTGGCCCGGGTGGCCGCCGGATGAGCGAGGACGCGGCCGGCTGGGACTACTCGGCCCTGGAAGTGACCGGCCGGATGCCGGTGACCAACCGCGGCGAAGGGCTGCTGGAGCTGACCCTGGAACCGCTCGGCGAGGACTACTGGATGCGCCCGGGGGAGACCTTCATCGTCACCTCGTACGGCGACTTCGGGCCCGGCCACCCGTTCGAGGTGCAGTACTGGCCCGACTCGGTGTCGGTCTGGTGCACCTCCTGGTTCGGCACGGTCTCGGACGACGAGGGGAACCAGCTCAGCAGCGGCTACCAGCGGCCGGACGGGGCCTACCCGAGATAGTGAGTGCTGTGCACGCAACAGGCCCCCACCCGAACGGGTGAGGGCCTGCTTCGCGTCGGCGTCGGTACAGGGGGCCGGCGCCACGGCGCCAGTGGCGGGACGTCGGCGCTGACGGGTCAGCGCGGCGGCGTCAGCGCGACTGCTGGGCGGGCACGCCCATGGTGTCGTCGCTCGGCACCCCGGCGGCGGCCACGGCCGCGCCGGTCAGCGTCGCCAGCATCTCGCGGACGTTGGTCAGCTGGGCGTTGATGCTGTCGCGACGGTTCGTCAGCGCCGCCAGCTCGCGCTCGGATTCGCTGCGGATGCGGTCCGCCTTGGCGTTGGCGTCCGCCACGATGTCCTCGGACTGGCGCTGGGCCGTCTCGACGGTCTGGCGGGCGCGGCGCTCGGCGTCCGTGCGCAGCTTCTCGGCCTCCAGGCGCAGCTGCTCCGCCCGGTGCTCGATCTCGGCGAGGCGCTTCTCGGCCTTGGCCTGACGGGCGGCCAGGTCGCGCTCGGACTGCTCGCGGCGCTTGGCCAGGTTCGTCTCGAACTCCAGCGCGGCCTGGGCGGCCTTGGTGCGGGTCTCCTCGAAGAGGGCGTCCGCCTCCTCGCGCTTGTTCTGGGCGTCCTTGTTGGCCTCGGCGCGCAGCTGGGCGGAGTCGCTCTTCGCCTTGTCGACGATCCGCAGGCCCTCGTCCTCCGCCTTGGCCTTGCGGTCCTTGGCGTAGTTCTCGGCCTCGGTGCGGACCTGCTGCGCGGCGGCCTCGGCCAGCTCGCGGTGCTGCTCGGCGGCGCGGTGCGCCTCGTCGCGCAGGTCCTTGGCCTCCTCCTCGGCGAGCCGCAGGATCTTCTCGACCCGGGCGCCGAGGCCGGCGTAGGACGGCTCCTGGTCCGCGACCGCCGCCTGGGCGGTCTGGGTCTCCAGGTGGAGCTCCTCGATGCGCTTCTCCAGCGCGGAGATCCGGGTCAAGGCACTGTCACGGTCGGCCACCAGCTTGGTGATCCGCTCGTCGACCTGGGCGCGCTCGTACCCGCGGCGCACCAGGTCGAAGCCGTGAGGGGAGTGACTGTCGCTCATGGGACTCTGGGCTTCCTGTCGTCAAACCGCTGAGGTGGTTGAGGGAATCCTGACACGGTACCGGAGTGTCGACGGCGATATGCCGTTCTCTCACGGACAATGACCGCCAATGTCCGCTCAATCGGGTGGTGCGTTCTTGGAACGATTGCCGCCCGACCGGGGGGAGCCAACTCCGGCACCGGCCTTGGCACCCCCGTCCTTCTTGCTGTTGCTTCCCCCGTTGGTCTGCGCGACCGGCGCCGGCGCCTCGAAGGCCTCCAGGGCGGACAGCACGTCCTGCACCCTGGAGATCTCGGTGTTGATGTCCTTGCGGCGGCGCACCAGTTCGTCCAGCTCGCGCCGGCCCTCGTCGGTGACCCGCTTCGCCTCGGCCTTCGCCTCGGCGATCAGCCGCTCGGCCTCCGCCTTCGCCAGCTCGACCTGCTCGTCCGCGGTGCGGTCGGCGTCCCGCAGCCGCTTCTCCGCCTCGGCGGCGGCCTTGTCCAGCCGCTCCTCGGACTCCGCCTCGGCGGCGGACAGCTTCGCCTCCGCCTTCTCGATCAGCGCCTCGGCGCGGTCGGTGGAGGTGGCGAGCTTGGTCTCCGCCTCCTTGAGCAGCCCCTCGGCCTTGCGCACGGCCGAGAGCCGGACCTTGCTGGCCTCCGCCGAAGCCTCCGAGGTGAGCTCGGCCGCGCGGTCCTCGGCGGCCGCGACCAGGGCGGCGGCGCGGTCCTCGGCCTCGGCGACGGTGGCCACCGCCTGCTCCTCGGCCTCCGTCAGCTGCTCCTGGGCGGCCGTCACCAGCGCGTCCACCCGCTCGCCGGCCGACTTCATGGCGGCCGCGTTCTCCTTGCGGGCGCGCTCGTGCAGCGCCTCCACCTCGGCGTCGGTCCGCTCGCGCAGCTCCTCGGCGCGCTCGCGGATCGCGGTCGCGTCCCGGCGGGCCTCGGCGAGCAGGGCGTCCGCGTCGGAACGGCCCTTCTCCACCTCGGCCTGGCCGGCCGCCTCGCCGGCGGCGACCAGCCGGTCGGCCTCCTTGCGGGCGGCCGCGACCATCGCGTCCGCCTGCTCCTCGGCGGCGGCGGTGGTGGCCAGCGCGGTGGTCTGGGCGTCCTCGCCGAGCGCCTCGGCGTCCGCGAAGGCCTTCTCCAGCACCGAGGTGGCCCGGTCGCGGGTGGCCTTGTCGAACTGCTCGGCGGCCTCCCGGGTCTCCGCGTCGTAGACGTCGGCGCGGGCGCGGGTGGCGGCGTCGTAGTCGTCGGCCAGGCCGCGGGTGGCGAGCGCGTACTCCTCGGCCTCGGCGCGCAGCCCGGCGGCCAGCTCCTCGGCCTCGGCGACCGTCCGGGCCGCCAGCGCCTCGGCGTCGGCGAGGGTACGGGCGGCCTGCGCCTCGGCCTCGGCGCGCAGCTGCTCGCCGGCCTCCTCGGCGGCCCGCAGCTCGGCGTCGGCGTCGTGGCGCAGCTGCTCGTCGTAGGCCTGCGCCTCGGCGCGCTGCCGGCCCAGCTCGGCCTCGGTGGCCTCGCGCTCGGCGGCCAGCTCCAGCTCGGTGCGCTCGCGCAGGGCGGTGGTCTCGGCCTCGGTGCGGGCGCGCAGCTCGGCCGTCTCGCGGTCGGCCAGCTCGCGGACCTCGGCGGCGTAGCGGTCGGCGTCCTGGTGCCGGCCGAGGGCGTACTCGTCGGCGGCGGCGTGCTGCTCGGCGACGTACTGCTCGGCGGCGGCGCGCAGCTCGGCGACGTGACGATCCGCGGCCTCGCGCTGTTCGGCCGTCTCCCGGTCGGCCAGGGCGCGCTGCTCGGCCGTCTCCTGGTCGGCCAGGGCACGGACCTCGGCGACCTCGCGTTCGGCGGCGGCCTTCAGCGCGGCGATCTGCTCGGCGGCGGCCTCGTGCAGGCCGGCCACCGACTGGCGGACCTCGGCGGCCTCGTCCTCGGCGTCGGAGACCAGCCCCGCCCCCTCGGCCCGGGCGGCGGCGACCAGCTCCCGGCCCTCGGCGCGGGCCTGCTCCAGCTCCTCGGCCGCCTCGGCGCGGATGCCCTCCGCGGCCGCGCGGGCCTCGGACAGCGTGCGGCCGGCCTCGGCGCGGACGGTCTCGGCCTGCTCGTTCGCGAGCGCCAGCTCGGCGGCGGCCTCCTCGCGGACGGCCCGGGCGGCCTGCTCGGCGTCGGCCACGCGCCGCTCGGCGGTCTCCTCGGCCCGCGCCAGCCGCTCGTCGGCCGCCTCGCGCTGCTCGGCGGCGTAGCGGTCGGCGTCCTGGCGCTGCCCGAGGGCGTACTCGTCGGCGGCGGCGTGCTGCTCGGCGACGTACTGCTCGGTGCGGGTGCGCAGCTCCTCGGCGGCCTGCTCGGCCTCGGTGCGGACCCGGTCGGCGTACTCGGCGGCCTCGGTGCGCTGGGCGGTGGTCTCCTGCTGGGCCAGGACGCGCTGCTCGGCGACCTGCCGCTCGGTGGCCTCGCGCAGCTCCGTGGTCTCCCGCTCGGCGCTCTCGCGCTGCTCGGCGGTGGCCTGGTCGGCCTCGGCGCGGACGCGGGCGGCGTACGCCTCGGCCTCCGCGCGCTGCTCGGCGACCTGCCGGTCGGCCGTGTCCCGCAGCTCGGCGGCGGCCTGCTCGGCCTGCTCGCGGGCGGCCCGGGCGGCGGCCAGCTGTTCGGCGGTCTCCTCGCGCTCGCGCTGCAGCCCGGCGGCCGCGGCCTCGTGCTCGCGCCGGCTCTCCTCGCGCAGCGCGTGCGCGGCGGCCTCGGCCTCGCCCCGGGTGCGGGCGGCCTCGGTGTCGGCCTCGGTGCGCACCCGCTCGGCGTCGGCGACCGCGGCGTCCCGGACGGCGTTCGCCTCGGCCTGCGCCTCGGCGGTCAGCGCCTCCGCGGCGGCGGTCGCCTCGGCGCGCACCCGCTGGTCGAACTCCGTTGCCTGGCGCCGGAGTTCGACGGTCTCGCGCTCGGCGGCGACCCGGTTCTCGGCGGCCGCCGCCTTGGCTGCGGCGAGGGCGTCCTGGCCCTGCTGCTCGGCGGCGGCGGTGATCTTCTCGGCTTCGGCGCGGGCCCGGGCCAGGGTCTGCTCGGCCCGTCCCTGGGTCTCGGCGGCCTGCTCCTGGGCCTGCTCGCGCAGCCGCTCGATCTCCCCGGCGGCGCCCGCGCGCAGCTCGTCCGCGTCGGCCTTGGCCTTGGTGAGCAGCTCCTCGGCGTTCTTCGCCGACTCCTCGATCTGCAGGACGGCCTGGCGGCGGGCCTCGCCGCGCACCCGGTCGGCCTCGGCGGCGGCCTGGGCGCGCAGCTCCTCGGCCTCGGCCCGCAGCCGGGCCGCCTCGTCCTGCATCTGCTCGATCCGCTCGCGGATCGCGGCGGCGTCGTCCAGGGCGGCGTTCTGGGCCTGCTCGACGGCGGCCTGGGCCTGCTCGCGCAGCCGCTGCGCCTCGGCGGCGGCCTCGGTGCGGATCCGCTCGGCCTCGGCGGCGGCCTCGCCGCGCGCCGTCTCGGCGTCCCGGTTGGCGCGGTCGAGCACCTCCTCGGCGGTCTTGGCGGCCGTGGCGAGGTGGACGGCGGCCTCCTTGGCGCCGGCCGCCCGGCCCTCCTCCTCGGCCTCGCCGCGCAGTCGCTGCGCCTCCGCCTGCGCGGTGGCCCGCAGCTCGGCGACGTCCCGCTCGGCCCGGGCGCGCAGCTCGGCGATCGCGGCCTCGGCCTCGGCCTTGAGCTCGGCGGCGACGGACTCGGCGGTGGCCCGCAGCCGTTCGCCCTCCTCGGCCGCGGCGGCCTTGGCGGCGTCCGCCTCGGCCTGCTTGGTGGCGGCCTCGGCTCGGACGGCCTCGGCCTCCCGCCGGATGGCCTCGGACTCCTTGGTGGCCTGCGCGACCAGCCGGGCGATCTCGGCCCGGGCGGTCTGGGAACGCTGCTCGGTGGCGGCCTCGCCGTCCGCGACCTTGCGCTCGGCGGCGGCCTCGGCGTCGGCCTGCAGCTGCTCGGCGGCCTGCTCGGCCTGGGTGCGCAGCTCGGCGGCCTCGCGGCGGGCGCGCTCGGCCTCGGCGATGGCCTCCGCGCGCAGCCGCTCTATCTCGGCCTTCGCGGCGCCGAGCTGCTGCTCGGTGCGGGTCTGCTCGGCCTCGGCCTCGGCCTTGAGCCGGTCGATCTCGGCCCGGGCGGCGGCGAGCTGCTGCTCGGCGGCGGCGTGGGCGGCGGCCAGCTGCTGCTGGGCCTCGCCGCGGGCCGCGTCGACGTCCGCGGCGGCCTGGGCGCCGGCCTGCTGGGCCTGCTCGGAGGCGGCGCGCAGGAGGCGCTCGGCGTCGGTCTGGGCGCGCTGCAGGGCGGCCTCGGCGGCGGCCTGGGCCTCGCCGCGGGCGGCGTCCACGTCGGCGGCGGTCTGGGCGCGGGCCTGGTCGGAGAGCGCGACGGCCTCGGCGCGGGCGGCGGCGATCATCCGCTCGGCCTCGACGCGGGCCTCCTGGAGCAGGCGGTTGGCCTCCTGCTCGGTGCCGGCCCGGGTCTGCTCGGCCCAGCCGTTGACGTGCTGCTCGGCGGAGCGGCGCAGCTCGGCGAGCTCGTCCTCCAGCTGGCGGCGGCGGGCGGCCAGCTCGGCCTCCAGCCGGGCGGTGCGCTCGGCGGCCTCGGCCATGATCCGCTGGGTGGCGGCCTGGGAGTCGCGCAGCTGGCGCTCGGCGTCGGCGCGCAGCTGCTGGGCCTGCATCTCGGCGGTGCGGAGCATCTGCTCGGCCTGGCCGGAAACGGCGTCGAAGGCGCGCGGCTGGGCGAGCATGCGGCGGGACTCGTGCAGCTTCGCCCGGAGCACCTCCACCTGGTAGGCGAGGTCCTCGGCGTGTTCGACTGCCTTGTCCCGCTCCTTCCGAGTCCGACCCATCTCGGCCTCGAACTGGGAGAGGTGATCGTCAACCTCGTAGCGGTCGTTGCCCCGCACTCCGCGGTCCCATCCATCTCCTGGTCGCGTCTTCGACCCGGCCGGTCCCGGGCCCCCGATTCCCGGGGCACCGGTCCTGCTGGTCCTTGCATCCGCAGTCGCTGAACGACCCCCGTCTAGCCGGGGCCGTCCGCCGCGGTCGCCGGAATCCTGGGCGCGGGAGCGCGGGTGTGCCGCGTTCCCCCGTCCGAGTGGACTCCTGGGCGAACTCTTGCCTTGTGGAGAATGGTGACAGATCCGTGTTGCGACTGTTCAGCCGTGCCCGCGTAATGGACTCCCCTTGCGACGGGCCGACCACCGGAGGGCGGACGGGCCTGTCATCGGCCGTGCCCGTCGTCTCCGTCCCCCGGAGCCTGCGCGCACCTGGGCATTGTAGTGGGACGGCAGTGCGGGGGAATGGCCGCGTGGGGGTTTTCCGGCTCTCCGGCGAGGTTACTGACGGGTCGCTAGCCGTGCGGGGTGCCGCAGGGGCGCCGCGGTGGTGCCGCCCGGCCCGGGCGGCACCACCGTCGCGGGGTCAGTGCTCCCCGTGCTCGCCCGGCTCCGCGGCGGTGACCAGCTCGGTCAGCACGCCGCCGCAGTCCTTGGGGTGCAGGAAGGTGATCCGCGAACCCATCGAGCCGATCCGCGGCTGCTCGTACAGCACCCGGATGCCCTTGGCGCGGATGTCCTCCGAGTCGCCGTCCACGTCGGCGGTGCCGAAGGCGATGTGGTGCACGCCCTCGCCGTTCTTCTCCATCCACTTGCCGACCGCCGAGTCCGGGCGGGTCGGCTCCAGCAGCTGGAGGTACGAGGCGCCGCCGTCCCCGGTGTCGTTGATCTTGAGCATGGCCTCCCGGACGCCCTGCTCCTCGTTGACCTCGGTGTGGAACACCTCGAAGCCGTAGGTGGCGCGGTAGAACTCGACGGTCTTGTCGAGGTCTCGGCAGGCGATGCCGATGTGGTCGATGCGGGTCAGCACGACGGGCCTCCGGGGCCGTAGGCAGCAAAGTGGCACCCAGTGCATCGCATGCCCGCCGACCGCGCCAGTGCCGCGGGTGCGAGCCTGCTCACACGCGCTCGGTTCACCCGGACCGTTCCGGCACGGTGTTGACTGGATGGTGCCAGTGCGCTCGATCACACCGTTGCTCCGGTGACGGGCGGGTAGCAGGTCAGTACATTGAGCGCATCCTCAACCTGGCCACGACGTGCGAAGGGGCCCGTCCCATGACCAACACCACCTCTGTGATCGTTGCCGGGGCGCGGACCCCGATGGGCCGCCTGCTCGGCTCGCTCAAGGGCTTCTCCGGCGCCGAGCTCGGCGGCATCGCGATCAAGGCCGCGCTGGAGCGGGCCGGGGTCACCGGCGAGCAGGTCCAGTACGTGATCATGGGCCAGGTGCTGCAGGCCGGTGCCGGCCAGATCCCCGCCCGCCAGGCCGCCGTCAAGGCCGGCATCCCGATGAACGTCCCGGCGCTGACCATCAACAAGGTCTGCCTCTCCGGCCTCGACGCCATCGCGCTGGCCGACCAGCTGATCCGCGCCGGCGAGTTCGACATCGTGGTGGCCGGCGGCCAGGAGTCCATGACCAACGCCCCGCACCTGCTGCCCAAGTCCCGCGAGGGCTTCAAGTACGGCTCGATCGCGATGCTCGACGCGATGGCCCACGACGGCCTGACCGACGCCTACGAGAACATCCCGATGGGCGAGTCCACCGAGAAGCACAACACCCGCCTCGGCATCTCCCGCGAGGTCCAGGACGAGATCGCCGCCGCCTCCCACCAGCGCGCCGCCAAGGCCCAGGCGGACGGCGTCTTCGACGCCGAGATCACCCCCGTCGCGATCCCGCAGCGCAAGGGCGAGCCCGTCCTCTTCAGCCAGGACGAGGGCATCCGCGCCGACACCACCGTCGAGGGCCTGGCCAAGCTGCGCCCCGCCTTCGCCAAGGACGGCACCATCACCGCCGGCACCTCCTCGCAGATCTCGGACGGCGCCGCCGCCGTGGTCGTGATGAGCAAGGCCAAGGCCGAGGAGCTGGGCCTCACCTGGCTCGCCGAGATCGGCGCGCACGGCAACGTCGCCGGCCCGGACAACTCGCTGCAGTCGCAGCCGTCCAACGCGATCAAGCACGCGCTGGCCAAGGAGGGCCTGGAGGTCGCCGACCTCGACCTGATCGAGATCAACGAGGCCTTCGCCGCCGTCGCCCACCAGTCCAGCAAGGACCTCGGCGTCTCCTCGGACATCGTCAACGTCAACGGCGGCGCGATCGCGCTCGGCCACCCGATCGGCATGTCCGGCGCCCGCGTGGTGCTGCACCTGGCGCTGGAGCTGCAGCGCCGCGGCGGCGGCGTCGGCGCGGCCGCGCTGTGCGGCGGCGGCGGCCAGGGCGACGCGCTGATCGTGCGGGTTCCGAAGGCCTGACCCGTTCCGACCTGACCTCGGGGCTGCGGACCGCCACAAGTGGTCCGCAGCCCCTTCGGCATCTGCCGGCATCTGTGCAAGGAGATCCTGATGATCGATGTCGCCACGCTGGTCGAGCAGGCCCGGGAGGGCCGGCCGCGGGCGGTCGCCCGGCTGATCACGCTGGTCGAGAACGCCGCGCCGCAGCTGCGGGAGGCGATGGCCGCGCTCGCGCCGTACACCGGGCGGGCGTACACGGTGGGCCTGACCGGCTCGCCCGGGGTCGGCAAGTCCACCTCCACCTCCGCCCTGGTCTCCGCCTACCGGCGGCTCGGCAAGCGCGTCGGGGTGCTGGCCGTCGACCCGTCCTCGCCGTTCTCCGGCGGCGCGCTGCTCGGCGACCGGGTCCGGATGCAGGACCACGCCACCGACCCCGAGGTGTTCATCCGCTCGATGGCCACCCGCGGCCACCTCGGCGGGCTGTCCTGGGCGGCGCCGCAGGCGCTGCGGGTGCTGGACGCGGCCGGCTGCGAGGTGATCCTGGTCGAGACCGTGGGCGTCGGCCAGTCCGAGGTCGAGATCGCCGGGCAGGCGGACACCGCCGTGGTGCTGCTCGCCCCGGGGATGGGCGACGGGATCCAGGCCGCCAAGGCGGGCATCCTGGAGATCGGCGACGTCTTCGTCGTCAACAAGGCGGACCGGGACGGCGCCGACGCCACCGCCCGCGAGCTCAACCACATGCTCGGCCTCGGCGAGGCCCGCGAGGCGGGCGACTGGCGGCCGCCGATCGTCAAGACCGTCGCGGCCCGCGGCGAGGGCGTGGACGAGGTCGTCGAGGCGCTGGAGAAGCACCGCGCCTGGCTGGAGGAGCACGGCGAACTCGCCGCGCGCCGCCGCCGCCGGGCCGCCGCCGAGATCGAGGCGATCGCGCTCGTCGAACTGCGCTCCCGCATCGGCGACCTGCGCGGCGACCGCCACCTCGCCGCCCTCGCCGACCGCGTCGCCGAGGGCGCCCTCGACCCGTACCGCGCCGCCGACGAACTCGTCGCCGGCCTCACCGAGAGCTGACCTTCCCCCACCCGCGCGGGAAGTCGGCCCGGCCGGCCTCCCGCGCGGGACCGCGGGTCAGGAGCGGCCGCGGAGGTTGCGGAGGTGGTCGGCCACCGGGGCCAGGGCCTCGTACATGGCTTCCAGCTGCTCCGGGGTGAAGCGGTCGATGAAGTGGGCCCGGACGCTGCGCACGTGGTCGGGGGCGACGCGCTGCATGGTCTCCCAGCCCTGCTCGGTGAGGTGGGCGTAGAGGCCGCGGCGGTCGCCGGGGCACTCCTGGCGCAGGACCAGGCCGGCGCTCTCCATGCGGGTGATCTGGTGGGAGAGGCGGCTCTTCGACTGCAGGGTGGCGGTCGCGAGGTCGGTCATCCGCATCCGGCGGTCGGGGGCCTCGGAGAGGACGACGAGGATCTCGTAGTCGTTGATGGCCAGGTTGTGGGGCTGGAGTTCACGGCTGAGCTGGTACTCCAGCAGCTTGGCGACCTCCAGATGGGCGCGCCACATCCGCTGCTCCCTGGCGGTCAGCCAGGGAGTCTCCTCCTCGGGCTGCGACGGAGGGGTGTCCGCAGTGTCGATCGTGTGCGTATCCATGGGTCCTAGCATAGCCGATTTAGTTAAATGTTGTACAAGTTTACAGACCGAAACGTCGACCGAGGTCGCCCAGGTTACCGAGCCCGGGGGTCTGGGGGTTGCCGGCGTCGTGCCCCGGCTGGGTCGGCACCCCGCCCATCGGGACGCCCGCCTCGGCCCCGACCACGCCGACCGAGCGCTCGGCCAGCAGTTTCTCGCTGGACTGCAGCAGCACCTGCCCGGCGCCGATGAACTCGAACTGGTGCTCCTCGCCGGAGGCCCCGCCGATGCCGGTCAGCCGCCGCAGGCCGCCGACCACCCCGTGCAGGTACGCGTGGTCGTAGTGGTGGCACGGCGCCGGGCAGTCCGCCCAGCCGACCAGGGCCTGCGGGTCCACCCGGATCGGCGGCTCGACGAAGTGCACCGGCCCGTTGGAGGCGGCGACGAAGCGGCCGGTGCCGAGCAGGGTCAGGAAGCCCGGGATGATCGACTGCTTGAGCCGCAGCGTGGGGTCGAAGGCCAGCAGGTTGCCGGAGCGGACGGTCAGGTTGCCGTCCTCCAGGTCGTAGGAGTTCAGGTCGAAGGACCGGTCGGCCAGCAGCAGCTTGCCGCGGCCCTGGGCGACCACCCAGTCCGCCGCGTGCATCGGGGAGTTGAAGTGCTGCCCGAGCGCGCGGTCGACCAGGCCGGCGCCGACGCCGCGGAAGGTGATGTCGCCGTAGTAGGCGATCATCTTGCCCTTCTGCAGGAAGTACGACCCGTTCAGCTCCACCGAGAAGGCGTACGGGTTGACGTTGTCGTTGACCGGCAGGGTGTACGCGTCGTGCACCGCCGGCCCGTCGAACTGCGCGGGGGCGTGGGCCGGTTGCAGGTCCACGTAGGTGGGCTCCGGCGGCGGGCACCCCTGCGGCGGCCCGTACCCGGGCGGGGCGGGCGCCGCGGGCGGCAGCGGCGGGACGACGAAGCCGGGCTCGGTCGGCTGGTCGTACGGCGGCTGCGGGGCCCCGTACGGCGGCTGCGGCGGGTAGGACATCAGAGCTTCTCCTCGCTCGCCTGGACGTACACCGTGCCCTGGCCGGACAGCTCCAGCTGGAACGCCTCGCCCGAGCCCCGGCCGATCATCTCGCGCCAGCCGATCGCGGTGGACAGCTTGTTGCGCACCTCGCCGCGGTGCCCCACGTACGCCTGCGGGTCGACGTGCACCGGCTGCCCGGGCGTGATCGGCAGTTCGAGGACGCCGCCGTGCGCCAGCACCGCGGCCGAGCCGTGGCCCTCCAGCCGGGTGGTGAACAGGCCCTGCCCGGAGACCTGGCCGCGGACCATGCCCATCACCCCGCCCTGCGAGCCGAGGAACACGGTGGACTGGCGCAGCGTGCCGTCGAAGGCGAGCAGCCGGTCCGACTCGACGAACAGGGTGTCGCCGGTGAGGTCGACGACGTGCACGTGGTGGCCGCCGTGGCCGAACATCACCCGGCCCTCGCCCTCGACGGTCATCAGCGGGGTGTCCTCGTTGGCGACCCGGCGGCCGATCATCGACATCACGCCGCCCTGCCCGCCGGTGATGCTCGGGGTGAACCGGACGTCCCCGGTGTACGCGAGCATCGCGCCGCGCTGGCTGAACAGCTGCTGCCCGGGCGCCACCAGGGCCTCGACCATCTTGCCGTTGATCCTGGTGAAGGCCATCAGACGTCGCCCCCGAGGGTGGTCTTCTCCGAGGGCTGGACGTACACCAGGCCCTCGCCGGTGAACTCGATCTGGACGGCCTCGCCGCCGCCCTCGCCGATCACCGTCGTCCAGCCCGCGCCGGACTTCAGGCTGCGGTGCAGGTCGCCGGTGTGCGCGACGTACGCGCCCGGGTCGACCCGCAGCGGCATGTCCTTGCCGACCCGCAGGACGACGGCCGGCCCGTTGGAGGTGACGGCGGCCCAGCCGTGGCCCTCGACCTTGGTGGTGAACAGGCCGTTGCCGGAGGACATGCCGTTCAGCCCGGTGAAGCTGGTGCCGGTGTGCAGCGAGGCCTCGGTGCAGAGCAGGTTGTCCGCCTCGACGTACAGCGCCCGGCCGTCGAGCCGGACCAGGTTGATCTCGGTGGCCTGGTCGGCGAAGTAGCAGGTGCCCTGCCCCTTCACCTCCATGACGGTCATCTTCTCGCCGGTCAGCCGTCTGGCGACCATGCCGCGCAGGCCGTCCCCGCCGCCGGTCAGCTTCTTGAAGGTCATCTGCCCGGTGTAGGCGACCATCGAGCCGTGCCGGGCCTTGACGGCGTCGCCGGCCAACTCGACCGCGAGCACCCGTGATCCCTGGAGTCTGAACTGTGCCACGGCCGCAATCTAGCCGTCGCGGCCGCGGCACGGGGAGGGGGCGGGGTCGGACTGCGACCCTCCTGGTACGAGTCCGGTACGTTCGCGCCGGTCAGGTGCGCGCGTGCGCCCCGTGGCCGTGACCGGGGTGCGGGACGGCACCGGCGGCCTCCTCGACCTCCAGCAGCGAGGCCGAGTGGCGCTCCGCCTCGAAGGCGACCACGCCGCCGCGCAGCCCGAACAGGCGCTTGGAGAGCATGATCCACAGCACCGCCGCGATGTTCAGCAGCAGGGTGCAGATCTTCACCGCGCTGACGTGCTCGTGCAGCTCGTAGCCCTCCAGCGGCAGGAAGGCGGCGGTGGCGACCACCGTCAGGTACTCGGCCCAGCGCTTGTTCAGCCAGAGGCCGACCGCCTCGACGATCTCGATCAGCGCGTACGCCACCAGGGCGCCGGCGACGATCAGCAGGGTGCTCTTCTTGTAGTCGAAGGTCTTGCGGATCGTCTCGACGATCGGCGCGTGTTCGAGGTCCCAGTGGAAGTGGTCGGTGACCGGCTTGAAGACCGTCAGGTTCTCGTCGAAGACCCGGTGCACCGCGTCCTGGCTGTTGGAGAACTTCCAGACGCCCCACGCGATCAGGATGATGACGACGCCGCGCAGCACCCGTTCGACGGCCAGGAAGCGCAGGATGAAGAGGTCCCGCAGGGCCTTGCCGCGCGGCACCAGCGGGGCGTTCTGCGCCGGGCCCGAGCCGTGCGGGGCGCCGAGGGCGAAGTCGCCGCAGCGCAGGCAGCGCCAGGCGTCGCCGACCGCGGTGGCCGCGTGCAGCCGGGCGGCCAGCTCGGGCTCGGTCGGCTTGTAGGTGATGTGCCCGCGCTTGGCGCAGGTCCTGCGGTCCCAGTCCCGCTTGAACATCGTGTGACTCCCCCGTGGTGCGATGCCTCGCGCGCCCGGATCGGTGGGCGCGCGGGCAGCAGGATAGGGGGTGCGGCCGGTGCGGCGCCGCACGCCGCCGCGTTCTGGGGCGCGGCTGTGACATCGGGCACGTGCGCCCACCCCGGCCCGGGGCCCGGACGTGTGCTCGGAGATAATGACCGGGAGCTTGTGAGTCGGTTCACAAGTGATCACCGACCCCCGCAATGAGGTATCCATCGTGAACAGCAGCGCCGTCCACCGCCTGCGCCTGGTCTCCGCCCCCGAGGGGATCTCCTTCGTCCTGCTGCTGATCTGCACGGCGTTGAAGTACACCACCAGCTTCAACGCCGTCCCGGTGCTCGGCCCCGTCCACGGGACCCTCTTCATCCTGTACGTGGTGTTCTGGCAGCAGGCCCGGCTGGCGCAGAAGTGGGACGCCAAGCGCAGCCGGCTGCTGTTCGTCCTGTCGGTGGTGCCGTTCGGCGGCATCTACGTCGAGCGCACCCTGGCCCAGGAGGAGCGCGGCGAGCTGGAGCCCGCCGTCGCCTGACCCCTCGCCCCGCGCGGACGTCCGACAGGCTGCCGCGGCCTCCTCTCCCAAAGGGCCGCGGCAGCCTGCCGTCTTTCCGGGGGTGGCTGACCGGGGCGGCTAGTTGACGTTCACCCCGCTCCAGGCCGCGGCGACCGCCTTGTACTCGGCGCTGGTGGCGCCGTACAGGTCCGCCGCGGCCTTGAGGGTGCCGGTGCGGGCGGCCTTGTAGTTGGTGGTGGAGGTGAAGTAGACGGTCAGCGCGCGGTACCAGACCTTCGCGGCCTTGTCCCGGCCGATGCCGGTCACCTTCGCGCCGTTGGAGGTCGGGCTGTTGTAGGTGTAGCCGTTGATGGTCTTCGCGCCGCTGCCCTCGGACAGCAGGTAGAAGAAGTGGTTGGCGACGCCCGAGGAGTAGTGGACGTCCAGGTTGCCGACGCCGGAGTACCAGGAGTCCGCGGACTTGCCGTCCTGGGAGGGCTTGTCCATGTAGCGCAGCGGCTTGCCGTTGCCGAAGATGTTGATCTTCTCGCCGATCAGGTAGTTCGGCGGGTTGGCCGGCAGGTTGGCGTACCACTCGACCATGGTGCCGAAGATGTCCGAGGTGGCCTCGTTGAGGCCGCCGGACTCGCCGGAGTAGTTCAGGCCGGCGGTGGCGGAGGTGACGCCGTGGCTCATCTCGTGGCCGGAGACGTCGATGGCGGTGAGCGGGTGGGTGTTGCCGGCGCCGTCGCCGTACGTCATGCAGAAGCAGGAGTCGTCCCAGAACGCGTTGACGTAGGCGGAGCCGTAGTGGACGCGGCTGGCCGCGCCGACGCCGTTGTTCTTGATGCCGTTGCGGCCGAAGGTGTTCTTGTAGAAGTCCCAGGTGGCGGCCGCGCCGAACTGGGCGTCCACGGCGGCGGACTGGCGGTTGGAGACCAGGCCGTTGCCCCAGCTGTTGCTGGTGCTGGTGAAGAGCGAGCCGCTGCCCGAGGTGGCGCCCTTCAGGTCGGTGGTGGACTGGCCGCCGCGGCTCGCGTCCTTGAGCGAGTACGTGGAGCCGCTCTGGGTGGTGGTCAGCGGGACGGTGCCGACGTTGACGCCCTTGCCGGTGCCGGACGCGGTCTGGATCTCCTCGTGGGTGGAGAGCAGTTCGCCGCTCGTGGCGTCGGTGACCACCTGCTGGCGGCTCGGGGTGCCGTCCGCGCGCTCGCCGCGCACCACCGTGCGGTGGGCCAGGCGGGGGTTGCCGTCCGCCGCCCAGACCACCAGCTCGGCGGCGTCGGCGCCGTCGACCCGGGCGAGCGCGGCCTCGTCCTCGTCGGCGGCCAGGCCGACCGTCGCCCGGACGGCGGCGGTGGCCTTCTCGCCGGCCTGGTTCGCGGCCAGGCCGGGGGTGAGGGTCGGCAGCGCCAGCCGGCCGTCGAAGGCCCGGTCGACGGAGGCCACCGAGCCGTCCGTGCGCTGGTGGACGACCAGGTCGCCGCCGAGCACCGGGAGGCCCTCGTAGGTGCGCTCGTACCGCAGGTGCCTGGTGCCGTCGCGGTCCACCACGGCGTCCTTGGCGACCAGCCGCTCCTGGCCGGGCAGCCCCAGCGCCTGGGCGAGCGGGGCGCTCTGCCCGGCGGCGAGGCTCAGCGGGGAGGTCTGCTGCAGCTCGGGGCCCGGGGCGGCGGCCTGGGCGGCGGGGACGGCGGCGATCTGGATGACGCCGGCCAGCAGGGCGGTGGCGGAGAGTACGGCTCCGGCCGTCAGCTTTCGCTTCACGTACGGGGGTTCCTTCCAGGAGACCCGCGAGTGCGCGCGGGCGCGCCGCGTACCGGGGCGCCGGGCTTGGCGCCGTTGGGGCGGTAGGGCGCGGACGTGCGGCTCCCGTGCGGCTGCTGACGCTGCGCCGGTGGGTGGGGCGGCGGTGCGTCGACGGGGGCTTGGTCATAAGCATGACAATCGGCGGCGGCGAAGGACAGGCCGCGTGCGGGGATTGGCCGGGAACCGCCAGTGCCGGTACGGGTGGTTCGGGTGCGTTCCCGTGCCCGGTGCGGGCGGTTCGTCCCCACTGGCGGGACTCCGCCAGCCGGGCCGTCTTGACGGGCCGCCTTGACGGTCGTCTCGACGGTCGTCTCGACGGGTCGGGGGAGTTGGGTGGACGCCCGGGGCCGGCCCTCCATGGCGGGGCCCCGGGCGTCCTGACTGCGGCGCGGTGCGGCGTGCGTCAGTTGACGTTGACGCCGCTCCACGCGGCGGCGACCGCGTTGTACTCGGCGCTGCTCGCGCCGTACAGGTCCGCCGCGGCCTTCAGGGTGCCGGTGCGGGCGCTCGCGTAGTTGGTGGTGGAGGTGAAGTAGACGGTCAGCGCGCGGTACCAGATCTGCGCGGCCTTGTCCCGGCCGATGCCGGTCACCGACGCGCCGTTGGAGGTCGGGCTGTTGTAGCTGAACCCGTTGATGGTCTTCGCGCCGCTGCCCTCGGACAGCAGGTAGAAGAAGTGGTTGGCGACGCCCGAGGAGTAGTGGACGTCCAGGTTGCCGACGCCCGAGTACCAGGAGTCGGCCGAGGAGCCGTCCTTGCTCGGCTTGTCCATGTAGCGCAGCGGGCTGCCGTCGCCGTTCAGGTTGATCAGCTCGCCGATCCAGTAGTTCGGCGGGTTCTTGGGCAGGTTGGCGTAGAACTCGACCATCGTGCCGAGGATGTCCGAGGTGGCCTCGTTGAGGCCGCCGGACTCACCCGAGTAGTTCAGGCCGGCGGTGGCCGAGGTGACGCCGTGGCTCATCTCGTGGCCCGCCACGTCGATCTCGGTGAGCGGGTGGGTGTTGCTCGCGCCGTCGCCGTACGACATGCAGAAGCAGCTGTCGCTCCAGAACGCGTTGACGTAGCCGGAGCCGTAGTGCACCCGGCTGGTCGCGCCGACGCCGTCGTTCTTGATGCCGCTGCGGCCGAAGGTGTTCTTGTAGAAGTCCCAGGTCGCCGCCGCGCCGTACTGGGCGTCCACCGCGGCGGACTCGCCGCTGGAGACGGTGCCGTTGCCCCAGGTGTTGGTGGTCTTCGCGTACAGGGTGCCCGAACCGGAGGTGCGGTTCTTCATGTTGACGGTCGACTGGCCGCCGCGGGAGGCGTCCTTCAGCGAGTAGCCGGTGCTCGTCTGGGTGGTGGTCAGCGGGACGGTGCCGACGAAGACGCCGTTGCCGGTGCCGGCCGCGGTCTGCACCTGCTCGTGGGTGGAGAGCACCTGGCCGCTCGCCGCGTCGGTGACCAGCAGCTGGCTGCTCGGCGTGCCGTCCGCGCGCTCGCCCTCGACCGTCGTCCGGTAGGCCAGGCGCGGGTTGCCGTCGCTCGCCCAGATGACCAGCTCGGCCTTGCCGGTCTGGTGCACCGCCTTGATCGGCGACTCGTCCTTGTCGGCGGCTATGCCCACGGTCGCCTGGACGGCGCCGGTGGCCTGGGCGGCGGCCTTGTCGGCCGGGATCTGCGGGGTGAGGCTCGGCAGGCTCAGCTGCGCGCCGACGGCCTTGTCGACCGAGGTCACGGTGCCCGCGGCGCTCTGGTGGACGACCAGGTCGCCGCCGAGCACCGGCAGGCCGGCGTAGGTGCGCTCGAAGCGCAGGTGCTTGGTGCCGTCGCGGTCCACCACCGCGTCCTTGGCCACCAGCTGCTCCTGGCCGCCCAGCTTCAGGGCCTTGGCCAGCGGACCCGACTGCCCGCCGGCCAGCGCGAGCGCGGCGGCGTGCTGCTCGGAGGCCTGCGGCTGCGGGGCACCGAGCGGGCTGGCCTGGGCGGCGCTGCTCACTCCGACGACGCCGGTGAGCAGGGCGGTGGCGGAGAGTACGGCGACTGCTGCGAGCTTTCGCTTCACGGACGAGTCCTTCCGGGAAACCGCGGTTGGGCGCGGTCGCGCGGCGTCCCGGGGGCCGGGGTCGGCTCCTGAGGGGCGGGACGGGCGCTGACGTGCGGGACCCCGTACGGCCGAGGGGCAGACCACCGGTGGGTGGGGGTGGTGGCTGCCTTGCGGGGTTGGCGGAAATCATGGCGACCGGGCAAACGAAATGACAGGTCTTGCTCATGAATTGGCCAAGTCCCGCCAGAGCGCGGGAATGTGAACGGACGGACGAACCGGGGCGAACCGTCCCGTCTTTCAGCGGGTTACCCGTTGAACCGGGGCCTGGTAGTGCGACGTTGCCCGGAGAAGTGGGCAACGGCCAACGGCCGTCCGGCGGTTGGCGCGGGTTCACGTCCCCGCAACGTCCTGGTACGGACCTGACGGCCCGATTGGCGGGTTCCCGCCACGTGCCGCGCTTGTCCAGCATCAGGACGGCTGGTAGCACGCGTACCGTCCGCCGGTACGGTAAGGAGGTGGCCAAGCCCCTCGCACTCGACTTCGACCCGATCGCCCGCGCCGACGAGCTGTGGACCCGCCGCTGGGGCGGTGTCCCCTCGATGGCGGCGATCACCTCGATCATGCGCGCGCACCAGATCCTGCTCTCCCGGGTCGACGCGGTGCTCAAGCCGTACGGGCTGACCTTCGCCCGGTACGAGGCGCTGGTGCTGCTGACCTTCAGCCGGACCGGCGAGCTGTCGCTGTCCAAGATCGGCGAGCGGCTGATGGTCCACCCGACCAGCGTCACCAACACCGTCGACCGGCTGGAGCGAGCCGGCCTGGTCGCCCGCCGCCCCAACCCGCTGGACGGCCGCGGGGTGCTCGCGGCGATCACCGAGCGTGGCCGCGAGGTCGTCGAGGAGGCCACCCGGGAGCTGATGGCGATGGAGTTCGGGCTGGAGGAGTACGGCCCCGAGCAGTGCCGCGAGGTGTTCGAGCTGCTCAGGCCGCTGCGGGTGGCCGCCGGAGACTTCACCGATCCGGGTGAGGGGGCTGCGCGGGGGAGGCCGTGAGGACGGTTACCCTCGATGCCATGAAGCAGAGTGTGCTGACCCGCTACCGGGCCATGGCGTATGTCACCGGCGTCCTCCTCGTGCTGCTGACCGCCGGCGTGATCGCCAAGTACGTGCTGGACATCGACGGCGCGTCCGGCTTCACCACCGCGGTCGGCATCGCGCACGGCTGGCTGTACGTGGTGTACCTGGTGTTCGCCTTCGACCTGGGCACCAAGGCCAAGTGGCCGGTCGGCAAGCTGGCCTGGGTGCTGCTGGCCGGGGTCGTCCCGACCGCCGCCTTCTTCGTCGAGCGCCGGGTGTCGCGCGAGGTCGCGCCGCTGATCCAGGCGCCGGAGCCGGTCAGCGCCTGAGCGCCGCCGACGCGGGACCTTCGAGAGCGCCCCTCCCCGAACCGCGGGGGAGGGGCGCTCCCGTCATTTCGGGCGGGTATCCATCGACAAGTAGTAGGACGTCCGAGTAAATTAGTAGGACGTCCTATCACTGTGCCGCCCGTGCCGTGGCGGCCGTACGGAGCGGAGTTCGGGGCCATGGACGCCGAGGAGATCGAGCGCGGACGCCAGCGCTGGCAGGACCGGTACGACAGGGCCCGCAAGCGGGACGCGGACTTCACCACCCTCTCCGGTGACGAGGTCGAGCCGGTGTACGGGCCCGCCCCCGGGCAGGCCGTGGAGGGCTTCGAACGGATCGGCTGGCCCGGTGAGTACCCCTTCACCCGCGGCCTCCACCCCACCGGCTACCGCGGCCGGACGTGGACCATCCGCCAGTTCGCCGGCTTCGGCAACGCGCAGCAGACCAACGAGCGCTACCGGATGATCCTGGAGGCGGGCGGCGGCGGCCTCTCGGTCGCCTTCGACATGCCCACCCTGATGGGGTACGACTCGGACGACGCCAAGTCGCTCGGCGAGGTCGGCCACTGCGGCGTGGCCATCGACTCGGCCGCCGACATGGAGGTGCTGTTCGACGGCATCCCGCTCGGCGACGTCACCACCTCGATGACGATCAGCGGCCCGGCCGTCCCGATCTTCTGCATGTACATCGTGGCGGCCGAGCGCCAGGGTGTCGACCCGGCCGTGCTCAACGGCACCCTGCAGACGGACATCTTCAAGGAGTACATCGCGCAGAAGGAGTGGCTCTTCGCCCCCGAGCCGCACCTGCGCCTGATCGGCGACCTGATGGAGCACTGCGCCCGGGGCATCCCGGCGTACAAGCCGCTGTCCGTCTCCGGCTACCACATCCGCGAGGCCGGGGCGACGGCCGCGCAGGAGCTGGCGTACACCCTCGCGGACGGCTTCGCCTACGTCGAGCTGGGCCTGTCCCGCGGCCTGGACGTGGACGTCTTCGCGCCCGGCCTGTCCTTCTTCTTCGACGCGCACCTCGACTTCTTCGAGGAGATCGCCAAGTTCCGCGCCGCGCGCCGGATCTGGGCCCGCTGGATGCGCGACCGCTTCGGCGCGAAGACCGACAAGGCGCAGTGGCTGCGCTTCCACACCCAGACCGCCGGCGTCTCGCTCACCGCGCAGCAGCCGTACAACAACGTGGTGCGCACCGCCGTCGAGGCGCTCAGCGCGGTGCTCGGCGGCACCAACTCGCTGCACACCAACGCCCTGGACGAGACCCTGGCGCTGCCCTCCGAGCAGGCCGCCGAGATCGCCCTGCGCACCCAGCAGGTGCTGATGGAGGAGACCGGCGTCACCAACGTGGCCGACCCGCTGGGCGGTTCCTGGTACGTCGAGGCGCTGACCGACCGGATCGAGCAGCAGGCCGAGGCGATCTTCCAGCGGATCCTCGACAAGGGCCGCGAGGACCACGAGATCGGCCCGATCACCTCCGGCATCCTGCGCGGCATCGAGGAGGGCTGGTTCACCGGCGAGATCGCCGAGGCCGCCTTCCAGTACCAGCAGGGCGTGGAGAAGGGCGAGAAGCGCGTGGTCGGCGTCAACTGCCACCCGCGCAGCGTCACCCCCGAGCTGGAGATCCTGCGGGTCAGCCACGAGGTCGAGCGCGAGCAGGTCCGCGTGCTGCGCGAGCGCAAGGCGGCCCGGGACGAGACGGCCGTGAAGGCCGGGCTGGACGCCATGCTGGCGGCCGCCCGCTCGGGCGAGTCGATGATCCCGCCGATGCTGGACGCGGTCCGCGCCGAGGCGACGCTGGGCGAGATCTGCAACGCCCTGCGCGCCGAGTGGGGCACCTACCAGGAGAACGCGGCGTTCTGAGGCCCTGACCACCGCGTAGCCACCGCGGAGCCGCCGTACGGGACCGCCCGTACGGCGGCTTCGCCGTGCCCTCGGCGCGCCGCTCTCGGCTTTCAGCAGAGGGTGAGCGAGCCCAGGAGGAGGTCGGTGAAGCGGGTGATCCACTCCGGGGTGATCGGTTCGCCGCTGACCAGGACGCGGTGTTCGACGGTGCCGGCGACGATGTCGAAGATGATGTCGATCTCCGCGCAGGCCGTCTCGCGGTCGGCGTCCGGGGCGAGTTCGCCGCGGGCCTGGGCGGCGGCGCGGCCCTGCCGGACGAGGTGCTTCTGCGGGTCGACGATGGCCTCGCGGATGCGGCGGCGCAGCTGGCGGTCGCGGGTGCCCTCGGCGAACAGGGCGAGCAGCGCGGCCTGGGTCTCCGGGCGGGCCAGCAGGTCGGCGAACTGGGCGACCACGGCCTCGATGTCGGCGCGCAGGCTGCCCAGGTCGGGCATCTCCAGTTCGTCGAACAGGCTGGCGACGGCGTCGACCACGAGTTCGTTCTTGGAGGGCCAGCGGCGGTAGAGGGTGGTCTTGGCGACCTTGGCGCGGGTCGCGACGTGGCCCATGGTCAGGCCGCCCCAGCCGAGTTCGGCCAGGGCCTCGCGGGTGGCGTCGAGGATCGCGAGGTCGGCGGCGGCGCTGCGGGGACGGCCCTTGGCCCGGGCCGTGGCGGCCGCGGGGCCGGTGGCCGGGGCGCCGGCGGCTCCGGGCTCGGCGGCCGCGGGCTCGGTGGCCGCGGGGTCGGCGGTCAGCGGGCTCGCGGGGGGCTGGGCGGCCGGCACCGGGCCTCCTTGCGCTTTACTGGTAAGTAACTTGGGTGGGGCTGGTAACGGTAGCGACTGTTCGCCGGTTCGGGCAGCCGCGCGGGCCGGGAAAGTGGGGCAGGTCACGTCCAGGAACCACCGGTGGGGCTTGCGGCCGGGGCCCCGGATCCAGTTACGCTACGACTCGTAGCGAAAGCTGGCGACAACCAGGCGCCGCACCCCGTGGGACGGGAGCGGCGCGGGCGAGGGTGGGGACCCTCGCCGAACGCTTCAGGCTACCGGGGAGCGGGTGCCCGGCACGGGAATCCGCGCCGCGCGGCCCGCGCGGGGCGACTTTCCGGAGGATGGCGCCCACGAGCAGCGCGGACGGGGGAGGATGGTGCCATGCAGCCACGGAATTCGCGTCTCAACAGCTCCGCCCTGCGCGGTGCGGTCGACCTCGCCGCAGTGAAGGCAGCCGGCGAGGCTGCCCAGAAGGCCGAGCAGGCCCGGGCCGAGCGGGCCCGGCAGGTCGCCGCCGCCGAGGCGGACGGCATCGCCGCCCCCGCCGCCGCCTACCAGCTCGTCATCGACGTCACCGAGGACACCTTCGAGACCGAGGTTGTCCAGCGCTCCACCGAGGTGCCGGTCGTCATCGACTTCTGGGCCGAGTGGTGCGGCCCCTGCAAGCAGCTCAGCCCGGTCCTGGAGGGCCTGGCCGAGGAGTACGCCGGCCGCTTCGTGCTCGCCAAGATCGACGTCGACGCGAACCAGCTGATCGCCCAGCAGTTCGGCATCCAGGGCATCCCGGCCGTGATGGCCGTGGTGGCCGGCCAGCTGGTGCCGCTGTTCCAGGGCGCGGAGAGCGCGGCCAACGTCCGCAAGGTGCTCGACCAGCTGCTGCTGGTCGCCGAGCAGCGCTTCGGCATCGTCGGCGGCGCCGTCGCCCCGGGCGAGGGCGGCCCGGCCGCCGCCCCGCAGCGGCCGGAGGACCCGGCGCTGGCCGCCGCGCACGACGCGCTGGACCGCGGCGACCTGGGCGGCGCCGTCCAGGCGTACCAGAACGTGCTGGCCGAGCAGCCCGGCAACACCGAGGCGAAGCTGGGCCTGGCGCAGGCCCAACTGCTGCGCCGGGTCGAGGCCCTGGACCCGCAGGAGGTCCGGGCGACGGCCGCGGCCGCTCCGAAGGACGTCGAGGCGCAGCTGAAGGCGGCGGACCTGGACCTGGTGGGCGGTCACGTCGAGGACGCCTTCGGGCGCCTGGTGGACACCGTGGGCCGGACCTTCGGCGAGGACCGGGACACCGCCCGGGTCCGTCTGCTCGAACTGTTCGAGGTGATCGGTCCGGAGGACCCGCGGGTCACGGCGGCCCGTTCGGCGCTGGCCCGGGTGCTGTTCTGAGCCCGTCCGGGGCGCGGTGCGCGGGGGTGGCCGCCGTGGCGCCTGGCACGGCGGGTGACCTGCGGTGTCGTTGGGTGATTTGACGACAATCGCGTCAACCGGGCGGACGTTTACCAAATCTTGATTTCACCCGTGGGTGGTCACATTCCGTGACCACCCACGGGTGTTTCACTGGTGTTTCCGGGGGATTTCGTCAGCGGCGGTTCTGTGAAGCGTCACGCAGGGTGCGCATCGCGGTCGTTCCATGATCGATGCCACCGAATGTTGCATTACCCGTCAGTAAGCAACCCCTTGTGCTTCGCCCGGGATTCAAGCACGATCGGCCACGCCCGGTCCCAGACTCCACACCCTCCGACCGCCGGTCGGCGACGCGGAGTTCGGGAACCCCACCGGGTGCTCCGCCGGTCCACGGCCGGCGGTAGGGAGGGCAGGGGGGTATCCGCGGTCCCACGGCGGTTCCTGCCTTCGACCGGCCGCGCGGCCCTGCGCGGTCGCTGGTTGTCGCTCGGGGGTGATCGCCGAATGTCGCCGGTCCGGCCCGCCGTCCCACCAGGACGGTCGGCGGAAGGACGGGAGTGCCGCCGCACGCAGGCCGCTCCCGGGGCCGACGACGCCCAAGGCGCTCTCCGCTACCGAGGACGTAGCTCTCTCCCATCCCAGGCCCCCACCGGCGCGGGACGCGCCGCCGGGAGCCGGAGATGTACGTCCTAGAAGGAGGACTCGCATGTCCAAGACCTACGGCAAGACCCGCTGGAAGCGCTTCGCCCTGGTGATGGTGCCGAGCGTCGCGGCCACCGCGATGGTCGGCGTCTCGATCGCCAACAGCGCGCTCGCCGCCTCGTTCAGCATTTCCGGCCAGCAGTTCAAGGTCAGCACCGACCACCTGCACGGCACCAACTTCGCCCAGTTCGGCTCCGTCGACATCGAGGCGAACGGCAAGCCGCACCCGGTCGCCGTCTCGGCCTTCGACCACGCCGAGATCACCAACATGTGCCAGTCGGTGGTCACCGACCTGTCCGCGTTCGGTCTGGGCAAGATCACCCTCCAGCTGCACGCCGGCACCGAGGCGGGCAAGCCGGTCGTGGCCGACAACCTGCTGATCGACCTGGAGCAGCTGAAGGCCGACGCGACCTTCACCGACATCAACATCGGCCAGGACGCCTCCACCCTCGCCGGCTCGGCCACCCAGGGCTGGACCCCGCACCCGGGCGTCACCAAGGCCGGCGGCGGCGCCGGCCTGCCCTCCGGCGCGACCGGCTTCGCCCAGGCCGCCAAGACGGCCGACCTGAGCAGCGTTCAGCAGACCGCGCGGGCCACCTCGGCCGGCACCTTCAAGCTGAACGGCCTGAGCCTCTCGCTGAAGAGCGGCGACGGCGCGGGCAACGAGTGCTTCTGAGCCTCGCCTGACGGCACGCCGCCCGGCTCGGCCGGGTGACGGGTCCTGGGGGCTTGTCTGACAATTCGCGTCGGATCGGCGCGCGGCGTTGGGCGCCCGGCTGGGCGTGCCGGCGGATCGTCCTCGTACTGGGTGTACTTGGGCGATTCGCCGGTGCGTCCAGGCGGGATGCCCGGCGTCGCGCGCCCGGCGGGAATTGTCAGACAAGCCCCGAGCCGGGTGCGGCGGGCGACCGCCGCCCCCGGCCACCCCCCTTTTTTGTTCCAACCTCGTAGCGACGCCGAGGAGTTACACCATGTCCAGCGCAACGGTCGAGACGCGGCCCGGCCATCAGAACCCGATCGGGTGGCTCTGGCGGCACTGGCGTGACTTCCGCCGCACCAGGCCCTACTGGGGCGGCAAGCTGGCCATGATCGCCGGCGTCCCGATCCTCTACTTCCCGTACGCGCACCTGTCGCTCGGCGGCATGACGATCGCGATGTCCACCACGGCGGGCGCCGGATCGCTGATCATCGGGGTCCTGATGATCATCCTCGGCCTGACCGCCTGGTTCCAGCCGGCCGTCCGGGTCTTCGCGGGCATCGCGACGATCCTGCTGACGCTGGTGTCGATCCCGGTCTCCAACCTGGCGGGCTTCGGCATGGCGCTGCTGCCCGGCCTGATCGGCGGCGGACTGATGGTGTCCTGGGCGCCGCTGCCGGAGCCGAAGCCCGAGGCGGCGGCCAAGGGGCGGCGCGGGCGCCGGGCCCGGAAGGCGGAGGCCGCCGTGGCCACGAACGCCGTCGTCCAGAGCGTCGCCACCGAGACGGTCGCCGAGGCCGCTACCGCGACCGAGGCCGCGCCCGCCGCCGAGGCCGCTACCGAGACCAAGGCCGCTCCCGTCGCCGAGGCGCCCACCGCGAAGCTGCCCGCGCAGGCGGAGCCGCGCGAGCCCGCCGCCGAGGCGCCGGCCGCGGCCGGGGACCAGGGGGAAGCGCGGTGACCGGGCCGGCCGAGCAACCGGACGGCGCGGACGCGCCCGCGCGCAGGGCCGGCCGGCACGCCGCGCCGCGCACCCCCGTACGGGTCCGCCTGCGGGGCCGGGCGCTGGCGATGGCCGCGGTGCCGACCGCGCTGCTGATGGCCGCCGCCTACACGCCGAACCCGGCGGTGGCCGAGGCCGCGGCGGGCAAGTGCGGGACGGCCCCCGCCTCGGTGCCGGACGTCGCGCCGGTCGAGACGCCCGTCCCGAAGAGCGAGCTGCCCGCACCGCCGCCCGGCCCGTCCGCGGTGCCCACCGGCGGCCCGACCTCGCTGCCCACCCAGGCACCCACCCAGGCACCCACCCAGACGCCGACCCAGGCGCCGAGCGTGCCCGCCCAGCAGCCGACCTCGCCGGTCAAGTCGCCCGTCCAGACGCCGACCACCCAGCCGCCCGCCGTCCGCTCCGCCGCCACCGGCGGCTCGGGCGCGGTGAGCGCGGTCTACCGGGACGGCGGCACGGGCACCGGCACGGCCAGCCAGGCCGGCCTGATCGACGACATCGTCGGCGGCATCACCCACCTGCTGGACCCGGGGAGTGCGGCGAGCCCGTCGCCGAGTGCCAAGCCGGGTGCGACCACGCCCGCGCCGGCCACCGCCCCGGCCCCGGGCGCCCCCGCGCCGCGGGCCGGCACCCAGGCCCAGCCCGCCCAGCCGCAGCAGGCCCCGGCGGCCGGCACTCAGGGCGCCGGCACCCAGGACACCGGTGCGCAGGACGCCGTGCCCGCCGCCACGCCGTCCGCGGGCCCGAGCGGGAAGGCGGCGCCGAAGCCCGCCGCCGGTGCCAAGCCGAGCGCGGACGCCTCCGCCGCGCCCGCCGCCACGCCGTCCGGCTCGCCGACCGCGACGCCGACCACCGACCCCAACTGCGCGGTGGACGCCCGCAACCTGACGGCCGGCAAGGCCGCCGGCGGGGACGTCGTCCCGCTGCAGAACTGGACGCTGCAGTCCAGCCGGCTCGGCCTGCACGGCGCGGCCTTCCACGGCGTCTACGACGTGCGGACCCCGACCGGCACCAAGCGGGTGCTGAAGTTCGTGGTGGACAGCGTCGACATCGAGAACCTCGACATGTCGACTCTGGAGGGCAACGGCGTCACCTTCCACGTGCAGGGCGGCCCGGGCACCACCTCGACCATGCGCAACGGCCCGGTGACCATGTACGTGGAGCGGCTGTCCGGCCACCTCTCCAAGGTGCTCGGCCTGCCGATCCCGATCGACCTGGGCGAGATCACCCTCACCCCGGACACCCTGCCGCGCTGGCTGTACGACCTGATCGGCTCCATCCCGATCCCGCTGGAGCTGGAGCTGACCCAGGTCACCGCCAAGCAGGCCGGCCAGTTCGGCGGCACGCTGCACATCCCGGGGATGCACCTGTTCAACGACGACGCGCCCTACAGCGACAAGTAGCTGCGACAAGTAGTCGGCACCACAACGCCGTTGGGGCGGCCCTCCGTGAACGGAGGGCCGCCCCAACGGCGTTGGCGCTACCGGTGGCTCACTCGCCCCGGGTGCCCAGGTGGTGCACCTGGACCATGTTGGTGGTGCCGGGGATGCCGACCGGGACACCGGCGGTGACGATCACCGTGGAGCCCTCCTCCAGCCGGCCCATCTTCAGCAGCTCGCGGTCGACCTGGGCGACCATCGCGTCGGTGGTGGCGACCTGCTCGGTGACGTAGGCCTCGACGCCCCAGCTGAGCGAGAGCTGGTTGCGGGTGGCCGAGTCGGGGGTGAACGCGATCACCGGGATCGGCGAGCGGTAGCGGGACAGCCGGCGCGCGGTGTCACCGGACTTGGTGAACGCGACCAGCGCCTTGCCGTTCAGGAAGTCGCCGAGCTCGCACGCGGCGCGGGCGACCGAGCCGCCCTGGGTGCGCGGCTTGCGGCCCGGGTTGAGCGGCTGGAGGCCCTGGCCGACCAGCTCCTCCTCGGCCTTCTCGCAGATCCGGCTCATGGTGCGGACGGTCTCGACCGGGTACTTGCCGACGCTGGACTCGGCGGAGAGCATCACCGCGTCGGTGCCGTCCAGGATGGCGTTCGCGACGTCGGAGACCTCGGCGCGGGTCGGGCGCGAGGCGTGGATCATCGACTCCATCATCTGGGTGGCGACGATGACCGGCTTGGCGTTGCGGCGGGCCAGCGTGATCAGCTGCTTCTGGACCAGCGGCACCCGCTCCAGCGGGTACTCCACCGCGAGGTCGCCGCGGGCGACCATGATGGCGTCGAAGGCGAGGACGATCTCCTCCATGGCCTCGACGGCCTGCGGCTTCTCGATCTTGGCGATGACCGGCACCCGGATGCCGACCTCGTCCATGATCGCGTGGACGTCCTTGATGTCGGCCGCGTTGCGGACGAAGGACAGCGCGACCATGTCGACGCCGAGGCGCAGCGCGAACCGCAGGTCGTCCTTGTCCTTCTCGGACAGCGCGGGCACGTTCACGGCCGCGCCGGGCAGGTTGATGCCCTTGTTGTTCGAGAGCACGCCGCCCTCGACCACCACGGTCTTCACCCGCGGGCCGTCGACGCTGACGACCTCCAGGGCGATGACGCCGTCGTTGATCAGGATCGGGTCGCCGGGCTTCACGTCGCCGGGCAGGCCCTTGTAGGTGGTGCCGCAGATGTGCTGGTCACCGGGGACGTCCTCGGTGGTGATGGTGAACTCGTCGCCGTTGTCGACGGTCACCGGGCCGTTGGCGAAGGTCGCCAGACGGATCTTGGGACCCTGGAGGTCGGCAAGGACGCCGATGGCCTTGCCGGTGTCCTCCGAGACCTGGCGGACCTTTCGGTACCGCTCCTCGTGGTCCGCGTGGTTGCCGTGGCTCATGTTCAGTCGGGCGACGTTCATGCCCGCCTCGACGATGGCCTTCAGCTGTTCGTAGGAGTCCGTCGCCGGACCCAGGGTGCAGACAATTTTCGCTCGGCGCATATCGGTCAGTCTATCCGTTCGTGTTATAGGCGCATTCGGCACGGATCGTGAGGAATCGCCGACGAATCGTCCCGAGGAGCGAGACGGGTGGGTCTCATTCCCCGGGCAGTGCGCTCTCCCGGTGGACCAGGGCGAAGGACTGGCGGGCGATCTCCAGCTCCTCGTCCGTGGGCACCACGGCGACCGCCACCCGGGCGTACCCGGGCGAGATGATCCGGGGCTCCGCCGAGCGCACCGAGTTCAACTCGGCGTCCACGGCGATGCCCAGCTCGTCCAGCCCGGCGGTGGCCGCCGCGCGCACCGGCGCCGCATTCTCCCCGACCCCCGCGGTGAACGCGATCGCGTCCACCCGGCCGAGCACCGCGTAGTAGCCGCCGATGTACTTGCGCAGCCGGTGGACGTACGCGTCGAAGGCGAGCTTCGCGTCCGCGTCCCCCTCGTCCGCGCGGCGCATGATCTCGCGCATGTCGTTGTCCCCGCACAGGCCGCGCAGGCCGCTGCGGCGGTTCAGCAGGTCGTCGATCTCGTCCACGGACAGGCCGCCGACCCGGTGCAGGTGGAACACCACGCCCGCGTCGATGTCACCCGAACGAGTGCCCATCACCAGGCCCTCCAGCGGCGTCAGGCCCATCGAGGTGTCCACGCAGCGGCCGCCGCTGACCGCCGACGCGGAGGCGCCGTTGCCCAGGTGCAGCACGATCACGTTCACCTCGGCCGGGTCCTTGCCGAGCAGCCGGGCGGTGGCCCGCGAGACGTACTGGTGCGAGGTGCCGTGGAAGCCGTAGCGGCGCACCCGGTGCTCGTCGGCGACGGCCTTGTCGATCGCGTACCGGGCCGCGTGCTCGGGCATCGAGGCGTGGAAGGCGGTGTCGAACACGGCCACCTGCGGCAGGTCGGGCCGCAGCGCGCGGGCCACCTCGATGCCGACGATGTTCGCCGGGTTGTGCAGCGGCGCGACCGGGATCAGCCGGCGGATCTCGGTGAGCACCTCGTCGGTGATCACGGTCGGCTCGGTGAACCGCTTGCCGCCGTGCACCACCCGGTGGCCGATCGCGGCCAGCTCGGGGGAGTCCAGGCCGAGGCCGTCCGCGGCCAGCTCCTCGGCGACGGCCTTCAGCGCGGCCGAGTGGTCCGGGAAGACCTGCAGCAGCTCGCGCCGGTCGCCCGTGCGCGGGGCGTGCGCCAGCCGCCCGCTGGGCTCGCCGATCCGCTCGACCAGGCCGGCGGCGAGCCGGGTGCCGTCCAGCATGTCGATCAGCTGGTACTTCACCGACGAGGAGCCGGCGTTCAACACCAGAACGCGCGTACCTTCACTCATGCGTCCACCTCGCTGCGCTCGGCGGTCGCTTCGCGAAACACGCACCTTCTGATGATTCGCTCGCTGCGCTCACTCATGCGTTCGGCTCCTTGCGGTCCTGCGACTGGATCGCGGTGATCGCGACCGTGTTGACGATGTCCTGCACCAGCGCCCCGCGCGAGAGGTCGTTGACGGGCTTGCGCAGCCCCTGCAGCACCGGGCCGACCGCCACCGCGCCGGCCGAGCGCTGGACGGCCTTGTAGGTGTTGTTGCCGGTGTTGAGGTCCGGGAAGATCAGCACGGTGGCCCGCCCGGCGACCTCCGAGCCCGGCAGCTTGGTCGCCGCGACGTACGGGTCCACCGCCGCGTCGTACTGGATCGGCCCCTCGACCAGGATGTCCGGGCGCAGCGCGCGGACGAGCTCGGTCGCCTTGCGGACCTTGTCCACGTCCGCGCCCGAGCCGGAGGTGCCGGTCGAGTAGGACAGCATCGCGACCCGCGGCTCCACCCCGAACTGGGCGGCGGTGGCGGCGGACTGGATGGCGATGTCGGCCAGCTGCTGGGCGTCCGGGTCCGGGTTGACCGCGCAGTCGCCGTACACCAGCACCTTGTCGGCCAGGCACATGAAGAAGACGGACGAGACGATCGAGGCGCCCGGCGAGGTCTTGATCACCTCGAAGGCCGGCCGGATGGTCGCGGCCGTGGAGTGCACCGCGCCGGACACCATGCCGTCCGCGATGCCCTCCTGCACCATCAGGGTGCCGAAGTAGGAGACGTCGGTGACCACGTCCAGGGCCAGCTCGACGGTCATCCCCTTGTGGGCGCGCAGCCGCGCGTACAGCTCGGCGAACTGGCGGCGCAGCGGGCTGGTGGTCGGGTCGACGATCCGGGCCTGCGCGCGGTCGGCGCCCGGCTCCTCCTGCGGCAGGTCGATGCCGAGGGCCGCGGCCTTGCGGCGCACCGCGTCGACCTCGCCGAGCAGGGTGAGGTCGCAGATGTTGCGGCGCAGCAGGATCTCGGCGGCGCGCAGCACCCGCTCCTCGGTGCCCTCCGGCAGGACGACGTGCCGGCGGTTGCCGCGGGCCCGCTCCAGCAGCTCGTGCTCGAACATCATCGGGGTGACCCGCTCGGACCGGCCGACCTCGATCCGGTTCGTCAACTCGGCGGTGTCGACGTGCAGTTCGAACAGGCCGAGGGCGATCTCGGCCTTCCGGGGGCTGGCCGCGGTGAGCTTGCCCTCCAGGTGGGTCAGGGCGGCGGCGGTGGGCCAGCTGCCCTCGGGGACGACGGCGACGGGCGTGCCGGGGGCGAGCCGGGCGGCGAGCGCCATCACGTTCGGGCCGGGGTGCTGGCCGAGGGTCAGCAGCACGCCGGCGATCGGCGGGGCGCCGGCGGCGTGCGCGGCCAGCGAGCCGACCACCAGGTCGGCGCGGTCCCCGGGGGTGACGACCAGGGCGCCCTCGGTCAGCGCGTCCAGGAAGGTGGGCAGCATGGCGCCGCCGAAGACGAAGCCGCGGACGTCCCGGGCCAGGCCGGCGGCGTCGCCGAGCAGCACCTCGGCGCCGGTCGCCTCGACCAGCTGCGCGACGGTGGGCGCGGCCAGGGCCGGCTCCTCCGGGATGACGTAGGCGGGGATCGGCAGCTTCTCGGTGAGGGTGCGCTGGATGCGCTGCTTGGTGCTCGGGGCGACCCGGTTGGCGATCATCGCCAGGGTCTCGCAGCCGAGGTCGGTGTACGCCCGGTGGGCGTTGCGGACCTCGGCGATCACCGCCTCCGCCTCCTTGCCCTGCCCGCCGACCACCGGCAGCACGGCGGCGCCGAACTCGTTCGCCAGGCGGGCGTTGAAGGCCAGTTCGTCCGGGATGGTGGTGTCCGCGAAGTCGGTGCCGAGCACCAGGACGGCCTGGCAGCGGCGCTCCAGCGCGCGGAACCGGTCGACCAGGACGGAGACCAGTTCGTCCTGGCCCTGCGCGGCCTGCAGCGCGGCCGCCTCCTCGTAGGTGAGCCCGTACAGCTCCGGGCCGGGCAGGTCGATCCGGTACCGCCCGCGCAGCAGCTCGACCACGTGGTCCGCCCCGGGCTCGCCGGGTGCGCTCGCGTGCACCAGCGGCCGGAACACCCCGACCCGGTCCACCTGCCGGGTGAGCAGTTCCATGACCCCGAGCTCGACCGCCTGGCGGCCGTCCCCCCGGTCGATTCCGGTCACGTACACGCTGCGCGCCACCCGGGTGTCTCCGTCCCGTCGTCTCGGAAAGTGGTCATATCGACCATACCTTCGCACCGTGAACGCCCGTCCGCGAGCAGGGGGCCGGGGCGGAAAAGAGGACGAAGGTCCCACCGGGAACGGCGGAGGTCACGGCCCGCGGTCGGCGAGCTCCGAGCCGGACAGCTCCACCGTCCTCCCGGTGACGTGGACCTGCGACACCCGCCCGTCCACCAGCCAGCCGTGCGGCCGCACGAGGGCCCCGTCGCGGCCCGGGGCCCAGCCGTCGGCGGCGAGCGCGGCCCGCAGGCGGGCCTCCACCTCGTCGGCCGGCAGGCCGGTGTCGCTGCCGATCGTGAGGGTCCGGGAGCAGAAGTCGGAGCCGCAGGAGCCCCCGGTGACGGCGGTGGCGGTCAGCCCGGGAGGCAGGGACAGCTCCGCGCGGCTCGGGACGAAGGCGTCGTGGGCGAGCAGCTGGTAGGCGAACGCGATGCCCGCGCCGACCAGGACGTGGGCGGTGACCGCGACGGCCGATCCGGCGACCGGGTGGTCGTAGTCCTTCGCGGGCCGGGGGCCGCGCAGCCGCTGCTCGGCCAGCACGCCCGCCAGGAGGACCAGGCCGGCGGCGACGGGGTAGCCGGTCTCGATCTCGGCGGTGGCGCGGGTGAAGTACCAGTCCTCCTCCAGCCCGACCAGCGCGAGGGCCAGGCCGGCGAGGACGGCGAAGACGGCCGCTCCGACGATCCGGGTGCGCACCAGGAACGCCCAGCAGGCCGGCGGCAGCAGCAGGTAGGCCAGTTCCAGAGCCACGAACACGAGCAAGCCCCCCGCCTGCTGACGATCAGTCCCAGGCGGGGAGCCTAGAGCCTCAGGCCGGGCGGAGCCAGAGGGTGGCGAGCGGGGGGAGGACGAGCTCGGCGGAGCGCGGCTGGCCGTCCCAGGGGGTCGGATCGGCCTTGACGGGGTGGGAGTTGCCGATGCCGCTGCCGCCGTAGGCCTCGGCGTCGGTGTTCAGCACCTCCTCCCAGAGCTGCTCGCGGCCGTCCAGGGCGGGCAGGCCGACGCGGTGGCCGTGCCGGACGACGGGGGAGAAGTTGCAGACCGCGACGAGCGGGGAGCCGTCCGCGGCGTGGCGGACGAAGGTGAGCAGGTTGTCCTCGGCGGCGCCGCCGTCGAGCCAGCGGAAGCCCTCCGGGGTGGTGTCGAGCTCCCAGAGCGCGGGGGTGTCGAGGTAGCGGCGGTTGAGGTCGCGGACGAGGCGGCGCACGCCCCGGTGGTCCTCGTGGGCCGGCCACTGCTCGTCGAGCACCCACCACTGCGGGCCCTGCTCGTGGTCCCACTCCGCTCCCTGGGCGAACTCCTGCCCCATGAAGAGCAGTTGCTTGCCCGGGTGGGCCCACATGAAGCCCAGGTAGGCGCGGTGGTTGGCGCGCTGCTGCCACCAGTCGCCGGGCATCTTGGAGACCAGGGCCTGCTTGCCGTGCACCACCTCGTCGTGCGAGATCGGCAGGACGTAGTTCTCGGAGTAGGCGTACACCATCGAGAAGGTGATCTCGTTGTGGTGGTACTTGCGGTGCACGGGCTCCTTGGACATGTAGACCAGCGAGTCGTGCATCCAGCCCATGTTCCACTTCAGCCCGAAGCCGAGGCCGCCGGCGTCGGTGGGGCGGGTGACGCCGTCCCAGGCGGTGGACTCCTCGGCGATGGTGACCACGCCGGGGCAGCGCCGGTAGACGGTGGCGTTCATCTCCTGCAGGAAGGCGGCGGCGTCGAGGTTCTCCCGGCCGCCGTACTGGTTGGGCGTCCAGGCGCCGCCCTCGCGGGAGTAGTCGAGGTAGAGCATGGAGGCGACGGCGTCCACCCGCAGGCCGTCGACGTGGAACTCCTCGCACCAGTAGACGGCGTTGGCGACGAGGAAGTTGCGCACCTCCGTGCGGCCGTAGTCGAACTCCAGCGTCCCCCAGTCCGGGTGCTCGGCGCGCAGCGGGTCGGCGGGCTCGTACAGCGGCTCGCCGTCGAAGCGGGCCAGTGCGAAGGCGTCCTTGGGGAAGTGGGCGGGCACCCAGTCGACGATGACGCCGATGCCGTGCCGGTGCAGGGTGTCGACCAGGTGGCGGAAGTCGTCGGGGCTGCCGAGCCGGGCGGTGGGGGCGTAGTAGCCGGAGACCTGGTAGCCCCAGGAGCCGCCGAAGGGGTGCTCCATCACCGGCATGAACTCGACGTGGGTGAAGCCCAACTCCTTGAGGTAGCCGGGCAGTTCCTCGGCGATCGCGCGGTAGGTGGTGAGCTCGGGCCGCCACGAGGCGAGGTGCAGCTCGTACACCGACATGGGCGCGCGGTGGTGCGCGGCGCGGGCCCGGCGGGCCATCCACTCGTCGTCCTGCCAGACGTGGTCGGAGGAGGTGACCACCGAGGCGGTGCCGGGCGGGCACTGCGCGGCGCGGGCGAGCGGGTCGGCCTTGTCGAGCACCCAGCCCTGCCGGGTGTGGATCTCGTACTTGTACGTGGTGCCCTCGGCGAGGCCGGGGACGAACAGCTCCCAGATGCCGGAGGAGCCGAGCGAGCGCATCGGGTGGCCGGTGCCGTCCCAGTGGTTGAAGTCGCCGATCAGCCGGACCCCGACCGCGTTCGGCGCCCAGACGGCGAAGGCGGTCCCGGTGACGCCGTCGACGGTGCGCACGTGCGAGCCGAGTGCCCGCCACAGCTGCTCGTGCCGGCCCTCGGAGATCAGGTGCAGGTCGAGCTCGCCGAGGGTCGGGGGGGTGCGGTAGCCGTCCTGCTGGCGCAGCGGCTCGCCGCCGGGGTACGTCACCAGCAGGGTGTAGTCGGGGCGTTCGCCGCCGGCCACCAGCCCGGTGAACAACCCGCCCTGCTGGTGGGTGAGTTCGGCCGGCCCCTGGGCGGTCTCGACGACCACCCGCTCGGCGAGCGGGCGCAGCACCCGGATCGCCGTGCCGCCGTGCACCGGGTGCGCGCCGAGCAGCGCGTGCGGGTCGTGGTGCTGCCCGCCGACCAGCCGGTCGACCTCGGCGGGCGGCAGCGGTGCCTCGGGCAGCCGTACGGCCGCCGGCAGAGCCTCCGGCGGGTCCTGCGGCCGCTCGGCCCGGACGGCCCGTTCGGCCCGGACGGGTGCCTTGGGCGCGGGCCCGGGACGGGCCGCTCCGGGAGTGTCCGTACCGGCCAGGAAGGTGGCCGGTACGGGGCGGGTGGGGCGGCCGGTCGGGTCGGGCGGCGTCACGGCGTGGTCCTCCTGCGGCGGGGGTGGGCGAACTCCTGCGGGCGGTGCGGGACAGGCGTGGGGCGGGCGGGATCAGACGGTGAGGGCGAGCCGGTTGATCGCGGCCAGCGGGATCGGCAGCCAGCTGGGCCGGTGCCGGGCCTCGTACACCACCTCGTAGACCGCCTTGTCGATCTCCAGTGCCCGCATCAGCTCCGGCGAGGCGGCCGGGTCGGCGCCGCCGCCGGCGGTGTAGCCGGCGCAGAAGGCGGTGCGGTTGCGCTGGGCCCAGGCGGCGGCGAGGTGGGCCAGCTCGGGGTCGACCGGGCCGCCGGCGAGGAGGTGGGCGGCCGCGTAGTCGAAGGAGCGCAGCATCGCGGCGACGTCGCGCAGCGCGGGCTGCGGCTCGCGGCGCTCGTTGACGGACTTGGCGGGCTCGCCCTCGAAGTCGAGCAGCACCCAGCCGTGCGGGGTGCGCATGGCCTGCCCGAGGTGCAGGTCGCCGTGGATGCGCTGGACGGGCAGGCCGTCCGGGTGGGCGTCGGCGAGCTGCTGGAAGGCGCTGCGCAGCGCGGCGCGGAAGCGCAGCAGGCCGGGGACGGCGGCGACGGCGCTGTCCAGCCGGTCGGCCATGGCGGTGGCGAGCATCCGGGTCTGGGCGCGGTCGAGCCGGGCGACGGGCATGGAGCGGGCGAGCACCCGGTGCACCTCGGCGGTGGCCCGGCCGAGCCGGTGCGCCTCGATGGCGAAGTTGCCGGGGGAGGGGTCGCCCTTGAGCCGGCCGACCTGGTCGAGGGCGAGCTCCCAGCCGTCCTCGGCGTCGGGCAGGTAGCGCTGGAGGAGGCCGAGGGTGGCGGGTTCGGCGCGTTCCATCCGGCTCTCGAACCAGGCGGCGACCCGGGGGATGCGGGTGGAGCCGGCCCGGGAGAGGGCGAGCGAGAGTTCGAGGTCGGGGTTGGTGCCGGGGTGGATGCGGCGGAACAGCTTGAGGATGTACGAGGTGCCGTAGATGACCGAGCTGTTGGACTGCTCGGCGGTGGAGGCGCGGCCGGGGAGGTTGGTGGGCAGCCCGGAGCCGGGGGTGCGGCGGAAGGCGAGGGAGCCGAACCGGTCGCCGGTGGCGAGGTGTTCGAGCAGCCGCCCGGTGAGGTCGGGGTCGTGCACCGCGTCGTAGAGGGCGGCGCCGTCGTACGGGCCCTGGCTGAGCCGGCCGAGGACGGCGCTGGGCTCGATGCCGGCCGGGCCGCCGGAGCGGATGCCGAGCAGCAGCTGGTAGATGTCGCCGTGGGGGAGGCCGGCCGGGGTGGCGTGGTCGACCCGCAGCAGCAGGTGCAGCAGGGCTGGGTCGCCGACCTGCAGCGGGGTGCCGACGACGGGGGTGAGGCCGGTGATCGGCCGGCCCTTCCCGGCGTACCAGCGCTGGGTGGGGAGCCACTCGGCGATCAGCGGCAGCGCCGCCTGGACGAGTTCGCTGACCCCCAGGGCGGTTCTCCGGGCCCCGGCGCCGCGCGGGCCCGCCGGCGGGTCGTGCTGCACATGGGCTTGCGAGCGGGAGGTTTCGGACATGACTCCCTTTCCCCGGAAGCACGCGGACGGCCCGACGGGTCGTGGCCGGGTCCGTCAGTCTTCCGGATTTCGACGGCGCGGAGGTCGCGGCACGCGAGCGCGGCTCGGGTGTCACGCCTTCGTGTGGGTGGCCGTTGGGCTGTTCTCCGTACGCGGTGTCGTACACGGTGGTGCGGCGAACTCCGGGGGCGCGGGGTTCAACTCGCGCCCCCGGAGGGTCTGGTGGTGCCGTCCGGTCCGCAGTCGGGTGCGGTGGATCGTTACTTCGGGCGCCTGCTGCCGCTCAGGCGCGGGGGTTGCCGGAGCTGGAACCAGTAGAAGCCGTGTCCGGCGAGGGTGAGCAGGTACGGCCACTCGCCGATCGACGGGAAGCGCACCCCGCCGATCAGTTCGACCGGGTAGCGCCCGCCGTACTGCCGCAGGTCGAGTTCGGTCGGCTGCGCGAACCGCGAGAAGTTGTTCACGCACATGACCAGGTCGCCCTCGTGCTCGCGCACGAAGGCCAGCACGGCCGGGTTGCTGGACGGCAGCTCGGTGTAGCTGCCGAGGCCGAACGCCGGGTTGAGCTTGCGGATCTCGATCATGCGACGCGTCCAGTGCAGCAGCGAACTCGAACTGCTCTGCTGCGCCTCGACGTTGGTCACCTGGTAGCCGTACACCGGGTCCATGATGGGCGGCAGACTGAGCCTGCCCGGGTCGGCGGAGGAGAAACCCGCGTTGCGGTCCGGGGTCCACTGCATCGGCGTGCGCACGCCGTCCCGGTCGCCGAGCCAGATGTTGTCGCCCATGCCGATCTCGTCCCCGTAGTAGAGCACCGGGGAGCCGGGCAGGGAGAGGAGGAGGGCGGTGAACAGCTCGATCTGGTTGCGGTCGTTCTCCAGCAGCGGGGCGAGCCGGCGCCGGATGCCCACGTTGGCGCGCATCCGCGGGTCCTTGGCGTACTCCGCGTACATGTAGTCGCGCTCCTCGTCGGTGACCATCTCCAGGGTCAGCTCGTCGTGGTTGCGCAGGAAGATGCCCCACTGGCAGCCGCCCGGGATCGCCGGGGTCTTGGCCAGGATCTCCGAGACCGGGTAGCGGGACTCGCGCCGCACCGCCATGAAGATCCGCGGCATCACCGGGAAGTGGAACGCCATGTGGCACTCGTCGCCGCCGGCCGCGAAGTCGCCGAAGTAGTCGACGACGTCCTCCGGCCACTGGTTGGCCTCGGCGAGCAGGACGGTGTCCGGGTAGTCGGCGTCGATCTCCTTGCGGACCCGCTGGAGGAACTCGTGGGTCTCCGGCAGGTTCTCGCAGTTGGTGCCCTCGCGGGCGAACAGGTACGGCACCGCGTCCAGCCGGAACCCGTCGATGCCGAGGTCGAGCCAGAACCGGAGCCCGGCGATCATCTCGTCCTGGACGCGCGGGTTGTCGTAGTTGAGGTCCGGCTGGTGCGAGAAGAACCGGTGCCAGTAGTACTGCTTGCGGACCGGGTCGTAGGTCCAGTTGGAGGTCTCGGTGTCGACGAAGATGATCCGGGCGTCGGGGTACTGCTTGTCGTCGTCGGCCCACATGTAGAAGTCGCCGTAGGGCCCGTCCGGGTCGGAGCGGGAGGCCTGGAACCACGGGTGCTGGTCGCTGGTGTGGTTCATGACGAAGTCGATGATGACGCGCATGCCGCGGGCGTGGGCGGCGTCGACGAACTCCATGAAGTCGGCGAGGTCGCCGAACTCGGGCAGCACCGACTTGTAGTCGGCCACGTCGTACCCGCCGTCGCGCAGGGGTGAGGCGAAGAAGGGCGGGAGCCAGAGGCAGTCGACGCCGAGCCACTGCAGGTAGTCGAGCTTGGCCGTGAGCCCCTTGAGGTCCCCGGTCCCGTCGCCGTTGCTGTCCTGGAAGGACCGCACCAGCACCTCGTAGAAGACCGCACGTTTGAACCACTCCGGGTCCAGGTTCTTCTTCGAGGTCTCGGGGAAGGTGTCGGGGACGGGCTCGTTCACTGTCACGCTGGGTTCCTCCGAACCGTGAGGAGGTGAGCCGGCTCGGCTGAGGGATCGAGCCGGACGTAGTTGTGCCGGCCCCAGGTGTAGGCGGCGCCGGTCAGCTCGTCCTGCACCGGGAAGGGCCCGTCGCCGTCCAGGGTGACGGTGGCCTCCTGCACGTGGTGCGGGTCGAGGTTCACCACGGTGACGACCTGGTCGGTGAGTCCGTCCTCGGTGGTCGCGGTCTTGGAGTAGGCGATCACCTGGTCGTTGTCGGTGGGGTGGAAGCGCAGGTCGCGCAGCTGCCGCAGGGCGGGGTGACGGCGGCGCAGCCGGTTCAGCACGGTCAGCAGCGGGGCCAGGGTGTCGGTGCGGTTCCAGTCGCGCGGGCGCAGCTCGTACTTCTCCGAGTGCAGGTACTCCTCGGAGCCCGGGTGGGCCGGCTCGTTCTCGCACAGCTCGTAGCCGGCGTAGACGCCGTAGCTGGGGGAGAGGGTGGCGGCGAGGACGGCGCGGACGGCGAAGGCGGCCCGGCCGCCGTGCTGGAGGTAGGCGTGCAGGATGTCGGGGGTGTTGGCGAAGAAGTTGGGGCGCATGTAGGCGGCCGCGTCGCCGGTGAGTTCGGTGAGGTACTCGGTGAGTTCGTTCTTGGTGGTGCGCCAGGTGAAGTACGTGTACGACTGGTGGAATCCGATCTTCCCGAGCGCGTGGACCATCGCGGGGCGGGTGAAGGCCTCGGCCAGGAACACCACGTCGGGGTCGGTGCGGGCGATGTCGGCGAGCACCTTCTCCCAGAACAGCACCGGCTTGGTGTGCGGGTTGTCGACCCGGAAGATCCGCACGCCGTGGGCCATCCAGAACCGCAGGATTCGGAGCGTTTCCTTGACGATTCCGTCCATGTCCTGGTCGAAGTTGATCGGATAAATGTCCTGGTACTTCTTCGGCGGGTTCTCGGCGTACGCGATGGTGCCGTCCGCGCGGTGGCTGAACCATTCCGGATGCTTGTTCACCCACGGGTGGTCGGGCGAGCACTGGAGGGCGAAGTCGAGCGCCACCTCCAGGTGCAGCGCCTGCGCCTCGGCGACGAAGTGGTCGAAGTCCTCGATGGTGCCGAGGTCCGGGTGGACGGCGTCGTGGCCGCCCTCGGGGGAGCCGATCGCCCAGGGCGAGCCGACGTCGTGCGGACCGGCCGTCAGGGCGTTGTCCGGGCCCTTGCGGTAGGCCCGCCCGATCGGGTGCACCGGCGGCAGGTAGACCACGTCGAAGCCCATCGCGGCGACGGCCGGCAGCCGCTCGGCCGCCGTGCGCAGCGTCCCCGAACGCGGCGGCTCGACCCCGCTCGGATCGACCACGGCGCCCTCGGAGCGCGGGAAGAACTCGTACCAGGAGCCGAACAGCGCGCGCTCGCGGTCCACCTGCAGCGGCAGCGGACGGGAGGCGCTGACCAGCTCGCGCAGCGGGTAACGGGCCAGCAGCTCCAGCACCTCGGGGGCGAGCGCGGCGGCCAGCCGGGACAGCGGCGGCAGGCCCGGGTCGCGCAGCGCGTCGGCGGCGGCCAGCACGTGCGCCCGGCCCTCCTTCTTCGGCACCCCGGCGGCGGCCCGCTCCAGCAGCCGGGCGCCCTCCTCCAGCACCAGCGCGGTGTCGATCCCGGCGGGCAGCTTGACCGCCGCGGCCTTGCGCCAGGTGGCGACCGGGTCGCTCCACGCCTCGACGGCGTACGACCAGCGGCCGGGCGCGGTCGGGGTGACGTACGCGCCCCAGCGGTCGGTGCCCTCGGCCAGCTCGCGCATCGGCGTCCACGGGCCGCTGCGGCCGCGCGGGTCGCGCAGCACCACGTTGGCGTTGACGGCGTCGTGGCCCTCCCGGAAGACGGTCGCGGTGACCAGGAAGGTCTCGCCGACGACGGCCTTGGCGGGGCGGCGGCCGGAGTCGACGAGGGGGCTGACGTCCAGGACGGGGATGCGGCCGATCACGGTGTCGCTCTCTGTCGTCTTGCGGGCGGCGGGTTTGCGGGCGGGCGCCTTGCGGGCCGGCGCGGCCTTCCCGGCAGGGGTCTTCCCGGCGGGGGTCTTCGCGGCGGGGGTCTTCCCGGCAGGGGACTTCGCGGCGGGAGGCTCGGCCCCGGCGGCCGTCGCGGCGGTGCGGCGCGTGGTGGTGGTGCGCCGGCGCGGGGGTGCCGTCCGGCCCGGCTCGGCCCCGGGTCGCGGGGCCGCCTCGGCCGGCTCGGTGCGGACCGCCCCGGCCGCCCGGGGCGCCGGCATCGCCGGATCCGTCCGAGGGTCAGGATCCGTCCGTCCGGCGGACGTCGCGACCGCTGCGTTGAGATCGTCGGCCACCGGTGTGGACTGGTCCCGCGTGTCGCCGTGCATGCCAAGCTCCTGCCCGAGGTCGGCGGCAACCCCCGCCGCCCGGGGCCGGGCAGGGAGGACTACCGGGAGGACTGCTGGGTGGGGGAGGACGTGCGACCGGATGACCTGTCCGTGCCGCTGTCCCCGAACAACCTGCCCGGTGCCCGCCGAGCCGGCTGCGGGACGCCCCGGAGCCGCGCGCGTCCCGGGCGCACGTCGCCCGGTGGCGCGCCCCTGGGCGATCCGGTCCACCCGTGAACGAGCAGGCCGGGCACGAGGACACGCACCGGTGCGCGGCGAACGCCGAATGGGCTAAGGAAGAAGGGGAACGACCGACACGAAAAGGGTTCCGGACGTGCTGCCTGAGGGGGACGCCACCCGTCGCCGCACTCCCCACGGCATCAACGACCTTCGGTCATCCTCGCACCGGGGACAAGGTTTTTGCAGCAGTACGACAGGAGTTTCGGGCATCGCCCCGGGCGGACGCACCATCGGAAATGGATCCGTACCGAAGAGTTCACGCATTGGTAGCGCGCCTCCCGGAAATGTGCGCCTCGTGCGCCCCCCGTACGGATCGATGCGCCGAATGCGATCTCATCAATAGGCCGAACGGATGCCCAATAGCCCGCTTGACGCACTGCCATGACGGCCGTCGGGGCTACGCTTCACGCCGTGAAGGCAATCCGCAGATTCACCGTCCGCACCGTCCTGCCCGAACAACTCCAGCCGCTGCACGAGCTGGCCCTCAATCTGCGCTGGTCCTGGCACCCCGAGACCAGGGACCTCTTCCGGTCCGTGGACCCGGAGGTCTGGGCCGCGACCGGCGAGGACCCGGTGCGGCTGCTCGGGGAGGTCCCGGCCGCCCGGCTCGCCGCGCTCGCCGCCGACCGGCGCTTCCTCCGCAGACTCGGCGACCTCGCCGACGACCTGCAGGAGTACCTGACCGGCCCGCGCTGGTACCAGTCCCGGGCCGAGGACGGTCCGACCCCGCCGCCCGCCGCGATCGCCTACTTCTCCCCCGAGTACGGCATCGCCGCCGCGCTGCCGCAGTACTCCGGCGGGCTCGGCATCCTGGCCGGCGACCACCTCAAGGCGGCCAGCGACCTCGGCGTCCCGCTCATCGGCGTCGGCCTGTTCTACCGCCACGGCTACTTCCGGCAGTCCCTGAACCGGGACGGCTGGCAGCAGGAGCGCTACCCGCTGCTCGACCCGGACGAGCTCGCCGTCAGCCTGCTCCGCGAGCCGGACGGCACGCCCAGCCGGGTCGACCTCGCCCTGCCCGGTGGCCGCACCCTGGCCGCCCGGATCTGGAAGGCCCAGGTCGGCCGCGTCCCGCTGCTGCTGCTCGACTCCGACATCGAGGCCAACTCGCCCGCCGAACGGGACGTCACCGACCGGCTGTACGGCGGCGGCAGCGAGCACCGGCTGCTCCAGGAGATGCTGCTCGGCATCGGCGGCGTCCGGGCCGTGCGCGCCTACTGCCGGCTCACCGGGCACCCCGCCCCCGAGGTCTTCCACACCAACGAGGGCCACGCCGGCTTCCTCGGCATCGAGCGGATCCGCGAACTCGTCGCCGACCGGTGCGCCGAGCAGAGCGCCGACCGGGCCGCCGGCCGCGAGGCCGAAGCCGCCGGCCGCGACGCCGAGGGGCCCGACTTCGCCGCCGCCCTGGAGGCCGTCCGGGCCGGCACCCTGTTCACCACCCACACCCCCGTCCCGGCCGGCATCGACCGCTTCGACCGCGAGCTGGTCGCCCGCCACTTCGGCGGCGACGCCGCCCTGCCCGGCGTCCCGGCCGACCAGGTGCTCGCGCTCGGCGCCGAGACCTGGCCCGGCGGCGACCCGAAGCTGTTCAACATGGCCGCCATGGGCCTGCGGCTCGCCCAGCGCGCCAACGGGGTCTCCACCCTGCACGGCGAGGTCAGCCGAGCCATGTTCAACGGCCTGTGGCCCGGCTTCGACGCCGCCGAGGTACCGATCACCTCCGTCACCAACGGCGTGCACGCCGCCACCTGGATCGACCCGGCCGTCGTCCGGCTGGGCGCCGCCGAGATCGGCGCCGACCGCGCCGAGGAGGCGATGACCACCGGCGAGACCCGGCGCTGGACCGGCCTGGAGCGGATCGGCAACACCGAGATCTGGGACCTGCGCCGCAGCCTGCGCGCCCAACTCGTCGACGAGGCCCGGCACCGGCTGCGCGCCTCCTGGCGCCAGCGCGGCGCCGGCGAGGCCGAACTCGGCTGGGTCTCCTCGGTGCTCGACCCGGACGTGCTCACCATCGGCTTCGCCCGCCGGGTGCCCTCCTACAAGCGGCTCACCCTGATGCTGCGCGACCCGGACCGGCTGCGCGGCCTGCTGCTGCACCCCACCCGACCGGTGCAGATCGTGGTCGCCGGGAAGGCCCACCCGGCCGACGACGGCGGCAAGCGGCTGATCCAGCAGATGGTCGCCTTCGCCGACGACCCGGCCGTGCGGCACCGGATCGTCTTCCTGCCGGACTACGACATGGACATGGCCCGGCACCTCTACCCGGGCTGCGACGTCTGGCTGAACAACCCGCTGCGCCCGCTGGAGGCCTGCGGCACCTCCGGGATGAAGGCCGCGCTGAACGGCTGCCTCAACCTGTCCGTCCTGGACGGCTGGTGGGACGAGTGGTACGACGGCCAGAACGGCTGGGCGATCCCCACCGCCGACGAGGGCGCCGGCGTGCTCGACCCGGACAGCGGCGAGGCCGAGCGGCGCGACGACATCGAGGCCGCCGCGCTCTACGACCTGATCGAGGAGCAGGTCGCCGCCCGGTTCTACGACCGGGCCGGCGACGGGCTGCCGCACCGCTGGATCGCCATGGTCCGGCACACCCTGGTCACCCTCGGGCCCAAGGTGCTGGCCGGCCGGATGGTCCGCGAGTACGTGGACCGGCTGTACGCCCCGGCGGCGCTGGCCCAGCGGGAGCTCGCCGCCGGCGGCCACCGCGGCGCGCGGGAGCTGGCGGCCTGGAAGGCCAAGGTCCGGGCGGCCTGGCCGGCCGTGCGGGTCGAGCACGTCCAGGCGGAGGGCCCGGGCGAGGCCCAGGAGCTGGGCAGCGCACTGGAGCTGCGGGTGCAGGTCGCGCTCGGGGCGCTGGAGCCGGGCGACGTCGAGGTGCAGGCCGTCTCCGGGCGGGTGGACGAGACGGACGGCATCTCGGACGCCGCCGTGCTCGCCCTCAAGCCGGTCGGCGGGCCCGACCTGGACGGGCGGACCCGCTACGAGGGCTCGCTGGAGCTGGCCCGGACCGGCCCGTTCGGCTACACCGTCCGGGTGCTGCCCGCGCACCCCCGGCTGGCCTCGCCGGCCGAGCTGGGGCTGGTCGCCCTGCCCGCCGAGTCGGCCGGGATGGACGCCGGGCTGCTGCGCTGATCCTCCGCGCCGCAGGCACGGTCGTCCGCGCTGCCGTTCGTGGTACTCCGACCGAGTACTACGGACGGCAGCCGTCCGGTTGCCCGGTGTGCGGGCCGGCGGGAGCGTGGGCAGCATGATGCGAACCCTGCGCGCGGTCGCCCTCGCCGCGCTCTCCGTAGTCCTCCTCGCGGCACCGGCGCAGGCCGCCGCCCACCCCCAGGCCGCACCGCCCGCCGAGGCGCGGATCTCGGTCGAGCTGTCGCCGCCGGGCCCGGTCGTCCCCGGGGAGAGCGGCACGCTCGAAGTGAGGATCACCAACAACGGCCCGTCGACCACCACCGACGAGACCCTGGTGGTCGTGCACTTCCCGTCGCCCGGCGTGGTCCAGTCCGCCGACCCGCCGGTCACCCTGACCTACTTCGGCACCGGCAGCTCCTACAAGATCCCGGCCGGCCTGGCGCCGGGGGCCGCCTCGGTGGAGAAGCTGGCCCTGCGCGTCGCGCCGATCACCTCGCCGTTCATCACGATCGACGGCGACGTCCAGGCCTTCTACCCGGGCGACCCGGACCAGTCCGGCCACACCACGCCGTACAGCTTCACCACCGCCGACACCAAGGCGCACTTCACGGTCGGCGCCTCCTCCGCGATCACGGGCGACGGCCGCCCCGACCCGCAGCCCGGCGACCTCACCGGCAAGCCCGGCGCGACCGTCCACCTGCCGCTGTGGGTGTTCAACACCGGGCCGTCCTACTCGCGGCAGCCGATCGAGGTGCGGATCACCGTGCCCGAGGGGACCGCGCTCGCCGACCCGCCGCCGTACCGCTGCACCTCGACCTCGCCGCGCACGCTGGACTGCAACTACCCCAGCGGGCCGCGCTACAAGGACGCGATCTTCATCGACCCGGCCGTGGTGATCGACCCGGCGACGACGGCCGGGCAGGTGCTCCCCGGCGGGACGATCGACGTGGTGGCCGCCGTGGAGGACTGCCCGTCGCCGGACTGGCACGCCGACTACGCGGTGACGGTGGACTGAACCACCCCCCGGACAAAGCGGCCCGGCCGGGTGCGTGACGGCGCACCCGGCCGGGCTGAACCATGGCCCGCGTCAGACGAGACTGTCCCGCCAGGCGCGGTGCAGGGTGGCGAAGCGGCCGGTGCCGTCGATCAGCTCCTGCGGGGAGCCGTCCTCGACGATCCGGCCCTGGTCCATCACCAGGACGCGGTCGGCGATCTCCACGGTGGAGAGCCGGTGCGCGATGATCACCGCCGTCCGGCCGGCCAGCACCGTGCGCATCGCCCGCTGGACGGCCTGCTCGCCGGGGACGTCCAGCGAGCTGGTCGCCTCGTCCAGGATCAGCACCGCCGGGTCGGCCAGCAGGGCGCGGGCGAAGGCGACCAGCTGGCGCTGCCCGGCGGAGATCCGGCCGCCGCGCTTGCGCACGTCGGTGTCGAAGCCGTCCGGCAGCGCGGCGATGAACTCGTACGCGCCGATGTCCCGGGCGGCCCGCTCGACCTCCTCGCGGGTCGCGGCGGGGCGGCCGATCGCGATGTTCTCGGCGACGGTGCCGGAGAACAGGAACGACTCCTGGGTCACCATCACCACCCCGCGCCGCAGCTCCGGCGTGGCGAGCTCGCGCAGGTCCACGCCGTCCAGCCGGACCCGGCCGCCGGTCGGGTCGTAGAACCGGGCCAGCAGCTTGGCGACCGTCGACTTGCCCGCGCCCGTCGCACCGACCACCGCGACGGTCTGCCCGGCCGGGATCACCAGGTCGAAGGGCGGCAGCACCTCCTTGCCGGTGCGGTAGGCGAACCGCGTCCGCTCGAAGCGCACTTCGCGCCCCCCGGCCGCCACTCGCCCGCTCGCCGGGAGGGCCGGCAGCTCCCGGGGCTCGGCCGGCTCGGTGACGGTCGGCTCGTGGGCGAGCAGGCCGGCGATCTTCTCCAGGGCGGCGGCCGCCGACTGGTAGCCGTTCAGGAACATCGCCAGCTGGTCGATCGGGTCGTGCAGCCGGCGCAGGTAGAGCACGACGGCGGTGAGCACGCCCAGCTCCAGCGCGTCGTGCATCACCAGCTGGGCGCCGAGCAGCACCACGCCGGTGATCCACAGGTTGGCGGTGACCCGGGAGAGGCCGACGTACCGGGCGATCTCCAGCAGGCCGTCCGCGGTCGTGGTCGCGGCCGTCCGGTTGACCACCGCGTAGGCGGCGTCGTTGGCCTTCTCGCGGCGGAACGCCTGCACCGGGCGGATGCCGTTCATGGTCTCGGTGAAGCGGACGATCATCGAGGCGGCGGACGTGCGGGAGCGGCGGTAGACCCGGATCGAGCGGTTGCGGAACGAGCGGGCGATCAGCGCCAGCGGCAGCAGGGACGCCAGCGAGACCAGGCCGAGCCGCCAGTCCAGCACCAGCAGCAGCACCGAGATGTAGCAGGTCGACAGGACGACGAGCAGCAGCTCCTGCAGCCCCTCGGACAGCAGCTCGCGCAGCGCGTCGATGTCGCTGGTGGCGCGGGAGATGATCCGGCCCGAGGTGTAGCGCTCGTGGAAGTCCAGACTGAGCCGCTGGGCGTGCCGGAAGATCCGGCCGCGCAGGTCCAGCAGCACGTCCTGGTTGATCCGGGAGCTGATCTTGACGAACGCCCACTCCAGCACCGGGCCGAGCAGCGCGCAGCACAGGTAGGCGGCCATCACCGCGATCAGCGGGCCGGCGTCGTGCTCGCGCAGCGCCGGGATGCCCCGGTCCATCGCGACGGCCACCAGCAGCGGCCCGGACTGCAACGCGGCCTGCTGGAGCAGGATCACCGTCATCGCGACGGCGATCCGGCCCCGGTGCGGGCCGAGCAGGGAGCGCAGCAGCGCCCGCGGCGCGCCGGGCGGGACGGGGATGTCCTCCTCGTCGGCCGGGGGCGGGAGCAGTTCCTCCTCGACCGGTTCGAGCTCGTCGACCGGCTCGGTGGTGGTGGTCATCGGGCGCTGCTCCCCTCGGGGACGGGGGCGGCCTCGCCCGACATCAGTTCGCGGTAGTGCGGGCAGTCGCGCAGCAGCTCCTGGTGGGTGCCGACCGCCTCGATCCGGCCGTCCGCCAGCACCGCGACCCGGTCGGCCAGCAGCACGGTGCTGGGGCGGTGGGCGACCACCAGGGCGGTGGTGGAGCCCAGCACCTCGCGCAGCGCCCGTTCGACCAGCGCCTCGGTGTGCACGTCCAGCGCGGACAGCGGGTCGTCCAGGACCAGGAACGCCGGGTCGCCGACCACGGCGCGGGCCAGCGCGAGCCGCTGGCGCTGCCCGCCGGACAGGCTCAGGCCCTGCTCGCCGACCTCCGTCCCGGCCCCCTCGGGGAGTCGGTCGACGAAGCCGGCCTGGGCGGTGGCGAGGGCCGAGCGCAGCTGCGCCTCGCTCGCGTCGGGGGCGCCCATCAGGACGTTCTCCCGGACGGTCGCGGAGAACAGGGTGGGCTCCTCGAAGGCGACGGCGACCAGCTCGCGCAGCCGCTGCCGGGGCAGCTCGCGGATGTCCCGGCCGTCCAGGGTGATGGTGCCGGCGGTGGGCTCGTACAGTCGGGGGAGCAGCGCGGTGAGGGTGGTCTTGCCGCTGCCGGTGGCGCCGACCAGGGCCATCGTCTCGCCGCTGCGGATGTGCAGGTCGACGCCGGCCAGCAGGTCGGGGCTGTCCTCGGGGGCGTCGGGGTAGCGGAAGCGGACGCCGGTGAGGCGGATGCCGTCCGGTTCGGTGCCGAGGTCGGCGCGGGTGCCCGGGTCGTCGGCCTCGGGGGTGTCCAGCACCTCGAAGACGCGGTCGGCGGCGGTGGAGGCCTCGTTGGCGTAGGCGAGCAGCCAGCCCAGCGACTCGACCGGGAAGCGCAGCGCGAGCGCGGTGGACAGGAAGGTGACCAGGTCGCCCGCGCTCAGCTGGTCGTGGGCGACGAGGTAGGAGCCGACCGCGAGGGCGCAGCAGACGGCGAGTTCGGGCAGGCCGGTGACGACGGACCACAGGTTGGCGAGCAGGTGGGCCTTGCGCAGCTCGGTGCGGCGCAGTTCGCGGGACTGCTCCCGGAAGCGGTCGGCCATCGAGCGGTGCCGGCCGAAGGCCTTGAGGATGCGGATGCCGAGCACGGACTCCTCGACCACGGTGGCGAGGTCGCCGTTCTGGTCCTGGGCGCGCCGGGACGCGTCGGAGTAGCGGCCCTCGAAGCGGCGGGTGATCAGGAGCAGCGGGACGGCGGGGGCCAGGAAGATCAGGGCGAGCCGCCAGTCCAGGCTGAACATCACCGCCGCGCCGGCCAGGAAGGTCAGCGAGTTGACGACCAGGAAGACCAGGGCGAAGGCCAGGAACAGCCGGATGACGTAGAGGTCGGACCCGGCCCGGCTGAGCAACTGGCCGGAGCCCCAGCGGTCGTGGAAGGCGACCGGGAGGCGCTGGAGCTTGCCGAAGAGGTCGGCCCGCATCCGCGCTTCGAGGTCGGCGAGCGGGCGGGACAGCACCACCCGGCGGGTGTAGAACAGCCCGGCCTCGATCAGGCCGAGGGCGAGCACCAGGCCGACCAGCGGCCACAGTGCGCCGGAGTCGTGGTCGGCGACCGGGCCGTCGACGATCCGGCCGAGCACCACCGGGACGGCGAGGGTGGTGAGCATGCCGAGGGTCGCGGCGGTGGCCGAGACGGCCAGCCGGCCGCGGACGGCCCGCGCGTAGGGCCACAGGCGCAGCAGCGAGCGGACCGTGGAGCGGCGCCCGCGCCCGGCGGTCTTGTCGTCATGTCGGTTCTCGGCCATCGCGGTGAGGGTAGGCCCGGTCCGCGTCATATCTCATCCGGTTTTTCACCCCTGACGGTGCCGCCCGACGAGAACCGGCCACCCGTACGGGCGGTGCGGGAGCGGGCGAAGGGGCGCGTACGGCCGTTCGTGCAGGAAGGAGTGCGTCGTGCGCCTCTTGCGGGCGCCACCGCATCGGCCGATTACATCTCCTGACGGATGCCCGAGTTCGGGAACCGAGTGACGGGAGATGAAGGACATGACGGTCGACACCGAGTCCGGCCCGGCCGGCGGCGCGGCGGCGCTGGTGCAGGTGCGGGCGCAGCTGAGCCTCAGCACGGCGGCGGCGCGGAACCTGGCGACGACGACCAAGTCGGCGCCGCAGATGCAGGAGATCACCTCCCGTTGGCTGCTCAAGATGCTGCCCTGGGTGCAGGTCAGCGCGGGGACGTACCGGGTCAACCGGCGGCTCAGCTACGCCACCGGGCGCGGCCGGGTGGGCTTCGCCAAGACCGGCACCTCGGTGAGCGTGATCGCCCCGTCGCTGACCGAGGTGCCCGCGCTGCGCGGTTTCGGGGACGAGGCGGTGCTGGAGGAGCTGGCCCGCCGGTTCGTGCAGCGGGACTTCGCCCCGGGCGACCTGCTGGTGCGCGAGGGCGAGCCGATCAGCGAGGTGTTCCTGATCGCGCACGGCAAGGTCGAGCGCCTCGGCACCGGCAAGTACGGCGAGGAGACGGTGGTCGGCACCCTGGCCGATGGCGACCACATCGGCGACGAGGCGTTGACCGAGGCGTCCGGCAACTGGCCGTACACGGTGCGGGCGGCGACGGCGGGCGTGGCGATGGCGCTGCCGTGGTCGCAGTTCCAGGAGCTCACCGACCGCTCCGCGGAGCTGCGCGAGCACCTGCTGGGCTTCGCGGCCGACGCCGCGCAGGCGCAGAACGCGCACGGCGAGGCGGACATCGACCTGTCGGCGGGCCACGAGGGCGAGGTCGAGCTGCCCGGCGCCTTCGTGGACTACGAGCTGAAGCCGCGCGAGTACGAGCTGAGCGTCGCGCAGACGATCCTCAAGGTGCACACCCGGGTCGCCGACCTCTACAACCAGCCGATGAACCAGACCGAGCACCAGCTCCGGCTGACCATCGAGGCGCTGCGCGAGCGCCAGGAGCACGAGCTGATCAACAACCCGGAGTTCGGGCTGCTCGGCAACACCGACTTCGACCAGCGGATCCAGACGCACTCCGGCGCGCCCACGCCGGACGACCTGGACGACCTGCTCGCGATGCGCCGCGACACCGACTACCTGTTCGCCCACCCGCGCGCGATCGCCGCGTTCGAGCGGGAGTGCAACCGGCTCGGCGTCTACCCCGGCACGGCCGAGGTGCTCGGCAAGCGGCGGCCGGCCTGGCGCGGGGTGCCGATCTTCCCGTGCAACAAGATCCCGGTGGCGGACAACCAGACCACCTCCTTCCTCGCGATGCGCGTCGGCGAGGACAACCAGGGCGTGGTCGGCCTCCACCAGATCGGCATCCCGGACGAGGTCGAGCCGGGGCTGAACGTCCGGTTCATGGGCGTCGACGAGAAGGCGATCACCTCCTACCTGGTGAGCGCCTACTACTCGGCGGCGGTGCTGGTGCCGGACGCGATCGGGGTGCTGGAGAACGTCGAGGTCGGGCACGCCCGCAGCTGAGCCACACGTCAGGGGAGTGCGGCGGGCGCGCGCAGCAGGAGCAGCGCGCGCCCGCCGAGCACCACCGCGCCGGCCGGGTGCGGCTCGCCCGCTCCGGCGGTGTCGACGACGGTCTCGTAGCGGGCCTCCGGCGCCGCCCAGGGCTCGCCGGGCAGGGTGAACACCACCGGTTCGTGGCCGGCGTTGAGGAGCAGCAGGAAGTCGTCGTCCCGCACCGGCCGCCCGGTGGCGTCCCGTTCGGACATCGCGCTGCCGGACAGCAGCATGCCGAGGCAGGCGGTCGGGGCGAACCAGTCGGCCTCGGTCATCTCCTTGCCGAGCGGGGTGAACCAGGCGAGGTCCGGGCGCCCGCCGGGGGCGGCGGCCCGGCCGGAGAAGAACGCCCGCCGGCGCAGCACCGGGTGGGCCCGGCGCAGCCGGACCAACCGGGCGGTCAGCTCGCACAGTTCGCGCCACTCGGGCCGTTCCAGTGTCGACCAGTCGACCCAGCCGACCTCGTTGTCCTGGCAGTAGGCGTTGTTGTTGCCGCCCTGGGTGCGGCCGAGCTCGTCCCCGGCGGTGATCATCGGGACGCCGGTGGAGAGCAGCAGCGTGGCCATCAGGTTGCGCAGTTGGCGCAGGCGCAGGGCGGTGACCTCCGGGTCGGTGGTCTCGCCCTCGGCGCCGTGGTTCCAGGAGCGGTTGTCGTCGGTGCCGTCCCGGCCGCCCTCGCCGTTCGCCTCGTTGTGCTTGCGGTCGTAGGAGACCAGGTCGCGCAGCGTGAAACCGTCGTGCGCCGTCACGTAGTTGACGGAGGCGTACGGGCGGCGGCCGTCGCGCTGGTAGAGGTCGGAGGAGCCGGAGAGGCGGTAGCCGAGCTCGCGGACGTCCGGGCGGGCGCCGCGCCAGAAGTCCCGTACGGTGTCGCGGTAGCGGTCGTTCCACTCGGCCCACAGCGGCGGGAAGCCGCCCAGCCGGTAGCCGCCCGGGCCGACGTCCCACGGCTCGGCGATCAGCTTCACCCGGGACAGCAGCGGGTCCTGGGCGACGGCGCTGAGGAACGGGTGCTCCGGGTCGACGCCGTCCGAGGCCCGGGCCAGGGCGGCGGCGAGGTCGAAGCGGAAGCCGTCCACGCCCATCTCGGCGACCCAGTGGCGCAGCGAGTCGGTGATCAGCCGGATCACCTGCGGGCGGCGGGTGTCCAGGGTGTTGCCGCAGCCGGTGTAGTCGGCGTAGCCGCGCGGGCGGTGCGGGGCGAGGCGGTAGTGGGCGGCGTTGTCGACGCCGCGCAGGGAGAGCGTCGGGCCCAGCTCGGCGCCCTCGGCGGTGTGGTTGAACACCACGTCGAGGATCACCTCGATCCCGGCGGCGTGCAGGGCGCGCACCATCCGCTTGAACTCGCCGACCTGGCCGCCGCGCGAGCCCGAGGCGGAGTAGCCGGCGTGCGGGGCGAAGTAGCCGATCGTGTTGTAGCCCCAGTAGTTGACCAGGCCGCGCGCCTGGAGGTGGTCCTCGCTGACGTGGTGGTGGACGGGCAGCAGCTCGACGGCGGTGACGCCGAGGCGGGTGAGGTGGGCGAGCGCGGCGGGGTGGGCGAGGCCGGCGTAGGTGCCGCGCAGGGCCGGGGGGACGTCGGGGTGGCGCATGGTGAAGCCGCGCACGTGCAGTTCGTAGAGGACGGTCTCGGACCACGGGGTCCGCGGGCGGTGGTCGTCGGACGGGCCGTCGGACCGGTGGTCGTCGTCCGCGACGACCACGGATCTGGGCACGTGGGCGGCCGAGTCGCGGTTGTCCCGGACGGTGTCGGCGACGTCGGCCTCCGGCCAGTTGCGGACGGCGGCGCAGACCGCGTCGTGCGCGGTGTAGTTGCCGTCGATCGCGCGGGCGTACGGGTCGAGCAGCAGCTTCGCCGGGTTCCAGCGGGCGCCCGTCCACGGGTCCCACCGGCCGTGCACGCGGTAGCCGTAGCGGGTGCCGGGGCGCACGCCCGGCAGGAAGCCGTGCCAGACCTGGACGTCCTGCTCGGTGAGGCGGTGCCGGGTCTCCCGGCCGTCCTCGTCGAACAGGCACAGGTCGACGGCCTCGGCGCCGGCCGCCCACAGCGCGAAGTTGGTGCCGGGGCCGCACGGCCCGTCCGGGCGGAAACGGGCACCGAGGGGGTGGGGGCTTCCTGGCCTCGTCCCGGCTTCCAGCTCCATGGCCCTGCCCTCCCTGGACGGGGTGTCCCGGACCCCGTGCCGTTGTTTCCTTCCCGGAATGCGGCGGGGGGAAGCCGTTGAACGGGGGCTTACCAGCGGATGGCTGTCCGGGGGGCGTGCTCCGGAGGGCGGGGCGAGGGCGTGTCCTCGGCTGGCCGGGGGTCGTTGTTCCCGGCGTTGGAACCGGACGGTGGGAGGCCCCGATGCGGCGCCGAGTACGGGTGTGGGCGCGGCATGCGGCGGCGGTGGGCTGCTGCTTGGCCGTCCTGGCGGGGTGCGGCGGCTCGGCGGGCGCCCCGGTCGGGGACGGCGCCTCGGCCACGGTCGTCGCGCCGCCTCCGCCGCCGTCGCGGGCGGTGCTCACGGTGCAGCCCGCGGACGGCGCGCAGGACGTGCCGCCGGAGGGGGCGGTGAAGGTGGCGGCGGCGCAGGGGAAGCTGCTGTCCGTCCGGCTGGCCGACGCCCGGGGGGCGGAGCTGCCCGGGACGATCGCCGCGGACGGCTCCTCGTGGGCGCCGGACGGGCCGCTGCCGCTGGGTACGGCGTTCACGCTGGACTCCGTCGCGGAGGACGACCAGGGGCAGAAGGCGGCCCAGCACGCGGAGTTCTCGACCGTCGCCCGGGCGCACACCTTCGTCGCGTTCTTCACGCCCGAGGACGGGTCGACGGTCGGGGTGGGGATGCCGGTGTCGCTGCGCTTCAGCCGCCCGATCGCGGACCGGGCGGCGGTCGAGCGGGCGGTGCAGGTGACCGCGGACCCGCCGGTGCCGGTGGCCGCGCACTGGTTCGGCAACCAGCGGCTGGACTTCCGGCCGCAGCAGTACTGGGCGGCCGGCACCAAGGTGGCGGTGGCGCTGCGGCTGAAGGACGTGCAGGGCGCGCCGGGCGACTTCGGCAGCCAGAACCGGGACCTGCACTTCACCATCGGCCGGGCGCAGGTCTCCACCGTGGACCTGGACGCGCACACGCTGACCGTCCGAGGAGGGCAGGGCGGCAAGGTGGTCCGGGTGCTCAAGGTGTCCGGCGGCAGCCCCGAGCACTCCACCTACCGCGGGGTGCTGGTGGTGTCGGAGAAGTACCAGGTGACCCGGATGAACTCGCAGACCGTGGGCATGGGCGACGAGTACGACATCAAGGACGTCCCGCACGCGATGCGGCTGACCGGCTCCGGCACCTTCGTGCACGGCAACTACTGGGCGAACCCCGGGGTCTTCGGCACCGCCAACACCAGCCACGGGTGCATCGGCCTGGCCGACACCAAGGGCGGCAGCAGCAAGGACACCCCGGCGGGCTGGCTGTTCGAGCACACGATCCCCGGTGACGTGCTGGAGGTGAAGGCCTCCGCGGGGGACTTCGTGCCGCCCTCGAACGGTCTCAACGGGTGGAACCTGCCCTGGGAGCAGTGGCTGGCCGGCAGCGCGCTGCGCTAGGCCCCGCCCGGCGGGCTTCACGGGGGGTTCACCCCCGCTCCACCCACCTCCCCTCCGGATTCACCCGGATGGCCCAGTTATCCTGCTCCGGCGCGTCGTGCCCCTGCTGGGGAAGATCGGCGCCCGGGTGCAACTCCCAGGGGCACTCGACGCGTCAAGAGAGTGGACAACGGGAGGGGAGAGACCGTGAAGACGGGTAAGGCGGCCGGCGCCGCGATACGCACCAGCCGGTTCGGGCGCAGGGGAGCTGCTGCGCTGGTCATGGGCGGGGTGCTGCTGCTGACCGCGGCCTGCAACGACGACAAGGGCGGTTCGGGCGGAGGTTCCGGGGGCTCCGGTGGCGACAACGCCGCCTCGGCCCCGGCGGACGCCGGCGGTGCGTCGGCGGCGCCGAAGACCTCGGCCGCGGTGCTGAACGTCGAGCCGAAGGACGGCGCCCAGGACGTCGCGCCGACCGGCCTGCAGGTGTCCGTCTCCAACGGCAAGCTGACCACCGTCGAGGTGACCGACAAGGACGGCAAGCCGGTCGAGGGTGCGATCACCCCGGACGGCACCGGCTGGAAGCCGGCGGCGGGCCTCGCGGTCGGCACGGCCTACAAGGTGAACGCGCAGGCCAAGGACGCGGACGGGCTGGTGGCCGCGTCCACCACCTCCTTCACCACGCTGACGCCGGAGAAGAAGGTCTCCACCAACGACAACATCAGCGACGGCGCCACCTACGGCGTCGGCATGATCGTCTCGGTGAACTTCACCAAGGACGTCAAGAACAAGGACGCCGTCCTCAAGGGCATCACCATCGACGCCGGCGGCACCGAGGTGAAGGGCCACTGGTTCGGCGACCGGCGGGTGGACTTCCGCCCGGCCGACTACTGGAAGCCGAACACGAAGGTCGTCATCAAGTACCGGCTGAAGAACGTCGAGGTCTCCCCGGGCGTCTACGGCGACGTGGACAAGGACGAGCCGTTCACCATCGGCCGCTCGCGGATCGCCACGGCGGACGCCAAGTCGCACCAGATGACCGTCGACCAGGGCGGCAAGGTCACCACCGTGCCGGTCACCCTGGGCGCGGACGCGACGCCGTCCTGGGGCGGGACGATGGTGATCATGTCCAAGGAGAAGGTCACCCGGATGAACTCGCAGACCGTCGGCCTCGGCGGCGAGTACGACATCCAGGACGTGCCGCACGCGATGCGGCTGACCACCTCCGGCACCTTCGTGCACGGCAACTACTGGTCCAGCCCGTTCGGCAAGACCAACGCCAGCCACGGCTGCGTGTCGATGGCCGACGAGAAGGGCGGCAGCGACTCCTCGGTGGCCGGCAAGTTCTTCAACGACTCGATCGTCGGCGACGTCGTGAAGATCGTGAACACCAAGGAGAAGACCGTCGCCCCGTCCAACGGGCTGGGCGGCTGGAACGTGGCCTGGGCGAACTGGTAGGCCGTACCGGTCCGCGGGTTCGATGAACCCGGGCGACCGGGGGATTCCGTTGGTTCTCATGCCGGCACCGTGCCGGCGGGTTTCATGCCGGGGCGGTCCGATCCTCACCCGTTGGGGTCGGGCCGTTCCGGTTTTCGGGGCGATGAGCCCCTCGAATGGCGCAACCTTTCCGGAGGGCCGGCGCATCTAGCGGTCGGGGCCCACGGGCCCCAGGGGAGCAGAGGGAGGGATCGACGTGAGGTCGATACGCAGAGTGGTGGCCGCCGGTGTGGTCGGCGGGGCGATGGTGCTGACGGCGGCCTGCAGCAGTGGCGGCAGCGGCGGCGGCAGCGCGGCCAAGGCCGACATCGGGGCCGGCGCGGCCCCCGCCCCGGCGGCGGCGGCAACGCCGGGCAGCGCCGCGCCGAAGGTGTCGCAGGCCGCGGTGAGCATCGAGCCGAAGACCGGTTCGGTGGACGTGGCGCCGACCGCGCTCAAGGTCGGCGCGACGGGCGGCAAGCTCACCACCGTCAAGGTGAGCGACAAGTCCGGCAAGGAGGTGCCCGGCACCATCGCCGCGGACGGCCTGAGCTGGACCCCGACCGCCGGCCTCTCGGTCGGCACGGCCTACCAGGTCAGCGCGATGGCGGCGGACGCCAACGGCGTGGTCGCCGAGGCGGACAGCAGCTTCACCACGCTGACGCCGGAGGTGCAGGCCAAGGCCGCCGACAACGTCGACGACAACGCGACGTACGGCGTCGGCATGATCGTCTCGGTGGAGTTCACCAAGGACGTCAAGAACAAGGACGCCGTCGCCAAGGGCATCTCCTTCGAGACCGACAACGGCACGGTCGTCAAGGGCCACTGGTTCGGCGACCGGCGGCTGGACTTCCGCCCGGAGAACTACTGGAAGCCGGGCACCAAGGTGACGGTGCACTACCGGCTGAAGAGCGTGGAGATCGCGCCGGGCGTCTACGGCGGTTCGGACCGGGACGAGCCCTTCACTATCGGGCGAAGCCAGGTCTCGACGGTTGACGCCGCCGCGCACCAGATGACCGTCGTCGGGGACAACGGCAAGACCGAGCAGATCGACATCACCTCCGGCTCGGACGACCACCCGACCTGGAACGGCACCATGGTCGTCATGTCCAAGGAGGGCACGGTGCGGATGCAGTCCAGCACCCTGCCCGGCATGACCGGCGCGCCGTACGACCTGCAGGTGCCGCACTCGATGCGGCTCACCACGTCCGGGACGTACGTGCACGGCAACTGGTGGGCCCGCAACGGCGTGTTCGGCGGGGACAACGTCAGCCACGGCTGCGTCGGGCTCAAGGACGCGGAGGGCGGCGGCAGTTCCACCACCGCCGGGAAGTTCTACGACAGCTCGATCGTCGGCGACGTCGTGATCGTCAAGAACTCGATCAAGAAGGAGACGCTGGAGCCGGACAACGGGCTCAGCGGCTGGAACCTGGGCTGGAGCCAGTGGTAGGCGGGCGCTGAGCCGCTGGTGAGCGGGCGTCGGGGTCAACCCGGGTTTGACCGGGGTGGCCCCGACGCGTTTTCCGACGCCTGTTCGGACGATCGCCGGGTGGTTCCGGATTGCTCCCGGCATATGCCGAACTGGGCGTGATCGTTTGCTCATTGTCCGTACGCGGCCGCTTGCGTTCCGCAATGATGGTCCGCATGGCGGGTTGGGGCGAAACAGATCAGTCAGTGGTTACCGTGGCCGGCGCGGTCGCGGAGGCGGCCTGGGCGGACGTTCCGGGCACACTCTCGGAGTTGGAGCGGCTCAGCTCGGCGGAGCTGGAGGAGATGTACTCCCCCAGACTGTGCGGCCAGTCCTCGCCGAACGAGGTGCGGCTGCCGTCCCGGCCGGCGTCGGCCAAGGTGGCCCGGCGGCTGGTGCTCTCCGCGCTGGCGTCCTGGGGCCTCCACCAGCACCTGGAGGCGGGGGAGTTACTCACCAGCGAGCTGGTCGCCAACGCCGTCCGGCACGCCGGCGGGCGCACCATCGGCCTGTACGTGGGCCGAAAGCCCGGGTGGGTGCGGATCGAGGTGCGCGACTCCTCGCGGTCGCTGCCCTGCATGATCCTCGCCGAGCCGCGGCCGGTGAACGAGCGCGGGCGGGGGCTGAAGGTCGTCGACGACCTGGCCGACCGCTGGGGCGCGGACCTGCTGCCGCGCGGGAAGGGCGTCTGGTTCGAGCTGAAGGTGCGCGACCGGAACTGAGCCGCCCGGCCGGCCGGTGCGACCGGCCGGGGATACGCGCAGGGCCCCCGGGTTCGCCGTGATCCGGCGATGGGGGCCCCTGCAAGTCATCGCGCCGGCCAAGGGGGTGCGTGCCGCACGATGGGCGTCGGCAGTGCCAGGTCGGGCCCGCCGAAGTCTTCGTTGCGTCGACTATCGCACGGATCTCAGCATGTGGGCAAACCGCGCGACTTGGAATGAAAGGTTTGTAACCTACTTCACCTTTGGATTTTGCATAGGTTAACGCTGCAACCTGTGAATATTCATGATCGCAGGGTTCAGGAGGGCATCGCGATCCGGTACTGCATGATCCGGTAGATCGTCGGGTCCGGGACGTACCACTGGCTGACGACGATGTGGAAGTCGCCGAACGTCGAGCCGGGGACCACGAAGCCGCCGTACGGGCTGAGGACGAGGTTGCCGGCCTCCTGGCCCGGGGCGCAGGGGAGGATCATGGTCTGCTCCAGCGTCCTGGTCAGGTCCGAGGTCGGGAGCGGGAAGACCATCGCCCTGATCGACAGCGGGTCCATGTTCAGCCAGGTGAGGACGTACTTGCCGTCCATGGCGCGGAAGCAGATCTCGCCCCACTTGCGGGTGCCGAAGACCGTCGTCGGGGCGGGCGCGTTCCACTGCCAGCCGCTGTCCGTGAAGCCCCACGGCTCGTAGGCGTCCGGGTTGCCGAGGCTGTCCTGGCGCACCCGGTGCAGCAGCATCCCGGATTCGACGTCGCGGTTGAAGACCGTCGACAGCACGTAGCAGTAGCCGTCGTCGGCCACGGCGTAGGTCTTCTGCTGGAACTGGCCGCCGTACAGGTCGGCCGGCCACTGGCACAGGTACTCCCAGGTCTCGCCGTTGTCGGTGGAGCGCCAGAAGTCCGTGTGGTGGGTGTCGTAGATGACGCCGCGCATCAGGTGCATGTACATCACGCCGTTGACGACGAACGCGTCGGACGGGATCGCCGTCGTGCGCTTGTCGCCGACCCAGGTGTGCGGCTCGTCGACCAGGCTGCGGGCGTGGTCGCCGCCGACGACGCCGTCGATGCGCAGGTTGTTCGGGTCCGCGCTGCTGGAGCGCAGGCCCACCGGGGCGTACCAGTCGCCGTCGCCCACGCCGCTGCCGTCGAAGGTGTCGCCGCAGACGAAGAGCATCGTGCCGTCCGGGCACCGCACGGGGATGCCGAGGTCCGTCCACGGCGCGCCGAACGGCCCGGTCTCGGCGAGGCCGCTGAGGTTCTTCACCTTGGTCGCGATGGTGGGAGCGGTCGGGTCGTTCGGGCCGCCGGCGATCGCGGCGGGAGCGCCGGCCGCGAAGGCCCCCGCTCCCACGGCGACGCCGATGCCGAGCTTGAGGACCTTGCGGCGGGTGAGGTCGTTCCCGGCGGGCGAGTGCGTCATGTGGTCTTCCCTGGCGAGGAGTTGTGCGAGTCCGGCGAGGCCGGCGAGTCCTGCGGTCTCCCGAGGCTATGGCGGGCCACCGGCGCGCCGTCGATCGGAGACGAACCTTCACCCGAACGAGCTAGGCATGGGTGCGGCCCGGCCGTAGCATCGGGGGCGTGAACCTCTACTGGCACGCCGTGCTGCCACCGCTCTGCGCCTGATCGGGCGTACGCGGTGGTCGTCAGACCCCTTCCCGAGCTCCGGTTCGGCCCGCTGAGGCCGCCGGGTGTCGTTGCGGCGTGCGCCCGTTCTCGAAACCACTCCCACTGACGGTTTTCGACGACGGAAGTTCACGACTGTGCCGAATCGTTTGTCCACGCCCGTGCCCACGCCCCTGCCCACCTCCACGCCCGTGCCCGCGTCCGGCCGGCCGGCCGGCGGCGCGCTGCCGATCCTGGCGGCCGCCCTGCTCTGGGGCACCACCGGGACGGCGGCCTCCCTCGCACCCGCCGCCGCCCCGGCCGCCGGGATCGGGGCGGCGGCCCTGGTGCTCGGCGGACTGCTGCTGTTCCTCACCGACCGCACCGCCCGGACCCTGCCCCGCACCTGCGGGGCCCGCGAACGCCGGCTGCTCGCGCTCGGGGCGGTGGCGGTGGTCGGCTACCCGCTGACCTTCTACCCGGCAGTCGCCCGCACCGGCGTCGCCGTCGCCACGGTGATCGCGCTCGGCAGCGCGCCGGTGTTCACCGGGCTGCTCGGGTGGCTCACCCGGCAGGGCCGGCCCGGCGGGCGCTGGGCCGGAGCCACCGGGCTCGCCGTGCTCGGCTGCGCCGTCCTCGTCCTCGGCCCCGAACTCGCGGGCGGGGGCGGGGCGGTGGACCTCCTGGGGGTGCTGCTCGCGGCGCTCTCCGGGCTCTCGTACGCGGTGTACTCGCTGATCGGCGGCCGGCTGATCGCGAACGGGCGGCCCTCGGGCGGGGTGATGGGCGCGATGTTCGGCGGGGCCGCGCTGCTGGTCTCGCCGGTGCTGCTGCTGCTCGGCGGCGGCGGTGGGGCGGGCTGGCTGCTCACGCCGCGCGGCGCCGGCGTGGTCCTGCACCTCGGGGTGATCACCACCCTCCTCGCGTACCGCCTCTTCGGCCGCGGCCTGCGCCACACCATCGCCCAGACCGCCACCACCCTCACCCTCGCCGAACCGGCCGTCGCGGCCCTCCTCGGCGTCGCCGCCCTCGGCGAACGCCTCCCGGCCGCCTCCTGGTGCGGCCTGGCCGTCCTCGCCGCCGGCCTCACGGTGCTCGCCCTCCCCGCCCGCCGCTGAGCCCCCGCCCGCGCGGGAAGTCGGCCCGGCCGACTTCCTGTGCGGCGGGCACCCGCGGCGAAACCCGCTCGACCGCGCCGCACCCGTACGGGGACCATGGGCGGATGTCGTCCACCGAACCCGCCGCCCGGGAGCTCCAGGAGCGCGCCGCCCTCTGGACCATCGGCGAGGTCCGCGCCCACGAGGTCGTCGACGCCGCCTGCGACGCACTCGTCGCCGGACTCGGCGGCCCCGCCCTGTGGGCCCTGGCCGCGTGCACGCGCGGCGAGGCGGACTGCGACGTGCCGGAGATCCTGCCGGCCGCGCTCGACGAGCTCGGCCTGACCTTCCACCCGGTCGGCAGCGAGGCCTGCCGGGAAGCCGCCGTCCGGGCACTCGCGAACCGGACGCTGGCCGGTCGGCTGACTCCCCGGGAGCTCGCCTCCCGGATCCACCTGCACTTCGGGCACCGGCTGCCCCTGGCCGAACGGCTCGCCGAGCTCGACGACGAGTACGACCTGGTCCACCTCGGGGCCGGGCGCGCCGCCGCGGAGGTCGACGCGGAGATCAGGGCCGAAGCCCTCCGACTGGCTCGGGACGCGCCGGCGCACTCGTCCGGCCGCTGAGCCCCGGTGCGGTGGCCGGTTGCCGTCCGCATGGTTGAACGTGTTCAAGGGGCGTGCCAGGCTGGCGGCGGGCCGATCGTTCGTACCGCTGGGGGCGCGGCGCGGGCCCGCGGATCTGTGGGGGAGACGTGGTTTCAGGGACGCGGGCCGGCCGGCTCGTCCGGTGGGGCGCGGTGGCGGTGGGGGGCCTGGCCCTCTACGCCGCCTGTGCGGTCATGGAGGCCGGGGGCGACCGCGCCGTGATCGAGCAGGCCGACCTGGTGGGGGACTGGGGCAACCGGGACGGCACCCGACTGCACATCGCGGGCGAGCACAGCGTGTCCATCAGCGGCCTCGACCAAGCCGTGCCCGACAACGGATGCCCGATGACCGTGTCGGTCGGGACGTGGAGCTTCCTCGAACCGAAGGGCTCACGCCGGACCTCCCCGCCCCCTGAGCCGCTGACCGGGAGCGATGCCGTCGACCTGGAGCTGAAGCCGGACGTGGGCTACCCCCGCGCCTGCTCGGTCTTCGTGAAGGTGCAGCGCGACGACGACGGGTACGACCTCTGCCTCGTCATGGACCCGGACCAGACCTGCATGGACGATGAACTCCTCCGCAAGCGCGGGCCTCGGAACGGCTGACCTGGCTGACCGCTGACCGCTGACCGGCCCGGTCAGGCCAGGAGGCCGCCGGTGTAGGGGTCTTCGGCGAGGAGCCGCCAGGAGTGCCGGGGGGTGGCGAAGGACTCCGGGTCGACGGCCTCGACCAGGCCGTCGACCTCGGTGCGCAGGAAGGAGTGCGGGTCGAAGACCGTCCAGTCGTCGTCGCCGTCCCCGTCGTGCCAGTCCTGCCCGCCGTACTCCCAGCGGTCCCAGTGGGCGCGCACCCGCTCGTACGTCCACAGGGCGTAGAGGAGGGCGGAGAGGTCGCGGTTGAGGTAGCGGGCGGGGTCGTCGGCGCCGTGCAGGCCGGGGAGTTCGAGGCGGCCGGTGGTGCCGTCGAGCGCGATCACCAGGTCGTGCGGCCAGTAGCCGAGGGCGAGGTGGTGGGTGAGCTCGGCGAAGTCGTCGGGGTACCTGGCGGCCATGGTGGTGAGCGGGGCGTCCGGGTGGACGCCGAGCATCTCGCCCTCCAGGGGCAGGCCGGCCTCGACGAGGAGCCGGCGGGTCGGCTCGTGGGTGAGCTCGGCGGGCAGCTCCTCGGGGCGGTAGCGGCGGACGGCGGCGTCCTCCTCGTCGAGCAGGCGGGCCAGGTCGGCGACGAGGTCCGGCTCGAAGTCGTAGGCGAGGCCGTCCGGTTCGCCGGGGCGGGCGCCCCAGGCCAGGGCGGCGATCAGCAGCGCGGTGTGCCAGTGCGGGGGCGGGGCGCCCCGGGTGAACAGCTCCGGGTCGAGCGCCCGCATCCGCTGCTCGGCCGCCGATCGCACGGCGTCCGCCACCGCGGCACCCCGGCGGCCGCCGAACGCCGCGCGGTCGGCGGCGCCGGTCGCGACCGCCTCGACCTCCCGCACCAGGGCGGCGAGCGCGGGCAGCGAGGAGGCGAGCAGGTCGCCCTCGTCCTCCCGGCCGGACTCCTCGGCGAGCCGGACCTCGCCGGTCTCGCCGTCGAGGACGACCAGGCTGCCGCAGTAGGCCGTCCCGCCGAGGACGGTCCACCGCCCGCCCCCGGCCGGCGCGGTGCCGGGGGAGCGGAACTCCAGGAAGGCGCCGCTCGCCGGCAGCGCGGCGATGCCCGTACGGTCCGTCATGACTCCCCCTCCGATCCGATGACTGGCCAGAGCGTACGTGACGGCCCTGACAACGGGCGCGCGGGGAAGGCAGGATGGTGGGCGGGGAAGGGTGGGCGGCATGGCGGGACCGGCAGCGGGGCTGTGGCTGTTCGAGCGGCGGGAGTTCGGGGACGTCCGGGCCGAGGCGGCCGCGTGGCTGGAGGGCTTCTGCGCGCCGGTCGAGACCGGGGTCGGCGGCGACCTGGACTTCCGGGTGCGGGACGCCACGGCCCTGGGGCCGGTGGTGCCGGACCTCGCCGACCTCGGGGTGTTCTTCCTGTCGGAGGACGAGGAGATGCCGGCGGAGGACGAGGACTACTCGGCGTTCCCGCGGCCGCCGGTGCAGGGCCTGGTGCTCGGCGCGGGCTGCTCCGGCCCGGCGAACCACCGGATGCTCGACCACCTGGCCCTCGCGCTCGCCGAACGCCTCGGCGCGCTGGTCGACTTCGACGGCGTGCTGGGCTATCGCACACCGCGCGACGACGCGGGCGACGAGGCGCTGCCGGCCGGGGCGCGGGCGCTGGTCGCCGCCCTCCCGGGCCGGGTGGTGGAGGTCCCGTACGACACCGGCGGCGGCGAGCGGTGGTTCCGGCACGTCGGCGACGCGGAGTTCCTGGCGGCCTGGCTGCGGCACCCGGCCTTCCGCCTGGTCACGTAGACAGTCGGCCTAGGGTGGGGTGATCACCGGACCAGCGGAGGAGTGGCAGCCATGACCGACCAACACCCCACCGGGCCGGGACCGTTCGAGCTCCTCGCGCGGTACCGGCAGGCGATGCTCGACATGGACGCGGACGCGCTCGCCGACCTCTACGCCGAGGACGCCGTGCACGAGTTCCCGTTCCTGTTCCCCGGGATGCCCGAGGCCTACCGCGGCCGGGAGGAGGTGCGGGCCGGGTACCGGGCCGCGTGGGGGGCGAGTGCGGCACGGGTGGCGGAGATCCGCGAGGTGGCCGCGCACCCGGGCGCGGACCCGGAGGTGGTGGTGGTCGAGCAGGTGGTGCACGGCACGATCAGCGGGACGGGCAAGCCGTTCGCGTTCCCCGGGCTGCTGGTGCTCCGGGCCCGGGGCGGCCGGATCGTGCACGTCCGCGACTACATGGACGGCCTCGGCGTGGCCGCCGGAACCGGCCGACTGGCCGCCGTGGCAGCGAAGTTGGCGGAACCGGCCTGACCGGGAGCCCGGGGCCGGCAAAGCCGTTGAGCCCGTGGGCGGCGGTCGGGAAGACTGCCGCCCATGGGCTTTCGACGCTTCGTGTCCCTCGACCCTGACGGCATGGCGGAGAGCGGTTGGCTGTACGTGGTGGTCGAGGCTCCGACCGGGGTCGTCCACCGGCACCAGTACGGCGGCACCGCGTGCCGCCAGGGCCGGGTGGAGGGCTTCCTGGTCCCGGTGTGCGGCCCCGGCGCGGCGGCCGGCCTGCGCGAGCTGTTCGAGGGCGGGGGCGAGCCCTGCGGCGCCGACGCCCGGGACCGGAGGCTGCGCGCGCTCGTGGCGGGCATCGTCTACTGGGCGTGCGACGGGCGGGCCGAGGAGCCGCACGCGCTGCGGGTGGACGAGGGCCGGGCCCGGGAGATCGACGAGGCGTGGGTGCCGGTGGTCACCCCGGACGGGCCCGGCGTGCTGGTCTGGCCCAACTCGGACTGAGCCCGCCTCGGACTGAGCCCTGGCCGGGCTCAGCCGGCCGGAGTGGCCGGGCAGTGCCCGCTGAGGCAGAAGCCGGCGACGAGGCTCGCCTGGACGTCCCGCAGCGGGGTGGGCCAGCTGGTCTCGGGGCCGGCGACGAGCAGGGCGTACGCCTGGCCGTCCGGGCCGGTGACGATCTGGTCGACGGTGTGCCGGACGCCGCGCCCCGCCAGGTCGTAGGAGTACTCCAGCACCGCGCCGCCGCCCGGCGTCCGGTCCAGCCGCAGGCGCCGGTAGCCGGGGAAGCGGCCGGAGTCGGCGGCGAGGCTGCTGTCGGTGGAGGTGGCCTGGGCGTACGGGCTGTCGCCGCCCATCGAGAACACCTGGATCAGGCTGTTGCCGTCCGGCGAGTCGTAGAAGACGGACGTGCCGTCGACGCGGCGCTGCCAGCCGTCCGGCACCGGCAGGGTGAAGCCGGCGGCGTCCTGGGTGGGCGTGGTGTGCAGCCCGGTGGTGGGCGTGGCGGACGGCGTGGGCGTGGCCGTGGGCGTGGGGCCGCCGGACGGGGTCGCCGGGAAGGTGAACTCGGGGTAGGGCGGCGGAGCGTCCGAGGCCCTGGTGCTCGGCAGGGGCGTGCCGAGCGGGGTGGCCGTCGCCTTCGCGTGGTCGTCGTGCCGCCCGTACAGGTACCACCCGCCGCCACCCGCGACGGCCCCGAGCAGCACGCCGACGAGCGCCGCCACCAGCACGGGCCGCCGCCGCCCGCCGGGACGGTCCGGGGGCGGCGTCGGCCGGGGCCCCGCCGGCGCCCGCAGCAGCGGCGCCGTCAGCGGCGGCGGAACCGCCCCGACCGGAGGCGGCACGGCCCCGAGCGGCGGCGGGGGCGGCGGTGCCGGCACCCACTGCTGCCGCTGCGCGTCCCAGATCTCCCCCACCAACGCCCCCCCGAAGTCCGTGACCGACCGCTCGGCCGAGACCGGAGACTACCGTGGCAGAACGCCCGGCCGCGCCGGAAGCCCCCGGCGCGGCCCTCCCGGCCGCGTGATCAGCACTCGACGATCAGCACTCGACGATCAGCACTCGATGACGTTGACCGCGAGCCCGCCCCGCGACGTCTCCTTGTACTTGATCTTCATGTCGGCCCCGGTCTCCTTCATCGTCTTGATCGCCTTGTCCAGCGAGACGTGGTGCCGCCCGTCCCCGCGCAGCGCCATCCGGGCCGCCGTGACGGCCTTGACGGACGCCATGCCGTTGCGCTCGATGCAGGGGATCTGGACGAGGCCGCCGACCGGGTCGCAGGTGAGGCCGAGGTTGTGCTCGATGCCGATCTCGGCGGCGTTCTCGACCTGCTCGGGGGTGCCGCCGAGCACCTCGGCGAGGCCGCCGGCGGCCATCGAGCAGGCGGAGCCGACCTCGCCCTGGCAGCCGACCTCGGCGCCGGAGATGGAGGCGTTCTCCTTGAAGAGCATGCCGATGGCGCCGGCCGCGAGCAGGAAGCGGACGATGCCGTCGTCGTCCGCGCCCGGGATGAAGTTCAGGTAGTAGTGCAGGACGGCCGGGATGATGCCCGCCGCGCCGTTGGTCGGCGCGGTGACGACCCGCCGGCCGGAGGCGTTCTCCTCGTTCACGGCCATCGCGTAGAGGGTCACCCACTCCATCGCGTTGGCCGGGCCGATGCCCTCGGCGCGCAGCGCCCGGGCGCCCGAGGCGGCCCGGCGGCGGACCTTGAGGCCGCCCGGCAGGATGCCCTCGCGGGTCATGCCGGCCCGCACGCACTCCTGCATCACGGACCAGATCTCCAGCAGCCCGGTGCGGATCTCCTCCTCGCTGCGCCAGGCCTTCTCGTTCTCCAGCATCAGGCCGGAGATCGACAGCCCGGTCTCCCGGGTGAGGCGGAGCAGCTCCTCGCCGGTCCGGAAGGGGTAGCGCAGCGCGGTGTCGTCGGGCTTGACCCGGTCGGCGCCGATCGCGTCCTCGTCGACGACGAAGCCGCCGCCGACCGAGTAGTAGGTCTTCTCCAGCAGCGTCGAGCCGTCCGCCGCGAACGCCCAGAGGGTCATGCCGTTGGCGTGGTAGGGCAGCGAGCGGCGGCGGTGCAGGATCAGCTGGCTGTCGGGGTCGAAGTCGATCGGGTGCTCGCCGAGCAGGTTGATCCGCTTCTCGGCGGTGATCCGCTCGACGTCCTTGTCGGCCTGGTCGACGTCGACGGTGCGCGGCGAGTTGTTCTCCAGGCCGAGCAGGACGGCCTTCGGGGTGCCGTGGCCGTGGCCGGTGGCGCCCAGCGAGCCGTAGAGCTCGGCGCGGACGGCCGTCACCTGGGTCAGCAGGCCTTCGGTCCGCAGCCGGCGGGCGAACATCCGGGCGGCGCGCATCGGGCCGACGGTGTGGGAGCTCGACGGGCCGATGCCGATGGAGAAGAGGTCGAAGACGCTGATGGCCACGGGGGGACGTCCTTGTCTGGTCTCGTGGAAGGACTGGAGCGTGGAGGGGGAGCGGGGCGCCGCATGAGGAGGGGCACCGCGCGCACTTCCAGTGTGCGCGGTGCCCCGGGGCCCCAGGTACGCCGGCGGGGTGAGACAGGTCACCCCGGCCCGGCCGCACTACTCCTGGTTGGCGAGGTTCGGGTACAGCGGGTACTTCTCGGCCAGCGCGGTGACGCGGGCCTTCAGCGCGGCGGCGACGGTCTCGTCGAAGGCGGGCTTGAGCGCCTCGGCGATGATGTCGGCGACCTCGCGGAAGTCCTCGGCCCGGAAGCCGCGGGTGGCCAGGGCCGGGGTGCCGATGCGCAGGCCGGAGGTGACCATCGGCGGGCGCGGGTCGTTCGGGATGGCGTTGCGGTTGACGGTGATGCCGACCTCGTGCAGGCGGTCCTCGGCCTGCTGGCCGTCGAGCTGGCTGTTGCGCAGGTCGACCAGGACGAGGTGGACGTCGGTGCCGCCGGAGAGCACGCTGGCGCCGGCCTCGGCGACGTCGGCCCGCAGCAGGCGCTCGGCCAGGATCCGCGCGCCCTCCAGGGTGCGCTGCTGGCGCTCCTTGAACTCCTCGGACGCGGCGACCTTGAAGGCGACGGCCTTGCCCGCGATCACGTGCTCCAGCGGGCCGCCCTGCTGGCCCGGGAAGACCGCGGAGTTGATCTTCTTGGCCCACTCGGCCTTGGACAGGATGACGCCGCCGCGCGGGCCGCCCAGGGTCTTGTGGGTGGTGGTGGTGACGACGTCCGCGTACGGCACCGGGTTGGGGTGCAGGCCCGCGGCCACCAGGCCGGCGAAGTGCGCCATGTCCACCATGAGCAGGGCGCCGACCTCGTCGGCGACCCGGCGGAACTCGGCGAAGTCGAGCTGGCGCGGGTAGGCGGACCAGCCGGCGATGATCAGCTTCGGCTGGTGCTCCTTGGCGAGGCGCTCGACCTCGGCCATGTCGACCTGGCCGGTCTTCTCGTCGACGTGGTACGCGACCACGTTGTAGAGCTTGCCGGAGAAGTTGATCTTCATGCCGTGGGTCAGGTGACCGCCGTGGGCCAGGTTCAGGCCCAGGATGGTGTCGCCCGGCTGGATCAGCGCGAACATGGCGGCGGCGTTGGCCTGCGCGCCGGAGTGCGGCTGGACGTTGGCGTGCTCGGCGCCGAACAGGGCCTTGATGCGGTCGATCGCGATCTGCTCGACCACGTCGACGTGCTCGCAGCCGCCGTAGTAGCGGCGGCCGGGGTAGCCCTCGGCGTACTTGTTGGTGAGCACCGAGCCCTGGGCCTCCATGACCGCCACCGGGGCGAAGTTCTCGGAGGCGATCATCTCCAGGGTGGTCTGCTGGCGGTGCAGCTCGGCGTCGACCGCGGCGGCGATCTCCGGGTCGAGGGCGTGCAGGGACTGGTTCAGAACCGTCATGGTGTGGTCTTCCCGGGAGGAGGAGGGAAAGGGGCCGGGGCGGGACGGGCCGCGCTGCCGCGGCCCGCCCCTGCGGGGGCTCAGCCCTGCGGGTTGGTGAGCGCGTCGTACTCGGCGGCGCTGAGCAGCTCGTCGGTGGACTCCACGCGGACCTTGAACAGCCAGCCGCCCTCGAACGGGGCGCTGTTGACCAGGGCGTTGTCGTCCAGGACGTCCTGGTTGACCTCGACGACCTCGCCGGTCACCGGGGAGTACAGGTCGCTGACCGACTTGGTGGACTCCAGCTCGCCGCAGGTCTCGCCGGCCTCGACGGTGTCGCCGACCTCGGGCAGCTGCACGTAGACGATGTCGCCGAGGGCGTCGGCGGCGTGCTTGGTGATGCCGACCGTGGAGACACCGTCCTCAGCGGCGGTCAGCCACTCGTGCTCCTTGGTGTACTGCAGGTGCTGGGGGTTGCTCATGGCGTCATTCTCCAGGATGGGAAGCGGGTACGACGAAGCGGGCCGCCACTCGGACGGCTGCGACGTGCGCGTATGGGAAAGCGGGGGGAGCGGGGAGGGGTCAGCGCGCGCGCTTGTAGAACGGCAGCGCGACGACCTGCACCGGCTCGTGCTTGCCGCGCACGTCCACCGCGACGGTGGTGCCGGGGGCGGCGTGGGCCGCGTCCACGTAGGCCATCGCGATCGGCCGGCCCAGCGTCGGGGACGGCGCGCCGGAGGTGATCCGGCCGATCGGGGCGCCCTCGGTGGAGACCACGGTGTACTCGGCGCGCGGCACCCGCTTGCCCTCGGAGACCAGGCCGACCAGGACCTTCGGAGGGTTGGTCTCGGCCGCGGCGGCGGCCCGCTCCAGGGCGGCGCGGCCGACGAAGGCGCCGTCGTTGGTGGTCTTGTCGAAGCGGACGACCCGGCCCAGGCCCGCGTCGAACGGGGTCAGGTCGGTGGACAGCTCGTGCCCGTACAGCGGCATGCCGGCCTCCAGGCGCAGCGTGTCGCGGCAGGACAGGCCGCACGGCACCAGGCCGCGGCCCTCGCCGGCCTCGGTCAGCGCCTGCCAGATCGCCTCGGCGTCGGCCGGGGCGCAGAAGATCTCGAAGCCGTCCTCGCCGGTGTAGCCGGTGCGGGCCAGCAGCACGTCGCGGCCGGCCACCTGGGCGGGGAGGATCGCGTAGTACTTCAGGCCGGGCAGGTCGGCCTCGGTGGTCCCGGCCAGGATGCCGGTGGCCTCCGGGCCCTGGACGGCGATCAGCGCGTAGGTGTCGCGGTCGTCGGTGACGACGGCGTCGAAGCCCTTGGCGCGGGCGATCAGCTCGTCGAGGACCAGCTGGGCGTTGGAGGCGTTGGCGACGACCAGGAAGGCGTCCTCGCGCAGGCGGTAGACGATCAGGTCGTCCAGGATGCCGCCGTTCTCGGCGCAGATCATGGTGTAGCGGGCGCGCAGCTCGCCGAGCGCGGAGACGAAGCCGACCAGCGCGTGGTCCAGCATCTCGCCGGCCTGCGGGCCGGTGACGGTGATCTCGCCCATGTGCGAGAGGTCGAACAGGCCGGCCTTGGTGCGGACGGCGAGGTGCTCCTCGCGCTCGCTGCCGTAGCGCAGCGGCATGTCCCAGCCGGCGAAGTCGGTCATGGTCGCGCCGAGGGCGCGGTGCAGCGCGTCGAGCGCGGTCAGGCGGAGGGACGACATGGCCAGGAACTCCTCGGTCGGGGCACTCAGGGGTGCGCGTGCCGGACCGGACCCGCTCGGGGGCCGACCCTGCGCGCGGGCATGCGGCGGCGTGGGTCTCCCCATCTGTCGTCGAACCTGAGAGCTTCACCGCCCACTGCCCGGTGCTGGTTTCCAGCATCGGGGACAGCATGGCGGCTTGCACCGTGGGTGGGCGCGCGACCGGGCCGTGCGCCGCTTTCCAGATGTGCCTAACCCGTGCGGTAGGGGGGCCTGAGAGATTCCGGGGAGGACTTGCTCCTTCGGCGCCGGCTGTGCCGCCGTGGCGGCACTCCGGGCTCTCCCGCGCGGGTTCGAGCGGCCGGTGTGGAGTTGTGGAGCCCGCGGCGCATGCCGTCGGACGCGCACATCATGGCACGTCCGGGGCGGCGAAGGGAGAGGGGGCTGGGTCACACCCGGCCCCAGCACCGAACACGCCCTCTAAACTGCTCCGCGTCGGTGCGGCACAGGGCGGCCGGCGGCGGAGCGGCGGCGGACGGGGTGCCCGGTGGAGCAGCAGCAGGGGTGGGGCGGTCCGGACTCGGCGCCGCAGGGCGGCACGTGGCCGGCCAACGAGCTGGAGCAGGTGCTGACCGCCGCGCTGGGCGACCCGGGCGCGACGCCGCGGGTGATCGAGGTGCTGGCCCGCAGCCAGGTGTGGATCCCGCTGCCCGCCGGGGGCGACCCGCAGGGGCGGTCGCTGGACCTGCCGACCATCGAGCTGGGCGGCGAGCCGTACGTGCCGGTGTTCTCCTCGCAGGAGGTGTTCCTGCAGCAGGCGCCGGGGATGGCGTTCGCGGTCGCGCCGGTGTGGGAGTTCGCCCGCGGGCTGCCGCTGGGCGTGGGCATCGCGGTCAACCCGGAGGCGGCGGTGGGGATTCCGGTGCCGCCGCAGGGGGTGGCCGAGCTGCGCCGTGGCCCCCGGGACGCCGCTCGTTGGGAGCTTCCCGAAGGCGCTGCCGACGCCCTGACCGGCGGCCGGGTGGCGCTGCGCGAGCCGGTGCCGGGCGAGGACCCGGAGCACTTCCTGGCCGCCTGCCGGGCCGAACTCGCGGCCCTGCCCGGGGTGCTGACCGCGCGTCGGGCGCTGGCGAGCGTCGAGGGCGAGCCGACCGTGATGTTCGTGGGCGTCCAGCTCGACCTGGCGGCCCCGGCCGACCCGGCGGCGGTGAACGAGGCGCTCGGCCGGGCGCTGGGAACCGCGCCGCTGCCCGGTGGCGTCCACCTCGTGCTGCTCGACCTCGCCGAGGACCCGGTGGTCGAGTGGCTGCTCACCCGGGTCATGCCGTTCTACTCGCGGGTGTGAGCGGGGTCGGTTCACAGGCACGTCGCCGTGGCGGTGGCCGGTGCCGCGCCATAGGGTGCGTGCAGACGGCTGACGGCCGGCGGGAAGAGCGAAAGAGGCGCGGCGAGGTGGGCGCATGAGTGCGGGAGCGGGAGCGGTGGGTGGACCGGGGCCCTGGGGCCAGGCGCCGACCGGGCGCCCCGGGGCGGACCCGGGTGCGCTGGAGCGCGCCCTGCGCGAGGTCGCGCCGGAACGCTACGACGCGTACGAGCAGTTGCTCCGCGCCCTGGCGGACGGCCAGGTGTGGATGCTGCTCTGGCACGGCACGCCGGGCAGCCCGGACGCCCAGTACGGGAACATGGAGATCAGCGGCCACGGCTACGCGCCGGCCGTCACCTCGGCCGAGCAGCTGACCGCCTCCGGCTGGGCGAGGGCCCACGAGGTCATCTCCGGTCGGGAGATCGCCGCCTCGCTGTACCGGACCCGCTGGGGCCTGTGGCTCAACCCGCACGCGCCGGGCGGCGGCGTCGGCGTGCCCTGGGCGGACCTGCGGCGGATCGCGGCGGGCCTGGACCGGCTGCCGGCCGGGCCGCTGAAGCTGAGCGAGCCGCAGGTGAACGCCGAGCAGTTCTTCGCGCTGCTGGCGCGGCAGGCGGGCGAGGTGCGCGCGGTGCGCGCGCTGCGCCGGGCCTGGGTGCAGCCGGCGGTGGGGGAGCCGTACCTGGCGATCGGGCTGGAGCTGTACGAGAGTTCGCCGCCGGCGGTGGAGGCGGTGCGCGCGCTGATGCAGCGGGCGATCGCGGTGGCCCCGGAGGGGCTGGCGGTGTCCACGGTGGCGATGGCGGACGAGTACGACCCGGTGGCGCTGTGGATGCGCGCCAACGCGCGGCCGTTCTTCGACCGGGAGGCGGGCCGCCCGCCGGCCGGGACGTACCACCCGCCGGCGCCGCCGTACCACGGGCAGCCCGGCTACTACGGCACGCAGCCGCCCGCGCCGGGCTGGACCGGGCAGCAGCCGCCGCCGGGGCAGTGGCCCGGATACCCGGGGCGCTGAATCACCAAACACGTTCGCACGAAGCCGACTTGATTTCGCATCAGGTCGGCTTCGGTGTTTTCCGGTCGAATTCGGGTCGATTGCCGTCCAGGCATCTTGACATGGCTGTTACAGCGGTGTGAAGAGGGATATGCCACCGAATCCCGTGGTGCATGCACGCAGATCACAGTTGGGCATCTGTCGGTTGTCAGGGCTGGCGCAAGCCAGTTCGGATGGCAGAGAGTTCTGCGCAACGCAAAGCGCGTACTGGTTACCCCACGAAGGTGAACGCGCACGCCGACCGCTCGATCCGCCGTGTGACGCCCATCCCGCACGGGGGAAGTAACTCGTGCACGACGCACCGCCGCGCACAACTGCCAAGCAACTCCTGCACCTCCGCACGTCCGCAGCCGCACCGCCGACCCCCGGCGTCCGGCGCCCGTGGGCCGGCCACCGTCGGCGAGGGGATCTACTGACCATGACCGCACCCATCACTACCGCCGGGAACGAGCCGGAGGCACCGGCCTCCCCGAGCCCGGCCAAGACGATCGAGGGCCGTTCCCTCGGCCGGATCGCCTGGACCCGTTTCAAGCGGGACAAGGCCGCCGTCGCCGGCGGCGTCGTGGTGATCCTGCTGATCCTGCTCGCCCTGCTGTCCCAGCCGATCGAGTCCCTGTTCGGGCTCGACCCCGACGCCTCGAACACGGACCTGCTGGACGCCGACCTCGGCGGCCTGCCGTTCGGCGACTGGGGCGGGATGAGCGGCGACCACCCGCTCGGCGTCGACCCCCTGCAGGGGCGTGACCTGCTCGCCCGCGTGATCGACGGCTCCTGGGTCTCCCTGCTGGTCGCCTTCGGCGCGACCCTCCTGTCCAACACCCTCGGCGCCGTGCTCGGCGTGATGGCCGGCTACTACGGCGGCTGGGTGGACACCCTGATCAGCCGGCTGATGGACGTCTTCCTGGCGTTCCCGCTGCTGCTGTTCGCCATCGCGATCTCCGCCTCGCTCCAGGGCGGCGCGTTCGGCCTGCACGGCCTCCCGCTGCACATCATGGTGCTGATCTTCGTGATCGGGTTCTTCAACTGGCCCTACATGGGCCGGATCGTGCGCGGACAGACCCTCTCGCTGCGCGAGCGGGAGTTCGTGCACGCGGCCCGCAGCCTCGGGGCCCGCGGCCCGTTCATCCTGTTCAAGGAGCTGCTGCCGAACCTGGTCGGTCCGATCCTGGTCTACTCGACCCTGCTGATCCCGACCAACATCCTCTTCGAGGCCGGTCTGAGCTTCCTCGGCGTCGGCATCCAGCCCCCGCAGTCCTCCTGGGGCGGCATGCTGGCCGACGCGAAGAACTACTACCAGGTGGACCCCCAGTACATGGTGGTGCCCGGCCTGGCGATCTTCATCACCGTGCTCGCGTTCAACCTGCTCGGCGACGGGCTGCGTGACGCCCTCGATCCCAAGAGCAACTGACTCTGCGTCAGGAACCTCCCTCCTCCACATCCTCAAGGGGTTGATCTCACCCATGCGTAGGTCCCGCACCCTCGCGCTGACCGCCGCGGCCGCCGCCGTGGTCATGGTCGTCACCGGCTGTTCGTCCAGCGCCAAGGGCGGCAGCGGCAAGTCCTCGGCCGGCGCCAACGACGCCAACGCCGGCGGCGCCAACGCGGCCGTCAAGAACATCGTCAACGCCTCGGACAAGAAGGGCGGGACGGTCACCTACGAGATGAAGGGCACCCCGGACTCCCTCGACCCGGGCAACACGTACTACGCCTACATCTACAACTTCTCGCGCCTGTACGGCCGTCCGCTGACCACCTTCAACCCGGCCGCGGGCGAGGACGGCAACAAGCTCGTCCCGGACCTCGCCGAGTCCCTGGGCCAGCCCAGCGCGGACGGCCTGACCTGGACGTACAAGCTGCGCGCCGGCCTGAAGTACGACGACGGCACCCCGATCACCTCCAAGGACGTCAAGTACGCCGTGGAGCGCTCGAACTTCGCGCCCGAGGTGAACTCCAACGGCCCGACGTACTTCCACGACCTGCTGGTCGACAACCCGGACAAGTACCAGGGCCCGTACAAGGACAAGTCCGGCGACCTGAAGTCGATCGAGACGCCGGACGACACGACGATCATCTTCCACCTGCAGCACCCGTTCGCGGACTTCGACTACCTGGTCAGCGCCCCGCAGACGGTGCCGGTCCCGCAGGCCAAGGACACCGGCGCCGACTACGTGAAGCACATCGCGGCCTCGGGCTCCTACAAGTTCGAGTCCTACGAGGACGGCAAGCAGGCCGTCCTGGTGCCGAACACCAACTGGGACAAGAGCACCGACCCGATCCGCAAGCAGCTCGCGGACAAGATCGTGCTCAAGATGAACATCGACCAGGCCACCATCGACAAGGACCTGCTGGCCGGCAACGCCCAGGTCGACCTGGTGGGCGGCGGCGTCGACCCGCAGACCCAGGCGCAGATCCTGCGCGACGACAAGCTCAAGGCCAAGACCGACAACGCCTACGGCGGCCGCCTGGTCTACATGGCGATCAACAGCAAGGTCGCGCCGTTCGACAACATCGAGTGCCGCAAGGCCGTCCAGTTCGCGATCGACAAGGTCGCGGTGCAGACCGCGCTCGGCGGCCCGATCCGCGGCCAGGTGGCCAACACCGTGCTCCCGCCGGACATCCCGGGCCACCAGGACTTCAACCTGTACGAGACCAAGGACAACAAGGGTGACGAGGCCAAGGCCAAGGACGCCCTGAAGGCCTGCGGCAAGGACAGCATCAGCACCGTCCTGTCCGCCCGCACCGAGCGTGCCACCGAGGTCGCTGCCGCCACCCAGATCCAGGCGCAGCTGAAGAAGGTCGGCATCAACGTCGAGATCCAGCAGTTCCCGCAGGGCAAGTACCTGACCGACTCGGCCGGCGCGCCGCAGTTCACCCAGGACCACAACATCGGCCTGATGATGATGCAGTGGGGCGCCGACTGGCCGACCGGCTACGGCTTCCTGCAGCAGATCGTCGACGGCCGGGCGATCAAGCCCTCCGGCAACAGCAACCTCGCCCAGCTGAACGACCCGGCGGTCAACAAGCTGCTCGACGACGCCGCGGTCAACCCCGACCGGGCCGCCCGCGAGAAGATCTACGGCGACATCGACAAGAAGGTCATGGAGTCCGCGACCTACGTCCCGCTGACCGACTTCAAGGTCTTCCTCTACCGCCCGGACAACGCGACCAACATCGCGTCCACCCCGGCCTTCTCGGGTGAGTACGACTACCTGAACATCGGCACCACCAAGTAAGAGCCCGAGCGAGAGCACGAGCGGCTCCGCATCCCTGAAGGCAGGTGAAGGCAGCGGCGCCCGCCGCCCGTCCGGAAGATCCCGGACGGCGGCGGGCGCCCGAGCCGCCCAACTGTGTTTGCCTACATCATTCGCAGGATCTTCGCGGCCGTCGTGCTGCTGCTGGTGGTCAGCGCGGTCACCTTCGCGATCTTCTTCCTGCTCCCGCGCTTCGCCGGCGAGACCACCGACCAGCTGGCCGCCCAGTACATCGGGAAGAACCCGTCCCCCGAGGCGATCGCGGCGGTCAAGTCGAACCTCGGCCTCGACCAGCCGCTGTACACCCAGTACTGGAACTTCCTGAAGGCCCTGGTCAGCGGCGCCGAGTACAAGTTCGGCCCGGAACCGGCCACCTGCCACGTGCCCTGCTTCGGCTACTCCTTCAAGAACCACCTCGAGGTCTGGCCCGAGATGACCAGCCGGATCCCGGTCACCATCTCGCTCGCCATCGGCGCGGCGGTGCTCTGGCTGGTCTCCGGTGTCACCACCGGCGTGATCTCCGCCCTCAAGCCGCGGTCGATCTTCGACCGGCTCTCCATGGGCGTCGCCCTGGCCGGCGTCTCGCTGCCGGTCTTCTTCACCGGCGCCCTGCTGCTGACGCTGTTCAGCTACGAGTGGCCGATCCTGGACAACCTCGAGTACGTCGACTTCACCGACGACCCGCTGATGTGGGCCCGCAACCTGATCCTGCCGTGGGTCTCGCTGGCCTTCCTCTACTCCGCGCTCTACGCCCGGCTCACCCGCGCCGGAATGCTGGAGACCATGAGCGAGGACTACATCCGCACCGCCCGGGCCAAGGGCCTGGCCGAGCGCAAGGTCGTCGTCAAGCACGGGCTGCGCTCCGCGCTCACGCCCATCATCACCATCTTCGGCATGGACCTCGGCCTGCTGCTCGGCGGTGCGCTCATCACCGAGCAGGTGTTCTCGCTCAAGGGCGTCGGCCAGTTCGCCGTCCAGGCGATCTCCGACAACGACCTGCCCAAGATCCTCGGCGTCACCCTGCTCGCCGCCTTCTTCATCGTCGTCTGCAACCTCGTGGTCGACCTCCTGTACGCGCTCGTCGACCCCCGGGTGAGGCTCTCGTGACCGACCTCAACAAGACCGCGGCGGACGCCGTGCAGGACGCCCCCCGGAACCCGGCCCCGGCCGGCGACCCGTTCCTCTCCGTCCGCGACCTGCGCGTCCACTTCGACACCGACGACGGCCTGGTCCGCTCGGTCGACGGCGTCAGCTTCGACCTGCACAAGGGCCGCACCCTCGGCATCGTCGGCGAGTCCGGCTCCGGCAAGTCCGTCACCTCGCTCGCCATCATGGGCCTGCACCGCAGCAAGCGGGCCGGCATCACCGGCGAGATCCGGCTCGACGGCGAGGACCTGATCGCGGCCGGCCCCGACCGGGTGCGCCAACTGCGCGGCCGGGAACTGGCGATGATCTTCCAGGACCCGCTGACCGCGATGCACCCCTACTACACGGTGGGGCAGCAGATCGTCGAGGCGTACCGGGTGCACCACCCCCAGGCCTCCAAGAAGCAGGCCCGCGCCCGCGCCGTCGAGATGCTCGACCGGGTCGGCATCCCGCAGCCCGACCGCCGGGTGGACGACTACCCGCACCAGTTCTCCGGCGGCATGCGCCAGCGCGCCATGATCGCCATGGCGCTGGTCAACGACCCCTCGCTGCTGATCGCCGACGAGCCCACCACCGCCCTCGACGTCACCGTCCAGGCCCAGATCCTGGACCTGATCCGCGACCTCCAGGCCGAGTTCGGCTCCGCCGTCATCATCATCACGCACGACCTCGGCGTCGTCGCCGAGCTCGCCGACGACATCCTGGTCATGTACGGCGGCAAGTGCATCGAGCGCGGCCCCGCCGAGACCCTCTTCGACGCGCCCGAACACCCCTACACCTGGGGTCTGCTGGGCTCCATGCCGCGCCTCGACCGGGAGCTGCAGGAACGGCTCGTCCCGGTCAAGGGCACCCCGCCCAGCCTGATCAACGTGCCGAGCGGCTGCGCCTTCCACCCGCGCTGCCCGTACGCCGACCTGACCGGCGGGCGCTCCAGCAGCGAGCTGCCGGTGCTGACCGAGGCCGCCCCCGGGCACCACGCGGCCTGCCACCTCCCGGTGGCCGAACGGCACCGCATCTTCGCCGAAGAGATCGCGCCCCGGCTGTGAGCCCGGCCTCTGTGAGGACGGCCTCCGCGAGCCCGGCCTCGTACCACCATTCTGGAGAGAACCGATGACGGACACTCAGGCGACAGAGGCGGCGGCGATCCCGTCGTCCACGCCCGCCGACGTGCGCGAGCCGCTGCTGAAGGTGACCGGCCTGACCCGGCACTTCCCGATCAAGGGCGGGCTGCTGCGGCGCCAGACCGGCGCCGTCCGGGCCGTCGACGGCATCGACTTCACCGTCAACGCCGGCGAGACCCTGGGCGTCGTCGGCGAGTCCGGCTGCGGCAAGTCGACGATGGGCCGGCTCGTCACCCGGCTCGACGAGCCCACCGGCGGGAAGATCGAGTTCGAGGGCACCGACATCACCCACCTGGGCGTCGGCGCGATGCGGCCGCTGCGCCGCGACATCCAGATGATCTTCCAGGACCCGTACTCCTCGCTGAACCCGCGGCACACCGTCGGCACCATCGTCGGCGCGCCCTTCAAGCTGCAGGACGCGGTCCCGGAGGGCGGGCTCAAGAAGGCCGTCCAGGACCTGCTGGAGCTGTGCGGGCTCAGCCCCGAGCACTACAACCGGTACCCGCACGAGTTCTCCGGCGGCCAGCGCCAGCGCATCGGCATCGCCCGGGCGCTCGCCCTGCGGCCCAAGATGATCGTCGCGGACGAGCCGGTCTCGGCGCTCGACGTCTCGATCCAGGCCCAGGTCGTCAACCTGCTCGACGACCTCCAGCGGGAGCTCGGTCTGACCTACCTGATCATCGCGCACGACCTCTCGGTGGTCCGGCACGTCTCGGACCGGGTGGCGGTGATGTACCTCGGCAAGGTCGTCGAGATCGCCGACCGCGACTCGCTCTACAGCGGCCCGATGCACCCGTACACCAACGCCCTGATGTCCGCGGTGCCGGTCCCCGACCCGCGCCGCCGCCAGCAGGGCGGCCGCGAGCGGATCCTGCTCAAGGGCGACGTCCCCTCGCCGATCAACCCGCCCAGCGGCTGCCGCTTCCGCACCCGGTGCTGGAAGGCGCAGGACGTCTGCGCCGCGCAGGAGCCGCCGCTGGCGACGCTGAAGACGGGGCACCAGGTGGCGTGCCACTTCCCCGAGCGGAGCGAGGGGAACGAGTAGCACAGCCCGGAGAACCCGGCTGACGCGGCGAGCCGAGCGTCGTCGAGCGAAAGGAGTCCGCCCGCCCCCGGCAGCCGGGGGCGGGCGGACTCCTTTCGTCCGGGCGTCAGCTGCCGGTGCCGGACAGCGCCTTCTCGGGCTCGATCGGCGCCGCCTGGGCGACCACCGTGCCGGCGGCCGGCCGCTCGCCGGCGACGGGCGGCGGGGTGAAGCCCGCCGGGAAGCGGCGGTTCAGCGCCTTGACGGCCTTGCGGCCCAGGTTCTGGAACGGGATCTCGACCAGCCGGTAGGCGATCCAGCTGATCAGCAGCAGCGCGCCCATGAAGGCGGCGAACTGGATGCTCCGGTCCTTCCAGGTGACGATCGGCGCGTGCCCCTGCAGCATCCAGTTCATGCCGTGGATCAGCGGGTTGTGCAGCAGGTAGACGGAGAAGCTGATCGCGCCCAGCCAGCTGAGCCAGCGCGGCCAGCGGCGCTTGCGCAGCAGCATGCCGATCGCGAACACCGCCCAGGCGGCGAGGTAGGCGTACGAGAACGACGTCCACGAGCCGCCGGTGAAGGTCCGCCCCATGGCCGCGCCGCGGTTGTAGAGGTAGCCGACCGTGAAGCCGGAGGCGGCCACGAAGACGCAGGTGAGGATGGCGGGGAGCCGGTCGATCTGGCCGTGCTCCAGCCGGTAGAGGACGGTCCCCGCGAACATCGTCGCGAAGATCATCATGGTCTCGAAGCCGGCGGCCCGGCTGTTCAGCAGGATCAGCGCCAGCCCGAGGCCGCCGAGCATCAGCCCGCCCCAGCGGGTCAGGTCGAAGCGGCCGCTGAAGATGCACGCCATCGCCATGACGACGACCAGGGCGGCCGCGGCGACCAGGTGCCGGGTCGAGGCCAGGTCGGTGGAGATGGTGCCGAGGGCCAGCCAGCTGCCGAGCACCAGGGCGAAGCCCGCGAAGCCGATCGCGATGGGCGCGCTCTTGCGGTGCCACCCCATGACGAACAGGGCCGTCACGAAGTAGTAGAAGATCATCTCGTAGGTGAGCGTCCACATCACCCCGATGATGTTCGGAACGCCCATCATGTCCTGCAGCATCAGGCCGTTGGCCACGGAGGACAGCAGCGGGTGGTCGAAGGCGAAGCCCTGGACCACCGCGTACGGGCGGGGCAGGATCAGCAGGCTGCCGACCACGGTCAGGACGGCCACCGGGAGGATCCGGAAGTACCGGCCCGCCCAGAAGCCGCGGACGTCACCGCGCCGCTCCAGCGAGGCCGGGATGATGTACCCGCTGACCAGGAAGAACAGCATCACGCCGAACACCCCGGGGTCCGCGTAGCCGGGGACCTTGGTGCCGTGGGGTATCCAGTAGAACGGCAGCGCGAGGTGGTACACCGCGACCGAGAGGGCGGCTATGCCGCGCAGCGCGTCGAGCCAGGCGAGTCTCGACGGGGCGGGGGACGGGGGAGCGCCGTCGACGGCCTGGCCGCCGGTGCGTCGCCTGGATGCGCGTTCGATCAGCTTCACAGGCGGAGGCTAGCCGAAACGGTGGGGCAGGGGTCGTTCGGGGGAGATGGAATGTCCGGAGCGGGCGGCTTCTCCACCGGACCGTGACCATCCGGCCGGGCGGAGCGGGCGGTTCCGCTCGTGCCGGAGGAGGTCTCCGCTCGGGTCATAGTTGTCTCCGTGACCTCGCAGATCTTCCCCACCGACGTGCAGCAGTCCCTGGACCTCGCCGGCATCTTCGTCTTCGCCCTCTCCGGGGGCCTGCTCGCCGTCCGCAAGAACATGGACATCTTCGGCATCTGCGTCCTGGCCGAGGTCACCGCGCTCGGCGGCGGAGTGATGCGCGACCTGGTCATCGGGGCCACCCCGGTCGCCGCCTTCACCAACCTCGGGTACTTCGTCACCCCGCTCGCCGCCGCGCTCGTGGTGTTCTTCCTGCACCCCGAGGTCGAGCGGATCAACCGGGCCGTGCAGACCCTCGACGCGCTCGGCCTCGGCCTGTTCTGCGTCACGGGCACCGCCAAGGCCCACGACTACGGGCTCGGCGCCGTCGCCGCCATCGCCCTCGGCATGGTGACCGCCGCCGGCGGCGGCGTGATCCGCGACGTGCTGGCCGGGGAGATCCCCGCGCTGCTGCGCTGGGACCGCGAGATCTACGCCGTCCCCGCGCTGGTCGGCTCCGGCCTGGTCGCCCTCCTCATCGGCGCGGACCGCCTCACCGGCGCCACCGGCACCGCCGCCGCGCTCACCGCCTTCGTGCTGCGGATGCTCGCCCTGAAGTACGGCTGGCGCGCCCCGCGGGCCTGGCACCGCAACGGTTCTCGCACCAGCGAGGAGTAGGCGAGCCGCCGTACGCCAGCGAGATCGCCTCCGCCGTGCACAGCAGCTCCGGCACCATTCGGGCCAGTTCGGCCGGCGGCACCTGGCTCGCCGGGGCGCTCAGCGCGCACGCCGCCACCGTCCGGCCGCCGCTGCCGGCCACCGGCGCCGCCACGCACGTCACCGGCTCCCGGTGCTCGGCCGACTCCGCCGCCCAGCCGCGCCGGCGCACCGCCGCCAGCTCCGGCGGCAGCCCGTCCACGCGCTCCCCGTCCTCCGGCAGCCCCGCCAGCAGCACCCGGCCGACCGCCGTCCCGGTCACCGGCGCCCGGCGCCCGATCCGGGGCGGCCGCGCGGCGTGCTGCCCGGCCACCTCGTCCACGTACAGCACCTCGCCGTCGTGCAGCACCGCCAACTGGACGGTGAAGCCGCAGCGGGCGTTCAGCGCCGCCAGGTACGGCGCGGCCACCTGCCGGACGTCGATCTCCTCCAGCGCCCGGTGCGCCAGCGACAGCACCCGGCCGCCCAGCCGGTAGCGCAGGTCCGGCTCGCGGCGGGCGAAGCCGTGCTCCTCCAGGTCGCGCAGCAGCCGCAGCGCGGTGGACTTGTGCACGCCCAGGCGGGTGGCGGCCTGCTCCAGCGACAGCGGGCCGTCGCCGAGCGCGGCGAGCAGGGTCAGCGCGCGGTCGACCGACTGCGACATGGCGGCCCCCCGGGGTGGTCTCGTCTGGTGCTCGTCTGATGCTCGTCCGGTGCTCGCCGATCCGGTGCTCGTCGATCCGGTGCGAAGCGTTCGTCAGGCTAGCCGCTCGGTGGCGCGGTGGTGCAAACCGGACCCGGAGCCCCATGTCCGGCACCGGGCCCGGCCGGTGGCCGGATAGCTGCGTAGGCGACGGCGGTTGCTTGCGGCCGCCCTCTACAATCGGATGGTTATGCCATACCTGGACCATGCGGCGACCACGCCGATGCTGCCCGAGGCGATCGCCGCGATGACGGCGCACCTGGGGGTGGTCGGCAACGCCTCGTCCCTGCACGCGGCCGGCCGCCGGGCCCGCCGGGTGGTCGAGGAGTCCCGCGAGTCGCTGGCCGAGTCGCTCGGCGCCCGCCCCAGCGAGATCGTCCTCACCGGCGGCGGCACCGAGTCCGACAACCTGGCCGTCAAGGGCCTGTACTGGGCCCGCCGCGGCGCCGACCCGGCCCGCACCCGGGTGCTGTGCAGCCCCGTCGAGCACCACGCGGTGCTGGACGCCGTCCACTGGCTCGCCGAGCACGAGGGCGCCGACGTCGAGTACCTGCCGGTGGACCCCCTGGGCCGGGTGCACCCCGAAGCCCTGCGCGCCGCGATCGAACGGGACCCGTCCTCCGTCGCCCTGGTCACCGTGATGTGGGCCAACAACGAGGTCGGCACCGTCCAGCCCGTCCGCGAACTCGCCGCCGTCGCTGCCGAGTTCGGCATCCCGATGCACGCCGACGCGGTGCAGGCGCTCGGTCAGGTCCCGGTCTCCTTCGCCGAGTCCGGCCTCACCGCGCTCACCGTCACCGGCCACAAGATCGGCGGGCCCTTCGGCATCGGCGCCCTGCTGCTCACCCGCGGCGCCACGCCCGTCCCGCTGCTCCACGGCGGCGGACAGGAGCGCGACGTCCGCTCCGGGACCCTGGACGCCCCCGCCGCCGCCGGCTTCGCCGCCGCCGCGGCCGTCGCCGTCGAACACCGGGAGGAGCACGCCGTCCTGCTCGGCGGACTGCGCGACGAGCTCGTCGCCGGCGTGCTCGCCGCCGTCCCCGACGCCGTCCTGAACGGCGACCCGGCCGCCGGGGGCCGGCTCCCCGCCAACGCCCACTTCTCCTTCCCCGGCTGCGAGGGCGACGCCCTGCTGATGCTGCTCGACGCGGCCGGCATCGAGTGCTCCACCGGCTCCGCCTGCTCCGCCGGGGTGCCGCAGCCCAGCCACGTGCTGCTCGCGATGGGCGTCGACCCGCTGCTGGCGCGCTCGGCGCTGCGGTTCTCGCTCGGGCACACCTCGGTGCGGGAGGACGTGACGGCGCTCACGGACGCCATCGGGCCGGCCGTGCAGCGGGCCCGCAATGCGGGGCTGGCCTCGGTCCGGCGGTGACTCTCCGGCTGTCGGGCATGTTCGGGCGCCCCGTACCCTTGTAGTCACCATGACTGACTTCCCGGGCGCCCCGACCACCCCGTCCACCGGCCGACTGCGCGTGCTCGCGGCCATGTCCGGCGGTGTCGACTCCGCCGTCGCCGCCGCCCGCGCCGTCGAAGCCGGCCACGAGGTGACCGGCGTCCACCTGGCGCTCTCCGCCAACCCGCAGTCCTTCCGCACCGGCGCCCGCGGCTGCTGCACCATCGAGGACTCCCGCGACGCCTGGCGGGCGGCCGACGTCATCGGCATCCCGTTCTACGTCTGGGACCTCGCCGAGCGCTTCCGCGAGGACGTCATCGACGACTTCGTCGCCGAGTACGCCGCCGGCCGCACGCCCAACCCGTGCCTGCGCTGCAACGAGAAGATCAAGTTCGCGGCCCTGCTCGACAAGGCGATCGCGCTCGGCTTCGACGCCGTCTGCACCGGCCACTACGCCCGCATCGTCGACCTGCCGGACGGCTCGCGGGAGCTGCACCGGGCCGTCGACGGCGCCAAGGACCAGTCGTACGTCCTCGGCGTGCTGGACGCGGACCAGCTCGCCCACTCCCTCTTCCCGCTCGGCGACACCACCAAGGACGCCATCCGGGCCGAGGCCGAGCAGCGCGGCCTCGCGGTGGCCAAGAAGCCCGACAGCCACGACATCTGCTTCATCGCGGACGGCGACACCCAGGGCTTCCTCGCCCGGCACCTCGGTACGGCCACCGGCGACATCCTCGACGTCGACGGCACCAAGCTCGGCGAGCACGACGGCGCCTACGGCTTCACCATCGGCCAGCGCAAGGGCCTGCGCATCGGCCGCCCGGCGGCGGACGGCAAGCCGCGCTACGTGCTCGACATCTCCCCGGTGAACAACACCGTGACGGTCGGCCCGGTCGAAGGCCTCGACGTCGTCGGGCTCACCGCCATCCGCCCCCGCTGGTGCGGCACCGAGCCCCTCGTCGACGGCCGCTACACCGCCCAACTCCGCGCCCACGGCGAGGAGGTGCCGGTGACGGCCGCGGTCGTCGACGGCGAACTGCGGGTGCGGCTCGACACCCCCGCCCGCGGCATCGCCCCCGGCCAGGCCGTGGTCCTGTACGACGGCACCCGCGTCGTCGGCTCGGCCACCATCGCCACGACCGAACGGCCCGCCCTTCAGGCCTAGGCTCCGGGGGCAGTGGGAAACCGCATCCGAAGGGGACGGCATGACCTTCTACGAGCAGCACCGCGACTTCATCGAGGAGCTGGAGCGGATCGCCCCGGACGGCGTCCGGATCGAGTGGTCCGGAGACACGCTGATCGTGCAGGCGTCGCCGTCCAACATCCACCAGCTCAACGTGGCGCAGGTGCGCCGGCAGTTCGAGCAGCCGGAAGTTCGGGGACGCGATCACCGTCCCGGAGCCGTTCGGCTTCAGCCTGGGCCTGTCCGAGCTCGTGCCGTACCCGGATTAAGGGGATGAGTGGGGGCGGCCGGGCGTGATAGACCAGTCAGCACTATGAACATCTGCGTCTTCTGCTCCGCGTACTCGCTCGACGACCGCTACACCGCCCCCGCCGCCGAGTTCGCGCGGCTGCTGGGTGAGGGCGGGCACACGCTGGTGTGGGGCGGGTCTGACGCCGGGCTGATGGGGCTGCTGGCCGACAACGTCAAGGCGGCGGGCGGGAAGCTCGTCGGGGTGATGGTCGAGATGCTGCGGCACAAGGCGTACGCCGGGGCGGACGAGCTGGTGTGGACGGCCGATCTCGCGGAGCGCAAGGCCGAGCTGGCGGGCCGGGCGGACGCGATCGTGGTGCTCGTGGGCGGGCTCGGGACGCTGGACGAGGTCACCGAGGTGCTGGAGCTGAAGAAGCACGGGATGTTCGACAAGCCGGTCGTCGTCCTCGACACCGAGGGGTTCTACGACGGCATGCGCACCCAGCTGGAGCGGATGGACGCCGAGGGCTTCCTGCCGAAGCCGCTCGCCGAGCTGGTCACCTTCGCCGACACGCCCGCCGAGGTGTTCGAGCAGCTCAAGGCCTGAGAGGATCGGGGCCATGGCTGCACATCTGATCACGGGCGCGGGCTCCGGCATCGGCGCCGTCCTGGCGGAGCGACTGGCCGAGCGCGGCGACGAACTGTGGCTGCTCGCCCGGGACGCGCGGCGGGCCGCCGAGCTGCGCGAGCGGTTCCCCGGCGCGCGGACCCTGGTCGGCGACCTGGGCGACCCGGCGAAGCTGTCCTGGGCGTTCGGGCACCAGCAGCCGCCCGTCGAGCTGGACTCGCTGCTGCACGTCGCCGGCGTGGTCGAGCTGGGCCGGGTCGGCGAACTGCCGGTCAAGGCCTGGCAGGAGCAGCTGAACGTCAACCTGGTCGCCCCCGCCGAGCTGACCCGGCTGCTGCTGCCCTCGCTGCGCCTGGTCAAGGGCCACGTGGTGTTCGTCAACTCGGGCGCCGGCCTGCACGCGCACGCCGAGTGGTCGGCCTACGCCGCCAGCAAGCACGGTCTGCGCGCCCTCGCCGACTCGCTGCGCCAGGAGGAGCACGCGAACGGCGTCCGGGTCACCTCCGTCTACCCGGGCCGCACCGCCACCGCGATGCAGGTGAAGGTGCACCAGCAGGAGGGCAAGGCGTACGACGCCGACCGCTGGATCGACCCGGAGTCCGTCGCGAAGGCGGTCCTCGCCGCGCTGGACGCCTCGCGGGACGCGGAGATCACCGACATCACCGTCCGCCCGGGGCGCTGACGCCCCCGGGCACTAGGCTCGGAGGGGTGAGCAACGAGCACTCCTTGGCCGAGTTCCCCGACCTGATCGGCGCCGCGACCGGCATCGGTTCGCTGCCCGGTACCGACGCCCGGGAGGCGGCCAGGACCGCCACCGGGGCGTTCGAGCACCTGCCGTTCCTGCCCGAGCTGCCGGCCCGCGGGCCGGGGGCGGACATGATCGGCCGCAGCGCCGGCCTGCTCGTCGAGCTGTTCGCGCAGACCGAGCCGAGCGGCTGGCGCTTCGCCGACCGCCCCGGCCGGGACACCCGGCGCGCGCACTCCTGGCTCGGCGAGGACCTGGACGCCCTGGAGGAGTTCACCCAGGACTACCGCGGCGCGCTCAAGGTGCAGGCGGTCGGGCCGTGGACGCTGGCGGCCACCATCGAGCTGAAGCACGGCGAGAAGGCGCTGGCCGACCCCGGCGCCTGCCGGGACATCGCCGGCTCGCTCACCGAGGGCCTGCGCCGCCACCTGGCAGAGGTCCGCAAGCGGGTCCCCGGCGCGCACCTCGTCCTCCAGCTCGACGAGCCGTCCCTGCCCGCCGTGCTGGCCGGCCGGGTGAAGACGGCGAGCGGCTTCCAGCGGCTGCGCTCGGTGGACCGGCAGGTGGCCGAGGAGGTGCTGCGCGAGCTGGTCCGCGGCCTGGACGCGCCCGTGGTCGTGCACTCCTGCGCGCCGGACGTCCCGATCCCGCTGCTGCGCCGGGCCGGGGTGGCCGGCGTCTCGCTCGACTTCTCGCTGCTCACCGAGCGCCAGGACGACGACCTGGGCGAGGCGGTCGAGGCGGGCACCGCGATCTTCGCCGGCGTCGTCCCCGCCACTGACCAGCCGGCCTCTCAATCAAAGGCAGTGTCGGACCCTGCCGGTAGTGTCCAGGGAATCAGGACCTTGTGGCGCAGGCTCGGGTTCGCTCCGGAGCTGCTGGGCCGCCGCGTGCTGGTGACGCCGACCTGCGGGCTGGCCGGGGCGTCCCCGGAGTACGCGCGCAGGGCGCTGTCGCTCGCGGCGCGGGCGGCGCGGAGCCTGGTGGACAACCCGGAATGAGAACGTAGGAGGGCTTGCGGTGACGGCTGTCGAGGGCTGGGAGGACGTCCCGGCGGAGGTGCGCAGGCGGCACGCCGAGCTGTCGGTGGAGATCACCGACCACCGCGCCCGCTACTACGAGCAGGACGCGCCGGTCGTCAGCGACGCCGAGTTCGACGCGCTGATGCGCGAGCTGGAGGGGATCGAGGCCGAGCACCCGGCCCTGGTCACGCCGGACTCGCCGACGCAGCGGGTCGGCGGCGCCCCCACCGCGCTGTTCGCCGCCGTCGAGCACCGCGAGCGGCTGCTCAGCCTCGACAACGCGATGGACGACGAGGAGTTGGGCGCCTGGGCCGACCGGGTCGCCACCGAGCTGCACGGCATCGACTACCACTACCTGTGCGAGCTGAAGGTGGACGGCCTGGCCGTCAACCTCACGTACGAGAACGGCCAGTTGGTGCAGGCGGCGACCCGTGGCGACGGCCGGGTCGGCGAGGACATCACCGCCAACGTCCGCACCATCAAGGAGATCCCGCACCAGCTCGCGGGCGAGAACGTCCCCGAGCTGGTGGAGATCCGCGGCGAGGTCTACTTCCCGACCGAGGCCTTCGACGCCCTCAACGCCTCCTTCGCGGAGGAGAACGAGCGCCGCCGGCAGGAGAACGAGGAGCGCGCCAAGGAGGGCAAGCGGCCCCGGGCGATGATCCGGCTGTTCATGAACCCCCGCAACGCGGCGGCCGGTTCGCTGCGCCAGAAGGACCCGCACGTCACCGCCTCCCGCCCGCTGCACATGGTGGTGCACGGGATCGGCGCCCGGGTCGGCTTCGAGATCGACAACCAGTCGCACGCGTACCAGCTGCTGCACGACTGGGGCCTGCCCACCGCCCGGCACAACAAGGTGGTCGGCACGCTCGCCGAAGTCCGGGCCTTCATCAAGCACTTCGGCGAGCAGCGGCACTCCGTCGAGCACGAGATCGACGGCGTCGTGGTCAAGGTGGACGAGATCGCCCTGCAGGGCCGGCTCGGCGCGACCTCCAAGTCCCCGCGCTGGGCGATCGCCTGGAAGTACCCGCCGGAGGAGGTCACCGGCAAGCTGGCCGAGATCAAGGTCGGCATCGGCCGCACCGGCCGGGCGACCCCGTACGCGGTGCTGGCCGAGCCGGTGAAGGTGGCCGGCTCGATGGTGCAGTACGCGACGCTGCACAACCAGCAGATCGTCAAGGCCAAGGACGTGCTGCTCGGCGACACCGTGGTGCTGCGCAAGGCCGGTGACGTCATCCCGGAGATCCTCGGCCCGGTCTACGACCTGCGGGACGGCACCGAGCAGGCCTTCGTGATGCCCTCGCACTGCCCCGAGTGCGGCAGCGAGCTGCGTCCGATGTCCGAGGGGGACATCGACCTGCGCTGCCCCAACGCGCAGTTCTGCCCGGCCCAGATCCGCGAGCGGATCGCCTTCCTCGGCGGGCGGTCCTGCCTGGACGTCGAGGGGCTGGGCTACGTCGCGGCCACCGCGCTGACCCAGCCGCTGCAGCCGGCCGAGGCGCCGGTGCGCAACGAGGGGGACGTCTTCGGGCTGACCGAGGAGCAGCTGCTGCCGATCAGGGTGCTGGTGCGCGACCAGAAGACCGGCATGCCCAAGCTGGACGACAAGACCGGCGAGGAGAAGGAGGTCTTCTTCTTCGCGACCACCAAGGGCGAGCCGAAGAAGTCGCTGCGGACGCTGCTGGACAACCTGGAGGCGGCGAAGGACCGCCCGCTCTGGCGCTTCCTCAACGGCCTCTCGATCCGGCACGTGGGGCCGGTCGCGGCGCAGGAGCTGGCCCGCGAGTTCCGCGACCTGGACCGGATCTTCTCGGCCACCGAGGAGGAGCTGGCGGCGGCCGAGGGCGTCGGCCCGACCATCGCGCGCTCGATCAGGGAGTGGCACGAGGAGGAGTGGCACCGCGACATCCTGGAGAAGTGGCGTGCCGCCGGCGTCCGCTTCGTCGAGGAGTTCGCGGACGAGGAGGAGGCGGAGCGCCCGCTGGAGGGCCTGACGGTGGTCGTCACGGGCACGCTGGCCGGGCACACCCGGGACGGCGCGAAGGAGGCCCTGACCTCGCGGGGAGCGAAGGTGACCGGATCGGTGTCGAAGAAGACCGACTTCGTGGTCGCCGGTGACAATCCCGGGTCCAAGTACGACAAGGCCGTTCAGCTCGGCCTGCCGGTCCTCGACGACGCCGGCTTCGCCGTGCTGCTCGCGGACGGGCCGGCCGCGGCCCGCGCCCACCTGGGGCTGCCCGAGCCGGAGGCGGCGGCCGAGGAGCCGAAGGGGGACGCCCCGGCCGGGTCCTGACCCCCGGACGGACGGAGTTCCGACCCGATCAACACATGGCCGAATCCGTCTTGTTATCGTCCTGATGCAACGTCACCGGGTGCCGCATCGTGAAATCGGGCATTGTTTCACCGTGCGGTACCCGGCGCGGTGGTGCGTTTCCGGTTGTCCGAAAGTCTGCCCACCGGGTGGACCCCGGCATACCCTGGAGCGCAACAGAGTGTCAGCAGGGGTGGGGGCACCGGCTGAGCCGGGGCTCCTCGGGGTCGCTCCATGCCCGGCAGCTGTCGGTACCGGCACGGTGCCTCACCGTTAAGGCGGCCTGACGGGGCGGGCCCGACGGAGGACAGGGCTTATGGATCGTACGACCGGCGGCGCTCCCACACGCCCGCCGCAGGGGGTGGCAGGTGCGGTCCTGCTGCTCGGCGTACTGCTGGCCGGTGCTGCGCCGCTCATCCCGCTCGCCGTCCTGGTCTACCGGTACGAACCCGAGCTGTTGCCGCTGTTCGCGGTGCCCCTCGCGGTGCTGGTCGCGGCCTGGCGGATCGCCCGGGACCGCGCCCGCGACCAGCTCACCGACCCGCTCACCGACCTGCCGAACCGTCAGGCGTTACTCCTGGCGGCTCAGGAGGCGATCGTCGCGCACGGCGAGAAGTGCAGCGTCGGTCTGATACTGCTCGATCTCGATCGGTTCCGATCGCTCAACGACACGCTCGGACACACCGCGGGCGACCGGCTGCTGGTGCACATCGCCCGCCGCCTGCACCGCGCGCTGCGCTCCGGCGGCCCGGCCGGCAGCGCCACCCGGGAGTCCATCGACGACGTCTTCGCCGGCCTGCCCCGGTACTACCGGCGCGGCCGGCCCATGGTGGCCCGGATGGGCGGCGACGAGTTCGCCGTCCTGCTGCCCGGCATCAACTGCCCGGACAGCCTGGAGCGCGTCGCCAAGGCGCTCATCGCCGAACTCGCCGCGCCGATCCGCCTCGACGGGCTGCTGCTCGTCCTGGAGGCCAGCGCCGGGGTCTGCGTCTACCCGCAGCACGCCCAGGACGCCGAGGCGCTGCTGCGCCGCGCGGACGTCGCGATGGGCCACGCCCAGCGCGGCTGCAGCGGCGTCGCCCAGTACGACGAGGCGCAGGACGTCGACACGCCGTACCGGATCGGGCTGCTCGGCGACCTCCGGCGGGCGCTGGAGACCGGCGAGGTGCAGCTGCACTACCAGCCCAAGGTGGCCTTCGACGGCCGGGTGGTCGGCCTGGAGGCGCTGCTGCGCTGGGAGCGGCCCGGGCAGGGCAGGGTCTCGCCGGACGAGTTCGTCGGGCTCGCCGAGTCCAGCGGCCTGATGCCCCGGCTCACCGACTACGTGCTGGAGGCGGCGGTCGGCCAGCTCGCCAGCTGGCGCCAGGAGGGCCTGGAGGTGCAGGTCGCGGTGAACGTCTCGCCGCGCGACGTGCTCAACCCCGGCTTCGCCCAGCGCGTCGCCGGGCACCTCGTCCGGCACCGGGTGCCGGCCCACGCGCTCCAGCTGGAGATCACCGAGCGGCTGCTGCTGGACGACTCCCGCCGCGCCGCCGACACCCTGGCCGAACTGCGCGGCTACGGCGTCGGGATGTCCCTGGACGACTTCGGCACCGGGCACTCCTCGCTGGTGCGGTTGCGCAGCCTGCCGGTCGGCGAGCTCAAGATCGACCGCTCCTTCGTCTCCCGGATGGTCGCCGACGACCACGACGCGGCGGTGGTCCGCTGCTCGGTGGAGCTCGCCCACTCGCTCGGGCTGACGGTGGTCGCCGAGGGCGTCGAGGACGACGAGACCTGGGAGCGGCTGCACGGGCTGGGCGTGGACGCGGTGCAGGGCTGGCTGGTGTCGGCCGCGCTGCCGGCCGAGCAGGCCACCGCCTGGCTGCGGGTGCACCGCACGGCCGGCGCCCCGCCGGCGGAGCGGCTGGGCATCGCCCCGGCCGGTTCGCCGGTCACCCGGCCGGTGAACCAGCCGGGCTGCGGGAAGCCGGCGATCCAGCCGGTGGCGCAGCCGGTGATCCAGTCGGTGGCGCAGCCGCTCGCCCAGCCGGTGGCGCAGCCCGCGGCCGCCGCCGTCCAGCCGGTGCTGCCGCCCGTCCTGCCGCCCGTCCTGCCGCCCGTGATTCCGCCGGCCCGGCCCCCGGTCCTGCCGCCGGCCGCCGCCGCCCAGCACGTCCCGCTCGTTCCGCACCTGCCGAGCGGCAGGCAGGTCCAGCACGCCCCGCACGTCAACCACCTCCCGGCGGCGCCGCGGCCCCAGCCGGTGTCCGCCGCGCAGCTGGAGTTCAAGGCGCCCGGCGCCCAGGGGTGGGCCCGCGTGCGGCCGCAGTAGAGCGCCCCGGGCGTCGGCCGGCCGTCGGTCGGCCGGCACCCCGGGCGGGTCGGGGGAGCGGGGGCGGGGCCGTGCGCGGCCGCGGTGACGCGGCCCCGGGGTCACTCGTTGGCCGGTGGCCGGGCCGCGCCCCATAGGATGGGGTCCAAAGACCACGAGGACGGAGCGCCGAACCCGGCTGCTCCTGCCCGGGCCCGGCACGCCGGCAGGCGCCGCCGGGCCTCACCAGAACTCACCCTGAGGATCGCTGCATGCCTGGCATCACGCGCGAGGAGGTCGCCCACCTCGCCCGGCTGTCGCGTCTTGAGCTGAAGCCCGAAGAGCTGGACCACTTCGCCGAGCAGCTCGACGTGATCATCGGCGCGGTCGCCCGCGTTTCCGAGGTCGCCGGACAGGACGTCCCGCCGACCTCCCACCCGCTGCCGCTGACCAACGTCATGCGCGCGGACGAGGTGCGGCCGTCGCTCACCCCGGAGCAGGCGCTGTCCGGCGCCCCCGCCGCCGAGGAGCAGCGTTTCCGTGTGCCGCAGATCCTCGGGGAGGACTGACCGAGATGACCGAGATGATCCCCACTCCGATCATTAAGTGGACGGCCGCCGAGACGGCTTCCGCCATCGCCAAGGGCGAGGTGTCCGCCGTCGAGGTCGCGCAGGCGCACCTGGACCGCATCGACGCCGTCGACAAGAAGGTCAACGCCTTCCTGCACGTGGACACCGAGGGCGCGCTGAACGCCGCCAAGGCCGTCGACGAGAAGCGCGCCAAGGGCGAGGAGCTGGGCCCGCTGGCCGGTGTCCCGCTCGCGCTGAAGGACGTCTTCACCACCAAGGGCATCCCGACCACCTGCGGTTCGAAGATGCTCGAAGGCTGGATCCCGCCGTACGACGCCACGCTGACGAGCCGTCTCAAGGACGCCGGCGTGGTCATCCTCGGCAAGACCAACATGGACGAGTTCGCGATGGGCTCCTCCACCGAGAACTCGGCCTACGGCCCGACCGGGAACCCGTGGGACCTCACCCGCATCCCCGGCGGCTCCGGCGGCGGTTCGGCCGCCGCGCTGGCCGCCTTCGAGGCCCCGCTGGCGATCGGCACCGACACCGGCGGCTCGATCCGCCAGCCCGGCGCCGTCACCGGCACGGTCGGCGTGAAGCCGACCTACGGCTCGGTGTCCCGCTACGGCCTGGTCGCCTTCTCCAGCAGCCTGGACCAGGGCGGCCCGTGCGCCCGTACGGTGCTGGACGCGGCGCTGCTGCACGAGGCCATCGCCGGGCACGACCCGCTGGACTCGACCTCGATCGACGCGCCCGTCCCGGCCGTGGTCGAGGCCGCGAAGATGCGCGACATCCGCGGCATGCGGATCGGCGTCGTCAAGGAGTTCGCCGGCGAGGGCTACCAGGCCGGCGTGATGCAGCGCTTCAACGAGTCGGTGGAGCTGCTGCGCGAGCTGGGCGCCGAGGTCGTCGAGGTGTCCTGCCCGTCGTTCACCCTGGCGCTGCCCGCGTACTACCTGATCGCGCCGAGCGAGTGCTCCTCCAACCTGGCCCGCTTCGACGCGATGCGCTACGGCCTGCGGGTCGGCGACGACGGCTCGCGCTCGGCCGAGGACGTCACCGCGCTGACCCGTGAGGCCGGCTTCGGCGACGAGGTCAAGCGCCGCATCATCCTGGGCACCTACGCCCTCTCCTCGGGCTACTACGACGCCTACTACGGCTCGGCCCAGAAGGTCCGCACGCTCATCTCGCGGGACTTCGACACGGCCTTCGCCGGCGTCGACGTCCTGGTCTCGCCGACCACGCCGACCACCGCCTTCCCGATCGGCGAGCGCGCCGACGACCCGATGGCGATGTACCTGGCCGACCTGTGCACGATTCCGTCGAACCTGGCGGGCAACGCGGCCATGTCGCTGCCGGTCGGCCTGGCGCCGGAGGACAATCTCCCGGTCGGCCTGCAGATCATCGCGCCCGCGATGGCGGACGACCGCCTGTACCGCGTGGGCGGCGCCGTCGAGGCCGCACTCAACGACAAGTGGGGGCACACCCTGCTGGAGGAGGCACCGGCACTGTGAGCAAGATCGAGAAGGCCAAGGGTTGGAAGCACTCCAAGCCCGGTCTGCTGCTGTCCATCGGCACCAGCGCGTTCGGCGCGATCTCCATCGTCAAGGACGTCCGCAGCGCCCGCGACGAGAGCGACACCCTGAAGCTGGTCAACGCCCTGGTCGGCGCCGCCGCGCTGATCACCGGCACGGCGCTGCTGGTGCGCGAGCTGCGTCAGCTCGCCTCCGACGACGTGCTGCAGGGCTGACGCCCCTGGTCCGGCCGCCGCGTGACGCGGCGGCCGGGCCCGTACCTCCCGAGTCTTTAGTTGAGAAGGGACGCTGTGAGCGTCATGAACCTGGTCTCCTACGAGGACGCTCTCGCGTCGTACGACCCGGTGATGGGCCTTGAGGTCCACGTCGAGCTCGGCACCAAGACCAAGATGTTCTGCGGGTGCTCGACCGAGCTGGGCGCCGAGCCGAACAGCCAGACCTGCCCGACCTGCCTGGGCCTGCCGGGCTCGCTGCCGGTGGTCAACGCGGTGGGCGTGGAGTCGGCCGTCAAGATCGGTCTGGCGCTGAACTGCGAGATCGCCGAGTGGTGCCGGTTCGCGCGGAAGAACTACTTCTACCCGGACATGCCCAAGAACTTCCAGACCTCGCAGTACGACGAGCCGATCGCCTTCAACGGCTACCTCGACGTGCAGCTGGAGGACGGCTCGACCTTCCGCGTGGAGATCGAGCGCGCCCACATGGAGGAGGACACCGGCAAGTCCAGCCACGTCGGCGGGGCCACCGGCCGCATCCACGGCGCGACCCACTCGCTGCTCGACTACAACCGGGCCGGCATCCCGCTGATCGAGATCGTCACCAAGCCGATCGTCGGCGCCGGCGAGCGTGCCCCCGAGGTCGCCAAGGCGTACGTGGCCGAGCTGCGCGAGGTCATCAAGTCGCTGGGCGTCTCCGAGGCCCGGATGGACAAGGGGCAGATGCGCTGCGACGTCAACCTGTCGCTGCGCCCGAACGGCACCGAGACCTTCGGCACCCGCTCGGAGACCAAGAACGTCAACTCGCTGCGCAGCGTGGAGCGGGCCGCCCGGTTCGAGATCCAGCGGCACGCGACCGTGCTGACCGACGGCGGCACCATCGTCCAGGAGACCCGTCACTTCCACGAGGAGGACGGCAGCACCACCTCGGGCCGGATCAAGGACAACGCCGAGGACTACCGCTACTTCCCCGAGCCGGACCTGGTGCCGATCGCCCCCGCCCGCGAGTGGGTCGAGGAGCTGCGCGCCGGTCTGCCGGAGCTGCCGCGGGTGCGCCGCGCCCGGCTGCAGGCCGAGTGGGGCCTGTCCGACAAGGACATGCAGTCGGTGCTCAACGCCGGTGCGGTGGAGCCGATCCAGGAGACCATCGCGGCCGGTGCCCCGGCCGACCAGGCCCGCAAGTGGTGGATGGGCGAGCTGGCCCGCCGCGCCAACGAGACCGGCACCGAGCTGGCCGAGCAGCCGATCACCCCGGCGCAGGTCGCCCGGGTGGCCGCGCTGGTCGCCGAGGGCAAGCTGAACGACAAGCTGGCCCGCCAGGTCATCGAGGCCGTGCTGGCCGGCGAGGGCGAGCCGGACGAGGTCGTCGAGAAGCGCGGTCTGGCCGTGGTCTCGGACGACTCCGCGCTGGGCGCGGCCGTCGACCAGGCCATCGCCGAGAACGAGGCGATCGCCGCCAAGATCCGCGACGGCAAGGTCGCCGCGGTGGGCGCGCTGGTCGGCGCGGTCATGAAGGCCACCCGCGGCCAGGCGGACGCGGCGCGCGTGAAGGACCTGATCCTGGAGCGGCTTGCCGCGGAAAGCCAGTAAGCACAGCCTGGAGAAGCTCGGCGCTGTCTGAGCCCGGGCATCCCGAGCGTCCTGAGGGGTCCTAGGCCGTCAAGCCCGCCTTCCTAAGGCATCTAAGGCGTCTAAGGCCCCCTAAGTAAGGCCTAAGGCCCTGTCTCACCTCCAGATCGAGGTGAGGCAGGGCCTTAAACCTTTTCCAGGGCCCGATCTAAGGCATCCCGCCTTCGAAACATCGGGCAGGCTCCCGATGTGGCACCCCCTCCTGGGAGAGGAAGCTCTTACATGTCAGGGAAACGCAGTGAAACCCACAAAGGGGAACCCGAAGTGATCGAGTACCAGCTCATCCAGCACCAGGCCCACGAGCTCGCCGAGCGCGCCGAACACGAGCGCCTGGTGCGCGAGGCCCGCCAGGCGCGACGCCTGCAGCGCCGTCCCGTCGCCGCGCGCTTCCAGCGCCGCCCCGTGAAGCAGCGGGAATGCTGACCGCCGGGCACCGCGAAGGTGCCGAGGACATCCCGGAGGGGGAGACGCCGAACGGCGCCTCCCCCTCCGGGCGTTCGCCGGGGGTGAATACCCCTCTCACCGGCGGCTCCGGCTATGGCATGCTCGCCTCCATGCAGCAGATATCGGTCAGTCCCGTCTTCGTCGGCCGCGGCAGCGAGATCACCGAGCTGACCGACGCGCTGCGGCGGGCCGGCACCGGTAGCCCGCAGGCCATCCTGATCGGCGGCGAGGCGGGCGTCGGCAAGACCCGGCTGCTGGAGGAGTTCCTGTGCCGGGCCGGCGACGCCGGTGCGCTCACCACCCTGGGCAGCTGTCTGGAGGTCGGCGCCGAGGGCCTGCCGTACGCGCCGCTGGCCGCCGCGCTGCGCCGGCTGCACCGCGCGCTGGGCGCCGAGCTGGAGGGTGCCGCCGCCGGCAGCGAGGGCCATCTCGCCCGGCTGCTGCCGGAGTTCGGCGAGGCGGACGGCGAGCCGAACGACGAGTACGGCCGGGCCCGGCTGTTCGAGCACACCGCGAGGCTGTTCGAGCGGCTCGGCGCGGACCGTACCCTCGTCCTGGCCATCGAGGACCTGCACTGGTCCGACCGCTCGACCCGCGAGCTGTTCGCCTTCCTGGTGCGCACCCTGCACCGCTCCCGGGTGCTGCTGGTCGCCACCTACCGCACCGACGACCTGCACCGCCGGCACCCGCTGCGCCCCTTCCTCGCCGAGCTGGAGCGGCTGCGCACCGTCCAGCGGCTGGAGCTGGCGCGCTTCGGCCGCCGCGAGGTCGCCGCCCAGCTGGCCGGCATCCTCGGCACCACCGCCCCCGACCGGCAGCTGGTGGACCGCATCCACCGCCGCTCCGAGGGGAACCCGTTCTTCGTCGAGGAGTTGGCCACCGCCGTGCAGGACGGCGTCGGCGCCGGGCTCACCGACTCGCTGCGGGACATGCTGCTGGTGCGGGTCGAGGGCCTGGACGAGGACGCCCAGCGGGTCGTGAAGATCGCCGCCGAGGGTGGGTCCCGGGTCGAGCACGCCCTGCTGGCGGCCGTCCTGGCCGACGACGAGGAGGCGCTGATCGAGTCGCTGCGGGCGGCGGTCGGCGCCAACATCCTGCGGCTGGACGGTGACGGCGAGGGCTACTGCTTCCGGCACGCGCTGGTCCGCGAGGCCGTCTCGGACGACCTGCTGCCGGGCGAACGGCACCGGATCAACCGCAAGTTCGCGCTCGCCGTGGAGGCCGAGCCGCTGCTCGTCCCGGGCGACGCGCTGCCCGCGCGGCTCGCCAACTACTGGTACCACGCGCACGACCCGGCGCGCGCCCTGCCGGCCGCCCTGGAGGCCGCCCGCGCGGCCCGCCGCCGCAACGCCTTCGCCGAACAACTCGGCATGCTGGAGCGGGCGTTGGAGCTGTGGGACGCGGTCTCCGAGGAGGTGCTGGCGAACACCCTGCGGCCGTACGACTGGGCCGAGACCTACCCGCCCGGCTCCTGCGACCACGGCGCCGACGACTGCGAGAGCATCCAGCTCGTCGACGTGCTGGCCGAGGCCGTGGTCGCGGCCCGGCGCAGCGGCGACCGCGAGCGCGGCCTGAGCCTGGCCCGGCGCGGGCTGCGGCTGGTGGACGAGGCGGCGCACCCGCTGCGCGCGGCCTGGTTCCACATCAACCGGTCCCGGATGCTCGACAGCCTGCGGCGGTCCGGCAGCAACGAGGAGATCGACTACGCGCTGCGGCTGGTCGAGCACCTGCCGCCGTCCGCCGTGCAGGCCGACGTGTTCGCGCTCAGCGCCGGGCGCGGGGTGATCAAGGGCCCGGGGCCCGAGCACATCGAGCTGGCGGAGCGGGCGATCCGGATCGCCGAGGAGGTCGGCGCGCACTCGGTCGAGCTGCACGCCCGGATGACCCTCGGCTACCTGCGCTACGACGTGCTGGGCGACACCGAGGGCGGGCTGGCCGAGCTCGCCGGCGCGGTCGACCGGGCCCGCACCCTGGGCGTGCCCGACGTGCTGCTGCGCGGCATCAACAACCTCGCCAACATGCGGCGCGGGCTGGGCCGGCCCGAGGAGGCGGTCGCGCTGGCCCGGGAGGGCCTGGAGTTCGCGGACGGCAACGGGCTGTTGCGCAACATCGGCAGCATCCTGTCCGGCAACCTGCTGGAGGCGCTGGTCGACCTCGGCCGGCTCGACGAGGCCGCGGAAGTGCTGGCCGCTTGCGAGGCGACCGGGCTGACCGACGGCCATGTCGAGTTCCTGGACCGGATACGCGGCGACCTCGCCCTGCTGAACGGTGACCTGGCGGGCGCGGCGACCGCGCTGGCCCGGGCCCGGGCCAGCGACCGGCAGGGCGAGGTGCAGCACACCGTGCCGATCAGCCGGCTCGCGGTGGCGCTCGCCGCGCACGGCGGGCGGCCGCTGGACGCCCGCGCCGAACTGCTCGCCGAGCTGGGGCGGGATCAGCGGCTCGGCTACGAGTCCGACGTCTACCCGCTGCTGGTCGAGGGCGCGACGGTGGAGGCGGACAACCGGGGCCTGCCGCAGGCCGGTCCGGGCCGCGCCGAGGCGCTGGCCGCGATCGCCGCGGCCGCCGCCGAGCTGCGGCCGCGGGCGCCGCTGCACCACGGCTGGGCCCGGCTGCTGGAGGCCGAACTGGCCCGGGCCGAGGGCGCCGACACCCCGGAGCAGTGGGCGGAGGCGGTCGCGCTGCTGCGGACGACCGGCCTGCCGCACCCGCTGGCGCTCGCCCTGGCGCGGGCCGGCGAGGCGGAGCTGGTCGCCGGCCGGCGCGAGGCCGCGGCCGAACTGCTGCGCGAGGCCCGCGAACTGGCGTCCGGCCGGGGCGACCGGCTGCTGGCGGCGCGGATCGCCGGGCTGGTCGAGCGGGGCGGGCTGGACCTCGCCGCGGGCGAGCGGCCCGCCGCCGCGGCGGCGCCCGCCCCCTCGGTCGGGGACTCCTTCGGCCTCACCCCCCGTGAGCGGGACGTGCTCCGACTGCTCGCGCGCGGCTGGACGAACCGGCAGATCGCCGAGGAGCTGTACATCTCTCCGAAGACCGCAAGCGTGCACGTGTCCAACATCCTCGGCAAGCTCTCGGTCGCCGGCCGGGGCGAGGCGGCCGCGCTGGCGCACCGGTTGCGGTTGTTCCCGGACGACCTGGCCCCCGCCGGCAGCTGACCGGCGCCCCGGAACGGCCCCTGACCTGGACGGTCGGGGGCCGTTCCGGTTGTTCGAGCGCCGCCGCGCGCTCCCGTGCGCGTCGTGTGAGCCCCCTCCCGCGCGCCGCCGCCAACCGGGCCGATCCGCTCGAATCGGATGCATCACCCCACCCACTCGCCATTACTCTAAGTTGAGTGTGCGTGTCATTGAGTGACGGAATTGGTGTAGGGTCCCGTCCGGGAGCATCGGTGCGGTGCGGTGGCCGACCGGCCGCCCGCCCCCTGGGCCGCCGTCCTGACGGGGCGCCGGGTCGCCGCGTACGGCCGAGAGGTGCGCGGCCGGTGGTCCGCGACCGGGGCGCCGGGCCCCGGGTCGGAGGGGGAGAGGTCCAGTGAGCTCCACCGATACGGTGCTGCCCGGAGCCGGACGCCCGGGCCCGCCGACCATCGAGGGGTCCGCGCCCGTCGACGCGTCCGCGCCCGGCCCGGCCGCCGCCCCGCCGCCCGTCCGCCCGGGGGTGCTGCGCCGGTTCCGGCACAGCCGCGCGCTGCCCGGCCTCGTCCTCGGCGGCCTCTGCGGAGCCTACGCGCTGGGCGCCGCCGCCGACTGGGGCTCGCCCCAACTCTCCATCTTCATGGGCGACTTCGGGCTGGCCGCGGCGGCCCTCGCGGCCGCGCTGTCCTGCCTGGTGTACGGCTGCACGGTCGGCGGGCACGCCCGCCCGGCCTGGCTGCTGTTCGGCCTCTCCTCGCTCATGGTCGCCTTCGGCAACGGCACCTGGGGCTGGTACGAGCTGGTCGTGCGCAGACCGCTGCCGCAGGACTCGCTCGCCGAGTACGCCTTCCTGCTGTTCGCCCCGCTCGCGATCACCGGCGTCCTGGTGCTCGCCCAGCACCCCCGCTCGGCCGCCGGCTGGCTCTGCCTGCTGCTCGACGGCTGGCTGATCGCCGGCTCGCTGTTCACCCTCAGCTGGAGCCTGGCCCTCGGCCGGATCGCGGCCGGCGAGAACGGCTCCCCGCTGCACATCGCGCTCAACCTGGCCTACCCGGTGCTGGACATCCTGCTGGTCAGCCTGGTGGTCGGCCTGCGCTTCGGCGGCCGCGACGGCAACCGGGCGGCCGTGCACACCGCGATGGTCGCGCTCGCCGTCACCGTCCTGTGCGACGCGCTGTGGACCTCCCCGACGCTGCACAACAGCTACCACTCCGGCGAACTGCTGGACGCCGGCTGGTTCTCCGGCAGCCTGCTGCTCGCCTGGGCGCCGTGGTCCCCGCGCTGGCGCCGCCCGCTGCGCGAGCACCCCTCGGCCGGCGGCCTCCCGCGCCGCCGGGTCGCCACCACCTTCAGCGCGCTCACGCCGTACGCGGCGGCCGCGGTGTGCACCGCCGGGATCCTCTACAACGCCCTCGGCGGGCGGGAGTTGGACCGCGTGGTGGCCGCCGCCGCGTGCACCGTCGGCCTGGCGCTGATCCTGCGGCAGGGGGTGATGCTGCTCGACAACCTGTCGCTCGCGCAGGAACTCGCCCACAAGGAGGCGCACTTCCGCTCCCTGGTGCAGGGCTCCAGCGACGTCATCATGATCGCCGGCGCGAACGGCGTGCTCTCGTACGTGTCCCCGGCCGCGCTCGGCGTCTACGGGCGGGACCCGGAGGAGCTGGTCGGCGGCAACCTGCTCGACCTCGTCCACCCCGAGGACCTGGACCGGGTGCTCTCCGAGGTCCGCCGCTACCTCGCCCGGGTCCGGCTCACCGCGCACCGCAGCCCCGGCACCGCGGAGTCCTCGGCCCGGGTGGAGTGCCGGATCGGCTCCGGCGGCGGCGAGTGGCTGCACGTCGAGTCCACCGTCAGCCGGCACCGCGACGGCCTGCTGCTCAACAGCCGGGACGTCACCGAACGCGTCATGCTGCAGGCCCAGTTGCAGCACAACGCCTTCCACGACCCGCTCACCGACCTGCCCAACCGGGCGCTGTTCACCCAGCGGCTGCGCGGCGCCCTCGGCGCACGCGGACAGCAGAACGAGGCGGGGGCCGGCGTCGCGGTGCTCTTCCTCGACCTGGACGGCTTCAAGGCCGTCAACGACAGCGCCGGCCACCAGGTCGGCGACGAACTGCTCGTCCGGGCCGCCCGCCGGCTGCAGGGCGCCGTCCGCAGCGGGGACACCGTCGCCCGGTTCGGCGGCGACGAGTTCGCCGCGCTGGTCTGCGGCCCGCTCGGCCGCCTCCAGGTCCAGGAGCTCGCCGAACGGCTGCGGGTCGCGCTCTCCGAGCCGTACTGGATCGGCGGCGCCGAACTCGGCGTCGCCGCCAGCATCGGCATCGCCTTCGGCACCCCCGAGCGCGGCCCGGCCGCCGACCCGCGGGCCGCCGCCGACGAGCTGATGCGCAACGCCGACCTCGCGATGTACCGGGCCAAGTCCGAGGGCAAGGGCCGGGTGGTGCTCTACACCCCGGCCATGCGCGCCGACCTGGAGCGCCGCAGCGAGCTGGACGAGCGGCTGCGGGTGGCCGTCCGGGAGGGCGGCTTCACGCTGCTCCACCAGCCCGTGGTGGACCTCGCCACCGGCTCGGTCGCCGGCGTCGAGGCACAGGCCCGCTGGCGCTCGGCGGGCGGCCTGCTGCTCACCCCCGCCGAGTTCCTGCGCTCGGCCGAGCACGGCGACGCCGCCACCCGCTTCGCCCGCTGGCTGATCCAGGAGGCCGTCGCCGCGGCCGCCGGCCGGCGCGGCCTGCCCGGCCGGGGCCGCGGCGCGCCCTCGGCCGTCCCGGTGGCCGTCCGGCTCTCCGCCGAGCGGCTGTGCACGCCCGGCGTGTACGAGACGGTCGCCGCCGCGCTGCGCGACACCCGGCTGCCGGCCGACGAACTGGTGATCGAGGTGGCCCGGATGGGCCCGGACGCGACCGCCGACGAGCTCGGCCGCCGGCTCGCCGCGCTGCGCCGGCTCGGCGTCTCCACCTGGCTGGCCGGCTACGGCGCCGGCGGCGGCTCGCTCGGGGCGCTCGCCCGGCTGCCCTTCGACGGGCTCAAGCTGGACCGCACCCTGGTCCAGGACCTCGGCGGGTCCGCGGTCGGCCGCACCCTGGCCGGGCACGCCCTGCGGCTCGGCCGCGACCTCGGCATGACCACCGCCGCCGAGGGCGTGGACCTGCCCCGGCAGCTCGCCGTCCTGCAGGAGCTGGGCTGCCGGCAGGCGCAGGGCTCGGTGTTCGCCCCGCCGCTGGACGAGCCCCGGCTGCGCCGCGCCCTGGCCCGCCGCGGCTACCCGGTGCCCCGGCAGCCCGGCGCGCCGCCCGCCCGCCGCGTGCCGGCCGCCCCGGACACCCGGACGAGTGGCCGTCCGGAGGCCGCGCCGGGGCGTGGCGCAGGCCGCCAGGAGCCCTCCGACCTGCCCGAACACCGGGCCGCCGGCGGTCCGGCAGCCGGTCCGAATGGCGAGACGGTCATCCCACCTGCTTGACATGCGACCCCGGACCGGAGGAAGGTCGTTGCCATGCGCACCCGAATTCTCGTACTTGGCGGGCGCGTCGGCTGAGCGGGCTTCCACGCCCCGCTCGTGACAGACCGACGCGCCACCCCTCGCATGCCCTTGGGCACGAGGGGTTTTTTGTTGCACCGACGCTGTTCGATCCCCGCAAGACCCCCGCCTCGACCGCCCGATTCGGCCCGATTCGTGAGATTCGGCCGCTTCGGGAGGAGGATCGAGGCAGAGCCGGCGATCGGCCCGGACCGGGACCCCACCCCTCGCACCACCGGGGCCCGTAGCACCGGGTCGGCAGAACCCGAGAAGAGACAGGCAGATGACTGAGCACGCCGCATCCCCCCGCCGCGGGGACGCCCCGGCCGCCCACGCTCCCGCTCCCCAGCACGTCGTCGAGACCATGACCGGCGCCCAGTCGCTCATCCGCTCGCTGGAGGCCGTGGGCGCGGACACCGTCTTCGGCATCCCGGGCGGGGCCATCCTTCCCGCGTACGACCCGCTGATGGACTCCGCCAAGGTCCGCCACATCCTGGTCCGGCACGAGCAGGGCGCCGGCCACGCCGCCACCGGCTACGCCCAGGCCACCGGCCGGGTCGGGGTCTGCATGGCCACGTCCGGCCCCGGCGCGACCAACCTGGTCACCCCGATCGCCGACGCGTACATGGACTCCGTGCCGATCGTGGCCATCACCGGCCAGGTCTCCTCCAAGGCGATCGGCACCGACGCCTTCCAGGAGGCGGACATCTGCGGCATCACGATGCCGATCACCAAGCACAACTACCTGGTCACCGACCCGGCCGAGATCCCCCGGGTGATCGCCGAGGCCTTCCACATCGCCGCCACCGGCCGCCCCGGGCCCGTCCTGGTCGACATCGCCAAGGACGCCCTGCAGGCCACCACCACCTTCCGCTGGCCGGTCGAGCCGCAGCTGCCCGGCTACCGTCCGGTGACCAAGCCGCACGCCAAGCAGATCCGCGAGGCCGCGAAGATGCTGGTCTCCGCCAAGCGCCCGGTGCTCTACGTCGGCGGCGGCGTGATCAAGGCGCGGGCCACCGCCGAGCTGCGGATCCTGGCCGAGCTGACCGGCGCGCCGGTGGTCACCACGCTGATGGCGCTGGGCGCCTTCCCGGACAGTCACCCGCAGCACCTGGGCATGCCCGGCATGCACGGCTCGGTCCCGGCCGTCACCGCGCTGCAGAAGTCGGACCTGCTGTTCACCCTCGGCGCCCGCTTCGACGACCGCGTCACCGGCCGGCTCGACAGCTTCGCCCCGCACGCCAAGGTCGTCCACGCCGACATCGACCCCGCCGAGATCGGCAAGAACCGCCCCGCCGACGTCCCGATCGTCGGCGACGCCCGCGAGGTCCTCGCCGACCTGATCGTCGCCGTCCAGGCCGAGTTCGACGCCGGCCACAAGGGCGACTACGCCGACTGGTGGGACAAGCTCGACCAGTGGAAGCGGACCTACCCGCTGGGCCACGAACCCGCCCCCGCCGGCCGGCTCTCCCCCCAGCAGGTCATCGAGCGCATCGGCCAGAAGGTCGGCCCCGACGCCATCTACGCCGCCGGCGTCGGCCAGCACCAGATGTGGAGCTCGCAGTTCATCCGCTTCGAGAAGCCCGGCACCTGGCTCAACTCCGGCGGCGCCGGCACCATGGGCTACGCCGTCCCCGCCGCCATGGGCGCCAAGGCCGGCCGCCCGGAGACCCCGGTGTGGGCCATCGACGGCGACGGCTGCTTCCAGATGACCAACCAGGAACTCGTCACCTGCGCCCTCAACGGCATTCCGATCAAGGTCGCCGTCATCAACAACGGCTCCCTCGGCATGGTCCGCCAGTGGCAGACGCTGTTCTACAACCAGCGCTACTCCAACACCGTGCTGCACTCCGGCCCCGACCACGACGGCATCGAGCCGCCGGCCCAGGGCACCCGCATCCCGGACTTCGTCAAGCTGTCCGAGGCGATGGGCTGCGTCGGCCTGCGCTGCGAGCGCCCCGAGGACCTGGACGCCGTCATCGAGCAGGCGATGGCGATCGACGACCGCCCGGTCGTCATCGACTTCATCGTCCACCAGGACGCCATGGTCTGGCCGATGGTCGCGGCCGGCACCAGCAACGACGAGATCCAGTTCGCCAAGGGCGTCCGGCCCGACTTCGGCGACGACCTCGACTGACCGCCCCTCCTACTCCAGAACGACTGAGGAACGAGACATGTCCAAGCACACCCTCTCCGTCCTGGTCGAGAACAAGCCCGGCGTGCTCGCCCGCATTGCCGCGCTGTTCTCCCGTCGGGGCTTCAACATCGACTCCCTCGCCGTCGGCCCGACCGAGCATCCGGACGTGTCCCGGATGACGATCGTGGTCAACGTCGAGGACCTCCCGCTGGAACAGGTCACCAAGCAGCTCAACAAGCTCGTGAACGTGATAAAGATCGTCGAACTCGACCAGTCCGCTGCGATCCAGCGGGAACTGGTCCTGGTGAAGGTCCGCGCCGACAACGAGACGCGGTCGCAGATCGTCGAGATCGTCCAGCTGTTCCGGGCCAAGACCGTCGACGTGTCGCCCGATGCGGTGACCATCGAGGCCACAGGCAGCTCGGACAAGCTGGAGGCCATGCTCCGGATGCTGGAGCCTTACGGCATCAAGGAGTTGGTCCAGTCCGGCCTGGTCGCCATCGGCCGCGGCGCCCGTTCCATCACGGACCGGTCGCTGCGCGCCCTCGACCGCAGCGCTTAACCACCCGCGCTGTCTCACCTTCTGAAGCAACGACCCACCCCTCGCCGGGTCCCCCTACGGTAGGAACCCCCGGCAACCATCACGCAAGGAGATGTGCCCCCGTGGCCGAGCTGTTCTACGAAGACGACGCCGACCTGTCCATCATCCAGGGCCGCAAGGTCGCGGTCATCGGCTACGGCAGCCAGGGCCACGCCCACGCGCTGTCCCTGCGCGACTCCGGCGCCGACGTCCGGGTCGGCCTGAAGCCGGACTCCAAGTCCCGCGCCGCGGCCGAGGAGGCCGGCCTGCGCGTGGTCACCCCGGCCGAGGCCGCGGCCGAGGCCGACCTCATCATGATCCTGGTCCCGGACCCGATCCAGGCCGACGTCTACGAGGCGGACATCGCCCCGCACCTGAAGGCCGGCGACGCGCTGTTCTTCGGCCACGGCCTGAACATCCGCTTCGGCTTCATCAAGCCCCCGGCGGACGTCGACGTCTGCATGGTCGCCCCGAAGGGCCCGGGCCACCTGGTCCGCCGCCAGTACACCGAGGGCCGCGGCGTCCCGGCGATCGTCGCCGTCGAGCAGGACGCCACCGGCAACGCCTTCGCGCTGGCGCTGTCCTACGCCAAGGGCCTGGGCGCCACCAAGGCCGGCGTCATCAAGACCACCTTCACCGAGGAGACCGAGACCGACCTGTTCGGCGAGCAGGCCGTCCTCTGCGGCGGCACCGCCGCCCTGGTGAAGGCCGGGTTCGAGACCCTGGTCGAGGCCGGCTACCAGCCGGAGATCGCCTACTTCGAGTGCCTGCACGAGCTGAAGCTCATCGTCGACCTGATGTACGAGGGCGGCCTGGAGAAGATGCGCTGGTCGGTCTCCGAGACCGCCGAGTGGGGCGACTACGTCACCGGCCCGCGGATCATCACCGACGCCACCAAGGCGGAGATGAAGAAGGTCCTCGCCGAGATCCAGGACGGCACCTTCGCCAAGACCTGGATCGCCGAGTACAAGGCGGGTCTGCCCAAGTACAACGAGTACAAGAAGGCCGACGAGGACCACCTGCTGGAGACCACCGGCAAGAAGCTGCGCGCGCTGATGAGCTGGGTCGACGAGAAGGCCTGAGCCCTCCCGGGCCCCGATTATGTAACTGCGTTGTACAAGTAGGCTGCTCTCGTCCGGGTGATTTCGCCGGACGGGAGCAGCCTGCTACCCAGCCCGTCGATACACTCCGAGTGCGCGTCAGGCCCACAGCGTCGTGCGTCTACCTACGCGGCATGCCACCTTCCCCGCCCTATCCACGCCACCTACGTGCGCCGGGGAACCGGACAGTTAAGGACAACACTGTCGTGAGCACTGCTAACACTGTGAAATCTGGCGTAGTTCTGATCGCCGAAGAGCTGTCGCCCGCCACCGTCGACGCCCTCGGCCCCGACTTCGAGATCCGGCACTGCAACGGCGCCGACCGCACCGAGCTGCTGACCGCGATCGCCGACGTCGACGCGATCCTGATCCGCTCCGCCACCAAGGTCGACGCGGAGGCGCTGGCCGCCGCCCGCAAGCTCAAGGTGGTCGCCCGCGCGGGCGTCGGCCTGGACAACGTGGACGTGGCCGCCGCCACCAAGGCCGGCGTGATGGTCGTCAACGCGCCGACCTCCAACATCGTCACCGCCGCCGAACTCGCCTGCGGCCTGCTGATCTCCGTCGCCCGCAACATCGCGCCGGCCAACGCCGCGCTCAAGCAGGGCGAGTGGAAGCGCAACAAGTACACCGGCGTCGAGCTGAGCGAGAAGGTCCTCGGCGTCGTCGGCCTCGGCCGGATCGGTGTCCTGGTCGCCCAGCGGATGTCCGCGTTCGGCATGAAGATCGTCGCGTACGACCCCTACATCCAGGCCGCCCGGGCCGCGCAGATGGGCGTCAAGCTGGTCTCGCTGGAGGAGCTGCTGGAGGTCTCGGACTTCATCACCGTCCACCTCCCCAAGACCCCCGAGACGATCGGCCTGATCGGCGACGAGGCGCTGCACAAGGTCAAGCCGAGCGTGCGGATCGTCAACGCCGCGCGCGGCGGCATCGTGGACGAGGAGGCGCTCGCCGCCGCCCTGCGCGACGGCCGGGTGGCCGGCGCCGGCCTGGACGTGTACGCCAAGGAGCCGTGCACCGACTCCCCGCTGTTCGCCTTCGACAACGTGGTCGCCACCCCGCACCTGGGCGCCTCCACCGACGAGGCGCAGGAGAAGGCCGGCATCGCCGTCGCCAGGTCGGTGCGCCTCGCGCTGGCCGGCGAGCTGGTGCCGGACGCCGTCAACGTCCAGGGCGGCGTGATCGCCGAGGACGTGCGCCCCGGCCTGCCGCTGGCCGAGAAGCTCGGCCGGATCTTCACCGCGCTGGCCGGCGAGGTGGCCGTCCGCCTCGACGTCGAGGTGCGCGGCGAGATCACCCAGCACGACGTGAAGGTGCTCGAACTGTCCGCGCTGAAGGGCGTGTTCGAGGACGTGGTGGCGGAGACGGTGTCCTACGTCAACGCCCCGCTGTTCGCGCAGGAGCGCGGCGTCGAGGTCCGCCTCACCACCTCCAGCGAGAGCCCCGAGCACCGCAACGTGATCACCGTGCGCGGCACCCTGGCGAACGGCGAGGAGATCGCCATCTCCGGCACGCTGGCCGGCCCGAAGCAGACCCAGAAGATCGTCGGCGTGGACGCCTTCGACGTGGACGTCGCGCTCACCGACCACATGGCCTTCTTCAAGTACGAGGACCGCCCCGGCGTGGTCGGCGTGCTCGGCAAGCACCTCGGCGACGCGGGCATCAACATCGCCGGCATGCAGGTCGCCCGTGACGGCGGCAGCGCGCTCGCCTCCATCACGGTGGACAGCGAGATCCCGCAGGAGGTGCTGTCGGTGATCGCCGCCGAGATCGGCGCCCACTTCGCGCGCTCGGTCGACCTGGGCTGAGGTTCTTCCCCCAGCAGGGCCCGTACCGCCGTTCGACCGGCGGTACGGGCCCTGCTGCGTTCTCCCGGGTGACCCCCGTCTCAGATACTAGGAAATCCAAGTATTCGTGCAGACACGGCCGGGGCGGGGTCGTACCGTGGAAGGGCCATACGGTGTGCCGCCCCTGTAGCCAGGGCGCGCGGCCCGTGTGCGCGTGCGCCCCCACGGGCAGGCGATCCCTGCTCCGCGCGTACCCACCTCCCCTCATCGCGCTGTTGCCCAGCGCCGCTTCCAAGGAGCCCGGTATGCCCACCACCGCCGACCGCCACGTCACCTCCGCCCCCGCCGCCGCCGTCCGCGCCCCGCGCCGCCGCCGGGCCGCCGAGCGCAACCCCTTCGCCGCCGCCGCGCTGCAGCGCTCGCTCGACCGCCGGGACAACGGAGGGGCGACCGGCCACCGCTGAGCGCCGGTCAGGGCCGGTCGTTCACTGCTGGCGTTCATCGGACGACTGGGCCGACCGGGCGGCCGGAGGATCACTCCGTAGAGTGCAACTCCGCGCCGTCCGAGGGAAGTTGCTCGCCCCGCCCGGCGCGATCATCCTAATTTGGGGCCCCCGGAAGGGTGATCGGCGTCCGCGCGGGCGGGCGTCAGCGACCACGGTGTGCGGATCAGTCCCCCTGCCGGGGGAGAGGGCCCAGTGCTCCTGCCACCCGTCCGCCGTCCGCTCGTCCGGATCGGACTCACCCTGGCCCTGCTGGCCGGGGCCACCGTACTCACCGCCGGCCCGGCCGCCGGTGGCCCGCCGAGCGCGGGCCCACCGGGGGTCGGCTCCGGCCGCACCGCGTCCGTCCTGCTCGAACTCGGCACCGAGGCCGCCGGCCCCGCCTGGCGGCGCGCCGCGGACGGCGCCCAGCGGGCCCGGCGCTCCCCGGACGCCGTCCGCCGGGAGGCCGCCGAGGCCGGCGCCGCCCAGCGGGCCCGGGCCGGGGACGCGCTGGAGCGGCTCGCCGCCGCCGTCCACCGCGCCGCGCCCGCCGCCCGGGAGCTCTACCGCACCCGCACCCTGCTCACCGGCCTCGCCGTCGACGCCCCCGCCGACCGGCTGGCCGCGCTGCGGGCGCTGCCCGGCGTCCGGGCCGTCCACCCGATCGTGAACAAGCGGCGGGACAACGCCTACTCCGTGCCGCTCACCGGCGCCCCCCGGGTCTGGGAGGGAGCCGAGGGCAACACCGGCCAGGGCGTGCGGATCGGCATCATCGACAGCGGCATCGACTACACCCACGCCGACTTCGGCGGCCCCGGCACCGAGGAGGCCTTCCGCTCCGTCGAGCGCGGCAAGCCCGCGCCCGCCGCCCTGTTCCCCACCGCCAAGGTGATCGGCGGCAAGGACCTGGTCGGCGACGACTACGACCCCGACCCGTCCTCCCCGCACCACCAGCCCGTCCCGCACCCCAGCGACAACCCGATCGACTGCGCCCGCAACGGGCACGGCACCCACGTCGCCGGGACGGCCGCCGGCCTCGGCGTCACCGCGGACGGCCACCCGTACGGCGGCCCCTACCGGCCCGGGCTCGATCCGGCCGCGTTCCGGGTCGGCCCCGGCGCCGCCCCCGGCGCCCGGCTGTACGCGATCCGGGTGTTCGGCTGCGACGGCTCCACCGACCGGCTCGCCCAGGCCCTCGACCTGGCCGCCGACCCCAACGGCGACGGCGACCTCGGCGACCGCCTCGACGTCGTGAACCTCTCGCTCGGCAGCCGCTTCGGCAGCCCCGACGACGCCGACGCCCTGGCCGTCGACCGGCTCGCCGCGCTCGGCACCGTGGTCGTCGCGGCCGCCGGGAACGAGGGCGACGTGTACGGCATCGGCGGCAGTCCCGGCACCGCCGCCCGGGCCGTCGCCGTCGCCGCCTCCGTGCACGGGCACGCCGACGTCGACGGCATCACCGTGCTCGCCCCCGACTCGCTCGCCGGCGTCGTCCCCGGCCACTGGAGCGAGCGCTACCAGGGCTGGTCCACCGCCGAGGTGAGCGGCGAACTCGCCCTGCCCGCCGACCAGTCGGACGGCTGCGCGCCCTTCAGCGACGCCGACCGGCAGCGGCTCGCCGGGAGGATCGCGGTCCTCGCCTGGAACACCCGCGACCCCGACCGGGCCTGCAACTCCGGCCCGCGCGCCGACCACGCCGCCGACGCCGGGGCGATCGGCGCCCTCTACGCCGCCGACTCCGACCACCTCGCCGAGATCGCCGGCGACGACCGCGTCCCGGCCGTCCTGCTCGCCCGCGCGGACGGCGAACGGCTCCGGCAGGCCGCGGCCGCCGGGCCCGTGCGGGTCCGGCTCGCCACCCCCGGCAACCCCCTGCACGGCTCGGTCTCCCAGCTCCAGCCCGGCCGGGCCGACACCCTCACCGACTTCACCTCGCGCGGCATCGGGGTGCCCGGCGTGGTCAAGCCCGACCTCGCCGCGCCCGGCGAGACCATCTGGTCCGCCCTGGTCGGCAGCGGCACCGGCGGCCAGCGCGAGAACGGCACCTCGATGGCCACCCCGCACGTCACCGGCCTCGCCGCGCTGGTCCGGGCCGCCCACCCGGACTGGCCGGTCGAACAGGTCAAGGCCGCGCTGATGAACACCGCCGCCGACACCCACCTCGGCGACGACCACGGCGGGCCGGTCTACGGGCCGGAGCGCGCCGGGGCCGGGCGGGCCCAGGTCGACCGGGCCGTCCGCACGCCCGCCGTCGCCTACGCGGCGGGGGAGGGGGCCGTCGAGGGCGCGGTCGGCGTCTCCTTCGGGCCGGTCGAGGTCGGCGGGCCGGTCGAGCTCGGCCGCGAGATCGAGCTGTGCAACCACGCCGCCGTGCCGCTGACGTACCGCACCGGGTACGCGGCCGCCACCGAACTCCCCGGCGCCGCCTACCGGGTGAGCCCCGAGCAGGTCGAGGTACCGGCCGGCGGATCGGCCCGGGTGCGGGTCACGCTGTCCGTCCCCGGCGAGCTGGGCCGCGCCCCCGACCCGACCATCGACCCCGTGCAGGGCGGCAGGGCCCGCAGCTACCGGGCCGAACTGTCCGGGCAGGTCCTGCTGAGCCCAGTCACCGACACCACGCTGCCGCAACTGCGCGTCCCGGTGTTCGCCGCGCCCCGCCCGGCCACCGACCTCGGCGTCGCCGCCACCACCCGCACCCCCCGGGACGGCACGCTCGTCGCGCTCGCCGGCAGTTCCGAGCCCGGCGACAAGCCCGGCCTGGTCAGCGCGTTCGCCCTCGGCGGCGAAGGCGCCCGCTGGCCCGACTGCCCGCCGAACGGCGGCGCCGCGGTCGGCCCCGGCGCCGGCATCCGGCCCGAGAACGCGGCCGAAGGCCCCGACCAGCCGCAGGACGTCTGCGTCGAGCACGCCGCCGACCGCGCCGCCGACCTGCGGGCGGTGGGCGCCGCCGCCTCCGCCGACCAGCTGTACGTGGGCGTCCGGCTGTGGGCCCCCGCCGCCACCCCGGTCGGGCTCTACGCCGTGCGGGTCTCGCTGGACACCGACGGCGACGGCGTCACCGACGTCGTCCTCAAGGCCGACCGGCTGCGCGGCAGCGACGTCCTGGTCTCCCGCGCCCTCGACGCCCGCACCGGCGAGGAACTCGACGTCCAGCCGCTCAACGCCCGCTGGGGCGACGTCGACACCGGGCTGCTGGACAGCGACGTCCTCGTGCTGCCCGTCCGGCTGAGCGCCCTGCCCGGCGTCCGGCCCGACCACGGCACCGTCCGCTACGGCGTGTGGACCGGGGTGGCCGCCCCCGGCACGCCCGACCCGGCCGAGGCCTACTCCTCGATCGGGCTGCGCGGCACCCGGCCGGACGTGCCGGTGGACGTCCTGCACCCGGCCCTCACCGTCCGGGCCGGCCTCGGCGGCCCCACCGCCGTCGCCGAGCCCGCCCAGGCCGGCACCGTCCTGGACGTCCACCGGGCGCCCGGCGACCGCTCCCGGCTGCTGCTGCTCCACCACTTCAACCCGGCCGAGCGGCGGGCGGAGGTGGTCGCGCTGCCCTGACGGCCGCGAAAGGCCCCCGTGGGAACGGGCGGCCCGCCGGTGCGACCGGCGGGCCGCCCGCGGGTCAGGTGCCTTCGGGGGCCGCGGCCGCGCGGCGGCGTTCGCGGCGGGGCACGTGGGCCGGGCGGCGGCGGGAGAGGCGGTCGAAGACCGCGACCAGGGCCAGCGCCGCCGCCGTGCCGGAGGCGACGGTCAGGCCCTCGGTGAGGCCGGGCGGGCGGAAGACGCAGGAGACGCGGGAGGCGCCGGCGCCCAGCGGGACGCCGATCATGCCGAGCACCCGGCCGGGCACCGCGGGCGCGCCGCCGTCCACCGCGCAGGTCCAGCCCTCCGTCGCCGGGACGGACAGCAGCGCGGTGCCGGTGGAGCCCGTCGGCAGCGTCGCGGCCAGGGTGTGCCCGCCGGCCTCGACCCGGGTCGCGCCGGCGGCCGACAGCCGGGCCACGGCGGCCTCCAGCGCGCCCGCCCGCAGGCAGCCGATCGGGCGGGCGGGCACCTGGCTCACCACGTCCGAGCGGAGCGCCACCCGGACCACCCCGTCCGCCGGGACCGGCCCCAGCCGGTGGATCGCCACGGCCGTGGTGGGCTGCTCGCCCGCGCTGCGGAAGACGGTGCCCAGCCCGCTCACCTCGCCCCGGTACCAGACCCCGTGGAAGTACGCCGTCCCACCCGGCGTGCAGGTCGCGGTGAACACCGTCGCCTCGCCGCCGCCCGGCACCGACCAGCCGCTGGTGCCGTGCAGGGTCGGGGCCGGCCCGCCGGCCGGGACGGGCAGCGGCGCGTCGTACACCTGGCTGCCGAGCAGCGACTCCTGCCGCGACCACACCGAGGAGGTGTCCGGCCGCGCCCCCGGCGCCAGCACGGTCACCAGCGGCGGCGCGGCGGCCCGGCCCGGGGCGAAGCCCGGCGGGGTCGGGCCGTCGTCCAGGTGCGCGCGGACGGCGAACAGCGCCTGCCCCACCGGGTCGGTGACACTGGCGGTCTGCCGCCCGCCGGCCGTCCAGCCCGCGCCCAGGTCGTGCAGCAGCTGGGCGGCGACGGTCGGCAGGTAGCCGCTGAAGTAGCCGCCGCCCTGGCCGTCCAGCAGCAGCGGGTCGTTGGTGGTGAAGGCGTGCGGGCCCGGGTCGCTGCGCCCGTTCGGCCAGTCGTCGGCGCCCCGCACCGCCGCGGACCCGGCCCGGACGGCCGCCGGGGAGGCGCCGCCCGCCGGGGCCGCGCCGATCGCCGCGTACCCCGACCAGACGGCGTTGCCGAGCACCGCGCCGCCCACCACCCAGGTGGCGACCGCGGTCACCCGGCGGTCCGCGTGCCGGAGGTCCAGCGCGAGGAGCGCGGCCAGCAGCACCGCGCCGCCGGCGCCGAGCAGCGCCCAGGTGGAGGCGGGCACCGAGTGCCGGGTCGCCGCCAGCGCGGCGATCACCGCGACCAGCCCCGCGCCGCCCAGCAGGGTCGGCCGGTCCGGCCGGTGCGCCAGCGACACCCAGCCGGCCAGCACCAGCAGCCCGCTCAGCACGAACGCCACCCGGTACGGGCCGCCGGCCGGGATCGCCAGGCCGTGCCAGACCAGCACGGTCGGCGTCCAGACGAAGGTCAGCACCACCAGCACCAGCGCCGCGCACCACACCGCCCGCTCCGGGACCCGCACCCGGCGGTTGAACGGCAGCCCGCACACCAGCAGCAGGCCCAGCACCCCGATCGCCACGTCCGGCAGCGGCCGGCCGCCGTGCGTCGGCGGCAGCAGCTGGGCCAGGTGCGCGCTCACCCCGGACGGGCCGAGCGGCTGCACCGGGGACTCCGGCTGGGCGCCGCGCGCGGCCCGAACCGCGACGAACAGCACCGGGGCGGCGAGCAGCACCCCGGTGGTCACCATGGTCACCGCCCGCCCGGTCGCCCGGACCCGGTGCCGGAACGGCCGCGGGGTCGCGAACAGCCGGACGGCGAACAGCAGTCCGGCCACCAGAGTGGCCAGCGCGGCGGTGTACAGGTTGCCCGCCCAGGCGAGCGTCACGCACAGCGAGCCGGCCACCCAGCGGCGTTCGCGCAGGCACCAGTCACCGGCCAGGCCGAGCAGCGGCAGCGACACCAGGCCCCACAGCCACATCGGCGCCGCCCCGCCGACGTCCAGCACCCAGGCGCACAGCCCGTACCCGACCGCGGCGAGCGCCCGCAGCCACCGCGGACCGGGGTGCACGCGGCCCAGCAGGTGGGCCATCAGGGCGGTGGCCAGGCCGATGGTGGCCAGCACGACCAGGAAGACGGCGAGTTGCCCCTGGTCGCGGGGGAGCAGCGCGGTGAGCCAGGAGAACGGGTTCATCAGGTAGGCGAAGAAGTCCGCCAGGAACGGGACGCCGTAGCCGCTGTTCCAGTTGAACAGCACGTCCCCGGCGGCCCGCCCGTGCACCAGGTCCCACAGGTGCGCGTGGAACGGCACCGCGACCTCCCCCGCCCCGGCCGGCCACCGCCCGGTCAGCCCCGCCGCGAGCGCGTACCCGCCTACCGCCAGCCCGGCCGCACCCCCGCAGACCAGCACCTCCCGCCGCCGCTCGGACCTCACGCACGCGCCCCGTTCTGCCAGGAACCCCAGTTCACGCCACCCTAAGCGCGCCCCCGGCGCCCCCCTGGTCACCCGCGCCCCCCGAAGGGGTGACATGCCGTCCGGTGCTGGGGTGCCGTCCGGACGTGTCCGAATGGCGGACGGCAGGTGTCAGCACCTGGGACGGCGGAGTAGGGTCCGAGCATGTCTCGCACCATTCGTCTCGCAGTAGTCCCGGGTGACGGCATCGGCCAGGAAGTGGTGGCCGAGGGGCTGAAGGTCCTGGGCGCCGTGCTTCCCGCCGATGTGAAGCTGGAGACCACCGAGTACGACCTCGGGGCCCGGCGCTACCACCGGACCGGGGAGACGCTGCCGGACGACGTGCTGGCGGAGCTGAAGTCCCACGACGCGATCCTGCTGGGTGCCATCGGGGACCCGAGCGTGCCGTCCGGGGTGCTGGAGCGGGGGCTGCTGCTCAAGCTGCGGTTCGCCTTCGACCACCACATCAACCTGCGGCCGGGCCGGCTGTTCCCCGGGGTGGCGTCGCCGCTGGCCGGGCAGCCGGAGATCGACTTCGTGGTCGTCCGCGAGGGCACCGAGGGCCCGTACGTCGGCAACGGCGGCACGCTGCGCACCGGGACGCCGCAGGAGGTGGCCACCGAGGTCAGCCTGAACACGGCCTTCGGCATCGAGCGCGTGATCCGGGACGCGTACCGGCGGGCCCAGGCGCGGCCGCGCAAGAAGCTGACCCTGGTGCACAAGAACAACGTGCTGGTGCACGCCGGGCACCTGTGGACCCGGATCTTCGCCGAGGTCGGCCGGGAGTTCCCCGAGGTCACCACCGACTACCTGCACGTCGACGCGGCGACGATCTTCTTCGTCACCCAGCCGGAGCGCTTCGACGTCATCGTCACCGACAACCTGTTCGGCGACATCCTGACCGACCTGGCCGCCGCCGTCACCGGCGGGATCGGCCTGGCCGCGAGCGGCAACATCAACCCGAGCGGCGAGTTCCCGTCCATGTTCGAGCCGGTGCACGGTTCGGCGCCGGACATCGCCGGCCAGGGCAAGGCGGACCCGACGGCCACCGTGCTGTCGGTCGCCATGCTGCTGGACCACCTCGGCTTCGCCGCCGAGGCCGCGAAGGTGGAGGCCGCCGTCGCGGCGGACCTCGCCGAGCGTTCGGGCACCCGCAGCACCTCCCAGGTCGGCGACGCGCTCGCCGTCCGAGTAGCCGGCTGAGGGGGCCGGACCCGACAAGGTTCCGGCCCCCCGGGCCGGACCGTATAACGGCAGCTTGCAGCGCTCCAAGGAGCGGGCAACTGTTCGGCACGGCCCTCTGGATGCGAGTATCGACAGTGGGCCGTGTCGTCGTGCCTCCGTTCCGGGTTCCCCGCCGGGGCGAGGTGGTGGCGGTGGCGGCCCGAACCAACCCCACGGTGAAGGAAGCAGTCATGAGCACGCCCACCCAGGCGCCCATCACGTTCGACCTCAAGCCCTCCGCGCACCCGCTGTCCGCCGCGGAGCGCGAGGCCCGGCTGGTCAACCCCGGCTTCGGCCGCGTCTTCACCGACCACATGGTCACCATCCGCTGGACCGAGGGCCGCGGCTGGCACGACGCCCAGCTCGTCCCGTACGCGCCGGTGGAGATGGACCCGGCGAACATGACCCTGCACTACGGCCAGGCGATCTTCGAGGGCCTCAAGGCCTACCGCCAGCAGGACGGCTCGATCGCCACCTTCCGCCCGGAGGCCAACGCCCTGCGCTTCCAGGCCTCGGCCCGCCGCCTGGCGATGCCGGAGCTGCCGGTGGAGGCCTTCGTCGAGGCCGTGGAGTTGCTGGTCACCCAGGAGCAGGACTGGGTGCCGAACGAGCCGGAGCAGAGCCTGTACCTGCGGCCGTTCATGTTCGCGACCGAGGTCGGCCTGGGCGTGCGCCCGTCGAACTCGTACCTCTTCATGATCATCGCCTCGCCGGCCGGCGCCTACTTCCCGGGCGGCGTCAAGCCCGTCTCGGTGTGGCTGTCCAAGGAGTACGTCCGCGCCGCCCCCGGCGGCACCGGCGCCGCCAAGTGCGCGGGTAACTACGCCGCCTCGCTGGTCGCCCAGGCCGAGGCCGCGGGCAAGGGCTGCGACCAGGTGGTCTGGCTCGACGCCGCCGAGCACCGGTGGGTCGAGGAAATGGGCGGCATGAACCTGTACTTCGTCTTCGGCGAGGGCAAGGACGCCAAGATCGTCACCCCGGAGCTGTCCGGCGCGCTGCTGCCCGGCATCACCCGTGACTCGCTGCTGCGCCTGGCCTCGGACCTCGGCTACGCCGTCGAGGAGCGCCGGATCTCCACCGAGGAGTGGCAGCAGGGCAACGCGGACGGCACCCTCACCGAGGTGTTCGCCTGCGGCACCGCCGCCGTCATCACGCCGGTCGGCTCGGTGAAGTCCGCGGCCGCCGACTGGACGGTCGGCACCGGCGAGCCCGGCCCGGTCACCATGGAGCTGCGCCGGGCCCTGCTCGCCATCCAGGGCGGCGAGCAGCCGGACACCCACGGCTGGCTGCACAAGATCGTCTGATCCGAGGAACGCCCGTACCCGCTCCGGCCTGCGTCGTTTCGCATCGCGAGACGCGCGGGCCGGATCGCGGGGGGTGTGCCAGACTGCCGACGTGTCCTCGCTTTCGCTGATGATTAGCAGCAGGCGCGCCGGTCCGCAGTGACCGCTCCCGCAGGACCCGATGCGGAGCGACCACCAGCGTCCAGACCCGCGCGCAGACCTCTCGCACCCGCGAGGGGTCTTTTTGTTTCCCGGACCGGCCGACAGCCCCCACGAAGGGCTCGGGGACACCGGGGCCGCGCGCGGGATGCTGGACAGTGGAGCCGGGACGAAGAATCCGGCAGAGCAGTACGAACCTCCCCGAAACGGAGAACCAGAGGTCATGACCGAGGTCAGCCGTACCGACGACAGTTTCCACGTCTTCGACACCACCCTGCGCGACGGCGCGCAGCGCGAGGGCATCAACCTGACGGTGGCGGACAAGCTGGCCATCGCCCGGCACCTGGACGACTTCGGGGTGGGCTTCATCGAGGGCGGCTGGCCCGGGGCGAATCCGCGGGACACCGAGTTCTTCGCCCGCGCCGCCGCCGAACTGGACCTGAAGCAGGCCCGGCTGGTGGCCTTCGGCGCCACCCGCCGGGCCGGCGGCAAGGCGGCCGAGGACCCGCAGCTGGCGGCGCTGGTCGCCTCCGGCGCCCCGGTGGTCACCCTGGTCGCCAAGGCGCACGACCGGCACGTCGAGCTGGCGCTGCGCACCACGCTGGACGAGAACCTGGAGATGATCCGGGACAGCGTCGAGTTCCTGCGCTCCCAGGGCCGGCGGGTGTTCATCGACTGCGAGCACTTCTTCGACGGCTACCGGGCGAACCGCGAGTACGCCCTCGCGGTGGTCCGCACCGCGCACCGGGCGGGCGCGGACGTCGTGGTGCTGTGCGACACCAACGGCGGGATGCTGCCGGCCGGCGTGCGGGACACCGTCGCGGACGTGCTGGCCGCGACCGGCGCCCGGCTGGGCATGCACGCCCAGGACGACACCGGCTGCGCGGTGGCCAACACCCTGGCCGCGGTGGACGCCGGCGCCACCCACGTGCAGTGCACGGCGAACGGCTACGGCGAGCGGGTCGGCAACGCCAACCTGTTCCCGGTGGTCGGCGCGCTGGAGCTGAAGTACGACCGGCGGGTGTTGCCGGAGGGTCGGCTGGCCGAGATGACCCGGATCTCGCACGCGATCGCCGAGCTGGTCAACCTCGCGCCGTCCACCCACCAGCCGTACGTCGGCTACTCGGCCTTCGCGCACAAGGCGGGCCTGCACGCCTCCGCGATCAAGGTCGACCCGGACCTCTACCAGCACACCGACCCCGAACTGGTCGGCAACACCATGCGGATGCTGGTCTCCGACATGGCCGGCCGCGCCTCGGTCGAACTCAAGGGCAGGGAGCTCGGCTACGACCTCTCCACCGACCGGGACCTCGCGGGCCGGGTGGTGGCCCGGGTCAAGGAGCAGGAGAACCTCGGCTACACCTACGAGTCCGCGGACGCCTCCTTCGAGCTGCTGCTGCGCGACGAGGTGCGCGGCAGCCGGGACCGCTTCTACACCCTGGAGTCCTGGCGGACCATCAGCGAGCAGGGCCCGAAGGGCTTCACGGGCAACGAGGCGACGGTCAAGCTGTGGGCCAAGGGCGAGCGCCGGATCGCCACCGGCGAGGGCAACGGCCCGGTCAACGCCCTCGACCAGGCGCTGCGGACGGCCCTGGAGGGAATCTACCCGCCGCTGGCCGGCTTCGAGTTGGTGGACTACAAGGTCCGCATCCTGGAGGGCCAGCACGGCACCGGATCGAAGACCCGGGTGCTGATCGAGTCGACCGACGGCACCGCGACCTGGTCCACGGTCGGCGTGGCCGACAACGTGATCGCCGCCTCCTGGCTGGCACTTGAGGACGCGTACACCTACGGCCTGATCCGGGCCGGCCTGGAGCCGGCGGAGTAGTACCCCCGAACACGCCTGCGGCCCACGGGACTTCGCCAAGTCCCGTGGGCCGCACTGCTACTCGCGCACTCGCCCCGCAGGCGGCTCGGCGCGGGTGTCAGCGGAGTCGGGCCAGGAGGGCGTGTTCGACGAGGGTGATGAGGGCGCTCTTGGCGCTGTCGCGGCGGCGGGCGTCGAGCGTGATCACCGGGGTGTCGGCGCCGAGTTGGAGGGCTTCGCGGACTTCGTCGGGGGTGTGGGGCTGGTGTCCGTCGAAGCCGTTGAGGGCGACGACGAAGGGCAGGCCGCTGTTCTCGAAGTAGTCGAGGGCGGGGAAGCAGTCGGCGAGGCGGCGGGTGTCGACGAGGACGATGGCTCCGATGGCGCCTCGGACGAGGTCGTCCCACATGAACCAGAAGCGGTCCTGTCCGGGGGTGCCGAAGAGGTAGAGGATGAGGTCTTCGTCGAGGGTGATGCGGCCGAAGTCCATGGCGACGGTGGTGGTCGTCTTGCCGGAGACGTGGCTGATGTCGTCGATGCCGGCGGAGGCCGAGGTCATGACGGCTTCGGTGCGCAGGGGGTTGATCTCGGAGACGGCGCCGACGAGCGTGGTCTTGCCGACACCGAAGCCGCCCGCGATGACGATCTTCGCGGAGGTGGTGGCGCGGGTGGGGGCGGCCGCGTTAGAGCTTGCGAAGTCCACTGAGGACCCTTTCGAGCAGCGTGACGTCGGGCTGGTTTCCGGATTCGCCCCCGGATGCGGGCTGGTGGATGGCGACCAGGCCGGCTTCGGCCAGGTCGGCGACGAGGATGCGGGCCACTCCCAGCGGGAGGGAGAGCAGGGCCGACACCTCCGCGACGGACTTGACCTCCGTGCACAGCGTGCAGATCCGCTGGTGCTCGGGGAGCAGGGTGGCGAGGCGCTGCGGGTCGACGTCGGCGGAGACCAGGGCCTCCAGCGCGAGTTCGTAGCGCGGCCGGGTGCGGCCACCGGTCATCGCGAACGGCCGGATCAGCGGGCCGGCGTCCGGTTCGTCGTCGAACTCCTCGACGTGCCCGGGCTCCTGGGCCGGCCGCCGGTGGCTGGGCGCCCGGCCGGGTGCCTGGCCGGGGACCGGGGCGGGCGCGGGGGCCGGGTAGCCGGGGGCCGCGGCGTCGAAACCGGGCTGCGGCTGGCCGAACTGCTCGTACTGGCCGTACTGCTCGGGCCGGCCGTGCTGGCCGTGCTGGCCGTACTGCTCGGGCCGGCCGTACTGCTGGTGCTGGCCGTACTGCTCCTGCGGCATTCCGTAGGGGGCCTGGGGCTGCCCGTACTGCTGCCGGTCGTATCGCTGACCGTGGCCGGCGCCCGGGTCTCCGAAGGCGTCATGGCCTGTGCCGTACGGAATCCCGTATTGGCCGCTGCGGTCGTCGGGCGGTGTCACGGTTCCTCTCCTCACAGGGTGCGGCGGTGCGGTGCTGGCTCCGGGTGTGGTCCGGAGCCGGTGGTGCGAAGGCCGTACAACGTCCGAACCCGAGCCCGCCGAAGCGGGCCCGGGACGGACGCGGAGGTGCTTCGAATACCTGGACGGTATCCGACGAACCGTCAGTGCAGGAGACTGCCCTGGAGTTCCGCGCGGAGTGCGGGGGTGAGGACGGCGCCGGCGCGGTCGACGAGCAGGGCCATCTCGTAGCCGACGAGGCCGATGTCGGAGTCGGGTGCGGCGAGGACGGCGAGGGCGGAGCCGTCGCTGATGGCCATCAGGAAGAGGAAGCCTCGTTCCATCTCGACGACGGTCTGGTTGACCTCGCCGCCCTCGAAGATCCGGCTGGCGCCGGAGGTGAGGGAGGTGAGGCCGGAGGCCACGGCGGCGAGCTGGTCGGCACGGTCCCGGGGGAAGCCCTCGGACATGCACAGCAGGAGGCCGTCCGCGGAGACCACCACGGTGTGGGACACCCCGGGGGTGTTGTCCACGAAATTGGTGATCAGCCAGTTCAGGTTCTGTGCGGCCTGGCTCATCTGGGTCAACTCAACGCTCCTGGTGGTTCGAGCCGCCGAAGAGATCGGTGCTTCGGTTCTGTCCGTTGCCGGACTGGTCTACCTGATCGGGGTCGATCCGGAAGCTTCCGGTGTTGCCGACGCTGCGGCCCTGCTCCACGCCGCGGCGCAGGTTGGTGAGACGGCCGCGGACCTCCTCCGGGTTGCGGGAGACTGCCGGCCCGTCCATCGGGGTGGGCTTGGCGTTCCCGGGCACCAGGTTCTGCTTGGGCACGCGCCGCGGCAGTCCGGAGTCGGTGGTGCCGCTGGAGGCGGGCTCGCGCAGCTGCTCGGCCCGCTGCCAGTCGCCGTCGTTGGGCGACTGCCAGGGGGAGGCGGTCGGGCCGGTCGGGCCGTATCCGCCGAGGGCCGACACGTCGTGGCCGTCGCGCGGCTCCTGGACGGCCGAGGTGTCCTTGGCACCGGCGAACCAGTTCGGGCTGTCGCCGGACGGGACGGCGCCGGCCGGCGCGGAGCCGAGGCCCCCGCCCGCCAGCTGCTGGCCGGGGCGGCGCTGCGGCAGCCCGGACGGCAGGGTGGTGGTGGGCTCGGCGGCCGGCAGGGCGGGCGGCTCCGGGGCGTACGGGTGGCCGGCCGGGGCTTCCTGGGCCTGCTGACCGTACTGGTCCTGGCCGTGGTAGCCGTCCTGCTGGTAGCCGCCCTGCTCGTAGCCGTACTGGTCGTCGGCGTAGGCGGCGTTCTGGTCGTAGCCCTGCTGCTGCGGGTACGGGTCGTACCCGTCCTGGGCGTAGCCGTCCTGCGCGTAGCCGTACTGGTCGTCGGCGTAGGCGGGCTGCTGCTGGTAGCCCTGCGGGGCGTACGGGTCGTAGCCCTGCTGGTAGTCCTCCTCGACCTCGGCGTCGAGCACCGGGTCGTGCGGGCCGCTCTCCAGGGCCGCGCGGCGGACCTGGTCGAGGCGCTGCGAGCGCTGGACGGCCTCCAGGGCCGGGCTGAACCCGCTGGAGCCGGCGTTGCCGGCGCCCGTGAGGTGGTCGTCGAAGCCCAGCTCGGCGGCGCTGCGGGCGCGGCCGTCCTGGGGCCACTGGGAGGTCGGCTCCTGGTCGGCGAAGATCCGGGAGACGGTGAACTGCTCCTCCGGCTCCGGGGCCGGGCCGGACTGGGTGACGAACGGCGGGAGCATGACCAGCGAGGTGGTGCCGGCCGACTCGCCGGAGGGGCGGAGCTGGACGCGGATGTCGTGCCGCTGGGACAGCCGGCCGACCACGAACAGGCCCATGCGGCGGGAGATGGTGGCGTCGACGGTGGGCGGCTCGGCCAGCTTCTCGTTGATCTCGGCGAAGTCGTCGGCGGTGAGGCCGATGCCCTTGTCGTGGATCTCGACCAGCACCCGGCCGTCCGGCAGGCGGGTGGCGTTGACCAGCACCCGGGTCTGCGGGCTGGAGAACGAGGTGGCGTTCTCCAGCAGCTCGGCGAGCAGGTGGACGAGGTCGGTCACGGCGGCGCCGACGACCTCGACCTCCGGGATGCCGGAGAGCTCGACGCGCTCGTACTGCTCCACCTCGGAGGCGGCGGCGCGGAGCACGTCGACCAGCGGCACCGGGGTGTTCCAGCGGCGGCCGGCCTCCTCGCCCGCGAGGACGAGCAGGTTCTCACCGTTGCGGCGCATGCGGGTGGCGAGGTGGTCCAGCTTGAAGAGGTTCTCCAGCTGGTCCGGGTCGGCCTCGTTGTTCTCCAGATCGGTGATCAGCGCCAGCTGGCGCTGGATCAGGCTCTGGCTGCGGCGCGACAGGTTGGTGAAGATCGCGTTGACGTTGCCTCGCAGCAGCGCCTGCTCGGCGGCGAGTTCGACGGCCTGCCGGTGGACCTGGTCGAAGGCCCGGGCGACTTCGCCGATCTCGTCCTTGCCGTGCAGCGGGATCGGCGTCACCGAGGTGTCGACCCGGTCGGGGTCGGTCTTGGAGAGCTTCTCGACCAGGTCCGGCAGGCGGTGGTCGGCGATCTCGAGGGCGGCGTTGCGCAGGGTGCGCATGCCGAGGACCATCGAGCGGGCGACGTAGCCGGTCATCACACCGGCCAGGACGAGCGCGACGAGGACGATGCCGGAGTTCAGGATGGCGTCGTAGAGCGCGTTGTCCTTGAGGTTGCGGGAGTCCGTGAGGACGTCGTTGAGCAGCGCGACTTCGGTGTTCCGCAGCGCCTGGATGTGGGTGTTGGCGGCCTGGTTCCAGTTGTCCGGGGTCAGACCGGCGGCGACGACCTCGGCGAACGCGGCGTCGGCCGCGGCCTTGCCCTTGCCCTGGCCGATGGCGGCGGCCTCGGCGTAGTTGGCGGCGATGGCCAGCAGGCTCTGCATGTTCGGCGCGGCGCCGTTGGGCATCTTGTAGGCCGAGCGGTCCTGGGCGGTGGCCAGGGCGACCTGCGCGTCCGCGTACTTGCGGGCGTCCTCGGGGGCGCTACCGGTGTTGAACTCGTTGAGCGAGACCTGTTCCAGCTTCTCGGAGACCAGGATCTGCTGGGTCATGTCCTGGTTCTCGTACCGCGTGGTCGTGCCCTGCGCGGCGCCGATCAGGATGTTCAGCATCAGCGCGCGCTCGGACGAGGCGGCGGCCTTGGCCAGCGACATCGCGTAGATCGCGCGGCCCTTGCTGGTGGCGTTGGAGGAGCCGTTGCCGACCGAGTTGTCGAAGGCCAGCAGCGGGGAGAACATCGTCGAGTACGCGTTGGCGGTGGCGCTGGCGAACAGCTCGCCGCTGTAGGCGTTGGCCCGCAGGTGCGGGAGGTCCGCGACGAGGATCTGGAAGGCCTCGTGGCGGCGCGGCAGCTCGCCGGACTTGTCGGAGGCCTCGTAGGCGGCGTTGTACGCCTTCAGGGCGGCATCCGTGTCCGCGCGGCGCTTGGCGACCTCGCCGTTCGGGTCCTGCTTGGTCATCAGGGGTATCAGCGTCTTGTCGCGCTCGTTCTCGAGCGCCTCGGCGAGCTCGGTGGCCGCCTTGGCGAGCTCGGCGGTCTTCTCGGCCCGGGAGGCCTTGATGAAGCCGTCGATCGAGGTGTTCACGCGGAGGCCGCCGAAGACGATGCTGATGATCACGGGGATCAGCAGGATCGCGATCAGACGGGTCGGCACGCGCCAGTTGCGCGGGCGGAGGAAGTCGTAGCGGCCGGCGCCGTCGTCGCCCCGGGCCTGCGCGCCGCCGGTCCGGAGTTCCTTGGGCTTGGCCGCGGAATCCGGTGCGGGCGCGGTCTGGCCGCGCTCCTCGGCGGGGGTGAACGCGGAGAATCCGGCCGGGGCCGCTGCGCTACCGTTCGGCTCGCTCTGGCGGGGCTCGGAGCGCCGCTGCGGGGCGGGTTGCTGCTTACGCCTCACTCGACAACTACCTCTCGGCCGTCTGACGGCCATGGATCAATCCAGCGCTACCCCCGTGCCCCGGGCCCGGCGCCGGATGCGGGCCGACACGAGAACGACAGGGGTAGCTGGAATTTCAGCACGTGCGGGGATACGGGACAAACAGCCGCCGGTCCGGGCACGCGTCGGCACAATACGGACATTCATTGACATGACGGAGCAAAACCGTGGTCATCTGGCGCTGAACGGCGCTGATTAGCCACACTGAGTCATTGTTGATCACCAAATGCCTACCGAACTGTTATCGGCTGCTTATACACGGGCCTTGCGCGGGCCTCCCCGAGGACACCGGCCGTTCGGCACGACAGCCCCGGTACCCCGTCCGACCGGACGGGGTACCGGGGCTGCTGCTCGTGCACTCGCCCCGCAGGCGGCTCGGCGCGGGTGTCAGCGGAGTCGGGCCAGGAGGGCGTGTTCGACGAGGGTGATGAGGGCGCTCTTGGCGCTGTCGCGGCGGCGGGCGTCAAGGGTGACGACCGGGGTGTCGGCGCCGAGTTGGAGGGCTTCGCGGACTTCGTCGGGGGTGTGGGGCTGGTGTCCGTCGAAGCCGTTGAGGGCGACGACGAAGGGCAGGCCGCTGTTCTCGAAGTAGTCGAGGGCGGGGAAGCAGTCGGCGAGGCGGCGGGTGTCGACGAGGACGATGGCTCCGATGGCGCCTCGGACGAGGTCGTCCCACATGAACCAGAAGCGGTCCTGTCCGGGGGTGCCGAAGAGGTAGAGGATGAGGTCTTCGTCGAGGGTGATGCGGCCGAAGTCCATGGCGACGGTGGTGGTCGTCTTGCCGGAGACGTGGCTGATGTCGTCGATGCCGGCGGAGGCCGAGGTCATGACGGCTTCGGTGCGCAGGGGGTTGATCTCGGAGACGGCGCCGACGAGCGTGGTCTTGCCGACACCGAAGCCGCCCGCCACGACGATCTTGGCCGACGTCGTGGCCCGGGCGGGTCCGTTAGAGCTTGCGAAGTCCACTGAGGACCCTTTCGAGCAGCGTGACATCGGGCGTTCCGCCCGACTCGCCCGCGGCGGCGGGCTGGTGGATGGCGACGAGACCGGCCTCGGCAAGGTCGGCGACGAGGATGCGGGCGACCCCGAGCGGGACGCCGGCCAGTGCGGAGATCTCCGCGATGGACTTGACCTCACGGCAGAGGTTCACGATCCGGGCGTGCTCCGGCAGCAGCCCGCCGGTCCGCTCGGCCGAGCCGGTGGTCGAGATCAGTGCCTCGATGGCGAGCTGGTACCGCGGGCGGGTCCGGCCGCCGGTCATGGCGTACGGACGGACCAGCGGCTGCTGCTCGTAGCCGTCGGACTGCTGCCCGCCGTAGCCGCTGCCGTACCCGTTGCCGTACGGGCCGGCGGGTGTCGAGGGCGGGGTCATGGGTCCTCCTTGTGCTGCGGCCTTGGGCAGCCGGTTCCAGCTGGGGCGGTGCCAGCTGAGGCGGGATCAGCTGCCTGAGGGTAGCTGAGGGTGAGGCGCCGGGGCCGGTCGGGTCGGTCCCGGCGGGGAGGTGGGACGGGTGGGTGGAGCCGTGCGGAGCCCGGTCAGTGCAGGAGACTGCCCTGGAGTTCCGCGCGGAGTGCGGGGGTGAGGACGGCGCCGGCGCGGTCGACGAGCAGGGCCATCTCGTAGCCGACGAGGCCGATGTCGGAGTCGGGTGCGGCGAGGACGGCGAGGGCGGAGCCGTCGCTGATGGCCATCAGGAAGAGGAAGCCTCGTTCCATCTCGACGACGGTCTGGTTGACCTCGCCGCCCTCGAAGATCCGGCTGGCGCCGGAGGTGAGGGAGGTGAGGCCGGAGGCCACGGCGGCGAGCTGGTCGGCACGGTCCCGGGGGAAGCCCTCGGACATGCACAGCAGGAGGCCGTCCGCGGAGACCACCACGGTGTGGGACACCCCGGGGGTGTTGTCCACGAAATTGGTGATCAGCCAGTTCAGGTTCTGTGCGGCCTGGCTCATCTGGTTCAACTCAACGCTCCTGGTGATCTGCGCCGTTGCCGTCGCTCCGGCCACCGAAACTATCGAATCCGGGCTGCTGCGCACCATGGTGCGAGCCGACCTGGTTGGCAGACTGCTCGGCGCCCGCCCGGCGGCCCTGCTGGATGCCGCGGCGCAGGTTGGTCAGCCGGCCGCGCACCTCCTCGGGCGCCCGGGAGACCTGCGGACCGGTCAGCGGCGAGGACTCGGCGGTGCCGGAGACCAGGTTGGCCTGCGGGGTGCGCCGGGGGAGGCCGGACAGGGTGACGCCGCTGGTCGAGGGCTCGCGGACCTGCTCCGCGCGGCGCCAGCGCTCGTCGTTGGCGGACGGACGCCACGGCGCCTCGCCGGGGCCCGGCTGCGGCTGCGGCGGGGCCTGCCGGCCCTGCGGCGCCGGAGCCTGCTGCGGCTCGGCCGGCTGCTGCGCGGTCGGCTGAGGGGCCTGCGGCTGCGGCTGGAACTCGGCCTGCGGCTGCGGCCGGCGGGGCTGCCGCGGCTGCTGGGGCCGCTGCGGCTCCGCGAAGCCCGGCGCCGAGGTGCCGGGGCGGCGCGGCTGGTACTGCTGCGGACGCTCCTGCTGCGGCTCGGCCTGCGGGTTCCAGGGCTGCTCGCCGGTGGCCTCGGAGGGCCCGGTCGGCAGCGCCATCGGCTCCGGGCGGAACTGCGGCTGCGGCTGCTGCGGCGCGGGCTGCTGGGCCTGCTCCGGGCGTACCGGCTCCGGACGGGCCGGGTTCGGCACGTTCGGCAGCACCGGCTCCACCAGGCCGAGGCCCAGCGGGTCGCGCGGGTCGATCTGGCTGGCCTCGAAGCGCGGCCGGGCGAACTGCTGGGTGCTCTCCACCGGCGCCGGCTCGGCCGGGGGCAGCGGCTGGGGCTGCTGGGGCTGCTGCGGCGGCTGAGGCTGGCCCTGCTGCTGCGGCAGCTGGGGCTGGCGACGGCGCTGCTGCGGCCCGTCCGGGCCCGGGCGCTGCGGACGGCGCGGCCCCTGCGGGCCGGGCTGCTGCTGTCCGGGCTGGCCGGGCTGGCCGGGCTGACCCGGCTGGCCGGGCGCCTGCGGACCGGCCTGGCCGGGACGGCGCTGCGGCAGGCCGCCCTGCTGCGGACGCTCGCCGGGGCGGGCGCCCTGCTGCGGCGCGTCGGGGCGGCCGTGCTGCGGCTGCTCGCCGGTGCGCGGGCCGGGACCGCCGGGCTGCTGCTGCCCGGGCTGGGGCTGTGCGGCCTGGGGCTGACCGGGCTGCTGCTGACCGGGCAGTGGGCGGCCGCGCCGGGGCAGGCCGTTCGGGCCGGTCTGCGGGGGCTGCTGGGCGGACGGCTGCGGCTGGCCCGGGCGGGCCTGGCCGCGCTGCGGCTGCGGCGGGACGGGGCGGCCCTGCGGCCGGCCCTGGCCCTGGCTCTGACCGGCGCCCTGCTGCGGCGGGTTCTCGCGCAGCGACTGGCCGACCTGACGGGTCGGCAGTCCGCCGGCGCGGCCACCGGGCGCACCCGGGCCGGCCGGCGCACCGGGGCCCGCCGGAGCACCGGGAGCACCGGGAGCACCGGGAGCACCCGGACCGGTCGGAGCGGCCGGGCCGCCCTGGCCGAGCTGCGGGCGACCGCCCTGCGGGGCACCGCCGGCCGGGCCCTGGCCGAGAGCGGCCGGGCCGCTCTGGCCGGGCGCCATCTGACGCTGCTGGCGCGGCGTCGGGGCGATCCCGCGCTGCTGCTTGGGCTGCTGGCCGCCGGCGCGGCCGCCGGGGCCGGCGGGGCCGCGGCGGTCGGCGGAGTTGGTGACGTCCACCGGGAGCATGACCAGCGCGGTGGTGCCGCCGGAGTCGCTGGGGCGGAGCTGGATCCGGATGCCGTGTCGCAGGGACAGGCGGCCGACCACGAAGAGGCCCATGCGGCGGGAGACCGAGACGTCCACCGTCGGCGGGTTGGCCAGGCGCTCGTTGATCTCGGCGAGGTCGTCCGGGCTGAGGCCGATGCCGGTGTCGTGGATCTCGATCAGCACCCGGCCGTCCGGCAGCGCGTGGCCGGTGACCCGGACGCGGGTCTGCGGGCTGGAGAACGAGGTGGCGTTCTCCAGCAGCTCGGCGAGCAGGTGGACGAGGTCGTTGACGACGCGGCCGGCGACCTCGGCGGACGGCACCGAGGCCAGCTCGATGCGCTCGTACTGCTCCACCTCGGAGGCGGCGGCGCGGAGCACGTCGACCAGCGGGACGGGCCTGGTCCAGCGGCGGCCCGGGTCCTCACCGGCGAGGACGAGGAGGTTTTCGCCGTTGCGGCGCATGCGGGTGGCGAGGTGGTCCAGCTTGAAGAGGTTGGCCAGCTGGTCCGGGTCGGCCTCGCGGCTCTCCAGTTCGGAGATGAGCGACAGCTGGCGCTGGATGAGGCCCTGGCTGCGGCGCGACAGGTTGGTGAACATCGCGTTGATGTTGCCGCGGAGGAGGGCCTGCTCGGCGGCGAGGCGGACGGCCTCGCTGTGCACCATGTCGAAGGCGTGGGCCACGTGGCCGATCTCGTCGGCGGAGTCGACGGCGACGGGCTCGACGGTGGTGTCGACGTCGTGCGGGTCGCTCTCGGAGAGCGTCTTGACCAGCTCGGGCAGGCGCCGCTCGGCGACGTCCTCGGCCGCGGACTGCAGACGGGTCAGCGAGCGCACCATCGAGCGGGCGATCAGCGCGGCGCCGCCGAGGGCGAAGAGCAGCACCAGGGCGACGGCGGCGGCGATGATCAGCGCGTCGGTGTCGGCCTGCGACTGGAGGTCCTGGGCCTTGCCGTCCAGGTTCTCCAGCAGCTTGGCCTCGATCCGGCGCTCAGCGGTGATCTTCGCGCTGATCTTCTCGTACCACTCCTTGTAGCCCACCGGGTCGGTCTGGTGGATGCCGTTGGTCTGGAGGATCGAGTGCGCGTAGCGGTCGGCGTCGGCGATCACCGTGTTGTAGCTGAGCTGGCTGCGCAGGTTGTCCAGGTCGTGCGCGGTGTAGATGTTGTTGAAGCCGATGAGCGCGTTGTCGTAGGACGTGCGCAAGCGGATGCCGAAGGACTCGTCGCTCGCGCTGAGGTCCGGTCCCTTGGGGTTGGCGAGCGCGGCGCTGACCAGGGCGCGCTGCTGCGAGGTGACGTTCTTGGCGAGCGAGAACTGCTGCAGCGCCCGGGTCGCGACGACCAGGTCCTTGTTGTTCGACGCGAGCGCGATGTCCTGGGTGAGGCCCAGCAGGTCGCGGATGATCACGTCGTAGGCGGTGATCGTCGACTGGATGTTCTGGTTGTTCTGGTACGGCGAGTTGCGCGCCTCGGAGATGGAGTTCAGGTCCCTGCGGATCTGGAACAGCAGGGCCTTCCCGCCGGAGAGCTCGAGGTTCTCGAACTTGTCCGAGGAGGCGGTGAACGCGCGGTTCAGGTCGTCGGTCGTCTTGCGCGCGGTGGTGACGTCGTCGTCCAGCGGCGCGGTCGGGTCCTTGGTGATCGGACCGGCGCTGATGTCGCGCTCGTTCTGCAGGGCGTCCGCGAGGTTGGTCGCCTTCTTGGCCAGGTCCGAGAGGTTGGCCATCTGGGCGAGGTTCTGCGAGTTCTCCATCGAGGTCTGGATGCGCAGGCCACCGAGGACCAGCGAGACCAGGACGGGCAGCGCGAGCAGCGCGATCAGGCGGGTGCGGATGCGCCAGTTGCGCATCCGGAACCGGCTGATGCCGGTGGCGCGGCGCCTGGTCAGGGTGGTCCGGAGCTTGTCCCGGGTGGACTTGCGGTCCTGGCCGTCGCCCTCCGGGTGACCGACCGCGTCGGGCCCGGCCGGCTCGGCCGGGCCGCCGGGGGCAGCCGCCTGCTGAGGGGCGGCCACGGGCTCGTGCGACTCCTGGTCGCCCGCGGCGCCGCTACCCCTTTTGAAACGTCCCTGCACTGGCGTCGCAACCTCTGGACCGGGCGTCCCGCCGCGTCGCCGCGATCTGGACGGTGTCGAGTTTCCATCCGCACCCCGGCCGGTCCGGGAGAGCGGGTCGCCGCGGTGGACTGCTCCCTACCCACGGTCCGTGGCATTCCAGCACAGCCTTGGACTCCCAACAAGGGCCGCCAGCCGTGGCCGCCGAACGCTACCGACCGCGTGCGCGGTTTCACTGACTGTACGGTAACCGGACCGGAATACCGCCTTTTTCGGACACTCGCCTGATACATGCCAACCGGGGTCTAGATCGAAAAGAGTCGCAGACCTCATGGAATGCCCGAAATGCGCAGGATGTCGGAATTATCCGATGCGGCGATATGTCGGAAATCGGGCTTTTGATTCACAATTTGTGAGCAAAATCACAGCTCAATGTGTAGCTTTGGTCACGGCCTCTGTGGAATGAGATCTCGTAACCTGGCTGTCTCCGGAGCACGGCCCCGATCAGCCTGCCCAGAACCCCTCCGAATAATCGGAATCACTCAGGCCGGTGCCGATCCGCCGCGGATCCGCCCGGCCGCGACCACGAGGTGCTCTCGATGTCCCAGGCGAAGAAGGCCACCAAGTCCACGCTGTCCAGCGGCTCCACGGCGAACCCCCGCCGGACCACGCTGGCCTCGGTCGCGGACTTCAGCCAGATCCCGGGCGCCCGCAAGCCCGAGGACGCGGTGACCTACTCCACCGAGCTGCCGGCCGTCACGGCCAACCCGCGCCGCACCCAGCTGGTGGTCGCCCCGGTCGTCACCCCCCGGGACTGACCCCACGCGTTCCCGCCGGAGGGTGCCCCCGTCGCTGACGGGGGCACCCTCCGGCGCATCCGGCCGAGACCGCGCTGAACAGGGGCAAACGGGTCGGCGGGGCCCCCACGCGATAGCCTGGACGACGATTGACGGGGCCGCGCCCAGCTCGGGCGAGGCGCCCACCAGCGCCCGGGGGCGCCCCGGGCGGCCGACGAAGCGAGGGGTAGCCCAGCCGTGCGCATTGCCAGGTTTTCCGTCCGGGAAGGGAGCCCTGCCGCCGGCACGGTCTCCTTCGGCGTCGTGGAGGGCGACCCCTCCCAGCCCGAGTCGCTGGTCGTCCACGCGCTGGCCGGCCACCCGTTCGGCCAGCCCCAGCCCACCGGCGAGAGCTACCGCTTCCAGGACGTCCGGCTGCTCAGCCCGATGCTCCCGAACAAGATCGTGGCGGTCGGCCGCAACTACGCGGCGCACGCGGCCGAACTGGGCAACGACGTCCCGGACGTCCCGCTCACCTTCTTCAAGCCCTCCACCTCGGTGATCGGCCCGACCGAGAGCATCGCGTACCCGCCGTTCTCCTCGGACGTCCAGCACGAGGCCGAACTCGCCGTGGTGATCGGCCGGATGTGCCGCGAGGTGCCGCTGGAGCGGGTGCCCGAGGTGGTCCTCGGCTACACCTGCGCCAACGACGTCACCGCGCGCGACGTCCAGCAGCGCGAGGGCCAGTGGGCCCGGGCGAAGGGCTTCGACACCGCCTGCCCGCTGGGCCCGTGGATCGAGACCGACCTCGACCCGGCCGACCTCGCCGTCACCTGCACGGTCAACGGCGAGCTCCGGCAGGCCGGCCGCACCTCCCAGATGGTCCGCTCGGTCGCCGAGCTGATCGTCCACATCTCCGAGGCCATGACGCTGCTGCCCGGCGACGTCATCCTCACCGGCACGCCCGCAGGGGTGGGCCCGCTCAACGTCGGCGACGAGGTCGCCGTCTCCATCGAAGGCATCGGCACTCTCACCAACAAGGTGATCAAGCGTGGCTAACACTGACCCGGTCGTCCGGGTTCGCTTCTGTCCGTCCCCGACCGGCAACCCCCACGTGGGCCTGGTCCGCACGGCCCTCTTCAACTGGGCCTACGCCCGCCACAACGGCGGCAAGCTGGTCTTCCGGATCGAGGACACCGACTCCGCCCGCGACTCCGAGGAGTCGTACAACCAGCTGCTCGACGCCATGCGCTGGCTCGGCTTCGACTGGGACGAGGGCCCGGAGATCGGCGGCCCGCACGAGCCGTACCGCCAGTCGCAGCGGATGGACATCTACGCGGACGTCGCCCGCCGCCTGCACGAGGCCGGCCACGCCTACTACTGCTACTGCAGCACCGAGGAGCTGGACGCCCGCCGCGAGGCCGCCCGCGCGGCCGGCAAGCCCTCCGGCTACGACGGCCACTGCCGGGACCTGACGGACGACCAGGTCGCCGTCTACAAGCTGGAGAAGCGCGAGCCGATCCTGCGCTTCCGGATGCCCGACACCACCATCTCCTTCGACGACCTGGTGCGCGGCACGCTCACCTTCGAGCCGGAGAACGTGCCGGACTACGGCATCGTCCGGGCCAACGGCGCCCCGCTGTACACCCTGGTCAACCCGGTGGACGACGCCCTGATGGGCATCACCCACGTGCTGCGCGGCGAGGACCTGCTGTCCTCCACGCCGCGGCAGATCGCGCTGTACGCGGCGCTCGCCGAGATCGGCGTCGGCGACGGCGGCACCCCGCGCTTCGGCCACCTGCCGTACGTGATGGGCGAGGGCAACAAGAAGCTCTCCAAGCGCGACCCGCAGGCCTCGCTCAACCTGTACCGCGAGCGCGGCTTCATCCGCGAGGGCCTGCTCAACTACCTGTCCCTGCTGGGCTGGTCGCTGGCCGAGGACCGGGACATCTTCAGCACGGACGAGCTGATCGCGGCCTTCGACATCGCCAAGGTGAACTCGAACCCGGCCCGCTTCGACCTGAAGAAGTGCGAGGCGATCAACGCCGAGCACGTCCGCCGGCTGGCCCCGGAGGACTTCGTCCGGCGCCTGGTGCCGTACCTGCAGGCCCCCGGCCTGCTGCCGGCCGAGCCGACCGCCGAGCAGCTGGACCTGCTCGCCCGGATCGCGCCGCTCACCCAGGAGCGGATGGTCGTGCTGAGCGAGATCGTGAACATGGCCGGCTTCCTGTTCGTCGACCCGGCCGACTTCGCCGTCGACCCGGACGACGCCGCCAAGGCGCTGACCGCGGACGCCCGCCCGGTGCTCGAGGCCAGCATCAAGGCGCTGGAGGAGCTGGCGGACTTCACCCCGGAGCCGATCCAGGCCGCGCTGCGCGAGGCGCTGGTGGACGGGCTGGGCATCAAGCCCAAGTTCGCCTTCACGCCGCTGCGGGTGGCCGTCACGGGCCGCCGGGTCTCGCCGCCGCTGTTCGAGTCGATGGAGCTGCTCGGGCGCCCCGAGACGCTGCGCCGGCTGCGCTCCGCCCTGGACGCCCTGCCGACCGCCTGAGGCACCGGCTGAACAGCCCGCGGGCCCGGCCTCGTGCCGGGCCCGCGGCGCACCCGGAGGTCGTCCGCCGGCCTCCCGGCCGCTGCCTGGGGTTATCGATTTTGGAGCCAGGCCAGACGTCGGGTAATGTTCTTTCTGCGCCGCCCGGGAGGGAACGGACGAGGGAGCGAAAGCCCCCCGCCGGGACCGAACGAGAGGCGCAACGCCCGAGAAGAGCTCGCAAGGGTTCAACTCTGGTGGGGTATGGTGTAATTGGCAGCACGACTGATTCTGGTTCAGTTAGTCTAGGTTCGAGTCCTGGTACCCCAGCGCTGTACGATCGGAGACGATCGCACCGCAGTGACAAATGAAGATCCAAGCCCCCGTTGTGTAGCGGCCTAGCACGCTGCCCTCTCACGGCAGTAGCGCCGGTTCGAATCCGGTCGGGGGTACTGGTCCCGCAAGGGACCGCCTGGAAAGCCCCCGTTGTGTAGCGGCCTAGCACGCTGCCCTCTCACGGCAGTAGCGCCGGTTCGAATCCGGTCGGGGGTACTGATCTCGCAAGAGATCGCCAGGAGCCCCCGTTGTGTAGCGGCCTAGCACGCTGCCCTCTCACGGCAGTAGCGCCGGTTCGAATCCGGTCGGGGGTACTTCAGAGCAGGAAGCCGATGGGCTCGCCCATCGGCCCTTGCTTTGTGTTGGGGTATGGTGTAATTGGCAGCACGAGTGATTCTGGTTCATTTAGTCTAGGTTCGAGTCCTGGTACCCCAGCCAGAAAGAGGAAAGGCCCCGGTTCCCGGGGTCTTTTTGTTTTCCCGGATCTTTCTCCGCGACTTCGGCGCGGAAACGCCGAGGGCCCCGCTCGACTCCGAGCGGGGCCCTTCCGGTTTTCGTGGGGGCGGGTGGGGGATTCGGCCGGCCCGGCCGGTTCAGCTGCGGCGCAGGGCCTCGGTGAGCCGGTTCGCGGCCTCGATGATGGCCTGGGCGTGCAGCCGACCCGGGTGGCGGGTCAGGCGCTCGATCGGGCCGGAGACGGAGACGGCGGCCACCACGCGGTTGGAGGGGCCGCGCACCGGCGCGGAGACGGACGCGACGCCGGGCTCGCGCTCGCCGATCGACTGGGCCCAGCCGCGCCGCCGGACGCCGCTCAGCGCGGTGGCGGTGAAGCGGGCGCCCTGCAGGCCGCGGTGCAGGCGCTCGGGTTCCTCCCAGGCCAGCAGGACCTGGGCGGCCGAGCCGGCCTTCATCGGCAGGGTGCTGCCGACCGGGACGGTGTCCCGCAGGCCGGAGAGCCGCTCGGCGGCGGCGACGCAGATCCGCATCTCGCCCTGGCGGCGGTAGAGCTGGGCGCTCTCGCCGGTGACGTCGCGCAGGTGGGTCAGGACCGGGCCCGCGGTGGCGAGCAGCCGGTCCTCGCCCGCCGCGGCGGAGAGTTCGGACAGCCGGGGGCCGAGGATGAAGCGCCCCTGCATGTCCCTGGTGACCAGGCGGTGGTGTTCGAGTGCGACGGCGAGCCGGTGGGCGGTGGGGCGCGCCAGACCGGTGGCGGCGACCAGCCCCGCCAACGTGGCGGGGCCCGACTCCAGTGCGCTCAGCACCAGAGCGGCCTTGTCGAGAACGCCGACGCCGCTAGAGTTGTCCATGCGATAAGACTGCAGTCTCATTCCGCGAGACGCAAGTTCAATCTTCCGGGAAAAGCGCCACTCTGGAGGCAGCAGCCCGGGAGACATCCAGGATGTGGCCTCGCCCGAGTGTCCGCATCGTGGACAGCGATCCGGCGTGCAGGTCCGCGGACGCGCCCCGATCCGGGCGGCGGACGCTTTGACCCCGATGACACGAGAAGGCCGGCAACGCGGCCGGCTGGAGGGATTCCGATGGGACGGACACTCGCTGAGAAGGTCTGGGACGACCACGTCGTACGGCGCGCGGAAGGCGAGCCCGACCTCCTGTTCATCGACCTGCACCTGCTCCACGAGGTCACCAGCCCGCAGGCCTTCGACGGCCTCCGGCTGGCCGGTCGCACGGTCCGCCGCCCCGACCTGACCATCGCCACCGAGGACCACAACACCCCGACCCTGGACATCGACAAGCCGATCGCCGACCCGGTCTCCCGGGTCCAGCTGGAGACCCTGCGGCGCAACGCCGCCGAGTTCGGCGTGCGGATCCACTCGCTGGGCGACGTCGAGCAGGGCGTGGTGCACGTGGTCGGCCCGCAGCTCGGCCTGACCCAGCCCGGCACCACGGTGGTCTGCGGCGACTCCCACACCTCCACCCACGGCGCCTTCGGCGCGCTGGCGTTCGGCATCGGCACCAGCCAGGTCGAGCACGTGCTGGCCACCCAGACCCTGCCGCTGGCGCCGTTCCGGACCATGGCGATCACCGTCGAGGGCGAACTGCCCGAGGGCGTCACCGCCAAGGACCTGATCCTGGCCGTCATCGCCAGGATCGGCACCGGCGGTGGCCAGGGCTACGTCCTGGAGTACCGCGGCTCGGCGATCCGCGGCCTGTCGATGGAAGCCCGGATGACCGTCTGCAACATGTCCATCGAGGCCGGCGCCCGGGCCGGCATGATCGCCCCGGACGAGACCACCTTCGCCTACCTGGAGGGCCGCCCGCACGCCCCGAAGGGCGAGGACTGGGACGCCGCCGTCGCGTACTGGCGGACCCTGGTCACCGACGAGGACGCGGTCTTCGACCACGAGGTCTTCATCGACGCGAACGAGCTGACCCCGTTCGTCACCTGGGGCACCAACCCCGGCCAGGGCGCCCCGCTCGGCGCCGACGTGCCGGACCCGGCGGACTTCGCCGACCCGCAGGAGCGCCTGGCCGCCGAGAACGCCCTCGCGTACATGGGCCTGGAGCCCGGCACCCCGCTGCGCGAGGTCGCCGTCGACGCCGTCTTCGTCGGCTCCTGCACCAACGGCCGGATCGAGGACCTGCGCGCCGCCGCCGCCGTCCTGGCGGGCCGCACGGTCGCGGACGGCGTGCGGATGCTGGTCGTCCCCGGGTCCGTCCGGGTCGCCCTGCAGGCCGTCGAGGAGGGACTGGACAAGGTGTTCACCGCCGCCGGTGCCGAATGGCGGCACGCCGGCTGCTCGATGTGCCTCGGCATGAACCCCGACCAGCTGGCCCCCGGCGAGCGCTGCGCCTCCACCTCGAACCGCAACTTCGAGGGCCGGCAGGGCAAGGGCGGACGCACCCACCTGGTCTCCCCGCAGGTCGCCGCGGCGACCGCCGTCCTGGGCCGTCTGGCCGCACCGTCCGACCTGAGCGCCAACGTGGCTGTGGAGGCCTGAGAACCATGGAGAAGTTCACCACCCACACCGGCCGGGCCGTCCCGCTGCGCCGCAGCAACGTGGACACCGACCAGATCATCCCCGCCCATTGGCTCAAGAAGGTCACCCGATCCGGTTTCGAGGACGGGCTGTTCGAGGCCTGGCGCCGGGACGAGTCGTTCGTCCTGAACCGGCCCGAGCGCCGGGGCGCCACCGTCCTGGTGGCCGGCCCCGAGTTCGGCACCGGCTCCTCGCGCGAGCACGCCGTCTGGGCGCTGCAGAACTACGGCTTCCACGCGGTGATCTCCAGCCGCTTCGCGGACATCTTCCGCGGCAACTCCCTGAAGAACGGCCTGCTGACGGTCGTCCTGCCGCAGGAGGCCGTGGAGCGGCTCTGGGCGCTCACCGAGAGTAACCCTTCGGCCGAGATCACCGTTGATCTGGAGAACCGCGAAGTGCGGGCCGAAGGCGTCACGGAGAGCTTCGAACTGGACGACAACGTCCGGTGGAGGCTGCTCAACGGCCTGGACGACATCAGCATCACGCTGCGGAACGAGGACGAGATCGCGGCCTTCGAGGCGAGCCGCCCCGCGTTCAAACCCCGTACCCTGCCCGTGGTCTGAGTTCCGTTCAGATCCGTCATTCCGACGATCCACCGGATGGCCCGCGCCCCCCTCGGGGGGGCCGGGCCATCCGGCGTTGCGGACCGCGAGTTACCGCCGGGCCCTTCCCCGGATTGCCCATTCGGCTTTGCCGAACAGGGGCCCGCGCAAGTACAACTACGGGTAGATGGCACAATCAGTACATGCACCGGCACCATGAACCACCGTACGCGGGCGGCGAACCCGCGTCCGAGGACTCCATGGGCCGGCGATCCGAACGCCGAATTGACGATCGGCCGGACGTCACCTCCGCGCCAGCTGAGGGATCGGACGACCAGGAAGTCGCAGCGCTCTACGCGCTCGTGGCCGAGCGGTTGAAGCAAGCTCACGCCCGCGTGCATGCGCTGAACGTGTCTGCCGATGCAAAGACCGCTCTCACCCGTCAACTGCTCATCGTCACCGAGACCGCCAAGCGCGATCTTCCGGAGGCGGCACGGCGGTTGAGTCGCTTTGTACATGACCTCGACGAGGGGCTCCCGCCGCTCCGCTGAGGTCGCCGACGCGCAAATCCATTGCGACACTAGGGTGATTCGCGCGTTTGGTAATTGAAAGTCCGCAGATACATACCTAACGTGCGAAAAGAACGGATGGAATCATCCGGCGCCCGTTTCCGAAGGGGAAGACGTGAACAAGGCTCAGCTTGTCGAAGCGGTGGCCGAGCAGCTGGGCGGTCGCAAGGCTGCCGCAGAGGCCGTCGACGCAGTGCTCGACACCATGGTCCGTGCCGTTGTGGCCGGTGACCGGGTTTCGGTCACCGGGTTCGGCACCTTCGAGAAGGTGGAGCGCTCCGCGCGCTTCGCCCGCAACCCGCAGACCGGCGAGCGGGTCAAGGTCAAGAAGACCGCCGTCCCGCGCTTCCGCCCGGGCCAGGGCTTCAAGGACCTGGTCAGCGGCAGCAAGAAGCTGCCGAAGGAAGGCCCCTCGGTGAAGAAGGCCCCCAAGGGCTCGCTCACCCCGGGCAAGAGCGGCGTCGCCGCCACCCCGGCCGCCAAGCGCGCCGCCACCAAGCGTGCCGCCGCTGCCGCCGCCCCGGCCGCGACCAAGAAGACCGCCGCCAAGAAGGCGACGACCACGGCTGCAGCCAAGAAGACCACGGCCACCGCCACCAAGAAGGCGACCGCCACCAAGAAGACCACCGCCGCCGCCGCGAAGAAGACCACCACGGCCGCCGCGACCAAGAAGACGGCCGCCGCCAAGAAGGCGACGACCACGGCTGCCGCCAAGAAGACCACGGCCACCGCCGCCAAGAAGGCGACCGCCACGGCCAAGAAGACGGCGCCGGCGAAGAAGACCGCCACCCGCAAGACCACCGCGCGCAAGACCTCGGCCAAGTAAGGTCCCGCGCGGGCTCGTCCCCCGGACGGCCTTCGGCTGGAGAGCCGCGGCAACCCCCTTTCCGCGAACAGCGGAGACCGGGCGCCGCGGCTCTTTCGGTTTCCGGGCGCTCGGTCAGGATTCGACGGCGCGCGGCGGCCGGGGGCTCCCGTGGAGGATGGCTACCGCTCGGTGGGGTCGGGGAAGGTCTGCAGCGTCACGAAGACCACCCGGCGGGCCTCGCCGGTGCCCTCGGTGCGGATGCGCACCCGCTGGCCGGGGCGCAGCAGCCGCAGGCCGCCGGCGTCGAAGGCGGCCGCGTCGAACGGCACCGGGGTCCCGTCGTCGAGCAGCACGGAGCCGGCCCGGGTGGCGGGGTCGAAGGTGAACGCGGTGGCCTGCATGCGAGCAGCATAGCGATCGGGGTGCCGCGTCCCGCCGGTCGGGCGCGCCGTCAGACCTGCGCCAGGCGTGCGAACAACGCGCTGGTGTGCGGGCCGAGGCCGAGGGCCGCCGCCTCGCCGAGGTCCGTCCCGGTGTCGACGTCCCGGCGCACCGACTCGACGTCCGCCAGGCGCAGTTCGAGTGCCCCGCCGGCCGCGTGCCGGGCCCGGGAGCCCTCCCCGAAGGCGGGGGAGAGCGGCTGCCCGGGCGCGCAGGCGAGCAGGGTCGTGCCGAGGCCGGGGGAGTCGGACAGGAAGGCCCGGCCGTCCGCCGGCACCGCGCCCAGCACCCGGGCGAGTTCGGCCGGGCGCAGGGCCGGCAGGTCCGCCGACAGGACGGCCAGCGGGGCGTGCGGGGCCAGCCGCCGGGCGGCCGAGGCGCCGTGCGCCAGCGCCGTGTTGAGGCCGCCGCCGGGCTCGTCGGAGACCACCAGGGCGCCCAGCCCGGCCAGTCGCTCGCCGGCCGTCGCGTCGCGGGTGACCACGAGGACACGGGCCACGCCCGGCGTGGCCAGCGCGGCCCGGACGGTGTCCAGGGCGAAGGAGAGCGCCAGGCCGGCGCGGTGCGGGCCGGCGTACGGGGCCAGTCTGCTCTTCGCCGTCGCGAGCGGTTTGAGCGGCAGTACCACCGACCAGTCGGCGGCGGGTGCGGCGGGCGCGACGGGCCCGCTGGGGCGTACGGTGTCCTGGGTCATCGGCGTCATTGTGACGCCGGTCGCGGAACCCCCGCCAGGCCGTCCGAGCTGTGCGGACGTGCGTTTGATCACGACCGCCGCGCGGGTTGGCGCGGCCGCTCGACAGTCGGTGAGCGGGCGGGCGAGACTGTTCCGCGCCCGGGACCCGGGCACCGGTCGCGCCGGTGCGGGGACCGGGAGGCTACGACCGCGGCACCCCACGTGCCGCATGTGATGAGAAGGAGCCTGGGGTGGCCCGCCGCTCGTACGCCAAGTTCGGCAACGCCGACTACGGCATCTGGTACCGCTTCGCGGCCGTGCTGGTGAAACCGGTGACGACCGCCCTGGTGAAGCCCGACTGGCGGGGCTGGGAGCACCTTCCCAAGGAAGGCGGCTTCATCGCCGCGGTGAACCACAATTCGATCATCGACCCGGTGATCTACGCGCACTGGCAGTACAACAGTGGACGCCCGCCGCGCATTCTCGGCAAGTCCTCGCTGTTCTCGATTCCGTTCATCGGATTCATGCTGCGCAAGACCGGTCAGATTCCGGTGTTCCGCGAGTCCACCGACGCCGCGCAGGCCTTCCGGGCCGCGATCGACGCCGTCAACGGCGGGCAGTGCGTGCAGTTCTACCCCGAGGGCACGCTCACCCGGGACCCGGACCTGTGGCCGATGACCGGCAAGAGCGGCGTCGCCCGGGTCGCGCTGATGACCGGCGCGCCGGTCATCCCGGTCGCGCACTGGGGAGCGCACGAGATCATCCCCCCGTACGGCCGAGCCGGTTACGGGAAGGGCAAGTTCAACCTCTTCCCGCGCCACCGGGTCGTCGTCGCGGCCGGGCCCGCGGTCGACCTGAGCAAGTACCGCGGTCAGGAACTCACCGCCCAGGTGCTGGCCGACGCGACCGAGGACATCATGGCCGCGATCACCGAGGTGCTCGCCGACATCCGCGGCGAGCAACCGCCCGCCGAGCGCTACGACATGCGCAAGGCCGCCCGGCAGCGGGCCGCCGCGGCGCTCGCCGAACGGCGCCGCGCCAAGGGCGAGAAGCCCGCCGACTCGGGTGAGGGGACCGGCCGGTGAGCCGCTGCGCCGTGATGGGGACCGGCTCCTGGGGCACCGCCTTCGCGATGGTGCTCGCCGACGCCGGCAGCGAGGTCGTGCTGTGGGCCCGCCGGCAGGAGCTCGCCGACGCCGTCAACACCACGCACGAGAACCCGGACTACCTTCCGGGTGTCCGGCTGCCCGACTCGGTGCGGGCCACCACCGACCCCGCCGAGGCGCTGGCCGGCGCCGACTTCGCGGTGCTCGTGGTGCCCTCGCAGACGCTGCGCGACAACCTGGCCGCCTGGGCGCCGCTGATCGAGCCGCAGACCGTGCTGGTGAGCCTGATGAAGGGCATCGAACTCGGCACCGCCAAGCGGATGAGCGAGGTGATCGAGGAGGTCACCAAGGTCGGCCCGGAGCGGGTCGCGGTGGTCAGCGGGCCGAACCTGGCCAAGGAGATCGCCAACAAGCAGCCCGCCGCCAGCGTGGTCGCCTGCGCCGACGAGGCGGTCGCCAAGCGGCTCCAGGCGGCCTGCCACACGCCGTACTTCCGTCCGTACACCAACACCGACGTGATCGGCTGCGAGCTCGGCGGCGCGGTCAAGAACGTGATCGGCCTGGCGGTCGGCATGGCGGCCGGCATGGGGCTGGGCGACAACACCAAGGCGACGCTGATCACCCGCGGACTGGCCGAGACCACCCGGCTCGGCGAGGTGCTGGGCGCCGACCCGCACACCTTCGCGGGGCTCGCCGGGATGGGCGACCTGGTCGCCACCTGCTCCTCGCCGCTGTCGCGCAACAACACCTTCGGCATGAACCTCGGCCGGGGCATGTCGCTGGCCGAGACCATCGCGGCGACCCGGCAGACCGCGGAGGGCGTCAAGTCCTGCGAGTCGGTGCTCGACCTGGCCCGGCGCAGCGGGGTCGACATGCCGATCGTCGAGGCCGTGGTGGACGTGGTGCACAACGGGCGGCCGACCCAGGAGGCGCTGCGGGCGCTGATGTCGCGCTCGGCGAAGCCGGAGCGGCGCTGAGCTCCCGGGACGCGGACACCGCGTGCGGCGTGTCTCCGGAAAGCCGTTGACTTCCCGGAAACACGTCGCACGGTAGTCTCAAACCCGATATGAGCATCGAACAGTCCTCCCCGAACCCGTCCGCCCGCAAGCCGCGCGTCGCGCTGGTCTTCGGCGGCCGCAGCTCCGAGCACGCCATCTCGGTCTCCACCGCGGGCAGCGTGCTCACGTCGATCGACCGCGACAGGTACGACGTGCTGCCGATCGGCATCACGCACGAGGGCCGCTGGGCGCTGGTCAGCGACGAGCCGGCCCGCATGGCCATCACCGACGGCAAGCTGCCGGACGTCGCGAACGTCGCCGAGGCCGTGGACGGGCAGGTCGCGCTGCCGGTCTCGCCGGGCAGCCGCGAGGTGGTCCTCAGCGAGCCGGGAAGCGCCCCCAAGGCCCTCGGCGACGTCGACGTGGTGTTCCCGCTGCTGCACGGCCCCTGGGGCGAGGACGGCACCCTCCAGGGCCTGCTGGAGCTCTCCGGCGTGCCGTACGTCGGCAACGGCGTGCTGGCCAGCGCGGCCGGCATGGACAAGGAGTTCGCCAAGCGGATCCTCGCTTCGCACGGTCTGGGCGTCGGCCACTACACGATCGTCCGGCCGCGCGACTGGGAGACCGAGCAGGGCCGCGCCGACGTGCGCGAGCGGGCCGCCGCGCTGGGCCTGCCGCTGTTCGTGAAGCCCTGCCGGGCCGGCTCCAGCATCGGCATCACCAAGGTCAAGGACCTGGCCGAGCTGGACGCCGCGATCGAGGAGGCCCGCCGGCACGACCCCAAGCTGATCATCGAGGCGGGCGTGTCCGGCCGCGAGATCGAGTGCGGCGTGCTGGAGTTCGAGGACGGCCCGCGGGCCAGCGTGCCGGCCGAGGTGCTGGTCGGCGAGGGCTTCGACTTCTACGACTTCGAGGCCAAGTACATCGACTCCTCCGAGGTGCGGATCCCGGCGCCGCTGACCGCCGAGGAGACCGCGGAGATCCAGCGCCAGGCGGTGGCCGCGTTCGAGGCCTTCGGCTGCGAGGGGCTGGCCCGGGTGGACTTCTTCCTGCTGGAGGACGGCACCTGGATGATCAACGAGATCAACACCATGCCCGGCTTCACCCCGATCTCGGCCTACCCGAAGATGTGGGAGGCCAGCGGGGTCTCGTACCCGGAGCTGATCGACCGGCTGCTGCAGACCGCGCTGCGGCGCTCCACCGGGCTGCGCTAGCCGTACGGAGGGGGCGGGCCGGGAGCCCGCCCCCTCCCGCGGTCAGCCCGGGATGCGTTCAGCCCGGGATGTTGGCCTTGACCACCGGGGTCAGCGCGGCGGCCGGGTCGAAGGGGTTCCGCGCGGCGCCCTTCGGGACGGTCACCTCGACGTAGGCGGCCCGCATGGTCGTCACGAAGCGGTAGCCGCCGTCGTCGAGCTTCTGCGACCACCAGGTGACGTCGTCCACGGTCGGGGACCAGTCCGCGGCGTGCTCGCCGTTCAGCTCCTCCGGCCGTTCGACGCCGCAGCGCAGCACCGTCCGGGGCGCATCGCCCCAGGCGGCGACGTACGGCGAGGCGGGCGAGAGGTCCTGGCGCTGGCGCCCGAGCAACTCCTGCGGGAGCGCGGCCGCGAGCGCGCGGCAGTGCTCGGCCGCCCGGCCGGTGGGCCGCGGCGCTTCGACGTCCGAGGCGGCCGAGCTCCACGAGCCGAGCAGCGCCACGACCGCGCAGGTCAGCGCGACCGGCGGGGCCAGCCAGCGGACCGGCGCCGGAAGGGCGGCCAGCGCCTTGGGGATGCGGAGTTCTCGGGCCACCCGCCGATGGTAGCCGGGGTCTACAGATTGACCACCGGGCAGGTGAGGGTGCGGGTGATGCCCTCCACCTTCTGGACCTTCGCCACCACCATCCGGCCGAGGTCGTCGATGGTGTCCGCCTCGGCCTTGACGATCACGTCGTACGGGCCGGTGACGTCCTCGGCGGTGATCACGCCGTTGATCGCGGAGATGGTCTGCGCGACGGCGGTGGCCTTGCCCACCTCGGTCTGGATCAGGATGTACGCCTGTACCACGGGGACCTCCGGGGGGCCGGTTACGGGGATCGCCGCCGTGATCACCCGGCCGGGCAAGAGGTCGGGATCGGGCTCACCGGCAGTCTGATCACCACGCTACCGCGCAGCGGGCCGGGGAGGGAGACCCGCGCGCCCCCGAAGGGCGTACGCTGCGCGCGGGGGAGCGCGACGGGGGTCGGATTTCGGACGAGAACGCGAGAGGACGGCAGATGCAGGGGACCGTGGGCGAGCTGGGCGAGTTCGGCCTCATCAGGGAGCTGACCGCCCGGGTACCGCTCACCGACGCGGTCGACCTCGGCCCGGGTGACGACGCCGCGGTGGTGAAGGCTCCGGACGGCCGGGTGGTGGCCACCACCGACGTGCTGATCGAGAACCGGCACTTCCGCCGGGACTGGTCGACCGCCTACGACGTGGGCCGCAAGGCCGCCGCACAGAACCTCGCCGACGTGGCCGCGATGGGCGCGGTGCCGACCGCGATACTGCTCGGGCTGGTCGCCCCCGCCGACCTGCCGACCACCTGGGCGACCGAGCTGATGGACGGGCTGCGCGACGAGTGCCAGGTCGCCGGGGCGACGGTGGTCGGCGGCGACGTGGTGCGCGGCGACACCATCACGCTGGCCATCACGGCGCTGGGCGACCTCCAGGGGCGCGCGGCGGTGACGCGCTCCGGCGCGCAGGTCGGAGACGTGGTCGCGGTGACCGGCTGGCTCGGCTGGTCGGCGGCCGGACTGACCGTGCTGCAGCGCGGGTTCCGCTCCCCGCGGGCCTTCGTCGAGGCGCACCGCCGGCCCGAGCCGCCGTACCACGCGGGCCCGGCCGCCGCCGAGTTGGGCGCGACCTCGATGATCGACGTGAGCGACGGACTGGTCGCGGACCTCGGCCACGTGGCCCGGGCCAGCGAGGTGGACATCGACCTGAAGGCCGCCGACTTCGACGTCCCGGCGCAGATGGCCGACATCGGGCAGGCGGTCGGGGTCGACCCGCTGGTGTGGGTGCTCTCCGGCGGGGAGGACCACGCGATCGTGGCGACCTTCCCGCGCGGGGCCCAACTCCCGGCCCGCTGGCGGGTGGTGGGCGAGGTCACCGGCCGCCCCACCGGCCGTCGCAGCGGCCGGGTGACGGTGGACGGCGCGCCCTGGGACCGGGTCGGCGGCTGGGACCACTTCGCGGAGTGACGCGCGGACCGGGCCGGGCGCGGGAGGCCGCGGCGGCCGCCGGCCCGGACCGGCGTACGGAGTACGGCTGATGGGCGGTGGACACCGGTACGGCGCGTGACGCTCCGGGCGTGCGGGGACGGGCTTCGCGGGTGCGAAATGCGTAGGCTTGCGGCATCCGAGCCCGCCCGCCGTCCGGCGCCGGCGGCCGAACCACTGCGAGCGGAGCCCGCCACACATGCGCATCGGTGTCCTGACCAGCGGCGGCGACTGCCCCGGCCTGAACGCGGTCATCCGCTCGGTGGTGCACCGGGGCACCGACGTGCACGGCGACGAGATCGTCGGCATCGAGGACGGCTTCCTCGGCCTGATCGAGGGCCGTGCCCGGCCCGTCTCGCACGACGACGTCACCGGCCTGCTCACCCTCGGCGGCACCATCCTCGGCTCGGCCCGGGTGCGGCGCGAGCGGATCGCCTGGGCGGTGGACAACGCGAAGGCGCTCGCCCGGAACATCGGCATCGACGCGCTGATCGCGATCGGCGGCGAGGGCACGCTGACCGCGGCCAAGCAGTTCAGCGACGCCGGGCTGCCGGTGGTCGGCGTGCCGAAGACCATCGACAACGACATCGACGCCACCGACGTCACCTTCGGCTTCGACACCGCGGTGCACGTGGCGACCGAGGCGATCGACCGGCTGAAGACCACCGCCGAGTCCCACCAGCGCGTCATGGTCGTCGAGTTGATGGGCCGTCACACCGGCTGGATCACCCTCACCGCGGGCATGGCCGGCGGCGCCCACGGCATCCTGATCCCGGAGAAGCCCTTCGACATCGAGGCGGTCGCCCGGATAATCGAGGACCGCTTCGCGCGCGGCAAGAAGTTCGCCATCATCGCCGTCGCCGAGGGCGCGGCGCCCGTCCCGGGCACCATGCGCTTCGACCACGGCGACGTCGACCAGTACGGCCACCGCACCTTCGGCGGGATCGGCAACCGGCTCGCCCACGAGCTGGAGGACCTGCTCGGCAAGGAGGCCCGCCCGGTCATCCTCGGCCACGTCCAGCGCGGCGGCACCCCGACCGCCCGGGACCGGGTGCTCGCCACCCGCTTCGGCTGGCACGCGGTGGAGGCCGTCCACCAGGGCGCGTTCGGGCACTTCACCGCGCTGCGCCGGACCGGCATCGAGCTGCTGCCGATCGGCGTCGCGGTGACCCGGCTGAAGACGGTGCCGGAGCAGCGCTGGGCGGAGTCCGAGGCGGTGCTCTGAGGCCGCACGGGTAGGTTGGGGCCCATGTCCTCCACCGCACCTCCCCGCGTGCTCACCGTGGCCGGCTCCGACTCCGGCGGCGGCGCCGGCATCCAGGCCGACCTCAAGGCGATGCTCGCCCTCGGCGTCCACGGCATGAGCGTGATCACCGCCGTCACCGCGCAGAACTCGCTCGGCGTCCAGGGCTACTGGGAACTGCCCGCCGAGGCCGTCCGGGCGCAGTTCCGCAGCGTGGTCGACGACATCGGGGTGCAGGCCGTGAAGACCGGCATGCTCGCCTCGATCGAACTCGTCGAGACCGTCTCCGAGCTGCTCGCCGGGGTGGACGCCCCGGTCGTGGTCGACCCGGTCGGCGTCTCCAAGCACGGCGACGCCCTGCTGGCCGCCGAGGCCGTGGCCACCGTCCGGGAGAAGCTGCTGCCGGTAGCCACCCTGGCCACGCCCAACCTGCACGAGGTGACGCAACTCACCGGCCGCACCGTCGAGGACGAGACGCGGATGCTGGACGCCGCCAAGGCGCTGCTCGACCTGGGCCCGCGCTGGGTGCTGGTCAAGGGCGGGCACCTGGAGGGCGAGGCCGCCGACCTGCTGTACGGAGGGCCGGGGGAGGAGCACTGGTACCGGGCGCCGCGCTACGACAACCGGCACACCCACGGCACCGGCTGCACGCTGGCCAGCGCGATCGCGGCCGGGTTGGCCAAGGGCGAGGCACTGCCCGAGGCGGTCGGCTTGGCCAAGGAGTACATCACCGGCGCGATCGCCGGCGGCTTCGCCCTGGGCGCCGGGATCGGCCCGGTCGACCACGCCTGGCGCTGGCGCTGACCACCCCCGTGCCGGGCGGCCCCGCGGACCCGCCCGGCACGGACGGCGAGTTCACCGTCGCGGAGCGTGGCCGCACGCGGAAAACAGTGAAGCCGGTCCGCCCGAGGACGAACCGGCTTCACTGGAGGACCGGCATGCCGGTCTGCGCGTCAGCGCGAGACCTTACCGGCCTTGATGCACGAGGTGCAGACGTTGAGCCGCTTCGGCGTCCGCCCAACCACAGCGCGCACCGTCTGGATGTTGGGGTTCCAACGACGGGAGGTACGGCGGTGCGAGTGGGAGATGCTGTTGCCGAAGCCCGGCCCCTTGCCGCAGACGTCGCAGTTGGCAGCCACAGGAGTCACTCCAAGACTTCAGATCATTTACGTTCGACAACCCCGGCGAACCAACGGAGCACTCGCGTGAACCGGATCGGATCGAGGGGTGCGCCCGGATTGTTCCAGGCAACCGGGAGAGCATACAACGGCTGCTCCCGTCCCACGAAACTACCATGACCGGCCGAGTGATCGCTCCGGGGCCGCGGACCGGGGCGGCCCTCCCCGGCCCCCGATAACCTGCCGGTATCACCCCTCGATCACCCCTCGCCGTTCACCCATGGGCCATCGCGGCGTCCCATCCGGAGGAGACCTGGTGCTGCACACGCTCGACGCCCCGGCCGTGCGCACCTGGTGCCAGCTCGCCCTGCGCGCGCTCGGCCAGGCGCGCGAGGAGATCGACGCGCTCAACGTGTACCCCGTCCCGGACGGCGACACCGGCACCAACCTGTACCTGACCGTCGAGTCCGCCGCCGCCGAGGTGGAGAGCCGCTTCGCCGATCCCGCCGTCCGGCCGGCCCCCGGGCTCGCCGACGCCGTCCGGGCGATGGCCCGCGGCGCGCTGGTCGGCGCCCGCGGCAACTCCGGGGTGATCCTCGCCCAGTGGCTGCGCGGCACCGCCGAGACGCTCGCCGAGGGCGGCGGCGGTGCCGCGCAGCTGCGGGCCGCCCTCCAGCGGGCCGCCGACTCCGCCTACCAGGCCGTCGCGGAGCCCGTCGAGGGCACCCTGCTGACCGTCGCCCGGGTCGCCGCCCGGGAGGCCGTCCGGGCCGGGGACGGGCTCGCGCAGGTCGCCGACACCGCCTACCGGGCCGCCAGGGACGCGCTGCGGCACACCCCCGAACAACTCGCCGTGCTGGCCGAGAACGGCGTCGTGGACGCCGGCGGGCGCGGCCTGGTGGCCGTCCTCGGCGCGCTCGCCGACGCCGTCGCCGGGCAGCAGCCGATGGGGCCGGTCGCGCTGCGCGGGGACGTGGTGGCCGGCTGCGAGACGCACGTGCGGCCGCCCGGGCCCGGCCACCCCGCCTTCGAGGTCATCTACCTGTTGGACGCGCCCGACGAGGCCCTGCCCGCGCTGCGGGCGCGGCTCGGCGCGCTCGGCGACTCCCTGGTGGTCGGCGGCGGCGACGGGCTGTGGAACGTCCACGTGCACGTCGACGACGCGGGCGCCGCCGTGGAGGCCGGCGTCGAGGCCGGGCGCCCGCACCAGATCCGGATCACCCACTTCGCCGAGGCCGCCGCCCGGGCCGGCACCGCCGCCGAGCGCGGCGAACGCGAGGAGCGCGCCCGCGCGGTGCTCTCCGTGGTCTCCGGCGAGGGCCTGGCCGAGCTGTGCGAGCAGGCCGGCGCCGTCGTGCTGCACGCCGACCCGGACCGCCGCCCGGCCAGCGCCGAACTCGCCGCCGCCGTCCGCCGGTCCGCCGCCCGCGAGGTCGTCCTGCTGCTCAACGACCCCGAACTGCGCGCCGCCGCCGGGGCCGCCGCCGACCAGCTGCGCGAGGAGGGCGTGCGGATCGCCGTCCTGCCCACCCGCTCGCCGGTGCAGGGGCTCGCGGCGCTGGCCGTGCACGAGGGCGGCCGCCGCTTCGACGAGGACGTGGTCGCCATGACCTCGGCGGCCGGCGCCACCCGCTACGCCGAACTCGCCGTCGCCGAGGGGGAGTCCTGGACGATGGCCGGCGTCTGCCAGGCCGGGGACGTGCTCGGCCTGATCGACGGGGACGTCGCGGTGATCGGCACCGGGCTGGAGGAGGTCGGCGCCAGCGTGCTGGACCGGATGCTCGGCGCGGGCGGCGAGCTCGTCACCCTCGTCCTCGGCGAGGGTGCCGACCGGGCGCTCGCCGACCGGCTGGTCGCGCACGTGCGGCACCGGCGGCCCGAGGTGGACGCGGCGGTCTTCCACGGCGGGCAGGAGTCGGCGCCGCTGCTCATCGGGGTGGAGTAGCCCTCGGTTTGTCGGCCCCGTGGTGTAAACAGGAGCGTTGATGGGCGCTCTCGATGAACCACTGACCAAGCTGGTCGGCGACCGCACCGCGAAGGTGCTCGCCGACAGCCTCAAGCTGCGCACGGTCGGCGACCTGCTGCACCACTACCCGCGGCGCTACGTCGAGCGCGGCCAGCTCACCAGCCTGGACGAGCTGGAGATCGACGAGCACGTCACCGTCCTGGCCCGGATCGAGAAGGTCACCCTGATCCCGTTCCGCGGCCGCAAGGGCGACCGGCTGGAGGTCGTCGTCACCGACGGCCGCAGCCGGCTCTCGCTGGTCTTCTTCAACCAGGGCTGGCGGCAGAAGGAGCTCAAGGCCGGCGCCCAGGGCCTGTTCGCGGGCAAGGTCGGCGTCTTCAACCGCACCCGCCAGCTGGTATCGCCGGACTACCAGCTCCTCGACGAGGACGCCGGGTCCGATGCCGCCCGGCAGTTCGCCGGCCGGCTCATCCCGGTGTACGGCGCCAGCGCGCAGATGCCCAGCTGGAAGCTGTCGCTCTGCGTCGAGATGGCCCTCGACTCGTACCTGGCCAAGGTCGGCGAGCCGCTGCCCGCCGAACTGCGCGAGCGGCACGAGCTGATCCCGCTGCCCGAGGCGCTGGAGCTGATCCACCGCCCGCGCGGCCAGGCCGACCGCGAGCGCGCCCAGAGCCGGCTGCGCTGGGACGAGGCCTTCGTCCTGCAGGTCGCGCTCGCCCGGCGCCGGGCCGCCGACTCCGCCCTGCCCGCCAAGCCGCGCCGGGCCCGGGACGGCGGCCTGCTGGACGCCTTCGACGCCCGGCTGCCGTTCACCCTCACCGAGGGCCAGCGGAAGGTCTCCGCCGAGATCGCCGCCGACCTGGCCACCGAGCACCCGATGCACCGCCTCCTCCAGGGCGAGGTCGGCTCGGGCAAGACGCTGGTCGCGCTGCGCGCCATGCTGGCCGTGGTCGACGCCGGCGGCCAGGCCGTGCTGCTGGCGCCCACCGAGGTGCTGGCGCAGCAGCACCACCGCTCGATCGTCGAGATGATGGGCGACCTCGCCGAGGGCGGCATGCTCGGCGGCTCCGACCTCGGTACCCGGGTGGTGCTGCTGACCGGCTCGATGGGCGTCCCGGCCCGCCGCCAGGCGCTGCTCGACATGGCCTGCGGGGACGCCGGGATCGCGATCGGCACGCACGCGCTGATCGAGGACAAGGTGCAGTTCCAGGACCTCGGCCTGGTCGTGGTCGACGAGCAGCACCGCTTCGGCGTCGAGCAGCGGGACGCGCTGCGCGCCAAGGGCGAGCAGCCGCCGCACCTGCTGGTGATGACCGCGACCCCGATCCCGCGCACCGTCGCGATGACGGTCTTCGGGGACCTGGAGACCTCCGTCCTGGACCAGCTGCCGGCCGGCCGCTCGCCGATCTCCACCCACGTCGTCCCGGCGCTGGAGAAGCCCAACTTCCTCACCCGGGCCTGGGAGCGCGTCCGCGAGGAGGTCGGCAAGGGCCACCAGGCGTACGTGGTCTGCCCCCGGATCGGGGACGAGGAGCCGGCCGCCGACCCGAAGGCGAAGAAGAAGCGCAAGCCGGCCGACGAGGACTTCGAGGACGTCGCCGAGCAGGGCACCGCGAGCGACGAACGGCGGCCCCCGCTCTCGGTGGTGGAGACCGCCGAGCAGCTCCTGAAGGGCCCGCTGAGCGGCCTGCGGGTGGAGATCCTGCACGGCCGGCTGGCCCCGGAGGCCAAGGACGAGGTGATGCGCCGGTTCACGGCCGGCGAGGTCGACGTGCTGGTCGCCACCACCGTCATCGAGGTCGGCGTCAACGTCCCCAACTCCACCGCGATGGTCATCATGGACGCCGACCGCTTCGGCGTCTCCCAACTCCACCAGCTGCGCGGCCGGGTGGGCCGCGGCACTGCCCCGGGCCTGTGCCTGCTGGTCAGCGAGATGCCCGCCGGCAGCGCCGCCCGGGCCCGGCTGGACGCGGTGGCCGGGACGCTGGACGGCTTCGAGCTGTCCCGGATCGACCTCGAACAGCGCCGCGAGGGCGACGTGCTGGGCCAGGCGCAGTCCGGGGTGAAGTCCTCGCTCAAGGTCCTCTCGGTGCTGGAGGACGAGGAGGTCATCCTCACCGCCCGGACGGAGGCCACCCGGCTGGTCGCCGAGGACCCGGAGCTGGCCGCGCACCCGGAGCTGCGCACCGCCCTGGAGAGCCTGCTCGACGAGGACCGCGCGGCCTACATGGAGAAGGGCTGAGCGGGCCCTCCGGGCCCCTCCTGGCCCGGGAATTGTCAGACCCCCACGAGAGAATGAAGGTGTTCAGGACGCACCCTCAAGGTGCGTACCTGGCGCGACACTTGGGGGTCCTGCCATGGCATTCCGTCATCTCAACGAGCTCCCGCTGGGCGACAAGGTCTTCCGGATCGAACTCGCCAGCGACGACGACCGCGAGGTCACCCTCACCCTGACCGGCTGGCGCGAGGGGGCGGCCGCCGCGCCGCTCGCCTCGGGCAAGCTCCGCCTGCCGGTCGAGGACGTCGCCTCGCTGCGGATCGCGCTCAACCGCGCGCTGCGGGCGCTGGCGATCGTCGCCGACGTCTCCGAGCCCATCCCCGACCGTGACGTGCTGCGCGAGCTGTACCCCGGCCACGGCGCCCCCTGGGTGCCGCAGCACGAGGAGGAGCTGGTCCGGCGGTTCCACGAGGGCGAGACCGTCGCCCGGATCGCCGCCCGCTTCGGCCGCACGCCCGACTCCGTCCGCACCAAGCTGCGCGAGCTCGGGCACGACCCGCGCCGCCCCGAGTTCTGCCCGCCCGACGGCTGCCTGTCCTGGTCCCGCTACGCCTCGCCGGCCCTGCTCGGCGCCGCGATCCCGGCCCAGGGCGCGGGCTCCGAGGCGAGCTGACCACCTGAGCGGGCGGGTGCGGCCTCCGGGCCGTCACCCGCCCGCTCGGCGTGAGCGCGGTGCGGTGGTCGGGATAGCGTGGTCGGGCAGCGACGAAAGGACCTCCCACCACCATGACCCGCGTGATCGCCGGGGCGGCCGGCGGCCGCCGGCTGGCCGTACCGCCCGGCCGGGGCACCCGCCCGACCTCCGACAAGGCCCGTGAGGCGATGTTCTCCACCCTGGAGGCACTGCACGGCACCCTGCACGGGGTCCGGATGCTGGACCTGTTCGGCGGCTCGGGCGCGGTCGGCCTGGAGGCGCTGTCGCGCGGCGCCGGGCACGTCCTGCTGGTGGAGGCGGACGGCCAGGCGGCCCGGGTGATCCGGGAGAACGTCCGCACGATCGGCCTGCCGGGCGCCGAGGTCCGGGCGGCCAAGGCGGAGAAGGTGATCGCCGGGCCGGCCCCGGAGACCCCGTACGACCTGGCGTTCCTCGATCCGCCGTACGCCGTGACGGACGAGGAGCTGCGCGAGATGCTGATCACACTCCTCGCTGGGGGCTGGCTCGCGGCGGACGCACTCGTCACCGTGGAGCGGAGCACCCGCGGGGGAGCGTTCGACTGGCCCGAGGGTTTCGAGGAGTTGCGCTCCCGCCGCTACGGCGAGGGCACGCTCTGGTACGGTCGCGCCGCCGCCGCGGCCGGTGATCACGAGTAACGGGCCGCGGCCCGCAGCAGCCGTCACCCCACGAGGGAGCACACACGCCATGCGTCGAGCCGTCTGTCCCGGTTCGTTCGACCCGATCCACAACGGCCACCTCGACATCGTCGAGCGCGCCTCGAAGCTGTACGACGTGGTGCACGTCGCGGTCCTGGTGAACCCGAACAAGCAGGGCATGTTCAGCATCGCGGAGCGGATCGGCCTGATCGAGGAGGTCACCGCGGAGTTCGGCAACGTGGTGGTCGAGTCGCACCAGGGCCTGCTGGTGGACTACTGCCGCGAGCGCGACATCCCGGCGATCGTCAAGGGCCTGCGCGCGGTCAGCGACTTCGACTACGAGCTGCAGATGGCGCACATGAACCACGGCCTGACCGGCGTGGAGACGCTGTTCCTGCCGACCTCGCCGACGTACAGCTTCCTCTCCTCGACGCTGGCCAAGGAGGTCGCCTCGTACGGCGGCGACGTCTCGCACCTGCTGCCCGCGACGGTGCACCGCCGGCTGGTCGAGCGGATCGCGGAGCGCAAGGCCCAGCAGTAGGCGCTGCGCGCCCTTTTCTGCTGGTTCGTCATGGTTCGTCCGGTAGCGGGGGGACCGTGCGGACCGCGGTGTTGTGACCTCGCCGCGCGGGGGCCGTACAGTCTGTACTCCTGCCCTGCGGTGAGGTCCACCGCGCCGGGCCTGCCTCCGCCGGAGAAGTCGGGCGGCACACGGAAAGACGAAGCCCCGTGGACGTGCAGAACCAGGTCGACGAGATCGTGGCGGCGGTCGAGAGCGCCCGCTCGATGCCGATGTCGGCCTCCTGCGTGGTGAACCGGGCCGAGCTGATCGGCCTGCTCAACGACCTCAAGGCGGCGCTGCCCGCCGAACTCGCCCAGGCCCAGTCGGTGATGGCCGACCACGGCCAGCTGGTGGCGGACGCCCAGGCGGAGGCCGAGCGGATCATCCAGGGCGCGCACGCCGAGCGCGGCTCGCTGATCTCCGACACCGAGGTGGTGCGCCGCGCGCAGGCCGAGGCCGACCGGATCCTCGCCGAGGCCCGCGCCGAGGTCGAGGCCCAGCGCGCCGAGGCCGACGACTACGTGGACAGCAAGCTCGCCAACTTCGAGGTCGTGCTGACCAAGACGCTCGGCGCGGTCGGCCGCGGCCGGACCAAGCTGCGCGGCGACGCCGGCGTCTTCGAGGCCGAGTACGACGGCGAGGGCGACGGCGAGGAGTTCAAGCCGCAGCGGACCAGCCCGAGCCCGGAGGTCGACGAGTACGTCGACGTGAAGCTCGCCACGCTGGAGACCGTGCTCGGCGCCACCCTGGAGGCGGTCGGCAAGGGCCGCGACAAGCTGCTCGGCAAGCGGCCGATCGACGACCTGGGCGCCTACCTGGCGGCCGCCGACGAGGCGCAGCAGGCCAAGGAGCGGGCCGAGGCGGTGGCCGCGGGCTTCGCCGAGGACCCGGACGGCAGGGACATCGCCTGGTACCGCGAGGACGTCCCGCAGCAGCAGACCTGGCCGGAGCAGACCCCGGCCGCGGCCGGCTGGCAGGCCCAGGGCGCCGACCAGTACGCGGCCGCCCAGCAGGGCGTCCAGCAGCCGGGCGTCCAGTACGCCGAGGTGTACGGCGGCGGCTTCGACCCGGCGGCCGGCCACGGCGACCCGTACCAGGCCCAGTGGGCCCAGCAGCAGGGCGGCTACCCGCAGCAGCCGGACTACCAGGGCCAGCAGCAGCACGACGGCTACGCCTACCCGCAGCAGCAGGGCGGCTACGGGGCCCAGCAGTACGACGGCTACGGCTACCAGCAGCAGCCCCAGCAGCAGCCGCCGCAGCCCGCGCTGCCCCCGGCCCTGCCGCACCAGCAGCAGCAGGGGCTGGACGAGACCAGCTTCTTCGACACCAGCATGATCGACATGACCCGGCTCCGGGAGCTCGGCGGGCGCTGAGCGCCCGCGGCCGAGCCTCCCCGGGGCCTCCCCGGGGTCTCCCAGCAGGTCTCCCGAGGTGCCCGAACGGGACCGAAGTTGGGCCTGGCGGGAGACTCGGGTAGTCTGACCACTCCGGCATCCCCATGTCCGGCTGTCGGCTTGCCCTCGCGGCGCCGAGCCACAGGCCGACCGACTGGGGGAGCCCCTCGATCGATTCCCATGGAAGTCAGGACACCTTGAACCGCCTCGACCACCGCGACCCCCTCGTGTTCGACACGCACGAGCTCGGTCGGCGTCCGGGCGCCATGCGCAAGGTGAGCCGGACCCTGGAGGCCCCCGAGGGCCTGGGGATCATCGACGTGATCGGGGTCCCGGAGAAGAGCGAGATCGAGCTGGAACTCCGCCTGGAGTCCGTGGTCGAGGGCGTGCTGGTCACCGGGACCGCCGAGGCGCGGGTCGAGGGCGAGTGCGTCCGGTGCCTGGAGCCCGTCGACTTCGACATCGACGTGGACTTCCAGGAGCTGTACTACTACCCGGAGTCCGACGAGCGCCACCGCGCCGCGGCGACCGGGGCCGACGACCTCGACGAGGACGCGGAAGAAGAGACTTACCGCCTGGAGGGCGACTACTTCGACCTCCAGCCGGTGCTGCGTGACGCGGTGGTGCTCGCACTGCCGCTGCAGCCGGTGTGCCAGGAAGACTGCCTGGGCCTGTGCTCCGAGTGCGGAGCGCGCCTGAGCGACGACCCGGCGCACCACCACGACGCCGCCGACCCCCGGTGGGCGGCTCTGCAGGGACTCTCCGCCGCCCCCGGCGACGAGGGTGACGAGAACAAGGACAGCGACACCCGTGAGGGTCTCGCCGAGAACCAGGAGAAGTAGCCGTGGCTGTTCCGAAGCGGAAGATGTCGCGCAGCAACACGCGCCACCGCCGGTCCAACTGGAAGGCCGTCGTTCCGGCCCTCGTGGCGTGCGACCGCTGCCACGAGCCGAAGCTGGGCCACATCGCGTGCCCGAGCTGCGGCACGTACAACCGTCGCCAGGTCCTCTCGGTCTGATCGGCGGGGTGTACGGATCGATGTCGGACGGTAACTCCACCCGCAAGGCATCCGGTGCCTCGAAGGGTTCTTCGGGCAACGGCAAGGCCGGCGGGCCGGCTTCGACCGAATACGACGTTCTGGAAGGGCGCCTCGGGTACACGCTCGAGCGCGCCCTTCTGGTACGTGCCCTGACCCACCGCTCGTACGCGTACGAGAACGGTGGTCTGCCCACCAACGAGCGCCTGGAGTTCCTCGGCGACTCGGTGCTGGGCCTCGTGGTGACCGACACCCTCTACCGCGTCCACCCGGACGTCCCGGAGGGCACGCTCGCCAAGCTGCGCGCCGCGGTGGTCAACTCCCGCGCGCTCGCGGACGTCGGCCGCGGCCTCGAACTCGGCGCGTTCATCCGGCTCGGCAAGGGCGAGGAGGGCACCGGCGGCCGCGACAAGTCGTCGATCCTCGCGGACACCGTCGAGGCCGTGATCGGGGCCGTCTACCTCGACCGCGGTCTGGAGGCGGCGACCGAGTTCGTCCACCGGCTGTTCGACCCGCTGATCGAGGAGTCCTCTCAGCTCGGCGCCGGCCTGGACTGGAAGACCAGCCTGCAGGAGCTCACCGCCTCGGTGGGCATCGGCGTGCCCGAGTACGTGGTCATGGAGTCCGGTCCGGACCACGAGAAGACCTTCACCGCGGCGGCCCGGGTCGCCGGCGAGGACTTCGGCAGCGGCGTCGGCCGCTCGAAGAAGGAAGCCGAACAGAAGGCCGCCGAGAGCGCCTGGCGCGCGATCAAGGAGAAGTACGCCGACCGGCTGCCCGCGGGCAGTTGATCGCGAAGTAGCCTGTCCTCCTGCCGGTTTCTTCTCGCAGGAGGACAGTTTCCGTGCCCGAACTCCCCGAGGTCGAGGTCGTCCGCCGAGGTCTGGCCAGCTGGGTCGCCGGCCGGACGGTCGCCGACGTCCAGGTGCTGCACCCGCGCGCCGTGCGCCGCCAGCCGGCCGGCGCCGCCGACTTCACGGCCCGGCTGACCGGCACCGTCCTCGGCGCCGCCCAGCGCCGCGGCAAGTACCTCTGGGTGCCGCTGAGCGGCTCCGGGGCGGGATTCTCGCTGATCGGCCACCTCGGGATGAGCGGCCAACTCCTCGTCCAGGACCCGACCGCGCCGGACGAGACCCACCTGCGCGTCCGGCTGCGCTTCACCGACGGCGGTCGCGAGCTGCGCTTCGTCGACCAGCGGACCTTCGGCGGCCTGGCCGTCGAGGAGGCCGAGGAGGGTGACCCGGAGGGCACGCCCGTCTCGATCGCGCACATCGCCCGCGACCCGCTCGACCCGCGCTTCGACGACGGGGCCTTCGCGGCCGCGCTGCGCGCCAGGCGCACCACGGTCAAGCGCGCGCTGCTCGACCAGACCCTGATCAGCGGCGTCGGCAACATCTACGCCGACGAGGCGCTGTGGCGCTCCAGGCTGCACTACGACCGGCCGACCGCCACCCTCACCCGCCCGCAGGCCGCCCTGCTGCTGGCCAACGCCCGCGAGGTGATGACCGCCGCGCTCGCGGTCGGCGGGACCAGCTTCGACAGCCTGTACGTCAACGTGAACGGCGAGAGCGGCTACTTCTCCCGGGACCTGGACGCCTACGGCCGCGAGCACGAGCCCTGCCGCCGCTGCGGCACCCCGATCCGCCGGGCCGCCTGGATGAACCGCTCCAGCTACTTCTGCCCCCGCTGCCAGCGCGTGCCGCGCACCCGCAGCGGGGGCTGAAAGCGCCCGGAGCGCGCGCTACTTGTGCGCGAGCTCGGGGTGGTCGGCGGCCGGCTCGGCGGGCCCGCCGTGGCCCTCCTGGCCGAAGTAGGCGACGCCGACCGCGGAGACCACCGCGAGCAGGAACCCGACCACGCCGAGCCAGGCGAGGCCGGACTTGGAGGAGTCGCCGAGCCAGATCACCCCGACCGCGCCGGGCAGCACCGTCTCGCCGACCACCAGCGCGGCCGTCGCGCCGTTCACCGAGCCGATCTGCAGCGCCACGGTGTGCACGTACATGCCGCCGAGGCCGCCGACCAGGACGGCGTACAGCGCCGGGTCGGAGAGCAGCGGACCGAGCTCGAACGGGGAGACGCCGTTCAGGACGCGCACGCCGACGCCCAGCGCGCCGAAGCCGAGGCCGGAGAGCAGACCGGCGAGGATCGCGCCGTTGGCGCCCATCCGCCGCACCAGCAGGCCGCCGCCGACCAGCAGCACGGTGATCGAGATCAGCAGCCACCAGTGGAAGGACATGTCCGCGTGGTGGCCGCCCTCCGGGCCGGCCGAGACGGCCAGCAGCACCAGCGCCGAGCACAGCACGCCGATCGAGGCCCACTCCAGCTGCTTGAGCCGGATGCCCAGCAGCTTGATGCTGAGCACCGCGGTGATCACCAGGTTGGCGCTGATGATGGTCTGGGAGAGGAACAGCGGCAGCAGCCGGGCGGCCAGCGCGCCCAGCGCGAAGCCGATCAGATCGAGCACCGTGCCGATCATGAACTCCCAGGTCACGGCGGCCTTGGCGGTCGAGGAGAGGCTGGGCCCGCCGTGCTCGGTGGTCGAGGTGGTGACGCCCTTGGCGGCCTCCTCGCGGGCGGACCGGCGGGAGCCGACGGCCTGCAGGACCGAGCCGGTGCCGTAGCAGGCGGAGGCCGCCACGGCGGTGACGAGGCCGATGATCACCGGGTGCTCCGATCGGGAGAAGGGTCAAGAACAGGTAATGGGCGACGAGTACGGGGACCACTATGCCCGGTCGCGCGGTACGGTCGGCACACACCCCGTGCCGCTCCCCAGCCGCCGCCGAACCGCTTCCGGACCGCTTCCGGACCGCTTCCGGTTCCGCGCCGGGCCCGCCGGGACGTACGTCCGGGAGTTCGTGGCGGTTCCCGCGCCCCGGCCGCCTCAGGGGGGAATCGGGGAAACATCATCCCCGGGAAGGGGAGCCGACCCGGCGGACGGCGGGGAATCCCCTCATCACCAGTATGCGAAGGGTATGGCGTGCTTCGACGCCGCTCGCGGTAGCGTCGGGGGCATGAGAACCCTTGCACGACGTACCCGGGGCGCCGGGCCACTTGCCCTGGTGGCGGCGCTGCTCGGGGTGATGCTCCTGCTGGCGCCCTCGGCCTCGGCCGCCGGCGGCCTGAGCGACGCGGCGGCCACCCTGAAGAAGGGGCAGGTCTACGTCGCCCCGCAGATGCAGGACCGCTTCAGCCAGGCCCAGGCGGACGCGCTGACCAAGAAGATCGAGAAGGCCGACAAGCCGATCTTCATCGCGGTCGTCCCGGACGCCGCCAACAAGGACACCGTCCTCACGGACCTGCGCACCCTGGTGGGCATCGACGGCGTCTACGGCGTCTGGCGGGGCAGCAGCGGCTTCATGGCCCGCTCCGACCGCGGCGCGATGGCCGCCGGCGCCGCGGACCGGATCGGCAGCGCGGTCGGCCGCGCCGACAAGGGCGACATCAACGCCACCCTGAACGACTTCGTCGACCAGGCCGCCCCGCAGACCAAGGGCACCGGGGTCAACCACAGCACCTCGATCGCCTGGGTGATCATCCCGGTCGTGCTGGTCGCGCTGGCCGGCGCCGGCGTCTTCTTCCTCTTCCGCCGCGCCAAGAAGCGCAAGGAGGAGAAGGCCCGCGCCGAGCTGGAGCAGCTGCGCCGCGTCGTCGACGAGGACATCACCGCCTTCGGCACCGAGCTGGAGCGGCTCGACTTCAACCCGCGCGCCGCGGACGCCGACGACGCCCAGCGCGCCGACTACAGCAGCGCCCTGGACTCGTACGAGAAGTCCAAGCGGCTGATGGACGAGGCGAAGAAGCCCGAGGACGTCAAGCAGGTCACCGAGGCGATCGAGGACGGCCGGTTCCAGCTGGCCACCCTGGCCGCCCGGCGGGACAAGCGCCCGCTGCCCGAGCGTCGCCCCCCGTGCTTCATGGACCCGCGGCACGGCCCGTCCGTCAAGGACGTCGACTGGGCCCCGGCCGGCGGCGCGCCCCGCTCCGTCCCGGTCTGCCAGGCCGACGCGGACCGGGTCGCGGCCGGTCTCGACCCGGCGGTCCGCACCGTCGACACCGAGTACGGCCCGCAGCCGTACTGGAACGCCGGCCCGGCCTACGCGCCGTACGCGGGCGGCTACTACAGCGGCTTCGGCGGCGGCCTGCTGCCCGGCCTGCTGGTCGGCACCATGCTCGGCTCGATGATGAGCACCCCGGCCTACGCCGCGGCGCCGATGATGGACGGCCACCACGGCGGCTACCAGGACCAGTACGAGGGCGGCGACTACACCGGCGCCGACTTCAACGCCTCGGACTTCAGCGGCAGCGACTGGAGCGGCGGCGGCGACTTCGGCGGCGGTGGCGACGACTGGTGACGTCGCGCTGACCCGCGCCTGTCCCGCGCACGACCGTACGGCCCCGCCGGTTCCTCCGGCGGGGCCGTTCGTCGTCCCGGGGCGGGCCGGGCGACGCGGTTTGAGAAGGCAACCCGGTGTGGCAGGCTGGCACCGTGACCTCCGACACCCCGACCGTCCGGCCGCCCGCCGCCGTTCCCGGGCGGCCCTGCTCGATGGCGGCGGCGCTGCAGGTGGTCGGCGAGAAGTGGGCCCTGCTGGCCGTCCGCGAGCTGTTCTTCGGCAACCACCGCTTCGACCGGATCGCCCGCAACACCGGCGCGCCCCGCGACCGGCTGACCGCGCGGCTGCGGGCCCTGGAGGAGGCGGGCGTGGTCGAGCGCCGCCCGTACAGCGAGCGGCCGCCGCGCTACGAGTACCACCTCACCGAGGCGGGCCGGGACCTCGCCCCGGTCGCGCAGGCGCTGCGCACCTGGGGCGACCGCTGGCTGGTGCCCGAGTCGCCGCTGACCTTCACGCACCAGCCCGAGGGCGGGGAGCCGCACCCGTACGAGCCGGTCTTCGTCTGCCGCACCTGCGGGCAGCGGGCCCGGCGCGGCGAGCTGCACACCGAGGTGCACACGCCGGGCTGGGCGGTCGAGGGGCCCGTCGAGCCCTGACCGAGGTGCGGCATCTAAGGTCGTTGCATGCACGGTCGCGAAGCCCACAGTGAGGAACCGGTCCGGGTCACCGCCTGGGTCCGGGGGAAGGTCCAGCAGGTCGGCTTCCGCTGGTGGACCAGGGCGCGGGCGCTGGAGATCGGCCTGACCGGCTACGCGAGCAACCTCGGCGACGGCCGGGTGCAGGTGGTGGCCGAGGGGCAGGCCGCCGACTGCGAGCAGCTGCTGGCGCTGCTGCGCGGCCCGGACACGCCCGGGAACGTGACCGGCGTGACGGAGATCTGGACGGCGGTCGGCGCCGGTTATCCGGGCTTCGAGATCCGCTGACCCGCTGGTCGCCGCCCCCACGCGAATCCGTGCGCAACGAACGGTGTCATGAGGTTGCCATCCGGGCAGACTCGTGGTTGACTCCGCATCGACGATGATCCACGAGTACGAGGGTGGACCGGCCCGAGACCGCCAGGCGTGACCACACCGCCAGGCAGGTGACAGGGGCGCGGTAGCGTGCGGTGATCGTGTTGACCCGTACCGTCTTTGGTGAGACGCTGGAAGCCCGCGCACACGACCGCGTTCTCCCGGCCGGCGCATGCCCTCGTGAGCCCAGCTCACGGTGGTTGTGCCGGGTGCCCAGTCGGCACTTCCGGTAGCGGATCGCGCGTGCGTCCCCCTTCCCCCTAGACCTGTACCGTTCCGGTTCGGTCACTCAGCGTGGAGGACCATTCATCATGGCAAAGGCGCTTCTCGGGTACGTCGGCGGCCCCGACCCGCGAATGCTCTCCGAGATGCGACGGCTGCAGCAGCGCGTCCAGGACCTGGAGGCCGAACTTCTTCGGATGCAGGCTGAGAACGACGCTCTCACCGCTGTCGCTGACGAGCACTCGCTGCTCAACAGCATCGATCTGGACCAGCGGGAGCCGGCTCTCACCTGAGCCCCGCCCCGGTCCACCGCAGGTCGACGCAGCTGTGCACTGAGCCGCCCCGAAAGGGACGCAGCTTTGCAAGGGACGCCCGGATACGGCGTCCCTTCGTCGTGTCCGGGGGCCGGGCGGGTCGCTCGCCGGGGATACAGTCGGTCCCTGCCGTGAGCGAACGAGGAGACCGACCGCGTGCACCTGAAGAGTCTGACGCTGCGCGGGTTCAAGTCCTTCGCCTCCAGCACCACCCTGCGCTTCGAACCGGGCATCACCTGCGTGGTCGGCCCGAACGGCTCCGGCAAGTCGAACGTCGTGGACGCGCTGTCCTGGGTGATGGGCGAGCAGGGCGCCAAGTCCCTGCGCGGCGGCAAGATGGAGGACGTCATCTTCGCCGGGACGAGCGGGCGCCCCCCGCTCGGCCGCGCCGAGGTCAGCCTCACCATCGACAACGGTGACGGCGCCCTGCCGATCGACTACGCCGAGGTGACCATCACCCGGACGATGTTCCGCAACGGCGGCAGCGAGTACGCGCTCAACGGCGAGACCTGCCGCCTGCTGGACATCCAGGAACTGCTCTCCGACTCGGGCATCGGCCGCGAGATGCACGTCATCGTCGGCCAGGGCCGGCTCGACTCCGTCCTGCACGCCGACCCGATGGGCCGGCGCGCCTTCATCGAGGAGGCCGCCGGCGTCCTCAAGCACCGCAAGCGCAAGGAGAAGGCGCTGCGGAAGCTGGACGCGATGCAGGCCAACCTCAACCGCGTCCAGGACCTGGTGGGCGAACTGCGCCGCCAGCTCGGACCGCTCGGCCGGCAGGCCCGGATCGCCCGCCGGGCCGCCGGCATCCAGGCCGACCTGCGCGACGCCCGGCTGCGGCTGCTCGCCGACGACCTGCTCACCCTGCGCCGGGCCGTCGAGGCCGAGGTCGCCGACGAGCTGGCGCTGCGGCTGCGCCGCACCACCGTCGAACAGGAACTGGCCCGCGCGGTGCAGCGGGAGTCGGTGCTGGAGGCGCAGGTGCAGCGGCTCGGCCCAAGCCTGGAGAGCGCCCGGCAGACCTGGTACCGGCTCTCCGCGCTCGCCGAGCGCACCCGCGGCACCATCGGACTGGCCGAGGCCCGGGCCCGGCACGCCGCCGCCGGGGGCGGGGCCGAGGAGCGGCGCGGCCGCGACCCCGAGGAGCTGGAACGGGAGGCCGCCCGGGTCCGCGAGGAGGAGGCCGCGCTCACCGAGGCGCTGGAGGAGGCGCAGTACGCGCTGGCCGAGGCGGTCGAGCGGAAGCACGAGCTGGAACGCGACCTGGCCGCCGAGGACCGCCGGCTGCGGGACGCCGCCCGGGCCATCGCCGACCGCCGGGAGGGCCTGGCCCGACTCCAGGGGCAGGCCGCCGCCGCCCGGTCCAGGGCCGCCGCCGCCGAGGCCGAGACCGGCCGGCTCGCCGAGGCCCGGGACGAGGCGCTGCTGCGGGCCCGGGCCGCCCAGGACGAGTACGAGCAGCTGGACGCGCAGGTCGACGGCGGCTCCGGCGGGGGCGCGGAGGAGGCCGAGGCCGAGCTCCGGGCGGCCCGCGAACGGCTCGCCGAGCTGGAGCGGGACCTGGCCGCCGCCCGGGAGGCGGCCGGCGCCGCCGAACGCGAGCGGGCCGGGCTGACCGCGCGGCACGAGGCGCTCTCGCTCGGCCTGCGCCGCAAGGACGGCACCGGTGCCCTGCTGGACGCGGGGGAGCGGCTGACCGGGCTGCTCGGGCCGGCCGCCGCGCTGCTGCGGATCGAGGCCGGGTGCGAGGTGCCGGTCGCCGCGGCGCTCGGCGCGGCCGCCGACGCGGTGGCCGTCGCCTCGCCCGCCGCGGCCGCCGAGGCGCTGCGGCTGCTGCGCGCCGAGGACGCCGGCCGCGCCGCGCTGCTGGTCGCCGGGGCGCCCGACGTCCCGTACGCGATCGGCGAGTTGCCGGAGGGCGCCCGGTGGGCGGCCGAACTGGTCGACGGGCCGGTCGAGTTGACCGCCGCGCTGCGGGGCCTGCTGGCCGGCGTCGCCGTCGTCGGCACGCTGGACGAGGCGCTGGCGCTGGTCGCCGGACACCCCGGGCTCGCCGCCGTCACCGCGGACGGCGACCGGCTGGGCGCCGGCTTCGCGCACGGCGGCTCCGGCGGCGCGCCGAGCCTGCTGGAGACCCGGGCGGCGGTGGACGAGGCGGCCCGGGCGATCGACGAACTCGCCGTCCGCTGCGCCGAATCGGCCGAGCGGCTGGCCGAACTCACCGCGCTGCGCCGGGCGTCGGCCGCCGAGCTGGAGCGGCTCGCCGAGCAGCGGCGGCAGGCCGAGCGGGCACGGGCCGAGGTCGCGGGCGCGCTCGGCCGGCTCGGCGGGCAGGCCCGCGCCGCCGCCGGCGAGGCCGAGCGGCTGTCCGCCGCGGCCGCGCGGGCCGAGCAGGGCGTGGCCGAACTGCTCGCCGCCGCCGAGGAGTCGGCCGAGCGGCTGGCCGTCGCGCAGGAGTCGGCCGAGTCGGGTGAGGACGAGCCCGACCAGGCCGAGCAGCAGCGCCTCGCCGAGGCCGCGAGCGCCGCCCGGCAGGCCGAACTGGAGGCCCGGCTCGCGGTCCGCACCCACGAGGAGCGGGTCCGCGCGCTGGCCGGCCGGGCCGACCAGCTGGACCGGGCCGCCCGCGCCGAGCGCGAGGCCCGGGCCCGGGCGGCCGAGCGCCGCCGACGCGCCGCGCACGACGCCGCGGTGGCGACCGCCGTCGCGGCCGGCGCCCGGCAGCTGCTGGCCTGCCTGGAGGTGTCGCTGGCCCGCGCGGACGCCGGGCGCGCGGCCGTCGAACAGGCCCGCACCGAGCGCGAGCAGGAGCTCCGGGAGCACCGCGAGCACGGGCGGGGGCTGAAGGAGGAGCTGGACAAGCTGGTCGACGCCGGCCACCGGGACGAGGTGCTGCGGGCCGAGAAGCGGCTGCGGATCGAGCAGCTGGAGGCCCGCGCGCTGGAGGAGTTCGGCATCGACGGCGGCGAGCTGCTGGCCTCGTACGGGCCGGACCGGCTCGTCCCGCCGTCGCCCCCGGAGGACGGCGGGGAGCCGGGGGAGCCGTACCCGTACGTCCGGGCCGAGCAGGAGAAGCGGCTCAGGGCCGCCGAGAAGGCCTACCAGCAGCTCGGCAAGGTGAACCCGCTGGCGCTGGAGGAGTTCGCCGCGCTGGAGGAGCGCCACCGGTTCCTCGGCGAGCAGCTGGACGACCTCAAGCGCAGCCGGCGCGACCTGCTGGACATCGTCCGGGACGTGGACGTGCGGGTCGAGCAGCTGTTCACCTCGGCGTACCACGACACCGCCGCCCAGTTCGAGGGCGTCTTCGCCCGGCTGTTCCCGGGCGGCGAGGGCCGGCTGGTGCTCACCGACCCGGACAACATGCTCACCACCGGCGTCGAGGTGGAGGCCCGGCCGCCGGGCAAGAAGGTCAAGCGGCTGTCGCTGCTCTCCGGCGGCGAGCGCTCGCTGACCGCGGTGGCGCTGCTGGTGGCGATCTTCAAGGCCCGGCCCAGCCCGTTCTACGTGATGGACGAGGTGGAGGCGGCGCTGGACGAGACCAACCTGCGCCGGCTCGTCGGGATCATGGAGGAGCTGCGGGAGAGCTCCCAGCTGATCGTGATCACCCACCAGAAGCTCACCATGGAGTCCGCCGACGCCCTGTACGGGGTGACCATGAAGGGGGACGGCATCTCGCAGGTGATCAGCCAGCGGCTGCGGGACGAGCACCGCGAGCGGCCCCGAGCGGTATCCGTGTAGTCCCGCTGCGGTCCTTTCGGGCTCCGGTCACGGATACTGGGACGCGTTATGGAATTCGTGATTCTTGCCGTAGTCATCGCCGTGGTCGCCATCGGCGCGATCGCCGGCCTCGTCGTTTCCGGCAGACGACGCCAGCAGCTGCCCCCGAAGTCGCAGGCGCCGGTCATCACGGCGCCGAAGCCCACGCCGCAGGAACCCCAGGTCGGCGAGGAGGCCGCGCCGCCGACCGAGGAGCCGCGCCGCACCGTCGAGGAGGTCGAGCTCCCCGAGGCGCCCGAGGCCGTCGAGGTCGAGGCCCCCGAGGAGGCCGAGGCCGCTCCCGCCGTCGAGGTCCCCGAACCCACCGCCGGCCGGCTCGTCCGGCTGCGCTCCCGGCTCTCCCGCTCGCAGAACTCGCTCGGCAAGGGCCTGCTCTCGCTGCTCTCCCGCGAGCACCTGGACGAGGACACCTGGGAGGAGATCGAGGAGACCCTGCTCACCGCGGACGTCGGCGTCGCCCCCACCCAGGAGCTGGTCGAGCGGCTGCGCACCCGGGTCAAGGTGCTCGGCACCCGGACGCCGGACGAGCTGCGCGGCCTGCTGCGCGAGGAGCTGGTCGAGCTGATCGGCACGGACGCCGACCGCACCGTCCACTCCACCAAGCACGAGGAGGGCCCGGCCGTCGTCCTGGTCGTCGGCGTCAACGGCGTCGGCAAGACCACCACCACCGGCAAGCTGGCCCGCGTCCTGGTCGCGGACGGCCGCAAGGTGGTGCTCGGCGCGGCCGACACCTTCCGTGCCGCCGCCGCCGACCAGCTGCAGACCTGGGGCGAGCGGGTCGGTGCCCGTACCGTCCGCGGTCCGGAGGGCGGCGACCCGGCGTCGATCGCCTTCGACGCGGTCAAGGAGGGCATCGCCGAGGGCGCGGACACCGTGCTGGTCGACACCGCCGGCCGGCTGCACACCAAGACCGGCCTGATGGACGAGCTGGGCAAGGTCAAGCGGGTCGTCGAGAAGCACGGCCCGGTGGACGAGGTGCTGCTGGTGCTGGACGCCACCACCGGCCAGAACGGGCTGATCCAGGCCCGGGTGTTCGCCGAGGTGGTCGACATCACCGGCATCGTGCTGACCAAGCTGGACGGCACCGCCAAGGGCGGCATCGTGATCGCGGTCCAGCGCGAGCTGGGCGTGCCGGTCAAGCTGGTCGGCCTCGGCGAGGGCGCGGACGACCTGGCGCCGTTCGAGCCGGGTGCGTTCGTGGACGCGCTGATCGGGGACTGAGGCTTCCCGTCCGGTGAAGGGTCCGCTCCCGTGGGGGGCGGGCCCTTTCGCCTGCCCTGAGCCGTTCCTGCGGGTCCTACGAGTCCTACGAGACCTACGAGGCGATCCACGCGGGCTCGGCGGTGCGCTCGCGGCCGCGGTGGCAGGCGTAGGCGAGGGTGCCGAGCAGCAGCCGGGCCTCGGGCGGGCAGCCGGCGTTGTCGCGGGTGGGGCGGCGCAGCCAGCGGACCGGGCCGAGGCCGCCGAGGACGGTGGGCGGGGCGGCGACGTAGCTGCCCTCGCCGTGGCAGGTGAGGTCGAGGGCGGCGTCGTCCCAGCCCATCCGGTACAGCAGGTCGGGCAGCCGGCGGGCGGTGCCGGCGGCGACCAGGAACTGCAGCCGGCCGGTGGGGGAGGCCAGCACCGGGCCGACCTGGGTGCCCATCCGCTCCAGCCGGACCAGCGCCTGCAGGCCGGCCTGCTCGGGGACGTCGAGGACGTCGAAGGCGCGGCCGGTGGGGAACAGCACCGAGGCCTCGGCGCCGGCGGTGCGGGCCCGGCTCTCGGTGCCCGGGACGGGGTGCAGGCCGGGGGCGGCGCAGCGGACGGAGCCGCAGGGACAGCGGGTCGGGGCGGCGTCACCGCCGGCCGGTTCGCCGGTGGCGACGGCCCAGCCCCAGCGGCCGGTGTACTCCGCGGCGGCCTGGGACGCGGTGACCTTGGTGCGGCGGCGCACGCCCAGCGGTGCCAGGCGCAGGTGTCCCAGCCGAAGTTCGCCGAACAGGTTGTCCATGCCTCCCCCAACAGGTTCTCGTTGCCGGTGGTTACGGGATGGTGACTGTGTGTTGATTGTCCGTTGCGTGGTGCGTGGTGCGGTGGCGGCGCGCGCCACGCGGCGTGCGCCTGTTGCGGTGGTGCGCCTCGGGCGCCGCCTTGTGCGGGCGGCGCGGATGCCGGATCGTCGGGTGCGCGAGTCGGTTGCCGACCCGAGTGGTCGGTGAACTCGCCTGTGGCTTCGGTGGATTGCCGGGCCTGTCGGAGCTGCCGGGGTGCACCGGAGGACTTGGCGGCCCGCATATGCCGGACCGTTCGGAGCTCCCAGTCAAGCGCGTGCCCCTCTGCTTCGGTTCCCTCCCGGGGGTGGCGAAAGGTGGCGTTTCGCCAGGGCCGCTCCCATCGGTGCCGCGCCGGGCGTTACGTTCAGCATGCGGGCGTTCTCGAGGCGTCGACTCCGGGCCGACAGGAAACGGGAGTTGGGGATCTGACGGACCGTCCGCGAGGATGGCACGCCAGTGCGAAGAAGCGTTGTTCACCACAGGCACGGCACGTCTGGCAAGAGCCCGCAACCGTCGGGCGGTCACGATCGGGGGCCCCGCAGGGGCCGGGCGGGATGGGGACGTTCCCATGGCAGAGAAGCAACCCAACGAGAAGCTGACCACGTGGTTCGCCCGCAGCGGTTGGTCCAAGGGGGAGTTGGCCCGCCAGGTCAACCGCCGGGCCCGGCAGATCGGCGCCCTCCACGTGTCCACCGACACCTCCCGGGTGCGCCGCTGGCTGGACGGCGAGCAGCCGCGCGAGCCGATCCCGAAGATCATGTCGGAGCTGTTCTCGGAGCGGTTCGGCTCGGTCGTCTCCATCGAGGACCTGGGCCTGCGCGCCGCGATCCCGGTCTCCACCGTGGGCGGCGGCGTCGACCTGCCGTGGAGCGGCCCGCAGACCGTCCAGCTGATCAGCGACTACTCCCGCAGCGACCTGATGCTCAACCGCCGCGGCTTCCTCGGCACCTCGCTCGCACTGACCGCCGGCGCCGCGCTGATCGAGCCGATGCAGCGCTGGCTGGCCCCCGGCCCGACCGGCGTCCCCACCCCGATCCTCACCGCGGCCAACGGCGGCGAGCCGTTCACCGGCCGGCTCTCCGAGCCCGAGCTGGAACTGCTGGAGCAGACCACGGTCATGTTCCGCCAGTGGGACGCGCAGAACGGCGGCGGCCTGCGCCGCAAGGCCGTCGTCGGCCAGCTGCACGAGGTCACCGACCTGCTCCAGGAGACGTACCCGGAGCTGACCACCAAGCGGCTGTTCCGGCTCACCGCCGAACTCGCCCACCTGGCCGGCTGGATGTCCTACGACGTCGGCATGCACCCCAGCGCGCAGAAGTACTACGTGCTCGCCCTGCACGCGGCCAAGGAGGCCGGCGACCGCCCGTTCGGCGCGCTGATCCTCACCGACATGAGCCGCCAGATGATCCACCTCAACCGGGGCGAGGACGCCCTGGAGCTGATCCACCTGGCCCAGTACGGCAGCCGGGACACCGCCACCCCGCGCCAGCAGTCCCTGCTGTACGCGATGGAGGCGCGCGCCTACGCCACCATCGGCGAGGTGAACCGCTGCGCCCGGGCGATCCGGCTGTCCGAGGACACCTTCACCGACATCCGGGAGGGGGACGAGGAGCCGGACTGGCTGAAGTTCTTCTCGCCGGCCGAGCTGAACGCGGAGAACGCGCACTCCTTCCGCGACCTCGCGTACCACTCGGACAACTCCGAGCTGTACGCCTCGCTCTCCGCGCCGGTCATGGAGCGCGCCGTCGACCTGTTCCGCCAGGACGACGACCACGTGCGTTCGTACGCCTTCAACCTGATCGGCATGGCCAGCGTGCACCTGCTGCAGAAGGAGGCCGAGCAGGCCGTGGTGATGGCCGAGCAGGCCGTCGAGATCGCCACCAAGGTGCGCTCGGAGCGGCTGAACTCGCGGGTCCGCAAGACCACCGAGGCCGCGGCCGAGCGGTTCAAGGGCGTGGACGCGGTGTCGCGGCTCAAGGAGCGCGTCGTCCAGGACATCCCCGAGTACGTGTCGGTGGTCTGAGCCCGGCCCCTCCGTCGTGAACGCCACCGGCCGCCGTCACGGTCGGTGGCGTTCGTGCGTCCGCCGGGAACTCGACGGCGGACCCTAGCCCGTCCGGCCGGGCGGCACGGCGGCGTTCACGCGGCCGTAACCCGTGCGTCGCACGCTTCACGGCCGTGAAACAACCGGCCGCACCAGCCGAAACCAGCCTTCGGCACGCTCCTCCTCATCGCCGACACCCCGGGTGGCACGGGACAGGACCCGGGTGTGGATCGGTTTTCACGCAGAGGAGACGCCGATGCCGGACGGCTTCAGCGCGGGCGACACCGCCTTCGTGCTCATCAGTGCGGCCCTGGTCATGGTGATGACCCCGGGCCTGGCCTTCTTCTACGGGGGCATGGTCAGGGCCAAGAGCACCCTGAACATGCTGGCGATGAGTTTCCTCTCGCTCGGCATCGTCACCGTGCTCTGGGTCCTCTACGGGTACTCGCTCAGCTTCGGGCCCGACTCCTTCGCCGGCCTGATCGGCAACCTGGACTTCCTCGGGATGCGCGGCATCGGGCTGAACGACCTCAACGGGACCATCCCGGTCACCGCCTTCGCGATGTTCCAGCTGATGTTCGCGGTCATCACCCCGGCGCTGATCAGCGGCGCCATCGCGGACCGGGCCAAGTTCGCCGCCTGGGGCCTGTTCGTCGCGCTCTGGGTGAGCATCGTCTACTTCCCCGTCGCGCACTGGGTGTTCTTCACCGACAACGGCAACGGCGGCTGGCTGGGCGACCGCAACGGCGTGATCGACTTCGCCGGCGGGACGGCCGTGCACATCAACGCCGGCGTCGCGGGCCTCGCGCTCTGCCTGGTGCTGGGCAAGCGGGTCGGCTTCAAGAAGGACCCGATGCGCCCGCACAGCCTGCCGCTGGTGATGCTCGGCTCCGGCCTGCTGTGGTTCGGCTGGTTCGGCTTCAACGCCGGCTCGGCGCTGGCCGCCAACGGCGTCGCCGCGATGGCCTTCGTCAACACCCAGGTCGCCACCGGTGCGGCGCTGATCGGCTGGCTGGCCTACGAGAAGCTCAAGCACGGCTCGTTCACCACGCTGGGCGCCGCCTCCGGGGCCGTCGCCGGCCTGGTCGCGATCACCCCGGCCTGCGGCTCGGTCAGCCCGCTCGGCGCGGTGGCGATCGGCCTGATCGCGGGCGTCGTCTGCGCCGCCGCCGTCTCGCTCAAGTACCGCTGGGGCTTCGACGACTCGCTCGACGTGGTCGGCGTGCACGCGGTCGGCGGTGCGATCGGCTCGCTGCTGATCGGCCTGTTCGCCACCGGCGGGGTCGGCCAGGCCGCCAAGGGACTGTTCTACGGCGGCGGGCTGGAGCAGCTCGGCAAGCAGGCGATGGGCGTGGCCGTGGTCGCCGCGTACTCCTTCGCCGTCTCCTGGCTGCTGGCCAAGGCGATCGACAGGACGGTCGGCTTCCGGGTCGCCGAGGAGGTCGAGGTGGCCGGCATCGACCAGGCCGAACACGCCGAGTCCGCCTACGATTTCAGCGCCGTGGGTGCCGGACTGGCCCGGGCCGTCACCGGCCTGACCGGAGCCGCCGCCGAGAGGACCGCCGTGAAGCCCGCCGAGAAGACCGAGGTCGACGCCCGATGAAGCTCATCACCGCCGTGATCAAGCCCTACCGCCTGGACGAGGTGAAGGCCGCCCTGCAGGCCTTCGGAGTCCACGGCCTGACCGTCACCGAGGCCAGCGGCTACGGCCGCCAGCGCGGCCACACCGAGGTCTACCGGGGCGCCGAGTACACCGTCGACCTGGTCCCGAAGGTCCGGATCGAGGTCCTGGTCGAGGACGAGGACGCCGACGACCTGATCGAGGTCCTGGTCAAGGCCGCAAGGACCGGCAAGATCGGCGACGGCAAGGTCTGGAGCGTCCCGGTCGACACCGCCGTCCGGGTCCGCACCGGCGAACGCGGCCCCGACGCCCTCTGATCCGGCCCGGGCGGGCCCGTCACCCCTTCGGGGGAACGGGCCCGCCGGTGGCGTTTCCCCCTCGGGCTTGTCCGACAAGCCCCGGCACGACGGACGGGACCCACGCGCATGAGCACCCCCAGCAGTCCTTCCGCCCCGCAGGACTACCCCGCCGCCCGGGCCGCGCTGCTCGACGCCCCCGGCCCGGCGGGCCGCCCGCGCCGCACCGCGCTCGCCGGGCTCACCGACGACTGGCTGGCCGGACTGCTCGCCGCCGCCGGCGCCCCGGCCTCCGGGGTCGCGCTGGTCGCGGTCGGCGGCTACGGGCGCGGCGAACTGTCCCCGCGCAGCGACCTGGACGTCCTGCTGCTGCACGAGGGCCCGATCGCCCGCGAGCTGCCCGAGCGGATCTGGTACCCGGTCTGGGACGCGGGCGCCAAGCTCGACCACGCGGTGCGCACCGTCGCCGAGGCCCGTACCGTCGCCGCCGCCGACCTCAAGGCCCAGCTCGGCCTGCTCGACGCCCGCCACCTCGCCGGGGACGGCGCGCTCACCGCCGCGCTGCGCTCCGCCGTCCTCACCGACTGGCGCGCGAGCGCCCCCGCCCGGCTGCCCGAGCTGCGCGAGCTGGGCCGGGAGCGGGCCGAGCGGCACGGCGAGCTGTCCTTCCTGCTGGAGCCCGACCTCAAGGAGGCCCGCGGCGGCCTGCGCGACCTGGTCGCGCTCGACGCGATCGCCGCCACCTGGCTCGCCGACGCGCCCCGGGACGGCCTGGACGCCGCCGCGCAGCGCCTGGCCGACGTCCGGGACGCGCTGCACCTGGCCACCGGCCGGGCCACCGACCGGCTCGGCCTCCAGGACCAGGACCAGGTCGCCGAGCGGCTCGGCGTGCTCGACGCCGACACCCTGCTGCGCCAGGTCTACGAGGCCGCCCGCACCGTCGCCTACGCGAGCGACGTCACCTGGCGGGCCGTCGACCGGATACTGGCCGCCCGCTCCGGCCGGGGCCGCCGGGTGGGCCGGCTGGCCATCCCGTTCACCGGCGCCGGCCGCGGCGGCGGCGCGGTGGCCCGCGGCGCCGTCGAGCGCCGTCCGCTCGCCGAGGGCGTGGTCGAGCAGGACGGCGAGGCGGTGCTCGCCCAGGGCGCCCGGCCGGCCGCCGACCCGGTGCTGCCGCTGCGCGCCGCGGCCGCCGCCGCCCAGAACGGCCTGACCGTCTCGTACGCGACGGTGCGCCGGCTGGCCGCCGAGTGCCGCCCGCTGCCGGTGCCCTGGCCGGACGAGGCGCGCGAGCAGCTGGTCACCCTGCTCGGTGCGGGGGAGGCGGCCGTCCCGGTGTGGGAGGCGCTGGAGGCGGAGGGGCTGGTCACCCGGCTGCTGCCGGACTGGGAGCGGGTCCGCTGCCGCCCGCAGCGCAACGCCGTGCACCGCTGGACGGTGGACCGGCACCTGGTGGAGACGGCGGTGCGGGCCGCCGCGATGACCCGCCGGGTGGCCCGGCCCGACCTCCTGCTGGTCGCCGCGCTGCTGCACGACATCGGCAAGGGCTGGCCCGGCGACCACAGCGAGGCCGGTGAGGTGATCGTCCGCGACCTCGCCGCCCGGATGGGCTTCCCGCCCGAGGACGTGCAGACCCTCGCGGTGCTGGTCCGCCAGCACCTGACCCTGGTCGACACCGCGACCCGGCGGGACCCGGACGACCCGGCCACCGTGGAGGCGATCACCAAGGTGATCGGCACGCTGCCCGAGCTGGAACTGCTGCACGCGCTCACCGAGGCCGACGCGCTGGCCACCGGCCCGGCGGCGTGGAGCGGCTGGCGGGCCTCGCTGGTCGACGGCCTGGTGGCCCGGGTCGCCGACCGGCTGGCCGGGGCCGGCAGCCCGGTCGTCGAGGCCGCGCCGACCGCGGAGCAGGAGCGGCTGGCCGTCGAGGCCGCCCGCACCGGCGGGCCGGCGCTGGCGCTGCGGGCCCAGGCGCTGCGGACCGGGGGACTGCGGGCGCCGTCGCAGGGGGACGAGCCGGGTGCCGACCCGGGTGCCGAGCCGATGGGCGTCGAGCTGAACCTGGCCGTCCCGGACCGGCCCGGGCTGCTCGGCACCGTCGCCGGGGTGCTCGCGCTGCACCGGCTGACCGTCCGCTCGGCGAGCCTGCGCGAGCTGGACCCGGTCGGCGCCGGGCCGGTGCTGCTGCTCGCCTGGCGGGTGGCCGCCGAGTTCGGCGAGCTGCCGGAGGCCGCCCGGCTGCGCGCCGACCTGCGCCGGGCGCTGGACGGCTCGCTGGACGTCGCCCGGCGCCTCGCCGAGCGGGACGCCGCCGCCCCGCGCCGCAAGGGCATCCCCACCCCGCCGCCGCTGGTCGCGGTGGCGCCCGCGGTGGCCTCGGCGACCGCGACGGTGCTGGAGGTGCGCGCGCACGACGCCCCCGGGCTGCTGCACCGGATCGGCCGGGCGCTGGACGGGGCGGGCGTGCGGGTGCGCACCGCGCACGTCTCCACGCTCGGCGCGGAGGCCGTCGACTCCTTCTACCTGACCGACCCGGCGGGCCGCCCGCTGGCCGCCCAGCGGGCCGGGGAGGTGGCGGCGGCGGTGCGCGCGGCGCTGGGCTGAACGGCCGTGCCGGCGGCGGTCGTGCAGGGGTGGAGACCGTTGCCGGGGCGGCCGGATACCCTTGTGGGCGACGACCGTACCGATTCCGATGCCGCAGAGGACCCGCGCCGACGTGTTCGACACCCTTTCCGATCGCCTCGCAGCGACGTTCAAGAACCTCCGGGGCAAGGGCCGCCTGAGCGAGGCGGACATCGACGCCACCGCCCGCGAGATCCGCATCGCGCTGCTGGAGGCGGATGTCGCGCTGCCGGTCGTCCGGGCCTTCATCAAGCAGGTCAAGGAGCGGGCGCTCGGCGTCGAGGTCTCGGGCGCGCTGAACCCCGCGCAGCAGATCATCAAGATCGTCAACGAGGAGCTCATCGCGATCCTCGGCGGCGAGACCCGCCGGGTGCGGTTCGCCAAGAACGGCCCGACGGTCATCATGCTCGCCGGTCTGCAGGGTGCCGGTAAGACCACCCTCGCGGGCAAGCTCGGCCACTGGCTGAAGAAGCAGAAGCACACCCCGCTGCTGGTCGCCTGCGACCTCCAGCGCCCGAACGCCGTCACCCAGCTCGAGGTGATGGCCGAGCGGTCCGGCGTGGCCTTCTACGGCCCGCAGCCGGGCAACGGCGTCGGCGACCCGGTGCAGGTCGCCCGCGACTCCATCGAGTACGCCAAGCAGAAGCAGTACGACGTCGTCATCGTCGACACCGCCGGCCGCCTCGGCATCGACGCCGAGCTGATGCAGCAGGCCGCGGACATCCGCGCCGCCGTCAACCCGGACGAGGTCCTGTTCGTCGTCGACGCGATGGTCGGCCAGGACGCGGTCACCACCGCGCAGGCCTTCCTCGACGGCGTCGACTTCACCGGTGTCGTGCTGTCCAAGCTCGACGGCGACGCCCGCGGCGGTGCCGCCCTGTCGGTGGCGCACGTCACCGGCCGGCAGATCATGTTCGCCTCCAACGGCGAGAAGGTCGACGACTTCGACGCCTTCCACCCGGACCGGATGGCCTCGCGCATCCTCGGCATGGGTGACGTCCTCTCGCTGATCGAGAAGGCCGAGCAGACCTTCTCGCAGGCCGAGGCCGAGAAGATCGCCGCCAAGCTGCGCGGCGGCCCGAAGCAGTTCACGCTGGACGACTTCCTGTCGCAGCTGGAGCAGGTCCAGAAGATGGGCTCGATCTCCAAGCTGCTCGGCATGCTGCCCGGCATGGGCCAGATCCGCGAGCAGATCAACAACATCGACGACAAGGACGTCAACCGGGTCGGCGCGATCATCAAGTCGATGACCCCCGCCGAGCGCGCCGAGCCGGAGCTGGTCAACGGCTCCCGCCGGGCCCGCATCGCCAAGGGTTCGGGCGTCCAGGTCGGCGAGGTGAAGAACCTGATCGAGCGGTTCTTCGAGGCCCGCAAGATGATGTCCGCGATGGCCTCCGGCAAGGGCATCCCGGGCATGCCGGGGATCCCGGGCATGGGCGGCGGCGCGAAGAAGTCCGGCAAGAAGGCCCCGCAGGCCAAGGGCAAGCGCAAGAGCGGCAACCCGCTGAAGCGCGCGCAGGAGGAGGCCGCGGCCGCCGAGCGCCGCGCGCTCGGCCCGGGCGGCGCCCAGGCCCCGGCCGACGGCGGCGCGTTCGGGCTCGGCGCGGGCAAGGGCCCGGCCGACTTCGAGCTGCCGAAGGAGTTCAAGGACCTGCTGTAGTCCTCACGAGAACCGGTCCTCGCCGGTTCTCGTGGCCGCACGGCCCGTTGCCCGGTATTCCGGGCGGCGGGCCGCTCGCATGTCCGATGATGTTGCCGTGCGAGTGATGATCAGGGCCCCGAGGCCCGAGGACAAAGCGCCCTACGCCGAGGCGGTCCGCCGCTCCGCCGACCACATCGGGCGGTGGAACCCGGTCGAGCCGGACGGCCTGCCGGACCTGCTGAAGCGCCAGGGGGCGGGCCTGCGGACCTTCCTGATCTTCGACCGGGAGTCCGGCGGGATGGTCGGCAAGGTGAACGTCGCCAACATCGTGATGGGCCGCTTCTGCAACGCCACGCTCGGCTACGACGCGTACCTGCCGTTCGCCGGCACCGGGCGGATGACCGAGGGCCTGCGGCTCGTCCTGGACCGCTGCTTCGCCCCGGCCGCCGCCGGCGGGCTGGGCCTGCACCGGCTGGAGATCAACGTGCAGCCGGAGAACGAGCGTTCGATCGCGATGGCCAAGCGGCTGGGCTTCCGGCACGAGGGCTACACCCCGCGGATGCTCTACCTGCAGGACGACTGGCGCGACCACGAGCGCTTCGCGCTGACCGCCGAGGAGTGGCCGGGCTCCGGCGGGTAGGGCGGGCCCCGAGGCCCGCGGCGGGGGTCCGGGCGCGGCGTTGCGGTTGGCTCGTCCGAGCGCCTGTCCGTATCGTCCGGTGGGTGACCGAACCAGTGCCGCCGCGCCAGACCCCCGACCAGCCCTGGCGGTCCGAGGGCGCCCCGCCCCCGCCGCCGCCCCGCCGCCGGATGCCCGGCGGCTGGACGGGCCTCGTCCTCACCGCCCTCGTGGTGTTCCTGATCTCCGACCTGCTGCTGTCGTTCTTCGGCAACGAGGGCGCCACCACGATCTCCTACACCGAGTTCAACAACCAGCTGAACAAGGGCAACATCACCAAGATCTACGCCAAGGGCGACGCGATCGAGGGCACCCTGAAGAGCGCCCAGCCCAAACCGGACGGCGGCAAGGGGAACTACACCGAGTTCGACACCCAGCGGCCCTCGTTCGCGGGCGACAACCTGTGGACCACCCTGCAGCAGCAGGGCGTCGAGGTGACCGCGACCTCGCCGGTCCAGCAGCGCAGCTTCCTCACCAACCTGCTGCTCTCGCTCGCCCCGATGCTGCTGCTGGTCTTCATCTGGGTGCTGCTCGCCCGCCGGATGGCCGGCGGCCTCGGCGGCGGGCCGCTCGGCCGCAAGGCCCCGCCCAAGCCGGTCACCGCCGAGCAGGGCAAGCGCACCACCTTCGCCGACGTGGCCGGCATCGACGAGGTCGAGGCCGAACTCACCGAGGTCGTCGACTACTTGAAGAACCCCGACCGGTACCGCAGGCTCGGCGCCAAGATGCCGCGCGGCGTGCTGCTGAGCGGCCCGCCCGGCACCGGCAAGACCCTGCTCGCCCGGGCCGTGGCCGGCGAGGCGGACGTGCCGTTCTTCTCCGCCTCCGCCTCCGAGTTCATCGAGATGATCGTCGGCGTCGGCGCCAGCCGGGTCCGCGAACTGTTCGCCGAGGCCCGCAAGGTGGCCCCGGCGATCATCTTCATCGACGAGATCGACACCATCGGCCGCCAGCGCGGCGCCGGCGGCGGCATGGGCGGGCACGACGAGCGCGAGCAGACGCTCAACCAGATCCTCACCGAGATGGACGGCTTCAGCGGCTCCGAGGGCGTCATCGTGATCGCCGCCACCAACCGCGCCGACGTGCTCGACCCGGCGCTGCTGCGCCCCGGCCGCTTCGACCGGCGGATCACCGTCAGCCCGCCCGACCGGGACGGCCGCGCCGCCATCCTGCGCATCCACACCCGGACCGTCCCGCTGTCCGGCGACGCCGACCTCACCCAACTGGCCAAGGTCACCCCCGGGATGACCGGCGCCGAACTCGCCAACCTGGTCAACGAGGCCGCCCTGCTGGCCGTCAAGCGGCAGCAGGACGCGGTCAACGAGCGGGACCTCTCGGACGCCCTGGAGAAGGTCCAACTCGGCGCCGTACGGCCGCTGGTGATGCCGCAGGAGGAGCGCGAGCGGACGGCGTACCACGAGAGCGGGCACGCCCTGCTGGGCATGCTCCAGCCGGGCGCCGACCCGGTCCGCAAGATCACCATCGTGCCGCGCGGCCGGGCCCTCGGCGTCACCCTCTCCACCCCGGAGAACGACCGCTACTCGTACACCGAGCCCTACCTGCGCGGCCGGATCATCGGCGCGCTCGGCGGGATGGCGGCCGAGCAGGTGGTCTACGGCGTGATCACCACCGGCGCGGAGAGCGACCTGGAGCAGGTCACCAACATCGCCCGCGGGATGGCCGGGCGCTGGGGGATGAGCGAGCGGGTCGGCCGGCTCACCGCCGTGCCCAGCGACCCGCAGGGCGCGTACGGGCTGTCGGCCGCGCCGACCACGCTGGACGCGGTGGACGAGGAGGCCCGGCGGATCGTCTCCGAGTGCTACGACGAGGCGGTCCGGCTGCTGATCGAGCAGCGGCACCGGCTGGACGCGCTCGCGGCGGCGCTGCTGGAGGCGGAGACGCTGGACGAGGAGCAGGCCTACCGGGCGGCCGGGGTGCCGCGGGAGGGCGCCGAGGAGGCGTGAGCGGCCGGAGGGCCGGGGAGGCGCGAGGTCGGACGGCAGGGGAGGCGTGAGGTCGGAGGCCGGGGGCGCCCGCCGTGGTGGCGGGCGCCCCCGGTCTCGGCGCTCCCGCGCTGCCGCGCGGGTTCAGCGCGGCCGCTCGGCGATCAGGTAGCGGAACACGTTCTCCATCCGCACCGAGCCGTCCGGGCGCAGGTACGGCTGCAGCGCCTCCTCCAGCTCCTTGGCCACCAGCGTGGCGCCCGAGAACTCCTCGGCCGCCTCGAACAGCCCGGTGGAGAGCAGCCCGCGCACCGCGCTGTCGAGGTCCGGATAGGCGAACGGGCAGGCCACCCGCCCGCTGCCGGCCGGGCGCAGGCCGGCCGGGGCGAGCAGGTCCTCCAGCGCGCCGGGCACGCTCAGCTCGAACGGGTCGCGCGCGGTGGTTCGGCCCGCCAACCGGCGCGCCACGTCCAGCACCGGCGCGCTCTCGCAGCGCTCCGGCGGGCCCCAGACGGCGAGCACCACGTGCCCGCCCGGCACCGTCAGCCCGGCCGCCTCGGCGACCACCGCGCCGGGATCGGCCGCGCCCGGCAACTGCTCGAAAACCGTCACCAGCGAATGGGCCGAGCGGGGGACGGCGGCGGCCGGACGGGACCCGGCGCACACCCGCAGCCGCCGTCCGCGGGCCAGCTCGCGCAGCTCGTCCAGCGGCTCCTGCCCGGCCACCTGGGCGCCGCGCCCGGCGGCCAGCAGCAGCGCCAGCCCGGAGCGGCAGCCCAGCCCCAGCACGCTGCTCGCCGGGCCGACCTCCAGCCGGTCGTGGACGGCCTCGTAGAGCGGCACCAGCATGCGCTCCTGGATCTCCGCCCAGTCGCGCGCCCGCGCGGGCCCGGCGGCCCCGGGGAGCGGGCGGTGCGGGCGTGCGTCCGGCGAGCGTGCGTCCGCTGGTCGCGCGCCCGTCTGCCGGGCGCCCGTCGGTCGTACGGCCGTGCCGCTCGTGCCGGTCCTGCCGGTCGTCCGAGCTGAAGCCATCGCGGCCTCCCATCCGGTCCTTCGGTGTGCTGCTACGGCTCCCCCAAAGTCCCGCCCCACTCCAGCGAACAGCGGGTCGGGCCCGGCGTCCAGAGGGGTGCGGGGTGGTGCGCGCGTGTCGCGGTCGTGCGCCCCCTGCGGGCGGTGATCCGCTGACGCGGGTGTGAACCGATTCGAAGTCGGGCGGCCACCCCCCGTACCATTCCGCCCATGGCTAAGGCACCCGTTCTCACCCCCCAGGCGGAAGACTTCCCGCGCTGGTACCAGGACCTCATCAACAAGGCCGAGCTGGCCGACAACGGTCCGGTGCGCGGCACCATGGTCATCCGACCGTACGGCTACGGCCTGTGGGAGCGGATGCAGCAGGAGATGGACGCCCGGATCAAGAAGGCCGGCGCGCAGAACGCCTACTTCCCGATGTTCATCCCGCAGTCCTACCTGACCAAGGAAGCGGAGCACGTCGAGGGCTTCGCGCCCGAGCTCGCGGTGGTCACCCACGGCGGCGGCAAGCAGCTGGAGGAGCCGGTCGTCGTCCGGCCGACCTCCGAGACGATCATCAACGAGTACTTCTCCAAGTGGGTCCAGAGCCACCGCGACCTGCCGCTGCTGATCAACCAGTGGGCCAACGTGGTCCGCTGGGAGCTGCGCCCGCGCGTCTTCCTGCGCACCACCGAGTTCCTCTGGCAGGAGGGCCACACCGCCCACGCCACCTACGAGGACGCCCGCGCGTACGCGTCGATGATCCACACCGACGTCTACGGCGACTTCATGACGAACGTGCTCGGCATCGACGTCGTGCTCGGCCGCAAGACCGCCAAGGAGCGCTTCGCCGGCGCCATCAACACCCTCACGCTCGAGGGCATGATGGGCGACGGCAAGGCGCTGCAGCTGGGCACCAGCCACGAGCTGGGCCAGAACTTCGCCAAGGCGTTCAACACCACCTACCAGCTGCAGGGCGCCGAGCGCGAGCACGTCTGGCAGACCTCCTGGGGCGTCTCGACCCGCATGGTCGGCGGCCTGATCATGTCCCACGGCGACGACAACGGCCTGCGGGTGCCCCCGCGCCTGGCCGCCGTCCAGGCCGTCGTGCTCGCGATCAAGGGCGACGACGCCGTCATCGCCAAGGTCCGCGAGATCGGCGCCCAGCTGGAGGCCGCCGGCATCCGGGTCGTGGTCGACGACCGCACCGACACCCCGTTCGGCCGCCGCGCCGTCGACTGGGAGCTCAAGGGCGTTCCGCTGCGCATCGAGGTCGGCCCGCGCGACCTGGAGAACGGCACCGCGATGCTGGCCCGCCGCATCCCGGGCGGCAAGGAGCCGGTCGCCATCGACGCGCTGGCCGCGCTGCTGCCGGGCGTCCTGGAGGAGGACCAGGCGCTGCTGCTGCGCCAGTCCCGCGAGCGCCGCGAGGCCCGTACGGTGGACGTCAAGACCATCGACGAGGCCGTCGAGGCCGCCGCCACCGGCTGGGGCCGGATCTCCTGGGCGGACCTCGGCGCGGAGGGCGAGGCCAAGCTGGCCGAGCAGGGCGTCACGGTGCGCTGCATCGTCGCGGCGGACGGCTCGGTGCCGGCGTCGGACGACCAGGACGGCAACGTCGCGATCGTCGCGCGCGCGTACTGACCGGATCACCCGATCGGCCGCATTGATCGTGGTCCGATCGGGTGTACGGATCGTGTTCCGCGCCCGATCGGGTGAGGTTGTCGACCGGCTCGGGCGACATTTGCCCGTAATGCGGCGGGGTAAGAAATCGGTAACTCTTCCCGGCCGCACCGGCGGCCCGGATTGCTACTGACCGGTCAACTCCCGGCATTAACGGAATAGCGGTACGGTGTACGGCCCGTGGCCCTGTCAACTCGGCAGGGCTCACGGGCCGTACGTCCTGTCGGCGACAGCCCGCCCCAGGACGGAATTCACCAGGCACGTCGACCTCGCGGCGCGCCGAAACCGGCAGGGGGTTGGTCTTGCGTCAGATCCGGAACGCGCAATTCGCGCGCGGCCTTGCATTCCTGGGAGTTCCCTGGGAATTCCCGGAGAACGGGAACATGCGGAACATCGGCTCGCACTCCATCGTTGGTCTAGCGTGAGCACGACACAGCCCCTCGTTCTCGCGGCCGAACTGGCCGCCGCCTGGAGCGACATCCAGGCCTACCACCAGGACCTCCCCGACCTGGCCTCGCCCGAGGCCCTGATCGGCGAGTCCTCCTCGGCCTGTGGCACGCGGCTCGGCTTCGAGCGGCTCCTCCACGAGGCTGCCCACGGTCTGGCCGCGGCCCGGGACATCCGGGACACCTCGCGGGCCGGCCGCTACCACAACCGGCGCTTCCTGATGCTCGCCTCCGAGCTCGGCCTGGCGCACCCGGTGGAGCCGCACGCCAGCAGCGGCTTCTCCCAGGTGACCATGCTCAAGGAGACCCAGGAGCGCTACGCCGGGACCATCGAGCGCCTGGACCGCGCCCTGGGCGCGCACCAGGAAGCGGTGGCCGGCGAGGGCGGGACGCGGGCCTTCCGCGGACCGGCCGCCCGGCACGGCTCCTCCGGGGGCGGCGTCCGGGTCAAGGCGGTCTGCGGCTGCGGGCGCAACGTCCGCGTCGTGCCGTCGGTGCTCGCGCAGGCGTCCATCGTCTGCGGTGCGTGCCAGCAACCGTTCAAGATCGCGTAATCCGGGCCGGGACCGCTCGAAACCGGGGGGAACCGGAGAACGGTCGGCGACTGTGCGGGCAGTCGGCGGGCCGAGCGGTCGGACGGTGGGTCTCCAAGGGCTGGACCGGGAGCGGGGGCTCCCGGTCGAGCCCCGGGCGGCAGGCGGCACGGAGGTGCGCGCGCCGGGGAGGTTTACGGCCGGGTGAAGGCGGTTCGCGCCGGTATGGCAGAATGGACAGCTGAGTACTCGGCAGCCGAGCAGGACCCCTCTCTCCTACGGCTGGCGTGTCCCTTGAACGCTGCGCCCCGCAACCCCACGCGGACGGCGCGGTCGCTCACCCACGTCAACACCAGGAGAATCCACTCCCGTGGCAGTCAAGATCAAGCTCAAGCGTCTCGGCAAGATTCGCTCCCCGCACTACCGCATCGTCGTCGCCGACGCCCGCACCAAGCGTGACGGTCGCGCGATCGAGGAGATCGGCATCTACCAGCCGACCTACAACCCCTCGAAGATCGAGGTCGACAGCGACCGCGCCCAGTACTGGCTGTCCGTCGGCGCCCAGCCGACCGAGCCGGTGCTCGCCATCCTGAAGCTGACCGGCGACTGGCAGAAGTTCAAGGGCCTGCCGGCTCCGGCCCCGCTGAAGGTCGCGGAGCCGAAGGTCGAGGACTTCTCGCACCTGTTCGCCAAGGCCGTCGCCGGCTTCGAGGACGCCACCACCGGCGTCGCCATCACCCCGAAGGCCAAGAAGTCGGACAAGGCCGAGGCTGAGGCCGACGCCGCCGCCGAGGCCTGATCGTGATCGAGGACGCCCTCGACCACCTGGTGAAGGGCATCGTCGAGCACCCCGACGAGGTGCAGGTGCGCTCGCGCAACCTGCGTCGGGGCAACACCATCGAGGTGCGGGTGCACCCCGATGACCTCGGCAAGGTGATCGGCCGGGGCGGCCGCACGGCGCGCGCTCTGCGCACCGTGGTCGGCGCCCTCGGCGGTCGCAACGTCCGGGTCGACCTGGTCGACGTGGACAACATTCGCTGACGCAGCTGCTCGTGCAGCCGTCAGGGGCTTGAGGCCGACCGGGACGCATGTCGTCCCGGTCGGCCTTTTTCGCATCCCGGCGCGTCGGGCGCCGGCGCGCAATCCGAATCGGTACAGGAACTCCAGGAGAACGATCACCGTGCAGCTCGTCGTCGGCAGGATCGGCCGTGCCCACGGCATCAGGGGGGACGTCAGCGTCGAGGTCCGCACCGACGAGCCGGAGCTCCGGCTCGGCCCGGGCGCCGTCGTGCTGACCGACCCGGCGTCCGTCGGACCGCTGACCGTCGAGTCCGGCCGGGTGCACAGCGGCCGGCTGCTGCTGCGCTTCGCCGGCGTCAAGGACCGCAACGCGGCGGAGGCGCTGCGCGGCACCCTGCTCATCTCGGAGGTCGACCCCGAGGAGCGCCCCGAGGACCCGGAGGAGTACTACGACCACCAGCTGATCGGGCTGGACGTGGTGCTGCTCGACGGCACCCTGGTCGGCGAGCTGACCGAGGTCGTCCACCTGCCGTACCAGGACCTGCTCACCGTGAAGAAGGCGGACGGGACGGAGGTGCTGGTGCCCTTCGTCAGCCAGATCGTGCCGACCATCGACCTGGAGAACCAGCGCGCCGTGATCACCCCGCCGGCCGGGCTCATCGACCCGGAGCAGGCCGAGGTCGCGGGCTCGCGCGGCGAGACCGCGGAGGAGTCGGGCGAGGGCGCGGGTTCGGGCTCGGGATCCGACGTGGCTGCGGAGGAGTCGGAGTGACCGTCGAGCAGCCCTTCCAGGAAGTGCCGCAGGCGTCCGCGCCGTCCGCACAGGCCGTGTCGGCCGTCCAGACCGCGCCTGCCGCGCCGACCGTCCAGAGCGGGATGCGGATCGACGTCGTCACGATCTTCCCGGAGTACCTGGAACCGCTGGACATCTCGCTGGTCGGCAAGGCCCGCGCCCGCGGCCAGCTGGACGTGCACGTCCACGACCTGCGGGAGTGGACGCACGACGTGCACCGCACGGTGGACGACACCCCGTACGGCGGCGGCCCCGGCATGGTGATGAAGCCCGAGCCGTGGGGCGAGGCGCTGGACGCGGTGATCGCCGGCGGCCCCGAGGGCCAACTGCCCACCCTGGTGGTGCCCACCCCGAGCGGCCGCCCGTTCACCCAGGAGCTGGCCCAGGAGCTGGCCGGGCGCCCCTGGCTCGCGTTCACCCCCGCCCGGTACGAGGGCATCGACCGGCGGGTGATCGAGGAGGCGGCCACCCGGATGCCGGTGGTCGAGGCCTCGATCGGCGACTACGTGCTGGCCGGCGGCGAGGTCGCGGTGCTGGTCATGGTCGAGGCGATCGCCCGGCTGCTGCCCGGCGTGCTCGGCAACGCCGAGTCCCACCGGGACGACTCCTTCGCGCCCGGCGCCATGGCCGACCTGCTGGAGGGCCCGGTCTACACCAAGCCCGCCGAGTGGCGCGGCTGGGAAGTGCCGGAGGTGCTGCTCAGCGGCAACCACGGCAAGATCGCCCGCTGGCGGCGCGAGCAGGCCTTCGCGCGCACCCTGGCCAACCGGCCCGACCTCGTCGCGCGCTGGCAGCACGGCGACTTCGACAAGAAGGAGCGGGAGGCGCTCAGCGTCCTCGGCCTGGCCTGGGACGAGCGGCTCGGCCGATTTCGGTCCGTGGCCGGTGGTGTGGAAGAATAGGCCGCTGCTGTCTGTCGCTGGGCTCCTTCCGTAGGAGCTACGTGGACCGGCGCCCCCGCCACGGGGGGATCGCCGCCAGCCGATGCGGCCCGCAGCAGACCCCATTGCGACGAACTTCCGTGGGCGGCCCGTGGCGCCTGCGATGGAGAGCATCATGAGCAACAAGCTCGCTGCTGTCGACGCGGCCTCGCTGCGCACCGACATCCCGGCCTTCCGCGCCGGTGACACCCTGAAGGTCCACGTCCGGGTCATCGAGGGCAACCGCTCCCGTGTCCAGGTCTTCCAGGGCGTCGTCATCCGCCGCCACGGCGCCGGTGTCGGCGAGACCTTCACCGTCCGCAAGGTCAGCTTCAACGTCGGCGTGGAGCGCACCTTCCCGGTGCACACCCCGGTCGTCGAGAAGATCGAGGTCGTCACCCGCGGTGCCGTTCGCCGCGCCAAGCTGTACTACCTGCGTGACCTCCGCGGCAAGGCCGCGAAGATCAAGGAGAAGCGCGACAACTGATCTCCGACCCCCGGCCCGGCCGGGGACCGGAGCGCTCGGGGGGCGGGGCCGACCACACGGTAAGCTCAGCCCCCGATGAGCACGCACGAGCCACCCGCGGACCGCGACGGCAGTCCCGCACCCACCGGTGCGGAGCCGCTGTCGCGGTCCGCGGTCGTTTCCCCCGAGGGCCCCGAGGGCGCCGGGGGGCCCGGGGACGTCGAGGGCGGCGCGGGCGTCGACGTCGTCGAGGGCGGCGAGAAGGCCGAGGGCGGCGAGAAGGCCGAGGGCGGCGGCGAGGAGGCCGGGGAGGCCGAGGAGGAGCCGGGCCGGTCGCGCTCCTGGGACCTGCTGATGCTCGCGGGGATCTGCCTGCTCACCCTGCTGCTGGTGAACGCCTTCGTCGCGCGCCCGTACGCGGTGCCCTCCGGGTCGATGGAGGACACCCTGCGCCCCGGCGACCGGATCATCGCGAACCAGCTCGCCTACGCCTTCGGCGGTCACCCCCAGCGGGGCGACGTCGTGGTCTTCGACGGTACGGGCTCCTTCCTGCGGGAGTCCGAGCAGCCGCCCGGGATCGGGGACGAGCTGCGCTCGGTGGGCCGGGACCTCGGACTGGTCCCGGCGGCGGACACGGTCTTCGTGAAGCGCGTCATCGGCGTCGGCGGGGACCGGGTGACCAGCACCGGCCCGGGCCGACCGCTCACCGTCAACGGCGTGCCGCTGGACGAGACCTCCTACCTGGCCCCGGGCGACGACCCGTCGAGCGTGGCCTTCGACGTGGTCGTCCCCGCGGGAGAGCTGTGGGTGATGGGCGACCACCGCAGCGCCTCCCGCGACTCGCGCGACCACCTCGGAGAGCCCGGCGGCGGCTTCGTGCCCGAGGACAAGGTGATCGGCCGGGCCGACTGGGTGGTCTACCCGTTCTCCCGCTGGACGAGCCTGGACCGCCCGGCCGCCTTCACCACCCTCGCGGGGACGGGTGGTCATGGGGACCAGAGGTAGGGGACGGGTCGTCGACCGTCCGGCCGGGGAACCGGCCGAGGCCGGGCCGCCCGGAGGCGCCGGGCCCGGGGGCGCCGGGCCCGACACCGCCCCGTCGGGCCGGGGCCGGGCCGAGCGCCGCCGCAGTGCCCGGCGCGCCGCTCGTCGCCGCAGGCGCTCGCTGCTGCGCGAGTTCCCGCTGATCATCCTGGTCGCCCTGGTGGTGGCGCTGGTGCTGAAGACCTGCCTGATCCAGGTGTTCGTGATCCCCTCGGGCTCGATGGAGCAGACCATCCAGGTCGGGGACCGGGTGCTGGTGGACAAGTTGACCCCCTGGTTCGGCAGTGAGCCGCAGCGCGGCGACGTGGTGGTGTTCAAGGACCCGGGCGGCTGGCTGGAGCAGGACCACAAGGCCTCGGACGACGGCCCGGTGCTGCGGGCGTCCAAGCAGGTCCTCACCTTCGTCGGGCTGCTGCCGTCCAGCGACGAGCAGGATCTGATCAAGCGGGTCATCGGCGTCGGCGGGGACACCGTCGAGTGCTGCGACGCGCAGGGGCGGCTGAGCGTCAACGGCACGCCGGTGAGCGAGCCCTACCTGGCGGCGGGCAACCCGCCGTCCCGGCAGCCGTTCAAGGTGAAGGTGCCGGCGGGGCGGCTCTGGGTCATGGGCGACCACCGGGACGTCTCCGCCGACTCCCGCTTCCACATGGGGAATCCGGGCCAGGGGACGATCCCGCTGAGCGGCGTGGTCGGTCGCGCGTTCGCGATCACCTGGCCGCTGGGCCGCATGCATCAACTCGATGCGCCGAGTTCACTCTCCTCTCTCGCGCGGGCCGCGCGGGCTGACGGAACTGCGCCGGATTCGGTGGCGGTTGGGCCGCTTCCCGTAGAACCCCCGCTCGTTATGGGTGTGTTGGGCATCCTTCCGCTCGTCGTTCGCCGGCCGGGGCGGCCCCCGGAGTGAGCCGCGTCCCGCGCTCGACCGGCCGGGCCGCGCGTGTGGGATCGCGAGCCGGATGCCTCGGAGTGATAGAGAAGTGCAGGTGCGGCCGGAGGTCCCGGCCGCGTGCCGTGGCCGTGCTGGTGTCAGGGGAGCCCGCTGTGGGCAGCCCTGAGGCGTTCATGGCCATCGGTCGGCGTGGTGCCCGCTGTGCGGCACTGTGAGAGCGGGCGCGCGGGCGTCCGCACAGCAGGGAGGAGACGTTGTGGGGGATGTGGTGATCGGCGCCCGCTCAGGCGCCGGAGAGCCCGAGGGCTCCGGCCGCCGAGTGGCCCGGTCCGCCGAGTCCACGGCGGCCTCGGCCTCGGTCGAGGACGCGGCGGCCCAGACCGCGGACGAGCACGGTGACGGCATGGAGGGCTCGGCAGAGCCCCAGCGGCCCGACTCCCAGCGGCCGGAGCCCGAACGGCCGGATTCCGAGCCGGCGGAGGACGCGGAGCCGGAGGCGTCGGACAAGCCGCGCAAGCAGCGCTCCTTCTGGAAGGAGCTGCCGATCCTGGTCGGCATCGCGCTGGTCCTCGCGCTCGTGATCAAGACCTTCTTCGTCCAGGCGTTCTCCATTCCTTCCGAGTCGATGCAGAACACGCTGCAGGTCGGCGACCGCGTCCTGGTGGACAAGCTGACCCCCTGGTTCGGGGCCGAGCCCGAGCGCGGTGAGGTCGTGGTGTTCCACGACCCGGGCGGCTGGCTGAACGACGAGCCGGCCCAGCAGAGCGACAACTCCTTCGTCCGTGGCGTCCAGGACGTGCTGAGCTTCGTCGGCCTGATGCCCTCCGCCAACGAGAAGGACCTGATCAAGCGGGTCGTCGCGGTCGGCGGGGACACCGTCGAGTGCGACGGCAACGGCCCGCTGAAGGTCAACGGCGTCGCCCTGAACGAGCCCTACGTCTTCCAGGGCAACCCCGCGTGCGGCACCCTGCCCTTCGGCCCGGTGAAGGTGGACAAGGGCCGGATCTGGGTGATGGGCGACCACCGCTCCAACTCGCTGGACTCCCGCTACCACATGGACCAGCCGGGCGGCGGGGCCGTTCCGGTGGACAACGTGATCGGGCGCGCCTTCGTGGTGGCCTGGCCGGTCGGCCACTGGTCGACGCTCCCGGTGCCGGACACCTTCGACCAGAAGGGCCTGGCGGCGGGCGCGCCGCTGGCGCCTCCCGTGGCCGGTGCGGTGGGTGCGGTCGTCCTGCTCCCGCTGGTGCGTCGGGTGCGGGCTCGGGTGGGGCGCCGGAAGGAGTCCTGAGGTCGACGGGGTTCTCCCCAGCTCTTGCGCGGGCCGTGGTACCGACGAGTAATCTGCTCGGACGTGCCACGGCCCGCCGGCTTTCGCGCCCGTGACCCCGGCGCGCCAGTGGCGTTCTCCGGTCGGCCAGAGGTGGACGGTTGCTATGAGCGGTGTGGTGGAACAGACGGCCGACGACCGCGCGGCCGCGCCCGCCCGCCCGCGCCTCCGGGTCTCCGCGGTGCTGCAGGGCGTGGCGATCGCGCTCGGGCTGGTGCTGATGATCGGCGGCTTCGTGCTGATCGCCGTCGACTACCGGCCCTACGACATCCCCACCGCCTCGATGTCCCCCACGCTCCAGGTCGGGGACACCGTGCTCGCCCGCAAGGTCGACGGCGGCTCGGTCGGCCGGGGCGACGTGGTGGTCTTCCGGGACCAGGCCTGGGGCGGCCAGCTCATGGTCAAGCGCGTGGTCGCGGTCGGCGGGGACACCGTCGCCACCACCAGGGAGGACCGCCGGCTGACCGTCAACGGCCAGCCGGTGGACGAGCCCTACCTGGCGGACCAGGGCCCGAAGGGCGGCGACTCCTTCAGCGTGACGGTACCGCCGGGCCGCCTGTTCCTGCTCGGCGACAACCGGCAGGGCTCGCTCGACTCCCGCACCCACCTGGAGGTCGACGGCGGGACCGTCCCGGCCGATGGGGTGGAGGCCAGGGTCGAGGCCACTCTCCTTCCGTTCGGCCGCACCGGCCTGCTGGACCGGACGGCCGCCTTCGACGGCCTCGCCGGCCCGAAGGCCGGTTCGCCCGGCCCGCTCGCGCCGGCCGCGTACGCGACCGTTGGCGGCGCGGCGCTGATCATCGTGGTGTGCGCGGTGAGCGGGGTGGCGGGTCTGGCGCGCCGGTTCCGCCGGGAGGACGCCGCCTCCTGACCGGGAGCGTCGCGGGGCGGGCCGCTCTGCCGAACATCGCCCCGGACGGCCGCGCCGGGTGGCAGGATCGGAAGCGCCACCGATGCGGACGGAAGGAGCGTGGAGCGCGGCCATGACAGCACAACGGCGGAAGGCCGCGCGGATCCTGCTGCTCGACGGACTGGACCGCATCCTCCTGTTCCTGGGCGCCGACCCGGCCGAACCCCGCGAGACGTGGTGGTTCACGCCCGGCGGCGGCTTGGAAGCGGGGGAGGGCGTCCGGGAGGCCGCGGAGCGGGAGCTCGCGGAGGAGACGGGCTTGCGGGGCGTGGACCTGGGGCCCTTGGTGGCGTACGGCACGGTGTCGTTCTCCTTTCGGGGGCAGCGTTACGAGCAGGAGCAGTGGTTCCACCTGGCCCGGACCGCCGAGACGGATCTGGACCACTCGGGCATGGGCGAGGACGAACACGCCGAACTGCTCGGGGCGCGCTGGTGGACGGTCGACGAGTTGAGGTCGACGGCCGAGACGGTCTATCCGGCCGGACTGGCGGATTTCCTGGAGCGACTGCTCAGGGAGGGCCCGCCGGTCGATCCGGAACGGCTCTGAGCGTGGGTGCGGTGGTCCACAATGGGTGGACGTGACGAGTTGAGGGGACGCCTGGATGAGTGCCGAAGATCTCGAGAAGTACGAGACCGAGATGGAGCTCAAGCTCTACCGGGAGTACCGGGACGTCGTCGGCCTGTTCAAGTACGTGATCGAGACCGAGCGACGGTTCTACCTCACCAACGACTACGAGCTGCAGGTGCACTCGGTCCAGGGCGAGGTGTTCTTCGAGGTGTCGATGGCGGATGCGTGGGTCTGGGACATGTACCGGCCGGCCCGGTTCGTCCGCAAGGTCCGGGTGCTGACCTTCAAGGACGTGAACATCGAGGAACTCGCGAAGAGCGATCTGGAGCTGCCCTCGGACGAGTCCGGCTTCGGGAACTGACGTTGAACGACTCGGGCCCGCGTTGTCCAGCCGAATTTCGCGTGAACGGGGCTTCTCACTCCTGAGGGTGACAGAGGTTTTCCACAGGCCCGAGTTATCCACAGGGGAGCGAAATTCCCCGGCCTGATCGTGCGCGACGGTGCAGCCTCCTCGGCGGAGGTGGTCACCATGCAGCACACCGTCGTGCAGAACACGCGGAACACCGTCACGCAGGACGTCCGCGAACCGGGCCGGGCCGTACGGGAGCAGGCCGGGCCGGATCGCGCCACGAGCGCCGGGAGCCCCCGAGGGGCCCCGGGCCGCAGCACCAACAACGGGCTCGGCCGCTACGGCGAGCGGGTCGCCGCCCGCCGCCTCACCGAGGCCGGGCTCCGCATCCTGGACCGCAACTGGCGCTGCGCCGAGGGCGAGCTGGACATCGTCGCCCTCGACGGCGACACCGTCGCGGTCTGCGAGGTGAAGACCCGCTCCGAGCGGGGCTTCCAACAGCCCAGCGAGGCCATCGACCGGGCCAAGGCGGCCCGGCTGCGGCGCCTCGCCGAGCGCTGGCTGGCCGAGCGCTGGCCCGACCACTTCGCCCGGCTCGCCGGGCCCGGGTACGAGCCCGGGCCGGCCGATCCGCAGTGGCCGCCCGCACCGCCCGGGGGCGTGCGGATCGACCTGGTGGCGGTCGTCAACCGGGCGCGGGGTGCGGCCCTGGTCGACCACCTGCGGGGGGTGGTCTGAGATGGCCTTCGCCCGCACCTGTTCCGTCGCCCTCGTCGGGGTCGACGGCGTGGTCGTCGAGGTCCAGGCCGATCTGGAGCCCGGGGTGGCCGCGTTCACCCTGGTCGGCCTGCCCGACAAGGCCCTCACCGAGGCCCGCGACCGCGTCCGTGCCGCCGTCTGCAACAGCGGGGAGGCCTGGCCGCAGCGCAAGTTGACGGTCGGGCTGAGCCCCGCCTCGGTGCCCAAGAGCGGCAGCGGCTTCGACCTCGCGGTGGCCTGTGCCGTGCTGGCCGCCGCCGAGCGGCTGGAGCCGGCCTCCATCGCCGACCTGCTGCTCATCGGCGAGCTGGGGCTGGACGGCCGGGTGCGGCCCGTCCGCGGCGTGCTGCCCTCGGTGCTGGCCGCGGCCGACGCCGGGTACGAGCGGGTCGTGGTCGCCGAGCAGACGGCGCCCGAGGCCTCGCTCGTCCCCGGAGTGTCGGTGATCGGCGTCCGGAGCCTGCGCGAACTGGTCGCGATCCTGACCGGGATGCCCGTGCCGGAGGAACCGCCCGATCCGATCAGCGGCCGGCCGGACCCGCTGATGGCCGGGCTGATGCTGCCCAGCGCGAGCGTCCGCGGCCTGCCCGCGGACCGGGCCCACCTCGACATGGCCGACGTGGCCGGCCAGTACGAGGCCCGGCGCGCCCTGGAGATCGCCGCCGCCGGCGGACACCACCTGTACCTGAAGGGCCCGCCCGGCGCGGGCAAGACGATGCTGGCGGAGCGGCTGCCCGCACTGCTCCCGCCGCTGACCCAGAAGGAGGCACTGGAGGTCACCGCCGTGCACTCGGTGGCGGGCCTGCTCCCGGCCGGGCGACCGCTGATCGACACCGCGCCCTACTGCGCCCCGCACCACTCCGCCACGATGCCCGCGATCGTCGGCGGCGGAAGCGGCCTGCCGAGACCGGGTGCGGTCTCGCTGGCCCACCGGGGCGTGCTCTTCCTGGACGAGGCGCCCGAGTTCCCCGTTCGGGTGCTGGACGCGCTGCGCCAGCCGCTGGAGTCGGGCGAGGTGGTGGTCGCCCGCTCGGCCGGATCGCTCCGGCTCCCTGCGCGCTTCCTCCTCTGCCTGGCGGCCAACCCCTGCCCCTGCGGCCGGTACTCGCGGCGGGGCGAGGGCTGCGAGTGCACCCCGGTGATGGTCAGCCGCTACCAAGGGCGGCTCTCCGGGCCGCTGTTGGACCGGGTCGACCTCCAGGTCCAGGTCGCCCCGGTGACCAGGGCCGAACTCATGGAGCGGGACGCCTCGGCGGAGAGCACCGAGACCGTGGCGGCCCGGGTGCTGGCCGCCCGGGAGCGGGCGGCGGACCGGCTGGCCAACACCCCGTGGCGGACCAACGCGGAGGTGCCGGGCCACGAGCTGCGCACCCGGTGGCAGCTCGCGTCGGACGCGCTCAACGACGTCGCCCGCCAGCTGGAGCGGGGGCTGCTCACCGCCCGGGGGCTGGACCGGGTGCTCCGGGTGGCCTGGACGGTCGCCGACCTCGCCGGCCGCGACCGACCGGACCAGCGGGACGTGCGCACCGCCCTGGTCCTGCGCACCGGGGTGGAGCAGGGCGCCCTCCCGCTGACCGAGCGGGTCTTCGGCCAGCTCGGCGGCATCCCCGGCCAGCGCGGCGGCCCGAACGACGGCCGGGCCGGTGCCCGCGACCGCCGACGAACGATCGACGACAACGGAAGCGGTGAGACGTGAACCAGTCGCTGAGGAACCCCCGACCGCCCGGCACGGACCGGACGGCGGTCGAACCCGAGCCGGAGCGCCTGGCCCGGGCCCTGCTCAACCGGGTCAGCGAGCCGGGGGACGCGGTGGTCGGCCGCTGGCTCGGCCGGCTCCCCGCGACCGAGGTCGTGCGGGCGATCCGGGACGGCACCGTCCCCGCACACCCTGGCCTGGACCCCGCCCGGCTCGCCGGTTACCAGGCACGGCTCCCCGGGCCGGACCCGGCCGACGACCTGAAACGGGTACAGGACGCGGGTGGGCGCTTCATCATTCCGGGGGACACGGAGTGGCCCAGTCAACTGGACGACCTGGGCGACGGACGCCCGATCGGGCTGTGGACGACCGGCACCGGCTCGCTGCGGCTGCTGGCGCTCCGCTCGGTGGCGGTGGTCGGCTCCCGGGCCTGCACCGCGTACGGCGCCCACGTCGCGGGCGAACTGTCGGCCGAACTGGCCGAGCGCGGTTGGGTGGTGGTCTCCGGCGCCGCCTACGGGATCGACGCGGCCGCGCACCGCGGGGCGCTCGCGGTGGGCGGGACGACCGTCGCCGTGCTGGCCTGCGGGGTCGACGTGGCCTACCCCAAGGGGAACGCCGAACTGATCCGGCGGATCGGCGTCCAGGGCCTGCTGGTCAGCGAGCTCCCGCCCGGCGAACACCCCAACCGGTTCCGCTTCGTCCTGCGCAACCGGGTCATCGCGGCGCTCACCCGGGGCACCGTGGTGGTGGAGGCGGCGATGCGCAGCGGCGCCCTGAGCACGGCGAGACGGGCACGCGACCTCAACCGCCACACCATGGGCGTGGCCGGCCCGGTGACCTCGGAGCTCTCGTCCGGGGTGCACGCCCTGATCCGCAGCGGGGCCACCCTGGTCACCGACGCGGCCGAGGTCACCGAGCTGATCGGGGCGATCGGGGACGACCTGGCGCCGCAGCAGGCCGGCCCGGTGCTGCCCCGGGACCTGCTGGAGCCGGGGGTGGCCCGGGTCCTGGAGGCCGTCCCGGCGACGGCCGAGGGCGCGCCGATCGAGCGGCTGGCCCGGCAGTCCGGCCTGCCGCCGGACGAAGTGCTGCAGAAGCTCTACGAGTTGGGCTCGCTCGGCTTCGTGGAGCGGCACGGCGCGCACTGGCGCGTGGTGCGGAGGAGGTGATCGCGGGAGCGGAGGACGGACCAGAACGGAGGGCGGCTCAGGACGGCGGACCGCCACGGGGTGTCCGAGCGATATCGCGCGGCTGACCTGCTGATCCGGTTCTTCCGATCGGGTGCCCGGTTCCGGCGGGCGAACGCCACCGGATCGGGGGACGACCGAGTGGCGGTAGCGCTTTGCATCGAGTCGGTCACGCTACGCTCCACCTGCCTTCCCTATCAGCACATGACCCGGCAGAACGGCGCAGACCTACGCATGCCCACACACATTCCCGGCCACAGAGTGACCGGTGGCGCCCGGTCCTCGGGAGGGCCGAGGACCGATCGGCGCCCCGTGACCGAGTTCCCGTCGAAGCAGACGGGGACGATGGGAGGCCTGTCGCGCCAGGGCGGCCGGCCGGCGGCGGTGCCAGGCCAGCCTGCGGACGCGGACGGCGCGGCCGGTGAGGGTGCCGCCGCCGGCCACGCGGCCGTGGAGGGCGCGGCCGCCGCGGGCGCGCCCCACCCGACCGGCGACGCGCCGGCGCCCGACGCGGCCCCTCCGCCGGTCTCCCCGCCCCGGCGGGAACGGGCGCCGCGGGTACCGGGGGCGCCGGGGGCGCAGCGGACCGGTGCCCGCACGCCCACCGGGCGCGAGCCGGGTGGGCGTGCGCCGGGCGGGGCCGGACCCGAGGCGGCGGTGCCCCGGACCGCTGCGCCCGAGGCGGCCGCGCCCGAGGCGGTCGAGCCCGCGGCCCAGGGCCGCAGCGCGCTCGAAGAACTCTGGCGCGCCTACAAGGCGACCGGCGACCCGCGCCTGCGCGAACAGCTGATCCTGCACTACTCACCACTCGTCAAGTACGTGGCGGGCCGGGTCGGGGTCGGCCTGCCGGCCAACGTCGAGCAGGCCGACTTCGTCTCCTCCGGCGTCTTCGGACTCATCGACGCGATCGAGAAGTTCGACGTCGACCGGGCCATCAAGTTCGAGACCTACGCGATCAGCCGGATCCGCGGCGCGATCATCGACGAGCTGCGGGCGCTGGACTGGATCCCGCGCTCCGTCCGGCAGAAGGCCAAGGCCGTCGAGCGGACGTACGCCACCCTGGAGGCCCGGCTGCGCCGAACGCCGCACGATCCCGAGGTCGCGGCCGAGATGGGCATCGCGATCGAGGACCTGCACGCCATCTTCAGCCAGCTGTCGCTGGCCAACGTGGTGGCCCTGGACGAGCTGCTGCATCCGGTGGGGGAGGGCGGCGACCGGCTCAGCCTGATGGACACCCTGGAGGACCACGGTGCCGACAACCCGGTCGAGGTGGCGGAGGACCGCGAGCTGCGCCGGCTGCTGGCCCAGGCGGTGAACACCCTCCCCGAACGGGAGAAGACGGTGGTGACGCTCTACTACTACGAGGGCCTCACCCTCGCCGAGATCGGCCAGGTGCTCGGCGTGACGGAGAGCCGGGTGAGCCAGATCCACACCAAGTCCGTGCTGCAGCTGCGGGCCAAGCTGTCGGACGTCCGGTAGCGCCCGGTTCCGGCGGCGCCCGGCCCCTCGCCCGGTACGCCGGGGTGGCCCGCCGGGGCCCCTCCGTCCTTCGATTGCGCGGCACCGTACCGGCCGGAGGTAGGGCTCCGTACAGTGGGTGCGTGCCCAAGATCCGAGCGGCCACGGTGGCCGAGCATCGCCAGCTGCAGCGGGCAGCCCTCCTCGACGCCGCCCGCACCCTGCTCACCGAGGGCGGCATGGAGGCCCTGACCTTCCCGGCCCTCGCGGCGCGGACCGGGCTGGCGCGTTCCTCGGTCTACGAGTACTTCCGTTCCCGCGCCGCCGTGGTCGAGGCGCTGTGCGAGGTGGACTTCCCGCTCTGGGCGGCCGAGATCGAGGCCGGCATGGGCAGTTGTGACACCGCGGCCGAGCGGATCGAGGCGTACGTCCGGGGCCAGTTGGCGCTGGCCGCCGACCCGCGGCACCGGGCGGTCGTGGCGATCTCGGCGCTGGAACTCGACGAGGCGGCGCGCGAGCGGATCCGCGCGGCGCACGGGAAGCTGGTCGGGCTGGTCGTCCAGGCGCTGGAGGACCTGGGCCACGAGCGGCCCCGGCTGGCCGCGGCGCTGCTGCAGGGGATCGTGGAGGCGGCCGTCCGTCAGGTCGAGCAGACGGCCGGCGGGAGCCGGCCGGGATGCCTGGTCGAGCGCCCCGAGGCGATCGCCGATGCCGCTGTCGCCCTGGCTCTGCACGGCCTCGACCGGCCCTGAGCCGCCCACCCCGCTCACTCCGCCCACCCCGCTGTCCGCCCCACCCGCGCCGCCCAGCGGCAGCAGCCGTGCCGCGCCCGTCCCGAACAGGGCCAGCGGGTCGAGGTAGCGGCCCCCGCGCAGCAGCCCCCAGTGCAGGCAGTCCCGTCCGGCGCAGTGCCGGCCGTCCGGGGCGAGGAGCCCGATCGGCTGCCCGGCGGCCACGGTCGTGCCGACCGGTACGGCGCCCAGCACGGGCAGGTAGGTGGTCCGGAGCGGGGGACTGCCGGAGCCCGGGTGGGTGACGGTCACCACCGGGCGCCCCGCCACCAGCCCCGAGAACGCGACGACCCCGCCCGCGGCCGCGCGGACCGGCGCGCCCGGCGCGGCGGCCAGGTCCACCCCGCGGTGGCCGGCGGACCAGGGCTTCGGCGGCGGTTCGAAGCGCCCCAGCACGCTGCCGGGCCCGCCCACCGGCCAGGCCCGCCCGCCCCCGCCGCCCGCCGTGCCCGCGACACGGCCCCCCGCGACCACACGGCCCCCCGCGGCAGAACCCTTTGCGGCGGAACCCCCTGCGACAGAACCCCTGGCGGCAGAGCCCATCGGGGAGACCCCCGGCACCCCGGCCGACCCGGACGGCGCGAGCAGCAGCAGGACCACCAGCACCATCCCTGCACGAACAGTCATGCGCCCAGGCTCACCGCGCTCCCGCCCCCCGCTCCACCCACTTCCGGATTCCTGTGGACAAACCGCCTCCCCGCCCCGCGCCCGTCCCCCCAACGGGTGTACGGACGCCGCCATCCGGTGTAGAAACGGCATACGCGGGGAGTCCCGGCGGCATACCGCCGGGAGACGCCGGGCCCGATCGAGGCCCCTTCCGCCCCCGCGAGCGCGCCCGCCCCGGGCCCTCCGCCGCTCGCGGAGTCGCCCGCCCCTCGGCGCTTCCCGTACACTTCACACGCGACCCGGTCCGCCGGGTCGACTTCGCACGCCCCGCCACCGGTGGACGGACACGGTTCGACCGCAGCCCCCGCCAGGTGCGAGTGCCGCTCGGTCCGCCCGAGCCCGAACGGTCCCAGGACCGGGAGGGTGGTAGCGGCTCGGCACGTTCGGGGCGTCAGGCGTGGCTGTCACCTGGCTGCCACGGACAAACCGAGACTGACCCGGCCGAGGGCGGCCACCCCACGAGGGAACGCCACAGCCGGGCCGTAACACCTGAGGAGCACGGCCATGGCCGTCGTCACGATGCGGGAGCTGCTGGAGAGCGGCGTCCACTTCGGTCACCAGACCCGCCGCTGGAACCCGAAGATGAAGCGCTTCATCATCACGGAGCGCAACGGCATCTACATCATCGACCTCCTGCAGTCGCTGAACTACATCGACCGCGCCTTCGAGTTCATCAAGGAGACCGTTGCCCACGGCGGCAGCGTCCTCTTCGTCGGCACGAAGAAGCAGGCCCAGGAGGCCATCGCCGAGCAGGCCACCCGCGTGGGCATGCCCTACGTGAACCAGCGCTGGCTCGGCGGCATGCTGACCAACTTCTCGACCGTCTACAAGCGTCTGCAGCGCCTCAAGGAGCTCGGCGAGCTGGACTTCTCGGACGTGGCCGGCTCCGGCCTCACCAAGAAGGAGCTCCTGGTCCTCCAGCGCGAGCACGACAAGCTGGAGAAGACCCTCGGCGGTATCCGCGACATGCAGCGCGTTCCCAGCGCCGTGTGGATCGTGGACACCAAGAAGGAGCACATCGCGGTCGGCGAGGCCCGGAAGCTCAACATCCCGGTCGTCGCCATCCTCGACACCAACTGCGACCCCGACGAGGTCGACTACAAGATCCCGGGCAACGACGACGCGATCCGCTCCGTCACCCTGCTGACCCGCGTGATCGCCGACGCCGTGGCCGAGGGCCTGAAGGCCCGCGCCGGTGTCGCCAAGGGCGACGCCAAGGCCGAGCCGGGCGCCGACCAGCCGCTGGCCGACTGGGAGAAGGACCTCATCGAGGGCGAGAAGAAGGCCGAGGAGGCCCCCGCCGCCGCCGAGGCCCCGGCCGCCGAGGCTCCGGCCGAGCAGGCCTGACGTACCAAGGGTGAGGGGCACCGGCCGGTACGAAGCCGGCGGGTGCCCCTCTCTCCCGCGCCGGGACCGAACCAACGGTCCCGGCGCATCCCCACGCAGACACGCGAGACGCGAGAAGAGATTCACACCATGGCGAACTTCACCGCCGCGGACGTCAAGAAGCTCCGTGAGCTCACCGGCGCCGGCATGATGGACTGCAAGAAGGCCCTGGACGAGGCCGAGGGCAACGTCGAGAAGGCCGTCGAGCTCCTGCGCATCAAGGGCCAGAAGGGCGTTGCCAAGCGCGAGGGCCGTGACGCCTCCAACGGCGCCGTCGCCGCGCTGATCGCCGAGGACAAGAAGTCCGGCGTCCTGGTCGAGCTGAACTGCGAGACCGACTTCGTCGCCAAGGGTGACAACTTCGTCGAGGTCGCCGACGCGATCGCCGCCCACGTCGCCAAGACGGCCCCGGCCGACCTGGACGCCGCCCTGGCTTCCGAGATCGAGGCCGGCAAGACCGTCCAGCAGTTCGTGGACGAGGCCAACGCGACCCTGGGCGAGAAGATCGTCTTCCGTCGCTTCGCCCAGTTCGGTGGCGAGGGCTTCGTCGCGGTCTACCTCCACAAGACCAGCCCCGACCTGCCGCCGGCCGTCGGCGTCCTGGTCGAGCTGGACAAGGAGAACGCCGAGGTCGCCAAGGACGTCGCGCAGCACATCGCCGCCTTCGCGCCGAAGTACCTGTCCCGCGAGGAGATCCCGGCCGAGGCCATCGAGAACGAGCGCCGCGTCGCCGAGGCCACCGCTCGCGAGGAGGGCAAGCCCGAGGCCGCCCTGCCGAAGATCGTCGAGGGTCGCGTCACCGGCTTCGTCAAGGAGAACTCCGTCCTGGAGCAGGCCTTCGCGAAGGACAACAAGAAGACCGTCGCCAAGGTCCTCGAGGAGGCCGGCGTCTCCCTCAAGCGCTTCGCCCGCTTCCGCGTCGGCGCCTGAGCCACGTTCCCCCTGGTCCCCGGCCCCTCTAGGCTGGGAACCGCCCCCGCCCGCTGACCGGGGCGGGAGGAACGCCGAACGGGCTCACCCAGCGCCAACCGTCAACGGGCGGCCCGCGTCGGCACCATGAACGACGAGGAGGCCATTGCCGTGCAGGACACCGAACCGGTTCCCGCGGCAGTGGCCTCCTCGCGTGTACGCGCAGACCGGGGCCCCGCACGCCCGGGCCTGTGAGCCAGCAGGTGCAAAAAGGAGAAGTCCATGCAGGAGACGCAGGAGACCGCGCAGGACCCCAAGGCCGGTTCGCGCCGCCGGGTGCTGCTGAAGCTGTCCGGTGAGGCCTTCGCCGGTGGTGGCGGGCTCGGCGTCGACCCGGACGTCGTGCACGCGATCGCCCGTGAGATCGCCACCGTCGTCCGCGCCGGTACCGAGGTCGCGGTGGTCATCGGCGGCGGGAACTTCTTCCGGGGCGCCGAGCTGCAGGTCCGCGGCATGGACCGGGCCCGCTCCGACTACATGGGCATGCTCGGCACCGTCATGAACTGCCTCGCGCTGCAGGACTTCCTGGTCAAGGAGGGCATCGAGACCCGGGTCCAGACCGCCATCACGATGGGCCAGGTCGCCGAGCCGTACCTGCCGCTGCGAGCCGTCCGGCACCTGGAGAAGGGCCGTGTGGTGATCTTCGGCGCCGGTATGGGCATGCCGTACTTCTCCACCGACACGACCGCCGTCCAGCGCGCCCTGGAGATCCACGCGGACGTCCTGCTGATGGGCAAGAACGGCGTGGACGGCGTCTACGACTCCGACCCCCGGACCAACCCGGACGCGGTCAAGTTCGACGCCCTGGAGTACTCCGAGGTCATCGCGCGCGACCTCAAGGTCGCCGACCTCACCGCGATCACGCTGTGCAAGGACAACAACCTCCCGATGCTGGTCTTCGAACTGCTGGCGGAGGGCAATATCGCGCGCGCGGTGAAGAGTGAGAAGATCGGCACACTCATCAGCCAGGATTCCGTCCGGGCCTGAGCAGCAATCAGCCGCACCGGACGGCGCCGACGCCGTGACCGGCCTCGACGCCGGGACCGGTCGGGACCACAGCAGATGAACCGGACAGGGAGACCACAGTGATCGAAGAGACCCTCCTCGAGGCCGAGGAGAAGATGGAGAAGGCCGTCGTCGTCGCCAAGGACGACCTCGCGGCCATCCGCACCGGCCGTGCGCACCCGGCGATGTTCGCCAAGATCGTCGCCGAGTACTACGGCGCCATCACGCCGATCAACCAGCTGGCCTCGTTCTCGGTGCCGGAGCCGCGGATGGCGGTCGTCTCGCCGTTCGACAAGACCGCGCTGAAGGCCATCGAGCAGGCGATCCGCGACTCCGACCTGGGCGTCAACCCGTCCAACGACGGCTCGATCATCCGGGTGGTGCTGCCCGAGCTGACCGAGGAGCGCCGCCGCGAGTTCATCAAGATCGCGCGGACCAAGGGCGAGGACGCCAAGGTCTCGATCCGTTCGGTGCGTCGCAAGGCCAAGGACGCCATCGACAAGCTGGTGAAGGACGGCGAGGTCGGCGAGGACGACGGCCGCCGCGCCGAGAAGGAGCTCGACGACACCACGGCCAAGTACGTGGCCATGGTCGACGAGCTGCTGAAGCACAAGGAAGCCGAGCTGCTCGAGGTCTGATGAACGACGCCCCTGACGCCCCTGGCTACTGGGGCCCGTCCGACCAGCAGTTCCAGCCCTACCGACCGGCGCCGCAGCCGCAGGCACCCCGTACCCCGGCCCACCCGGCGCCGGGGTACGGCGAGTACCCGGCTCCCGCGCCGGCCCCGGGCCACCCCGGTGCCCCGGTCCACCCGGGCGCGCCGGGCGGCGGCGGCATCCGTTCGGATCACCCGCAGCAGCCTCCGGTGTACTGGGGCGGCGACGCGGAGGAGACTCAGGTCATGCCTCCCGTACCGGCCGACCCCGGCCCGTTCCCCGGCGCGCCCGACCCCGGCCCGCAGGCCGCTGACGGCTCCGGTCCGGCCCGGGAGGCCGGTCGGCTGAGCGGTCCGCTGTTCCGGGACGAGCCGTCCGGTCCGGACGCCCCCGGCGGGTCGGAGACCGTCGTGCTGCGCGCGATAACCGGCGACGCCACCCCCGCCCCCGGCCACGGCACCCCGCCGCACCCGGGGGCTCCGGTGCATCCCGCGCCGCCGCCGAGCCACCCGGCGGCCGGGCAGCCCGCCTTCGCGCCGTCGTCCCACCCAGGGCAGGAGACACCCGTGGCCGCCCAGCCCGCCCCGCAACCGGAGCCGCGCAAGCAGCGCGGCGGCCGCAACCTCCAGGCCGCCATAGGCGTGGGGGTCGGCCTCGGCGCGGTGATCGTCGCCTCGCTGTTCGTGGTGAAGGCGCTGTTCCTGGTCGTCGTGATGGCCGCCGTGGCGGTCGGCGTCTGGGAGCTGACCAGCCGGCTCTCCGAGCGCAAGCAGATCAAGGCGCCGCTGGTGCCGCTGGTGGTGGGCGGCGTCGCTATGGTCGCCACCGGCTACTGGGCCGGCGTCCAGTGGGCGGCGGCCTCGCTCGCGCTGACCGGGCTGGCGGTGATGGTCTGGCGGATGGCCGCGCCGCCGGAGAACTACCTGCGCGACATAACGGCAGGCGTGTTCACCGCCTTCTACGTGCCGTTCCTGGCGACCTTCGTGGCGATGATGCTGGCGGCCGACGACGGCCCCCAGCGGATCGTGCTGTTCCTGATCGTCACGATCTGCAGCGACACCGGCGCCTACGCGGTGGGCTACAAGTTCGGGAAGAACAAGCTGGCCCCGACGATCAGCCCGGGCAAGACCCGGGAGGGCCTGGCCGGCGGCATCGCGCTGTCGATGCTGGCGGGCGCCCTGCTGATGCAGCTGATCATCGACGACGGCAGCTGGTGGCAGGGCCTGATCCTGGGCGGCTGCGCGGCCGTCACCGCGACCCTGGGCGACCTGGGCGAGTCGATGATCAAGCGCGACCTCGGGATCAAGGACATGGGCACGCTGCTGCCCGGCCACGGCGGGATCATGGACCGGCTGGACTCGCTCCTGCCGACCGCCCCGGTGGTCTGGCTGCTGCTGGCGGCCTTCGTCGGCAGCTGAGGCACCGATCACGGCGGGGCCCCGGACGCACGGCGTCCGGGGCCCTCGCGCGTCTGCGACACTGGAACAACCATGCCTAAGCCCGGAGAACTCACCTTTGTCGCGCCGCGCGGCGCCAAGCCCCCGCGACACCTCGCCGACCTGAGCCCCGCCGAGCGCAAGGAGGCCGTCGCCGAGCTGGGCGAGCAGCCGTTCCGCGCCAAGCAGCTCTCCAACCACTACTTCGGCCGGATGTCGAACGACCCGGCGAGCTGGACGGACATCCCCGCGGCGAGCCGGGAGAAGCTCACCGAGAGCCTGCTGCCCGAGCTGATGAAGGTCGTCCGGCACGTCTCCTGCGACGACGACGCGACCCGCAAGACGCTGTGGCGGCTGTTCGACGGGACGCTGGTCGAGTCCGTGCTGATGCGCTACCCGGACCGGGTCACCATGTGCATCAGCTCGCAGGCCGGCTGCGGCATGAACTGCCCGTTCTGCGCGACCGGCCAGGCGGGGCTGACCCGCAACCTGTCCACCGCGGAGATCGTCGAGCAGATCGCCGCCGGGATGCGCGACCTGAAGACCGGGGAGGTCCCCGGCGGGGAGGCGCGGCTGTCGAACGTGGTCTTCATGGGCATGGGCGAGCCGCTGGCCAACTACAACCGGGTGCTGGCCTCGATCCGCCGGCTGACCGACCCGGCGCCGGACGGCTTCGGCCTGTCCCAGCGCGGCATCACCGTCTCCACGGTCGGCCTCGTGCCGGCGATGCACCGCTTCGCCGACGAGGGCCTGAGCTGCCGCCTGGCGCTCTCGCTGCACGCCCCGGACGACGAGCTGCGCGACGAGCTGGTGCCGGTGAACACCCGGTGGAAGGTCGCCGAGGTGCTGGACGCCGCGTGGAACTACGCGGAGAAGTCCGGCCGCCGGATCTCCATCGAGTACGCGCTGATCAAGGACATCAACGACCAGGCGTGGCGCGCGGACCTGCTCGGCCGGCTGATCAAGGGCAAGCGGGTGCACGTGAACCTGATCCCGCTGAACCCGACGCCCGGCTCCAAGTGGACGGCCTCGCGGCCCGAGGACGAGCGCGAGTTCGTCCGCCGGCTGCAGGCGCACGGCGTGCCGACCACCGTCCGCGACACCCGCGGCCAGGAGATCGACGGCGCCTGCGGTCAGCTCGCCGCGGCCGGCTGAGCGGAGCCGGGCCCTACCGCAGCCCGGCGGCCGCCAGTGCGGCGGTCGCCCCGCCGGTGAGCAGCAGGGTGGTGCCGACCGCCAGGGTGCGCAGCGCGACCGCGCCGACCAGCAGCCGGGGCGAGGTGCCCAGGCGCAGCAGCGCGCCGGTGACGGCCCGGCGGTCGGTGCGGACCTCGGCGAGGCGCGCGACCACCGCGGCGGCCGCGCAGCCGAGCACCAGGCAGGCCTCGACGGCGGGCAGCGCGTCGGCGCTGTCCGGGGTGCCGATCCAGTAGCGGATGGTGGTGAGCACCACCGCGAGGACGAGGGTGAGGACGGCCAGCGGCGGGCCGAGCCGGCGGGCCTGGGCGGTGAGCCCGCGGCCGGCCAGCAGGCGCAGCGGGGTGGGCCGGCCGAGCGCGAGCAGCCGGCCGGTCCAGCCGAGCAGCGGGCCGGTGAGCAGGGCGAGGCCGAGGGCGCTGGCGGCCCAGCCGCCGAGGGCGGCGGTGCTGGTGGAGCCGAGCCCGGCGGGCAGGTGGATGGGGCGGCCGTCCTCGGCGGCGCCGGGCCGCAGGGCGATGAGTTCGAGGGCGGCGCCGATCACGACGAGTCCGACCGGCAGCGCGATCCGCCAGGCGGCGAAGCCGGTGCGGTCGTGGACGCGGGCGCCGGGCATGGCCGCGGGGTGCGGCACCGCGCAGGCGGCGGCGATCCCCGAGGTGAGCGGCACCAGGGCGAGCAGGGTGACGGGCGCGGCGGCCGGCAGCGGGACGCCCATGCCGAGGTCGGGGGCGAGCGAGGGCCCGGCGATGTCGTTGCGCAGGACCAGGAAGAGCAGCAGGGTGAGCACGCTGCCGAGGGTGCAGGCGAGGGCGACCTCGCCGGCGATCAGCGCCCGGATACGGCCGGAGCCGGCGCCGGCGGCGGTGAGTCCGGCGATCCGGGCGGGCCGCCGGGCGGGTACCGAGCGGGCGGCGACGGCGGCGAACCAGGCGACGGCGACGAGCGGCGGCAGGCACCAGAGCAGCCGGACCAGCGGGTCGGCGCCGCCGTGCGGGTCGCTCATGGCCCGGCCGAGGGAGCGCAGCAGGAAGGCGGCGACCAGGCCGGCGGCCAGCGTGGTGAGCAGCCAGCGGCCGAGGTCGGACACCCGGTAGCCCCGGGCCAGGCGGAGGTAGAACACGGCGACTCTTTCAGCGGCTCGGCGCCGGCGGCTCGTCGGCTCGGCGGTTCGGTGCGGTCAGCGGCGGGTGGCCGTGACGGCGGACGCCCCGGCCGTGCCCGGGGCGGCGGCGCCGCGCGGGACGGGGGCGGCGGGCGCGGTGAGCCGTCCGTCGACGAGGGCGACGGCGCGGTCCGCGAACCGGACGAGCTCGGGGTCGTGGGTGGCCAGGACGAGGGTGAGCTGGTGCGAGCGGGCCGCGCTGGTCAGTATCCGCAGGACCTGGTCGGCGGCCTCGCGGTGCAGCGGGGCGGTGGGGTCGTCGGCGAAGACGACGGGCGGCAGCGGGGCCAGCGCGCGGGCGACGGCGATCCGCTGGCGCTGGCTCTGGACCAGCCGGTCGGGGCGGTGCCGGGCGGCGTCGCCGACGTCGAGGCGCTCCAGCCATTCGCCGGCGGCGGTGTAGGCGGCCTTGTGACCGGCGCCGGCGAGCAGCAGCGGCAGGGCGACGTTCTCCCGGGCGGTCAGTTCGGGCACCAGGTGCGGCTCGGAGCCGACGAAGCCGAAGCGGTCGCGGCGGAGCCGTTCGCGGCCGGTCCGGCCGAGGGTGTGCACGGGGGCGCTGTTGAACCAGACCTCGCCCTCGTCGACCGGGAGCTGGGCGGAGAGGCAGCCGAGCAGGGTGCTCTTGCCGGAGCCGCGCGGGCCGGTGACGGCGAGCACCTCGCCCTCGCGGACGCCGATCGAGATGCCGCGCAGGGCGGGGGTGCCGTCGTGGGACTTGACGATCCCTCGGGCCCACAGCACGTCGTTGTCGGGCGGTGCCGCTGGCATGGGGTTCCATCCTGGGTGGCCGCAGGGATATGACAGTCGTCAGATTAGAACGACCGGGGACGGGCGCGGTTGCGGCGCTCTGGTCCATCACGGGCAAATCACCCGCATTCAGGCATGTTTGGTCGTACGACTGTGATCAGACGGTGATCCCGGGTGATCCCGGGGTGCTGCCGTCCGGGGCCGTCCGGGGCCGTCCGGCGTCCGGGGCCGTGCCGCCGGGCGGCGGGGTCCGCCGCGAACGCCGAAGGGCGGCCCCGCGGGAAGCGGGACCGCCCTTCGGCGGAGGGTGGGGAAGAGGGCTCGGGGATCCTCAGGGGATCAGAGCTTCGCCCACGCGTCGGTGAGGCTGGTCCGCAGGATCTGCTCGATCTCGTCGAAGGTCGACTGGTCGGAGATCAGCGGCGGGGCCAGCTGGACGACCGGGTCGCCACGGTCGTCGGCGCGGCAGTACAGGCCGTTGTCGAAGAGGGCCTTCGAGAGGAAGCCGTAGAGCACGCGCTCGGTCTCCTCGTCGTTGAAGGTCTCCTTGGTGACCTTGTCCTTGACGAGCTCGATGCCGTAGAAGTACCCGTTGCCGCGGACGTCGCCGACGATCGGCAGGTCGCGCAGCTTGCTGAGGGTGCCCAGGAAGGCGGACTCGTTGTCGAGCACGTGCTGGTTGAGGCCCTCGCGCTCGAAGATGTCGAGGTTGGCGAGCGCCACGGCCGAGGAGACCGGGTGGCCGGCGAAGGTGTAGCCGTGCAGGAAGGTGTTGTCGCCCTTGTAGAACGGCTCGGCGATGCGGTCCGAGATGATCGTGGCGCCGATCGGGGAGTAGCCCGAGGTCATGCCCTTGGCGCAGGTGATCATGTCCGGGACGTAGCCGAACTTGTCGGCGCCGAACATGGTGCCGAGGCGGCCGAAGGCGCAGATGACCTCGTCCGAGACCAGCAGCACGTCGTGGCGGTCGCAGATCTCGCGCAGGCGCTGGAAGTAGCCGGGCGGCGGCGGGAAGCAGCCGCCGGCGTTCTGCACCGGCTCGACGAAGACGGCGGCGACGGTCTCGGGGCCCTCGAAGAGGATGGCCTCCTCGACCTGGTCGGCGCACCAGCGGCCGTAGGCCTCGGGGTCGACGGTGCCGTCCGGGCCCTCCAGGTAGTGCGGGGCGCGGTAGATGTTGGTGTTCGGGGCCTTGTGGGTGCCCGGCACCAGCGGCTCGAACGGGGCCTTCAGGCCCGGCAGGCCGGTGATGGACAGCGCGCCCTGCGGGGTGCCGTGGTAGGCGATCGCGCGGGAGATCACCTTGTACTTGGTCGGCTTGCCGATCAGCTTGAAGTACTGCTTGGCCAGCTTCCAGGCGGTCTCGACGGCCTCGCCGCCGCCGGTGGAGAAGAAGACCTTGTTCAGGTCGCCCGGGGCGTAGTTGGCCAGGCGCTCGGCCAGCTCGACGGCCTTGGGGTGCGCGTAGCTCCAGATCGGGAAGAACGCGAGTTCCTTGGCCTGCTTGGCGGCGACCTCGGCGAGCTCGGTGCGGCCGTGACCGGCCTGCACGACGAACAGGCCGGCGAGGCCGTCGATGTACTTCCGGCCCTTGTCGTCCCAGATGTAGGTGCCCTCGCCCTTGACGATGGTCGGCACGGGGGAGTTCTCGTACGACGACATGCGGGTGAAGTGCATCCACAGGTGGTCGTAGGCGGTCTTGGAAAGGTCCTTCTGCGCCGGGTCGGCTGTCATCGGGTGCCCCAGGTGTAGGTCTGTTTCCGGAGCTTCAGGTAAACGAAGCTCTCGGTGCTCCGCACGCCGGGAAGCGCGCGGATGCGCTTGTTGATCATTTCGAGCAGGTGCTCGTCGTCCTCGCAGACCAGTTCGGCCAGGAGGTCGAACGAGCCTGCGGTGCAGACGACGTAGTCGACCTCGTCGAGGGCGGCCAGCGCGTCGGCGACGGGCTCGATGTCACCCTCGACCCGGATCCCGACCATCGCCTGGCGGGTGAAGCCGACGGTGAGCGGGTCCGTGACGGCGACGATCTGCATCACGCCCTGGTCGAGCAGCTTCTGGACGCGCTGACGCACGGCAGCCTCGGACAGGCCGACGGCCTTGCCGATGGCGGCGTACGGGCGGCGCCCGTCCTCCTGGAGCTGCTCGATGATCGCCTTGGAGGCGGCGTCGAGGGGAACACTCGCGTTCCGGTCGCGGTTGGCCACGCGGCCACTGTGCCCGATCGTTCCCTCGTTCGCAAGCGCGGAAACTGCTGATTTCGTCGAGATCTCGGAAAACCCGTACGGATTTCATCGCCATCCCGGACTCGGCCTGTCGATCACGGCAGTCGTGCGGTTACTCTGGCACGGTACGCGCGCCGCCCCGCGGCATCGCGCGCGTACCGCCACCAGTGGACCGCGACGCCCCAGGCCCGGCCACTCGGCCCCCTTCGTACGGCGGACCCGCCGACGTACCATGGCGCCGGAATCTGCAATGCCGCAGGCCCAGACCGAGGAGAAGATCCGTGAGCGACCTTCGCACGCTGCGCAACTACATCAACGGTGAGTTCGTCGACGCGGCCGACGGCCGCACGCTCGACATCGTCGACCCGACCACCGGCGAGGTGTACGCGACCTCGCCGCTGTCCGGCGCCGCTGACGTGGACGCCGCCATGGCCTCGGCCGCCGCCGCGTTCCCGATCTGGCGCGACGCCACCCCGAGCACCCGCCAGAAGCTGCTGCTCAAGATCGCCGACGCCGTCGAGGCCCGGGCCGACGAGATCGTCGACGCCGAGGTGCGCAACACCGGCAAGCCGCGCGGGCTGACCCTCTCCGAGGAGATCGGCCCGATGGTGGACCAGATCCGCTTCTTCGCCGGCGCCGCCCGCCTGCTCGAGGGCAAGGCCGCCGGTGAGTACATGGACGGGATGACCTCGATCATCCGCCGCGAGCCGGTCGGCGTCTGCGCCCAGGTCGCGCCGTGGAACTACCCGATGATGATGGCGGTCTGGAAGTTCGCCCCGGCCATCGCCGCGGGCAACACCGTGGTGCTGAAGCCCTCGGACACCACCCCGGCCTCCACCGTGCTGCTGGCCGAGATCATCGGCGGCGTGCTCAAGGAGCTCGACCTGCCGGCCGGCGTCTTCAACGTCATCTGCGGCGACCGCGAGAGCGGCAAGCTGATGGTCGAGCACCGGACCCCGGCGATGGCCTCCATCACCGGCTCCGTCCGGGCCGGCATCCAGGTCGCCGAGTCGGCCTCCAAGGACGTCAAGCGCGTCCACCTGGAGCTCGGCGGCAAGGCCCCGGTCGTGGTCTTCGAGGACGCCGACATCGCCGAGGCCGTCGAGGGCATCTCGGTCGCGGGCTTCTTCAACGCCGGCCAGGACTGCACCGCCGCCACTCGCGTGCTGGTGCACGAGTCGATCCACGACGCCTTCGTCGAGGCGCTGGCCAAGGCCGCGGCCGAGACCAAGACCGGCGGCGTCGACGACGAGGACGTGCTGTACGGCCCGCTGAACAACGCCAACCAGCTGAAGCAGGTCGCCGGCTTCATCGAGCGCCTCCCCGCCCACGCCAAGGTCGAGACCGGTGGCCACCGGGTCGGCGACAAGGGCTACTTCTACGCCCCGACCGTCGTCTCCGGCCTGAACCAGGACGACGAGATCATCCAGCAGGAGGTCTTCGGCCCGGTCATCACCGTGCAGAAGTTCACCGACGAGGACCAGGCCGTCGAGTACGCCAACGGCGTCGAGTACGCGCTGGCCTCCTCGGTGTGGACCAAGGACCACGCCCGGGCCATGCGGATGTCGCGCCGCCTGGACTTCGGCTGCGTCTGGATCAACACCCACATCCCGCTGGTCGCCGAGATGCCGCACGGCGGCTTCAAGAAGTCGGGCTACGGCAAGGACCTGTCCTCGTACGGCTTCGAGGACTACACCCGGGTCAAGCACGTCATGACCGCGATCTGACGATCTGATGATCTTGTGAGTAGGCAGCGGGCCCGGGTCGACACGACCCGGGCCCGCCGCCTTTGCACCCTGTCGGCCCGGCGCGCGAGCGGCTGACAGCATGGACCTGCCCGCGGCGGCCGGAACTCCCTAGCCTTACCGCCATGAGCATCCCCACCGCTGACCCAGCCGCCGGCCGGGCGGTCAAGGCCGCCGACCGCGCGCACGTCTTCCACTCGTGGTCCGCCCAGGCGCTGATCGACCCCCTCGCGGTGGCCGGCGCCGAGGGTTCGTACTTCTGGGACTACGACGGCAACCGCTACCTCGACTTCTCCTCGCAGCTGGTCAACACCAACATCGGCCACCAGCACCCGAAGGTGGTCGCCGCGATCCAGGAGCAGGCGGCGAAGCTCTGCACCCTCGCGCCCGGCTTCGCGGTCGAGTCGCGCAGCGAGGCCGCCCGGCTGATCGCCGAGCGCACCCCCGGTGACCTGGACAAGATCTTCTTCACCAACGGCGGCGCCGAGGCCAACGAGAACGCCGTCCGACTGGCCCGGCTGCACACCGGCCGGCAGAAGGTGCTCGCCACCTACCGCTCGTACCACGGCGCCACCGCCAACGCGATCGCCCTCACCGGCGACCCGCGGCGCTGGCCCAACGAGACCGGCGTCTCCGGCGTGGTGCACTTCTGGGGGCCGTACCCCTACCGCTCCAACTTCCATGCGGAGAACGAGGCGCAGGAGTGCGAGCGCGCGCTGGCGCACCTGGAGCAGGTGATCGCCTTCGAGGGCGCCGGCACCGTCGCGGCGATCATCCTGGAGACGGTGGTCGGCACCGCGGGCGTCCTCGTCCCGCCGCCGGGCTACCTGGCCGGGGTGCGGGAGATCTGCGACCGGTACGGCATCGTGTTCATCCTCGACGAGGTGATGGCCGGCTTCGGGCGCACCGGCGCGTGGTTCGCCGCCGACCACTGGGGGGTCACCCCGGACCTGCTGACCTTCGCCAAGGGCGTCAACTCCGGCTACGTGCCGCTGGGTGGCGTCGCGATCAGCGCCGAGATCGCGGCCGACTTCGCCGAGCGGCCGTTCCCCGGCGGGCTCACCTACTCCGGGCACCCGCTCGCCTGCGCCTCGGCCGTCGCCACCATCAACGCGATGGCGGAGGAGGGCATCGTCGAGAACGCCGCGCACATCGGCGAGACCGTGCTCGGCCCCGGACTGCGCGAACTGGCCGAACGGCACCCCTCGATCGGCGAGGTGCGCGGGCTCGGCGTGTTCTGGGCGCTCGACCTGGTGAAGGACCGGGCGACCCGCGAACCGCTCGTCCCGTACAACGCCGCCGGCGCCGACAACGCGCCGATGGCCGAGCTGGCCGCCGCCTGCAAGCGGCGCGGGCTGTGGCCGTTCGTCAACATGAACCGCTTCCACGTCGTCCCGCCGTGCACCGTCACCGAGGAGGAGGCGAAGGCGGGCCTCGCGGTGCTCGACGAGGTGCTCTCGCTCACCGACGCGCACACGGTCTGACGATTCGTCACCTCCGGCCCCGGGCGCGCTCGTTCGCCCGGGGCCCGGGCGCTCTCCGCGCTACCGGCGGACGGCGTCCAGGGCCAGCAGCGCGACGTGCAGGGACAGGCAGGACTCCACCTGGTCGAGGTCCACGCCGAGGATGCGCTCCACCTTGTGTAGCCGGTCGTAGAAGGACGGGCGGGACAGGTGCGCGGCGTCGGCCGCCGCCGACTTGTTCCGGCCCTGCTCCAGGTAGATCCGCAGCATCTGCACCAACTGCCCGTTGTGCTCGGCGTCGTGGGCCAGCAGGGGCCCCAACTCCCGCTCCACGTACGTCTGCAGGCGGGCGTCGTCGCGCAGCAGGTGCAGCAGGCCGCGCAGCCGGACGTCCGGCAGCCGGTAGTAGGAGGCGGCCCGGGCGCCGCCGGGGGCGTCGTGCAGCGCGGCGTCGGCGACCTGGGTGGCCTCCAGCAGGGTGCGCCGGGCGTCCCGGACCGCGCCGACCGAGGAGCCGACCGCGACCACCGGGCCCGCGGCCCCGCCCTCCGCCCACCCGGCCTCGGCCGACATCCGCCGCAGCGCGGCCGAGAAGGAGTCCAGCGCCGCGTGCTCGTCCTGCTGCGCGCCGAGCGCGATCAGCAGGCCGACGCCCTCGTCGTCCAGCGAACCGACCAGGGCGGACAGCCCGCAGGCCCGGACGGCGCCGGCCGCGAGCTCGGTGAAGTCGCGCAACCGGGCCTGCGCCTCCAGCGCGGCGGGGATCGGCCCGTGCCGCCGGCGCAGCACCACCCCGACCAGCCGGCGGCCCTCCAGCGGCACGCCGAGCGCCTGGGCGCGCAGCGCCACCTCGGAGACGGTCAGCGCGTGGGTGAGGATGCCGGAGAGCAGGGTGCGGTGGGTCTGCCGCTCCAGGCTCTCCCGGTCGCGCACCACCAGCCGGTTGAGCGCCAGCGCGGACGCGCCGCGCTCCAGCAGCATGGCGTGCGGGTGCGGCTCGCCCCCGGGCAGCGGGCCGGGCTCCTGGACGAGGACCAGCCGCCCCCAGTCCTGGCCGCGGGCGCCGACCGCGGTCACCAGCCAACCGCTGCGCGGGTCGTGACCGGTGCGGCCGGACGGGCGGACCCCGCGCGAGCGGCGCTCCCAGTCCTCCAGCACCTCCGCCTCCGGGCGCCCGGCGGTGTCGTGGGCGAGCACCTGGTGCGCCAGGTTCTCCAGCACGACCGGCGCACCCGCCATCCGGGCCACCTGGCGGATCACCTCGGGGGGCTCGGCGCCCTCCACCACCAGCTCGTTGAACACCTGGTGGACGGACTCGGAGATCCGCAGCTGCTCCAGCTGGGCGTTCACCACCAGGGCGTGCACGGCCTCGGTGACGGCGACGAACCGCACCTCGCGGCGGAGGGCGACCAGCGGCAGCCCGCGCTGCTCGGCGGCGTGCACCAGCGCGCGGGGGAGCGCGTCGAGGTAGCGCCGGCCGTACTCGACCACCAGCCCGGCCACGCCGAGCTCGTCCAGGTCCCGGACGTACCGGGACAGCCCGTCGCGGTCCTCCGGCAGCGCGATGCCCGTGGTCAGCACCAGTTCGCCGCCCCGCAGCATGCCGGCGACGTCGGGCAGCTCGATGACGTGGACCCAGCGGACCGGCCGCTCCAGGTGGTCGCCGCCGGCCACGACCAGGGGCAGGCCGCGCCGCATCACCTCCAGGTCGAGCACGCGGGCGACGGTGGGGAGCATCGCGGGCCTCCAGGCGGGGGCGGGGGAGGTGAACAGGGTGTCAGGTGAATCATCCCTCCCGGCGACGACCTGTCGTCCGACCGCCGTCCCGGGGGGACCGCCCTCCCGGACCTGTGTAAGAGACACCGGCCGCCCGCCTCTCCCTGGTGCGGCGGGTCGCGAACGCCCCGCCGCACCCGATCGGTACGAGTGGCGAGAAGCGGGGAGAAACGACATGGCGAACACCGGACTGCACTGGCTCACCCAGGTGATGCCGGACCCGGCGGCCTTCCGGGCGCACTGGCAGCGCAGCGGACTGGGACTGATGCCGATGCCGGCCGGCCGGTGCTGGGACGTCCTCTCCGTCCCCGGGCAGCTCGGGCACCCGACCGTGGACATCATGGACGCCGGCCCGTGCGGCCCGGTCCTCGCCGACTTCGACGAGGACCTGGTCAGCTTCCTGGTGCCGGTCGGCACCGCCGCCCGCTGGGTCGGCACCGGCGTGCGCGGCTCCGGGGAGGGCACCTGGATCGTCGTCCCGCACCCCGGGCGGGTCAGGCGCCGGGTGCGGTGGCTGGTGCCGCCGGACGGGTCCGGCCGGCTCACCGACCCGGCGCTGCTGGAGCTCGCGCTGCACGAGGCGGCGGCCGGTCTCTGCGGCCGCTGAGTCCGGCCGGGTCGCCCGCCGCCGCGCGCCCGATCGCCGCGCGCCCGACCGGCGGCGGCGATCGTCCGGCGGCGCGCGGAGCGGGCGGTCGCGTCAGACTGGAGGCGTGACCACCGTCCCGCACGCCGTCGACCCGTCCCTGCGCCCGGGCCCGGCCCAGCTGCGCCTCGCCGCCCTCGCCGCGCCCGTCTGCGAGCGGTACGGGCTCGCGCTGGCCGGTGGGCACGCGCTGCGCGCCCACGGCGTGACGGCGTGCGCGCAGGACGGACTGACCCTGGCCACTGGCGGGGCCGACCTGCCGGAGGTGGCCGCCGCGCTGGCCGAGGCCTACCGGGCGGCCGGCGGCGGCGTCGCCGAGCGCCCCGGCACGCCCCGGCTGGAACAGCTCACCGTGCGGCTGGCGCTCGGCGCGCGCACGCACTCGGTCGAGCTGCGGAAGGAGCCGCTCGGCCACCAGCCCGTCCGGCTCGACCTCGGCGCCCCCGGGCCGGACGACGACGCGGTGACGCTGCCGGTCGTCGCCCTGGAGGACGCGGCGGCGCTCACCACCACGCTGCTCGTCGACCGGGGCATGCCGCGCGACCTGGTCGACGTCCGGGCCCTCACCGCCTGTTACCGGGAGGGCGAACTTCTCGCGATGGCACGGGAGTTGGACCCGGATTTCCAGCCCGCCGCGCTCGCCGACCGGCTGGAGACGCTGGCCGAGGCGGCGGACGGCCGGTTCCGTGCCCGAGGTGTTCCGGCCGGGCAGGTGGACGGGTTGAAGCGGTGGGCGCTGGAGTGGGCGCAGGACCTGCGGCTGGACCTGCTGGAGACCCAGGAGGCGGCGGACGGGTTGCACGACCCGTACCTGGAGGACGAGGAGTCCTGAGCCGACCGGACGACCTGTAAGGCTGAATCCCTGATCTCCGTCAGCCTGTTCGTTGAGCCGAGCCGGGGCGGCGACCAGACTGGGAGACGAGCGCGGTGGCCCCGCGAACCCCCGCCGACCGGCCCACGAGTCGGCGGCGCCGGACCGGAGGCAGGACGCCGCCCGGGACTTCGGAGGCAGACGGACCTTGAGCAAGCACATCATCCACTGGATCGGCGGCAAGCCCGTCGCCACCGCCGGTGCCGCGCCCCGTCGCGGTGAGATCTTCGACCCGGCCACCGGCCAGGTCGCCGGCCACGTCGACTTCGCCGGGACCGCCGAGGTCGACCAGGCCGTGGCCGCCGCCGCCTCCGCCTTCACCGACTGGCGCACCGCCTCGGTCGCCCGGCGGACCACGGCGCTCTTCGCCTTCCGCGAGCTGCTGAACGCACGCCGCGACGAGCTGGCCGCGATCATCGTGTCCGAGCACGGCAAGGTGCACTCGGACGCGCTCGGTGAGATCGCCCGCGGTCTGGAGGTCGTCGAGTACGCCTGCGGCATCCCGCAGCTCATCAAGGGCGGCTTCACCGAGCAGGCCTCCACGGGCATCGACGTCTACTCGATCCGCCAGCCGCTCGGCCCGGTCGCGATCATCTCGCCGTTCAACTTCCCGGCCATGGTGCCGATGTGGTTCTTCGCGATCGCCATCGCGGCCGGGAACACCGTCGTGGTGAAGCCTTCGGAGAAGGACCCGTCCGCGGTCAACTTCCTCGCCGAGCTGTGGAAGGAGGCCGGCCTGCCGGACGGCGTATTCAACGTCGTGCACGGCGACAAGGTGGCCGTCGACCGCCTGCTGGAGCACCCCGACGTCAAGTCCGTCAGCTTCGTCGGCTCCACCCCGATCGCCCGCTACGTCTACGAGACCGGCACGCGGTACGGCAAGCGCGTGCAGGCCCTGGGCGGCGCCAAGAACCACATGCTCGTCCTGCCGGACGCCGACCTCGACCTCGCCGCCGACGCCGCCGTCAACGCCGGCTTCGGCGCGGCCGGCGAGCGCTGCATGGCCGTCTCCGTGCTGGTCGCGGTCGACCCGATCGGCGACGAACTGGTCGACAAGATCAAGCAGCGGATCGCGACCCTCAAGGTCGGCCCCGGCTGCAACGGCGACTCCGAGATGGGCCCGCTGGTCACCGGCCAGCACCGGGACAAGGTCACCTCGTACGTCGAGTCCGGCATCGCGGACGGCGCCGAGCTCGCCGTGGACGGCCGCAAGCACCCCGTCACCGCCGAGGACGCGAACGGCACCCCCACCGCGGACGGCTTCTGGCTCGGCCCCACCCTGTTCGACCACGTGAAGCCCGGCATGTCCGTCTACAACGACGAGATCTTCGGCCCGATCCTCTCCGTCGTGCGGGTCGCCTCCTACGAGGAGGGCGTGGCGCTCATCAACGCCAACCCGTACGGCAACGGCACGGCCCTCTTCACCAACGACGGCGGCGCGGCCCGGCGCTTCCAGTTCGAGGTGGAGGTCGGGATGGTCGGTATCAACGTGCCGATCCCGGTTCCGGTCGCCTACTACTCCTTCGGCGGATGGAAGGCCTCCCTGTTCGGCGACGCCCACGCGTACGGGCCGGACGGCGTGCACTTCTTCACCCGGGGCAAGGCCGTGACCCAGCGCTGGCTGGACCCGTCCCACGGCGGCATCAACCTCGGCTTCCCCACCAACAGCTGAGCCGCACCTCCGCAGGCCGGACCCTCCCTCGGGGGCCCGGCCTGCGCCCTTTGCGCCTCGTTTGCATCCGATGGCCGAAGCGCGTAGAGTTCTTCGAGCTGCCTGGCAGGGAGCACCGGACACGCATCTGCGCGGACGGTCCCGGGGTAGCCAATCCTTCGAAACACCACTTCCTGGTTCGCACTGGGTCGCGTTTGCGTTTTCGCGTCGCGACAGGGTGCTTATTCAGTGTGCGCGTTTTATCGGATTGCGGTCGGACTCGGCCGGATTCGCTTTTCGGAGCGGGGATCGGCTAGAGTTTGAAACGTCGGACAGGGCGTCAAGCCCCGGAAGACACCGGCGAGTTGGATGACGAAGCCCCGGAAAACGGAGCGGAAAACATCTGATAAGCTGGAAACACGAAAGAACGAAGCGCCGGAGGGCCCGCTGGAAGGCGGCTCGAAGGAAGCGTCCGTTCCTTGAGAACTCAACAGCGTGCCAAAAGTCAACGCCAGATATGTTGACATCCCCGGCCTCAGGTTTCCTGGGGTTGGAGATTCCTTTTGAAATAAACACTAGCGAGGACGCAGTGCGCGGGGCCGCCCTATTCCGGTGGTTGCCGTGCCGCTCAACGCGGGTGTGGACCGGAATACCGGTAAACATTCACGGAGAGTTTGATCCTGGCTCAGGACGAACGCTGGCGGCGTGCTTAACACATGCAAGTCGAACGGTGAAGCCCTTCGGGGTGGATCAGTGGCGAACGGGTGAGTAACACGTGGGCAATCTGCCCTGCACTCTGGGACAAGCCCTGGAAACGGGGTCTAATACCGGATATGACCTGGGAGTGCATGCTCCTGGGTGTAAAGCTCCGGCGGTGCAGGATGAGCCCGCGGCCTATCAGCTTGTTGGTGGGGTAACGGCCCACCAAGGCGACGACGGGTAGCCGGCCTGAGAGGGCGACCGGCCACACTGGGACTGAGACACGGCCCAGACTCCTACGGGAGGCAGCAGTGGGGAATATTGCACAATGGGCGAAAGCCTGATGCAGCGACGCCGCGTGAGGGATGACGGCCTTCGGGTTGTAAACCTCTTTCAGCAGGGAAGAAGCGCAAGTGACGGTACCTGCAGAAGAAGCACCGGCTAACTACGTGCCAGCAGCCGCGGTAATACGTAGGGTGCGAGCGTTGTCCGGAATTATTGGGCGTAAAGAGCTCGTAGGCGGCCTGTCGCGTCGGATGTGAAAGCCCGGGGCTTAACCCCGGGTCTGCATTCGATACGGGCAGGCTGGAGTGTGGTAGGGGAGATCGGAATTCCTGGTGTAGCGGTGAAATGCGCAGATATCAGGAGGAACACCGGTGGCGAAGGCGGATCTCTGGGCCATTACTGACGCTGAGGAGCGAAAGCGTGGGGAGCGAACAGGATTAGATACCCTGGTAGTCCACGCCGTAAACGTTGGGAACTAGGTGTTGGCGACATTCCACGTCGTCGGTGCCGCAGCTAACGCATTAAGTTCCCCGCCTGGGGAGTACGGCCGCAAGGCTAAAACTCAAAGGAATTGACGGGGGCCCGCACAAGCAGCGGAGCATGTGGCTTAATTCGACGCAACGCGAAGAACCTTACCAAGGCTTGACATATGCCGGAAACATCCAGAGATGGGTGCCCCCTTGTGGTCGGTATACAGGTGGTGCATGGTTGTCGTCAGCTCGTGTCGTGAGATGTTGGGTTAAGTCCCGCAACGAGCGCAACCCTTGTTCTGTGTTGCCAGCATGCCTTTCGGGGTGATGGGGACTCACAGGAGACTGCCGGGGTCAACTCGGAGGAAGGTGGGGACGACGTCAAATCATCATGCCCCTTATGTCTTGGGCTGCACACGTGCTACAATGGTCGGTACAAAGGGCTGCGATGCCGTGAGGCGGAGCGAATCCCAAAAAGCCGGCCTCAGTTCGGATTGGGGTCTGCAACTCGACCCCATGAAGTTGGAGTTGCTAGTAATCGCAGATCAGCATGCTGCGGTGAATACGTTCCCGGGCCTTGTACACACCGCCCGTCACGTCACGAAAGTCGGTAACACCCGAAGCCGGTGGCCTAACCCGTAAGGGGAGGAGCCGTCGAAGGTGGGACCAGCGATTGGGACGAAGTCGTAACAAGGTAGCCGTACCGGAAGGTGCGGCTGGATCACCTCCTTTCTAAGGAGCACATAGCAGCTTCGGGCGAATGTCCCGGAGTGCTCGCTCATGGGTGGAACGTTGACTATTCGGCACAGCGAAGAGATCGGATCGTTAGTACTGCCTTCGGGCGTGGAACGTGGTCGGGGATTGACTGTGTCGGGCACGTTGTTGGGTCCTGAGGGAACGGAAACGTTGTCTCAGTGGTTGCCGGTCCCATGCTTGTTGAGGTGGGTGACTGGTCGTTGTTTGAGAACTGCACAGTGGACGCGAGCATCTGTGGCCAAGTTTTTAAGGGCGCACGGTGGATGCCTTGGCACTAGGAACCGATGAAGGACGTGGGAGGCCGCGATAGGCCCCGGGGAGCTGTCAACCGAGCTTTGATCCGGGGGTGTCCGAATGGGGAAACCCGGCAGTCGTCATGGGCTGTCACCCGCTGCTGAACACATAGGCAGTGTGGAGGGAACGCGGGGAAGTGAAACATCTCAGTACCCGCAGGAAGAGAAAACAACCGTGATTCCGGGAGTAGTGGCGAGCGAAACTGGATGAGGCTAAACCGTATTGGTGTGAGACCCGGCAGGGGTTGCCAATACGGGGTCGTGGGAATGAGCTTGATCGGTCTGCCGGCCGGTCGGCGAGTCAGAAACCGTATGGGTAGTCGAAGGACATGCGAAAGGTCCGGCGTAGAGGGTAAGACCCCCGTAGACGAAATCTGTACGGCTTGCTTGCTCATCTCCCAAGTAGCACGGGGCCCGAGAAATCCCGTGTGAATCTGGCGGGACCACCCGCTAAGCCTAAATATTCCCTAGTGACCGATAGCGGATAGTACCGTGAGGGAATGGTGAAAAGTACCGCGGGAGCGGAGTGAAATAGTACCTGAAACCGTGTGCCTACAAGCCGTGGGAGCGTCGTTCATCAGCTTGCTGGTGGGCCGTGACTGCGTGCCTTTTGAAGAATGAGCCTGCGAGTTTGCGGTGTGTAGCGAGGTTAACCCGTGTGGGGTAGCCGTAGCGAAAGCGAGTCCGAATAGGGCGACTGAGTTGCATGCCCAAGACCCGAAGCGGAGTGATCTAGCCATGGGCAGGTTGAAGCGCGGGTAAGACCGTGTGGAGGACCGAACCCACCAGGGTTGAAAACCTGGGGGATGACCTGTGGTTAGGGGTGAAAGGCCAATCAAACTCCGTGATAGCTGGTTCTCCCCGAAATGCATTTAGGTGCAGCGTCACGTGTTTCTTGCCGGAGGTAGAGCACTGGATAGGCGATGGGCCTCACCGGGTTACTGACCTTAGCCAAACTCCGAATGCCGGTAAGTGAGAGCGTGGCAGTGAGACTGTGGGGGATAAGCTCCATGGTCGAGAGGGAAACAGCCCAGAACACCGACTAAGGTCCCTAAGCGTGTGCTAAGTGGGAAAGGATGTGGAGTCGCAGAGACAACCAGGAGGTTGGCTTAGAAGCAGCCACCCTTGAAAGAGTGCGTAATAGCTCACTGGTCAAGTGATTCCGCGCCGACAATGTAGCGGGGCTCAAGCACATCACCGAAGTCGTGTCATTGCAACTATAGGCCAACGCCTGTTGTGATGGGTAGGGGAGCGTCGTGTGCCGGGTGAAGCGGCGGTGGAAACCAGTCGTGGACGGTATACGAGTGAGAATGCAGGCATGAGTAGCGATACAAGAGTGGGAAACTCTTGCGCCGATTGACCAAGGGTTCCTGGGTCAAGCTGATCTGCCCAGGGTAAGTCGGGACCTAAGGCGAGGCCGACAGGCGTAGTCGATGGACAACGGGTTGATATTCCCGTACCCGCTTTGAAGCGCCAACGCTGAACCTTCTGATGCTAAGCCCGTGAAGCCGTCCCGGAGCCTTCGGGCAAAGGGAAGTGGTGGAGCCGGTGACCCAACGGGGTAGTAGGTGAGCGATGGGGTGACGCAGGAAGGTAGTCCAGCCCGGGCGGTGGTTGTCCCGGGGTAAGGGTGTAGGACGAGTGATAGGCAAATCCGTCACTCATTAGGCTGAGACCTGATGCCGAGCCGATTGTGGTGAAGTGGATGATCCTATGCTGTCGAGAAAAGCCTCTAGCGAGTTTCATGGCGGCCCGTACCCCAAACCGACTCAGGTGGTCAGGTAGAGAATACCGAGGCGTTCGGGTGAACTATGGTTAAGGAACTCGGCAAAATGCCCCCGTAACTTCGGGAGAAGGGGGGCCATTCCTGGTGACGAGTCTTGCACTCCGAGCTGGGGGTGGCCGCAGAGACCAGCGAGAAGCGACTGTTTACTAAAAACACAGGTCCGTGCGAAGCCGTAAGGCGATGTATACGGACTGACGCCTGCCCGGTGCTGGAACGTTAAGGGGACCGGTTAGCTTTGATTCGTCGAGGCGAAGCTGAGAACTTAAGCGCCAGTAAACGGCGGTGGTAACTATAACCATCCTAAGGTAGCGAAATTCCTTGTCGGGTAAGTTCCGACCTGCACGAATGGCGTAACGACTTCTCGACTGTCTCAACCATAGGCCCGGTGAAATTGCATTACGAGTAAAGATGCTCGTTTCGCGCAGCAGGACGGAAAGACCCCGGGACCTTTACTATAGCTTGATATTGGTGTTCGGTTCGGCTTGTGTAGGATAGGTGGGAGACTGTGAAAGCCCAACGCCAGTTGGGTGGGAGTCGTCGTTGAAATACCACTCTGGTCGTGCTGGATGTCTAACCTGGGTCCGTGATCCGGATCAGGGACAGTGTCTGGTGGGTAGTTTAACTGGGGCGGTTGCCTCCTAAAGGGTAACGGAGGCGCCCAAAGGTTCCCTCAGCCTGGTTGGCAATCAGGTGTTGAGTGTAAGTGCACAAGGGAGCTTGACTGTGAGACTGACGGGTCGAGCAGGTACGAAAGTAGGGACTAGTGATCCGGCGGTGGCTTGTGGAAGCGCCGTCGCTCAACGGATAAAAGGTACCCCGGGGATAACAGGCTGATCTTCCCCAAGAGTCCATATCGACGGGATGGTTTGGCACCTCGATGTCGGCTCGTCGCATCCTGGGGCTGGAGTAGGTCCCAAGGGTTGGGCTGTTCGCCCATTAAAGCGGTACGCGAGCTGGGTTTAGAACGTCGTGAGACAGTTCGGTCCCTATCCGCTGTGCGCGTAGGAGTGTTGAGAAGGGCTGTCCCTAGTACGAGAGGACCGGGACGGACGAACCTCTGGTGTGCCAGTTGTTCTGCCAAGGGCATGGCTGGTTGGCTACGTTCGGGAGGGATAACCGCTGAAAGCATCTAAGCGGGAAGCCTGCTTCGAGATGAGCACTCCCACCTCCTTGAGAGGGTAAGGCTCCCAGTAGACGACTGGGTTGATAGGCCGGGTATGGAAGCCCTGTGAGGGGTGGAGTTGACCGGTACTAATAGGCCGAGGGCTTGTCCTCAGTTGCTCGCGTCCACTGTGTTGTTCTGAAACAACGACCGCCTTGCCGGCGGGTCGACAGTTTCATAGTGTTTCGGTGGTCATAGCGTGAGGGAAACGCCCGGTTACATTCCGAACCCGGAAGCTAAGCCTCACAGCGCCGATGGTACTGCAGGGGGGACCCTGTGGGAGAGTAGGACGCCGCCGAACAATCATTCCAAAAAGACCCCCTCCCGTCCGGGAGGGGGTCTTTTTGCGTTACCCTCTGCGAATGCAGAACCTGACCCTCACCTGGCAGTCCGCCGGGGGTACCGCCGCCGTTCTCTACGGCGGTGCGTTCGCCGCCGCGAGGGTCCGGAAGCCGTCGTTGTCGGCGCTGCTGCGGGAGGCCGGCACGCTGCTGGCGCTGTTCGCGCTCTGGCAGCTGGTGGGGCACCTCTCGGTGATGAGCACGGACCACGCGCTGGACCGGGCGAGCTGGATCCATCGGACCGAGCTGGCGCTCGGCCTGCCGGACGAGGTGTCCTGGCAGTCGGCGGTCACGCCGTACCCGGTGCTGGTGCGGCTGGCGAACTACTACTACGCGGTGATGCATTTCGCGGTGATGCTGGTCGTCCTGCTGTGGGTGTTCGTGCGGCACCGCGAGCGGTACGCGTGGGTGCGGAACACGGTGGTGATCACCACGGCGGTGTGCCTGCTGGTGCAGTTCATCCCGGTGGCGCCGCCCCGGATGCTGCCGCAGGACGGCTTCGTGGACCTGGCGGCGCAGTACGGGCAGTCGGTGTACGGCGGCGCGGTGGGCGGTGTGGTCGCCGACCAGCTGTCGGCGATGCCCTCGGTGCACGTGGCGTGGTGCGTGCTGGTGGCGGTCGCCGTGGTGCGGGTGTCGCCGAGCCCGCTGCGGTGGGTCGTGGTGCTGCACCCGGTGCTGACGGTCGCCGTCGTCGTGGTGACGGCCAACCACTTCTGGGCGGACGGCATCGTCGCCGTCGCGATCCTGCTCCTCGCGTACGCCGTCCTGGCGTCGGCGGCCCGGGTGGCACGCCGGCGGGGCCGGGCCTCCGCGCTGGCGGAGGCCCGGCCCCGGTCGGGTGTCGAGCAGGATGCGGGTCAGGCGGACCGCTCGGACCGGTCGTCTCGTCCGGATAGTCCGGATAGTCCGGATCGGTCGAAGCAGGTCACTTGACCGGCAGGGCGATCTTCCCCCAGGCACCGTTGCTGAGGGCGGAGGTCGCCCAGTACCAGGCGGCGAGGCCGGAGGCGGTCGCGACCCAGCCGGCGAACTTCGCCAGCCCGCTCCACTCGCCGAAGGTGGCGAGGGCGCCCAGCGCGAGCGCGACCGTCAGCAGGCCGTAGACGAGCCGGCTCAGCAGGCCCGCGCCCCAGCTCGCGGCGGTGAGGCTGAGGGCGAGCAGGGCCCACAGCAGCAGGAACAGGCCGGCGGCGTTCTTGCCGGCCCCGCCGGCCATCGACCAGGTCGCCCAGAAGGCGCCGAGGCTGGTGAAGGCGGTGCCGGTGAAGCCCTCGCCGCCGCGGAGCTGCCAGAGGCCCGCGATGAAGAGGGTGACGCCGCCGACGAGGTGGGCGAGGTGGGCGGCGTCCCCGACGCCGGTGCCGTGCAGGATGCCGGTGGAGAGCAGACCGTAGGCGAGCAGTGTGAGGCCGAGTGCGAGGTAGCCGAGGTTACCCGCGTCGGCTCCGGTGGAGCGGGCGTTCGTTGCCCCGGTAGCTTCGTTGCTCACCGGAGGCTCCTTTCACTCTGGGCGCGCGCAGGGCGCAGTGACGCAGTGGTGTGGTGGTGACGGAGGTGGATGCGCGCGACCGCGCCGAGGGCGCACGGCAGTGGCGTGCGCGGGCTGCGGTCAGAAGTGATGGGCCAGCGGAGAGCCGCTGGTCGCGTCCCCGCCGGGGGATTCCCCGGTGAGATCGGTGTACCCGGCGTCGTTCGCTTGTACCCTTGTGAAGATAACAATTTGTGACTGCGTCAGCTGCCGAGCGTTCAGAGGCGAAAGCCCGGAAGCCCGGAACCGCTCAGACGGCGCGCTGGGTCGGCACCCGGAGGGTCAGGATCGCCATGTCGTCGGACGGCGGCTCCGGGGCGAAGCGCTCGACCGCGCGCTGCACCCGCATCGCGACGGCGCCTGCGGTGAGGCCGGTGCAGCCGGTGAGCACCTCGGCGAGACCGTCGTCGCCGAGCATCCGCAGGCCCTCGCGGCGTTCGGTCACGCCGTCCGTGACGCAGAGCAGGACCTCGCCGGGGGCGAGCACCAGGTGCTCGGCGGTGAGGTCGAGGTCGTCCAGGACGCCGAGCAGCGGCTGCGGGGTGGCGGCCCGGTCGACCTGGCCGTCGGTGCGCAGCCGCAGCGGCAGCGGGTGGCCGGCGCAGACCAGGGACAGCTCGGTGCTGCCGTCCGGCCGGGGCGTCAGCTCGCCGTAGAGCAGGGTGAGGAAGCGGCTGCGCGAACCCTCGTCCAGGATGGCCGCGTTGAGCCGGCGCAGCACCTGCGGGGCGTCCAGGCCCTCGCGGGCGAGCAGACGCAGCGAGTGGCGGGCGAGGCCGGTGACGGAGGCGGCCTCGGGGCCGGTGCCGCAGACGTCGCCGATGGCGAAGCCGTACGTTCCCTCGCGGATGGTGAACAGGTCGTAGAAGTCTCCGCCGACTTCGTTGCCCTCGCCGGCGGCCTGGTAGTAGACGTCCACCTCGACGCCCGGGATCTCGGGCAACTCCGGTGGCAGCAGGCTGCGTTGCAGGGCCTGGCTGGTGGCGGTGCGCTCGGAGTAGAGGCGGGAGTTGTCGAGGGCGAGGGCGGCCCGGCGGGAGAGGTCCTCGGCGAGTTCGAGGATCTCCTGGCGGAACCGGACGCCGGTGGGGACGCCCAGGGCGAGCAGGCCGATGACCCGGTTGCGGGCGGTCAGCGGCAGCACGACGGTCTCGCCGAGCAGGCCGGCGAGTTCGGGGCTGTCGGTGAGGCCGCCGGCGGCGGCGGTGTCGGCGGGCGCGGTCCAGAAGTCGGCGCCGTGGCTGGGGCCGGCCTCGGGGGCGGGGGTCTTGTCGAGCAGGTCGCGCAGCGGGTCGATCCGGTCCTCGTCCTCGTGCAGGACGAAGGCGAGGTCGGACGGGGAGCCGTGGTCGCCATTGGTGTAGACGGCGCACCAGGAGGCGAGGGTGGGGACGGCCATCTGGGCCATCAGGGCGAGGGTCTGCTCGTGTTCGAGGGTGCCGGCGAGCAGGTCGGAGGCCTCGACGAGGAAGGACAGCGAGCCGCGGCGCAGGCGCTCCAGCTCGGACAACCGGGTGCTCTCGATGGCCAGGGCGACCCGGTCGGCGGCGAACTGCAGGCGCAGCGCGTCCTCGTTGTCGTAGCGGCCGGGCGCGGCGGTGGCGATGCCGAGCGAGCCGATCAGCCGGCCCTCGACCTTGAGCGGGACGGTGACCAGGGAGCGCATCCCGCTGCCGGTGAGGAGCGGCAGGCCGGTGGGGCGGGCGGAGAGGTCCTCGTGGACGGAGGGGAGCCGGGCGGAGTCGTAGCGGTTGCCGGACTCGACCGGGAAGCGGGCGTGCCGGCGGTGTCCGGAGGTGAGGCCGGTGGCGGCGCGGACCTCGAACTCGGTCTCGTCCTCGGTGGTGAGCAACAGGTAGGCGGCGTCGGCGTCGAGCAGGTCCCGGGCGCGTTCGACGGTGCGCTGGAGCAGGCCGTCCAGGTCGTCGGCGGTGGCCGGGCCGGCCATCAGGTCGAGCCGGGGGCCGGTGGGGTCGGGGCGTTCGCCGGGCAGGGTGCGGGCGGGGGAGCGCAGGACGGCGCGGTCGGCTTCGTGGACGAGCAGGCAGAGGGTGGAGGGGACGCCCTCGGTGTCGCGGACGCGGACCTGGACGCCGTACACCTCGACCTCGGTGCCGTCCGGCAGCCGCAGGCCGTAGCCGCCCTCCCAACGGGCCAGCCGCAGGGTGTCGGTGAGGCCGGGGCCGCGGCCGGCGGGGGTGGGCCAGACGGCGAGGTCGGCCCAGGGGCGGCCGAGGACGGTGGCGGCGGGGTGGCGGAAGAGTGCTTCGGCGTCCGGGTTCCAGGCGAGGACGCGGCCGTCCTCGTCGAGTTGGACGACGGCGACGTGGACCGGGCCGGTGCTGCTCGGCAGGTCGCTGCCGGGGGTGGCGGGAACGGCGTAGCGGGTGCCGAGCACGTGTGCGGGCAGGGCGAGTCGGAACCAGACGGTCTTGCGGCCGGCCGCGTACTCGACGCCCCAGCGCTCGGCGAGGGCGGAGCACATCAGCAGGCCGCGGCCGCCCTCGCCGTCCGGGTCGGCGTAGCGGTCGGAGGACGGGACGTCGCCGAGCGAGGGCAGGCCGCGCTCGGGGTGGTGGTCGGTGACCTCGATCCGGACGCTCTCCTCCTCGCGCAGGCAGCAGACGTCGGCGGCGGTGCCGGCGTGCACGACGGCGTTGGTGACGAGTTCGCTGACCAGGACGACGGCGTCGTCGACGACCTCGGGCAGGCCCCAGCCGAGCAGCGCGTCCCGGACGAAACCGCGGGCGGCGGACGCGGAGCGGCCGTCCGGGTCGAAGGTGGCGGCTGCGCGCGCGGTGACCACGTTGCCACTTCTCCTCTGCTGCTCTGGCCCTGGCTGTCCGGGGTGCGGCGCCGACTCCCGGGGCGCGCCTGGCCGGGTGAGCGGCGGCGCTGGGTCGGGTCGTGGCCCGGTGCAGCGCTCCACCCTACTTTCCGCTTGGTACCCCGTGGGGCCGGGGCGCCGAAACAGGCACCAGAGGGTGATTCTGCCCACCCGTTTGTGAGGCTGCCGCATCAACCCTGTGCAACCGGCCGGACACCCGGCGCAGGTGCTGCCAGACTGGGGGGTCCGCGACGGCCGGTGCGAGCAGTACGGTCGGAGTGGATGCCGGTGCGCCGAGCGGCTCGCCGGTGCAGCCCAGCCGGGCCGGTGCCCGGGCGCGTGCCGCAGGGCACGTGCGGTCAACCGGACAGTTCACGATGTGGGAGGGGCCCGTTGAGTTCGGCCACCAAGGACGCAACCGGTACGACGCCGCCCGCCCCGCGCGGCGCACGCTCCGGCACCGCGCCGCGGAACGCGGCCGGGCGGCGGGCGATCCACAACCGCGGCGCGGAGCCGGCCGACCTGCGCAAGCTGCTGGCGGCGCTGACGGCGATGCGGGACGGCAACTTCCGCCGCCGGCTGACGGTTCCGGGTGACGGCCCGTTGGCGGAGATCGCCGCGGTGTTCAACGAGGTCGCCGAGCGCAACCAGCACCTGACCGGTGAACTGGCCCGGGTGCGGCGGGCGGTGGGCCGCGAGGGCCGGCTGAACGAGCGGCTGGAGACGGGCGCGGGCGAGGGCGCCTGGATGGCGGCCGTCGACAACTGCAACGCGCTGATCGACGACCTGGCCCGTCCGATGGCCGAGGTGGGCCGGGTGCTGACCTCGATCGCCGAGGGCGACCTGGACCAGAAGATGGAGCTGCGCTCGCTGCACAGCAACGGGGTGAGCCACCCGCTGCGCGGCGAGTACCTGCGGATCGGGCGGACGGTCAACGGGCTGGTGGACCAGCTCTCGGAGTTCACCGACGAGGTGACCCGGGTGGCGCTGGAGGTCGGGACCGAGGGCAAGCTCGGCGGCCAGGCCAAGGTCCGCAGCGTGTCCGGCAGTTGGAAGGACCTGGCGGACTCGGTCAACACCATGGCCGGCCGGCTGACCGCGCAGGTGCGCAACATCGCCCAGGTGACCACCGCGGTGGCGAAGGGCGACCTGTCCCGCAAGGTCACCGTGGACGTGGCCGGCGAGATGCTGGAGCTGAAGAACACCGTCAACACGATGGTGGACCAGCTGAACGGCTTCGCCGCGCAGGTCACCACGGTGGCCCGGGACGTGGGGACGGAGGGCCGGCTCGGCGGTCAGGCGAAGGTGCCGAACGTGGCCGGGGTGTGGCGCGAGCTGACCGACTCCGTCAACTTCATGGCCGACAACCTGACCGGCCAGGTGCGCAACATCGCCCAGGTGACGACGGCGGTGGCCCGCGGGGACCTCTCGCAGAAGATCGAGGTGGACGCGCGCGGCGAGATGCTGGAGCTGAAGAACACCATCAACACGATGGTCGACCAGCTCTCCGGCTTCGCCGAGCAGGTGACCCGGGTGGCCCGCCAGGTGGGCACCGAGGGGCGGCTGGGCGGTCAGGCGCAGGTGCCGTGGGCGGCCGGCGTGTGGCGGGACCTCACGGACAACGTCAACTTCATGGCGAACAACCTCACCGACCAGGTGCGCGGCATCGCGCAGGTGACGACGGCGGTCGCCAAGGGCGACCTGTCGCAGAAGATCCAGGTGGACGCGCGCGGGGAGATCCTGGAGCTGAAGAACACCATCAACACGATGGTGGACCAGCTCTCCTCCTTCGCGGACGAGGTGACCAGGGTCGCCCGGGACGTCGGCACCGAGGGCATCCTCGGCGGCCAGGCCAGCGTGCCCGGGGTGTCCGGGACGTGGAAGGACCTGACCAACTCCGTCAACCTGATGGCCAACAACCTGACCAGTCAGGTGCGCAACATCGCCGAGGTGACCACGGCGGTGGCGCTCGGCGACGTGTCGAAGAAGATCACCGTCGACGCCCGGGGCGAGATCCTGGAGCTGGTGACCACCGTCAACACCATGGTCGACCAGCTGTCGGCCTTCGCGGACGAGGTCACCCGGGTCGCCCGCGAGGTGGGCACCGAGGGCATCCTGGGCGGCCAGGCCCGGGTGCGCGGGGTGTCGGGGATCTGGAAGGACCTGACCGACAACGTCAACTTCATGGCGTCCAACCTGACCGGTCAGGTGCGCAACATCGCCGAGGTCGCCTCCGCGGTGGCCCGCGGCGACCTGTCCAAGAAGATCTCGATCGACGCGCAGGGCGAGGTCGCGGCGCTGGCCGGCACCCTGAACACGATGGTCGACCAGCTGTCCGCGTTCGCGGTCGAGGTGACCAGGGTGGCCCGTGAGGTGGGCACCGACGGGACGCTGGGCGGCCAGGCGAGCGTGCCGGGCGTGGCCGGGATCTGGAAGGACCTGACCGACAACGTCAACCAGATGGCCAACAACCTCACCGGCCAGGTCCGCAACATCGCGCTGGTGATCACGGCGGTGGCCCGCGGCGACCTCTCGCAGAAGATCGACGTCGACGCGCGCGGCGAGATCCTCCAGCTCAAGACCAACATCAACACCATGGTCGACCAGCTGTCCGCGTTCGCGGACGAGGTCACCCGGGTCGCCCGCGAGGTGGGCACCGACGGGCGCCTCGGCGGCCAGGCCCGGGTGCCGGGCGTGGACGGCACCTGGCAGGACCTCACCGAGTCGGTGAACGAGCTGGCGAACAACCTGACCCGGCAGGTGCGCGCGATCGCCCAGGTCGCCACCGCGGTGACCAGGGGCGACCTGAGCCTGCGGATCGACGTGGACGCGGCGGGCGAGCTCGACGAGCTCAAGGACAACATCAACCAGATGATCGCCAACCTGCGCGAGACCACCCGCACCAACCAGGAGCAGGACTGGCTCAAGACCAACCTGGCCCGGATCTCCGGCCTGCTGCAGGGCCGCCGGGACCTGGAGGCCGTCGCCTCGCTGATCATGACCGAGCTGACCCCGGTGGTCTCCGCCCAGCACGGCGCCTTCTTCCTCGCCCAGCCGGCCGGCCGCACCGCCGAGCTGATCACCGAGGACGACGACGAGAACGACACCGTGCTGCGCATGATCGGCAGCTACGGCTACCAGCGCCGCGCGATGCCGACCACCTTCCGGCCCGGCGAGTCGCTGATCGGCCAGGCCGCGGTGGAGAAGCGGGCGATCATCGTCAAGGAGGCTCCGCCCGGGTACCTCAAGATCGCCTCCGGCCTGGGCGAGGCCTCCCCGGCCCACATCGTGGTGCTGCCGGTGCAGTTCGAGGGCCGGCTGCTCGGCGTGATCGAACTGGCCACCTTCAGCTCCTTCACCACCGTCGCGCTGGACTTCCTCAACCAGATCGCCGACCTGATCGGCGTCACCGTCAACACCATCAGCGTCAACACCAAGACCGAGGGCCTGCTCCTGGAGTCCCAGCGGCTCACCGCCGAACTCTCCATGCGGTCGGCCGAGTTGGAGGCGCGCCAGGAGGAGCTGGAGCGCACCAACGAGGAGTTGCAGGAGAAGGCCGAGCAACTCGCCCAGCAGAACCGCGACATCGAGATCAAGAACAGCGAGATCGAGGAGGCCCGGCAGGTCCTGGAGGAGCGCGCCGAGCAGCTCGCCCTGGCCTCCCGGTACAAGAGCGAGTTCCTGGCCAACATGTCGCACGAGCTGCGCACCCCGCTCAACTCGCTGCTGATCCTGGCCAAGCTGCTCTCCGACAACAACGAGGGCAACCTCTCGCCCAAGCAGGTCGAGTTCGCCGACACCATCCACGGCGCCGGCTCCGACCTGCTCCAGCTGATCAACGACATCCTCGACCTGTCCAAGGTCGAGGCCGGCAAGATGGACGTCCGCCCGGCCCGGATCGCCCTGGTCCAGCTGGTCGACTACGTCGAGGCCACCTTCCAGCCCGTCGCGCTGGACAAGAACCTCGACTTCGCCGTCCGGGTCTCGCCCGCCCTGCCCGTCACCCTGCACACCGACGAGCAGCGGCTCCAGCAGGTGCTGCGCAACCTGATCTCCAACGCGGTGAAGTTCACCGACGCCGGCGCCGTCGACTTCTCGATCGCCCCGGCCGGCGCGGACGTCCCGCAGCACGTGCGCGAGCGGCTGCTGGAGTCCGGCTCGATCCAGGGCCCGGACGACGAGCTGATCGCCTTCGCCGTCTCCGACACCGGCATCGGCATCCCCGGCAACAAGCTGCGGGAGATCTTCGAGGCCTTCAAGCAGGCGGACGGCACCACCAGCCGCAAGTACGGCGGCACCGGCCTCGGCCTGTCGATCAGCCGCGAGATCGCCCGGCTGCTCGGCGGCGAGATCCACGCCGAGAGCGAGCTGGGCAAGGGCTCCACCTTCACCCTCTACCTGCCGCTGCGCGCCGAGGCCCCGGGCACCGCCCCGGCCGAGCCGCGCACGGCCGCGCCCGGTGCCCCGGCGCGGCGGGCCGTCGTCGGCGTGACGCCGGTGGGCCTGCCCGTCCCGGTCGGCGAGAACCCGGCCGACCACTGGGCCCAGGAGGTCCGGGAGCTGGCCGAGGAGCGCCGCCGCGGTGCGGTGGAGCGCCGGCGCACCGCCGCCCTGGAGAGCCTGGCCGGCCCGCGCGCGCCGGAGCCCGCGCCGACGCGGCCGGCCCGCGGCGACACCCGCTTCGACGGCCAGCAGGTGCTGATCGTGGACGACGACGTGCGCAACGTGTTCGCGCTCACCAGCGTGCTGGAGCAGCACGGCCTGACCGTCCTGTACGCGGAGAACGGCCGCGAGGGCATCGAGATGCTGGAGCAGCACGAGAACGTGGCGCTGGTCCTGATGGACATCATGATGCCGGAGATGGACGGCTACGCGACCACCGAGGCGATCCGCCGGATGCCCCAGTTCGCGGGCCTGCCGATCATCGCGCTGACCGCCAAGGCGATGAAGGGCGACCGCGAGAAGTCGCTGGAGGCGGGCGCCACCGACCACATCACCAAGCCGGTGGAGACCGAGCACCTGCTGTCCGTGATGCACGAGTGGCTGAAGCCCGACCGCACGTGAGCCCGGGCGCGGACCGGCCCGGGGGCGTGAACTCCGGGCCGGGCCCCGGGGTTCGCGCCCGCCGGCGGACCGGTTTGCTGGCGGTCGGGCCCGGGAACCGGGTAGGGTCACCGATCGTTGCGAACGGTGACCGGACGGCGACTGACTGCTGAGCGTGCGCCGGAGCACCGGCTGCGCGCCGCTCCCGATCGGGTGACGACGGGGCGGTGTGCCGGGCGAGGGGGTGCGGCTAGCATGACCGGGGTAGCGGTGGGCGGTACGCGGGTGCCCGCACCGGGCGGCAGGCAGGCGACAGGAGGGCGAGCCCCCATGCAGAAGGCGAAGATCCTCCTGGTCGACGACCGGCCGGAGAACCTGCTGGCACTGGAGGCGATCCTCTCCGCGCTGGACCAGACGCTGGTGCGCGCCGCGTCCGGCGAGGAGGCGCTGAAGGCGCTGCTCACCGACGACTTCGCGGTGATCCTGCTGGACGTCCAGATGCCCGGCATGGACGGCTTCGAGACCGCCGCCCACATCAAGCGCCGCGAGCGCACCCGGGACATCCCGATCATCTTCCTGACCGCGATCAACCACGGCCCGCACCACACCTTCCGCGGCTACGCGGCCGGCGCGGTGGACTACATCTCCAAGCCCTTCGACCCGTGGGTGCTGCGCGCCAAGGTCTCCGTCTTCGTCGACCTGTACGCGAAGAACTGCCAGCTGCGGGAGCAGGCCGCGCTGCTGCGGCTCCAGCTGGAGGCGGGCGGCGGGGAGCCGGCCGTGGGCGGGGCGCTGCTGGGCGAGCTGTCCGCGCGGCTGGCGGCGGTGGAGGAGCAGGCGGAGGCGCTGGCCAAGCAGCTGGACGGGGTGGAGGACGCCGGGGTGGCCGCCACCGCGGCGCACCTGGAGCGCAAGCTCGTCGGGCTGCGCCGGGCGCTGGACGCGATGCGCCCCGGCGGCGCGTAGCCAGTCCGTCGGGCGTTCACCCGTCCGGGTGATTCGCTGCTGCCGCCGGGTGAAACGCGGTCAGCGTGACGGTGTGTCTGCGACACGTCCCGGCACCCCGGCTCGGCCGCATGTGCACTGGTCGTCCGCCCCGGTAGGCTGCTGACCCATGGCCACTCGTACGCCCGGAAACGCCGCCCGCAAGCCGAGTCCGGGACCGTCCAAGAAGGCCGCGGCCAAGGCCCCGGGCAAGCCGCCCGCGAAGAAGGCGGCCGCCCGCAGGGCCCCCGCGAAGAAGACGGCGGCCAAGTCCGCCCCGCCGCCGCCCCCGCCGCGCCGGGGGCTGCTGATGGGCGCCCTCAACGCCCTCGCCAGCCCGATCGCGGCGATCTTCCGCGGTTTCGGCGACGGCGCCAAGAACCTCCACCCGGCCCACCGCAAGGACGGGATCGGCCTGCTGCTGTTCGCGCTCGCGCTGGTCGTCGCGGCCGGCACCTGGTTCAGCTCGGAGGGCTGGCTGAACGAGGCGGCCACCGCCGTGGTGTCCGGGCTGTTCGGGCGGCTCGACGTGCTGGTGCCGTTCCTGCTGGCCGGGATCGCGATCCGGCTCTGGCGCCACCCGGAGCTGCCGGAGGCCAACGGCCGGATCGTGATCGGGCTGAGCACGCTGCTGGTCGGCGTCCTCGGCCTGGTCCACATCGGCTGCGGCGCCCCCGGGATGGGCAGCGGCGCCTCCCGGATAAGGGCGGCCGGCGGGATCATCGGCTGGGCCGTGTCCACCCCGATGATGGCCGCCGCGGGTGCGGTGCTGGCCGTGCCGCTGCTCCTGCTGCTGGCCTTCTTCGGCCTGCTGGTGGTCACCGCCACCCCGGTCAACCGGATCGGCGAGCGGCTGCGGGGGGTCGGGATACGGCTCGGCGTGGTCGAGCCCGGGCCCGAGGACGAGCTGCACTGGGGGCGTACGCCGGAGCGCGAGCTGTCCACCGACCCGCCGGAGGACGCCGACCCGGACGCGCTGCCCTACGCGCTGGACACCGAGGGGGACGACCCGGGCGACGAGGTCGCCGCCCGCCGGCGCCGCCGCCGGAGGAAGCCCGCCGACGAGGAGCCGGCCGAGGCCGCCCGGATCTCCCTGGACAAGGAGCCGCTGGACCCGTACGCCACCCGCGACCTCGCCGCCGGCGCGGCCGCCGACCTGGACGGCGCGCTGGTCTACGGCGTGCCCGCCTCCTCGGCCGTGGCCGACATGATGCACCAGGTGCAGGACCGCACCGCCCCGCCGGAGGAGCCCGCCGTCCCGGCCGCCCGCAGCGGCGGCCCCGGCGCGCCCGAGGAGCACGGCCCGGCGCCGGTGCGGATGGAGCAGCTGCAGCTCGGCGAGGGCGTCACCTACGCGCTGCCCTCGCTCGACCTGCTGGAGCGCGGCGGCCCGGCCAAGGCCCGCAGCGCCCTCAACGACGAGGTGGTGGCCCAGCTCACCGGCACCTTCGCCGAGTTCAAGGTGGACGCGAGGGTCACCGGCTTCACCCGCGGCCCGACGGTCACCCGCTACGAGGTCGAGCTCGGCCCGGCCGTCAAGGTCGAGCGGATCACCGCGCTCGCCAAGAACATCGCGTACGCGGTGGCCAGCCCGGACGTGCGGATCATCAGCCCGATCCCGGGCAAGTCCGCGGTCGGCATCGAGATCCCCAACCGGGACCGCGAGATGGTCAACCTCGGCGACCTGCTGCGCTCGCGCACCGCCGCCGAGGACACCCATCCGATGGTCGTCGGCATGGGCAAGGACGTCGAGGGCCACACCGTGATGGCCAACCTCGCCAAGATGCCGCACATCCTGGTCGCCGGCGCGACCGGCGCGGGCAAGTCGTCCTGCATCAACTGCCTGATCACCTCGATCCTCGCCCGGGCCACCCCGGACGAGGTGCGGATGGTCCTGGTCGACCCCAAGCGGGTCGAACTGACCGCCTACGAGGGCATCCCGCACCTGATCACGCCGATCATCACCAACCCCAAGAAGGCCGCCGAGGCCCTCCAGTGGGTCGTGCGCGAGATGGACATGCGCTACGACGACCTCGCGGCGTTCGGGTTCCGGCACGTGGACGACTTCAACGCGGCGGTGCGGGCCGGCAAGGTCACCCCGCCGCTGGGCAGCGAGCGCGAGCTGGCGCCGTACCCGTACCTGCTGGTGATCGTCGACGAGCTGGCCGACCTGATGATGGTCGCGCCGCGCGACGTCGAGGACTCGGTGGTGCGCATCACCCAGCTCGCCCGCGCGGCCGGCATCCACCTGGTGCTGGCCACCCAGCGGCCCTCGGTGGACGTCGTCACCGGTCTGATCAAGGCCAACGTGCCGTCCCGGCTCGCCTTCGCGACCTCCGCGATGGCCGACTCCCGGGTCATCCTCGACCAGCCCGGCGCGGAGAAGCTGATCGGCAAGGGCGACGCGCTGTTCCTGCCGATGGGCGCGAGCAAGCCGATCCGGATGCAGGGCGCGTTCGTCACCGAGGCGGAGATCGCCAAGGTGGTCCAGCACTGCAAGGACCAGCTGACCGCCGTCTACCGGGACGACGTGACGGTCGGCGGCGGGCCGAAGAAGGAGATCGACGAGGAGATCGGCGACGACCTCGACCTGCTGATCCAGGCGGCCGAGCTGGTGGTCTCCACCCAGTTCGGCTCGACCTCGATGCTCCAGCGCAAGCTCCGGGTCGGCTTCGCCAAGGCGGGCCGGCTGATGGACCTGATGGAGTCGCGCGGGATCGTCGGTCCGAGTGAGGGGTCGAAGGCGCGCGACGTGCTGGTGAAGCCGGACGAGCTGGACGGGGTGCTGCTGACCCTGCGGGGCTGACGGGGCGTCGTCCGGAGGGCGGCTCCGGCGCCCCCCGGGGCGTGTCCTCGGGGGGTGTTCACTCGTTCGGAGGGGGGTAGGCGACCTTCGGGGAACCGAACGTCCGGGCACGGCGTCCCAGGGCCGTAACGGCGCATCCCGGGTTCCCCGTACGCCCCGCTGACCGGCCGTCGGCGGGGCCGGCCCTCCGGCCGGAGCGGGCGCGCGCATTCGGGCCTGCTCCGCTTGAGAAACGATCCGCCCACGCCCCTAGACTGTTCCCCAGCAGGTGGCCATCCGCTCGAAAGGCGTGCCCCGTGACCATCGGCAAGTCCCGCGACCACGAGAACGCCCCGTCGTCCGTCCAGCCGACCGACGACGCGGTGCAGGCGGCCGGTGCCCCGAGCATCGGCCGGGTGCTGTCCACCGCCCGGATCGACGCCGGGCTCACGGTGGACCAGGTGAGTTCGGCGACCCGCGTCCGGGTGCCGATCGTCCATGCCATCGAGGAGGACGACTTCGGGCGCTGCGGCGGCGACTTCTACGCCCGCGGGCACATCCGCGCGATCGCCCAGGCGGTCGGCGCGGACGGCGAGGCGCTGGTCGCCCGCTACGACGCGGCGCACGGCGGCTCGCCCGCCTCCAAGCGGCCCACCCAGCTGATCGACAGCGGCCCGATCAAGGTGCCCGGCCGCGGCCGGCCCAACTGGGCCGCGGCGATGGTCGCCGCGATCGTCGCGGTGGTCGCGCTGATCGGCTTCAACCTGGTGAGCGGCAAGGGCGGCCACAGCTCCACCGGCTCCGCCAGCGCGCCGCTGCCCAGCGGCTCCGGCACCGGCTCGGTGGCCCCGGCTCCGGCCTCGCCCGCCGCGCAGCCGCCGGCGCCCGCGCCGAGCGCGGCCGCGATCGCCGCCGTCCCGGCCGACAAGGTCACCGTGAAGCTGGTCGCCCAGGGCACCAGCTGGATCTCGGCGACCGACGGCAACGGCAAGTCGCTGTTCCAGAACAACATCAGCGAGGGCCAGGACCAGACCTTCACCGACGCCAAGCAGATCAAGCTGGTGCTCGGCAACGGCGGGGCCGTGCACGCGTACGTCAACGGCAAGGACCTCGGTCTGCTCGGCAAGGACGGCCAAGTGGTGCACGTCACGTACACCCCCGGCGACCCGCAGGCGGGCTGACCGCAGGGGCCCCCGGGGCCCGGTGATGATCAGGTGATCCGAGGCGCGCGGCCTCCGGGGCGAACGGCACCGGAGGCCGCGCGTTAATCTTGGGCCTATGCCTGAACGCCGCACTGTCGCCCTTGTCACGCTCGGATGCGCCCGCAACGAGGTGGACTCCGAGGAACTCGCCGGGCGACTGGAAGCCGACGGCTGGTTGCTCGTCGACGACGCCGCCGATGCCGACGTCGCCGTGGTCAACACCTGCGGCTTCGTCGAAGCCGCCAAGAAGGACTCCGTGGACGCCCTGCTGGAGGCCAACGACCTCAAGGGTCACGGCCGCACCCAGGCCGTCGTCGCGGTCGGCTGCATGGCCGAGCGGTACGGCAAGGAGCTGGCCGACGCGCTGCCCGAAGCGGACGGCGTGCTCGGCTTCGACGACTACACCAACATCTCCGACCGCCTGCAGACCATCCTCTCCGGCGGCCACCACGCCCCCCACCTGCCGCGCGACCGCCGCAAGCTGCTGCCGATCAGCCCGGCCGAGCGGCAGTCCGCCGCCGAGGCCGTCGCCCTGCCCGGCCACGGCGCCGAGGCCCCGGCCGAGCCGATCGCCGACCTGCCCGAGGGCCTCGCCCCGGCCTCCGGCCCGCGCACCCTGCGCAAGCGGCTGGACGACAACCCGGTCGCCTCCGTCAAGCTCGCCTCCGGCTGCGACCGGCGGTGCTCCTTCTGCGCGATCCCGGCCTTCCGCGGCTCGTTCATCTCCCGCCGCCCCTCCGACGTCCTGAACGAGGCGAAGTGGCTGGCGGAGCAGGGCGTCCGGGAGGTCGTCCTGGTCAGCGAGAACAACACCTCGTACGGCAAGGACCTCGGCGACATCCGGCTGCTGGAGACGCTGCTCGGCGAGATCTCCGCGATCGAGGGCGTCGAGCGGGTCCGGGTCTCCTACCTGCAGCCGGCCGAGATGCGCCCCGGCCTGATCGACGCGATGACCGGCACCGCCGACGTGGTGCCCTACTTCGACCTGTCCTTCCAGCACTCCGCGCCCGCGGTGCTGCGCCGGATGCGCCGCTTCGGCTCCACCGACCAGTTCCTGGAGCTGCTGGGGACCATCCGCGACAAGGCCCCGCAGGCCGGCGCCCGCTCCAACTTCATCGTCGGCTTCCCCGGCGAGACCGAGGAGGACTTCGCCGAGCTGGAACGCTTCGTCACGAACGCCGGGCTGGACGCGATCGGCGTCTTCGGCTACTCGGACGAGGACGGCACCGAGGCGGCGACCTACGACGGCAAGCTGTCCGAGGACGTGATCGCCGAGCGGCTGGACCGGCTGAGCCGGCTCGCCGAGGAGATGACCGCCCAGCGGGCCGAGCAGCGGATCGGCACCGAGGTCGAGGTGCTGATCGAGTCGATCGAGGACGGCGTGGTCGAGGGTCGCGCCGGCCACCAGGCGCCCGAGACGGACGGCCTGACCACCCTCACCGGCGTCGAGGCCCCCGAGATCGGCCAGTTCTGGCGGGCGAAGGTGACGGCCAGCGAGGGCGTCGACCTGATCGCCGAGGCGCTGGAGCAGGTCCGGCTGCCCCGGACGTCCGGGGCCGAGGCTCCGGGAGCCGGGGAATGACCAAGGGGCCCGGCGCCCCGGCCGCGGCCCACCCGGGAAGACCGGCGGCCGCGGTGCCGTCGACCCCGGGGATCTGGAACATCGCCAACGTGCTCACGATGGTCCGGGTGCTGCTGGTGCCGGTCTTCGTGGCACTGCTGTTCGCCGACGGCGGGCACGACCCGAAGTGGCGTTCGGTCGCCTGGGCCTCGTTCGCGATCGCGATGATCACCGATCTGTTCGACGGTGAACTCGCCCGCCGCAAGGGCCTGGTGACCGACTTCGGGAAGATCGCCGACCCGATCGCGGACAAGGCGATCATGGGCTCGGCGCTGATCGGGCTCTCGCTGCTCGGCGACCTGCCCTGGTGGGTCACCGCGGTGATCCTGGCCCGCGAGCTGGGCATCACGCTGATGCGCTTCTGGGTGATCCGCTACGGCGTCATCCCGGCCAGCCGCGGCGGCAAGCTCAAGACGCTCACCCAGGGCACCGCGGTCGGCATGTACGTGCTGGCCCTGACCGGCTGGCTGGCCACCGGGCGGGCCGTGCTGATGGCGCTGGCGGTGCTGCTCACCGTGGGCACCGCGCTGGACTACATCGGGCAGGCGCTGCGCCTGCGCCGCGAGGGCCTGGCCGCGGAGCGCGCGGGCCGGTGAACGGACGGGGGCACGGGTGAACGCGGCGCACGGGGTGGACTTCGAGCTGGCCGAGCGGGTGCACGCGGCGTTGCGCGCCGAGGGCGGCACGCTGGCCGTTGCCGAGTCGCTGACCGGCGGGCTGCTCGCCGCCGCCCTGGTCGACGTCCCCGGGGCGTCCGCGACCTTCCGCGGCTCGGTCACCGCCTACGCGACCGGGCTGAAGGCCTCGGTGCTCGGCGTGGACGAGGGCCTGCTGGACGTGTACGGGCCGGTGCACCCGCTGGTGGCCGGGCAGATGGCCGAGGGCGTGCGCAGACTGCTGGGCGCCGACTACGGGCTCGCGACGACCGGGGTCGCCGGTCCGGAGCCGCAGGACGGACAGCCGGTGGGCACCGTACACCTCGCGGTCGCCGGTCCGGGGGGAACTCTGGTCAGATCGCCCCGACTGTCCGGCGGGCGTGCCACAATCCGTCACGGAGCGGTGACCGCCGCACTGGAGCTGCTGGCCGGCCGGCTCGCACAGCGAGACGCCGGCTGAGAGGAATCTCCACCGAACCGAGATCCGCCGGACCGGTGCTCGGGGGACGGCCCGGCTGGAGGATCGTGTTACATCCGAAGGCCTGGTGGGGCAGAAACCAGGTGGCGAACGAGTTGCGTGATGGTGACCGGGTGGTCGGCGTCGGGTACCACGAGGGGCCCGCGAACCCGGGTAGGACACCGGAACGAAGAGGGGGGCAGCCTTGCAGCCCAGAGTGAACACGACCGGGGTCCCCGCACGCGAAGCGGCCAAGGCGGTACGGTGGGGGCGTGACATCTCGATCCGCAGTCCGAGGAGGGAGGCACCGATGATCCTGCTCCGTCGCCTACTGGGCGATGTACTGCGTCGGCAGCGCCAGCGCCAGGGCCGCACACTCCGCGAGGTGTCGGCGGCCGCCAGGGTTTCGCTCGGATACCTCTCCGAGGTCGAGCGGGGACAGAAGGAGGCCTCCTCGGAGCTGCTCTCCGCCATCTGCGACGCACTCGACGTCCGGATGTCCGAGGTCATGCGCGAGGTCAGCGACGAACTGTCGCTCGCCGAACTTGCGGCGATGGCCACCCTCTCGGAAGGTGATCTGCTGAGGCCGGTACTCGAACCGGTTCCGCTTCCCGCCCCCGGCACCGACCGGGCGACCATGTCGCCCAAGGCTGCCGCGATGGACGTGGTCGCCGCCTGATCCGGCCTCGCCAGTCCGGGCTCCCGATGCCCGGGGCGAGCGGAGGAGGCGGTCGTGCGGAGAACCGCGACGGTGCGCACGGTGGCCCGAATACGGCTGCGGACGCGGCGATCGGTGCCGTGGACGGCCGGTCGGGTCCTGGTGGTCCTGGTGGTCCTGTCCGCCGGGCTCGGCTGGTGGCTCTCGGCCGTCCGGAGCGGACTGGTCGACGGCGCGGTGCTCGGACTGCTCGCGGCCGGCGGCTGGGGGCTCGGGCTGATCCCCGTCCACGCCGACCGGAACGCCACCGGGCCGGCCCGCCGCCCGCGCGCGGAGAGTGCCGCCCCGGTGGAGGCGCAGCCGTCACCGATCGAGTGAAACAGCCGAACGGACCTGGCCGGAGGCCGCGGGGTCGACGACCCCGCGGCCTCCGGCGTTTCCTCGGCCCGGGTGGCCCCGGTGGCCCTACGGCCGTAGCCGCAGGCCGCGCGGGGTGGGGTGGAAGCCGGCCTCCTCCAGGGCCGCGCCCAGGGCCGAGCCGAGGGCCGGCTCGCCGTTGGCCCGCTCGACGGTGACGGTGCCGAGCGCGCCCTCCCGGGCGGCGGCCGCGAGGGCGCCCGCCGCGAGGGCCAGCGTCGGCCCGTCCTCCGGCCAGGCCAGCAGGGACTTGCCGCCGCGCTCGACGTACAGCGCCAACTCGCCGTCCACCAGCACCACCAGGGCGCCGGCCTTGCGGCCCGGCCGGTGCGCCTTGGACTCCTTCGCCCCCGGGGCGGCCGGCGGCTCGGGCCAGGGCAGCGCGGCGCCGTAGGCGTTCGCCGGGTCGGCGGCGGCCAGCACCAGCGGCTGGGCCGGCTCGGCGGCCGGGGCGGTCGGCCACTCGACGGCCCGGGCCCGCTCCAGCCGGCCGTTGACCGAGCGCAGCCGGTCGGCCGCGCCCTCCATGGCGAACTGGGCGCCGCCCAGGCCCTCGACGAAATAGCCCCGGCGGGCCCGGCCGCGTTCCTCCATCGCGGCGAGCACCCGGTAGACCCCGGCGAAGCCGCCGGGCACCCGCTCGGCCGCCACCGTGCCCCGGGTGAGCAGGCCGTGCCGGTCCAGCAGGCTCTGCGCCTGGGCGGTGGCCCGCACCGTCGGGTCGGCGGCGAGGGCGGGCAACAGCGACCAGCGGCCGGCCGCCGTGGGCGGGCCGCCGCGCAGGGCGCCGGCCGCCCGGCCGAAGGGGCGGCCGGCGCCGCCGTAGCGGCCGCGCGGGGTGGCTCGGGGCGCCCGGTGGGCGGTGGCGCCCGCCGTCCGGCCGGAGCCGAGCAGGGCGCGCAGCGGGGCGAGGGTGTCGTTGGTGACGTAGCCGGCCCAGACCAGGTCCCACAGGGCCTCGACGGCCTCCGGCTCGGGGGTCTCCGGCGGCAGCTGCTGGACGAGTTGGCGGAAGAACAGGCCGTAGCCGCCGGCCAGTGCCTGCAGCAGGGCGCTGTGCACCGGGGTGAGCGCGGGCGGGACGGGCTCGGGGCGCAGCAGGTGGGCGTTCTCGGCCAGGTGCAGGCTCAGCCAGCCGTCCTTGCCGGGCAGTGCGCCGGCACCGGACCAGCCGATCTCGCCGGCCGCCGTCAGTTCGTCCAGCAGGGCGGGGAAGTAGTCGGCGACCCGGGCCGGGAGGATCAGCTTCTCCAGGGCGGAGGCGGGCAGCGCGGTGCCCTGGAGCTGTTCGACCGCGCGGAGCAGGCCGTCCGGGCCGCGCAGCCGGTGGCCGGCCAGGTGCTGCCACTGCGGGAGGAAGGCGGCAAGGGCGCGCGGCGGGACGGGCTCGACCTCCTGGCGCAGGGCGGCCAGCGAGCGGCGGCGCAGGCGGCGCAGCACCTCGGCGTCGCACCACTCGGGGGCGAGGTGGCTGTCGGCCGGTCGGAACTGGCCCTGGACCAGGCGGCCGGCGGCGGTCAGGCGGTGCAGGGTGCCGGTGACGACGGCGGTGCCCAGGCCGTAGCGGGCGCCGGCCTCGGCGGCGGTGAACGGGCCGTGGGTGCGGGCGTGGCGGGCCAGCAGGTCGCCCAGCGGGTCCTTGACCGGCTCGGTGAAGGCTTCGGGGACGCCGACCGGCAGCGGGGTGCCGAGCGCGTCGCGCAGCCGTCCGGCGTCCTCGATCGCGGCCCAGCGCTGCTCGCCGGCGATCCGGACCTGGATCACCCGGCGGGCGGCCTCCAGCTCCAGCGCCCAGAGCGGTTCGGCACCGCGGGCGGTCAACTCGGCCTCGGTGAGCGGGCCGAGCAGGCGCAGCGCGTCGGCGACGCCCTCGGCGTCCTTGATCCGGCGCTCGGGGGTGAGGCGCTGGAGCTCGGCCTCCAGCTCGGCGAGCACCCCGGGGTCGAGCAGTTCGCTCAGTTCGGCCTGGCCGAGGAGTTCGGAGAGCAGCCGGGAGTCGAGCGAGAGGGCGGCGGCGCGGCGCTCGGCGAGCGGGGAGTCGCCCTCGTAGAGGAACTGGGCGACGTAGCCGAAGAGCAGCGAGCGGGCGAAGGGGGACGGCTCGGGGGTGGTGACCTCGACCAGGCGGACGGCGCGGGATTCGAGGTCCCCCATCAGCTCGACCAGGCCGGGGACGTCGAAGACGTCCTGCAGGCACTCGCGGACGGCTTCCAGGACGATCGGGAACGAGCCGTACTCGGAGGCGACTTCGAGGAGTTGGGCGGCGCGCTGGCGCTGCTGCCAGAGCGGGGTGCGGCGGCCGGGGCTGCGGCGGGGGAGCAGCAGGGCGCGGCCGGCGCACTCGCGGAAGCGGGAGGCGAACAGGGCGGAGCCGCCGACCTGGTCGGTGACCAGCTGCTCGATCTCGGTGGCGTCGAAGAGGGCGGCGTCGGCGCCGACCGGGGCTTCGTCGGTGGTCGTCGACTCAGAAGGGAAGTCAAGGAGGTCCGCGTCGGGTAGGCGGAGCACGATGCCGTCGTCGGCGTGCATGACCTGCGGGTCCAGGCCGTGCTTCTCGCGCAGCCGGGCGCCGAGGGCGAGGGCCCACGGGGCGTGCACCTGGGCGCCGAAGGGGGAGTGGATGACGATCCGCCAGTCGCCGAGCTCGTCCCGGAAGCGCTCGACCACGATGGTGCGGTCGTCCGGGAGGTGGCCGCAGGCGGCGCGCTGCTCGGCCAGGTAGTCGAGCAGGTTGGCGGCGGCCCAGTCGTCCAGGCCGGCCTGCTTGAGGCGGTCGGTGGCCTCCTGGGGCTTCAGCGCGCCCAGTTCGCGGGTGAACGCGCCGAGGGCGCGGCCGAGTTCGAGCGGGCGGCCGAGGGCGTCGCCCTTCCAGAACGGGAGTCGGCCGGGGACGCCGGGGGCGGGGGTGACCAGCACCTTGTCGTGGGTGATCTCCTCGATCCGCCAGGAGGTGGTGCCGAGGGTGAAGACGTCGCCGACGCGGGACTCGTAGACCATCTCCTCGTCGAGTTCGCCGACCCGGCCGCCGCCCTTCTTCGGGTCGGCGCCGGCGATGAAGACGCCGAACAGGCCGCGGTCGGGGATGGTGCCGCCGGAGGTGACGGCGAGGCGCTGGGCGCCGGGGCGGCCGGTGACGGTGCCGGCCACCCGGTCCCAGACCAGGCGGGGGCGCAGCTCGGCGAAGGCGTCCGAGGGGTAGCGGCCGGCCAGCATGTCGAGCACGGCGTCGAAGGCGGACTGCGGGAGGGTGGCGAACGGCGCGGCGCGGCGGACCACGGCGAGCAGGTCGTCCACCGGCCAGGCGTCCAGGGCGGTCATCGCGACCAGTTGCTGGGCCAGCACGTCCAGCGGGTTGCGCGGGATGCGCAGCGCCTCGATCCGGCCGGCCCGCATCCGCTCGGTGACCACGGCGGACTGCACGAGGTCGCCGCGGTACTTGGGGAAGAACACGCCGGTGGAGACGGCGCCGACCTGGTGGCCGGCCCGGCCGACCCGCTGCAGGCCGGAGGCGACCGAGGGCGGGGACTCGACCTGGACGACGAGCTCGACGGCCCCCATGTCGATGCCCAGCTCCAGGCTGGAGGTGGCGACCACGGCGGGCAGCCGGCCGGCCTTCAACTCCTCTTCGACGAGCGAGCGTTGCTCCTTGGAGACGGAGCCGTGGTGGGCCCGGGCGATGACCGCCGGAGCGCCCTTGGCGGCGCCGGAGCCGCCCATCAGCTCGGCGGGGGCGTGCGCCTCGGGGACGGCGGTGCCGGTGGCGCGCTCGTACGCGATCTCGTTCAGCCGGTTGCACAGCCGCTCGGCGAGGCGGCGGGAGTTGGCGAAGACGATGGTCGAGCGGTGCGCCTCGACCAGGTCGACGATCCGCTCCTCGACGTGCGGCCAGATCGACGCTTGGCGCTGCGGGTCGGAGCCGGCGGCGCCGCCGGTGGCCGGGGCGGCGGGCAGGTCGTCCAGGTCGGGGACGGGGACGACCACCGAGAGGTCGAACTCCTTGGCGGCGGGCGGCTGGACGACGACGGCGCCGCGCCGGGGGCTCAGGAAGCGGGCCACCTCCTCGACGGGCCGTACGGTCGCGGACAGGCCGATCCGGCGGGCGGGGCGGTCCAGCAGTTCGTCCAGGCGCTCCAGGCTGAGGGCGAGGTGGGCGCCGCGCTTGGTGCCGGCGACGGCGTGCACCTCGTCCAGGATCACCGTGTCGATGCCGCGCAGCGCCTCCCGGGAGGCGGAGGTGAGCAGCAGGAAGAGCGACTCGGGGGTGGTGATCAGGATGTCCGGCGGGTGGGTGGCGAAGCGGCGGCGGTCGGCGGCCGGGGTGTCGCCGGAGCGGATCGCGACCTGGACCTCGGGCTCGGGCAGGCCGAGCCGGACGGCGGCCTGGCGCAGGCCGGTCAGCGGGGCGCGCAGGTTCCGTTCGACGTCCACCGCGAGGGCCTTCAGCGGGGAGACGTAGAGCACCCGGCAGCGGCGCTTGGGCTCGGCCGGGGGCGGGGTGCTGCTGAGCCGGTCGAGGGCGGAGAGGAAGGCGGCGAGGGTCTTGCCGGAGCCGGTGGGGGCGACGACCAGGACGTCGGTGTCCTGCCGGATGGCGCGCCAGGCCTCGGACTGGGCGGTGGTGGGGGCGGTGAAGGCACCCGTGAACCAGGCCCGGGTGGCCGGGGCGAAGCCGGTCAGCGGGTCGTCGGCGGGCGGGGTGGGGTGCTCGGGCGCCATGCCCCCATGGTGCCGGGTGGGACTGACAAGCGGGCGGGCGCCGGCCGGCGGGTGCGGGGCGGCGGGTGCGGGGCGGTGTAACCGGGGGAGCAAGAATGACAATCCGCTCATATGGTGATGATTCGGACGCGTGATCAATTCGTGGCCGCGACCCCACCGGACCGACGAGCGGAGACCGTGCGATGGCGCAGGCGCACCCGTCCGGCAGCCCCGCCCGGGCCGCCCGCCGCCGCGTCCGCGGGCCCGCCCGCGCCCTGCTCGCGATGCTGCTCACCGCCCTCGTGGCGGGCGGCGCCGTGCCCTACGTCTCCGGGCCCGGACGGGCGTACCTCAGCTTCCTGGTGCTCGCCGAGCAGGTGGACGCGACCGGCGCCGCCCGGGCCGGGGCGGAGAGCCGCGCGGCGGGCGGGCAGGTCGTCCAGGAGTACCCGCAGATCGGGGCCGTCCTGGCGTACGCCACCGGCGACTTCGCCGACCGGGTGCGGGCCCGCCCCGGCATCGCGGCGGTCGGCGCCACCCGGACGGCGCCCGTGGTCGGCCCGCCGCGCGGGGTCGCCGGCACCGGGGACTTCGCCGCCGGCACCACCCGGGCCGGCGGACCGGGCAGCGCCGACCGCAGGGACGACGGCGGGACGCCCACCGTGCCCGACCCCGCCGAGGGCGACGCCTGGAACCTCGCCATGCTCGGCGTCGCCACCGCCCGGACCGGCGACGCCTCCGCCCCGCCCGGCGTCGGCACCCCGCCGAACCCGGAGGCCCTGCGCAAGGTGCTCGTCGCGGTGCTCGACTCCGGCGTCGACGACACCCACCCGGACCTGCGCGCCGCCGTCGACCCCAAGGCCTCCGCCTCCTGCGCGGACGGCCGCCCCGACGCCCGGGTGGGCGCCTGGCGGCCCGACCCGGGCGTCGGCGAGAGCGGCCACGGCACCCACGTCGCCGGGATCGTCGGCGCCGCGCGGGACGGGCAGGGCGTCACCGGGGTCGCTCCCGGCGTGCGGATCGCCGCCGTCCGGCTGCTCGGACCGCTCGGCCAGTACTACGCCGAGAACATCGTCTGCGGCATGCTCTGGGCCGCCGACCACGGCGCCCGCGCGATCAACAACAGCTACTTCGCCGACCCGTGGAAGTACAACTGCCCCGAGGACCGCGACCAGGCCGCGCTGATCGCCGCGGTCGGCCGGGCCGCCGACTACGCCCGGCGCAAGGGCGCCGTGGTGGTCGCCTCCGCCGGGAACGACGGGCAGGACCTCGGCGCCGCCCGCACCGACGAACGCAGCCCCAACGACCGGGTCTCCGGCCCGCCCCGCACCCGCTACCTGGGCACCGAGTGCGTCCGGCTGCCCGGCGAACTGCCCGCGGTGCTCACCGTCACCGCCGTCAACCGGGACGGCCACCCGTCCTCCTACTCCAACTACGGTCGCGGCCACGTCTCGCTCGCCGCCCCCGGGGGCGACCCGGACGGCGGACCCCGGGGGGCGATCGTCTCCGACTGGCCCGGCGGGCAGTACGCCGCGCTGGCCGGCACCTCGATGGCCGCGGCGCACGTCACCGGCGCGGTCGCGGTCGCCGCCGCGCTGCACCCCGACTACGACGCCGACCGGCTCGCCGCGCTGCTCGCCACCACCGCGGCGGCCGCCTGCCCGCCCGGGCCGTACGCGTGCGGGGACCGGCAGTACTTCGGCGCGGGGCTGCTCGCCCTGCCCCGGTGAGGCGCGGAGGGCGGCGGGGCGCCTGAGGCGGTGGGGCGCGCGGGTGGTGTGTGTCCGGAAAAGCGGGTGACGGGGGTCGGCGCGGGCGCGAGGATCGGAGGATGACCGTCTTCCTGACGACCGAGCGGCTGGTGCTGCGCCGCTTCACCCCGGCCGACGTGGATCATCTGGTCGAGCTGGACGGCGATCCGGAGGTGATGCGCCACCTCACCGGCGGGCTCCCGAGCACCCGGGACTGGGTCGAGCGGACCCTGCTGCCGCTCTACCTCGCGCACTACGAGCGCTACGGCGACCTCGGCTGGTGGGCCGCCGAGGAGCGGACGGGCGGGGCGTTCCTCGGCTGGTTCGAGTTCCGGCCGACCGAGGAGGGCGAGCGCGCGGAGGTCGAGCTCGGCTACCGGCTGCGCCGGGCCGCCTGGGGGCGCGGGTACGCCACCGAGGGCGCGCGGGCGCTGCTGCGCCGCGGCTTCACCGAGCTGGGGGTGGAGCGGGTGGTGGCCTGCACCATGGCGGTGAACCGCGGCTCGCGGCGGGTGCTGGAGAAGAGCGGGCTCTCGTACGTCCGCACCTTCCACGAGGACCACCCGGAGGCGATCCCCGGCAGCGAGCACGGCGAGGTCGAGTACGCGCTGACCGCCGAGCGGTGGCGGGCGAGGGAGGCCCGGGAGGCCCGGGGCCGGTCCGGGATACTGGAGGCATGAGGCTGACCGAGTTCTGGCGACGGATGTACGCGCACTTCGGCGAGGCGTACGCGGAGTCCTTCGCGTCCGACCACGTGATGAGCGAGCTCGGCGGGCGGACGGTGCGTCAGGCGCTGGAGGCGGGCTGGGAGGCCAAGGACGTCTGGCGGGTGGTCTGCGACACCCAGGGGGTCTCCGGGCGGCTGCGCTGAACCGACCGCGGCCGGCCCGATGGGCCAGACTGTTCGGGTGACGAGCAGTGCGGAGCAGCAGGGTACGGACGCGCCGGTGCGGGCCGCCGACGAGCGCGGTGGGCGGCCGGCGGAGGCCGGCGGGGCGCGGGACGACGGGTCGCGGGGAATCGGGGCGCGGGGAATCGAGGCGTGGACCGCGGGCGGGATGCCGCGCTGGCTGCCCCGGGCGATGCTGCTGGCCCTGCTGTTCGTCGGGCTCTTCCAGCTCGCCAGCTGGGCCTTCCTCCAGCTGACCGACCTGTTCGTGATGCTGCTGGTGGCCTTCTTCCTCTCGCTCGCGCTGGAGCCCGCCGTCGACCGGCTGGCCGCGCGGGGGGTGCGCCGCGGGGTCGGCACCTTCCTGGTGTTCCTCGCGGTCGGGATCGCGGTGGTGGGGTTCGTCGCCGCGCTCGGGACGCTGCTGGTCGACCAGGTGGCGAAGATCGCCAAGGACCTGCCGCACCTGGTCGACAACGTGATCCTCTGGGTCAACCGGACCTTCCACCAGGACCTCTCGCTGGGCCAGCTGCAGCAGAAGGTGCTCAAGGACTCCGGCGCGATCGAGGGCTACGCCCAGCAGGCCGCCGACAACGTGTGGGGCCTGTCCTCGACCGTGATCGGCGGGCTCTTCCAGACCTTCACGGTCGGGCTGTTCACCTTCTACTTCACCGCCGAGGGCCCGCGGGTGCGCCGGACGGTCTGCTCGCTGCTGCCGCCCGCCAAGCAGGGCGAGGTGCTGCGGGCCTGGGAGATCGCGCTGGCCAAGACCGGCGGCTACCTCTACTCGCGGGCGGTGCTGGCGCTGGTGTCGGCGGCCGGGCACTGGGTGATGTTCGCGCTGATCGACCTGCCGTACGCGGTGGCGCTGGCGGTCTGGGTCGGCGTCATGTCGCAGTTCGTGCCGACCATCGGGACGTATCTGGCCGGGGCGCTGCCCGTGCTGGTCGCGCTCACCGTGCAGCCGGTGGACGGGCTGTGGGTGCTGGCGTTCACGGTGGTCTACCAGCAGGTCGAGAACTACGTCCTGCACCCGAGGATCACCGCGCGGACGATGGACGTGCACGCCGCGGTCGCGTTCGGCGCGGTGATCGCGGGCGCGGCGCTGCTCGGCGCGGTGGGCGCGCTGATCGCCATCCCGGTGGCGGCCACCCTGCAGGGCTTCGTCGGGACGTACGTGCGGCGCTACGAGGTGGCCGTCGACCCGCGGATCGACCGGGGCGAGCAGCGGCGGGCCCGGCGGGCGCTGCGCCGGGAGGCGACCCGGCGGCTGCGGCGGATGGTCGGGGGCGACGGGGACTGAACCCGTTCGGACGCGGTGCACGCGTCCGAACGTGCGACGCTTGAATCGAACATATGTTCTTTGTACTCTCCGGCGAGGAGTTTTCCACAGGACGAGCCCGGTCGGGCTCGTTTGTCAGTGGGACGCGCTAGCGTCGAGGACGATGAAGCGCACAGCACAGAACCCGAGGGAAAAAGCCATGGCAGGTACGGACCGCGAGAAGGCCCTGGAGACAGCTCTCGCCCAGATCGAGCGGCAGTTCGGCAAGGGCTCGGTGATGCGCCTCGGCGAGAAGGCCAACGAGCCGGTCGAGGTGATCTCCACCGGCTCCACCGCCCTGGACGTCGCCCTCGGGGTCGGCGGCATCCCGCGCGGCCGCGTGGTCGAGATCTACGGCCCCGAGTCCTCCGGTAAGACCACCCTGACCCTGCACCTGGCCGCCAACGCCCAGAAGGCCGGCGGCACGGTCGCCTTCGTCGACGCGGAGCACGCGCTCGACCCGGAGTACGCCAAGAAGCTCGGCGTGGACACCGACGCCCTGCTGGTCAGCCAGCCGGACACCGGTGAGCAGGCCCTGGAGATCACCGACATGCTGATCCGCTCCGGCGCGATCGACCTGGTGATCATCGACTCGGTCGCGGCGCTCGTCCCGCGCGCCGAGATCGAGGGCGAGATGGGCGACTCGCACGTCGGTCTGCAGGCCCGCCTGATGAGCCAGGCGCTGCGCAAGATCGCCGGTGCGCTGAACCAGTCGAACACCACCGCGATCTTCATCAACCAGCTGCGCGAGAAGATCGGCGTGATGTTCGGTTCGCCGGAGACCACGACCGGTGGCCGGGCGCTGAAGTTCTACGCCTCGGTCCGGCTCGACATCCGCCGCATCGAGACCCTGAAGGACGGCACCGAGGCGGTCGGCAACCGCACCCGCGTCAAGGTGGTCAAGAACAAGGTCGCCGCGCCGTTCAAGCAGGCCGAGTTCGACATCCTCTACGGCGTCGGCATCAGCCGCGAGGGCGGCCTGATCGACATGGGCGTCGAGCACGGCTTCATCCGCAAGTCGGGCGCCTGGTACACCTACGAGGGCGACCAGCTCGGCCAGGGCAAGGAGAACGCCCGCAACTTCCTGAAGGACAACCCGCAGCTCGCCGACGAGATCGAGCGGAAGATCAAGGGCAAGCTCGGCATCGGCCCGAAGGTGGAGGAGCCGGCCGAGGGTGCGGCCGACGCCGCCGCCGCGGACGGCGCCGCGAAGCCGATCACCGCGACCGCCGCCAAGACGGCCGCGGCGAAGAAGACGGCGGCTGCCAAGGCCTGAGCCGTTGACGCAGCACGACACGGTGGGCGGCGGCCCCGAGGACGACGACTACGGCCCGCCGGACTGGTTCGCCGCGGTGGCGGAGGAGCCTGCTCCGGAGCCGGAGCCCTCGTCGCCCCGCGCGGGGCGACGGCGCCGCCCGTCCACCGCAGCGAGGGCATCCGGCCCCGAGCCGGAGTTCGACCGGGCACCGGTCCGGGCGCGGCGCGGCGCGGCGCCCGGACCGGGCCCGGCGGAGGTCCGGGCCGAGGCACTCGGCCTGGTCTCCGCCTCCGAGCTGCCCACCGGCCGACGCCGCCGCCGCTCGGCGGTGGCGGCCGAGGAGGACGACGCGCGGCCGCCGTCCGAGGACGGCGGGTGGCGCGAGGCCGAAGCGGCCGGTCACGGGGGTGTGGCCGCCTCGGCCCCGCGCACGCGGTCGCGCGGGCGGGGCGCGAAGGAGAGCAACGAGAGCGGGGACGGGGGCTCCGGCGCGCGTCGGCGGGCGGAGGAGCCGGCCGATCCGGAGAGCCGCGCCCGGGACATCTGCCTGCGGCTGCTGACCGGCGCCGCCAAGACGCGCAAGCAGCTCGCCGACGCCCTGCGCAAGCGGGAGATCCCGGAGAACGTCGCGGACGGGGTGCTGACCAGGCTCGAAGAGGTCGGGCTGATCGACGACGCCGCCTTCGCCGAGGCCTGGGTGGAGTCCCGGCACGCCGTCCGGGGCCTGTCCCGGCGGGCGCTGGCGCAGGAGCTGCGCACCAAGGGCGTGGACGCCGAGCTGGTCGAGCGGGCCGTCGCCCACCTCGACTACGACGACGAGACGGAGGCCGCCCGGGCCCTGGTCGAGCGCAAGCTGCGAGCCACCCGCGGGCTGGACCAGCAGACCCGGATGCGGCGGCTGGTCGGGATGCTGGCCCGGCGCGGCTACTCGGAGGGCCTGGCCTTCCGGGTGGTGCGGGCCGCGCTGGAGGACGAGGCGGCGGACGGCTCCGCGTAGCGGCCGGGGCGTGCGGTGCGCCGGAGGGCCCGGGCGGACAGGACCTCGCCGGGACTCCACGGCCGATCGTGCGCGGCGTGCTGCCGGCGGGCGGCCGCCGGCGGTCCGGCGGCCGTGCGTCAGCCGGTGGGTTCGACCTGCTGGTGGGGGGCGGGCTCCGGTTCGGGGGCGCCGGCGAGGGGGACCGGGCCGCCGCGGGCACGGTCGGCGAGGGCCAGCAGGTCCTCGGCGGCGGCGCCCTGGGTGACGCCGACCAGGTGCCCGTCCGGCCGGATCAGCAGCACGGTGTGCGGCCCGGCCTCCGGGTACTCCTCGGTGACCAGCACCTCGGCCGGCACCGGCAGCGCGGCGGCGACCTCGGCGAGCCGGGGCATCAGCCCGGCGCCGAGCCAGTGTTCGGCGGACCAGACGGCCGTGCCGGGGGCGACCAGCAGCAGCAGGAAGGTGGCGCCGAGCCGGGCGTGCAGGTGGTCCGGGGTGCCGTCGGCGGCGAGCACCGGCAGGTCGGGGACGAGCACGCCGGGCGCGGTGGCGGGCAGCAGTTCGCTGAGCGAGGTGGTGCCGCGCGCGCCGCGCTGCACCGGGACGCGGGTGGGGACGCCGGAGGGGGCCGCCGGGTAGGCGGGCGCACCGCCGAAGCGGCCGGTGCCGAGCTGGCCGTCGGCGAGCAGCGGGGCGTGCTTGCGGAAGCCGCCGACGAGCAGCGAGCGCCGGGTCTGCTGCCAGCCGCGCAGCGGGCGCAGCAGCGGCATGGACTGGTCGACGGCGCGCAGCCGGGCGCCGACCGCGCCGCGCCGCTCGGCCTCGTAGCCGTCCAGCAGCGAGCCGCCGGGCTGGGGGCCGCCGCTGTGAAGGTGCCAGGCGAGGGAGAGCCGCCAGGCGAGGTTGTCGGCGTCGCGCAGCCCGTCCGTGAGGTTCTGCATGCCGAGCGCGCCGTGCAGGTGGGCGGCGTCGCCGGCGAGGAAGCAGCGGCCGACCCGGAAGCGGGCGGCGAGGCGCTGCTGGGCGGTGTGGTCGGCGGCGGCGAGCAGTTCGTAGCGGGGCAGTTCGCCGCACCAGCCGGTGAGGGTGGCGGTGACCCGGGTGAGCAGGGTGTCGCCGGTGACGATGCCGGGCCAGGTGGCGTGCGGGTCGACCGGTTCGGTGGGGGCGGGCCGGCCGGGGGGCAGCCGCCAGTCGAGCCGCCAGACGCCGTCCGGCAGCGGCCGGGCGGAGGCTTCGCGGTCGCCGCGCCACGGCGGTTCGCGGTGCAGCCGGGCGCCGTCGAAGGGCAGGTCGACGCGGACGGTGGCGATGGCGTTGCGGTCGACGGCCGGGCGGCCGGGGAAGCGGACCTTCAGCAGTTTGCGGACGGTGGATCTGGCGCCGTCGCAGCCGACCAGGTGGCTGCCGCGCCACCAGGTGGTCGAGCCGTCCTGGGTGCCGGTGGTGCGGACGCTGACGCCGTCGCGGTCCTGTTCGAGTTCGACGACCCGGTGGAGCGGGACGAGTTTGATCAGCGGGGTGCCGGTGAGCGCGTCGCGCAGGCCGCGCTGGAGGCGGTGCTGGGGCAGGTGGAAGGTGGGGGAGTCGGCGAGGTCGATCCGCAGCACTTCCTGGCGCCGCCGCCAGAGCGAGAAGGAGTCCCAGAGGGCGGAGTCGGAGACGGCCCGCGGGTAGCCGATCCGGGTCAGGAAGGCGGTGGTGTCGGCGCCGAGGACGACGCTGCGCGGGCCCTCGGGGCAGAGGCCGGAGCCCTCGTCCAGGATGACGGTCGGCACCTCGTGCCGGGCGAGTGCGAGGGCCAGGGCCAGACCGACCGGTCCGGCCCCGACCACGATCACCGGGTCCATGAGAGGACCTCCGGGCACGAACCGGCCGATCGGCCGGCGTCAGTTACCGCTGCCGCATATGCCGCGTGGATGCTCCCGGGAGGTGTCACGAACAGCAATGCAACAGTTCACCTGCGTGTCCGTCAAGCAGCAGTCGAAGTGCGCCGGTTCGCGCCGCGACGCCCGCGTGCCTCGATCCAGCGCGCGAGCGCGGTGAGCAACAGGCACAGCGCGATGTAGATCGGGCCGATCACCAGGACCACCGGGATGTAGGGGAAGCCGGCGGAGTTGGTGGGCTGGCTCGCGATGGCCTTTCCGACGAACAGCAGCTCGTGGTACGTGATGATGAAGCCGAGCGAGGTGTCCTTGAGGGTGACGACCAGCTGGCTGATCATCGAGGGCAGCATCGAGCGGACGGCCTGCGGCACCAGGATGGAGGCCATCACCTGGGTCTTGCGCATGCCGAGGGCGTATGCCGCCTCACCCTGGCCGCGCGGCACGGCGTTGACGCCGCTGCGGATGATCTCCGCCTGCACGGAGCCGTTGTAGAGGGTGAGGCCGAGCACCAGGGCCCACATCGGGTCGGTGGCGAAGAAGGCGTAGTAGAGCGCGACGATCAGGATCAGCAGCGGCATCGCCCGGAAGAACTGGACGACCGCGGTGCACGCCCAGCGGACCGGCTTGTGGTCGGAGAGCTGGCCGGCGGCCAGCAGCGCGCCGAGGGTGAGCGAGAAGGCCGCCGCCAGCCCGAAGGCCTCCAGCGTGGCGAGCAGGCCGTCCACGATCCGCTGCTGGACGGTGTTGTACTGGAACACGTCCCACAGGGCCGGGTTGAACTGGCCCTTGTCGTCCAGGGTGGCGTAGACGAACCAGAGCAGTCCGGCGACGCCGATCAGCGAGAGCACCCCGAAGACCCGGTACCGGGCGCGGGCCCGCGGGCCGGGGGCGTCGTAGAGGACGCTGGCCGTCGCGGTGCGGTTGAACGGACTCATCGGGCCACCGCCAGTCGGGACTCCAGGAAGCGGAACAGCGAGGCGACCGTCGCGCTGATCAGCAGGTAGGCGCAGGCCACCCAGAAGAAGATCGCGAAGATCGAGTAGCCCTTCTCGGAGAAGGCCTGCTGGGTGCTGAAGATCTCGCCCACGCTGAACGCGCCGGCGATCGCCGAGTTCCTCGGCAGGGCGATGAACACGCTGCTCAGCGGGGCCAGGACGGTCCGGGTGGCCTGCGGCAGGACGACCAGGGTGAGGGTCTGGCCGAAGCTCATGCCGAGACTGCGGGCCGCCTCCGCCTGGCCCAGCGGCACGGTGTTGATGCCCGAGCGGATCACCTCGCAGACGAACGAGGCGGTGTAGCCGCCGAGCGCCACGACCGCGAAGGTCAGGTGGCTGAGGTGCACGCCGAGCCGGGGCAGGCCGAAGGTGACGGCGAAGAACAGCAGGGTGAGCGGGGTGTTGCGGAAGAGCGTCACCCAGACGGTGCCGAAGGCGCGCAGGACCGGGACCGGGGAGACCCGGAAGGCCGCCAGCAGGGTGCCCAGCAGCAGGGCGAGCAGCGCGCTGAGCGCGCTCAGCTCGATCGTCTGCAGGAAGCCGTCGCGGAACAACGCGAAGTTGTCGTCCTCGAACAGGAAACCCATCCGGCGGCCCTCCTCTCAGGAGTGGTCAGGAACGTTGGTCGGTGCGGGGGATCAGTAGCGCTCGGGGGTCGGCAGGGTGGCCGGCGCCGGGGAGCCGGACAGGCCGAGCGTCGCGTCGTACGCCTTCTTCCAGTCGCCGTTGTCCTGGTGGGCCTTGATGGCGTCGTTGATCGCGTCGCGCAGGTTCTTGTCGTCCTTGTTCAGGCCGACGCCGTACTTCTCCTCGGTGAACGGCTTGCCGACGACCTTGAGCTGGCCGGCGAACTTGGAGGCGTAGCCCTTGAGGATGGCGTCGTCGGTGGTGACCGCGTCGACCTCGCCGGCCATCAGCTTGTCCACGCAGGCCGAGTAGGTGTCGAACTGGGTGACCTTGGCGTTGTACTTCTGGATGTTCTTGATCGAGGTCGAGCCGGTCGCGGTGCAGATGTTCTTGCCGGCGATGCTGTCCGGGCCGGTGATCGTGGTGTTGTCGTTCTTCACCAGCAGGTCCTGGCCGGCGATGTAGTACGGGCCGGCGAAGGAGACGGTCTTCTTGCGCTCGTCGTTGATGCTGTAGGTGCCGACGTAGAAGTCGATCTGGCCCTTGGCGATGGCCGGCTCGCGCTGCGAGGAGACCAGGGTCTGCCACTTGATCTGCTGCGGGGTGAAGCCGAGGTCGGCGGCGATCATCTTGGCGATCTCGATGTCGAAGCCGCTGCGGTCGCCGCTGGCGACGTCCTCGAAGCCGAGGCCCGGCTGGTCGGCCTTGGCGCCGATGGTCAGCTGGCCGCGCTTCTTGGCCTCGGCGAGGACCTGGGAGTCGATCTTGACGTCGCTCTTGACCACGTAGGTCGGCGCCTTCGGGGCGTTGCTCGCGCTCGCGTTGGCGGAGTCGCTGGGCGAGCCGTCCTTGCCGCAGGCGGCGGTGGCGGTGAGCGCGAGGGCACAGAGCGCGACGGCGAGGGTGCGGGAAGTCCTCATGAGGGTTGTTCTCCTGGGGGCTGGGAGACGGCGTCAAACGGGGCTCTGACGTCGGGGGAAGTCGTGCGCGGACAGGGCCGGTCGGCGCAGTCGCCGGGGCGGCCCCGCGGTGGTGCGGAGCGTCAGTGGTGCAGGATCTTCGAGAGGAAGTCCTTGGCACGGTCGGAGCGCGGTGCGGTGAAGAAGGCGTCGGGGGTGTTCTGCTCGACGATCCGGCCGTCCGCCATGAACAGCACGCGGTTGGCGGCGGAGCGGGCGAAGCCCATCTCGTGGGTGACGACGACCATCGTCATGCCGTCCGCGGCCAGCTGGCGCATGACCTCCAGCACCTCGTTGACCATCTCCGGGTCGAGGGCCGAGGTGGGCTCGTCGAAGAGCATCACCTTGGGCTTCATCGCCAGCGCGCGGGCGATCGCCACGCGCTGCTGCTGGCCGCCGGAGAGCTGCGCCGGGTACTTGTCCGCCTGCGCGCCGACGCCGACCCGGTCGAGCAGCTCGCGGGCGGTCTTCTCGGCGTGCGAGCGGATCACCTTGCGGACCTTGACCTGCCCCATGACCACGTTCTCGAGCACGGTCTTGTGGGCGAACAGGTTGAAGTTCTGGAACACCATGCCGACCTCGGTGCGCAGTCGCGCGAGCTCCCGGCCCTCGGCGGGCAGCGGGTGGCCGTCGATGGTGATCCGGCCGGAGTCGATGGTCTCCAGCCGGTTGATCGTCCGGCAGAGCGTCGACTTGCCCGAACCGGACGGGCCGATCAGCACCACGACCTCGCCCTGGCGGATCTCCAGGTCGATGTCCTGGAGCACGTGCAGTGCGCCGTAGTGCTTGTTGACCTTGCTCAGCACGACCAGTGGGGCGGCTGCGGAAATGGAGTCCTCGACCGGGCTCTCGGTCATCGCGCCTGCTCCCTACTTGTCGAATCACGCCTACCCCGGGAGCTCAACTCCCTTGGGTGGCAGTGGTGGTACGTAGACCGGGGGCCGCGGCCGGCGGAGCCGCAGCCCCCGGTGGGCCGACCTTAGGAGCGGTGACCGCGCCCCGTCAGCCGATCTGAGCGGAACTTGAGGATCACGAAACGGCCACACGTCGCGCGCGGACCGTTCGCAGGGTCGCCGATCGGGCATGTCACAGCGGGCGTTCGCGCCGGTGCGCCGCGTCCCCCGCGCGCCCGGTGCGCGGCCGTCCCTGGCGTCGGGCCGCCCACTGGCCCATACTGCGCAGGACCGGCACCGGACCGATCGGCCCGGTGACCCGCGGGGGAAGGAGGAGAACAGGATGCGACTACTGCTCGTCGAGGACGACGAACGCGTCGCCGCGGCGCTCGTCGCGGTGCTGGGCCGGCACGGCTTCCAGGTCCGGCACGCGCGCAGCGGCCACGAGGCGCTGGACGCCCTGGTGCCGGACGGCAACGAGCCGTTCCGGGTGGTGCTGCTCGACCTCGGGCTGCCCGACCGCGACGGCTTCGAGGTGTGCAGCCGGATCCGGGCCGGCAGCGGCGTGCCGGTGATCATGGTCACCGCCCGCGCCGACATCCGCTCCCGCATCCACGGGCTCAACCTGGGCGCCGACGACTACGTCACCAAGCCCTACGACATGGGCGAGCTCCTCGCCCGCATCCACGCCGTGGCCCGCCGCGGCGCCGGCCCCTCCGCGGCGGCCGTGCCCGCGCCCGACGCCGTCCCGCAGCAGCGCGGCCCGCTGGAGTCCCGCGGCATCCGGATCGACCGGGAGCGCCGCCGGGTCAGCGTGGACGGCCGGGACGTGCCGCTCACCCGCAAGGAGTTCGACCTGCTCGCCCTGCTCGCCCAGAGCCCGGGCGTGGTCTACCGGCGCGAGCAGATCTTCAGCGAGGTCTGGCGCAGCGGCTGGGAGGGCAACGGGCGCACCCTGGAGGTGCACATCGGCTCGCTGCGCAACAAACTCGCGCTGCCGGGGCTGGTCGAGGCCGTCCGCGGCGTCGGCTACCGGCTGATCCCCGAGTGCCCGGCGCCGGCCGCCGACCGGACGCCGCCCGCGACCTCCGCGGAGCACTGACCGCACGTGCGCACCCGCCTGCTCGGCATCCTGATCGCCCTCATGCTCTGCGTCCTGGCCGCCCTCGGGCTGCCGCTCGCGGCGGCGGTGGCGGCGGGCGAGCAGACCGCCGTGGTCGTCGACCGGCTCGACGACGCCGCCCGCTTCGCCCAGGACCTGCCCACCTCCGGCGCCGGCACGGTGGACGCCGCCCGCAAGGGCGACCCGGAGCCGGCCCCCGGCGACGTCAGCCGCCGGCGCGCGATCGACGCCGAGGTGCGGCGCTACCACGACCTGTACGGCGTGCGCCTGGGCATCTTCCAGCGCGACGGGTCGCCGATCTCGGTCGCCCCCGCGGACTGGCGGGTGCCCGCCGGCGGCTGGGGCGCGCAGGCCTTCCAGGAGGCACTGGACGGGCGGCGCAGCCACAACCCGCCGCAGGTCTGGCCCTGGACCGGGGACCGCACGCTCACCATCGCCACCCCGGTGGTGCGCGACGGCGACGTGGTCGCGGTGGTGCTCAGCGAATCGCCGACCGGGGCGCTGCGCACCCGGGTCCTGCACAAGTGGCTGGTGATCGCCGGCGGCGAGACGGCCGCCATGATCGTCGCGGTCCTGCTGGCCGTCCGGCTCACCGAGTGGGTGCTGCGCCCGGTGCGCACCCTCGACCGGGCCACCCACGACATCGCCACCGGCCGGATGGCCGCCCGGGTCGCGCCCGGTGGCGGACCGCCCGAACTCCAGCGGCTGGCACGGTCGTTCAACGAGATGGCGGACCACGTGGTGCTCGCCCTGGACCAGCAGAAGGCCTTCGTCGCGGACGCCTCGCACCAACTGCGCAACCCGCTCGCGGCCCTGCTGCTGCGGGTCGAGGTGCTCGGCCTGGAACTGCCCGAAGGGCACGAGGAGGAGCTCGGCGGCGTCCGCGAGGAGGGCGTCCGGCTGGCCCGGGTGCTCGACGACCTGCTCGGCCTGGCCACCGCCGAGCACTCCCGCCCCGAGCCCGAGCAGACCGACCTCGCCCGGCTCACCCTGGCCCGGGTGGACGCCTGGCGGCCGGTCGCCGAGCAGCGCGGCATCGAGCTGGGCTGGGACGGCCCGGCGCTGGCGGTCGGCATGGCCGACCCGATCGGCTTCGGCTCCGCACTGGACGCCGTGGTCGACAACGCGCTCAAGTTCAGCCCGCCCGGCAGCCGGGTGCGGCTGCGGGTGTCGGTGCGCCGGGACGAGGTCGCGGTCACCGTCACCGACGCCGGGCCCGGCCTCACCGAGGACGAGCTGACCCGCGCCGGGGACCGCTTCTGGCGCAGCCCGCGCCACCAGAACGTGGACGGCTCCGGGCTCGGCCTCTCGATCGCCCGGACCCTGCTGACGGCTGGCGGCGGCTCGCTCTCCTTCGCCCCGGTCGAGCCGACCGGGCTCGCGGTGACCCTGGCGGTACCGCGGGCCGTGAAGGACTAGGTCCTAGGGTTTCACCGAGCGGTAGTAGCGCGCCGCGCCCTCGTGCAGCGGGAGCGGGTCGGTGTACACGGCGGTGCGCAGGTCGACCAGCTGGGCGGCGTGCACCTGGGCGCCGATCTGGTCGCGGCTGTCGATCACGGCCCGGGTCATCCCCTCGACCAGCCCCGGGTCGACGTCGTCCCGGGTGATCAGCAGGTTGGGCACGGCCACGGTGGCGACCGCGTCCTTCGGCTCGGCGTTCGGGTAGGTGCCCTTGGGCATGGTCGCCGCCCGGTAGGCGTCCGAGCCGCTGCCCTCCGCCTTGTGCAGTGCCTCGGCGAGGTCGCCCAGCGGCACCACCCGGATCGGGACGTGGTCGGACAGGTCGGTGATCGCGCCGGTCGGCAGCCCGCCGGACCAGAAGAAGGCGTCCACCCTGCCCTCGCGCAGCTCGGCTATGGCCTCGCCGATGTTGACCGGCACCGGCTTGATGTCGCGGTCCGGGTCCAGCCCGGCGGCGGTCAGCAGCCGCCTCGTCACCGGGGCCACCCCGGACTGGGGCTCGCCCACGCCGACCCGCAGGCCCTTGAGGTCGGCCGTGCGCCGCACCGGGGAGTCGGCCGGGACGATCAGCTGCAGGTAGTCGTCGTACAGCCGGGCGATGGCGCGCAGCCGGTCCCGGCCCGGGCCGTGGTAGTCGGCGACGGCGTCGGCGGTGGCGATCGCGAAGGAGTCGCGGCCGGTGGCCACCCGGTCCAGGTTCTCCACCGAGCCGGCGGTGTTGTCCAGGGCCAGCCGCACCCCCGGCATCGCCCGCGCGACGTGGGTCTGCAGCAGCCGCCCGTACCGGTCGTAGACGCCGCTCGCCGAGCCCGTCGCGAACCGGGTCTCGCCGCGCGGGTAGTCGGGCGAGCGGCCCGCCGACAGCCACCAGCCGCCGAAGCCCGCGAGCAGCAGCGCCAGCACCAGCACCGTCCGCCACAGCGGGCTGCGGGCCGCGGCGCGGACTGCGGCGCCGAGACGGGGGGCGGTGATGGGGGCCATGCAGGGATAGTGCCAGGCGCCCCGGCCGAACGGGAGGGGAAGGAACGGGCGAAGGGCCGGGAAAAGCGCTTCCCGGGTGCCCGTACCCTGGTCTGGTGAGCGGTGAGAGCGGATTGAAGAGCTACAAGGTCGTCACGCACGGCTGTCAGATGAACGTCCACGACTCCGAGCGGCTGTCCGGGCTGCTGGAGGAGGCGGGCTACGTCAAGGCCGGGCCGGAGGGCGACCCGGACCTGGTGGTGTTCAACACCTGCGCGGTGCGCGAGAACGCCGACAACAAGCTGTACGGCAACCTCGGGCAGCTCGCGCCGGCCAAGGGCCGCAACCAGGGCATGCAGATCGCCGTCGGCGGCTGCCTGGCGCAGAAGGACCGCGACACCATCGTCAGCCGGGCCCCCTGGGTCGACGTGGTGTTCGGCACCCACAACATCGGCCACCTGCCGGCCCTGCTGGAGCGGGCCGCGGTCGAGAAGAAGGCCCAGGTCGAGATCCTGGAGTCGCTGGAGACCTTCCCCTCCACGCTGCCGACCCGCCGCGAATCCGCCTACGCCGCCTGGGTCGCCATCTCGGTCGGCTGCAACAACACCTGCACCTTCTGCATCGTCCCCGCGCTGCGCGGCAAGGAGGAGGACCGCCGCCCCGGCGACGTCCTCGCCGAGATCGAGGCGCTGGTCGACGAGGGCGTCATCGAGGTCACCCTGCTCGGCCAGAACGTCAACGCGTACGGCTCCGACCTGGGCGACCGCGAGGCGTTCTCCAAGCTGCTGCGCGCCGCCGGGAAGATCGAGGGCCTGGAGCGGATCCGCTTCACCTCCCCGCACCCGCGCGACTTCACCGACGACGTCATCGCCGCGATGGCCGAGACCCCGGCCGTGATGCACCAGCTGCACATGCCGCTGCAGTCCGGCTCGGACCGCGTGCTCAAGGCGATGCGCCGCTCGTACCGGCAGGAGCGTTTCCTCGGGATCATCCGCAAGGTGCGCGAGGCGATGCCGGACGCGGCCATCTCCACCGACATCATCGTGGGCTTCCCCGGCGAGACCGAGGAGGACTTCGAGGAGACGATGCACACCGTCCGCGAGGCCCGCTTCACCAACGCCTTCACCTTCCAGTACTCCAAGCGCCCCGGCACCCCGGCCGCGGAGATGGCGGACCAGGTGCCGAAGGAGGTCGTCCAGGCCCGCTACGACCGGCTGATCGCCCTCCAGGAGGAGATCTCCTGGGAGGAGAACAAGAAGCAGGTCGGCCGCACCCTGGAGATCCTGGTCGCCGAGGGCGAGGGCAAGAAGGACGACAAGACCCACCGGCTCTCCGGCCGCGCGCCCGACAACCGGCTGGTCCACTTCACGAAGCCGGAGGAGCCGGTGCGTCCCGGCGACATGGTGACCGTCGAGATCACCTACGCCGCCCCGCACCACCTGCTGGCCGAGGGCCCGTCGCTCGCGGTGCGCCGCACCCGGGCCGGCGACGCCTGGGAGAAGCGCCAGGCGAAGCCCGCCGCCAAGCCGGCCGGCGTCCTGCTGGGCCTGCCGAAGATCGGCGCCCCGGCCGAGCTGCCGCTGGCCGCCCCGGCGGGCGGGGCCTGCTGCGGGGACTGATCACGACCGGGCGGCGGCCCGGCGGGAGTTTCGACTCCCGCCGGGCCGCCGTCGCGTTTGGCTAGAGTGATCCGCATGCTGGTAGCCGCCGCCGTGTGCCCCTGTCCGCCGCTGCTCGTCCCCGAGGTCGCCGCCGGGGCCGCGCCCGAGCTGGACGGGCTGCGCGCCGCCTGCGCGGAGGCGCTGGCGGCGCTGGTCGCGGCCGAGCCGCAGCTGGTCGTGGTGGTCGGCACCGGGCCGGAGGCCGAGGTGTGGACCGAGGGCGGGGCCGGTTCCTTCCGGCGCTACGGGGTGCCGCTCGTCGTCAAGCTGCCCGGCGGCCGGGTCGAGGGGCCGGAGCTGGCGCCCTCGCTGACCGTCGGCGCCTGGCTGCTGGAGCACGCCGGCGTGAGCCTGCCGACGCACGCCTGCGCGGTGCCCGCGGACGCCCCCGCCGACCGGATGCTCGGGCTCGGCCAGGGCCTGGCCGGCCTCGCCGACCGGGTCGCCCTGCTGGTGCTGGGCGACGGCAGCGCCTGCCGTTCGCTGAAGGCACCCGGCTACCTGGACGAGCGGGCCGAGGGCTACGACGCCGCGCTGGCCGCCGCCCTGGGCTCCGCCGACCTGCCCGCCCTCGCCGCGCTGGACGCCGGGCTCGCCGCCGAGCTCAAGGCCGAGGGCCGGGCGCCGTGGCAGGTCCTGGCCGGCGCCGCGCAGGGCGCCGGCCTGACCGCGAAGCTCGGCTACCAGGACGCGCCGTACGGGGTCGGCTACTTCGTGGCGTCCTGGAGCTGAGCCTCAGGCCTGCGGGGCCCGGCCCCCGTTCCCGCCGGGCTGCTCCGGCTTGTGGGCGAAGTCGTCCACCGCGCCCTTGGCCTTGCTGGCGCCGTGCTCGATCCTGTCGCTGTACTTGCCCTTGGTCGCCTTGTCGATCGCGCCGCCGGCCTTGTCGACCATGTTGTCGATCTGTTCGTGGTGCTTGCCCGCGAGTTCGCTGGCCTTCTCCTTGAGCTCCTCGGCCTTGCCCTTGAGGTTGTCCATCAGACCCATGGCGATCTCACCCTTCCTCGACTGTCTCCCTGCACAACGCCCGGGACGGGCAAAGCGTTCGCAAAGAGCGTCGACGGCGGAAACGGAGGAAACAGTCATATCCTCGCGCAGCCGGGGGCGGGCGGCAGCCCGATCTCCGGTGCGGTTCCGGTTTTGGGAGACTGGAGCGGTGAGCAGCTCCCGTGTGATCAGCATCGTCGGCGCGACCGCCGCCGGAAAGTCCGACCTAGCCGTCGCCGTCGCCCGCAGCCTCGGCGGCGAGGTGATCAACACCGACTCGATGCAGCTGTACCGGGGCATGGACATCGGCACCGCCAAGCTCACCGAGGAGGAGCGCGGGGGAGTGCCGCACCACCTGCTGGACGTCTGGGACGTCACCGAGGCCGCCAGCGTCGCCGAGTACCAGCGGCTGGCCCGGGCCGAGATCGACCGGCTGCTCGCCGCCGGGCGCACGCCCGTCCTGGTCGGCGGCTCCGGGCTGTACGTCCGGGCGGCGATCGACGAGATGGAGTTCCCCGGCACCGACCCGGCCGTGCGCGCCCGGCTGGAGGCCGAGCTGGACCAGGCCGGCCCGTACGCGCTGCACCGGCGACTGGCCGAGCTGGACCCGGCGGCCGCCGAGGCGATCCTGACCAGCAACGGGCGGCGGATCGTCCGCGCGCTGGAGGTCATCGAGATCACCGGGCAGCCGTTCACCGCCAACCTGCCGAGCAACACCGCCGTGTACGAGGCGGTGCAGATCGGCGTCGCCGTGCCGCGCCCCGAGCTGGACGAGCGGATCACGCTGCGGGTCGACCGGATGTGGGAGGCCGGGCTGCTGGACGAGGTGCGCGCGCTGGAGGCGGTCGGCCTGCGGGAGGGCAGGACGGCCTCCCGGGCGCTCGGCTACCAGCAGGTGCTCGACCACTTCGCCGGCGAGTGCACCGAGGACGAGGCGCGGGCCGAAACCGTGCGGGCGACCAAGCGCTTCGCGCGCCGCCAGGAGTCCTGGTTCCGCCGCGACGACCGCATCCACTGGCTCTCCCGCCCGGCCGGCACCGACCCGGTCGAGCTGCTGGAGCGGTCCCTCGAACTGATCGGGCGTCAGGGAGTTCCGGCCGTGTAGCTCGGGTTTCGGCCAGTTCGGCGGTGCAGGTGCGCGCGCAGGTGGCCGTGCAGGACGAACCGGGGGTCACGGCCGGATCACGTGATGGCCACGGATCACCCGCCGACCCCGGTCCGGCCCGAACGGCCCCCCTGGACATGCCATCATCGATGGCGTAGGGGTCGGCCCGCGAGGGCCGACCGTGCCCGGCCGCGAGTCCGCTCGTGTCGAACAGTCAGGGGAGGCCGTGTGTCGACGGGTACCGGCCCCGAACCCGGCCAGCGCGGGAGCGTCACCGCACCGGCCGAGGAGTTCGACGAGTCCACGATGGGCGACCTCCCCGTGCTGACCGGCCTGGAGGCACCCACCTCGTACGCGCTCGCGGTGCCCGCCCTGGACACCCACCTCCCGCCGGACGCCGCCGTGCACGAGCGGGAGATCCGCCCGCTGCGCCGGCTGCGCTGGTGGCAGACGCTGCCGATCGCGCTGCTCGGCACCCTCGGCTCGCTGATGTTCGCCTTCCCGCTCGCCTTCGGCTCGGCCGGGGCGCGCGCCACCATGGTCGGGATGCTCGGGCTGCTGTTCACCGCCGCCTCGTTCGGCTGGGGCGCGATGGCCGCCCGGCACGCCGGCTACCGGTGGCCCGGCCTGCCGCGCCGCGGCTCCGGGCAGCGGGCGAGCTGGCGGGCGATCGCCGTCTACACCCTGATCGCGCTGGCCGCGTGCGTGCTCGCGGTCTGGCGGGTCGCGTACCTGCGGTAGGGCTCGGCACCCCTCCTCAGTACCCTGGGTGGCGTGAGCGCATCCTCCCTCCCGCAGGCCGGCCTCCCCTTCTTCAAGGGCCACGGCACCCAGAACGACTTCGTGATCGTCCCGGACCCGGACGGCGCGCTGGAGATCGGCCCCGCGGCCGTCGCCGCGCTGTGCGACCGCCGGGCCGGCATCGGCGGGGACGGGCTGCTGCGGGTGGTGCGCGCCGCCGCCGATCCGGCCGCCGCGCACCTGGCCGACCGGGCCGAGTGGTTCATGGACTACCGCAACTCGGACGGCAGCATCGCCGAGATGTGCGGGAACGGCCTGCGGGTGTTCGCCCGCTTCCTGGTCGAGGCCGGTCTGGCCAAGCCCGGCGAGCTGGCGATCGCCACCCGTTCCGGGGTGCTCACCGCGAAGGTCGCCGAGGACGCCGCGGACGGCACGCCCGGCGAGGTCACCATCGACATGGGCAAGGCCCGGCTGCCCGGGCCGGACGGCATCGAGGTCGCGGTCGGCGAGCGCCGCTGGCCCGCCGTGAACGTCAACATGGGCAACCCGCACGCGGTCGCCTTCGTCGAGAGCCTGGACCACGCCGGCGACCTGTTCCGCGCGCCGCTCACCAGCCCCGAGGGCGCCTACCCGGAGGGCGTCAACGTCGAGTTCGTGGTCGACCGCGGCCCGCGGCACGTCGCGATGCGGGTGCACGAGCGCGGCTCCGGCGAGACCCGCTCCTGCGGCACCGGCGCGTGTGCCGTCGCCGTGGCGGCGATCCGCCGCGACGGCGCGGACCCGGCCGTCACCGGCGAGGCCGTCGCGTACACCGTGGACGTGCCGGGCGGGCGGCTGGTGATCACCGAGCACCCGGACGGCCGGGTGGAGATGACGGGGCCGGCCGTGATCGTCGCCGAGGGGCGCCTCGACGAGCGCTGGTGGGCGCTGCACCGGGGCTGAGGGCCCGGTTTGCCCAATTCGTACGGCGACGAATCCCCCCGATCGGGTGATACCGGTCGCGGACGGGAATCACGGCATCGCGGAACGTGCTCTGCTCGGTAGCATGGACCACCGGGTCGATCACCCCTGGGGAGGGGCAGCACCCGGCGACCGTTGCCGGAGGTGCGATGACCATCGAAGCCGGGCAGCCCCTCGCGGGGGGGCAGCCGACGACCGTACGGCAGGCCGGGGCCAGGCGGCCCCTCGGGGAGCTCGGCCTGGCAGCCCTCGGCCGGGCCGGGCGGGCGGCGTTACTGGCCACCGGCCGCCAGCCGGTCCCGGACGCGCTCGAACCGCTCGTCCGGGTCCACCGCGCCCACCATCCGCAGGCCGACCTCGGTCTGCTCGCCCGGGCGTACCGGCTCGCCGAGGCGAGCCACCGCGGCCAGAAGCGCAAGAGCGGTGAGCCGTACATCACCCACCCGCTGGCCGTCACCATGATCCTGGCCCAACTCGGCGCCGGGACGACCACCTTGGTCGCCTCGCTGCTCCACGACACCGTCGAGGACACCGAGTTGACGCTGGAACAGGTGGGCGCCGGCTTCGGCCCCGAAGTCGCCTACCTGGTCGACGGGGTGACGAAGCTGGAGAAGGTCGACTTCGGCGCGGCCGCCGAGGCCGAGACCTTCCGCAAGATGCTGGTCGCCACCGGGGACGACGTCCGGGTGATGGTGATCAAGCTCGCCGACCGGCTGCACAACATGCGCACCATCCGGCACATGAAGCCGGCCAGCCAGGTGCGGATCGCCAAGGTCACCCGGGACGTGCTGATCCCGCTGGCCGAGCGGCTCGGCATCCAGGTGCTCAAGGCGGAGCTCGAGGACATCGTCTTCGCCACTCTGCACCCCGAGGAGCACGCCCGCACCCGCGCCCTGATCGCCGGTCACGAGGCCGAGCCGGACGCCCTGCTGGAGCCCTTCGCCCGGCGACTGGCCCGCCAGCTGGCCGAGGCCGGGGTGGCCGCCGAGGTCACCGTCCGGCCCCGGCACTGCGTCTCGCTGCACCGGGTGCTGCTGAAGCGGGCCGCCGCGCCCGGGCCGGACGGGCAGCCGCAGCGGCCGCAGCCGGCCGACTTCGGGCGGCTGCTGGTGGTGGTCGAGGAGAACGCCGACTGCTACGCCGTGCTGGGCGAGCTGCACACCTGCTGGACGCCGCTGCCCGGGGAGTTCAAGGACTTCGTGGCCGCCCCCAAGTTCAACCTCTACCAGTCGCTGCACACCGCCGTGGCGCTGGAGGGCGAGGTGGTCGAGGTGCTGGTCCGCACCCGGCGGATGCACGAGGTCGCCCAGACCGGGGTGGTCGCGCTCGGCGACCCGACCCCGGCCGGCGCCGCCCCGGACACCGACGAGCTGGACCGCACCGACCCGGCCCGGCCCGGCTGGCTCAGCCGGCTGCTGGAGTGGCAGCAGGAGACGCCCGACCCGGACGCCTTCTGGTCCGCGCTCACCGCCGACCTCGCCGGGGACCGCGAGATCACCGTCGTGACCGAGGCTGGCGAAACGCTTCAGCTGAGGGCCGGGGCCACTTGTGTGGATGCGGCCTATCTGCTCGGCGAGCAGACCGGGCACCGATGTATCGGCGCCCGGGTCAACGGCCGGCTCACCGCGCTGTCCACCGCGCTGCGCGACGGCGACGTGCTGGCCGTGCTCACCGAGGCCGCCACGGCCGGCGGGCAGCCCTCCGGGCCGTCCCCGCAGTGGCTGGAGTACGCCCGCACCCCCGCCGCCCGGCTGGCCATCGAACGCTGGCTGGCCGACCACCCGGCCCGGCTGCCGGTGGTGCGCACCGGCCCCTCGGCCGGGCAGCCCGGACAACCGGGACAGCCCGAGCTGCTTGGCCCGTCCGCGCACCGGGACGCCCGGCGCGGGGCCGGCGGGCGGCGGGCCGCGCCCGTCGCGGTGGCCGGGCGGCCCGGCGCGGCCGTCCGGCTGGCCCGCTGCTGCACGCCCGTCCCGCCGGACGAGGTGGCCGGCTACCCGATCCGCGGCGGAGCGGTGGCGGTGCACCGGGCCGGCTGCCCGGCCGGGGAGCGGATGCGGGCGGACGGCCGGGCCGTGCTGGAGGTCCGCTGGCGGCCGCAGGACGCGCCGGCGGCCGGCCACCGGGTCACCCTGCGGGCCGAGGCGCTGAACCGGCCCCGGCTGCTCGCCGACCTCACCGCGGCGATCTCCGCCGTGGGCGTCGGCATCGTCTCGGCCGAGGTCGAGCCGCCGCAGGAGCTGCGGGTCCGGCACACCTACACCGTCGAGCTGCCCGAGCCGGCCGCGCTGCCCGGCCTGATGCGGGCGATGCTCAAGGTGTCGGGCGTGTACGACGTGAGCCGCCCGCACGCGCCGGAGGGCGGGGTCGGGCGACCGGGGTGACGGGTGCGGCGGCGGCGGACGTCCTGGGTGACCGCAGGATGACCCCGGGTGAAAAGGGGGTGACCGGCCCGCCCCGGGCGTGCGACCATCATGGGGAATTCACGGCCGGTCCGCGGCGTTCTCAGGGCACAGGAGCCCCGGTGACACCGCGGCCCCGAGGGGTAGCTCACCTCACCCGGACGGTAGCCGGGGCGACAGCTGGGCAGACTCCTTACGGGCCCGTACCGACGGTCCCCGACAGGCCACCCGTACCAGCAGCCAAAGGACAGAATGACCTCCACGTTCGAAGCCCGCGACCACGCCGACGCCCCGCGCCGCATCGACGGTCGGCGGGCGGAAGCCCTCATGGACGAGGACCTCGCGGCCATCGACGAGGACCTCGGCCACCACTACGACGGCGACCAGTACGACCGCAGCGAGCGTGCCGCCCTGCGCCGGGTCGCCGGCCTCTCCACCGAACTCGAAGACGTCACCGAGGTCGAGTACCGCCAGCTCCGCCTGGAGCGCGTGGTGCTCGTCGGCGTCTGGACCGACGGCACCCTGGAGGAGGCGGAGAACTCGATGGCCGAGCTCGCCGCGCTCGCCGAGACCGCCGGCTCCGAGGTGCTGGACGGCGTCATCCAGCGCCGCGACAAGCCCGACGCCGCGACCTACATCGGCTCCGGCAAGGCGCAGGAGCTGCGCGACATCGTCGCCTCCAGCGGCGCCGACACCGTGGTCTGCGACGGTGAGCTCACCCCCGGCCAGCTGATCCACCTGGAAGACGTGGTCAAGGTCAAGGTCGTCGACCGGACGGCCCTGATCCTGGACATCTTCGCCCAGCACGCCAAGTCCCGGGAGGGCAAGGCGCAGGTCTCGCTGGCGCAGATGCAGTACATGCTGCCGCGTCTGCGCGGCTGGGGTCAGTCGCTGTCCCGGCAGATGGGTGGTGGCGGCTCCGGCTCGTCCGGCGGCGGCATGGCCACCCGTGGTCCCGGTGAGACCAAGATCGAGACCGACCGGCGCCGGATCCGCGAGAAGATGGCGAAGCTCCGCCGGGAGATCGCCGACATGAAGAAGGGCCGCGACACCAAGCGCCAGGAGCGCAAGCGCCACCAGGTGCCGTCCGTGGCCATCGCCGGCTACACCAACGCCGGCAAGTCCTCCCTGCTCAACCGGCTCACCGGCGCGGGCGTGCTGGTGGAGAACGCGCTGTTCGCCACCCTGGACCCGACCGTGCGCCGGGCCCAGACCCCGAGCGGGCGGGTCTACACCCTGGCCGACACGGTCGGGTTCGTCCGGCACCTGCCGCACCACCTGGTCGAGGCCTTCCGCTCGACCATGGAGGAGGTCGCCGACGCGGACCTCATCCTGCACGTCGTCGACGGCTCGCACCCCGAGCCGGAGACGCAGCTGGCCGCCGTCCGCGAGGTCATCGTCTCGGTCGACGCGCAGAACGTGCCGGAGATCGTGGTGATCAACAAGGCGGACGCCGCCGACCCGCACGTGCTGCAGCGGCTGCTGCGCCGCGAGCCGCACGCCATCGTGGTGTCGGCCCGCACCGGCGCGGGCATGGACGAGCTGCTGCAGCTCATCGACGACGAGCTGCCGCGCCCGGCGATCGAGGTGCGGGCCCTGGTGCCCTACACCCAGGGCGCGCTGGTCTCCCGGGTGCACGCGGAGGGCGAGCTGATCGCCACCGAGCACACCGGCGAGGGCACCCTGGTGCACGCCAAGGTGCCGGCCGAGCTGGCCGCCGAGCTGGAGCACTTCGCGGTCGCCCTGCAGGGCTGACGTGCCGACGAGGGGCCCCCGGACCGACCGCGACCGGTCCGGGGGCCTCTCGCGCGTCACTTCACGTTCTTGGCGAAGTAGTCGAAGGCCTGCTTGGCCTGGTCCTGCAGCGAGGGCCCGGCCAGGTACCCGGACGGGTTGCGGTCGCCGATCGAGTTGACGCTGATCAGGTTCGGCTTGCCGTCCCTGGTGATGAACCAGCCGCCGCCACCGGCCCCGCCGGTCATCGTGCAGCCGATCATGTACATCGGCGGGCGGGCCCGGTCGAAGGACAGCCGGGACGGCCGGACGGCCGAGTCGCAGTGGTCCAGCTCCATGCCGTCGAACGGCCGCTCGGCCGGGTAGCCGTACGAGACGGCCGAGGTGATCTGCTCGCGCGGGGCGTTGAACCAGATCGGCACCGAGCCGCCGACCGCCTCCTCCAGCGAGGTGCCGCCCTCGCCGCGCACCCGGACGATCCCGTAGTCGAACTGGTCGCGGGCGCCGACGCCGCTCTCCTGCAGCCAGGTCGGCGAGACCATCGCCCGCACCGCCGTCCACCGGCCGTACGGAGCGGCCTGCTGCTCGGTGTACGGCTTGCCGCGGCCCGCCCGGCCGTCCCGGTTGAAGGCCGGCACGAACACGATGTTCTTCATCCAGCCGCCGCCCCTGCCCTCGTGCAGGCAGTGCGCGGCGGTGTAGACGAGGTTGCTCCGCCCCGGGTTGAGCGGGTCGGAGACCACCGTGCCGGAGCAGACCGCGTCGCCCTTGGGCGTGGTCACGAAGAGCTTGCCGGCCACCGCGGTGGCCGGGGTGTACGGGTGCGGCTGCGGCGTGGCCGGGACGGCGGCGGGCGGCGCGTCCCGCTGGACGTCGCCCTGGGCGGGGGAGGAGAGCGCGTACTCCTGCACCAGTCGGGGCTTGGCGCCCTCCGTCCGGCCGGTCGACCAGTAGCCCTGGGCCACCTCGTTGGCGAAGCCGCTGTCGGCGACGAACCGGGCCCAGTCCTCCAGCTTCCAGCCGCTCAGGTCGCCCACGCTGGTGGGCGCGGCCTTGGGCAGCGCGAGCGGCGGGGCGCTCGCGCCGGGGGCGGCGTCCGGCCCGCAGGCCGTCGCGGTGAGCGCGAGCGCGCCGAGCAGCGCGGCGGCGGCCGTCGCGGCCCGGCGGCGCCGGCCTTCGTGCCTGGGCATGCTGAGTCCTCCCCCGTGGTGCTTCGGTGCTCGGTGCGGCTGACGGACGGCTGCGGGGCGGCTGTCGACCGCCCGCGCGTCCTCACTGCCTGCGGGTCACTGTCTATGGGTCACTGCTTGTGGGTCACTGCTTGCGGGAGATCCAGTCCAGGGCGTTCCTGGCGACGGTCTCCAGGTACGGGCCGCTGAGCGAGGTGTGCCCCTGGGTGCCGATCGAGGTGTTGCTGACCAGGGCGGTCTTCCCGTCCGGCATGGTCGCGAACCAGCCGCCGCCGCTGGCGCCCTGGGTCATGTCGCAGCCGATGGTGAGCATCGTCGGGCGCTTGGCGTCGAAGGACAGCCGGGTGGGCCTGCCCCCGACGCACTTGTAGAGCTCCTGGCCGTCGAAGGGCTTGACCAGTGGGTAGCCGGCGGCCCAGACGTCGAGCTTGTCGCGCGGCGCGTCGAACCACACCGGGACGGCCGAACCGACCGTCTCCTCCAGGGACTTGCCCGTGTCGTTCTGGTTGTGCACGCGCATCACCGCGAAGTCGTACTGGTTGGCCGCGTCGCCGCTGCCACCGCCCTCGACCATCCACTGCGGCGAGGTGGTGACCTGGTCGGCCCACCAGGTGCCCAGCGGCGCCAGCTCGGACAGCGGGGCCCGCTTGCCGCCGCTGGAGGCACCCGAGTTGTTGTAGGCGGGCACGAAGACCAGGTCCTTGTAGAAGGTGCCGCCCTTGCCCTCGTGCACGCAGTGGCCGGCCGTCCAGACCAGGTTGCTCCTCCCCGGGTGCTGCGGGTCGGTGATCACCGTCGCCGAGCAGTTGCCGCGGCCGCCCTTGGCGCTGAAGAACACCTTGCCGGACGGCTGTTGGAGGTACGGCCGGGGCACCGGCACCGCCTTGACCACCGGCGGCTCCGGGTCGGTCGCGCCGTCGTCCGCGGCGGAGCCGGCGGCGGTGGGCGTGGGCGTGGCCGGGGCGGGCTTCGCGGACGGCGGGGCCGGGTCGGCGGGCTTGGAGTCGCCCATCGTGTCCGGGTCCCAGAAGTCCTTCACCACCGGGTTGTTGAAGACGTGCTTGGAGGCCCAGGAGTCCCAGTCCTCGAACCTCCACTTCTTCAGGTCGTCCCAGGTCTTCGGCAGGCCCTCCAGCAGGCTGGTCGGCAGGCCGGAGGGCAGGGTGATCCGGCCACCGGAGGAGGGCGAGTCGCTCGCGGGCGGCGGGCCCGCCACGGTGGAGCCGCCGTCGCCGGCCGGGCCGTCCGGCCCGCAGGCGCTCACCGCGAGCAGGGCCCCCGCGACCGCGACGGCGGCCAGGGACCGGTGGATCGTAGGCATCTGTGCACTTCCCCCTGTGTGCTCGGTCGGTCGGTTCGGGCGGGCGGTTTCGGTCGGTCGGTTTGGGCGGGCGGCGGTCGGTCCGGCTCCGGGGCGGCGGCTCGCCGCCCTGGAGTCTTCCACCGCCGTACAGGACGGCGGCGGCCGCCCCCCGGGTTGCGCGGGCGGGCGCAGGTCACCGATCCGTGACGCGGACCGGGCGGGTCCGTTGACGCAGCAGGCTCCGCCGGGCCGGTGCGGGAGTATCACGGATCTTCACCAGGACGAGTGACCCGCCCTTGTGATCACCCGTCAGGGATAGGTAACCCTTACCTGACGCGAAGGCCGCGAGCACCCGCCGAACCGCTCCACGCCCCGCCGCCCGCGCGTCCGCACCCCCACGCGCACCAAGGAGCAGCCTTGAGCACCGCACTCACCGGAGCCCCGCCCGTCCCGCCGCCGGCCGCGGCCGGGCATCCCGGGCCCGACCCGCTGCTGCACCCGGACCCGGCCGTCGCCGCCGAACAGGCCGCCGTGGAAGCCCTGTTGCGGTGCTGGACCCGCGAGACCGGCGCCCGGCCCGGACCGGACGGCCGGCTGCGGATCGCCGTCCTCGGCGGCGCCGCCCGGCTCTCCGCCGCCGTCCGCTACTGGTCGCCCGGCGGCTGGCACCGCTTCGGCCCGGCCGTCCTCGCGGTCGGCGACGCCGCCTCGGGCGGGGCCGTCGACGGTTTCGGGGCCCCCGTCGACGCCGTCACCGCCGCCGCCCTGCTCGCCGCCGCGGCCGCCGAACGGCCCGACCCCGGCCAGGTCGCCGACCTCGCCGCCCGGGTCGCCGACTCGGTCGTGCGCACCGCCGAGATCCTCGCCCACCACCGCACCGCCACCCCGGCCGGCGGCCCCGAACGCTCGCACTTCCTCGCCGCCGAACAGGCCCTGCTGCTCGGCCACCCGCTGCACCCCACCCCGAAGAGCCGCGACGGCCTCGGCCCGGCCCAGAGCGCCGCCTACTCGCCCGAACTGCACGGCGCCTTCCAACTCCACTGGTACGCCGTCGACCGCGCCCTGCTCGCCGCCGGCTCCGCCCTCGCCGAGACCGCCGACCGGCTCACCGCCGACCTGCTCGACGGCGCCCTCACCCTGCCGCCCGGCACCGCCGCCCTGCCGCTGCACCCCTGGCAGGCCCGCGAACTCGCCCACCGTCCGGCCGTCGCCGCCCTGCTCGCGGACGGGCTGCTGCGCGACCTCGGGCCGGCCGGCGAACCCTGGCACCCCACCTCCTCGGTGCGCACCGTCTACCGGCCCGGCACCCCGTGGATGCTCAAGCTCTCGCTCGGCCTGCGGATCACCAACTCCCGCCGGGAGAACCTGCGCAAGGAACTGCACCGCGGCCTGGAGATGCACCGGCTGCTGGAGAGCGGGCTGGCCGCCGAGTGGCGGGCCGCCCACCCCGGCTTCGACATCGTCCGCGACCCGGCCTGGATCGGCGTCGACCACCCCGCCCTCGGCGACCCGGGCGGCCTGGACACCGTGCTGCGCGCCCAGCCCTTCGCCCCCGCCGACCGCGTGCTGTGCGTCGCCGGGCTGGTCGCCGAACAGCCGCGCGGAGCCGGCGACACCATGCCCTCCCGGCTCGGCGACACCGTCCGGGCGCTGGCCGCCCGCACCGGCCGACCGCTGCGCACCGTCGCCGCCGAATGGTTCCTGCGCTACCTGGACGCCGTCGTGCTGCCCGTCCTCTGGCTGGACGGCCGGGGCGGCATCGCCCTGGAGGCCCACCAGCAGAACAGCCTCGTCCTGCTCGACCGGGACGGCTGGCCGAGCGGCGGCCGCTACCGCGACAACCAGGGCTACTACTACCGGCAGAGCGCCGCCGACCGGCTCACCGCCCGACTGCCCGGGCTCGGCGCCGACAGCGACACCTTCCTGCCCGACCAGGTGATCGACCACCACTTCGCCTACTACCTCGGCATCAACCACGTGCTCGGCCTGATCGGCGCCCTCGGCAGCCAGGGCCTCGCCGACGAGGACGTCCTGCTCGCCGGGCTGCGCCGCTTCCTGGCCGGCCCGCGCGCCGCCGCCACCGGCTCGGCGCTGCCCGCGCTGCTGCTGGACGCGCCCACCCTGCCCTGCAAGGCCAACCTGCTCACCCGGATCAACGGCCTGGACGAACTGGTCGGCCCGGTCGCCACCCAGTCCGTGTACGTGGACATCCCCAACCCGGTGGCGGGCGCCCGATGACGGACGACGTACCGGCGTGGGGCGCCGTCCCCACCCCGGCCGGCGAGTTCCGGCTCAGCCCCGTCCGGCTGCCGGCCGACCTCCCGCTGCTCGCCGGGTGGATGAACGACCCCGAGGTCGACGAGTTCTGGGCGCTCGCCGGGCCGCCCGCCGTCACCGAGCGGCACGTCCGGGCCCAACTCGACGGCGACGGCCGCAGCCTGCCCTGCCTCGGCCTGCTCGACGGCGAGCCGATGAGCTACTGGGAGGTCTACCGCGCCGACCTCGACCCGCTCGCCGCGCACTACCCCGCCCGGCCGCACGACACCGGCCTGCACCTGCTGCTCGGCCCCGCCGCCGCCCGCGGCCGGGGCCTCGGCGCCGTCCTGCTGACCGCCCTCGCCGACCTGGTCCTGCGCCGCCGCCCGGCCTGCGAACGGGTGGTGGCCGAACCGGACGTGCGCAACCGGCGCTCCGTCCGGGCCTTCGAACGGGCCGGATTCCACGTCGCCGCCGAACTCGACCTGCCCGACAAGCGCGCGGCCCTGATGGTCCGCGCCCGAGCTCTGCCCTTCGCTGAGGACGACCTGTGAACACACCCCCCTACGACCTGCTCGGCGTCGGCATCGGCCCGTTCAACCTCTCGCTCGCCGCGCTCGCCGAGCCCGTACCCGGGCTGCGCACGCTCTTCTGCGAACAGCGCCCGGAGTTCCGCTGGCACCACGGCATGCTCGTCGACGGGGCCCGGATGCAGGTGCCCTTCCTCGCCGACCTGGTCTCCCTGGTCGACCCGACCAACCGGTGGTCCTTCCTCAACTACCTGCGCGAGCAGGACCGGCTGTTCCCGTTCTACTTCGCCGAGCGCTTCCAGCTGCCCCGCCGCGAGTACGACCACTACTGCCGCTGGGCCGCCGAACGGCTGGCCAACTGCCGGTTCGGCACCGAGGTCACCGCGCTGCGCCAGGACGGCGCCCTGTTCCTGGCCGAGCTGACCGACACCGCGACCGGCCGGCAGTCCACCGTCCGGGCCCGCAACCTCGCCCTCGGCGTCGGCACCCGGCCCGTGCTGCCCGAGGCCATCGCCCGGCTCGACGGCCACCCGGGCGCCTTCCACTCCGCCGACTACCTGGACCGCCGGGCCGAGCTGGCCGGCGCCCGGGACATCACCGTGGTCGGCAGCGGGCAGTCCGGCGCCGAGGTCTTCCTCGACCTGCTCCGCCGCCACGACGGCGACGGCGTGCGCCTGCGCTGGCTCACCAGGACCAGGGCGCTCGCCCCCATGGAGTACTCCAAGCTCGGCCTCGAACACTTCACCCCCGACTACACCCGCTACTTCCACAGCCTGCCCGGGCCCGTCCGGGACACCCTGGTCGCCGCCCAGTGGCAACTGCACAAGGCCGCCAGCGCCGAGACCCTCGCCGACATCCACGACCACCTCTACGAGCGGACCATCGGCCGCCCGATCGACGCCGCCCCGGTCGAGATCACCCCCGGCACCGCCGTCACCGACGCCCGCCCAGGCCCCTGCGGCGGCCTCGAACTGCACTGCCGGCACACCGACTCCGGCGCCGCGCACGTGCTGCGCACCGACGCCGTGGTGCTCGCCACCGGCTACCGGGCCGCCCGCCCGGCCGCGCTCGAACCGCTCGCCGACCTGATCGACTGGGACGACGCCGGGCGCTACCGGGTCGACCTCGACCACCGGGTCGCCACCCGGCCCGAACTCACCGGCGGCCTGTACGTCCAGAACGCCGAACTGCACACCCACGGCGTCGGCACCCCCGACCTCGGGCTCGGCGCCCACCGGGCCGCCGTCATCCTCAACGCCGTCACCGGGCGCACCGTCCACCGGCTGCCCGACCGCACCGCCTGGACCGGCTTCGCACCGCCCCCCGCGGCCCGTCCGCACGCCTCCGTCCCACGACCCCAGGAGCTGACCCGTGCCGCAACAGCCGGCCGCTGAACCGCCGCTCTACCTGCCCCCGCACCTCACCGCCGGGCACTGGCGGCGGGCCGGCCGCGCCCTGCTGGCCAAGATGCTCGGCGAGTTCGCCTACGAGGAACTGCTCACCCCCGACCCCGGCCCGACCGAGGGCGAGTACCGGCTGAAGCTGCCCGGGGCCCGGTACGCGTTCACCGCCCGGCGCGGCGCCTACGGCAGCTGGCAGGTCGACCCGGAGTCCGTCCGCTGCGACCGCCCGGACGGCCTCGACCCGCTGCGCTTCCTCCCGTACGCCCGCACCACCCTCGGCATGGGCGGCGAGACCGCCGGCCACCTGGTCCGCGAACTCGCCGCCACCCTGACCGCCGACGCCCGCCAGCTCGCCACCGCCCTCACCGCCGCCGAACTCGCCGACCTCGACCACCCCGGCATCGAGGGCCGGCAGGACGGCCACCCCTGGATCGTCCCCAACAAGGGCCGGATCGGCTTCTCCGGCAGCGACGCCGCCCGCTGGGCCCCGGAGGCCCGCAGCCCGAGCCCGCTGCCCTGGCTCGCCGTGCACCGCCGGCTCGCCCGGTACCGCGGCGTGCCCGGCCTGGAGCGGCCCGAGCAGCTGTACGCCCGCGAGCTCGACGACGTCGACGCGCTGCGCGCCGCGCTCGGCCCGGACGCCGCCGACTACCTGCTGCTGCCCGTCCACCCCTGGCAGTGGGAACAGACGGTCCTGCCGCTGTTCGCGCCCTGGATCGCCTCCGGCGAGATCGTCCCGCTGCCCACCGACGGCGACCTGCGGCTACCGCAGCAGTCCATCCGCTCCTTCTTCAACACCGACCGCCCCGAGCGCTGCACCGTCAAGCTGCCGCTCTCGATCCTCAACACCCTGGTCTGGCGCGGCCTGCCCACCGAGCGCACGCTCGCCGCGCCCGCCGTCACCGCCTGGCTGCACGGGCTGCGCGACGGCGACCCGTTCCTGCGCGACGAGTGCCGGGTGATCCTGCTCGGCGAGATCGCCTCCGTCACCGTCGACCACCCGGTCTACCGGGAGCTGCCCGAGGCGCCCTACCAGTACAAGGAGCTGCTCGGCGCGATCTGGCGCGAACCGCTCGGCCCCCGCCTGGACACCGGTGAACGCGCCCGAACCCTGGCCGCCCTGCTGCAGACCGGCTCGGACGGGCGGGCGCTCACCGCCGAACTGATCGCCCGCTCCGGCCTCACCGCCGCCGAGTGGACCGGCCGGCTGTTCGCCGCCGTCCTCCCGCCGCTGCTGCACTTCCTCTACCGCTACGGCCTGGTCTTCTCCCCGCACGGCGAGAACGCCATCGTGGTCTTCGACCCGTCCGACGTGCCGGTGCGCCTCGCGGTCAAGGACTTCGTCGACGACGTCAACCTCAGCGACCAGGACCTGCCCGAGCTGCGCGCCCTGCCCGCCGAGGTCGCCGGGGTGCTGCTGCGCGACGACCCGCAGGGGCTCTGCCAGTTCATCCACTCCGGGCTGTTCATCGGCGTCTTCCGCTACCTCGCCCCGCTGCTGGAGGCGCACACCGGGCTGCCGGAGCCGGACTTCTGGGCGCTGCTGAGCGCCGAGATCCGCCGCTACCAGGCCCGCTTCCCCGAGCTGCGCGAGCGCTTCGAGCTGTTCGACCTGTTCCGGCCGCGGATCGACCGGCTCTGCCTCAACCGCAACCGGCTGCTGCTCGACGGCTACCAGGACCGGCCGCACCGCCCGCACGCCGCCCGGCACGGGACGGTGCCGAACGCGCTGGTGGGCGTGGACGTGCGCCGCCCCGCACTTCCGCCGCAACCGGACCGGATTGTCGCCCCCGCGCCGTAGGGTGGGAGAGTCATGACGAACGACTCCGAAACCCAGCTCCCGGCCGATGGCGACGCCACGGCCGAGGAGGCCGCGGCCGTCCCGCGCACGCGCATCCCCGAACTGCTGCACGCCGCGGTCGAGGCCGTCGGCGGGGTGGAGCGCCCCGGCCAGGTCAGGATGGCCGAGGCCGTCGCCGACGCCGTCGACCACGGCGAGCACCTGCTCGTCCAGGCCGGCACCGGCACCGGGAAGTCCCTCGCCTACCTGGTGCCGGCGCTCGCCCACGGAGACCGCGTGGTGGTCGCCACCGCCACCCTGGCGCTGCAACGCCAGCTGGTCGAACGGGACTTGCCGCGCACCGTGGACGCCCTGCACCCGGTGCTGCGCCGCCGCCCGCTGTTCGCGATGCTCAAGGGCCGCTCCAACTACCTGTGCCTGCACCGGGCCAACGAGGGCACCCCGAGCGACGAGGGCGAGGGCCTGTTCGACCCGGTGGACGCGCTCGGCGGGCCCACCGGCAAGCTCGGGCAGGAGGTGCTGCGGCTGCGCGACTGGGCCGACGAGACCGAGACCGGCGACCGGGACGACATGAGCCCCGGCGTCTCGGACAAGGCCTGGGCGCAGCTGTCGGTCAACTCCAAGGAGTGCCTGGGCGCCACCCGCTGCGCGTACGGGCAGGAGTGCTTCGCGGAGAAGGCCCGGGAGCGGGCCAAGCTGGCGGACGTCGTGGTCACCAACCACGCGATGCTGGCGATCGACGCGATCGAGGGCGCGCCGGTGCTCCCCGAGCACGGGCTGCTGATCGTCGACGAGGCGCACGAGCTGGTCAACCGGGTCACCGGCGCGGCCACCGCCGAGCTGACCGTGGGCGCCGTCAACCGGGCCGTGAAGCGGGCCGCGCGGCTGGCCAACGAGAAGGCCGTCGACGCGCTGCAGGCCGCCGCCGAGAACTACCACGGCCTGATGGAGACCGCCCAGCCCGGCCGGGTCGAGGAACTGCCCGAGTACCTGGCGTACGCCGTCACCGCGATCCGGGACGCCTCCCGGCAGGTGATCACCTCGCTCGGCGAGACCCGGGACAAGGGGCTCAGCGACGAGGACGCGGTGCGCAAGCAGGCGATGGCCTCCGCCGAGACGCTGCACGAGACCGCCGAGCGGCTGCTGGAGGACTCCGAGTACGACGTGGTCTGGATCGAGCGCAGCGACCGCTACGGGCTGGGCACCGCCTCGCTGCGGGTCGCCCCGCTGAGCGTGTCCGGGCTGCTGCGCGAGGGCCTGTACAAGGAGCGCTCGGTCGTCCTGACCTCGGCCACCCTCAAGCTCGGCGGGGACTTCAACGGCGTGGCCGGCTCGCTCGGCCTGCCGAAGGAGACCAGGCTGCCGGACGAGCGCACGCCGGGGGACAACCCCGAGCCCGGCCTCTCGTCCGGGCCCGACGAGGAGGCCGTCCCGTACTGGCGGGGGCTCGACGTCGGCTCGCCGTTCAAGTACCCCAAGCAGGGCATCCTGTACGTCGCCAAGCACCTCGCCGACCCCGGGCGCGATCCCGAACGGCCGGACATGCTCGACGAGTTGGCCGAGCTGATCGGCGCGGCCGGCGGGCGCACGCTGGGCCTGTTCTCCTCGATGCGCGGCGCCCAGGCGGCCGCCGAGGCGATGCGGGAGCGGCTGGACCACCGGATCCTGCTCCAGGGGGAGGACACCCTGGGCGAGCTGATCCGGGAGTTCGCCTCGGACGCGACCACCTGCCTGTTCGGCACGCTCTCGCTCTGGCAGGGCGTGGACGTGCCGGGTTCGGCCTGCCAGCTGGTCGTGATGGACCGCATCCCCTTCCCGCGGCCGGACGACCCGCTGATGAGCGCCCGGCAGAAGGACGTCGAACAGCACGGCGGGAACGGCTTCATGGCCGTCGCGGCGACGCACGCGGCGCTGCTGATGGCGCAGGGCGCGGGCCGGCTGGTGCGCGCGGCGGACGACCGGGGCGTGGTGGCGGTGCTGGATCCGCGGGTGGAGACCAAGCGGTACGGGAGCTTCTTCCGGTCCTCGATGCCGGAGTTCTGGTACACCACGGACCGCAACCAGGTGCGCCGCTCGCTGGCGGCGATCGACGCCTCGGCGGCGCCGGTGCGGCCGGTGGCGAAGCGGGGCTGACCGCCCGCCTTCCCGGGCCCGCCTTCCCGGACACGCCTTCCCGGACACGCCGGAGGGGCTCCCCGCTGACGCGGTGGAGCCCCTTCCCGGTTCCTCGGTGTCCGGGAGCGTGTCAGAGGCGGCGCAGGACGGCGACGACCTTGCCCAGGATGGTCGCGTTGTCGCCGTTGATCGGCTCGTACGCCGGGTTGTGCGGCATCAGCCAGATCCGGCCGTCCTCGCGCTTGAGGCGCTTCACGGTGGCCTCGCCGTCGATCATCGCGGCCACGATGTCGCCGTTCTCGGCGACCGGCTGGCGGCGCACGGTGACCCAGTCGCCGTCGCAGATGGCCGCCTCGATCATCGAGTCGCCGCGCACGGTGAGCGCGAACAGCTCGCCCTCGCCGACCAGTTGGCGCGGCAGCGGGAAGACGTCCTCGACCGTCTGCTCGGCGAGGATCGGCCCGCCGGCGGCGATCCGGCCGACCAGCGGCACGTAGGAGGTGGAGGGCCGGCCGGCCGTCTCGGCGGTGTTCGGGCGGGCCACCTCGACGCCGCGGACCTCGTAGGCGCGCGGGCGGTGCGGGTCCCGGCGCAGGAAGCCCTTGCGCTCCAGGGCCATCAGCTGGTGGGCGACCGAGGAGGTGCTGGACAGGCCCACGGCCTGGCCGATCTCGCGCATGGACGGCGGGTAGCCCCGGCGCTGGACGGAATCCCGGATGACCTCGATCACCCGGCGCTGGCGCTCGGTGAGGCCGGCCTCGTCGGTGCGGATCCCGGGGGGACGGCCGGGCAGCGCGCGGGCCGGGGAGGGATGGGTCTCGTCCATCGCGGCGGAGTGCTCGATCGGCTGGTCGGGGACGCGGCCGGCGCCGGAGAGGGCCGCGCCGGTCAGGCGGTGGTCTTCACTACGGTCCATGCTGATGTCGACACCCTGCTGATTCGTGGTGCGCTGCCCCACCTTGAACTGGGAGTGTTCCTGCACCGGGATGGTGTTGCTTTCGATCGTGTTCACGGCGGCCCCTCTCGACGGCTGTCCTCTCCTTTTTCCAGCCCAACGCACCTCCTATCGAAAGGTTGCGCCAAACACACGTTCGAGTGAATTATTCGGGAGTTGGCTGACTCGATCAAGGCTTTGTTGTACATCGATTAAATGTTCGACTCGAACGCGACTCCGGAAGTCTAATCGGCGCCGACACGCCAGGGGTGTCGCTTCCCCCGCAGACCTAGATGTAGTGGCTACTCTCCTCTCCGTGCCCAGTACTAGTGGTCACGGCGCATGATCAGCTTGCCGATGCCCCGGGCACATCGCATAGACTCGACCGGTCCGCACGTCCTGCCAGGGAGGGATCTCTCAGGTGCACTGCCCCTTCTGCCGGCACTCCGACAGCCGCGTTGTCGACAGCCGGACCACCGAGGACGGCAGCTCGATCCGACGCCGCCGGCAGTGCCCGGACTGCGGCCGACGCTTCACCACCGTGGAGACCGCCGCGCTGATGGTCATCAAGCGCAGCGGGGTCACCGAGCCGTTCTCCCGGCAGAAGGTCATCACCGGCGTCCGCAAGGCCTGCCAGGGCCGCCCGGTCACCGAGGACGCCCTCGCGCAGCTCGGCCAGCGGGTCGAGGAGTGCGTGCGCGCCAGCGGCAACGCCGAACTGACCACCCACGACGTCGGGCTGGCCATACTCGGCCCGCTCAAGGACCTGGACGTGGTCGCCTACCTGCGCTTCGCCAGCGTCTACCAGGCGTACGACGGGCTGGAGGACTTCGAGGCCGCCATCGCGGAGCTCCGCGCCGAGCGGCCCCTCGTCGAGGCGGACGAGACCTGCGTGTCCGTTCCCGCCGCCGCGCCCTAGGAGGCGTGCACCGGGCCCCTCGCGGGCCCTTCCGCACCACCATCGGCCCCGCGGGGCCCCCGTGCGTCCGAAAACGGGGCGCGAAACACTACAAACCGTGCGTAGCGGGCGAGGTCTCCGCCTGCCCGCACACCGGAAGAACGAACCAGCGGTGCCCGGATTTTTCGGGGCACTTCGGGCGTTTGCCCAGGAGGAGGAGCGAGAAGTGACAGACACCACGAGCGGTTCCGCACGCGGGTCGAAGTCCGAGAAGGCCGCGGCGAAGGGCGCCAAGGCGGCCCCGAAGGGCGGTCTCCGGATGGAGCGCATCCACACCACTCCTGGCGTGCACCCGTACGACGCGGTCAGCTGGGAGCGGCGCGACGTCGTCATGACCAACTGGCGTGACGGGTCGATCAACTTCGAGCAGCGCGGCGTCGAGTTCCCCGACTTCTGGTCGGTCAACGCCGTCAACATCGTGACGTCCAAGTACTTCCGCGGCGCGGTCGGCACCCCGCAGCGCGAGTGGAGCCTCAAGCAGATCATCGACCGCGTGGTGCTCACCTACCGCGCCGCCGGCGAGAAGCACGGCTACTTCGCGTCCAAGGACGACGCCGAGATCTTCGAGCACGAGCTGACGCACGCCCTCCTCCACCAGGTGTTCAGCTTCAACTCGCCGGTCTGGTTCAACGTCGGCACCAAGCAGCCCCAGCAGGTCAGCGCCTGCTTCATCCTGTCCGTCGACGACTCCATGGAGTCGATCCTCGACTGGTACAAGGAAGAGGGCATGATCTTCAAGGGCGGCTCCGGCGCCGGCCTCAACCTCTCCCGCATCCGCTCCTCCAAGGAGCTGCTGTCCTCCGGCGGCAACGCCTCCGGCCCGGTCTCCTTCATGCGCGGCGCCGACGCCTCCGCCGGCACCATCAAGTCCGGCGGCGCCACCCGCCGGGCCGCCAAGATGGTCGTGCTCGACGTCGACCACCCGGACGTCGAGGCCTTCATCGAGACCAAGGTGAAGGAGGAGGAGAAGATCCGCGCCCTGCGCGACGCGGGCTTCGACATGGACCTCGGCGGCGACGACATCACGTCCGTCCAGTACCAGAACGCCAACAACTCCGTCCGCGTCAGCGACGAATTCATGACCGCCGTCGAGAACGGCACCGAATTCGGCCTGCGCGCCCGGATGACCGGCGAGGTCATCGAGACCGTCGACGCGAAGAAGCTCTTCCGCAAGATGGCCGAGGCCGCCTGGGCCTGCGCCGACCCCGGCATCCAGTACGACTCCACGATCAACCACTGGCACACCTGCCCGGAGTCGGGCCGGATCAACGCCTCCAACCCCTGCTCCGAGTACATGCACCTGGACAACTCCAGCTGCAACCTCGCCTCGCTCAACCTGATGAAGTTCCTGCGCGAGGACGACTCGTTCGACGCCGAGCGCTTCGCCAAGGTCGTCGAGCTGGTCATCACCGCGATGGACATCTCCATCTGCTTCGCCGACTTCCCGACCGAGAAGATCGGCGAGACCACCCGCGCCTTCCGCCAGCTCGGCATCGGCTACGCCAACCTCGGCGCCCTGCTGATGGCCACCGGCCACGCCTACGACAGCGAGGGCGGCCGCGCCCTGGCCGGCGCCATCACCTCGCTGATGACCGGCACCGCCTACCGCCGCGGCGCCGAGCTCGCCGGCGTCGTCGGCCCGTACGACGGCTACGCCCGCAACGCGGCCGCGCACCGGCAGGTCATGAAGCAGCACGCGGACGCCTCGCTGGACGCCGTCTCCTTCGACGACCTGGACGCCCCGGTCTGGCTAGCGGCGAACAAGACCTGGCAGGACGTCGTGCGCCTCGGCGCGGAGAACGGCTTCCGCAACGCCCAGGCCTCGGTCCTCGCCCCGACCGGCACCATCGGCCTGATGATGGACTGCGACACCACCGGCGTCGAGCCCGACCTCGCCCTGGTCAAGTTCAAGAAGCTCGTCGGCGGCGGCTCGATGCAGATCGTCAACGGCACCGTCCCGCGCGCCCTCAAGCGGCTCGGCTACCAGGACGAGCAGATCGAGGCGGTCGTCGCCCACATCGCCGAGCACGGCAACGTGGTGGACGCGCCCGGGCTCAAGGCCGAGCACTACGAGGTGTTCGACTGCGCGATGGGCGAGCGGGTCATCTCGGCCATGGGTCACGTGCGGATGATGGCGGCGATCCAGCCGTGGATCTCCGGCGCCATCTCCAAGACGGTCAACATGCCCGAGAGCGCCACGGTGGAGGAGATCGAGGAGATCTACTTCCAGGCCTGGAAGCTCGGCGTGAAGGCATTGGCCATCTACCGCGACAACTGCAAGGTCGGCCAGCCGCTGTCGGCCAAGAAGAAGGACTCCGAGGCCAAGGCCGAGGAGACCGCGGCCGCCCCGGTGGCCACGGTCGAGAAGGTCGTCGAGTACCGCCCGGTCCGCAAGCGCCTGCCCAAGGGCCGTCCCGGCATCACCACGTCCTTCACGGTCGGCGGCGCCGAGGGCTACATGACGGCCAACTCCTACCCGGACGACGGCCTCGGCGAGGTCTTCCTGAAGATGTCCAAGCAGGGTTCGACCCTCGCGGGCATGATGGACGCCTTCTCCATCGCCGTCTCGGTCGGCCTGCAGTACGGCGTGCCGCTGGAGACCTACGTCTCGAAGTTCACCAACATGCGCTTCGAGCCGGCCGGTCTGACCGACGACCCGGACGTGCGGATGGCGCAGTCGATCGTCGACTACATCTTCCGCCGCCTGGCGCTGGACTTCCTGCCGTTCGAGACCCGCTCCGCGCTCGGCATCCACTCCGTCGAGGAGCGCACGCGCCACCTGGAGACCGGCTCGTACGAGCCGCTGGAGGCCGAGGAGCTGGACACCGAGTCGCTGGCCCAGTCGGCCCCGGTGGCGGCCAAGCCCGTCGCCCCGGCCGCCGTCGAGGCGCCCAAGGCGGCCCCGAAGCAGGCCCACAACTCCACGGAGCTGATGGAGATCCAGCTCGGCCTCAACGCCGACGCGCCGCTCTGCTTCTCCTGCGGCACCAAGATGCGCCGCGCCGGCTCCTGCTACCTCTGCGAGGGCTGCGGCTCCACCAGCGGCTGCAGCTGATCGCACGCCGACCCCGGTGTTCACCCGCTGAGGTGAACCCCTGAAGCGGGGCGAGGACTTCACGGTCCTCGCCCCGCTTTTCCGCGTTCCCGGAGAGGCCGATGTCACGGTCGGGACCGCTGGTCGGTCAGGACGGGCGAAGGCATTTCCCGAGAGGAGTGGTGCGGTGACGGGCACGGTGCTGGTGACCGGGGCGACGGGGACGCTGGGCCGGGAGGTGGTGCGGCTGCTGGTGGAGCGCGGGCTCGCGGTGCGGGGCCTGAGCCGGCGGGCGCGCGCCGGGGGCGACGGGGTCGAGTGGGCGGTCGGGGACCTGGTGACGGGGGCCGGGGTCGCCGAGGCGCTGGCCGGGGTGGAGACGGTGGTGGACTGCGCGACCACCCAGGGGACGAAGGACGTCGAGGGCGTCCGGCGCCTGGTGAGGGCGGCCCGGGAGGCCGGGGTGCGGCACCTGGTCTACGTGTCGATCGTCGGGATCGACCGGGTGCCGCTCGCGTACTACCGGACGAAGCTCGCCTGCGAGCGGGTGGTGCGGGAATCCGGGCTGGGGTGGACGGTGCTGCGGGCGACGCAGTTCCACGACCTGTTGCTGAAGGTGTTCGCGGTCAGCGCGAAGCTCCCGGTGTTCCCGGTGCTCAGCGGCGTGCGGATCCAGCCGGTGGACGTGCGGGAGGTGGCCGCGGCGGTCGCGGCGCTGGTGGGGGAGGAGCCGGCCGGGTTCGCGCCGGAGGTGGGCGGGCCGCGGGCGCGGCCGTACCGGGAGCTGGCCGAGGCGTACCTGCGGGCGGCGGGCCGGCGGCGGGTGCGGGTGCCGCTGCGGCTGCCGGGGGCGGTCGGGCGCGGGCTGCGGGCCGGCGGGCTGACGGCGCCGGAGCGTGCGGTGGGGGTGGGGAGCTTCGAGGAGGCGTTGGCGGAGCGGTTCGATCGCTGAGGGTCGTCGCAGGTGACGCCCCGTGTGCGGGGCCGGCCCTGGCCTGAACGCGGGAGCCCGGAAGGGGGGAGGAGGTCGCTGTGCGGTGGAGTCGGTGTGAATGAAGGAGATTGACCGTCAACTGGCGGCTTGAGGGCAATGTCTGAATCGATATGATCGGCCGAAAGCGTGAACCGATCAGCCGCCCGGAAACGTTTCGCGACGCCGCCGGGCGGTCTCGTATGCGCCCGCCCAGCTGTCGGCGGCGGCACGGTCGCCGCCCGCCGCCCGCGCCGCCGCCCGCCGACGTTGCCGAGGACCGCACCGATGAGAGAAGCCACCAGCCCAGACGGTCGGCCGCAGCGACGGCCCGCACCGCGCACCGCCGCCGTCACGGCGGCCGCCGTCCTGCTGGCGCTGGTCGCCGCGCCGGTCGGGATCGGCCGGGCCCTGAACGCGCACCAGCCGCTCACCGGCGTCGCGGTGGCCGCCGTCGCGGTGCTCTGGCTGATCGCGGTCGGCCTCGCGGCGACCGGCGCCGAGCGCTCCCGCCGACTGGCCGGGGAGCTCGCCGCCCAGCAGGAGGCGACCCGGGCCGCGCTGGCCGCGGCCGACGCCGCCCGGCAGGCCGAGCGGGCCGCCGCCGAGCGCACGGCCGCCGCGCTCACCGAACGGGACGCCGCGCGCGCCGAGCTGGACCGGGCACGGGCCGAGTCCGCGGCCGCGCGCGCCGGCTTCGACGCCGAGCGCGCCGGGTTCGAGGCCGAGCGCGCGGCGGCCGAGGACTTCCGGGCGCAGGTCGAGGCCGAGCGCGCCGAGCTGGACCGGATCGCCGAGGGCGTGCTGCCCGAGGTGGTGAAGAAGCTCCGCAGGGGCGCGACCGTGGACAGCGCGCTGGCGTCCCAGCGCAAGCACCCCCAGTACGCGCTGCTGCGCGCGGTCGGCGAGGAGGTCGGCCGGGGCGAGCGCCTGCGGGCCGCCGCGCTCGCGGTGTGCGCGACCGCCGCCGGGCGGGTGCAGGCGCTGGCCACGAGCATGCACGCCGAGCTGCGCGAGATGCAGCACCGGCACGACGAGGAGGTCCTCGGCGACCTGCTGCGGCTGGACCACTCGACCGCCCAGGCGGGCCGGATGGCGGACAGCATCGCGGTGCTCACCGGCGCCCGCTCGGGCCGCCGCTGGGCCAAGCCGATCGCCGTCGAATCAGTGCTGCGCGGCGCGCTCGGCCGGATCGGCGCCTACCAGCGGGTGCGGCTGCACAACGCCAGCACCGCCGCGGTCGCCGGGTTCGCCGCCGAGGGCGTGATGCACGCGCTGGCCGAACTGCTGGACAACGCCACCAACTTCTCCGCCCCGCCGGCCGAGGTGCACGTCTACGTCGAGGAGGTGCCGGCCGGGCTGGCGGTCACCGTCGAGGACAGCGGGCTGGGCCTGAGCGAGAGTTGGCTGCGCCGGGCCGAACAGGCCGTCTCCGCCGAGCCGCTGGACCTCGCCACGCTCTCCGCCGGGACACGGCTGGGCCTCGCGGTGGTCGGCGTGCTGGCGCGCAAGCACGGGCTGCAGGTCTCCTTCCGGCCGTCCGCGCGCGGCGGCACGGGGGTGGTGATGCTGATCCCGCAGCAGCTGATCACCCACCTGACCCCGGCGCCCGCCACAGCCCCCGCGCCGGTCGTCGAAAACGCGCGCCCCGCGCTCACCCCCGCCCGCCCGGCGCCCACCCCGCTGCCGGCCGCCCCCACCCCGCTGCCGGGCTTCCCCGCGCCGGCCGCCACGCCCGCCACACCCGCCGCGGCCGTACCGGCGCCCGCCGTACCGGCACCCGCCGCGCCCGCGCCCGCGCCCGCCGTGCCCGCGCAGGGCGTGCCCACCCGGGTGACCGACAGCGGCCTGCCGCAGCGCCGTCGCGGCCAGACCCTGAGCGCCACCACCGCACGCGCGGCGACCCCGGCCGTCAAGCCCGTACGGACCGGCCCGGCGGGCGCCGCCGCCCGGTTCGGCGCGTTCCGCAAGGCGGCCCTGCCGGCCGCACCCGCCGTGGCCCCGACCGCGGACCCCGACACCACGCCCGACGCCTCCCCCGTCACCGAGAAGGATTCCGAATGAGCAGCGCCACCGACCGTGACCTCGACTGGCTGTTGGAGAACCTGCTGGCGGCGACGCCCGGTGCCCGGCACGCCCTGGTGCTCTCCGCGGACGGCCTCAAGCTGTGCCACACCGCCGGGCTGAGCGCCGACCAGGCCGACCAGCTGGCCGCGATCGCCTCCGGCCTGCAGAGCCTGGCGCACGGCGCCTCGATCGAGTTCGGCGACGGCAGCGGCGGCGTGCGGCAGTCGATGACCGAGTTCCACGGCGGCATCCTGTGCATCGTGGCGGCCGGCGAGGGCGCGCACCTGGCCGTGGTCACGGACGACGAGGCGGACGTGGGCGTGGTCGGCCACAACATGCACGGCCTGATCGAGCAGATCGGCGTCCACCTGAGCGCGCCCGCCCGAGCTGCGGAGGCGGCGGACGGCGCCGCGCGAGAGAGCGCCGGGATATGACGGCCGGGTCGGTGCTGCCGGGCCGTGACGACGACCCGGACCGTCTCTACACCATCACCGGCGGCCGCAGCCGCTCGCCGGAGAACGCCTTCGACCTGGTCACCCTGATCGTCGCGGAGCGGCGGCCGGCGGCCGGGATGCAGTCCGAGCACGTCCGGATCCTGCGGATGTGCGAGGCCCCGACCGCCGTCGTGGAGGTGGCGGCGGAGCTGTCGCTGCCCATCTCGGTGGTGAAGATCCTGCTCGGCGACCTGCTGGAGTCCGGGGCGGTCACCGCCCGGCACCCCAGGTTCGCGCCGAACAAGGCCCGGCTGCCCGACCTCGACACGCTGAAGCAGGTGCTGCATGGCCTCCAACGGCTCTGACCCCCGGCCCGCGGTGCGCACCCCGCTGCGGGCGACGGCCGACAACGCGCTGAAGATCGTCGTGGTCGGCGGTTTCGGGGTGGGCAAGACCACGCTGGTCGGTTCGGTCAGCGAGATCCGCCCGCTGAACACCGAGGAGGTGATGACCCGGGCGGGGGAGGGGATCGACCCGGCCGGCCTGCACGGCAAGCGCTCAACCACGGTCGCCTTCGACTTCGGCCGGATCACGCTCTCCGAGCGCCAGGTGCTGTACCTGTTCGGCGCGCCCGGGCAGGAACGCTTCTGGTTCCTCTGGGACCGCCTGTTCAGCGGCGCCCTCGGCGCCGTCGTCCTGGTGGACACCCGGCGGCTGGAGGACTCCTGGTACGCGATCGACCGGCTGGAGCACCACGGCACCCCGTTCATCGTGGCCCGCAACAACTTCGGCGAGCCGACCCACACGCTGGAGCAGGTCCGTGAGGCGCTGGATCTGTCGCCCGAGGTCCCGCTGGTGGACTGCGACGCCCGCGACCGCGACTCCGGCAAGCGGGTCCTGATCCACCTGGTCCACCACCTGGCCGCGCTCGCCGGGGCCGACGAGGCCGCCCTGGCCGCGCCGGAGCCGGTCGTCCCGGAGCCGGTCGTCCCGGAGCCGGTCGTCCCGGAATCGGCCGTCCTGACGCCGGCCGCCTCCGCCGGGGCACCCGACGCGATCTACGAGGAGAGCACCCCGTGACCGAGCCCGCCGCCACCCCGCCGCCGGGCTGCCCGGCGCACGCCGGCGCCACGCCGCTGTACGGGCCGCGCTTCCAGACCGACCCGGCCCAGCTCTACCGCGAGCTGCGCGCCGCGCACGGCCCGGTCGCCCCGATCGAGCTGGCCGGCGGCGTGCCCGCCTGGCTGGTGATCGGCTACCGCGAGCTGCAGCTGGTCACCGGCCAGCCGCAGCTGTTCGGCCGCGACTCCAGCCGCTGGCGCCTGTGGGAGTCGATCCCCGCCGACTGGCCGCTGAAGCCGATGATGGCCCCGGTGCCGTCGATGCTCTACACCGAGGGCGAGGAGCACGTCCGCCGCTCCCGGGCGGTCACCGACGCGCTGGCCGGCATCGACGCCTACGAGCTGCGCAAGCACGGCGAGGAGATCGCGGACCGGCTGATCGACGGCTTCGCCGGGCGCGGCGAGGCCGACCTGGTCGCCGAGTACGCCCACCTGATGCCGCTGCTGGTGCTGTGCCGGGTGTTCGGGCTGGACGAGGAGCGGGCGCCCGAGCTGGTCGACGCGGTGCTCACGATGCTGGACGGCGGAGCGGGCGCCCCGGCCGCCGCCCAGCGGCTGCTGGAGCTGATGCTCGAAGTGGTCCGGACGAAGGCCGAGTTCCCGGGGGAGGACGTGGCCTCGCGGATGCTGGCCCACCCGGCGGGCCTGGACCACGAGGAGGTCATGCGCGACCTGCGGGTGCTGCTGATCTCCGGCCACCAGCCGAGCTCGTACTGGATCTCCAACGCGCTGCGGCTGATGCTCACCGACGAGCGCTTCTCCGCCTCGCTGGCCGGCGGCCGGCGCAGCATCGGCCAGGCGCTCAACGAGGTGCTCTGGGAGGACACACCGGTCCAGATCTTCGCCGGCCGCTGGGCCACCCAGGACACCCAGCTCGGCGGCCAGCGGATCGCCGCCGGGGACATGCTCCTGCTCGGCTACGCGGGGGCGAACGGGGACCCGCTGGTGCGGCAGGCCGACGGCCGCCCCGCCGAGGGCAACCGGGCGCACATGAGCTACTCGTACGGCGATCACGGCTGCCCGTACCCGGCGCAGGAGGCGGCCGAGGTGATCGCCACCACCGCGATCGAGGTGCTGCTGGACCGGCTTCCGGACCTGCGGCTGGCGGTGGCCGAGCACGCGCTCGTGTGGCGGCCGTCGGCCTGGGTGCGCGGGCTGGTCGCGCTGCCGGTCGCGTTCACCCCGGGCCAGTAGCTCCGCCGGGGCCGTCCCGCCGGGCCGGTGCCGCTGGGCCCGCCCCGCCGGCCCCGCTCCGCCCGGCCGTGAGCGCCTGATCGTGAGCGCCTGATCGTCAACACTGTTCGAGTTCGCACGTTCGAAAGAGAGTCACCGATGACCGCCGTCCCGGCCCCGATCGCCCTGGATCCGCTGGCCCGCGACAACGCCGCCGAGGGCGCCCTGCTGCGGGCCGCCGGCCCGGCGGTGCCGGTGGTGCTGCCCGGCGGGGTGGCCGCCTGGGCGGTGACGCGGCACGCGGCCGCCCGCGACCTGCTCACCGACGCCCGGCTGGTGAAGGACGCCCGGCACTGGGCGGCCTACCAGCGCGGCGAGGTGTCGCGGACCTGGCCGCTGATCGGGCTCGCGGTGCCCGGCCCGAGCATGGTCACCACGGACGGCGCCGAGCACCGGCGGCTGCGGGCGCTGGTGGCGCAGGCGTTCACCCCGCGCCGGGTCGAGCTGATGCGCCCGCGCGTCGAGGAGGTCACCCGCGCGCTGCTGGACGGCCTGGCGGCCGGGGAGCCGGTGGTCGACCTCAAGAACGCCTTCGCCTTCCCGCTGCCGATGACGGTGATCTGCTCGCTGCTGGGCGTGCCGGAGTCGGACCACGGCACGCTGCGCGACCTGTACGAGCGGTTCTTCGGCATCAAGCCGAACCCGGAGGGCATCCAGGCGACCGTCGCCGGGCTGAACGCCTTCGTCAACGACCTGGTGGCGCAGCGCCGTTCGGCTCCCGGCGAGGACCTGGCGAGCGCGCTGCTGGCGGCCGACGCCGAGGGCGGGGCGCTGACCGACGCGGAGGCGGCGGCCACCCTGCGGGTGATCATCGCGGCCGGCCACGAGACCACGGTGAACCTGATCGGCAACGCCGTCCGGGCGCTGCTGGCGCACCCGGACCAGCTGGCGCTGGTGCGTTCGGGGCAGGTGTCCTGGGACGCGGTGGTGGAGGAGTCGCTCCGGTGGACGCCGCCGACCAGCAACTTCCTGTTCCGCTTCGCGGCCGAGGACATCCCGGTCGGCGAGGTGGTGATCCCGGCGGGCGAGCCGGTGCTGGTCTCGTACAACGCGATCGGCCGGGACCCGCTGCAGCACGGCGTGACCGCCGAGCTGTTCGACGTCACCCGGGATCCGATCCGCCACCTGTCCTTCGGCCACGGCCCGCACGTCTGCCCGGGCTCGCCGCTGGCCCGGCTGGAGGCGGGGGTGGCGCTGCCGGCGCTGTTCGAGCGCTTCCCCGAGCTGTCCCTGGCGGTGCCGGACGGCGAGCTGCGGCCGAGTCCGTCGATGGTGGTGAACAGCCTGCTGGAGCTTCCCGTCCGGCTGTACTGAGCCGTCCGTACCGAGTCCTCCGAGCCGTCGCCGGCCCGGCGGTCCCGCCCGGTTCCGGGTGGGGCCGTTGGTGTGTTCGGGGGTTTCCGGCGGTCACGGTCCGGGCACCGGTGGATGAAGGTCGACCACGGACCTCGACGGCGGCCGAGGGCTGGGCTACCGTCGTCGAATCGGTTCGGCCGCCGCTCGCCCGCGATCCCCGTACGCCCATCTTCCGTACAGCGCAATGTCGTTCAGTCCACAGCCGGCAGCACGCCCTGGCGAGGAGGACCGCGTTGACCCTCAACCCGACCGCGCCGCACCCGAGTTCCCGCCGCCGCAGGGTCGCCGTGCCCGCCCTGCTGGCGGCACTGGCCCTGACCGCGGCCTGCTCCAACAGTTCCGACAGCTCCGGCGGCGGTGGCGGCGCCGCCGCGACGCTGACCGGCGACTGCGCCAAGTACCAGCCGTACGCCGGGCATTCGGGCACCACGGTGACGATGTTCGCCTCCATCCTCAGCCCGGAGTCGGACCACCTGGAGAAGTCCTGGGCCGAGTTCGCCAAGTGCACCGGGATCAGGATCAGCTACGAGGGGTCGAACGACTTCGAGTCCCAGCTGCCGGTCCGGGTGGCCGGCGGCAACACGCCGGACTTCGCGATCATCCCGCAGCCGGGCCTGCTGGCGCAGATGGTGAAGAGCGGCAAGGTGGTGAAGCCGCCGGACGGGACCGTCGCCAACCAGGACAAGTGGAGCCCGGTCTGGAAGACGTACGGCTCCGTCAACGGCACCTTCTACGCGGCGCCGATGAGCGCCAACATGAAGTCGCTGGTCTGGTACTCGCCGAGGGCGTTCAAGGCGGCCGGCTACGAGGTGCCGAAGACCTGGGCCGACCTGACGGCGCTCAGCGACCGGATCGCCAAGGCGGGCGGCGCCAAGCCGTGGTGCGGCGGCATCGCCTCCGGCACCGCCACCGGCTGGCCGGCCACCGACTGGCTGGAGGAGGTGGTGCTGGGCACGTACGGCGGTGAGGTGTACGACCAGTGGGTCGGCCACCAGGTGAAGTTCTCCGACCCGAAGATCACCACGGCGATGAAGACCGTCGCCGACTGGATGCAGAACCCGGCGTGGGTCAACGGCGGCTACGGTGACGTGAAGTCGATCGCCACCACCACCTTCCAGGACGCGGGCGCCCCGGTCCTCACCGGCAAGTGCGCGATGCTCCAGCAGGCGTCCTTCTACGAGGCGCAGTGGCCCAAGGGGACCAAGGTCGGCCCGGACGGCGACGTGTTCGCCTTCCACCTGCCCGCGGTGAACCCGTCGATCCCCAACCCGGTCGAGGGCGGCGGCGAGTTCCTGGCCGCCTTCTCCAGCCGGCCCGAGGTGCAGGCGGTGCAGAACTACCTGTCCAGCGCGGACTGGGCGAGCAGCCGGGTGAAGACCGCCACCGGCTGGGTCTCGGCCAACCAGGGCGTGGACAAGAGCCTGTACACCGACCCGATCGACCAGCTCTCCGCCGCGGCGCTCACCGACCCGGCCGCGACCTTCCGCTTCGACGGCTCCGACCTGATGCCGGCCGCGGTCGGCGCGGGGCAGGAGTGGAAGTCGCTGACCGCCTGGTTCGCCGAGGGGCAGTCGATCCAGAAGACCGCCGCCGACATCGACGCCGCCTGGCCGCAGTAGCCGGCCGGGCGGGATGCCGCCGGGCCCGCGGGTCCGGCGGCGCCACGACCACCTGCCGAGGGCGGTGCGGGGCCACCCACCCGCACCGCCCGCCCCTCCTCCCCCGACTCGAACGCGAAGGGGCGCACCGCCATGCCCGTACCCGGTTCACCGCCTCCCACCGCCGCGCTCGCCACCGGCGCCTGGGGTGACGCGGCGGTCAAGTTCGGCAACACCGTCGGCGCCGTCGCGGGTTTCCTCGGCATCCTGCTGGTGGTGTTCTTCGCCGCCGGCCGGGCCCGCGGCCGGCTGGCCCGTCCGCTCGCGGTGCTGGTGTTCCTCGGCCCGGCCGTGCTGCTCCTGCTGGTCGGCGTGGTGGTGCCGCTGATCCGGACGCTCTACCTCAGCCTGCACAACGACGACGGCTCCCGGTTCGTCGGCGGCGAGAACTTCGGCTGGGCCTTCACCACCGACTCGGTGCGGAAGGTGCTGCTCACCACCCTGGAGTGGCTGGTGGTCGTGCCGCTGGTCGCCACCGGCCTGGGCCTGGCGCTGGCGCTGCTGATGGACCGGATGCGCGGCCAGGCGGTGTACAAGGCGCTGATCTTCATGCCGATGGCGATCTCGCTGGTCGGCGCCTCGATCATCTTCAAGTTCGTCTACGAGTGGCGCGGGCCGGGGCAGCGGCAGATCGGCCTGCTCAGCCAGCTCGCCGCGGCCGTGGGCTGGGACGACCCGCCGAACTGGATGCTGTCGCAGCCGCTGAACACCTTCCTGCTGATGGCGGTGATGGTCTGGGTGCAGACCGGCTTCGCCCTGGTGGTGCTGTCGGCGGCGGTCAAGGCGATCCCGTCCGAGGTGGTGGAAGCGGCGCGGCTGGACGGCGCGAGCGGGCTGCGGCTGTTCTGGTACGTCACCGTGCCGATGATCCGCACCACCGTGATCGTCGTGCTGACCACCGTCATGATCATCACCCTGAAGGCCTTCGACATCGTCCGGACCATGACCGGCGGCAACTTCGGCACCCAGGTCCTCGCCAACGAGATGTACTCGCAGTCCTTCGTGCAGTTCAACGACGGGCGGGGCAGCGCCCTCGCGGTGCTGCTCTTCCTCGCGGTGCTGCCGCTGGTGGCCTACAACATCGTCCAGCTGCGGAAGGAGCGTGAGGTGCGGTGAACACGCCTCAGGTGACCCGGGAAGACGCGCCCCGGGAGGCCGCGCCCCGGGTGCGCGCGCCCCGGGGGGCGAGCCCGGTGCGGAAGGCCTTCAGCAGCCCGCTGGCCTCGGCGTTCGTGATCGCGGTGACGGTGCTCTGGACGATCCCGACGGTCGGCCTGCTGGTGACCTCGCTGCGCCCCAAGCAGGACGTGACGGCGGACGGCTGGTGGAACGCCTTCCTGCACCCGGACTTCGGCCTCGGCAACTACCACACGGTGCTGTTCGAGGGCGGCTCCGGCGTCTCCACCGGTCTGATGCCCTACCTGGTGAACTCGCTGGCGATCGCCGTCCCCGCGACGGTGTTCCCGCTGGCGCTGGCGGCGATGGCCGCGTACGCGCTGGCCTGGGTGCGGTTCCGGGGCAGCGACGCGGTGTTCCTCACCGTGTTCGCGCTGCAGGTGGTGCCGCTGCAGATGGCGCTGATCCCGCTGCTGCGGCTGTTCTCCGGCGGGGCGCACCTGGGCTCGCTGACGCTGGTCCCGGCGGTGGACCTGAAGGGCAGCTACGCCCCGGTCTGGCTGGCGCACACCATGTTCGCGCTGCCGCTGGCGGTGTTCCTGCTGCACAACTTCATCGCCCAGCTGCCGCGCGACCTGATGGAGTCGGCGGTGGTGGACGGCGCCTCGCACTTCCGGATCTTCCGCTCGATCGTGCTGCCGCTGTGCACGCCGGCGCTGGCCTCGTTCGCGATCTTCCAGTTCCTGTGGGTCTGGAACGACCTGCTGATCGCGCTGACGTTCGCGGGCGGCACCCCGGAGGTGGCGCCGATGACGGTCCGGCTGGCCCAGCTGTCCGGGTCCTTCGGCGGGCGGTGGGAGCTGCTGACGGCCGGGGCGTTCCTGTCGATCGTGGTGCCGCTGGTCGTGTTCTTCAGCCTGCAGCGGTACTTCGTGCGCGGGCTGCTGGCCGGTTCGGTGAAGGGCTGACGGACGGCGGGGGTGGGGTGGGGAGTCGGGGTGGGGTGGGGCGTCGGGGCGTGAACGGCGTACGGCCGGCCGGGGAGCGGGCTGCTCCCCGACCGGCCGTACGGGTGGTGCCTGTGGTTTCTGTGGTGCATGCCGGACGTGCTGTGCCGGTCCGGCGCCGGCTCAGTGCATCGCGACGCCGGAGGTCTCGGACGGCAGGTCGCCGGGCTTGGCCTTGACCACGAAGAGCGCGACCAGCACGGCCACGGCGGCGAGCGCCGCGCCGACCACGAACCCGTGCGAGATGCCGTGGGCGAGCACCGAGTTGGCCGCGTCGGTGTGCGGCGGGAACTCGCCCTTCTCCTGGAAGTAGGCCATCTGTTCCGGGGTGGCGGACTTCAGGAACCCGGGGGCCTGGGCCTGGCCCTCGGCCTTGGCGTAGTGCGCGAAGACCGTGGTCAGGATCGAGAGGCCGAGCGAACCGCCGATCTGCTGCATCGAGTTGAGCAGGCCGGAGGCGGCGCCGGTCTCCTCGCCGGGCACGCCGGCGACCGAGAGCAGCATCACCGGGACGAAGATCATGCCCATACCGAGGCCGAAGACCACCGTGGGGCCGAGGACACCGTCCAGGTAACCGCTGTCCTTGTTCATCTGGGTCAGCCAGCTGAGCCCGATGGTGACCAGCAGCGCGCCGCCCGCCATGAACGGCTTCGGCCCCCAGGTGGTCTGGAAGCGGGAGGCGAGCTGCGCGGCGGTGATGATCGCCACGCTGATCGGCAGGAAGGCCACGCCGGCCCGCACCGGGCTGTAGTTGAGCGGGCCCTGCACGAACAGGACGACGTAGAAGAAGATGCCGAACATGGCCGCGGCGATGCAGAGCATCATCACCAGGCCGCCGGTGCGGTTGCGGTCGGCGAACAGGTGCAGCGGGGTGATCGGCTGGGCGGTGCGCTTCTCGACCACGATGAACGCGGCCATCAGGACGGCACCGGCCGCGAAGGAGCCGAGGGTGATCGGGTCCGACCAGCCGTCCGAGGCGGCCCGGATGAAGCCGTACACCAGGCCGACCAGGCCGAGCGTCGAGGTGAGCGCGCCGGGCAGGTCGAACTTGCCGTCCTGGCGCTCGGACTCGGTGATGTAGCGCGGCGCGGCGATCGCGATCAGGATCGCGATCGGCACGTTGACGAAGAACACCCAGCGCCAGTTGAGGTACTCGGTGAGCACGCCGCCGGCCAGCAGACCGATCGCCGCACCCGAACCGGCCACCGCGGAGAAGACGCCGAACGCCTTGTTGCGCTCCGGCCCCTCCTCGAAGTTGGTGGCGATCAGCGCGAAGGCGGTCGGGGAGCAGATCGCGCCGCCGATGCCCTGCAGGGCGCGGGCGGCCAGCAGGAGGTTGCTGTCCTGGGCGAAGCCGCCGAGCAGCGAGGCCAGGCCGAACAGCAGGGTGCCGAGGATGAACATTCTGCGGCGGCCGAGGATGTCGCCCACCCGGCCGCCGAGCAGCAGCAGTCCGCCGAAGGTCAGCGTGTAGGCGTTGATCACCCACGACAGGTTGGTGGTCGAGAAGTTGAGCGCGTCCTTGATGTGCGGGAGCGCGATGTTCACGATGGTGGCGTCGAGCACCACCATCAGCTGGGTGGCCGCGATGACGGCCAGGGTGATGCCCTTGCCGCGCGACTGGCGGCCCTGCGGTGGTGAGGTCTTCTTGAGCGTGTCGGTGATAGCCACGAATGAGCCCCCTGCTGGCTACGTGCTCGGTGCTGGTGTTCAGCGCACCCGCCGGCCCTGGTGTGCTGCCCCGTGCCGGAGGGGCTGGGAGAGAACGGGATCGTTCACTAATCTGGGACGATAGCTTGGTCGTGATTGTGAACGCAAGCGTTCCTTAGGAGTGTTGAACGGTGGCGACGGAAAGACTGGTGCGGCGCCTGACGGCGGACCGGGCGACCGGCCGGGCGTCCGGCCGGAAGTCCGGTCGGGCGGCCGCCGGACTGGCGGAGACGGCGGCGGTGTCGGAAGCGTCGTCGGAGGTGTCGCCGGAGGCGTCGTCGGGCGTGCCGTCGGACGTGCAGTCGGAGGGGTCTGAGGTGTCAGTGGGCGCGAGACCGGCCCCGGCGGCCCTCTGTCCGGTGCGGGCGGCCCGAGAGGCGCTGGCCCGGCCGATGCGGCGCCGGGGCAAGGAGTTGGAGAACGCGATCTTCGACGCGACGCTCGATCAACTCACCTCCGGCGGTTACGCGCGGCTGACGATGGAAGGGGTCGCCGCAGCGGCGCGGACCGGGAAGGCCGCGCTGTACCGGCGCTGGGCGTCCAAGGTCGAACTCGTCATCGACGCCCTGGACTCCACTCTCCCACGCCCTCACGGGGTCCCCGACCTCGGGTCCGCCCGCGCCGAATTGCTGCAGCTCATCGAGGTGTTCGCGGACGCGCTGAACTCCCGGGTGGGCAGCGCCATGCACGCGCTCATGGGGGAGCTGTCCCAGCAACAGGCCCAGGTGTTCAAGGACTTCATCGTCCAGCGGGTGATCGAGCCGACCAAGGACACCATCCTGGACATCCTCCGCCGCGGCGCCGAGCGCGGCGACGCCCGGCCGGGTGCGGCCAACCCGATGGTGGCGGACGTGGTGCCCGCGATGCTGATGTACCAGGTGAAGGTCGGCGGCCATGAGCACATGGCGCCGGACTTCGCGATCCGGCTGGTCGACGACGTGATGGTGCCGCTGATCCGGAACCCGTAGCGGGGCGGCGCCGGTACCGGTTTCCCGGTCTTGTCGGCCCCCCGTGCGCCGGCTCTCCGGTTCGTCGGCTCTCCGGTTCGCCGGCCGGGGGCGCGTCCGCCTCGGGTGGGCTCGCCCGGGTGCGTCCGCGCGGGGGCCGGCCGTCCGGCGAACCGGCCTTCGGCGCGACGGGCTTAGGCTGGAGGCTGTCCAGCTGAACGGAAACCGCCATGCCCATCGTCCCCCCGACGCACTCCGTCGAACGCTCGCTCCGCCGGGCCGGCGCCAGGATCGTGGTCGGTCTGGACGAGGTCGGGCGCGGAGCCTGGGCCGGCCCGGTCACCGTGGGCGCGGCCGTGACCGGCCTGCGCCGGGCGCCCGAGGGGCTGACCGACTCCAAGCTGCTCACCGAGCTGCGCCGCAAGGCGCTCGCCCCCGTCCTCGCCGACTGGGTCACCGCGTACGCGCTCGGGCACGCGTCCCCGCAGGAGTGCGACGAGCTCGGCATGACGGCCGCCCTGCGGCTCGCGGCCGTCCGCGCCCTGGAGGCGCTGCCGGTCGAACCCGACGCGGTGATCCTGGACGGCAAGCACGACTACCTCGGCGGCCCCTGGCGGGTGCGCACGGTGATCAAGGGCGACCAGTCCTGCATCTGCGTCTCCGCGGCCTCGGTCCTCGCCAAGGTCCACCGCGACACGATGATGGCCGAGTTGGGCGAGGGCCACCCCGCGTACGGCTTCGCCGACAACGCCGGCTACCCGTCCCCGGTGCACCGCGCCGCGCTGGAGGAGTACGGCCCCACCGAGCACCACCGGCTCTCCTGGGCGTACTTGGACGCGCTGCCCCGGTGGCGTCATCTCAAGCGTGTCCGGGACGTCGGCGGCGCGGATCAGGCGTGCGCCGACGAACAGTTGACGCTCGGTTTCTGACGTTGCGTCGGGAATTGCCCCGGGTGGGCCGAGCAACTCCCCGGTGCCCAATGGGTGGGGCGCCCGTGCGCGTCCGACCGGCATTTGATAGATATCCGGGTATGCCTGTCTTCCCCGAGGAGCCGGAGATTCACGAGAGCCTCCCGGGCCCCGGCGTTCCCTTCCCCCGCGAGTCGGACGCACAAGCCCTCCACACGCCCGCCACCGGCGGCGCGCCCGCCCCCGCAACCACCACCGTCGCCGCGCCGGCCATGGTGCCCGGCCCCCGCCCGGCACCCCCGCGCCCGGCCCCGCCGCGGGCCGCCGGCTCCGGCGCGCCGCCGCGGATCCCGAAGCCCGGCCCGGCGCCGCGCCGCCAGACCCCGGCCGCACCGCAGGTCGAGGTCCAGCGGATCGCCGCCACCCCGGCGCAGGCGCTCGACCGCGCCGACGAGGCGGTCGACCACCTGCTGGACGCCGGCCGCGATCCGGGCCAGATCCTGGTCCTGACGGTCGGCGAGGCCCACCCCTGGCAGCAGCACGAGCTCTCCTTCGGCGAGGAGCGCTACTGGGCGCAGCTCGCCGAGGGCGGGGACGTCTTCTACGCGGACGCCGCGCTGGACCGCCCGGCCCGCCGCGAGGCGGTCGTCCTGGTGGCCAACGGAGGCCCGGCCGCCCGGTCCGCCGAGGCGTACGCCAAGGCGCTCGGCCACGCGACCGCGCTGCTCGTGGTCTGCGGGGACGCCGGCCCGGCCGCCACCGGTAAGGCCGCAGCCGCACCGGGGCGCCGGGTCAACGCCTGACCGCCTGAGGCCCGACCGGCCGATCGCCTGACCGGTCGGCCGCAGCCGACCACCCGGGCCCGGGGCCGCCACGGCACCGGGCCCGCCGGCCGTCCCGCCGCGCCCGCGGGACGGGCGGACGGGCTTCCCGGGTGTGCGCGGGCCGCTCGGCGCGGTCCCGGCTCAGCGGGTGCCCGTGCGCCGGGCCGGCTCGACGGCCGCCACCCGGGCCGGGGCCCAGGGCAGTTCGGCGGGACGCTCGGACGGGCGGGCGCGCTGCGGCCCGTCCGCGCGCCTGACCTGCCCGGCGGCCTGCTGCCGGGCGCGCTGGCTGCGCGGGGAGTCGTCGAGCGCCGAGCGCGGCGGCAGCTCCGTCACGGTGTGCACCGGCCCGTCCGCCCACGAACCCGCGTGCGGATTGCGTCCGCTCCGCCCGTCCCCGAGGATCTGCCACCCCGCCGGGGTGAGCCCGATGTACGCGCCGCAGCGCAGGCCGTGCAGCACCGAGGCGTCCCGCAGCGCCCACATCCAGGCGCCGTCCTGTTCCGTCCAGCCGGGCGCGCCCTCGCGGCAGCGCAGCACGACGGCGGTGCGGGTCGGCCGGGCGAGCCGCAGGTCGTGCGGGATGATCCGGCGCAGGTGGGCGAGCAGGGTGTTGCGGTGCTGCCAGCCGTCGCTGTCGTGCGGCCAGGGAGCGAAGGAGGCCGAGGCGGCGAGGTGGTGGAGCGCGTCCAGGACGGCGACCACGACCGTGCCCGGTTGGGGGAGGTGCCGCTGGTGCAGCTCCAGGACGAACTCGCGCGGATCGCGCAGCAACGGAATCCCCGAGGCGGTCCAGGTCTCCAGGTCCAGCAGCCGTCTGGGCGCCGAACTCCGGGCGAGGGGATGTGGACCTCGGTCGATGCCGTTGATCACGATCCTCCTTCCTGGCCCGAGGGCAGGCGGGTGTCCGGGTACGCCGAAGGACAGGTCCTGCGGACCGGGCTTTGGGTACTCTCCGATTCTCGCGGCATCGGGGGTGAAGCGGCAATGACGAAATGATGAACGCCATCAGATGGCTCTGTGTCCGGCACATCCGGGCCGCCACCCTCCGTGTGGCGCGCGCCCAGGAGTCGACCTTGATCCGGGCCGCTCGGAGCACACGCTGAACCGCCTGTCGCATGGTGACTGCTCCCTTCCGTACGAGTGCCCTGTGTGATCGAAATCGCTCGGCCTGCGCCTCTCTCCTAGGCCGTTCGAGTGAGGGTTGCCCTCCGGTACCTCCTGTTCTGTCACTCCCGCCCGCTCACTCCCTCCCGGTCACCCCTGCACGGCCAGCACCAGGGGCAGCACGGCGCTCGCCCCCGCCCGGCGCAGCAGCCGGGCCGCCACGGTGACCGTCCAGCCCGAGTCGACCAGGTCGTCCACCAGCAGCACCGGCCCGCCGGCGGCCGCCACCGCCTGCTCCAGCCCGGGCGGCAGGACCAGCGCCCCGGCCAGCGAGTGCAGCCGCTGGGCGCTGTTGCTGCGGGCCCCGTGCGGCGGCCGCCCGTCCGCGTACTCGATCCGGCCGAGCAGCGGCATCCGCCCGATCTCGGCGATCCGCGCGCCGAGGGTGCCGACCAGCTGCGGGCGGGTCGAGGAGGCCATCGTCACCACGCCGACCGGCCGCTCCAGCCGGGTGCCCTCAGCGGTGGCCGGCCCGGCCCAGCCGCCCGGGCCACGGGCCCAGTCCGCGAGCACCGCGACCAGCGCGTCCACGGCCTCGCCGGGCACCGGGACGTCCGGCGCCTGCTCGGCGAGCAGGGCGCGCAGCCGGTTGCCCCAGCCGATGTCGGACAGCCGGCCGAGCGCCCGGCCGGTCTCGGCCTGCTCGCCCGCCGGGATCCGGCCCTTGAGCGGCACGCCGAGCGCGTCCATCCCGGTGGGCCAGAGCCGGCGCGGCTCGAAGCTCACCCCGGGGCGGCCGAGGGCGGCCCGGGCCGCCGCCAGGGTGTCGGCGGAGACCTCCGGGGTGTGCAGCGGGCCCGCGCAGTTGTCGCACCGCCCGCACGGCGCGGCCTGCTCGTCGTCCAGCTGCCGGCGCAGGAACTCCATCCGGCAGCCGGTGGTCGTCGCGTACTCGCGCATCGCCCGCTGCTCGGCCTCCCGGGAGGCCGCGACCTTGGCGTAGCGCTCGGTGTCGTACGCCCAGCTCTGCCCGGTGGCCGTCCAGCCGCCCTTGACCCGGCGGACGGCGCCGTCCACGTCGAGCACCTTGAGCATGGTCTCCAGCCGGGCCCGGCGCAGGTCCACCCGGGGCTCCAGGGCGGCGGTGGAGAGCGGGCGGCCGGCCTCGGCCAGCGCGTCGATGGTGCGGCGCACCTGCTCCTCCGGCGGGAAGGCCAGCGAGGCGAAGTAGCGCCAGATCGCCTCGTCCTCGCGCCCGGGCAGCAGCAGCACCTCGGCCCGGTCGACGCCGCGCCCGGCCCGGCCGACCTGCTGGTAGTAGGCGATCGGCGAGCTGGGCGAGCCCAGGTGCACCACGAAGCCGAGGTCGGGCTTGTCGAAGCCCATGCCCAGTGCGGAGGTGGCGACCAGCGCCTTGACCCGGTTGGCCAGCAGGTCGGCCTCGGCGGTGCGGCGCTCGGCGTCCTCGGTGCGGCCGGAGTAGGAGGCCACCGCGAAGCCGCGCTCGCGCAGGAAGGCCGTCACCTCCTCGGCGGCGGCGACCGTCAGGGTGTAGACGATGCCCGAGCCGGGGAGCCGGTCGAGGTGGTCGGCGAGCCAGGCGAGCCGGTGCGCCGGGTCGGGCAGGGCCAGCACGCCCAGGGTGAGGCTCTCCCGCTCCAGCGGCCCGCGCAGCACGAGGGCGTGCGCGTCGCCGGCGCCGGTGCCGAGTTGCTCGGCGACGTCCGCCGTCACCCGGGCGTTGGCGGTCGCGGTGGTGGCCAGCACCGGGACGCCGGCCGGCAGGTCGGCGAGCATGGTGCGCAGTCGGCGGTAGTCGGGGCGGAAGTCGTGGCCCCAGTCCGAGATGCAGTGCGCCTCGTCGACGACCAGCAGGCCGGTGGAGGCGGCCAGCTCGGGCAGCACCTGGTCGCGGAAGTCCGGGTTGTTCAGGCGCTCGGGGCTGACCAGCAGGATGTCGACCTTCCCGGCGGCGACCTCGGCCTGGATCTCGGCCCACTCCTCGGTGTTGGCCGAGTTGATGGTGCGGGCGTGGATGCCGGCCCGGCCGGCCGACTCGACCTGGTTGCGCATCAGCGCGAGCAGCGGGGAGACGATCACCGTCGGGCCCGCGCCGGCGGCCCGGAGCAGGGCGGTGGCGATGAAGTAGACGGCGGACTTCCCCCAGCCGGTGCGCTGGACGACCAGGGCGCGGCGGTGGTCGACCACGAGGGCTTCGATGGCCGCCCACTGGTCCTCGCGCAGGGCGGCGCCGGGGCCGGCCAGCTCGCGCAGGACGGCCTCGGCCCGCGCCCTGACCTCGGCGCGGTCGGCGGTGGCGGTGGTGTGGATCTCGGGCTGCTGCATGGCGTCCATGTAACCCCGAGCCCCCGACAGGGGGCGAATGCCGATCGCGGTGGGGAGTGGAATGTGGGGTGGAGGCAATCCGTTCATCCGCTGAACGCCTGTCAAAATTCATTCGACGGAGCGGGTTTGGTGTACTCCGAACGAGCGAAGAGGAATTCGGGGCCGGAGTTATCCACAGGAAAACGAATGCTTCGGCGGCGGCGTCGGATCGCGCGCACTCTTGCGGCCATGAACGCGATGAACAACGAACACGTCATCCTGTCCCTCGGCCCGGCCTCCGGCCACCGGCCGGTGATCATGCGGGGCCCGGCCGACATGGCCGAGCTGCTGCCCTACTTCCTGGGCTTCTACCCCGACGACAGCATCGTCGCGGTCGGGCTCCAGGGCCCCGACCTGCACCAGGGCGGGGTGATCCGGGCCGACCTCCCGGACGCCCCCGCGCTGTGGCCCACCGCGGCGGACGAGACGGCCGCCCTGCTGGTCGCGCTCTCCGAGCGGCACGGCAGCCGCCCGCTGCAGGTGCTCGTCTACCTCTGCCGGGACTCGGCCGCTCCGCACTCCCCGCCGGCGGTGGACGACCTGCGGCCGCTGTCGGACCACCTCCGCGCCGCCTTCGGGCGCAGGGGAGTGGCGGTCAAGGAGTCGCTCTGCGTCTCGGACGGCCGCTGGTGGTCCTTCCTCTGCCGCGGCGAGGGCTGCTGCGATCCGGCTGGCAACCCGGTGCGCAGCGGCCCCGACCCGGGCCCGGCGGCCGCCGCCGCGACCGTCGCCGGGCTGGTGCCGCGGGGCAGCCGGAAGGCGATCGTCGCCGGGCTGGCCCCGATCGGCCCGCCGGGGGCGAGCGCCCAGCGCGAGGCCCTGGACCGGGTGGCGGCCGCCGCGCGCGCCATCACCCCCGAGCAGGGTGCCGCTCTGCTCGACCAGGTCTTCGCCGAGTTCGCGGCCGGTGCCCGGGAGGTCGACGAGGAGCGGGCGGCCCGGTTGCTGGTCGCCCTGCGGGACCGCCGGACGCGGGACCGCGGCGTCGAGTACGCCAGGCCCGCCGAACTGGCCCCCGCCGAGCGGCTCTGGCGGTTCCTCGCCCGGCGCGCCGTGCCGCCGTACGAGGACTGCGCGGCCGCCCCGCTGACCTTGCTGGCCTGGGCCTCCTGGGTCGCCGGGGACTCGGCGACGGCCCGCGTCGTGCTCGGCCACGTCCTGCGGCTCGCCCCCGGCTACCTGCTGGCCGAGCTGCTGTACGAGTCGCTGAACGACGGTCTGGCACCCGAGGCGCTGATGACCGCGGTGGAGGCCCAGCGGCGCCAGCGGGAGGAGCGCCCGCCCGGTCCGCCGCGGCCCGCCGACCGGCCGCAGCCGCCCGAGGTGCCCGAAGCGCCCGAGGCGTCGGAGGCACCGGAGCCGGGTGACGCGCCCACCGGGCCGCCCGATCCGGCGCCGGGCGGGCACCGGCGCCGGCGGGGCGCCCGGCGGAAGGGGGCGGCGGCAGCGCCTCGGCCGGGCCCGGGTGCGCCCGTGACCGAGGGGCCCGCCGGGCCGGCTCCGGAGGCCGGCGGGGCGGGGCCGGTCGCCCTGCTCCCGGAGCCCGGGCCGCTGGCCGGGGAGGCGAGGGTGGCCGAACGGCGGCCCACCCGGGGCGTTCGGCTCGGCCGGTCGGCCGCCTGCACGTCCGCCGCCGAGCACCCGGCCGCCGCGACCGGGTCCGGTACCGGCCTGCCCCGGTGCCGTGGCTCCCGGCGGGACGCGAGAGGGGGCCGCCATGCGCGCTGACCTCGTCGCGCCCCCGCCGGGGCGGTGGGCGCTACGCCTCGCCGTGGGCCATCTTGATCAGGCGGTCCAGCACCTTGCCGCCGCTCAGCCGCAGGCCGTCGTGCTCCCACTCGTTGGTGATCCAGGCCCGCAGGCCCCGCACGGCGCGGGCGGTCTCCAGCGAGGCGGCGGTGTCCACGTACATGTCGTCGTGGTAGACGGCCGCCACGACGGGCACGGTGTTGGCGGCCAGCCGCTCCGGGTCGTACAGGTCGGGCCAGTCGGTGCGGGCGGCCAGCAGCTCCGCGGTCTCCTTCAGCGGGCGCAGCGCCGGATCGGTGTCGAACATCCAGGGGTAGATCATCTCCCCGGTGAACAGCACCGGGGCGTCCGAGTCCAGCGCGGCCCGGGCGTCGAACTGCGGGAACTCCTTGCGGACCCGCTCGGCCGACCAGGCCGTGCCGCCCTGGTCCACCGACCGCTGGCCGTAGATCGACTCGTGCAGGACGGCGTAGAGCGGGCCGCCCGCGAAGGACAGCTGGGCCTGGGCGCCGGCCAGGAAGGTGTCGGAGAGCTCGGGCCCGGCCGCGCCCTCCACCCAGGCCTCCTCCAGCAGGTAGTGCAGGGTGCCGGAGCCGTTGCCGCCGCCCAGCATCAGGCCGAGCGCCTGAAAGGCCTCGACGGTGAGCAGCCCGCCGTCCGGCAGGGTCGCGGGCTCGGCGGCGAGGTGCGCGGCGATCCGCCGCACCGCCTCGACGTCCTGCGGGAAGCGGGCGTAGTGGTCCTCGTTCTTGTCGACCACTCGCGGGTAGGCGGTCCGGTAGACCTCGTCGGCGGAGGTGGTGAGGCCCGCGAGGCCGCCGGTGATGAAGGCCTCGGTCAGGCCTTCGGGGGCGATGGAGAGGTAGGTGAGGGTGCAGAAGCCGCCGAAGCTCTGGCCGAGCACGCTCCAGCGCCGGTCCGCGCCGAGCAGCCGGTGCCGGATCAGCTCGGCGTCGCGCACGATCGAGTCGGCGCGGAAGTGCGCCAGGTAGTCGGCCTGCTCCTGGGGGCCGCCGCGCCGGGCGAGCGACTGCCGGGTCGCGGGCGTGGACCGCCCGGTGCCGCGCTGGTCGAGCAGGAGCACCCGGTAGTCGTCCAGGGCGCGGTCCAGCCAGGAGTCCCGGCCGAGCGGGCGGGCGGCCTTGCCGCCGGGCCCGCCCTGGAGGAAGAGCAGCCAGGGCAGGTCGTCCCGCTCGCGGCCGGCGGCGACCACCTCGCGGGCGTACACCGCTATCTGCTCGCCCTCCGGGGCGGCGTGGTCGAGGGGCAGCTGGAAGACGTGGTCGGTCGTGACAATCCCGGGCAGCCGGCTGACGGTGGACATGCAACTCCTCGATCTCTGCTGGTCACAGCGGTCGTGTCGCGATTCACGGGATCACCGGGTGCGGGCGCCGCGACTCCCGCACCGTACCCTGACCGCGATCGAGCGGCGGTTCGACCATCGCCACCCACTCCGGGCGCCGGTAGGTCCATCCGATCCGCATGCGAACGGACCGGGCGGTGCTGAGCCTCCGGCCGGTGGCCGGCGGGTGCGGCACCCGGGCGACGGGCACGGTCCGACCGGGCCGTGGCGGCCGCGCGGCGTGACCTGGAGGCTGCCCGCGGCGTTCACCCCGGGGGCCGCGCGTCCGGGCGGCGCCCGTCCGGACACCGCTCCCCGGGTGGACGGGCCGCCGACCGGCGGTGCCATCGGCGGTGCGACCGGCGGCCCGGGTCGGCAGGCCCGGGTGCCGTACGCGCCGTGGTCCCTCGGGGCCGCGCCCGGTGGGCGTCGTCGGGCCGCAGGTGCCCCGGGGTGCCGGACCGGACGGAGGCCCGGGCCGCCCGGCGGGCCCGTGTCGGCGACCCGTAAGGTCGGCGCGGCGTCGGTTCCGGCCCGGCATCGCGCCCGGCACGGCACGGCACACCGCCGGCGGGGCAGCCCGTCGGCCCGGCACCATCAGCAGGCGATCGAGCATGCGCGCGGCCCACCGGCCAGACCCGGCCACCGGACCGCCGAGGGGAGGAGAGTCCGGTGACCGCCATGAGGCCACCACAGGCCATGCCGGCCGAGAGCGTGGCCGGCGGGCCGCGACCGGCCGGCCGGCCCGACCAGGCCCCGCCCGCCCAGGCCGCCGGGCCCGCCATGCCCGGTGGGGCACCGGTCGGCGCACCCGTGGGCCCGGGCCGCCCGATGGCCCCGCTGCGCCCCCAGCCCCCCGCCGCCCACCACGCGGTGCTCTGCGTCAACGCCCCCGGGATGGCTGCCTCCGGTCCGGACGGCCAGCTGCGCGGCCACGGCCTGCACGGTTTCTACCGCCACGGCGTCCGGGTGCTCGCCCGGATGGAGCTGCGGCTGGGCGGCATGGAACCGCTGCCGCTCCTGGGCACCCTGACCAGCGCCGCCCAGGCCCGCTTCCTCGGCACCGTCCGCCTCCCCGGGGACCTCGACCCGGATCCGGCGCTCACCGTCGAGCGGCTGCGCCACGCGGACGGCGTGGAGACCGTCACCGTGCGCAACACCGGCGCCCGCCCGGCCCGGCTGCCGCTGGAGATCGCGCTCGGCACCGACCTCGGCCCGGTCGCCGAGATCGCCGCCGGCCACCGTCCGCCCGACCTTCCGGGCCAGGTGCAGTCCGCCGGGCTGCGCTGGACCGGCGCGGCGCACAGCGCCGTGGTCGGCGCCAAGCCCTCCCCGCACGCCGTCCTGGCCGGTGCGGGGGTGCTCCGCTGGGACCTGGAGGTCCAGCCCGGCGCCCGCTGGTCGGTGGAACTGCGCGTCGAGCTGGAGAGCGCCGCCGCGGCGGGGCCGCGCCCGCCCGGCGGGCGCGGCGCCGGCGTTCCGCTGCCCTGGGCCGAACCGGAGGTCCGCAGCGACGACCCCCGCGCCGTCCCGCTGGTCACCCGCTCCCTGGACGCCCTCGGCGGGCTGCTGCTCGCCGACCCGGACCGGCCGACCGACCTCTACCCGGCCTCCGGCGCGCCCTGGCGCTTCGGCCTCGCCCCGGCCGACGCGCTCTGGGCCGCCCGGCTGACCCTGCCGCTCGGCACCCGGCTCGCCGCCGGCACCCTCCGGGCGCTGGCCCGCCGGCAGCAGCTCACCGCCGCCCCCGGCCGCACCGAGGGGCTGCTCCCCGGCGCCCTGCGGCACGGCGGCCCGGAGCTGCCCCCCTCCTGCACGGCCACCGAGGCCACCCTGCTCTTCGTCACCGTGCTGGCCGAGGCCTGGCGCTGGGGCCTGCCCCGGGCGGAGGCGGCCGAACTGCTGCCGACCGCCGAGCGTGCCCTGGCCGCCCTGCGCGAGGGCCTGGTCGACGGCTTCGTCACCGACCTGAGCCGCCCGGTGGAGGACCGTTCCGCCCAGCCGGTGCCCGCCCGCGCCGAGGTCCAGGCGCAGGCCCACCGGGCCGCCCTGCACGGCGCCGAACTGCTGGAGGCCTTCGGCCGCCCGGGTGCCGAGCAGTGGCGCGGCTGGGCCGCCGAGCTGCGCGGCCGCTTCCGCGAGCGGTTCTGGATCGACGACCTCTCCGGCGGCCGGCCGGCCGCCGGGCTCGCCCCCGGCGGTCGGCCGCTGCCCGCCCTGGCCTCCTCCCTGGTGCACCTGCTCGACACCGGGCTCGCCGTGGACGGCGGCCGCCACGAGAGCCTGCTGGACCGCGAGCAGACCCGGCTGCTCGCCCAGCGCCTGGCCGCGCCCGAGCTGGACAGCGGCTGGGGCCTGCGCACGCTCAGCGCCAAGTCCCCCCGGTTCAACCCGCTCGGCCACCGCGGCGGGGCGGTGCGGGTGCACGAGACCGCGCTGGCGATCGCCGGGCTCGCCGAGGCCGGCCACGAGAACGAGGCCGGCGCCCTGCTGGAGGGCCTGCTCGCCGCGGCGGCCCACTTCGACGGGCGGCTGCCCGAGATGTACGCGGGGGAGCAGCGCACCCCCGGCTGCCCGCCCGTGCCGCACCCGGCCGCCTGCCGCCCGGCGGCGGTCTCGGCGGCGGCCGCCGCGCACGCGGTGTTCGCCCTCGCCGGGGTGCGGCCCGACGTCCCGGGCGGCCGGGTCCTGGTCCGTCCGGCGAGCACCGCGCCGCTCGGCGAGCTGGAGCTGACCGGGCTGCGCGTGGCGGGGGAGCCCTTCTCGGTCCGGGTGAGCCGGATCGGGGTGGCGATGGTGGAGGAGGCGCCCGCGGAGCTGCAGCTCGTCGCCCGCTGAGCCGCGCCCGGCCGCGCCGTGCCCGTGCGCGCCGGCCCCGAGCCGTCCCCCGCGCCGTCCACGGGCCGTGCGCGAACCGTGCCCGCGCCCCGGGCGGGGCGAGCGGGGCGCCGGTGCCGCGCGGCCCGTTCGCGGGCCTGTCCTTATCGTCAGAGAGACGACTATGATCGTCGCCATGTCGCGCTACGATCCGTCGGCCTTCCCCCCCTTCGCTGTCACGGTTGACCTGGTGGTGCTGACGGTGCGCGACCACTCGCTCTGCGCCCTGCTGGTCAGACGGGGCGAGCCGCCGTTCCAGGGGTACTGGGCGCTGCCCGGCGGCTTCGTCCGCCCGGACGAGGGCCTGGCCGAGGCCGCCTCCCGGGAGCTCGCCGAGGAGACCGGCCTGCGCGCCCACTCCGCTCCCGGCCACGAGGCGGTCGGCCCGGCCACCGCGGGCGCCCACCTGGAGCAGCTGGCCACCTACGGGCACCCGCAGCGCGACCCCCGGATGCGCGTGGTCAGCGTCGCCTACCTGGTGCTCGCCCCCGACCTGCCGACGCCCCGGGCCGGCGGCGACGCCAGCAGCGCCCGCTGGGCCCCGGTCGGCGAGCTCCTCGGCCAGGGCCCGGCAGACGGCGTCCCGCTCGCCTTCGACCACGGCCTGATCCTCGCGGACGGCGTCGAACGCGCCCGCTCCAAGATCGAGTACTCCTCGCTGGCCACCGCCTTCTGCCCGACCGAATTCACCGTCGGCGAGCTGCGCCGGGTCTACGAGGCGGTCTGGGGCGTCGTGCTGGACCCGCGGAACTTCCACCGCAAGGTGACCGGCACCCCCGGCTTCCTGCTGCCCTCCGGTGGCACCACGACCCGTCAGGGCGGCCGCCCGGCCCAGCTGTTCACCGCCGGCGGCGCGACCGTGCTCAACCCGCCCATGCTGCGCCCGGAGTCCTGAGCCCGGCTGATCGGGCGCCCGCGCCCGGCAGGCGTCGCCCGGCCGAACCCCCTACCCCGGGCGGGAATCGCAGGATCGGATTGTCCCCTGATCGGGTGAGCCGGACGGCCGCCCGGCCCGCGCCGTCGCCGTAATGCCCGGAATAGCCCCCGCCGACCCCTAATGTGCTGGCGCGAGGCCGTGCGGGCACGCCGGCCCGCCGGGGGCGCCGCGCGTCCAGCGGACCGGCCGAGGGCATGGGAGCAGCCAGCAATGATCCAGAGCACCGGACTGACCAAGGTCTACCGCAAGGGCGCCCCGCCCGCCGTGCTCGACCTGACCTTCGACGTCCGGCCCGGCATGGTCACGGCCCTGCTCGGCGCCGAGGAGGCGGGCAAGACCACCGCCCTGCGGCTGATGCTCGAACTCGAACGCGGCCAGGGCGTCACGCTCTTCGGTGGCCGCACCTACCGCCGGCTGCGGCGGCCCGAGCGCGAGGTCGGCGTGCTGCTGCCGGGGCCGGGGGAGGGCGCCGTGGCGGTCGCCGGGCACCCGGGGCGCACGGCGCGCGGCCACCTGCGGATGCTCGCGGCGGCGGTCGGCGTCCCCGCCCGGAGGGCCGACGAACTGCTGGAGCAGACCCGGCTCGCCGCCGTCGCCGGGCAGCGGCTGCGCACCTTCTCCCCGGGCATGCACCGCCGGCTGGCCCTGGCGGCCGCCCTGCTCGGGGACCCGTCCGCGCTGCTGCTCGACGCGCCGACCGTGGGGCTGTCCCCGCGCAACGTCGAGTGGTTCCACTCCTTCCTGCGCTCGTTCGCCGTCGCCGGCGGGACGGTCCTGGCGACCACCCGCACCCCGCAGGAGGCCGCGCAGCTCGCGGACCGGGTGATCACCCTGGACCGGGGCCGGCTGGTGGCCGACCAGCCGGTGACGGAGTTCCGCCGGACCAGGCTCAGCCCCGAAGTGGCCGTTCGGGGGCCGCAGATGGCCCGGCTGGCGGACCTGCTGGTCGGCCAGGGCGCCGAGGTGCGCCGGGACGGCAGCGTGGGTCTCGCGGTGGCGGGCCTCGACCGCACCGAGATCGGTGAGCTCGCCTACCGCAACGGCATCCTGCTGCACGAGCTGGCCGACCGGGTGGTCGAGCAGCCGGTGCCCCGGGCCGCCCTGCCGGTCGCCTCGGGCCGCTCCGGGCACCTGCGGGTCCAGCACGCGGCCCCGTCCCAGGAACAGTCCGGGGAGCAGCCCGAGGAGCAGCCCGGGCAGCCGTCCGAGGAGCCGCGGCGGGAACCGGGCCGGCCGTCCGCCCCCGCCCTGCCCGTCGTTCCGGTGGCGGCCGTCGGCGGCGCCCGCGCGCTGCTCGGCGCCACCCCGCGCCGGGAGGAGCAGGTCGCCCCCGCGGTCGGTGTGGAGCGGCTCTTCCGCGACGGCCCCGGCGAGCGGCCGCACCCCGTCCGGTCCGGGGCGGTCGGCCGCCGGACCAGTGCGGCCGACCTGCTCACCGACGACACCGTCCGGCTGAGCCGCCCCGCCCGCCCCGCCCTGCCCGCCACCCCCGACGACCACCGGAGCGAGTGAACCGTGCGTGTCCTGGCCTACGAGCTGCGCCGGCTGCGCGGCCTGCGTTCCACCTGGCTGCTGCTCGCCGCCGTGCTGGTCGGCGACGCCGCCGTGGCCGCCGTGCTGGCGAGCCAGACGCCGTCCGGCCCGCTGGCCGCCCCGGCCGGGGTGCGGCTGCTGACCGCCGCCGTCCCGCTGATCCCGCTGCCGTTCGCGGCGCTCGGGGCGGGCGTGCTGGGCGCGCTGTCGTACGGGCACGAGGTGCGCCACCCGGGGCTGCCGGCTTCGCAGGTGGCGTACCCGCGCCGGGTTCGGCTGCTGCTGGCCAAGCTGCTGGTGGTCGGCCCGGTGGCGGCGCTGCTGGCGCTGGCCACGCTGCTGCTGGACACGGTGGCCGTGCACCTGGCGCTGCCGGCCGGCGTGACGGTGGCGGCCTGGGCGGAGCCCGGCGCGCTGTCGGCCCGGGTGTCCGAGGCGCTGGGCGGCGCCGGCCTGTCCGGGCTGGACGACCTGCCGGGGGCCTTCGCCCCGGTGGCGCTGGTGGCCGGGCACGGCGTGCCGGCCGCCCTGCTGGCCTTCGTCCTGCTGACCGTGGTGGCGGCCTGGACCGGGGTGCTGACCGCCTCGCTGACCCGCAGCGCCGCGGCCGGGGTCCTGCTGCTGTGCGCGCTGCCGCCGCTGCTGGAGTCCGGCGTGGCCCTGCTGCTGCGCCGGACGGGCCGGCCGTGGCCGGGGCGGGCGGCCGAGCTGCTGCCGTTCCAGTCCGGCATCGAGTGGGCGTACGGCTGGGTGTACGGCGGCACGCGCGGGGCGGCGGCCGGGGGCGCGGCGCTGACCGATCCGGCGCTGCTGGCGGCGGTGGCGGCGCCGGCCGCCCTGCTGTTGCTCGCCGCCCTGCTGGTGCAGGCCCGCCGCCGGGCACTCTGACCCGGCCCGCGAGCCGACCCGTGGGCCGGCCCGCCGGAGGCCTTCGGCACCCCGAACTAGCAAGATCGACCAGCAGTGACCGCAATGCGCGGTTCTTCCCGATAAGAAGTCAATGATCCAGTCACGGTCGATCACCCTTTCGTGTGCTTTTCACGAGAATTCTCAAGCTGCGCCCGCCGATCGCCGACAAAGGAGGCGTGAACACCCTTGCGCACCCCACCATGACCCCCGCCCGTTCCGCCGAAGGGCCGATCGGCTCCGGCGAGCTGGACCGCTTCTCCTACGCCGACCGGCCGACCCCGCCGGCGCCCCGCTGGGAGGGCGCCGAGTCCGAGCTCTCCCGGGTCGGCCGCAAGACCACCAGCAGCCGCGGCCGCGGCCTGCACGGCCAGCTGGTCCAGCAGCTCGGCCAGATGATCGTCTCCGGTGACCTGGGCGCCGACCGCCCGCTGGTCCCCGAGGAGATCGGCCAGCGCTTCGAGGTCTCCCGCACCGTCGTCCGCGAGTCGCTGCGGGTGCTGGAGGCCAAGGGCCTGGTCAGCGCCCGCCCGAACGTCGGCACCCGGGTCCGCCCGGTCGGCGACTGGAACCTGCTGGACCCGGACATCATCGAGTGGCGCGCCTTCGGCCCGCAGCGGGACGAGCAGCGCCGGGAGCTGTTCGAGCTGCGCTGGGCGATCGAGCCGCTGGCCGCCCGGCTCGCCGCAGGCCACGGCCGGGAGGACGTCCAGCAGCGGCTGGTCGAGCTGGTCGAGATCATGGGCCACGCCGCCGCCCAGGCCGACCTGTCCACCTACACCCGGGCCGACGCCGAGCTGCACGGGCTGATCCTGCAGATGGCCGGCAACCGGATGCTGGAGCACCTGTCGGGGATCGTCTCCTGCGCGCTGCAGGTGTCCGGCGGCCCGGCGATCTCCTGCGAGCGGCCCTCCGAGTCCTCGGTCGGCCTGCACGCCCGGCTGGTGGACGCGCTGGGCGCCGGCGACGGCACCGCCGGTGAGGCCGCGATGCGGGCGCTGCTCACCGTCCACCCGGAGATCGAGCCGTCCGTCCCCGCCCCCCGGGAGCACTGAGCGGGCCGGTCCGGTGCGCGGAGGCGCCGTGTGCAGCCCGCCCCGTCCGTCCCCACCCCTGCTCCCCGCCGCTGTCCCGATGGCCCCGCCGCGAGGCGGGGCGTGCCCCGGGGCCCTCCGGTCGCCCGCGCGGTGCCGCCGGAGGGCCCCTGTGCGGGCGGGGGCGCGGACCCGGTCGGAACGGCCGCGGCGGTCGGCGGCGTGTGCGGTGGCGTCCGTGCCGACGGCTTCCGGCGCGAGTGCGCGATGATGGACTCCGGCCCCGTGGCCGCGGGCACCCGAGGGGTGTGACCCGCGACACGAAGGCCATGCGTAACACTTGACGAGTAGCAGCGATGTGTCCTGAGCGGAAGCAGCTCCGGAATAACGCCAACACGTCAGAACGCTGTGTTGGTCCGCGGCGCTGCTGCCGTCCCGTAGACCCCAGTCCTCAAGCCCGAGTCGGTCGGAATCGACAGCGCGCGCCCAGGCACGCGATCTCCTTCCCCGCCCGCTCGGGCGGCCGGTACGGGTTCGAGTCCACTCATCGTCCGAGAGGTTGTTCGTGTCGGCCAGCACATCCCGTTCGCTTCCCCCCGAGATCGCCGAGTCCGCAGCTCTGCTGGCGCTCATCGAACGGGGCAAGGCCCAGGGGCAGATCGCCGGTGACGACGTGCGCCAGGCGTTCGAGGCGGACCAGATCCCGGTCACCAAGTGGAAGAACGTCATGCGCAGCCTCAACCAGGTGCTGATTGAGGAGGGGGTGGACCTCATGGTCAGCGCGGCCGAGCCGGCCGGCGCCAAGCGCAAGAGCGTTGCTGCCAAGAGCCCCACCAAGCGCACCGCCACCAAGGCTGTCACCACCCGGACCCCGGCCGCCCCCGCGGCCCCGACCAAGCCGCCCGTGCGCATCGCGCCCGGCGCGCCCGTCGCGGCTCCGGCCGTCGCGGCCGCCGCCGCGCCGGCCCCCACGGTCTCCGCCGAGATCACCACCGAGGCGACGGCCACCGTCGTCACCGAGGTGAAGGCGGCCGTGGCGAAGAAGGCCGCCCCGGCCAAGAAGGCCGCCGCCAAGAAGACCGCCGCGCCGGCCAAGAAGACCGCCGCCAAGAAGACCGCCGCCGGCAAGGCCGCCAAGGGCGACGAGGAGCTCATTGGCGAGGACGAGCTGCTCGAGGACGTCGCGCTGCCCGGCGACAAGGCGGGCGAGGAGGCGGAGCCCGAGGAGGAGTCGCAGGGCTTCGTCCTCTCCGACGACGACGAGGACGACGCGCCGGCCCAGCAGGTCGCCGTCGCCGGTGCCACCGCCGACCCGGTCAAGGACTACCTGAAGCAGATCGGCAAGGTCCCGCTGCTCAACGCCGAGCAGGAGGTCGAGCTCGCCAAGCGCATCGAGGCCGGCCTGTTCGCCGAGGACAAGCTCTCGGCCGCCGACAAGCTCGCCCCCAAGCTCAAGCGCGAGCTGGAGATCATCGCCGAGGACGGCCGCCGGGCCAAGAACCACCTGCTGGAGGCCAACCTCCGCCTGGTGGTCTCGCTGGCCAAGCGCTACACCGGCCGCGGCATGCTGTTCCTGGACCTGATCCAGGAGGGCAACCTCGGTCTGATCCGTGCGGTCGAGAAGTTCGACTACACCAAGGGCTACAAGTTCTCGACCTACGCGACCTGGTGGATCCGGCAGGCGATCACCCGCGCCATGGCCGACCAGGCCCGCACCATCCGCATCCCGGTGCACATGGTCGAGGTCATCAACAAGCTGGCCCGCGTCCAGCGCCAGATGCTCCAGGACCTGGGCCGCGAGCCCACCCCGGAGGAGCTGGCCAAGGAACTCGACATGACCCCCGAGAAGGTCATCGAGGTCCAGAAGTACGGCCGCGAGCCGATCTCGCTGCACACCCCGCTGGGCGAGGACGGCGACAGCGAGTTCGGTGACCTGATCGAGGACTCCGAGGCGGTCGTCCCGGCCGACGCGGTCTCCTTCACGCTGCTCCAGGAGCAGCTGCACTCGGTGCTGGACACCCTCTCCGAGCGCGAGGCCGGCGTGGTCTCAATGCGCTTCGGCCTGACCGACGGTCAGCCGAAGACGCTCGACGAGATCGGCAAGGTGTACGGGGTCACCCGTGAGCGCATCCGCCAGATCGAGTCGAAGACCATGTCGAAGCTGCGCCACCCGTCGCGCTCCCAGGTGCTGCGCGACTACCTGGACTGATCGGCCGCACAGCGTCACCCGAGGGCCCGGAACCGTACGGTTCCGGGCCCTCGGGCTGTCCGGGCCCGTCCGGGGGATCTGCCGGACGGGCCCGGACGGCCCGGTTCGTCAGCGTCCGAGTGGCGCTTGTCGCCCGTCCGGGTGGAGGCGCGCCGGTAAGCGGTCGCCCAGCGTAGTCGATCACCTACGCTGTGCCGGTTGCCTGCTGCCGAGCGACTGGAGCCTCACGGTGCTGCCCGACGTGGACCGCGCTGACCTGCCGACCCCCGCCCCGACCCGCCCGGACGGCGGCACCTCCCGTGACGGGCGGCGGCGCCGCCGGGCCGCCGTGCTGGCGCTGCTGGCCGCCGTGCCCGTCCCGCTGCTCGCGCTCGGCACGGCCGGCCCGGCCGAGGCGCAGCGCCGGGTGGTCGGGGGCGACGCCGTGAGCACCGCCGACCACCCGTGGATGGTGGCGCTCTCCAGCCGCCAGCAGTTCGGCAGCGGTCACTCCGGCCAGTTCTGCGGGGGAGTGCTGGTCACCCCGACCAAGGTGGTGACGGCCGCGCACTGCTTCTACGACGAGTCCCGGGGCACCCGGGTGGACCGGCCCGGCCTGCAGGTGATCGTCGGCCGGGACGACATGCGCGGCTCGGCCGGCCGGGAGGTCTCGGTGCGGTCGGTGTGGGTCCACCCCGACTACTCGTTCTCCGCGAACATGAACGACGTCGCGGTGCTCACGCTCACCGAGTCGCAGGGCGACCGGCCGGTGATCGATCTGATCGGCCAGGGGGAGAGCGCGCCGTACGCGCCCGGGACGCGGGCGCAGGTCTACGGCTGGGGCGACACCACCGGGCGGGGCGACTACTCTCCGGTGCTTCGCGGTGTCGAGGTGTCGATGATCGCGGACCAGACCTGCGCGCACGCCTACCCGGGCGGGCCGGACGGCAAGTTCGACGCCCGGGGGATGGTCTGCGCGGGCGAGGAGAAGGGCGGGAAGGACGCCTGCCAGGGCGACAGCGGCGGCCCGCTGGTGGTCGAGGGCCGGCTGGTCGGCCTGGTGTCCTGGGGGACGGGCTGCGCCGAGGCGGCCCACCCCGGCGTCTACACCCGGATCTCCTCGGTCACGGACAAGGTCCGCTCGGCGCTGTGACGCCCGGGGGCCGGCGCCCCTCCCGGATCCGTGACCGGGCGGTCACGTTCTGACGTCGCGTCGGGTGGGGCCGGTCGAACGCGGGGGAAACGACGGAGCCGGGCGAACGGCCCCCGAAGGGGTCGTTCGCCCGGCTCACCGGTCGCACGTGGTGTGCGACCGGACACAGCTCGACGTTGTCTGCTGGTGCGGCGCCCGGGATCAGCGCTCGTCGTCGGCGGCCGTCGCGGTGGTGGTGCTGGTCAGGCGGCCGCTCTCGTCCTGTATCTCCACGGCGATCTTCTTGAGCTCGGGCTCGAACTTCCGGCCGTGGTGGGCGCAGAAGAGCAGCTCGCCGCCGCTTGCGAGGACGACGCGCAGGTAGGCCTGGGCGCCGCAGCGGTCGCAGCGGTCAGCCGCGGTGAGCGGGCTCGCAGGGGTCAGAACAGTAGTCACGTCGCCTCTTCTCTAGCTCGACGAGCTGTCGTACCAGGGTCAACATCCAACCAGGTCGAAAACGTTCCCGCTCGTGGCTTTTCTTCTCTGAGGATTCTGCTGTGTTGATGAGGAGGTGCCCCGGGCGCCGGTGGTTCATGCGTACCGGATCCCGGGAGCGGACCGCGGCTCGAACGCCCGATCGGGACCGGGTGCGAGGTCCGCGTAGCATAATCCTCTGCCGGGTTGGAGCATAAGCCCCGTCCCGGGCCCCGGTAGCCTGCATCACAGCAGTTCCGGAGCCTGCGCCGGGCCCCACGATCCGCCAGGACCGGTGCTACCGGGAGGAGATGGCGCCCCCGGGGCCCGCACCCGGGCGCGGTCCTTGTTCGCGCAGCGCGTACAAGCCGCGCGGGGCCGGCCCGCCGTGCCACGCACCCAGCGGAGGGGTGCGAGCACACTGGGCGACGGATGTCGGTGCGGCGTGCTGCACTGGCGGACGGTCCGGATGCGTCCGGATGTGACCGATGAGACAGAACTTCACCGAGGAGAGTGCCGCGTGAGTGCCGAAACGACCGTGCCGTCCGCGCTGCTGGCCGGCGACGACGGTTCCAACTACACCGCGCGGCACCTGCTCGTCCTGGAGGGTCTGGAGGCGGTCCGCAAGCGCCCCGGCATGTACATCGGCTCGACGGACAGCCGCGGCCTGATGCACTGCCTCTGGGAGATCATCGACAACTCCGTCGACGAGGCGCTCGGCGGCTACTGCGACCGCATCGAGGTCCTGCTGCACCCCGACTCCTCGGTCGAGGTCCGCGACAACGGGCGCGGCATCCCGGTCGACGTCGAGCCCAAGACCGGGCTCTCCGGCGTCGAGGTCGTGATGACCAAGCTGCACGCCGGCGGCAAGTTCGGCGGCGGCTCGTACGCGGCCTCCGGCGGTCTGCACGGCGTGGGCGCCTCGGTGGTCAACGCGCTCTCCGCGCGCCTGGACGTCGAGGTCGACCGCAACGGCCACACCCACGCGATCAGCTTCCGCCGCGGCACCCCCGGCATCTTCACCGAGGCCGGCCCGGACGCGCCGTTCGAGCCCGCCAACGGACTCGGCAAGACCCGCAAGGTCCCCAAGACCCGCACCGGCACCCGGATCCGCTACTGGGCCGACCGGCAGATCTTCCTCAAGGACGCCAAGCTCTCCCTGGAGAACCTGCACAACCGCGCCCGGCAGACGGCCTTCCTCGTCCCCGGCCTGACCATCGTCGTGCGCGACGAGCGGCTCACCGAGAGCGAGCAGGTCGAGGAGTCGGTCTTCCACTACGACGGCGGCATCGCCGAGTTCTGCGAGTTCCTCGCCCCCGACAAGCCGGTCTGCGACGTGCTGCGGCTGCACGGCGAGGGCACCTTCAAGGAGACCGTGCCCGTCCTGGACGAGCTCGGCCACATGACGCCCACCGAGGTCACCCGCCAGCTCGGCGTGGACATCGCGCTGCGCTGGGGCACCGGTTACGACACCACCCTGCGCTCCTTCGTCAACATCATCGCCACCCCCAAGGGCGGCACCCACGTCACCGGCTTCGAGCGCTCGCTGGCCAAGACCGTCAACGAGGCGCTGCGCGCGGCCAAGCTGCTGCGCGTCGCCGAGGACGACATCACCAAGGACGACGCCACCGAGGGCCTCACCGCCGTCGTCACCGTCCGGCTCGCCGAGCCGCAGTTCGAGGGCCAGACCAAGGAGGTGCTCGGCACCTCGGCGGCCAACCGGATCGTCGCCGCGGTCGTCGCCAAGGAGCTGAAGGCCTTCCTCGGTTCGGCCAAGAAGGACCAGAAGCTCCAGGCCCGGGCCGTCATGGAGAAGGTCGTCGCGGCCGCCCGCACCCGGGTCGCCGCCCGGCAGCACAAGGAGGCCCAGCGCCGCAAGACCGCGCTGGAGACCAGCTCGCTGCCCGCCAAGCTGGCCGACTGCCGCAGCGACGACGTCGACCGCAGCGAACTGTTCATCGTCGAGGGCGACTCCGCGCTCGGCACCGCCAAGCTCGCCCGCAACTCCGAGTTCCAGGCGCTGCTGCCGATCCGCGGCAAGATCCTCAACGTGCAGAAGGCCTCGGTGAGCGACATGCTCAAGAACGCCGAGTGCGCCGCGATCATCCAGGTGATAGGGGCCGGTTCGGGCCGCACCTTCGACATCGACCAGGCCCGCTACGGCCGGGTCATCTTCATGGCCGACGCCGACGTCGACGGTTCGCACATCCGCACCCTGCTGCTCACCCTCTTCCACCGCTACATGCGGCCGATGGTCGAGCAGGGCCGGGTCTTCGCCGCGGTGCCGCCGCTGCACCGGATCGAGCTGACCAGCCCCAAGCGCGGCCAGGAGAAGTACCACTACACCTACTCCGACGCCGAACTGCGCTCCACCCTGCTGGAGTTCCAGCGCAAGAACCTGCGCTGGAAGGAGCCGGTGCAGCGCTACAAGGGCCTCGGCGAGATGGACGCCGACCAGCTGGCCGAGACCACCATGGACCCGCGCCACCGCACCCTGCGCCGGATCAACCTGGGCGACCTGGAGCAGGCCGAGCGGATCTTCGACCTGCTGATGGGCAACGACGTCGCCCCGCGCAAGGAGTTCATCGTCGACTCGGCGGCCACCCTGGACCGTTCGCGCATCGACGCCTGACGCCGGCGTTTCGAGGGCCCTCCACCCGTGGGTGGAGGGCCCTCGCGTCCGCGGGTCCACCTGCGGTCCACCCCGGCTCCGATCAGCGGCGAGCGCCGGATCCGTAGCGTCGGAGAGGTCAGCAACACGCCTCTCCTCGGGACGGGGAAATCCGATGACTGGTCTCGTCAACATCGTTGTGATCGCCGCGGTGGTGGTCCTGGTGGTCCAGCGGCAGATGCGCGTCCAGCGCCTGGACGGGGAGCGCCGCTTCTGGGTGCTGCCGCTGGTCCTCGGGGTGATCGCGCTGCGCGACCCGCAGATCATCGACCACCAGCACACCGCGCTGTCGGCCGGGTTGTTGGCCGCCGGGCTGGTCTCCGTGCTCGCGATGGGGTCGGTCTGGGGCTGGACCGTCCGGATCTGGCGGGACGCGGACGGCACCGTCCTGGTCAAGGGCACCAAGGCCACCCTGGCCGCCTGGGGTGGGATGATCGCCGTCCGGATCGGGATCTACGCGGTCGGCTCGGCCCTGGGCGTCCACCAGGCGGGGAGCTCGCTGATGCTCGGCATGGCGGTCCTGCTGCTGGTCCGCTCGCTCGTGGTGAACTGGAGGGCCCGGTCGCTGGAGCCCGCGCAGGCCACCGCCGTCCTGCGCTGATCCGACGCCGTGAGCACCGAGGAGGCATCCGTGGCCGGGTGGTACTGGACCCGCTGGCCGTCCCGGGAGGGCCTGGAGCGCGAGGCCGAGAGCCGACCGCGCCGGGTCCTCACGGTGCTCGGGCGGATCGTCCTGCTGGCCGTCGTCGGCTGGGGGACCTTCGCGAACGGGAAGTACACCGGCTGGGCGGTGGCGGCCGCGGCGGGCGGACTGGCCGCGTCCGCCGCCCTGTGCACCCTCTACCTCCGGGCCACCCGGGCACAGCGCCCGACCGTTTCCTACCTGCTGGGCGCCGCCCTGGTCGGCGCCGCCGGGGTGGCCGACTGGGGGCGGGCCTACACGCTCGCCGACCTGCTGTGGATCGGGCTGGCCGTGATCGCCCTCGTCCGGCTGCCGCCGGCGCCCGCGCTGCTCACCGCGACGGCCGCGCTGGGCTCGTACACCGCGGCCTCCTGGGCGAGTTGGCTCAGCATCGCCGCCACCATCGGCGGGGTCGTCCTGCTCGGCTTCCTGCTCCGGCTGGACACCGAGGCGCGCGGCACCGCCCGCCGGCTGCTCGCCCAGGAGCGCGCCGCCCGGGCCGCCGAGGCGGAGAGCGCCGCGCTCGCCGAACGGGCCCGGATCGCCCGGGAGATCCACGACGTGCTCGCCCACAGCCTCTCCGCGCAGCTCGTCCACCTGGAGGCCGCCCGGCTGATGCTGGACGCCGGGACGGACCGCGAGCAGATCCGCGAACGGGTCGTCGCCGCGCGGCGGATGGCGCAGGACGGGCTGGCCGAGACCCGGCAGGCGCTGTCCGCGCTGCGCGGCGAGTTCACACCGGTCGGGGAGTTCCTGGTCGAGCTGACCGGGCGGGAGCGGGCCGTGCTCACCGTCACCGGCACGCCCCGGCCGCTCGCCGCCGAGCCGGCCCTCGCGGTGCGGCGCACCGCGCAGGAGGCGGTCACCAACGTCCGCAAGCACGCGCCGGGCGCCCGCTGCTCGGTCGAACTGCGCTACCTGGACGGCGCGGTGGAGCTCGAGGTGCGCAACAGCCGGGCGCCGCGCGGGGAGTCGTCCGGTGAGCTGGCCACCAGCGGCAGCGGGTACGGTCTGCTCGGGATGCGCGAACGCGCGGAACTGCTCGGCGGCACCCTGCTGGCGGGCCCGGAGGACGGAGGGTGGCGCGTGCTGCTGCGGGTGCCGGCATGACCGGTGGAGCGGTCACCAGGGTGCTGGTGGCGGACGACCAGACCGTGGTGCGCGAGGGCATCGTGATGCTGCTGGGGCTGCTGCCCGGCATCGAGGTGGTCGGCGCGGCCGCGGACGGGGAGGAGGCCGTCGCCCTGGTGGAGCGGCATCACCCGGACGTGGTGCTGATGGACCTGCGGATGCCGCGGGTCGACGGCGTGGAAGCCACCCGGCGGATCCGCGCCGCGCACCCGGGCACCGAGGTCGTGGTGCTCACCACCTACGCCGACGACGAGTCGCTGTTCCCCGCGCTGCAGGCCGGCGCGCGCGGCTACCTCACCAAGGACGCCGGCGGCGAGGAGATCGCCAAGGCCATCGCGGACGTCCGGGCGGGCGCGGCCGGGCTCTCGCCGCAGATCCAACTCCGGCTGCTGGAAAGGCTTTCGGAGCAGCCGGCCGAGCCGGCGCCGGCCGTCGGGCGGCCCGCCGCCGGGCCGGCGGAGCTGCCGGACGGGCTGACCGCGCGGGAGGCCGAGGTGCTGGCCCTGATCGCCCAGGGGCTGTCCAACACCGAGATCGCCCAGCGGCTGTTCGTCAGCCCGGCGACCGTGAAGACGCACATCAACAACCTGTTCGCCAAGACCGCCGTCCGGGACCGGGCGCAGGCCGTCGCGTACGCGTTCCGGCACGGAATCACCGGTACGCAGCAGTAGTCCGATGGGTGTCCGTCAGATCATCGACCACCTCATCGGGTGAAGGTGTCGGCGATGGTCGGAGACGGTCTCCGGGGGCCTCCATCATGGTTCGGGTCAGAACGTCCGGCCGGTCCAGGAGCAGCAGTGCCACAGCAGCAGACGAGCAGTCCCGGGCAGGGGCAGCGATTCGACTGGTGGGCCGCTCCGGCCGCCGCCAGCGCGTCCGACCCCTCGGCCGCGCACCGCCGAACGGCGGTACCGGCGCAGCAGCCGCCCGCCCGTCCGGCGGCACCCGACCGGCCGGCCGCCGCCGCCCCGCCGGCCGTACCGCTCCCGGCCGTACCGCTGTCGGACCTACCGCTCCCGGCCGCGCCGCTGTCGGCGCCGCTCCCGGCGACCGCGCCCGTACCGGCGCCGGTGCCCGCGCCCGCGTCGGCGCCCCTGGTCGAGCCGGCCCCGGCGGCCGCCGCCGGCCCCGACAGCACCGAGGTCTACCGGGCCGTCCAGGCCAGCGCGGCCTTCCAGGACATCCGCCGCGGCTACCGCACCTTCGTCTTCCCGGTCAGCGGCGCCTTCCTCGGCTGGTTCCTGCTGTACGTCGCCGCGCAGGCCGCCGCCCCCGACCTGATGCGCACCGCGGTGGCCGGCCCGCTCAACGTCGCCTGGCTGCTCGGCCTGCTGCAGTTCGTCACCACCTTCCTGCTCACCTGGCTCTACGCCCGCAACGCCCGGACCAAGCGCGACCGCGCCGCGCTCGGCCTGCGCTGGGACACCCAGGACCAGCTCCGGTGAGCGCCGCGACCGCGGTGACCAGCACCGCCACCCCGCCGCCCGTCGCGCCCACGGGCGACCACCACGACCTCGCGATCGTCCTGTTCGCGGTCATCGTCCTGGTCACCCTCGGCATCACCCTGTGGGTCGGCCGCCGGGGCGACGCCGCCGAGGACTTCTACGCCGGCGGCCGCGGCTTCACCCCGCTGCAGAACGGCTTCGCGCTCTCCGGCGACTACCTCTCCGCCGCGTCCTTCCTCGGCGTCGCCGGGCTGATCGCCCTGTACGGCTACGACGGCGTGCTCTACAGCATCGGCTTCCTGGTCGCCTGGCTGGTCGTGCTGATGCTGGTCGCCGAACTCGTCCGCAACGCCGGCCGGTACACCCTCGCCGACGTCCTCGCGCTGCGGCTGCGCCGGCGCAAGGTCCGGGCCGCGGCGGGCGGTGCCAGCGTCGTCGTGACCCTGCTCTACCTGGTCGCCCAGATGGTCGGCGCCGGCTCGCTGGTCGCCCTGCTGCTCGGCACCAACAGCTCCGGGGCCCGCACCTGGGCGATCATCGCGGTCGGCGCGCTGATGATCGTCTACGTCACGGTCGGCGGGATGAAGGCCACCACCTGGATCCAGATCGTCAAGGCCTTCCTGCTGATCGCCGGCTCGGTGCTGCTCACCGTGCTGCTGGTGGCGCGCTTCCACGGGGACCTGTTCGCGCTGATGCGCCAGGCCGCGCAGCACAGCGGTGCCGGCCACCGCTACCTCGAACCGGGCCTCAAGTACGGCGCCACCTTCACCAGCCGGCTGGACTTCTTCAGCCTGGGCCTCGCCCTGGTGCTGGGCACCGCCGGCCTGCCGCACATCCTGTCCCGCTTCTACACCGTGCCCACCGCGCGGGCCGCCCGCCGCTCCACGATGTGGGCGATCGGGCTGGTCGGCGGCTTCTACCTGATGGCCATCGTGCTCGGCCTCGGCGCCACCGCGCTGATCGGCTCGGCCGAGGTCCGGCACGCCAACTCGGCCGGGAACACCGCCGTCCCGCTGCTCGCCCTGGTGCTCGGCGGCGGCAACGGCAGCACCGGCGGCGTGGTGCTGTTCGCCCTGATCTCGGCGATCGCCTTCGCCACCATCCTCGCCGTGGTCGCCGGGCTGACCCTGGCCTCCTCGGCGGCCTTCGCCCACGACATCTGGGCCGGGGCCTGGCGCGGCCGCCCCCGCCACCGCCCGCTGCTGCGGCGCGGCGCGGTGTTGCGGCGCGGCGCGGTGCCCGGCACCCGCTCGGCCGAGGCGCCGGCCGCCGAGGAGAGCGCCGACGCCGACGCGGTCAGCGAGCGCGAGGAGGTCCGGGTGGCGCGGATCTCGGCGGTCGGGATCGGCGCGGCCGCGATCGCGATCAGCCTCTTCGCCCAGCAGCTGAACGTCGCCTTCCTGGTCGGCCTGGCCTTCGCGGTGGCCGCCTCCGCGAACCTGCCGGTGCTGCTGTACAGCCTGTTCTGGTCGCGGTTCACCGCCCGCGGCGCGGTCTGGTCGGTGTACGGCGGGCTCGTTCCGGCGATCGTGCTGGTGTTCTTCTCACCGGTCGTCTCCGGGACGAAGGTGGCGCTCTTCCCGGGCATCGACTTCCACTGGTTCCCGCTGGAGAACCCCGGGATCGTCTCCATCCCGCTCGGCTTCCTGGCCGGCTGGCTCGGCACCGTCACCTCGCCCGAGCCCGCCGACGCGGACCGCTTCGCCGAACTGGAGGTGCGGGCCCTCACCGGTGCGGGCGCGGCCTGAGCGCCGCGCCTCGGGGAACCCCGGCGGTCCTGGGGCCGCCGGGGTTCCCCCGTGTCTAGCGCCGAACGGCCAGACCGTAGCGGTGCTCCGGGCGGCCGGTGTCGCCGTAGCGCAGGGTCAGCCGCAGCCGGCTGTCCCGCTCCAGCTGCTTGAGGTAGCGCTGCGCCGTCGAGCGGCTCAGGCCGGTGGCGTCGGCGACCTCCTGGGCGGACAGCGGCCGGCCCGCCCGCCGCAGCACCCCGAGCACCAGGTCGGTGGTGGGTGCCGAGTGGCCCTTGGGCAGCGGGCCGGTCGGGGCGGCGGCGCTGCGCAGGGTCGCGAACAGCCGGTCCACCTCGTCCTGGCCGGCCTCCCGGGCGGGGGCGGCCAGCGCGTGCCGCAGCTGCGCGTACGCCACCAGCTTCTCCCGCAGCCCGGCGAAGGTGAACGGCTTGACCAGGTACTGCAGCGCGCCGTGCTGCATCGCGGCGTGCACCGTGGAGACGTCCCGGGCGGCGGTCACCATCATCACGTCGCAGGACACCTGCCGCTCCCGCAGCCGGCGCACCAGCGCCAGGCCGGTCTCGTCCGGCAGGTGGTGGTCGAGCAGCAGCAGGTCCACCGGGCGGTGCTCCAGCGCGGCCAGCGCCTCCCCGGCCGAGTGCGCGGTGCCGGTCACCCGGAAGCCCGGCACCTTGGCCACGTACGCGGCGTGCACGTCGGCGACCCGGAAGTCGTCGTCCACCACGAGTACGTCGATCATCACGCCTCCACGAGCTGAGTGGTGAGCAGGGCCTCGGGCAGCTCGACGGTGAACCGGGCGCCGCCGAGCGGCCCCGCGTCGAGCACGATCCGGCCGCCGGTCCGTTCGACCAGCCGCCGCACCATCGCCAGGCCCAGCCCGCGCGGCCGGTGCGCGGGCGCGTCCTTGCTGGTCCACCCCTCCTCGAAGACCTGCTCGCGCAGCTCCTCCGGCACGCCGGGGCCGCTGTCCGCGACCTGCAGCAGCAGGGTGGAGCCGGCCGCCGCCAGGCTGACCTCCACCCGGCCGCCCCCTTCCACCGCGTCCACCGAGTTGTCGATCAGGTTGCCGAGCACCGTCACCAGCGCCCGCGCGTCCACCACCGCGTCCGGCAGGTGCGCCGCCGGGGCGAGCAGCAGCCGCACGCCGCGCTCGGCGGCCACCGCCGTCTTGCCGGCCAGCAGCGCCGCGACGTGCGGGTCCCGCACCTGTTCGGCGATCCGGCCGGCCACCACGGCGTGCGAGCCGGACTGCTCCGAGATGAACGCCACCGCCTGCTCGTGCCGGCCCAGCTCCAGCAGCCCGAGCAGGGTGTGCATCCGGTTGGCGTGCTCGTGGTCCTGCGCCCGCAGCGCCTCGGTGAGGCTGCGGGTGGTGTCCAACTCGCGGACCAGGGACTCCAGTTCCGTCCGGTCGCGGAGGGTGACGACGGCGCCGTGCCCGGCCGTCGCCATCCGGTTCACCACCAGCACCCGGTCGTCCCGGACGGCCGGCAGGTCGGTGCCGGTGATCCGCCCGGTCAGCACGTCCGCCAGTCGGCCCGGCGGCAGCACCTCGGTGATCGGGCGGCCGGTGCTGTCCTCGGGCAGGCCGAGCAGCCGGACGGCCTCGTCGTTGGCGATCCGGACCCGGCCGTGCTCGTCCAGCGCGACCATGCCCTCGCGGATGCCGTGCAGCATCGCCTCCCGCTCGACCAGCAGCGCCGCGATGTCGGCCAGCGCGATGTTGTGGGTGCGGCGCTTCAGCCGGCGGGCCAGCGCGAGCGTGGCGACGGTGCCGGCGGCCAGGCCGGCGCCCGCGCACAGCAGGATGCCGGTGAGCATCTTCAGCAGCCGGCGGCGGATCGAGTCGTCGCTGATGCCGACCGACACCTCGCCGACGATCCGGCCGTCCGCCGTGCGCAGCGGCACCTTGCCGCGCGCGGTGCGGCCGAGCGTGCCGTCCTGGATCGCGGTGACGCTGCGGCCGCTGAGGGCGGGCTCCGGGTCGGTGCTGACCCGGTGGCCGATCCGGCCCGGGTCGGTGTGCGAGAGCCGGATCCCGGCCAGGTCGGTGACCACGACGAAGCTGGCGCCGGTGGCCAGCCGGATCTGCTCGGCGTTGCGCTGCACCGTCGCCGAGTCGCGGGCCTCGGCGGCGCGGGCGATCGCCTCGTCGGTGGCGGTGGCCTGGGCGATCGACAGCGCGCGCTGCATCGCGTCGTGGTCCAGCTCGTTGCTCACCGGGGCCAGGAACAGGCCGGCGGTCACGGCGGTGACGCCGACCGTGACGACGGTCTGGCTGAGCAGCAGCTGGGCGAAGACCCGGCGGGGCCAGCGGGGGAGCTTCATCCGGGCCTCCTCTCGGCGGCTGGTGGAGGTGGGTTCGGGTGGGTTCGGGCGGGGTCGGGACACCCTATGTTTCCGGCGTGTTTCTGTCAGCCGCGTCCCCGCAGTTGTAGCGCAAGCAAAACGAGCAGAACACCCCTCAATGCGGAGAAGTCGCACTACGCGAAGAAGGCTCCCGCCGGGGCCGGGGCCGCTCCTACCGTTCCGGGGCAAGCACCGACCCCGGAGGAATGCATGAGCGAGCGAAGCGAGGCAGGGGGCGTGAGGACGGCCCCGGCGATCGAACTGATCGGCGCGACGAAACGGTTCCGCACACCGTCCGGCGCCCTGCACACCGCCGTCCGCGATCTCGACCTGACCGTCGCCCAGGGCGAGTTCGTCGCCGTCGTCGGCCCGACCGGCTGCGGCAAGTCCACCACCCTGACCCTGGTCAGCGGCCTGGAGGAGCCCACCGAGGGGGACGTCCGGGTGTACGGCGAGCCGGTCCGCGGGATCGGCCCCGAGGTCGGCTTCGTGTTCCAGCAGGACGCCGTCTTCCCGTGGCGCACCGTCCTGTCCAACGTGATGGCCGGCCCGCGCTTCCGCGGCGTGCCCGCCGCCGAGGCCAGGGAGCGGGCCCGGGACTGGCTCGGCCGGGTCGGCCTGGCCGCCTTCGAGGACCGCTACCCGCACCAGCTGTCCGGCGGCATGCGCAAGCGCGTCGCGCTCGCCCAGACCTTCGTCAACGACCCGACGATCCTGCTGATGGACGAGCCGTTCTCGGCGCTGGACGTGCAGACCCGCGCCCTGATGTCCGACCAGCTGCTGGAGCTGTGGGCCGGGACGAGTTCTTCCAGGAACGCGGCGTCCGTCGTGTTCGTCACCCACGACCTGGACGAGGCCATCGCGCTCGCCGACCGGGTCGTCGTGATGACGGCCGGGCCGGCCACCGTCAAGGAGATCTTCACCGTCGACCTCCCGCGCCCGCGCACCGTGGAGGCCGTCCGACTGGAGCCGAGGTTCGTCGAGCTGTACCGCGAGATCTGGGCCTCGCTCGGCGAAGAGGTGCGCATCACCCGGGAGAGAGGAGCGGGTCGTGCCGCTTGAGACCGCGCCGGCCGCTAGCACCGCCGCTGTGATCAGCAGGACCGAGGCCCGCCAACGGGCGGCCCGCAACCGGAAGTTGAGCGTCTACGCGGCGCGGGCGGCCGTCCTGGTCGGCTTCCTCGGGCTCTGGGAGGCGTGCGCCCGGGGCGGCGTCATCGACCCGTTCAACTTCTCGCAGCCGTCGAAGATCTGGGACCAGATCTGGCAGTGGACCACCCACGGCACCGCGCAGGGCTCGCTCGGCGAGCAGATCGGCTACACCCTGTACGAGGCGCTGGCCGGCTGGGTGGTCGGCGTGATAGGCGGCGTGCTGCTCGGCATCACGCTCGGCCGGATCCGCTTCCTGGCCGACGTGTTCGGGCCCTACATCAAGGTGCTCAACGCCATCCCGCGCATCGTGCTCGCCCCGATCTTCCTGATCTGGTTCGGCCTCGGGCCGGCCTCCAAGGTCGCCTCCGCCGTGGTGCTGGTGTTCTTCCCGGTGTTCTTCAACGCCTTCCAGGGCGCCCGCGAGGTCGACCGCAACCTCGTCTCCAACGCCCGCATCCTCGGCGCCTCCAACCGCAAGGTCACCCTCCAGGTGGTCATCCCGGCCGCCACCACGTGGATCTTCACCAGCCTGCACGTCAGCTTCGGCTTCGCGCTGATCGGCGCCATCGTCGGCGAGTACATCGGCGCCACCAAGGGCCTGGGCCTGCTCGTCGCGGCCGCCCAGGGCACCTTCAACGCGGCCGGCGTGTACGCCGCCATGACCATCCTCGCCGTCGTCGCGCTGCTCACCGAGGGGCTGCTGACCTTCGCCGAGAAGAAGCTGTTCCGCTGGAAGCCCGCCGACGCGGGCGACGGCCGCTGACCACCCCTTCCACCGAAGAGAGGCACCCCCGCCATGCGCCCGAACCCGACCGGCAGAGTCGCTGCCGCCGCCCTCGCCGCCGCCCTGCTCCTCCCGCTCACCGCCTGCGCCAACGACGCCGCCCGGTCCGCCCACGGCGCCGCCGCCCCGGCCGGGCAGAAGGTGGACGGACCGACCGTCAAGATCATGGTCGGCGGCCTGGACAAGGTCATCTACCTGCCCGCCATGCTCACCCAGCGGCTCGGCTTCTTCGCCGAGGCCGGCGTCAACGTCGAGCTGATGAGCGAGCCCGCCGGCGTCAACGCCACCACCGCGCTGCTGGCCGGCGACGTCCAGGGCGCGGTCGGCTTCTACGACCACACCATCGACCTGCAGGCCAAGGGCAAGCACGTCGAGTCCGTGGTGCAGTTCTCCCAGGCCCCCGGCGAGGTCGAGATCGTCTCCGCCAAGCAGGCCGACGCGATCAGGTCCGGCGCCGACTTCAAGGGCAGGAAGCTCGGCGTCACCAGCCTCGGCTCCTCCACCGACTTCCTCACCAAGTACCTCGCGGTCAAGAACGGCACCGCCGTCAACGAGTTCAGCCCGATCGCGGTCGGCGCCGGCCAGACCTTCATCGCCGCGCTCCAGCAGGGCAGCATCGACGGCGGGATGACCACCGACCCGACCGTCGCCACCATCCTGGACAAGGGCCTCGGCAAGATCCTCTACGACCTGCGCACCCCCGAGGGCTCCCGGCAGGCGCTCGGCGGGCTCTACCCCTCGTCGGCGCTCTACATGAACACCGACTGGGTGGAGAAGAACAAGGACACCACCCAGAAGCTCGCCAACGCCTTCGTCAAGACCCTCAAGTGGATGTCCACCCACAGCGCCCAGGAGATCGCCGCGAAGATGCCGGCCGACTACGCGCAGGGCGGCGCCGAGCAGTACGCGGCCGCGATCAAGGCGACGCTGCCGATGTTCACCACGGACGGCGTGATGCCGGCGGACGGGCCGAAGACGGTGCTCGCGGTGCTCGCCGCCTTCCACCCGGACGTCAAGGGCAAGGAAGGGAACATCGACCTGGCCAGGACCTACACCACCGAGTTCGTCGGCAAGGCCACCGGCTGAGCCGGCCCGGTCGGCGGTCCCGCGCTCACCCCCACGGGCGCGGGGCCGCTCCCGCTCTCGGACGACCCCGCCGGTCGGACGACCCCGCCGGTCGGACGCCCCCGCTGGTCAGACGCCCCGGACGGACAGCACGTCCATCCGGGACGGCGTCACGGGCGCCTTGCCGCAGCTCTCCGGGCGCGGCGGCGAGCTGAACGCCTCGATCACGTCCACCTCCCACGCCCGGCCGTCCTGGTGCAGCACCCCGACCAGCCAGCGGCCCTCGCCGTCCGGGCGCTGCGCCACGGTCAGCACGTCCACCGCGGTCTCGCCGGTCGCCAGCCGCACCGCGTGCTCGGCCGCCTGGCCCGGGCGCTCCCAGCCCGAACAGCCGCGCGACCACTCCGGCACCATCCGCCCGGCCGCCGTCGCGGCCAGCACCTCCTTCGCGGTCACCGGGGTCAGCCGCCCGTACGCGTAGCCGTACGGCAGCACCAACATGGTGGGGGCGAAGCGGTGCCCGCCCAGGTGGGTGACCTCCCACACCTCGCTGTGCGCGGCCGCCGCCAGCTCCGCCGCGAGCGGGCGGCCCTGCAGCGCGCAGCAGCGGTCCCGGCGGCCGTTGGTGCACACCAGGGCCACCGGGCCGCCGACGTGCTCGGTCCCGAAGCCGGTGTGGTCGCCGCTGCCCAGCGCCGTGAAGTCCAGTTCCAGCAGCTCCGCCGGGTCGGTGACCTGCGCCCGGCGCACCCAGCCGCGGCCCGGCACGGTGTGCGCCACGATGACCTCGTGCCGCGTGGTCGGCAGGCAGTCCGCGTGCCGGCCCGGCCGCCGGATCAGCCCCACCCGCACGCCGGTGCCCGCCGCGGCCGCGTCCAGCGCGCGCCCGGTCGCCCGGTCGAGGTGGCTCTCGCCGAGCGCCTTCGCGCCCCACGGGCCGTCCTGCTCGATCAGCAGCCAGGTGCTCGCCACTGCCGCCGTGGCGGCCAGCGGTTCCGACAGTTCGCGCGACGCGCTCGCACAGGTGCTCACCGGCGCAAGGCTACCCGCAGCCCTCGGCCGGGCCGGGCCTGACCCGCCTCAGCCGAAGGCGGCCCGGACGCGCGCGGCCAGCTCCTCGTCGGGCGGCTCGACGGGCCCGGCCGCGTACGGGAGGTCGGCGAACTCCAGGTACAGGTTGCGCACGACGCCCGCGAACAGCTCCGAGTACAGCTCCCACTCCTCGGGGCACGGGGTGCTCAGCTCCAGCGTCAGCAGCTCGGTCTCGTTCGGTAGCGGCAGGTGTACCTGGATGAGCGAGACGGTCGGCTCGCGGCCGTCGTCGAGCGGCGCGTTCGCGGGCAGGGCGTCGATCACCGCCACCGCCCGTCCGGCGGGCAGGTCGATCGCGGTCACCTCCGCGCCCGGGCGGGCACGGGCGAGCCGGGCGAGCAGGAAGTCCACCGCGCCCGGGTGGTCGGTGCCGACCAGCGGGCAGACCGAGGCGGTGATCGCCGCCGAACTCGGGCGGCCGTCCACCTCCGCCAGGCACACGCCGGCGTAGATCACCCCGGCCGCGCCCATCGGCGGGATCAGCTCGGCGAGCAGGGCGGCCCAGCCCAGTCGCACCTCCGCCGGGTCGGCGGCCAGCACCTCGCAGGCCAACTCCCAGAGTTCGGCGGCCACTTGGTCCTCAGTGCCGAACACCGGGAGGTCGTGGAAGGCGGGCGGGACGACGAACCGGATCTGCAGCTGCGAGGTCTCGTCGGAGCCTGCCGCGATCGGCGTGCCGGGCATGGCGCTCCCTCAGTCGGACGGGCGGGTCTTGGTGTTCACGGTCAGCCAGGACGGCAGCGGGGGGACCGGGACGCCGTACGCCTTCGCGTCGCGCAGCAGCTCCAGGTAGGCGGCGGCGGGCCCGCGCACCCCGGAGCGCCGCCAGCCGCGGTGCGTCCAGAGGGCGGGCGGGGTGGCGAGCGCGCCGAGGGCCGCGAGGGCGGTGATCCAGGTGAGCATCAGCTTGCGGCCGTGGGCGTCGGCGGCGGGCGGCAGGCCGCAGGCCAGGGCGGCGGCGAAGCCCGCGCCGAGCGCGGCGGCCAGGGCCCACCCGTGCCACCGCCGGACGGCCCTGCGCTGCGCGGTGAGCAGGGCCCGGACGGCCCGCTCGTTGAGGAAGTCGACGCCGTGCGGGGCGCCGAGGGCGCGGGCCCGCTCGGCGAGCGCCGGGTGGCGGTGCAGTTGCTCGGCCGGGAGCACCGGGAGGGTCCGGTCGAGCGCGGGGCCGTCGTACGGGCGGGCGTCGGCCGCCGCGAGTGGCGGGGAGGCCGGTGCGTCGACCGGCCAGTCGGCGGGGACGCGGACCTCCAGCCCGGCGGCGCGCGCCCGGTCCAGCAGACCGAGGTACAGGGTGTAGCGGACGGCGGCCGCCTGTTTGTCCGCGCCCCGGGACGAGCCCCGGCCCCAGACCGCGAGCCCGGCCGGGACGGCGGCGACCGCCGCGACCAGGGCGGCCACCTGCTTCGGCTCGGCCGGCGGGTGCAGCGAGGCGCCGACGATCGCGGCCACCGCGATCCCGCCGAGGACGAGCATCGCCCCGACCTCGGTGTGCCACGCGAAGTCCTGGCGCAGCCGCAGGTGCCGGGCGACGACCTCGCGGGCGGCGGCGTCGTCCAGCAGGTTCACCCCGTACCGCCGGTCCGCCTGCCGGGCGGCTTCGGCGACTTCGGGGACTGCGGCCAGCTGCCCGCCGGCCACGGGCAGGGTCACGTACGGGTTCCGGGCCATCGGTCCTCCACTCGGGCGGCGGCGCTCAGGAGACGGCGCTCAGGAACGGTTCGGGGGAGGGGCGCAGCGGGCGCGGGGCCCGTACCTCCTGCCCGCGCTTGCGGTCCTCGGCCAGCCCGAAGGCCAGGCCGCCCGTCTTGACCGGCAGGGTCACGGCGCGGGGGTCGACCTCGATGTTCGCCTTCCGGAGCCCGGCCATGATGCCCTTGGTCGACAGGGGGTTGGCCGTCATCTGGAACACGCCCGCGCCGGCGCCCTTGGCCCGCTCGACCCCGCCGGCGCCCTTGGACGCCTTCACGTCGTTGGCGAAGTCGCGGGCGACCTTGGTCACGACGTTGCCTCCGCCCTCGACCCGGGCGGCCGTGCGCCCGGCGGTGGCGAAGCCCTTGACGGCACCGAAGCCGGGAATCGCCCCGAGCCCGTCCAGCCCGATGGACAGCCACGACACGTCCTGGCCGCGGGTCTTGGCGATGCCGTGGCCGGTGCCGGCGGCCAGGCTGGTCAGCGCGGCCGCCCCGCCGAGGACGGGCGCGGCGCCGGGCACCCAGGACAGGGCCAGCGCGGCGATCGCGAGCCCGGCCGAGATCCTGGACAGGGTGTCGGCGTGGTCGGCCAGGAAGTCCTTGGACTTCTGCCAGGCGTGCTCCACCTCGTCCAGCAGCCGCTTGAACAGGCCCGGGTCCGGCGGGTGGTGGCGGGACGCCTCCGTGATCGCCCGGGCGGCGGCCTCGGCCTTGTGCCGGTGGTCGTCGAGCTGCTTGTGCGCGCGGGAGATCAGCTGGTCGAGCTGGTGGTGGCCGCTCTGGCTGGCCTCCAGCGCGGCCTTCCACTGCTTCTCGGTCCGCATCATCACGTTGTCGGCGGGCTGCTGCGCGCCGGCCTGCCGGTACGAGTCCAGGGTGCGGGCGAGGGCGACGAGTTGGTCGTCCGTGCCGGACAGTCGGGAGCGCAGCTCGACGGCCTCGGACTCCATCGCCCTGCCGGCGGCGACCATCGCGGACAGCTGGGTGTGCCAGGTCTTCAGGGCCCGCGAGCAGGCGGCCATCGAATCGTGGCCCTGGGTGAGGTACTTGGGCAGCTGCCCGAGCCTGCTCGCGAAGTTGCGGGCGGCCTCGCCCTCCCAGGCGCCGCCGCCCGCGCCGATGCCGGCGAGCGCGTGCCGCAGTTCCGCCAGCTCGTTGGCGACGGCGTCGACGTCCGCGTACATCTTGGCGATGGCTTCGAGGTCCCCGGGGGCCGGGCAGAACCCGAGGCCGGGCCAGTTCTTGTCGCTCATGGATCGGTTCCCCGTTGGTGGTGTCGGTTCGGGTCCTACGTGAAGCCCTGGGTGACGCCCTGCTCGTTCTTCTCGTACGTGTCCAGGGCGGCGTCCACGCCCTCGCGCAGGCCGTGGGCGAGCTTGGACGTCCGGCCGATGCCGACGTGCCAGTGGTGCTCGAAGCCCTTGCAGGCGGAGTCCAGGCGTTCCGTCCCCAGCTGCTTCCCCTTGCCGAGGTCCTTCAGGCGTTTCGCGGCCGAGCCCATGCGCTCGCCGCATTCGCCCAGTTGCCTGGAGACCGATCTCATCCGGTCCAGGTCGATCGTAAAGTGCTCGGCCAACTCCCCGCCCTCTCAAGGCTGGTGCCGCTCGTGCTCGGAGCCTCCAAAGTAACCCGGAAACCAAGGGAGTTCGCACCGGCAATATCAACTGATAGGCATTCCTCGGAACATGAGAAGCAATGGGGAACGCAAAGGGGAGGTATACCGGAAACCTCCGGCACACCTCCCCTTTCGAGCCCGGGAGCTACGGGCGGCGCCCGATCACGCCGGACCGGCGACCACCGCGATCGGCGTCGTCACCGGCGTACCCGAACCGTCCCGGCGCGGGTCCCGCTCCGGCAGGTCCACCGGCGCGCCCTTCGCCGTCGCCGCCCGCGCCGGCACCGCACCCGCCCAGGCGAACGCCAGACCGTCCTCGCCCCGCAGGAACCGCTGGCAGCGCACACCGCCCGTCGCCCGGCCCTTGCGCGGGTACAGCTCGAACGGCGTCACCTTCCACGACACCTGCTCGTCACCCGCGAGCGTCCCCGAAGCCGCCGCCACCGAGACCACCACCGCGTCCGCCGCCGGGTCCACCGCCGTGAACGACAGCACCCGCGCGCCGTCCGACAGCTTGATGCCCGCCATGCCGCCCGCCGGACGGCCCTGCGGACGGACCTGGCCCGCCGGGTACCGCAGCAGCTGCGCGTCCGAGGTGATGAAGACCAGGTCCTCCTCACCGGTGCGCAGTTCCACCGCACCCACCAGCTCGTCACCCTCCTTGAGGGCGATCACCTCGAACTCGTCCTTGTTCGCCGGCCACTCCGGCACCACCCGCTTCACCACGCCCTGCACCGTGCCCAGCGCCAGACCCGGCGAGGACTCGTCCAGCGTGGTCAGCCCCAACACCCGCTCCCCGGCCTCCAGCCGCAGGAACTCGCCCACCGCGGCACCGCCCGCCAGCGTCGGCGACGGCGTCGGCGGCAGCGCCGGCAGATCGATCACCGGCAGCCGCAGCACCCGGCCCGCCGACGTCACCACACCCACGTCCGCCCGCGCCGTCGCGTGCACCGCCGACACGATCACGTCGTGCTTCGCCCGCTTCTCCGACACCTCGAACGGCTCCCCGTCCGCCGTCCGCGCCAGCAGGCCCGTCGACGACAGCAGCACCCGGCACGGATCGTCCGCCACCTCCAGCGGCACCGTCAGCGCCGCGGCCGGCGCCGCCCCCGCCTCCAGCAGCACCGTGCGCCGCTCGGTGCCGAACTGCTTCGCCACCGCGCCCAGTTCGGACGACACCACGCTGCGCAGCCGCGCGTCCGACTCCAGGATCTCCGTCAGCTCCGCGATCTCCGCCGTCAGCTTCGCCTTCTCCGCCTCCAGCTCCACCCGGTCGAACCGGGTCAGCCGGCGCAGCGGCGTGTCCAGGATGTAGCCGGTCTGCGTCTCCGACAGCGAGAAACGCTCCATCAGGCGCTCCTTCGCCTGCTGCGCGTTGTCACTCGACCGGATGATCGCGATGACCTCGTCGATGTCGACCAGCGCCACCAGCAGGCCCTCGACCAGGTGCAGCCGCTCCTCGCGCTTGCGGCGACGGAAGTCGCTGCGCCGGCGCACCACCGTGAACCGGTGGTCGACGTAGACCTCCAGCAGCTCCTTCAGACCCAGCGTCAGCGGCTGCCCGTCCACCAGCGCCACGTTGTTGATGCCGAAGGTCTCCTCCATCGGCGTCAGCTTGTACAGCTGCTCCAGCAGCGCCTCCGGCACGAAGCCGTTCTTCACCTCGATCACCAGCCGCAGCCCGTGCTCGCGGTCGGTCAGGTCCTTGACGTCCGCGATGCCCTGCAGCTTCTTCGCGTTGACCAGGTCCTTGATCTTCGAGATGACCTTCTCCGGGCCGACGTTGAACGGCAGCTCCGTCACCACGATGCCCTTGCGGCGGGCCGACACCGACTCCACCGTCGCCGTCGCCCGGATCTTGAACGTGCCGCGGCCCGACTCGTACGCGTCCCGGATGCCCGACAGGCCCACGATCCGCCCGCCGGTCGGCAGGTCCGGCCCCGGCACGAACCGCATCAGCGTGTCCAGGTCCGCGGCCGGGTGCTTGATCAGGTGCCGCGCCGCCGCCACCACCTCGGACAGGTTGTGCGGCGGCATGTTCGTCGCCATGCCGACCGCGATGCCCGTCGCGCCGTTCACCAGCAGGTTCGGGAACGCGGCCGGCAGCGCCAGCGGCTCCTGCTCGCTGCCGTCGTAGTTCGGGCCGAAGTCGACGGTGTCCTCGTGGATCGACTCCACCATCGCCATCGACGCCGCCGTCAGCCGCGACTCGGTGTAGCGCATCGCCGCCGGCGGGTCGTCGTTGCCCAGCGAACCGAAGTTGCCGTGCCCGTCGATCAGCGGCAGCCGCATCGAGAACGGCTGCGCCATGCGCACCACCGAGTCGTAGATGGACTGGTCGCCGTGCGGGTGCAGCCGGCCCATCACCTCGCCCACCACGCGGGCGCACTTCACGTGCGCGCGGTCCGGGCGCAGGCCCATCTCGTTGGCCTGGTACAGGATCCGCCGGTGCACCGGCTTCAGACCGTCCCGCGCGTCCGGCAGCGCACGCGAGTAGATCACCGAGTAGGCGTACTCCAGGAAGGAGCCCTGCATCTCGTCCACGACGTCGACGTCGAGGATCCGCTCCTCGAAGTCTCCGGGCGGCGGGGTCTGCGAACTGCGGCGGGCCATCGCGGCGGGGCTCCCTTACGTGTCGCTGGCGGTGTGCTCGATCGAAAATCGGTCGGTCACGGTCGGACCCGGTCCGAACCGGCCGCGAGCCCCGTCAACAGGGCGCGGCGCCCCCATTGTGGACCCTCGCACCGACACTCCCGGCCAGCGCCCCTCTTCCGCCCCTGGCGAACGCCCCGTCCGCGCGGACACGAACGCACCCCTCACGCGTTGCACCACAATGGGGGACGCCACACGAACCCCCGACATCGACGACGGGAAGGACCCGAGCGCATGGCCAACCCGGCCCCCGCCTCCCCCCGAGGCATCGCCATCACCGAGCACCGCCTGGCCAACGGCCTGCGCGTCGTCCTCTCCGAGGACCACCTCACCCCGGTCGCCGCGGTCTGCCTCTGGTACGACGTCGGCTCCCGCCACGAGGTCGCGGGCCGCACCGGCCTCGCCCACCTCTTCGAGCACCTGATGTTCCAGGGCTCCGCCAACGTCTCCAACAACGGGCACTTCGAACTCGTCCAGGGCGCCGGCGGCTCGCTCAACGGCACCACCAGCTTCGAGCGCACCAACTACTTCGAGACCATGCCCGCCCACCAGCTGGAGCTCGCCCTCTGGCTGGAGGCCGACCGCATGGGCTCGCTGCTCGCCGCCCTCGACGACACCTCCATGGAGAACCAGCGCGACGTCGTCAAGAACGAGCGCCGCCAGCGCTACGACAACGTCCCGTACGGCACCGCCTTCGAGAAGCTCACCGCGCTCTCCTTCCCCGGCGACCACCCGTACCACCACACCCCCATCGGCTCCATGGCCGACCTCGACGCCGCCACCCTCGACGACGCCCGCGCGTTCTTCCGCACCTACTACGCGCCCAACAACGCCGTCCTCTCCGTCGTCGGCGACATCGACCCCGAGCAGACCATCGCCTGGGTCGAGAAGTACTTCGGCAGCATCCCCGCCCACGACGGCAAGCAGCCCCCGCGCTCCGGCGAACTCCCCGACACCATCGGCCGCGAGATCCGCGAACAGCTCCACGAGGACGTCCCCTCCCGCGCCCTCATGGCCGCCTACCGGCTCCCGCACGACGGCACCCGCGAAGCCGACGCCGCCGACCTCGCCCTCACCATCCTCGGCAGCGGCGAATCCAGCCGCCTCTACAACCGGCTCGTCCGCCGCGACCGCACCGCCGTCGCCGCCGGCTTCGGCCTGCTCCGCCTCGCCGGCGCCCCCAGCCTCGGCTGGCTCGACGTCAAGACCTCCGGCGACGCCACCCTCGACCAGATCGAGGCCGCCGTCGACGAGGAGCTCGCCCGCTTCGCGGCCGAAGGCCCCACCCCCGAGGAACTCGAGCGCGCCCAGGCCCAGATCGAGCGCGAATGGCTCGACCGGCTCACCACCGTCGCCGGCCGCGCCGACGAACTCTGCCGCTACGCCGTCCTGTTCGGCGACCCCAAGCTGCTCAACGACGCCCTCCCCAAGGTCCTCGACGTCACCGCCGAAGAGGTCCGCGCGGTCGCCGAGGCCCGGCTCCACCCCGCTAACCGGGCCGTCCTCGCCTACGAGCCGACCGCCGACGCCGTCGTCGACACCGACGCCACCGACGACTCCGACGCCTCCGACGACACCGCTGCCACCGAAGAGGAGGGTGCCGCCGTATGAGCACCGACTACGTCCCCGCGATGACCTTCCACCCCCAGCCGCAGCCCGGCACCCCCAGCCCGTGGGCCTTCCCCGCCCCCGAGCGCGCCACCCTCGGCAACGGCACCACCGTCCTGCACTGCCACCGGCCCGGCCAGCAGCTCGTCGCCGTCGAGGTCCTCCTCGACGCCCCGCTCGCCGCCGAACCCGAAGGCCTCGACGGCGTCGCCGCCATCCTCGCCCGCGCCCTCAGCGAAGGCACCGACACCCTCACCGCCGAGGAGTACGCCGCCGAACTCGAACGCGCCGGCGCCACCCTCGACGCCCACGCCGACCACCCCTGCATCCGGGTCTCCCTGGAGGTCCCCGCCTCCCGGCTCCAGCGCGGCCTCACCCTCCTCGCCGACGCCCTGCGCGCCCCCGCCCTCCCCGAGGAGGAGATCGAGCGCCTCGTCGCCAACCGCCTCGACGAGATCGTCCACGAGCAGGCCAACCCCGCCCGCCGCGCCGTCAAGGCCCTCTACGCCGAACTCTTCGACACCGCCGACCGGCTCTCCCGGCCCCGCGCCGGCACCGCCGACACCGTCAAGTCGATCGACCGCGCCGCCGTCCAGGCCTTCTACCAGGCCCACGTGCGCCCGGCCACCGCCACCGTCGTCGTGGTCGGCGACCTCACCGGCACCGACCTGCCCGCCCTGCTGGAGAGCACCCTCGGCACCTGGACCGGCACCCCCGCCCAGCCCGCCGAACTCGCCCCCGTCACCGCCGACGACCGCGGCCGCGTCCTCATCGTCGACCGCCCCGGCTCCGTGCAGACCCAGCTGCTCATCGGCCGCATCGGCCCCGACCGCCACGACCCCGCCTGGGCCGCCCAGATCCTCGGCACCTACTGCCTCGGCGGCACCCTCACCTCCCGCCTCGACCGCGTCCTGCGCGAGGAGAAGGGCTACACCTACGGCGTCCGCGCCTTCGCCCAGCCGCTGCGCTCCGCCGCGGACGGCAGCGGGCGCGCGCTGCTCGCCATCAGCGGCTCCGTCGACACCGCCTCCACCGCCCCGGCGCTGGCGGACACCTGGACGATCCTGCGCACCCTCGCCGCCGAGGGCCTCACCGACGCCGAGCGCGACGAGGCCGTGCAGTTCCTGGTCGGCGTCGCGCCGCTGAAGTACGAGACCGCGGGCTCGGTCGCCGGCACCCTGGCCGACCAGGTCGAGCAGCACCTGCCGGACGACTACCAGGCCGAGGTCTACCGGCAGCTCGCCGAACTGCCCACCGCCGCCGCCACCGAGGCCGTCGTCGCGGCCTTCCCGCCGGAGCGCCTGGTCACCGTCCTGGTCGGCGACGCCGCCGAGATCGCCGACGACGTGCGGGCGCTCGGCATCGGCGAGGTCACCGTCGTCAGCTGACGCGCCCTCTTCCCGGCCCGGTGGAGCACCCGCTCCGCCGGGCCGGACGCATTCCTGACCACGAGCGCTGCTAAATCCGTTGCGGGTGCCAGCCGTTCCGTGGATAGATGTTCCCCGACGCACAGAGCGTGCGAATCGCGGATGCAGCGAAGGGAGGCGGTCACCATGCGGGTCGAGCGAACCATACGACGCTCCCCACGGTCGTACCTCCCCTGCTCCGCCCCGGCCGCCTGAGCGCGCCCACCCCCTGAACTTCCCCGAGCCGCACCGGGATTCGATGCGCGCGGCACTCCTTCGTGTGAACCACCCGACCTATGGAGGTCGTTCGACCATGACGTACACCGAGGTACCCGGCGTCCGGGTCCCGATCCGGATGTGGACCGACCCGGCGACGGTCGAGGGCGCGGCCATGCAGCAGCTGCGCAACATCAGCTCCCTGCCCTGGCTGCACGGCCTCGCCGTGATGCCCGACGTCCACCTGGGCAAGGGCGCGACGGTCGGCTCCGTCATCGCCATGAAGGGCGCGGTCTGCCCGGCGGCGGTCGGCGTCGACATCGGCTGCGGGATGAGCGCGGTGAAGACCTCCCTCACCGCCAAGGACCTCCCGGACGACCTGTCCCGCCTGCGCTCCAAGATCGAGCAGGCCATCCCGGTCGGCCGCGGCCTGCACACCGACCCGGTCGACCCGACCAAGCTGCACGGCTTCCGCGCGGCGGGCTGGGACGACTTCTGGCACCGCTTCGACGGGGTGGCGGACGAGGTCAAGTGGCGCCGCGAGCGGGCCATGCAGCAGATGGGAACGCTTGGCGGAGGAAATCACTTCATAGAAGTATGTGTTGATTCCACCGGCGTGGTGTGGCTGATGCTGCACTCCGGGTCGAGGAACATCGGCAAGGAGTTGGCGGAGCACCACATGGGCGTCGCCCGGTCGCTGCCGCACAACCAGGGCCTGGTCGACCGCGACCTCGCGGTCTTCATCGCGGACACCCCGCAGATGAACGCCTACCGCCAGGACCTCTTCTGGGCGCAGGAGTACGCGAAGCACAACCGGGCCCTGATGATGGGGCTGTTCCAGGACGTCGTCCGCCGCGAGTTCGCCAAGGCGAAGGTCGTGTTCGACGAGGTCATCAGCTGCCACCACAACTACGTGGCGGAGGAGCGGTACGACGGTGTCGACGTGCTGGTGACCCGCAAGGGCGCGATCCGGGCCGGCAGCGGCGACTACGGGATCATCCCCGGTTCGATGGGCACCGGCTCCTACATCGTCCGCGGCCTGGGCAACAAGGCGGCGTTCAACTCCGCCTCGCACGGCGCCGGCCGCAAGATGAGTCGCACCGCCGCCAAGAAGCGGTTCACCACGCGTGACCTGGCCGAGCAGACCACGGGCGTGGAGTGCCGCAAGGACAGTGGCGTCGTGGACGAGATCCCGGGCGCCTACAAGAACATCGACAAGGTCATCGAGCAGCAGAAGGACCTGGTCGAGGTGGTCGCCCACCTCAAGCAGGTGGTCTGCGTGAAGGGCTGACCGAAAGCCGGTCGGGGTGCCGCCACGGTGTGGCGGCACCCCGACCGGGTGCGTGCTGGGGGCCTCAGGCCGCGGCGGGGAGCTCGTCGAGGCCTTCCTGGACGAGCTTGGCGAGGCGGTCGAGGGCGTCGTCGGCGTTCTCGGCGTCGGAGGCGAGGACGACCTCCTCGCCGCCCTGGGCGCCGAGGCCGAGGAGGCCGAGCATCGAGGCGGCGTTGACGGGGTTGCCGCCCGGCTTGGCGATGGTGATCGGCACGCCGGTGGCCGTGACGGCCCGGACGAAGACGGAGGCGGGACGGGCGTGCAGGCCCTCGGCCCAACCGATGGTGACGCGGCGCTCAGCCATGAGACGTGCCTTTCCGGTGAAGCTGGTCACGGCCGTGCTCTGGGGGAGCCGGGGGGAAGCGGCCGTGTTGTCTAGACCAGTGTTGCACGCAGGCGGCCCCCGTGAGCCGCCGCGTTCAGGAGTTGTGATTGTTTCTTTTCGGGGCATAAGGCCCGGTCGCAGGCCCTGTCCACGCCTCGTCCACCCTGCCGCGAGCACGCGTCCGGCGCCATTCGGCTCGCCGCCGGATAACCTGACGATCGTGGACGACTCCGCGGCAGCGACCCCCGACCAGCCGGACTACCCGCAGCACTGGGAAGCCGACATCCTGCTGCGTGACGGCGGTACGGCGCGGATCCGGCCGATCACTCCCGGCGACGCCGAGCGGCTGGTCGAGTTCTACGGCCACGTCTCCGAGCAGTCCAAGTACTTCCGCTTCTTCGCCCCCTACCCCCGGCTCTCCGACAAGGACGTCCGCCGCTTCACCCATCACGACTTCGTGAACCGGGTCGGCCTGGCCGTGGTGATCCGGGACCGCTTCATCGCGACCGTCCGCTACGACCGGATCGACGCCGAGGGCCGCCCGTCCGAGACCGGCACCGACGCCGAGGTGGCCTTCCTCGTCCAGGACGCCCACCAGGGCCGTGGCGTCGCCTCCGCCCTGCTGGAGCACATCGCCGCGGTCGCGCAGGAGCGCGGCATCCGGCGCTTCCAGGCGGAGGTGCTGCCGGAGAACCGCAAGATGGTGAAGGTCTTCACCGACGCCGGCTACACCCAGCACCGCAGCTTCGCGGACGGCGTGGTGCACCTGGAGTTCGACCTCGAACAGACCGAGCGCTCGCTCGCCGTGATGCGCGCCCGCGAGCACCGCGCCGAGGCCCGCTCGGTGCAGCGGCTGCTCACCCCGCGCTCGGTCGCGGTGATCGGGGCCTCGCGCAACCCGCAGACCGTCGGCCGAGCCGTCCTGCGGGACCTGCTGGGCAGCTTCGACACCGAGTTCGAGAGCCGCTACGAGCCCAAGGACGCCCCCCGCGCCGTGTACGCGGTGAACCGCAACGCCCCGCCCGGCACCGAGCTGGACGGCATCCCGGTGCACCGCTCGATTCTGGACATTCCCGGGCCGGTCGACCTGGCCGTGATCACCGTCCCGGAGGGCGCCGTCCCGGCGGCCGTCGCCGAGTGCGGCGCGCACGGCGTCCAGGGCCTGGTGGTGCTGACCGCCGGGTACGCGGAGACCGGTCCGGAGGGCCGGGACCGGCAGCGCGCGCTGGTGCGCCAGGCCCGCGCGGCCGGGATGCGGGTGATCGGCCCGAACGCCTTCGGCCTGATCAACACCGACCCGGACCTCCCGCTGAACGCCTCGCTCGCCCCGCACCTGCCGGAGCGCGGGGGCTTCGGCATCTTCTGCCAGTCCGGCGCGATCGGCGTGGCCCTCCTGGAGGCGGCCCACCGGCGCGGCCTCGGCGTCTCCTCCTTCGCCTCGGTCGGCAACCGGGCGGACGTCTCCGGCAACGACTTCCTGCAGTACTGGGCGGAGGACGAGGCCACCGAGGTGGTGCTGCTGTACCTGGAGTCCTTCGGCAACCCGCGCAAGTTCACCCGGATCGCCCGCCGGCTGGCCGCCGCGAAGCCGGTCGTGGTGGTCAAGGGCGCCCGGCACACCGGCAGCCTGCCGCCCGGGCACGCCGTCCCGGTCACCGCCAGCGGGCTGCGCGACGCGACCGTCGACGCGCTGTTCGAGCAGGCCGGCGTGATCCGGGTGGCGACCATCACCGAGCTGTACGACACCGGCGAGCTGCTGGCCCAGCAGCCGCTGCCGCCCGGGGACCGGGTCGCCGTGGTCGGCAACTCGGACTCGCTGGGCCTGCTCACCTACGACGCCTGCCTGAGCGCCGGCCTGCGCCCCCGCACGCCCGTCGACCTCACCACGGCCGCGACCGGCGAGAACTTCCGGATCGCGCTGGACGTCGCGCTCGCCGACCCCGCCGTGGACGCGGTGATCGCCGTCGCCATCCCGCCGATCGGCACCTCCGCGCACGCCTTCATGGGCGGCCGGCTGACCGGCCCGGACGATCCCGAGATGGGCTCGGACGATCCCGAGATCGCCGCCGCCCTGCTCGAAGCGGGCGTCCGCGCAAGGGAGTTGGGCAAGCCCCTGGTGCTCGCCCACCTGGCGCTGACCGATCTGCCGGTGCGGCTGCGCCCCGGCGGCGTGCCGGCGTTCGCGGCGCCCGAGCGCGCGGTGCGCGCCCTCGCGAACGCCGTGCACTACGCGCAGTGGCGCCGCCGCACCGCCGAGGCGGAGGAGACGGCGCGTGTCCCCGAGCTGGACCGGATCGACGAGCCGGGCGCCCGCGCCCTGGTCGAGGCGGCGCTGAGCACCCGCGCCGCGACCGCCGCCCGCACCCAGCCCGGCGGTGCCCGGATCACCCTGCCGGACGCCGAGGCCCGCGCGCTGCTGGCCCGCTACGGCATCGACGTCTCGCCCACGCTGCCCGCCCCGGACGAGCGGACGGCCGTCGAGGCGGCGGCCGCGCTCGGCTACCCGGTGGCCCTGAAGGCGACCGCCCCGCACCTGCGCCACCGCCCCGACCTGGGCAGCGTCCGACTGGACCTCACCGACGAGGCGGGCCTGCGCCGCGCCCACGGCGAGCTGGACTCGCTGCTCGGCGGAGCGGCGCAGGCCGAGCTGGTGGTGCAGCGGATGGCGCCGCGCGGCGTGGACACCGTGATCGGCGCCACGGTCGACCCGGCGGTCGGTGCGATCCTCTCCTTCGGCCTGGCCGGCGCCCCCGCCGAACTGTTGGGCGACCTCGCGCACCGGCTGGTTCCGGCCACCGACCAGGACGTGGCCGCGCTGGTCCGCGAGGTGCGGGCGGCGCCGCTGCTGTTCGGCTGGCGCGGGGCCGAGGCGGTGGACACCGGCGCCCTGGAGGAGCTGCTGCTGCGGGTGTCGCAGCTGGTGGACGACGTGCCGGAGATCGCCTCGGTGGACCTCGAACCGGTGGTCGTGGCCCCGCACGGACTGGCGATCCTGGGGGCGCGGGTGCGCATCGCGCCGCTGCCCGTGCGCAGCGATCTGGGCCCGCGCGCGATGAGCACGCTGTAACCTTCCTTGGTTGTGCCCCGCTCGCGGGCGCCTGTTGTCCGAAGCTCGGCGCCGTGCCGCCCGCTTCGTCGGCGGACCATGCCAGGATGGAGTTATGGCGAAGACCGGTACCACCACCACTCAGGACCTGCGCTCGGCGATCGAGCGCAGCGGCTACTACCCGGCCCTGGTGTCCGAGGCGGTGGAGTCCTCGGTGGGCCCCGAGCCGATCAGCTCCTACCTGGTGCACCAGGAGACCACCTTCGACGCGAACGAGGTGCGTCGGCACGTGACGGTGCTGGTGCTGACCCCGACCCGTTTCGTGGTGAGCCACACCGACGAGCAGTCGGGCGCCGAGGGCAGCCCGGCGGTGCCGTACGCCACGACGTCGACGGAGAGTGTGCGGCTGGACCGGATCGGTTCGGTCGTGGTGAGCCGGATGGTGGCGAACCCGGAGACGTACACGCCGGGGACGCTGCCGCGCGAGGTCGTGCTGACCATCGGCTGGGGAGCGGTGCAGCGCCTGGACCTGGAGCCGGCCGGCTGCTCGGACCCGAACTGCGAGGCGGACCACGGCTACACCGGTTCGGCGACGGCTGACGACCTCTCACTGCGGGTGAGCGAGGCCGGTGACGGCCCGGAGACGGTGGCCCAGGCGCTGGCCTTCGCCCGGGCGCTGTCCGACGCGACGATCGACAACGGCCCCCGGGCCTGACCACCGCGCCGCCCGATCGGCGCGGCCCGTCGCGGCCCGCCCGGTCGCGGCTCGTCCGATCGCCGCGCTGCCCGGTCGCCGTACCGCCAGAGCTTCCGCCCGCTACGAATCCGGTTCCATGTCCTTCGCTTCCGCCGACGGCTACGACGCCTTCGAGATCCTTGACCCCGCCACGGCCCCCGCGCCCCCCTACGGCAGCGGTTCGCTGTGCGACCTGCTGCCCTCGGTGGCGGCGGGCCTCGGCGTGCCGGGGTTCACCGCGACGCTGCCGATCGCCCCGGCCGACCGGGCGGTGGTGTTCCTGGTGGACGGCCTGGGCTGGGAGCTGCTGCTGCGCCACCCGGAGTACGCGCCGTTCCTGTCCTCGCTGGTCGGCAGTTCGCTGGGCGGCACCGGCCGTCCGCTGACCGCGGGCTTCCCGTCGACCACGGCGACCTCGCTGGCCTCGGTCGGCACCGGCACCCCGCCCGGCCTGCACGGGCTGGCGGGGTACACGGTGGCGGTGCCGGGCGCCGGCTACCTGATGAACCAGCTGCGCTGGCAGCCGCACACCGATCCGCAGGCCTGGCAGCCGTACCCCACGGTGTTCGAGCGCACGCACGAGGCCGGGGTGGCGACCGCGCAGGTGTCCTCCCCGCTGTTCGCGCAGACGCCGCTGACCAGGGTGGCGCTGTCCGGCGGCAGCTTCCTGGGCCGGACCACCGGCGAGGAGCGGATGGACCTGGCGGCCTCCTGGCTGGCCGAGCACGACCGGGCGCTGGTGTACACCTACGTCAGCGAGCTGGACGGCGCCGGCCACCGCTTCGGGGTGGACTCCGACGAGTGGCGGATGACCCTGGACGCGGTGGACCGGCTGGCCCGCCGGCTGGCCGAGCAGCTGCCGCCGCGCTCGGCCATGTACGTGACCGCCGACCACGGCATGATCGACATCGCGCCGGAGGACCGGATCGACTTCGACGAGGACTGGGAGCTCGGCGCCGGCGTGGCCCTGCTGGGCGGCGAGGGCCGGGCCCGGCACGTGTACGCGGTGCCGGGTGCGGCGGCCGACGTGCACACGGTGTGGAGCGAGGTGCTGGGCGACCGGATGTGGGTGGCCACCCGGGACGAGGCGATCGCCGCGGGCTGGTTCGGCCCGGTGGTGGACGAGCGGGTGTACGGGCGGATCGGCGACGTGGTCGCCGCGGCGCGCGACGACATCGCGATCATCGCCTCCCGCAACGAGCCCGGCGAGTCCGCGATGATCGGCCTGCACGGCTCGATGACCCCGGTCGAGCAGTTCGTGCCGCTGCTCGAAGTCCGCGGCTGACCGTGTCCGCGACCCTGCGCCCGAACCCCCTTGATGTGAAAGGCCTTTGCTCCACCCATGGCTGAACTGGTGTTCTTCTCGGGCACGATGGACTGCGGCAAGTCGACGCTGGCGCTGCAGATGGACCACAACCACACGGCGCGCGGCCGGCAGGGGGTCATCCTGACCCGCAACGACCGGGCCGGTGCCGCGACCATCTCCAGCCGGCTGGGCCTGCGGGCGGAGGCGGTCGAGGTGACGGACGACTTCGACTTCCACGCGCACGTGGTGCACCGGCTCTCGGCGGGCGGCCGGGTGGACTACCTGATCTGCGACGAGGCGCAGTTCTTCGCCGCCGAGCAGGTCGACCAGCTGGCCCGGGTGGTGGACGAACTCGACATCGACGTCTACACCTTCGGCATCACCACGGACTTCCGCACCCGGCTGTTCCCCGGTTCGCAGCGGCTCATCGAGCTGGCCGACCGGGTGGAGGTGCTGCAGGTGGAGGCGTTGTGCTGGTGCGGCGCGCGGGCGACCCACAACGCCCGGACGGTCGGCGGGGTGATGGTGGTCGAGGGCGCCCAGGTGGTGATCGGCGACATCTCGGTGAGCGAGGACGAGGTCGGCTACGAGGTGCTGTGCCGCCGCCACCACCGCCGCCGGCTGACCGCCGCGACCGCCCGCGCCTCGGTGCTCTCCCCGGACGTGCTGCCCTTCGAGGACCAGCAGGTCTAGGAGGCAGGCCCTCAGCCGGTCTCCAGGACGGAGAAGTGCCCGCCCTGCGGGTCGGCCAGTCGGGCCGCGCGGCCGCGCGCGGTGCGGTGCGGCTCGACCAGGACGCGGCCGCCTAGCGCGACGGCCTGACGGGCCGTCAGTGCGGCGTCGGAGACGGCGAAGTGGGTGCGCCAGCGCGGCGGGTGGCCGCGCAGGTCGGCGTGGTGCCGCAGGCCCGCCGCCGGGCGGCCGTGGACGAGCAGCGCGGACTCCTCGGCGCCGGGCCGGACGGGCCGGTCGAGCACGGTGGCGTAGAAGGCGGCGGCGCCTTCGGCGTCGGGCGTGAGCAGTTCGGACCAGGCGGGCTCGCCGGGTGTGCTGCCGGCCTCCCGGCCGGGGTGCTCCTCGCCCTGCCAGAGGCCGAAGACGGCGCCGGAGACGTCGGCGGCGATGGCCATCCGCCCGGCGCGCTCGGCCTGGAGGGGCCCCACGGCGACGGTTCCGCCGCATTCCCGGACGAGTTGGGCGGTGCGGTCGGCGTCGTCCACGGCGAAGTAGGTGGTCCACTGCACCGGGAAGCCGGTGGCGGTGGAGACGCCGAGACCGGCGACCGGTTCGCCGTCCAGCTCGGCCCGTACGTAGGCGCCGAGTTGGCCGGGGCCGGGGGTGTACGTCCAGCCGAGCAGGTCGCCGTAGAAGGCGCGGGCGCCGGGCAGGTCGTCGGTCAGCAGGCTGACCCAGCAGGGCGTGCCCTGGGCCAGTCGGAGTTCCACCGCGGGCAATGCGGGCCTCCTCGTGGGTGGTTGGCGCGCGGAAATCCTCGCGCGCGAGGGTGATGCTTCCACCCTGGCGCGCGCCCAACCCTCGGGCCGCGCGGAAAGTCCGGCAAAGAGCGCACAAAGAGCGGCGCGTCGGGTGCGCCCCGCCCGGAAGGGGTCCGGACGGCACGCCCCGGGCCCGGTGCTGCGCGACAATGGCCGGCATGACCACCTTCAACGACGGTTCTCCGCTGATCTCCGCGGCCGAGTTGGCGCGGGCGCTCGGCTCGGCCCGCCCGCCGGTGCTGCTGGACGTGCGCTACCAGCTGGTCGGTGCCGTGCCGGGCGGCCCGACCGCCGCCGAGGAGTACGCCGCCGGGCACCTGCCCGGTGCCCACTTCGTCGAGCTGGACCGGGACCTCGCGGCCCCGCCCGGTGCCCCCGGCCGGGGCGGGCGGCATCCGCTGCCGGATCCGGAGGAGTTCGGCGCGGCGATGCGCCGCTTCGGGGTGAGCGGCGACCGCCCGGTCGTGGTGTACGACGGCGCGGCCTCGATGGCGGCGGCCCGCGCGTGGTGGCTGCTGCGCTGGGCGGGGCACCGGGACGTCCGGGTGCTGGACGGCGGCTTCGCGGCCTGGCGGGCGGCGGGCCTGCCGGTGACGGCCGAGCTGCCGGAGCCGGCCGAGGGCGACTTCAAGCCGGTGCCGGGGCAGCTGCCCACGGTGGACGCGGACGGCGCCGCGGCCTGGGCGCGCGCCGGTCTGCTGCTGGACGCGCGGTCGGGCGAGCGCTACCGGGGCGAGACGGAGCCGGTGGATCCGAAGGCCGGGCACATCCCGGGCGCGGTGTCGGCGCCGACCGCCGAGAACGTGGGCCCGGACGGGCGGTTCCGGCCGGCCGTCGAGCTGGCGGCCCGGTTCCGCGCGCTGGGCGCGGGGGAGCGGGAGACGGCGGTGTACTGCGGTTCGGGCGTGACGGCGGCGCACCAGATCCTGGCGCTGGAGGCGGCGGGCCTGTCCGCCACCCTGTACCCGGGCTCGTGGAGCGAGTGGTCGAGCGACGAGAGCCGCCCGGTGGCGGTGACGGACCAGCCGGGCTGACCCCCGGACCGGTGAACGTCGGGACCGGTGAACGTCGGGACCGGTGAACGGTGAAGGGGCGGGAAGCCGATGGCCTCCCGCCCCTTCACCGTTCGTCCTGCTACTCCTGCTTCTTGCGCCGGCTGCCGAAGACGATCTCGTCCCAGCTGGGCACGGTGGCCCGCCGGCCGGGCCGGACGCCGTCCGCCTCGGCCTGCCGGTCGGTGGTGCCGACCAGTCGCTCGCGGTGCGGGGCGACGGCGCGCGGCATCAGGATGTCGGCGTAGGCCGAGCCCGCGCCGACCGCCGGGGCGGCGGCCGCCGCGGCCGGTTCCTCGTTCTCCTCGGCGACCTCGGCGGGCACCGGTTCGATCGGGGTGGGGCCGCCGACCGCGAGGTCGCCGCGGAAGGCGGGCACGACGTCGAGCAGGCTGGTCAGCGAGTCCCGGGACTCGGCGGTGGCCTCGCGCGACTCGCGGACCTCGCGGGCCGACATGATGCGGTCGGCGGAGGGCCGGTCGATCATCGGGCGGGGCGGCCGGTCCTGGGGGAGCCGGGCGATCCGCGGGATGAACGGGAAGACCGATTCCTCCTCGCGCTCGACGTTCTCGCCGATCAGCGCGCGGGCCTCGTCGTCGTTGGGCTGGACCAGGCGGCGGGGCGGGTCGTACGTCCAGGAGGCGCTGCGGCCCTCGCCGTCGGCACGGTAGGAGAGGATGACCTCCCAGGTGCCGTCGTCGCGCCGCCAGGAGTCCCAGCGTTCGGTGTCCTTCTCGGCGCCGCGCAGCGCGAGCCGCTCGGCGACGGCCTCGCCGAGCTGCGGCCCGGTGGTCTCGCCGTTGCGGCGGATGGCGGTCTTGCGGGCGCGCTCGGCCATGAAGGCGCGCTCGGCGAGGACCGGGCCTTCGAAGCGGCGGACCCGGTCGACCGAGATGCCGGCGGCCTGGGCGACCTCCTCGGCGGAGGCACCGGCTCGTATCCGGGCCTGGATGTCCCGGGGGCGCAGGTGGCTCTCGACCTCGATCTCGATCTGGCCGAGGCGCGGCCGGTCGCCGCGGATGGCGGCGCGCAGCCGCTCGTCGATGGGGAGGGTGTACTCCGTGCTGTCGGCAGCCTTGAGCACCAGCCGTGTCCCGTCGTTGCTGACGGCCACAACCCGCAGTTCGGGCACGGTTACCTCCCGGGTGGTGCCTGCCGACGTCACCTGCGTCGCTGCTCCCGTACTGAGTGTGGCCTGCCCGTTGGCGACTGGCCACAACCTTGCTGAGTTCCCCGGCGTGTCGGGCTCACGCCCGCGCATGCCGCTGTGGCACGGTTGCCTTTTTGCCACGTCATCCGTCGACGTCGCGCCTGGGTGTCCCGGCCGTCCTCGCACACGGAGTGTTCGCGACGATCCGGGACCGGCGTCGCCGTGCGTGCCTGTTCCGTGGCTCTTCGTCAAGCTGCCGGTGTAGGCGCAGTCGACAAGTCGACCCAAGGCTCAGGCCTTACGAACAGTACTCCATTCGTGGCATCCGGAGGGGCGGCTCGCCGCTCAAGTCTCCCGCGATTCACGGGAATCTCAAGAGCGCGCGCCTTCGGTGGCGTACCACCGGCGGATGAACGGTGATCATCTTCACACAATCCGGAGGCGGAGAACCGCATTTTCGCCCCTTGTGTCCTTCTTTGGGCAAGATGGAGTGACTTGTTCGAAGGACAGTCGTACGGACCGAGGGATGTTGATGCCGGAGCGGAGCCACGCCGAGGAGGGCGGCAAGGAGGAGCGCAAGCGGATCGATCTGAGTGTGGCTCAGGTCGCGGCGAGCGCGTTGGCCGCGGTGGTGGGGGCGGTGCTGGCCTCCGAACTCGGGGTGTACGGCACGATCATGGGCGCCGCGGTGGTGAGCGTCGGGGCGACCACCGGCGGTGCGGTGTTCCAGCACCTGTTCCGGCGGACCGGCGAGCAGCTGCGCGACGCGGTGGACCGGGGGCCGAACCAGACCGCGAACGCGCTGCGCCAGGTGCCGGCCGAGCCCGAGGTGCCACCGGCGATCTCGGCGGAGTGGAACGAGCCGCAGGTGGTGCGGGCCCGGCGGCGGTGGACGTGGAAGTCCTACGCCGCGGTGTCCGGCCTGGTGTTCGTGCTGGCGATGGTGCCGATCACGGCGTTCGAACTGGCCACCGGGCAGCCGGTGTCCGCGACGGTGAAGGGCGAGTCCGGGAACGGGACGTCTTTCGGCGGCACGGTGACGCCCAGGTCCTCGACCCCGCAGGACGCCCCGGCCGAGCGGCCGTCCTCCCCCGGGGGCGGCGGGCGCGGCCCGGCGGACGCGCCGTCCGGCGGCGCCTCGGCCCCGGCGAGCCCGCGGCCGGGCCGGGAGCCGAGCGGCACCCCGAACACCGACCCCGGCGGGTCGCCCACGGCGAGCCCGAACCCGAACCCGAACCCGAGCCCGAGCGCGTCGCCGTCCGCCGGCGCCTCCCCGTCCGCGGGCGGCGGGAAGCCCATCGGCGAGGCCACCCCGCAGCCGCCCGTGCCGTCCGGTGCTCCGGCGGACCGGACGGTGGCGCCGACGCCGACCGCCGCGTCCTGACTACTCGCCGAGGACGCGGCGCAGGTGGTCGTTGCCGAAGACGCGCCGCGGGTCGACCTCGTCGCGCAGGGCGGTGAAGTCGGCGAAGTGCGGGTAGACGCCGGCCAGGTACTCGGCGTCGCGGGTGTGCAGCTTGCCCCAGTGCGGGCGGCCCTGGTGGGCGGTCATCAGCTGTTCGACGCCGGTGAAGTAGCCCTGGTCGGCGGTGCCCCGGTAGAGGTGGACGGCGATGTAGGCGGTGTCCCGGCCGGAGGCGGTGGACAGCCACAGGTCGTCGGCGGGGGCGAAGCGCACCTCGACGGGGAAGCTGACCTTCCAGCGGGAGCGTTCGACCAGGGCCTTCAGTTCGCGCAGCACCTCGGCGACGGCGGCGCGCGGGACGGCGTACTCCATCTCCACGAAGCGGACCTTGCGCGGGCTGGTGAACACCTTGTACGCGGTGTCGGTGAAGCTGCGCTCGGACCAGGCGCGGCTGGCCAGCCCGGCGATGGTCGGGATGGAGCCGGGGAAGCGGCGGCCGACCCGGCAGGCGCCCTCCCAGACGGTGTTGGAGAGGAAGTCGTCCTCCAGCCACTCCTTGAACCGGGGCAGCGGGGCGGCCGGGCCCTGGCTGCGGTTGTTGCGCTTGGTGGAGCAGCGGTCGGTGTGCGGGAACCAGTAGAACTCGAAGTGCTCGTTGACGGCGGTGAGGTCGTCGAGGCGCTCCAGCACCTCGTCGAAGGCCATCGGCTGCTCGTGCGCGGTGAGCAGGAAGGCCGGTTCGACGGCGAGGGTGAGCGCGGTGATCACGCCGAGGGCGCCGAGGCCGAGCCGGGCGCCCTGGAAGAGCCGGGGGTGCTCGGTGGGGGAGCACGTCCGGACGGTGCCGTCGGCGAGGACGATCTCCAGGGCACGGATCTGGGCGGCGAGCGAGCCGGAGTCGCGGCCGGTGCCGTGGGTGCCGGTGCTGGTGGCGCCGGCCACGGTCTGGACCTCGATGTCGCCCATGTTGGTGAGGGACAGGCCCTCGGCGGCGAGCAGCCGGTTGAGGCGGTGCAGCGGGAGGCCGGACTCGACGGTGACGGTGCCGGCCGCGCGGTCGATCCCGCGGACGGCGGTGAGCGCGTGGGGCCGCAGCAGCAGGCCGTCGCCGGGGGAGGCGATGGCGGTGAAGGAGTGTCCGGAGCCGGCGGCCTTGACGGTGCGGCCCTGGTCGGCGGCGCGCAGGATCTCCTTGGCGAGCTCCTGCGGGGTGCCGGGGGTGGCCGTCCGGGTGGGGCGGGCGCTCTGGTTGCCGGCCCAGTTGGTCCAGCGGGTGGGGGTCGCGGTGCTGGCCTGGGGCATGGCGCTGCCTCCTCCGTCGTGGGGCGGCGGCACGCCGCCCTACCCATGGGTAGGTGGGCCCACGGGTAGGGCGAGAGATTAGTCAGCTCACCGTTCGGCGTCTACGGGTTGTGCCCCGGGGGCGTCCGCCCCCTGGTCGGTGAGCCCGGCGCGCAGCCGGCCGAGGCCGGCGAGGGCGGCGAGCACGCCGAGGACGCCGGCGGTGAGCGGCACCCAGTAGCCGGCGGCGGCGCCGGAGGCGTCGACCACCCAGCCGGCGGCGGAGGAGCCGACGGCGACGCCGAGGGCGAGCCCGGTGGTGGTCCAGGTCATGCCCTCGGTCAGCTGGGCGGCCGGGACGAGCCGTTCGACCAGCGCCATCGCGCTGATCAGGGTGGGGGATATGGCGATGCCGGCGACCAGCAGCGCGGCGCCGACCGCGACCAGCCCGCCGATGCCGTGCACCGCGTGGGCGACCAGGACCAGCGGCACCATGCTGACCGCCATGAACACCACGCCGCCGAAGAAGCGCACGGCGAGCGAGCCGGTGAGCTTGAGGGTGCCGTAGACGACGCCGGCCAGGCAGGAGCCGAGCGCCCAGAGGGCCAGGACCACGCTGGAGATCGACTTGTGCCCCTGGGCCTCGGCGAAGGCGACGGTGACGACCTCGACCGAGCCGAAGATCGCGCCGGTGGCGACGAAGGTCAGGATCAGCACCTGGAGGCCGCGGTTGAGGATGACCGAGCCGCCCTCGTGCCGGGCGGCCGGGTGGACGGGCGGCTCGGTGGAGCGCTGCCCGGCGAACAGCAGCACGCCGAGGGCGAGGAAGATCCCGGCGAGCAGCACGCCGGCCTCGGGGAAGACGGAGGTGGCCAGGCCGATGGAGAGGATCGGGCCGACGATGAAGCAGACCTCGTCGACGACGGCCTCGAAGGAGTAGGCGGTGTGCAGCCGGTCGGCGTCGTCGCGGTAGAGGTGGGCCCAGCGGGCGCGGACCATGGCACCGGTGCTGGGCATGACGCCCATGCCGGCGGCGAAGACGAACAGCGTCCAGTCCGGGGCGTCCAGTCGGGCGCAGAGCAGCAGGCCGACCACGGAGGCGATGGTGAGCGCCATGGCGGGGACGATGATCCGGGCTTGCCCGTGCCGGTCGACCAGCCGGGAGACCTGCGGTCCGAGGACGGCGGCGGAGACGGCCAGGGTCGCGGAGACCAGGCCGGCGACCCCGTAGGAGCCGCGCAGCTGGGACAGCATGGTGACGATGCCGATCCCGGTCATGGAGATCGGCATCCGGGATATGAAGCCGGTGGAGGAGAACGCCAGGGTGCCGGGGGCGGCGAAGATCCGGCGGTAGCTGGAGAGCACGGGGGAGCTCCGGACGGGGAGGGTAAGGAACGATGCTGGTAAAGACAGCTTACGTACGTTGGCAAACAGTATTTTCCGGACAGCCCGCGCGGTCCCGGCGACGGCGCCCGGCCCCTCAGTGGCAGGATCGGTGCCATGTCCGACGCGCGCAAACCCTCACCGTCCGGCGCCGCTCCCGCTGCGACACGGCCGTACGACGCCCTGCTGCTGCTCTCCTTCGGCGGGCCCGAGGCCCCCGAGGACGTCGTCCCGTTCCTGGAGAACGTCACCCGGGGCCGGGGCATCCCCAAGGAGCGGCTGAAGGAGGTCGGCCGGCACTACTTCCTGTTCGGCGGGGTCAGCCCGATCAACGAGCAGAACCGCGAGCTGCTCGCCGCGCTGCGCAAGGACTTCGCCGAGCACGGGCTGGACCTGCCGGTGTACTGGGGCAACCGGAACTGGGCCCCCTACCTGGTGGACGCCCTGCGGGAGATGGCCGCGGACGGCCACCGCCGGATCGCCGTGCTCGCCACCAGCGCCTACGCCGGCTACTCGGGCTGCCGCCAGTACCGGGAGAACCTGGCCGACGCGCTGGCCGCGCTCGCCGAGGAGGGCGGGCCGGCGCTCACCGTCGACAAGCTGCGGCACTTCTACAACCACCCCGGCTTCGTCGAGCCGATGATCGACGCCACCCTGGCCGCCCTGGACGAGCTGCCCGAGGCCGTCCGCCCCGGCGCCCGGATCGCCTTCACCACCCACTCCATCCCGGAGGCGATGGCCGAGGCCTCCGGCGCCCCGGACGACCCGGCCCGCGGCCGCCCCGGCGGCGCGTACGTCGCCCAGCACCTGGACGTGGCCCGGCTGATCGCCGCGGCCGTCGCCGAGCGCACCGGCGTCGCCGACCGGCCGTGGGAGCTGGTGTACCAGAGCCGCAGCGGCGCCCCGCACATCCCGTGGCTGGAACCCGACATCTGCGACCACCTGGCGGCGCGGCACGCCGAGGGCGCGCCCGCCGTGGTGATGGTCCCGATCGGCTTCGTCTCGGACCACATGGAGGTCAAGTACGACCTCGACACCGAGGCCGTCGCCAAGGCCGCCGAACTCGGCCTGCCGGTGGCCCGCGCCGCCACCGTGGGCGCCGACCCGCGGTTCACCGCCGCGGTGCGCGAGCTCGTCCTGGAGCGGGCCGCCACCGAGCGCGGCGAGCGCGTGACCCGCTGCGCGCTGGGCGCCCTCGGCCCCAGCCACGACGTGTGCGCGGTGGCCTGCTGCCCCAACCCGCGCGCCCCGCGCCCGGCCGTCGCCGAGCGCTGACACCCGCCCCGCCGTACCGCCCGCCGCACCGCACTGCACCGCACCGCCGCACCGGAGGAGAACCCCCGTGACCGCCCCCGCCCAGCCCGACGACCGGCTCCTCGACGACCTGCTGGACATCGCCCTGGACGCGGCCCGGCAGGCCGGCGCCCTGCTGCGCGACGGCCGCCCCGCCGACCTCGGCGTGGCCGGCACCAAGAGCAGCCCGGTCGACGTGGTGACCGAGATGGACCTCGCCTCCGAGAAGCTCGTCCTGGAGCTGATCACCGAGCGCCGCCCCGAGGACGGCTACCTCGGCGAGGAGGGCGCCGAGCGGCCCGGCAGCAGCGGGGTGCGCTGGGTGGTCGACCCGCTCGACGGAACGGTCAACTACCTGTACGGGCTGCCCTCCTGGGCGGTCAGCGTGGCCGCCGAGCTGGACGGCCGGGCGGTCGTCGGCGTGGTCTACGCCCCGGCGCGCGAGGAGCTGTTCCACGCCGTCCTCGGCCGGGGCGCCCGGTTGAACGGCCGGCCGGTCTCCACCCGCCCGGCGCCGCCCTGGGGCCAGGCGCTGATCGGCACCGGCTTCAACTACGTGCAGTCGGTGCGGGTGCGCCAGGCCGAGGTGCTGCTGGCGCTGATGCCCGAGGTGCGGGACGTCCGCCGGGCCGGGGCCGCCGCCGTCGACCTGTGCGACGTCGCCGCCGGGCGGCTGGACGGCTACTACGAGCGAGGCCTCGCCCCCTGGGACCGCGCGGCCGGCTGCCTGATCGCCACCGAGGCCGGTGCCCTGACCGGCGGCCGCCCCGGCCACGGCCCGGACGGCGACCTGACCGTGGCCGCCGCCCCGGGCGTGTACCAGCCGCTGCAGGAGCGGCTGGTCGCGCTGCGCGCCTGGGCGGACTGACCCGCCGCACCCGGGGGGCGTCCGCGGCATGCGAAGAGCCCTGGCATACGGGGGGTGCCAGGGCTTGGGGTTTCGCACGGCCCCCACAGGGCCGCAGGTGCCGGAGGACCGGCGTCGGGTCAGGCGGCGGTGCGGTGGCGCTCCAGCACGGTGTCCACACCGTGCTCGGCGGCCAGCCGGCGGAGGTCGTCCAGCTCGGACTGCTCCACCTCGGCGAGGAACTCGTCCCCGGCCTCGATCGCGCGGTGCAGGTCCTGCTCCGCGTTGGCTATGCGCTGCAGGATTCCGGCCTTGAAGGCGTCCATACGGGCCCCCTTACTGTGTCGGACGTGCACGGTCGTGCGCTCTCCGCCCCGAGGTGGTGGTCCAGCCGGTGAATGCGCCCGGGCCGAAGCGGTGGATCTCCGGTCGGACGCGGAGACGGCGCTCGGCCGCTCCCGGTGACGTCCCAGCCCCAGGGCCGGCGCGGATGAACGCACGGCGGGTGGGTGCGATCGGCTGACGGCCAGATCGCGGGTGTGCAGCTGTCCTCCCCGCCCCCGGGGCCGGGAAACCTCCCGGCGCGAGAAAGTTGCCCGGGTCACAGTCCAAGCGGAACGGTCCCGACACGAACGGTCACCGTCCGGGGCGCACGCTCCGTGCCTGCGAGGCAGCTTATCGCTGCTTTACCGCCGGACCAGGCAGGATGGGGGCACCGTCGGAGCCGCGCGTCCGCTTCCGGGGCCGGCCTGGAGAAGGGACAACGACCGTGCGGGTTCTCGTCGTCGAGGACGAGCAGCTGCTCGCCGAGGCCGTCGCCACCGGCCTGCGGCGCGAGGCGATGGCCGTCGACGTGGTGTACGACGGGGAGGCCGCGCTCCAGCGCATCGCGGTCAACGACTACGACGTGGTCGTCCTGGACCGCGACCTGCCGCTGGTGCACGGCGACGACGTCTGCCGCAAGGTCGTCGAGCAGGGCCTCGCCACCCGGGTGATCATGCTGACCGCCTCCGGCGACATCAGCGACCGGGTCGAGGGCCTGGAGATCGGCGCCGACGACTACCTTCCGAAGCCGTTCGCCTTCAGCGAACTCGTCGCCCGGGTGCGGGCGCTGGGCCGCCGCGCGACCATCCCGCTGCCCCCGGTGCTGGAGCGCGCCGGCATCTCGCTCGACCCCGGCCGGCGCGAGGTGATCCGGGACGGCCGGACCGTCCAGCTCGCCCCCAAGGAGTTCGCCGTCCTGGAGGTGCTGATGCGGGCCGGCGGCGCCGTCGTCTCCGCCGAGCAGTTGCTGGAGAAGGCCTGGGACGAGCACACCGACCCGTTCACCAACGTCGTGCGCGTCACCGTGATGACGCTGCGCCGCAAGCTCGGCGACCCGCCGGTGATCGTCACCGTGCCGGGCTCCGGCTACCGGATCTGACCACGGAGTCCGCCCCCCGGCGCACTCCCCGTCGCAACCCCGCGCCCGCCCCGGCGGACGCCCCGAGAGGATCGTCATGACCACCCCGCCCCCGGCCGGCGGGCCCTCCGGCGCGCCCGCCGGCGGCCCGCGTCCCGTTCCGCCCAAGCCCGTCCTGCCGCCGCGCCAGCCCCGCCAGGACACCTACGCGCCCGGTGACGGGATGCTCGCCTGGCTGCCGTTCCGCCCCACCATCCGGATGCGGCTCACCCTGCTCTACGGTGGGATGTTCCTGATGGCCGGCGTCGTGCTGCTGCTGCTGATGTACTTCTTCGTCCGGCAGGCGCTGCACGACGTGGCGCCGCAGCCGTTCAACTTCGGCGTTCTCAACGCCAACGGCAGCGTGTCGTCGAACCTCCTGGTCAACGGCCAGCCGATGTCCAGCGGACAGCTGAACGACGCGCTCGCCGCCGTCCACGAGGCCCGCTCCACCTCGGCGCTCAACACGCTGCTGCAGAAGTCGCTCACCGTGCTGGTCTGCCTCGCCGTGATCGCCTTCGCGGCCGGCTACGCGCTGGCCGGCCGGGTGCTGCGCCCGCTCGGCCGGATCACCCGCACCGCCCGCGACGTCGCCTCCTCCGACCTGCACCGGCGGATCGAGCTGGACGGCCCGGACGACGAGCTCAAGGAGCTCGCCGACACCTTCGACGGGATGCTGGACCGGCTGGACCGCTCCTTCGACTCCCAGCGCCGCTTCGTCGCCAACGCCTCGCACGAGCTGCGCACACCGCTGGCGATCAACCGCACCCTGCTGGAGGTCCAGCTCTCCGACCCGGCCGCCTCGCCCGACCTCCAGCAGCTCGGCAAGACCCTGCTGGCGACCAACGAGCGCAGCGAGCAGCTGGTCGAGGGCCTGCTGCTGCTCGCCCGCAGCGAGAACGAGCTGACCGACCGCCGTCCGGTGGAGCTGTCCGAGGTGGCCACCCGGGCGCTGGAGCAGACCCGGGGCGAGGCCGACAAGCGCGAGGTCGACCTGCGCTCGAAGCTCGACCCGGCCGTGGTCGGGGGCAACGGCGTGCTGCTGGAGCGGCTCGCGCTGAACCTGCTGCAGAACGCCGTCCGGTACAACACCCCCGGCGGCTGGGTGGAGCTCGCCACCGCCGAGGTGCCCGGCGGCGGCGAGCTGGTGGTCTCCAACACCGGCCCGGTGGTGCCGGGCTACGAGCTGGAGCACATCTTCGAGCCGTTCCGGCGGATCAAGGGCGCCGACCGCACCCGCAGCGACAAGGGGGTCGGGCTCGGCCTGTCCATCGTCCGCTCGGTGGTGCGCGCCCACGGCGGCACCATCGAGGCCACCCCGCGCGCCGGTGGCGGCCTCACCATGCGGGTGCGCATCCCGAAGCCCTGACCACCGCGCCGGTCCCCGCGCACCGGCCTCCACCAGCCACGTTCCCAGCCGCCCCCGTCAGGCCCGTCAAGACGACATAAGGCCTGACGGGGGCGGCTTGTCTTTTCCCGCCCCGGCAACTTACGGTGTCGTAACCTACGCAACCGTAAGTGCGTCCGCCGGTGTGCCCGAGTCCGTGCCTCCGGCGGAGCGTCGAGTGCCCGCCCAACGCGCCCGTCCCGCGCGTGACCGTCTCCCGGGAGCAAGACCGTGACCATCGCCCCAGTGCAGAGCAGCACCTCGCTCGGATCGAGCGGCTGGACCGACACGCGACTGATCCTGGCCCTCGAAGAGGTCGTGGAGAAGGAGCTCGACCGCCACCTGGCCGTCGCCAAGGAGTGGATGCCGCACGAGTACGTGCCGTGGAGCCAGGGCCGCGACTTCGACGGCGTGCTGGGCGGCGAGGCCTGGGCGCTGGAGCAGTCCCGGGTGACGCCGCTGGGCCGGGTCTCGCTGATCGTGAACCTGCTGACCGAGGACAACCTGCCCAGCTACCACCACGAGATCGCCACCATGTTCGGCCGCGAGGGCGCCTGGGGCACCTGGGTGCACCGCTGGACCGCCGAGGAGGGCCGGCACGGGATAGCCATCCGCGACTTCCTGCTCGCCACCCGGGCCGTCGACCCGGTCGAGCTCGAGCGGGCCCGGATGAGCCACATGTCGGAGGGCTTCGAGTCCGACAACGCGCACAGCATGCTGCACTCGGTCGCGTACGTGGCCTTCCAGGAGCTGGCCACCCGCATCGCGCACCGCAACACCGGCAGGTACGCCGGCGACCCGCTGTGCGAGCAGCTGCTGGCGAAGATCGCCAACGACGAGAACCTGCACATGGTCTTCTACCGGAACCTGCTGAAGGCCGCCCTGGAGATCGCCCCCGACGAGGCCATGAGCGCCGTCCGCGACGTGGTCACCAACTTCCGGATGCCCGGCCACGGCATTCCCGGCTTCGAGCGCGCCGCCGCGCAGATCGCCCTCGGCGGGGTGTACAACCTGCGCATCCACCACGACGACGTGCTGCAGCCGGTGCTGCGCCACCTGCGCGTCATGGAGCTCGGCGGGCTGGGCGCGGAGGGCCTGCTGGCCCAGGACGAACTCGGGACCTTCCTGGACGGACTGGACACCCAGGCGCGCCGTTTCGACGAGCGCCAGCAGGCCAGGCTGGCCCGTCAGGCGGCCCGCCGGACCGCCGAGTAGGCCGGCTCCCGGGGCGGTCGGAGTGGGTGGATTTTCCGCGGTTTGCCCCGGAACATTCTGAACGTGACCAAGGTCACACCGTGTCGCTCCACGGTTTCGACCGACCTCGGAGAGTGATGATCCCCTTCGGGGTGTCGATCGCGGTCCGTGACCGGATTCGGCCATCCGGCCCGCCCGGAGGATTGCGCGGCACCCCTGGTGGGCAAGGGAATCGGCGGGTGCCGCAGCGCCCGCCGGTCACCGTGCGTGGCCGAAGATTCGGCTCCCGGGCCGGGTGGCGATGGCCCAGCGTGAGGCCCGTCGCGCCCCGATGGATCACCCCAACGGCCCCCCGGCTGAGTGTCGATTGAGTAACAGGGCTTGAAGTAAGGCAAAATCTCGCCCTCGGGTCGGGCACAAGAACGACCCCCCATGCGTTACGTGCGCTGGAGATACCGCACACACCGCACAACCCGGAGGGGGAGAGCGAACAATGGCAACGGACTACGACACCCCACGCAAGACCGACGACGAGCTCAACGAAGACAGCATCGAGGAACTCAAGGCTCGCCGGAACGACAAGGGCGGCAGCTCGGTCGACGTCGACGAGTTCGACGCGGCCGAGGGCATGGAACTGCCGGGCGCCGACCTCTCCAACGAGGAGCTCGCCGTCCGCGTGCTCCCGAAGCAGGCGGACGAGTTCACCTGCATGAGCTGCTTCCTGGTGCACCACCGCAGCCAGCTCTACAGCGAGAAGAACGGCAACCCGATCTGCCGGGACTGCGGCGCCTGAGCACCGCAGCGGACATTGCCCGGCGCCCGCGGCTCCCGCGGGACCGGCACACCGTCCCTTCCGGCCCCGGGCAGCGGGGCCGGACGGCAGACCCGGGAGCCGCCCGCACGGGCGGCGCGCCGGTAGGACGGAGTCGGACGGCGCCATGCCGGCCAGCACGAAGTCGTAGGGACGGTCCCGCAGCCGCGGAACCGTCCCTCTCCGTTTTGTCGGGCCCCGGTTCTCCGGGGCCCGTTGTCGTCCTGTCCGGGCACTCGCCCGGGGCGCTCAGGTACGGGCGCCGCGACGGGCCTCCTCCAGCGCCGCGGCCAGCTTCATCGGCGAGCGGGTCGACAGATAGAGGTACGGCGTCGGGTCGGCCGGATCGGTCACCTCGACCCGCAGCGCGGTCGGGACGTAGCTGCGCAGCAGCATGAAGGCGCGCGGATCGGCCTTCGGCCCGCGCCAGGCCGCGGCCTCGGCCGGGCTCAGCGCCTGGGCGGCGCCCAGGGCGTCCACCGGGATCCGGGCCGGGCCGGCCACCAGCGAGCCCTGGACCACCCGGATCCGGGCGGAGCCGTAGCTGCTGATCGCGACCGCGCCGGCGGCCACGCCGACCACCAGCCCGATCAGTGCGGCCAGGCCGCCGACCCGGATCAGGATCAGCGCGAGGGTGAGGCCGACTGCGACCGGGAGCAGCCACCAGGAGCGCGGCACCGTGAGGCGTTCGTCGTACATGCCCCCCATTGTGGGCGCCCTGACGGCCCCGGCGGCACGCCGCCCCCGCCCGAGGCTTTGCTACTGGTGGGTAGGGTTGGCTCCCGTGACCGGTACGACCACCCCCACCACCCCCGCCGACCGGCCGGCGCTCGCGACGCCGTCCGCTCCGGCCGCCTCCACCCCCACCACCACTCCCACCACCCCGCCGCCGGACGCCGTCCTGCCGGAGCGCCACCCCGACGCGCCCGCCCCCGGCACCCGGATCGGCTCCCACTACGAGCACTGCTTCGGCTGCGGCCCGCAGCACCCCGGCGGCCTGCGGATCGACGCGGTAGCCGGTGAAGGACTCGACGTCACCGCCGAGTTCACCGTCCGCGACTTCCACCAGGGCGGCCCCGGCCTGGCCCACGGCGGGCTGCTGACCACCGCCATGGACGAGATCCTCGGCGCGCTCAACTGGCTGCTGCACGCCCCCGGCGTGACCGGCCGGCTGGAGACCGACTTCCTCTCCCCGGTGCCCGTCGACTCGGTGCTGCACCTGCGCGCCCGGGTGACCGGAGTGCACGGACGGAAGGTGTACGGCGCCGCCGAGGCGCGGATCGGCGGACCGGACGGACCGGTCGCGGTGCGGGCACAGGCGCTCTTCATCCAGGTCAAGCTGGAACACTTCACCACGCACGGTCGTCCCGAGGACATCGAGAGGATCCTCGACGACCCGAAGCTGATGATGCGCGCACGAGCCTTTGAGGTGAACCCTTGAGCGAGACCCCCCGCCAGCCACTGGACGTCCTGATCCGGCGGATCGACCCCGAGCTGCCGCTGCCCGCGTACGCGCAGCCCGGCGACGCGGGAGCCGACCTGCGCACCACCGTCGACGCCGAACTCGCCCCCGGCGAGCGGGCCGTACTGCCCACCGGCATCGCGATCGCGCTCCCGGACGGCTACGCGGCCTTCGTCCACCCGCGCTCGGGGCTGGCAGCTCGTTGCGGAGTTGCCCTCGTGAACGCCCCGGGGACGGTCGATGCCGGGTACCGTGGAGAGATCAAGGTGATCGTCGTCAATCTGGACCCGCGCGAGGGGGTCAGCTTCCGCCGAGGGGACCGGATCGCCCAGCTGGTCATCCAGCAGGTCGAGAAGGCCCGCTTCCACGAGGTGGCCGAGCTGCCGGGGTCGGCACGCGCCGAGGGCGGGTTCGGGTCGACCGGTGGCCACGCCGCGGTCTAGCATTCCCGCGGCCTCGCAGGAAGCCGAGCAGGTATTCGCATCGGTCTTGGACCGGGAAGGACAGTGACCGTGTTCCGTCGTCGCCAGAAGAGCGAGGACGCTGTCGAGCAGCTCGCCGACGACGCCATCAGCGCCGACGAGACGGCCGATGACGTCGAAGGTTCCGCCGAGAGCGAGAACGTGACCGAGCTGGACCCGGCCGACAAGGTCGGCCTGCCGCCGGCCCCGCGGCCGGACGGCCCGTGGGACAGCTCCGAGCTGGAGAACCCCGAAGAGGGCCGCGTCGACCTCGGGGGCCTGCTGGTCCCGGGTGTCGAGGGCATGGAGCTGCGCGTCGAGGTCGCCGGTGACGCGATCGTCGCCGCGACGCTCGTGCTCGGCAACAGCGCCATCCAGCTCCAGGCCTTCGCCGCCCCGAAGTCGGAGGGCATCTGGGGGGAGGTCCGCGAGGAGATCGCCAACGGCATCACCTCGCAGGGCGGCATCGTCGAGGAGGAGGAGGGCCCGCTGGGCTGGCACCTCCGCGCCCAGGTCCCGGTGCAGCTGCCGGACGGCACCCAGGGCGTGCAGCTGGTGCGCTTCGTCGGTTGCGACGGGCCGCGCTGGTTCCTGCGCGGCGTGATCTCGGGCCAGGCCGCCGTGCAGCCCGAGATGGCCGGCATCCTGGAGCAGGTCTTCCGTCAGACGGTCGTCGTGCGCGGTGAGAGCCCGATGGCTCCGCGCGACCCGATCGTGCTGAAGCTTCCCGAGGACGCCCAGATGGTCGCGGACGGTGGCGGGGCGGCCGCTGCCACCGCGGAGAACCGCTTCGGCTCGCTCGACCCGTTCGCGCGCGGCCCGGAGATCACCGAGGTCCGCTGACCGTTCACCGGTCGTTCGCCGATCGCCCCCGTCCGGAAGCCCGGACGGGGGCGATTTGCATGTGGCGTGCCCGTCCCCGTACAGTTCCGGAGTCGCTGCGGGAGACCGGGGCGACAAGGCGGAAAGCGAATCCGATGAATGAAACTCCGGAAAACGGAGCGGAAAACATCTGATAAGCTGGAAACACGAAAGAACGAAGCGCCGGAGGGCCCGCTGGAAGGCGGCTCGAAGGAAGCGTCCGTTCCTTGAGAACTCAACAGCGTGCCAAAAGTCAACGCCAGATATGTTGACATCCCCGGCCTCAGGTTTCCTGGGGTTGGAGATTCCTTTTGAAATAAACACTAGCGAGGACGCAGTGCGCGGGGCCGCCCTATTCCGGTGGTTGCCGTGCCGCTCAACGCGGGTGTGGACCGGATTACCGGTAAACATTCACGGAGAGTTTGATCCTGGCTCAGGACGAACGCTGGCGGCGTGCTTAACACATGCAAGTCGAACGGTGAAGCCCTTCGGGGTGGATCAGTGGCGAACGGGTGAGTAACACGTGGGCAATCTGCCCTGCACTCTGGGACAAGCCCTGGAAACGGGGTCTAATACCGGATATGACCTGGGAGTGCATGCTCCTGGGTGTAAAGCTCCGGCGGTGCAGGATGAGCCCGCGGCCTATCAGCTTGTTGGTGGGGTAACGGCCCACCAAGGCGACGACGGGTAGCCGGCCTGAGAGGGCGACCGGCCACACTGGGACTGAGACACGGCCCAGACTCCTACGGGAGGCAGCAGTGGGGAATATTGCACAATGGGCGAAAGCCTGATGCAGCGACGCCGCGTGAGGGATGACGGCCTTCGGGTTGTAAACCTCTTTCAGCAGGGAAGAAGCGCAAGTGACGGTACCTGCAGAAGAAGCACCGGCTAACTACGTGCCAGCAGCCGCGGTAATACGTAGGGTGCGAGCGTTGTCCGGAATTATTGGGCGTAAAGAGCTCGTAGGCGGCCTGTCGCGTCGGATGTGAAAGCCCGGGGCTTAACCCCGGGTCTGCATTCGATACGGGCAGGCTGGAGTGTGGTAGGGGAGATCGGAATTCCTGGTGTAGCGGTGAAATGCGCAGATATCAGGAGGAACACCGGTGGCGAAGGCGGATCTCTGGGCCATTACTGACGCTGAGGAGCGAAAGCGTGGGGAGCGAACAGGATTAGATACCCTGGTAGTCCACGCCGTAAACGTTGGGAACTAGGTGTTGGCGACATTCCACGTCGTCGGTGCCGCAGCTAACGCATTAAGTTCCCCGCCTGGGGAGTACGGCCGCAAGGCTAAAACTCAAAGGAATTGACGGGGGCCCGCACAAGCAGCGGAGCATGTGGCTTAATTCGACGCAACGCGAAGAACCTTACCAAGGCTTGACATATGCCGGAAACATCCAGAGATGGGTGCCCCCTTGTGGTCGGTATACAGGTGGTGCATGGTTGTCGTCAGCTCGTGTCGTGAGATGTTGGGTTAAGTCCCGCAACGAGCGCAACCCTTGTTCTGTGTTGCCAGCATGCCTTTCGGGGTGATGGGGACTCACAGGAGACTGCCGGGGTCAACTCGGAGGAAGGTGGGGACGACGTCAAATCATCATGCCCCTTATGTCTTGGGCTGCACACGTGCTACAATGGTCGGTACAAAGGGCTGCGATGCCGTGAGGCGGAGCGAATCCCAAAAAGCCGGCCTCAGTTCGGATTGGGGTCTGCAACTCGACCCCATGAAGTTGGAGTTGCTAGTAATCGCAGATCAGCATGCTGCGGTGAATACGTTCCCGGGCCTTGTACACACCGCCCGTCACGTCACGAAAGTCGGTAACACCCGAAGCCGGTGGCCTAACCCGTAAGGGGAGGAGCCGTCGAAGGTGGGACCAGCGATTGGGACGAAGTCGTAACAAGGTAGCCGTACCGGAAGGTGCGGCTGGATCACCTCCTTTCTAAGGAGCACATAGCAGCTTCGGGCGAATGTCCCGGAGTGCTCGCTCATGGGTGGAACGTTGACTATTCGGCACAGGAAGAGATCGGATCGTTAGTACTGCCTTCGGGCGTGGAACGTGGTCGGGGATTGACTGTGTCGGGCACGTTGTTGGGTCCTGAGGGAACGGAAACGTTGTCTCAGTGGTTGCCGGTCCCATGCTTGTTGAGGTGGGTGACTGGTCGTTGTTTGAGAACTGCACAGTGGACGCGAGCATCTGTGGCCAAGTTTTTAAGGGCGCACGGTGGATGCCTTGGCACTAGGAACCGATGAAGGACGTGGGAGGCCGCGATAGGCCCCGGGGAGCTGTCAACCGAGCTTTGATCCGGGGGTGTCCGAATGGGGAAACCCGGCAGTCGTCATGGGCTGTCACCCGCTGCTGAACACATAGGCAGTGTGGAGGGAACGCGGGGAAGTGAAACATCTCAGTACCCGCAGGAAGAGAAAACAACCGTGATTCCGGGAGTAGTGGCGAGCGAAACTGGATGAGGCTAAACCGTTTGGTGTGAGACCCGGCAGGGGTTGCCAATCGGGGTCGTGGGAATGAGCTTGATCGGTCTGCCGGCCGGTCGGCGAGTCAGAAACCGTATGGGTAGTCGAAGGACATGCGAAAGGTCCGGCGTAGAGGGTAAGACCCCCGTAGACGAAATCTGTACGGCTTGCTTGCTCATCTCCCAAGTAGCACGGGGCCCGAGAAATCCCGTGTGAATCTGGCGGGACCACCCGCTAAGCCTAAATATTCCCTAGTGACCGATAGCGGATAGTACCGTGAGGGAATGGTGAAAAGTACCGCGGGAGCGGAGTGAAATAGTACCTGAAACCGTGTGCCTACAAGCCGTGGGAGCGTCGTCAGTCAGCTTGCTGGCTGGCCGTGACTGCGTGCCTTTTGAAGAATGAGCCTGCGAGTTTGCGGTGTGTAGCGAGGTTAACCCGTGTGGGGTAGCCGTAGCGAAAGCGAGTCCGAATAGGGCGACTGAGTTGCATGCCCAAGACCCGAAGCGGAGTGATCTAGCCATGGGCAGGTTGAAGCGCGGGTAAGACCGTGTGGAGGACCGAACCCACCAGGGTTGAAAACCTGGGGGATGACCTGTGGTTAGGGGTGAAAGGCCAATCAAACTCCGTGATAGCTGGTTCTCCCCGAAATGCATTTAGGTGCAGCGTCACGTGTTTCTTGCCGGAGGTAGAGCACTGGATAGGCGATGGGCCTCACCGGGTTACTGACCTTAGCCAAACTCCGAATGCCGGTAAGTGAGAGCGTGGCAGTGAGACTGTGGGGGATAAGCTCCATGGTCGAGAGGGAAACAGCCCAGAACACCGACTAAGGTCCCTAAGCGTGTGCTAAGTGGGAAAGGATGTGGAGTCGCAGAGACAACCAGGAGGTTGGCTTAGAAGCAGCCACCCTTGAAAGAGTGCGTAATAGCTCACTGGTCAAGTGATTCCGCGCCGACAATGTAGCGGGGCTCAAGCACATCACCGAAGTCGTGTCATTGCAACGTGAAGGCCTAACGCGTTGCTGTGATGGGTAGGGGAGCGTCGTGTGCCGGGTGAAGCGGCGGTGGAAACCAGTCGTGGACGGTATACGAGTGAGAATGCAGGCATGAGTAGCGATACAAGAGTGGGAAACTCTTGCGCCGATTGACCAAGGGTTCCTGGGTCAAGCTGATCTGCCCAGGGTAAGTCGGGACCTAAGGCGAGGCCGACAGGCGTAGTCGATGGACAACGGGTTGATATTCCCGTACCCGCTTTGAAGCGCCAACGCTGAACCTTCTGATGCTAAGCCCGTGAAGCCGTCCCGGAGCCTTCGGGCAAAGGGAAGTGGTGGAGCCGGTGACCCAACGGGGTAGTAGGTGAGCGATGGGGTGACGCAGGAAGGTAGTCCAGCCCGGGCGGTGGTTGTCCCGGGGTAAGGGTGTAGGCCGAGTGATAGGCAAATCCGTCACTCATTAAGGCTGAGACCTGATGCCGAGCCGATTGTGGTGAAGTGGATGATCCTATGCTGTCGAGAAAAGCCTCTAGCGAGTTTCATGGCGGCCCGTACCCCAAACCGACTCAGGTGGTCAGGTAGAGAATACCGAGGCGTTCGGGTGAACTATGGTTAAGGAACTCGGCAAAATGCCCCCGTAACTTCGGGAGAAGGGGGGCCATTCCTGGTGACGAGTCTTGCACTCCGAGCTGGGGGTGGCCGCAGAGACCAGCGAGAAGCGACTGTTTACTAAAAACACAGGTCCGTGCGAAGCCGTAAGGCGATGTATACGGACTGACGCCTGCCCGGTGCTGGAACGTTAAGGGGACCGGTTAGCTTTGATTCGTCGAGGCGAAGCTGAGAACTTAAGCGCCAGTAAACGGCGGTGGTAACTATAACCATCCTAAGGTAGCGAAATTCCTTGTCGGGTAAGTTCCGACCTGCACGAATGGCGTAACGACTTCTCGACTGTCTCAACCATAGGCCCGGTGAAATTGCATTACGAGTAAAGATGCTCGTTTCGCGCAGCAGGACGGAAAGACCCCGGGACCTTTACTATAGCTTGATATTGGTGTTCGGTTCGGCTTGTGTAGGATAGGTGGGAGACTGTGAAAGCCCAACGCCAGTTGGGTGGGAGTCGTCGTTGAAATACCACTCTGGTCGTGCTGGATGTCTAACCTGGGTCCGTGATCCGGATCAGGGACAGTGTCTGGTGGGTAGTTTAACTGGGGCGGTTGCCTCCTAAAGGGTAACGGAGGCGCCCAAAGGTTCCCTCAGCCTGGTTGGCAATCAGGTGTTGAGTGTAAGTGCACAAGGGAGCTTGACTGTGAGACTGACGGGTCGAGCAGGTACGAAAGTAGGGACTAGTGATCCGGCGGTGGCTTGTGGAAGCGCCGTCGCTCAACGGATAAAAGGTACCCCGGGGATAACAGGCTGATCTTCCCCAAGAGTCCATATCGACGGGATGGTTTGGCACCTCGATGTCGGCTCGTCGCATCCTGGGGCTGGAGTAGGTCCCAAGGGTTGGGCTGTTCGCCCATTAAAGCGGTACGCGAGCTGGGTTTAGAACGTCGTGAGACAGTTCGGTCCCTATCCGCTGTGCGCGTAGGAGTGTTGAGAAGGGCTGTCCCTAGTACGAGAGGACCGGGACGGACGAACCTCTGGTGTGCCAGTTGTTCTGCCAAGGGCATGGCTGGTTGGCTACGTTCGGGAGGGATAACCGCTGAAAGCATCTAAGCGGGAAGCCTGCTTCGAGATGAGCACTCCCACCTCCTTGAGAGGGTAAGGCTCCCAGTAGACGACTGGGTTGATAGGCCGGGTATGGAAGCCCTGTGAGGGGTGGAGTTGACCGGTACTAATAGGCCGAGGGCTTGTCCTCAGTTGCTCGCGTCCACTGTGTTGTTCTGAAACAACGACCGCCTTGCCGGCGGGTCGACAGTTTCATAGTGTTTCGGTGGTCATAGCGTGAGGGAAACGCCCGGTTACATTCCGAACCCGGAAGCTAAGCCTCACAGCGCCGATGGTACTGCAGGGGGGACCCTGTGGGAGAGTAGGACGCCGCCGAACAATTCTTCAGAAAAGGCCCGCCCGGGTTCCCGGGTGGGCCTTTTCGCGTTTCCGGCACGCGGGTGCCGGCGGGTGGTTGTCAGAGCATCAGCTTGAAGCCGACGTGCGACGGCTCGAAACCGAGGCGCTCGTAGAAGCGGTGCGCGTCGGCGCGGGTCGCGTCGGAGGTGAGCTGGACGATCGCGGCGCCGAGGTTGCGGGAGCAGCGGACGGCCCACTGGATCAGTTCGGTGCCGAGGCCGCTGCCGCGCTCGTCGGCGTGGATGCGGACGGCCTCGATGAGGGTGCGGCTGGCGCCCTTGCGGGAGAGGCCGGGGATCAGGGTGAGCTGCAGGGTGCCGACGACGCGGCCGGCGCGTTCGGCCACGACCAGGTGCTGGTTCGGGTCGGCGTCGATGCGCGCGAAGGCGGCCCGGTAGGGGGCGGGGTCGCCGGGGGTCTCGCGGGTGGCGCCCAGAGGGTCGTCGGCGAGCATGGCCACTATGGCGGGCAGGTCGGCGACGGTGGCCTGGCGGATCGTGAGGTCGCTCATGGCATCGGGAGTCTAGTCGCCCGCCCGTCGCTCGTTCAGGGGGCCTTCCAGCCCCTTCTCGGGGACGAACGGCCCGTCACTCCCCGCTCCCGGTACTGGTGATGACGGCGAAGGGCGCGCGGTGCCGGTCGAGGAGTCGGGCGAGCCGGCCGACGCCGTGGACGTCCGTGGCGGGGAGGCTGACGGTGGCGCCGAGCTTCTCGGCGGTGGCGAGGGCCGCGTCGGCGTCGGGGACCTCGAAGTAGGGCAGCCAGTGCGAGGAGGTGCCGCGCGCGGTGTGCCGGGGGTCGAGCTGCACGAGGCCGCCGTGGGCGTCGTCGGTGCCGCCGCCGGCCGGGGTGAGGACGGTGTAGAGGAGCGCTTCGCCGATCGGGACGTCCCGCTCCTGCCAGCCGAAGACCGCCCGGTAGAAGGACTTGGCGCGTTCGGCGTCGATGCTGTGGCACTCCGTCCAGCAGAGGCTGCCGGGTTGGGTGACGACGCCCAGGCCGCGGGTGTCGTGCGGCTGCCAGACGGCGAAGTCGGCGCCGGTGGGGTCGGTGTAGCCGGCCATCCGGCCCGCGGTGAAGACGTCGAAGGGGGTGAACCGGACGCGGCCGCCGGCCTGGTCGACGAGTCCGGTGGTGCGGTCGGCGTCGAGGGTGGCGAAGTACACCGTCCAGCTCGGCAGGGTGCCCTCCTCGGGGAGCGGGCCGAGGGCGGCGACCGTCCGGCCGTCGAGCTTGAAGAAGCCGTAGCCGCCGGCCTCGGGGCCGGCCGAGTCGAAGGTCCAGCCGAACAGGGCGGTGTAGAAGTCGGCGGAGGCCCGGGTGTCGGGGCTGCTCAGCTCCAGCCAGACGGGGGTGCCGGGGCGGTAGGCGGTGGTGAGCATGGCGGTGCTGCTTCCTCGGACGGGCCCGGGCGGGCGCGGTCGACGGCCCCCTCGTCCTCCTCAGCCTGGCACCTCGGTGGGGGTGGTGCACGGCGGGTCCGCGGGCCGTTCCGGCGGCTTCGGGCGCTGTCGGCGCGGGGCGGTACGGTGCGTACCGGATAGGTCCACCCGAACCGGTCGAAGGGGGCTCCGGTGAGCAGGAAGGCGCAGTCGGGGCAGCAGGCTCCGCTCCAGCTCGCGCAGGTCGAGGGCGTGCTGGAGCGGATCACGTACGCCAACGAGGAGACCGGCTACACGGTGGCCCGGGTGGACACCGGCCGGGGCGGGAACGACCTGCTGACGGTGGTGGGGGCGCTGCTGGGGGCGCAGGTCGGGGAGTCGCTGCGGCTGCACGGGCGGTGGGGCTCGCACCCGCAGTACGGGCGGCAGTTCACGGTGGAGAACTACACGACGGTGCTGCCGGCCACCGTGCAGGGCATCCAGCGGTACCTGGGCTCGGGGCTGATCAAGGGGATCGGGCCGCGGTTCGCCGAGCGGATCGTGGAGCGGTTCGGGGTGGACACCCTGGAGGTGATCGAGAACGAGCCGGGCCGGCTGATCGAGGTGCCGGGCCTGGGACCGAAGCGGACGAAGAAGATCGCGGCGGCCTGGGAGGAGCAGAAGGCCATCAAGGAGGTGATGGTCTTCCTGCAGGGGGTCGGGGTGTCGACCTCGTTGGCCGTGCGGATCTACAAGCAGTACGGCGACGCCTCGATCGGGGTGGTGAGGAACGAGCCGTACAAGCTGGCCTCGGACGTGTGGGGCATCGGCTTCCTGACGGCGGACCGGATCGCGCAGGCGGTGGGGATCCCGCACGACAGCCCGGAGCGGGTGAAGGCCGGGCTGCAGTACGCGCTCTCGCAGAGCAGCGACCAGGGGCACTGCTACTTGCCGGAGGAGCGGCTGATCGCGGACGGCGTGAAGTTGCTGCAGGTGGACGTCGGGCTGGTGATCGACTGCCTGGCCGAACTGGTGGCGGCGGAGGGCGTGGTGCGCGAGTCGGTGCCGGGGGAGGGCGGCGAGCCGATCACGGCGGTCTACCTGGTGCCGTTCCACCGGGCGGAGATCTCGCTGGCCAACCAGCTGCTGCGGCTGCTGCGTTCGGACACCGACCGGATGCCGTGGTTCGGGAACGTGGACTGGCCGGTGGCGCTGGAGTGGCTGGCGAAGCGGACCGGGGCCCAGCTGGCGCCGGAACAGGAGCAGTCGGTGCGGCTGGCGTTGACCGAGAAGGTCGCGGTGCTGACCGGGGGGCCGGGCTGCGGCAAGTCGTTCACGGTGAAGTCGATCGTGACGCTGGCGCTGGCGAAGCGGGCGAAGGTGGTGCTGGCGGCGCCGACCGGGCGGGCGGCGAAGCGGCTGGCGGAGCTGACCGGGGCGGAGGCCTCGACGGTGCACCGGCTGCTGGAGCTGAAGCCGGGCGGGGACGCAGCGTACGACCGGGACCGGCCGCTGGACGCCGACCTGGTGGTGGTGGACGAGGCCTCGATGCTGGACCTGATCCTGGCGAACAAGCTGGTCAAGGCGGTGCCGCCGGGTGCCCACCTGCTGTTCGTGGGGGACGTGGACCAGCTGCCCTCGGTGGGGGCCGGCGAGGTGCTGCGGGACCTGCTGGCGGAGGGCGGGCCGATCCCCTCGGTGCGGCTGACCCGGATCTTCCGGCAGGCCCAGCAGTCGGGGGTGGTGACGAACGCGCACCGGATCAACGAGGGGAAGCCGCCGCTGACGGACGGTCTGGCGGACTTCTTCCTGTTCGCGGAGGACGACGCCGAGCGGGCGGCCGGGCTGACGGTGGACGTGGTGGCGCGGCGGATCCCGCAGAAGTTCGGCTTCGACCCGCGCCGGGACGTGCAGGTGCTGGCGCCGATGCACCGGGGCCCGGCCGGGGCGGGGAACCTGAACACGCTGTTGCAGGCGGCGGTGACGCCGGCCCGGGAGGGGCTGGCCGAACGCCGTTTCGGCGGCCGTACGTTCCGGGTGGGGGACAAGGTCACCCAGGTCCGCAACAACTACGACAAGGGGCGCAACGGCGTCTTCAACGGCACAGTGGGTGTGGTGACCGCCCTCAGCGCGGACGACCAGCGCCTGACGGTGCTGACCGACGAGGACGAGGAGGTGGGGTACGACTTCGACGAGCTGGACGAGCTGGCGCACGCGTACGCGGTGACCATCCACCGCTCGCAGGGCAGCGAGTACCCGGTCGTGGTGATTCCGGTCACGATGTCCGCTTGGACGATGCTCCAGCGGAATCTGCTCTACACCGCCGTGACCAGGGCCAGGAAACTCGTCGTGCTGGTCGGGTCACGGAAGGCGATCGCGCAGGCCGTGCGGGCCGTCAGTGCTGGTCGGCGGCATGCGGCCCTCGATCATAGGCTGGCGACTGGATGATTATCCAACCGGATCGTTGCCTCTAATGTTCTCTTGACGTGAAGAGATTTACGGCAGAGCCTAGGGTGGTGCCGATCTTGTCCGGTTCGTACCGGCAACGGCAATAGGTTTTGTAGGGGCGGGCCCTATCGGGCCACCCCGGGTGCGCGACTGTCCTCCGGATGGGGGATGGTAGAGACAGTCAGGGCACCTTGGAAGAGGATTCATTTCGTCGGTGAGGAAGACGTGAGCGACAACTCGGTAGTACTGCGGTACCAGGACGGCGAGTACGAGTACCCCGTCGTCGAGAGCACTGCGGGCAACGCCGGCTTCGACATCTCGAAGCTGCTCCCGCAGACCGGCCTGGTCACCCTGGACAACGGCTTCGGCAACACCGCCGCCTACAAGTCCGCGATCACCTTCGTGGACGGCGACAACGGCATCCTGCGGTACCGCGGCTACCCGATCGAGCAGCTCGCCTCGCAGGGCGGCTTCATCGAGACCGCGTACCTCCTGATCAACGGCGAGCTGCCCGACGCGGGCCAGCTGGAGCAGTTCAACCGCGAGATCACCCAGCACACCCTGCTGCACGAGGACGTCAAGCGCTTCTTCCAGGGCTTCCCGCGGGACGCCCACCCGATGGCCATGCTGTCCTCGGTGGTCGGCGCGCTCTCCACGTTCTACCCGGAGAGCCACAACCCGTTCGACGCGGACCAGCGCCACCTGTCGACCGTCCGCCTGCTGGCCAAGCTGCCGACGATCGCCGCGTACGCGTACAAGAAGGCGATGGGCCAGCCCTTCGTCTACCCGCGCAACGACCTGAGCTACGTCGAGAACTTCCTGCGGATGACCTTCGCCGTCCCCGCCGAGGACTACGAGCTCAACCCGGTCGTCGTCAACGCGCTGGACAAGCTGCTCATCCTGCACGCGGACCACGAGCAGAACTGCTCGACCTCCACCGTGCGCCTGGTCGGCTCCAGCCACGCCAACCTGTTCGCGTCCATCTCGGCCGGCATCTCGGCCCTGTGGGGCCCGCTGCACGGTGGCGCCAACCAGGCCGTCCTGGAGATGCTGGAGAGCATCAAGAAGGACGGCGGCGACGTCGACGCGTTCATCACGAAGGTGAAGAACAAGGAAGCCGGCGTCAAGCTGATGGGCTTCGGCCACCGCGTCTACAAGGCCTTCGACCCGCGCGCCGCGCAGGTCAAGCAGCTCGCGCACGAGGTCCTCGGCCAGCTCGGCAAGAACGACGAGCTGCTGGAGATCGCGCTCAAGCTGGAGGAGCACGCCCTCAAGGACGACTTCTTCATCTCGCGCAAGCTGTACCCGAACGTGGACTTCTACACCGGCCTGATCTACCGCGCCATGGGCTTCCCGACCAGCATGTTCACCGTGCTGTTCGCCCTCGGCCGGCTGCCGGGCTGGATCGCCCACTGGCACGAGATGATCAACGACCCGACCAGCCGGATCGGCCGCCCGCGCCAGATCTACACCGGCGTCGCGATCCGCGACTACGTCGCGCTCGACCAGCGCTGACCTGAAAACCGCAGGGGCCCGGCCGCAGAACGCGCGGCCGGGCCCCTGTGCGTTCCCGCGCGAGTGGGGCCAAAGGGCCCACGCGGGGACGCGGCCGTACGGCGCACGACTCCGGGGCCGGCCGCAGCCGGGGACGGCCGCTCAAAGCGTCCCCGGCCCGCCGGCAGCCCGGTGCCGTGCGCGAAGGCCGTCGAGAACGACGACCGTCCCGGGGCCCGCCGGAGCCCCGTCGGCGGCAGCCGGTGGAACCGATCGGGACGCGTTGCCGTTCGTCGTCCCGGCCCGCCGGAAAACTGCCGCACTACCAACCTAAGACGTATCAGGGTGCGAGAAGTTACGCCCGGGGGGTGTGAGCTGCCTCTCGCCACGCTCCGTGTGCGCGTCGTACCGGGCCCATACCACACCTTCCCCCGCGCCCGACGTCACCCTCCCCGCAGTCACGGCAACCGAGCGTGATAGGAATCGTGGCATTCCGGTACGGACCGTCGCGCACCCTCGTAGCGCGTCGGCGGAACTGGGGAGGGAGTGCGCAGATGGCCAGGAACGTCGTCGTCACCGGCGGTGGTACGGGAATCGGGTACGAAGTCGCGCGACGGTTCGCCGAGGCCGGCGAACAGGTCGTGATCGTGGGCCGCCGCCGGGCGGTCCTGGAGAAGGCCGCGGCCGACCTCGGCCCGGGCGTCACCCCGCTGGTCTGCGACCTCGCCGACCCGGACGCCGTCGAGGACGCGCTGCGTGAACTGCCCGAGCGGATCGACGTGCTGGTGAACAACGCCGGCAGCCGGGAGACCGTGATCGGCGGCGGGCCGCACGCCCTGCTCGCCCGCTGGCGCGGAGACTTCGAGCGCAACGTGCTGACCGTGGTGCTGCTCACCGAGTCGATCCGCGACCGGCTCACCGTGGGCTCCGGCCGGGTCGTCACCATCAGCTCCATCGCCGCGCTGCGCGGGGCCGGCTCGTACGGCGCCGCGAAGGCCTCGCTGCACGCCTGGAACCACTTCCTGGCCGCCCAGTTGGGCACCTCGGGCATCACCGCCAACATCGTCGCGCCGGGGACGGTCAGCGGCACCGAGTTCTTCGGGCCCCGGCTGGACGAGGCCGAGGTGGCCCGCCGGGCGGCGCGCACGCTGCTCGGCCGGATCGGCGAGACCGGGGAGGTCGCGGCGGCCGTGCACTTCCTCGCCTCGCCCGAGGCCGGGTTCATCACCGGCGAGATCCTGCACTGCAACGGCGGCGAGCTGCTGGGGCGTTGAGGCGCGCTTCCACGGGCCTGCGGAAGGGCCCCGGACCGGTCGACCGGTCCGGGGCCCTTCGCGCGTGCTCGGGGCGGCCGCTCAGGACGGCTGGAAGCGGCGCAGCCGGAGGCTGTTGGTGAGCACGAAGACCGAGGAGAAGGCCATCGCGGCGCCCGCGATCATCGGGTTGAGCAGTCCGGCCGCCGCCAGCGGGATCGCCGCCGCGTTGTAGCCGAAGGCCCAGCACAGGTTGCCCCTGATGGTGCCCAGGGTGCGGCGGGAGAGCCGGATGGCGTCCGCGGCGGCGCGCAGGTCGCCGCGGACCAGGGTGAGGTCGCCGGCCTCGATGGCGGCGTCCGTACCGGTGCCCATCGCCAGGCCCAGGTCGGCCCGGGCGAGCGCGGCCGCGTCGTTGACGCCGTCGCCGACCATCGCGACGACCCTGCCCTCGGCCTGCAGCCGCTCGACCGTCGCGACCTTGTCCTCGGGCAGCACCTCGGCGATCACGTGCTGCGGCTCGATGCCGACCTCGGCGGCCACGGCCTCGGCCACCGCCCGGTTGTCGCCGGTCAGTAGCACCGGGGTCAGGCCCAGCGCGCGCAGCCCGGCGATCGCCTCGACGCTGGTCGGCCGGACCGCGTCGGCGACCTCCAGGACGGCCCGGGCCTCGCCGTCCCAGCCGACCGTGATCGCGGTGCGCCCGGCCGCCTCGGCGGCGGCCGCCGCGCGGGCCAGGGCGGGCGGCAGGTGCTGGGCGCGGTCGGCGAGCAGGGCCTCGCGTCCGGCGACCACCTCGCGGCCCTCGACGACCCCCTGCACGCCCCGGCCGGGGAGGTTCCGGAACCGGTCGACCGGCGGCAGCGCCCCGGTCCGGTCCGCGGCCGCCGCGGCGATCGCGGCGCCGATCGGGTGCTCGGAGGCGTGCTCCAGGGCGCCGGCCAGGCGCAGCGCCTCGGCCTCGGTGACGCCCTCGGCGGTGTGCACGGCGAGCAGGGTCATCCGGCCGGTGGTGACGGTGCCGGTCTTGTCCAGGACGACGGTGTCGACGGCTCGGGTGGTCTCCAGCACCTCCGGGCCCTTGATCAGGATGCCGAGCTGGGCGCCGCGGCCGGTGCCGACCATGAGGGCGGTGGGGGTGGCCAGGCCGAGGGCGCACGGGCAGGCGATGATCAGCACGGCGACGGCGGCGGTGAACGCCTCGGTCGGGCTGTCGGAGACCAGCAGCCAGGCCACCAGGGTGGTCAGCGCGATCAGGATGACCACCGGGACGAAGACGGCGGAGATCCGGTCGGCGAGGCGCTGGGCGGCGGCCTTGCCGTTCTGCGCGTCCTCGACGAGCTTGGCCATCCGGGCCAGCCGGGTGTCCGCGCCGACCCGGGTCGCCTCGACGACCAGCCGGCCGCCGGCGTTGACGGTGGCGCCGGTGACGGCGTCGCCGACCCCGACCTCGACCGGTACGGACTCGCCGGTCAGCATCGAGGCGTCGATCGCGGAGCCGCCCTCGACCACGGTGCCGTCGGTGGCGATCTTCTCGCCCGGCCGCACCACGAAGCGCATCCCCACGGCGAGCCCGGCCACCGGCACGCGGACCTCGCGGCCGCCGCGCAGCACCGCCACGTCCTTGGCGCCGAGGTCCAGCAGGGCATGCAGGGCGGCGCCGGCCCGGCGTTTGGAGCGGGCCTCCAGGAACCGGCCGAGCAGGATCAGCACGGTGACAGCGGCGGCCGTCTCCAGGTACAGGCTGGAGGAGGGGTCGGTGGCGCCGATCGAGAGCGGGGAGCCGTGGTGCGTCCCCGGCCGGCCGGCGTGGCCGAGGAACAGCGCCCAGCAGGACCAGCCGAAGGCGGCCAGGGTGCCGAGCGAGACCAGGGTGTCCATGGTCGCGGCGCCGTGCTTGAGGTTGGTCCAGGCGGCCCGGTGGAACGGCAGGCCGCCGTGGACGACGACCGGGCCGGTGAGCGCGAAGGCCAGCCACTGCCAGTTGTCGAACTGCAGGGCCGGGACCATGGAGAGCAGGACCACCGGGACGCTCAGCACGGCGCTGGTCAGCAGCCGCTCGCGCAGGGGATCGGGCAGGGGGCCGGGCTCCTCGGCGACGGCGGTCTCCGGTGCGGGCTCGGCCGGGGGCGGCGGGGGTTCGGCGGTGTAGCCGGTCCGCTCCACCGTGGCGATCAGGTCCTCGACCGTGACACCGGGGCCGTACTCCACCCGGGCCTTCTCGGTGGCGAAGTTGACGGTCGCCTCGACGCCGTCCATCCGGTTGAGCTTCTTCTCGATCCGGGCGGCGCAGGAGGCGCAGGTCATCCCCCCGATCGACAGCTCGACCAGGCCGCCGGCCTCGACGTCGGGGGCTGAGGTGGTCATGCGGGTGTGCTCCTTGCTGAGGGTGTGCGGCCGGGCCGGTGGTTCGGACCGGGCCCGGCCGCACCTCGGGGCTCAGGCGCTGCGGCCGACCAGCTCGTAGCCGGCCTCGTCGATCGCGGCGGCGATCTGCTCGTCCGTGAGCGGGGCGAGCGAGGAGACCGTCACGGTGCCGGCGGCGGAGTCGGCCGAGACGCCGGTGACGCCGTCCAGGGCGGAGAGCTCGGAGCTGATCGCCTTCTCGCAGTGGCCGCAGCTCATGCCGGACACGGTGTAGGTGATGGTGCTGGACATCGGGGCCTCCTGGGGGCGGTAGCGGTGGTCTCGGTGAACTGTCGTCTCCGACCTCGGTGACACCATACCCCCACGGGGTATGGCCGCGCGGGGTGGGCGGATGGGTGGGCGTCGAGATCGTCCCTTATGTTCGATATGTGTTCCCGATCCGCCGCGCCCAGTCCCCCTCGACGCCCACCGCCGCCGGGCTTCCGCCGGGCCGACAGCACGACGCCCTGCTGGCCGCCGACCTTCAGGACGTGCCGTTCTGGCGGCGCGCCACCCCGGCGCTGGTCGCCGTCCTGCTCGTCGCACTCGCGGACTTCCTCACCGGAAAGGACCGTTACCTCGCACCGCTGATGACCGTCGTCCCGGCGATCGCCGCGCTCACCCTCAAGCCCGGTGAACTGCTCGGCATCTGCTCGCTCGGGATCTTCGCCGTCTACGGGCTCAGCGTGTACGACGGCGTCGACAACATCAACGACGAGCGCTTCCTCTACGGTGCGATCGTCAGCTACGTCGTCCTCACGCTCTTCTCGGCCTGGGTCGCCAGGATCCGGATGCGGCGGGCGGCCGCCTTCGCCGCGGTCAGCTCCGTCGCCGAAGCCGCCCAGCGGGCCCTGCTGCGGCTGCCCGGGCCGGTCGTCGGACCGCTGCGCCTGGCCGTCCGGTACGTGTCGGCGGCGGACGCCTCACGGATCGGCGGCGACCTCTACTCGGTGCTGGAGACGCCGCACGGGACCCGGGTCGCGGTCGGGGACGTCCGGGGCAAGGGGCTCGCGGCCGTGCAGACCGCCGCCGTGGTGCTGGGCGCGTTCCGCGAGGCCGCGTACGACGAGGCCGGGCTGCGGGGCGTCGCGGCGCGGATCGAGGCCAGCGTCGAACGGCACGTGCCGGACGGGGAGTTCACCACCGCGCTGTTCGCGGAGTTCCGGGCGCCCGGGGAGATCGAACTGCTGCAGTACGGGCACGTGCCGCCGATCCGCGTCGACGGGGACGGGCGGGCGCACGTGCTGGACGCGCCGGACCCGTGGGTGCCGCTGGGGCTCGGGCGGCTCACGGTGGGGGAGCCGAGCAGTTGGGGGCAGCCGTTCGGGGCGGACGACGTGCTGGTGCTCTGCACGGACGGGGTGATCGAGGCGCGGCACCGCAAGAGCGGGGAGTTCTACCCGCTCGCCGAGCGGGTCGGACCGCTGGTCCGGGGGGCGGCGCGGTCGGCGGGGGAGCTGGAGGCGGCGGTGGGGCGGGTGTACGCGGATCTGCTGGCGCACACGGGTGGGGCGCTGAAGGACGACGCGTTGCTGTTGTTGATCACGCGGTCGGATTGAGATCGAGGGGGAGCGAGGTGGGAGGCCGGAACGCGGGTGGGTGGGGGGCGCCTCGCGCCGTTCCCCGCGCCCCTTGCGGGGCCCGGGGAACGCCGGAAGGAGGGCCTCAGGCGGCGGTGACGTCGGCGAGGGCGCGGAAGAGGAGGGCGGTGGAGGTGGCGCCCGGGTCCTGGTGGCCGATGCTGCGTTCGCCCAGGTAGGAGGCGCGGCCCTTCCGGGCCCGGAGGGGGACGGTGTCGCGGGCGCCCCGGTCGGCGGCGTCGGCCGCGGCCGCGGCGGCTTCGGGGAGGGTGGCGCCGGCGGCGGCCGCGTCGCACAGGGCGGCGACGGCCGGGGCCCAGGCGTCGACGATGGTCTTGTCCCCGGGTTCGGCCTTGCCGAGGGCGCGGACGGCGTCCAGGCCGGCGGCCAGGGCGTCGGCGAGGGCGGCCGGGCCGGCGGGCCCGGGGAGGGCGGCGCCGATGGCGCGGAAGGCCTTGCCGTAGAGCGGGCCGGAGGCGCCGCCGACCTTGGAGACGAGGGTGGTGCCGGCCTTGGTGAGGACGGCGCCGGGGTCGGTCGGTCGGAGGCCGTCCAGGGCGGTGAGGACGGCGGCGAAGCCGCGCTGGAGGTTGCTGCCGTGGTCGCCGTCGCCGATCGCGGAGTCGAGCTCGGTGAGCCGGGCCCGTTCCTTCTCGACGGCGGCGGCGATCGCGCGGATCCAGGCTTCGGCGAGCGAGGAGTCGAACAGCTGCGGGTCGAAGTCCATGCCGGGTCCTCCTCAGGCCCGCTTGAGGGCGGGGGTGTCGGCCGGGGCGTCCCAGAGTTCGAGCAGTTGGGTGTCGGCCTTGGTGAGCGTGAGGGAGAAGCCGGCCATGTCGAGGCTGGTCACGTAGTTGCCGACCAGGCTGCGGGCGACGGTGATGCCGTGGGCGGCGAGCCGGGCGGCGACCTCGCCGTAGACCACGTACAGCTCCAGCAGCGGCGTCGCGCCGAGGCCGTTGAGCAGGGCGATCACCTCGTCGCCCGGGGTGAGGTGGTGATCGGCGAGGACGGTCTCGACGACCTCGGCGGCGAGGTCGCGGGCCGGGCGCAGCTTCTCGCGGCGGCGGCCGGGCTCGCCGTGGATGCCGACGCCGACCTCGATCTCGTCCTCGGGCAGGTCGAAGCCGGGTTTGCCGGCGGCCGGGACGGTGGCCGCGCCGAGGGCGATCGCGAAGGAGCGGGAGGCGGCGTTGACCCGTTCGCCCAGGGCGGCCACCTCGTCCAGGCCGGCGCCGCGTTCGGCCAGCGCGCCGGCCGTCTTCTCGACCAGGACGGTGGCGCCGGTGCCGCGGCGGCCGGCCGTCCAGGTGGAGTCCTCGACCGCGACGTCGTCGTTGACCAGGACGGTGCGGACCTCCAGGCCCTCCTCGGCGGCGAGTTCGGCGGCCAGCTCGAAGTTCATCACGTCGCCGGTGTAGTTCTTCACGATGAAGACGACCCCGGCGCCGTTCTCGACGGCCTTGGCGGCGGCCAGCATCTGGTCCGGGACGGGTGAGGTGAACACCTCGCCGGGGCAGGCGGCGTCGAGCATGCCGGTGCCGACGAAGCCGCCGTGCAGCGGCTCGTGGCCGGAGCCGCCGCCGGAGATCAGCGCGACCTTGGGGCCGGCCGGGCGGGCGGCGCGGGTGATCACCCGGTTGGGGATGTCCACCGTCAACTCGGGGTGGGCGGCGGCCACTCCGGCCAGCGCGTCCTCCAGGACGCTCTCCGGGGTGTTGATCAGCTTCTTCACGACGCTTCGCTCCCTCGGCAGACGGCTGCTGGACCCGACGCTACGCCAGACGGGGGTGCTGGGCACGGGGTGCGACACGCGGGTTTCCGGTCACTCTCCCGGAGCAGCGCGTTCGGCCGTAGGGTCGCCGGCATGAGCGAACACGTGGGGATTGTTCTGGTGTCGCACAGTGCCGCGCTGGCGGCCGGGCTGCGCGAGCTGCTCGGCGAACTCGCCTCGGACGGCGTGCGGGTGGTGGTCGCGGCGGGGACGGAGGACGGCGGGCTCGGCACCAGCTACGAGCTGATCGCCGGTGCGATCGCGGAGGCGGACGGCGGGGCGGGCGTGGTCGTGCTGCCGGACCTGGGCAGCTCGGTGCTGACCGCCGTGACGGTGCTGGAGGACGAGCCGCGGCCGGGCGTGCGGCTGGTGGACGCGCCGTTCGTGGAGGGCGCGGTGGCGGCCGCCGTCACCGCCTCGACCGGGGCGGGCCTGGCCGAGGTGGTCGCGGCGGCCGAGGACGCGCGGACCTTCCGCAAGCTGCCGTAGCTACTTCGCGTCCGCGTAGCAGTCCACCACCGCCGTGCTGAGCGGGAACCGCACCGGGGTGTCGCCGAAGACCAGCCGCCGGGCCTCCTCGGCGGCCTCGGCGACGGCGGCGGCGACCTCGTCGGCGAGGTTGGCCGGGGTGTGCACCATCACCTCGTCGTGCTGGAAGAACACCAGGTGCGGGCGGTCCGCCGGGCCGGCCGCGGGCAGGTCGTGGAGGCGGCGGCGCAGCGCGGCGAGCAGGGCGAGCGCCCAGTCGGCGGCGCTGGCCTGGATGACGTAGTTGCGGGTGAAGCGCCCCCGGGCGCGGGCGGTGCGGCCGCCGGCCTCGCCCGCCGTGTCGGCCTCGGTGAGGTCGAGGAAGGCGGCGGTGGCGGGCGGGCAGACCCGGCCGAGCCGGGAGGCGACCGTGCCGCCGTCCTCGCCGGTGCGGGCGGCGGCCTCGACGTAGCCCATCGCGGCCGGGTAGCGGCGGCGCAGGGTGTTCAGCAGCGGGCCGATGTCGCCGCTGGTCTGCCCGTACATGGCGCCGAGCAGGCCGAGCTTGGCCTTGTCGCGGTCGCCCTGGAAGGCGGTGACGGCCAGCGCCTCGTACAGGTCGCCGCCGGCGGCGGTGCGGGCCAGCCCGGCGTCCTGGGAGAGCGCGGCGAGGACGCGCGGCTCCAGTTGGGCGGCGTCGGCGACGACCAGCAGCCAGCCCGGGTCGGCGACGACGGCGCGGCGCAGGATGCGCGGGATCTGCAGGGCGCCGCCGCCGCGGCTGGCCCAGCGGCCTGAGACCACCCCGCCGACCACGTACTCGGGCCGGAAGCGGCCGCCGCGGGCCCAGGCGTCCTGCCAGGCCCAGCCGTGCGCGACGTGGATCCGGGCGAGCTCCTTGTAGCGGATCAGCAGCGCGGCGGCCGGGTGGTCGATTCCCTTGAGCTCCCAGGAGCGGGTGGAGCCGAGCTGGATGCCGGCCTCGGCGAAGGCGCGCAGCACCTGGGTGTGCGAGTCGGGGTTGAACGGCTTGGCGCCGAGGGCGTGCTGGAGCTCGACGGCGAGCTCGGCGAGCCGCCTCGGCTGGGCGCCGGGGACGGTCGGGCGCGGGCCGAGCAGCTCGGTGAGCAGCCGGTCGTGGACGTCGGTGCGCCAGGGCAGGCCGTCGTGCGCGATCTCGGCGGCGACCAGCGCGCCGGCCGACTCGGCGGCCGCGAGCAGCCGGAACCGCTGCCGGGCGGCCGGGTCGGCGATCGCGGCGATCCGGCGCTGCTGCTCGGCGTGCACGGCGACCACGGCCGTCAGCGGGTCGGCGCCGGGCGGCAGTTGCAGCCGGTCGGGGGCGAACAGGGTGTCCTGCCCGTCGTCGGCGTCGGCCAGGCCGGGCTCGGGCAGGTCGTCCGGCACGGGCAGGCCGCGCAGCCGGGACCAGGCGGCGCCGAGCGAGCGGGGCGCGCCGAAGCGGCCCTCGTGCGCCAGCAGCAGGGGCTCGACCAGCCGCAGGTCGTGGCAGCGGGCGAGCCGGTCGGGCAGCCGGGGCAGCAGCGGGGCGTACGCGCTGTCGGCGGCGGCCCAGACCCAGCGCGGGCGGTCGGCGGCCTCCCGGGCGGCGACGGCGGCGGCGAGGTCGGGGACGGCCTCGGGCGGGCCGAGCGGCGTGCCGGCGTCGTCCAGCGGCTGGAGGCGGCCGCCGGGGCCGTGCGGGTCGGGCGCGAGGGCGGTTCTGGGGGCCACGGGCGGGCGCCTCCTCTCCGGTGGGCGGGGTGCGGTGCTGCGGGGGTGCGGCGGGGCGCGCTGCGGGGTGCGCTGCGGGTGTGCGGGGCCGTGCCGGCGCGCGGCGTCGACGTTAGCGGGTGGGTACGACAATCCCGGCAAGCCCCGGTCCCGGGCGCCCGCGGCGCCGCGCGTCCAAAACGTATGGGCAGGGTGGGTGACGGCGCGTATGGTCGGCGAAATGACCGAGAACCCGTTCTTCGAGGCCAGCCGGCTGGCCTACGAACTGCCGCCCTTCGCCGAGATCCGCGAGGAGCACTACCTGCCCGCCTTCGAGCGCGGGATGGCCGAGCAGTTGGCCGAGATCGAGGCGATCACCGACACCCGGAGCGTGCCGACCTTCGACAACACCCTGCTGGCGCTGGAGCGTTCCGGGGAACTGCTGCGGCGGGTGCGCGTGGTGTTCGACAACCAGGCGTGCTCCGACACCACCGACCTGCTGGACGAGGTGGACGCGAAGGTCAGCCCGCTGCTGGCCGCGCACCACGACGCGATCCACCTCGACCGCCGGCTGTTCGAGCGGATCGAGGCGCTGTACGAGGCCCGCGCCGACCTCGGCCTGGACGCGGAGTCGCAGCGGCTGCTGCAGCGCCGCTACGACGACTTCGTCCGCTCCGGCGCCCGGCTGGGCGAGGCCGAGCAGGCCCGGCTGCGCGAGCTGAACGCCGAACTCGCCGTGCTCGGCACGACCTTCCAGCAGAACGTGAACGCCGCCACCCGCGCCGCCGCCCTCGTGCTGGACTCCGCCGAGGAGCTGGCCGGGCTGTCCGAGGGCGCGATCGCCGGCGCCGCCGAGAACGCCCGGGTGCTCGGGCACGACGGCAAGTACGTGCTGAGCCTGAAGAACACCTCCACCCAGCCCGAACTCGCCCAGCTGACCGACCGGTCGGTGCGCGAGCGGCTGCTCGCCGCCTCGCTCGGCCGGGCCGGCGACACCAACGGCCCGCTGGCGATCCGGACGGCCGCGCTGCGCGCCGAGCGGGCCGCGCTGCTGGGCCACCCGAGCCACGCCGCGTACGTGGTGGCGGACGAGACGGCCGGCACCGTCGAGGCCGTGGACGGGCTGCTGCGCCGCCTGGTGGAGCCGGCCGTGGCGAACGCCCGCCGGGAGGCCGAGGAGCTGGCCGGCGTGGCGGCCGCGGACGGGGTCGAGGAGATCGCCGCGCACGACTGGGCGTACTACTCGGAGAAGGTCCGGCAGGCCTCCTACCAGGTGGACGCGGCGGTGCTGCGCCCGTACTTCGAGCTGGAGCGGGTGCTGCGCGACGGCGTGTTCTTCGCCGCGAAGCTCGCGTACGGCCTGGAGTTCGCCGAGCGGCCGGACCTCACCGCGCACCACCCGGACGCCCGGGTCTTCGAGGTGTTCGAGGAGGACGGCACCGCGCTGGGCCTGTTCATCGGCGACTTCCACGCCCGGGCGTCCAAGCGCGGCGGGGCGTGGATGGACTCGCTGGTCACCCAGTCCCGGATGACCGGGCGGCGGCCGGTGGTGCTGAACAACCTCAACATCCCGCGCCCGGCGCCCGGCGAGCCGGTGCTGCTGACCTGGGACGAGGTGCGCACGCTGTTCCACGAGTTCGGGCACGCGCTGCACGGGCTGTTCTCGGACGTCGAGTACCCGCTGTTCGCGGGCACCTCGGTGCCCCGGGACTTCGTCGAGTTCCCGTCGCAGGTCAACGAGATGTGGATGGTCCGGCCCGAGGTGCTGGCCAACTACGCGCGCCACCACGAGACCGGGGAGCCGCTGCCGGCCGAGCTGGTCGAGCGGATGGCGGCGGCCGAGGGCTTCGGGCAGGGCTTCCGGACGGTGGAGTACCTGGCGGCCACGCTGCTGGACTGGGCCTGGCACACCGTGCCGCAGGGCCAGGAGGTCGCGGACGCCGAGGAGTTCGAGGCGCGGGCGCTCGCCGACGTCGGGCTGGCGGTGCCGGCGATCCCGCCGCGCTACCGGACGGCGTACTTCCAGCACGTCTTCTCCAGCGGCTACAGCGCGGCGTACTACGCGTACATCTGGTCCGAGGTGCTGGACGCCGACACCGTGCGGTGGTTCGAGACCAACGGCCGGTCGGTGCGGGAGAGCGGCGAGCTGTTCCGGCGCGAGCTGCTGGCGCGCGGGTTCAGCCGGGACCCGCTGGAGTCCTTCCGCGCGGTGGTCGGCCGGGCGCCGGACACCGCGCCGCTGCTGGCCCGGCGGGGGCTCGCATGATCCTCATCCGGGGGTGAGCGTCACCGTGACCGGGGTGCCCGGGCGGGCGTGCGGGAGCCGGATCCGGACCGTTCCCGCCCGCCCGGGCGCGGGCTGGTCGACCTCGACCCGGGCGTCGGCCGGGGTGACGGCGGCCCGGGCGCCGCGTGGGAACGCGGAAGGCGGCAGGACGAGTTCGCTGTCGCGCCCGGTGCCGTCGGCGCTCCAGCGGACGGTGGAGCCGTCCGTGCGCACGCCGGTGCCGGCGACGGCCGCCGGGTACGGGCCGAAGGCGGGCTCGTCGCCGGGGGCGGGGTTCCCGGCCCGGTCCAGCGCGCAGTAGCCGCCGTCGCCCCGGCACCAGTACCACATCGTCCAGCCCTCGGCGAAGCCGTCCATCGCGGCGACCTGGCGGCGGACCAGCTCCCGGTTGCCGGGCGTGCGGGAGTTCGGCGGGCCCCACTCGCCGACCAGGACGGGCAGCCGGTGGGCGGCCGGGTAGGCGGTGATCGCGGCCGTGTACTGCTCGACGAAGCCGTCCGCCCCGTCCCAGTCGGCGCCGTTCTCCACGGCGGTGTCGTAGAAGTGTGGGGCGTAGCCGAGCCGGGGCGCGCCGGGGCGCGGGTCGGTGAAGCCGGGCAGCCGCGTCGGTACGCCCTGGCCGACCAGGACGGTCGGTTCGACGAACAGCCAGGCGTGGGTGTCGGCCCGGCGGACGGCGGCGATCAGCCGGCGGTACATGTCGGCGAGCCGGCCGCTCTCCAGGGCGGCGGAGGCGGCGGCGAGCACGGCCGGGTCGGTCGGGTCGCCGTCCACCGGGCCGAACGGCTCGTTGAACAGGTCGTAGCCCAGCAGCGAGCGGTGGCCGCGCAGTTCGCGGGCGAGCCGGGTGTAGAAGTCGGCCTGCCAGGCGCGCAGGTCGGGGTCGTCGTAGAGGTGGCGGAAGGCGGCCTGGACGGCGGGCTGGAAGTAGCCCGCGAACCAGTCGTCCGGGTCGGGGGTGAAGGGCAGTCCGTCGTCGCGGGTGGCCCAGACCGGGATGCCGTTCGTGCCGCCGCCGAACTTCGGCCCGTAGACGTCCTGGTGGAGGTCGACCAGGACGAGCAGGCCCGCGCGGTCGGCCCGGTCGAGGAGGCCTTGCAGCCGGTGCAGTTCGGCGGGGTCGAGGCGGCCGCGCTCGGGCTCCAGCCTGGTCCAGGAGACGGGCAGCCGGACGAGGGTGAAGCCCTGTGCGGCGATGGAGGCGAGGTCGGCCTCGGTGGCCTCGGCGTACTTGTCGAGGTTGAAGCCGCGCAACCGGAGGTGCCGGCCCCGGGCGTCGGTGAGGGCGGTGCGGCCGTCCGGGGCGGTGGCCGTCCCGGTGGGGAAGCGGTCGGGGGCGCCGCCGTGGGCCTCGCCGTGGGCGGAGGCCGGGGTGGCGGTCAGCGTGGCGGTGGCGGCGAGCAGCAGGGCGACGGCGGTGCGGCGCAGGCGCATCGGGGGACCTCGCACGGCGGGGGACGGGGCCCGATGATGCCCCCGGCGCCGGTCGCGGCACAAGGGGCGTGCGCCTACGGGGAGTTGGGCAGCGGAAGTTCGGTAGGGGAGTTCGGCAGGGGAGTCCGGCAGCGGGGTTCAGCCGGCGTCCGGCTCGGCCTCGGGCTCGACCGGGATGGTGGGCAGGACGGCGGTGGGCAGGTCGGCGGCGGCGGCCAGGCGCCCCCAGAGCAGGTCGGCCAGGGCCTGCACCATGCGGGTGCGCGAGCAGGGCCGGCTCTCCAGCCACCAGTCCCCGGCGGCCAGCACCATGCCGGTGATGCCCCGGCCCCAGGCCTCGGCGAGCAGGTCGCGGTCGGCGCCGAGGTCGATCTGGCCCTGGACGGCCCGGGTGATCTCCTCGGCGATCTGCTTGAGCGCGGGGGCGAGCGCGTTGCCCGCGCCGGTGGGGTCGCCCGGTTCGGGGTGGGTGAGCAGCCGGTAGACCTGGGGGCGGGCCTCGATGCCGGCCAGGTAGGTGTCCAGGACGTGCTCGACCCGGTCGCGGCGCTCCAGCGGTTCGGCGAGGGCGGCCCGGACGGCGGCGAGCAGGCCGCCGGTGTGGCGCTCGGTGAGGGCGCTGATCAGGCCGTTCCGGTCGCCGAAGTGCCGGTAGAGGATCGGCTTGGTGATGCCGGCCTCGGCGGCGATGGCGTTCATGCTGGCGCCCGGCCCGTCGCGCTGGATGACCCGGTCGGCGGCGTTGAGCAGTTGCTCGCGTCTGGGCTCTCGGGACATGCGCTTCTCCTGGGAGTCGGGGTCGGTCCGGGGGTTGACACCGGTCTGGGCGTTGACACCGGTTACCAACAAGTAGCAGACTCCGACGATGTTACCGGAGGTAACACCCTGGTCGGCCGTACCCCTTCCTCGGAGGCAAGCACCATGAGCAGCACGTTCTCGCTGGACCCGGGCGCGGACCAGCTCGCCGTACGCGACTGGCTGCACGGCTTCGCCGCCGACGTGGTCCGCCCGGCCGCGGCCGAGTGGGACGAGCGCGAGGAGACCCCCTGGCCGATCATCCAGGAGGCCGCCAAACTGGGCGTCTACTCGCTGGAGTTCTACGCCCAGCAGTACTTCGACCCCTCCGGCGTCGGCATCCCGATCGCCATGGAGGAGCTGTTCTGGGGCGACGCGGGCATCGGCCTGGCCATCGTCGGCACCACATTGGGCGCCGTCGCGGTGCTCGCCAACGGCACCGACGAGCAGATCGGCACCTGGACCCCGCAGATGTTCGGCACGCCGGACGACGTCAAGCTGGGCGCCTTCTGCGCCTCCGAGCCGGACGCGGGCTCCGACGTCGCCTCGATGCGCACCCGGGCGGTGTACGACGGGGCCAAGGACGAGTGGGTGCTGAACGGCACCAAGACCTGGGTCACCAACGGCGGCATCGCCGACGTGCACGTGGTGGTCGCCTCCGTCGACCCGGAGCTGGGCGCGCGCGGGCACGCCTCCTTCGTGGTGCCGCCGGGCACCCCCGGGCTGAGCCAGGGCCAGAAGTTCAAGAAGCACGGCATCCGCGCCTCGCACACCGCCGAGGTGGTGCTGGACGGCGTCCGGCTGCCCGGCAGCTGCCTGCTCGGCGGCAAGGAGAAGCTGGACGAGCGGCTGGCGCGGGCCCGCGAGGGCGTGCGCCGCAGCGGCCGCGGCAACGCGGCGATGGCCACCTTCGAGGCCTCCCGCCCGGCGGTCGGCGCGCAGGCGGTCGGCGTCGCCCGGGCCGCGTACGAGGTGGCGCTGGACTACGCGACCACCCGGGAGCAGTTCGGCCGGGCGATCATCGAGAACCAGGGCGTGGCCTTCCAGCTCGCCGACATGAAGACCCGGATCGACGCGGCCCGGCTGCTGGTGTGGCGGGCGTCCTGGATGGCGGCCAACAACCAGCCGTTCACCGCCGCCGAGGGCTCGATGTCCAAGCTGTACGCGGGTGAGACGGCCAGGTTCGTCACCACCCAGGCGATGCAGCTCCTCGGCGGCAACGGCTTCACCCGGGAGTACCCGGTGGAGCGGATGCACCGGGACAGCGCGATCTACACCGTGTTCGAGGGGACCAGCGAGATCCAGCGGCTGGTCATCGCCCGGGCGATCTCGGGGAAGCCGATCCGCTGAACGCCCCCGTGAGTGCTAGCGGGCCAGCCAGAAGGTGAGCCCGGCGGTGAGCGCGCCCACCGCCGCGCCGACGATCGTCTGCGCGGTGGTGTGGTCCCGCAGCACCACGCGGGACCAGCCGATCAGCGCGACGCCCGGGTAGAGCAGCAGCCACAGCGGGCCGAGCGCGATGCCCAGGCAGACCACCGCGCCGCCGGCGACGGCGGTGTGCACCGAGACCTTCCACCAGACGGTGATCACCAGGATCGGGATCAGCGAGGCGAACATCGCCGCCACCATCGCCGTCAGGTCGGCGGGGGCGTGGGCCAGGATCATCACCGTGAAGCTGACGGCGACCGAGCCCATGATGAACGGGATGACGGTCAGCCGGCGCTGCCGGTGGCCGACGTGGCGGTCCTCGAGGGTGCCCTTGCGGATGCCGCGCTGGATGAACAGGGTCGGAATGACGGCCGCGAACAGCGCGGCGAAGGCGGCCCAGGCCAGGCCCTTCCAGCCGTAGCGGACGGCGCCCATCAGCAGGCAGACCGCGATGATCACGTTCTTCGGCTCGACGCCGTCGGTGATCCGCCGGGCCCAGACCGTCCGGGGGGTGGCGGCGGTCCGGGACTCGGCCGTCGTGGGCTCGGTGGTCATCGGCGGTGTGCTCCAGGCGGTGTGGATCGATCCTTGTCGGACGATCGTATTTTCCTGGGGCGGAGTTTCAGAATCGGCGGCGGCTCGGAGCCGCGGTCGGGCACCGCCGCGGCTCGGAGTCGGCGGTTCGGAGCCGCGGTCGGGCATCGGTGGCGGTTCAGAACCGGGGCGGGCGGCCCTCCAGGAAGGCGGCCAGGCCCTCGCGCACGTCGCCGTCCTCGCGGGAGCGGCGCTCCCACGGGGCCAGCGCCTCGGCCGCCCGCTCGGCCGGGACGGCGAGCGCGGCCTTCACCGCGCCGATGGTCTGCGTCGAGCGGGCGGTCAGCAGCCGGGCGAACTCCAGCGCGGCGGCGTCCAGTTCGGCGGCCGGCAGGACGCGTTCGGCCAGGCCCAGCGGCAGCGCGTCCCGGCCGCGCACCAACTCCCCGGAGAACAGCAGGTACTTGGCCCGGGCCGGGCCGATCAGCCGGGCCAACCGCAGGGTCGGCACCGCCGGGTAGACCACGCCGAGCTTGGCCGGGGTGATCCCCAGCCGGGCGTCCTCGGCGACGAACCGCAGGTCGCAGGCGACGGCCAACTGGCAGCCGCCGCCCACGCAGGCGCCGTGCACCACGGCGATCGTCGGGTGCGGGAAGGCGGCCAGCGCCTCCTCGGCGGCGACGTTGATCGCGTGGTAGGCGTCCGCGTGCTCCGGATCGCCGTACACGTCGGCGAGTTCGGTGATGTCCGCGCCCGCGCTGAAGGTGTTCCCGGCGCCGGTCAGCAGCAGGGCGCGCACGCCCTCGTGCGCGGCGAGCTGCTTCAGCACCTCGGGCAGCGCCCGCCAGATCGCCAGGGTCACTGCGTTGCGGCGGTGCGGGCGGGCGAACTCCAGCACCGCGACGCCGTCCGCGCCGACGTAGGCGTTCAGGCCCTCCGCCCGGGCGGGCACGGCGGAGCGGTCCCGTACGAGCAGCGGCTGGTCTGGCCGGTCCATGGCGCACCTCCGGAGGGTCGTGTGCGCCCACTCTCTCAGGCGGCGCCGACGCCGTCCGACGCGGGTGCGGCCACGGCGGCGCAGTAGTCGCCGAGGCCGTGTTCGAGCAGGGCGAAGGCGCGGCGGGCCTCGTCGAGCGCGGCGGGCAGGGCGTCCGCGGCGCGCTCGCCGGCCAGCATCCGCCGGTGGTTCCCGGTGATCAGCGCCACCCGGGCGGCCAGCAGCTGGGCGGTGGCGACGCGGGCGGTCAGCTCGTCGTGCGCCGGGTCCTGGGCGAGCAGTTCGGCGGCCAGCAGGGACGACGCGACGCGGTCGTAGCCGTGGGTGGCGCGCAGGGCGAGTGCCGGGGTGCGGTGGATCAGCCGGACCACGTCGAGCACGGTCCCGTCGTCGTTCAGCCCCGAGGCCGGATCGAAGCGCTCCAGCGCGGCCGTGAAGTGCTCGCGCAGCGCGACCACCGCCGAGGTGCCCGGCGCGCGCTCGCGCACCACCCGGGCCGGCTCGTCGAGGTGCTGCTCCATCGGGCCCATGACCAGGTCTTCCTTGCTGGGGAAGTAGTTGAAGACGGTCATCTTGGACACCTCGGCGGCGGCCGCGATCTCGGCGACCGAGACCTGGTCGAAGTCCCGCTCGGTGAACAGCCGGATGGCGGTGCGGAAGATCCGCAGGCCGGTCTGGATCTTCTTGCGCTCACGCAGCGGGAGCGCGTCGAGGTCGGGGATGCGGTCGGGGCCGAGGTCCAGTCCGGATTGCTTCGCCATGCCGGGACTGTACCAGGCTCAAAGGTTGACCGGGAAGAAGCATGTGCCTGGCTCAAAGATTGGTCGAGATGAAGAGTTGACCCGGTCCAAAAAGACGTGCCATGGTGAGGACGTGCCGCCGGCCGCTCCGGCCCGGCGCGAACTCCACCGACCATGGGGGGACTTGAGATGACGACCGCCGTCCTCGGACAGCCCGGCGCGACCGAGCTGATGACACCCGTCCGGCGCAGGCTGGGCATGCTGCTCTGCCTGATCACGATCGTGCTGGCGGTGCTGGACATGAACATCGTGTCGGCGGCCACCGTGCCGATCGTCCGCGACCTCGACCCCGTCCACGGCGTCGACCGGCTGCCCTGGCTGATCAGCGCGTTCGCCCTCGCCGCCACCGCGCTGCTGCCGCTCTACGGCAAGCTCTGCGACATGTACGGCGCCAAGCGCGTGCTGATGGGCGCGGTCGCCACCTTCCTGCTCGGCTCCGGGCTCTGCGGGGCGGCGCAGTCGATGGAGCAGCTGATCGCCTTCCGTGCCCTGCAGGGCATCGGCGGCGGCGGGCTGATGAGCGTCACCATGGTCGTCATCGCCCAGTTCAAGGGGCCCGGCCCCGGCAGCAAGGGCAAGGGCAGCGCGATGGGCGGGATCATCGCCGGCATCGGCATGGCGGTCGGCCCGCTGGTCGGCGCGCTGCTCACCGACCACCTCAGCTGGCGCTGGATCTTCTGCGTCAACCTGCCGCTCGGCGTGCTGGTGCTGGTCGGCGTCGCCCTGGTGATCAAGCTGCCGAAGGCGGCCGGCCGAGGCGGCCTGGACTTCCTCGGCGCGGCCCTGGCCGCCGCCTTCGCGGTCGGCCTGCTGCTGGTCACCGAGTGGGGCGGCAAGGACTACGGCTGGACGTCCCCGGTGATCCTCGGGCTGGCCGCCGGCACGCTGGCCCTGTTCGGCCTCTTCCTCTGGCGCCAGGCCGTCGCCGCCCAGCCGGTGCTGCCGCTGTCGCTGTTCCGGATCCCCGCGGTGCGGCTGGGCTTCGCGATCCAGGGCCTGACCGGGATGGGCATGATCGGCTCGATCGTCCAGGTGATGCTCTACCTGCAGGTCGCCCGCGGCGTCGCCCCGACCACGGCCAGCCTGTACCTGATCCCGATGGCGGTCGGGATGACCGTCTCCGGCCTGCTGGTCGGCAAGCTGCTCGCCCGGAGCCACTCGCTGGGGGTCTTCCTGCTGGCCGGCGCGGCCTGCGCGGCGCTCGCCATGCTGCTGCTGGGCCTCAGCGGGCCGGACACCCCGCTGGTCGCGGTGCTCGCCGAACTCGCCCTGCTGGGCGCCGGGTTGGGCCAGCTGATCGGCCAGCTGATCACGGTGGTGCAGGACGCCGCGCCCCAGCACCAGTTGGGCGTCGCGACCACCGGCATCCGGTTCTTCCAGAACCTCGGCAACGCGCTCGGCGCGGCGCTGTTCGGCAGCGTGCTGGCCCGGGTCTTCGCGGCCGGCGAACCGGGGCTGCCGCTCGGCGCGGTGCGCACCCTCACCGGGGAGGCGCACGAGCACGCGGTGCGCAGCTTCACCGAGGCGGTGGACACGGTGTTCCTGGCCGCGGGCGGGGTGCTGGTGCTGGTGGTGCTGCTGGTGTGGCGGCTGCGGGCGGTCGGCGGCGCGCTGCTGGACGGGGACGGGCCCGTGGCGAGCGCGGAGCCGGCGGCGGCGGTGCGGCCGGCGCCGGCGGTCGGCGCGCGGGCGGCCTGAGCGGCCGCCGGGGGAGAGGGCGGTGGAGCGTGCGGCGGGGCCCGGTGGACGGGGAAGGTCCACCGGGCCCCGCCGCACCTGCTCAGTCCCGGGCGGTGGCGGCGGCCCACTCGGGGGCGAGGATCCCCCAGACCTCCTTGTCGTGGCGCACCCCGTTGTGCAGGAACCACTCGCGCAGCACGCCGTCCCGGGTCATGCCGACCCGCTCGGCGACGGCCCGGCTGCGGGCGTTGGCGGCCGAGCACCACCACTCGGCGCGGTGCAGGCCGCGGGTGGTGAAGGCGTAGTCCAGCAGCAGGCGGACGGCGGCGGTGACCAGCCCGCCGCCCTCCCCGGCCGGCTCGGTCCAGGCGCCGATCTCACAGGTGCCGCTCTTGGCGTCGAAGTGCACGAACATCACGCCGCCGACCAGCGTGCCGTCCCGCCAGATGCCGTAGATCCGGCCGGAGTCGGAGTTCTGCCGGTCCGCGTAGCGCTGCAGGGTGGAGCGGGCCGACTCCAGGTCGGTGGAGAAGCTCGCCCACGGGATCCACGGGTCGATGTGGGCGCGGCCGCGCTCGATGTGGGCGAGGAACTCGGGGGCCTGCCACGGCTCCAGGGGGCGCAGTTCGGCGTTCTCGGCGAGCGGTACGGCAAACACGGGCGGGGCCTCTCCGGTGGGGCGGAACGGTCGGGGGAGCCATCCGGCGGTCGGGGACCGCGCGGTGCTCGGAACCATTCATAACAAACGTTTGGTATGTACGATAGCCCCCATGACGCCAGCCCGTGGAGACCATGACGCCCGCCGCTCGGAAGTCTCCGAGGGGGTGTGGCGGGTGCTGTCCACCCGGGGCTTTGAAGGCCTCACGCTGCGCGCCGTGGCCGCCGAACTTGGGGCCTCCACCGGGCTGCTGACGCACTACTTCCCGAACAAGAAGGCCCTGCTCAGCCACGCGCTGGAGGAGCTGGACCGCCGCTCCGCCACCCGGCCCCGGCGCGCCGCCCCGGCGGACGGCAGCCCCCCGCCGCCGCCCGGCCTGGCCCGGCTGCGCGCGGCGCTGCTGGACGTGCTGCCGCTGGACGGCGCCGCCGTGGCCGGCAACCGGATCTGGGTCGGCTCCTGGGACGTCGCGCTGGCCGACCCGGACCTCGCGCTGGCGCACGCGGGCCGCTACGGGCGCTCGCGGGAGGCGCTGACGGCGCACGTGGTGGAGGCCCAGCGGCTCGGCGAGCTCCCGGCGGACGCCGATCCCGCGGACCTCGCCGCCGGGGCGCAGGCCTTCGCGCTCGGCCTGGTCGTGCAGGCACTGTTCGCGCCCGGGGAGTTCCCGGCCGAGCGGCAGGTCGCGCTGCTGGACGGGCACCTGGCGACGCTGGCCCGCTGACCGGTTCCCGGACGGTGCGGCCGGGCCGCTCTCACGACGGGATCGATACGCAAAGTGACGATTCGGGTGCGCCGGGCGCGCGGCCGGCGCACGGTCGGAGGGTGCTGAAGCGATTGGTCCGGGAGATGACCGGGAGAGCCGAATTGGCTACGGAGAGTATCCATCCGCGGGGCTGCCTGCGGGAATTCTCGGGTGGCGCCCCCAGCAGGATTCGAACCTGCGACCTACCGCTTAGAAGGCGGGTGCTCTATCCGCTGAGCTATGGGGGCGGGACGGATCGCGCCGGGCGGGCGTGACCGTGGCCGGGTTCGGATGGCGAGCGCTGGTGCGCGCGCGTCCGGCCCCGTGCCTGAGGGGTGTGGGGGTGGGGGTTGGTGGGCCCTCGCCCTGTCGGGGACAGGATAAGGGTGTCCAGTTGCCGGGCCGGGTGTGACAGCACCGCCGTTGGTGTGTCGGTTCGGTGGAGCGGTCCGATAATCGCAGGTGAAGGCCGTGCGTGCAGCGGTCTGGCGATGTTCCGGGCCGGACGTTGTGCAGTCGTTACGGGGCTGCCGCCCCACCCGTTATGGATTCGACACGGAGAATGCGTCGCCACCGGTGCGGGTGGGGGGTCGTATTCGGGTTGCCGCGGTCGATTGACGTGCGCGGACGGCCGTTCGGGGGCGTTCCCGGGCACGTTCCGGGAGGCGTCGGCCGGGTCACGGAGCAGGTGGTTTGTTGTCATGGCCGCGAGGAGTCGGGGGTCCGGGCGGCGGCCAAAGGCTGAAATTCACCCCTGCGAGTGACAGTGACTATCGGAATGTGCCGAGTGGCCTACGAGTTGTCCACAGGATTTCGGAAGTCCATCGCCGGAATTCCCCCCGCGACGCACTCTCCTCTCGCACCGCTCGATTCCGTACGGTGCATCGGCGAGAACGGAGAGTGCGCTGTGAACGAGACGCATGTGACGCTGCTCGGCAATGTCGCGAGCGAAGTGAGCTACGGGGAAACCGGCAGTGGCGTGCCGATGGCCAGTTTCCGGCTCGGCTGCACCGAGCGGCGGTACGACCGGGAGCGCGAGTGCTGGGTCGACGGCGAGACGCAGTGGCTCACAGTGACGGCCTGGCGGGCGCTCGCGGTGAACCTGATCGGCTCGCTGTCGCGGGGGGATCCGGTGCTGGTGAGTGGCCGGCTGAAGGTGCGGGAGTGGACGCAGGGTGAGGTGCGGCGCAGTCGGGCGGAGATCGACGCCCGGTCGGTCGGACACGACCTCACCCGCGGTACCGCGGCCTTCCGTTGGGCGGTCGGGGTGCGCGGGCATCCGCCGGGCGCGCTCGCGCCGGGCGGGGCGGCCGGATCGGGGGCCGGTGGCGAAGCGGTGCCCGGGTGGATCGTGAACGCCCTGGAGGGCCGCAGGGGCGCGGCGGCGGCGCCGTCGACGGGTGCGGCGGGGGCCGAACCGGCGGTGCCGGCAGGGTCGGTGGCGGCATCCGTGACGGCGGCAGGGGCGGCATCCGCGGCGGCGTCGGGGGTGGCGTCCGGGGCGGCCGGGAAGCCGGCGGCGGAGCCCGGCGCGGTGTCCGAGAGGGAGCGGGGAGGTGGGGCGGAAGGGAAGCGGAGCTGACGGGGCGACGACCCGCCCTGTCGACAAATATGTTGATCGAGAAGGCCATTGCGTCCGCACGCGCATTCCGGACCGATCAAGGAAAGCGGCACCGAGTTTCTGGCATGGTGTCAGCTTGTGTGGATCCTGGGAGGATTGATAACGATCCAGATACGGAATCGTTCGGATTTCGCATGGGGGTTTCGGGGCCTCTGAGGCTCAATAGGATTCGTCTGGTTTCAAACCCCGCGACAGCGCCACAGGGGGCGCGTGCGGCATGGAAAGTCGGCGGGCCGCCCCTCGGGCCGAGCCCGTCCCGGAGGGATTCCTGATGGTCCAGAGGCAGAAGCGGAGTCTGACCCGCATAACCACTGTCATGCTCACGACCAGCGTTGCGCTGGGTGGTGGCCTGCTCGCGGCCGGTGCGGCGGTCGCGGCGGACGGCCCCGGCGCGGGCGTCACCGCGGTGGTGCAGAACAAGATGTTCGGCGAGAAGGTCGACGTCGAGGGCAAGGGTGCGGTCGACGCCGGCCTGTTCACCCTCAAGACGGCGTCGGGCGAGGAGCTGCGCACCTACTGCATCGACTTCGACAACCCGGTCTACCTGAACAGTGGTGCGAAGTACCACGAGGCGGACTGGTCGGCCAGCTCCCTCAACAGCAACGCGAACGCCCCCCAGATCCGCTGGATCCTGGACAACTCGTACCCGCACGTCCAGCTGGCCAAGCTGCGGGACGCCATCGGCGACGCGGACCTGTCCGAGGAGGACGCCGCCGCCGGCACCCAGACCGCGATCTGGAAGTTCTCGGACGGCAAGACCGCGACCCCGCGCAACGAGCACGCCAAGAAGCTGCGCGACTACCTGACCGGCGACGCCAACAAGGGCGTCGCGGCCGAGCCGAAGCCCTCGCTGACGCTCACCCCGGACTCCGTCACCGGCAAGGCCGGCGGCAAGCTCGGCCCGTTCGTGCTGAACTCCAGCGCCAACGCGGTGAAGCTGGCCGTCTCCGGCGACGCGGCCGACAAGATCAAGGTGCTCGACAAGGACGGCAAGGCCGTCAGCGGCGCCCTGACCGGCCCGATCGGCAAGGACACCCAGCTGTTCCTGGACGTGCCGGCCGGCACCCCGGACGGCAAGGCCGCGCTCAGCGCCAGCGCCGACACCAGCGTGCTCAGCGGCCGGGTCTTCATGAGCGACCTGGACGACGCGGGCAACCACAGCCAGACCATGATCCTGGCCGACTCCATCAAGGTCAGCGTCGCGGCCGAGGCCAAGGCCACCTGGAAGCAGGGCACCGGCGCGCTGGTCGACAGCAGCGCCAAGGTCGAGTGCGCCAACGGCGGCGTGCGCGTCACCGTCAACAACACCGGTGACCAGCCCGCGACCGTCACGGTCGGCAAGCAGCAGGTGACCGTCCAGCCGGGCAAGAGCGAGAACGTGCTGGTCAAGGTCGCCGAGAAGGCCCACTACGAGATCGCGGTGGCCGGCCCGAACGGCTACACCAAGACCTTCACCGGCACCCTCGACTGCAAGACCGGCGTGACGCCGACCGGCGCCCCGACCACCCCGGCCGCGACCGGCACCCCGACCGCCGGTCCGTCCACCGCGGCCGCCCACCCGGCCCCGTCGACCACCAGCGCCGCCCCCGGCACCGGTGGCCTGGCCCAGACCGGTGCCAGCAGCAACACCCCGATCATCGCCGGTGTCGCCGGTGCCCTGGTCGTCGCCGGTGGCGCCTCGGTCTTCTTCCTGCGCCGCCGTGGCCGCCACGGTCGCACCACCGCCTGAAGCGCCTGAAGCGCCTGAGCCCGGCCCGGAGGCACTGACCTCCTCGGACCCCTGAGGCGGAACGACGGCCCGGCTCCCCGCATCCGCTGCGGGGAGCCGGGCCGTTCGCGTTGCCGTGGGGGCGTCGGCGCGGCGCTCCTCAACCCACGGGCCGGGATACCCCCGAGGGGCACCCCGGCGGTTCGGGGCTCCCGGCCGGGTGCGGCACAATGGAAGGCTGCAAGCCGAATTACTCCCGACGACGCCGGAGCGATCTCACGTGGCGGAATACATCTACACGATGCGCAAGGTGCGCAAGGCTCACGGAGACAAGGTCATCCTTGACGACGTGACGCTCAGCTTCCTCCCCGGAGCGAAGATCGGCGTCGTGGGCCCCAACGGTGCCGGTAAGTCCACCGTGCTCAAGATGATGGCCGGCCTGGAGCACCCCTCCAACGGCGACGCCTTCCTCTCGCCCGGCTTCACCGTCGGCATGCTGCTCCAGGAGCCGCCGCTCGACGAGACGAAGACCGTCCTGGAGAACGTGCAGGACGGCGTCAAGGAGATCAAGGGGAAGCTCGACCGCTTCAACGAGATCGCCGAGCTGATGGCGACCGACTACTCGGACGCCCTCCTCGAGGAGATGGGCAAGCTCCAGGAGGAGCTGGACCACGCCGAGGCCTGGGACCTGGACGCCCAGCTGGAGCAGGCCATGGACGCCCTGGGCTGCCCGCCCGGCGACTGGGCGGTCACCAAGCTCTCCGGTGGCGAGAAGCGCCGCGTCGCGCTCTGCAAGCTGCTGCTGGAGGCCCCCGACCTGCTGCTGCTCGACGAGCCCACCAACCACCTCGACGCCGAGTCGGTGAACTGGCTGGAGCAGCACCTGGCCAAGTACAAGGGCACCGTCGTGGCCGTCACCCACGACCGGTACTTCCTCGACCACGTGGCCGAGTGGATCCTGGAGCTCGACCGCGGCCGCGCCTACCCGTACGAGGGCAACTACTCCACCTACCTCGAGACCAAGCAGTCCCGTCTCAAGGTCGAGGGCCAGAAGGACGCCAAGCGCGCCAAGCGGCTCAAGGAAGAGCTGGAGTGGGTCCGCTCCAACGCCAAGGGCCGCCAGGCCAAGTCCAAGGCCCGCCTCGCCCGTTACGAGGAGATGGCGGCCGAGGCCGACAAGATGCGGAAGCTGGACTTCGAGGAGATCCAGATCCCGCCGGGCCCGCGCCTGGGCAACGTCGTCATCGAGGTCGAGAACCTCAACAAGGCCTTCGGCGAGAAGGTCCTGATCGACGACCTCAGCTTCACCCTGCCGCGCAACGGCATCGTCGGCATCATCGGCCCGAACGGCGCCGGCAAGACCACGCTGTTCAAGATGCTCCAGGACCTGGAGACCCCGGACTCCGGCAAGGTCAAGGTCGGCGAGACCGTCAAGATCAGCTACGTCGACCAGAGCCGCGCCAACATCGACCCGAAGAAGACCCTCTGGGAGGTCGTGTCGGACGGTCTGGACTGGATCAACGTCGGCCAGGTCGAGATGCCGTCCCGCGCCTACGTGTCGGCCTTCGGCTTCAAGGGCCCGGACCAGCAGAAGCCGGCCGGCGTGCTCTCCGGCGGTGAGCGCAACCGCCTGAACCTGGCGCTCACCCTCAAGCAGGGCGGCAACCTGCTGCTCCTCGACGAGCCCACCAACGACCTCGACGTCGAGACGCTCTCCTCGCTGGAGAACGCCCTGCTGGAGTTCCCCGGCTGCGCCGTGGTCATCTCCCACGACCGCTGGTTCCTGGACCGAGTGGCCACCCACATCCTCGCCTACGAGGGCGAGAGCAAGTGGTTCTGGTTCGAGGGCAACTTCGAGTCGTACGAGAAGAACAAGATCGAGCGGCTGGGCGCCGACGCCGCCCGCCCGCACCGGGCCACCTACAAGAAGCTGACCCGAGGCTGACATCCAGCTGTCACAACGGCCCGGCAGACTGCCCTCCGGGGCGGCCTGCCGGGCCGCGGCCCGTCACCGACGTACGGCGGCGGGCGAACGGACACCGAGGAGAACATCCGTGGCCCGCCACATCTACGCCTGCCCGCTGCGCTGGTCCGACATGGACGCCTTCGGGCACGTCAACAACGTGGTCTTCCTGCGCTACCTGGAGGAGGCCCGCATCGACTTCATGTTCACCCAGGCCGCCGAGGCCGGTGCCGGGGAGTTCGCGGGCGGCTCGGTGGTGGCCCGCCACGAGATCGACTACAAGCGTCCGCTGGTGCACCGGCCCGAGCCGGTCACCATCGAGACCCGGGTGACGCACATCGGCAGCGCCTCGCTGACCGTCACCTACGAGATCAAGGACACCCACGAGGACGGCAGCGAGACGGTGTACGTCCGCGCCTCCACCGTGGTCGTCCCCTACGACCTGGCCGAGGGCCGGCCGCGCCGGATCACGCCGGTGGAGCGGGAGTTCCTGTCCCGGTTCATGGACGCGGAGCCCGCCGTCGCGGCAGTCTGAAGTCGTACGCCCCGCACCACGCGAAACACCCCCCACGACGATTCGAGCTGAGCCGCGTTGACCGTCACCGCCCGCCTCGCCCTCACCGACACCCGGGAGGCCGCCGACCTCTCCGCCTTCCTGCTGCGCCTGCTGCGCTTCGACAAGGCGGCGGTCGTGCGGCTGCAGGCGGTCGGCCAGGCATCGGAGGAGGGCCGCGACGGCGTGCTGGCGGTGTTCGGACGGCTGCCGCTGGGCGGCTCCGGCGCGCTGGCGATCCGCACCGCGCGGCTCGGCGGCCTCGACGAGCCGGTGGACCTCACCGTCTCGGCCGGGCAACTGCTGGACGGCGTGGACGCGGAGACCGGCGCCGTCGCGCTGCCCGCCCCGGTGACCGGCCCGGCCTGGGCCGGCCTGCTGCCGCCGCGCACCGGCTGGCGGCCGGTCGGCGCCCCGCCGGTGGCCGAGGTGTACCCCGAACTGATGGCCGGCGTCCGGGAGTTCCGCGAGCGCAGCGAGGCCGTCCCGGCCCACCATCGCACCCGCGCGGTGCTGGACGGGCTGGCCGACGAGATCTGGTCCCGCCCGGTCGGAGTGCTGCCGGAGCTGCCGCTGCGGGCGGTGCACGCCGCCTACGTGATCGGCTTCCTGAAGCCCGGCGCCCCGCTCACCGCGCACCGGGCGGGCGGCTGGCTGCGGCTGAGCGCCCCGGCCGGATCGGTGGTGCTGCGCACCGCGGCCGCGCCGGGCGCGGGGCTCGGGCTCAGCCCGCTCAGGTAGTCCGGCCGCGCAGGTAGTCCGGCCGCTCGGGCGGTCGAGGATCGGCCTGTGCCACGGCCGGCCGGGGCTCAGCCCGGGGTGTTGATCATCGAGGCGGCCGCGTAGGCGAGGTAGTCCAGCAGCTGCCGCTCGTGCTCGGCGGGCAGCTCCAGGCTCGCCACGGCCGCGCGCATGTGGGTGAGCCACGCGTCGTGCGCGGCCTTGTCCACCTTGAACGGCACGTGCCGCATCCGCAGTCGCGGGTGCCCGCGCCGCTCGCTGTAGGTGTTCGGGCCGCCCCAGTACTGCATCAGGAACAGCGCCATCCGCTCCTCGGCCGGGCCGAGGTCCTCCTCGGGGTACATCGGCCGCAGCAGCTCGTCCCCGGCGACGCCCTCGTAGAAGCGCCGGGCCAGCCGCCGGAAGGTCGGCTCGCCACCGACCTGGTCGAAGAAGGTCTCCTCGCTGAACGTGCCACGCCGGATCTCTTTCACCCGACCATGGTCGCAGACGCCGGCGGGGCCGTACACCAGGACCAAAGGCGTACGACCCCGCGCGCTCGCGGATTCAGCGGGTGACGGCTACGCGTCCTCCCACTTGAACAGCTTCCAGGAGATGCCGGTCAGCACGGCCGCGAAGAGCAGCAGGCCGCCCATGGTGGGGAGGGCGTCCATGACGCCGCCGCCGCGGGTGAGGACCGACTGCGCGCTGCTGACCAGGTAGTGCAGCGGCATGAACTCGGAGACGGTCTTCAGCCAGCCCGGAGCGCCGTCCATCGGGAAGAAGGAGCCCGAGAGGAAGGACATCGGCAGGACGATGACCTGCGAGATGCCGCTCGCCGCCTCCTCGGTCTTGGCGACCGAGCCGGCCAGCAGGCCGATCGACATGAAGGCGAGGGTCGCGCAGGCGACCAGCGGGATGATCAGCCACCAGTTGCCGGTGAGCTTGAGCCCGAAGAAGCTCGTCGCGACCACCACGAAGACGGTGGTCTGCAGGAGCGCCGTCACCAGGGAGACCAGGATCCGGGAGCTGACCACCGTGCCGGCGCTGATCGGGGCGAGCCGCAGGCGGCGCAGCACCTTGCTCTTGCGCCAGTTGACCAGCGTCAGCGCGGCGCCGAAGACCGCGCCGGTGGCGACGGCCCAGCCGAGCAGGCCCGGGGTGAGGAACTGGATCGGCTTGAGCGACTTGTCCTCGACCTGCTGGGAGTCCAGCACGTAGGCCGGCTTCTGGCCGGTGGCCGCCTGGTTGGCCTCCTGGACCACCGAGTTGAGGATGCCCTGGAGGGCGCCGGCGCGGACCTGGTCGGCCGCGGTGAAGCGCAGTTCGACCTTGCCGTCCGCGCCCTGCTTGATCAGCGCGTCGAAGTCGCCCTTGCGGACCTTCTCCAGCGTGGCGGCCTCGTCGTCGGTGTGGGTGATGGTGAGGACCTTGTCCAGGCCGGCCCGGTCCGGGCCCTGGATCGAGTCGAACAGCTTCACCGCGCCGACCTGCGCCACCTTGGCGTGCGGGCTGTGGTCGCCCTTGCTGACGGCGCCGAAGAACACCAGGAAGACCAGCGGGAAGAGCAGGATGAAGAACGTCGCGGTGCGGTCGCGCTTCATGCCGAGCAGCATCGCGCGGGACAGGCTCCAGAACGCGCTGACCCGCTCCCGCCCGCCGGCGTCGGCCGAGGTGCCGCGCGGGGCGGGTGCCTTCGGCGTGGTGGGGGTGGTGGCGGTCATGCGCGGAACTCCCGTCCGGTGAGCTGGAGGAAGACGTCCTCCAGGGTGGCACCGCGCACCTCGAGGCCGCGCAGCGCGTTCTGCTCGGCCAGCACGCTGAGCACCGGGGCCGGGAGCCGGGTGGAGACGGACAGCGTGACGGTGTCGTCCTCCAGGGTGGCGAGGTCGGCGCCGGCCGCGGTCAGCAGCTCGCGGGCCCGCTCGAGCGACAGCTGGCCGGAGGCCACGCTGATCCGGACGGTGTCGTCGATCTCGCGGATCAGCGCCGCCGGGGCGCCGGTGTGCAGGATCTTCCCGTGGTCCATGATCGAGACCCGGTCGCAGAGCACCTCGGCCTCGTCCAGGTAGTGGGTCGTCAGGACGACGGTGCGGCCCTCGGCGTTGATGTCGCGCAGGAGGTCCCAGAGGTTGCGGCGGGCCTGCGGGTCGAGGCCGGTGGTGGGCTCGTCGAGGAAGACGAGCTCCGGGTCGTGGGCGAGGGCGCAGGCGATCGACAGGCGCTGGGCCTGGCCGCCGGACATCTGGTCGGTGAGCGTCTCGGACTTGTCGGCGAGGCCGACCCGCTCCAGCATCGCGTCGGCCCGCTTGGGGCCGACCCCGTAGAACGACGCGAAGGTGCGGATGGTCTCCCGGGCCGTCAACTTGCGGAAGAACGCGGAGGCCTGGAACTGCACGCCGATGCGCGGCAGCAGCTTCGGATTGCGCGGCCAGGGCGCCATCCCCAGGAGCTCGATCCGGCCCTCGTCGGGCTTGCGGACCCCCTCCAGGATTTCCATCGTGGTGGTCTTCCCGGCGCCGTTCGGGCCCAGGATTCCGTAAAATTCGCCGGCCTCGACGGTCAGTGACACCCCGTCGACAGCCTGCACATCCCCGTACCGCTGACGGATGCCGTCAGCGGATATAGCTGCAGTCATGTGCCCTGAGAATAGGGCTCCCGAGCGCGTTTGTGCACATCGGGGACTGGGGATTTGGGGATTCCTTGAGGGTGGGGGCGAAAGCGGCCGGGCCGGGCGGAAAGTGAATTCCGCCCGGCCCGGCCGGAGTTGTCGCTGACTGGCCCTCAAGAGGGCGGTCAGGCGCGGTGCACCGTGATGGTCGTCCAGGCGCCGATGTGGATCCGGTCGCCGTCGTTCAGGGGCACCGCGGTGTGCGGGGCGATCGGCTCGGCGCCGCCGTTGACGGTGGTGCCGTTGGTCGAGTCCTGGTCCACCAGGACCCAGCTGCCGTCCGCCTGTTCGGCGAGCAGCGCGTGCTGGTGCGAGGCGCCCGGGTCCTCCGGGGGCACCGACAGGTCGATCTCGGGCACGGTGCCGCGGTGCTGGCTGCGCCGCCCGATCCGCAGCTGGCCGCGGCCGGTCAGCGGGATGCGCCGCTCGGGGCAGTACGGCGGGAAGAACAGGCCGGCCGCCTCGGGGCCGCTGCGGGTCATCATCTCGGTGAAGTAGTCGCGGTCGGCGGCGACCACGGCGATCCAGTTGGCCCGCAGGGGCTCGGTCGGCGCGGGCTCCGGCTGGCCCTGCGGCTGCGGCTGCGGCTGGGGCTGGGGCTGCGGCGGGGCGAGGTGGAAGGACGTGCCGTAGTCGCGGTTGGGCGCGGGCTGTCCGGCGGGCGGCCCGGCCGGCTGTCCGGCGTAGACCGGGCCGGAGTCCGAGCCCAGCACGGCGTCCGGGAAGGCGCCCTCCGGCGGCGGGTAGCCGTAGATGTGCGGGTGCTGCGCGGCGTCCGGCTGCGGCGGGGCCGCCGGCGGCTGCTGGACGGGCTGCGGGTGCGGGACGGGCTGCTGGTGTTGGACGGGCTGCGGCTGCGCCGTGCCGCCGTACGCCTCCGGGATGTTCAGCGGCGGCGGCTGGGCCGGCCCGGGCGCGGGCGCGGGCATGCCGGTGGGCGGCGGCTGGCGGCGCGAGGGCGTGGACAGCTCGTAGTCGTAGCCGCACTCCTCGCAGAACCGGCCGGTCTGCGGGCTGCGGCAGATCGGGCACAGGGCCAGGCCCTCGGTGAGGTCCGGGAAGCCGTGGCCCGCCGGGGGAGGCGGTACGGCCCCGGGCGGCGGCACCGCGCCGGGCTGCGGCGGAGGGTAGGCCGACGGCGGCGGCATCGGCGGGGGCACCGGGGCGCCGTAGGGCGCGCCGGGCGCGGGGTGGCCGCCGTGGGCCCCGGGCGGGGCCGGTGGCGGCGGCGTCATGGGAAAGCCGCAGAAGTCGCACCAGTCCTCGGCCTGCGACTCGTGGCCCCTCGGGCAGATCGGCATCAGGTCCCCCTCACTTCGAGCGCGTCGAGCCGGATCGGGGCGGCGTCGCGCCGGGCCGTCGGCCCGGCCACGTCTTCAGCGGTCACTTCTTCACACGCACTGTCTTGGTCGACCGGGTCTCAAGGGTCATCGAGTCGGCCTCGCTCACGTTCTTACGGAACCGAACCGTACCCTCCTTGGGGTCGACGACGTCGACCACCTTCTGGAGCAGCTTGTACGTGCCCTCGTTGCCGGTCTCGTGCGCGATCCGGACGGCGGCGCCCAGCTTGGCCGTCGCGGTGTCGACGTCCCCGGCCCGGTGGGCCTCCAGGCCCTCCTGGATGGAGGAGGCCAGCACGGCCTGCCCGGTGTAGTGGGCGACCTGCGGGCTGATCCGGGTGGAGGCGGCCAGGTCGTCCGTCCAGACGGCCTTGACCAGGCCCTGGGAGAGCACCTCGGGGGTGCCGCCGCCGACCTGCGGGGGCAGCACCAGGCTGATCCGGGCGGCGAGCATCTCGTTGCCGATCGAGGCGGCCGGGACCTCGACGCAGACGTGGTAGTCGCGGCTCTCGTCGCCCCAGGAGCCGGTGGGGTAGTCGCCGGCCCGGGGCCCGGCCTCGGTGCGGCGGGCGGTCAGGTCCTCGACCGAGGGGGCGACCTGCTTGACGAACTTGACGGTGGCGTTGGCCGGGGTCCAGATCCGCAGCGCGACGTCGGCGACCTGCTTGCCCATCGCGCCGGCCATCATCGAGCGGAAGTCCTCGGCCAGGCCGGAGGGTTCGGCGACGATGTCGGTGGTGCCGAGCAGCGCGGAGGAGATCTTGCGCAGCTCGTCGATCCGCCAGTCGGTGCCGACGCCGCGGCAGTCGGCGGTGAAGTGGCCGGTGACCCGCTCGACGGTGCGGGCCAGGTCCTCGGCCGACTCGTGCTCGTTGTTGCCGTCGGTGAGCAGGATGGCGTGCCGGATGGCGATCTCGCGGCGGGTCAGGAAGAGCTGGTCGGCCTTGGTCAGCCAGGTGCCCATGGCGGTGCCGCCGGCGGCGGTGAGCCGGCGCAGCGACTCCTTGGCCTGGTCGCGGGTGGCGGCGGAGGCGATCGCCAGGGTGCCGTCGCCCGGGTAGATGTCGCGGGCCTCGTGGGTGCCGGCGACGACGGCGAAGGCGGTGCCGTCGCGCACCGCGTCGATGGCGGCGGCGGTGGCCTCGCGGGCGCCGTTGATCTTGGTCTTGGGGTAGTCCATCGAGCCGGAGCAGTCGACCAGGATCACCACGGCCGCGGCGGCGTCGGCACCCGGCGGCACGGCGTCGAAGCGGCCGAGCGGGCGGCCGCCGGAGGTGCCGCCGCCGGTGGCGGTGACGGTGACGATGGCGTTGACCTCGCGGGCGCCTTCGGCGAGGCACTCGTTCTGGAAGATCTCCACGTCGAACTTGGGCAGGTTCGGCTTCGCCAGTGTGGCCATGGGGCGGTCGGCTCCCGTCGGATGCGTGGTGGGTGTGATCGGGTCGGTGGGGCGGCCCGCCGGGCGGCGGTCCACCGGGCCGGGGGCCTTTCGTGCCGTCAGGCCCCCGGGCCGTCCGGGCGTGGCGTGCTCAGGCGGTCGGCGGGTGCGGGGGCCGGGGCGGTACGGGCGGTGCGGCGGGCGCGGCCGGGGGCGCGGGCGGTGCCGGGGGCAGTGGGGCGGCGGGGGAGCCGATCACCGGGAGGTCCGGGAGGGTCGGCTCGTAGTCCTCGTCGTCCTCGTCGTCCTCGGCCCGCGTACCCGGGCCGGCGGGCGCGGCGGGCGCGGCCGGGCGGCTGATGATCGGCAGGTCCAGCGCGGTGGGCGTCTGCTCGACCTCCTCGATCGCGACCGGCGGCGGGTCGATCGGCAGCACGGCGACGGTGATGTTGTCGTGGCCGCCGGCGGCGACCGCGAACTTGACCAGGGTCTGCGCCGCCGCGAGCGGCTCGGCGCGGGCGTCGGGCCGGACGAAGTAGGCCAGGTCGGTGGCCGCCTCGGCGTAGTTCCACAGGCCGTCGGTGCAGATCAGCAGCACCCCGGGCACGTGCGGGGTGAACTCGAGGGTGTGCGGCACGACCTCGTCGGCGTCGGCGCCGAGCCAGCCGGTGATGGCGTGGGCGCGGGGGTCGGCGTAGGCCTCGGCCTCGCCCATCAGCCCGGCCTCGACCATCCGGGCCGCCCAGGAGTCGTCCTGGGTGAGCCGGAACGGCTCGGCGGCGGCGCGGTCGTCCGGGATCCAGTAGGCCCGGGTGTCGCCGACCCAGCCGATGGTGACCCGGCCGCCGGCGGCGATCGCGCTGACGTAGGTGCAGGCGGGGGCGTTGACCTCGGGCCGGGTGGGCCCGGTGCCGTCGGCGGCGAGGTCGGCGACGGCCTTCGCGGCGTCGGCGATGGCCCGGCGCATCGCGTCCTCGTGGTCGCGGCCGGCCTCCAGGGAGGTGAGCAGCGATTCGGAGGCGGCGTCGACGGCGGTCTCGGAGGCCTCGTCGGGGCGGTCGGAGGAGGAGACGCCGTCGCAGACCACGGCCACCACGACCGGCTCGCCGCCGGGCAGCGAGGTGGCGGCGACGGTGAAGGAGTCCTCGTTGCGGTGGTGGCGCACACCGCGGTCGCTGACCCCGGCGACGCCCGCGAGCGCCTTCTCCATGTGGTCGCGCGGGCGCGGCTGGGCGCCCCCGCAGGCCTCGCAGTAGCCGTCCGGGGCGACGCTGGGCTGCCCGCAGTGGACGCAGACCGGCCCGCGCTGGGCGGGGACGGCCTCGGCATGGGCGGCGGCCCAGCTGGCGGGCATCGCGCCCGGCGCGGAGCCGCCGTCCCGGGCGGCGCCGCAGCGGTTGCAGAAGGCGTCGTCCGGGTCCATCGACTCGGCACAGCTCGGGCACTCGGTCTGCTGCGGCATCGGCTACACCCACGTCCTGGGACGGGCACGGTTGGCCCGCTCCACCATCTCGATCCTGGTCTCGGCCCGGTCGGCCAACCGGGCGAGTACCCGGTAGGACTGTTCCAGGGCGAAGCGCAGTTCCCGGTCCTCGGCGGGCCGCCCGAGCACGACGGTGGCGGCGGCCTCCTTCCGGCGGTTCTCGGGGGTGGCGTCGACCCAGCCGAGGGCGGCGCTCAGCACCTCGACCGACAGCTCCTCGCGGAGCCGGTCGTCCAGGCGCAGGGCCGTCAGCTGGGCGGAGCCGGCGGTGAGGTCGGCGGCCAGGTCGTCGGTGGCCGGGCGTTCGCGCAGGCGGGCGCGGACGGCGGCGATCCGGGCGGCGGTGTACTGGCTGGAGGTGGCCGGGACGGACTCCAGCACCCGCACGGCGGCGGGCCGGTCGTCCTCGGCGAGGCGGACCCGGGCGAGGCCGAAGGCGGCGCTCAGGTAGGCCGGGTCGGTGGTCCACACGAGCCGGTAGAACTCGGCCGCGTCGCCGCCGTCGCCGAGCAGTTCGGCGCAGATGGCCAGGGCGAGCTTGGGCGCGGCCTCGCCGGGGAAGGCGTCGTAGACGGCGTCGAAGGCCTCGGCGGCGGCCCGCAGGGAAGTGGCGGCCTGCCCGCTCGCGCCCTCGGCTGCCGCCCCGACCAGCGAGGCCAGGCCGCGGTACCAGACCACCCGCCAGTCCTCCGGGTGCTCCGCCTCCAGCTCGGCGAGCTCGGCCGTCGCCGTGCCGTGGCGGCCGAGTTCGAGCAGGGCGCGCAGTTCGCGCAGCCGGCTCTCGACCGAGGCGGCGGGGGCGCCGGCGAGGGCGGCGAGCGCCTCCTCGGGGTCGGTGGCGAGCAGGGTGGCGAGGAAGCCGGCGTTCGGGTCGGTCGGGTCGACCCGGGGGACGGGCAGCGCGAGGGCGGCGGCGGCCGGGTCGAGCGGGGCCAGCCGGAGCTGCCCGCGCTGCTCGGTGGGCAGCACCAACTCGGTGTCGACGACGCGCAGTTCGGGGCCGAAGAGGGTGGAGAGCGCGGGCCGGGCCCGGCCGTCCTGGAGGGCCAGGACCTCGCGCAGCACCCCGGTGAGCTGGTCGGCCATCTCCTCGGCGGAGGCGAAGCGGCGGGCCGGGTCGGGGTCGGTGGCGCGGACCAGGAAGCGGTAGTACGACTCGTACCGGGCGAAGACCTCGACGTCCTCCGGGCCGGGCAGCGAGTCCCGGTAGGTGGTGCTGTAGCCCTGGAAGTCGAAGGTGAGCACCGCGAGGGTGCGGGCCACGGTGTAGAGGTCGGAGGCGGGGGAGGGGCCGTCGGTGGCGATCTCCGGGGCCTGGTAGCCGATGGTGCCGTAGATCGGCCCGTCGTCGTCGAGGCGGCGGACGGCGCCCATGTCGATGATCTTGAGCGCGTCGCCGCTCTGGATCACGTTGTCGATCTTGAAGTCGCAGTAGACCAGGCCGCGGCCGTGCAGGTAGCCGAGCGCGGGCAGCGCCTCCAGCGCGTACGCGATGGCCTGCTCGACGGGCAGCGGCTCGCGCCGCCCGTCCGGGGTGCGGCGCTCGTTGGCGATGTCCTTGAGCGACTTGCCGCCGACGTACTCCATGACGATGTAGCCGTCGGTGGAGCCGGTGCGCAGGTCCGGGTGCTCGGCGAAGTTGATGATCCGCACGATGCTCGGGTGGTCGACCTCGGCCAGGAAGCGCCGCTCGGCGACGGCCGCGGCCAGCGCGTCCTCGTCCCCGGTGTCCAGCAGGCCCTTGAGGACCACCCACTTGTCGTTGACCCGGCGGTCCACCGCCAGGTAGATCCAGCCCAGGCCGCCGTGCGCCAGGCAGCCGACCACCTCGTACTGGCCGCCGACCAGGTCGCCGCGGCGCAGCTTGGGCGTGAAGGAGTACGGCGTGCCGCACTTGGTGCAGAAGCCGTCCGGGCGGCCGGGGCGGCCGTTCTTCTCCCGCCCCACCGGGGACTCGCACTTGGAGCAGAACCGCTTGCGCTCGGGCACCTCGGGGTTGACGAGCACCGCCTGCGCCGGGTCGGCCGTCGCCACCGTCGGCACGGTGACCAGGCCGGCGCCCAGCGGGTTGCGGGTGCCCGCGGTGCCGCTGCCCCGGGTGGAGCGCACCGAGACCGAGCGGCTGCTGCCGGTGCGGGTCGAGCGGTGCGAGCGGGAGCGGCCGGACATGGAGCGGGCGGAGCCGGTGCGGGCCGACATCGAGCGGACCGAGCCGCTGCGGCCGGAGTCCGGGGCGACCCGGGCGGAGGGCACGTACGGCTGGGTGCTGCCGGTGACCGGGCCGGTGCCGGCGCCGGGCGCGGTCAGGCCGCACTCGTCGCAGTAGCCGTCCGCGTCGATGCTGCCCGAGCAGTCCCGGGGGCAGGGCGAGCCGGGGCCGGCCGTCGCGGCCGACGGGGGCGCGGTGCTGCCGGCGCTGCCGGTGACCGGGCCGGTGGCGGTCCCGCCGCCCGCCGGGGCCAGCCCGCACTCGTCGCAGTAGCCGTCCGCGTCGATCATGCCGTTGCCGGAGCACTCCGGCCGTACGCACGTCCCGCCCATCAACCTCAGCCCCCCTGAACCTGTCCGTCGACCGGCGCCGGGCCGGCCGCGTCGTGTGGCGTCTCCTGCACGGCCTCGGCCTGGGCCGGCCGCAGCGACTGCTGGAAGCGGGCCACCGCGGCGGCGGCCGCCCGCAGGTCGCACGGCGCGCTCCACAGCAGCCAGCGCGCCTTCTCGTACCGTTCGAGCACTTCCGGGTCCTCGGCGACCCGCAGCCGGGCCGCCATCGCCTTGTAGGCGTCCAGCCGGCCGCGCAGCTCCGCCCGGACGGCCAGCGGCTGGGTCACCTCGGTGAGCGACTGCCGGGCCCGGGCCAACTCCTTGGCGGCGGCGTCCTCCAGGGCCTCCAGCAGCGGTGCCAGCCGGCCCCACTGGCCGCTCTGGCGCAGATCCAGCGCCGCCACGATCCGCTCGCGCAGCGCCGAGGCCGGGCCGGGCACGGCCGGGACGTCGCTGGCGGCTATCTTCGCCAGCACCTCGCCGCGGGCCCGCCGGGCCTCGGCCAGGGTGGCGTCGGCCCGCTGCAGCAGGTCGCCGACGCCCTGCAGCCGCTCCTCGGCGTCGTCGCGCAGCCGCAGCACGTCCTCCAGCTCCAGCCGGATGCCGTCCAGCGCCCGCCCGGCGCGGTCGAAGCGCTCGGTGTCCACCACGCCGGTGGGGGTGGCGAAGGCGGTGCCCTCCGGCACGGTGCCGCGCTGGGCGGGCACCCGGGCCGGGCGCCACAGCGCCAGCGGGTCCTCGCGGACCTCGGTGCGCAGCCCGGTGAGGTCGGCGGCCAGGGCCGTCAGGTCGTCGCCGAGCGGGTGGCTGCCGGCCAGGACGCCGAGCGAGGCGGCCAGGGTCTGCACCCGCTGGAGCTCGGCGAGCAGCAGGTCGATCCGGGCGGGCAGCGCCGACCAGACGGCGTCGGCGGCGCTGACCACCTCCAGGACGGTGGCGTACCAGGAGTTCATCCGGGCCATCAGCGCGTCCAGGCTGACCCGCTCGACCAGCTTGGCGGGTGCGCCGAGCAGTTGCGGGCCGTCCGGCAGCGCGCCGCCCGGGACGGTCACCGCGTCGCCGGTCAACAGCTCGCTCAGCTCGGCGAGTTCGCTCGCGCCGGGCTTGGCCCTGCGGGCCCGGACGGCGCGTGCGGAGGCCAGCGCCTCCGAGTAGCGGTCGAACAGCGCCCACAGCAGCGGCAGGCCCTTCCCGGCCACGGACCAGCGCTCCAGCGTCCGCCCGGACAGGTCGGCGCCGTCCAGCAGCCGCAGGCCCGGGTGGTCCTGCAGCGCGAGCAGCGCCGACTCGACCGCGTCCCGCTCCGCGCCGAGGCGGGCGAGCGCGCGGTCCACCTCCTCCCGGTTCAGTACCGGGCCAGCCGATGCCGCCACCGCGGTGTCCTTCCTTCTTCCTCGCGTGCGAGCGTCCCGCCGACCTGCTCGATGGCGGGTGATCCCACGACAACCCCCGTGTCCACCACCGGCACCTGCCCGCGGTGATCGTCCCGAACCCTAGCCGGTGGCCGTTCCGGTGGCGCGGGCGCGGGGCGTCAAGCGCGCGTCAACGCGCCGCTGACGTGCCGCCGGCGCGCCCGCCGGCCGGGCCGGTCAGTGCGGGGCGGGCCAGTAGTGGTCGGCGTCGTTGAGCATGTACGGCTTGAGCCAGCGGTCGTAGCTGCGCCCCCACTCGCCGCTCGCGTGGTAGTCGGCCAGCACCTGGTTGACCCGGGCGGTCAGGTCGGGGCTGGTCTTGAGCATGGCGATGCCGATCACCTCCGGCTGGACGTCGCCGTCCACGATCCGCACCGTCTGGTCCTGGGCGGCCTGGCCGGCCGCCAGGCCGTTGTCGGTCATGGTGGCGTCCACCTTGCCGAGCTGCATCAGGACCAGGCAGTCCAGCTGGTTCTCCACGACCGTCAGGCGGGCCTTGGAGTCCTTCTTGGCGCCGCCCTTGTTCGGGTCGAAGACGTCGGCGGCCGTCGACCCCTTGGCGACGCAGACGTTCCGGCCGCCGATCGCCTCGTCCAGGTTCTTCGCCGGGGAGGTCTTCGGGACCAGCACCCGCTGGCTGATGCTGAAGTACGGCTTGGAGAAGGCGACCTGCTTCATCCGGTCGCAGTTGATCGTCATGGTGCGCACGATCAGGTCGACCCGCCCCTTCTGGACGGCGTCGACGCGGTCGGCGGTGGCCACCGGCTTGAGCACCACCTTGTCCGGGTCGCCGATGATGGCGGCGCCGAGCGCCCGGGCCAGGTCGATGTCGAAGCCCTCGATCTGACCGGTGTTCGGGTTGCGCGCGCCCCAGCGGAAGCTGTTCTGGTCCACCCCGATCACCAGGCTGCGCTTGGCCTTGATGAGGTTCACCGCCGGGCCGTCCGCCGTGCTCGGCGGCACGCTGGAGTAGGGGTCGCAGGTGTCGGACTGCTCCCCGGACTTCTCCCCGGTCTGCTGGGCGGTGGTCTGCTGGACGGCGGTCTGCCGGACGGCCGGCGGTGCGTCGTTCGCGGCGGCCGGCGCGGCACCCGAGGGGCCGCCCCCGCCGAGCACCGTCGCGCAGGCCGCCAGCACTGCCAGCGCCGCGGCGCCCCTGGTCGGTACGGTCCTCGTTCGCATCTGTCCCATCCCCCTGTTACCGGTACTCGGCCAGTCGGCGGCCCAGGCCGCGCAGCGCGGCGACCGCGGCCAGCAGGCCCAGCACCGCGGCCGCGCCGGCGGCGGTGCGGAGGTCCCGGCCGGTGCCCTCGGCGGCGGAGTCGAACTGCTGCTGCTCGGCGTCGGCGGCCTTGGCCAGCGCCTGGTCGGTGAGGCTGAAGGCGGCGTCGGCGGTGCCGGTGGTGTCGGTGGCCGACACGGTGGCGTTCAGGGCGCCCTGGTAGTCGGCGTTGTCCTGCTCCAACTTCCCGGCCCCGGTGTGCCGCAGGCGCCAGGTGTCGTAGTCCTTGGCGGCGTCCCGGACGGACTCCGCGGCGGCGCCCGGGGCGAGCCGCAGGGCCTCCGGGAGCGAGCCCTTGGCCGCGGCGAGCTGGTCGGCCCCGGCCGCGGCCAGGTTCTCGGTGGTGCCCAGGTTGTCGGTGGCGGCGGTCCACTGGTCCCGGTACTTGCCGGTCGAACCGCGCGCGACCAGGTGCAGGTTCTCCGCCAGCCGGGCGGACAGCACGTCCACCCGGGCCGCGTTGAGCGCCCGCAGCGGCGTCGCGCCCTGCCGGTCGCTGCGGTCCAGTGCCGAACCGGTGGTCAGCCCGGTGACGGCGAGCCAGAGCGAGCCCGCCAGGACGGCGGCGGTGGCGGCCAGCAGGCCGATGTTGAACACCCGGTTGGTGCGCCGGCACAGCAGCACCTGCACCCAGGCCAGCGCCGCCAGGGTGAGCACCGCCAGGCCGAACGCCGCCCACGGCACGGACTTGGCGTCCGCGTAGTCCCGCGCCAGCTCCTTGTCCTCGGCGGCGGCCAGCTGCGCGGCGGTCGGCAGCAGCACGGTCTGGATCTGCTCGGAGGCGTACCGCAGGTAGGCGCCGCCGAGCGGGATGCCCTGCCGGTTGTCGGCCCGGGCCGACTCCACCAGGCCCGCGTAGACGGGCAGTTGCTGGTTCAGCGTGGAGAGCGAGCCCTGCGCCGGGGAGGTCGCGGTGGTCCGGGCGGCGGCCTCGGAGATCAGCCGGGCGGCCGTCGCGAGGTCCAGTTCGTAGCGCTTGCGGACGGCATCGGGCTCGGCGCCGGCCAGCAGGAAGCCGCTCGCCGAGGTGGTGGCGGCGTCGGCCAGGCTGCGCTGGATCTCGGCCGCGTCCCGGCTCAGCGGCTGGCTGTAGGAGACCACCCGGTCGGCGGCCTGCGCCCGGGTCTCCAACTGCCAGGCGGTGAGCGCGCCGAAGGCGACCGTCAGCACCGTGAGCAGCACGCCGGCCAGCCGCAGCCGGCCGGGGGCGGTGCTGGTGCTGCGCGCCAGGCGGGCCATCAGGCCGGCGGCCGCGGTGCCCGGGCGGGAGCGCTGGGCGGGGATGCGGGGGCCGCCGCCCGGTGCGGCCGGGGCCGTCCCCGGCGCGGCCGGCGGGCTGCTCGGCCGTGCCGGGACCGCGGCGCCCGCTGGGCCGTTGCCTACTGGTGTCGCCACCCGCCTCATCCTCCCCTGGTGCCGGTCCCGTCCTGCGGGGCCCGGCCGTTGCCAGCAGTATGGCCGTGACTCCCCCCGGCCACACCCGACTTGCGTGGATCTTGAGCATGTGTCGTGCACGGTTCGCGCGCCGTGCTCGTGTTCGGCTCTCGTGCGGCGATCCGTCCGACGCGGGCTGCACCCTACGCGGTTCCCCGGATCCGGCGGAGCGCCGGGGTCCGGTTGTGGCGGCGGGCCGGTGGACGGCGGGCGGGCGGGACCGGTCCGTGTGCTCCCGGGCGGCGGGGCCCCCGCTCCGTACCATGACCCCATGCGCCTGCTTGGAACGATCACCCCCGACCGCCCGCTGCTCGTCGTCGCCGTCCGCGAGGAGGCGGCCCACCTCGACGACCGACTGCCCGTCCTGCTCACCGGGATAGGGAAGGTCAACGCCGCCGCCGCGCTGGCCACCGTGCTCGCCGGCGGCGAGAAGCCCTCCGAGGTGATCAACCTCGGCACGGCGGGCGCGCTGCGCCCCGGCTGGGAGGGCACCCACCACGTCGTCCAGGTGATCCAGCACGACATCGACACCCCCGCGCTGTACGCGCTCACCGGCCGCCAGTACGGCGCCCCGCTGGTGGTCGGCAAGGGCGAGGGCCCGGTGCTCGCCACCGGGGACCTGTTCGTCTCCGACGCCGCCGCCCGCGAGCGCCTGGCCGAGCACGCCGACCTGGTCGACATGGAGGGCTACGCCGTCGCCACCGTCGCCCACCGGGCCGGGCTGCCGGTGCGGCTGGTCAAGCACGTCAGCGACGAGGCCGGGGAGGGCGCCGGGCACAGCTGGCGGGAGTCGGTGGACGACTGCGCCCGGCACCTGGCGGACTGGGTGCGGACCCAGGGCTGGTGACGGGTCGTCGGCCGCGCCCGGGGGGTGCGGCCGGGCGCTGAGCTCGGGGAGTTCGGGGAGTTCGGGAACTCGGGGAACTCGGGGAGCGGGAAGGGCGGCCGGGGTTCCGGCCGCCCTTCCGTCGCCACGGGGCTGATCGCGCGACCGTCAGTCGCGGAAGGCCGAGAGGTCGAACGCCGCCAGCCGCTCCGGGTCGGCGATCACGTCGATCGCCACGATCGCGTCGTCCACGACGGTGAACGCCATGATCGACAGCGCCCGGCCGTTGGCGCCGATGACCACCGCGCCGGCCGTGCCGTTGACCAGCGCCGGGCGGGCGAACGGCGCCAGGGTGCCCCACATGGCCGCCTGGCCGGCCACCGTGGCCGCGCCGGTGAGCACCAGCGTGTGCCGGGCGCGCAGCGTGCCGCCGTCCGAGCGCAGCACCACGTCCGGGTCGAGGACGGCGACCAGCGCGTCCAGGTCGCCGCTGCGGGAGGCGGCGAAGAACGCGTCCACGGCGATCCGCTGGCGGCCCAGGTCCGGATCCGGCGCCGGCGCCTGGCCCTGCACCTTGCGCCGGGCCCGGCTGGCCAGTTGGCGGGTCGCGGCGGCCGTCTTCTCGATCAGCGGGGCGATCTCCTCGAACGGCACCGCGAACAGGTCGTGCAGCACGAAGGCCACCCGCTCGGCCGGCGACAGCGACTCCATCACCACCATCAGCGCCAGGCCGACCGAGTCCGCGAGCAGCACCTCCTGCTCCGGGTCGACCACGCCCTCGCGCCGCAGCAGCGGATCCGGGATGCGCTCCGGGCCGGTCCCGGTCTCCAGGGGCTCCTCGCGGCGCTGGGCGCGGTCGCGCAGCAGGTTGAGGCAGACCCGGGAGACCACGGTGGTCAGCCAGCCGCCCGGGTTCGCCACCTCGGTGGTGTCGCTGCGGTCGTAGCGCAGCCAGGCGTCCTGGACGGCGTCCTCGGCCTCGCTGATCGAGCCGAGCATCCGGTACGCGACGGCCCGCAGGTGCGGGCGGTGCTCCTCGAAGAGCGCGGTCCGCGAGGACTCCTCGGAAGATTTCTCGTCCACCGTGTCACATTCCTTCGTCGCCTCGGGTCAGAGCAGCAGAAGCCACCCAACAACGGCCGCGGCGCGGAGATCAACCTCCCGGGGACCTGGATCCCGAAGGTTCCCGCCCGGCACGAGCGATTCGGAGACGATCATGGCGAACACGGCGAACACGGCGAACACCGGGAACACCGCGAACACGGCGAAGACCCCGGTCCTGGTCACCGGCGGCACCGGCAACCTCGGCCGGCACGTCGTCCCGCTGCTGCGGGCCGCCGGGCTGCCCGTGCGGGTCCTCAGCCGGCAGGAGCGGGCGGGCGAGGACGGCGTGACGTACCTGCGCGGCGACCTGCTCGGCGACGCGGCGCAGGCCGCCGCGGACCTGGACGCGGCGCTCGCCGGCGTCCACACCGTGCTGCACCTGGCGGGCGGCCCCAAGGGCGACGACGTCGCCACCCGGCGGCTCGTCGACGCCGCGCGCCGGGCCGGGGTGCGGCACCTGGTGTACATCTCGGTGATCGGCGCGGACGCCGTGCCGCTCGGCTACTTCCGGGCCAAGCACGCCGCCGAGCAGGCCGTCGCCGGCTCGGGCCTGCCGTACACCGTGCTGCGCGCCGCCCAGTTCCACGACCTGGCGCTCACCGTCGTCGAGAAGATGGCGAAGCTGCCGCTCCTCCCGGCGCCCGGCGGGGTCCGCTGGCAGCCCGTCGACGTGCGCGACGTCGCCGCCCGGCTGGTCGAGCTGGCGCTCGGCGAGCCCGCCGGGACGGTGGCCGACCTGGCCGGCCCGGAGGTGTACGAGATGGGCGAGCTGGCGAAGGGCTACCTCGCCGCGCACGGCCGCACCCGGCGGCAGCTGCACTTCCGGCTGCCGGGCAAGGTCGGCCGCGCGTACCGGGCGGGCACCAACCTCGCCCCGGCCGACGCCGAGCACGGGCGGCGCACCTGGGAGGAGTTCCTGGCGGAGCGGCTGGCGGCGTGAGGGCCGTGGACGGGCGGACGCGCCGTCGGGTGACGGGCTGCTGTCGGGTGACGGGCTGTCGGTGGCGGTGGCGACAATGGCCACCGTCCCGATCACCGCCCGCGCCGGAGGCCCCCGTTGTCCACGCTGAACGACTTCACCACCTGGGAGCCGCTGCTCCGGCTCCTGCGGGCGTCCCACGCGGAGCGCCTCGCCGCGCCGGGCGGGCGGGTGTCGGGGCGGATCGGGCAGCACGGCTGGAGCGTGCCGCTGCGGCGCCCGGCGGGGGCGGAGCCGGACGACCGGGCGGAGCGGGACGCGGTCGACCGGGTCCGGGCGGCCCTCGTCGAGGCCGCGATGGTCGAGGCCGCGTTCACCGTCGAGATCCCGCCGAGCGGCAAGGCCGTGCTGCGGATGTACGACTACGGCGCCGCCGTCGATGCGGGGGTCAGCAGCGCCGGACGGAGCGCGCTGACCCTGGTCGAGGACGCCGTGCCGGCGCCGTGGCGCCGCCTGCCCGACCCGGCGCCCGGGGCGCGGCTCGCCCCGTCCGTGGACCTGGAGCTGCTGGAGCGGACGCTGCGCGAGCGGCTGCCGGACGAGACCGGCGCCACCGAGGAGGAGATCGCCGCCGCCGAGGCCCGGTTGGGGGTGGCGCTGCCGGAGGAGCTGAAGGTGCTCTACCGGGTGACGAGGGCGGACTGGTACGACGACCTGGAGAGCGGGGAGGACTTCGCGCTGCTCCACGAGGCCGCGGAGCGTGCCGGCGGTGTGCTCGGCTTCGAGCTGAGCTCCCTGGGCTCCCTCTTCGCCGACGATCGTGTGCGCTCCTCGTTCCGCTGGGAACACGCGGCGACGGAGGCGTGTGTCACTGCGCCCGACGCTGCCGTTCAGGACCTGGTCTGGTCGCCGGGCTGGATCGTCGTTGGTGTCGATGACGCAGAACTGATCGCCGTCGACCTGACACCCGGCCCGTGCGGCCACCTCGGGCAGCTCATCGTGCTCAGTCACGAGGAGACGGTCGGCGGGTACCTGCTCGCCGAGTCCCTGACCGACCTGGCGCTCGACCCGCGGCGGGACTGGTACACCGGCCGGAGCTCTGAAAAGGCGCCCGTGGTGGGGAGGATCTTTGGCCGGCAGTCGATGAGCGTCGAGGCCGTCGCCCACCCCGACCTGGAGGTGCTGACCCTCGGCGGCAGCCCCGAACCGTTCAGCCTCGCCCCGCTCGTCGGCCTGCCCGGGCTGCGGACGTTGTCCGCCGGCCACGGCATGCTCGCCGACCCCCGGGAGATCGGCGGGCTGACCGGGCTGGAGTTCCTGGAGCTGACTCCGCGGGACTGGCGCGTCCTGCTCGACGCCGGGGCCGTCCCGCGCAGCCTGTCGGCCGCCGCCGTCGTCGCGTACGGCGAGCCGGACCCCTGCGCGGTCATCCGACTGGCCAACGAGATCCTCGCCCTGTGGGACCGCCCGCAGATCACCGAGACGGTCGTCGAGGGCGAGCTCGGACCGGTGTCGTAGCGGCACCCTAGGGTGTCGGCCATGTCGCTCATCGATCGCATCCGCGCCAACGACGCCGCCCTCGACTTCCTGCTCTGGCCCGGGGACCTGAACCTCGACCACTACCCGCACGGCGAGGCCGTCGTGCTCGCCTCCGGCGAGGTGCTGGAGGAGTTCGCCAAGGACGGTGCGGGCGGCACCTTCTTCTTCTGCGGGGACGGCGGCGAGGAGCGGCCCGTCCTGTACGCCGACTCCGAGGGCGGCTCGGCGCTGCTGGCGGTCGGCCTGCCGGAGCTGGTCCGGCTGCTGCTGGCCGTGCCGTGGTGGCGGGACTGCACCCGGCTGACGGAGGCCGAGGCCGCGGAGGCGGCGGAGGACTACCTGGAGGACGAGCCCGACCTGTACGCCGACCGGGACGCGGCCGCCGCCGCGCTCGGGCTCGAAGTCCCGTCCGTGGCCGAGGCGTTGGCCCGGCTGGGGGAGGTCGCGATCGGCCTGGGCGGGCGGTACGTGCTGCTCAACGCGGAGGAGGGCAACGCGTACGAACCGCTGTTCAGCCCCCGGTAGCGGCTCCGGGCGGGGCGGGTCACTACGCTCGGCGGGATGTGGATATTCATCGCCGTCGCGGCGGGTGCGCTGATGCTGATCAACCTCGTCCAGGTGGGCACCGGGCGCCAGTTGGTGCGGCCGTCCGAGAGCCGGCGGACGCCGGTGGAGGTGCGGCAGCAGTCGGCCGCGGCGGCGGTGGAGATGCTGGGCGGGGTGCTGATCGGGCTGGAGATGTTCTGGGGGATCGCCGTCGTGCTGCTCGGGTTCGTGGCGCTGGTGCTGCTGCGCAAGCGCGCGGCGTACCACTACTGACGCCGCTCGCGGTCAGGGCGCGCCCCGGACGGTCCGACGCAGGCCCAGGACCTCGGCGACCGCCTTCAGCCAGCTCGCCAGCAGCCGGTCGCCGTCGACGGTGGTGACGGTGGTGGCCGCCGAGGTCAGCCAGGCGTGGGCGAGCCGGGCCGCGTCCGGCCCGGGCAGGGGCTCGGGGAGTTCGGCCGCGTAGCGGGTACCGCCACTGCGCACCACCTCGGCGAGGAAGGACAGCGAGCGGGGGAGCACCCCGAGCGCGTCGGCCTCCAGTGCGGCGGCGACCGCGCCGTCGCCGAACAGGGCCGCCCGGTGGTGGCCGCCGAAGGCCAGGCCGTAGCGGAGCAGGACGGGGACGTCGAGTCGGCGGAGCTCGTCGTCCGTCTTGGGGCGGAAACGGTCGGGGGTGCTCATCGGACCGTCACGGTGTAGGTGTTGCGCACGAGCCACTCCAGGTCGTCGGGCTGGATGCGTTCCGGGGCGTGGCAGAGCCCCCGGAAGCAGTTGAACAGCGTGATGGTCGTGGTGCCGCGCCCCTTGGCCTCGAAGATGTAGAAGGCGGTACCGCCCCCGCCGTTGTACTTCTCGTAGCCCGGCGGGTAGTCGGTGACCTGAGCGACCGCGGCCACTACGGCGGTGTCCGCCTTCGGGTTCACGATGCTCCAGTTGTCGCCGATCGAGGCGCTGTCCTCGACGGCGATCGAGAAGCGATCGCCGGGGCCGAGGGTCACCGAGCGTTCGTCCGGACCGAGGATCCGGCCGCGGTCCGGCTGGTTGGAGGAGGAGGCGGCCAGGCAGGCCGCGAACACCGCGATCAGGGCCACCGCCCGCAGCGGTGCTCTCGTCGCGGTCCTCATCGGCCGGCTCACTTCGGCAGGTGGACGGCGTCGACGACGGGCGTCCGGTTGTCCGCCACGTGGTCCATGTGGCCGTTGGCGAAGTCGGCCTCGCTGATCCACGTGGTGCGGCCCCAGGGGTTGTAGACCTGCAGCATGTCGCCTTCCTGGCCCACGATCAGCACCTCGTGGCCCTTGCGTTCGTCGCCGACGTGGCCTTCGATCGACACCGGCACCGGCTTGCCTTCGGCGACCGCCTTCTCGATCTCCGGCAGGATCGCGCGCCGGGCGTTCTCGTCCGACAGGGGCTTGTACTCGTAGGTGGCCCCGGTGTGGGGGCTGACCTCCTTGGCCAGCACGTCCCCGGTGCCGTGCTCGTCCATCCCCTTCTTGTTGCCGTGCCCTTCCTCGTGGACGCGGTTCTGCTCGTCCAGCAGGCGCCGTTGGAAGGCGGCGGGGTCGTTGTCCTGGCCGGTCGGGCCACCGGTCAGGTCCAGCGCGTAGAGCGGGTCGGCCATCGCCCGGGCCGTGACGGTGGTGGAGGCGACGCAGGTCGGGCCGGTCTGCTGCCACCGGGCGCTGCCGAACTTCACCTCGTACTGGTAGCGGTTGGAGCCGTCGCTGTCCTGCCCGCCGCTGTCCCGGTTGTCGCTCTTCGTGTACACGGGCGTCAGGTGCGTCCGCAGCCACTCCGGGTCCTTGCCGTGGATCTTGCCGTCGAAGGCGCGGATCTCGTCCAGGTTGTGGCCGGCGGCCAGGGCCTTCATCAGGTAGGCGCGCTCCTGCGGGGTCGAGGAGTCGGCGAGCATCCGGTCGAAGGCGGCGAGGTCGGTGGGGTTCATCCTGTCCAGGTACTCGCCGGACCGCTTGAGGTCGTTGGCGGTGAGCAGGTCGTTCAGTTCGGTGGGGCCGTCCGGGCCGGAGGTCTCGGCGAGGACCACCTTGTCCGCGGAACTGACGCCCTTGGCGCGCAGTTTGCCCGCCCGGGCCTCGTCCGCCAGCCTGTTGAGGTCGCGGGCGGCCGCGCGGGCCGCGTCGTCGGCCTTCGCGGCGGCGGTCAGCATCCCCTCGACATGCGGGATGGCGGCCTGCTGCGCCTTCTTGCGCTTGGCCTCGTCATCATCGTCCTCGAACCACTCGTCGAACCACCCTTCCTTGCCCCCGAGTTGGCTGAGCACCTGCTGGGCGCCGGAGCGCGCCGGGCCGTCCGCCGCCTGGGCGGCGCGCAGGGCGTCGGCGAGGTTGTGCAGGGTCAGCCAGGCCTTGATGAAGGCGGTGCTCTGCCGGTCGATGGCGCGGCCGGTGGCACCGATCACCTCGGCGGCCTTCGCGCCGGTGGTTCCGGTCCAGACGTCCGGCAGGCCGGTCTCGGCGATCGTCGTGACGTCCCGGTGGAGGTGCTCCGACTCGGTGGCCATGGTCTTGTAGCGGTTGCCAGTGGCCTCGATGGCGGCCGGGTCGCCGACCGGCGCGTGGACGGCGAGGGCGTCCTTGATCGCGTCGATGACGTCGTTCTTGGAGTCCGCTTCGCGGAGGTCCTTCAGTGCGTCCTGCAGGGCCTTGCGGCGCTGGGACGTGGACGGCTTCGTCATGGTGGTTCGTCAGCCCTCCTGGTCGGTTCCGGCTCTCGGCGCTCGGCTCTCAGTGCTTGCTGCTCTGCTGCTCGGCGCTCAGCCGAAGGGGCGGGGGTCACCGCCCGTGGCCGCCTGGTGGAGGCCGGTCGTCGCGGTGTTCTCGGCCTTCCGGTAGTGGCCGGCGGAGCCGCGCACCTTGTCGGCGAGTTCCTTCAGGGCGCTCGCGAGCACGTCGGTCTCGTCGTGCCAGGCGGTGCTGAAGTTCCGGTACGCCGGGTCGGCGTCCTCGCCGCCGAACACGTTGTCGCCGTAGCAGACGGGGTCGACGGTGGACCGGTGGAGCTTGCCCTGGTCGCCGGCCGCTTTGTCGAGTGCCTTGGCCTGCTCCTCGACCCCGCCGGCCTCGATCGTGTAGCCCGAGCCCTCCGCCATGGCGTTCCCCCACCCCCGGGTGTGTCCACTGCTGGGCCGTCCTGTCCGACGGCCCCGTGCACTCTACGGACCGGTTCGCGGGCGGAGCGTCGGAACGATCCTGCTGTTACCGATTCATGACGCACCGTTGGCTTCGGGGCCGGGACGGGGTGGAGCGGGGTGGCGGCCCTCAGCGCCGCCACCCCGTTGGCTTCTCGGCACCTGGGCGGTGGGGTGTTGAGCCAAACCCCACCTTGGAGTGAAGTCGGGTGGGGAACTCCCGTGTTTTTTCCGGAGGTTCGGTGAGGGCCGGGCGCTGCCGGACCGCTCAGAAGGCGTCCGGGGCCTGGAGGACGAGGTCGGTGACGGTCGTCCAGTGTTCGTCCGGCGCGGTGACGATCAGGTAGCCGGGCTGGCCGGGGACGTGGGGGAGCAGTGCGCTGCGACAGCCGTGGGCGTGGTGGATCTCGACGGGCACCGGGACCCCGTCGAGGTGCACCTCGCCCCGGCTGGTGGTGGTGGCGAGCGGGGCGATCGCGGCGCGGTAGGGGAGGCGGTCGGAGGTGGTCAGGTAGGTGGCGAGCTGGGTCCGCGGGGTGGTGTGGGACTTGACCCGGAAGTGCTCCGGGACGGGCCGGGAGGTCTGGACGATCGCCGTGAGCTCGCGGTCCAGGTGGTAGCTGAGGTCGAGGTGGCACAGGTAGCCGTCGCTGCTCATCCGCCCGAGGAGGAGGAACCAGTCGGGCGGGAGGGTGCGCGGGACGGCGATCCGCCCGCCCCACTCGTCGGCGGTCTCCCGGTGGGTGGGGACGTGGAAGTCGCGCGGGCGGCTGGTGCTGCGGATCAACGGATTCCCCTCAACGGTCGGGTGGCGATGGGTTGTTGGCAGACTATCCGGCGTCGGGCGGCGGTGCGGGCCGGCGGTTTCGGCGGCGGGCGGCCGCCGGGTCCGGCCTCGCCGCCCGGAAATTCGCTTTCCGGCCACCGAAGTGCGGTGATAGACATCCGCAGTGCTCAAGACTCCTGAACTCCCTGACCTGCTGCGACTGATCGACGAGCGGTCGACGGCCTTCCGGGCCGCGATCGCCGCCGCGCCCGACCTCGACGTCCGGGTGCCGACCTGCCCCGAGTGGACGCTGCGCGACCTGGCCCGGCACCTGGGCTCGGGGCGCCCCTTCTGGGCGGCCATCGTCGCGGCCGGGCCGGCCGACGCCCCGCCGGCCGAGGCCGTCGCGGCGCGCGCCGCGGTGCAGGAGCCGCAGGAGCGGGAGGCGCTGCTGGCCTGGCTGGCCGCGTCGACCCAGGAACTGCTGGACACCCTGCGGGAATCCGGCCCGGACGCCGAATGCTGGACGTGGTGGGGGAAGTCGCAGTCGCCGCGGACCTCCGGCGCCGTCGCCCGGCACCAGCTCCAGGAGATCGCGGTGCACACCTACGACGCCCAGGTCGCCCTGGGCGCCGCGCAGCCGCTGCCGGAGGAGGTGGCGCTCGACGGCGCCGAGGACTTCCTGGTCACCTGCTGCGCGACGTCGTCCCCCTGGCCGCACGAGCCCGCCGTCGTCGAGTACCACGTCTCCGAGGGCCGTTCCTGGCGCGTCACGCTCTCCGCGGACGGCGCCCGGATCGCCCGCATCGCCGCGGGCGAGGAGGGCGCCGCCCCGGCCGACGCCTCCGCCCGGGGCACGGCCAGTGAGCTGGTCCTGTGGTTCTACGGCCGAACCGCGGTGGACTCCCTGGAGCTCGACGGCGACCGCCGCATCTTCGACCAGCTGTTCGCCTGGGACCCGGGCATCTAGGCCCTCTCGTTCGGATCCTCGCCGGCGCCGCGGCCATGGGCGTGGCGCCGGCGTGGCGCTACCGTCCTGGCATGGTTGAGAGCGGGCGCTTCGCGTCCTTCGAGGAGTTCTGGCCCTACTACGTCGCGATGCACTCCAAGGCCGCCACCCGGTGGGTGCACCTGGCGGGCACCCTCACCGGGCTCGCGGTGGGCGCCTACGGCCTGGCGCGCGGCCGGAAGCGGTACCTGGCCGCGCTGCCGCTGATCGGTTACGGCACGGCCTGGCCGGCGCACTTCCTCATCGAGGGGAACAACCCGGCCACCTTCGGGCACCCGGGCTGGTCCCTGCGCGGGGACGCGAAGATGATCGGCATGATGCTCGCCGGCCGCGACGCCGAACTGGGCGGGATCGCCCGTACCTGGCTCGCGGAGCACGGCGGGGCCGCCGGCGCCCCTTCGGACTGACGGTCCGTGCGGCTCCCGGCTCCACGGGGCGTCGGACGGTCGATGGAGCGGACGGGCGGTGCCGGGGATGGTCTCCCGCGTGATCGAGGATGCGGTGGCGGGCGACGACGACGCCCGTGCGTGGGACGAGCGGTTGGGCTGGGCCTTCGGGCTGGTCGCGGACGATCCGGCCGAGCGGGCGGTCGCGCTCGCCCGGCTGGTGAGGGCCCGGCAGGGGGTCGAGGGCGCGTTCGACCGGTACAACACGGCGTGGCGGCTGACGCTGCCGTTGGGGACGACCGAGCGGTACCGGCACCCCGATGTGCTGCGGGCGTACCAGCTGATTCACGAGGCCCGGCGGTACGCGCTGCCCGACTGCCTGTGGAACCGGCACGAGGTGGAGGAGCTGGGCGCCTGGCCGGGGATGTAGGCGGTTCTCGTCTTCTCCGCTTCTCCGCTTCTCGCCTTCTCGTCAAGGGCGGGATTGTGGGCATCCCGCGCGTACTTCCGGACAAGATGGTGATGTGTCCATGCCGTGAACAATTCGGCCGGGCCGACCCCCGCTAGGGTCACGGCAGCTCCACAATCCGGCGCCGTACGGCCGTCGTGCGGTGCCGCACGGACCTGCCGATAGGACTGGTGTGACGTGATCAGAAGACATCACCGACTGCTGGACCGTTCGTCGTGGGCGGCCCTCCGGGGCCGGCTCGCCGCCGTGGCGGGGGTGGTCGCCGTGCTGGCGGCCGTCCTCACCGGCACGGCCGCCGGCCCGGCGAGTGCCGCGCCCGCTGCCGCCCCTGTTTCCTCCGTCTCCTCCGTCTCGTCCGCCTCGTCCGCCCAACTGGCGGTGGGCGGTTGGATCTGCCGGGGGACCGCCGTCCCGCCGGGCTACGTCATCACCAGCTATGACGCCGGCCGCTGCAACGGAGCCGGCGCCTCCTACACGCAACCCGCGCAGGACCCGCTGTGGATCTGCGCCAGCTCGCCGATCCCGGCCGGCTACGTGCTCACCGACCACGTCACCGGCAATGGCCCCTGCCTCGGCGACGCCTGGCTCATGCGGCTGGTGACGGACGGGGTCTGGACCTGCGCGGGCTCGCCGATCCCGACCGGGTACGTCATGACCGGCCACTACAGCACCGGCTGTCGCGGCATCGGATCCTGGTTCCAGCAACTGGCTGCGCCCGGGCTGTCGATCTGCCCCGGCAACCCCGTCCCGGCCGGCTACCACCTGGGCGCCTACAACAGCTCGGGCTGCGCGGGGCTCGGATCCTGGGTCCTCCTGCGCAACTGACCCCGGCGTCCCGGCCCCCGCCGCACGCACCGCGCGGCGGGGGCCGGGGCCCGGGCGGCGGGGAGCGCGCACTGGCGATCCGGTGACCGCGGGAGCCGGTCGAATTTCCCGGATCGATGATTTCTGCCCCGGAACTTCGGCCACGATCGAAGATTCCGGGAGCGTCCGATCCGGCATCTCATCGGTCGAATCGACGTCCCATCGGCGGAGTTTTTCCTCATCCGGCGAAGGGCAGTCATGGCGATGGTGTCATCGGTGAAAGGACGCGAAGCCATGACCGCACCGGCCTATCTTCCCGGAATGTCCTCGGCGCAGTACCTGGCGGAGATGGCGGTCAGCCATCCGCGTCTGCGCGCCCTGCTCGATCCGGACCGGCTGGACCGCGCGGTCGCCTCTCGGGAGCCGGCGGCCTGGGAGAACGAGTTCGACTCCGACTCCGGTGGCCGTGGCGACTCCTACCGCCGGGCCCAGCGGGATCCGCTGGTGCGCTGGACGGGTGTGCGGCGGCTGCTCGGGCTGACCGTCCCGGCCGGGCGCGGCCGGGAGGTCGTGGTGCTGGACGTGCTGGGGGGTGACGGGACGGTCGCGCGCGCGGCGGCGCTGCGGCCGGGCGAGTCCCCGGCCGGCCTGGAGGTGCTGACCGGGGACATCTCCGGGCCGATGGTCGCCGCGGCGCTCGCCAACGGACTGCCCGCCGTGCGGCAGGCCGCCGATCGGCTGCTGTTGGCGGACGACACGGTGGACGCCGTGCTGCTGGCCTACGGCACCCACCACATCCCGGACGGGACCCGCCCGCAGGCGGTCGCCGAGGCGCTGCGGGTGGTGCGGCCCGGGGGCCGGGTGGTCCTGCACGACTTCGCCCCCGACAGCGCGATGGCCGACTTCTTCCGGGTCGTCAGCCGCCACGGCACGGTGCGGCACGACTACGAGCACTTCACCCACCCCGAGCTGCGGAAGCTCTTCGAGGACCGGTGCCCGCAGGTGCGGGTGCTGGACGTCTACGACCCGTTCACCGTGCTCGCACCCACCCCGGACCGGGCGCGGGCCGCGATGGTCGCCCACATGGGGGAGAGCTACGGCCTGGCCGGCCACTTCGAGGCGATCGGACCGGACGCCGCGTGGCAGCTGCTGGCCGAGGCCTTCGACCACACCGACCGCCCGACCCCGCCCGAGCACCGGGCCGTCCGGCCGACGGTGCGGCTCGTGCCGGAGGGTTATGTCGCGGAGCTGCCGCGGGTCGCGGTGGTGGCCGTGGCCGAGAAGCCGGGTGCCTGATCACGCCTTTCCGTAGGCCGTTCTATTGTGCGATCTTATGTGGAATTATTTCGCTTGACCCCATTGGATTCGTGTGGGAACAATGCGTCCTGCGGCGAAGAAGGAGAAAGGGGTCTCGTGGATGCCGAAGCCGTTTGAATTGCCGGATTCTTCCCTGTCGTACGGCGCGTGAGGGCCGCGTCCCCGACGCGATGCTTCCTCGTCATGCGGGCGGACGGATCGAGGGTGCGGCGCGGGGCGGCGTCCGTGATCTTCTAGCCTTCCTTCCACGGTCGGCTCCAGGCGCGGCCGCCGCACAACGATGGGGGAGTTCATGGCAGACACGCGGACGTGGCGCACCGTCAGGCGGCGGCTGGCGCCGCCGGTGGCGGTGGCGGCGCTGGTGCTTCCGCTGGTCGCCGGCTGCGGGGGCTCGTCCTCGCAGCCCGATCCGGACGGGCACGCCACGGCGCCCGCTCAGGACGCGGCGCAGAAGCCGCCGAGCGCCGCCGCGGTCGGCGACGCGACCTTCCGCGACCGGGACCTCGTGATCAGCGCGGGCTGCACCGTGCCCGCGTCCAGGCCGGCCAAGGTGTGGGTGGAGGGCTTCGAGCCCGGCAGCTGGAAGAAGGTGGCGTCGGTCGAGTTCACCGTTCCGGCGACGGCGGTGGTCGGCCCCCGCTCCGGCACCAGGCTGAGTGCGCTCCAGGACCTGTGCGCGGGCAACTTCCCCCGTCCGCCCGGGGGAAGTGACAACGCCTCGGACAACGCCTTCGGGCCGCGGATCCGGCAGCTCTTCGACCGCGACTTCAGCCGCCTCGCGCTGGTCACCACCGACGACAGGACCGGCGCGAGCCACGTCGGCTACGTCGACCTCAAGGGCACCTTCACCGACCTCACCGGGACCGCCGCGGGCTTCACCAGCACGCCCAAGGAGAAGGACGCGCTCTTCGCTCCGGACGGCGGGAGCGTCTGGTTCACGTACCGCGACCCGAACGGCCAGGACCACGTCGCCAGTCGCGAGCTCGCCGCCGACCACAAGCTCACCGAGCAGTGGAGCGGCGCGCCCGCCGCCTTCGGCGACCTCGCCCTGACGCTGGGGGGCAACCCCCTCCGCGGTGTGACCGGCGGCAGCGTGCGCTTCAGCCCGGACGGCAAGCGCGCGGTCGGGTACGTGGACGGCGAGGGGCAGAACGTCGTGACGGTGACGGCCAGCGGGCTCCTGAAGGCGGACGGGCATGCCGGCGCGATCAAGGACGTGGACTGCCGGCCGTCCGGGTGGATCGACAACCACACGCTGCTCTGCGCCCCGGCCGCGAACGGCAGCCCGAAGCCGCCGTACCAGAACAACCTGTGGACCCTCGACCTCGACCGGATGAACCCGAACGACAACAGCAATGCCAAGGACGGCGCCGGCCCCGTCCTGCTCCCGGCGACCGACCGGAAGAACATCCCGCAGGCCGTCTCGGCGGACGGGAAGAAGCTGCTGTTCCGATCCTTCCAGGGCGATCAGGAGAACGCGTTCGTCACCGACCTCGTGCCGGGCGCCCAGCCGCAGCAGGTCACCCCGCAGGAGGCGGCCACGGCGCTCGGCGACGTCGACGTCGTCCTGGAGTGGCGGTAGCCGCAGGCGCGTCCTGTGCACACCGCACCGGGGCCTGGTGGCGGTCAGTGGGCGGTGGAGAGCGCGACGCGGCGCCACTGGTCGAGTTCGCGGCGGACGAGGTCCAGCTTCGCCTCGATGCGCTCGACCGCGTCCGCGCCCAACGGCAGGCGCAGCGGGGGCTCGGCGATCTCGGTGACGTCGACGATGGCCTTGGCGGCCTTCACCGGGTCACCGGGCTGGCGGCCGTCGTACTGGGCCATCGCCTCGCGCACCGGCCCCGTCGCCGCGGCGTAGTCGGCGATGGTGGCGGGCTCGGTGCGGAGGCTGGAGCCGCTCAGGAAGTCCGTGCGGTGGCCGCCCGGCTCGACGATGGTCACGCGGACCCCGAGCGGGGCCAGTTCGCCGTGCAGGGCTTCGGAGATGCCTTCGAGGGCGAACTTCGACGCGCCGTACAGGCCCACCGCCGCCGCGGTGGCGAACCCGGCCACGGAGCTGATGTTCAGCACGTGGCCGGACCGCTGGGCGCGCAGCGTCGGCAGGGTCGCCCGCAGCGTGTTGAGCGCGCCGAACACGTTGACGTCGAACAGCGCGCGGACGGCGTCGTCCGAGCTCTCCTCGACCGTGCCGACCAGGCCGTACCCGGCGTTGTTGGCGACGACGTCGATCCGGCCGAACCTGGCCAGCCCGGCCTCCACGGCCGCCGCCAGCTGTGCGGGCTCGGTGACGTCGGCGGCCACGGCCAGCAGGCCCTCCGGCTGCTCCGGGTACGCCTTGAGCACGGCCGAGGCGTCCCTCGCCGTGGCGATCACGCGGTGGCCCCGGTCCAGCGCCTCGCGGGTGACCTCCGCGCCGAGCCCGCGCGATGCCCCGGTGACGAACCAAACGCTCATGGGATTCTCCTGGTGAGAGGGGGTGATGGCTCGACGCTAGGTCCTAGAGTCCTCTCTAGATCAACAGTTGGGCGAGGGGGAGTTCCCGTGGACCTGAGCATCGGTGAGGTGGCGCAGCGCAGCGGGCTGAGCGTGCACGCGCTGCGGTTCTACGAGCGGGAGGGCCTGTTCGCCAACCCGGTGCGGCGCCTGGCCAACGGCCGCCGGGTCTACCACGAGGAGCACCTGGCCCGCGGCGAGGCCGACCGGCTGTGGAACCCGTCCCACGCGGAGGCCGAGCCGGGCCCGGAGCAGGCGTGCCGGTAGGCCGTTAGGCCAACTGCCGGTCGGGTGAGCCGAGTTGTGCGGGTGTCGAGGGTTCGGGTGCCGAGTGTCCGGTTGCCGAGTGTCCGGGTGTCGAGTGGCACCTCCCTGGGCCGGCGGCTCACCGCACGGGTGATGTCGCAAAGCTGCCAGCGGCCCTCCGTGAGACCGACTGAACTGGTCGGGCACCTCCACGCCCGTCACCGGATGGAACTCATGACCTCGACAACCACCGCCCTCCCGCGCCCGGACGGAACCTCCCCGCCGCCCCGATCACCCCTGGTCGAGTGGCTGGCGGTGCTTTCGGTGATGCTGGGGATCTTCTCGATCGTCACGACCGAGATCCTGCCGATCGGCCTGCTCACGTCGATCGGATCCGGCTTCGCCGTCTCGGACGGGATGGCCGGGCTGATGATGACCATGCCCGGTTTCCTCGCCGCGGTCTCGGCGCCGCTCGTCACCGTGGCGACCGCCCGCGTGGACCGCCGGCTGATGCTGTGCGCGTTCCTGCTCCTGCTGGCCCTGGCGAACGGCCTGGCCGCGGTGGCCCCGAGCTTCGGGCTGGTCCTCGCGTCGCGCGTCATGGTGGGCGTCACCATCGGCGGCTTCTGGTCGATCGGGGCCGGACTCGCCGACCGGCTCGTCCCGGCGGAGAAGGTCGGCCGCGCCGTTTCGGTGATCTTCTCGGCCGTCCCGCTGGGCTCCGTGCTGGGCGTCCCGGTCGGCACGCTCATCGGCGATGCGGCGGGCTGGCGCACCGCGTTCGCCGTGCTGGGCGTCCTGGCGGTCGGCGTGCTGGTCCTGCTGCTCCTGGTCGTGCCGCCCCTGCCGCCGACCGGGACCACCCGCCTGCGCGTCCTCGGCGGCCTGCTCCGCGGCGTGAACACCCGCTTCGCGCTGCTCCTCACGGTCCTCGTCGTGCTGGCCCACTTCGGCGCCTACACCTACGTGACCCCGTTCCTCGAACAGGTCACGCACGCGGGCCCGACGCTGATCACCCTGCTCCTCCTGACCTACGGAGCGGCGGGAATCCTCGGCAACTTCCTGGGCGGCTCCGTCGTCGCCCGGCACCCGCGCGCCGGGTTCGGCGCCGCCGCCGGCCTGCTGGCCCTCGCCACGCTCCCGCTCCCACTGGTGGGCGGCTCGAAGGCCGGCGCGGTGGTCCTGCTGACCCTCTGGGGCGTCGCCTACGGCGCGGTCCCGGTCGCGTCCCGGACCTGCTTCGCCCGGGCCGCCCCCGACACCCCCGAAGCCGCCTCGGTGCTGTTCACCGCCTCCTTCCAGGCGACGATCTCGCTCGGCGCGCTGGTCGGCGGGGCCGTCGTGGACCGCACCTCCCCGTCCGCGGTCATGGCCCTCGGCGGCCTCACCGCCGGCCTCGCGGTCCTGGCCGTGTGGGGGTGGACCCTCACCTTCCGGGCAGCCGCTTCGCCGGCGGGCGGGCACCGGGGCGGCGGCGCTCGGCCCGCAGGGCGCCGGCCGTAGTGCGTCGGCCGTAGGTGTTCGGGTCGGGGCGCCGCGCGGTGCCCCGGTCGGGGCTCCTTCCTGCCGTCCGGTCAGGGGGCCACGGCGAGTCGGCCGGTCGCCGCGACCCCCGGCCTCCGTGCGGTCGGCCCGTCCATTTCCCGGTGGTCGGAAGCACTCCTCCAGATGGTCTATGCTTAACCCATCACCCAGATGCGCGGGTGGCGGAATAGGCAGACGCGCTGGATTCAGGTTCCAGTGCCCGAAAGGGCGTGGGGGTTCAACTCCCCCCTCGCGCACAGAAGAAGTGGCCGGTCGATCCTCGGATCGACCGGCCACTTCGGTTTCCGGCCGCGTGGGCGCGTGGCGGTGTCAGTGGCAGAGGGCCGTGTCCACCACGGCCTCGAGGTGCTTCGTGGCGGCCGCGTCGGTCGGAACGGCAGTCACCGTGATCTCGGCGGCGCGGCCGTCGTCGGTGGCTCCGCCCCGCGTTTCGTAGCCCGGGATGTCACCGCCGTGGCCCCAGTAGACCCCGCCGCAGGACAGCGGCCGGCTGATCAGGCCCAGCCCGTAGCCGGCGCCGGTGTCGCCGATGGGGACGGTGGTGCGCATCTGGGCGAGCTGGGCCGGCGGGAGGAGGCGGCCGGCGAGGAGCGCGGTGAAGAACCGGTTGAGCTCGGAGGTGGTGGAGATCATCTGGCCGGCGGCCCCGCCCGCGGAGGGGTCCAGCTCCGTGATGTCGCGCAGCGGCCCGTCCGCCGGATCCCGGTGGTAGCCCCGGGGGTGGGGCTCGGGGACGGTCCGGTCGCCCGGGGCGGGGAAGGTGGTGCGGCGCAGCCCGAGGGGCTGGATGACGCGCCGGTCGATCTCCTCGGCGAGGGGGCGGCCGGTGACCTGCTGGACGATCAGGCCGGCCAGCACGTAGTTCGTGCTGCTGTAGCCGAACTTCGCACCCGGCGCGGCGTCCGCCTTCTGCCGGAAGGCGATGTCCAGGAGGTCGCGGGGCTCGAAGTAGCGGTGCCGGATGGTGGCGTCGTCGATGGAGCCCTCGTAGTCGGGCAGCCCGCTGGTGTGCTGGAGGAGCTGGCGGACGGTGATGCGGCGGCCGTCGATCCCCTCGCCCCGGACGACGTTCGGCAGGTAGGTCTCGACCGGTTCGTCCAATCCGATCCGCTGCTCGCCGACCAGTTGCAGCACGACCACCGCGGTGAAGGTCTTGGTGTTGCTGCCGATCCGCACCTGGCCGTCCCGGGGCACCTTCGCGCCGGTGGCCAGGTCGCCGACCCCCGCCGTGTAGCCGCGGGTGCGGCCCGTACGGTCCCTGACGCTCGCGAGCGCGGCGGGCAGGCCGTCGTCGTGCACCAGCGCGTTCAGGCCCTGCTGGACGGGGTCCTTCCTGGCGGCGGTGTTCGCGGCGGTGTTCGAGGCGGCGTTCGCGGCGGGCGGTGCCACGGTCCCCGCCAGGACGACGCCGATGGCCAGCGCGGCCGCCGCTGCGGCGGCTCGCGGCCGCCCGGAAGGACGCCGCTGCTGCCGTGCCTGCTGGTTCATGTGCCAACTCCCCTGGAATCGTCGGGACAACAGTGGGCACGATCATGGGTTCCGGAGCCGCGGGCGCACATCGCGGAAAAGCGGGAGGAATCGCTCCCTCGATCGGGGGAGGCCGCCGCCGAGCCGCCCGACCATACTGGCGATCATGATCAGAGGAATCCGGCCGTTGCTGCGCGGCTCCACGTACACGGGTGCGCTGTTCGCCGTTTGCGGCGCCTTGGCGAGCCTTCCGCTGCTGCCCTTCGCCATGCTGCCGGCGCTGGCGTGGCGGTCCGCCCCGTACGCGGTGCAGGCCGGGCTGACCCTGGTGGCCTGGGCGGCGTTGCTCGGCGCGGTCGGGTCGGTCCGCGTCGTGCGCCGGGCGCTGGTCGCCTCCGCCCGGCGGCTGTTGGGGGTGCCGTTGCCCGATCCGGCGGTCGGCCGGAGGCCCGGCGCCGACCGGTGGCGGACCCCGCTCTGGCTGCTGCTGCACGTGGGGCTGGGCTGGGCGGCGGCGCTGGTGGGCGGGGTGCTGCTCCTCCTGGGCCTGTCGCTGCCGGGTGACTGGCTCCGGGGCGAGGCGCGGCTGAGCCTCTTCGGCCGGTCGGTGCAGGTGGCGGGCGGCTGGTGGAGCTGGGTGGCGGCGCTCGCCTGCGTGCTGGCGGCGGCAGGTGTGTGCGCCGCGGTGACGGGCGCTCTGCGCCGGGCGGCGCCCCGGCTGTTGGGGCCGTCGACGGCCGAACGCCTCGCGCTGGCGGCCGAGCGGGAACGGCTGCTGGCCGAACGCAACCGGCTGGCCCACGAGTTGCACGACTCGATCGGGCACACGCTGACGGCGGCCACCATCCAGGCCGCGGTGGCGGGCGAGGTGCTCGCCGCCGACCCGGCGGCGGCGCGGGCCGCCCTGCGCAGCATCGAGGAGTCGACCCGGGCCGCGCTGGAGGACCTGGACTACGTGCTGGGCGTGCTGCGCGAGGAGGAGCCGGGGACGGCACCGACCCGGACCCTGGCCGACCTGCCCGAACTGCTGGACCGGCTGCGGCACGCGGGCGCGGTGGTGGAGCCGGAGCTGTCGGGCGACCTGGCGCAGGTGCAGGGGACGCTCTCCCGGGCGGCGTACCGGATCCTGCAGGAGGGGCTGACGAACGCGCTGCGGCACGGGGCGGGCGGCCCGGTACAGGTCCGGGTGGCGGCGGGCCCGGACGGGCTGGAGCTCTCGGTGGTGAACCGGACGGGCGCGGCGGGGGGCGGCTTCCCGACCTCCGGGCACGGCCTGCCCGGGCTGGCCGAGCGCGTGCGGCTGCTGCACGGCGAGTTCGAGGCCGGCCCGGACGGGCCCCGGCGCTGGCGGCTGGCCGTCCGGCTGCCGGTCCGGGTGTCGGCGTGAGCGGTTCGGACAGCGGCGCCCCCGTCACCCTCCTGATCGCGGACGACGACGAGGTGACCCGCAGCGGGCTGCGCACGCTGCTCGCGGCCCAGCCGGGGATCGCGGTGGTCGGGGAGGCGGCGGACGGCGTCGAGGCGGTCGAGCGGGCGCGGCGGCTGCGGCCGGACGTCGTGCTGATGGACGTGCGGATGCCGCGCCGCAACGGGATCGAGGCCACCCGGCAGCTGCTGGCCGAGTCGGCGGGCCCGGCCTGTTCGGTCGGGTCGGCTGACTCGGTCGGGTCGGGCGGCTCGGTCGGTTCGGTCGGTTCGGGCGCGCCGCCGAAGGTCGTGGTGATCACCACCTTCGAGAACGACGGCTACGTCACCGCCGCGCTCAGCGCCGGGGCCAGCGGCTTCGTGCTCAAGCGGCTCCCGGTCCGGCAGATCGCCGAGGCGGTGCGGGTGGTGGCCGCCGGGGAGGCGATCCTCTTCCCGGCCGCCCTGCGCCGGATGGTCGCCGCCCGCCCGCTGGCCTCCGCCGAGGCGCTGCCGAGGGCGGCGCTGACCGGGCGGGAGGAGGAGGTGCTACGGCTGATGGCCACCGGCCTGACCAACCCGGAGATCGCCGACGCGCTGCGCGTGCGCCTGGAGACGGTGAAGACGCACGTCGGCAACGTGCTGACCAAGCTCGGCGCGCAGAACCGGACCCATGCGGTGGTGATCGCCTACGAGTCCGGCCTGGTGGTTCCGGGCGCCACCGGATAGCGCGGACGGTCCCCGGATCGGGCTGCGCCACCGGATCGGGCTGCGCCCCCTGACCGGCCGGCCGCCCGGTCAGGGCGTCAGGACCAGTCGGCCGCGCAGGCCGCCCTTCGCCAGGCGCTCGTGCGCCTCGGCGGCGCGGGCCAGCGGCAGCGTGTCGGCGACCCGCAGGGACAGCCGGCCGTCCGCGGCGAGCCGGGCCAGGTGGGCCAGGGCGGGGCCGTCCGCGGTGATCCACACGTTCGCCACCCGGATGCCGCGCAGCCCCACCGGCTCGCTGCCGCCCGCCACCGCGACGAACGCCCCGCGCCCGCGCACCGCGCCCAGCGCCCGGACGCCGAGCAGCGCCGCGTCCACCGCGCCGTCCACGCCGCCGGGCACCAACTCCCGTACGGCCGCCGCCGGATCGGGCACGTCGCGCGGCACGAACCACTCCGCGCCGAAGCCGCGCACCAGGGCCTCGTCGCCCTGCCCGGCCAGGGCGACCACGCGCAGGCCGCGCAGGGCGGCCAGTTCGACGGCGAAGCCGCCGACCGCGCCCGCCGCCCCGGTGACCAGCAGGGTGGCGCCCGCCGGCAGGTCGAGCAGGTCGAGGGCCTGCAGGGCGGTGAGGCCGTTGAGCGGCAGCGTCGCCGCCTCGTGCGGCGCGAGGCCGTCCGGGACGGGCGCCAGCGCGGCGGCGTCCAGCACGGCGAAGTCGGCGTAGGTGCCGAGGTCGACGTCCAGGCGGTCGCGCAGACCGATCACCCGCTGCCCGGGCGCGAAGCCCGTCACCCCCGGCCCGACCGCGTCCACCACCCCGGCCACGTCCCAGCCGATGCCCGTCACCTCCCGGCGCGCCATCAGCCCCGCCCCGGCCAGCACCCCCGCACGGGTCACCGCGTCCACCGGGTTGACCCCGGCCGCCTCCACCCGCACCCGCACCCCGCCGGCCCCCGGCTCGGGCCGCGCCACCTCCGCCAGCTCCAGCGCCTCCGGGCCGCCGAACTCCCGCACCACCACCGCGCGCATCACGTACACTCCTCAACTTCCCACCGAGAACCCGGGATCGGGAACACCACCCAACCTAGGGAGAGCTACTCTCCACCGGGAAGGACGCACTCGAAGGTGCGTACCGCACGGCAAGGGGAGTCGAGCCAACCAGTGCCCACCACGACCGCCGCCCAGCGCCGCGCCGCCGCCCGCGCCGACTACGACGCCTACCTCGCCGAGTGCCCGGCCCGCCAACTCCTCGACCGGATCGGCGACAAGTGGGTCAGCCTGGTCGTCAACGCCCTCGCCGACGGGCCGCAGCGCTACAGCGACCTGCGCCGACGCCTCGCCGGGGTCAGCGAGAAGATGCTCACCCAGACCCTGCGCGCCGTCGAACGCGACGGCCTGCTCACCCGGACCGTCACCGCCGGGGTGCCCGCCCGCGTCGACTACGCGCTCACCCCGCTCGGGCGCGACCTGCTGCCGCTGGTGCGGGCCATCAAGGACTGGGCCGAGACCCACATGCCCGCCGTCCTCGCCGCCCGCGCCGACTACGACGAGCAGCACCCGGAGGCCTGACGGGGCCGGAACGGGACGGCGACGTCGGCGACGTGGTCGCCCGGCTCGGCGGTCGCCCAGTTCGGGTAGTACACCTCGCGGTTCGAGGCGCCGCGGGCGTGGCCGTGCGCGGTGAGCCAGGCGCCGACCGCGTCGTGGGCGGCGGCCATCGACGGGTAGTCGCCCTGCCCCTTCGTCACGGCGGTGTACGCCTCACGGTGCGGCGGCTCGATCCGGACCCCGATCCGGCCGGACGGCTCCACCGCGTCCGGGGTCGGAGCGCAGACCTCGACCAGGCCGTCCGAGTCCTCGCTCACCAGGCCGTGGTGGACGGCGAAGAGCGGCCCGGACAGGCCGGCCCCCGCCTCCCGCAGGCGGGCGAACAGCGACCGGCTCGCCTCCGCGAGGAAACCGGGCAGGTCGGCGGCGGTCACGTGCCGGCTGGTGAACAGGACCTTCTGCTCGGGCACCTCGCGCTCGGCGACCGCGTACCCGGCCGGGCCGGCGCCCGCCAGGACCTCCCGCGCATAGCCCACCGCGTCCCGGCGGACGGCGTGCTCGGCCTCCTGCTCCCGCCAGTACGCGTGCAGCGCCCGCACCGACTCCGCGCCGCCCGCGTCGAGCACCGCGGCGATCCGCGCCAGCGGCATCCCGGTCGCCCGCAGCAGCCCGATCCGCCGGGCCCGCTCCACCTGCTCGGGCCCGTAACGGCGGGCACCGGTGCGCGGATCCACCACCGCCGGCGGCAGCAACCCCCTGCTCCCGTAGAGCCGCAGGGCCTTCAGGCTGAGCCTGGTCCGGGCGGCGAGCTCCCCGATGGCGATCAGCTCGCCGCGTACGGCCGGCGGGTCCGGCACGAGTGGTGCGTCCTGTACGTCCTGTCCGAATGGCATGCGGCCACTGTGCTCCCTGCCCCAGGGGCAGGGACAACTCCTAGGTCTGGTCCTTCACCCAGGCGCCGATGCCGAGGCGGCCGGTGGTGCCGAGGTCGAGCTCGGGGGTGACCGTCACGGGGGCGGCGTTCGGGGTGGCGCGGACGCGGACGTACGGGGCGTTGACCGCGGCGCCGGCCTCGGTGGTGTTGCGCCAGACCAGGGTGGAGTGGGCGCCCTCGCCGGGGCGGAGGGTGAGTTTCTGCGGCGGGGCGTCGGCGCCGGTGCCGGTGGCGATCTCGGCGCCGCCGGAGAGGAGGCGGACGCCGTCGATCGGGCGGCGCTCGTGGTCGAGGAGTTGGAGCGTCGGGTAGCCGTCGAGGGACACCGGGGACGTGCCGCAGTTGCGCAGGTTGAGGCCGAGCACGCGCAGGCCCATCGCGGCGTCGCCCTCGTCGGCGTAGAGCCGGACGCCGGAGGGCGGGCAGGGGCCGCCGGGCTGCGGGGCCTCGGTGGTGGGGACGCTGCGGACCCGGACGATCTTCACCTGGTGGGCGGTGCCCGGCCGGGGCGACGCCCGGGGGTCGGCCGGGTCGATGCGGCCGCGCGCGGTGGCGCCCGGGGCGAGGGCGGTCTCGGTCCTCGGGACGGGCTCCAGGCCGCCGCCGATCAGGGCGGGCCGGTTGAACGTCACGGTGACGTCCGCCGGTTCGCCGCCCTGGTTGGTGACCTGGTAGTCCCCGCAGACCGGGTCGACCGTGACCCGCACCCCGCCCTGGGTGAGCTCGGACGGCTTCGCCGCGCACTCCGCGCGGTTGCGGGTGCCCGGGGTCGAGGCTCCGGTGGACCCACAGCCCGCGAGCAGGGCGGCTGCCGCCGCGACGGCGGTGGCAACGGCGGTGGCGGAGGCGGCGGGGGCGAGTGGACGGCTGGGTTCGGCGAACTGACGCATCGGATGAGTCGATCACGAACCGATCGGGGCGGCTGTGGCCCGCGCCACTCGCCGTGAAACAGCCCTGCAACGGTCCGGGTGATGCCCCGCCGGGCCGGGGTGGTCAGCCTCCGTAGCGGCGTTGGCGGGCGGCGAAGCTGCGGATGGCGCGGAGGAAGTCGATCTCGCGGAAGGCCGGCCAGTAGGCCTCGCAGAAGTAGAGCTCGGAGTAGGCGCTCTGCCAGAGCAGGAAGTTGGACAGCCGCTGTTCGCCGCTGGTGCGGATGACGAGGTCCGGATCGGGGCGGCCGGCGGTGTAGAGGTGGGGCTCGATGTCGTCGACGGTCAGGGTGTCGGCGACCTCGGTGAGCGAGGCGCCGGCCTCGGCGCGGGCGTACATCAGGTCGCGCAGGGCGTTGATGACCTCCTGGCGGCCGCCGTAGCCGACCGCGAGGGTGACGTGGGCGCCGGTGGTGCAGTCGCGGGTGGCCTCGACGGCTTCCTTGAGGGCATGGGCGGTGCTGTCGGGCAGGGCGTCGAGCAGGCCCGCGAGGTGGACCTGCCAGGTCGGGTCCGGCCGGGCGAGCCGGTCGGTCACCACCTGCTCGATCACCCGCATGAGGAAGGCGACTTCGGCGTCGCCGCGGCGCTGGAGGTTCTCGGTGGAGCAGACGAACACGGTGACGTGCCGGATGCCGAGGGCCTCGCACCAGGAGAGCACCTCCTCGACGTGCTCGGCGCCGACGCGGTGGCCGAGGCTGGGGCTGGCCAGGCCCATCTGCCGGGCCCAGCGGCGGTTGCCGTCCATGATCAGCCCGACGTGCCGGGGCAGCGGACCGGCCGCGACCTGGCGGCGCAGGCGGCGGGTGTAGAGGGTGCGGAGTGGATCGGGCATGAGGGTGCCGTCCAGGTGGTGTGGGGTGGCGTCGGGTGGGGTGGTGTCGGGTGGGGCGGGGCGAGCGGCGGGCGGCCGGTCAGTCGACCGGCGGCAGCTCCCGCAGGTCGCGCAGGGTGCCCGTGCAGACGGCCGTGAGCAGCAGCAGGCCGACGCCCAGGGTGGCGGCCAGCGGGTGCAGGCCGTCCGTCACCGAGGATCCGAGGAGTGCGGCGCCGCCGGTGGCGCTGGCGGCGGCCAGCGTCCAGACGCCGGCGCGCAGCCGTCGGGCGGGCGGCGGGACGACGGCCTCGGCGCCGACGCCGGTGAAGATCCGTGGGATCTGGATCGCGCCGAGGGCGAGCGCGGTCCACCAGGCGGCGAGCACGGTGACCCGCAGGGTGGGCGGCGTGGTGTCGATGCCGCTGTGCACGACGAGCACGGCGGCGGTGCCGACCGCGGTGGGCAGGGCGAGCCGGCGCAGCGCCCAGCGCAGCAGCAGGAGGGCCGCCGCTGCGGTCGGCCGGGGCCGGGGCGCGACCAGGGCGAGGCCGAGCAGCAGCAGGAGCGTGCTGCCGTGGGCGATCGCCGTGCGGGCGTCGGTGATCGCGGACGGCAGGGCGTCGGCCTGCTCGGCGGCCAGGTGGTTGAGGAACCAGGCGGCGAGCGCGACCGTGATGCCCATCGTGGCCACCCGGCGCTGCCGCTGGGCGGGGGAGTCGGCCGGCCACAACGCGGGGTGCAGCCACATGTCGGCGATGCCCGCGACCAGGTTCGGCCAGGACTTCCAGCCGGCGCCCCGGGCCTCGTCCTCCACCATGGCGCCCCAGCGCTCCCGGAAGGCGTCCGGGTAGAGCCGCACCAGGCTCCGGGCGATGACGCTCACGCCGGATTCACCCCCAGCCGCCGCAGCCCGGCGTCCGCCACCCGGGCCATGGTGCGCAGCTCGCGCTCCAGCACCTCCCGGCCCTGCGGAGTGAGCCGCACCGGGCGCTGGCGACCCTGTCCGTCGAGCGGTTCGATGAGCTGTTTGGACTCCAGCCTGGTCAGTGCCCCGTACAGGCTGCCGGGGCCGAGGCGTTCGCCGGTCAGCTCCTCGATCGCCGTGTTGATGGCGTACCCGTGCAGCGGCCCGTCCGCGAGTGCGCAGAGCACGAGTGTCTGGGCGTCGTTGGCTTGCATACCGTGGCGCTCCTTCCGGTCTGACTCCGCACCATACTACGCGCCGCGAGCTACGCGCCACGTAGTACGAGCGCGGTGTGGACCGCACTCCGACCTGACGTCAGCGGACCTCGATGTCGGCGTGGTGGACCTCGTAACCTCCCTGTAGGACGGGCGCGAACGGGGCCGGGGCCATGCACGTCCCGACGACCGGCTGGTAGGGCTTGCCGGCGGCGTCCAGGGCCATGTTGCCTATGCCCCAGGAGAAGCCGAGGCGGGCTCCGGTGCGGCCGTTCCCGTCGTCACCGGTCCCGTCGTCACCGGTCCCGTCGCCGTCCTCGTCGGCGCCGCCCTGGTAGATGCTCAGGCCGATCCGCTCGCCGACCGTCAGGACGTCCGACCTGGTGACGACGGCGGTCAGGGTGGCGACCGGGCCGCCGGTGGCCAGGCAGTCCACCCTGGCCTCGGCGGTGTACGTCCGCCCCTTCTCGGCGCTGTGGTGGGAGATCCTGACGGTGCCCTCGGCGTCGGTGGGCAGGCCGTGCTCCAGGCGGGTGCCCGGGAAGCGGTGCGTGTACGGGACCTGCCGGGCGTCGACGGTGAACCGGATCTCGTCCTTCGGCGCGTAGGCGTACATGATCCGGGCGGAGCCGCTGACGCTCGCCGGGCGCGGGTGCCGGCCGCCGTCCCGCGCGGGCGAGGCGGCGGCGGTGTCCGAGGCGGCCGAGGCCGGGGTGACGCCGACGAGCGCCGCGAGCGCCAGCGCGGCGGCGGCCGCGGTGCGGGCGGTGCGGGACGTGCGAGCGGTGCGAGCAGTACGAGCAGTGAAGCGAACGCGGAACATGGTGGACTCCCTCCTCACGGCGCCCCCGGTGGCCGCCGTCTCGATGCCCCAACCCTGGCCCCGGCAGCCCCTCCCGCACATGTGCCGATCGGCATAAAGATCGTGCCCGGCCGGCCGGGCACCCCTGCCGATCGGCAGAGGCGACCGGCGGGACGGCCGGGGCGACCGGCCGGCAGCGGAGCCGCCGTCAGACCGGGTCGACGGGCGTGAACGTGCCGAGCCGGTCCTCCACCGCCTGCGCGGCGGCCAGGCACTGGTCCTCCCGGAACGGTCGCCCGACCAGCTGGACGCCGACCGGCAGCCCGTCCGCGTCGAGGCCGGTCGGGACGGCCACGGCCGGCAGGCCGACCAGGGTGGTCACCGAGCAGAGCCGCAGGCCGGCGGCGACCCGGTCCCGGCCGGCCTGGTCGCGGGACTCCAGCCCGGGCTCGACCGGCGGCTCGGTGAACACCGGGCCGAGCAGCAGTGGGTACTCGTCCAGGAACTCGCCCCACGCCCGCCGGACGCCCGCCCGCGCGCCGGTGAGCTTCATCAGCCCGGCCACGTCCGCCGGCGGGGCGCTGCGCATGGTGAACTCGATGTAGCGGCTGCCGGTTTCGCCGAGCAGCTCCCGCACGGCCGGCCAGGTGGGCGCGAACTCGGTGACGATGATCCGGTGGTACAGGTCCAGCGCCTCCTCGAAGCGCGGCACGTCCGGGAGTTCGCACACCTCGTGGCCCGCGTCGCGCAGGGCGTCGGCGGCCCGCGCCAGCGCGGTGCGGACGGTCGGGTGGGTGCCGAGGCCGCCCGGGTCGGCGACCAGCGCGACCTTCACCGGGCCCGCGAGCCCGGGGCCGGCGAGCGTCGAGCCCGCGAGCCCGGGGCCCGCGAGCGGAGGCCCGTACAGCGGCACCGGAAGGGCGCGCGGGTCGCGCAGGTCGGGCCCGGCCAGGACCTCGTAGGCGAGCCGGAGGTCGCCGACCGTCCGGGCCAACGGGCCGTCCGTGACGAAGAGTTGGGAGGCGATCCCGGGGTCGTCCGGGCCGAGCACGCGCTGGTCGGCGGCGAACCGGCCGCTGCTCGGGTTCAGGGCGGCCACGCCGCAGAACGAGGCCGGGAGACGGACCGAGCCGCCGGAGTCGTTGCCGAGCCCGAGCGGGGCGAGGCCGCAGGCGACGGCCGCGCCGTCCCCGCCGCTGCTGCCGCCCGGGGTGCGGGTGGCGTCCCACGGGTTGCGGGTGTCGCCGTACAGCTCGCTGCGGGTGTGCATGCCGGACAGGATCAGGGTGGGCATGTTGCTGTGCCCGATCGGCACGGCGCCCGCGGCGCGCAGCCGGGCGACCGGGACGGCGTCGGCCCGGGCGGTCAGCCCGGCGAACCGGCGCAGGCCGAAGGTGGTCGGCACGCCCTCGATCGGGGTGGACTCCTTGACCGTGAACGGCACGCCCGCGAGCGGGCCCAGCGGCTCGCCCGCCGCGCGGCGCCGGTCGGTGTCCTCGGCGGCGGCGCGGGCGCGCTCGGCGAGGAGCTGGGTGACGGCGTTGACCTGCGGGTTGACCTCGGCGATGCGGTCCAGGTGGCTGTCGACCACCTCCACGGCCGAGACCTCGCCGGTCCGGACGGCGGCGGCGAGGGCGCCGGCGGTCCGTTGCCACAACTGCATGGGATCCTCCTCCTCGGGCTTTCCGATGCGGCTGCATCGGTACCGGAACCGAACCGTACCCGACCGTCCGATACGGTTGCATCGAATAAAATCGAGGAAAGGAGGCCGAGCATGCCCAAGCAGGTCGACCACGAGGAACGGCGCCGGCGCATCGCCGACGCCGTCTGCGGGCTCATCGACGAACGCGGCCTCGAGGCGGCCACCCTGCGCGACGTCGCCGCCCGCGCCGAGGTGTCGATGGGCGCCGTGCAGCGCTGCTTCCGCACCAAGGACGAGATGCTGCGGTTCGCGCTGCGGCACATCGGCGACCGGATCGCCGACCGGGTCCGCGCCCGCCTGCTCGCCGGCCCCGCCCAGTCCGCCGCCAGCGCCCTCGGCCACGCCGCGACGGAACTGGCGCTGCTGCGCGCGGAACACCGCGCCGAGGCCCGGATCTGGCTCGCCTTCGTCGCCCGGGCCGCCGTCGATCCCGGCCTGGCGGAGCTGCTGCGGGCCGGGTACGCGGAGTCCGAGGACCTGCTCGTCCGGCTCCTCGCGGAGGCCGGAGCGCCCGGCGCGCGCCGCGAGGCCCGTACGCTGCTCGCCCTCGCGGACGGCCTCACCGCGCACGTGCTCCTCGGACGCCTCGACGCCGAGGAGGCCGGGGAGTTGCTGCACGCGCACCTCGCGGCGCTGTGGGCGAGGACGGCCTGACCGCGCGGCCCGGCTTCGGGCTCCCGTCCGATCCGCTCCCACGGCGAGACGATCGGACATCCGGTGAAGACTGAGGGATATTCATCCGCTCACCCGCTCTCCCTATCGTTGAGGACATCGCGAACGGCCCCACCGGGGGCCGGTGTTGACCGGACGAAGGAGAGTGCGATGCGTGCGATGGTGCAGCAGGAGTTCGGCGGCCCCGAGGTGCTGCGGCTGGTGGAGGCCGAGCGCCCGAAGCCGCTCGGCGGCGAGGTGCTGGTGCGGGTGAAGGCCGCCGGGGTGAACCCGGTGGACCTGGCGGTGCGCTCGGGGGCGCTGCCGCTGCTGGGCGAGCCGGCGTTCACGGTGGGCTGGGACATCTCCGGGGTGGTCGAGGAGGCCGGGCCGGGGGCCCGCTACCGGGTGGGCGAGGAGGTGTACGGGATGCCGTTCTTCCCGCGCTCCGCCGGCGGCTACGCCGAGTACGTCGCCGCGCCCTCGCGCCAACTGGCCCGCAAGCCCGCCTCCTTGGACCACGTCCAGGCCGCCGCGCTGCCGCTGGCCGCGCTGACCGCCTGGCAGGGGCTGGTGGACCGGGCCGAGGTCGGCGAGGGGCAGCGGGTGCTCATCCACCGGGCGGCCGGCGGCGTCGGCCACTTCGCCGTGCAGATCGCCAAGGCCCGGGGCGCGTACGTGATCGCGCTCGCCAGCGAGCCCAAGCACGGCTTCCTCAAGGAGCTCGGCGCGGACGAGGTGATCGACTACCGGACCACCGACTACACCCGGGCCGTGCGGGACGTCGACGTGGTCTTCGACTCCTCCTCCGAGAACACCCGTGCCCTGGAGGTGCTGAAGCCGGGCGGGACCCTGGTGAGCATCATGGAGCACTGGAACCAGGAGCTGGCCGCCGCCGTCGAGGCCGCCGGGCGCCGGTTCGCGGGCGTCTCCGTCGAGCCCGACTACGCCGCGCTGGAGGCGATCGCCGCCCTGGTGGACGCCGGCCGGATCCGCCCGCACGTCGAGCGGACCTTCCCGCTCGCCGAGGCCGGCCGGGCGCACGAACTGGTCGGCTCCGGTAGCGTCCAGGGCAAGGTCGTACTGACCGTTGAGTGAGCAGGACGGGACGGCAGGGGGCGGACGTTGGACATCCTGACCGAGGCACTGGCCTCGATGCGGACGGCACACCCGGCGTCCGTGCGCACCGAGGGCCGGGCGCCCTGGGGCCTGCGCCTGCCCCCGGTGGTCGGGGCCGTGTTCCACGTGGTGCTGTACGGCACCTGCTGGCTGGTCCCGGCGGACCGGTCCGCCGGCGGCGAGCCCGTCCCGCTCAGCCCCGGTGACGTGGTGTTCCTGCGGGACGGCCGCGGCCACGTCCTGGCCGACCGCCCGGACACCCCGGCGGTGGACGCCGAGGCCTGCCGGGTCGACCGCGGCTCGCCGATCGGCACCGTCTTGCTCGGCGGCGACGGCGCCCGGACCAGCCTGCTGTGCGGCAGCTACCACCTCGACCAGGGCCGCCCGCACCCGATGGTCCGCCAGCTGCCGGCCCTGATCCACCTGCCGACCCGGCACGGTCGCCACCCCGAACTCGCCGCCGCCGTCCAGTTGTTGGGCGCGGAGCTGGAGAACCCGCGGATCGGCTCGGCCGGAATCGTGCCGGCGCTGATCGACTCGCTGCTGCTGTACATCCTCCGGGCCTGGTTCGAGGACCAGCCCGCGGCGACCGCCGCGGGCTGGGCGGCGGCGATCCGGGACACCGGCGTCGCCCCCGCCCTGGCGGCGATCCACGAGGCGCCGGCCACCCCGTGGACGGTGGAGTCGCTGGCGGACCGGGCCGGCCTGTCCCGGGCCGCCTTCGCCCGCCGGTTCACCTCGCTGGTCGGCGAGCCGCCGATGGCGTACCTGACCCGCTGGCGGATGACCACCGCCGCCCGGCTGCTCCGCGAGTCGGAGGCGCCGCTCACGGCGGTGGCCACCCAGGCCGGGTACGGCTCGGAGTACGCCTTCGCGAAGGCGTTCAAGCGGGAGTTCGGGCAGGCCCCCGGCGGCTACCGCCGGGAGGCGCGGGCGGCGTGAGCCGAACCCGCGGGCGACCGCTGGCGGCCGACCGCCGGAGACAGCCGGCGGCCGCCGGTCCGGGGCGGCGGCGTCCGGGTCCTACCCGCGCACGCCGATGCCCTCCACCGGGCGAGCGCGCAGGACGAGCCGGGTCGGCACCAGGACGGCCGTCAGCCCGACCAGCGCTGTCAGCGCGACGACCCCCAGGTACAGCGGCACCGGGACGTACGGCACCGGCGAGCCGGTCAGCCCGAGGCTGATCGTCGCCAGTGGCAGCAGCGGCACCGCCGTACCCACCGCCACCGCGATCGCCACCACCACCCCCGCCTCCACCCGCATCATCCGCACCACTTGCTCCCGCGAGGCCCCCACCAGCCGCAGCAGCGCGAACTCCCGCACCCGGCCCAGCGTCGCCAGCACCAGCGTGTTCGCCACCGAGACGGCGAGGTAGCCGAACACCAGCGCCAGCGGCAGGGCGCTGGTCAGCACGGACGCGAACGCCTGTTCCTGCTGCGCCGCCGACAGGCCGCCCGCGTCCAGCACCTCCAGGCCCGGGTAGCGGCCGGCCAGGCTGCGCAACTCCGCGGCCAGCCGGCGCTCGTCGGCGCCGGGGGCGGCGCCGACGAACACCGCGTCCTCCACCTGGCGGGTGCTGTGCGCGAACAGCACGTCCTGGGGGAGCGTCACCTCGCCGAAGCCCAGGCCGCGCCCGTACAGCGCGACCACGACCGGGCGCAGTTCGGCGCCGTCCGGCAGGTGCAGGCGGACCCGGCCGCCGAGGTGCGCGCCGAGCGTGGCGGCCGCGCCGGTGCCGAGGGCCACCGTGTCGTCGCCGCGCAGGGCGGTGAGCGATCCCGCCGTCACGTCCAGGTCGAGGGTGGCCGGTGACGGTGGCGAACTGAGGCCCTGCGCCAGGTACGTGAAGACCTCCGGTGAGCCCAGCACCTCCCGTGAGGCGTGCACCTCGACCCGGACCACGCCCGTCGCGCCCGCCACCCCCGGCAGGGCGGCCGCCTCCCCGACCACCCCCGGCGGCGGCCCGCCCGGACCGCCCTGCAGCGTGAAGTCGGCGACCACGCCCGCCGCGGCCTGCTCCCGGGCCGCCGCGGCGGTCGTCGTCGGGATGCCCAGCTGGATCAGCGCGAAGCCGATCGCCAGCGCCAACGGGCCGATGGCCGAAGCCAGTTGACGGGAGTCCGCGCGGACGTTGGCGACCGCCAGCCGGCCGTGCGGCCCCGTCCACCGGCGCACCGGCGCGGCCAGCAGGCGGCTCGCCGCACCGGCCAGCGGCGGCGCCAGCAGCAGGACCGCGACCACCATGACCAGCCCGCCGGTGCCCGCGCCCGCCACGGCCAGCACGCCGTCCAAGAGCAGGGGGAGCAGCGCGGCCGCGACGCCCAGCAGGAACAGCAGCGCGCCGCAGACCGTACGGGCGCGGCGCGGTCGCGCCGGGGCCGCACGGGCCTCGGTGAGCGCCTCCACCGGCCGGACGGCGACCGCTCGGCGCGCCACCCCGAGCGCCGCCACCTCGGCCGCCAGCACGGACGCGAGGACGGCCACCAGTGGCGGCAGCGGCCCGTACGAGAGCGCGAAGTCCCCCGGCACCACGCCGGCCAGGGCCAGCCCCTTCACCAGGCCCCCGGCGACCAGCACCCCCGGCAGGCAGCCGAGCAGCGCCGCCGCCAGCGACACCACCAGGACCTCGGCCGCCAGCAGCCGGTAGACCTGACGCGGGGTCGCCGCGACCGCCCGCAGCAGCGCCAGCTCGCGGCGGCGCTGGTGCCCGTCCAGGGCCAGGGTGCTCGCCACCACGATCATCGCGATCAGCACGACGGTCGCGCCGAGCGAAGCCGCCGACTCCACCAGGCCGGAACGGGCGGAGGCGACGTCGGGGAACTCCACCCGGCTGCGGTCGCCGCCCAGGTACGTCACGGCGCCGGACCCGGCCAGGCGGCGGTCGAGCCGGTCCGCCAGCGCGCCGGGGTCGGTGCCCGGTTCGGGCAGGACGCCGACCGCGTCGACCCGGCCCGGGTGGGCGTAGAGCGCCGCCGCCTCGGCGTCGCAGAAGAACACCGCCGGGGAGCGCGGCGGCCGACCGTCCGGGGTGCGCAGCGCGGCCACGCCGGTGACCAGGTACTCGCGGGCCTCCCGGGTCGCCGCCACGCGCACCCGGCGCCCGGGCTCCGCGTGCACGCGATCGGCGAGCGCGGCGTCCAGCACCACCTCGCCCGGCCGCTCCGGCGCCCAGCCCCGGGTCAGCTCGTACGGGCCCAGCGGCGCGCCGGACCAGTTGTGGCCGGACGACGGCCGTTCGCCGTTCGTCCGCTCGCTGTTCGTCGCGTCGAGCCCGCCGTCCGGGGCCACGAGTCGGGCCGGGAAGGTGATGTCCGGCAGTGCTCGGCGCACACCCTCGACGGCGGCCACCTCGGCCACCACCCGGTCGTCCAGCGGCGCCGGTCGGGACAGCGGCTTCACCTTCGTCTTCCCGGCGGTGACCGAGAAGGACTGCCGGCCGCCGACCACCACCGGCGCCCGGGCGTAGCGCTGCGCGTCGACGCCGCCGCCGACCAGGCCCGACTGCAGCAGCACGCCGAAGGCGGTGAGCAGCATCGAGGAGCCGAGCAGGGCGACGAACGCGGCGACGAGGCCGGCCTTGCGCTCGCGCAGGGTCATGCGGGCGAGCTGGAAGATCATCGGGTCACCTGGTCCGTGGTCACGTCGGAGGGCGGTCGGTCGGCGGCTCGCGCGGCCGCACGGGAAGTCGGCCGGGTCGACTTCCCGTGCGGGGCGAAGCAGGGCGAAGGGGGTGTTCGGCGGCGGCCCGGCCGTGGCCGGGCCGGCTCAGGCCGGCGGGGCCGTCGCGGACCGTGCGGTGGGTGCGTGGGACGTCGGCGGGTTCGACTTCCCGCGCGGCGGCAGCATCCGGTCGCCGCCCGCCGGCTCACCACTCCTCCAGCCGGGTCATCCGGGCCGCCACCCGGTCCGGCGTGGGCGCGTCCATCGCCTCCGCGAACGCGCCGTCCGCGAGGAAGACCACGCGCTGGGCGTAGGAGGCGGCGACCGGGTCGTGGGTCACCATGACGACGGTGTCGCCGTCGCGCTCCACCACCTCCCGCAGCAGGCCCAGCACCTGTCGGCCGGTGCGACTGTCGAGCGCGCCGGTCGGTTCGTCGGCGAAGACCACCTCGGGCCGGGTGATCAGCGCCCGGGCGATCGCGACCCGCTGCTGCTGGCCGCCGGACAGCTGTGCCGGGCGGTGCCGCAGCCGGTCGGCCAGGCCGACCCGCCGGGCGACCGCCGCCAGCCGCGCCGGGTCGGCCGTGCGCCCGGCGAGCAGCAGCGGGAGGGTGATGTTCTCCGCCACCGTCAGGGAGTTCAGCAGGTTGTACGCCTGGAAGACGAAGCCGATCCTCTCCCGGCGCAGCATGGTCAGCCGCGCCTCGTCGAGCGTCGCCAGGTCGGTGCCGCCGAGACGGACCGTGCCGGACGTCGGCCGGTCCAGGCCGGCCGCGCAGTGCAGGAAGGTGCTCTTGCCCGCGCCGGAGGGCCCCATCACCGCGGTGAAGGTGCCGCGGGCGAAGGCGACGGAGAGGTCGCGCAGGGCGACCACCTCGCCCGCGCCCCGCCCGTACGTCCGTCCGACCGCCCGCAGCTCCACCGCCGGCCCCGGCCCCGGCCCCGCTCCACCGGTCTCGCCGTGCGCCATCGCCCGTTCCCCTTCCCGTCGTCGCGACCAGCCCGGCTGACGCTAGGCGCGCGGCCCGGGCCGGGGACACGGTGTGCACTGGAGTTCCGAGGTGCAGAGAACTGCACCCACCGGAGGCGCCGGAGCGCGGTGGTAGCGTGGGCCGAAACGGGCAGCTGGGGGGCGGAGTTGGACGGCGGTCTCCGGCCGGCGGATCTCCGGCCGGCGGGTCTTCGGCCGGCGCGGGCGGACACCTGGCAGGAGCGCACCCGCCGCTTCGCCCGTGCGCTGGCCTACCTGCTCGCCACCGGCGGCACCGCGCTGCTCGCCCTCCTCGGTCTGTACGCCCTGCTGGCCGTGTTCGTGCTGAGCCTGGTCGGCCCCGGGCTGGTGCTGCTGCCGCCCGCGCTCGACCGGCTCCGGCGGGCGGCCGACGCCCACCGGCGGCGCGCGGGGCGGTGGTTGGGCCACGAGATCCCGTCCGCCTACCGTGCGGCGGAGGGGAAGGCGCTGGTCCGGGCGCAGGCCATGCTCACCGACCGGGCCACCTACACCGACCTGCTGTGGCTGCTCGCGCACGCCCTGCTCGGCACGCTCGGCGCCGCCCTGGCCCTCACCCTGTGCGTGGGGTCGGTCAGTTGGCTGACCGTCCCGCTCTGGTGGCAGGTCGTGCCGCGGCCCCCGCAGCTCGGCGTCTGGGAGATCGACTCCTGGTGGGCGGTGCTCGCCGCGGTGCCGGTCGGCCTGGCGTACGGAGCGCTCGCCGGCTGGCTGCTGCCCTGGTGCGCCCAGCTGCACGCGCTGACCACCCGGGCCCTGCTCCAGCCGCGCCGCCGCCGCACCTCGCTGGCCCGGCGGGTCGAGGAGCTGACCGTCACCCGGGCCGAGGCCCTGGAGGCGCACGCCGCCGAACTGCGCCGGATCGAACGGGACTTGCACGACGGCGCGCAGGCCGGCCTGGTGTCCGTCTCGTTGCGGCTGGCCCTGATGAAGCGCATGCTCACCGACAGCCCCGAGCGCCTGCCCGCCATGATCGACCAGGCGCACGAGGCCGCCGAGCAGGCCGTGCAGTCGCTGCGGACGGCCGTCCGCTCGATCCACCCGCCGGTGCTCGCCGACCGCGGCCTCGCCGACGCGGCCCGCGCGCTGGTCGCGGCCTGCCAGATCCCCACCGAACTGGACGTCGAGGACACCGCCGGGGGTGCCCGGCCGCCCGTCGCCGTGGAGGCCGCCGCGTACTTCGTGCTCTCCGAGGCGCTGACCAACGTCGCCAAGCACAGCGGCGCCGGCAGCAGCCAGGTGCGGCTGCGCACCACCCGCACCGCGATCCACATCCGCGTGCGGGACGACGGGCGGGGCGGGGCCGCGCCCGGCGAGGGCAGCGGGATCCGCGGCATCCAGCGCCGGGTGGCCGCCTTCGACGGCGTCACCGAGCTGCACAGCCCGCCCGGAGGGCCGACCCTGCTACGCGTGGAGCTGCCGTGCGGATCCTGATCGCCGAGGACAACGCCCTGCTGCGGGAAGGGATTTCGCTGCTGCTGACCAGTGTCGGCCACGAGGTCTGCGCGGCCGTCGAGGACGGCGACGCCCTGCTGCCCGCCCTGCTCCGGCACCGCCCCGACGTCGCCGTCCTGGACGTCCGGCTGCCGCCCGGCTTCCGCGACGAGGGGCTGCGGGCCGCCGTCGAGGCCCGGCGGCAGGTCCCGGACCTTCCGGTGCTGATGCTGTCCCAGTACGTCGAGCACGGGTACGCCGCCCAGCTGCTCGCGGACGGCGCCCACGGCGTCGGCTACCTGCTCAAGGACCGGGTCGGCCGGGTCGAGGAGTTCCTGGCGGCGCTGGAGCGCGTGGCGGGCGGCGGGGTCGCCATGGACCCGGAGGTGATCTCCCAGCTGATGGTGCGCCGGGTGCGCAACGATCCGCTGGCGGCGCTCAGTTCGCGCGAGCGCGAGGTGCTCGCGCTGATGGCGGAGGGGCATGGCAACGGGGCCATCGGCGCGCTGCTGTTCATCGCGGAGACCTCGGTGAACAAGCACATCGGGAACATCTTCGGCAAGCTCGGGCTGCCCGCCGCGGACGGCGGCCACCGGCGGGTCCGGGCGGTGCTGACGTACCTCAACTCGGCGGGCTGACACGGGGAATCGCTGACACGGGGGATCGCCGAAGCGGGGGACCGAGGTGCAGAGAACTGCACCTCGGGACGGCAGCACGCTCGACTGCGGGCGGCGGGCGCACGGGGCTAGCGTCGGCGGTGGGCCGATCGGCTCGCATTCCCGCAGGCGAACAGGAGACGTCATGTCCGGATGGCAGCCACCGAAGGAACGACCTCTGTGGCCCTGGGTGTTGCTGGTCGTCGTGGTGGTGGGCGTCTGCGTCAACGTGACGCTCAGCCTGATGTAGCACGGACGCAGCACCTGCCCGGCGCGGAATCCCGTTGCCGGGGGGTGGGCGGCCCGGCGAGGATCGGGGCGTGTCCGCCGACCAGAGCACCGCACTGACGCCGTACCCGAAGGTCCCCGCCAGGGGGCGCCCCGACGCGCCCGGCAGCCGGGAGTGGATCGCCGCCGAGAAGGTGCACGGCGCGCACTTCGCGGTCGTGTGCGAGCCCGGCGGCGCCGTCCGCGCGGCCAAGCGGCGTGAACTGCTCGGTGACGAAGGGCTGGACGGCTTCTTCGGCGTCAGCCGGATCTGGCCCCGGCTCGCCGTCGCCGCCGCCCGCCTCGCCGCAGTCGTGCGCGACTCGGCCGGCGGCTGGGGCGGCGCGACGGTCACCGTGTACGGCGAGCTCGCCGGCGGCCGCTACCCGCACCCCGAGGTGCCCGCCGAGGACGGCGTCGACCCGGTGCAGACCGGCGTCTGGTACGCGCCGGGCCTGCACTGGCTGCCGTTCGACGCCACCGTCGACACCGCCGGAGGCCGCTGGTGGATCTCCGACCGCGCGCTGCGCGCCGCCACCGCCGCCGCCGGGCTCACCGGCGTTCCGCTGCTCGGCCGCGGCCCGCTCGCCACCCTGCAACAGCTGCCGGTCGCCTACCCCAGCCGCGTCCCGGCGCTGCTCGGGCTGCCCGACCTGCCGGACAACCACGCCGAGGGCTACGTCCTCAAACCGGCCGGGGAATGGCGCGAGACGGGCGCCGCCGGGGCCGCCGCCCGTCCGCTCCTCAAGGTCAAGCAGCGGGCCTTCGCCGAGGACGACCGCTACGACGGCGCCCGCCCGTACCTCGTCCCGCCCCGGGGCGCGGCCGGTGTGCCCGGCTGGCTGCTGGCCCGGGCCTGCGCCCTGCTCACCCCCGCCCGCGCGGCCGCCGCCGTCAGCAAGCTCGGGCCGCGCACCCCGCTCGACGCCGTCGCCGCCGAGATCGCGGCGGACGCGGCGGCGGAGCTCGCCGACGCGCTCGGCGGGCTCGACACCGGCGCGGAAGCCGCCCTGCGGCGCGCCCTCGGGCCGGGCGCGCGCTCGCTCGCCGCCTTCGACGCCGAGGACCGGGGGCGCCGCTGACCGCGCCGATGTGCCTCCGGAGAATTTCTCGAAAGAATTCCGCCGGTTCGTGTCGAGGAACCGGGCCCGGCTCCGTCTCCTGGATGACGGCACGCCAACGGGGCGCGCGGGACGCAGGAGGAGAACGAGCATGAAGTACGTCGCGGCGATCTACGGCAACCAGGCCAAGTGGGCCTCCTTCCCGGCCGAGGCCTGGCCGGCCGCGATCGCCGAGCAGGAGGCGTTCAACGCCCGCTACCGGGAGACCGGCGAGCTCATCGGCGCCTACGGGCTCGCCGACGCGGCCGCCGCCCAGCTGGTGCGGCGGGTGGAGGGTGCGCCGGTCGTCACCGACGGGCCGTACCTGGAGACCAAGGAGTACCTGGCCAGCTTCTACCTGCTGGACTGCGAGAGCCCGGAGCGCGCCCAGCAGATCGCCGCCGACATGCCGTTCGCGGACGTCGAGCCGGTGGAGCTGTGGCCGATCCTGCACGAGTCCCCGGCCGGCGCGTGAGCGTCCCGGACCGGGCCGTGGAGGACCGGGCCGTCGAGGACCTGCTGCGCGAACTCGCGCCGCAGGTCCTCGGCATGCTGGTACGGCGCCACGGCGGGTTCGACGCCTGCGAGGACGCGGTGCAGGAGGCCCTGCTGGCGGCCGCCCTGCGCTGGCCGCGGGACGGCCTGCCGGAGCACCCGCGCGGCTGGCTGGTCACGGTCGCGAGCCGCAAGCTCCTCGACCAGGTGCGCAGCGAAGCCGCCCGGCGCCGCCGCGAGGAGGCCCTCGCGCTCGCCACCCCGCAGGCCGCGCTGCTCGCACCCGCCGCCGACGCGGGCGGGGGCGCGGTCGCCGACGACTCGCTCGCGCTGCTGTTCCTCTGCTGCCACCCGGCGCTGTCCGCGCCCAGCCGGATCGCCCTCACCCTGCGCGCGGTCGGCGGCCTCACCACCGCGCAGATCGCCGCCGCCTTCCTGGTCCCCGAGGCCACCATGGCGCAGCGGATCAGCCGCGCCAAGCAGAGCATCAGGACGGCCGGCGGCGGGCTCGGGCCGCCGGCCGGCGAGGGCGGCGCGGCGGCTCGGCTCGGTGAGGTCCGGCAGGTGCTGTACCTGATCTTCAACGAGGGCTACACGGCCAGCGACGGCGAGGAGTTGACCTCGCCCGCGCTCGCCGCCGAGGCGATCCGCCTCACCCGGCTCCTGCTGCGCCTCACCCCCGGCGACGCCGAGACCGCCGGACTGCTCGCCCTCATGCTCCTCACCGACGCCCGCCGGCCCGCCCGCACCGGCCCGGGCGGTGCGCTGGTGCCGCTCGGCGAGCAGGACCGCGCGCTGTGGCGGCGCGAACTGCTCGACGAAGGGCTGGAGTTGATCGGCACCGCGCTGGCGGGCGGCCGGGTCGGGCCGTACCAGGTGCAGGCGGCGATCGCGGCCGTGCACAGCGAGGCGCCGAGCGCGGAGGAGACGGACTGGTCGCAGATCCTGGTGCTGTACGACCTGCTGCTCGGCCTCGACGCCAACCCGGTGGTCGCGCTCAACCGGGCCGTCGCGGTCGCGAAGGTGCAGGGCGCGGCCGCCGGGCTGGCCGTCGTCGACGCCCTGGCCGCCGACCGGCGGATGGCCCGCCACCACCGCCTGCTGGCCGTCCGCGCCCACCTGCTCGACCTCTCCGGCGCCGACCGGTCCGCGGCGGCCGAGGCCTACCGCGCGGCCGCCGCCCGCACGGCGAGCGCACCCGAGCGGCGGCACCTGGTGGAGCGGGCGCAGCGGCTGGTGGGGGAGTAGGAAGTCGGCCTGTCTGACTTCCTGTGCGGCCCGGGCCCCGGCGGCGCGCAGGGGCGGTGGCGCTCGGTGGGTGCACGAGAAGTCGGTGGGGTCGACTTCCGGTGCGGGGTGCGGCGAGGCCTGGTGGGGGCAGGGGGAGTTCAGCTGGTGGGGGAGTGGGAAGTCGGCCTGTCCGACTTCCGGTGCGGCCCGGGTCCCGGTGGCGGGCAGGGGCGGTGGCGTTCGGTGGGTGCAGGAGAAGTCGGCGGGGCCGACTTCCCGTGCGGCCCGGGCCCGGGCCGGCTGGATCGCTGTGGTCCGTGCGGCGCGCGGGAGCGGGGGTGTCCGGGTGGGTGCACCGCGCGGTGGGTCCCCTTCCGGAGGGATCGCGCAGGAAGTCGGCCCGTCCGACTTCCCGTGTAGCCGGGGCCGGGGTGGGCTTCCGGGGGCGGGGTGGCGGCCGCATCATGGGGCTCCCGTTCCGCGACGCTCCTTGGAGGCAGCAGATGGCCACCCCGCAGCCCACCCCCGCGCCCGCCCTGCACCCCACCCCGCCCCCCGTCCCGTTCCCCGTCCGGGTCCAGGCCCGCGCCCTCCGGGCCGTGTACGCGCTGCCGGCCGGGGTGCGCCGGGTGCTGGCCGGGGCGCCGGTGGTGCGGGACGGGCAGGAGCTGGCCTTGGACGCGCAGTTGATGCTGCGGCTGCAGCGGCTCGCGGGTTCCGCGCTGGTGCTGCCGGGCGGGGTGGGGCCGTCGCGGGTGGCGATGGACCTGTCCCGGCACCTGGTGGGCGGCCCGACCCTGCCGGTGGCCGTCCGGGAGGTGGCGATCCCGCAGCCGTACGGGGAGCTGCCGGCCACGCTGTACACGCCGCGCGGGCCGGCGGCCGGCTCCGGGCTGCTGGTGTTCCTGCACGGCGGCGGCTGGGTGGTGGGCAGCCGGGCGAGCCACGACCACGTCTGCCGGTACCTCGCCCGGCGGGCCGGGGTGCGGGTGCTGTCGGTGGAGTACCGCCTGGCGCCGGAGCACCCCTTCCCGGCGGCGGCCGAGGACGCGCTGGCCGCCTTCGACTTCGCGCACGCCGAGGCGGCGGCGCTGGGCGTGGACCCGGCGCGGATCGCGGTCGGCGGGGACAGCGCGGGCGGCAATCTGGCGGCGGTGACGGCGCAGGCGGCGGTGCGCCGGGGCGGTCCGGCGCCGGCGTTCCAGCTGCTGCTGTACCCGGCGGCGGACGCCTCCGTCCGGCGCCGCTCGCGCGAGCTGTTCGCCGAGGGCTTCCACCTGACCAGCGCGCAGATGGACTGGTTCGCCGACCACTACGCCCCCGAGCCGGCCGACCGTACGGACCCGAGGCTGTCCCCGCTGCTCGCCGGGGACCTCGCGGGCCTGCCGCCCGCGTACGTCGGCACGGCGGGCTTCGACCCGCTGCGGGACGAGGGCGAGGCGTACGCGCGGGCGCTGCGCGCGGCCGGGGTCGCGGTGCGGCTGAGCCGGCACCGGGACCTCATCCACGGCTACGCCAACTACCTGGGCATCGGCGGCCGCTTCCTGGAGGCGACGGCCGAGGCGGCGGAGGCGCTGCGCGCGGCGGTGGGCTAGGCAGCCCGCCTGCGCAGGGGCTTCTCGGGAACGCCCGCTTATTGTACTGTCCGTCTAATAAGCGGGTGAGCGGGCACCCGCAGGAGCGGGCACCTGGAGGCAGCCATGGCTCTCACCGACCCGGTGGCGCGGCACGACCACCGGCACGACCACCGGCACACCACGCGGCACACCACGGCCGACGACGACGTCTCGCGGCGGCTGCTGGAGTCGGCCGCCGCCCTCTCCTACGACCCCTCGGTCGAGATCGACTGGGACGCCCCGCTCCCGCCGGAGCACCACGGCCTGAACCCGGAGTGGAGCACCCTCTACGGCACCCGGCTGTGGGACGAGATGACCGAGCAGCAGCGGGTGACCCTCACCCGGCACGAGGTCTGCTCGATCATGAACACCGGCATCTGGTTCGAGATGATCCTCCAGCAGATGGTGCTGCGCGACCAGTACCTCAACAACCCCGCCAGCGCCGAGTTCCGCTTCGCGCTCACCGAGATCGCCGACGAGTGCCGGCACTCGATCATGTTCGCCCGCGCCTGCGAGAAGATGGGCGTCCCCGCGTACCGGCCGCACAAGCTGGTCGCCCAGGCGGGCCGGGCCTTCAAGTCGCTCGCCAAGGGCGAACTGGCCTACGGCGGCATCCTGGTGGCCGAGGAGGTGCTCGACGTCATGCAGCGCGACTGGATGCGCGGCGAGGACGTCCTGGAGATCGTCCGCGGCACCTCCCGGATCCACGTGGTCGAGGAGTCGCGGCACATGAAGTTCGCCCGGCAGGAGATCCGCGAGCGGATGCGCCACGCGGGCCCGGCCCGGCGCGCCAACGCGGCCTTCGGCATCGCGGTCTGCGCGTACGTGATCGTCTCCAGCATGGTCCACCCGGGCGTGTACAAGGCCGCCGGGCTCGACGTCGGGCGGGCGCTCGACGAGGTGAAGGCGAACGAGCACCGCAAGGCCATGCTGCGCACCAGCTCCCGGCACCTGATGGCGTTCCTCGCCGAGACCGGGCTGCTCACCCGCCGCTCGGCGGCGATCTACCGCCGCCTCCACATGCTCTGACGGTCCGTCGCACCACGTCCGTCACAGCGAGCCCTCTCCACAGCGAGGACCCCACTCCGGCCATGGCCTACGCGATCACCCAGACCTGCTGCAACGACGCCTCGTGCGTGTCCGTCTGCCCGGTCAACTGCATCCACCCGACCCCGGACGAGCCGGAGTTCGGCACCACCGACATGCTGTACATCGACCCGGCGGCCTGCATCGACTGCGGCGCCTGCGCGGACGCCTGCCCGGTGGACGCGGTGTTCCCGGTCGACCGGCTGCGCGGGCCGGACACCGTGTTCGGCCCGATCAACCGGGACTGGTTCCGCGACCACCCCAGCGACCACGCCTGGGGCGCGCCCGCGTTCCCGCGCAGCCTGCCCGGCGGGTTCGGCCCGCTGCGGATCGCCATCGTCGGCACCGGCCCGTCCGCCGGGTACACCGCGCAGGAACTGCTGCGCCGCACCGGCGCCGAGATCACCATGATCGACCGGCTGCCGGTGACCGGCGGGCTGCTGCGGCACGGCGTCGCCCCCGACCACCAGTCCACCAAGCGGATCGCGGAGAGCTTCGCGAGCGTCTTCCACGACCCGCGGCTGCGGATGCACCTCAACGTGGAGGTCGGCACCGATGTCACGCATGCGGAGCTGACCGCGCACCACCACGCGGTGGTGTACGCGGTCGGCGCGGCCGCCGACCGGCGGCTCGGCATCCCCGGCGAGGACCTGCCGGGCAGTCTGCCGGCCACCACCTTCGTCGGCTGGTACAACGCCGAGCCCACGGTGCCGGCCGACGCCGTCGAACTGTCCGCCGAGCGCGTCGCGGTGATCGGCAACGGCAACGTCGCCGTGGACATCGCCCGCATCCTGCTCACCGACCCGGACCGGCTCACCGCCACCGACATCGCCGACCACGCGCTCGCCGCGCTGCGCGCCGGCCGGGTGCGCGAGGTGGTGCTGCTGGCTCGGCGCGGGCCGGAGCAGGCGGCGTGGACGAAGGCGGAGTTCCTGGCGCTGCGGCAGCTGCCGGGGGTGGAGGTGGTGGTCGAGGACCACCCGCGGGTGCGGGCGGCGATCGAGGCGGCCGGGCCGGACTCTCGGGCGGCGCTGCTCGCGGGGCTGCCGCTGGTGCCGTCCGGCGCGGCGCCGGGTGCCGCACGGCGGATCGTGCTGCGGTTCCTGTCGGCGCCGGTCGAGCTGGTGGCCGGCGCGGACGGGCGGGTCGCGGGGGTGACCGTCGAGCGGACGGCCCCGGGCGCGGACGGCGCTGACGGCGCGGACAGGGCTGACGGCTCCGGCGGCGCGGTGACGGTGACGGTGACGGGGACGGGCGAGCGGGAGACCCTGCCGGCCGGGCTGGTGGTCCGCTCGATCGGGCACCGGGGCGTTCCGGTGCCCGGGCTGCCGTTCGACGAGGCGGCGGCGACGGTCCCGCACCGGGGCGGGCGGGTCGTCGACCCGGCCACCGGGCGGCCGCTGCCGGGCGCGTACCTGGTCGGGTGGGCCAAGCGCGGGCCGTCCGGCGGGATCGGCGCCAACCGGGCCTGCGCGCGGGAGACCGTGGACGCGCTGCTGGACGACGCCGAGGCCCGTGCGCTGCCCGTCCCGGCGGGGAGCCGGCGGGACTTCGAGAAGCTGGTGCGCGGGCGCCGGCCGGACGCGGTCGGGCTGAAGGAGCTGCGGGCGGTGGACCGGGCGGAGCGCGCCCGGGGCGCGGCCGAGGGGCGGCCCCGGGTGAAGCTCGCCACCGTGCCCGCGCTGCTGGCGGCCGGGCGGCGGCGGTAGGTCCCGGTGGCCTGTCCCGCACGAGAAGTCGGACCGGCCGACTTCTGGTGCGCCGGCCGCTCGTTCGCCCGTGCGGTTCCGCGCCCGGGCTGACGTGGCGGCTGCGGGTTGACGCGGCCGTGTCCCGATCCGGGCGGGGTGCGTTGGGCGGGCGTGAGTGCATTCGGGGTGATGCCGGCGCCGCGTCGGCGGCGGCCGGTCGAGGAAACGATTCTGCACGGCGAGCAGCCGTTCCCGGGCCTCCCGGAACGGCCGCCCGACAGCCCGGGGACGGCCGACCCGGAGGCCCCCATCTACGCCGAACTGGCCCGGCGCTGGCAGGCCGAGGGCCGCACCGTACCGGGCCTGCCCGATCCGGTGTGGGAGGACCTGGCCGCCCCGCGCGGGGCGTGGACGCGGCCGCGGGCGTGAGCGGGCGGGGCGGTGGTCACCGCGAGGGCTTGACGGCCGTGTGGACGTACCAGCCCGTGACGTTGCGGACGGCGTACATCTCCACCGTGGTGCGGAGGTTGAGCCACTTCGCCGGATCGCCGAACCGGCGCACCAGCTCCCACGGCAGCCGGAAGTACACGTGCAGCGCCTCCGTGGTCGGCAGGTAGTACGGCGTCGCGTCCAGCGCCTCCTCGACCTCGAACCCGGCCTCGGCGAGCAGCCGCGGCAGGTTGCGGGCGTGGTAGATCCGCGCGCCGGGGAGCACGTGCGCGTCCAGGTACGGTTCGAGGACCGTCCGGACCCCCGGCTCCATCTCCTCCAGCGGGCCGAGGCTCATCGGGCCGATCAGCACCAGTCGCCCGCCGGGGCGCAGCACCCGGTGGAACTCGGCCAGCGCGCGGCGCGGGTCGTAGGAGTGGACGAGCGTCTCCATCGAGTACGCGCCGTCGAACTCGTCGTCGCCGAACGGGAGTCGGTGGTAGTCGCCGCCGGTGAAGGCGGTCCGGTCGGCCAGCGCGGCCCGGGCGCTCAGCCGGCGGGCCTCGGCGAGCAGGACGTCCAGCACGTCGACCCCGGCGACCAGCAGCCCGAACCGGGTCGCCATCGCCCGCGCCACCACCCCCGAGCCGCAGCCCGCGTCCAGCACCCGCGCGCCCGCCGGCAGCGCCAGCTTGCGGCCCAGGACGTCCTCCACCTGCCGCTGCGCCCGCCACAGCCGCCACTTCGACTGGCCCGGCTCCGTCCACCCCCAGTGCCGGGCGTTGCGCGCCACCAGGGCGTAGAAGCACCGGCTCCCGGCCCGCCCGTAGACCCTGCGCAGCCCGGCGAGATCGAGTTCCTGAGCGCCCATGCGGACACGCTAGCGGCGGGCCCGGGGCCGCTCCCGGCGGCGCCACGCGCACTGCGCCGCGGGGAGGGAAGGTGCGGTCGTCGGACTATCCGATCAGGGCGAGCCGCAGCCACGGCACGATCAGGGCCATCGCCTCGCCGAACCGCGAGATGGCGCAGTGGCCGGTGTCCGGGACCAGCTCCACCCGGGTGGCCCGGCGGCCCGCGAACACCAGGGTGTCGTGCCGCGGGACGTGCACGTCGTCCTCGCCGTTGACCACCAGCATCGGCGCGTTGACGGCCAGGTCCAGCAGCGGGCGCAGGTCGAAGGCGGCGAAGGCCTCCTCGCGCTCGGCCCGGCCCGGGGCCGCGTCGAAGCCCAGCGCGTTGCCGACGATGCCGTCCATGCCGAAGGCGAAGCCCCGGCCGGGCGCGAAGGAGCGCTCCACCGGGCCGCCCAGCACCACCGCGGCGTCCACGGTGCCGCTCAGCCCGGAGCGGGCGGAGTAGTAGCCGCCCATCGAGATGCCGAAGTGGCCGACCGTGCCGTTGCCGATCGTCCGGGCGAAGGCGATGAGGCCCTGGATCACCTCGGCGCCGCCGTCCGGGGTCATCGGCAGGTGGGCGGTCTCGCCGGTGCCGGCCAGGTCGAACAGCAGCAGCCGCGCCGGGAGGGCGAGCGCGAGCTGCTCCCAGACGCCGTGCAGGTCCGCCTTCCAGGAGTCCACCCCGCCGCTGGCCAGCAGGACCGGGGCGTCGGCGGGCAGGCCGGGGGCGGCCATCAGGTGGACGGGCAGGGTGGCCGTGCCGCCCCGGTACGGGACGGTGAGCGAGCGGCGCTCGAACTCCACCGGGAAGCCGGGGGCGGCGAGGACGTACTGCTCGACCTGCCGGGCCAGCGCGGTGCGCTTCGGCCCGTCCGCGAGCGAGGGGAACTTCGCCCAGCCGTACGCCTGCGCCGCCTCGCGGTGCCGGCCGGCGGCGGCGTGCCGGGCGGCCAGCGCGGACCACTCGTACACCCAGCCGCCGGGCCGGTCGGGCCACATCTCGGTGACGGCGGCGCGCACCGCGTCCACCTCGGCGGCGGGCAGGGCCAGGGTCATCTGCGGGTAGCGCTCGGCGAACAGGTCCTGCGGGTCGAGCGGCCAGGTGAAGGGCATGGCGGGGGCCTCCTGCTCGTTAAAGCCAGAACTCTTGCGTTAGTGACTATGCGTCCGGGGGGTCGCTTAACGCAAGTGCCCCTGCGTTAAGGTGGCGGGCGAGGTGATCGACGCATGACCGGACGCATGACCGGAGAAGACCAGGACCCGATCCGCCGCCGCCCCGGCGGACGGGCCGCGCGGGTGCGGCAGGCCGTGCTCGCGGCCGCCATGGAGGTGCTCGCCGAACACGGCCTCGCCCGGCTCACCATCGCCGAGGTCGCGGCCCGCGCCGGGGTCAACGAGACCACGGTGTACCGGCGTTGGGGCAGCCGGGAGAAACTGGCACTGGACGCCATGCTCACCGCCAGCGACGAGGGCATCCCCGTGCCCGACACGGGAGCCGTCCGCACCGACCTGGCCGCCTTCGCCCGCGCCCTGGCCGACTACCTGGCCACCCCGCTCGGCCGCGCCGTCGTCCGCGGAGCCGTCCTCGGCGCCGACGACCCTGCGCTCGCCGCGTCCTGGCAGACCTTCTGGCAGTCCCGCCTCGACCAGGCCGGCGTGATCGTCCGCCGAGCCGTCGAACGCGGCGAACTCCCGGCCGACACGGACACCGCCCTCGCCCTGGAACTCCTCTGCGCCCCCCTCCAGGCCCGCGCCGTCCTCGCCCACCGCACCCTCGACCCCACCCTCCCGACCCGCCTGGCCGACCTCGTCCTGGACGGCCTCCGCGCGCGGGAGGGCCGGGTGGCTGGCGTGCCCGGTGCTCCGCTTGGCCCTTCCCGGCCGAGCCGGGCGGGGCGACCGTGCGGGGGTCCGGGTGTCGCCCGGCCCGATCAATCAGCGGCGTCGCACGAGAAGTCGGACCGGCCGACTTCTCGTGCGACGCCGTCCCTGGCCGCTTCAGGCCGGGCCGGTGGCTCCGCGGAGGATGGATTGGCCGTCGCGGCCGCGGAGGGTGAGGGCGGCGGGGAGTACGGCGGCGGTCAGGGCGATGGCCGCGCAGCAGGTGGCGAGGGTGGCCAGTGCGCCCCAGGGGACGACGGCCGGGGTCGGGCCGACGAGGTGGGTGAGTGCGGCCCAGGAGCCGCCGACGCTGAGGGCCGTGCCGAGGGCGCCGAGGAGGGTGCCGGCGGCCACGCACAGCAGGGTTTCGACGGCGACGGCGCGCAGCACCTGGGCCTTGGTGGCGCCGGCCAGGCGGAGCAGGGAGAGTTCCCGCCGCCGGTCGGTGACGGTCATGACCAGCGAGTTGGCGAGCGCGATCGCCGCGTAGCAGATCGCCAGGCCGAGGATCATCAGCAGGGCGTTCCAGGAGGCCTCTTCGGTGCTGTCGGTGGCACCCGACCAGATCTCCTCCGGGGTGGCGAGCCGGGCGCCGAGCCCGTCCACGGCGGTCCGCAGCGCGGTGGCGGCCTGCTGCCGGTCGGCGCCGGGCAGCAGCCGCAGGTCGATCCGGTCGGTGAGGGCCGGGCCGCCGACGCCGCCGGTGACGGCGTCGGTCGGGGTGACCCAGGCCTGGACGGCCTCGGCGCCGGTGCCGAGCAGGGCGGCGACCCGCAGGCTGCGCGGCGTGCCGTCGGCCAGCCGGACGTCCACCTGCTGCCCGACCTGCGGCGAGCCGGGCCAGGTGCGGCTGAGCACGACCGAGCCGGGGCGCAGGTCGGCGAGCGAGCCCGCCACGACGGGCAGGCGGTCGACCTCGGCGAGTGCGGCCGGGTCGGCGGCGGCGGCGCGGAAGGGCACCAGGGACTGGCCGGTCACGTCGGCGGCCAGGACGGCGGTCGGGGTGGTCACCAGCGCCCGCACGCCGGGTACGGCGCGGACGCGGTCGACCACGGCCCGGTTGAGCCCCGGCGTGCCGGCCGGGGTGACGACGAAGTCGGCGGCGGAGAGCCGGTTGCGGACCTCGGTGACCTGCGCGCGGTTGATGGTGTCGATGCTGCCGAGCAGGCAGCCGGCGAACGCGACGATCAGCACCACCGGGGTGGTGGTCGCGGCGGTGCGCCGGAAGGCGGTGAGCGAGCTCTGCCGGGCGGTGGCCCAGACGATGCCGCCGCCGTCCTCGGCGGTGCGCCCGCGCAGCCGGGCCGCGAGGCCGGGCAGCAGGGTCAGCAGCCGGATCGTCGGCCCGGCCAGCACGCCCGCCAGCAGCACGCAGCCGGCGACGACGGCGAGCAGCAGGCTGAGTGAGTCGGCGGCGTTGGCGGCCGCGTCGGGCCAGTACTCGGCGGTGACCGCGACGGCCGCGAGCGCGCCGCCCAGCACCAGCAGGCCGGCGGTCCAGCGGAAGGCCAGCGAGAGCCGCGAGGGCCGTTCGACGTCGGCGTCGGCGAGCGCCTCTCCGGGGCTGATCAGCCCGGCCTTGAGCGAGGAGAGCAGCACGCCGCCGAGGGCGGTGAGCAGCCCGATCACGGCGGCGGTCAGCAGCGCCCACCAGGCGATCGGGACGGTGAAGCCGGGCGGTACCAGGTCGCGTTCGACCAGCCAGCGGCCGGCCGGCGCGGCCCCGGCCGCGCCGAGCGCGCACCCGGCGGCGGAGGCGAGCACGCCGACCACCAGGGCCTCCCGGTGGACCAGGGTGCGCAGTTGGCGGCGGGTGGCGCCGATCAGCCGCAGCAGCGCGAGTTCGCGGCGGCGCTGGGCGATCGACAGGGCGAAGGTGCCGGCCACCACGAAGACGGCGGTGCCGGCGGAGACCGCGGCGGACAGGCCGAGCGGGGTCTGGACGTCCTCCAGCCGGTGGCTGACCTCGGCGTGGTGCGGGTCGGCCTGGGCGCGGTCGCCGCCGGTGAGCACCCGGGCGACGTGCTCGCCGCCGGCGGCGTCCACGGCCCGGCGCACCGCGTCGGCCGGGCCGAACGCGGCCAGCACGCCGACCGCGGGGCAGTACCGGGCGGCCTGCGCGTCGGTGAAGAAGACGGCGTGTTCGAACGGCTCCACCTCGGTGACGCCGGAGACCGTCGCGGTGTGCGGGCCGTCCGCGGTGACGTACCGGACCGGCCGGCCGACCTGCTCCGGGCTGCCGCCGCCGAGGACGACCTGGTCGTCGGCGGCGGGCGCGGAACCGGCCGTCAGGCGGTAGCCGCCGAGCTCGGCGGCGGACCAGGCGCGGCCGACCTGCGAGCTCGGGCCGTCCGCGAGCTGGGTGTAGAAGGTGCGGTCCGGGACGGCGCGGCCGGTAGCGGCGACGGCGGCGATCAGCTCGGGCGACAGGCCCGGCTGGGCGGCGACCGGGGTCGTCGAGGTCTCGCCGGTCGCGGTCCGGAAGTCCACGCCGAGGTTCGCGGTCACCAGCACGGGTGCCTGCGAGAAGCGCTGGCGGCCCTGGTCGGGGACGTCGGTGGTGGCGGCGATGACCAGGACGGAGACGGCCATCAGGGCGACCCCGCAGGTCAGCGCGACGAAGCTGCCGACGAAGGAGGCCCAGCGCAGCCGGACGGAGGCGAGGGCGAGCGTCAGCATGCGACGGCCTCCTGCGCGGTTTCCGGCGCGGTCACGGTTTCCGGCGCGGTTTCCGGCGCGGTTTCCAGCGCGGTCATCCGGGCGGCGACCTGCTCGGCGGTCGGCCGCTCCAGCTCGCCCGCCAGCCGGCCGTCCCGGAGGAAGACCACCCGGTCCGCGTAGGAGGCGGCGACCGGGTCGTGGGTGACCATGACCACGGCCCGGGTGGGGTCGTCGGCCATGTCGCGCAGCAGGGCGAGGACTTCGCGGCCGCTGGTGGTGTCCAGCGCGCCGGTCGGCTCGTCGGCGAGCAGGACGGCCGGGCGGGTGATCAGCGCCCGGGCGATGGCGACCCGCTGCTGCTGGCCCCCGGAGAGCTCGCCCGGCCGGTGCCCGGCGCGGTCGGCGAGGCCGACCGCGGCCAGCGCGGCCGTGACCTCGGCGGGTGCCGGGCGCCGGCCCGCCAGCCGGGCGGGGAGCGCCACGTTCTGGGCGGCGGTCAGGGCGGGGAGCAGGTTGAAGGACTGGAAGACGAAGCCGATCCGCTCCCGGCGCAGCACCGTCAGCTGCTTGTCGCGCAGGCCGCCGAGCACGGTGCCGTCGACCCGCACCTCGCCGCCGTCGATGGCCTCCAGGCCGGCGGCCGACCGCAGCAGGGTGGACTTGCCGGAGCCGGAGGGGCCCATGACGGCGGTGAAGGTCCCGAACGGGAAGCCGATGCTCACCTCGGCCAGGCCCACGACGGGTTCGGGGCCGCGCCGGTAGGTCCGGCGGACGGAGCGGAGTTCGACGGCGAAGTCCGGCGGCGTGCTGCTGTTCATGATCATATTTCAGCAGGTGGGACGGGCCGCTCCCATGGCCGAGGGTTCACTTCCGGGGGTGTAGCCAGCTACACCCCAGCTACACCCCCAGGTCGCGGGCGGTGCTCCCGCGCGCCGCCAGGTTCCAGGTGATGATCCGCCGGGGGTGCACCCGGATGACGTCCTTGCTGAACGCGTCCGGCTGGACCGGCGGCACGTCGACGGTCACGAGTTCCGCGCGGCCCCGGATCTCGACGCCGCGGCCCCAGCCCGGCGCCACCGGGTCGTCGGCGGGGGCCAGGTCGTCGATCAGCACGGAGACCTCCGGGCAGGCCCGGGCGTTGCGGTACTTGCGGCTGCGGGCGTTGTCCGGGCCGCCGATGTCGATGGTGCCGTCGGCGTTGAGCCGGAACCCCACCGGGCGGACGTGCGGCCCGCCCCCGGGGCCGATGGTGGCCAGGCGGGCCAGTGGCTGGCCGGCGAGGTACGCGCGCTCGCGTTCGGTGAAGGTCGTGCGGAAGGTCGTGCGGAAGGTCATGCGGCCGACCGTAGGACCTGAAGTGCCCTTGAGGTCAAGGGCGTTCGACCCGGTCCGGACGCCAGGCGCGCTTCAGCTCCGCCCACCGCCGCGCCTGCTCCGGCGTCAGGGTGCCCCGCAGCTCGGCCAGCTTGAGCAGCTGCGCCTCGGCGTCGGCGCCCAGCGGCTGGGCCTCGGCGCGGTAGTGCTCGGTGAGCAGGGCGTCGAGTTCGGGGCGGGTGAGGGCCGGGTCGAGGCGCTGGGCGAGTTTGGCCATGTTGCGGTAGGAGCCCTGGAGGAGGAACGGGGGCTCGGTGCGGGCGCGGTCGTCCTGCGCGGCCGAGGCGAGGTAGGCGCGGTTGACGGCCAGGACGGTGCCGCGCAGGTGCAGCAGGCCGGCCAGGACGGCGGTGGTGCGCTCGACCTCGGCTGCCGGCCAGGCGGCGCCGAGCTGCCCGCCGGGGGTGCCCGAGGCGCGTGCGAGCAGGGTGTCCAGGTCGGCCCGTTCGGCGGTGGCGAGCGCGGCCAGGTGGGGGTTGGCGGGCAGGGCGTTCTCGACGAAGCTGAGCGCGAACAGGTCCTCGCGCCCGGCGACGGCGTCGCCGAGGTTCCAGACGTCGGCGCGGTTGGCGAGCATGTCGGGCAGCCGGAACAGCCGGCCGGACTCGGTGTACGGGTTGGCGGCCATCACGACGGCGAAGCGCTTGCCGCGCAGGTCCCACGCGCGGGCCTCGCCGTCCCACACGCCGTCGATCCGGCGCTGGGCGTCGCACAGCGGGATGAAGCGTTGCAGGAACTCGGGCGAGGTGTGCTGGACGTCGTCGAGGTAGAGCAGCACGTTGTCGCCCGCGTGCAGGGCGAAGTTGAGCTTCTCCAGCTCGCGCCGGGAGGTGGCGTCGGGGGCCTCGGCCGGGTCGAGCGAGGTGACGCGGTGGCCGAGGGCGGGGCCGCTGACGGACACCAGCAGCAGGCCGAGCCGTTCGGCCAGGTACTCGACCAGGGTGGTCTTGCCGTAGCCGGGCGGGGAGACGAGCAGCAGCAGGCCGCTGCGGTCGACGGGCCCGCCGGCCTCGGCGGTGCCGAGCTGCTTGGCGAGGTTGTCGCCGACCAGCGGCAGGTACACCTGGTCGATGAGCCGGTTGCGGACGAAGCCGTTGAGCGGCGCCGGCCGGTACTGGTCGAGCCGCAGCCGGGCGTGCTCGGCGGCCAGCAGCTCGGTGCGCAGCCGCTGGTAGGCGCGGTGGCCGGGCACCTCCACCGCCTCGAACTCCCGTACCCGAGCCAGCAGTTCGTCCAGCCGCAGGTCCAACGCGCCGCCCCGGACCCGCGGGTGGTCGCCGAGCAGGCCGGTCAGCCGGGCGCCGACCGCGCCCTCGGCGGCGCGGCGCGGCAGCGCGGGGCAGAGCAGTGCGGCGGCGGCCTCGGCGAGGTCGCCGGGGTCGGCGTCGGTGGCGGCCGACTCCAGCCAGGCGGCGGCGAGTTGGCGCCGTACGGGCAGCAGCGAGGGCTCGTCCGGCAGCGCGGTGAGCGCCTCCGTCAGCCCGGCCGACTCGGGCGCGGCGCGGAACTTGTCGAGCAGCGCCGAGGCCCCCGCCGAGTACGCGAACACCGGCTCGGCGGCGGCGAGTTCGGCCACCAGGTACTGGCCGGCCCCCGCCGCACCCGGGACGAACTCCGCCACCGCGGCCCCGAGTTCGGCCGCCAGCTCGTCCAGCGCCGGGACGGCCGCCCCGAAGGCCCGCCGGGCGAGGGCCAGCGAGCGGGCCCGGGTGTGCCAGACCAGCCGCTGCCGCTCGTCCGCGCCGTGCGCCCAGTACAGCTGCGCGGCCGCCCGGGCCTCGGCCGGGTGCCGCAGCAGCCCGGCCCGGGCGTCGAGTCGCAGCAGCGCGCCGAGCAGCAGCGCCGCGTCGTGGTCGTGCACGCCGCGCTGGTAGCCCTCGTCGGGCCGCTGCTCGGCGGCCCGCCGCACGTGCTCCAGCAGGTCGAGGTCCGGCGGGAGCGCCCCCGGTTCGGCGGCCAGCAGCAGGCTCGCCGCCAGGTACTCGGCGCGGTACAGCGCGGGCGTCTCGGAGGGCAGCGGCCGCGCCCAGTAGCGTTCGGTGGCGGCGAAGGCCGGGTCGGTGACGGGGGAGCGGTAGTCGGTGCCGGTGAGGGTGAAGGCGGGGCGGCCGCGCCAGGGCAGCAGGGTGAGTTCGGGCCGCTGGGTGGTGACGGCGAACAGGTGGCGGCCGAGCCGCAGGGTGCCGGGGCCGTCGCCGGCGAGTTCGGCGCGGTCGCGCAGCGCGCGGCGGGCCCGGCCACGGGCGGCGCGCAGCCGTCCGGTCAGCTCCTCGGCCCGGACGCGGTCGCCGAGTTCGGTCAACCGGGCGGCCAGGTCGCGGAGTTTGACGGCGGTCGGGTCGGCGGCGAAGGCGGCGTCGATCTCGGCGGCGGTGCCGAGCGCGGCGAGCCGCCGGTGCAGGGTGTCGAGGATGCGGTCGGCGGAGGCGGCCAGCCGGTCGGCGCGGCGGGCGCGCTCCTCCAGCAGGTGCTGGCGGCGGGCGGTGAGCGCGTCGTGGATCTCGGCGCGCCGGTCGGCGAGCTGCTCGCCGAGGGCCGGGTCGGCGTCGGCGAAGCGGGTCTCCAGCTGTTCGATCCGCAGCAGCAGCCGGCCGAGCTGGTCGTCGCAGGCCTCGGGGGTGTCGGCGGCGGCGAGCGCGGCGGTGACGGCCTGGGCGAGCAGGGCCGTCTCGGCGGCGAACTCGGCGGCGGCCTCCCGGGTGCGCAGGTCGCGGCGACGGACGGTGAGCGCGGCGCGGGCCCGGTTGAGCAGGCCGAGGACGTCGGCGAGCCGGTCGAGGACGGCGGTGCGGGTGGTGGCGTCGGCCAGGTCGAGGGTGCCGACCAGTTCGGAGACGGTCTGCAGGGCCTCGCTCTGCTCGCCCAGGCGCTCGAACAGCGGCGCGGCCTCGGCGGCGGTGGCGATCGCGGCGCAGGCCTCGGCGAGGTCGCCGGCCCGGCGGCGGTGCGGTGCGAAGGCGGTCGGCTCGGCGAGCCGGTCGACGGCCCGCCCGGCGGCCTCGGCCAGGCCCTCGGCGAGGTGCGCGGCGAGCGCGTCCACCCGGTCGACGCGGACGCGCGGCAGCTCGCGCAGCGCCTCCACCCGGCCCTGGGCGCGGCGCAGCCCGGCCAGCCGGTCGACCCACTCGGCGGCGTCGGCCAGGGTCTCGCCGCGCGCGGTGCGCAGCAGGCCCTCGACGTGCTCGGCGGCCTCCGCGACCTGGCCGGCGGCGTGCGCGGTGAGCTGGGCGATCGCCTCGTACTCGGCGATGACCCGGCGGGCGGTGTCGTGGATCTCGGCGAGCGGCGCGGCGAGGTCGCCGAGGCCGTCCTGGCCGAGCCAGTGGTGCCGGTCGGCGGTGCGGGTGCAGGCGGCGAGGACGGCCCGGTGGCCGGCCGGGGTGTCGGCGCCGGCGGCGGCGAGCCGGGCGAGGGCGAGGCAGTCGGCGAGGCCGCGGACCAGGTCGGCGTTGCCGATCCGGGCCAGCGGGCCGTGGCCGGGCGGCTGTTCGGCGGCGTGCCGCTCGCTGGTGAACGGGGTCCGCCACAGCTGGACGGGGTGCATCCGGGCGGGCCCGTCCTCGGCGGGGCGCAGCGCGATCAGGGTGCCGTCGTCGAGCAGCGCGTAGCCCTGGCAGGCGAGCGGGGCGGCGGCCTCCTGGCGGACGGAGTTGTACGGCTGGAGCAGGGCGCGGCCGTCGACGGGGGAGCGGAACTCGTACAGCACGTCCTCGCCGTTGGGCGAGACGACGGTGCGCTCGTACGCGAGGCCGTCCACCGGCTGGTCGAAGGTGCGCACGGTGCCGTCCGCGAGGTGGCAGCCGCCGGGGAAGGCGACGCCCTGGTCGGCGGGCAGCCGCAGGCAGGCCTGGCCGAGCGCGTCGATCCGGGTGACGGTGCCGGTGGGCAGGTGGACGACCAGGTGCCGGACGGTCTCCTCCTGGTACGGGCGCACCCGTACGAGCAGCAGGGTGCCCAGGCGGGCGTGGGCGATCCGGGCGTCGGCGAGGGTCTGCAGCGCCTCGGCCAGCGGCTCGTGGTGCAGTGCGCGGCCGTCCGGGGCGGTGAGGGTGAGCCGGCCGCCGTCGACGCCGAGGTGGAGCTCCCCGGCGAGGTCGGCGCGCGGCGGGGTGCCGGGGGCGGCGGGCAGCTGGTCGTCGCGGGTGAGCGGCGTCCAGTCGAGCTGCTGCCCGTCCGCCGGGGTGTGGTCGCGCTCGCCGCGGCCGTCGTGGTAGCTCGGCCGCCCCTCGTCGGGGGCGAGCCAGCGCAGGACGCGGACGTCGGCGGCGGCCGGGCCGGTGCGGAAGACGGCGAGCAGCCGGCCGGCGGTCGGGCGCAGCCGGTCCAGCCGGGCGTCGCGGAAGTAGCGGCGCAGGTCGGCGAGGTCCTGGCGCAGCCGGGGGTCGTCGAGCAGGGTGCCCGCGGCGGGCGCGGGGGAGAGGTCGGGGTGGTGGACGGTGAGGGCCGCGGTGAAGTCCTCGTCGTCGCCGCCGGGTTCGACGGGCCGGGTGCCGAGCAGGAGCAGCCCGCCGGCGGCGGTGAGGTCCTGCGGCAGGCAGGCCCGGGCGGTGGTGAGCCGTCCGGTGCCGGCCAGCCGCAGCTCCCCGCCGCCGAACTCGGCGACCCGGCGGGCGTTCAACGCCGTGGCCCGGTCGGCGAGTTCGGCGGCGGCCCGGGCGAGCCGGTCGCGCAGGACCTCGTAGGTGCCGGCGTCGAGCCGGGTGTCGGAGGCGGAGGCGGCGGTGGCGTCCACGGTCAGTTCCTCAGGTGTGCGGTGCGGGGGTGACTACTTGCTGCCGTTGGCCGTCGCGAGCGCCCCGATCGGCGTCTCGGCGATGCCCAACTTCTTCGCGGAGTCCAGCAGTTGGCGCAGCTGGCCGGCCTGCTCGCCGCCGCCCGCGCCGATCAGCCTCAGCAGCAGCGCGGAGACGGTGAGGTTCTGCACGTCGGCCGTGGAGACCGAGGACAGCACCCGGGTCAGGTCCTCGGTGAAGCTGGCGCTGCCGTCCAGCCAGGGCCCGGCGAGGGTCTGCGCGGTCTGCGAGTGGCCGACGAAGGCGTCCACGGCCTTGCCCGCCGACACCGACTGCACCAGCTTGTCGAAGAAGACCGAGTCCCCGCCGACGATGTCGATCTTGGCCTTCTCCAGGCCGGCCGCGACCAGCGCCGCCTGCGCCTCGGCGATCTGCCGCTGCGCGTCCAGCCCGGCCAGCCGGACGTCCTTCTCGGCGGCCAGCCGCAGCCGGTACTCCTCGTGCCCGCGCGAGGCCTCGTCCAGCTTGGCCATCGCCGCGGCCTTCTCGGTCAGGCCCTCGGCCTCCGCCTTCAGCTTGGCGCCGACCTCCAGCGCGGCGGCCTTGGCCTTCTCGGTCTGCACGACGGCCTCGGCGCGGCCCACCTTCTCGACCGCGGCCGCCTCCTGCTCCCGCACCTGCACCCGGGCCAGGCCCTCGGCGGCGGCCTCCGCCCGGACGCCCTCGGCCAGCTTGACCTTGGCGGCCGCGTCCAGCTCGGCGGCCTGCTGCCGGGCCTCGGCCAGCACCAGCGCCTCGCGGGCCTTGTGGGAGGCGGCCTGCTCGGCGGCCTCGGCGGCCTTGATGTCCTTGACCAGCTTCTCCTGCGCCTCCGCCTCGGCCTGGATGACGACCGCCTTGCGGACCCGCTCGGCCTCCTCGGTGGCGCGCAGCGTCTTGACGGCCTCCTCCTGCTCGGCGACGGTGCGCTCCACCGCGACCCGCTCGCGGACCACGTCGGCGACCTCCCGGCGGCGGGACTCGACCTCCTTCTGCTTGGCCATGACGGCCAGTTCGGTCTCCCGCTCGCGGCCGACGACCTCCAGCAGGCGGTCCTTCTCGATCCGCTCGTTCTCCACCGCGATCACCCGCTCGCGGTTCTTCTGCGCCACCGCGACCTCGCGGGCCTGGTTCTCCCGCTGCACCCCGAGCAGCTCCTCGGTGCGCAGGAAGGCGGTCTGCGCGTTCAGCCGCTCCTCCTCCTGCACCCGGGCGATCACCGCGTCCTCCTTGGCCCGCAGGGTCTCGATCTCGCGGCGCTGGCGGATCTCGGCGTCCGCCTGGCGGCGCTCGAGCTCCAGGACGGTCTCCCGGGCGTCGACGTTCTGCCGGGTGATCTCCTTCTCCTCGGTGCGCTGGTACTCGTTGGTGCGCACGTGCTCGATCGCGGTCAGCTCGGTGATCTTGCGGATGCCCTGGGCGTCGAGGATGTTGTCGGAGTCCAGCTGGCTCATCGGGGTCTGTTCCAGGTGGTCGATCGCCGCGTCCTCCAGGGTGTACCCGTTGAGGTCGGTGCCGATGACGGCGATGATCTGGTCCCGGAACTCGTGCCGGTGGGTGTACAGGTCGGTGAAGTCCAGCTGCTTGCCGACCGTCTTCAGCGCCTCGGCGAACTTCGCCGCGAAGAACTCCTGGATCGCCTGCGGGTCGCTGGCCCGGGCGGTGCCGATCGACTGCGCCACCTTGACGACGTCCTCGACGGTCTTGTTCACCCGGACGAAGAACGAGATCCGGATGTCGGCCCGGATGTTGTCCCGGCAGATCAGGCCGTCCCGGCCGGCCCGGTGGATCTCCACCGTCTTCGCGGTGATGTCCATCAGCTCGGCCTTGTGGATGATCGGCAGGACGATCGCGCCGGTGAAGGTGACGTCCACCTTCTTCGTGCGGGAGACGATCAGTGCCTTGCCCTGCTCGACCTTCTGGAACAGGCGGCCCACGAGGAGCAGCACGGCGAGCAGGATGAGCAGCACGACGGCGACGAGTACGCCGAAACCCACGGCGATGGTGTCCATCACGGAGTCCTTTGACGAGAAGTGGTGCGAAGTGGGAAATCAGAAGCGGGAAATCAGAAGTGGGAAAACGGAAGTGGGAAAAGAGAAGCGGGAAAAGAGAGGCGGCGGACCGTCAGGCGCCCGGCGGTGACGGGTCGAAGGCCGCGACCAGGAACACCTCGGCGTCGGCGTCGTAGTCGAAGACCAGGGCCGTCCGCCCGGCCGTCAGCCCGGGGTCGTCCTCGACCGTGCGGACCTGGACGGTCGCGGTGGAGCCGTCCTCGGCGGTGACCTCGGCCTGACCGAAGTCGGCGGTCACCCGGCCGGTGCGGATCACGCAGACCCGGCCGACGAAGTCCCCCCGGGTCACCGGGCGGTCCTGCGGGAACAGCCGCGACAGCGGCCGGACGATCACCCGGGTGCCGGCCCAGGCGGCCACCAGCGCGACGGCGAACACGCCGCCGCGCGCCGGGGCCCCCGTGGTGAGGACGGTGCCGGCCAGGCTGACGAACCAGGCGATCGCGACCAGCAGCGACACCGCCACCGTCAGCGGAACCCCGCCCAGCCCCAGCCGGTCCAGCACACCCCCGTGGTGGTGGGAGGAGTCGGGCCCGCCGTGCGCCACGCCCCCGCCATGGTGCCCCCCGGCACCATGACCGGCCGCACCGTGCCCCCCGGCACCGTGCCCGGCATGACCCACCTGACCCACGTGCCCGCCGTGCCCGACGCCCACGTGGTGCCCGACGCCGTGCCCCCCGTGCAGGGCGTCGAACCCGAGACCGCCGAGCAGCATCAACAGCCAGTACCCGACGACCACCACCAGCGCGAAACTGAACAGCGCGGTCGGAAAGGCCAGCGCGGCCGTGACGAATCCCCCCACCCCGGCCACGCTCCCCCGTCTTTCCGTCCGACACCGCACCTCGGCGCCTCGGAGATCGTGACAGCGCGGGGGGCGTCCGCACATTGCCAGGATCCGGCAATCTTTACGCCCCTTTGACACCCTGGTGCGCGCGCTCCCGGTGACAGTGGAACAACTCCGCAACAGCCGGGCGACGGGACCGCTCCAGCGGGGTTGGCGGGCGGCGCCGGCGGACAGGGGAGGCGGGATCGGCCCGTTGCCGGATCCGCGCACGTACCTCCTAGAGCGGCTGCTCCGGCCAGTTCAGCAGCCGCGCCCCCATCGCCGCCGTCTCCAGCGTGAAGCGCTGCAACGCGTCCGAAGGGTCGTACCCCGTCAGCGACTTGATCCGCTCCAGCCGGTAGCTCAGGGTGCGCACGCTCAGCCCCAGCCGGCGCGCCGCCTCCGCGTTCACGTACGCCGCCTCCGCCTGCACCGCGATCGTGTCCAGCAGCGGACGGGCGCCGCCGCGCGCCTCCGTCAGCGGGCCCAGCACGCTGCGCACCAGGTCCGCCATCGCCGCCCGGTCCCGCATCAGCACCGGGAACACCAGCAGCTCCTCGGCCTTCAACTGCCGGGCCGCCAGGCCCAGGCGCTGCGCGTAGTCCAGCGCGTCCAGCGCCTCCTCGTAGCTGCGCAGCACCCCGCTCGCGCCCGAGTGCCGCCGCCCGGTCGCCACCCGCAGCACCGGGCGGTAGCCGGCGCCCGGGCGCAGCGTCAGGTCCGCGAACGCCTCCAGCACGGCCCGCTCGGAGTCCGGGGCGATGCACACCAGCCGGCCGTCCTTGCTCGCCAGCAGGACGTCCCGCTCGCCGAACCGGCCCACCAGCTCCCGCTCCACCCGGTGCACCAGCGGGTGGACGTCCGCGAACGGCTCCTCGCCGACCGCCACCGCCACCGCGTACGCCCCCGCCAGCCGCAGCCCGAACCGCTCCGCGCGCTCCGCCAGCAGGCCCAGGTCGCCGCGCCCGTACAGCAGGTCGTCGATGAACTCCCGCCGCGCCGCCTCCTCCTGGCGCACGGCCATCCGCTGCGCCCGCTCGTGCCCCTCGCCCAGCGCCGCCAGCGCGGCGTCGGTCGCGGCGAGCACCGCGTCGCCGGTGCGGCGCAGCTCGGCCACGCTGAGCGCCGACGCCGAGCCGGGCAGTGTCTGCCAGGCCCGCCGGGCCGCCGCCAGGCAGTGCGCGACCACCTCGCGCAGGCCGTAGCCGGCCTCGGCGCAGTGCTCGCCGAGCGCGCGCAGGCCCTCCAGCTCGTCGCGGCGCAGCAGCCGCCCGGTGCGGGAGGCGTCGGCGAGAAGGACGAGGTAGGCCTCGGTCAGCTCGGTCGGTACGTCGTGCTCGATCCCCTCGGTCACCGTGTCCCGACCCCCGTGCGACTGCTGTTCACGTCCTGCTGCCCATGTTCGAGCGGATGATCTCGGCGGTGAACGCTATCAGCGCCGCCGCGCGTGCGGACCGGCCGCAGGCGCGGCCTCACGACTCCCGGAAGCGCAGCACGAAGCGGGCGCGGCTGCCGTCGATCCGCCGCCGCACGTACAGCGCCGGGGTGCCGTCCGGGGTGCAGCTGACGCCCTCGCGCACCAGCAGCGCCGTGCCCGGCGGCACGCCCAGCAGTTCGGCGTCCGCGAGGTCCGCGCCCACCGCGCCGAACGCCCGCCAGTCGTACTCCAGCTCCACGCCGGTCGCCCGGGCCAGCGCCGGCACCAGGTTCCCCGGGTGGCCGGGGCGCACCAGCTCGGCGGGCAGCGGCCGGTACGGCACCCAGTAGCTGCAGGCCGCCTGCGGCCGGCCCGCGTGCCGGATCACCGAGTCCACCCGGGACAGCTCGGCCGTCGTGCGGCCCAGCTGCCGGGCCGCCTCCGCGTCCTCCGCCGACCCCGTCACCGGCGGGGCGCCCACCACGAACTCGCCGTCCTCGCCGTGCCCGCCGCTCGCTCCGCCCGCCGCGTCCGGCAGCGCGGCGTGCACGCTGCCCAGGTCGACCCGCTGGCTGCGCGGGTCCACCGCGATCGAGATCCGGACGGCCGGCGGGCGGACGAAGGTTCCCACGCCCCGGCGGATCTCCACCACGGCCGCGCGCTCCAGCTCCGCCACCGCCTGCCGCACGGTCAACCGGTTCACGCCGAACTCGGCGCTCAGCTCGGGCTCGCTCGGCAGCCGGGCGCCCGCCGGGTAGGCGCCGGCGTCGATCCGCTCCTGCAGCTGCAGGGCGAGACGGCGGTACAGCGGGGTGCTCGGGGGGTTCGTGGCCACGGCCCGATCCTACGAAGCGGCGGCTCCGGGCGAAGGCCACCGGCCGTTCCGCTCGACGCGGCGGCCCGGCGGGAGTGGGATGGAGGGGTGTCCCCGCCGGGCGCGGCTTGCCCGGCACCCCCGCGACGGGTTACACATCTAGACGTCTAGATGTGTCGTGCCTGTCCGGGGCGCGGCCCCACCGAAAGGCCCCGCGATGTCCCTGGTCAACTTCCGCGACCCCGCCGTCCTCAGCGACCCCGAGGGCCGCCGGATACGCGCCGGCGTGCTGTACCGCTCCGCACAGCCCTTCCCCGCCGCCGACGCGGCCGTCGTCGACCAGCTGCGCTCCTGCGACATCCGCACCATCGTCGACCTGCGCGACACCCGCGAGACCGACCCCGCCGACTGGGCCGCCGCCGTCGAGGCGGGCATCGCCGTCGTCGCCGCCCCCGTCGACCCGGCCACCGACCTCCTCGCCGCCCGGCTCGGCACCATGACCACCGCCGCCGACCTCGGCGACTGGTACGTGCTGCTCGCCGAATCCGCCCCCCGGGCCGTCGCCGCCGCCGTCGAAGCCGCCGCCCGCCCCGGCGCCGTCCTGCTGCACTGCGCCGCCGGCAAGGACCGCACCGGCCTCGTCACCGCGCTGCTCCTCGACCTGCTCGGCGTCCCCGCCGACCGCATCGTCGCCGACTACGCCCGCACCGCCGAGGCCCTCCCGCAGATCTTCGCCGGCCTGGCCGAACGCCACCGCACCGCCCTCAACGACCGCGTCCAGAGCGGGCAACTCACCATCCCCGCACCGCTGTTGGAGGCCCCGGCCGAGGCCATGGCGGTCTTCCTCGACCGCGTCCGCACCCACCACGGCGGCGCCGCCGCCTTCCTGCCCGCCTGCGGCGTCGCCGCGGCCACCCTCGGCGCCTTCCGCGACAAGGCGGCACCGCTGCCCGCCTGACCCGAGGGGTCGTCGGTGGGCCCGCCTACCCTGGGGCGCCATGGGCAACTCCACCTTCTGGGTCCTGATGCCGATGCCCGCCGCCGGCGTCGAGCGCTTCGCGCCGCGGCTGCGCCCGCCGGTGGCGGAGCACGCGGCGGATCCGCGCACGCGGGAGTGGTGGCGGCGCTGGGCGGCCGATCCGAACGGCGAGCAGGCGTTCCACGCGTTCCACGAGCGGGCCTTCGACGGCCCGCTGGACGAGCACGTCGACGTGGTCTACGAGGCCTGGGAGCTCGGGCAGGCGACCGGGCCGTACGTCCACCTCGCCGCCCGCAAGGGCTCACCGATGGCCGGCCTGGCGTACGCCATCGGCCCGGAGCGCTTCGCCCGACTGCCGGGCTGGTTCGGCGACTTCCTGCTGACGCCCGAGCAGGCGCGGGCGGCGCTGCCCGCCGTCGAGGCGGCGTTCGACCTGGACGGGGCCGCCCGGGCGACGGCCGTCGAGCGGCTGGTCGAGGCCCTGCCCGAGTGCTGGGACGGCCCGGAGCGGATCCTCGACGAGGTCCTCCCGGTCTGGCGCGCCGCCGTCGAGGCCGGCCACGGCCTCTTCGGCACCCAGGTCACCCCGACCTGACGGGCGCCCCGCGTACCCTGGCGGCCCATGAGCTACTACGCCACGTGGTTCCTGGTCCTCGCCCCCGCCGGCGCCGTCGAGCGGCACGGGCCCGCCCTGCGGGCACAGTTGGCCGAGCACGCGGCGGCCCCCGGCACCCGCGCGCTGTGGCGGCGCTGGGAGCGCGAGGAACTGGGCTTCGACGAACTGGAGGCGCTGGCCTCCGGCCCCTTCGGGCTGGACGTCGAGGCGATGTACGCGGTCTGGGAGGACTGCGCAGGCCTGCGCCCGTACGGCGCCGTGTCCGCCCGCAACCGCTTCCCGATGCTGGGCCTGGCGCACGCGCTCGGCCCGGAGCGGATCCGGGAGCTCCCGGGCTGGTTCGGGGACCTGGTGCTGAGCCCGGACGAGGTGCGCGCGACACTGCCCGCCGTCGAGGCGCTGTTCGCGCTGGACGGCGCCGCACGGGTGGAGGCCGAGCGGCGGGCCGAGCAGGCGCTGCGGTCGGCGGACCCGGTGGGCGACCTGTTCGACACGGCCGTCCCGATCTGGCGTGCGGCCGCCGAGGGCGGCCACGGCCTGATCGGCGCGCAGATCGTGCCGTGAGGCGGTCGGTGACTCACGGCACGGGGCTTCACGCGTCCCGGCGCCGCACCACGAGCACCGTCGCCGCCACCGAGACCGCCGCCCACGCCCCCATGGTGATCCACGAGTCCAGCACGCTCGGCGCCCACTCCGAGAGCGTGGTGTTGGAGTCGGGGTTGTAGGTGAGCCGGTCGACCGGGGCCAGCGGCAGGTGGCTGCCGATCTCGTGCAGCCACCGGTAGCGGTCCCCGCCGAACATCAGCGGCGCGATGAACATCAGCACCACCAGGGACACGATCGAGGCGGTGGCGTGCCGCAGCAGCGCGCCCAGCGCCATGCCGACCAGCGCGCAGACCGGCACGATCAACGCGTAGCCGAGGACGGCCCGCTGGCTGACCGGGTTGGTGATGGAGAGCCCGACGTGCCGGGAGGCGAGCATCGCGTTGCAGGAGAAGAAGGACACCGTCGAGACCACCACCCCGGCCAGCGTGGTGATCCCGCCGATGAGCAGCACCTTGGCGCCGATCACCCCGCGCCGGTCGGGCACGGCGGCGAAGGTGGTGCGGATCAGGCCGGTGGTGTACTCGCCGAACACGGTGATCGCACCCAGCGAGCCGGCCGCGATCGCCATCAGGTCGCAGGAGATGCTGCCGAGGCTGTGCCACATCGCGTCGTACCGGTACGGCGGCATGCCGGGCATCCGGTGCGGCGGGTGGTCGATGTACGTCAGGTCGGCGTGGACGGCGTTGAGGTTGACGCCGATCGCCACCAGCGAGGCGAGCGCCAGCACCCAGTAGGTGGAGCGCAGCGAGCGGAGCTTGATCCACTCGGCGGCGAGCAGGTCGGTGAACCGGGGCGCCGGCTCGGCGGTGGTGCGAACGCTCAGGGTGCTCATCGGGCGTCTCCGGCCAGGTACTCGACACTGTCTGCGGTCAGGGACATGAACGCCGCCTCCAGCGACGACGTCCGGGTGGCGAGTTCGTGCAGCACCAGGCCGTGCCGCAGCGCGAGTTCGCCGATCCGGTCGGCCGGCAGGCCGGTGACGATCCCGAACTGCTCATCGGTCACGTCGACTTCGGCTCCCTCGCCGCGCAGCACCCCGGCCAGCGCGGCCAGTTCGGGCGTCCGCACGGCCACCGACGTTTCGGCGTTGCGCGCCGAGAACTCCGCCAGGCTCTCGTCGGCGATCAGCCGGCCGCGCCCGATCACCACCAGCCGGTCGGCGGTGTGCTCCATCTCCGCCATCATGTGGCTGGAGACGAAGACCGTCCGCCCCTCGTCGGCGAGCCGCCGGAACAGCCCGCGCACCCACAGCACGCCCTCCGGGTCGAGCCCGTTCAGCGGCTCGTCGAAGAGCAGCACCGGCGGGTCGCCGAGCAGGGCGCCGGCGATGCCGAGCCGCTGCTTCATGCCCAGCGAGTAGCCGCCGATCCGCCGCCCCGCGGCCTTGCCGAGGCCGACCTCCGCCAGCACCTCGTCGACCCGCCCGAGCGGGATGCGGTTGCTGCGGGCCAGCGCCGCGAGGTGGGCCCGGGCGCTGCGGCCGCCGTGCACGTCCCCGGCGTCGAGCAGGGCGCCGACGTGCCGCAGGCCGCGCGGCCGCCCGGCGAACGGCACGCCGTCGACGGTGGCCCGGCCCGCGGTGGGGGAGTCGAGGCCCAGGATCATCCGCAGCGTGGTGGACTTGCCCGCGCCGTTGGGGCCGAGGAAGCCGGTGACGGCGCCGGGCCGGACGGTGAAGCTCAGCCGGTCGACGGCCGTGGTGGCGCCGTACCGCTTGGTCAGTCGTTCGATCTCGATCACGGTGACGACTCTGCCGAGGACGGGCCCCGGACGGCATCGGGCCGCGGGCCACAACCGCCCGCCGCCGGCTTCGCCCCGGGGATTACGCCCCCGGGCCGATGTTCCGCCGGGCGGTCCGCGGCTACCATCGCGTCATGATCATCGAGCCCCGCCCGCCGTTGCTCCGGCGCCTGCCGCCCGGCGTGTGGGTGGCGGCGTTCTGGACCGCCATCGTCGTGTTCCGGCTGTTCACCCGCGAGGACGAGCTGCGCCACCTCTTCGACTACCAGGGCAATCCCGAGGACCTGCCGATGGTGGTCACGGCGGTGAACACCACCCTGGTCGCGACCCTGCTGGTCCGGCTGCCGCTGGCCGCCGTCGCGACGGCGCTGCTGTGCTGCCTGTACGCGCTCGGGATGTGGCGGGTCCAGGAGGCCGCGCCGCTGCAGTTCCTGATCGCCGTCACCGTGGTCGGCTACTGCGCGGCCACCCGCTCCCGGGCGGTCTCGCTGACCGCCGTCGGCCTGCCGCTCGGCACCATCGCCGCGATCACGCTCTGGGGCGCGGTGCGCGGCCACCTCGTGAACCCGCTCGCCTACCTCGGCTGGGCCGCGCTCGTCCTGATCGCCTGGCTGGTCGGCAACACCGTCCACCAGAGCCGCGCGCACACCGCGGCGCTGCGCAGCCGCGTCACCGACCAGGCCGTCACCGCCGAACGGCTGCGGATCGCCCGCGAGTTGCACGACATGGTGGCCCACAACATCGGCATCATCGCGATCCAGGCCGGGATGGGCCGCCGGGTGATGGACACCCAGCCCGCCGAGACCCGCAACGCGCTGGACGCCATCGAGACCACCAGCCGGGAGACGCTGGCCGGGCTGCGCCGGATGCTCGGCGCGCTGCGGGAGGCCGACGACGAGCCGGCGCCGCGCGAAGTCGCTCCGGGCCTGGGGGAGTTGGACCGCCTGGTGGAGAGGACCGCGGGCGCCGGCGTGCGGGTCGCGGTGACCCGGCGCGGCGAGGCCCGCGCCCTGCCGCCCGAGGTGGACCTCGCCGCGTACCGGATCGTCCAGGAGGCGGTCACCAACGTGGTCAAGCACTCGGGCACCCGGGACTGCCACGTCACCGTCGAGTACCGCCCCGGCGGCCTCGCGCTCGGCATCGTCGACCTCGGCACCGCGCAGGGGTCGGGCGACGGCACCGGCTACGGCCTGGCCGGCATGCGCGAGCGGGTCGCCCTGCTGCACGGCGAGTTCAGCGCCGGGCCGCGCCCCGAGGGCGGCTTCCGGGTCGCCGCCACCCTGCCGCTGCCCGAAACGGGCCCCGAAACGGGCCCCGAACCGCTCCCTCGACGAACCGCCCTGGAGGTGGCGCCGTGATCCGCGTCGTCCTGGTCGACGACCAGCCGCTCATCCGCACCGGCCTGCGCGTGCTGATGGCCGACACCCCGGACCTGCAGGTGGTCGGCGAGGCCGGCGACGGCGCCGAGGCCGTCGAACTCGTCGCCCGGCTGCGCCCGGACGTCGCCGTGATGGACATCCGGATGCCCGGCACGGACGGCATCGAGGCCACCCGCCGGATCACCGCCGCCCCCGACCTGCCCACCCACGTCCTCGTCCTCACCACCTTCGACGACGACGAGTACGTGTACGGCGCGCTGCGGGCCGGCGCCAGCGGCTTCCTGGTCAAGGACCTCGAGCTGGAGACCATCCTGGACGGCGTCCGGGTCGTCGCCGCCGGGGACGCCCTGATCGCCCCGGCCGTCACCCGGCGCCTGATCGGCGAGTTCGCCGCCCGCCCGGAGCCCGCGGCCGCGCCGTCCGCCGCGCCGGCCACCGCGGCGTCCCGCCGCCGGATCGCCGAGAGCGTCACCGAGCGCGAACGCGAGGTGCTGGTCCTGGTCGGGCGCGGCCTCTCGAACGCCGAGATCGCCGCCGAACTCACCATCAGCGTCGCCACCGCGAAGGCCCACGTGGCCCGCCTGTTCAGCAAGCTCGACGCCCGCGACCGGGTCCACCTGGTCATCCAGGCCTACGAGTCCGGCCTCGTCACCCCGTAGGGCGGCGCCGGGGCGGGCCCGCACAACCCGCCCCGGCGCCGCGCCTCACCGCGGCCCGGCCGTCAGGGGACGACCGGGTGCGAGATCTCGCACCCGGAGGCGTCGTTCGCCCAGGTGCCCTGCATGGCGAACGAACCGGTCGCGAGGTTCACGTTCTGCGCGCCGCCGACCCCGCCGGTGCCCTTCCAGGCGCACTTGTCGGCGTTCTCGTAGCCGGTCGAGTCGGTCCAGCCGCCCGCCGGGTTCTGGTCGGTGACGGTCTCCGAGTACTCGTGCCCGTAGACGATGGTCACCCCGTCCAGGGTGCCCGCGCTGCCGCTGTTGACGTAGTTCTGGCCGCAGGAGCTGCCCATGTCCGTCACGTACGGGTCGTTGGTGAACGCCACGTCGCCGTACGGGCTCGACGCGGCGCCGCCGGTCAGCGTGGTGTCGCCGTTCCAGTCGTGCCAGGCGCAGAAGTTGCCGGTGCTGGTGTTGAAGCCGTCCGGGTGGGTGCCGGTCGGCGAGAGCACCACGTACTGCACGTTGCGGTTCGCGGCCGCGGTGGTGTTGCCGAAGTGCCCGGCCGCCTTGACCGCCTCGGCGGCCAGCTGGTTGCCGGTGGCCTGGCCGGGCGCGGCCGCCGAGGTGTCCACCCAGACGCCGGCCAGCGCGCCGCCGCTCGGGTAGCCGACGTGCGCGGCCGTGGACGGGCAGCTGGTGGCGCCCTTGGCGACGCCCTCGCAGTACTGGGTCATGACGCCGGACCAGGTCTCGCCGTTGGTGCCGAGACCCTTGAACAGCTGCTGCGCCCGGACGGCCTCGCCCATCGGGTCGCCGCTGAGTGTGGTGTAGCCGGAGGCGTCGGTGCCCTGGGTGCCCCACTGGCTGCCCCAGAAGACCAGGTAGACCTTGGGCGCGCCGGTGGTGACGCCGATCCCGTCGACACCGCCGCCGTAGTGCAGGTTGGAGGTCCGGGCGTTGGAGGAGGCGCTCGCCTCCCGGGTGGGCTGGACGCCGTGCCGGTAGGGGTGGCTGGGCCCGGCGGTCTCGCGCGCCGGCTGGTCGGCCTGCGCGGCGGGCGCCGCCGCGAAGCCCGCGGCAGCCACGGCCAGCGCGCTGAGTCCGGTCAGGGCCCGCAGGTGGGTGCGGCGGAACGTGGGGGACATGCCCATCGTGAGGGTTCCTCTCTCCTGCCGAGCGCGCACCGGTGGGCCGCGACGGCAGCACGGGGGACGAAGGGTGGGCGGCGACGAGCGGCCGGACGGCCGTTGACACGCGTCAACTGCCGTGTGGGGATGGGGGGACCGGCTCTGCGTCGTCGACCGCCGGAAGCAAAGCAGAGCCGTCGGAACCGGGTCAACGAGGACGCCGGTAAAGGAATCCCGCCTCAACGTAGCGAACGCCAAAAGCCCGCAGGCCACGCCCCGTCGATGCGCGTAGCGCAGCCGATTGCCAACAGTTGCGGGGAGGTTCTACACCGTATGGACGTCCCGCGGGCCCGTGCGGGCGGGCGTCAGAAGGTCCTACGGCTGGTCGAGTTCGGCGATCTGCATGATGCGGCCGTGGGAGTCGAGGACCACGTCGTAGGCCTCGCCGCGGCAGGCGTAGGGGGCGGCGGGGACGAGGTCGGCGAGGCAGGTGTCGAGGTGGTCGACGAGTTCGGCGAGCCGCACGGGGCGCGGCGGCGCGCCGGGGGTGCGGTCGAGCAGGGTGGCGGCGACGCCGGCGGCGGCGAAGCCGTAGTGGACGGGGGCGCCGGCGGGCTCGTAGCGCTCCTCGTCGCAGGCGTAGCGGGCGGGCTGGGCGGTGAGTTCGGCGGTGTCGGCGGTGACCACGACCAGCACCTGGTGGCCCGGGTGCCGGACCGGCGCGGTGCAGCTCGCGGCCGGCGCCGGGGCCGGGGCCTCCGGTTCGGCGGGCTCGTCGAGCTGCTCCTCGTCCATGAGGTCGAAGTCGTCGTCCAGTACGTCCTCGCCGAGGTCGTCCGCGGAGGCCGCGGCCGAGGCGGCGGCCACCGTGGGCCGGGAGTCCGCGGGCGTGCAGGCGGTGAGCACCGCGGCGGCGGAGCCGATCAGGGCGGCGGCGAGGAGGGTACGGGGCACGGCCATGGCACCAGTCTCCCCGGTGATCGCGACCGTCGGCTCACCGGGTGCACGAGCGGGGCCCGCCGCGCGGTTCCCGTCCCCGCCCGGCGTGCGGACCGGGCGGGGGCGGGAGTTGGGGGCAGGGCCCGATCCGGGAGGCGGGCCTCAGACCGACACCGGCCGCTGCGTTTCGTACGCCGCCCGGACGGCGGCCTGCGCCGCGGCCCCGGCGCCCAGGTGGTCGAGGCCGAGCAACGCGGCGCCCAGCACCGGCGGGGCGACGACCACCCGGGGCTCGGCGAGCGGCGCGGCCGCGGCGAGCCGCGCGGTCAGGTTGTCGAGCAGCAGCGGCTGCCGGGAGGCGAGCACGCCGCCGCCGAGCACGACCGGCGTGGGGGAGCCGAGCAGGTCGAGCCGGTCGAGCGCGACGACGGCGAGCCGGACGATCTCGTCGGCCTGCCGGTCGATCAGCTCCCGCGCGGTGGCGTCGCCCTCGACCGCGACGGCGAACAGCACCCGGACGATCTCGTGCAGCCGCTCCTCGGCCAGGTGCCCGAGGTGGACGGCCTCGGCGACGGCGCCGGCGCTGGGCAGGCCGAAGTGCTCGGCGATGGCGGCGGCCAGCGCGGTCGGCCCGCCCCGGCCGTCCTCGGCGCGCACGGCGTGCCACATGCTGGCGATGGCGAGGCCGCCGCCGCCGCCCCAGTCGCCGGTGAGTTCGCCGAGCGCGGGGAAGCGGGCGGTGCGCCCGTCCGGCAGCAGGCCGGCGCAGTTGATCCCGGCGCCGCAGACCACGGCGACGCCGCGCGGGCCGTCGGTACCGGCCCGGAGCAGGCCGAAGGTGTCGTTGACGACGGTGTTGCTGACGCCCCAGGGGTGCGATTCGAGGGCGCGGCGCAGCGCCTCCTCCTCGACGGGCAGGTCGGCGTTGGCGAGGCAGGCGCTGACGTGGCTGGTCAGCACGCCGTTCCAGGAGGGCAGGCCGGCCGCGGCGGCGGCCTGCTCGACGAGCGGGGCGAGCCCGGCGACGGCGGCCGCGCCGCCGATCCGGTGGGGGGCGAAGCCGCCGCCACGGGCCGTGCCGTGGACGGTGCCGTCGGCGCCGATGAGGGCGACGTCGGTCTTGGAGTTGCCCGCGTCGATGGCGAGGACGCCGGGCAGGGTGGGTTCGGGCTGGTGGGTCATCAGGTCCCCGGACTCGTACGTGGCCCGGCCGCGATCCCCGGCCGGGGTGCCCGGCCGGTTGGGCGGCCGGGGGTGGGCGGTCTCCTCGCCGCCCGGCCCGTGCTCTCCTCGGGAGGCGCGGGCCGGGGCGCACGGCCGGCTCAGGCCCAGGCGAGGTGGTCGCGGTTGTGCGCGAGCAGCCGGTCGGTGAGCCGGTCGGCGAGTTCGAGCTGGCCGACCAGCGGGTGGGCGAGCAGGGCGTCGAAGACCCGGTCGCGGCCGCCGTGCAGGGCGGCGTCGAGGGCGAGGTGCTCGTAGGCGGTGACGGCGCAGACCAGTCCGGCGAACAGCGGCTCCAGCGGCCGCTGTGGCAGCGGGCGCACGCCGGAGGCGTCCACCGCCGCCGGGACCTCGATCACGGCGTCGTCCGGCAGGAAGGGCAGCACGCCGTCGTTGCGGGTGTTGACGACCTGTACGGACGTGCCGCCGGCGGTGCCGAGCAGCGCGGCGATGAGCTGCACCGCGGCCTCCGAGTAGAAGGCGCCGCCGCGCTTGCCGAGCAGGTCCGGCTTGGTGTCGAGGGTCGGGTCGGCGTACAGCTCCAGCAGCTGCCGCTCGATCTCGGCGACCTGGGCGGCCCGCGAGCCCTGCTCCTTCAACTCCTCGACGACGGCGTCGTGCTGGTAGAAGTACCGCAGGTAGTAGGAGGGCACCGCGCCGAGCCGGCGCACGAAGTCCTGCGGCAGGTGCAGGTCGTCGGCGATCTCCTTGCCGAAGCCGTGCAGCAGCTCCGGCAGCACCTCCCGGCCCCCGGCCGCGCCGGGCGCGTCGAGCAGGGTGACCCCGCGCTCCCAGGTCAGGTGGTTGAGCCCGACGTGGTCCAGCCGGACCAGCTCCGGGGCGACGCCCAGGTGCGCCGCGAACTTGCGCTGGAAGCCGATCGCGACGTTGCACAGGCCGACGGCCTTGTGCCCGGCGGTCTGCAGGGCGCGGGTGACGATGCCGACCGGGTTGGTGAAGTCGACGATCCAGGCGTCCGGGTTGGTGCGGCGGACCTGCTCGGCGATGTCCAGCACCACCGGGACGGTCCGCAGCGCCTTGGCGAGCCCGCCGGCGCCGGTGGTCTCCTGGCCGACGCAGCCGCACTCCAGCGGCCAGGTCTCGTCCCGGTCGCGGGCGGCCTGCCCGCCGACGCGCAGCTGCAGCAGCACGGCGTCGGCGTCCGCGACGCCCGCCGCCAGGTCGGTGGTCGTGGTGACCGTCGCGGCGTGCCCCTGCTTGGCGAAGATCCGCCGGGCGAGGCCGCCGATCAGCTCCAGCCGCTCGGCGGCCGGGTCGACCAGCACCAGCTCGCCGATCGGCAGGGTGTCGCGCAGCCGCGCGAAGCCGTCGACCAGTTCCGGCGTGTACGTCGAACCGCCGCCGACGACGGCCAGCTTGAGCGAGGAAGCAGCGGACATCAGCCCTTGACCCCTGTCAGTGTCACGCCTTCGATGAAGGCCTTCTGAGCGAAGAAGAAGAGGACGATCACCGGCGCCATCACCAGCAGGGTGGCGGCCATGGTGAGGTTCCAGTTGGTGTGGTGGGCGGCCTTGAACGACTCCAGGCCGTAACTGAGCGTCCAGGCGCCGTGGTTGCTGCTGGCGTAGATCTGCGGGCCGAAGTAGTCGTTCCAGCAGTAGAAGAACTGGAACAGCGCGACGGCCGCGATGGCCGGCTTGGCCATCGGCAGGACCACCCGCAGCAGGGTGCGCAGGTCGCCGCAGCCGTCGATCCGGGCGGCCTCGATGTACTCCTTGGGGATGGTCAGCAGGAACTGCCGCAGCAGGAAGATCGAGAAGGCGTCGCCGAAGGCCATCGGGATGATCAGCGGCCACAGCGAGCCGCTCAGGCCCATCTGCTTGGCCCAGAACAGGTACATCGGGATGACGGTGACCTGCGGCGGCAGCATCATCATCGCGATGACCGCCATCAGCGCCAGGTTGCGGCCGCGGAAGCGGAACTTGGCGAGCGCGTAGGCGACGGGCAGGCTGGAGACGACGGTCAGCAGCGTGCCGAGGCCGGCGTACAGCAGGGTGTTGCGCCACCAGGTGAGGAAGCCGGGGGTGTCCCACACCTTGGCGTAGTTGCCCCAGTTCCAGGAGGTGGGCCAGTAGTCGGTGGTGAGCGCCTGCTGGTCGTTCATCACCGAGGTGAGGAAGACGAAGACGAAGGGCAGCAGGAAGAACAGCGCGGCGGCGACGGCCAGCGCGTGCACGGCCACCCAGTTGAGCAGGGCGCGGCGCCGGGCGGTGCGGGCGGCGGGCCCGCCGGCCCCGCGGGTACGGGCGGGCGCCTGGCCGAGCGTGGTGTCGAGAGTCATGTCGGAGTCCTCATCCGTCCGCTAGTCGTCGCTCGCCATGAAGCCGGACCGGCGGCGGAGCAGGAGCGAGGTGACGGCCATCGAGATGGCGAACAGCACCAGGGCGACGACGCAGGCCGCGCCGTAGTTGAAGCGCTGGAAGCCGAGGTTGTAGACCATCTGCGGCAGGGTCCAGGTGGAGCCGGACGGGTAGCCCGGCTCGAAGGACTGGCCGGAGTTGCCGGCGATGCCGCTGGCGACCTTCCCGGCGACGATCGCCTGGGTGTAGTACTGCATGGTCTGGATGACCCCGGTGACCACCGCGAACATGATGATCGGCGAGATGTTCGGCAGCGTGACGTACCGGAACCGCTGGAAGGGCCCGGCGCCGTCGAGTTCGGCCGCCTCGTACTGCTCCTTGGGGACGTCCAGCAGCGAGGCCATGAAGATGACCATCAGGTCGCCGACGCCCCACATGGCGAGCAGGGTGAGCGCGGGCTTGGACCAGCTCGGGTCGGAGAACCAGCCGGGCTGCGGCAGCCCCAGCTCGCCGAGCAGGTGGTTGAGCGGGCCGGTGCCGGGGTTGAGCAGGAAGGCGAAGGCCACGGTCGCGGCCACCGGCGGCGCCAGGTACGGCAGGTAGAACGCGGTGCGGAAGAAGCCGGCGCCGGTCTTGACCTTGGTGATCAGCAGCCCGATGCCGAGGCCGAAGGCGACCCGCAGGCTCACCATGACGACGACCAGCCACAGGGTGTTGCGCAGGCCCTGCCAGAAGGTCGGCAGCTGGTTGAAGACGTAGTCCCAGTTCTTCAGGCCGTTGAAGCTGGGCGCTCCGAAGCCGTTGTAGCTGGTGAAGGAGAAGTAGGCGGTGGAGACCAGCGGGTAGACGAAGAAGACGCCGAAGCCGATCAGCCAGGGGGAGAGGAAGGCCAGGGTGCGGGCCGCCTCCCGGCGGCGCTTGCGGCGCAGCAGGTGCTGCGGGCCGGGCGCCGCCGGGTCGGTCGGTCCGGCGCTGCCTTCGGGGGCGCTGCCCTTGCGGGTTCCGAACGCGAGTGACATGGGAGTTCCGTGGACCGGGGCCGTTACTTGGCCTGGGCGATGTCGGTGTCGATCTGCTTGGCGGTGGCGGCCAGGCCGGCCGCCAGGTCGCTCTGCTTGCCCGACTCGTAGTCGTAGCCGAGGTTCTGCAGCGTGGTGATGTAGCCGCTGCCGTTGACGGCCGGCGGGGTGGTGCCGGAGTGCGCGTTCTTGGCGATGTCGATGAAGGTCTTGAAGTTCGGATCGGTCGCCAGCTTCGGCGAGTTGAGCGCGTCGACGGTGCTCGGCACGTTGTGGATGGCGTTGGCGAAGTTGACGACCGCGTCGGTGTCGGTGGTCAGGTACTTCACGAACTCCCAGGACGCGGCCTGCTTCTTGCTGGTGCTGGCGATGCCGACGATGGTGCCGGTCTGGTAGCCGCGGCCCCAGGTGTCGGCCTGGTCGTCCGGGACGGGGAACGGCGCGGTGGCCCAGTCGAAGTCGGGCTTGTTCTCGGCGAGCGCGGCGGTGCGCCACTCGCCGTCGATGGCCATCGCGACCTGGCCGGTGTGGAAGGGGTTCTTGGCGCTGAACTCCTCGCCGAAGGTGGAGCGGAACTTCTCCAGCTTGGCGTAGCCGCCGAGCTGGTCGACCAGGCCCTTCTGCCAGTTCAGCATGGCGGCGACCTTGGGGTCGGAGGCGAGGTTCGACTTTCCGTCCTCGCCGAAGTAGGTGGCGCCGTACTGGCCGAGGAAGTGCTCGGTGGTGGACTCGTAGCCGTGGTAGAGCGGCATGAAGCCGAGCTGCTTGTAGCCGTCGCCGTCCGCGACGGTCAGCAGCTTGGCGTCCGCGGCGAACTCGCTGAAGGTCTTCGGCGGGTTGGCGATGCCGGCCGCGGCGAAGGCCTTCTTGTTGTAGTAGAGGCCGTACGCGTCGCCGAGCAGCGGCAGCGAGCACTGGTTGCCCTTGAACTGCGTGTAGTTGAGCATCGCGGCCGGGAAGGTCTTCGCCGGGTCGATGCCGGACTTCTGCAGCTGGGGCTTGAGGTCGATGAAGGCCTTGGTCGAGCAGAACATGCCGACGTTGTTGGTGCTGAAGGAGGAGACCACGTCGGGAGCGTCGTCGCCGCCGGCCCGCAGGGCCTGGTTGACCTTGTCGTCCGCGACGTTGCTGACGGCCTTGACGTGGATGTTGGGGTGGGTCTTCTCGAAGGCGGCGACGGAGTCGTTGATCGCCTTCACCTCGTTGTCCTGGCTCCAGCCGTGCCAGAAGGTGATGGTGACGTCCTTGCCGGCGGCCGAGTCGTCGTTGCCGCCGGCGTCGTTCGAGCCGGTGCAGGCGGTGGAGAGCAGGGCCAGGACGGCGGAGCCGGCGAGGGCGGCGATGGTGCGGCGGCCTCTGCGGGAGGTGGTGGCGAGCACTTCGAGGTCCTCCTGGGGGTGCGCGGGCAGGCGTCGTTGCCGGGCGCCCGCGTTCGGGGGCGGGGGAGAGGTGGTGAGCGGTGCGGAGCAGGAGCGGGAGCGTCGGTGGGTGGCGTCGGCGGGTGGCGTCAGTGGGTGGAGAAGACCGCCTCGCGCGCGTCGGCCAGGGCGCGCTGCAGCGCGCCGAGCAGGACGGGCGAACCGGGCAGGGCACTGCTGCGGACCTCCGGCCGGGCGAGGCAGATCCGGGCCAGCTCGTCCTCGACGAGCGCGCGCAGGCGTTCGCCGCCCGCGCTCGGCACCGCGCCGGAGAGGACCACCAGCCGGGGGTCGACCACGGCGACGATCACGGCCAGCCCGACGGCGAGCCGCCCGGCCAGCTCGGTCAGGAAGGTGTCGCCGGCGCCCGGGGTGGCCAGGGCCTTGGCGATCGACTCCTCCGCGCTGGGCGCGCCGAGGCCGTGCTCGCGGGCCAGGGCGCGGACGGCGGGTGCGCCGACCTGCGCCTGGAAACCGCCGAACTTGCGCCGGCGGGCGTCCCATTCGACCGGCGAGTCGGGCACCGGCATGTAGCCGACCTCCCCGGCGCCGCCGGTGAAGCCGCGGTGCAGCCGCCCGGCGATCACGATCGCGGCGCCGACGCCCGCCTCGGCCCAGAGCAGGACGAAGTCCTCGAAGCCGGCCGCCGCGCCGGAGGCCTGCTCGGCGACGGCGGCCAGGTTCACGTCGTTCTCGATCGACACCGGCGCGCCGATCGCCGCCGTCAGCTCCTCGACCAGCCGGGGCGAGTGCCAGCCGGGCAGGTGGGAGGCGTAGCGCAGCTTGCCGGTGACCGGGTCGGGCGCACCGCCGATGCCGATCGCGACGGTGCGCAGGCTGCCCTCGGGCAGGCCGGCGGCCCGGACGGCCTCGGCGGTGGCTGCCGCGACGGCGGCGACGGTCTCGGCGGCCGGGACGCCCTTGGTCGACACGGTGTGCTCGGCCAGCGTGCCGCCGGTGATGTCCGCGACGGCGACCCGGATCCCGGCCGGCGTGACGTCCAGCCCGGCGACGTACCCGGCGGCCGGATTCACCTGGTACAGCTGCGCGTTGGGGCCGGGCCCGCCCGCCGTGGTGCCGACCGGCAGGACCAGCCCGGCCGCCTCCAGGCGGGCCAGCAGCTGGGAGGCGGTGGGCTTGGACAGCCCGGTGAGGGTGCCGATCTGAGTGCGGGAGAGCGGACCGTTCGCCAGCAGCAGTTCGAGCGCGGCGCGGTCGTTGATGGCGCGCAGCAGGCTCGGGGTGCCGGCGAGGGGGGCTTTGGCAGTGCTCTTGATCATGCCCGGCATCCTCCTCTTCCGGCCGGTTCGCGAGAACTGTTAGGAAACTTTCCAGTCGCTTGGACATGGACCGTACGGGCCGTGTCAGCGCAGTGTCAATGGCCGGTGAAGCGGAGGATGCCGAAGCGTTACCGGACAGCATGAGACCCCGCCCCCGCCCCCACCGGAGTGGGAACGGGGCGTGCCCAATGAAGAGGAAAAGCTGTGCCACCCCTCCATGAGTGAGGAGGGGTGGCATCGGAGAATCAAACATGAAAGAGGAACATTTCTCTGGCTGCCCCCTCGGCGTACCGAGGGGGCAGCCAGAGAAATATTCGCCTCATGGGTCAAAACGAGGAAGAATCCACTTTTATTGCCCGCCTCGCCCAGATGGCGAGGCGGGCAATAAAAAGGAGACCCACCCACCCACCCACCCACCCACCCACCCACCCACCCACCCACCAGCTCCGTGGTAGCTGCCGCCGCTTCGGCATGGCCGAAGCGGCGACAACACTTCCCGTTTCCTGCACGGGAAGTCGGCCTGACCGACTTCCTATGCAGGAAACGGGAAGGCTGTGGGGCAATCAAGATTTCTTCCGCCGCCCTGCCGCGATCGCGGCAGGGCGGAATTTACTGCGGGTGGGGCATGGAGCGGATGGGAAAGGCCGGTCCGCGTCATTGGCGAGACCGGTAAGCCGCAGCGATTGCCGGGCGGCCCGGCCGTTGTCGGCCGGGCCGCCCCAAAGTCACAAAACCCGAGACCTCCGCATCCCTTGTGGTCCACTCGCGCCGCTCCTCGGTCGGCGGAGGCGCCGGCGGGCCGGAGGTCAGGCGGCCTTGGCCCGCACCTGGTTGCGCGAGCCAGACCAGCCGCGTGGTGAGCCCTGGCCGTCCGGCGAAGTGGCGCAAGGCTCTTTCCGGAGATGTGAGGGTCAACCGCGCCCGCCCGTCGATGCCGATCACGTGTACGAGCCCGTCATTGTTGGCGAGCCCCCAGGCCACCACCCACCCGTCTGCATCTGCGGGGTTGTTGCCGGACACCTGGACGACCGCGAACAGTCGGGGTGCGGTGTCGAGTACGAGCTCGCGAGCGAAATGAAAACATTCACTTCGAACGTGACTTCGACCGTGCAGGGCCCACCGCGCGGTGGCGTACAGGCGCGTAGGACGGGCACACTGATCCACTGATACGCAGAAGGGTCTTGATTTCATCACCCGGAAGAGGGACGAACTCACATGACCATCGCGAACGCATCCACCCTGAACGTGACCTGGAGGAAGTCCAGCCGAAGCAACGAGCAGGACAACTGCGTCGAGTTCGCCTTCCCGGCTGGCCGTGGGACGTTCGTTCGGGACTCGAAGGACACCGAGGGGCCTGCGCTCTCCCTGACCTTCGAGGCGCATGCCGCCTTCATCACAGCGGTGGCGCACGGTGAGTTTGACTTCGGGCTCGTCTGACGGTGCGTCCAGAACGGCAGCGGTCCGGCGCAGATGAAGTGCGCCGGACCGCAGTTGCTGTTCTGTCCCGTCCTTGCGGATCGCTGGAGCCGGAGGGCTACGGCTTCGCCAGGTCGTCCGCGGGCTTCGGCACCGGGATCGGCTCGGCCGCCCGGTAGCGCGGCGAGTTCGGGTCGGACAGCGCGGACGGCGGCGCCGCGTCGCCCACCGGGCCCGCCGCCGGGGCGATCACCACGCCGGTGGCCGCCGCCCCCGCCGCCGCGGCGGCCGCCACGGTGTCCTCCTTGACCTTGATGCCGGACCGGTCGAAGGCCGTCTTCAGCCGCTGCCGCAGCGCCCGGGAGACCAGCGACGCCTTGCCCGGCGCCGTCCGGGCCTCCACCCGCACCACCACCGAGTCCGCCGCGACCGACTCCACGCCCAGGATCGACACCGGCGCCCAGACCAGCTCGTCGAACGGTGCCTCCTTGGCCAGGTCCTCCGCGGTCGACTCGATCAGCGCCTCGACCTTGACCAGGTCCTCCTTGTACCCGACCTGGACGTCCACCGAGGCGGTCGACCAGCCCTGGCTCATGTTGGCGATCCGCTTCACCTCGCCGTTGCGGATGTACCAGATCTCGCCGTTCGTCCCGCGCAGCTTGGTCACCCGCAGCCCGACCTCCAGCACCGTGCCGGTGGCCACCCCGGTGTCGATCTCGTCGCCGACGCCGTACTGGTCCTCCATGATCATGAAGACCCCGGAGAGGAAGTCGGTGACCAGGTTGCGGGCGCCGAAACCGATCGCCACACCGGCCACACCGGCGCTCGCCAGCAGCGGCGCCAGGTTCACCCCCAGCGCGGAGAGGACCATCAGCGCCGCCGTGCCCAGGATGGAGAAGGACGCCACGCTGCGCAGCACCGAGCCGATCGCCTCCGAGCGCTGCTGGCGCCGCTCCGGGTTCACCACCCCGTGGTTGGCCAGCAGCCCGCCCAGCCGGCTCTCCTCGTGGCTCTCGTGACTGCGCGCCATCCGCGCTATCAGCTGGGTGATCAGCTTGCTCACTACGGTCCGCAGCACCAGCGCCAGCACCACGATGAAGACGATCCGCAGACCGCTCTCCAGCCAGGACTGCCAGTGCGAGTCGAACCAGCTGGCGGCCTGCTTGGTGGTGTCCGACACCTCCTGCGCGCTGGTCGGGATCCGCAGGTCCAGGCTCGGCGCCTGAGGTGCGGTGGGGCTGGGAGCCGGCGTCGGGGTGGAGAGCGTCGAGGACGCGTCGACTGGGCCGAGGGCGCCGGAGCGGAACACGTGCGGACCTTCCTTGCAGGGGGCGTGACGGGCCCGCACCGCCGCAAGCGGCCCGCGGACCGTGCCGCTTAGCCTATCCGGCGCCGAACACCGGTCCGGACCGGCCGGGGAACGCCCCGAGGCGCGCGCGACACCCCGGACGCCCCGTCAACGCCCCGGTGCGCTCCCCGCGCCGCCGGCGGCCCGCACTGCTCCGACCGGCCGATCCGTCCCCCGGGAGGGCCACCGGGCCCCACCCGCCGGCACCCGGGTGCAACCCGACCCTCCCCCGGGCATACCGGATATGACCGAGACCACACTCGCAGTTCACCCCAGGTCCGTTACACAGGAGTGGTGGCGCCGTACGAAGGCGTAAGGCGACACTGGGGGAGATCACGCACTCGTTGCGCGATCCAACCGCTCGTCCCGGCGCGAGCCACGCGCCGCAGGCGTCCAAGGAGGCATCCGTGCCGCATGTCCTGGTCCTCAACGCGTCCTACGAGCCACTCGGCGTCGTATCGATGCGCCGCGCACTCATCCTGGTCCTCAACCACAAGGCGGTCAGCCTGGAGGACTCGGAAGTCACTCTGCACAGCGCCACCAGCGCCCTTCCGGCGCCGTCCGTCGTCCGACTGACCCGCTTCGTCCGGGTCCCGTTCTGCGGGCCCGTCCCGCTCACCCGCCGGGCGCTGTTCGCCCGCGACCACGGCCGCTGCGTCTACTGCGGGGCCGCCGCCACCAGCGTCGACCACGTCATCCCGCGCAGCCGGGGCGGCCAGCACCGGTGGGACAACGTGGTGGCGGCCTGCCGCCGCTGCAACCACACCAAGGCCGACCGGCACCTCACCGAACTCGGCTGGCGGATGAAACGACCACCCGCACCGCCGTCCGGCCTCGCCTGGCGGATCATCGGCACCGGCATCAAGGACCCGCGCTGGCGCCCCTACCTGGAACCGTACGGCGGCGGCGACCAGCTGCGCGCCCCGCAGTGGGGCGAGTACGAGCACCACGACCATACCGAGCAGCCGGGCCACACCGTCCCGCTCGGCCGGGCGCACGGCGCCCACCCCGCCCCCGTCCGCCGCGGCGAGCAGCCCGAACCGCTCTCCGCCTGACCCCCGCACCACAAGGGCCCGCCCGTCACATCGTCGGTACGCGCCTCATGGGCCGCCGCGCCCCCCGCACCGGGGAGCCGGCGGCCCGCCGCTGTTTCGGGCTACTGCTTCCCCGCCCCCGCCGGAGGCACGACCCCCGCACCCGGCACCGCCACCGCGCCGCCCGACTGGCCGGGCTGCGCCGGCGGGGTGGCCGGCGGCTGGCCCGGCGCCGGGACGGCGTACAGCTCGATGCCCCACAGCGAGTACCCGTACTTGGTGGCCCGCGCCACGCCCTGCATCCGCACGAACCGGACGCCCGGCGCGTCGAAGCGCACCGTCTCGTCCCCGCCCTTGCCGTTGTCGACCGTCGCCGCGTCCGTCCAGGTGCTGCCGTCCGCGGACACCTGGATCCGGTACGAGGCGGCGTACGCGGCCTGCCAGTGCAGCACCGCCGCGCCGAGCCGGGTCGCCTGCGGCAGCTCCAGCTGCACCCAGGCGTCGTCCTTGGCCGGGGAGGACCAGCGGCTCTTCGGGTCCCCGTCGGCGACGGCCGAGGCCGGGAAGTTCGGCGTCTCGTCGCCCGAGGAGGTGGCCGTGGCGCCGAGCGCGAGGTCCGAGCCGCCGGTCGGCGGCACCACGTGCACCTGCAGCACCTGCCGCAGGACGGTCGAGCCGGCGGTGTACGTCACCGGCACCTGGTACGTCCCGGACGGCGTGCCCGGGGCGGCACTGACCAGCAGCGGCACGCCGACTCGGCCGCCGCGCGGCACGGTGACCCCGCCGGCCGGGGCCACGGTGAGGCCCTTGGCGGCGGCCGGCACGTCGGCGCTCAGCGCGCCGGTGGTGCCCTCGGGGCGGCCGGCCTCGACGGTGGCCCGGGTCTGGGCGGGCGCGGCGGCGCCGGTGACCACGTCGAGGGCGGGGTCGGCGAGGGTGAGCCGGGCGGCCGGGGCGTCCGCGTACCAGGGGATCACCTGGTTGACCACCGGCGGGTCCCCGCCGGGCTTCCAGGTCATCCGGAACGCGTCGGCGAGCTGGCCGCCGGCCGGCAGCTCGTTGTAGCCGGGCTGCACGGTGCCGATGTCCGTCCAGCTGCCGTCCGGGTGGCGCACCGCGACGGTGGCGGTGGCGTGCACGCCGGGGTCGGTGAGCACGGTGAGCCGGTCCAGCGGACGGGCGGAGCCGAGCTCGACGGTGAGCGGCTCGTCCTGCGCGGTGGGCGCCGTGGCGGCGCGGTAGGCGGTGTCCGGGTTGCCGTCGAGGACGGCGGCGGCCGAGGAGCCGGGCAGCGCGGCGGGCCCGCCGGTGACGCTGGCGGGGGACTCGTCGGGCCCGGTGACGGTGAACTCGCGCACCGCCACGGCGGTCTTCTGCGCGGCGGTGGCGCGCAGCCGCACCGCCCGTACGACGGTGCCGGCCGGCAGCTGGGCGGAGACCGACTTCTGGTTCTTCACCACGGCGAGCTGCTTCCAGCCGCCCTCGCCGGTGCTGTACTCCAGCACGCCGTCGCGGATGTAGTCGTCGACGGCGTTCTGCGCGTCCGGCCCGTCGCCCCAGGCGCCCATCAGCACGGTGACGGAGCTGACCGGCCGGCCGGCGCCGAGGTCGACGCCGACCGCGTCGCCGGGCTGCGGGGGAGCGGAGCTCCAGTAGAAGGTGTCGGCCCGGCCGTCGGTCATCAGCGCGGGCAGGTGGTCCTGCGCGGTGCCCATGGTGGAGGTCGGGGTGACCCCGCCGCTCACCACGCCGGACCAGTTGTCGGCGGCCCGCACGGCCCGGTCCAGGAAGGGGCCGAGCACGCCCGCGCCGATGGTCGCCGGGCTGGCGGCGAGCTTCTCGCGCAGCTGGTTGAGCTGGACCCGGGCCTTCCAGGCGGCCGCGCCGTCGCCGCCGTGCTGGGCGACCACCATGTCCAGCGCGGCCTGCCCGGCCAGCCCGTAGTCGCGCAGCGGGACGAGCCACGGCCCGGCCTCGGCGGCCAGCTGGGTCGTGGCCTGGGTGCCGGCCAGGGTCTGCTGGGCGGTGGCCATCGAGACGAAGGCGGTGCGCAGCGGCGTGGCGGCGGCCATCAGCTTGGCGAGGTCGGGGGAGGCGCCGGAGGTGGGCTCGGCGGCGGCCCAGAACTGGTCCATCAGCGGCGTCAGGTAGCCGGACTCCTGCTTGGCCAGCGGGGAGGAGGAGCTGTTGCCGGCCAGCGCGGAGACGGCGTCCAGCGCCGAGCCGGCCGGGGTGGTGCCGTCCGCGGTCGGCCCGGCGAGCGAGCGCACCGCGGCCTGCCAGGACTCGGCGGGCTTGTAGCCGGTCGGGTTCCAGGCGAAGTCGCCGGCCGTGGCGAGCGCTATCCGGGAGGCGACCGGCTGGCGCATCGCGCCGGTGAGCAGCACCGCCGAGCGGGTGGCCAGCTCGGGGTCGCGGCCGGTGTAGGCGCCGAGGAAGAGCCGGTCCGGACTGGCGTCGTTGACCGGGTAGTTGTCCATGGTGACCAGCGGGTGCCCGTACAGCGCGCCGGTGTCGGCGGCCTGCGCGCCGGTGATCTTCTCCGGGATCACCCCGACGCCGCTCCAGGCCACCTGCACGCCGCCCGGCAGCGCGTCGGCGAGCGCCTTGCGGTACGGGGTGGCGCCCTGCTGGTGGTACTCGGTGGGCACGACGGACAGCGGCGCCAGGTCCGGGTTCTTGGCGATCAGCCGGTCCTGCACCTTCTTGACCAGCTGCGCCTGCGCCTTGGCGGCCGCGGCCGGCCCGGTGCCGTACTCGTCGCGGTCGTCGCCGCAGTGCCACTCGTCGTAGCTGACGTCGAGGAACTGCAGCTGGAAGGCGGTGAAGCCGAGCTTGCGCAGCCCGTCCAGCTTGGCGACCAGCGCGTCCACGTCCTCGCCGGAGGTGAAGCAGAAGGACTGCCCGGGGTCGATCGAGTAGCCGAGGGTGACGTGGTTGCGCCGGGCCCGGGAGGCGAACGCGCGCAGCTCGTCCTGCTGGGCGGCGGGGTAGGCGTCGCGCCAGCGGGAGAGCCGGTACGGGTCGTCACCGGGGGCGTAGAGGTAGAAGTTCTGCTTGCTGCGGCCGAGGAAGTCGACCTGGTCGAGCCGCTGCTGGGCGGTCCACGGGGTGCCGTAGAAGGCCTCGGCGGTGCCGCGCACGGAGGCGCCGGTCGGCCAGTCCCGCAGGGTGATGCCGGGCAGGCCGAGCCCGGCCGCGCCGGGGCCCTGGCCCTGTCCGGCGGGGACGGCGGCGAGCAGCTGGCGCAAACTCTGCGCGGCGTAGAAGGTGCCGGCGGCGTCGACGCCGGAGAGCACGACGGCGCCGTACGTCCCGCCGCCCTGGGCGGGCAGCTGACCGGCGGACAGCACGTAGCCGCCGGCGGGCATCCCGATGGTCGACGGCGCGGTGCCGTCCTTGGCCCCGGCCGCGGTGGCGAGCGCGCGCAGCGTCCGGTCGGTCTCGCCCTCGGCGCCCTCGGCGGGCCCGCCGACGTACACCACCAGCGAACCGGCCGCCGGGGTGCCGCCGTCCGGCTGCGGGGCGACGTCGGTGGCCCCGGCGACGGTCAGCACCTCGCGCACGGCGTCCACGGCGCCGCGGTCGGCCTTGTCGGCGATCACCAGCGTGACGGCGGCGGGCACGGTGACGGCCTTGCCCGCCACGGTCCGCTCCTGCGGCCGGGGGAACACCTGGGGGTCGGTCATGCTGCCGAGCGGGGTCTGCGGCGCGGTGCTCACGGCGTCCGGCGCGGGGGCGGCCGCGTACGCGGCACCCGGCACCGGCCCGGCCAGCAGCCCGCCGACCACGGCGGCCGCCGCGACACCCGCGGCGATCCGCACCGCCCGGGGCGCCGGCCGCCCACCCGCCCGCGCGGCCCGCTCGGCCCGTACGGAGGCCAGCAGCGGTTCCGTCCCCTTGAGGTCGGCGATCAGCCGGTCCGCGGTCTTCGGCGCCAGCTGACGGCAGGTCCGCGCCGTCGCCCGCCGGGCCGCCAGCGCGGCCGGATGGTGCAGCACCTCCCACAGGGCGGCACTCTGCTCCAGCTGCCGCAGTCGTCGCCCTGCCGCGACGGACACTCGGGCTTGCACAGGAGCCTCCTCGACAGGCCTGGACCACATCGCCGCCACCCCACCAGCTACCCGACCCGGTGTCAACGCCGTCGACGGCTATGCCCGCTTTGCCGGAATTGACGCCCCGTTCACCCAGGTCGCAGCCCCGCCCCGCCCACCGCCGGAAACCCCGAGGGGCCCGCCCCGCCGAAACCGGCGGAGCGGGCCCCTCGGCCGCACTCACCCCCGCGGCGGCCCGGGCACCACGGCCGTCCGCAGCGATGCCGTGTCCCACCGCTGGTTCGCCTCGTAGGCGCAGTCCCACAGCGCCGGCCGGGTCCCGTTCGCCGTCTGCGCGAACGGCAGGTCCACGCACCTCCCGGAGGCCGGGTGGTACAGCGCGCCGTTCGCCAACGGAAGCCACCGCTGCGCCGCGGTGCCGTCACAGGTGCGGTACTCCAACTGCGTGCCGTTGACCGTGCCGGCGTTCACCGGGGAGATGCACCCGCCCTTGACGCGCAGGCTGCCGTCGCCGACCGGCGAGACGGCCTGCGCATCGGTGCCGTTGCAGGCCCAGACCTGGATGGCGGTCCCGTTCGCCGTGCCGCCGCCGTTGTCGTCGAAGCAGACGTTCGCGTCGAGCGCGGACCGGACGGGCGAGGAACTGCCCGGCGCGGCCGGCGCGATGGCGAACGGGTAGACGGCGACGGTGCTGATGCTTCCGTCGAAGGACTGGCTGGGCTGGTCGGCCGACTTGTACCGACCCAGCACGAACGGGCCGGACGGCGGGGAACCCTGGCTCGCCGGGTGGTAGCCCGTGCCGGCGAGCACCCCGTCCACGTACAGCGACATCAGGCCGGTGTCGCTGTTGTACGAGGCCGTGACCTGGGTCCAGACGCCGGCCCGGACACCCGCGCTCGCGCTGATCGTGTTCGTGAACTGGAACGGCCAGCCACCGGTGTCGCCGTAACTCATCGCGAACCGCCAGGCGTTGCCGGCGCCGTCGTTGTACAGCATGAAGTCGCTCGCGTGGTTGGCGGTCTGGCCGGCGACGATCCCGCCGCCCTGGCCGGACTTCGCCCAGGCCGAGACCGTGAAGCTCTTCCGGGTGTCGACCACCGGGCCCTGGGTGGTGATGTTCGAGCCGCTGCCCGGGCTGAACGCGGCGACCGTGGTGCTCCGGCCGTCCACGGTGTCGCTCACCCAGCTCACGCCGGTGGCCGTGCCGTTGGCCTTCCCCTGGCCGTCCAGGACGGTGTTGCCGCCGTTCGGCGAGGCCAACCAGTTGCCGATCGGGCGGTTGAGATTGCCCAGCACGACCGGGGACTGCTCGAAGCCGGTCACGGTCGGGCCGCCGTTGACGTTGGGAGCCTTGGTGCCGACACCGGCCCAGGCGACCAGCTGGTTGCCGGTGTCGACGGCCCACAGGTCCGGGACGCCGTCACCGGTGAGGTCACCGTTGGAGCCGACCTTCGGGTACAGCTTGGGGTCCACGCTGGTGCGCAGCGCGCCCGTGGCGGGGTCGGCGAAGCCGGTGGCGTCGTAGGTGCCCGCGGCGCTGCCCGCGGCCAGCTGGTAGGCGTGGATGCTCCCGTCCGCCCGAGAACGGGCCCAGACGGTCGGGACGTTGGCACCCTTGGCCGGGCCGGGGGTGATCAGGTCGTAGGACGCCCAGGCCTGGTTCTGCGACAGCAGGACGGCCGGACCGTCGAGGGTCTTCGCACTGTAGGACATGCCGAGCCACAACCGGCCGCCCTCGACGAAGAGGAGAGACGAACGGGGCAGCCCGACGAGAGTGCCGTTCCTGGCAGGAGTGTCGCCCGAGGGTGATCCGAAGGCGGCGATCTGGGTGACCCCGGACCATGTGTCGTTGTTTCCGTAGTCCTTGCAGACGATCGGGGTGCCGTTCGGCAGGTAGCAGTCCCGGGTCTTGCCCAGGGACATCGCACTCTGGCCGTCCAGGTGGGCGGCGATGTCGTCGTTCGCGTACAGGTACAGCTCGGCGGCACCGGGGACGTGCGCGATCAGGTCGTCCACGTTCCGGTCGCTGAACGAACCCCGGTGGGTGGTCTGAACGGTGCTCCAGTCGGTCGTTCCCGGGGCCGAGGCCGGCTTGGCGTTCGGCGCGGCGTACGGGTCGGCACCGGCTCCGACCAGGCGCAGCGCGCCGGATCCGTCCGGAAGGAGAACGTCGGCCTTCCGGTCGCCGTCGACATCACCCATGACCGGGTCGACGATGGCCGGATTGCCGGGCACGAAGTAGGTGTAGACGACCGGCTGCGACATGTTGCCGGCGTTGTCCTGCGTCTGCAGGTAGAGGAAGTTGGTCCCCCAGTGCCAGGGGGTGTACTTCAGCTGGAAGCTGCCGTTGCCGTCCATCTTGACGATGTTGCCGCCGTCGTTGCAGCCCCAACCCGTGGATGCGGCCCGGACGGGGTCGGTGGTCCAGCGGGCGCAGGCCAGGCCGGAGGAACGGCCGCCGCCGGCCGGGGCCGGATCGGTGCCGCTCAGGGTGAAGACGCCCTCCTGGCCGACCAGCTTCGGGTGCCCGCCGAGCGTGCCGGACTCGGGGAAGTCCGTCGAGGTGATCCGGGCGGTCGGCGGGGTGCGGTCGACGCGCAGGAAGCACATCGGGCTGTACGGGCTGGCCAGTGTGCCGTCGGAGGTGACGGCGAACCAGCCGTACTGGTGGCCGTCGATCAGCTGACCGGCGCTCATGGTCGCGCGACTCGTGCTCGCGCCCCAGCCGGTGTCGAAGAACTTCGTGGACTGGTGGTCGTCGTCGTCCCACATCTTGAAGGTGGTCCACAGCTGCTCGCCGGTGGGCGACCAGGTGTCCACGGCCAGGCTGACGTCGGTGTTGCGTCCGACCCAGCCCGGGTTGTCCCAGGGGTTGGCGGTCCCGGGCGTCTGGCACTGGTTGTAGGCCGCGTCACGGGCGAACCCCGGAGTCGGGCTGGTGCCTGGGGAGCCGATGGAGGGCGCGAAGTCGTAGGTGACCACGACGTGCGGATTGTTGGCGAACCGCTGGTGGTAGTACATGTTGGTCTCGTCGTCGGGCGTGAACATGATCGTCCACCCGCCCCAGTGTTCACGGGCCGCCTGCGCCATCTGGTCCTTGACGTTGAACTCGATGCCGCCCGTACCCGTCATCCAGGTCGTGGTGACCTTGGAGCAGGACCCGTTCCCGCAGGGCTGGTTGTTCCACGTCGTCGAGGTGTCGATGGGACTCGTCGAGTACAGACCCACCGGTGTGTTGGTCGTCGGGCTCGACGACGCCGCGACGGTGGCGTACAGCGTGGCGCCCTGCACCGCCGAGCCCCAGAAGGCGGAGTTCAGGCCGATCTGGAAGTAGGCCCGTTCGTTCCCCAGCTTCTCGCAGCGGTTGGGACCACTGGTGAAGCCGCAGTAGCCCGCGGCCGGCTTGTCCTGGCCGTACTGGGTGCCGTTGTACTCCGGGGTTTTGGGGTAGGCCGACTGCACCTGCGCCCAGGCCTGGGCGCCGTTGTCCACGCTCGGGTTCCAGCCCGGGTCGAGGTACCAGGGGCCGGTGCCCTGCCCGAGGGCGGAGGTGTCCGGCACCAGGTCGATGCCGGTGCCGCTGACGGTGGTGGCGACCGCTGCGGTGCGGGCGCCGGTGCCGGGTCCCTTGCTGCTGGAGCCGTCCGGGGCCGGCCCGTCGTCCGCCGAGGGCGCCGCCGCGGCCTTGCTCTGAACCTTGGGAACCGCGATGGCGGAGTCCCACATGACCGGTGCCGGGGCACTGAAGCGGGCCTTGCCGCCCGCGTCCTCGGCCGTCAGGTTGCCGTTGGCGTCCGCCTTGACGGTCAGCCCGTCCGTGACGGTGTCCAGGTGCAGCTGCTTGATCCTCGGGTCGGCCGCGGCCTGCGCCGTGCGGACGATCAGGACCTGGCGCCAGCCGCCGGCGGTGGTGGCGCGCAGCTCCAGGTCGACGTCGGGCAGGACGGACCGGTAGAGCGCGCTGTCGCCGTTGAGTTCGGGCTTGGGCAGTGCGAACGGGGCCTTGAGCGACAGCTTCTTCCCGTCCGCCGTCGCCATGGTGGCCAACGGGCCGGTGCCGCCGCCGGAGAAGGTCAGCGCGGACGGCACGGCGGTCGGCGCGAGCGTGCCGTCCGGGTTGGCCCGGAGCGTAGCGTCCACGGCGCGCCAGCTGCCGTCCGCGTTCTTGATCCGCTCCACCACGGGGGTCGAGTCGGTGCTGACCGTGCCGTTCGGGTTGGCGGTGGTCTGGCTGCTGCCGGTGGCGAGCGCGTCGACGACGACGGGCTTGCCCGTGCTCTTCGCCTTCGCCTGCGCCGCGCGGATCGCGTCGACCTGGACCGACCGGGGGTCGGTCCGGTTCTTGGCCGGTGGTGGCGGGGGCGTGGGCCAGGAGGTGTCAGCGGGGCCGTGGTTGCCGTCGCCGGTGGCTGCCGCGGCGATGCCGGGAGCGGTCACCAGGCCGGCGCCCAGGGCGAGGACGGCCGTGCAGGCGAGTGGCAGCAGAGCCGACCCGAGGGGGCGAACTCGCCTGGTTCGAGCGTGATGTGGATGGAGTGGAGGTGTCGGCCTCGTCATGAAGTACCCGTCATCGATCGAGAGGTGAGCAGAGGTCAGCCGCACGCTGCCTTCACGGATCCGACACCGTCAACGCATTAATGCGAACGCGTGTCCGAGTTGTCACGGGTGGTGATGCATTGCTCCCGGTGTGATGCTGAACACGTACGGTGATTTTAATGAATTCATACTTTGGGAAGGTCGTGTGCTCATAAAGTGCCGGGTTGTTGGGCCGTGGGGTCGGCCCGGCTGAAGACCTGGCAATCCGTGGGGGGATCCGTTGTCGCGTCGCTTCCGCCTTTTCACGCCTTCGCGCTGCTCTCGGCTGGCCGCGGCGTCCGTACTGGCCGTTTGCATGTCCGTGGTGACGCTCCCCTCGGTCGAGGCGGTCGCCAAGGCTACGGATCCGCCCGAGGTCTGGGTGCCGCCGAACACGCCGGTGCCTGACCCGCACCCGGTCAAGGGCGCCGACGGCAAGCCCGCAGGACACACGCCCGACCCCGGCAAGAAGTGGTCGCCACCCGCCGACTCCAGCCCACCGTCCGGCAGAGCGACCGCCGTTCTCGGCGGCGCGGGCGCCGCCGCCCGCCAGGACGCCGCCCCCGCGAACGGCGACGCGGCGCCGGCCGGCGGCTCCGCGAAGCCCGTCCAAGCCGGCACGATGCCGGTGTGGGTCGCGCCGCTGCCCGCCGGCAAGTCGGCTGCCCGGACGGCGACTTCGGCCCCCGCCGAGGGCGGCCCGGCGAGCCTCCAGGTCGAACTCGCCGACCAGGGCCGGGCGCAGGCCGCCGGCGTGAACGGCGCACTGGTCTCCCTCACCGACATCGGCGAGGGCGCAGCCGCCGGGCGGGTCCAGGTCGGGATCGACATCCAGGCCTGGGCGAAGAACGCCGGAGCCGACTGGGCCTCCCGGGCCCGGATCGTCCAACTCCCCGGCTGCGCCGTGACCAACCCGGGCGCACCGGGCTGCACCACCCGCACCCCCGTGCCGACCCGCCGCGACGACGCCACCGGCCGACTGGTGGCCGACGTGGAGATACCGCAGGCCGCCGCGCAGTCGCGGACGGCCAAGTCCTTCGCGGCCGGGGCGCTCGCCAATCCGGCGGCGGCCTCCACCGTCGCACTCGCGGTCGAGGCGGGCGCCAAGGGCAGCGGCGGTGACTTCACCGCCTCGCCGATCACCCCCTCCGCCTCCTGGCAGGCCGGGGCCAACGCGGGCAACTTCACCTACGGCTACACCGTCGAGCTGCCGTCCGCGCTGGCCGGCCCGGCCCCCAGCGTCTCGCTCGGCTACGACTCCTCCGCCGTGGACGGCAAGACCGCCTCCACCAACGCCCAGCCGTCCTGGATCGGCGAGGGCTGGGAGTGGCACCCGGGCTCCATCGTGCGCGGCTACAAGAGCTGCAAGGACGCCGGTGTGCAGGGCTCGGGCGACCAGTGCTGGGGCGGCGACCTGCTCCAGCTCTCGCTCGCCGGCCACGCCGGTCAGCTGGTCAAGGACGACAAGTCCTGCGAGTGGCACCTCCAGGGCGAGGACGGCACCAAGGTCGAGCGGCTGACCGGCCAGAACAACGGGGCCTGGAACGGCGAGGCCTGGCGGATCACCACCGCCGAGGGCATCCAGTACTACTTCGGCGCCAACCACCTGCCCGGCGGCGACGGCAGTGACCAGGCCAGCAACTCCGTCTCCACCGTGCCGATCTACTGGCCGGGCGGCCAGGACCCGTGCCTCAAGGACGGCTCGCCGGCCACCAACTCCTGGTCCCAGATGGGCTGGCAGTGGTCGCTCGACTACGTCGTCGACCCGCACCAGAACCTGATCAGCTACCGGTACGAGCAGGAGCAGAACTACTACGTCCAGGGCGGCGGCCAGAACAACGGCACCGGCCCCCGGACGCAGTACCAGCGTGCCTCCTACCCGGTCTGGGTGGGCTACGGCCAGCGCCTGCCCGACCAGATCGCCGCGAAGGGCAAGGCCAACCCGGCCGCCCAGGTGTGGTTCCGCACCGCCGAGCGCTGCCTGCCGAACGGCACGATCACCTGCGACCCGTCCCAGCGGACCAAAGCCAACGCCAAGTCGTGGCCGGACACCCCGATCGACCAGAACTGCGACGCGACCGGCGACTGCGCCGTCAACTCGCCCACGTTCTGGACCACCAAGCGCCTCACGAAGATCGACACCGAGGTCTGGACCGGCAGCGGCTACCGCGGCGTCGACTCCTTCGCCCTCAACCAGTCCTTCCAGGACCCGGGCGACGGCACCTCGCCGGCCCTGTGGCTCGACTCGGTCCAGCGCACCGGCAGCAACGGCAAGACCCCGATCACCTTGCCGGCGGTCTCGTTCCAGCCGCTGCAGATCGCCAACCGCGTCAAGGGCCCGGTCGTCCGCCCGGACGGCAGCACGGCCTCGGTCGAGCCGTACAACCGCCCGCGCATCCAGCGGATCACCACCGAGACCGGTGGCCTGATCAACGTCGTCTACCGGCCCGCCGAGTGCTCGCGCGAGGCCGGCGGGACGATGCCGTCCTCGGAGGACGGCAACACGATGGCCTGCATGCCGGTGAAGTGGTATTTCCCCGGGCAGAGCGCGCCGGACCCGGTCAATGACTGGTTCAACAAGATCATCGTCCAGTCCGTGACCCAGCAGGACTCGGTCGCGGGCGGCCAGCCCGCCGTCGTCACCAACTACGTCTACGGCGGCGGCGCCGCCTGGCACCGCAACGACTCCGAGATGGTCGACCCCAAGGCCCGCACCTGGGACCAGTTCCGCGGGTACGCGACCGTCACCACCCTCACCGGTAGCGGCAGCGAGGTCGAGGCGCCGCGCACCAAGTCGGTCGCCACCTTCCTGCGCGGCATGGACGGCGACGTCCTCGCCGATGGCAGCACCCGCCAGGTGTCCGTCGCCGACGTGCACGGCGGCACCATCAAGGACGAGGCCGTCCTGACCGGCTTCATCCGCGACTCCGCCAACTACAACGGCGAGAACGGCGAGGTCCTCTCCACCACCGTCTCCGACCCGTGGCTCGGCCCGGTCACCGCCACCCGCAACCAGTCCGGCGGCATGCCGCCGATCACCGCCCGGGCCGTCAACGTCGTCAAGGTCACCAACCGCGACAAGCTGGCCAACGGCTGGCGGACCCGCGAGCGCTCCACCAGCTACGACGCCACGCCGTTCGCCCGCCCGCTCACCGTCTACGACAACGGCGACCTGGCCCACCCCGAGCAACTGCTCTGCACGGCCTTCGAGTACGCCACCGGCCCCGGCGGCACCCCGACACAGCTGGCCTCGCGCACCCTGGTCCTCAAGGGCGCCTGCGGCCAGACGGCGACCAAGGACAACACCGTCGCCGACACCCGGGCGTACTTCGACGGCCTGCCCCTCGGCCAGACCGGCAATACGGCCGAGCAGACCTCCACCGACGTCCTGGAGCGCTACGACGCCTCCGGACAGCCGGTCTACCGCACCACCGCCCGGGCCACTTTCGACGCCTACGGCCGCGTCACCAGCACCGTCGACCCGACCCGCACCGACGCCACCCACCCGGCCGGCGCCGAGACGAAGACCGCGTACTCACCGGCCACCGGCCAGCTGCCGACCGAGGTCACCCACACCAATCCGATGGGTTGGAAAACGGTCAGCACGCTCGACGTGGGCCGCGGCTCGCCGCTCAAGATCAAGGACGAGAACGGCCGGATCAGCGAGCAGGACTTCGACGGCCTCGGCCGCGCCGTCGCCGGCTGGAGCCCCGGCAACGACCGCGCCGCGCACCCTGACCGCCCGAACCGCAAGTTCTCCTACGCGGTCAACGGCAGCAACGCGCCGTCCCAGGTGCTGACCCAGGCGCTGATGGGCGGTACCGCGGACCGCAACACCTACACCTCCAGCTTCACCATCTACGACGGCCTCGGCCGCATCCGCCAGACCCAGGCCAGCACCCCCTCGGGCGCCACCGGCCGCATGATCACCGACGCGCTGTTCGACTCTCACGGCTGGCAGACCAAGACCAGCAGCGCCTACTACAACGACCAGGCGCAGCCCAGTGGCCAGCTCTTCCTGCCCAACGGAGGAGTGAACCCGGACAGCAAGATCCCCTCCCAGACCGTCCAGAAGTTCGACGGCGCAGGCCGGGTCACCGACTCGATCTTCCAGTCCTTCGGCGTCGAGCAGTGGCGGACGCACACCGACTACGTCGGCGCCGACGAAACCCGCGTCACCCCGCCTGCGGGCGGCTACGCCTCCGCGACCGTCACCGACGCCCGCGGCAAGACGCTCGCGCTGCGCCAGTACAAGACCAACACCCCGACCGGCGCCTACGACGAGACGACGTACGGCTACTCGCCGGAGGGCAAGGAACTCTGGCGCAAGGACGCGGCGGGCAACACCTGGACCTACGAGTACGACCTGCTGGGCCGCCCGGTGAAGTCCACCGACCCGGACTCGGGCACCGGCACCACCAGCTACGACGACAGCAAGAACCTCGTCACTGCCACCGACTCGCGTGGACAGAGCGCCACCAGCGTCACCGACCTGTTCGGTCGGACGGTGGCCGCGTACGAAGGAACGGCCGTCGACCCCACGAAGCAGATCGCTTCCTGGACCTTCGACTCGCTCGTCCTCGGCAAGCCGACCTCGTCGACCCGCTACGTCGGCGGCGCGAGCGGCGCGGCGTACACCTCGGAGATCACCGGCTACGACATCGGCTACCGCGAGACCGGTGCCAAGACCACCATCCCGGCGGTCGAGGGCAAGCTCGCCGGGGTCTACCAGACCGACAACACCTACGACGACGGTGGCCGCCTGGTCACCACCACCATGCCCGCCGTGGCCGGCATGGGGCGGGAGAAACTGACCTTCGCCACGGACGTCATGGGCCAGTTCGGGGCCCTGTCCAGCGCTTTCGGGTTCGCGCCGGCGACGACCTTCGTGGCCGACGTGCGCTACGACCCGTACGGTCGGCCCTACCGCACCACCGTGGGCGGTGCCGGCGCCCAGGTCGTCGCCACGATGACCATCGACGACGCGACCGGTCGCGTCACCCGCTCGATCCTCGACAAGCAGAACGCGCCCCTCGCCCACGTCGATTCGATCGACTACACCTACAACCCGATGGGCCAGGTCACCTCGGCCCGCGACGCGCAGGACGGCCTGGTCGCCGACCTGCAGTGCTTCACCCACGACTACCTCGGGCGGCTCACCCAGGCCTGGACCGACACCGGCACCCAGACCACCAAGCCGCAGCCCGGCGTCCCGGCAGTCGGTGCCTGCACCAACGCGGGCGGCCCGGCCGTGACGAACGGCAAGCCGAGTGTCGGAGGACCGGCCCCGTACTGGCAGCAGTACGAGTACGACCTGATCGGCAACCGCACCAAGCTGGTCCAGAAGGACGTCAACGGTGACACCACCAAGGACGTCACCACCACCCAGTCCTTCGGCACCGGCCCGAACACCCCGTCCACCGACCCGAAGACGGGCGGCGGCACCGGTGGCCCGCACGCGCTGACGAAGTCCACCCAGACCGGCCCGGCCGGCACCGCGGTGACCTCGTACACCTACGACGCGACGGGCAACACCACCTCCATCACCGACACTCCGGGCACCAGGACGCTGACCTGGAACGCCCAGGGCAAGCTCGACAAGATCACCGGCACCGGACAGAGCGGCGCGACCAGCTATTTGTACGACGTCGCCGGCAACCAGCTGATCCGCCGCGACCCCGGCAAGACCACCCTCAACCTCGGCGCCGACCAGCTCACCCTGGACACCGCGACCGGCACGGTCACCAACGTCCGCAGCTACGGGGCCCCCGATGGGCTGTCCATCACCCGCACCACCATCAACGGCACGTCGAGCCTCGCCTACCAGGGAGCGGACCCGCACGGCACCAACGGCGTCCAGTTCGACGCCACCAACCTGAACCACGTCCGCCGCCCCAGCGACCCGTTCGGCAACGAACGCGGCGCCCAGCCCGCGGTAGGCGTCTGGGCCGGCGACAAGGGCTTCGTCGGCGGCACCAAGGAGAAGACCACCGGCTTCACCCTCCTCGGCGCCCGCGAGTACGACCCCAAGACGGGCCGCTTCATCAGCCCCGACCCCATCACCGATCCCGCTGACCCTCAGCAGTGGAACGCGTATGCGTACGCCAACAACAGCCCGATCAACAAGTCGGATGCCAACGGCCTGAGGGCCACCTGTGACACCCCGGCAGAATGTGACGGCCTCGCGGCCGAGAGGGACAACGGTCACGGCTACTCCTACATCAGCCCAGCCAGCTGGTCGCCCGGCACCCTGGCCTCGATGCCGCCGCCCTCGGCGGATGAGCAGGCTGCGGAAGCCAAGGTCGACGCAGCGAACAAGGCCCTCAACGAGAACAAGCACAAGCGCGACGAACTCGTGCACGAGGCGGTCGACCTCGTCGGCGACCTGATCGGCTTCAACGACGCCCGCGACTGCTTCACCAAGGGCGACGTGATGGCCTGCATCAACACCGCCCTCAACGTGGTCCCGTGGACCAAGCTCTTCAAGGCCATCAAGGTGGGCGTCGAAGCCCTCAAGATCTACGAGAAGATCAACAAGGCCTACGACGCCATCCGGGCCGGCGAACGCGCCGCCCGCGAAGCCACCGCCGCCTGGGTCTCGGCAAAGACGGCCGCAAGGGAGGCCCGCGAAGCCGAAAGGGCGGCGGCCAGGGCTGCAGAACAAAAAGCGGCAAAGGAATCAGCAGCCGACGCGGCAGGCACGGAGCCCAAGGCCGCCAAGGCGGATGACGGGGCCCGAGCGGCGGCCAGTGAGCCTGAGACTCCGGTCGGATGCAACAGCTTCCCGGCCACGACCCTGGTCCTGATGGCGGACGGCACCAGCAAGGCCATCGGCGAGGTGCACGACGGCGACGTCGTGATGGCGACCGATCCTCAGACCGGTGAAACCCGCCCCGAGACGGTGACCGCCACCATCACCACCCCCGACGACAAGGACTTCACCGACCTCACCCTCACCGACGACGCCAACCCCCGCGGCCCGCCCGCCGCCGACCAGGCGAAGATCACCTCCACCTACCACCACCCCTACTGGAGCGACACCCGCCAGCAGTGGGTCGACGCCGGCGAACTCACCCCCGGCGAACACCTCCGCCAGCCGGACGGCACTACCCGCACCGTCAACTCCGTCCGCAACTACCCCTATTCCGTCACCACCCACAACCTCACGGTTGCGCAGCTCCACACGTACTTTGTGCTCGCAGGGGCCACGCCGGTCCTGGTGCATAACTGCCCCGGCGGCGGTGGGTTCTTGTCGCGAATTTTCGGACGCGGCTCAAAGGCGGCCGATATCGTCCATGAGCCGAATGCGACAGTCGGCGATCTGCGCGGAATCGGGCACGATAATGTCGATTCTCACGGGAGCTGGCGATCGGATCCTCAAAAAGCTGGAATGGCGCGCTCGATGTCAGACGAGCAACTTCTGAAGAGCACAACGCAGCCAACTGGTGGGGAATTCTCTCTCCTGCGGTATCATGCTGAAGACAACTATATGATCGAGGGGAATCATAGAATGGCTGAGCTGCTCCGTCGCGCAGCAAGTCCAAATCACCCTGGGATTACTTTTGATACACCAATCTACATTCACCTCTGGCCAGGGGTTGGGTGATTGCTGGGCTGGCTGCAGTGAATTGACCGAGGGGGTGCTACTGGCCACTGCACCCCCTCGGTCATCCGCTAAGGGTTCTATCCACTGGAAAGTTTGGGGCAGTTGGTGAGGCGCTTGGATGACTGGGATGTAGGCTCGTTCTTGAAGAACGCTGCCATGCTTGAGATTAGGGCGATGGCGCGGCGGGCAAAACCTGTAGAATTTTGGCCTGATGATGATTATGTGGCCTGTATTGCATGGCTTGCAGATCTTTGTCACGGCATGCCGGATACTTCTCTTCGGAGCGCCAGCCTTTGCGGGGTTGCTAGGCTTCGCGGCTATCGGGTGCGGCCATTTCTACATGCGTGGGAGGCGGCCGATTCGATGGGGCGAGAATGGATCATTGATCGACTGAAGCGCGAGGGAATTTCATGGTCCCCTCCGGTGTCGATGCAGTAGATTCATTGGATCTCAGTCGTGGGCTGGCGTGGGCCAAGTGCAGTGCGTGGAAGGCGCATTGGCGGTGGTGTTGCAAATAGTCAATGGAGATGCGCCATAGGCTCTCGCCAGAGAGATCCTTCCGGGGTCTCTTTGGGGTCTTGACGGTAACGTCAGCAGGCAGGGCTGAACCAAGCGGTGGGCCGTTGCGGCTGTCGGGGTGATAGTGGCCCTGGAAGGCTTGCCTAGAGTGCGGCCGAGGAGGTCGATGGCGTCGCGCTGGAGGCGGAGGCGGACGTGGGCGTACACCGTGGCCGTGATGCCGATATGGGCGTGGCCCAGCAGCTCCTTGATGGCGACGAGTTCGACGCCCTGTTCCAGGAGCAGGGTCGTGGTCGAGTGCCTGAGGTCGTGGAAGCGGATCTGGCGGAGGCGGGCCCGGCGGAGAAGTGCGTTGAAGTGGCGGGTGAGAGCGGCGGGTCCGATGGGGTGGCAGTCGGGGCGAGTGAAGACGTGGCCGCTGTCCACTCAACTCGCGCCGGCTTCCTTCTTCTCGTGGGCCTGCTGCTTGCGGTGGGCGCGGAGCGAGAGCAGGCAGGGGGCAGGGTGGGCGATGCGGCGTTCGGAGCTGACTATCTTGGTGGGGAGGTTGGTCAGGCCACCGGTGCGGGTGCGCTGGAGGGTGCGGCGGAAGCTGGCGGTTCCGCCGGCCAGGTCGAGGTCTTCCCAGTGCAGGCCGAGGAGTTCACCCATGCGGAGTCCGGTGTGCAGGGTGAGTTCGTGCAGGGCGTGAAGGCGGTTGCCGCTGGCCGCATGAGGAGTTGCCGGGTTTCGGGGGCGGTGGGGGCTGGAAGCGTCTCGGCCGGGGCGCAGTGGTCTTGACGTTCTGGGCGAGGTTGCGCGGGCAGTTCGTCCTCGCGTACGGCCTGTTCCAGGGGCGGACTTGAGGACCGCGTGGACGTAGGTCACGGTCAGTGGTGACAACCGCTTCTCGCAGCACTGGCCGATGGCGCAGCAGCGCCGCCGGTTCGTGTCCAGTTCCTGGTTGCAGCACTGGCAGGCGGTGCGGAGCCCGCCGAGGAAGGCGCGCATGTCGCGGGCGGTGAGCCGGTCCTTGTTCACAACTGTCCACAGGGTTCTCGCTCGCGCCGTGAGGTCCCGGCCAGCCAGGTGAACAAGGTCGAGCTGCAGGCGGCTGTGGATACGACAGCTGAACATGGCTACACCCTTCCGCAGTTGGGTAGGGGACGGGGCGGCGCGGACGGCAGTCATGGCGGATTCAGGCTCTGGGGCGGCGGCGAAGACAGCATGCCACTTTGTCACCCCGAGCCGGCTTTGAAAAGTAAATGAATCCACCTTCGGCAAAAGCGATATAAAAGTGTTCCATGATTATTTTGGCACTTCATGCTAATTCGATGAATTGCGGCGACGGGGGAATATAAGTGCGAAACATCGAGCCGCCTCCTTGGATTCTATCTTGAGGATATGAGCTAGGGTGATCAAATTTGAAGTAGTTGCTGAGGGTGAAATTCCTCTGGTGGTTCAATTCGAACCCACCGCGCACGAGTTGGTGCTAGCGCCTGGAGATCGGATTGTCATCGAGTGGCCGGACTGGGATGGCCGGGCCATCGCTTCGTTCTTCCACCGCCCAGATCGGTTGACGATCGGCGAGCCCAGTTGTGGGTCGGGATTGCCTAGGGTCTGGAACTCGAAGGGGGAAGAAATCACCTACTGAAGAACTGTGGCTCCTGTGGCGATCCGCCGGTTTATTCGGCGGTCCGCCGCAGGCTTTCGTGGTCTGCCTGAGGATTGGCGCTCCGCGCATGCTGGGTGGCGTCGCGAGGGGTGCGCGCGTACCTATGTGCCTGCGGGTGCGACTTCGGTCTTGGTTCACAACTGTGGATCCGGTGATGCTGATGACCTGGTTCACGTCTGTCGGGCTGCGCGGAGAGGAGACGGACCGGACGAACTCGCCAACGGGCTCGATCAAGCTCGGGGGCAGATCCAGGTGTGCGCCGACCCTCGGTTCCCGGCGTCCTCGTGTCGCGCAGCGTGGTCGGGTCGTTACGCGGGTAGGACTGGGGGGTCCTGAATCGGGCGTTGCCGAGAGAGCGCAGGAGCCGCGAGTGGCCGCTTACCTGGACCGTGACGGAGCAGAGGGGCTGGCGGTGCCGGCGCAGGATTCGCCGCCGCCTCCGCCGGAGTTGGTGGCGTTGGCGCGGGCGTACGGGGTGGACACCCGGTACCCGGGGGTGGACGGGCGGAGCGTGGGGGCGCGGACGCTGGTGGCGGTGCTCGGGGCGCTGGGGGTGGCGGCCGGGACGCCGGAGGAGGCCGAGGCGGCGTTGGAGCGTCACCGGGCCGAGCAGCGCGGCAGGTTGCTGCCGCCGTGCGTGGTGGTGCGGCAGGGGTGGCGGACGGCGCTGGACGTGCCGGCGGACGCGCGGCTGCACATCGAGTTGGAGGAGGGCGGGGTCTGGGAGCTGCCGCGGGGGCACGCGCACTGGCTGCCGGCGGACCTGCCGCTCGGGCGGCACACCCTCAAGGCCCGTACCCCGGAAAGGGAAGCGGCGGCGCCGCTGATCGTCGCGCCCGAGCGGCTGCCCCAACTGCCGGGCCGCAGCTGGGGGTTCCTCGCCCAGCTCTACTCCGTGCTGTCCGAACGCTCCTGGGGCATGGGTGACCTCGGCGACCTCGCCGAGCTGGCCCAGTGGGCGGGGGCCGACCTCGGCGCCGGCTTCGTGCAGATCAACCCGCTGCACCAGGCGCTACCGACCGCCCCCGCCGACCCGTCCCCGTACCGCCCCTCCTCCCGCCGCTTCGCCGACCCGGTGCACCTGCGGATCGAGGCCGTCCCCGAGTTCGCGTACCTGACGAAGCAGCAGCGCGCGCAGGCGGACGAGCTCACTCAGAAGGCCGCCAGGCTGCGCGAGGAGGTCCTCGCCCACGACGGCCTGATCGACCGCGACGCCGTCTGGGCCCTCAAGCGCGAAGCGCTCCAGCTCCTCCACGACGTCCCCCGCGCCCCCGGTCGCCAGGCCGCGTACGACGCGTACCAGCGCCGGGAGGGCGAGTGGCTGCGCCGCCACGCCCTGTGGAACGCGCTGGCCGAGGTGCACGGCGCCGACTGGCACCACTGGCCGAAGGGCCTGCGCCACCCGCACGGGCCGCAGGTCGAGCAGGCGGCCAAGGAGCTCGCCGACCAGGTGGAGTTCCACCGCTGGCTGGCCTGGCAGGTCGACGAGCAGCTCGCGCACGCCCAACGAGCCGCCGAACAAGCAGGCATGTCGGTCGGCCTGATCCACGACCTCGCCGTGGGCGCGCACCCGGACGGCGCGGACGCCTGGGCGCTGCAGGACGTCCTGGCGGGCGGCATGTCGGTCGGCGCCCCGCCGGACGCCTTCAACGCCCACGGCCAGGACTGGGGCCTGCCGCCCTGGCGCCCGGACGCCCTCGCCGCCGCCGGCTACGCCCCGTACGCGGAGCTGCTGCGCGCGGCGGCCCGCCACGCCGGAGCCCTCCGCATCGACCACGTGATGGGTCTGTTCCGCCTCTGGTGGGTGCCGGAGAACCACGCGCCGACCGAGGGCGCCTACGTCCGCTACGACGCGGAGGCGATGCTGGGCGTCCTCGCCCTGGAGGCGCACCGCGCCGGGACGGCCGTGATCGGCGAGGACCTGGGGACGGTGGAGCCCGGCGTGCGCGAGGAGCTGAGGGCGCGCGGCATCCTCGGCACCTCGGTGCTCTGGTTCGAGCGGGACTGGCAGCAGGACGGCCGGATTCTCCCACCGGGCGGCTGGCGCACGGGCTGCCTGGCCACCCTCACCACCCACGACCTGCCGAGCACCGCCGCCCGCCTGTCCGGCGAGCACGTGGAGCTGCGCCACCGCCTGGGGCTGCTGGCCCGGCCGCTGGGGGAGGAGCAGGCGGAGGCGGCCGCGGAGCTGGCGGAGTGGCACGCGGAGCTGACCCGGCTCGGCTTCCTGGCCCCCGGTGAGGACCTCTCCATGCCCGCGCTGTACCGCTTCCTGCGGGCGACGCCGGCGGAGCTGGTCGGGGTCTGGCTGCCGGACCTGGTCGGGGACCCGCGCCCGCAGAACCTGCCGGGCACCTGGGACCAGTACCCGAACTGGCGCCTCCCGGTGGCGGACGGCACCGGCGGCCCGGTGACCCTGGACCGCCTCGCGGCCACCCCGGCCCCCCGCCTGCTGTCCCGTCTGCTGGCCGGCCTGCACGCCCGGAGGCCCGCCTGAGCCCCGGCAGCCCCGAGGCGGCTCACCGGCAGGCCCACCCCGACTCCCCGGCAGGCCCACCCCCGCTCCCCGGCAGGCCCACCCCGACGCGCGCCGTCCCATAAGCGGCGGGTAAGTTGGAAACGTGGACAAGAGGAACGCTTTGCGAGCCGGCGCGGTCTCCGCAACGGTCACGCTGATGATGCTGCTGTCGTCGCCCGCCATGGCCCTCACCCGGGATGACGGCGACCAACCGGGCGACGGCCTGAGCGTCGGCCAGACCATCGGCCTGTACGTGCTGATCCCGCTCGCGGCCTTCGCCGTCATCGCGGTGCTCGCGGGCATGCCGTACGGCAAGTCCGCCAAGGGCCAGAAGAAGTAGTCGCCCGCCGCGTCCACCCAGGACCCGCACGACCTCGAAGGGGCGCCGGACCACCACGGTCCGGCGCCCCTTCGGGCATCAGGCCTGAGCGCCCGCCGCCCGGTCGGCCGCCTGCGCCTTGAGCGCCCGCTCGACGCCGGCCCGCGACTCGACGACCTGGCGCCGCAGCGCCGGCGCCGGCTCGGCCGCCGCCAGCCACGCGTCCGTCGCGTCCAGCGTCTCCTGGGTCAGCTGCAGCGCCGGGTACAGCCCGCCGATGATCTGCTGCGAGATCTCGTGGCTGCGGCTCTCCCAGATGCCCTTGACCACGGCGAAGTACCGGTCCGCGTACGGCGCCAGCAGCTCCCGCTGGTCGGACTGCTGGAAGCCGGCGATGACGGCCTCCTGGACGTAGTTGGTCAGCTCGTCCGACTCCACCACCGACGCCCAGGCCTCCGCCTTGGCCTCGGCGGTCGGCCGGGCGGCCCGGCAGCTGGCCGCGTACTGCTGGCCGGCGGCCGTGTTGTCCCGCTCCAGCTCCGCCGCGATCTCGGCCTCGTCGGCCCGCCCGGTGGCGGCGAGCCGGGCGAGCAGGGCCCACCGCAGCTCGGTGTCGACGGCCAGGCCCTTGATCTCCACCGAGCCGTCCAGCAGCCCGGCGAGCAGCCCGAGCTGCCCCTCGGTGCGGGCGACGGAGGCGAGCGTACGGGCCCAGGCGAGCTGGTGGTCGCTGCCGGGGTCGGCGGCCCGCAGGTGCTCCTCGGCGGCCGCGGCCCACCGCTGGAGGCCCTGCTCGCGCCACTCGGGGTCGGCGTACGCGTCGAGGGCGGTCCTGACCTGCCGCTGCACGGACTGCACGACGCCGATGTCGGTCTCCCGCCCGAGGCCGGACAGGGCGAGCGACAGGTAGTCGCGGGCGGCGAGCTCGCCGTCGCGGGTCATGTCCCAGGCGGAGGCCCAGCACAGGGCGCGCGGCAGCGAGTCGGTGAAGGCGCCGAGGTGTTCGGTGACGACGGCCAGCGAGTCCTCGTCGAGCCGGATCTTGGCGTACGACAGGTCGTCGTCGTTCAGCAGGACGACGGCCGGCCGGTGCCGTCCGACGAGCTGCGGCACCTCGGTGCGCGCCCCGTCGACGTCCAGCTCGATCCGCTCGACCCGCACCAGCGAGTCGTCCACCAGCTCGTACAGGCCGATCGCGATCCGGTGCGGGCGCAGCACGGCCTCGCCCTTGGCACCGGCGGGCAGGGCCGGGGCCTCCTGCAGCACGGTGAAGGACTCGATCTCGCCGTCCGTGTTGAGCACGATCGACGGCCGCAGCACGTTGATGCCGGCGGTCTCCAGCCAGGCGGTGGACCAGGTCCTCAGGTCGCGGCCGCTGGCCTCCTCGAGGGCGCCGAGCAGGTCGCCGAGCCGGGTGTTGCCCCAGGCGTGGCGCTTGAAGTAGGCCTGCACGCCCTGGAAGAAGGCGTCCTGGCCGACGTAGGCGACGAGCTGCTTGAGCACCGAGGCGCCCTTGGCGTAGGTGATGCCGTCGAAGTTGACCTGGACGTCCTCCAGGTCGTTGATCTCCGCCATGATCGGGTGGGTGGAGGGCAGTTGGTCCTGCCGGTAGGCCCAGGTCTTCATCTGGTTGGCGAAGGTGGTCCAGGAGTGCGGCCACTGGGAGCCGGGGGCCTCGGCCTGGCAGACGGCCTCGGCGAAGGTCGCGAAGGACTCGTTCAGCCAGAGGTCGTTCCACCACTCCATGGTGACGAGGTCGCCGAACCACATGTGGGCGAGCTCGTGCAGGATGGTCGCGGCGCGCAGCTCGTACGAGGCGTCGGTCACCTTGGACCGGAACACGTACTGGTCGCGCAGGGTGACGGCGCCCGCGTTCTCCATCGCGCCGGCGTTGAACTCCGGGACGAACAGCTGGTCGTACTTCGGGAACGGGTAGGGGTAGTCGAACTTCTCCTGGAAGTAGTCGAAGCCCTGCTTGGTGACCGCGAACACCGCCTCGGCGTCCAGGAACTCGCGCAGCGAGGGCCGGCAGTAGACGCCGAGCGGCACCCGCTGGTCGCCGTTCTCGTAGGTGTCGAAGACGCCGACGTACGGCCCGGCGACGAGCGCGGTGATGTAGCCGGAGATCCGGCCGGTGGGCTCGAACTTCCAGACCTGCGTGGCCTCGTCACCGGAGGGGGTGGGCTCGGGCGTCGGCGAGTTGGAGACGACGACCCATCCGGTGGGCGCGGTGACGGTGAAGGCGAAGGAGGCCTTGAGGTCGGGCTGCTCGAAGCTGGCGAAGACCCGGCGGGCGTCCGGCACCTCGAACTGGGTGTACAGGTAGGTCTCGCCGTCGACGGGGTCGACGAAGCGGTGCAGGCCCTCACCGGTGTTGGTGTAGGCGCAGTTCGCGACGACCCGCAGCTCGTTGTCGGCGGCCAGGTTCGGCAGCGGGATGCGGCTGTCGGCGAAGCTCGCGGGGTCGAGCGGCGTGCCGTTGAGGGTGATCTCCTCGACGGCGGGCGCGACGAGGTCGATGAAGGTGTCCGCGCCGGGCGTGGTGGCGGTGAACCGGACCACGGTGGTGGACCGGAAGGTGCCGCCCTCGCGGGCCGAACCCAGGTCGAGTTCGATGTCGTACGCGTCCACCCGCAGGAGGTCGGCCCGGGTGCGGGCCTCCTCGCGGGTCAGGTTGGTGCCGGGCACTGGCTGCACTCCTTCGTCAGGCTGATGCTCCGCATCCTCGCATGCCCGACGCCCCGGCCTCCCGCATAACGGACGGGCGGGGCGGGCCCGGGCTGTTCGCCCGCAACCCGCCCCGCCCGCTCACCGTTTCGGACCGTTCCGGACCGCTTCAGGCCGTTTCCGACCGATGCGGACCCGTCCGATGCGGACCCGTCCGATGCGGACCCGTCCGATGCGGACCCGTCCGGTTCGGATCGGGTCGGAGCATCAGCTCCGCCGTCACTTCTTCCACTTGGTGATCCACGCGTCCGAGCTGTAGGTGCGGCGGAAGGCGTACACCGAGTTGCCCTCGTCACCGATCAGGTACTCGGACAGGCTCATCCCGATGTCCAGGCCGTTCGGCATCGCCAGGGTGCCGAGGTCGGTCATCGAGCCGTCGTTCGGCGCCAGCGTCACCAGCCGGGCCGGCTTGTTGTAGCCCTGGCTGACGATGGCCCGGACCTTGCCCTGCTTGTCGGTGCCGGCGACCAGGCGGACGTCGCCGCCGATCGAGCTGCCGGAGCTCGGCGGGGTGCTGGACCAGATCCGCTTGCCGGTGGTCAGGTCGTAGGCGTTGATGGCCGCCTTGGTGCCGCTGACCTGCACGTACAGGGTGGTGCCGCTGACCACGTTCTGGGTGAACGCGTCGTTCTGGCCGGAGAGCCGCAGGCTGTCCGAGCCGGGCTCCTTGGCGGGCATCTGGTTGCCCGGCTTGTTGTCCTTGCTGAACGGCAGGATGTAGTCGCCGTTCGCGCCGCTGGACATCGACAGCACCAGCGGCTGGTCCGAGATGACCTTGTCGACCCGCTCGATCGAGCCGGTCAGCGGGATCTGGCCGCTGGTGGCGGCGCCGGTCTCGGAGTTGAGGATCTGCAGCGCCCCCTTGTCGTCGCCGGTGTCGAAGCACTTCTCGCCGACCGCGATCTGGGCGCCGGCCGCGCGGCCGTTGACGGTGCAGATCTTGCCGTGCGGCGAGTAGTTCCAGACCGAGGCGCCGTTGTCGACGTTCAGCCCGCCGACCGAACTGCCCGCGAAGGCGACGACCTTGTCGGTGATGCTGAGGGTCGGCGAGGACATCTTGTCCGTGCCGGCCTTCACGCTCCAGGTCAGCTTGCCGGTGGTGAGGTCGACGACGCCGATGGTGGAGCAGTCGTAGTCACCGGTGTTGAAGGAGACGGCACCGATGTTCTTGGAGTTGGTCCCGTACGAGGCGGCGCAGATCTCCTTGCTGCCGGAGGGCACCGGCAGGGTCCACGCCTCCTTGCCGTCCGAGAGGTTGTACGCGCGGATGCCGCTGGCGTCCACGCGCACGGCGACCTTGTCGGTGCCCCAGATCGCGAGCATCTGCGCGCTGGTGTCCGTGTTGGCCGGCTTGGGGGCGCTCCAGGCGACGTTGTACGAGGCGCCGGTGTTCTTGTTGTTGTCCGGGCCGGGGGAGGGGCCGTCCGTGGTGCTGCCGGAGCTGGAGGTCGTGCCGCCCGAGGTGTTGTCGCTCGGCTTCGGCGCGGGCTTCGGCTGCAGCAGGACGACCAGCCCGATGATGATGGCGATCACCAGCACGCCGCCGATGATCCCGCCCCACAGCATCACGGGGTTGCGCTGCTTGGGCGCCTCGGGCATCGGCGCACCCGGGTAGTACCCGGGCTGCTGCTGGTAGTTGTAGCCGCCGTAGGGCTGGCCGGCGTCCGGGGCCGGGTAGCCGCCGGGCACCGGGTCGTACGGGCCGACCGGCGCGGCGCCGGGGGGCGGCGGCGGGGCCTGGGTGGGGAAGCCGGCCGCGGTCGGCGCGTAGGCCGCGTAGTCGGCGCCGACCGGCGGCTGCGCGGGCGCGGCCGGGGGCTGGGCGGGCGGCGGTCCGGCGGGCGCGGGCGGCGCGGCCGGGCCCGGGACGGCCGAGCCGTCGAGCTGCGTCATCTGGTCCGCGACGGCGGCCGGGTCCACGCCGCCGGGCTGGCGTCCGAGTTGGACGCCGCGGTTGTCCTGCGGGCCGCTGCCGGGCGTGTCGCCGGACCCGGCCGTAGGGTGATCCCCTGCCATCTGATTCCCCGTCATGTCTGGATCCGCCCCCCTGCCGGTACCGTCCGGGTTCCGGTGGGACGGGTGAGATTGGGCACCATGCTAGTGGTGAGTGGTTTTCGGCCACCGCCGGGCGTCCGGAATCCCGGCCCCCGCCCGGCCCGTGCGACAGAAGACCACAGCACCCCCACCGGTCCGTCACTCCGCTGCCGCAGCGTCCCCGCACCGCCGCCCCGGGCGGGCCGCCGAGGGCCTACCCTTCAGGAGTCGAAGGGGACGCCCGGCGGAGGGGTCCCCGCCTGGGAGGGTTGATCATGTCCACGGACACACCGGGCTCGCAGTCGTCCCTGCACCGGGCGAACCTGGAACGCGTGCTGCGCGCGGTGCGGATGGCCGGTTCGCTGACCCAGGCCGAGATCGCGCGCAGCACCGGCCTCTCCGCGGCCACCGTGTCCAACATCGTGCGGGAGCTGAAGGAGAGCGGCACCGTCGTGGTCGCCGACACCTCCTCCGGCGGCCGCCGGGCCCGCAGCGTCTCGCTGAGCGGGGACGCGGGCATCGTGGTCGGCATCGACTTCGGCCACACCCACCTGCGGGTCGCGGTCGGCAACCTCGCGCACCGGGTGCTGGCCGAGGAGAGCGCCCCGATCGACGTGGACGTCTCCGCCGCGCAGGGCTTCGACCGGGCCGAGGCCATGGTCGACCGGCTGCTGGCACAGGCCGGGTTCCGCCCGGAGAAGGTCATCGGCGTCGGCCTCGGCGTGCCCGGCCCGATCGACGTGGAGACCGGCGCGCTCGGCTCCACCGCGATCCTGCCCGGCTGGACGGGCATCGCCCCGGGCCGGGAGCTGTCCGAGCGGCTCGGCATGCCGGTGCACGTGGACAACGACGCCAACCTGGGCGCGCTCGGCGAGCTGGTCTGGGGCGCCGGCCGGGGGCTGGGCGACCTGGCGTACATCAAGGTCGCCAGCGGCGTCGGCGCCGGGCTGGTGGTCAACGGGCAGATCTACCGGGGCCCGGGCGGCACCGCGGGTGAGATCGGGCACATCACCCTGGACGAGGCCGGGCAGGTCTGCCGCTGCGGCAACCGCGGCTGCCTGGAGACCTTCGTCGGCTCCCGCTACCTGCTCTCGCTGCTCACCCCGACCCTCGGCGCGGACCTCACCCTGGCCCGGGTGGTCGAGCTGGCCCACCAGGGCGACCTCGGCTGCCGCCGGGTGATCGCCGACGCGGGCCGCCAGATCGGCACCGGCGTGGCCACCCTGTGCAACCTGCTCAACCCGCGGCGGGTGATCCTCGGCGGCGACCTGGCCGAGGCCGGCGAGCTGCTGCTCGCCCCGATCCGCGACTCGGTGGCCCGCTACGCCATCCCCAGCGCGGCCCGCCAGCTCTCGGTGGTCCCCGGCACCCTGGGCGGCCGGGCCGAGGTGCTGGGCGCCCTCGCCATGGTGATGAGCGAGATGGGCGAGTCCGGCGCCCTCGGCCGCACCTGAGGGCCCGAGCGCCTGAGGGCCTGAGGCCCCGAGCGCCTGAGGCCCCGAGTGCCCGAGCGCCTGAGGGCCCGAGGACCGGCGCCCGGCGGCCCGGTCGGCCACCCGACCGGCACGTACCACGCATTCCGGGCGTACCGACCACCGCTCCCGCGCTCGCCCGCACGTTCGTCAAGGACGATTGACCGGCACCCCCCGGCCGACCTCAGGGAATGGCGGTAATCGAACGGTGGCACCGGGCGCGCCGCTCGGTGTCCGGCAGGCGGACATTAGACTCGACCGGTCGGCACCGGGCGAGACCGCCGGCCTGCCGCCGGACCGGGCAGCGACGAGCGTCGGACCCCCGCGGTCCGCGAAGACTTGAACGAGGAGGAACGGGTGGCCCTGCTGACCCGCATTCGGGGACCGCGCGATCTCGACCGGCTCACGCCCGGACAGCTGGCCGCCCTGGCCCAGGAGATCCGGACCTTCCTGGTGACCGAGGTTTCCAAGACGGGCGGCCACCTCGGCCCGAACCTCGGCGTCGTGGAGCTCACCATCGCGCTGCACCGGGTCTTCGACTCCCCGCGCGACCGCATCCTCTTCGACACCGGCCACCAGAGCTACGTCCACAAGCTGCTCACCGGCCGCCAGGACTTCTCCCGGCTGCGGCTGAAGGGCGGCCTGTCCGGCTACCCGTCCCGTGCCGAGTCCGAGCACGACGTGATCGAGAACTCGCACGCCTCCACCGTGCTCTCCTACGCGGACGGCCTGGCCAAGGCCAACCAGCTCCGGGGCAGCCACGACCCGGTCGTCGCCGTGATCGGCGACGGCGCGCTCACCGGCGGCATGGCCTGGGAGGCGATCAACAACATCGCCGACGCCAAGGACCGCCCGGTCGTCATCGTCGTCAACGACAACGAGCGCTCCTACTCCCCGACCATCGGCGGCATGGCCAACCACCTCGCCACCCTGCGCACCACCCAGGGCTACGAGCGCTTCCTGTCCTGGGGCAAGGACGCCGTCAAGCGCACCCCGGTGGTCGGCCAGCAGCTGTTCGAGACCCTGCACGGCGCCAAGAAGGGCCTCAAGGACTTCATCGCCCCGCAGGGCATGTTCGAGGACCTCGGCCTCAAGTACATCGGCCCGATCGACGGCCACGACCTGACCGCCCTGGAGTCCGCGCTGACCAAGGCGCGCGGCTTCGGCGGCCCGGTGATCGTGCACTGCCTCACCGAGAAGGGCCGCGGATACCACGCCGCCGAGAGCAACGACGAGGACCGCTTCCACGCGGTCGGCGTGATCCACCCGGAGACCGGCCTGCCGATCAAGAGCGCCGGCAAGGACTGGACCTCGGTCTTCGCCGAGGAGATGGTCGCGATCGGCCACGAGCGCCCGGACGTGGTCGGCATCACCGCCGCCATGCTGCACCCGGTCGGCCTGGCCCCGTTCGCCAAGGCCTTCCCGGACCGCATCTTCGACGTCGGCATCGCCGAGCAGCACGCCGTCACCAGCGCCGCGGGCCTGGCCACCGGCGGCCTGCACCCGGTGTTCGCGGTCTACGCGACCTTCCTCAACCGGGCCTTCGACCAGGTCCTGATGGACGTCGCCCTGCACAAGCTGGGCGTCACCTTCGTCCTCGACCGCTCCGGCGTGACCGGGCCGGACGGCGCCTCGCACCACGGCATGTGGGACATGTCGATCCTCCAGGTCGTCCCCGGCCTGCGGCTCGCCGCCCCGCGCGACGCCGACCAGGTCCGCGCCCAGCTGCGCGAGGCCGTCGCCGTCGACGACGCCCCGACCGTGGTCCGCTACTCCAAGGGCACGGTCGGCCCGGCCGTCCCCGCGGTCGGCCGGATCGGCGGCATGGACGTGCTGCGCGCCGCCGAGGAGTCCTCCGGCGCGCACCGCGCCGACGTGCTGGTCGTCTCGGTCGGCGCGATGGCCCCGATGAGCCTGGAGGTGGCCGACCTGCTGGCCGACCAGGGCATCACCGCCACCGTGGTCGACCCGCGCTGGGTCAAGCCGGTGGACCCGGCCCTGCCCGGCCTGGCGGCCGAGCACCGGGTGGTCGTCACGATCGAGGACAACGGCCGGGTGGGCGGCGTCGGCTCCACCGTGGCGCAGGCGCTGCGGGACGCGGACGTGGACCTGCCGGTGCGCGTCTTCGGCATCCCGCAGGAGTTCCTGGACCACGCCAGCCGCGACGAGATCATGGCCGAGACCGGTCTGAACGCCCCGGACATCGCCCGGAAGGTCACCGCCCTGGTCGCCGGCCTGGTCGCCGACCGGGTCGACGCCTGACGGCCTACCCCGGACGGCCCAGGCCCGTTCGTCCCGACTTCGTCACAGTTCGCCACGGGACAAGCTGACAATCGCACCGAAAGGCGGGACCGGCGCCACCCGCGCCGATCCCGCCGGGTAGGTTGTCAACCGTGCCGACCCCCACCCGTTCCCGCCTCGCCGGACTGGCCGAGCGCCTGCCCGCGCGCGCCCGTACCCACCTACGCCAGGGGTACTGGACCAGGCTGGTGCCGGTGCTCGCGCTGGTCGCGCTGGCCACCCACCTCCCCTCCTTCGCCCGGCCCGTCTGGAGCCCGGACGAGGGCTTCCTCGCCACCCAGGCCCGGATGCTCGCGGACGGCGGGGTGCTCTACGACACCGTGGTGGACCGCAAGCCGCCGCTGCTGCCCTGGCTCTACCAGGCCTGCTTCGCGGTCTTCGGCTCCGCCTCGCTGTGGCCGCTGCGCACCCTCGCGGTGGTCGCCCACCTGGTCACCGCGATCCTGCTGGCCTCGATCGCCCGCGGCCGCTGGGGCAACCGGGCCGGCGCCGGCGCCGGGCTGCTCTACCTGCTGGTCTCCATCGGGCTCTCCCCGGAGGACACCCAGGCGGCGACCTTCGAGGTCTTCATGCTGCCCGCCATGGTGGCCGCCTTCCGCTACGCGGAGCGCCGCCGCTGGCTGGCCGCCGGCATCGCGGTGGCGCTCTGCTCGCTCACCAAGCAGACCGGCGGCGCCGTGCTGCTGCCGGTGCTCTGGATGCTGTTCCAGGACGCCCGCCGGCGCGGGGTGCGCTGGCCGCCCGCCCTGTTCAAGATCGGCTTCGGCTTCATCCTGCCGATAGCGCTGGTCGCGGTCATCCTGACCAAGCCCAAGGGCTTCCTCTTCTGGGTGGTCACCGGCAGCGGCGACTACGCCTCCTTCGGCGGCGCCTGGCTGCAGATGATCGGCCGCGCGCTCGGCAACTCGGCGATCCTGGCCGCCGCGGGCCTCGGCTTCCTGCTGCCGGTCGGGCGCCGGCTCTGGCTCAAGCGCCGCCACCGCCCGCTGCCGGTGGCCGGCGAGGAGCACGGCTCGACCACCGACCTGTGGGTCTGGCTGCTCTCCTCGGCCGTCGCGGTCAGCGTGGGCTTCCACTTCTTCGGCCACTACTACCTGCAGCTGATGCCCGCGCTGGTGCTGCTGGGCACCGGTGCGGTGGCCACCTCGGCGATCCGCTGGAAGCCCGTCCTGGTGTACACCACGGCCGCCGCCACGGTGTTCTGGGGCCTGGCGCTGGCCTGGCCGGGGGAGCAGCTGAACCGCAACACCGAGGTCGCCACCGCCGTCGCCGCGCAGACCACCCCCAAGGACACCGTGCTGGTCTGGGGCATGCACCCCGAGCTGTACTGGCTGGCCGACCGCAAGCCCGCGACCCGCTACCTGACCGCCGGCTTCCTGACCAACTACAGCGGCGGCAAGGACGGCAGCCCCAACGTGGGCGAGCAGTTCAGCGTCAACAACGCCTGGCAGACCTTCGACAAGGAGCTGGCCAACAACCTGCCCGAGGTCTTCGTCGACGACTCCGGCATCGCCCCGTACCAGCCGGTGATGGTCCCGCGGATCGAGAACCTGCTGGACACCCACTACGAGATGGTCGGCGTGTTCGCCGACACCGTGGTCTACCGCCTCAAGAAGTAACGGCCCCCGACACGAAGGAGCCCCCGGCGACCAGGTCGCCGGGGGCTCCTTCGTACGGGCTACGCCTTACGCGGGCACCGAGGCCACGCCGGGGGCGAGGAACTTCTTGCCGTTCACCCGCTCCGAGATGCCCTCACGGTCCAGGTACGGGGTGATCCCGCCCAGGTGGAAGGGCCAGCCGGCACCGGTGATCATGCAGAGGTCGATGTCCTGCGCCTCGGCGACGACACCCTCCTCCAGCATCAGGCCGATCTCCTGCGCGACGGCCTCCAGGGCGCGGTCGCGGACCTGCTGCTCGGTGAGCACCGAGTCGCCGAAGCTCAGCAGCTCCAGCACCTCGGGGTCGAGGACCTGCTGGCCGTCCACCCAGGTGTAGAAGCCGCGCTTGCCGGCCTTGACCACCTTGCCGAGGTTCTCGGAGACGGTGAACCGCTCCGGGAAGGCGCCGGCCAGGGTCTCCGAGACGTGCAGGGCGATGGCCGGGCCGACCAGCTCCAGCAGCATGATCGGGGACATCGGCAGGCCGAGCGGCGCGACGGCCTTCTCGACGTCGGCGATCGGGGTGCCCTCGTCGATGATGTTCTGGATCTCGCCCATGAAGCGGGTCAGGATCCGGTTCACCACGAACGCCGGGCGGTCCTTGCACAGGACCGAGGTCTTCTTCAGCTTCTTCGACACCGCGAAGGCGGTGGCGAGCGAGGCGTCGTCGGTCTTGTCGCCGCGGACGATCTCCAGCAGCGGCAGGATCGCGACCGGGTTGAAGAAGTGGAAGCCGACGACCCGCTCGGGGTGCTTCAGCTTCGAGGCCATCTCGGTGACCGACAGCGAGGAGGTGTTGGTCGCCAGCACGCAGGTCGGCGAGACCACGTCCTCCAGGTCCGCGAAGACGGTCTGCTTGACGCCCATCTCCTCGAACACGGCCTCGATGACGAAGTCCGCGTCGCCGAAGGCGGCGGCCTTGTCGAGCGAGCCGGAGACCAGGCCCTTGAGGCGGTTGGCCTTGTCCTGGCCGATGCGGCCCTTGCCGAGCAGCTTGTCGATCTCGGCGTGGACGTAGCCGACGCCCTTGTCGACGCGCTCCTGGTCGATGTCGGTGAGGACCACCGGCACCTCCAGGCGGCGGGCGAACAGCAGCGCCAGCTGCGAGGCCATCAGACCGGCGCCGACGACGCCGACCTTGGAGACCGGGCGGGCCAGCGACTTGTCCGGCGCGCCGGCCGGGCGCTTGGCCCGACGCTGCACCAGGTTGAAGGCGTAGATGCCGCTGCGCAGCTCACCGCTCATGATGAGGTCGGCCAGGGCCGCGTCCTCGGCGTCGAAGCCGGCCTGCAGGCTGGCCTTGTCGGCGAAGTCGGCGTCCTTGACGGCCTCGATGATGTCCAGCGCCTTGTAGGCGGCCGGGGCGGCGCCGTGCACCTTGGCGTCGGCGACCATGCGGCCCCACAGCACCGCGTCGTCCCAGGCCTTGCCGCGGTCGATCGGCTCGCGCTCGACGACGACGTCGCCCTTGAGGACCTTGGCGGCCCACAGCAGGGACTGCTCCAGGAAGTCGGCCGGCTCGAAGATCGCGTCGGCGATCCCCAGCTCGAACACGTCCTTGCCCTTGAGCTGCTTGTTCTGGTTCATCGAGTTCTCGATGACGACCTTGACGGCCTTACCGGCGCCGATCAGGTTCGGCAGGATGGTGCAGCCGCCCCAGCCGGGGACGAGGCCGAGGAAGACCTCGGGCAGCGAGAAGGCCGGGACGCCCGCCGACACCGTGCGGTAGTCGCAGTGCAGGCCGACCTCGACGCCGCCGCCCATGGCCGCGCCGTTGTAGAAGGCGAAGGTCGGGACGGGCAGCGCGCCGATCCGCTTGAAGACCTCGTGGCCGCCCTTGCCGATGGCCAGCGCGTCCGCGTGCTGCTTGAGCAGCTCGACGCCCTTGAGGTCGGCGCCGACCGCGAAGATGAACGGCTTGCCGGTGATCGCGGCGCCGACGATCCTGCCCTCGGCGGCCTCGGCCTCGACCTGGTCCAGCGCCTCGTCCAGCTTGAGCAGCGAGCCCGGGCCGAAGGTGGTCGGCTTGGTGTGATCGAAGCCGTTGTCCAGGGTGATCAGGGCCAGCTTGCCGGCCTGCAGCGGCAGGTCCAGGTGGCGCACGTGCGCGGTCGTGACGACCTCGCCCGGGAACAGCTCGGCGGCCTGCTGGAGCAGCTCAGTGGTGTTGCTCATGCTCACTTACCACCCTCGAAGTGCGGGTTCTCCCAGATGATGGTGCCGCCCATGCCGAAGCCGATGCACATCGTGGTGAGGCCGTAGCGGACGTCCGGGCGCTGCTCGAAGCGGCGGGCCAGCTGGTTCATCAGGCGCACGCCCGAGGAGGCCAGCGGGTGGCCGAAGGCGATCGCGCCGCCGAACGGGTTGACCCGCTCGTCGTCGTCCGCGATGCCGTAGTGGTCCAGGAAGGCCAGCACCTGGACGGCGAAGGCCTCGTTGACCTCGAAGGCCTGGATGTCGTCGATGGTCAGACCGGCCTTGGCCAGCGCCTTCTCGGTGGCCGGCACCGGGCCGATGCCCATGACCTCGGGCTCGACGCCCGCGAAGGCGTACGAGACCAGGCGCATCTTGACCGGGAGGCCGAGCTCCTCGGCGACGTCCTCGGCGGCCAGCAGCGAGGCGGTGGCACCGTCGTTCAGACCGGCCGAGTTGCCCGCGGTGATGTTGCCGTGCGGGCGGAACGGGGTCTTCAGGCCGGCCAGCGACTCCATCGTGGTGCCCGGGCGCAGCGGCTCGTCCACGGTGGCCAGGCCCCAGCCGGTCTCGCCGACCTCGGGGTTGGTGTTGCGGATCGAGATCGGCACCAGGTCGGGCTGGATGTCGCCGTTGGCGTACGCCTTGGCGGCCTTCTCCTGCGAGCGCACGGCGTAGGCGTCGCAGCGCTCCTTGGTGATGTGCGGGAACCGGTCGTGCAGGTTCTCCGCGGTCATGCCCATGAACAGGGCGGACTCGTCGACGAGCTTCTCGGAGACGAAGCGCGGGTTCGGGTCGACGCCCTCGCCCATCGGGTGGCGGCCCATGTGCTCGACACCGCCGGCCACGACCACGTCGTACGCGCCGAAGGCGATGCCGCCGGCGGTGGTGGTCACGGCGGTCAGCGCGCCGGCGCACATGCGGTCGATGGCGTAGCCGGGGACGGACTTCGGCAGGCCGGACAGCAGGGCGGCGGTGCGGCCGATGGTCAGACCCTGGTCGCCGATCTGCGTGGTGGCCGCGATGGCGACCTCGTCGATGCGCTCGACGGGCAGGTTCGGGTTACGGCGCACGAGCTCCCGGATGCACTTGACGACGAGGTCGTCGGCGCGCGTCTCGTGGTAGATGCCCTTCGGGCCGGCCTTGCCGAACGGGGTGCGGACGCCATCGACGAAGACGACGTCCCTCGCGGTACGAGGCACGGGGGCTCTCCTCCCAGGGACCAACATTTCGAGGTGGGCAGGCTGCCGCCGGCGAAGATCCGAGCGGCGCCGCTTCACCGTCATGCTACCGGTCGGTAACCAACCTGCCCAGGCCCCTCGGAGGGTTCGGCCCGTGTGTCCCGCGACACGTCCGACCAGCGGCCCTGCGCCGGGGGACGGGAAAGGGGACGCCACCCCTCCGGGCGGCGTCCCCTTTCCGTCGTCACTGGTCAGCCCTGGGCGGCGGTGGCCGCGGCGGCGGCGAAGGCGGCCTCCAGCGCCGGCGCCACCAGGTCGACCTGCCACTGCCGGGCGCCGAGCCGGCGCAGCGCCGCGGCGATGCCCTCGGCGTCGGCGTCGGCCGGCGGCTCCCAGGACACCCGGCGGACGTGGTCCGGGGTGATCAGGTTCTCGGCCGGCAGGTGGTGGCGCTCCGCCAGCTCGGTGACGGCGCTGCGGGCGCCGGACAGCCGGGCGGCGGCCACTGGATCCTTCTCCGCCCAGGCCCGCGGCGGCGGCGGCCCGTCGTGCGGCGCGGCGGAGGCCGGCAGCTGGTTCTCCGGGACCTCCCGGCCGCGCTGCACGGCGGCCAGCCACTGGTCCAGCTGGCGGCGGTGCACCCGCGGCCCGAAGCCCTGGACGGCCTGCAGGGCGGCGGCGTTCAGCGGCATCGCCAGCGCGGCGTTGACGATCGCGGCGTCCGACAGCACCCGGCCCGGGGAGACGTCGCGCTCCTGCGCCATCTTGTCCCGGGCCAGCCACAGCTCCCGCACCACGGCCAGCTGACGGCGTCGGCGGATCTTGTGCAGCTGGGAGGTGCGCCGCCACGGGTCGGTGCGCTGGGCCGGGCGCGGGGGAGCGGCGGCGATCGCCGCGAACTCCTCGAGCGCCCACGCGAGCTTGCCCTGGGCGTCCAGCTCCTGTTCGAGTGCGTCGCGCAGCTCGACCAGCACCTCGACGTCCAGAGCGGCGTAGCGCAGCCACGGCTCGGGCAGCGGGCGGGTGGACCAGTCGACCGCCGAGTGCTCCTTGGCCAGGCTCAGGCCCAGCACGCTCTCGGTCATCGCCCCGAGGCCGACCCGGGCGAAGCCGGCGATCCGGCCGGCCAGCTCGGTGTCGAAGAGCCGCTGCGGCCGCATGCCGACCTCGGCCAGGCAGGGGAGGTCCTGGGTGGCGGCGTGCACCACCCATTCGGCGTCGGCGAGGGCCGCGCCGAGGGCGCTGAGGTCGGGGCAGGCGATCGGGTCGATCAGGGCGCTGCCGGCGCCCGCGCGGCGGAGCTGGATCAGGTACGCGCGCTGTCCGTAGCGGTAGCCGGAGGCCCGCTCGGCGTCGACGGCGACCGGCCCGGTGCCCGCCGCGAAGGCGGCGACGGTGTCGGCCAGCGCCTGCTCGTCCACCACGACGGGTGGGATCCCCTCCTTGGGTTCGAGGAGCGGGACCGGGGCTGCTTCTTCTGGGATGGCTGCTACGGCGTCGGTCACCCACCAAGGGTACGACGGTCACCGGGACTGGGAGTGTTGTCGGACTGGTCAGACCGCGTTCGGGAATATGCCGCGCCGGCTCGTCCGGCACCGTCCGCTGGCCGGGCCGGCCGGAAGGGGGTGCGCGAACGCCCGCGGCGGCCGAGGGGGAAACGTTCCTCCTCAGCCGCCGCAGCGGGACCGACCGGTCGGATCAGTGGATGATGCCGGTGCGCAGGGCCACCGCGACCATCCCGGCGCGGTCGCCGGTGCCGAGCTTGCGGGCGATCCGGGCGAGGTGGCTCTTGACGGTCAGTGCCGACAGGCCCATCGCCACGCCGATCGCCTTGTTCGACTGGCCCTCGGCGACCAGCCGCAGCACCTCGACCTCGCGGCCGGACAGCTCCCGGTAGGCGGTCTGCTGCGGGCCCGGGGCACCGGGGGCGCCCGGCGCGCCAGGAGCGCCGGCGGCACCCGGCATGCCCGGCATCCCGGGGCGGCGCATCCGGCCGGCCAGCCCGGCACCGAGCGGCAGGCCCGGGCGGCCCGGCATCGCGACGTTGGTGCGGGTACCGGTGACCACGTAGCCCTTGACACCGCCGGCGAGCGCGCTGCGGACCGCGCCGATGTCGTCGGCGGCGGACAGCGCCAGGCCGTTCGGCCAGCCCGCGGCCCGGGTCTCGGCGAGGATGGTCAGCCCGGAGCCGTCCGGCAGGTGGACGTCGGCGACGCAGATGTCGCGGGGGGTGGAGACCCGGGGGCGGGCCTCGGCGATCGAGGACACCTCGATCACGTCCCGGACGCCGAGCGCCCACAGGTGGCGGGTGACGGTGTTTCGGACGCGGGGATCGGCGATGACCACCATGGCGGTGGGCTTGGTCGGACGGTAGGCGACCACGTTTGCGGGGTGCTCAAGAAGGACCGACACCAGGCCTCCTGCGGGGAGTGGCGGACGGAACCCCGATGGGGGCGGTTTCGGAGTGTTCCGCGTTCGGAAAGGGTCACAGTCTGCTTCGGCAGCATGCGCGCCCGGCTTTAGCGAAAGATCACGATCTAGTGAGTAACAATACGGACAAATCGCGCATATGAGTGATGCGACATGCCCGGAAATCGCACAAAATCGATCAAAACCGTTTACAGAACGGTCGCTCTCCATCAGCGAATTGACGCAGACCAGACCCCGAGCCATCCTTCGTCAGCCCTGGGAGTGGTGTCCGGGCCCCGGGTGACGCCCGGGGCGGCGCACCACCCGTCAGTGCGAGCGCGGGCGTCGCCGGGCGGGCATCGGGACCACTCCGCCGAGTGACGTGACCTCGGACGGCGCCTGCGCGGCCGGCGCGGCCGGCGGCAGACCGGCACTGATGCAGAGCAGGTCCGCCCAGGCCGCCAGGTGTCGCTCGAACCGGCCGTCGGCCGGCGTCCAGGACGCCCGGATCTCGATCTCCGTCGACGCCGGGCGCTCCGCCAGGCCGCCGAAGTACTGCGAGGAGCAGAGGGACACCGTGCCGGACGGCTCCGCGTGCCCGGCGCCGTGCGCCTGCAGCGCGTCCATCAGCCAGGCCCAGCCGACCTCGGACAGCATCGGGTCGCCGGCCATCTCCGGCTCCAGCTCGGCCCGGGTCATCGTCACCACCCGGAACTCCCCGTTCCAGGCCTCCTGCCCGGCCGGGTCGTACAGCAGCACCAGCCGGCCGTCCGCCAGCTCCTCGCCGTCCACCTCCACCGAGGCGGTCACCGCGAACGCGTACGGAGCCAGCCGGCGCGGCGCCGGGGCGGGGGAGAGCTGCACCTCGGGCCGCAGCCGCGACCCGTCCAGCGCCGCCACGGCGGCCCGGAACTCGCTGGGTGCCCCCTCCGGACCCGTTCCGCCACCTGCTGCGCCACCCTGCGCGGGGTGCCCTCCGACCGCTGCCATGACCCGAAGACTAGGTGGAAAACCTTGGTCGACGCCGCAACTTCCGAGTCTGCGGCGTGCCGGAACGGCAAACCCGTCCGGAACCTGCCAAGGCGCCGGGCCGGCGGGGCCACCGGGGCCGCCGGAGCGGGGCGGCGACCGGACCGCCCGGGGCCCGCCCCCGCGCGCATGCGAAGATTCAACCCGTGAGCGAGACTACGGCAGACATCCCGGCGGCCACCCACGACGGCCCGCCCACCCCCGCGCGCCGCGGCGCCGCGCACGACTCCGCGTTCCTGCGCGCCTGCCGGCACGAGCCGGTGCCGCACACCCCGGTGTGGTTCATGCGCCAGGCCGGCCGCTCGCTGCCCGAGTACCACAAGGTCCGCGAGGGCATCCCCATGCTGGAGTCCTGCATGCGGCCCGAGCTGGTCAAGGAGATCACCCTCCAGCCGGTGCGCCGGCACCAGGTGGACGCGGCCATCTTCTTCAGCGACATCGTGGTGCCGCTCAAGGCGATCGGCATCGACGTCGAGATCCAGCCGAAGGTCGGCCCGGTCATCGCCGACCCGATCCGCACCTTCGAGGACCTCCAGCGGCTGCGCCCGCTGGAGCCGGACGACGTCCCCTACGTCACCGAGGCGATCGGCCTGCTCGTCGACGAGCTCGGCGGGACCCCGCTGATCGGCTTCGCCGGCGCGCCGTACACGCTGGCCAGCTACCTGGTCGAGGGCGGGCCGTCCAAGAACCACGAGAACACCAAGGCCATGATGTACGGGCAGCCCGAGCTGTGGGCCGCCCTGGTCGACCGGCTCGCGGACATCACCTCGGCCTTCCTCAAGGTGCAGATCGAGGCCGGCGCCTCGGCCGTCCAGCTCTTCGACTCCTGGGTCGGCTCGCTCGCGCCCGACGACTACCGCCGCTCGGTGATGCCGGCCAGCGCCAAGGTCTTCGACTCCGTCGCCCACTACGGCGTGCCGCGCATCCACTTCGGCGTCGGCACCGGCGAACTGCTCGGCCTGATGGGCCAGGCCGGCGCGGACATCGTCGGCGTCGACTGGCGGGTGCCGCTGAACGTCGCCGCCGAGCGGGTCGGCCCCGGCAAGGGCCTGCAGGGCAACCTCGACCCGGCCGTGCTGTTCGCCCCCACCAAGGTCGTCGAGACCAAGGCCCGCGAGGTGCTGCACGCCGCCCAGGCGCTCGGCACCAGCGGCCACATCTTCAACCTCGGCCACGGCGTCCTGCCGAACATGGACCCGGACGCGCTCAGCCGCCTCGTCGCCTTCGTCCACGAGGCCAGCGCGCGCTGACCCCGGGCGTTCGACTCCCCGCGGTGGCGGGCCCCCCGGCGGGGCCCGCCCGCGGTCAGCCCTCGCCGAGCTGATCCGCTCGCACCCGGAACTCCCGTTGCCCACAGGTGGTTTCGAGATGGTGTGGCAACCAGATGGAAACCGTGACGATCTCCTCCTCGCCGGTTCCGGCTCCCGTCAGGACCGTGCAGTCGATCTCGGCCGGAAACGGGAACGGCGAGTCCGGCCCGATCCAGACGTCCGAGCCGAGAGCTTGATCCGTCCCGAACATCGCGGTCTTGTCGATGATCGACCACCGCTCTCCGTCCACATCCGTGAAGCAGACCTCCACCACGCCCGGTTGCGTGTCATCGACCCACCGGACCACTTCACCCCACAGGTACGTCACAGACCCCTCCCCTCGGCCGGACCGTACCGGGGTCAGCGGCCGTGAGCATCTTCTTTCCGGGGCGGGTGGGGGATTGAGGGTTTCCCCGTAAGACCTGCGAGACTGCGAGGCATGTCGCAAGCACAGGTCGTCGTCATCGGTGGTGGGATCGCGGGGCTGGCTGCGGCCGCCTTCCTGAGCGGGGCGGCCGGGGGGCCGGCGCGGGCGCGGGTGACGGTGCTGGAGGCCTCGGGGCGGGTCGGCGGGAAGCTGTGGGGCGGGGAGGTCGGCGGGGTCCGGGTGGACCTCGGGGCCGAGTCGATGCTGGCGCGGCGCCCGGAGGGCACCGAGCTGGCGCGGGCGGTCGGGCTGGCGGAGGAGCTGGAGGCGCCGACCACCGCGAAGGCGGCGATCTGGACCCGGGGCGCGCTGCGGCCGCTGCCGGGCGGGCAGGTGATGGGCGTCCCCGGTGACCTGGCGGCGCTGTCGGCCTCCGGGGTGCTGACCTCGGCGGGGCTGGAGCGGGCCCGGCACGAGGAGCGGACGGAGGTCGGCGAGGACGTGGCGATCGGCCGCTACGTCGCCGACCGCCTGGGCCAGGAGGTGGTGGACCGGCTGGTCGAGCCGCTGCTGGGCGGTGTCTACGCCGGGCGCGCCGATGAGATCTCGATGCGGGCCGCCGTGCCGCAGCTGCTGCCGATCGCGCGCGGCGGCGGCTCGCTGGTCGAGGGGGTGCACGCGCTGGCCTCCCGGCCGCAGACGGTCGGCACCCCGGTGTTCGCGGGCCTGCGCGGCGGTCTCGGCACCCTGCCGGAGGCGGTCGCCGAGGCCTGCGTGAAGGCGGGGGTGGACCTGCGCACCGACGCCCCGGTGGCCGAGCTGCGCCGCACCCCCGAGGGCTGGCGCGTCGTGGTGAACGGCGAGGTGCTGCACGCGGACGCCGTGGTGCTGGCCGCGCCGGCCCCGGAGGCGGCCCGGCTGCTGCGGGCGGACGCCCCGGCGGCGGCCGCGGAGCTGGACACCGTCGAGTACGCGGGCATGGCGCTGGTGACGCTGGCGTTCCGCCGGGCGGACCTGGCCGGCCTGGCCCAACTCCAGGGCGGCAGCGGTTTCCTGGTGCCCCCGGTGGACGGCCGGCGGATCAAGGCGTCGACGTTCTCCTCCAACAAGTGGGGCTGGCTGGAGCGTTCGGCCCCGGACGCGTTCCTGCTGCGCACCTCGCTGGGCCGCCACCGCGAGGAGGAGGCGCTGGAGCTGCCGGACGAGGACCTGGTGGCCCGCTCGCTGGCGGACCTGAAGGAGGCGGTGGGGCTGACCGCCCGGCCGTACGACACCTTCGTCTCGCGCTTCACGGCCGGCCTGCCGCAGTACCCGGTGGGCCACCTGGACCGGGTGGCCCGGGTGCGGGCGGCGACGGACCGGGTGGGCGCGCTGGCGGTCTGCGGAGCCGCGTACGACGGCGTGGGCATTCCGGCGTGCATCGCCTCGGCGGCCGCGGCGGCGGCCGCCGTCGACAGACTGTTGACCCCGGCAACGGGGGAAGGTTCCACGGAGAGGACAATGGGCGCATGACTGAGACCGTTGAGCAGCAGCCGGAGCAGCAGCCCGAGAAGAAGAAGGCGCGCGACCTGAACCAGGTCATCCGCTACACCATGTGGTCGGTGTTCAAGCTCAAGGGCGCCCTGCCCGAGGACCGTACGGCGCTGGCCGCCGAGGTGGACGGGCTGTTCGAGCAGCTGGCCGCCAAGGACGTGACGGTGCGCGGCACCTACGACGTGTCCGGCCTGCGCGCCGACGCCGACATCCTGGTGTGGTGGCACGCCGCCGACTCGGACGACCTGCAGGAGGCGTACAACCGCTTCCGCCGCACCGGCCTGGGCCGGCTGCTGGAGCCGGTCTGGTCGAACATGGCGCTGCACCGCCCGGCCGAGTTCAACAAGTCGCACATCCCGGCGTTCCTCGCCGACGAGCGCCCGCGCGACTACGTCTGCGTCTACCCGTTCGTCCGCTCCTACGAGTGGTACCTGCTGCCGGACGCCGAGCGGCGCGCGATGCTGGCCGAGCACGGCCAGATGGCGCGCGGTTACCCGGACGTGCGGGCCAACACGGTGGCCTCGTTCGCGCTCGGCGACTACGAGTGGCTGCTCGCCTTCGAGGCGGACGAGCTGCACCGGATCGTCGACCTGATGCGCGACCTGCGCCCGTCCCGGGCCCGGCTGCACGTCCGCGAGGAGGTGCCGTTCTTCACCGGCCGCCGCAAGCCGGTGAGCGAGCTGCTGAACGGCCTGGTCTGAGGCACGGCGACGCACCGCGAGGCACCGCGAGGCACCGCGGCGCACCGCGACCGGAGGCCGGCTCCCCCCCGTACGAGGGGGAGCCGGCCTCCCGGCGTTCCCGGAGGTGCGGATCAGCCGCGGTGCGGGCGCAGGGCGGCGCGCAGGCGGGCGTCGGGGAGGACGGCGGGGCCGTTCATGGCGACGGCGGTGAGCAGTTCGCGCTCGTCGTCGTCGCTGAGGCCGTGCTGGCGGGCCGGCCGGACCTCGCGCAGCACCTCCATGCCGGTGGGGGAGGCCCAGCGGGTGTACGGGTAGACGTCGACCCGGGCCATCAGCAGGGTGCCGGAGGTGAGGATCAGCGGCAGCGAGAACCAGGCGAGCGGGGCGAGGGTGTCGCCGCCGGTGAAGCCGCTGACGGACAGGGCGGCGGCCAGCAGGACCAGCGACATCAGCAGCGCGTGCCGGACCTGCCGGACCACCACCACGGTGTCGCGCTGGACCGCCGCCGGGGTGGCCAGGCCGGCCAGGGAGAGCCGGGCGCCGATCTCCAGCACGGTCGGGTGCTCGGCCATGGCGCGGCGCAGCTCGTCCGTCCGGCACTGGCCCTCCGGGCCGACCGCGGCGATGACCGCGCGCTCCAGGCGGCTGCGGCCCCTGGGGTCGACGACCGTGGTCCAGCCGGTGTGCGCGAGGTGCAGCCGGCCGCGGCCGGCCATCAGGACGAGGGCGAGTTCGACCACCCGGTCCGGGCCGCCGGCCAGGTAGGCGGTCTCGTACAGGCCGATCCCGACCGCCTCCGGAGGCCGTAGCCCGTCCCGTTCGGCCAGCGCGTCCGCGGCCGCGGTCATCCGCACCAACCGGAGGCAGGAGAGCACTGCCGCCACGCAGGCCGGGATCAGGAACAGCAACCACATGGGCTTGTTGTATGCCTGGGCGGTCGGCGCGGGGAACGGATTCCCGGACCGCGATACCGAACTGTGACGTCGGAGCGCACGGTTCAGCTGCCGCAGCTCGACCCGCAGCTGGAGCCGCAGCTCGACGAGGAGGACGAGCCGCAGCTGCTGGAGGATCCGCAGCTGGAGTGCGAGGACGACCCACAGCTGGAGTGCGAGGACGACCCGCAGCTCGACGACGAGGAGGAACCGCAGCTGCTCGACGAGGACCCGCAGCTCGACGACGAGCCGCTGTCGGAGGAGCCGCACCAGGTGGTCGTGGCGCCGCAGGAGGACGAGCCGGAGCTGCACGAGGACGACGAGGACGACGAGGACGACGAGGACGAGGACGACCAGCCGGAGCGGGAGCCGGCGGCGCCCCCGAGCATGCCGTTCATCACCTCCTCCTCGTCGGCCGCGCCGAGCAGCGCCTGCTGCAGCTCCAGGTTGTCCAGGTCCGCCCCGGCGACGGCCAGCCCGCCGAGCGCGATCGCGCCGAGGACCGCGCCGCCGGCCATCCCGGTGTAGAGGCCGTGGCTGGGCGTCCACGGCCGGCCGGTGTCCATCAGCTGGAGCTGGCGGCGTCCGGCCGGGGTGATCCGGACCGCGGGCACCCGGGTGGCGAGCACCGCGCAGACGCCGACCACGGCCAGGACGCCCGGGATCCAGAACGCCGGGCGGTCGTAGCCGGCCTTGTCGTCGTCGAGGGCGAGGGCGAGCACGGTGAAGAGCGCGACGGCCCCGAGCGCGAGCCAGAGCAGCCGCCGCGCCCGGTGGACGGTCCGCAGCCGGTCGGGGCGGCGCATCAGGCCGCGGGCGGCGAGGTCGTCGCCGATCGCCTGGACGGCGGTCGAGCGCATGACGGCGGTGCGCAGCCCGGCCAGGCCGCGGCTGCGGTTCGGGCCGATCGCGTCCACCACGGCCTGCTCGACGGCGTCGTGCGGCTCGTCGTGGGTCAGCGTGACCCGGCCCTCGCGGCTGACCACCACGCGCTCGCCCAGGTGCATCCGGACCAGGGCGGTGTCGAAGACGCGGCCGGGGCCGCCGGACAGGAACGCGGCGCTGAGCAGCGGCAGGCCGCGGCCGGGCAGGCCGAGCGGGTTGTCGACCCGGGTGGCCCGCCGGGCGGCGCGGCTCAGGTGGACGACGGCCGCGATCAGCAGTGCGGCCGGGATCAGGAAGTAGGTGTTGTGCCACATGGGCGGTTTCCCCCGAGATGAAGAAGTGGTGCGTGGCGGCGGGTCAGCCGCGCAGGGCGCGGCGCAGCCGGGCGAGCGGGCCGGGCGGCCGCTCGGGCGCCGGGTGGAGCCACTGCTCCAGGGCCCGGCGCTGGTCGTCCGTGAGGTCGTCCGTGAGGTCGTCCGCGGCCAGCGCCCACGCGCCGAAGGCCCGGGCGTCGGCGCGGTAGCCGCCGGTCTGCGGGTGGGTGCGGGCGTACGCGAGGAACAGCGGGCCGTACCGGCCGTCGAGCAGCCGGGGCAGCTCCGGGGCGACCTTCGCGGTGGTGTCGCGCCGTTTGGCGGCCAGGCCGGCCGACTGGGCGCGGACCTGCGCCGGGTCGAAGCCGGGCGGGACGGGCCCGCCGGCCACCAGCGCGGCCAGCAGCTCCTCCTGGCGCCGGGCCAGCCGGTCGCGGGCGTCGGCGCCGGCCGGCTCGCAGCCCCGGTGCGCGGGTGCGGTCGCGGGCGGGGTGGAGGCCGTCCGCCGGGTGCCCCCCTCCAGCACCCGGCGGACGGCGTCCAGTTCGCCGGCCAGTTCACTGGGCGGCGGGAAGGCGGCGTCCCGTTCGAGCAGGACGCCGGGCGGGTCGATCCGGGAGCACAGCTCGGCGAGGACCTCCAGCACCGGTTCGGTGACGGGGTGGGCGTGGGTGTCGTGCCACACGCCGTCGACCAGGGTGCCGCCGGCGACGTGGACGTAGGCGATGGCCTCCAGCGGCAGCCGGTCCAGTTCGGCGGCCGGGTCGAGGCCGAGGTTGACCCGGTTGGTGTGCAAGTTGGCGACGTCGATCAGGAGCCGGACGCCGGTCCGCTCGACCAGCTCGGCGAGGAACTGGCCCTCGGTGAACTCGTCGTCCGGCCAGGAGAGTTGGGCGGCGATGTTCTCCACGGCGAGCGGGACGGGCAGCTGCTCCTGGGCGATCCGGACGTTCTCCGCGATCACCCGCAGCGAGTCCCGGGTGCGGGGGACGGGCAGCAGGTGGCCCGCCTCCAGCCCGCCGGCCCGGACGAACGCCAGGTGCTCGGTGACCAGCGGCGAGTCGAGCGCGAGCGCCAGCTCGGCCAGCTTGGCGAGCCGCCCGGCGTCGGGCAGGCCGGCGCCGCCGAGGCCGAGGCCGACGCCGTGCGGGACGACGGTGACGCCGCGGGCGCGCAGCACGCTCAGCGAGGCCGGCAGGTGGCCGGCGCAGACGTTCTCCGCCACCACCTCGACCCAGTCCAGGCCGGGCTGACGTTCGACCACGGTGTCGATCTCGCTGCGCCAGCCGAGGCCGACGCCCAGCCGGGGCGGGGCGCCGAGGTCGGCCGCCGCCCGTACGGGCTGGTCCAGTGCAGGGGAAGTCATCGGTGTGCCCCCTTCGGAGGGCCGGGTGGGGGGCCTGCGGCGGTGCGGGCGTCGTCGCCAGGAACCGTGCGGCCGTGCTGCTGAGGATGTCCCCGGGTGCGGTGACTGCCAAGCCCCGTCCGGTCTTCTCAGAGCATTATTTGAGCTTGCCGGGAGGCGGAGCCGGGGCCTCCGCCTGCGGAGATCCTAACGGCACCGCCCGCGGCCCGGCCGCGCCGGTGCGGAAAACCGGAGGCGCCGGGCGGGGGCGTGCGGTTAGCCTGCGGAACATATGACTTCTTTGACGATTCGTGACTTCCGCCCCGACGACGCCGCGGCCGTGATCGCCGCCCACCGGACCGGGCGCGAGCACCTGGTGTTCACCGCCGAGGCGCTGGTCTGGATGAACGCCCGGAGCCTGCCGGGTGAGCACTTCCGCGTCTTCGTCGCCGAACTGGACGGCCGGGTGGTCGGTGCGATCCGCTGCGGCGTGGAGACCGGCACGACCCGGACGGGCATCGGCCACGCCAACGGCAGCGTGCTGCCGGTGCATCGGCGGCGCGGCGCCTACACCGGCCTGCTCGCCGCCGCCGAACGGCACCTCACCGCGCACGGGGTGACCGAGCTGCACAGCTGGGTGGACGACGAGCCCGGCTCGCTCGCCTTCGCCGCCGCCCGGGGCTACCGGCTCGGCAGCGCGGCCCAGTTCGCCGTACGGGACCTGACGCTGCCGCTGCCACCGGCCCCCGCGGTGCCGGCCGGCGTCGAGCTGCGCCCGGCCGCCGACTGGGCGGACGACCCGTACCCGCTGTACGAGGTCGACGCGGACGCCGCCCGGGACGAGCCCGGCGAGGTCGCCCTGGACGACCTCGGGTACGAGGAATGGCGCGTCGGCGTCTGGGAACGGCCCGACCTCGACCGCGAGCTGACCGTCGTCGCCGTGGTGGACGGCGTGCCGGCCGCGTTCAGCCTGGCGCAGACCGACGGCGTGGACAGCTACTGGTCCGCCTTCACCGCCTGCCGCCGCGAGTTCCGCGGCCGCGGCCTGAGCAAGCTGGCCAAGCGGGAGTCGCTGCGCCTGACGGCCGCGGCGGGCTACCGGCACGCGTACACGTCCAACGACGTGACGAACGCGCCGATGCTCGCGGTCAACACCTGGCTCGGCTACGAGCGCTGCGCCGGCGAGCGCAAGGGCATCAAGTCCCTGGCGCCGTCCGGGGAGTAGCCCCGAAGCGGGACGCGGCGGCCGGCCGGGAACGGTTCGGGTGTCCACCGACCCGTCCGGGCACTGAGACGAGTGGTAGAGACCACACAGGGCGAAACCGGACAGCTCGGGAGAGACCGGGGCAGGAGCCCCGGCCGGCCGCGAAGGTTTTGCCCCGCCCTTCACACAACATGGGCATAATCGCGCACATGACGATCAAGCGTGCGAACGTGAGCGCGATTGCCGAGGACCTGTACGTGTGGCTCCCGCCGAAGCGCGGCTGGGGCCTGGCCAACTGCGGTCTGCTGGCCTCCGAGGCGACCGCGCTCTGGATCGACACGCCGTACGACCCCTCGCTCGCCGGCGAGTTCCTCGCCCAGAGCCGCAGACTGCTCCCCACCGGGGTGGACATCGACCGGGTTGTCGTCACCCACGCCAACGGCGACCACCTGTGGGGCGCCGGGGTCGTGCCCGACGCCGAGGTGATCGCCACCCGCGAGGCGCTGGAGCACATCCACTGGGAGCCCACCCCGCAGCAGCAGCACGCGCTCGTCACCGGCGGCGACCCGGACTCGCCGCTCGGCGGCTACCTCAAGGAGCACTTCGGGGTCTTCGACTGGTCCACCACCGAACCGGTGCGCCCGGACACCGTCTTCACCGGCGAACTGGAGTTCACCGTCGGCCGCTACCCGGTGCAGGTCACCAGCCTGCCCGCGGCCCACACCGGCGGCGACCTGATGGTCCACCTCCCGCACCAGCGCGCCGTGTTCACCGGCGACGTGATCTTCTCCTCCACCCCCGAGCAGCCCGGCGACCACCCCTCGCACTGGGCCGGACCGCTGGAGAACATCATCGGCGCCTGCGAGCAGGCCCTCTCCACCGGCGCCGAGATCTTCGTCCCCGGCCACGGCCCGGTCCTCGACCGCGACGGCGTGGACGGACACATCGGCTACCTCGCCTACGTCCGCGAGCGCGCCCACGCCCTGCACGCCGCCGGGATACCCGCGCTGGACGCCGCCCGCCGGGTGATAGCCGAGCAGCGCCACCCCGAACTCGGCCTGCCCGAGCGGCTGGTGCTCACCATCGCCGCCGAGTACCGGCACCTGGACGGCACCCCGGCGCCCGGCATCCTCGACGCCATGGGCGAGGTCGCCCTGGTGGCGCGCGAACTGGCCCGGGACAGCGCCCGCATCCCGCACCCCCGCACCGCCCGCCACGACTGAACCCGGCCGTCCGGACGGCCCGTCAGCCCCCGAGGGGGCGGCGGCGGGCCGCCGGGCCAGGCGGTCGCAGCAGCCCACGAGCGAGGACTCCCGAGGACAACGATGACGCAGAGCGCGCTGATCGCGCCGATCGTTCTGGCCGTGGTCGCCGCCGTGGCCGTCGGCCTCCTCGCCCGGGCCCGGGCGAGGGCCGCCGGCCGGGCGGCCGCCGCCGGGACCGCCCGCGAGCAGGCCGAGGAGCGCACCCGCGCCGCCGAGGGCCGGCTCGCCCGCGCCGAACAGCAGCTGCGCGAGGCGCAGGAGGACACCCGGCGCGCCGCCGAGGAGGCCCGGCGGGCCGAGGACCGCCACCGCGAGGCCGAGGAGCGCGCCAGGGCCCGCGAGGAACGGGCCGCGGCCGCCGAGGAACGGGCCAGGGCCGCCGAGGAGCGCGCCCACGAGGCCGAGCGGCAGGGCGCCGCCGCGGCCGCCCGCGCCGAGCGGGCCGAACAGCGGCTCGCCGCCGCCGGGACCGCCCGCGAGCAGGCCGAGCGGCACGCCGCCGCGCTGCTCGCCGAGATCGGCCACCTCGCCCAGGAGCGCGTCGCCGCCACCGCCGTCCGGCTCACCCACCCCAACTCCCCACCGGTCGGCCCGCTCGACGCGCAGGCCGTCGGCCCGGAGGCCGTCCGCGCCCTGCAGGCCGTCCTGGACGCCGCCACCGGCGCCATCGCCGACGAACGCGAGCGGGTCGACGCGGCCGCCCGCGCCGCCATGCGCGGCGCCACCTCCCGCATCCAGACCCTGCTCTACCAGATCCAGAGCCTGGTCCAGCAGCTCCAGAACGACAACGACGACCCCCGGCTGCTGGAGCTCGACTTCCGCAACGAGGTCGCGCTGCGCCGCATCCAGACCGTCGCCGTGCTCTGCGAGGCCTGGCCGGGCCTGGCCCGCACCGACTCGCCGCTCGCCGAGGTCGTCGTCGGCGCGCTCTCCCGGGTCCCCGGCTACGCCCGCATCAAGGTCGCCAACCACCTGCGCGAGCAGCGGCTCGCCGTCGTCGCCCGGGCCGCCGAGCCGATCGCCGTCACCCTCGCCGAACTCCTCGCCAACGCCACCGCCTACTCCCACCCGGAGACCGACGTCCCGGTCACCGTCCAGCAGGGCGGCCGTGGCGCGCTGGTGATCATCGACGACAGCGGCATCGGCATGGAGGAGGACCAGCTGCGCCGGGCCCGCCGCCTGCTGGCCGGCCCGCCGGACGTGCTGCTCACCGAACTCGGCAACCCGCCCAAGACCGGCTTCGCGGTGATCGGCAAGCTCGCCCGGCAGTACGGCTTCGCCTGCCACATCGAGCCCTCCCCGTACGGCGGCATGCGGACCATCCTGCGCATCCCGGCCGCGCTGGTGACCGTCGTCGACGAGGCGCAGCCGCTGTCGGTGCTCACCCCGCTGCCGCTGCGCGCGGGCGCCGGGCCGGCCCCCGCGCCGACCGTCCAGGCCGTCCCGCCGATGCGCGACGCCGACGAACGGGACTTCCCCGGGCTCGCCGACCGGCACGACCAGGCCGGGCCGCACCCGGCCCCGGCGATCCGGGTGGTGCCCGACGTGCCGGCCGACGGCGATCCGGGCGGCGAGGAGCCGCCGGTGGAGACGGGGGAGGACGGCAGCGGCCTGCCCAGCCGGCGCCGCCGCCGGCCGCTGGCCGCCGGGCAGCCGGGCGGACCGGCACCCGCACCCGCACCGGCCGGGCCGCCCGCCCGCAGCGCCGAGTGCGTCGCCGACCGCTGGCAGGCCCTGCAGCAGGGCACCGACGCCGGGCGGGCCGCGGCGCAGGACGGGGCCGCGCGGGCCGAAGCCGTACGGGACGGGACGGCATCCGCGCCTTCACCCGAGCACCCCGGCACCACCGGCGACACCACCGCCGAGCGCGACACCGGTGACCGCACCACCGGCGACACCACCGCCGAGCGCGACACCGGCGACCACACCCCCGGTGACCGCACCACCGGCGACCACACCCCCGGCCAGACCTTAGAAGGAGCCGAGCAGTGAGCAGCAGCACGCCGCCCAGCCCGACCGCCACCGAGGAGATCTCCTGGGTCCTGCACCCGCTGCTGGAGCTCCCGGGGGTGCTGCACGCCGTCATCGCCACCGGCGACGGCCTGGTGGAGGGCGCCTCGGACGGCCTGGGACGGGCCTCCGCCGAGCGGGTCGCCGCGATGACCGCGACCGTGCACGCCGCCGCCCGGGCCTTCACCACGGCCTTCACCGACGTCGAACGGCCCGCACTGGCCCAGACCGTGGTCGAGTCCGACCTCGGCTACGCCATCGTCGTGCCCGCCGGGGAGAACACCTCGCTCGCCGTCTTCACCAGCCCCGAGGCCCAACTCGGCAACGTGTCCTACCAGATGCAGATCCAGGTCGCCGCCCTGGCCCGGGCGCTCGCCAGCCCGTGCCGGCAGCAGGACGCGGCCGCCACCCGGTCATGACCGCGTTCCCCCGCAGGCGGATGGTGCCCGCCTACCTGGCCACCGGCGGCCGCAGCCGCCCCGGCACCGAAGGCTTCGAGCGGCTCACCGTCCTCTTCGCCGACCGCACCGAACCCCCCACCGGGCTCGAACCCGAACACCGCCGGCTCTGGGAGCTGCTGCGTCCCGGCGCGCTGACCGTGGTGGAGGCCGCCGCGCACCTGCGCCTGCCGGTCAGCGCCACCGTCTTCCTCGCCGCCGATCTGGTCGAGGCGGGCTGCCTGCGCGCCCGTGCCCCGATCCCGCGCGCCCAGCAGACCGACCGCACCATCGTCGAGAGGCTCCTCGTTGGACTCCGTGCACTCCGGTAACCCGACCGGGCCCGCGCCCGACCGGCCCCACCGGGTGGGCTACCTGCCCGACCGGGACCAGACCCTGATGAAACTGGTCGTCGCCGGTCCCTTCGGCGTCGGCAAGACCACCCTCATCCGGACCCTCTCCGAGATCGCCACCCTGCACACCGAGGAGGCGATGACCGAGACCGGACGGCCGGTGGACGACCTCGCGGGCGTGCCCGAGAAGTCCACCACCACCGTCGCCGTGGACTTCGGCCGGCTCACCCTGCCCGGAAACACCGTGCTCTACATGTTCGGCACCCCCGGCCAGCGCCGCTTCTTCCCGCTCTGGCAGGACATCGCGCGCGGCGCCCTCGGCGCCCTGGTGCTCGCCGACACCCGCCGGCTCGCCGACTCCTTCGAGATCATGGACATGGTCGAGGAGCAGGGCCTGCCGTACGCCGTCGCGATCAACTGCTTCCCGGAGTCGCCGCTCCACCAGGTCGAGGTGCTGCGCGCCCGCCTGGACCTGCACCCCGCCACCCCGCTGCTGCTCTGCGACGCCCGCGACCGCGAGAGCAGCCTGGACGCGCTGATCGCCCTGGCCGAGCACGTGCTCGACACCCTGCCCGCCGGCCCCGCCGCCGAGCCGGGCCCCGCCGCCGCCCAGGAGCGCCCGTGACCGCGCCGACCCCGGCCCTGACCCAGATGTACGGCCCGGCCTTCGCCGCCGACCCGCAGCGGGCCTACGAGCAGCTGCGCCGGCACGGCGCCGTCGCCCCGGTGGAGATCGCACCCGGCATCGAGGCCCTGCTGGTCACCGACTACCAGGCCGCCCTGGACCTGCTGCGCGACACCGACACCTTCTCCAAGGACTCCCGCGCCTGGCAGGCCACCGTCCCCCCGGACTGCCCGCTGCTGCCGGTGCTCGCCTACCGCCCCACCGCCTTGTTCAGCGACGGCGAGACGCACGCCCGCTACCGCGCGGTGATCACCGACGGCCTCGCGCTGATCGAACCGCACCGCGTGCAGCGCGACGTCGCCCAGGTCGCCCACCAGCTGATCGACGGCTTCGCGGCGGTCGGCACCGCCGACCTCATCTCCCAGTACGCCACCCGGCTGACCGCCTCCGTGTTCACCACCGGGTTCGGCGTCCCGGACGAGGACAGCGCCCCGATGATCGACGCGATCACCGGCCTGATCGAGTCCACCGGACAGGCCCGCGCCGCCTACGGCAAGCTCGTCGAGATCGTCACGGCCATGGTCGCCGAGCGCCGCGAGCGGCCCCGGCACGACCTCACCTCCTGGTTCGTCACCCACCCGATCGGGCTGGACGACGACGAGGTGATCCGGCAGATCACCCTCACCCTGATCGCCGGGCACGAGCCGACCACCAACCTCATCGGCAACGCCCTGCTGCGCCTGCTCACCGACGCCCGCTACGCCGGCTCGCTGTTCGGCGGCGCGATGACCGCCCACCAGGCGATCGACGAAGTCCTCTGGCACGAACCGCCGTTGGCCAACCTCTCGGCCCACTACCCGCGCTACGACATCACCTTCCACGGCCGCGAGATCAAGGCCGGCACACTGATGCTGGTCTCCTACGCCGCCGCCAACTCCCAGGCCGCGCCGCCCACCGACGGCCCCGAACTGCGCAGCGGCGAGAGCGCCCACCTCGCCTGGGCCGCCGGCCCGCACGCCTGCCCGGCCCGCGACCCGGCCCTGCTCATCGCGATCACCGCCATCGAGCAACTCACCAGCCGCCTCAGCGACCTCGAACTCGCCACCCCCGCCGACCACCTGCTCTGGCGCCCCGGCCCCTTCCACCGCGCCCTCGTCCACCTCCCCGTCCACTTCGCCCCGGCGGCCCCCTGACGGGACGCCCGACGGGATCACCCAGGATTTCGGGCGGGCCCGGGTGCTCGCACCCGGGCCCGCCCAAAACATTTGGTACCCCACCCACCCACCCACCCACCCACCCACCCACCCACCCACCCACCCACCCACCCACCCACCCACCCACCCACCCACCCACCCACCCACCCACCCACCCACCCACCCACCCACCCACCCACCCACCCACCCACCCACCCACCCACCCACCCACCCACCCACCCACCCACCCACCCACCCACCCACCCACCCACCCACCCACCCACCCACCCACCCACCCACCCACCCACCCACCCACCCACCCGGGGAGCATTCATAGGTGGCAAGCTCGGTGGGATTGGGTAGCGGAAAAATGAACCTTGAGAACGCGTCGGGCGGCCCGGCCGATTCGGCCGGGCCGCCCGAAACAGTGGGAATAAATAGCAATCCGGCGGCCCGGTGCAAGCGCTCGGGCCCGCCAAGGCACTGCGTGCCCCGCCCACCGACTCTCATCGGAAACGCACAGCTCCGGCGGCCCCGGCCATGGCTGGCCGGGGCCGCCGGGAGCGAGGAGAAACCTCCCCATTGCACTCTTCTGCGCAGGAAGTCGATCTGGTCGACTTCCTGCGCAGAATGAGGATGGGCTGTGGCGTTGGTGATTGATGTTGGATTAATGAAGTTAATTACCGCTGCCCGCCGGAGGATTCCGGCGGGCAGCGGTATAACGACTCTTTCAGCAGAGTCGCGGGGCCCACTTCTAGGCTTGCGCCGCGCGGGTGGCGTGGGTGCGGCAGCGGGTGAGGGCGTTGCGGAGGCGGATGTCGGGGTTGGGGGTGGTGGTGAGGAGTTCGCCGGCCTGGATGAGGGTGGTCCAGTAGCGGGTGGGGTCGCCGGTGGTGGGGAGGGGCTTGGTGGCGGTGAGGGAGAGGTAGGCGGCGGTGAGGTTGCCGGTGGTGAACCAGCGGGCGAGGCCGTGCTGGTGGCCGGCGCGGATGCCGCCGAGAGCGTCGATGGCGGTGAGGAAGAGGTCGACGACGGCGAGTTCGTGGGGGGTGAGGGTCTTGGGGATGTCGAAGACGCCGAGGGCTTCGAGGAGTTCGCCGGTGTCGGCCTCGGAGTTGGGTCGGGGGTTGGCGAGGAGGGCGTCGTAGCAGTCGTCGAGGCGGCGGTTCACCTCGGCGGCCGGGATCGCGAGGGCGGTGCAGACGGCGCGGGCGGAGCGCAGGGGTTCGCGGGTGCGGCGGGCGAGGGTGGCGTAGGCCTGGGCGGGGGTGTGGCCGGTGTCGAAGAGGTGGCGGGCGGCGAGGGCGAGTCGCATGGGTGGGGTGCCCTGTTCAGGCGGCGGGGGCGATGAGGGCCCAGACGAACTTGCCGATCCCGCCCGCGCGCGGGCAGCAGCCCCAGCGTTCGGCGAGCTCATTGACGAGGTGGAGGCCGCGTCCGCGCTCGTCGGTGAGGGTGGGCGGTCGGAGGGTGGGGCGGCCGGTTCCGGCGTCGTGGACCTCGATACGGAGGAGGCCGTTGGTGACGGCGAAGCGGATCTCGATGAGGCGGTCGTCAGGGGCGTCGGAGTGCTGGGCGGCGTTGGTGAAGAGTTCGCCGAGGAGGAGTTCGGCGATCTCGGAGTAGAGGGAGCCGGTGGGCAGGCCGGCGAGGTAGGCGCGCAGGAGGCGGCGGGCGTGGGGCGTCGCGTCCGTGTCGGACGCGAGGCGGGTGACGAACGCGCGGGGGTGGCAGCAGGTTTTGAGCATGGCGAGGTACCTCGGGAGGGGAAGGAACGGGGGGCTGTCCCTGCCTCACGCTGACGTGAATCAGGCGGGCGTGGGCAGGCAGCTGCGCGCCGGGGTCAACGCTCCTGCTCCTGGTGACCAGACGGCGACAACTGCGATCTGTACGGAATCGATCACACACCGCCAGCGCCCTGGCGACAATGCTGTGGCGCGATCCAGAAGCGATCCCATCTCCGAGGAGCGCCTTGATGCCCGATCAACTGCGCCACGATATGAGGCAAGCCCGCCGTGCTTCCGGCATGGGCTGGGCCGAGTTCGCTCGTGCGAGCGGGTTCGGCGTGGCGTACCTGCGCAACGTCGAGAACGGCAACCGCCGGGTGACCGAGTCGGTGGCCAACGCCTACGACAGGGTCCTCGAGACGGGCGGAAGCTTCGCCGCTGCTCTTGCCGATGCCGCGCCTGTGGACGCTTCTTGGAACCAGGCCGGGGCGACTCTGGCGGTTCTTACGAGCCTGATGGAGGGAAGACGAGTGGATCGCCGAGGGTTCCTCGCTGCCGGCGTCGCCCTGTCGGCGTCAACGAACAATTGGGTCACGGCCATCGGGCGCACCCTCCTGGAGCCACGGGCCATGCCTGTGGACCACTCCTCCCTGCTGGAGGGTCTGGAGGGCCGGCTCCAACTCCTGCGCCACGTGGACGACGAACTCGGCAGCGGCGAGGTCTTCACGGCTGCGCGCAGTGACCTCGCCTTGGCGGTAGCGGCGATCAAGTCCCGTCGCTACAGGGGCGATCAGCTGTCGCGCCTGTACGCGATCACCACCGAGGCCGCCCGCCAGGTCGGCTGGGCGGCCTTCGACCAGGGCCGCGTCGGCCTCGCCCAGTCCTACTTCGACGCCTCCTTGCGGGCCTCCGCCGAGTGCGGCGATGTGGTCGCGGGTGCCTACACGCTGTCCTTCGCCGCCATCCAGTGCTACTCCTCCCCGGGCCTGGCCGGTCGGGCGGTGTCGTTCGTGGACGCGGCCCGGACCCAAGTGCGCGGTCGGAGCACCCCGCGGATGGAGGCGATGCTGGCCGCCCGCGCGGCCCGCGCGTGGTCGAAGGATGGGGCGAAGGAGGAGGCGAGGCACCAACTCCACCTGGCGCACGCCGCGTTGGACAAGGGGCGGCGTGAGGACGACCCCGGCTTCCTTTACTGGGTGGACTACGGCGAGATCGAGATGATCGCCGGCTCCTCCGCCCTGGAGCTGGGGGACCCTACCGAGGCCCTGCGCCGGTTCGAGGCCGGCATGCAGGCGTATCCGGGTGACGAGCAGTACCCCCGCAGCCACGCCATCTACCTCGCCCGCGCCGCGGAGGCGCACCTCGCGCTGCACGACTTGGACGCCGCTGTGGCCACCGGCCGACACGCGGCAGCCTGCCTCGGCTCGGTCGACTCCGCGCGCTCCGCGTCCCAACTGCGGGGCCTGCGCGAGAAACTGGCCCCACACGCCGCCCACGCAGGGGTCCGCGACTTCCTAGAGGCCGGGCAGGCGCAGTAGCTCGCGCAGCCGCCGTACGACCACGTCCTCGTCCAGCCCGAGTACCGGGGTGAAGCCGAGCCGCTGGGCGGCGACGAGGTTGTCCTCGCTGTCGTCCACGAACAGGCACTCCTCGGCGCTGACGCCCAGGCAGTCCAGTACGACCTGAAATGCCTCTGGTTCGGGCTTGCGGACACCGTGTTCCGCCGACAGCACCACCGCGTCGAAGGTGTTGTCCAGGTCGAAGCCGGCGTACGGGTCGTAGGGCTGCCGGCCGAGGCTGTTGGACAGCACCGCAGTCCGCACCCCCGCCGCGCGAGCCTGCCGCGCGACCTGGAGGACCGGGTACGCCGGGAAAGCGTCGTGGAGGTACCTGGCCAGCAGGTTGTCCGACTTCACTCCCATCAGGGCCGCGAACCCGGCGTTCCAGTCCTCCTGGCTGATCCGGCCGAGTTCAAGGCGCCTGAACAGGTCCTGTCCGCGAGGGTCCGACCAGGCGCGCAGGAACGTCCCCGGGGCGATCCGCTCCCGGTTCTCGAACCATGTGATGACCTCCACCATGTTCGACGTCAGGACGCCGAAGAAGTCGAAGACCACCGCACGAAACGAACTCGCTGCCGCCCGATCCATCCGCACAGCGTACGGGGAACCCACCGTTGGCCGACACCCGGCGACACGCGTGAGGGCGGGGCCGTGGTGGTGTCCACGGCCCCGCCCTCGAAGGATGCGGGGTGCTACTCCGCCGGCTTCAGCGTCAGCGAGATGCTGTTGATGCAGTAGCGCTGGTCGGTCGGGGTGCCGTAGCCCTCGCCCTCGAAGACGTGGCCGAGGTGGCCGCCGCAGGTGGCGCAGCGGACCTCGACGCGGCGCATGCCGAGGGAGGTGTCCTCGATGTACTGGACGCGGTCCTCGGCGAGCGGCGCGTAGTAGGACGGCCAGCCGCAGTGGCTGTCGAACTTGGTCTCGGAGCTGAACAGTTCGGCCCCGCAGGCGCGGCAGCTGTAGACGCCGACGGTCTTGGTGTCGGTGTACTCGCCGACGAAGGGGCGCTCGGTGCCGGCCTCGCGGAGCACGTGGTACTCCTCGGGGCTGAGCTGGGCGCGCCACTCGGCTTCGGACTTCTGGATCTCGTAGCTCATCACGGCTCCCGACGCGATAGGCGCGATAGGTCAGACGTTGGAGGCAACGTTGGCCAGGTGCCGCAGAATTTCCGGCCCCAGGTTGGTGACGTCCCCCGCGCCCATGGTGAGCAGCAGGTCGCCGGGGCGGGCCAGCCCGGCGAGCAGGGCGGGGGCGGCGGCGAAGTCGTGCTCGGCGGTGACGTCGGCGCCGGCCCGGCGGGCGGCGTCGATGATCAGCTCGCTGGTCACGCCCGGGATCGGGTCCTCGCGGGCCGGGTAGATGTCGAGCACCACCGAGGTGTCGGCGAGCGCGAGGGCGGCGCCCATCTCCTCGGCGAGCTGCTGGGTGCGGCTGAACAGGTGCGGCTGGAAGACGACCAGGACGCGGCCCTCGGTGGCCTCGCGGATGGCCTCCAGGTCGGCGGTCATCTCGGTGGGGTGGTGGGCGTAGGAGTCGATCACCTGGACGCCGCCCGCCTCGCCCTTGAGCTGCAGGCGGCGGCGCACGCCGGTGTAGGCGCCGAGCGCCTTGGCGAGGTCGGCGGCGGGGACGCCGAGCGCGACGCCGGCGGCGAGCGCGGCCACCGCGTTGTGGGCGTAGTGCCGGCCGGGCACCGAGACGGTGAAGGTCAGCTCGGCGCCGTCGAGCAGCACGGTGACCTCGCTGGTCATGCCGTGGGCGACCACCGACAGGACGCGCAGGTCGGCGTCCTCGGCGGCGCCGACCGTCACCACGTTCAGGCCCTCGCGGCCGGCCACCCGGGCGGTGAGCTCGCGGGCGCCGTCGTGGTCGGCGGAGACCACCAGGGTGCCGCCGGGGACGATCCGGCCGACGAAGGTCTCGAAGGACTCGTAGATCTCGTCGATCGAGGCGTAGTTGGCGTGGTGGTCCAGTTCCACGTTGAGCACGATCGCCACCTCGGGCGCGTACTTGTGGAAGCTGCGGTCGCTCTCGTCGGCCTCGGCGACGAAGATCTCGCCGGCGCCGTGGTGGGCGTTGGAGCCGGGCGCGTCGAGGTCGCCGCCGATGGCGTAGGACGGGTCCAGGCCCAGCTCGCCGAGGGCGACGGCGAGCATGCTGGTGGTGGTGGTCTTGCCGTGGGTGCCGGCGACGGCGAGCGCCCGGCGGCCGCCCATCAGCGCGGCGAGCGCGTCGGAGCGGTGCACCACCGGGATGCCGCGCTCGCGGGCGGCGGCCAGCTCGGGGTTGTCGGTGCGGATCGCGCTGGAGACGACGATGCTGCTGGCGCCGTCCGGCACGTGCTCGGCGGCGTGGCCGACGTGCACGGTGGCGCCCAGCGCCCGCAGCGCGAGGACGGTCTCGGACTCCTTGGAGTCGCTGCCGGAGACGCTGGCGCCGCGCACCGCGAGGATCTTCGCCAGGCCGGACATCCCGGCGCCGCCGATACCGATGAAGTGCGGGGCGTGCAGGTCGTGCGCGGCGTCGTTCAAGGCGGGGCTCCGTACGGGCGGGGGCTGGCTGGGGGCGGGGCGGGCCGGACGCGAATCGTCCTCGCGGGCCGGCCGCAAGGACGATTCTGCACCACCGGCGCGCGGAGTCAGGAGTCGCTGGCGAACAGCCGCAGCACCGGGACCCCCACCTTGTGCCGGGCCTGGGAGGCCCAGTCGCGGTGGAAGAACTCCTCGACGAAGTGCGGTGAGGTGAGCACCACCACCTCGTCCGCCTCCTGCTGCCGGACCACCTCGCGCAGCCGGTCCAGCGGCTTCTCCTCCACCAGCTCGCCGACCGCCTCGGCCCCGGCCGCGCGCAGGTGGCGCAGGCTGTGCTCCAGCGACTCGGTGGCCACGGTCGGGCCGGTCTCGGACTCGTCGTGCTCGTGCACCACCTTGTCCAGGTGGCCGAGGGCGACGTCGTCGAGCGCCCGCAGCAGCTCGTCCTGCTTGCCGCGCGGCTGCATCAGGACGACGAAGGACACCTTCTCGTCGCTGTGGAGCGTGGTGACCAGCTCCACGTCCGCGTCGGAGAGAGCCTTCTCGATCATCAGTACCGTCTTGAACACGTGAGTCCCTTCCAGTGGCCGGCCCCCGGGCCCCGGCATCGCATAACGGGATCACGATCAGGGGGTCACGGGGTCATCCGAACCCAGGTGACGCAGGTAGCGGGTGAAGAGGAATCCTTTCTGCTCGATCAATGAGACCAGCCGCATCCGCTGCACGTCAGGCATTTGCGCATGGTGGACGATCCGCGGCGCGTCGCCGCCCGTGATCAGCGGGGCCAGCGACAGGCACAGCTCGTCCAGCAGGTCCATCGTCGCCAGCTGCCCCAGCAGCCGCGGACCGCCCTCGCACAGCAGCCGCGTCCAGCCGCGCTCCGCGAGCGCCGCCACGCCCGTCCGCAGGTCCACCGAGCCGAGGCCGGCGAGCACCAGGTCCGCGACCTCGGCGACGGCCCGGCGGCGCTCCTCGGGGGCGTCCTCGGTGGTGATGACCACCGTCCTGACCAGCGGCTCCGTGAACAGCGGCGCGCCCAGGTCGAGGTCCAGCGACCGGGTCACGATCGCGATCGCCGGGGCCGGGGCCTGCCCGGCCGCGGCCCGCGCCGCCGCGAACTCGGCCCGCGCCCGGGCCGGCCGGTAGCCCTCGACCCGGACCGTCTCGGCGCCCACCAGCACCACGTCCGAGAGCGCGCGCAGCACGCCGAAGATCCGCTTGTCGGCGTCGCCGGACAGGCCCTCGGACACGCCGTCGAGCTTCGCCGCGCCGTCCAGCCCGGTCACCATGTTGGCGCGCAGCCAGGGGCGGCCCCGATTCACCTGGTCGGGGTACGCGTAGAGGGCGGCCAGCGCCTCCAGGGAGGACGGATCGGCGACGGGCCCGTCGAGCGGGTTGATCAGCAGGTGCATGTCCTCAGTCTTCCACCGTGGGCCGTTCGGGGGTCGTTCGTGGGCCGTTCGAGGGGAGTCCGGAGGCCGTTCGGAGGGCGGGGGGACCAGGCGTACCCTCTACTGATGTGTCCGCAGCTCCCCGCCCCGCCACCGCGACCGAGACCATAGCCGTTCCCGGCCAGGCCGGCGCCCCGATCGCGCTCGCCTCCCGCCGCCCGGTGGTGCCCGCCGAGCGCCTGGTCGCCGAGATGGTCCCGCCGCCGCGCTTCTCCCAGGTCAGCTTCGGGACGTACCTCCCGGACCAGAGCCAGCCCAGCCAGTACGAGGCCGTCCAGGTCCTGGAGCAGTTCGCGACCACGCTCGGACGAGGAAATGGGGGAGGAAACGGTTCTGCGCCCAAGCGCAGCTGGTTCCGCCGCAGCGCCCCCGCGCCCACCGGCCCGGCCGGCGTCTACCTCGACGGCGGCTACGGCGTCGGCAAGACCCACCTGCTCGCCTCGCTCTGGCACGCCGCCCCCGGCCCGAAGGCCTTCGGCACCTTCGTCGAGCTGACCAACCTGGTCGGCGCGCTCGGCTTCCAGCAGGCCGTCCAGACCCTCTCCGGGCACACCCTGCTCTGCATCGACGAGTTCGAGCTCGACGACCCGGGCGACACCGTCCTGGTCTCCACCCTGCTCGGCCGCCTGGTCGACAACGGCGTCAAGCTCTGCGCCACCTCCAACACGCTCCCGGAGAAGCTCGGCGAGGGCCGCTTCGCCGCCGCCGACTTCCTGCGCGAGATCCAGGGCCTGTCCGCCCACTTCCGCCCGATGCGCATCGACGGCCAGGACTACCGCCACCGCGGCCTGCCCGACGCCCCGCCGCCGTACCCCGACGACACCGTCGAGGCCGTCGCCGGCCGCACCCCGGGCGCCTCCCTGGACGACTTCGACGCCCTGCTCGCCCACCTCTCCGCCGTCCACCCCAGCCGCTACGGCGCGCTGCTGGACGACGTCACCGCCGTCTGCCTGCGCGGCGTCCGCCAGGTCGACGACCAGTCCACCGCCCTGCGCCTGGTCGTCCTCGCCGACCGCATGTACGACCGCGAACTCCCCATCACCGCCTCCGGCCTCCCCTTCGACCAGGTCTTCCCCGAGGAGATGCTCCGCGGCGGCTACCGCAAGAAGTACCTCCGCGCCATCTCCCGCCTGGTCGCCCTGGCCCGGGACAGCGCGAAGTAGGCCACGTCTGTCAGTGGTGGGTCGTACGGTGGACTCGTGCGTCCCATCACGAGTATTGAGCGGTCCGTGGCGCCTTTCGAGGTCGTCAGCCCCTTCCAGCCGAACGGCGACCAGCCGGCGGCGATCGCCGAGCTGGAGCGGCGGGTCAGGGGCGGGGAGAAGGACGTCGTGCTGCTCGGTGCCACCGGTACCGGCAAGTCGGCGACCACGGCCTGGATGATCGAGAAGCTGCAGCGGCCCACCCTGGTGATGGCGCCGAACAAGACGCTGGCCGCGCAGCTGGCGAACGAGTTCCGCGAGCTGCTGCCGAACAACGCGGTCGAGTACTTCGTCTCGTACTACGACTACTACCAGCCCGAGGCGTACGTCCCGCAGACGGACACCTACATCGAGAAGGACTCCTCGATCAACGAGGAGGTCGAGCGGCTGCGGCACTCGGCCACCAACTCGCTGCTCACCCGCCGCGACGTGGTCGTGGTCGCGTCCGTCTCCTGCATCTACGGCCTCGGCACCCCGCAGGAGTACGTGGACCGGATGGTCCCGCTGAAGGTCGGCCAGGAGATCGACCGCGACGTGCTGCTGCGCCGCTTCGTCGACATCCAGTACGCGCGCAACGACGTGGCCTTCAGCCGCGGCACCTTCCGGGTGCGCGGCGACACCATCGAGATCTTCCCGGTGTACGAGGAGCTCGCCGTCCGGATCGAGATGTTCGGCGACGAGATCGAGGCGCTGTACACCCTGCATCCGCTCACCGGCGAGATCATCAGCCAGGACGAGCAGATCTACGTCTTCCCCGCCTCGCACTACGTGGCCGGCCCCGAGCGCATGGAGCGCGCGATCACCGGCATCGAGCAGGAGCTGGAGCAGACGCTCGCCAAGCTGGAGAAGCAGGGCAAGCTGCTGGAGGCCCAGCGGCTGCGCATGCGCACCACCTACGACATCGAGATGCTGCGCCAGATCGGCACCTGCTCGGGCGTCGAGAACTACTCGATGCACTTCGACGGCCGCGAGCCCGGCTCCCCGCCGAACACGCTGCTCGACTACTTCCCGGAGGACTTCCTCCTGGTCATCGACGAGTCGCACGTCACCGTCCCGCAGATCGGCGCGATGTACGAGGGCGACGCCTCGCGCAAGCGCACGCTGGTCGAGCACGGCTTCCGGCTGCCGTCCGCGATGGACAACCGCCCGCTGAAGTGGGAGGAGTTCCTGGGGCGGATCGGCCAGACGGTGTACCTGTCCGCGACGCCGGGCCCGTACGAGCTGTCGCGCGGCGACGGCCAGGTCGAGCAGATCATCCGCCCGACCGGCCTGATCGACCCCGAGGTGATCGTCAAGCCGACCGAGGGCCAGATCGACGACCTGGTGCACGAGGTCCGCAAGCGGGTCGAGCGGGACGAGCGCGTGCTGGTCACCACGCTGACCAAGAAGATGGCCGAGGACCTCACCGACTACATGCTCGGCCTGGACATCCGGGTCCGGTACCTGCACAGCGACGTGGACACCCTGCGCCGCGTCGAGCTGCTGCGCGAGCTGCGCGCGGGCCGGTTCGACGTGCTGGTCGGCATCAACCTGCTGCGCGAGGGCCTGGACCTGCCCGAGGTGTCGCTGGTGGCGATCCTGGACGCGGACAAGGAGGGCTTCCTGCGCTCCGGCACGTCCCTCATCCAGACGATCGGCCGCGCGGCCCGCAACGTCTCCGGCCAGGTGCACATGTACGCGGACCGGATCACCCCGTCGATGGAGAAGGCGATCGACGAGACCAACCGCCGCCGGGCCGTGCAGCAGGCCTACAACAAGGAGCACGGGATCGACCCGCAGCCGCTGCGGAAGAAGATCGGCGACATCCTGGACACCCTCGCCCGCGAGGACGTGGACACCGACGAACTGCTCTCCACCGGCTACCGCGGCTCCGGCAAGGCCAAGGCCCCGGTGCCGATGCTCGGCGCGGAGCGCAAGCCGGCCAAGTCGCTGCCGGCCGCCGAACTGGCCGAGCTCATCCAGGAGATGACCGACCGGATGCACACGGCCGCCGCCGACCTGCAGTTCGAGGTCGCGGCGCGGCTGCGCGACGAGGTGAAGGAGCTGAAGAAGGAGCTGCGCCAGATGCGCGAGGCCGGGGTGGCGTAGCGGCCGCCGAGCGGCGGCGGGGCACCGCGGGGCTTGGCCGGAATGGCACCGGTCAAGCCCGGCGGTGTCTCAGCCTTGCCACAAACGGGGAAACGCAGAGGAGGAGACGGGGCCGCAGGCCCTAGGCTGGCCTGCGGCATCACGCTCTCGGGACGGAGCGGCGAGCCGTGGTAGCGGGGGCCTCAGCCGGGGGACGGCAACGGGGTGTTCCATCGTGGCGCCGGGCGGGCTCGACCGCGCGGCCGTGCAGAGAGGACAACGCCGTGTCGGTGAACCTGGCCAAGGGCCAACGGGTCAGCCTCCGGAAGGGGCCGGGCGGCTCCCTGACCGTGGTCCGGATGGGCCTCGGCTGGCAGGCCGCGCCCAAGCGGGGCCTGTTCGGCAGCCGCGCCCGGAAGGTCGACCTGGACGCCTCGGCGTTGCTGTACGCCGAGAAGACGCCGTCCGACGTGGTGTTCTTCCAGCACCTGGAGTCGACGGACGGCTCCGTCCGGCACACCGGGGACAACCTGGAGGGCGGCTCCGGCGCCGAGGACGACGAGGCGATCCTGGTCGACCTGCTGCACGTGCCGGCGCACATCACCCAGGTGGTGTTCACCGTCAGCTCGTACACCGGGCAGACCTTCGCCGAGGTGCGCCTGGCGCACTGCCGGCTGGTGGACGAGACGACGGGCCTGGAGCTCGCCCGGTACGAGCTGGCGGGCGGCGGGCCGCACACCGGGCAGATCATGGCCAAGGTGTACCGGGACGGCGAGGGCGGCTGGGAGATGCAGGCGATCGGCGCACCGGCCAAGGGGCGGACCTTCCAGGACCTGCTGCCGGCCATCGAGCCGTTCCTCTAGCCCGCCCCTTTACCTTCTTTACCTTCCCTTGCCGCTCCTGTTACCCTCGACGGTAGCGGAGGGGAGTATTCCTCGACAGCCGACCCCGTCATCACGGGTGCCCGTCGCGGCACCCCGGGGCGCTGGCCCGATGGGCGGAAGAGACCTCCGGCAGTGACGACCCGTCTCGCCCAGCTGCCGGAGGAGCAGTAAATGGACGTTTCCGTAACCATGTGGGCCACCACGATCGGTGTGCTGATCGCACTCGTCGTGGCGGACTTCTTCATCGGAGGGCGCAAGCCGCACGAGGTCTCGATCAAGGAGGCCGGCATCTGGACGGCCGTCTGGGTCGTGCTCGCGCTGATCTTCGGCGGCTTCCTCTGGTGGCACTCCGGCGCCCAGCCGGCCGGCGAGTTCTTCGCCGGGTACATCACCGAGAAGTCGCTCAGCGTCGACAACCTCTTCGTGTTCATCCTGATCATGGGCAAGTTCGCGGTGCCCAGGATCTACCAGCAGCGCGTGCTGATGTTCGGCGTGATCATCGCCCTGGTGCTGCGCGCGGCGTTCATCGCCGGCGGCGCGGCCCTGGTCTCCGAGTTCTCCTGGGTGTTCTTCGTCTTCGGCGCCTTCCTGATCTGGACGGCCTGGAAGCTGATCAAGGAGGCCCGGGCCGACGAGGGGGACGAGGAGTTCGAGGAGAACCGCCTGCTCAAGTCGATCACCCGGCGCTTCCCCGCCACCGAGGACTACCGCGGCACCAAGCTGCTCGTCCGCGAGCACGGCCGCCGGCTGATCACCCCGATGCTGATCGTCATGCTCGCGATCGGCACCACGGACGTCCTGTTCGCCCTGGACTCGATCCCGGCCATCTTCGGCCTCACCCAGGACCCGTACATCGTCTTCACGGCGAACGCCTTCGCCCTGATGGGCCTGCGCCAGCTCTACTTCCTGATCGGCGGCCTGCTGAAGAAGCTGGTCCACCTCAGCTACGGCCTGTCGGTGATCCTCGGCTTCATCGGCGTGAAGCTGGTCCTCCATGCCGCCCACGAGGCGGGCGCCAATGTCCCGGAGATCGGCATCCCGCTCTCGCTGGCCTTCATCGTGGTGGTGCTGGCCGTCACCACCTTCACCAGCCTGCGGGCCTCGAAGAAGGCCGCCGAGGCCGAGCGCGAGCCGCAGAAGCTCGACGCCTGACCGGAGTCGAACGCATGAGAGCCCCGCCGCCGGATCGATCCGGCGGCGGGGCTATCTGCATTATGCAGGCAATGGCACTATGCTGCAGGCATGACTGCTCTGACGATCCGGGACGTCCCGGATGACCAGATCCAGACCCTGAAGGTTCGTGCCGCCCAGGCCGGCAAGTCTCTTCAGGCCTACTTCCTCGATCTCATCGCGCGCGAGACGTCCAAGCCCACCTTGGAGGAGATGGTGGCGCGCCTCAACCGTGAGACCACCGCCAGTGTCAGCGCGGGCGATGTCCTGGCCGCGATCGACGAGGGACGGGCTGGGCGGTGAGCGGGACGGTCGTCGTCGACTGTTCCGCACTGGTGCACTTCCTCGTCAACCGAGACGCCCTCGGCCTCGCCGTCCGGACCCGGGTGGGTTCCGCGGACACCGTGGCCGTGCCCACGCTGATCGACTACGAGATCCAGTCGGCCCTGCTGGGTATGCGGCGGGCGGGCAAACTCACGGAACGGGAGGTCGACAGGGCCGTCGAGGCCTATCGGCTGCTTCCGGTCGCCCGACACGAGACGCTCCACCTCTGGAGCCGCGTCCAGGCTCTCCACGCGAACCTGAGCGCCTATGACGCCCAGTACGTCGCCCTGGCCGAGGCTCTCGCCGCGACGCTGATCACCAGTGATGCGAGGATCGAGCGAAGCGGTGCCGCGAAGTGCCGCATCGAGGTCTTCGGCTCGAACTGATGATGTTTCCCGGTGGTCGGCCCCCGTGGGAGCCGACCAACCGAGGGGTGCTACCAACCCCGGTCGTGCCATTCCGCCAGGTGGGGGCGTTCGGTGCCGAGGGTGGTGTCGTTGCCGTGGCCGGGGTAGACCCAGGCCTCGTCGGGGAGGGCGTCGAAGATCTTCTCGGTGACGTCCCGGTAGAGGGTGCGGAAGGCCTCCGGGTCGCCCCAGGTGTTGCCGACGCCGCCCGGGAAGAGGCAGTCGCCGGTGAAGACGTGCGGGTGGCCCTGCGGGTCGTCGTAGATCAGCACGATCGCGCCCGGGGTGTGGCCGACCAGGTGGCGGACGGTGAGTTCGACGTCGCCGACGCGCAGCCGGTCGCCGTCCGCGAGCAGCAGCTCGGTGGGGACGTCGATGCCCTCGGCGTCGTGCTCGCCCGCGGCGGTGCGGGCGCCGGTGGTGGCGACCACCTCGGCGAGCGCGCCCCAGTGGTCGTGGTGCCGGTGGGTGGTGACCACGGTCTCCAGCTCGTCGCCGACCGTCTCCAGCAGCACCGGTGCGTCGGCGGCCGCGTCGATCAGCAGCTGTTCGTCGGTGGCCCGGCAGCGCAGCAGGTAGGCGTTGTTGTCGTACGGGCCCACGGCCACCTTGGTGATGATCAGGTGCGCCAGCTCGCGCACGTCCGGCGGCCCGCCGACCTTGACCGCTCCGTGGTACGTCATCCGTCCGCTCCTCGTCCGGCAACAGGGTTCAGGATCATCGTCCCGCCATCAGCCCATGGGGGGAAGCTCGGGGAGCCCGGTGTCGGGGGTGCGGCGCAGGTCGGCGCCGTCCGAGCGGCCGGAGAGCCAGGCGGCGAGGGCGCGGACCGGGCCTTCGACGGTCGGGCCGGTGCCGGCCGAGGGGGCGCCGATCAGGGCGCGGTCCTCGGTGTCGTCGGCGATCAGCCGGACGGCGGGGAGGTCGTCGTCGCCGTCCAGGGTGGTGGCGAGGCGGCGGAACTGGGCCACCGCGAAGGACTCCGACCACTGCGCGGGGGTGTAGCCGGCGTCCAGGTCGACGTGGTGGTACTCCAGCTCCAGCAGGCGCTTGAGCGGGATCTCGTGGGCCGGGAAGACGTAGCCGGAGCGGTGCTTGACGCCCACCGCCCAGGCCTCCGGGCCGAGCAGCGCGGCGGCCTCGGCGAAGCGGGCGTGCGCGTCGCGCAGGTCGGCGAGGTGGACGTCCAGCGGGCGGGGCGCGTCGCGTTCGATGTCCTGGTCGCGGACCTCGTTGCTGGCGTACTGCGGGATGTCGGTGCCGGTGCGGGCGCCGTCGAGCAGGTTGACCAGGGAGTCGGCGTTGCGGGCGAGGTGGGCGAGCACGTGGCCGCGGGTCCAGCCGGGGAGGGCGGAGGGCTCGGCGACGGCGTCGGGCTCCATCGCGGCGACGGTGGTCAGCAGGCGCCGGGTGCTCTCCTCGACCCGGCTCAGCCAGGACGCGGCGGCTTGTGCATCGGTCATCGAATCTGCCTTCCGTACGGAACAGGGCGTTGCCCGGGCCGGGCCTCGCTCGTTGACCAGTCGACGCTATCGCCGCATCCGGGCCCTGAGCAGGGGGTTTTTCGGTCCGGGTACGGACGGCCCGGAAGCGGTCCTCACTCGTTCGGGTGGTCTCCACTGGACAGAGTCGATATTCGAACGTCTGAGCTATAGGCTGGCTGCCGCATCCTGGAAGAAGAACCCGCTCACCTCCAAGGCCGTCTCGTACCGGAGAAAGGCGCCAGAAGCTGTGGCCGACCGCCTCGTCGTCCGCGGTGCACGCGAGCACAACCTGAAGAACGTCTCGCTCGACCTGCCCCGCGACTCCCTCATCGTCTTCACGGGCCTCTCCGGCTCCGGCAAGTCCTCGCTCGCCTTCGACACGATCTTCGCCGAGGGCCAGCGCCGCTACGTCGAGTCGCTGTCCTCCTACGCCCGCCAGTTCCTGGGCCAGATGGACAAGCCCGACGTGGACTTCATCGAAGGCCTCTCCCCGGCCGTCTCGATCGACCAGAAGTCCACCAACCGCAACCCCCGCTCGACCGTCGGCACCATCACCGAGGTGTACGACTACCTGCGCCTGCTGTTCGCCCGGATCGGCAAGCCGCACTGCCCGCACTGCGGCCGCCCGATCGCCAAGCAGTCGCCGCAGGCGATCGTCGACAAGGTCCTGGAGCTCTCCGAGGGCACCCGCTTCCAGGTGCTCAGCCCGGTGGTGCGCGAGCGCAAGGGCGAGTTCGTCGACCTGTTCGCCGACCTCCAGTCCAAGGGCTACTCCCGCGCCCGCGTCGACGGCGAGACGATCCAGCTCGCCGAGCCGCCGAAGCTGAAGAAGCAGGAGAAGCACACCGTCGAGGTGGTCGTCGACCGCCTGACCGTCAAGGAGAGCGCCAAGCGGCGGCTCACCGACTCGGTGGAGACGGCCCTGCGGCTGTCCGGCGGCATGGTCGTGCTCGACTTCGTCGACCTCCCGGAGGACGACCCGGAGCGCGAGCGGATGTACTCCGAGCACCTGTACTGCCCGTACGACGACGTGTCGTTCGAGGAGCTGGAGCCGCGCTCGTTCTCCTTCAACTCGCCGTTCGGCGCCTGCCCGGACTGCTCGGGCCTGGGCAACCGGATGGAGGTCGACCCGGAGCTCGTCGTGCCGGACCCGGAGCGCTCGCTGGACGAGGGCGCGATCCACCCCTGGTCGGCCGGGCACGCCAAGGAGTACTTCCAGCGCCTGATCGACGCGCTGGCCGAGGAGCTGGGCTTCCGCACCGACATCCCCTGGGCCGGGCTGCCGGCCCGCGCCAAGAAGGCGCTGCTGTACGGGCACAAGCACCAGGTGCAGGTCCGCTACCGCAACCGCTTCGGCCGCGAGCGCTCGTACAGCACCGGCTTCGAGGGCGCGGTGCCGTTCATCCAGCGCCGGCACACCGAGGCGGAGAGCGACAGCAGCCGCGAGCGCTTCGAGGGCTACATGCGCGAGGTGCCCTGCCCGACCTGCCAGGGCACCCGGCTCAAGCCGGTGGTGCTGGCGGTCACCGTCGAGGAGAAGTCGATCGCCGACGTCTCGTCGATGTCGATCAGCGACTGCGCCGAGTTCCTGGGCGCGATGAAGCTCAACGACCGGGACAAGCAGATCGCCGAGCGCGTCCTGAAGGAGGTCAACGAGCGGCTGCGCTTCCTGGTCGACGTCGGCCTGGACTACCTCTCGCTGGACCGCGCGGCCGGCACCCTGTCCGGCGGCGAGGCGCAGCGCATCCGGCTGGCCACCCAGATCGGCTCCGGCCTGGTCGGCGTGCTGTACGTGCTGGACGAGCCGTCGATCGGCCTGCACCAGCGGGACAACCACCGGCTGATCGAGACGCTGGTGCGGCTGCGCGACATCGGCAACACCCTGATCGTGGTCGAGCACGACGAGGACACCATCAAGACCGCGGACTGGGTGGTGGACATCGGCCCGGGCGCCGGCGAGCACGGCGGCAAGGTGGTGCACTCCGGTTCGCTGAAGCAGCTGCTCACCAACAAGGAGTCGCTGACCGGCCAGTACCTGTCCGGCAAGAGGTTCATCCCGGTCCCGGCCGCGCGCCGCGAGCGGGACAAGAAGCGGCAGTTGACGGTCCACGGCGCCCGCGAGCACAACCTCAAGGACGTCACGGTCGGCTTCCCGCTCGGCACCTTCACGGCGATCACCGGCGTCTCCGGCTCCGGCAAGTCGACGCTGGTCAACGACATCCTCTACACCCACCTCGCCCGGGAGCTGAACGGCGCCCGCAGCGTGCCCGGCCGGCACACCCGGATCACCGGCACGGACCTGGTGGACAAGGTGGTGCACGTCGACCAGTCGCCGATCGGCCGCACCCCGCGCTCCAACCCGGCCACCTACACCGGGGTGTTCGACCACGTGCGCCGGCTGTTCGCGGAGACGCAGGAGGCCAAGGTCCGCGGCTACCTGCCCGGCCGGTTCTCGTTCAACGTGAAGGGCGGCCGCTGCGAGAACTGCACCGGTGACGGCACCATCAAGATCGAGATGAACTTCCTGCCGGACGTCTACGTGCCGTGCGAGGTGTGCCACGGCGCCCGGTACAACCGGGAGACGCTGGAGGTGCACTACAAGGGCAAGTCCATCGCCGAGGTGCTGGACATGCCGATCGAGGAGGCGCTGGCGTTCTTCGAGGCCGTCCCGGCGATCGCCCGCCACCTGCGGACGCTCAACGACGTCGGCCTCGGCTACGTCCGCCTCGGCCAGTCCGCGCCGACGCTGTCCGGCGGCGAGGCGCAGCGCGTCAAGCTCGCCTCGGAGCTGCAGAAGCGCTCCACCGGGCGGACGGTCTACGTGCTGGACGAGCCCACCACCGGTCTGCACTTCGAGGACATCAGCAAGCTGATCAAGGTGCTCAGCGGGCTGGTCGACAAGGGCAACACGGTGATCGTGATCGAGCACAACCTCGACGTGATCAAGACCGCCGACTGGGTCGTCGACATGGGCCCCGAGGGCGGTTCCGGCGGCGGCACGGTGGTCGCCGAGGGCACCCCGGAGCAGATCGCGGCCGTCTCGGAGAGCCACACCGGCAAGTTCCTCCGGGACATCCTGCCGGGCGACTTCGCGGACGCCCCGGTCGCCGCCCCCGCCAAGCGGGCGCCGCGCAAGCGGGCCGTCGCGGCGAAGAAGTAGTCGGCCCCGCCCCGCCGTTCCCCGGATGCCCGGGGGCGGCGGGGCGCGTGCCGCATAGACTTCCGTGGTCCCACGAGCAGTCGAACCGCAGCAGTCGAACCGCAGGAGAGCACCGATGTCCGAGGCCACCGAGTCCAGCCCCGCCACCTCCCGCCGCACCCTGCTCTGCGGCGCCGCGGCCGTCCTGGCGGCCGGCGGCACCGTGACGCTCGCCGGCTGCGGCTCCTCCGGCGACTCCTCCGCCAAGAGCAGCGCCCCCAAGGGCCCGGTGGACCTCGGCCCGGCCACCGACGTCCCGGTCGGCGGCGGCAAGGTCTTCCGCGAGCAGAAGATCGTCGTGACCCAGCCCGCCGAGGGCCAGTTCAAGGCCTTCAGCGCCAAGTGCACCCACGCCGGCTGCGTGGTGGACCAGGTGAAGAAGCAGCAGATCCAGTGCCCGTGCCACGGCAGCCGGTTCGCCATCGCAGACGGCTCGGTGCAGGACGGCCCGGCCCCCACCCCGCTGCCCGCCTTCGCCGTCACGGTCGAGGGCGGGAACCTCAAGGTGACCCCGAGCTGAAGCAGGCGAGCCCCGTCCCCGTGATCTTGCCCCCACGACACCGGCCCCGATCGGTACGGTGGACCCATGGCTGACCCGAGCACCTACCGCCCGGCGCCGGGAGCGATCCCGATCTCCCCGGGCGTCTACAAGTTCCGCGACGCCCACGGCCGGGTCATCTACGTCGGCAAGGCCAAGAGCCTGCGCCCGCGCCTGTCCTCGTACTTCCAGGACCTGGCCGGGCTGCACCCCCGCACCGCGACGATGGTGACCACCGCCGCCTCGGTGGAGTGGACGGTGGTCGCCACCGAGGTCGAGGCGCTGCAGCTGGAGTACTCCTGGATCAAGGAGTTCGACCCCCGGTTCAACGTCAAGTACCGCGACGACAAGAGCTATCCGGAGCTCGCCGTCACGCTGAACGAGGAGTACCCGCGGGTCCAGGTGATGCGCGGGGCGCACAAGAAGGGCGTGCGCTACTTCGGCCCGTACGGGCACGCCTGGGCGATCCGCGAGACGGTCGACCTGCTGCTGCGCGTCTTCCCCGTCCGTACCTGCTCCAACGGCGTGTTCAAGCGCGCCCGGCAGGTCGGCCGGCCCTGCCTGCTCGGCTACATCGGCAAGTGCGCCGCGCCCTGCGTCGGCAAGGTGACGGCGGACGAACACCGGGCGCTGGCCGAGGACTTCTGCGACTTCATGGCCGGGCGCACGGGCAACTACCTGCGTCGGCTGGAGGCGCAGATGCAGGAGGCCGCCGAGGAACTGGAGTACGAGAAGGCGGCCCGGCTGCGGGACGACATCGGCGCCCTCAAGCGCGCGATGGAGAAGAACGCCATCGTGCTCGCCGACGCCACCGACGCCGACCTGCTGGCCGTCGCCGAGGACGAACTCGAAGCCGCCGTGCAGATCTTCCACGTCCGCGGCGGCCGGGTGCGCGGCCAGCGCGGCTGGGTCACCGACAAGGTCGAGGACGTCGACACGGCCGGCCTGGTCGAGCACGCCCTGCAGCAGCTGTACGGCGCCGCCGCCGCGGACGAGCGGAACGAGTCCGTCCCCCGCGAGGTGCTGGTGCCCGCGCTGCCCGACCCGGTCGGGCCGATACGGGACTGGCTGAGCGAACTGCGCGGCAGCCAGGTCGACCTGCGCATCCCGCAGCGCGGCGACAAGAAGGACCTGATGGCCACCGTGCAGCGCAACGCCCAGCAGGCCCTCGCGCTGCACAAGACCAAGCGCGCCTCCGACCTCACCACCCGCAGCCGCGCCCTGCAGGAGATCGCCGACGCGCTGGAGCTGGACTCCGTCCCGCTGCGCATCGAGTGCTTCGACATCTCCCACCTCCAGGGCGAGGACGTGGTCGCCTCGATGGTCGTCTTCGAGGACGGCCTGGCGCGCAAGGGCGAGTACCGGCGCTTCCAGATCAAGGGCTTCGCCGGCCAGGACGACGTCCGCTCGATGCACGAGGTGATCGGCCGGCGCTTCCGCCGCTACCTCCAGGAGCGCGAGCAGACCGGCGAGTGGGCCGTCCCCGAAGCGGACGACGAGGGGGAGGGCCCGCGCACCGAGGACGGCCGCCCGCGCCGCTTCGCCTACCCGCCGCAGCTGCTGGTGGTCGACGGCGGCCAGCCGCAGGTCGCGGCCGCCAAGCGCGCCCTGGACGAACTCGGTATCGACGACGTCGCGCTGTGCGGCCTGGCCAAGCGCCTGGAGGAGGTCTGGCTGCCCGGCGAGGACGACCCGGTGGTGCTGCCGCGCTCCAGCGAGGGCCTCTACCTGCTGCAGCGCGTCCGCGACGAGGCCCACCGCTTCGCGATCACCTACCAGCGCGCCAAGCGTTCCAAGCGACTCACCGCCGGGGAGCTGGACTCCGTCCCGGGCCTCGGCGAGACTCGCCGCCGGGCGCTGCTCAAGCACTTCGGCTCGCTGAAGAAGCTCCGGGCGGCCACCGTCGACGAACTCTGCGCCGTACCCGGCATCGGACGCCGCACGGCGGAGACCGTTGCGGCGGTGTTGTCGTCCCGTACACCCGCCGCACCCGCGGTCAACACCGCGACCGGCGAGATCATCGAGGACGGGGCTGACGAGGTCGTGACCGCAGTGCCCCGGACCGCACCATCCCAGGAGACGCCATGACGGCCGACGCCGCCCGTCAGCAGGCCCGCCCCGCCCCCGCGCGCCCGTCCGGGCCGGGGAAGGACGGCCGCGCCGTGGGTGTTCTCCCCAGCAGAAAGACCGAGAACGGGGAACCGAAGTGACCGTGTCAGACGTGGCCGAGAACGCGCCGGAGCTGGTGATCATCTCCGGCATGTCCGGAGCCGGCCGCTCCACCGCGGCCAAGTGCCTGGAGGACCTCGGCTGGTTCGTGGTCGACAACCTGCCGCCGGCCCTGATCCCGACCATGGTCGACCTCGGCGCCCGCTCCCAGGGGAACGTGGCCCGGATCGGCGTGGTCGTGGACGTCCGCGGCCGGCAGTTCTTCGACGACCTGCTGACCTCGCTGGACGAGCTGGAGAAGCGCGGTGTCCGCCTCCAGGTGGTCTTCCTCGACTCCTCCGACGAGGCCCTGGTGCGCCGCTTCGAGAGCGTGCGCCGCCCGCACCCGCTGCAGGCGGACGGCCGGATCGTCGACGGCATCGCCCAGGAGCGCGACCTGCTGCGCGACCTGCGCGGCGAGGCCGACCTGGTGATCGACACCTCCAACCTCAACGTGCACCAGCTGCGCGCCAAGCTGGACGCCCAGTTCGCCGACCACGACGAGCCCGAGCTGCGCGCCACCGTGATGTCCTTCGGCTTCAAGTACGGCCTGCCGGTCGACGCCGACCTGGTGGTGGACTGCCGCTTCCTGCCCAACCCGCACTGGGTGCCCGAGCTGCGCGCCCGCACCGGCACCGATGCGGACGTCGCCGACTACGTGTTCCAGCAGCCCGGTGCCAACGAGTTCCTGGACGGCTACGCCGAGCTACTCCGGATCGTTACCGAGGGCTACCGCCGGGAGGGGAAGCGCTACATGACGCTTGCCGTAGGCTGCACCGGTGGCAAGCACCGGAGCGTCGCCATGTCCGAGCGGCTGACCAAGCGTCTCATCGCGGACGGTGTGGAGACGGTGCTCGTCCACCGTGACATGGGCCGGGAGTGACCGCCGCCCTCCTGCCGGGCCCCGGCGGAGCCGGTGGCGGGGCGAGGAACGCGAGGTGATTCGTGGCGGGAGTGGCGGGATACGGGCCCGGGCGGCAGCCGCAGGGCAGGGCCGGTGACCGGGCGGGCAGCCCGGCCCGGCCCCCGGCTCCGAGCCGGCCGCGCAGCAGTCCCGCCCGGACCAACCCCGCCCCCCGGATCGCCGCCCTCGGCGGCGGCCAGGGCCTGTCCGCCTCGCTGTCCGCGCTGCGCCGGCTGACCACCGACCTGACGGCCGTGGTCACCGTCGCCGACGACGGCGGCTCCAGCGGCCGGCTGCGCGAGGAGCTGGGCGTGCTGCCGCCGGGCGACCTGCGCAAGGCGCTGGCCGCGCTGTGCGGGGACGACGACTGGGGCCGCACCTGGTCCGAGGTGATCCAGCAGCGCTTCACCGGCACCGGCGAGCTCGGCGGCCACGCGGTCGGCAACCTGCTGATCGTGGCCCTCTGGGAGAAGCTGGGCGATCCGGTGTCCGCGCTGGACTGGGTCGGCCGGCTGCTGAACGTCCAGGGCCGGGTGCTGCCGATGTCGGCGGTGCCGCTGGACATCGAGGCGACCGTGCGCGGCCTCGACCCGGCCCGCCCGGGCGCGGTCACCGCCGTGCGCGGCCAGGCCAGCGTCGCGGCGACCCCCGGCACGGTGCAGTCGATCCGGCTGCTGCCGGCCGAGCCGCCGGCCGTCCCGGAGGCGGTCACCGCCGTCCGCGAGGCGGACTGGGTGGTGCTCGGCCCCGGCTCCTGGTTCACCAGCGTGCTGCCGCACCTGCTGGTCCCCGAACTGGCCAAGGCCCTCACCGAGACCCGCGCCCGCCGCCTGCTCACGCTGAACCTCGCCCCGCAGCCGGGCGAGACCGAGGGCTTCACCCCGCAGCGCCACCTGGAGGTCATCGCCGACCACGCCCCGGACCTCGCCGTGGATGCGATCCTGGTGGACGAGCGCGCCGTCACCGGCGGCGCCTTCGGCCAGGCGGACCTGGCCGGATTGGAGAAGGCCGCCGAACGGATGGGTGCCGCTCTGGTGCTCGGTACGGTGGCCCGCACCGACGGGAGCCCGCGACACGACCCGGAGCTGTTGGCGGCCGCGTACGACCGGATTTTCCGGACACATGGAAGGATCGGGCCATGGCGATGACTCCAGCGGTGAAGGACGAGATCAGCCGGCTCCCGGTCACCCGGGCCTGCTGCCGCAAGGCGGAGGTGTCGGCGATCCTGCGGTTCGCGGGCGGACTGCACATCGTGAGCGGCCGCATCGTGATCGAGGCGGAGCTGGACACCGGGTCGGCGGCGCGGCGGCTGCGCAAGGACCTCCTGGAGATCTTCGGGCACTCCTCCGACCTCGTGGTGATGGCCCCCGGCGGGCTGCGGCGCGGCAGCCGCTTCGTGGTCCGGGTGGTCAAGGACGGCGAGCTGCTGGCCCGCCAGACCGGCCTGGTCGACGGCCGGGGCCGCCCGATCCGGGGCCTGCCCCCGGCGGTCGTCTCCGGCGCGACCTGCGACGCCGAGGCGGCCTGGCGCGGCGCCTTCCTGGCGCACGGCTCGCTCACCGAGCCGGGCCGCTCCTCCTCGCTGGAGATCACCTGCCCCGGCTCCGAGGCCGCCCTGGCGTTGGTCGGCGCCGCCCGCCGGCTCGGCATTCCGGCCAAGGCCCGCGAGGTGCGCGGGGTGGACCGGGTGGTGATCCGCGACGGCGACGCCATCGGCGCGCTGCTGACCCGTCTCGGCGCGCACGAGTCGGTGCTCGCCTGGGAGGAGCGCCGGATGCGGCGCGAGGTCCGGGCCACCGCGAACCGGCTGGCGAACTTCGACGACGCCAACCTGCGCCGCTCGGCCCGCGCCGCGGTGGCGGCCGGCGCCCGGGTGCAGCGCGCGCTGGAGATCCTGGGCGAGGAGGTGCCCGAGCACCTGGCCGCGGCCGGTCAGCTGCGGATGCAGCACAAGCAGGCCTCGCTGGAGGAGCTGGGCGCGCTCGCCGACCCGCCGCTGACCAAGGACGCGGTGGCCGGCCGGATCCGCCGTCTGCTGGCGATGGCCGACAAGCGCGCCTCGGAGCTGGGTCTGCCGGGAACCGAGGCCAGCCTGACGGACGAGATGGCGCTCAACTGACGCTCACGGTGCGTGACCAAACCACGGCCGGTGCCCGCACGACGGGCGCCGGCCGTGGGCCGTTCCGGGGCCGGTCCGCCCTCCCGAATTGGTAGAGACCACTGGCCGCGGGGCCAACTGCCCGGCCGGGCGGGGACGGACGGCCGGAAAGCGGGTTTCGACAGCGCCACGCCCAGTCTCACGAGGTGGCGCGATGTGCCCTCCCAGCCGCGGGAGGGGTAGGGTCGTAGGCGGTCGGGGACTTCCCAAATCTCATCCCCGTCGGCCTAGCGCCGGCGTACCTAACGAGGAGATCGGTTCGTGACGATCCGGGTAGGCATCAACGGCTTCGGCCGCATCGGCCGCAACTTCTTCCGCGCTGTCAAGGCCCAGGGCGCGGACATCGAGATCGTCGGTGTCAACGACCTCACCGACACCAAGACCCTGGCCCACCTGCTCAAGTACGACACCACCCTGGGCACCTTCCCGGGCCAGGTCTCGCACACCGAGGACAGCATCACCGTCGACGGCCACACCTTCAAGGTGACCGCCGAGCGCGACCCCGCCAACCTCCCCTGGGCCGCCCTGGGCGCCGACATCGTCGTCGAGTCCACCGGCATCTTCACCAAGGCCGAGGCTGCGAAGAAGCACCTCGCCGCCGGCGCGAAGAAGGTCCTCATCTCGGCGCCCGCGAGCGACGAGGACATCACCATCGTGATGGGCGTCAACGACGAGAAGTACGACGCCGCCAAGCACGACATCATCTCCAACGCCTCCTGCACCACCAACTGCGTGGCGCCGATGGCCAAGGTGCTGAACGAGAGCTTCGGCATCGTCAAGGGTCTGATGACCACCGTCCACGCGTTCACCAACGACCAGGTCACCCTGGACTTCCCGCACAAGGACCTGCGCCGTGCTCGTGCGGCCTCGCAGAACATCATCCCGACCTCGACCGGTGCCGCCAAGGCGACCGCCCTGGTCCTGCCGGAGCTGAAGGGCAAGCTGGACGGCACCTCGCTGCGCGTCCCGGTTCCGACCGGCTCCATCACGGACCTGGTCGTCACCCTGGAGCGCGAGGTCACCAAGGACGAGGTCAACGCCGCGTTCCAGAAGGCCGCGGAGGGCCCCCTCAAGGGCATCCTGTCCTACACCGAGGACCCGATCGTGTCCTCGGACATCGTCAACGACCCGGCCTCCTGCATCTTCGACTCCCAGCTCACCATGGTCCAGGGCAACCAGGTCAAGGTGCTCGGCTGGTACGACAACGAGTGGGGCTACTCGAACCGCCTCGTCAACCTGACCACCCTCGTCGGCGGGCAGCTCTGACCTTGCGGGAGCTGACGTGATGTAGGGGCGAGGGCCCGGACGGCGACCACGCCGACCGGGCCCTCGTTCCGCGCTTCCAGTACTTCCCAGGCGGCCCCTGCGCCGTGCCGCCTCCTGCGCATCAACCATCTCCCCAGGAGAACCAAATCCCCGTGAAGACCATCGAAGAGCTCATCGAAGCCGGTGTCGAAGGCAAGCGCGTGTTCGTGCGCGCCGACCTGAACGTCCCGCTGGACGGCGCGACGATCACCGACGACGGCCGCATCCGCGCCGTCGCGCCGACCATCGCCAAGCTGGTCGCGGCCGGCGCGAAGGTCGTCGTCGCCTCGCACCTCGGCCGGCCCAAGGGCGCGCCGGACCCGCAGTTCTCGCTCGCCCCGGCGGCCAAGCGCCTCGGCGAGATCCTCGGGCGGGAGGTCGTCTTCGCCGCCGACACCGTGGGCGACAGCGCGAAGGCCGTCGTGGCCGCGCTGGGCGACGGTGACGTCGCGCTGCTGGAGAACCTGCGCTTCAACGCCGGCGAGACCAGCAAGGACGACGCCGAGCGCAAGGCCTTCGCCGAGCAGCTCGCCACCCTGGCCGACCTGTACGTGGGCGACGGCTTCGGCGCCGTGCACCGCAAGCACGCCTCGGTCTACGACCTGCCCGGCCTGCTGCCGCACGCCGCCGGCGACCTGATCGCCACCGAGGTCGGCGTGCTGAAGAAGCTCACCGAGGACGTCAAGCGCCCGTACGTCGTCGTGCTCGGCGGCGCCAAGGTGTCGGACAAGCTCGGCGTGATCGACAACCTGCTGAAGAAGGCCGACCGGATCCTGATCGGCGGCGGCATGGCGTACACCTTCCTCAAGGCCAAGGGCCACGAGGTCGGCATCTCGCTGCTGCAGGAGGACCAGATCCCGGTCTGCCTGAACTACCTGGCCGAGGCCGAGAAGCGGGGCGTCGAGTTCGTCCTGCCGGTCGACGTCCTGGTCTCCGCCGAGTTCCCCGACCTCAAGGGCAAGACCCCGGCGACCTACGACACCGTCGCCTCGGACGGCATCCCCGCGGACAAGGAGGGCCTGGACATCGGCCCGAAGACCCGCGAGCTGTACGCGGCGAAGCTGGCCGACGCGGGCACCGTGTTCTGGAACGGCCCGATGGGCGTCTTCGAGCACCCCGACTACGCGAACGGCACCAAGGCCGTCGCGCAGGGCCTGCTCGACAGCGACGCGTTCACCGTGGTCGGTGGCGGCGACTCCGCCGCGGCCGTCCGCATCCTGGGCTTCGACGAGAACGCCTTTGGACACATCTCGACCGGCGGTGGCGCGAGCCTCGAGTACCTGGAGGGCAAGTCCCTTCCCGGTCTCGCCGCCCTGGAAGGCTGACAGCATGACTGAGCGTCTCCCGCTGATGGCGGGCAACTGGAAGATGAACCTCAACCACCTCGAGGCCATCCAGCACACCCAGAAGCTGGCGTTCGCGCTGGCCGACAAGGACTACGAGGCCGTCGAGGTCGCCGTCCTGGTGCCGTTCACCGACCTGCGGTCGGTGCAGACCCTGGTCTTCGGCGACAAGCTGAAGATCAAGTACGGCTCGCAGGACATCTCGCAGCACGACTCCGGTGCCTACACCGGCGAGGTCTCCGGCCCGATGCTGGCCAAGCTGCAGTGCACCTACGCGGTGATCGGCCACTCGGAGCGCCGCCAGTACCACGGCGAGGACGAGGAGATCGTCAACGCCAAGGTCAAGGCCGCCTACCGGGCCGGGGTCACCCCGATCCTGTGCATCGGCGAGCCGCTGGAGATCCGCAAGGCCGGCACCCACGTCGAGTACACCCTGGCCCAGCTGGACGGCGCCCTGGAGGGCGTCCCGGCGCACCAGGCCGAGTCCATCGTGGTCGCGTACGAGCCGGTCTGGGCGATCGGCACCGGCGAGGTGGCCACCCCGGAGGACGCGCAGGAGGTCTGCGCCGCCATCCGCGGGCGGATCGCCGAGCTGTACGACGCCGAGCTGGCCGGCAAGGTCCGCGTGCTCTACGGCGGTTCGGTCAAGTCGTCGAGCGCGGCCGGCCTGATGGCCAAGCCCGACATCGACGGCGGCCTGATCGGCGGTGCCTCGCTGGACGCCGACGAGTTCGTCAAGATCGTGCGTTACCGTGAGCAGGCAGTAGGCTAACGCCGCCGCAGCAACGTAGGCTTTGGGGCCGGACCGCCGTACGCGGCCCGGCCCCTTCGCCGAAGATACGAGAGAGTTGGTCCCGTCGTGGTTCTCGGGTTCTCGATTGCCCTGATCATTTTCAGCGCACTGATGATCCTGCTGGTGCTGCTGCACAAGGGGAAGGGCGGCGGCCTGTCCGACATGTTCGGCGGTGGCGCCATGTCCACCGGTGGCGGCTCGGCGGTGGCCGAGCGCAACCTGGACCGCATCACCATCGTGGTCGGCCTGGGCTGGTTCGCCTGCATCGTGGTGCTCAGCCTGGTGCTCAAGTACAAGAGCTGACGCAGGCCTGACGCCCCGTCGTCCGAGCGCCTATCCTGGGACGGTCGGGGCCGTGGGCGATGCTGGCGGATGCTTAGCCCCTGCTTACACTAGGACGACTTTCGCCACCGACGCGCATCGCGGCGGGTCGGCGCACCAGCACGCAGGGAGTCAGACCGTGGCAAGTGGCAACGCCATCCGTGGCAGCAGGGTCGGAGCCGGCCCGATGGGCGAGGCGGAGCGCGGCGAGTCCGCCCCGCGCAACCGGATCAGCTTCTGGTGTGCCAACAAGCACGAGACCCGGCCCAGCTTCGCCGCCGAGGCCGTCATCCCGGACACCTGGGACTGCCCGCGCTGCGGCTTCCCGGCCGGGCAGGACGAGCACAACCCGCCGGCGCCGTCCCGCAACGAGCCCTACAAGACCCACCTCGCGTACGTCCGCGAGCGGCGCACCGACGCGGACGGCGAGGCGATCCTCGCCGAGGCGCTGGCCAAGCTGCGCGGCGAGATCTGAGAGCTGCGCGAGCGATCTCCGAGCTGAGGCGAGCCGAGCGGCATCGAAGCACTGAAGGGCGCCACCGTCATGACGACGGGTGGCGCCCTTCGGCGTTGCCTGCTCCGTTACGCCGAGGCCGGCGGGTAGAGCTGCGGCGGGATCCGCTCCGCCGCGGCGCGGTCCAGCAGCCACAGGGTGCGGCTGCGCCCGTACGCGCCGGAGGCGGGTGCCTGCAGCTCGCCGGGGCCGGACAGGGCCAGCGCGACGGCGCCCGCCTTGTCCTCGCCGGCGGCCAGCAGCCAGACCTCGCGGGCCGCGCGGATGGCCGGGAGGGTGAGCGAGACCCGGGTCGGCGGGGGCTTGGGGGCCCCGCGCACGCCGACCACGGTCAGCTCGGTCTCCCGCACGCCCGGGTGCTCGGGGAAGAGCGAGGCGACGTGGGTGTCCGGGCCGACACCGAGCAGCAGCACGTCGAAGGCCGGGACGCCGAGCCGGTCGCCCGGCCCGGCCGCCTTGGCCAGCTCCTCGGCGTAGCGGGCGGCGGCCGCCTCCACGTCCGAGCCGTCCACCCCGTCCGAGGCGGGCATCTCGTGCACCCGCGCCGGGTCGAGCGGGACGGCGTCCAGCAGCTCGGCGCGGGCCTGGACGGCGTTGCGGTCCGGGTCGGCGGCGGGCACGAAGCGCTCGTCGCCCCACCACAGGTCCAGCCGGCCCCAGTCGACCGCGTCGCGCGCCGGGGAGGCGGCGATCGCGGCCAGCAGGGCGTTGCCGTTGCGGCCGCCGGTGAGCACCACCGAGGCGGTGCCGCGGGCGGCCTGGGCGTCCACGATCCGGGTGATCAGGCGGGCCGCGGCCGCCTGGGCCATCAGCTCCTTGTCCCGGTGGACGACCAGCTGCGGGGTGGCGGCGGTCATGCGCTCCCCTTGGCGGCGCGCTTGCCCGCGGCCTTCTTCGCGGGCGCCCTGTCCGCGCCGTCCGCGCCGTCCGCGGCCGCCGGGGCCGGGTCGGCCGTGGCGGCCGCCGTGGCCTCGGCGACGGCCTGGGCGGTGCCCTCGGCCGTCGCGGCCTCGGTGCCGGCCGGCTCGCGCAGCCGCTCGACGGGCGTGCGCACGGCCGTCGCGTAGATGTCGTCCGGGTCGAGCCGGCGCAGCTCCTCGGCGATCAGCTCCGAGGTGTCGCGCCGCTTGAGCGCCACCTGGCGGTCCGGCGAGCCGGGCATGGAGAGCGTGCCCAGCAGGCCGTCCGGGCGGTCCAGGGTGATGTCCCCGTCCTTGGTGCGCAGGTGCACCGCGGTGATGCCCGGGCCGCCGGTGACGACCCGCTCGACCGGCACGTGCAGCCGGTTGGTGAGCCAGAGGCCGAGCAGCTCGACGCTGGGGTTGTAGGACTCGCCCTCGACCACCGCGGCGGTGATGTGGGACGGCCGCTGGTCCAGCGCGGCGGCCAGCATCGAACGCCAGCCGGTGATCCGGGTCCAGGCCAGGTCGGTGTCGCCCGGAGTGTAGCTCTGGGCCCGCTGGGCGAGCTGGCCGACCGGGGACTCGGCGGTGACCGCGTCGGTGATCCGGCGCTGGGCGAGCGCGCCCAGCGGGTCCTGCGCGGGGTGCAGCGGAGCGTTCTCCGGCCACCACACCACGGTCGGGGCGTCCGGCAGCAGCAGCGGCAGGACCACGGACTGGGCGTGCGCGACGAGTTCGCCGTGCATGCGCAGGATGACCGTTTCGCCGGAGCCGGCGTCCGTGCCGACCAGGATCTCCGCGTCCAGGCGGGTCTCGGCGCGGGCCCGGGGCGAGCGCCCGGCGCGCTTGATCACCGCGAGGGTGCGCATCGGGTGCTCGCGGGAGGCCTCGTTGGCGGCCTTGAGGGCGTCGTAGGCGCTGCCCTCGTCGGTCACGATCACGAGGGTGAGCACCATGCCGGCGGCGGTGGAGCCGCTGGCCCGGCGCGCCTCCATCAGCGCGGCGTTGATCTTGCTGGAGGTCGTGTCGGTGAGGTCGATCTTCATGGCCGGCGCCAGCTCCTGCCGTCTCGTGCGAGCATCTCGTCCGCCTCGACCGGGCCCCAGGTCCCCGCCGCGTACTGGGCGGGCTTGCCGTGGGAGTCCCAGTACTTCTCGATCGGGTCGAGGATCTGCCAGGAGAGCTCGACCTCCTGGTGGCGCGGGAACAGGTTGGCGTCGCCGAGCAGCACGTCGAGGATGAGCCGCTCGTACGCCTCCGGGCTGGACTCGGTGAAGGACTCGCCGTAGGCGAAGTCCATCGTGACGTCCCGGACCTCGAAGGAGGTGCCCGGCACCTTGGAGCCGAACCGCACCGTCACGCCCTCGTCCGGCTGGACCCGGATGACCAGGGCGTTCTGCCCCAGCTCCTCGGTCGCGTAGGAGTCGAACGGCAGGTACGGCGCGCGCTGGAAGACCACCGCGATCTCGGTGACCCGGCGGCCCAGCCGCTTGCCGGTGCGCAGGTAGAACGGGACGCCCGCCCAGCGGCGGTTGTTGATCTCCAGCTTGATGGCCGCGTAGGTGTCGGTCTTGGACTCGGGGTCGATGCCGTCCTCGTCCAGGTAGCCGGGCACCTCCTCGCCGCCCTGCCAGCCGGCCGCGTACTGACCGCGCACGGTGTGCCTGCCCAGGTCGGCCGGGAGCTTGACGGCGCTGAGCACCTTGAGCTTCTCGGCGACCAGCGCCTTCGGGTGGAAGGACGCCGGCTCCTCGATGGCGGTGAGCGCCATCAGCTGGAGCAGGTGGTTCTGGATCACGTCACGGGCGGAGCCGATGCCGTCGTAGTAGCCGGCCCGGCCGCCGATGCCGATGTCCTCGGCCATGGTGATCTGCACGTGGTCGACGTACGAGCGGTTCCAGATCGGCTCGAACATCTGGTTGGCGAAGCGCAGCGCCAGGATGTTCTGGACCGTCTCCTTGCCCAGGTAGTGGTCGATCCGGAAGACCTCGTCGCGCGGGAAGACCTCGTGGACGACCTTGTTGAGCTCCTGCGCGCTCTCCAGGTCGTGGCCGAAGGGCTTCTCGATGACGGCGCGGCGCCAGGAGCCCTTCGGCGGGTCGGCCAGGCCGTGCTTCTTGAGCTGCTGGACGACCGTCGGGAAGAACTTCGGCGGGACGGACAGGTAGAAGGCGAAGTTGCCGCCGGTGCCCTGCGCCTTGTCCAGCTCCTCGATGGTCTGGCGGAGCTTGTCGAAGGCGTCGTCGTCGTCGAAGGTGCCCTGGACGAAGCGCATGCCCTTGGCGAGCTGCTGCCAGACCTCCTCCCGGAACGGCGTCCGGGCGTGCTCCTTGACCGCGTCGTGGACCTCCTTGGCGAAGTCCTCGTCCTCCCACTCGCGGCGGGCGAAGCCGACCAGGGAGAAGCCCGGCGGCAGCAGGCCGCGGTTGGCCAGGTCGTAGATGGCCGGCATCAGCTTCTTGCGGGACAGGTCGCCGGTAACCCCGAAGATGACCAGGCCGGACGGCCCCGCGATGCGCGGGAGCCGCCGGTCGGTGGGGTCACGAAGCGGGTTGACGGGGGCCGGCGGGAGATCGTCCGCGTCCGACACCGGCGTCAACTCGGGGAAATCAGTGCTCACTTGATGGGCTCCGCTTTCGTGCGCTGGCTGTGAGCAGGGGTCACTTCTCGTCGGCGAAGGCGGCGAGCGAGGCGGTGACGGTGTCGAGCAGCTCCTGCCAGGACTGCTCGAACTTCTGCACGCCCTCGTCCTCCAGGACCTGCACCACGTCGTCGTAGTCGACGCCGGCGGCGGCGATGGCGTCCAGGACGGCCTTCGCGTCGGCGTAGTTGGGGACGATGGTGTTGCCGGTCACCACGCCGTGGTCGCCGGTGGCGTCCAGGGTGGCCTCGGGCATGGTGTTGACGGTGCCCGGAGCGACGAGCTCGGTGACGTACAGGGTGTCCGGCAGGGCCGGGTCCTTGACGCCGGTCGAGGCCCACAGCGGGCGCTGCGGCTTGGCGCCGGCGGCCTCCAGGGCGGCCCAGCGGGCGCTGCCCGCGGTCTTGCCGTCGACGCTGCCGAAGACCTCCTCGTACGCCTGGTAGGCGAGGCGGGCGTTGGCCAGCGCGGCCTTGGAGCGCAGCTCCTTGGCGTCGCCGCCGATCGCGTCCAGGCGCTTGTCGATCTCGGTGTCCACGCGGGAGACGAAGAAGGAAGCGACGGACTCGATCTGGGAGAGGTCCAGGCCCTTGGCCTTGGCGGCCTCCAGGCCGGTCAGGTAGGCGTCCATGACGGCCTTGTAGCGCTCCAGCGAGAAGATCAGCGTGACGTTGACGCTGATGCCGAGGCCGATGACCTCGCTGATCGCGGGCAGACCGGCCTTGGTGGCGGGGATCTTGATGAAGACGTTCGGGCGGTCGACCAGCCACCACAGCTGCTTGGCCTCGGCCACGGTGGGGGCGGTCTCGTGCGCCAGGCGCGGGTCGACCTCGATCGAGACGCGGCCGTCACGGCCGTTGGAGGCGTCGTAGACCGGGCGCAGCACGTCGGCGGCGTCGCGCACGTCCGAGGTGGTGATCATGCGGATCGCCTCGTCGGTGGTGACCTTGCGGACGGCGAGGTCGCGCAGCTGGCCGTCGTAGGAGCTGTCGCCGCTGCCGGCGATGGCCTTCTGGAAGATGGTCGGGTTGGTGGTCACGCCCACCACGTGCTTGTTCTGCACCAGCTCGGCCAGGTTGCCGGTGTTCAGCCGCTTGCGGCTGAGGTCGTCCAGCCAGATCGCCACGCCTTCGTCGCTGAGGCGCTTCAGTGCGTCAGTCATGGTGCTTCAGTCCTTCTGCTTCTTCGTACGTCGTGGTGTGGTCAGCGGGGCCGCGTGCCCGCGTGCGGGCGGGCACGCGGCCCGGGGTACTGCTAGCGGTTGACGGCTTCCAGCGAGCGCAGGGCGTTGTGGGCCTCGGCCACCACGCGCTCGGCGGTGATGCCGAACTCCTCGAACAGCACCTTGTAGTCGGCGGAGGCGCCGAAGTGCTCCAGCGAGACGATCCGGCCGTGGTCGCCGACCAGCTCGCGCCAGCCCTGGGCGATGCCGGCCTCGACCGAGACGCGGGCCTTGACCGACGGCGGCAGCACGCTGTCGCGGTAGGCCTGGTCCTGCTCCTGGAACCACTCGAAGGACGGGACCGAGACCACGCGGGTGGCGATGCCCTCGGCCTCCAGCACCTCGCGGGCCTGGACGGCCAGCTGGACCTCGGAGCCGGTGCCCAGCAGGATCACCTGCGGGTCGCCGGTGGAGGCCTCGGCCAGGACGTAGCCGCCCTTCGCGGTGAGCTCCGCGTTGCCGAAGGACGAGCGGTCGAAGGTCGGGACGTTCTGGCGGGTGAGCGCCAGGCCGACCGGGCCCGGGTGGGTGGTCTGGCGCTCGATGATGGTGCGCCAGGCGACGGCGGTCTCGTTGGCGTCGGCCGGGCGGACCATGGCCAGGCCCGGGATGGCGCGCAGCGAGGCCAGGTGCTCGACCGGCTGGTGGGTCGGGCCGTCCTCGCCGAGGCCGATCGAGTCGTGCGTCCACACGTAGGTGACCGGCAGCTTCATCAGCGCGGCCAGGCGCACGGCCGGGCGCATGTAGTCGGCGAAGACCAGGAAGGTGCCGCCGTACACGCGGGTCTTCCCGTGCAGGGCGATGCCGTTCATGGTCGAGCCCATGGCGTGCTCGCGGATGCCGAAGTGGATCGTCCGGCCGTACGGGCTGGCCGACTTCAGCGGGTTGCCCTCGGGGAGGAAGGAGCTCTCCTCGTCGATGGTGGTGAGGTTGGACTCCGCGAGGTCGGCCGAGCCGCCCCACAGCTCCGGGATCACCGCGCCGAGCGCCTTCAGCGTCTCGCCGGAGGCCTTGCGGGTGGCGACGTCCTTGCCGGCCGGGAAGGTCGGGACGGCCTTCTTCCAGCCCTCGGGCAGCTCGCCGGCCTGGATGCGGTCGAACTCGGCGGCGCGCTGCGCGTCGGCGGCGCGCCAGGCGTCGAAGCCCTGCTGCCACTGGTCGCGGGCGGCCTTGCCGCGCTTGATGACCTGGCGGGCGTGCTCGATGACCTCGTCGCTGACCTCGAAGGTCTTCTCCGGGTCGAAGCCGAGGACCTTCTTGGTGGCGGCGATCTCGGCGGCGCCGAGCGCGGAGCCGTGCGCCTTGGCGGTGTTCTGGGCGTCCGGGGCCGGCCAGGCGATGATCGTGCGCATCGCGATCAGCGACGGGCGGGAGGTCTCGGCCTTGGCGGCGGCCAGGGCCTCGGCCAGGGCTGCCACGTCGATGTCGCCGTTGGCCTTCGGGGTGACCCGCTGGACGTGCCAGCCGTACGCCTCGTAGCGCTTGAGGACGTCCTCGGAGAAGGCGGTCTCGGTGTCGCCCTCGATCGAGATGTGGTTGTCGTCGTAGACGGCGACCAGGTTGCCCAGCTTCTGGTGGCCGGCCAGCGAGGAGGCCTCGGCGGAGATGCCCTCCTCCAGGTCGCCGTCGGAGACGATGGCCCAGATGGTGTGGTCGAAGGGGGACTCGCCGGCCGGGGCCTGCGGGTCGAAGAGGCCGCGCTCGTAGCGGGCGGCCATCGCCATGCCGACCGCGTTGGCGATGCCCTGGCCGAGCGGGCCGGTGGTGGTCTCGACGCCGGCGGTGTGGCCGTGCTCGGGGTGGCCGGGGGTGCGGCTGCCGGCCACGCGGAAGGCCTTGAGGTCGTCCAGTTCCAGGCCGTAACCCGAGAAGTACAGCTGGGTGTACAGCGTCAGGCTGGTGTGCCCGGGGGAGAGGACGAAGCGGTCGCGGCCGACCCAGGCCGGGTCGGTCGGGTCGTGGCGCAGGAAGCGCTGGAAGATCAGGTAGGCGGCGGGGGCCAGCGACATGGCCGTCCCCGGGTGTCCGTTGCCAACCTTCTGGACGGCGTCCATGGCCAGGACGCGCGCGGTGTCAACCGTGCGCTCGTCCAGGTCGGTCCACTCGAATGCGTTCGTCGGCGCAGTGGTGCTCACCCTGTCTCAGGGCTCCTTCCATTGTGAAGAGTGACCCCGTGAATGGGGACCGGGTCGGCCACGACGCTGTGGTCCCGACGTTGGGTGGTGCCGGTCACGGAGGGTAGATCCCGCTTCTCCCGGGAGCCTACCGTCCAGGCCGGGGCTCACCCTCCGTGCTGAGACAACCGGTATTGCCGTGCGATATTCCCACGTGGGCGATCTGACCGCTTTGCCCCAGGCTCTCCTGTTTCGCCGGGGCTCGCCGCCCCGGTGGTCAGGACGGGTTGCGCGGACGCGCCGGGGCTCTCCGGAGCTCCGGGAACGCCGTCACCCGGACGGTTCACCGGGGGGTGATCGTCGCGCCTCGCCGGGGACCCCGGAGCCGGTTGGGATATATGGAGCGTCTAAGGTGGCGTGGTACGCGCAGAGCGGACGATTCGGGACCCATCGTTCCTGTGGACGCCTGCGAGGATTCATCTTCAGTTGGGGTGTTAGTGACCGCCGTCGAAACCCGTCCCGCCGGGGTCACCGGGGCGACACCTGCGCATCACCGGCCGATCGGGGCCCGTGTCGGCGCCTTCGTCGCACTGACCAAGCCCCGGATCATCGAGCTGCTGCTGATGAGCACGGTGCCGGTGATGTTCCTGGCCCAGCAGGGTGTCCCGGACATGCTGCTGGTGCTCAAGGTCGTGGTCGGCGGCTACCTCTCGGCGGGCGGCGCCAACGCCCTCAACATGTACATCGACCGGGACATCGACGCGCTGATGTCCCGCACCGAGCGGCGGCCGATCGTCACCGGGATGGTCTCGCCGCGCGAGGCGCTGGTGTTCGGCATCACGCTCGGCGTCGTCTCGACCCTGCTGCTCGGCTACGGCGTCAACTGGCTCTCCGCCGGGCTCGCGCTCGGCGCCCTGCTGTTCTACGTGTTCGTCTACACGCTGGGGCTCAAGCGGCGCACCTCGCAGAACATCGTCTGGGGCGGCATCGCCGGCTGCATGCCGGTGCTGATCGGCTGGTCCTCGGTCACCAACTCGGTGTCGTGGGCGGCGGTGGCGCTGTTCCTGGTGGTCTTCTTCTGGACGCCGCCGCACACCTGGGTGCTGTCGATGAAGGTCCGCGACGACTACCTGCGGGCGGGCGTCCCGATGCTGCCGGTGATCAAGGGCAACGTCGCGGTCGGCAAGCAGGTCGTCGCCTACTCCTGGGTGATGGTCGCGACCTCGCTGGCGGTCTGGCCGCTGGGGCACATGAGCTGGCTGTACCCGGTCGTCGCGGTGCTGCTGGGCGCGGCCTGGCTGCGCGAGGCGCACGCGCTGTACGGGCGGGCCAAGGCCGGTGTGGTGGGCGCCAAGCTCAAGGAGATGCGACTGTTCCACTGGTCGATCACCTACCTGTCGCTGCTCTTCGTGGTCTGCGCGATCGACCCGTTCGTGAAGTGAGGCCTGTTGTGGAAGGAGCCCCGGTCCGGATGCGGACCGGGGCTCCTTCGCTTTCTCAGCGTGCTTGCTCAGCGCGCCTTCTCAGCGGGAGGGGAGTTCGGACGGGCCGACGTGGTCGTCCAGCCAGTCCTTCAGCGGCTGGGAGGCGCGCAGGAAGTCGGTGATCCGGGTGTACGCGGCGCGGGTGCCCAGCCACTTCGCGGGCGCCCACTCCTGCCAGGCCACCAGGCCCTTGTGGCGCAGCAGCTCGATCCGCGGGTGGTCCTTGGCGAAGCCGCGCGGCGCGGACTTGAGGGAGTCCCGGCCGAAGACCTTGGGGCCGTCCGCCTCCACCGCGGCGATCACCCGCTCCAGTTCGGCCCCGCTGACGTCCTCGGCGACGGCGGCGCGGTAGCGCTCCAGCTGGTCCGGGGCGAGCTGGTACATGCCGTTGCCGCAGGCCAGCCCGTCCGCGGAGAGCTGGATGTAGCCGCCGGCCTCCAGGTGCGCGCCGATGTGCGTCTTGTACGGGGACTTGTCGGCGCTGAACCGGACGTCGCGGTTGGGGCGGAAGATCTTCCCCGGCCCGAACTCGGGCTCCAGCTCGGCGAGCAGCTCTTCGGCCGGGGCCCGCACGGCGGCGTCGTACTGGTCCTTGTGGGCCTGCCAGAAGGTCTTCGAGTTGTCGGCTTCGAGGTGCTCGTAGAACTCGAGCGCCTCGGCCGGCCAGCCTTTGAACGTCACGCCTCCAGTATGTGGCCCGGTGCACAGGGTGCCCCCGTCGCCAGGGCGTCTACCGGTGGGTAGCATGCGGGCATGAGCGCAGAGACCGCCACCGCCGCCGCGCCGGACGCCCGCACCGAGCGCCGTGCCAAGCGCATCGCCAAGAACCTCACCAGCTTCGCCCGGGAGCACGGGGGCGGCGACGCCGTCGTCGAGTACGTCGGCTCCGTGGCCACCCGCATCGTCGTGGTCGGCGCGGACGGCGCCTGGGGCGACCAGGTCGCCCCCAGCTACGCCGTGGGCCGCCGCGCCGCCGAACTCGCCGGGCTGACCCTGCACGACGACTTCGAGGGCGAGCTGGGCCTCAAGGTCAAGACCGGCCCGTACGAGTGGAAGCGCATGGCCGGCATCCAGATCTGACCTTCTTGCGGCGAAGGCCCGGCTCCCCATGTGGGGGAACCGGGCCTTCGCCGTACGCGGGAGGGTGTTGGTCCGGCGGATCAGATGGGCAGGTCCCAGCCCGGGCCGTCCTCGGTGCCGAGCCAGACGCGTTGCCGCGCCGGTGAGACCGTGATGCCGAAGGCGTCCTGATGCGGCTCGCCGGCGTGCTGCCAGGTCTCGATGGCGGTTTCCACTTGGTCCCAGAGGCGGAGCGGGCCGCGTTGGACGACGGTCCAGCCGCCTTCGGGGTGGGGCGTGGTCCGGGCCTGGGAGCCGGTGGCGACGTCGGAGAGGATCTGGTGGCCGCCGGCTCCCATCCGTTCGGCGGAGGGCGCGGCGAGCTGGGCGAGCCAACTGCCGGTCCAGGTGTCGAGCTTCGCCGGGTCGATCCGGCTCGGGCGCTCCGCTCCGGGAAGCAGGGCCAGGGTGGGGCGGGGCGGCCGGTCGTGGGGACGGGCGATCATGAAGCTGGTGCAGCCGGGCAGGAAGCGGCCGGTGGCTTCGCCGGGGCCGGTGACGTCGAGCAGCGCCAGGGCGTTGGCGTAGTGCCACCCGGACAGGGTGGCCAGGATGCGGCCGCCGGGCTTCACCTGGTGGAGCCAGGCCATCGGGAGGTAGCGGACCGAGCAGGTCGCGATGAGCCGGTCGAAGGCGCCGCCGTCCGGGTCCCCGCCGAGACCGTCGCCGACGAGGAGTCGGGGGGTGTGGCCGGCGGCCTGGAGGGCGGCGGCGGCGCGTTCGGCTACTTGGGGGTCGTACTCGATGCTGGTGAGGTTCGCGTCGCCGAGGCGGTGGGCGCCGAGGGCGGTCGAGTAGCCGGTTCCGGTGCCGACTTCGAGGACCTGGTGACCGGCTTCGGCGCCGAGCTGTTGCCACATGCGGAGCACGAGCGAGGGCAGCGTGGAGGACGAGGAGGGTGCTCCGGTGGCCGGGTGCTTTTCGACGTCCTCCGGCCTTGTGTGGCCGTCGAGTTGGGTGATGAGGGTCTGATCGGCGTAGATCCCCTCCAGCCAGCCGGGGTCGCCGTGGTGCACGGTTCGGTAGGTGGTGGGGTTGCTTCCCTCGATCGGGACGAAGTAGCTGCCGACGAACAGTTCGCGCGGTACGGCGGTGGCGGCCTCGGCCCAGGCGGGGTCGGTGAGCGTGCCGCTGTCGGTGAGTTGATCGACCAGGGCGGCGCGCAGGGTGTCGGATGTGGTCACGTGGTGTGGCCTCTTTCCAGTTGGTCGGCGATCGCGTGTGCGATGCGGTCCGCGATCTCGGCCGGCTGCCACGCCCATTGTCCGTTGGGGTTGCACTCCAGGAAGTACCACGTGGCGTCTGCGGTGACAGCGAAATCGAAGGCACCGAATGTTAGTTGGAAGGTGGTGAGGTAGCGGGTGATGGCTTTGGCGACTGGTTCGGGGACGTCGATCCGGGTGCAGCGCATCCGGTCCTGTCGGTGTCGCCAGTCGAGATCCGGGCTGTCGATGCGGGCGGCGAACAGTCGGTCTCCGACTGCGGTCAGCCGGGTGTCGAAGAGCTTGGGGACCTTGGCTTGGAACATGTGCGGACACGCCGCTACAGCCTCGGTGATCTCCCCGCTGCGGACTTCGCGGACCCATACGGCCCGGGCCTGACCGTCGACCGTGTACGGGGTGTCCCACAGGGACTTGTAGACCGTGCCGGCGACTTGGTGGGCGGTGAACTCCCGGGCTTCTTGGGCGTCGTTGGTGATCAGCGTGTGGGGCACGTGGAATCCGCAGCGCTGTGCGGCGGCGAGTTGAGCCGGCTTGTATTCGGCCGCGCGGTTGTGCCAAGGGTGGTTCACGTAGTGGGCCTCGGGGAGCGAAGCCAGGATGCCGCCCGCTCCCCAGAACGCCTGTGCGGCGGCGAACCGGCGGTCCTGGCCGTCGAGGCCGGGCGGCCTTCGTAGGGCGAGGGCCTGCGGACCCAGACGGACCGGATGTCCGTGAGGTCGAGTTCGCGGCTCGACGTGCGGAGGGTGCCCAGCTGGCTGCCCGTGCGGTACGTGGCGGCCAGCGAGGCGCCGGTGTGCAGGTCGGTGCCGGGATCGAGACGGACCACCGGAACCCGGCGCTCGGCGAGTACTCGCAGTACCGCATCCGCTGTCACGTCGGAGGAATTGGTCAGTACCAGCACCGACCCGCTTCGGTTGTTCATCAGCCGGAGCTCTGGTCCTGGTCGTAGGACTCGGTGACGTCGCTGTCGGTGGCCCCGCCCGGCGCGGCCCCGTCACCGGGGGTCGTCTGGGTGGGCGTGACACCGCTGGTGCTGGTGCCGTGGCTCCCCAGTTCGACCGTTCGGCCGTGCTCGTCCACGATGACGGCGATCTGCGTCTCGGGGTCGATCACGGGCGTGAACGCCGGGAGCGTGACGGTGGCCGCGTAGGGCCCCATCCTGCTGGTGCCCCACGGCGCGGGCGTGTGTGTCATGGATCCTCCTAGGGGTTTGGTGGTGCGCAGGAAGTCGGTAGGGCCGACTTCCTGCGCTCAGGGGGTGGTGGTGCGGGTGAGGTGGTCTCGGCAGCGGGTGAGGGCGTTGCGGAGGCGGATGTCGGGGTTGAGGGTGGTGGTGAGGAGTTCGCCGGCCTGGATGAGGGTGGCCCAGTAGCGGGTGGGGTTGCCGGTGGCTGAGCGGGGGGTGGCGGCGGCGAGGGAGAGGTAGGCGGCGGTGAGGTTGCCGGTGGTGAACCAGCGGGTGAGGCCGTGCTGGTGGCCGGCGCGGATGCCGCCGAGGGCGTCGATGGCGGTGAGGAAGAGGCCGACGACGGCGAGTTCGTGGGGGGTGAGGGTCTTGGGGATGTCGAAGACGCCGAGGGCTTCGAGGAGTTCGCCGGTGTCGGCCTCGGAGTTGGGTCGGGGGTTGGCGAGGAGGGCGTTGTAGCAGTCGTCGAGGCGGCGGTCGGTTTCGGCGGCGGGGATGGCGAGGGCGGTGCAGACGGCGCGGGCCGAGCGCAGGGGTTCGCGGGTGCGGCGGGCGAGGGTGGCATAGGCCTGGGCGGGGGTGTGGCCGGTGTCGAGCAGGTGGCGGGCGGTGAGGGCGAGTCGCATGGGGGCTTCCTCTCTCAGGCCGCGAGCGCGGTGGTGGGGGCGATCAGGGCCCAGACGAACTTGCCGATCCCGCCCGCGCGCGGGCAGCAACCCCAGCGCGCAGAGAGCTCGTTGACGAGGAACAGCCCGCGCCCGCGCTCGTCACAGAGGGAGGCCGAGCGCAGGGACGGCCGGCCGCCGCCCGCGTCGTGGACCTCGATGCGCAGGAGCCCGTTGGTGAGGGAGAAGCGGATCTCGATGCGGCGGTCGTCCGGGGCGTCGGAGTGCTGGACGGCGTTGGCGAACAGCTCCCCGAGGAGGAGCTCGGCGACGTCGCCGTAGCACTCGCCGGAGGGCAGGGCGCAGAGGTACGCCCGGAGCAACTGCCGCGCGAGGCGAGTCGATTCGATGCAGGAGTCGAGCCGCGCGACGAACGCGTGCGGGCGGGGGCTGCAGCAGGTTTTGAGCATGAGGTCCTCGAATGGGAGAGGAGGCGGCTGGAAGGCCGCCGCATCTGTCACGCTCGAATCGTCGGGCAGTCTGACGAGACGTCATACCGCGTTTTCGGGACGTTTGGGACGTCTGGCTGCTAGACCTTGAAACGTCCCTAACGTGGAAGGTCGGTCGGTGAACAGCCCGCTTCGTGACGCAATGGCCCGTGCCAACATGACCTCGTCCAGGCTTGCGCGTGTGTGCGGAGTCGATCCCAAGACCGTCGACCGATGGCTCGCGAACCCCGCGCGCGAGCCCCATGCGAGACACCGCTCGGCTGCTAGCCAGGCCCTCGGTGAGGAGGAAACCGTGCTCTGGCCATCTGCGCAGCAACTGGTGAAGTCGGGGCCGGATCGGGAGCTGGTGCAGATGTACCCGTACCGGTCGGCGGCGCCGGCTTCGCTGTGGCGTCAGCTGATAAAGGGGGCAACCCGGGAGCTGACGTTCGCTGGCTACACCAACTACTTCCTATGGCTGGAGCATGCGAACTTCGGCAGCCTGCTGCGACAGAAAGCGGCAGCCGGCGTCCAGGTCCGCTTCATCCTCGGTGAGCCCGGGCATCCGGTCACCCGTCAGCGGGAGCTGGAGGAGGACGTACCGTTGAGCCTTTCGACCCGGATCGAGGTCACCCTCTCCGAGCTGGCCAAGCTACGGGACACGTCGATCGAGGCACGATACGAGACGGCACACGTCTCACTCAGCGTCTTCCGCTTCGACGACGACATGATCGTCACGCCGCTGCTCCCGGGTAGGGTCGGGCATGACGCTCCGATGATGCACTTGAGGCGGGCCCAGGACGACGGTGTGTTCGATCGCTTCGTGGGTCACGTCGAGGACTTGTGGGCGAAGGGGCGGGACGTATGGACGATCCCGGCAGCGGAGGTGGTGGGCCATGCCCAGGCGTGACTACGAGGACGATCCCAATGCTCCCGAGGCGAACTCGCTGGTCCCGGCCGCGTCCGTCGTCGTGGTCGACGATGCGGGCCGTGTGCTCCTCCAGCGGCGTACCGACAACGGGATGTGGGCCCTGCCCGGCGGCAAGATGGACATCGGTGAATCGCTCGCCGGTTGCGGTGTCCGCGAGACGCGCGAGGAGACCGGCATCGACATCGAGATCACCGGGATCGTCGGCACCTACACCGACCCTCGCCACGTGTTCGCCTACGACGACGGCGAGGTCCGTCAGGAGTTCTCCATCTGCCTCCTCGGACGCCCGCTCGGTGGGGAGCTGCGGGTGTCCGACGAGTCCCACGAGGTGGCGTGGTTCACCCCGGCCGAGACGGACGGGCTGCCGATGGTGTCGAACATTCGCAAGCGGCTGGCCGATTGGCGTTCCGGAAGGATTCCCGTGGTGCGCTAGCCACCTTTTGATCACGTAGAAGGAGCGCCGTGGACAAGCCCGTCTTCGAGACCGTGGCCGACGCCGTGAACGCGGCCCGGGTGCTGGACGGGATAGCGCCGCTCTACGAGCATGTGTTCGCGGAGCCGCCCTACTTCGAGGGGCCGCGGGACCTGGCCGACTTTCTGGAGGGCTACGCCAAGTTCCGGTTTTCACGAGGGAGAACGGGCATCGCACGTTCGTGGTCCGGGAGCTCGCGGTCGCACCGGAGTGCCGTCGGCGCGGGCTCGGGCGGGGGCTGCACGCGGCGGTGATTGAAGGTGCCGAGGTCGATCGGATCACCCTGGCAGTTCGCCCGGAAGCCGAGGCGGCCGTGAGGATGTACGAGGCCTTGGGATACCGGGACGTGGGCGACATGACGCCGTCCTGGGACGGTGTACCGGTGCATGGTCCGCGACCTCCGGTAGATGTCGAAGGCCCCCATCGCGCGATGGGGGCCTTCAACTGATATCGCTCAGACCGTGGCGGTCTCGGGCGTACGGGGGGCCGGGGTGTCGACCGGGGTCTCCTCCACCTCGCGTGCGCGCAGGGCGAGGGGGATGCGGAGGGCGGCGATCCAGGTGATCGCGGCGAGGAGCATGTGGAGGCCGACCATGAGCTCGGGGGCGTCCGTGAAGTACTGGATGAAGCCGAGGACGCCCTGGAGCAGCAGGACGGCGAGCAGTTCCTTCGCGCGGGCCTTGGCGGGCTGGGGGGCCTTTACCGCCGCGAAGACGAAGAGTACGGCGATGGCCAGGCCGACCGAGATCATGGCGAAGTCGGCGTGGAACTGGGCCAACCTGTCGTAGTCGATCGGGATGCGGGGGACGATCTTGTTGTCCTGGGGGGTGCCCGGGTGGTGGCCGGCGCCGGTGACCAGGGTGCCGGCCGCAACCAGCAGGCCGATCACGGTGACCAGGACATAGGAGAGCTGGTGGATGGGGCGGGCCACGGCGAGCTTCGCCGGGCCGTCGCCCTCCTTGCTGCGCTCCCACATCAGCAGCGCCACCCAGACCAGGGCCATCGCCGCGATCATGTGCAGCGCGACGGTGTACGGGTTCAGGCCCGTGAGCACGGTGATGCCGCCGAGGACGGCGTTGCTCATCACCAGCCAGAACTGCGCCCAGCCGAGCTTCGTCAGGCTGCGCCGCCACGGGCGGTGGCAACGAGCGGCCAGGATCGCCCAGCCGATCGCTGCGCTCAGCACGTAGGTGAGCATGCGGTTGGTGAACTCGACGACGCCGTGGAAGCCCATCTCGGCGGTCGGCGTCAGGCTGTCGTCGGTGCATTGGGGCCAGGTCGTACAGCCGAGGCCGGAGGCGGTGAGCCGGACGGCGCCGCCGGTGACGACGATGACCACGCTCATCACCAGCGCGGCGAACGTGGCGCGCCGGACCATCGCGGCGGAGGGCTGCCAGCGCTCGGCGAGCAGGGAGAAGGGGTTCAGCACGCGCTCCATCGTAGGCGGCCTTACAGGCGATCTTGGGCTGGGGCGCGGGCAGCGCGACAGGACCGCAAAGTGGATCTCTCGGACATGCCGGGCAATGGTCTTGACCAATTGCCCGCTTGACCGGAAGAGTGCAGATTGGTCCATACCTTTTTCGGGCCGCTCCCACTCCTCCCGCACGCAAGCGGAGATCCTGCACATGCGCATATCCACCTCAGCCGCCGCGCTCGCCGTGGGCGGCTCCTTCGTCCTGGCCGGCCTGGTCGCCCCCGCCGCCCAGGCCGCCGACCCCGGCCAGGAGTGCCGCAGCCTCGGGGTCGCCAATCTGTACGGTGAATTCATCGAGGGCGATGACACCCACACGCCGGACGCCGAGGGTGCCGTCGCCGTGGGCGGCAATGCCGACTTCACCGGTGGCTTTTCGGTCGGCCAGGAGCTGACCCCCGCCGAGGTCGACGCGCTGCCCGGCAAGAACGCGCTCGTCGTCGCCGGCAAGATCACCGGCAACAACACCCAGGTGATGAAGGGCAACGGCGTCTACGGCAGCAAGGCCGACGCCGCCGTCGTCCAGGCCCACGCGGGCAGCGTCGCCCAGGGCGCCTCGCCGATCGACTTCAAGGCCGAGTTCGCCAAGTTGCGCGCCGCCTCGACCGCGCTGGCCGCCGTGCCGCCGACGGCCGGTGCCAGCGTCCAGGCGGACGGTGCCAAGCTGACGTTCACCGGCGGCGACGCGAAGTACAACAGCTTCACCGTCGACGCGGCCAAGCTGCAGGGCGCCAAGGACGTCTTCCTCAAGGTGCCGGCCGGGTCGGTGACCGTCATCAACGTGACCGGCGGCTCGTACGACATGGCGGCGGCCGGAACGACCGGGTTCAGCATCTGGGACGAGGGCAAGTCCGCCTTCCTCCTGGACGACAAGCTGCAGAGCGCCGCCGGCGGCGCGATCCGCGCCAAGCTGCTCTGGAACTTCCCGACCGCGACCAAGGTGGTCAAGAACAGCGCCGCCGCCTGGGCCGGCACCGTGCTCGCCCCGAACGCCGCCTTCGACCTCGGCAGCGGCGGCCCGGTCAACGGCTCGGTGATCGCCGCCTCGCTGACCGGCAAGGGCGGCGCGGAGACGCACCACTACCCGTTCACCGGCTGCCTGCCGGGCACGGTCGTGCCGACCCCGACCGGCACGCCGACCAGTACGCCGACCGTTCCGGCGACGCCGAGTTCCTCGACCAGCCCGTCCGGTACCCCGAGCGTCCCCGCGACCGGCAAGCCGAGTGCGAGTGCAAGTACGAGCGGGTCGCCGAGCCCGTCCGCCTCGACGGCCGCTCCCGTGGTCTCGGCCAGCCCCTCCGCCTCGGCGAACGGCGGCGGCAACCTCGCGCACACCGGCTCCGGCCCGGTGGTGCCGCTGGCGATCGGCGGTGCGGTGATCGCCGCGGCCGGTGGCGCGATGGTGGTGGCCAGCCGGCGTCGTGCGGCCAAGAAGGCCTGACCAGAGGCGAGTTCGTCGACTGATCGACAAGGCGCCCTCGGTGATTGAACCTGATCACCGAGGGCGTCGTTCTGTCCTGAAGGTGACGAAGTTCATTCAAGTTTGCCGAAACCGCGTTCTGCGAGGTGGCGGCTGTGATGGGCTGGTCATACACATCCGAGAGTGGACCGACAGACGATATCCGGTCGAGCGGCGGGGTGTAGCGAGGTGCGGAGGTGCCGGTAGAGTCCCCCGGACAGTCGTAGTGGGCCACCGCGAACCACTCAACACGCCTGCTGCGCATGACCGTTCGGAGGGGAACAAGGTATGGCGCGACAGCAGCGACACTTCAGGATCGGCGCGGCGGCTCTCGTCGGCACGGCGACGGCCGGAATCGTTCTGCCCCTGGCGCTGGCCACCAACGCCTCGGCGCACGTGCCGACTTGGTCGGTGACCTGCGACAAGGTCGTGATCGACCTGATCAATTACAGCGACAAGGCGGACGTGAAGAACACCGTCAGCCTGACCATCGACGGCGAGAAGGTCCTGGACAACCAGGCCTTCCCCAAGGAGTTCCACAAGTCCTTCCCGGTGAAGGACCACAACGCCCCGGTCCAGGCCCACCTCGTGGTCTCCACCTCGGAGAACCCGAACGAGAAGGGCTGGAACATCGACGAGACCAAGACCATCGCGCCGTGCCACACGCCGACGCCCACCCCGACCCCGACGCAGACCCCCACCCAGACCCCCACCCCGACGCCGACGCCCACCAAGACGTCGACGCCGACGCCGACCCCCACCACGGCGGCCCCGACGACCCCGCCTGCCACCGCGACCCCGACCAGGACCCCGTCGCCCGCGGCCACCACGCCGGCCCCGGCGCTGGCCCAGACCGGTAGCAGCGACGCCACCCCGATGATCGCGGCCGCCGGCGGTGGTGTGCTGCTGGTCGGCGGCGCGCTCGTGCTGCTCGCCCGCAAGCGCCGCAGCGGCAGCGAGGGCTGACCCACAGCCCGCTGAACCGCCCGACGCCCCCCGGCCTCAGCAGGCCGGGGGGCGTCGTTCGTCAACAGCGGCTCACTCCCAGCGGAAGAACCGGGCCGCCGCGGCCAGCCCGAGCACCGACCAGCCGGCCAGGATGCCGAGGTCCGACCACGGCACCCCGGCGCCGTGCTGCAGCACCGAGCGCAGGCCGTCCGAGAGCGCCGAGATCGGCAGCAGCTCCAGCACGCCGCGCACGGCGTCCGGGAACTTGCCCAGCGGCACGATCACCCCGCCGGCGAGCAGCAGCAGGATGAACACCAGGTTGGCGGCGGCCAGCGTGGCCTCGGCCTTGAGGGTGCCGGCCATCAGCAGGCCCAGGCCGGAGAAGGCGGCGGTGCCCAGTACCAGCAGCGCGGCGACGGCCATCGGGTTGCCGTGGGGGGACCAGCCGAGGGCGAGGGCGATCACCGACAGCAGGGCGACCTGCAGGATCTCCGTCACCAGCACGCAGCCGGTCTTGGCGGTCAGCAGGGTCCAGCGCGGCAGCGGGCTGGCGCCGAGCCGCTTCAGCACGCCGTAGCGGCGCTCGAAGCCGGTGGCGATGGCCTGCCCGGTGAAGGCGGTGGACATCACGGCGAGGGCGAGCAGGCCGGGCGCCAGGAAGTCGACCCGCTTGCCCGGGCCCTCCACCGTGACGATGTCGACGGCGGAGAACAGCACCAGCAGCACGGTCGGGATGACCACGGTGAGCAGCAGCTGCTCACCGTTGCGCAGCAGCATCCGGGTCTCGAACGCGGTCTGCGCCAGCAGCATCCGGCCGACCGGCGCGGCCCCCGGCCTGGGGGAGTAGTCGGTCGTCGTGGTCACGAGCGGAGCTCCCGTCCGGTCAGGTCGAGGAAGACGTCTTCGAGGCTGCGGCGCTGCACCGACAACCGCTCCGGCAGGACGCCGTTGGCCGCGCACCAGCCGGTGACGGCGGCCAGCAGCTGCGGGTCGACGGGCGCCTCGACGCGGTAGCTGCCGGGGGCGGTCTCGACGGCGGCGGCGCCGGCGGGCAGCTCCTTGAGCAGCGCGGCGAGGTCGAGCCCGGGCGGGCCGTCGAAGCGCAGCGCGTTCTCGGCGCCGCCGCGGCACAGCTCCTCGGGGGTGCCGGTGGTGATCACCCGGCCGCGGTCGACGATGGCGACGTGGTCGGCCAGCTGCTCGGCCTCGTCCATGTGGTGGGTGGTGACGACCACGGTGACGCCGTCCCGGCGCAGGTCGCGGACCAGCTCCCAGGTGGCGCGGCGGGCCTGCGGGTCGAGGCCGGCGGTGGGCTCGTCCAGGAAGACCAGCTCGGGGCGGCCGACCACGGCCATGGCCAGGGCGAGCCGCTGCTGCTGGCCGCCGGACAGGCGGCGGTAGGTGGTGCGGCCGCAGGAGCCGAGGCCCAGGCGCTCGACCAGGGTGTCGACGTCCAGCGGGTGGGCGTGCAGCTTGGCGGTGTGCCGCAGCATCTCGACGGCGCGCGCGCCCGCGTACACGCCGCCGGACTGCAGCATCACGCCGATCCGCGGCCGCAGGGCGGCGCTCTGGGCGACCGGGTCGAGGCCGAGGACGCGGACGGTGCCGGCGTCGGGGCGGCGGTAGCCCTCGCAGGTCTCGATGGTGGTGGTCTTGCCGGCGCCGTTGGGCCCGAGGACGGCGGTGATCGCGCCGGACGCGATGGTGAGGTTTAGGCCGTCCACCGCAGGTTTGTCACCGTAGCGTTTGACCAGCCCGGCGATCTGGACCGCGGGTTCGGAATGCATACCGGCGAGTCTAAGAGGGCCGAACGACCAGGCCGGACACCGGCCTTGGTGATCGTTTCCGCTGGAAAGGTAAGCCTTACCTGCGTGACAGATGACACGGGTGAGGCCTGGATCACGGCTTGTCCTGCCGGAAGTAATTACGCAACACTGGTGTTGTGAAAAACATGCGCGAGCACGCCACGCAGCAGGAGGCCGAGTCGGCCCCCGGTTGCGACGTGCCCGCGACGGCGGCCGAGGTGCTGCTGGAGGGCCACCGCGCCACCCGCGACCGGGTCGCCCGGTCGATCCTGGACCACGGCCCGTCCTCCGCCGCCGACCTCGCGAACCGGCTCGGCCTGACGGCCGCGGCCGTCCGCCGCCACCTCGACTCGCTGGCCGCCAGCGGCCTGGTCGACGCCCGCGAACAGCGGGTCTACGGCAGCCGCGGCCGGGGCCGCCCGGCCAAGGTCTTCGCGCTCACCGACGCCGGCCGGGACGCCTTCTACCAGGCGTACGACCAGCTCGCGGCCGACGCGCTGCGCTGGATCTCGGACGCGGTGGGCGGCGGCAAGGCGGGCGAGGAGGCCGTCGCCGCCTTCGCCCGTGCCCGGTTCGGCCGGCAGGGCGAGAAGTACCGGGAGAGCCTGCGGCAGGCCGGGGCGCTGGAGCGCCCGGAGGCCCTGGCCCAGGCGCTGAGCGCGGACGGGTACGCTGCCACGGTGCGGCGTGTCCCGTCGGCCGCGGCCAAGGCCCCGGCGGGCGCCCAGCTCTGCCAGCACCACTGCCCGGTCGCGCACATCGCCGAGCAGTTCCCGCAGCTCTGCGAGGCGGAGACCGAGGTCTTCTCCCAGCTCCTGGGCACCCATGTGCAACGGCTGGCCACCATCGCCCACGGCGACGGGGTCTGCACCACCTATGTGCCGGCACCCGGTGCCGCATCGTCGCCTGTCCAGCCCCCGGCGGGCCGCGGCTCCGATGCAGCGCCGACTGCCGGTACGTCCACCGAAGATTCAGCGTCCGCGCGTTAGGAAGCTCGCATGACTGACACCGTTTCGCACCCCGAGCTCGAAGGCCTCGGCAATTACGAGTACGGCTGGGCCGACCCGGACGCCGCCGGCTCCGTGGCCAAGCGCGGGCTCAGCGAAGACGTCGTGCGCGACATCTCCGCGAAGAAGAGCGAGTCCGAGTGGATGCTGAACCTGCGTCTCAAGGGCCTGAAGCTCTTCGGCAAGAAGCCCATGCCGACCTGGGGTTCCGACCTGTCCGGCATCGACTTCGACAACATCAAGTACTTCGTCCGCTCGACCGAGAAGCAGGCCGAGTCCTGGGAGGACCTGCCCGCGGACATCAAGGCCACCTACGACAAGCTGGGCATCCCGGAGGCGGAGAAGCAGCGCCTGGTCGCCGGTGTCGCCGCCCAGTACGAGTCCGAGGTCGTCTACCACCAGATCCGCGAGGACCTGGAGGAGCAGGGCGTCATCTTCCTGGACACCGACACCGCGCTGCGCGAGCACCCGGAGATCTTCAAGGAGTACTTCGGCACCGTCATCCCGGCCGGCGACAACAAGTTCGCCGCGCTGAACACCGCGGTGTGGTCCGGCGGATCGTTCATCTACGTGCCGAAGGGCGTGCACGTCGACATCCCGCTGCAGGCCTACTTCCGGATCAACACCGAGAACATGGGCCAGTTCGAGCGGACGCTGATCATCGTCGACGAGGACGCCTACGTCCACTACGTCGAGGGCTGCACCGCGCCGATCTACTCCTCCGACTCGCTGCACTCGGCGGTCGTGGAGATCATCGTCAAGAAGGGCGGCCGCTGCCGCTACACGACCATCCAGAACTGGTCGAACAACGTCTACAACCTGGTCACCAAGCGCGCCGTGGCGTACGAGGGCGCGACCATGGAGTGGATCGACGGCAACATCGGCTCCAAGGTCACCATGAAGTACCCGGCCGTCTACCTGATGGGCGAGCACGCCAAGGGCGAGACCCTGTCGATCGCCTTCGCGGGCGAGGGACAGCACCAGGACGCCGGCGCCAAGATGGTGCACATGGCCCCGAACACCTCCTCGCACATCGTCTCCAAGTCGGTGGCGCGCGGCGGCGGCCGCACCTCCTACCGCGGCCTGATCGAGATCGGCGAGGGCTCGCACGGCGCCAAGTCCAACGTGCTGTGCGACGCGCTGCTGGTCGACACCATCTCCCGCTCGGACACCTACCCGTACGTGGACGTCCGCGAGGACGACGTGTCCATGGGCCACGAGGCGACCGTCTCCAAGGTCAGCGAGGACCAGCTGTTCTACCTGATGAGCCGCGGTCTGACCGAGACCGAGGCCATGGCGATGATCGTGCGCGGCTTCGTCGAGCCGATCGCGCGGGAGCTGCCGATGGAGTACGCGCTGGAGCTCAACCGGCTGATCGAGCTGCAGATGGAGGGCGCGGTCGGCTGACGCCCAGCCGTACGCGACCCCGCCCGACTTTTTGAGGAAGAGAGCACTACGAACAGCCATGGCTGACGTTCAGAACACCTCCGGCTCCACCACCGCCGGTTCGATCGAGGTCGGCACCGCCGGCGCGGGCGCGCAGCTCGCCGGCCCCGGCACCGGCCGGACCACGGTCAAGCAGCCGATCGACGCGCGCGTCGCGGTCAAGCCGTCCTTCGACGTGAACGACTTCCCGGTGCCGACCGGCCGCGAGGAGGACTGGCGGTTCACGCCGCTGCACCGCCTCGGCGGGCTGCACGACGGCACCGCCGCCGCCGGTCCGCGCGGCGAGGACAAGGTCGAGTTCACCCTGCCGGACGGCGTCACCGCCGAGACCGTGGGCCGCGACGACGCCCGCCTCGGCAAGGCCGGCACGCCCGTCGACCGGGTCGCCGCGCAGGCGTTCAGCGCATTCGACCAGGCGCTCGTGGTCACCGTCCCCAAGGACGCGGTGCTCACCGAGCCGGTGAAGATCGACGTGCGCGGCGAGGGCGGCGTCCGCTTCGCCCACGTGGTGATCGACGTCAAGCCGTTCGCCGAGGCCGTCGTGGTGCTCAACCACGAGGGCGCCGGCACCCGGGCCGCCAACGTGGAGCTGCTGGTCGGCGACGGCGCGAAGCTCACCTTCGTCTCCGTCCAGGACTGGGACCGCGACGCCGTGCACGTCGCCCAGCACAACGCGCTGGTCGGCCGCGACGCCTCGTACAAGTCCGTCGTCGTCACCTTCGGCGGCGACCTCGTCCGCCTGCACCCGCGCGTCAACTACGCGGGCCCCGGCGGCGAGGCCGAGCTGTTCGGCCTGTACTTCGCCGACGCCGGCCAGCACCTGGAGCACCGTCTGGTCATCGACCACGACACCCCGCACTGCCGCTCCAACGTCGCCTACAAGGGCGCGCTGCAGGGCCAGGACGCGCACGCCGTCTGGGTCGGCGACGTGCTGATCCGCGCCGCCGCGCTGGGCACCGACACCTACGAGCTCAACCGGAACCTGGTGCTCACGGACGGTGCCCGGGTCGACTCGATCCCGAACCTGGAGATCGAGACCGGCGAGATCGTCGGCGCCGGCCACGCCTCCGCGACCGGCCGCTTCGACGACGAGCAGCTGTTCTACCTGATGGCCCGCGGCATCCCGGCCGACGAGGCCCGCCGCCTGGTGGTGCGCGGCTTCTTCGCCGAGCTGCTGCAGCAGATCGGCGTGGCCGAGGTCCAGGAGCAGCTGATGGTCAAGATCGACGCCGAGCTCGAAGCGGCGGTCTGACCGATGAGCTTCCTCCGTGCCTGCGCACTGGGCGACCTCCAGGAGGACGTGCCCAAGCGCGTCGAGCTGAACGGCGTGCCGGTCGCACTCGTCCGCACCGACGAGGGGGTGTTCGCGATCAACGACATCTGCTCGCACGCGAACGTCTCGCTCTCCGAGGGCGAGGTCGAGGACTGCATGATCGAGTGCTGGCTGCACGGCTCCAGCTTCGACCTGCGCTCCGGCAAGCCCTCCGGCCTGCCCGCCACCAAGCCGGTCGCCGTCTACCCCGTAAAGATCGAAGGGGACGATGTGCTCGTCTCCGTCAACCAGGAGTCCTGAGTACACATGGCAACCCTTGAAATCCGCGACCTGCACGTCTCCGTCGAAGCCGAGAACGGCCCGCGCGAGATCCTGAAGGGCGTCGACCTGACCGTCAAGCAGGGCGAGACCCACGCCATCATGGGCCCGAACGGCTCCGGCAAGTCCACCCTGGCCTACTCGCTGGCCGGTCACCCGAAGTACACCGTCACCGGCGGCACCGTGCTGCTGGACGGCGAGGACGTCCTGGAGATGTCCGTCGACGAGCGCGCCAAGGCCGGCGTCTTCCTGGCCATGCAGTACCCGGTCGAGGTGCCCGGCGTCTCGGTCAGCAACTTCCTGCGCACCGCCGCCACCGCCGTCCGCGGCGAGGCCCCGAAGCTGCGGCTGTGGGTCAAGGAGGTCAAGGAGGCGATGGCCGCCCTGCAGATGGACCCGGCCTTCGCCGAGCGCAACGTCAACGAGGGCTTCTCCGGCGGTGAGAAGAAGCGCCACGAGATCCTGCAGCTGGAGCTCCTCAAGCCGAAGATCGCGATCCTCGACGAGACCGACTCCGGCCTGGACGTCGACGCGCTGCGGATCGTCTCCGAGGGCATCAACCGGGTCCGCTCGACCGGCGAGGTCGGCACCCTGCTGGTCACCCACTACACCCGCATCCTGCGGTACATCAAGCCCGACCACGTCCACGTCTTCGCGGGCGGCCGCATCGTCGAGTCCGGCGGCGCCGAGCTGGCCGACAAGCTGGAGGAAGAGGGCTACGAGTCGTATGTGAAGGGCGGCGCATCCGAGTGACGCATCCGTTTACCGGCCACAGCGCTCTGCTCGACACCGACGCGATCCGCAAGGACTTCCCCGTCCTGCAGCGCGTGCTGCACGACGAGAAGCCGCTGGTCTACCTGGACAACGCGGCCACCTCGCAGAAGCCGCGCCAGGTGCTGGAGGCGCTGAACGCCTACTACGAGCGGCACAACGCCAACGTCCACCGCGGCGTGCACGTGCTCGCCGAGGAGGCCACGGCGATGTACGAGGGCGCCCGCGACAAGGTCGCCGCCTTCGTCAACGCGCCGAGCCGCAACGAGGTGATCTTCACCAAGAACGCCTCGGAGTCGCTCAACCTCGTTGCCAACATGCTCGGTTGGGCCGACGAGCCGTACCGGGTCGACGGTGACTCCGAGATCGTCATCACGGAGATGGAGCACCACTCCAACATCGTCCCGTGGCAGCTGCTGTCGCAGCGCACCGGTGCGAAGCTGAAGTGGTTCGGGCTCACCGACGAGGGCCGGCTGGACCTCTCGAACATCGACGAGCTGATCACCGAGAAGACCAAGGTGGTCTCCTTCACCCTGGTCTCCAACCTGCTCGGCACCGTCAACCCGGTCGAGACGATCGTGCGCAAGGCCCAGTCGGTCGGCGCGCTCGTCGTCATCGACGCGTCGCAGGCCGCGCCGCACATGGTGCTGGACGTGCAGGCGCTGGAGGCCGACTTCGTCGCCTTCACCGGCCACAAGATGCTGGCCCCGACCGGCATCGGCGTGCTGTGGGGCCGCCAGGAGCTGCTGGAGGACCTCCCGCCGTTCCTCGGTGGCGGCGAGATGATCGAGACCGTCACCATGGGCTCGTCCACCTACGCCCCGGCGCCGCACAAGTTCGAGGCCGGCACCCCGCCGATCGCCCAGGCGGTCGGGCTCGGCGCGGCCATCGACTACCTGTCCGGCATCGGCATGGACAAGATCGCGGCGCACGAGCACGCGATTACCGAGTACGCCGTCGAGCGGCTGCTGGAGGTCCCCGACCTGCGGATCATCGGCCCGCGCACGGCCGTCGACCGCGCTGCGGCGATCTCCTTCACGCTGGGCGACATCCACCCGCACGACGTGGGCCAGGTGCTGGACGAGCAGGGCATCGCCGTGCGCGTCGGCCACCACTGTGCGCGGCCGGTGTGCCTGCGGTACGGAATTCCGGCGACCACGCGGGCGTCGTTCTACCTGTACTCGACGCCGGGCGAGGTCGACGCGCTGATCGACGGCCTGCACCACGTCCGGAACTTCTTCGGCTGACGGGACTGGGCAGGACGACATGAAGCTCGACTCGATGTACCAGGACATCATCCTGGACCACTACCGCCACCCCCACGGCAAGGGGCTGCGGGACGGCGACGCCGAGGTGCACCACGTCAACCCGACGTGCGGCGACGAGATCACCCTGCGGGTGAAGCTCGACGGCGCCACGGTCGCCGACGTCTCGTACGAGTCCCAGGGCTGCTCGATCAGCCAGGCCAGCGCCTCGGTGCTGAACGACCTGGTGGTCGGCAAGACCGTGGGCGAGGCGCAGGTCGTCCAGGAGGCCTTCCTGGAGCTGATGCAGAGCAAGGGCCAGGGCGAGGGCGACGAGGAGGTGCTGGAGGACGCGATCGCGTTCGCCGGCGTCTCCAAGTACCCGGCCCGGGTCAAGTGCGCCCTGCTCAGCTGGATGGCCTGGAAGGACGCCACCGCCCAGGCCCTCGCCCAGCACCCCGCCGTCAACGACTGACCCCGCAGAGGAGGACAGAACCATGAGCGACGACATCACCACCGGCGCCGAGGCCTCCGCTGTGGCGGAGCAGCCGAACGGCATCATCGTCGGCACCACCGCCGGCACCGTCTCCGTCGAGGACCTGACCGAGGCCCTGATGGACGTCGTCGACCCCGAACTGGGCATCGACGTCGTCAACCTGGGCCTGATCTACGGCATCCACATCGACGAGTCCGACGTGGCCACCATCGACATGACGCTCACCTCGGCGGCCTGCCCGCTCACCGACGTCATCGAGGACCAGGCCAAGACGGCCACCGACGGGCTCGTCCAGGACCTGCGCATCAACTGGGTCTGGATGCCGCCGTGGGGCCCCGACAAGATCACCGACGACGGCCGCGACCAGCTGCGTGCGCTGGGCTTCAACGTCTGACGTCGGCCCGTTCGTCAACCTGCTGCCGCGCAAACCTCCCCTTCGAGGGAAAGGTTTGCGCGGCAGTGGTATATCTGCGACCGGGCGGCCAGGCTGGTGCCGCGACCTCGGAGGGAGCGAAGTCATGTCGGTAGTTGCGTTCGCGCAGTTGCTTCTGCCTGACTCGCCGTACGCCATGTGGGTCCGGGGGGAACTGGGGGAGTACCTCCGGCTCCCGGACGACGGCACGCGGGTCGAGGTGATCGGAGGGGAAATCGTCGTGTCACCGGCACCCGTGTACGCCCATGGTGGGATCCTCTCGGACATCCAGCGGGGCTTCGAGCGTTCCTGGTTTCTGAACAACGGGTTTCCGTGGCGAGTTGTTCAGACCATCAACCTGGATCTTGTCGAGATCGGGGACGGTTACATCCCCGACATGGTAGTGGTGCACAAGGACACCGATGCGGAGAAGCGTGCGGACGATGTTCTGCGCTTGCACCCGCACGACCTCGAGCTGGTGGTCGAGGTGACTTCCTCGTCCAATGCGCGCCATGATCGTCGGCCCATGTTCGGCCGTCAGGTCAAGCCAACGAAGTGGAGCGGGTACGCGCGCACCGGGGTGCCGTTCTACCTGCTCGTGGACCGTGATCCACGGCAGCCCGGCGTGACCTTGTTCGGGGAGCCGAACAAGGGCGAGGCGACCTACGAGGTACTGGGCGAGTGGAAGTTCGGGGAGTCCGTCCGACTGCCGACGCCGTTCGACGTGGAGATCGGGACCGACGCCTGGAAGCCCTGGAACGCGTAGCTCCAGACCGGAACGCCGCTGCCTGATCCTGGCCTGCTGAGTGCCGGACGCTGTCGGGGATCTTGGCGATGACGGTCGGTCATGCCCTCGACATCTCGGTCTCCAAGATCCCCGACCTCGTCACCCGCGATCAGCTCCGCGTCTCCTCGCGGCGTCCAGCAGCGGCCGCATCGGGTACGACGAGCAGCTTGCCGGTGGTGCGCCGAGCCTCCAGATCGCTGTGGGCCCGGGCGGCCTCGGACAACGCGTAGCGGCCCGTTACGGTGACCTCAAGTGCCTTGGAGCGCACCCACTCGAACACATCGGCGGCCCGTCGGAGCAGTTCGGACCGATCGGCGATGAAGTCCCCGAGGCTGGGCCGGATCAGGGTCAGCGAACCGCCGTGGGCGAGCCGGATCGGATCGAACGGCGGCACGGCACCGCTTGCCGCGCCGAAGAGCACGAGATGGCCGCGGCTTCGCAGGCTGGCGAGGCTCGCATCGAAGGTGTGTGCGCCGACGCCGTCGAAGACAACCGGCAGTCCCTGACCGCCGTTGAGCCGCCTCACCTCGGCTGCGAGATCGTCGACCGCGGAGGAGAGGATCACCTCGGCGGCTCCGGCACGCTTCGCCAGTTCGGCCTTCGCCGTGGTCGACGTCGTGCCGATCACCCTGCCGCCGAGATGGGTGATGAGCTGGGTCAGCAGCAGCCCCATGCCACCGGCGGCCGCATGCACGAGCACCGTGTCGCCCCCCTGAACCGGGTAGGCGTCCTTGACGAGATAGTGCGCGGTCATGCCTTGGAGGAGCACGGCGGCGGCTGTCTCGAAGTCGATGTCGTCGGGCAGCGGCACCAGCCGGGAGGAGTCCACGACGGCCTGCTCGGCGTAACTGCCGGGAATCTCGACCCAACCGACCCGGTCCCCGACGGCGACGTCAGTGACGCCGGGTCCGACCTCGACGACCGTGCCGGCGCCCTCGGAGCCCGGGGTGAAGGGCAGCGGGAGGCTGTACCGGCCCTCGCGGTAGTAGACGTCGAGGTAGTTGACCCCGGATGCGGCGACCTCCACGAGCGCCTCGCCCGGGCCCGGCCGCGGCTGGTCCACCTCGGTCTCCTGCAGCACCTCGGGACCGCCCACTTCGTGCACCTGAATCGCTCGCATGACCCCTCCAGTAACGGTTCATCAGCCCCCAACCCCGTTGGTGGCGATCCGATTCCCGGCAGGCGGACCAGCCCGCCGCCCCGCCGAGAGCAGCACCGAGAGGTGGAAGCCCTGGGAGCGTAGGGCCACGTTGAAACGGCGATGCCCGGGGCTTCCGAAGGGGAAGGCCCGGGCATCGGCGTTCTGGCGTTGCAGGCGTCAGGCCGTCCGGGGCCTGCGGGCGACGGCCACGGCCAGGGCCGCGCAGAGGACGGCGGCGAGGGTGGCGAAGCCGCTGACGGCGGGGAGGAGGCCGTAGTGCTGGACCAGGGCGCCGACTCCGATGATCGGGGCCGAGCTGCCGAGGTAGACGATGATCCAGAGGGAGCTCAGTTCGGAGCCGCGGCGCTCCGGGTCCATCGCCGCGACGGCGGTGGTGAACAGGGAGCGGAAGGCGACGCCCTGGCAGATGCCGCCGAGGACGCTGCCGATGAAGAGCAGGGCCGGGGTGCCGGTGTACCCGGCGGCGACGACCAGGCCGAGGCCGGTGGCCAGCCCGGTCATGCCGAGGGCGATGACCGTACGGTCGGAGGTCGGCGGGACGATCAGCTGGGCGGCGGCCGAGGAGCCGAGCAGCAGGGCGGCCACGATCGCGCCGGTCAGGTGCGAGGGGGTGTGCAGCAGCTTGGCGGAGAAGGCCGGGGCGAGGGCCAGGTAGACGCCGAAGACCCCGTACGAGATGAACCCGGCGCCGGCGGCGAGCAGGAACTCGCGGCGGCCGGTGCGCGGCATCCGCAGGCGCTGCGGGCGCAGGTGGGCCGGGGTGGTGATGCGCGGCGGCGCGGACGGCTCGCGGTTGCGGCCGGGCATCCGGGGGTGGACGACGGCCAGCGGGATGCAGAGCGCGAGCAGGGCGATGGCGTGCAGCAGGAAGGGCGTCAGCAGCGGGTCGGAGCCGCCGGAGAGCAGGGCGCCGACGATCGGGCCGAGGGCGACGCCGCCGGCCGAGCAGGCCAGGGTGAGCTTGGCGGCGAGGGTCGGGTGGTCGGGCAGCAGGTCGCCGAGGGCGGCTCCGGCGGCGCCGGTGGACAGGCCGACCGCGATGCCCTGGACGGCCCGGCCCGCGGCCAGCTGCCAGAAGCTGCCGGAGGTGGCGAAGACCACGTCGCCGGCCGCGGCCAGGCCGACGGCGGGCAGGATCAGGGCGCGGCGGCCGAGGTGGTCGGACCAGTGGCCGACCACGGCCAGGACGGGGACCAGCGCGAACACGTAGATCGTGAACAGGATCGTGGTGTCCAGCGGGCCGAGCCCGAGGCGCTGCTGGAGGAGCGGGTAGATCGGCGTCGCCAGGTTGGCACCGATCAGCATGAACAGCAGCGCGGCGGCGACCAGGCCGACGCGGACGCCTCGGACGGCGTTCCAGCGGCTGATCGCGGAGAGCTGGAGCTGGGGCCGGGGCGCGAGTTCCAGGGGAAGCAGGGCCTCCGACAGTCGGCGTCCGTCGAGCTGCGCGGTGCGCAGGCCGGTGCCGGCGGGGGAGAGGTCCGCCATGAAAGGGATCTCCTGTGGCAGGGCCCCACCGGGTCGGCGGGGTGTGCCGGCGCACCCGTCCTGAGGCGCTGTGGTGGTGGCCGCGGTGCGGGGCTCCCTGGTGGAGCGGATGAGCTGAGAGGGGGGCTTCGTTGCCCGGTGGCCCGCGCGGGGTTGTGCGCGGTGCCAATGCGAAGGATAAGGGGTGGGCGCACGGTTTCGGCGCGCGCCCCTGCGCACGCCCCTTGAGGCCGGGCACCGGGGGTGCCCGGCCTATACGCTGAGGTGGTAGACGGGTACGCGGCGCTCATGACGGGCCGCTGGCTGAGGGAGAACGCGCGACGATGGCCGGACGACGTCGGAAGAACGCAGGGGCTTCGGAGGGCGAGGGGGGCGCGGGGGCCGTCCTGCCCGCCGACATGGAGCTCCAGGACCTCTACGGGGCGTTCGCCGCGCACGGGCTGGACGACGACGGCCTGGACGACGACGCGGCCGTGCTCGTCCCGCCGGTGAAGCTGCCCGACGAGACGGAGCTGGCCGCGCAGGCGAAGGCCGTGCCGATGCTCGGCTACGCGCTGGCGCTGGCGCGCTGGGCCGCCCCGCACCGGGTGGTGGACGAGTTCGGCGACCTGGTCGAGGCGGACCGGGCGCCCGCCGCGCGGCTGCTGGGCCTGGCCCCGGCCGAGGGCGAGGTGTCGGAGGAGGACGAGATCGAGGCGCTGCGGGCCTGGTCGCTGGCCTGCGACCTGGACCTGGTGGAGCTCGGCACGACCGAGGCCGGCGAGCACGTGGCCGTCCCCGGCCCCGACCTGGAGCCCGCCGAGGAGGGGGACCCGGAGACCGTCCTGGAGCTGTGGCTGACCGCCGCCGGGATCGTCCGGGAGCTGGCCGTGGAGGCCGACTCGCTGCCCGAGGAATCCGAGGAGGAGGAAGCGGAGCAGGCCGCGGACAGCGACGAGGACGACGAGGACGGCCTGAACGAGCTGGAGGAGGCCCGGGAGGCCGCCGCCGAGCTGCTGGACGAGGCGCTGCAGGTGCTCTACGAGACCACCGCCTTCGCCGAGCCCGGCAACGAGACCGTGCCGCTGGGCGTGCTGGCCGCGCTGCTGGTGGTGCCGGAGGGCGAGGAGCCGAGCGAGGAGCTGCTGGGCGACATCACCGACGTGATGGTCGCGCTGGACCCGATGCTGGCCGACCTCGCCGAGCTGGGCCTGCTGGAGTACCGCCCGATCGACCCGGAGCTGTTCGACGAGGAGGAGGGCGAGGAGCCCGCCGTCGTCGGCGAGGCGCCGCTGGACGAGGAGGAGTCGGCCCGCTTCGGGCTCGTCCGGCTCACCCCGCTCGGCCAGTACGGCGTCCGGCAGTGGCTGCTGGAGGACGGCTACGACGCGCCGCTGGTCGGCGACCTCGCCCAGGGGGACGCCGCCGAGCTGCTGCGGGCCGTGTGCGAGTCGGTCAACGTGCTGCCGGAGGAGGAGCTGGTGGTCTGGCTGGCCGGCCGGGAGCCGGTGCCGGCCGCCCGGGAGCTGCTGGCGGCCGCGCGCGGCACCGACGCGTACGCGCCCATGCGGCGGGTGCTGGCCGTCGAGGGGCTGCGGCTGCTCGGGGCGGACGCCGAGCCGGCCGCCCGGGAGGTGCTGGACGACCCGGAGCTGGGCGGCGCGACCCGGGCCTGGCTGTCCGCGATCGGCGCGGCGGACGTGCCGGTGCCGGAGCGGCAGATGGCGCTGTGGACGGTGGTCGACACCTTCGCCGCGCAGCTGCTGGGTTCCGGCGGTGACACCGAGCTGCGCGAGCTGATCGCGGACCTGCCGGTACGGGACGACCCGGCGGCGTGGTTCGCCGAGGTGTGGCGGGTCGACCACCCGTACACGGCGGACGTCCTGGAGGCGATCGGGGAGCTGCACCCGGACCGGGTGACGGCCAAGGAGGCGCGCAAGGCGGCCTTCAAGGCGCGGTCGAAGCAGAGCTGAGGAAGGTTCCGAGCCGAGGAGGGTTCCCGGGCTAGGGAAGGTCCAGCGAGCCGTCCTCGGCGAAGGGGAAGAACGGGTTGTGGGCCAGCTCCCACAGGTGCCCGTCCGGGTCCTCGAAGTAGCCGGAGTAGCCGCCCCAGCTGGTGGTCGTCGGTGGCTTGACCACCACGGCGCCGGCCTCCACCGCCGTCCGCAGCGCGGCGTCCACCAGCGCGGGGGACTCCAGGTTCACCGCGAGGGTGACGCCGCGGAAGGAGGGCTCGCCGCCGCCGGGCACGCCCGCGTCGGCGGCCAGCTCGTCGGCGGGGAAGAGGCCGAGCACCGAGTCGGCGGTGCGGAACCAGACGATCTCCGGGCTGGAGGCGGTGGAGCGGCGCCAGCCCAGGCCCTCGTAGAAGCGGGCGCTGCGGTCGAGGTCGGAGACGCCGAGGGTGACGATGCTGATCCGGGCGGGGAAGGCCCCGTCGTGCGGTGCCGTCGGGTGGTTCTGTGCTGTCATGCCGCCCAGGGTAGGGAGCGCGGCTGACAACCGGGCGCGCTGACACGGCGCTCGCGGCCGGCGGGTACCGGCCGGGTGCTGTGCCGCAGCTGATGACCCGACGGGCGCCGGGCACGTAAGCTGGCGTGTCGGCGTGGTGGGTGCGAGGGAACCGGGGGTGCGGCACAGGATGGCGCGGGAGATCGGCGGCGGGCCCCAGGACCGGAACGTCCAGCGGGCGGCGCCCGATCGCGCCGCCGTTCCGATGGGCCGCGACCCGGTCGAGGGCCCGGCGGCCCCGGACCGGTTCGCCGAGCAGGAGGAGTTCTCCCGCCGCGCCCTGGCCGGGGTCGACTTCCCGGTGTACGGGGTGGCCGCCGGCCCGGCGCGCGGCGGCGAGGCGCTGGCCGGCTTCGACAGCTGCGGCGGCCGGGTGTGCTGGGTCGAGGTGCAGTGCGGCGACTGGGCGTCCGCGGCCGGCCCGTACGTGACCGTGCGCAGCTACCGCCCGGGCGCGGACGGCTGCGAGTCGCTGCCCGAGCTGGAGGACGTGGTCGAGGACGAGCGGGACCGGCTCTACGAGCAGTCCGGCATCGACGAGGGGGACGGGCCGGGCCGGGTGCGGGCGCTGCGCGAGTGGATCACCGTGGACGGCGAGCCGCGCTCGGTGGAGCTGCACGAGGACCGTCCGGTGCTCTGGCCCGGCGACCCGGGGGAGGACGGGGCCGGGCCGGTGTGGGCCGGGCGGCTGCGGGTCGGCGGGCAGACCGTGACGGTGTGCGGGCGCGGGGTGGCGCCCGGCGGCGTGGAGCTGGGCGGCATCCGGGACTTCGAGCGGCACCTGCGCGGGCGCACCGAGCTGCTGCGCGACCTCGCCTCCCGGCGGGCCCGGCACGTGCCGGTCGAGGAGCGCGAACTGCCGCCCGTCATCGGCCTGGAGGCGCACCGGGCGCTGGTCGCGCAGTCCGTCGCCGAGACCGCCGCGATCGAGGCGCAGGTCCGGGCCGGGCGCACGCCGCGGCTGCCGCGTCACCTGCGCGGGGAGGTCGGGGCGGTGCGCTGGGAGGCGGCGGTGCGCCAGCAGATGCGGCTCGCCACGGAGAGCCGGGAGGAGGCGGTGGCGGCGGTGACCGCGATGGTCGACCACCTCAACCGGCTGTCCCAGCAGACGCACTGGCTGATCGGCACGGCGGCGGGCGCGGCCGCGGTCGAGGAGGTCGTGCGGTACACGGTGTTCGCCAGTGAGGTGGCCAGCCTGCCGGCGCAGCGGGCCTGGGAGCAGCTGTGGCGGGAGCGGCCGGCCGGTGGCGGGGCGCGGGAGTGGGAGGAGCAGCGGCTGGCCGAGCAGTTGTGGCTGGCGGCCTGGGAGCAGTGGCTGGCGGCGCGGGCGGGCTGAGGCCCGCCGGTGCGCGAGGTAAAGCGGAGGTCATGCGTCGACCACGGGTTGGCAAATGGACGTCCGGGCGCGACCTGCGCGCCATGCCCGGTTCACCCCTGCGGCGGAGCCTGCTGGGCGTCGGCGAACCCGCCCCGACACCCCGCTCACCTCAGGAGTTGCTGCCATGCCGCTGTCCCGCCGGGACTTCGTCAACCGTTCCACCGTCGTCGGGGCCGGCGTGCTGATCGCCGGCAGCGCCGAGGCACTGGCCAGTGCACCGGGCGCGATCGCCGCCCCGGTCGGCGGGGAGGCGCCGGCGGCCGCGGGCGCCGGGACCAACGCGGCGGGCGGCGCCGCGATCGGCTACGGCCCGCTGGTGCCGGACCCGGCCGGGCTGCTGTCGCTGCCGAAGGGCTTCTCGTACAAGGTGCTGAACCGGGCCGGCGTCACCCGGCTGCGCACCGGCGAGTTCACCCCGAGCAACCACGACGGCACCTCCGCCTTCGAGGACGAGCACGGCGGCAACCTGATGGTCGTCAACCACGAGCTGGCCGGCGCCCGCGCCAAGTGGCCGTACCCGGTGCCGCTGACCGAGGGCCACGTGTACGACCCGGGCGCGGCCGGCGGCTGCACGATCGTGCACGCCAAGCGGGACGGCTCGGTCGAGCAGTGGGTCGGCATCGCCGGCACCGCCACCAACTGCGCCGGCGGCGTGACCCCGTGGGGCACCTGGCTGTCCGGCGAGGAGACCGAGGACCGGGCCGGCAAGAACGGCTTCACCAAGGACCACGGGTACGTCTTCGAGGTCGACCCCTTCGACGACGACTACAACCGCGACCCGCGGCCGGTGAAGGCCTTCGGCCGCTACGCGCACGAGGCCGTCGTGGTGGACCCGAAGCGCGGCCACGTCTACCTGACCGAGGACGCGGGCAACCCCAACGGGCTGCTCTACCGCTGGACCCCGCCGGCGGGCTTCACGCACGGCCGGTACCGGCTGCGCGCCCTGGCCGAGGACGCCGGGGTGCTGGAGGCCTTCAAGGTCTTCGACTCGCACGGCAAGTTCGTCGACGACCTCTCCCGGGCGGTCCAGGTCGGCACCGTGTACGGCGTGGACTGGGTGAAGGTCCAGGACCGCGATGCGAAGACCGTCTCGGTGCGCAAGCAGTTCAAGGACGGCGAGGTCACCCGGGCCCGCAAGCTGGAGGGCATGTGGTGGGGTGACGGCGGCTTCTACTTCGTCTCCAGCTACGCCCGTTCGGAGAGCCCGCTGCAGCACGACGGGCAGGTCTGGTTCTTCGACCCGAACCGCCGCACCATCACCCTGAAGGTGCTGCTGGGCGTCAACACCGACACCTGGGGCGACCACGACAACTTCGACGGCCCGGACAACATCACCGTCTCGCCGTACGGCGGCATCGTGATCGCCGAGGACGGCGAGGGCGTTTCGCACCTGTTCGGCGCCACCGAGGACGGGCTGGTCTACCCGATCGCCCGCAACGAGCTGAACATCGGCAGCGCGGACAGCCCGGAGTTCAGCGAGTTCACCGGGGTGACGTTCTCGGACGACGGGCGGACGCTGTTCGCCAACATCCAGACGCCGGGCATCCAGCTGGCCATCAGCGGGCCGTGGCGGCGGCTGAACGAGCACAAGCGGGGCCAGGGGTACGGCGCCTGACGGTTCGTCATGCCGGTGGCTGCCCGTGGACTACTCGTCCGCGGGCAGCCGCAGTTGCAGCATCGCCAGCAGCCGCTGCTGCGGCTGAGCGAGGTCGATGCCGGTCAACTGCTCGGCGCGGCGCACCCGGTAGCGCAGGGTGTTGGGGTGGATGTGCAGGGCGTCGGCGGCGACCCGGACCTCGCCGAGTGCGTCCAGCCAGGCCAGCACGGACTCGGCGAGCCGGGTGCCGTGCCGGCGGTCGTAGGCGGTGAGCGCGGTCAGCCGCGGGTCGCGCAGGCCGGTGCGCTCCTGGAGCAGCGCCACCATCTCGCTGACCAGCACCTCGGCCTGCACGTCGATCAGCGCCGCGACGTCGAGGTCCACGCCGCCGCGGCCCATCGCGTCGAGGATGCGGTCGGCCTGGGCGCGGGAGTCGGGCACCTGGGCGAGGCCGTCCACGGTGGAGCCGATCGCGGCGCGCAGCGGGACGCCGAGGTGGTCGCGGGCGGCCTGCACCACCTCGTGCGCCCAGTCCCGGACGGTGCTCATCGGCAGGCCGGGCGGCAGCTCGGGCAGCAGCACGTACACCCGGGACTCGATCGGGGCGAGCAGCGCGGTGCGGTGCCGGGCGGCGGTGTGCACCGAGATCAGGCCGGTGACGTCGGAGCGGTGCAGCGCCTCGGTGGTGTGCGCGCCGTACGCGAGCACGGTGGCCGGGCGGCGCACGTCCAGGCCGAGGTGGGTGGCGAGCGACTGGGGGCCGGTGGAGCCCTCCAGCAGGCCGGTCAGCAGGGTCTGGGTGAGCCGGACGTCGGCGGACAACTCGCGGCGGCGGCGCACCAGTTGGGCGGCCGCGACGCGGGCGGCGCCGACCAGCGCCTGCTCGGCGAGCGGGGCCAGCGGCTGGGCGCCCTCCTGCACCCAGATGGTGCCCAGCGGCTGCGCCCCGGCCCGGATGCCGACCGCGAGCCGGCGGCGCAGGCCGAGTTCGGGGTGCGGCTCGACCGCGATCGGGGCGTCCGAGCTGCGCAGGTGCTGGAAGATGCCCCACTCGCGGAGCTTGGACAGGTACGGCTCGGGGCCCTGCCAGCCGAGGATGGAGAGCCGGCGCAGGTCGTCGACCTCGTCGGAGTCGGAGGAGCGCGAGTAGGCGAGCACCCGGCTGGAGGTGTCCTCGATGGAGACGATGCCGTTGGTGAGCACGGCGACGGTCTGGGCGAGGGAGAAGAGGTCGCCCGCGTTGGGCTCGGGGGCGCCGGCGGCGTCCGGCGGGTCGGTGCCGGCGATGATCGCGCGGGCGAGCGAGTCGAGGTGCTCCCAGCGGGTCTCGCGGCGCACCGAGAGCAGGGCGACGCCGGCCTCGGTGGCGGCCTCCCGCAGTGGGTCGGCCTGGCCGGGGGCGTCCAGCTTGACGGCGACGGCGGCGGCGCCGGCCCGGCCGGCGGCGCGCAGGGCGGGCAGGGCGGCGCGGCCGCGGGCGCCGATGGCGAGGACGAGTTCGCCGGGGGCGGCGACCGGCGGGTCCTCCGGGTCGAGGATCGCGACGTCGCGGACGGGGACGTCCAACCCCTGGGGGGCGGCCTGGAGTTCGACCAGCGGCTCGCCGAGGGACATCAGCAGCTGGCGGAGCGGGAGGCCGGGGGTGGTCACGCGGTGCCTCCATCGTTTCGTCCGGGCGGACAGTGCCCTGGGGTCGATTTTAGCCAGCCGGACAGAGGCGCGCTTGGTCAGCCCTGAATAGTTGACATCGACTATCTGAGAATGGATAGTCAGTACCGACCAAGTGATGAGGAACGCTCTCATGGCGAAGCGACGCAAGGTCTCGAACCCGCTGGCCCTGGTGGTCCTGGCCGAGCTCGGAGCCGAACCGATGCACCCCTACGAGATGGGGCGCCGGCTCAAGGAGCACGGCAAGGACCGCAACGTGAAGTACAACCGCAGCTCGCTCTACATGGTCGTGGAGCAGCTGCGGAAGGCCGGGTTCGTCGCCGAGCAGGAGACCGTCCGCGACACCCAGCGGCCGGAGCGCACCGTCTACGCCCTCACGCCCGAGGGTCAGGCGGAGATGCTCGACTGGATGCGCGAGTGGCTCTCCGAACCGCAGGACGAGTACCCGGCGTTCGGGGTCGCCCTGTGCCTGCTCGTGGTGCTTCCGACCGAGGAGTCGGCCGAACTGCTCGGCCGGCGCCTGGAGGCGCTGGACGAACGGATCGACGCCTCGCGCGCCCTGCTGCACAAGGGCGAGGAGATGGGCGTCCACCCGATGTTCGTCGTCGAGGAGGAGTTCGCCCTCGCGATGCTGCAGGCCGAGCGCCGCTACACCGAGAGGCTCATCGCGCAGATCGGGGAACCGGAGTTCAACCGGACCCTGCGGGAGTTCATGAGGAGCCTGCAATGAGCGGAACACCTACGGCGCGCAAGGCCCTGGTCATCGGCGGCGGCATCGCCGGGCCGGTGACGGCGCTGGCGCTGCGCAAGGCCGGCATCGAGGCGGAGGTCTTCGAGGCCTACCCGACCTCCGCGGACGGCATCGGCGGCACCTTCATGATCGCTCCCAACGGGCTCGCCGCGCTGGCCGCGGTCGGGCTGGGGGCCGAGGTCGGCGCAGTGGGGCAGCTGATCCATCGGATGGTCCTGGAGGACGGGAAGGGCGGCGTCCACGCCGAGATCCCGGTCGGCGGCCGGGTGATGCGCCGCGCCGAGCTGTACACGGTGCTCCAGCGGCGGCTGCGCGAGGAGGGCGTCCCCGTCCGGTACGGCAAGCGGCTGGTCGGCGTCGACGAGGGCCCGACCGGCGTCACCGCCCGCTTCGCGGACGGCGGCACGGCGGACGGCGACCTGCTGATCGGCACCGACGGCACCCGCTCCGTCGTCCGCGAGCTGATCGACCCGGCCGCGCCCGGCCCGCAGTACACCGGCCTGATCGGCGTCGGCGGCCACAGCGCGCACCGGCTGGACGGGGTGCCCGGGCGCGCCGAGTCCGTCCACTTCGCGCAGGGCGGCCGGGCGTTCTTCGGCTACTGGGCGCTGCCGGACGGCGCCGGGACGACCTGGTTCAGCAACATCCCGCAGCCCGAGCAGTTGAGCCCCGAGCAGGCCCGCGGCACCTCGCGCCAGGAGTGGCTGGCGCTGGCGCGCGAGCTGCACGCGGACGACCTGCCCGCCCGGGACGTCCTGGCGGAGGCGGACGCCGCGACCATCGAGGTCTTCCCGCGCCTGGAGATCATGCCGTCCGTGCCGCACTGGTACCGCGGCCGCCTGGTGCTGGTCGGCGACTCGGTGCACGCCCCGTCCAACAGCTCCGGCCAGGGGGTCTCGCTGGCCGTCGAGAGCGCCGTCGAACTGGCCCGCTGTCTGGCCTCGCACCCCGACCTGCCGGGCGCCCTCGCGGCCTACGAGGCGGCGCGGCGACCGGTGGTGGAGGAGGTCGCGGCGCGGGCGGCGGAGGTCAACGGCCAGAAGGCGAGCGCCGGGGCGGGGAGCTGAGGCCGTGGTGACGGGAGGGCCGGCCGTGACCCGGACGTGATCGTGTTCGTCGGGCCGGACAACGCCGTACGGGGGAATTTAGCCGCCCGGCCAATCATGTGGCCGGGCGGTCAGGAATAGCGTTCGTGACTGTGACCGGCGTGCAATCCGCGTCGGCAACCCCCCCCACGATCGAAGGAGAGCGTGCGCTCTATGGACGCTGTGACCCAGGTCCCCGCGCCGGTGAACGAGCCGGTCCACAGCTACGCCCCCGGCAGCCCGGAACGGGCTCGCCTGGAGGCCAAGCTGAAGGAGCTGGGCGGCCAGGAGCCGGTCCAGCTGACCATGACGATCAACGGTGAGCGCCGGATGGGCGGCGGCACCGAGATCCACGTCGTCCAGCCGCACAACCACGCGGCTCGCCTCGGTACCCTGCGCAACGCCACCCAGGCCGACGCGCAGGACGCCATCGACACTGCCCTGGCCGCGGCCCCGGCCTGGCAGGCGCTCTCCTTCGACTCGCGCGCCGCGATCTTCCTCAAGGCCGCCGACCTGCTGGCCGGCCCCTGGCGCGAGACCCTGGCCGCCGCCACCATGCTCGGCCAGTCCAAGACCGCCCAGCAGGCCGAGATCGACACCCCCTGCGAGCTGGTCGACTTCCTGCGCTTCAACGTGCACTTCGCCCGCCAGATCATGGCCGAGCAGCCGATCTCCTCGGACGGCGTGTGGAACCGCAGCGACCACCGCCCGCTCGAGGGCTTCGTCTACGCCATCACCCCGTTCAACTTCACCGCGATCGCCGGCAACCTGCCGACCGCGCCCGCGCTGATGGGCAACGTGGTGCTGTGGAAGCCGTCCCCGACCCAGCAGTACTCCGCGCACCTGCTCATGCAGCTGCTGGAGGAGGCCGGCCTGCCCAAGGGCGTCATCAACATGGTGACCGGCGACGGCCTGGACGTCTCCGCCGTCGCGCTCAAGCACCCCGCCCTGGCCGGCATCCACTTCACCGGCTCCACCGCCACCTTCCAGCACCTGTGGCGCGAGGTCGGCAACAACATCGCCGGCTACCGCACCTACCCGCGGATCGTCGGCGAGACCGGCGGCAAGGACTTCCTGGTCGCCCACCCGTCCGCCGACCCGGCCGTGCTGAAGACCGCCATGACCCGCGGCGCCTTCGAGTTCCAGGGCCAGAAGTGCTCGGCGCTGTCCCGCGCCTACGTCCCCGCCTCGCTGTGGGCCGGCCTCAAGGACGAGTTCGCCGCCGAGGTCGACGGCCTCACCATGGGCGACGTCACCGACCTGTCCAACTTCATGTCCGCCGTCATCGACGAGCGCGCCTTCGCCAAGAACAAGGCCGCCATCGACCGCGCCCGGGCCGACGCCTCGGTCGAGGTCATCGCGGGCGGCACCTACGACGACTCGGTCGGCTACTTCGTCCGCCCGACCGTCCTCGTCTGCCAGGACCCGGCCAGCGAGTACTTCCGCGACGAGTACTTCGGCCCGATCCTCGCCGTGTACGTCTACGAGGACGAGAAGTACGAGGAGATGCTGGCCCAGATGGAGTCCGTGTCGGCCTACGGCCTGACCGGCTCGATCATCTCCCAGGACCGCGCCGCCGCCCAGGACGCGATGCACAAGCTGCGCTTCGCCGCCGGCAACTTCTACATCAACGACAAGCCGACCGGCGCCGTCGTCGGCCAGCAGCCCTTCGGCGGCGGCCGCGCCTCCGGCACCAACGACAAGGCCGGCGCCAAGCAGAACCTCGCGCGGTGGACCTCGACCCGCTCGGTCAAGGAGACCTTCGTCCCGCCGACCGACTACCGCTACCCGCACATGGGCTGACCAGGCCCACCAAGGCCGCGGGGGCGCTCCTTCCGACCCCGCGGCCTCCCCGCGACGCCCCGTCCCGCAGCCCGGCGTCGCACCCCCGGGCGGCGGCCCCACCCCCGTGGCCGCCGCCCGGGCCCTTCTGCCATCCTTGGAAACACAGCCCAGGAGTCACGATGCTCCGTACCGCCCTTCTCGCGGCCTCGCGGTCCCCGCAGATCCGCACCATGGTCGAGAAGTTCCCGCTCACCCACGCGATCGTCGACCGCTTCGTCGCCGGTGACGCCCTCGACCCGGCCATCGCCGCGTACAAGGAGCTGATCGCCACCGGCCGCACGGTCACCTTCGACCACCTCGGCGAGGACACCCTCGACGTCTCGCAGGCCACCGCCACCACCGACGCCTACCTCCTGCTGCTCAAGGCCCTGGAGGAGAACGGCATCGCGGCCGGCGCCGACGTCTCCATCAAGCTGACCGCCGTGGGCCAGTCGCTGCCCGTCGACGGCGAGAAGATCGCGCTGGAGAACGCCCACCGCATCTGCGAGGCCGCCGCGAAGATCGGCATCACCGCGAGCCTCGACGCCGAGGACCACACCATGGCGGACGGCCAGCTCTCCATCGCGCGCGACCTGCGCGTGGACTTCCCGTCCGTCGCCGTCGTCGTGCAGGCCTACCTGCGCCGCGCCGAGGGCGACTGCCGCGACCTCGCCCACGCCGGCTCCCGCGTGCGCCTGTGCAAGGGCGCCTACAAGGAGCCCGAGTCGGTCGCCTTCCAGGGCAAGCACGACGTCGACCTCGCGTACGTCCGCGCGCTCAAGGTCCTGATGGCCGGCGACGGCTACCCGCAGGTCGCCACCCACGACCCCAACATGATCAAGATCGCCGGCCAGCTGGTCGAGTGGAACAACCGCACCAAGGACTCCTTCGAGTACCAGATGCTGTACGGCATCCGCCCCGAGGAGCAGCTGCGCCTGGCCGCCGAGGGCAACACCATGCGCATCTACCTGGCCTACGGCCAGGAGTGGTACGGCTACTTCATGCGCCGCCTCGCCGAGCGCCCGGCCAACCTGACCTTCTTCCTGCGCGCCATGGCCACCCGCAGCTAGCCTGCGGCACGCCCGGAACGCCACGACGGCCCGCACCCTTGACGGAGGGTGCGGGCCGTCGTGCGTGGTCAGAGGAACGGCTTGGTGTCGAGGTCGAAGTCGAAGGGCTCCGGAAGGGCGAGGGGTTCGCCGAAGGCGGCGAGGTGGACTTCGGTGTACTCCTCGCGGTGCGGCTTGCCGAAGAGGCTGAGCTGCGCCTTCTCGCGGTCGACGAGGAGGTAGAGCGGGATAGCGGCCCGGGCGTAGCAGTGGCGCTTGGCGATCCGGTCCTGGTCGGGCTTCCCGGAGGTCACCTCCACCACCATGGCGACGCCGTCCGGCTCCATCCAGGATGGGGCACCCCGGAACAGGCGGAGCTCCTCGGGGGCGAACGTGAGATCGGGAACGACGTGGTTCTTCGGGCAAAGGCCGCCGCTGACGAGACGGAGCCCCTTGCCGCCGGACACGCTCATGTCGGTCTTGGACCGCCGGATCACCTGCGTGATCAGGTGGCTGATGTGGTCCTCGTGATCGCCGTCCGGCGGTGGTGCCACGATGATCTCTCCCTCGATGAGCTCGGCTCGGAAGCCTTCGGGGGAGTGCAGGCTCAGGAAGCTCTCCAGCAGGATGTCGGCCTGCGATGGGGAGCCCGTGATCGGTTGCTCATGCGCCACAGCACTCATGATGCCCCTCCTTCAGGGGAGCGTCACGCTATTCGCCTTCGGGCCGGTTATGCCGTGCACGGCGGACTTTCACCCGATGGTGTGAGCGCTGCGCTACAGCGGGCGGTGCATGACGTGGAGGCCGACGTAGCCCTCGGTGGGGTGGTGGAAGGCGTCGGGGACGGTGCCGACGATGGTGAAGCCGAGGGACTGGTAGAGCTTCACGGCGTGGTGGTTGCTCGCGGCGACGGCGTTGTACTGCATGGCGCGGAAGCCGGCCGCGCGGGCCCAGTCGAGGCTGTACTCGACCAGGGCCCGGCCGATGCCCTTGCCGTGGTGGGCCGGGTCGACCATGTAGCTGGCGCTGGCCACGTGGGAGCCGTTGCCCGGGCGGTTGCGGTTCATGTTGGCGGTGCCGACGATCCGGCCGGCCTCGTCCACCGCGACCACCGTGCGGCTGGGGGCGGCGAGCATCCACCACTCGGCGCCGAGCTCGGAGGGCATGTCGAGCGGGTAGGGGAAGGTCTCGCCGGCGGCGACGATCTGCTGGAAGAAGGGCCAGATGGCCGGCCAGTCCTCGGGGGTGGCTTCGCGGATGAGCATCCGGTCAGGATGGGGGGAGCGGCGGCCGGTGGCAACTGGTTTTGTCGGTCGGTCAGGTGGCGAGGAGGGCGTCCTCGACCTGGGCGGCGATGTGGGCCTGGCCGGTGGCGTTGGGGTGGACCAGGGCGTACCTGAGGGGGAGGTAGCTGGTCAGGATGCCGTCGAGCCAGTGGTCGGGGTCGCAGACGCTGTGGCCGGTGGAGCCGGGGTAGAGGTCGACGAAGGTGTCCCTGTGGCGGGCGGTTCGGGCCGCGATGACGCCGTTGAGCGGTTCGAGGATCGCGGTGCGGGCCCAGGCGAGGTCGCCGGTGGTGAAGGTGGCGAACTGCTGCAGGTCGCCGTAGCGGCAGCGGGCGGCGTCCTCGGGGATGAGGTGCGGGTAGCCGACCGTGACGACCCGGGCGGCCGGCGCCTTGGCGTGCAGGGAGTCGAGCATGGCGTCGTAGCCGCTGCCGAGCCGCTGCAGGCGGTCGGGCAGGCTCGCGTCGTACTTGTCCTTGCAGGGCGTGCCCTGGCCGTGGCCGGCGGCGCCGAGTTCGATGCAGTCCTTGAGGATCTGGGCGAAGCCGAGGTCGTTGCCGCCGACGCCGACCGTGATGACGTCGGCGTCCGGGGAGACGGCGTCGATCTGCGGCGGGACGGGCGGGTAGGGCGCGTTCGGGTCCGTACCGTCCGGCGGGAGCGGGCGGCCGATCGGGCTCTGCTTGGTCGCGTACACGTTCTCGGTGGTGGCGCCGCCGCAGCTCACGTCGTGCAGGTCGGCCAGGGAGCCGAGGTCGCGGCGGATCACCTCGGGGTAGGAGAGCTCGGTGCGGGCGCAGCCGTCGCGGGGCTCGGTCAGGTCGCCGGTGGCCTCGATGACACCGGCGGTGTAGGAGTCGCCGAGGGCGGCCCAGTGGAGGGTGGCGGGGCGCGGGGTCGGGCGGGCGGCGGCCCGGGCGCCGGTGGGGGAGATCAGGCCGGCGGCGAGGGCGACGGCGGAGCCGGCGACGGCGAGGCGGGACAGGAGGCGTGGCACGGTCTCTCCTCAACGGTGCAGCGGGTGCAACGGGTGCGGGGGAGAACGTGCTTCACCCCCCTGAAGGTTGATCGAGCCGGTCCGTGGACGACTTGATGCCTCAGGAGGGTGAATTCACGGGCGTGACCGTGACGTTGGGGCGGTGGGATCAGAGCAGGGCGGCGGACGGCTCAATCATGCCCCGGGCCGTCTTGGCGTCGACGAACTCGCCGAGGGCGGTCATCTCCCACTCGCCGGACGGGCGGCGGACCAGCTTGCACATCACCACGCCGGTGTACGGCTCCGAGTGGGTGAGGTCGAAGCGGACCAGCTCCTCCTCGGACTTCACGTCCACCAGGCGGCAGTAGGCCTTGCGGACCTCGGTGAACTTCTGGCCGGAGAAGGAGTTGACCACGAAGACCAGGGCCTGGACCTCGGCCGGCAGGCCCTCCAGGTGCACGGTGATCGACTCGTCGTCGCCGCCCTCGCCGCCGACCAGGTTGTCGCCGGAGTGGGCGATCGAGCCGTTGAAGATGTTCAGCTTCATGAACCAGGCCGTCTCCAACCGCTTGTGCTGCGCGTCGAAGGCGAGGCAGGAGGCGTCCAGGTCGATGTCGCGGCCCCGGCCGGCGGACTCCCAGCCCAGGGCCATCCGGACCGAGGAGAGGTACGGGCGGCCGTTCTTGACCAGCGAGACCGAGCTGCCCTTGACCAGGCTGACCCGGCCCTTGTCGAGGGTGACCTTGGGGGTGCTCGGCGGGGCGGCGGGCGGCGGGGTGGGCGCGACGGGCGGGGCCGGGGGCAGCGGCGTCGCGGTGGTGAAGCCCACCCGCGGGTCGACCGGGGGCGCGGGCGGCGGCGGCGCGACGGGCGGTGCGACGGGCGGTGCGGTCGGTGCGGCCGGCGCGGGCGGTATCGGCTGCGCGGCGGCGGGTTCGGCGGCGGGTTCGGCGGCCGGGGCGGCCGCGGGGGAGTCGTCGACGGTGACGCCGAAGTCGGTGGCGATGCCCGCCAGGCCGTCCGCGTAGCCCTGGCCGACCGCGCGGACCTTCCAGGCGCCGCCGCGCCGGTAGACCTCGACCACGATCAGCGCGGTCTCCAGGCCGAGCCGGGCCGGGGTGAAGGTGACCAGGACGGCGCCGGTGTCCGCGTCGCGGACGGTGGCGGTCGGCTCCATCCCGGCGAAGGTCGAACTCTGGTCGGCGGGGCTGGCGGTGACCACGATCTTCTCGATGCCGGCCGGGACGGCCGCGGTGTCGACGGTGATCGCGTCCGGCGCGCCCGCGGCGGCCGGGCGCAGGCTGACGCCGGGCCCGTGCGGGGCGTTGAAGAAGACGAAGTCGGCGTCCGAGCGGACCTTGCCGTTGTCGGCCAGCAGCAGGGCGGAGACGTCCAGCGCCTTGGGCGCGGTGACCTCGACGGTCACCCGCGGGGCGGTCAGCGGGGCGTTGCCGCCCGGGGGCAGGACGGTGGACACGGACTCCTCCTCGGATGCGGGGCGACGGCCCGGCCGGGGCGGGCGAGGCCGCCGGGCCGGGTGCTGCCCACAGTAACGAACGGCCGTACCGGGACGAGCCCGGCCGGGGCGGTGACCTGTCGGATCGTCGGTCGGGCGGGCAGTTCCGGCGTCAGCGGGTGGCGGGCTGCGGCACGGGTGTCGCGAAGCCGCCGAGGGCGGCGACCGCCCGGGGGTGGTGGATGCCGAAGGCGGCGGCGTTCCAGCTCTCCGCCGGAGCGGTCGGGGCGGAGGCCGGTGCGGCCGGGCGGCCGCCGTGCACGGTGAAGCCGTAGCGGCCGGGGCGGACGTCGGTGCCGGGCGGGGTGGTGAAGCGGTACACCAGCGTGCCGCGCTCCTGCTGGGCGGTGACCACCGCGCCCGGCAGGTCGGTCCAGGCCGAGCCGCTGCCGGGGGCCGACTCGCCCGGGGCGAGCCGGAACTCGGCCTGCAGCGCGGTGACCGGCTCGGTGACGGTCAGGTCGAGCCGGTGCCGCAGGCCGTCCGGGCCGATCGGGGTGCGCCGGGCGACGCCGGTCAGCCCGGGGGCGGAGTCGGCGTCGGTGGCGTCGGCGGTAGCGGCGGCGTCGGCCGGGTGGTCGCCGGCGTCCACGACGGGCGCGGGCACCGGCACAGGCGCGGGCGCCGGGGCCGGAGCCGGGGCGGTGGCGCCGGGCAGCGGCCCGGGGGCGAGCGGCCGGGCGGCGTGCGGGTGCTGGGCGGGCGCGGGCGGCGGGGGCGAGACGGAGGCGGAGGGCGACGCGGTGGCCGAGGGCGACGCGGTGGCCGAGGGCGTCGCCGGTCCGGCGCCCGGCGGGGTGCTCGGCTGCTGCGGGCCCGGGAGCGTGCCCTCCGCCCCGGCGAGCGGGGTGTCCTGGCCGGGGGCGTCGTGCACGGCGGTCTGCCCGCCGGCCGGCGGCACGATCGGGGTGGGCCGGTCGCCGGCCGCGGCCGGGCCCTTCCCGGGGTGGCGGGTGGGGTGGGCCGGGGGCCGGCCGGACGGCGGCGGGGCCTGGTCCCGCGCGTCGGCGGCCTCGGTGGCCCCGGCCAGGTCGGTGGCGCCGGGGGTGGGCGGCGGGGTGGTGCCGACCCGGGCCACACCCGGCGCCCGGCGGCCGACGCCCTGCTGCTCGTTCAGCAGGAGGGTGGTGGCGATGCTGATGCCGACCACGGTGGACATCGCCATCGCGGCGCCGGAGAAGCGCAGGGTGGGCAGCCGGAACCGGCCGCCGAACGGGCGCGGCCGTCCGTGCCGGCCGTGCTGCGCGGGCTCGTACCGCACGTCCCGCACGTCCCGCACGGTGTCCTCGGGTACCGCCACCGGACCTCTCCCTCCCCGAAGTCGCCGTCGCGTCGCAGCATTCTCCCATGCACCACGGGGCGTCCCGTGCCCGGCCGTTGGGGGCAGGGGAGGGGTCGCCCTCCCGCGCGGGAGGGGGAGAGCGTACCAGCGGGTGGCCGAACGGTGGACGCCTTCCATCCACTTCGTGGACACTCGTTCACCGGACGAGAATTGACGGTCCGTCTGATAACTCCGGCGCCGGGCCGGACCGGTCGGCCGATGGTGATTGCAACCCTCTTGCAACCCTTGCCCGCCGGGTCGCGGTGACGCAGGCTGAGGTCAATCCACGCCGTCCCGGAGAGACCGTCATGCCGCCCGACCCGCTGTCCGCAGCCTCCAGTGCACCCCTCGCCGCCACCCCCACGGGCGGCGATGGGGAGGGCTCCACCGCCGCTCCGGCGGCGGTGGAGGAGGTGCTGATGCTGCGGATCTCACTGGGCGAGGAGGTGGTCGGCGAGGTGCGCACCCGGTTCCGGTTCGACGCCGCCCGCCCGTACGAGGTGCTGCTGACCTTCCACCTGGGGCGCCCGGACGAGGCGGACTGGGTGTTCTCCCGCGACCTGCTGCGCGACGGCCTGCGCATGCTGAGCGGCCAGGGTGACGTGAAGCTGTGGCCGGCCTACTGCCCCTGCCACGGTTCGACGCTCCACCTGGCGCTCGAATCCCCGCACGGCAGCGCCCTGCTGGAGGCCTCGATGCCCCGGGTCCGGGCCTGGCTGGACCGCACCTACGCGCTGGTCTCCGTCGAGCAGGAGCGCGACTGCGGCCCGACCGACGCCCAGCTGGCCGCGCTGCTCGCCGGCCCCTGCTGAGCCCCGCGCCCCGGCCCCCGCGGCTGCGGGACGGCTGACGGCGCGGCCCCCGGCAGCCGGACCGTGCCCGCCGCCAGCGCGGCCCGCAGCCGCCGCACGGCCGGGGCCGAGGAGGCCGGCAGCAGGTCGTACGGGTCCTCCGGGCCGTCCACCGTGACCAGCACCGACTCGGCGAAGCGGTACGGCCGGTGGGCCAGCAGTCCGCCCAGGTAGCGGCGCAGCCGGGAGAGTTCGGCGCGCACCGTGACCGTCCGTGCCGGGTCGCCGAACAGCGCCTCCGCGAGCTGTGCGGCGGTGCTGCCGTCGCGGGCGGTGGCGAGCAGGAGCAGCAGTTCGGCGTGCCGCGGGCTGAGCGGGTGCGACCAGCTGTCGGCGGCGCCCCGGACGGACAGTTCGGGGCGGTCCGGGCGGCGCAGGTCGAGCCGCAGCCGGGCGCCCTCGGCCCGTTCGGTGCTCGGCGTGCCGGGGCCGTCCGCCCCGGGGCCGTCGTTGCCGGAGCCGTCCGCGCCGGGCCGCCGGACGGGGCGCACCAGCCAGCCGTCCGCGAGCGGTTCCAGGACGCACTCGCCGAGGCCCGGCACCCAGTGCAGGGCCGCCGGGGCCCAGCCCTGGCTGGGCACCCGCAGCCGGTCCGGCGCGGGCAGCCCGGCCGCGGCGGCCGTCCAGCCGGCCGAGTCGACGACCAGGGCGGGCCCGCCGACCCGGGCGAGCAGTGGCGCGGCCAGGGTGCGCAGCTGGTGCAGCGCCTCCAGCCGCTGGGCGCGCAGCTCGGTCTCGGCGAGCCGGGCGGCGGTGGCGGTGAGCTGCATCAGGTACGGGCGGACGCTGTGCGCGGGGCCGCTCAGGTTGATCGCGCCGACCAGCCGCCCGGTGCCCGGGTCGTGGACGGGCGCGGCCACGCAGGTCCAGGAGTGGTGGCTGCGCAGGTAGTGCTCGGAGGAGTGGACGTGCATCGGCCGCTGGGCGCGCAGCGTGGCGGCGATGCCGTTGGTGCCGACGCTCTCCTCGGTCCACCGGGCGCCGGTGAGGAAGCCGATCCGCTCGGCGCTGCGGCGCAGGCCGCGCTCGCCCTCCTGCCAGAGCACGTGGCCCTCGGCGTCGGCGATCGCCAGGATCAGCGGCGCCTGGGCGACCGGCTGGAGCACGGTGTCGCGCAGCACCGGCATGACGGTGTCCAGGCCGCTGGCGCGGCGGCGGTGTTCGAGCTCGGCCGGGCCGAGGTGGTGGACGCCGGTGATGCCGGTGTCCGGGTCGAGGCCGAGGCGGCGCAGCCGGGCCCAGGAGTCGCCGATCTCGGGGCGGGGCTCCAGCAGGGCGCCGGGGCTGTCGGGGTCGGGGCCGCCGCGGTCGGCGAAGGCGGGCTGGGCGAGCTCCCGGGCGGCGGCGTCGGCGAGGGTGCGCTCGTGCACCTTGGCCAGTTCCGCCGCGGTGGGCGGGGTGCGGCGCTCCGGCCGTCGGGACTGCCGTCCGGTCTGCCGCACTCGCCTCGCTCCTCAGCGCCGTCCGAGGTCGCGCCGGGGCCGACGCGCTGACGAAAGCGTACGGGTGCGGTGCGTTTCTGGGGATGGGGTCCGTCAACTCGGCCGGGGGCCGGTCCGCGCGCTCCTGTCGGCGGACCGGCCCCGGCAGCGGCGCGCACCGGTGGTCTACCGCTGTGCGCCGGGTTCGTGCTGGGCGGCCTCGACGGCGTGGTGCAGGTCGGCGGTGGCCTCCAGGCTGGCGCCGGCGCTCAGCGCGAGGCAGGCGGCGAGGGCCAGGGCGGCGGCGCGGCGGCGGGTGTCGGGGGCGGCGGCCGGGCGGGGCTGGAGGAGGGCGGCGACGCGGCGCGGGACGGGGCCGGAGTGGGCGGCGGCGACCAGCCGGGGGCGGGCCGGCCAGGGCGAGCGGCTGGCGGCGAGGGCGGCCCGGCCGACCGCGCGGGCGGTGACGGCGCGGTCGCCGACCCGGGCGGCGGCCACCTCGTCGGCCCAGCGCTCCAGGTGGTACTCGAGGGGCGCGCGCAGCGGGCGGAGCGCCGGGTGGAGGTTTGCGGCGTGCTCGGCGAGCGCGAGGAAGAGGTGGTGGCGGGCGCCCAGGTGGGCGCGCTCGTGGGCGAGCAGGGCGGCCCGCTCCGGTCCGTCCAGGGCGCGCAGCATGCCGGCGGTGACCACGATCCGGCCGGGCTCACCGGGGCGGCCGGGCAGCTGCGGGCGGCCGGGCAGGGCGAAGGCGTCGGCCCGTTCGTCGTCCAGGACGACGAGCGGGGACTCCGCCGGCCGGAGCAGCGCGCGGAGCTGTCGGGTGACGCTCTCGCGCGCGGTGCGCGCCCGGCGCACGGAGGCGCGGCGGGAGCGCACGGCCGGGGCGTCGGCGGCGGGGAGGCCGGGCGCCTCGGCGGGGCCCGGGTGGTCGGGGAGCGCGGCCCGGGCGGTGCGCAGGTCCCGCTGCCGGCGCCGGGCGGTGCGGACGGCGAGCGCCGCGAGGGCGGCCAGGACGGGCCCGGCCGCGGCGGCGGCGAGTGGCGCGTCGGGGGCGGCCGCGGTGAGCCAGGGCAGCGACAGGTGGCCGAGGGCGGCGACCGGCGGCAGGTGGAGCAGTCCGGCGGCGGCGAGCAGGCCGAGCGAGCAGAGGGTGCCGCCGGCCAGGACGGCGGTGGTGCCGGCCAGCGTCCAGGCGGCGGCCCGGGGCGACAGTGCCTCGGCGAGGCGGCGGGCCAGGGGCGCGGCCAGGAAGGGCAGCAGCAGCGGGGCCCAGACGGCGAAGATCACGGCGCGGCCGCCGTTCCGGGGCCGGGGCCGGGGCCGTCGCCGCCGAGGAGGTCGCGCAGCAGCTGCTCGTCCTCGGCGGAGAGGTCGGAGACGAAGCGGGCGAGCACGGTGGAGCGGTCGGCCTCGCGGCCGAGCTCGGTGTGCATCCGGCGGGCGGCGAGGCCGGCGGTGTCCTGGACGGTCGGGGTGTAGGCGTAGGCGCGGCCGGCCCGGGTGCGCTCGAGCGTCCCCTTGTCGTGCAGCCGGGCCAGGATCGTCGCGATGGTGGTGCGGGCGAGGTCGCGGCCGAGGGCGGCCTGGACGTCCTGCGGGGTCATCGGCTGTCTCGCCGACCAGAGCGCGGCCAGCACCTCGGCCTCCAGCTCCCCGGCGGGCCGGCGGGCGGACGGTACGTCGGACATGGCGGCGCTTCCTCCAGGTTTCGTCTACAGTCATGTAGACCGTCTACGTCACTGTAGACGGTCAGGGTCGGTCCGGCCGGGAACTGCGGCGGACCGCCCTCCAACGTACGGGAGGTCCGCCAGCCTTGCTCCAGTTCCCCGTCGACGCGGTTCACCTCGCGGTCAACCCCCTGGACGCGTCCTCGCTGCTCACCGCCTTCGGCGCGCTCGGCATCGCCGCCGTGCTGTTCGCCGAGACCGGCCTGCTGGTGGGCTTCTTCCTGCCCGGCGACTCGCTGCTGTTCACCGCCGGCCTGCTCTGCGTGCCCGGCGCCACCAGCGGCCCGCAGCTGCACCTGTGGCAGGTGCTTCCCGCCGCCCTGGTCGGGGCGCTGGCAGGGGCCCAGGTCGGCTACGTGATCGGCCGCCGCGGCGGGCGGGCGCTGCTGGCCCGGACGAAACGCCGGAGCCTGCTGGAGGGCGTCGGACGGGCCGAGGAACTGCTGGCGACGTACGGGCACGGCAAGGCGATCGTGCTCGCCCGGTTCATCCCGGTGGTCCGGACGGTGCTGAACCCGCTCTGCGGCGTGCTCGGAGTGCCCGCTCGCTCGTTCACCCTCTGGCAGGTGTCCGGCGGGGCGCTCTGGACGGTCGGGGTCGTGCTCGCCGGGTACGGGCTCGGGTCGTCGGTGCCCAGCATCGACCGATATCTGCTACCGATCATCGGTCTGGTAGTAGTTGTCTCCGTGCTCCCCCTCGTTATCGAACTGTTCCGCGCCCGTTCGGCGCGCCGTCACGGAGGTGACGTGTGATTCCCGCCCGGGCTCTCGCTGTGTACGACGGCAGCGGCATCGACGGCAGCGTCTACACGCAGGTCAACAAGTGGGTGCAGTCCGCCCCGCACTGGCTCAACGACGTCATCAAGGTCTGGTCGGCGTTCGGACTCGGCCTGTTCGCCGTCTTCATGCTCTACGCCTGGTGGCGGGCGCGCGGCGCCGATTCGGCGACGATGGCCAAGGTGCTGGCCTCGCCGGTGATCGTGGTCGTCGCCTACGCCGCCAACTCCGTCCTCAAGGGACAGATCGAGGAGCTCCGGCCCTGCGCCCAGATCCGCGGCAGCGTCTCCCTGGAGACCTGCCCGGCCGCCGGCGACTGGTCCTTCCCGAGCAACCACTCGGTGATCGCCTTCGCCGCCGCGATCGCGCTCTGGTTCGTCTCCTGGCGGCTCGGCGTCGTCGCCACGGTCTTCGCCGCGCTGATGGCCGCCTCCCGGGTCTGGGTCGGCGTGCACTACCCGCACGACGTCGTGGTCGGCGCACTGGTCGGCACGCTGGCCGCCCTGGTGCTGGCCCCGCTGGCCGGGCGCTGCGGGCCGCTGGTGGACCGGATGCGGGCCGGCGCGCTGCGCCCGCTGCTGGGCCCCGGCGAGCTGCCGGTGATGGCGCGCGGGTACGCGGCCCCCGGGACGCGGTCGTACTGATTCCGCCGCTCGCCTTGTCCGGTTTCGGACGGCGGGTGGAGCATGTGAGCCGGGTGCGGCGCCCCCTCGACGGGGGTGCCCGCCCGGCTCAGTCGTGCCCGGGGCGCGGGTGCCGGGCCTGCCAGCGGAGGGAGCGCCGTATGCCGTACCGACTCGACATCACGCAGGGGGACTGGCCGGGCGGCTCCCCGGAGAAGGGCGTCGAGGCGCTGCTCGGCGAGGCCATCGTGCTCACCCTCGCCACCGCCGGCCACGAGCGCGGGCCGCACGCCAACCTGGCCTTCTTCGCCCACGACGACGACCTCGTCCTGTACTTCGTCAGCGAGCGCTCCACCCGGCACAGCCGCCACCTCGCCGAGGAGGCCCGGGCCGCCGCCACCGTGTTCCTCCCGCCTCCCGTCTTCGGCGAGCAGCTGCGCGGGCTCCAGCTCACCGGCAGCGCCGGCGAGGCCTGGGGACGGCAGGCGGAGGCCGCGCTCGCGGCGTACCAGGGGCGGTTCCCGAGCTTCGCCCAGGACGAGGACGTCCGGCGGCAGTTCCTCACCGGCGGCGGCGCGGCGGCGCTCTACCGCTTCCAGGTCGACGAGCTGACGGCCGTCGACGAGCCGAACTTCGGCCGCCGCAACTTCCTGCGGGCGCGGGTGCTGCGGGGGTAGCTCCTCACCGGGGCCGGGGTCCGCCGCCCGGCCGGGGGAACGGGACGCGGCGCGGGCGGCCGTTGCGGACGACCGCCACGCCGAGGCCGGCGGTGGCGGCCATCAGGAAGGCGTTGACGCCGAGCGCGCCGGCCAGGTCCCGGGGGAGGTCGACGTTCTCCGGGAGGCGCGCCCCGGCGACGCCCCGGGGGTCGTAGCGGACGGTCAGCAGGTCGCCGACCGCGTGCGAGCGCAGGCGCGCGGCCACCGTGCCGTTCGGGATCGGCACGCCGTGCTCGTCCGCGACGTCGTACGTCGAGTCGGGGTGCTTGCCCTGCGGGCGGTCGTGCGTCGCCGTGACCCGGCCGGTGGTCGTGAGCCCGGAGGCGCCGAGGATCATCGAGTCCCGGGCGGAGTACACCGACGCCAGCGCGGCGAGCCACAGGAGCGCGCCGACGGCCGCCAGCCAGCAGCCCGCCCCCGCCCCGACCAGCCGGACCAGGCCCACGATCCAGCCGATCCCGAGGGCCAGTCCGAGGAGCACGGCCAGACCCCCGCTGACGTACGTGCTCACCGCCACCAGCCCGAACGTCCCGGCCGGTACCGCCGCCACCAGCGCGACCGCCAGCGCGACCGTCCCGCGCCGGCCTCCCGTCCTCGCCATGCTTCCCCCGCTCCTTCGTGCGACGGGGCGGAAGCGTACGCCGGGATCGTGACGGCCTCCGAGCGGGGGGGCGGCTCACCGCCGGGGCGGCGTCAGCGGCGCCAGAAGCCGCGCTTCTTCGGGGCGACCTTCTCCAGCACGGCCGCGACGAACAGCTCGGCGACGGGCGAGGGCCCCTGGCCGTAGTTGATGTGACCGTTGGTGTCCCACTCGCCGAGGACGGTGCCGGGGCTGCCGTCGAACGGGCTGAGGGCGTGTTCGAGGGTGAGGTAGCGGACCTTCTTGGACCCCTTGGGGTGCACCGCGGCGACGAAGTGCGCCTCGGCGGCGCCGGTCGGGGTGGGCAGCGTGACCAGCAGCACGCGGTGGCCGTCGACCTGAAGGTGGCGGCAGTCCAGGCCGTGGCTGGGCAGGCGGTGCTCGGGCGGGAGGGTCCGGCCGTAGTCGTCCCAGATGCCGACGAGGACGGGCAGCAGGCTCCCGCCGTCCGGGGCGGGCGAGGCCAGCCGGGGGCCGAATTCCAGGACCTGGCGGGCGAGTTCGCGGTGCGCGAAGCGGTAGTGGTGCGGGCGCGGGTCGGTCATGCGGCCACGGTAGGCGAAAGCGCCGGGGCGGGCCGTCGAATTGCTCGACTTCCCGCCCCGGCAGGGGAATCGACCTGCTGCCGTCAGTGGCTGCCCTTGAGGTTGAGCACGACCACGCCGACGATCACCAGCGCGAGCCCCAGGTACTGCAGCCGGCCCAGCTGCTCGCCGAAGGCGACCACGCCGATCCCGGCGACCGCGGCCGTCCCGGCCCCCGACCAGACCGCGTAGGCGATCGAGACCGGGATGTGCTTCAGCGCCCGGCCGAGCAGGAAGAAGGACAGCGCGTAGCCGATCCCCACCCCGAGGCTGGGCCAGAGGCGGGTGAACCCCTCGGTGAGCTTGAGGCAGCTGGTGGCGCAGACCTCGCTCAGGATGGCGAGGGCGAGCAGGACGTAGGGCATGGCCGGATCAATCGACGGGGGCGGTGGAGAGTTTCCCGAGCAGCGTGAGGTCGGCCTGCTCCAGGCTGGCGAGCAGCGTGATCCGGCCGCCGGCCGGCATCGCGACGTCGGTGGAGGGCACGGCGAGCACGGCGCAGCCGGCCGCGCTGGCGGAGGTGACGCCGGTCGGGGTGTCCTCGACGGCGAGGCAGACGGCCGGGTCCAGGCCGAGCCGTTCGGCGGCGGCGAGGTACGGGTCCGGGGCGGGCTTGGTGCGCGGGGTGTCCTCGGCGGCCAGGGTGGTGGCGAACCAGTCGCGGCCGATGGCGGAGAGGACGAGGTCGACCACCCGGCGCGGGGAGGCGGAGACCAGCGCGGCCGGCACGCCGGCGTCGCGCAGCGCGGCCAGCAGGGCGAGCGCGCCGGGGCGCGGAACCGTTTCGGCGGCGACCTTCCCGGCGAAGGACTCGCCGAGCCGGGCGGCGAGTTCGGCCTCGCTCAGCTCGGTGCCGCTGACCCGGTGCAGGTGGGCGGCGGTGTGCTCGACGGCCTGGCCGAGCACCTCGGGGGCGTCCTGCTCGGTGAGCGGGTGGCGCAGCTCCTCGGCGAGCTCGGCGGCGGCCTGCCACCAGAGCTGTTCGGTGTCGACCAGGGTGCCGTCCATGTCGAACAGGACGGCGGCGGGCAGCCCCTCGGAGGGGGACAGGGCGGATTCAGGCATGGCGGTACCTTCGGGGTGGTTCAGCTCGGGTGATTCTCGCAGAGCGCGTTGCGCGGGTCTGCGGGCGGGTCTCTAGGCGGGACGGCGGTCCACCAGCACCGGGCGCTCCGGCAGGGTGAGCTCGGCCCGCGAGCCGACCGGCAGCGCGGCGGTGGCCTCGGTGGGCAGGTCGGCCTTGACCTCGGTGCCGTCGTCGAGGCGGACGGTGAGCCGGGTGACGGCGCCCAGGAAGGAGGCGTTGACCACCAGGGCGGGGCCGTCCTCGCTCGGGGCCAGGAGGACGTTCTCCGGGCGGACCAGCACCTGCAGCTCGCCGTCGGCCGGGACGGCGCCGTCCACGGCGTGCCGGCGGCCGAGCACCTCGACGCCCTCCGAGGTGCGGGTGCACGGGATGCGGCTCATGGTGCCGACGAACTCGGCGACGAACGCGGTGGCCGGCCGGCCGTACAGCTCGGACGGGGTGGCGCACTGCTCCAGCCTGCCGGCGCGCAGCACCGCGACGCGGTCGGCCATCGACAGCGCCTCCTCCTGGTCGTGCGTGACGAACAGGGTGGTGATGCCCAGCTCCTGCTGCAGGCGGCGGATCTCCTCGCGCAGCTGCAGGCGGACCTTGGCGTCCAGCGCGGACAGCGGCTCGTCGAGCAGCAGCACGCGCGGCTGCAGGGCGAGGGCGCGGGCGAGCGCGATGCGCTGCTGCTGGCCGCCGGACATCTGGTGCGGGTAGTGCTCGGCGCGGTGCGGCAGGCCGACCAGCTCCAGCAGCTCCTGGGCGCGCTTGCGGCGCTCGGCCTTGCCGGTGCCGCGCATCCGCAGCCCGAAGGCGACGTTGTCGAGCGCGGTCAGGTGCGGGAAGAGGCTGTAGGACTGGAACACCATGCCCGCGTCGCGCTTGTGCGCCGGGATCGAGGTGATGTCCTTGCCGTCGACCAGCACCTCGCCGGAGTCGTGCTGCTCGAAGCCGGCCAGGATGCGCAGCGCGGTGGTCTTGCCGCAGCCGGACGGGCCGAGCAGGGCGAGCAGCTCGCCGGGGTGGACGGTCAGGTCGAGGCCGTCGAGGGCGGTGGTGGCGCCGAAGGAGCGGCGCAGCGAGCGGAACTCGACGGTGGCGCTGCCGGGGGCGAGCGCGACGCCGCCGGCGGTGGCGGTGGCCGTGGTCATGACTGGGAACTCCTGGAAAGCGTGGGGTGGTTCAGGACCGGGCGGTTCAGGACCGGGCGGTCCTGCGGCCGCGGCCGGCGGCGGACATCAGCAGCAGGACGAGCCAGACGATCAGCAGGCTGAGCATCGAGACCGCGACGGACATCTGGCCGTCGCTCTTGCCGTTGGTGTTGATCCACACCGAGAAGGGGGCGAAGCCGAGGATGGAGGCGGTGGTGAACTCGCCGAGCACCAGGGCGACGGTGAGCACGGCCGCGTTCAGCAGCGCGCTGCGCAGGTTCGGCAGGACGACGGTGAAGACGGCGCGCAGCCAGCCGGCGCCGCAGTTGCGGGCGGCCTCGACCAGGGTGACCACGTCCACGCCGCGCAGGCCGGAGTCGATCGCCCGGTAGGCGAACGGCAGCGCCATCAGCACGTACGCGATGACCAGCACGATCGGGAAGTCCGGGTCCTGGATCGCCACGATGGTCTGGAAGAACGGCGTGTCCTGCAGGTAGTCGGGGCCCCAGCGCAGCACGCCGATGATGCCGGTGGTGAGCGCGACGACGGGGACGACCAGCGGCATCGAGCACATCACCTCGATCACCGGGCGCAGCTTCGGCGCGCCGAGCCGGGCGGCGAGCACCGCCGGCACGAGCAGGAGCAGCAGCACGGCCACGGTGACGGCGGCGAGTTCGAGGCTGAGCACCAGGCTGTCGCTGAAGCCGGGCGCGTTCAGCAGCTCGGTGTAGGCGCGGAAGGTGGTCCCGCCCTTGTTGTCGTCGATGCTGAACCACAGCGAGGCGGCCATCGGCACCGCGAAGTAGATCCCGCAGACCAGCAGGACCAGGCCGCGGCCGAAGCGGATGCGATTGATCAGGCGAGCCACTTGGCACTCCGGCGCTGAAGGGGCAGGTACAGGGCCATCACCAGGCAGGCGACCACGATCATGTCGAGGCCGAGGGCGAGGGCGAGGTTGCCCTGGCCGACCAGGACGTTGCCGGACAGCGCGTCGCCGATCTGCATCGAGATCAGCGGCACCGAACTGCCCACCATGGCCTCGGCGGTGGCGTAGGCGGCGAAGGAGGCGCCGAACAGCAGCACGAAGCCGCCGAGCAGCGAGGGCAGCAGGACGGGCAGCGCCACGTGCCGCCAGTACTGCACCGAGGTGGCGCCGTTGTTGGCGGCGGCCTCGCGCCACTGGGTCTTCAGGCCCTCCAGGGCCGGGGTGATGGTGATGACCATCAGCGGGACCAGGAAGTAGAGGTAGACCACCGAAAGGCCGGAGAAGGTGTAGAGGCTCCAGCCGTGCTTGGTCAGGCCGAGCGAGGTGGTGACCTCGCCGGCGTTGCCGAGGGTGGCGACGAACATGAACGCCAGCGGCACGCCGCCGAAGTTGGCGAGCACGCCGGAGGCGGACATCACGGCCTCGCGGAACATCCGGAAGCGGGAGGTCGCCACCGCCTGGGCCAGCGGCAGGCCGACCACGGTCGCGATCAGCGCGGTCAGCAGCGACAGCTTCACGCTGCCCCACAGGGCCGTCCAGTAGGCGCCCTGGAGGGAGTTGGTGAGGTTGTCGGTGGTGAAGGTGCCGCCGCCGTCCGGGGCGTCGGTGGAGGTGGTGAACGCGCCGATGGCGATCGCGACGGCGGGCAGGCCGAAGCCGATCACGAAGAACAGCAGCAGGGGGAGGGCGGCGAGCCAGGCGCGGCTGCCGCCGGCCCGGCGGCGGCCGGGGCGGGGGGCCTTGGCGGTGCGGGCCGAGGCCGGGGCGGGGGAGACGGGGCCGGGGACGCCCCCGCCGCGCTGGGCGGCGGAGGCGTTGGCCGGCACCGGGGTGGGAGCCGTGGTCATCTCAGGTCAGCCCGCGATCGCCTTGGCCCAGTTCTCGGTGACGACCTTCTTGGCCGCCGTGGTCTGGTCGTCGGTCGGGAAGGTGGTGAAGGGCTTCTCGACCGGCGGGAGCTTGGCGGCGGCGGCCGCGTCCAGGGTGCCGGCGGCCTTCATGGCGTCGAACAGGGCCGGGGTGGCGTAGCCGCCCAGGAAGCCGTTCTGGCCCTCCGCGCTGTAGAGGTACTCCTCCCACAGGCGGGCGGCGGCCGGGTGCGGCGCGTCCTTGTTGATGGCCTGGTTGTAGAAGTTGGCGTAGCTGCCGTCGGACGGGATGCTGACCTGCCAGTCGATGCCCTTGTCCTTGAACTTCACGGCGTAGCCGGCGTTCAGGTAGGACCAGTCGATGGTGATCGGGGTCTCGCCCTTCTCGATGGTCGCCGGGGTGACCTCGACCGGGTTGAAGTTGCCGGCCTGCTTCAGCTTGCCGAAGAAGTCGATGCCGGGCTGGATGTTGTCCAGCGAGCCGCCGTTGGCGAGGGCGGCGGCCATGACGGCGCTGTACGCGGCGTTCGCCTTGGTCGGGTTGCCGTTGAGCGCGACCATGCCCTTGTACTCGGGCTTCAGCAGGTCGGCGAAGGTCTTCGGGCAGGTGCCGACCTTCTTGGCGTCGCAGGCGATCGAGATGTAGCCGCCGTAGTCGTTGTAGCGCAGACCGTCGGCGTCCTTCATGGTGGCCGGGATCTTGTCGAAGTCGGCGACCTTGTACGGGGCGAACAGGCCCTGCTTGGCGCCGGAGGTGGCGAACGCGGCACCCAGGTCGACCACGTCGGGGGCGCGGTCCTGGCCCTTGCGGGAGGTGACGGCGTTGATCTCGTCCTGGCTGGAGCCGTCCGGGTTCTCGTCCTCGATCTCGATGCCGTACTTGGCCTTGAAGTCGTCCATCAGCTTGCCGTAGTTCGCCCAGTCGCGGGGCAGCGTGATGACGTGGAGCTTGCCCTCCTTCTTGGCGGCGGCGACCAGGGCGTCCATGCCGCCGAGGTCGGCGGCGGAGGTGGCGGTCTTGGCGCTCTTGCCGCCGCCCGACACGTCGTTGGAGCCGGCCTTGGTGGACGAGGAGCCGGCGGAACCGCAGGCGGTGAGCGAGAGTGCGGCGGCGGTCAGTACAGCCGCGATGGCGGCGGTGCGGGCGCGGTGCACGGTCACGGGTCAGTCTCCTGAGAAGGGGGCTTTGCTGGGTTCTGCAGCAAGGGAGGGCGTCGGGATCGGGGGATCCGGCGAGCGGCGGTCCGGGTGCGGTCCGAGGTGAGTTCGGAGTCGTCCGAGTTGACTAGCCAACTTCGCTGACGGGGGTAAGTAACCCGGAGTCCGGTGACGGGAAGGTGAACGGACGGCTCAGCGCCGGGGTCGGCTGCGGGAACGGTGGAATCCAGCCATCCGAGCGCGATCCGTTCGGTGCGATGCTCGAATCGCGCAGCGGGATAAGGTCGGGCTGTCCGCGCCGGTACGGCTGCGCAGGACACCGCCCCAGGAGGGACATTGACTGACGTGGCACTTGAGCCCGGGCGCCCGGCCCCGGCCGCGGAGCGCGGCGCCGCCCTGTACCGGAAGGTCGCCGCCGACCTGCGCGAGGCCATCACCACCGGGGCGTACGGGGAGGCCGGCCGGCTGCCCGCCGAGGGCGCGCTGGCCGAGAAGTACGGCGTCTCGCGCGGCACGGTCCGTCAGGCCCTCGCGGTGCTGCGCTCGGACGGGCTGGTCACGTCGCGGCGCGGCACCCGGCGGGTGGTGCTCGGCGGGGCCCGGGTGCAGAGCTTCTCCGAGCTGCTGAGCTTCACGCACTGGGCGTACTCGATGGGCGAGGAGCCCGGCGGCATCCTCGACTCGCTGGTCCGCCGCCCGGCCGACGCGGCCGAGTGCGAGCAGCTGCGGCTGGAGCCGGGCGCCGAGGTGTACGTGACGGTGCGGCTGCGCACGCTGTCCGGGACGCCGGTGATGGTCGAGCGCACCATCTACCCGCCGCGGGTCGGCGAGATCGTCGCCGAGCTGCCGACCGACGTGGTCTCGCACACCGAGGTGCTGCGCGAGCACGGCATCCTGTTCACCGACGCCGACCACACCATCGACGTGGTGACGGCCAACGCCGTCGACGCCCGGCTGCTCGGCTGCCGCCGGGGCGGCCCGCTGCTGCGCGAGCGGCGGCGCACCACGGACCCGACCGGCACCCCGGTGGAGTGGTCCCAGGACCGCTACCTGCCCGGGACGGTGGCGTTCAGCGTGCACAACTCGCTGGCCACGTCGGCGCTCTCGCGGCACGCCCGGGACGGGGACTGACCGCCCCCGCCCCCGGGCCCGTCAGCGCATCAGGGCGGCGAGCAGCGGCCGGTAGTGCTCGAAGCCGGGCACCTCGGCGCCGGCCGTCTTGGCCTGCTCGTCCCAGCGGCGCACGGCCACCGCGTCGGCGGCGCCCGGGAGTTCGGCGAACTCGGCGGCCTGCCGCTCGCTCATCGGGCCGCCCTGGACGGTGAGGGTGTACTCGGACGCCTCGGAGAGCTTCTCGCGGTAGCCCGGTTCGACGGCGCACAGGTAGCGCTTGGCGGCGACGTGCAGCCGGACCGGCTCGGTGACCTCCGGGCCGAACCACTGCGCCAGCCGGGCGGCGCCGGTGTCGCTGTGCCGGTTGTCCTGCCCCCGCATCAGGTCGCGGCCGCTGACGGCCTCCCGGCCGTGCGCGTCGACGAGGTGGCCGAGGTCGTGCAGCAGCGCGGCGGCGACCAGGTGCGGTGCGGCGCCGGCCCGTTCGGCGGCCGCGGCGGCCTGCAGCATGTGCTCGGCCATGGTCACCTCCTCGCCCAGGTACTCCCCGGCGCCCTCGCCCGCGAACAGTTCGGCGAGCTCGTCCAGCGCGGCGGTGCCGCGGTGCAGCACGGCGAGGGTGGAGCCGAGCGCGTCGAGGTCGGCGTAGCAGCCCTGGAGGTGCCGGCGGCCGTCCTGCTCGAAGGCCGTGCGGGCGTGCAGCAGGCGGGTGTTGTCGAAGACCAGGCAGTCGCCCGGGTCGAGCCGGAAGGTCAGCTGCAGTTCGGGGCGCAGGGTGATCGCGGCGAAGCGGCGGTACGCGGCGTAGAAGGCGTCCCGGCCCTCGCCCCGGAGCGTGCCGAACGAGCGGTTGTTGAACCGGACTTCGCGGATCCGGCCGAGCCCGTCGACGTCGATCAGCGGCCGCTCGGCGCGCAGTTCGGTGCGGCGGTCGCGGAAGACGAAGGGGACGGGCGTGCGGGTGAGCAGCGCGAAGGCCTCGGGGGCCTCCTCGCGCAGGATCGCGGCCGCCCGGAAGCCGTCCACCAGGCCGGAGTCGCCGCCGGTGGCGGAGTTCTCCAGGCAGTGCAGCAGCTGCAGGGTGGGCACCGGGTCGCGGTAGGGGTTGTCGGTGTGCGGGGCGATGGCGGCGCTGGTGAAGGCCAGGTTGTTGGGGTCCGGCTCGACCCGGACGTCGAACAGCTCGCCGTAGTTGGTGACCCGGACGTACCCGAAGCTCTCGGCCACCGCCAGGACCTGCCGCTCCACCGCCGGCACCCCGCGCAGCACGGCGAAGCCGCTGCGGCGCACGGCGGCCAGCACCGCGGCCCGCTCGGCCGGGTCGGCCAGGTACGCCGCCCAGTCGGCCTCGGGCAGGCCGCGCGCGAAGTCCGCCGCCGCCCAGAGCCGCTTGCCCTCCTCCGTCCGCCCGTCGCCCTCGGGCTCCTCGTGCAGCCAGGCCAGCGGGTAGCGGGAGCGGTGCCCGTCCGACCAGAGCACCTCCAGGTTGCCGTCCAGCTCGCACTGCGCCGCGAGGGTGAGGTCGTCCGGCAGGTCGGCGATCTGGAACAGCTTCTGGCCGTTGCGCGGATCGCGGCATTCGCCGCACGGGCAGTTGTCGCGCAGCCAGTACGGGGACGGCTCGGTCATGGCGGTTCTCCTCCTGGGCGGGGGTCCCTGGGGGAGTTGTATAGCCAACTCGACCCCCTTGGGCGGGAGCCTGCCGGGCGGCGGTGAGTTCTGCGTGCCGGCGAGGTGAACGCTGGGGGAACTGTGCCGGCGCCGGTGGCCGAAAAGCATTGCGCAGACTGGTCCAGACCTGCTCTGATCTGCGCGTGCCAGAACTCGATCAGCCCGAGGACGTCCTGGTGGACGTCACGCCCGTCGCCCCGCCGCCGCGATCCCGCCGCAGGCTGTGGCGCACCGTCACCGCCGTCGCCGTCCTCGGCGCGGCGGCCTTCGGCGTGGCCTTCGCCGACAACTTCGCCGACCTCGGCGCGTACCGGTACGACCCGCCGAAGACCTTCGACGGGCTGCCGTTCGTCCCCGAGGCCTCGAAGGCCAAGCAGAGCCGCGTCGGCTCCGAGTCCGGCGTCTCGGCCACCACCTACCTCGCCGGGGACCAGCAGCGGATGGTCTTCCTCACCGTCAGCGAGCGGCACATCTTCCTGCCCTCCTCCGAACTCGACGACCTGCTCTCCCGCCAGCGCTCCAACGGCGAGGAGATCGCGGACCTGCACGAGGTCGACCCCGGCGACCGGGGCGGCGTCATGAAGTGCGGCCGCGCCGACGCCGAGGGGCACGCCATCGCCGTCTGCGACTGGGCGGACGGCAGCATGTGGGGCATGTACAGCGAGACCGCCGAGGACGTCGACGCCGTCGCCGCCCACGCCCGGGACTTCCGCCGGCAGGCCGAAGTCCCGTCCTGAGCCGAGCCGCGCCCTCCTCTGCCGCGTGCCCGCCGTTCGGGTGAGCGGAGGCGGGCGCAGCGCGTTTCGGCGCGGGGGCGGCGCGCGGGCTGCGGCACTGTCGGGGGGATTCCCCGAGGTGAGAGGCGGTCCCGCCATGGCGCATTCCACGACCACGAGCCCGCCGGGTTCGGGGCACACCGGGCTGAAGCGGGAGGTGGGGCTCGCCGGGCTGCTCTGGGCCTCGGTCGGGGCGATCATCGGCTCCGGCTGGCTGTTCGGGGCGCAGAAGGCGGCCGTGGCCGCGGGGCCGGCCGCGCTGCTGTCCTGGGGCATCGGCGCGGTGGCGATCATCCTGCTGGCGCTGATCCACGCCGAACTGGGCGGCCTGTTCCCGGTGGCCGGCGGGACGGCCCGGTACCCGCACTACGCCTTCGGCGGGTTCGCCGGCATGTCGTTCGGCTGGTTCACCTGGCTGCAGGCGGCGACCATCGCCCCGATCGAGGTCCAGGCGATGATCAACTACGCCCGGCACTGGACCTGGGCGGACGGCTTCCTGAACAAGGACCTGACGCTGACGGGCACCGGTTTCGTGATCGCGGCCGTGCTGCTCGGCCTCTTCGTCGCGGTGAACTTCCTGGGCGTGCGGCTGCTCGCGCACACCAACAGCGTGGCCACCGTGTGGAAGGTCCTCGTCCCGATCCTGGCCATCTTCGCCCTCGGGCTCACCGAGTTCCACGGCTCCAACTTCCACCTGCGGGGCTTCGCGCCGGACGGCGCCAAGGGCGTGCTGGCGGCGATCAGCACCAGCGGCGTGATCTTCGCGCTGCTCGGCTTCGAGCAGGCGATCCAGTGGGCGGGGGAGAGCCGCAACCCCCGCCGGGACATCCCCCGGGCCGTGCTCGGGTCGGTCGTCATCGGCACGATCGTCTACGTCATGCTCCAGGTGGTGTTCATCGGGGCCCTGCCGCCGGACACCTTCGCGGCGGGCTGGGGCAAGCTCGACTACCCGGGCATCAGCGGGCCGTTCGCCGGCCTCGCCACCTTGATCGGGCTCGGCTGGCTCGCCACCATCCTGTTCATCGACGCGGTGATCTCGCCGGCCGGCACCGGCCTGGTCTACATCACCTCCAGCTCCCGGGTCACGTACGGGCTGAGCCGCAACGGCTACGCGCCGCAGGCCCTGCAGTACACCGACAAGCGCTCGGTGCCGTGGCTGGGCCTGCTGATCGCCTGGATCGCCGGGGTGCTCTGCTTCCTGCCGTTCCCGAGCTGGCAGCGGCTGGTCGGCTTCATCACCTCGGCGGTGGTGCTGATGTACGCGGGCGCGCCGCTGGCCTTCGGGGTGCTGCGCAAGCGGCTGCCGGGGATGGAGCGCTCGTACCACCTGCCCGGCGGCACGATCATCTCGCCGCTGGCCTTCGCGGTGGCCAGCCTGGTCATCTACTGGTCCGGCTGGGACACCCTGTGGCGGCTCGGCCTGGCGATCCTGATCGGGTACGTGCTGCTCGGCGGGTACTCGGTGTACGCGGCCTCGAAGGGCGTGCCGAACGCGCCGCGGATGGACTTCAAGGCCGGGCAGTGGCTGCCGGTCTACCTGGTCGGGATGGGGATCGTCTCCTGGCAGGGCACCTTCGGCGTGGGCGCGCAGGGGAACCTGCCGCTGTGGTGGGACATCGGCGTCGTGGTGGTGTTCTCGCTGGTGATCTACTACTGGGCGCTGGCGGTCGCGCTGCCGGCGGAGGAGATCGAGCGGAACATCCGCGGCGTCGAGGTGCTGGACGCGGGCGGGCACTGAACACCCCGCGAGAGCGGCCCCCGAGGTGACTCGGGGGCCGCTCCGCTGTCTAGACGGCCGCGCCCCAGGCGGCGTCGGCGGCGGTGAGGGCCGGCCTGATCAGTCTGCGCGCAGGATCCGGGACACGTAGACCCGCGGCGGATCCTGCTCTTCGTCCACGGCGTACTCCACCAGCCCGAGATCCCGGCGCAGCGGTGCCGAGTGCATCCCCCAGGAGGTTTTCGACGGCCGGGGACAGGGTGATCGGGTCGTCCTCGTGCGGATCCTCGGTGTGCTCGCTCATTCGGCGTCGAGGCGCCGGAGTACGGCGGAGGCGGAGGTACCGGGGGCGGTCCCGTTCCGGACGGCGGCGTGGATGCGGTCGCCCTCAGGGTCCTGATAGAGCTCGGCCCGCAGCCACCAGCGCCGCAGGACGCCACCAATCGTCTCGTCGTCGGCCTCGCCCATCTCGCGGTAGAACTCCATCCGCTGCGCCGGGGGCAGCGCGGCCGCGACGGCGTCCTGGGTACGGGCGATGGGGCGGCGGTCGTCGTGGTGGCCGTTCAGTGGGGCTGCGCTCACCATTCCTCCGAAGTCTCGTGCGGGCGGGACCGGTTCCAGTGTCCTCCCTCGGCGGCCCCGGGAGCGATCCCGGGGCCGCTCCGCTGTCTAGACGGCCGCGCCCCAGGCGGCGTCGGCGGCGGTGAGGGCCGGCGCGGGGTCGGCGCCGGTGGCGGCCGCGAGGGCGGCCAGGCAGGCGCGGACGGTCTCCAGGGAGGCCGCCGGGCCGTAGTGGTTGACCCGCAGCATCGAGCCGGCCAGCGCGCCGCCGCCGGGCTGGACGGGCAGGGCCGGGTCGAGCCGGGCCGCGAGCGCGGTGGCGTCCACGCCGTCCGGGGTGCGCAGGGTGGTGGCGACCGGCGCGGCGTGCGCGTCCTCGTGGACGAACGGGCTGAGCGTGCCGAGGGCGCGGACGCCGGCCCGGGTGGCGGCGGAGGCGGCGCGGTGGCGGGCGATCACGGCCGACAGGCCGTCCGCGGCGATCCGGTCCAGGCAGGCGCCGAGCGCGAGCATCTCCAACTGGGCCGGGGCGTGCGGGAGGACGGTGCGGCCGGCGTCCGTCCAGCGCTCCTTCCAGTCGAGCAGCGACAGGTAGGAGCGGCGCGGGGCGGCCGGGTTGGCGGCGATCCGCTCCCAGGCGCGCTCGGACACCGACACGGCCGAGACCCCGGCCGGGCCGCCCATCGCCTTCTGGCCGCCGATCACGCACAGGTCGACGCCCCACGCGTCGGTGAGCAGCGGCTCGGCGGCGACGGAGGCGACCGCGTCGAGCATCAGCAGGGCGCCGTGCTCGCGCACCACGGCGCCGATCCCGGCGACCGGGTTGGTGTTGCCGGTGGCGGCCTCGGCGTGCACCAGCGAGACGAAGTCGATGCCCGGGTTCGCCTCCAGCGCCTCGGCGACCTGCGCGGCGCTCACCGCGCCGTCGAAGGGGGCGGCGAGGTCGACGACGTGCGCGCCGCAGGAGCGCAGCCAGTTGCCGAAGGTCTGCCCGTACGGGCCGGTGACGATGTTCAGCGCGGTGGAGCCCGGGTGCGCGGCGCCGCGGATCGCGGCCTCCAGCGGCAGCAGCGCCTCGCCCTGGGTGACGATCACGTCGGCCTCGGTGTGCAGCAGCGCGGCCACCTGGTCCTCGATCGCCGCGAACTCGGCGGCGCTGAGCGGGGGGAGGTCGAGGTACGGGCTCACGTCTGGCCTTTCGCCGCAGGGGGTGGTGGGTACCGCAACGAGTCTGCCGCATGGACGCTGCTTACAGGGAACCCGTCCGCCGCTAGAGTGCGGGCATGAGCGATGGCGCGGTGCTGCACGTGCGGGGTCGGGTGCTGGTCGGTCCGCAGGACGTCCGGGACGAACTCTGGGTGGTGGACGGCCGGGTGAGCTTCACCCGCCCGCCGACCGCCGGTGACGTCCGGACGGTCACCGGCTGGGTGCTGCCCGGCCTGGTGGACGCGCACTGCCACGTCGGCCTGGACGCGCACGGCGCCGTCGACGCCGCCACCAGCGAGAAGCAGGCGCTCACCGACCGCGACGCCGGCACCCTGCTGATCCGCGACGCCGGCTCGGCGGCCGACACCCGCTGGATCGACGAGCGCGAGGACCTGCCCCGGATCATCCGGGCCGGGCGGCACATCGCCCGCACCCGCCGCTACATCCGCAACTACGCCCACGAGATCGAGCCCGGCGACCTGGCCGCGTACGTCCGGGCCGAGGCCCGGCGCGGGGACGGCTGGGTGAAGCTGGTCGGCGACTGGATCGACCGCGAGCGCGGCGACCTCGCCGCCTGCTGGCCCGGCGACGCGCTGGCCGAGGCGATCGCGGCAGCGCACGAGGAGGGCGCGCGGGTCACCGCGCACTGCTTCGCCGCCGAGTCGCTGCCGGACCTGCTGGCGGCCGGCATCGACTGCGTGGAGCACGCCACCGGGCTGACCGAGGAGCTGATCCCGGCCTTCGCCGAGCGCGGCGTCGCCATCGTCCCGACGCTGGTCAACATCGCCACCTTCCCCTCGCTCGCGGCCGGCGGCGAGGCCAAGTTCCCGGCCTGGTCGGCGCACATGCGGCGGCTGCACGAGCGCCGCTACGACACGGTGGGCGCCGCGCACGACGCGGGCATCCCGATCTTCGTCGGCACCGACGCGGGCGGCTCGCTCGCGCACGGGCTGGTCGCGGACGAGGTGGCGGAGCTGGTGAAGGCCGGGCTGAGCCCGGCCGAGGCGCTGTCGGCGGCGAGTTGGGGCGCCCGGGCGTGGCTCGGGCGGCCGGGCCTGGAGGAGGGTGCGCCGGCGGACTTCGTGGTGTACGCCGAGGACCCGCGGGCGGACGTCCGGGTGCTGGCCGACCCGGCGCTGGTGGTGCTGCGGGGGCGCGTGGTGGGGTGAGGCGGGGCGCGGCGAGCGCGCCCCGGAAGCATGATCATCCGAGGTGACGGGCTGTCGGTCTGGGCCGATAGGGTGACGACCATGGCACCGCGTCCACTGAACGAGATCGTCGAGCCCGGTTGGGCCACCGCCCTGGAGCCCGTCGCCGGGCGGATCACCGCGATGGGTGACTTCCTGCGCGCCGAGGTGGCCGCCGGCCGCACCTACCTGCCGTCCGGTCCGAACATCCTGCGGGCCTTCCAGCAGCCGATCGCCGACGTCCGCGTCCTGATCGTCGGGCAGGACCCGTACCCGACGCCCGGCCACGCGGTGGGGCTCAGCTTCTCGGTGGCGCCCGAGGTGCGGCCGATCCCGCCGAGCCTGGTCAACATCTTCCGCGAGTACGGCACCGACCTCGGGCTGCCGCAGCCCGCCAACGGCGACCTCACGCCCTGGTCGCAGCAGGGCGTGCTGCTGCTCAACCGGGCGCTGACCACCCAGCCGCGCAAGCCCGGCGGGCACAAGGGCAAGGGCTGGGAGGCGGTCACCGAGCAGGCGATCCGGGCGCTGGTGGCGCGCGGCGGCCCGCTGGTGGCGATCCTGTGGGGGAGCGACGCCCGCAACCTGCGCCCGCTGCTGGGCAACGTCCCGACCGTCGAGTCGGTGCACCCGAGCCCGATGTCGGCGGACCGCGGCTTCTTCGGCTCGCGGCCGTTCAGCCGGGCGAACGAGCTGCTGGTGCGGCAGGGGGCGCAGCCGGTGGACTGGCGGCTGCCGTAGCAGACGTGGGTCAGGGCGGAACGTCAATCTCACTCCAACGGGTGAAATGACTTTCTGTGTGACTCATGTGACGGATCGTTTGAGAAGACTGGCGGCTCATCGTTTCAGCCGTGTGTGTGGGGGTACCGCCATGTCTTCGCCGTCCCTGTCGTCCCTGTCGTTTTCGTCCTCGTCTTCGTCTCGGTCTTCGCGCCGAATCGTTTCCGCCGCTGCAGCCACGGTGGTGTGCGCACTGCTCAGCGCCCCGCCCGTCCAGGCCGCTCCGGCCGCTCCGGCCGCGGCGCCCGCCTCGCCGGGCAAGGCCCGCGCCGTCACCGCCGAGCTCGCCCTGGACGTCAAGCTGCTGAACAGCGCGGTGGACGTCCCGGTGAACATCGCGCTGAACAAGGTCGAGTCCCCGGCCGAGCGCGACGGCTCCGTGCTCACCGCGGCGGTGGACGGCGTCGACGGGCAGCGCCCGGTCACCCTGGTCAAGGCCGACATCGGCAAGTCCGTCACCCGCGCCGACGACAAGGGCGCCGCCGCCTCGGTCAAGCTGGTCAACGCCGACGTGAACGCCCCCGGCCTCACCGCCACCGCGCTGCTCGGCCTGGAGGCGATGAGCGCCGAGGTCACCTGCCCGGTCGACGGGGCGCCGACCGCGAACGTCGTCGCGCCCGCCAAGCTGACCGTGCTCGGCAAGCCCGTCACCCTCGGCCTGTACGGGCCGACCAAGGTGGACGTGCCGGCGGTCGGCAGCGTCTCGGTGGAGTTCTCCAAGAAGGCCACCACCACGACCACCGCCGCCGCCTCCGCGCTGGAGGTGCACGTGGAGGTGAACCCGCTCAACCTGAACGTCGCCAAGGTCACCGGGACGGTCACCGTCGCCTCGGTGAGCTGCGAGAAGCCCACCGCGGCCGCATCGGGCTCCGCGCCCGCCACGGCCGTGCCGACCAGCGCGCCCGCCGCCCAGCCGGTCGCCGACACCACCACCTCGCGGGCCGCCGTGCCGCGGGCCGCGGCCGAGAAGGAGCGGCTGGCCAGCACCGGCGGCAGCGACGCCACCGGCCCGCTGGCCGCCGGGGCCGCCGCCCTCGTCGCGGGCGGGGCGGCCGCGCTGTGGGCCACCCGGCGGCGTCACGCGGCGCACGCCCGGCGCCACTGACGGCACCCGTCGGCGCCCTGGCGGCACCCGTCGCGGCGGGAGTGCCGCGCCCGGCACTCCCGCACCGTGACCGTGCCGACGCGGACGGTTGGTTCACATGCGCGTTACACGAGAGGAACAACCGGGAAACGGCGGCTTGCGACGCTACGCGGGCACCCACCACCCAGCAATGCGAGGGACAAGCCGTGGCAATCAAGGCCGAGTACATCTGGATCGACGGCACCAAGCCGACCGCGAAGCTCCGTTCCAAGACTCGCGTCCTGCCCAACGCCGACAAGATCCCCACCTGGGGCTTCGACGGCTCGTCGACCAACCAGGCCGAGGGCCACGCCTCGGACCGCGTGCTGGAGCCGGTGAAGGTCGTCAAGGACCCGATCCGCGGCGGTGACAACATCCTGGTCCTCTGCGAGGTCCTGGAGACGAACGGCACCCCGCACGAGTCCAACACCCGCGCCCTGCTGCGCGAGGTCGAGAGCAAGTACACCGCCCAGGAGTCGATCTTCGGCATCGAGCAGGAGTACACCTTCTTCAAGGGCTCCCGCCCGCTCGGCTTCCCGGAGGGCGGCTACCCGGCCCCGCAGGGCGGCTACTACTGCGGCGTCGGCGCCGAGGAGGTCTTCGGCCGCGAGATCGTCGAGCTGCACCTGGACCGCTGCCTGGACGCCGGCCTGGCGATCTGCGGCATCAACGCCGAGGTCATGCCCGGCCAGTGGGAGTTCCAGATCGGCCCGGTCGACGCGCTGACCGTCTCCGACGACCTGTGGATCGCCCGCTACCTGCTGTACCGCACCGCCGAGGAGTTCGGCATCGACGCCACCCTGGACGCCAAGCCGGCCCGGGGCGACTGGAACGGCGCGGGCGCCCACACCAACTTCTCCACCAAGGCGATGCGCGAGGGCTACGACGCCATCATCACCGCCTGCGAGTCGCTCGGCGCCTCCCAGGAGAAGGTGCTGGAGCACGTCAACCAGTACGGTGACGACATCCAGTCCCGCCTGACCGGCAAGCACGAGACCGCCCCGTGGAACGTCTACAGCTACGGCGTCTCCGACCGCGGCGCCTCGGTCCGCATCCCGTGGCAGGTCGAGGTGGAGAAGAAGGGCTACATCGAGGACCGTCGCCCGAACGCCAACGTCGACCCCTACGTCGTCACCCGCCTCCTGATCAACACCTGCTGCGAGGCGCTGGAGAAGGCCGGCCAGGTCTGATCCAACCCCCCCGGGTGCACGTGCCCAGGCCCTTCTCGCCCCACCGGGAAGGGCCTTCGGCGTTCCGTGGCGCTGCGCCCCTGCGGGAACGGCCGCAAATCACTGGTCAATCCGGTACCGCCGCCCGAGAATTCAGGGATGACGCCGCAACCGCTGCTCCTCCTCGACGTGGACGGACCTCTCAACCCCTTCGCCGCACCCGGGCTGCGCGGTCCCAAGGGCTACCAGGCCCACCGCCTGACCCCCCACTGGTGGGCGGAGCGGCAGGCCCGGCTCGCGCCGGGCGAGGTGAAGCCGCTCAAGGTGTGGCTGAACCCCGCGCACGGGCGGGAGTTGCTGGCGCTGCCGTACGAACTGGCCTGGGCGACCACGTGGATGGCCGAGGCCAACACCCTCGTCGGCCCCCGCCTCGGGCTGCCCGAGCTCCCGTACATCGCGTGGTCGGACCTGTTCGGCGAGGACCCGGACGGGCTGCACTGGAAGACCCGGGACGTGGTCGCCTGGGCCGCCGGGCGCCCCTTCGTCTGGGTGGACGACGAACTCGGCCCGCAGGACGCCGAGTGGATCGCGGCCCACCACCCCGCCCCGGCGCTCACCCTGCACGTCAACCCCCGGTTCGGCCTGCGCGCCGAGGACTTCGCGGTCCTGCGCGACTGGGCGGCCGCCGCGGGAGCCGCCGCGTGACGCCGCCGCTGCTGCTGATCGACGTGGACGGCCCGCTCAACCCCTACGCCGCGCCCGCGACCCGCCGACCCGAGGGTTACGGGACGCACCACCTGCTGCCCGAGTCCTGGGTCGCCCGCAACGCGCCCACGCCGCGCTCGAAGGTGAAGCCGCTGCGGGTCTGGCTGAACCCCGCGCACGGCCCCGAACTGCTGTCGCTGCCGTACGAGTTGGCGTGGGCGACCACCTGGATGGACGAGGCGAACACCTTCATCGGCCCGCGCATCGGCCTGCCCGAGCTCCCGTACATCGCGTGGACGAACCTGTTCGGCGAGGACGCGGACGGGCTGCACTGGAAGACCCGGGACGTGGTCGCCTGGGCCGCCGGGCGCCCCTTCGTCTGGCTCGACGACGAGCTCGGGCCGCAGGACATCGAGTGGATCGCGGCCCACCACCCCGGCCCGGCGCTGCCGCTGTGGGTCGACCCGCGGACGGGCCTGGAGGAGCTGCACTTCGCGGCGCTGCGCGAGTGGGCGGAGGAGGAGGACTGATGCGCGTCGGTACGGTGGAGCGGCTGCGCCGCTACCCGGTGAAGTCGCTGCTGGGGGAGGAGCTTTCGCGGGCCGAGGCGGACGGGCGCGGCCTGGCCGGCGACCGGGCGCGGGCGCTGCTCGACGTCGCCACCGGCAAGGTCGCCAGTGCCAAGCACCCGCGGCTGTGGGCGGGTCTGCTCGGGTACGCCGCGAGCACGGCCGATGGCGGCGACGTGGCTATCGCCGGGCCGGACGGGCGGGCCGTCGACGAGGCGGAGCTGTCCGAGGCGCTCGGCCGGAAGGTGACGCTGATCGCCGAGCGGCCGCCCGGCGCCGCCGTCGAACGGGCCGTGCCCGAGCAGGTGCTGGCGCACGGCATCGAGGCCGAAGTCGACTTCACCGTCAACGAGTTGGGGCGTGCCGCGCCGGACGGCGGATTCTTCGACTTCGCCCCGCTGCACCTGATCACCAGCTCGACGCTGGACGCGGTCGGCGTCGAGGCCGAGCGCTACCGGCCGAACCTGGTGATCCGCACCGAGGGCGAGGGCTTCGTCGAGAACGCCTGGGTGGGACGGGAGTTGGCGATCGGCCCGACGCTGCGGCTGCGCGTCCTGGTGCCCACCCCGCGCTGCGCCGTCCCCACCCTGCGGCACGGCCCGCTGCCGCGCCGCCCGGAGGCGCTGCGCACCCCCGCCGAACGGAACCGGCTGGTGCCGCTGGAGGGGATGCCGGCGCTGCCCTGCGCGGGCGTGTACGCGCAGGTGCTGGTGCCCGGGCGGATCGAGGTGGGGGACGAGCTCAGGCTCAACTGAGCGCGGCGGCAGTCGGGTTCAACCGGGCGCAGTCCGGTTCAACCGAGCACGGCGGCCAGGGCGTCCAGGAAGCGGTCGGTGGTGGCCTCGTCCCGGACGGCGATCCGCAGCCACTCCTCGCCCAGCCCCGGGAAGGTGTCCCCGCGCCGGACGGCGAAGCCGTGCCCGCGCAGCCGTTCCCGGACGGCCGCCGCGTCCGGCAGCCGGACCAGGACGAAGGAGGCGGCCGGCTCGCCGTACACCCGCACGGTGGGGAAGGCCGCCAGCCCCTTCAGCAAGTAGGAGCGCCACAGCGCCAGTTCGGCCGCCGCCCGTTCGGCCTCGGCCAGTGCCGCCGGGGCGCTGCACGCCTCGGCGGCGGCCAGCGCCGGGGTGGACACCGGCCACAGCGGCTGGGCGGCGCCGAGCTCGGCGAGCAGTGGGGCCGGGCCGAGCACGTAGCCGATCCGCAGGCCGGCCAGGCCCCAGGTCTTGGTGAGGCTGCGCAGCACCACGACCCGGCCGGGCAGGTCGCGGACGGCGGCCAGCGACTCGCGTTCGCCCGGCACGGTGTCCATGAACGCCTCGTCCACCACCAGGGTGCGCCCGGGCCGGGCGAGGGCGGCGACGGCGGTGGCGGGGTGCAGCACGGAGGTCGGGTTGGTCGGGTTGCCGAGCACCACCAGGTCCGCCTCCTCGGGGACGGCGCCGAGCCGGAAGCCGTCCTCGGGGGTGAGCAGCACCCGGTGCACCCGGTGTCCGGCGTCCCGCAGCGCGGCCTCCGGTTCGGTGAACTGCGGTTGCACGACCACGATGTGACGTGGCGTCAGAACACGGGCGAGCAGCACGAAGGCCTCCGCCGCGCCCGAGGTGAGCAGCACCTCGTCGACCGGCCGGCCGTGCCGGGCGGCCACGGCGGCGCGGGCGGCGCTCTGGTCGGGGTAGGCGGCGAGGTCGCCGAGGGTGGCGGCGAGGCGGTCGCGCAGCCAGCCGGGGGGCGTGCCGGTGCGGACGTTGACGGCGAGGTCGACCAGGCCGAGCCCGTCGGCGCGGACCTCGGCGTCGCCGTGGTGGCGCAGGTCGGGTTCGGGGGCGGTCATGCGGTGGCTCCTCACGAGGGAAGTCCGGGGACGCGGTGCAGGTCGTACCGGCCGGGCGGCACGGTGAGGTCGGCGCCGTCGCCGAGGGCGACCAGCGCGACGGCGTGCCCGTGCGCGGCCAGGTGGGCGGCGGCGGCCAGGTGGTCGAGCGGGCGCCCGGCGGCGTCCCGGGGCAGGTCGGCGTCCGGTGCCGCTTCGGCGGCCACCGGGATCAGCCGGGTGCCCGGCCGCAGCAGCCCGGCCACCGCCTCGACGGCCGCCGGGCGGCCCACCACGGCGGAGGCGCGGCGCAGTTCGGCCAGCGCGCGCGGCACCAGCAGGTCCGGCTCGCCGGGCCCGAGGCCGACCAGCGCCAGCCGTCCGCGCACCGCCGCCCGGGCGATCGCGACCGTCGCCGCCGCCGACTTCCGCTTGGGGACGACGAGTTCGCCGCCGTCCGCGCTCGCCAGCGCGGCCGCCTCGGCGACGCTCGCGGTGCCGACGGCCGTCCCGACCGCCGCGGACGGGTTCGGTACGGCGAGCCGCGCCAGCTCCGGCGCCGGGTGCTCGTCCACCGGCAGGTTCAGGCAGCGCGAGACCCAGGCCACCGCCGGGTGGTCGGCCTTGCCCTCGACGGTGGCCAGCCGGCCGATCGCGGTGCGCAGGTAGCCGGTCTCCTTCAGCACCGTCATCAGCAGCCGCATCGCCTCCTCCGGCTCGGCGCCGCCGCTCGCGCCGATGCCGACGACCAGGGTGCGGGGGACGACCAGCAGGTCGCTGCCGCCCGGGTCCTCCCGGTCGGTGATCCGCAGCGCCGGGGCGTCCTCGGGAGCGTCCGGGCGGATGTGCGGCGGCAGCGCGGGCAGCGGGTACGGCACGTCGGCGACCAGGCGCACCGGGTCGCCGTCCTCGGCCGCCCGGACGGTCGCGGCGGAGCCCGCGCGGTGGTAGCGGACGGCGTGCGGGGTGAGGGCGTCGAGGGGGCCCTCCGGGCGCGGCGGCGCCTCGTCGAGCACGGGTGTGGTGCCGAGGACGGCCTGCACCTCCCGGGCCAGCTCCCGGCCCCGCTCCCCGCCGGCCAGCTGGACCACCCAGCGGCCGTGCGGGTCCACGCAGAGCAGCTCGACGCCGTCCGGCCGCCGGCCCCGGAGGGTCAGCGACCGGACGATGTACCCGACCGGCCCAACGACGACCGCCCGCTCGTACCGGCCGACCGCGTAGTCGACCACGTCCGGGGCCTGGAAGCAGTTGCCGTTCGAGGCGTGCCGGACTTCGCTGCTCTCCGGCCAGGCGGCGTGCAGTGCCTCGGCGAGCGGGCGGCAGCTCCCGCCGAGGGAGACGATCCCGATCATCCGTGCCCACCCCTTCGCGCTCGGCCCCGCTCGGGCCCACGCGATCCCACCACGCACGGACGGGCGGGTCAATCGGGATGCGTGTGACGTCCGCCGCCGCGGACACTGGAGCTGTTCGTCTGTTCTTTACCTTTCTTGTGGGGTACACGACACCCCGTCCCTCCTACTGTGTTCGGCGCTCCAGCCCGGAGCCCGTCCGGCTCCGCTCGTAGCCCCCGACACCGGAGGACCCCATGGCCTTCGCACGCCCCCGCACCTCGCGCAAGCTCCGCCCGGTCACCGCGCTCGCCGCCGGCCTCGGCCTGGTGGCCGGCTCGCTCGGCCTCTGGGCCGCCGGTGGCACCGCCGCCGCCGACACCACGGCCGCCGCCGGCCTCCCCAGCCCCGACCACGTGGTCGTCGTGGTGATGGAGAACCACGCCTACAACCAGGTGATCGGCAGCTCCAACGCCCCGTACATCAACGGCACCCTGGTGGCCGGCGGCGCCACGCTCAGCCAGTCCTACGCGCTCACCCACCCCAGCCAGCCCAACTACTACATGCTGTTCTCCGGCAGCGCCCAGGGCGTCACCGACGACAGCTGCGTGGACCCGGGCGCCTTCCAGGGCCCGAACCTGGCCTCCGAGCTGATCGCCTCCGGCCAGACCTGGGGCAGCTACAACGAGGACATCCCCGGCGTGGGCGCCACCGACTGCCGCGTCGGCGACTACGCGCAGAAGCACAACCCGTGGTTCGGCTTCGGCAACGTCCCCACCGACAGCGCGGTCGGCATGGACGCCTTCCCGACCGACTTCAGCACCCTGCCGAAGGTCTCCTTCGTCATCCCGAACCTGTGCAGCGACATGCACGACTGTTCGGTCGGCACCGGCGACAGCTGGATCCAGAACAACCTCGACGCCTACGCGCAGTGGGCCAAGGCCAACAACAGCCTGCTCGTCATGACCTTCGACGAGGACAACAAGCTGTCCGGCAACCGCATCCCGACCCTGGTCTACGGCGCCCACGTCGCCCCCGGCAGCAGCACCGCCACCCGCTACAACCACTACGACGTGCTGCACACCCTGGAGGACCTGGCCGGCGTCAACGCCCACGCGGGTAAGTCCGCCGGGGCCACTGACATCACCGGCATCTGGAACTGACGCCCGTGTACGTCGCGGACTCCCGCAGCACCAAGGCCCCCGCCGCGCCGACCCCCACCACGGGGCCGGCGCGGCGGGGCGCCGCCCTGCGCGCCGTACCGGGCGCGGTGCTCGCCCTGGGCACCGTCAGCCTGGTCACCGACGTCTCCTCCGAGATGGTCACCGCCGTCCTGCCGCTCTACCTGCTCACCGGCCTCGGCCTCTCCCCGCTCGGCTTCGGCCTCCTCGACGGCCTGCAGAACGGCTTCAGCGCCCTCGTCCGGCTCGTCGGCGGCCACCTCGCCGACCGGCGCGGCCGCGACGGCTCCGCCCGCCACAAGGCCGTCGCCGCGGTCGGCTACGGGCTCTCCGCGCTCTGCAAGCCGCTGCTGCTGCTCGTCCACACCGTGCCGCTGATCGGCGCCGTCATCGCCGTCGACCGCACCGGCAAGGGCCTGCGCACCGCCCCGCGCGACGCGATGATCTCGCTCGCCTGCGAACCCGCCCACCGCGGCCGGGCGTTCGGCGTCCACCGGGCCATGGACACCGCCGGCGCCCTGCTCGGGCCGCTCACCGCCTTCCTCGTGCTGCGCCTGGCCGGCGGGCCGCTGCTCGCGGACGGCGGCGAACGGCACGGCTACGACGCGGTGTTCACGGTCAGCGCCTGCGTCGCGGTGCTCGGCGTGCTGATCCTGCTGCTGTTCGTGCCGAACCGCCCGAGCGGTGACGATCCGTCGACTCCCGCCCCCTCGCTGCGCGACGGCCTCACCCTGCTGCGCCTGCCCGGACTGCGCCGGCTCACCCTGTGCGCCGTGCTGCTCGGCCTCACCACCGTCAGCGACTCCTTCCTCTACCTGCTGATCCAGAAGCGCCTCGGCCTGTCCGTCACCCTGTTCCCGCTGCTGCCGCTCGGCACCGCCGCCGCCTTCCTCCTACTGGCCGTCCCGCTCGGCCTGCTCGCCGACCGGATCGGCCGGCGCACCCTGTTCCTCGCCGGGCACGGCGTCCTGCTGCTCGCGTACGGGCTGCTGCTCTCGCCGCTGCGGGGGCTGCCCGTCGTGCTGTGCGTGCTCGTCCTGCACGGCGCCTTCTACGCCGCCACCGACGGCGTGCTCGCCGCCGCCGCGGCCGACACCGTCCCGGCCGAACAGCGCGGCGCCGGGCTCGCCCTGGTCGGCACCGGGCAGGCGCTCGCCCGGTTCGCCTGCTCGCTGCTGTTCGGCGCGCTGTGGAGCGCGGTCGGCGGCACCGGCGCGCTCGCCTGGTCGGCGGGGGCGCTCGCGCTGTGCGTCGCCGCCGCGGCCGCCGTGCTGCGCCCCACCGAACCCGTCGCCGCCCCCGCCCCCGCCCCCGCTGTCGAGGAAGCCGAATGAACCTCCAGAACCGGACCAGGGTGATCGTGCTGCTGGTCGCCGTCCTGCTGCTCGGGGCGGTCGGCACCGGAGCCGTCCTGTACGCCGCCGACCGCACCGCCGAACGCGACCGGGCCCAGCCCGGCGGGCCCGCCGTCCACTCCGGCCGGGTCACGCTCACCGACGGCGGAGGCGGGCGGCAACTGCTCTTCCGCAACATGGCCTGGGGCCCGCAGCGGGACGAGATCACCACCGTCCCCGCCGACCGGCCGGACGGCCCGCGCACCGCCTCCGGCGTCCAGTGCCTGCGCTTCCACGCCGCCGCCGGCACCGGCATCTGCCTGCAGGCCGTCCACGGCGCCCTGGAGGACACCTACCGGGCCGTCGTCCTCGACGACCACCTGCGCGAACGGCGCTCCTTCCCCGCCGCCGGGATCCCCACCCGCTCCCGGGTCTCCCCGTCCGGACACCTCGCCGCCTGGACGGTCTTCGTCAGCGGCGACTCCTACGCGGGCACCAACTTCTCCACCCGCACCTCCGTCGTCGACGTCCGCGACTGGAACCTGCGCGAGAACCTGGAGGACTTCACCGTCCTCCAGGACGGCCACCCGCTGCAGGCGCACGACATCAACATCTGGGGCGTCACCTTCGCCGATGACACGACCTTCTACGCCACCGTCGCCACCGGCGGGCAGACCCACCTCGTCCGCGGCGACCTCGGCGCCCGCACCCTCACCACCCTGCACGACAACGTCGAATGCCCCTCCCTCTCCCCGGACGGCACCCGCGTCGCCTACAAGAAGCGCGTCCCCGGCCTCTCCGCCGACGCGCCCTGGCGGCTCTACGTCCTCGACCTCGCCACCATGACCGAGACCGCCACCGCCGAACACCGCAACATCGACGACCAGGCCCTGTGGTCCGACGACCACACCCTCCTCTACGCCCTGCCCGGCGACTACGGCGCCGACCTGTGGACCGTCCCCGCGGACGGCACCGGCAGCGCCGTGCGCGTCACCACGGCGGCCGTCGCACCCGCCTACCTGGGGTGAGGAACTTCCGGCCGCCGTCCCTCGTCGGGCACAGTGACGTCCGGACGATCGAACGGGGGAGCGAACGACCATGGACGGCATCCCGCCCGAGCGCACGGTGACCGACTCCTGGCCCGTCCTGCACGGCCGCCCGGTGCTGCGCCGCACCGTCGCGGTCGGGCTCGTCCTCTTCGTCGCCGTTCTCGCCGCCCTCGCCGTCCGCGGCGTCAACGCCCTCACCCTCGGCACCCCCGGCCGCCTCACCGACCGCGACCGCGCCGAACGCCTCGCCGGCCTCCACCCCGCCCAACACCCCGGCGCCGACCGCAGCTACACCCCGGTCGGCGCCGTCTACACCCACACCTCGGACGGCGCCCCCGTCGCCTACCTCCACTACCGCCTCGCCGGCGGCAAGGACCCGGGCCTCGGCGACTTCCTGCACACCTACGACCTCCCCGCCCCCGGCCCCGCCGCCCCCCTCCCACCCGACCTCACCGCCGCCCTCGGCGGCGACTCCCCGGCAGAGGCCCCCGAACTCCCCGACACGCCCGACACCCCTGCCAGCTCCGGCACGCCTGACACCCCCGGCTCCCCGGCCCCGGCCCCGGCCCCCGACGACACCCCGGCCCCGGCGCCCACCCCGGCCCCCACCGCCGCCCGCCACATCTACGTCGCCACCACCCCGGCCGACCCCGACGCCGCCGACATCTACGTCCGCGCCACCGGCTGACCCACCCGGCGCGGGCCCGGGTCGCGGAACGCGGCCGCCGCCCGGCCGGGGTGGCGGGGCGGCGGTGGGGGTGGGGTGGTCAGCGGGCGGGGGTGGGGAGGGGGGTGACCGGGTCGGGGGTGAGGGTGGGGGTGGGGGTCGGGGCGGGCTTGCGGGTGGGGGACTGGCCGAGGAGGAGGGCGCCGAGGGCGAGGGTGAGGCCGAGGAGCTGCCAGGGGGTGAGGGTCTGGTGGAGGACGACGAGGCCGCCGAGGGTGGCGACGACGGGGTTGACCAGGCCGAGGAAGGAGACCGGGCCGGCGCCGAGGCGGTCGATGCCGCGGAACCAGAGGACGTAGCCGACCGCGGTGCTGAAGAGGCTGAGGTAGGCGAAGCCGGCCAGGTTGGCGCCGCTGAGCGCGGGCGGGGCGCCCTCGACGAAGGCGGCTAGCGGGACGAGGACGACGGAGCCGGCGAGGAGCTGCCAGGCGGTCACGTCGAGCATGGTGGCGCCTTCGGGGCGGCCCCAGCGGCGGATGAGGACGGTGCCCATCGCCATCAGCGCGATCGCGGCGGCCATCGCGGCGATGCCGAGGGCGTCGAGCCGGGCGCCGCCGTTGAGGACGAGCAGGGCCACGCCGCCGACGCCGACCAGCCCGGCGACCAGGGCCCGCCGGCCGGGCCGTACCCCCAGCACGCCGATGGAGAACCCGGCGACGAGCAGCGGCTGGATCGCGCCGATGGTGGCGGCGACGCCGCCGGGCAGGCGGTAGGCGGCGACGAAGGTGAGCGGGAAGAACAGCCCGATGTTGAGCATGCCGAGGACCGCCGCGCGGCCCCACCAGCGCCCCTTGGGGAGCTTGCGGCCGAGGAGGAGCAGGAGGAGCCCGGCGGGGAGGGCGCGCAGCGCGGCGAGCAGGAGCGGGCGGCCCTCAGGCAGCAGCTGGGTGGTGACCAGGTAGGTGGTGCCCCAGGCGGCCGGGGCGAGGGCTGCGGTGGCGGCGATGCCGATGCGCTTGCGGTCCATCAGAGATCCCCCTGAACGTTGATTATCTGAACGTTGAGATATTTCTACGCCTGGCGGTAGCTGAACGTCAAGTATGTGAGCGTTAAGATATGTGGACCGGGAGGGGGCCGGTGAACGACGGCAGTCACGAAAGGCGGACGACCATGCAGGAGCGCGACACCATCGACGGGATCGTCGAGCAGTGGACCGGGACCGGGCTCGACCTCGACCTCGACGTCATCGCCCTGGTCGGCCGGATGCGCCGCCTCGGCGTCCGGGTCGAGAACGCCCTGCGCGAGTACTTCACCAGCTGCGGCCTGGACTCCTCCGAGTTCGACGTCCTCGCCACCCTGCGCCGCTCCGGCGAACCGTACGAACTCAACGCCCGCGCGCTGCTCAAGGCCGCGATGGTCACTTCGGGCGCCATCACCAACCGCGTCGACCGCCTCTCCGCGAAGGGCCTGGTGGAGCGCCGCCCCTGCCCGGACGACCGCCGCGCCGTCCTGGTCCGCCTCACCCCGGCCGGCAAGGACCTCATCGACTCCGTCCTGGACGGCCACGTCCGCAACGAGCAGCGCATCCTCGCCGCCCTCGACGCCGGTGAACGCGCCCAGCTCGACGGCCTGTTGCGCAAGCTCCTGGTCGCCCACGGGGACACCGAGCCGGTGCTCGGGCGGCGCTGACGACCGGCCCGCGTGTCCGCGAGCCGCCCGGGTGCGTTAACCCGGGTGGGAGACCGCACCGGAGGAGAAGGCCGATGAAGGACAGGACGCCCAGGGACATCGCCGTCGACGACCAGCTGCGCGCGGCCGGCGCGGAGGGCGCGCAGTGGCTCGCCGACTCCGGGTGGGGGCCGCCGGTGAAGGTGCCGGTGCAGCAGGCCGCCGGCTGGCTCCAGGAGACCCGTTCCCGGATGCTGGCCTCGCAGGAGGACGAGTCCTGCACCTGGTGCGACCACCTGATCCACGGCGGGCCGCAGCCCGTCGTCGTGCACGCCGAACACCCGACCCACCTGGTCTGCCGCGCCTGCTCGATCACCGCCCGACCGAACCGCGCCTGCCTGGACTGCGGGAAGCCGGCCGGCTCGAAGTCCCCGGCAGACGGCCGCGAGGACGTCTTCATGGGCCCGGTGGCGATCTACACCCGCCTGCGCTGCGCCCCCTGCCACGCCCGCGGCAACCCCCGCCGGGGCACCTTCGGCCAGGGCGGCTGACGCCGCCGGGGTGGTCAGATCTGGTCGGTGAGGGTCTTGAGGTGGGTGATGGCGGTGTCGAAGTCGCCCTGCATCCGGTCGTAGGCGCCGGAGTCCCCGGCGGCCACCGCGTCGCAGTTCTTGGTGGTCTTCTGGAGGTCGGCGAGGACCTGGCCCCACTCCGTGGGGGCGCCCGCCTCCGGCCGGACGCCGTCGACCTTCGTGGCCAGGGTCGCGCACGCCTTGCCCACGGCCGCCGGGTCGCCGTGGGTGCTCATGATGGCCGTGGTCATCGGCAGCACGGCGGCGCTCACGGTGCCGAACTGCGAGGACTGCAGGGCCCAGGCCTGCACGGGGTTGGCGCTCGCGCTCGGGCCGGTACTCGCAGCGAAGGGGGCGGCGGCGGAGGGGGCGGGGGTGGAGGCGGCGGCCGAGGGGGCCGCCGCCGGGGTGGCCGCGGGGGTGCTGCGCGCGCACCCCGCCAGGGCGGCGGCGGTCACGAGCAGGCAGGTGGCGGCGGCGCGGCGCATGGGTTTCCTTCGGTCCGTTGGTGCGACGAGCCGCGACCGTACCCGCTGCTCGGCCCGCCGGCGACGGCGGGGGTCAGTTGCCCGCGGCCACCGTCACGACCGGCTCGTGGCGGACCGGGAAGTTGACCGAGTTGGCGATGAAGCAGGACCGGTGGGCGTCCGCGTGCAGGGCGACGGCCTTGTCCACCATGGCCTCCTCCGCGACCTCGATGCGCGGGTGGAGCACCGCCGAGGTGAAGTGCCCGCCGTCCGCCGTCTCGGCCATCCGTCCGACCGGCTGGTCGCTGTACGAGGTGACGACGACGCCGTTGACCGCGCACAGGTGCAGGTACCACAGCAGGTGGCACTGGGAGATGGAGGCGAGCAGCAGCTGCTCGGGGTTCCAGCGGGCCGGGTCGCCGCGGAAGGCGGGGTCGGAGGAGCCCGGGATGGTGGGCAGGCCCGGGGCGGAGACCTCGTGGTCGCGGGCGTAGGAGCGGTAGTCGCCGGTGCCGGTGCCCTGGTTGCCGGTCCAGGTGATCTCGACGGTGTACGTGTGCTGCCTGGTCATGCCGATTGCCTCCGGGGGCCGGGAACCTGCTGGTCGGTCACCGGACAGTCAACCGCAGGTGGCGACCCGGGCGAGAACGGTTCGGGCGCACTCCTGCGCCGTCGCCCGCGTGGTGTCGATCACCAGGTCGTAGCCGACGCCCGTGTGCACCGCCGTCGCCTGCGCGGCGGCCATCCCGGCGACGCGGTCGCCGCGGGCGGCCTCCCGGGCGGCGGCGACGGCCGGGTCGCAGCGAACGCCGACCCAGAGCACGTCGAGGCCGTCCAGTGCCGTACGCCACCGGGCCTGCGAGGCGGCGCCGCCGAGGAACACCTCGTCGACGATGACGTGTGCGCCGGCCCGGGCCATCGCCGCGACGCCGAGTGTCCAGGCGGCGTCCAGGGCGGCGAAGGCGGGGCCGACCTCGACGGTGCCGTCGCCGTCCGTCACGCCGCCGAGGCCGTCGGCCCCGCCGAGCAGTCGCGGCGGCAGCGCCTCGACCAGGGTGTCGGCGCCGAGGTGCAGCCAGGGTTCCGGCAGCAGTTCCTGCAGCTGCCGGGCGAGGCTCGACTTGCCGGAGCTGGAGCCGCCGTTGAGGACGATCACGCGCATGCGCGCATCCTACGGACGGGCCGCTCCGGCGGCACCGCAATAACCGCCGACCGGGCCCGTCACCCGGCGTCGTACGCCGCCGCGGCCGCCGCGAAGGACGCGGCGAGCCCGGGCGTCCCGGCCCAGTGCAGGTGCAGGTAGGAGGCGTGCACGTTGCCGGCCGCGAAGCCCTCCCGGCGCGGGCCGCCGGGCAACTGCCAGCCCCAGGCGGGGAGTTCGCCGGCGCCCGGCTCGCAGACCGTCCGGTGGAACTCGTGCCCGCGCAGCCGGGTGCCGGCCGGGGCGAGCGGGGAGTCGTGCAGGGCGACGGCCTCCCGGTAGCCGAGGGTGAGCCGTTCGGTCATCCGGGCGTCGGTGTCGAGCACGCCGCACATCGGCAGGCCGTCCAACTCCCGCCCGAGGTAGAGCAGTCCGGCGCACTCGGCGGCGACCGGCCCGCCGGAGGCGGCGAACGCGGCGATGGCCGAGCGCAGTTCGGCGTTGCCGCTCAACTCCCGGACGTACAGCTCCGGGAAGCCGCCGCCGATGACCAGGCCGGCCGTGCCCTCGGGTAGGGCGGAGGCGTGCAGCGGGTCGAACGGGACGACCTCCGCGCCCGCCGCGCCGAGCAGTTCGGCGTTCTCGGCGTACGAGAAGGAGAACGCCGCGCCGCCGGCCACGGCGATCCGCGGCCGGCCGGCGACCGGCGCCACCTCGGCGTACGGGTCCCACGGCTCGGCGTCCAACTCCGGTGCGGTGCGCGCGAGTTCCAGCAGGGCGTCGAGGTCGACCGAGGAGGCGACCAGGTCCCCCATGTCCGCGACGGCCTTCAGCGCCTCCGCCGAGCGCTCCACGGCCGGGATCAGCCCGAGGTGCCGGGACGGCGTGGCGACGGCGGCCGAGCGGCGCAGCGCGCCGAGCACCGGCACGCCGGAGCCCTCTTCCAGCGCCTCGCGCAGGAGTTGCTCGTGCCGGTCGGAGGCGACCCGGTTGAGGATCACCCCGGCCAGGCGCACCTGCGGGTCCCAGGAGGCGAAGCCGTGCACCAGCGCGGCGACCGACCGGGACTGCGAGGAGCCGTCGACCACCAGCACCACGGGCGCCCGCAGCAGCTTGGCGACGTGCGCGGTGGACGCCAGCTCCCCGCGCCCGGAGGCCCCGTCGAACAGCCCCATGACGCCTTCGACCACCGCGACGTCGGCGCCCGCCGCGCCGTGCAGGAACAGCGGCGCGATCCGCTCCGGCCCGCACATGAAGGCGTCCAGGTTGCGGCCCGGGCGCCCGGCGGCGAGCGCGTGGTAGCCCGGGTCGATGTAGTCCGGGCCGACCTTGTGCGGGGACACCGCCAGCCCGCGCGCGGCGAGCGCCGCGATCAGGCCGGTGGCGACCGTGGTCTTGCCGGCGCCGGAGGAGGGCGCGGCGACGACGAGGCGGGGGATGTTGCTCAAGAGGTCACCACTCGATACCGCGCTGGCCCTTGCGGCCGGCGTCCATGGGGTGCTTGACCTTGGTCATCTCGGTGACCAGGTCGGCGACTTCGGTCAGCGCCTCGGGCGCGTACCGGCCGGTGATGACGACGTGCTGGCTGCCGGGGCGGTCCTTGAGCACGGCGACCACCTCGTCCGGGTCGATCCACCCCCAGTGCATCGGGTAGGTGAACTCGTCCAGCACGTAGAAGCGGTAGGTCTCGGCCGCGAGGTCGCGCTTGACCTGCTCCCAGCCCTCCTTGGCCGCCTCCTCGCTGGTCATCTCCTGCTCGGCGGAGCGCTGGATCCAGGACCAGCCGGAGCCCATCTTGTGCCAGTCGACGGTGCCGCCCTCGCCGGAGGCGCCGAGCACGCGCAGCGCGTTCTCCTCGCCGACCTTCCACTTCGCGGACTTCACGAACTGGAACACCCCGACCGACCAGCCCTGGTTCCAGGCCCGCAGCGCCATGCCGAACGCGGCCGTGGACTTGCCCTTGCCAGGGCCGGTGTGCACGGCGGTGATCGGCTGCGTACGGCGCTGACGGGTCGTCAGGCCGTCGTCGGGGACGCTCTCGGGGACTCCCTTGGGCATGTCGGCTCAGGCCGCCTTTCGCATCGAACGGATGGGCTTCGCGGAGTTCGCGGGGTTCGCGGGCCGCGCGGTGTTCGCGGGCCTCGCGGAGTGCACGGAACGGCTCTCGCGGACGAGCGAGGCCACGCCCTCGGCGCGCAGCTCGTCCAGGCTGACGGCGGAGCCGCCCAGCAGCCCGGCCAGGGTGCGGGCCAGGCCCAGCCGGACCGGGCCGGACTCGCAGTCCAGCACCACGCTGGCGGTGCCCTGCGCGGCGAACAGCGCGGCCGCGCGGTGGGACCGGGCGACGGCGTCCCGCCCGCCGGTGGCCCGCCCGTCGGTCACCACGACCAGCAGCGGGCGCCGGCTCGGGTCGCGCAGCCGCTCGACCCGCAGCACCTCGTGGGCGCGCAGCAGGCCGGCGGCCAGCGGGGTCCGCCCGCCGGTGGGCAGCGACTCCAGCCGCGCGGCGCCGACCTCGACGGAGGAGGTGGGCGGCAGCGCCAGCTCGGCGTCGGCGCCCCGGAAGGTGACCATGCCGATCTTGTCGCGCCGCTGGTAGGCGTCCATCAGCAGGGACAGCACGGCGCCCTTGACGGCGGTCATCCGCTGCCGGGCGGCCATCGAGCCGGAGGCGTCGACGACGAACAGCACCAGGTTGGACTCCCGCCCCTGGCGCACCTGTTCGCGGAAGTCGTCCCGGTGCAGCACCAGCGCCCGGCCGTCCCGCCCGCGCGCCACCTGGTGCGGCGCGGCGGCCTGCAGGGTCGCGGTCAGGTGCAGCCGGCTCAGCGTGCCCTGCGGCCGCCGGGCGCGGACGGTGTGCCCGCCGGTGGTCTCGGCGGGGGAGCGGCGGCCCTGCGCGCCGTGCCCGGTGCCCTTCACGGTGAACAGCCGGGTCCGGTACGGGTCGCCGGCCGCGACGGGCGCCGACTCCCGCGCGGGCGCGGGGTGTTGGGCCGGTACGGGCGGTTGCGCGGGCTCGTCCTCGGCCGAGGTGGCCGGTCCCGGCTCCGGCGCGGCGCCGTCGAACGGCTCGGGGGCGCCACCGCCCTCGGGGCCGCCGCCGTCCGGGCCGCCGTCCGGTCCGCCGTCCTCCGGGCCGCCGTCGCCGGGGCCGTCGCCGTCGGGCCCGCCGTCCGGCCCGTCACCGTCCGGACCGTCCCCCTCGGGTTCCGGCTCCACCGGCTCCGCCGGCTCCTCCGGCTGCGCGTGCTCCTCCAGCGTCCGGTCCAGCTGCTCCTCGTCCAGCCCGGGCGCGTCGAACGGGTTGCGCCGCCGCCGGTGCGGCAGAGCCAGCTGGGCGGCCTTGCGGACGTCCTCCTCCAGCACCTCGGTGCGCCCGGCCCAGGCGGCCAGCGCGACGGCGGTGCGCGCCATCACGATGTCCGCGCGCAGCCCGTCCACCTCGAACGCGGCGCACACGGCGGTGATCTGACGCAGCGCCACATCGGTCAGCTCGACCTTGGGCAGCAACTCCCGGGCGGCGGTGATGCGTTCGGCGAGCTCCCGCTCCTCCTCGGCGAACCGCGCCGCGAAGCCGGCCGGGTCGGCGTCGTACCCGAGCCGCCGCCGGACGACCTCGGCCCGCTCGGCCGGGTCCCGGGTGGCGGCGATCTCGACGGTCAGGCCGAACCGGTCGAGCAGCTGCGGCCGCAGCTCGCCCTCCTCCGGGTTCATCGTGCCGACCAGCAGGAACCGCGCCGCGTGCCGCACCGACACGCCCTCGCGCTCGACGTACGAGCGGCCCATCGCGGCGGCGTCCAGCAGCAGGTCGACGACGTGGTCCTGGAGCAGGTTCACCTCGTCGATGTAGAGCACGCCCCGGTGCGCCTTGGCGAGCAGTCCGGGCTCGTACGCCTTGACGCCCTCGGCGAGCGCCCGCTCCAGGTCGAGCGAGCCGACGATCCGGTCCTCGGCCACGCCGACCGGCAACTCGACCAGCTGGGACGGCCGTTCGTGACCGGCGACGGAGGTGTGCGGCCCGTCCGGGCACTGCGGGTCCGGCGCGGCCGGGTCGCAGGCGAAGCGGCAGCCGTCCACGGCGGCGATGGAGGGCAGCAGCCCGGCCAGCGCGCGCACCATGGTGGACTTCGCGGTGCCCTTCTCGCCGCGCACCAGCACGCCGCCCACGGCCGGGGAGACGGCGTTGAGCAGCAGCCCGAGCCGCAGGTCGGCCATGCCGACGATCGCGGTGAACGGATAGCGGACGTCAGTCATGCGTCACTCCCACAGGTGCCCCGGGCGGGAGGAAGGGCAGCGATCCGGCCGCCGGCACCCCGCCCTCGATCAGCTTCCACAGCGCGTCGGTGTCCGCGTGCTCCTCGATCAGGTCTCCCAGCCGGTCGAGCCGGGCCTCGCGCGCCTCGGCGAAGCAGGTGTCCGGTGCCGGCACGAACGCCCGACCGGCCAACTCGGCGACCTCGCGCAGGAGTTCGCGACGGAACCCGTCGTTCTCCAGCGCGCCGTGCCAGGTGGTGCCCCACACCGAGCCGACCCGGCAGCCGTCCAGTCCCTGCCCACGGCCATCGGAGACGAACGGCTCCCCGCCGTCCACCGTGGCCACCCCGTGGTGGATCTCGTACCCCTCGACCCGCTGCCCGTACGCCTCGCCCACCGGCCGGGCCAGCACCTTCTCGACGCCGAACCGGATGTCGGCCGGCAGCAGGCCGAGCCCCGGGACGAGGCCCGCCCCGGACTCCACCGCGTCGTCGATCGAGCGCGCCAGCATCTGGTAGCCGCCGCAGACGCCGAGGATCGGCAGCCCGGCCGCCGCCCGTGCCTTCAGCGCCGGCTCCAGGCCGCGCTCGCGCAGCCAGGCGAGGTCGGCCACGGTGGCCCGGGTGCCGGGCAGCACCACCAGGTCGGCGTCGGCCAGTTCCTCCGGCCGGGTCGCCCAGCGCACCAGCACGCCCGGCTCCTGCGCCAGCGCGTCCAGGTCGGTGAAGTTGGACAGCCGGGGGAAGCGCACCACGGCGACCCGCAGCACGTCCGCCCCGAGCGGCCCGCGCCCGTCCACCCGGTCCACCACGGTGGACAGGTCCAGCGAGTCCTCGGCGTCCAGCCACAGCCCGGGCAGCATCGGCAGCGTGCCCAGGACCGGGCGGCCGGTCAGCTCGCGCAGCATCTCCAGCCCGGGCGCGAGCAGCCGCCCGTCGCCGCGGAACTTGTTGACGAACCAGCCGGCGACGTGCCGCTGGTCCTCCGCCGACAGCAGCGCCAGCGTGCCGTACATCGCGGCGAACACCCCGCCGCGGTCGATGTCGCCGACCACCACGACGGGCAGGGCGGCGGCGGTGGCCAGGCCCATGTTGGCGATGTCGCGGTCGCGCAGGTTGATCTCGGCCGGCGAGCCGGCGCCCTCGCACACCACCACGTCGTAGCGGCGGCGCAGGTCGGCCAGGCACTCCAGGGCGCGCTCCAGCAGGACGGGCTTGCGCTCGCGGTAGTCCAGCGCGCCGACCTCGGCGACCGGCTTGCCGAGCAGCACCACCTGGCTGCGGCCGTCCGCCCCCGGCTTCAGCAGCACCGGGTTCATCGCCGCCTCCGGCTCGACCCGGGCCGCCTGCGCCTGCATCGCCTGGGCGCGGCCGATCTCGGCGCCGTCCGCGGTGACGAAGGAGTTCAGCGACATGTTCTGCGCCTTGAACGGCGCGACCCGCACGCCCTGACGGACCAGCCAGCGGCAGATCCCGGCCGTGACCACGCTCTTGCCCGCGTCCGAGGTCGTCCCGGCGACCAGCAGCGCGTTGCTCATGCGACCGCCTCGCTTCGCCCGGCGGGCGCTTCGCACCGTGCGCACCTTCCGATGGCTCGCTCTCCCCCAGCCTCCGGCCGGGGGTACCCCCATCGCTCGCTCATGCCCCACCCCTCTTGCGGAACGCGCGCAGCAGCACGTGCCCCGCGACCGTCGTACCCAGCGCCAGCGCGCCGACCCGCCGCGACAGCGTGCAGGCCCGCTCGATGTCGTCCACCGTCACCGGCCGCAACTCCTCGCCCAGTACGGGCCGGTGCTCGACCCGCTCGCCGTACTGCAAGGTCCCGCCCAGCCGGACGCCGACCGCGCCGGCGAAGGCCGACTCGGCCTGGCCCGCGTTCGGGCTCGGGTGCGCGGAGCCGTCCCGCCGCCAGACCCGCCAGGCGGTCCGCGGCTCGGGGGCGGCGGCCACCGTCAGCAGCGCCGTCAGCCGGGCGCCCGGCCAGCCCGCGACGTCGTCCAGCCGGGCGGAGGCCCAGCCGAACCGGGCGTAGCGGGGCGAGCGGTGGCCGACCATCGCGTCCAGGGTGTTGACCGCACGGAACGCCAGCAGGCCCGGCGTGCCCGCCAGGGCGCCCCAGGCCAGCGCGTTGACCACGGCGTCGGCGGTGTTCTCGGCCACCGACTCGACGACGGCGCGGGCGATCTGCTGCTCGTCCAGGGCGCTCGGGTCCCGCCCGCACAGGTGCGGCAGCCGCTCCCGGGCGGCCGCCAGGTCGCCGGCGGCCAGCGAGCGGCCGATGGCGCGCGCCTCCCGGGTCAGCGAGGTGCCGCCGAGCACCGTCCAGGTCGCGGCCGCCGCGAGCGCCGCCCGGCCCAGCGGGCGCCGGCCGACTGTGCGGTCCAGGGCGAGCGCGCCGGCCGCGACGGTGCCCACGCACAGCGCCGTGTACGCCGCGCCGGCCGCCCGGCCGTCCCGCCACAGCCGCCGCTCCAGCCCGGTCGCAGCGGTGCCGAAGGCGGCCACCGGGTGGCCGCGGCGGGGATCGGCGAAACGGGCGTCGACGGCGTACCCGGCGACGGCGCCCAGCGCGAACGCGGCGGCCCGGGCCGCCGGGCGTACGGGGCGCGCGGCGAGCGCCCGCGCGTCGACGGCCCGCGCGGCTACCGGGCGCACGGCGGAAGGCAGCTCGAAGTCCGGCGGGGTGGGGCAGCCTGCATCGCGTGCGTGTCCTCACTCAGGGTCCGCGCCCTGGCTCGACGTACCGGGGGCGAGAGTCTCCTGGCTTCCGGGTCGGACGCACTCCCGGGCCTTCCAGCAGCCCCCAGCGATAACTGACGGCCCGCCGTGGCGTTGTCCGAGCGTGCTCCCCGGTGACAGTGGCGGGACCGCGCCGGACTCGCACCGGCTTCCTCTCCATGCCTCCGTTTGGCCCCGGAATCCCATCACGCTGCCGAACCGGCAGTCAACCGAGGTCACGGAGGGGTTGGTCACAGCGCGCACCGCGCCGAGCTGTGCGATCGCCCAGCCGTGCGCCGGCCCCGCCCCGGCCGCTTCGTGGCTTCGGCACCTGGGCCCGGCCCGCCGCTCGCCCCTACCGTTCGGCCATGCGCCGCAGACAGCCCCCGGCCCCGCTCCCGGTGCCGTTCTCGCCCGCCGCCGCCCGCTCCCACCGCACCGGCCTCGGCCTGACGCCCGAGCAGGTCGCGGAGGGACTGGCCGCACACGGCGTCAGGTTGCTGCCCGCCCACGTGCGCGCCTGGGAGAGCGGTGAGCTGCACCCGGACGAGACGGAGCTGGTCGCGCTCGCCCGGGTCCTGTGGTGCACCGCCGCCCAGCTGATGGGCACCCGCCCGGTGGGGCTGCGCGACCACCGGCTGACCCGCGAACTGACCCAGCAGGCGGCCGCCGGCCGGATCGGCGTCGCCCTGCCCGTCTACCGGGAGGCCGAACGGACCGGCCGTTGGGAGGGCGACGCGGCCGCGACCCGCGCCCTGGCGGAGACGCTCGGGCTGGCCCCCGCCGCCCTCGTCGAGGCCACCGGCCGCCGGGACGCCCTCGACCGGCTGCTGCGGCGCTGCGTGGACGGTCGCTGGCAGGCGCACCTGGCGGCCGTCGCCCGGATCGTCCCGGCCGACCGCGACGACCTGGCCGCCGCCCTTGCCACCCTCCATCAGGAGCACGCCGTCCCCGGCCACTGGGGCGCCCCGGGCGTCAGACCCGTCGCCGGGCGCCTCACCGACCGCTTCCTGGAACTCCTGGCGACTTCTCGGCCACCGGACCACCGAAATCCCGCCTGATCCCCCGTCCCCGTGCCCCGGACGGCCCAGCCCGGTGGCCCGGCGCGCCGCCCGCCGGTGAACTGGTGCACGAACACCGCCCGGACCGACCAGCAGAGCGGGGAACGAAATGCGTTGGGGAACCGCAGCCGTCGTGGCGGCCGCCGCCGTAGGGGCCGCCGTCCTGGTGGTCGGTCGCAAGGCCTCGGAGCGGATGGTGCGGCCGGAGACCGCCGCGCCGGAGTCCGGGCCGCTCGTCGTCCAGCGCCTCGCCGCCGGCCGGGTCACCTTCACCCGCCGCCCGGAGAGCCTGCGCCCCGGCCGCTGGGCGGTCGAGTGGGAGGGCGGCGGCCACGCCGTCGTCGAGGAGGTGCTGCACAGCGACGCGCAGGGCGTCACCCGGCGGCTCGTCCGGGCCGACCGGGGCACCCTGGCTCCCGGCACCGAGGTCCGCTTCACCCCGCGCGTCCTGCTCGGCGACCCGACCACGGCGCTCGGCCTCCCCTTCACCGGGACCACCGCCGAGGGCGAACTCGGCGACCTCCCCGCCTGGTACGTCGACGGCAAACGCGGCACCTGGGTGATCCTGGTGCACGGCCCCGGCGCCGACCGGCAGCAGACGCTCCCGGTGCTCCCCGTCCTGGACCGGCTCAGCATGCCCGCGCTGGCCGTCACCTACCGCGGCGACGAAGGTGCCCCCGCCTCCCCGGACGGGCTCAGCCACTTCGGCGAGACCGAGTGGCGGGACGTCGAGTCGGCGATCCGGCTGGCGCTCGACAACGGCGCGGGCAAGGTCATCCTGTACGGCTGGTCGGTCGGCGCGACCATGGTCCTGCAGGCCGCCGCCCGCTCCGCCTGGTCGCACGCCGTCCGCGGCCTGATCCTGGACTCGCCGGTGCTGGACCTCCAGGCCAGTGCCCGGCGCGACGCCCGCCGGGCCGGCTGGTCCGGCGCCGTCGCCGAGCTCGGCGCGCTCGCCGCCCAGGGCCGCACCGGCGTCGACCTCGCCGACTTCGCCCGCATCGCCGAGGGCGCCGACCTGCACGTGCCCACCCTGCTGCTGCAGAGCCCGGACGACCCGATCGCCCCGCTGCGGGCCGCCGAGCACCTCGCCCACGCCCGGCACGACGTGGTCAGCCTCCAGGCCTTCCCCGGCGCCGACCACGCCGCGCTGTGGAACTCCGCCCCCGAGCGCTACACCGAACTCCTCCGCCGCTGGCTCACCCCCCTCCTGTGATCTCCTGTGATCTCCTGTGAGCTCCCAGGAACGAATGCGAAAGCGCGGGAAGTCGGACCGGCCGACTTCCCGCGCTTTCGCCGCTCCCGAACCCGGTTCGTCCGTGGCCGATCTTCGGCGCTCGCCCGGCGGTTCGCACCGCACGGGAAGTCGATGCCCGCTTCTTCATTCGCTTTCCCGCCGCCCCGTTGTGCGCGAGAAGTCGGCCCTGTCGACTTTCCGTGCGGAACGCGGAACGCGGAACACGGAACACGAAACGCGGAACCCGAAACCGATGGGTCCGATTTCCGCCCCGCCCGTCCGACTGCCCGTCCGACGTCCCGTCCGACGGCCCGGGCGGCTCCGGCGGGCGCCCGTACACGGAGCGTGACCGCCCGGTCGGGCACCGCGACCGACCCCCGCACCCTGGCATGGACCCGCCACACGTTTCCGGCCAGCCGGTTTGCCACTGTTGCCCGATCTTGCGGAGGTGCCGTCCGGGCGCGTCCGGTCGTACGGACAACCGGATGTGACAGAAGGCCCGTGCAAGGGGAAGACTGCTCGACGTGACGTCTCGGAACCCGCGCGACCGTGATGCCCCGCTCCAACCGACGATCGGTACCGGTGCGACGGTGACCCGTCTCCCCGGTACGGCCCACCGGCCAGCCGGTGGCAGGCCGGGCGGGGCCGGTGTACCCAGGCCCGGCGTACCCCGCCGACGGGGCCCGGCCCCGGCGCCCGGGCGGGGCCGGGTTCCGGTCCCGGAGGGCTTCCCCGCCCCCGCCGAGCTGGCGCCGCTGGCCCGCCGGATGCTGGTGGACGCCGTGCGGATCGCCCGCTGGGCCGGCGATCTGGAAGAGGTCGACAAGCGCGGCGAGCTGCTGCCCGAGGACGCCCGCGCCGCGGGCCGCGCGCTGGCGATGACGGTCGGCGCCGCCGCGAAGGCCTGGGGCCAGGCCCTGCTGGTCGGCCTGGTGGAGGCCCGGGACGGCGGAGCCGGCCCCGGCTGGCGCCTGCACGCCTGGGAGCACGACGACGAGGCCGTGGTGCGCGGCTGGTCCGCGCTGTTCGACGCCTGGACGCTGCTCGCGCCCGTCCCGCCCGCCGCCCTGCGCGGCGTGTTCGCCGTCCTGGCCGGCCAGGCCGTCGACCAGGCCCCGCAGCTGCTGTCCTTCCTGCACCTGGTGGACGGCCCGGTCGCCGACGTCGAGCTGCTGGAGCTGCTGCGCCGCGGCCTGGACGAGCGCCGCGTGGGCGGCGCAGTCGGCCCGGGCATCTCGCCGGTGCCGCACGCGGCCTCCGCCGTGTCGGCCGTGCGCGGCACCTGCCGGGAGCCGCAGATCGACACCCCGGCCGCGCCGTCCGACGTGGCCGCCGTACTGGACTGGATGCTGGACGGCCTGGCGGCGGTCGGCGCGGTGGTCCGCGCGGACGACGCCGCCGAGCTGTCCCCGCTGGGCCACTGGGCGGTGCGGGCGAAGCTGGAGGAGATCTGCACCGTCGCGCAGACCGCGGCCGGGCACATCGAGCAGAGCGCCTTCGAGCTGCTGAACGCCTGCGCCGACTACTCCCCGGGCCCGGCCCGGGCGGAGTACCGGGCCTGGGTGGCGGCCCGTCCCGCGGACCGCGCGGTGGCCGAGCTGCTGGACGCGGCCCAGGGCGACGACGCGCTGGTGCGCGGCCTGGCCTTCGAGGCGCTGCGGGTGGCCGGCGGCCCGGCGGAGCAGGCGGTGCGGGCGGCGGTGGACGAGCCGGTGCTGCGCCCGTACGCGCTGCTGTGGCTGGCCGAGCGCGCGGACGAGGGGGTCTCCCCGGCGGACGTGCTGGGCGCGGAGGACGCGGCCTGGCTGTGGGTGGACACCGCGGCGGCGGTGCTGGACCACGGTGAGACGGAGCTGCTGGTCGGGCACGTCGAGGGCGCCTCGGCCGGCGACCCGGTGCGGCTGTTCGCCCGGGCCCGGCAGTCGGGTCACCCGCGCGCGGCCTCGGTGCTGACGGCGGTCTCGGGCGTGCACCCGGACCCGGGCGTGGCGCGGGCCGCCCGCCGTTCCGCGTTCAGCGTCCACAACGGCGGCGCGTAGCGGTCGGCGCAGACGGAAGGCAAACGGAAGAAGGGCCCGGAACCACCAGGTTCCGGGCCCTTCCGCGTGCAGGCGATCGGTCTCAGCCGAGCCGCGACTCCGCCCGCCGGGCGCGGACGTCGCCGACCTTCTGCCCGACCTTGCGCCGGATGACCAGCAGCGGCGCCATCGCGGCCAGCGTGATCTGGGCGAACGCGCCGACGTGCAGCAGCGCGTCGCCGCCCGGCAGGCCGGTCGCCCAGGCGGCCAGGCAGCCGATGGAGACGACGATCCAGCAGAGCGTCGCGGTGGCCAGCAGCCCCTGCGGCTTCGGGTACTCGATCCGGCTGACCATCAGGTACGCGGCGCCGAAGATGGCGAGCAGACCGAGCTGGAACGGCGGGTCGAGCAGCACGATGGCGATCACCGTCATCGCGCCCATCGGGCAGGGCATGCCCTGGAACACCCCGGGCCGCATCTTGACGGCCGAGAAGCGGGCCAGCCGCAGCACGACCGCGAGCAGCACGGTCAGCGCGATGAGCGCCGAGAGCTTGCTGCTGGAGCCGGTCGACGAGACCATGCCCCAGACCGCGACGAAGTAGGCCGGCGCGATGCCGAAGCTGATCAGGTCGGCCAGGTTGTCCAGTTCCGCCCCGAGGGCCGAGGAGCGCAGCTTGCGCGCCACCAGGCCGTCGAAGAGGTCGCACATCGAGCCGATCAGCAGCAGCGTGACCGCGGTGGCGGCGCTGTGCCGGTCCGGAGCGGCGTCCGGGTTGGTGATGTGCGGGACGAGGACCCCGGTGGTGATCGAGTAGATCGCCAGGAAGCCGCAGACGGCGTTCCCCAGGGTCAGGAAGTCGGCGGTGGACAGGTGCTGCGGAGAGCGCGGGGCGCGCAGCTCGCGGTCGCGCGCCCAGCGGCGGCGGCGCAGGGACGTCTCCTCGTCGTCCAGGCCGACGATTGTCTCAGGATCAGTCACGGTCAAGGCGCGTCACCCCGGCTGTGGTCTTCTGGCCGACCTCGACGCCGACCTCGACGCCGGCCGGCAGGTAGGTGTCGACCCGGGACCCGAACCGGATCAGGCCGATCCGGTCTCCCTGCTCGACCTTGGTACCGGCGGCCACGTACGGCACGATGCGGCGGGCCACGGCCCCCGCGATCTGGACCATCTCGATGTCGCCGAGTTCGGTGTCGAAGTGCCAGACGACCCGCTCGTTCTGGTCGCTGTCCTTGTTGAACGCGGGCACGAAGCCGCCCGCGACGTGCTCGACCGACGTCACCGTGCCCGGAAGGGGCGCGCGGTTGACGTGGACGTTGAGCGGGCTCATGAAGATCGCGACGCGGGTGCGGCCGTCCGGCCAGGCGTCGATGCTCTGCACCACGCCGTCCGCGGGGGAGATCACTCTGCCCGTGCCGATCTCACGCTCGGGGTCGCGGAAGAACCACAGCATGCCCGCGCTCAGCGCGCAGGCGGGGACCGCCGCCAGGGCCCACTTGCCGCTGCGCCGGGTGAGGGCGGTGGTCACGGCGGCCGTGGCGAGGGTGGGGACGAACCAGGGGGTGGCTCCGCGCGCGATGGTCACGCGGGGTCGCCGACCGGCCGTCCGGGCTGCGAGGACGTCGCGGTCCGTGACGGAGGTGTGAGGGGACGGGCTGATGGGCATCGAAGACCTTTGTCGCGGGGGATCATGGCCGCTGGACGGGGGGCCACCGCGGGATCGGTAATAGAGGGACGGCTTGCTGTCCCGGTGGATGCTATCGGGAGCACACGGTGGGTGGGCAACCCGCCTGCTCGTTCATGTGTCCGGCGGGAGCGCGTACAGGCACCCACCTCTATGACCGTAGCTCGGCCCGCTCCGGTTCCCAAGGGACCGGACGCGGCTGGTGACTCTTGTCTCAGCGGCGGAGCGGGCTGAACCCGCCGGGGCAGCGGGGGGTCGAGGGGCCGGGGGAAACGGCCGGGACGCCCGGAAACGGGTGTACGGAAGCGGCCGCAGGGCGCGTTGCTGCAGCTGTACGCCCTGCGGCCGCTTCCGGAGGGCCGTGCCGGACCCAGGCGGACCAGGCCGGGCCCGTGACGGGGCACGGCGCTCTGCCGGGGCGGGCCCGCACGCCCGTCTCCCGGCTGTTCGCGGGGGCCGCGGGCGTTCCCCGCCCGCGGCCCGGTGATCGGAAGGCGACCGATCGGCGACCGATCAGCGATCAATCGGCGATCGATCAGCGATCAACCAGCGATCGAACCGCGACCGCGCGGTGATCGCCCGCTGATCGACCGGTGATCATCCGGTGATCGGAGGCCGATCACTCGGCGATCTTGTACTCCTCGAGGAGCCGGCGCCCGACGATCATCTTCTGGATCTCCGCAGTTCCTTCACCGATGAGCAGCATCGGGGCCTCGCGGTAGAGGCGCTCGATCTCGTACTCCTTGGAGAAGCCGAAGCCGCCGTGGATGCGGAAGGCGTCCTCGACGACCTCCTTGCAGTACTCGGAGGCCAGGTACTTGGCCATGCCGGCTTCCAGGTCGTTGCGCTGGCCGCTGTCCTTCTTGCGGGCGGCCATGACCATCATCTGGTGCGCGGCCTCGACCTTGGTGGCCATCTCGGCCAGCTTGAACTGGATGGCCTGGTGCTCGGCGATCTTCTTGCCGAAGGTGGAACGCTGCTGGGCGTAGGAGATGCCCAGCTCGAAGGCGCGGCGGGCGACGCCGCAGCCGCGGGCGGCGACGTTGACGCGGCCGACCTCGACGCCGTCCATCATCTGGTAGAAGCCCTTGCCGGGGACGCCGCCGAGGACGCGGTCGGCGGGGATCCGGACGTCCTCCAGCACCAGCTCGGTGGTGTCGACGCCCTTGTAGCCCATCTTCTCGATCTTCCCGGGCACGGTGAGGCCGGGCACGGTCGGGTTCGGGCCGAAGCCGGCCGTCTTCTCGATCAGGAAGGTGGTCATGTTCTTGTACGGGGTGCTGCCGCCCTCGTCGGTCTTGCACAGGACCGCGACCAGGGTGGAGGTGCCGCCGTTGGTGAGCCACATCTTCTGGCCGTTGAGGACGTAGAAGTCGCCGTCCTTGACGCCCTTGGTGGAAATGGCGGAAACGTCCGAGCCGAGACCGGGCTCGGACATCGAGAAGGCGCCGCGGAGCTCGCCGGCGGCCATCTTCGGCAGGAAGTAGTCCTTCTGCTCCTGGGTGCCGTGGGCGTTGATCATGTGCGCCACGATGAAGTGGGTGTTCACGATCCCGGAGACGGACATCCAGCCGCGGGCGATCTCCTCGACCACCAGGGCGTAGGTGAGCAGGGACTCGCCGAGGCCGCCGTACTCCTCGGGGATGGTGAGGCCGAACAGCCCGAGCTGCTTCATGCCCTCGACGATGGCGGTCGGGTACTCGTCCTTGTGCTCCAGCTCGGTCGCGACCGGAATGATCTCCTTGTCGACGAAATCCCGCACGGTGGCGAGGATGTCCCGCTGGATCTCGGTGAGGCCGTCGGTCTGTGCCAGGCGTCCCATCGTGCGGCTCCGATTTGTTCTGAGGGTCCGGGGGGGGGGGATTGCCGGGGGCCCTGCCGGCGTGGCTGCGGCAGCAGGGCCCCCGTTCCGGGTGGGGGTCGGCCGATGACGGCGGCCTCCCCGTCCGGGGTCTTTCTTTTCGGGAGGAGCTCTTCGGGAGGAGTCAGGAGAGCGGGGTGGGGCGCCCGGGCTGCTCGCCGCCGCGCTCCTTGATGTACGTCTCGGTCGGCACCATCACCTTGCGGCGGAAGATGCAGACGACCGTGCCGTCCTGCTTGTACCCCTTGGTCTCGACGTAGACGATGCCCCGGTCGTCCTTGGACTTGGAGGGCCACTTGTCGAGCACGGTGGTCTCGCCGTAGATGGTGTCGCCGTGGAAGGTCGGCGCGACGTGCCGCAGCGACTCGATCTCCAGGTTGGCGATCGCCTTGCCGGAGACGTCCGGGACGGACATGCCGAGCAGCAGAGAGTAGATGTAGTTGCCCACCACGACGTTCTTGCCGAAGTCCGTCGTCTTCTCCGCATAGTTGGTGTCCATGTGGAGCGGGTGGTGGTTCATGGTGAGCAGGCAGAAGAGGTGGTCGTCGTACTCGGTGACCGTCTTGCCGGGCCAGTGCTTGTAGACCGCGCCGACCTCGAACTCCTCGTAGGTGCGTCCGAACTGCATGATCAGGCCTCCGGGGCTTCGAACTTCGAGGTGCGCTGCATGCCGGCGGCCCGGCCCTTGCCGGAGATGACCAGGGCCATCTTGCGGCTGGCCTCGTCGATCATCTCGTCGCCGAGCATCGCGGAGCCCTTGAAGCCGCCGGCCTCGGAGGTGCACCAGTCGTAGGCGTCGAGGATCAGCTCGGCGTGGTCGTAGTCCTCCTGCGAGGGCGAGTAGACCTCGTTGGCGATGGCGACCTGGTCCGGGTGCAGCACCCACTTGCCGTCGAAGCCGAGCGCGGCGGAGCGGCCGGCCACCTCGCGGTAGCCCTCCGCGTTGCGGATCTGCAGGTACGGGCCGTCGATGGCCTGCAGGTCGTTGGCGCGGGCGGCCATCAGGATGCGCATCAGGATGTAGTGGTAGGCGTCGGCGTGGTAGCCGGGGGGCTGCTCGCCGACCACCAGGGACTTCATGTTGATCGAGGCCATGAAGTCGGCCGGGCCGAAGATGATGGTCTCCACGCGCGGCGAGGCCTCGGCGATCGCGTCGACGTTGATCAGGCCCTTGGCGTTCTCGATCTGCGCCTCGATGCCGATCTTGCCGACCTCGAAGCCCATGGTCTTCTCGATCTGGGTGAGCAGGAGGTCGAGCGCCTTGACCTGCTCGGCGGTCTGCACCTTGGGCAGCATGATGCAGTCGAGGTTCTGGCCGGCGCCCTCGACGACGGTGATCACGTCGCGGTAGGTCCAGTGCGTGGTCCAGTCGTTGACGCGCACGACGCGGGTCTTGTTGCCCCAGTCGCCGTTGTTGAGGGCGTCGACGATGTTGTGCCGGGCGCTCTCCTTGACCAGCGGGGCGCAGGCGTCCTCCAGGTCGAGGAAGACCTGGTCGGCCGGCAGGCCCTGGGCCTTCTCCAGGAAGCGCGGGTTGCTGCCCGGTACGGCGAGGCAGGAGCGGCGCGGGCGCAGTCGGTTGACAGCAGTCATGGAAATCGAGGGTTCCTTCCCAGTGGTCAGCTGGTTGCCGCGGTCGGTGCGGGCGTCCACGGCTGGAGCTTGTTGGCCAGCCGGATCTCGTCCACGATCCGGCCGATGATGGTGGTGATGCCGAAGTCCTTCGGGGTGAACACGGCGGCGACGCCGGCGGCCTTGAGGGCCTCGCCGTCCGCTGCCGGGATGATGCCACCCACGATCACCGGAACATCCTCCACCCCGGCCCGGCGCAGCCGCTTCAGCACGTCGGGGACGAGCTCGGAGTGCGCGCCGGAGAGGATGGACAGGCCCACGCAGTGCACGTCCTCCGCGACGGCGGCGGAGACGATCTGCTCCGGGGTGAGCCGGATGCCCTGGTAGACCACCTCGAACCCGGCGTCGCGGGCCCGTACGGCGATCTGCTCGGCACCGTTCGAGTGCCCGTCCAGGCCGGGCTTGCCGACCAGCAGGCGCAGCTTCCCGGCGCCCAGCTCCTCGGCGGTGGCGGCCACCGCGTCGCGGACCTGGGCGAGTTCGCCGCCGGGCTCGGCGGCCACGGCCACCGGGGCGCCGCCGACGCCGGTGGGCGCCCGGTACTCGCCGAAGACCTCGCGCAGGGCGAAGGACCACTCGCCGGTGGTGACGCCGGCCCGGGCGCAGGCGAGGGTGGCCGGCATCAGGTTGGCGTCGGTGGCGGCGACGGCCTTGAGCTCGGCGAGCGCCTGCTGGGCGGCGGCCTCGTCGCGGCTGCCGCGCCAGGCCTCCAGGTTGGCGAGCACGGACTGCTCGGAGGCCGGGTCGACCACCATGATCGCGGTGTCGAGGTCGGCCGTGAGCGGGCTCTCCTCGGTGGTGTCGAAGCAGTTGACGCCGACGATCTTGTCCTCGCCGGCCTCGATCCGGGCCCGGCGGGCGGCGTGCGAGGAGACCAGGTTGGACTTCAGGTAGCCGGACTCGACGGCCGGGATGACGCCGCCCATCTCCAGCACCTTGGCGATCTCCGCCTCGGCACCGGCCAGCAGTTCGGCGGTCTTGGCCTCGATCACCTCGGAGCCGTTGAAGATGTCGCCGTACTCCAGCAGGTCCGACTCGTACGCCAGCACCTGCTGGATGCGCAGCGACCACTGCTGGTCCCACGGCCGGGGCAGGCCCAACGCCTCGTTCCAGGCGGGGAGTTGGACGGCGCGGGCGCGGGCGTCCTTGGACAGCGTGACGGCCAGCATCTCCAGCACGATCCGCTGGACGTTGTTCTCCGGCTGGGCCTCGGTCAGGCCGAGCGAGTTGACCTGCACGCCGTAGCGGAACCGCCGCTGCTTCGGGTCGGTGACGCCGTAGCGCTCCCGGGTCACCTTCTCCCAGAGCCGGCCGAAGGCGCGCATCTTGCACATCTCCTCGACGAAGCGCACGCCGGCGTTCACGAAGAAGGAGATCCGGGCGACCACCTCGCCCATCCGCTCGGCCGGCACCTGGCCGGAGTCGCGGACGGCGTCGAGCACCGAGATCGCGGTGCACATCGAGTAGGCGATCTCCTGGACGGGCGTCGCCCCGGCCTCCTGCAGGTGGTAGCTGCAGATGTTGATCGGGTTCCACTTGGGGATGTTGCCGACCGTGTAGGCGATCATGTCGGTGATCAGGCGCACCGAGGGGCCGGGCGGGAAGACGTGCGTCCCGCGCGACAGGTACTCCTTGACGATGTCGTTCTGGGTGGTGCCGGTGAGCCTGGCGATGTCCGCGCCCTGCTCCTCGGCGACCACCTGGTAGAGCGCCAGCAGCCACATCGCGGTGGCGTTGATCGTCATGGAGGTGTTGGTCTGTTCGAGCGGGATGCCGTCGAACAGGGTGCGCATGTCGCCGACGTGCCCGACCGGGACGCCGACCCGGCCCACCTCGCCGCGGGCGAGGATGTGGTCGGAGTCGTAGCCGGTCTGGGTCGGCAGGTCGAAGGCGACGGACAGGCCGGTCTGGCCCTTCGCCAGGTTCCGCCGGTAGAGCGCGTTGGAGTCGCTCGCGGTGGAGTGCCCGGCGTAGGTCCGCATCAGCCAGGGGCGGTCGCGCTTCTGAGGCTCAGTCATCTGGTCCGTCTCACACGTTCCGGAAGCGGTTGATGGCGTCGATGTGCTGGGCGCGGAACTCGGCGTCGCGCACGCCCAGGCCCTCCTCGGGGGCCAGGCAGAGCACGCCGACCTTGCCCTGGTGCTTGTTGTGGTGCACGTCCAGGGCGGCCTGGCCGGTCTCCTCCAGCGAGTAGACCTTGGACACGGTGGGGTGGATCTTGCCCTTGGCGATCAGGCGGTTGGCCTCGAACGCCTCGCGGTAGTTGGCGAAGTGCGAGCCGACGATGCGCTTGAGCGACATCCACAGGTAGCGGTTGTCGTACTGGTGCATGTAGCCGGAGGTGGAGGCGCAGGTGACGATGGTGCCGCCCTTGCGGGTGACGTACACCGAGGCGCCGAAGGTCTCCCGGCCCGGGTGCTCGAAGACGATGTCGACGTCCTCGCCGCCGGTGAACTCGCGGATCTTGGCGCCGAGGCGCTTCCACTCGCGCGGGTCCTGGTTGTTCTCGTCCTTCCAGAACTTGTAGCCCTCGGCGGAGCGGTCGATGATCGCCTCGGCGCCCATGGCCCGGCAGATCTCGGCCTTCTGGTCGCTGGAGACCACGCAGATCGGGGTGGCGCCGCCGGCCAGCGCGTACTGGGTGGCGTACGAGCCGAGGCCGCCGCTGGCGCCCCAGATCAGCACGTTGTCGCCTTGCTTCATGCCGGCACCGTTGCGCGAGACCAGCTGGCGGTACGCGGTGGAGTTGACCAGGCCCGGGGAGGCGGCCTCCTCCCAGGTGAGGTGCTTGGGCTTGGGCAGCAGCTGGTTGGTCTTCACCAGCGCGAGCTGGGCCAGGCCGCCGAAGTTGGTCTCGAAGCCCCAGATGCGCTGCTCCGGGTCCATCATCGTGTCGTTGTGGCCGTCCGGGGACTCCAGTTCGACCGAGAGGCAGTGCGCGACGACCTCGTCGCCGGGCTTCCAGGCGTTGACCCCGGCGCCGGTGCGCAGCACCACGCCCGCGAGGTCGGAGCCGACGACGTGGTACGGCAGGTCGTGGCGCTTGGTGAGCGGCGACAGCCGGCCGTACCGCTCCAGGAAGCCGAAGGTGGAGACCGGCTCGAAGATCGAGCTCCAGACGGTGTTGTAGTTCACCGCGCTGGCCATGACGGCCACCAGGGCCTCGCCGGGGCCGAGTTCGGGCAGGGCCACCTCGTCGAGGTGGAGGGACTTGCGCGGGTCCTTGTCGCGGCTCTCGAGGCCGGCGAACATCTGCTCCTCGTCCTTGTGGAGCGTCACGGCCCGGTAGGACTCGGGGAGCTTGATGGCCGCGAAGTCCGCCGACGTGGCGTCGGCGCTGAGGATCGCGTCGAGGATTTCCTGCATGGCTGCCTCCGAAGGCGTACCTGTGTGAGGGACACAGGGCGTCTGGGGGAGCCGGGAGCGGACACCGGCTTCGCTGGGACGACGGGTGGTGGGCTGGTCAGTTCGGGTGCCCGGGGTGGATCGGGCGGGTACTGGCACTGCTCCCGGGGTGTGGGAACGCCGGACGACGGCGCGCCGAGGTGGGGAGCCGCGGCGCCGCGACTGGTGAGTAACAAGGTAGTGGCACCCTGTGCCAGGCGTAAAGACACCGGGTGTCACGAATTTCGACCCCCCGGAGAGGCCTGGAAGGGCACGCGACGCGCGTCGCACGGGCATGCGAAAGGCCCGCGTCGACTGCTCGACGCGGGCCCTCGATATCGCTCTGACCTGCTCTTATGTGGGGTTCAGGAGTCCCGGGCGCCGCTCAGTGCGGCCCGGATGCTGTCGACCACCACGTCCAGCGGAGCGTCCGTCCGGGCGACTGTGATGAGCACCTCACCTCCAGGGCTGGCACTCAGTGCGCTTTCCGCCACCGCCTCCCCGAAGGTCCCACTGGCACCCGGTGCCACCAGGGAGCCGCGGCGCCTCGCACCCGGCGCGCTGGCAGCCCAGAAGGTCCGCCGGATCACCTCGAAGGAGTGGTCCAGCTGCGCCTCCACGTCCCCCCGGCCGCCGGCCCGCAGCCAGCGCCGCAGCACGTGGTTGTGCGCCGCGACGACCGCCGCCGCCGACACCTCGGCCAGCATCGAGTCGTCCTCGCCGCCGATCTGCCAACCGGTCGGGATCGGCTCGCCGGTGTCGAAGCGGCCCAGCAGGTAGCGGGTGAACAGCCGCTCGTAGCGGGCCACCACGGCGATCTCCCGCTCGCGCAGCGCCGGGACCTGCCGGATCAGCTGGTACCGCGCCACCGACACCCCCGGCGTGGAGGCGTACATCCGCAGCACCTCCTTGATGCCGCGGCAGACCACGTCCAGCGGGTGCTCCTCCGGCTCGGCGCTGGCCAGCAGGTCGGCCACCCGGATCAGGGTGTCGTCGTGGTCCGGGAAGATCGCCTCCTCCTTCGACCGGAAGTACCGGAAGAAGGTGCGCCGGGCGACTCCGGCGGCGGCCGCGATCTGGTCGACCGTGGTCTCCTCGTAGCCCTGCGAGGCGAACAGGTCCATCGCGGCCGTGGCCAGGTCCTGGCGCATCTGCTGGCGCTGGGCCGCCGCCCGGCGGCTGCCGGGCCCGCCGTCCGGTCCACTGCCCCCGGTCGCGGAGGCCGTCCGGTCGCCGCCGCGGGGGCCGGCGGGGTGCTGCGGGGTGGCTGACTGAACCCGATCCATGCCCGGAACGCTACACGGCCCGGGCGCAGGGGCCGCGGCCCTTCCCCGCCGTACCGGCGCGACCGGGCCGGTCACGGCCGGGCGCGGCCAGCGCGCGGAGACCGTGCCCGGGGCCCAGCCGGGCCGGGCGGCGCCCAGCGGCGCCGCGCCGTTGCCGTGGGCGGCGCCACTGCTCTGCGGCCCGGCCGGGCCGGGCGACGGCGAGGCGCCGCTCTGAGGCGTGGTCACCGGCGCGCGTGGTCGCGGAAGCCGCGGCCGGTCTTGCGGCCCAGGCAGCCCGCCGCGACCAGGTGCTCCAGCAGCGGCGCCGCGGCCAGGCCGGGCTCGCGGAACTCCTGGTGCAGCACCCGCTCGATGGCCAGCGAGACGTCCAGGCCGACCACGTCCAGCAGCTCGAACGGGCCCATCGGGTAGCCGCAGCCGAGCTTCATCGCGGTGTCGATGTCGTCGACCGTCGCGTAGTGCTCCTGCAGCATCCGCACCGCGTCGTTCAGGTAGGGGAACAGCAGCGCGTTGACGATGAAGCCGGCCCGGTCGCCGCACTCCACGGGGTGCTTGCGCACCTTCGCGGTCAGCTCCAGCACCGTCGCCGTGACCTCCGGCGCGGTCAGCACGGTGGAGACCACCTCGACCAGCTTCATCGCCGGCGCCGGGTTGAAGAAGTGCATGCCGATCACGTCCTGCGGCCGCGAGGTGGCGGTCGCGCAGCTGATCACCGGCAGCGAGGAGGTGGTGGTGGCGAGCACCGCGCCCGGGCGGACGACCTTGTCCAGGGTGGCGAACAGCTCCCGCTTGACCGCCAGGTCCTCGGCGACCGCCTCGACCACCAGGTCGACGTCCGCCAGCTCGGAGTACTGCCCGACCGGGGTGACCAGCGCCAGCGCGGCGTCCCGCTGCTCGGCGGTCATCCGGCCCTTGGCGACCGAGCGCTCCAGCGACCTGGCCAGCTGCTCCTTCGCCCGGTCCGCCTTCTCCTGGCTGCGGGCGGCCAGCAGCACCGGGTGCCCGGCCTTGGCGAACACCTCGACGATGCCGGTGGCCATGGTGCCCGAGCCGCAGACGCCGACCGTGCGCACCTCGCGGCCCGGCCCCTTCGGCCGCGCCGGCCCGGTCGCCGCGTCCACCGGCTTGGACGAGCCCGGCGCCTCGTACGCGTAGAAGCCGCGCCCCGTCTTGCGGCCCAGCAGCCCGGCCGCGACCAGCTGGCCGAGGATCGGCGCGGGCGCGTGCAGGCGGTCCCGGGACTGCTCGTACATCGCCTCCAGCACGGTGCGCGCGGTGTCGATGCCGATCAGGTCGAGCAGCGCCAGCGGGCCCATCGGCAGGCCGCAGCCGAGCCGCATCGCGGCGTCGATGTCCTCCCGGGAAGCGTACTTGGACTCGTACATCGCGGCGGCCTGGTTCAGGTACGCGAAGAGCAGGCCGTTCACCACGAAGCCGGCCCGGTCGCCCGCCGCCACCGGCTCCTTGCCCAGGTCGCGGGCGAAGGCGGCGGCGTCCTCGGCGGTCTGCGGGGAGGTCAGCACCGTGCGGACCACCTCGACCAGCTTCATGCTGTGCACCGGGTTGAAGAAGTGCAGGCCCAGCACCCGCTCCGGACGGGCGGTGGCGGCGGCGATCCGGGTCACCGGGAGCGCGGTGGTGCCGGTGGCCAGCACGGTGGACGGCGGGCAGATCCGGTCCAGCTCGGCGAAGACCTCCCGCTTCAGCTCCAGCTGCTCGGGCACCTCCTCGATCACCAGGTCCGCCTCGGCGGCGGCCGCCAGCTCGTGCCCGACGGTGATCCGGGCCAGCAGCGCGGTGCGCTCCTCGGCGGTGATCCGCTCCCGCTCGACGGCGTGCGCGGTCGCCTCCTCGATCCGGGCCAGGGCCCGGGCGGCGGAGTCCTCGCCGGCCTCGATGCCGATCACCCGGCGGCCGCTCTTGGCGACGGCCACCGCGACACCGGCACCCATCGTGCCGAGGCCGACGACCGCGACCGTGGGGAAGGGACGCTCCATGTCCTGACTCCTAGTCATGAAGGGCCCGCGCGTGCTCCGGCGGGCGGCCGGCGCACCCCGTCGACGGAAACGCCGTCGACGAACGGGCACGCGGCCGCCGCCGGAGGAGGGTCCACGCGCGGGGGCTGGGGAGATGACGGTTCCGGCGCACCCGGGCGGCGGCCGGTCCGCTCCGGCCGTACAGGGGGTGTGCCGTGCTGTACAGGCGCTCAGGTGTGAAGGAAGCGACGCTGGTACGAGACGGGGATCCGGTCGGCCGCCGTGCGCGGCACCGGCCGGTGAAGACGCACCGCGCGAGCGCCGTGGACGCACGGCGACGCGGATCCCGCCGGTGCGGCTCCCGAAGCCCGGCGGTGGTGCGTGCGGCCACTGTAGCGAAGCTACTCACCGGTAGGAAGGGGTCCGACCTGGAAAATCATGGTCCGCTCCCCGAACGGGTGAACGGGTGGACGGTCGTCCGTTTGGACCACTCGATAGGGGAGTTACCGAACCCGGGGGAGCGGGGCAGCATGGGTGACATGACCACCGGAACGAGCACCGGGTCGGCCGCCCGGGCCGCCGACCCCGCACCCGCGACCGCCGCCGCCGTGGCCGCAGCCGCGACCGCCGTCGCGCTGCCCCCGCGGGCCGAGCGCGCGGCCAGGGCCGAGGACGCCGCCGACCGGCTGCGCACCTCCGCCGTCGAGGCGGTGGCCCTCACCTGGATCGACAACGCGGGCATCGCCCGGGTCAAGGCCGTCCCGCTCGCCGGCCTGCGGCACGCCGCCGAATGGGGCGTCGGCGCCGCGCCCTGCTTCGACGTCTTCCTCGCCGACGACGCGACCACCACCAGCACCCACATCGGCGGCCCCACCGGGGACCTGCGGCTCTACCCCGACCTCGACCGGGCCGTCCCGCTGGCCGCCCAGCCCGGCTGGGCCTGGGCCCCCGCCGACCGCTACACCCAGGCCGGCGAGCCGCACCCCGGCTGCCAGCGGCTGTTCGCCCGCCGGACGGAGGCCGCCGCGGCCGCGCGCGGCCTGAGCCTCAAGGCCGGCATCGAGGTCGAGTGGGTGGTCGCCCTCACCGGGAGCCCGGCGGAGCCGCCGGTGTACCCGACGGACGGCCCCGCGTACGGGATGCACCGGCTCACCGACCTCTCCGACTACCTGCGCGACGTCCTGCGCGCCCTCGGCAAGCAGGGGCTGACCGTCCTGCAGGTCCACCCCGAGTACGCCCCGGGCCAGTTCGAGGTCTCGGTCGCCCCCGAGGGCCCGGTCGCCGCCGCCGACACCTCCGTCCTGGTCCGGCACACCGTGCGGGCCGTCTCCGCCGCGCACGGCCTGCGGACCTCCTTCGCCCCCGTGGTCGAGGCCGGCGCGGTCGGCAACGGTGGGCACCTGCACCTCAGCCTCTGGCGCGACGGCCGCAACCTCGGCCACGGCGGCCCCGGCCCGCACGGCCTCACCGCCGAGGCCGAGGCCTTCCTCGCCGGGGTGCTCGACGCCCTGCCCGAACTGCTGGTGCTGGGCTGCTCCAGCCCCGCCGGGTACCTGCGGCTGGTGCCCCAGCACTGGGCCGGCGCCTACCGGTGCTGGGGGCTGGAGAACCGCGAGGCCGCGCTGCGCCTGGTCACCGGCTCCACCGGGGAGCGGGCCGCGGCGGCCAACGCCGAGGTCAAGTGCTTCGACGCCAGCGCCAATCCGTACCTGGCGGTCGGCGGGGTGCTCGCCGCCGGCCTCGCCGGGCTGGACCGCCCCCGCGCCCTGCCGCCCGAGCTGACCGGGGACCCGGCCGAGGCGCCGCCCGGCACCGTCCCCCGGCTGCCGGGGAGCGCGCTCGAGGCGCTGGCCGCGTACGAGCGCTCGGCGGTGCTCCGCGAGGCGCTGGGCGAGCCGCTGTACGAGGCGGTGCGCGCCGTGCGCCGGGCCGAGGCCGAGCAGTACGCGGCGGCCGCGCCCGAGGAGGTGGCCGCGGCCACCCGCTGGCGGTACTGAGCGGTGGGCCCCGATCCGGCGGCCGGGCTCGCGGTACCGGCGCTGGTCGACCACCACTGCCACGGCGTGGTCGCGGCCGAGCTCGCCGACGACGCCCTGGCCGGGCTGCTCACCGAGTCCGACCGCCCGCCGGCGCCCGGCTGTTCGCCCTTCGACAGCGCGCTCGGCCTGGCCGTCCGGCGCTGGTGCCCGCCCGCGCTCGGCCTGCCCGCGCACGCCCCGGCGGCCGTGTACCTGGCGCGGCGCCGGGAGTTGGGGGCCGCCGAGGCCACCCGCCGGCTGCTCGCGGCCGCCCGGCTGGACACCTGCCTGGTCGACACCGGCCTCACCGCCGCGGCCGGCCACGCCCTGCTGCCGCCGAGCGAACTCGCCGAGGCCGCCGGCGCGCTGGTGCGCGAGGTGGTCCGGCTCGAAACGGTCGCCGAGGCGGTGCCGGCCGGCGCCGGGGACTGGCCCCGGGCCGTCGCCGAGGCGCTGGCGGCCGCCGCCACCGGCGCCGTCGCGGTGAAGTCGGTGCTCGCCTACCGGCACGGCCTGGCCGTGCCCGCCGAACGGCCCGCCCGCGCGGCCGTGGTGGCCGCGGCCGGCGCCCGCCTGCGCGCCGGGCGCACCCGGCTCACCGACCCGGTGCTGCTGCACCACCTGCTCTGGACGGCCGTGGACGTCTGCGCCGAGCTGCGCCTGCCGCTGCAGCTCCACACCGGCTTCGGCGACCCCGATCTCGACCTGCACCGCGCCGACCCGTCGCTGTTGGCCGATTTCGTACGGGCCGCCGAGCCCGGCGGCGTCCCGCTGGTGCTGCTGCACGGCTACCCCTACCACCGGCAGGCCGGCTGGCTGGCCCAGGCCTTCCCGACCGTCTACACCGACCTCGGGCTGACCGCCTCCTACACCGGCCCCCGGGTCGCGGCGGTGCTGGGGGAGATGCTGGAACTCGCGCCGTTCGGGAAGCTGTTGTTCTCCACCGACGCCTACGGGCTGCCCGAGTTGTTCCTGGTCGGGGCCGAACAGTTCCGCCACGGCCTGGGCGCGGTGCTGGCCGACTGGCAGGCGGACGGCGCCTGTTCGGCCGCGGACGCCCGCCGGATCGCCGAGCGGATCGCGGCCGACAACGCACGCCGGCTGTACGCCCTCTAGCGCGTCCCGGCCGGTGCCGGATCCCGCGTCGGCTCGTCGGCGAACCATCACTTTTTAACAATCTTCTTTTCTGTTGCGCATGTTGACCTGCGAACTTCCCTGGGGTGCTCATGGTCAAGATGTGACGATTAGATGACTACCTCTTGCGCTTATAAGCCAATCTTCATTAGCGTCCCGGTCATTCCCTGTGCACCTGCCACCGCAGCTGCCGCATGACGACTCGGGAGGGCCTACCCCTATGAGAGTTTCTCGGATCAGCCGGACCCGGTACGCGGCGGTGGGCCTCGTGCTCGCCACCGCCGGCGCCCTCGCGCTGCCGGCCGGCAATGCCGTCGCGGCCCCCGCGGGCGACCCGACGACCGGTCCGCTGCTCAGCTACGTCGTCAACACCAAGGCCAACCACGGCCAGGTGCAGAAGGTCGAGCAGGCCGTCAAGAGCCTCGGCGGCACCGTTGTCTACTCGTACGAGCAGATCGGCGTCGTCATCGCCCGCTCGAACGACACCAAGTTCGCCGAGAAGCTCCGCCTCGCCAAGGGCGTCGACTCGGTCGGTGCCAGCCGCACCAAGGGCATCACCGCCGCCGACCAGGGCAAGGCCGAGGTCGCCGAGGCGCCGACCGGCACCAACGCCGCCGCCCCCGGCCAGGAGCCGTACGAGCCCAACCAGTGGGACATGCGCCAGATCGGCGTCGACAAGGCGCACAAGATCTCGCTCGGCAGCCGTGACGTCACGGTCGGCGTGCTGGACTCCGGCATCGACGGCACCCACGAGGACCTGGCCGCCAACATCGACGCCGCGCAGTCGGTCTCCTGCATCGACGGCGGCAAGCCGAACACCGACTGGAAGGCCTGGCAGCCGGGCCCGGACGGCGACCACGGCACCCACGTGGCCGGCACCATCGCCGCCGCCAAGAACGGCAAGGGCATCGTCGGCATCGCGCCGAACGTCAAGCTGGCCGCGGTCAAGGTCGTCGACGACGGCGGGTTCATCTACCCCGAGTACGCCATCTGCGGCTTCGTGTGGGCCGGTGAGCACCACTTCAAGGTGACGAACAACAGCTACTACGTCGACCCGTGGATGTTCAACTGCCCGAACGACAAGGACCAGTCGGCCATCTCGGACGCCGTCCGCAAGGCCGTCGCCTTCTCGCAGCGCAAGGGCGTCCTCAACGTCGCCGCGGCGGGCAACGAGAACATCGACCTGGCGCACAAGACCGTTGACGTCTCCAGCCCGGACGACACCACCAAGACCACCCGCCCGGTCACCAACGACTGCCTGTCGCTGCCGACCGAGCTGCCCGGCGTCATCGCCGTCTCCTCGGTGGGCGCCAACGGCGACAAGGCCTACTACTCCAGCTACGGCAAGGGTGTCGTCACCGTCACCGCGCCGGGCGGCGACCGCCGCTACCAGATCCCGGACACCCCGGACAAGAACGGCCGCACCCTGTCCACCCTCCCCGGTGGCAAGTACGGCTACATGCAGGGCACTTCGATGGCGTCCCCGCACGCCACCGGCGTCCTCGCGCTGCTGGCCAGCACCTTCCCGTGGGCGAGCCCGGAGGAGCTGACCGAGATGCTGACCAGCCAGGCCGAGTCCAAGCCGTGCCCGACCGGCGACTTCAACCCCGGCGGCGCCGGCGAGTGGAAGGCCACCTGCGAGGGCGGCGCGGACGACAACGGCTTCTACGGCGCCGGCCTCATCAACGCCGAGAAGGCCGTCCAGTGGTGGCGCTGACGTCGCCGACGCACTGACGTCGCCGACGTGCGGACGCACTGACCGCGGCGACACCTGAACACTGAGGCGGGGAGCGGGGCCCACTGGGTCCCGCTCCCCGCTCGGTTTTGAGTACGGCTACTCAGGCCCGGGCCGCGGCCGCCGGCCAGGATGAGTCCGTCACCAACGGAGTCGTCACAGGAGTCGATCGACATGGCACGGACCCTTTCCGGCAAGCGGAACCCGCTCGGTCTCGCCCTCGGCGTCGGCCAACTGCTGCTCGCCGCCCCGATGTTGGCGACGCTCGCGACCGGCGGTCTGGTGATCGCGGTGATGGGGATGGCCGCCGGCTCCTCGGCGGTCGTGGCCGTGCCCGCCGCCCTGCTGATGCTGCTGGGCCCGCTGCTCGGCCTGGGCCTGGCGCTCCTGGTCACCCGGGTGCACGACGTCCCCCGGCACGTCGTGTTCCCGGTGATCAGCTTCGGCCTGCTGCTCGGCACCGCGATCGAGTACGTCGGCATCTTCCAGCAGTAGGCTCCGTCACTCGAAGTGGTGCTCCCAGACCGTCTCGACCGCCGGCTTGCCGTGCAGGTCCGGCACCTCCTGGAGCCAGGCCGGCCGCCCGGCCCTGGTCCTGGCCGCGCGCCGCAGCTCGGCCTCGCGCAGCTGCTCGGGGGTGGCGAAGCCCTCCGGCAGCCACTGCTCGGAGAGCACCGCGCGGGCCGCCAGGTGCGTCACGTACGCGTGCCGGACGGCGTCCGCGGAGTCGAAGCCGGGTTCGTCGGCCAGCCACTCGTCCGGGACGAGGGCCAGCACCTCCTCCAGCAGCGGGACGGTGACCAGCGGCCCGAGGTCCTCGTCGGCCAGCCGGACGTCCGGGGCCGAGGAGCCCAGCGCGTGCGCGCTCAGGTCGTACCGCTTGCCGACCGCCGCCTCGGCGCCGGCCCAGCGGTGGTGGAAGATCAGCGCGGCGCCGTTGTCGATCAGCCAGACCCGCCCGTGCCAGACCACCAGGTTGGGGTTGTGCACCGTGCGGTCGACGTTGCCGGTGAGCGCGTCCAGCCAGACCACCCGCCCGGCCTCCGCGGAGTCCACCGGGACCATCCCCGGCCGGTAGTCCCGCGCCCCGGGCAGCAGGTCCATCCCGAGGTTGAGGCCGCCGCTGGCCCGGAGCATGTCCTGGATCTCGGTGTCCGGCTCGTCCGCCGCCACCGCCGGGTCGAAGTCGACCAGCCGCAGCTCCGGCACCCGCAGCCCCAGCCGCCGGGCCAGCTCCCCGACGATCACCTCGGCCACCAGCGCCTTGCGGCCCTGCGCGGCCCCCGTGAACTTGACCACGTAGGTGCCCAGGTCGTCGGTCTCCACCACACCGGGCACCGAGCCGCCGGCCCGCAGCGGATCGACGTAGCGCACTGCTGTCACCTGATCGAGCACACCGGCCACCCTACCCGCCGCGTCACGGGCCGACCGCTGTGATTGGCTTGCCGCAGAGCGGTACGGACAGCGGTACCCCCCACATGAGGAGAGCAAGGCCATGGGACAGGTGCAGGCCACCACCGAGCGGACGTACGACGCCGCTCCGGAGCGGGTGTACGAGGCGCTGGCCGACTACCAGGTGACCCGCCCGAAGCTGCTGCCCGCGCAGTACAGCGAGTACGAGGTCCGGGTCGGCGGCACCGGCGCCGGCACCCAGGTGCACTGGCGGCTGCAGGCCACCGAGAAGCGGGTGCGCGACTGCCTGTTCACCGTGTCGGCGCCGAAGCCCGACCAGCTGGTGGAGAAGGACGCCAACTCCAGCATGGTGATCACCTGGACGGTCGCGGCGGAGGGCGAGGGCCGCACCAAGGTCACCGTCACCGCGACCTGGCAGGGCGCCACCGGCATCGGCGGCTTCTTCGAGCGCACCTTCGCCCCCAAGGGCCTGAACCGCATCCACGACCAGGTGCTCGCGAACCTGGCCGCCGAGGTCCGCTGAGGTCCTCCCCCCGGGCGTGTTCGGCGGGGAGCGCCGCTCGCTCGGGGATTCGAATGGTCCGCCCACCCGTACGAGCCGAAAGCCGTACGGGTGGACGGCCCGCCACCTCCGGGTGACGAGGGCGGCCCGGCACGGGGGAGCGACCCTAGGCTCGCCGCCGTGCATATGACGATCCTTCACGTTTCGCAGCCGGTGGACGGCGGAGTCGCCCGCGTCGTCGTCGATCTGGTCCGGGGGCAGCGGGAGGCCGGCCACCGGGTGCTGGTCGCCTGTCCGCGCGGCGGCCGCCTGGCCGCGGAGGCCGCCGCGGTCGGCGCGCTGGTCCGGGACTGGCCCGCCGACCGGTCCCCGGGCCCGGCCACCGCCGCCGAGGCCTGGCGGCTGCGCCGGATCGTCCGGGCCGCCGGGCCCGACGTGGTCCACCTGCACAGCGCCAAGGCCGGGCTGGCCGGCCGGCTGGCCGTGCGCGGCGCGGTGCCGACCGTCTTCCAGCCGCACGCCTGGTCCTTCGCCGCCGTGGACGGCGCGCTGGCCGCCGCCACCCTGCGCTGGGAGCGCTTCGCGACCCGCTGGGCGCAGCGCCTGCTGTGCGTCAGCGTCCAGGAGCGGGCGGACGGCGTGGCCGCCGGGGTGCACGCCGACTGGGCGGTGGTGCCCAACGGCGTGGACGTGCGCCACTACGCACCCGCCGACCGCCGGGCCGCCCGGATCGCGCTCGGCCTGGAGCTGGACGCCCCGCTCGCGGTCTGCGTGGGCCGGCTGTGCCGGCAGAAGGGGCAGGACGTGCTGCTGGCGGCCTGGCCGGAGGTGCTGCGCCGGGTGCCGCAGGCCCGGCTGGCGCTGGTCGGCGGCGGGCCGGAGGAGCAGCGGATCGCGGAGCTGGTCCGGGAGACGGCCGAGCCGGCCCGGGTCCGGCTGGTCGGGGACGTGGCGGATCCGCGCCCGTGGCTGGCGGCGGCCGACCTGGTGGTGCTGCCCTCGCGCTGGGAGGGCATGGCGCTCGCCCCGCTGGAGGCGATGGCCGCGGCCCGCCCGGTGCTGCTGACGGACGTGCCGGGGGCGCGGGAGTGCCTGCCGCCCGCCGAACGGGCGCAGTCGGTCGTCCGCGCGGAGGATCCGGACGCGCTGGCCACCCGAATGGCCGAGGCCTTGTCCGATCCGATCGAGTGCGAGCGACGCGGCTCCCGGCTGCGCGAGCACGTGTCGGCGCGGCACGACGTGCGAACCGTGGTCGAACAGGTGGACGGCCTCTACCGCCATCTGCTTGGGGCCGGCCCGGCTGCCGGGCGGCGCCGGACCCGTGTCCCGGAGCGGATCTGATCGTTTCACATGCCGTGAATGCCCGCCGCCGAGGCGTGGTCCTATTCGCACCCGCAACCGGATTCTCGGGCGGGGTGGCAAATCAGAAATACCTATTAATGGGCGGCTGGAATGAAACGGCAAGTCACCTTCCGGCCCGTCAGGTTCGGTTCGGTATTGTCTGATTTTGCCTGCTTCATTTCGTTTTCACGCTGGGAATTCGCGATCGATCCAATCGCGACCGAGTCCACTGCGACCGCCGCCCTCGCGAGCGAACCGAAAGCCGCCAGCGGCAGCAGGTGCAGTCAGGACCGCGCCCACCGGGCCGGGACGGCCGCCCCCCGCCATCCGGTGCCGGGGCGCCGTCGCCCCGGGCACACAGCAGGGGAGTTCGTGCGCTGATGACCATTGACCACGACAGTGTGCCGCGACCCGGCGGGCCCCTGGCGGGCCCGCACCGGCCGGGCACCGGGCTGCTCGACCGTCCGGCGAGGTCCGCGCACACCCGCGCGGTACCGGCACCCCGCAGCCACCGCCGCCCGGTCCGCTCCCGACTCGCCCTGCCGCTCACCCTGCTCCAGGTCGACGCGATCGCGCTGTGCGCCGCCACCGGCATCGCCAACCGGGCCGTCGACCCGGCCGCCCCGCTCGCGCCACTGCTCGGCGTCGCCGCCGTCCTGCCGCTGCTGCTCCTGCTCAACCTCACCGGCGGCCTCTACCGCACCCGGCTGACCCTGTCCGTCCTCGACGAGCTGCCCGCCCTCGCCGTCCGCGCCGCGGTCGCCACCGCCTTCGCCGTCACCCTGGCCGGCTGTCTGGACGGGCGCTGGCCCGACTGCGGCCCGGCCACCCCGGCCCGGCTCACCGTCCTGCTCGGCGCCCAGCTGCTGATCGCCGCCGTCGGCCGCGGCTTCCTCTACCACCTCGTCCGGCGGATCCGCCGCGGCCGGCCCAGCCCCGTCCTCGTCCTCGGCGCCGGCCGGCTCGGCCGCAAGGTCGCCGCCGCCCTCGGCGAGCACCGCGAGTACGGGATGCGCCCGGTCGGCTTCCTCGACGCCGACCCGCCGCTGCTGGCCGGCGACACCGACCTGCCCGTCCTCGGCGGCCGCGAGGTGTTGGAGCGCGAGGTCCGCCGGCACCGGATCCACCACGTGATCGCCACCGCCGGCGCCGCCGACGAGGCCGAGACCGCCGCCGCCCTGCGCGACGCCGCCCGACTCGGCTGCCAGGTCTGGCTCGTCCCCGCGCTGCGCGAGTACGGCTCGCTGCCCACCGCCCCGATCGCCGGCGCCGACCACCTGTGGGGCTTCCCCTGCCTGCGGGTGGGCAGCCCCGCGCTGCAGCGCCCCGGCTGGGCCGCCAAACGCGCCCTGGACATCACCGCCGCCGCGTTCGGCCTGCTGCTGCTCGCCCCCGTGCTCGCCCTGTGCGCGCTCGCCGTCCGCTTCGACACCGGCTCCGGCGTGCTCTTCCGCCAGCAGCGCACCGGCCTGGACGGCCGGGTCTTCACCGTCCTCAAGTTCCGCACCCTGCGCCCGAGCAACGAGCACGAGTCCGCCACCCGCTGGAACATCTCCCAGGACCACCGGATGGGCACCGTGGGCCGGCTGCTGCGCAAGAGCTCGCTGGACGAGCTGCCGCAGCTGTGGAACGTGCTGTGCGGCGACATGAGCCTGGTCGGCCCGCGTCCCGAACGGCCGTACTTCGTCATGCGGTTCAGCCAGACCTACCCCGAGTACGCCGACCGCCACCGCGTCCCGGTCGGCCTCACCGGCCTCGCCCAGGTCAACGGCCTGCGCGGGGACACCTCCATCGAGGACCGGGCGCGCTTCGACAACCGCTACATCGAGAGCTGGAGCCTCTGGCAGGACGTCAAGATCCTGTGCCGCACCGCGGCGTTGATGCTCCACCCGGACGGGAGCTGACCCGCGTGGCCCTGACCCTTCCCGCCGATCCCGCGAGCGGGCGAGTAACAGCGTTACGGAACACCCTCGCGGCGGCCGCCGACCGGCCCAGCCTGTTGGCCGCCGCGACCGTACTGCTGGTCTGCGTGCCCACCGGCGAGAAGGACGTCACGGCCGCCGTCCACATCACCGCCGCCGACCTCGCCTCCCTGGCGCTGGTCGCGCTCACCGCGGTCAACCTGCTGCGCGGGCGGCTGCCCGCCCTCGACCGCACCACCTGCGTGCTGTTCGGCGGGATCGTGGCCGCCGCCGCCGTCGCCACCGTCGGCTCGATCGACCCGGCCACCAGCGTCACCGGCTTCGTCCGGCTCACCCAGGTGTTCGTCCTGGTGCCCGCCTCGGTGCTGTGCTCGCTGCGCGACCGCACCGACCAGCGGCTCGTCCTCGGCTCCTTCGTGCTCGCCGCGCTGATCGAGGGCGCGGTCGGCGCGCACCAGTACCTCACCCGCACCGGCGCCTCCTACACCGGCCAGCCGATCCGCGCGATCGGCACCTTCGGCGCCCTCGACGTCATGGCGATGTCGACCGTGGTCAGCTACGGCCTGCTGGCCGCGCTCGCGCTGGCGCTCGGCGAGCGGGGGCCGGGGGGCGATCCCCGGCTGCGCCGGGCGATGTTCGGCGCCGCCGCGTTCCTGGCCTTCCCGCTCGCCGTCTCCTTCAGCCGGGGCAGCTGGATCGCCACCGGCGTCGCCGCCAGCGTGCTGCTGCTGCGCGCCGACGCCCGGCTGTTCGTGCGCGGCACCGTCCTCGGCCTCGCCGCCGCCGTCGTCCTGGTCGGCGGCCTCGGCCTCGGCGCCTCCGGCGTCACCGCGCGGATCAGCTCGATCGGCTCCGTCTCGGCCGCCCCCGACCAGTCCGTCTCCGACCGCTACGACCTGTGGGCCACCGCCGGCCGGATCTGGCAGGACCATCCCGTCCACGGCGCCGGCCCCAAGGCCTTCCCGCAACTGCGCGACAGCCACGCCCCGCTGCGGCTCTCCTCCGGCAGCGACACCACCGACCCCACCATGGGCTTCCAGCGCGAGCCGCTGCTCTCCCCGCACAACATGTACTTCCTGGTGCTCAGCGAGCAGGGCCTGATCGGCGTCACCGCGTACGCGACGCTCTTCCTCGCCCTGCTGCTCGGCTGCCTGCGCAACCGCCGGGGCTTCGGCCTGGCCGCGCTCGCCCTGCTCACCTGGGTGCTGGTCGACTTCCTGTACGCCGACATCGGCGGCACCACCACCGTCCTGACCTCGGTCGTCTTCGGCCTGGCCTGCGCCGCCACCCGCGCCGCCACGCGCGAGGTGACCCCGTGACCGCCGACCGGCCGACCGTCCTCGCCTCCCCGCTCCCGGCCCCGCGCAGCGCCCCCGAACCGCCCCCCGGGCCGGGCCGGGCGCCGCGCGGCGGCTTCCTCGCCAAGGCCTTCGGCATCACCGCCGTGCTCAGCGCCGCCGGCTCCGGCCTCGGCCTGCTGCGCGACCTGCTGCTCGCCCGTTACTTCGGCGCGAACCAGGGCACCGACGCCTTTCTGGTCGCCTGGACCGTCCCGGAGACGGCCGCGCCGTTGCTGATCGAGGACGCCATGTCCTTCATCATGCTGCCCGCCTTCGCCCTCGCCCTGGTGCTGCGCGAGGAGGACCCGGACGCCCCCGACCCGGTCCGCCAGCTGGTCCGCGCCACCCTGCCCTGGCTGCTGATCGCCCTCAGCGGCCTCGCCCTGGCCGCCGCCCTCGGCGCCCCCGAACTGGTCGACCTGCTCGCCCCCGGCCTGACCGACCCGGGCCTGGCCGTCACCTGCACCCGGATCACCGCGATCACCGTGCTGCCCTTCGGCGTGGCCGGCTACCTCGCCGCCGCGCTGCGCGCCCACCACCGCTTCACCGCCCCGGCCGGCATCTACGTCGCCTACAACCTCGGCATCCTCGGCGTCCTGCTGGCCGGCCACGCGTACCTGGGCGTGCGCTCGGCCGCCCTCGGCGTCGCGTTCGGCAGCCTGCTGATGGCCAGCCTGCTGGTCGGCCCGTTCCTGCGCCGGCTGCGCGAGGGCGCCGCCGGCACCGGCACGGGGCGCAGCCGCCGCTCCCGCAACGCCCTGGTGCTGATGCCGCTCGCGCTGCTGCCGGTCGCCTCCTTCACCCTGACCCGCCAGTCGCAGGTCTTCGTCGAGCGCTACCTCGGGTCGGCGCTGCCGCCCGGCACCATCTCGCACCTCAACTACGCCGCCAAGGTCTCCCAACTCGCCATGACGGCGGGCATCCTGATCTGCACCGTCACCTTCCCGCTGGTGGCCAGGGCGCTCGCCGCCGGGGACGTCACCGCCGCCCGCGACCGGGTCGAGAAGGACCTCGGCCAGGCGGCCGCCGTCGTGCTGCTCGGCACCTCCTTCCTGATGGCCTGCGCCCCCGCGGTGGTCTCGTTGCTGTTCCAGCGCGGCGCCTTCGGCCCGCGGGACACCGAGGCCACCGCCGAGGTCATCCGGGTCTACAGCTTCGGCCTGCCCGCCCAGGCGCTGATCGGCGTGATAATCCGGCCGTACTTCTCGCTGCGCCCGGTGGTCCGCCGCGCCGACGACCCGGGGGCCGGAGCGGGCGGCAAACGGCTGCTCGACTGGTACCCGGTCGCCGCGATGCTGCTCGGCCTCGCCGTCACCGTCACCGTGGGCCTGCTCGCCACGCCCCGCTTCGGCGCCCTCGGCCTCGCCGCCGGGAACGCGGCGGGCATCACCGCCACCGCCGCGCTGCTGCTGCGCGGCCTGGTGCTGCGCGGCATCCCGCTGCGGCTGCGCCGGGTGCTCGGCGGGCACGCCCGGCTGGTGGCCGCCGCCGCCGGGGCCACCGTGCTCGGCGCGGCCGCCGCCGCCCCGGTCGACGACCCGCTGCTCGACACCCTCCTCGGAGGCCTCGCCGTGGTGCTGGCCTTCGCCGTCCTCGGCACCTGCCTCGGGGCCCGCGAGGTGCGCGGCCCCGTCCTCGCCGCCGTCCGGGCCGTCCGGCGCGCGCCGGCGCCGGCCCTCGCGCCCGCCGGGGCGCCCGTTCCGAACCCGCCAACCGTCGCCGACGAAGGGAAGACCCCCCATGGACAGTGAACGGGGAACCGTCCGTTCGGCAAGGACAGGCGTCACCAACGCCCCACCGAACCGGGCGCGTCTGCCCAGGAGCCGCAGCCCGCTCGGCGAACCGACCGCCCCCGGCTCCGCCTCGCCGTGGATCCTGATGTACCACTCGGTCGCGGTCGAGAAGGAGGACCCGTACCGGCTCACCGTCAGCCCGGAACGCTTCGCCGAACAGGTCGCCTGGCTGCACCGGCGCGGCCGGCGCGGCGTCTCGGTCCGCGAGCTGATGCACGCCCGCACCCTCGGCCGCGCGGACGGACTGGTCGGCCTGACCTTCGACGACGGCTACGCGGACTTCGCGCGGTACGCCGTACCGATCCTGCAGGCGTACGGCTTCACCGCCACCGCGTACGTGGTCGCCGATCTGCTCGGGCAGGACAACGGCTGGGACGCCGAGGGCCCGCGCAAGAAGCTGCTCACCGTCCAGGAGGTCACCGAACTCGCCGCCGCCGGCTGGGAGATCGGCTCGCACGGCCTCGGCCACCAGGCGCTGCCCGGCCTGCCCGCCGAGGCCCTGGAGGTCCAGGCCCGGGAGAGCCGGCGGCTGCTGGAGGAGGTCGTCGGCGGCCCGGTCACCGGCTTCTGCTACCCGTACGGCGCCGTCGACCTGGCCGCCACCCTGGCCGTGCGGGACGCGGGCTACGACTACGCCTGCGCCATCGCGCACTCCTCGCTCACCGGCCGCTTCGCGCTGCCCCGCTGCTACGTCGGCGACCGCGACGGCGCCTGGCGGCTGCGCGCCAAGCAGGCCCGCCACCGGCTGCGCGACACCGTGACCGACCTGCGGCGGAAGGCCGGGCGATGAGGGTCCTGCACATCGTCACCGGGCTCGCCTCCGGCGGCGCCGAGCGCCAACTCCACCTGCTGCTGCGGCACTTGCCGGCCCACCAGCAGTGCGAGGTGCTGGCCCTGACCAACCCCGGCACGGTCGCCGAGGCGCTGCGCGCGGACGGCGTGACCGTCCACCACCTCGGCATGCGCGGCAACCGCGACCTCGGCGCGCTGCCCCGGCTGGTCCGGCTGGTCCGGGCCGGCCGCTACGACCTGGTGCACACCCACCTCTACCGGGCGCAGCTGTACGGCCGGCTGGCCGCCCGGCTGGCCGGGGTGCGCGCGGTGGTCGCCACCGAGCACTCGCTGCACGCCGGGGTGATCGAGGGCCGCCCGGTCACCCGGGGCGTCAAGGGCCTCTACCTGGCGGCCGAGCGGCTCGGCAGCACCACCGTCGCGGTCTCCCGGCAGGTCGCCCAGACGCTGCACTCCTGGGGCGTCCCACCGGCCCGGGTCGAGCTGATCCCGAACGGCATCGACGCCGCCCGGTTCCGCCGCCCGCCCGCCGAGCGGGCCGCCGTCCGCCGCCGGCTGCGGGCCGAACTCGGCCTGCCGGAACGGAGCTGGGTGGTCGGCGGGGTGGGCCGGCTGGTCCCCGGCAAGCGCTTCGAGGTGCTGGTCGAGGCGCTGGCCGAGCTCGACCCGGCCGCCCGGCTGGTGCTGGTCGGGGCGGGCCCGGAACGGGCCGCGCTGGAGCGCCGGGCCGTCGAACTCGGCGTCCGGGAGCGGCTGGTGCTCACCGGCGAGCGGGACGACGTGCCCGAGCTGCTGACCGCCATGGACGTGCTGGCCGCGCCCTCCACCGCGGAGACCTTCGGCCTCGGCGCGCTGGAGGGCCTGGCCGCCGGGCTACCGGTGCGGCACAGCGCCTGCCCGGCCCTCGACGAACTGCCGCCCAGCGCCGCCCCGCAGGCCCGCCGGATCCCCTCCGAGCCGGCCGCGTACGCCGCCGCGCTGCGCGACCTGCGGCACCTCGACGACCACACCGCCGACCCGCTGCCGCACCCGCCGGCGGTCGGCCACTACGACATCGCCCGGGTCGCCGCCGACCTGGGCGCCCTCTACGACCGGCTGGCCCGCGCTTGACCGCCCGCTGCCGGCACCGCCCTCGCATATCCAAGGAGCAACACCCATGACCACACCGCGCCGAAGCGCCCGCCGCCTGGTCCGCCGCTGGTGGCCGGTGGTGCTCGCGGTGCCGCTGGGCGCCGCGGCCGGCGGCGGGTACGCCGCCGTCTCGCACCCCTCGTACGCCGCCAGCGCCTACGTGCTCGTGGTGGCGCAGAACCCGGGGGAGGCCGCCACGGCGACCAACTTCGCGCAGGCGTACGGCCGGCTGGCGGGCCAGCCGCAGGTGCTGGCGGTGGCGGCCGCCGAGACCGGCCACAGCCGCGCCGACCTCGAAGCCCTGGTGCACGGCACGACCTCGCCGGACGCGCCGATGATCGAGATCACCGGCACCGGCACCCGCCCGCAGGAGGCCGCCCAGACCGCCGACGCGGTGGCCCGGGCGCTGGTCTCCTTCGCCAACACCAGCAGCCGGGACACCAACGTCCGGCTGGTGACGCTGGCCCCGGCCGCCGAGCCGGACAAGCCGACCACCCCCTCGGGCAAGCTGGACGTCGCGGTCGGCGGCGCGGCCGGGCTGCTGCTCGGCGCGCTGGTGATGATGACCCGCCGCCGCGCCGGCACCGAGGCGGCCGAGGCCGTCGACGTGCCCGAGACGCCCGAGGCACCGATCACGCCGCGCCCGCGCGGCGAGGCGCGGCCCGCGAAGGCCGCGGCCGAGGCGGAGCCCGCCGAGCAGCCGGCGAAGAAGCAGGCGGAGGAGCAGACGGCGAAGCAGGCGGCGGAGCCCGCCGCGAAGGACGCCCCCAAGGCCGGGCCGAAGACCCCGGCCAAGGAGAAGACCACGGCCGGGAGCGGACGATGAGCACCGAGACCCGCCGCGCGGGCCTGCCCGCCCGGCAGACCTCCGGTTCGGCCGAGCCCGCCGTCTGGACCACCGAGCTGCGCCGCGAGGACGACGCCCTGGACACCCTCGCCGAGGAGTGGGACGCCCTGGCCGCCCGCTGCCGCACCGCCACCTTCTTCCAGGCCTCGGCCTGGCAGCGCTCCTGGTGGCGCCACTACGGCCACCCGGGCGCGCTGCTGGTGGTGCTGGTCCGCCGGGACGGCCGGCTGGTCGGCGCGGGCGCCTTCCGGCGGCGCGGCCGGCTCGGCGGCCTGACCGGCCTCGGCGCCGGGCTGATCGACTACACCGACGTGCTGCTCGACGACGAGTGCGCCGACCGGGCCGCCGCCGAACTCGCCGCCGCCCTCCCGGTCACCCGCCCCTGGCAGTTCCTGGAACTGCGCGAGGTGCACCCGGAGGCGGCCGTGCAGAAGGTGTACGAGCACTGGCGCGGCAGTCGCCGCCGCTTCCAGGACTCACTCTGCCAGCACCTCCCGGCCGTCCCGATGGACCGGCTGCTGAAGCGGCTGTCCGGCAAGTCCGCGCAGCGCAGCCGGGTGAAGCTGCGCAAGATCGCCGAGGCCGGGGTGAGGGTCCGCCCGACGCCGGTCGAGGAGGTGCCGGAGGCCCTGGAGGGCCTGCTGCGGCTGCACTTCCTGCAGTGGCAGGACCGCGGTGTCACCCCCGAGCACCGCACCGAGCGCTTCGCCCGGCACCTGAACGAGTCCACCGCCGGCCTGGTCGCCACCGGCCGGGCCGCCGTCCACCAGTTCCACCTGGACGGCCAGCTGGTCGCGGTGAGCCTGCTGCTGCTCTGCCCGGCGACCAGCGGGCTCTACCTGTACGGCGCGCACCCGGTGCTGCGCGAGCGGCTGGACATCGCCGGGCTGTTGTTCAGCGCGGCGCAGGACGAGACGGTCGGCGCGGGCATCCCGGTGTTCGGCCTGCTGCGCGGTCAGGAGCCGTACAAGCAGCGCTGGCGGCCGGACCAACTGCGCAACCAGTGGCTGCTGTTGGGCCCCACGGGGGTGGCGCCGGCGGCCGCCGTCCGGGCCGGCCTGGTGCGCGGCCGGCAGGCGGCGGCGCACCTGCTGCGGACCCGCTTCCCCCGGCTCAAGCAGGCCCTGCTGGCGCGCCGCCTGCGCTGATCCGGCCATCAGCGCCGGGCCGGCTTGGCGGTGCTCGACGGCGACGGTGACGGTGAGGGCGATGACGACGGCGACGGTGACGGCGCGGTCGGGGCCGGGGTGACCGGTGCGGTCGGGGTGGCCGGTGCGGTCGGCGGTGCGGTCGGGGGCGCCGTCGGCACCGCCGCCGGCGCCCCCTTCGAGCCGGACATCAGCTGCCGGAACCGCGCCGCCGAGCGCGGGTTGCGGTCGCACTGGAAGAAGCCGTGCGGGCAGTAGTCGGTGATGGTCTGGTACGCGGTGTCGTGGGTGCGCATCCAGTCGACCATCCGCTGCACGAACTCGGGGTTGTCGCCGTTGCGGAACAGCCCCCACTCCGGGTACGAGACCGGCTTGCCGCGCCTGGCGGCGAACTCCACCTGGTCCTGCAGGCCGTACGGCTCGCGCACGTAGTCGTCGAAGCCGGCCCCGGCGGGCTGGTCGTAGCTGTCCATGCCGATGATGTCGACCACGTCGTCCCCGGGGTAGCACTTGGTCCACGGGATCGCGTCCAGGCCCCGGTTGGGGGCGAAGTCGAAGCGGAACCGCTGCCCGGGCACCGAGCGCATCACCCCCACGATCCGCCGCCAGTACGCCTTCCAGGCGGCCGGGTCGGGTTTGCAGCGGTGGGTGTAGGTGACGCCGTTCATCTCCCAGCCGAGGGTGAGCACCGTGTCCGCGCCGCCGAGCGCGACCAGCCGGCGGGCGAGCCGCAGGAAGTGCACGTCGAAGTCCCCGCGGGCGCCCTGGCCGAGCAGCTTGGCGACCTCGCCGTCCGGCACGTTCGCCTCGTTGGGCACCAGCATCGGCACGCCGAGCACGAGCAGCCGGGACGGGTCGGCCAGCCGCCACTGCGACCACATGCCGAGCACCACCGGCTCGCCCTCGATGTCGGCCCAGCCGTTGCCCGCCAGGTAGGTGTGGCCGACCTGCAGGTTGGCGTCGCCCAGCCAGCGCGCGTACTGGCCGATCTGCGGGATGTAGTTGTCCCAGGACCCGACGAACGCGCCGAACGGCGGCTCGTGCTTCGGCCGCTGCACGGGTGGCCGGGGGGCGGCGCCGCGCGGCTCGAAGGCGTCCGAGGAGAGGCTGTGCCGCTCGGACTGGCTGAGTGGCGTACCACTCGGGACGCTGGCCGTGGCCATCAGCAGCAGGGCGGCGGCGGCCATCGTCAGGCGGCCGATTCGCATGGTCTCTCCTCCGGACGGCGCGGGGCGGGCGGACGGGTGACGGTGCGGACGGACCGTGGTGACCCGTTCGCCGACAGTAGGGCCGGCGGGCGTCGGAAAAGCCGAATGTCACTCCAAAGTGGGCGGTATTCGAACGCCGTCTGCCGCAACGGCGGCCGCGTCGCTCGGCGTGTCCCTGCCACGGGGGTCGTGTATCAGCTCTGTAACGGTCCGGTGCCCCGCTCCCGCCCCGGGCCCCGAGGCCCTGCCGACCGGTCGGGGCCCGACCGCCCAGGTGGGCGGGCGGGCGCGCGGGGAGGGCGCACGCGGCCGCGCGCGCCGTGGCCGGCCCGGGCGGCGGCCGAATCCCGGCTGACTCGCCCGGCCGCCGTTGGATACGCTCCGGCTGTGTCCCGGAAGCCGCTGCGTGTACTGACCCCCCGCTCGATCCTGCCTGCCCTGGCGGTGATGCTGGTCCTTGCGGCCGGAGCGGCGGCGCACGCCAACAAGCCGGAGCCGTTCGGCGACAAGGTGGCCGGGCCGGGCGACGCGGAGGCCACGCCCGTCAGCTCGCAGTCCCTCACCGCCGCGGACCTCGACCTGCGGGTGGTCGGCGGTGGCCTGGAGGCCTTCCACCTGCAGACCGGTGCGCAGGCCTGGTCCTACCGCCGGGAGGGCGCCGAGGCGCTGTACCTGGCGATGGCCGGCGACAACGCGATCGTGGTCTGGGACGACGGCCTGCTCACCTCGGTGCGCCCCGGCGACCACGAGGTGCGCTGGCACCGCGCGGTGCCCGGCCTCGCGGACTGGCTGCGCGGCTCCGGCGAGCCCGGCGCCGACAAGCGGACCGACGACCAGCGCAAGGAGCTCGCCAAGCAGCGGGCGAAGGCCGCGCTGCACACCGTCCAGCGGGCCGGCTCGCCCTGGCTGGCCGTGGTGACGCCGAGCCTGACCATGGGCCTGCGCGACGCGGACGGCGACCTGCGCTACAACGACAAGCCCGCCAACGGCTGCGTCTACGACCCGCTGCGCACCGTGCACACCGGCTACGCCGTGCTCGTCCCGCGCACCTGCACCAACAGCGCCGGCCTGGCCGTCTCCGGCGCGATCACCGGCTACCGGCTGGACAGCAGCGGCTGGGCGATGAGCACCGGGCCGGCGGCGACCGTCAAGGTGCTGGACGCCAGCCGGGTGGAGATCTCGGACGGCCCGGTCGTCCCGCCGCGGGTGTTCGACACCAGGGCGGCCGCGCCCGAGACGGGCTGCGGCAGCGCCGCCGCGCCGTTCGCCGCCGTCCGCCCGCAGACCGGCTGCGCGAGCCCGGCCGCTCCCGCCGCTCCGGAGACCGCCCCCGCCCCCGCCCCGGGCACGCCGCAGCCGCAGCCGTAACCCCGGCAGCCGGTTACCCCCGGGTGGTACCGCCCCGGGGGCTTCCGGCGCGGCCCGGTAGACTTGCCGGCATGCCTAACTTCTCCGGGCAATAGCGGGCGGCGGCCCCCTGCCGCCGCGCCGACCGCCGTCGAAGCCCCTCGTTCCGCTCGCCCGGCCCCGGGACCTTCCCGGCCGCCCGCCCACGCCCCAGGAGAAGTTCCCCGTCATGATTTCCGCCAACGCCCTCGAACTGCGCGCCGGTGCCCGGATCCTGATCGAGTCCGCGAGCTTCAAGGTCGCCGCCGGCGACCGGATCGGCCTGGTCGGGCGCAACGGCGCCGGCAAGACCACGCTCACCAAGGTGCTGGCCGGCGAGGGCCTGCCCGCGTCCGGCACGGTGACCCGCTCGGGCGAGGTCGGCTACCTCCCGCAGGACCCGCGCACCGGCGACCTCGACGTCCTCGCCAAGGACCGCATCCTCTCCGCCCGCGGCCTCGACACCGTGCTGAAGAAGATGCGCGAGAACGAGGACCGGATGGCGAACGGCAAGGGCGCCACCCGCGACAACGCGATGAAGAAGTACGCCCGGCTGGAGACCGAGTTCCTCACCAAGGGCGGCTACGCCGCCGAGGCCGAGGCCGCCACCATCGCCGCCGCGCTCGGCCTGCCGGACCGCATCCTCGGCCAGCAGCTGCACACCCTCTCGGGCGGTCAGCGCCGCCGCGTCGAGCTGGCCCGGATCCTGTTCTCGGACTCCGACGTGCTGCTGCTCGACGAGCCCACTAACCACCTGGACGCCGACTCGATCGCCTGGCTGCGGGACTTCCTGAAGACCTACAAGGGCGGCTTCATCGTCATCTCGCACGACGTCGACCTGGTCGAGACGGTCGTCAACAAGGTCTTCTACCTGGACGCCAACCGCTCCGCGATCGACGTCTACAACATGGGCTGGAAGCAGTACCAGCAGCAGCGCGAGGACGACGAGAAGCGCCGCAAGCGCGAGCGGGCCAACGCCGAGAAGAAGGCCGCGACGCTGAACGCGCAGGCCGACAAGATGCGCGCCAAGGCGACCAAGACGGTGGCCGCGCAGAACATGGCCCGCCGCGCCGAGAAGCTGCTCTCCGGGCTGGAGCAGGTGCGCCAGAGCGACAAGGTCGCCAAGCTGCGCTTCCCGGACCCGGCCCCGTGCGGCAAGACCCCGCTGACCGCCGCGGACCTGTCCAAGTCCTACGGCTCGCTGGAGATCTTCACCGGCGTGGACCTGGCGATCGACCGCGGCTCCCGGGTCGTCGTGCTCGGCCTCAACGGCGCGGGCAAGACCACCCTGCTGCGGATGCTGGCCGGGGTGGAGAAGCCGGACACCGGCGAGGTGACTCCGGGCCACGGCCTGAAGATCGGCTACTACGCCCAGGAGCACGAGACGCTGGACCCGGAGCGCACCGTCCTGGAGAACATGCGCTCCTCCGCGCCGGACACCGACCTGGTGCAGATCCGCAAGATCCTCGGCTCGTTCCTGTTCTCCGGGGACGACGTCGACAAGCCGGCCGGGGTGCTCTCCGGCGGTGAGAAGACCCGTCTGGCGCTGGCCTCCCTGGTGGTCTCCTCGGCCAACGTGCTGCTGCTCGACGAGCCCACGAACAACCTCGACCCGGCCAGCCGCGAGGAGATCCTGGGCGCGCTGCGCGAGTTCACCGGCGCCGTCGTGCTCGTCACCCACGACGAGGGCGCGGTCGACGCGCTCCAGCCGGAGCGGATCATCCTGCTGCCGGACGGCGTGGAGGACCTCTGGAGCCCGGCCTACGCCGATCTGGTCAACCTGGCCTGACCGGACGTAGACGCCCTCTCCGCTATTCGGACCAGAAAAACTGGTACTCACGGCGTGTCCGGGAATGAAGTAGCCCGGTATTCCGTTTGAGGACTTCCCGTCGGCCCGCCACTCGATCGTGGTCGGGCCGACGTTGCTGATCAGCCCTTTCCCGGCGGATGGCGGCATCCGCCCGGGGGCGTGCACTCTGTGTGAGCGCCCTGGTGCGCTCGGATCACCACCGTAGGTCGGGGCAATCCCGACATCGACCTTGTCGAATGGGTGGCCAGGACGCGGTGTATGGGTGATCATGGGAATCTGACCGAGCAACGCAAATGAGGAGGCACGGGTGGCCGAGACTCTGAAAAAGGGCAGCCGGGTGACCGGTGCCGCGCGTGAGAAGCTCGCGGCCGATCTCAAGAGGAAGTACGACGCCGGGGCGAGCATTCGCGCTCTCGCGGACGAGACCGGTCGTTCCTACGGCTTCGTGCACCGGATGCTGAGCGAGTCCGGAGTGATCCTCCGGGGCCGCGGAGGTGCCACGCGGGGCAAGAGCAAGGCGGCTGCCGCGGCCGGTTCCTGACGGTCCGTCAGCTCTAGCGATGGCGCGGCGGCAGGGCGCCGGCCGAGGGTGCGGCGAGGTCGTCGTCGACCGTGCGTCCACCCCCGGGCCGAGTGGACCGGCCGCCGATCGTCATGTCCGGGGCGGCGGGATCGGTCCGTCCCTTCGTCCTCACTTCACCGGCGCGAGGCCCTGCCGCCGCGCGTCCGGGTTTGTTACTCTCCGGTAGCCGTATCCCTCGCCACCGGAGGTTCCCGCATGACCGCCCCCGCCACCGACCCGCAGGCCCCGAGCTGGGAGCGGGACGGCGTCCGCCTGGAGATCGAGGGCGACCTCGCCGTCGTCACCCTCTGTCAGCCCAAGCGGCGCAACGCCCAGTCGCCCGCCCTGTGGCGCGCCCTCGTCGCGGCCGGCCGCGAACTGCCGGGCAGCGTCCGGGTGGTGCTGCTGCGCGCGGAGGGCGTCTCCTTCTCCGCCGGGCTGGACCGGGCGATGTTCACCCCCGAGGGCATCCCGGGCGAGCCCACCTTCCTGGAGCTCGCCGCCCAGGGCGACCAGGAGCTGGACGCCGCCATCGCCGCCTATCAGGAGGCCTTCACCTGGTGGCGCCGGGCCGACCTGGTCTCCATCGCCGCCGTGCAGGGGCACGCCGTGGGCGCGGGCTTCCAGCTCGCCCTGGGGTGCGACCTGCGGGTCGTCGCCGAGGACGTGCAGTTCGCGATGAAGGAGACCTCGCTCGGGCTCGTCCCGGACCTCGCCGGGACCAAGCCGCTGGTCGACCTCGTCGGCTACGCCCGGGCGCTGGAGATCTGCGCGACCGGGCGCTGGGTCGGCGCCGACGAGGCCGCCGCGATCGGGCTGGCCAACCTGGCCGTCCCGGCGGCCGACCTGGACGCCGCCGCGCGGGACCTCGCGGCCGCCCTGCTGGCCGCCCCGCGCGGGGCCGTGATCGAGACCAAGGCGCTGCTCCAGGGCGCCGCCGGGCGCTCCTTCGACGAGCAGCGCTCCGCCGAACGGGCGGCGCAGGCGCGCCGGCTGCGGGAGCTCGCCGGCATCGGCGACTGACCGAGGTCGTACGTTTCGGGCCCGGCCCCGGGGGACCACTCCCCGGGGCCGGGCCTTCGTCGTTGCATGGGTGGACGCTCCCGGCGGGCGGGGGACGTGGCGCGATGTCAGAGTTGGGGTGGTTTGCGATATAGCTGGAGCCGTACGACGGGAGACCCGCCCCATGCCTGACACTCCGACGCCCGCGACCCTGCACAAGCACGCCGGCAACGCCCCGACCCCTGGCGCGCCGCCCGCCGGGAGGACCGGCCCGGCCGGCGGCACCGGCGACGGCGGGCGGCCGGTCGCCGAGCGGGGGCGGACGGCGCTGGCCGTGGGCGTGGTCGAGAAGATCGCCGGGATGGCCGCCCGCGAGGTCGCCGGCATCCACGCGCTCGGCTCCGGGCTGGCCCGCACCTTCGGCGCGATGCGGGACCGGGTGCCCGGCGGGAAGTCCAGCGTCGGGCGGGGGATCAAGGCGGAGGTCGGCGAGAAGCAGACCGCCATCGACATCGCGCTGGTCGTCGAGTACGGCGTGGTCATCCCCGATCTCGCCCGCCAGGTGCGGGAGAACATCATCGACGCGGTGGAGCGGATGACCGGCCTGGAGGTCGTCGAGGTGAACATCGCCGTCAACGACGTCCACCTCCCCGACGAGCCGGAGGTCGAGGAGGAGGAAGAGCAGCTGCTCGCCCCGGGGCAGCGGCCCAGGCTCAAGTAGCGCGCGGCGGTGGACGGTTCGGCAGTCGAGCACGAGGAGGAGCGGATGAACCTGGCCATCGTCGGCCTGGTGGTGGGCATGGCCCTCGGTTTCGCCGGGTACTTCGGCGGGTTCGCGGCGTTCCTGCTGGTGGCGGCGCTCGGACTGGTGGGGTTCGTGCTCGGGCGGCTGGCGGAGGGGGACATCGAGCTGGGGGACCTCGGTGACCTGCTGCGCGGGCGGGACCGGCGTCGTTGACGGGGCACACCGCGGCCGCCGCGCGTACGGGCGGCGGCCCGGGGCGGCTGCGGATCGCGGAGCGGGTCTACGCCCGGATCGCCCGGGCGGCCGCCCGGGAGGCGCTGGCCGGCGTCTGGGCGGGGCGGTCGGTCCGCGGGGCGCCGCCGCGCGTGTCGGTGAGCGTGCCGGGCAGCACGGTGACCGTCCGGGTCGAGGTGGAGCTGCCGTTCCCCGCCGACCTCGGGGCGCTCGCCCGGGGCGTGCGTGAGCGGGTGGCGGCGCAGGTCCTCGGGCTGACCGGGACCAGGGTGTCGGACGTGGTCGTCGTGGTCGAGAAGTTGATCGGCGGGGGAGCCTCGTGAGCGGCGCGGAGGAGGAGGCGCCGCACGGGAAGGTGCCGCGGCTGCGGGCGCCGCGGACGGCCGCGGCGGCGCTGGTCGCCACCGCCGTGCTGGTGGCGGCCGGGGCGCTGCTGTACGACGTGGTGGCGGTGCGGGCCGGGCAGCCGGCCCGGCGGTGGCGGGCGCAGCTGGCGGACGAGCTGGCCACCCGTCGCCTCGACGACGTGTGGGTGCTGACCGGCGCCGGGGTGGCCGTGGTGCTCGGGGGGTGCCTGCTGTGGCTGGCGCTGGCGCCCGGGCTGCGGCGCTGGCTCCCGCTGCGGCCGTACGGGGAGACGACCGCGGCGATCGACAAGGGCGGGATCGCGCACCTGCTGGCCGACCGGGCGGCCGGGCTGACCGGCATCGAGGAGCTGCGGATCCGGGTCGGGCGGCGGCGGGTGCGGGTGCGGCTGGTCGGGGCGGCCGATCCGGCGTCGGTGCAGCGGCAGTTGCGGGAGGAGCTGGCCCGGGTGGGGGTGGCGCGGCCGCTGCGGCTGGACGTGCGGGCCGCGCGCGGGGCGGGCGGTGCGGTGGGCGGGGACGGGCGGAGCGAGGTGGCCGGGTGAGGCGGGCGGTGGTGAACCGGGTGCTGCTCGGGGCGGTGGGCGTGCTGCTGCTCGGGGTGGGGGCGTTGGTGCTGGCGGGCGGGCTGAACCTGTACCGGCACCTCGGGGTCCAGCCGCCGAGCCGGTGGCCGCTCGTCTCGCCGGACCGGCCGCTGCTCAGCGAGCGGTCGCGGATGCGGTGGGTGGCGCGGGACTGGTGGTGGCCCGCGGTGATCGGCGGGCTGTCGGTGCTGGTGGTCGGGATGGCCTGGTGGCTGGTGGCGCAGCTGCGGCGCACCGGGCTGTCGAGCATCGCCGTCCCGACGCCGGGGGCCGGCGGGCTGCGGCTGCGGGTGACGGCGCGGGCGCTGGAGGACGCGCTGGAGCGGGGGACGGCGGTGCTGCCGGAGGTGGAACGGGCGGGGGTGCGGCTGGTGCGGGCGCCCCGGCACCCGCGGCTGCGCGGGGCCGTCCGGCTGACGCCGGGCGGGGATCCGGTCGGCCTGGTCGAGCACTTCGAGGACGGGCCGCGGGCGGACGCCCGGGCGAGCCTGGGGCTGGCGGAGCTGCCGGCCGAGCTGCGGATCAGGGTGCTGCAGGCGGCGCCCGTCGAGCACCGGCACCGGCGGCACCGGCGTCGACGGAGGCATCCGCGCGTGATCTAGCGTCCGCTACGGGGTGCGCAGGGCGCCGCCGTCGACCGGGACCATGAGGCCGGTCAGGTAGGAGGCGGCGGGGGAGAGCAGGAAGGCGGCGACCTTGCCGAACTCCTCGGGCGTGCCGTAGCGGCCCAGCGGGATGCCGGCGCTGGCGGCGGCGCGGGCTGCCGCCGGGTCGGGGGCGAGGCCGTCGAGCTCGCGGACCCGGTCGGTGTCGATCCGGGCGGGGAGCAGGCCGAGCACCCGGATGCCGCGCGGGCCGAGCTCGTCGGCGAGCGCCTTGGCGGCCATCGCCAGGCCGGGGCGCAGGCCGTTGGAGACGGCGAGGCCGGGGACGGGCTGGCGGACGGAGCTGGAGAGCACGAAGCCGATCACGCCGCCCTCGGTGAGCTCGGCGGCGGCGGTGCGGGCGAGCCGGAGGGCGCCGAGGAAGACGGACTCGAAGGCGTCGCGCCAGGCGGACTCGGGGGTGTCCTGGACGGTGCCGGCCTGCGGGCCGCCGACGCTGATCAGGATGCCGTCGAAGCGGCCGAAGCGGTTGCGGGCCTCGGTGACGAGGCGCGCGGCGGTGGCCGGGTCGGCGTTGTCGGCGACCACGCCGTGGGCGGTGCCGAGGGTGTTCAGCTCGGCCACGGCGGCGTCGACGGCGGCCTGGGTGCGGCCGGTCACCAGGACGTGGGCGCCGTCGGCGGCGAGTTCGCGGGCGGTGGCGAGGCCGAGGCCGCGGGTCGCGCCGGTGACGATGTAGGCCTTGTTCTTGAGTCCGAGATCCATGGGGACCATCCTGCCGTCCGGCGACTGGCGTTGACGTCCGGGGCAAGGTTTACGGTCGGTGTCCGGAAGCACGGGAGGCGGCAATGCGGATCGGGGAACTGGCGGAGCGGGCGGGGACCACCCCGCGGGCGCTGCGGTACTACGAGCAGCTGGGTCTGCTCCCGGCCCGGCGGGCGGGCAACGGGTACCGGGCGTACGACGAGGCGGACCTGCGGCTGCTCCGGGAGATCCGGATGCTGCAGGACTTCGGCTTCGAGCTGGAGGAGACCCGGCCGTTCGTGGAGTGCCTGCGGGCGGGGCATCCGGAGGGGGACTCGTGCCCGGCGTCGCTGGAGGTGTACCGACGCAAGCTGGCCGAGCTGGACGCGTGCCTCGCGCGGCTGGAGGCCGTCCGGCAGCAGGTCGCCGGGCAGTTCGAGCGGGCGGTGCGGGCGCGGGACGCGTTGGCGGCGGAGGCCGATCGGGCGCCGCTGTGCGAGCTGACCACGGAGGAGGAGTAGGCGATGGTGGAGATCGCAGGAGTGCCGGCGGTGACGGACGACACGTTCGCGGCGGAGGTGCTCTCGGCGGACGGGCCGGTGCTGGTGGACTTCACGGCGGACTGGTGCCCGCCGTGCCGGATGATGGCGCCGGTGCTGGCGGACATCGCGAAGGAGGAGGCGCACCGGCTGCGGGTGGTGAGCGTGGACGTGGACCGCAACCCGCGGACCCAGGCGGCGTACGGGGTGCTGTCGATGCCGACGCTGATGGTGTTCCGGGACGGGCAGCCGGTGCGGTCGGTGGTGGGCGCCCGGGCGAAGGCGCGGCTGCTGCGGGAGCTGGCGGACGTCCTGTAGGGACGGGTCCCGGGGACCGGTCTCAGACGGTGACGGGCTCGGCGTCCGTCTCGGGCTCGGCCTCGGCGGCCTGCTTGGCGCGGTCCTTGGCCTCGCGGCGGGCGAGGACCCAGACGCCGACCGGGATCATCCCGGTGAACAGCCACCACTGGACGGCGTAGGCCATGTGCGGGCCGATGTCCGAGTGGTTGGGCTCGGGGACCAGCTGCGGCTGGTCGGCCGGCGCCGGGTTGGTGCCGGTGAGTTCGAGGTAGCCGCCGAGCAGGTCGGTGCCGGTCTCCTTGGTCTGCTGCGCGGTGTTGATCAGGTTGAACTGGCGGTCGGGCAGGCCGGCCCGGTCCTTGACGAAGCCCTCGCTGCCGCCGGTGGTCTCGTCGGGGCGCAGCCGGCCGGTGAGGGTGACCTCGCCGGTGGGGGCGGCCGGGACGGCCGGGTACTCGGTGGCGGTCGCGGCGGAGGCGACCCAGCCGCGGTTGACCAGGACGGTGCCCTTGCCGTCCGAGAGCTTCAGCGGGGTCACGACGAAGTAGCCGATGGTGCCGCTGGAGTCGGTCCGCTTGCGGACCACGAACTCGTGCGCCGGGTCGTACTGGCCGGTGGCCGTCACCGCGCGCCAGACGAGGTCCTTGGGGACGGCCCTGCCCGGGGCCGACGACAGGGTGTCGTAGGGGACGGGTGCGGCGGTGAGGGCCTGGCCGATCAGCTCGTTCCTGGCCACCCGCGCCTGGTGGCGGTGCAGCTGCCAGAAACCCAGCTCGATCGTCGCGGGGATCAGCAGCAGCGCGATCAGGATGGTGATCAGCCACTGGCGGGTCAGCAGGAAACGGTACACACCGGAACGGTACGCCGACCTCACAACCGGCTCACGCACCGGGGTGCGGGGCGACCTCGCGCAGCAGCTGCAGGAAGGCGTCCTCGCCGACCACCGGGGTGCTCAGCTCGCGGGCCTTGCGGGCCTTGCCGCTCCAGCTGTTCGGCTCGTTGGTGACCAGCAGGCTGGTGAGCCGGCTCACCGAGGTGGCGATGTGCAGGCCGGCCTCGACGGCGCGGTCCTCCAGCAGTTCGCGGTCGGTGGCGGTGTCGCCGGTGAAGGCCACCCGCATGCCCTGGACGAGCGGCTTGCCGTCCTCCCAGCGGCCCGGGTTGGGGTACGGGCACGGCGGGCGCTTCTTGGACTGGCGGTACTGGGACCCGGTCCAGGAGGCGCGGCCGGGGGCGGCGGGCTCGTCCTCGCCGAGGTCGGTGACCGCGACGCAGTTCTGCAGCGGCAGCGGGACGCCGCCCGAGCGGGCCAGGTGCAGGCTGGGGCGGAAGGCCTCGGCGAGCACCCGGGCGTCGTCCAGGGCGTTGTGGGCGTGGCGCTGCTGGACGCCGAAGTGGGCGGCGAGCGAGGAGAGCTTGCCGTTGGGCAGCGGCAGGCGCAGGTCGCGGGAGAGGACCATGGTGCACAGCCGCTGCTCGACCGGGGCGCGCAGGCCGGCCCGGGAGAACTCGCGGGAGATCATGTTCCAGTCGAAGAGCGCGTTGTGGGCGACCAGGACGCGGCCGCGCAGCCGCTCGGCGAACTCGTCGGCGACCTGCGGGAAGGTCGGGGCGGTGGCGAGCAGCTCGGCGGTGAGGCCGTGGATCCAGACCGGGCCCGGGTCCCGCTCGGGGTTGACCAGGGTGTACCAGTGGTCGATGACCTCGCCGTCGTGGTCCAGCTGGTAGACGCCCGCGGAGATGACGCGGTCCGAGCGGCCGAGACCGGTGGTCTCGACGTCGACCACCGCGAAGCCCTCGGCGGGGGCGGCGGAGCGCTGGGCGGGGACCGGGGCGGTCCGCGGCGCGCCGTACGTCTCGGGCTGGATCGGTTGCATGGTCCAACAGGATAAGGGGCGGGGCGGCGGGCCCGGTCGAAGTGTTCGGGCCGAGCGCCGGGAATAGAGTGGTCGACGGGGGAATTCGGACTGCTGTTCCGACTGCTTTCCGGCAGCCGGTCCGTTTCTGCTCAGCTCCCGTGAGGACGAGATTCCATGCGCGCCACCGTGATCCACGGCCCCAACGACATCCGGATCGAAGAGGTCCCGGACCCGGTGATCCAGCATCCGACCGACGTGGTGGTCCGGGTGCTGAACGCCTGCATCTGCGGCAGCGACCTGTGGGCGTACCGCGGGGTGGCGCAGCGGGTGGCCGGGCAGCGGATCGGCCACGAGTTCCTGGGGACGGTCGAGGAGGTCGGCGCCGAGGTGCGCGGCTTCGCGAAGGGCGACCTGGTGGTCGCGCCGTTCGTCTGGTCGGACGGGACGTGCGAGTTCTGTCGCGAGGGCCTGCACACCTCCTGCCCGCACGGCGGGTTCTGGGGGCAGGTCGGCTCGGACGGCGGGCAGGGCGAGGCGGTCCGGGTGCCGTTCGCGGACGGCACGCTGGTGAAGCTGCCGAAGGAGGCGGCGGGCGACGCGAAGCTGCTGCCCGGGCTGCTGGCGCTGTCCGACGTGATGGCCACCGGGCACCACGCGGCGGTCTCGGCCGGGGTGCGCGAGGGCGCCACGGTCGCGGTGGTCGGCGACGGAGCGGTGGGCCTGTGCGGGGTGCTGGCGGCGCGGCGGCTGGGCGCGGGCCGGATCATCGCGCTGGGCCGGCACCCGGCCCGGACCGAGCTGGCCCGGCGCTTCGGGGCGACGGACGTGGTGGCCGAGCGCGGCGAGGCCGCGGTCGAGGCGGTGAAGGAGCTGACCGGCGGGCAGGGCGCGCACGCGGTGCTGGAGGCGGTCGGCACCGAGGAGTCGATGCGCACGGCGATCTCGATCGCCCGGGACGGCGGCGCGGTCGGCTACGTCGGGGTGCCGCACGGTGGCAGCGCCGGGGTGGATATCGGCCAGATGTTCGGGCGGAACGTTTCGCTGAACGGTGGCGTCGCGCCGGCCCGCGCGTACATCCCCGAGCTGCTGCCGGACGTCCTCTCGGGCGCCATCGAGCCGGGCCTGGTCTTCGACCGGACCGTGGACCTGGACGGCGTCCCGGACGGCTACCGGGCGATGGACGACCGCTCGGCGCTGAAGGTCCGGATCGCCTTCTGACCGGAGGTCGATGGCTGACGATTCGTCAAAGACCCGAAGGGGCGGCACCGCTGGGCGGTGCCGCCCCTTCGGCGTGTGGCCCTTCCGCTTGTGGAGGTCGTGGCGGTTTTCGGCCAATTGGATGGTGCGAGGGGGTGAACGACTGGCCGATCGCGATCAACCCCTTCCGGGTTGGGCACGACGCTCCTAGCATTGCGCGGCGCGCACGAGAAATGTGACGCCCCTCACGTTCGATCGTTCCCCACGTGTGACCGCTACGCCGAAGAGGTGAGGAGTAAGAGTGGATTCGCCGCCGATCACCACGACCCCCACGGACGTCCAACTCATCGACAGGAGCGAGGAGTTCCGCACACTGCGGCGCTCGTTCCGGAGCTTCGCCTTCCCCGTCACCATCGGATTCGTGCTCTGGTACCTGCTGTACGTCCTGCTCTCCTGCTACGCCCCCGGGCTGATGGGCGCCAAGGTCGTCGGGCACGTCAACGTGGCCCTGGTGCTCGGGCTGCTGCAGTTCGCCACCACCTTCGCCATCGCCGCCTGGTACGCCCGCTACGCGGACCGGCGGATCGACCCGACCGCCACCGCGATCCGCGAGGCGCACGGAGCCGTCGTCCACGCCCCCCGGGAGTCCGCCGAATGACCGAGCTCGCCAGCTCCGCCACGGAGCACCGCGGCCTGACCATGGCCCTGTTCGGGGTCTTCGTCCTGGCCACCCTGGTCATCACCGTCTGGGCCGGGCGGCAGAACCGCAGCGCCGCCGACTTCTACGCCGGCGGCCGCGGCTTCACCGGCTTCCAGAACGGCCTGGCCATCTCGGGCGACTACATGTCCGCCGCGTCCTTCCTCGGCATCGCCGGGGCCATCGCGCTGTCCGGCTACGACGGCTTCCTCTACTCGATCGGCTTCCTGGTCGCCTGGCTGGTCGCGCTGCTGCTGATCGCCGAGCCGCTGCGCAACTCCGGCCGCTTCACCATGGCGGACGTGCTGGCCTTCCGGATGCGCCAGCGCCCGGTGCGCACCGCGGCGGGCGTCTCCACCATCGTGGTGTCGATCTTCTACCTGCTCGCCCAGATGGTCGGCGCCGGGACGCTGGTCACCCTGCTGCTCGGGGTCAGCGGAGACGCCGCCAGGCGCTGGACGGTCGTCGCGGTCGGCGCGCTGATGGTCGTCTACGTGGTGATAGGGGGCATGAAGGGCACCACCTGGGTGCAGATCGTCAAGGCCGTGCTGCTGATCGCCGGCGCCGGGCTGATGACCGTCCTGGTGCTCGCCAAGTACCACTTCAACCCCTCGGAGCTGCTCGGCGCGGCCGCCTCCGCGAGCGGCAAGGGCGAGGCCTTCCTGGAACCCGGACTGAAGTACGGGGCCACCAACACCTCCAAGCTCGACTTCATCAGCCTCGGCATCGCGCTGGTGCTCGGCACCGCCGGCCTGCCGCACATCCTGGTCCGCTTCTACACCGTCCCCACCGCCAAGGCGGCCCGGAAGTCGGTGCTCTGGGCGATCGGCATCATCGGCGTCTTCTACCTGATGACCCTGGCGCTCGGCTTCGGCGCGGCGGCGCTGGTCGGCTCCAAGGAGATCAAGGCCGCCAGCGCCTCCGGCAACACCGCGGCCCCGCAGCTCGCCGAGGTGCTCGGCGGCGGCGCCGGGACGACCGGCGGCGCGATCATGCTCGCGGTGATCTCGGCCGTCGCCTTCGCCACCATCCTCGCCGTGGTCGCCGGGCTCACCCTGGCCTCCTCGGCCTCCTTCGCGCACGACATCTACGCCAACGTGATCCGGCGCGGGCGGGCCACCGAGAAGGAGGAGGTGCGCTCGGCGAAGTGGGCCGCCGTGGTGATCGGCGCCGTCGCCATCGTGCTCAGCCTCTACGCCGACAAGCTCAACGCCGCCGCGCTGGTCGCCCTGGCCTTCGCGGTGGCCGCCTCGGCCAACCTGCCGACCCTGCTCTACTCGCTGTTCTGGAAGCGGTTCACCACCGCCGGCGCGGTCAGCTCGGTCTACGCCGGCCTGATCACCTCGGTGGTGCTGGTGGTCTTCTCCCCGGTCGTCTCCGGCGCCAAGACCTCGCTCTTCCCGGACAGCGACTTCCACTGGTTCCCGCTGGAGAACCCCGGCCTGGTCTCCATCCCGGTCGGCTTCCTCGCCGGGTGGATCGGCACCCTGCTGTCCCGCCAGCAGCCCGACCCGGCGAAGTACGCTGAACTGGAGGTCCGCTCGCTGACCGGACTGGGCGCCCACTGATCGTTCCGCGATGACTATGCTGGCCCGGCCCCGCCGTCGACGGTGGCCGGGCCGGTCGCATTTCTCGGGAAGGGGTCTACGTGCTGCTGGACACGTTCGGTCGGCAGGCCGTCGATCTTCGGGTCTCCCTGACCGACCGGTGCAACCTGCGGTGCACCTACTGCATGCCGGAGGAGGGCCTGCAGTGGCTGGCCAAGCCCGAGCTGCTGACCGACGAGGAGATCGTCCGGCTGGTCTCCCTCGCGGTGCGCGAGCTGGGCGTGCGGGAGGTGCGCTTCACCGGCGGCGAGCCGCTGCTGCGGCCCGGTCTGGTCGGCATCGTCGAGGCCTGCGCGCGGCTGGAGCCGCGCCCCGAGCTGTCGCTCACCACCAACGGCATAGGCCTGGCCCGGACGGCCGCGGCGCTGCGCGCGGCCGGGCTCGACCGGGTCAACGTGTCGCTGGACACCCTCGACCCGGACGTCTTCCACACCCTCACCCGCCGCCGGCGCCACCAGGACGTACTGGACGGGCTCGCCGCGGCCGAGGCGGCCGAGCTGGCGCCGGTCAAGCTGAACGCGGTGCTGATGCGCGGGGTCAACGACCACGAGGCGGCCGACCTGCTGGCCTGGTGCCTGGAGCACGGCTACGAGCTGCGCTTCATCGAGCAGATGCCGCTGGACGCCCAGCACGGCTGGGACCGCTCCTCGATGGTCACCGCCGGGGAGATCCTGGACCTGCTCCGCGCCCGCTTCGCGCTCACCCCGGAGCCCTCGGCCAGCCGCGGCGCGGCGCCCGCCGAGCGCTGGCTGGTGGACGGCGGCCCGGGCGGGGTGGGCGTGATCGCCTCCGTCACCCGCCCGTTCTGCCGGGCCTGCGACCGGACCAGGCTCACCGCGGACGGGCAGGTGCGCAACTGCCTGTTCGCGACCGGGGAGACCGACCTGCGGACGGCGCTGCGCTCGGGGGCGGACGACGCCGAACTGGCCGCGCTGTGGCGCGCAGCGATGTGGGGCAAGAAGGCCGGCGCCGGGATCGACGACCCGGAGTTCCACCAGCCCGACCGGCCGATGTCGGCGATCGGCGGCTAGTTCGCCCCGTTCGTCCGCTCGTCCGGCTCATCCGGTTCGTCCGCGCTCAGCTCCCGGACGGTTCCGGCGTCCAGTCGGCGAAGGCGACGGTCTCCTTGAGGAAGCCGCGCACGCCGAGGAACTGCGACAGGTGCTCACGGTGCTCGTCGCAGGCGAGCCAGGTCTTGCGGCGGTCCGGGGTGTGCAGCGCGGGGTTGTTCCACACCAGCACCCACCGGGCGTCCGCCCGGCAGCCCTTGGCGGAGCAGATCGGGGTGTCCATCGGGGGCCGTCCTCGGTGCTTGGCGGGTGCGTCGTCACCGCCAGTCTGTCACGCGCCCCCGGCCCGTCAGGCTGCGGGCATGGCGACGCCGGGCAGCCACGGGGGGAGCCGCCCGGCGTCGGTCCGTCGCTCCGACGGGGGATGCGGAGCGCGTACGCAGTATGTCACGCCGAGGGCCTCGGATGGGGAGGTCCTGCATGATTAATCTGAGGTTATTCTGAGCTTTCGGCGGTTCAAACCGGGAGAGAACCGTGCAAAACGGGCAGTCAGCTCACGTCCTGTGAAGAATCGGTGGTCGCCCCCTGAGCCCCGCCCGTACCGGCCGTCGCAGGCGTCCCACCCGCCCCACCGGTACCGCCGGGGCCGAGCATCAGCGGGGTGTCGGCCGGGATGTCGAAGGTGCTCGGCAGACCCGGGGCCCGCTCCCGGCCCGCGTTGGCGACCAGCACCGCGAAGTACGGCAGCAGCACGGCGCCCGCCAGCGCCCCGAAGGCCAGCCAGCGCTGGACGTCCCACAGCACCACGGCGAGCAGGACGCAGACCGTGCGGAGCAGCATCGAGACGACGTAGCGGCGCTGCCGCCCCCGGACGTCCTCGCTGAGGCTGCTGCGCGCCCCGGTGATCCGGTAGACCTCGCCACCGTTCTTGCTCATGTCTCAACCGCCCTCGTCCACGCGTCCGCGCGCCTCGCCGCACGACTTCCTCACGGTACGCCGGGGGCGGTGCGGCGACGAGACCGGGTGGGCGGCGCCCACCCGGTCGGGTGTGCGGGGGCCCTACGAGCGCCGGGAGAGGTACTGCGGGGGGACGGCGTCGGTGAGCCAGACGCCGTTATCGCTGAGCCGGAACTCGTGGCCGTTCGCCGTCATCGCGGCCGCGTTGACGGTCAGCACCACCGGGCGGCCGTGCCGGGCGCCGACCCGGGTGGCCGTCTCGGTGTCCGCCGACAGGTGGACGTCCTGGCGGGCCATCGGGCGCAGGCCCTCGTGGAAGATCGACGCCAGGTGGCGGTCGGCGGTGCCGTGGTACAGCACCGGGGGCGGCACGGCGGCGGCCAGACCGAGGTCGACCGCCACCGTGTGGCCCTGGTTGGCGCGGATCGAGAGACCGTCCGCGGAGTAGCCGAAGCGGCGCTTGTTGTTGGTCGCCACGACGTGGTCCAGCTCGGCCCTGGTCAGCCGGTTGCCCTTGGCCGCCAGGGCGGTGAGCAGCACGTCGACCCGGACCCAGCCGGCCTCGTCCAGCTCGATGCCGACCCGCTCGGGCTCGTGCCGCAGGATGCGGGACAGCATCTTGCTGACCTTGACCACGCGCTTCTCGTCCGTCATGTCTCTCGTATCCCCCCGTTGGCCAGTGGCTATGAGGCCTGGCTGACCGAACTCATGTTGAAGTCCGCGACACGCACGGGTGGCATCGCGGTGCGGGTGAAGTAGTCGCTCCACTCGCGGGGCAGGCAGCGCTCGGTGCGGCCCACCTCGGTGATCCGGTTCAGCAGGTCGACCGGGGACTCGTTGAACCGGAAGTTGTTGACGGCGCCGACCACTTCGCCGTTCTCGACCAGGTAGACGCCGTCCCGGGTGAGGCCGGTGAGCAGCAGCGTCGCCGGGTCCACCTCGCGGATGTACCAGAGGCAGGTGAGCAGCAGGCCGCGCTCGGTGCGGGCGATCATCTCGTCCAGCGTCGGCGCCGCCGCCTGGTCGGCCGTCTCCAGCACCAGGTTGTCGACGGGCGGGCGCAGCGGCAGGCCGGTGAGGCCGGCCGCGTGGCGGTTGGTGACCAGGTCGTTGAGCACGCCCTCGCGGATCCACTCGGTGCCCTCGATCGGCAGGCCGTTGTCGAAGACCGAGACGTCCCCGCCGGTGGAGTGCGCGAGCACGAACGGCGCGGCCTCCAGGCCCTCCTCGCGCGGGTCGGAGCGCAGGGTCAGCGGCAGGGCGCTGAGCTTGTCGCCGATCCGGGTGCCGCCGCCGGGCTTGGCGAAGACGGTGCGGCCCTCGTGGGCGTCCCGGCCGCCGGAGGACCAGTGGAGGTAGACCATCAGGTCGGCGACGGCCGAGGGCGGCAGCAGCGTCTCGTAGCGGCCGGCCGGCAGGTCGACCTTGCGGGCGCCCCAGCCGAGGCGCTTGGTCAGCTCGGCGTGCAGGGCCGCGACGTCGACGTCGGTGAAGTCGCGGGTGGCGGCGCCGGCCCAGGCCGAGCCGGACAGGTCGGCCGTCTTGGCGTTGATCTCGACCATGCCGGTGGGCTGGTCGTGGCGCAGCCGCAGGCCGGTCGAGCTGCCCAGGTAGCTGCTGGTGATCTCGTGCCGGGCGAAGCCGTACAGCAGCTCGCCCTGGGCGGCGGCGCGGGCGAAGGCCTCGCCGAGGGCCGGGCCGAAGGCGTCGAACACCTCGATCGAGGTCTCCGCCGGGGGCTCGGTGAAGTCCGGGGAAGACGGCCGGTCGGCGGCCAGCGGCTGGGCGTCCTCGGCCGGGCCGGCCGCGCGGGCGGCGTCCTCGGCGGCGCGCACCAGGGCCTCGACGTCCTCGGCGGTGACGGCCTCGCGGGAGACCACGCCGGAGGCGGTGCCCTCGGCGCCGTCCACGGTGGCGATCACGGTGAGGCGCCGGCCCCGGGTGACGCCGTTGGTGGTCAGGGCGTTGCCGGCCCAGCGCAGGTTGGCGGTGGACTCCTCGTCGGCGATCACCACGCAGCCGTCGGCGCGGGAGAGGCCGAGCGCCAGCTCGACGAGTTCGTGCGGCCGGTTCGCGGTCAGGTCGGTCATCAGTGACCCGCCTCCTGCTGGGTGTTGAGCACGTTGACGTTGCGGAACAGCGCGGACGGGCAGCCGTGGCTGACCGCGGCGACCTGGCCGGGCTGGGCCTTGCCGCAGTTGAAGGCGCCGCCGAGGACGTAGGTCTGCGGGCCGCCGACCGCGGCCATCGAGCCCCAGAAGTCGGTGGTGGTGGCCTGGTAGGCGAAGTCCTTGACCTGGCCGGCGAGTTCGCCGTTCCTGATGGCGTAGGCGCGCTGGCCGGTGAACTGGAAGTTGTAGCGCTGCATGTCGATCGACCAGGAGCGGTCGCCGACGATGTACAGGCCGTTCTCCACCTGGGAGATCAGCCCGGTGGTGTCGGGGCCGTCTGCGGCGGGCCGGAGCGAGACGTTGGCCATCCGCTGCACCGGCACGTGCGCCGGGGAGTCCGCGAAGGCGCAGCCGTTGGAGCGCTCGAAGCCCTTCAACTTGGCCATGCCACGGTCGAGTTGGTAGCCGACCAGGATGCCGTCCTTCACCAGGTCCCAGGACTGGGTGGCGACGCCCTCGTCGTCGTAGCCGATGGTGGACAGGCCGTGCTCGGCGGTGCGGTCGCCGGTGACGTGCATCAGCTCGGAGCCGTACTTGAGCGAGCCGAGCTGGTCGAAGGTGGCGAAGGAGGTGCCGGCGTAGGCGGCCTCGTAGCCGAGCGCGCGGTCCAGCTCGGTGGCGTGGCCGATCGACTCGTGGATGGTCAGCCAGAGGTTGGACGGGTCGATGACCAGGTCGTAGCGGCCGGCCTGGACGCTCGGGGCCTTCATCTTCTCGGCCAACAGGCCGGGCAGCTCGGCGAGTTCGGCGTCCCAGTCCCAGCCGGTACCGGTCAGGTACTCGAAGCCGCGGCCGGCCGGCGGGGCCAGCGTGCGCATGGTGTCGAAGGCGCCGGTGCGCTCGTCGACGGAGGTGGCCTCCAGCTCCGGGTGCAGCCGGATGCGCTGCTGGGTGGTGACGGTGCCGGCGGTGTCCGCGTAGAACTTGTTCTCCTGGACGGTCAGCAGGCTCGCCTGGACGTGCGAGACGCCCTCCGCGGCCAGCAGTCGGGAGCTCCACTCGGCGAGCAGCGCCGTCTTCTCGGCGTCGGGCACCTCGAAGGGGTTCACCTCGTACGCGGAGACCCAGGTGACGTCCCGGTGGACCGGCTCGTCGGCCAGCTCGACCCGCTCGGTGGCGCCGGCCGCCCGGCTGATCCCGCCGGACAGGCGTGCCACCGCGACGGCCTGCTCGGCGACCCTGGCCGCGGCCCCCGGGGTGAGGTCCACGCCGGCGGCGAAGCCCCAGGCGCCGTCCAGCAGCACCCGGACGGCGAAGCCGAGCTGCAGGCTGTCGGAGGTGCCGGCGGGGCGGGCGTCGCGCAGCCGCCAGGAGGCGCTGCGGACCCGCTCCAGCCGGAAGTCGGCGTGCGCGGCGCCGAGTTCGCGGGCCCGGGTGAGGGCGGCGTCGGCGAGGGCGCGCAGCGGGAGGGCGAGGAACAGCGGGTCGACGGCGCGGTCGGCCGCAGGAGTCGTCGGAGGCAATCGGGCTCCCAGGTCGCGGGGGTGGCGGTGCGGGCACCGCACAGGGGTGCCCGCACCGCATCATTTCCCGTCCACCGGGTATTCGGCCAGCACATTTCGGCCGGCCGGCCCGTGGGGTTCGGGCCTCGTCAGCTGACCGTTTCCCACCAGCCGTCCAGCTCGGGCGGGTTGTCCACGTCGACCCGCTCGCCGGGGCGCGGGACGGCCAGCGGGACGGCCTGGGTCTTGGCCTCGGCGAGCAGCCGTTCGACCGGCTCGGCCCACGGGTGCAGGCCGAGGTTGAAGGTGCACCAGTGCACCGGGACGAGCAGGCCGCCGCGCAGGTCGCGGTGGGCGAGCACGGCGTCCTCGGGGGTCATGTGGATGTCCGCCCAGGCCGCGTCGTAGGCGCCGATCTGCACCAGCGCGGCGTCGAAGGGGCCGTGCTGCTCGCCGATCCGGGCGTAGCCCTCGAAGTAGCCGGAGTCGCCGGTGTAGAAGACCCGGCGGTTCGGGCCGGCGATCACCCAGGAGCCCCACAGGGTGGTGTTGCGGGTCAGGCCGCGGCCGGAGAAGTGGTGCGCCGAGGTGAGGGTGAGCACCAGGTCGCCCAGGGTGCAGGTCTCGTCCCAGTCCAGCTCGATGATGCGGTGCTCGGGGACGCCCCAGCGGCGCAGGTGGCCGCCGATGCCGAGCGGCACCGCGAACGGCGCGGACTGGGTGTGCACCAGGCGCTTGACGGTGGGCATGTCGAGGTGGTCGTAGTGGTCGTGCGAGATCAGCACGGCGTCGACCGGCGGCAGCTCCTCCAGCTCCACCGGCACCGGGTGCAGCCGCTTGGGGCCGACGTGCGCGGCGGGGGAGCAGCGGTCGCTCCAGATCGGGTCGAGCAGGACGCGGAAGCCCTCCAGCTCGACCAGCGCGGAGGCGTGCCCGTACCAGGTGATCCGCACGCCCTCGGGGGCCGGGCCGGCGGTCGAGGCGGGGCGGACGGTCGGCACCGGGTGGGCGGGGACCCGGCCGCCGCGCTCGAACAGCATCCGGCGGGCGGTGCCGGCGTCGAAGCCGGGGGCCTCGGAGGCGCGGGCGAGCGTCGAGGGGGCGTTGTGGAAGGCGCCGTCGCGGTACTGCGGCGAGTCGCGCACGCGCTCCTCGCGCTCGGCGTCCGGCCGCCGCCCGAACGCCGCCGGCAGGTCGCGCAGCGACCAGGCGGCCGCGCCGAGGCCTGCCGCCAGGGCGGTCAGGGCCAGCAGTCGTGCGGGTCGGTGGGTGCTCCCGGGCCGGGCCTTGGTCATGGGCGCTGCCTTCGTTGCTCGCCGGGACGCCTTCGGGGGCGGTGCGGTCGGTCCCGGGTCGGTCCGCACCACGGGGGCAACGGGTGCGCCCGTCCGTGTTGTTCCCGGCAGAGTGGCCGGAAAGGGGCGTCCGCGCAACCCTTCGGGGCGCCGACCTGCGGAGTCGGCCGCGGTGGCCGGGATTGTCGGATTGCGACAGTTCCTCCGGTGCTGCGCTGTCGGAGCCCGATGCGCCGCCGTCGCCGGGCGCCCGATAGCGTCACAGACTGCGTACGCATTCCGACGTACGCGCAGACCCAGGGGAGAGAGGTGGATCGTTGAGCCGCTCGGTTCTCGTCACCGGAGGAAACCGGGGCATCGGCCTCGCGATCGCCCAGGCCTTCGCCGAGGCGGGCGACAAGGTCGCCATCACCAGCCGCTCGGGCGAGGTGCCCGAGGCGCTGGCCAAGTACGACGTCCTCGCGGTGCGCTGCGACATCACGGACGCCTCCCAGGTCGACGCCGCCTTCACCGAGATCGAGGCGAAGCACGGCGCGGTCCAGGTGCTGGTCGCCAACGCGGGCATCACCAACGACACCCTGCTGCTGCGCATGTCCGAGGAGGACTTCACGTCCGTCCTGGACACCAACCTGACCGGGGCGTTCCGGGTGGTGAAGCGCGCCTCCAAGCTGATGATGCGGGCCAAGAAGGGCCGCGTGGTCCTGATCTCGTCCGTGGTGGGCCTGTCCGGCTCGGCGGGCCAGGCGAACTACGCCGCGTCGAAGGCCGGCCTGGTGGGCTTCGCCCGCTCGCTGGCCCGCGAGCTCGGCCCGCGCAACATCACCGTCAACGTGGTCGCCCCCGGCTTCGTGGACACCGACATGACCGCCGTGCTCAGTGACGAGCGCCGCGCGGAGATCGTCGCCGGCGTGCCCTGGGCCGCTACGCGGCGCCCGCCGAGGTCGCCTCGACCGTGCGGTTCCTCAGCTCGGACGAGGCCGCGTACATCACCGGAGCCGTCATTCCCGTGGACGGCGGATTGGGCATGGGTCACTGATCATGAGTGGAATCCTCGAGGGCAAGCGCATCCTCATCACCGGTGTGCTGATGGAGTCGTCCATCGCCTTCCACACCGCCCGGCTCGCCCAGGAGCAGGGCGCGGAGATCATCCTCACCGCGTGGCCGCGCCCGAGCCTGACCGAGCGGGTCGCCCGCAAGCTGCCGAAGCCGGTCAAGGTGCTGGAGCTGGACGTCTCCAACCCGGAGCACCTGGCCGGCCTGGCCGACCAGGTCCGCGAGGTCCTGCCGACCCTGGACGGCATCGTCCACTCGATCGGCTTCGCCCCGCAGGACGCGCTCGGCGGCAACTTCCTGGACACCCCGTGGGAGTCCGTGGCCACCGCGATGCACGTCTCGGCGTACTCGCTGAAGTCGCTGACCACGGCGCTGCTGCCGCTGATGCAGGACGGCGGCTCGGTCGTCGGCCTGACCTTCGACGCGCAGTTCGCCTGGCCGCAGTACGACTGGATGGGCCCGGCCAAGGCCGCGCTGGAGTCGACCAACCGGTACCTGGCGCGCTACCTGGGCGAGCGGAACATCCGCTGCAACCTGGTCTCGGCGGGCCCGATCGGCTCGATGGCCGCGAAGTCCATCCCGGGCTTCACCGAGCTGGCCGACACCTGGAACCACCGCTCCCCGCTGAAGTGGGACCTGAGCGACCCGGAGCCGGCCGGCCGCGGCATCGTCGCGCTGCTGTCGGACTGGTTCCCGAAGACCACCGGCGAGATCGTCCACGTGGACGGCGGTCTGCACGCCATCGGCGCCTGACACCCGCCCCGCCCGTACGCCGCTGCCCGGCACCCCTGATCGCAGGGGGTGCCGGGCAGCGGCGTTCGCGCGTCCGGCGGGCGTCGGCCGGGCGCGGGCTCCGTCAGGCGTCCGCGCAGGCGCCGATGGCGCGGCCGGCCTCCACCGAGGCGCGCCGGCCGTCACCGGCCCGGATGGCCTCCAGGATGGTGTCGTGGCCGACGTAGCGTTCGGCGATCAGCTCGGGGCCGACGTCCTGGCGCAGGTGCTCCCGGGTGACCTCGCCGAGGTCGGAGTAGACGGCGAGCAGCACGTCGTTGTGCGCGGCGGCGACGACGGCCTGGTGGAAGGCGGCGTCGGCCTGGACGAAGGACTCGGCGTCCCCCGACTGCCAGGCGTTCTCGCGGCGGGCGAGCGCGGCGTCCAGCACGACGAGGTCGCGCTCGCTGCGGCGCTCGGCGGCCAGGCCGGCCGCCGCGGTCTCCAGCGTCGCCCGCAGCTCGGCGACCTGGGCCGGGTCGGCGTCGGAGAAGCGGCGGTGCATCACCCCGGCCAGCTCGCTGGTGGCGAGGACGTACGTGCCGGAGCCCTGCCGGATGTCCAGCAGCCCGTTGTGGGCGAGGGCGCGGACGGCCTCGCGGACGGTGTTGCGGGCCACCCCGAGCTGTTCGACCAGGGCCGCCTCGGTGGGGATGCGCGAGCCCACCGGCCACTCCCCGGAGGTGATCTGGGCGCGCAGCTGGGCGATCACCTGGTCGGACAGCGGGGTGCGCCTCGGCGAGGACAGCGCCACGGAAGTCTCCTTGCGGCTACGGCTCGGGTGGGGCCGGGTGGATGGTGTCCGGTGGATGGCCGGGGGATGGCGGCGGACGGGCGGTCCGCCCATCATGCCAATTCAAAGGTGCGTCAATTCATCCCATCATTCTATGATGGCCCACATGCCTCCCGCAGCAGACACCACCGCTTCCGCACGGGCCGGGGCCCGGCCGCAGACCGAGCGGCCCGCTTCCTCCGCTCCCGCCTCCTCCGCTCCTGCCTCCTCCGCCGCCAAGTACGGCGTCTGGCTGTTCGCCGTCGCGATCGCCGCCGCGGCGTTCAACCTGCGCCCCGTGGTCACCAGCCTCGGGCCGCTGCTCGACCAGGTCCGCGCCGACCTCGGGATGAACCCGACGCTCGCCGGGCTGCTCGCCGCCGTGCCCTCGCTGTGCTTCGCGCTGTTCGGCTTCCTCGCCCCCGCGGCGGCCCGCCGGATCGGCCCGATCGCGGTGATCACGGCCGGCATGGCCGCGATCACGGCGGGCGTGGTGGCCCGCTCCTTCGCCGGCGGCACCGCGGTGTTCCTGCTGCTCACCGCACTCGCGCTGGCCGGGGTGGCGGTCTCCAACGTGCTGCTGCCGGTGGTGATCAAGCGGTACTTCCCGGACCGGGTCGGTCCGATGATCGGCCTGTACTCCATGGCGCTGTCCGCCGGCACCGCCCTGGCCGCGTTGGTCAGCGTGCCGCTGACCAACGCGCTCGGGGGCGACTGGCGCTACGGCCTCGGCGCCTGGGCCGGCCTGGGCGCGCTCGCCCTGGTGCTGTGGCTGGTGGTCCTGGTCGTCCGGCGCGAGCGCGGCGAGCGGGCCCCCGGCGGCGCCGCCCACACCAGGCTGCCGATCACCCGCAGCCGGACGGCCTGGGCGCTGGCCTGCTTCTTCGGCCTGCAGGCCACCGGCGCGTACGTGGTGATGGGCTTCCTGCCGAAGATCTTCCAGGACGCCGGCATCGACAAGGGCACCTCCGGGGCGCTGCTCGCGGTCACCATGGTCATCGGCGTGCCGGTGTCCTTCGTGCTGCCCAACCTGGCCGCCCGGCGCGGCGACCAGCGGCTGTTCGTGGTGGTGCTGGCCTCCTGCGGCGTCGCCGGCTACGCCGGCCTGGCGCTCGCCCCGGCCGGGGTGCCCTGGCTGTGGTGCGTCCTGGTGGGCCTGTCCAACTGCGCGTTCCCGCTGGTGCTGACCATGATCGGGCTGCGCGCCCGGACGGCCGGCGGGGTGGCGCAGCTGTCCGTCTTCGCCCAGGGCGTCGGCTACCTGATCTCGATCCCGGGCCCGATCCTGATCGGCCGGATCTACCAGGTCACCGGCGAGTGGTACTGGCCGCTCGGCTTCCTGGCGCTGCTGCTGGTGCCGCAGATGCTGTTCGGCCTGCGGGCCGCGCGGGCCCGGCACATCGAGGACGAGGCGGTGCTCCCCGTCACTCGGGCCAACGCCTGACGGTCAGGGCCTGACGGTCAGGGCCTGACGGTCAAGGGCTGACGGTCAAGGGCTGGCCAAGGGACGTGGGCCGACGACGGGCGGGCGTGTTCGGGATGGGAGAATCCCGGACATGCCCGTTCTCGACCCGAACCCCACCGACGGCCGCAAGCAGCTCGGCCGGATCGCCCTCGTCTTCGCCGCCATCGTGGTGCTGGTGGCGATCGTCGCCTCCGTCGCCGACGCGATGGGCTGACCGGCCGCCACCGTCCGGATGACACGCCGGTGAACGGCGCATGATGGCACCCGTCGCCCCCGCGGGTGGCGGCATCCGGGAGCATCGCGCCGCCCGGCGGCTTTTCTGCCAAGCTTGCTGGGTATGAGCGCCGAAACGCCCCGCAGGATCATCGTTCTCCGCCACGCCAAGGCCGACTGGCCGAACGGCGTGGACGACCACGAGCGGCCGCTGGCCGACCGGGGCCGCCACCAGGCCCCGGACGCCGGCCGCTGGATGGCCGATTCCGGCATCAACCCCGACTTCGTGCTCTGCTCCACCGCCCTGCGCACCCGGGAGACGTGGAAGCTGGCGGCGCACGAGCTGCCCAAGCGGGCCCGCAGGACGGTGTACGAGGACCGCATCTACGAGGCCAGCCCGGGCGAGATCATCGCCGTCCTGCAGGAGGTCCCGGAGGAGTACGCCGACGTGGTGCTGGTCGGCCACAACCCCGGCGTGCTCGGGCTGACCCAGGTGCTGGCCGGGGACGAGGGCGACCGCGACGCGCTGGAGCGGCTGCGGCTCGGCGGCTTCCCGACCGCGGCGATCGCGGTGCTCAGCTTCAGCGGCTCCTGGAAGGGCGTCGAGCCGGGCGTGGCCGAGCTGGTCTCGTACCACACGCCGCAGGACTGACCCCCGGGCCGTACGGGAGGGTCCTCGGGCCGTACGGGGGGATCCTCGGGCCATACGTGAGGGGCGCGCGGATCCGATCCGCGCGCCCCTCACGTACGTCCGGCGCCGCTACTCGATCGGCGCGCAGTCGGCCGCCTCGACCTCTTCGCGGGTGATGCCCAGCAGGTACAGCACGGTGTCCAGGAACGGCACGTTCACCGCGGTGTGGGCCGCCTCCCGCACCACCGGCTTGGCGTTGAACGCCACCCCGAGCCCGGCCGCGTTCAGCATGTCCAGGTCGTTGGCGCCGTCGCCGATCGCCACCGTCTGCTCCAGCGGCACCTTCGCCTGCTCGGCGAACCGGGCCAGCCAGCGGGCCTTGCCGGCCCGGTCCACGACCTCGCCGACCACCCGGCCGGTGAACTTCCCGTCCTCGACCTCCAGGGTGTTGGCGGCCGCGAAGTCCAGCCCCAGCTCCGCCACCAGGTGGTCGGTGACCTGGGTGAACCCGCCGGACACGATCGCCACCTGGAAGCCCAGGCGCTGCAGCGTACGGATCAGGGTGCGCGCCCCCGGCGTGAACCGGACCTCCGTGCGCACCTTCTCCGTCACCGAGGCGTCCAGCCCCGCCAGCAGCGCCACCCGGGCCCGCAGCGACTCGGCGAAGTCCAGCTCGCCGCGCATCGCCGCCGCCGTCACCTCGGCGACCTCCTGCTCGCAGCCCGCGTGGGCGGCGAACAGCTCGATCACCTCGTCCTGGATCAGCGTGGAGTCCACGTCCATCACCACCAGGCGCTTGGCCCGGCGCTCCAGGCCGGCCGCCACCACCGCGACGTCCACCCGCTGGGTGGCCGCCTCCTGGGCCAGCTCCGCCCGCAGCTCCTCGGGGGCCACGCCCGAGACGGCCAGCTCGACCGCCGTCACCGGGTACTTGGCGAGCCGGAAGACGCGGTCGATGTTGCCGCCCGCCGCGGTGATCCGCGAGGTCAGCGCGGAGACCGCGGCCGCGGTCAGCGGGTGGCCGAGCACCGTCACGTGCGAACGGCCCTCGCGGCGCGGCCGGTTGTCGCCGATGCCGGAGAGGATCTCGGCCTGCAGCTTCTGCTCCTCCGCCCAGCGGTGCACGGTGGCCCGCAGGCCGCCCTCGGCTCCCGGCGCGGACGGCGGGGTGACCAGGGCGCACAGCGTGATGCGGCCACGGGTCACGACCTGCTCGATGTCGATGACGTCGACGCCGAAACCGGCCAGCGTCGCGAAGAGGCCGGCGGTGATGCCGGGGCGGTCCTTGCCGAACACCTTGACGAGCAGGGTGCGCTCGTCCGAGGTCCGGGGCTGGGCGGCGGGGAGGGGCTCAGCGGCCAGGGGCGATGCGTTCATGGTGTCTCCCACGCTACCCGCCGGCCGGCGGCCCCCGGGCACCCGTCCCACGTCGCGGACCGGCACCTCGGTAGCAGCCTGGTCACAGTCACCCGGGGTGACTTTCACCCGAGGTCGGCGGGCTGGAATGATTCCTCCGTCAGTTTCAGGACAGTGCACCCCCGGCGGGGGCCACAAATCGGGGGAACCGAGAGAGCGGGGCAGGCAAGAAGTGCCGCAACTCGTCATCGAGATCAACGGACAGCAGCGGACTCTGGAGCCCGGGCGGTCCTACACCATCGGGCGCAACCCGCAGTCGGACTTCCCGTTCGACGACGCCAGGGTCTCTTGGCACCACGGGACCATGAGCTTCAACGGCAGCGGTTGGCAGCTGGACGACCACGGCAGCACCAACGGCACGTACGTGGCCGGCGCCCGCACCATGCAGGCCCAGCTGTACCCCGGTGCGCTGGTCAACCTGGGCAACCCGGAGAACGGCCCCCGGCTCGCCTTCTCCGCCCCCGTGGCCGCCACCGCCCCGCAGGCGACCCCCGTGCACGAGGCCGTCACCAGCCGCGGGCCGGTGCCGGACGCGCAGCCGCCGGTCCAGCAGAACTGGGCGCCGCAGGCCCCCCAGCAGCCGTACCAGCCGCAGCCGCAGCCCGGTGCGTTCCCGCACCAGCAGGGGTACCCGGGGCAGCCGCAGCCCGGCTTCACCCCGGACCCCTTCGCGCAGGACGGCTTCCCGTCCGCGCCGCAGCGCGGTGGCGGCGGCCCGCAGCCGACCGTCATCCGCAACCTGACCGCCGCGATGCGGACCGTCCGGATCGGCCGCGCGCTCGACAACGACATCGTGGTGTCCGACCTCCAGGTCTCCCGCCACCACGCCGAGCTGCGCCAACTCCCGGACGGCCGCTACGAGATCGTCGACCTCGGCAGCCACAACGGCATCTACCTCAACGGCCAGCGGGTCCAGCGTCAGCTGATGGGCCCGCAGGACCGGCTGACCGTCGGCCACTCCGGCTTCCAGCTGGTCGGCGACCAGCTGCAGGAGTTCGTCGACAACGGCGCCGTCTCCTTCTCCGCCCGCCACCTGACCGTCGAGGTCGAGCACAAGGGCGGCAAGAAGGTCCTGCTCAACGACGTCAGCTTCGGCCTCCCGGAGAAGTCCCTGGTCGCCGTCATCGGCCCCTCCGGCTCCGGCAAGTCGACCCTGCTGCGCGCCCTCACCGGCTACCGCCCGGCCGACCGCGGCGAGGTGCTGTACGACGGCCGCAACCTCTACAAGCAGTTCGCCGAGCTCCGCTCCCGGATCGGCCTGGTGCCGCAGTCCGAGATCCTGCACCGCGAACTGACCGTCCGGAAGGGCCTCAAGTACGCGGCCCGGCTGCGCTTCCCCGGCGACACCGAGGCGAAGGAGCGCGACGCCCGGATCGACGAGGTGCTGTACGAGCTGCGCCTCGACAAGCGCGCCGACAACAAGATCACCGCGCTCTCCGGCGGCCAGCAGAAGCGCGTCTCGGTCGCCCTGGAGCTGCTCACCAAGCCCTCGCTGATCTTCCTGGACGAGCCCACCTCGGGCCTCGACCCGGGCATGGACCGCGAGGTCATGCAGATGCTGCGCGGCCTCGCCGACGACGGCCGCACCATCCTGGTCGTCACCCACTCGGTGGCCGAACTCGCGCTCTGCGACCGGCTGCTGGTGATGGCGCCGGGCGGCTCGGTGGCCTACTTCGGCCCGCCGGACGAGGCCCTGCACTTCTTCGGCTACGAGACCTGGGCGGACGTCTTCCAGGCCTTCGAGAACTACCCGGACCACGACTGGGCCGGCCGCTACCGCGGTTCGGTGCACTACCAGCAGTACTCCGCGCCGACCGTCGAGGCCGGCGAGGTGCAGCACGCCCAGGTCGCCCAGGAGGCCGTCAAACCGCCGAAGCCGCAGAGCTGGGGCTCCCAGCTGTGGACGCTGATGCGCCGCTACATGTCCGTCCTCGCCTCCGACCGCGGCTTCCTCGCGCTGTCGGTGCTGCTACCCGCCGTCATCGGCGCGGTCAGCGTGCTCGTCCCCAACGAGGCCGGCCTGGCGGCGAACCCGAAGACCCAGCTGCACCTCAACAGCGGCGCCGCGACGATCATCATGATCATGGCCATCGGCGCCTGCTTCTCCGGCGCGGCCAACTCCGTCCGAGAACTCATCAAGGAACGGGCGATCTACGAGCGAGAACGAGCCACCGGGCTCTCCCGCTCGGCGTACATGATGTCCAAGATCATCGTGCTGGGCGTGTTCAGCGTGATCCAGGGCGCCATCATCTCCGCCGTCGGCTTCCTGCCGCGCAAGCTGCCCCAGCACGGCCTGCTGGTCAAGAACCTGCCGATCATCGAGATGACCATCGGCATGATCCTGCTCAGCTTCACCGCGATGATGTTCGGCCTGATGATCTCGGCCCTGGTCAAGACCTCCGAGAAGACCATGCCGCTGCTGGTCATGTTCGCCATCGTCCAGGTCGTCTTCACCGGCTGCCTGTTCCAGATCTTCAGCAAGCCCGGCCTGGAGCAGGCCGCCTGGCTGATGCCCGCCCGCTGGGGCACCGGCATCGTCGCCACCACGCTCGACCTCTCCAAGCTGATGGGCCCCTGGAACAAGGACTTCGAGCACCCCAAGTACGACCCGCTGTGGCACCAGAGCGTCGCCCAGTGGTCGATCGACGCGGCCGCGCTGATCGCCATCTCGGTCGTCATCGGCGTGATCGTCACCCGGCTCCAGCGCCGGCACGAGCCCGAGGTCATGCAGAAGGGCTGACGCCCGGTTCGTCGCTTCGCCGGAAGGCGGTCCTCCCCACCGTGGAGAGGGCCGCCTTCCGGCGTTCGCGGGCCTCCTGGGCCGCAGGTCCTAGGCCTGTGGACCCGCACCCGGGGCGGCCCCGGACGGACGCGACCGCCCCCGCGGCGGCGGTAGTTTGGCCGTATGCCCAGCACCACCGGCGGCCCCGGCCCCGAGGACGACCCGCTGCCCGCCTGCGACCCGCTCGCCGGGATCGCCGCCGTCAGCCGCGCCCTGCTCGCGATGAGCCGCCACCTGGAGGTCCGCGAGGTGCTGCGCCGCATCACCGCCTCCGCCCGCGAACTGCTCGACGCCGAGTACGCCGCCCTCGGCGTGCCCGACGACCACGGCGGCTTCGCCCAGTTCGTCGTCGACGGCATCACCGACGAGCAGTGGCGGGCGATCGGCCCGCTGCCCCGCCAGCACGGCGTGCTCGCCAAGATGCTCCACGAGACCGTCCCCACCCGGCTCGCCGACGTCCGCCGGGCCCCCGCCTTCGGCGGCTGGCCCGAGGCCCACCCCGAGATGGACGCCTTCCTCGGGATGCCGATCCTCGACACCGACGCCGCCGAGGACGAACCCCCCGTCATCGGCGTCATCTTCCTCGCCAACAAGCGCGGCGGCGGCCTGTTCACCGACCACGACGAGGAACTGCTGCGCATCCTCGCCGCGCACGCCGCCCTCGCCCTCACCAACGCCAGCCTCTACGAGCGCAGCCGCGAACTCACCCTGGCCGGCGAACGCGCCCGGATCGCCCACGACCTGCACGACGCCGTCTCGCAGAAGCTCTTCTCGCTGCGCCTCACCGCCAAGGCCGCCGCCAAGCTCGTCGACCGCGACCCGGCCCGGGCCCGCGCCGAACTCGCCGAAGTCGCCCGGCTCGCCGCCGAGGCCGCCGACGAACTGCGCGCCGTCGTCGTCGAACTGCGCCCCGCCGCCCTGGAGGAGGACGGGCTCAGCGCCACCCTCGCCTCCCAGGTGCAGCTCCTCGACCGCGCCCACACCGCCGACCTCGCCTACGCCGCGGACGGCGTGCGCGCCCTGCCGCCCGCCCAGGAGGCCGCGCTGCTGCGCGTCGCCCAGGAGGCGCTGCACAACGCGCTGCGCCACTCCGGCGCCCGCCGGGTCACCGTCACCCTGGCCGGGACGGCCGCGCGCGGCGCCGTCCTGCGGGTGCGCGACGACGGCCGGGGCTTCGACCCCGACACCGTCCGCCGGGCCGGCCGCCACCTCGGCCTGGCCTCGATGCGCGACCGCGCCGCCGCCGTGGGCGGCACCCTCACCCTGGAATCCGCCCCCGGCCGGGGGACGCTCGTCGAGATGGAGGTCCCCGGTGCCTGACAGCACGCCGTCGATCCGCGTCCTGCTGGTCGACGACCACCAGGTGGTCCGGCGCGGACTGCGCACCTTCCTGGAGGTCCAGGACGACATCGAGGTCGTCGGCGAGGCCGCCGACGGCGCCGAGGGCGTCGACCGGGCCCGCGAACTCGACCCCGACGTCGTCCTGATGGACCTCAAGATGCCCGGCGTGGACGGCATCGAGGCGCTGCGCACCCTCAAGGACGAGGGCAGCCGCGCCCGCATCCTGATCGTCACCAGCTTCACCGAGCACCGCACCATGGTCCCCGCGCTGCGGGCCGGCGCCGCCGGGTACGTCTACAAGGACGTCGACCCGGAGGCACTGGCCGGCGCGATCCGTTCGGTGCACGCCGGCCACGTGCTGCTCCAGCCCGAACTGGCCGAGGCGCTGCTCTCCGACGAGGGCCCGCGCGCCCCGCAGGGCCGCGGCGGCACCCTCACCGAGCGCGAGCGCGAGGTGCTCGGCCACATCGCGGACGGCCGCTCCAACCGGGAGATCGCCCGCAGCCTGCACCTGTCCGAGAAGACGGTGAAGACCCACGTGTCGAACATCCTGATGAAGCTGGACCTCGCCGACCGCACCCAGGCCGCGCTCTGGGCCGTCCGCAACGGCGAGGCCGGCCCCGGCAGCGCCTAGCGGGCCTCGCGCTCGTCCACCAGCGCGTTGTACGCCGCCACCTGCGCCCGCCGGGCGGTGCGCCGCAGCGGCGCCAGCACCGACTGCCGGGCCGCCATCTCGGAGGCGCTCACCGCCGCGCCGTGCCCGTCCGCGGCGATCGCCAGCAGCGCCGACACCTGCCGCGCCGACTCCAGCACCCGCACCGCGCGCGGCGGGTAACCGGGCGCCAGCAGCTCGGCGTGCCCGCGCCGGCGGTACGCCTCCAGGGCGCGCAGCGCCCCGGGCCCGGCGCCGGCCACGTCCAGCCGGGTCAGCAGCAGCGTCGCCTCGCGCAGCCCGTCCGCCAGCTCCCGCTCGGCCTCGTGCAGCGAGGGGACGTCGGCCGGCGGGGTGTCGCCGACCTCGGCGCAGCGCCACAGCACGGTGGCCGAGCGGTCCCCCTCCGGGCCGTACACGGTGACCTCCGGCACCAGCCCGAGCGGCACGCCCACCGCGAGCACCGCCTCGCCCGCGCCCATCGCCAGCTCGTTGAACGCCGCCGGGCCGGTCAGCCCCAGCGGGTGGCCGGCGGACGGCAGCGCCAGCCGCAGGCCCTTCGCGCCGAGCACCCGCAGGCGCCCCAGCGCCCAGGTGAGGCCGTGCCGGTCCGCCGGCCCGTCCCCGGGCAGGCCGGTCACCCGGTGGCTCTCGTCGGCGCCCTGGACCGCGGCGGCGGCGTCGTCCGGCGGCACCAGCCCGGCGAGCAGGGCGTTGCCCCAGGCGGTCAGCCGCCCCGAACGGGGCTCTTCGTACGGATTGTCGGCAGGAGAGGCGAGCATCCGGCCAGCCTACGGAATCGGCGGTCATCCGGGTGGCGTAGGTTTGCCCATGCGCGTGCGGCGCACCGACCCCGTGCCCACCGGCTGCCGGGGCCGGGAACGCCGCCCGCATCGACGGCCGAGAATTCTGTTTTGGGGAAGGCGTGGGCATGAGCGACGTGCTGGAGCTGGTGGACGTATCCGTGGTCCGGGAGGGGCGCGCGCTGGTCGACCAGGTCTCGTGGTCCATCTCCGAGGGTGAGCGCTGGGTCATCCTGGGCCCGAACGGCGCCGGCAAGACCACCCTGCTGCAGATCGCCTCCTCGTACCTGTTCCCGACCTCGGGCAAGGTCTCGGTGCTCGGCGAGAAGCTGGGCGAGGTCGACGTCTTCGAGCTGCGCTCCCGGATCGGCCTGGCCGGCGCCTCGATGTTCGACAAGCTGCCGGCCGAGCAGACCGTGCTGCAGACCGTGCTCACCGCCGCCTACGGCATGACGGTCAGCTGGCAGGAGACCTACGACCAGTCCGACGAGGGCCGCGCCCTCGCGCTGCTCGACCGGATGGGCATGGCCGGCCTCACCGCCCGCAAGTTCGGCACCCTCTCCGAGGGCGAGCGCAAGCGCACCCTGATCGCCCGCGCCCTGATGACCGACCCCGAGCTGCTGCTGCTCGACGAGCCCGCCGCCGGCCTGGACCTCGGCGGCCGCGAGGACCTGGTCCGCCGGCTCGGCGCGCTCGCCCAGGACGAGTTCGCCCCGTCCATGGCGATGGTCACCCACCACGTCGAGGAGATCGCCCCGGGCTTCACCCACGTCCTGATGATCCGTCAGGGCAAGGTGCTCACCGCCGGCCCGATCGACACCGAGCTGACCGCCCGCAACCTCTCCAAGTGCTTCGGCCTGCCGCTCACCCTGGAGCGCCACGGCGACCGCTGGTCGGCGCAGGGCCTGCCGCTGGGTTAGCCCCTTCGCGGGGGTGATGGGAACCGGTCGCACCTGCGACCGGTTTCCGCCCCTGGACCTGCGGGAACCGTCCCCCGAAGACCCCTCGCTCCCTAGGATGGTCGGTGTGGACAGCTGGATCTGGTGGCTCCTGGCCGCCGCGGCCCTCGGCATACCGCTGGTGCTCACCGCGGTGCCGGAGTTCGCGCTGTTCGCCCTCGGTGCGGTGGCCGCCGCCGTCGTGGCCGGGCTCGGCGCGGGCGTGGTTCCGCAGGCCGTGACCTTCCTGGTGGTCTCGGTCGGCCTGGTGGCCTTCGTCGGCCCGATCGCCCGTCGGCAACTGCGGACGGGCCCGCAGATCAAGATGGGCATCGAGGCGCTGAAGGGTGCCACCGCGGTCGTCGCGGAAACCGTCGACGGGGAGGGCGGCCGGATCAAGCTGAACGGCGAGATCTGGTCGGCCCGCGCGCTCCACCCGGGCCAGGTCTACCAGCCGGGGCAGCAGGTCGACGTCGTCGAAATCCAGGGCGCGACCGCCCTGGTCGTCTAGGGGAGAGTCCGTGGAACCCGTCCTTATCGTTTTGGTCGTCCTGGTCGTGGTGGCCTTCATCGCGCTGATCAAGACGATCCAGGTCATCCCGCAGGCCAGCGCCGCGATCGTGGAGCGCTTCGGCCGCTACACCCGGACGCTCAACGCAGGGCTGAACATCGTCGTCCCGTTCATCGACCGGGTCCGCAACCGGATCGACCTGCGCGAGCAGGTCGTGCCGTTCCCGCCGCAGCCGGTGATCACCCAGGACAACCTGGTCGTCAACATCGACACCGTCATCTACTACCAGGTGACCGACCCGCGGGCGGCCACCTACGAGGTCGCCAGCTACATCCAGGCGATCGAGCAGCTGACCGTCACCACCCTGCGCAACATCATCGGCTCGATGGACCTGGAGTCCACCCTGACCTCCCGCGAGGTCATCAACGCCGGCCTGCGCGGCGTGCTGGACGAGGCCACCGGCAAGTGGGGCATCCGGGTCAACCGGGTCGAGCTGAAGGCGATCGAGCCGCCGACCTCCATCCAGGACTCGATGGAGAAGCAGATGCGTGCCGACCGGGACAAGCGCGCCGCGATCCTCACCGCCGAGGGCCAGCGCCAGGCGCAGATCCTCAAGGCCGAGGGCGAGAAGCAGGCCGAGGTGCTCAAGGCCGAGGGCGAGGCCCAGGCGGCGGTGCTGCGCGCGGACGGTGAGGCGGCCGCGATCCGGACGGTCTTCGAGGCCATCCACGACGGCGACGCCGACCAGAAGCTGCTCGCCTACCAGTACCTGCAGACCCTGCCCGAGCTGGCCAAGGGCGACGCCAACAAGCTGTGGATCATCCCCAGCGAGGTCGGCGACGCGCTCAAGGGCCTCGGCGGCGCCTTCAACGGGCTGACCGGCAACGGCCACGGCAACGGCGGCGGCATGAACGGCGGCGCGGTCGCGGCGCCCAGCGTTCCGGCGGCGGCGCCGGCGGCCACCCAGGTGCCGATCGACCCGGCCTCCGGGCCGCGCCCGGTGGACACCGAGAAGGGCGCCGCCCGGCCGCGGGTCGACCCGGCGCGGGAGTACCGCAAGATCGACCCGGAGTGATCGGACCGCGAACTCCGGAGAGGGCCCGCTGCCGTACGGTGGCGGGCCCTCGGCGTTCCCCGCCACTGTGGCGTGCGTCCCGAATGGCGGGCGGGTCTGGTCGGGGGAGCGGGCCGTCCGGCATGATCACGTCGGGCAGGACCACGAGAAGAGGTGACCCGTGACGCTCTGGGAGGCGATCGCCGTCCTGGTGGCCGGCGTGGGCGCCGGGATGATCAACGTCATCGTCGGCTCCGGCACGCTGATCACCTTCCCGGTGCTGCTCGCCGTCGGCATCCCGCCGGTCACCGCCAACGTCTCCAACTCCTTCGGCCTGGTGCCCGGTTCGCTCAGCGGCGTGATCGGCTACCGGCGCGAACTGGCCGACCAGGGCCGCCGGCTGCTGCGCCTGGGCACCGCCTCGCTGCTCGGCGGGCTGGTCGGCGCGCTGCTGCTGATCAAGCTGCCGAAGGGCGCCTTCGACGCGATCGTCCCGGCGCTGATCCTGCTCGCCCTGGTCCTGGTGGTGGTCCAGCCCCGGGTCGCCAGGGCCGTCGCCGCCCGGCGGCGCCCCGGCGGCGACCCGGACGGCAGCCCGGTGCTGCTCGCCGGTGTCTTCCTGACCGGCATCTACGGCGGCTACTTCGGCGCCGCGCAGGGCGTGCTGCTGCTGGCGCTGATGGGCATGCTGCTGCAGGAGGACCTGCAGCGGATCAACGCGGTGAAGAACGCGCTGGCGCTGATCGTCAACGCCGTCGCCGCCCTGTTCTTCCTGTTCACCTCGACGGTGAACTGGACGGCCGCCGGGCTGATCGCGGTCGGCTCGCTGGTCGGCGGCGCGCTCGGCGCCAAGGTCGGCCGCCGACTGCCGCCGGTCGCGCTGCGCGCGGTGATCGTGGTGGTCGGGCTGGTCGCCGTCACCAAGCTGCTGCTGAGCTGACCGCTCCGGTAGCTGAACTTCATTGTGATCGTACGGAATTCGGAGGAATGTGAGATGGCCCTGGAGATGCGCGAGTCGTGCGAGCGGTGCGCGGTGTCGCTGACGGCGGACGGCCCCGCCTCGATATGTTCCTTCGAGTGCACCTTCTGCCCGGACTGCACCGCGGCGATGGCCTCCGCCTGCCCCAACTGCGGCGGCGAGCTCGTGGTCCGTCCGCGCCGGAAGGTCGCCTGACCCGCACCACGACCCCGAACGGGAGCGCTTCGATGAGCAGCAGGGCACGGCTGAGCGAGGACGAGATCACGGCGGCCCTGGCGGGCCTGCCGCGCTGGACCCGGGAGGGCGACAGCATCGTCCGCTCCGCCGTCGCCCCCGACTTCCCGGCCGCGATCCGGGCCGTCGTCGCCGTCGCCGAGCAGGCCGAGGCGCTCGACCACCACCCGGACATCGACATCCGCTGGCGCAGCCTGCGCTTCGTCCTCTCCACCCACAGCGCCGGCGGGCTCACCGGTCTGGACCTCACCCTCGCCGCCCGCATCGACGAGGCCCTGCGCGCGGAGTCGGCGGACGCCTGAGCAGGCGGAGGTTCCTCCTCCGGACCGCCGTGAGATGCTGACTGCCGCATCGGCAGGCAGGGCGGCTCGGAGGGACGGAACGGATGGCGCAGGAGCCCTTCGGAGACGCCCACGCCGGGCAGCAGCCCTGGTACCCGCAGGCGCAGCAGCAGGACTGGCAGGGCGGTGCCCACCAGCAGCAGGCCTGGAACCCGCAGGCCCAGCAGGAGTGGCAGGGCGGCGGCCACTACGCGCCGCAGGGCGGCGATCACTACGAGCCGCAGGGCGACTACGGGCAGGCCGGCTACGGCCGGACCGGGTACGTCGAGGGCGGCTACCAGCAGGATCCCTATCAGCAGTACCCGCAGTACCAGCAGGACCCGCAGTACCAGCCCTATCAGCAGTACCCGGACCACGGGCAGCAGCCCGCCGCGCCGGACGGGCTGTACGCGCCGGAGGGTGCGGAGTACTCGGCGGACGGCTACGTCCAGCTCGCCGAGGAGCCGCAGCCGGAGCCCGTGGAGGAGGAGCCGCCCGCCGAGCCCGCCATAGCCGACGAGCCCGCCCGGTCGGCCGGGTCCACCCGGTCTTCGCGGCGTGGTGGGGGCGCTGGCGGCGGCCGGTCCGGCTCGTCCTCGTCGCTGACGGACCGGGCCAAGGCGGCCGCCGGCGCCGTCCTGACCGGGGAGCACGTGCCGAGCCGCCGGGCGCTGCTGGTGCGCACGGGGGCCGGGGTCGCGGCGCTGGCGGTGCTGGTCGCGGCCGGGCTGACGGTCGGCGCCGAGAGCGGTGACAAGGCCGCCGCGGACAGCGGCGGCGAGCCGGGCTTCGCCGTCGCGCACACCCGGGCGTGGGCCGCCCAGCCCGCGGCGGCGGCGCAGCCGGGGGCGGACGACACCCTGGTCGGCAGCTGGCTGCTGGGTGACGCGGTGGTCCGGGCCGACGCCGCCGGCGTGCACGCCTACGACCGTACGGGCGGCAAGCCGACCTGGACGGTCGAGCCGCCGGCCGCCGGAGCCGTCCCGTGCGGGCTGTCCGCGACCGTGAACCGGGCCGGGCTGGGCGCGGCGCTGTTCCGGGCCCAGGCCGATCCGAAGACGCCCTGCACGCTGGTCGCGGCCGTGGACACCAAGACCGGCAAGACCGCGTGGACGAAGACCGTCTCGGACGCCAAGGGCGCGTACACCGCGCGGATCGGCGTGACCGAGGACCAGGTGGTCGCGGTCGGCGACGACCGGGCGATCGCCTGGGCGGCCGCGGACGGCAAGGACGTCTGGCAGTACACCGGGCAGGGCAAGTTCTGCACGCTCTCCGGCGGCGTCACCGGCAAGACCGTGCTGGTCGCCTCCTCCTGCGCCGACTCGACCCCCGCCGACCAGGCCGTCGCGCTGAACGCCGCGGACGGCAAGGTGAGTTGGTGGCGGGGCCTGAACAACCAGCCGAAGACCGTCACGGTGCTCTCCGCCGAGCCCGCCGTCGTCCTCACCACCGGCGGGAAGCCCGAGGACGACCGGGTGTTCGCCTGGGGCGCCGCCGGCGACCCGGCCGCCGAGATCCCGGTGGTCGCGGACGGCGGCCGGCTGGACGTCGCCCACGGCACGTTTTCGGCCACTCCGGAGGTCTACTTCCAGGACCGCACGATGATCGCCTCGATCGTGCCGACGAGCGGCAGCGGCGGCGGCCCGGTCACCGTGGCCGGCTACGACCTCGACACCGGCAAGCAGCGCTGGAAGGCGCAGTCGTCCGCCAAGGGCGCCGTCCGGCTGGTCGGGCTCGACGGCGGCGCGCTGGTGCTCGCCGCCGACGAGCGCCGCGACCAGCCCGCCCGCCTCAGCCGGTTCCCGGTGGCCGGGGGCCAGGAGGCGACCGGCGGGAACTTCCCGCCCGGTACGGGCTCGCTGCTGGTGTCCGGGCGGGTGCTGATCGGCGGCGGGCAGGTGGTCGTGGTGCCCGAGCACTCGGGCACCTTCGGGACGGCGGCGGGCTACCAGGCGAAGGGCTGAGCCCGGCGGGTACCGGGACTCCGGTGACCGGGCCGGAGCCCGTGACCGTGGTCGCGCCCGTGACCGTGACCGTGACCGTGGGCTCAGGCCGCCGGGACCGCCTGCGCGGGCTGCCCCGGGATCGCGGGCAGCCAGTCGGCCAGCTCCCGGGCCTCCGAGCCGCGCAGGCCGAGCGCCAGCATCAGGGTCGCCTGCGGCGTCGGCACGAACGGCCGGCGCAGCAGCCGCATCCCGGCCTGCTCGGGCGTCCGGTCGGCCTTGCGCTGGTTGTCCTCCGCGCACGCGGCCACGGTGTTCATCCAACTGTCCTCACCACCACGCGACTTGGGCTGCAGGTGGTCCACCGTGGTGCCCCGCCGCCCGCAGTACGCGCACAGGTGCTGGTCCCGGGCCAGGACACCCCGCCTCGACCACGGGGCCTGTTGTCGGAACGGCACCCGGACGTACCGCTGCAGTCTGATCACCCGGGGCACCGGGACGGTCACGCCCGTCCCCCTGATCGAGCGCAGCGGGTGCGCCTGCTCCACCACCGCCTTGTCCTGGAGCACCAGGACGACGGCGCGCTGGAGCGACACCGTCGTCAGGGGCTCGTAGCTCGCGTTCAGAACCAGCGTGTTGCGCACTCGGCACACCCTTCCCACGGGCGTGCCACGGCAGCACGACCGTCTCCACACACGTCACTGCCGCCGCGCGGCGGCGGAACCACTCTGAATGGGCACACAGCCGACGAACAACGGAATTTCCGGTGTCGGGGAGGAACCCGGGGGAGTATCCGGGCGGCCCCGGCCGGGTGCCTCGGCGAAAACTCCCTGGCGGGAACCGCGTAGGCTCTACCAGGCTGGAGTCGTACCGACCCGGGGCCCCTCACCGAATCGGGGCCGAGCCGGGCGGACGCCCGATCGAAGGAGAAGCGTGACCGTGACGGACATCGTCGACGAGCTGCGGTGGCGTGGGCTGATCGCCCTGTCCACCGACGAGGACGCACTGCGCAAGGCGTTCGCGGACGGCCCGGTCACGTTCTATTGCGGCTTCGACCCCACGGCGCCCAGCCTGCACCTCGGCAACCTGGTGCAGATCCTCACCATGCGTCGCATCCAGCAGGCGGGGAACCTCCCGCTCGGCCTGGTCGGCGGCGCCACCGGCCTGATCGGCGACCCGAAGCCCACCGCCGAGCGCGTCCTCAACGACCCCGAGACGGTGGCCGGCTGGGTCGAGCGCCTGCGCGGCCAGATCTCGCGCTTCCTCGACTTCGAGGGGCCGTACGCGGCGCGCATGGTCAACAACCTGGACTGGACCTCCGGGATGTCCGCCATCAGCCTGCTGCGCGACGTCGGCAAGTACTTCCGCGTCAACAACATGATCGCCAAGGAGGCCGTCGCCCGGCGGCTCAACTCCGACGCGGGCATCAGCTACACCGAGTTCAGCTACCAGATCCTCCAGGGCATGGACTTCCTGGAGCTGAACCGCCGCTACGGCTGCACCCTGCAGACCGGTGGCAGCGACCAGTGGGGCAACCTCACCGCCGGCAGCGACCTGATCCGCAAGGCCGAGGGCAAGTCCGTGCACGCGCTGGCCACGCCGCTGATCGTCAAGGCGGACGGCACCAAGTTCGGCAAGACCGAGTCCGGCACCGTCTGGCTCGACCCCGAGCTGACCACCCCGTACGCCTTCTACCAGTTCTGGCTGAACGCGGACGACCGGGACGTCTCCAACTTCCTGCGGATCTTCAGCTTCCGCTCGAAGGAGGAGATCGAGGAGCTGGAGCGCGAGACCACCGAGCGCCCCGCCGCCCGCCTCGCCCAGCGCGCCCTCGCGGAGGAGCTGACCACGCTCGTCCACGGCGCGGAGCAGTACGAGCGCGCGGTCGCCGCCTCCAAGGCGCTGTTCGGCCAGGGCGACCTCGCCGACCTGGAGGCCCCGACCCTCGCCGCCGCCCTCGCCGAGGTGCCCAAGGCCGAGGTGACCGAACTCCAGCCGGTGGTCGACCTGTTGGTCGCGGTCGGCCTGGCGCCGAGCCGCTCGGCCGCCCGCCGCACGATCAAGGAGGGCGGCGCCTACCTCAACAACGTCAAGGTGACGGACGAGGAGGCCGTGCCCACCGAGGCCGACCTGCTGCACGGCCGCTGGCTCGTGCTGCGCCGCGGCAAGCGGAACCTGGCGGCGGCGGAGCTGGTGCCGGCGTCGGCGTGACCGAAACCCGATGCCGCTGAGCTGCGGTTTCGACCACCGAGGGCGGGATCCAGCCGGATCCCGCCCTCGACGTTTGACGATGTCCTCCAGGTGGCCTAGTGTTGAACGAGTCGCTGGAGCGGCCATCCACTCAGCAAGACCCATCTCTCACTCCTGAACGCCCATTCGGTTGGGTTCGTTGGCGTTTCCGTCAACCGGGGTGAGCGTGAATTTCGGGTGACAACCGAAATGCGCTAATGTGGAGGACGTCGCAGAAAGCGACCCCGACCAGTTCGGGAAATCGGATGAATGAAACTCCGGAAAACGGAGCGGAAAACATCTGATAAGCTGGAAACACGAAAGAACGAAGCCCGGAGGGCCCGCTGGAAGGCGGCTCGAAGGAAGCGTCCGTTCCTTGAGAACTCAACAGCGTGCCAAAAGTCAACGCCAGATATGTTGACATCCCCGGCCTCAGGTTTCCTGGGGTTGGAGATTCCTTTTGAAATAAACACTAGCGAGGACGCAGTGCGCGGGGCCGCCCTATTCCGGTGGTTGCCGTGCCGCTCAACGCGGGTGTGGACCGGATTACCGGTAAACATTCACGGAGAGTTTGATCCTGGCTCAGGACGAACGCTGGCGGCGTGCTTAACACATGCAAGTCGAACGGTGAAGCCCTTCGGGGTGGATCAGTGGCGAACGGGTGAGTAACACGTGGGCAATCTGCCCTGCACTCTGGGACAAGCCCTGGAAACGGGGTCTAATACCGGATATGACCTGGGAGTGCATGCTCCTGGGTGTAAAGCTCCGGCGGTGCAGGATGAGCCCGCGGCCTATCAGCTTGTTGGTGGGGTAACGGCCCACCAAGGCGACGACGGGTAGCCGGCCTGAGAGGGCGACCGGCCACACTGGGACTGAGACACGGCCCAGACTCCTACGGGAGGCAGCAGTGGGGAATATTGCACAATGGGCGAAAGCCTGATGCAGCGACGCCGCGTGAGGGATGACGGCCTTCGGGTTGTAAACCTCTTTCAGCAGGGAAGAAGCGCAAGTGACGGTACCTGCAGAAGAAGCACCGGCTAACTACGTGCCAGCAGCCGCGGTAATACGTAGGGTGCGAGCGTTGTCCGGAATTATTGGGCGTAAAGAGCTCGTAGGCGGCCTGTCGCGTCGGATGTGAAAGCCCGGGGCTTAACCCCGGGTCTGCATTCGATACGGGCAGGCTGGAGTGTGGTAGGGGAGATCGGAATTCCTGGTGTAGCGGTGAAATGCGCAGATATCAGGAGGAACACCGGTGGCGAAGGCGGATCTCTGGGCCATTACTGACGCTGAGGAGCGAAAGCGTGGGGAGCGAACAGGATTAGATACCCTGGTAGTCCACGCCGTAAACGTTGGGAACTAGGTGTTGGCGACATTCCACGTCGTCGGTGCCGCAGCTAACGCATTAAGTTCCCCGCCTGGGGAGTACGGCCGCAAGGCTAAAACTCAAAGGAATTGACGGGGGCCCGCACAAGCAGCGGAGCATGTGGCTTAATTCGACGCAACGCGAAGAACCTTACCAAGGCTTGACATATGCCGGAAACATCCAGAGATGGGTGCCCCCTTGTGGTCGGTATACAGGTGGTGCATGGTTGTCGTCAGCTCGTGTCGTGAGATGTTGGGTTAAGTCCCGCAACGAGCGCAACCCTTGTTCTGTGTTGCCAGCATGCCTTTCGGGGTGATGGGGACTCACAGGAGACTGCCGGGGTCAACTCGGAGGAAGGTGGGGACGACGTCAAATCATCATGCCCCTTATGTCTTGGGCTGCACACGTGCTACAATGGTCGGTACAAAGGGCTGCGATGCCGTGAGGCGGAGCGAATCCCAAAAAGCCGGCCTCAGTTCGGATTGGGGTCTGCAACTCGACCCCATGAAGTTGGAGTTGCTAGTAATCGCAGATCAGCATGCTGCGGTGAATACGTTCCCGGGCCTTGTACACACCGCCCGTCACGTCACGAAAGTCGGTAACACCCGAAGCCGGTGGCCTAACCCGTAAGGGGAGGAGCCGTCGAAGGTGGGACCAGCGATTGGGACGAAGTCGTAACAAGGTAGCCGTACCGGAAGGTGCGGCTGGATCACCTCCTTTCTAAGGAGCACATAGCAGCTTCGGGCGAATGTCCCGGAGTGCTCGCTCATGGGTGGAACGTTGACTATTCGGCACAGGAAGAGATCGGATCGTTAGTACTGCCTTCGGGCGTGGAACGTGGTCGGGGATTGACTGTGTCGGGCACGTTGTTGGGTCCTGAGGGAACGGAAACGTTGTCTCAGTGGTTGCCGGTCCCATGCTTGTTGAGGTGGGTGACTGGTCGTTGTTTGAGAACTGCACAGTGGACGCGAGCATCTGTGGCCAAGTTTTTAAGGGCGCACGGTGGATGCCTTGGCACTAGGAACCGATGAAGGACGTGGGAGGCCGCGATAGGCCCCGGGGAGCTGTCAACCGAGCTTTGATCCGGGGGTGTCCGAATGGGGAAACCCGGCAGTCGTCATGGGCTGTCACCCGCTGCTGAACACATAGGCAGTGTGGAGGGAACGCGGGGAAGTGAAACATCTCAGTACCCGCAGGAAGAGAAAACAACCGTGATTCCGGGAGTAGTGGCGAGCGAAACTGGATGAGGCTAAACCGTTTGGTGTGAGACCCGGCAGGGGTTGCCATAGGGGGTCGTGGGAATGAGCTTGATCGGTCTGCCGGCCGGTCGGCGAGTCAGAAACCGTATGGGTAGTCGAAGGACATGCGAAAGGTCCGGCGTAGAGGGTAAGACCCCCGTAGACGAAATCTGTACGGCTTGCTTGCTCATCTCCCAAGTAGCACGGGGCCCGAGAAATCCCGTGTGAATCTGGCGGGACCACCCGCTAAGCCTAAATATTCCCTAGTGACCGATAGCGGATAGTACCGTGAGGGAATGGTGAAAAGTACCGCGGGAGCGGAGTGAAATAGTACCTGAAACCGTGTGCCTACAAGCCGTGGGAGCGTCGTCAGTCAGCTTGCTGGCTGGCCGTGACTGCGTGCCTTTTGAAGAATGAGCCTGCGAGTTTGCGGTGTGTAGCGAGGTTAACCCGTGTGGGGTAGCCGTAGCGAAAGCGAGTCCGAATAGGGCGACTGAGTTGCATGCCCAAGACCCGAAGCGGAGTGATCTAGCCATGGGCAGGTTGAAGCGCGGGTAAGACCGTGTGGAGGACCGAACCCACCAGGGTTGAAAACCTGGGGGATGACCTGTGGTTAGGGGTGAAAGGCCAATCAAACTCCGTGATAGCTGGTTCTCCCCGAAATGCATTTAGGTGCAGCGTCACGTGTTTCTTGCCGGAGGTAGAGCACTGGATAGGCGATGGGCCTCACCGGGTTACTGACCTTAGCCAAACTCCGAATGCCGGTAAGTGAGAGCGTGGCAGTGAGACTGTGGGGGATAAGCTCCATGGTCGAGAGGGAAACAGCCCAGAACACCGACTAAGGTCCCTAAGCGTGTGCTAAGTGGGAAAGGATGTGGAGTCGCAGAGACAACCAGGAGGTTGGCTTAGAAGCAGCCACCCTTGAAAGAGTGCGTAATAGCTCACTGGTCAAGTGATTCCGCGCCGACAATGTAGCGGGGCTCAAGCACATCACCGAAGTCGTGTCATTGCAACGTGAAGGCCTAACGCGTTGCTGTGATGGGTAGGGGAGCGTCGTGTGCCGGGTGAAGCGGCGGTGGAAACCAGTCGTGGACGGTATACGAGTGAGAATGCAGGCATGAGTAGCGATACAAGAGTGGGAAACTCTTGCGCCGATTGACCAAGGGTTCCTGGGTCAAGCTGATCTGCCCAGGGTAAGTCGGGACCTAAGGCGAGGCCGACAGGCGTAGTCGATGGACAACGGGTTGATATTCCCGTACCCGCTTTGAAGCGCCAACGCTGAACCTTCTGATGCTAAGCCCGTGAAGCCGTCCCGGAGCCTTCGGGCAAAGGGAAGTGGTGGAGCCGGTGACCCAACGGGGTAGTAGGTGAGCGATGGGGTGACGCAGGAAGGTAGTCCAGCCCGGGCGGTGGTTGTCCCGGGGTAAGGGTGTAGGCCGAGTGATAGGCAAATCCGTCACTCATTAAGGCTGAGACCTGATGCCGAGCCGATTGTGGTGAAGTGGATGATCCTATGCTGTCGAGAAAAGCCTCTAGCGAGTTTCATGGCGGCCCGTACCCCAAACCGACTCAGGTGGTCAGGTAGAGAATACCGAGGCGTTCGGGTGAACTATGGTTAAGGAACTCGGCAAAATGCCCCCGTAACTTCGGGAGAAGGGGGGCCATTCCTGGTGACGAGTCTTGCACTCCGAGCTGGGGGTGGCCGCAGAGACCAGCGAGAAGCGACTGTTTACTAAAAACACAGGTCCGTGCGAAGCCGTAAGGCGATGTATACGGACTGACGCCTGCCCGGTGCTGGAACGTTAAGGGGACCGGTTAGCTTTGATTCGTCGAGGCGAAGCTGAGAACTTAAGCGCCAGTAAACGGCGGTGGTAACTATAACCATCCTAAGGTAGCGAAATTCCTTGTCGGGTAAGTTCCGACCTGCACGAATGGCGTAACGACTTCTCGACTGTCTCAACCATAGGCCCGGTGAAATTGCATTACGAGTAAAGATGCTCGTTTCGCGCAGCAGGACGGAAAGACCCCGGGACCTTTACTATAGCTTGATATTGGTGTTCGGTTCGGCTTGTGTAGGATAGGTGGGAGACTGTGAAAGCCCAACGCCAGTTGGGTGGGAGTCGTCGTTGAAATACCACTCTGGTCGTGCTGGATGTCTAACCTGGGTCCGTGATCCGGATCAGGGACAGTGTCTGGTGGGTAGTTTAACTGGGGCGGTTGCCTCCTAAAGGGTAACGGAGGCGCCCAAAGGTTCCCTCAGCCTGGTTGGCAATCAGGTGTTGAGTGTAAGTGCACAAGGGAGCTTGACTGTGAGACTGACGGGTCGAGCAGGTACGAAAGTAGGGACTAGTGATCCGGCGGTGGCTTGTGGAAGCGCCGTCGCTCAACGGATAAAAGGTACCCCGGGGATAACAGGCTGATCTTCCCCAAGAGTCCATATCGACGGGATGGTTTGGCACCTCGATGTCGGCTCGTCGCATCCTGGGGCTGGAGTAGGTCCCAAGGGTTGGGCTGTTCGCCCATTAAAGCGGTACGCGAGCTGGGTTTAGAACGTCGTGAGACAGTTCGGTCCCTATCCGCTGTGCGCGTAGGAGTGTTGAGAAGGGCTGTCCCTAGTACGAGAGGACCGGGACGGACGAACCTCTGGTGTGCCAGTTGTTCTGCCAAGGGCATGGCTGGTTGGCTACGTTCGGGAGGGATAACCGCTGAAAGCATCTAAGCGGGAAGCCTGCTTCGAGATGAGCACTCCCACCTCCTTGAGAGGGTAAGGCTCCCAGTAGACGACTGGGTTGATAGGCCGGGTATGGAAGCCCTGTGAGGGGTGGAGTTGACCGGTACTAATAGGCCGAGGGCTTGTCCTCAGTTGCTCGCGTCCACTGTGTTGTTCTGAAACAACGACCGCCTTGCCGGCGGGTCGACAGTTTCATAGTGTTTCGGTGGTCATAGCGTGAGGGAAACGCCCGGTTACATTCCGAACCCGGAAGCTAAGCCTCACAGCGCCGATGGTACTGCAGGGGGGACCCTGTGGGAGAGTAGGACGCCGCCGAACAATTATTCAAGAGCCGCGGCCCCAGCGATTTCGCTGGGGCCGCGGCTTTTTGTGTTTTGCGAACGTGTACAACGAGGCCGGCAGGACCGGAACCACCGTCGCCCCAGGCGCGGAGGGTTCGGGCATGCCGGACAATGGAGTAGGCGCGTGGCCAGGGGGCCGGCGCCGATACCGTGCGACGGCAGCCGAGTTGCCCGACGTGCGGTGGAGCTGAAGAAGCAGAAGGAGTCACCACGATGTCGAACGAGTCCCAGGACCGTCCCGAGCGCCGATCGGACGGCGGCCGAGGCTACGAGCCCCGGTCCCGCGGGGGCTGGTCCAACGATCGGGGTGGCTTCCGTCGCGACGACCGTCCGCAGGGTGGCGGGTACAACCGCGACCGTGACGACCGCGGCGGCCGTCGTGACGACCGTCCGTTCCGCGACCGTGACGACCGCCCCCAGGGCGGCGGCTACCGTCGTGACGACCGCCCCCAGGGTGGCGGTTTCCGTCGCGATGACCGTCCGCAGGGCGGTGGGTTCCGTCGTGATGACCGTCCGTCCGGTGGTGGCTTCAACCGTGACCGTGACGACCGCGGTGGCTTCCGTCGTGACGACCGTCCGTCCGGTGGCGGTTTCAACCGTGACCGTGACGACCGTGGCGGTTTCCGTCGCGATGACCGTCCGCAGGGCGGTGGCTTCCGCCGTGACGACCGTCCGCAGGGCGGTGGCTTCCGCCGTGACGACCGTCCGCAGGGCGGCTTCCGCCGTGACGACCGCGATGACCGTCCGCGTCGCGACGACCGCCCCCAGGGTGGCGGCTTCAACCGCGACCGTGACGACCGTGGCGGCTTCCGTCGCGACGACCGTCCGCAGGGTGGGGGTTTCCGTCGCGATGACCGTCCGCAGGGTGGCGGGTTCCGTCGTGATGACCGTCCGTCCGGTGGTGGCTTCAACCGTGACCGTGACGACCGCGGTGGCTTCCGTCGCGACGACCGTCCGTCCGGTGGCGGTTTCAACCGTGACCGTGACGACCGTGGCGGCTTCCGTCGTGACGACCGTCCGCAGGGCGGTGGCTTCCGCCGTGACGACCGTCCGCAGGGCGGCTTCCGCCGTGACGACCGCGATGACCGTCCGCGTCGCGACGACCGCCCCCAGGGTGGCGGCTTCAACCGCGACCGTGACGACCGTGGCGGCTTCCGCCGTGACGACCGTCCGCACGGTGGCGGTTTCCGTCGCGACGACCGTCCGCAGGGCGGCTTCCGCCGCGACGACCGCGACGAGCGTCCGCGTCGCGACGACCGTCCGTTCCGCGACCGTGACGACCGCCAGGGTGGCGGCTTCCGCCGTGACGACCGCCCCCAGGGTGGCGGCTTCCGCCGCGACGACCGTCCGTCCGGTGGTGGCTTCAACCGTGACCGTGACGACCGCGGTGGCTTCCGCCGCGACGACCGCCCCCAGGGCGGTGGCTTCCGCCGCGACGACCGTCCGCAGGGCGGCTACCGTCGCGACGACCGCCAGGGTGGCGGCTACCGGCGTGACGACCGCCGCGACGACCGCCGTGACGACCGCGGCGGCTACCGCCGGGACCAGCAGGACGACCGCCGGGGCAACTACGAGCCGGTCAAGCGCCTGCCGATCCCCGAGGACGTCACCGGCTTCGAGATCGACGCGGACGTGCGCCAGGAGCTCAAGAGCCTGCCCAAGACCCTCGCCGACGACGTCGCCCGCAACCTGGTGATGGTCGCCCGCCTGCTCGACAGCGAGCCGGAGGAGGCCTACCAGTACTCGCGCGTGGCGCTCCGTCTGGCCTCCCGCGTGGCCGCGGTCCGCGAGGCGGCCGGTTTCGCCTCGTACATGACGCAGCGTTACTCCGAGGCGCTGACCGAGTTCCGCGCCGCCCGCCGGATGACCGGCCGGGCCGACCTGTGGCCCGTGATGGCCGACTGCGAGCGCGGCCTGGGCCGCCCCGAGCGCGCGCTGGCGATGGCCGGCGAGCCCGAGGTGAAGCAGCTGGACAAGGCCGGCCAGGTCGAGATGCGTCTGGTGGCCGCCGGTGCCCGCACCGACATGGAGCAGTTCGACGCCGCCGTCGTGACCCTGCAGAGCCCGGAGCTGGCGTCCAGCACCGTGCACGCCTGGACGGCGCGCCTGCGTTACGCCTACGCCGAGGCGCTGATCGCCGCCGGCCGGGCCGACGAGGCCCGCGAGTGGTTCGCCAAGGCCGCCGAGGCGGACACGGACGGCAGCACCAACGCCTCGGAGCGGCTGGCCGAGATCGACGGTGTGGAGTTCACCGACGCGCTCGACCCCGAGCTGGAGGACGACGCGGCCGAGCAGGACGAGGCCCCCGCGAAGAAGCGCAGCGGCGACGTCGCCGACGACCGCGTGATCTTCGAGGACGAGGAGGACGTCGAGGAGTTCTACGACGAGGACGACCTCGAGATCGACGAGGACTTCGACGGCGTGGTCCCCGAGCGCGCCCAGGACGCCAAGTCGGACGACGCCAAGTCCGACGAGGTCAAGTCCGACGAGGTCAAGGCGGAGGACGCCAAGTCCGAGGCCTGAGCGCCCGCGTAGCAGGACGTAGTACGCCGTGAGGCCCTGCCGCTCCCCGGATTTTCCGGAGCGGTAGGGCCTCACTGCGTCCGGGGCGGGCCCGGAGGGGGGTGCCGAGGGGGTCAGCCCAGTTCGAGGTTGCGCAGCACCAGCCCGGTGGCCGGCTTCGGCCCGAAGGACGTGGACTTGCGCGGCATGGTGACGCCCTGTTCGGCGAGCCGGCGCACCACGCTCTCGCGCACCGGATGCAGCAGGACGGCGGTGCCGCCGGTGCGGGCGGCCTCGCGTTCGGCGGCGGCGGCGGTGTGCAGGTAGCCGATGTCGTCGGGGCCGTCCGGGACGTTCCAGGTGCGGTCGAGCAGGGTGGCGTGCAGGACGGTGGCGTCCAGGTGGCGCCACTCCTCGGGCCGGTCGTGCGGGACGGTCTCGTCGAGCAGGCTCTCCTCGGGCTCGCTGAGCAGCCAGTAGACGCCGTCCCCGCCGGTGAGGACGAAGCCGTTGCCGCCGTGCCGCTTCTGCTCGGCGAGGGCCTGGAGGGCGGCGGTCAGCGGGCCGGGGACCTCCTTGACCTTCCAGTGGTCGCCGAGCCGGTCCAGCGCCTCGGCGATCGGCAGCCGGTAGAGCACCCGGTGGATGGCGCGGACCCGCAGCGGGTAGCGGGCGGTGTCGACGAGCAGCACCAGGCCGCGGTCCCAGGGGCTGCGCGGCAGGTGGCGGTGCTCGCGCTGGAGCCGCAGGTACATCGCCCAGCGGTGGTGGCCGTCCGCGATGAGCGCCCGGCAGGTGGCCAGGTCGCGGCGGATCTCGGCGAGGTCGGCGGGGTCGGTGACGGCCCAGAGCCGGTGGTGGGTGCCGTCGCTGGTGGCGGTGGCCAGCAGCGGTTCGCCCTGGACCGTCCGCTCGAGGACGCCGGAGGCGCCGCCGTTGCCGCGGTAGGTGAGCAGCAGCGGTTCGAGGTTGGCCCGGGTGGTGCGCATCAGGCCGACCCGGTCGGCGACCGGGCGCGGCATGACGTCCTCGTGGGGGAGGACGACGCCGACCTCGGGCCCGCTGACCGCGAGCGCGCCGATCAGCCCGCGCTGGAGCAGTTCGGGGGTGTCGGCGGTGGCGGGCACCCGTTGCTCGTAGACGTAGAGCGCGGGCTCGGGGTCGGCGGCGAGGACGCCCTCGCGCTGCCAGGCGGCGAGCAGCCGGGCGGCGTGCCGGTACCGGGTGTCGCGGTCGGGGCGGTCCCCGGCGTCCTCGGGCTCGGGCCTGGGGAGGATCAGCCGGACGATGTTGTGCGGGTCGGCGGTCTCCAGGTCGAGGCGGCGCCCGGGGTCGACCACGTCGTACGGCGGTGACGTCACGGCGGCGAGCGTGCCGACCCGGTCGGGGTCGTAGCGCAGGCCGCGGAACGGGTACAGGGACAGGCCTGCGGTGGCGACGTGCCCGGGATCGCCGGGGCCGCCCTCGGGAGTCTCGACTCCGTCATCTGCACTGGGTGTGCTCATTCTGGGCATCGTAATCGGGTACGCGTTGTTGAGAGATCGGAATGTCCGCCCGGATTCGACCGGGGGGCGTGCGACCGAGGGCGAGGTACGGCGTGGACGACGGTCAGGAGCGGGCGGGGGGCGGGCCGGAGGAGACGGTCGGCGCGGTGCCGGTGCCGGCGCAGAGCCGCGCCGGGGAGCCGGCCGGTGACGTGTACGAGTGGTTCCGCCGGGGCGGGAAGCTGCTGGCGCAGGGCAACCCGGCGGCGGCCGAGCAGCTGCTGGCCCGGGCGGCGGCGGTCGAGCCGCACTCGCGCAGCATCCGGGAGACGCTGGCGCGCGCCCAGTTCGACGCCGGTTCGTACGCGGCGGCGCTGGAGAACTTCCGGGCCGTGGCACTGGCCGATCCCTCGGACGACTACGCTCAGTTCGGGTGGGGCGTCGCGGCGGCCCGGCTGGGCGACTTCGAGACGTCCGTCGAGCACCTGGCGCTGGCCGTGGCGATGCGGCCGGAGACGGACCACTACCGGGCCGCGCTGCGGCAGTCCCGGGCCACTCTGGCGGCCCGTGCCGGGGCGTTCGGCCCGCTGCTGCCGGGGGCGCCCGGGTACCTGGAGCCCCCGGCGGGCTCCGACCGGGCCGGGGCGGGCGACGAGGCGCCGTGACCGGCCGGCGGTGAACGACGCAGAGCCAACGACGCGACGACCGACGCAACGACCCGAAGCAACGAACGACGCAACGACCGACGCAGTGAACGAGGTAGCGAAGGCATGACCGAGACGGCCACCCCCGTGCGACGCACCGCCCCCGGCGGCAGCGCCGCCCCGCTGACCGAGGCGTACGACACGGCGCTGCTGGACCTGGACGGCGTGGTCTACGCGGGCGCGCACGCGATCGAGCACGCCGTGCCCTCGCTGGACGCGGCCCGGGCGGCCGGGATGCGGCTCGCGTACGTGACCAACAACGCCTCGCGGCCGCCCCGGGTGGTGGCCGAGCACCTGACCGAGCTGGGCGTGCCGGCCGAGCCGGCCGACGTGATCAACTCGGCGCAGGCGGCCGCCCGGGTGGTCGCCGAGAGGGTGCCGGCCGGGGCGAAGGTGCTGGTCGTGGGCGGCGCCGGCCTGGTGGAGGCGCTGGCCGAGCACGGTCTGGTGGCCGTCCGCTCGCTGGCCGAGGAGCCGCTGGCGGTGGTCCAGGGCTTCGATCCCTCGGTGGGCTGGGCGCAGCTGGCCGAGGCCTCGTACGCGGTACAGAGCGGGCTGCCGTGGGTGGCGTCGAACACCGACATGACGGTCCCGAGGTCCGAGGGCATCGCGCCCGGCAACGGGACGCTGGTCGCGGCGGTGCGGGCGGCCACCGGCGTGGAGCCGGAGGTGGCGGGCAAGCCGCTGCCGCCGATGCACCGGGAAACGATTCTGCGGACCGGCGCGCGGCGGCCGCTGGTGGTCGGCGACCGGCTGGACACCGACATCGAGGGCGCGTTCAACGGCGGCGTGGACAGCCTGCTGGTGTTCACCGGGGTGACCACGCCGGCCGAGCTGCTGGCGGCGCCGGTCGAGCACCGGCCCACCTACCTGGCGGCGGACCTGCGCGGCCTGCTGGTCGCGCACCCCGGGGTGACGGCGGCGGGCGGCGGCTTCGCCTGCGGCGGCTGGACGGCGGTGGCCGAGGGCGGCGCGCTGCGGGTGGTCGGCGCGGGGGACCGCTGGGACGGCCTGCGGGCGCTGTGCGCGGCGGCCTGGACGGCGCTGGACGCGGACGGTTCGCCGGTGGACGGCGGCAAGGCGCTGGCCGAGCTGGGGTTCTGAGCCTGGGGTTCTGAGCTCAGAGCAGGGTGCGCAGCCGCAGCAGGTCGCGGAAGCCGGCCTCCAGCCGGACCCGCCCGCTCGCCCAGGCGGAGGCGAAGTTGAGCTCGCCGCCGACCAGGGCGAGCAGGTCGTCGCTGGCCATGGTGAGCCGTATCTCGGCCTTCTCGGCGGGGGCACCGGGCGCGGAGACGACGTCCTGGATGCGGCCGTCGCGCAGGCGGCCGGTGAAGGTCAGGTCGAGGTCGGTGATCCGGCAGCTGAGCGAGCGGTCGAGGGCGGCGGCCTTGCGAACGTCCCCGGTGGACTTCGCCATGTTCCGGCTGAGCTGTTCCAGCGCCTCGCGGCATTCCTCGGCGTCGGCCATGGCGGTGTGTCCATCCCCGGTGGTGGCGGTCCTGACTGCGGGGCCACGGTACCGCAGGCCGTCATTGGCGGTAGCGTCGTCAGTGGAACGGCCCGGAGCGGGCCCGGAACGGCCCGGAACGGCCCGGAACGGCCCGGGTACCGCAGGGCGACGGAGCGACGCGCGCAGGCGCTAAGGAGGCACCCGGATGCTGCCGAGGACGGTGCGGGGAGCGGTGGCGGTGGCCGCCGTGGTGGTGGAGGAGGTCGGCAAGCGGGTCGTCGGGACGGCGGCCGCGGTCCTGGAGAAGACCGGGGTCGACGTCGCCGAGGTCGAGCGCCGCCTGGGCGGGCAGTTCCCGCCGTCCGCCGAGAAGCTGCAGGCGCTGGCCGGGGAGGCGCTCACGGCCGGGCGGGCCGGGGTGGACCTGGCGGTCGGGGTGGCGCGCGGCGAGGTCGAGAAGGTCTTCGAGAAGGTCGGCGACCAGGTGACCAAGGTGGGCGTGGTGCTGGCCTACCTGGAGAACAAGCTGAGCGACCTCGAAGGGGAGCAGGCTCCGGAGGCCGGGCCCGAGCCGGACGCGAACGCCTACGCGGACCTGTACGCCGATCCGTACGCGAGCCGGTACGCGGCCGAGGGGGCGGACATGGAGCCCGCGCCGGCGCCCCGGGCGGACGACCTGTTCGGGCGCGGCTGGGAGCGCGACGCGGACGAGTGGGCGGAGCAGCAGGTGCCGGCGGAGCCGATAGCGGCCGAGCGGGTGGAGGTGGACGAGCCGGTCGAGGTCGACCCGCCCGTCGCGCCGGTGAAGCGGGCGCCCGTGAAGAAGGCGCCGGCGAAGAAGGCCGCCGTGAAGAAGGCCGCCGTGAAGAAGACGGCTGCGAAGAAGACGGCTGCAAAGAAGACGGCCACGAGCACGACGACCGCGAGGACGACGGCCGCAGCGAAGAAGACGGCCGCGCAGCAGGCGGCGACGGCGAAGAAGACCACGACGAAGAAGACCACCGTCCGCAAGGCCACCAGCCGGAAGCAGCCCGATGCCCGTGACGAGTGAGCCCGCCGGCACCGCCGGGGAAGCCGCCGGGCCCGTCCAGCAGGTCGGGCCGCTCGGCGTCGAACTGACCCCGACCGGCCACCCGGTGGTGGACGCCGGGCTGGCCCGGCTGGAGGCGTTGGACGGGGTGCCGGCCGAGGCACACGTCGCGGTGTACGAAGATGTTCACCAGCGGCTCGCCGACACGCTGGCCGCGCTCGACCAGGAATGATCCGTAGGACCCGTAGGAGCTGAAGCACCAGTGGCAGTGGCACGACGCCGACTCGACGCGGAGCTGGTCCGCCGCAAGCTGGCCCGGTCGCGGGAGCACGCGTCCGAGCTGATCGCGGCCGGCCGGGTGACGGTCGGCGGCACCACCGCGACCAAGCCGGCCACCCAGGTGGAGACCTCGGCGGCCGTCGTGGTGGCCAAGGACGACAACGACCCCGACTACGTCTCGCGCGGCGGCCACAAGCTGGCCGGGGCGTTCGCGGCCTTCGTGCCGCAGGGCCTGGTGGTCGAGGGCCGCCGGGCGCTGGACGCGGGCGCCTCCACCGGCGGCTTCACCGACGTGCTGCTGCGCGCCGGCGCGGCCCACGTGCTGGCGGTGGACGTCGGCTACGGGCAGCTCGCCTGGTCGCTGCAGAGCGACGAGCGGGTGACGGTGATGGACCGCACCAACGTCCGCGAGCTGACCCCGGAGCTGATCGGCGGCACGCTCGTCGACCTGGTGGTCGGCGACCTGTCCTTCATCTCGCTCGGCCTGGTGCTGCCGGCGCTCGCCTCCTGCGCGGCCCAGGACGCGGACCTGGTGATGATGGTCAAGCCGCAGTTCGAGATCGGCAAGGAGCGGCTGGGCAGCGGCGGCGTGGTGCGCAGCCCGCAGCTGCGCGCCGAGATGGTGCGCCAGGTCGCCGGGCAGGCGTGGGAGCTGGGGTTGGGCGTGCGCGCCGTCACCGCGAGCCCCCTGCCGGGCCCGTCCGGGAACGTCGAGTACTTCCTCTGGCTGCGCCGGGACGCCCCGCAGCTGGACCCCGCGGAGGCGGACCGGGCCGTGGCGGAGGGGCCTCGGTAGGCTCCTCTGCGGGCGTCCGGTCCGTCATGCTGGGTGACGCGACCGCACCGGGGCCGAGGGGTGACCCGGCGAGGCGTAGGGAGAGGGCAGCGGCATGAGCGATGAAGAGCGCACGGTCTTCCTGATCGCGCACACCGGCCGGGAGGCGGCGCTGCGCAGCGTCGAGGCGCTGGTGCACGGGCTGCTGAAGGCGGGCATCCGGATCAGACTGCTCGCCTCCGAGGCGGTCGGGCTGGACCTGCCGGACGGCGTCGAGAAGGTGGCCGAGGGGCCGGGTGCGGCGGACGGCTGCGAGCTGATCCTGGTCGCCGGCGGCGACGGCACGCTGCTGCGCGGCGCCGAGCTGGCGCGCTCGCACGGGCTGCCGATGCTCGGGATCAACCTGGGCCGGGTCGGCTTCCTGGCGGAGGCCGAGCGGGACGACCTGGCCGTGGTGGTCGAGCGGGTGGTCGAGGCCGACTACGAGGTCGAGGAGCGGATGACGATCGACGTGATCGTCCGCACCAACGGCGATGTGGTGCACCGGGACTGGGCGCTGAACGAGGCGTCGATCGAGAAGGCCTCCCGGGAGCGGATGCTGGAGGTGGTGACCGAGGTGGACGGCCGTCCGGTCTCCAACTTCGGTTGCGACGGGGTGGTGTGCGCGACGCCGACCGGCTCCACCGCGTACGCGTTCTCCGGCGGCGGGCCGGTGGTGTGGCCGGAGGTGGAGGCGCTGCTGATGGTGCCGATCTCCGCGCACGCGCTGTTCGCCCGCCCGCTGGTGACCTCGCCGGATTCGGTGCTGGCCGTCGAGGTGCAGCCGAAGACCCCGCACGGGGTGCTGTGGTGCGACGGGCGGCGCTCGGTCGAACTGCCCGCCGGCGCGCGGGTGGAGGTGCGCCGGGGGCAGACGCCGGTGCGGCTGGCCAGACTGCACCGGGCGCCGTTCACCGACCGGCTGGTCGCCAAGTTCGCGCTGCCGGTGACGGGTTGGCGCGGGCGCTCCAACACGCATCACTGACAGGCTGGTTGACGGGTCGCCGGGCGGCCGGCCGGGTGCCAGACCGCCGGCGTCAGACCGCCAGCGGCTGCGCCTCGTCGGCCGGGCCGAGCCGCCCGCCGGCCGTCACGCCGGCGGCCAGCGCGGCCAGCCGGTCGACGGCGTCCGGCACGGCCGGGGCGGGCACCGTGAACGGGATGCGGATGTGGTGCTCGAACGCGCCGTCCGAGCCGAACCGGTTGCCCGCGGCGATCCGGATCCCGGCCTGTTCGCCGGCCTGCGCCAGCGCCGCGCCGGACAGGGTGCCGGTGGACACCCACAGCGAGAGGCCGCCCGGCGGCGTCCGGAAGCTCCAGCCGGGCAGCCGCTCGGGCAGTTCCGCGGCGAAGGCGTGGGCGGTGGCGCGCAGCCGGTCCAGCTGGTGGGCCCGCACCTCGGGGAGCGGGTCGCCGAGCAGCTCGGCGGCGATCAGCTGCTCCAGCACCGGGGTGCCGACGTCGCTGTAGACCCGCTCGGTGGCCAGCCGGCGCACCAGCGAGGGCGCGGCCCGTACCCAGCCGATCCGCAGGCCGCCCCAGAGCAGCTTGCCGGCCGAGCCCACGGTGACCACCTGGGCGGCCCGGTCCAGCGCGGCCATGGGCCGCGGCAGCGGCTCGGACTCCGGGACGCCCCAGGCGAGTTCGGCGGTGGTCTCGTCGACCAGGACGACGCTTCCGGCGGCCCGGGCGGCGGCCAGCAGCTCGCGGCGCTGCTCCTCGGGGATCAGCGTGCCGGTCGGGTTGTGGAAGTCCGGCATGACGTAGGCGGCCTTGGGGGCGGCGCCGCGCAGCACGTGGCGCCACTCGTCGAGGTCCCAGGCGGGGACGGGGGCGAGGGTGTTCGGCACCGGGACCAGCCGGGCGCCGGTGATCCGCAGGGCCTGCAGGGTGTGCGCGTAGCTGGGCGCCTCGACGGCGACCCGGTCGCCGCGGCCGATCAGCACCCGCTGGACCAGGTGCAGGCCGCCCATCGCGCCGGTGGTGATCAGGATCTGGTCGGGGGTGGTGGGCAGCCCGCGCTCGGTGTAGCGGCGGGCGACGGCCTCGCGCAGCACCGGGACGCCGGTGGGGTAGTGGCCGTGTCCGGCGGCGTAGTACGGCAGCTGCTCGACGGCCCGGGCGGCGGCGGCGCCGACCCAGGGCTGCGGGGCGGGCAGCGCGGCCACGCCGAGGTCGAGGGTGCGGCCCTGCTCGTGCGGCGGGACGGGGTGCAGGGCGTCCCCGGGCGGCGGGGCGCCCTCGGGCAGGGCGGTCCAGCTGCCGGAGCCGCGGCGGCTGTGCAGGTAGCCGTCGCCGCGCAGGGTCTCGTACGCGGTGGCGACGGTGGTGCGGCTCAGGTCGAGGGCGGAGGCCAGTTCGCGTTCGGCGGGCAGCCGGGCGCCCACCGGCAGCCGGCCCTCGGTGACCAGCAGCCGGATCTGCCCGGCGAGGGTGCGGTAGGCGGGGCGGCGGGCGGTGGCGGGCTCGGGGAGCCGGGCGGTCGCGAGCAGCCGGGCGAGCGTCGGGGGTGTGACGGTGGTGTGCCAGTCGGCCATGGCGCAGGATCTTCCAGTCCACTTGCTCGGGATTGGCCCTGGAGCGGGCCGCTTTGGCCTCCTCATCATGGCAGGGCGGCCTTCGAGTCCGCCACCACCGGGCCGCCCCCGGGGTGCAGCACCACCGCGGGAGCACCAGTTGGCCAGCACGACCACGCCACGACCGACCACCCCTCCATCCGCCCCCGGAGCCGCCCGGCCGGGCCTCGCCGTCCGTGTGCTCGGCGACACCCACCTCCTCGGCCGCCGCTCCGTCCAGCTCCTCGTCGGCCTGGCCGTGTACGGCGTCAGCATGGCGCTGATGCTCCGCTCCGGCCTCGGCCTCGACCCCTGGGACGTCCTCCACCAGGGCCTGCAGCGCAGCCTCGGCCTCTCGGTCGGCGCCTGGGTGACCCTCTGCGGCGCCCTGGTGCTGCTGCTGTGGATCCCGCTGCGCCAGCGCCCGGGCCTGGGCACCGTCGCCAACGTGCTGCTGATCGGCGCGGCCATGGACCTCACCCTGCGGCTGTTCGACGGCCCGCAGGGCTGGCCCGCCCGGATCGCGCTGATGGCCGGCGCGATCGTGCTCAACGCCGTGGCCACCGGTCTCTACATCGGCGCCCGCTTCGGCCCCGGCCCGCGCGACGGCCTGATGACCGGCCTGCACCGGCGCACCGGCCGTTCGCTGCGGCTGATCCGCACCGGCATCGAGGTGGCGGTGCTCGCGGTCGGCATCCTGCTCGGCGGCACCGCCGGGGTCGGCACCGTCGCGTACGCGCTGGCCATCGGCCCGCTGGTGCAGGTGTTCCTGCCCTGGTTGACCGTCCCCGGCCCGGCGCAAACGCCCCGGAAGGGATGAACTTCCGGGCACGGAGTTGCCGCGCGCCGTTGCCGCTCGTCGCGCGCCGGGGGTGGAACCTCGTAAGGTCGTCTCCGTGTTGGACGAGATGCGGATACGGGATCTTGGGGTCATCGACGACGCGGTGGTCGAACTCGCCCCCGGCTTCACCGCCGTGACCGGCGAGACCGGTGCAGGCAAGACCATGGTCGTGACCAGCCTCGGCCTGCTGCTCGGCGGCCGCGCCGACCCGGGCCTGGTGCGCAACGGCACCGGGCGCGCCGTGGTCGAGGGCCGGCTGGAACTGCCCGCCGACTCCCCGGTCGCGGCCCGCGCGATCGAGGCGGGCGCCGAACTGGACGACGGCGCGCTGCTGGTCAGCCGCACCGTCTCGGCGGAGGGCCGCTCGCGGGCGTACGTCGGCGGCCGGGCCGTCCCGGTCGGCCTGCTCGCCGAGCTCGGCGAGGACCTGATCGCCGTGCACGGCCAGACCGACCAGCAGCGGCTGCTGCGCCCGGCCCGCCAGCGCGGCGCCCTGGACCGCTACGCGGGCGAGGCGGTGGCCGAGCCGCTGGCCCGCTACCGGGAGACCTACCGCGCCCTGCGCGAGGTCGCGGCCACCCTGGAGGAGCTGACCACCCGGGCCCGCGAGCGCGCCCAGGAGGCCGACCTGCTGCGCTTCGGCCTGGACGAGGTCGCCGCCGCCGAGCCCGTCGCCGGGGAGGACGCCGAGCTGGCCGCCGAGGCCGAGCGGCTGGGCCACGCCGACGCGCTGTCCTCCGCCGCCACGCTCGCGCACGCCGCCCTGGCCGGCGACCCGGCCGATCCGGAGGCGCTGGACGCCGGCACCCTGCTCGCCCAGTCCCGGCGCGCCCTGGAGGCCGTCCGCCACCACGACGAGCGGCTGGCGGCGCTCGCCGACCGCCTCAACGAGGTCGGCTACCTGCTCGCCGACGTCGCCGGCGACCTGGCTGGCTACGCGGACGACCTGGACGCCGACCCGGTGCGCCTGTCCGCCGTCGAGGACCGCCGGGCCGTCCTCGCCCAGCTGCTGCGCAAGTACGGCGGCGAGGAGAACACCCTGGCCGAGGTGATCGCCTGGGCCGAGGCCGGCGCCGCCCGGCTGCTCGAACTGGACGGCGACGACGACCGGATCGACGAGCTCGGCGCCCGGGAGACCGAGCTGCGGGCCGAGCTGGCCGAGCTGGCCGCCGAGGTGTCGGCCGCCCGGCAGGCCGCCGCCGGCCGCTTCGCCGACGCCGTCTCCGCCGAACTCGCCGAACTGGCCATGCCGCACGCCCGGGTGACCTTCTCGATCACCCAGGTCGACGACCTGGCCGGGCTGGAGGTCGACGGCCGCACCGTCGCCTACGGCCCGCACGGCGTGGACGAGGTCGAGGTGCTGCTCGCCCCGCACCCCGGCGCCCAGCCCCGTCCGATCGCCAAGGGCGCCTCCGGCGGTGAGCTGTCCCGCGTGATGCTCGCCGTCGAGGTGGTCTTCGCGGGCGCCGACCCCGTCCCCACCTACCTGTTCGACGAGGTGGACGCGGGCGTCGGCGGCAAGGCCGCGGTCGAGATCGGCCGCCGGCTGGCCAAACTCGCCGAATCCGCCCAGGTCGTGGTGGTCACCCACCTCCCGCAGGTCGCCGCGTTCGCGGACCGGCACCTGGTGGTGGAGAAGACCAACGACGGCACCGTCACCCGCAGCGGCGTCAAGGTGCTGAACGACGAGGAGCGGGTGCGCGAACTCTCCCGGATGCTGGCCGGCCTGGAGGACTCGGAGCTGGGCCGCGCCCACGCCGAGGAACTGCTGGCCGCAGCCCGGGCGCCCCGCCGCTCCTAGGCCGGCCGGCGGCTCTCGGGCTCGTCCCGATGAGCCCCGGGACGGCGACGCGCCCCGGGTGGCGCCGACTGTCCAAGAGGGCCGCCGACCTGGCATGGTGGCGGCTGGACACTGGCTTTCCAGTCCCGAGCGCCGCCGGCGAGCGATCCTCGCGAAGCGGTGCGCGAACCTGATCGAGTCGGATGCGAGACGACGTGGACCATTCCGCTGCCCGGGCCACCGCGGCCGCCCCCGAACCGGGGCAGCTGCACGTGGTTCTCGTCCTGGCCGCCAGCACCGGCGGCATCGGCGCGCACGTGCGCTCCCTGGCGCAGGGCCTGGTCGCGCACGGCGTGCTGGTCACGGTCTGCGCGCCGGCCGGCACCGACGCGCTGTTCGGCTTCTCCCGCACCGGCGCGCGGTTCCACACCGTCGACATCACCCCCACCGCGGGCGCCCGCAGCGACGCCACCGCGATCGGAGAGCTCCGCCGGGCCTTCACCGGCGCCGACGTGGTGCACGCCCACGGGCTGCGCGCCGGGCTGCTCTCCGACCTCGCGCTGCGCACCGCCGGCCGCTTCCCCGGCCTGCGCCCGCAGACCCCGCTGGTGGTCACCTCGCACCACGCGCTGCTCGCCACCGGCATGGAGCGGCGGCTGCAGCGGCTGATGGAACGCCGGGTCGCCCGCGCTGCCGACCTCGTCCTCGGCGCCTCCTCCGACCTGGTCGCCCGGGCCCGCGAACTCGGCGCCACCGACGCCCGGCTGGGCCCGGTGGCCGCCCCGCCGATGCCCGAGGGCCGGCTCGGCCGCGCCGAGGCCCGCGCCGCGCTGCTCGGCGACGGCCCGGACCGCCCGCTGGTGCTCGGCGTCGGCCGGCTCGTCCCGCAGAAGGCCTTCGGAGTGCTGCTGGACGCCACCCGCGAACTGGCCGCGTCGGCCCCCGAGCCGCTGGTGCTGCTCGCCGGGGACGGCCCCGAGGCGGGCCCGCTGCGCGAGCGGGCGGCCGCCGAGAAGCTGCCGGTGCGGCTGCTCGGCTACCGCACGGACGTGCCCGACCTGCTGGCCGCCGCCGACGTGGTGGTGGTCTCCAGCCGCTGGGAGGCCCGCTCGCTGGTGGTGCAGGAGGCGATGCGGGCCGGCGTGCCGGTGGTCGCCACCGCGGTCGGCGGCATCCCCGAACTGGTCGGCGACGCCGCCGTGCTGGTGCCCTCCGGCGACGCGGCCGCGCTCGGCCGGGCGGTCGGCGAGCTGCTCGCCGACCCGGCCCGCCGCGAGCGCCTGGCGGCGGCCGGCCGGCAGCAGGCCGAGACCTGGCCGGACGAGGCCGCCACCGTCGCCCAGGTGCTCAGCACCTACGACGAACTCGTGCAGCGCGGTTAGTCCTAGACCGTCGCCCGCTCGGTCCGGTCGGCGGCCAGGCCGTCCGGCTGGGCCGACAGGTAGGCGGCGCCGCAGGCGGTCAGCCGCAGGGCGGTGTCGATCAGCGGGACGTGGCTGAAGGCCTGCGGGAAGTTGCCGACCTGCCGCTTGAGCCGCGGGTCCCACTCCTCGGCGAGCAGCCCGAGGTCGTTGCGCAGCGCCAGCAGCCGGTCGAACAGCTCGCGGGCCTCCTGCACCCGGCCGATCATGGCCAGGTCGTCGGCGAGCCAGAACGAGCAGGCCAGGAAGGCCCCTTCGTGGCCGGACAGGCCGTCCACGTTGTTCCCGGACTCGTCGTGGGTCGGGTAGCGCAGCACGAAGCCGTCCTCGGTGGACAGTTCGCGCTGGATCGCCTCGATGGTGCCGATCACGCGCTTGTCGTCCGGCGGCAGGAAGCCGACCTGCGGGATGAGCAGCAGCGAGGCGTCCAGCTCCTTGCCGCCGTAGTACTGCGTGAAGGTGTTGCGCTCCGGGTCGTAGCCCTTCTCGCAGACGTCCCGGTGGATGGTGTCGCGCAGTTCGCGCCAGCGCTCCAGGTGGCCGCCGGCGGGCGCGTCCTCGGGGGTCTGCTCCAGCAGCTTGATGGTGCGGTCGACGGCGACCCAGGCCATCACCTTGGAGTGGACGAAGTGCCGGCGCGGGCCGCGCACCTCCCAGATGCCCTCGTCCGGGTTCTGCCAGTGGTCCTCCAGGTACTCGATCAGGCGCAGCTGGAGGTGGTGGGCGTGGTCGTTGCGCACCAGGCCGGTCATGTGGGCCAGGTGCAGGGCCTCCACCACCTCGCCGTAGACGTCGAGTTGGAGCTGCCCGGCGGCGCCGTTGCCGATCCGGACGGGCTGCGAGCCCTCGTAGCCGGGCAGCCAGTCGAGCGAGGACTCGGTGAGTTCGCGCTCGCCGGCGATGCCGTACATGATCTGCAGGTTCTCCGGGTCCCCGGCGACGGCCCGCAGCAGCCACTCGCGCCAGGCGCGGGCCTCGTCGCGGTAGCCGGTGCGCAGCAGCGAGGAGAGGGTGATCGCGGCGTCGCGCAGCCAGGTGTAGCGGTAGTCCCAGTTGCGCTCGCCGCCGATGTCCTCGGGCAGCGAGGTGGTGGGGGCGGCGACGATGCCGCCGGTGGGGGCGTAGGTGAGGCCCTTGAGGGTGATCAGCGAGCGGATCACGGCCTCGCGGTAGGGGCCCTGGTAGGTGCACTGCCCGGCCCACTCGTGCCAGAAGTCGGCGGTGGCGTCGAGCATCTCCTCGGCGTCCGGGACGGCCGGCGCGTCGAGGTGGGAGGCCTGCCAGGTGAGGGCGAAGGCGATCCGCTCGCCGGCGGTGACGGTGAAGTCGGCGTAGGTGGTGAGGTCGCGCCCGTACGTCTCGGCCTCGCCGTCCAGCCAGACCGAGTCGGGCCCGGCGACGGCGACGGTGCGGTGGCCGCCGTCCGCCTGCTCCATGCGGTGGACCCAGGGCACCACCCGGCCGTACGAGAAGCGCATCCGCACCGCCGAGCGCATCCGGACGGTGCCGGCCACGCCCTCGACGATCCGGATCACCTGCGGGACGGCGTCCCGGCCGGCCAGCGGGCGCGGCGGCATGAAGTCGATCACCCGCACGGTGCCGCCCTGGGCGTCCCACTCCTGCTCCAGGATCAGCGAGTCGCCCCGGTAGCGGCGGCGGTCGGCCGGCACGGCGGGGGCGGCGGCGGTGGGCGGCGGGACGCGCAGGTCGATGGTGTCGGCGAGGCGGACCCGGCCGGCGGCCGCGGCGAGTGCGCCGGCGGCCGGGGCGGGGGCCGGGACGTCGCTCAGGACGGCTTCGGCCGGGCCGATCCGCCAGAAGCCGTGTTCATCGGTGCCGAGGAGGCCGGCGAAGACGGCCGGTGAGTCGAAACGGGGGAGGCAGAGCCAGTCCACCGCCCCGTCCCTGCTGACCAGGGCAGCGGTCTGCATGTCCCCGATGAGTGCGTAGTCCTCGATACGGCCGGCCACGTGGATCTCCAGTTCGCAATGTGGTCAGGACGCATCGGCGATCCGGGGGAGCGAGCGGTCTGCGGGGCCGGAGGTCCACCCCGGGACGTCCGGCCCGCCGGAGGGTGGTGGCGGGCCTTGCTGGAGTGTCCGCGCGGGGCTCGGTAGGCCCCTGAGGTGGGTGGGGAGGAGCTTGGAATACGGGGAGGTCCGGTCGCGCATCGGGGACCGGGAGCGCCTGACCCTCCCACGCCCTCCGCGTGCTCGTGCTGTCGGCGATGCGTCCGTGCAGCTTACGACGGACGAAAGGGGCGAAGCACGCGGGCGCAGCCTCGTGTGGCGCCGCAATTCGGCGGAAATGCCGTGCATCGCGGGCCCGGCGGTCAGGATGGCCCGGAAGGATCACCTCCGGGTGGTCCCGTGGGAGGGGGCACCATGGCCCGTACGGCGTGCCGTCCGGGGCTCCGGAGTGGCCCGGTCCGACCGGCGTGCGACCGGTGGGACGGGTGCGGCGCGTGGTGCGCCGGTGGTGCGCCCCCCGCGCGCCGGTGGTGCCGGGCGGGCGGGCCGGAAGGCGACCGTGCCGAGGCACTGTTACCCTGGTATCCCGTGGACCGGTGGGATCAAACGCCCCGGACCAGCCGAACCGACGACCCCCCGAGCGCCGTGCACACCGCACCGGGCTCCCGTCGTCCGGCGACCCCGTGAGCCTCCCACCACGTCACCTTCGACACGCGACCCACGGGAGCCCCCTCTTGGCACAGCCCCATTCCGGCAAGGCAGCGAACGGCCGCGCCGTGACGACCAAGCACCTCTTCGTCACCGGGGGTGTCGCCTCTTCGCTCGGCAAGGGGCTGACCGCCTCCAGCCTCGGCGCGCTGCTCAAGGCCCGCGGCCTGCGCGTGACGATGCAGAAGCTCGACCCGTACCTCAACGTGGACCCGGGCACCATGAACCCGTTCCAGCACGGTGAGGTCTTCGTCACCGACGACGGCGCCGAGACCGACCTGGACATCGGCCACTACGAGCGGTTCCTCGACACCAACCTGCACGGCTCGGCGAACGTCACCACCGGCCAGGTGTACTCGACGGTCATCGCCAAGGAGCGCCGCGGCGAGTACCTGGGCGACACCGTCCAGGTCATCCCGCACATCACCAACGAGATCAAGTCCCGGATCCGCCGGATGGCGACCGAGGACGTCGACGTGGTGATCACCGAGGTCGGCGGCACCGTCGGCGACATCGAGTCGCTGCCGTTCCTGGAGGCCGTCCGCCAGGTCCGCCACGAGGTCGGCCGGGACAACGTCTTCTTCGTGCACGTCTCCCTGCTGCCGTACATCGGCCCCTCGGGCGAGCTGAAGACCAAGCCCACCCAGCACTCGGTGGCCGCCCTGCGCAACATCGGCATCCAGCCGGACGCCATCGTGCTGCGCGCCGACCGCGAGGTCCCGCAGGCGATCAAGCGCAAGATCTCGCTGATGTGCGACGTGGACGAGGAGGCCGTGGTCGCGGCCATCGACGCCAAGTCGATCTACGACATCCCGAAGGTGCTGCACGGCGAGGGCCTGGACGCCTACGTGGTGCGCCGCCTGGACCTGCCGTTCCGCGACGTGGACTGGACCACCTGGGACGACCTGCTGCGCCGCGTCCACGAGCCGCAGCACATCGTCAAGGTCGCCCTGGTCGGCAAGTACATCGACCTGCCGGACGCCTACCTGTCGGTGACCGAGGCGCTGCGCGCCGGCGGCTTCGCCAACAACGCCCGGGTCGAGATCAAGTGGGTCACCTCGGACGACTGCGAGACCCCCGAGGGCGCCCAGGCGCAGCTCGGTGACGTCGACGCGATCTGCATCCCCGGCGGCTTCGGCGACCGCGGCGTCAACGGCAAGGTCGGCGCGATCACCTTCGCCCGCGAGAACAAGGTCCCGCTGCTCGGCCTGTGCCTGGGCCTGCAGTGCGTGGTCATCGAGGCCGCCCGCAACCTGGCCGGTCTGCCCGAGGCCAACTCCACCGAGTTCGACGCCGCCGCCAAGCACCCGGTCGTCTCCACCATGGCCGAGCAGCTGGCGATCGTCGACGGCAAGGGCGACCTGGGCGGCACCATGCGCCTGGGCCTGTACCCGGCCAAGCTCGCCGAGGGCTCGATCGTCCGCGAGGTCTACGGCGGCGAGCAGTACGTCGAGGAGCGCCACCGCCACCGCTACGAGGTCAACAACGCGTACCGCGCGGACCTGGAGAAGACCGGCCTGCAGTTCTCCGGCCTCTCTCCCAAGGGCGACCTGGTCGAGTACGTCGAGTACCCGCGCGAGGTGCACCCCTACCTGGTCGCCACCCAGGCGCACCCGGAGCTGAAGTCCCGCCCGACCCGCCCGCACCCGCTGTTCGCGGGCCTGGTCAAGGCGGCCATCGAGATCAAGACCTCGGCCGCCGAGTAGTCCCGAGCAGCCCCGAGCAGTCCCCGCTGTTCACCGGACGGCGGCCCCGCGATTCCCGCGGGGCCGCCGTTCGGCGTTAGATTGTGTCGTACTGACGAAAAGGGGAGTGCGATGGACGAGCAGAGCGGCCAGGGGATCGCCGACGCGGCCGAGGAGTGGGAGGTCCGCGACAGCCGGACGCCGTTCCAGGGCAAGGTCACCGGCGTGCGCAGCGAGGAGGTCCGGATGCCGGACGGCAGCTGGGCCCGCCGCGACTACCAGACCCACCCGGGCTCGGTCTCGGTGCTCGCCCTCGACGAGCAGCAGCGGGTCCTGGTGCTGCGCCAGTACCGCCACCCCGTGCGCCAGCGGCTGTGGGAGCTGCCGGCCGGCCTGCTCGACGTGCCCGGCGAGAACCCGTGGCACGCCGCCCAGCGGGAGCTGTACGAGGAGGCGCACTGCAAGGCCGACACCTGGCGGATCCTCGCCGACTACTACACCTCCCCGGGCGGCACCGACGAGGCGCTGCGGATGTTCCTGGCCACCGACCTGTCGGCCGCCGAGGGCGAGCGCTACGAGGCCGAGGGCGAGGAGCTGCAGATCGAGCTCGCCTGGGTGCCGGTGCCGGAGCTGATCCGGCTGATCCACGCCGGGCGGCTGCACAACCCCACCCTGATCACCGGCACCCTGGCCGTGCACGCCGCGCTCACCTCCCCGGCGGGCCTGGACGGGCTGCGCCCGGCCGACGCGCCGTGGCCGGCCCGGCCGTTCACCGCCTGATCCGCTTCAGCGCCCGATCGGGGGGCGGGCCGTGCGGCCCGTTGATTCGCCCGGGTGATTCGCCGGTTCGTACGACCGGATGGCACCTCGGCTGATCGGCCGGTCGAACTACGCTTCGCAGGCAGGGCGCCCGTTCCGGGCGGCCCGCGCCGAGCGCGGTGAGCGCCGGATGCCGAGCGCCGGAGGACAGCGGGAGTGGCACGGGTGGCGAGGAAGACCGCGACGATGGACCCCGGCTCCGACGCGCCCGCCGGGCTCGCCCCCGGACTGGAACGGCTGCCCGCCGGGCCGACGCTGTTCGTCGGGCGGCGCTCCGAGCTCGCCGCGCTGCGGGCCGCCGCCGCCCGTCCGGCCAGCGGGCGCTGCCCGGTGCTGGTGCTGGCCGGGCGGCCCGGCTCCGGCCGGACGGCGCTCGCCGTCCGCTTCGCCCGTACCACCGCCGCCGACTACCCGGACGGCGTGCTGTTCGCCCGGCTGTCCGCCCCGGACGGCTCCCGGGTGCCGCCGGCCCGGGCGGCCCGGCTGCTGCTGGAGCAGCTGGACCCGGAGGCCGCCGTGCCGCTGCCCGGTGCCGCCGAGGACGGGCGGGACGAGCCCGGCTGCGTGGCGCTGCGCGCGGCACTGGCCGGGCGGCGGGTGCTGCTGGTGCTGGACGACGTCCGGGACGCCGGGCAGCTGTGGCCGCTGCTCGCCGACGAGCCGGGCTGCCTGGTGCTCGCCACCACGGCCGGGCCGCTCACCGGGATCGAGGACATCGATCCGGTGATCCTCGGCGGGCTGGACCGGCCGGCCTCCGGCGAGCTGCTGGCCGACCTGGTCGGCGGCACCCGGATCTCCTGCGACCCGGTCGGCGGCGCCGACCTGGCCGAGGCCTGCGCGTCCCGGCCGGCCGCGCTGCGGCTGATGGCCGGCTGGCTGCGGGCCAGTCCGAAGAGCGCGGTGACGGAGGCGGTGCGGGAGCTGCACCGGGCGGTGGCGGAGGAGTCGGCGCCGCCGGTGAAGGGGGACACCGCCGCCGCCGAGCCGGCCGTCGAGTCCGCGCCGGCGAAGCCCGTCAAGCCCGTCACGCCTGTCAAGGACGGGAAGGCCGTCAAGGGCGGGAAGGCCGTCAAGGGCGGGAAGGCCGGGAAACCCGGGAAGCCGGTCGGGGCCGAGAAGCCCGTGAACGCCGAGCAGCCGCAGAAGGGGCAGGAGAAGGGGGAGACGGCGGAGAAGGGAGGGAAGGGGGACAAGGAGGGGAAGGGGACCGGGGCCGCCGGGGCGGCCGGCTGGGTGAAGCCGGCGCCGGAGCCGGCCGAGCCGGTGCCCGTCCCCGACACGGACCCGCTGATCGGCGCGTTCACCCTGCTCTACCGCACGCTGCCGCCCGCCCGGGCCCGGATGCTGCGCGCCCTCACCCTCGCCCCGGCGCAGACCGCCGACCCGCGGACCGCCTCCGCCCTGGTCGGCTGCCCGGTGCCGGAGGCGGCCGAGACGCTGGCGGCGCTCGCCGAGCGGGAACTGCTCGGCGAGGAGGCGCCCGCCGAGGACGGCACCCCGCGCTACCGGGTGCCCGGGCGGCTCTACCCGCGGCTGGTGCGGCTGCGCGAGCGGGAGGACCGGCCCACCGAGACCGAGCTGGCCCGGGCCCGGCTGCTGGAGCGGCTGGTCCGGCTCACCGACACCGCCCGCGCCCTGCTCGACCCGGCCTCCGGCCCCGCCCCGGAGCCGCTGCCCGCCGCGCTGCGGCTGCACTCGGCCGCGCACGCCCGGCAGTGGCTGCTCGGCGAGCGGGAGCTGCTGCTCGGCGCGGTGGCCGACGCGATCGGCCAGGGCGACCTGGACGGCTCGGCCGGGCGGCTGGTCACCGCGCTGCTGCGGGCGCTGCCGCTGACCGGCGCCGCCGCCCCCGCCGACCTGTACCGGCTGCACGAGCTGGTGCTGACCGTCGCCGAGCGCAACGGCCGGCCGCGCCGGGCCTCCGCCGCGCTGCTCAACCTGGGCGACCTCCAGGTGGCGGCGGGCCGCTGGGAGCAGGCCGCCGGGCACTACCGGGCCGCGCTGGAGCACGCCCGTGCGGTCGGGGACGAACCGCTGTGCGCCCGGGCCCTGGAGGGCGCGGCCGGCTGCCACCGGGCGCTCGGCGACGCGGTGCGCGCCGCCGACTGGTACGGGCGGGCGCTCGGCCTGCGGCAGTCGCTCGGCGACCGGGCGGCGGAGGCCCGGCTGCTGGCCCGGGTGGCCGAGGCGCACACCGCCCAGCGCCGTTTCGAGGAGGCCGACCGGGAGTACCGGGCGGCGCTCGCGGTGCTGCGCCGGCTCGGCGACGAGCGCGGCCGGGAGGCGGTCGGGGCGGCCCTCGCGGACCTGCGGGAACGGGTCGACGGCGGGTGGTGAGGGGTGTTTCCGGAGTATCGTCGTAGTTGTCCGGTTGGCGTGCATTGCCTGGGTAAGCGGTAGGGGAAGCCTACGAACCTGCCAATGCATCCGGAAAATTTATTCACTTTGGAAGGCTGACAGGCCGACTGGGCTTCATTACACTCGAACTCAGTCGCGCAGCGATCCCCTGCCACGGGCATGCCCGGAGGCTTCCCCCCGCGCGCGTCGCCCACCGGTTTTCGCCGGTTGGTCCCCCATGGCAAGAGGACGTGTTCAGTCGTGAAGGTCGGCATCCCCCGCGAGGTCAAGAACCACGAGTACCGCGTGGCCATCACGCCCGCCGGCGTGCATGAGCTGGTCCGCAACGGGCACGAGGTCTACATCGAGGACAACGCCGGTGTCGGCTCCTCGATCCCCAACGAGGAGTACGTGGCCGCCGGCGCCACCATCCTCCCCACCGCCGACGAGGTGTGGGCCACCGCCGACCTCCTGCTGAAGGTCAAGGAGCCGATCGCCTCCGAGTACCACCGGCTGCGCAAGGGGCAGACCCTCTTCACCTACCTGCACCTGGCGGCCGACCGGGCCGGCACCGACGCGCTGGTCGCCTCCGGCACCACCGCCATCGCGTACGAGACCGTCCAGCTGGGCAACGGCGCGCTGCCGCTGCTCGCCCCGATGTCCGAGGTCGCGGGCCGGCTGGCCCCGCAGGTCGGCTCCTACCACCTGATGCGCCCGGCCGGCGGCCGCGGCGTGCTGCCCGGCGGCGTGCCCGGCACCCACCCGGCCAAGTGCGTCGTCATCGGCGGCGGCGTCTCCGGCTGGCACGCGGCCACCATCGCCATCGGCATGGGCTACGACGTGACCCTGCTCGACCGCGACATCAACAAGCTGCGCGAGGCCGACCGCATCTTCGGCACGAAGATCAAGGCCATCATGTCCAACTCCTTCGAGCTGGAGAAGGCCGTCATCGAGGCCGACCTGGTCATCGGCGCCGTGCTGATCCCGGGCGCCAAGGCCCCGAAGCTGGTCACCAACGAGCTGGTCTCCCGGATGAAGCCGGGCTCCGTGCTCGTCGACATCGCCATCGACCAGGGCGGCTGCTTCGAGGACTCGCACCCGACCACGCACGCCGAGCCGACCTTCCAGGTCCACAACTCCGTGTTCTACTGCGTGGCGAACATGCCGGGCGCCGTCCCGAACACCTCCACCTACGCGCTGACCAACGCGACGCTGCCGTACGTCGTCGAGCTGGCCAACCGCGGGTGGAAGGAGGCGCTGCGCCGCGACGCCGCGCTCGCCAAGGGCCTGAACGTGCACGAGGGCCAGATCACCTTCCCGGCCGTCGCCGAGGCCTTCGGCCTGGAGTCGGTCACGCTGGAGAGCGTGCTCGCCTGAACACCCTGACCGCACGGCGGTCGTTCGCCCCCGATCCGATCCCCTCGGATCGGGGGCTTCGCCGTGCCCGTGCGCGGCGGGCAGCCCGGGCGGGTCGCTCTGTCGTCAATTTCGGTCGGTCGTGTCACCCGACCGCACCCGCGTGCGGAAACGTCGGCCTCCGTGACCCGCTCATCCCTTGACAGCAGCCCGCCCGAGAGTCGACACATCCGGCCCTCTACCGTGGATTGTGTTGCTGCGAACGCCTGAAACGGCCTAGAGTCGCAAACCGTCGGCATGCTGCCACGCTGACGAATCGACATAGAGTCCGGGACGCCCAAGGAGGTAAGACGACTTGTGAATGAGTCGACAATTGCTCCCGGGGGTGGTCAGCCAGGACTGGCGGAGCTCACCGCCGGCCAGCCGAGTGAGGAGCCCGGGGCCCGGCAGCCCTCCGTGGGCTCGGCCGAGGTCGGCTCGGTCGCACTCCGTACCTTCGAAGCACGCCAGAACACAGCACAGGTGACCACGGTGACCGATCACGACGCCGACTTGGCGGCCTACGGCCTGGCCTACGGCGAGTTCGCCTACGGCGCCTACGACGACCCGGACGCCGAGTACGAGCCCGACCCGGAGTACGCCGCCACGCTGGCCCCGGACGCCGCGCGCCAGCGCCGCGAGCGGATCGGCCCCACCGGCCGTCCGCAGCCGTACTTCCCGATCCCCGCGCCGGTCGCCGAGCACGGCCCCGCCCAGATCATCGCCATGTGCAACCAGAAGGGCGGCGTCGGCAAGACCACGTCGACCATCAACCTGGGCGCGGCGCTGGCCGAGTACGGCCGCCGGGTGCTGCTCGTCGACTTCGACCCGCAGGGCGCGCTCTCGGTCGGACTGGGCGTCAACCCGATGGAGCTGGACGTCACCGTCTACAACCTGCTCATGGAGCGGGGCCTGACGGCCGACGAGGTGCTGCTCAAGACGGCCGTGCCGGGCATGGACCTGCTGCCGTCCAACATCGACCTCTCCGCCGCCGAGGTGCAGCTGGTCAGCGAGGTGGCCCGGGAGTCCGCGCTGGCGCGCGCCCTGAAGCCGCTGCTGCCCGACTACGACTACGTCATCATCGACTGCCAGCCCTCGCTGGGCCTGCTGACGGTCAATGCGCTGACGGCCGCTCACAGCGTGATCGTGCCGCTGGAGTGCGAGTTCTTCGCGCTGCGCGGCGTCGCGCTGCTGACCGAGACGATCGAGAAGGTCTGCGAGCGGCTCAACCCCGACCTGCGCCTGGACGGCATCCTCGCGACCATGTACGACTCGCGCACCGTGCACAGCCGCGAGGTGCTGGCGCGCGTCGTCGAGGCGTTCGGCGAGCACGTCTTCCACACCGTCATCGGCCGGACCGTGCGCTTCCCGGAGACCACCGTCGCCGGCGAGCCCATCACCACGTACGCCACCAACTCGGTCGGCGCCGCCGCCTACCGCCAGCTCGCCAGGGAGGTGCTCGACCGGTGCCGCCCCGCCGAGTGAGTCTCCCGGGTGCCGACGAGCTGTTCCGGACCACCGGCGGGATGGCGTTGTCGCCGTCCCTCGCGCCGCGTCCGGCCGCCGAGGCATCCAGACCGGAGACCGCGCGGACCGTCAACGGCACGGACGGCGCCGAGGGCGCCGGGGCCGTCCCGGGCGCCCAGGGGCCCCAGGACGACCGTCAGCAGCCCTCCGAGCAGCAGCAGGCCGCCGGGGTGCCGGCGCCCGCGCAGCGGCCCGCCACGGCGGCCGCCGGGGGCCAGGGTGCCCGCCAGCACCCCGGCGGGGCCGAGGAACAGCCCGCCGCGGCCGGGCGCGCCCGCCCGCGCGGCCGCGCGCCGCGCCGCCCGAGCGGGCGCGAGCGGCACGACGAGAAGATCACCGTGTACGTGTCCGCCGAGGAACTGATGGACCTCGAGCACGCCCGGCTGGTCCTGCGCGGCGAGCACGGCCTGGCCGTCGACCGCGGGCGGATCGTCCGGGAGGCCATCGCGGTCGTCCTGGCGGACCTGGAGCAGCGCGGCGAGGCCTCGATCCTGGTCCGGCGGCTGCGCGGGCGCTGACGCGCCGGGCGCGGCAGCGCGTCGGTCGGGCGTCGGTAGGGTGCCGGCCGGGCGGCGTGTCGGCGGCCCCGGGGCGGGGCCGGTGACCGGCCCGGGTGAAGATGGACCGCCATGCCGAGCACCACCGAACCAGCCGCCAGCACCGCGAACGCGACCGAGGACCCGTCGCGGGGCGGCTTCCGGGTGCGGCTGGACAACTTCGAAGGCCCCTTCGACCTGCTGCTGAGCCTGATCGCCAAGCACAAGCTGGACGTCACCGAGGTGGCGCTGGCCACCGTGACGGACGACTTCATGGCGCACATCCGGGCGATGGGCCCGGACTGGGACCTGGACGCCGCCACCGAGTTCCTGGTCGTCGCCGCCACCCTGCTCGACCTCAAGGCCGCCCGGCTGCTGCCCGTCGCCGAGGTCGAGGACGAGGCGGACCTCGCCCTGCTGGAAGCCCGCGACCTGCTGTTCGCCCGATTGCTGCAGTACCGGGCCTACAAGCGGGCCGCGGCGCTGTTCGGCGAGCGCTGGGCCGCCGAGCTGCTGCGCCGGCCGCGCTCCGCGGCCCTGGAGCCCCGGCACGCCGCGCTGCTGCCCGAGGTCGTCCTCACCATCGGGCCGCAGCGGCTGGCCGAGCTCGCGGCCAAGGCGATGGAGCCGAAGCCGAAGCCGGTGGTGTACGTGGACCACATCCACAGCCCGCCGGTCAGCGTCCGTGAGCAGGCCGGGCTGGTGGTGCGGCTGCTCACCGAGCTGGGCGAGGCCACCTTCCAGCAGCTGGTGGCGGACGCGCCGGACACCCTGGTGGTGGTCGCCCGCTTCCTGGCGCTGCTGGAGCTGTACCGGGAGAAGGCGCTCGACTTCGCCCAGCCGGAGGCGCTCGGCGAGCTGCGGGTGCGCTGGGTCGCCGAGCCGGGCCGGGGGCCGGTCGAGGTGACGGACGAGTTCGACCGCCCGGCGGGCGGGGCCGGGAAGGACGAGGAGGACGGGCGCGGATGAGCGGCACGAGCGGGGCCCACGACGGCGACGGCGGCGGGCGGCCGGTGCGGCGCCCGCTCGGGCTGCCCGGGCAGCCGCGGGACGGCGAGTGGCTGGAGCCGGTCTTCGAGCTGCTGCCGGAGCCGGTTCCCGGCGAGGACGCCGCGGCGCAGGCCCGGGTCGTGCACCAGAAGTCGACCCCGCCGACTTCCGGCGCACCGCAGGCCCCGGACCGGGAGCTGCGGGCCGCGCTGGAGGCGATCCTGATGGTCGTCGACGAGCCCGCCGGGGAGGCGCGGCTGGCCGGCGTGCTGGAGCGCCCCCGGGCCGAGGTGGCGGTCGCGCTGCGCGAGCTGTCCGCCGAGTACACCGCCCAGGGCCGGGGCTTCGACCTGCGGCTGGTCGCCGGCGGCTGGCGCTTCTACAGCCGGGAGGGCTGCGCGCCGGCCGTCGACCGCTACCTGCTGGACGGCCAGCAGGCCCGGCTCACCCAGGCCGCGCTGGAGACCCTGGCGGTCGTCGCCTACCGGCAGCCGGTGTCCAGATCCCGGGTTTCCGCCGTCCGCGGTGTGAACTGTGACGGCGTGATGCGTACCCTGGTACAGCGAGGACTGGTGGAAGAGGCCGGATCCGAGCCCGAAACAGGTGCGATCCTGTATCGGACGACGAACTACTTCCTGGAACGGATGGGGCTCCGCGGCCTGGACGAGCTGCCGGAACTCGCACCCTTCCTGCCCGAGGTCGACGACGTGGAAGCGGAGTCCCTGGAGGGCACGATGATCGCGGAGGCGGTCGCCGCCGCTGCCGCGCAGGCCGCGGACGGCAGTGGCGAGGCCGATCGGGCCGGGCCCGATCGGTAGGGGGCGGTGAGGTCGGCCGAGACGACCGCACGGCCCAGACGGAAAACGACGTACGGACACTTTGATGCGCAGCAGTGGCAACGGCAGGAACGGCAGCGGCGGCGGCAGCGGCCGCGGCGGACAGGGCGGGGGCGGCCGGGGCGGTTCGTCCTACGGGGGCGGCAGCGGCGGCGGCCGCGGCGGCTCGGGCTCGCGCGGAGGTTCGTACGGCGGTGGCTCGGGTTCGGGCTCGCGGGGCGGCTCCTCGTACGGCGGCGGCTCGCGGGGCGGGTCCTCGTACGGCGGTGGCTCCGGCGGCGGCTCGCGCGGCGGGTCCTCGTACGGCGGCGGCTCCGGCTCGTACGGGCGGGACGACCGTCGCCGCGACGACCGGCGCGACGACCGCCGCTACCCGGACCGCCCGCTGCGGCCCGAGGAGCGCAAGTACGACCGCCCCGAGTACGGCGGCGGCCCGAACGCCACCCCCGCCCGCGGCGGCTTCGCCGGCCGGCGCCCCGGCGCGGCCCCGCGCCCGCGCCGCGAGGGCCAGGGCGCCCCGGGCGACCCGCGCCGCCAGCCGCAGCGCTCGCGCGAGCTGCAGGCCAAGATCGAGGACGCCGTCCTCGCCCGGCACGACAAGCCGGCCGTCAAGCTGCCGAAGACCTTCGCCGAGCCCGAGGGCGAGCGCCTGCAGAAGGTGCTGGCGCGGGCCGGCATGGGCAGCCGTCGCGCCTGCGAGGAGCTGATCGAGCAGGGCCGCGTCGAGGTCAACGGCAAGCGCGTCACCGAGCAGGGCAAGCGGGTCGACCCCGCCAACGACGAGATCAAGGTGGACGGCCTGACCGTCGCCACCCAGTCGTACCTGTTCTTCGCGCTCAACAAGCCGGCCGGCGTGGTCTCCACCATGGAGGACCCGGACGGCCGCCAGTGCCTGGGCGACTACGTGACCAACCGGGAGACCCGGCTGTTCCACGTCGGCCGCCTGGACACCGAGACCGAGGGCATCATCCTGCTCACCAACCACGGCGAGCTGGCCCACCGCCTCACCCACCCGCGGTACGGCGTGACCAAGACCTACCTGGCCGCCATCCAGGGCCCGATCCCGCGCGACCTGGGCAAGCAGCTGGCCCAGGGCATCGAGCTGGAGGACGGCTACGCCCGCGCCGACAGCTTCAAGGTGGTCTCCAACGTCGGCAAGAACTACCTGGTCGAGGTGACCCTGCACGAGGGCCGCAAGCACATCGTCCGCCGGATGCTGGCCGAGGCCGGCTTCCCGGTCGAGAAGCTGGTGCGCACGCACTTCGGGCCGATCGCGCTCGGCGACCAGAAGTCGGGCTGGCTGCGCCGCCTGACCAACCCGGAGGTCGGCCAGCTGATGCGCGAGGTCGGTCTGTAGGCCGCCGGTTCACCCGGATTTCCTCGGAGGGCTCCCCGCCCGTGGTGGCGGGGGGCCCTCCGTGTCGTGTGTGAGCCGGGACGCAACCGCTGGTCACGGCCTTGTCAGCGGGTGATCCGTGGCAGAGGATGGCCACCGGGCCGCCACCGGGCCGCGTGGCGGGGTTGCGCCAGCGCCGTCGTCGGTGGGGGCGATCAGGGGCGAACAGGGGGAGACGGCGTCGTGTCCGATGCACCGCTCAGCGCACTGGGACTGGCCGAGCCGGACGGGCAGGTCTACGCGGCGCTGGTGGCCAGTCCGCAGTCCACCGCGGAGGAGCTGGCGGCCGACTGCGGCCTGACGCTCCAGCAGAGCGTGCGCGCGCTGGACCGGCTGGCGCAGCAGGGCATGGCCACCCGCGCGCCGGTGGACCGCCAGCGCTACCTGCCCGTCGCCCCCGACGTCGCGATCGGCACCCTGATCGGCCACCGGGAGTCCGAGCTGCGGCAGGCCCGGGCCGAGATGCACCGGCTGATGGACGCCTTCCGGGAGGCCTCGCGCTACACCGACCCGGCGCACTCGGTGGAGGTGCTGACCGGCGGCGAGGCGATCGCCCAGCGGCTGGAGCACATGGTCGAGACCAGCCAGTACCAGGTGCGCGGCTTCGACCGGCCGCCGTACATCCAGGACCCGGTGGCGCCGATGCCGCTGCAGCGGCGGCGGCTGCGCGAGGGGCTGAAGGTGCGGACCGTCTACGACCGGGAGGCGGTGGCCTGGCCCGGCCGGCTGGAGCGGAACATCCTGGTCGGCGTCGCGGACGGCGAGGAGGCCCGGGTGCGGCCGACCCTGCCGATGAAGATGATCATGTCGGACGACCGGATGGCGATCATCCCGATCAGCGTCGGCGACAGCGTGCTGGACGCCGCGTACGTGATCCACCCCTCCGCGCTGCTGCAGGCGCTGGACACGCTGTTCGAGGCGGAGTGGGAGCGGGCCGTCCAGCTGCAGGCCGCGATCGGCACCGGGGAGGCCTCGCTGGAGCCGGAGGCCGACCACCGCAAGCTGCTCGGCCTGCTCGCGGCCGGCCTCACCGACGAGTCGATCGCCCGCTCGCTGGGCTGGAGCGCCCGCACCACCCAGCGGCGGCTGCAGAGCCTGATGCGCTCGCTGGGCGCCACCACCCGCTTCCAGGCCGGGATGGCGGCCCGGGAGCGGGGGTGGCTGTGACTGCGGGGCCGGTCGGCTCCGGGGGCTCCGGTCAGCTTTAGGGGCTCCGGTCAGCTCCAGGGGCTGAGCGAGGCCCAGCGGCCGTCCGGGCCGCGCTCGACCTTCTCCAGGCCGACCACGGCGGAGCGGTTCAGCCGGCCGTAGATGTGCGGGAACAGGACGTCGGGGGTGGCCCCGGGCGGTGGGGCGCCGTGCGGGGCCTCCCACTTCACCATCGGCTCCACCAGTGCTTCCTCGATCAGCAGCACCATCAGCGGGTCCGGGGTGTCGGCGAAGAAGGCGTTGGCCACCGCGAGTGCCGTCTGCTCGTCCGCCGAGCAGTGGATGAACCCGTCGGTGAGCAGCGACGCGGCGGCGTACGGGCGGCCGGGGTCGGCCAGCCAGTCGTCCAGGGGGGTGAGGTGGAGGATCATGTTCCTTTTGTACCCCTTTCACTCCTGAGCGGTCGTCACGAGGGCGCGGACGTCGTCACAGCCCGGCCACCTTGGCGGCGGCGGAGACCTCGTACACCAGGGTGAGCGTGCGGTGGGCGCCCGGGCCGAGCGGGACGTCCCAGCGGACGATGCCCTCGGCGTCGAAGGCGTCCGGCGCGGGCGCGCACTCCTCCTTGCGCAGCCGGACCTCCACCGCCGACACCTCGGAGACCGGCACCCGCTCGCGGACCGCCACGACCCGCTCGTCGCGCTCCTCCGGGCCGGAGAAGCGGGACAGGTGCAGCCGGACGGTGCGGGTGGTGGTCTGCCGCCCGGACAGCGCGGCGGCGGCCCGGTGCTCCTCGGCCTCGCGGACCACCCGGTAGTCGTCGGAGCTGCCGAAGGACAGCTCCGCCTCGGCGCCGGCGGCGGTGAACGGCAGCTCGCCGCGGCCGGTGAAGCCGCTGCCGCGGACCAGCTCGACCGGGCCGGCCAGCAGCGGGTGCCCGGCCGCGTTGCGGAACCGGACCACCTGGGTGACCAGCGGGGACAGCTCCGGCGCGCAGGCGTACTCGCTGCTCGCCGGGGCGGTGAAGCCGCCCAGTGGCACCCGGTGCGCCCGGCCGTCCGCGGGGACGGTGGCCGGGGCGGGCGCGGGCAGCACCCGCACCTCGCCGCCGTCGTCCACGCCCGGGACGCCCTCGGCCGGGCCGAGCGTGCTCACCGCCTCCTCGCGCAGCTCCACCTCGACCTTGCGGCGCTCCTCGTCGGTGCGCTCGCGCAGCGTCAGCACGTCCTCGGCGAGGGCGGGCGGGTCGGTGGCGAGGGCCGAGCGGGCGGTGGAGAAGGTGAGGCGGACGTTCGCCCAGTCCTCGCCGGTGCGCTGCCAGACCACCGCCTCGGACTCCAGGTGCACGGTGGCACCCTCGGCGCCGCTGTGCAGGGTGGCGCGGTAGGAGGGGCGCCACAGTGCGCAGGGCACCAGGTGGGCGACGGTCAGCTCGGCCGGGCCGGGTGCGTCCGCCTCGACCGTCAGCTCCAGGTGGGCGACCAGCTCGGCCGGCTCCTCCTCGGCCAGGTCGAGGGCGGTCAGCGTCTGCGAGCGCTCCTGGTCCAGCCGGCGCAGCCGGGAGTGGGTGGCGCGCAGTTCCTCGCCGTGCCGCTCGCGCTCGGCGTCCACGCGCTCCAACTCGCGCGCCCAGCGCGTGCGTTCGATCTCGCCGACGCCCGCGCCCTCGCCGATCTCGCGCAGCAGGTCGGCGCTGAGCTGGGCGAGCAGGGCCAGCCGGGCGTCCAGCCGGGCGCGGGCCTGGTCGGCCAGCCGGTAGGCCGCCTCCAGCTCGTGCAGGCGGCGGCGCAGCGCCGAGTCCTCCGGGCCGGGCGGCAGCGGGGCGCGCGGCGCCCAGCTGCGGACCAGCCGGGCCTCCAGCACCCGGGTGCCGGGCGCCGCGGTCTCGGCCCGCAGGGTGTGGTCGACGGCCAGCGCGGTGACCGGGCCGAAACGCAACCGCTGGACGCCCGCGGTGAGTTCGACCGTGGTCGTGCGCTCGACCTGGCCGCGGTCCTCCAGACAGGTGACGGCGGTGACGGGGAGGGGGGTGGTGGCTCCGGTCATCTCTCAGTTCCTCCGGTTTCCGCCGGCGATGGCCTTTCCGGCCGGGATCTTGATCTGGTAGCCGCCGTCCAGCTCCACGCGGCCGCCCGGCGGCAGTTCCACCCGCCAGAGCCGGGTGCTGGGCGGGCACTCGCGCGTGGACACGGCGGGGGCGTGCCAGTCGGCCCGCTCCTCGATCCGGATCTCGGCGTCGGAGGTGACCGGCACGCGCTCGCGGACCTCCACGGTGACGGTGCGGCCGAGCCGGTTGGCGACCTGGACGTGCACCCGGTGGTCGAGCACGGTGCTGTTGCCCTTCAGCATGCCGGTGGCGGACTCGCGCAGCTCGGTGCGGCGCGCCACCTCGACGCCCTCGGCGACGCCGGCGCCCAGGACGCGCAGCTCGCCGGGGGCGAGGGTGGGCAGGGCGGCGGTCAGCAGGTACTCGTCGTCCACGGTGAGCTCCACCGGGCCCGCCAGGACGGCGCGGTCGGTGCGGTTGGCGAGCACCAGCGTCGCGTACACCTTCTCCTCGACGGCGGGGACGGTGACGTACTCCGGGGTAGCGGCGAGCCGGATCTCGTCCACGGTGACGGTGTGCCAGGTGCCGTCGGACGGGATGTCGGCGGGGGCGGCGGCGTCGAAGCGGTGGTCGAAGGAGCCGGCCGATTCGCGGGGCGGGACGGCGTGCCGGGGGAGGGCGAGGTGGCGGACGTGCTCGCCGCCGCTGCCGCCGGGGGTCAGCCGGTGTTGCTCCTCGTGGGCGAGCCGGTCGGGCCGGGGGCGCAGGGTGCCGCGCTCGGCGTGCGGCGCGTCGGGGCCGGCCAGGACGAGGTCGGGGTAGTCGAGCAGCAGGGCGCCCGGGGCGAGGCCGGGGGGCGGGGGCGGGGCGGGGTGGCTGTCGCGGCGGTGCGAGCGGCGGGCCTCCGGCGCGGCGCCGAAGGCCGGGGCGCCGGGGGCGGGGGCGCCGGGGGCGGGGGCGCCGGGTGCGGTGGGTGCGCTCGGTGCGCTCGGTGCGCTCGGGGCCGGGGGCAGCGAGGCGGCGGGCGGGGGGCCGGCGAACGCGGCCGGGGCGACGGGCTCCGGGGCGAGGGCGTCGGCCTGCAGCGGGTAGCCGTAGCCGTACGCCTGGGGGGCCGGGGGCGTGGCGTGCGGCGTCAGAGGTGGCTGTTGCGGTTCGTCGGCGGCCAGGGAGCCGCCCCGGGCCATCGGGCGGGCGCCGCCCAGGACGGCCGGGCGGGGGCCGCTGGGGCCCGCGCCCGCGCGCTCCGAGCGGCGGCTCCGGGCATCGCGGGCCCCGGCCTCGTACCCGGCGAAGAGGTCGGACAGGCCGGCCGGGGGCTCGCGCCAGCCGGAGGGCGGCGGGGCGGGCTGGCTGCGGCCGATCCGCAGCGAGTTGAGCCTGGGCAGGTCGGTGCGGCGGTCGAGGTCCGCGGTGGACAGGGCCAGGCGGACGCCCGTCCAGTCCTCGCCGGTCTGCTGGGCGAGGCAGGCGCGCAGGACCAGGCGGGCGGAGTCGTCGCCGGTGCGGTAGCTGAGCCGGTAGGCGGGCACCCAGCGGGCGGCCGGGACGCCGTACTCCAGCTCCAGCTCCAGGGTTTCGGCGGGCGTGGTGGGGGCGGCGGGCGTGGTGGGGCTGGTGCCGGTGAGGGAGATCAGCACGGTGGCGTCCGTGCCGACTGCCGGGGTGCGTCCGGCGGTGGAGGCGCGCTCCAGCCGGTCGGCGGCCAACCGGCGCTCGTGCTCGGCGAGTTCGCCCTCGCGGGTGAGCTCCTCGGCGCGCTGCTGGAGCCCGGCCAGCCGTTCGTCGACGAAGTCGGCCAGCTCCAGCCAGGCCTCGGCGGGAGTGCGGCGCAGCGGCTCGTCCGCCCGGCGCTGCGGGGGGACGGCGCGCAGCGCGGTGGTCTCGTCGATCGCGGTCAGGACCAGTCGGCGGCGCTCGGCGAGCGCGCTGCAGCGTTCGGCCGCCTCGTCGAACTCGCGCTGCAGGAGGGGAAGTTCGGCGGGGTCGTGGAGCTCGGGGAGGAATTCCAGGCGGGCCTCGACGACGGCGGCGCCGGCCGGGCCGGCGAGCACCCGGGCGCGCAGCGTGCGGCCGTCCAGGGTGTCGGGCAGGCCGGTCAGCCGCAGCCGGCCGTCCGGGGGGACGGGCACGGCGGCCCGGCGGCGGCACACCGCGCCCTCGGCGTACACCACGACGGAGTCCAGGACGGACGGGTGGGCCGGCACCTCCGGCGGCGCGGCCTCGCCGCTCCGCTGGTCGTTCATCCGGCCGTCCACCTGGCCGTCCACCTGATCATCCATGCGCAACCCCTCTCGTTGGCCTCGCTCGTTCGCGTCGCCGCCGGGCGGCGGTCCGTGCGCCGTGCCCCGCGTGCCGCCGCGCGCCGTCCCCGGGCGGCCAGTGTGCCCCGCTCCGGGGCGGGCGTCGCCGGATTTCCCGGGCGCGGCGTGTGCGCCGTGGCGTCCGCACTGTGTGGGACGGGGGCGGGGGCGCGGTGGTTGCCGGGTACAGCGGCGCGGCGGCACGGTGGCGTGGCGGTGTGGGCGTGGGCGTGGGCGTGGGGGGTCGACGTCGGGGTGGGGCGGATGCGAGAGGATGGGGCCCGGAAGACCCCGGTCGGCTCCTGTCGCCCGCCGGGAACCTGTTGCGGCCTGATGAGGAGAGCGACCCGCCATGCGCACAGCAGTCGTCGTCGGCACCGGACTGATCGGCACCTCCGCCGGGCTCGCGCTGGCGGAACGCGGGCTGACCGTCCACCTGGAGGACGCCGACCCGGACGCCGCGCGCACCGCGTCCTCGCTCGGCGCGGGCACCACCGAGCCGGCCGACGGCCCCGTCGACCTGGCGATCATCGCCGTCCCGCCCGCGCTGGTTGGCAAGGTGCTCGCCGACTGCCAGCGCCGCAACCTGGCCCGCTGGTACACCGACGTGGCCAGCGTGAAGGCCGGCCCGCGCAGCGAGGTCGTGGCGCTCGGCTGCGACACCACGCGCTACATCGGCAGCCACCCGATGGCCGGCCGCGAGCGCTCCGGCCCGCTGGCCGCGCGCGCCGACCTGTTCGAGGGCCGCCCTTGGGTGCTCACCCCGACCGCGGACACCGACACCGAGACGCTCAACGCCGCCCTGGAGCTGGTCGCGCTGTGCGGCGCGATGCCGATCGTGATGGACGCCGCCGAGCACGACCGGGCCGTCGCCCTGGTCTCGCACGCGCCGCAGCTGGTGTCCTCGCTGGTCGCCGCGCGGCTGGAGCACGCCGACGAGACGGCCATAAGGCTCTCCGGCCAGGGCGTCCGGGACGTCACCCGGATCGCCGCCTCCAACCCCGGGATGTGGGTCGACATCCTGTCCGCCAACGCGGGCGCCGTCGCCGACGTCCTGCAGGAGGTCGCCGCCGACCTCGGCGAGACCGTCACCGCGCTGCGCGCCCTCGAGGCCGCCCAGGAGGGCGAGCGCCGGGCCGGCGCGGCCGGGATCGAGGCGGTCATGCGGCGCGGCAACACCGGCCAGTCCCGCATCCCGGGCAAGCACGGCTCGCCGCCCACCCGGTACGAGACCGTGGCGGTCGTGCTCGGCGACCAGCCGGGCGAGCTGGGCCGGCTGTTCGGGGAGGTCGGCGCGGTCGGGGTCAACATCGAGGACGTCGCCATCGAGCACTCGACGGGCCAGCAGGTCGGGTTCGTGCAGCTGTCGGTCGCGCCCGGGGCGGTCGGGCCGCTGACGGCGGCGCTGCGCTCGGGCGGGTGGAGCGTGCGGGACTGACGTCGCTCGGCCGGCCGAGCGGTCGGGCGGTTGGTCGGGCGGCCGGGCGGTCGGAGGTGGTGGAGGCGGGTTCGACGGGGGAGGCGCCATGAGGATCGTCGACGTGCCGCTCGGTGAGGGCCAGGAGCCCGGCGATGCGGGGGAGTTGGCGGAGGTCGGCAACGAGGCCTTCCTGGCGGCGGTGGTGGGCGGGGAGTTCGAGCTGGTCCACCGCAGCACCGGGACGCTGCTCGCCGCCCCCGGGAGCGGCCGGTGGAGGAGGACGAGCCGACCTGGAGCCTGCTGCTGCGCGCCGCGCACGTCGCGTTCTGCGGGCACCTGCCGCTGAGCCTGTCGCCGGACGTGCTCTGGTACGCGGTGGTGCACGAGGTCGCGGTGCACGTACGGCTGAACGCCGAGCTGTACGAGGGGCTGTTCACCACGACGCCCGGGCACCGGCAGACGATCACCGTCCGGGACGACAGCCTGCTCGGGCCGGAGCCGGACTGGGCACGGTCGATCCGGCTGGTGCGGGAGCCGCTGGCGGCGGCGGTCGGCGAGGAGCTGGTGGGGCTCTTCCGGGCGACCTTCTCCACGACCACGCCGGACGACGCGTCCGCGGTGCTGGTGGCGCTGATGGACGTGGTCAGCCCGTACTACGAGTTCAGGTGGGTCTCGCTCTGCGGCATCCCGCGCGTACGGCTGGAGGGGACGGGGCCGGACTGGGCGTTCCTGGCCCGGCGGGTCGCCGAGCTGGCGGAGTGGTTCGAGCCGCTCCGGCCGTGGTTCGAGGCACTGCGGCCGGTGCTGCGCACCCTCGCGCTGACGGCGGCCGGCGGGCCGGTGGACGAGGGCTTCTGGCGCTCGCTGTACAAGTGGGAGTCGGAGTCCGGCGGGGACTACGTCTCCGGCTGGCTCACCGCGTTCTTCGCGCACACCCGGATCTCGGGGGAGCCGGAGCCGCGGACGGACTTCCGGTGGCGGGACGGGCGGACCAGGTTCACCGAGAACGCCTTCCCCTCGCACGTCTCGAAGGTGCCCTTCGCGTGGGAGACGCCGCTCGGGACCTCGCGGATGGCCTTCGTCGGCGGGGTGCTCGGGATCGAGCGGGACGGCGGGTTCGTGCGGCCGAGGCTCGGGAACGCGGTGCTGCGGGTGCTCCGGGACGGGGCGTGAGCGGGGCCTCGTGGCAGGACCGGCGGTCAGTGGGTGGCCGCTCGGTGACCGGCCCGGATCGGGAGTCGGCGGCGGTCCATTAACCTTGAGGGAGACAATCCCCGGCCGTCCGCCCGCGCAGGCGCCCGGTTCCCGTGCTCAGAGAGAGGTTCGCGCCGTGGACACTGCCGACCGAGCGCACGCCCCGGTCGTCGTCGCCATCGACGGACCCTCCGGCTCCGGCAAGTCGACCGTCTCGCGGGCGGTCGCCGCCCGGCTGGGCCTGAGCTTCCTGGACACCGGCGCCATGTACCGGGCGATGACCTGGTGGATGCTGGCCAACGAGGTCGACGTCGAGGACGCGGAGGCGGTGGCCGTCGCCTGCGGCAAGCCGGTGATCGTGTCCGGCACGGACGCGGACGGCCCCACCATCACGGTGGACGGCCAGGACGTCTCCGGCCCGATCCGCGGCCCCGAGGTGACCGCGAAGGTCAGCGCCGTCGCCGCGGTGCCGTCCGTCCGGGCCCGGCTGGTGGAGCTGCAGCGCGGCTGCGCCGAGGTCGCCGAGCGCGGCATCGTCGCCGAGGGCCGGGACATGGGGACGGTGGTGTTCCCGGACGCCACCGTCAAGGTCTTCCTGACCGCCTCCGAGCGGGCCCGGGCCGAGCGCCGGGCGGCCGAGCTGCGCGCCAAGGGCGTCGACGAGGCGACCATCACCGCGATGGCCGCCGACCTCGCCCGCCGGGACGCCGCCGACTCCTCCCGGGAGACGGCCCCGCTGGCGCAGGCCGCGGACGCCGTCCTGGTGGACACGAGCAACCTCACGCTGGAGCAGGTGATCGACCGGATCGCCGCGCTGGTGGAGGAGCGGGCCGGGCTGTCGTCGGTCTGACGACCGGGGGCGAACCGGTCTGACGACCGGGGGCGAGCGGGCGAGGGATGTCCGATCATCCGATCGTCCGGCCATCTGACCATTGAATGAACCGCGGGCCGTCGAGGTGCCGCGGAGGAAACCATCGCGCTGCCCCTGGTGGGGCAGGAACGCACGGCGCGCCCCTGGGAAGGGCCGGGCCGGGAAACGGAACAGACGAACATGACCGCAGAGCACTCCGCCACCGACCACGGTGGGCTGGACGCCGCAGACTACGCCGAGTTCATGGCCATCGCCGCCGAGGAGGGCTTCGACGTCGACGGCTTCGACGCCGCGGACGGCGAGGAGCACGTCCGGCTGCCGGTGCTGGCCGTCGTCGGCCGCCCGAACGTCGGCAAGTCGACCCTGGTGAACCGCATCATCGGCCGCCGCGAGGCCGTCGTCGAGGACAAGCCGGGCGTCACCCGCGACCGGGTCACCTACGAGGCCAGCTGGAACGGCCGCCGCTTCAAGGTCGTCGACACCGGCGGCTGGGAGATCGACGTCCTGGGCATCGACGCCATGGTGGCCGCCCAGGCCGAGCTGGGCATCGAGCAGGCCGACGCGGTGATGTTCGTCGTGGACGCCACGGTCGGCGCCACCGACACCGACGAGGCCCTGATCAAGCTCATCCGCCGGGCCGGCAAGCCGACCGTCCTGTGCGCCAACAAGGTCGACGGCCCGTCCACCGAGGCCGAGGCCGCCTACCTGTGGTCGCTGGGCCTCGGCGAGCCGTACCCCGTCTCCGCCCTGCACGGCCGCGGCTCGGGCGACCTGCTCGACGCCGTCATGGACGCGCTGCCCGAGGCCCCGCCGCAGACCTTCGGCGACGCCGCCCCCGGCGGCCCGCGCCGCGTCGCGCTGATCGGCCGGCCGAACGTCGGCAAGTCCAGCCTGCTCAACAAGGTCGCCGGCGAGGAGCGCGTCGTCGTCAACGAGCTGGCCGGCACCACCCGTGACCCGGTCGACGAGATGATCGAACTCGGCGGCAAGACCTGGAAGTTCGTCGACACCGCCGGTATCCGCCGTCGCGTCCACCTGACCGCCGGCGCCGACTTCTACGCCTCGCTGCGCACCTCCGCCGCGCTGGAGAAGGCCGAGGTCGCGGTCGTCCTGATCGACGCCAGCGAGACCCTGGCCGAGCAGGACACCCGGATCATCTCGATGGCCGTCGAGGCCGGGCGCGCCGTCGTCATCGCCTACAACAAGTGGGACCAGCTCGACGAGGAGCGCCGCTACTACCTGGAGCGCGAGATCGAGCGCGACCTCGTCCAGGTGCAGTGGGCCCCGCGTGTCAACGTCTCGGCCAAGACCGGCCGGCACATGGAGAAGCTCGTCCCGGCGATCGAGACCGCGCTGGAGGGCTGGGAGACCCGCATCCCGACCGCGCGCCTGAACGCCTTCCTCGGCGAGCTCGTGGCCGCCCACCCGCACCCGATCCGCGGCGGCAAGCAGCCGCGCATCCTGTTCGGCACCCAGGCGGGCACCCGTCCGCCGCGCTTCGTGCTGTTCGCCTCGGGCTTCCTGGAGGCCGGCTACCGGCGCTTCATCGAGCGCCGGCTGCGCGAGGAGTTCGGCTTCGTGGGGACGCCGATCTCGATCTCGGTGCGGGTGCGGGAGAAGCGCAAGAAGAAGTAGTCGGTAGGGGTGGGGGATGGCCGAGGGGCCTCGTCGCGGTGGCGGCGGGGCCCTTCTGCTTGCCCGGGGGCCGGGGGGCGTTGCTTGCCGGGGCCCGGGGGTCTGCTGCTGGCTCGGGGCCCGGGGGTCTGCTGCTGGCTCGCCGGGTCAGTGGTGGTGGTCGACGACGCGGCCCGGGGGGAGGGAGAGCAGCTGGCGGTGCCGGCCGCCGGCGGGCTGGGCGGCGACCGGGCCGGGGGCCGTGCCCAGGAGGGGGGACGGGGGCGGGGGAGGGGCGGGCACCGTGTGCGGCACCGGCTGAGGCTGCGGCTGGGGCGTCGGGGTGGGGAGGACGCCGAGGTAGCCGGTGGCGACCCAGCCCTGGCCGTTGGTGAACTGGGGGGACGGCGATGCGGCGTGCGTGGTCGGGCCCGGGCCGCTGCCGGCGGGGGCGGGCGGCTGCTCGGGGTGGCCGCCGACCGGGGCGTGCTGCTGCGGCATGAACGGGGGGAGGCCGTGCGGCTGGCCCCCGTAGGTGTGGAAGGCCTGGGGTTGGGGGTGCTGGTGCTGGTGCTGGTGGTGTTGGGGCGGTGGGTACGGGAACGACCCGCCCGACAGCGGGTGGCCGTCGCGGACGGCGAAGGCGGTGAAGCTGAGGTCCTCCTCGCCGGTGCGGTCGCCGGGCAGGGCGCGGAACAGCCGCCGGTACTCGGAGTACAGCTCGTCGTAGATCGGCGTGGTGGAGGCGGTCTGGGTCGTCACGTACGGGTGCTCCGCGTCGTACGACGGGCGCATGCCCGGGATGGTGAGGTGTCCGGTGGCGGACCGTCCGGGGGACGCGGAGACGTCGTAGCTGTACACATAGGGGCCAACGAGTGAGGGGGCGGGGGGATGCGGGGGCAGGGGATGTGGGGCCGTGGCTTCCGCGGGCCGGGAGGCGGCCGCCGTGGATCGGTCGGCGGCCGCCTCGCGGTGCGGTGGTGCCTGTGGTGCGCGGTTCCTGGGGGCCTGGGGGCCAGAGGGCCTGGGGTGCGGCGGGTTCCTGGGGTGCGGCGGTTCTGCGGCGCCCGGTCGGGCGGCTCCGCCGGGTACGGCTCAGGTGCCGGCGAGCGGCAGCGAGGCGGCGACCACCTGGCCCAGCGACACCGCGCGCTCCAGCGCCTGGCGCAGCAGGTCCTCGCGCGGCTGGCGGCCGACCATGCCGGCCGGGACGGCGTACATGGTCACCTCGGAGAGCTGGCTGGCGGCCATCCGCCACGCCTCGGTGACCTGGAGCGGCTGGTGCGCCTGCCACCAGCCGGTGCTGCCGCCGGCCGCGGCGGGTTGCAGGATCGCGTGCAGCTTGCCCATCGCGACCAGGACCGACCAGCCGGCCAGCTGGTCCGGGGTCTCGTTGAGGTCGCTGACGGGCTGGAAGCCGGCGTCCTGGAGCAGGTCGAGGAACTCGTCCTCGCCGGAGGTGCTGCCGGGGCGGCCGACCGGGCCGGTGGGCTCGACCACCAGTGAGGCGTGCCCGACCTTGTCGTGCAGGACGAGCCCGCAGGTGATGCCGAGGATGGCGGCCTGGCCCGGGGCGGTCGGCTGGGCGGCCGGGTCCGCGACGGCACCGGCGGGGGCGGCGGGGGCGGCCGGGGAGGCGGGGACGGTCGGGGTGTTCGGCGCGCCGGGGCCGGGCGCGCCGGTCTGGGCCTGGCTGATGCTGCGGACGGCGCCGGCCAGCTGCTCCTCGGACACCGGCACCACCTGGGACGGGATGCAGCGGGCGTGGGCGAAGGCGAGCACCGCGGTCTCGTCGGCGACGAAGAGCACGGTGCTGGTCGCCTCGATGTCGGTGTCGCCCGGGGTGCGGCAGGAGGTGCACTCGTAGCTGGCGGGTGCGCGGTCGCCGGCGAGGAGGCGGTCGGCCTCGTCGTCGCCGATCTCGGACCGGACCTCGTCGCTGACGTCGAGCATGCGCGGCACTGGGTCTCCTCGGGAGGTGGGTGCGGATGGGCTTCGTGGTGCCGTGGGGGGTGGTGGGGAGGTTGAGCGGCGGTTGGTGAGGGGAGGTCGCCATGCCCAACGGGCCCCTGTGTCAGGCGTCACGGGTGCCGGCCGAGGCCGACGGGAATTGCCCGCGATCCGATCGCGCCGGGTGTTCTCGTGGTCGCAATCTGTCGATGTCGGTGGCGAGACTGCCGGAATGAAACCGTGAGGTGGGTCACGGCACCCGGATGTTCGATCTAGGAATTGACGGTTAAATCGGACATTTCGGGCATGATTCGCAGGTTGTTACTGGCGGTAACCCCTTGCTGAGCTGGGCAGACCGTCCGAGTTTTGGAATCCCCGCCGACCGGCTCGTAGCTTCTTCAGCGGCGCAACGAGCGCCACCCGGGCTCACCCCCGACGCACAGCCCCCCGGCCCGCCGGGCGCGGCAGGTGCCCGCCGACGCGATCGCTCGAACAGGTCGCCGGCGAGTGGCTGGGTGGCCGGGGCGGCAGCGGCACGTCCGACACGTGCACGGCCGCCCCACGGACGCGGCAAGCGAACTCGGCCCTCTCCAGGGCTTTGGTTCCGCATGCCCGCCCGGGGCTGTCGAGAGGAACCCCATGACCTTCCGTAACGAGAACGCCGCTGCCACCACCTCCGCCGTCACCAAGCGCAACCGCGTGCGGATGGCGGTCGTCGCGGGTGCCGCCGTCGCGGCCCTGCCGGTGGCCGGCCTCGTCACGGCCACCTCGGCCTCCGCCGCTTCGGTCTCCACCTGGGACGCCGTCGCCCAGTGCGAGAGCGGCGGCAACTGGTCGATCAACACCGGCAACGGCTTCTACGGTGGGCTGCAGTTCACCTCCAGCACCTGGGCCGCCTACGGTGGCACCGCGTACGCCGCGCAGGCCAACCTGGCCACCAAGGCGCAGCAGATCGCCGTCGCCGAGAAGGTCCTCGCCTCGCAGGGCCCGGGCGCCTGGCCCGTCTGCTCCGTCAAGGCCGGCCTGACCAAGGGCGGCGCCCCGGCCGCCGTCGACACCTCGGCCGGTTCGTCCACCGGTTCGTCCACCGGTTCGGCTGCGGCCAAGCCGGCGCAGACCCCGGCGCCGAAGACCGCCACCCCGAAGGCCGCCGCCGCCCCCAAGGCCGCCGCCGCGCCGAAGGCCGACGTCGCGCCGAAGTCCGCCCCGAAGAACGACGCCGCGCCGAAGCAGGACGCCGCCAAGGGCGCCCAGTCCTGGACCGGCTCGAACGACGCCAAGCCCGCCAAGCCGGCCCAGCCGGCCAAGGGCGACTACACCGTCAAGTCCGGTGACACCCTGAGCTCCATCGCTGCCGCGCAGGGCCTGGACTGGCACGACCTGTACAAGAACAACGCCAAGGTCGTCGGCGGCAACCCCGACCTGATCTTCCCGGGCCAGGTCCTGAGCATCTGAGCTTGAGCTCGGCTCGGGTGCGCTCGAGCTGACCTCGAAGGCCGCTCCTCCGTGTGGGGGAGCGGCCTTCGGCGTGTCCGGTGTGTCGGGGCGGTGGCGTGGCCGCGCTGCCTAGGGTCGGGCGCCATGCTGCATTCGCGTGACGGACGGTATGACGAGCAGTGCGGCGGACGGTCCGACGAGCAGTGCGGCGGACGGTCCGACGAGCAGTGCGGCGGACGGTCCGATGAGCGGCCTGACGGGCCGGCAGGTCGGGCGGCGCTGCGGCTGAGCGTCGCGGTGGCGGTGGTGGTGGCCGTCGTCTCCGGCGGCGGTGGCGGTCCCGGGGGCGACCGGGCCGGTGCGGCGGTGCGGGTCGCGGATGTGGTGTGGGACGAACTCGCCGACTGCGAGAGCGGCGGCGACTGGCGGGCCGACACCGGCAACGGCTACTACGGCGGTCTGCAGATCTGGCCGCCCACCTGGGCCGACGCCGGCGGCCTGCGGTACGCCGACCGGCCGGACCACGCGAGCCGGCGGGAGCAGACGACCGTCGCCGAGGAGATCCTGCGGCGGGAGGGGTGGGAGGCCTGGTCGGGCTGCGCGCGGGAACTGGGGCTGCTCGGCGGGCCGAAGGGCTCCGGGACTTCGTTCGGGGGCTGGTCGGCCGCCCGGGGCGAGGGCGGTGCGGGAGGATGGTGGGGTGATCCAGGGTGAGCTGTTCGGCGATCCGGCGGGCCGGTCCGGTGAGGGGCGCCGTTCCGGCGAGGGGGGCCGGTCCGGTGAGGAGGGCCGTTCTGCCGAGCGGGGCGGGTCCGCGGTGCGGGGCGGGCGCCGGGAGCCGGCCCCCGGTGCCGTGCTGCTCCCCGGCTGGCTGGACCTCGACGCGCAGCTGCGGCTGGTCGCGGCCTGCCGGGAGTGGGCCCGTCCGCCGGCCGGCCTGCACGAGGTGCGGATGCCCACCGGCGGCATGATGTCGGTCCGGATGGTGAGCCTCGGCCTGCACTGGTACCCGTACGGCTACCGGCGGTTCGCCGAGGACGGTGCGCCGGTCAAGCCGTTCCCGCCGGAGCTCGGCCTGCTCGCCCGCCGGGCCGTCGTCGAGGCGTACGGGGGCGGGGCCGGGGGCGGGTCTGAGGTCGGGGCCGGGGGCGGGGGCGGGTCTGGGGTCGGGGCCGACGGGTCGGTCGGGGAGGCCGGCGGCGCGCAGGTCGCGGGCGCGGCGGCGTACGAGCCGGACATCGCGATCGTCAACCACTACCCGCACGGCGCGAAGATGGGCCTCCACCAGGACCGGGACGAGCGGGTGGACGCGCCGGTGGTGTCGCTGTCGCTCGGCGACTCCTGCGTCTTCCGGCTCGGGAACACCGAGACCAGGACCAGGCCGTGGACCGACCTGGAGCTGCGCAGCGGGGACCTGCTGGTGTTCGGCGGCCCGGCCCGGTTCGCGTACCACGGGGTGGTGCGGACGCTGCCGGGGACGGCGGACCCGGCGCTGGGGCTGGTCGGGCGGCTCAACATCACCGTGCGGCAGTCGGGGCTGGAGCGGTAGCGCGGACGTCGCCGGTCACTCCCGGTGGTGCCGCTCACACGTTCGAGTGAACTGGTCGTTCCGGCTCGGTGAGCGGGAATGACCCGGGTCGCCGGAGAATTCGAGTGAGCGGAAGAATTCGATGCGGAGCGGGCGGCGCCGACCGGCGCGGACCCCCCGCAGCCCGGAGAGGGAGCACGCATGGGTACCCCCGTCGACGACCTTGTCGACCTGCTCGACCTGGAGCAGATCGAACTGAACATCTTCCGCGGGCGCAGCCCCGAGGAGGCGCTGCAGCGCACCTTCGGCGGCCAGGTCGCCGGGCAGGCGCTGGTCGCGGCGGGGCGCACGGTGGACGGCGAGCGCCCCGTCCACTCGCTGCACGCCTACTTCCTGCGCCCCGGGGTGCCCGGCGTGCCGATCGTCTACCAGGTCGACCGGATCCGCGACGGCCGCTCGTTCACCACCCGGCGGGTGCTCGCGATCCAGGGCGGCCGGTCGATCTTCGCGCTCACCGCCGACTTCCACCTCCCCGAGGAGGGCGGCATCGAGCACCAGTACCCGATGCCGACCGTCTCCGCCCCCGAGGACCTGCCCAGCGCGCTGGAGGAGGTCGGCTCCAGACTCGGCGAGCTGCCCCCGTTCATCAGCCGCCGCCAGCCGTTCGACATCCGGTACGTCGACCGGCTGCGCTGGACCAAGGAGGAGCTGGAGGGCATCGAGGCCCGCAGCGGCGTCTGGCTGCGCACCAACGGCCCGCTGCCCGACGACCCGCTGATCCACGTGTGCGCCCTCACCTATGCCAGCGACATGACGCTGCTGGACGCCGTGCGCGCGCCCGTGGAACCGCTCTGGGGCACGCGGCACTTCGACATGGCCTCGCTGGACCACGCGATGTGGTTCCACCGGCCGTTCCGGGCGGACGACTGGCTGCTCTACCAGCAGGAGTCCCCGATCGCCCACGGCTCGCGCGGCCTCGCGCGCGGGCAGATCTTCGACCGGGAGGGGCGGCTGGTGGTGTCCGTGGTGCAGGAGGGGCTGTTCCGGCCGCTGGGTGGGTGAGCGCGAATCGCTGAGGCGCGGTGTCGGTGAGGTGTCGATGAGTGTCGGCATGTTGCCGGGTGTGGCGGGGTGTGGCGGTTCCCGGTCGTTCCCCGGTCGTTCCCCGGCGGGCGGGAATGGCCCGGCAGGGTCGGCGGCGTTGTGGTGGTCGACGCCGCGGTGGTCGGCGTCGGAACGGTCGAGGCGAACGGCTGAGGCAATCGGCTGAGGCGAAACGGCTGAGGCGAAATGGCTGAGGCGAACGGCTGAAGTGATCGACCGAGGTGACGGCCCGAGCGGCGGGCCGTCGACGAACTGAGCGGGAGGGTGGACCGATGACGGCGACGGCCGCGGAGGACTGGAAGCACTGGACCGAGCAGCGGGCCGCGTCGGTGAGCGCGCCGCACGGCCAGCTCGCGCTCACCGGCACGCACTGGCTGGCCCCCGAGCCCGGCGAGGTCCCCGGCCTGCCCGGCCGCTGGTGGGCCGACGGCGAGGGCGTCCGGGTACGGGCGGCGGCTGCCGACGGCGTCACGGTCGGCGGTCGGCCCGTCGACGGCGAGGTGCTGCTGCGCCCGGACACCGACCCGGCCGCCGACACCGCCGCCCTCGACGACCTGCTGCTCGTCCCGATCGAGCGCGAGGGCGAACTCGCCCTGCGGGTCCTCGACCCGGCCGCACCCCGCCGGGTCGCCTTCGCGGGCATCTCCAGCTACCCGTACGCGCCGGAATGGGCGGTCCCCGCCGTCTTCACCCCCTTCGAGGGCGAGCCGCAGGCCGTCGTCGTCCCCAACGCGGACGGACGGGAACGCCCGCTCGCCGTCACCGGGCGGATCGAGTTCACCGTCGCCGGCGAGCACCGCACCCTCACCGTCAGCCGCGCCGGCCAGCGGCTCAGTGGGGTGATCGCCGACGCGACCAGCGGCGTCGACACCTACCGGTTCCGCTTCATCACGCTGCCCGCACCCGATCCGGACGGGAACACGGTGCTCGACCTCAACCGGGCCTACCTGCCGCCGTGCGCCTTCTCGGACCACTTCATCTGCCCGTTCCCGCCGCCGGGCAACCGGTTGGACTTCGCGGTCGAGGCGGGGGAGCGGCAGGTCCTCAGCCGGTAGGCGGTGCGGCGCCCCGCCGACGCCGCCGCGCTGCGCCGCCCCCGGTGTCGGGCGGCGCGGCGGCCGGGGCGAGCATGGACGACTGTGCCGACCAATCAGCCTCCCGACGCAGCCTCCCCGTCCACCCCTTCCCCGTCCGCCTCCGCTTCCCCGGCTCCTGCCCCGCGCTGGTACCGGCGGGCCGTCCGCGGGGCGTTCGCCGACCTGAGCCCCCTGCGCGAGAACCCCGACTACCGCCGGGTGTGGTTCGGCCAGGCGGTGTCCTCCATAGGCCAGCAGATGACGGCCGTGGCCGTCTCCGTCCAGGTCTACGCCCTGACCGGCTCCTCCTTCGCAACCGGCCTGGTGGGCCTCTTCTCGCTCGTCCCGCTAGTCGCCTTCGGCCTCTACGGCGGGGCGATCGCCGACACCGTCGACCGGCGCCGGCTCGGCCTGATCGGCTCCGCCGGCCTCGCCGCCGTCTCCGCCGTCCTCGCCGTCCAGGCCACCGCCGACAACGGCCGGGTCGCCGTCCTCTACGCCGCCGTCGCCCTCCAGGCCGCGTTCTTCGCGATCAGCTCACCCGCCCGCTCGGCGATGATCCCCAGGCTCGTCCCCAGCCACCAACTCCCGGCGGCCAACGCCCTGAACACCATCAGCATGAACCTCGGCCTCACCGTGGGCCCCATGCTCGGCGGCGTCCTCATCGGCGCCTACGGAAGCCAGGCCGCCTACCTCGTCGACACCGTCGCCTTCTCCGGCACCCTCTACGCGATGTGGCGCCTGCCCTCCCTCCGCCCGCTCGGCGAACGCAAGGGCCGCGCCTCCGTCCTCGACGGCCTGCGCTTCCTGCGCGAGCAGCCCAACCTGCGCACCAGCTTCCTCGCCGACCTCGCCGCGATGATCTTCGGCATGCCGCGCGCCCTCTTCCCGGCCATCGCCGTCACCTTCTACGGCGGCGACGCCCGCACCGTCGGCCTGCTCGTCTCCGCCCCCGCGGTCGGCGCCCTGATCGGCGCCCTCTTCTCCGGCTGGGTCGGCCGCATCCACCGCCAGGGCGCCGCCGTCCTCGCCGCCGTCTGCGCCTGGGGCCTCGCCATCGCCGCCTTCGGCGCCCTCCACAACCTCTGGCTCGGCCTCCTCCTGCTCGCGGTCGCCGGCTGCGCCGACACCGTCAGCATGATCTTCCGCAACACGATGATGCAGGTCGCCGCCCCCGACGAGATGCGCGGCCGCCTCCAGGGCATCTTCATCGTCGTCGTCGCCGGCGGCCCCCGCCTCGGCGACTTCGAATCCGGCGCCGTCGCCTCCCTCACCAACCCCGCCACCTCCGTCATCACCGGCGGCCTCGCCTGCGTCGCCGCCGTCCTCCTCCTCGCCGCCCGCCGCCCCGCCTTCCTCACCTACGACGCCCGCCACCCGACCCCCTGACCCACCCCACCCCCGCCCCTCCCCGCCCCGTCCCCCTCACCCGAAACCTGGCAGCGAGCACCCCCCGACGTGCTGTATTGTTTTCCATGTCGCCGGGACAACCCGGAGACAAGGTCGAGAAGCCCACAGCAGAGCCCCCCAGGCCCCGCTACCGGGCACCGAGACCACGGGACGTGGCGCAGCTTGGTAGCGCACTTGACTGGGGGTCAAGGGGTCGCAGGTTCAAATCCTGTCGTCCCGACTGTGAAGTCGGTTGTGAGAGCGGGTACTTGGGAAGCCAGGTGCCCGCTCTTTTGCTGTGGTGGTCGCAGTGTGGTCGCGGGCGCTCGTTCGCGTCATTTCAGGGGGCGCATCCGGGGGTGTGAAGCCGCTCAGTCACAACTGATATGCGGCTTTTGTCCGTTCAGTCGAGATGACCGAGCGTAGTCGGTAGGTGCGTGAGCTTCTCCCCGGCGTCGAAGTGGGCATGGTGTCCCGGAAGTGGGCATGCCTGTGGGGCCCGCGGCGTCAGGTGTGGTGGTGGCTCCGGGGCTGAGCGGGTGTCAGTGATGGACCGGCGGTTCCGGCCGTTTAGCTGGCCCTTGCGGCGTTCTGAGCGGCCCGGTGGACCGAGGTGTGGGCGTGCGGTTGTGTCAGGCCGCGTGGCTGAACAGCGGGTTCGCCAAGGGGTTGGCGAGGGCGTCGGCGCCGCAGTGGGTGCGGGACTCGGCGAGGTGGAGCCTGGTTTCGATGGTGTGGACCGCGGCCATGGCGACGTCCCAGGTCAGGTGGCTGTAGATGTTCGCGGTGGTGGAGAGGGTGGAGTGCCGCAGGGTCTTGGAGATGATGGCCATGGGGACGTTGCCCTCCAGGGCGAGGGTGGCGGCGAGGTGTCGTAGGTCGTGGATGGTGACGTGCGGCAGTCCGGCTTGTTCGCGCAGTTCGTGGAAGCGCCGGCGGACCGCGGCCGGGTGGAGGGGCTTGCCGTCGGTGTCCTGGAAGACGTGGCCGTTGTCCGGGGAAGTGTTCCTGGCCATCGCGCGTTCGAGGGCGGCGGCGACGCGGTCGGACAGGGGTACCCAGTTGCGGCTCTTCTTCGTCTTCGGTGCGGTCAGGACGAGTTCGTGGTTGTCGATGGCGGAGAGGGTGTGGCGGATGTACATGACGCGGTCGTCGAGCCGCACGCACGGGCGCTGGAGTCCGAGGGCCTCGCCCTTGCGCAGGCCAGTACCGATGACGACCTCGAATAGGTCGGCGAAGGCGGGGTCGACGCCTCGGCAGTGACTCAGGAAGGCGACGGCCTGTTCCGCGGTCCAGGGGACGCGTTCGGCGGCCTGGGGCCTGCGCATGGGCAGGGGCTGGGCGGCGTTGTAGGGGAGGCGGTGGGTGCGCACGGCCGTGCCCAGGGCGCTGGAGAGCGTGGCGAGGCAGTGGTAGACGGCCTGGCGTCCGCGGCCGGCTTCGAGCTGCTGGTGGGTGTAGGCGGCGATGTGGTCGTGGGCGAGCTCCTCGAGGCGTATCTTGCCGAAGACGGGTATCAACTCGCAGAGCACGTAGGTGCGGTAGCGGGCGTAGGTGGTGGGCTTGAGCAGGAACTCCATGCCCTTGAGCCACTTGGTGAGGTAGGCGGCCACCGTCTCGTGCGGGTCGGCGTCGAAGCCCAGCTGTCGGCCTTCGAGGAAGCGTCGCAGTGCCGTCTCGGCGTACCACTCGTCCTCGAAGCCGCCGCGCCGTATGGTGCGCCTGCGGCCGGTGAGGGAGGGGATGTCGACGGCGAAGGTCCACGTGCCGTGATCCTGCTCGGCCAGGCGTGGGCACTTCGCGCCGAGCTGGCGCCGAGTCGCATCGCGGCACCCGCATCGGCGGTAGACCCGGCCCGGTCGTCCTGACCTGCGCACTCCGTGTACCTCCTGTGGCTGTGACTTCTTGATCAGTTCACGGAGGCTACACGCGCCGCGAGAGCATGATCGTCTGCGACCACCATGCGATCACCAACCCGGAAATAGGTCTCTGACCTGCGGTTCACGGTGAGGATCCGCACCTGGATGCGCCAAGCTCGGGCGGGTTGCGGTGGCACCTGTCATGGTCGATGTGGGCATGCGAAAACCATCACCGTATGTGACTAGCCGGGGCCTTGACCCGGAGGCACACGCGGGCGGCCGGGGGGTGCTTCCTGCCCTCCGATGCGGCTACGCAGTGTGAACGGCTGGTCGGGGTGGCTGGCCCTGCGCGACCTTGGGCCGAGGCGGGCGGGCCGCCGAGGTCGGGGCGCCTTGATCCGCGTGGGGGTTGCGGCAGGCGGTTCAGATGAGCCGGTTGCGGTGGGCGGCTGCGGCTTCGCGAACGAGTTGGGCGAAGTCGCTGCGGCTGCGGTCCTGCTGCTGCCCGGCCTGTTCGTCGTCGTCCCAGTCCTCGTCATCGCCGAAGTCGTCTTCGTCGTCGACTTCGTCGTATTCGTCGTGGAGGAGCCAGCAGCCGCGGATGCCGGCGAGGAGGTCTTCGAGGAGATCGGGGGCGGGGCGTTTGGGGTCGAGCGGGGTCAGGCGCAGGCCGGTGTCTTCGGGGTCGGTGTCCGGGCCGGTGTGCTGGGCGAGGGTGTCGTCGATGTCTTCGAGTTGTTCGCGCAGGCCGGCGGGGTCGGAGAGGAGGCCGTCTGCGATGTGGAGGGCATGGCGTACGAGGCCGGTAACGGCGTCGTACGGGGAGGCGCCGGCTTCGAGGAGTTCGAGGACGAGGGTGGGGGTTTCGTGGGGGAGGGCTTCGATGTTGTCGGCTTCGAAGAGTACGGCGGTGGGGGAGTGGCCGGTGGTTTCGGCGGTGACCTCGGCGGCGGCTGCGAGCCAGTGGGCTGCGGCGACGGCGGCGGCGGTGGGGTCGATGTCGGTGAACAGTGCCGCGGGGCCGAAGGGGTCCTGTTCGAGGAGGTGATCGGCGGCGGCGACCTGGACGGGGGAGGCGCCTTCGCGGCTGAGGAGGACGGCCTGGCGGGCGCGGCCGGTGAGGTCGCCGAGTTCGGCATTCTCCACGGCGGCGAGTTCGGTGCCGACCTCGGCGAGGACGGCGTCGGTGAGGTCCGCGTTGCCGATGGCGTGCAGGGCGCGGCCGACGCGGTGGGCGGATTCGACCAGGGGGCTGTAGTCGACGTCGAGCATGCCGTCCTGGGGGAGGTTGGGCTGGGTGATGGCGCCGGGGACCTCGTCGAACGCCTTGCGTTCCTCCGCGCGGCGCCAGCCCTCGGAGTTGGGCTCCACCGAGGAGGCGGCGCTGGCCGGGTGGGTGTAGGTGCGCCACGCGGCCTCGGACAGGTGGGTGAGGGCGCGGGCCAGCCGCATCAGCGCGGCCGTGTCCGTGCTGGCCGGGAGGGCGGCGATGCGGGCGGCGAGATCGCCCTCGCCGGTTCCCCAGGTCGCGATGAGCTCGTGCCGCCCGGGGTCGATGCTGTATCGGGTCATGAAGCCGTACCTCCGGTGATCTGCTCGGCAACGCCGCCGGGCGCCGAGCCATTCTGACGCACCGCCAGAGAACGCCGGGCCGTGCAGCCGACGGGCGTCTGTCGCTGCGAGAGAGCGAAGCCCCCTCAGCGGCAGAGGCGCTTGAACCCCAAATTGCAGGCTCCTCGACGGGTTCGGATGAGACCAGCGGTGCGGGGGCATCACGGAGACCGGCGTGCTCGAGAGATCACCGGACGGGAGGCCCCCGACCGGTGCAATGGGCAGGCTCGGCCTACTTGCGCCGGGATTCGTCGGCTCTACCCGGCGGCGTTCTCGGCCGGCTCCAGGAGGCTGTGGCTGCGAACGGCCGAGCGGCTGGGGGCTGGGTGTTCTCCGCTTGATGGGACGCGCGGCTGGAGTGGGCGGTGGCTCGAAGGGGCGATCCATGGGTGGCGGGCTCCCTTCTCGGGATGAGACATCTCGAAGCATGTCATAAGGTGCAAACCTGAACTATTGGTGCCGCCATCTCGGGCTCTGGCGCGGACAGGGGAGGAGGGCAGTGCCGTGTCCGACAGTGCTGAGCCGATCCATGCGCGCCTTGCGGAGCTTGCTGGCCCCCAGGATTCCGACCAGGTTGTCGTTGATCTTGGCTGCGGTGCGGGACCGACGCTGCGGGCAGTCAGCCGGATAGCGCCGCAGGCTTCCCTCGTAGGGATCGACCGTTCGGCGGAGTCGTTGCGCCAGGTCCACGCGGCCCTGGCAGGTCACAAGGGGGCGACGGCGACGATCGTTGCGGACCTGCGCGACCGTCTCCCGTGCTTCGACGAGAGCGTGGACGTCGTCGTGTCGTACAACACCATCGAGTGCCTGCCGAACCCGCAGGAGATGCTGGCCGAGGTGGCACGGGTTCTTCGGCCTGGCGGGCGGGCGGTCATCGCGCACGTCGACTTCGACTCGATGGTGATCGCGGGCGCGGACGCCGATCTCGACCGGCGGGTGTGCCACGCGTTTGCGGATGACGCGCAGAGCTGGATGGACCATGCGGACGGCAGGATCGGCCGCAAGCTCGGGCTGCTCCTCGCCCGCAGCCCGCTGGACCTCGTCGGCGTCGAGCCGTTGCTGGCGTGGTCGACCGCGTTCACGGGGCACGCGAAGGATCGGGTTGACCAGGTCCGGAAGGCTCTGCTGTCCGCCGCAAGGCACGGTCGTGGTGCGGTCGCTCCTGAAGAGATCGAGGCTTGGTACACCTCGGTGTGCGATGCGGACCAGCTGGGCGGCTTCTTCTTCTCCGAGCTCGCGTTCATCGCGGTGGCGGAGAAGGCGAGGAGCGGTCGCATCGGGCATGGGGCCGGTTTGTACCGCGGCCAGAGGCCGACGCCTGGGAGAGTCGGCTCGATGCCGCATTTCCCGACTGCTGCTTGACCGGCGTCTATGGGGAAGCGGCGTTCGTGAGGGTGGTGGCGGCGAACGCGCACAGAGCTTTCACGCTGGTGCTGAGCGGGGCAGTGGTGTCCAGCGCCAGTGCGGGCAGTTCGGGATCGGACCAGGACAGCTCCGGTGCGTCCGGTGCCGGGTTGGTCCGGTAGGCGCGGACGGTGCGGAGGGCGTCGCGGGCGTGGCGCACTCGTTCGGGCGCGTGGACGTGGATGAGGTGGAGGCGTTCTCCGAGAAGGTCTGCGGCGAGCTGCCGCTCCGCCTCGGTGGAGGTCACCAGGGTGACGATGCCGACCTGGTGGCGGCTTGCGGCGCGGGCGAGAGCGTGGATGGTGGCGATGCGGTCGGAGGGTGACCAGCCGAGATCTCGCAGGACGCCAGTGGCGCGTTCGGCGTCCGCGTCGTAGAGCCCGCAGTCGGCGCCGTGCTCGGTACGGAGGTGGGCGAGGAGGTGCCGGGCGAGGGTAGTCTTGCCGGAGGCCGGCAGCCCGAGGAACCAGAAGACGGCTGATGATCGCGGCTGGTTCACGGGGCGTAACCCCACTTCTGGCACCAGGAGTTGAGCAGCGGTGGGACGTCGGGGGCCTCGGGCGGCGGGGTGGCGGCCTGGATGCGGCCGGAGGCGATCTGGGGCGACCAGTCACCGATGCCATAGACGAAGGGGCCGTGGTCGTGGCAGCCGTAGTCGAGCATGCTCTGATCCCAGGGGATGCCGATGTGCTCGCACAGGGCCTTGCAGGTGGCTTCCGGGTCGGCGGTGAGCTGCTCGTAGGTGACGTGGACGGTGCTCGGCAGGTTGGCGGCGGCCTCGTCGAGGGCGGCGGCGAACTTGTCCACGGTCACGGCCGCTTCGGCAAGGTCGTCGGCGTCGCCGGCGCGGCGGATGGAGTCGGCGATGGCGACCGGGTGGCGGCGCAGGACGATATAGCGGGCCTGGGGCCAGCAGGCTGCGAGGCGTTGCCAGATGAACACGTTGCCCGGGGACTTCTCGACGAGCACGCTCTTGCCCGCCTCGGTGAGCTGGCGGTGCAGCAGGCGGTCCCAGAGCAGGTGTTCGAGGTCGGTACGGGTGAGGCCGAGGGTGCGCATGGACAGGTCGGTGAACTCGTCGTCGACGGCCACGGTGTAGCCGGCGAGGTGGAGTTCGTGCGGGGCGTGGACGTCGGGGTGGGAGCCGAGCAAGCAGCGCAGCAGGGTCGATCCGGAGCGGATCGGGGAGAGGAGGAACACGGGCGAGGGGACAAGACGGTGGTCAGGCACCGAGTTCCTCCTTCACGGCGTGCTCGCGTTCGGCGAAGACACGCAGGCGGGTGGTGATGTCGCGGCGGTAGTGGGCGGAGCCGGGGGTGGTCTTCTCGTCGCAGTGGAAGATCCGGAGTGGGAGGTGGTGCAGGTAGCCGATGCCGGGGCCGGCGGGATGGGCGAAGGTGTGGGAGAGCCAGTCCTCGTAGTTCATCCAGCGCTGGCCGTCGTCGTGAAACCGGTCGCCGGGGATGCCGCCGGCCGCGGTCATGACGGGGCGGGCTCGCTGGGTGTCGTAGATCAGGAAGTGCGAGGAGACGCGGTTGACGGAGCGGGCTCGGTCGCTCAGCGGCGGGCCGACCTCTTCCAGCTTCCACTGCCAGCAGTCGTGGTCGTCGATGCGCTGGGCGAGGGCGAGCTGCGGGCACTGGTCGAACGTCTCGGCGATCTCGGCGAGGACATCGGTGGCGTTCGGGTCGCGGAAGGCGACGACGTCGCCTTCGACGGTGATCAGGAAGCGGCTCTTGTCGCTGACGAAGTGGGTGTGGATGTTGTTCGCCTGGTCGCCGGAGGCCCGGTGGCGGGTGCGCCAGCGCAGCCGCACCTCGTCGAACCCCCAGGTGGCGTGGGCGAGTTCGACGATCTCGTCGGCCGGGGCACTTTCTGCCCCGTCCACGACGAGCACCAGGTCGTACGGGTGGCGGGTACCGCGGGTCAGGGCGGCCAGGGTGGTGGGGATGGTGCGGCGCAGGAGTTCGACGTCGCTGTGGACGAGGTAGGCGATCGTGAATGAGGGTGGATAGGTCGTCACGGTGGTCACCAGCCCGCCGGTCCGGTCACGTCCGGCCCCGGGGCGCTGCCGGCCCGGTCCGTGGACGTGAGCAGGGCACGGAGGTCTTTCAGCATGCGGTCCGTGAGCTCATGGGCAGCTTCGGTGATGTCCCGCTCGATGCCGTACTCGATCTCCTCGGGGATGTGTGGGTGGCCAACGCACATCCCCATGACCTGGTACTTGGCGCTGCTGCCGAGCCCGATCCGGTCGGCGAGGTCCTGCAGTGCGAACAGGTCGAGGACGACCGTGCCGGCGCGGTACAGGCGGTCGGCGAAGGCGGCGGTGTAGTGGGAGATGAGGTCGCGCACCGTGGTGTGGTGCGCGGTCGGCAGCTTGGTCTGTTCGAGGGCTTCGGCGACCGGGGTGGGGAGGAAGACGAAGGCGCACCGGTAGAAGTCGGAGGTGCCGAGCATCCGGAAGCAGCCGGTGCGCTCGAGCAGGTCGACCATCTTCTGGAAGGTGGCCTGACGGTCTTCGACGAGCCGGCCGATGCCGTTGACGCCCTGGTGCTTCATCAGCGCCCAGAGCTTGAGCGATTCGAAGCCGCGGGAGCCGTAGAACGGGGTGATCAGTCCGAGGTCGAGGCAGTCGGGGTCGTGGGCGCGGTCCGGGTAGCGGGCGAAGCGGCCGAGCGCGGCCGGGTCGCGGAAGAGGACGTAGCTGGAGGGGTAGCTGATGAACAGGCCCTTGTGCGGGTCGAGGGCGATGGAATCGGCGTGCTCGGTGCCGGCGAGCTGGACCTTGAGCTTCTCGGAGAACAGCAGGCTGCCGCCGTGGCAGGCGTCCACGTGGAACCACACGTTGTGCTGCTCGCTCAGCTCGGCGAGGGCCTGCAGGTCGTCGATGCCGGTGGTGCGGCAGTTGCCGGCGACGCCGACGACCATGAAGATCCGCTTTCCGGGAGGCGGCGAGGCCAGCAGGCGGGCGACGGAGACGGGGTCGCTGGTGAAGTCCGGGGTGGCGTCTGCCCAGAGCAGTCCGTCGGTGCCGAGGCCGAGGGCCTGGGCGGCGGCGAGGTAGGAGAAGTGCTCGACTCCGCCGGCCAGCAGGATCACCGGCTGCTCGGGCAGGGCCCGCAGGCCGGTGGTGCGGACCTCGGGGAAGGCGTGGGAGAGGGCGGCAGCGATGGCGATGTGGTTGCTCATGTTGCCGCCAGAGGTCCACATGCCGCCGAGCGCGCCGAGCCCCTGGTAGTCGGCCAAGGTAGTGGTGTCGTAGCCGACCAACTCCCGGAGCCAGGTGATCAGCTGGGCCTCGATCACGCTGGCGGCGGGCGCGCTGCGGTCGAAGGCGATCAGGTTCTGGTTGAGGAACGACGCGACGATGTCGGCCGCGAGGGCGGCGACGCTGTCGCCGGTGTCGGGGAACGCGAGATAGCGAGGGTCCGCCTGGGAGATCGACCACCGGGCGATCTCGGTAAGGGCCTCAAGGAGTTGCTCGTCGTTCTCACCGTTCTCGGGGAGCGGGCCGGCAAAGCGGTCGATGAGCTCCTTGGCCGTCGCGTGCCGCAGGACCAGGTCGTCGCGTAAGGCGCCGGAGGTGAAGTCGAGGCCGAGGTCGACCGCGCGGTGCAGCAGCCGTCGGCTGTCCTCGGTCGGGCGGTTGCCAAGGAGGGCGGGTGGGTGAGTGTCAGACACGTCCGAACTCCATTCGGTAGACGCAGTCTTCGCACGAGGACCAGGCCGGGGCCTGGGAGAGGAAGGAGTCTCGCAGAGCTCCGTACGGCTGCGAGGTCCAGATCTCGGCCATCGGCGCCTTGCGGATGTTGCCGAGCACGTTGCCGGGTGAAGACTCCATGTGGATGCAGCACGGCGTGACGTCACCGTCCTTGGTGATGTAGCCGGCGTCCCAGGGCCACGGGCACACGGCCCGGCCGGCGGCCGGGGAGGCCAGCCGGGAGTAGTCGAAGATCGACAGCTGCAGCCCCAGCTCGTCGGCGCGGGCGAGGCCGGCCTCCAAGTGAGGCACGACCATTAATGGCGAAGCGGCGAACAGGGACTCGGTGTTGAGGGTCTTGTCCTCGCCCCAGTGATGCAGGCTCTCCACACTGATGCGCGTGACGCCGTGGTCCGCGACGAAGTCGACGATCGCCGGGAACTGGTCAAGGTTCGCGGTGGAGAGCGTCACCGCGGCCGACAGCGCGGTGTCACGCTGCCGCGTCATCTCCGCGGCCTCGCGCAGCGCGGTGGACAGCTGGGATCGGCGAAGGCCCGAGCGCATCCGCCCGAGCGTGGCATCGTCGGCGCCGTCGACACTGATGGCGAGCAGACCCAGTCCGGCGTCGAGGACCGCCTGGAGACGACGGCGCACGAGCAGGCCGTTGGTGTTCGTCGAGGTGAACACAGACCGGTCGGTGCACGCCTGGACGAAGGCAGCGAAGTCGCGGACGATCAGCGCCTCACCGGCGCCGACGAAGGAGACGTGGCCGAGATCGGGCAGCTGATCGAGCAACGCGACGAAGACGTCCAGCGGCAGGTGACCGCCGCTGCTGTCGTGCACCGCCCGCACACACCCGGCGCAGGCGAGGTTGCACAGGTCGGTGAGCTCCACCTGCAGGTACTGGGGAGTTGGCGTCGGACGGCCCGGCTCGAGCCCGTAGCGGTCGAAGTCGTCGGTGACGAGGAACTTCCGAAAGCGCTCCGGCACCACGATCGAAGGCACGCGCTCGGGCGTCACCTGGCCACCTCCTTCCGGTAGACGGAGACCATCTCGTCGACGAACGCCTCGAACGCCGCCACCCGGCGGCCGAACGACGACACCCGCGGCCCCCGGCATCCGGCCGCCGCATCGATCGCCTGCCTCCACGAACCGGGGTCGGCGTACTGCTCGACGAGGTGGACGCCTCCGTCGTCCGCGAGATGGCGCATGGACGGTACCGCCGAGGACCACACCGGCACGCCCAGGGCCCGGGCCTCGTGCGCCACGATCGGATGGTTCTCCCACCACTGCGAGGGCACCAGCAATGCCCGGGCGCCGGCCAGCACCGGCCCGACGTCGGAGCGGGAGAGCGGAGGAAGCCAGCGCACCCGCGGATTGGCGGCGGCGACCAGGCGCATCCGCCCCTCGTACTCGGCGTCGTCCGGCACCGTCGCGACCAGGAGCGGCAGCATAGTTGGGCTTTCCGCGAGGGCGTCGAGCACGACGTGGAGGCCCTTCTCGGGTGAGCACCGGCCCAGGAACAGCAGGTACTCGCTGCCGCCACTGCTCTCGGCCAGCGATTGCCAGCTGCCGGGCAGCCCGTAGCGAGCTTGGTTCCGGACCATCTTGTTCATCGCGACGCCGGCCTTCGCGAGCTCCGCAGCCTGGTGTGGTGTCTGTGTCCACAGTGCCCGCACCTGGTCGTTCAGCCACGCGACATTTCGGTCCCGCCACAGCTGCACCTCGTCGGCCGCGTTCATCGGTGCGTCGAGGCAGCCCGTGCAGGCGCTGGACGGGGCGGTGCTGGTGCACTGGCCACCCGTGGAGCGCACGAGAAGCTGGTGGTCGGGGCAGACGGCGGTGTAGTCGGTCAGCGTCGCGACGACCGGCACGTCCCGCAGCGGCGCGGTGTCGAGGAACGCCAGGCCGATGCGGCTGAAGTGCAGGACGTGGACGAGGTCGACGGCAGGTCGCGAGGCGAGCAACTGCTCGATGCGTGCCGCCTGCTGGACCTCTTGGGCGTGCCAACCGGCCGGGTAGTCGCGCGCGAAGACGGCGGGCACGCTGATGTACTCGGCCGCGGTGCGTTGCTGCGGCGACGGCGGGTCGCCGGCTGCCAGCCACGCGACGTCCAAGCCTCGTGCCATCAGGGCCCGGGTGAGGTCGTCGGCCAGGATCTCCGTGCCGCCGGCCTCGTCGCCAGCGAACCGGTGGGTGACCAGAAGAATGCGCATCTCGCCTCCCGTCAGCAGGTGTTGCCCTGGAGCCCGGCCCAGCGACCGAGCGGCGTGAGCTCAACGGGCATGCGGCCGTTGACTTCCGCTGAGGCGGGTCGCCCGGGTGCTTCCGGGCCGGACAGGTGAAGCGGACCCGCCGCGTCGTCGGCGAGTACGGCGAAGGGCTCGTGAAGTGTCAGGGCGGTCCAGCCGCCGTCCGTGAAGTCCGCGAACACGTTCACACCGAGCCCCTCGTCGGGGGCGGCCGGTTCGGGAAGCGGCAGGAGGAGCTCCAGGTGATCGGCCTCCCAGGAGAGGCGGACGTCGTGGGAGTCCTCCCAGGTGGGATCGGGATGCGGAACGCGGCGGAACCGCGTGGTGGGGGCTGCGAGCCATCGGGCGCCGTCGCGGGTGCACCGCAGGTACCGCTCGCCGGGCCACTGCCCTGCAGCGAGGTCATGAAGGGTGAACCCGCCTTCGCCCAAGGGCTGCAGGCGGATGCGGACCGCTTGGACGGCGTCGGGCGTATCGCCCAAGTCCAGCCGCACTGCGAGCCCTTCGGCGCGTCGGGCGAGAGTGACCGCGAGTCCCGCAGGGTTGGCCAGGCCGCCTCGTACCCGGCCCGGGCCGGCAAGCGGGATGGACATCGGCTGGTTGTCGACCGTGGTGTCGAGGTGGGCCGCGGGTAGGTAGGCGGCTTCGGGGGAGGAGGCGAGTGCCTCGTCGGTGAGTCCGTACGGAGAGGGCAGGGCGTCCAGCACCTCGGGGTGCTGCTCGCGCAGGGCGACGACCAGGCGGATCGCCAGGTCGGTGATGAACCGGATCAGGTCGCACTTCACGCCGTCGGGCTTGGTGATGTCGCCGTTCGCGAGGACTGCCTGGTAGTAGCAGCCGCCGCCGCACACGTACCGCGACGGACAGGAGGAGCACTCGTCCCGCTGGTCGACGACCAGGTCGAGGTACTTGCGGCGCTCGGAGTCCTCGACGCCGGTGGAGGTGTGGCCGATGTGCCAGCCGGACTTGCCGATGAAGTGCGCGCACGGGTAGAGGTTGCCGTTGGTGTCTAGGTAGGTGCCGCTCTTACCGGCGCCGCACCGGTAGACCTGAGCCGCGCGGTCCTTCACCCGGTAGAAGAACCGCATGAAGAAGTCCTCGGAGTTCAGCGCCAGCAACCGGGCGAGGATGCCCTCCGGCGGCTGGGCGAGGATGTGCTCGACGAGGTCGGCATAGCCCTGGCGGAAGGCCGGCAGGGTCTCGGCGTTGAGCGCGTAGTCCTTGTCGTGGGTGGCGTTGACCGGCTTCATGTAGATGTTGCGGGCCCCGACGTCCTCGAAGAGGTGGCGGAAGATCGCCACGAAGTCGGTGCAGTATGCGGTCAGGACCGCCGAGACCCCCATGTCGGGGTGGCGGGCCAGCACCTGGTCGAGGACGGAACGCACGTGGTCGTACGTGCCGCCGCGGCCACCGGTGTAGAAGCGAACCCGGTCGTGGACGTCCCTGGGCCCGTCCAGGCTGATGTCCTGGGGCGGGCCGAGCTGCTCGGCAAGCTCGGCCGTCATCGACAGCGTGGCGTTGGTAACCATGGGCCCAGCCCAGACCACCGCGACGGGTGAGTCGGCGAGGTTCTCGGCGACCAAGTCTTGGACCGTGTCGTGCATGTGGCGCACGAGCATGGTCTCACCGGCCAGGCCGAAGTCGATCCGGCTGTACCGCGCGTCCTCCTCGACCAACCGGTCGCGGTGTGTGCGAAGGCCCTGCACCACGGTCTCCAGCGGGATGGTGACGGGCTTGCCGTCGGCGTGCACCCGGTCCCGGAACGAGCAGTACGTGCAGCCCATGTTGCAGACGTCGGTCAGCGACAGCTGGGCCTGCGGGTACGCCTCACGGTAGGAGGTGATCTGGTGGACCGGCTCCAGGCCGCCGCACGGACACGGCTGGCCGGGAGGGGTGATCTGGCCGCCGCGGACATGGAAGGTGTAGCCGTCCGCGAAGGAGACATGCGAAGCATCGCTGGTGGACAGTGGGATCGCGTCGCTGATCACGGTTGACCTCTCGGGTTGAGATGGCGCGGATCGGGGCGGAACGGGATTACAGCTTGCGCGGGCCAGGCACACCGAGACGGCGACGCAGTACGTCCAGCCGGTGGGCCAGCTGCTCCACCTCGACGTCCAGGTCGGGTGCCGGCGGCGCGGGATCGGCTGCCTCCCGCAGGGCGAACGCCCGGCGCACCAGGGCTTCCACCTCGGCGGCCTCGTCGCCCGAAACGAGCTCGTTCAGGAGCGACAGCTGGGCAACCAGCTTCACCGGAGGCGGCGCAGCCGCGGCACGCGTGAACACGAGCCGGGCCAGCAGCGCCCGGGACTCGAACCACAGGTACTTGGCGGTGAGTTCGCGGCCCCGCTGCTCGTACTCGCTCGGGCGGCTGGTGACGGCGGTGGACGGGGCAGCGATGGCGGTGGCGACCCAGCCGAGGCTGTGATGGTCCATGCCGGGCCGGCGCAGTTCGAACCACTCGTGGAGATCGCGGCTCAACATCCCGTCCGCGCTGACGACATCCCGCTCGGTCGGCCGGGCGGCGGAGCCCTCGGCCGCAAGACCCAGACAGGCGAGCGCCTCGATCACAAGATCCTCGAGCGCCCGATGCCCGTTCGGGTGATCGGGTGAGCTCAGCTCGAAGTCGACGTCGCTGTCACGTCCGAGGACTCCCTGCGCGCACGAGCCGCGCAGGATGAGCTCCAACCCCTCCAGTCCCAGGGAGCCTTGAGCAGTCCGGGCAATGCGGGCGGTGACTTCCTCAGCGACCTCGGCGCGCTCACGCGCCGCGTCCCACCCGCCGACGCCCCGCAGCTCCTCCAGACGTACGACCAGCTGTTCGAGCGATTGGTGGTCGGTGGCCAACTGGAGCTCGGCCGTGGAGAACAGGGCGAGAACCCACGGCCGGCGTAACCGCTCCAGGCCACGGCCGCTGTTGGCACGGGCGCGTTCGGTGAGGGCATCCAGGCGGTGAAGGAGGTCCGCATAGGCGTCCTCACCCTGGTCTGCTCGCAGCCGTGCAGTCAGCACGGTGTGGAAGACGCCGAGACCGGGCGGCAGGACGTCCTCGGCGAGATGACCCAGGCGGGCGGCACTCGCGGACTTCGGCCTTACGGTGGGCAGTTCGCTCGCGAGCGTCAACTCGATGCCGCGGCGACGCACCTCCCGCGCGGCCAGTCCGGCCGGCAGCCAGGCGGCGAGTACGGCCTCGAACCCGTCCAGCGTCGGCTCTTCGTCGCCCTCCGCCGTGATGCGCTTTCTGAGCCCCAGATCACGTCCGGCCAAGTCGGACCACGCGATGTCCCACTTCATCACGGTCAGGGCACCGGGGGCGGCGGTGCCCGCCGGAACAAGCAACGCGTCCTCCCAGTCGATCAGAACCGTCCGGCCGCTCCGCCGGAACATGTTCCGCGGAATGCACCCGGACGCCTCCACGCCGCACCCCAGCACCGCCAGGAGGAAATCCTCGATCTCCTTTGCCGACAAGCCGGCCAGGCCGTCCGTCGAGGCGGAGAGCGGTCGACCGAGGTAGGGCGACACCAGAGCCGCCGTACGGTCGTCCAGGGGAACCAGGTCGGGCACGCACACCTCGATGCGCCCGAACCCGTCCACCGCGAGCGCACCCAGGCGGCGCACTGCCTCCGCAGCGAGGGCGCGCTCCGCGTGCGCCGCCGCCCACGACCGACGCTTGGCCACAAGGTCTCGGCCGTCATGGCGCAGCCGCCGCACGGCACCGGTGATGTCACCGAGTTCCGGATCGTCGAGCGCATGCACTGCGCCGTCGCTGACGAACACCGCCCGGATCGCCGCAGCGATGCCCAGCGAACCATCCGCACCCCCAGACAGCCTGCTCACCCCACTCCCCTCCCGAGTGCCGCACGGCAGGCTTGCCACCGTAGCCGCTCCATCACGCTGTGTTCGATCGAATTTGCGGATTCGGCTCAAGGGGATGCGGAGCGCCTGCTTCCTCGCGAGCTGGCGGAACTCGCGGGGATTGCTGATGAACACTCAGGATGATCTACGGCCAAGGGCCTTGAGCGGGCCGGGTTCGCTCTGCGGCGCCCTTAATCGGGCCGCCGGCTGTGCGGAGCATGGGATACTCGGCAGACGGCGCCGACCGCTCGACGGAGCGGCGCCGTGCGACTCCCGCGACCCGTCCGCGGATCCGCCCTCTCACAGAAGTGGTCCTTCGATCTATGCCTACGGTCCTCTCCATCGCCGACGCGCTGCGCGAGCGCTTCGCACAGGCGATCTCCACTGCGTTCCCCGACGCCGCGGACAGCGACCCCCAGCTGCGACGAAGCGACCGCGCCGACTTCCAGGCCAACGGCATCATGAGCCTGGCCAAGCCGCTGCGGGCCAACCCCCGCGAGGTGGCCGCGCGCGTGCTCGAGAACCTCGGCTCTGACCAGGTGATCGCGAACCTGGAGGTCTCCGGGCCCGGCTTCATCAACGTCACCGTCACCGACGCCGCCATCCTCGAACGCCTGGCCGCCCGCGCGGCCGACGCCCGACTCGGTGTCGGCAGCAACGCCGAGGCCGGCGTCACGGTGATCGACTACAGCCAGCCGAACATCGCCAAGGAGATGCACGTCGGCCACCTGCGCTCCACGATCATCGGGGACGCGCTCGTGCGCGCCCTCGAGTTCAGCGGCGAGAAGGTCATCCGGCGCAACCACCTCGGGGACTGGGGCACCCAGTTCGGCATGCTCATCCAGTACCTCATCGAGCACCCGACCGAGCTCGACGAAGGCACCGAGCCGGACGACTCCGGGCCGTCGATGTCCCGGCTCAACCGCCTCTACAAGGCGTCGCGAGCCAAGTTCGACAGCGACACCGACTTCGCCGACCGGGCCCGCCGGCGCGTCGTCGAGCTGCAGGCCGGCCACGCCGAGACCGTCGCGTCCTGGCAGGGCATGGTCGACGAGTCGAAGGTCTACTTCGAAGCCGTCTACGCCCGCCTCGGCGTCCTCCTCGAAGACGCCGACGCCATCGGCGAGAGCTACTACAACCCCATGCTCGCCGACGTCTGCGCCGACCTCGAAGCCTCCGGCGTCGCCGTCCGCTCGGACGGAGCCCTGTGCGTCTTCTTCGACGACATCAAGGGCCCCAACGGCGAACCGACCCCGCTCATCGTCCAGAAGAGCGACGGCGGCTACGGCTACGCCACCACCGACCTCGCCGCCATCCGCGACCGCGTCGGCATGCTCGGCGCCAACCAGCTCCTCTACATCGTCGACAGCCGCCAGGCCCTCCACTTTCAGATGGTCTTCGAGACCGCCCGTCGCGCCGGCTGGCTCCCCGACAACGTCCGCGCCCTGCACCTCGGCTTCGGCACCGTCCTCGGCAAGGACGGCAAGCCCTTCAAGACCCGCTCCGGCGAGACCGTCCGCCTCATGGACCTCCTCGACGAAGCCGTCGACCGGGCCCGCACCGTCGTCGCCGAGAAGAGCCCCCAACTCGCCACCGAGGAACTCGAAGACCGGGCCAAGCAGGTCGGCATCGGCGCGGTCAAGTACGCCGACCTGTCGACCTCCCGCACCCGCGACTACATCTTCGACGTCGACCGCATGGTCTCCCTCAACGGCGACACCGGCACCTACCTCCAGTACGCCTACGCCCGCATCCAGTCCATCCTGCGCAAGGCCCCCGACGACGTCACCCCGACCGCCCACCAGGACCTCGCCCTGGAACCGGCCGAACGCGCCCTCGGCCTCCTCCTCGACGAATTCGGCACCACCATCGACCTCGTCGCAGAGACCTTCGAACCCCACCGCCTCTGCGCCTACCTGCACAGCCTCGCGGCGGCATACACCACCTTCTACGAGCACTGCCCCGTCCTCAAGGCCCCCAGCCGCGAGGTCATGGAGACCCGGCTGCTGCTCTGCCAGCTCACCGGCCAGACCCTCCGCCAGGGCATGGACCTCCTCGGCATCGGGACACCCGAGCGCCTGTAGCCGATGTGAAGCCTTCGGGTGGGCCGCGAAAGGCCGGCCTACCCGAAGGCTTCGCAGCGGACGGTAGGTGTTGTGGCCCGCGGGGCCTGTTGGCGAGCCGATGTCCCCCGGGCGCTTGTCGTCTCGGCCGCGCTCGCTTGTTACTCCGGGTCACGGAACGATGGCACCTTCTGCCGGGCCGATATCGATCGGTACGCTGTACGGGTGATTCGTCAGTGTCCACACTGCTCAGCAGAGCCTTCTGAGGCGGGTGAGACACTCACGTCAATCGCGTTCGTGTCGGCACTGTGGAACCCGGGGGGAAGCTGGTGACAGGTACCGTCCTGCCGCAGCGGATCGGCCCGTACGCCGTCGAGCGGTGCCTCGGCACCGGAGGCATGGGGGCGGTGTACCTGGCGTACTCCGTCGCGGGCGACCCGGTCGCGGTCAAGGTCATCAGGCCCGACAAGATCGATCCGCATTCCCGCGCCCGCTTCGAGCGGGAGGCGGAGATCGCGCGCACCATCTCGGGTACGGGCCGGGTGGCGCGCTTCCTCGACGCGGATCCGCTCGCCGAGCAGCCGTGGCTGGCCATGGACTACGTGCCCGGCCGCCCGCTCACCGAGGTCGTGAAGGACCAGGGCCCACTGTCGGCACAGCTGGTAGCGAGTGTGGGCGCACTGCTCGCCGAGGGGCTGGCCGCGGTTCACGGGGCAGGTCTGCTCCACCGGGACCTCAAGGCGTCCAACGTCATCCTGGGCGACTTCGGCCCGGTAATCATCGACTTCGGCCTCGGCGCCTTCCTGGAGGCATCGAAGGGCTCCATGAGCCAGCCCGGAACCGTGCTCGGCACAGTCCGCTGCATGCCGCCCGAGCAGGCGCGCGGCGAGACGGAGGTGACGGGAGCGGCGGACGTGTACGGGCTGGGAACGGTCCTCCTGCACGCCGCCACGGGCCACGCACCGTACGACGGCGTGCGGTGGGAGGCGATCGCGGTGCAGGTGGTGAGCCCGGACATCGGGCCCGACCTGTCCGGACTGCCGGAGCAACTCACCCCGCTGCTGACCTCGATGCTCGCGTACGAGCCGGGCGACCGTCCCACCCTGGACCAGGTGACCAGGCACTGCGCCGACCTGCTGCGGGAGTTGGGCACCAGCCCGGCCCGGGCCCGCCACGCGCTGATTCAACAGACCAGGCCGGCCGACGGCGCGTCGGTGACCCTCCCGCAACCGGACGCCCTGATGCTGGACCGCCTGGAGGCCCTCGACAAGCTGCTGCGGGAGCAGCCGGAGGCCGTGCCCGGGGCCGAGGCCGACTCCGTGCCCGCCGAGGAGGGCAGCCCCGCCGCCGGTGGCGATCCTGCCGGGCCGACGCCCGCACCGGCAGGCCCGCCCACGGAACCCCGGCCCCCCGCCGCGCGCCCCGGCCGTCCGCCCGCGTCCCGGCGGGTGGCTGACGAACTGCGCAAGCGGTACGCGGCCCGTGGGCAGCTGACCTGGTCCGAGCGCCAGAAGCTCTGAGCGCCTCGCCCCGTCCCGACCGCTTGCGGTAGACAGTAGGCACGGATGCGGCGGCACCGCTGAATCGGCCGAGCACACCATTATCGAGGAGCACAACGTGACGACGGCGCCACTGCCCGACGATTCTGCTGCGGGCACCGCCGAGGATTCGCACTTCCCGGCGGGGGCGAAGCCGACCTTCGCCCCCGGCGCCCAGGTCCGGATCCGGGATGAGCAGTGGCTCGTCAAGTCGGTCACCGAGAGCCGCGACGGGCTGATGGTCGAGGTCAGCGGTGTCTCCTCGTTCGTCCGGGGCACGGACGCCGTGTTCTACCAGGGCCTAGACCAGATCGACGTGCTCGACCCGCGCAAGACCGACCTCGTCGCGGACGAGACCTCGAAGCACGCCAAGGCCCGCCTCTACCTGGAGGCGGTGATTCGCAAGACCGCGCTCCCACAGACCGAGCACGGGCTCGCGCTGGCCGACTCGTTCCTGATGGACCGCCAGGAGCACCAGCTGCGCCCGGCCGAGCGGGCGCTGTCGATGCGCAATCCGCAGCCGCGGCTGTTGATCGCGGACGTGGTCGGTCTCGGCAAGACGCTGGAGATCGGCATCATCCTTGCGGAGCTGATCCGGAGGGGCAGGGGTGAGCGCATCCTCGTCGTGACGCCGGCCCATGTCCTGGAGCAGTTCCAGCGCGAGCTGTGGACCAGGTTCTCCCTGCCGCTGGTGCGACTGGACTCCACCGGCATCCAGCGCATCCAGCAGGAGATCCCCGCAGGACGCAACCCCTTCGCCCATTTCAAGCGGGTGATCGTCTCCGTCGACACGCTCAAGTCGGCCACCTACGCGCACCACTTGGAGAACACCGCATGGGACGCGGTGGTCATCGACGAGTCGCACAACCTCGTCAACAAGGGCACCCGGAACAACCGCCTCGCAGAGCGGCTCGCCAAGAACACCGACGCGCTGATCCTGGCCTCGGCGACCCCGCACAACGGCGAGGCCGAGTCCTTCGCCGAGCTGATCCGGATGCTCGACCCGGCGGCGATCGCCGACGTCAAGAACTACAAGGTCGCGGACCTCGACCACCTCTACATCCGCCGCACCAAGACCGACCGCGAGGTGCGGGACGGCCTGAAGGACAAGCCGTGGGCGGAGCGCGGCCCGTCCCTTCCCGTCCCGGCCCCGGCCACGCCGAAGGAGGTGGCCATCCTGGAGAAGCTGGCCGCTGAATGGACCCCCGGCGATCCCGCCCGCTCCTCGGTCTGTGCCGAGCCGATGGTGGCGTACGGCTTCCTCAAGGCGTTCCTCTCCTCCCACGTCGCCCTGCGCAAGTCGCTCGCCAACCGCCGTGCCTACCTGGAGCACCCGCGGCGCGCCGAGGCGGCTCCCAAGGCCCGCGAGGCGTTCACGGCGGAACACCGGGCCCTCACCGAACTCGAAGCGCTCGTCGCGGAGTTCGAGGACAAGGACTCCGCCAAGCTGGACGCTCTGGTGGACACGCTGAAGAAGGAGCTCGGCGTCGGCCCGCGCTCCGAACGCCGGGTCGTGATCTTCTCGGAGCGGATCGCCACGCTGGAGTGGCTCGCGCAGGTCGTCCCGGAGCGGCTGGGCTTCAAGGCGAAGCCGGCCCTGGCGGAGAAGGCGCGCCCCTGGAAGGCGTACGGCGGGGCGGTCGAGGTCATGCACGGCGACGCCACCAACGACGACCAGCAGCGCGAGATCGTCGACCGCTTCGGCCGCCGCGACGAGCCCGTACGGCTGCTGTTCACCGGCGACATCGCCTCCGAAGGCGTCAACCTGCACCACCAGTGCCACGACCTCATCCACTACGACCTGCCGTGGTCGCTCATCCGCATCGAGCAGCGCAACGGCCGAATCGACCGCTACGGCCAGGCCGTCAGTCCCGAGTTCCGCGCGATCACCCTGACCGCCGACGTCCCGTGGCGGCGCGACGAATCGACCGGAGAGCAGCTCACCCTCGACGACCGGCTGGTCGGTGTCCGGCTGCTGCGCCGCGAGGCGCAGGCCCACGAGATCGAGACGGGCGAGGGCTGCGCCGAGGCCGTCACCGGCCTGTACGACGCCAAGAAGGAGGACGACCGCCTGACCCGCGACCTCATCAAGGGCGGCACGGCGGAGCGCTCCATCCAGCAGTCCCGGCAGGAGGCGGGAGGCGTCCTGGCCGGCCTCCTCGCGAACGTCAACGCGCTGATCGCCGATCCGTCGGCCGCGCCGACCGCCGCGGGGATCCCCCCGGTGGCCAAGGCGGACGTACCGCATCTGTTCGCCGACACCGAGGCGTACTTCCACGCCGCGATGGACCTGGTCTACCCGCAGGCCGAGCGCGAGGCCATGGGCTGGAAGCCCGTCACGGACCGGGGCCGCGTCGAGTTCACGCCGCCGGACGACCTCCAGTACCGGCTGCGCGCACTGCCCGCCTCGTACCTCGACCAAGAGAAGATCCTCACGACGTCCAAGTACGACGGCACGCTGAGCATCACCTTCAACCGGAAGTACGCGGCGGAGCGACTCGAAGCGGCCCGCGACGCCAAGCGGGGAAAGACCGAGCAGACCGCGTCGCAGTGGCCGAACGTCTCCTACGTATCCGACATCCACCCCGTCCTCGACTGGGTGACGGACAAGGTCCTCGCCAAGCTCAAGTACGACGAGGCGTTCGTCCTCGCCCACCAGCCGGACGCCGCCAGGGCCGCCCGCATCCACCCCGATCTGCCGGCCGCCCTGAACGGCCCCGTCTACCTGCTGCAGGGCGTCCACTCCAACGCCGCCGGCACTCCGACCGTGGTCGAGTGGATGGCCGTCACCGGCCTCGACAGCGCCGACCCCCGGGTCTGGCGGATGGACTCGGCGTTCCTCGCCGCCTGCGGCGTCGGCCCGAACATGCCGGGACGCGACCGGATCCTCGACAAGAATGGCCTGAAGGCCCTCGTGCCGGCCGCCGTCGACGCCGCGGAGGCCCACCTGCGGGCCCGGCGCGCCGAGTACGACCGGCTGATCGACGGCTACCTCGCCCCGTACGAGGACCGCGTCCAGACCTGGGAGCAGCTCGCGCTGGAAGTCGCAGGAAACCAGCACCGCCGCCGCGAGAAGGTCGAGGACACCGCGACCGACCGCCGCGAGCTCGTCCGACGCATGCGCACCTCCGGCGACCCGATGATCCGGGTCCTCGCCGTCCTCGAACCCCTCTACTCCGCCGCACCCACCGCCGCACCGACCGCCGCCCGCGCCGAGGAGTCCGCCCGATGAGCTACACCTTCGACTCCTTCGCCAACCGCGGCGAGTACCTCTCCGCCCACTACTTCAGCGAGGAACTGGAGAACACCCTCAAGAAGAAGTCGGCGGACGACGAAGGCCTGTTCACACTGTGGACCTACCGCGAGACCGACCAGCACGACACCCAATCCACCCCGCGTGAGCTGCTGCTCAGGCTGCACACCGAGTACGCCGGCCGGGTCCGGCCGGCCCTCGCCGCTGACGACGACCCGGCGGGCGAGCGGGCCGAGCGCCTCGCCGCCTGGCACACCGCCCTGCTCGCCGCCCTCGGATACCGCACGTCGGACCGCGTGCTGCCGCTGCACAACGCCGGCCGCGCGTACGAACTCCCCGTCGCCTGGCACGGTGACGGAATCGTCGCCCTCGACTGCGGGTGGACCGACAACCTCGACGACGCCCTCGACGCCGACGGCGCGGGCCGCCTGCTGAACCCCCTCAAGACGTCCGAGGGCCTGATCAGTACGGGCGAGAAGCTCGCCGGCTGGCTCTTCCAGAGCGAACTACACGAGCCCGGCGGCGAGGCACCGCGGTTTGTGCTGCTGCTCTGCGGCGGCGTGATCGTCCTCGCCGACCGCACCACCTGGTCCGAGGGCCGGTACCTCGCGGCGAGCGTGGACGCGGCGCTGCTGCGCAACGACACCAAGAAGACCGGCGAGCTCGCCCTGCTCGCGGCACTCTTCTCCCACGACATGCTGGCCCCCCGACCCGACGGCAAGGGCCGCCGGATGGACGACCTCCTCAAGGCGTCCCGCGACAACGCAGTCGGCGTCAACTCCGAGCTGCGTAAGGGCCTCCAGCGCTCGGTCGAGATCATCGCCAACGAGGTGCTCGCCCGGCTCAAGGAACACGAAGTCACCCCGAGGCAGATCGAGGACCCGGAGCGGCACGGACCGTTCGCCAAGCAGCTGACCCGCGAGTCGCTGCGCTACCTGTACCGCATCCTCTTCCTGCTGTACGCCGAGGCCCGCCCCGAACTGGGCATCCTGCCCGCCGACGACTCCACCTACGAGGCGGGCTACTCCGTCGCCCGGCTGCGCGAACTGGTCTCCCGCGACCGGAAGCTGGTCGACGAGGAGAGCAAGAAGGGGTTCCACCTCTACGCCTCGCTCGACGTCCTGTTCAACAAGGTCAACTACGGCCACCGCCCGCACGGCACCGAACCGGAGGACCACAAGGCCGCCGGTGAACGCAGCGAACGGCGCGGTCTGCGCTTCGAGCCGCTGCGCAGCGAACTCTTCGACCCGAAGGCCATCACCCTCATCGGCCGCGGCGTCCGCGACCCACGCGTCGACGCCGACAGCGGCGCGGACGAACTCCCGAAGTGGCTCGACCTCCGGCTGCGCAACGAGGCCCTGCACGAGGTGCTGCGCCTGCTGACCATGAAGGAGGCGAGCGCAAAGGGCCGGCAGGGCGGCTTCATCTCCTACCGCAACCTCGGCATCAACCAGCTCGGCGCCGTCTACGAGGGCTTGATGTCCTACACCGGCATCATCGACGACGAGCGGTTGCTGGCCGAGGTCGCCAAACCGGGCGCGAAGAGCGGCACCCAGCAGCACGGCGACCCCGAGAAGGGCTCCTGGCTCATCCCCGCCGACCGGCTGAGCGACTACCCGGCGAACACCCACGTCGTCTACTCCGCGCAGGACGCTGAACAGCACGGCCTCCGCGGCCCGAAGAAGTACGAGCCCGGCACCTTCGTTTACCGCCTCGCCGGACGCGACCGCGAGACCTCGGCGTCCTACTACACCCCCGAGTCGCTGACCAAGGTCACCGTCGAACTGGCCCTGAAGCACCGGCTCGACCAGAAGACGGACGAGGAGGGCAAGGCCGTCCGGACCCGGGCGAGCGAACTGCTCCGCTACACCATCTGCGAACCGGCCCTGGGCTCCGGCGCGTTCCTCAACGAGGCGATCAACCAGGTCGCCGAGGCGTACCTGAAGCGCCGCCAGGAGGAGCTGGGCCTCACCCTCGACACCTCGCAGGCGTTGGAGGCGAAGCAGAAGGTCAAGGCGTACATCGCCCTCCACAACGCGTACGGCGTCGATCTCAACGCCACCGGTGTCGAACTCGCCGAGGTGTCGCTGTGGCTCAACACCATGCACCCCGGCATGCGAGCACCGTGGTTCGGCCTGCACCTACGGCGCGGCAACTCGCTGATCGGGGCCAGGCGTTGGGTGTACGCAGTCGAATCCCTCAAGAAGGAGCGGACGGTCGCCGCGCAGACGCCGACCAAGCTGCCGTTCAGGTCGGCGGAGGACGGCAAGAAGCAGCCGCTGCCGGAAGGCGCGGTGCACCAGTTCCTGCTGCCCTCGCCCGGGTGGGGCGCGGTCCAGGACGCCGGCGGGGACGCGAAGAAGCTGGTCGAGCGGCTCGCCGGGGACCAGGTCGACGCTCTGAAGGCGTGGCGCAAGACGGTGATGACGAAGCCCAAGTCCACCGGCGGCAAGGGCAGCCAGCTGGCCCGGCTCCAGGCAGTCGCGGAGCGGGTGGAGTACCTGTGGGGGCTGGTCGTCATGCGGCTGGAGCTCAGTGAGCAGGAGATCGCCCGAACCATAGACGTCTGGGGCACCGACCGGCCGGAGGACGCCGAGGAGTACGCCTTCCTCCGCCGCGACAAGGAGAGCGCGGGCGGCGCGCTGCCGCTGAGCAAGGAGCAGGTCTTCAAGGACCTGTTCGCGGCGGAGGGCTCGCCGTACTGGCGACTCAAGCAGGTCATGGACGCCTGGTGCGCGCTCTGGTTCTGGCCGCTGGACAAGGTGGGCCTGCTGGACGGCTCCGATCCCGAGTACGCCACTGCACCGGTTGTTGGTCTGGATGTGCTGCTGTCCTCCGGAGTGGCGCCGGTCACGGGGGCTGCGGAGCCGGTTGCCGAACCTGAGGCGGAGCCCGCGTTCGTGGAGCACGGGCTGTTGTTCGCCTTGCCCGGTGACCAGTTGGCCTTCGGCGAGGGCGGAGACGACCTCGTCGAGCGGCGGGAGATCAAGAAGGCCGGCGCGTCGTCGTCCGGCCGCAAGGGCGGCGCGGGCGGGCCGGTGCGTCGCCGTGACGTCATCGCGCTGACCGGCCTCGACGACTGGCTCGCGTTCCTGGAGTCCATGGTCGGGACGGGTGAGGTGCCCACGGGGACGTTCGCCACGTCCGTCGACTCCCTGACGAAGCTGAGGGACCTGGAGAAGCTGGTCGAGGCCGAGATGGGCATGGACGATGCCCGCCGAGCCGTCGAGACGCGATACCCGTGGATGCGGACGGTTCGGGACATCGCGGCGGAACAGGGCTTCCTGCACTGGGAGCTGGAGTACGCCGGGGTCTTCGCGGGGCAGGCCGGAGGGTTCGACCTCCAGGTCGGTAATCCGCCGTGGGTGCGGCCCCAGTGGGCGGAAGACCCAGCCCTTGCCGAGTCCGAGCCATGGTTCGTGCTGCAGGAGAAGCCGAAGGCCGAGGAGAAGGCCCGTCGGCGGGAGGCTGAACTCGAACAGCGAAAGGTGCAGGATTACCTGCTGGGCGAGGTCACGAGCACCGTGACGACGGCGTCGTACCTGGCGGCCGGGCCCGTCTATCCACTGATTTCGGGGAGTCAGCCCGACCTGTACCGCGCGTTCATGTGTGAGGTGTGGGACCACGCAGGCGCTGGCGGCACGGCAGGAATGGTGCACCCGGACACGCACTTCGCTGGCGATAAAGAGGCGAAGCTGCGGGCAGCCACTTATGCGCGACTGCGGGTACACGGCGACTTCGTCAACGCGGGTAACCGGTTCTTCCCGCCGCCGGTGGGTCGGTCGAGCCACTTCGGCATCCACATCTACGGGAGCGTGGGCGAGATCGCCTTCGACTCGCTGTCCTGGCTGTTCACGGTCGACACCCTGCGAATGTCGGCCACCGCTGCTGTTGAAAAGGACGACGCAGATCCTGGAGTGAAGTACCAGGGCGACTGGGACGAGCGCCCGCACCCCAAGCGCGTCATCCGGGTGACCCCGGACACCCTGCGGCGCTGGCAACGCCTCGCCGGTGACATGGGGCCGGTGGAGCACACACGCCTTCTCACTCCGGTGAGTACTGCTGAGGACCCGGCGATCGACGCACTGGGCCTGTACCCGCTGCGGCTTGGCGCCCTGGAGTCGGACATCACTCGCGGGTACGACGAAAGCGGAGCCAAGAAGGCAACGTTCGGCCCGGACAAGAACGTGCGGCTCATCGACTACAACACCGGCGTCGATGGCCAGGAGGACTACCACGCGGAGTCCTGGGAGGATGTCATTCTCAAGGGTCCGCAAATCGGTGTAGCCAACCCGATGTTCAAGCAACCCAGCCAGGGCGGAGGCGAGACGCGTGGCCTGGACCCGCGGGTGCTCGCGGACGATGCGGTACCAGAGTCGGAGTATCGGCGGGTGGCCCCGGTCGGGGTATTCAAGGGCGAACAGGATTGTTGGATCGATTGGGAGCTTTACGAGGAACTGGTCACTTCGAAGGAGGAGTGGGTCGCCGGCCGGTTGGCGGTTGCAGCGAAGCAGAAGGTGGAGCCAGAGCAGGTCGAGAGCGCGGAGATTGAGGCGTTCTTGCGTGACAAGGCTGGCACGCCGTACAGCAAGTGGTATCGCTTGGCGTGGCGACGCCAGATCGCACCTGACACTGAACGCGCTCTCTATGCCGCTGTGATTCCGCGTGGCGTCTCTCATTTGTATGCGATGCATAGCGCCCGGGTTGCCACTAGCCAATCGACCGTTCTCAATGCAGGCTTCTGGGCGTCCCTGCCACTGGACTACTTCCTGCGGATCGCCGCACGTTCCGATCTTCTGCCAGCGGGGGCACGGACTATGCCAGCCCCTCAGCCAGACCACCCCCTCGCGCCTGCCCTCCTCCTCCGTACCCTGCGCCTGAATGTTCTGACCACCGCCTATGCTGACCTCTGGAAAGAGCTCTTCGACCCCCTCTGGGCCGGTTACGAGCCCTGGGCGATCGAGTGGCCCGGCATGGAGACCGAGCTGCACGCCGTAACCCCCTCCTGGCAGCGGGACACGCCGCTCCGTACCGAGTACGCGCGCCGTGCCGCCCTTGTCGAGATCGACGCGCTCGTCGCCGTGTGGCTCGGCATCGACGCGGACACGCTCGTCGCCATGTACCGGGCCCGGTTCCCGATCATGCAGGACTTCGATCGGGTGACCTGGTTCGACGCCAACGAGCGGAAGATTGCTGGCGACCGCTACACCTACGGCTTCGACCAGACCAAGGAGCACTGGCAGCAGTTCGAGGCTTATCAGGAGGACGCTGCGACGAACCCCGTCCCAGACGGTTACGCCGCGCCCTTCTACAAGGCCGACCGCGAAGCGGAGATGCGCCGTGCCCACGCCCACTTCACCGAGCGCCTGAACGACGCTGTGGCCAAGGGACTGTGGGACCCGACGACGATGGAGGTCCCGAAGCCGTGAGGCCGACTCTCGAAGCACAGGGACTCAAGGAGAGCCTGCTCCAATACCTCTCCACCACCTACGGCCTGGCCGACGAGGGCGCTCGCAAGGCGCTGCACACCTTCCTCGGGGACGAGGCCACGGGCATGTTCCGTGGCCCGTACCTGCGCCTGCGCACGCCGTTCACGCGCGCCCAGGACGGCTGGCAGCAGCACCTGGACTGGCACCGCGCCGGCGGCTGGTCGCCGTACGCGCACCAGGCCCGCGCCTTCGCACGGCTCACCACCAAGGACGGGCACACCCCGCAGCCGACCCTGGTCACCACTGGCACCGGCTCCGGCAAGACGGAGTCGTTCCTCTACCCGGTGCTCGACCACTGCGCCCGCGAGCGCGCGGCCGGGAACGCCGGCGTCAAGGCCGTCTTCCTGTACCCGATGAACGCCCTCGCCACCGACCAGGCAGGACGCATCAACGACCTGCTGGACGCAGAGAAGGACGCGCTCAAGGGAGTCCGCGCTGGCCTGTACATCGGCGACAAGGCGGCGACACACTACGACTACGTCTACACCCGCCGGCAGGACATGCAGTTGTCCCCGCCGGACATCCTGATCACCAACTACAAGATGCTGGACCTGCTGCTGCAGCGCTCCGCCGACGCCCCGCTCTGGGACAGCAACGACATCCGCTACGTCGTCGTGGACGAGTTCCACACCTACGACGGCGCGCAGGGCACCGACGTGGCGATGCTGCTGCGCCGCCTGGCCTCCGCAGTCGGGGCGACGCAGCCCGGCAAGCCGCTGGGGACGATCACCCCGGTCGCCACCTCGGCCACCCTCGCGTCCGGAACCGACGCGGACGGGGTGCGCCAGCTCCTCGACGTCGCCGCGCACGTCTTCGGCACCGAGTTCACCGAGGACGCCATCGTCGGCGAGGACCGGCTCACCGTCGACGAGTTCATGCTCGACGAGACGGTCCCGGACGCCAAGTTCCTGCCGGGCCGGGTGCCCACGCCCGAGGCGCTCACCACACTGCCCGACCCCGCCTCCGGCTACGCGGCACTGGCCGCACTCGCCGAGGCCGTCACCGGGAGCCACTTCGACGCGGCCGGCCCGATCGACGTCCGGGAACTGGGCGCGGCGCTCAAGCGGAACCGGCTCACTTACGCCGTCCTGTCCGGGTTCGACGGCACGGTGCGCAGCTACGACGAGATCCTGGACGTTATGCGGCGCCAAGGAGCGGCCAGTTGGGACGAGGCGATCACGACCCGGCCAGAGGTGGCGGCACTCGCCCTGGCCCGGTTCGTCGCTCTGCTGTCCGTCGCCCGGGATCCGGACGCGCCCGCCGAGACCAGCCGTCCGCTGGTGCAGGTGGAGGTGCACCAGTGGGCGCGGTCGGTGACGCGGATGCTGCGCGGCGTTCAGCCGTGGCCGCAGGCATCGTTCGCCTGGGACGCGGCCGGGACGCAGGCTCAGCCGCGGACGACGCCGGATACTACCGGCCCCCGTGAGACTCGGCTGTTCCTGCCGGCGGTGTACTGCCGCGAGTGCGGTCGCTCAGGCTGGTCGGTGCTGGCACCCGAGTCGGACGACGAGGAGCTGAGCTTCGAGTCCCACAAGATCCGACGCGCTTCGGTGACCGCTGACAAGGCGAAGATCCGTACCCTGATCGCGGCCACCGACAGGGAGGCCCTGGAGGGAAGCGGCCGTGCCCCGATGGACCCGGCGGCCCAGCGGTCGCTGACCACCGGAGGTGCGGGCGTCCTGATGGTGCTGGACGGCCCCGACCGCCGGCTGCGGCTGCCGGATCCGATCGACGACTACACCGCCGAGGGCGATCCCCGACCCCGGGGCGCGGACGCGGCCTTCGTCCTCGTCCAGCTGGGCGAGCGCGCCGAGCGTGCGGCACAGGACGACTGGTGCCCGGCCTGTGGCACCCACAACGCGATTCGTTTCCTCGGTACCGGTGCCGCCGCGCTCGCCGCCGCCTCCGTCACTCAGCTGTTCACCGGCGGCGAGATGGACAAGAAGCAGCGAGAGACCAAGACGTTGATGTTCAACGACTCGGTGCAGGACGCCGCGCACCGGGCCGGCTTCGTCGCTTCCCGTTCCTACACGTTCTCCCTGCGTGCCCTGTTCACCAAGCACTTGAACGAGCACCGGCCCACCGCGCTCAACGACCTGGTGGCCGACGTGGTCGAGGCCACCACCGACCGTGAGACCCTGGCCGCCGTCGTCCCGCCCGACCTGCATGACGACACGGGGGTGGCCCGCCTGCTGTCGGGTGCCGGCCGTGGCGGGGACAAGCGGACCTGGGACTTGATCGGCGAGCGGTTCGCTTTCGAGGCGGTGATGGAATTCGGCCACCGCTCCCGCAACGGTCGCACCCTCGAACTCACTCGCACCGCCGCAGCCTTCGCCGAGATCCCCGACGAGCACGCCGCGACCGCGCTGGTCCGCACCGCCCACGAGGAGACCGCAGACCGCGGCCTGGCCTTCACCGAGCACGACGACGACCGCTACCTTGCCTTCTTGCGGGGCTTCCTTGACCGGATGCGTACCCGAGGCGCGATCGGCCACCGCTGGCTGGGGAAATACCTCGACGAAGCGGGGACCAGCCGGTTCTTCATCTGGGGCGGCCGTCCGCCTGGCATGAAGGCATTCCCCAAGGGTGTCTCCGCCCCGGTCTTCCTGCTCGCCAAGCCGAAGCTCAACAGCGAGTTCGACGTCGCGGCCGGGCGCCTGTCCTGGTACGAGACGTGGGCGCAGCGCTGCCTCGGCCTGACCCGCGAGCAGGCGGACGAGTTCTGGCTCCGCCTGCTGCCGCGGCTCGCCGACGCCGGACTGCTCGCGGTCCGTACGCCGGGCGACTCGGCGGCCCGGATCTACGGCCTCCAACCCGGGTCCGTGCACCTTCAGTTGCTCTCCGACGAGCAGGTCAACAGCGCGTACGTGCGTTGCCCCAAGTGCTTCTGGGAACAGACCGTGCACCCGTCGCTGCTGGCCCAGTACCACGACCAGCCCTGCCGCGCGTACCGCTGTGCCTCCGGGCGGCTCGTCGCCGGCGACCGCTGGCAGGAGACCATCGACCGGCACGACCGCGACCGGGACTACCGCGACGACTACTACCGAGGCCTCTACCGGCGGGCCGGCACCTTCCAGGTGATCACCGCAGAGCACACCGGACTTCTTTCCCGGGCGAAGCGCGAACGCGTCGAGGAGGCGTTCCGCAAGGGTGAGGGCTTCAACGACCCCAACGTGCTCTCCTGCACCCCGACCCTGGAGATGGGCATCGACATCGGCGACCTGTCGGCCGTCGTGCTCGGGGCCCTGCCACGCCGTCCCGCCAACTACACCCAGCAGGCGGGCCGGGCCGGCCGCCGTACCGGCAACGCGTTCCTGCTCACCATCCCGGACCGCTCGCGCCGCGACCTGTACTTCCTGGACCGGCCGCGCGACATGATCGACGGAGAGATCGTGCCGCCAGGCTCGTACCTGTCGGCCGTCGAGATCCTGCGCCGCCAGTACACCGCCCACCTGCTCGACCTCGCGGCCCGCGGACGGCTGCTGCGCGAGGACGGCAGGCCGCTGGCCGCGCTGCCGCGCCGGGTGGACGAACTCTTCGGCCCGTCCGGGTACCTGGAGGACTTCGCCGCAGCCGCCCTCGCCCACGGCGAGGAGCTGGTTCGCGGCTTCCTTGACCTCTTCCCGACCGGTGTGAGCGAGAACGCCCGGGCCGAGCTGACGAAGTACGCGGTGCGCGGCCTGCGCAGCGCGGTCGAGCGTGCCGAGCGCAACTGGGAGCGCGAGAGCCAGAAGCTGCGCGACCGCATCCGTACGATCCGGTCGGCCATCGACGAGCTGAAGGACGGCGACGAGGAACAGGCCCGGACGAAGGCCGAGTTGGAGGCCGAGGCGCGGGCACTGTCGAAGAAGGGCGGGGCCAGGCTGCGCCAGCCCGCCCAGAGCGTTCTGTGCGATCTCGGGCTGCTCCCGAACTACGCACTGATCGACTCGACGACCACCTTGTCGGCCACGCTCTACTGGCCGGAGGGGAAGGCCGGCACAGGGCAGGAGCAGTACAAGTCGAAGCCGTACACCTACGAACGGCCACGTTCCTTCGCCATCGCCGAACTCGCGCCCGGCAACACCTTCTACGCGGAGGGCTACAAGCACCGCATCACCGGCATCGACATCGTCACGGGCGAGGAACAGGACTGGCGCTACTGGCGTTTCTGCCCTTCCTGCGGCCACGTGCGCACGCACAACGCAGAGCATGACATCTCACCCTGCCCACGCTGCGGGGACACCGGCATCGCCGACTCCGGCAGCCTGTGGCAGATCGTCCAGCCGACCACGGTCACCGCCCGCGCCAAGCGCGAGGACGCCCGCATCGGGGACGAGAGCGACGACCGCGACCGGCGGTTCTACAGCGTCGTCGACATGGTCGACATCGCCCCCGGTGACTTCGTGCCCAAGACTTCCTGGCGGCACACCAGTCAGGTGTTCGGCGTCGACTACACGCGACGGGCCGTGATCCGCCGGGTCAACGTCGGGCCGCTAAGGATCGGCGCCCAGGAGGGCGACCAGCTCGCCGGGCGGCCCGTACGGATCGCGCCCTTCCAGGTGTGTACCGCATGCGGTGCGGCGAGCGCGGACGGGCAGCCGGTGTTCGACGACGACCGCGACGCCGTCGACATCTCGGCCAACCGCCAGCGCGCCCTCAAGCACCACACGCCCTGGTGCCCGCACCGGCGCGGCACGAAGGCGGTGGCGCAAGAACAGGTGCTGCTCGCCCACGAGTTGGAGACCGAGGCGCTGCGCATCCTGCTCCCCGCGGCGACCGTTCTGGTCGACGAGAAGGTGTACTCCTTCCAGGCAGCCCTGCGGCTCGGCGTCGACCGTGCCTTCGGCGGCGACCCGCAGCACCTGGACTCCTGCCTCGCCACCATGCCCGATCGCGACACCGAGGAGACCAGGCACTTCCTCGTCCTCTACGACCGGCTTCCGCACGGCACCGGCTACCTCGACCGGCTCACCAAGCCGGCCGACTTCCGGCAGGTCCTGGAGGACGCGCGAACCCTGCTCGTCGACTGCCCGTGCGTCCAAGAGAACCGGCCCGCCTGTCACCGCTGCCTGTACCGCTACACCGACGAACGGCACATCGAGGCCGTGTCCCGGCAGGCGGCGCTGGAGATCCTCGACGACCTCCTCGGCCGCGGCACCGACGGCTGGACCACCCAGGAGGTCGGCAACACCGACCAGATCGGGCTGGACGGACAGGTCGAGTCCGATCTCGAGGCACGCTTCCTCACCGTGCTGCGGGCCTGGGCCGAGAAGCGGGACAGCGACGCTTCGCTCGACGAGAGCGGTGACAACAGCGGGTATCTCCGGCTCAAGGACTCGACCACGGTGAACGGCTGGCGCCTCACCGCGCAGCGCAGCGAGGGCTTCACTCGCACCGACTTCACCTTCGAACGCACCGAAGGCCCCAAGCGGAAGGTGACGGTGTACCTCGACGGCCGCCGCTTTCATGCCTCCCGCCGCCACAACCGGCTCGCAGGTGACGCGGACAAGCGAAACCGGCTGCGAGCGAAGGGACGTGCCGTCTTCCAGCTCACGTGGGACGACCTGGCCGCCTTCGAACAGCAGATAGGCGTGCACACGGGGGACCGCGATGCAGCCGACCCGGTGTGGCCGCCGTACGAGCACAGCGCCCGAGCGGTGGCCAAGCAGCTGCACGCCGACCACGGCGAGGACGACCTGGACTCGACTGCCTTCCTCGACCCGATGAGCCAGCTCCTCGCATACCTGCGCAGCCCCGATGACGCCGCCTGGGGCAGGCGGGCCGCATCCGTCGTAGGCGGACTGCTCGGTGCCGACCCCATGGCGCTCGTTGGTAACGGCTCCGCGGAGGAGGCACACCGGACGCTCGGGACGCTCCTCGAAGCCTGGGGGCGGACCGGCGGCATCGACCCGGCCCCTGTGGCCGGGGGCGGGACGGTCAACCTGTTTCAGGCCAGCGATCGGTCCGGACTGCCCGTTGCCTTCATGGTTGATGGCACCACCGGTCGCTGGACGGCGCTGGTGTGCCTCGACGACACGGAGACCGACCAGCTCGGTACACCCGAGCACAAGGCAAGGTGGCGGGCCTGGCTCCAGTGGTCCAACCTGTTGCAGTTCCTCACCCACGCCGGTGGCGACGGCGTCCAGCTCACCACCTCCAGCGCAGGCCTGTTCGACCTCGGCATGCTCAAAGCATTCGGAGGGATCGGCGAACTCGAATCCCTGGTCGTCCAGTACGGCGAGGGCGAGCGCGCAGCGCAGGTAGCAGTGGCCGAACTGCTGGACGAGACCCCGCTGGAGGCCGCCCTGCGGGACCTGCTGTGGGACCGGGAGATCCTCGGATACCTGGACGAGGACGACGCCGGCGCTCCGCTCGCCCGCCTCGCCCACGTGCTGGCCGACCGCGGCAAGCGGGCACCCGTTTACGGCTACGAACTCGGTGACCGCGGCTGGCTCGCCGACCTCGTCTGGGCCGACGAAGGGCTGCGGATCGCCATCATGGCCGAGCCGTACGACAGCGACGACGAGGAGAACCACAGGACCTGGCAGGCCTACCGCGACGCGGACTTCACCGTACGCTCCGCTGACGAATGGCTCGACCGGCTCGACGACCTGCTCGCCGCCCTCCCCGATGCCACTGACCGCCCCGACTCCAACGAACCGAGTGCCGCACGATGACAGCACGCCTGAGCCTCTATCAGAAGGCCGAGAACGAGCTCTACAAGATGGACTCGTCGGTCAAGACGAAGTTCTACGACTTCTGCCACCTCTTCCGGAACGACCCGGGGCACCCGAAGCTCGACCTCAAGCCCCTCAAGGGCGACCGCCGCATCTACCGCGCCAAGATCGACCCCTCGTACCGCGCCCTCCTGGCTCCCGCCGGCGTGGGCCCGGACGGCGTCGAGCAATGGCTCGTCGTTGCCGTGCGGCACCGCAAGCACGTCTACGAAGAGCTCAGCGTCGCCATTAACCGGGTCACCGGCGAGATCGAATTCGTCGACCTCGGCGTCGTCGGCCAGAGCGTGCTCAAGCGGGCCGGCATCCAGCTCACGCCCGACCCGGCGGAGCGCGTTCCGGTGGAGGCCGCTGCCGTACCCGAGCCCGTTGCCGTACCCGAGTCTGCCGCCGTTCCGACCCCTGACGCCGAACCGTCCGCGGTGCCGCTGCTCGCCGCCTGCACCGCCGACGACCTCCGCCGTCTCGGCGTCGCGGAAGCTCTGGTCGAGGTGGCCCTCCTGGTCACCACCGACGACGAACTCGACCAGCTCGTCGCCGGCGCACCGCGCCTCACCGCCGAAGTGCTCACTGGCCTGGGCGCCGGCATGAGCGTCGAGGAGGTGGAGAGCGAGATCACCCGGCCCGCCGCCACGGTCCTCGAACCAGGTTTCGAGGACGACATGGGTGCCGCCCTCATCCGTACCGCCGTCACCACTGTCGACGACGACCTTCGCAACGTGCTCGCCGAGGGTGACTTCAGGGCCTGGAAGGTCTACCTCCACCCCACGCAGCGCAAGATCGTCGAGCGGAACTACAGCGGTGCGGCCCGGGTCAGCGGAGGCCCCGGCACTGGCAAGACGATCGTCGCGCTGCACCGCACCGCCCGGCTCGCCGCCCAGCTCCAGCCCGGCCGGGACAAGCCGATCCTTCTGACCACTTACACCAAGAACCTCACCGCTGACCTCCGGTCCCGGCTCAGCTCACTGGTCACCCCTGACCTGCTCGCCCGCGTGGACATCAAGCACATCGACATCCTCGCCCAGGGCGTCCTCAACGAAAACAGCGCCGCCGGCGCCCAGCGCTCGCTCATCGGCGACGCCCAGGCAAAGGAAGTTCTCGGCGAGATCCTCTTCGAGCATGACCCGCAACGGCGCTGGGACACGGAATTCCTGTTCGACGAGTGGGAACAGGTGATTCTGGGCCAGTCGCTTGCCACCAGGCAGGACTACTTCAAGGCCCGGCGCCCGGGCATGGGCCGCGCCCTCACCCGCCCCGAACGCGGAAGCGTCTGGCAGCTGCTGGAACAGTTCACCCTGCGCCTGAACAGCATGAAGCGCGAAACCTGGGCGCAGTCCGCCGAACGGGCCGCGCGCTACGAGATGGAGCGCGCCCGCAAGATCCGGGACCGCGCCGACCGCAAGGCAGAGATCGGGGGTGGCGATCTGAAGCACCTCGACGACAACAGCTCCGCGATCCGCTACCTCCGTCACCGCTACCAGCACATCGTCGTCGACGAGGCCCAGGACCTCAGCGCCGCCCATTGGAAGATGCTGCGCGCGATGGCCGCCCCCGGCCCGAACGACCTGTTCATTGCCGGGGACACCCACCAGCGGATCTACGACCGCCAGGTCACCCTCTCCACCGTCGGGATCAACATCCGGGGCAAGGCCTCCAAACTGACCCTGAGTTACCGCACCACCCAGGAGATCCTCGACCAGGCCGCCAAGGTCGTCGGCGACTCCACCTACGACGACCTCGACGACGGCACCGAGAACCTCAGCGGCTACCACTCCCTGCTTCGGGGCCCGGCACCGGAATTCGTCGCCTGCACGGACTGGGACGACGAGATCACCCGGCTCGCCGCCAGACTGAAGCTGTGGCGCGAGGAGATCACCCGCCCCGGCGAGGACGGCACCGTCCGCGACCCCAGCGGCGCCATGGCGGTCTGCGTCGCGGACGGCGACATGGCCGGCCGGGTCGCCGCCGATCTCCTGATGAAGCACGGCATCACCACCGCGGCCCTCACCAAGGACGGCCCCCAGGGCGGCGGCGAAGTGCACATCGGCACCATGCACCGGTTCAAGGGACTGGAGTACCAGAAGCTCGCCATCATCGGCGCGAGCGACGGCATCCTGCCGCGCACGGCACTGATCGAGAAGTTCGCGCACACCGACCCCAAGCGCTACGAACGGGAACTGAAGCAGAGTCGCAACCTGCTCTTCGTGGCCGCCACCCGTGCCCGCGACGCACTGTTGATCTCCTGGCACGGTGCCCCCAGCCCGTTCCTGCCGGTCCACTGATCGCCCAGCGCCGAGCGGGACAACCTGCAGGAGGAGCATGCCTACGGGCCGGGCGGCGCTCACAACGAGTGTCTTTGGCGTGGCACAGACAACGGATCGCCGGTGCTCGGCCCCAGGAGGAGATCCAAGATAACGGAGTGCTCCTGGAAGATGACCCGGTGGGTTTGGCTGCCAGCCGTGGGCTCGGTCGGTGCCTTCGCAGGAGAGTCGCCTTCGAGCTCAGTACCTTTCTGCCCAGGCGGAAGAACTGACCCGAAGCGTGAGCCAGCGTCGACGGCGAGCCGCGCCGCCTCGTCCATGTACCGGATCGCGGCCTGATACCGGGCTTGTACGGCGGCGGCGATCGCGTGCCCCGAGGGGTCCAGGTCGCCGGAGTACTCCAGCGGGACGCCGTTGTCGACGGCGAGGGCCAGGAGAGTGTGGTCCACTGCGGTCAATGTTCCGGAGGTGCACACGATTGGCTGGTCGGTGCCCCGCATGAGCGCCTCGTCGACGACGGACGGGTTCTCCACCACCAGCCAAGCCCGGTTGCTGTCGAGGGTGGGCGGGTGGGCGGTCAGGTCGTGAAGGGTTACGTGGACGGGGCGGTTGTCGGAGCGCGCGAGGTTCAGTGCGCGGTCGGTGGGTCCGTCGCCGGTGGCGGCGACGTTGAGGACGAGGACTGTCTGGGAGAGGCGGTCCGCGATGACGCCGAGGCGCGCGAGGAGCGCGCGTTCGGCGGCTGGCGTGTCCGGCTGCGGGGCCTGAAGAAGGTCGCGGGCGAGGAGAACGACCTTGTCTCCGTGCCCGGTGTCGTTGAGGTCGAAGTAGTGAGGGTCACCGGCGCAGTGGTGGGCCAGCCGTGCGAGCGTCACGGGCCTTGGCAGGGGCAGGAGGTCACGGAGGCGGCTCAGGGAGTCGATGAGCCGTCGCCGGTCCTCCAGCGTTTCGTCGCTGATGCCGTAGCTCCGCAGCCGGGCGGTCAGCAGCGGGGCGTCGGGCAGGGCCCGTTCGGCGTAGTCGTTGATGTCCGCGCGCATCTGGTCGGCGGCCCGGCGTTGCCCGGCGAGATCCGGGATCTTGACGCCGGCCGCCTCGATCAGGGCGCGGAGATCATCCGGGGTCCGGCCGAGGGAGTCAAGCAGTTTCGGGACCGGGACGACACAGCCATTGCCCGTCGCGCGTAGGGCGACAGGCCGACTACCGGGTCGGCGGCCTCGGGTGAGCCATCCGGCGACCATCGCCTGCCCAGTTCGCGACAGCGGCGCGGTGACGTTCCTGATCGCCGCGGCATCGTCGCCGCGCGCGAGGCGGGCGGCGACCGCCTCCCAGAGTGGGCGGACGTCGAGGTCGGTGAGATCTCCGGACATCAGTCCTCCTGTCCGGCTGCCGAGAAGAGATCGTCGGGGTACTGGTTTGCGGCGTCCACGACGAGGTCGTCGGCGGGCCGGCGGGGAGCGCCGACGTGGATGCGCGCCGTCTGGGGCGTCCCGCGCCCGGTCCAGATGCTGGGGATGGTGTAGCGCATGGTGTTGCTCTTCTGGTGGATGCGGTGGATTCCGACCGCGCCGGTCTCGGGGACGAGCAGTGGCTGCATCGCGGGGAGCGTGACGAGTGCGTCGAAGTCCCAGGTCCGCAGGAGGGCGAGCAGCATGCGCAGGTTCGGGGCGTCGAGGGCGGCGTTCAGCTCGTCGATGAAGATCGCCCGCGGGCCTTCGTATCCGCTGGTGGAGTAGAAGGCGTGGGCGGCGGCGAGCAGCGGCAGCATGGTGGCCAGGCGCTTCTCGCCTGCGGAGAGCCGGGCCAGCGGGTTGCGGCGCGCGCTGACGGTTTGGAAGACCTCGGTGGCGCTGGTCGGGTCGTCGGAGAAGGACCGGTGGGTCAGCGAGATCTCCCACGTGTGCCAGTTCCGGTAGTCGAAGACGTGCTCGACGCGCTTGGCCCAGGTGAGGTGGGTACCTTCCTCGTTCTTCAGCTGCTCGACGAAGAAGTCGTACATTCGGTCGAAGCTGCCCTCGTGGTTGACGTCGCGGATCAGGGACAGGGCTTCGCGGGCCACCGGGTCGTCGTTCTTGGGCTTCCACTCCAGCTTCACCCCAACCTGGGCGACGCCGGTGCGCACCTTCGTGAGCGTGGTGCGGATTTCCTTGACGATCTCCTCGGCGGTGTGGATCCGGACGTTGATGTCCTTGCGGAGCTCGGAGAAGACGACCCCCTTGATCTCGGTCTGGACCTGCTCGTTGAAGTCCTCTTCGAGGGAGGTGATGGCGACGTCGAGTTCGGACAGCGCCTGGCGCAGGGTCTTGGCACCGACAGAGGCGGTGCCGGTCTCTTGATCGTGGCCGTGCTCGGTGACGACGACACGTCGCCACCCGCTGCGGGGGTCCTCCTCGGTGGTCACGTGCCGGCGGATCTCCAGCAGCTTCTCCAAGACGGTACGCACCCTGCCTTCCAGGGCACCGCGCGCGGCCTGCTCAGCCCGACGGGCCTCCTCCGCGTTCTGGCCGGCGGAGGAGCCTCGCTGTTCGAGGATCAGCTGGACCGTGTGAACGGCGTCGGCCGCACTCTCGGGACGGCTGAGGGCCTCCGCTCCGGCGAGCTCGTCGACGAGGCCGTGGTCGAAGAGTCCCTGGACGGTCTCCAACGCCTTCTCGGCCGCTTCGGACGCCTGCGCGAGGATGCCGGCGTGGCTGCCGAGCTCCTGCGTTACGAGAGCGAGGTCGACCTCGACGTCCTTTTCCTCCTGCGTGTGCGTGGCCAGGTTCTCGCGCAACTTGGCCTCGGCCGTCCGTGAGTTCTCCAGCTCGGCCAGGAGGTCCTTGTACGGCTGGTCGTGCTGGCGCAGTTCCTCGCTGTAGTGGTGACGGGCGGTTTCCGCAGCCGATGCGTCGTCTTCCGCACGCTCACGCAGAGTGCCGGCTCGACGTTCCGCATCGGAGGCTGCCGAGCGATGGCCTGCCGCGGTTGAGAGGGTGTAGAACGTTCGGATCGCTTGGTCGGCCCACTCCCCGAGTCCACTCTGAAGATCGCGCAGCGTCTGCCGGTGGCTGCGAAGAGCCTCGGCCTCGACCGGAACGGTCACGTGGGTGATGCGGGCCTTGCGGTGCAGGGCCGTCTTCGCTCCGAGGACCAGGGCGCTGTTCCGGCCGATCTCCCGCTCCACGTCGACGAGCGCGTCGGCGGCCTCTGCAGCTTTGCCGAGCGCTTCGGTGGCTGCGGCCCTGGTGGGCAGGACCGTTTCGAGTTCGACAGGAAGGCTGCCGCGGTCCTGCTCGATCTCGGCTGCGGTGTCCTGCGCGGTCTGCCAGGCGGCTTCGGCCGCCCTCTGCTTGGCTCGCACGGTGACGGCGTGCTGAGCGGCGGTGTGCATGGCCGCCGTGTTGGCCAGTGCGGTGCGGGCAACTTCGAGGCACGCCATCACCAGGCCGGGTAGCTCCGTGCACAGGGCCTGGGCGGCTCGAACCGAGCTGGTGGACGGTTCCACGAAGGCGGCTTGGCACGACAGCGCTGCGGCCAGGCCGGTGTCTTCGGCGGCGCGCTTGGCTGAGGCGGCGGCGGTCTCGGCCTCCTCCGCCGTGGTTTCCTGCCGGGCCGCGTCCGTGGCGGCGTTCGTGGCGGCGCTCTCCAGCTCCAGCCAGTGGGCTGGGTCGGGAGTGATCCGTTCCTGGTCGGTGGTGGCCAGGTTCTTGGCCAGGGCCTCGACCAGCTGACGGGCGGCATCGAGCGCAGCGAGCGCCTCCTGTCGCTGGGCACGCAGGTCGGCGAGCAGGATCTGGCGCATGCGTTCACGTGCGGACGCGCCGATGTAGCGAGGCGTCCAGCCTGCGGGGCTCTGGGCGCTGAGCGGACCGAGGTGGACGGTGCCGTCAGAGGCGAAGGCCGCTTGCCCGGGGGCGGGAGCCTCGCCGTGCTCCAGGACCCGGATCGACGCCAGCACCTCGCGGATGCGGCCGGCAGCGATCGGCGCTTGCGGGTCGGGCACCAGCAGATCGGCGAGTGTCGGGCCCGCGTGCCTGGACGTCGGCAGCAGCGCGACATCGCCGGCCGTCAGCTCCCCGTCCGGCGACACCCAGGCGTCCAGAACACCAGCGGCGAGCAGCGCGCCCTCCAGCCGGCCGGTCTCCTCGGCGGGCAGATGGCCGGCGAAGTCGACCACCGCCCACAGCGGGGCACCCGGTCGGCCGTGGCGCGCGGGACGCCACGCGGGCTGGCCGGGACCGGCTTCGCTTCGTTGGGCTTCGACGATCCGATCGTCGATTTCCTCCACCTGGGCCTTGCAGGAGGCCACGTCGATCTTCGCGGTGGTGAGCTCGGAGGTGATCCGGGTGGAGGCGAGGCGGTAGGCCGCGGCCGTGTCCTCCCTCAGGACTTCCGCGTCCACGGCTCGGGGGATTCTCTGATCGTCCGGCAGCCGTAGCGCCGTACGGTCCAGGACCGTGAGCGAAGCGGCCCACTGCCAGGTCTCCTCAGCCCAGGATCGGCCTGCCTGCTCGGCATTCGCCTGGTGCTCGTCGGCGCGGGCCCGCAACTGGGCTGCCTTCTCTCGCGCTTCGCCGGCTTCGCCCCCGAGGTGGGAGGCGTGGGCGGTCGCCGTAGCGGCGGCGTCGAGCGCGTCCGCAGCGCCCTGCAGCAATGCTCTCCGCTGGCCGAGCCCGGACCGGGCGTCCTCGGCGAGTTCGGCGACGGTCACCTCCAGGCCGTCCGGCACCAGCACAGCGTCTGGCGAGGGCACACGCTCGGCGAACTCAGCGACCTGCTGGACGGCCTCGACCATCTCCTCGACGCCAGCAGGGATGCGCGCCAGCTTCGCAGCCTCGGCGGAAAGGTCGCCCGCCCGGTCCCGGGCCCGGCGGCCGGCCTCGGAGGCGGCGACACGGGCTGCTTCGGCCTGCGCGACGGCGGATGCGGCACCGTCGGCCAGCGCCCGAGCCCGCGCCTGCACACCTGTCAGGTCGAGCGCAGCCAGTGCTTCGGCCGAGATCCCCTGAAGCCAGCCGTGGATGGCATTCGGATCCAGTGGAGATGCGACGACAAGCTCACTCGGCGGAGCCGGCAGCCGTACCAACCCGGCGGTGAACCTCTCCAACGCGCCGCGGGCGTCCTCCTCGGCCAGCTCCGCTTCTCCGACCAGCCGTTGGGCCTCCCCGGTGGCGATCTCGGACCGCTGCCGGGCACCGTTGTACCGTTCCTGGACATCAGCCTGCGCGGTGAGCAGCACACCGAGCTCTCCGAGGGCCGCGCTCACCTCCTCTGCCGCGGAGGACTGAGCCTCCAGCCAGGCGGCCATCTGTTCCCGAGCGCTCTTCGCCTCCTGCTCGAGCGCGGCGGTCGGCTCCTGCGTACGGGATGCTCCGAACCGGTCGCACGCCTGGGCCATGGCTTCGTGGAAGGCGCTGGCACCGGCCTCGGCCGCCGAATGGCCGACCTTCCGCGTCAACGAGGCGAGCTGACCGACTGCTTCGTCGGCCTCCTGTTCCGCTTCACCGCACGCGTTCTGTGCATCCAGGTGCGCATTGGCGGCGTCCCCGGCTTCCCTGGCGCTCGTGCGGGCCCGTTCCTCCTGCTGCTGTGCGAGGGCCGCGAGGCTGCCGAGGTCTGCCCCGGGGTGGCCGGCGACTCGGCCTTCCAACGTCTTGATCGTCTGGGCCAGCAGGCCGAGTCGGCGTTCTTCGTCGCGGACCAGCTGGCCGGCGTCCCGAAGGCTCTCCGTAAGGTTGCTCTGCCGCTCGGACAAATCCCGGTGCTGCCTGACGAGTTGGCCGTGGTGTGTGTGCTTGTCACGGAATTCCACCGCCGCGGTGGAGGCGGCAGCTGCGACGTAGCGGCGGTAGACCGCGCGAACGCTGCCGAGGACCTCCTTCTCCTTGCGGGCGCTGCGTAGCCGGTCCTGAAGTTGCTCCGTCTTCGCCAGCGCGTCGGCAAGGGTCTGCACCCGCCTGACGTCAAGCGACGGCAGCGCCGACGTGAGGGTGGCCTGCATTGTGCTCGGGCTGATCTTATCGTTGGCCTGGACACTGCGCAGGGCGCGAAGGACCGACCCGAGCGCGTCCATCTGGGACGGGTCCAGCGGCTGGTACATCGCGGTTCGTACCGCCTCGGTGTACTCCTCCTCGCGGCGTACGACCGAGGCGTGCTCCCTGCAGGCGTTCTCGAGGGCGGTGGAGGAGGTGAACAACAGGCCGCTGTACTGGGCAAGCTGATTCGCCAGGTCGCCGATGTCGACCGGCATGCCGTCGCGTTCCAGGGTCAGCTGGGCGTTCACCCGTGCCGGGACGAGGAACCAGGCCCGCTCCAGGGAGGTGCGCTCGCCGCCGCTGCTCTTGAGCCACAGACCGGCGGTCAGCCACTGCGTGCAGTCGGTGCCGTCAGGGCCGGGGTCGGTGCGGCCGTACTCCTGCCACCAGGTCCCGCTCTTCGCCGGGCCGGGCCGCCCCTGGGTGTGGATGCTGGTGAGTGTTCCGGCCGCATCGCCCGAGGCCGAGAGACCCTTGGAGCTGATGTCGCCGTCGATGAACGTCGGGCACAGGACGCCACCGGTCAGAGACTTCCCGGAGCCGTTCATCCCGACCAGGGCGAGCCATCCGGCGCTGAAGAGGAACTGCTCCTCGTTCCATTGCCAGGAGTTCACGGCTCCGGCCCGGGTTGCCTGCCAGCGGCCCACGGCACCCGGATGCGGATCCAGGACGACCGTCTTCCTGCGCGAGCTGCCCAGCCCGGCCAGGCTCTCCAGCGTACGGTGGTGCTCAGTCATCGAGGCTCTCCCGCCCATCGGTAACGCCTGAAAGGGTCGCGGCCTTCGCCGCGCTGGTGGCATGGGAAACCCGGACCTGCCACAGGTGAACGGCCGGCGTCGGCCGCCAGCCCGAGCCCGGCGGAGGATCGGCGCTCACGATCCCGGCCGACAGCAACTGCTGGATGCCGGCCTCGGCGAGTGAACGCTCCCCGCCCGGCCCCTGGTACCGGCGGGCCCACCACGGACGCTCGGCCAGCTCCCGCCGTAGCTGCGAGGACGCCCATTCGATGCCGAACCAGTCCATCGGCTCGTTCCGGCCGACGATCGCGTCGAGCAGGAGCAGCGCTCCGTGCTGTTCGAGACTGCGCCCGGCGGGAAACGTCAGATCGGTGCTCCGTCCGTTCGGGTCGGACACCGACCACCAGTCGCGGCGCACCGTGCACACGAGCCCGGCAGCTGCGGCGGCGTTCAGGGCACGCTCACGCCCCGTGTAGGAGGACAGGTACTTGCCCGCCTCGGTCGCGGGGTCCGGCACCACACCGGGATCGTCGAGGACCGCCCGCATCGCCAGGTGCCTGCGGCGCCTCTCCTGGGCCTTCACCGGGGCGTCCTCCGGCAGGTCCTGCTGATCCGCGCAAAGAGCCGCAGCGTGGGTGTCCGGCCGGTCGATATCGATGTCCAGTAGCGAAGGTGCGACGGAAGCGGTCAGCAGGGCAAGGCGCTCGCGGCGCGCCGTGATGACCAGATCGAGTCCCTGGTCCTGCTCGAGCTGGTCCAGGGCGACGTCCGACGCGATGACGCGCCAGGATTCCAACAGCAGCAGGGCGTCGATGAACGCCCGCCGGTGAGCGCCCGCAGTGGCCTGCTTCTCGCCGGCATCGGCCACGGGGCGGAAGCGCGGCAAGCGGCCGAGCTCCGCCTCGGTCCCGCACGCCTGGACCACCGCGCGCTGCAGGTCGTTGAAGGTCGCCTGTGTACTGCGCCACAACTGCTCGCAGATCAGGCTGGCCAGGACCAGGACCAGCGGGGAAGCGGGAACCTCCCCGGACTTGCGGCGAACCACGGGGCCGCGGTCCGACGGCGGATCGGCTCGCCGCTTGTACAACCGGCACAGCCCCTCGGAGCGGTAGACCTCGAAGCGCCACCCGACCGTGTGGTCGAACCAGGCAGCCACCTCCCGCTGGTGCGCGGCAGCCAGGCCGAACAGCTCCGGATCGTCCTCGACGGAATGGATCTGCTGACGCAGCATCCTTGCCACCACGACGCCGGCCTCGGGCTCCAACCCTCGGGCTGAGCCGCCTGCAGGACGAGACTGAGCACTCATCACGCAACCTCCCCTTCCTCGTAGTCCAGCAGGCTGACCTCGACGAGCACATCCGGCGCGGTCAAGGTCCCGTCCTCGAACTCCACGGTCACCATCTGCTCCGGATCGCCGGGCCACAGGGTCAGCGCCGCGCCGACCGTGTAGGTCGACCCGCACCCGGCGGAGTCGTCGAAACCGTTCAGGGCCTCCTCAAGCAGCCCGACCAGCACCGCCGTGTGCTCCGCCGCCAGGCCCTTGAAGAAGGACAGCGGGACCGGGCCGGGGGTGACCAGATCGCGGGCGATCGTCTCCAGACGGTTGAGCTCCGCGTCGTTCTGCTCCTCCCCGTGGCGTCGTTCGAGGCCGAGGTCAGGGATCTTGCGAGGCCGCCCAGTCGACTTCGCACCCCGCTCGGTACTGCGCAGGACGACCTTCACCTCGTGACAGGCGCCGGCTTGCGCGATGTCGTGCACGGCGATGTCCTCCTCGGCCGGCGCGAGCGCGTGGCGTGCCGGCCACATCCCGAACGCCGCCGCGAACACCTCATAGGCAGCGGCAGTCGTCGGCTGCGCGTGCAGCATCCGAGCGATCTGCCGAAAGTCCGCACCCACGTCACTGCCGCGTGTCGTGGCGTAGTAACGGCGGTCGATGGCGCCGAGCAGCGCGTGGATGGCATCCGCCGCCGCATCCACGAGACGCTCGATGGACCCCCTGGGTGTGAACCATGCCTGGAGGTCGGCCAACTCCCGCTCTCTGTCGGCCGACCAGCTGTCTTGGGCCTCGGGCTCCAAGATTCCAGCACCTGGAAGGGCCCGCCTCACCACCGACGCCACACCCGCCGCGTTCAGCTCGTCGAAGGCCGAACGCACCCGCCCCAAGGACTGCTCGGTACGTCGGGCGAACTGCCGCAGGGCGAGCAGAATGTGCTCGCGGCTGGTCGCGAACACGGCGTCGTTGCTGACATCGTGCTGGGCCAACGTCCCCACCGCGCTGTAAAAGTCGCCGCCCGCCTCCTGCAACTGCTCCAGATGCGCGTTGACATGCGCCAACGCAGGGGCGAGCATCCCCGCGTCCTCGCGGTAGTTGAGCAGCAGTCCGCGAAGAGTCTGCTCCACGGCGTCGAGCAGCCGAGGCGGCAGCTGCAGGGTGCGGTCGAGACGCCCCACGGCCTCCCGCACGGCAGCGACCATCACCCGCCCCTCCCGGGTCAATGACCACGCCTCACGCCGTCGCCCGCCATCGGCGTAGCTGCCAACCGGGGCGCTGTAGTTCCGGAAACGGGTCACATACCCCGTGTCCGTCAGCCTCTCCACGACCTCCGAAAGGGCCTCGTTGCTGACCGGATCGGCGTACCCGACCTCGGAAAGGAGCCCGCGGATGTCGGACAAGGTCCACATCGGCCCTCGACTGCTCGCCAGCAGCAGCGCCCCGAGTACCGCGGCCGACAACTCCCTCCGCTCGTCGTCCTTGTCGGCGAAGACCCCGAACAGGTCCGTATCGAGCATGCGCCACCAGGCACCGGTCACGTTCAGCTGCCCTTTCGAGTGCGACTCCCCGGACACGTCGATGGCCGAGGCGAGCTCTCAGCTGAAGCCGGGCGCGGCACAGCCGCCCCAGTGTCCGACTCCCACGACACAGCGACATCGAGCACCATAAGGAGCAGCACTGACAATTCACGGAAATAGAACAAAAGGGCGAACGAAATTGGCCTGGCAACTTACGCAGCGCGACTCAAACCCCGAGGGGGCTGCTCAAGCCGGGCATCAGCGCGGTCAAGCACGATGGCCAGGGCGACGACAGCCTCGTCTGCGGAGTCCTTGAGGAGGTGGCCATAGAGGTTGGTGGTGATGGCGAGGGTGGAGTGGCGCATCGTCTTGGAGACGACGGCCGAGGGGATGTCGGCGGCGATCATGATGCTGGCAGGGGTGTGCCGGAGGTCATGAAGCCGATCTTGGGCAGTTCGACCTCGGCGGTGCGTTTGCGGAGGCGCGAGGGTAGTCGGGCGGGCGTGACGCCCATGGCGCAACCCCGGGCCGTTGTCCTGTGCCAGGCAGCAGAACGGCTCTGGCCAGCGGGTTCGACACCAGCAGTGTCCGCGGAGGAAGGTAGGGGCTTGGCGGCGTCCGCCAGCAGGCGGCCGGCGCGAGGCCCGGCCCGGTGGCGAGGAGCGGCAGTGAGCGATCGAAGCGCTATCGAGTGGACGGAAGCGACCTGGAATCCGACCACCGGCTGCGACCGCGTGTCCGCCGGCTGCGACAACTGCTACGCCCTCACCCTGGCCAAGCGTCTGAAGGCGATGGGCGCCGCCAAGTACCAGACGGACGGCGACTCGCGAACGTCCGGCCCCGGCTTCGGACTTGCACTGCACCCGGACGCCCTCGACATCCCGAGGCGCTGGCACAGCCCACGGGTCGTGTTCGTGAACTCCATGAGCGACCTCTTCCACGCCCGGGTGCCGCTGCCATTCGTCCGGGACGTGTTCCAGGTCATCTCCGACACCCCCCAGCACACCTACCAGGTACTGACGAAACGATCCCTGCGGCTACGCCGGGTCGCCGACCGGCTGGAGTGGCCCGACAACCTCTGGATGGGAGTGTCGGTCGAGGACGAGAACCAGCTCGGTCGCGTCGACGACCTGCGAGCCGTCCCGGCCGCCGTCCGGTTCCTCTCGCTGGAACCGCTGCTCGGACCGCTGCCGGGCCTGGATCTCGACGGCATCGGATGGGTGATCGCCGGCGGTGAGTCCGGCCCCCACCACCGTCCGATGGACCCCGCGTGGGTCGCCGGAATTCGCGACGCCTGCCAGACGGCCAGCGTGCCGTTCTTCTTCAAGCAGTGGGGCGGCCGCAACCCCAAGGCCCGCGGCCGCGACCTCAACGGCCGGACCTGGGACGAGATGCCCGCACGAGACCCGATCACCACCTCCTGATCCAGTGCGCCGTGCACGCTCCCTGGTCGCACCGTGACGATTGTGTGATCCTGCCACCGGCAGCGACGGCTCACCGTACCGGGGAGACACATGGCGGCACCGAAGGACGTCATCTGGCCACGCGATCCGCACACCGCCGCCAAGCACGCCCTGCTGCGGCGCTACCTCCAAGCCTGGGCACCGATCATGCTCAGCCACAACGAAGTCGTCACCTACGCCGAAGGTTTCGCAGGCCCTGGCATCTACCGGGACGGCGAGCCCGGCTCTCCCGTCGTCGCCCACCAGGTCTTCTCCGCGGCGCTTCGGCGCAGCCCCAGGAGGGTGAAGATGGTGCTGGTTGAGGAGGACGGCCGGCGCAAGACCGAGCTGGAACGCCGCATCAAGGTAGCCGTCGACTCGTCCAGCGTCCGAGACGACCGGCTCGACGTGCACATAGCCCAGGGCCAGTGCCACCCCGACCTGCTGCAGCAACTGGACCGGACCGGTAGTCTCCACCACCCCATGTTCGTCCTCCTCGATGGCTTCGGCGGCCCGGAAGTCCCCTTCCCCCTGCTGCAACGGATCGCCACCCAGCGCCGCAGCGAGGTGATGGTCACCTTCCAACCCGCCTTCCTCGTACGGTTCTCCGAGAAGGCCGAGCGCCACCGCTCAGCCGGGGACGCCTTCTTCGGGGGCACTGACTGGCAGGGCGTCTTCCAGCAACCGTCCTCCCGGAAAGCCGCCTATCTGCGCGACCGCTACCGCGAGTCCCTCGGACGCGCCGGTTTCCAGCACACCCTGGTCTTCGAGATGATCGACGAAGGCAGCCGCCTCCTCTACCTGATCTTCGGCACCCGCCACGAACGAGGCGTGGAGAAGATGAAAGAGGCCATGTGGGTCGTCGACACCACCTCCGGCATCCGCTACCGCGACCCCAAGGACCCCAACCAGCAGGCCCTCGATCTCGAACTCGAGCCGGACACCGGACCGCTGCGCCGCATCCTGCTTGACCACCTAGCCACCGTGGAGACAGCCCGCAGCGTCGACCAGCTCAAGAAGTTCGCCCTTTTGGAGACCGTCTACCGCCCGACCCAGGTCATACCGCTCCTCAAACGGATGCGCGACCAAGAGGAGATCAACGTCTCCCCAGGTCGGATCACCGGCACCAGTACCGTTACCCCGTTGCGCCAGGGCGCGTTGTTCTGACGCTTCGAGCAAGCCGCAAGCCGTGCCCCCAAGCGGGTGCCGACGCCGAGAAGCCCCCCAGGGCGACCTCAGTGCCTGGCGGCGCTTCGCATCGCTGCCGCATGGGACGGTCCTCGTGCTGGGGCGAACGGGTCGCGCGGTGGCGTAGTGGCCCCATGGAGTTCGGCGCACCACACTGGTCAGTCGCTGCTGCGGAGTAGCGAGGCTGTGGTACTCGAACTCACGCCCACCAAGATCAAAGATCACCGGCCACGGAGTCCAGTGGCTCGGACCCGGCCGATCAGCAGCCGGGTCCGAGGGCCTGACGCCCGACCGCTCACGCCGCCTTGCCGAAGTGGTGGCCGACCGATGAGCCGGGCTGGCTGGCCATCTCGGCGTCCGCCCGGTCGAGGGCGGAAGCGAGTGCCGTGACGGCTTCGTCGGCCGAGTCCTTGAGGAGGTGGCCGTAGAGGTTGATGGTGACGGCGATGGTGGAGTGGCGCAGGGTCTTGGAGACGACGGCGATGGGGATGTTCTCGGCGATCATGATGCTGGCCGCAGTGTGCCTCAGGTCGTGAAGGCCGATGCGGGGCAGGCCGAGTTCGGTGGTGCGCTTGCGGAGCTGGTCGAGGACCCACTGGGGCCGCAGCGGCGATCCGCCCGGGCGGCCGAAGACCAGCCCCTCCAGCCGGCCGTCCGGATGGGCGTTCATCTGGATCGCGGCCTGGCGGTGGAGGGCGGCCATGACTCTGGGGGAGAGGCTGATCCAGGCGCGGCTGGCTTCGGTCTTGGGCTCGCGGAGGTGGATCTTGCCGTTGTCGATGGCGGCGAGGGTCCAGCGGACGTAGAGCTTGCGGTCCATGAGGTGGACGTCCGACCAGTGCAGGGCGAGGACCTCGCCGCGGCGCATGCCGGTGCCGAGCATGACCTCGAACAGGTCGGTCAGCTGGTCGGCGTACTGCTCGGCGTTGTGGCGCAGGAAGGTGGCGGCCTCGTCGGGGGTCCAGCTGGTGCGCTCGGTGGCGCGGGGCTTGGGCGGCACGGAGTGCTTGGCCGGGTTGTAGCGCAGCCCCCAGGCGCGCACGGCGGCGTTCAGGGCGTTGCGCAGGGTGGAGACGATCCGGTAGACGGTGACCTTGCCGCGCTTGGCCTTGCGCTGGGCGGCGATCCAGCGCTCGATGTGCTTGGGACGCAGGTCGGGCAGCCGGTAGTGGCCGAAGGCGGGGATCAGGTCCCGCTCCACGCACGCCTCGTAGCCGGCGTACGTGTTCGGCGCGAGCTCCTCCTTCTTCACGGCCAGCCACTGCCGCAGGAAACTCGCCACGGTCGTGCGCCGGTCCTCGTACACCCCGCGCAGCTCACCGTCCAGCACCGCCCTCATCTCCCGGGCCGCCTCCGCACGGCTGGCGAACCCGCCCCGCCGGCGGGTCTTTCGCTTCCCGTCCTCCGGGGCCAGGTCGACGCAGTACGTCCACGACCCGTGACCCGCCTCCTCCAACAACCGCACACACCACGGACCCAACTGCCTCCCGTGACCGTCCGAACAACCACACCGCCGGTACACCCGACCACGCTGCGCACGCTGTCCCATGAGCTTCCCCTTCTCTCGGACTGAGTGGTGCCTCTGGGGCAAGAGTGGCTGCCGTGTCGGGTGTGGCGGCAGAGCGTGCGGGGCGGTGCGCGAAGCACTCAGAACCAGACAGCGAAGACACGCTCAAGACGACACACCGCCCGGAAGATCACGATCCGCAGCCGGTGGGTAAGCGACCGTGATCCGCTCGCAGGAACCAGTGCTGCAGGCAGGCCGATGTCGTCGACCTGTCTACTGCAGAGCGCCGGTTTGATCCGCCGAGACGTCTGATTCCGCTCCGCCGACTGACACGATCGGGGTCTAGGCAGGCGAGCCGGACTAGCGATTGGTGGCCGATCGAACGGCGTCCCCGGCCCGGTCGGATCGCCCTTCCCAAGCCCCAGACGGGTGGCCGTCTCGGCCTTGGAGAGGTTCCACGTCCGGATGATCGACTGCGATCACCATGCGGTCGCCAATGCGGAATTGGGGCTCTGACCCGCGTCCCTCGGTGGGACCTCGCCTGGGCGTACCGATGCGCAGACGGCTGCCTCGGTACCTCTGCGGATGATGCCGACACTAATCAGTTTCTCGACCTGGAGGTCATGTGGGTGAACGGTGGGTCAGGTGAGCCGGCCAAGGGCGGCGCCTGGTCGAAGCGGGCGGGTGGCCGGGGCCTCGGAGGAACGCTCCGCATGCGCCGACCTGCCCGCGCTCGGACGGGGCCTGGGGAACCCTGCGGGCGGGCGTGCCTGCTCATGCGGTCGGGCGCGTTGGTCGGACGAGTCGGTCGCGGTGGGCTTCGGCTTCGCGGACGAGCTGGGCCATGTGTTCGCGGCTTCGGCACCGGTGTTGTTTTGGCCTGTTCATAGGTCCAGTCCTGCGCATCGCCGTCAATGCCGCCTACGCCGTCGAGGTCGTCGTCCTCCTCGTGGAGGGGCCGGCAGCCGTGGATGCCCGTGTTCGTCGGCGGCTCTACGGCTCAGTGCCCAGGAGAGGGCAGTGCGAGCGCCTGGCGGCGGACTTCGGCCGCTTTGTCGGTGTCGCTGCCCGTGATCGTGGCGACCCCGGAGGGCGAGGGCTGTCCTTCGACGGTCACGGCGACAAATGAAGTGTGCGGGTTGGCCTTGGCTGCGGCATTCAGTGCCTGCCCGAAGGTGGGGCCAACTGCGACGATCAAGTCGCAATGCTGAGCGGCGAGTCCGGCGAGATAGGGAAGCGCCTGGTCGGCGGTGGTGGCTGCAGGGAATAGCTGTTGGACATTCAACTTGCCCTGCTGGGATGCCTCTTGGAGGGCTGCCCAGATCGTACTCGTGTCAGTCCGATTGCCGGCCTCGGTGGTGTCGCCGGTCAGGCAGGCGGTGCGGCGTCCGGCGATGTTTGAAGGCGTGACCGGGGCCGGTCGATTGTCCGCCGTGTCGTCTGTCCCGAGGGTGAGCAGCGCGACGACAGTGGCGACGGTCAGGGCTGAGACGAGTCCGAGCGCCCAGCGCACGTGCGGGCTGGTGGGGAACATCATGACGGGCTGCTCCTGGCGCGTAGTGGTCGTTGGCGTGGACGACGGAGTCCAGCGGTGACGTCAAGCTTCGCCCAGCGGTTTCTCTCGCCAGGTAAAGAACATGAAAAAAGTCTGAAGATCATATGCGGGCATTATGGGAGGTATTTCCATCAATTGACCATGGGGTTGTCGATTTTGATCTGTACCGAAAGGGCTTGAGCCGGATAGGAAGGAGGCGGGCCGGAGTCAGGGGAGACTCGGCTGCTTCGTCGGTATTTGTGGGGGATTGGTCATGCGTCGCTGGCTTGCGTTCATCACGGCCCTGGGTGTCCTGCTGACGGTCGGCACTCAGGAGGCGAGCGCGTTCACTGCTGCCAATGCGCCGGCCCGGACGGCCACTCTGAACACCCCGCAACAGCTCAGTGGTGACCCGAGCCAGGGGGGCCACACGGTTTCCTCCTCGCAAACCAAGAAGGACGGCGGCGCTCCCGGGGGGACCGCTCACCAGCCGGGCCCAGGCGAGTTGCCCGAGACCAGAGCGGTGGCGGGAGATACCGCCACTCACCCCTCGGGCGACGGGCAACCCAAGACCCAGGTGAGGGGCGAGGCTGTCACCCCGCCGCCGTCACTGGAACACCGCCCCGGTGATGCCAAGCCCGGCAGTCCACGGTCCGGCGACCCGGCGCAGCCGAAGGCTGCCGCACCGCAGAATGACACCAAGGACGACAAGGGGGCGAAGAACCGCAACGCCAAGTCCGCGGTGCCCTCGGCGCAGGACCTCCAGGCCCGTAACGACGCGGTCACCGGTGCCGGCTCCCCGGCGCCGTCCGCCGAGGGCACCGAGGTCACCGGTGCCCGGACCGACAGCACCTCGGTCTACCAGAACCCGGACGGTACCAGGACTCTGCGCGTGTACCCCCGGCCCGTGCACTACCGGAAGGCAGACGGCAGCTGGGGCGACATCAACACCAACTTCTCGCTCGACCGCTCCGGTCGCTGGGCCGAGCAGGCCAACAGCCAGCAGGCCACCTTTGCCGTCAAGTCCGATGATCCCTCGGTCGTGAGTTGGTCCCTGGACTCCGGGCACACGGTCTCCTACGGCCTGCAGGGCGCGGCATCGGTTCGCGGTGTCGTCCAGGGCGACACCTTGACCTACCCACTCGCGCGCCCCGCAAGTGACGTCGTCTACAACGGCCTTGCCCAGGGCATCAAGGAATCGCTGGTCCTGCATGATGCGACCGCCCCGACGAGCTGGCTCTTCCCGCTGCACGCCACCGGGTTGACCCCGGCGATCGGGCCGGCCGGCGAGGTGCAGTTCAAGGATGCCTCCGGTGCGGTTCGGCTGACGATTCCGCGCGGCTTCATGATGGACGCGAAGGTCGACCCGGCCTCCGGCGACGGCGTGGTCAGCGACGGTGTCCGCTACCGCCTGGTCGATCAGAACGGCGTTCCCGCTCTGCAGATGGACCTGGACGAAACCTGGCTGCACGATCCCAGGCGTGTCTTCCCGATCACCGTCGACCCGTCGACCACGTCCATTGGCGTCGGCCAGTCGACCTTCGTCCGGTCAGACCAGACCGCGAACTTCTCAACCGACCCACTACTGCGGATCGGCACCTCAGACGGCGGCGCCTCGAAGGTGAACAGCTACCTCTACTTCCCCAGCGTGGCCGGCGCGCTACAGAACGACTACCTGCACGCCGTCAGCCTCAACCTGAACAACACGCATTCGTATGAGTGCTCGCCGCACCCGGTGTACGTCAACCAGATCACCAGTGGGTGGGACCCGGCGACGATCAACACCTACCCGGGTGTATCGATCGGTCAGCAGGTGGGCACCGCCAGCTTCTCCGCGGGCGACACGTGCGGGGGCGCGATGTGGGAGCCCATCGACCTGGGGCGCAGCCACAACGACCCGGGCGTCCAACTGGTCGAGAGCTGGGCCCGCGGCGGCGCTAACTACGGCCTCGCGCTGACGGCCAGCACCACCGACTCCAACCACTGGAAGAAGTTCTCCAGCGCCAACAGCGCCTACCCGCCCTACCTGTCGATCGTCTACAGCGACTGGGCGGCGACCTACGCTCCGGCCGGCAGCTACATGCCGCCGACCTACAACACGCCCGGCTACCAGCAGGTCACCCTGACCAACATGGCGGCCAACTGGTGGAACTCGCAGAGCATGCAGGTCAAGGCGCGCCTGTTCGACTCGAACTGGAACGAGCAATGGTTCAACGCTCCGCTCACCGGCGTTTCCGGGCTGGTCAAGACCTATGACTCCGTGACCGTCAACGGGGTGATCCCGCCACTGCCGCTCGGACATTCCTACTACCTCTGCTGGGACGGGTACGTCGGCGGAACCACGTCCCTGCACGACTCCCACTCGATACCCTTCGGCACCTGCAACACCGTCTCCGGGGCCAACACCGCTCCCCAGCTGGACGTACTGGCGCCACCCAACAACACCGTGGTCGGCAACCTCACCCCGCAGCTCTACGCCACCGGCCACGACCCGGACAACTATCCCGGTACGGGGCTGGACTACGACTTCCGGGTCTACACCAACCCGTCGTCGGGCGACCCGCAGCTCATTGCCGAATCGGGTTGGCAGTCCAGCACCTCGTGGGCGGTACCGACCGGCAAACTCGCCTGGAACACTAGCTACCTATGGAACGTCAAGGTCGGCGACCACATCGGTGAGAGCCCGCTGTCCAGCACCGTCTCCTTCTCCACTCAGGTCCAACAGCCGGTGATCACCTCCCACCTGGGCGGTGCGGTCGGCGACGGGGCCGGCCGTCCCTTCGACGCCAAGGTCGGCAACTACACCACGGCAGCCACCGACGCGGACGTCAAGAGCATCGGACCGGCGCTGACGGTCAACCGCTCGTACAACTCCCTGGATCCGCGCGCGTCGACGCTGTTCGGCAACGGCTGGACCTCGAACTTCGACATGCGGGTCCAGCCCGACAACGACGGCACCGACTCTGTCGTCCTCACCACCGCCAGCGGCCGGGCGGCCCGCTTCGGGGCCGACCCGAACAAGGGTGCCCTGTACACGCCGCCATCGGGCGAGTTCCAGTCCCTCACCAAGGTCGCTGCCGGGTTCGACCTGATGGCCAAGGACGGTACCCGCTACGAGTTCCACGTCGTCTCGGGCGACGGCTATGCGTTGTCCCTGGTGCGCGACGCGGTCGGCCGCACCCAGGAGCTGAGTTACACCAACGGCGTTCTGACGACGGTGAAGGACACATCGTCGAGCCGGGTGCTGCATTTCGAGTGGACGACCGGCAACCGGCACGTCGCGAAGGTCTACACCGACCCGGCGACCGGGGCTGACTGGAACACCGCCCAGGCCTGGACCTACACGTACAACACCAGCAATCTCGATCAGTTGGACCAGGTCTGCGCACCGGCGACCGGCGGGAACACCGCCCGATCCTGCACCACCTACACCTACGGCACCGGATCGCACCTGCGCTCGGCGGTCCTGGACTCCGCGCCGGCCTCGTACTGGCGCCTCGGGGAGAAGTCGGGCAGCACCGCCGCCAGCGAGGTGGCCGAGAACCAGGGCAACGACAACGCACGCTACTCCAGCACGGGTGTCACCCTTGGCACGCCCGGCCCCACCGCCTTCGGGCCTACCGCCTCCGGTGCCACGGCCGCGACCTTCGACGGATCCTCCGGCTTCGTCGGGCTCCCGTCGAGTGTTCTGGACACCTCCTCGTACACCTCGGTCGGCCTCTGGTTCAAGACCACCAGCTGGGGCGTACTGTTCAGCTACCAGGCCGACGCCTTCCCGGGGAACGGAACCACCCCGGTCAACTACACCCCCGCACTGTTCGTCGGCCGGTCCGGCAAGCTGCACGGCAAGTTCTGGAACGGCCCGTCGAACACCATCGACTCCAAGAATCCGGTCAACGACGACAAGTGGCACTTCGCCCTGCTCTCGGCGGCCGGCAATACCCAGACCCTCTACCTGGACGGCGACGCGCAGGGCACGCTCCCGGGAGCCGTGATCGCCCCCGGACAGCGGTCCGAAGCGGTCGGCGGCGGCTTCCTCAGCTCCGGCTGGCCGGACAACCCGTACGGCCAGCCGGGCCAGGCGAACTACTTCAACGGCAGCATCAGCGACGTCGCCTTCTACAACAGGGCCCTGGGGGCGCCGGCCGTCAAGTCCTTGTGGCAGGCGGGCAGCCAGCAGTCGGTCGAACTCTCCGGTATCAAGCTTCCCTCGGGTAAGTCCCGGCTGGCCGTGACCTACGACACCGTCAACGACCGGGCCGCCAAGGTGACCGACGAGAACGGCGGCACCTGGTCGCTCGAGCAGCCGACCGTGACCGGTTCCTCCCAGGAATACCGCGGCTCGGTCATGGGATCCCGGCCAAACGGATACTGGCGGCTGTCAGACGGCGCCGGCGCGCAGGCCTCCAACCAGGTCTACACACCACGACCGACCCCCAACAACGGCACCTACGCCAACGTCGACCTCGGTTCACCCGGCCCGATGACCGGCTCGACCGGCTCCGCGTCCTTCGACGGCACTACCTCCTGGGCGGAACTGCCCGCTGCCTACGCCCCGCAGAACGGTCCTGGCGCGCTCGCCCTGTGGTTCCGTACGGACCGCGCCGGCGTGCTGCTCTCGTACCAGTCGTTCCCGGTCAACGGCACCCCCAACGGCACGACCGACCGCTGGAACCCGGCCCTGTACGTCGACAGCAACGGCAAGCTGCGCGCCCAGCTGTGGATGGGCGATGCCGCACCAACCCTGGCCAGCGGTGCCACCGTCACGGACAACAAGTGGCACTTTGCGGTGATCTCCGCCGACACTCAGAGCAGCCAAACCCTCTACCTCGACGGCACGCAGGCCGCCGGCCCGCTCAATGGCACGATCATTCCCAACGGCACCGGCCACGTCTTCCTCGGCGCGGGCAACGTCACCGGGGGCTGGCCGCAGGCACCGGCCGACCGGGCGGGCCACTTCAAGGGCCAGCTCGCCGACGCAGCCGCGTACCCGCACGGTCTGAGCGCCACCGCCGTCTCCGCGCTCTACCGGCTCGCCACCACCGCCGACGCCACCCAGTACGACGCCGCGGTGGTGGACGGCAAGCCCACCGGCTACTGGCGTCTCGGCGACACCGCCGGCAACCAGGCCGCCGAGCTGATCTCCTCGGCCGCGCTCGCCCAGAACCGTGGCACCAACCACAACACCACCTGCTGCCAGACCGGCCCCTGGGCCTCCGGGACCTCGACGGCCACCGGCTTCAACGGCACCAACGCCTACGTGCAACTTCCCCCCAACACCGCGCCCAAGCACTGGGGCGCGGCCACCGTCGAGCTGTGGTTCAAGACCACCGCCCCCGGCGTGCTGTACAGCTACCAGTCCTTCCCGATCGACGGAAAGCCGAACGGATCGACCGACCGCTGGAATCCGGCGCTCTACATCGGCTCGGACAAGAAGCTCTATGGCGCCCTGTGGACCGGCTCGGCGAACAACGCCCTGGTCTCGTCCTCCACCGTCACGGACGGAGCCTGGCACCACGTCGCCCTGGCAGGCGACAGCAACGGCCAGACCCTCTACTTGGACGGCGCCCCCACCGCGACCAGCACCACGGCGCTGCCCATCACCTACAACGGCTCGGCCTACGCCTACCTCGGCGCCGGCTGGACCGGCGGTGGCTGGCCCAACCCTCCCTCGGACCAGGTCGGCTACTTCAACGGTGCCATCGCCGACTTCTCGATCTTCCGCTACCCGCTCAGCAAGGACACGGTCTCCGCCCACTACAACCGCGCGACCTCCGCAGCCGTGGTAGGCGGCCTGGACGCCGCGAGCGCCTACCGCGCCGAGGAGATCCAGGACAGCGCAGTCGGCTACTGGCGCCTCAACGATCCGTCCGGATCCTGGTACGCCGCGAGCCAACTGGGCTCCGCCCGTCCGGACGTCAACAGCGGCAACCTGACCGACGTCTTGCTGAACGGCAACGGCCCCTCCAGCGACCCCAACCAGAGGTCGGCCGTGTTCAACGGCACCACCTCGCAGATCCAGCTACCGGCCGACGCCGCGCCCGTCCGGGGGCCGGCCAGTATCGAGTTGTGGTTCAAGACCACGAGCGGTGGACCCTTGTACAGCTACCAGGACTTCCCGGTGGGCGGTCCGTTGGGGAACAGCTGGAACCCTGCCCTGTACGTCGGTTCGGACGGCCGAATCCACGGCGAGTTCTGGATGGGCCCGAACACCGTCATGACCTCCGACCGGACGGTCAATGACGGCAAGTGGCACCAGGTGGTCCTTGCCGCCGACGACAGCGGCCAGACCATCTACATCGACGGACAGGCCAGCGCCTCCGACACCAGCGGGCGCAAGATCACATTCAATGGCACCCCGTACGTCTACCTCGGTGCCGGCACTACCAGTCCGGGCTGGCCCGGCGGCGGCTCCGACCACTTCGCGGGCAACATTGCGGAGGCTTCCTACTACACCAGCCGGATCGACGCTGCCACGGTGGCAGCCCACTACAAGGCCATGGGCAACGGCGGTACCGCCACACCAGTGACCACCGCGATCGTCACGGACCCGACCGGCTACAAGCTGACCTACCAGTACGACACCCGCTCCTCCCGGCTGCTCTCCCGTAGCGACGGCTATGGGAACACCACCCGCTACAGCTACGACACCGCCGGCTACCTCTACGCCGTCAGCGACGCGAACGGACACACCATCACCACCGGGCACGACGCCCGCGGCAACACCGTCTCCCGGACCACCTGCCGCGGCGCCGGGAGCTGCCAGACCAGCTACGCCACCTACTACCTCGACGCCGGCAACCCGTTCAACCTGGCCAACGACAAGATCCTGACCTCCAGCGACGCCCGGTCCTCCGGCCCCAGCGACACCACGTACACCACCCGCTACACCTACGACGCCTACGGTCAGTTGGCCTCCACCACCCTCCCGGCGACGCCGGACTTTCCCAAGGGCCGGGTCAGCTACACCCTGCGCACCAACGCGTCCACCCCGGCCGTGAACGGTGGAACGGTCCCGATCGGACTGGTTCGGAGCCAGACCGGCCTGCTCGACCCGGTGGCCTACCCGGACCCCAACAACATCCCCGCCGACCAACAGACCACATACCTCTACCAGAACAACGGCGACGTAGCCTCCGTCATCTCGCCACTTCGGCCCAAGGCCAGCTACGGCTACGACAACCTGGGCCGCACCATCAGCCAGTCGTTCAACTGCGACGACTGCCCGGGCGGAACCATCACCGCACCCCGGACGCTGGAGACCGACTACACCTGGGACGGCCAAGGCAACCAGGTCACCCGCACCGAGCCGTACACCACCGACGCTGTCACGGGTGCCAAACACACCCGGCAGACCACCAGTGCCTACGACATCGACGGCAACCAGGTGAGCCGTACCGTCGCCGACACCACTGGCGGTGACCAGGCACGCACCACGACCTGGACGTACGAGCCTGACACCAGCCGGGTGAAGCAGGTCAAGGACGCCGGGGGCCACCTCACCTCGTTCACCTACGACCGCTACGGCAACACCGCCACCCGGACCGACGCGGCCGGCACCACCTACAGCTACAGCTACTCGCCGATGGGGCAGCTGCAGCAGACCGCCATCACCAACTACACCGGAAGCAGCGCCACCCCGACCGCACCGCGCTGGCAGGTCATCGGCTCCCGTGCCTACGACCCCGCAGGCCGCCTCGCCACCGACACAGACGGCATGGGCCGCACCACCCACACGTACTACAACGACGACAACACCGTCGCCGAGATCGACCTCGACGGCTACCACAACACCGACGGCACGCTGCGCAACGTGGTGCTCCAGCAGAACACCTACGACGACGCGGGCCACCTCGCTCAGCAGGTGACGGGCGGCGGCAAGACCACCACCGCCACCGCCTACGACGCGGCCGGCCGAGTCATCCGGACGACCGTGGACCCCGGCGGCCTCAACCGCACCACCGTGTACACCTACGACGTTGCGAATCGCCCGACCACCGTGGTCAGTACCGGCGGCGCGGACACGAGCTCGACCGAGACGGACTACGCCTACGACGTCACCGGGAACGTGCTCAAGCAGACAGCCCGCAACCAGCCCGCCGACTCGGTGGTGGTGAACGGTTACAACAGCCGCGGTCTGCGGATCAGCACCATCAGCCCGAACGGGAACGCGGTCGGCGCCGACCCGGCCGCCTACACCAGCAGCGTCGCCTACGACGAGGCCGGCCGGCCTACGGTCACCACCGGCCCGCTGGTCAGCGCGGAGTCGTTCGACCCGACCAGCCGCGGCAGCAAGTCGCAGCAGGTCCGGCCGATCGGCCGGATGGGTTACGACACCTTCGGCCAGTCGACCTCCCAGGTCGACGCGCTGGGCAACACGGTCACCTACACCTACGACCTGGACGGCAACCGGGTAGCCGTGGCTGGTGCCGCCTACACCGACCCGCAGTCCGGCACCACGATCACCCCGACCTCGACGGCGGAATATGACGCGCTCGGCCGGCCCGTCACGACCGTCATCGACCCGACCGGCCTCAAGCTGACCCGCACCATGCGATACGACCAGGCCGGCAACGTGGTGCAGACCACCCTCCCACCATCCGGGGGTACTAGCACCCCGACCGTCACCAACTCCTACGACCTGGACGGCGAACTGCTCGCCACCACCGGTCCCACGGGCGCGGTCAGCCAGTCAACCTACGACGACCTCGGGCGGCGCATCACCAGCACCCAACTGGAGCGCTACCCGGCAGCGGCCGCCTACACCACCACCTTCACCTGGGATGACGCGGGCAACCAGCTCAGCTCCACCACGCCCGGCGGCGGCACGAGCAAGGCCACCTACAACGCCGCAGGCCAGGTGCTCAGCGCCATTGACCCCGCAGGCCTCACCGTCCGCCAGGCCTACGACGGCTTGGGCCGTGCCGGCCGGGTGACCAAAGCAGACGGCACCACGACCGTCACCGGGTACGACAGGCTGGGACGGACGGTGAGCACGACCGACCTGGACACCATCGGCGCAGCCGTGGCCACCCAGTACGCCACGTACGACCTGGAAGGCAACGTCCTCAGCGCCACCGACAAGGTGGCGACCAGCGCCGACATCGCTGCACACGCACGACAGTTCAGCTACAACCCGGCAGGGCAAATCGTCCAGCAGGTCGAACCGGTCGCCGCCGGCCAGACGATCACCACTTCCTACGGCTACGACACTGGCGGGCGCAAAACCCGCTGGACCAACGGGAAGAACATCCCGGTCTACTACACCTACAACAGCCTCGGCCTCCCCGAATCGACCGTCGAGCCTCCTACCAGCGCCCACCCGACCGCCGCCGAAAGCCTGTTCACCACCAGCTATGACGCCGCCGGCCGAGCCGTCACCCTGACCGAGCCCGGAGGCGTGGTCCGCCGCCGCAGCTATGACGGCGCGGGCAACCTGACCCAGGAGACCGCCACTGGAGCGGAGGTGGCGACCCCGAACCGCACCCTCGGCTACGACGCCGCCGGCCGCCTCACATCGGCCGGCACCCTCGGCGCCACTCCCGACACCTACAGCTACAACGACCGCGGCCAACTGCTCACCTCCGCCGGCCCCGGCGGCGCCAGCAACTACAGCTACAACGGCGACAGCCGGATGACCGCCCGAACCGACGCGGCGGGCACCACCTCCTTCGGCTACAACGCAGCCGGCCAAGTCACGAGCGCAACGGACCCGTTGACCGGTACCACGGTCGGGTACGACTACGACACGGCTGGGCGCCTGGCCACCGAGCGCTACGGTACCGGCGGCACCCGCAGCTACGGCTACGACAACCTCGGCCGGCTGCGCGACGACACCATCAAGAACCCGAGCGGGGCGGCCGTCGCGTCGATCGGCTATGGCTACGACCTCAACAACCGGATCACCAGCAAGACCACTACCGGCACGGCAGGGGCCGCCACCAACCAGTACGGCTACGACCTGGCTGGGCGACTCACCTCGTGGAACAACGGCGCTACCGCCTCCGCGTACGCCTGGGACGCGGCCGGAAACCGGACCTCGGCCGGGGGCGCCACGTCGACCTTCGACGAGCGCAACGAACTGCTCAACGACGGCTCCACGGCGTACAGTTACTCGGCCCGTGGCACCCTTGCAGGCAGCACTGCTCAGGGCTCCCAGCCCAAGGACGTCCAGTTCGACGGCTTCGACCGGATGGTCAAGGAAGGAACGTCCACCTACACCTACGACTCGACCGATCGCGTCGCCCAAGCAGGAAACGCCACCTTGACCTACGACGGCGGCTCCAACAACGTCGTCACGGACGGCACGGCCAGCTACACCCGCAGCCCCGGCGGCAGGCTCCTCGGCACGGCCACTACGGGCGCAACGCCGAACCCGCGCCTGGTGATCAGCGACCAGCACACCGACGTGGTCGCCACCATCGACCCGGCTGCCAAGGGCGTCGCAGGCTCCACCGCCTACGACCCCTTCGGCAAGCCCACGGCCAGCGCCGGGGCCACCAACTCGATTGGCTACCAGAGCGGGTGGACCGACCCAACCTCGGGCGACGTCAACATGGCCGCCCGCTGGTACCGGCCCGGCAGTGGTACCTTCGCCTCACGTGACTCCCGGCAACTGGGCACCAGCCCGTCCGCCCAGGGGAACCGGTTCACCTATGGCAACGGCGACCCGACCGACTCGACCGACCCGTCCGGGCACAGTCCCTGTCAGACTCTCCGACGTTTTGTGCCCTTTCGAATCCCGCTCGTGTGCATCCCCGAGCCGGAGGATTATGGGTGGGACCTCCCCCCGGCGCTCAGGGAATTGTTCGACAAGAACATACCCCCGGGGTTCGAACATGGCTGGCCCGATGATCCGGAGATCCCGGGTTACAGCAGTGGGAGGGCCTCGACCCCCATACCGCGCGAGATCCCGATCGAAAGCCTTGGCCTGCTCCCCGGCCGCGATGGTTCCGGAGGTGGTGGCCGCAGCCACCCAGGTCCGGGCCGCAAGCAACCCGCTCCACGCACACATCCCGGCCCCACCTTGCCCCGGCCTAAGCCGCCAGCGGACATCCGCCCGATCAACGACCACGAGCGCCCCCACGCCGACCCCAACCCGTTCGACTTCTCCACGGACACGATCGTCGCAGTCGGCATCGCCGTCGTGACCACCGTGGTTGCTGAAGGCACAGCGGTCGTCGTCGGCACCGTCACCACAGTCGGCCCCGGCCTCGTCGCCGGCGGCGACGCCCTGATCGACCTCCTCACCGAGCCGGAGCCCAAGCCGATTCCGGCCCCGCGCCCCGGAGACCCGGGGGGAGTAGACAAGCGTCGGGACGACAACTGCTTGCGCGGTGGCGAGGGCTGGGTCGACCTAGGTGACTCCGATGCTGAACACGGCGGCCGTGCTACCGGTGTCGAGGCATGCTTGAACACCGCATACCTAGCTGACCCCGAACACAAGGGCACCCGGACCGATGTCGAGAAGGTCGCACCTCCCGGATACTTGTGGGCCAAGAGGTATGCGGGTTGGCTCGGCCTGAACGCCAGCCAGGCCATCAACGCCTGCCACGTACTCGGCAGCCAGTTGAGCGGCTCGGGCACCGACCTTCGGAACATCTCGACCTGCTCGCGTTCCGCTAATACCTATGTGAAGCAGCCTCAGTTCGGTCCTATCCCGCAGAATATGAACTATTGGGAGGATAAGGCGAGGGAGGCCATAGATGGCGGGCAGATCGTTCATTACAAGGTGGTTCCAAAATATGATGGAGACAGAACCGTCCCCGTCTCCTACGAGATGTCTGCTCAAGGAATGTATCCCGATGGTCGACCCGGCCTCCGGTTCAACGAGGTGGTGCCCAATATGATCCTCAGCCCGAGTAAGGGTTGGCGGAACCTCGGGTTGGTGACGCACACTGATACCGGCCAGCCGGTTCCGGTCGGCAGTGAGCCCTGACCGTTGATCCATCACTCTGATGACAAGGAGATCCAATGAGGCTTGACAGGCTAAAGGCGATGATGCCTGCCCCAGCAACCGGCGGGGACAGCATCGACTGGGCTACTGCGGAAGCGGCCCTCGGCCGGCGCTTTCCAACCGACTACCGCGAGTTCATCGAGCTCTATGGGGCGGGTACGATCAGCGACCATCTTGGTGTGGCCCATCCGGTATCCGTGAGTGGGCCGGGCGAGCGCCCAACCGATGTGGCGGAGGAGACCGAGGAGGCCCGCTTCACGTTCGGCCGGACTCGCGCAGGCCTGCCGGCGGAGGTGGTTGACGATTCGGCACTGATCGGTTGGGGGCACAGCGATGCCGCCGATGCACTCTGCTGGCTCGCCATCGGGCCCGACTCAGACCGCTGGCCGGTCGTGGTATGGAGCGACTTCGAGCGGAAGTGGCTTGTCCACGACGTTGGGATGGTCGACTTCCTGGTCGGATTGCTTGCAGGAGAGTTGGACGAGTGCCCGCTCAGTGACCTCTCCCTCTGGGGGCGTCCGAGCCAGCAGTTCATCAACTGGAGGGATGCGTAACGCAGCCAGGCGCACCAGTAGCCGGTCTGGTGATTCGCGGGTGTGTCCAGCCAACGGTTCTGGCGAGTGCGCCCCAACGCCGACCCCAGCCCGTTCGACTTCTCCACGGACACCATCGTCGCAGTCGTCACCGCCGTCGTGACCACCGTGGTCGCTGAAGGCGCAACGGCCGTCGTCGGCATCGTCACCACAGTCGGTCCCGGCCTCGTCGCCGGTGGCGATGCCCTGATCGACCTCCTCACCGAGCCGGAGCCCAAGCCAATTCCGGCTCCGCGCCCCGGAGACCGGGGGGAGAAGACAAGCGCCGACGTCAGAGGGTGTTCTGTGAGCCTTCGGGGTTCAGCTTGAGTTGGCCTCTGGGGTGGCCGGTGCCGGGTTGGTGAGGGTGAAGAGGCCGGGCTCGGGTTCGGTGAGGATGCCGCGGCTGACCAGGCGTTTCAGCTTGGCGCGGGTGCCTTCGGTGTGCCGTGCCTCGGTGCCGAGGCCGAGGGCTCGGCAGACGTCCTTGGCACGGAGTCCTTCTCCCGCTGTCTCGATGGCCGCCAGGATCGCGCAGTATCCGGGAGGCAGCGCCTCGGGTGGCCCCGTCTCGTCCTCGGCGGCCAGTTCCAGGATGGTCTCCCGGGTGATCTGCAGTCGCTTCAAGGTGTCTTCGGCGGCTGCGAGTTGTTCGGCGAGACGGGCGATCTGCTCACGTAGTTGGTCGGCTGTCTCGAGGACGAGCTGCTGCCGGGACTCGATCTTGTCCAGGAGTTCCCTCATCGACGCTCCCGCTGGTCACAGGTGCCGGACGCCAGGGTGGCGGGTCATGCCAGGTCGGGGTGGCGGCGCGGGTGAGGCGGCGGAGCATCACGTCGGTCATGGACCAGTGGATCACCGCCACCGAGCTGGCCGGCTTCGCCTCGTAGTCCCGCGCGAGCCTGCGGTGGAGCATGAGAGTGCCCAGCGTCTGCTCGACCACCCACCGTTTGGGCTCCGGTGTGAACCCTCGTGTGCCGGGCTCACGCTGGACGATCTCGACGTCGATGCCGAGGTGGGCGCCGTGCTCGACGACCGCGTTCTTGAACCCGGCGTCCGTCCATGCCTTGGTCACGGTGGGCGCGGCGCGGACGACTTTGTCCAGCAGCGCGATGCCGATCGCGTTGTCGTGGACACTCGCCGCGACCACGACGGCGGCGATGACCAGGCCGAGCACGTCGGTGGCGATGCTCCGCTTGCGGCCCGGGCTCTTCTTTCCCGGATCCAGCCCGGTCGTGTCCTTCGGGGCGTTCGTCGAGGCCCGCACGGTCTGGGAGTCCAGGACGACCGCGGTGGGGTCCTCGTGTCGCCTGCGGCTTTCGCGGACCTGCCAGCGCAGCAGGTCGTGGATGGTCTCGGCGGTCCCGTCGTCGCGCCATGCTCCGAAGTAGTAGTACACGGCGCTTTTGGGCGGCAGGTCGTGGGGCAGGTAGCGCCACTGGCAGCCGGTGCGGGCCTGGTAGAGGATCGCATTCACGATCTCCCGCATCTCGTACCGGCCCGTATGGCCGCTGACCGAGGGATGCTTCGCCTTCCACGCGGTGAGGACCGGCCGGATCAGGCCCCAGGCCTCATCAGACAGGTCGCTCGGGTACGCAGGACGCTCACCCACATCCATCAGCACACCGCGCCGACGGCCCGCTGTGAAGCACCGGAACCGGACAACCTGCCTTCAAGGACGACGAGAACCGCCCAAGACTCGCAGAACACCCTCTCAGAACTGCCAGTGCGATGGCGCGGGCTGGGTCAACTATGGCCAGGTGGACGTTGCCAATGGGGGGCGCGCTACCGGCGTCACGGCCTGCGTGGACAGCTCGTACCTGAAGTCGCACCAGGGCACCAGCACAGACGTGAAGAACGGCACCAAGCCTGCCGGCTACGACTGGGCCCGCAACCAGGTTGCTTGGTGGGGTGGGAAGGTCAGCGATGTGAACGCCTGTCACGTGCTACTGAAGTTGAATTCGTGATGTCGGTCCGTGGGTTATCAACCGTCCATGATCAGGCCAGTGACGGCGAGGCATCCATCGATGAGGTGGGGGCGGTACTGGATCTGCTTCAGGCTGCGCTTGACGGCTCGGGCGAGCTGGTCGAGGTTGGCGGCGGCGAGGTTGCCGATGGTGCGCTTGACCAGCGACCAGACGCCCTCCTGCGGGTTGAGGTCCGGTGCGTAGGAGGGGAGTTGGAAGACGGTCAGCCAGTCCATGCTCGCCTGGACGAACTCCTGCATCGGCGGCATCAGGTGGGCGCGCAGGTTGTCCCACACAAGCACGATCGGGCCGCCGAGCTGGATGTGCGCGCGGATGAGCAGGTCCCGGTAGTCCTGCCAGGTCAGGCCCTTCTTCTCGCCCTTGCGGCCGCGGTAGACGTGGAAGCTGTAGAACATCCGGGATCGCTGACCGGGTTTGTAGCAGCTCAGCCCCGCCATGGAGACCCGGCCGGCTCCCCGCCCGCGCACCCGCACGACCGGAGTGTAGCCGAGCCTGCCCCAAGTTCTGGCGCGCGGCGGCCTCATCGACTGCCCGGCTTCGTCCTCAAAGACAAGCCAGGCCCCGCGGGCCGCCGCGGCGCTTTTACCCGCGGCCACGTGTCCTTTTTCCACAACTCGACGGCCGCGTCGTCGCGCTCGATGGCCCGGCGGGCCGGCTGCTGCCAGGACCAGCCGTGCCGCTTGAGCAGGGCCCAGGTGCCCTCCACGGTGTAGGAGACGTGGAACAGCCGGCCGATCAGCGTCTTCACCCGTGCGAGAGTCCACCGCTGGTCCTCCCAGCCGTGGGCCAGCGGACCACGCTCCAACTCCCGCTCCAGGCGGGCGATCTGGGCGTCGGACAGCTTGGGGCGACCAGGCGAGCCCTTCGAGGAGATTCCCGCCGCACCACCCTCGCGCCACTGCCGGCGCCAGCGCTCCACCGACCGCACGCTCACCCGCAGTGCGGCCGCGATCTCCCGGTTCTTCTCGCCGCGCTCGAAGCGTTCCACGGCCTGTTGCCGGATCCGCTCCCGCGCGGCCCTCTCCGCGTCGGTCAAACCGCCGCCCTGTGCATACCTCACAGCACACGACTACCGGGACCGACCCTCCACCGGCGGGCGAACGCTACTGCTTCACCCATGCGAGCGACATCACCAATTCAACTTCAGTAGCAGCTCAGCCCCGCCATGGAGACCCGGCCGGCTCCCCGCCCGCGCACCCGCACGACCGGAGTGCAGCCGAGCCTGCCCCAAGTTCTGGCGCGCGGCGGCCTCATCGACTGCCCGGCTTCGTCCTCAAAGACAAGCCAGGCCCCGCGGGCCGCCGCGGCGCTTTTACCCGCGGCCACGTGTCCTTTTTCCACAACTCGACGGCCGCGTCGTCGCGCTCGATGGCCCGGCGGGCCGGCTGCTGCCAGGACCAGCCGTGCCGCTTGAGCAGGGCCCAGGTGCCCTCCACGGTGTAGGAGACGTGGAACAGCCGGCCGATCAGCGTCTTCACCCGTGCGAGAGTCCACCGCTGGTCCTCCCAGCCGTGGGCCAGCGGACCACGCTCCAACTCCCGCTCCAGGCGGGCGATCTGGGCGTCGGACAGCTTGGGGCGACCAGGCGAGCCCTTCGAGGAGATTCCCGCCGCACCACCCTCGCGCCACTGCCGGCGCCAGCGCTCCACCGACCGCACGCTCACCCGCAGTGCGGCCGCGATCTCCCGGTTCTTCTCGCCGCGCTCGAAGCGTTCCACGGCCTGTTGCCGGATCCGCTCCCGCGCGGCCCTCTCCGCGTCGGTCAAACCGCCGCCCTGTGCATACCTCACAGCACACGACTACCGGGACCGACCCTCCACCGGCGGGCGAACGCTACTGCTTCACCCATGCGAGCGACATCACCAATTCAACTTCAGTAGGGGCTCAGCTGTCGGGATCCGGCACCAACCCGGCCAACCTGGTCACCTGTGGCAGCGACGCCAATTCCTACGTTGGGAAGAAGAAACCGAGCAGCTCCGACCCGGGCCCCATGGACAGCATGTTGACCTTCGAGGACAAGGTGAGGAGTCAGATCGACGCTGGGAACACGGTGCTCTACGAGGTGATCCTGTACTACGAGGGCAACCGGAACGTGCCATACAAGATCGAGATGTCCTACATTGCCTGGGACAAAGACGGCCATCTGATCGGCGCGGACCGTGGCAAGACGCCGAACTTGATCTACACCGCAGGGAGCGGCTGGAAGAATCTCGGCAAGTCGATCCATAGCGGCACCGGGGAGGATGCCGGGCAGTACGGTGACTGACCGAACCGCGCGACCCCAAGGAGGAGACATCGACATGGTCCACCCGACCATCACGCGCCTCTCAGCCCTACTCGGGGATTCGAACGGGCTAGGTTCTGTCCAGCGGATCATGGTCGGAGCCAGAGACGGATCGCTGCGACGGTGACCGTGCCGTGGAAGACGTAGGCCCGCTTGTCATAGCGGGTCGCGACGGCACGGAAGGTCTTGAGTCGGTTGATCGTGCGCTCGACCTCGTTGCGGCGCTTGTAGGCCTCCTTGTCGAACGAGGGTGGGCGCCCGCCCCTGCTGCCGCGACGGCGGCGGTTCGCCCGCTGGTCCCGAGGTTCCGGGATGGTGTGCTTGATCTGGCGTCTGCGCAGGTAGCAGCGGTTACGGCGGGAGCTGTACGCCTTGTCGCCGCTCACCCGGCCAGGTCGCGTGCGCGGGTGCCCACCGCCCGGGCGCGGGACGCGGATGCGCTCCATGACCGGTATGAGCTGAGGGGCGTCGCCCCACTGACCCGGCGTGATCAGCAGGCCCAGTGGGCGGCGCCCGCCCTCGCCGGCCAGGTGGATCTTCGTCGTCAGCCCGCCCCGGGAACGCCCGAGTCCTTCATCGGGGCGGTGCTGCCGGGGCGTCGTTCTTTTCCCGGGACGCGTGGCGGCGTCTTCCGGGCTCCGGCGGCGTGCTGATGGGCCCGGCAGGAGGTGGAGTCCACGCTCACCATGCTCCAGTCGAGCCGGCCCGCCGCGTCGGCATCGGCCTGGACGGCCCGCAGGATCCTGTCCCACGTGCCGTCTGCGGACCATCGCCGGTGCCGCTCGTAGACCGTCTTCCAGCTGCCGAAACGCTCCGGAAGGTCTCGCCACGGGACACCGGTGCGCTGCCGGAACAGGATCCCGTTGATCACTCTGCGGTGGTCGTTCCAGCGCCCGCCCCGTCGACCGCTCCCCGGCAGATGCGGTGCCAGTCGGGCCCATTCATCGTTCGTCAGATCACCCCGCCCCATGCCGGGCACAACGAGCCCGGCATGGAAAAGTCACATGATCCGCCGGACAGGCCCTAGGCGACACTGTCGATTGGGATGAGCTGGCACAGGCTACAGGCCTGCGGCTACCCGCTGACTACCGCGACTTCGTCGCGCTCTACGGCGGCGGCGAGCTGGACGAGTATCTCGGCGTCAGCACGCCGCCGGTGGCCGGTTCCCCGTACGGCGACCTCGTAGACGGACTGGATTTCGACCCAAGAGAAGAGCTGGTCCCTACTGGAACCTCCCCGGAAGACCTGAAGGAAGGGAGGCTTCTCCCCTTCGCGAGGACCTCCAATGGCGACGTGGTCTTTTGGCTCTGCGACACCCGGGAGCCGGACAGTTGGGATGTCGTCGTCTTTAAGCGCCAGCCCCGTTTTGGGGAGGAACGCTGGATCCGCTTCGAGGCGGGCTTCGGCGAATTCCTCCTCGGCACCCTCTGCGGCACGCTGCCGAACCCGTTCAGCGACAGAGGCTTCGCTGAGCCCCTGCATGCCTACCGCAACTGGCGGCAGCCGCTCTGACTCGCACGGTGTACGTACGGTTTTCAGCGGGCTGACCTCCTGACTCGGCCGGCGAGCTCCGGCTGCATGCCGGTTCCGAGTATGACTTCGAACAGGTCGGTCAGCTGGTCGGCGTAGTGCTCGGCGTTGTGGCGCAGGAAGGTGGCGGCCTCGTCGGGGGTCCAGCAGGTGCGCTCGGCGGCGCGGGGCCGGGCCGGGACGGAGTGCTTGGCCGGATTGTAGCGCAGCCCCCAGGCGCGCACCGCGGCGTTCAGGGCGTTGCGCAGGGTGGAGACGATCCGGTAGACGGTGACCTTGCCCCGCTCCACGCACGCCTCGTAGCCGGCGTACGTGTTCGGCGCGAGCTCCTCCTTCTTCACGGCCAGCCACTGCCGCAGGAAACTCGCCACGGTCGTGCGCCGGTCCTCGTACACCCCGCGCAGCTCACCGTCCAGCACCGCCCTCATCTCCCGGGCCGCCTCCGCACGGCTGGCGAACCCGCCCCGCCGGCGGGTCTTTCGCTTCCCGTCCTCCGGGGCCAGGTCGACGCAGTACGTCCACGACCCGTGACCCGCCTCCTCCAACAACCGCACACACCACGGACCCAACTGCCTCCCGTGACCGTCCGAACAACCACACCGCCGGTACACCCGACCACGCTGCGCACGCTGTCCCATGAGCTTCCCCTTCTCTCGGACTGGGTGGTGCCTCTGGGGCAAGAGTGGCTGCCGTGTCGGGTGTGGCGGCAGAGCGTGCGGGGCGGTGCGCGAAGCACTCAGATCCAGACGGCGAAGACACGCTCAAGACGACACACCGCCCGGAAGATCACCATCCGTAGCCGGTGGGTATGCGACCGTGATCCGCTCGCAGGAACCGGTGCTGCAGGCCGGCCGGCGTCGTCGACGCAGCGGCTGTCGGAATCGCACGGCCGTGCTTGCTGAAGGTCCGACAGATCTCGGTCACCGGCAGTAGCTGCGGCGGGGTCGTTGACCCTGGGACCACTTTGGGACCACACCCGATGAGCGCCCATGAACGCTGATGGTCGAAAACGGACGCTTGTGCGCAAAGTAAACACTGGGCCATCGTCAGCAGTTCGTGGCATCACTTCCGCCGAGAGTCTCCAACTCACGTGTACCTCATGGCAGTTGAGCAACAAAGAAGCCGGGTCCTTGAGGCCCCGGCTGCCGACAATAGTTGAACCCCTTGACTGGGGGTCAAGGGGTCGCAGGTTCAAATCCTGTCGTCCCGACTGTGAAGTCGGTTGTGAGAGCCGGTACTTGGGAAACCGAGTGCCGGCTCTTTCTGTTGTTCGGTCAGGTGGTGGTCGCATGGTGATCGCCGCGCCACATCGGCCAGGTCGCTGATGGTTCATCTGTTCGCTGCGGTTGGTGTGCGGGCAGTTGCCGGTGCGGGCGGGGGTTCTGGTGCCAGGGGCGCTGGGCGCGACAGGTGGGTCGGCCGAGGGCTGCGCGGTCGGCGTTGTCGAGGATCCAGGCGACGGCGTCGACGGCTGCGCGGGCGGCGGGGAAGGTCAGGTCGGTGTAGATGTTCGCGCTGGTGGACAGGGTGCGGTGGCGCAGGGTTTTGGAGACGACGGGCATCGGGACACCGGCCGCGGTGGCGAAGCTGGCGGTGAGGTGGCGCAGGTCGTGCAGGGCGATGCGGGGGACGCCGGCTTTGTCGCAGAGCAGGTGGAAGCGGTCGAGGACGTGCTTGGGGTGCAGGGGGCGGCCGTGGCGGTGGAAGACGTAGCCGCCGGCGGGTGTGATCTGGCCGAAGGGCGGGGATGAGGTCCTGTTCGACGTAGGCGCGGTAGCGGGCCATCGTGGTGGGCTTGAGGTGCAGTTCCTTCTCGTCCAGCCAGTCCCGCAGGTACTCGGCGGTGCGTTGCCGTGGGTCGGTGATGACGCACAGGGCCAGGCCCTCGTTGAAGCGGCGCAGTGCGGTGCGGGCGTCGAGTTCGTCGGGGAAGCCAGCGCGGCGGACGGTGTGACGGTGGCCGTCGACGGGCGGGGTGTCGACGGCGAAGGCCCAGGTGCCGTGGCGGGGGTCGACCGCGAGGCGGGGACAGGCGGTGCCGAGCTGGCGGCGGTGGTCGTCGCGGCAGCCGCAGCGCCGGTAGACGCGGCCTCGGTCGTTGCCGGGGTTCGGTGAGCAGCGCATGGTGATCGCCTCGAAGGATCGCGCGCGGGGTCGTTCTTGCTCTTCCAGTCTGCCTCCGCGGGGCGACCACCGTGCGACCACCAAGCTCGCAGAATGCCTGTGACCTGCGGGTCTCCCTTGACCAGCGGCAAAGGGAGACCCGCAGGTCCGTTCGATCGTCGGGGCCGACTCAGAGGAGGCGGTCGTGGTGGGTGGCGGCGGTGTCGCGGACGAGTTGGGCGAAGCGTTCGCGGCTGCGGTTGTCGTGCTGCTCCGCCTGTGCGTCGTCCCAGTCCTGCGCGTCGTCGGTGTCGTTCTCGCCGGCGTAGTCGTCGTATTCGCTGTGGAGGAGCCAGCAGGCGTGGATGCCGGTGAGGAGGTCTTCGAGGAGGTCGCGGGCGGGGCGCTTGGGGTCCAGCGGTGTCAGGCGCAGCAGGACGTCTTCGAGATCGAGGCCGTCGTCGCTGCTGCGGGCGAGGGTCTGCTCGACGTCGTCGAGCTGCTCGCGGAGGGCACCGGGGTCGGGCAGCAGGCCGTCGGCGACGTGCATGGCGTGGCGGACGAGTCCGGTGACGGCTTCGTGTGGGGTGGCTCCGTCGTCGATGAGACCGAGGACGAGGGTGGGGGTTTCGTGGGGGAGGGCTTCGATGTTGTCGGCTTCCTGGACGACCTGGACGGGGTTGTGTCCGGAGGTGTCGGCGGTGACTTCGGCCGCTGCGGCGAGCCAGTGCGCTGCGGCGACGGCGGCGGCGGTGGGGTCGATGTCGGAGAAGAGTCCGGCCGGTCCGAAGGGGGCCTGCTGGAGGAAGCGGTCGGCGGCGGCGGCCTGGACGGGGGAGGCGTGGCCGTCGGGACGGCTGGTGGTCATCAGCAGGCGGGGCAGCTCGACGTGCTCGAAGGCATGCAGGCCGAGCAGGGGCCTGCCGGGGTCGCGCGGTTCGGAGAAGGTGAGGTTCTTCGCGGGGCGCTCCCCAGCCCGGGGCGGCGGATGATCTCAGCTTTCGCGGCTGTGCTCCGTCAACTGGTATGCCAGCATGAGGAGGTCGGCTGCTTCTTTCGAGTCGGGGACGGCGTGGTGCAGGAGGGCGAGGGCCTCCTCGCGGTGGCGGGCCGTCTGTGTGCGGGCCCAGCTGCGGCCTCCGGCGGCCTCGACCAGCGTGGCCAGTTCTGCGGGAGTGGCCCCGCTGTCGGCGGCGTAGGCGGTGCGCAGGTGCTCCCCGGCCGGGGTGCCGGATCGGAGGGCGGCGACCACGGGCAGGGACTTCTTGCGTACGGCGAGGTCGGCGCCTGCCGGCTTTCCGGTGCGCTCCGGGTCGCCCCAGATGCCCAGCAGGTCGTCGGTGATCTGGAAGGCGAGCCCCAGCCTGCGGCCGAAGGCGTCCAGCTGGACCACCCGGTGCTGCGGGGCAGCGGCCGCGTGGGCGCCGAGCGCGGCGGAACAGCCCAGCAGCGCACCGGTCTTGGCCTCGGCCATCGTGACGCAGTCGGCCAGCGTCACCGTGCTGTCGATCTCGTAGGCGCAGTCGGCGTGCTGGCCCTCGCACAGCTCGATCACGCATGCCGCCAGGCGTACCGAGGCCGCCGCGTCGGCCAGTATCCGAAACGCCAGGGCATGCAAAGCGTCCCCGGCCAGCAGAGCGTCGTTGACTCCGAAGACGCGCCATGCGGTGGGCCGGTGTCGTCGCAGCTCGTCGCGGTCCATGACGTCGTCGTGCAGCAGCGTGAAGTTGTGCACGAGTTCGACGGCGGCCGCGGCGGGCAGCGCCATGGTGTCGTCGCCGCCCGTCGCACGGGCTGCGGCCAGCACAAGCGCAGGCCGCAGGGCCTTCCCAGGCGAGGCGTCGATCGGGATGCCGTGCTCGTCCCACCAGGCCAGCTGGTAGCCGGCGACGAGCCTCATACGGCCGGGGAGGCTAACGACGGCGTCCCGCAGCACCGGTTCGACGGCGGCCCGGGTACGTGCCAGCAGCGAGGCGGCTGCCGCTGCGCGCGGGGTGGCCGGCTCGGTCATGAGACGCCGACCCGCGGGGAGGAGGACGCGGCGGGATCGGTGCGGCGGGTGATGATGCTGTAGACGGATGCCTTGTCCTGGGCGAGGGAGGCGGAGAAGCTCACCGCCATCTCCCGCAGTTCCTCTATCGGACCGGTCGCCCCGTCCGGGAAGTGCTGTTCGATGTTGAGTCCGACCTTCTGGAACCAGTGGATGATCTCCGCGTTGGACGGCATGATCCGCATGTCCTCCAGGAGCAGGCCGTGTTCCTCCAGGACGCGGACGAAGTACGCCGGGGACTTGCGGTTTCCGCAGGCCAGCCGGTCGACCAGATCGGGGATGGTCGATGTGTACTGTGCCAGGTCGTCCTTGTAGAGGGTGTCCGATATGACCAGCAGAGCGCCAGGGCGCATGCGCGTCGACACGGCGCGCACCGATGCCTCGAAGACGTCGTTGAGAAAATGCGTGTACACCCCGCGCACGATCACCAGGTCGTAGGGGACCTCTGGTTCGGGCAGCAGGTCGACGTCCTGGCCGTCGCACAGGAACAGCCTGACGCGGTCTGCGGCCTGGGGCTCCTGGGTGAGCCGGTGGGCGCAGTGCTCCAGTTGCCGCCGGCTGATGTTGACGGCGTCGATGTGGTGCGCCTCGGGGAACCGCTGGGCCAGGTGGCAGGAGAGGTAGCCCCAGCCGCATCCGAGGTCGAGGATGCGGCGTACAGGCGGGCAGTCGGGCCGGGTGAGGCCGGCGATGGTCAACTGGCGCTCGAAGTGGCGAAGTTCGGCCGGTCCGACCGGGCCCGGGGTGGGGCCTTCGGTGAGTTCGTCCGCGTCGAAGAGGCCGAACTGGAAGAGGAGGGTGTCCGAGCCGAGGGCCTTCTGCCACATCCAGACGGGATCGTCGTAGGTGTACTCGACCTTGGGGCGGTAGGAGTTGGGGCGCGGGCCGTCGATCACGTGGATCACGGCGGGCGGGGGCTGGGGGTCGCGCGTCATCGGGGGCTCCGGTCGTCGCTCGGCCTGGCCGGGGTACGGCATCGAGGGCCGCGTCGCCAGGCGGCCCGTGCATCAGGCAGGGAGCGGTGGGGTGCTGACAAGTAGATGCCTGTCCGGTGGCGGTGGGCAACGGCAGCCGGGGGCGCGCCCGGTCACACGCGCCGCACCAACGCTACGCACGCCGGCGTCGCGCGCCAGCGCGCCCCCATGTCCGGTGGAACGCGGTGCACGGCGGGGTTGACGCGGGGCCCGGAAGGACAGAACATCCCACGTGCTGCGGAGACACGCCGGACCTGGCGGTCCCGTTCAGCTGATCGCGTCGGGTGTCAAGTGTGATGCGCGGCGGTGAGGAGGGGCGGTGCAGCCTGCCTTCGTCATCTCAGGACTCATCGGGTTCGTCTTCGGTCTGCTGTGGATCGCCCTGTCGGTCGTGCAGGGCCACCGGGACCGTCGTTCCCCGCTGCCGCCGCTGGTGCTGTGCGGCATCTTCGCCTGGGACGGCTTCATGCTTTTCGGCGTCACGACGGCGTGGAGCCTGACCTATGCCTTCGAGCCGTTCCTGGTCGCCTTCGAGATCTACCTGTTCTGGCTCTTCTGGCGCTACGGGCCCGCCGACTACCCCGGGGTCCCGCGCCGGCGCCTCATGCTGTCCGTGCTGATCGCACTCGTCGTCACGGCGACGGCCTTCCAGCTCGCCGGACGTGCCCTGGGCGACCAGTACGGCGTGACGACGGGGATGATCCTGCAGACGGCGACGCCTGTGCTGTGCCTGGCGCAGCTGCGCCGCCGGGGTTCGGCGATAGGCCAGTCGGTACCGGGCGCGGCGTGCCTGCTGATCGCCTTGACGGCGCTCAGCGTCGGCGCCGTCGCAGCGCCACCTGGGGGCGGCCACCGACAGCTCAACCTGTGCCTCGGCGTAGCGCAGGTGGTACTGCAAGCGGCGTACCTGCGCTCGTTGACCGGCATTGCCCGCGCAGAGCGAGACGCCGACCGTGCTGCCGGCGGGCTTCCCGTCGGCACTCGGCCAACACCTCACGGGGAGCCCGACATATGACCGGCAACGGCAGCCCTGCCCCCCTGTTCCCGGCCGCGATCCGCCTCAACCCCGGTGCCGAGAAGGCCGAGCAGGACATGTGGCACTGGCTCGACGAGTTCGGCCTGTGCCGATCCCCCGAGGCGCGCGCCAACGTCCGCCGCTCCCGAGTCGCGTACTGCATCGGCCTGTACTACCCGTCCGCGCCCCTGGAGGTCCTCGTCCTCATCACCCGCTTCACCGGCTGGTCGCTGCTGATCGACGAGGAGTTCGACGCAGGTCCCGCACGAGACGACCCCGGCGCCTGCCTGAGCGCCGTCACCGCGCTGCTCGCTCCCTTCACTCCCGCCGCCCCACACAGCCCGGCCCGCAGGGAACCGGTCGGACGCGGCGGGCACCGCGCCATGGCCGACGCGGCCGCCGCCTTGTGGGGGCAGCTGGCGCCGATCCGCTCACCGGCCTGGACCGCGCGGTTCTGCGCCCACCTGGCCAACTGGCTGTGGGGCTTCTACGGCGAGACCGTCGACCGGGCCGTCCACCGCCTGCCCGAGCCGGCGGAGTACCACGAGCGCCGCCGCGAGATGTTCGGCGTGCCCTGGTACCTCGACCTGTGCGAGGTCGCCTGCGCCGTGGACCTGCCTGACGCCGTCCACCGCCTGCCGGCCTTCCGCACCCTGTATAGCGCGGTCTGCGACACCACCGCCCTGTGCAACGACCGGGTCTCCGCCGACCGCGAGCGAGCCAGCGGCTACCTCCACAACGCCGTCACCATTCTCGAACACCACCGCGGTTGGACACCGCGGGAAGCGGCGGCCCACGTCGACCGGATGATCGCCGACGGCGCTGACCTCATCACCGCCGCGCGCCGCGACCTGCCGCGCCAGCTCGACCTGGCGGGGCTGCCCCGAGCGAGCGCCGCGGACGCCCTGCGCTGCGCCGACGCCTACCTCGATGTCGTGCGGGGCAACCACTCCTATCACCGCACCAGCCCGCGTTACACCGACCTGGGCAGCCTGCCACCGGGCGGATGTCCGGCCGAAGGGTTCGCCCGCAATGCCGAAGGGAGGCCCTTGTGACCGACCGGGCCCCCGCGGCCGACGGCTCCTGCCCGCACCTGCCCGACGGTCCCCGTCTCACCGCTCCCCAGCTGCGCGCCATGGAAACGGAGCACCTGCTCGCCTCCTGGGAGGCGTACGCCCGCACCTACGGACCGGTCTTCACCCTCCATACCGAGGACACCGCGCCCCGCGTCTACGTCGGCGACCCCACCGCCATCCGGCAGCTGTTCATCAGCGACCGCACCACCTGGCACGCCCGCGGCACCCTCTACTTCCGCCCCGTCATCGGCACCCAGGCCCTGCCCTACCTCACCGGCGAGGCCCACCGCACCATCCGGCTCCTGCTGGCCCCGCCCCTGCACGGCGAACCTTTGCGCGCCCTCGGCCCCGCCCTGGACGCCATCATCATCACCGTACTGGACCACCTGCGAGGACGCCGAAAGCCCCTGATCGACGTCACCCGCGACATCACACTGCGGCTGATCGTCCGTGCCGCCTTCGGGGAACTGGCACCGCACCGCCACGAACACTGCGTCCACCTGCTCACCGAGATCATGGACCTGATGTACGAACCGGCGGCCACCTCCGGGAGCGACCCCGAGGGCCTCCTACGGCAGATCGGGAGCCTGGTCCAGCAGGTCCAGGACTTCGTCACCCAAGAGGCCGCCGCCGCACGCGAAGCGCCCGCCGCCCACCGCAACGACCTGGTCTTCCACCTCGCCACCAGCCAAGCGGCCCCCGCCGACGAGCAGATCCGCGGACACATCATGAGCTTGCTCATCGCCGGCCACGACACAACCGCCAGCGCCCTGGCCTGGGCTCTGTATCAACTGGAACTCCACCACGACGTACGCCACCGCCTGCACACCGAACTCGCCCGGCTCGGCACCGCCCTTACACCGGCCAACACCGTGAAGCTTCCGTATCTCAACGCCGTCTGCGCCGAGACCCTGCGCCACGGCTCCGTCGTCCCGGCCGGCCTCGCCCGCGTCACGCCCGCCGACCTCGACTGGAACGGCTACAGCTTCCCGGCCGGCACCGAACTCGTCCCCGCCATCCACCTCGTGCACCGCCGCCCCGACCTCTACCCCGACCCCGAGCGCTTCGACCCCGAACGCTTCCTGAACCACAAACCCCCCGGCACCCACTACCTCCCCTTCGGCACCGGCACCCGCCGCTGCCCCGGCGCCGAACTCGCCGAATTCGAACTCCCCCTGGCCCTCGCCCGCCTCACCCGCGCCCCGGGCCTGCGCCTTATCGCGGCCGTCCCGGGCCTGAGAACGGTGAAGAACGGACCCACCATGACCACCCCGACCAGCCTGCAGGTCACCCTCGACACCCCACCCACGCCACACGCCACGGACGCCCGGGACACCCAGCCATGAACCGGACAGCACACATCGGCACCTACTACGACATCATCACCCCACTCCTGGAACACCTGTGGGGCGGCAATCTCCACATCGGCCTGTGGCCCGACGCCACGGCAGACCAACCCGCCGAGGACGACACCGCCGCGGTCGCCGCGGCCGGCGACCGCCTCACCGACCTCCTCCTCAGCGAACTGCCGCTCCATCCCGGCCACCGATTCCTGGACGTCGGCTGCGGCACAGGCCGCCCAGCCAGGCGCCTGGCCCGCACCACCGGAGCCCATGTCACCGGCATCACCATCAGCACCACCCAGGTCCAACTCGCCACCTCCCGCACCGAAACCGCCGGCCTCAGCCACCTCGCCCGATTCCAGTACGCCGACGCCACCGACCTGCCCTTCCCCGACCGGTCCTTCGACGGCGCCTGGGCCATCGAGTCCCTGCTCCACATCCCCGACACCCGCCGAGCCCTTGCCGAACTCAGACGTGTCCTCACCCCCGGCAGCCCTCTGCTGATCAGCGACATGATCCTGCGCGCTCCCGACCCCGAACGGCACGACCACTCCTCCCTCACACCGCTGACCGCTCTGCGCACCCACCTTGAAGCCAGCGGCTTCCAGATCGAGAAGATCACCGACCTGGACGAGCACCTACGGCACTCCCTCCGCCGCCTCGACGCCGACCTCAACCGCCAGCGCCGGCACCTCAGCGACATCCACACCGCCCAGGCCACCGACGCCCTCACCCGCATCCTCCGCAAGACTCTCTCCGGCATCGGCACGACCTTCGGCTACGTCGCCGTCGCGGCGTGTTGACGGCATCGTCCCCATCGTGGGTCAGCGGGCTGGAATACTGCCGCCATGGTGAATCGACTGGCCCATGCCCAGTCGGCTTGTCTCCAGCAGCACGCCACCAATCCCGTGCACTGGTGGGAGCGGGGAGAGGAGGCGTTGTCAGAAGCGGCAAGGCGGGACGTGGGTGGCGAAAGTCGACACGTTCTCGCCGGACCAGGACCCTTTGACGGTCCCGGGCAACGCGCTGGGGCGTAGGCAACTGCACCCGCGAGGCGACGAGTTCGGTGTCATCGGAACGGTGACAGGCACCGGCGACCAGGCGGTGAACGAGCTCTCGGCTGCGTGGCGCGACCTTGTCGATGAGTACCAGGCCGTAGGGCTCAAGGACGTCGGATGCCATACCGACGGCGCGTTCATCGACGGCCCCGGCGTGGTCCCGCCGGCTCTGCTGCTCCTTCACTGCGCCCAGCCGGCCGACACGGGCGGCGAGAGTGTCCTGGTGGACGTCGCGGCGCTGCTCGAAACAGCCCAGCGCGCGGACCCAGCTCTGCTGCGTGAGCTCCTACGACCGCAGTTCACGTTCTGCCGGGACGAGCTGGTAGCCGTGTACCCGCCTGTCGTCCGGCAGCGCACCCCTGCGGCCGTGAGCGTCCGCTGGCGCTTCGACAAGGCCGTCTACGGCATCGAGCGCGCGCTCGCGGCCGCCAGGGCGTTCCACGACCGATACGTCCTCAACGCTCCAAGGACCGAGATCCGCCCCTGGCCAACCGGGCAACGCATCCACGTGCCTACCATGCCTCCGACTTCTACCAGCCCCTCCCTTTCGGTATCCACCAAGGTCCGGTGCAGCTGTCACTGGGCGCCAAGATCGCTGCGGAGGCGGACCTGACCGAGCCGTCATCTCTATAGTCAGGGTCGGGTGGGGTCCAGCGTTGTGGGCGCACGGCACCCGCGTGAGTGGCGCGGGGCGGCGGGCCGAAGGGCCGGATGTCTACCGCCCGTTACTCTGGCCGGGAATGCTCGCCGCCAACCCGGCGAGCATTCCCGGCCAGAGTATCCGTGCTGTGACCGTACGGGCCTTGCCGGTCCGGGTGATGCCGCGCCAGCGGCGGGTCTCACCAGGGAGATGCTGGCTCGAACCCTCGGGCGGAGAGCACCGCGCAGACGGACTCAAACAGGTGTTTGTCATCCACGCGCGGATTTTATCGCCAACCCGGCCCGCCGTCGGCCGCCAAGGGCGACTCGTCGCGTGCCTTTCCGGCCATTGCGGGTGAGACTCCGGCTCGGACCGATGGGTGCCGTTCGGTCCGGCCGGGGTGTGTGTCTCCTGGGTGCCGTGCCGGCGTGTGCTGTCCGGGGCGCACCCTGTGCGCTGCGGTGTTCCCGGCCGGGAGCCGCGCGCGTCCCGGGCTCAGAGTTTGAACATCGCGGCATAGGGCGGGGTGATGCGCTCGCGTCGCGATCCGAAGTCGACGAGTACCGCGATGTCGCCGCCGCCTTCCACTCCGATGGCGCGTCCGAGGCCGTAGGTGTCGTGGGTGACGCGGTCGCCGACTGCGAAGTGCTTGCGCGGCGCTTCGATCCGGGTCTTGAAGGGACTGGTGGGTAGGACGCGGCGAACTGCTACAGGTTTCGTCATCCCCTACAGTATGCGCCGAAAATCGCGGAGTGGGATTTTTCCGGCAGGCTCGATTTTTTCGGCCGCGGCAAGAATTTCGCGCACGCCGCTCGCAATGGTCACCGGTGGCACAGCTGGCGCCGGTGGTCGCGGTGCGGGCCCGGCGGGCGGCTCGGGGCCTGCACGACCCGCCCGCCGGGGAGCCGGGCGGCGGGCTCCGAAGGTGCTGATAGCTGGTGCCCGACTGCGCTGCCAATCAGTCGTGTTGACGGTCCTGCGGCCTCGTGGTCGGCGGCGCCCGGCGCGAAGCGCCGCAGAACTGGGGTCGGAATATCCGCCCGCGGCGGGCTCGGACCTGCTACAGTCATGCTAGTTGCAGTAGTGGTTCCCATGAACTTTGTGTGCGCCTGCTGATGTTTCGCAGGCGCATTTTTGTTTCCCGGCTCTTCCCCGGGTGGGTGCTCATCGCGGCGACTCGGAGCGCGCACTGTGCACGCTTCGGACAGCCCCTTGAAGGAGAATTTTTTTATGGCTAATGGCACTGTGAAGTGGTTCAACGCGGAAAAGGGCTTCGGCTTCATCGAGCAGGAGGGTGGCGGCGCTGACGTGTTCGCCCACTACTCGAACATCCAGGCCAACGGCTTCCGTGAGCTGCTCGAGGGCCAGAAGGTCGAGTTCGACGTCACGCAGGGCCAGAAGGGCCCGCAGGCCGAGAACATTCGTCCGCTGTAGTTTCTGCCACGGCACCCGCCTAGCAGCGAGGGGCCCGCACCGCGTACATGATGCCCGGTGCGGGCCCCTCGGCATTGCGCCACGACGCACATCCCCGGCCGTTTCCGGCCTCCTGGCTCCGCCACCGGCGGCCATCCCCACGCGAGACGCCCCGCGCCGCGTCCGGATCGGCGCCCTGCCGTGACACCCACGGTTCGAGGATCCTCCGCTCCCGCCCTTGGCGGTGAGCGCGGTCCTGAGGTGACGTGCCGCACGGTTTCACCGTCCACGCCCGGCCCTCTCCATACTTTCGGCCCGTTCCTCGCGATCTCCTGCCGGCGCCCGGCGCTGCGGAGCCGCCTCGTGACGTGCCGCCCCAGGAAGGTTTTCCATGAAGCGCTCCAGTCGCTCCCCGTACCAGAACACCAACTCCCGATCCTCGGCCTCCGCCCGCTCCGGCAGTTCCCACGGATCCCGCTCCGGCGGCAGCTCCTTCTACGGCGACCGGCCCACCGGCGGCCGGAACTCGCGTCAGGGACACTCCCTGCAGGGCGAGTTCGCGATGCCGGTGAGCACCACCCCGGCGCTGCCGGCCGTCGAAGCGTTCGACGAGCTGGACATGCCGAAGGCGCTGCTGTCGGTGCTGACCCGGCAGGGCGTCACCGCGCCGTTCCCGATCCAGGCCGCCACGCTGCCGAACTCGCTGGCCGGTCGTGACGTCCTCGGCCGGGGCCGCACCGGCTCCGGCAAGACCATCGCGTTCGGCCTCGCCGTGCTGGCCCGTATCGCCGGCCGGCGCGCGGAGCCGCGCCGTCCGCTGGCCCTCGTGCTGGTGCCCACCCGCGAGCTCGCGCAGCAGGTCACCGACGCCCTCACCCCGTTCGCCCACGCTGTGCGCCTGCGCATGGCGGCCGTGGTCGGCGGGATGTCGATCGGACGCCAGGCCCACGCCCTGAACCAGGGGGCCGAGGTCGTGGTCGCCACCCCCGGTCGCCTCAAGGACCTGATCCAGCGCGGTGACTGCCAGCTGGACGGCGTCGGCGTCACAGTCCTCGACGAGGCGGATCAGATGGCCGACATGGGCTTTTTGCCGCAGGTCACCGAGCTCCTCGACCAGGTCGCCGAGGGCGGCCAGACGATGCTGTTCTCCGCCACCCTGGACCGCAACGTCGACAGGCTGGTCCGCCGCTTCCTGAAGGATCCGGTCACCCACTCGGTGGACCCGTCCGCAGGCGCGGTCAGCACGATGGAGCACCACGTGCTGCACGTGCAGAACTACGACAAGGCCGCCACGATCGCGCACATCGCCTCCCGCGAGGGTGGCGTGATCATGTTCATCGACACCAAGCACGGCGCCGACCGCCTGGTCCTCGACCTGCTCGCCTGCGGGGTGAAGGCCGCCGCCCTGCACGGCGGCAAGTCCCAGCCGCAGCGCACCCGCACCCTGGAGCAGTTCCGCACCGGCCAGGTCACCGCGCTGATCGCGACCAACGTCGCCGCCCGGGGCATCCACGTCGACGGCCTCGACCTGGTCGTCAACCTCGACCCGCCGAGCGACCACAAGGACTACCTCCACCGCGGCGGGCGCACCGCCCGCGCCGGCGAGTCCGGTACGGTCGTCACCCTGGTCCTGCCCAACCAGCGCCGCGAGATGGCCCGCATGATGACCACGGCCGCCATCACCCCCGTCACCACCCGCGTCAGCGCCGGCGACGACGACCTGGCCCGCATCACCGGCGCCCGGGTGCCCACGGGCATCCCCACCGTGATCGCCGCTCCCGTCGTCGAACGCTCCCGCCGCAGCGCGTCCACGAGTCGCGGCCGGCGCGGCCGCCCCGCCCACGCGGGAGTCGACACCCGCGCAACCGCCGCGGGCCGCGAGAACAAGGGCTCCTCCGGCCGCCGCCGGGCACCGCGCCGCGTCGCCCTTGCCGCTTAGGACGTGCCGTGGGGCCAGGGACTGGCGCCGCAGTCCCTGGCCCCACCACTCGCCAAGCGACGAACATTCTCGGCCTGCTCCGGCGCACCCGCCGGCCGTCCCACCGTCAGCGCCCTGCCTACCGCCGGTCCCGGCGGTGGATACGCGAAGGAGTCTGCCCATGACGATCACCCTCGAACGTACCGAGATCGCCGCCACGGTCGGCGACCTCATGAAATGCCCCGAGCTGCAGGTCAGCGACGACGTCATGGTCGACATGGCGATGGACATCCTGCAGAGCTCCGGCGCCGACCACCTCCTGGTCCGTGACGACGACGGCCGCTGCGCGGGGCTGCTGACGCGCCTGCACCTCGCGCCGTTCCAGGCCCGCTCCTGGTACACCGAGCGGACCCCGGTGCGCGACGTCGTCCTTGACCGTGCCCCGTTCGCCACCGCCGAGATGCCCGCAGACGCGGCGGCCGCCGCCATGCGCGCCCGCGGCCTTGCCGTGTGGCCGGTGGTGGACCATGACGGCCACGCCATCGGCCTGCTCAGCTTCTAGGACCGTCCCGTCGGGCCGCGACCGGTGGGGCAGGTGCCGGTCGGCCATGCACCGGAACGGGGGACTCGCCTGCGGGGCGGCCGGCGGTGCGCGGTTGTCGCCCACCGCGGGCCGGTCTCGTTGCCCTGGCGGGCGGGTCAGGTGTCGGCGGCGGGTTCCTGGCCGTGCTGGGAGGCGCGCAGTTGCTCGTTGATGCGCAGCGCTTCCTCGAGTTGGTCTTCGAGGATGATGATGCGGCAGGCGGCGTCGATGGCGGTGCCCTGGTCGACGAGGTCGCGGGCGCGCATCGCGATCCGCAGCTGGTAGCGGGAGTAGCGGCGGTGTCCGCCCTCCGAGCGCAACGGTGTGATGAGGCCTTGGTCGCCGAGGGAGCGCAGGAAGCCGGGGGTGGTGCCGGTCATCTCGGCGGCGCGGCCCATGGTGTAGGCGGGGTAGTCGTCGTCGTCGAGGGAGTCGGGGGTATGCGGTCGGATGGTTGCCGTGGTCACTGCACCTCTTCTTGTTGTGTCGGTGGACGCGCTGAGGGGCCCCGGGCCGTTGCGCCCGGGGCCCCGAAGGGTTTTACACCATCTGCCGGCCCTGTGGCCGGGTTCCTTGTGTCCGCCTCGCCCCGGGGGTGGGGGCGTGCGGGGATCGCGTATGCGTGACCGGAAACCACCGTCCTTGCTTTGGGGGTCTTCGGAATCCGCCCGGGTGATGCTTCACGGGCCGGGCGATCCTGATGGCGCTCTGTCCCCTCCGTTCATCCTTTGTACTGACCGGATTACTGCGAACTGCGGGTACTTCCAACTTCCAGGTACTGCGAACTGCTCGGAACTGCTGGTACTGCGAACTGCGTGGTGGTGCCAACTACCCGGTACTGCTGTGGCGGTCCTTGCGGTCCGCCGGTTCCGGCAGCCAGCCCCGTAGCCCATCCTGCTCAACCACTCGGCCTGGAACCCCACTGCCGGACTCCCAGCACGCGCGCCGGCAGCCTGGCGCCTTCACTGGGATACCGCGTACTGCGACTGCCGGTACTGCCTGACTCGACTTCACCTGCTGGTCAGGCACTTGCCGAAATCGGTACCACTGGGCGGCGGCCCCTGATGCCTGCGGGCCACCTGGCCCGGTCGCCAGCCCCGTCGCCGTCCTGCACCTGCTGTGGCTCCGGGACTCCGCTACCGCGCCGCCTTCTTCACGCCCACCTGCCCGGCGTGTCCTGCGTTCTGCTGAACTGCGGTACCGCTCGGTGGCGACCCCTGATGCCTGCGGGCCGCCAGGCCCGGCCGCCGACCCTGTCGCCTTGATGGACCATCCCTGGCTTCAGGGCCCTGCAACCGTTCCTACCTGCGAACTTCTACCTGCTGCCCGCCAGTTCATGTCTGGCGGGTACCGCTTGACCTCGTCTATGAGAGAAACACTAACCACGGCGGGTGGCAATGTCTACTCCAGCGAGCATAGATTTTTCGATGCCGGTCGGGGAGGTATTCTTCGCCCCGCACAGGGCGGGGCGGTCGGCCGCCGCAGCCGCGCCAGGACGGAGGACGCCGCACAAGGCGGCCAGGAGGACGAGTGAGCAGGAGGCGAGCGCTGGAAGCGCGGCGGGCGCGCACCCCCGACCCGCATACACAGGCGTCGCTTGTGGCGGCCATCGCCGAAGCCGTCCGCGACCGGGACGAGCGGGTCCTCCGCCGGCTGCTGGCCCGCTTCGCCGAGCAGGCCGCCATCGCGGACCTGCCAGCCCTGCGCGATGCCATCGACACCACCGGGCAGCACGGTGACCGTCCGCCGGAGACCCGATAGGCGGAGCCGGTCCGCCGCACTCCCGCGCAGCGGCCGAGATCGCTTCCACGTGTGAAGGCGGCCCGGATCAGGTGGCCAGGGACCATCGGCGATACCGGGCAACGGGCCGACGCGCGGGCGGGGTGAGTCTTCTGGCTCCGTTCACGAGAAACACGTGAACGGAGCCGGTCCTCTTATCGGGCCTGGGAGTGCGTCGTCGGCGTCCCGTGGGTCGGTCCGGCGGGCGGGGTGCGCAGGGCGAGGACGGCGATGTCGTCGTGGCCGTCGCCGAGGTGGGCGTCGGCCAGGGTGCGGCACAGGTCTGCGAGGGGCAGAGCGGCGTGGGCGGCGGCGACCTGGGCGAGGGCGGTGAGGCCGGCGTCCAGGGGGCGGTGGGGGTGCTCGACCAGGCCGTCGGTGAAGAGCACGAGGGTGGCGTTGCCGGGCAGTGGGCGCTTGTGGTCGGGGCGGGGCACGTCGGGGTCGACACCGAGGGGCAGGCCGGGGTCGGCGTGCAGGTAGCCGGTGGTGCCGTCGGGGCTGATCAGGAGCGGTGGCGGGTGTCCGGCGTTGCTCCAGTGGAGTGTCCAGCCGTCCTCGGCGGGTTCGATGCGGGCGAGGCAGGTGGTGGTGATCGGGTTGCCGGTGATCGCCTGGAGGGTGCGGTCGAGCTGCGCCAGGACGGCGCTGGGCGGGGTGCGGCGGTCGTAGAGGAGGGCGCGCAGCATGTTGCGGGTCTGGGCCATGGTGGCGGCGGACTTCAGGTCGTGTCCGGCGACGTCGCCGATGACCAGGGCGCAGGCGCCGTCGGGAGCATCAGGGCGTCGTACCAGTCTCCGCCGACGTGGTCCGGGGTGGCGGCGGGGCGGTAGATCGCGGCGACGGAGAAGGGCGTCACATCGGGCAGGCCGGGAAGGAGGAGGCGCTGGAAGTACTCGGCGTTGGCGCGGACCTGTCGGTAGAGGCGGGCGTTCTCGATGGCGAGGCCGGCCGCGTCGGCGAGCGCTACGAGGATGTCCTGGTCGTTGTCGTCGAAGGGCTGCCCGTCGCGCCGCTCGCACAGGTAGAGGTTGCCGTAGACCCGCCCGCGTCCGGTGACTGCCACCCCGAGCAGTGTCCGCATCGGCGGGTGGCCCGGTGGGAAGCCGACCGCGTCCGGGTGGCCGCCGATGTCCGCGACACGCAGCGGTTCGGGGTGCTTGATGAGATGTCCCAGGAGTCCGCGCCCCTGCGGGAGCGCGACCCCGGCCAGAGCTGTGACCTGCTGCTGGCTCAGCCCGACGGGGATGAACTCCTCCAGGTGTTCGCCGTCGTCGCTCAGTACGCCGAGTGCGCCGTAGCGGGCGTCGACCAGGCCCATCGCGGTGGTGATCACCCGGCGGAGCACGACCGGCAGGTCCAGGTCCCGGCCCACCGCCATCACCGCGTCCAGCAGGTCCTGGAAACGGCGCTGCGTGTGGACCATGTCCCGTAGACCTCCGACGATCCGGTCCATCTCGGTATCGACTCGGGGACTGTGGTCCGACACGTCCGTTCCACCCGGATCCGTCGTCCGGATCCACCCGGCCCATCTTCGATGACCCTGTTGGACGACCGCACCTTCGGCGCTTGGCGCAACCCGGAGCCGGACGCATCGGCGCGTCCTGCGTTCAACCGTAGGCATGCCCATCGCCGACCGCGACCGCTCAGCGCCGTGAAGATCAGTGCATCTCAGCGGCCCCACCAGGGAGCAGGTGTGCTCCGCCTCGGCCGCTGCTGCGGGCTTGCTCCCAGGGCATCACCAGTCAGGTCAGGCATCCCGTGGCGGCGGTTCGCTCGCCCGCCGGCGCACGCAGCACCTCGAAGTGGGAACACGGCCAGGACAACCGCCGGACCGTGTTGCCCGATCCGCGCCTGGTCGGGGAGAAGGGCTACTGTCGGGGCCGGGTCGGTGCCTTGCAGGGGCGCGGTCTGCTCAGAGGGCTACGCGGTCAGCGGCGGCGGCCGCCGCCGCCGATGTGGCGGTCGTTGGCCAGTGCGGTCAGCGGGCCGTACTCACAGGCGAGCTCGTTCCATGTCAGAACCTCGCCGCAGCGGGCCGGGAACGTCTTCGGGTCGAATTCGGGCATGGTCCAGGTGCCGGTGCTCCGGTCCCGCAGCCACAGGTCCCCGTCACCGTCGACCACAGTCGGCGGGGCCGGTACTGGATCGGCCTGATCGATGGGGTCCCAGGTGACCCGGCCGGGGTGGGAGACGCGGCGCAGCTCGGTTGTGGCCAGCCGTGCGGCCAAGTCGCGGGTGGACTCTTCGGTGTCCTTGACCGACGCGAGTCGGTATGCATCGTCGAGGACGGGCAGGGCTGGATTCTGGCTGCGCTTGGAACTCATACGCTGGTTACCTCCGTAGGGGGCGCCACATCCGTTATGGCACCCCGTGCAGGGACACGGTATCCGAGGCGGGAGTCGAGCCGGGCAAGACCGCAGTTCAGGTGGGGGCTGTGGGGCCTGGTGGTGGGCTGGTCCCGGACATGGCGCATCCGCGGTGGTTCGGGGCGACAGTGTGGTCCCTGAAAGCGGCCGCCCGGATGCAGATGCCGGCCGGGCCTGCTGGTCATGTCACCGGGCCTTCCGGGTTCCCCGCCGGGGCGTCCGCGAGGGCGACGGCGGCTGTGACGCGCTTGCCAACGATCTCGCGGCGGATCTCGAAGCGCAGGCTGACGGCCGCCACGCTCTCCAGGCCGTGGCGGCCGATGCGGGCCGGGTCGGGGGCGTGTGCCATGGGGAGGGTGGGCTCGCTGTCCCACACGCTGACCTCCACGGCGCTGTCGGTGATCGTTAGCTCCAGCAGGCACGGCCCCGGCGCGTACGTGCGGGCGTTGGTCGCCAGCTCAGAGACGACCAGCTGAACGGTGTCCATCACCCGATCTGAGACCGCGACCCTGTGGGCGTCACGGGCCCGGGCCAGGAAGTCCCGGGCGGTGCGGCGGGCCCACGCGAGCGGCTGACCGTCGACGAACACCCTCATCGACAGTTCCCGACGGACCTCCAGGGGCCGGGTCTCGTTCTCGCACGCCATCTGCCGCATCACTACCTCTCTCGAAGCAGCAACAGCTGCAGAGTGCGCCTACCCCCCCCGTCCGGCCCCGCACGCACACCCCGGGGGAGCCGGCGGGGGCAGGAAGAGAGAGCGGCGGCTCGCGGGTCAGATGCTGGCTGCCGGCGACTGTCGGTCCGAGTGTCCCGCGCGGAGCTGTTCGTTGATGCGCAGGGCTTCTTCGAGTTGGTCTTCGAGGATGATGATGCGGCAGGCTGCGTCGATGGGGGTGCCCTGGTCGACGAGGTCGCGGGCGCGCATCGCGATGCGTAGTTGGTAGCGGGAGAAGCGGCGGTGGCCGCCGTCGGAGCGCAGTGGGGTGATGAGGCCGTGTTCACCAAGGGCGCGTAGCCAGGCCGCCCTTGACGCCGAGCGCTTCATGGTGGCCCTGGCCGCCCCGGAGAACCAAGCCGCTGCGGTCGTGGCCTGACCTCTCGCCCGTACCGTCCCTGCACCATATAGAGCTGCTCGGGCCGCCCACTTGACAGCGGTCACCCACGATTTCCCCGTGGACGGCCCGCGCCGAGGCCTGCGATCGGGTGCGAGGGTCGATCGCCGACGGCTCGTGCCGACGAGGATCTTGGCGTCCGGCGGTGCGGTGAATCGTTCTTCCTGGAGTGGCGGTCACGTGGACCGTCCTCTACCAAGGGATCTTGTGCTGATGACCCAGCCCGTCCGCGTCGTCTTCCGCTCTGCTTCGCGCACGGCGCCCGCTTTCGGCGAAGGGCTGCGGGTGGCGGCCCTGTACCAGGGCCAGGGCCCGGTTGGCAGCCGACAGGCAGTGGAGCAGAACCTGAAGCTCCTGGTCGAGGTGACCGCGCTGGCGGCAGACTACGGCTGCCAGGCGGTGGTGTTCCCGGAGAAGTACACCACCGGCTACGCCATCGACCCCGGGCAGTGCCGCGAGCTGGCCGAGCACCGCGAGGGCCCCTCGGTCGAACGCGCCAGGCTGGCCGCCAAAGAGAACGGCCTCGCCGTCGTCCTGCCCTACCCCGAACGCGACGGAAGGGACTTCTACGACTCGATCAGTGTGATCGCGGCCGACGGACTGGTGGCGGCGAACTACCGCAAAACCCACCTGTATGGCGCCGCCGAGCGCCGCAACTACTCCTTCGGACAGGACCTGCCACCCGTGGTCACCATGAATGGCATCGGCGTGGGGGTACTCAACTGCTACGAGTGCGAGTTCCCGTCGCTGTACCAGTACCTGGCCGAGCGCGGCGCGCAGGTCGTCCTGGGGCCCACCGCCGCCGACGGACACTTCCGTCTGGCCGACGGCGCCATGAGCCAGGTCCCCTACCAGGACGCCACCCGCCACATCATCCCCGCCATGACCAGCATCTGGCGCCTGTTCATCGCCTACGCCAACCGCCGCGGCTGGGAACAGGTCCCCGCAGGCTCCTGGCAGTACCAGGGCAACTCCGGCATCTGGGCCCGACGGCGAACCCCTCGTCGCCGCCACCGCCGAGGACCGCCACCACGACTGCCTGCTCATCGCCGACTGCCTGCCCGCTGCCGTCCCGCCCTTCAGCCCCGAAGGCCACCACCCCACCGACAGTCGCCTCACCCTCAACCCCGTCCTGAAGCCCGCGAGCTGATCACCACCCAGGCAGACCCGTTCGATGGGCTGATCAACCGATCAAGAAGAGGCGCCGTAACGGCAGACCACCGGGAACTGCAGCCGAACCGACTGGTCACGGATCGGCACGGGCTTGAGTGACTCGCGCGCTGGCGAAGTTCTGGCCCCAGGTGTCATGGCGGACAAGCGGTTCGAGGACGAGGGCGTGGCCAACCACCCGAACAAGCGCTTCGCCTCGGCGAATGCAGACCGGGAAGAGCGGTCGGACATCGAGGCGGTCCACCGGGCAGAGGTCATGCTCATCAGCTGAGGGCGACCGTGAGCGAGTCGCGGCCCGGTCCCGTTCCGGTAGTAGGTCCGTCCGCCTCCACACTGTCGACGACGAGCAGAACCGGGGACTGTGTGAGAGCGCGCTCGAGCTCCCGGCCCCGGCTGCGCGCGCGGCCGACCGCCCGCTACACCTATGCGGCCAAGCGAACGGTAGGACCATCTTGGCGACTGCCGTTCCGCTGGTGGGCGTCCGCTTGGTCGAGAGCGGCGGCGAGCGCCTTGACGGCGTCGTCGGCGGAGTCTTTGAGGAGGTGGCCGTAGAGGTCGACGGTGATGGCGAGGTTGGAGTGGCGCAGGGTCTTGGAGACGACGGCGAGGGGATGCCAGCGGCGATCATGATGCTGGCCGCGGTGTGCCGGATGTCGTGAAGGCCGATCTTCGGCAGGTCGAGTTCGGCGCTGCGCTTGCGGAGCTGGTCGAGGACCCACTGCGGGCGCAGGGGCTCGCCGTCCGGACGGGCGAAGACGAGCCCCTCCAGCTTGCCCTGCGGGTGGGCGGCCATCTGGAGGGCGGCCTGGCGGTGGAGGGCGGCCATGACTCTGGGGGAGAGGCTGATCCAGGCGCGGCTGGCTTCGGTCTTGGGCTCGCTGAGGTGGATCTTCCCGTTGTTCACGGCGGTGAGGGTCCAGCGGACGTAAAGCTGGCGGTCCATGAGGTGCACGTCGGACCAGTGCAGGGCGAGGATCTCCCCGCGGCGCATGCCGGTGCCGAGCATGACCTCGAACAGGTCGGTGAGCCGGTCGGCGTAGTGCTCCGCGTTGTGCCGCAGGAACGCCGCGGCCTGGTCCGGGGTCCAGCATGTGCGCACCGCGGCGCGGGGCTTGGCGGGTACGGAGTGCTTGGCCGGGTTGTAGCGCAGCCGCCAGGTGCGCACCGCGTGGTTCAGGGCGTTGCGCAGCATCGCCACCGCGTGGTGAACGGTGGTGCGCCCGCGGCCGGCGGCGAGCTGCGCGCCTACCCAGGCGTCGACGTGCTTGGGCCGCAGATCGATGAGCAGCATGCCGCCGAACGCCGGGACGAGGTCGCGCTCGATGCACGCCCGGTAGCCCGCCCAGGTGTTCGGGGCCAGCGCCGGCCGCTTCGCCTCCAGCCACTCGTACAGGAACAGCCCGACGCGCAGGGTGCGGTCCTCGTACACGCCTCGGTACTCGGCATCCAGCACCCGCGCCATCTCCCGGGCCGCCTCCGCCCGGCTGGCGAACCCGCCCCGCCGCCGGGTGCGGCGCTTGCCGTCCTCCGGCGCCAGGTCCACCGCGTACGTCCACCGACCATGCGTGGTGTCGGTGGCCAGCCGCGGGCACCACGAACCCAACTGCTTCCCGCTGGTGCCGTCCTTGCATCCGCACCTGCGGTACACCCTGCCCCGCTTGGGACGCTGTGCCATGGAGTCCTCCTCGAACCTGGTGGTGATGGCGTGTCCAGAGTTGCGGGAGTGGTGGGTGTGGCGGCAGAGCGTGCGGGGCGGGGCGTGGAGCACGGACAAGATCGACTGGCCGGGACACGCGCCCGATGACACGCCGCGAGGGTGATCGCGGAGCATGTGCGGTGGGTAGGGCAGCTTGATCGCGCCGATTCTGCCCGCACGGGGTTGCTGCTCGGAGGAGTGGTCACAGGTCGGGAGAAGGCGTCTGTCGGTCGGCCGTGGCTTGTGGGGCTCGTACAACCCGGAGCAGGTGCGGCGCGAGGGAGCCGAGTCTCGGACCGGTCCCCGGAATACGCGACGGCCAACGCCGAGAATTCTTCGAGCCTGCAGGGAATGGGTGAGTCCGGGATTTTCGGTGGCTAGTTTATGGCTGGCGTTCGGCCCGGATCGGACTGATTTCTACCGGCAGTTCATGGCCGCTGTCTGATGAGTTTCTCGGCGATCCTCGGCGATCCTCGGCGATCCTCGGGGATCGCTGGATCATCGCTCGGAGCGGAGCTACCCTGGAGACATGAACGCCACCCGGACCCTCCGTCAAGCCCCTGGACTGGGGACCAGCTGGGGACCACACGTCATGCGCGCTGGCGCACGAGGTGCGCGAAACATGCTCATCTGCACGCGCGCGACGTGTGCACGAGCGCATTTCAGGTAGGAATAGGGAAACCCTTCCTGCTGGGGGTCAAGGGGTCGCAGATTCAAATCCTGTCGTCCCGACAGTGATGTCGGTTGTGGGAGCCGGTACTTGGGAAACCGAGTGCCGGCTCTTTCTGTTGTTCGGTCGGCTGGTTGTGCGGGTGACCGGCGTCGGCGTCGACGGGGGTGCCCTGGCGGGTAGGGACGACGCTGCCGGTGGGCTTCTGCTCGCCGCCCGCGATCACGCCGGCCCCGTGTGGCGGTTCGCCCGCGCCCGTGCCCTCGGCGACAGCTCGGTTCGGCGCATCGACAGGAGTTGAGGCCCTGGCTCGGGCTGGATGAGGACGACCACAAGCGCTGGAACCAGGCCTCGGCCGGTGCCGGGCTTCGTAGGATGGGTGCGGTTCCTGCGGGAGGGGCTGCTTTCCGGAGGTGGCATGGCGCGGCACGGGGAACACCAACTGGTCGGGCGTGCCCGGGAGGTGGAGGTGCTGGAGCGTCTGCTGCGGGAGGTGGGTGGCGGGCGCAGCCGGGTGGTGGTGCTGCGGGGGGAGGCGGGGGTCGGCAAGTCGGTGCTGCTCGACCATCTGGCCGGGCTGGCCGGGGAGGCCGGGCAGGTGGCGTCGTGGCAGGTCGTGCGTGCGGCCGGGGTCGAGGACGAGGCCGAGTTCGCCTATTCGGCCCTGCAGCGGTTGTGCGCCCCGCTGTTGTCGCACCTCGACCGGCTGCCGGAGGTGCAGCGGGACGCGTTGGGTGTCGCGTTCGGCCTGAGTGCGGGGAACCCGCCCGAGATGCTGCTGGTCGGGATGGCGGTGCTCGGCCTCTTCGCCGAGGCGGCGGCCCGGTCGCCGTTGCTGTGCCTGGTCGACGACGCGCAGTGGCTGGACCTGATGTCCCAGCGGATCCTGGCGTTCGTCGGGCGCCGACTGGACGCGGAATCGGTGGCGTTGGTGTTCGCCGAGCGGATCACCGACGGAAGGAAGGACGAGGGCTTCTCCGGCCTGCCGGACCTTCTCCTGCGCGGGCTGGCCGACGCCGACGCCCGGGCGCTGCTGGACGGTGTGCTGCCGGGGCCGGTGGACGCCCGGGTGCGGGACCGGATCGTCGCCGAGACCGGCGGGAATCCGCTCGCCCTGCTGGAGTTGCCCCGGGGCCTGTCACGGGCGGAGCTGGCGTTCGGTTTCGGCGGCCCCGGCGCCGGCCCGCTGGCGACCCGGCTCGAGGACGGCTTCCGCCGGCGCGTCGACGCCCTGCCGGACGACACCCGCGCCCTGCTGCTGGTCGCGGCGGTCGAACCGGTCGGCGACGGGCCGCTGTTGTGGCGTGCGCTGCGCCTGCTGGGCATCGGGCCGGAGGCCGCGGCGCCGGCGGAGGCCGCGGACCTGATCACCCTGGGCGCCTCGGTGCGGTTCCGGCACCCGCTGGTGCGTTCGGCGGTGTGGCGCGGCGCGGATGCCGCTGCGCTGCGCGCGGCGCACGCGGCGCTGGCCGAGGTCACCGACGCCGAGCGCGACCCCGACCGGCGGGCCTGGCACCGGGCGCACGCCGCGGTCGGGCCGGACGAGCAGGTCGCCGCCGTGCTGGAGGGCTCCGCCGACCGGGCCCTGGCGCGCGGGGGCCGGGCGGCCGCCGCCTCCTTCCTGGAACGTGCCGCGGCGCTCACGCCCGACCCGGGGGAGCGGGCGCGGCGCGCGCTGGCGGCCGCGGCGGCCAACGTCGCCGCGGGCCTGCCGGCCCGGGTCCCCGACCTGCTCGCCGCCGCCGAGTTGGGGCCGCTGGACCGGCTGCAGCAGGCCCATGCCGGCCGGCTGCGGGCCAAGGCGTCGTCCATGACCGACTCGGGGAAGGGCGCGGTGCAGCCGCTGCTCGACGCGGCGCACCGGTTCCGGGACCTCGACCCGGCCGTCGCGCGGGAGACCTGCCTCGCGGCGTTCGACGCGGCCATCTGGGCCTGGCCGCACGACGAGGGCGGAATACGGCGCGCGGCCGAGGTCGCGCGTGGCCTGGCACCCGGTGACGAGCCGGCCGGAGTCTTCCTCCGTGCCCTGGTCGCCCGGACCACGGACGGGCAGGCCGCCGCCTTCCCGCTGCTGGCGCAGGCGCTGCGCTCCCTCACCGACGAGGAGGAGCCGTCCGTCCTGTGGGCGGCCACGAACGCCGCCGCGGAGCTGGGCGACCTGCAGGCCTGGCTGGACGTCAGCGAGCGGACGGTCCGCTTCGCCCGGACGACGGGCACGCTGTCGGTCCTCTCGACGGCCCTGCCCTACCTGGCGGGCGCGCTCGGCCACGCGGGGCGTCTCGACGAAGCCGAGGGTCTGCTGGCCGAGGCCGCAGCCATCGAGCAGGCCACCGGCGCGGTGACGCGCACGGCCTCGGCGGCCATGATCGCCGCGTACCGGGGACGGGAGCGACCGGCCCTGGAACTGCTGGAGGCGATGGAACGGGACGGCCGGCAGCGCGGCCTGGGCCGGCTCCTCCGGGTGGCCGCCTGCGAGCGGGCCGTGCTCCACAACGGCCTGGGCAACTATCCGCTCGCCATGGAGGCGGCGCTGCGCGGCGGCGTGCACCAGGACCTCGTGGTGCACTTCTGGACGTGCAGCGAGCTGGTCGAGGCCGCGACCCGGGCCGGCGAGCCGGCCGTGGCGGCCGGGGCGTGCGAGCGGCTCGCCGACTGGAGCCGGGCCGGCACGCCCTGGGCCCTGGGCGCGCACGCGGTCGCCGAGGCCCTGACCGGAGCACCCGAGCTGGCCGAGGACCGTTACCGCGAGGCCGTCGACCACTACGGCCGCGGCGGGCTCGGCGTGTTCGAGACCCGGGCCCGACTGCTGTACGGGGAGTGGCTGCGCCGCCGGAACCGGCGCGCCCAGGCCCGTACCGAGCTGCGGGCGGCGTACGAGGCCGCCACGCGCATGGGCATGGAGGGTTTCGCCGAGCGGGCCCGGCGGGAGCTGCTCGCCACCGGTGAGACGGTGCGCAAGCGGACGGTCTGCGCGCCGGTGCTGACCCCGCAGGAGGCGCAGATCGCCCGCCTCGCGGCCGCCGGGCACCCGAACGCGGAGATCGGCGCGCACCTGTTCCTCAGCCCGCGCACGGTCGAGTGGCACCTGCGCAAGGTCTTCGCCAAGCTGGGGATCTCCTCCCGTCGAGAGATCGACGGCGTTCTGTCCGGGCCGTAGCCCCGGGCCCGAAAGGGTTCGCGGGTGTCGCCGTCCGGGTGATGAGATGGCGGGGTGACCCATCATCACGAGCCGGTGAACGTAAGACCGTTGACGCTGGCCTGGGTGTGCCGGCAGCTGGAGGCCGGCGAGCGGATCCTCGGAGCCGAGGTGCTGCACGGCGGTGCCACCGCCGACATGCGGAGGCTGACCATCGGCAGGCGGGACGGAGGCATCCGGCACCTGGTGCTGCGCTCCTTCGTCGACCCGACCCGGCAGGGGCCGGCCGAGGACCTCCTGCACCGGGAGGCCGACGCCCTGACCACGCTCACCGGCACCGGTGTGCCGGCTCCCGGACTCGTCGCCGTCGATCCGGTAGCGGCGCATTGCGAGCACCCCTCGCTCCTCATGACCCACCTGCCGGGCCGGCCGGTCCTCGACGAGGAGGGACTGGAGACGCGTCTGTCCCTGCTGGCCCGTCAACTCGTGGCGATCCACGCGGTGCGGCCGGCCGTCCGGCCCCGGGAGTACGTGGCGCTGACGACCGCCGACACGGTCGTGGTCCCCGAGGGCGCCGATGCCGCGGTCTGGGCCGCCGCGATCGAGGTGATCCGCAGGCCGGCGCCGCGCTACGAAGGGCGGTTCCTGCACCGGGACTTCCAGCCCGGCAATGTGCTGTTCGACCTGCCGTCCGAGGATCCGGCCGGTGCTGCCGCTGTTGCTGGTGCCGCCGGTGCCCGGATCACCGGCGTCGTCGACTGGGCGGCGGCTTCCTGGGGGCCGGCGGACCTCGACGTGGCGCACTGCTCCACCAATCTCGCGCTGCTGTACGGCCCGGCGTGGGGCCTGCGCTTCACCGAGGCGTACCAGGAGGCCGGCGGGATGCTGGCCGCGGCCGCGGACGAGCGGCTGTACTGGCAGGTGCGGGAGCCACTGGCGTTCTCGGAGGAAGTGCAGTGGGTGGCGCAGCCGTGGCGGGAGGCAGGGCGGACCGAGCTGACGACACGAGCCGTGGAGGAGCGGCTGGATGCCTATGTCATCTCCCTGATGGCCGCACCGGGCTGAGCCGTGCCGCCCCGCCCCGCCCGACCCCGCCCCGGTCCGGACCGCATCGGATCGGATCGGACCGGATCGGGGAGGACGGCCCGGGAGGGCGGGGGTGACGGCGGGGGGCCGGTTGGTGAGGTGTCGTCAGCGGGTGGCGCGGGCGGCCTTCTCGACGACGCCGGCCACCAGGTCGGGGTGGGAGACCGCGACGGAGTGGGAGGCGGCCACCTCGGTGGTGCGGGCGTGGGCGCGCTCGGCCATGAACCGCTGGGCGGCGGCCGGGATGTTGAGGTCCTCGGTCGTCACGATGTCCCAGCTGGGGACGGTCTGCCAGGCGGCGGTGGTGGCCTTCTCGGTCAGCGCGGCCTGGGCGACGGGCCGCTGCGAGGCGGCCGCCAGCGCGGCCCGGTCGGCCGGGACGTCGGCGGCGAACTGGGCCCGGAACTTGTCCTGCTGGATGTACAGGTCGGTGCCGGCGCTGCCGTCTGCGGTGGTGAACGGCACCTGGTCCAGCGTGCCGGGCAGGGTGGAGCCGGGGAACCGGTTGGTCAGCTGCAGCGCCGACTCGCCGGGGGCGGGCAGGAACGCGGCGACGTAGACCAGGGCCTTGACCCGCGGCTCACCGACGGCGGCCTCGCTGATGACCGAGCCGCCGTAGGAGTGGCCGACCAGGACGACCGGGCCCTTGAGGTGGTCGACGAGGCTGCGCAGCGAGGCGGCGTCGGAGGCCGGGCCGCGCAGCGGGTTGGCGGCGGCCACCACCGGGTAGCCGTCGCGGCGCAGCTTGGCGATGACGCCGTCCCAGCTGGAGCCGTCGGCGAACGCACCGTGCTCCAGGACGATGGTCGGCTTGGGGGCCCGGTCGGCGGCCGAGTCCTGGGTCGCGGCGTTCGCGGGGCCGACGACGGCGAACGCGCCGACGACGGCGGCGGCGCCGGCGGCACCGGCGAGGAGGCGGCGCAGGCGGCCGTTCTTGAGGCTGAACATGGAAACGCTCCAGTGGGTGTCAGCTGGCGGATGTGCAGTCATCGGCGTGGTGGAGGAGGCGAGTTCGGGTCACCCCCGTCCGGGTGGGTCACAGGTGGTCGGCGTCCACCACGGCCTGGGCGAACGCGGTCGGCGCCTCCTGCGGCGCGTTGTGGCCGGTGCCGGTGAGCACGCGGTGCTCGTACCGGCCGGTGAAGAACTTCCGGTACCCGGTGCCGTCGGTCGTGGGCAGGAACGGGTCGAGGGCGGGGTCCAGGGCGATGGTCGGCACGGTGACGGCCGGCCGGGCGGCGAGCAGCTGCTCGTAGCGGTCGTAGCGGCGCTCGCCGTCGGCCAGGCCCAGGCGCCAGCGGTAGTTGTGGATCACGACGGCGGCGTAGTCGGGGTTCTCGAACGCCGCGGCGGTGCGCTCGAAGGTGGCGTCGTCGAACTTCCAGGTGGGGGAGACCTCGTCCCACACCAGCCGGCACAGGTCGTGCCGGTTCTGCCGGGTCTCCATGGCGATGCGGCCGCGGTCGGTGGCGAAGTAGTACTGGTACCACCAGGTGCGCTCGGCCTTCGGCGGCAGCGGGTTCTGCTGCGAAGGGATGTTGACGATGAGGTAACCGCTCACCGCCACCAGGGCCTTGACCCGCTCCGGCCACAGCGCCGCGATGGTGCCGGCGGCCCGCGAGCCCCAGTCGAAGCCGGCCAGCACCGCCTTGTGGATCTTCAGGGCGTCCATCAGGGCGATGATGTCGAGGGCGATCGCGGCCTGCTGCCCGGTGCGGACGGTCGTCGGGGACAGGAAGGTCGTGCTGCCGTGGCCCCGCAGGTACGGCACGATCACCCGGTAGCCGGCGTCCGCCAGCAGCGGCGCCACGTCGACGTAGCTGTGGATGTCGTAGGGCCAGCCGTGCAGGCAGATGACCACGGGCCCGTGCTGGGGCCCGGCCTCGGCGTAGCCGATGTCGAGGACGCCGGCCTGGACCCGCTTCAGGTCGGTGAACGCGGTGTGGGTGCCCGGGGCGATGGCCGGGATGACCGGGGCCGGGCGGCCGGGCCGGCCGGGCCGGTCGGGCCGGTCGGGTCGTTCAGGTCGGTCGGGCCGGTCGGAACCGGCCGCGAAGGCGGCGGGCGCGGTCGATGCCGCGCCGAGCGACGCGGCCGTGGCGCCCACGCCGAGACCGACCGCTTGGGTGAAGGTACGCCTGTTGATCATGTCCGATCCTTCCCGGAGGCCCGCTGGTGCCTCCACTGTTCTTCGGCAGGCGGCCCGGCGCATCGGTCATATGACGTCGAGACGCACGGGACGGGCTCGCCGCGCTCACGGCCCACTACGAGGAGGTCGTGCGCACCTTCGGCAGCCCGCCGGTCCTCATCGGGAATTCGGCGGGCGGCCGGCTCGGCGCGTCGGTCCGGCTCGGCGCGTCGGTCCGGCTCAGCGCGTCGCGCAGCGCCGCTCGGGCCGTGATGCCCAGCTTGGGGAAGACGCGGTACAGGTGCGAGCTGACGGTACGCGGGGACAGGTGCATCCGCTCGCCGATCTCCTTGTTCGTCAGGCCGCCGGCGGCCAGGTCGGCGATGCGGCGTTCCTGCCAGGTCAGCGAGGCCAGGTTCAGCGTCGAGGCGCGGGCCGGGGCCCCGGTGGCGCGCAGTTCGGCCCGGGCCCGCTCGGTCCAGCCGGCCGCGCCCAGCCGCTCGAACGCCTCGGCCGCCGGGACCAGGAACTGCCGTGCCGCCGCCGGGCCCTGGACGTGGCGCGTCCGGATGCCGTGCGCCAGCCGGATCCGGGCCAGTTCGAACGGGAAGCGGGCGGCGTCCGGGTGGGATTCGGCCCGGGTGACCATCTCGGCGGCCTCCCGCTCGTCCTCGGCGGTCATCGCCAGCGCGCCGTAGGTGATCAGGCCCAGGCGGGGCGACACGTCCGGCAGACCGGCGTCGCGGGCGGCGAGGGCGTGCGCCCGGGCCTGCGCGACGCGTCCGGTGTGCCGGGCGGCCTCGACGAGGTCGAGCAGGGTGCGCGAGGCCTGGTGGGCGTACGGCCGGAAGGTGCCCGGCCGGGTGATGCCGATGGCGTGGAGGTACGCGCTCTCGTAGTCGCCGGAGCTCAGCGCGGCGGTCGCGCCGGCGGCGTCGGCGAGCTGGGTGAGGAACCCCAGCCCGCGCGGGCGGGCCCAGGCGTCCACCTCGGCCTGCAGGTCCCGCGCCCGCCCGACCTGGCCGCGCAGCGCCGCCAACTGGGCCAGGTACGCGCGGCTCTGGGCGGCGAACAGGTGGTGGCCGTGCTCGACCGCGAGGCCCAGGCCGCGCTGCCCGGTGTCCTCGGCCAGGGCCCACTCGCCGACCGCCATCTGGTCGAGCATGATCTGGTGCAGCATGACCATGCCGGTGGCCACGGCCCCGGTCTCCAGCTCGCGGTCCACCACGCGCTGCAGGTGGGGGCGGTAGTCGCTCAGGACGTCGAGGTGGTACGCGGCCGCGCCCAGCCGGGAGACGTCCCAGGGTTCCAGCTCCGACAGGGTCGCGGCGGCCCCTCGCACCTGCTCGGCCCGGCCCGCTCCGTGCCTGGTCACATCGCTCCACGTGGCGCTGTAGAGGCGCGCGTGCCCGGTGACGAGGTCGCCCAGGGAGGCGAGGAGTCCGTGCGTGCTCTCCCACACCGCACGCTCCCCGCTGAACTGACTGATCGCCAGGAGGAGGATCACCAGCCGGGTGAGGACCTCGGCGGGCTCGGTCCTGCCATCGGTCGACGCGGTGGCCGTCCCGCCGTCCCGGAGCTTCTCGATCGCGGCCGAGACCTGGCGGTGGGTGGAGCGGACGTCCCCGTCCTCGTAGAGCGCCCGGTAGGCGGCCGCCAGCACCGAGGCCGGCGACTCCGTCGAGCCGGACGCGAGGTCCGCTCGGACCAGCCGGTGCGCCCGGCCGGGGCGGGCGGCGTGAGCGGCGACGAAGGCCGCGTCGGCCAGCCGCCGGGAGCGGTCGGCGTGGTTCGCGCTGAGCTCGGCGGCCCGGGTCAGCCAGGCCACGGCCGCCAGCGCGCCGCCGCGCCGGGTCGCCGACCCGGCCGCCGTCTCCAGGACGTCGGCGACGCCGTCGTCCGGATCGAGCGTCGCCGCCGCCAGGTGGGTCGCCCGGCGTTCGAGGTTCTCCCGATGGACCTGTGCCAGTGCCAGGTGCGCGGCGCGGCGCTGGTGGGGCGTGGCCATCTGCACGACGGCGGGCCGCACGAGCGGGTGGCGGAAGACGTAGTCGCCGGTGACCACGTCGACGTCCAGCAGTTTCGCGGCGACCGCCGCGTCGGCGTCACGCATGCCGTAACGGGCACCGGGGACGGCGTCGGTGCCGCTCGGGGACCCGGCGCCGTCGAGCGCGCCCCGCAGCAGCTCGGCCCGCACCCGCTCGTCGAGGGCGGCGATGCGGGTGCCGAACAGCCGTTGCAGCCGCCGGGGCAACGGCACGCCGTGCCGGCCGATCAGGTCCTCGACCGGGAGGTCGCCGGAGCGGCCGGCGAGGTGGGCGGGCAGCTCGACCAGGGCCAGCGGGTTGCCCCGGGCCTGCTCCAGCACGACCCGGCGGACCCGCCGGCTCAGCTCCGGGTACCGGTCGTCCAGCAGACGGGCCGCCTCCTCGGCGGCGAGCGCGGCGACCGGCAGTTCGGGCAGCGCGGCGGTGTCGAACCGCGAGGTCAGGTCGGTGCGGACCGCCACCAGCAGCTTCGCCGGGCCGCCGGCCAGGCGCCGGCCCACGAAGCCGCACACCTCGGCACTGGCGTCGTCCAGCCACTGCCCGTCGTCGAGGACCAGCAGCAGCGGCCGCTGCGCGGCCGAGAGCGACAGCAGGCTGAGAACGGCGATGCCGAGCGCCATGACCGAGGGCGGATCGCCCCGCACTCCGCCGAACACGGCGTCGAACACCGCCCGGGGCCCGTCGTCCAGCCGCGCGACCTCGGCGAGCAGCGGATGGAGGAGCTGGTGCAGCCCGGAATAGGGCAGCTCGGACTCCGCCTCGACACCGGCGACCCGGACGACGGTGTGGCCCTCCTGCTCCGCCAGCGCGGCGGCGTGGCTCAGCAACGCACTCTTGCCGACCCCCGTCTCGCCCCGCAGGACGAGCGCCCGGCCCGTGGCGGACCGCACGAACGCCACGAGCTCCGCCTGCTCGCCCTCGCGGCCCACCATCGCCGTGGTGACGCCCGATCGCTGCGGCCCGGTCATGTCCCCTGTCCCTTCCTGGTTCCGCTCTCACCGCGCGGCAGCTGCATCAGTTCCATCAGTTCCATCAGCGCCATCAGCGCCATCAGAGCCAGCGGGTTGCCGCGTGCTGCGGCGACGACCGCGGCCCGCACGTCCACGCTCGTACGCCCCTTCGCCGCCCCGGACGCCGGTCGGCGTCCGTGGACCACGATCCCGGGACCACGGGCCCGTCGAGCCAGTGCCGAACCCTGGCCCGTACCCGGGTCGGGTGCGTGACCAGGGCCCGGCCGTTCGGGGCGCTCACGTGAGGACAGGTGAGGAACCGTAGGGTCGGGGCGCGCAGATTCCTTGCGAGCTGGTCCAGCACCTGTCGATGTTCGACTACGTCGCGCTCTCCGGGACCACCGAGGACCGCGTCATCGAGTACGTCGACCACCTGCGCCAGCACTTCGTCGACCCGGTGCGGATCGGTGACGGCCACTACCTGGCGCCGACCGAGCCCGGGTTCTCCGCCGCCATGCACCGGGCGGCCATCGACACCTATCGTTACCCGGACGGCGCGTTCTGGGCCGCGGACCTGGCCGCCGCCACGACGAAGGAGCACGGATGACCACCGACCTCCACGGCCTGACCGCGCTGGTCACCGGCGGCGCCTCGGGCATCGGCCTGGCCACCGCGCTCCTGCTCTCCGAGCGCGGCGCCCGGGTCGCCGTCCTCGACCTCGACCCGAGCGGCGCCCCCGACCCGCTGCGCGGCTTCACCGCCGCCGCCATCGCCTACCTCGCCTCACCCGCCGCCGCCGGGACTTCACCGCGACGGGCGTTCGCCGGTCTACAGCCTCCTCGACCAGCGCGGACTCGCCGAACTCCTGCCGCTCGCCGCCGAACGCGGCGTCGCCGTGGTGGTCGGCGGGGCGTTCAACTCCGGACTGCTCGCCGACCCGAAGCCCGGCGCCACCTTCGACCGCACCGCCGCCCCGGCCGAACTCGTCGACCGGGCCCTCCGGTTGAAGGCCGTCTGCGAGCGGCACGGCGTGCCGCTGCGGGCTGCCGCGCTGCGCTTCCCGTTCGGCCACCCGGCGGTCGCGTCCGTCCTGGTCGGCACCCGCAGCGCCACCGAGGTGCGGGACGCCGCCGCGATGTTCGACCACCCGATCCCGGACGGGCTGTGGGCGGAGCTGAAGGAGCACGCGCTGTTGCCCGTCGACGTCCCGACCCCCGGAGAGGCCGGCTAGATGCGGATCGCCCTGTTCATCACCTGCTTCAACGACACCATGTTCCCCGGCACCGGCCGGGCCGTGGTCACCGTCCTGGAGCGCCTCGGCCACACCGTCGAGTTCCCGCAGGAGCAGACCTGCTGCGGGCAGATGCACTTCAACACCGGCTACCGCCCCGAGGCCGTGCCGCTGGTCGAGCGCTTCGCCAGGACCTTCGCCGACTACGACGCCGTGGTCACGCCGTCGCCGTCCTGCGTCGGCATGATCCGCGACGGCCACCCCGTCCTCGCCGCGCAGTACGGCAGCCCGGCGCTCCAGCGCCGGACCACCGAAGTGGCGCCCCGGGTCCACGAGTTCACCGAGTTCCTCACCGACGTCCTCGGGGTGACGGACGTCGGCGCCCGCTTCCCCCACAAGGTCGCCTACCACCCCACCTGCCACTCCCTGCGCGGGCTGCGCCTGGGCGACCGGCCGCACCGACTGCTGCGCGCCGTCGAGGGCATCGAGCTCGTCGACCTCCCGGCCGCCGACTCCTGCTGCGGCTTCGGCGGGACCTTCGCCCTCAAGAACGCCGAGACCTCCGGCGCCATGCTCGCCGACAAGGCGCGAGCGGTCCTGGACAGCGGCGCCGAGGTGCTGTGCGCCGCCGACAACTCCTGCCTGATGCACATCGGCGGCGGACTCTCCCGTCAGGGCAGCCCGGTGCGGGGCGTGCACCTGGCCGAGATCCTCGCCGCCGTCGAAGGAGGGGCCCGATGAACGAGAACAGGGGCGTCGTCTGGCTCGGTTCCCCGGCCTTCCCCGACGCCGCCCGCCGGGCGCTGAAGGACACCCAGCTGCGGGCCAACCTGAAGCGGGCCACCGGCACCATCCGCGACAAGCGCCTCGCCGTCGCCTCGGAGCTGGACGACTGGGAGGCGCTGCGCGACGCCGCCGCCGCGATCAAGAAGCGCACCGCGCGCCATCTCGACCGCTACCTCGTGCAGGTGGAGCGGTCCGTCACGGCGGCGGGCGGCACCGTGCACTGGGCGTCGGACGCCGCCGAGGCCAACCGGATCGTCACCGAGCTGGTCCGGGCCACCGGCGAGCGGGAGGTGGTGAAGGTCAAGTCCATGGCGACCCAGGAGATCGGCCTCAACGAACACCTCGCCGGGGCCGGGATCACCGCGTACGAGACCGATCTCGCCGAGCTGATCGTGCAGTTGGGCGACGACCGCCCCTCCCACATCCTCGTCCCCGCGATCCACCGGAACCGCCGCGAGATCCGCGACCTGTTCGCCGCGAAGATGGCGCAGTGGGGGCAGTCGGCGCCGGACGGCCTCGGCGACGACCCGGCCGAACTGGCCGAGGCGGCCCGCCGCCACCTCCGGGAGAAGTTCCTGCGCGCCAAGGTGGCCGTGTCCGGCGCCAACTTCGCCGTCGCGGAGACCGGGACGGTGGTGGTGGTCGAGTCGGAGGGCAACGGCCGGATGTGCGTGACGCTGCCCGAGACCCTGATCACGGTCATGGGCATCGAGAAGGTCGTCCCCACCTGGACCGACCTGGAGGTGTTCCTCCAACTGCTGCCGCGCTCCGCCACCGGTGAGCGGATGAACCCGTACACCTCGACCTGGACGGGCCGGACGGAAGGCGACGGGCCGCGGGACTTCCACCTGGTGCTGCTCGACAACGGCCGCACCGACACCCTGGCCGACACCGTCGGACGCCAGGCCCTCGCCTGCATCCGCTGTTCGGCCTGCCTCAACGTCTGCCCGGTCTTCGAGCGCACCGGCGGCCACGCGTACGGCTCGGTCTACCCCGGGCCGATCGGCGCCGTCCTCACCCCGCAGCTCGTCGGGGTGGAGAACGCCGCCTCGCTGCCGTTCGCCTCCACCCTCTGCGGGGCCTGCTACGACGCCTGCCCGGTGAAGATCGACATCCCCGAAGTCCTCACGCACCTGCGGGCCGAGGTCGTCGAGGCCGGGCGGTCCGGCAAGCGCCTGCCCACCGCCGAGGGGGTGGCGATGAAGGCCGCCGCGGCCGTCCTCGACTCGCCCCGGCTGCTCGCCGCCGCGCAGAAGGCGGCCTCGCTCGGGGGCCGGGCGATCGCCCGGGGCGGACGCATCGGGTGGCTGCCCGGACCGCTGCACGGCTGGTCCGACACCCGCGACACCCCGGCGCCGCCCGCGCAGTCCTTCCGCAACTGGTGGCGCGCGAACAGGGGGCCTGAGGGCAAGGAGCGCGCGGGCGAGGAGCGCGCGGGCGAGGAGCGCGCGGGCAAGGAGCGCGCGGGCAAGGAGCGCGCGAACACGGCACCCGAGAGCAAGCAGTTCGGGGAAAACGAAGGGGAGGACCGATGACCAGCCGCGAGGCGATCCTCGGCCGCATCCGCGCGGCGCTCGTCGACGTCCCGGGCACCGAGACGCCCGAGGACGTCCCGGTGCCCCGGTCGTACCGGCGGTCGCACCTGGAGCCCAGGCAGGACCGGGTGGCGCTCTTCGCCGAGCGGGTCGCCGACTACCGCGCCACCGTCGCCCGCACCGACCGGGCCGGCCTGCCCGCGGCCATCGGCGCCGCGCTGACCGCCCGCGGCGTGCGCCGCCTGGCCCTGCCGGGGGAGTTCCCCGTCGAGCTGCTTCCGCCGGGCGACTGGGAGTGGCAGCACGAACCCCTGGACACCGCCGGTCTCGACGCGCTGGACGGCGCGGTCACCCTCGCCGCCGTGGGCATCGCCGTCACCGGGACCATCGTGCTGGACACCGGCCCCGGTCAGGGGCGCCGCGCGCTGACCCTCGTCCCCGACTACCACCTGTGCGTCGTCCGGGCCGAGCAGATCGCCGAGGACGTCCCCGACGCCCTCGCGCGCCTCGACCCGACCCGGCCGCTGACCTTCGTCTCGGGCCCGTCCGCCACCAGCGACATCGAACTCGACCGGGTCGAGGGTGTGCACGGCCCCCGCACCCTCGACGTCATCGTCGTCGACGCCACCCACCCGGAGCCGCAGTCATGAGGATCGCGCTGCACACCCGGGTTCGCGCGGAGCGGATCGAGGAGTACGAGGCCGCCCACCGCGCGGTGCCGGACGAGCTGACGGCTGCGATCCGAGCGGCGGGGGTCTCGTCCTGGACCATCCGGCGCAGCGACTGCGAGCTGTTCGCCGGGGTCGTCGACTGGACCGACCTGACGGCTCCCGACGTCGCCGACCGCATCCCCGCCCTGCGTGAACTGCCCTGCGGGGGAAGGCTGGTGGGGATCCGCCACCAGGTCCAGGAGGAACCCGACCCGAACTGGCTGCTGCGCCCGGAGGGCGGCGGCGCGCTCAGCGGTGCAGGGTGCGCAGCGCGGTGAGGCAGTCCGTGGCCCGGCGCCGCGGGTCGGGGTCGGTGGTGGCCCAGGCGATCCGGGCGTCCGGGCGGATGAGGACGGCGGTGACGTCCCGCCAGATCGGCGCGGCCGCCGCGGTGTTGACCGTGGCCGTCCGCTGTTCCAGGCCGTCCGCGGGGCACGGCGTCCGCGTCCCGCCGAGGTCCAGCAGCAGCGGCCGGCCGTGGTGCATCAGCGGGTGGGCGGTGGGTGCGCCGGGTGTGTCGAGGGCGAGGCCGGCGAGCCGGGTGCCGGTCAGCGGGTGCGAGCCGGGTGCGGGGTCGGCGGGGAGCGGGTCGTCGAAGCCGGCGATGCGGCGGGCCCACCGGCGGTTGGTCTCCGGTTCGGCCAGCGCCTCGGACCAGACGTCGCGCAGCGCGAGCTGTTCCGGGCTCGCCGCGGCGAACAGGGCGAGTTGCGCGCGGGTGTTGTCGATGACGGCGCGGGCGGCCGGGCGGCGCTCGGTGTCGTAGCTGTCGAGCAGCCCGTCGGGCGCTCGGCCCTGGAGGGTGGCGGCCAGCTTCCAGCCCAGGTTGGTGGCGTCCTGGACGCCGAGGTTCATGCCCTGCCCGCCGGCCGGGAAGAACATGTGTGCCGCGTCGCCGGCGACCAGGACCCGTCCGGCCCGGTACCGCGCGGCCTGGCGGGTGGCGTTGCCGTAGCGCGACAGCCAGTGGGGGTCGCGGATGCCGAGGTCCCGTCCGAGGAGTGCGCGGGCCTGCTCGCGCACCTCGTCCAGGGTCAGCGGTTCGCCGGTGCCGTGGTGCATGGTGGCCGTGGAGAGGCCCGCCAGCCGGTGGACGCCGTCGCCGATCGGGGCCACGAGGAACGAACCGGCCGGTCCGGTGGCGGCGAGCGGCCCGGTGGGCGGATCGTCGAGTTCGACGTCGGCGAGCCACCCGGTCAGTGTGGTGCCCTGACCGGGGAAGCCGATGCCGGCCGCCTGGCGCACCGCGCTGCGGGTGCCGTCGCAGCCCACCACCCAGCGGGCCCGTACGGTCCGGTGGGTGCCGCCGGCCCGGACCACCGCCTCGACGGCGTCCGGGCCCTGGGTGAGCGAGACGACCTCCTGCCCGCGCAGCACCTCGGCGCCCACGGCGACCGCGTGCTGCTCCAGGAGCTGCTCGGTGACGGACTGGCCGAGCGCCAGCATGAACGGGTGCGCCGCCCCGAGCGTGGCGAAGTCCAGCCGGGTGGTCGCCGCCCCGAAGTGGCCGGTGGGCACCGGGGTGCCGCGTTCGATGAACCGCTCCGCGAGTCCGCGGGTGGCGAAGGTGTCCAGCGTGCCGGCCTGCATGCCGACCGCGCGCGACCGTCCGTCCGGTGCCGCCCGGCGTTCCACGACGGCCACCTCCACCCCGTGCAGGCGCAACTCCGCGGCGAGCCAGAGCCCCACCGGGCCGGCCCCGGCGACGAGCACGTCGAGCATGACAAGCACTTCCTCTCATTCACATGGGCATTGCTGGGACGGACGGCGGCGGGGCGCGGGCGGGCGCCGCTCAGGGAGACCGGACGGTCAGCGGGCGCTGCCGATGGTGCGGTCGCTGTCGGCGCCCTGGAGCAGCAGGGTGGTCTCCTCGATGCGCCGGAACCGGCCGTCGGGGGCGAACTCGCCGAAGAGGTAGACCTCCACGCGGACGGTGGAGCCGTCGGTCTTGTCGACGTCGATGATGTGCCGGTCGGCGTACAGGTCGCCCTGCACGAGTTCCTCCAGCACCTGGATCCGGCCGCCCGCGACGATGCCGCGCAGGTGGGCGATGTGCGCCGTGAACTCGCTCCGGTCGGCCCAGCTGCCGTCGGTGCGCTGGCGGTAGTCCGGCGCGAAGTGGCGGTCCACGGCCTCGGACAGGGCCAGTTCCGGGGTGAAGAGCAGGTCGGTCATGGCGGAGGCGACGTCGGTGCGGAAGGCGGTGGCGGTCATGGCAGTCCTCACGGAAGGGCCGGGAACAGGGGTTCCCGGACGAGATTTGCGTGCGTCGAGCACGCATTTGAAGAGTACTACAGGCTGCGTGCGCCGCGCACGCTAATCTGGGGGCATGCCGAACGACGTAGGACACGAGATCGCCGACGCGCTGGCAGCGCTGCTCCGACGCGACACCCGGACCCGGCTGTACCGGCGCCTGACCGAGGGCCTGGGCGAGGCCGTGGACGAGATCACCTACCCCGTCCTCAGCGGACTGGCCCGCACCGGCCCGCGCAGCGCCGCCGACCTCGCCGGCGAGATCGGCCTGGACCGCTCCGGGGTCACCCGCCGCGCCACCCGTCTGGAGGACGCCGGCCTGCTGCGCCGCGAACCCGACCCCCACGACCGGCGCGCCACCCTGCTCGCCCTGACCGAGGCGGGGCAGCGGACCGTCGACGCCACCCGCCGCCGCCTCGCCGCGCACATCGAGGCCTCCCTGGCCTCCTGGCCGCCCGCCGAGGCCCGCGCCTTCGCTCACCAGCTCCAGCGCTTCGTCACGGACGGCCCCTTCACCTGATCCGCGACCGGGCGACCGCTGCGGGACGCCCGCCGGGCGCCCGCTGACGGACGAGTGTCGAGATCCTGGACCTGCCGCGGACCCTGGCGCTCAGCGCTGGGCGCGGCGGAAGTCGCCCGGGGTGCGACCGGTCTCGCGGGTGAAGAACTTGCCGAAGTTGGTGGCCTCGGTGAAGCCGAGCGCGCGCCCGATCGCGGACACGGGTAGCTCGGTGTGGGCGAGGAGCCGAGGAGCTGGCGCAGCAGCGCCGTGGTCAGCCCGGCCTCGGTCCCGGCGGGCCCGGGCGGGGCCGGCGCCCGCTCCGCGCCCAGGGCCCGGGACGCCGAAGGCGACTGGCGCTTCACCCTCCTCAACCCCCTCGGCACCGCCTGAACCGGCACCGCCCTCCGCCCCTGCGGCGTCCGGTCGGCCCGGCCGCTGTCAAGCTCGTACCGGAGTCGCCCCGATCGGCAGTAGCCTCGGCAACGACGAACCGGGCAGGGCGAATTGGAGGCTGCGGTGGCCGAGGGGAAGGCCGGAGGAGGCGGCGGGGCCGGGCGGGACGGGGAACTGCACGAGCGCGAGGCCGAGGTCCGGTCGGCGGTGCAGGCGATCGAGGCGCTCACCCGGCCCGCCGGCACCGGGGTGGGGGAGCTGCTGCTGTACACCGGCGCGGCCGGGCTGGGCAAGACCGCGATGCTGACCGAGGTGCGGCGGACGGCGAAACGCGCGGGCTGCACCGTACTGTTCGCCCGGGGCGGGCAGCGGCAGTGCCACGAACCGTTCCACGTGGTGCGCCAGTTGGTGCGGCCGGTGCTGTCGGCCCTGTCCGCCGACGAGCGGGCGGAGGTCTTCGGGCCGTGGGAGGACATCGTCGGCCCGGCCGCGGGACTGCGGCCGCCCGGCGGGCAGCTCGATCCGCAAGGGGTGCGCGACGGGCTGGACTTCGTCCTCACCCGCCTCGTGCAGGTGCGTTCGCCGCTGGCCGTGCTCGTCGACGACCTGCACTGGGCCGACCCGGAGTCGCTCGGCTGGCTGGCCGGCTTCGCGGTCCGCGCCCGGGAGCTGCCCGCCCTGCTGGTGCTCGCCTGCCGCGACGAGTTCCCCGACGACGCCCTGGCGCTGCAGCGCGGCCTCACCGAACGGGCCGACCGCCGCCACGAACTGCGCCCGCTCCAGCCCGCCTCCGTCACGCACCTGGTCCGCGCGGCCCTGGGCGCGCAGGCCGAGGACGCCTTCTGCCGCCACGTCTGGGCGGTCACCGGCGGGAACCCGTACGAGACCGCCGCCCTGCTGCGCGAAGTGGCCGACCAGCGACTCGACCCGGTCGAGGAGAGCACCGGGCTGCTGCGCGAACTCGCCGCCACCGCACGGGGGATGACGCTGCGGCACTGGCTGGACCGGCTCGGCCCGACCGCGCTGCGCTTCGCCTGGGCGGCATCGGTCCTGGACACCGACATCCGCCCGGACCTCGCCGCCGCCATCTGCGCCCAGGGGCCGGAGACCGCCGCCCAGTCCGTCCAGGAGCTGCGCCGGCACCGGGTGCTGACCGGCACGTCGGCGGGTCGGCTGGAGTTCGTCCACCCGCTGGTCGCCGCCTCGGTCTACCGCTCGATGCCGCCCGCCACCCGCACCGGGATGCACGGAGTCGCCGCCGTCGAGATCGAGAACGCCGGCCTCGGCCTGCTGGCGGCCTCCCGGCACCTGCTGGAGATCCTGCCCGAGGAGGACGGCAGCATCGTCGACAAGCTGCGCCGGGCGGCCCGCGAGCACCTGGCCATCGGCGCGCCCGGGGCCGCGCAGCGCTGCCTGCGCCGGGCCATCAGCGAGCCGCCCGCCGACCAGGACCGGGCCTCGGTGCTCTACGAGCTCGGCTGCTCGGCCCTGCTCACCGACCCGGCGACCACGGTCAACCAGCTGCGGCTGGCGCTCGCCGACCCGTACGGGCTGGACCCGGGACTGCGGGTGGACGCGACCTTCCGGCTGGCCCAGGCCCTCGCCCACAGCAACCGGCTCGGCGAGGCCGCCGCGCTGTGCGCCGAGGAGGCGGCGCGCACCCCGCAGGGCCCGGGCCGACTGCGCCTGGAGGTCGCCCACTTCATGTTCTCCTCGTTCCGCTCCGAGGACGAGGACGGCCCCGGCCTGTCCCGCCGGCTCGCGCGGTTCCACCGGATGCTGGACACCGTCGGCCTGGCCTTCACCGACGTCGACGCGGCCGACCCCGGCACGGGCCCGGCGCCCCGGGGCGAGGCCGTGTTCGAACGCGACGGCCTGGCCCACGCGGTGGCCGTGCTGCGCTGCTGGGACCTCACGCTGCGCGGCGCCGACCGCGCGCGGGCGCTCGCGCTGGCCGAGTCCGCCCTCCCGGGTGGCCGGTTGCCCCGCAGCCTCGGCTGGACCAACACCACCTGGGGCTTCGAACTGCCCGGGATCCTGGGCCTCAGCTACCTGTACGCCGACCGCGTCGACCGGGCCGAGGAGCTGTTCACCGAGGCGGTGCGGGCGTACGAGGTCGCCGGCTGGAGCGGCGGCCACCTCGGCTTCGCCCACCTGCTGACCGGCATGCTGCGCTTTCGCTGCGGCGCGCTCGCCGAGGCGGAGGACCACCTGCGCCGCGCCCTGCGCAGCGCCGCCCGGATAGGCCCGGGCACCCCGCTGCACTGGGACGCGGTCGGGGCACTGGCCGAGACCCTGGCCGCGCGCGGCCGGCTGGACGAGGCCCTGGAGCTCGCGCGCGAGCACGCCTACGGCCCGCCGTACCCGTCCGTGATGGTGCTGCCCGACGCCCCCACCCTGTACGGCCGCCTGCTGCTGGCCCGGGGCGACGCGCCGGGCGCGGCGGAGGTGCTGACCGCCGCCGGCGCGGCCCTGGACGCGCGCGGGTGGCGCAACACGGTGTGGGCGCCGTGGCTCGGGCACCTGGCGCGCGCGGTGGCCCCCGACCGGCCGGACCGGGCCCGCGAGCTCGCCGAGGAGGCCGTGCGCCGGGCCCGCGAGGCCGGGACGGCCTCGGCGGTCGGCAGCGCCCTGCGGTTGTGCGCCGCGGTGCACGAGCCGCCGCGCGCGGCGGAGCTGCTGACGGAGGCCGTCCGGCACCTGGAGCGCTCGCCGGCCCGCTACGAGCACGCGATCGCCCTGGTCGACCTGGGCGAGGCGCTGGGCGCCGCCGCCCCGGCCGCCCGCACCGCGCTCACCCGGGGCCTGGAGCTGGCCGAACGCTGCGGTGCGGACGGCCTGGCGGCCCGGGCCCGCGGCCTCCTGCGCCCGGGGGCGCAGGGCTGAGGCGGGCTGCTCCCGCGTCGGCTTCGCCCGGTGGCGCAACTTCCGTGCCGGCGTGTCCTGTTGGCATCGACCCGTGACCGGCTGAGTGGTGCCGGCGCCGGACGGTGCGCCGTCGGTGACGCCGGGTGGTGGAGGGGGGTTCGGCCCGGATACGGATGTGGCCTGTGGCTGTCGCGGGAGCCGTGGTGGCCGCTGTCGCGGACGCGTCGGTGGCAGGTCCCTGCACGGCTCGGCGAGTCCTGAACGCGCGTTCGAGAAATCACCGTTTCACTTGCGTGAGCCCAGATCGGGCCCGGAGTGGGAGGGGATCCGCATGTCTCGATCGGAAGTCGGAACGCCACTGAGACCCGCGTCGCCGGACGCGCGGCTCGTGCTCGGTGCGGGGGGCCCGGGCGCAGCCGTCGGCGGTGCCGAGGCCGAGCGGCGGGTGTTACCCGCCCGGGCGCTCGGCACGCTGGCCGCGCCGGCCCAGGGGCTGGGCTGCATGGGCCTGAGCGAGTTCCGCGGGCCGGTCGACGAGCGCCGGGCGCTGCGCACCGTCCACCGCGCGCTGGACCTCGGCGTGACCATGCTGGACACCGCCGACATCTACGGCCGGGGCCGCAACGAGGAGTTGGTCGGGCGAGCCGTCCGGGGCCGGCGCGACCAGGTCGTGCTGTCGACCAAGTTCGGCATCGTCCGCACCGACGACCCGAACGAGCGCTCCGTGAACGGGCGGGCGGACTACGTCCGGCGCAGCTGCGAGCAGTCCCTGCGCCGCCTCGGCGTCGACCACATCGACCTCTACTACGTGCACCGGATCGATCCGGCCACGCCGCTGGAGGAGACGATGCTGGCCCTCGCCGGGCTGGTCGCGGAGGGCAAGGTCCGCCACGTCGGGCTGTCCGAGGCGAGCCCGGAGGAGATCCGGCGGGCGCACGCGGTGCACCCGGTGTCCGCCGTGCAGAGCGAATGGAGCCTGTGGAGCCGGGAGTTGGAGGCCGAGGTGGCGCCGACCTGCCGGGAGCTGGGGATCGGCATCGTCGCGTTCTCACCGCTGGCCCGGGGCATCCTCTCGGACGGCTTCCGGACGCTCGACGACCTCGCCGCCGACGACGACCGGCGGCGCAACCCGCGGTTCGCCGAGCAGAACTTCGACCGCAACCTGCTGCTGGTCGCGGCGCTGCGCGACCTCGCCCGCGAATGCGGCGCCACCGTCAACCAGTTGGCCCTCGCCTGGGTCCAGGCCCGCGGCGCCGACGTGGTGCCGATCCCCGGGGCCGAGCGGCCGGAGCACGTCGATGAGAACGCCCGCGCCGTCCACCTGCAGCTGTCCCCGGACGAGTTGCGGCGGATCGAGGAGCTCTCGCCCGCCGAGGCCGTGGCAGGCTTCCGCCTCGACCGGTGCCGGGCGCAGATGCTCCGCTGACCGGACCGCACGACGCGCCCGACGGGCCGTCGACCAGAGAGGGAACCACCCCGTGTACACCGTTTTCCATCCCGAACTCGCCGAGCTCGCCACGGCCCTGCACGCGCGGTACGCCGAGTTCGTCTCCGGCGGCTGGAGCGAGGAGCGGCTGGGCCGCCATCAGCTGGAGGGCTTCCGCCGGACCGTCGCCTACGTCCGCGAGCGGTCGCCGATGTACCGCGCCCGCCTGGGCGGGATCGATCCGGACGCCATCACGTCCCTGAACCCGGAGACGCTGGCCCGGATCCCCTTCACCACCAAGGACGACCTGCGCACGCACCAGCTCGACGTGCTCTCCCGGCCGCTGTCCGAGGCCTGGGTGTACTACGAGACGACCGGGACCACCGGCGCCTCCACGCCCGCGCCGCGCGGCAACGTCGACAGCCTGCACACCAACATGGCGCTGACCTTCCACAGCGAAACGATCCTGCGCCGGTTCGGCGCGGACCAGGTCGTCGGGATCAGCGGCCCGAACGACCTGCACGCCAACGGCGACACCTTCGGCGAGGTGTGCCGCAACCTGGGCATCGCGGTGACGAAGCTGTGGCCGCTCTCCCCGCTGGTCGGCTTCGACCGCGCGCTGCGGGTGATGCGCAAGCTGGGGATCACCGGGCTGATCTGCACGCCGAGCATGGCGCTCTCGCTGGCGGCCGCCGCCCTCGAAGCGGGCACGGACCCGCGCCGCGACTTCCCGGTGAAGGTCCTGATGCTCACCGGCGAGGTCGCGCCGCCCGCGCTGCTGGACAACATCGGCCACCTCTGGGGCGCCGAGGCCCACAACGTGCTGTACGGGTCGCAGGAGGCGTCCGTCCTGGGCGCCGGCGCCGGTGACGGCGGCCTGTACCTCACCCCGCTGATCAACCACTACGAGGTCCTGGACCCGGTCACGCTGCGGCCGGCCGAGGCCGACGCGGCCGGGGTGCGGTGCGGCGAGCTCGTGGTCACCCACCTCTACCAGGGCGCCAAGCCGCTGCTGCGCTACCGGACGGGTGACCTGGTGCGCGTCCACCCGGCGGCGCCGGGTGCGGCGATCCCGGCGGACCGGCTCGACGTGCTCGGCCGGGCCGGCGACCCGGTGCTGGTCAACGACACCGCCGTGACCACGTACGAGGTCGAGGACCTGCTGCTGCGCCACCTGCGCGGCCACACCGACTACCGGATCGTCATCGACCGGCCCGCCGGGGCCGACACGGACGGGATCACCCTCGTGCTGCCGCCCGGCTTCGAGCCGCCCCGGGCCGCGGTCGACCGCACCGTGGAGGAGGCGTCGGCCGCCCTCGGCGTGCCGGTGGCGGTCGTTCACGGGCCGATGGCCGAGAGCGCCGGTGGGGCGGGTCCGGTGAGCTGGAAGACGGCCCGGGTGGTGGACCGCCGCACGGCGGCCCCGGCCTGACGGAGGCGTGGTCCGAGGGAGGGCGTGGCCTGACGGAGGCAGGGCCTGACGGCGGGCGGGGCCTGAGGGAGGGCGGGGCCGTGACCCGGGTGCCCGGCATTCGGCGCACGTCGCCGGGCGGGCCGCGGCGGCGGGTGCCTAGCGTGGCGGCCGGGGCTTGTCCGACAGGCCCCGGGGGGGCGATCCGAGCACTCGCGCGGGTCGGACGCCGGGCTCCGGCCGTCCGGCCCGCCCTCCAGAAGGCAGTACACATGAGACTTCGGGCCTGTTCGAGCGCGCTGGCGACGGCGGTGCTGACCGTCGGCCTGGCCGCCGGTGCGACCCCCGCCGGGGCCGCCGCCGACCCGTCGGCGTTCCTCGACCGGTTGCACACCGTGTCACCCGTCGCGTCCACCGTCCCCGGGAACGGCGACGTGAACCCGTACGGCACGTTCACCATCCGGGAGAGCGTCGGTGACCTGCACCAGGGCAACGTCCTGATCAGCAACTTCAACAACTCGGCCAACGCGCAGGGCACCGGCACCACGCTGGTGCAGATCACCCCGGGCGGCACCCGGACGACCTTCGCCACGATCGACCCGAACAACCTGCCCGGCCCCTGCCCCGGCGGGGTCGGCCTCACCACGGCGCTGACCGTGCTGCCCGGCGGCTGGGTCGTGGTCGGCAGCCTGCCCACCACGGACGGCACGTCCGCCACCGCCCAGGCCGGCTGCCTGCTGGTGCTCGACAAGCACGGCACGGTGCGCGAGACCCTCGTCGGGGACGGCATCAACGGGCCCTGGGACATGACCGCGATCAGCATCGGCAAGCGCAGCGAGCTGTTCGTGACCAACGTGCTCAACGGGACGGTCGCGGGCAACGGCCAGCAGGTCGACCAGGGCACCGTCCTGCGGATCACCCTGTGCGACGCGGGCGACGAGCCGCCGCAGCGGGTGGCCACCACCGTGATCGGCTCCGGCTTCCCGGAGCGGACGGACCCGGCGGCGCTGGTGGTCGGCCCGACCGGCGTCGGCCTCGGCCACGACGGCTCGCTCTTCGTCGCCGACACCGTGCTGAGCCGGATCACCGCCATTCCGAACGCGATCTTCCGGACGGACAGCGCCGGCACCGGGCAGCTCGTCACCACGGGCGGCAGCCTCAACGGCCCGCTGGGGATGGCGATCACGCCCCGGGGTGACGTCCTGACGGTCAACGGCGGGGACGGCAACATCGTCGAGACCACGCCGGCCGGGGAGCAGGTGGCCGTCAAGCAGATCAACAACGAGGGCAGCCCGCCCGGTTCGGGGGCGCTGTTCGGTCTCGCGCTGGACCTCGACCGGGACGCCGTCTACTTCGTCAACGACGCGGACAACGCGCTCGACGTGCTGCACTGACCGCCGGGCGGTACACGGGGACCGGGTGCACCGGCCGCTGCGGCGGCCGGTGCACCGCCGTTCTCCGGCCGCCGTTCTCCAGGGGGTGGGGGAGGGGGAGGTTTGGTGGCGGGCCGGGGGTGTCTTGTAGGGTTCTCCGCGAATCATCCAGAGGGGTGGAGGGACCGGCCCGACGAAGCCCCGGCAACTCCCCGTTCGACTCGGCGCGCGACGTGCGCGCCGCGGCGTCCGGGATCAGTGCCAACTCCGGCCTGTCGCCAACGTGGCGCGGGAAAGATGAGGAGACACGGTGCTTCCTGTGCTGTCCTTCGCCCGGGCGCTTCCCGCCCCGGCGCTTCCGCGTACCCGTCTCGTGCCCGGCGCAGGCGACCGGCCGACTTCTCCGGCCCGTCCTCGCTGACCACCCCCACGCTCCCCGCGCGGAGCCCCCGTGAGCAGCACCCACCCGGTCGCTCACGGGTTCTGAGACTGGAGTACCCGTCCATGGAGAACACGAGCGGCGTTGGCGTGCTCGACAAGGTCACCTCGATCCTCACCACCCTGGAGGCCGGGCCCGCCACGCTGGCCGGGTTGGTCGGCGCCACCGGCCTGGCCCGGCCCACCGTGCACCGGCTCGCCGTCGCGCTGGAGCGCCACCGGCTGGTCGGCCGGGACCTGCAGGGCCGGTTCATCCTCGGCCCGCGGCTCACGGAGCTCTCGGCGGCCGCCGGCGAGGACCGCCTGCTGGCGGCCGCCGGGCCGGTGCTGACCCAGCTGCGCGACATCACCGGCGAGAGCGCCCAGCTGTACCGGCGGCAGGGCGAGGTGCGGATCTGCGTGGCCGCCGCCGAGCGGCTGTCCGGTCTGCGGGACACCGTCCCGGTCGGCGTCACGCTACCGATGAAGGCCGGCTCGGCCGCCCAGGTCCTGCTGGCCTGGGAGGAGCCCGAGCGCCTGCACCGCGGCCTGCAGGGCGCCCGGTTCACCGCCACCGCGCTGAGCGGCGTCCGGCGGCGCGGCTGGGCGCAGTCCCTCGGCGAGCGCGAGCCCGGGGTCGCCTCGGTGTCCGCGCCGGTGCGCGGCCCCTCCAACCGCGTGGTGGCCGCCGTCTCCGTCTCCGGCCCGATCGAACGGCTCAGCCGGCACCCGGGCGCGCACCTGTCCCAGGCCGTCGTCGAGGCGGCCGCCCGCCTCGGCGAGGCGCTGCGGCAGGCGTAGCTCAGGTGCGCGGCCGGAGCACGGCGAGGGAGGGGCGGGGGATGCGGCTGACCACCGAGCCGATCAGGGTGCCGATCGACACCCCGAACACCGCCGACACCGCCGCCAGGACGGACTGCGCGCCGTTGCCGACCTCGATCTGCGCGGTGTTCAGCAGGCCGAAGGAGCCGGGGACGACGATCCAGAACGCCGGGAGGTAGAGCACCTGCCAGAGCGGGCCGCCGGGCAGCCAGTGCACCAGGGTGGCGGCGACCGCCGCGGAGACCGCGCCGGCCAGGCCGCCGATCGCCGCGCCGTGCACCGAGCCGACCACCACCTGGACGGTGACGCTGACCGCGATCACCGCGGCGATCCACGGGATGGCCGGGGGCGGGGTGTTGACGTTGATCACGACGCCGGCCACCGCGATCGCCAGCCCGAGCCCGGTCACCCACCAACTCGGCTCGGCGACCCGGACGTTGGCCAGGGCGCTGGCCGGCATGCCGATCGCCGTCGCGGCGGCGGCCACCCCGGCGAGGAACAGCGCGAGCTGCACCGCGCCGGACACCAGCCGGGCCGTCCCGGCGCTGGCCGCGCCGGCCGCGATCTCCGACAGCCCGGTGACCAGCAGCCCGCCGGGCAGCAGGATCGCCAGCGTGGCGACGATCGTCCGCAGCGGCCCGTCCAGCAGCGAGGCCCGCGCGAGGGAGAGCACGAGCAGCGCGACCAGGAAGCCCGCCGTGACGGGCAGCAGCGGCCGCAGGTACGGCAGGCGCCGTGCGAGCACGGTCAGCCCCACGACGATCAGCGAGCCGGCCCCGGCGGCGAGCACGTTCGCGGCCGCCGGCTGCAGGAACAGGCAGACGCCCACGCCGACCGGCAGCGCCCCGAGGTCGGCCACCCAGGCGGGCCAGCGGGCCGGCGCCCGCCGGATCGCGTCCAGCTCGGCGAGCGCCCGGGGGCCGTCGAGCTCGCCCGTGCGCAGCCGGTGCACCAGGTGCAGGACGTCGGCGGTCTGCTCGAACCGCAGCGCGGCGCCGACCGGCTGGAACCGGGTGGCCTCGTCGGCGTCCAGGGCGACGAACAGCCCGTTGGTCAGGGCGGCGACCCGCACCTCCGGAGCGCCCAGGGCCTGCCCGAGCGCGCGGAGCTCCTCCTCGACGTCGTGGACGGGCAGGCCGCCGCCGAGCAGGGCGTCGCCCAGGTCGAGCAGCAGGCGGCGGAGCGGGTCGGGCGGGGCGGCGGCGGTGCCCCCGACCGGGGGCGACGTGACCGGGGGAGACGTGCTGGACATGGCAGGTATCGTCCCACCCCGCCCGGTTCGGTCCGAATCTGCCCCGGTCTGTTCGTTTCCCGCCCCGCCGAGCCCGGCCGGGGCGGTGGAACGGGCCGGGCCCGGCAGCCGTGGGGGTGGCTGCCGGGCCCGGCGTTCCAGCGGGGTGGGGCGAGGGGTCAGGCCTTCGGCAGGGCCGCTTCGGCGGCGGCCCGGCGGCGGCGGCCGACCAGGACGGCGGCGCCGAGGACGATGGCGGCGGCGACCAGCGAGAGGTACATCTGCTTGCGGCCGTCCTCGTCCGTGAACATGTAGGCGATGACGAAGCCGATCATGCCGATGGCGACCCAGGTCAGGTACGGGTACAGCCACATCCGGACGGTCAGCCGCTCGGGCGTCTCGCGCTCGATGATCTTGCGCATGCGCAGCTGGGAGAAGCAGATCACCAGCCAGACGAACAGGGCGACGGCGCCGGAGGAGTTGAGCAGGAAGGAGAAGACGGTGTCCGGGGAGGTGTAGTTGAAGAAGACGGCGACGAAGCCGAAGACCACCGAGGACAGGATGGCGACCTGCGGGACGCCGCGGGAGTTCACCGTCGCGAAGGCCTTCGGGGCGTCGCCGCGCTGGCCGAGCGAGAACGCCATCCGGGAGGCGGTGTACATGCCGGAGTTGAGGCAGGACAGCACGGCGGTCAGCACGATCACGTCCATCACCTGGCCGGCGTGCGGGATGCCGACGTGGTTGAGGACGGCGACGTACGGGCTGGCCTTGACCTCGGCGGAGTCCCAGGGCAGCAGGGTGACCACGAGCAGGATCGAGCCCAGGTAGAAGACGCCGATGCGCCAGATGACGCTGTTGGTGGCCTTGCTGACCGCCTTCTCCGGGTCCTCCGACTCGCCCGCGGCGAGGGTGACGATCTCGCTGCCCATGAAGGCGAACACGACGGTGAGCATGCCGGTGAAGACCGCGCCGACGCCGTTCGGCAGGAAGCCGCCGTGGCCGGTGAGGTTGCTGAGGCCGACCGCGTCGGTGTCCGGCAGGGCGCCGAAGACGGCGAGGCCGCCGATCACCAGGAACGCGGCGATCGCCACCACCTTGATGCCGGCGAACCAGAACTCGAACTCGCCGTAGGAGGCGACCGAGAACAGGTTGGTGGCGGTGAGCGCCGCCATCACGATCAGCGCCCAGGCCCATTGCGGCACGCCCGGCACCCACTGGTTGAGGATCTTGGCGCCGGCCGTCGCCTCGACGGCGAGGACCACGACCCAGAAGAACCAGTACAGCCAGCCGATGGTGAACCCGGCCCAGCGGCCGAGCGCGCGGTCCGCGTAGGCCGAGAACGATCCGCTCTGCGGGTCGGCGGCCGCCATCTCGCCGAGCATCCGCATCACCAGCACGACCAGCACGCCGGCCAGCGCGTAGGAGAGCAGGATGCCCGGACCGGTGGAGGCGATGCCCGCGCCGGAGCCGACGAAGAGGCCGGCGCCGATCACGCCGCCGATGGCGATCATCGACAGGTGGCGGTTCTTGAGGCCGGCCTTCAGGTGGCCGTCGCCGCCGTGCCCGATCGGGGCCGGCGGCTGGGAGCCGGGGGTGGGGGGCGCCGCCTGCTTGGTGGTGTCCGCACTCATCTCAGGGTGTCCTGTGCCTTTCCGTCGCGGAGTGACCCTCGGCTCGCACGCCGGAGGGTGGGGGACAGACCCGCGCATTGCGGTGCAACCTAACTTCTACGCCCGAGTATCGGAACAAGGCTTCGATAACTGTTCGCTCACCGAACACAAAAGGCCAGCTCAGAGCGGGTGCGGAGGGGGCAGGAAAAGCTCAGATCTGACGCATCGTCGGCTGCGGGAGGCCGCGGCGCGGCTTCCCGGACGGCCGGGGGTAGGGATCTAGATTGTCCGCTTATGGGACGAAATGACGGAATCAGTCGGCGGACGGTGCTCAGAGCGGCCCTCGTGGCGGCCGCGGCCGGGGTGGCTGGCCGCGCGGGGGTCGGACGGGCGGTCGCGGCGGTCGCGGCGGGAGGCGGCGACTTCCCGCAGCCGGCGGTGCTCGGCGCCGAGGCGGTGCTCGACGTGCGCTTCGCGGACGTCGCCGTCCCCGGGTACGGGACGGTCACCACCCGGACGTACAACGCGGGCATCCCCGGGCCGACCCTGCGGGTGCGCGGCGGGGACGTGCTGCGGCTCACCCAGGTCAACGGACTGCCGCCGAACCCGCCGCACGACGGCGGTCACAACCGGCCGCACGACGCCAACAGCTTCAACCTGCACACCCACGGGATGCACGTCCCGCCCTCCGGCGACGCCGACAACGTGCAGCGGGTGTTCGTGCCGCGCACGGCCGAGGAGACCGACGAGGGCGCGCCCGAGCCGCAGTACCTGACGACCGTCGAGATCCCGGCCGGGCACCCCGCCGGCACCTACTGGTACCACCCGCACCTGCACGGGGCCACCGCCACGCAGCTCGTCGGCGGCATGGCCGGGGTCCTCGTCGTCGAGGGCGACGTCGACGAGGTGCCCGAGATCCGGGCGGCCGCCGACCTCGTCGTCTGCGTCAACGAACTCCGGCTCAAGGACGGCACCGTCCCCGACTTCACCACCGGCGGGTCACTGGCCGCCGTCCCGGCCGTCCTCACCGTCAACGGCGCCCTGAACCCCGTCCTCGCGCTGCGCCCCGGCGAGGTGCAGCGGTGGCGGCTGGTCGCGGCGACGGCGTTCACCGCGCTCTCGCTGCAGGTGCGCGGGGAACCGGGGCCGTTGGAGCTGTACCAGATCGCCCAGGACGGGGTGACCTTCCCCGCGCCCGTCGCCCGGGACACCCTGGGCCTGGCGATGGGCAACCGGGCCGACGTGCTGGTGCGCGGCGGCGAGCCGGGGACGTACGAGCTGCGGGCGGACGGCGTCGACGGCCCGCTGATGACCGTCGAGGTGGCGGGCGACCCGGTCGACCCGCCGATGGACCTGCCGGCGGCGCTGCCGCAGGGCAAGCCGTACCTCGACGAGAACGACCTCACCGACCCGGGCGCGGACCGCGAGGTGGTCTTCCACGTCGACCCGGGCGTCTTCGGCCAGCCGTTCCCGAACGCCTACCGGATGCTCGGCAGCCACCCGACCCCCGCCGCCGACCCGGGCGGGGACCTCACCCGCGACCCCGCCTACGGCCTGTTCGACCCCGACCACGTCAACCACACCCTGGCGCTCGGCACCGTCGAACGGTGGACGGTGCGCACGGACGAGGACCGGCCGGAGTTCAACCACCCCTTCCACCTGCACACCAACCACGTGCTCGTCACCCACCGCAACGGCGTCCGGCTCGACCCGCCGGTCTGGCAGGACACCATCGGCCTGGCCGGCGGGTCGCCGGGGGACAGCGTGACCTTCCTGGTGAAGTACGAGGACTTCACCGGCCGCACCGTCGCCCACTGCCACCAGCTCCAGCACGAGGACCTCGGGATGATGCAGCTGGTCGAATACGTCGAGACCGCGGCCGGTCAGTCGAGTTCGATGGTGAAATCCCAGACGGTGACGGGCTTGCCGTCGTGGCGCCAGGTGAGCTGGGCGGCGCCGGCCTGGTAGGTGCCGGTGAGGGTGAGGGTCGCGGTGCCGCCGGGGGCGGCGGTGACGGTGGCCGGGCCGGTGGCGGTCAGCGGGATGTCGGCGCCCTGGTCGTCGCGGGAGGAGAAGTCCGCGGCGCTGATGGTGACCGGGGCGGTGGCCTGCCGGACGGTGACGGTGATGGTGCCGGTGGTGCGCTCCGGGACCTTCCCGGAGGCGTCCGGCTCGGCCGTGTCGCCCTGGGTGGGGCCGGAGGCGCTGACCACCGCGCCGCCCTCGGGCAGCTTGGCCTGGACGGTGTCGCCCATGGCGACCAGCTGCAGGTGCTGCTCGTCGGCGACGGGCGTCGGGCGGGCCGGGGGCGGGGTGGGGATCGGGACGGCGCCGAGGTCCTTGATGGTGTCGGCGGCGTTCTTGTGCTCGGGGGAGGACTCCCCGGTGCAGCCGGTCAGGACGAGGGCCAGGGCGGCGCAGGCGAGCGCCGCCGGGCGCAGGGCGGAGCGGGCGCGCCCGGAGCCGGGCCGGCGGAGGCCGGCCCGGCGGGGCGCCGCGGTGCGTGCGGCGTTCATCGGTGCAGTGGGTCCTTCACGAGGTCCGGTCGGTCACTTCTTGGCCGGGGCCGGGTTGACGACCGGGTTCTGGGGCTCGTCGGCCCGGGCCGTGGCCGGGTAGACGGTGCTGGCGAACGGCGCCGGCGGGAGGGCCTTGCCGCCGGGGTTGTTGTAGACGTCCCCGCCGAACGGGCGCAGGCCGTCCGCGGCCGCGTAGCCGAGGTGGCCGTGGCCGTCCGTGCCGCCGTGGTCGATGCCGTACAGGTCCTCCATGCTGCGCAGCCAGGAGTAGTGGTTGTACGGCTGGTCGCTGACCGAACCCGGCTTGATGTAGCGGGAGATGAGGACCGCGCCGGTGATGCCGCCGCCCGGGGTGGTGTCCTGGCCGAAGGCCTGGAAGCCGGGCTGGGTGGTGTTCGGGCCGGGCAGCTCGTTGCAGCACGCGACGACCGACTGGGCGGTGTCGGTGGGGGTGTTGAGCTTCGGGTCCTGGTTGCCGGTGTAGTCGGCGACCGAGTTGCCGTACATCTTGTAGGGCGGGAAGGCCTCGTCGAAGACGACCTGGATCAGGCCGTCGTGCTGGAACGCGGGTGAGGCCATGATCTGCGGGACGACCCGCTGCAGGAACAGGTCCGAGGCGTACAGGCCGCCCTGGTGGTTGTTCGGGTCGCCGGAGCCGTTGTCGCCCTTGCAGGTCGCGTCGTGCGCGTCGGAGCAGTTGTTGGGCGTGATCCAGGAGAACGCCGGGGTGGTGTCCTCGCTCTTGAGGTCGTCGGCCAGGCTGCTCATGGCCGGGTGGTCGCCCTCGGCGGGGAGGCCGTCCAGCGGGACGACGTTGGCGCACTCCTGCGGGTCGTCGATCAGCGCGTGGAACCAGGCCGTGGGGTTGTGCTTGGCGACGTACTGGTCCTGGGCGGTGGAGCCGCCGGGCTGCGGGACGCCCTTGCCGGACGGGTCGCCGGGGATGCCGCAGCGGTGGACGTCCTCGCGGCCGGGCGTCCTGCCCATGTCCTGCATGTACGCCTTCCAGCTGAGGTTCTTGTCGTCCAGCTGGTTGAAGAGGGTGTAGACGGAGTTCGGGTAGACGCAGCCCTTGGTGGCGTTGGTCTGGCCGTCGGCGGCCGGGGTGCCCGGGCTGACGTCGGTGTACTGCGGGCAGTCGGCCTGGTTGTCCGGGGCCGGGGCCTGGCCGGAGACGAGGCTGATGTAGTTGTCCAGGCTGTAGTGGCCCGTCCCGTAGTACTGGCGCAGCACCTCGCCGTACTGGGGGAGCGTGTTCCACAGGTAGCTGTTCTGGTTGAGCCCGGTGAAGGTCGCCTCGTAGGACTTGTTCTCCAGGATGATCGTCCACACGTGGCCGATCCTGGGGGTCTTGGACCGATGGGCGTCGTTGTCGTGGGCCGAGGCGGAGGCCGGCGCCAGCGAGGCCGCGGCCGTCATCACCGCCACCCCGGTTATCAGGCGCCGTCCCCAGCGCCCGATCGTGAGCCGTGCCATGACGCTCCCTCAATGAGAACCGGCGGGGGCCGTCCCCGCCGAGTGGACACTGTCCACCGTGCAGGATGCTTGTACTGGCGAGTAACGTCAAAGTGAGGTGTCCACGGCATGAACAGCGGCGGATCGGACGCCCACGATCCGATGGCGACCCTCCGTCGGACCGGGCGTGCACCTCCCCGGCCGGGGTGTCGGCCGGGGCTGGCAGCATGGCGGCCATGAGTCGCATCATCACCTACAGCACGGCGGACCGGGCCGACGTCGTGGCCTTCCTCGGCGCGGCCGGGCGGCTGACGCCGGACCAGCGGCGGCGCCTCGACCGGGCGCACGAGAAGGCGCGGCAGCGCCAGGCCGACCTCGACCACCAGGAGCTCGACTGGGGCCTGTCGATCCCCGAGGCGCTCGACCAGCTGCTGGCCGGCCACGCGGACTCGGAGGGGTCGTACGCGGCCGGCGCGTACTACGCCGCCCTGCAGCTCATCATCGACCGCAACGCCTCCGACCCCAGCGAGCTCGGGGTCTACTCCCGGCCGGGGACCTTCTTCAGCGGTCTGGACGAGGAGCTGCGCAAGCTGGGGGTGAGCGAGGAGCTGCTGTTCCACGACCACCTGTTCTCGGGGCCACCGCCGGAGATCCCGTTCCGGATCCCCCACCCCGTGGACGGTCCGCACATCGGCATGTTCCCCTTGGCCCAGGCCGGGCCGGCGGCCGCGGCGTACCGGGCCGTGCTGGACCGGCTGGACCAGGGGCTGCGGTACGACGTGATGGAGCTGATCAAGATGTTCGAGTCCGAGTCCGAGCACTGGGAGTACGCGACGGAGCACCTCGACTGGTACAGCCAGGACACGATCTTCTTCTCGATCGTGGGCTGACCGGCCGGTGGCCGGTGGGCGCTCCCGCGGTGGCTCGAACCGTTCGGGCTGCTGGGGCGGTGTACCCGGTTCCGCGGGCGTTGAATCCCTTCACCTGCAGGTATATTCTGGCCATTCATGGTTGAGCAATGAACTAGTTACGGAGCGTGAGGGGTGAGCGTGAGCGAGTCGGACGACGCGATGTCGACGGAACCGGGCGACGAGGCGCTCCTCGCCAGGCTCGCGGACGCGGTGGGGCCGCCCCCGGCCGGCGTGGCCGACGCCGCGAAGGCGCTGTTCGCGTCGATGTTCGCGCAGGGCCGGGTCGGGACCGCCGGCGCGGACGACGTGTGCGACGGGGCGGACGGGTTCGACGCGGCGGACGGGTTCGACGGTGACGCGCTCGAGTGGGACGCCGTGGAGACGCCGAAGGCGCCTCCGGCCACCGGAGCGGTCGAGGCCTGAGGGGCCGTGCCGCTCCCGGTGGGGGAGGCGCCTTCGCGCGCGGTCAGCGCTGCAGCTCCAGGGCGTAGGTCCGCATCCCGGAGCGGGTGATCGTGTCCGCCAACTCCTTGGCCCGCTCGGACCGTTCGGTCTCACGCTGGAGGAGCTTGGCCAGGTGGGCCAGGCAGCGCGACCGGATCGGGCCGAGGGAGCCGCGCGGCATGCCCAGCGTCGCGCTGATCTCGTCGTAGGACATGGGCGGGTCGGTCACCAGCAGCCCGAGTAGGGCCTGGCACTTGGGCGAGAGCGCGCAGTACGCGAGCAGCACCTCGTTGTCGCGCTCCTTGGCGAGCGCGATCTCCTCCGGGTGGTTCTCGCTGGGCTCGGACTGGTCGAACACCGGGGAGTCGCCGACCGGCGAGGTGCGGCCGGACTTCTCGATGTGCTTCAGGCTCTCCCGACGGGCCGACACCGCGATCCACTGGGACAGCTTCTCGGGGTCGCGCAGCTTTCCCAGGTGCTGGATGACGCGCATCCAGGTGGTCTGGCTGACGTCCTCGCAGTCGGCCGTGCTGAGCCGGTGCCCCCGGGCGATCGCCCAGATCAGCGGCGTGTAGCGCTCGACGATCCGGCTCCAGCTGTCCTGGTTTCCGGCTATGCAATCGTCAACTAGTTCGTTCAGGGTAGGTGTACGCATACATCCCCCGTTTGTCTGCTTCTCGTCACCGCTGGTCCATGTGTGGTGTCGACCCAGCGGCTGACGCTGATGTCCCGCCGAACGCACTCACCGCGCCCGGGTCAAGCGGTGCAGCATCCCTGACCGTCACGTGGAATTAACGGATCCCCTCACGGATCCGCGACGGCTTTTTCGTATTCCCCCTCATCGTCGATTCCGACCTTATCGCCGAGCACCGACAATTGCCGTTTCCGTCAGCCCCGGGTAGGGCCCTTGGGCCCTGTCGCGTCCCTGAACCCCGAGGACGCCGGTTGAACCGTGGACCCCCCAGTCTTCGTCGAGTATGTCGAACACTTGGTGTGCTCGTCAAAGGTCCTCTGATCAACGGGATGTGGCAGGTCGTGAGTTGGTCTGGACCGGACGGTCGTACGGGCCGGGAACAGGCCCGTGACCTGGGCCTGAGGGTATTCCGGATCGGTGATGTTCCGTATTTCCCGAGGGGCTGGCGCGGTGGGTCGACGGTTAGTTGACGTGCTTTCTCGTTTGGTCGGGCGAGACGGCTTGTCAGGGGGATCGTCGGCGGCTTTGCCGCGAATTCTTTGCGCACCGGCTTGCCCTCGCCGAACTGAACCGGCGAGTAACTCCGGCTCGCCGAAAGAGCTTTGCTGGTCGGCGCGGTGCGGAGTCCCGGGGTGTGCGGATAATTGAGATGTCTTTGTCAAAGGGTCGGTCAAGAACCATCGGGGGGCGCGCGGGGCGAACCGCCCGCCGGGCGGCCGGCCGGGCCGCTCCCCACTTGACCGGGGGTGATGTGAGATCCGCCACATCCATGACAGAAAGTCGCTGCATGTGTACCCAGACGATGTCTCGTGGGATCTGGGTTGCGGCAAAAGGGGCGCAACCGGCTCGTTGGGGCGGGCATGGTGGTCCCGGAAGGTCGCAACCGTACCGTTGGGAAGGCAACCGTGACCGTTGAACGAAACCCCTGGCCGGCGCTGGGCGCGCTGATCGCCGGGTTCTCCCTGATCATCCTGGACATGAGCGTGGTCGCGGTCGCCAACCCCGCGATCACGGAATCCTTCGACACGAGCGTCTCGCAGGTCATCTGGGTGACCAGTGCCTACCTGCTCACCTATGCGGCGCCGCTGCTGTTCACCGGGCGCCTCGGCGACCGCTTCGGCGCCAAGAACGTGTACCTGATCGGCCTGGCGGTCTTCACGCTCTCCTCCCTGTGGTGCGGCGTGTCGGGCAGCATCGGCATGCTGATCGCCGCGCGCGCCGTGCAGGGTCTCGGCGCCGCGCTGATGACACCTCAGACGATGGCCGTGATCACCAAGATCTTCCCGGCGGACAAGCGCGGCGCCGCGATGGGCGTGTGGGGCGGGTCCTCCGGCATCTTCCTGCTGCTCGGCCCGGTCGTCGGCGGTCTGCTGGTCGACTCGGTCGGCTGGGAGTGGATCTTCCTGGTCAACGTGCCGATCGGCATCGTGGCCTTCGCGCTGGCCTGGAAGCTGGTGCCGACGCTGCCGACCGAGGACCACAAGTTCGACCCGGTCGGCATCCTGCTGTCCTGCGCCGGCATGTTCCTGCTCGTCTACGGCCTGCAGGAGGGCAACAACAAGGACTGGGACGCCGGCATCTGGCTGATGATCGGCGGCGGCCTGGCCGTGCTCGCGCTGTTCGTCTTCACGCAGGCGCGCACCCGGAACCAGCCGCTGCTGCTGCTCTCCCTGTTCCGTGACCGCAACTTCTCGCTCGCCAACATCGGCATCGCCTGCATGGGTGCCGCGGTGACCGCGTGGACCGTGCCCGCCTACTTCTACCTGCAGGGCGTGCGGGGGCTCACCGCGGCGGAGTCGGCGCTGGTCTTCGCGCCGCTCGCGATCATGACGGGCGTCGCCGCGCCGTTCGTCGGCAAGATGTCCGACAAGCTCCACCCGCGCATCTTCACCACCATGGGCTTCACCGTCTTCACCGTCGCGATCGCGGTGTTCGCCGTGCTGATGACGCCCGACTCGCCGCTGTGGGTGTTCTCCACCGTGGCCGGCGTGACCGGCATCGCCAACGCCATGTGCTGGGGCCCGCTCGCCGCCACCGCCACCCGCAACCTGCCCGTGCACCAGGCCGGTGCGGGCTCCGGCATCTACAACACCATGCGGCAGATGGGCTCCGTGCTCGGCAGCGCCGTGGTCGGCTCCCTCCTGGTCGACCGGATCGCGGCGCACCTGCCGGGCGCCGGCGGCCACGCGAAGAGCTTCGAGGGCAGCCCCAGCGCGGTGCCGGACTTCCTCCACGAGCCGTACGCCAAGGCCCTGAGCGAGACCAGCCTGCTGCCCAGCGCCTTCCTGGCGGTGGGGGCGCTCGCCTGCGTACTGTTCGTCAAGTTCCCGGAGAAGGCGGCGGCGCCCGAGGCGCCGGCCGTCGCGCGGGAAACGGCCGATGACGTCGTGTCAGGCGGTGCGGCAGGATGAGCACGAGACGCAATTGAGCGGGGAGAACGAGAAATGGTCGACGCAGACGCTTTCAACCTCTGGATTCGCAAGCTGAGTTCGGCGGACGAGCCGAAGGCCGCACTGGTCTGCTTTCCGCACGCCGGCGGATCGGCGAACTCCTACTTCCAGTTCGCGCGCGGTTTCGGCGAGTTCGACGTCTACGGGGTGCAGTACCCGGGGCGGCAGGACCGGCGGCGCGAGCCGTTCCGGGACAGCATCGCGGAGCTGGCCGCCGACATCGCCGAGCAGCTGGACGGCTGGACGGACCTGCCGGTCGTCCTGCTCGGCAACAGCATGGGCGCGCTGGTGGGCTTCGAGGTCGCCCAGCGGCTGGAGGCCGCGGGCCGGGCCCCGCTGTCGCTGTTCGCCTGCGGCCGGGTCGCGCCGACGCTGCGCAAGGACGAGCAGACCCACCTCAAGAGCCGGGACGACTTCCTCCGGGAGATGGTCGAGCTCGGCGGCATGGGGAGCGAGCTGCTGCAGGACGAGGAGATCATCGACATCGTGCTGCCGCCGATGCAGGCGGACTACCGGATCGCCGAGAAGTACTGCAGCTCGCCGCAGGCGCGGGTCGCGGTGCCGATCCACGTCCACATCGGTGACGTCGACCCCAAGGTGTCCGAGGAGGAGGCGGCCGGCTGGCGCCGGGCCACCACCGGGGAGTTCAGCCTGGACGTCCACCGGGGCGGCCACTTCTTCTTCACGGAGGGGAACGGGGACGGGCTGACCGCCGCCGTCCGCCGGTCGGTGGAGGACGCGCTCTCCACGAAGGCGTAGGCGCGAGGCGCAGGGGCGAGCTGAAGCGTCGAGAGGGCCCGTGCCCCCGTCCGGTCGGAGGGGGGACGCGGGCCCTTCGCGTCCGCGGATCCGGACGGCCGGGTCCGCGGCGCCGTATCGGAGGGGAGGATTCCCCTTCTCTGGGGACATGACAAACAGTCAGACTGCCCGGAGTTCGGGACGGCTACACCTGGCGTCGGAAAATCTTCGAGATTGGCTGTATCTGGACAGCCCACCGTCGGATCTACCAATCGACCACAAGGTCGACGGCATGAGTCCGAAGGTGGGGGAAACAGCATGGCCCTCGAGAAGCCCGACGTCGTCGGAGCCCTGCGCAAGTCGCTGAAGGAGACCGAGCGCCTGCGGCGGCAGAACCAACAGCTGCTCGACCGCGCGGCCGAGCCCCTGGCGATCGTCGGCATGAGCTGCCGCTTCCCCGGCGGCGTGGCCTCGCCCGAGGACCTGTGGTCGCTGGTCTCCGAGGGCCGGATGGGAATCTCCGAGTTCCCCGGCGACCGCGGCTGGGACCTGGACAACCTCTACGACCCGGACCCGGACCACCCCGGCACCGCCTACACCCGGCACGGCGGCTTCCTCCCCGGCATGGCCGACTTCGACGCCGACTTCTTCGGCATCTCGCCGCGCGAGGCCCTGGCCATGGACCCGCAGCAGCGCCTGCTCCTGGAGGGCGCCTGGGAGGCCTTCGAGGACGCGGGCATCGACCCGCTGACCCTCAAGGGCAGCGACACCGGCGTCTTCTGCGGCCTCATGTTCTCCGACTACCAGTTCGTCGCCGGCCAGAGCGACCGCCGCCCGGAGATCGAGGGCTACCTCTCCATCGCCTCCTCGCCCAGCGTCGCCTCCGGCCGGATCAGCTACACCTTCGGCTTCGAGGGCCCCGCCGTCACCGTCGACACCGTCTGCTCCTCCTCCCTCGTCGCGATCGACCTGGCCGGCAAGGCCCTGCGCAACCGCGAGTGCTCGCTCGCCGTGGTCGGCGGCGCCACCACCCTCGCCCGGCCCAGCGCCTTCGTGGAGTTCAGCCGCCAGCGCGCCCTCTCCCCGGACGGGCGCTGCAAGGCGTACGCGGCCGCCGCCGACGGCGTCGGCTGGGCCGAGGGCATGGGCCTGCTCGTGCTGGAGCGGCTGTCCGACGCGCGCCGCAACGGACGCCGGATCCTCGGCCTGGTGCGCGGCAGCGCCGTCAACCAGGACGGCGCCAGCAACGGCCTCACCGCGCCGAACGGCCCGTCGCAGGAGCGGGTGATCCGGCAGGCGCTGGCCAGCGCCGGGCTGACCACCGCCGACGTCGACGCCGTCGAGGGCCACGGGACGGGAACGCCGCTCGGCGACCCGATCGAGGCCGAGGCGCTGCTCGCCACCTACGGCCAGAACCGCGAGAACGGGCCGCTGTGGCTCGGCTCGATCAAGTCGAACTTCGGCCACACCCAGGCCGCCGCCGGGGTCGCGGGCGTGATCAAGATGGTGATGGCGCTGCGCAACGAGACGCTGCCGCCCACCCTGCACGTGGACGCGCCGTCCCCGCACGTCGACTGGGCGTCGGGCGAGGTCGCCCTGCTGACCGAGGCCCGGGACTGGCCCGTCGTCGAGGGGCGGCCGCGCCGCGCCGGGGTGTCCTCGTTCGGGGTCAGCGGCACCAATGCGCACGTGATCCTGGAAGAGGCCCCGGCCGTGGAGCCGGCCGAGGCCTCTGTCGACGGCGGCGCCGACTGCGGTGCGGTGCCGGCGGGCGGCGTGCGGACGCCGGTGCTCGTCCCGCTCTCGGCGCGCAGCGAGGCCGCGCTGCGCGAGCAGGCCGACCGGCTGCGGGCCCACATGATCGCCCGCCCCGAGCTCGACCACCTCGACATCGGCTTCACCCGCGCCACCATGCGCGCCCAACTCGACCACCGTGCGGTCGTCGTGGCCGCCGACCGGGGCGCCCTGCTCACCGGGCTCAGCGACCTCAGCTCGGCGGAGCCGGCCGCGAACGTGCTGGAGGGCCAGGTCGGCGGCCCGGCCGTCAAGCCGGTGTTCGTGTTCCCGGGCCAGGGGGCGCAGTGGGTCGGCATGGCCGTCGAACTGCTGGACACGGCGCCGGTGTTCGCGGCGGAGATCGCCGCGTGCGGCGAGGCGTTGGCCGAGTTCGTGGACTGGAACTTGGAGGACGTGCTGCGCGGCAAGGAGGGTGCGCCGTCGTTCGAGCGGGTGGACGTGGTCCAGCCGGCGCTGTTCGCGGTGATGGTGTCGCTGGCGGCGCTGTGGCGCTCGTACGGGGTCGAGCCCGCGGCGGTCGTCGGGCACTCGCAGGGCGAGATCGCGGCGGCGTACGTCGCGGGCGGCCTGTCGCTGCGCGATGCGGCCCGGATCGTGGCGGTGCGCAGCCAGTTGGTGCGCGACAAGCTCGCGGGCCTGGGCGGCATGATGTCGGTGGCCCTGCCCGTCGACCGCGTCGAGGAGCTGTTGGCGCCGTACGCGGGCCGGCTCTCGGTGGCCGCCGTGAACGGCCCGGCCGCCGTCGTCGTGGCGGGTGAAGTCGCCGCGCTGGACGAGGTGTTCGAGGCCTGCGAGCGCGACGGCGTCCGGGCCCGCAAGGTCAAGGTGGACTACGCCTCGCACTCGGCGCAGGTCGAGATCATCGAGGCCGAGCTGCTCGCCGCTCTCGCGCCGATCGAGCCGACCAGCGGCCGGATCCCGTTCTACTCCACCGTCGTCGGCGAGTTCATCGACACGGCGGGCGTGGACGCCGCCTACTGGTACGCCAACCTGCGCGGCCAGGTCGGCTTCGAGCCGGCCATCCGGGCGCTGATCGACAAGGGCATGGGCTGCTTCCTGGAGGCCTCCCCGCACCCCGTCCTCACCATGGCGGTGGGGGACACCGTCGAGGCGGCGGAGGCGACCGGCCGGGTCTCGGTGGTCGGCTCGCTGCGCCGGGACGAGGGCGGCCCGGAGCGGTTCTCCCTGTCGCTGGCCGAGGCCCACGCCGCCGGGGTGAAGGTCGACTGGGAGGCCGTGTTCGCCGGCACCGGCGCGCAGCGCGTCGACCTGCCGACGTACGCCTTCCAGCGGGAGCGGTTCTGGCTCACCCCGTCCGCGCAGGGCGGCGACGTCGTCGCGGCCGGGCTGGACCGGATCGGGCACCCGGTGCTGGCGGCGGCCGTGCAGGTCGGCGACCGCGACGAGTGGGTGTTCACCGGCCGGTTCTCCACCGAGGCGCAGCCGTGGGTGCGCGACCACGTCGTCCTCGGCGCGGTGATCGTCCCCGGCGCCGCGCTGGTCGAACTCGTCCTTGCCGCCGCCCGGCACCTGGGCTGCGAACTCCTCGACGAGCTGGTCTTCGAGGCGCCGCTGATCCTCGACGAGGGTGTCGCCCGGCACGTCAAGGTCACCGTCGGCGCGCCGGGGGCGGACGGGCGCCGCGAGCTGTCCGTCCACTCCCTCGCCGAGGCGGGCACCGGCCCGGACGGCGCCCGCGACACCGTCCGGCACGCCCGCGGCCGGCTCGCCGCCGAGGCCGGGCCCGTGGCGCCGTTCCCCGCCGTGTGGCCGCCGGTCGCCGCCGTCGAGTCCTCCGCCGACGCCCTGTACGAGCGGCTGGCCGACCTCGGGCTCGACTACGGCCGCCTGTTCCAGGGTGTGCAGACGGTGTGGCGCAGCGGCTCCGAGGTGTACGCCGAGGTGGCGCTGCCCGAGGACACGGCCGTCGACGGCTTCGCTGTTCACCCGGCGCTGTTCGACGCCGCGCTGCACGCCAGCATGCTCGACAAGGACGCCGGATCCGCCCCCGACCTGCCGTTCTCCTGGTCCGGCGTGCGGCTCGGCCGCCCGGCCCCCGCCCGGGCCCGGGTGCGGATCACCGGCGCCGGCGAGTCCGCGTTCCGGGTCGAGGTCGCGGACGGGGACGGCGAGCTGGTCGTCGCCGTCGACAGCCTCGCCGTGCGTCCCGTCGACCCGGCGCAGCTGCGCGCCCGGGGCGAGCAGAACGAGCTGTTCCAGCTGGAGTGGACGCCGGTCACCGGCACCCCGTCGCAGGCCCGGATCGCCGTCCTCGGCGAGCTCGACGCGCCGGGCGAGCGCTTCGCCGACCTGGCCGCGCTGGAGAAGGCGCTGGAAGCCGGCGCGGCCGGACCGGACCTGGTGCTCGCCGCGATCGACGGCGCCGCCGGGGAGGACCCCGCCCGGGCCGCCGGCGCGGTCGCCGAGCGCACCCTCGCGCTCGCCCAACTCTGGCTCGCCAGCGAATGGCTGGGTGAGGCCACGCTGGTCGCGGTGACCCGGAACGCGGTCGCCGTCGGCGCCGAGTCGGTGGACCTCGCGCAGGCGCCGGCCTGGGGCCTGCTGCGCAGCGCGCAGGCCGAGCACCCCGGCCGGTTCGTCCTCGTCGACACCGACGGCGCGGCCGAGCCGGACTGGACCGCCCTCGCGGACCTCGACGAGCCGCAGCTCGCCGTGCGCGCCGGCGCGCTGCTCGCCCCGCGGCTCGGCCGCGCCGCCGCCGGCCCGTCCGGACCGGCGTGGCGGCTGGGCAGCACCGAGAAGGGCTCGCTGGAGAACCTGACGATCCTGCCCTCGGACGGCGCCCGCGCGCTCGGCGTCGGCGAGGTGCGGATCGGGGTGCGGGCCGCGGGCGTCAACTTCCGTGACGTGTTGATCGCCCTCGGGATGTACCCGGGTGAGGCGCCGCTGGGCAGCGAGGCGGCCGGCGTGGTGCTCGAAGTCGGCGCCGACGTCACCGACTTGAAGCCCGGCGACCGCGTCTTCGGCCTGGTGACGGACGCCTTCGGCCCCGTCGCCGTCGCCGACCGGCGGACCGTCGCGCCGATGCCGGCCGGTCTGACCTTCGCCGAGGCGGCCGCGATTCCGGTGGTCTACCTGACCGCCTACTACGGCCTGGTCGACCTGGCCGGCCTGCGGGTGGGCGAGAAGCTGCTGGTGCACGCGGCGGCCGGCGGTGTCGGCATGGCCGCGATCCAGCTGGCGCACCACTTCGGCGCGGAGGTGTTCGCCACCGCCAGTCCCGCCAAGTGGGACGCCGTGCGGGCGCTGGACGTGCCCACCGAGCGGATCGCCAACTCGCGCGACCTGGGCTTCCGCGACGTGTTCCGGGAGGTGACCGGCGGCGCGGGCGTGGACGTGGTGCTGAACTCGCTGGCCGGCGAGTTCGTCGACGCCTCGCTGGAGCTGCTGCCGCGCGGCGGCCGGTTCCTGGAGATGGGCAAGACCGACCTGCGCGACCCGGAGGCCGTCGCCCGGCAGCACGCCGGGGTGCGCTACCGCTCGTACGACCTGGTGACCGCCGCAGGGCCGGAGCGAATCCAGGAGATGCTGGTCGAGCTCGCCGGGCTGTTCGAGCGCAAGGTGCTCGTCCCCTCGCCGATCCGCTCCTGGGACGTGCGCCGGGGCCAGGAGGCCTTCCGCTACCTGCGCGAGGGCCGCAACACCGGCAAGGTCGTGCTGACCGTGCCGGCGCCGCTCGACCCCGAGGGCACCGTGCTCGTCACCGGCGGCACCGGCGGCCTCGGCGCCCTGTTCGCCAAGCACCTCGTCACCCGGTACGGCGTGCGGCACCTGCTGCTGGTCAGCCGCCGCGGCCCGGCCGCCGCCGGGGCCGCCGAACTCGTCGCCGAGCTGGCGGCGCTCGGCGCCGAGGCCCGGGTGGCCGCCTGCGACGTCACCGACCGGGGGCAACTCGCCCTCCTTCTCGCCGAGTTGGAGCGGCCGCCGACGGCCGTCGTGCACACCGCCGGCGTGCTGGCGGACGGCGTCATCGAGTCGCTGTCGCCCGAGCAGATCGCGCAGGTCATGCGGCCCAAGCTCGACGCCGCCTGGCACCTGCACGAACTGACGGCACGTCAGGACCTGTCCGCGTTCGTGCTGTTCTCCTCCGCCGCCGGCCTGCTCGGCAACGCCGGCCAGGCCAACTACGCCGCCGCCAACGCCGCCGTCGACGCGCTCGCTGCGCACCGCCGAGCGGCCGGTCTGCCGGCCCTCTCGCTGGCCTGGGGCCTGTGGGCCGACGCCACCGGCATGACCGGCGAACTCGACGAGGCCGACCTCGCCCGCATGGAGCGCACCGGCATCGGCGCGATCTCCAACCAGCTCGGCCTGGACCTCTTCGACCAGGCCCTCGGCTCCGAGGCCGCGCTGCTCGCCCCCGTCCGGCTCGACCCGACCGCCCTGCGCACCCAGGCCCGGGCCGGCCTGTTGCCCGCCCTGCTGCGCGGCCTCGTGCGGGCCCCCGCCCGCCGCGCCGACAACGCGCGCTCCCTGGAGCGCCGCCTCGCCGGCGTGCCGGAGGGCGACCGGGAGCAGGTCGTGCTGGACCTGGTGCGCGCCCAGGTCGCCTCCGTGCTCGGCCACGCCTCGGCCGCCGCCATCGAACCCGAACGGGCCTTCAAGGACCTCGGTTTCGACTCGCTGGCCGCGGTCGAGCTGCGCAACCGGCTCAGCCAGGTGGCCGGGCTCCGGCTCCCGGCGACGCTGGTCTTCGACCACCCGACGCCGCTGGAGGCGGCGCGGCTGATCCTCTCCCTGGTCGGCGGGACGGGCGGCGCCGAGCAGCCCTCGCCGCTGGACCAGGAGCTGCAGCGGCTCGAAGCGCTGCTGATCGCGGTTTCCGGCCACGAGAAGCAGCTGGCCGGCGCCGAGCCGCGGCTGCGCTCGCTCAGCAACCGGCTCCGCGCCCTGCTCAGTGCCACCGGCACCGAGGACGCCGACGCCGACGACACCTTCGAAGAAGACCTCGACTTCGTCTCGGACAGCGACATGTTCGACCTGATCGACAAGGAGCTCGGATCCGCATGACCGGGAAGAACGACGACCGTCGGAGCGGGACGATGAACGGGCAGACGAGCGGACGGACGAGCGGGCAGCCGAGCGGTTCGCAGACCGACGAACAGAAACTCCGTACCTACCTCAAGCGCGTCACCAATGAGCTGCGCACGGCCAATCGCCGGGTGCGCGACCTGGAGGACCGGGCTGTCGAGCCGATCGCGATCGTCGGCATGAGCTGCCGGTTCGCGGGCGGGGTGAGCTCGCCCGAGGAGCTGTGGCGGCTGGTGGCCGAGGGCCGGGACGGGATGGGTCCGTTCCCGACCGACCGCGGCTGGGACCTGGAGAAGCTGTACGACGAGGACCCGGAGCGTCCGGGCAGCGCGTACGCCGTCGAGGGCGGTTTCGTCGACTCGGCGACGACGTTCGACGCGGACTTCTTCGGGATCTCGCCGCGTGAGGCGCTGGCGATGGACCCGACCCAGCGCCTCACGCTGGAGTCGGCGTGGGAGGCGCTGGAGGACGCGGGCATCGACCCGACCTCGCTCAAGGGCAGCGACACCGGCATCTACGCGGGAACCGTGTCCTCGGACTACGGGCCGTCCACGCTGCCGGAGTTGGAGGGCTTCCGGGTCACCGGCACGCAGAGCAGCGTGATGTCGGGTCGTGTCGCCTACGCGCTGGGTCTGGAGGGCCCGGCGGTGTCGGTGGACACCGCCTGCTCGTCCTCGCTGGTGGCGATGCACCTGGCGGCGAACGCGCTGCGCTCGGGTGAGTGCTCGCTGGCGCTCGCGGGTGGTGTGACGGTGCTGGCCGGGCCGTTCCTGTTCGTCGAGTTCAGCCGCCAGCGCGGGCTGGCGCCGGACGGGCGCTGCAAGGCGTACTCCTCCGACGCGGACGGTACCGGTTTCTCGGACGGCGTCGGTCTGGTGGTGCTGGAGCGGCTGTCGGACGCCAAGCGCAACGGGCGTCGCATCCTCGGGTTGATCCGGGGCAGTGCGGTCAACCAGGACGGTGCGAGCAACGGCCTCACGGCGCCGAGCGGTCCCTCGCAGGAGCGGGTGATCCGGCAGGCGCTGGCCAGTGCCGGGCTGTCGGCGGCGGAGGTCGACGCGGTCGAGGGCCACGGGACGGGGACCAAGCTGGGTGACCCGATCGAGGCGCACGCGCTGCTGGCGACGTACGGGCGCGAGCGGGTCGGCGACGAGCCGCTGTGGCTGGGCTCGATCAAGTCGAACATCGGTCACACCTCGGCCGCGGCCGGTGTCGCGGGCGTGATCAAGATGGTCATGGCGATGCGCAACGGCGTGCTGCCGCGCACCCTGCACGTGGACGAGCCGTCCCCGCACGTGGACTGGGAGTCGGGTCGGGTCGAGCTGCTGACCGAGGCCCGGGACTGGCCGGCGGGCGAGCGGCCGCGCCGGGCGGGCGTGTCCTCCTTCGGCGTGAGCGGGACGAACGCGCACCTGATCGTCGAGGAGGCGCCGGCGGAGGAGCCGGCCGAGACCCCCGTGGCCGAGGTCGTCCGGCCCGCCGGCGCGGTGCCGGTGGTGCTGTCGGCGCGCACGGATGCGGCGCTGCGGGCGCAGGCCGAGCGGCTGCGGGCGCACCTGCTGGCGAAGCCCGAACTCTCGGTCGCGGACGTGGCGTTCTCGGCGACGACCAGCCGGGCGCTGCTGGAGCGGCGTGCGGTCGTGGTGGCCTCGGGGCGTGAGGAACTGCTGGAGCGGCTGTCGGCCGTCACGGCGGGGACGGGTGCGGTCGGCGGTAAGTCGGCGTTCCTGTTCACCGGGCAGGGCTCGCAGCGGGCCGGCATGGGCCTGGAACTGGCCGGGGCGTTCCCGGTGTTCGAGCGGGCGCTGAGCGAGGTCTGCGCCGAGCTCGATGCCCGACTGGGCCGCTCGGTGCGGGAGTTGATCGCGGCCGGTGGCGAGGAGCTGAACGCGACCGAGTTCACCCAGGCCGCGCTGTTCGCGGTTGAGGTGGCCCTGTTCCGGCTGGCGGAGTCGCTCGGCCTGCGTGCCGACTACCTGGTCGGGCACTCGGTGGGCGAGATCGCCGCCGCGCATGTCGCGGGCGTGCTGTCGCTCGCGGATGCCGCCGAACTCGTGGTGGCGCGTGGCCGGTTGATGGGCGCGCTGCCCGCCGGTGGTGCGATGGTCGCCGTCCAGGCCACCGAGGCCGAGGTGGCCGAGTCGCTGGCCGGTTTCGAGGGCCGGCTGGAGATCGCGGCGATCAACGCGCCCACCGCGATCGTCGTCTCGGGAGATGCGGACGCCGCCGAGGAGTGGCTGCCCAGGGTCGAGGGCCGCAAGACCACCCGCCTGCGGGTCTCGCACGCGTTCCACTCGCCTCGCATGGAGCCGATGCTGGACGAATTCCGCGCGGTCGCCGCCAGGTTGACCTATGCGAAGCCGCGGATCCCGGTGGTCTCCAACGTCACCGGCGCCCTGGTCGAGGCCTTCGACGCCGAGTACTGGGTCCGCCACGTGCGCCAGGCGGTGCGCTTCGCCGATGGCGTGACCACCCTGTGGGGCCTGGGAGTTCGCCGCTTCCTGGAGCTCGGCCCCGACGCCGTGCTCACCGCCATGGCCCGCCAGTGCGTGCCGGACGACGCCGACGCCGCGTTCACCGCCGCCCTGCGCGCCAAGCAGGACGACCGCGAGACCTTCGCCGCCTTCGTGGGCCAGGCCCACACCGCCGGCACCGCCGTCGACTGGACCGCCTTCTACGCGGGCACCGGCGCCCAGGTCGTCGACCTGCCCACCTACGCCTTCCAGCGCGAACGCTTCTGGCTGACCCCGGGTGCGGGCGCCGGGGACGTCACGGCCGCCGGGCTCGTGGGCATCGAGCACCCGCTGCTGGCCGCCGCCGTGCAGGTCGGCGACCGGGACGAGTGGGTGTTCACCGGCCGGGTTTCCACCGAGGCCCAGCCCTGGGTCGCCGAGCACCTGCTGCTCGGAACCATGGTCGTGCCCGGCGTGGCGCTGGTGGAGCTGGCCATCGCCGCCGGCCGCCAGGTCGGCGTGCCGGTGGTGGACGAGCTGGTGCTGGAGTCGCCGCTGCTCGTCCAGGAGGGTGTCACCCGTCAGCTGCAGGTCGCGGTCGGTGCGGCCGGTCCGGACGGCCGCCGTGACGTCACGGTCTACTCGCGGCCGGAGGGTGGCGACGGGGAGGCCGAGGCCACCTGCCACGCCCGGGGCGTGCTGGGTGCCGACGCGGCGCCCGTCGCGGACTGGCCCGCGCAGTGGCCGCCGCAGGACGCCGAGCCGCTGCCCGTCGAGGACCTGTACACCCGCCTCGCCGACATCGGCTACGACTACGGCCCGCTCTTCCACGGCGTCGAGGCCGTCTGGCGCGACGGCGACGAGACCTACGCCGAGGTCACCCTGCCCGAAGGCCACGAAGGCTTCGGCATCCACCCCGCCCTCTTCGACTCCGCCCTCCAGAGCGGCGTCATCCTGCTCACCGAAAACAGTTCCGGCACCCACCTCATGCCGTTCAGCTGGAACGGCGTGCAGCTCGACCGCACCGGCGCCACCCGCCTGCGAGTCCGCTCCACCATGACCGGCGGCACCTCGCTGCGCCTGGACGCCGTCGACCCGGACGGCACCCCCGTCGTCTCCGCACGCTCCCTCATCGTCCGCCCGGTCCAGCAGGCGGCCATCGACGGCACCCAGCGCGGGGACGCGCGGCAGTCGCTGTACGCGGTGGAGTGGACGCCGATCGAGGTCGGCGGCGCGGCCGCCGGGGCTGCGACCGTTGGGGCTGCGGCCGTCATCCGGATCGGCGCGGGCCGGGCCCACCCGGACCTGGCCGCGCTGGAGCAGGCACTCGCCGAGGGCGCCGAGGCGCCGCAGGCCGTCGTCGCCACGCTCTCCGTTCCCGGCGGCCCCGCCCCCGTTGCTGCCCGCGCGGCCGTCGCGGAGGCGCTGGAGCTGGTGCAGGGCCGACTGGCGAGCGAGCGGCTGGGCGAGGCCCGGCTGGTCGTGCTGACGCGCGCCGCGGTGTCGGTGGCCGGCGAGGCGGCGGACGTCGCCCAGGCGGCGGTGTGGGGTCTGCTGCGCAGCGCGCAGTCCGAGCACCCGGGTCGGTTCGTGCTGGTCGACGCGGACGGCTCCGATGCCGAAGTCCCCGACTGGGGCGCGGTGTTGGCTGCCGACGAGCCGCAGCTGGCGCTGCGCGGCGGCAAGCTGTTCGCGCCGCGGCTGGCGAAGGCGCCGGCCGGTGGGCCGGCGGTCCGGTTCGACCCGGACGGGACCGTCCTGGTCACCGGCGGTACGGGCGGCCTGGGCGCGGTCGTCGCCCGGCACCTGGTGGCGGCGCACGGCGTGCGCGACCTGCTGCTGCTCAGCCGCAGCGGCGCGGCGGCCGAGGGGGCCGCCGCGCTGGTGACGGAGCTGGCGGAGCTGGGCGCCGTCGCGGAGGTCGTCGCGTGCGACGTCGCGGACCGTGAGCAACTGGCGGCTTTGCTAGGCGGGTTGGCGAAGCCGCTGACGGCTGTGGTGCACGCGGCCGGCGTCGTCGACGACGGCGTGGTCGAGGCGTTGACGGCCGAGCAGGTCGAGCGCGTTCTGCGGCCGAAGCTCGAAGCCGCCTGGCACCTGCACGAGTTGACGGCGGGCTCCGACCTCAAGGCCTTCGTGCTGTTCTCCTCGGTGGCCGCCCTGATCGGCAGCCCCGGCCAGGGCAACTACGCGGCCGCGAACGCGGCGCTGGACGCGCTCGCCGCGTCCCGCCGGGCCGCCGGCCTGCCCGCGACCTCGCTCGCCTGGGGCCTGTGGGGCGAAGTCGGCGGCATGGGCGCCCAGTTGGACGCGGCCGACCTGGCCCGCCTGGAGCGCACCGGCGTCGGCGCGCTGTCCCAGGAGCGCGGGCTCGACCTGTTCGACCTGGCGCTCGGCTCCGAGGCCGCCCTGCTGGCGCCCGTCCGGCTGGACCCGGCCGCTCTGCGGTCCCAGGCCCGAGCGGGCCTGCTGCCCGCGCTGCTGCGCGGCCTGGCGCCCGTCCCGGCCCGCCGTGTCGCGAGCGGCGGTTCGCTGGCCCAGCGCCTCGCCGGTGTCGAGCGGTCCGAGCGCGAGCGGATCGTGCTGGACGCGGTGCGGGAGCAGGTCGCGGCCGTCCTCGGCCACGCCTCGGCGGCCGCCGTCGACACCGAACGTGCCTTCAAGGACCTCGGGTTCGACTCGTTGAGCGCCGTCGAGCTGCGCAACCGGCTCACCCAGGCCACCGGCGTCCGGCTGCCCGCCACGCTGATTTTCGACCACCCCACCCCGGCGGCCGTCGCCCGGCTGATCCTCGGCGAGGTCGGCGGGCTGGCGGAGGCGCCGAAGCGCGCCGCCCGGCCCAGGCGGGCGGCGGCCGACGAGCCGCTGGCGATCGTCGGCATGAGCTGCCGCTACCCGGGAGGGGTGACCTCGCCCGAGGAGCTGTGGCAGCTGGTCGCCGCCGGCCGCGACGCGGTCGCCGGGCTGCCCACCGACCGCGGCTGGGACCGCGACATCTACGACCCCGACCCGGACCGGCCGGGGAAGATCACCATGCGTGGCGGCGCCTTCCTGGAGCGGATCGGCGAGTTCGACGCCGAGTTCTTCGGCATCTCGCCGCGTGAGGCGCTGGCCATGGACCCGCAGCAGCGCCTGCTGCTGGAGGCCTCCTGGGAGGCCATCGAGCAGGCGGGCATCGACCCGACCTCGCTGCGCGGCAGCGACACCGGCGTGTTCGCCGGCGTCGTGACCACCGACTACGGCGGCATGTCCTCCGGCGAGCTGGAGGGCTACCGCCTCACCGGGACCACGACCAGCGTGGTGTCCGGCCGGATCGCCTACACGCTCGGCCTGGAGGGCCCGGCGGTGTCCGTCGACACCGCCTGCTCCTCCTCGGCGGTTGCCCTGCACATGGCCGGTCAGGCGCTGCGGGGCGGCGAGTGCTCACTGGCGCTGGTCGGCGGTGTCACGCTGCTCGCCGGCCCCTACCTGCTCACCGAGTTCAGCCGCCAGCGGGCGGTGTCGCCGGACGGGCGCTGCCGGGCGTACGCGTCGGCGGCGGACGGCACCGGCTTCTCCGAGGGCGTCGGCCTGCTGGTGCTGGAGCGGCTGTCGGACGCCCGCCGCAACGGGCGGAAGATCCTGGGCCTGATCCGGGGCACGGCCGTCAACCAGGACGGCGCGAGCAACGGCCTCACCGCGCCGAACGGCCCGTCGCAGGAGCGGGTGATCCGGGCGGCGCTGGCCAGCGCCGGGCTCTCGGCCGCCGACGTGGACGCGGTCGAGGGCCACGGGACGGGCACCAAGCTGGGTGACCCGATCGAGGCGCACGCGCTGCTGGCGACGTACGGCCGGGAGCGGGCCGGGGACGAGCCGTTGTGGCTGGGCTCGATCAAGTCGAACATCGGCCACACCTCGGCCGCGGCCGGTGTCGCGGGCGTCATCAAGATGGTGATGGCGATGCGCAACGGGGTGCTGCCGCAGACCCTGCACGTCGACGCGCCGTCCCCGCACATCGACTGGGAGGCGGGCGAGGTCGAGCTGCTGACCGAGGCCCGCGCGTGGTCGGCTGTCGAGGGGCGTCCGCGTCGGGCGGGCGTGTCCTCGTTCGGCGTCAGCGGGACGAACGCGCACATCATCGTCGAGGAGGCGCCGGCCGAGGTGCCGGGCGCGCTCCCGGCGCCGGTGACGACCCCGGTGCCGGTGGTGCTCTCGGCCCGCACCGACGTGGCGCTGCGGGCGCAGGCCGAGCGGCTGCGGTCGCACCTGCTGGCGGGGCCCGAGCTGCTGGTCGCCGATGTCGCGCTCTCCTCGGTCACGTCGCGGGCGCTGCTGGAGCGGCGCGCGGTCGTGGTCGCTGCGAGGCGGGACGAGCTGATCGAGCGGCTGGCCGCGGTATCGGTGGGGACGGGTGCGGTCGGTGGGAAGTCGGCGTTCCTGTTCACCGGGCAGGGCTCGCAGCGGGCCGGCATGGGCCTGGAACTCGCCGGCGCCTTCCCGGAGTTCGAGCGGGCGCTGACCGAGGTCTGCGCCGAGCTGGACCCGAGGCTCGGCCGCTCGCTGCGGGAACTGCTGGCGGCGGACGGTACGGAGCTGGACGCCACCGAGTTCACGCAGGCGGCGCTGTTCGCGGTCGAGGTGGCGCTGTTCCGGCTGGCGGAGTCGCTGGGGCTGCGGGCGGACTACCTGGTCGGTCACTCGGTGGGCGAGATCGCCGCCGCGCATGTCGCGGGCGTGCTGTCGCTGGCGGATGCGGCCGAACTCGTGGTGGCGCGTGGCCGGTTGATGGGCGCGCTGCCCGCGGGTGGTGCGATGGTGGCGGTGCGTGCCGGTGAGGCCGAGGTGGCCGAGTCGCTGGTCGGCTTCGAGGGCCGGCTGGAGATCGCCGCGATCAACGCGCCCACCGCGATCGTGGTTTCGGGTGACGCGGACGCGGTCGAGGAGTGGCTGCCGAGGGTCGAGGGCCGCAAGACGACGCGGCTGCGGGTCTCGCACGCGTTCCACTCGCCGCGCATGAAGCCGATGCTGGACGAATTCCGTTCGGTGGCGGCCGGGTTGACGTACGCCGAGCCGCGAATCCCGGTGGTCTCCAACGTCACCGGCGCCCTGGTGGAGGCGTTCGACGCCGAGTACTGGGTCCGGCACGTGCGCCAGGCGGTGCGCTTCGCCGATGGCGTGACCACCCTGTGGGGCCTGGGAGTTCGCCGCTTCCTGGAGCTCGGCCCCGACGCGGTGCTCACCGCGATGGCCCGCCAGTGCGTCGAGGAGGACGCCGAGGCGGTGTTCGTCCCGGCGCTGCGCGCCAAGCAGGGCGAGCGCGAGACCTTCGCCGCCTTCGTGGGCCAGGCCCACACCGCCGGTGCGAAGGTCGACTGGGCGGCCGTGTTCGCCGGCACCGGCGCGCAGCGCGTCGACCTGCCGACGTACGCCTTCCAGCGCGAGAACTACTGGCTCTCGCCGAAGGCCGCCACCGGCGACGTCGCGACGGCCGGGCTGGACCGGATGCGGCACCCGATCCTGGCGGCGGCCGTGCAGGTCGGCGACCGCGACGAGTGGGTGTTCACCGGCCGGATGTCGCAGGAGAGCCAGCCGTGGACCCGCGACCACCAGGTGTTCGGGATCGTCCTGGTGCCCGGGACGGCGATGGTCGAGATGGCGCTGACCATCGGCCGCCGCCTGGGCTGCGAGGTCGTGGACGAGATGGTCATCGCCGCGCCGCTGGTGCTGGAGGACGACCTCACCCGGCAGATCCGGATCACCGTCGGCCCGGCCGGCGAGGACGGCCGGCGCGAGTTCGCGCTGTTCTCCCGGGTCGAGGTGGGCGAGGACGAGGCCACCGAGCTGACCTGCCACGCCCGCGGCTGGATCTCCGCGAACGCGGAGCCGCTGCCGCAGCTGCCCGTCCCGTGGCCGCCGGCCGACGCCGAGCCGCTGGCGGTGTCCGAGCTGTACTCGATGCTCAACAAGAACGCCCACCTGACCGACGCGGGCTTCGACTACGGCCCGGCCTTCCGCGCCGTGCGGACCGCCTGGCGCCGGGACGGCGAGGTCTTCGCCGAGCTGGCGCTGCCCGAGGAGGCCGGTTCGCCGGACGGTTTCGCCATCCACCCGGCGATGTTCGACTCCTCGCTGCACGGCGGGCTCGGCATGCTCGACATGGGCGAGGGCAACCCGAGCGGCCTGCCGTTCTCCTGGTCCGGCGTGCAGCTGGAGCGCTTCGGCCTCACCCGGATCCGGGTGCGGATCTCGCTGCCGGACCCGACCTCGCTGCAGCTCGACATCGCGAGCGAGGACGGCATGCCGCTGGCCTGCCTGCGGCGCCTGGACGTCCGCCCGGTGGAGCAGGCGCACCTGGAGGCGGCCCGGCGGGACGGCGAGCGCCACCTGTACGGGCTGGACTGGGTGCCGGTGCCGGCGGGCTCCGGGGCGTCGGACCTGCGGGTCGCGGCGGTCGGCGCGGGTGAGGCCCACCCGGACCTGGCCGCGCTGGGCCGGGCACTGGCCGAGGGCGGCGAGGTGCCGCAGCTGGTGGTGGCCGTGGTGGACGCCCAGGGGGTCGGCTCGGCCGACGCGGCCGGCGAGGCCGTGACCCGGGCGCTGGCGATGGTGCGCTCCTGGCTGGCGGACGACTGGTCGGGCGAGGCCCGGCTGGCGCTGGTCACCCGGGGCGCGGTGTCGGTGGCCGGTGGGGCGGCGGACGTCGCCCAGGCGGCGGTGTGGGGTCTGCTGCGCAGTGCGCAGTCGGAGCACCCGGGCCGGTTCCTGCTGGTGGACGCGGACGGCTCCGATGCCGAGGCGGCCGACTGGGGCGCGGTGTTGGCGGCGGACGAGCCGCAGCTGGCGCTGCGTGGCGGCAAGCTGTTCGCGCCGCGGCTGGTGAAGGCTGCGGCCGGTGAGTCGGCGGCGGTGGAGTTCGATGCCGAGGGCACGGTGCTGGTCACCGGTGGTACGGGTGGTCTGGGTGCGGTGTTCGCGCGGCACCTGGCGAGCGCCTATGGTGTGCGGCACCTGGTGTTGGTGAGCCGGCGTGGTCCGGCGGCCGAGGGTGCGGCCGAACTGGTGGCGGAGCTGGCGGAGTTGGGCGCGTCGGCGCGGGTCGTCGCGTGCGACGTCGCGGACCGCGAGCAACTGGCGGCTGTGCTGGGCGGGTTGGAGCGTCCGCTGACGGGCGTGGTGCACGCGGCCGGTGTGCTGGACGACGGTGTGATCGGGTCGCTGTCGGCCGAACAGGTCGAGCGCGTCCTGCGGCCGAAGGTCGAAGCGGCTTGGCACCTTCACGAGTTGACGGCCAGCTCCGACCTGAAGGCGTTCGTGCTGTTCTCCTCGGTGGCCGCGCTGATCGGCAGCCCGGGGCAGGGCAACTACGCGGCGGCGAACGCGGCCCTGGACGCGCTGGCCGCGTCCCGCCGGGCCGCCGGCCTGCCCGCGACCTCGCTGGCCTGGGGCCTGTGGTCCGAAGCCGCTGGTATGGCGGCCCAGTTGGGCGGGGCGGAGCTGGCCCGGCTGGAGCGGATGGGCGCGAAGCCGTTGACGGCCGAGCTCGGCCTGAGCCTGTTCGACCGCGCCCTGGCCTCGGACGCGGCCCTGCTGGCGCCCGTCCAGCTGGACAGCGGGATCCTGCGGGCCCAGGCCCGGGACGGCGTGATCCCGGCCGTGCTGCGCGGGCTGGCGCCCGCCCCCGCCCGGCGGGTGGACACCTCGACGGTGTCGCTGCGCGACCGGCTGGCGGGCGTCGCGGTCGCGGACCGGCCGGCCGTCGTCCTCGACCTGGTGTGCACCCACGTGGCGGCCGTCCTCGGCCACACCTCGGCCGCGGCCATCGAACCCGAGCGGGCCTTCCAGGAGATGGGCTTCGACTCGCTCGGCGCCGTCGACCTGCGCAACCGGCTCACTCAGTCCACGGGCCTGCGGCTGCCCGCGACGCTGGTGTTCGACTACCCGACGCCCGCGGAGATCGCGCGACTCCTGCTCGCCGAGTTCGGCGGCGGCGACGAGCCGGCCGAGGCGCCCATCGACAAGGAACTGACGAAGCTGGAAGACATGCTCACCGCGATCGCCGACACCGATCGGCGCCACGTGGCCGAGCGACTGCGCCGCCTGCTGTCCGTCGTCGCCGACGACGACGGGCAGGCGGAGAGCACGGCCGAGCGGATCGAAGCGGCCAGCAATCTGGATGAGGTCTTCCAAATGATCGACGCCGAGTTCGGCGAAGCGTGACAGGGGGCGCTGACATGGCAGAGAACACCGAGCAGCAGGAGAAGATCGCCCGCTATCTCAAGAAGATGGCGAGCGACCTCAACCAGGCCCGTGCGCGCCTGCGCGAGTACGAGTCGCGCGACGGCGAGCCGCTGGCGATCGTCGGCATGAGCTGCCGCTACCCGGGCGGGGTGACCTCGCCCGAGGAGCTGTGGCAGCTGGTCGCCGAGGGGCGGGACGGCATCGGCCCGTTCCCGACCGACCGCGGCTGGGACCTGGAGAAGCTGTACGACCCGGACCCCGACACGCTCGGCACCGTCTACGCCCGCGAGGGCGGATTCATCGACGGCGCCGCCGAGTTCGACGCCGAGTTCTTCGGCATCTCGCCGCGCGAGGCGACCGCGATGGACCCGCAGCAGCGCCTGCTGCTGGAGTCGGCGTGGGAGGCGCTGGAGGACGCGGGCATCGACCCGCACACCCTGCGCGGCAGCTCCACCGGTGTCTTCTGCGGCGTCGGCCCGTCCGACTACGCGGCCATGCCGGCCGGCGCCCTGCCCGAGATCGAGGGCTTCCGGCTGACCGGCTCCACGACCAGCGTGGTGTCCGGCCGGATGGCGTACGCGCTCGGCCTGGAGGGCCCGGCCGTGTCCGTCGACACCGCCTGCTCCGCCTCCGCCGTCGCCCTGCACCTCGCGGTGAACGCGCTGCGGGCGGGGGAGTGCTCGCTGGCGCTCGCGGGTGGCGTGACCGTGCTCGCCGGGCCGTTCCTGCACATGGAGTTCAGCCGCCAGCGCGGCCTCGCCCCGGACGGGCGCTGCAAGGCGTACTCGTCCTCGGCGGACGGCACCGGCTTCTCGGACGGCCTCGGCCTGGTGGTGCTGGAGCGGCTGAGCGACGCGCGGCGCAACGGGCGTCGCATCCTCGGCCTGATCCGGGGCAGCGCCGTCAACCAGGACGGCGCGAGCAACGGTCTGACGGCCCCGAACGGGCCGTCCCAGGAGCGGGTGATCCGGGCGGCGCTCGCCAACGCCGGGCTGTCGACGGGCGACGTGGACGCCGTCGAGGGCCACGGCACCGGCACGGTGCTCGGCGACCCGATCGAGGCGCACGCGCTGCTGGCGACGTACGGGCGCGAGCGCGAGGGCGAGCCGCTGTGGCTCGGCTCCATCAAGTCCAACATCGGCCACACCTCGACCGCCGCCGGTGTCGCGGGCGTCATCAAGATGGTCATGGCGATGCGCAACGGCGTGCTGCCGCGCACCCTGCACGTCGACGAGCCGTCCGCGCACGTGGACTGGGACTCGGGCCGGGTGGAGCTGCTGACCGAGGCCCGGGACTGGCCGGCCGGTGAGCGGCCGCGCCGGGCCGCCGTGTCCTCGTTCGGCGTCAGCGGCACCAACGCGCACATCATCCTGGAGGAGGCCCCGGCGGCCGCTGCCGAGGACGAGGCCCTCCCGGTCCGTCCGGCGGGCGCGGTGCCGGTGGTGCTGTCGGCACGCACCGACGTGGCGCTGCGGGCGCAGGCGGAGCGGCTGCGGTCGCACCTGCTGGCGAAGCCCGAACTCTCGGTCGCGGACGTGGCGTTCTCGGCGACGACCAGCCGGGCGCTGCTGGAGCGGCGCGCGGTCGTCGTCGCCTCCGGGCGCGAGGAACTGCTGGAGCGGCTGTCGGCCGTCACGGCGGGGACGGGTGCGGTCGGCGGTAAGTCGGCGTTCCTGTTCACCGGGCAGGGCTCGCAGCGGGCCGGGATGGGCCTGGAACTCGCGGGCGCCTTCCCGGCGTTCGAGCAGGCGCTGACCGAGGTCTGCGCCGAGCTCGATGCCCGACTGGGCCGCTCGGTGCGGGAGTTGATCGCGGCCGGCGGCGAGGAGCTGAACGCCACCGAGTTCACCCAGGCCGCGCTGTTCGCCGTCGAGGTCGCCCTGTTCCGCCTGGCCGACTCGCTCGGCCTGCGCGCCGACTACCTGGTCGGCCACTCGGTCGGCGAGATCGCCGCCGCGCACGTCGCGGGCGTGCTCTCGCTCGCGGATGCCGCCGAACTCGTGGTGGCGCGTGGTCGGTTGATGGGCGCGCTGCCCGCGGGTGGTGCGATGGTGGCGGTCCAGGCCACCGAGGCCGAGGTCGCCGAGTCGCTGGCCGGCTTCGAGGGCCGGCTGGAGATCGCCGCGATCAACGCGCCCACCGCGATCGTCGTCTCGGGAGATGCGGACGCCGCCGAGGAGTGGCTGCCGAGGGTCGAGGGCCGCAAGACGACGCGTCTGCGGGTCTCGCACGCGTTCCACTCGCCGCGTATGGAGCCCATGCTGGACGAGTTCCGCGCGGTCGCCGCCAAGTTGACCTATGCGAAGCCGCAGATCCCGGTGGTCTCCAACGTCACCGGCGCCCTGGTCGAGGCCTTCGACGCCGAGTACTGGGTCCGCCACGTCCGCCAGGCCGTGCGCTTCGCCGATGGCGTGACCACCCTGTGGGGCCTGGGCGTTCGCCGCTTCCTGGAGCTCGGCCCCGACGCCGTCCTCACCGCCATGGCCCGCCAGTGCGTGCCGGACGACGCCGACGCCGCGTTCACCGCCGCCCTGCGTGCCAAGCAGGACGACCGCGAGACCTTCGCGGGCTTCCTCGGCCAGGCGTACGCGGCAGGTGTCGCCGTGGACTGGGCCGCCTACTACGCGGGCACCGGCGCCCGGCGCGTCGACCTGCCCACGTACGCCTTCCAGCGCGAACGCTTCTGGCTGATGCCGTCCGCGCTGGGCGGCGACGTCACGGCCGCCGGGCTCATCGCCGTCGAGCACCCCGTGCTGGCCGGCCGCGCGCTCATCGGCGACCGCGACGAGTGGCTGTTCACCGGCCGCATCTCGACCCAGGCCCAGCCGTGGACGCGGGACCACGTCGTGATGGGCACCGTCGTCGTGCCCGGCGTGGCGCTGGTCGAGATGAGCCTGGCCGCCGGCCGCGAGGTCGGCTGCCCGGTGCTCGACGAGCTCGTCATCGAGGCGCCGCTGGCCCTGGACGAGACCGCCGCGCGCCGCCTGCAGATCACCGTGGGCCAGGCCGACGCGGACGGCCGCCGCGAGTTCGTCCTCTTCTCGCACCCCGAGGGCCAGGACGCCGACGCGTCGAGCGAGGTGACCTGCCACGGCCGGGGCTGGCTGGCGGCGAACGAGTCGTCGGCGCCCGGGTGGGACGTCGAGTGGCCGCCGCCGGGCGCCGAGGCGCTGTCCCCGGAGGCGCTCTACACCCGCATGACCGACATCGGCTACGACTACGGCCCGCTGTTCCAGGGCGTCGTCGAGGCGTGGCAGGACGAGGACGCCGTCTACGTCGAACTGGCCCTGCCGGACGACGCCGACACCCGGACGGCCTTCGGCATCCACCCCGGGCTCTTCGACTCGGCGGTGCAGAGCTCGCTCTTCGGCGAGAAGCCCGACGACACCCTCGTCATGCCGTTCTCCTGGAACGGCGTCCGGCTCCACCGCAGCGGCGTCTCGCACGCCCGCGCCCGGCTCACCCCGGCCGGTGAGGCCGCGTTCCGCATCGAGATCGTCGACGAGCACGACGAGCCGGTGCTCAGCATGGACCAACTCGTGTTCCGTCCGGTCGACCGGGCGCAGCTGACGCGGGCCGGCGCGACGCAGAGCCCGTTGTACCGGCTCGGCTGGGCGCCGGTGGCGTCCGCCGCCGGTGAGGCCGTCCGGGTGGCGGTGCTGGGCGACACGGGCGACGCGGGCCTCGCGGGCGAGCGGTTCGCGGACCTGGCGGCGCTGGGCAAGGCGCTGGCCGAGGGCGGCGAGGTTCCCCGGCTGGTGGTGGCCTCGGTCGCCGGCCCGGCGGACGGTAACCGGGCCGAGGCGGCCCGCGAGGCCGTGGCCGAGGCGCTGGCCCTGGTGCAGCGGTGGCTGGCGGACGACTGGTCGGGCGAGGCCCGGCTGGCGCTGGTCACCCGGGGCGCGGTGGCGGTGGACGGTGGGGCGGCGGACGTCGCCCAGGCGGCGGTGTGGGGTCTGCTGCGCAGCGCGCAGTCGGAGCACCCGGGCCGGTTCCTGCTGGTGGACCTGGACGGCTCCGAGCCGGACTGGGCCGCGCTGCTCGACACCGACGAGCCGCAGCTGGCGCTGCGGGACGGCAAGCTGTTCGCGCCGCGGCTGGTGAAGGCTGCGGCCGGTGAGCCGGCGGCGGTGGAGTTCGATGCCGAGGGCACGGTGCTGGTCACCGGTGGTACGGGTGGTCTGGGTGCGGTGTTCGCGCGGCACCTGGCGAGCGCCTATGGTGTGCGGCACCTGGTGTTGGTGAGCCGGCGTGGTCCGGCGGCCGAGGGTGCGGCCGAACTGGTGGCGGAGTTGGCGGAGTTGGGCGCGTCGGCGCGGGTCGTCGCGTGCGACGTCGCGGACCGTGCGCAACTGGCGGCGGTGCTGGGCGGGTTGGAGCGTCCGCTGACGGGCGTGGTGCACGCGGCCGGTGTGCTGGACGACGGTGTGATCGGGTCGCTGTCGGCCGAGCAGGTCGAGCGGGTGCTGCGGCCGAAGGTCGAAGCGGCCTGGCACCTTCACGAGTTGACCGCGGGCTCCGATCTCAAGGCGTTCGTGCTGTTCTCCTCGGTGGCCGCCCTGATCGGCAGCCCGGGCCAGGGCAACTACGCGGCCGCGAACGCGGCCCTGGACGCGCTGGCCGCGTCCCGCCGGGCCGCCGGCCTGCCCGCGACCTCGCTGGCCTGGGGCCTGTGGTCCGAAGCCGCCGGCATGGCGGCCCAGTTGGGCGGGGCGGAGCTGGCCCGGCTGGAGCGGATGGGCGCGAAGCCGCTGACGGCCGAGCTCGGCCTGAGCCTGTTCGACCGCGCCCTGACCTCGGACGAGGCCCTGCTCGCGCCCGTCCAGCTCGACCTGGCCGTGCTGCGCGCCCAGGCCCGAGCGGGCCTGCTGCCGCCGCTGCTGCGCGGGCTCGCGCCCGCTCCGGCCCGGCGCGCGGAGACCGGCGGGTCGCTGGCCCGCCGTCTCGCGGGCGTGCCGGAGGCGGACCGCGAGCGGGTGGCGCTGGACCTGGTGCTGGCGCAGGTCGCGGGCGTGCTCGGGCACGCCTCGGCCACCGCGATCGACCCGGAGCGCGCCTTCCAGGAGATCGGCTTCGACTCGCTGAGCGCAGTCGAGCTGCGCAACCGGCTCACCCAGTCCACGGGCGTGCGCCTGCCGGCCACCCTGGTGTTCGACCACCCGTCCCCGGCGGCGGTGGCGCGCCTGCTGGTCGCGCAGATCGCGGTGGAGCCCGTGAGCGGCCGGACCAAGGCCGCCCGGGCGCGGCGAGTCGACTCCGCCGAGCCGCTGGCGATCGTCGGCATGAGCTGCCGGTTCCCGGGCGGGGTGTCCTCGCCGGACGAGCTGTGGCAGCTGGTCGCCGAGGGCCGGGACGCGATGGGCCCGTTCCCGTCCGACCGCGGCTGGGACCTGGCCAACCTGTACGACCCGGACCCCGACCACGCGGGCACCGCGTACACCCGGGCCGGCGGATTCGTCCACGGCATCGGGGAGTTCGACGCCGAGTTCTTCGGCATCAGCCCGCGCGAGGCGACGGCCACCGACCCGCAGCAGCGCCTGCTGCTCGAAGCCTCCTGGGAGGCGTTCGAGCACGCCGGTATCGACCCGACCTCGCTGCGCGGCAGCAACACCGGCGTCTTCTGCGGCACCGTCCCCTCGGGCTACCACTCCACGATGGCACCGGAGTTGGAGGGCTACCACCTCACCGGGACCACGACCAGCGTGGTGTCCGGCCGGATCGCCTACACGCTCGGCCTGGAGGGCCCGGCGGTGTCCGTCGACACCGCGTGCTCCTCCTCGTCGGTCGCCCTGCACTTCGCCTCGCAGTCCCTGCACGCGGGCGAGTGCGAGCTGGCCCTGGTCGGCGGTATCTCGCTGATGGCCACGCCGGACCTGCTCGTCGGGTTCAGCCGCCAGCGCGGCCTCTCCGAGGACGGGCGCTGCAAGGCGTACGCGTCCTCCGCGGACGGCACCGGCTTCTCGGACGGCATGGGCCTGCTCGTGCTGGAGCGTCTGTCGGACGCGCAGCGCAACGGCCGCCGGATCCTGGGCCTGGTCCGGGGCAGCGCCGTCAACCAGGACGGCGCGAGCAACGGCCTCACGGCCCCGAACGGCCCGTCGCAGGAGCGGGTGATCCGCGCGGCGCTCGCCAACGCGGGGCTGTCGGCGGACGACGTGGACGCCGTCGAGGGCCACGGCACCGGCACCAAGCTGGGCGACCCGATCGAGGCCCAGGCGCTGCTGGCCACCTACGGCCGGGACCGCGCCGGGGAGCCGCTGTGGCTGGGCTCGATCAAGTCGAACATCGGTCACACCTCGGCGGCGGCCGGTGTGGCGGGCGTCATCAAGATGGTGATGGCGATGCGCAACGGGGTGCTGCCGCAGACCCTGCACGTCGACGAGCCCTCGCCGCACGTGGAGTGGGACGCGGGCCGGGTGGAGCTGCTGACCGAGGCGCGGGAGTGGCCGGTCGTGGACGGGCGGCCGCGGCGTGCGGCGGTGTCCTCGTTCGGCGTGAGCGGGACGAACACGCACGTGATCCTGGAGGAGGCGCCGGCGGCGGAGCCGTCCGAGCAGGTCGAGGCCCAGCCGGTCCCGGCGGCAGCGGTGGCGGTGCCGGTGTCGGGTCGCAGTGCGGCGGCGGTGCGGGCGCAGGCGGAGCGGCTGCGGGCGCATCTGGTGGCGCGGCCGGAGCTGTCGCTCGCCGATGTGGGGTTCTCGGCGGCGACGACGCGGGCGCAGTTGGAGCACCGGGGTGTGGTGGCGGCCGCTGATCGTGAGCAGTTGCTGGCGGGTCTGGCGGCGTTGTCGCTGGGCGAGCCCTCGCCGCTGGTGGTGGAGGGGCGTTCGGCCGGTGGCACGGTGAAGCCGGTGTTCGTGTTCCCGGGCCAGGGCGCGCAGTGGGTCGGCATGGCCGTCGAACTGCTGGACTCGGCGCCGGTGTTCGCGGCGGAGATCGCCGCGTGCGGCGAAGCGCTGGCCGAGTTCGTGGACTGGAACCTCGAAGACGTCCTCCGCGGCAGGGAGGGCGCCCCGTCGTTCGAGCGGGTGGACGTCGTCCAGCCGGCCCTGTTCTCCGTCATGGTGTCGCTCGCGGCGCTGTGGCGCTCCTACGGCGTGGAGCCCGCGGCCGTGGTCGGCCACTCGCAGGGCGAGATCGCGGCGGCGTACGTCGCGGGCGGCCTGTCGCTGCGCGACGCGGCCCGGATCGTCGCGGTACGAAGCCAGTTGGTGCGCGACAAGCTCGCGGGCCTGGGCGGCATGATGTCGGTGGCCCTGCCCGTCGACCAGGTCGAGGAACTGCTGGCGCCGTACGCGGGCCGGCTCTCGGTCGCCGCCGTGAACGGCCCGGCCGCCGTGGTCGTGGCGGGTGAAGTCGCCGCGCTGGACGAGGTGTTCGAGGCCTGCGAGCGCGACGGCGTCCGTGCCCGCAAGGTCAAGGTGGACTACGCCTCGCACTCGCAGCAGGTCGAGACGATCGAGGCCGAGCTGCTCGCCGCCCTCGCGCCGGTCGAGCCGACCAGCGGCCGGATCCCGTTCTACTCCACCGTCGTCGGCGAGTTCATCGACACGGCGGGCGTGGACGCCGCCTACTGGTACGCCAACCTGCGCGGCCAGGTCGGCTTCGAGCCTGCCATCCGCGCGCTGATCGACCAGGGCATGGGCTGCTTCGTCGAGGCCTCCCCGCACCCCGTCCTCACCATGGCGGTCGAGGATGCCGTCGAGGCTGCGGACGCCAACGGCCGGGTCTCGGTGGTGGGTTCGCTGAAGCGGGACGAGGGCGGCCTGCCGCGCTTCCTGCTGTCCCTGGGCCAGGCCCACGCCGCCGGCGTGAAGGTCGACTGGGACTCCGCGTTCGCCGCCACCGGCGCCAAGGTCGTCGACCTGCCGACCTACGCCTTCCAGCGGGAGACCTACTGGCTCACCCCGTCCGCGCAGGGCGGCGACGTCGTCGCGGCCGGGCTGGACCGGATGGAGCACCCGGTGCTGGCGGCGGCCGTGCAGGTCGGCGACCGCGACGAGTGGGTGTTCACCGGCAGGTTCTCCGCCGAGTCGCAGCCGTGGGTGCGCGACCACGTCGTCCTGGGCATGGTGATCGTCCCGGGCACGGCCTGGGTGGAGCTGGTCGCGGCCGCCGGGCGCCGGGTGGGTGCGCCGGTGGTGGACGAGCTGGTGATGGAGTCGCCGCTGCTGCTGGACGAGGGCGCCGCCGCGCAGTTGCGCGTCACGGTGGGCGTCGCGGGTGCGGACGGCCGCCGCGAGGTGGCGGTGTTCGCCCGTCCGGAGTCGGCGGCCGACGAGGTGACGGAGGCGGTCTGCCACGCCCGTGGCTGGCTGGCGGCCGAGGGCGCCGCTCCGGCGGCCTGGCTGCCGACCGAGTGGCCGCCCGCCGGGGGCACCGAGATGACCGGCGCCGCGCTGTACGCGGGCATGACCGAGCTCGGCTTCGACTACGGCCCGGTGTTCCAGGGCGTGCGGACGGCCTGGCGCGTGGGCTCCGAGGTCTTCGCCGAGGTGGCCCTGCCGGGCGACACCGGCGGCGAGGGCTTCGCTCTCCACCCGGCGCTGTTCGACGCGACGCTGCACGGCGCGTTCGCGGAGAAGGGCGCGGACGGCGGCGCGACCCTGCTGCCGTTCTCATGGTCGAAGGTGACGGGCGGACGTCAGGGCCTGTCCCGGGTCCGGGTCCGGATCTCGCCCGCCGGTGAGTCCGCCCTGCGGGTGGACGTGGTGTCCGAGCAGGGCGAGCCGGTGCTGAGCCTGGAGCGGCTGGACATGCGCCCGGTCGACCTCTCCCAGCTGGAGCGGCTGCGGCGCGGTGGCGCCCAGTCGGTGTACCGGCTGGACTGGTCCCCGGTGGCGCTCGGCGCGGCGCAGCCCGTCCGCCCGGCGGTGCTGGGCGGAGCCGGTGTCGAGGGCGAGGCGTTCGCCGACCTGGCGGCGCTGGAGAAGGCGCTCGCCGAGGGTGCCCCGAAGCCGCGGCTGGTCCTCGCGTCCGTGGCCACCCCGGAGGGCGGCAACCGGGCCGAGGCGGCCCGCGAGGCCGTGGCCGGGGCGCTGGCCCTGGTGCAGCGGTGGCTGGCCGCCGACTGGACGGCCGAGGTCCGGCTGGCCCTGGTCACCCGCAACGCGGTGGCCGTGGACGGCGGGGCGGCGGACGCCGCCCAGGCCGCGCTGTGGGGCCTGCTGCGCAGCGCGCAGTCCGAGAACCCGGACCGGTTCCTGCTGCTGGACCTGGACGGCTCCGAGCCGGACTGGGGCGCGCTGCTGGACGCCGACGAGCCGCAGCTGGCGGTGCGCGCCGGCAAGCCGCTGGCGCCGCGCCTGGTGAAGGCCTCGGCCGGCGAGCCGGAGACGGTGGCGTTCGACGCCGAGGGCACGGTGGTGATCACCGGTGGTACGGGTGGCCTGGGCGCGGTCTTCGCCCGCCACCTCGCCGCCGCCCGCGGCGTGCGCCACCTGCTGCTGCTGAGCCGCAGCGGCCCGCGGGCCGCCGGCGCGGCCGAACTGGTCGCCGAGCTGGCGGAGTTGGGCGCGACCGCGCAGGTCGTCGCCTGCGACGTCGCCGACCGCGAGCAACTGGCCGCCGCGCTCGGCGCGTTGGAGTACCCGGTGACCGCCGTCGTGCACGCCGCCGGTGTGCTCGACGACGGCGTGATCGCCTCGCTGTCGCCCGCACAGGTCGAGCGGGTGATGCGCCCGAAGCTCGACGCCGCCTGGCACCTGCACGAGCTGACCGCCGCATCCGAGCTCAGGGCGTTCGTGCTGTTCTCCTCGGTGTCCGCGCTCATCGGCAGCCCGGGCCAGGCGAACTACGCGGCGGCGAACGCGGCGCTGGACGCGCTGGCCGCGTCCCGCCGGGCCGCCGGCCTGCCGGCGGTCTCGCTGGCCTGGGGCCTGTGGTCCGAAACCGCCGGTATGGCGGCCCAGTTGGGCGAGGCCGAGTTCGCCCGACTGGAGCGGATGGGCGTCAGCGCGCTGACCCCGGAGACCGGCCCGGCCCTGTTCGACCGGTCGCTGGACGTGGACGCGGCCGTGGTGGCCCCGGTGCTGCTGGACACCACCGTGCTGCGCGCCCAGGCCCGGGCCGGGATGCTGCCGCCGCTGCTGCGCGGCCTGGTCCGGCTGCCCGCCAGGGCGGCCGACACCGGGGCGAGCATGCTGGTGCAGCGGCTGGCGGCGGTGCCGGAGGCAGAGCGCGCGGGGATCGTGCTGGAGGCCGTCCAGGCGCAGGTCGCGGCCGTCCTCGGGCACGCCTCGGCGGCCGCGATCGAGCCGGACCGGGCCTTCAAGGACCTCGGCTTCGACTCGCTCGGCGCCGTCGAACTGCGCAACCGCCTCGCCCAGTCCACGGGCGTGCGGCTGCCGGCCACCCTGGTGTTCGACCACCCGACGCCGGCGGCGGTGGCGGAGCTGCTGCTGTCGGAGCTGGGCGGCGGCACGCCGGCCGAGCCTCCGATCGACCAGGAGGTCCGCCGGCTGGAGGAGATGCTCGCCGCCAGCTCGGCGGAGGAGCAGCAGCGGGTGGCCAAGCGCCTGCGCACCCTGCTGTCGGCCATCAGCGCCGGAGCCGCGGCAGCGGCCGGCGGCACGGCCGAGGGCGAGCCGGTGAGCCGGGCGCAGAGCGAGCGGGAGCAGCTCGAGGCGGCGACCACCGCCGAGGACCTGTTCCGAATGATCGATGTTCAGCTGGGGGACGAGTGACGGGGGACACGGAGATGACGGAGAACGTCGACCAGCAGGAGAAGCTGGTCCGCTACCTCAAGAAGGTCGCGCTCGAACTCAACGAGACCAGGGCGCAGTTGGAGGAGGCCGAGTCCCGGGCGACCGAGCCGCTGGCGATCATCGGCATGAGCTGCCGCTACCCCGGCGGGGTGTCCTCGCCGGACGAGCTGTGGGAGCTGGTCGCCGAGGGGCGCGACGCCATCGCGCCGCTGCCGGACGACCGCGGCTGGGACCTGGAGCGGCTGTACAGCCCGGACCCCGAGCAGCCCGGCACGGTCTACGCCCGGGGCGGCGGATTCGTCGACCGCATCGGCGAGTTCGACGCCGAGTTCTTCGGCATCAGCCCGCGCGAGGCGACCGCGATGGACCCCCAGCAGCGCCTGCTGCTGGAAGCCTCCTGGGAGGCCTTCGAGGACGCGCGGATCGACGTCGGCGCGCTGCGCGGCAGCGACACCGGCGTCTACTGCGGCCTGAGCGTCACCGACTACGGCATGGGGCAGGAGCGCGCCCTGCCGGAGATCGAGGGCTTCCAGCTCACCGGCGGCGCGGCGAGCGTGTCCTCGGGCCGGATCTCCTACCTGCTCGGGCTGGAGGGCCCGGCGGTGTCCGTCGACACCGCCTGCTCGTCCTCCTCGGTGGCCATGCACATGGCCGTGCAGGCGCTGCGCAACGGCGAGTGCTCGCTCGCCCTGGCGGGCGGGGTGACGCTGATGCCCAGCCCGTTCATGCTGCGCGAGTTCAGCCGCCAGCGCGGCCTGGCCGAGGACGGGCGCTGCAAGGCGTACGCGTCGGCGGCGGACGGCACCGGCTTCTCGGACGGCCTCGGGCTGCTCGTGCTGGAGCGGCTGTCCGACGCGCGCCGCAACGGGCGCCGCATCCACGGCCTGATCCGGGGCACCGCGATCAACCAGGACGGCGCCAGCAACGGCCTCACCGCGCCCAACGGCCCCTCGCAGGAGCGGGTGATCCGGGCGGCGCTGGCCAGCGCCGGCCTGTCGCTCGCCGACGTGGACGCGGTCGAGGGCCACGGGACGGGCACCAAGCTGGGTGACCCGATCGAGGCGCAGGCCCTGCTGGCGACCTACGGCCGGGAGCGGGCCGGGGACGAGCCGCTGTGGCTGGGCTCGATCAAGTCGAACATCGGACACACCTCGGCGGGCGCCGGCGTGGCGGGCGTGATCAAGATGGTCATGGCGATGCGGCACGGGCTGCTGCCGCAGACCCTGCACGTGGACGAGCCGTCCTCGCACGTGGACTGGGAGTCCGGCCGGGTCGAGCTGCTGACCGAGGCCCGGAAGTGGCCGGCCGGCGAGCGGCCGCGCCGGGCGGGCGTGTCCTCCTTCGGCGTGAGCGGCACCAACACCCACATCATCGTGGAGGAGCCGCCGGCGTCCGAGCCGCCGGCGTCCGAGCCGGTGGCGGTCGAGCCGGCCGGGCCGGCTGCGCCGCTGCCGGTCGTGGTGTCCGCCCGGACGGACGCGGCGCTGCGGGCGCAGGCGGAGCGGCTGCGGTCGCACCTGCTGGCGAAGCCCGAACTCTCGGTCGCGGACGTGGCGTTCTCGGCGACGACCAGCCGGGCGTTGCTGGAGCGGCGCGCGGTCGTGGTGGCCTCGGGGCGCGAGGAACTGCTGGAGCGGCTGTCGGCCGTCACGGCGGGGGCGGGTGCGGTCGGCGGCAAGTCGGCGTTCCTGTTCACCGGGCAGGGCTCGCAGCGGGCCGGCATGGGCCTGGAACTCGCGGGCGCCTTCCCGGTGTTCGAGCGGGCGCTGAGCGAGGTCTGCGCCGAGCTCGATGCCCGACTGGGCCGCTCGGTGCGGGAGTTGATCGCGGCCGGCGGCGAGGAGCTGAACGCGACCGAGTTCACCCAGGCCGCGCTGTTCGCCGTCGAGGTGGCGCTGTTCCGCCTGGCCGACTCGCTGGGCCTGCGGGCGGACTACCTGGTCGGCCACTCGGTGGGCGAGATCGCCGCCGCGCATGTCGCGGGCGTGCTGTCGCTCGCGGATGCCGCCGAACTCGTGGTGGCCCGTGGCCGGTTGATGGGCGCGCTGCCCGCCGGCGGCGCGATGGTCGCCGTCCAGGCCACCGAGGCCGAGGTCGCCGAGTCGCTGGCCGGCTTCGAGGGCCGGCTGGAGATCGCCGCGATCAACGCGCCCACCGCGATCGTCGTCTCGGGCGACGCGGACGCCGCCGAGGAGTGGCTGCCGAGGGTCGAGGGCCGCAAGACCACGCGCCTGCGGGTCTCGCACGCGTTCCACTCGCCCCGCATGGAGCCCATGCTGGACGAATTCCGCGCGGTCGCGCAGAAGTTGACCTATGCGAAGCCGCAGATCCCGGTGGTCTCCAACGTCACCGGCGCCCTGGTCGAGACCTTCGACGCCGAGTACTGGGTCCGCCACGTGCGCCAGGCCGTGCGCTTCGCCGATGGCGTGACCACCCTGTGGGGCCTGGGAGTTCGCCGCTTCCTGGAGCTCGGCCCCGACGCCGTGCTCACCGCCATGGCCCGCCAGTGCGTCGACGAGGACACCGAGGCGGCGTTCACCGCCGCCCTGCGCGCCAAGCAGGACGACCGCGAGACCTTCGCCGCCTTCGTGGGCCAGGCCCACACCACCGGCACCGCCGTCGACTGGACCGCCTTCTACGCGGGCACCGGCGCCCAGCTCGTCGACCTGCCCACCTACGCCTTCCAGCGCGAGCGCTTCTGGCTGACCCCGGGTGCGGGCGCCGGGGACGTCACGGCCGCCGGCCTGGACCGGATCGAGCACCCGGTGCTCGCCGCCGCCGCCCAGGTCGGCGACCGCGACGAGTGGCTGTTCACCGGCCGCCTCACCGCAGGCGCCCAGCCGTGGGTGGCCGACCACGTCGTGCTCGGCCACGTGATCGTCCCCGGTACGGCGTGGGTGGAGCTGGTCGCGGCGGCCGGTCGCCGGGTGGGTGTGCCGGTGGTGGACGAGCTGGTGATGGAGTCGCCGCTGCTGCTGGAGGAGGGCGCCGCCGCCCAACTGCGGGTCACCGTGGGCACGGTGGGCGAGGACGGCCGCCGCGAGGTGGCGGTGTTCGCCCGCCCGGAGGCGGCGGCCGAGGAGGCCGTCGAGTCGGTGTGCCACGCGCGCGGCTGGCTGGCCGCCGAGAGCGCCGCCCCGGTGGTGTGGCTGCCGACCGAGTGGCCGCCCGCCGGCGGCACGGAGCTGACCGGCGCCGCGCTGTACGCGGGCATGGCCGAGCTCGGCTTCGACTACGGCCCGGTGTTCCAGGGCGTCCGGACGGCCTGGCGCGTCGGCGAGGCGGTGTACGCCGAGGTGGCCCTGCCGGGCGACACCGGCGGCGACGGCTTCGGCATCCACCCCGCGCTGTTCGACGCCTCCCTGCACGCCGGCCTGCTCTCGGACGGGCCCAACGACCAGGCGTTCCTGCCGTTCTCCTGGTCCGGGGTGCGGATCGCGCCGCGCGGCCTGTCCCGGGTGCGGATCCGGATGCGCCGGGTGGACGAGGCCGCCTTCGGGCTGGACGTGGTGTCCGAGCAGGGCGAGCCGGTGCTGAGCCTGGAGCGGCTGGACATGCGCCCGGTCGACGCGGCCCAGCTGGAGCGGCTGCGCAACGGCGGCGGGCAGTCCGTCTACCGGCTGGACTGGTCCCCGGTGGCGCTCGGCGCGGCGCAGCAGCCCGTCCGCCCGGCGGTGCTGGGCGGCGCGGGCGTCGACGGCGAGCCGTTCGCCGACCTGGCCGCGCTGGAGCAGGCGCTCGCCGAGGGCGCCCCGAAGCCGCAGCTGGTCGTCGCGTCCGTCGCCGCCCGAGGTGCGGAGGCGGCCCACGAGGCCGTCGTCGGGGCGCTGGCCCTGGTGCAGCGGTGGCTGGCCGCCGACTGGACGGCCGAGGTCCGGCTGGCCCTGGTGACCCGGAACGCGGTGGCCGTCGACGGCGGGGCGGCGGACGTCGCCCAGGCCGCGCTGTGGGGCCTGCTGCGCAGCGCGCAGTCCGAGCACCCGGGCCGGTTCCTGCTGGTCGACCTGGACGAGACGGACGGCGAGACGGACGGCGAGACGGGCGGCGAGACGGACGGCGAGGCGCCCGACTGGGGCGCGCTGCTCGACGCCGACGAGCCGCAGGTCGCCGTGCGCGGCGAGCGCGTGCTCGCCCCGCGCCTGACCGCCGCGCCCGCCCCGGCCGCCGACGAGCCGTGGCACCTGTCCGTCACCCGCAAGGGCTCCCTGGACGGCGTCGAGGTCACCCCGTCGACCGCCCGCCGTCCGCTCGCGGCCGGCGAGGTGCGGATCGCCGTCCGCGCCGCCGGGGTGAACTTCCGCGACGTGCTGATCGCCCTCGGCGTGTACCCCGACGACGTCCCGCTGGGCGCCGAGGCGGCGGGCACGGTGCTGGAGGTCGGCGCCGACGTCACCGACCTGGCCCCCGGCGACCGGGTGTTCGGGATCGTGGGCGGCTCCTTCGGCCCGGTGGCCGTCGCCGACCGGGCGCTGCTCGCCCGGATCCCGGACGGCTGGTCGTTCACCGAGGCGGCCTCCGTCCCGGTGGCGTACGCGACCGCCTACTACGGCCTGGTGGACCTGGCCGGGCTGCGCGCGGGCGAGCGGGTGCTGGTGCACGCCGCCGCCGGCGGGGTCGGCACGGCCGCCGTGCAGCTCGCCCGGCACCTCGGCGCGGAGGTGTTCGCCACGGCGAGCCGCGCCAAGTGGGACGGGCTGCGGGCCGAGGGCATCGCGGCCGACCGCATCGCCGACTCCCGCGACCCGGGCTTCCGGGACGCCCTGCTGGCGGCCACCGGCGCCGCCGGGGTGGACGTGGTGCTGAACTCGCTCACCGGCGAGTTCGTCGACGCCTCGCTGGACCTGCTGCCGCGCGGCGGCCGGTTCGTGGAGATGGGCAAGGCCGACATCCGCGACGCGGACGCCGTCGCGGCCGCCCGGCCGGGCGTCGCCTACCGCGCGTTCGACCTGTGGGAGGCCGGGCCGCGGCGCCTGGCCGAGCTGCTGGCCGAGATCGTCGCCCTGTTCGAGCAGGGCGTCCTGCGGTTCGCGCCCGTCCGCACCTGGGACGTCCGGCAGGGCCGCGAGGCGCTGCGCCACCTGCGCGAGGGCCGCAACGTCGGCAAGGTCGTGCTGACCGTCCCGGCCCCGCTGGGCGCGGACGGGACCGTCCTGGTCACCGGCGGTACGGGCGGCCTCGGCGCGGTCTTCGCCCGGCACCTGGCGGCCGCGCACGGCGTGCGCGACCTGCTGCTGCTCAGCCGCAGCGGCCCGCAGGCCCCGGGTGCCGCCGAACTGGTCGCCGAGCTGGCCGAGTTGGGCGCCACCGCGCAGGTCGTCGCCTGCGACGTCGCGGACCGCGCGCAACTGGCGGCCGCGATCGGCGGGTCGGCGAAGCCGCTGACCGCCGTGGTGCACGCGGCCGGCGTGCTGGACGACGGCACGGTCGAGTCGCTGTCGCCCGAGCAGGTCGCGCGCGTGCTGCGCCCGAAGCTCGAAGCGGCCTGGCACCTGCACGAGTTGACCGCCGGGACGGACCTGTCGGCGTTCGTGCTGTTCTCCTCCGTCGCCGCCCTGATGGGCAGCCCCGGCCAGGGCAACTACGCGGCGGCGAACGCGGCCCTGGACGCGCTGGCCGCGTCCCGCCGGGCCGCCGGCCTGCCCGCGACCTCGCTCGCCTGGGGCCTGTGGTCCGAAACGGCCGGCATGGCCGCCCAGTTGGGCGAGGCGGAGCTGGCCCGGCTCGGCCGGATGGGCGTCAGCGCGCTGACCCCGGAGACCGGCCCGGCCCTGTTCGACCGGTCGCTGGAGGTGGACGCCGCCGTGGTGGCGCCCGTCCTGCTGGACGCCGCCGTGCTGCGCGCCCAGGCCCGGGCGGGCCTGCTGCCGCCGCTGCTGCGCGGCCTGGTCCGGCTGCCGGCCCGGGCGGCCGACGCCGGGGCGGGCGTGCTCGCCCAGCGGCTCGGGGCGGTGCCGGAGGCGGAGCGCGAGCGGATCGTCCTGGAGGTCGTCCAGGCGCAGGTCGCGGCCGTCCTCGGCCACGCCTCGGCCGCCTCGATCGACCCGGAGCGCGCGTTCAAGGACCTCGGCTTCGACTCGCTGAGCGCCGTCGAACTGCGCAACCGGCTCACCCAGGCCACCGGCGTCCGACTGGCCGCCACCGTCGTGTTCGACCACCCGTCGCCGGCGGCCATCGCCCGCCACCTCCTGCCGGAGATCGTCCCCGACGCGGCGGCCCGCCCGAAGTCCGAGGAGGAGGAGATCCGAGCGCTGCTAGCGTCGATCCCGATCGACCGACTGCGGATGGCCGGACTCCTGGGCACCCTGCGGGAACTGGCGGACAGTGGGACGCCCGAAACGGCAACCGAGGAGGTCGGCGGCGCGTCGATCGACGAGATGGATGCGGAAGCCCTGATCCGGATGGCGCAGGAGGACCTCGGGTGAACCCGGCCGACCACGCCCTCGCCGCAATGAGCTCGGAGACGAAGGAATAGAGAATGGCCACCGATCAGAACCAGCTCATAGAAGCGCTGAGGAAGTCCCTCAAGGAGACCGACCGGCTCCGCCAGCTGAACAAGCAGATCCTCGCCCAGGCCAGCGAACCGCTGGCGATCGTCGGCATGAGCTGCCGCTACCCGGGCGGGGTCACCACCCCCGAGCAGCTGTGGGAGCTCGTGGCCGCCGGCCGTGACGCCGTCACCGGCCTGCCCACCGACCGCGGTTGGGACGTCGAGCGGATCTACGACCCGACCATGAGCCGCCCCGGCACCGTGTCCACCAGCGGCGGCGGCTTCCTGGAGGACGTCGGCGAGTTCGACGCCGACTTCTTCGGGATCTCGCCCCGCGAGGCGCTGGCCATGGACCCGCAGCAGCGCCTGCTGCTCGAAGCCTCCTGGGAGGCGTTCGAGCACGCCGGCATCGACCCGACCTCGCTGCGCGGCAGCAACACCGGCGTCTTCTGCGGCGTCGGCACCAGCGACTACTGCGCGATGCCCGCCGGCAGCCTGCCGCAGATCGAGGGCCTGCAGCTGACCGGCGGCGCGGCGAGCGTGTCCTCGGGCCGCATCTCGTACGTGTTCGGCCTGGAGGGCCCGGCGGTGTCCGTCGACACCGCCTGCTCCTCCTCCTCGGTCGCCCTGCACATGGCCGTGCAGGCGCTGCGCGCCAACGAGTGCTCGATGGCCCTGGTCGGCGGCGTCACCGTGATGTCCGGCCCGTTCATGCTGGCCGAGTTCAGCAAGCAGCAGGCCGTGTCGCCGGACGGGCGCTGCAAGGCGTACGCGTCCTCGGCGGACGGCACCGGCTTCGCGGACGGCCTCGGCCTGGTCGTGCTGGAGCGGCTGTCCGACGCCAAGCGCAACGGCCGCCGCATCCTCGGCCTGATCCGCGGCACGGCCGTCAACCAGGACGGCGCGAGCAACGGCCTCACGGCGCCCAACGGCCCCTCGCAGGAGCGGGTGATCCGGGCGGCGCTCGCCAACGCGGGGCTGTCGGCGGACGACGTGGACGCCGTTGAGGGCCACGGCACCGGCACGGTGCTCGGCGACCCGATCGAGGCGCACGCGCTGCTGGCGACGTACGGGCGCGAGCGCGAGGGCGAGCCGCTGTGGCTCGGCTCGATCAAGTCCAACATCGGCCACACCTCCATGGCCGCCGGTGTGGCGGGCGTCATCAAGATGGTGATGGCGATGCGCAACGGCGTGCTGCCCGCAACGCTGCACGTCGACGAGCCCTCGCCGCACATCGACTGGACCTCGGGCCGGGTGGAGCTGCTGACCGAGGCGCGGGAGTGGCCGGTCGTGGACGGGCGGCCGCGGCGTGCGGCGGTGTCCTCGTTCGGCGTCAGCGGGACGAACACGCACGTGATCCTGGAGGAGGCGCCGGCGGCGGAGGAAGCCCCGGTGGCCGAGCCGGCTCCGGTCGCTCCGGCGGTGGCGGTGCCGGTGTCGGGTCGCAGTGCGGCGGCGGTGCGGGCGCAGGCGGAGCGGCTGCGGGCGCATCTGCTGGCGCGGCCGGAGCTGTCGCTCGCCGATGTGGGGTTCTCGGCGGCGACGACGCGGGCGCAGTTGGAGCACCGGGGTGTGGTGGCGGCCGCTGATCGTGAGCAGTTGCTGGCGGGTCTGGCGGCTCTGTCGCTGGGCGAGCCCTCGCCGCTGGTGGTGGAGGGGCGTTCGGCCGGTGGCACGGTGAAGCCGGTGTTCGTGTTCCCGGGCCAGGGCGCGCAGTGGGTCGGCATGGCCGTCGAACTGCTGGACTCGGCGCCGGTGTTCGCGGCGGAGATCGCCGCGTGCGGCGAGGCGCTGGCCGAGTTCGTGGACTGGAACCTCGAAGACGTCCTCCGCAGCAGGGAGGGCGCCCCGTCGTTCGAGCGGGTGGACGTCGTCCAGCCGGCGCTGTTCGCGGTGATGGTGTCGCTGGCGGCGCTGTGGCGCTCCTACGGGGTCGAGCCCGCGGCGGTCGTCGGGCACTCGCAGGGCGAGATCGCGGCGGCGTACGTCGCGGGCGGCCTGTCGCTGCGCGACGCGGCCCGGATCGTCGCGGTACGAAGCCAGTTGGTGCGCGACAAGCTCGCGGGCCTGGGCGGCATGATGTCCGTCGCCCTGCCCGTCGACCGCGTCGAGGAACTGCTGGCGCCGTACGCGGGCCGGCTCTCCGTCGCCGCCGTCAACGGCCCCGCCGCCGTCGTCGTCGCCGGTGAAGTCACCGCGCTGGACGAGGTGTTCGAGGCCTGCGAGCGCGACGGCGTCCGCGCCCGCAAGGTCAAGGTCGACTACGCCTCGCACTCGCAGCAGGTCGAGATCATCGAGGCCGACCTCCGCAAGGTCCTCGCCCCGGTGGCCCCGCTCGCCGGCCGGGTGCCGTTCTACTCCACCGTCGTCGGCGAGTTCATCGACACCACCACGATGGACGCCGACTACTGGTACCGGAACCTGCGCGGCCAGGTCGGCTTCGAGCCCGCCATCCGCGCGCTGATCGCCGAAGGCACCGGCTGCTTCCTGGAGATGTCCCCGCACCCGGTGCTGACCATGGCCGTGGAGGACGCCGTCGAGGCGGCCGAGGCCAACGGCCTGGTCTCGGTGGTGGGTTCGCTGAAGCGGGACGAGGGCGGCCTGCCGCGCTTCCTGCTGTCCCTGGGCCGGGCCCACGCCGCCGGCGTGAAGGTCGACTGGCAGGCGGCGTTCACCGGCGCCCGGGCCGTCGACCTGCCCACCTACGCCTTCCAGCGCAAGCACTACTGGCTGGACGCCACCGGCCTCGCCGACGCCTCGGCGGTCGGCCTCGGCCGGGTGGAGCACCCGGTGCTGGCGGCGGCCGTGCAGGTCGGCGACCGCGACGAGTGGGTGTTCACCGGCCGGGTCTCCGCGCAGGGGCAGCCGTGGGCCAACGACCACGCACTGTTCGGCACGGTCGCCCTGCCGGGCGCGGCGCTGGTGGAGCTGGTGCTGTCGGCCGGCCGCCACGTCGGCTGCGCCGTGGTCGAGGAGCTGAGCCTGGACGCCCCGCTGGTGTTCGGCGAAGACGCCGCCGCCCGCGTGCAGGTGACGCTCGGCCAGGCCGACGCCGAGGGCCGCCGCGAGGTGGCGGTCTACTCGCGGCCGGACTCCGGCGAGGACCAGGCCGCCGAGGCGGTCTGCCACGCCCGCGGCCGCCTGGCGGTCGACTCCGACCGCCGGGCGGCCCGGCTGGGCGGCGAGTGGCCGCCGGCCGGCGCCGAGCAGGTGTCGGTCGACGAGCTGTACGCGTCGCTGGCCGAACTCGGCCTGGACTGCGGCCCGTTGATGCAGTGCGCGCAGTCGGCGTGGCGCAGCGGCGGCGAGGTGTTCGCCGAGCTCGGCCTGCCGGACGGCGCCGAGCCCGGAAGCTTCGCCGTTCACCCGACCCTGCTGGAGTCGGCGCTGCACGTCACCCACCGGCCGGGCGCCGAGGCGCTGTCCTCGGCGGTGTCCTGGTCGGGCGTGCGGCTGGCCGGTGAGGGCTTCTCCCGGGTGCGGGCGCGGCTCGCCCCGGTGGGCGAGGGCCTGCTGCGGCTGGACCTGTTCGACGCGGACGGCGTCTCGGTCGTGCACGTGGACCGGATCGCCGTGCGGGCGGCCGACCCGGCCCGCTTCGGGCGTTCGCGCCGGGGCCCGGCCCCGCTGTTCCGGCTGGACTGGGTGCCCGTGCAGGTCCCCGCGGCCAAGCCGGCCCGGCTGGCCGCGCTGGGCGACGCCGCCCCGGGCCTGTCCGACCGGCACGCCGACCTGACGGCGCTGCGGCAGGCCGTCGCGGCGGGCGCGCCCGCCCCGCAGGCCGTGCTGGCCGCGCTCGACACCCCGGCCGAGGCACTGGCGCTGGTGCGGGACTGGACGGCCGCGGGGCCGCTGGACGCGGCGACGCTGGTCGTGGCCACCCGCGCGGCCGCCGCTGTCGGCGGCGAGGCCCCCGACGCCGCGCAGGCCGCGGTGTGGGGCCTGGTGCGCGCCGCGCAGTCCGAGCACCCGGGCCGCTTCCTGCTGGTGGACCTGGACGGCGGCGCCGAACCGGAGTGGGCCGCGCTGCTCGGCCCGGACGAGCCGCAGCTGGCCGTCCGCGCCGGCAAGGCGCTCGCTCCCCGCCTCGCCCGGCTCTCCGCCTCCGCCGCGGCGGACGGCGCGCGGGAGCTCGACCCGGACGGCACCGTCCTGGTCACCGGCGACTTCGGGGCCCGCTTCGCCGAGCACCTGATCGCCCGCCACGACGCCCGGCACCTGGTGCTGGCCGTCGCCCCGGAGCACGCCGACGCGCTGGCCGCCGAGCTGGCGCCGCTCGGCGACCGGCTGCGCGTCGCGCCCTGCGACCTCGCCGACCGGGACCAACTGGCCACCGTCGTCGCCGGGTTGGAGCATCCGCTGACCGCCGTCGTGCACGCCGCCGGCGCGCCCGAGGCGGGCCTGGTCGAGACGCTGAGCCCCGACCGCCTGGCGGCGGTGCTGCGCGCCACCGTCGAGCCGGCCCGGCACCTGCACGAGCTGACCGCCGGCGCGGACCTGGCCGCGTTCGTGCTCTGCTCCGCCTTCGAGGGCCTGGCCGGCATCCCCGGCCAGGCCGCCCGCTCCGCCGCGGATGCGGCGTTGACCGCTCTCGCCGCCGCCCGCCGCGCGGCCGGCCTGCCCGGCACCGCGCTCGCCTGGGGCTTCTGGGCGGACGGCCGGGGCGCCGCCGACGCCGGCTCGGCCGACGCGGCGCTGGTCGCCCAGGCCGGTATCCGGCCGCTGACCGCCGCGACGGCCCTGGACCTGTTCGACCGCGCCCTGGCCGCCGCCGAGCCGCTGCTGGCCCCGGTCGAGCTGGACCCGGCCGTCCTGCGCGAGCAGGCCCGGGCCGGGCTGCTGCCCGCCCTGCTGCGCGGCCTCGTCCGGGTGCCGGCCCGGCGCTCGGCCTCCGGCCGCACGCTGGCGCTGCGGCTGGCCGAGGTGCCGGAGGCCGAGCGGCTGGGCGCGGTGCTCGACCTGGTGCGGGCGCAGGTCGCGTCCGTGCTCGGCCACGACTCCGCCGACGAGGTGGACGGCGACCGGGCGTTCAAGGAGCTCGGCTTCGACTCGGTGATGGCCGTCGAGCTGCGCAACCGGCTGGCGCAGAGCACCGGCGTGCCGCTGCCCGCGACCGTCGTGTTCGACCACCCGACGCCGCAGGCCGTCGCCCGGCTGCTGCTCGCGCAGGCGGACGGCACCACGGACACCGCCGCCCCGGTCGCGCAGAAGCGGCAGGGCTCGGTCGACGAGCCGCTGGCCATCGTCGGCATCGGCTGCCGCTACCCCGGCGGCATCGCCTCCGCCGAGGACCTGTGGCGGGTCGTCGCCGAGGGCCGCGACGTGGTCGGCCCGTTCCCGACCGACCGCGGCTGGGACCTGACGAAGCTCTACGGCGATGCGGCCGAGCTCGGCACCAGCACCTCCCGCGCCGGCGGCTTCGTCAACGGCATCGGCGACTTCGACGCCGACTTCTTCGGCATCAGCCCGCGCGAGGCCGTCGCCATGGACCCCCAGCAGCGCCTGCTGCTGGAGACCTCCTGGGAGACCCTGGAGCACGCGGGCATCGACCCGACCTCGCTGCGCGGCAGCGACACCGGTGTGTTCGTCGGCATCACCGGCGCCGACTACTCGGTCAACGTGCCCGAGGAGTACGAGGGCTACCGGCTGACCGGCACCATGACCAGCGTCGCCTCCGGCCGGATCGCCTACACCCTCGGCCTGGAGGGCCCGGCCCTCTCGGTGGAGACGGCCTGCTCCTCCTCCGGCGTCGCCCTGCACCTCGCCGCGCAGGCGCTGCGGGGCGGCGAGTGCTCGCTGGCCCTCGCCGGCGGCGTGACCTTCATGACCACGCCGGTCATCATGACCGAGTTCAGCCGCCAGCAGGCCGTCTCGGGCGACGGCCGCTGCCGCGCCTACGCGGCCTCCGCCAGCGGCACCGGCTTCTCGGACGGCCTCGGCCTGGTCGTGCTGGAGCGGCTGTCGGACGCGCGCCGCAACGGCCGCCGCATCCTCGGCCTGATCCGGGGCACCGCGATCAACCAGGACGGCGCCAGCAACGGCCTCACCGCGCCCAACGGCCCCTCGCAGGAGCGGGTGATCCGGCAGGCGCTCGCCAACGCCGGGCTGTCGGCGGGCGAGGTGGACGCCGTCGAGGGCCACGGCACCGGCACCGTGCTCGGCGACCCGATCGAGGCGCACGCCCTGCTGGCCACCTACGGCCAGGAGCGCGACGGCGAGCCGCTGTGGCTCGGCTCGATCAAGTCCAACATCGGGCACACCTCGGGTGCCTCCGGCGTCGCCGGCCTGATCAAGATGGTCATGGCGATGCGCCACGAGGTGCTGCCGCAGACGCTGCACGTCGACGCGCCGTCCCCGCACATCGAGTGGCAGACCGGCGAGGTCGAGCTGCTGACCGAGGCCCGGCCGTGGCCCGCGGGCGAGCGCCCGCGCCGGGCGGGCGTGTCGTCCTTCGGCGTCAGCGGCACCAACGCGCACATCATCGTCGAGGAGGCCCCCGCCGACCTGCGGGCCGTCGAGCCCGCGGCGCGGACCGCCCCGGCCGTGCCGGTGCTGCTCTCCGCCCGGACCGGGGCGGCGCTGCGCGCCCAGGCCGAGCGGCTGCGCCGGCACCTGCTGGAGAACCCCGGGCTCTCCGTCCTCGACCTCGGGTACTCCCAACTGACCACCCGGGCCCGGCTGGAGTACCAGGCGGTGCTGGTCGCCGCCGAGCGGGACGACCTGGCCGCCGAGCTCGCCGCCTTCGCGGTCGGCGAGGTGACCGAGCGCACGGCCACCGGACGGGCGGCCTCCTCGGCCGTCAAGCCGGTGTTCGTGTTCCCCGGCCAGGGCGCGCAGTGGGTCGGCATGGCCGTCGAACTGCTGGACACGGCGCCGGTGTTCGCGGCGGAGATCGCGGCCTGTGGCGAGGCGTTGGCCGAGTTCGTGGACTGGAACTTGGAGGACGTGCTGCGCGGCAAGGAGGGTGCGCCGTCGTTCGAGCGGGTGGACGTGGTCCAGCCGGCCCTGTTCTCCGTCATGGTGTCGCTCGCGGCGCTGTGGCGCTCCTACGGCGTCGAGCCCGCGGCGGTCGTCGGGCACTCGCAGGGTGAGATCGCGGCGGCGTACGTCGCGGGTGGCCTGTCGCTGCGCGACGCGGCCCGGATCGTGGCGGTGCGCAGCCAGTTGGTGCGCGACAAGCTCGCGGGCCTGGGCGGCATGATGTCGGTGGCGCTGCCGGTGGAGCGCGTCGAGGAACTGCTGGCGCCGTACGCGGGCCGGCTCTCCGTCGCCGCCGTCAACGGCCCGGCCGCCGTGGTCGTCGCGGGTGAAGTCGCCGCGCTGGACGAGGTGTTCGAGGCCTGCGAGCGCGACGGCATCCGGGCCCGCAAGGTCAAGGTGGACTACGCCTCGCACTCCGCCCAGGTGGAGGCGATCGAGGCCGAGCTGCTCACCGCCCTCGCGCCGGTCGAGCCGACCAGCGGCCGGGTGCCGTTCTACTCGACGGCGGTCGGCGGCTACCTCGACACGGCGACGATGGACGCCGCGTACTGGTACGCCAACCTGCGCGGCCAGGTCGGCTTCGAGCCGGCCGTCCGCGCGCTGATCGACGGCGGCACCGGCTGCTTCCTGGAGATGTCCCCGCACCCCGTGCTGACCATGGCCGTCGAGGACACCGCCGAGGCCTGCGGCGCCGCCCGCCGGGTCAAGGTGGTCGGATCGCTGCGCCGGGACGAGGGCGGCCTGAAGCGGTTCCTGTTCTCCCTCGCCGAGGCGCACACCGCCGGGGTGAAGGTCGACTGGGCCGTCTGCTTCGCCGAGTCCGGCGCCCGCCGGGTCGAACTGCCGACCTACGCCTTCCAGCACAAGCGCTACTGGCCGAACCCGCGCCCGGCCGCCGGCGACCCGTCCGCCTCCGGCCTCGGCCGAGTCGGGCACCCCGTCCTGGCGGTGGCCCTGCAACTCGCCGACCGGGAGCAGTGGGTGCTCACCGGCCGCCTGTCGCAGGAGACGCAGCCGTGGCTGCGCGACCACGTCGCCTTCGACCTGCCGGTCGCGCCCAGCACCACGCTGGTCGAGCTGGCGCTGGCCGCCGGCCGCAGCGTCGGCGCGCCGCTGCTCGACGAGCTGGTGTTCGAGGCGCCGCTGCTGGTGCCGGACGGCGCCGCGCTCCAGGTGCAGGCCATCGTGGGCGCCCCGGCGGCGGACGGCCGCCGGCCGGTGACCGTCCACACCCGCCCGGACGGCGACCAGCGCGCCGAGTCGACCCGGCACTGCACGGGCTGGCTCGCGCCCGAGGACACCGAGCCCGCCGCCGTCCTGGTCGGCACCTGGCCGCCCGCCGGCGCCGAGTCGCTGCCGGTGGACGGGCTGTACGCGGCCCTGGCCGAGCTCGGCCTGGACTGCGGCCCGGCGCTGCACGGAGTACGGGCGGCCTGGCGCTCCGGCGCCGAGCTGTACGCCGACCTGGCGCTGCCCGAGGAGGTCGGCGCCGAGGGCTTCGGCATCCACCCGGCGCTGTTCGAGGCCGCCCTGCACGTCGGCCAGTCGGCCTTCGCCGCCCAGGGCGCCCCGAAGCTGCCGGTCGCCTGGAACGGCGTGCGCCTGGTCCAGACCGGCGCCGCCCGCGGCCTGGTGCGGGTCATCGCGGACGGCGACACCCTGCGGCTGGACGTCTTCGGCGAGGACGGCATGCCCGTGCTCTCCGCGGGCCGCGTCGTCCTGCACGACGCCGACCCGGCCCACCTGGAGGAACTGCGGCGCGGCCAGAGCTCGCTGTACCGGGTCGACTGGGCCCCGGTGGCGCTCGCCGCCGCCAAGCCCGTCCGGCTGGCCGCACTCGGCCAGGCCGCCCCGGGCGTGCTCGACCGCTACGCCGACCTGGCCGGGCTCGCCCAGGCCGTGGACGGCGGGGCCGCCGTGCCGCAGGCCGTGCTGACCGTGCTCGACACCCCCGCCGGGGACGGCCCGGCCGCCGTGCGCGACGCCGCCGGGCAGGCCGAGGAGCTGGTCCGGCACTGGCTGGCGCAGGAGCGCCTCGGCGAGGCCGTGCTGGTGGTGACGGCCCGCCGCGCGGTCGCGGTCGTCGGGGCGGAGGCCCCCGAGCCCGCGCGGGCCGCCGCGTGGGGCGCGCTGCGCGCCGCGCAGTCCGCGCACCCGGGCCGCTTCCTGCTGGTCGACCTGGACGGCGGCGTCGAGCCCGAGTGGGGCGCGCTGCTCGGGGCCGACGAGCCGCAGCTCGCCGTGCGCGGCGGGCAGGCCCTGGCGCCCCGGCTGACCGCGGCCCCGGCCGGGCCGGCCGGGCGGACGGCGCTGACCGACCTGGACGGCACCGTGCTGGTCACCGGCGGCGGCGAGGGCACGGCCGCGACGCTGGCCCGGCACCTGGCCGCCCGGCACGGCGTCCGGGACCTGCTGCTGATCGACGGCAGCGGTGCGGCGGACGGGCTGGTCGAGGAGCTGGCGCAGCTGGGCGCGCGGGTGCGGGTCGAGGCGCCGGCGCCCGAGCGGTTGCCCGCCGTGCTGGAGTCCCTGAAGCGGCCGCTGCGCGCGGTCGTCCAGGCCGGCGAGGAGCCGCTGGAGTCGGCCTGGCGGCTGCACGAGCTGACCGCCGACGCCGACCTGGCCGCCTTCGTGGTGTCCTCCTCCTTCGCCGCCCTGCTGGGCGAGCGGCCGCAGGCGCACCCCGCCGCCCTGGAGGCGCTGGTGCGCACCCGCCGCGCGGCCGGGCTGCCCGGCACCGTGCTGGCCTGGGGCCCCCGGCCCGGCGAGGCGGTGCCGGCCGGCACCACCGGGCTGACGGCCGAGCGCGCGGGGGAGCTGTTCGACCAGGCCCTCGCCGCGGACGCCGCCCTGCTGGCGCCCGTCCAGCTGGACCCGGCCGAACTGCGGGCGCGGGCCCGCGAGCGGACCCTGCCGGCGCTGCTGCGCGGCCTGGTCCGGCTCCCGGCCAAGCGTGAGGCGGCCGGCGGGTCGCTGGCCCAGCGGCTGGCCGAGGTGCCGGACGCGGACCGCGAGCAGGTCGTGCTGGAGCTGGTCACCGCGCAGGTCGTGGCGGTGCTCGGGCACGGCGCCGACGACAGCATCGACGTCGAGCGCAAGCTCAAGGAGCTCGGCCTGGACTCGATGAGCGCGGTCGGGCTGCGCAACCGGCTCTCCCAGGCCACCGGCCTGAGCCTGCCCGTCTCGTTCGTCTTCGAGCACCCCACCCCGGCGGAGATCGCCCGCCAGCTGCTCAAGCTGGCCGGCTCCGAAGGGGCGGAGCAGCCGCAGTCAGCGGCAGGGGACACGATCGGCGCCCGGCTGCGGCGGGCCGCCGAGGCGGGGGAGCTGCCGGCGTCGCTACGCCGGCTGCTGGACGCCGCCGCGGCCCGTCCGGTCTTCGGCTCGGCCGCCGAACTGCCCGACCGGGGCGGCGCGTTGGTGCGCCTGGCGGCCGGCCCCGGCCGGGTGAAGGTGGTCTGCGTGCCGTCCTACGTGTACGTGGTCGGCTCCGGCCAGGAGCAGTTCGTGCGCCTGGCCGAGCGGTTCGAGGGCGTGCGGGACGTACTGGTGTGCGCCCTGCCGGGCTTCGGGACGGAGCTCAACCCGGGCTCCCGGGAGGCCGTCGAGGAGGCCATGGCGGGCGCGGTCCGCGCGGCCGTCGGCGACGACCCGTTCGTCCTGGTCGGCTACTCGATGGGCGGCGCCGTCGCCCGGTCGCTGGCCGGCCGGCTGGAGGCCGGCGGCGCCGCGCTCGCCGGGGTCGCCATGATCGACACCCCGGCACCGGACGACGACCCGGAGCGGGCGGAGCGCGCGTTCGCCGCCATGCTCGCCGGGATCCTCCTGCGGGAGCGGCGCGACGTCCTCGTCGACGACGCCAACTGGCTGGCCATGGGCGGCTACCTGCCGCTGTTCGCCGGCCCGCGGCCGGCACCGGCCGCCCGCACCCTGCTCGTCCGGGCGGCCCGGCCGCTCGGCGGCGCGACGGCGGCGGACGCCCCGCGCTGGGAGGACGCCGACGACCTCGTCGAGGTCGCCGCCGACCACCTCGCCCTCATCGAGGCCGAGGCCGCCGCCACCGCCGAGGCGATCGAGAAGTGGATCGAGGCATGAGAAGTAGTGCGGGCCTGCGCCGCGGCCTGGCCATCGCGGTGATCCTGGTCGGGGTGTTCGTCTCCGCGGTGGACATGCTGATCGTCAACATCGCCTTCCCCCGGCTGGAGGAGTCCTTCCCCTCGGCCAGCCTGACCGGGCTGTCCTGGGTGATGAGCGCCTACGCGATCACCTACGCCGCGCTGCTGCTGCCGAGCGGGCGCTGGGCGGACCGCTCCGGGACCAAGCAGGTCTTCCTGCTCGGCCTCGGGGTGTTCACCGCCGCGTCCGCCGGCTGCGCGGCGGCGCCGGACCTCGGGGTGCTGATCGCCACCCGGGCCCTGCAGGGCGTCGGCGCGGCGCTGATGGCGCCCAGCTCGATGAGCCTGCTGCTCGGGCTGTTCCCGCCGCGGAAGCGGGGCGTCGCGGTCGGGCTGTGGACGGCGGTCGGCGGGGTCGGCTCCGCCGCCGCGCTGCCGCTGGGCGGCCTGCTGGCCGAGGTCGACTGGCGCTGGGTGTTCGTCGTCAACCTGCCCCTCGGGGCGGTGGCGCTGCTGCTCGGCGGCTGGTCGCTGACCCGCTCCGGCACCGAGGACGGGCCCCGCCCGGACCTGCTCGGCATCGGCCTGCTCGCGGTGTCGGTCGGCGCGATCGTCGGCACCATCTCCCAGGGCCAGGCCTGGGGGTGGACCAGCGCGCAGGTGATCGGCCTGTCGGCGGTCGGCGTGCTCGGCCTGGTGCTGACCGTGCACCGGGCCCGCCGCCACCCGGCGCCGGTCATCGAGCCGGCCCTGCTGCGGATCCGCAAGGTCGCCCTCGGCAACGTCGCCACCGGATTCTTCTTCATGGGCGTCGGCGCGATGGCGCTGTCCACCATCCTGTTCCTGACCCAGATCTGGCGGCACACCACCCTGCGCGGCGCCCTGGAGATCGCGCCGGGCCCGATCGCCGCCACCCTGTTCGCGGTGCCCAGCGGCATCCTGGCCGTCCGGTACGGCGCGCACCTGGTCGGCGCGGTCGGCGCCGGCCTGTTCGCGGCGGGCGGCCTGTGGTGGGCGTTCGCCGTGGACGGCACGCCGGACTTCACCGGCACCTTCCTGCCCGGCGGGATCGTCGGCGGCATCGGCTTCGGCGTGATCCTGCCGGCGCTGGCCGCCGCGTCCACCCTGGCGCTGCCGCCCGAGCGGGTCGCCACCGGCACCGGCATGGCGTCGATGTCCCGGCAGATCGGCATGGCGCTCGGCGTCGCCGTGGTCTCGGCCGTGCTGACCGGCCACCCGGGCGTCGCCACCTACCGCACCGCGTTCCTGATCATGGCCGGCGCCAGCCTCGTCAGCGGGCTCGCCCTGTTCGCGATCGGCCCGACCACCCCGACCACCCCACCCGCCCCGGCCGCCCCGGGCGGGGAGCACCAGCCAGAGCAGCTGTCCCGAGCGGCAACGAGCTAACGAGCTAAGGAAACCGAGGACCATGGACCACTCGAGCAACACGCACGACGCGGCGGCCGCCTCCGGGGGCAAGTGCCCCGTCGACCACTCCGCGCCGGCCGCCCAGGCCGTCGTCCCCTCCTCCGCGCTGCCCGCGGTGGAGATGCACCGGATGCGGCAGGTGCTGAGCATCTGGGCCCGCCCCGAGCCGTACCTGAAGAGCTGCCGCGCCAAGTACGGCAGCCGCTTCCGGGTCACCATCATCCCCGGCGTGCCGCTGTACGTGATATCGGCGCCGGAGGACGTCAAGCAGATGTTCCTGGCCCCCCGGGACGTCCTGCACACCGGCTCCAGCAACACCCCGATCGAGAAGTGGACCGGCCGCAACGGCCTGGCCTGGCTGGACGAGGCGGAGCACACCAGCCGCCGCCGCGCCGTCATGCCGGCCTTCCGCGGCGACGCGATGAAGCGCGTCGAGCAGGCCGTGTACCGGCTGGCGAAGGAGCACGTGGCGTCCTGGCCGCGCGACAAGGCCGTGGCGACGCACCCCTTCGCGCACGCCTACACCGTCAAGGTCATCATGGAGGTCCTCTTCGGTGAGCACCGCCCCTCCAACGAGGCGGCGATGTACGCGGAGGTCATGAAGATGCTGACCTTCAACTCCAAGCCGTCCACCATGAAGCCGTTCCACCTGCTGCCGCCGGCGAAGCTGCGCCGGATGCGGCTGTTCCGGCCCAACGGCGTCAACGAGTTCCTGGTCCGCCGCGACCGGGTGCACGCGATGGTGAACGCGGCGATCGAGGAGCGCCGGCGCTCCGGCGCCGAGGGCGACGACCTGCTCGGCGTGATGCTCGGCATCCGCGACGAGGACGGCAACCCGCCGAGCGTCACCGAGATGCGCGACGAGATCATGACCCAGTTCCTGGCCGGCACCGAGACCACCGCCTCGGCGATCTGCTGGGCGCTGGAGTTCCTCACCCGCCACCCCCAGGTGGTCGAGAAGCTGCGCGCCGAGATGGCGGACGGCGACGGCGACGAGTACCTGACCGCCGTCGTGCACGAGGTGCTGCGGCTCGGCCCGCCGATCCAGCAGATCGTGCCCCGCGAGGTGGTCAAGCCCGTCGAGCTCGGCGGCGTGCGCTACGCGCCCGGCGACCGGCTGTGGGCCAGCGCCTACCTGCTCAACCGGGACGAGCACAACTACCCGGACCCGGACGCGTTCAAGCCCGAGCGCTTCCTCGGCGTCAAGCCCGCCTCGCACACCTGGATCCCGTTCGGCGGCGGCCACACCCGCTGCCTCGGCGACCGGATCGCCCTGATGGAGCTGAAGGCCACCCTCACCGAGATCCTGACCACCACCGACGTCCGGCGCGTCGGCGCCGAGGCGGTGCCCGCGCACAGCCGTACCGTCGTCAACATCCCCAAGGACGGCGCCCGCATGGTCTTCCACCCCCGCCGGGCGAAGGCCGCGGCCGCCGCCCGATGAGCCGCGGGTAGGTTGACGAAGCAGGACAATCGCGCACAACGCGGTTGCGTTCCACGAGAGATGAGGCAGGAATGAGGATCCCGAACACCGCGTTCACGGATCGGCCCTGGCGGATCCACGAGTACATCGCGGATTTCGACATCGAGGACGTCTGGGACCTGGACACCCCCGGTGGCCCGGACGACCTGGACCGCCTCGTCCGGCAGTTCAGCGGCGACGGGACCGACTTCCACCCGTCGGCGGCCTACCGGCTGCTGTTCGCGATCCGCTGGAAGCTCGGCAAGGTCATGGGCTGGGACACCGCGGAGCAGGGCGTCAGCTCGCGCAAGCCCTCGCTGCGCGCGCGGCTGGCGGAGGACCTGCTGAACGGCACCCGCGGGCCGGACCTGAGGACGGTGCCGATGAAGTCGGTGTACCAGACGAAGGACGAGTGGGTCACCGAGGTCGTCAACCAGACCGTGCACGCCGTGATGCACATCGGCTGGGTCGACGACGGCAACGGCCGCCACCACGCCCAGATGGCCGTCCTCGCCAAGCCGAACGGCACGCTCGGCAAGGTCTACATGCCGGCGATCCTGCCGATCCGCCGGGTCTTCGTGACGCCGAACCTGGTGAAGACCATCGGCCGCACCTGGCACGCGGGCAAGGCCGCCTGACACCGGCACCGCTGCCGCGCGAACCGCACGGTTCGCGCGGCAGCGGTGCTGTGCGGGGGTGAACACCCGCGCATCAGCTGCTCCGTTGGGTAGGTCCACCGCCGTTCCCCACCGTCCACCCCCCACCCGCCTGCCGGCGGGTGCCCGCCCCGGGCCTGGCCGCGTGCCGCCGGGGCTGGGTGTTTCAGGCTGCGACGTGTGCAGGCCGGCTGCGGGTGATGGCGGAGCGCAGGGCGGTTCGGACTCGGGCGGCACCTGCGGCTGTTCGATCAGTAGCTGTATCTCCCGGTTTGGGAATTGCTTCTGAACGACATTTCAGCTGACAGCTGTCCAGCCCCACGGGCGTGGACCGTTCTGCCCCTGCAAGCAGGAGAGACGGTAGTGGGCTTCCGCCCGGTGTCGAGCCGGATCGGCCGCCGCGTGCTGGAGAGTGAAGCAGGTGACCCGGAGCTCGCGAATGCTCCGCAGGACCGGGTAGCCGGCCCAGGTCGTCACGTCGGCACCGTATGCCCGGCAGAAGGCGGTGTAGTCGCTGTCCGAAACGGTTCCGAAGGTGCGGTAGCCGACGGCGGTAGCAGTGAGGTCCCACTCGGGAGGTCCCAGGGAGGTTCGTTCGAAGTCGAGCAGGTAGGTGGTGGTCGGTGTGACTGCCACGTTGCCGCCCCACGCATCACCGTGAATGACGCTCGCAGGCAGGCCCGGCGGGAGGCTCAGCCACGCTGCCTGGAGCTCTGCCAAGCGGTCGCGCAACCACTGCCGCTGCGTGTCGTCGAGGGTGGCGGCGCCGTCGATCCTGACGGCCAGCCGAACGAACGGGTCAAGCTGGCCCAACGGGAATTCTGGAACGGCAAGTTCGTGGACACGCCGCAGGAGCGGCGCGATGTCGGCAGCGGTTCCTGGCCGGTGCGGGGGCAGCTCGTGCCAGAAGGTCACGGGGCTATTGTCGACATCCACCGGCTCCCGCAGGTGCTCGAGAGGGCGAACCGCAGGAACCCCGCAGTCGCGCAGCCAACGTGCGACCGCCAGTTCGCGCCCGGCGGCAGCCGACTGCCCGGGGCGGCTGATGCGAGCCACGACCCCCAGCGGCAATCGCCACAGCGCGTTCTCCCCGATCCTGATCGGTTCGGCTCCCGCTGCGGACAGTCCGACCGTCGCACACGCCTTGAGCAGTAGGGAATGGGAGTCCTCGATGTTGCTCACGCTGCCACCGTAGCGGTGATCTGTTCCCGCAGGTCCCGAATGTCGCCGAGGCTGCGGTGGCGATGGGCGACCCGACCGAGTTCAGCCAGCTCGTGGTTGGCACGCAGCGAGCGGAGGTCGCTGACCTCCGCGAGGGCGCTCCGGCCCTCGGCCAACGCCTGCTCAGGGTCACCGGCAGCCATCTGGAGCGTGGCGAGCTTGGTTCGGGAGAACGCGCGAGATCTGGCGAATCCGTCGTCGTGGCCGTCGACCGCTGCCTGGAGTCGCCGGAGGGCTTCCTGCGGCGGATGGCCGGCGAGGGCGAGGTCGAACAGGGCGTGGCCGGTGTCGCCGTGGTGTTGGGCGCCGTCGTAGTACGCCATCCACGGCCCCTCGGCGGCCGGGGTGATCGAGGTGAACGAGTCGTCGGACGCCCCGATCGCGGCCAGGGTCTGCTGGGCTCGGCCCATTTTTGCCAGGGCCCGCGCGCGGGCGTTGTGGAGCATGGACTGCTCCGCGGGGGAGAGCCGGTCGGCGCGGGCCAGGCCGAGCTCGGCGAAGGTGAGACCGGCGTCGGGGTCTCCACGCCAGATGGCCTGGCGGGAGCGGAGATTGTACGAGATGGCGCGTAGAGGCCAATTGTCCACTTCCTCGGCGCACGACGTGGCGAAGGCAAAGAGCCGGTGGGCGTCTTCGTGGGCGAAGGCATCGAAGGCCGATGCGCCGACCACAGTCGCCAGACGGCTGACGGCTCCGAACAGTTCAGCGCGCAGCGGAGTGGGGCAGCGACTGTTCAGGAGACCGGCGGCCCAGCGCAGTTGGGCGAGCGCCGTGTCACGGACGACGCCGGCGCCGCCGTAGAGGTTGTCCCAGCTGCGCAGTGTGGTCGCTGCGGTGCGGATCTGCTCGACGTCGGCGGGCCGAACCACTGCGGGTACTGCGGTGGCCGAGGTGGAGGTCAGGAGCTGGGCCAGAGGGCTGCCGGCAATAGCTGCACTCGTCACGGCAAGGAAGTTGCGTCGTTCCACGGGGTCGGACTCATTCCACTCGAAGGCTGGCGGTGGCATTTCCAGCGTGCCCCCGCGCACCTTCCCTCGGGGAGGCTTGACGGCCCCATTGCGCTGTTTGTCCATTACCCCTGAGCGGTTGTCCAATTCAGCCTCGGCCAGCACGACGCTTCGCGCGAGCACTCCGCCGGTTTCCAGGACCGCGTCTAACGCCTGGGCGTGGTGAAGCTTGCAGGGCCGTTCCGCCCGCTCGATCTTGCTGATCAGGTCCCCACTCAAGTGGACCAACTGCCCAAGCCTGTCCTGGCTCAGCCCCCTGAGCTTCCGCCAGTACTGAAGTTCTGCGCCGAACCAGTGGGCCGCGGAGCGAGTGGGGTCCAGAGGCTTGAGTGGTCGCGGCATGTGATCCCCCAGGGCGTCTCTTGTGGACAGCGGTCGCTGTCGGATTGCCGGTACTGGTCGGGCGGCTCACCGGCAGGGCTGAATGTCTCCGAGCGCTCAGCGCCCATTACACACCGCTACGGGTCTGGGGTGCAGGTGTTCGGCACATCAGCGCGCGACGAAGGCGCGTGCCTGCCCCACCGTAGTCGGACAGACGGAAGAGGAGATCGCAATGCCGCGAGTCAGCACGACCGTGCAGAACAGCAGCATCACCATCGAGACCGGGCGTCCACTCCCCAGCGACCTCGTCCTGCTGGAGCGCAAGGGACTCGGTCACCCCGACACCCTCGCCGACCACCTGGCCGAGGAGCTCTCCCGCGCGTACAGCCGCTACACGCTCGACCGCTTCGGCGCCGTGCTCCACCACAACTTCGACAAGCTCGCCCTGCTCGGCGGCTCCTGCGAGGTCCGCTACGGCGCCGGCCGGATGACGGCTCCGGTGAAGGTACTGGTCAACGGTCGGGCCGCGTACGCCTGCGGCGGCGAGGACATCCCGGTGCGGGAGTTGGTCGAGCAGGCCGTCATGGCCTTCTTCCACGACCGGCTGCCCGAGCTCGCCGGCCACCTCGACCTGGTCTTCAACATCACCAGCAACCCCAGCCCCGGCGCAGTGGTCACCGACGACAGCGGCACCGACCGTTCGCGCTGGTTCGCCCCCCGATCGGTGGACGACCTGCGCGAGCGCCACACCCTGATCGCCAACGACACCTCGCTCGGCACCGGCTGGGCCCCGATGGCCCCGTTCGAGCAGTTCGCCCACGCGCTCGTCAACCACCTTTCCGGCGAAGGCGAGTTCACCCTGGCGAACCCCTGGTGCGGCTCCGACGTGAAGCTGATGGGGCACTTCGACGGTGCCAAGGCCGAGGCCATCCTGTGCGTCCCGCAGAAGTCCGAGCACGTGCCCGACCGGGCCGCGTACCTCGCCAACAAGGAGGAGATCCTGGCCGAGTGCGCCCGGTTCGCCAAGCAGCACCTCCCCGGCGTCGAGATCACCTTCCTCCTCAACGCCCGCGATGTCCCCGAGAAGGACGAGCTCTACCTGACCTACACCGGCAGCTCCATCGAGTCGGGTGACGAAGGCGTCGTCGGCCGCGGAAACCGGGTAAACGGCCTCATCACCCCGCTCCGCCCGATGAACCTGGAAGGGGCCAGCGGCAAAAACCCCGTCTACCACGTCGGGAAGCTCTACAACCTCGCGGCCACCCGGCTCGCCCAGCGCCTGTACGACGAGACCGGCAGCTACGCTGAGGTGCACCTGGTCAGTGCGACCGGCCAGCGGCTCGACCAGCCCTGGAAGGTCCTGGTCCGGCTCGCGGCCGAGGACCCGGAGATCGAGAAGGTGCAGGCCCAGGTCGCCCTGGCCCTCGGGGGCTTCCCGGAGCTCACCGCCGAGCTGGTCCACCACGGCGTCCGGCTCAGCTGATGCACACCGGATCGCCCACTCTCCTGCCCCCGCGCAGCGCTTGGCAGCGGCTCCGGGAGCACTACGGTCCGGGGGTGCACGGGTGGTTGGCCCGCGCCCCTGAGGTCTTCAACGAAGCCGCACGCCGCTGGCAGTTGACCCTCGACAGCTACCACGACGCTGGCCACGCCTCCCTGTTGATGGTGGCGCGCGAGCGAACCAGCGGGCGCGAGGTCCTGTTGAAGGCATGGCCCGACCACAACCGCTACCGCAACGAGATGATCGCACTGGGGATCTGGTCTGCCGGGCCGGCCGTCAGGGTGCTCGAGCACGCGGACGACCTCGGCGTCGCCGCCCTCGAGATGGTGGCAGCCGTACCCGGCGGATCCGTCAGGCCGGAAACGCACGAGTACGAGGCGGTGGCCGCCGCTCTGCGGCAACTACATCGCCTCGGCCGGGGCACGAACACTGCCGCCGCAGCACTTCCCAGCCTCCACGACTTCCTCGAATGCGAGTTGGTCCCGCGAGTGCACCGACGCCTGGCGGCGCAACGCCCCCAGTGGGAGGTCGACTGGGCGAGGCTCGGCGAGCGCTTGGTCACCGGACTGCACCCAGAGGCGGCACGGGCATCGGTCCTGCACGCGGACGTCTACCGCGAGAACGTCCTCTTCGACGACCGACGGGCGCCGGTCCTGGCGGACCCCCTGCCGATGGTCGGCGACGAGGTCTTCGACTGGGCGTTCTGGACCGTCTACTACAACCTGGGCGCCGACACCCGGGACCGCTTCGAGATCGCCGTCACCACCGCCGGCCTCGATCCGCGGCGGCTACGGCACTGGAGCCTCGCACTTTGCGTGGACGGACTCCTCTACTACCGCGAGGTGGGGGACCGTCGCGCCTCCGTGATGGAGCGGGTGATCGCAGGGCTGGCGGGCGACCTCGATCTCACTACGGTGCCGGAGAAGGACGGCCGGACGTGACCACCTACCTCCTGCGCCATTCCAGTACCCACTACAGCGCGGCTCACCGGGTCAACGGCGACCCGACTGTCGATCTTTCACTGGATCCGGCGGGACGCGTCGCCTGCCGGACCGGTAGCAGCGTGCTCGCTGGCGTTCAACCGAAGATCTGGCTCGCCTCAGGGTTCGCCCGGACGGGTGAGACGGCCCGGCTGCTGATGGGCGATGCCGATCAGCCCGTCAGGGTCGAGCCCGCCCTCAACGAAGTCGACTACGGGCACTTCGAAGGCGGCCTCTTCACGGAGTACGCACGCTGGCTCGTCGCCGCCGGACCATGGGAGAACCCGCCCGGGGCCGCCGAGTCCCAACGCGAAGCCATCCGCAGAATGCTTGCCGGCCTCCGGAGCGCACTCCAACTGCCGTCGCCTCGGACTGTCGTCGCGCACGGCCTGCTGGCCTCCCTGTTGCGGTGGCACAGACGGACCTCGCGCGACGCCCCCGGGCGGGCCATGCCGATCTTCTTCGACGAGGTGCCCTGCCTGTACCTGGTCAGGATCGAGGACGGCGAACTCGAAAACCTGATCAAGGCCCTGCTCGAAATCCTGGATGCGGAGGAACAGGAGACCGCCGCAGCGGGCGGATGGTCATCGCGGCCAGAAGACCAGTGCACGCTTGCTACCTTCGATGGACCATCTGTCCAGCTGGAGGAGACGAACTCCCATGCATGATCCCCGCGCCCTCATCGAGATGGGCTCCGAGGCGGTCCGCCGCCTCGTCCGCCGCGGCTACACCCTGGATCTCTCTGCGTTGGAGTCTCTTCAGTCCAGCCGATCCCAGCTCATCACTCGCGTGGACGAGCTGCGGGCCGAGTCGAAGCGGGTCGCCCAGGAGGTCCAGCAGGCGGCCCGCCAGGGCGGTGACACCGAGATGCTGAAGGACCGAGCCCGCGAGCTCAAGGAAGAGATCCGGTCGGCCGAGGTGGAGCAGGAGCAGGTGCAGCAGGAGTTGCGCGACTTCCTACTGACCATTCCCAACCTGCCGCTCGACAGCACCCCCGAGGGCGACTCGGACGAGCACGCCGTCGAGATCCGTCGCTTCGGCACGCCGCCGTCCTTCTCCTTCGAGCCGAAGGACCATGTGGACCTCGGCGAGGCCCTTGGCATCCTCGATTTCGCCCGTGCCAGCAAGCTCTCCGGCTCCCGGTTCAGCGTCTCGCGCGGTGCCGGCGCCGCCATCGAGCGTGCCCTGGCGACGCTCTTCCTGGACCTGCACACCAAGCGGCACGGCTACGTCGAGCACGCCGTCCCGTACCTCGTCACCCGGCAGACCATGACCGGCACCGGCCAGCTCCCGAAGTTCGAGGAGGACCTCTTCGCCACGGGTATGGGGGAACGCGAGCTCTTCCTGATCCCGACAGCCGAGGTCCCGCTTACCAACCTCTACGCGGACGAGATCATCCCGCCTGCCGAACTCCCCCTGGCCCTCACCGCGCACACCCCGTGCTTCCGCTCGGAGGCTGGCTCCTATGGCCGCGACACCCGCGGCATTCTGCGCCAGCACCAGTTCTCCAAGGTCGAGATGGTCCGCATCTGCGACCCCGAGGACTCCCAGGCCGAGCTGGAGAAGATGCTCAGCCATGCCGAAGCCTGCCTCAAGGAGCTGGGACTGGCCTACCGGGTCGTCCAGCTCGCCGCCGGCGACCTCGGCTTCTCCGCCCAGATCACCTACGACATCGAGGTCTGGCTGCCCAGCCAGCAGACCTACCGCGAGATCTCCTCCGTCTCGGACTGCGGCGCCTTCCAGGCTCGCCGCGCAGGCATCCGCACCCGGGACGAGCACGGCAAGACCAAGCCCGTAGCCACCCTCAACGGCTCCGGACTGCCCATCGGCCGCACCCTGGCCGCCCTTCTCGAACAGTGCCAGCAGCAGGACGGCTCCATCGTCCTGCCCGAGGCCCTGGTGCCCTACCTCGGATTCCGCCGGATCTCGGCGGACGGAACAACGGAGGCATAAGTGTTAGTCGGCATCTGCGACTTCCCCAGCAGCTACACCTTCCCGCCCGTCGGCTACGGCGGGATCGAACGCTGGCTCTGGGCAGTGGCGGAAGGCGCCCGAGCCGCAGGTGCCGACGTACACCTCCTCGGCCCCGGCTGGAGGACCGACCTCGCAGACAACTGGGCGTTGCGCCCGGTCCGCCTGGAGGACCTCCAGCCGGGTACCCGGCAGACTCGTGACCTGCGTTCCACCGGCTACGACCTGCTCGTGGTCGGACACGAGTACCCGTCGCTCCCCGGGTGGCGCCGGGTCTGGGCCGATCTCGACTGCGACGTCGCGACCTTCCAGCACTCGCCGGTCTTCCGGCACGCCGCCGACGCCTTCGACGCGAACCGCTCGCGGCTTTACTGCTACTCGCCCGAGATGGCGGGGCTGTACGCCACCCACGCACCAGCGCTGGAGCACGCGGTCCACCTCGGGCTCGGTGAAGCCGAACCTCCCGCCCGGCACGGCCGCGACCTCGTCTGGCTCGGCCGGATCGACGAGGAGAAGTCGCCGCACCTCGCGGTGCGCGCGGCCCAACTGCTTGGTCGGCGGATACGCATCGTCGGACCGGTCTTCGACAACGACTACGTGCGACGTCACCAGGCACTCTTCGCGGCTGATCACGTCAGCTGGGTCGGTGAAGTCGGAGGGGCGGCCAAGACGGCTGCGTTTTCCGATGCCTCGGTCTACGTCTACACCTGCTCACGAAGCTACGTGGAGGCCGGCGCGGCCGTTTTCGGGGAGTCCCTGCGTGCCGGTACGCCCGTCGCCGCGCTCTGCTGGCGAGACGGCACCTGTGCGGAGGCAGCTCTGTGTGAGAGCACCGGAGCCGTTGCCAGGGTCGTTCCTGACCACGACGACGAGGACGTGGCCTTGGCGCTTACGACAGCGATCGAGCGGTGCCTGGAACTGGACGCGCCGACCGTACAGGACATAGGCCTGAGCCGGTTCGACCCCGAGCGGCACTTCCGCGCTCTGGCGACCAGGCCGTGCTGACCGCGGACTCACCGCCGAGGCCACTCGATCTCTTGAACGAGCGCCTCGGGCTCGGCACGCAGTGGGACCTCGAGCACGGTGCCGATGGCCGCTTCGAGATCCGCCACCGCGACCGGGGTACGCCGTACCGTCCGGCCAGTCAACCGCTCCAGTGGGCTGGTCTGCTACAGCAGTTGGAGAGTGGCTTCCGTGCGGCGGGCGTCGCCCGTGCGAGGCCGCTGCCCATGCGGTGGGGCTGGGACACCGAGCTGACGATCTCCGCCGTCCAGGCGCTCGACCCCCTCCTCAAAGACGGCAAGCCGTACGTCTTCCGCCGTGGCTACCTTCCCCAGCCGGTTGTCCGACTGACCGGTGAGCGGGACCATGTCGGCGCTCTGAGGGAGGGGTTCCTCACCTCGTTCGTCAACATATCGCGCATCGAACCCGTCACTCGGATAGCCGAGTTCACCGAAATCCTCGATCACTGGCTCACAGTGCTGTCCGGCATCGGGCTCCACGCCAGACACCTCACCATCCATGGCCGCAACGCCATCTGGCAACGCCGCGAAGTCCGCGGCCTCACAGTGCACTTCCGGCACCTGGACCTTCCCATCGGTGACATCGTCCTGCTCTGGAATGCTGCGGATCCCAGCTGCATGGCGGTGGACCTGGGCTCCGGCCTTGAGCGCCTGGCCTGGGCTCGTACCCGTCGCCCGTGGCGGGAGCTGGCCTTCGGCCGCTTCGGGACAGCCGGTATGGACGCCAACGTGCTCGATGCCGTTCGAACCGCGACGCTGCTCGTCGGTAACGGCATCGCCCCTGCGGCACGAGGGGCCGGCGGGATACTCCGTCGTATCCTTGCCGGCGTTCCCGCCGACGCCGCACCGCTCGGGGTCAGCGCCCTGGTCCGGGCGAGCCACGGATTCTGGAGCCTCACCTCACCGATGGCCCTGCCGTGGCCCGAGGTCGCCTTCGTCATCGAGCGCGAGATCCACCGCCGCGACGTCACCTCTTCCAGCCCTCTCCCCGTACCTCGGTCGAGCTGGAGCGACAGGACATGAGACTCCGACGTGACCGGAACCCGCCCGCCGAGTTCCGACTCCGCTTCGCCTGGACGACCGGGTTCTGCTTCAAGTGCGAGGAAGTCACCCAAGTCGCCGAGTTGGGCACACTCACCGTCGAAGGCGAGACCGTCACACTCGCGGCCTGCCACCTCTGCGCCTGGCGGCTGGAGCGGCAGCACCACCAGGCCCGCCAGGCCCACCTCCGCGCCCAGCTCGCCGGTGCGTGGACTGGCGCTACGAGACGGGCAGCAGCATGCATGTGAGAAGGGGGCATGCGGCCGAGGCCCGTCAGCGCATCGCATCAGCTTGACTCTGTCGGGGATCTTGGAGCTTTCCCGGTGTGCCCGCCTGACAAGCGGGCATGCTCGGGGCTGACGACCGTCCACCGCTGCCGCACAAACCGCATGGTTTGCGCGGCAGCCGCCTTTTGCGGGGTGAACACCCGCGCATCAGCTGCTCTGTTGGGTAGGTCCACCGCCGTTCCCCACCGTCCACCCCCCACTCGCCTGCCGGCGGGTGCCCGCCCCGGGCCTGGCCGCGTGCCGCCGGGGCTGCGTGTTTCAGGCGGCGACGTGTGCGGGCCGAGTGCCGGTGATGGCGGAGCGCAGGGCGGTTCGGACTCGGGCGGCACCTGCGGCTGCCACATCCGCCCCCGTGCCGACCGCGAGGGTTCGGGGTGTCACGCCCGCGCATGGGCGGCAGATGCCCGGTCGGGGCACGGGGTCGTGGCACTTGGCGCACTCGGCGTACCGGGCCGGTGGCTGTGCGGCGGGCCGGGCTGGCGGCATCTTGTGCTCCAGGCGGTGGCGGAGCACGGCGGTCGCCGAGTGCATCGGGGTGGGCAGGCCGGGCAGCAGGGCGTGGGCCAGGTCGGCCGGAGAACTGCCGCGGGCGAGCCATTGGGCGACCAGGGGCGCGAGTTCGCGCGCTTCGGCCTGGCCCAGGCGCAGGCGGGGTTCGGGGCGGATCACGCGGAGCAGAGTGGCCACTGCTTCTCGGACCTCCTCCCGTTGCTCGGGCTCGGCGTCATCGGCCGGACTGGCGGGGAGGGTGGTTTCTTGGTGCCGGTTCTTTACAACAGGGCTGTCAGCGCGGCCGGTTGCCGCTGCACCGGGCGCCGGACGGGTGGCAGCCGGTGCGAACCATGGTGTGTCGTACACGTGGGTCTCGGTGCGGATAGTGCCGTCCGGCAGGCGGATCTTCTCGACGCGGTAGAAACCCGCGTCGGTCAGCTCCCTCAGCGCCTTGCGGATCGCGCCGCGCCCCTGCGGGCTGGAGTCGGCCATGTGCCGGCCGTCCTCCCGCCAGCCATCGGGGCGGGAGAGGAGGTCCGCGAGCAGGCCGCGGGCGGTGTAGGACAGCTGTCGGTACTGCAACATGGCGTTGGGTAGCACGGTGAAGTTCCGTACGTGTTCGGTACGATGTACGCGCATCGGAGGTTCAGCTCCTGGTGCCGGACCCCGGGGGTGTTCCAGCACCGCCGGGGTCACCTTTTTCTGTTGGAGTACGGAACGTAACACGGCACTTGACGCCGTGTGAGGCTTTTGTGGGCATCCAGCCTCTGTGACTACCTGGCGGCGAGGAGTTTCCCGCGCTCGACGGCCTCGCGCAGGACGGCCGCGAAGTCCTTGGGTAGGAGGTTGACCGCGTCGAGGGCGTCGGTGGTGAGGGGGATCTCTTCGAGGAGGTACTCGCCCCGGCCTTCCTGGCTGAACTCGGGGCCGGTGCGGTCCTCGAAGCTCCACTCCTCGATGGTGGCGAGATAGAAGTCCTGGCGCTCGTCGTCGCCCTCGATGGTGTGGAGGAGGCCGACGATCTCGGCCTCGCCCGCGATCTCCTCGCGGACCTCGCGCAGCAGAGCCTCCTCCGGGCCGGCGTCGGTGGGCTCGATCTTGCCGCCGACGATCACCCAGTACGGGTCGATGCCGGGGCGGATGCGCTTGATCAGCAGCATGGTGCCGTCCGGGGTGAGGAGGACGGCGCGGACGCGGTGCTGCATGGTGGTCTCTTCCTTCTTGGTGGTCTCGGCTGTGCGCAGGGTCAGTGGAGGATCCAGCCGCCGTCGACGTGCAACGACTGGCCGGTGGTGAAGGACGCGCTGGGGCCGGCGAGGAAGGCGACGGCAGCGGCGACGTCCTCGGGGCGGCCTCGGGGCTGGACGCACTGGCGGCGGATCTGGTCCTCGGGTCGGGCTCGGTGGTGGGCGGGCAGATCGTTCTCCGCCTCGACCTGGATGGCCCCGGTACGACAGTGTTCACGCAGATCCCGGCCGGTCCAAGTTCCCTGGCCAGCGACCTGGTGAGGCCGAGGAGTCCGGCCTTGGCGGTGCTGTGGGCGGTGAGTCCGGGCCGGCCGGCGCGGGCATTGATGCTGCCGATGTTGACGATCCGGCCCCATCGGCGATCGGCCATGCCAGAGGTGACGGCCCGGCAAGCGCGGTAGTGGATCGTCAGGTTGGACTCGATGGCACGCGCCCACTCGTCCTCGCTGAGCTGGTCCCCCGGGATACGGGGGTAGGCGCCGGCGTTGTTGACGAGGATGTCGACCGGCCCGAGTTCGGACTCGACCTGACTGGCCAGGGCGGCGACGGTGCTCGGGCCGGTGAGGTCGGCGCACTCGGCGGACGGCCACCCCGCCCGAGGCGCCGCTTCCGCGCCGCCGGCTCCTGCGGATCGAGGCGACCTTCCTCTGGCCGGACTCACAGCCTGGTGGAGTTTCCGGTTGCCACCGCCGCCTCACGCTCCGTATCCTGCTGGGCAACGCGTCGACGGAGACGAGTAGCCAGGGATCACGCGAGCAGAGAGAGCCGCCGGAAGCTGGGAAGGCGGTCCCGCGCCCCGAGGTGAAGACCCTCCTGAGCGCGGGGAGGAACGGCCCCCGCCTGGTGGTCCAATGCCCCGCCGGCCGGCCCCCGTCACCGGGCCTGAACGAGGCCGCCATTTCGGTGGTGGCGAAAATGCGGTGGTACCGCGAGTTGCCCTTCTCGCCCGCACTCCCAAGGGATCATGACGATGTCCTTCGGAGGACCGCAATGATCCACAGCCGCGTACGTGTCTCCGACCTGCGAGAACACGTCGGCCGTACCGTTTCCGTCTGCGGATGGGTGAACACCCTCCGCCTCCAGCGCGCGATGCAGTTCGTCATCGTGCGGGACAGCATCGGCATGGTGCAGGTGACCCACAAGCGAGACGGCGGGCCACTGGAGGCCCAGCTCGAAGCCCTCACGCCCGAGTCCGCCGTGAGGATCACCGGCCGCGTCGTCGACGCGGCCCAGGTCAAGCTCGGCGGCCTGGAGATCGTTCCCGAGGTGGTCGAGGTCCTGAACCCGGCGGCCACGCCGCTGCCGATCGACGACCGCACGGGCCCGGAGCAGCGGTTGGACTGGCGCTTCCTGGACGTGCGCCGCCGCCCCGCCGCCCAGCTGGTGTTCGCCGTACAGACCACCCTGGAACAGGGCATGCGCGAGTACGCCTACGCGCAGGGTGCCACCGAGATGCACACCCCCAAGCTCATGGGCACGGCCTCGGAGTCCGGCGCGGAGGTCTTCGAGCTCGGCTACTTCGGCCGTAGCGCCTACCTGGCACAGTCGCCGCAGTTCTTCAAGCAGATGGCGATCGCCGCCGGCATCGAGAAGGTCTTCGAGATCGGGCCGGTCTTCCGCGCCGAACCGTCGTTCACCTCCCGGCACGCCACCGAGTTCACCGGCGTCGACGTGGAACTGGCCTGGATCGACGGGGTCGAGGATGTCATGGCGTTCGAGGAACGGATGCTCGCCCACGCCATCGGCAAGGTCGCCGACCTGCACGGCGAGGCGATCGCCGAGCACTTCGGCGTCGAGGTCAGGGTGCCCACGACGCCCTTTCCCCGCATCACCATGGCCGAGGCGCAGGAGGTCCTGCGCAGGGGCGGCTGGGACCCCGAAGGCGTCAAGGACGACCTGGACCCGGAGGGTGAGCGGCGGATCTCGGCCCACATCAAGGAGGCCACCGGGCACGACTTCGTGTTCATCACGCACTACCCGGTCGGCATCCGGCCCTTCTACCACATGCGGCCCGCCGAGGACCCGAGCGTGACCCTGAGCTTCGACCTGCTGTGGAAGGGCCTGGAGATCACCACCGGCGCGCAGCGCGAGCACCGCTACGACGTGCTGGTGGAGCAGGCCGCCGAGAAGGGCATGAGCCCGGAGCCGATGCGGGACTACCTGAACGCCTTCCGGTACGGGTGCCCGCCGCACGGGGGCCTCGGCATGGGCCTCGGCCGCGTACTGATGGTCATGCTCGGCCTGGCCTCGATCCGCGAGGCGACCTTCCTGTTCCGTGGGCCGAACCGGCTCAGCCCGTAGCCCGGGGTGTTGCTGCGCCCCACGACACGGGCGGAGCTTCGCCGGGGCGATCCGCCGCGGGCGATGCCTCATAAGAGTGAAGTGGGGCTTTGGTCGCTCGTCCTTGAGATCGTCACGGTTGCTCTTCGCCCGATAGCGCAAGGACTACGCCTGCGTGTGGACCTGGATGAGGCCGTACTTGCCGCTGGTGCGCCATGGCTCCCCTGTGGCGTCCAGTTCGGCGACTGCCGGTCCGTCGAGGCCGACGATGACGTCCGACTTCAACGTGCGGAGGGCCGCTATCGGGGACGGGAAGTGGTCGGCTCGCTCGGCGAAGGGGGTCGTGGCGTCCCAGAGTTGGTCCCCGACGAGGCGGCGGTAGTTGAGGTCGCCTTTGAGGATCGTCATCGTGGCGTCGGAGAGTTCGGCCCTGAGGTCGGCGGGCATGTCGTGGAACGGAAGCGGCGCGCAGAAGAACGGGTGCGTGCGGATCGCGAGTGTGCCGTTGTTCATCGCGTCCCAGAGCCGGAGTCCGATCCCTGCGGCCTCTTGCTCGGGCGCGGTGCGAAGGCGCTCGGTGGTGGCGAGGACGTCCGCGGTGGTTGCGTCCGACACGTAGTAGGGGGAGGGCTTGACGTACAGGGCGGCCTCGGCGGCCAACCCGTTCGTGAGGAGGTGGTCGACCAGGACGAGGTCCGGCAGCAGTTCTCGCCCGGCGTTGTCCGCGATGACGCAGACCTTCGGCTCGGTCGCAGCCGCCAGGGTGGACCACAGCAGAGGGCTGTCGTCCGTGATCAGGGCCGAGGGCTGGGTGTCCGTTGCCGAAGCAGTGATCTGGAAGCTGAGGTCTGCCCGGTTGCCCCAGAGCGCTGACGAGAGCAGCGCGTCGGCTCGCTTCTCGGCCGACAGGGCGGGCAACTCGCCGAGGGCCGCCAGTTCGGCGTCGACGGCAGAGCCGGCCAGTTCGGCGGTCTTGAACGGGGCGAACGGGTCGATGCCCTGCCAAGTCCCGGGCCGGAAGTAGCCGGTGGCTTCGAGCAGCCTGCGGTAGAAGTAGCTCTCGGCCCACAGGAACGGTGCCTCGCCCCACGGTCGCCCGAACAGGCCCTCACCCCACTCCAGCCACTGCTGGTGGTCGTGGGCGCTGGTGCTGGGCGGCTGCAGCACACCGTCGGTGCTCTCGGCGAGGAGGTCCGCCATCGCGGCCTGCACGCTCGGCCCGTACGGCAGTGCGTCGAGCACCTGCTGGACGAGCTTCGGGTGCCGCTCGTGGAAGACGTCCCGGGCGAACGAACCGGGAGTGCCGCTCAGGATCACGGGTGCGCTGGGCATGATCAGACTTGTCCTTCTCTTCGGCTGTCGGCGAGCTCCGCCACGTGCTCCATGGTGCGGCTGTCTGGCCCTGCCGGATTCGAGGTACGAGCGGAGGTGGAGGGCCCGATCAGTGCCGTGTGCCGCCCGGCGGGGCGGCACACGGCGAGGCCGGGGGCGGGAACCCGCCGCAGGCGGGTGGGGGGTGGATGGTGGGGAACGGTGGTGGAACTGCTCAACGGAGCAGATGATGCGCGGGTGTTCACCTGGTGGCGGGCCGAGCGGGGGTGGTCCGGCTCGCGGCCGGGTGCCACTGCGCTGGACCGGGCCGAAGCCGCCCACGGGCGTGTCGTGGGCACGTCCGAAACCTTCCGGGGCGGGTTCGGCCGGAAACTCGTCCGAATTGGCGCCCCGAAAACGTATCTGAGGGGCCCGTCACCCGATCGAGTTGTCAACAGGGGTAGCGAGGGTCGGGAGCTCTAATGGGCGAAAACGAGTTCGGGGACGGGCTCACGGGGGCGGGCCGCGAGGCGATCGCCGTCATCGGGATGTCGTGCCGGGTGCCCGGCGCCGGGGACCTGCGGTCCTTCTGGCGGATGCTGGCCGAGGGGGAGGATGCCATCGCGGAACCGCCCGCCGGCCGCTGGCCGGAGGGCGTCGCCGAGCTGGCGCGCCACCCCCGGGCCGGGTTCGTGGCGGGTGCCGGCGACTTCGACGCCGGGTTCTTCGGGATCTCCCCGCGCGAGGCCGCGGCGATGGACCCGCGCCAGCGCATGGTGCTCGAACTGAGCTGGGACGCCCTGGAGGACGCCTACCTCCCGCCGGACAGCCTGCACGGCAGCGCCACCGCCGTCTTCCTCGGCGCCACCGGCGACGACTACGCCTCGCTGGTGCACCGCCGCGGCGCCGACGCGCTGTCCCACCACTCCGTCGCCGGCCTGAGCCGGGGCCTGATCGCCAACCGGGTCTCGCACCAACTCGGCCTGCACGGGCCGAGCCTGACGGTCGACACCGTCCAGTCCTCCTCGCTGGTCGCCGTCCAGATGGCCTGCGAGAGCCTGCGCTCGGGCGCCGCCCGGCTCGCCCTGGCGGGCGGCGTGCACCTCAACCTGGCGCCGGAGACCACGATCGCGTTCGCCCGCGCCGGGGCGCTGTCGCCGGACTGCCGCAGCTACACCTTCGACGCCCGCGCCAACGGCTTCGTCCGCGGCGAGGGCGCCGGCGTGGTCGTCCTCAAGCGCCTCGCCGACGCCGTCGCCGACGGTGACGACGTGTACTGCGTGCTGCTCGGCGGAGCCGTCAACCACGACGGCGCCGGCGACCTGACCGTACCCAGCGCCGAGGCCCAGAGCGCCCTGCTGCGCGCGGCCTGCCGCGCCGCCGGCGTCGCCCCCGCCGAGGTGGGCTACGTCGAGCTGCACGGCACCGGCACCCGGGCCGGCGACCCGGTCGAGGCGAGCGCCCTGGCCGCCGTGTACGGGGACGGCCGCGACGCCGAACGGCCGCTGCTGGTCGGCTCGGTGAAGACCAACATCGGCCACCTCGAACCGGCCGCCGGCGTGCTCGGCCTGATCAAGGTCGCCCTGTCGGTGCGGCACGGCGTGCTGCCCGCCAGCCTCAACTACGAGAGCCCCAACCCGGGCATCCCGCTGGAGCAGTGGAAGCTGCGGGTGAACGCCGAGGCCCGGCCGTGGCCCGAGGGCCCGCGCCTGGCCGGTGTCAGCTCCTTCGGCATCGGCGGCACCAACTGCCACCTCGTCGTCGCGGCCCCCGAGCCACAGCCCACCCCGGAACGGGAAGCCCCCGAGCCCGGCGCGGCCGTCCCCGTGATGCTGTCCGCGCACACCCCGCAGGCGCTGCGCGCCCAGGCCCGGCGCCTGCTCGACCGGGTCCGCGAGGACGCCGACCTGCGCCCGCTGGACGTCGGCCACTCCACGGCCACCACCCGCTCCGCGCTGAAGAGCCGCGGCGTCGTCCTCGCCGCCGATCGCGCGGAACTGCTCGACGGCCTGGCCGCGCTCGCCGAGGGCCGCCCCTCCGCCCGCGTCGTCACCGGCACCGCCGCCGGGGGCGGCGGCCTGGTCTGGGTGTTCTCCGGCCAGGGCGCCCACTGGATCGGCATGGCCGAGGGCCTGTGGGCGGCACACCCGGTCTTCGCCGCCCGGATGGACGAGTGCGAGCGCCTGCTGCGCCACTACGGCGGCTGGTCGCTGCGCGAGGTGCTCGGCGACGAGGACGCCCTCCAGCGGATGGACGTCGTGCAGCCCGCGCTGTTCGCCGTCATGGTCTCGCTCGCCGAGGTGTGGCGCGCCGCGGGCGTCGAGCCGGACGCCGTCATCGGCCACTCCCAGGGCGAGATCGCCGCCGCCACCGCGGCCGGCATCCTCAGCCTGGAGGACGGCGTGCGGCTGATCGTCGCCCGCGCCAAGGTCATCACCGAGAAGCTGTCCGGGCACGGCCTGATGGCCATCCTGGACGTCCCCGCCGAGGAGGTCGACCAGCCCGGCGTCTCCGTCGCGGCCGTCAACTCCCCGGGCACGGCCGTCATTTCGGGCGACCCGGACGGCGTGCGCGCGGCCGTCGCCGCCTGCGAGGCGCAGGGCCGGCGGGCGCGGATCGTCCCGGTCGACTACGCCTCGCACTCCGCGCACGTCGAGACGATCCGCGACGAGGTGCTGGCCGGCGTGGCCGGCGCCGCCACCACCGACAGCGGCGTCGCCTTCTACTCCACCGTCACCGCCGGCCGGGTCGACCCGGCCACCCTGGACGCCGAGTACTGGTACCGCAACCTGCGCGAGCCGGTGCGCTTCGCCGACACCGTCCAGGCCCTCACCGCGGACGGCTACGGCGTGTTCGTCGAGGTCAGCCCGCACCCGGTGCTGGCCATGCACATCGCCGCCACCGCCGGCAGCGCCGTCGTGCAGCCCACGCTGCGCCGGAACGAGGAGGAGGTGCACCGGCTGCGGCTGTCCATGGCCGAGCTGTACACCCGCGGCCTCGACCTGGCCTGGGACGACGTGTTCACCGGCGCCCGCCGGGTGCCGCTGCCGACGTACGCCTTCCAGCGGGAGACCTACTGGGTCGACGGCGCCGTCACGGTGGCGGCTTCCGAATCGCCTTCGACCGCTCCCGCCGCGATGGTCGAGACTCCTGACCCCACCGGCCCCTCCGAGGCCGAGCTGTGGACCCTGGTGCGCGGTGAGGCCGCCGTCCTGCTCGGCCACGCCGACACCGCGCGGATCGGCGCCGACGACACCTTCAAGGAGCTCGGCTTCGACTCGGTGACGGCCGTGCAGCTGCGCGACCGGCTCAACGCCGCGACCGGCCTCCAGCTGCCCGTCTCGCTCGCCTACGACCACCCGACCCCGGCCGCCGTGGTCCGCCGCATCCGCCAGCTGGTCGCCGGACCGGACGAGGCCCCGGCGCTGCCCGTCGCGCCCGCCGTCGCGCCCGCCGTCGCGCTCGACGAGCCGATCGCGATCGTCGGCATGAGCTGCCGCCTGCCCGGCGGCGTCGCCACCCCCGAGGACCTGTGGCGCCTCGTCGCGGACGGCGCCGACGCCATCACCGGCTTCCCCGAGGACCGTGGCTGGCAGGTCGACGCGGATGCCGACTTCGCCGCCGCCGGCGGATTCCTGGACGGCGCCGCCCACTTCGACGCCGGCTTCTTCCGGATCAGCCCGCGCGAGGCCCTCGCCATGGACCCGCAGCAGCGGCTCGCCCTGGAGACCGTCTGGGAGGCGCTGGAGAGCGCCGGCCAGGACCCGGCCCGGCTGCGCCGCACCGACACCGCCGTCTTCCTCGGCGCGATGGCCCAGGACTACCTGCCGCGCCTGCAGGACGTCTCCGGCAACCTCGCCGGCTACGCGCTGACCGGCGGCTCCGGCAGCGTCGTCTCCGGCCGGGTCGCCTACACCCTCGGCCTGGAGGGCCCGGCCGTCACCGTCGACACCGCCTGCTCCTCCTCCCTGGTCGCCCTGCACCTGGCCGCCCAGGCGCTGCGCTCCGGCGACTGCTCGCTGGCCCTCGCGGGCGGCGTCACCGTGATGTCCACCCCCGGCATGTTCGTCGAGTTCGCCCGCCAGGGCGGCCTGGCCGGCGACGGCCGCTGCAAGGCCTTCGCCGAGGACGCGGACGGAACCGGCTGGTCCGAGGGCGTCGGCGTGCTGGTCCTCGAACGCCTCTCGGACGCCCGCCGCAACGGCCGCCGGGTGCTGGCCGTGCTGCGCGGCAGCGCCGTCAACCAGGACGGCGCCAGCAACGGGCTCACCGCCCCCAACGGCCCCTCCCAGGAGCGGGTCATCCGCCAGGCGCTGGCCTCGGCCGGCCTGACCCCGGCCGAGGTCGACGCCGTCGAGGCGCACGGCACCGGCACCGGCCTCGGCGACCCGATCGAGGCCCAGGCCCTGCTGGCGACGTACGGGCAGGAGCGCGAACAGCCGCTGTGGCTGGGCTCGTTGAAGTCCAACATCGGGCACACCCAGGCCGCCGCCGGCGTCGCGGGCGTGATCAAGATGGTGCAGGCCATGCGGCACGGGGTGCTGCCCCGGACCCTGCACGCCGAGCAGCCCACCAGCAAGGTGGACTGGACGGCCGGGCAGGTGCGTCTGCTCGCCGAGCAGCGCGACTGGCCCGCGGCCGAGCGTCCGCGCCGCGCCGCCGTCTCCTCCTTCGGGATCAGCGGCACCAACGCGCACGTCATCATCGAGCAGGGCGACCCGGTCGAGGCGGCCGCCCCGTCCGCCGAGCCCGCCGAGCCCGCCAAGGGCGAACTCGTCTGGACGGTCTCCGCGCACAGCGCCAAGGCCCTCGCCGGCCAGGCCCGCAAGCTCGCCGAGGCCGTCGCCGGGGCCGTCTCCGACGCCGACCCGGCCGCCGACGCCGACCCGGCCGACGTCGCGCTCTCGCTGGCCACCCGGCGCACCGCGCTCGACCACCGGGCCGCGATCGTCGGCGCCGACCGGGCCGAACTCCTCGCCGGGCTCCGGGCGTTGGCGGACGGCCGGCGCGACCCCGCGGTGACCACCGGCCACACCTCGGCCCCGCCCGTCGTCGGCGTCCTGTTCTCCGGGCAGGGCAGCCAGCGCCTCGGCATGAGCCGCGAACTCGTCGCCGCGTTCCCGGAGTTCGCCGCCGCCTGGCGCGAGGTCTGCGCCGCGCTGGACCCGCTGCTGGAGCACCCGATCGACGAGGTCGTCGGAGCCGAGCCCGGCAGCGCGACGGCCGCGCTGCTCGACGAGACCGCGATGACCCAGCCCGCGCTGTTCGCCTTCGAGGTCGCCGCCTACCGGCTGCTCACCTCGCTCGGCGTCCAGCCCGCGATCGTCGTCGGCCACTCCATCGGCGAGCTCGCCGCCGCCCACGTGGCCGGCGTGTTCTCGCTCGCCGACGCCGCCCGCCTGGTCGCCGCCCGGGCCCGCCTGATGGGCGAACTGCCGCGCGGCGGCGCCATGGTGGCCGTCCAGGCCGACGAGGACGAGGTCCGCGCCGCGCTCGCCGGGCACGAGCGGGACGCCTCCGTCGCCGCCGTCAACGGCCCGGCCGCCGTGGTGATCTCCGGCGTCGAGGAGGTCGTCACCGCCATCGCCGCCGAGCTGGCCGCGGACGGCCGCAAGACCACCCGGCTGCGCGTCTCGCACGCCTTCCACTCCCCGCTGATGGACCCGATGCTGGACGGGTTCCGGCGCGTCGCCGAGTCCGTCGCCTACGCGCCGCCGCGCCTCGCGGTGGTGTCCAACGTGACCGGCGCCGTCGCCGAGCCCGGCGAGCTGGAGCAGCCCGAGTACTGGGTGCGCCACGTGCGCGAGGCCGTGCGCTTCGCGGACGGCGTGGCCGCCGCCGTGAAGGCCGGGGCCGGGGCACTGGTCGAGGTCGGCCCGGACGGCGTGCTCGCCGCCATGGCCGCCGAACAGCTCGCCGACGCCGGCCTGACGGCCGTGCCGCTCGCCCGCAAGGGCCGCTCCGAGACCCGCTCGGCCGCCGAGGCCCTGGCCCGGCTGCACGTCGCCGGGGTGCCCGTCGACTGGCCGGCCCACCTGGCCGCCCTCGGCCGCCCCGGCCGGCCCGTCGACCTGCCCGGCTACGCCTTCGACCGCCAGCGCTACTGGGCGCAGCCCGAACGGCCGCGGGGCGACGTCGAGAGCGCCGGCCTGGCGGCCGTCGCGCACCCCTTCCTCGCCGCCGCCACCGAGCTCGCCACCGGCGAGCAGGTCGCCTACAACGGCCGGATCGACCTCGCCGCCGACGCCTGGCTGGCCGACCACGCGATCTTCGGCAGCGCCGTGTTCCCCGGCGCGGCCGTGGTGGACCTGGTGCTGCGCGCCCTGGAGGGCACCGGCTGCCGGTCCGTCGAGGAACTGACCCTGCACGCCCCGCTGACCTTCGCCGCCGGCGCCGTCCGGGTGCAGGTGCTGGTCGGCGAGGCGGAGCCGTCCGGCCGCCGCCCGGTGGCCGTCTACTCCCGCCCGGCCTCGGCCGGCGCCGGCTCCTGGACCAGGCACGCGGCCGGCTTCGCCGTCCCGCAGGCGGTTTCTCGGGCGGCCGCGCCGGACGTCCGGCCGCCGCAGGGCGCCGCCGCGGTGGACCTGGCCGGCTTCTACCCGGAGCTGGCCGGCCGGGGCTTCGGCTACGGCCCCGCCTTCCAGGGCCTGCGCGCCCTGTGGCGGGACGGGGACGAGGCCTACGGCGAGGTCGAGCTGCCCGAGCAGGTGCCGCACGCCGCCGGGGGCTTCGCCGTGCACCCGGCCCTGTTCGACGCCGCCCTGCACCCGCTGCTGGCACTGCTCGGATCGGACGACCCCTCGGACGACGCGCAGCGCACCTTCCTCCCGTACGCCTGGTCCGGCGTCACCCCGCACGCGCGCGGCACCGGCCGGCTGCGGGTGCGGGTCGCCCGGCTCGGCGCCACCGAGGTGTCGGTCACGATCACCGCGGCGGACGGCACGCCGGTGCTGACCGTCGACTCGCTGGCCCTGATGCCCGCCTCGGCGGCGCAGCTGGCCCGGGGCGCCGTCGCCGACTCGCTGTTCGCGGTGCGCTGGGCGCCCGTCGAGCCGGGCACCCCCGGCCCGGTCGACCTGGTGCACGTCGAGGCGAGCACCGGCGGCGACGTCCCCGCGTCCGTGCGGGCGAGCGCCCACGCGGCGCTGGAGCTGGTGCAGCGCCGGCTCGCCGAGCCGCAGGAGCGCCCGCTGGCCGTGGTGACCCGGGGCGCCGTGGCCGCGCTGCCCGGCGAGACGCCGGACCTGGCCCTCGCGGCCGTCCGGGGTTTGGTGCGCGCCGCCCAGGTCGAGTACGGCGAGGGCTTCGTCCTGGTCGACACCGACGACAGCGAGGAGTCGCGGCGCGCGCTGGAGACCCTGGACCCGAGCGCACCGCAGCTGGTGGTCCGCCAGGGCCGGGTCTACGCCCCGCGCCTCGTCCCGGCGGTCGCCGCGACCGGCGCCCGGCCGGCCTGGGACCCGAACGGCACGGTGCTGCTCACCGGCGCCACCGGCGGCCTCGGCGCGCTGTTCGCCCGGCACCTGGTCACCGAGCACGGCGTGCGCAGGCTGCTGCTGCTCAGCCGCTCCGGCGCCGCCGAACTCGCCGCCGAGCTCACCGCGTTGGGCGCCGAGGTCAGCCAGGCCGCGTGCGACGTCGCGGACCGGGCGGCGCTGGCCGGGCAGCTGGCGCTGATCCCGGCCGAGGCGCCGCTCACCGCCGTGGTGCACATGGCGGGCGTGCTCGCGGACGGCGCCGTGGAGACCATGACGCCGGACCGGATCGACCGGGTGTTCGCGCCCAAGGTCGACGCCGCCTGGCACCTGCACGAGCTGACCAAGGACCTCGGCCTGTCGGCCTTCGTGCTGTTCTCCTCCGTCGTCGGCGTGGTCGGCAACGCCGGCCAGGCCAACTACGCGGCCGCCAACGCCTTCCTCGACGCCCTCGCCGAACACCGCACGGCCGCCGGCCTGCCCGCGCTCGCCCTCGCCTGGGGCCCGTGGGAGATCGGCATGGCCGGCACCCTCGGCGAGGCCGACCTGGCCCGCTTCCGCCGCCACGGCATGACGCCGCTGACGGCCGACCGGGGCGCCGCCCTGTTCGACGCCGCGCTCGCCTCCGAGGACGCGCTGCAGCTACCGGTGCAGGTCGACCGCACCGCGCTGCGCCAGGACACCGTGCCCGAGCTGCTGCGCACCGTGCTGCGGCCCGGCGCCGGCGCGGAGCAGGTCGCGGCGGAGCGGCCCGCGGACGAGCCCGTCGAGGAGGAGGACGGCCTGTCCCCGATGGCGCGCCGGCTGGCCGGCCTCGCGCCCGAGGCACAGCGCGAGGAGCTGGTGGCGCTGCTGCTGGAGACGGCGGTGGCCGTCCTCGGCTACGCGTCCGTCGACGACATCGACGCCGACATGTCCTTCCAGGAGATCGGGTTCGACTCGCTCAGCGGTGTCGAGTTCCGCAACCAGGTCAAGGCGGACACCGGCGTGCACGTGCCGGCCACGGTGATCTACAACTACCCGACGCCCGCCGCGCTGGCGGAGCGCGTGCGGGAGCTGCTGTTCCCCGAGCCGGAGGCGGACGAGGACACCGCCGACCTGCCGGACGACGCGTTCGACGACGGGGACGACTTCGACGAGATCGACGACCTCGACATCGAGGCGCTCGTGCAGCGCGCGATCTCCGAATGACGGCCCCGCAGGCCGACCGACCCGAAAGTGAGAGCATGAAGCCCGAAGACCTGAAGGCCGTCCGCGCGTTCGTCAAGGAGCACCTGGACGGCCGGCACGCCGAGTTCGACACGTTCCAGGACAAGCCCGCGGACGTGTACGAGAAGTTCCGGGAGACCGGGCTGGCGAACTGGTGGCTGCCCGAGGAGCTGGGCGGCCGGGGCCTGAGCCTGGCGGACGGCGTCGAGATCGTCAACGAACTCGCCTACGGGGACGCCGGGGTGGCGTTCACGCTGTTCATCTCGGTGCTGGGCACCAGCATGGTGCAGCTGTACGGCTCCGAGGAGCTGAAGAAGCGGTACCTGGCGCCGATGGTCGAGCGGGGCTCGTTCTGCGCGACGCCGGGAAGCGAGCGGGTTGCGGGCAGCGAGCTCGGCAAGATCGACACCCTGGTGGCCGTGGACGGGGACGAACTCGTCATCACCGGCGAGAAGTTCATCTCCACCAACTCCGACTTCGCCGACTTCCTGGTGGTCGTCGGCCGCTCGGCGGAGGACCCGGAGGTGCACCACGCCGTGCTCGTGCCGCGCGACACGCCCGGCATCGAGGTCGTGAAGCGCTGGAACGTCATCGGCGTGCGCGCCTCGTACAGCTACCAGGTCAGCCTGAAGGGCTGCCGGGTGCCCGTGGCCAACCGCCTGGAGGGCTCCGGCCTGCGGCTGCTGGAGATCGGCCTGAACGCCAGCCGGATCCTGATCGCCACCACCGGGCTCGGCATCGCCCGTCGCATCCGCGACCTCTGCATGACCTACGCCAAGACCAAGCCGCTGCGCGACGGCACGCTGCTGGAGAACCCGGTGTTCGCGGCCAAGCTCGGGCAGATGGAGATGCAGATCGACGTCATGAAGAGCCATCTGCTGCGCGCCGCCCGGGACTACGACGCCGTCATGGCGAACCCGAACGCCGCCGACCTGTGGCACCGGCAGGGCACCCTCAAGTCCGCGCTGACGGCCAAGATGTTCTGCGGGCAGGCGGGTTGGGACGTGGCGAGCGTCGGCTCGGAGATGTTCGGCGGGCTCGGCTACACCGACGAGTCGCCGATCGGCAAGCTGATGCGGGACATGCGCTACATCTCCATCGTGGAGGGCGGCGACGACGTCCTGCGCGACCTGGTGTTCAGCCGCTACGTCATCCCGGTGCCGCGCCGCACCTGAGGTACGACAGCGGGCCCGAACTCCTCCCGGCCAATGAGGAGTTCGGGCCCGTCGTGCTCGCTGCGGGGCTACGGCACCTCGGCCTCGAAGAGGGCGGCGCAGCCGCGCACGGTGAGCTTGTGCTGCGGGAAGCGGGCGGCCAGCGCGTCGCGCAGGTCGTCGAGCGAGTCCGCGGCGTTGTGCATGATGCCGCGCTTGTTCCACGCCCCCAGCATGACCTTGGCGAGCGGGTTCACCGGCACGCCCCCGGTCAGCACGGTGGCGCCGAACAGCCGCCCGCCGGGCTTCACGCAGGCCGCGACGTTGTCGAACACCACGGCCTTCTCGCGCATGTCGCCGGGCACGCAGTGCAGCAGGAAGTTCATCGACGCCGAGCCGAACTCCCGCCCGGGCAGCGGCAGCGGCTCCAGGGCGTTGGCCTGGACGGTCGTGACGTCGAAGCGGGCCAGCCGGGCCGCCGCGTGGTTCAGCGAGTGCTCGTTGAGGTCGGCCAGGGTGATGGCCTGCCCCGGATGGGTCCGGCAGTGGTCCAGGAAGTAGCCCGTCCCCACCCCGAGGTCCAGGTGCTTCGCGGACACGTTGCGGTCGAACAGGCCGACCACCTCGGACACCGGGACGCGGAACAGGAACCGGCAGTTGAGCTGGAAGGCCGCGAAGTCGTACAGCCGCAGCGTAGACGGGTTGTACATGGCCTGGCCGGCGATGACCTGGTCGGAGTGCGAAGCGGTCAAGGGGAACCTCCGGCCCGGGGGTGGATGCGTCTCGGCACGACTATACGCGGCAGAAGTGCCGGGATCCGGTCCGTAGTTGGCGGGGGCTGACGGTCAGTCCGCGGGGCCGATCAGCTCGTCGGTGGAGGTGACCGTGACGCCCAGGCCGCGCAGCGCCGCCAGGGCGGCCGTGTGGGCAGGGGCGGAGAGTGCGGACACGGCGTCCTCGACGACGGTGACCGGGTGGCCGAGGGCGACGGCGCCGCGGACGGTCTCCCCGACGCCGTACTCGGTGGCGATGCCCGCGACCACCAGGGCGGTCGCGCCGAGCCGGCGCAGCAGCGCGTCCAGGTCGGTGCCGGCGAAGGCGGAGATCGTGTACTTGGTGACCACCTCGTTGCCGGGCCGGGCCGCCACCTCCTCGGCGAAGCGGTTGAAATGCGAGTCCGGTCCGCCGTCGGTGCCGTCCAGCCGGGCGTGCCGCACCAGCACCACCGGCCGCCCGGCCGCCTCGAAGGCCGCCTTCAGCCGGGCGGCGGCGCGCACCACCGCGGCGCCGGAGTGCGGGGCGACCGGGCGGCTGACGATCCAGTGCTGGAGGTCCACCAGCACCAGGGCGGTTCCGGACGGGAAGGCGGTCGTGGTCATCGGGCGTCCTCGTTCTGTCGGTGGGCCAGGATGTGACGAGCAAGCATGGACGTCACGATCATGCCGCACACCGCACACCGCACACCGAGGGCCGTGAGGTCCTCGAACGCCGCGACTCCACGGGCAAGTTCGTGCTGCGCGTCACCCCCTGACGCCGGGCGCCCGGGCGTGACGTGCCATCGAATGGCGGACGGGAACCGGCCGACCGTTCGCCTGCGATGCGACCCTCGCCCAGGATGGGAGGTACCGCCGGTCCGACGAACGAGGAGAGCATCCGTGGTCGTTTCCGCCTGCCCGCCACCGTGGCGGCGCGCCGCCCGGTTCACCCTGCTGGTCCCCGGCGTGGCGATAGCCGTCCTGGTCCCGTCCGCCGTGCCGAGCAGCGCCGCCGCCGACAGCGGCGCGCCGCCGCCCCCGGCCGCGCAGGCCCTGGACGGGGACAAGCCGCTCGCCTCCACCAAGGACGTCACCAGCCAGTGCGACCAGCCCTCGGCCTGCCGCTTCCGGCTGTACGACCGGGCGCCGCGCGAGTTCACCAGCGGCGTGGTGTCGGTGGGCAACGCGGCGATCAACTGCACCAACGGCGACATGGACGTCAACCGCACCGTCACCCTGGTGAGCACCAGCACCGACAACATCGGCGGTGAGATCTCCGGCAGCGCGAGCATCCAGGGCGGGATCGACGTCACGGTCACGGTCTCCGGCCAGGCGAGCGTGGCGCCCACCATGACCAACGGCATCACCCAGTGGGGCCCGAGCAAGGACAAGGGCCCGACCACCCAGGACCAGACCACCAACGCCGCCGGGGTCACGGCGACGGTGACCGGCTCGAACGCGCTGCACCTCGGCGTCTCGGCCACCTTCCAGTCCGCCTTCAAGGCCGCCTTCTCGCGGCAGTGGCAGGCCCAGGCGACCGAGACGACCAAGGTGTCCTTCTCCGTCAGCCCGGGCGACGAGATCCAGTTCGGGATGGTGAGCGCCATGTCGCGGGCCGCCGGTGAGCTGACGGTGAACAACACCGGCAAGCTGATCAAGAACGTCACGGTGGACAGCCCGTCCATCGTCACCGCCAGCTCGATCGTGGCGCAGACCTTCTCCGTCCCGGACAAGTGCCTCTCGCTGCGGCCCCCGGGCCGGGCCGGGGCGGGCCTGATCGAACTCCCGCCGGTGGAGTCCGACCGGGTGCCGGACGCCGTCTTCGTCCGCACCGCCGAGGGCACCTGGAGGCCGCGGTGAAGCGCCGGACGCGGGCGGTGCGGGCCCTGCCGGCGGCCCTGATCGCCGTGGCCCTGTGCACCGGGCAGGCCTTCGCGGCGGAGCCCGCCCCCGACGACCAGCCCCAGGCGCAGGCCTTCGACGGCGACACCCCGCTGCCGGACGCCCCGGCCCTCGCGCACGGCTGCGGGCAGGACTACGGCTGCTCGTTCCGCGTCATCCCCGGACTGTCCCGGGAGCTCACCACGGGCGTGGTCTCGGTCGGCAACGCGGCGATCAACTGCACCAACAAGCCGATCACCGTCGAGCGCACGGTGGTGCTGGAGAACAGCACCAAGGACAACATCTCGGGGGAGATCTCCGGGAGCGTCACACTCACCGGCACCATCGACAACACCACCACGGTCGGCGGCAGCATCGCCGGCAGCAACACCACCACCGTCAACCACACCGACCACACGCCGCCCAAGGACAAGGGCCCGAACTCGGAGATCAGCAACGGCGGGAGCGTGAACGTGAGCGGCAACGTGGCGGGCTCCGCGGCGCTCAAGCTCAGCGCCCAGGCCAGCTTCCAGTCCGCCTTCAAGGCCACCTGGTCGCACGAGTGGCGGCAGGTCGTGACCGAGACCACCCAGGTCAAGTTCACCGTGAAGTCCGGCGACGAGCTGCAGTTCGGCACGCTGAACGCGATGACCCGCACGGTGGGCGAGCTGAGCGTCGACGGCGCCGCGAAGCTGATCAAGAACGTGATCGTCGACAGCCCGTCGACCGTCAACGTCAGCACCGTCGTCGCGCAGACCTTCAGCGCGACGGACAAGTGCCTGTCGATGCGCCCGCCGGGGCGGTCCCTTCCGAGCGAGCCGATCGAGGCGCCCCCGCGCACGGACGGCGCCCGGCCCGTCGAGCAGTACCGGCTGACGCCCGAGGGGAGCTGGGCGGCGCTGGACCGGTAGCCGCCGGACGTGCCTAGGCCGCCTGCCCGGATCCTCGGGCAGGCGGCCACGCCGTGCGCGCTGCCTACGGGTTGAGCGCTACCGACCGCGCCCGCACCCCGGCCGGCGGCGCGTCGACGGAGACCAGCCGGTTGCCCGGGTTCGCCCCGTTGTCCGGCGTGCCGGCGGTCGGCCGGGCGGCGGCGCAGCGCTGCAGCTCGACGTCGGTGAACGGGCCGGTGCGCTGGAAGTAGCGGTCCGGCAGGGAGGTCGCCGGGACGTCGAAGACCGCGTCGAGCCGGTACTTGTTGCGGGCGTTGGTGAAGGTGCCCGCCACCCGCTCGCGGGCCGGCTGCACCTCGATCCAACTCACCTCGCCCGGCTGGATGGTGGGGTTGAGGCCCTTGGTGCTCGTCCGGCTCCAGGTGAGCGGGTTGGTGGTCGAGACGGCCGCCGGGTTGCCGCCCGCCGCGCTGAACCCGGCGGCGGCCTGGCCGGCCAGGTTGGGCCGGCTCTGCGAGATGTCGGAGCGGCTGGGCACCAGCGGGGTGCCCTTCAGCGCGTAGTACTGCGTCAGGCTGTCGTACGGCGGCTCGGTGACGGTGATCTTCCGGTCGTCCACGATCGCGTTGCGGCTGCAGTTGAGGTACACCTCGCCGACGATCCGGGTCTGGCCGTAGTACTGGTAGGAGGAGCCCTTGTCCACGGTGAAGGTGCAGTTGGCGGCCGCGCCCTCGCAGTCGTCCACCACGACGCCCGGCTCCAGCGGCTCGTTGCCCTTGTAGCCCTTGGGCGGCGGCAGTTGCTCCTTGCGGACCTTCTGGTCGACGGGCGCGGGCGTCTGCGCGGCGGTGACGTTGGTGATCAGCGGGCCGCAGGAGAGGGAGTCGCGCCGCTCGGCGGACTCGAACGAGACCATCGGGTTGTCCTCGGGGGCGTCGAAGCCGAAGCTGCGCCCGGTGGTCCAGTTGGCGGTGCCGACGGTGTCGGTGCCCTTGGTGGTGATCTGCGGGTCCGGCACCGGCCCGGGGGCGATCAGCGCGACGTTGTACGTCTGGCCGTCCTTGAGCTGCTCGGCCGTGCAGCGCCGGTCCACGCCCGGGCTGTCGTCCCAGCTGAGGGTGACGTGCGAACCCGCCTTCACGCCCCACAGCCGGGTGCGCAGGACCAGCGGGGAGCCGTTCCAGTTCAGCGACGCCGCCTGGTAGCCCTGCGGGTGCTGGGCGAGTGCCTTGCCGAAGACCACGCCGTTGTTCTCCGGCGACCAGTCGGCGTGCCCGGCGGCCGTGCCGTTGTCGGGGGCGACGGGCTGCGCGAAGGTGCCGTTGAGGACCGGGACGGCCACCGTGTCGGCGGCGTGCGCGGGCGGGGCGGCGGCGAGGGCCAGTCCGGCCGTCGCCACCGAGCAGCCGACCCGGCGCAGCAGCCGGCGCCGCATCAGCAGTACCACCAGTCGCTCGGCGGGACGACCGCGTTGCCGGGCGGGACGTCCGTCAGCGCGTTCGGCAGGGCGCACAGCCCGGTGGCCGCGTCGTTCGGCTTCTGGTCGCGGGGGACCTTGTTGAAGTCCGTCAGCGTCTGCTTCTCGTCGGCGATGCCGTCCTTCTCCGCCTTGCCGTCACCGGCGACGGTCGCCAGGCAGTCCCGGTCGGAGGCCTTGCACTTGCTGATCTGGTCCTTGTTGTCCGCGACGTCCTTGCACTGCGGGGTGCTCGCCGCGTCGCCCGCGCACGGGTCCTGCGCGGGCGGCTGCTGCGGCGGGGCGGTCTGCTTGGCGTCGACGTTGGTGAAGAACACGCCGCAGCCGGGGTTGTCGGTGTTGGTCGGGGTGAAGGTGATCTGCGGCGCGTCCTCGGCGGCGGTGAAGGAGTAGGTGCGGCCGAGGAACCAATTCGTGCTGCCATTGGGGATGTTGGAGCCGAAGCTGCCCGGACTGTTGCCCTGTCCGGCGACTGTCACGGTGTACGTCCGCCTGGCGGCGCCCTGGGCGGCGCAGGCGTAGGGGGAGTCGTCCCAGCTGAGGGTCACCGTGGCGCCGGCCCGGACACCGCGGACCCGGGTGCTGAGCGAGACCGCGTTGCCGTTCCAGCCGAGCGTGGCCGCCTGGAAGCCTCGCGGGTGGGCGGCGTAGGCGGCGGAGGCGACGCCGGCCGCGCCGCTCCAGCCGTCGACGCCCGAGGCCCAGGTCTGGCCGGCCGGCACGGTCGGCGAGGAGAACGTTCCGTTCACCACGACGGCCGGCTGGGTGTCCTCGGCCCCCGCCGGAGCGGGCGCCGCCACGGCGAGGGCGGCACCGAGGGTGACGGCTAGAAGTCTGGCGAGCTGTGTTCGCAGCACGGTCTCTCCCACTGAAGTCGGCGGATTCGTCGGGCACTTGCGCCATGGTGAGCTGACGGTGAACCAGCCCCGGCGCTCCATGCTTCGGGCCTCCGTCACGGACCGCAACCACTGACCGTCCGATGGAGCGAAGGCGAACGATCCGGCTGGGCCGACTGTGTGGAAAGCCGTTCGGAACCGCACGACCGTTCTGTTCCTTGGGGAGGCTTTCCGGCGATCCGATCTCCACTCCCAGCTACGGCCGTGCGGCCAGGATGCCGCGTGCCCGGATCCCGAGGGACGTCATGTCACCGCTTTCCCGCTCCGCCGCGCGAGGCCTGCTGTTGCTCGCCTGCTCCCTGCCGCTGCTCGGCGCCGCCCCGGCCGCGGCGACCGCCCCGGCCGTCGTGCGACCGGTGCCGCCCTGCGTCGGCGACGACGCCGCCCACGTCGCGCCGCACCACCGGCCGCTGCCGCCGCCCGGCCTGATCGTCGGCGAGCCCGTCCGCCGGGCGGCCCCGGCGCGCCCCTGCCTCTGACCCACCCGTCACCCGACCCACCCCGTCACCACCCCGAGTGGCGGCATCCCGTGCCGTCGCCGGGCATCCCCGTGCCCCGCCGCCCTTCGAACGTGAGGAAGAGATGCACCCGCTGCACCGCAAGTTCCGCCGCCTGCCCGCGGCCGCCGTACCCGCCCTGGTCGCGAGCCTGGCCCTGCTCGGCTCCGTCGCGCTGCCCACCTCCGCCGCCTCCGCGTACGACCTGCGGCTGCGCTCCTGGGGGCAGAACGCCAACGGCCAGCTGGGCGACGGCACCAAGACCCAGCGGCTCACCCCGACCTCGGTCGTCGGGCTGTCCGGCGCCGAGCTCAACTCGGTCGCTGCCGGTGGCACCGGCGGCACCGGCGCCACCGTGACCGGCTTCGGCCTCGCCCTGCTGGCCAACGGCACCGTCGAGGCCTGGGGCAAGAACGACAAGGGCCAGCTCGGCAACGGCACCACCAGCACCACCGACGAGTGGGCGGTGCCGGCGCTGGTGGCCGGGCTGGGCGGCGTCCAGGCGGTCGCGGCCGGCGGCGCGCACGCGCTCGCCCTGCTGAAGGACGGCACCGTCCAGGCCTGGGGTCTGAACGACAAGGGCCAGCTGGGCGACGGCACCAACACCAACGCCAACCTGCCGGTAACGGTGGCCGGGCTGGACAGCGTCAAGGCGATCGCGGCCGGTGACGCGTTCAGCATGGCCCTGCTCGCGGACGGCACCGTCAAGACCTGGGGCAACAACGACAAGGGCCAGCTCGGCGTCACCGCGAAGCCGTCGAGCTCGACCGCCACCGTGCCCACGCCGACCCCGACCACCCGCACCACCGCCATGCAGATCCCCGAGCTGACCACCGTCAAGGGCATCGCCGCCGGTGCCTCGCACGCCTTCGCGCTGCTCGCGGACGGCTCGGTGATGTCCTGGGGCCTCAACGACAAGGGGCAGTTGGGCGACGACAGCATCGTCAACAAGCCTTACCCGGTGCCGGTCCTGGAGCTCAAGAACGTCACCGCGCTCTCCGCCGGCGCCTCGCACAGCATCGCCCTCCTTCAGGACAAGACCCTGCGCGGCTGGGGCCTGAACGACAAGGGCCAGGTCGGCGACGGCACCCAGACCCAGCGCAACACCAGCGTGCCGATCCCCGGCGTCACCGGGGCCATCGGCATCGCCTCCGGCGCCTCGCACAACCTGGCCGTGCTCTCGGACGGCACCGTCCAGGCCTGGGGCCTGAACGACAAGGGCCAGCTCGGCGACGGCACCACCAAGGACAAGGCCACCCCGGTGCAGGTGCTGGCCAAGTCCGGCGCCGTCTCCATGGTGGCCGCCCCCTCCAACGGCAGCTTCAGCCTGGCGCGGTGACCTCCCCGCCCCGCCGATCAGGAAGGCAGCACATGACCAACTCCCGTACCGCACACCGAGGTCGGCTGCGCCCGGCGCTCGCCGCCGCCGTCGCCGCACTGACCGCGCTCGGGCTGGCCGCGCTACCGGCCGGCAGCGCGCACGCCCAGGAGAAGCGGCTCAAGGCCTGGGGCAACAACCGCTCCGGCCAGCTCGGCGACGGCACCTGGACCGACTTCCGGACGACCTCGACGAGCGTGCTCGGGCTGACCAGCGCCGAGGTGGTCAAGGTCGCCGCCGGCGGCGCCGGCCCCACCAACGGCCACGGCCTCGCGCTGCTGACCGACCGCACCGTCCAGTCCTGGGGCGCCAACACCTTCGGGCAGCTCGGCGACGGCTCGGTGTTCAGCCACAACGCGCCCGGCCAGGTGGTGAACCTGAGCAACGTCACCGACATCGCGGGCGGCGGCGCGCACAGCCTCGCCCTGCTCGCCGACCAGACCGTCGTCGCCTGGGGCCACAACAACTACGGGCAGCTCGGCAACGGCACCAACACGGACAGCAGCGTGCCGGTGCGGGTCGAAGGCCTCAACAAGGTGATCGCGATCGCCGCCGGGCTCAACCACAGCATCGCGCTGCGCGAGGACGGCACCGTCTGGGCCTGGGGCTACAACATCAACGGCCAGCTGGGCGACGGCACTTCGGCCAGCCGCAACGTCGCCTTCCAGGTCAGCAACCTGACCGGTGTCACCCGGATCGCGGCGGGCTGCAACCACAACATCGCCCTGGTCGGGCCGCCGAGCGGGCCGAGCAAGCCGACCAGCGGCAACGCGGTGAAGGCCTGGGGCTACAACGCCACCGGGCAGCTCGGCGACAACAGCACCATCAGCCGCTACACCCCGGTCGACACCCAGGGCATCTGGCTCGGCGGCGTCTCCCAGATCGCGGCGGGCTGCAACCACAGCATGGCCGTCACCGACAGCGACAACAAGCTGAAGGCCTGGGGCCAGAACACCTCCGGCCAGATCGGCGACGGGACGACGGACTACCGCATCACCCCCGTCCCGGTGCCCGGCATCACCGGCGTCCAGCTGGTCGCGGGCGGCCGCGAGCACACCGTCGCGCTGCTCGGCGACAACACCGTCCGCTCCTGGGGCAACAACGGCTCCGGGCAGCTCGGCAACGGCACCACCGACAACAGCACCACCCCGGTCACCTCGCTCACCGCGCTGACCGGTGTCGACAAGCTCGCCGCCCCGGTCGGCGGGGACTTCAGCCTCGCCAACTAGCGCCGCGGCGGGGCACGTCCGCGCGCCGTCCGGAGAACGCTCCGGGCGGCGCCGGGCTTGGCGGAGCACGGCGACCGCTGCTACGGTGCCGGTGACCGTGGGAGAGAACGAGGAGGTGGTACCCGTGAACGCAGTATCGACATGGGTGCTCCCCTCCGGGGTCACGGTCGGGCGATAGGTCGTCGTCCGGGAGCGCCGCTTTCAGAGCACTCCCGAAAGGCACGACCATGCACATCACTTCTGAGCGACGCCTCGACGACGGCGTCCTCGAACGCGAATTCACCCTCGGCGAGATCCCCGGCATCCTGTGGACGCCCGCATCCGCCTCCGCGTCCCAGCCGGTGCCGCTGATCCTGCTCGGCCTCCCCCCGCTCGGCCTGCGCGCGATGTACCCCCGGCTCGTGGAGCGGGCCCGGCGGGCGGCGGCGGACGGCTTCGCCGCGGTCACCGTCGAGCTCCCGGGCGGTGGTGACCGGCCCCGACTGGCCGTCCTCGAACAGGGCCGCGCCGACCTGCGGCGGGCGATGCAGGCCGGCGAGCCGGTCGGCGCCGAGATCGTCGACGCCCTCGTCCTCCCGCTGGTCGAGCTGGCCGTCCCGGAGGCGCGGGCCACCCTGGACGCCGTGCTGGCGCTGCCGGAGATCGGCGGGCCGGTCGGGTACTCGGGGGGAGTGATCTCCATCGGGGTCCGCCTGGCGGTGGTCGAACCGCGCATCGTGGCCGCCGGCCTCTTCGCCGGGAGCCTGGTCCCGCGCGCCATCGTCGAGGAGGCGCGGCAGGTCAGCATTCCGCTGCACGTGCTGCTGCAGTGGGACGACGAGGGGAACGACCGGCAGGCGTCCCTGGAGCTGTTCGACGCCTTCGGCAGCAAGGAGAAGACCCTGCACGCCAACATGGGCGGCCACACCGGCGTTCCGCGGTTCGCGGGCGAGGACGCGGCCGGGTTCTTCGTCCGACACCTGAACGCCCGGCACCTGAACGCCCGGCACCTGCGGTAGGCCCGGCGCGGGGCCCCGGCCGGTCGACTCCCGACCGGCCGGGGCCCCGCGTGCGGCCTGCTCAGCTCTGGGTGAAGCCCGTGAAGTCGGCCTCGCCGCTGGTGCCCGCGCTGTGCGAGCTGGTGAACACCCCGACGTCCTGGCTCGCCGCCGCGCCCGGGAGGGTGGCCCGGCCGACCTGCGTCCAGGTGGTCCCGTCGGTGGAGGAGTAGCCGGTGTACGTCGAGCCCTCGCGGACCAGCTTCAGCCAGCTCGGGTACGTCGCCGAACCCGAACCCTGGTTCGCCGGCGCGCTGTTGGAGTCCAGCTTGCCGTCGCCGTCGCTGTCCCACTGCAGCACGTAGCCCTTGCCGGGGGCCTCGGCCAGGATGAGGTACCCGGGGGACTGGGCGGGCTTGGTGATGTCGTTGCGGACCATGATCCCGGCCTTGGCCCACTCGCTGGTCGGCGCCTGCGAGGTGAGCTTCACGACCGTGGTGGAGCCGTCGTGCTCGGCGCCCGGCCGGTAGACGGCGCTGTACTCGTCGACGTCGTAGTAGAGGTCGGCGCCCGCGCCGTCGATGGCGAAGGTCCCGTCCTGCGCGCCGAAGACGGCGGTGGTGTCGGAGAAGGTCCGGTACGGCGCCTGCACGGGCGCGGCCAGCACGACCGGCGTGGGCGCGGTCACGCTCTGCGGGCCGCCCGGCCCCTTCGCGCTGACCGTGCCGGTGAGGGTGGCCCGGGTGATCGGCGTCGGCAGCTTCGCCGGGACGGTCACGCGGAAGGTGGCCTGCGCCCGGCCCCCGGGCGGCACGTGCCCGATCCGGGTCGGGGACAGCGGCTCGACCGTCCAGCCGGCCGGGGCGTCCAGCCCGAGCTGGACGTCGTTCGCGGACTGGGCGCCGTTGTTGACGAGGGTCGTGGTGACGGTGGCCGAGCCGCCGGGGGCGAGGTCGGGCACCTTGGTGTCGAGGGCGAGGTCCGGGTGCTGCCCGCCCGGGTGGTCGGTCGGGGTGACCTTGTACATCACGGCGCCGTGGCCGGGCACGGTGGCGCTGATCGTGCCGGCGGTCTCCCCGGTGCTGTGCTGCCAGAGGTCCCGCAGCAGGTACCCCTTGGCGCTCGGCAGGCCGACCGCGGCGGCGGTGGTCGAGATCGCGGCGGGCTGCGGGTTCTCGTTGAACAGCGTGACGGCGACGCTGCCGTCGGCGAGCGGCTTGGCCAGGACGTCCAGGCCCCCGGCCATGCTCACCGGGCGGCCCTGCTTGCCGAGCCGGTCCTGGTCGACGGCGATGACCTCGGTGTTGCCGTAGACGGCGAGGGTGTCCGCGCTCGCCTTGCGCAGATCGGTGCCGGCGATGAGCGGGGCCGCCATCTCCGCCCAGAGCGAGAAGTGGGCGCGGTTCTCGGTGGCCGTCATGCCGTTGCCGACTTCCAGCATGTCCGGGTCGTTCCAGCCGCCCGGGCCGGCGGCGTCGGCGAGCTTGGCGTTCGCGTGGAAGATCTCCAGCATCCGGCCGAAGGAGGGGTCGATGTCGCCCGTGGTGCGCCAGAGTTGGCCGACCGTACGGCCCCAGGTCCACACGCTTTCCAGGCCCCAGTTGCAGAGGCTGTAGACGATCGGGCGGCCGGCCTTGGCGAGCGCGTCGCCCATCGCGCGGTAGCGCTGCTGGGACGGTATGCCCTGGTTGTAGCAGTTGTCGTACTTGAGGTAGTCGACACCCCAGGAGGCGAAGGAGGCCGCGTCCTGCTGCTCGTGGTCGAGGCTGCCGGGGTAGCCGGCACAGGTCAGGGTGCCGGCGCTCTCGTAGATGCCGAGCTTGAGGCCCTTGGCGTGGATGTAGTCGGCGACGCCCGTGATGCCGTGCGGGAACTTGACCGGGTCGGGGACGAGCCGGCCCTGGGCGTCGCGGGACTTGGCCATCCAGCAGTCGTCGATGTTGACGTACTGGTAGCCGGCGGCGGCGAGGCCGGTCGAGACCAGTTTGTCGGCGGTCTGCTCGACCAACTGCTCGTCGACGTCGCAGCCGAAGGCGTTCCAGTCGTTCCAGCCCATGGGCGGGGTGGGGGCGGGTGCGGCTGCGGCGCCGGGGGAGTCTGCCGCGGCGGCGGGGGTGCTGGTGAGCGGGGCGGCGGCGAGGGGTGCTGCCGCCAGTGAAGCCGCGAGTAACGCGGCCCACGACTTGCGCATCGTGTCTCCTGGGTCCGGAGGGACGGACGGTGGTTCAGGAACTGGCTCCCCTGCGCAGGGCGGTGGAAAGCGAACCAAATCAAACAGATGCCGTCAAGAGTCAACGCAATCCGACGGATATCAACGTGACTGCTCGTCGGAGTCCGGACCGGAGGTCGGATTGCCGTGCCGCCGAGCCGAGTTGGGCACCCGGCTCGGCGTTGGCAGCGTGGTCAGACGCGGATGTGGCGGTCCTGCTCGTCGTCGGGCTTCGGCATCCGGAGGGCCGTGATGACGCCGAGGGCGACGGTGGCGAAGGCCAGGGTGAGGAGGACGGCGAAGGCGGCGCCGATGAGGAAAGTTACAGTGCCGGGGCTCACGCGACGAAGTCCAGCTCGTACCAAACGATCTTGCCGCGCTTCTGGGGCTCGACGCCCCAGCGGTGGGTGAGGCCCTCGATCAGCTGGAGGCCCCGCCCGGCCTCGGCGAGGTCACCGGGGGTGCGGGGGGTGGGGAGGGCGTCGCTCTCGTCGGAGACGCAGACCCGGAGGGTGCGGGTGACGAGGGAGAAGTGGACGACGGGCGCGGGGGTGTCGCCGTGGCGCCACGCGTTCACGATCAGCTCGACCAGGGCGAGTTCGGCGTTGAAGATGACCTCGGAGTCCCAGCCGAAGCGGGTCAGGGCGTGGCGGAGGGCCTGCCGGGAGATGGCGAGCGAGGGCGTGTTGCGGTTGCACATGGAAGCCTCCGTGAGGCGGTGATGTGAGGGGGATGAGACGAACCGGCGGATAGGCAGCCGTTGCTGACGATCCATCGGATCGACGTGAGATCGACCATAGCGCACAGGGCTCGAAATTTTAGGCGCGGACGGAAAAGTTCCCTCTACCGTGGTTGGACCCGCGTCCCGCCAGCGCGGCAGACTGGCCCCATCGCCAGCAGAGAGGACACCATGGCTGTTCGAGCCAACCCGACTCTCCGCCAACGTCGGCTGGGTTCCGAGTTGCGGAGATTGCGAGAGCAGGCCGGCCTTGGCGGCAGCCAGCTCGCCCAGAGGCTCGGGATCAGTCCTGGCCAGATGACTCAGATGGAGACCGCGAAGATCGGCGTGAGTCCTGAACGTCTCCGAATGGTCGCCTCGGCCTGCAACAGCCTCAACCAGCCGTTGATCGACGCACTCGCCAACATGGCGTCGGATCGCCGGAAGGGCTGGTGGGAGGAGTATCGCGGAACGCTGACAACGGACTTCCTTGAGGTCGCGGAGCTCGAAGGCCACGCGGTTCGACTGAGCATCTGCACGACCACCTACATGCCGGGTCTGCTCCAAACCGACGCCTATGCGTCTGCTGTGTTCGCGCGGGTCTTTCCGCCGCTGTCCGCAGATGAGCTCGGGGTCAGAACATCCTTCCGCATCCGAAGGCAAGAGATCGTTCGCTCCGGCGAGACGCCGCTGCGAGCGTTCATTCACGAGGCCGCATTGCGGATGCAGTTCGGAGGCCCCAAGGTACTTGCGGATCAGCTTGGAGCACTCCTCGAAGACTCTGAACGGACCGGCATCTCAGTCCGAGCTGTCCCGTTCGCCGTCGATACGTTTCCGGGCGCCGGTGAGAACCTGACCTTTGCCGAAGGAGCCGTCCCCGAGTTGGACACCATTCAGATGGACGTGTCCCAGGGTGCGCTGTTCTTCGACTCCCCGGCAGACCTCGCCAAGCACCGAGCCATCTTCTCGCGCCTGGACTCGACGGCACTCTCCGAAGAGGAATCGCGAGACTTCATTCGATCCATCATGAAAGTAGTGAAAGCCAGCTATGCCTGAGACAGACTGGCAGAAGTCCAGCTTCAGCGCTGCGAACAACGAGTGCGTCGAAGCCCGATCTGTCAACGAGCTGGTTGAACTGCGCGAGTCCGACGACGGCGAGGTCATAGTCCGGATCGCGCCCGCCAAGTTCGCCGGGTTCCTCCTCGGCGCCAAGGCGGGCGAGTTCGACCACCACGCCAGCTAATTCCGGTGGCCCTTCGCTCCAGAGCGAAGGGCCATCATGATCGGGTAGCCTGCGTCCGCCAATTTCCGCCGTCACCCAGGAGGCCGTGCCATGGAACCCGTCACGTTGATCACCGGCGGTTCGAGCGGGATCGGTGCGGCCACTGCCCGTGCACTGCTCAAGCAGGGCCACCGGGTGGCGATCACCGGTCGCGACGCCGATCGCCTCGCCGTGTTCGCCACCTCCACCGGAGCGGGCGACCGCCTCCTGACCATCGCCGGTGACGCCGCCGACGAGAACCACGTCGCCACTGCCGTACGCCAAGTCACTGACCAGTGGGGCCGTTTGGACACGGTGATCGCGAACGCCGGGTACTCCCTGCCGGGCACGCTGGAGGACCACGACCCGACCGCCATGCGTGCCATGGTCCTCACCAACGTCCTCGGCCCGGCTCTGCTGGTGCGCGAGACGCTGCCGCACCTGAGGGAGTCCAAGGGGCGGATCGTGATCGTCGGTTCGGTCGCGGGCACCAGGAACACGCCCGGCAACCTGTACTCCGTGACCAAGTGGGCCGCGCACGCGCTGGCCGAGAACGTCCGACTCCTGGTGGCCAAGGACCGCATCGGCGTCACCGTCGTCGCCCCGGGAGTTGTCGACACCCCGTTCTGGGACGAGCGCGGTGGATCGCCCGCGGAGGCGCCGACGCTGACCGCCGAGCAGGTCGCCGACACGATCCTGTTCGCCGTCAACCAGCCCGAGGGCGTCGACGTCAACCACCTCGTCGTGCGGCCCGCCGGTCAGGTCAACTGACCGCTCTCGCCTTGGGCGGGGTGTCCTGGCACAGTTGGTGTTCCGTTCCACACCCATCGAACGAGGAGCGCGGCGGACGCCATGGCCTACTACGCAGTCGAGTACGTCTTCACCACCGACAAGCGCCACCTCGAGATCCGTCCCAGGCACCGCGCGTACCTGACGGAACTCCAGAAGAACGGCAAGCTCGTCCTCTCCGGCCCGCTGACCAGCGACACCGGCGGCCTGCTCATCTTCCGCGCGGCCGACGAACCCGAGGTGCAGCAACTCGTCGCCGGCGATCCGTACAGCGCGGCGGGCGTCCTCGGCGAGGTCCGCATCGCCCAGTGGAACCCGATCCTCGGCTACCTCGCCGACTACATCGGGCCCGACCATGACTGACTCCGCATGGCAGAAGTCCACCTACTCCGGCGCAACTGACAACTGCGTCGAGGTACGCGCCGCCCGCCCACACGTCGAACTCCGCGAGTCCGACGCACGCGAGGCCGTGGTCCGCACCACCCCCACCGCCCTCGCCACCTTCCTCCTCGCCACCAAGGCCGGCGAGTTCGACCACCACACCCCCTGACCTCGGTGGCCCTTCGCTCCACGAGCGAAGGGCCACCGAGGTGGTTGATCAGCGCTCGCCGCCCTCAGCGTGGGGCCGGCGGGAGCAACGTGGCTGAACGCGTAGCCGGATCACGCGCACGGAAGCCGAAGCTGATCAGGATGACACGCTCTCCGGCGTTGAGGGGCGTCCTGCCGTGCGGCGTGATCGCGCCATCGAATACGACGCAGTCTCCTGCTGCGAGATCGCATTCAAGATAGCCGTCCGCACCGATGAAGACTGTGGTGCTCACGGCGGGAGTCGCCGGCAGGCGCTCGTGCTTGAGGCACAGGACCAGGTTGGCCTCACCGAAGCCGTACTCGTCAACGTGGAAGTCGAGGAACTGCCCCTCCTCCAGGTAGCCGATGTACACGCCGTTGTGCGGTTGTTCGACCTCCAGGCCGGTGGATCGCGCCACGACCTCGGCGAGATCGACGTGCCCGGCGAAGCGGTTCGCTGCGTCGCCGACTGCCGCGTTCCACTTGCCGTTGTGAAGGTACCCGTCTGCAGCCAGCGCCTTCTCGGCCTCCTGCGTCATGGCGGCGATCAGCTTGACGGGAAACGCCTGATCACGGAGGTGGCGCGGCCGAACACGCTCGTGTGCGCCGAGCGAGCGCACAGCTTCCTGCACGGTGGTGAACTCCTCAGCCCACCGGTCCCGCATTCGGGCTGTGGTGCGGGATTGGAGCCACGAGGTCCATCGTCTGCTCCACTGTGTCACTTCTGCGTCACTGGCCGCCGGCAAGTTCGCGCCGGCGGTTGCCTGTCCGATCAGCAGCTCGACGTGGTCGAGTGCGGCCTGGGTGGACTCGATCAGCTCGGTGTCACCCTTGACGATCCGCAGGCGCCGCGCCTCCCGCAGGTGAGCGCGTGCAGACGCAAGGTCGCCTTGTTCCATGAGGTGCTTGCCGAAGTGCTGGAGGGCGAAGTCGACGAGTTCCGGGTGTCGGATCTTGGCGGCGTCCAGGGCCTTGCGGTAGTGCACGTCAGCGATCTCCGCGTCACCGGCGTAGCGATGCGCGTCGCCGAGGTTGAGTTCGGTGGCGATGACGGCCCGGGTATTGCCACTGGCTGCGGCCAGGTCGAGCGCCTGCCGTAGGAACGTGCGCGCGTCGTGGTAGTTGCCGAGGCTCAGCAGGCCGATGCCGGCCCACCGCGCCAGGATCCGCGTCCGGGCGGCGTCCGTGCCTGCGGGCAGCGTCTGCAGCTCCTCTCGGATCTTCCTGACTTCCGCGGCCAGCTGGTCTTGGTCGGTGGGGACCATGCGTAGGTCCGCGCCATGTGTGATGAGGTGCTGGAGCACTCACCCCTCCCTAGTTCGGTTCCCGATCCGGTCATGGTCGGCGTCAGAGCCGGTCAGTCTGGTGGCGCAGGTCGGCCAGCAACTCCCGGCCGTGCACGGTGAAGTGTTCACGCTGGAGTTCGAGCTGGTCCATGAGGTAGCGCACGGCCGGGACGCCCTCGGCGTAGGCACTCTCGAAGCTCGCACGCTCGTTGGACGTCAGGTCGTCCCGGCCCAGTTCGGTCCGGCGGAACCGCAGCAGCTGGTTGTACACGCAGGTTGCGTGGAACGCCCGGTCGATCTCCCAGAACTGGTTGCGGGCCACCCCCTGTGCGGCACGCCACGCGATCTCGATCTTGGGGGAGGTCTTGGAGGAGTACCCGGCGGCGAAGACCTGGTTCTGGAGGACGTGGAAGCTGACCGACTGGTGGACTCCCTCGTGCAGGATGTTCTCTGCCAGGAAGAGGTGAGACGGCTCCGGACTGACGGTGTTCGGTGGAATGTGGTGCCTGGCCTTCTCGGAGAACACGATGACGTAGGGCAGCGCCGGGTCACTGGAACTGGTCAGCGAGGAGGCGCGGACACCGGACTTGAGGCCCACCCACAGGAGTCCCCGAACGAACTCCCGCACGCGGTCGAATCCTTCGGGGTGGACCGAGGCCAACCGCTCCAACGCCTGGGTCAGTGCCGCGCGGCGCTCGGCGGTGTGCTCGACGATCTCGTAGTCCGCCAGGTTGATCTCGTCGGCGATCCGTCCGGGCAACTCGGCGTCGAACCAGTCGAAGCCGGCCCCGAACACCTGCACACTGTCGGCGCGTAGGGCACGGGCGTAATCGGCGTAGGGGGTGTCGGAATTCACGAGGCGTTCCATCAGGACGAACGGCAGGGCCCACTCGGCGCCGTCATCCCGCAGGCGGGTCAGCGCCGGGTCCTTCCGGCCGAGATCGAAGAAGGAGCCGGACTCTACGCGGGTGGCAATGGTGGTCTGCACGGTGGACTCTCCTTGGCTGTGATGTGCAGATGGCGGAGACTGCGGCGGGTCGGCTCGGCCGTTCGGTCGAGCCGACCCGCCATACCGCCAACCAGGCGGCATTAGTTCAGGACCGAGATCAGATCTCGGTTCCCTTCGGCGCGAAGTCGTCGTCCGGAACCGAGTGGTCCAGGCGCCGCGTCAGGCACTCGACACCCACCTCCGGCACGAAGTCACCGTCCGGGACCGAGTGGTCCAGGCGCCGCGTCAGGTGGTCGACCTGAATGGTGTCGGGCATACTCCTGCTCCTTCCAATGGTGCTGCTGCGGATGGTGCACCTCCCCGAAGTCCGGGGAGGAACCTATGGGTGGGAGCCCCGAGCGCGTCGGTGCACTCGGTGAATCTTCGGTTACGCTCTGGGGGTACCGCGTGGGCTCCCGATCCTGTTCAACCTGTTCGAGATCGCGACTTGGGGGTGACAGTTGACGGAAACCAAGATGTCGACCCAGACGCTGGCCCGTGTCATTGCGGAGTCCGGATGCTTCGGCCGACCTCATCCGGTAGGTCTCTACAGAACCGCGTCCAAGCGGCGCGAGCCAGAGCAGAATTGGCGCATTGATGTCGCATCCAAGGCGCATGCCTGGGCGTGACCTGGCGCGTTGCCAGGGCAGGCGATTTGGCGAAGCACAGGGCGGGAGCCGATGGCGGTCAAGCGGGAACAGCTCGCTCAGCGGCGAAAGGATGCCGGCTACACCCAGGAGACCCTGGCTGATGAGCTGGGAGTACACCGTTCGACGGTGGTGAGGTGGGAGCGCGGCCGGGGCGAGCCGCAACCGTGGATGTGGGTGAAGCTGGCCCGGCTGCTGAAGATCAGCACCGTCGAGTTGAGGAAACTCTTTGCCACGTCGGATCAACTGCTTCCTGCCGCGCGCCCGATGCCACGCCCGCGAGTCGAAGGCCGGAATCCACTGACGCAGCTGCCTGGCTTCGGGGATGCCGGCGCCGCACGTCTCGGCTCCGGCGATGCTGGGCAGGGGGCTGCTGCTGTTGGCTCGTCCATGGCCATGATGGGCGACGAGGTCAGAGTGGGCTGCCGCACCTCGGACGGAAGGATCATCTTCGTGACCATGCCACGCCGCGCCATACTGCGCACCGCTACGGCAACCGCTGGTACCGCGATGGTGTCCGCCTTCGCCGGCCCCACTGCCCCGCCGAAGCCAGTCGTGCTCTCGCCTGACGTCAATCCGGTGCAGAACATGCGCCAACTGCGTAAGTCGCTGGTCGGTTGCGACAATGTGCTCGGCCCCTGGAACGTCGTCGCCACAGCCCAGGACCATGTCCGTCTGATCCAGCAGCTGCGCCGGGACGCTTCCGGCCGCGACCGCCAGGATTTGATGCAGCTCCAGGCCGAGTACGCCGAGTTCTGCAGCTGGCTGTACCAGGACAGCGGCGACCACCGGGCCGCTCAGTATTGGGCTGACCGAGCCGTTGACTGGTCGGGGGCGGCTGCAGATCACGACCTGACCGTCTACATCACGGCCCGCAAGGCCCAGCTGGCCGGTGACATGAAGGACCCCCAGGAGGCCGTGGATCTGGCGGAGTCGGCTCAGCGCCTGGCAACGCCCGGCAGCAGGCTCGGTGCCCTCGGCGCGGTCTTCGGAGCGCACGGGCACGCCCTGCTGGGCGACGGGTTGGCCAGCCAGCGGGGCTACGATCTGGCCCTGGAGCTGGTGACCCGGCCCAGTGACACCGAAGTCCGCCGTGGGCACTGGCTCGACGTGGGCTACGTCGAAGCCCAGCGGGCGAGGTCCCTGCTCGTCATGGGCCAGTACAAGGCCGCTGCCACCGGGTTCGATCGGGCGATTCGGGCGCTGTCGGCCTCGTTCCGCCGCGACCGTGGCGTGTACTTGGCTCGGTCGGCGGGAGCCCAGCTCCACGCCATCGGTCCCGAGCAGGCGGCCTTGACCGCAGTCGAGGCCCTGTCCATTGGGATCAGCACAGGATCTGCCCGGATTTTCGCGGAACTGGCCTCGCTCGACAGCCAGTTGCAGCGGTGGTCAGCGGTGGCGGCGGTGACCCGGTTCCGCGAGGCCCTCGACAGCGTCCTCCTGCATGAAGTGTGATCGTCCCGGCGGCATCGCCCGTCCCCTCTGCGAGAAATGGAGCCATGATGGCCGAGCGCCCTTTCGTCCTGCTGAGCGTTGCCACCTCGATCGACGGCTACATCGATGACACCTCGCAGCAGCGCCTGCTGCTGTCGAACGCGGACGACTTCGACCGGGTGGACCAGGTGCGGGCCGAGTCGGACGCCATCCTGATCGGCGGCAACACCCTGCGCATCGACAACCCGCGCCTGCTGGTCAACAGTGACGAGCGCCGGGCTGCTCGGATCGCGGCCGGGAAGCCGGAGTACCCGCTCAAGGTCACCGTCACAGCCAGCGGCGACCTCGACCGCGACCTCAAGTTCTGGCATTTCGGCGACAAGAAAGTCGTCTACACGACCGACGCCGGGGCGCTGAAGCTGTGCGACACCCTTGATGGCCTGGCCGACGTGGTCTCCACCGGCGACACGGTGGACTTCGGACTCATGCTCGAAGACCTGGCGGCCCGTGGTGTGGAGCGCCTGATGGTCGAGGGCGGCGGCCAGATCCACACCCAGTTCCTGAGCCTCGGCCTGGCCGACGAGATCCACTTGGCCGTGGCCCCGCTGCTGGTCGGTGAGGCCGGCGCACCGCGCTTCGTCCACCCGGCCGAGTTTCCTGGTGGCAGCACCCACCGGATGAAGCTGCTCGACGCCCGGACAGTGGGCGATGTGGTGCTGCTGCGCTATGCGCCGAAGGAGGTCTCGGTCTGAGCTGGTGCTCTGACCGCAGGTGTTCATGGTCGCGTGCTGACACGATCGAAGCCGGCGAGTTCGACCACCACATGCCCTGACCCCGGTGGCCCTTCGCTCCACCGAGCGAAGGGCCACCGGGGTCAGGGCATGTGGAAGCCGTCCCAGAGCATGGTTGCCGAGAAGCCGCCCAACAGCAGGGTGCACAGGCCGAAGACCCAGGGGTTGGCGGGCCAGTCGAAGCCGATGATGACGATGTTCTCGGGCCGGCGGGGGTGGTAGGCGATTTCCACCGGGTCGCCCGGGGCGAGCGAGCAGGAGCGCGGCATCCCGGTGGCGCTTCCCGCCTCGATCTCCGTGCCGTCCGGGAGTTCGAAGCGGACCACGGGGAAGTGCTGGAGATCGCCGTCCCCGTCCGTGTCGGTGCGGATGCGGTCGACCCAACCGGCGGTCCGGACGCCGCGGTTGCGTATCACGTGCACCCGGTGGGTCTCCCGCGCAAGGCAGCCCGCGAGCGTGCCGGTGGCGGATCCGAACACCAGAAGTAGGGGACTCACGGCCGGAGTTTAGAGGCCGTGCGGCGATGGCGCCCTCACGTTTTCGTCTCCCTGCCGGTCAGGCGGGCCGGAGGCCGTTGATGATCTTGGGGACGAGGTCCGGGGTCCGGGGCACGCCGGCCGGGTCGCCGAGGAGGAAGCGGTAGTAGAGCGGGCCGTAGAACAGGTCGACCATGCTGCGGGTCGGGAGGTCGGCGCGGAGCTGGCCGGCGGCGACGGCGGCGTCCAGGCGGGCGGCGCACTGCTGGGCGCGGGGTTCGATGATGGTGGCGCGCACGGCGGCGTTCAGGGCGGGGTCGTGCTGGGCTTCGCCGATGATGCCGCGGTAGACCGCCCCGACGTCGCCGAGGAACATCGCGGCCACGGCGGTGATCTGGTGGGCGAGGTCGGCGGCGATGTCGCCGGTGTCGGGGAAGTCGGTGGTGTGGCCGATCCGTTCGTTGAGCGCGTCCAGGGCGACCGCGCCCTTCGAGGGCCACCAGCGGTAGATGGTGGGCTTGCCGACCTTCGCCCGGGCGGCGATGGCTTCGATCGTGAGCTTGGCGTAGCCGTTGGCCACCGCGAGCTCGAAGGTGGCGTCCAGGATGGCGCGGCGGGCGCGTTGGCTGCGGCGGTCGGGGTTGGGCTCGGCGGTCATGGCTTCATCGTAGCCCAGACGTGACGGAACGTTCCGTTTTGACAGTCCGATGCGGGTGACATAGCTTCGGCTCACGTTACGGAACGTTTCGTAATGTGAAGCTCGTCGCCCCGACCCGACAGGAACGACCACCGTGACCCTCACCGACACCACCGCCCCGTCCACCGCCCCGTCCACTGCCTCGTCCGCCGACGAGAACCGCTTGGCCAAGGGCCTCGCCGTGCTGCGCACCGTGGCCGGACCGGCCGGGGAGCGGGTGCTGGACTCCCTGGCCGACATCGCCCCGGACTTCGCCCGGCTGACCGCCGAGTTCGGGTACGGCGACATCTACACCCGGCCCGGGCTGACCCTGACGCAGCGGCAGATCGCCAACATCGCCGCGCTGACGGCCAAGGGCACCGCCGCGCCGCAGCTGCGGTTCCACATCGACGCCGCCCTCCACGTCGGCGTGACCACGACCGAGATCGTCGAGACCATCACGCACACCGCGATCTACGCCGGGTTCCCGGCCGCGCTCAACGCCCTGGCCGTCGCCAGGGCCGCCTTCGCCGCCCGCCCCGACCTGGACACGACCCCCGCGCCGTCGCAGGTCGACCCGCAGCGCACCTCGGACCAGCGGTACGCCGCGGGGCTGGAGGCCCTGGAGCGGATCGACGGGCACGCCGGACAGCAGGTCGTCGACTCCCTGGCGGGGATCGCCCCGGACTTCGGCCGGCTGCTGGTGGAGTTCTCCTTCGGCGACGTCTACCCGCGCACCGGGCTGGACCTCAAGCTGCGCGAGGTGGCCACGGTCGCGGCGCTGGCCGCCCTGGGCAGCGCCGCACCCCAGCTGCGCGTCCACCTGCACGGGCTGCTCAACGTCGGCGGCACCCGCGCCGAGGCCGTGGAGACGATCATCCAGATCGTCGCCTACGCCGGGTTCCCTGCCGCGCTCAACGCCCTGGCCACCGCCCGGGAAGTGTTCGCCGAACGCGACGCCCAGGGCGCCCACGACGCCGCCGCCCACGACGCCGCCGCCCACGACGCCGACGAGGCCCGGCGTTGACGGCCGTCTGCGAGCGACCGCCCAGGGGCATCCCGGGAGTCCCCTAGGATGCCTTCATGATCATTTACCGGGGGAGATCGGCCATGAAGAACACCTGGGGGATTCTCGCCGCCGTCACAACCGTCGGCGTGCTCGCCGCGGGCTGCGGGTCGGGCGGTGGGGACAAGAAGGATGCTCCACCGCAGGCGGAGAAGCTCGCTGCCGACACCGGAGCGCGGTACGAGTCGATCAGGGTGCCCGCGCTGGACGGTATGACCTGCGACAGGGGCAACGGGGGATTCCACTTCGGCAACGACCTGGACATGCTGGTCGCCGGCGACGACGACCTGCCGGAAATCAAGATGGACTCCGAGTCCGGCATGGTCTCCTGCTTCGGCGCGACGCGCATCACCCTCAGCAAGGGCGGGATGCGGGCGACCGTGCCGAACCTCACCACCCGGACGACTCTGTACGAGAAGGTCGCGGACCCCGCCGCCTCGCTGGACAAGGTCTTCGCCCACACCATGCACCTGGCCCAGGGCTACGGCCGGAAGCCGGTCGGCGAGCCCAAGTCCTTCACCACCAAGGACTCGGTGGTGAAGTGCCAGCAGAACGTCAGCGACACCTTCCCCATGACGACCTGCTTCTGGGCCAACTACGGAGCGATCGGCGTCGTCGACTTCTTCCCGCCGGACGGCAAGCACGTCCCGATCGACGAAGCAGCCGCACGGACGCACAAATTCGTCCTGGGCGCCCTCTCGACCACCGGCACGTCCTGACCCCTGAACCACGCGGCGGCGGGGCCGGCCCGACGCCGGCCCGTCAGCCGTCGCCGTTCGCCGATCACGGCTCGACGGGCGATCCCGTCCCCGCCACGGCGCTCGCGGAACCCGCCTCGGACCACGGCCGTTCCGTGTAGTCCCCGCCGCGGCGGATCTGCGCCGGGTGCCTGCTCAGGCGGTGGCCGAGGGGAGTTGGTGGGGCATGTTCCAGCCCTCGGCGAGGCGGGACGGGTGGACGTTGGCGCCGCCGCCGAAGAACTCGCAGAACTTCATGATCAGCGGGTCCCAGCCGAGCGGGTCCACGTAGTGCGTGCCGGGGATGATCAGCTTCTCCTCCACGTGGGCGCGAAGGACCTCGACCTGGAAGGCGGTGGCGTGCGGCTCGGGGACGCCGAAGGGATGCTCCGAGACGACCCGGCACTCCAGCTGGACCGGGCACTCCGCGACCCGGGGTGCCCGGACCAAGTCCGAGGGCTGCTCGGTCAGTTGGGCCGCCGCGAACTTGTCCGGCTCGTAGCGGTAGCCCTGCTTCACCTTGTAGTCCACGATGGCCGGCTTCCCGGTGGTGAGCGCGATCCGGTCGACGGCGTCGACCATCGCCGACGACGGCAGGTTGAGCACGCACTCGCCCTCCCGTCGCAGGTTCGCGGTGGTCTGGGCGTTGTTGCCGAGGCCCAGCATGCAGGACTGGCCCAGCCACCAGGCCGAGGACATCGGCGCGAGGTTCGCGGTGCCGTCCTCGTTGCGTGAGCTGATCAGCACCACCGGGGTTCCGAAGTAGAGGACCTTGAGGCCGGGGACGACGTGCATGAGCGGTGCCTTTCGCGGGTGTCGGACGAACGACTCGACCCTCCCCGAGCGGCGGGAGCGGCGCTGGCGGAAACCCGACATCGCGTTGGCCGGGCCCGTCGCGGCTTCGCCCTGCGCGATCATGTGACGATGCGTCATATTCCCCGTTCGGGGCGAATGCCGGGCGCTTCGCGAGGCTGCCCGCGGAGGTTGGTGGTACTCGTTGGCCCGACAATCCTGTCGACGAACGGAGACTGTCCTGATGGCTCTCGACCCGGGTGTGTACGTCATCCGCAGTGCCGTGAACGGCGAGGCCGCGGGGGTGAACGGCCTGATCCGCATCGCGTTCCAGCGGGTCGAAGTGACGCCGCGCGGCAACCTGACCGGAGCGGAGTGGGAGGTGTCGCCGGAGGACGGTGACGGTCGTGTCCGGCTGTCGATCCAGGACGTGTACCCGTACGTCCGCGTCCGGGACGGCGAGGTGATGGCGTCGATCGCGCGGCCCGAGGGCGCGTGGACGATCCAGCCGGCATCCGGTGATCGGTTCCGCATCCGAATGGACGGTCAGGACTGGTGCTGGACGGCGCCGGAGGGCGGCAAGGGCCCGGTCACGGTGGCGCCCGAGAGTCACGCGATCGCCCAGCTGTGGACGTTCACCCTCAGCGAGCAGCCGGCGCCGTAACGTCCCGGTGGCCGTTCGCCCGGCCGGGCCGGGCGGGGAGCAGCGGGGCCGGGACTACTCGCGCAGGACGTGCGCCATGTCGACGCGGGCCGCGGCGATCGCCGGGGCGAGGCCGCCGGCCAGGCTCGCGGCCAGGGCGGCGGCCAGGCCGAGGAGCGCGGATCCGACCGGGAAACCCGGCGGGCTGATCGCCTCGGCGGGGTCGAGGAAGCGCGGGATCACGACGGCCACGGTCGCGGCGCCGACGCCGATCGCGGCGAGCGCGGCCAGCAGGCCCGCGGCCAGCGACGAGAGCAGCACCAGGGCGAACATGCGCGCCCGGGTGGAGCCGAGGGCGCGCCTGATCGTGAGTTCCCGGTGCCGTTCCCGGACGGTGGCCAGGCCGATGTTCAGCAGCCCGAGCGCCGCGATCGCCAGCAGGACGGCCGCCACCAGCCCGAACATGGTCCGGGTCCGCCGCACGGAGGACAGCAGGCCGTCGACGGTGTCCAGGCGGCGGATCTCGATCCCGGAGCCGTCGACCCCGAGGTCGGCGAGGACGTCGCCCAGGTCCTGCCGCAGCACCGCCTCACCGGTGCGGGCGGCGTGGACCTGCACGGTGACCGTGGTGTCCGCCGGGAGGACCCCGGGCTGCAGGTACGCGGCCGTGGCGAGCGGCAGGTACAGCTCGGGCGCGGACAGCCCGTCGGCGATCACCGCGACGATCCGCTGCGGATAGGGCGCGAAGAGCGGGCTCGGCTGGACCGAGAGCTCCGTTCCCACCCCTCCGTAGGCGTCGCGGCCCGCCTGGTTCACCACGATCCCGCCCGGCAGGGAGGGCCGGCGCCAGTCGGCCCAGCGGCCGTCCAGCACCGGCAGCCGCCTGATCGCGGCCAGGTCGCCGGCCACGAGCGAGATCCGCTGCGGCCGGAACCCGTCGGCCGCCGTCGCGCGGGTCGCGGCGGCGTCGGCGGACACCTGGGCCTGCACCGCCGCGACGAGGGCGTAGTCGCCCCCGGCCGCGCGGACCCGGTGCTCCAGCACGTCGACGATCCCGGGCACCGTCGCGTTCACGGCCGACAGCGGCAGGCTCACGCCCACCGTGGCCCGGCGGCCGTCGTGCTGCTCGGCGTTGGCGACGAACACGTCCTCGACGACGGCGCCGATCGCCGTGACGGCGACGACGGCGAGCACCCCGACGAACAGGCCGAGGGCGCTGAGGAAGGTGCGGAGCCTGTGGGCCCGCAGGTCGCGGCCGGCGTCAGCCAGCAGGCGTGCGCGCCACATCGGGAACCAGCCTTCCCTCCACCAGGCGCACGGAGCGCGAGAGCCGGCGCGCGACCGCGGTGTCGTGGGTGACGACGACCAGCGCGCCGCCCCGCTGCTCGGACGTCTCGACCAGCATCCGGAACACCTCGTCGGCGGTGTCCGCGTCCAGGGCCCCGGTCGGCTCGTCCGCCAGGATGATGCCGGGCCCGCGGACCATGGCCCGGGCCAGCGCGACCCGCTGCTGCTCGCCCCCGGACAGCTGCCGCGGCCGGCTCGCGGCCCGGTGGGCCAGGCCGACCGCCTCCAGGGCGTGCGCCGTCCGGGCCCGGACCTCGCGCCCGGAGAGGGACGGGCCGCCCTGCCGCAGCGGAAGCGCGACGTTCTCCGCGGCCGACAGGTGGCCGAGCAGCGAGTAGTTCTGGAAGACGAACCCCAACTCGCGGTTGCGGAACGCCGCGCGCTGCCGGTCGCCGAGCCGCGAGGCGTCCCGGCCGTTGATCGACAGCCTGCCCCGGTCGGCCGTGGTGAGCAGGCCCAGGACGGCGAGCAGCGTGCTCTTGCCGCTGCCGGAGCGCCCGAGGACGGCCACCGACTCCCCGGCTTCGACGCTCAGCTCGACGCCCCGCAGCAGCGCCAGTTCCTCCCCGGACGGCAGCCGGACGGTCTTCGTGATGCCCTCGGCGACCAGTGCGCTCACGGCAGCCGCGCATCCAGCGGCGGGGCCGTGCCCAGCACCACGTCGCCCTGGGCCAGGCCCTCGGTGATCTGGATCAGGGTCCCGTTGCTGATCCCGAGGCCGACCTTGACGACCTCCGCCCTGCCCGAGCGCGGGTCGACCCGGCTGACCTCCCCGTGGGCGGCGGCCCCGGCCACGGCCTCCACCGGCAGCAGGAGCACGTCCTTCGCCGTCGCGCTCTTGACCGCGACCGTCCCGGACAGGCCTGCCAGCGCCGGGACTTCGGGCGGGATCGCGCAGACGACCGGCACGCCGGCCGGGCCGGCCCCGGTGGCGTTGCTGTTGCCGGGGGCGTCCGCGTACGCCTGGACCAGCGCGCAGTCGAACGGCCCGGGCCCGCCGGTGATCATGGCGCGCGCCGAGATCCGGCCGTCCAGCAACCGGTACGCGGCATCGGGCGGCACCGACGCCGTCTCGGCGAAGCCCGGGTACGCCACGACGGCCACCGGCACCCCGGCACTCACCGGAGCCCCTTCGGCCACCAGCCACTTGACGAACGTCCCGGCCGCCGGCGCGGCCACGCCGACGCCCCCGCTGGTGAACAACGGCCGGCCCGCGGCGACCGCCTGGCCCGGGCCGACGTCCGTCCGCGCGAGCGGCCCGGGTGCCGCCGCGAGGACGGAGAACTGGGGCAGCGCGTTGACGACCGCGTGCAGGGTGACGACCTCGGTCAGGTCGCCCCTGGTCACCGCGACCGTCCGCGGGGGAGCCGCGGCCGGCCCGGAGCCGCCGGCCGCCCTCGACGGCCGCGGATCGCCGGCGGGGCCGAGGAACTGCCAGGCGGAGAATGCGACGGCGACGAGGGCGGCCACCGAGACCGCGGCGATAATTCGCGCACGGCGACGGATCATTGACTGTCCGCCGGGCAGTTCCGAATGTCGTTCTGCACTTTCGAATTGTCGCCCAGGCCGGCGCTGTCGAGGATTCCGTCGAAGAACTTCTTGTCGGCCGGTTCGAGCGAGTTCTTGTAGAAATACGTCGAGCGGACGGTCAGCATCGTGTTCAGCGTCGCCTGCCGGTCGGCGTCGGAGGTGCCGGGATCGACGAAACGCCGTTCCCAGGTGCAGAACCAGAAGAGGTCCGCGCGGGTGGTTCCGTACCCGGGCTGGTAGACGATGCCGTGCCCGTCGTCGGCGACGGATTTCGGCGTGGGATCGGCGGGCCAGGAGTGCCCCGGCGCGAGGGCGAGGTTCTTCTCCTCGGCCGTGAACTCCCTGGCGGCACCGGCGGCGTCGACGGCCGGCTGGTTCGGCCCCCGGGCGTGGTCAGGGCCGGTGCCGCAGGCGGCGAGGGACAGGGCGGCAACCGCGAGGGCCGCCGCCTGCCTGCAGGAACGGTTCTTCATCCGCGGCTCAGTACGTTTCCTGCCCGGAGAAGGAGTAGCCCGCCCAGTCGTAGCCGGCGTTGCCGTACCGGTTCTGGAAGGACTCGCCGACCCACACGTCGCCCCAGGACAGGTACTGGAAGCTGCTGGAGGCGTTGATGACGCCGTGTGAGGTGCCGTGGGAGTCGATGATGTAGAACTGCATTCCGTCCGGGAACGAGTTGAAGGAGGCCCCGATGTAGTTCAGGAACCCGGAGACGTACCGGACGTTGGACGAGGTGTACCAACCGCCGTTGTTCGGGCAGGTGCCCGAAATGGAGACGCAGTCCGCGGCCGCCGGGGAGGCGGCCATGATTCCGGCGCAGATCGCCATCGCGGTGATGCCGAAGGCTCTTGTTGACTTACGCATGCTTCCCCTTGCTCAGGTGGAGTGGCGCGAGAAGTCGTGCAGTCCCCGGCAGGGGAAAGCACCCCCCCGCCGAGCACATTCGAAGCTATCAGGCTGATTTACCGCACGCAATGGATGGGATCCGTCATTCCGTCCGGCGGTTGACTACTCGTCGTGGCGGGCCTAGCCCCTCAGTGCTCGGTGCCGTGGTAGATCCGCTCGATGACGCCGGCCATGAGATTCGTGTCATTCCCCCGGCCGTAGACGATGATCGCGTGCTTGTCGTCGAGCCACGAGCAACTCCGCATGCGGAGGTCGCTCGCGTCGTTGGGGTTCTTCGTTTCGGGGGTGTAGCAGTACATCGTTCCGGGGAGTGACGTCGGGACCTGCTCCGGGTGTGCGGCGAACTTCCTCAGCTCCTTCTGCGACTCGGCGAACGTCCGCTGGAAGGTCGACGTCGCGTCCCCGAGGTAGACGACCCAGCGAGGCGCGTGGTCGTCGCCGCCCAGCGCCATGCTGGTGGAGACCTCCGGAACGATGCCGTAGGCCGCTGTCTGCGGGTTCTCCAGGCCGCCCTTGACGAGGTCGGCCCGAGTCGCCTCCCAATCGCTCGCGGAACTAGCCCTGAGCGCGTCACCTTCCACCGAGTCGGGCAGACGTGCGGCGAACGCGTCGGACCCGGACCCGCCGAGGAAGTGGATGCCGAGCGCGATCAGGGCTGCCACCACGATCAGCGTCGCGACGACGACGCCGGTGCTGCCCCGCTTGTTGACCACGTTGTTGTGCACGTCCCCGCCGACGAGGGTGTGCCCCGAACCTCCCACCGCAGTCTGCCCCGCACCGCCGATGTGCGCACCCTCGCCGACCGTGACGGCCGGTGGCGCGGGCGGCAGCGGCGATGCGGTCGGCAGCAATCCCGCCGCGAGCCGCTCCGCCAGGCGCTCCGCCAACTCCGGCTGCAGGCTGAGCAACTCACCCACGGCATCCGCCAGTTGCTGCCTCGCCGCATCGTCCTCCGGCGCCGACTCCACCCGCTGCGCCGCCTGGGCCCACCGCGGCAACCGCCCGAGCCCCTGCAGCACCCAGCTCGTCGCCTCCGTGCCGAGCGCGGTCCCCGCCGCACCTGCGGCGCTCGACGCCGCCTGCGCCAACGCCGCGACCACCGCTCCGACCAGGTCGGTGCCGTCCCCCGAGCTCATCCCAACTCCCAAGTCCGACCAGCGAGTCACGGTCCAATGTGACAGCTGCCGGTCGCGCCTGGGAGGGAAACGGCGAACGGAGACTCAACCGCAACCGCCCCTCCGAGGTGGGGAGGCTTCCGGGACGATAGGTCGGTGCCGGACGATCGAGGGAGGCCACGGATGGACGAGGACGAGAGCCTGCGGCGGTTCGGGCTGCGTCCCGGTGGTGCGCGGCTCGACGAGGTTCGCGCGTTGCTCGCGGAGCACACCGAGCGTGAGCGGCGGGCGCAGGGTGAGGGAGACACCGAGTTGATGAGGCTCTGCTGCGTGCAACTGTTCAACAGCGGTGGGCTCGACGACGCGCTGCTCGTCTGGAGTGCGAAGGGGGCGAGCTTCGACGCGGCGTGCGCGCCCCCGGGTGGAGCAGGAAGTCGGCCGGGCCGACTTCCTGCTCCCTTCCTTCGACGCGGAGGGCTCAGCCGAGCAGCTGGAACTTGGTGGTCGGGACGCCCTGGACGATGGCGCAGTCGAGGTTCTGGGTGGTCGCGCTGTACGTGAACTTGGCGGGGACGTCACAGGACCAGAGGCCGCTGTACGGCGTGCGCAGGTGGTACTGGTTGGACTGGACCCCGGCGATCTGGCTGCAGGCGGAGCCCCAGCTGATGTAGTCGTAGGTGAAGCCGGGCGAACTCACGCAGGCCGTCAGGCCGTCGACGGGGGTCCGCAGGTGGAACTGCGGCGAGCCCCAGCTGCCGCCGCCGCTGCAGTTGCGGTTCATCTGCACCTGGTCGTAGACGTACCCGGTCGGGACGCTGCAGGCCCAGGCGCCGTCGAGGCTGCTGGCGGTGGCGCTCGCGGGGGTCGCGGTGACCGCGCCCGAGAACAGCAGGGCGGCGGCGGCCAGGGCGGCGAGTAACAGGCGGACGGGGCGGATGCGTGCGGAAGACATGGCTCTCCCAAGGTGAGGTGTGGCGCGGGGACTACCGGACATGCGGTACCAGGCGGGCGGGCAACGGGAGTTGCGGCCCGTCGAAGGTTGTAGCACGAAGCCCAGCTGACGATCCCGTGAATCCGTCAGCTGGGGTGAATGGCGCGCAACCTTGGCCGGAACCTCGCCATCCGTCCCGTCCAGCCCCGCCGAGCCGCTACGTCGGCGAGGCGTTCCACTGGACGGTGTATGTGCCCCTGTCCTTGTCGACCACGGTGGTCGGCTCGGTCCAGCGGGCGCCGACCAGGGTGCTCCCGGTGGGGACGTGGACGATCGTGCCCTGGTCGCCGGACTGGCCGGGGGCGAGCTTTCCCGGGGCGTGGGGCCGGCAGCCGGGGGACTCGACGGCGGAGGTCGGCGGGTGCGGGCCGGTGGCGTGCTCCTCGCTGGTGAGGCTGCCGTCCGCGAGCACCCCCTCCAGCAGGAGGGCCGGTCTGCCCCGGACGATCTGGTCGGACACGAGGCTCAGCACGCCGCCGGTGAACTGGTTGGCGGGGCCGGCGCCGTGGTCCCAGCCGTCGACCGGCAGTTGGGCGGGCATGTCCTTGCCGCCGAGGTTGGTCAGCCGGAAGCGGACGCAGTAGGCGTCGAAGCCGGCCGGGGTGTTCGGCGCCGAGTCGCGGGTGACGGACGTGACGGCGACACCCAGGGTGACGCGCTCCCAGGTGGCGCGGCCCGACGTCACGGAGGTGTCGTAGATGAAGGGGATCCTGGCCGTCCCGCCCGGCGTCAAGAGGGCCCCGGACGGGGTCTCGTCCTTGTGCGGCGAGTTGACGTCGGGGTAGCCGGAGCCCTGGCTGACCTCGTAGGCGATCGTGGCGCCCGTGGCCAGCACCATCACGGCAGCGATGAGCGCGGTGCTCCGCCAGCCGCTGCGGCGCGGCGGGGCGGGGTCCGCCGCCGTGGCCGGCGCGGTGGGGGGTGGCGTCGGGTCGACCGGCGGCGTCGGGTCGACGGGCGGCGTCGGGTCGACGGGCGGGGGAGTGGGGTCCACGGGCGGGGCGTCGACGGGCGGCTGCTCGGCGTTCGGCGCGCCCGACGTGTCCGGCCCGCCCAGCAGCGCCAGGGCCGCCGCCGCGGTCGCCGGCCGGTCGGCCGGATCCTTGGCGAGCAGGCCCAGCACCAGCCGGTCGAGGTGCTCCGGAACCTCCGGGCGTCTGCTGCTCGGTGGCACGGGCAGCCGGCTGAGGTGCTGGTACAGCAGCGCGGCGACCCCGGAGCCGGTGTCCACCCAGGCCGTGCCGGTGAGCAGTTCGTACAGCACGCAGCCGAAGGCGTACAGGTCGGTGCGCTGGTCGGTGCGCCCGCCCTGGATCTGCTCCGGGGCCATGTAGAGCGGTGTCCCGGCGATGCTGCCGGTGGAGGAGATCCGGGTGGCGTCGGCGAGGCGGGCGATGCCGAAGTCGCAGACCTTGACCCGGCCGTCGGCCAGCAGGAAGAGGTTGGCGGGCTTGATGTCCCGGTGCGTCACGCCCTGCTCGTGGGCGGCGCCCAGGGCCTCCAGGACCTGCCGGCCGAGCTCCGTCACCCGCTCGATCGGGAGGCCGCCCGGGTGCCGGGCGATCTCCGCGTGCAGGTCGCGGCCCTGCATGAGTTCCATGACCAGGAAGAGCAGCGCGCGGCCGGTCTCCTCGACGTGCTCGTCGATGTCGAACACCGTGGTGATGCCCGGGTGGTTGAGGTTCGCGGCGATCTCCGCCTCCCGGCGGAACCGGGCGACGGCGTCGCGCTCGGCCTCGGCGGCCAGCGGCAGGATCTTCACCGCCACCGGCCGGCGCAGCCGCTCGTCCCGGCCCAGCCACACCTCGCCCATGCCGCCGCGTCCCAGCTGGTCCTGGAGCAGGTACCGCCCGGCCAGTTGCAGCCCACTTCGCAAGATCGTCCCCCGTTGACAGACCGAATGACAGACCGTATGACCGGCCACCTCACCGGCCACATGACCGGCACGCGTCCGGATCGCGGCAGAGCATCCCACACCCGGGCGGCCGTTCCCGGCGAAGCCGAACGCGCAGCTGAGCGTAGACGCTACCGTTGGCGGGGTCAGGAGACGTAGGCGGAGGGCCGGGGCCTGCCGCGCGTGGTGCTGGGGGTTGGGGCATGGTCGATCCGCTGTCGATCTCGGCGGTCTCGGGGGTGTTGGGGGCGGTCAGTTCGTCGATGGCGGGAGAGGCCGGGAAGTGGGCCTGGGAGGCGTTCGGCGGGCTGGTGCAGCGGGCGACCGGGCGCCAGATCGTCGCGCCGAGCGGGGCCGGCGAGCGCGAGGCCGTCGCCCGGCTGCTCGTCGAGGGCGCCCGCAACGACCCGGCGCAGGCCCGGGCCCTCGCCGCCTGGATGAGCGGTGTGCCGTCCGACGACCCCGGGCGCGCGGACGCCGTCCCGCGCCTGCTGCCCGCCTCCACCCGCTACTTCACCGACCGCAAGGGCCCGCTCGCCGCCCTCGACAAGGAGGGCGGCCGCAAGCCGGACGGCCGCCCCCGGCAGGCCCTGCTGCACGGACCGGACGGCATCGGCACCAGCGCCGTCGCCATCCACTGGGGCAGCCGGGAGGCCGCCCGCTTCCCGGACGGCCAGCTGTACGCCGACCTGCGCGCCGCCGGCCCGCAGGGCGCCGCCGACCCGGCGACCGTGCTGCGCCGCTTCCTGCACCGCCTCGGCGTGCCCGCCGAGCACGTGCCCGCCACCGTCGAGGACCGCGCCGACCTGTTCAGCGCCCTGCTCGCCACCCGCCGCCTCCTGGTCGTCCTCGACCACGCCCACTCCGCCGCCCAGGTACGGCCGTTGCTCACCGCCGCCGCCGGCGTCTTCACCGTGATCACCGCCCGCCGCCCGCTCGCCGGGCTCGACGCCGTGACCGTCCCGGTCGGCCCACTCGCCGACAAGGACGCCCGCCGCCTGCTCACCGAGCTCGCGGGCAAGCCCGCCGTCACCGCCGCCAAGGCCGCCCTGCCCGGCGTCCTGGAACGCTGCGCCGGCTACCCGTTCGCCTTGCGGGCCGCCGCGCCGAGCCTGGCCGAAGCCCCCGCGGCCGGGCCCACGCCGGGCGCACGGCCCGCCGACCCGGCCGAGGCCGCCGCCGAGGACCGCTACCGGCAGCTGTCGCCCGACGCCGCCCTCGCCTACCGCCGCTGCGCCCTGCGCCCCTGGCCCGGCCTGACCGCGCGCACCGCCGCGGCCGCCACCGGCCTCGCCGAGCCGGACGCGGCCGCCGCCCTCGCCGAACTCGCCGACGCCGGGCTGCTGGAGACCACCGTCGACGGCCGGCACCACTACCGCCCCGTCGTCCGCCGCCACGCCGAGGCCCTGGCCGTCCGCGAGGACGGGCTCGCCGCCTGCGCCGCCGCCGTCACCCGCGCCGTCGACACCCTGCTGCGCCTCGCCGTCGCCGCCGACTACGCTGCCCTGCCCCAGCGCTGGCACCTCGGCCCGCTGTACGCGGAGCTCGGCCCGGACGGCTACCCGGACGAGGCGCGGGCGCTCGCGGCGCTCGGCGCCGAGCTGCCCAACCTGGTCGAAGCCGTCCGCGCCGCCGAGGAGTTCGCCGCGCCCGAGCTGGTCTGCCAGCTCGTCGAGGCGCTGTGGGCCGTCCAGCTCAAGGCCGGCCGGCACGACGAACTGCTGCCCGCCCTGCGCGCCGGCGCCCGGGCCGCCGCCGCGCCCGGCACACCGCCCCGCACGGCCGGCCGGATGCACGGCCAACTCGCGCTCGCCCTCGTCGAGTTGCAGGAGTACCAGGAGGCCGAGCGGCACCTGCAACTGGCCGCGGACGCGGAGGAGAAGGACGGACACCTGCGCGGCCGGGCCACCGCCGTCGAATCGCTCGGCCTGCTGCGGCTGCGGCAGTGGCGCCACGCCGAGGCCCTGGACTGCTTCGACCGCGCGCTCGCCCTGCTCGCCGGCATCGGCGCCGAGGACACCGGCCACGCCGACCTGCCGCGCGCCCGCGCCCTGCTCGGCCGTCACCGGGGACGGGCACTGCGCGGCCTCGGCCGCTTCGACCGGGCGCGGGCCGCGCTGGAGGAGGCGGTGGCGTACTTCCGGGGCACCGGCGAGGGCTACAACACTGCCCGGGCGCTCACCGACCTCGCCCAGGCGCTGATCGAGCAGGGCCACGGCACCCTCGCCCGGCCGCTGCTCGACGAGGCCGGCACCCTGCTGGAGCGCCAGGGCGCCACCTTCCACCTCGCGCCGCTGGCGGTGCTGCGCACCCTGGCGGCGGACGGGACGGACTGAGCCCGCCGGCGGGGCGGACCGAGCCGACCGGCGGCAGGGACCGCGCGCGCGGATCGAGTAGTTGACCTCAAGGTCAACTACTCGCTACGGTCACGGCATGGGCAGGCCGAAGAACTTCGAACCGGACGTGGTCGTCGCACGGGCGATGGAGACGTTCTGGACCAAGGGCTACGCCGGCACGTCCCCGGCCGACCTCGCCGAGGCGACCGGGGTGGCCAAGGGCAGCCTGTACCACTCCTTCGGTTCCAAGCGGGAGCTGTTCGGCAGGGCGCTGGACCTCTACGGCCGGATGGGCGCGGAGCTGACCGAGGAGGTGCTCTCGCGGCCGGGCACCGCCAGGGAGCGCATCCGCGCGTTCCTCGTCCTGCTCGTGGACGTGGACCTGGACGGGCCCGTCCGTCGCGGGTGCCTGGCCCAGAACACCGTCGAGGAACTCGGCGGGCGGGACGAGGAGGCCACGCGTGCGGCGCACCGCATCGAGGAGCGCATGATCGAGCTGCTCGCCGCCCGCATCGAACGGGGGAAGCTGGACGGTGACGTCGACCGGAGCGTCGACGCCCGGGCGCAGGCGCAGTTCCTCCAGAACACCTCCGCGGGGCTGCGCGTGATGGCCAAGACCTTCGAGCGGCCGGTCCTGTACCGGATCATCGACACGGCCCTGGCCGGCCTCTGAGGCGCGCGGGCCGCTGCGGCGGCCCTTTTTCGCGCCCGAATTTTAGACCTCAAGTTCAAGAATCCGTCATTCGAGAAGGGCAGCTCATGGACCTCGGCATCAACGGAAGGGCCGCGCTGGTCACCGGCGCGAGTCGCGGCATCGGCCTCGCGATCGCGCGGACCCTCGCCGCGGAGGGCGTCCGGGTGGTGGGAGCGGCCCGTACCGTCACCCCCGAGCTGGCGGAGGTCGCCGCCGCGGCGGTGTCCGTCGACCTGAGCACCCGCGACGGGGCGCGGTCGGTCGTCGAGCAGGCGAGCGCCGCGGTCGGCGGGATCGACTTCCTCGTCAACAACGTCGGCGCGGGCGACCCGGACAGCATGTCCATCGGCGGGTTCCTGGACGGCGACGACGAGCAGTGGCAGACGATCTTCGACCTCAACCTGTTCAGCGCGATGTGGACCACCAAGGCGGCGCTGCCGAGCCTCCTGGAGCGCCGGGGCGCGATCGTGAACATCTCCTCGATCAACGCCCGCATGCCCGCCGGCGCGCCGGTCGGCTACGCGGAGGCCAAGGCCGCGCTGACCCAGTTCGGCAAGCGGCTCAGCGAGGAGCTGGCGCCGCGCGGGGTCCGGGTGAACACCGTCTCCCCGGGCCTGACGGTCAGTCCGCAGTGGACCGACCCGGACCGCCTCGGCGGCAAGGTGGCCGCCGCGTCCGGGGTGGGCCACGGCGACCTGCTGGAGGCCCTGCCCGGGCAGTTCGGCGTCGCCTCGGGGCGCTTCACCGAACCCGAGGAGGTCGCCGACCTGGTCGCCTTCCTGCTGTCCGAGCGCGCCGCCAACATCCACGGCGCCGACCACGTCATCGACGGCGGCACGATCAAGACCGCCTGACCACCACCCGGTGGACGGCGCCGCCGACGCGGACCGCCAGCTCGGCGGGCGGCTCGCCGTGGGCCGCCCGCCGGGCCAGCCAGGCCGAGGCGGCCGCGGCCGGGTCGAGACCGGCGGTGCTCAACTCCCAGGCGCCGCCCGCCCGGTCGACCACCGTGCCGGTCTCCGGCCCGGTCACCAGGACGGCCAGCGCGCAGGAGCGGTGCCGGGACAGAGCCTCGGCCGCCCACTGGCGGGGCGTGCCCAGGCGCGGGTCCTCGGCCAGGCCCGGCGGCGTGTGCTGGACGATCAGGTCGGCCAGGGCCAGTGCGCCGGGGTCCAGGGTGTCCTCGTGCACGGCCAGGTGCCCGTCGCCGGGGCCGTCCGGCTCGTACCGGGCGGCGGCGAACCGGCGCAGCGTCACCGCGCCGCCGCCCACCTCGGTGAGCACCCGCAGCGGCGCGGTGACGAGACCCGGCCGGTGGGCGGGCAGCGGCAGCGGGTCCAGCAGCGCGGGCGCGGCCGGCTCCGGGATGCCGATCAGCCCGTAGAACAGGGCCCGCAGGCGCGCGGCCGACCCGCCGGGGCAGGAACTGGTCAACTGCGCCGGGCCGGGCGGCACTCGGCCGCCGCGCAGGGCGGCGTCCAGCTGCGGCCGCAGCGGCCCGTACGGGTCCAGGCGCGGCGCCTCGCGGACGAACTCGGCGACCTGCGAGGACGGTTCGATGACGGTCGGGCCGGGCGCGGCGACCAGCACCGGGGTGCCGAGCGCGGCGGCGTAGTAGCTGACCGAGCCGAAGTCGCCCACCACGGCGTCGGCGGCGATCAGGGCCTGCCGCCAGTCCGCCACCGGATCGACCAGGGTCAGGCCCGCCCGGGCGGCGCCGTCCAGCCAGAGCCGGACCTGCCCGGGGCCGTGGCCGTGCCAGACGTTGGGGTGCAGGACGGCGGCGACCCGGTACTCGTCCACCGGCAGCTCGGGCAGGGCGCGCAGCAGCAGCGCCAGGACGTCGTCCTGCTCGCTGTCGCCGCCGCCGTCGCCTCCGCCGCCGCCGAACAGGGAGGTGGGGTTCCAGGTCGAGTTCAGCAGCACCAGGCGCTGGCCCGGGCGCACCCCCAGCGCCCGGCGGAACGCCTTCCGGCGCGGGCGGGCGGCCAGGATCCGGTCGAAGCACGGATCACCGCCGAGCACCGCCGTCCCGGCCGCCTCGGGGCAGGAGGCGCGGAACCGGTCCAGCTGGACGGGGTGGGAGAGCACCAGCGCGTCGGCGACGGGGGAGCCGTCCGGGGCGAGCGCCCACTCGGGGGAGAGGCCGAACAGCGGAGCGGCCCGGTCCGGTGTCCGGTGTCCGGTGTCCGGTGTCCGGTGTCCGGTGTCCGGTGTCCGGTGTCCGGTGTCCGGTGTCCGGTGTGGCCAGCCTCTTATTGTAGCCAACGCCGTGCGACAGTACGGCCAACTTGCCTTTCACCGCTTCGAGTTGGCCCCCGAAGCTGGCCGAGACCACCAGCTCCGCCCCGAGCTCCAGCGCCTGCTCCCAGGGCAGGACGGGCACCCCGAGCGCCGCCAGCAGCTCGGCCGTCCCGGAGCGGAACGGCGAGGTCCCCGGGCAGGTGGCGAGCAGCTGCACCCGCAGGTCGTCCCGGAACAGCCCGACCACGTCGAGCAGCCGGGTCGCCGAGGTCACGTTGTGCACGATCAGCAGCACCCGCCGGCACCCGCCGCGCGTCGCCCACCGCTCGGCGTCGTCCCCGACCGGCACCCTGATCCACCCGTCCCGCACGCCACCCTCCCCGGCCGTCGCCATCCTCGGAAGCTTAGCGATCATGGGGATCGCCCGTGCTGTGAACGGCCGAGGAGCCTGGAGGCGCGTACGCCTTCCGGGCTCCTCGTGCGCGGGGTCCTTATCCGCAGACCTTGTCGTCCGGGAAGAGGATGGTCCGATGTCCCGTTCCGGGCATGCCGAACACCCACGGTGGTTCCTCTCCGTGACGAGTGGTGAAAGTGAGTAACCTTCAAATGGGCACAGTTTTCCCAAGGTTGAGGCAGAACATAGGCGAGCCCGAGAGCGGCGGAACAGGCAGTTCCGCCACGCACCGCGCTTGTTTGCGAAGTCTTGACCGATCGGGTGGGAACCATTCCGGACATGTCCCGTCAAGACGCCTTCGCGTTTGACCAACTCCCCTTTCGGGCCCCATCGTTCCCCTCCGAAACACCGTGTCGACCGTGGCGCGGTGTCAGGGAGGGAAAAGCGAACTGACATGTCCGACAAGCCAATGACGCCTCATTCGGCGAGACCGTCACGATCGGTGCGATCGGCACCCAAACGACTGATTCGACTGACTTCGTTCGGTGTGACCGGTGTGCTCGGTCTCGCTCTGCTGTCCGCCCCGGCCGCCATGGCCGCTGACTCTCCGTCAGGGCCGGCGCAGCACGGGCCGGCGTCGCTGCCGCCGCTCACCCCGCCCAAGCCGGGGCCGAAGCTGACGGACCAGCAGCAGGCCATGCTCGACGCGATCGCCAAGGCGAAGTCGACGGGCAAGCCGGTCGTCGTCGACGCGATGACCGCCGAGGCCTCGAAGACCGTCGCGAATCCGAACGGCACGCTGAGCACCACCGACAACGCCCAGCCGGTGCGCACCAAGCGCGACGGCAAGTGGGCCGACCTCGACCCGACCCTGAAGGCGGGCGCGGACGGCACGGTCACCCCCGCGGTGCTCGGCACCAACGTGTCCTTCTCCGGCGGGGGCACCGGCCCGATGGCCACCGTCGTCACCGAGGACGGCAAGAAGCTCGCGGTCGGCGCCCCGTTCGCGCTGCCGAAGCCGGTGCTCAACGGCGCCACCGCCACCTACTCCGACGTGCTGCCCGGCGTCGACCTGCAGCTGACCGCGCTGACGGCCGGCGGCTGGCGCGACGTGGTCGTGGTCCGCACGCCCGAGGCGGCGGCCAACCCGGCGCTGAAGACGCTGCGCTTCCCCGTCACGGCGAACGGGCTCACCGTCGCCTCCGACGACAAGGGCGCGATCAGCGTCAAGGACGACAAGGCCAAGGTCCGCTTCCAGTCGCCCGCCCCGATGCAGTGGGACTCCTCGAAGCCGGCCTCCGCCACCCCGCCCAAGGCGGGCAAGGCGGTCTCGGCCCCCGCCGCCGAGGAGGCCGCCGCCCAGGGAGCCCCGTCGACGGCCGAGGCGCCGGGCGACGGCGCCAAGGTCGCGCCGATCGGCACCAAGGCGACCAGCGAGGCCATCGAGCTGACTCCGGACCCCGCCGCTCTGGGCTCCGGCACCGGCCCGTGGTTCCTGGACCCGACCCTGATCGCGGTCAGCAACTCCGTCCAGAGCTCGGTCGAGGTCCAGGAGAACCACAAGGACGCGAAGAACCTCAACCTCAAGTCCGACCTGGCGACGGGCTACTGCGGCTTCCACAGCTCGGACCCGAGCCAGGACTGCGGCAGCCTGGGCCGTCAGCGCGCCTACTTCCAGTTCACCATCAACCCGGCGATCTACACCGTCCCGAGCGGCGCCGAGTCCCCGCCGACGCTGTACACCTCCACCCTCAACTTCCAGGTCTCCAGCGCGTCCAGCCCGGGCACGCCGACCAACCTCGGCGTCTACTCCGTCCCGAAGCCGATCGACGGCAACACCAACTGGTACCAGCAGCCGTGCGGTGACAACGGCAACGTGGTGATGGACGGCTGCAGCTACGTCGGCGGCCAGCCGATCACCGGCACCGGCCCGCTGGCCGTCGACGTCAGCGGCACGGTCAACCAGGCGGCCGCCGGCCACTGGCCCTGGTGGACCCTCGGCATCGCCCCGAGCGACTCCGAGTGGAACATGACCTTCCGCCACCGGATTTCGAGCAACCCCAACATCACCACCAACTACGACATCACGCCCACGGTCTGGTACGCGCACACCAGCCCCGGCCCCGGCTGGGCCGACACCGGTGCCACGGCCGAGTGCAACAGCGGCGGCGCCCACCCCTGGGACAACCCCGGCTGGGTCGGCAACAACCAGAACATCTACCTGACCGCCAGCAGCTACTCCCCGGCCGGTCAGCCGCTCTACACCGGCTACAAGATGTGGGACGACCAGGACCCCAACTTCGCCCTGGAACAGGGTGCCTGGGGCGGGTCGTACAACAACCCGGGCCCGTCGATCTCGGTCGGCTCGCTGACCGACGGCCACCAGTACGGCTGGGTGGCCCGCTCGACCGACAACCTGCTCACCTCGCCGAACAGCGCCTGGTGCTACTTCCGCGTCGACAAGACCAACCCGCGCATCAGCATCAGCTCGACCGACTTCCCGCCGTCCGGCACCCCCAACCCGAACCCGGCCAAGTACGCGGGCGACTGGGGCACCTTCACCCTCAACGCCGACGACCCGGTGCCCGGCCCGAACCTGTGGGCCTCCGGCATCGCCTGCATCCGCGTCTCCACCGACCCGACGCCGGTCGTCGGCTGGGGCTGCAACCGCTCCGACACCGTCAAGCCCGGTCAGCCGTACGGCTTCCAGCCGCGCAACTGGGGCACCAACTCGCTGTACGCCTGGGCGATGGACGTCGCGGGCAACTACAGCCAGGCCGCCGTCTACAACTTCTACGCGCCGTGGAAGCCCGGCACCCAGCCGGTGTTCGGCGACGTGGACAACGACCAGAAGCCGGACATCGTCGTCACCGACAAGAACGGCGACCTGCGGGTCATCGGCGGCACCGCCGACCCGTCGACCTCGCTGGCGGCGCCCGGTGCGGCCGCGCCCGGCGCCCGGGACTACGGCACCACCTGGGCCGACTTCCAGATCAGCCACCACGGCACCTTCGCCCCCGGCCAGCCCGTGGACGAGATCGTCGCGCACTTCGACAACCCGGCCAAGGCCTCGGACAAGTCGGCGATCCTGAAGAACAACATGTTCCTGATCCCGAACGACGGGACCGGGCGCCTGGACACCCTCACGCCGATCGCGCTCAACCGCCCGGCGTCCTGCAAGACCTACGGCACCGGCGCGGCCTGCGCCGGCTACCGCGCGGCCGACTGGAGCGGCGTCTCCCAGGTGATCGCCTTCGGCACCCCCGAGGGCGAGGCCACCGCCGCCAAACCCGGCACCACCACCGGCCAGCAGATCATCTCCACCCAGACCTCGCTGCTGACCCTGGAGAACGACAACCTGTTCCTCTACACGCCGGACGGCCTGGCGGACAACATCAACAGCGCCACGCTGATCCCCACCGCCTCCGGCAGCTGGGCCGACCTGGAACTGCTCGACCCCGGTGCGGCCAACGGCCTCACCACCAGCACCGACAAGGCCAACCCGGGCCAGGTCAACCAGACCACGCTGTGGGCCCGCAACCGCACCACCGGTGACGTCTTCGCCTACCCGCTCGGCTGGAAGGCGGACGGCACCGTCGACTTCACCGCCCTCACCAAGCCCGACGCGGGCGTGAAGATCGGTTGGGGCGTGAACGCCGCGAACTACCCGCGCATCGGCGCCGGGGACATCAGCGCGGACGGCTACCCGGACATCTGGACGGTCGACAACAACAACGCGATCACCGTCTACCCGGGCCGGAGCAGCACCGGCACCAAGGGCAAGGTCGACGGCTTCGGCACCCCCAGCATGATCGGTTACGCCGACGCCAGCACCTCCGTCCACTCCAACCTGGCCCCGTCGATGTGCATGGACGCCTGGGGCGGCGCCCGGGACGGCGCCCAGCTGGCCCTCGGCAGCTGCTGGAACACGCCCAACCAGCGGTACAACATCGGCGCCGACGGCACCATCCGGTCCGGCGCCTTCTGCGCCACCACCGCGGACGGGGCCACCGGCAACGGCGCCCTCGTCCGGCTCGCCCGTTGCGACGGCTCGCCCACCCAGAAGTGGACCGTCCGCACGGACGGCCGCATCGTCAACAACGCGACCGTCACCGGGGGCAACCTCGACACCGGCCGCTGCATCGAGCTGAACGCCTGGCACACCGAGCAGGGCACCTGGCTCGACGTCTGGGACTGCCCCAACGCCCAGGGCAACGTCACCTGGAACCTCCAGCCCGAGCGCACACCGTAGCCCTCGGCGGAGACACGAGGCTCGGACACACGCAGGCCCCGGCCCGGGCGGCAGTCAGCCGCCCGGGCCGGGGCCCCGGCGTTCCGGGTGGCAGCGGTGCCGCCCCCCGGCGGCACCGCTGCGGCTACCGGCTCAGGCCCCGGCCTTCTCGACCCGGGCGGCCCAGCGCTGTTCGACGTTGCCGAAGCGCCAGTAGGCGAGGGCACAGGCCCAGACGACCACGAACAGGCCGACCAGGACGTAGCCGACGTTGTCCAGGCTGATGTCGGAGATCCAGCCGGTGACCGGGTCGGTGAGGTCGAGCTTCTCGTGCAGCACGCTCACCAGCTCGATGGTGCCGATGATGAACGCCACCGCGATGGACAGCCCGGTGATGGTGAGGTTGTAGTAGACCTTGCGGACCGGGTTGGAGAACGCCCAGTGGTACGCGAAGTTCATGAACGTGCCGTCGAGGGTGTCGAACAGGCTCATGCCGCAGGCGAACAGCAGCGGCAGGCAGATGATCGCGTACCAGGGCAGGCCGGAGGCGGCGCCGGAGCCGGCCATGGCCATCAGGGTGACCTCGGAGGCGGTGTCGAAGCCGAGGCCGAACAGCGCGCCGATCGGGAACATCTGGCCGGGGCGGCGGATGGACTTGGTGAGGCGGCCGAGGATGCGGTTCATGAAGCCGCGCTCGTCGAGGTGCTTCTCCAGCTTCTTCTCGTCGTACTCCCCGGCGCGCATCGACTTGTAGACCTTGCGGATGCCGACGAGGGCGACCAGGTTGAGCGCGGCGATCAGGTAGAGGAAGGTGCCGGAGACGCTGGTGCCGATCAGGCCCAGCCACTGGTGCGTCGCGGACTGGTCGTCCATCAGGGTGCCGACGACCTGGGCGCCGCAGGCGACCATCGCGGCCATCAGCATGACCATGCTGGAGTGGCCGAGGGCGAACCAGAAGCCGACCGAGACCGGCCGCTGGCCGTCCGCCATCAGCTTGCGGGTGGTGTTGTCGATCGCGGCGATGTGGTCGGCGTCGAAGGCGTGCCGCATGCCGAGCGTGTAGGCGGTGATGCCGAGGCCGACGCCGAAGGTCTGGGTGCCGATGCTGTAGTGGGCCGGCGCGATCAGCAGGAACAGCATGCCGAAGGCGACCGCGTGCATCGCGATGATGACGCCGAGCAGGCTCGCCGTCCGGACGGTGTCCCCGCGCGACCAGCGCGGCGGCAGGGACAGGGTTGACGACGGTGACTCATCGGTGATGGTCATGACGGGCAGGCCTCTCCAGCTCCTCGTGGGGGCGCCCCCGGGTCCCCGGGGGTCGTGCGCGCCGTGGCCGGTCTCCTGGCTGCGGGTGGACCACCCGACCCGCGTGCGGGCAGGGCGGAGCGTGCCTCCGGCTCGTCTTCCCGTGCGCCTCTACGGCGCCGGTGACTGCGCGCATCGCTGCGGGCACGTCGGAGGCACTTCCCGTTCACAGTGGCGAGGGCCGCGCCGGATTCGGCCCCCTGAGAGGCGGCCACCGGACTTCCCGAGCACCACGGCGGGGAACACCGTAGGGGTTCCGCACCACCCTCCACAAGCCTGCGCAGCTGCGCAGATGTGGCTGCGGGGTGGTCGCGCGTCCGGTGGTCCGGGTGGTGCCGGAGGGGTCGAACGGAGGCGTCCGCTCCTCTCGGCGGAGCCGTCGCGGGCGGGCGAGGCGTCCCGGCGCGGCGTTCCAGGGCGGCGGGAAACCGCAGGTCGGAGGGGGTGGAACCGTTCCAGCGTCCCGGCTGGGCCGGTGGCTCTGGCGGGCGGGACGGGCGGCGCGTCAGAGTGCTGACAGCCGGGCCGAGATGGCGTCGCCGCCCCGCCCGGCGGTCACCTCTCCTTTCTCTGTCCCACGGGGGATCCGCCATGTCTTCTCGTCGTACTTTCGTCCTGCCCGCCGCCCTCGCCCTCGGCGCCGTCCTCGGGCTGACGGCCTGCGGGCCCGGGGGAGACCAGGGGACGGCCGACGCACGGCCGACCAGGTCCGCCACCGCGCCCGCCACCGGTGCCGCGGCGGCCCCGGTGGCGCCGGCGGTGGCGTCCACGCCCGGGGCGGTGTCCGGTGCGGGCGCGAACGGCGCCGCCCCCGCGCCGGTGCCGACCGGCAAGCCCAAGCAGCCGACCGCCGCCCCCGCCGGTGGCGGCGGAACGGACGACCCGTACGCCTACAGCCACCCCTGCGAGAGCGCGAAGCTGACGGTCAGGGTGACCGCCCGGCCCGAGGCGGCCGGCCAGCGGGTGATCGAGGTGCGCAACCAGGGCCCGAAGGCCTGTGGCCTGAGCTACTACCCGCGGGTCGACCTCGGCGACTCGCACGCGGCCGACCGCAGCGGGAACGTCAAGCCGCTGGTGCCCGGCGGCCTCGGCGGCCCGCCCGCCTACGCGCTCGGCGCCGGGCAGACGGCGTACGCGGTGCTCGATCTCGTCCCCGGGCCGGTCGCCGTCGACCAGCTGAACGTGCTGCCGGACGGCGACCACATGGCCAACGCCCAGACGCTGAACTTCCCGCTCAGCCCCGCCGCGAAGGTCGGCAAGGTCAAGCTCGGCCTCTACCGCGGCAGCGTCGCGGACGCGGCGGACTCGGCGGCCCGCGCCGACGTGCCGGCCTCCTGACCCCCTCCGGAGGAGCCGGGGTGAACCCCGCGGCCGCCTCCGCCCGTAGAACCCTCCGGGCCCTGCTCCGTCGCCGCGGCGACGGAGCGGCAACCGGTACCGTGAGCTGCGGGTTCGGCCGGCGGGCCGGACGGCCGCCCGGGCTGCGGGGGAGGCAGGGGATGGGCGTGGAGACCGACGCGTTCGCGGCGATGCTGCGCGAACTGAAGGACCGTTCGGGGCGCAGTTACGGCGCCCTGGCGACCCGGCTGCACGTCAGCACCTCCACCCTGCACCGCTACTGCAACGGCGCCGCCGTGCCGACCGAGTACGCGCCGGTGGAGCGGTTCGCCCGGGCGTGCGGGGCGGACCGGCGCGAGCTCGTCGAGCTGCACCGGCGCTGGATCCTGGCCGACGCGGCGCGGCGCCGGGAGCCGGGGGCGGTGGCGGCTCCCGTGCCCGCTCCGGAGCCCGTTCCCGAGCCTGTGCCCGTTCCCGAGCCCGTGCCCGCTCCGGAGGCGGCGCCTGCTGTGGAGGCGGCGCCCGTTCCGGAGGCGGCGGCCGGGGGAGACGGCGGGACGGTCACCGAGCCGCACCGCCCCCGCTGGTCGCGGGCCCGGGTGCTGGCCGGTGCGACCGCCGTGGTGGTGCTGGCCGCCGCCGTGCCGTTCCTGATGCGCGGCAGCGGCCGGCCGGCGGCCGCGACGGCCGCCGTCACGGCGAGCGCGTCCGCCGACGCGCCCGCGCCCACGAGCACGCCGGCCGCGGCGCCGGTCACCGCCTCGGCCCCCGCCTCCGCGTCCACGCCGACCCCCGCGCCGACCCCCACCCCCACCCTGGCCGCACCGCCGCCGCCCTTCCACGTCAACGTCCTGAGCAACAACTGGGGCACCCCCTGCGGCCAGTGGTTCCTCTCCCCGCGCGCGCCCGGCAAGGTGGCCCAGCCGCCGAGGAGCCAGGCCGCGACGGAGGCGTGGGCGGCCTCCCAGGGCGGCGTCCCCGCCGGGCACCTGCGGCTCCAGCTGACCGCGCAGGGCACGAGCGCCAAGGCCGTCGCGCTGCAGGCCGTGTACGTGCACGTGGTGAGCAGCCAGCCGGCGCCGAAGGGGAACGTCTACACCCCCGCCTCGGGCTGCGGCGGCGGCCTCGACCCGGCGTTCTTCACCGTCGACCTGGACGCCTCGGCGCCCCGGACGGTGGCGGTGGCCGGCGAGAAGGACAACGGCAAGGTGGGGCCGTCCGACTTCCCCTTCCACGTGTCCGACACCGACCTGCAGGTGCTGAGGATCGACGCCGGGACCCGCTCCCAGGACGTCTCCTGGTACCTGGAAGTGGAGTGGAACAGCGACGGCCGCCAGGGCACGCTGCGGGTCCCCGACGACGGGCAGGTGTTCCGCACGGTCGCGAAGACGGGCGCGCCGGGCTACTTCTACGACGGCAAGGGCTGGGCCCCGACCCCCGTCGACTCCTGAACCCCGCCGACGCCTGAACCCCGCCGACGCCTGAACCCCGCCGCTCCCGACCGCCGACCGCCGACCGCCGCCCGGGTGACGGGGAGTTTGGCCGCCGGGCCGCCACGGAACGACTTCCCGCCGTACCGCAGCGGCACGGCGCCCAGGCGTGCCCGAACCCGAGGGGTGGCATGGCGACCGCAGACTCCCAGGGGCCCGCCCGGCAGGCACGGGCCTTCCAGCTCGCCCGCCGGCCCAAGCTGTGGCTCCTCCCGACCGTCCTGTGCGGCCTGCTGGCCGCCCTCCTCTCGCTGCTCTACATGGGCGGCATCGTCAACCCGACCGGGCACCTGCACCGGCTCCCGATCGCCCTGGTGAACGAGGACCAGGGCCCGCCGCCGCCCGGCCGCACCCAGAGCGTCGGCGCCCTGCTGACCGGCGCCGTGCTGGCCGGCAGCCCCGGCGGGACCGTCGACTGGAAGCAGGTCGACGCCGCCGGACTCGACGACCAGCTGGCCTCCGGCAAGGTCTACAGCGCCCTGGTCGTCCCGAAGGACTTCACCGCCGCCGTCACCAGGCTGGCGACCGGTCAGGCCACCGACCGGCCCACCCTGACCGTCCTCACCAACCCCGGCCTCGGCAGCCTCGGGTCCTCGATCGCCGCCCAGATCGCCCAGAACGCCGCCCACCAGGCCTCGCAGGTCACCGGCAAGGAACTGCTCGCCGCGCTCCCGCCCGCATCCGCCACCGCCACCGGCCCGGACACCGGCGCCACCGCCCGGCTGCTGCTCGCCGACCCGTTCGCCGTCACCACCCGGATCGGCCACCCGATCGGCAGCCACAGCGGCCTCGGCCTGAGCGCCTTCTACTACGCGCTGCTGGCCGTGCTGACCGCCTTCATCGGCGGCAACATGATCCACAGCGGAGTCGACGGCGCGCTCGGCTACGCCGACAGCGAGATCGGCCCCTGGCACACCCGCCGCCCGACCGTCCCGATCAGCCGCACCCAGACCCTGCTGCTCAAGATGATCATGACGGCCGGGATCATGCTGGTCACCACGAGCCTGGTGATGCTCTGCACGGTCGGCATCCTCGGCATGGACGCCCCGCACCCGGCGATGCTCTGGCTCTTCGCCTACTGCGCCAGCCTCGCCGTGGGCCTGGGCGTGCAGGCGATCAACGCGGCCTTCGGCGGCATCGGCCAGCTGGTGTCGATGTTCGTCTTCATCGCGCTCGCCCTGCCGTCCTCGGGCGCGACCGTGCCGCTCCAGGCGGTGCCCGGCTTCTACCGCTTCCTCGGACTGTTCGAGCCGATGCGCCAGCTCAGCGACGGCATCCGGGCGATCCTGTTCTTCGACGCCCGGGCCGACGCCGGGCTGGCCCGGGGCTGGATCATGATCGCGGTCGGCATCGTGCTCGCCCTCGCCTTCGGCTTCGCGATGACCCGCTACTACGACCGCAAGGGCCTGCACCGCTGGACCCCGCAGCCGAGCGACTAGCCTTCCGCGTCGGTCGCCCGTGTGTCGATCCGGTCCGTCCGGGTGTAGACGTTCATCGACTCGCCGCGCAGGAAGCCGACCAGGGTCAGCCCGCTCTCCTCGGCCAGGTCCACGGCCAGCGAGGACGGCGCGGAGACGGCGGCGAGCAGCGGGATCCCCGCCATCACGGCCTTCTGGACCAGCTCGAAGGAGGCCCGGCCGCTGACCATCAGCACCGTGCCGCGGGCCGGCAGCAGGCCCTCGCGCAGGGCGTGGCCGATCACCTTGTCCACCGCGTTGTGCCGGCCCACGTCCTCGCGCAGGCACAGCAGCCGCCCGTCCGCGTCGAACAGGCCGGCCGCGTGCAGTCCGCCGGTGCTGTCGAACACCTTCTGGGCGGCGCGCAGCCGCTCCGGCAGGGCGGCGAGCAGGGCGGGGGTGACGCGCAGCCCGTCCTCGGCGACGCTCCACGGCGCGGTGGTGCGCACCGCGTCCAGGCTGGCCTTGCCGCACAGGCCGCAGGAGGAGGTGGTGTAGAAGTTGCGCTCCAGCGAGGCGTCCGGGGCGGGCACGCCGGCGGCCAGCACCACGTCCACCACGTTGTAGGTGTTGCCGCCGTCCGCGGTGGCGCCCGCGCAGTAGCGGATGCCGGCCAGCTGGTGGGCGGCGTGCAGCACGCCCTCGCTGACCAGGAACCCGGCCGCCAGGTCGAAGTCGCTGCCGGGCGTGCGCATGGTCACCGTCAGCGGGCGGCCGCCGACCCGGATCTCCATCGGCTCCTCGGCGGCCAGCGTGTCGGGGCGGTGCGAGGGCACGCCCTGGCGCAGGCGCAGCACCCTGCGCGGTACGGTCACTCGGCCCATCGTCCTCGGCTCCTGCTCGTCGGTGAGGTCTGTACGGAGGCATCCTCCCGCGTCGGGGCGCCCGGTGGGTCCGGCGGGCGGTGCCGGGGGCCGGCTCCCGGGCGTCGGCTAGGGTGCGGGCCGTGACCGACGTGACCGACGTGACCGACGTGACCGCCATGACCGCCGTGACCCTGCGACCCGCGACCCGCGCCGAGCTGCCCGCGGTGCTCGCCCTGCTCGCCGACGAGGACCGGGTGGTGGACCCGGCGGGCATCGTGGTCGGCGAGGCGCACGAGCGCGCCTTCGCGTCCATCGAGGCCGATCCGCGCAACGAGATGCTCGTCCTGGTCGAGGAGGACGGCACCGTCATCGGCTGCCTGCAGGCGACGTACGTTCCCGGCCTCGGCAAGGGCGGCGCCGAACGCGCCCTCGTCGAGGCCGTCCGGATCCGCGCCGACCGCCGCGGCGGAGGCCTGGGCCGCATCCTGATGGAGTCCGCCGCCGCCCGGGCCCGTGTCCGCGGCTGCGCCCTCGTCCAACTCACCAGCAACAAGCAGCGCGAGGCCGCGCACCGCTTCTACGCCTCGCTCGGCTACGCGCGCAGCCACGAGGGCTTCAAGCTGGCGCTCTAACGCGTGGAGCTGCCGCCGATCGACAGCACCGTCGCGCTGGCCGCGCCGACCGGGGTGTCGTAGGCCACCGTCTCGCCCGTGTGGCAGCCGATCAGCGCCTTGCCGAGCGGGCTGTCCCAGGTCACCAGGGTCCGCTCGCCGACCTCGGCCAGCTCGGAGACCTCGACGACCTCCTCCTCGCCGTCCGCGAACCGCAGCGACACCGTCGAGCCCACGCCCACCACGTCGGTGGCCGGCGCCCCGGCCACCGCGGCCTCCTCCAGCCGGCCCTCCACCTCGGCGATCCGGGCGTCCAGCCGGGCCACCTCGGCGGCCCGCCGCAACTCGTCCGCCTCGTCCGCCCGGTCGCCCACCGCGTCGTCCTCGCCGCGCAGCGTCCCGGCCGCCTTCTCCCGCTCGGCGCGCAACCGCGCCAGCTCCTCCTGCGCCACCCGCAGGCCCTCGGCACTGATCGGTTCGGGGCCACCGCTCATTTCCAACTCCCGGATCACTCGCGGACGGTCCGCCTCCATTACCCCACCGCGCGGTACCGGCGGCAACTCCTCACCGCGGAGCCACCGTTCACCACCCGCCCCCCGCCGGTACGGCCGTGACGGACGGCTACTCGGCGGCGGTCGCGAGGGCGGCGGCGGAGCCCGGGGCGAAGGGGGCGGGGTTGTGGCGGACGAGGTCGAGGAGGCCGGGGAAGCGGGCGTCGAGGTCGGCGCGGCGCAGGTGGGCCTTGCGGCTGTTGCCGCGGTTGATCTGCTGGACCAGGCCGGCCTCGCGCAGGACCCGGAAGTGGTGGCTGAGTGTGGACTTCGACACGCTGAAACCGAAGGAGACGCAGGCCCGCTCGGTGGCGTCGGGGAGCTCCAGGAACTCCTGGACGATCTGGTAGCGCAGCGGGTCGGACAGGGCGGTCAGCACGGCCCGCAGGTCCATTTCCTCGGGGCTCGGGTGGCCCTCCGCGTCCGCCATGTGCTCGACTCCCGTCCCCGTCGCCCGGTCTCCCGGCGACCCCGTCAGGTTGCCCGCGCATCGTACCTCGGAGGGGGTCCGGGCAGGTCGGGGAGCGGGGTGGGCCGGGACCGGCGGAAGTGCCGGAGGCGGGCGAAGCTACCATGTGGGCAACACCCTCAGCTCGAAAGATGGACTTGTGACTGTCAACGACGACGTGTTCACGGACTGGAAGAACCGCGAGGAGATCGCGGAGTCGATGATCCCGATCATCGGGCGCCTGCACCGCGAGAAGGACGTCACCGTCCTGCTGCACAGCCGGTCGCTGGTGAACAAGTCGGTGGTCAGCATCCTGAAGACGCACCGCTTCGCCCGCCAGATCGCCGGTGAGGAGCTCTCGGTCACCGAGACGTTCCCGTTCCTGCAGGCGCTGACCGCCCTGGACCTCGGCCCCTCGCAGATCGACATCGGCATGCTGGCCGCGACCTACCGGGCCGACTCCCGCGGCCTGTCGGTCGAGGAGTTCACCGCCAAGGCCGTGATCGGCGCGACCGGCGAGAACAAGCTGGAGCGCCGGGACGGCCAGGACGTCGTCCTCTACGGCTTCGGCCGGATCGGCCGCCTGGTCGCCCGCCTGCTGATCGAGAAGGCCTCCGGCAACGGCCTGCGCCTGAAGGCGATCGTGGTCCGCAACGGCGGCGGCGACGACCTGGTGAAGCGCGCCTCGCTGCTGCGCCGCGACTCCATCCACGGCCAGTTCCAGGGCACCATCGTCGTCGACGAGGCGAACAACAAGATCATCGCCAACGGCAACGAGATCACGGTGATCTACTCCAACGACCCCAGCGAGGTCGACTACACGGAGTACGGGATCAAGGACGCGATCCTGATCGACAACACCGGCCGCTGGCGCGACCGCGAGGGCCTGTCGAAGCACCTGCGCCCCGGCATCGCCAAGGTCGTGCTGACCGCCCCGGGCAAGGGCGACGTCCCGAACATCGTCCACGGCGTCAACCACGACACCATCAAGCCGGACGAGCAGATCATCTCCTGCGCCTCCTGCACCACCAACGCGATCGTCCCGCCGCTGAAGGCGATGGAGGACGAGTACGGCGTGCTGCGCGGCCACGTGGAGACCGTCCACTCGTTCACCAACGACCAGAACCTGCTGGACAACTACCACAAGGCCGACCGCCGCGGCCGCTCGGCACCGCTCAACATGGTGATCACCGAGACCGGCGCCGCCTCGGCCGTCGCCAAGGCCCTGCCGGACCTGAAGGCGAAGATCAGCGGCAGCTCGATCCGCGTCCCCGTGCCGGACGTCTCGATCGCCATCCTCAACCTGCAGCTGAAGCGCGAGACCAACCGCGAGGAGGTGCTGGACTACCTGCGGGACGTCTCGCTGACCTCCCCGCTGAAGCGCCAGATCGACTTCATCGACTCGCCCGACGCCGTCTCCAGCGACTTCATCGGCTCGCGCCACGCCTCGATCGTCGACGCCGGCGCCACCAAGGTCGACGGCGACAACGCGATCCTGTACCTGTGGTACGACAACGAGTTCGGCTACTCCTGCCAGGTCGTCCGGGTCGTCCGGTACATCTCGGGCGTCGAGTACCCGACCTTCCCGCACCCGGCGGTCTGATCGGACCCGATCGATCCCGGGTGAACCCCGGACGATCCCGTACGGCGGGGCGGCGACCGGAAGCGGTCGCCGCCCCGCCGTCGTTCGCGCCCGGAGCGGTCGCTATCTTGATGGCTCACTGACAGCCGGAGGGAGCGGGCGATGGGGATGGGTGCACGGCGGGCGGCCGCCGCGGTGGCGGCGGCCGGGGTGTTGACGGCGGTGCTGGCCGGCTGTTCGTCGGGAGGGTCGAAGGGCTCCTCGAGCGGGGCCTCGGGTGCGCCCGCGGCCGGAACCGCTCCTGCCGCCGCGTCCGCCTCCGCCCCCGCCGGTGCGAGCTCCGCCCCGGCCGCGCCGGGGACGGCGTCGGCGCCCGCGGCGACGGGCGGCGCGAACGGCGGGGCCGCCGCCGCCCCGCTGGCGACCCCCAGCGCGGACCTGGAGGCGGTGCTGCTGGACGACAAGGTCGTCGGGCAGGTGCTGCCGGACGCCAGGACGATGGCCGGGTGGGAGGAGGAGAAGCGGAAGATCGACACCGCCGACCACGCGACCACCTGCACCGCCGCGGCGCCCTGCACGGGCAAGCCGCTCAGCGGGTCGGTCCGGTTCTCCAAGGGCGACGTCGTCGCCCGCTTCTTCGTGGACACCCTGCCCAGCCGGGACGCGGCCAAGGCGCGGCTGCAGGAGTCCTACGCCTCGTACACCGCCGGGCCGTTCAAGAAGATCGACGCCCCGGCGGTCGGCAGCGAGGGCCAGGCCTTCCAGGGGCAGCTGGCCGACGGCGAGGGCGTCGGCATCGTGGTGCGCTCGGGCACCGTGGTGGCCAGCGTGACCACCGAGGGCGGCCCGGTGGACGCCGCGGCGACGCGGCGGTTCGCGGTGATGCTGGTGCAGCGGATCGAGCAGGCGCAGGCGGGCAAGGCGCCGGACGCGGGGCTCGGCGGGCAGTCCTGAGGCGCAGTCCGGACCCGCAGTCCTGAGACGCAGTCCGGACCCGCAGTCCTGAGACGCAGCCCTGAGGCGCAGTCCAGACCCGTAGTCCCGACCCGCAGTCCCGACGCGCGGCCGTTGCGCGTGAACCCGATGCCCGTCCGTCCGGAGCCCCGGACGGACGGGCGTTCGGCACCCGGGTGTGGTCGATCCGGGTGCGGTCGGTCCGGGTCGATGGCGGGGCCCGTTGTACGGACCCGCCCCGCACTGCTTCCGGGGCGGGCGGGGGCTCCGTCCACCGGGTCCACCGGACGCCCCGCCGGGCGTTCGTCCGGACGCGGACGGCGTGTGCGCCCCCAAGAGTGACGGATCCTCGCGGGCGGTGGCGACGCGGCCCGGTGGCAGAAATCTGTCAGGCAGCAAGATGCCACGGCCGGACGGGCCCGGGCGGGCTCGGACGGGCCCCTGGAGTGGGCCGATGGGCCGGCCGTCCGGCGGTGCCGCCCGTTCCGGCACGGGACCCCGGGCGACGGCCCTGGGCTGGGCAAACGGTTGTCAGCCGCCCGTGATATGTACTCAGTCTGGAGTGGCCGCCGTGCGGCCATGCGAGACATGCGCAAGATGCCGACGATGCCGATGAAGGCCGATCAAGTTCGAGGGGGGCCGCACATGGCGCTGTTCCGACGCCGTTCCGGCGAGGACGGAGCGCAGGACCGGGCGGGGTGGCGCGGGTTGTTCGGCCGGCGGGCCGTCGAGGGGCCCGCGGCCGCCGGACGGCCGCGGCTCGACCCGGTGCTCGGGGACGAGCACGCGCGCCTGCTGGTGCGGCAGGCCGCCGCCGGCGACTGGGCCGCCCTGCGCCCCGCGCTGGCCGACCACACCGGCGATGCGGACGGCACCGAGCTGACGCGGCTCACCGCGATGGTCGCCGAGCAGTCCGGGGTCGAGGAGTGGACGGTCCGGGCGCTCGCCGACGCCCCCGACGACACGCTGGCGCTGCTGCTCTCCGGCGCACGGCACGTCAACTGGGGCTGGGAGGCCCGCTCCAAGGCGCAGGCCAAGTACGTCTCCGAGGAGCAGTGGAAGACCTTCCACCAGCGGCTGGACGTCGCCGAGGCGCAGCTGCTGGAGGTCGCCGAGCGGGAGCCGACCTGGCTCGCCCCCTGGTACTTCCTGCAGATCAGCGCCCGCGGCATCTCCCTCGGCCCGGACGTCGCCACCTGCCGCTTCGAGGCCGCCGTGCGGCGCTCCCCGGGCCACCCGGCCTCGCACCGCCAGCGGCTGCAGCAGCTGTGCCAGAAGTGGGGCGGCTCGCACGAGGAGATGCACGCCTTCGCCCGCACCGCGATGCTGGCCGCCCCCGAGGGCAGCCCGCTCGGCGAGCTGGTCGCGCTGGCACACCTGGAGCACTGGCTGAGCCTGTCGGACGGGGAGGACCAGGACTACCTGTCCAGCCCGGCCGTGGTGGCCTCGCTCCAGGAGGCCGCGTTCCGCTCGGTGCTGCACCCGGACTTCGTCCCGGCCCGCGGCTGGCAGGGCAGCTTCAACACCTTCGCGATGGCCTTCTCGATGGCCGACCAGCCCAAGACCGCCCGCCTGCTGTTCGACGCACTGGACGGCATGGTCACCGAGGCGCCCTGGCACTACCTGTCGGGGGACCCGGTGAAGGCCTTCACCCGGCACCGCGACCGCTGCGCCGCCGCGTACTGACGCCGGCCGCGCGCCCATCCGGCGCCGCCACGTCAAGGCGCCCCCGAACTCCGACACCCCTTCCCGCGACCGAAAGAGCCTCCGGTGTCCCCAACCGACAACCCGACGAGTGCGCACACCTTCCAGGTGGACCTGCGCGGCCTGGTGGACCTGCTCTCCCACCACCTCTACTCCAGCCCCCGCGTCTACCTGCGCGAGCTGCTGCAGAACGCGGTGGACGCGATCTCCGCCCGCCGCGCCCTCGACCCGCAGGCGCCCGCGGCCATCACCGTCCGCGCCGACGACGAGCTGTCCGTCACCGACACCGGCATCGGCCTGACCGAGCAGGACGTCCACACCTTCCTCGCCACCATCGGCCGCAGCTCCAAGCGCGACGCCGAGGGCCGCCTCGACGGCGACGGCCTGGCCCAGGCACGTGGCGACTTCATCGGCCAGTTCGGCATCGGCCTGCTCGCCTGCTTCGTGGTCGCCGACGAGATCACCGTCGTCACCCGGCACGCCGGCCGCCCCGACGCCCCCGTCATCGAGTGGCGCGGCCTCTCGGACGGCAGCTACACCATCCGCACCCTGCCCTCCTCCGCCAAGCCGGAGCCGGGCACCACCGTCACCCTCGCCCCGCGCGCCGACGCCGCCGAGTGGACCGCCCCCGCCCGGGTCGTCTCGCTCGCCCGCGACTTCGGCAGCCTGCTGCGCCACGACGTCACCGTCCTCGACGCGGCCGGCACCGAGCACCGGATCAACCGGACGCCGCCGTGGGCCGAGCGCCACGGCTCCCCGCTCGCCCGGCGCGACGCCCTCACCGAGTACTGCCGCGGCACCTTCGACTTCACCCCGCTGGACACCATCGACCTCGACCTGCCGCTGGTCGGCCTGCGCGGCGTCGCCTACGTCCTGCCCGACGCCGCCCCGCCCTCGCGCCGCAACGGCCACCGGGTGCACCTCAAGGGCATGCTGCTCTCCGACCAGGCGCCCGAACTGCTCCCGGACTGGGCGTTCTTCGTCCGCTGCGTGGTGGACACCGACGGGCTGCGCCCGACCGCCTCCCGCGAGGGCCTGTACGCCGACGAGACGCTGGCCGCCGTCCGCGACGCGCTCGGCGCCCGGATCCGCGACTGGCTCACCGGCCTGTCCGCGAGCGACCCGGCGCTGCTGCACCGCTTCCTCTCCGTGCACCACCTGGCCGTCAAGGAACTCGCCCGCTACGACGACGAGTTGCTGCGGATGATGCTGCCCTGGCTGCCGTTCGAGACCACCGACGGCAACGTCACCCTGGACGAGTTCGCCCGCGCCCACCGGGTCGTCCTGGTCACCCGCACCGTCGAGGAGTTCCGCCAGGTCGCCCCGATCGCCGGCGCGGCCGGCCTCGGCGTGGTCAACGGCGGCTACACCTACGACCGCGACCTCGTGCACCGGCTGCCCGAGATCCGCCCCGGCGTCTCCGTCGCCGACCTCGACCCGGGCACCGTCACCGCGCACCTGGACACCGTCGACCCCGCCGCCGAACTGGCCGCGAACGCCTTCCTGGCGATCGCCCGCGAGGTCGTCGGCCGCTTCGACTGCGACGTCGCCCTGCGCAGCTTCCACCCGACCAACGCGCCCGCCCTGCTGCTCGACAACCGCGAGGCCCGGCACGAGCGCACCCGCGCCCAACTCGCCGACGAGGCGGACGGCCTGTGGGCGGACATCCTCGGCTCGCTGCGCGCCGAGGTGCCGCGCGCCCAGCTGGTGCTCAACCACCTCAACCCGCTGGTGCGCCGCGCCGCCACCGTCACCGACCGCGAACTGGCCGTCACCGCCGTCGAGGCGCTGTACGCGCAGGCCGTGCTGATGACCCGCCGCCCGCTCAAGGCCAGCGAGTCCGCGCTGCTCAACCGCTCGTTCATCAGCCTGCTCGACCACGCCATGCTCGGCCACGAGGCCCACCGGGCGGGCGGCGGCAACGGCGGCAACGACGACAACCGCGGCAACGGCGGCAACGACGGTTCGAAGGAGGCGTGATGCTGGACACCCCCGACGCGGTGATGGCCGCGCTGCGCGAGAACGACGCCCGCCCGTACGGCCGCACCCGGACCGTCACCGCCGAGGAACTCGCCGAGGCCGCCGACCAGTTCGAGGACACCGAGATCCGCTCGATGGCCCTGCTGGAGCTGATGGAGGCCTACGAGTTCGACGGCGAGCGCACCAAGACCCCGGTGGTCTTCGCCCGGGTGCTCAAGCTCTGGGACCAGGATCCGGACGGCTTCAGCGAGTGGGCCCGGCACCAGGTGTTCTGGCGCTTCAAGTGGGTCGCCGACGCGCTCAAGGAGAACCCGGACGTCCCGCTGGCCGCGATCGAGCGCTGGCACACCGAGCTGCGCGACCGCTACCGCGGCGCCGACTTCGACCTCCAGCCCTACTACGCCCAGCGCTACCACCTGGCCGCGCAGACCGGCGTCGGCGTCCAGGACGCGTACGAGCTGTGGGCGGCCCGCCCGCGCTCCGAGATGAGCGACTGCCACGCCTGCGAGACCCGCGCCGCCGCCCTGCACTTCATCGCCGCCGGCGACGACGCCCGTGCGCTGGACGTGCTGGTCCCGGTGCTGGACGGCCGCAGCGGCTGCGAGCAGGAGCCGTACCTCAGCCAGGCCGTCGCCCTGCTGCCGCTGGTGCGCCAGGGCCGCCTCGACGAGGCCCGCTCCTGCCACCTGTCCGGCTACCGCTACGCCCGCGGCAAGGTCGCGATGCAGGCGGCGATCGGCCGGCACCTCGAGTTCTGCGCGCTGACCGGCAACGAGCCGCGCGGCCTGGAACTGCTCGCCGAGAACCGCGACCTGTTCGCGTACACCGGCGAGCCCGAGTCCCGGCTGGCCTTCCTGGTCGGCGTCGAGGTCCTGGTCGCCGCCCTGGCCGGGGCCGGCCACGGCGAGCTCGCGGTCAGCGGGCCGGCCGGCAGCGCCTGGACGGTCGACACCCTGCTGGCCCACGTGCGCACCGAGGCCGAGGCCCTGGCCGCCCGCTTCGACGCCCGCAACGGCACCGACGCGGTCGGCGACGCCCGGCGCGCCCGGCTGGCCGCCGAGCCGCTGCTCGCCGAGCCGCTGGCGCTCGGCGTGCGCGCCACCGCCGCGCCCGAGGTGGCCGCCGCCCCGGCCGTCGCACCCGCCCCGCGCCGCGAGGCCGAGCCCGAGCCCGAGGACTTCACCGACCTGGTGCTGCGCGCCCGCGAGCTGGACCTGCTCGGCCACCCGGACGGCGACCGGCTCTGGCAGCGGATCGCCGAACGGGTCGCGGCGGAGGGCTTCACCCACCCCGAGGACCCCCGGCTCGGCAGCCGGGCCCGGCTGCACGCCGAACTCGTCGAGCAGCAGGCCCACCTGGCGCTGGAGCGGGACGAGTACGCCGAGGCCCGCACCGGCATGCTGGCCGCCGCCGAACTCTTCGAGCAGGCCGGGCTGCCCGGCCGGGCGCTGATGATCCGCGCCCGCGTCCTGGTCGTCGGCCTCGACGAGGACGAGGCTTCGGGTGGGGCTTCGGATGGGGCTTCGGGTGGGGGCGAGGCTTCGGATGAGGCTGCGGGCGAGGCTTCGGGTGAGGGCGAGGCTTCGGCCGGGGACAAGCCCGGCCCCGACTGGCCGGCCCTCGACGACGCGCTGCGCCGGGCCGAGGAACTGCGCGCCGCCGCCGGGAACGCCGTCGAGGGCGGCATGACCGACGACGACTACCTGATCGTGCTGCAGTCCCGCGCCTACGCCGCCCACCACGACCTGGTCGAGGCGCTGCCCGAGCCCTCCGCCGAGACGACCGCGCGCTTCGAGGAGGCGGTCGGCCGCTACCGCGAGACGGCCGCCGAGCTCGGCTCCGCCCGCCGGTCCGCCACCTCCCGCCAGTACACCGCCGACGCGGCCGCCCGGCAGGGCCGGCTGGCCGAGGCGGTGGCCGAACTGCGCGACGTGCTGGCCCGGTTGGACGACGCCGAACTGCCCTGGCACACCCCGCGGGTGCTCGGCCTGCTCGGCCAGGTGCTGCTGCAGTCCGGTGAGTGGGCGCAGGCCGCCGAGGTGTTCCACCGGGCGCTGGCCGAGGTCTCCCGCTGGGGCGACGACTCCTACCCGTACGCGCCGACGTACATGATGCTCGGCCACGCGTGCATGCAGACCGGCGACGCGGGCGGCGCCGTCCGGGCGCTGTCCGAGGCGGCGGCCCGCTTCGACCGCCAGCGCGGCGGGGCCGTCGAGGAGGCCGCCCAGGTGCGGCTGCAGCTCGCCGACGTGCTGCGCGCCACCGACCGCACCGGCGACGCGGTGGCCGTCCTCGAGTCGGTGCTGCTCGACGCGGGCGCGGCCGGCCTGGACGTGCGGCTGCTCGCCCAGGCCCGGCTGGACCTCGCCCGGGGCCTGGCCGACCTCGAGGAGTACCGGGACGCGGCGGAGGAGTACCTGCGGCTGGCCGACGTGGTGGCCGGCTGGGAGGACCAGGAGACCCACACCATGGTCGCCTGCGAGGCCACCGTCACCCTCGCCCACGCGGGCCGCTGGGACGCCGCCGAGGCGGCCCTCGCCCGCGCCAGGCAGGCCCACGAGTGCTCCCCGCAGGTCGACCAACTGGCGGGCACCCTGCGCGAGTTGGCCAAGCTGACGGTCCGCGAGCAGGGCCCGGACGGGCTGGACGCGGCGCTCGCCCGGATCGCCGAGGCCGACGCCGTCGCCGAAACCGCCGCCCGGCTCGGCCAGGAGCACACCGACTGGTACCTGCGCGGCGCCTCGCACTACGAGCGCGGCCGCTGCCTGGCCATCGTCGACCGGCACGAGGAGGCGCTGGCCGAGCTCGAACTGGCCATCCCGGCGTACGAGAAGGGCGGCGACCAGGCCGAGGCTCCGCGCGCGGAGGCCGTCCGGCTGGCCGCCGTGATCGAGGGCGGCGACCTCGGACGCACCAAGGCGGCGGTCGCCCGGCTCACCGCCGCCATCGCCCGCTGCGAGGCCGCCGGCCTCCCGGACGCGGTGCGGATCCTCACCGACCTGCGCGGGCGGTTCGCGGAGTGACGTACCGGACGGGCGGGCGCTTCGCACGGCGCCCGCCCGTCCCGTACGCCCACGTGTCAGTGATCTGTCAGCGGTCGACAGTGTGCTGACAGCGGGTCACGGCAGGCTCGGCGGTGTCCGATCAGGACCCGAACGAAAGAGCTGCCCGTGCCCCGAGCCCGTCTCGCCACCAGGTTCCGTACCGCTACCAGGTTCCGTACCGCCGCCAGGTTCCGTACCGCTGCCGTCGCGGCTGCCGCGCTGCTACTGCCCGGTCTGAACCCGTCCGCTGCCGCTGCCGCGCCGTCCGCGCCCGTACCCCGGCTGGCCTGGCAGTCCTGCGCCCCCGGCTTCGAGTGCGCGACCGCGGCCGTGCCCCTCGACCACCGCGACCCGCGCGGCCGCACCGTCGACCTGGCCGTCATCCGCCGCCCCGCCACCGACCGGGCCCACCGGATCGGCACGCTGTTCTACAACCCGGGCGGCCCCGGCATCCCCGGCACCATGGCGCTGCCCGCCGTCTACCCGGCCCTGCCCGAACAGGTCCGCGCCCGCTTCGACGTCGTCAGCTTCGACCCGCGCGGCGTCGGCCGCTCCACCACCCTGCCCTGCTTCCCGGACCAGGCCGCCGAGCAGAGACTGCTCGACCGGCTCCCGCAGGGCTTCCCGGAAGGTGCCGAGCAGCAGTCGGCCTGGGCGAGCGCGTACGCGGACTTCGCCCGGCAGTGCGCCGCGAACGACCGGGACGGGCTGCGGGCGCACCTGTCGACCGCCGACGTCGCCCGCGACCTCGACCTGCTCCGCCAGGCGGTGGGCGACCGCAGACTCAGCTACCTGGGCACCTCGTACGGGAGCTACCTGGGCGCCACGTACGCCAACCTGTTCCCGCAACGCGTCCGGGCGATGGTGCTGGACAGCGCCGTCGACCCGGCGGCCTGGTCCACCGGCCGCACCCCGCAGGACCGCGACCTCGCGCCGTTCCTGCGCACCGGCAGCGACCGCGCCGCCGCCCGTACGCTGGACGCCTTCCTCGACCGGTGCGGCGGGGCCGGCCCGCAGGCCTGCGCCTTCGCGGCGGGCGACGGGCCCGCGACCCGCGCCAAGTTCACCCGGTTGCTCGACCGGCTGGGGCACGGGCCGGTCGCCCTGGGAGACGCGGCGGTCGGCCGCGCCGCCGCGCTGACGGCCGCGCAGCGACTGCTGTACGCGGTGGCGCCCGTCCCGGGCGTGGACGGCACCGGCTGGCCGGGCCTCGGCGCTTACCTCCAGCAGCTGTGGACCGCCCCCGACGCACCCTCGGCGGCGCCGACCGGCGGGGACCTCCGCCAGGCGCAGACCCTGGGCGTACTGTGCGCGGACACCGACAACCCGCCGGCCGGCGCCGACTACCCGGCCCTGGCCGCCCTCGCCGAGGCCCGCGCCGGCGCCACCGGCCCGTACTGGCTCTGGCAGACCCAGCGCTGCGCCACCTGGCCGGCCTCCCCGGACCGCTACACCGGCCCGTGGGACCGCCCGACCTCCGCGCCGATCCTGGTCGTCGCCCTCACCGGGGACCCGGTCTGGCCGTACGAGGGCTCCCGGGCGCTGGCCGACACCCTGGCGCGCGGGCGGCTGCTGACCGTCGACGGCTACGGGCACACCGTGCTCGGCAACCCGAGCGCCTGCGCGGCGGGGTACGAGGAGCGGTACCTGATCGGCGGCCGGCTGCCGGAGCGCGGGGCGGTGTGCGCGCCGGACCGGCAGCCGTTCGCGTCGTAGCCTCAGCCCGCTGCCCTCAGCAGGGTCCGTCGTCGGCCCAGACACCCCACTGGCCGCTGGCGCTGGGCACTTCGTTCAGGGTCCACCACTTGGCGTGGTAGTTGTGCCCGTTGTACGAGACCTTGGCGCCCCCGGTGTACGTGGTGCTCGCGCTCCACGCCGGGGCGGTGCAGGTGCCCGGGGCCGGGCTGGTCGGGGGAGTGGTGGGCGGCGTGGTCGGGGGCGTGGTGGGCGGGGTCGCACCGGCGAACCTCACGGTGAACTTGGTGAAGTCCCAGTCGCTCTGCGCCACGGAGGAACAGGAGCCGGACAGCCCCGGGTCCACCGGGCCCGGGCACTGCCGGTCGCGGTTGACGGACCAGTAGGTGTAGCGGGCCAGGCCGTGCGCGGTGGCGAAGTCGAGGACGGTCTGGAAGTCGGACTGGTGGAAGTACTCGGCGGCGTCGGTGCGGCCGTTCATCATCGACACGCCCTCGTGGGCGTACGCGGTGGCCTCGTTCCAGCCGAAGGTGGTCTGCAGGATCTGGTTGAACTTGACCAGCGCGTCGGTCTGGGCGGCGGCGCCGTTGAAGCCACCGTCGAACGGCATGATCGAGTAGTTGTTCGGCGTGAAGCCCTGGGACTTGGCCTCGTTGAGCATCTGGGTGCCGAACCAGCCGGTGCCCGCGTTGGTGCCGGCGGTGGTGATCGAGACGTAGAGGCCGGGGTTGTTCTGCTGGAGGATTTTCGCCGCGCCGATCTCGTTGTGGATGGCGGCGGTGTTCTCGTACTCCGGCTCCTCCAGGTCGAAGTCGACCGCCTTGAGGCCGTACTTGGTGACGACCTGTTGGTACCCGGCGGCGGTGGCCTCCGGCGTGCCGCAGACCTGGCCCAGCTTGGTGCCGCCGTACCCGCCGACCGAGACGGAGACGTCCCCGCCCTTGGCGCGGATCGTCTGGATGACGGCCGGCATGGTGGTGTCGGAGTCGATCGAGGAGGTGCCGCCCCAGGCGGGGGCGCAGCTGTTGCCGCCCTGGGCGAGGATGAAGGCCAGTTGGAAGGCCTTCTGCCCGGTGGCGTCCATGACGGCGGCGGCATCCGGCGGGCTGTTGTCCTCGGGCATCAGGTAGGGCGCGGAGGCGTACCAGTTGCTGCCCAGGCCGGTGTTGGTGGTGGACGCGGTGGCGGTGAAGGCGACGGCGCCGCCGGCGAGCAGCCCGAGCACCCCGGCCAGGGCAAGGGCGACCCGGCGGCGTCCCGGTTGTGGGGGAGTAGCGCGTTCCATCGGAGGCCTTTCCAGGAAACGGCGGTGGGGGATGCCTGCGCCGAGCGTGGGGGACGGCACGGACTGCCACTGGTATAGACCTGTTGGGAGACTCGGTCAACCCCTGTGTCACACATGCGATGAGCCCCAGGACCGACCGGTCCTGGGGGCTCATCGCGTGAGGTGGAGTCAGATGGAGCCGAACTCGCCTGCGGCAGTGGCGGTGACGAAGGCCTGCCAGGCGTCGGCGGGGAAGACGAGGACCGGCCCCTCGGGGTCCTTCGAGTCGCGGACGGGCATGACGCCGGGGAGGTCCGGGGCCACCTCGATGCAGTTGCCGCCGTTGCCGCTGTGGCGACTCTTCACCCACCGGGCGCCGACGAGGTTCATGTTGGACATTCGATCTCCTTCCGAGTGGCGCGCATCCGAGTCAGATGGAGCCGAACTCGCCTGCGGCAGCGGCGGCGACGAAGGCCCGCCAGGCGTCGGCGGGGAAGACGAGGACCGGCCCCTCGGGGTCCTTCGAGTCGCGCACGGGCATGACCTCGGGGAAGTTCGAGGCCACCTCGACACACTCGCCACCGTTGCCGCTGTGGCGACTCTTCACCCACCGAGCGCCGGCCAGGTTCATGTTGGACATCCGATCCCCTTCCGAATGGCGCGCATCCGAGTCAGATGGCGCCGAACTCGCCTGCGGCAGTGGCGGTGACGAAGGCCCGCCAGGCGTCAGCCGGGAAGACGAGGACCGGCCCCTGCGGGTCCTTCGAGTCGCGGACCGGCATGACGCCCGCGTAGCCGGGAGCGAATTCGATGCAGTTGCCACCTTGTTGGCTGAAGCTCGACTTCACCCACTGGGCGTCGGTCAAGTTCATGTTGGACATTCGATTCCCTTCCGAGTAGCGCGCAACCATTCGAGAGTCGCCGTCTCGGCCAGCGCTCCCACCTGAAGCCGATCGTAGTGTTTCTTCCAGGTCGCCAGCCTCTCGGTATCCCGTTCAAGGTGGCTCCGCCCCTCGGACTCCGAGTACCCCAGCAAGGACTGATCGGGCAGCGTGAGGAGAACCATCGGCAAGGCGAACGGTCTCTCTTCCGCCAGGGCGAACGGCGCGACTTGAAGGATGACGTTGTTCACGGCATACAGGGCTTCCAGGCGAGCAAGTTGCTCATCCATCACCTCGCGCCCCCCGATGGGGCGCCGAAGACAACTTTCGTCGAGCACTGCATGGACAAGTGGAGCGCGCTTTCCCCGAAGCACCTCCTGCCGCGCGAGCAGAAAGGCGACTCGCTGGTCTGCCTGGCTCTGGGTGATCGACCCCCTCCGAACATCACCGGCGGCCAGCGCACGCGCGTAGGCCTCGGTCTGGAACAGGCCAGGCACAACACCTGCCTCGTAGATCCTTATCTCGGCAGCCTTCTGCTCCTGGTTTGCGAACTCGGGGAAGCCCTCCAGCATGGCCGAATGCTTGGCCTGAAGCCACATCAGGAGCAGTGTTCCGCCCGTCTCCAGCACCCGATCGACGTCTCGGGCGAACTTCTCGCTCGGCGGCGTCCGGCCAGGTGGGGCAAGTTCAGCGTAGGAGACGTAGGAGGCGTCGACCCCGACGAGTCTCGCGAGCTGCCCTTGTGTGAGTCCGGCCGCACGTCGTGACCTGCGGAGTTGGATCCCGAAAGCTGCCCAGGGGCTTGACGTTGGATCAAGTTCCTTGAGATTCACGAGGCTTCTCCTACTTGCCGCGTACTAACTTCAAGTTTCAGATCGCCTTCCGATCGTAGGGCGCGGCGGGCCACCATGGCTACACCCGGTGAGAATCCGGACGCGATGCGCAACCATGGAGACACCCATGTCCATCACCAACCCCACCCGCACCTTCCAGGCCGTCGTCTACCTGGCCAGGGCCGGATCCACCTTCCCGGAGGAGGAGTTGAGGGCCTGCGAGTCCTACGCGCTCGCCTTCAACTGGAACGTCTCCCTGATCGTGGTCGACGACTCCATCCACACCACCGCGCCCGAGCGTCGGCCCATGCTCCAGGCGGCCCTCCACCGCATCCGGACCCGCGACGCCGACGCGATCCTCGTCCCCGCCAGGTCCGCCATCTCCCCGATCGTCGGCGAGTTCGACGAGTTCTCCCGGCAGGTCGAGAAGGCCGGCGGCTTCGTCCAGGTGGCCACCCGATGAGCCGCTACGGGATCATCCCCGCCGACCCGCCGGCCGGCGTCTCCTTCTCCGTCTGGGTCGTCCGCGACCACCGCACCGGGGACCTCGTCAAGGCCCTCCCGCCGCGCCCCGAACCGCTCCGCTTCTACTCCTACGCCCACGCCCAGGCCTGGGTCCACAAGAACGAGCAGCCCACCCCGTGAACCCCCGCCCCCGCTACGAAACCCGCCTCATCGACGCCTGCAGCCCCCACTTCCTCCTCCTGGAGTGCTGGGGCATCTGGGACCGCACCCGCCACGACTACCTGCGCGCCCCCGGCTCCACCCACCGCATCCGCCGCTTCTACACCCTCGCCGCCGCCCAGGCCCACCTGGGCGCGCTGGTCCGGCCCGGCGGATCGCTGTGACGAGAACGCGCAGGAAGTCGACGCGGCCGACTTCCTGCGCGCACGTGGTCACTGCCGCATCCCGTTCAGCACAGAGCACAACTCCTCGAAGGAGGTTTCAAGTTCGGCGATCGGGATGGGGTTGATCTCCAGCTGCAGGTGGCATGCGGTGTCGTCGCCGTTCGGTGTCAGGTAGGCGAACAGTGCGTACCCGGCGCCGTCCACCAGGGTGGTGCGCAGGGTGAGCGGGTTGGTGCGGCCCGACGTCACCCGCTCGGTGAAGCGGGGTTCGAGGTCCGGGTCGCGCAGCCAGGCGAGCATCCGGCGGGCGAAGGCGGCGACCTCGTCGTCGGTGAGGTGGGCGGTGTAGTCGGCCGTGAGTGCCGAGGCCCAGTCGGCGGTGACCCGCCAGCTACCCTCGCCGACCCGGGTCAGCTCCAGCCATGAACTCCCCTGCGCGAGAAGCATGCTGGGCTGTTCCATCAGGGGCACTCCTCGGGGTCGGTGGCCGCGATCGTACCCGTACGGCTCCGGACCGCCTCAGTCAGCGGTGGCCGCGAGTCTCGGTCTGCTTGGGGTGGCCTGCGCCGGCTCGCGTGATCCACAACGTACGTCGCTCGTCGTCGATGGCGTACCAGATGCGACCCCCTCCGGACACCTCGTATTGCCACTGTTCCAGGAGTGCGCCTGCGACCTTTGCGGTGCCGAGCGTGCCCTTGAGCGGGTGCTGCCGTTGGTCGACACGGCGTGGCTCACCGGTGATGGCGACCCAGGCGCGGTCGAGGTTCTCCGGCACCTGCTTCAGTAACTGCTGCCAGCCGGCGTGCGCCTGGCGGTCGGCGGCGCGCACGCTCCACGGATTCGGCCGAGGAAGGTCCTCTCCGCGGCCGCTCACTCGGAGCCCTCAGGCTGCGGACGGTCCAGCTCGGGCCCGTCGCCGGGGAAGGGGCCCTGCAGGTCGTGGGCCAGTTGCGGATCGGACCACACCTCGGCGGTGGCGCGCCAGGAGGCGAGGTTCCGGGCGAACGGCAGCAGGAGGCCGGTGTCGGCGCCGGCGACCAGGTCGGCGAGCAGTTCCCGCACGCAGGCGGCGCGCTCGTTCTCGGGGAGCCAGTGCAGCCAGGGCAGCTCCTCGGCGAGCACCTCCTCGGCCAGGTCCAGCTGGCGGCGGGCGAGGATCGCCAGGGATCGCGCCGCGAACCGCAGACCCGACGCCGTCGCTTCGAACCGCTCGGCCCGCATCAGGACGAGGTTCTCGTCGTCTCGGCGTTCCAGTATCACGTCGGCGTCGTCGAGGGAGGGCAGCACCTGGGAGGGGCCGCGCAGGAAGGCGCTATAGGGGAAGGTCTGGACAGCCATGGAGAAATTGTATCTGAACTACTTCAGATCGCGCTTGGCATTGTGGGTCGGGTCAGGGCCTCCGGATGGGCGCCGGGACGGGGCCGGCGGATTTGAGGGTGCGGAGGATCGGGGCGGATTCCAGGGCGGTGATGCCCGGGAGGTCGGCGAGGCGGGTGGTGAGGTAGCGGTGGAGGTCGGCGGGGTCGGTGCAGAGGGCGATGGCGGCGAGGTTGCTGGGGCCGGTGGTGGCGGCGAGGAAGGCGAGTTCGCGGTGGGTGGCGAGCGCGCGGCCGACCCGGTCGAGGTGGGCCGGGGTGACGGTGAGCCACAGCAACGCGTGCATGGCGGAGCCGAGTTGGCGGGTGTCCAGCTCGACGTCGAGGAACACCGTGCCGTCCGCGCGGAGTTCGGCGAGTCGGCGGGCGACGGTGGCCGGGGTGCGGCCGGTGGTGGCGGCGAGTTCGCCGAGGGGGGTGCGGCCGTCGTGGTGCAGGGCGGTGAGGAGGGCGCGGTCGGCCGGTTCCAGGCGGCCGCCGGTCGCGGCGGGTGCGACGGTCTCGGGCCGTAGCGCGGCCTGCTGGTCGGCGGACAGTGCCTCGGTGCTGCCCGGCCAGGCGGACGGGCCGCCCCGGTAGGTGTGCAGCAGGCAGTGGGCGGAGACGGCGGTGACGGCGGCGGTGCGGGGGATGTCGCGCAGGAGGAGGGCGTGGTCGTCGGAGTCGGTGTCGACGATCGCGGTGATCTCCGTCCCGCCCGAGGCGAGCTTCACCCACGCCGTGTCGGGGCGCCGCACCAGCGCCTGCGCCAGGTTCTGCGCGGCGTGCGGGCCGGCCGTCAGCCGTAGCAGCCACTGCGTCCGCCCGGCCCGCCGCGGGTCGGCGAGCCCGACCACCCGCAGCCCGGCCTCGGCGCGCAGGCGGCCGTAGCGGCGGGCGACGGTCTGCGGGGAGACGCCCAGCACGGCGCCGATCCGGCTGAACGGGGCGCGCCCGTCGACCCGCAGGGCGTGGACGAGGGCGCGGTCGAGGTCATCGAGCATGGGTGGGTTCCTGGAGTCCCTGTCGGGGTTCCGATTCTGCCGTCATCCACCGGACGGCCGCGCCCGCCAGCAGCACCGCGCCGAGCGCGATCCAGCAGGCCGTCCGCGCACCGGCCGCGTTCGGCTCGGCGAGGTGCGCCCGGCCGAGCGCCGCGACCCCCAGCGTGGCGCCCAACTGCTGGACCGCGTTCAGCAGTCCGGCCGCCGAGCCGATCTCCTCGGGCCGCAACGGTGCCAGCGCCGTGGTGAAGAACGCCGGGGTGAACAGCCCCTGGCCGAGGCCCACCACCGCGAGCGCGACCGGCAGCGCCGCCGGCCGCTCGCCCGTGGCGTACGCGCCGACGATCGCCAGCAGGCCGCCCGCCAGGACCGCGAGCCCGGCGGGCATCAGCCGCGCCCCGAACCGGGGCAGCAGCCGGGCCCCGGCCCACAGCGAGCCCGCGCCGAGGCCCGCCGACATCGGCAGCAGGGTCAGGCCACTGGCCAACGCGTCGGCGCCGGAGGACAGTTGGAGCTGCAGGACGACCACCACGGTCAGTCCGGTGGTCGCCGCGAAGGCCGCCGCCAGCGCCGTCAGCGCCGCCGGGAAGCGGACGGAGGCGAACAGGCTCGCCTCCACCAGGGTGTCCGCGCCGCGCCGGGCGCCGCGCCGCTGGTGGGCGGCGAAGCCGAGGGCGAGCAGCGCGCCCGCGGCCGCCTCGGCCAGGGCCGTTCGGTCGGTGAGGCCGCCGGTGCGCAGCAGCGGCAGCACCAGCAGGCCGGTGGCGAGCGCGGCGAGCGCGCCGCCGGTCGGGTCCAGGCCCGGGCGGTGCGGGGCGCGGTCCTCGACCAGCAGCGGGGCGAGCGCCAGGACGGCGGCCGACAGCGGCAGGTTGACCAGGAACACCGAGCGCCAGGAGGAGCCGAACAGGTCCGCGTGGGTCAGCACCCCGCCCAGCACCGGCCCGGCGACGGCCGCCAGCCCCATCACCGGGCCGATCGTGCCGAGCGCCCGGCCCGTCTCGGGGCCCCGGAACATCGCTTTGACCAGTCCGATCGTCTGCGGCACGATCACCGCCGCCGCCGCGCCCTGCACCGCCCGGAACACCAGCAGCGCGCCCAGCGCCGGGGCGCAGGCGCAGGCCAGCGAGGCCAGCGCGAAGCCGACGACGCCGGCGCGGAACAGCCGCCGCCGCCCGTACCGGTCCCCGAGCCGGCCGCCGGTCAGCAGCAGGACGGCGAACGGCAGGGTGTAGGCGGAGGTCAGCCAGGGCACGGCGGCGGCCGGCCCGCCGAGGTCGGCGTGCATCCGCGGCGCGGCGACCTGGACGACGGTGGCGTCCAGCAGGTTCATCGCCTCGGCGGTCAGCAGCGCGGCCAGCGCCCACCAGCGGCGGGGGTGGAGGGAAGGCATGGGGGACAAGGGGGCTCCCGGGTGGGGACGGCATCGGAACGCCGCCACCCTGCGCGGCGGGGCGCCCGTGCTACCAGCCGCCGGGCCAGGATCGGTGGAATCGTCCACGGGACGGGCCGGCGGCGGGGAAATCGTCCACCGCAGGACTACGCGGGCACGCGGGCCGCCAGGTCCGCGCCCGACGTGCCGGACGTGCCCGACGTGCCCGACGCCGCCACCGTCGCCAGCAGCCCGGCGACGGCCGGGGACCAGGGCCGGTTGGCCGGCCCGGTGAGGGTGAGCGTGCGGTGGACGGCGGGCCGGATCGGGACGAGCACGCAGTCGGCGGGCAGCATGGGCAGCGCCAGCGCGGGCGTCATCGACACCCCGACGCCCGCGTGCACCATGCCGATCAGCGTGTTGAGGTCGCGGATGCGGTGCCGGGGCGTGAAGCGGACCTTCGCGCGCCGGTAGGCCTCCTGGATGTGCACCTCGCAGCCGCCGCAGGAGAGCAGGAAGTCGTCGTCCTCCAACTCCGAGACGTGCACGGTCTCCTGGCCGGCGAGCGGGTGGTCGCGGCGCAGCAGCGCGTGCATGGAGTCGGCGCCGAGGGAGACCGCCCCGGGCGGCAGCGGCCCGGCGTCGACCAGGACGGCGGCGTCCACCGTGCCCGCGTCCAACCACACCGGTAGTTCGGCGTCCTCGCCCTCGAAGACCCGTACGGTGACCTTCGGGTGGGCGGCCTTCCAGTCCCCGAGCATCCGGGGCAGCAGCGCCTGGCAGACGGTGACCGGCGCGGCCAGCCGGACCGTCCCGGTCAGGCCGCCGCAGTGCCGGGTGGCGATGGCGCGCACGGCGGCGGCCGAGGCGACGGCGGTGCGGGCGTGCGGCAGCACCTGCTCGCCGAGCGGGGTGGGCCGGCACGGGCTGCCGCGCCGCAGGACGGGCGCGCCGAGGGAGCGTTCCAGTGCGGCGACGGCGTGCGAGACGGCGGACTGGCTGATGCCGAGCTCGTCGGCGGCCGTGCCGAAGCCTCCGGTGTCGGCCACCGCGACCAGCGCGCGCAGCTGGGCCAGGTTGACGTCCGCACTCATGAGAGTTCCTCATCCCCCTCGCACCGCCACTTGTTGGACTCATGCTGCGCACCCGGGCCACGCTCTGTCCAGCGACAACGCGGGAGGGTCCAGCGACAACGCGGAGAGGGAGGTGGTCGGGGTGCGGAGCTGGTTGCCGGGCTTCACGGCCCTGTCGGCGATCTGGGGCGCGAGCTTCGCCCTGATCAAGGTGGCGGTCGACGCGGGCGTCCCGCCGGTGTGGGTGGCGGCCTGGCGCTGCGTGCTCGGCGCGGCCACGCTGTGGGCGATCCTGCTGGCGCGCGGCGAGCGGGCCCCGCGCGACCGGGCGCTGTGGGGGCACTCGGCGGCGGTGGCCGTGCTGCTGAACACCGTGCCGTTCACCCTGTTCTCCTTCGGCGAGACGGAGGTCTCCACCGTCCTCGCCGGGGTGATGAACGCCACCACCCCGCTGTTCACCGTGCTGTTCACGGTGCTCACCGTCCGCGAGGAGCGCCGCCCCGGCGCCCGCCGGCTGCTCGGCCTGGCGCTCGGCTTCGCGGGCGTGCTCACCGTGCTCGGCGTCTGGCACGGCCTCGGCGCGGGCGCGACCACCGGCGCCCTCGCCTGCCTGGCCGCCGCCTGCTGCTACGGCGCCGGCTTCGCCTACCTGCGCCGCTTCCTGTCCGGCCGGACGGAGTCCGTCACCGTGCTCTCCGCGCTCCAGATCGGCTGCGCCGCAGCCGAGTTGGCGCTGGTCGCGCCGTTCGCGGCGGGCGCCCCGCACTGGCCGGGCGCGGGCGCGGCCGCCGCCCTGCTGGCGCTCGGCGCCTTCGGCACGGGGGTGGCCTACCTGCTCAACCTCGGCCTGGTCCGGGCGGCCGGCACCACCGTGGCCTCCGCCGTCACCTACGCCGTGCCGCTGTTCTCGACGGCGCTGGGCGCCACCGTGCTCGACGAGCCGGTCGGCTGGAACGCCCTGGCCGGCGGCGCCCTGGTGATCGCCGCCGTCGCCCTCACCCGCCCCCGCCGGGCGCCCGCGGCCGCGCCGGCGACCGCGCCCGCGCCGAGGGCCCGTCAGTCGGCGGGTTAGGCTGGACGGGTGAACGAGGATCCGCAGCCGGTGGCCGTCTGGGCCGCGCTGCGGGCCCACCCGCTGCGCTTCCCGTTCAGCCGCTGGACGCCGCGCTGCTGGGCGTACCTGCTGGTCGGCGGGCTGTCCGGGGTGCTGCTGCTGGCCGTGCTCGCCCTGCTGCTGGCGCTCGGCCTGCTGCTCTCCGTGGTCGGCGTGGGCCTGCTGGTGCTGCTCGCCGTGGCGCTCGCCGGCATCCCGGCCGGGGCCGTGGAGCGGTGGCGGCTGCGGATCGTCGAACCCGTCCCGCTGTCCGACCCGCACCGGCGGCTGCCCGGGGCCGGGCGCCGCGCCGTGGTCCGCACCCGGCTGCGCGAGCGCGCCACCTGGCGCGAACTCGCCCACGCCGCACTGGCGGCGACCGTCCTCGCCGCCGCCTCGCTCGGCTTCACGGCCGCGCTGCTGCTCGCCGGGGCGTTCACCGTCTCCCCGCTGGTGGTGTGGGCGCTCGCCCCGGAGACCGTCATGCTCATCCCCGGGCAGGCCGTCGCCGGCCCGCTCGCCGCCCTGCCGTTCACCGCCGCCGGGCTCGCCGGACTGCTGCTCTGCGCCTACGCGGGGGCGCTGCTCACCGGCGCCCAGGTCGCGCTCGCCCGCCTGCTGCTCGGGCCCCGGGAGGACGACCTCGGCCGCCAGGTCATCGAACTCACCCGCTCCCGGGCCCGGTTGGCCGATGCCTTCGAAGCCGAACGGCGCCGCATCGAACGCGACCTGCACGACGGCGCGCAGCAGCAGCTGGTCGCGCTCAGCATGACCCTCGGGCTCGCCGAGTACGAGCTGCGCGACAGCGACGGGCGGGCGGTGCAGCTGGTCACCCGGGCGCGCGGCGAGGCCCGGCAGGCGCTGGAGCAGCTGCGCGCCCTCGTCCGGGGCATCCACCCGCAGGTGCTCACCGACCACGGCCTCGCCGCCGCCGTCGCCGAGGTCGCGCTGCGCCACCCGATCCCGGTCACCGCCGACATCGACCTGCCCGGCCGGCTGCCCCAACCCGTCGAGACCACCGCCTACTTCACCGTCACCGAGGCGCTCACCAACGCCGCCAAGCACAGCGGCGCCACCGCGATCACCGTCCACGGACGGGTCGAGGGCGGCCGGCTCGTCGTCCGGGTCACCGACGACGGCCGCGGCGGCGCCGACCCGTCCGCCGGGGCCGGCCTCGCCGGGCTCGCCGACCGGGTCGCCCTGCTGCGCGGGCGGTTGATGGTGACCAGCCCGACCGGCGGCCCCACCACCCTGCGCCTGGAGGTGCCGTGCTCCGGATCGTGATCGCCGAGGACGCCGTGCTGCTGCGGGCCGGCCTCGCCGAACTCCTCGCCCTCGGGGGCCACCGGGTCGTCGCGGCGGTCGGCGACGCGCGGGCACTGGTCGCCGCCGTCGACGCCGAGCGGCCCGACATCGTCGTCACCGACGTCCGGATGCCCCCCGACCACACCGACGAAGGCCTGCGCGCCGCCCTCACCCTGCGCGAGCGCCACCCCGGCCTGCCCGTCCTCGTCCTCTCCCAGTACGTGGCCACCCCGTACGCCACCGGCCTGCTCGCCGCCGCGGGCGCCCAACCGGCGGGCCTGGGCTACCTGTTGAAGGACCGCGTCGGCGACGTCGCCGACTTCCTCGACGCGCTGCGCCGGGTCGCCGCCGGGGAGACGGTCATCGACCCGGAGGTCGTCCGCGTCCTGCTGCGCGCCCGGTCCGCCGACCGGCCGCTGGCCCGGCTCACCCCGCGCGAGCGCGAGGTGCTGGCGCTGATGGCGGAGGGGCTGAACAACCAGGCGATCGCGGGGAGGCTGTGCATCACCGAGGCCTCGGTGGTGAAGCACTGCGGCAACATCTTCACCAAGCTCGACCTCGATCCGACCGAGGGGAACCGGCGGGTGCTGGCCGTCCTGGCCCACCTGCGGGCGGAGTGACCTCTACGGTCGCGGCGTCAGGGCGCGGGCGGCGTCGGCGAAGAACTGCTCGTCGGCGTCCGGGGCGAGGCCCAGGACGACGCCCTGGCAGAGGCCGACGAACAGCGCCCGCAGCGCGGTGACCAGGTGCCGCGCCTGCTCCGGCGTGACGGCGCCGCCGCCGTGGGGCCGCCCGGTGAACAGCTCGATCAGGTGCTGCTCCTGGGCCCGGACGGACTCGGCGAGGCGCGCCCGCAGGTCCGGGTCGTGGACGGCCATGTCGAGCAGGGTGACCTGCAGCGACAGCGCGGGCAGCGCGTCGGCGGCGTCGCAGGTGCGGCGGTAGTACCGGGCGAAGGCGTCGACCGCCGCGAGCAGGTCCAGCTCGGCCGGGACGGCCCGCTCGATCTCCGCGTAGTGCGGGCGCAAGTAGTCGGCGACCAGGGCGACGACCAGGCCGTTCTTGCTGCCGAACAGCGAGTAGACGGCGCCGGTGGTCACCCCGGCCCGCTCGGCGATCTCCTCCAGCCGGGCCCGGTAGCCGTCCCGGGAGACGACCTCGAACGCGGCGTCCAACAGGGCGCGGCGGTTGCGTTCCTTGGACTCGGCCCTCGTCATGCGCATAGGTTCATTATTACCGTAATCTCATTACGAGAGAAGTCGCCGCACGGGGAGGCATGGCACATGACGCAGACCAGGACCGAGGCCCGCCGGAGGGCGGGCATCCTCGCGGACGGCGGCTTCAAGCTGCTGCTCGCCGCCGTCTTCGGAGCCGGCGCCGCGCCGCTCGGGGACCGGCTCGGCGTGCCGGTGTGGCTGATGGTGAGCTGCGGCGTGGCACTGCTGGTCGGCGGCGGGGCCGAGCTCGGGTACGCGCGGAGGCGGCCGCTGCGCCTGTACACCCGGCTGATGGTCGGCTACGACGCCGGCTGGGTGCTGGCGGCGCTGGCCGGCCTGCTGCTCACCCGGCGGGGCAGCGGCGCCGGGGGCGAGGTGTGGATCGGCTACCAGGCGCTCGCCCCGCTCGTGTTCGCCGCCCTGCTCGCGGCCGCCGCGCCGAGCCCGGAGGACCCGCGATGACGGAGCTGCGGGTCGACCTGCGCGGTCGACGGATCGAGACGATGAAGGACTTCTGGGACGCCCTCGACGAGCCCTGCGGCCTGCCGGGCTGGTTCGGCCGGAACCTGGACGCGTGGTCGGACACCATCGACACCCGGGGCATCTCCGAGGTGATCGACAGTCACGACACCCTGGTCATCCACGTCGACGCGCGGGGGCTCTTCGCCGGGAACGGCTGGGAGGCGCGGCTGCTGGCGGAGACCTTCGACGGGGATGTGAACCGGCTCTGCGTTCACCCGGTCGCCTGATCCCACGCGCGATCAGGCGTGCAGGGCCGGGGTGTTCGCCGTGAGGCCGTCCAACGGGTGCGCCGGATCCAGGAGTTGGGCGAGGCGGTCGGCGGAGGCGTCCCAGGACCAGTGCTCCCGGGCCCAGCGTCGGCCCGCCGTGCCCATCCGGGCGCGCTCGGCGGGCGGGGCGAGGAGGAGGCGGGTGAGGGTGGCGGCGACGTCGGCGGGGTCGCGGCCGTCGACGACGTGGCCGGTGACGCCGTCCAGGACGGTGTCGGGGGCGCCGCCGGAGCGGCCGGCCACCACCGGGAGGCCGGCGGCGGCCGCCTCCAGGTAGACGATGCCGAGGCCTTCGGCCTCCAGGCCGAGCCGGCGGGTGCGGCAGGGCATGGCGAACACGTCGGCCCGCGCGTACCAGGCGGCGGTGTCCGCGTGGTCGAGGCCGCCGGTGAACCGCACGGTGCCCGGGTCGGTGTGCCGCAGGGCCAGGGCCCGCAGCCGGTCCTCGTCCGGGCCGCGGCCGACCAGCACCAGCTCCGTGCCGGGGACGGCCCGGCGGATCGCGGGCAGGGCGCGGATCAGCACGTCCTGGCCCTTGCGCGGGACGAGCCGGGCGACGCACAGGATCACCGGACCGCCGGAGCGGGGCCCGGCCGGCCGGAACACGGCCGGGTCGACGCCCGGGACGAGCCGGGCCAGGTGGGCGTCCGGCCCGAGGGCGGGGGCGATCCGGGCGCGGGTGTACGCGCCGAGGTAGGTGACCACGTCGACGCTGCGCCCGATCCGGCGCAGCAGTCGCCGGGCGCCGGGGGTGCGGGCCCACCAGATCTCGTGGCCGTGGGTGGTGGCGACGGTGCGGCGGACGCCGGGGGCCAGGCGCAGCAGCCCGGGTGTCATGGCGGCGAGCGGCGCGGCCGCGCCGTACCAGACGCGGTCGCAGCCGTGCGCGCGGGCGAGTTCGGCGGCCCGGCGGGTGACCCGGCCGGTGGGCAGCAGGGTGCGGGCGCGGTCGCGGATCACCGGGAAGGGGAGGGCCGCGTCGTGGCGGGCCGCGCCCGGTTCGGCGGAGGTGTAGACCACGACGCGGTGGCCGGGGAGGCGGGTCGCCATCGCGTGGACGAAGGTTTCGATGCCGCCCTGGCGGGGCGGGAAGTCGTTGGTGACGACGAGCGTGGTGTCCATGACGGGAACGCGCCTCGATTCGGTAGGCAGAACACGGAGAGCAGGAACAGGACGAGCGGCAGCGCGAGGTAGCCGAACCGCCCGGCGGGGGCGAGCAGGAACGCGGCCGTGAGGCCGAGGGCCAGCCGCCGCGCGGCGCCGGCCGCGTCCCGGGGCGGCCGGGCGAGCAGCGACGCCCCGACCGCGAGCCCGGCGGCCAGCAGCAGCCCGGTGGCCGCCCACCAGCCGGCCGGGCCGAGGTCGGCGAGCAGCCGTCCGGGCAGCGGGCTGGCGGCGGGCGTGGGCAGGTCGCCGCGCCCGGTGGGGAAGGCGAACACCTGCTGGACGAGCGGCCCCGGCGAGCGCAGCGCCCACGGCAGCACCAGCAGCGCCGCCCCGCCCGCGGCGCGGGCCGCCCCGGACAGCGCGGCCCGCCACCCGGCGGTGGCCGCGAGCAGCGCCACGACGACCGCGACGGCGGGCCAGGCCGTCCACTTGAGCGCGCAGGCGACGGCGAGCGCCCACCCGGCGGCGCCCGCCCGGCCCTGGGCCGCACGGACGACGGCGTACCAGCACAGCCCGGTGAGCGGCAGGTCGACGCCGCTGACGGCCAGCGGCAGCGCGATCACCGGCGAGGCGGTGAGCGCGGCCAGGCCGAGCCGGCGTCCGGCGGGGACGGTCGGCAGCACGCAGAGCGCGAACACCGCCGCGCACCACAGCCGGGCGTCGCCGAGCGGGGTCGCGCCGAGGACGGCCCGGGGGAGTCCGAGCAGCGCCATCGCGGGCAGGTACGGCGTGTACTCGGCGACGGACCGCGGCTCGGCGAGGTACGGCGTGCCGGTGTGCAGCAGCAGCGTGCCGGAGCGCTCGATGACGCCGACCTCGCTCTGCCCGCGCCCGGTCAGCACCAGGGCGAGCAGCGGCAGCACCACCGCCCCGGCGAAGGCGAGGACGACGTGCTCGTACCGCCGCAGCGTCACCGCGGCGAGTGCCGCCGCCAGGTACCCGAGGGCCGCCCAGGACCCCCAACTCCGGTGCGGGCCGAGGCCGGAGAGCAGCGGGAAGGCCCCCGCCCAGCCGGCCGCGAGCAGCCACCCGCCGCACCACCACCATCGCGTTCGATGTCTCACCCCTCCATTGCATCGGCGCAGGTCAGCCGGGTCAGCGGGGTCAAGTCGAGTCCTGTGGTCGGGTTTTCCCCACCATCGGGCCCGGGCGGTCTTGCCCGCCCGCCCGGATTGCCGAAGCATGGCCGCCATGACGGAACGGGCGGAGCACCAGGTGGAACACGAGGCGGAGCACGAGGCGGAGCCGCAGGGAGCCATCGTCGACCGGCTGCTCTCGGGGCAGGGCACCCTGCGGGACGCCCGGGCGGCGGGCCGCAACTTCGAGCGGTGGCTGCGGGAGGAGTGGGACGACCGCTCGCCGCTCGCGGTCGAGCGCTGCGCCGAGGCGCTGGCGGCGGCCTGGGGCGACGGCTGGCGGGCGCTGCCGGAGCGCGACAGCGCGCAGCACGTCTGGCTGTTCGGCTTCCTCTGCCCGAACCCGGAGGCGCTGGCCGCGGAGGCGGCGGGCTACGTCGGGGTGGTGCGGGGCAGCGGCGGGGCGCAGGCGGTGGCGCGGCGGGTCCGGCTGGTGCGCGGCCTCCCGGAATGAACAGGACGCGAACTGACGTTCGGTGGCCGGCCGGTGACGGATGGTGCTCGAACGCCCGGTAGGCTGGCCGCGTGGTGAGGTCGTGGGACGCGGCGCTGGAGCGCGCGCAGGAGCGGCTGGCGGCGGGGCCGCGGCTGCGTGAGGCGGAGGACGAACGGCGGTTCGCCCGTTGGGACTTGGCGTCCCTGGTGGAGGGTGAGCTCGGCGAGCCGGTGGACCCGGACGGGCTGGCGCCGCCGGTCGAGCGGGCCTGGCGCGAGCGGCTGGGGGAGAGCGGCCGGGAGTGGCCGGGCGGCGAGCTGTACCGCCGCCGCTACTGGGTGCTGGACGCGGACGGCGCCGTCGCGGGCACCGTCGCCGTGGACAACTGGACCCAGGGGCGCGGCCAACTCGCCGTCTCCTCCCTCTACCTGCGGCCCGGCGCGCGCGGTGCGGGCCTGGCCGCCGGCGTGCTGGACGCGGTGTACGCGGCGGCCGCCGCCGAGGGCCTGCCGGGGTTCCGGCTGGAGGCGCACTGGAGCTGGCAGCAGGCCGTCCGCTACTACCTGCGCCGGGGCCTGTGGGTGGTTGGCTGGAAGCGCGCGCTGTCCTTCGCCCGGATGCCCCAACTCCCGCCCTACCGGGTGCGGGAGGAGCACGGGCGGCTGCTCCTGCTGGTCGAGGACCCGCGGCGCGGCTGGGTGCCGATACTGGCCGCCGGCGCGGAGGGCGGCCGGCTGCGGCTGGACGAGACCGCCGAGTACCGGGGCGCCGACGGCTGGGTGCACGGCTACGCCCGCTCGACGCTCGCCCTGCACCTGGCGCTGGCCGGTCGGCCGCTGGTGCGCGGGCCGCAGTGGTGGGCGGAGGCGTGGCGCTGGGCGGACGTCGGCGAGCCGGAGGGGCTGGCGTACAAGATCGAGCACTTCGAGCGGCTGGCCCGGGAGGCCGGGCGGCCGCTGGCGAGTCCCTACCGGCCGGTGCCGGCCCAGCAGCCCGCCGAGCCCCCGCAGCCCGCCGCGACGCCCCGGCCCGTCGAGCCCCCGCGCCAGCCCGTGACCCCGCGCCAGCCCGTGACCCCGCAGCAGGCCGCGACCCCGCAGCGCGCCGAGCCCCCGCGGCAGGCCTCGGCCGGGCGGCTGGCAGACTCGACGGATGGCTGACATCGAGATCGACGGCGCACCCGCCGACCCGGCGCGGCTGGCCGCCCTGGGGCTGCTCAACTACGGGCACTTCACCACCCTGCGCGTCGAGGCGGGCGGGGTGCGGGGCCTGGCGCTGCACCTGGACCGGCTGGAGCGGGACTGCCGGGCCCTGTTCGCCGCCGAGCTGGACCGGGCGGCCGTCCGCGAGCGGATCCGCGCGGTGCTGCCCGCGGACGGCGCGCCGGTGATCGTCCGGGTCACCGTGTACGACCCGGCGCTCGGCCTTGAGCGCCCCTCCGCCCCGGCCGCGCCCGCGCTGCTGGTCACCACCCGCCCGGCGCCGGCCGCCGAGCCGGGCCCGCTGCGGGTGCGCACGGTCGCGTACCGGCGGGAGCTGCCGGAGGTGAAGCACACCGGCCTGTTCGGCCTGGTCCACCACCGGCGGCAAGCCCAACTCGCCGGCTTCGACGACGTGTTGCTCACCGAGGCGGACGGCCTGGTGGTCGAGGGCGCCACCTGGAACGTCGGCTTCCTGGACGGCGACCGGCTGGTCCGGCCGGAGGGCCCGAGCCTGCCCGGCGTGACCGAGGCGCTACTGGCCGGCGCGTACCGCGGCCCGCAGACCCGCCGGCCGGTGCGCCGGGACGAACTGGGCGGCTACCAGGCGGCGTTCGCCGTCAACGCGGGCGCCGGCCTGCGGCCGCTCGCCGCCGTCGACGGCACCGCCTTCGACACCGCCCACCCGCTGCTCGCCGAACTGCGCGCCGCCTACCGGGGAGTGGCGGCCGAACCGGTGTAGGGCGCGCCGAGCGCCCTCACCCGAACAGGTGAGGGCGCTCGGCGCAGGACGAACCCGTACGGGTGCCGCGTCACTCCAACGGCCCCCAGGTCGGCCGAATCTGACGATCACTCAGCTACGCTCTCGCCCGCTTCACCCCCACCCCGCCGAGAGCCGGAGCGTAGCCCCGTATGAGCCCCAGTCCCCCCGCCGCCGCGCCCGCCCCTGCCCTTGCCGCCGCGCCCCGCTGGCCGCTGATCCTGCTGCGCGCCGCCGCCACCGCGGTCGCCCTGCTGGCGCTGCTCCAGGTCGAGTCGGCCGGCAGCTTCCTCAACGGCGCCTTCGACGCCCTCGCGGCGCACGCGCACACGGCGACGGCGCTCGCCGCCGCCGTCCTGGTCCAGCTGGCGGCGGCCGTCCTGGTGCGGTGGCCCGGCCGGGGCCCGCTCCGGCCGCTGGGGGCCGCCGCCGGGCTCGCCGCCGCCGTCGTCGGCCAGATCGGCGCGGGCTACGGGCGGGCGCTCGGCGTGCACGTCGTGCTCGGCACGCTGCTGGTCAGCGGCGTCCTGTTCGCCCTGGTCGACGCCTGGCGGCTGCCGCTGCCCGCCCGGGCCGGCCACCCGGCGAAGGACGGGGCGGACGGCGAGGGCGAGGGCGACGGCGGCGGGCGGCTGCCGCGCCCCGGCGGGCCGCTGGAGGTCGCCCAGTGAACCGCCGCCGGTTCCTCGGGATCGGCGCCGGCGCCCTCGGTGCGGGCGCCCTGGCCGCCCTCGCCGTCCCCTCGGCCGCGCTGCTGCTCGCCGACACCATCCCCGGCCGGCTGCTCGACAGCGACCTCGACCGGCCGGACGCCTTCCAGGTGCCGCTGCCGCGGCCGGCCGTCCTCAAACCGGTGCGCAGCGACGCGAGTTCGGACTACTTCGAGATCACCCAGCAGGTCGCGAAGCTGGAGATCCTGCCCGGGGTGACCACCGAGGCGTGGACGTACGGCGGCACCTTCCCCGGGCCGACCATCGTGGCCCGCTCCGGGCGGGCCGTCGTCGTCAAGCACCGCAACGAGCTGCCGGTGCCGTCCGTCGTCCACCTGCACGGCGGGCACACCCCGGCCGACAGCGACGGCTACCCGGCCGACCTGCTGCTGCCGGTCGGCTCGACCGACGCGGGGCAGGGCATGCCCGACATGGCGGACATGCCCGGGATGGCGCCCGTGGCCGGCCGGAACGCCGTCGGCGAGCGCACCCACACCTACCCGGGCCGCCAGCGCGCCGCGACCCTCTGGTACCACGACCACCGGATGGGCTTCACCGGCCCCGGCGTCTGGCGCGGCCTGGCCGGCTTCCACCTCGTCCACGACGACGAGGAGGACGCCCTCCCGCTGCCGCGCGGCGAGCGCGACCTCCCGCTGATGATCGCCGACCGCTCGTTCGCCGCGGACGGCTCCTTCCACTACCCCGCCGCCGACCCCACCCTCGCCCGGCCGGGCGTCGAGAGCGGCTACCTCAACGGCGTCCTCGGCGACGTCATCCTGGTCAACGGCGCCCCCTGGCCCCGGCACGACGTCGACCGCGCCCACTACCGGCTGCGCCTGCTCAACGCCTCCAACACCCGCCCCTACCGGCTCGAACTCGACCCGCCGCCGGACGGCGGCGACGCGTTCGTCCAGATCGGCTCGGACGGCGGCCTGCTCGCCGCGCCGGTCGGCCACGACGCGGTGGAGATCGCCCCCGCCGAACGCTTCGACGTGGTCGTCGACTTCTCCCGCTACGCCCCCGGCGCCCGGGTGCGGCTGCTCAACCGCTTCGGCAGCGACCGCACCGCCGAGGTGATGCGCTTCGACGTCTCCGCCCGCCCGGTCGCCGACGACGCCCGGGTGCCCGACACGCTCTCCGCCCTCCCCGCCCTCGACCCCGCCGCCGCCACCGTCACCCGCGACTTCGCCTTCCGCCGCAGCCGCGGCGACGGCTGGACCATCAACGGGGACCCGTACCAGCCCGGCCGCGACGTCGCCGCGCCCGCCCTCGGCACCACCGAGCTGTGGCGCTTCACCAGCGACCTGCACCACCCGGTGCACGTCCACCTCGACCAGTTCCAGGTGCTCCGGCGCAACGGCAAGGACCCGGGGCCGTACGACGCCGGCTGGAAGGACACCGTCGACCTGCGGCCGGCCGAGGCCGTCGAGGTGCTGGTGCGCTTCACCGACTACCCGGGGACGTACATGCTGCACTGCCACAACCTGGAGCACGAGGACATGGCGATGATGGCGGACTTCACGGTGACCTAGCGGCGCCCCGCGTCACTCGAACGGCCGAGCGCCGCAGGGGGCGGGCCGCCGCGGGCGCTACGTTCGGCGGGAGGTGCCACAGCTGGACGGACGGAGCCGCGCCATGACCACCCCCGCCGAACGCCGCCGGCACGGCCGGGCCGCCCGCGAGCGGATCTCCCGCTCGGCGCACGGCCGGTGGATCCCCGCCGCCGACCGGCCCGACCCGCTGGCCGTCCTCGTCCGGCAGGGCGAGGACCGGGTCAAGCGGCTGCTGCCGATCCGGTACGGGCGGATGGCCGACACCCCGTTCAGCTACCTGCGCGGCGCCGCCGCCGTGATGGCCGCCGACCTCGCCGCCGTCCCCGACACCGGCCTCACCGTCCAACTCTGCGGCGACGCCCACCTGGTGAACTTCGGCGTCTACGCCTCCCCGGAACGGGCGCTGCTCTTCGACGTCAACGACTTCGACGAGACCTACCCCGGCCCCTTCGAGTGGGACGTCAAACGGCTGGCCGCCAGCGTCGCCGTCGCCGCCCGCGACAACGGCCAGGACGGCGACCGCCCCCGCCGCGCCGCCCTCGCCGCCGCCCACGGCTACGCCGCGGCCATGCGCCGCTTCGCCGGGCTCGGCGAACTCGACGTCTGGTACGCCCGGATCGACACCGCCGACCTGCTCCCGCTGCTGCGCAAGCCCCGGCGGCGCCGGCGGGTCGAGGCCGACCTCGCCCACGCCCGGCGGCGCACCAGCCTGCAGGCCTTCGACAAGCTCACCGAGGAACGCGACGGGCGGCGGCGGATCATCAGCGCGCCGCCGCTGATCGAACCGCTGAAGGAGGCCGAACTGCGCGGCCTCGGCCAGGTGTTCAGCGACTACCGGGCCACCCTCGCCGAGGACCGCCGGGTCCTGCTCGACCGCTTCCGCCTCGTCGACGCGGCGACGAAGGTGGTCGGTGTCGGCAGCGTCGGCACCCGCTGCCACATCGTCCTGCTGGAGGGTCGCGACACCCGGGACCCGCTGTTCCTGCAGCTCAAGGAGGCCGGCCGGTCCGTCCTGGAGGACCACCTGCCGCCCGCCCGGGTCGACGCGGAGGTCGCCGCCCACTGGGGCGGGCGCCGCGTCGTCACCGGGCAGCGGCTGATGCAGGCCGCCAGCGACATCTTCCTCGGCTGGACCACCGGCCCCGCCGGCCGGCACTACTACGGCCGCCAACTGCGCGACATGAAGGGCTCGGTGGACGTCGCCACGATGCGCCCGGCCGGCCTGCGCGCCTACGCCGACCTGTGCGGCCGCACCCTCGCCCGGGCCCACGCCCGCACCGGCGACCGCCTCGCCATCGCCGGCTACCTCGGCGGCGCCGACACCTTCGCCGAGGCGATCGCCGACTTCGCCGTCCGCTACGCCGACCGGACGGTGCTCGACCACGAGGAGCTGACGGACGCCATCGCGGACGGGCGGATCACGGCGACGCGGGGGGTGTGAGGGCCGCGGTCCGGCGGGTTCGGCCGGTGCGGCGCTGGTAGGACCAGGCGGCGGCGCCCAGGGCCAGGCCGAACGGGCCGAAACCCCCGTAGGCGATGGTGAAGGCGAACGGTGAGAAACCGGCGGTGTTCGGGTGGGAGAGCCCGAGGACCGCGAGCACCCCGTTGACCGGGGCGAGGACGCCGAACACCGGCGCCAGCACGGCGGCCGTCGCCCAGGCCGGGGCCAGCGGGAGCCACCGGGGGACGGGCCGGCCGGCCAGCAGCGGCAGCCGGCGCGGGAAGACCAGGCCCCACGGGCGGACCAGCCCCAGCAGCAGGAAGATCCCCAGCGCGGCCAGCACCACCGTGACGTCCACCCCGTGCTCGTACAGCCACAGGGCCGCGCCGTTGACCGGGCCCAGGTCCCTGCCGCGCGTGTCGGCCGCCATCTTGTCCCCCAGGGTGGCGTACCCGGCCGGGAGGCCCCAGGAGCCGTCGAGCGCCCAGTACTGCTTCATCGTCGCGTACGGGACCAGCGCGAGGGCGCCCGCGTAGGCGGCCCGGCGGATCCGGGGTGACGGTTGCTCGGGTGCGCGGTTCGCTGCCGTCGTCATGGCTCCGATCCTGCCGTCGAGGGGCGAACGGGCGCCTCCGTCACGGGACTTCACCTCCTCCCTCGGCGAGGGGATCCCGGCGCCCTGCCGCTCCGCCCGCCGGCCGAGGCCCGGCCGGGCCGCCTCCCCCGCGAGCGGGGCAACGGGTCAGCCGCGGGCCCGCAGGCCGTCCAGGACGAGGTGGAACAGGTGGTCGCTGCGCTCGGCCAGGGTGGGCGCCTGGTCGGCGATCCAGCTCAGGGCGTTGGCGAGGGCGAAGAGGTCGACGGGGGTGACGTCCGGGCGGATCAGGCCGCCCTGCTGGGCGGCGGCCAGCAGGCGGCCGCCGGCGGTGCGCATCCGGTCGCAGCTCGCGTGCAGGGCGGAGTCGGGGTCGTGGAGGGCGGCCAGCAGGGCGGCGGGGAGGCCGTGGAAGGCGGCGGCGCCGAGGGTGAACTCGTGCAGCCAGTCGGTGAGGGCCCGCTCGGGCGGGGCGGTGGCGGCGAGGGCGTCGGCCCGTTCGGCGAGTTCCTCGAAGCGGCGGCCGAGCAGGGCCGCCAGCAGGTCCTCCCGGGTGGGGAAGTGCCGGTAGAGGGTGCCGAGGCCGACCTCGGCGCGGCGGGCGACGTCGCGCAGCGAGGCCTGGGTGCCCTGCTCGGCGACCAGGGCGGCAGCCGCGACCAGGATCCGGTCGCGGTTGCGCCGGGCGTCGGGGCGGATGGCGCGGGGCTCGGTCGGCATCGGGGCGGGTCCTCGTCGGTCTTCGTTCGGTTCTCGGCCGTCGACAAGCTCGGCCGTTGGCAGGCTTGGCCGTTGATGAGCTTGGTCGTTGACGAGCTCGACAGGCTTGGCCGTTGACAAGCGGATCGGCGTTCCGATTGAGTTTTCCCCCGGAACGGAGCGGTGCTCCGGATTCTAGTCGGTGGTCGACCCGGGCGATCAGGGGAGTGGCATGGCAACGGCGCACAAGACCATGGGGGCGGTTCGGCTGCACGCCTTCGGCGGGCCCGAGGTGCTGGTGTACGAGGAGGTGGCCCGTCCCGAGCCCGGGCCGGGCGAGGTGCTGGTGCGGGTCCACGCGGCCGGCGTCAACCCGGCCGACTGGTTCGGCCGGCGCGGCTTCGACAACATCCCGCCGGAGCTGCGGCCCGACCGCAAGCCGCCGGTGATCCTGGGCAGCGACATCTCCGGCGTGGTGGCGGAGCTCGGCGCGGGGGTGGCCGACTGGCAGGTCGGCGACGAGGTGTTCGCCCTGGTCAACTTCCCCGGCAGCGGCAACGGTTACGCCGAGTACGCGGTCGTCCGCACCGCCGACCTCGCCCGCAAGCCCGCCGGCCTCGGGCACGTCGAGGCCGCCGCCGTGCCGATGGCCGCGCTGACGGCCTACCAGTTCCTGGCCAAGCAGGTGGAGTACGCCGGGGGCGGCACGGCCGTGGTGGTCGGCGCGGCCGGGGGCGTCGGCCACGTCGCCGTCCAGCTGCTCAGGAACGCCGGGGCGAAGGAGGTGGTCGCGGTCGCCTCCGGGCGCCACGAGGAGTTCCTGCGCGAGCTCGGCGTCGACCGCTTCGTCGACTACACCCGCACCCCGGTCGCCGAGACCGTCCGCGACGCCGAGCTGATCGTCGACACGGTCGGCGGCCCCGAGGCGTACCGCCTGCTGCCCGCCGTACGCCGGGGCGGCCAGATCGTCCCGGTCTACCTCGGCGACTACCGCCCGGCGGAGGCCGCCGCGCTCGGCGTCACCGTGCAGCTCGGGCGCTGGATGGTCCGCTCCAGCGGCGCCGACCTCGCCGAGGTCGCCGACCTGCTGACCGCCGGCCGCCTGCGGGTGGCCGTCGACAGCGTCCACCCGCTGCGGGACGCCGCGGCCGCCCACCGCCGGGCGGCGGAGGGCCATCTCCAGGGCAAGATCGTCCTGCGCGTCGTCGAGTAGCGGCCGGCCGGTCGGCCGGTCGGACGGGAGTGGGAAGTCGGACCGGCCGACTTCCCACTCCCTGGCGCAGTAGCCCGCCTGACCGGTCCGCACTCTGGGCGGCGCGTGCCAGGGTGGCCGCGGTCGCGGCCGAACTCGGCCACCCGGTGCGGCGGATCAGGGCGCACCTGTGACCGGGACGGCGTGGAGCAGGAGTTCGCCGCCGGTGCTCTCGCAACGGACGGTGCCGTGCGGGAAGTCCAGCTCCAGGGCGGTGCGGCCGGTCAGCGGGTGGTGCTCGGGGCGGGCGGCGAGGACGGGGTGGCCGAGATGCGGGGCGAAGGGGGTCCGGTCGTCGGCGGGGCCGACAGCGATGCGGCCCCAGTCGCCCATGTCGTAACCCTCGTACGGGGGTTCGGCCTCGACTTCGAGGCACCAGTCGGTTCCGGCGCCGAGCCGGACGGCCCCGCCCTGCCCGTCGAGCAGCCACACGTCGACGGGGATCGGGTCCTGCCGGCCCTCGTGCTCGTGCCGGGCGGCGGCGACCGCCACCACCCTCCGCCCGATCAGGGCGGAGGGGGCGAGGCCGGGGCCGTGGGCCCGGCACGCGGGCGGGGGTGTGCTCACGGGACGAGGATGGTCAGGGCGGCGGGCTCGACCGCCACGTCGACCGGCAGGGGGGCGATGAACTCGCCGTCCGCGTAGGCCGTGATGCCCGGTGACTCGATCCGCAGGGACCGCGTGCGCAGGGTGGTGACCTCGGGGTAGCTGGTGTGGGTGCCCTTGAAGACGGTGGGGAAGAAGCGGGCGATCCGGGCCCGGGGCATCGCGTCGACGAGGGTGACGTCGAGCAGCCCGTCGTCCGGGAGGGCGGTGGGGCACATCAGCATGCCGCCGCCGTAGCTGCGGGTGTTGCCGATCGCGGCGAGGGTGAGCGCGCGGTCGACGACCGTCCCGTCGTCGAGGGTGACGCGGAACGGCAGGGCCCGCAGGTTGGCGAACTCGGCGAGGATGGCGAGGTTGTAGCGCATCCGGCCGCGCGGCCAGCGCAGCCGGTTGGCGCGGTCGCTGACCAGGGAGTCGAAGCCGGTGGCGAGGACGGAGCCGAAGTACCGCACGGCGCCGTCCGGGCCGGTGATCCGGCCGAGGTCGACGGTGCGGGTGCGGCCGGCGGCGACGACGTCGGCGGCGGCCTCGGGGTCTCCGAGCGGCAGCCCGTACTCGCGGGCCTGGTCGTTGCCGGTGCCGGCGGGGATGACGCCGAGGGGGACGCCGGTGCCGGCGAGGGCCTGCAGGGCGAGGTTGATCATGCCGTCGCCGCCGACCACGGCGACGGCGTCGACGCCCTCCGCCACGGCCTCGCGGGCGAGCCGGGTGGCGTCCGCGGCGTCGCGCCCGGCGCGCGGGCGCACCTCGGCGCCGAGGGCGCGCAGCCGGGCGACGGCCCGGTCGGCGGCGGGGCCGGCGTGGCCGACCCCCGCCGCCGGATTGCTGAGGACGGTGACCCGGCGGGGCGCTCTCGGGAGGCCCGTCATGGGATCAGCTTGCCCGGGTTGAGGATGCCGGCCGGGTCGAGCTCGGCCTTGACGGCGCGCAGGATGCGGACGCCGAGGTCGCCGATCTCGGCGGTCATCCACGGCCGGTGGTCGGCGCCGACCGCGTGGTGGTGGGTGATGGTGCCGCCGGCGGCGAGGATGGCGTCCCCGGCGGCGTGCTTGGCGGCGGCCCAGCGGTCCAGCGGCTCGTCGCCGAGGGCGGCGACGACGGTGAAGTAGAGCGAGGCGCCGGTCGGGTAGACGTGCGAGATGTGGCAGAGCACGAGGGCGCCGGGCAGGGCGCCGGTGAGCGCCTCGGTGACGGCGGCCCGCAGCCCCGGGAGGCGGCTCCAGCTGGTGGCCGTCTCCAGGGTCTCGCACAGGGCGCCCGCGTCGAGCAGGGAGTCGCGCAGGTAGGGGGCGTTGAACCGGCCGTGCTCCCAGGCGCGGGCCGGGGCCTCGCCGAGCGAGGTGCCGCCGGCGGCGAGCAGCGCCGCGCGGGTCAACTCCTGCCGGGCGGCGACCTGTTCGGCGCTGCCCTCGAAGACGGTGACGGCCAGGCAGCCGCTGACGGCGGGCGCGCCGCCGATCTGCTCGGTCATGGCGAGGTTGACCATGGTCTCGGCCTCGTCGGAGAGCCGGATGACGGTCGGCCCGGTGCCCTGCTGCTCGACGGCGCGCAGCGCGGCGCTGCCGGTGGCGAAGTCGGGGAAGCTCCACGCCTCGTACGCCTTCAGGGCGGGCAGCGGGTGGACGCGCAGGCGCACGGCGGTGATGACGCCGAGGGTGCCTTCGGAGCCGAGGAACAGCTGGCGCAGGTCGGGGCCGGCGGCGGAGGCGGGGGCGCGGCCGAGGTCGAGCGTGCCGGCGGGGGTGACGACGCGCAGGCCGCGGACCATGTCGTCGAAGCGCCCGTAGCCGGCGGAGTCCTGGCCGGAGGAGCGGGTGGCGGCGAAGCCGCCGATGGTCGCGTAGCGGAAGCTCTGCGGGTAGTGGCCGAGCTCCCAGCCGCGCTCGGCGAGCAGGGCTTCGGCGGCGGGGCCGGTGAGGCCGGCGCCGAGGACGGCCTCGCCGGAGGTCTCGTCCAGGTCGATCAGGGCGTCCAGGCGGCGCAGGTCGAGCGAGACGACGGCCCGCAGCGGGCCGCGCTCGGGGTCGAGGCCGCCGACGACGCTGGTGCCGCCGCCGAACGGGACGACGGCGATGCGGCGCTCGGCGCACAGGGCGAGGACGGCGGTGATCTCGTCCTCGCCGCCGGGCAGCACGACGGCGTCGGGCGCGTCCTGGCGGTCGCGGCTGCGGCGGCGCAGCAGGTCGGGGGTGGACTTGCCGCCGGCGCGGGGGAGGCGGTCGGCGTCGGCGGCGCTGACGTGCGCCTCGCCGACGAGGGCGGCGAGCGCCGCGAGGTCGTCGGCGGCGAGCCGGGACGGGTGCAGCCGGACCTCGTCGAGGGCGGGCCCGGGCGCGGCGTCGCCGGTGATGCCGAGGGCGGCGGCGAGCAGGCCCTTGACGTCCGGGGGCAGCTCCTTGGCGAGGGCCGGGTCGCCCCAGGCGTCCCACTTCATCGGGGGGAGCGGCAGCGCGGCCTCGGCCGGGTGGTCGTGCGTCTGCCCTTGCGTCTCAGGTGCCATGCGTTACAGTTTCACACATCATGTCAAGTAGTAACGCCGAGCCCGGGAGCTCGGAACCACAGCCGCGCAGCACCGACGACGCCATCCTGGACGCCGCCGCCGAGCTGATCGTCCATCTCGGCGTCCGCAGAACCCAGTTGGCGGAGATCGCCCGCCGCGCCGGGGTCAGCCGGCCGACCGTCTACCGGCGCTGGCCGGACGTCGGCGCGGTCATCGGCGCGCTGCTCACCCGGGAGATCCTCGCCACCCTGGAGGGCGTCGACCTGGCCGTCCACGACCGCGAGGCCTTCGTCGAGCGCGTCGTCGAGGTCGCCGTGCGGCTGCGCGACCACCCGGTGCTCGGCGTGCTCCTGCGCTCCGACGACTCCGACCTGCTGCTGCGGTACGTCGTCGAACGGCTCGGCACCAGCCAGCGCGGCCTCCTTGAGGCGCTGCGCGCCGGCATCGAGCAGGGCCAGGCCCACGGCTCGGTCCGGGCCGGCGAGCCGATCGAACTCGCCGCCATGGTCCTGCTGATCGCCCAGTCCACCGTCCAGTCCCACCGCATGGTCGCCTCCCTGCTCCCGGAGGCCGCCTGGCGGCGCGAACTGGCCAGAGCACTGAACGGATACCTCGCGCCATGATGCCCATCGACCACCAGTACACCGGCACCTCCCGCCTCAACGCCGAACGGCGCACGCTCGACCTCGAAGCCCTCGGCGACGACCCGCACGTCGACCTGCTCGTCATCGGCGGCGGCATCACCGGCGTCGGCGCCGCCCTCGACGGCGCCTCGCGCGGCCTGCGCACCGTCCTCGTCGAATCCCGCGACCTCGCGTTCGGCACCAGCCGCTGGAGCTCCAAGCTCGTCCACGGCGGCCTGCGCTACCTGGCCACCGGCCGGATCGGCGTCGCCTGGGAGAGCGCGGTCGAGCGCGGCATCCTGATGACCCGCACCGCCCCGCACCTCACCCGCGCCATGCCGCAGGTCGTGCCGCTGCTGCCCGGCCTGCAGCGCACCGGCCAGGCCTCGCTCATCCGGGCCGGCTTCCACGCGGGCGACGCGCTGCGCCGCAGCGCCGGCACCTCGGGCACCGTCCTGCCGCGCGTGCGCCGGGTCGGCGCGGCCCGCACCCGGCAGCTCGTGCCGGGCGTGCGGACGGCCGGCCTGCGCGGCGCCCTCGTCGCCCACGACGGCCAACTCGTCGACGACGTACGGCTGGTGGTCGCCCTGGCGCGCACCGCCGCGCAGTACGGCGCGCGGGTGCTCACCCGGGTGCGGGCCGAGGCCGTCACCGGCACCTCGGCGCGGCTGGTCGACACCCTCACCGGGCAGGAGCTGACCCTCACCGCGGGCGCCGTCGTCAACGCCACCGGCGTGTGGGCCGACGAGGTCGACGAGTCGATCCGCCTGCGGCCCAGCCGCGGCACCCACCTGCTGGTCGACGCCGCCAAGCTCGGCCACCCCACCGGCGCGCTCACCGTGCCCGTGCCCGGCTCCATCAGCCGCTTCGTCTTCGCGCTGCCGCAGCAGCTCGGCCGCGTCGCCATCGGGCTCACCGACGAGGACGCCCCCGGGCCGATCCCGGACGTGCCGCAGCCCTCGGACACCGAGATCGCCTTCATCCTCGACACCATCAACAACGGCCTCGCCACCGAGATCACCAAGGACGACCTGCTCGGCGCCTACGCCGGGCTGCGCCCGCTGATCGACAGCGGCGACGGGCACACCGCGGACATCTCCCGCGAGCACGCGGTGCTGGAATCCCCGTCCGGCGTCGTGACCGTGATCGGCGGCAAGCTCACCACCTACCGGCGGATGGCCCAGGACGCGGTCGACACCGCCGTCCGGCTGCGCGGCCTGCCCGCCCGCGCCTGCTGGACCGACCGGCTGCCGCTGATCGGCGCCCCCGCCCACCGGGACAGCCGCCCGCTGCCGGTCGGGCCGGTGCCGGCCTCGCTGCTGTACCGCTACGCCGGGATCTCCCAGGACGTGACGGAGGCGGGGGAGTTGGCGCCGATCGTCGAGGGCATGGACGTCACGCGCGCCGAGATCGCGTACGCGGTCAGCCACGAGGGCGCGCTGGACGTCGAGGACGTGCTCGACCGGCGGACCCGGATCGGCCTGGTCGCGGCGGACGCCGACCGGGCGCGCCCGGCGGTCGAGGAGCTGGTGGCCCAGTGCCTGGGGCTCCAGCGCAGCTGAGCCTTGGCGGCGCCGCTGCCGCCGAGCCCCCGTCCGGGGGCTCGGCGGGCTCGGCGGCTTCCGCAGGGCCGGGGTGCCCCGGCCCTCAGCGCGAGGTGCGCTCCGGCATCGGGTGGTCGCCGTTCGCCAGCGCCAGCACGCAGGCCAGCGGGTGCTCCGTCGTGCCCGTCCGGTCCAGCCGGACGGCGACCGGCACCGGCGGTTCCTCGGCCAGCTGCGCGGCCAGCGTCAGCGGGTACACGCCGTGGCCGTGCACGCGGTGGAAGGCGCACTCCTTGCCGTCCACCAGCAGCTCGGTCTCGGTGATCCAGCCGGAGCGGACGTTGACGGTGACGGAGTGCCCGCCCTCGTCGAGGTGGAAGCTGTACCGCCTGCGCATCGGGACCTCCGTCGGTGCCGGCAACGGGAGGGGGGAATCCACCGCCAGTCTAGGTCCGCCGCCGATCCCCGGCGCCCCGGAGCGGTTCCGCCCGGCGTCCCTGAGGAACCCCGGGAAATCCCCGGGGCGGAGCCCGCCCGCAGGTGGATTCTCGTGATCTCTACAGTGTTGTAGATTCGTCCGCAGGGAGAGATCCGAGGAGGGCATTGTGGGAGTTTCGCTGGCCAAGGGCGGCAACGTCTCGCTGAGCAAGGAGGCGCCGGGTCTGAGCGCCGTGATCGTGGGCCTCGGCTGGGACGTGCGCACCACCACCGGGGCCGACTACGACCTGGACGCCAGCGCGCTGCTCTGCAACGCGCTCGGCAAGGTGGTCTCGGACCAGCACTTCGTCTTCTTCAACAACCTGCGCAGCCCCGAGGGTTCGGTCGAGCACAGCGGCGACAACCTGACCGGTGGCGGCGACGGCGACGACGAGCAGATCAAGGTCGACCTCGCCCGGGTGCCGGCCGACGTCGCCAAGGTGGTCTTCCCGGTGTCGATCTACGACGCCGACGCCCGGCTGCAGAACTTCGGGCAGGTCCGCAACGCCTTCATCCGGGTCGTGAACCAGGCCAACGGCCAGGAGATCGCCCGCTACGACCTCAGCGAGGACGCCTCCACCGAGACCGCGATGGTCTTCGGCGAGCTGTACCGCAACGGCGCCGAGTGGAAGTTCCGCGCCATCGGCCAGGGCTACGCCTCCGGCCTGCGCGGCATCGCCACCGACTACGGCGTGAACGTCTGACACCACCGATCGAGCCCCGGCCCCGGTGCGGGCGCCGGGGCTCTTTCGCGTCCGAAGCCCCCTATGCAACTTGTTGCATAGCCCGGCGGGCGTCCCCTACTCTTCGGTAACAAGCACCCCGGAGACGCACGTACGCAGGAGACGCCGATGACCCCCGAGCCCGGCCCGTACCCGCACCTGCTCAGCCCGCTCGACCTCGGCTTCACCACCCTGCCCAACCGGGTGGTCATGGGCTCGATGCACGTCGGCCTGGAGGAGGCCCCCGGCGGCTACGACCGGATGGCCGCCTTCTACGCCGAGCGCGCCCGCGGCGGCGTCGGCCTGATCGTCACCGGCGGCATCGCCCCCAACGAGGCCGGCCGCCCCTGGGACGGCGGCGCGATGCTCACCACCGAGGAGGAGGCCGAGAAGCACCGCGTCGTCACCGACGCCGTGCACGCCGCCGGCGGGAAGATCGCCCTGCAGATCCTGCACTTCGGCCGCTACGCCTACCATCCGAACCTGGTCGCCCCCAGCGCCCTCCAGGCGCCGATCAGCCCGTTCGTCCCCAACGAGCTCACCGCCGAGCAGGTCGAGCAGACCGTCGAGGACTTCGCCCGCTGCGCCGAACTCGCCCGCCGGGCCGGCTACGACGGCGTCGAGATCATGGGCTCCGAGGGCTACCTGGTCAACGAGTTCGTCGTCGCCGCGACCAACCGCCGCGAGGACGAGTGGGGCGGCCCGTACGAGCGCCGGATGCGCTTCCCGGTCGAGATCGTCCGCCGGGTCCGCGAGCGGGTCGGCGAGGACTTCATCATCGTCTACCGCCTCTCCATGCTCGACCTGGTGCCCGGCGGCTCCACCTTCGACGAGGTGGTGCAGCTCGCCCAGGCCGTCGAGGCCGCCGGCGCGACGATCATCAACACCGGCATCGGCTGGCACGAGGCCCGCATCCCCACCATCGCCACGTCCGTCCCGCGCGGCGCCTTCGCCTGGGTGACCAAGAAGGTGATGGGCAAGGTCGGCATCCCGCTGGTCACCACCAACCGCATCAACACCCCCGAGATCGGGGAGCAGCTGCTCGCGGACGGCTGCGCCGACCTGGTCTCGATGGCCCGCCCGCTGCTCGCCGACGCCGACTTCGTGGCCAAGGCGCGCGAGGGCCGCGCCGACTCCATCAACACCTGCATCGGCTGCAACCAGGCCTGCCTGGACCACACCTTCAGCCTCCAGATCACCTCCTGCCTGGTCAACCCGCGCGCCTGCCACGAGACCGAACTCGTCCTCGCGCCCACCAGGTCGCGCAAGCGCGTCGGGATCGTCGGGGCCGGCCCGGCCGGTCTCGCGTGCGCCGTCTCCGCCGCCGAACGCGGCCACGACGTGACGCTGTTCGACGCCGCCGAGCAGGTCGGCGGGCAGCTGAACATCGCCCGGCGCATCCCCGGCAAGGAGGAGTTCGGCGAGACGCTGCGCTACTACCGCACCCGGCTGGCCGAGTTGGCCGTCACCCTGCGGCTCGGCGCCGCCGTCACCGCCGAGCAGCTGGCCGCCGAGGGCTTCGACGAGGTCGTCGTCGCCACCGGCGTCACCCCGCGGACTCCCGCCGACATCCCCGGAATCGACCACCCCAAGGTGCTCGGCTACCTCGACGTGCTGCGCGACGGCGCGCCGGTCGGTGAGCGGGTCGCGATCCTCGGCGCGGGTGGCATCGGCTTCGACGTCGCCGAGTTCCTCACCGACCAGGGCGACGAGGCCAGCCTCAACCCGCCGGTGTTCCAGGCGAAGTGGGGCATCGACGCGGAGTACCGCGAGCGCGGCGGCCTGCGCGCCCCCGAGCGGCCGCGGCCGCCGCGCCAGGTCCACCTGCTGCAGCGCAAGACCAGCAAGGTCGGCGCCGGCCTGGGCAAGACCACCGGCTGGATCCACCGCACGGAGCTGAAGCACCGCGGCGTCACCATGGTCGCGGGCGCGAGCTACGACCTTATCGACGACGCCGGGCTGCACTTCACCGTGGACGGCGAGCGCCAGCTGCTGCCCGTCGACACCGTGGTGCTGTGCACCGGTCAGGAGCCGCGCCGGGACCTGCACGAGGCGCTGGGCGCGCTCGGCGTGACCGCGCACCTGATCGGCGGCGCGGACGTGGCCGCCGAACTGGACGCCAAGCGGGCCATCAAGCAGGGCACCGAACTGGCCGCGGCGCTCTGACGACGTACGGCCGGCGGGGGTCGTTCCAGGCAGGCTGACCTGGGACGATCCCCGTCCGCGCGCCCTGCCCGGACCCCGGTGGGACACTGGTGAACTGTCCCTGTCCCCACTCTCGACCGGGGGTCGGCATGTCTCGTCGGAGGTCTCTCCACGCCCTCAGCGCCGCAGCCGTCGCCGCGGCGGTCCTCCTGGGCCCGGCCCACCTCGCGGCCGCCGCCCCGCTGCAGGAACTGCCGTCCGCCGACCAGCTGAAGGCGGCCCTGCTCACCGCGAACGACCTCGGCCCGCAGTCCGGCTACACCGAGGTGCCGGCCACCGAGAGCCCCACCCCCGGCGAGACCCCCACCCCGGTCAGCGGCTGCGACGCGCTCAGCGCCCTGCTCAACGCGCACGCCGGGCAGCCCGGCCCGTCCGTCCCGCACGCCGAGGTCGAACTCGACGGCCAGGGCGGCAACCCGATGGTGACCGAGTCCCTGACGGCCGAGGACAACGACCGGATCACCGCCGACTTCGCCAAGGCCGTGGACGCCTTCAAGACCTGCCACACCCTCACCCTCGACGCGGGCACACCCGACGCGGTGACCTTCGACGTCACGCCGATCACCCTCGGCGACCGGCAGGACGCCCCCGCCGTCCGCCTCGACGGCACGGTCGGCGGCGTCCGGCTCAACGCCTACGTCGGCATCGAGCGCTTCGGCACGGTCGGCATGGCCTTCGGTTTCTTCCAGCGCGACGACACCTCCTCGCAGACGGCGTCGATGCAGTACCGCACCGCCGTCGCCAAGGTCGAACGCACCCTCGGCACGACGGCCGGCAGCACCACCCCGCCCACCGCGGCCGCGACGGCGGGCATGGCGGTCTGAGAAGCGGTCCCGGCGGACCGGTTCAGGCCGTCCCGAAGGGGTTGTCGATCACGTACCGCCACCGCCCGTCCGGCCCGCGCCGGGCGACGTCGGTGGCGGTGCCGGTGAGGTGGACGGGGGCGCCGTCCGGCGCGGTGCCGTCGATGCTCCAGTCGACGATCAGCAGCGCGAGGTCGTCGGCGACGTACGTGTGCCGGGGGCGGACGGTGATCGGCAGCCCGAGGCCCTGGAACTCCGCGCTGGCGCGGGCGAGTTCGGGCCCGTACACGGCCCGGCCCGGGCCGGGGACGAAGACCGCCCCGGGCTCGTAGACGCGGGCGAGGGCGTCCGGGTCGCCGCTGTTGAAGGCGGCGGCGAAGACGGCCGGGTGTTGTGCCGGGTCGGTGGCGAGGGGGAGGGTGTCGGGGTGAGTCATGGGAGCAGTGAAGCCGGGGCCCGCGTGGGTCACCAAACGGGAAGCGACCGGGCCGGAAGCGACCGGGCCGGAAGCGACGCCCGTGCCTGGGACGAGGAGTTGGTGCCGGACGGGCGCGGCCGCACCGCCCGCCCGGAGCCGGACTGCCCGGTCGAGGTGGCGCTGGCGGCGATCGCCGGGCGCTGGACGACGCTGGTGCTGCGCGAGCTGATGCACGGCCCGGCCTCGTACGGGCAGTTGCGCGAACGGCTGGCGCGGATCAGCCCGAAGGTGCTCGCCGAGCGGCTACGGGCCCTGGAGGAGCGGGAGTTGGTGGTGCGGGAGCGGCTGGTCGGCTTCCCGGTGCGGACCTCGTACCGGCTGACGCCTACCGGCGAGGCGCTGCGCCCGCTGCTGCTGGAGCTGTACCGGACGGGGTCGGTGCTGGCCGAGCGGTGACGGCCGCTGCTGCTGCTGCCACCGCGCCGCCGCCGCGTCGGCCGGCGAGGCGGCAGCCGAGGCAGTCGGGGTGGCCGTGGCGCCCGGCCGGGTCGGGGGTGCGCCAGTGGCGGAGGTGGGGCGGGCGCGGGCCGGTGGGTTTGCCCCGGCCGGCGAGGTGGAGCAGCCAGCTGGCGAGGCCGCCGAGGGCGGTGAGCGCGCCGCCGGCCCAGAGCCCGGCCGCCGAGCCGAGGACGAGGGCGCCGCCGGCGACGGCGAAGCCGAGGACGGCGAGGACGGAGCCGGTCCAGCCCGCGACGGTGTGCCCCATGTCGTGGTCGCCGTGTGTGCTCATGACTGCTCCCGTGGTGTGAGATGGGCAGGTGGAGGTGGACGGCCCGGTCATCGCGGCCGAACCGTTTATCTCACGAGATAAGTTACTTAGATGCTAAGGAGATCCTGGGTGAAGGGCAAGCCGCGCCCCGGGCCACGCCCGAACAGGCGCTGTACGCGATGGACCGCATGATCGCGCTCGCCCAGTTCGGGCAGCAGGACATCGCCGCCCGGCTCGGGCTCAACGTCACCGACCTCACCTGCCTCGGCTTCGTCATCGAGGCGGCGATCGCCGGGGAGCCGCTGGCCGCCGGCGACCTCGCCGAACGGGCGCAGCTCACCACCGGCGCCGTGACCGGCGTGCTCAACCGCCTGGAGAAGGCCGGCTACGCCCACCGCGAGGCCGACCCGGGCGACCGGCGGCGCGTGCGCGTCGTGATGGCCGAGGACGCGCAGCAGCGGATCCTCCAGGTGTACGGCCCGTTCTACGAGCGGATCGGCGCCCTGTTCGCCGACTACGCGCCGGACGAGATCGCGGTGATCGCCGACTGGTTCACCCGGGCCCGGGCGGTGCTGGACGAGTCCCTGGCGGAGATCAGGGCCACCTCGCCCTGAGTCCTGTCACGACGGCGGCGCAGGAAGTCGGCGGGTCCGACTTCCTGCGCCGTGCTGCCGTCCGCCCGTCCCCCGTCCCCCGTCCGCCCGTCGGGTCAGACGGGCTCGATCCGGCGGTGCAGGAGGCAGAACTCGTTGCCCTCCGGGTCCGCCAGGACGTTCCAGGCCTCCGCGCCGGTCTGGCCGATGTCGACCGGCCGGGCGCCGAGCGCCAACAGCCGTGCCAGTTCCGCCTCGTGGTCGCGGTCGGTCGGGTTGACGTCGATGTGCAGCCGGAGCTTCCGCGCGGGCCGAGGGTCGCCGGTGGCGCCCAGGATCAGGGTCGGCTGCGGGCCGCCGAAGCCGACGCCGGGCGGCCCGATCTCGATGCTCCCGTCGTCCTCCCGGCCGATCTCGACGTATCCGAGGACCGCGCTCCAGAAGGCGGCGAGCCGCTCGGGGTCGGCGGCGTCGATGACCAACTCACTGATGCGGCATGCCATGGTCCGTCAGTGTACGGGCCGCGCCAGGTGCCGGCCGCCCTCCTCGATCCAGCCCTCCGTCACCTCCGCGGCGACCGCGCGCAGTTCCGGCTCGGTGTCGGCGACTTCGGCCGTCACGGCGCCGGCCGGGCACATGGTGGCCCGGCCGCGTGATGCCCCCGACCACGGCCACCGCCTCGCCCGCCTCCTCGGCAGTGCCTAGCGATCGCCCTGGCGCAGGAGGTCGACGAGGCCGGTGAGGTCCTCGTCGGGGGAGCCGGTGGCGAGGCGGCGCTGCATCAGGTGGAAGAGGGGGGTGAGGAGTTCGGGGCTGACGCCCTGCTCCTGGGCGGTGCCGAGGAGGGTGTGGCGGCCGGCGGCCTGCATGGCGAGGTTGGAGACGACGCCGGTGGTGTAGTCGCCGCTCTCCAGGCGGCGGGCGGTGTCGGGGACGGCGGCGGTCATGGTGGTGAGCCAGTCGGTGATGAGGGGGGCCAGGTCGGTGGGGGCGACGGTTTCGTCGCGGATCAGGGCGAAGGCGTGGGTGAGGCCGGCGAACATGCCGTACATGGCGCTGAGCAGGGCCACGTCGTGCAGGGCCGCGTGGCCGGCGTCCTCGCCGACGTAGCGGGTGTCGGCGGGGGCGGCGAGGGTGGCGCGGTGCTCGTCGAAGAGGGCGGCCGAGCCGCTGTAGAAGACGTACGGGCCGGCCGCCGGGACGCCGATCATCGGGGGGACGGCCATGATGCCGCCGTCCAGGTAGCGGGCGCCGCGCTCGGCGGCCCAGGCGGCGCGGGAGCGGGCCTGGGCGGGGGTGCCGGTGACCAGGTTGACCACGTCCTTGCCGGTCAACTCCGCGTCGGCCAAGGCCTGTTCGACGGAGGCGTCGTCGAGCAGGCAGACCACCACCAGCCGGTTCGCCGCGACGGCCTCGGCGGCGGTGGCGGCGACGGTGGCGCCCTCGGCGGCGAGCGCTTCGGCGCGGGCGGCGGTGCGGTTCCAGACGGTGAGCGGGTGTCCGGCGGCGAGCCAGGCACGGCCGAGGGCGGCGCCCATGGCGCCGAGGCCGAGCAGGGTGACGGGGGTCTTGGCAGGAGTCTCAACGGGGTTGTGCGTCATGCGAACCAGCCTCCGTTGCGCACCGGTCGGTGATCAAGTACGCACTTTTCGGTGGGGTGGTCACCCGGGGGTGAGTGACCAGGTCAACCGCGTGCGGGCCCGGGCTACCGGGTGCGGGTGGGCCGCAGGAGGACGGCGATCAGCACGCCGAGGGCCAGGCCGACCGCCGCGAGGCCCCACAGGACGGAGTGGAACGCCGCATCGTAGGCGTGCGCGAGGAAGGCCGTGAAGCCCTCGGGGTCGGTGGCGCCGGACAGGTGGGCGGCGCCGCCGAGGTCGCCGCCGGCGGCGCGGTCGGTGACGGGGCCGGCGAGCGGGGCGGCGGCGCCCGGCTGGCTGCCGATGCCGTCGCGGATGCGGGCGCCGAGGGCGGTGGCGAGCGCGGAGCCGTACGCGGCGACGGCGACGGCCTCGCTGCCGAGGCGCAGGGTGTTGAGGAATCCGGCCGCCATGCCCGCCTTGGCCGGGTCGACCAGGGCCAGCGCCTGGCCGTCGACCAGCCCGGCGGACAGGCCCATGCCGGCGCCGGTGACGAGCATCGGCGCGGCCAGCGCCAGCACGGTGACGGACGGTGAGAGCAGCGTCAGGGCGAGGTCCCCGACGACGAGGCAGGCCAGGCTGAGCACGATCAGGGCGAGCGCCGAGACGCCCCGGGCGACCAGCTTGACGGCGAGCAGCGGGCAGGCCAGCACCGGCGCGGTGAGCAGCAGCATGAGCAGCCCGGCCGAGCCGGTGTCGCGGCCGGTGACGGCGGTGAGGTAGCTCGGCAGGTAGGTGAGCAGGGTGACGAAGCCGAAGGAGGCGGCGACGGGGACGAGGCACAGGCCGAGGAAGCGGCGGTCGCGCAGCACGCTCAGGTCGAGCAGCGGGTGGGTGCTGCGCCGTTCGACGGCGGTGAACAGGGCGAGCGCGAGGGCCGTGCCGGCCAGCAGGCCGAGCACCCCGGTGCTGCCCCAACCCCACTGGGAGCCCTGGACGATGGCGGTGGTGAGCAGCACCATGGCGAGGACGAACAGGGCGCTGCCGGGGAGGTCGATCCGCCCGCCGCCGCCCGAACCGGCGGGCACCGTACGGGAGATGGCCGGCACAGCGAGCAGGACGGCGGCGAGGGCGACGGCGTGCGCGGCGAACACCCAGCGCCAGCCGAGGGTTTGGACGAGCGCGCCGCCGAGGGAGGGGCCGAGGGCGACGCCGAGGCCCGCGACGGTGCCGAACAGGGCGAAGGCCCGGGCGCGGGCGGGGCCGGCGAAGGCGGTGGAGAGGAGGGCGGCGCCGCAGGAGAAGATCGCGGCGCCGCCGATGCCGGTGAGGGCGCGGGCGGCGTCGAGCCAGCGGACGTCGGTGGCGGCGGCGCTGGCGAGCGAGCCGGCGGCGTAGAGGGCGACGCCGGCGGCGAAGGCCCTGACCCGGCCGACGACGTCGGCGACGGAGCCCCAGACGAGGGTGAAGCAGGCGAAGGCGACGTTGAAGGCGTTGACGACCCACTGCAGCGGCGCGAGCCCGGCGTGGGTGTCGGCGCCGATGTCGGGGAGGGCGACGGCGGTGCCGGAGATGGACATGGGGACGACGAACACCGCGAGCAGGACGGCCGCGAGGGTGAGGGTCCGGCCGGGCGCCGGTTCGTCGACGGCGGTGGGCGGCGGCGTGGTCTGTGTGCTCATGCGGCGGGGCTCCAGGCAGGCTCGACCGGGCCGCACGCGGCGGCCAGGTAAGGATCTGATCGAACCTTAAGGTGGCATGGCCGCCAGGTTCGACGCAAGCCGCACCTGAGAAATGTTCGGACGGCCTCAGCGCGGCTCGTGCGTGGCGTCGCGCACGAGCGCGCGCGCCTGCCCGGCCGTCAGCGGGTGGGCGAAGAGGTAGCCCTGCCCGAGCGGGCAGCCCATGGCGGCGAGCAGGTCGCGCTGCTCGGGCTGCTCGATGCCCTCGGCGATGACGCTGACGCCCAGGGTCTCGGCGATCCGGGTGATGCCCTCGACCAGCGCGTGCTGCTGCGGGGAGTGGCCGAGCCCGTCGATGAAGGACTTGTCGATCTTGAGGATGGAGATCGGGAACTCCCGCAGGTAGGACAGCGAGGAGTAGCCGGTGCCGAAGTCGTCGATGGCGATGCCGACGCCCAGGCCGTCCAGGGTCGCCATGTCGTCGTTGATCCGGTCGTCGCGGCGCATCAGCACGGACTCGGTCAGCTCCAGGACCAGCGAGCACGGCGGCAGGCCGGAGGTGCCGAGGGCGTGCCGCACCACGTCGACGAAGCCCGGGTCGCGGAACTGGCGGGCCGAGACGTTGACGTTGACCCGCAACGGCGCCCGGCCGGCGGCCGTCCGCACGGCCGAACTCACCGCGTGCCAGCCGGCCGCCTCCTGGGTGGCCCGCTCCAGCACCCAGGCGCCGAGCGGCACGATCTGGCCGCTCTCCTCGGCGAGCGCGATGAACTCGTCGGGCAGCACCATGCCGCGCCGGTCGTGCGGCCAGCGCACCAGCGCCTCGAAGGAGACCAGGTCGCCCGTGCGCAGGTCGACGATCGGCTGGTAGTACAGCTGGAAGGCCGATTCGGCGATCGCCACGTCCAGGTGCTCGTTCAGCTCGTGCCGCTCCACCAGCCCCGCCTGCAGGGCGGGCCGGTAGTGGCGCCACTGGCGGCGCCCGGCCGCCTTCGCCGCGTACAGCGCCAGGTCGGCGTGGGTGAGCAGCTCGGCCGCGTCCACGCTGTCCTCGGTGGTCGCCACCCCGATGCTCGCCCCCACCCGGACGGCGCCCGCGCGCAGCCGGAACGGCTCGGCGAACACCCCGAGCACCACGTCCGCGATCGCGTCCACGTCGCCGGGCGCCAGCGCGTCCTCCACCAGCACCGCGAACTCGTCGCCGCCGAGCCGGGCCGCCGTGTCCGAGCTGCGCAGCGCCGTCGAGATCCGCAGCGACACCGCCACCAGCAGCTCGTCGCCGACCGCGTGCCCCTGGGTGTCGTTGACCATCTTGAAGTCGTCCAGGTCGATGAACAGCACCCCGGTGACGGCCCCGCTGCGCTCCCCGCGCGACAGCGCGTGGCCGACCCGGTCGGCGAACAGCACCCGGTTGGCCAGCCCGGTCAGCGAGTCGTGGAAGGCCCGGTGGGTCAGCTCGCGCTCCATCCGGCGCTGCTCGGTCACGTCGCGCAGGGTGAGCACCAGGCCGGCGACGGTCGGGTCGGCGCGCAGGTCGGTGTGCCGGACCTCGGCCTCGATCGGGGTGCGGTCCTGGCGCAGCAGCCGCCAGTGCTCGCGCGGCTGCTCACTGCGGCTGCCGGGCGGCGGGTCGGCCGGCCCGCGCATCCGGGAGAGCGCCTTGCCGACCTCCCGGCTGTCCTCCGGCGGGACGAGCTCGGTGAAGCGCCGCCCGTCCAGGCTCGGGTAGCCGAGCACCTGCTCGGCGGAGGAGGAGGCGTAGCGCACGCCGTCGTCCTCGTCGAGGATCAGGATGACGTCGCTCGCGTTCTGCACCAGGGTGCGGAAGTACAGCTCGCTGTTGCGGCGGGTCACCTCCCGGCTCAGCACCACCCGCTCGACGGCCAGCGCGGCCTGCGCGGCCAGGATCTCCAGCGAGCCCCACAGGCTGGTCAGCTCCTGCTCGGTGCCGGTGACGACCAGCGCGCCGATCAGCGGATCGCCGGACGGGCGCTCGGCCAGGGTGAGCGGGCTCAGCAGGGCGGCGGGCATGCCGCCGAGGCGGGCGGCCAGGGTGCCGGGCAGCCCGGCGGTGGGCAGCAGCCGGGTCTCCCGGTCGGCGGCCAGCGCCAGCAGCTCGGCGTCGACCGGCGTGTCGGGGCCGGTGGCGGACTCGGCCCGGGAGACCGCCAGCACGGCGGCGTGCCCCGACTCGGCGGGCATCAGCGTGGCCGCGGCCGCCTGCACCGCCGCCGCGACCTCCTCCACCGCGACGGCCGCGGTCAGCCGGGCGCCCGCCTCGCGCAGCGTCCGCTCCCGGGCGACGGCCTGCCGCCGGGCCGCGACCACGACCGCCAGCCGGGCCAGCACCAGCAGGTACAGCACCGCCGAGAACGCGCCGATCACGCCCGCGTTGGTGGTGTTCCCGTCCAGCGACTCGACGATCAGGATCGCCGGGGCGATCAGCGCGGCCAGCGTGAGCAGGGTGAACCGGGCCGGGCCGAGGTCCGGCTGCTGGGTGGGCACCGGCCGGGTCAGCTCGACCATCGACGGGTGCAGCGCCGCCGCGCCCCACGCGGTGTAGAACGCCGCCCAGCCCAGCTCCACCGGGGTGCCGATGTGCCAGGTGCCGTGCAGCTGGATCAGCCCGTACAGCACGTCCGAGGTCAGGATGCCCAGGGTGCCCACGGCGAGCAGCTGCAGCGAGCGGGAGCTGCCGCCGCGCGGGGTGATCAGCCGCAGCAGCAGGGCGAGGACCAGGATGTCGCCGAGCGGGTAGGCGATCGAGACGGCCTTCTGCAGCCAGGACAGGTCCGGGTTCCGGGCGTACGGCAGGATCAGGTAGATCCACGACAGCAGGGCGAGGCCGATGGTGGGGATCAGCGCGTCCAGCAGCCCGGCGTGGTCCTGACGGGCCGTCCGCCACCGGATGAAGCCGAGCGCGCCGGCCGCGTACAGCACGAACTCGGCCAGGTAGAAGCCGTCCGCGACGGACGGGAACGGGTTGGGCCGGTGCAGGATGTCCAACTGGACGGCCTGCACCACCTCGCCCGCCGTGAAGCTCAGGTTGGCCAGCGCCAGCAGGTACCAGCAGGACGCGTGCGCCGGGCGGTTGAGCCGCACGCCCAGCACGATCGCGGCGACGCCGCCGAGGCCGATGCCCGTCCACCAGATGATGCGCTGCGCCGGGTCGAGGTAGTAGATGCCGGTGAACACCACCATCCAGAGGAGGTAGCAGGTCATCAGTCGCTGTCGCCGACGGGTCAACGAGGCTACCTCCTCCGCGACTTCACCCGGCCGCTCGGGTCGGGGAGGACGGGCGGGGGCGGGTCGGGCCGGCACCGGCCCAGCGGCGCCCGGCGGGTCGACGGGTCGACGGCCGGGCGTGCTCCGGTGCCCTGTGGTGCGCACCGCGCGTCCGTCACCGACAGGGCCACGCCCGGATCCCCGTGGGGCCGTTCGCGTGTCGTCGGTGCGGCGCGAGTGCGTATAGTCGGAAATGTCGCATCTCCCAGCATTCTGCCGCCACAGCACGAGGTCAAGCCGGTGGACGACGCAGCAGACAGCGCACGGGGCGCGGACAAGGATGCGCGGACCGCCCGTCACGCCGTGGTCCGCGACGGCCACGGTCGGTGCGCGCTCTGGCCCGGTGACCTGGCCGTCCCGGACGGCTGGCGGGCGGTGTACGGCCCCGCCGGGCGCGAGGACTGCCGGGCCTGGGTCGAGCGCGAATGGCGGCCCGTCGACCTGGGCTTCCCCGGCGACCCGGACCGGACGACGGACCGAGGGGACGGCGGGGACGGCGGGGACACCGTGCCCGGACTCTTCCGCGCCCGGGCCGCGCGCGAGCCGGAGGCGACCGCCGTCCACGCCGAGGACGGCACCCTCAGCTACCGCGAACTCGACCGGCGCAGCGAGCGATTGGCGGCCGCGCTGCGCGCCCGCGGGGTCGGCCCCGAGCAGGTGGTGCCGGTCTGCCTGGAACGCGGCACCGGCCTGCTGGTCGCCTGGCTGGCGGTGCTCCGCGCCGGCGGCGCGCTGCTGCCCCTGGACCCGGCGAGCCCCGCGCGGCGGCTGGCCGCACTGGTCGAGGACTGCGGGGCGCGGGTCGCGGTCACCGAGGGCCCCGGGCTGCCGGGCGTCGACCACCTGACGGTGGACACCGACGGCCCGGAGGTGCCCGTCGAGCCGCCGGGCCCCGACGACCTCGCCTACCTGATCTACACCTCCGGCACCACCGGCCGCCCCAAGGGCGTGCCCGTCACCCACCGCGCCCTGCTGTTCACCCTGCAACGGGTGATCCGCGCCTACCGGCTCGCCCCCGGCGAACGCGTCCTGCACCTCGCCGCACTCGGCTTCGACACCGCCCTGGAACAGGCCCTCGCCCCGCTGCTCGCCGGCGCCACCGTCACCCTCGGCGGCGCCCCCGCCTGGGCGCCCACCGAACTCGCCGACCGGCTGCGCACCGACCGCCTCGCCGTCGCCGACCTCACCCCCGCCTACTGGCACCAGCTGCTGCACCTGCTGCCGCCCGCCGGGCCCGCCCCGAACGGCCTGCGGCTGCTCGTCGTCGGCGGGGACACCGTGCACGCCGACGACTGCCGCACCGGCCTGGCCCGGCTGCCCGGCGTCCGCCTGCTCAACGCCTACGGCGTCACCGAGGCGGCCGTCACCTCCACCCTCTGCGAGCTCACCCCCGCCCTGCTCGACGCCCCCGGCGGCGCGGCCGGCCCCGCCGCGCCCGTGCCGATCGGCCGCCCGCTGCCCGGCGTGCGCGTGCACGTCCTGGACGCCCGGCTCAACCCCGTCCGGCCCGGCGAGAAGGGCGAGATCCACCTCGCCGGGCCCGGCCTCGCCCGCGGCTACTGGCGCAGCCCCGCCCTCACCGCCGAATCCTTCCTGCCCGACCCGTACGCGCCGACCCCCGGCGAGCGGATGTACCGCACCGGCGACGCCGGACGCTGGCGCCCGGACGGCGAACTGGAGATCCTCGGCCGCTTCGACGACCAGGTGAAGATCCGCGGCCACCGCGTCGACCCCGCCGAGATCGAAGCCGTCCTCGCCGCCCACCCCGACGTCCGCCAGGCCCGGATCGCCGCGGACGGCACCGGCCCGGACGGCACCCGCACCCTCACCGCCTACTACACGCCGCGCGGCCCCCGCGACGGCGGGCAGCCGCGCACCCGCCCCGAGGAGCTGCGCACCCACCTCGCCGAACGGCTGCCCGCGCACCTCGTCCCGGCGGCGTTCGTGCCCCTGGAGGCCATGCCGCTCACCCCGGCGGGCAAGATCGACCGGCGACGGCTGCCGCAGGCCGCGACCGCCCCGGGCACGGCCGCCCCGGACGGCGCCGCCCCGGACACGGCCGCCCCGCGCGAGCCCCGGGCACCCGCCCGCGGGACGGAGGCCACCCTCGGACAGCTCTGGGCCGACCTCCTCGGCACCGAACGCGTCGGCCCCGACGAGGACTTCTTCGCCCTCGGCGGCACCTCGCTGCTCGCCATGGAGATGCTCGCCCGCGCCCGCACCGTCTTCGGCCTCGACGTCGGCCACGTCCGCACCCTCACCCGCGCCCTGCTGCGCGCCCCCACCCTGCGCGCCTTCGCCACCGCCCTGCGGGCCGCCCGCGAAGGACACGACGGCGGTGAGGGCGCCGTCGACTGGGCCACCGAGGCCCGACTCGCCACGCCCGTACGGCAGTCCTGGAGCCCCCCGCCCAGCCGCGCCGAACCCGCCGAGATCCTGCTCACCGGCGCCACCGGCTTCTGCGGCGCCCACCTGCTGCACACCCTGCTCGCCACCACCCGGGCCCGCGTCCACTGCCTCGTCCGCGCCCCCGACGAGGAACACGCCCTGGAACGGCTGCGCGCCGCCCACCAGCGCTTCCTGCGCCACGACCTCGCCGACCCCCGGGTGGTGCCGCTGGTCGGCGACCTCACCCGGCCCTCGCTCGGACTGACGGACCGTCAGTTCGACTGGCTGGCCGACCACCTGGACGCCGTCCACCACCTCGGCGGACAGGTCAACTTCCTCTACCCGTACCACCAGCTGCGCGCCGCCAACGTCGCCGGCACCCGGGAGGTCGTCCGGCTCGCCGGACACCGCCGGGGCGTCCCCGTGCACTACCTCTCCACCCTCGCCGTCCTCGCCGGCTTCGGCGCCGCCGGCATCGGCGAGGTCAGCGAACGCACCCCGCTCGCCCACCCCGACCGGCTCGGCGTCGGCTACGTCGAGAGCAAGTGGGTCGCCGAACGGCTGCTGCACCAGGCGGCGGCCGCCGGACTGCCGGTCACCGTCCTGCGCACCAACGACGTCACCGGCGACAGCACCACCGGTGCCATGAACACCGGCACCGAACTCTGCGCGCTGATCGCCTACTTCGCCGACAGCGGCAGCTACCCCGACGTCCGGCTGCCGCTCGACTTCGTCCCCGCCGACCGCTTCGCCGAGGCCGTCGCCCACATCGCCGCACACGCCCCCGCCGACGGCGAGGTCTACCACCTCACCTCCCCGGAACCGGCCGACCTCGCCGACCTCGCCGACCGGCTCCGCGCCCGCGGCCACCGGATCGAGCGCCTCCCGTACGACGAGTGGGTGCGACGGCTGATCCGCTACGCCGCCGGGCACCCCACCCACCCGATCGCGCCGTTCGTCCCGCTCTTCGTCGACCGCGCGCCGGGGAGCGAACTCACCATCAGCGAGCTGTACTTCAGGCCGACCTTCCCGACCTTCGACCGGGAGAACACCGAGACGGCGCTGGCCGGCAGCGGCATCGAGCTGCCCGCCGTCGACGCCGCCCTGCTCGACCACTACCTGGACCGGCTGGCGGCGGACGGGTTCCTCGGAGCGCCGGGATGAGCGGGGGCGCCGGGATGAGCGGGGGCACCGGGGCGAGCGTCTTCGACCGGTTGGACCTCCCACACGCCCCCGGGGACGGGCCGGTGGCGTTCGGCGGGGTGCTCGGGCCGGCGGAGCTGCTGGCCGCGTACCGGTGCGGGCTGTTCCCGCTGCCCGCCGCGGACGAGTTCGTCGCGGCCTACGCCGAGGCGCGGTACGGGGACGCGGTCGACGCCGGGGAGATCGCCCTGCTGCCGGGCGCGTCGGCCGCCGACGACCCGTACGGGCTCGCCTGGTGGTCGCCCGACCCCCGGCCGGTCATCCCCGTGGACGGCGTGCGGCTGCCGAGCCGGCTCGCCCGGCGGCTGCGCAACGGCGTGTCCTGGTGGACCAGTGCGGACCGCGCCTTCGGGCAGGTCCTCGCGGCCTGTGCCGAAGGGCGTCAACCGGCTTGGCTCACCGCCGAGTTGCGCGGCGTGCTGGAGCAGCTGAACGCGGTGGGCGCGGCGCACAGCGCGGAGGTGTGGGAGGGGGAGGAGCTGGTCGGCGGCGTGTTCGGCGTCGTCGCCGGGCCCGTGCTGAGCCTGGACTCGATGTTCCGCCGCCGCCCGGACGCCGCCCGGGTCGCCGTCGCGGACCTCGCGGCCCGGTTCGGCACGGCCGGCGGGCGGCTGCTGGACGCCCAGTGGGACGGGCCGCACGTGCGCAGCCTCGGCGCGGTGCCGGCGCCGCGCGCCCGGTACCTGGCGGAGCTGGCCGCCGAGGCGGATCTCACACCGCTGGATCCGGAGCCGCTCCCGGCGGCGCGACTAGTAGGCTGACCTGCGGAATCGTCCGCATCGAGCGCGTTGACCCCGCTTCGACAAAATGATTCCTCGTCAGTAACATGACGCCGCGTGTTCAAACCCTCGATAGCCAGGGCCGCCGGCCCGGCGCTCCTCTCCCTCCTCCTCGTCGGGGCCGCCGGCTGCGGCCGTGCCAGTGCCCCCGCCGGTGCGCAGTCCGCGCCCGATCCGACCGCCACCGCCGCCGCGAGCACCACGACCGCCGGGGGCAGCCCGGCCGCCGCCGCGCCCGCCAACGGCACGCCGCACGCCCGGGCCGGGGCGCCCGCCACCGGCCGCCCGCAGCAGGGCGGCGCGGCGCCGGTCACCGCCGCCCCGGCGGGCGACCACCACGCCGCGATCGGCAACCCGGGCAAGGACGGCGGTGCCGTCACCGCCACCACGACCAACCTGCAGCTCACCGGGTACGACGCGGCGGCCGGCACGGCCGTGCTGTCGGCCGGCGGCTCCGGCGCGGCCCCGAGCACGGCCCCGGCGCCGAGCACGGCCCCGAGCCAGGGCGCGGCGCCCGCCGTCCAGGCCGGCCAGCTGATCGCCAGCCCGCCCACCGCCGCCGCGCCGCAGGGCGCGCTGGTCGCCGTCACCGGCGTCAAGCCGGGCGTGGGCGACAGCCTCGCCCTCACCACCCGCCCCGCCACGCTGAGCGAACTGCTCGGCGCCACCGAGGCGGACGGCCAGGTGCCGGTCGACGCGCACGGCATCACCGTCACGCCGCTGGTCAAGGACCTCACGTCCACGGTCAGCGCGGACGCCGTCCCCGGCGCGAAGGCGGACGGCCCGAAGGCGGACGGCCCGAAGACGGACGGCCCGAAGACTGACGGCGCCGTGCAGGCCGACTTCAAGGAGTCGGCCCTCGCGGACGGCGGCAACGGCGGCAACGGCGGAGCCGGCGTCAGCGGCGGCATCAAGGCGGACGCCTCCGGCACCCTGAAGATCGACGTCAAGGCGCCCGTCCCGCTGCCGGACGGCCTCAGCCTGGAGGCCGCCGGCTCCCTCCAGCTGCACCCCGCCGTGCACTTCGCCTACCACGGCGCCTCCGGCGGCAGCCCGCGCACCGCCTCGGTCGGCTTCGACGTGGACGCCCACGCGCAGTGGAAGGTCACGGGCGACGCCGCCCGCGGCACCGGCGCCCAGCCCGTCCGGGTGCCGTTCGCCAAGCTGCAGGCCAGCCCGGTGCTGACCGTCGCCGGCCTGCCGATCGTGGTCAACCTCGGCCTCACCTGCTACCTGGAGGTCGGTGCGGACGGCCAGGTGCACCTGGAGGCCGAGCAGGACGCGGCCGGCACCTGGGCCGTGAAGGCCGACTACACCGGCGGCAAGGGCTGGGCGTCGACGACCAGCGCCGACACCAAGGTCTCCCCGGTGCACGTGAAGCTCAACGGCAAGGCCGCGGTGCGCGCCGCGCTGGGCGCCGAGGTCAACGTCGGCCTGTACGACACGGTCGGCGTCGAGGCCACCGTCGCCCCCTACCTGAGCGCCCGCGCCGAGGGCTCGCTGGTCGCCGACTCCTCGGGCAAGGCGCCGCAGGCGCAGGGCAGTTGGTCGCTGGTCGGCGGTGTCGACCTGAACGGCAGCCTGCTCGCCCACCTGAAGATCTTCGGCACCCCGCTGTTCGAGAAGAAGATCCCGCTGCCGCCGTTCCACCGCGAATGGCCGCTGCTCGGCGGCTCGGCGGCGCTCCCGTCCGCCCGCCCGAGCGCCGGCTGAGGCCCTCGCGCCTCCTTCCGCCGTCGCCCGCACCCGCACTACGCTGGCCGCCATGCTGTCCATCGTGGTGGCCCCCTGGGCGGGCGACGCGGAGCCGGTGTTCACCCGGCACCCGGACGAACTGTACGACGCGGCGAGCACCATGAAGGTCGCGGTGCTCGCCGCGCTGCACCGCGGCGGGGCCGACCTCGACGCCGAGGTGCCGGTGGAGAACCGCTTCGAGTCCGTCGTCGGCGGGGAGTTCGGCAACCTGCGGGACTGGGACAGCGACGAGCTGCCCTGGCGGCTGCTCGGCGGCCGGGCCCCGCTGCGGCTGCTCGCCGAGCGGATGATCACCCACTCCTCCAACCTGGCCACCAACCTGTGCCTCACCCGCACCGACCAGCGGGCGGTGGCCGAGGTGTGGCGCCGTGCCGGGGCGACCCGCAGCGCCAGCCCGCGCGGCATCGAGGACTACGCGGCGCGCTCCGCCGGCATCCACAACCTGGTCACCGCGCGGGACTTGGTGCGGCTGCTGCGCTCGCTCGCCGACGAGCCGGAGCTGCTGGCCCTGCTGGAGCGCAACGCCTTCCGGGTGGACGTCGCGGCCGGGCTGCCGCCGGGCACCCGGATCGCCTTCAAGAACGGCTGGGTCCCCGGCGCCCGGCACTGCGTCGGCCTGGTGCACCCGTCGGACTGCCCGCCCTACCTCCTCGCGGTCTGCTACACCGGCCCGCTCGCCGACGGCAGCGACCGCACCGACCCGGCGGCCCGCCTGCTCGCCCGCGTCTCGGCGGCGGTGTGGCGGCGGCGCGCGGAGATCACCCCGCGCTGAGCGCGCCCCGAGTGTTGGTTCCGGGGGTTCCGATGGTTCCGAGGATTCCGAGCGTGCGAAGCCCCTCCAGCGCGGGCTCGTTGAGCAGGTTGATCCGTACGAAGCCTTCGTGGCCGGTGAGTTCGAAGTGGCGCTGGTCGAGGGCGAGCAGCCGGTCGGCGGGCGCGGCGGGGCGGGCGAACAGGAAGTAGCCGGTGTCGACCGGGCTGTCGGCGAGCAGCGCGCCACCGGCCAGCAGGCGGCGGTGGTTGGCGCGGACGTGCTCGATCAGCCGCCGGTTGCCCTCGCCGTCGAGCATCAGGTCGGCGGCGCGGTGAGCGAACAGCCGGTCGGCGGCGGTGGCGTCCCCGTGCAGGTTGAGGTGCAGCTCGGCGAGCGGTTCGCGCAGGGCGGCGGGGGTGATCAGGTGGGCGCAGCGGTAGCCGTGGATCGACAGGGACTTGGTGGGGCAGACCAGGCGCAGGGTGAGGTCGGCGGGCAGTGCGGCGCTCTCCTCGCGGCGGCCGCCGTCCCAGCGCAGGTACTGGAACGTCCCGTCGACGAACACCGTCGAGCCCGTGGCCAGTTGCCACTCGGCGATCCGGGCGAGGAGCCCGGCCGGAACGGGCCGCCCGGTGTACCAGAGCGGGTCGGTGAGCAGCAGGACGCTCCGCTCGTCGGGCAACTCGGCCGTGAAGCCCGGCTGGTGGGCGTGCAGCGGGCTGACCGGGACGGGCTCGATGCCGAACTGTCGGAAGAAGTAGGCGAACTTGTAGTAGACGGGCGGCAGGTAGTGGACCCGGCGCACGCCGGTGAGCCGCAGCCAGGTGCAGAAGGTGCCGAGCAGGCCGCTGGACCCGGCGGCCGGGATGACCTGTTCCGGGCCGATCGCCACGCCGTCCCAACGGCTGTGCAGCCGGGCGATCTTGGCGCGCAGCGCGTGGTCCTCGTCGAGGGCGGCGTAGCGGGTGACGTCGGTGAGGCGGTGCGGCGGGGTGTCGGCGAGCGGGCCGAGGTAGTCGGCGACGAAGGGGTGGCCGCCGTTGTAGTCGGAGACGAACAGCCGCCCGCCGGGCCGCTGCCGCTCGCGTTCGATCTCCTCGTGCAGGTCGAGCATGCGGAACAGGGACGCCTGCGTCACCGGAAACCCCCCGGACTGATGGCCGTTCAGGTCGCCCGCCAGCCTGCTACGGGCTCCCGCGCGGTGGCAAGTACGCGCGGGAGCCCCGGGGTGCGTCAGCAGGCCGGCCGGGCTCAGTGCGGCCGGCCTCAGTACGGCTGGACGAGGACGTGGGTCGCGCCGGGGACGCCGACCTCGAGCAGGGCGTCCTCCTCCTCGGTGGTGGGGGTGCCGGTCTCCTGCTTGAGGACGGCCCGGGAGAGCGCCTGGACCCACAGGGCGCGCGGCCTGCGCCGCTCCTCCCAGGCGGTGAGCGCGGACGGGACGTCGGGGGCGGCGTCCAGGGCCTGGGCGAGGACGAGGGCGTCCTCGACGGCCATCGCGGCGCCCTGGGCGAGGTGCGGGGTGGAGGCGTGCGCGGCGTCGCCGGCCAGCACGATCCGGCCGAGGTGCCAGGGCCCCTCGACGGTGACCTGGGAGATCCGCGAGTACACCACGGCGGCCGGGTCGGTGACCTGGGCGAGGGCGTCGGCGATCGGGCCGCCGAAGCCGGCCAGGCGCTCGCGCAGCTGCTCGTGGGCCCGCTGCGGGTCGGGGCGGAAGTCCTCGGCCTCGGCGAACACCGAGCCCAGGTACATGAGTTCGTCGCTGATCGGGGTGAGCAGCGCCTTCGCCTTGAGGTTGCCGGTGGACATCAGCACGCCGTCCAGTCCGGGCGAACGCGGCAGGGTGACGCGCCAGTTGGCGAAGCCGGTGTACTCGGGCCGGTAGGCGTCGCCGTGGAGGCGGCGGCGCAGCGGCGAGCCGATGCCGTCGAAGCCGACCACCAGGTCGTAGCGGGCGTGGTGGCCGTCGGTGAGGGTGACGTCCACGCCCCGGGCGTCCTCGGCGAGTTCGGCGATGGTGGTGCCGAAGCGCAGCGCGGCGCCGGCGGCCGCGGCGGCCTCGGCGAGGACGCGGGCGAGGGCCGGGCGGGGAATGCCGTTGGCGGCGGGCGCCTCGCCCATCCGGGGCTGGGGGATGCGGGCGAGGACGGCGCCGGCCGGGTCGCAGACGGTCAGTGCCTCCCAGGCGAAGCCGGCGGCGAGGCAGGCGTCGAGCACGCCGATCTCGCGCATCACGTGCAGGGCGTTGGAGGGCTGGATGATGCCGACGCCGAGGGCCTCCGGCCCGTCGCGCAGTTCGGCGACGTCGACGTGGTGGCCGTTCCGGGCGAGGGCGGTGGCGGCGGTGAGGCCGCCGATGCCGCCGCCGTGGACGAGGACGCGCAGGGGTGGGGTCATGGGGCGGTGGTTCTCCGTACGGTCGACAGCGGGCGGGCGGGCTCAGCCGGCGGGGACGGCAGGGACGGCGGCGGCGAGGTCGATCAGGTGGTCGACGAGGGCGAGCAGCACGTCCCGGCCGAAGGCGCGTTCGCGGGCGTCGCCGATCAGCATCGGCACCTGCGGGTCGAGGTCGAGGGCGGCCCGGACCTCCTCCGGGGTGCGGGTGTTGTGGCCGTGGAAGCAGTTGATGGCGACCACGAAGGGGATGCCGCGGCCCTCGAAGAAGTCGATCGAGGCGAAGCTGGTGTCCAGGCGCCGGGTGTCGGCGATGACGACGCCGCCGAGGGCGCCGTTGACCAGGTCGTTCCACATGAACCAGAAGCGTTCCTGGCCGGGCGTGCCGAACAGGTAGACGACCAGCTCGGGGCTGACGGTGATCCGCCCGAAGTCCAGGGCGACGGTGGTGGTGTCCTTCTGGTCGACGCCGGCGAGGTCGTCGATGCCGACGCTGGCCCGGGTCAGGTACTCCTCGGTGCGCAGCGGGGCGATCTCGCTGACCGCGCCGACCATCGTGGTCTTGCCGACGCCGAAGCCGCCCGCGATGAGGATCTTGACGGCGGCCGGTGCTTCGACGGTGGTGCTGGGGTGGGGTGTTGCCATGGTGGTTCAGAGTCTCCGGAGTCCGTCGCGTACGGCCGATAGGAGGCCGTGGTCCAGGCCGGCCGCGCCCCGGCCCGCGCCCCCGCCCGTACCCGCGCGGCCGTCGCCGGCGGCGCGGGCCACCGCGAGCGGTGCCCGGGCGGTGAGCAGGCCCTGGGCGACCAGGTCGCCGAGAAGGATCTTGGTGACCGAGACCGGGAGGTCGAGGGCGGCCGCGAGTTCGGCCACGGCGGCCGGGCGCCGGCAGCGGTCGAGGATCTGCCGGTGCTCGGGCTGCAGGGCGCGCGGCCCGGACCGGCTGCCGCGGGCCAGGGCGGCGTCGGCGGCCTCCCCGTTGGTGGTCAGCACGGTGATGAGGGTGAGGTCGTCGCGCTCGGGCGCGGTGCGGCCGCGGGTGATGGTGTACGGGCGGACCATGATGCCGCCGTCGTCCTCGGCGTCCTGCTCGGCCAGTTCGCTCCAGTGCGGCGGCCGGACGGCCCGGTCCGCTGCGTCAGCGTCCGCGCCGTCCCGCCCGTCCGCGCCAGCCGCGCCGACCGCGCCGACCGCGCCGTCCGGGCCCTCCGGCTCGTGCGGGCCCACCCGGGTCAGCCCCGGGCCCGGGCGGCGAAGGCGTCGAAGGAGCCGGCCCCGTCGCGCGCCGGGGTGGTGAGCTTCTGCCCGACCTGCTGCACCAGGGTGTGCATGGCGACGGACATCACCTCGGCGTCGACCTCCTGGGAGGCGATCACCGCCAGGTGGGTGCCCTGGGCGGCGGCGATGACGAACAGCCAGCACTCGGCGAGTTCGACGATCACCTGGTGCACCGGCCCGCCGTCGAAGAGCTGGCCGACGCCCCGGGCGAGGGACTGCTGGCCGGTGGCGACGGCGGCCAGCCGCTCGGCGTCGGCCCGCTCGATGCTGCGGGAGTGGCTGACCACCAGGCCGTCGTCGGAGAGCAGGACGGCGTTGCGGGTGCCGGGCACGTCGTCGACGAGTCCGTCCAGCAGCCAGTCGAGGTCCTGCGGGGTGGCGGTGGTGCGGTTCATTCCTGCTCATCCGTTCGTGTGGTTCCGGGGTCCGCGGCCGCGTGGGCGCGCGGGGAGGGGGCGGGCGCGCCGGCCCCGGTGGCCGGGAGTCCGTCCGGGTCCGCGGCCCCGCCCCGGCCGCGGGCGGCGCGGGACTGCCGCTGGAAGGCGCCGATGGTGGCGCCGGAGCGCCGCACCGGGTGCTGGGGCGGCGCCTCCGCCGGGGCGGGCTCGTCGACCCACTGCTGGGTGGCCGGCGGCACGCGCAGTTCGGCGGCCAGGCTGGCCTGGCGGACGCGCTGCGGCAGCGGCGGCTGCCCGCCGAAGACCGGGCCGGGCGGCGGCGGGGGCGGGGGCTCGGCGGTGCGCCGCTCGGCCAGCCGGTAGTGGTCGGCGGGGCGGTACTGCTCGTCCGCGTAGGGGGCCTCGGCGTCGGTGATCCGGGCGTAGGCGATGTCGGGGTAGGCGGGGGAGCTGTGCTGGATCGGCTGCTCGGGCTGCGCGGGCTTCCCCGGCGTGCGGGCCGCCCCGAGCGCCCCCGGTTCGGCGGCCTTCGCGGGCTGCGGCGCCGGCTGCCGCGACGGCCCGTCCGGCCGCCGGGTGGCCTCCAGCGGCGACAGGAGCGGCCCGACCGGCGCGCCGGCCCCGTCCTCGTCGATGGTGAGCAGCTCCCGGCGCGACTGCGCCACCAGCGGGATCTCCGGCTCGCTCGGGACGGCCTCCGGCAGCCAGGTGTCGCCGTCGATGACCAGCTCGTCGGGGACGAGCACGACGACCCGGGTGCCGCCGAACGCGGACGGCCGGAACTCGATCTTCAGCCCGGTGTGCGCGGCGAGCCGGGCGATCACGTGGAAGCCGAGCCGGACGTCCTCGGCCCGGGTGAGCACGTCGGTGCGCGGCGGGCGGTTCATCAGCTCGTTGGCGGCGAGGTACTGGTCGGGCTCCATGCCGAGGCCGCGGTCCTCGATCTCGATCGCCAGCCCGCGCCCGACCATGGCGGCCCGGACGTCCACCGGGGTGGGCGGCTTGGAGAAGGTGGTGGCGTTCTCCATCAGCTCGGCGAGCACGTGCACCACCGGCCCGACCGCCCGCTCGGACAGCCACGGCCGTCCCTCGACCTCCAGCACGATCCGGCGGTAGTCCGGCACCTCGCCCTGCGCGGCCCGCAGCACGTCCAGCAGCTGGACGGGCTTGCGCCAGCGCCGCTGCGGCTGGCCGCCGGCCATGATGACGAGGTTCTCCTCGTAGCGGCGCAGCCGGGCGGTGAGGTGGTCGAGGTCGAACAGGCCCTCCAGGACCTCCGGGTCCTCGTGCTTGCGCTCCAGCTCGTCCAGCTTGCGCAGCTGGCGTCCGATCAGCAGCTGGGTGCGGCGGGCGATGCGCTGCAGCAGCCGCTCGAAGCCGCGGTGCTGCTCGGCCTGCCGGACGGCGGCGGCGAGGGCGGCGGAGCGGGCCAGGTTGAGGGCGTCGCCGAGACGGGCGAGCTCGTCGGTGCGGGCCCGGCCCGCGGCGCCGTCCCGGACCTCGGGGGCGAGGGTGCGGGCGTCGACCTGCTCGCCGCGGCCGAGGCGGTCGACCACCTCGGGCAGGGTGCGCCCCATCTCCTCGGCCTGGGTGTGCAGTTCGCCGATGCGGCGGCGCAGCGAGCGGCTGATCCGCCAGGAGGCGACGGCGACCGCGATGACGGTCACCAGGCCGATGACGGTGGTGAGCACGACCACGGTGAGCAGGTGGAGGATGGTGCCCTTGCCGACCTCGACGACGCCGTCGGTGCGGGTCTCGATGGCCTTGACCAGCTGCGGGTTGAGCTGGTCGACGGCCTGGCGCCACTGGTCCTGGACGGGCGGGAGCCGGACGGCGCCGGTGGCGTCGGCGGCGGTGGGCCGGGTGAGCTGCTGCTCGACGGCGGTCTTGGCCTGCCAGGCGGGGCCGGCCATCAGCTGGTGCCAGGCGGTGGCCTCGCCGCCGGGCAGGTAGGGGAGAACCTGCACGGTGAAGAGGTGGTCCTGGGCGCCGATGGCGAGCTGGACCTGCTGGTGGTCGGCGGTGCTGAGCAGCCCGGCGGGCCAGCCGCGGGCGAGGATCGCGTCCTCGCGGGCGAGCATCTCCTTGGCCCAGAAGGCGTTCACCAGGGTCTTGGAGATCCAGGTGACCTCGCCGGTGTCGACGTGGCTGAGGGCGGTGAACAGCCGCAGGTCCACCGCGATCAGGTCGGTGTAGTAGGTGTAGACGGCCTGCTGGTCGGCCGGCGCGCGGTCGGCGAGGGCGCGGTCGACGGCGGCCCGCTGTTCGGGCAGCCGGTTCATCGCCTGCCGGGCCTCGGCGACGGCGTCCCGGACCTCCTGGGGCGCGCTGTCGGCGGTCTCGGCGGACAGGGCCTGGAACTGGCGCACCGCCTCGTCGGTGGCCTGCCGCTGTCGGCGCAGCCGGTCGGCGTCGGTGCCGGGCCGGGCGAGGGCCTCGGCGGTGAGCCGGCGCTCGTCCTGGAGGTTGTAGTAGACGTGGTTGGAGGGCTGGCCGGCCTTCTGGGCGAGCAGCCCCTGGGCGGCCTGCCGGCTGAAGTCGAAGGCGGTCCGGCCGCTGGTGACGGCCCACAGGGCCACCAGGGCGAGGCTGGGGACGACGGCCAGGACGAGAAGTGCCGTCCGCAGGGACAGGCGTGGTCGCCTGCGGGGGGCCTTCGGCGTCGGGGGCCGCCGATTCGCACGCGCGCGCAGAGCTGACTCCTAGGGGATGGCGGCAGGCCTTGAGGGGGCGGGCCGTCCGGGGTTCGGACTATAACGAGTTGACGAGTTGACGAGCCGATATTAGTCATACCGTGTGATTGACGTGAAAGGGTGTGCGCTGTCCACCCGGTGCTCCGTCGTCACGCGGACCCGACGTCACCCGCGCGTTGAACGTCCGCACACGAAGTGCCCCTGGTCGGCGGTGTCTGAGGCGCCGTCACCGCAGGTCGCGCCCGCCGGATGACGACCGCGTGAAAACTGCGTGACGCCCCTCCGGTACGGCCGTTGGCGCCCGAACGGCATGATGGGCCGATGACCGACTCCCTCCCCGCCCGCAGCCGGGCCGTCGCCGAAGCACTCGCCGCCGCCGGAGTCCCTGGCCGGATCGTCGTCCTGCCCGACTCCGCCCGCACCGCAGCCGAGGCCGCCGCCGCCCTCGGCTGCGAGGTCGGCGCCATCGCCAACAGCCTGGTCTTCCACTGCGACGGCGCACCCCTGCTCGTCATGACCAGCGGCGCCCACCGCGTCGACACCGCCTACCTGGCAGCGCGGCTGGGTGCCGGCTCCATCACCCGCGCCGGCGCCGACGAGGTCCGCGAAGCCACCGGCCAGGCCATCGGCGGCGTCGCCCCCACCGGCCACCCGGCCCCGCTGCGCACCGTCGTCGACACCGCCCTCGCGCAGTACTCACAGCTGTGGGCCGCCGCCGGGCACCCGCACACCGTCGTCCCGATGACCTACGACGAGCTGCTGCATGTCACGGGCGGCACCCCGTCCGCCGTGACCCCCGACTGACCCGCCCGCCCGGGCCGCCCGGCCCGGGCATGAAATCCTCTCCTGGCTCCGGGAAAAGGCCGTTGATCATCGGCGGTTGATCGCCGATCATCAATCCTTGTCACACATGATCATCTGACGAGAGGAAACGGCCACATGTCGTTTCAGGCGTACCTGGACACCATCGAGACCAAGACGGGCCTGACCCCCCGCGCCTTCATCGCCCTGGCGCAGGAGCGCGGCTTCGACGACCCGTCCACCAAGGCGGGCGCGATCCTCACCTGGCTCAAGGAGGACTACGACCTCGGGCGCGGCCACGGCATGGCGCTGGTGCACGTCATCAAGAACGGCCCCAAGATCGACGCCAAGCACGTCGGCACGACCGGCTCGCACCGCGACGAGTCCGACACCCTCTGGCTCGACGGCAAGGCCACGCGCCCGTCCTGAACCGTTGGCCCGCCCCTCGTCCGTTCCCGGAGGACCCGGTATGACCTGGACCGAACGCACCGTCGTCCGCGAGGGCGTCCGCCTCGCCTGCCGCGACTGGGGCGGATCGGGCCCGCCGGTCGTCCTGCTGCACGGACTGGCCGGCCACGCGGGCGAATGGGACGCCCTCGCCCGGGACCTGAGCCGCCGCCACCGCGTCGTCGCCGTCGACCAGCGCGGCCACGGCGCGAGCGAGCGCCGGCCCGGTGACGTCTCCCGCGCCGCGTACGTCGCCGACGTCGTCGCCGTCGTCGAGCAGCTCGACCTGCACCGCCCGGTCCTGCTGGGGCAGTCGCTGGGCGGCCACACCGCCATGCTCACCGCCGCCGCCCACCCCGGCCTGGCGCGCGCACTCGTCCTCGTCGAGGCGGGCGCGGGCCGCGCCGCGCCCGGCCTGCCGGCCGAGATCGGCGCCGCGCTCGACGCGTGGCCGACGCCGTTCCCCTCCCGCCCGGCCGCCGTCGAGTTCTTCGGCGGCGGCGAGGTCGGCGAGGCCTGGGCGGCCGGCCTGGAGGAACGCGACGGCGGCTGGCGGCCGCGCTTCGACCGGGACGTGATGGTCGACGCGCTGGCCGAGAACACCCGGCGCTCCTACTGGGACGAGTGGACGGGCATCGCCTGCCCGACGCTGCTCGTCCTCGGCCGCTCGGGCATCATCCCCGCCGCCGACACGGCGGCCATGCTCGACCGGCGCCCGGAGACCGTGGCCGCCAGCGTCCTCGCGGCCGGCCACGACGTCCACCTCGAACAGCCGGACGCCCTGCGGCAGTTGCTCCGCGCCTTCCTCGACGGGCCCGCCGCTGACCTCACGCCGGGGGGATGAGGGACCCCAGCGGCGGGCACGGGCCGGGAACGGTGCTGACGCCCGGCCGCTCCACGAACGCCCGGGCGGCGGCGGCCTGTTGGCGGTGGGAATCGAGCTCGTCGGCACGCCAGGCGTCGCGGCGGGCGCGGGCGAAGTCCCAGTCGTCGGAGACGAGGTCGAGGGCGACGTTGCCGGAGGCGCGGCTGGTGTCCGCCTTGATCGCGGCCCGCTGCAGGGCGGTCTGGACGGCCGAGAGTTCGAGCCGGGTGACCAGGACGCCGGGGGTGTTCGGCACCCGGGTCGGCAGCGGCGCCTGGGGGAGCGCCGAGATCCCGGTGTCCAGGCGGCCGATGTTGTCGACGGACGCCCGCGTGGCGTCCCGGGACATCAGCAGGATCTCCCGGTGCGCCCAGGTGACCTCGTCGAGGTCGGCGGGGGAGATGACCATCCGCTGGTAGGCGTTGCGGAACGCCGGGTCGGCGTGGAACGGGCGCAGCGCCTCCCCGTGCAGGGCGAGGCAGTCGTTGAACCCGTAGGAGACCGCGGCGTTGAGGTGGTACAGGCCCTGGTCGGCCTGCCCGCGCTCGAACGCCATGCCGGCCAGGCCGCTGTGCCCGGCGGCGACGAGCCACGCCGCGTCCGGGCCGAGCCCGGCGGCGCGGGCGATGACGTCGTGGAAGCCCGCCGCGGGGTCGACGCCCTGCGGAGCGCCCAGGAACGCCCGCGCGAGCGAGGCGAACGCGCCCTGCCCGGGAACGGCCGCGGCGGCCGGGCTGGTCAGGTTCGCCACCAGCAGCTCGTGGACGCGCGCGGCGAGGGCGCTGACGGTGTCGGCCATGGGGCTCCTCGGACGTCTTTTCCTGGACGCGGTGGGCGCGGTAGGCCCTGACGGTACGGCACCGGCCCGCCGCGCGGAAGCGGCGGGCCCTGCCGCTGCCGGGAGTTGTGCGGAGCGCGCGGCGCGGGGTCGTACGTCGGGGTCGTACGTCGGGGTCGTACGTCGGGGTCGTACGTCGCCGGTCCCGGATCCGCTGCGCCCGACGCCCGATTGACGGCCGGCCGGGTGCGCGGCCGATGATGCAGAACCGGTGCCGGTCGTGCCGGATCGTCGGGTGCCGTACGGCTGGGAGGACGGCTGCGCATGTGGGGCAAGTGGATCGGTTGCGAGGTGCCGGACGCCGCGCGCGGGCGGTTCTGGGCGGCCCAGCGGGCGTGGGAGGCGATCGGCGACCAGCCGGGCCTGGTCGGGCAGGTGGGCGGCTGGGACCAGGCGACCGGGCGCGCGCACGTGCTGGGCCTGTGGCGCGACGCGGACGCCCACGGGCGCTTCCTGCGCGAGCGGCACGACCAGGTGCTCGCCGGCTCCGGGCAGCGCGGCGCCTACACGGCCATCGAGACCGCCGGCGGCGAGGTCGTCCTCACGATGGCGGGGGAGGAGCCCGACCTGCCCGGGGCGCTCGCCCGCGCGGCCTTGCTCCGCCTCGCCGACTGCCGCCTGCTGCCCGGCCGCGAGGAGCACTTCCTGGACGTCCAGCGCCAGGTGTGGGCCCCCGGCATGGCGGCGGCCGGCGGCCTGCTCGGCGGCGTCGTCACCCGCCTCGACGAGGCCCGCCACCTGGTCGCCACCCTCTGGTCCGACGCCGCCGCCCACCGGCACTACACCGCCGAGTACCTGCCCGGCCTGCGCTCCCGCGCCGGGCTCGCGGGCGACGTCCGGTCGCTGACCGGCCACGTGCTCACCCTCGAACCGGCCTGGCGCGTCCTGCCGGAAGCCCGACCGGGCGGAAAACCACCGGCGCCGGGCACCGGATCCGTGGCACCATGCACCGCATGACGACCAACCGAAGGGCCCATGCCGCGTAGCCGGCCGGACCAGGTCCGGGCCCGGCTCCCCCGCCACCGGACGCACGGCGCACAACCGGTGATCGACGGCGTCTCCGCCCGCACGCTGTCCGCGATCGCCCACCTCGAACGCACCCGCACCCACCTGCAACCGGGGGCCGTCGCCCGCGCCCTGCGCCTGTGGCAGGAGTACGTCCACCGCCCCGAGCGCGACCTGTGGGACGACTACGAGCACGGCAGCGCCGAGTGCCACTGCTGCGGCGACCCCCTCGAAGCCCGCGCCCTCCTCGACACCGTGCACAGCGCCCTGCCCCCGCGGGCCGCCCGCGAGCTGCGGAGGATCATCGACAGGTCCGACGCCCTGTGGGGCTCCTGGTGATCACGGCCGCTGCGCCACCGTGTGATGCTGTGGTTCAGGTCAGGGGTCGCGCCGCTCCTGGATCGCCGAGGTGGTGAAGGCGGCCGCCAGGACGACCGCGAGGGCCAGCACGGCGGCTCCGATGCCGATGGCCGTCCAGCCGCCGCTGGTCAGGCTGTCCAACTGCTCCGCGTAGGTGGAGTCCTGGGGCTTCGGCATGCCCTCGGTGACCTCGACCGGGCGGGCGTGGCAGACGTCGCCGGGGGACATCGGCTTGCCGAAGCAGGTCGGCACGGCGGTGTGCAGCTTGTCGTAGCCCATCACCAGCAGGCCGGTGCCCGCGACGAGCAGGACGAGGACGATGAACACGGACGGCTCCGCTCCGAGATCACATGTCGGTCAATCCGATTTATGGCAGGGGTAGCGGCCGGGAGAATGATCGGTATGAGAATCAGGTACGGCGTTTTCCTGTCCGGTGCGGCGATGCTGCTGGCGGCCTGTTCGGGCTCGGACGGCGGTGGCGCCCGTCCGGCCCCTTCCACGCCGGCGGTGGCGTCCACGGTTCCCGGCGGGCCCACGACCACGGCCACCTACACGCCCCGGCGGGTCGTCACCTCGGTCGAACTGGAGCAGACGGCCCAGAAGTTGAAGCACCGGGCGGCGGCGCTGGGCCTGGGCGACCCGAAGGTCGAGGTCGGTGGCGACGGCACGCTCACGGTGACGGCGGTCGGCGGGACCAAGGAGACGTTCACGGCGCTGGCGGCCCAGGGCCAGCTCGGCTTCCGCCCGGTGGTCGCGCTCGCCCCGAGCGGGGTCACCCTGCCGACCGGGCCCGGGGCGGCGGAGGCGGTGACCCAGGGCGCGGTGCCGGCCGCGCTGGCCGGCCAGTTCAACGCGCTCGACTGCGCCGATGCGGCGCAGCGCGGGGCGCTGACGGCCGACCCCGGGGCCGAGGTCCTCGCCTGCTCACCTCAGAAGCCGAGCTTGTGGGAGAAGCTGGTGCTCGCCCCGGTCGTGGTCGACGGGCAGAACCTGACGTCGGCGAAGGCCGTGAACGACGAGCAGAACGGCGCGGGCTGGCAGATCCAGCTGGCCTTCGACGCCACCGGCACGGCGGCGTTCGCCGACATCACCGGCAAGTTGGCGCCCCAGCCCACGCCGACCAACGAGTTCGCGATCGTGCTGGACGGCCGGGTCCTGTCGCACCCGGCCGTGCGCAGCTCCATCCCCGGCGGCACCGCGGTGATCAGCGGCTCGTTCACGAAGGACGAGGCCCAGCAGCTCGCCGCCCAGATGTCCGACCGGCTTGCGGTCGGCCTCACCCTGGCCGGAACCACGGCCCCGAGCTGAGCGGTTTCGCGGCAGCGCGGGAAGTCGGCCGGTCCGACGTCCCGAGCGGCAGCGGTTCGGGCGGACTACTCCTGGGGGGCCTGGCGGCACCCGTTGGCCGCGATGACGGCGGGGACGAAGTCGTCCCGCAGGATCCGGTAACAGGCCCGGAAGTCCTCCTCGCCGCCGGCCGCCCCGACCTTGCAGGCGTCCTGCACGAGCAGCTTGTCGGCGTCGGGCTTGTTATCCAGGACGTAGGAGAAGCACGCGTGCGGGGTGGCGCTCGCGGCCGGGGCGAGGGCGATGACACCGCCGAGGGCGAGGGCGAGGGTGCAACCGGCGGCGGCGACCCGTCGTGCCAGCTTCATCGTGGGTGGATCCTTTCGGTCAGCGTGGAGTTGACGGCCGGCGCGGGCGTCCTTCGCCCACGAATCCCAGCCGTGCCCATGCCTACCGGAAGGCTCGAACCGCCCGGCCCGATGCCGCGCCGCGCCCGATCAAGATCACCCTCAAGGGCGCACCTGCCTAGTCCGGAACGGCGGCGGTGGCGGCGGCGTAGGTGACGAAGGACTGCCAGGCGGCGGGGGAGAAGGCGAGGTGGGGGCCGGTCAGGTCCTTGGAGTCGCGGACGAGGACGGCCTCGGCGGTCTCGGCGATCTCGACGCAGTTGGCGCCTTCGTTGCCGCTGTAACTGCTCTTGAACCAGAGGAGTTCCATACCGGTTGACGGTACGCCAACGGCCCGCCGCTCGGAAGCGGTGGGCCGTTGAGGGGAGGTCCGGATCAGACCTCGTGGATGGCGGCGAACTTCACGAACGCCTCCCACGCGGCCGGCTCGAAGGCCAGCTGGGGGCCGCTCTTGTCCTTGGAGTCACGGACGTGGACGACGCCGGGGGTTTCGGCGACCTCGACGCAGTTGGCGCCCTCGTTACCGCTGTAGCTGCTCTTGAACCACGCCAGCTCGGACATGCTCACCGCTCTCCCAAGATCTTCTCGATCAAGGCCAAGGACTCCCTCACGTTGAGCGACTGCCCCCTGAGGGTGCCGTACCGTGCAGCCATCCTACGCACTTCCTCGGGGTCGGTGATCAGCCGATTCACGTGCTGCACCTCGACGTACGCGATCTGCGGACGCCCGGGCGGGGTCAGGAGGGTGAAGGGCCCGCCCATTCCGGCGTGCTCCGTGCTGCCGAGCGGCATCACCTGGATCTCGAGGCCTCGGATCTCTCCGATCTTCAGGATGTGCCGGAGCTGTTCCTCGTGCACGTCCCAACCGCCCAGAGGGCGCCGCAGGACGCTTTCGTCGATGACCCAGGTCATGAGCGGCAGTGGCCATCGGGTCAGGATTTCCTGCCGGGCCCTACGCGCCTCGACCCACTTCTCGATCTGCTCGACCGAGAGCCAGGGCCGGCGCATCTCGTACAAGGCCCGAGTGTGCGCCTCGGTCTGGAGCAGACCCGGGATGTCGAGAGTGCTGTAGTCGTGGATTTCCAACGCCCTCGCCTCCACGCTCGTGAACGTCTTGTTGAAGGCCGGGTGGCGCTCTTTCATCCGGACCTGCGCCCTCATCACGTCGTCCGCGACGACCTTCAGCGCACCCTGCGCGTTGAACAGGTCGTCGACCACCGTCAGGTACTCGACCCTGGCGGTTCGGACACCTCGCTCCATCGAGCCGATCTGGTCCTCGCTGTAGCCGGTCAGCTTGGCCACCTGCTTCTGCGTGTAGCCGGCCCGCTCCCGGAAGAACTTGATCAGCTTTCCGACCGCGCTGTAGAGCTCCGCCACCCCGTCCGACAGGACCTCCTTCTCGCCGTCCTCGAAGACCGTCCCCGTGACACCGTCAGCCGCCATCTCCCGTCCTTTCGATCGATTGATCCGCGCCCGCCCGTCGGGCGAACCGTGAGCACCCGTACAGCCACTCTCCGTGCACGCCGGATGCATGGTCAGAGTACGTTCGCGCCACCACGCTTTTCCCCATGACGACGGAAATCCCCCTCGACAGCCCCGACAGCCACACCAGCCTCCTCGACGCCACGCCCAAGGGCGCCGCCATCTGCCGGCGCATCGCCAGACGTCAACTCGCCACCTGGGGGCTGGACTCCACGCACACCGAGCCGTTCCACTGCGCGCTCCTCATCGTCACCGAGCTCGCCGCGAACGCGATCACGCACGGACGCATCGCGGGGCGCGGCTTCGAACTTCACCTCTCCCTCACCACCTCCGCGCGCCGGGGCGGCGCCACCCTCCGCATCGAGATCAGCGACCCCCGGGGCGACCGCCTGCCCGCCCTGCCGACCGTCCACGTCGCCGACGCCCAGTCCGGGCGCGGCCTCACCCTCGTCGACGCCCTCTGCGACCGCTGGGGCACCATCCCGCGCTTCCCCAACTCCAAGACCGTCTGGGCCGAACTCGACCTCACCGCCCCCGACGCCACCGATGCGTCCTGAACCCCGCGATACCCCCGGCCGGGCGACTCTCTGCACGATCCTCCCCTTCGCCCTGCTCCTCGCCCTCCTGGCCTGGATCCACCCCCTCACCGAGCCCCGTCACCCTCGACCCGCCCCCGCCGCAACGGCCTCACCCTCCCCAACTCCCTGACAAGATCCCAGGAGTGGGAAGTCGACCCCATCGACTTCCCACTCCTGGCAGAATGTCCCCGTGACCACCACCTGCCGAAAGGCCCATGCCGCGTAGACGGCCGCGCGCACTGCGCGCCCAGGAGCCCGCGCCCCGCGTCTGGGCGCCCACCCCGCCCCAGCCGATCCCCGGACTCTCCCTCCGCGCGAGCCGGGACGTCCGCCGCGTCGAGCGGCTGTACCCGGACTTCCACATCGGCCTCGGCGCCACCAGCCAAGCCCTGCACGGCTACCGCGCGTTCCTGCACCCACCAGGCCGCCGCCCGCTCTACCCCCGGGAATCGCCGTGCCCCTCCTGCCCCGGCTGCGCCTTCGACGACGTCCGGCACTGCCGTGACGTCCTGGACTCCGTCCTGGAACGGCTGCCACCGCGCTCCCGCGCCGAACTCGCCCGCCTCCTCCTCCCCTTGGACGCGGAGTACCGGCGCCGCACCCTCCCCGACCCCTTCGCGGACCGGCGCACGTGGACGGCCCACCTCTGGTGGCACCGCCGCCTGGCCGAGCCCGCAGGCGGATGAGCCTGCAAGGGGATGAGCCTGCTGGGGGATGGGCCGCCGCGATCCCGGGACCGCCGTTGTCGGCGGCGGCGGATAAGGTCCGTTCGTCAGCGAATTCCGCCGCCCTCGAAGGGAATCCGATGTCCCGCACGACCCCACCGCGCCGGGTGGACATAGCCGCGGTCTTCCCGGAACTGGCGCCCCTGGCGCGCCGGACGGTGCGCCTGCACCCGCGCCTGGGCGCGCCGGGCGTCCGGGACAGTTCGGTCGGCGGCCCGCTGCTGTGGCCCGCCGACGAGCCGTGGCCGGTGTGCGAGGGCCCGCACCCCGAGGAAGGGGACGACGAGCTGCCGGTGTCGCCGGTCGACGTCCGGCTGCGCCGCGCCCTCTACGCGCGGATGTCGGCCGGCCACCGCCTCGACGACCAGGAACGGGCGGCGCTGGACGCGACGTACGAGGGGCACGCGTGGGGCCGGGAGCCGAACGCCCTCCTCCCGGTGGCGCAGCTCTACGCGCGCGACATCCCGGGCCTGCCCTGCCCGGACGGGGCGGACCTGCTCCAGGTGCTGTGGTGCCCGCTGGAGCACGAACCGGAGGAGCTGCCGGCCGCCCGCCTGGTGTGGCGTTCCGCCGCCGAGGTCGGCGCGGTGCTGCCGGCGCCGCCCGAGCCCGCCCACCTGTCGAACCACGGCGACTACGTGCCCGAGCCCTGCGTCCTGCACCCCGAGGTGGTGACGGAGTACCCGGCGCCGGGGGAACTGGAGCCGGGGCTGGCCGAGCGGATCGAGGACTGGTGCGTGCGGGAGCTCACCGGAGCCGACCCGAGGTACCAGCAGGAGTACCAGTTCCGCGCCTACTACAGCTTCGAACTGTCGGTCGCCCCCGGCTGGAAGGCCGGCGGTTGGGGGCCGTGGGGCTTCCGCGATCCGTGGGTCATGCGCTGCGGCGCGTGCGAGTCGGTCATGAGCCCGCTCCTGACGATCAGCTCCGGCCAACTGGACGGCAGCGGCTGGGATCCCGTGGAAGACCGGGACGCGGAGGAGGACCTCGGCGTCAAGATCGGCCGCAGCTACTCGATGCAGCTCTACCACTGCCCGCAATCCTTCGAGCACCCGCACCTGGAAGTCATGCAGTAGGCGCCCGGCCGTGCGGCCGGTGGTGGAGACTCGCCCGCATGACCACTCCACCACCACCGCCGCACAGTGACGGTCCGTCCGTCCGGATCGGCGCCCTCGCCCCGCTCACCCGGCCAGGCTGGGCCGAGGCCGGGCGGCACCTGCTCGCCGGGCTCGAACTGGGCGTCCGCGACGTCAACGCCGCCGGCGGCATCGCCGGGCGCCCGCTGGAACTGCTCGTCCGGGACACGGCGGCCGATCCGCGGCGGGCCGAGGCGGCCGTCGACGAACTGGCCGCGCTGGGCGTGGTCGCGCTGGCGGGGGAGTACCACAGCGTCGTCGCCCGGGCCGTCGCCGCCCGGGCCGCAGGGCTCGGCCTGCCGTACCTCTGCTCGTCGGCGGTCCTCGACGCGCTCACCGACGAGCCGGCCGACCGGGTCGCGCGGCTGTGCCCCGCGCAGTCCCACGGCTGGCGGATCTACGCCGACCACCTCCTCGCCGCCGGCCACCGCGACATCGCCGTGGCGACCCAGCCGAGCGTGTACTGGGCCGCCGGAACCCGCATCCTGCGCGAGCACCTCGCCGCGCGCGGCGGCACCGTCGCCGAACTCGACCTGACCGCGCTCGACCCGGCCGCCGTCTGCGACGAACTCGCCCGACGCGGCGCCACCGCCGTCCTCCTGCTGGCCGGACACCCGGAGCCGGCCGCGTCGCTGGTCAGGGCCGTACGGGCCGACCAGCGGCTCGCCGAGGTCCTGATCGGCGCGCCGGCCGGGCAGCCGGAGTTCGCCGAGTGGGCGGCGCTGCTGGGCGCGGACGGCTCGGGGATCCCGTTCCTGCGCTACCGGCCGGACGAGCTCGACCCGCTCGGCGCGCGCGTCGAGGCGGAGCTGCGCGAAGGGTTGGGCGGCGCGCCGTCGTTCGTCGCCTTCGAGGGGTACGACACGGTCGCCGTCCTCGCGGACGTGCTGCGCTCGGGCGGCAGCTCCGGGGCCTGGTCGGGCGTCGACGTCGAGGGCACGCGCGGGCGGATCCGGTTCTCGCGCGTGCCGGGCGTGAGCGTGTGGCAGTGGGCCTGGCCGCCGGTCCAGGTCGTCGACCGGGACCCGGCGGACACCGGGCGCTTCCGGGTCCTGCACTCCGGCTGACCCGGCACCGGCCGACGCGGCCGGGTCCGGCCCCCACCACGTGCGGCGGTGGGAGCCGGACCGGGCGCGGGCTCGCGGGGTCAGTTGGGCAGGCGGTCCAGAATCCACTCACCCAGCTCCGCCGTCATGGCGGTGTGCCGGGTGTTGGTCGAGGAACAGACGAAGTCGTCGAAGTCGCTCTCCTCCGGCGGCAGCTGCTCGATGTCGGTGTAGACGTCCGCCTGCGTGTCCAGCTTGCGGACGGAGACGGCGCTGACCGAGGGGACGAAGCAGATCGACTCGGTGCCGGGCTCGATCTCGACCTTGCCGGTGACCTTCAGCTTCTGGCCGGCGATGCCGAAGCTCTCCAGGGTGCCGCCGGGGGCGCCGTCCAGCTCGGGCAGGTCGTTGGTGACCACGCGCTTCTCGGACAGCAGGCCCTTGAGACGGGCTACCTCCTGGTCCTTACCCGTCGACTGGGTGCGCAGCGTGGTGCCGTTGAACCAGCCGGAGGTGACCTTGATCGCGTCGATGCCGGGCTTCACGCCGTTGCCGCCGCCGTTCCCGGTGCCGTTGGCGACCGCGAGCTTGAGCGGGCGCATGGGCCAGCTGCCCATCTGCTCCAGTTCGGCCAGGAAGTCGGTGCGCAGCGGGTCCTCGCGGGGCGTGTCCTCGGGGGTCTCGATGTGCCGCCAGAGCAGCTGGCGGGCGGCCGGGCTGTTGATCTGCTTCGACAGCGCCGGGGTGGCCTTGAGGAAGTGGGCGAAGGCCTGGAGGGCGATCGGGATCCAGGCACCGCGCTGCGGGCTGTCGTAGGAGAGGTACACGGCGACCTGGTGGTCCATGCGCATCCGCTCCATCTTGAGCAGCGCGTAGCGGGTGACCAGACCGCCCATGCTGAAGCCGCCGACCACCAGCGGCGTGTCGCTGACGCGCTCGGCGATGGTCTGCATGATGCACGCCATCGCCGTCTGGGCGTTCTCCTGGATGAGGGCGCTGCGCTCGTCGTAGCCGAGGATGATCAGGTCGCGGCCGCGCCTGCGCAGCTCGCTGATGAACGGGAACTCGCCGCGCTCCAGGCCGTGGTAGAGCTCGTCGAGCTTGCTCGGGCCGGTGTTGAAGCCGTCCGAGAGGATGACCGGCCTTTCGATCTGGCCCTCGGGGTTCGCGAGGTACACCCAGGCCTTGCCGCCGGGCAGCTGCCAGGTCCGGTCGGGAGTGGGCGCGGCCGGGATCTCCGGCGGCGCGGGCGGCGCGAGGAAGCCGAAGGGCTCGATGACGGGCTCGTTCTCGGTGGTCAAGGCAAGTCCCTTTCAAGGGTGGGTAGGTCCCCGCAGCGATGTGGCGGGGGAGGACGGCCGAACCGGGGCCCCGGCCGTCCGGACCCGACCTACCCAGGCACTTCCGTGCATCATGCACGCGTCACTCCAACGAGTGAACTTCTGATGGTTTGTCGGACAATTGCGCGAAATCCCGTGCGTTGTTCGGCAATTCCTTCTCCTGCAGCCCCATCCGGTCCCGGCACCGGCCCCTGGCCAGGCAGGTTGTCAGCGGCGCCGACCACGTCCGAGAATGTCGCCGACCGCACGTCCACCCACCGCCCCACCGCACGCGCAGGGAGCCCGACATGGATCCGGAACTGGCGGCACTGGCCTCATCGGCCGCGACCGCCCTCGTCGGCCGGCTGGCCGCGGACGGCTGGGACCAGGCCCGGCAGGCCGTCGTGGCGCTCTGGCGTCGGCGCCACCCCGAGCGGCCCGAGGAGGCCGAGGTCGTCGAGGCACAACTGGTCGAGGCGCGCGAGGAGTTGCTGGCCGCAGGGGCGGCCGGGGAGGCCGACGACGGCCGGGTCGGGCAGGAGCTGACCGTCGAGTGGCGCACCCGCCTGCGCGACCTGCTCCGTGCCGACCCCGCGCTCGCGGTCGAGCTGCGCCGCGTCCTGGCCGAACTCGAAGGCCGCGACGGCGAGTCCGGGGCCGGCGCCGCACCCGGCGGGAACCGGGTGACGATGCGGGCCACGGCCGCCGACCGGGCCAAGGTCTACATGGCCGGGAACGACCTGCACATCCACGGCCAGTGAGCCTGCCGGAGCCCGGCCCGGACGGTCTCCGCCAGGAGGCCTACGCGTCGGGCGACGCCACCGTCTACATGGCCGGCCGCGACCAGTTCATCGCCACGGGCGTCGTGCACGTCCACTACGGCGGCGACGGCCTGCGCCGCATCGAGCCCGCCGAGGAGGGCGGCGACGACTGCCCGTACCCCGGCATGGCGGCCTTCGAGGCCGCCCAGGCGAAGTGGTTCCTCGGCCGCGAGGCCGTCCTCGCCAAGCTGACCAGCCGCCTCGACGAGTGCCTGCGCGGCGGCGGCGCGGTCGGGGTGGTCGGCGCCTCCGGCTCCGGCAAGTCCTCGCTGCTGCGCGCCGGCCTCGTCCCCGCCCTGGGCGCCGGCGCCCTCCCCGGCTCGCGGCGCTGGCCCTGCCTGCTGTTCACCCCCGGCGAGCACCCGGTGGCCGCCCTCGCCGGACACCTCGCTGCTCTCACCGACAGCGAACCCGCCGCTGTCGAAGCCGAGTTGGCGGACGACCCGCCCGCCCTCGCCGCTCGCCTGCGGGCCGCGCTCGACCGGTACGGCGCCGACCGGCTGGTGGTCGTCGTCGACCAGGCCGAGGAACTGTTCACCCAGGTGGAGGCGACGGCGGAACGGGACCGCTTCGTCGACGCGCTCACGCAATTGGCGAACGGCGCCGGCGCGCCCGCCCTGGTCGTGTACGGCGTGCGCGCCGACTTCTACGGCCGCTTCGCCGAACACCCCGCCCTGCAGGCCGCGCTGGAACGCCGCCAGGTCTTCGTCGGCCCCATGTCGGACACCGAGCTCGCGGAGGCCGTCACCGCCCCCGCCGCGAGCGTGGGACTGACCGTCGAGCCCCGGCTCGTCGACGTCCTGCTGCGCGACCTCGGCGTCGACGCACTCGCCGCCGATCAGCCGGAGGAGGAAGAGGAGGCGGACGACGCCGAGCCCACCCGGCCCTGGCGCGGGTACGACGCCGGACGCCTCCCCCTGCTCGCCCACGCCCTGCGCGCCACCTGGCGGGCCCGCAGCGGCACGACCCTCACCCTCGCCGGCTACCGGGCCTCCGGCGGGATCCACGGCGCCATCGAGGCCACCGCCGAGGACGTCTACCGGGGGCTCGACGAGGAAGGGCGCCGCGCCGCCGAAACGATCCTCCGCAACCTCGTCCGGATCAACGAGGACGCGGAGGACACCCGCCGGGCCCTGCCCGCCGACCGGGCCACCGAAGGCGTCGCGCCGGACGTGGCCGAGGCCGTGCTGGCCGCCTTCACCGAGGGCCGACTGCTCACCCGCAACCGCACCACCGTCCAGATCACCCACGAGGCCCTGCTGAAGGCCTGGCCCCGTCTCCGTGGCTGGCTGGAGACGGACCGCGCCGACCACCTCGTCCGCCAACAGCTCAAGGACGCGGCCGCCGAGTGGGAGGACAAGCGCCACGACCGCTCGCTGCTGTACCGGGGCAACCGGCTGCAAGCCGCCCGCGACGCGACCGACCGGCCCGGCGGCGACCTCGGCTCCACCGTCGCGGCCTTCCTGGACGCCGCGATCCGGTTGAAGCGGCGTACCGCCGCGCTCCGCCGAGGCGCCGTCGCGCTGCTGGTGGTGCTCGCGGTGATCGCCCTGGCGTCCGCGAAGCTGGCCGGCGACCAGAAGGACCGGGCGGACCAGCAGCGCCGGGTGGCCGTCGAACAGGCGGACCTCGCCACGGAACGGCTGATCCAGGCCCAGGCCGACACGCTGCGCGAGTCCGACCCCCAGCTCTCCTTGCGGCTCAGCCTGGCCGCGCTGCGCCTGCACCCGACCCCGGAGGCCCGGTCCGGGATGCTCAGGACCCTGGAGGAGACCCACCTGGAGGGCAGTTCGGCCCGGGGCGCGGTCGGGTCGGGCGTGAGCCTGGCCGCGTTCACCGGGGACGGCGGCACGCTGGCCGTGGTCCCGGACCACGAGCGCGGTACGGTCAACCTCTGGGACACCGCCGAGCTCGGGCAGCCACTCCAACTCGCCTCCTTGAGAAGCGAGTCCACCTCGATCGAGGCGGTGGCCTTCAGCTCCGACCAGCGCCGCCTGGTCACCGTCGGCCGACAGGTCGAGAAGCGGTCGTCCTCCGATGCCGACGTCGCCCTCTGGGACCTGACGGATCGCCACCGTCCGCGCCGCCTGCCCTTCCACGCCGACCCGGGCGTGCGGGTGCGAGGCGCGGCCATCAGCCCGGACGGCCGGACCCTGGCCCTCGTGGCGGACGAACCGACGACCACGCTGGCCCTGTGGGACATCGCAACCGGTGGCACTCCCCGGCAGCTGGGAAGCCCGGTGCCGGCGGTGCAGGCGGAGCACGTGATCTTCAGCTCCGACGGCCGCCTCCTGATCACCGGCGCCGGGTCGATCGAGTACCGGGGCGACGCGCTCACCTCGTCGTCGATCGTCCGCGGCACGGGCTGGCAGGTCTGGGACGCCGCGGATCCGGCCGCGCCGAAGGCGACGGCGGCCCACGGGCCGTGGAGCGGGCAGTTCGCGCTCAGCCCGACCGCACCGCTGCTGGCCGAGAACCGGGACCGGACGGTCACCCTCTGGGACCTCGCCGACCCGCGCGCCCCCAGCAAGCGATCCACTCTGACCACCGCCGCCGACGTTTCGGCGTTCGCGTTCGGCCCGGACGGCCGGTCCCTCGTCACCTCCACCTCGAACGGAGGCTCCGTCCTCTGGGACATCACGGACCCGGCGAACCCGCGCTCCCGGGCCGAACTGGTCGGCTCGCACGGTGCCGCGCCCGGCTCTCACGGTGCGGCGCCCGGCTCCGGCGGCAAGGACCTCGGGACGACGTACGCCAGGTCGTTCGACCGGATCCAGTCCGTCGCGTACAACGGGACCGGCGGCCGGATCGTCCTCGCGGCCGCGGACGGGACGCTCTCCCAGTGGTCGATCGACGGCCGCCCGCTACCGGCGAGGACCGCGACGCTGCCACGCACGAACCTGGCCGCTGCCGCGTACAGCGTGGACGGCAACCGGCTGGTGACCGGGGAGTGGTCCGGCGACGCCCGGATCTGGGACACCTCCGACCCGGCCCGGCCCAGGGAGTCGACGGTGCTGCCGGGCAAGGCCGACTGGCCCGCCGTGGCGGTGGCCTTCAACCGGGATGCCACCGTCGTGGCGGTGGGCACCCGGTACGGTGAGTCCGCCAGGCAGGGCGAGGTCGTGCTCTGGGACGTCTCCACGCCGGCCGCCCCCAGGCGGACGGCCACCCTGCAACTGCCGTCCGGTGTCGGGTCGCTGGCCTTCAGCCCCACCTCCGACCTCCTCGTCGTCACCGGCGGCAGGTTCTTCGAGGACACCTGGGTGGGCTTCTGGAACACTCGCGCCCCCGACCCGCCCCGTCAGCTCAAGCTGATCGACCGACTCGGCGTGGCGGTGTCCGACGCCACGAAGAAGGCGCACCCCGACCGCACGCCACCCGCGTTCGACTTCGATCCCCAGCTGCTGATGGTCCACGAGCCGACCGTGTTCGGCCCGGACGGGCGGCGGCTGGTCCTCCCGTCCTCGCTGTGGGACGTCTCGGACCCGGCCGCACCGGTCCTGGTGCCCGTGGTCCAACCGGCCGGCCCGGTGCCTGCCGCAGCCCGCCCGTTCAGCGGACCGGGCGGGGCCGCGTTCAGCCCGGACGGACGGCTCCTGGCCGAAGGCTCCGGAGACGGCGTCAAGCTCTGGCCGCTGGGAGCGGGCATCGGGCCGTCCGCGACGGGCCTGCTGCCCATCACCCCGAGCACCCACGAGGCCCACATCGACTACCACCCCGGCGGAAACCTGGTCGCGGTCGGCCAGGACAACGGCCTCGTCCGCCTCTACGAGGTCGCCGACCCGGCCCTGCCGGGCCTGGCCGTCGACCTGCCCGACTCCGCCGCCGACGTGCAGGCCGTCCGCTTCAGCCCCGACAAGAAGACGCTGCTCGTGCTCCGCACCGACGGCACAGCCCAGATCTGGGACCTGGGCGCGCTGCCCGCCATCGCCGCCGACCCGGTCGGCCTGGCCTGCCGGATCGCCGCGGGCGGACTGTCCAGGAAGGACTGGGAGGGCGGCTACGCCGCCGGCCTGCCCTACCAGGACACCTGCGCGCGGAGTTGACGGAGCCGGGCGGTACGGCACAGGAGGCAAACCCACTCCCCGCCACTCTCAACGTATAGCGCACCCGGGGCCTTGCCGCAAGACCCCCGGTGCGCCCCAGAATGTCCCACTCAAGGCTGGAGCAGGGCGAGTTGGGAGATTCACGAGATGCGAGTGGTGCTGTCCACGTACGGGTCGCGCGGGGACGTGCAGCCGTTGGCCGCACTGGCGGTGCGGCTGCGGGAGGCCGGGGTGCGGGCGACGGTGTGCGCGCCGCCCGACGAGGAGTTCGCGCGGCGGCTGGCGGTCGCCGGGGTGGAGATGGTGCCGGTGGGGGAGTCGGTGCGCTCGCTGGTGACCGGGCCGCCGCCGCAGCCCGGCGACTTCCCCAAGCGGGTGGCCGCGCTGGTGGAGCAGTTCCATGCGGCGGTCGGCGCGCTGGCGGGGCCGGGCGACACGGTGGTGGGCACCGGGCTGTTCCCGGCCATCGCCGGCGCACAGGCGGCGGCCGAGCGGGTCGGCGCGCGCTTCGTCTACGCCGCGCTGCAGCCCAACGCGCTGCCCTCGCCGCACCACCCGCCGCTGGAGTACCCGATGCACCCCTTCCCGCCGGGCGTGACCGACCCCCGGGAGCTGTGGGAGCTGAACGTCGGCGTGATGAACGCGCTGTTCGCCGAGCCCGTCAACGGCTTCCGGACCTCGGTCGGCCTGGCGGCGGTGGACAACGTCCGCGACCACGTGTTCACCGAGCGGCCGTGGCTCGCCACCGACGCCGTCCTCGGCCCCTGGGTGCAGCCCGCCGAACTCGCCGTCGTCCAGACCGGCGCCTGGCTGCTCGCGGACGAACGCCCGCTGCCCGCCGAGCTGTCGGCGTTCCTGGACGCCGGGCAGGCGCCGGTGTACGTCGGCTTCGGCAGCATGCCGCTGCGCGGCGCGCCCGACGCCGCCGAGGCCTGCGCCCGGGCCGGCGTCGCGGCCGCCCGCGCGCACGGGCGCCGGGTCGTCCTCGCGCGGGGCTGGGCCGGGCTGGACCGCGTCGACGACCGGGGCGACTGCCTCGTCGTCGGGGAGGTCAACCAGCAGGCGCTGTTCGCCCGTTGCGCCGCCGTCGTGCACCACGGCGGCGCGGGCACCACGACCGCCGCCGCGGCCGCCGGCGCGCCGCAGGTCGTGGCGCCGCAGATCGCCGACCAGCCGTACTGGGCGCGGCGGGTGGCCGAACTCGGCATCGGCGCCGTCCACGACGGGCCGGCGCCGAGCACCGACACCCTCACGGCCGCGCTCGCCCGGGCCCTCGACGGCGCCGTGCGCGAGCGGGCGGCCGACGTCCGGGGGCGGATCCGGACGGACGGGGCGGCGGTCGCGGCCCGGCTGCTGATCGACGGTCAGGGCCGACGGGCGGGTGGTGAAGGCTGACGGGTGGTGAAGGCTGACGGGTGGTGAAGGCTGACGGGTGGTGGCCGGTGGCCGGTGGCCGGTGGCCGGGAGTCGGGCGGTGGCCGGAAAGCCGGGGCCCGGCGACCTGGCGACCCGGCGAAATGTGCTGGTGCGCCGAGGCTCCCGGCGGCGAGACTGGGTGGATGGAGACCTCACTGCCCTCGACCACCCCCGCGGACGCCGAACTCGCCGAACTCTGGCGCCAGCACGGGGAGGCGCCGTTCCCGGACAGCGTCAAGCGCAACGAGATCGACGGCATCGACCTGGTGTACCTCGACTCCGCCACGGCCGGCCTGGTCACCAGCGAGGTCAACCACCGCGGCCTCGACCGGCAGGGCGTCGCCATGCTCCACCAGTGCTGCGCCGAACTCGACACCGTCGTCCCGCGGATCACCGACCCGGACGCCCGCGCCTACTACGAGCGGCTGCGCGTCATCGCCCGCCTCGTCGCGGCGCGGTACGTTCCCGAGCCGGAGCCCGAGGCGGTGTGACACCGCCGGGCGGCGGCGGTCCTTGAGGGCCGCCGGCGCCCGGTCGGCTCGGTGGCCTGGGCGTCAACGGAACAGCGTGGTGCCCTCGTTGGGCATCTTCTGGCCGTCCTGGTCGAAGAACTCCCACAGCGTCGACCGCTTGTCCTGCGGCTGCGCCAGCGCGACCACCCGGATCGGGGAGAAGGGCACGACGACGATCGGCACCTCCGTCCTGGTGCCGTCCGACCAGGTCACGAACACCTTGCCGACCCGGGGCCCGAGGTCGACCAGCCCGATCTCCGCCGGGAAGAACGGGCCCGGGTCGTCCTTGCCGTAGTGGCCGAGCATGCCGGCGCCGAAGGTGGTCTGGCGCGAGGCCTGCTCCGAGATGTGCCCGTCCGCCACGATGCTGCCGCCGCTGTCGTGGCCCTGCCGGACGCCGTCCACCTCGACGTAGTCGTTCACCAGGTCCGAGTCGGGCTGCCAGTACTGCCGGACGAACTCCTCGGTCGGCCTGGTCAGCCGCGGATCGTAGGCGCTGCGCTCCTGCCACAACGCGACCGCCTGCTCGTACGCGCGCTCCTTCGGCGCGAGCGGCCAGATCGCCCGCCACACCTTCCACGCGTGGCCGTTGGTGGTGCCCTCGGCGAGCAGCGTCCGGGCCGGCCTGAGCGGATCGCGCTTCGCCAGGGCGGCCGCCGGATCCGGCGCCGCCGCCGGCACCAGCGCCGTCGCACTGCCGCTCCCCGTCGGCGCCGGACGCAACTGCGCCAGCGCGCCGCCGCCCAGCGCCACCACCGAGGCCAGCGCCACCGCACCGACCACCGTGAGGCGACGGCGCCGGATCCGGCGGCCGCCCTGCACGATGTCCGCCAGCGGCGCCGGGACGATCCTCGTCCCGGCTGCCGCCTCGGCCATGCCCAGGCCGATCCACACGTCCGCGTCGTGGTCACCGTTCGAGCTCATACCGTACCTCCGATGTGGGTCCTGTCCTTGAGTTCCACCAGCGCCGACACCTGGCGGAGCTTGGCGATGCCCTTCGCCGCGTGACTGCGCACGGCGCCGACCGAGCAGCCCATGGCCGTCGCCGTCTGGCTGTCGCTCAGGTCCTCCCAGTGCCGCAGCACCACCGCCTGGCGCTGGCGCGGCGGCAGGGTGGCCAGCGCGGCCAGCAGCGCCCCGCGCTGGTCGGAGCGGGCGTAGCCGTCCTCCGTGCCGGCCGCGTCCGGCACCGCCTCCACGAGCAGCTCCGGCGGCCGGCGCCGGGTGCGGCGGGCGTGCTGGTTCACCAGGATCCGCCGCACGTAGGCGTACGGGTCGTCGGCGCGGCGCACCTTCGACCACGACGCGCAGGCCCGCTCCGCGGCGGACTGCACCAGGTCCTCCGCCGCGTACTGCTCGCCGGCCAGCAGGTACGCCGTCCGCAGCAGCCGCGGCCAGACCGCGATGACGAACGCCTGGAACTCCTCGTCCCGGTCGCCCTTCGGTTCTCCCATCGAGCACCTCCTCACCCACCTAGAGCCCGGGGGCGGGGGAAAGCGCTTACCCGCCGCCCCGCCGCTCCGCCGCCCGCCCCTCTGCCCGGTGCCACGGCCCGGGGGGTGCGGCGGGCTCAGCGGGGTGCGGCGGGGCCGGCGGTGTGGGGGTGTGGGGTGTGTGGGGGCACCGTAGGGTGTCGGCCATGCACAGTACGCTGACGGAGTACGCCCGGTGCCTCTACGGGGACGAGTACGGGCCCGTGCCCGACTGCCCGGAGGAGCACTCGCGGGACTTCTTCGTCGAGCGGCTCACCTTCGCCGACGCGGACGCGATCCTGGCCATGCTGCGCGAACTGTGCCCGTACCTGGTCGACGGGCAACTGCCGGTGTGGGTGCGGAACCTGGCCTACCGGCTCGCGCTGCTGCAACGCCCCGACGACCCGGAGCTGATGCGCGAGGCCGCGCGGAGCCTGTGGTCGCACGGCCCGGACTGGGACGACATCGCGGCGGACCTGGAGCGGCGCGCCGACGCCCTGGAAGCGTCGAGTCCGGAGCGCTGAACCCGCCGGACCCGTCGAGCCTGAGGCCCCGTGCCTGAGGCTCCCGTACCTGAGGCTCCCGTACCTGAGGTCCCCCGTACCTGCGCCGCGTCCGGCCGACGCGCGCGACACCGGCCCGCCCCCGGCGTGAACGCCCGCACACGATACGTTGCTGGAGCGCCTGTTCGAGCGGCCCGGTCGGCCGGGTCCGGCAGGCGAACGGGACGGAGGGGGATCCATCGTGCGGATCGGTACGCGGACGTTCTCGGACGGTGTCGTCGAGTACCGCTTCACCCACGGCGACGTGCCCGGCGTGCTCTGGCGGCCCACCGGCCCGATGCGGTACGGCCGGCCGCTGGTGCTGCTCGGGCACGGCGGCGGCCAGCACAAGCTGGCACCGGGACTGGTCGAGCGGGCCCGCCGGTTCGTCGCGGACGCGGGCTTCACGGCGGTGGCGCTCGACGCGCCCGGCCACGGGGAACGGCCGCGCACGGCGGCGGACGAGCGGTTCGTCGGCGAGATCGCCGAACTGCAGGCCGCCGGCCGGCCGATCAGCGCCTGGGTCGCCCGGCACACCGCGGCCGTCGCCGAGCGGGCCGTGCCCGAGTGGATCGCCGTCCTGGACACCCTGGCGGAGGAACTCGAAGGCCGGGGCCCGATCGGGTACTGGGGACTGTCGCTGGGCAGCGTGATCGGCATCCCGCTCGCCGCCGCCGAACCGCGCATCGGCGCCGCCGTGTTCGGGCTGACCGGCCACGAGTCGCAGACCGAGCCGGCCGCCCGGGTCACCGCGCCGCTCGACTTCCTGGTGCAGTGGGACGACGCCCTCGTCCCGCGCGCCTGGGCACTCGGCGTCTACGACGCCTTCGGCTCCCCGGACCGCACCCTGCACGCCAACCCGGGCGGCCACGGCGACGTGCCCGAGCGGCAGCTGGCCGCCGCCGAGGGCTCGCTGCGGCGGCGGTTGCTCGGGGAGGAGTGAGCGCCGGTGCCGTGCGCCGGTGCTTCTGGGCGGGTGTCCGGGTGGTGACATCCGGGTGACCGCCGGGGCCGGGCGCCACTAGGGTGCGCGGCATGAGTGAGCACCAGGGGGCGGAGGGCCCCGCCGCGGCCGGCCGTGCGCTGCCTGCCTCGGCGCTGCCTGCCTCGGCGGTGTCCGCCTGGGCGGTCGCCGTCCTGCGCGGGTTCGGCCAGGTCGCGTTCATGCGCTCCGCCGCCTGCGGACTCCTCTTCGCCGCCGCCCTGTTCGCCGCCGACTGGCACTACGGCGCCTACGGCCTGCTCGGCTGCGCCGCCGCCACCGCCGTCGCCCACGCCCTGGGCCTCGGCGGCGGGGCTGCCGCCGGAGCGGGCGAAGCGGTCGGAGCCGTCGATGCCGTCGAATCCGGGCTGTACGGGTACAACGGCTGCCTGGTGGCCCTGGCCTGCGCCGTCCTGCTGGACCCGGGCCGCCCCGCCACGGTGGCCGTCGCCGTCCTCGGCGCCGCCGTCACCGTGGTGCTCTCGGCAGCCCTCGGCGCGCTGCTCGGCCCCCGGCGCCTGCCCGTCCTGACCGCGCCGTTCTGCCTGGTCGCCACCGCCGTGACCGTCGCCGCGCCCGGCTTCCGGCGCCTGTGGCCCGACCCCGCCGCCCCGGCCGCCGCCCTGCCGGCCCCGGCCGCCGGGCCGGGCGCACTGACCTGGGACCAGCTCTGGCACGGCTTCCTCGCCGACTTCGGGCAGGTCTTCCTGCTCCCGCAGTGGTACTGCGGCCTGCTGGTCCTGGCCGGCCTGCTCGCGGCGAGCCGGACCGCCGCGCTGACGGCTTGCGCGGGCAGCGCCATCGCCCTGCTCACCGCCTGGGCGCTCGGCGCGCCGGGGGAGCAGGTCGGCCAGGGCCTGTACGGCTACAACGGCGTGCTGACGGCCCTCGCGCTCTGCGGGGCCCGCCTCCCGCCCGGCGCGCGCAGCGGGGCGTACGCGTTGCTCGGCGCGGCGGCCGCCACCGTCCTCACCCCGGCGCTCGGCGCGATCGCCGCGCCCTCCGGCGGCCACGCCTTCACCTGGCCGTTCGTCCTGACCACCCTGCCGCTCCTGGCAGCCGTCCCGGCGATCCCGCGCCTGCGGCCGGCTCAGGAACCGGCACGCTCGTAGCCGCCCGCAACCGGCTCCCCGCCGTCGACGGACGTGCGTCCCGTACCGGCGCCCTCAGGGGTGTGGACGCCGGTACGGGAAGCCCCGGGCGCACGCCGGCCCCTCAGCACGCCGACGCCCGCGAACCCGCTCCACCCCTGTCCACGGACGCCGCGGCCCAACGGGTTCAGCACACCGACAAATTTTCTTCCACGGAGTCAAACCGCAGGTCAGCACGGGTAGTTATGGCCGCCCTCGATCACCTGCCCGGAGCGGACAGGCCCCTTCCGTTCCTCGATCGAGTCTGACAGCATCGTCCGCTATCCGGCGAACCGCCGCCGGTGATCCGTGCGCAGACGGGTCCCCAGCATTCGCCGAAAGCACCCGGAGGAGACGTGACCAGCACCGCGGCAGAGGACCGACGCCGCCGCGTGCGGTGGGTCCGCACCAGGCTGCGCGCCGACGTCCCGGCCGCGCTGCTCACGGCGGCCCTCGCCCTCGTCACCGTGTTCCTCGCGGCCGCCTTCCCGCGGGTCCAGGACCGCGGCGCCGACGCCGCGCTGCGGGACTACGTGGGCCACCGCAGTCTCCACACGACCAGCCTGCAGTACACCTCCCGGACCCGCCCGGCCGACACCGCCGCCGACCTCGCCGCCCTGCACGACACCCTCGCCGCCCGCCTCGGCACCGCACTGACCCTGTCCCCGCCCGGCGAGGCCCACGGCGCCCGGGCCCTCGGCCAGGCCCCGCTGAACAATCCGGGCTACACCCGGATCGTCCGGAGCACCGCCCCGACGATGGACCTGCTCTACCTGCACGGCCTCGCCGACCGGGTGACCCTCACCGACGGCACCTGGCCCGGACCGGCTGCCGCGGACGGCCCGCTGCCGATCGTGCTGAACCGCCGCGCCGCCGAGACCATCGGCATCAGGATCGGCGACACCATCGACAACGGCACCGACAAGTCCGGTGCGCCGCGCAGCACTTCGGTGGTCGGCTTCTACCGGGTCAACGATCCGCAGGACCCGTTCTGGGACGACCTCGGCTGCCCGGACCGCGCCTGCCTGCGCCTCGACGGCCTGGGCAACAACTGGTGGCAGACCACCGCGTTCACCGGCGCCGACAGCCTCCCCGCCCTCGCCCGCTGGGGCGCGGGCGCCGAGGACTTCTGGCGGCTGCCCGTCGACCCCGCCGCCCTGCGCGCCGACCGGCTCGACCACACCCGCGCCACCGTCCGCTCCTTCCTGACCGGGCGCGACGCCAAGACGCTCGTCGCCGCGACCGGCCGCACCGACCTGCGCACCGCCTCCTTCCTGCCGGACACCCTCGACCGCGCGGACGCCCGCTACCGCGCCGCCATGCCGCTGGGCACGATCGGACCGGCCGCCGTCGCGGGCACCGCCGCCGTGGTGCTGTGCCTGGCCGCCGCGCTCACCACCGACCGGCGCCGCGCCGAGATCCACCTGCTGCGGGCCCGCGGCGGCTCGCGCGGCGGCGTGCTGCTGCGGCTGCTCGGCGAGGGAGCGGTCACCGTCCTGCCCGCCGCCGCGCTCGGCACCGCGCTGGCCCTGGTGCTGCTGCCCACCCCGCGCTGGGGCCACGCGGTGACGGCCGCGCTCGCCGCGACCCTGCTCGCCCTGCTGGCCTTCCCCGCCCGGGCCGCGCTGCTGTGGTCCGGGCCGCGGGTGCGGGCGGGGGCGGGGGTGCGGGTGCCGTCGCGGGCGCGGTTGAGGACGAGGCCGAGGACGAGGACGAGGCCGAGGTCCCGGTCGGGGGCGGCCGGTGGACCGCGCCGGCTGGTCGGCGAACTCACCGTCCTGGCCGTGACCGTCGCCGCCGTGGCCGAAGCCCGCCGACGCGGCCTCGGCCACCCCGGCGCCGCCTCCGACCCCCTGCTGATCGCCGCGCCCCTGCTGATCGCCGTCACCGTCGGGCTCCTGCTGGCCCGCCTCCAACCGCTGCTGATCGGCCGACTGGCCGCGCTCGCCCGCCGGGGCCGCGGCCTGATCGGCTTCCTTGGCCTCGCCCGTGCCGCGCGCGGCACCACCGGCCGCCGCCGGGCCTCCGCGCTCCCGCTGCTCGCCCTGCTGATCGCCGTCACCGCCACCGGCTTCGGCGCCACCGTCCTCGACACCGTCGACCACAGCCGGCTCCGCGCCGCCCGCCTCGCCACCGGAGGCGACATCGCCGTCACCGTCCCCGACTTCGCCACCCTGCCCGCCTCGTTCACCGACGCCGCCGCCGACCTGCCCGGCGTCCGCGGCGCCACCGCCGTCCGGGTCGAACCCCGGGCCCTGTTCGTCGGCGCGGGCGCCGACTACACCAAGGTCATCGCCGTGGTCGCCGAACCGCAGGCGTACGCCGAACTCGCCCGCGCCGCCGGAACCGACACCTTCGACCCGGCCGCGCTCACCGGCACCCCCGGCGGCCCCGACACCCCGGTGCCCGCGCTCTTCAGCCGCGACCTGGCCGCCCGCCTCGCCGCCGGCCCGCCCACCCTGCACCTGCCCAGCGGCAGCGTCCTGCGCACCACCGTCGCCGGGACCGTCACCACCACCCCCGCCCTGCCGGACCCGGGCCTGCCGTTCGTTGTCGTCCCCGCCGGCCCCGCCGCCCACCGCCTGCCCGAACTCGCACCGCCCACCGCCTGGCTCGCCGCCGGCGACCCCGACCCCGAACAGGTCAGGACCCTGCTGCGCGAACGCGGCCTCACCCGGACCACCGGCATCATCGACCTCATCCAGGCCGACGCCACCGCCGCCGGCCGCGCCACCCACGGCCTCCCGCCCGGCTACGCCGTCCGCAGCAGCCGCGAGATCGCCGCCGACCTCGCCGACGACCCCCTCCAGCAGGCCGCCGGCCGCCTCTTCCGCCTCGCGGCCGTGGCCGCCGCCGGATTCGCCCTGCTCGCCGTCCTCCTGACGCTGCTGCGCGCCGCACCCGACCGCGCCGCCGTCCTCGCCCGGCTGCGCACCATGGGCCTGCGACCCCGGCAGGGCCTCGCCCTGATCGTCGCCGAAGCCCTGCCCGAGACCCTCACCGCCACCGCGGGCGGCGGCCTCGCCGCCCTCGCGGCCGTCGCCCTGCTCGGCCCCGCCCTCGACCTGTCCAGCCTGGTCGGCGCCCGCGTCGGCCACGCCCTGGCCCCCGAGCCGCTACCCGTCCTGCTGCCTGCCGGCGGCCTGGCCCTGCTGATCGGTCTCGCCGTCGTCCTGGAGACCCTGGTCGCCGGGCGGCGCCGACTCACCACCGAACTGCGCGCGGGCGAGCATCCGTGACGGCTGCCGCCGGAGGATCCTAGGCGGCCGGAGCGGTCGGCGGGCTCTCGACCGGGGCCTCGGACGGAGCCTCGATCGGGGCCCCGGACGGAGCCTCGACCGAAGCCTCGATCGGGACCTCGACGACGAAGAACAGGAAGCTCATCTTCGTCGACAGCGCCCGGAAGTCCTTGGGGAACAACTCGCGGGCGGCCGGGTCCGGTTGGGGCTCGCTGAGGACGGCGAGGCGGAAGCCGGCCGCCGTGAAGGCGTCGGTCATCGCGTGCAGCGGCCGACGCCAGAACGTCACCGGGAAGGAGCGCCCGTCGAACGTCCACTCGTCGGTGTAGCTGGTGGTGGCGAAGTAGTCCGGGCGGGGGTCCTGGATCGCGTAGTCCACGAAGGGGTGCTGCACCGAGGCGATCAGCCGGCCGCCGGGCCGCAGCACGCGCCGCAGCTCGGCCAGGGCCGGCCCCCAGTCCTCCAGGTAGTGCAGCACCAGCGAGGACACGACGTCGTCGAACTCGCCGTCCTCGAAGGGCAGTCGGCCATTCAGGTCGGCCAGGTGAAGGTCCGCGTCCTCGCCCAGCCGCCGCCGCGCCAGCTCCAGCATCCCGGCGCTGGCGTCGACCCCGGTGACGACGGCGCCGCGCTCGCGCAGCGCAGCGGCCAGCGGCCCGGAACCGCAGCCGGCGTCCAGGATCCGGCGGCCGGTCACATCACCGGCGAGGGCGACGATCGCGGGCCGCGCGTGGTACGCGTTGAGGATGTTGTTCTCGGTCTCCGCCGAGTACGCCTCGGCGAAGGCGTCGTAGTCGTTCGCGGCATTCAACTCGTTCGCGTCGTTCGCGTCGTTCGCCCGGGCGGGAGTTGAGGGCTGGGCGCCGCCCTTGAGCGCGTCGATCAGGCTGTCCACCCGTCGCAGCCTAGCCCGCCGGCGCGGCCGGCGCGTCCGCAGGCCACGATCCCGTACGCACGACGTGCTCCACGATCCTGAACGCCTCCCCGACCGGCACGGTGTCCTCGTCCGGGTACGTGTCGTGCTGCCCGTTCGAGAGGACGAACCCCCCGCTCACCCCCTCGGCCCCCGGATCCACGGCCTGCCCACCGACGTCGCCCTCCCCGTCCACCAGCACCACCATCGCGCGCTCGCCGTTCGTGACGAACCCCAGCGAGCGCCCGCACGAACTCGCCAACCAGGTCTCCGGCCGCCCCGCCGCCGCCCTCGCCCGCAGCACCTCCACCGCCGCCCCGGAGGGGAGGGGTGCGGCACCGTCGTCATCGACCACCCACGTCTCGCTCATGGGCAGCACGATCCCACGGCCGGGTCCGGCGCGAGCCGTCCGGGCGCGGAGTCCCGGTGGGGGGCGTCCAGGCTTCAGCCCTCTGACGCCGGGCGCTGGCGTTCCACGAACTTCCGCTGCCAGGGCGTTTCGACGGCGTGCCGGTCGTAGTGCGTCCGCACATACGCCACCGCCTCGGCGGGCGGGACGCCGTCGAGGACGGCGATGCAGGCCAGGGCCGTCCCGGTGCGGCCCCGCCCGCCGGCGCAGGCGAGTTCGACGCGCTCGCCCGCACAGCGCTCCCAGACCTCGCGGAACACCTCGGCCGCGACGGCGCGGTCCGCCGGCAGCCGGAAGTCCGGCCAGCGCACCCACGTGCTCGGCCAGTCCATCGGGGCCGGCGGCCGCCCCAACAGGTAGTAGCCGACGTCGGGCCGGGGCCCGGGCGGCAGCGGGCGCAGCAGTCCCCGGCCGCGCAGCAGCCGGCCGGAGGGCAGCCGCAGCACGCCGGGAGCGGACGGGTCCCAGGTGCTGGGGGCGGAGGGCTCGGTCATGGTCTCGCTTTCCACGGTGTCGCCGGACGCCCACCCTCTCACTCCCGCCCGCGACGGAGGGCCCGGCCGCCGACGTTCGCTCGTGGCCGCCGGAGGGCTGTCCCCGGTCGCCACGGGGCGACGCGTGGTGCTGCCGCCGCCGGGCGAGCGCGGTCAGTGCCACCCGGATGATGACGGCGGATCCGGCGACGGCGACGGCGCCGAGGACTCGGGAACGACGGAACATGGTGGGGCTCCTCTCCGGGGGATCCGGACGGCCCCCGTGCAGTGCCCCAACGATGACCCCCGCCGCCTCCGTCGCACATGTACCGATCGGCACAACCTCAGCACCGGCAAACGCCGTGCCCCCTGCCGATCGGCAGGGGGCACGGCGCGAGCACGGGCACCGACCGGCACCAACGGGCGCGTCGGAGCCCTCAGGACGCCACGTGCAGCGCCGTCGCGCCCGGCAGGCCGGCGCGGTGGGCTAGGGCGGCCGCCTCGCCGCGGGTGGCGACGCCCAACTTGCCGAGGATGTTGGCGACATGGAACTTCACCGTCGACTCGCTGATGTGCAGCGCCTGGGCGATGTCGCGGTTGCGGCGCCCCTGGGCGAGCTCCAGCAGGACCTCCCGTTCGCGCGGCTGCAGGCCGTCCAACGGGTCGGCGGCGAGGGCCGGTTCGGGGGCGGTGAGCGGCAGGTCGACGGTGACGGTGGTGCCCCAGCCGGGGACGGCCTCGACGGCGCAGCTGCCGCCGAGCGCGGTGATCCGGTCGGCGGTGCGGTGGACGGCGAGGGCGTCGGCGGGCAGCAGGCCGGGGCCGTCGTCGCGGACGATCGCGCGCAGGGTGTCGCCGGTGAGCTGCCAGCTGACGTGCAGTCGGCTCAGCCGGTCCTGCTCCAGCATGACGAGCACGGCCGCCCGGACGGCGTCGCGGGCGGTGTGCGCGGTGTCGGCGGGGACGGTCCGGGCGCCGGTCCCGGCCGGGGGAGCCACGTCGAGCCGGACCCGGGTGTGCCGCAGCAGCGGCCGCAACTCCCGGTCGAGCCGGGCGAACGCGGCGTCGGCGGGCTCCTCGCTGAGCGCGCGGTCGAGGTCGGCGGCGCGGCGCAGGTCGAGCAGGGCGGTGACGGCCAGGTCGGTGGCGGCCCGCCGGGCGGTGGCGTCGTCGAGGGCGGCCGAGCGCAGCGGGGCGAGGACGGCGGTGAGCGCGGCGTTGTGCGCGCCGGTCAACTCGGCGATGGTGCGGGCGCGGGCGTTGGCGGCCGCGCGGGAGATCGCCGCGTGGGTGGGGGCGGCGTCGGTGGCGCGGTGCTCGGAGTGGGCGATGACGAGGTCCCACAGCTGCTGCAGGACGGCGAGCGCGCCGGGCGCGACCGGTTCGGCGTCGGCCCGGACCAGGACCAGCACCGCGCCGGGGGCGCCGCCCGGCGTCGTCGCGGCGACGACCACCGTCCGGGTGCGGCCGGCCAGTTCGGCCTCGCCCTGCCACGGCCGGCCCTGCGCGGTGGCGTCGGCGGCGAGGTCGGCCAGCCGGGACAGGTCGAGGCCGCTGATCGCGTCGGCGAGCTCGGCCGGGCCGTGGGTCCGGGCGGGGGAGAAGGTGCAGACGCCGTTCAACTGCGCGATCGCCTGGTGCGGGACGAGCGTGCCGAGCACCTCGGACAGCCGCGGCAGCACGTCCGGCCGGGGCGTGCGCAGGATCCGGACGGCCTGCGCGAGCGCGTCCTCGGGGCGGCTCCAGGGGCCCCGCCGGCTGCTGCCGTCCGTGCTGTCGCCCATCACGTCCTCGTTCGCTGCGTCGTCCCGCGTGTCGGCCATGGTGCCGAGCCTAGCCCGCCGGCCGCCCGGCGCGACCTGTCCTTCCGGCCAGGTGCAACCGTCCGAAAGGCCAGCCCGAGGCCCGCCGCCGAGGCCACAGGATGGAAGACGTCGGAGGAACACCAGCCACCGGCCGCAACCCGCCACAACCCGTTACGACCCAAGGGGATTCCCATGACCGAGACCACCTCCGCCACCCCGGCCGGCACGCCCACCAAGGCCATCGCGTTCGACCGGTTCGGCGACGCGGACGTGCTGAGCCCCGTCGAGATCGAGCTGCCCGCCCCCGGCCCCGGCCAGGTGCGGATCGCGGTCCGCGCGGTGGGCGTCAACCCGCTGGACCACAAGCTGCGCAGCGGCGCCATGGCCGGCTTCTTCCCGGTCGTCTTCCCCGCCGTCCCCGGCTACGAACTGGCCGGCGTGGTGGAGGCGGTCGGTGCGGAGGTGGCCGGATTCGCCCCCGGCGACGAGGTGTTCGGCGCGCCGATGGGCGGCGGCTACGCCGAGCACGCCCTGGTGGACGCCGCGACGCTGGCCCACAAGCCCGCCACCCTCGGCTGGGCGGAGGCCGCGGCGATCCCGGTGGCGGCCGAGACCGCCGAGCGGGCCCTGGACGTCCTCGGCGTGCGGTCCGGCGAGACGCTGCTGGTGCACGGCGCGGCCGGTGGCGTCGGCACCGTGCTGCTGCAGTTCGCCCGGGCGCGCGGCATCACCGTCGTCGGCACCGCGAGCGAGGCCAACCACGCCCACCTGCGCGACCTGGGCGCGATCCCGGTCACCTACGGCGAGGGCCTGGCCGAGCGGGTGCGCGCGGCCGCCCCGGGCGGCCGGGTCGACCGGGTGCTGGACGCCGCCGGGCAGGGCGGAGTGCTGCCGCTGTCGATCGAACTGGCCGGCGACGCGCAGCGCGTGCTGACCATCGCCGACCCGATGGGCGCGCCCGAGCACGGCGTGCGCTTCACCGGCGGCATGGAGGGCGGCGAGCCGTACCACCAGCGCGCCTACGCCGCCGCGCTCGCCCTGCACGAGGCGGGCACCCTGCGGCTGCCGCTGCACCGGGTGCTCCCGCTGGCGGAGGCGGTCGAGGCGCACCGGCTCAGCGAGCACGGGCACCTGCGCGGCAAGATCGTCCTGACGGTGTGACCGGTCGATCGGCCGTCCGCACCTCAACCGCCTGTCGTGACACGTCACCTGACGGCCGGTCGATAGAGTCCGCCGCATGACGATTGCGAGCGCGGCGGACGGCGGACGGCTGGCGGGGCGGACGGCCGTGGTCACGGGCGCGGCCAGCGGGATCGGCCGCGCCGTCGCGGAACGGTTCGTCCGCGAGGGCGCCTCGGTGGTCGCGACCGACATCGACGAGGCCGGGTTGGACCGGCTCGTCCGCCAACTTCCCGGCACCGTCAGCACGGTGGTCGGCGACGTGGCCCGGGACGAGGACGCCCGCCGGATGGTCGAGGCGGCGGTCGAGCGGCACGGGCGGCTCGACGTGCTGGTGGCCAACGCCGGGGTCATCCCGCTGATGGAGATCACCGAGGCCACCGCCGAGGACTGGGACCGGGTGATGGCCGTCGACGGCCGCGGCATGTTCCTCACCTGCAAGTACGCCATCCGGGCGATGACCGCCCAGGACCGGCCGGGCGGCTCGATCGTCTGCCTGTCCTCCATCTCCGGCGAAGCCGGCCAGCGCGGCCAAGCGGTGTACGGGCCGGCCAAGTTCGTCGCCTCCGGGCTGACCAAGCACCTGGCCGTCGAGTGGGCGGACCGCGGCATCCGGGTCAACGCCGTCGCCCCCGGCACCACCGCCACCGAGCGGGTCGCCCGGCTGCGCGACGAACCCGGCGGGCCCGAGTACCTGGCGGCGATCGAGCGGCTGCACCCGATGCGGCGCCTCGGCGACCCGGCCGAGGTCGCGGCCGCCGTGCTGTTCCTCGCCTCGGACGAGGCGTCCTTCGTCACCGGCGTCGTCCTGCCGGTCGACGGCGGGTACCTCGCGCAGTAGGCGGGTGCCCGGCACACGCCGTGCGACCTGCGGAAATTCGCTGGCGCGGGGGCGCCCGGCCGTGCTGGAGTGAGCGGATGGATCATGACGACGTACTCGCCCTGTTCGACCGCCGGCTCCGACGCGACGCGCGGCCGGACAGCGGCAGCACCCGCATCGAGCGCGACGGTGCCGTCCTGCGCCAGGTCGGCACCGCGCACGACTGGAACGGCGTCCTCTGGTCGGACCTGGACGAGGCGGGGGCGGACGAGGTGATCGCCGCGCAGGTGCGGTACTTCGCCGGGCTGGGCCTCGAGTTCGAGTGGAAGACCTACGGCCACGACCGGCCCGCCGACCTGGGCGAGCGGCTGCTGGCCGCCGGGTTCATCCCCGAGGACGAGCAGTCGGTGATGGTGGCGGACATCCGCGACCTGCCCACCGAGGTCGTGCTGCCCGAGGGCGTCCGGCTGGTCCCCGTCACCGACGCGGCCGGCGTCGACCTGATGGCCGAGGCCGCCGAGCAGGCCTTCGGCAAGCCCAACCCGGCCCAGCGGCAGCGGCTGCTCGACCAGCTCGCCCAGGGCTCCGAGACCGTCACCATGACCGTCGCGATGGCCGGCGACCGGCCGGTGTCCGCGGCGCGGATGGAGCTCGTCCCCGGCACCGAGTTCGCCGGCCTCTGGGGCGGCGGCACCGCGCCCGACTGGCGCGGGCGGGGCATCTACCGCGCCCTGGTCGCCCACCGCGCGCGGCTCGCCGCCGAGCTGGGCTACCGCTACCTCCAGGTCGACGCGAGCGACCAGAGCCGCCCCATCCTGCAGCGCCTCGGCTTCGCCCGGCTGAGCACGACCACGCCGTACGTGAAGGGCGTGTCCTGACGGTTCCGGTGTGACCGCTCGCGCGCCGCGCCCCCTGCCGATCGGCAGGGGGCACGGCGCTTTCGGCGCCGGGGTTGTGCCGATCGGTACATGTGCGGCGGGGGTGGCGGGGGTCATGGTTGGGGCACTGCACGGGGGCCGTCCGGGCTCCCGGGGGAGGAGACCTACCGTGTTCCGTACGTTCCGCTTGTTCCGCTGCGCCCGTTCCCGTGTCGTCGGCGTCGCTGTCGTCGGCTCCGCCGTCACCGGGGTCGCGCTGGCCGCGATCGCCCGGTGGCGGGGGTCACACCGTGAGCGAGGCCCGAGCGTCCCCTGCCGTGGCCCTGACCGGGTCGGCCGTCCCCGTGAGCCGGCCGAGCCCGAAGCAGGTGCTGTGCCGCGTCCCGGTGTCGTGCGCGGCGGTCCGCACGAGCGCGTACTGGACGGGCACGGCGAGGGCCGCCACCGGCAGCACCAGGCAGAGCAGGGCGCGCCCCAGGCCGGACCGGCGCTTCGCCCGGTGCCGCAGGCCGGTGGCGAGCTGCCAGCCGCCCCAGCAGACCGCGCCGACGCCCAGCGCCACGCCCGCCCAGGCGAGCGGCAGCACGTACACGGCGGCGCCGGGGCTGTCGTGGCAGGTGCTCACCAGCGCGCGGACGTCGTCGTCCGCGACGAGCGTCGGCACCGCGCAGGCCCAGCCGAGGCAGGCGAGCAGCAGTGGGCCACCGGCCCCGCGGAACGCGCCGGTGGGTGCGTGGACGTGGTTCATGACTCCCCCTGGCCCAAGCGTTCCGGCCATGGCCGTTCCGACCATGATCGACATGGGCTCGGCCATGGTACCGGCGGTACCGGCACCGGCACTGCCTGCGTCGGCGTCGGCAGGAGGAGGTCGGCGGGCCGTGGGGAGCCGGCTGCCGGGTCATCCGGCCGCTCGCGCCCCGGTCCGCCCGGCGGAGCCGCCGGCCCCGGTGAGGTCCGAGAACGCCGCGAGGTCCGCGAGAGCGGCCGCCTCCCCGGGTTCCCCGGCGAAGGCCACCCCACCCCGGTGCAGCACGTACACGGCCGCCGCCCCGGCGAGGGTGCGGGGCAGCCCCTGCCCGGCCACCACGACCGTCCGCCCGGCGGCCGCACCGGCCAGCAGGTGCGCGTGCAGCCGGGCCGCGACAGCGGGGGCCAGGCCGCGCTCGGGCTCGTCGAGCAGCAGCAGGGTCGGCCGCGCCGCCAACGCCCGTCCGATCGCCACGAGTTGCTGCTGACCGCCGGAGAGCTCGCCGGCCCGGCGGGTCAGCAGCGGTGCCAGCTCGGGGAAGAGCTCCAGCACCTCCTCCCGGCCGCGCCCGGACCTGGCCAGGTCCAGGTTCTCGGCCACGGTCAGCGAACCGAACACCCCGCGCTCGGCCGGCACCAGGGCCAGCCCCCTGCGCACCCGCTGATGCACCGACAGCCCGCTCACGTCCCGGCCCTGCCACAGCACCCGGCCACCCGACAGCCGCACCACCCCCGCCAGCGCGTTCAGCGCGCTCGTCCGCCCGGCGCCGTTGCGGCCGAGCAGGACGGTCACCGCGCCGGCGGGGAAGGCGAGGTCGATCCCGTGGAGGGCCTCGAGGGGGCCGTAGCGGACGCGGACGGAGAGGAGGGCTGCTGCGGGTGGCACGGGGTGGTCACCTCCGGGGCTGGCGGCGGGAGTCAGGGGTGTCGTTCGCCGGGGCGGCCGGCCCGGCGTGCGCAGCGGAGGGGGTCATGTCCGGGCTCCCCAGGCCCCGGCGACCCGGGGGTCGGTGAGGACGGCCGCGGTCGGGCCGGCGGCGACCAGCCGCCCCTGGGCCATGGCGTAGACGGTGTCGGCGAGTTCGGCGACCAGGCCGGCGTCGTGCTCGACCAGCAGCAGCGCCAGGCCGCGCTCGGCGAGGCCCCGGAGGACGGCGACCAGGCGGGAGGTCTGCGCCGCGTCGAGTCCGGCGGCCGGTTCGTCGAGGAGCAGGACGCAGGGGTCGGCGGCGAGGGCACGGGCGAGTTCGACCAGGCGCAGGGTGCCGGTGGGCTGGGAGCCGGCGGGCTCGGCGGCGACGTCCCGCAGGCCGAGCAGGTCCAGCGCCCGGGCGGTTTGTGCGGCAACCGCGCGCGGGTCGGTACGGCCCTGCCGGTGCTCGGCACCGACGCGCACGTTGTCGCCCACCGAGAGGGTGGGGAAGACGGCGATCTGCTGGAAGGTCCGCGCCAGCCCGAGCCGGACGCGCCGGTGGGCGGGCAGCCGGGTGACGTCCCGTCCGTTGAGCAGCACCCGTCCGGCGTCGGGGCGGGCGGTCCCGGCGAGGCAGTCGAAGAGGGTGCTCTTCCCGGCGCCGTTGGGCCCGATCAGCGCGGTGATCCGTCCGGCCCGGGCGGTCAGGTCCACTCCGGCGACGGCCTCGATGCCGCCGTACCGTCGTACGATCCCGCGCGCGGTGAGCCGGCCGTTCACCGCGCTGCTCCGGCAGGGCTCCCGGCTGCCGCCGTGCGGGCGGGGCGTTGCGCGGGCTGCCCGCGCTCCGCCCGCCCGGACGGGGTGGGTTCTGCGCCTGCCGGTGTCGCTCGGGGCGGGACGTGCAGGTCGCCGCCGTGCGGGGTTCCCCCGGGCGGGAAGGCGTCGGCCGGGGCCGGGTTCATGGCTGACGCTCCCGCGCGAGCCGGGCGGTGATCGCGGCGCGGGCGCGCAGCCCGGCGGGGGAGAGTCGACCGGGTGGCAGGGGTGCGGCGGAAGCGGGGCCGCCGGCGCCGCCGGGCCGACGACTGGTCGGGAGGGCGGCGAGCCCCCCGGGCAGGCGCCCCATGGCTGTGGCGAGGACGCCGATGGCGACGGCCGAGACGCCCGCGACGGTGCCGGCGTCCAGGCCGATCAGCAGCGCGGCGGCGAGGACGGCGCCGAGCGCGCTGTCGGCCCCGACGACGACCACGGCCGCGAACCACAGCAGCCCCCGCACGGGGTCGAAGGAGGCCGCGTCGAAGGCCCGCCCGGCGAGCCCCGTCAGCCCGCCGCCGAGCGCGGCCAGCGCCGCGCCGACGACGAAGGCGAACGACTTCAGCCCGGGCACGTCGACGCCGGCCGCGACCGCGCCCGGCTCGTGGTCGCGCATCGCGGTCAGCGCCCGGCCGAGTCGCCCTCGGTGCAGGGCCCGGACGGCGAGCAGGCCGGCGCCGAGCAGCAGCAGTTCGGCGAGGTAGAAGGCGCGGTCTCCGGAGAGGAAGGACGGTCGTTCGAGGAGGAGCCCGGTGGTGGCGTACGGCTGCTCGAAGACGAACCGGCTCATCGCCGTCCCGACCGCGAAGGTGACCAGGGCCAGCGCCAGCCCGCGCCGCCGGATCGCGGGCCACCCGGTGAGCAGGCCGAGCGGCGCGGTGGCGAGGACGGCGAGCAGCAGTGCGGGCCCGGCGGGCAGCGCCGGCAGGCCGGGGACGCGGCCGGACATCAGCAGCGCGGTGCCGAGCGAGCCGAGGCCCGCGTACCCGGCCTGCCCGAGCGAGATCTGCCCGCCGTAGCCGGTCACCACGACGACGGACAGCAGCACCAGCGCGAGCGCGGGCACCAGCAGGGCGCTGCGCAGGTCGTTGCCCCGGAAGCCGAACGGCAGCAGGAGCAGCACCAGGCAGACCGTCCCGGCGAGCCGCCCCCGACCGCCATCCCCGGCCCCGTCTCTGCCCCCGCTCCCAATCCCGACGCCGAGCGGCCGGACGGCCAGCGGTGCGCTCACCGTCCGCTCCTCGCCGGTGATGCGCGGCCCGGCCAGCAGCGCGGTGGCGAGCAGCGCCACCACGAACAGGTTGGACTGCACGGCCTCGACGAGCGGCAGCAGCTGCCCGGCCGGGCGCAGCCGGGTCAGTTCGGCCTGGGCGATGCCGAGCCCGAGCCCGGTGGCGACGGCGACCGGGATGCTGCGCAGCCGGGCGGCGACGGCGACGGCCATCGTCTCCATCACCAGCAACGGCAGCCCGTACGGGTCGAGCAGCAGGTAGGGCGCGAGGGCGATGCCGACCAGCCCGGCGGTGAAGGTGCCGAACGCCCAGCCGGCGGCGGAGACCCGGTCGGCGTCGACGCCGGAGAGGGCGGCGAGGCGCCGGTCGTCGACGACGGCGCGCAACCGCAGGCCGAACCCGGTCCAGCGGGTGGTGGCGGCGACGGCCAGGCCGAGCACCAGGATGGCGGCCAACTGGGCGACGGTGTCGGGCCGCAGGCCGTGCCCGCCGGGCAGCCGGATCGGCGCGCCGCCGAACGGTGAGGGGGCACCGGCCAGCGGCGCCGCGCCCCACAGCAGGACGGCGGCGCCGATGAGCAGCACGAACACTCCGAGCCCGGCGACCATGGTCTCGGCCGGTCCGGCCCCGCGCCGTTGCAGCGGCCGGTAGACCAGGACGTCCAGCAGCACGCCGAGGGCCGGGGCGACCACCAGCAGGCAGAGTGCGACGGCCGGCCACATCGGCCAGTGCCGCACCACCACGAGGTCCCGCAGCAGGTAGGCGACGGCCATGGCCTGGGCGCCCTGGGCGATGTTGAGCACGCCGGTGGCGCGGTGGCAGACGACCAGGCCGATGCCGCTGAGCGCGGCGGCGCTGCCCACGGTGAGCCCGGCGAGCGCGAGGTCGACGGTGAGCGGGTCGGGGGCGGTGGCGAGCACCGCGAGCGGGGCGGTGCCCGGGCCGGGAAGGACGGTCAGCACGGGAATCGCCGTTCAGCCGGTCGGCGGGGCGGGTTCGCCCGGACGGGTGGGCCGGCCCGGTCCGGTGGGCGTGCCGGACGCGCCGGGCGTACCGGGCGGGCCCTGCGCGGCGGGTTCGCAGAGCGGGCAGGGCGTCAGCTCCCGGGCCCGGACGGCTTCCTCGTCCACCGCGGCCGCCCGGGCCTTGCCGGCGACCAGTGGGCACTGCGGCCGGTGGTAGTGGGCGCCCTCGGGCACGGCGAGCCAGCCCTCCTCACCGGCCTCACCGGTCGCCCCTCTCGCACCGCCCGCACCTCCGGCATCGGCCGTACCGGCGCCGTCGTCGGCCGTGCCGTCCGCCGGTTCGACCAGCAGCTCGTACAGCCGCGCCACCCGCCGGTCGGTCAGATCGCCTTCGGAGAAACCGCCCCCCGAGCGGCCGCCGCCCGGCCGCAGCGCGACGAGCACCGCGCCGGCCACGATCAGTGCCGCGCCCGGCACCGTGGACGAGGCCAGGTAGGGGATCTGCTGCTCGGCGTAACGCTCGCCGGAGACCCCGTACCAGCCGAGCACGGACAGCACGGCGCCGACCGCGAGCACGACCCAGCCGGCCCACTCCCTCCCGCCCCGGGCCGTCCGCAGGAACCGGGCGGCGCGCCGGGCGGGCGGCATCCGCGCGGCATTGCGGGCGGTTTCGCCGCCGGATTGCGATTCGTCCATGGATCCGCCTTCATGGTGTCACTTGAGACGTTTCCAGGATCGGCCTGGAACAGCATCCGGGACACCGCGCACGGGCCTCGCGCACATCGACCCCGCGCACATCGACCCCGCGCACACCGCCCGCGCACACCCGGGCGGCGCAGCCGAGAGGGAGCACAGACCATGCACGTGACGCGAAGCGGAACCCCCACGGGCGGCGGCCCGGCCCTGCGGACGGTGAGCGCACTGCTCGCCCTGATGCTGGCGGGCTCGGCGGCCGCGTGCAGCAGCAGCAAGTCCAGCTCCTCGGCGAGTTCGAGCGCCAGCGCCAGCGCCAGTGCGAGCGCGAGTGCCAGTGCCAGTGCCAGTGCCAGTGCCAGCGCGAGTGCCAGCTCCGCGAGCGCGTCGGCGGGCGCCGCCAACTCCGTGCCCGCCGACCCGGCCGCCGCCAAGACGGAGATCACCACCAACTGGGAGAAGTTCTTCGACCCCAACACCCCCATCCCCGACAAGGCCAAGCTGCTCCAGGGCGGCGACGTGCTGCTCCCGGCGCTGCAGGGCTTCTCGCAGGACCCGCGGGTCGGCCAGGTGCAGGCGAAGGTCAGCGACGTCGGGTTCATCGACGCCGCTTCCGCGACGGTCACCTACTCGCTCTCCCTCCAGGGCAACGTGGTCGAGCCGAGCGCGACCGGCCAGGCCGTCCTCGACAACGGGACCTGGAAGGTCTCCCGCTCGACGCTGTGCGGCCTGCTCACCCAGGCGGCCGGCGCCAGCGGCACCCCGATCCCCGGATGCAGCTGACCACCGCCCGGCCCATCGTCAGACTCGTTCCCCGGTCGGTCGCCCGCGCTGCCGCCGGCCGGCCGGGGGCTCCGGCGGCGGCGCGCCCGGCAGTCCTCCCGGCCGTGCTCCTGGCCGTCCTGCTGGTCCTCACCGGCTGCGGCACCCGGCTGCCGGACGGCGCCTTCACCGCCCGGCCCCGCCCCACCCCCGGCACCCCCACCAGCGCTCCCACCGGCTCCGCCGCCACCGGCAACCCGGCCTCCGACACCGGTGTCACCGCCGACGAGATCCGGATCGGCGTCGTCACCTCACTCACCAGCCCGGTCGGCAGCGAGGTGTTCAGCGGGCCTCGCTACGGAGCGCAGGCGTTCTTCCAGGCCCTCAACGACCGCGGCGGCCTGCACGGGCGCACCGTCCGGCTGGTCACCTGCGACGACGGCGGCAGCGGCATCGGCAACCAGGACTGCGTCCACCGGCTGATCGACCAGGCGCACGTGTTCGCCTTCGTCAGCGGCAGCGTCCTCGACTACGCGGGCGCCGCCTACGTGAGCGGCAAGGCGGTGCCGGACGTCGGCGGCCAGCCGATCGGCACCGCGTACGACCGCTGGCCGCACCTGTACGGGATCTACGGCAGCGCCGCGCCGCGCGACGGCCGCTCGGTCGGCTGGAACGGCACGCTCTACCAGAGCACCGAGGTGTTCCGGTTCTTCAAGCAGCGCCTGGGCGCGGCCAGCGCCGCCGTGGTGGCCTACAACCAGGCCGACTCGGCCCGGTACGCCGCGCAGCTGAAGGCCGGGCTGGAGGCCGAGGGGTACCGGGTGCTGCTCCAGACGGTGGACTTCGCGCTGCCGAACTTCCAGGCGGTGGCCGCGGCCGTCCGGGCGGACGGCTCGCAGCTGCTCTTCGACGCCATGGACACCCGGGGCAATGCGGCGCTGTGCCGGGCGCTGGACGAGGCGGGGGTGCAGGTGGCCGCGAAGGTCACCAACGTGCAGAACTGGTCCGAGTCGGTGCGCACCGACTACGCCTCCTCGCCGAACTGCCGCAACGCGCTGTGGGCGACGTCGTCGAGCCTGAACTATGAGGACGAGCAGTACCCGGCGGTGCACGACTTCCGCGCCGCGATGGCCCGTTACCTCCCGGACCGCGCCGGCCGGCTGTCCGCCTGGGAGCTGGAGGGCTGGGCCGGGGCACAGTGGCTGGCCGACGCGATGGGCTCCTGCGGCGCCGCGCTGACCCGGGCCTGCGTGGAGGCGTTCATGAACCGCGCCGAGCCGTACGACGCGCACGGCCTGATCCTGCCCGCCTCCTTCGTCCCGCAGCCGCCGCCCGCCGGCCCGGTCCACGCCTGCCTGAACGCGGCCCGCTGGCAGGACTCCGCCCGGGGCGGCCAGGGCGGCTGGGTGACCCAGGTGCCGTCGATGACCACCACCTGCTTCGACGTCCCGCAGCTGCCGTACCGGCCGTGAGCGGCACTGGAAGGCCCTGAGCGGCCGTGAGCGGCCTGAGCGGCCCTGGGCGGCCCTGAGCGGCGCTGGGAGGCCCCGAGCCGCGCTGACCGGTCGGCACCCGGCAGGTCAGCCGGTATCGGCCGGAGGCCGGGTCTGGGTCTGGGTCTGGGTCTGGGCCTGGGTCTGGGGCTGGGTTCGGGTCCTGAGCGGGAGACGGAAGCGGGACGCGCCGTCGTCCGGGAGCCGTTCCACCAGGACGATCGCGGCGTCGTCGTCCAGATGCCCGCCGACGTACCCGAGCAGGTCGCGGCGCAGGTGCTGCAGCAGGGCGGCCGGGCGGTCCCCGAGCCAGGCGGTGACGCGCTCCTCGAGCGGATAGAAGTGGCGCTGCGCGTTCCGGGCTTCGATCACGCCGTCGGTGTAGATCAGCAGGCGGTCGCCGGGGACGAACGGGAAGACCTCCACCTCGTAGCGGGTCGGGGCGAGTTCGCCGAGCCCGAGCGGCGGGGCCGGCCGGCGGGCGGCGACGGTGGTGACGCCGTCCGGGCGCAGCAGCAGCGGGGGAGGGTGGCCGCAGTCGATCAGGCTGACCTCGGTGCCGTCGTCGGGGATGTCCAGCAGGACGGCGGTGATGAAGGACTCACCGGTGTCCTCGCTGCTCGCCCCGACCACCTCGGGCGAGGGCGAGGGGAGCAGCCGGGCCTGGCGGGACTGCTCGGCGAGCTGGGCGAGGTCCCAGCTGACGCTGCCGTCCAGGTAGGCGGCCAGTTCGGGCAGCTCGGCGTGCAGGTGGGCGGCGGCCCGGAAGGCGCCGAGCAGCAGGGCGGCGTCGCCGAGCGAGGACAGGCCCTTGCCGCGGACGTCGCCGACCAGCAGCCGGGTGCCGGTGGCGGTGCGCGCGGCCGCGTACAGGTCGCCGCCGACCTGCGCCTCGGCCTCGGCGGCCAGGTAGACCGAGGCGAGGTGCAGCGGCCCGATCTGCTCCGGCAGCGGGCGCAGCAGCACCCGCTGGGCGGCCTCGGAGACGGTGCGGACCCGGGCCAGTTCGCGCTCGTGCCGGTCGCGCAGCACCCGCAGGCCGACGATCAGCACCGAGACGACGAGCTGCGCGCCCAGCTGGGTCTGGTGGTTGGCGGTGGTGAGGCCGTCCCGGGCCACCCCGATCACGGTGAGCGCGGCGATGGCGAGCAGCGCGACGGCCGCGGTTCCGCGGGCGCCGGCGAAGGAGGCGGTCAGGGCAGGGGCCACGATCAGCAGCGGGCCGAGGTGGATGTGCGGCGGGGAGAGGATGTCCACGACGGTGATCAGCACGATCAGCACGAGGACCAGGGCCGTCAGGACGCGGCGGTCGGGGAGCCAGGTGCGTCGGTGGTCGCGGGGGCGCTGCCGGAGGGGCACTCCTCCTCTGTACACCGTCCGGACGGTGGGGCGCATTCCGGGCGGCCCGCGCGGGCGGGTGCCGGGCGCGCCCGGGCATTCGGGGCATTCGGGGCGGCCGAGGCATCCCGGGGGCGGGCGCCGGGCGGACGTCGGGCGGGCGGCCGGGCGGTGCGCCGGGGTCAGCGCGGGGTCAGCCCTCGGCGCCGTACCGTGCCAGGTAGGCGGCGAAGCGGGCGACGTCCTCGTCGGACCAGTCGGTGAACCGGGCGGTGAAGGCCTGACGGCGCTGCTCGTTGGCGTCCCGCAGCAGGGTCAGCCCGGCGTCGGTGGCGCGCAGGATCTGGCCGCGCTGGTCGTCCGGGTCGGCCTCGCGGGCCAGCAGGCCGAGCTTCTCCAGGGCGCCGACCTGCCGGCTGACGGTCGACTTGTCGAGCATGAAGTACGCCGCGACGTCGGCGGCCCGGCTGCCGCCGCGCTCGGTGATCAGGTCGAGGATGCTGTAGGTGACCAGCGAGAGGTCGGGGTGCAGCTGGGAGGCCTTGTGCCGGGCACGGCGGGCGAAGGCGGTCAGCTCGCGCTGGATGGTGTCGATGGACGACTCGCGGCCGGGCACGGCGTTCCTACCTCCTCGGAATTTGTTGCACTATACAACAGATCCGCCCGGTGTGGCGCCCGGCCCCCGAGGCTCCGGTCCCGGTCCCGGTCCCGGTCCCGGTCCCGGTCCCGGTCCCGGTCCCGGTCCCGGTCTCGGTCCCGGTCCTGGATCCGTTTCCGGTCCCGTGGCCCGCCAGGCCCGGGCGGCGGCGATCCGGCGCGCCGTACTCGGGTGAGTGGCGAACAGTAGCTCAAGCAGCCTCGGCGGGTCGACATCGGCGACGTTCGCCACCGCCAGTCTGCGCTGCATCGCGACGAACTGCTCGACGTCCCCGGTCAGTTCGAGGGCGTGCCGGTCCGCCCGCGCCTCGATCCGGCGGCTCACCGCGCACTGGGCCGGCCCCGACAGCGTCCCCAGCAGCACCGCCAGCGCGGCCAGCAGCGGCAGCGCCCGCGGATCCGCCGCGTCCGCGGCGCCGGCCGCGTCCAGCAGCGGCCGCCAGGCCGACAGCAGCCCGAGCAGGGCCACGGCGGCGGCCGCGCCCACCGCCCCCAGCGCCGTGCCGGTCGGCACGTCCCGGTGCTTGACGTGCCCCAGCTCGTGCGCCACCACCAGCTCCACCTCGCGCGGCTCCGCCGTCGACAGCAGCGTGTCGTACGCGACGATCCGGCGGGTCGAGCCGAAGCCGGAGACGTACGCGTTGAGCGCACTGGTCCGCCGGGAGGCGTCCGCCACCAGGACCTCCGCCACCCGCACCCCGTCCCGCTCGGCGAGCCCCAGCAGCGCGCCGCGCAGCTCGCCCGGCGGCATCGGGGTGAAGCGGTTGAACACCGGCTCGATCAGCAGGGGGTGCAGGAAGGACAGCGCCACGGTCAGCAGAGCCGCCGCGCCCGCCGCCGGCACCCACCACCGCGAGGGCGACCACCCGGTCAGCGCGAACAGCCCCAGCGCCAGCGGCAGGAACAGTCCGAGGGCGAGCGCCAGCCCGCGCAGCTCGTCCACCGCCCAGCCGCCCCACCCCTGCGTCACCAGGCCGAACCGGGCCCGCACCGCCCGCACCCGCGCACCGAACGGCAGCTGCAGCGCCTGCCCGAGCAGCACCAGCGCGGCCGCGCCCGCCAGCACCTCGGCGGCCCAGGAGCCGCCGAACCACCCGCCGGCCGCCGACACCAGGCCGGCCCCGGCCGACGTCAGGCCCAGGACGAGGCTGAGCGCCAGCCCCGCGGCCCGGCCGGCGAGCACCCACGGCACCTGTGCCCGGCGCAGTGCCCGCCCCCGGGCGCGCTCGGCGGGCGTGAAGTCGGGAGCGGGGGGCGGGGCTGCTCCGTCGCTGGCATCCATGCTCGGTGCGCGCCTCCTCCTGGCGATCCGGTGCGTCGAGCCCCATCATCGCGCTCCCGGACTCGCGCCCGCCCCCTCGTTACTGCTTGACAGGGTGCGTAATACTGTAACGCGCGCGGCCCGGCACGCGTCGTGGCGTGGTCGGACGCGGCCGTGGCACGGCCGGACGCGACCCTGACGCGTCCGGCCGCACCAACGCCGGCGTCAACGCTGGGTCCGGCGCGCGCCCCCTCCCAGCAGTTCGGAGCACGACATGCATCCCTTCCTCGACCACCCGGGGCCGCTCGCGTTCGCGCACCGGGGCGGCGACCTCGGGCACCCCGAGAACTCGCTCGCCGCGTTCGAGGCGGCCGTCGCGCTCGGGTACCGCTACCTGGAGACGGACGTGCACGCCACCCGCGACGGGGTGCTGGTCGCCTTCCACGACACCCGGCTCGACCGGGTCACCGACCGCGGCGGTGCCGTCGCCGAGCTGCCCTGGGAGACCGTCCGGCAGGCCCGGATCGGCGGCACCGAGCCCGTGCCGCTGCTGGAGGACCTGCTGGGCGCGTTCCCCGCCGCCCGCTTCAACATCGACGTCAAGGCGGCGCCCGCCGTCGCGCCGCTGGTCGAGACGATCCGCCGGACGAACGCCTGGGACCGGGTCTGCGTCGGCGGCTTCTCCGACTCCCGGCTCGCCGCCGTCCGCGCCGCCGCCGGCCCCCGGCTGGCCACCTCGCTCGGCCCGCGCGAGGTCGCCCGGCTGCGGCTGCGCTCCCTGGCCGGGCCGCTGCTGCCCGCGCGCGGGCCGTCCATCGGCGGGGCGCCGTACGCCGGGGTGTGCGCCCAGGTGCCGGAGCGGCACAAGGGCGTGCGGGTCGTCGACCGGGCCTTCGTCCGGGCCGCGCACCGCCTCGGCCTGCAGGTTCACGTGTGGACTGTGGACGATGCCACACGGATCAGGACTCTCCTCGACCTGGGTGTGGATGGCATCATGGCCGATCGCATCGACGTCCTGCGGGACGTCCTCGGCGAGCGCGGCTGCTGGACCGACGGCAGCGCCTAGGAGCCAGGAGCCCCATGAGCACCACGGACCACCTGCCGGACCACGCGCCGGACCACGTCCCGGACCGTCCGGCGACCGCCACCGACGACGCCGCCCGCGCCCTGCGCCGGATGCAGTTCGGCTGGTACATCAACGACTGGGCCAACGCCGCCTTCTCGGCGACCGTCCTGACGGTGTTCCTCGGGCCGTACCTCACCGAGATCGCCAAGAACGCCGCCGACGCGGCCGGCGACGTCCACCCGCTGGGCCTGTCCATCCGCGCAGGATCGTTCTTCCCGTACACGGTCTCCTTCTCCGTGCTGATATCGGTCGCGGCGATGCTGCTGACCGGCACCGTCGCGGACCGCACCGGGCGGCACAAGGAGCTGATGTGCGGCTTCGCGTACGTCGGCGCGCTCGCCACCATGGGGATGTTCTTCCTCGACGGCGACCGCTACCTGCTCGGCGGCGCGCTGCTGGTCGTCGCCAACATCTCGTACGCGGTGTCGGTGGCACTCTCCTACGCCTACCTCCCCGGCCTCGCCGCCCCCGACGAGCGCGACGCCGTCTCCTCCAAGGGCTGGGCCTACGGCTACGCGGGCGGCGGGCTGCTGCTGATCGCCAACCTGGCGCTGTTCCAGGGGCACGAGGCGCTCGGCCTGTCCTCCGGCACCGCCGTGCGGATCTGCCTCGCCTCGGCCGGCCTGTGGTGGGCGCTGTTCACCCTCGTCCCGCTGTTCCGGCTGCCGTCCAGAGCCGGCGCGGCGCCCGCCCGCACCGAGGCCGCCGCCGCGTCCGACCGGCCCGCCGCCGGCAGCAGCCTGCGCGAACTCGGCCGCACCCTGCGCAGCATGCGCGAGCACCCGCTCACCCTGCTCTACCTGGGTGCTTTCCTCCTCTACAACGACGGCATCCAGACCGTCGTCTCGCAGGCCTCGCTCTACGGCAGCGAGGAGCTCGGCATGGACCAGACCTCCCTGGTCACCGCCGTCCTCCTGGTCCAGATCGTGGCGATCGGCGGCGCGCTGCTGCTCGGCCGGATCGCCCGGCGCCACGGCGCCAAGCGCACCATCCTCGGCTCGCTGGTCGGCTGGGTGATCACCCTCGCCCTCGGCTACTTCATGCCCGCCCACCAGCCCGCCTGGTTCTACGCCCTCGCCTGCATGATCGGCCTGGTGCTCGGCGGCAGCCAGGCGCTCTCCCGCTCGCTGTTCTCCCACCTCATCCCGGCCGGCCGGGAGGCGGAGTACTTCAGCCTCTACAAGATCAGCGACCGCGGCACCAGCTGGATGGGCCCGCTGGTCTTCGGCATGGCGTACGAGATCACCGGTAGCTACCGCTCGGCGATCATCTCGCTGCTGGTGTTCTTCGTGATCGGGTTCGCCGCGCTGGCGAAGGTCCCGGTGCGCCGCGCCATCGAGGCGGTCGGCAACCCCGTCCCCGAGCGGCTGTAGCCCCGTCGCCCGATCATCCGGCCCGGCCGCGGCTCACCCCGCCTCGGCCGGGCCGGCGGCGTTCCGGCCGGGCACTCGGTCTCGGCCGATCGCCGGTCACTCCGTCTGGGCCGGTCACTCCGTCTGGGCCGGTCACTCCGTCTCGGCCGGGCCGGTGGCGTCCCGGACGCCGGCGCGCAGCAGCTGGTGGCCGAGGTCGACCAGGGCGCGGCCGACCGCGAAGTCGTCGCCGACCGCCGGGGCCGGGGCGTCGTGCGGATTGCGGCGGGCCAGGGTGTCGCTGTGCAGGACGTCGCCGTCCGCGTCGAGGACGGCGTGCACCCGGGTGGTGTCCTCGTCCTCGACCACGTGCAGGCTCAGCTGCCAGTCCTTCGTGCGGGCGACGGCCCCGGCCGTCGCGCGTTCGGCCGTTGCTCCTGCGGCCGCCGCTTCTGCGACCGTCGCGGCCCCGGGAGTCGCGGCCGCCGTGCCGTCCGCGCGGACGATCACCACCGGGCAGGCGCCGTGCACCGCGCAGCGGGTGCTGACCGAGCCCAGCAGCGTCCGGGCGAAGGTGCCGCGGCCCCGGCTGCCCAGCACCAGCAGGTCGGCGTCCTCGGCCGCCTCCAGCAGCACCTCGGCGGCGTGGCCGAGCACCAGGCTCTCCCGGACCTCCACCGGCCGGTCCGGGCCCACCACCTCGTCCACCTCGATGGTCAGCGTGCGCAGCGCGGTCCGCTCGAAGCCGTCGTCCACCATCGGCGCGAACCACCCGTACAGCGACGGGTACTCCCAGGCCGCCACCGCGTGCACCGTCGCGCCCGTCAGCACGGCCTGGCCGACCGCCCAGCGCAGCGCCGCCTTCGAGGGCGCCGAGCCGTCGATCCCGACCACGATCCGGCGGGCCCGGCCGGGGGCGGGTCGCTCGCTGTCCATCACGCACCACCTCCGGTGCCGCCGTGCCGCCGTGGCGTTGTGCCGTCGTGGCCGCCGTGGCGTTCCGCCGTCGTGCCGCTGCCGTGTTCCGCGCCCTCCTCCACGCTGCGCGCGCCCGGGCCCGTCGCGCCAGGGACGCGGTGGCCGGGTCGGGCGGGCGGACCGGGACGCGTTGGCCCGTTTCTGCATCCATTCGCGGCGATTTGCGTCCGATTGTGAACGGACTGTTGCTGAGGTGGACCGAATCGGTGCGGAAGCGGTGGCGTAGGCTGACCGTTCTTGTGCCGAACCCGGGGGGAACCAGTCATGCGCCGTGCCGCGGCCGCCGTCGCGCTGTTCGTCGGACTGAGCGCCGTCGCCGCCTGCGGGCCCGACGACCCGGCCCCGGCCAAGCCCGCCGCCCAGGGCGCGGCGCCCGGCACCGGGAGCCCGGCCGCCGCCGCACCCACCGGTCCGGATGCGGCGCCCGGCTCGGCCCAGACCCCGCTCCCCGCCAAGACCGGCCGCCCGCCCCGGCCGGACGGCACCATCACCGTCGCCTTCGCCGGCGACGTCCACTTCGAGGGCCGCACCGAGCCCCGGCTCGCCGTCAAGGCGCCCGAGCCGGCGCTCGGCCCGATCGCGAGCACCCTCGCCGGCGCCGACCTCTCCGTGCTCAACCTGGAGACCGCGATCACCGGGCGCGGCGCGCCGGAACCCAAGACGTACACCTTCCGCACCTCACCCAAGGCGCTGTCCGTCCTCAAGGACTCCGGCGTCGACATCGTCTCGATGGCCAACAACCACGCCGTCGACTTCGGTCCGGACGGCCTCGCCGACACCCTCGCCGCCAAGGACTCCTCGCCCATCCCTGTGATCGGCGTCGGCCACAACGCCAAGGAGGCCTACGCCCCGTACGTCACCACCGTGCGCGGCGTGAAGGTCGCGGTGGTCGCCGCCAGCCAGGTCGAGGACATCACCAACCAGAAGTGGCGGGCCGGCGCCGACAAGCCCGGCATCGCCTCCGCGCTCGACGTCCCCGCACTGGTCAAGGCCGTCGAGACGGCCAAGCAGCAGGCGCCCGTCGTGCTCGTCTACCTGCACTGGGGCGAGGAGGGCAAGGCCTGCCCCACCAGCGCGCAGACCGCCGTCGCCAAGAAGCTCGCCGGCGTCGGCGCCACCGCGGTCGTCGGCACCCACGCGCACACCATGGTCGGCTCCGGCATGCTCGGCAACACCTACATCGGGTACGGCTTCGGCAACTTCCTCTGGTACGGCACCTCCAACTACGCCAACTCCAACGAGACCGGCGTCACCACGCTCACCATCACCCCGGACGGCAAGGTGAAGGGCGAGGCCTTCGCCCCGGCGACGATCGACGACAAGGGCATACCCCAGCCGGTCACCGGCGCCACGGCGGCCGCCGCGCTCAAGCGCCGCGACGGACTGCGCGGCTGCGCCGGGCTCACCCCGCCGCCGGCCGCGGGCTGAGGTCTCGCCGGGGCGGGGTATCAGGGGTTCCAGGGCGGGTTCAGGGCGGGTTTCAGGGCGGGGCCGCGGCAGTGTCGCGGCCCCGCCCTTTCGCATGTCCGGGTGGAGGCGGCGGCCGGTTCGTGGGCTCGGTCGGGGAGGGGAGGCCGAGTTGACGCTCGCACAGACTCTCGGCGTAGGCGAACGAATGTGTTAGGTTAGGCTTGCCTAATCTTGCTGGTCGGAGGGGATGTCCTGTGCAGCGATCCGAATTCGACGGTGCCGTCGCGATGGTCACCGGAGCGGGCCAGGGCATCGGCGCGGCCGTCGCCCGGGCGCTGGCCGCCGAGGGCGCCGTCGTCGCCGTCGTCGACCGCAACCCCGGCCCGCTCGCCGCCCTCGCGGCGGACTCCCCGGCCGTGCGGCCGTACGCCCTGGACGTCACCGACTCCCAAGCCGTCGACGAGACAGTCGACTTGATTGAACGTCAACTCGGGCCGCTGGCTGTTCTGGTGAACGTCGCGGGAATCCTGCGCACCGCACCCGTCGTCGAACTCGCCGACGAGGACTGGGCGGAGACCTTCGCGGTCAACGCCACCGGCGTCTTCCACGCCAGCCGAGCGGTCGGCCGCCGGATGGCCGCCCGAGGCGCCGGCGCGATGGTGACCGTCGGGTCCAACGCCGCCGGCGTGCCGCGCGCCGGAATGGCCGCCTACGCGGCGTCCAAGGCGGCGGCCACCATGTTCACCCGCTGCCTCGGCCTCGAACTCGCCCGCTCCGGCGTGCGCTGCAACATCGTCTCGCCCGGCTCCACCGACACCGAGATGCAACGCGCCCTGTGGGGAGCGGACCCCGAAGCCGCCGAACGCCGGGTGATCGACGGCGACCCGGGAGCCTGGCGGGTCGGCATCCCGCTCGGGCGGATCGCCGCACCCGCCGACATTGCCGACGCGGTCGTCTTCCTCGCCTCCGACCGGGCGCGGCACATCACCATGCACGACCTGTACGTCGACGGCGGCGCCACCCTGCGCGCCTGACGCCGCCCCACCCCGGCGCCGTCCCCGGCCCCGGCCCCGGCCCCGGCATCACCCCCCCCGGCATCACCCCCCCGGCATCACCCCCGGCATCACCCCCCGACGCCGCCCCCAGATCCGTCCCAGACTGGAGAATCCACCGTGACCACGGTGCACCACGCCCCGGCGGGGACGCCCGCCGCCGCCCCGGCAGGCCCGCCCGCCCACGCCCCCGACCAGGCCGTCATCGGCGCCGCCAGTGGCCTGCTCGGCCAGTACCGGGCCGCCACCGACGAAGCCTTCTTCGCCTCCCCGACCCGCACCCTGCTCACCAGCGGCGCGCACGCCCGGGTGCCGCAGGACGCCCGCCCGCTCGCCCAGCGGGTCGCCCACACCCTGGCCGAAGCCGAGGCCAATGCCGAGGCTCGTGCCGACGCCAAGACCGAGGCCGGTACCCGCAGCGCCGACTCCCGGCGGCCGCTGGTCGTCGGTGCGGTCGCCTTCGACCACGACCGCCGCGCCGAACTCGTCGTCCCCGCCCTCGTCCGCACCGCCGGCGCCCTGCGCGACGACCCGCTGATCGCGCTCCCCGCGCCGCCCGCCGACCGGGTGGACTGGCAGCTGCGCCCCGTCCCCGCACCGGAGGCGTACGGCGCGGGCGTCGCCGCCGCCGTCGAACGGCTGCGCGGCGGCGAGTTGAGCAAGGTCGTGCTCGCCCGCACGCTGGAACTCACCGCCGACCGCCCGCTCGACCTGCCCGCCGTCCTCCAGCGGCTCGCCCGCCGCGACCCGGGCGGCTACACCTTCGCCGTCCCCGCCGGCCCCGGCCGTACCCTGATCGGCGCCAGCCCCGAACTGCTGCTCTCCCGCCGGGGAACAGCCGTCCTCGCCAACCCGCTGGCCGGCTCGGTGCCCCGCAGCGACGACCTCGGCGAAGACGTCCGCCGCGCCGCCGCCCTGCTGGAATCGCCCAAGGACCTGCACGAGCACGCCGTCGTCGTCGACGCCATCCGCACCGCGCTCGCGCCGCACTGCCGCACCCTGGACGTACCCGAACGGCCCACCCTGGTCCGCACCGCCGCCATGTGGCACCTGGCCACCACGATCAGCGGCGAACTCGCCGACCCGGCCGTCACCGCCCTCGATCTCGCCACCGCCCTGCACCCCACCCCGGCGGTCTGCGGCACCCCCACCGACCTCGCCCGCCGGGTGATCGGCGAGGTGGAGCCCTTCGACCGGGGCCTGTACACCGGCATGGTCGGCTGGCAGGACGCCGCCGGCGACGGCGAGTGGGTCGTCACCATCCGCTGCGCCGAGGCCGAACAGCGCACGCTGCGGGTGTACGCGGGCGCCGGCGTCGTCGACCGCTCCCGACCCGAGGCCGAACTGGCCGAGACCAGCGCCAAGTTCCGCACCTTCCTGGACGCGGCGGGGGTGCCGCGATGACGCAGCCGTACACGACCACGCCGGACACGGGCACGCCGGACACGAACACGCCGCACATGGGCACGCCGTACACGGGCGCGCCGGACACGCAGGACGGGAGCATGCAGGACCGGGCCGTGCCGGACGGATTCACCCCCTACCCCGCCGAGTTCGCCGAGCGCTACCGCGCCGCCGGGTACTGGCGCGGCGAGACCTTCGGGCGGATGCTGCGCGAACGCGCCGCCGCGCACGGCGAGCGGATCGCCGTCGTCGACCCCGGCGGCGCCTCCGGCCCGCCCGGCCGGGAACCGCGGGAACGGCGCTGGACGTACGCCGAACTCGACCGCCGCGCCGACCGGATGGCCGCCGGCCTGCTCGCCCGCGGCATCGGCCCCGGCGACCGCGTCGTCGTCCAACTGCCCAACACCGCCGAGTTCTTCGAGGTCGTCTTCGCCCTCTTCCGGATCGGCGCGCTCCCCGTCTTCGCCCTGCCCGCCCACCGCCACGCCGAGATCGGCCACTTCTGCGCCTTCACCGGCGCGGCCGGCTACATCGTCGCCGACCTCGCCGGCGGCTACGACTACCGCGAACTCGCCTCCCGCGTACGGGCCGAAAACCCGGCGCTGCGCCTGATCGCGGTCGCGGGAGACGACCCGGGGGAGCACGTCCGGCTCGCCGACATACCCTGCGACGGCCCGGGACCGGAGCGCGAACCCGAGCCCGGCGACGTCGCCTTCCTCCAACTCTCCGGCGGCAGCACCGGCGTGCCGAAGCTGATCCCGCGCACCCACGACGACTACATCTACTCGCTGCGCGGCTCGGTCGAGCTGTGCGCACTGGACCAGCACGCCGTCTACCTGTGCGTGCTGCCCGCCGCCCACAACTTCCCGCTCAGCTCCCCGGGTTCGCTCGGCACCCTGTACGCCGGCGGCCGCGTGGTGCTCTGCCCGCAGCCCGGGCCGGAGACGGCGTTCCCGCTGATCGGGCGCGAAGGCGTCACGGTCACCGGCCTCGTGCCGCCGCTCGCCCTGCTCTGGCTGGACGCCGCCGAACGCGGCCCGCACCGCCTCGACACCCTGCGCGTCCTGCTGGTCGGCGGCGCCAAGTTCAGCGCGGAAGCCGCCCGCAGGGTGCGCCCGGTGCTCGGCTGCACCCTGCAGCAGGTCTTCGGGATGGCTGAGGGCCTGGTCAACTACACCCGGCTGGACGACCCGGAGGAGCTGATCACCACCACCCAGGGCCGGCCGATCTCCCCCGACGACGAGGTCCGGGTCGTCGACGACCACGACCGGGACCTCCCGGACGGCACCACCGGGCACCTGCTCACCCGCGGCCCGTACACCATCCGCGGCTACTGGAACGCCCCCGCCCACAACGCGAACTCCTTCACCGCGGATGGGTTCTACCGCACCGGCGACCTCGTCCGCCGCCTGCCGAGCGGCCACCTGGTCGTGGAGGGGCGGGCCAAGGACCAGATCAACCGCGGCGGCGAGAAGGTCGCCGCCGAGGAGATCGAGAACCACCTGCTCGCCCACCCCGCCGTGCACGACGCCGCCGTGGTGTCGATGCCCGACCCGTACCTCGGCGAGCGCACCTGCGCCTACGTCGTGCTGCGCGCCGAACACCGCGAACAGCCGCCCAAGACCGTTGAGTTGAAGCGCTTCGTGCGCGGGCGCGGACTGGCCGAGTACAAGGTGCCGGACCGGGTCGAGTTCGTCGAGGCTTTCCCCGCCACCGGCATCGGCAAGGTCAGCAAGAAGGACCTGCGCGCCGCCATCGCGGCCGCCCTGCCCGCCACCACCCACTGAAGCACCCCGAAACCGAAGGAATCACCACCGTGGGCCTGCCCCGCATCCCCTCCTATCCCATGCCCGCCGCCGACGAACTGCCCGCCAACCGGGTCCCCTGGACGGTCGACCCGGCGCGCGCCGTCCTGCTCGTGCACGACCTGCAGAACCACTTCCTGGACGCCTTCGCCGCCGAGGCCGCGCCCCTCACCGAACTCCTCGGCAACGTCGACCGGTTGGCGAAGGCCGCGCGCGCCGCCGGCATTCCGGTGGTGTACTCGGCGCAGCCCGGCGGGCAGAGTCCGGCCGAGCGCGGGCTCCAACAGGACTTCTGGGGGCCCGGCATCCCCGACGACCCGCGCGCCACCGCGATCGCGGACGCCGTCGCCCCCGAGGCCGGCGACACGCTGCTCACCAAGTGGAAGTACAGCGCCTTCGTGCGCACCGAGTTGGCGCGGCTGCTGGCCGAGCAGGGCCGGGACCAGCTGGTGATCACCGGCGTGTACGCGCACATCGGCGTCCAGGCCACCGCCTGCGACGCCTGGATGCGGGACGTCCCCGCCTTCGTGGTCGCCGACGCGGTCGCCGACTTCGGGCCGCAGGAGCACCGCGCCGCACTCGCCTGGGTGGCGGGCCGCTGCGGGGCCGTCGCCACGACGGCACAGGTGCTCGAAGCCCTCGGCGTGACGAACGCGGCTGCGGAGGTGGGGAAGTGACGGGCGCCGGCTTCACGGTGGAACGGATCCGGGCCGAGGTCGCCGACCTGCTCGGCGAGGACCCGGCGGACATCCCGGTGGACGAGAACCTGGCCGACTGGGGCCTGGACTCCATCAGGCTGATGACGCTCGCCGAGCGGTGGCGGGCGGAGGGCGCCGAGGTCGCGTTCGTCCAGCTCGCCGAACGCCCGGCGGTCGAGGCCTGGGCCGAGCTGCTGGGCGCGGCCTGATGGCCGCCGTCGTGCGGGAGGACGTCCGGTGGGAGGCCCCGCCGGACGTCGAGCGGGAGAGTCGGCGGGACGGTCGGTGGGACGTCCGGCGGGACGTCCTGCTGGCGGTGCGCACAGCGGCCGGCCGGGCGCACCGGCACCCGCCGACCACGGTGATCGGACCGATCGAGGCCCAGGCGGCCCGCACGCCCGGCGCGCCCGCGCTGCTGCTCGCGGACGGCGCCGTGGTCCGGTACCGGGAGCTGAACGCCTCGGCCAACCGGCTGGCGCGCGCCCTCACGGCGCGCGGGGCCCGGCCGGGCGCGGTGGTCGGCCTGGGCGAGCTGCGGCAGCCGGGATTGCTGCTGACAGCATTGCTAGCGGTCGTCAAGTCCGGCGCCGCGTACCTGCCGCTCGACCCGGCGGACGCGCCCGGACGCCGCGAGCGGCTGCTCGCGGAGAATGCGCCGGTGTGTGTGCTGGGGGAGGGCGCGCCCGGGGCGCTGGCCGACCTGGCGGCGGACGGCGAACTGGCCACCGACCCGCCCCGGGCGCTCACCCCGCAGCACCTGCTGTGCGTCGGGTACGGCCCCGGCGGACGCCCGGCGGCCGTGCGGCTCACCCACGGCGAGGCCGACCGCCGGGTGCGCGACCTACAGGCCGCGCACCCGCTCGGCCCGGGCGACCGGGTGCTGCAACTGGGGTTGCCGCTCTGGGAGTTCCTGTGGCCGCTGCGCACCGGCGCGGCCGTGGTGCTGGCCGCCCCGCAGCGGCCCGGCGATGTCGCCGGGCTGGTCCGGGAACGGGGCGTGACGGCGCTGCGGGTCGCACCGGGGGCGCTGCCCGGCGGGTGACGGACGCCCGTGGCGCCGCCCGGTGCCCGGCGCCCGGCGAACAACGTTCAGCGAACAACTTTCAACCGACAACTTTCAGCGAACAGATTTCAGCTGACAGATGATGAAAGTTGAAAGCTGTTCGCTGAAAGTTGTCAGCTGTCAGCCGTCGCCCCGTCCCCTTCCCGCCCCTTCCCGCCCGCCGCCAGGTCCACCGCCGTCCACGCCATCCCCACCGCGCCGTCCAGCAGCGCGCGTTCCGCCTCCGCCCCGATCGCCGCCTCGGCGAACGCCGCCTCGTGCGGCGCGCAGGCGCCTCCGCTGATGTCCAGCACCGGGTGGATGGCGGGCACCGCGTGCGAGACGTTCCCCATGTCCGTGCAGGCGAAGGGCGCCCGCTCGACCGGCTCCGGCCGTCCGAGCGCCGCCGCGTTGGCCCGCCACAGGGCCAGCAGGCCGGGGTCGGAGCGCATGTCGAGGTAGTCCGGTTCGGGCCGGTCGAGCGTCACCTCGCAGCCGGTGGCGAGCGCCCCGGCGCGGAAGCAGTCCTCGACTCGGGTCCGCAGCTCCGCCAGGTCCTCGGCGGCGCGGGCGCGGATCTCGTACTCGGCGCTCGCGCTGTCGGGGATCACGTTCGGCGCCGTCCCGGCGGCGGTGGTGATGCCGTGCACCCGCCAGTGCGGCGGGAGTTGCTGGCGCAGCAGCCCGAGCGCGACCTGGGCGACGGTGAGCGCGTCGGCCGCGTTGCGCCCTTCGTGCGGGTTGAGGCTGGGATGGGCCGCCCGCCCGGTGTACCGGACGGACAGGGTGCCGAGCGCGAAGGAGCGGAAGTCGGCGACCTCGACCGGGCAGGGGTGGACCATCATCGCCGCGTCCACCTCCGCGAACGCGCCCGCCTCCAGCAGCAGCGCCTTTCCGGCGCCGCGTTCCTCGGCGGGCGCGCCGATCACCCGGACGGTGAGCCCGAGCCGGTCCGCGTCCGGGGCGAGGCCGAGGGCGGCTCCGACGCCGGCGGCGGCGATCAGGTTGTGGCCGCAGGCGTGTCCGAGGCCGGGCAGCGCGTCGTACTCGCAGACCAGGGCGACGGTGCGCGGCCCGCTGCCGATCCGCGCGTCGAAGGCGGTGGCCAGGCCGTACGCGGGCGCGGTGACGGCGAAGCCGTGGGCGCGCAGGAGTTCGGCGCACCAGGCGGCCGCGCGGTGCTCCTCGAAGGCGGTCTCGGGGTGGGCGTGGATGCGGCGGCTGAGGGCGAGCAGGTCCTCGCGGTGCGCGTGGACGCGGGCGCGGACGGCCTGCTTGGCGGCCTGCTCGGATGCTGGCTCGGCGGTGTGGGGCTGCGGGGAGTCGGGCACGGGCGGGGTCCTCCCGGAGTGTCAGGGGCCTCTCGTCGAGGACCCGTTGACCGGATCATATGAAGTTAGATTAGGCTAACCTAAGTAAGACGTTCCGTTCACGGAGCGACCCTGCGGACCCCGCGTCGGACCCCCGAGGAGCACCCCGAACCATGCCCGCCGTCGACACCCAGGCCGCCGACGTCCCGCTGCTCTCCGCCCAGGCCGCCATCTGGTACGCCCAGGCGCTCGACCCCGCCAGCCCGGTCTACAACACCGGCGACGCCGTGGAGATCACCGGCCCGCTCGACGAGGAACTGTTCGAACAGGCCCTGCGGCAGGCCGTCGACGAGGCCGAGGCGCTGAACACCGTCGTCGTCACCGGCCCGGACGGCACCCCGCACCAGCGGCCCCGCCCCGCCGGGCACTGGCCGCTGCACCGCCTCGACCTGCGCACCGCCGCCGACCCGGACGCCGAGGCAGAGGCCTGGATGCGCGCCGACCTCGCCCGCCCGGCCGACCTCACCGCGGGCCCGCTGTTCACCCACGCGCTCGTCCGCCTCGCCGACGACCGCCGCCTCTGGTACCGCCGCATCCACCATCTCGCCGTCGACGCCTACGCGTTGACCCTCCTCGGCGAACGCGTCGCCGCCCTCTACACCGCCCACGCCACCGGCACCGAGCCCACCCCCCGACCCTTCGCCACCCTCGCCGAGGCCGCCGCCGAAGAGGCCGCCTACCGGGCCGGCGACGAGTACCGGGCCGACCGCGCCCACTGGTCCGCCCGCCTGGCCGGCGCCGACGCCCCCGCCCCCCTCCCCGGCACCCCCAGCACCGAAGCCGCCACCCCCGGCACCGGAGCCGGCACCGGAGCCGCCACCCCGGTCGCATCACCCCCCCTGCGCCTCACCGCCGACCTCCCCGCCGGCACCCGCGACCGCCTGGAACGCGCCGCCCACGCCGCCCGCGCCACCTGGGCCGAACTCCTCCTCGCCGCCACCGCCGGCTACCTGCACCGCCTCACCGGCACCGAGGACGTCCTGCTCGGCCTCCCGCTCGCCAACCGCCGCGGCCCCGCCGCCCTGCGCACCCCCGTCGCCACCGCCAACATCCTCCCGCTGCGCCTGGCCGTCCGCCCCGCCGACACCGCCGAGGCACTGCTGCGCCGGGTCGTCCGCGAACTGCGCGCCACCCGCCGCCACCAGCGCTACCCGCTGGAGGACCTGCGTCGCGACCTCGGCCTGACCGGCGAACGGCGCGCCCTGTACGGCCCGGTCGTCAACATCAAGGCCTTCGAGGGCGACCTCGACCTGGCCGGCCTGCCCGGCACCGTCCGCAACCTCGCCGCCGGCCCCGTCGACGACCTCGCCCTGAACGTCTCACCCGGCCCCGCAGGCGCCCTGCGCCTCACCCTCGACGCCGACCCGGCCCGCTACGACACCGCCTCGCTCGCCGCCCACCGCGACGGCCTGCTGCGCCACCTCGACGCCCTCGCCGACCTCCTGCTCACCGCCCCGGACACCCCGATCGCCCGGATCGACCTGCTCGACGCCGAGGGCATCCGGCGCGCCACCGAGGGCCGCGACGAACCGCCCGTCGACCGCACCCTGCCCGAACTCTTCGCCGCCCAGGCCGCCCGCACCCCGGACGCCGTCGCCGTCCGCAGCGGCGCCACCGCCCTCACCTTCGCCGAACTCGACGCCGCCGCCGACCGCCTCGCCCACCGCCTGGCCGCCCACGGCGTCCGGGCCGGCGCGCCCGTCGCCATCGCCCTGCCGCGCGGCACCGACACCCTCGTCGCCATGCTCGCCGTGCTCAAGGCCGGCGGCGCCTGCGTCAGCCTCGACCTCGCCCACCCCGCGCAGCGGCTCGCCGCCGTCCTCGACGACGCCCGCCCGGTCTGCGCGATCGGCGCCGCCGACGCCCTCGCCGGCCTCGGCCTGCCGCCGCACGTGCCCACCGTGCGGCCCCAGGACGCCCCGCACACCGAGGGCGCCGAGTACGACCCCGCCGCCCCCCTCCCCGCCCCCCGGCTCGCCGACCCCGCCTACATCCTGCACACCTCCGGCTCCACCGGCCGCCCCAAGGGCGTCGTCGTCACCCACGCCTCGCTCGCCAACCTGCACGCCGGCCACGGCGAGGACCACATCTCCCCCGCCGTCCGCCGCACCGGCCGCGAGCGCCTGCGCGTCGCCCACAGCGCCTCCTTCGCCTTCGACGCCTCCTGGGACCCGGTGCTGTGGATGGTCCACGGCCACGAACTCCACCTGCTCGACGACGCCGCCTACCGCGACCCCGCCGCCCTCACCGCCCACCTCGACCGCGAACGCGTCGACTACCTCGACGTCACCCCCTCCTACCTCGAAGTCCTCCTCGCCGAAGGCCTGTTGGACGAAGGCCGGCACCACCCCGCCGTCATCGCGGTCGGCGGCGAAGCCACCCCGCCCGCCCTCTGGCGGCGCCTCGCCGCCACCCCCGGCGTGCACCCCGTCGACCTGTACGGCCCCACCGAGACCACCGTCGACGCCTACGCCTGGACACCCGGCCCGGACGGCACCCCCACCGGCCGGGTGGTGCGCGGCTCCCGCGCCTACGTCCTCGACGGCGCGCTGCGCCCCGTCCCCGAGGGCGCGATCGGCGAACTCCACGTCGCCGGCGCCTGCCTGGCCCGCGGCTACCTCGGCCGCCCCGACCTCACCGCCGAACGCTTCACCGCCGACCCCTACGGCCCGCCCGGCAGCCGGATGTACCGCACCGGCGACCTCGCCCGCCGCCGTCCGGACGGCACCCTCGAATTCCTCGGCCGCGCCGACGACCAGGTCAAGATCCGCGGCTTCCGGGTCGAACCCGCCGAGGCCGCCGCGGCCCTCGCCCAACTCCCCGGCGTCGCCCAGGCCGTGGTGATCGCCCGCCCCGGCCCGCACGGCAAGCGGCTGCTCGGCTACGCCGTCCCCGCCCCCGGCGCCACCCCGCACCCGGACGCGCTGCGCGCCGCCCTCGCCGAACGGCTGCCCGCCCAACTCGTCCCCGCCGCCGTCCTGCTGCTCGACGAACTCCCGCGCACCGCCCACGACAAGCTCGACCACCGCGCCCTGCCCGAACCCGGCACCACCGCCACCGGCGAACCCGCCGCCACCCCGCGGGAGGAGCAGGTCTGCGCCCTGTTCGCCGAACTCCTCGCCCTGCCCGAACCGCCCGGCCGCGACACCTCCTTCTTCGACCTCGGCGGCCACTCCCTGCTCGCCGGCCGCCTCGCCGCCCGACTGCGCGACACCCTCGCCGTGCCCGTCGCCTTCGCCGACGTCTTCCGCCACCCCACCCCCGCCGCGCTCGCCGCGCTGCTCGACCGCGACGACACCACCCCTGCCGCCGAACCGCGCCCCGCCCTGGAGCCCGTGCCGCGCACCGAGCGGATGCCGCTCTCACCCGCCCAGCGCGGACTCTGGTTCCTGCACCGCCTCCAGGGCCCCAACCCCACCTACAACATCCCGCTCGCCCTCACCCTCACCGGCCCGCTCGACCGCACCGCCCTCACCCTCGCCCTCGGCGACCTCACCGCCCGGCACGAGATCCTGCGCACCGTCTACGGCGAGCAGCCGGACGGCACCCCGTACCAGCGGGTGCTGCCCGCCACGCCCGTCGAACTGCACCACGGCACCGGCGAGTTGGCCGAAGCCGTCCAGCACCCCTTCGACCTGGTGAGCGAACCGCCGCTGCGCGCCACCCTGTTCGAGGAGGGGCCCGCGCGGCACACCCTGCTCCTGCTGCTCCACCACATCGCGAGCGACGGCGCCTCCACCACCCCGCTCGTCCGCGACCTGGCCGCCGCCTACACCGCCCGGCACGCCCGCCGCGCCCCCGAACTCCCGCCGTCAGCCGTCCAGTTCCTCGACCACGCGGCCCGCCAGCGCGACCTGCTCGGCACGGCCGACAAGCCCGGGCCGCTCGCCGCCCGACAGTCCGCGTACTGGCGAGCCGCCCTCGCCGGGCTGCCCGACCAGCTGGAACTGCCCACCGACCGCCCCCGCCCCGCCGTCGCCGGACACCACGGCGCCACCGCGCCCTTCACCCTCGACCCGGCCACCCACGCCGCCCTCGCCGCCCTCGCCGGCGCCGCCGGCAGCACCGTCTTCATGGCCGTCCAGGCCGGACTCGCCGCCCTGCTCACCCGGCACGGCTGCGGCACCGACATCCCCGTGGGCACCCCCGTCGCCGGGCGCGACGACGAGCAGACCGCCGACCTCGTCGGCTACTTCGTCAACTCCGTCGTCCTGCGCACCGACACCTCCGGCGACCCGACCTACCGCGAGCTGCTCACCCGCGTCCGCGACACCGTCCTCGCCGCCCACGAACACGCCGACCTGCCCTTCGACCGCCTGGTCGAGGAGCTCAACCCGCCCCGCTCGCTCGCCCGGCACCCGCTGTTCCAGGTGATGCTCGCCTGGCAGAGCCGCGCCGACGAGCCGGTGGACCTCGGCGGCAGCCTCACCGCCGAGATCGCCGCGATCCCCAGCGGCACCGCCAAGTTCGACCTCACCCTCAACGCCGGCGAACGGCCCGGCGGCGGCATCGGCGGCTTCCTCGAGTACCGCACCGACCTCTTCGACGCCGCCACCGCCGAAGCCCTCTGCGACCGCCTCGCCCGGCTCCTCACCGCCGCCGCCACCGCGCCCGACACCCCGATCGGCCGGCTGCCGCTGATCAGCGACGAGGAACGGCACCGCGCCCTGGTCGAATGGAACGGCGAACCGGCGCCGTCCCCGCCGCACGCCACCCCGCCGGACGTCACCCTGCCGGACCTCTTCGACGCCGCGGCCGCCGCCAACCCGCACGCCGTAGCCGTCAGTTGCGACGGCGAGCAGCTCGACTACACCGAACTCTCCGACCGCGCCGACCGCCTGGCCCGGCGGCTCGCCGCCCGGGGCATCGGCCCCGGCACCATCGTCGCCCTCGCCCTGCCGCGCTCCGTCCGCCTCGTCGTCGCCCTCCTCGCCGTCGCCAAGTCCGGCGCCGCCTACCTGCCGCTGGACCCCGACTACCCGGCCGACCGCCTCGCCTACATGCTGGCCGACGCCCGCCCCGCCGCCCTGCTCACCGACCGCGCCACCGCACCCCGGCTGCCCGCGCACGACGTTCCGCAACTCCTGGTCGACGAACCGGAACCGGGCGAGCGGCCGGCCACCCCGCCGGGCCCGCTGGCCCAGCACGAACGCACCCGCCCGCTGCGCGCCGAGGACACCGCGTACGTCATCTACACCTCCGGCTCCACCGGCCGGCCCAAGGGCGTGCCCGTCACCCACCGCAACGTGGCCCGGCTGTTCACCGCCACCGACCACTGGTTCCACTTCGGCGCCGACGACGTCTGGACGCTCTTCCACTCCTACGCCTTCGACTTCTCCGTGTGGGAGCTGTGGGGCGCCCTGCTGCACGGCGGCCGCCTGGTCGTCGTCCCGCACCTGGTCAGCCGCGACCCGGCCGCCTTCCTCGACCTGCTCGCCCGCGAACGCGTCACCGTCCTCAACCAGACCCCGTCCGCGTTCCACCAGCTCGCCGCCGCCGACCGGGACCGCCCCGGCAGCGAACTCGCCCTGCGCTACGTCGTGTTCGGCGGCGAGGCACTCGAACTCGGCCGGCTCGACGACTGGTACGCGCGCCACCCCGAGAACGCGCCGACCCTGGTCAACATGTACGGCATCACCGAGACCACCGTGCACGTCTCCCACATCGCCCTCGACCGGGCGAGCGCCGCCGCCACCAGCAGCACCATCGGCGTCAACATCCCCGACCTGCGCGTCTACGTCCTCGACCAGCACCTGCAGCCCGTCCCGCCCGGCGTCACCGGCGAGATGTACGTCGCCGGCGCGGGCCTCGCCCGCGGCTACCTCGGCCGCCCCGACCTCACCGCCACCCGCTTCGTCGCCGACCCGTACGCCGCGCTCTTCGGCGAGCACGGCACCCGGATGTACCGTTCCGGCGACCTCGCCCGGCGCCGCCCGGACGGCGTCCTGGAGTACTTCGGGCGCGCCGACCAGCAGGTCAAGCTGCGCGGCTTCCGGATCGAACTCGGCGAGATCGAAGCCGTGTTGGCCGCCCACCCGGCCGTCGCCGACGCCGCCGTGGTGGTCCGCGAGGACGCGCCGGGGGACCAGCGGCTGGTCGCCTACGTGGTCGGATCCGACTCGGGCCCCGGCACCAGCCCCGGTCCGTCGCCGGACGAACTGCGCGCCCACGCCGCCGCCGAACTGCCCGCCCACATGGTGCCCTCCGCCGTCGTCCCGCTGGAGCGCCTGCCGCTCACCGCCAACGGCAAGCTCGACCGCCGCGCCCTGCCCGCCCCCTCCGCGCCCGCCGGCGCAGTCGGCACCGGCCGCCCCCCGCGCAGCCCGCGCGAACAGCAGCTCTGCGAACTCTTCGCCGAGGCCCTCGGGTTGGCAGCGGTCGGCGTCGACGACGACTTCTTCGCCCTCGGCGGCCACTCCCTGCTCGCCGTCCGCCTCGCCGGGCGCATCCGCGACGTGCTCGGGATCGACCTCGGCATCGGCACCCTGTTCCAGGCCCCCACCCCGGCCGGCCTCGAAACGGCGCTCTCCGCCGGCGCGACCGCCGTCGACGCCCTCGACGTCCTCCTCCCGCTGCGGCCCGCCGCCCCCGGCCGTCCGGCGCCGCTGTTCGCCGTCCACCCCGCCGGCGGCCTCAGCTGGTGCTACACCGGACTGATCCGCCACCTGCCCGCCGACGTGCCGATCTACGGCCTCCAGGCCCAGGGCGTCGGCGCCGCCACCGCCGAACTCCCGCTGCCGCGCACGCTGGAGGAGCTGGCCGCGCACTACGCCGACCGGCTGCGCGAGGTCCAGCCCGAAGGCCCCTACCGGCTGCTCGGCTGGTCCACCGGCGGCATCATCGCCCACGCGCTCGCCGTCCGCCTCCAACAGCTCGGCCAGCACGTCGAGTTGCTCGCGATCCTGGACGCCTACCCGGCCGAGGGCTTCCGCGAGCTCCCCGTCCCCGACCAGGCCGAAGCCCTGGAGGCGCTGCTCACCATGGGCGGCTTCGGGCCGGACGACCTCGCCGGTCAGCCGCTCGAACTCGACACCGTCAGCGCCCTGTTGCGCGGCGCCGGCAGCCCGCTCGCCGGCCTCGACGAGACCACCGTCGCCGCGCTCAACCGGATCTACCTGCACACCAACCACCTGGTGCGTGGCCACGACCACCGCCCCTTCGACGGCGACGTGCTGTTCTTCCGCGCCACCGTCGACACCATCGACGACACCCTGATGCCCGAACTGTGGGCCCCGTACGTGACCGGGCGGATCGACAACACCGACGTCGCCTGCTCCCACAAGGACATGACCCTGCCCGACCCGATCGCGCACATCGCCCGCGTGATCGCCGACCGACTGGACGGAACCTCCGATGAGTGACGCGCCCGCCAACCCCTTCGACGCCGACGGCGACTTCCTCGCCCTCGTCAACGACCAGGGCCAGCACTCCCTCTGGCCCGCCTTCGCCGCCGTCCCCGCCGGCTGGGGCGTCGCCCACGGCCCGAGCGACCGCGCCACCGCCCTCGCCTGGATCACCGCCCACTGGACCGACCTGTGACCCCACCCGCCGTCGCTGCTCGCCCCCCGCTGGCGGGGCGGGCGGCCGTGGTCGTCGTCTACACCGCCGCGATGTGCATGAACGGCCTCGACTCCACCATCGTCAACCCGGCCCTGTACAGCATCGCCGAGGACTTCGGCCGCCCGCTCTCCGCCGCCAACGCCGTCGAGACCGCCTTCCTGGTCGGCCTCGCCCTCGGCCTGCCCGTCGCCGGCTGGCTCGGCGACCGGTACGGCGTCAAACGCGTCTTCCTCGGCGCGCTCGCCGCCTTCACCGCGGTCAGCGCGCTGTGCGCGGCCGCCCCCGGCCTCGGCTGGCTCGCCGCCGCCCGCGCCGTCCAGGGCGTGGCCGGCGGCCTGCTCACCCCGGTCGGCACGACCCTGCTGTTCCGGGCCTTCGCCCCGCACGAACGGGCCGGCCTCGGCCGCATCCTGATCGTCCCCACCGCCCTGATGCCCGCCCTCGGGCCGCCGCTCGGCGGCTACCTCACCCAACACCTCTCCTGGCACTGGCTGTTCCTCGTCAACGTGCCGGTCGGCATCGCGGCGGTGGCCCTCGGCGCCGCCGCCCTGCGGACCGAGGACGAGCCGGCCGCCGGCCGCTTCGACACCACCGGCTTCCTGCTCGCCACCCCCGGCCTCGGCCTCCTCACCTACGCCCTCGGCTTCGGCCCCGCCCACGGCTGGACCTCCCCGGGCGTGGCCCTCTCCGGCCCGCTCGGCCTCGTCCTGCTGGCACTCGCCGTACGGCACCAACTGCGCGCCCCCGAACCGCTGGTGGACCTGCGCCTGCTCGCCGACCGCGGCTACGGCGCCGCCACCTGGCTCGCCCTGCTCACCTCCGCCGGCCTGATGGGCGCGCTCTTCGCCGTCCCCCTGCTCCACCAGGCCGCCCTCGGCGCCACCGCCCTCGACGCCGGGCTCAGCGTCTTCCCCGAGGCCATCGGCCTGATGGCCGCCTCCCAGGCCGTCGACCGACTGCTGCCCCGGCTCGGTCCCCGCCGTCTCGCCCTGCCCGCCCTGCTGCTCGCCGCGGCGGTGCTCGCCGGCCTCGGCTTCGCCGAGAACCCGTGGGCCGTACGGGCGTTGATGCTCGGCGTCGGGCTGATCCTGGGCACCGCCGTGCTCACCCTCCAGATCGCCGGCTTCGCCGACGTCCCGCCGCCCGCCATGGGCCGGGCGATGGGCCTGTTCACCCTCGTCCGCACCCTCGGCGGAGCCCTCGGCATCGCCGCCGTCGCCGCCCTGATCGGCGCGACCGGCGAGGACGGCGGCGTCACCCCCTACCGGCTCGCCCTCGCCCTCACGGCCGCCCTCGTCGCCGCCGGCGCACCGCTCGCGGCCCGGCTGCCCCGGCAGTGACCCCGGGTGGTCGTCCGTCCGGTCGCCGGCCCCGCCCGGACGGACGACACTCCTTCCCGCCCATGCCACCGGTGCGCCGACCGGCGTTCGCGTACGCGGTACTGTGACAGGAGCAGCGGAGGAGACCCGATGAACCCTGAGCGCTATCGCCTTCTCGAGGAGGCCAGACGCAGCCTCCCGGAGGGCTACAAGGTCGAGTTGTCCGGCGACGTCATCGTGATGCAGGCATCGCCTTCCTCGATCCACCAGCTGAACCTCTCGATCGTGCAGCGCCAGTTCGAGCCGCACTGCCCCGCCGGCTACTTCCCGACCGGCAACAGCGACCTGGCCTCACCCGGGGTCGGCGCCGTCCGCAACCCGGACCTCACCTACCTGCCGGAAGACGTCATCGACCTGGAGGGGCACGACATCCCGGCCGAGCTCGCGCTGGTCGCGGTCGAGATCGTCTCCCCGTCCAACCCCGACAACGACTGGACGGGCAAGGTCCGCGACTACCCCCGCATGGGCTTCCCGCTCTACCTGATCGTCGACCCGCGACAGAAGACCGTCACGCTGTTCTCCGAGCCCAACCGCGACCGGTACCACACCCGCACCGAGCGGGAGTTCGGCGAGCAGATCCGCATCCCCGAGCCGTTCGGCTTCGAGCTGGACCTGTCCCGGCTGGTCCCCTACCGGGACTGACCCCGCCCGGGCGCGCCGCCCGGGTCAGCGCGCTCCGAGCAGGTGGGCGAGGCCGTCCGCCAGGCCGCCGCGCCAGCAGGCGTAGTCGTGGCCGCCGTTGAACTCGCGGTACTCGACGTCGTATCCGCGCGCCACGAGCACGTCCCGCAGGTGGCGGTTCTGGGCGAGCAGCATCCACTCCTGCAGCCCGACCTCCAGGTAGAACCGGGCCTCGCGCCGGGCGGCGACGGCGAACTGCCGGGTGAGCCACTCGCTGCCCTCGTCGAACTCCGTCTCGTCCGGCCACCAGAAGGAGCCGGACTGGGAGAGCGCGTTGCCGAACCGGTCCGGGCGGCGGAACGCGGCGAAGGCGGCGGTGAGGCCGCCCGCGCTCTGGCCGGCGACCACGGTGCGGGCGGGATCGAGGGGCGTGCCGAACTCGCACTGTGCCCAGGGGAGTAGCCGGTCGGCGAGCAGGTCGACGAAGTCCGGGTTGCAGCTCAGGTCGTCCGGGCGCCGCGGGCCCATGGTGTGGACGAGCAGGGCGGCGGCCCGGGGGATCGCCCCGTCCGCCGTCAGGTTGTCGAAGGTGTCGCCGACCGACAGCACCCCGCCCCACATCTCCCCGTCCAGCAGCACCGCCACCGCCTCCAACGGGCCTTCCCCGGGCGGGAGGTGGACGTCGACGCGACGACCGTCGACCTCATGGGCCGTGGTCCGTCCGCGCGCCACGTCCTCGCGCCGCCGCACGTACGGCTGGGCGGGCGCGTCGGGCAGGCTGAGCACCGACGAGGGGTGGCGGCCGTCGCGCGCGGGGAGCAGGAGTCCGTCCGCGCCGTGCGGGTCGGGCACGGCCCCGTCGAGGACGCGCAGCCAGTCGGCCCGGCTCGTGCCCGGGGCCGCGCCCCGGAAGGGGTACAGCTGGTAGGACGCCCGGTGGTCGGCGCGCAGCCGGTAGGTGATCGACCACGAGCCGTCGATCCGACGGTGCATCAGATGCGGTGTCAGGTCGCCGGAGTGCCGGTCCTTGTCGGTGACGGTGTGCAGCAGCGCCAGCACCCCGTCGTACTCCTGCTCGCCGGCGTACCGGAAGGTGACCAGCCGGTACGCCGGGTCGTCCGGATCGGGGGCGACGGTCGGGGACGAAGTCTTCAAGTCCACTACTCCTCAAGTCGACTCATGTCGGTTCATGTCGATTCATGTCGATGCGCGCCGATTCACGCGACGCTGTCGCGTCCGCGCCGCCCGAGCAGCACCCACAGCAGGAAGGGGCCGCCGAGCACGGTGGTGACGATGCCGACCGGGATCTCGACGCCGCCGATCAGGACCCGCCCGACGGTGTCCGCGACCACCACGAGCAGGGCTCCGGTGAGCGCCGAGCCGACGACGGGCACGCGGGCCGGTCCGGCCAGCCGTCCGGCGATGACGGGCGCGGCGAGCGCCACGAACCCGACCGGCCCGCACACGCCGACCGCCAGTCCGGCGAGCGCCACGGACAGCAGCAGGCAGGCGAGGCGCACCCGCCCGGGGTCGACGCCGAGCGAGGCGGCGACGCTGTCGTCGAAGCGCAGGACGGCCAGTCGCCGCGCGGCGACGAGCGCGAGCGGCACCAGCACCGCGAGCCCGACGAGGACGGGTGTGGCGATCTCGTAGTCCCGCCCGTTGAGGCTGCCGGAGGTCCACACGTACAGCGAGCCGGCCGAGTTGAGTGAGCGGCGGGCCATCGCGACCTGGATGACGGAGGAGGCGAGCGCGGACATGGCCAGCCCGACCACCAGCACCCGGAGGCCGCGGGCGCCGAGGCCGCCGGAGGCGAGGGTGACGACGAGGACGGCGACGAGCGCGCCGAGCGGCCCGGCCCACCAGGCGCCGAAGGTGCCGGCGGTGCCGGCGGAGATGAGGACGGCGGCGGTGGCGCCGTCGTTGACGCCGAGGAGTTCGGGGGTGGCGAGGCGGTTGCGGGCGAGGGTCTGGGTGAGGCAGCCGGCGAGGCCGAGGGCGGCTCCGGCGGCGAGTCCGGCGACGATCCGGCCGAGGCGGAACTTCTGGACGAGCAGCACATCGAGCCGGTCGCCGTAGCCGAACACGGCCTGGAAGGTGCGGCCGAGGTCGAGTTCGCTCTGCCCGGCGTGCGCGGAGACCACGACGGCGGCGAGCAGCGCCGCGGCCAGGCCGAGCGAGGCGAGCAGTGCCCGGCGGGGGACGAGCAGCGACCACGCGCCGTACCGCAGGGCCGAGTCCGGCTTGGCGGCGGGTGGTTCGGGCCGCCGTGCCGGTGGCGGGGCGTCGGCGGCGGGGTCGGTGAGGGCGAGGGCGGCGGAGCGCCGGGAGCGGACGATGGCGATCAGCGCGGGGGCGCCGATCAGCGCGACGATCACGGACACCGGCGCCTCGAACGGCCGGGCCACCACGCGGGCGAGCACATCCGAGCCGGTGAGCGCGGCGGCGCCGAACAGTGCGGCGAGCAGGGTGAGTTGTCCGATCCGGGGGCCGGCGACGGTCCGGGCGAGGAACCCGGAGAGCAGTCCGAGGAAGGCGACCGGGCCGGCGAGGGCGACGGCGGAGGCGGTCAGCAGGGTGACGCCGAGGGCGACGGCGGCCCGGGTGGCGCCGGGCCGGTGGCCGAGGCCGCGGGCGAGGTCGTCGCCGAGGGCGAGCGCGGTGAGCGGCCGGGTGGTGAGCAGGGCGCACAGGAACCCGAGGGCCAGCACGGGCGCGAGCTGGCGCAGCGTCGTCCAGCCCTCGACCCCGGCGAGCGAGCCGAGCACCCAGACGCGGTACCGCTCGTACGCCTCGGGGGAGTTGACGACCAGGACGTCGGTGAGGCCGCGGAAGACGGCGGCGACGGCGGAGCCGCCGAGCACGAGTCGGATCGGCGAGCCGCCGCCCCGGCTGCCCGCGACCAGCAGCACCAGGACGCTGGCGAGCACGGCGCCGCCGAAGGCGAACGCGAGGTAGCCGTACGAGGTCTGGACGCCGAGGACGGCGACGGCGAGGACGACGCCGAGCGAGGCGCCGGCGTTGACGCCGAGCAGGCCGGTCTCGGCGAGCGGGTTGCGGGTGACGGACTGCAGTTGGGCGCCGGCGACGCCGAGCGCGGCGCCGACGAGCAGCGCGGTGACGGTGCGCGGCAGTCGCAAGTCGCCGACGACGAGGGCGAGTCGGCTGTCGGCGCGGGCGCCGTCGCGGTTGAGCAGGTAGTCCAGGACCCGGCCGGGGCCGACCTCGCCGGCGCCGATGGACAGCGAGAGCGCGGCGAGCACGAGCAGGAGCGCGAGCGCCCCGGCGGCGACCGCCCAACCGGTGCGGCGGCGGTCGGGCGGCGGGGGTGGCGGGGCGCCCGGAACGGCTCCCGGGGCCGCGTCCGGCGGGGTGGCGGCGGACGCTTCGTGGACGCCCACTTGCGACGGTGTCATAAGGTAAGGCTAACCTAATGGTCGAGCCGCCCCGGTTGCTCCCCGCCGCCGCCCGCGGCGCCGGGCCGGCCCGTCCGCGTGCGGGCCGCGCACCAGCTCCCGCGCCGGTTCTCTGATCAATTCCCTTACCACCGTTGCCCGGAGGCACCCATGCCGTTCGCCCGTCGCCCGCTCAGCCCCGTCCGTCGCCGCCGCGCGGCCCGGGCGTTGGCCGTCACCGGGGCGGCCGCCCTGCTGCTCGCGGGCTGCGGATCCTCCGGCTCGTCCTCCTCCTCCGCCTCCTCCTCGGCCGGCGGCTCCCCGGCGGCCGCCGGCGGCAAGCGCACCGTCAAGGACGCCACCGGCAAGGCCGTCGAGATCCCCGCCGAGCCCCAGCGGATCGTCACCCTCACCCAGGAGGACCTGGACGCGGTGCTCGCCCTCGGCGTCAAGCCGGTCGGCATCACCAACGGCCAGGGGCTGGCCGAGCCGCCCGCCTACCTGAAGGACCGGGTGCAGGGCGTCCCCGTCGTCGGCAACCTGCTGCAGCCCGTACTGGACAAGGTGGTTGCCGCCAAGCCCGACCTGATCCTGGCCGGCGACATGCAGGACGAGCAGATGCTCAAGCAGCTGCGCGAGATCACCCCCGCCACCCTCGTCACCATGGCGCCCACCGACGACTGGAAGCTCGCCTTCCGCGGCATCGGCAACGCCGTCAACAAGCTCGACCAGGCCAACAAGGTCATCACCGAGTACGAGGCCAAGGCCGCGAAGGCCGGCGGCGACCTCGGCAAGAACAAGGGCGCCGCCGTCTCCATCGTCCGCTGGAACCCCACCGGCCCCAGCTGGATGGAGAAGAAGCAGTTCGCCAGCGGCGTCGCCCTCGACATGGGCCTCACCCGCCCGGCCGCCCAGGACAAGGACGGCAACGCGCACAGCCCCGCGCTCAGCCTGGAGAAGCTCAACGAGATCGACGGCGACTGGCTGTTCCTGTCCACCCTCACCGACGACGGCAAGGCCGCGCTCAAGGACGTCCAGTCCAAGCCCGCCTACCGGGAGTTGAACGCCGTGAAGAACAACCGCGCCGTCACCGTGGACGGTTCGGTCTGGTCTACCCGGGGCGGCCCGCTCGCCGCCGACGCCGTGATCGGCGACTTCACCAAGGCGCTCGGCGCTTCGGCCTCCTGACCGCCCCGCCTACTACTAGAGGCACTCCATGGAGTTGACGATCCAGGGGCTCGGCGCCGGCTACGGCCCCGGCCGCCCCGTACTCGGCGGCGTGGACCTCACCGTCCCCGCCGGGCAGGTGGTGGCGGTGGTCGGCCCGAACGGCTGCGGCAAGTCCACCCTCCTGCGGGCCGCGGCCCGGCTGCACCGGCCGGACGCCGGGCGGGTGCTGGTCGGCGGCGAGGACCTCTGGCGGCTGCGCCCGCGCCAGGCCGCCCACCGGGTCGCGCTGCTGCCGCAGAGCCCGCAGGCACCCGAGGCGGTCACCGTCGAAGGGCTGGTGCGCTACGGCCGGCACCCGCACCAGGGCCTGTTCCGGCAGTGGTCGCCCGACGACGAACGGCTGACCGCCGAGGCCCTGCGCGCCACCGGCGTCCAGGAGTTGGCCGGCCGGCGGCTCGACCGGCTCTCCGGCGGCCAGCGACAGCGCTGCTGGCTGGCCATGGTGCTCGCCCAGGACGCGCCCGTGGTGCTGCTCGACGAGCCGACCAGCGCGCTCGACCTCGGGCACGCCGTCGAGGTGCTGGAGCTGGTCCGGCAGGTCGCCGCGGGCGGGCGGACCGTCGTCATGGTGCTGCACGACCTCGCGGCGGCGGCCCGGTATGCGGACCTCGTGGTCGCGCTGCGCGACGGCGCGGTGGTCGCCTGCGGGCCGCCGCGCGAGGTGGTGGACGCGGCGCTGGTGCGGGCGCTGTACGACATCGACAGCCACGTGCTCGCCGCGCCGGGGGACGGGGCGCCGGTGATCGTGCCGCGGGCGCCTGCGGTCGTTCCGCTCGCGCCGGCGGTTCTTCCGCTCGCGCCGGCGGTCGTGCCGGGGGCACCGGCCGCCTCGGCCGGGGGCTGACGCCCGCCCACCTCCGTACGCCTTCCCGCCCGGCGGCCCGGTACGGCCCGTTCCGTTCCGGGGCGCCGGGCGGTCGCGCGTCCCGAACCGGGCCGCGCGGCCGATTCGTTCACCCGTGCGAGCGGTTTGAACTCCGCGGGCCCCGAAGAGCGCCATCCCGCCCCTCCTGCTGTCAGTGGGCGTCGCTACGTTCCTGGCATCGCTGATCAGCAGGCGATCAGGACGCGCAATTCCGGTGGGACCGGTGGGAGGAGAACGGCCGTGGCATGGGTGGAGACGGGCGCGGGGGGCTACCGCGTCACGCTGGACGCGGAGGGCAGGGTGGCGTGCCGCAACGCGGCGGGGCGCACGCTCAAGTCCCTCCCGCCGAAGCTCAACGGCGACCCGGCGGTCACCCAGCTCAAGCAGCTCGCCGAATGGCTGGGCGCCCACGAGCGGCGCTGCCTGGCGGACGTCGAGCGCTGGATGGTGCGCTCGCTGCCGGTGCCCGCCGCCGTGCTCACCGAGGTGTGGGCCGACGAGGCCTGGCAGGCCGTCCTGCGGGACGTGGTGGTCACCGGGGTCGACGGCGAGGTCGCCGGCTTCCTGCGCGGCGCGGACGCCGAACGCGGCCTCGGCCTGGTCGACCTGGACGGCGACACCGTCCGGCTGACGGCCGCCGAGGTCCTGATACCCCACCCGGTCCTGCTGCCGGACCTCGACGAGCTGCGCGAGTTCGCCGTCGAACTCGGCGTCTCCCAGCGCGTCCGGCAGCTCTACCGCGAGGTCTGGCACAAGCCGGCCGGGCCGCTGCCGGGCACCGCGGTCGACGAGTTCGCCGGCGGCCGCTACCGGGAGCTGCGCGAACTGCGCGGCCGCTGCGACCGGCTCGGCTGCCGGGTGCGCGGCGGGTCCGCCGTCCAGCCGGTCAGCGAGGGCGGCCGCACCGTCGAGGCCCGGGTCTGGGTCGGCGACTACTACGACTACGACGCCTGCGAGACCGGCACGCTCAGCTGGGCCGGCCCGGACGGCCGGGCGCTGCCGCTGACCGAGGTCGGGCCGGTCGCCTGGTCCGAGGGCATGCGCATGGCCGCCGCGCTGTACGCGGGCCGCACGATCGAAGGGGAGGAAGCCGCATGACCGCCACCACCGCCACCACCACCGGCGCGACCACGGCCACCGCCACCACCACCGGCGCGACCACGGCCACCGCAGTCGGCACCGGCACCCGCGCCGACCGGGCGCGGGCCCGCCACGAGGCCCTGCTCGACGCGGGCGCCGTGCTGCCCGCCGGCACCCTGCCCGACGCCGGCCGCCCGGACAGCGCCGCCGACGTGCTCACCGCCCGCACCTACACCCACCCCGCGCTGGACGGCCGCCGGATCGTCCGGCTCGTCCCCGGCGCCCTCGGCGCGGCCGAGGACGCCGCCCTCGACTTCCTCGGCCTCACCCCCGCCGGCACGCCCGCCGACGTCGGCCAGGTCCGCCAGGAGGCGCTCGGCTTCCCCGCCTGGGCCCTCGTCAACGACCCGGCCAACGGCCACCACGCGCTCGCCCTGGTCAAGGAGACGGAGCGGCTGGCCCGGCAGGTCAAGTCCAAGCCGGGCGCCGCCAAGGACGGCTTCGCCGCGCTCGCCACCCGCCTCGGCCGCGCCGTGCCGCACTTCCTGCCCACCTTCTGCGAGGAGGTCGGCCGGATCTTCCTCGCCCAGGGCAACCAGGCCTACGCCGCCACCTGGTTCGGCAAGGCCCGCGAGGCCGAGCGCACCCACGGCCTCGGCGTCGACGAGGAGCGGCTGCGCGCCGTCTTCCTGGAGTTCGCCCTGGCCGGCGCCCTCACCGTCAAGGAACTGCGCCAGTACGTCAAGGAACTGTCCACCAGGCTCGACCCGCACACCGCCTGGCAGCGCTTCCGCCAGCTCTGCACCGAGCGCTCCACCGCCGGCATGGCCCCGTACGCCGGGGTCGCCGAGGACGCCCGCGCCCTGCTCCGGGCCGCCGGGCTCGACCGCGACACGCACGAACAGGCCCTGCTCGCCGAGTTGTTGGAATCCCCGGCGATCAACCGGGCGCCCGCCGCGTTCTGGAAGTCCTGGCACGGCCCGCTGGTCCGGCTCGGGCGCCGCGAGGAGGCCGTCCGACGCCGCCTGCTCGACCTGCTGCCCGCCCCGGACGGCGGCGACGCCGCCGCGCACGACGCCGCCTGGCTCGCCCTGCTCGCCGAGACCGGCGCCGACGCCGGGCTCACCGGGCCCCGCCGCGCCGACGAGGAGCCCGGCGCGGCCGCGGCCTGGCTCCAGCGCTGGGCCCGGCACACCCGCCGCGGCTGGCGCACCCGGTCCGACACCGCCGCCACCCTCGCCCTGGCCGGCCGGATGACCGAGCGCCTGCGCGCCGACGCCGTCCCCGTCGACCTGTTCGCCGACCGCGGCGGCGACCTGGCCGACCTCGACCTGCTGGACCACCTGCTGGCCGCCGGCGTGCCCGTCGCCGACCCGCCCGCCGGCCGCGCCCTCGGCGTCAAGCACTGGGCCGACCACTGCGGCCCCGGCAGCGCCCGCCTGCGCGCCGTCGCCGCCGACCCGCGCTACCGGCCGCTGCTGCGCGACGCCACCCCGCCCGCCTGGGTGACCGCCGTCACCCGCAAGGCGCCCGCCGTCCCGGTGCTGCGCACGCTGATGGCCGAGTGGGCCGAGGTCCGGGCCGACGAACTCGCCGCCGTCCGGGGCCTGGCCGGCGCCGCCGACCTGGTCCGCTCGCTCAGCCCCTACCGCACCGCCATCCGCGGCATCGCCCCGGCCGCCGCCGAGCGGATCGCCGCCCTCGACGTCGCCGGACTGCTCGCCCGGGCGCTCGCCGCCGGCATCCTCGACGAACTCGGCTGGCCCGCCCTCGAAGACGCCCTCGCCACCCTCGCCGACCCGGCCGACGCCAGTACCCCCGCCGACCCGGGCACCTCCGCAGGCCCCGGCACCCCCGCCGACCCGGGCACCGCCGCCTCGACGGCCACCGCCCGCAACGCCGCCACCCCCGGCTTCCACGGCCCGGCCCTCGACGGCCTGATCGTCGAGGACGCCTGGCCGTGCCTGATCCTCGCCCGCGGCGACCGCGCCGTCGTCGTCGGCCCGCAGGGCACCGTGCTGGAACACACCCTGCGCGTCCCCGAGCCGGACCACCGCTGGAACCGCCCCCGACTGCGCTTCGTCGACGGCGAACTCCTCGTCGCCTGGCAGCAGAACGGCAAACAGGTCGGCTACTGGTCCGGCCGCCCCGACCAGATCCTCGAACTCGGCGGCGAGACCATCACCGGCTACCACTACGGCGACCGGCGGCCCGAACCGCCCTCCCTCCCGCTGCCCGGCGGCGGCCGCACCACCGGCGAACGCCCGCTGCACGCCGGCGACACCCGGCTGCCGTCCGAACACCGCGTCCTCGGCGACGGCACCGGCCACTGGACGCTGCGCCCCGGAGACGGCGACCCCGCCCCGCGCGAACTCGACCCGCACACCGGCACCCTGGGCCGCGCCGCCGAACCGCCCGTGATCGCAGCCTCCGCCGCGGCCGGCCGGCTCGCCGCGCGCAACACCCGGCTGCTGCCGCTCCAACCCGGCCTGGAAGGCACCCCGCTCGGCACCGACGGCACCGTCCTCGGCGGCTGGGTCCGGATCGACCCCGACCGGACGGCCACCGCCGTCACCCCGGACGGACAGCACATCACCCTGCCGATCACCGGCCCGCACCCGGACACCGTCCCGGTCGGCCGACTCGCCCTGCCCGGCGCCGGCCGACCGGCCGTCACCGAGACCTCCGGCGACACCCTCGCCCTCACCCTGCCCGACCTCGCCACGGCCACCGACCGCACCGCCGACCTGCGGCCCTGCCGCGCCGGCGACCTCTCCGCCGCCGGCACCGCCCTCGTCCCACCGCTCGACCACTGGCACGCCCTGCGACCCCGCGACGAAGCCGGCTCCCGCGCCCTGCGCGGCGTCGACCCCGAACAGGCCGCCCGACTGATCGACGCCGCCTGGCCCGTCGACACCCGGCCCGTCGACACCCGGCCCGTCGACACCCGGCCCGTCCCCGAGGACGACCGGCGCTGGCTCACCGTCCAGGGCGTACGGCGCCCCATCGCCCAGCACAACGAGCCGACCCGCAGCAGCCTGCCCGTCCCCGCCGTCGCCGCCCTGCTGCCCGAGGTCACCCACCCGCTGCTGCTCGCCGGCGTCGCCGGACTCGCCCGCGCCGCCGCCGACCTGCTCGACGGCATCGCCCGGTTCGTGCCGCAGCCCGAAGCCGAACGGCCCGACCGGGCCCAGACCCCCGAGTACCGCCCCGACCACGGCCGCGACCAGCAACTGCAGGACGCCGTCACCGCCCTGCTGCCCGACATCCCCGGCTTCGGCTCCGGCTGGCTCATCCGCGACCGCTGGTGGACGCTCAACAACCTGCGCACCGTCCTCGCCGTCCTCGCCGACCCGCCCGCCACCACCGACACGAGCGAGGGCCAGGCAGACGGCTGGTCCGCCGCCCCCGCCAGGATCACCCTGCGCGGCGGCGACGGCGGCCACGGCTGGCTCCACCTGCTCGGCCTGCTCCACGTCCTCGCCCAGGCCGTCGCCAACCCGCTCACCGAACCCGCCCACCGCTCCTCGCTCGTCGAACTCCTCGGCGAACTCACCAAGGGCCCGCTCGCCGACCGCGGCGACACCCTGCGCGAACTCGTCCTCAGCGAGCCCCACCGGCCCGCCACCGACCCGCGCCCCGCCGACTTCCGCCAGGGCCAGGTGCTGCGCCACGGCGACCGCACCGTCGTCATCCTCGGCTACCGCACCCACCAGAACGGCGCCATCCACTGGCTCGCCGTCGACCACGACCCGAGCGGCCGCTTCGGCCCCGTCGCCCACTTCACCACCGTCCGGGAGCGCCGCACCGAGGAACGGATCAGCGCCGCCTGGGTCCAGAAGTTCTGGCGGGTCGCCGCCCTGCGCGGCAGCGTCCCCTGGGACCGGGCCCGGGCCACCGCCTTCGCCGAACTCACCGGCATCGGCACCGCCCGCGCCACCCTGCTGCTCTGCCCGCCCCCCACCCTCCTCCACTGGGGCACCACCGCCCTGACCGCCGAACGGCTCGCCGAACTCGGCATCAAGGCCACCGAGGCCAAGGCCGCCAAGGAATGGCTGCGCAGCCACCCCCACGACGCCCTCATCGACGTCTGGGGCGCCCTGCTGCCGCCCGACCCCAAGACCCTGTGGACCGAAGGCCCCGACCTCGCCGCCGGCGCCGACACCTGGATCCGCCACTTCGGACACCTCGTCACCCTCCCCGAAGCCGACCAGGCCGCCGTCAAGGGCGTCCGGATCGACCACCTCGAAGCCGTCCTCAACCCCGCCCGCACCCGCTGGCTCACCCGCACCACCACCTACCGCCTCACCACCGACCACCGCGCCGAACCCCACCTCCGACCCGAGGACGCCGACGCCGTCCCCGCGCCCGGTGAACTCCACCGGACCCTCGACGCCCTGCGCTGGCTCGCCTACCACCTGCCCGCCGACAGCCCGCTGCGCCCACTGCTGCCCCGGGCCGTCGACGCCCTGCACACCCGCCTCGGCGACCCCGACCTGCTGCTCGACCTCCAACTCGTCAACACCGCCAAGAACGGCCCGATGGGTGCCGTCATGCGCGCCCGCTTCGGCCTGCCCGCCGAGGGCGGCGCCGACCCGGACGGCCTGGTCCGCTGCGGCCCGGCGCTCGTCCTCAGCCCCTACCACGAGGCGTACGAGCAGGTCTGGCTGCGTCCGGCCGGGCTGACCGGCCCGGACGACCCGCTCCTCGACCTCATCACCGGGCTGCGCAACGGCTCCTGGTACGGCGACGACCAGGGCGCCCTCGTCGCCGTGCTCAACGGCGAGGCGCGGCGGCTGGCCGAGTCCGCCGTCGCGTCCGTCACCGCCGTGACGGCCGACCCGGCGACGGCCGAGGGCCGCGCGGCCTGGCTGCAGAACCCGCAGCTGTCCGCCCCCGCGCTGGTCGCCGAGGCGGCCCGCACCCACGGCCTCGGCGCGGACGCCGCCACCCTCTACCTGCAACTGCTCGCCCTGCCCGACCCCACCGACCGCAACGTCGCCCGCTGGACGGGCTGGAAGCCCGCCAGGCTGAAGCGGGCCCGCGCCGAACTCGCCGCCACCGGCCTCGTGCTGGAGGCCAAGCGGCCCCGGGCCGGCCGCAGCCTCTTCCTGCCCTGCGGCTGGCAGGAGGCCAAGGCCCCCGCGCTGCCCGTCGAGACCTGGAAGGCCGCCCTGTACGAACTGCCCACCCACAAGCCGGTGCTGCCGCGCCTGCCCGTCCCGGACCTGTTCGCCCGGGCCTGGCAGCGCACCGTCGACGGCGACACCCCCGGCTACGAAGAGCTCCGGACCGGCACGCGCAGGAAGGCCCGCCGATGACCAGCACCACCAGAACCTCCACCAGCACCGCCACGGACCGCCAGACCGTCCCGCCCGAGGAGAAGTACGCCGCCGAACTGGAGTTCCTCGCGGCCCACGACAGCGGCCCGCGCCCGCCCGGCTGGCGGCTCACCCCGCGCGCCGTCGTCACCTTCGTCATGGGCAGCGACGGCGAGAAGCTCAAGGCCGGGCGCAGGAGCCTCGTCATCGAGCAGAAGTTCGTCGGCGAGCGGGCCCTCGTCGAGCGCTGCGTCGTCACCCTCGCCGGCGAGCGCGGCCTGCTGCTCGTCGGCGAGCCCGGCACCGCCAAGTCCATGCTCTCCGAACTGCTCGCCGCCGCCGTCTGCGGCACCAGCGCGCTCACCGTCCAGGGCACCGCCGGCACCACCGAGGAGCAGCTCAAGTACGGCTGGAACTACGCCCTCCTGCTCGCCAAGGGCCCCAGCCGCGACGCCCTCGTCCCCTCGCCGGTGCTCACCGCCATGACCACCGGCGCCGTCGCCCGGGTCGAGGAGGTCACCCGCTGCCTGCCCGAGGTGCAGGACGCCCTGGTCTCCCTGCTCTCCGAACGACGCGTCGCCGTCCCCGAGTTGGCCGGCACCCCGGACGGGCAGCTGTACGCCGCCGCCGGATTCACCCTGATCGCCACCGCCAACCTGCGCGACAAGGGCGTCAGCGAGATGTCCGCCGCCCTCAAACGCCGGTTCAACTTCGAGACGGTCGGCCCGATCGGCAGCCTGGCCGCCGAAGTCGACCTCGTCCGCCGTCAGTCCACCGCCGCCGTCGCCCGGGCCGGCGCCGCCTACGCCGTCGACGACGCCGTCCTCGACGCCCTCGTCACCGCCTTCCGCGACCTGCGCACCGGGCGTTCCACCGAAGGCTGGGACGTCGAACGCCCCTCCACCGTGATGAGCACCGCCGAGGCCGTCTCCGTCGCCACCGCCCTCGGCGTCACCGCCGCCTACCTCCCGGACGGCGGCGACCTCCTGACCCGCCTGCCCGGCCAACTCCTCGGCGTCGTCCGCAAGGACGACCCGGCCGACGCCGCCCGGCTGCTCGGCTACTGGGACGGCGCGGTGCGCCGCCGCGCCGAGCAGGGCGCCGCCACCTGGCGCACCCTGTGGGACCTCCGCCCGGCACTGGAGGCCTGACCCATGCGGACGTTGAGCAGCGCACAGGCACCAGCCCGGGCCGACGAGGACGCCGTCCGGGCCGCCGCCGAGCAGCTGGCCGCCTCCGGCACCGCCCGGCCCGGGCCCTACCTGATCGGCGTGCGCCACCACGCGCCCTCCCTCAGCGCGGTCCTGCCCGCGCTGCTCGACGCCGCCCGGCCCGAGGCCGTCCTGATCGAACTCCCCGCCGAGTTCCAGCCCTGGCTCGGCCTGCTCGCCGACGAGGCCACCGAAGCCCCCGTCGCCCTCGCCGCCGCCCCCGCCGGCCCCGACGACGGCCCCGGTCCGGCCTTCTACCCGTTCGCCGACTTCTCCCCGGAACTCGTCGCCCTGCGCTGGGCCCGGCGCCACGGCGTCGAAGCCATCGCCTGCGACCTCCCGCTCGCCCACCGCACCGCCGAACGGCGCACCGCCGAACACCGGTCCCCGGACGGCCTGGCGGCCCCAGGCCTGGCCGTGGCGCTGCGCCACCGCCTCACCGGCCGCGACAGCGACGAGGACCTGTGGGACCGCCTCGTCGAGACCGCAGCCCCCGGCTCCACCCCGGACGCCGTCCGCCGCGCCGCCCTGCTCGTCGGCTGGGCCCTGCGCCACGACGCCGAGACCGGCCCCGGCGTCGACCCCCACGACCAGCGCCGCGAAGCCTGGATGCGCGCCCGCATCCAGGACGCCACCGCCGGCGGCCGTCGGATCGCCGTCGTCGTCGGCGCCTTCCACGCCCCCGCCCTGCTCGACGGGCCCACCGCCACCGAACCGCCGCCGCCCGGCCCCGCCGCACCCGAGCCCACCCTCTCCCTGATCCCGTACACCTACCCACTGCTCGACGCCCGCTCCGGCTACCCGGCCGGCATCCGCGACCCCGAATGGCAGCACACCGTCCTCGACGCGGGCGGCGACCCCGACCGCCTCACCCGGGCGCTCACCACCACCGCCGTCCGCATCTGCGCCGCCCTGCGCACCGACGACCACCCCAGCGGCCCGGCCGACGCCCGCGAGATCGTCCGCCTCGCCGGCGACCTCGCCCGCCTGCGCGGCCACGCCGCCCCCGGCCGCGGCGAACTCGTCGAAGCCGTCCAGACCGTCCTCGCCCAGGGCGAACCCCTCGGCCGCGGCCGAGCCGTCGCCCGCGCCCTCGAACGCGTCCTCGTCGGCACCCGCACCGGCCGCCCCACCCCCGCCGCCACGCGCAGCGGACTCGCCCCCGCCGTCGAAACCCTCCTCGCCGACCTCGGCCTCCCCGACCCCACCGACCCCGGCCCCCGCGAGCTGCGCCTCGACCCCCGGCGCAGCCCCCTCGACCGCCGCCGCGAAACCCTCCTCCACCGCCTGACCGCCTGCGACGTCCCCTACGCCGACCCGATCCCCACCACCGGCGCCGGCGGCACCGAAACCCTCGGCACCCGCTGGCGCCTCCACTGGACCCCGGCCACCGCCGCCATGCTCACCGTCGCCGGCACCCGCGGAGTCACCCCCGCCCAGGCCGCCGAAGGCACCCTCCGCACCCGACTCACCGACCACCCCACCCCGCGCGACGTCATCGACGGCCTCACCGCCGCCGCCTCCTGCGCCCTCCCCGCCCTCACCGCCACCCGCCTCACCCAACTCACCACCGTCCTCCCCACTGCCGGCACCCTCCCCGACCTCCTCGACGCCCTCGCCCTTCTCGACCGCCTCACCGCAGGCCACCTCCCCGTCGACCTCACCCCGCCGCCCGCGCCGAACCACGTGCTCCCCACACCCGGGGATCCCGGTACCCGCGCGGGGGATCCCACGTCCGGCGCCCTCCCGGGAGGCACCGCGGAGCCGCCCTCTCGGACGGCTCCGGCCGGGCCGTCCTCGTCGGGCGGGACCGTAGCCGCGCCTCCGGACGGGGCCGGCGTCGAGGCACCCGGCACCTGGCCGGCGGACGGTGCCGGCGGCGGCCCGGCCCCCGGTCACCGCCCCGATTCCGCCACCTCCCCGCCTGCCCGGGCAGCGGCGGCGCAGCCGGAACGCCACCGGGCCGCGCAGCCGCAGGCGGTCGTCCTGTCCGGCCCGAACTCGGCGGGAGCGGTCGGCACTTCCGCATCCGAGCCGCCGAACTCCGCCGTCCACGACGTGCCCGGCCCCCTTCCCGGCGGCTCCGCGCAGCGGCCGCCGCTGCCCGCGCCCGGCGGGCCGGTGGAGGCCGCCGGGGAGGCGCTGACGGTAGCGGCGGTGCGGCAGTTGGAGGGCCTGGGCGGGTCGGACGACCCGGCCGACGCCAGGGCGCTGGTGGAGCTGGCCCGGCGGGCGGACCTGCGGGGCGGGCTGCGCCTGGGCCGGGCGCTGGCCGAACTCGCCGAGCGGGGCAGCCCGTTGGTGCGGGGCGCCGCGGGGGCGGTGCGGGTGCTGCTCGGGCAGGACGGCGCACAGGCGCTGGGCGCCCGCGCCGCCTCCTGGGTGGACGGCGCGACCACCCCGGAATCCCGGCGCGCGCTCGGGCGGAGCCTGACCGGACTGCTCACGGCGGCCGAGGGCCTGTTCGACAGCGCGCCGGAGGCGTTGCAGCCGCTGCTGGAACGGGTCACCGCGCTGCCCGACGCCGCCTTCCTGGACCGCCTGCCCGCGCTGCGCGGCGGCTTCGACACCCTCGGCCCCGCAGCCCGCGACCGGCTGCTGACCCTGGTCGAGGAACGGCTCGGCACCCGGCTCACCGCCCTGCCCGAGGAAACGGACCCCGCCGTGCTCGCCGCCTGGGTCCGCGCCGACCTGGCCGCCCGTGCCGCGCTCGCCCGCCGCGGCCTCCTGCCGGCCCGCGAGCCGGTCCACGAGCCCGCGCCCGCACCGCCGTCGACACCGACACCAGAACCGATCACGGAAGGACCCGCACCCGCACGGCCCCACGATCTCGGCCCGGCCGAGCGCTGGCGCCTGCTGCTCGGCCGCCCCGGCAGCGGCGGCCTCCACGGCCGCGGCGCCCGACTCGCCACCGCCCTCGACGAGCTGTACGGAAACGGGCACGGCGAAGGATCCGGCCCGGGCCTGGACAGCCGCAGCCGCGCGGCGGCAGGCCACCGCGGCGGCCGCGAAGCGCCGTACCCGGGCGCGCGCGAGTGGGCCGAGGAACTGGAGGCGCTCTTCGGCCCGGGCATCCGGGAGGAGGTCCTGGCCGCCGCCGTCGCCCGGGGTCGCACCGACGCCCTCGAGGAGCTCGACCCGTCCGCCGTCCGCCCGTCCGTCGACCTGCTGCGCACCGTGCTGGAGCACGCCGGCGGCCTGCCCGAGGCACGGGTGGCCCGGCTGCGTCCGCTGGTCCGCCGCCTCGTCGACGAGCTGGGCCGCGAGCTGGCGACCAGGCTGCGCCCGGCCCTGACCGGCATCGCGCTGCCGCGCCCCTCCCGCCGCCCCGGCGGCGGGCTCGACCTGGACCGGACGATCCGGGCCAACCTGGCCACCGCCCGCCCGTCCCCGGACGGCGGCACCCTGATCGTGCCCGAGCGCCCGGTGTTCCGGACCAGGGCCCGGCAGGCGAACGACTGGCGCCTGATCCTGGTCGTCGACGTCTCCGGGTCGATGGAGGCGTCCACGGTCTGGGCGGCGCTGACGGCCTCGATCCTGGCCGGCGTGCCCTCGCTGAGCACCCACTTCGTCGCCTTCTCCACCGAGGTGGTCGACCTCACCGAGCGGGTGGCGGACCCGCTGAGCCTCCTGCTGGAGGTGCGGATCGGCGGCGGCACCAGCATCGCGAGCGGCCTGCGGTACGCCCGCGACCTGGTGACGGTGCCCTCCCGCACGCTGGTCGCCGTGGTCAGCGACTTCGAGGAGGGCGGCCCGCTCGGCGCCCTGCTGGCCCAGGCCCGGGCCCTGGTCGACTCCGGCGTGCACCTGCTCGGCTGCGCCGCCATGGACGACACCGGCACGGCCCGGTACTCGAAGGCGGTCGCGGGCCAACTGGTCGCGGCCGGCATGCCCGTGGCGGCGCTGAGCCCGCTGGAACTGGCCCGCTGGGCGGGGGAGAAGGTGCGATGAACGAGACGACGAGCGACGGCGACTGGCCGGGCGTGCGGCCGGAGGTGGTCGCCGAGGTGGTGTCCGCGCTGAGCGCCCGCCTGCAGAAGCGGCTGGACGGCGCGGCCGCGAAACTGGCGCAGCGCCCGGTGACGCGCTCCGGCCACCAGTGGCGGGTGGAGGTGGACGAGGAGACGCTGCTCGTCCTGCACGCCCCGGACGGGGTGGTCGCCGACCCGGCGGACGTCCGCTGCGGCTGCCTGCTCGCCCCGGCCTGCGTGCACCGGGCCGCCGCCGTCACCCTCTGCACCCTCGCCGAGCCCGGGCCCGACACCACCGAGCCCCAGGCCCCGGACACCGCCCGCACCCAGGACGCACCCGCCGAGGACACCCTCGCCGAGGACAACCCCACCCTGGCCCCGTCCGAACTCGCCGCCGCCCGCCACCTCCACCACGCCGCCTGCGCCGTGCTGGCCGCCGGGGTCGGCGCCGCCGGCGCCGTGACCCAGGCCGAACTGCTGCACGCCGCCCACGGAGCCCGCCTGGCCGGACTGCACCGCCCGGCCGCGGCGGCGGTGACCGTGGCCACCCGGCTGCGCGCGGCCCGCTCCGGCGCACCCGACCACCGACTGGCCGACCTGGTGTCCGGCCTGCGCGATCTACTCGCCCTCACCACCGCCCTGACCAGGCCCCCGGCCGGTGCCGAGACCAGCGCCCCGCTCGCCGAACTGCGCGGCACCGCCCGCCGGACGTACGCCCCGGAAGGCGGGCTGCGCCTCCACGGGCTGTTCACCGAACCGGTGCTGACCGCCACCCACGCCGGGGCGGTCAGCTGGGCGGTGGACGGCGACGGCCGGCTCAGCACCATCGCCGAGGTGATGCCGCACACCGACGCCGCCACGGCCCCCGCCCAGGCGGCCGGCGCGGGCAACCGGGCCCTGCGCCTCGGCGACGCCCCGCTCAGCCACCGCGAGTTCAGCCGCGCCGGCCTGACCGTCCAGGGCGCGACCAGGTCCGCCACCGGCCGGCTGGGCGCGGGCGCCGCCGTACGGGCGGTGCGCGCGGCGGGCTCGGCGTGGACGGCCGGGCCCGCCGCCCGGCTGTGGTCGGAGCCGGTGGCCGACCAGGTGGCCCGGGCCCTCGCCGCCGAGGAACTGCCGTACGAGAGCCGCCCGGCCGGGTCCGACCTGCTGTTCCTGGACGTCACCCTGCTGGGCCCGGCCCCCTCCGGGCCGGACGGTGCACCGCAGCTGCTGGCCCGGTGCGCCGGCCGCCCGGGCCCGGCCGGACCGGTGATCGCGCTGCTGCCCGGGCACGAGCACCCCGAGCTGGCCTTCCGGGCCAACCTGGCCCTGCTGGCCACCGCCCCGGGCCTGCGACTGCGGGTGATCGGCCGCCTGGAACGCTCGGACCGCCCGGAGCTGCGCCTGCTCGCCCTCGGCGCACCCCCGCAGCCCGCCGACCCGCAGCCGGCCGGCCCGGTGCCCGCGCTCCCGGCGGACCGGGCCGGCCGGGTCAACCTCGGCCTCGAACGCCTCCAGACCGCCGACCTCCCTGCCGACCTCCCCGCCGGGCCCCCCGCCGAGCCCCCCGTCAGCGCCGCCGACACCACGCCCACCAACACCAGGCTCACCAACACCACGCTCACCGTCACCACCCCCACCCCGCCCGTCCACCTCCTCGCCCGCCGGGTCGCGCAGACGGTCACCACCGGCCGCCAGGCCCCGGTCCCGAACGCGGCCACGGCCGCCGCCGATCGCCGCCTGCTGCGCGCCGCCGGTCTGGCCACGGCCGCCGAACTGCTGGACGGCCTGCGGGCCGAGGCGGCGAGCCGCGGCCGGGACGTGTTCGGCCGGGTGGTCCCCGACGACCACGACGCCTTCGCCGCCGCCTGGTTGGCGGCCGCCTGCTACACCGAGGCGCTGGGCGCCGCGCTCTGCACGGCCGCCTGGGCGGGAGAGGGGTGAGGAACGGAGAACCGGGAGCGGACGGCGAAACCACGTGCACGGACGGGCGATCCGCGCAGGCTGGCATACTGGGCCGTCGCGGAGACCAGACCCGCGACGGCAGGCGCCGGTGAACGCGAAGGGTGAGCGAGCGATGGGGATCCGCGACGACGCGGCCGAGGTCCGGGCCCGCGGCTGGCGGACGCTCGCCGCACTGCACGGCCTGATCGACACCGCGCTGGAGAAGGCGCTGCAGGCCGAGCACCAGCTCTCCGTGGTCGAGTTCACCGTGCTGGACGCGCTCTCCCGCCAGGACGGCTGGCACATGAGGATGCAGCAGCTGGCCCGCGCGGCGGCGCTCAGCAGCAGTGCGACCACCCGGCTGGTGTCCCGACTGGAGGACCGCGGCCTGCTCGCCCGCTACCTGTGCGCGGACGACCGGCGCGGCATCTACACCGAGGTGACGCCCGAGGGCCGCGCCCTGCTGGAGTCCGCCCGCCCGGTGCACGACGCCGCCCTGGAGACGGTCCTCGCCGAGGCCGCCGGGATCCCCGAGCTGGCCCCGCTCGTCGACTCCATCGCCGAACCCGCGCCCGCCAGCGCCTGACCCGGCCCCGGCCCCGGCTGCCCAAGGCCCCGCCCCCGCCCCCGCCCCCGCCCCCGCCCACCCCGTCCCCCCGCCCGCCCGCGCCGCCGGGCCCGAGCGGGTGAACCGCCGCCCGCCCGCGCCCCGGCCGGGCCCGGCCACCCGCCGCCGATGGTAGGCATGGGCCGCATGGACTGGTCCGCCTGGTTCGCCGCCCCCGACTACTGGCCGAGCCGGCTGCTCGTCCAACGCCTGCTCGCCGGCCTCTACCTGATCGGATTCCTCGCCGCCGCCGCCCAGTTCCGCGCCCTCCTCGGCGCGGACGGCATGCTCCCGGTGCCCCGCTTCACGGCCCGCGTCCCGTTCCGGCAGTCACCGAGCCTCTTCCACGTCCACTACAGCGACCGCTTCTTCGCCGCCGTCGCGTGGACCGGCGCCGCCCTCGCCGCCGCCGTGGCCGCCGGGCTCGGCGACGCCGTCCCGCTGGCGGCGTCCATCGCACTGTGGGCCGTCCTGTGGGCGCTCTACCTCTCCATCGTCAACGTCGGCCAGACCTGGTACTCCTTCGGCTGGGAGTCGCTGCTCCTGGAGGCCGGCTCCCTCGCCGCCTTCCTCGGCAACGCCGACACCGCCCCGCCCGCCCTCGTCCTGTGGCTGATGCGCTGGCTCGTCTTCCGCGTCGAGTTCGGCGCCGGGCTGATCAAGCTGCGCGGCGACAGCTGCTGGCGCGACCTGACCTGCCTGCGCTTCCACCACGAGACCCAGCCGATGCCCGGGCCGCTCAGCTGGTTCTTCCACCACCTGCCCGCCCCACTGCACCGGGTCGAGGCCGCCGCCAACCACGTCGTCCAACTCCTCGTCCCGATCGGCCTGTTCCTCCCCCAACCGGTCGCGACCTGGGCCGCCTGCGCCGTCGTCGCCACCCAGCTGTGGCTGATCGCCTCCGGCAACTTCGCCTGGCTCAACTGGCTGACCGTCGTCCTCGCCCTCGCCGCCGTCGAACCGGCCCGCCTCGGCCTCACCCTCCGCCCCCGCGGCTACCCCGCCGCCCCCGCCTGGTACGAGGTGCTGGTCGTCGCCGTCACCGCCGCCGTCGCCGTCCTCAGCTACTGGCCGGTACGGAACCTGCTCTCCCGCCGCCAGGTCATGAACCGCTCCTTCAACCGGCTCCACCTCGTCAACACCTACGGCGCCTTCGGCAGCATCAACCGGATCCGCCAGGAGATCGTCGTCGAGGGCACCGACGAGGCCACCGTCACCCCGCACACCGTCTGGCGCGAGTACGGATTCAAGGGCAAACCCGGCGACGTGCGCCGCCTACCCCGCCAGTACGCCCCCTACCACCTGCGGCTGGACTGGCTGATGTGGTTCGCCGGCATCTCGCCCGCCTACGCCCGCCCCTGGTTCCTGCCGTTCGTCGCCCGCCTGCTCTCCGGCGACCGCGCCACCCTCCGGCTGCTCCACCACAACCCCTTCCCCGACGCCCCACCGACCCACGTCCGGGCGACCCTCCACCTGTACCGGTTCACCGGATGGCGCGAACTGCGCGAAACCGGCGCGTGGTGGCACCGCACCGCGCTGCACGAGTACCTCGCGCCCGTCGACCTGCCCACCCTGGGCCGCGCCGGGTACCGGCCACCGCTCGGCCGGCCCGCCCGGCCCGTCCGCCAGGTCCCGCTCGACCGGCCCCGGCGGCCCGGCCGCCCCCTCCCCGGCCGCGACCACCGCGCCGACCGCGCCGACCGCCCGGACCGGCACGGTCACCCGTCCGGACCTCCGGACACGCCCCCGGACGGACCTCCCGGGTGGCGGCCACGCGAGCGGTAGGGCACGCGACACCGGCCAGTCGGGCGGTGGGTGCGTGCAAGGCTCGAACGGGCACCCGTATTCTGGGCGTCCACACCCGGCGGCCCGACCGCGCGCCCCCGCCCCGCCCAGGGGCAACCCCGCGCACCCCGGTCCGCCGCCCCCCTCGCCGCCAGCCCCGCCGCCGTCGCCCAGAACCGGACCTCACATGACAGTGCTTCACTCGCGCAACGCCGACGCAGCCGACCCGGCGGACGTCGCCGACGCCGCAGACGTCAAGGACCCCCAGGACGCCGCCGCGCAGCCCGACCTCCGCGAGGACCTCGGCCGCTACGCCGACCTCGGGGCCTTCACCCTCAGTGCCGACACCCACGCCTGGTACGCGGCCGTCGACACCGTCGCCACCCCCGAGGACGCCCGCGCCGCCTCCACCGTCCTCGCCGAACTGCGCGGCCGCGACCTCCAGCAGACCTGGGAGACCGTCACCGAACTGGCCGCCGAGGTCCAGCTCGACGAACCCGACACCGTCGCCAAGACCGCGCTGCTGGTCGAGACCCTCCAGCGGGTGCGCAACACCGGCGCCGTCCTCACCGCCGCCGCCTACGACACCGACCTCGGCCCCCTCGTCGCCGCCACCGCCGACAGCGCCTGGCGCAAGGAGCACGGCGTCAAGCTGTCCTGGCTGCGCGCCCGCTCGCTGCGCAAGCAGGCCGCCGCCCTCGCGCACGACCGCCGGATCCGCCGCGAGGACCTGCACGAAGCCCTCGGCTCCGCCTCCGTCGAGCGCCGCGCCTGGGCCGTCCTCGCCCCCGCCGGGACCCTCCCCGCCGTCCCCGCGGACGGCGCCCGCGTCGAGATCACCGCCCAGGCCTTCGAGGCGATCAACACCGGCCTGCGCGACCTCGCCCGGCTGCTCCCGGGCCACGACCTCGACGGGATCGCCTTCGCCGAACTCGTCGAGCTGGTCGAACGACTGGCCGCCGACGAGGGCACCCTCTACCGCCTGCCCACCATCCGCGCCCTGCGCGCCGACCTGGAGGAAGCCGGCCTCGGCGAGCTGCTCGCCGAACTCACCGCCGTCCGCGCCGACCGCCGCGCCGCCGAGGCCGCGTACGCCGCGCGCCAGGCGCTGGCGGGCGGGCAGCGGGACGGTCTGGCGGAGGACGCCGCCGCTTCGGACGTCGTTGCTTCGGAGGCCGTTGCTTCGGAGGCCGTCGAGGTCGAGGACACGGCTGAGGACACCACGGCGGAGGCCGTCGAGACCACGACCGAGGTCGAGGCCGAGGTCGAGGCCGAGGTCGAGGTTGAAGCCGAGGTCGAGGCAGAGGCCGGGGCAGAGGCCGAGGGCGTCGCCGAGCCGGCGGAGACCGCCGGGACCGACGAGGTCGAGGTCGAAGCTGAGGCCGCCGCGCTTCAGGCGCTGGCCGGCGGTCAGCGGGACGGTCTGGCCGAGGAGGCCACGGACGCCGAGGCGGTCGAGGCCGAGGCGATCGAGGAGTCGGCCCCCGAGGCGGACGCCGACTCCGTCGACGCCGAGCCGGTCGCCGAGGTGGTGACGGAGGACGCGGCCCCCGAGGAGGCCGCGCCGACCGTGGTGTCCCTCCCCGCTCCCTCGCCGGCCGCCGACGACCTGGTGGCCGCCGCGACCGCCGCCCTGGCCGAGGCCGCTGCGACGGACGAGGAGCCGGCGGAGCAGGCCGAGCAGGTCGAGGAGCCGCTGGCCGAGGCGGACGTCGAGGCCGAGGCCGAGGCCGAGATCGAGATCGAGACGGTCGAGGCCGTGGAGGTGGAGACGGCTGAGGTTCCCGAGGTCGTCCACGCGGAGACCGAGGTCGTCGCCGAGGACACGGCCGTCGAGCCGGCGGCGTCGGCCCTCGTCGAAGAACTCGAAGAGGCCGAAGAGCCGGTCGTGGAGCCGGAGTCGGAGGTCGAGACCGCCGAGGCCGCCGAGGCCGCCGAGACCGTCGAGGTCCCCGAAGCCGTCGTGGAGCCCGAGGCCGAGCCGGAGGCCGCCGAGGAGGCGCCCGAGGCCGAGGTCGAGGAGCCGGCCGCCGAGGCCGCCCTGACGGTCGAGGCCGTGGAGACCCCCGCCGAGGAGGCCGTCGTCGAGCCCGTCGAGCCCGTCGAGCCCGTCGAGCCCGAGCCCGCCGCCACCGGCCGCCCCGAGAAGCCGGACTTCACCCCCGGCCGCCCCGTGACCGCCTACTCGGCCGACGAACTGCTCGCCGTCGTCCGCTGGGTGGACGGCGACGGGATCGAGCGCACCGAGGACGAGCTGCTGCGCGCGGCCATGAAGGAGCTGGGCTTCGCCCGTCTCGGCCCGCGCATCAAGGAGGCGCTGGGCGCCGCCGTCGCCACCGCGCGCGGCTGATCCGGGGCCGCACCGAGGGGCGGAGCCGTACCAGCACGGCACAGCACAGGGCCCGGGACGCGAGGAGTTCGCGTCCCGGGCCCTGCCGCACGACGGCGCCGAGGCCGCGGCCGAGGGCGTCGGGGCGTCCCGTCAGCCGGCCTTGTTCCACGGCTGGCTGGCCATCAGCGCCTTGACGTTGGCGACGTACGTCGGGTTCGGGATGACCAGGCTGCCGACGACCTCGCCCGTGGCCGGGTCGGTGACGGTGTTGTAGTGCACGTTCCCCGCGCCGGCGTTGTACGCGGAGATGACCAGGTCGAGCAGCGGCGTCTTGCCGGTGGCCGGGTCGGGGGAGAGGTCGTACTTGCCGCCGAAGGAGGAGTCGCCGTAGTAGGCGACGAGCCAGTCGAGCAGCTGGCTGCCGAGCTGGACGTTCCCGGCGAGCGTGGCCGGGTCCGAGGTGGTGCCGAACTTGCTGTTCATCCAGCTGACCGTGTTCGGCATGACCTGCATGGTGCCGATCCCGCCGTCGCAGGCGACGATGCCGGACTGCCAGCCGCTCTCCTGCCAGGCGATCGCCTTGACCAGGTTGACGGGCAGCGGCGGGAGCTTGTCGGTGCCGCCGCTGCTGAGGTTGAGCGTCCGGGACTGCCCGGCGGCCGAGGCGAGGGCCGCGCCGACGGCGTCCTTGGCCTCGTCCGGGCGGGGCTTGCTGGGCTTGCAGCCGCTCTGCAGCGGCGGCACGTGCGGGGTCGCCGGCGCGGGCGGCGGCGGGGGCGCGACCGGGCCGGGCTTGGCGGTCGGCACGGGCGCCGCGATGGCGGGCTTGGCGACCGGCGGCTGGGTGGCCGCGCCGCCGGGCTGGCTGCCGCCCCCGGCACGGGCGTTGCCGCCCGGCGCGCTCGGCGAGGCCTTCGCGGACCTGCTCGCGGTGGCGCTGGGCGAGGCCGAGGCGGTCGGGCTCGCCGACGCGGTCTCGGTCGGGGTCGCGGCCGGGCTGGTCGACGGGCCGGGGCTCGGGGTGTCGCTCGCGGCGGCCGTCCCCGCGACGACGGCGGTCTTCGGCGCGGCGTCCGTGCGGCTGTCGTCCGAGCCGCTGGCGAGGTAGCCGGCCAGGGCGGCGGTCGACACGGCGGCGACCGACGACAGCACGACGACGGTTCTGCTGGGGCGCTTGTTCAACAGTGGTTCCCCCCACTCGTCACCGGCGGGCCCGGTGAGTGCCGGTCATCCTACGATGTGCCCGGCCCGTCTTGTACGAACGGGTCGCCCACCGCCCGCCCCAGCACCGCGGCGGCGCCCACCAGCGACGGCCCGTACCAGGTCAGGTGCCGCCCGCTGACCAGTGCCACCGGCACACCCGGGAACGCCTCCGGGCCGTCCTGCGCCGTGAACCGGTACGGCTCGTCCGGCAGCACCACCAAGTCCGGCCGGGCGGCCAGCAGTTCGGGCAGCGGCACGGCCGGGTACCGCTCGGCGTGACCGGAGTGCACCAGCCGCAGGCCGAGGCGGCCCAGCAGGTCGCCGGCGAAGGTGTCCCGGCCCAGCACCATCCACGGGCGGCGCCAGATCGGCACGATCGCCCGCGGACCGCCCGCCACCGGCCGCACCTCCCGCCACGCCGCCTCCGCCTCGTCCAGCCACGACGGGCGCGCCAGCCCGCACGCCGTCGTCAACAGGCGCTCCAGCGAACGAAACGCGCCGTCCAGGTCCCGGACGTCGGTGACCCAGACCGGCACCCCGGCCGCCCGCAGCGCGTCCAGGTCCGGGCGGCGGTTCTCCTCGTCGTTGGCGATCACCAGGTCCGGCTCCAGCGCCAGGACTCCCGGCACGTCCGGGTTCTTCGTGCCGCCGATCCGGGCCACGGCCAGGTCGGCCGGGTGACTGCACCAGTCCGTCGCGCCGACCAGCAGGCCGGGCGCCGTGACGGCCACCGCCTCGGTCAGCGACGGCACCAGCGACACCACCCGGCGCGGCGGGCGCGGCCCGAGCGGAACGGGCAGGCCGAGGTCGTCGTGCGGGGCAACGGGGTCGGTCATCCGGCCAGCGTACGCGCGCGACCCCGCGCCGCCCCGCCCCCGTCCGCCGCCGCGCCCCCAGCCGAGCCCCCGTCCGCCGCCGAGCCGGAAATCCCCGGGAACCCGCCCCGCCCGCCGGCCGACTACCTGGTCCGGGTCCGTGCCGTACGGCCTACGGCCCCGCAGCAGTTCCACGCACGATCACCGACCAGGAGAGAATCCATGCGCCCTCGCGTCGTCTGCGGTATCGCGGCCGCCGTCGCCCTGTTCGCCACGGCCTGCGGAAGCGGCGCCGGGAACGGAAACGGGAACGGCACCGCCGCGGCGGACACCGCCAAGGCCGCCCCGGCGAGCGGCTTCCCCGTCAAGGTCGCCGACTGCGCGGGCAAGGAGACCACCGTCACCAAGGCACCGACGAAGATCGTCACCAGCAACGCGGCCAGCCTTGAGATGCTGCTGCGACTCGGCGCCGGCGACCGCGTCATCGGCACCGGCTTCCCGCCCGGCAAGGGCACCCTGCCCGCCGAACTCGCCGACCAGGGCGCCAAGGTGCCCGTCCTCGGCGACAAGACCATCCCCAAGGAGAAGCTCCTCGGCTCCGGCGCCGACCTCTACCTCGACACCTTCGGCGCGATGCCGATGATGGGCGGCGCCGCCACCGCCCCCAGCGAGGAGGAGTACGCGGCGGCCGGCATCCAGCACGTCCAACTCCTCTCCACCGCCTGCGCCGGCACCCCCAAGGCCGCCAAGGCGCCGCGCACCGACCTCGCCGCCGTCGAGGACGACCTGCGCCGCGTCGGCGCCGTCACCGGCACCGCCGCCCGTGCCGAGGAACTCGTCACCGGCATGGAACAGCGGATCGGCGAAGTCCGCACCGCACTCGCCGCCGTCCCCGCCGAACAGCGCCCCAGCTACTTCCTCTTCGACTTCGACGCCGGCACCAAGCAGCCGACGGCAGTCTGCGGCCGACAGGTCGCCAACGCCGTCATCACCCTGGCCGGCGCACGCAACGTCTTCGCCGACTGCGACGCCGACTTCAAGCCCGGCAGCTGGGAGGACGTCGTCGCCAAGAACCCCGACTGGATCCAGCTCGCCGTCCGCAACCGCGGCAGCGAGGACGCCACCCGCAAGGCCTACGACGACGCCGAGGCCTTCCTGCGCAGCTTCCCCGCCACCCAGGGCCTGACGGCCGTCCAGCAGGGGCACTTCATCCGCCTCGGCTCCGAAGCCACCACCATCGCGGGCGTGCGCAACGCCGACGCCGTCCGGCAGATCGCCGCCACCGTCCACCCCGACCTCGTCAAGCCCGACACCGCCAAGAGTGGCCAGTAGGACGTGACTTCGGCCACCCCCGCCCCCGCCACGAGCAGCACCCGGCGCCCGGCCCGCACCCTGCGGGCCGGGCCGCTGGCCGCCGCCCTCACCGCCGCCCTGCTCCTCGCCCTCACCGCCGCCGTCTCCCTCGGCTCCGTCGACATCCCACCCGGCGAGGTCTGGGCCGTGATCGCCCGCCGCCTCACCGGACGCACCCCCGAACCCGGCACCCGCGACCTCATCGTCTGGCAACTGCGCTTCCCCCGCGCCCTGCTGGCCGCCGTCGTCGGCGCCGGACTCGGCCTGGTCGGCACCGCCGTCCAGGCCATCGTCCGCAACCCCCTCGCCGACCCGTACCTGCTCGGCATCTCCTCCGGCGCCTCCCTCGGCGCCGTCGCCGCCGTCGTCCTCGGCACCACCCTCGGCCTCGACCTCACCTTCGGCAGCGCCCTCGGCCTCACCGTCTCCCTCGCCGCCTTCACCGGCGCCCTCGCCGCCTTCGCCCTGGTCTGGCTGATCGCCCGCCGCGGCGGCGGCTTCGCCCCCCTGCGCCTCGTCCTCGCCGGCATCGGCATCGCCCAGTTCCTCGGCGGCCTCACCAGCTACCTCGTCCTGCAGACCCGCGACGAACAGCAGACCCGCGGCGTGCTGTTCTGGCTCATGGGCAGCCTCGGCGGCGCCGTCTGGGCCCAACTCGCCCTCCCCGCCGCAGCCGTGGCACTCGCACTCGCCCTCCTCCAGGCCCGCGCCCGCGGCCTCAACGCCCTCCTCATGGGCGACGAGACCGCCGCCGGACTCGGCATCGACGTCACCCGGCTGCGCCGCGAGGTCTTCGTCGTCACCAGCCTGCTCACCGGCGTCCTGGTCGCCGTCTCCGGCGCCATCGGCTTCGTCGGACTCATGGTGCCGCACGTGTGCCGACTCCTCGTCGGCGGCGACCACCGCCGCCTGCTGCCCCTGTCCGCCCTCACCGGCGCCGTCCTGCTCGTCGTCGTCGACACCGCCGCCCGCACCGCCCTGGACGGCCAGGAACTGCCCATCGGCGTGGTCACCGCCGTCCTCGGCGCCCCCACCCTGCTCTACCTGCTGGACCGACGACTGGAGCCCAAGTGAGGATCGCCGTCGAGGACCTGAGCGTCACCCTGGCCGGCCGGCGGGTGGTGGCCGGAGTCCACCTCGTCGCCGAGGACGGCGAGATCGCCGGACTCGTCGGCCCCAACGGCAGCGGCAAGTCCAGCCTGCTGCGCACCGTCTACCGGCACCTGCGGCCGAGCGCCGGGCGGGTGCTGCTCGCCGGGCGGGACGTGGCCGCGTTGCGGCCCGCGCAGTCCGCCCGGCACATCGCCGCCCTGCCCCAGGAGCGCGGCGGTGACTTCGAGTTGAACGTGCGCGAGGTCGTCGCGATGGGCCGCACCCCCTACAAGGGGGCGTTCGCCGCCGACGACGCCGAGGACCACCGGATCACCGCCGAGGCGCTGGCCCGGGTCGGCATGGCGGCCGCCGCCGACCGCCGCTTCGCCCAACTCTCCGGCGGCGAACGGCAGCGGGTGCTGCTCGCCCGCGCCCTCGCCCAGCAGCCCGACGTCCTGGTCCTGGACGAGCCGACCAACCACCTCGACGTCCGGCACCAGGTCGAACTCCTGGCCCTGCTGCGGGAACAGCGGCGCACCACCCTGGTCGCGCTGCACGACCTCAACGCCGCCGCCTCGGTCTGCGACCGGCTGCACGTCCTGCACGACGGCGCCCTGGTGGCCTCCGGGGCGCCGCGCGAGGTGCTGACCGCCGAGCTGCTGGCCGAGGTCTTCGGCGTCCGGGCGGCGGTGGTCGAACACCCGCTCACCGGCGATCCGCTGATCGCCTTCGACCACCGCACACCGGCCGGGCAGGGCGCGTAGCGGCCTCCTGCCCGGCCGGCGTGCGTCGTACGTCGAGCGCTCAGCTGCCCCCGTCGTGGCCCTGGTCGCGACTCTCGTCATGGCCCTGGTCCTGGCCCTGGTCGCTGCTCTCGTCGCTGCTCTCGTCGTGGCTCTCGTAATGGCTCGGCCGGCCGTCCCGCAGCACCGGGCGGCCGAGCCGGGCCGCCTCCTCGCTGCGCAGCAACTCCCAGCTCCCGTCCGTACGGTGGAGCACCGCGGAGTGCCAGGGGGTGGTCCAGGCATCGGGCGCGGCGAGCAGCCGGATGCCGAACTTGGGCGCGCCGGCCGGCTGCGGGTGGATCGACAGCCGGACCGACCGGGGGTGTCGCTCGGCGATCAACTCTCCCCAGGCCCGGCTGCGTTGGATCACCCCGTAGGCGCGGCGGCGGCAGTCCCGCTGCAGCGCCGAGCGGGTACCGGGGAAGCCGGTCGAGTCCTCGGTGAGGAACCGGGTGATGCCGAGGTACAGCCGCCGGGTCTCCTCGTCCGCCAGCACCTGCTCGCGCAACTCTTCCAGGCCCGGGGCGTACCGGGCGTGCACCAGGGCGCGCTTCTCGTCGTGCGGCAGGTCGCCGAGGACGGCCCGCAGGTCGAAGGTGTCCAGGCGGGTCAGGCCCTCGGAGGCGATCATGCGAGTCAGCGCGTCGGAGTACTCGTCGATGTGGCGGTCGGGGACGTGGACGAGGTCCCCGAAGATGTGCCCGTCCGAGCAGATCAGGATGCGGGCGCCGGGCGCGTACAGGCGGCCGATCTCGGCGCAGAGGCCGTCGAGGAAGGTCAGCGACAGGCGCTCGCCCTCGTCGGGCAGGTGGCCCAGCACCTTCGCCGGGTTGGGGGACTTGCAGGGGAAGCCCGGCAGGGTGAACCGGATCGGCTCGCCCGCCGCGATGAAGTCGGCCACCTGGGCGAGCTGGAGCGGGAAGTGCTCCGGGCGGGCGTCGAACTCCGGGTCGGCGGCGCGCCGGTGGGGCAGCAGCAGGGCGAGGACGCGGGCGGCGAGGCGGGCGGCGCCGGGGGCATCCTGGCCGTCGCGGCGGTCGCGCTCGGGTATGGAGGCGGGACGGGCGGGTGCGGTGAGGGTGCCGGCGGATGGCATGGCGGGGTCCTCCGTGACGAGGGGCGGGGAAGTCGGGGCGGTGCGCGGCGGTGCGCGGGGGTGCGCGGGGCGGCGTGGTCAGGCGCGGCGGTCGTAGGCGACCGGCAGCCGGTCGACCCCGCGCGCCAGGACGGCGGGGATCCAGCCCAGCTCGTCCAGTCCCTCGCCGGGCTCCGGCGACGGGCGCAGCGCGGGCAGCCGGGTGAGCAGGGTGGCGAGGGCGACCTGGAGTTCGGCCCTGGCCAGGGCGGCGCCGGGGCAGTAGTGGATGCCGTGGCCGAAGGCCAGGTGGGCGTTGGGCGTGCGGTCGAGGTCGAGCCGGTCGGCGTCCGGGAAGCGCGCCTCGTCGCGGTTGGCGGCGCAGAGCGAGACGATCACCGAGTCTCCGGCCGGGACGGTGGTGCCGAACAGGTCGTCGTCCTCCGCGAGGAACCGCCAGGTGGTGAGTTCGAACGCGGCGTCGTGGCGCAGCAGTTCCTCCACGGCGCGGGCGAGCGTGCCCGGGTCGTGGCCCGGCCGGTCGGGCGAGGAGTCGCGCGGGGAGTCGCGTGGGGAGTCGGGTGAGGAGCCGAGCAAGGAGTCGCGAAGCCGGGCGAGTTGGTCGGGGTGGCGCAGCAGGGTGACCACCATGGTGGTGATCTGGTTGGTGACCGGCTCCTGCCCGGCGACCAGCAGCTGGAACACCATCGAGTCGAGTTCGGCACGGCTCAACTCGCCCGCGTCGTGGGCCTCGACGAGCCGGCCGAGCAGGTCCTCGGTCGCCGTCCAGCCGGGCGCCGCGCGGTCGGCGCGCTTGCGGTCGACCACGTCCGCGATGTACGTCTGCAGGCCGCGCAGCCGTGCCTCGTACGCGGGCCGGCCCGGGTCCTGCGGGCCCACCGGCTGGACGACCTTGCCCCAGTCGCGGTCGAAACGTGCGGCCAATTCGGCGGGCAGGCCGATGACTTCGGCGAGCACCCGGAAGGGGTAGTGGGCGGCGAATCCGGCCACCAGGTCGGCGCCGCCGGTCTCGGGCAGCTCGTCGACGAGGGCGTCGGCGAGCTGCTGGAAGCGCGGGCGCAGCGACTCCACCCGGCGCGGGGCGAAGGCGTCCAGCACGAGCCGGCGCATCGAGGTGTGCTTCGGCGGGTCCTGGTGCAGCAGGTGGACCTGCAGCGCCGAGTGCTGCGGCTCGGGCATGATCGACGCCAGTCGGCGCCAATTGGCGTTCCCGAGCGCGTGGTTCTTGCCCAGGCGCGGGTCGTTGAGGGCGGCGTGGGCGGCCTGATAGCCGGTGACCAGCCAGGCGTGGATGCCGCTCGGGAACTCCACCCGGTGCACCGGCCCGGCCTCGCGCATCCGCCGGTAGAGCGGGTACGGGTCGCGCTTGTACGCGGGCCCGTACAGCGGCACCGGATCGGGCAGCGGGCCGCCGTCGCCTCCGGCGTACGGGCAGCGCGCGGCCTCGGCGCCCTGGTGGGCGGTGTCGGTCATCTTCGGTGTTCCTTCGGGGAGTTGGCGGCGGGACGGTGAGATCGGGCCGCGGGGTCGATGCGTGAGGTCAGCGGGTGGGGTCGGAGCCCCCGGGGCCGGAGCCCGGAGGTCGGAGCCCGGGGAGCCGGAGCGTGAGGTCAGCGGGCGGACGGGCGGCGCCGGGCGAGCAGCGCCACGGCGGACGCCGCCAGCAGGGCGGCCAGGGCCAGGCCCGTGTGCGCACCGGTGCCGGTGCCGGTGCCGGCACGGTCGCCGGCCAGGGCGGCGGCGGTGCCGAGCGCGGGGCCGAACGCGAAGCCCAGGCTGCGGCAGAGCTGGACGGCGGACCCGGCGGTGGCGAGCCGGCCCGGCGGGGCGGCGGACATCACCAGGGCCTGGGTGGGGCCGCCGTTGAGGCCCATCCCGGCGCCGGCCAGGGCGAGCCGCCAGGCGATCTCGCCGCCGGACCAGCCGGGGTCCAGCGGGACGAGCAGGGCCAGGCCGAGCGCGGTGACGGCGGCGCCGATCAGTGCGGTGGGGCGAGCGCCCCAGCGGTCGGCGAGCCGCCCGCCGAACCGGCCGGCCAGCACCATGCCGAGCGGGAAGGCCAGCATGGTCAGCGCGGTGGCGGTCGCGCTCTCGCCGCGCGGGCCGCGAAGATTCTGGGCGAGCAGGTAGTGGCAGGCCGCGAAGCCCGCGGCGAGCGCCAGCACCGAGGCGTTCGCCCCGGCGGTACGGGCGGTGCGCAGCAGCTCCGCGACCGGCCGCCCGCCGGGCCGGCGCAGCCACAGCAGCACGAGTGGGACGGCGGCCGGCGCGAGCAGCAGGCACTGCGGCGCCCGCGCGGACAGGGTGAGGCCGAGCAGGACGGAGGCGACGGCGGCACCGATCAGCGCCGCGTCGCCGAGCGCCTCGCGCTCGGGCGGCCGCAGCCCGCCGCGCCGAGGGGCGCACCGGTGCACGATCAGGGCGGCGGCCAGGCAGACCGGCAGTTTGACCAGGAAGACCGCCCGCCAGCCGAAGTGGTCCAGCAGCAGCCCGCCGACCACCGGCCCGGTGACGGCCCCGAGCGGCCCCAGCGTGGCGGGCACGCTCATCGCCCGCCCGCGCAGCTCCGGCCGTACGGAGGTGGCGGCGAGCACCGGCATCAGCACGAACAGCACGGCGGCGAAGGCCCCTTGGGCCAGCCGGGCGGCGATCAGCCAGGCCGCCCACGGCGCGAGTGCCGCCAGCACGCTGCAGCCGGCGAAGCCGCCCACCGCCAGCAGCAGCGCCGGTCGCGTGCCGACCTGGTCCAGCCATCGGCCGGCGGGCAACAGCAGGGCCACCAGAGGGAGTTGGTACCCGAGCGCGGCCCACTGGGCGACACCGGGGGAGACGTGCAGGCCGACCGAGATGTCGGTGAGCGCCAGGTTGACCACGTTCATGTCGAGCATCGCGACGAACGAGAGCATCCCGGCGGCCACGACCAGGCTCCACCGGTCCTGCGTCGGTTGCGGAATCCGACGATCCGTCAGATTTGGTGGGGAGGGGTTCTGGTGAGCCGCCATGGTGCCCTCCGATCGCCTGCCGCTGTTCTGCCGGACACCGCCTCGTCGGCGGGTCCGGTACAGCAGTCGGGGGAGGGGCGCCCCTGGTTCCGAACACCTGAAGGATTTCTTCGGGGGTGTGCGGGAGGGGGCTCAGAACTCGCCGCGCTCGATCGCCCCGAAGTCGATCTCGCCGTCCTGCTTCAGCGGGAGGGTGCCGCCGTTGAACAGCAGCTCCGTCATGCGCTTCGACCTCCGCTCCTCGTTCCTGATCGGGCCGAGGAAGGAGTTGACGCCCTCCGTGGGACGGTGGCCCGTGCCCCGCCAGCCGGGCATCGTTTGCAGCCGGTAGACCTCGGTGAGCCCGTCGCGGTACTCCCGGAGCACCTCGTCCAACTCCGCCCTCGCGGCGCGCAGTAGCGCGATGGCTCGCGGCGCGGCCTCCAGTGGCGACGCGGAGATGACGTCGCCGTCCCTGGGCCCGTCCGGCGGCGGCGGCCGAATGGCCATGGCGCGCGGCCCCCGCGCACGCGGGCAAGACGCCCCCGGACGGACGACGGTCGCGCGCGAACAACTTTCAGCGAACAGATAACAGATGATGAAAGCTGAAATCTGAAAGCTGTTATCTGTTATCTGTTCGCTGACATCCGTCGGCCGTCAGTCGTTCGCAGCCGGCCGGGAGCCCCCGCCGCCCCGTCCGCTCAGCAGGCCGTCGCGAGCTCCCCGTGCTCGGCCGCTCGCAGCCGGGCGATCAGCTCCTCCCGGGCGCGGGCGACACGGGAGCGGACGGTGCCGACCGGGCATCCGGCGACTTCCGCCGCCTCCACGTAGCTGAGGCCGAGCACCTGGGTCAGGACGAAGGCCTCCCGCCGCTGCGCGGGCACCCGGTCCAGCAGGTCGCCGAGCGCGATGCCGTCCTCGAACCCGGCGGCCGGCGCGGCTCCCGCCCCCTGGCGCTCCGCCGCCTCCTGCCAGTCCGGCAGCGCGGCGCAGCGTGGCCGGGCGGCGGCCATCCGGTAGCGGTCGATCACCGTCCGCCGGGCGATCGAGAGCAGCCAGGTGCGGGCCGAGGAGCGTCCGGCGAACGCGGGCAGGCCGCGCAGCGCGCGCAGGAAGGTCTCCTGGGCGAGGTCGTCGGCGGACTGCACGTCCGTGAGATGGGCCACGAACCGCCAGACGTCCCGCTGGGTGGCGCGGATGAAGGCCTCGACGTCGGCGGCCCGGCCGGCCCGGGCGGTCAGCGCGAGCGCGGTGAGCTGGTCGTCATCCACGGCAGCCCCCCACCCGGCCGGTCCCGGCACGGCGACCGTGCGAGACGATGGTCAGATGAGATGCGCGCAGTTCCGTACCGCTCTGTCCGCCCGGCTCGACGGCGAACCGACCGGCCTGCCGGGCATCCGTCTGGACAAGCACCTCGCGCGCTGCACCGGCTGCCGCACGTGGCTGGACCACGCCGAGCGGCTGCGCACCCGCACCGGGCGGACCGCCGCGGACGGCCCCTCGCAGGAGTGGTCGGCCCGGCTGCTGGCCGGGCTGGGCGAAGCGGGAACCGGGTCGGCGGACGGGCCGCGCTGAAGCGGCCGAAGCCGGAACGGCGAAGGCGGAGCGGGCGCGGGCCGGAGTCGGCGCGCCGTCGTGGTGAGGCATGGGAAGGTCCCGGGGGAAGGGCTGGGGACGGCGCCGCGCGTGGCGGCACCGTCGGCGTCCGTGGGCGTCGCGCGCACCGCGTCGCACCTCCCGGAGGGCGGCGTCAGCGGCGAGGCCCGGGCCCCGGCACGGCGGCGGCACAGGGTGCGACCGACCGGCAGGGGCGACCTGCCCGCCACGGGTGAGGCCCCCGGCGGCCGGTGACCGGCGACAGCGTGAACAGCCGGAACCGGTACGACGGCGGAGGGCGGAAGGAGCGCGGCGGGCGCGTCAGCAGGCGAACGCGAGAGCCGGCGGCCCGCGCCGCACGACGGCATGCGTGAGCAGCACCGACCGGGGCGGCCGGGCGGCGCGGTCGACGGGCCGGGGCGCGGCCGGCCGCCGGTAGCCGAGAGGCCGCCCGACCAGTGCCAGCAGCGGGAGCAGCGGCCGCAGCAGCGCCCCGGCGACCACCCCGCCGAGCGCGCCCAGCAGGTCGAACAGCCGCACCAGCGCGGCCTCGCCGCGCCAGAGCAGCAACGCACAGGCCAGCGCGGCCAGCACGTGTGCGGCGAGCATCCCCGGCGACATGCCGTGCGCCATGCCCTGGGACACGCCGTCCGTCATCCCGTCAGCAGCGCCGGACACCCTGCCCGCCGCCGCGTCGTGCGCCATGCCGCCGCCCCCCGAGGCGGCGTGCGTCGCCGCCCCGTGGTGCATCCCGGCCATGACGTGCAGACGGCCCGCCGGCGGCGGGACGCCCGGGTCGAGGCCGGCCATCCGTGCCAGTTCGGCGGCGGAGAGGCCGCCCGGTGCCCGGTCCGGGTTGCAGAGCAGCAGCGCGGCCCAGTCCGTGGTGGCGAGGCGGCCCAGGCCGGCGCCGCCCCCACGGGCGGCCGCCCCGGCCTGTTCGAAGAGCAGGTGCAGCGCGCCCTGCGCCGCCACCATCCAGACGCCGATCACTGCGAGCCCGCGCCGCCGCCCGGCGAGCAGCCAGGTCAGTCCGAGGACGGCCCCGAACGCGCCGGCCAGCACGGCCGGCGAGACGCCGGCGCCGGACATGGCGACGTGCGCCGCGGCGGCCAGCGCCACGCACAGCGCGGCGAAGACCACGGCGCGCAGCAGGCGAACTCGGTCGGTCATCACGATGGCACTCATCGTCGCATCCGCCCCGCCCGGTCCGGACCGCACCCTGCGGTGAAGACCGGTTCCCCCTCGTGAGACCATGCCCGGCCCGTGCCCGGCCCGTCCGCTCCTGTCCGCGCCCCCGCCGCTACCCGAGACGCTCCCACAGCGCCAGGTCGTGCGCGAACAGCACCCGGTGCGGCGCGAACCGCTCGACCCGGTCCAGCCAAGCCGGGTAGCTCGGCAGCGGCGGCGCCACACCGTCGAGCGCCGCCCGCCGGGCCAGCGCCGCCCGGCCGTACTCGGACGCGGAGTCGTACGCCTGCCCGGCCAGCAGGGCCGAGCGCCCGCCGGGGCGCTCCACCAGCAGCGACTGGTGCCCCTCCGTGTGACCGGGAGTCGGCAGCACCCACACCCCCGGCCACACCTCGGCCTCCCCGTCGAGTACCCGGTAGTCGGCGGCGGGGAAGTCGACCAGCGCGTCGATGGTGTGGCCGCCGGCCCGCGCCGCGGCCAGCTCGGTGGCCTGCACCACCACCGGCACCCCGGCCAGCAGCGGGTTGCCGCCGCAGTGGTCGAAGTGCAGGTGGCAGTTGACCACCAGGTCGATGTCGGCCACCGACACCCCGACCGCCGCCAGCGCCTCCGGCAGCGGCCGGCGGACCGGACGGTAGTGCGCCTCGGTCTCCGGCTCGCCCGCACCGATCCCGGTGTCGAACAGCAGCAGGCCCTCCGGCCGCTGCACCAGGTATGCCAGGACGGGCTCCACCCGCGGCTCCGTCCCGCCCGTTTCGGAGGCCGGCCGGACGAAGAAGCCCAGGTCGAGTCGGCGGATCGGGTACATGGTCGGTCCCCCCTGTTCAAACTGTCCGTGAAACCCGTACGGCCCGAGCAGCCCGTACGGCCCGTGAAACCCGTACGGCCCGCACGGCGTGTACGGCCCGTACGGCCGCGCAAGCCCGGGTGACCCCCGCTCCCCGCGGCCGAGGGCCCGGCCGGGGCCCTCATCCGCACCCTACCCGCCCGCCGGAAGTCCCCGGCCGGGCTTCAGCTGGTTCCCCGTCAGGCGCCGAGCCGCGCAGGTGGCGGGCGTCACTGCGAGCGGCCGAACCCGGGAGCACAATGCCGGACATGACTGAGCAACCGTCGCCCGCAGGGGGCCGCCCCACCGACCAGCCGCCCACCGACGCCCCAGCCCCAGCCGCCGACACCGGCTCCGGCACCGCCACCGCCACCGGTCCCACCGCCGCCCGCGTCGACCGCCCCACCGCCGACGCCTGGGCGGCCCTCGGCGGCGCGCCGGAGCTGCTGGACCGCGTCGGCTTCCACGGCCCGGACGACGTCCTGCCCTCCGGCCTGCCCGTACGCCGCCTCGCCCGGGCCACCGTCGCCGCCTGCTCGCTCGCCGCCGCCGAACTCGCCGCCCACCGCATCGGCGGGCCCGTCCCCGCCGTCCGGGTCGACCAGGGCGCGGTCGGCACCTCCTTCGTCAGTGAACGCCACCTGACCGTCGACGGCCGCACCCCGGTCGGCTTCGCCCCGCTCTCCGGCTTCTGGCGCGCCTCGGACGGCTGGGTCCGCACCCACGCCAACTACCCGCACCACCGCGACCGCCTCCTCGCCGTCCTCGGCCTACCCGCGGACGCCGGCCCGGAACGGCTCGCCGAGACGCTGAGCGGACTGCGGGCCGAGGACGTCCAGGAGCGCGCGTACGCCGCAGGGGCGCTCGCCGTCGCGGTCGCGCCCGTGAGCGACGCCACGCACCCCCTGGCCGAGAGCCTGCCCGTACCCGGCACCGCGGCCGCCCGGCCGCTCGGACCGGCCCCGGTGGACCGGCCCGCCGCGGGCATCCGCGTCCTCGACCTCACCCGGGTCATCGCGGGACCGGTCGCCACCCGCACCCTCGCCCTGCTCGGCGCCGACGTCCTGCGGATCGACTCACCCCGCCTGCCCGAGGCCGAGGACGCCCACACCGACACCGGCTTCGGCAAGCGCTCCACCCGCCTCGACCTCGCCGACCCGGCCGACCGCGCCGCCTTCGACGACCTGCTCGCCACCGCCGACGTCGTCGTCAACGCCTACCGCCCCGGCACCCTCGACGCCTACGGACTGGCCCCCGAGGCGCTGTTCGCCCGCCGCCCCGACCTCGTCCTCGCCCAGATCTGCGCCTGGGGCTGGACCGGCCCCTGGGCCGGGCGACGCGGCTTCGACAGCCTCGTCCAGGCCGGCGTCGGCATCGCCGCCCACGAGGCCGGACCGGACGGCCGCCCCGGCGCCCTGCCCGCCCAGGCCCTCGACCACGGCACCGGCTACCTCGCCGCCGCCGGAATCCTGCGCGCCCTCACCGACCAGCGCACCGGCCGCCCCGGCGGCCGCCACCTGCGCTACTCCTTCGCCGGCACCGCCTCCTGGCTGCTGCACGGCATCGCCCCCGAACCGCCCGCCGAATCCTCCGAGCAGGGCACCGAGCCGTACGACCCGGCGCCGTACCTCACCGTCACCGACTCCGCGTACGGGAAACTGCGCCACGCCCTCCCCCCGATCGGCTACGACGGCGCGCCCACCGACTGGGCCCGCCCGCCCGGCCGTTGGGGCACGGACCGGCCCGTTTGGCTCTGACCGGCCGGTTTGGCTCTGACCGGCCCGTCCGGATCTGACCGGCCCCCGCGCGGACGGTCTGTCAGTGGCGTCTGGCAGCATCACCGCCATGACCGCACACGCCGCCGACTACACGTGGACCGCCCAGCGCTACCCCATCCTGGGCGAGGCCTACTGCCTCGCCCAGGTCCAGGGGCTGGACGCCGAGGAACTGCTGCGCCGCTACGACGCGCTGCCCGCCGGCAGCGTCGTCGGCCTGGACGCGGTCCTCGCCGCCTGGGACGCGTACGAGGAGGGGGAGGACGAGGACGACGACGACTACGAGGACGAGGACGAGGACGAGGACGGCGAGGGGCCCGGGGAGGCCGCGGCGCAGTCCGACCCGACCGAGGACCGGATCTTCGTCGCCGTCACCGAACTCGACGGCTGGGCGATCGCCGTGGAGCCGTACGGTTACCTCGGCACCCTGTGGGAGGTCATACCGCGGCTCGCCGAGGGCACCCGGCTGGTCTCGCACTACCGGAACGTCAACGCAGCCGACACCTTCGACTGGTGGGAGCACGGCTCCTGCCGACTGCACTTCGAGCCGCTGTTCCCCGACGACCGCCACGGCTCGGACGCCGACGCCCCCGGCATCCCCGAGCTGATGACCCACTGCGGCTTCCACCTCGACACCGAGGACCACGAGCTCTGCACCGAGGCCGCGTTCGCCCTCGCCGAGCGGCTGACCGACGTCCGGCTCAGCCCGGAACGGCTGGAGGCCGCGACCTTCCTGCTCGGCTACGCGCCGAGGCCCGTCAGCCCGTCCGCCCAGAGCTGACGCCCCGCCCGGGGCTGAGGCCCGGCCCAGAGCAGACGCCCCGCCCGGGCCCGCTGACGGTCCGACCCCGCTGCGCCCTGCCGCAGTGCGCCCGGCCGGGCCGCGCCCGACCTCGGGGCCCTCGCCGTGTCACATCCCGGACGGGATCCGCTTGGCCCGCCCCCGCACCTGGATCGCCGTCGCGACCTCGATCACCCCGAGGATCACCAGCCAGCAGCCCGCCAACACCGTCAACGCGGCGATCGAACCGACCGGCCACACCATCAGCAGCACCCCGGCCAGCGTGTTGGCCACGCCCGCGAACGCCTGCCAGCCCCGGGCCGGCATCAGCGGATCGGACGCCGCCGCCGCGAGCTGCGTGATCCCCCTGAACAACCAGCCGATCCCGATCCACAACCCCAGCAGCAGCAACGACTGCACGGCGCTGCGGAAGCACAGCAGGCCCAGCAGCACGCAGATCGCGCCGCTGATGAACGCCATCACCCGCAGCGCGGTGGTGACGTGGGTGCCGAACGCGGCGGCCAGCTGCACGACGCCGATCACCAGCAGGTAGAGGCCGAACAGCACGCCCACCACCAGCAGGGTCTCGCGCGGCCAGGCGAAGACGACGATCCCGAGGGCGAGCGAGGCGATCCCGGCGGCCAGCAGGATCTGCCACGCCGCCTTGGCGAGCAGTCCGAGCGGACCCTGGACCGGGGAACCCTCGGGGGTGACGATCGGAGAAACCACGGTGGCGCACTCCTCGGACTGGCGGCCGGCCGGCCCGCGCGGCGGGCGAGGACGGCGGACGAACAGGGAACGGACAGGGAACGGACAGGGGACGGTCCCCAGCCTCACCGCGCCGCCGCCGGTCCGCGCGCCCGACACCGCCGTTCGGGGGCCATCGGTTCGGAGACGCCCGGTGCCCCACGTGCCACAGTGGATGGGCGCCCGGTTGCCGGAATGCCATGTTCCATCCACCCGTGGTCGATACCATCCGGTGGTATGACTCCTGCAGGGTGGGGGACCCCGCCGGTCGAACCGATCAGCCAGCACTACATCGTGTGCGGCGGCAACGCGCTCGCCCACCGACTGGTACTGGAACTCGTCGAACACTACGAAGTCCCGGTCGTCGTCCTCGTCGCCGACCGCACCCGGGACCACGCGCCCCAGATCGAGCAACTACCCGGCGTCTCCGCCGTCGTCGAGTACGCCACCATCACCGACGAGGCCCTGCGCGCCGTGTCCATCGGCACCGCCCGCGGCCTCGCCCTCGTCGAGGGCAGCGACCAGGACAACATCCACGCCGCACTCAGCGCGCAGGGCCACAACCCGGACATCCGGATCGTGTTCCGCATGTTCAACCAGCGCCTCGGCGACCACATCGAACGGCTGCTCAAGAACGGCGCCGCACTCTCCGGCTCCGCCACCGCCGCCCCGGCCTTCGCCGCCGCCGCGCTCGGACGGCCCAACTCCGTCGAGGTCGGCGGGCGCTTCCTGCACGTCGCCTTCGACGACGCCATCACCCCCGACCGGATCTGCGTGGTCGCCGACCACGTCGACCGCCAGGACCTCAGCCGGATCCGCCTCTTGCCGGAGCAGCAGGAGTTCGCCGAATTCGTCAAGCTCGCCCGCGAGTTCGGCGACGACGGCCCGGTGCGACCCGGTGGCGTGCGGCGCCCACCGGAGCGGTCCGGGACGATCCCGGAACAGGCCGACGCGCCCCAGGACCCACCGGGCCGGCACGACCCGGCGAACGAGCACGATCCGGCGGCTGAGCACGGCCCGGCGAACGAGTACGACCCGGCGGACGAGAGCGGCCCGGCCGACCCGGGCGGGATCGCCGCCCTCCAGGCGCTGCCCATGGAACCCCGCGAACCGATCAGCTGGGCGCGGCGGCTGCGCTGGCGACTGCTCGACACCATGCGCTTCTTCACCAGCGCCCGGATGCGGCTGGTGCTGCTCACCGCCCTGGCCGCAGTGCTCATGGCGTTCGGCGTGCTCTGGTACCTCAACCGGGACTTCGGCTGGACGGTCTACATCTCGCTGCTCGACCTGGCCGGCGCCGCCCAGCCCGACCAGCTCGCCGACATCGCCAACGGCACCGGCACCGGCGGGATCTGGCAGCGGGTCGCCCAGGTGGTCATCACCGTCTGCGGCATCACCTTCGCCCCGGTCGCCACCGCCATCGCGGTCGAGGTGCTCGGCTCCGGACGCCGCGGGCAGCCCCGCAACCCCGGAGCCGGCACCCGGGACCACGTGATCGTCGTCGGCCTCGGCAACGTCGGCACCCGCGTCGCCGTCCAACTGCACCAGCTCGGCGTGCCGGTGGTCTGCATGGAACGCGACCCGCAGGCGCGCGGCATCGGCGCCGTCCGGGCGCTCGGGATCCCGGTCGTCATGGGCGACGGGCCGCTGGAGCAGCAACTGCGCCGGGCCCGGCTCCGGTACAGCCGGGCGCTGGTCGCGGTCAGCGGCGACGACGCCACCAACGTGGAGGCGGCCCTGGAGGCCCGGCACGGGAACCCCGACGTCCGGGTGGTGGTGCGGCTGTTCGACGACGACTTCGCCAGGCACTTCTACGCCACGCTGGACAATGCGGCCTCCCGCTCGGTCTCCTATCTGGCCGCGCCGGCCTTCGCCGCCGCCCTGATGGGGCGTGAGGTGCGCGGCACGCTGTCGGTGTTCCGGCACGTGCTGCTCATCGCCGAACTGACGGTGGAGGACGGCAGCCCCCTGATCGACCTGAACCGGCACGACCTGGAGGACCCGGGCGGCGTCCGGGTCATCGCGGTCGGGTTCGCCCGCAGCCCCCGGCTGGACTGGAACTTCCCCGACCGCACCCGGCGCCTCGCCCCGGGCGACCGGATCGTCGTCGCCGCCACCCGCAGCGGGCTCGCCCGCCTCAACACGGCGCTGGTGGAGGAGGAGACGGCGGACAGCTGACGACGAACAGCTGACAGATTTCAGATGATGAAATCTGAAATCTGTCAGCTGTTATCTGTCAGCTGTTATCTGTTCGCCGTCATGCGCCGACTGTCGTCCGTCAGCGGTTCTCGAACTTCGGCGGGCGCTTCTCGGCGAAGGCCGTCATGCCCTCCTTCTGGTCCGCCGTGGCGAAGGCGGCGTGGAAGAGCCGCCGCTCGAAGCGCACGCCCTCGGACAGCGTCGTCTCGAAGGCGCGGTTGACCGCCTCCTTCATCATGATCGCCGCCGGGGTGGACATGGCGGCGATGGTCTCGGCGGTGGACAGCGCCTCGTCGAGCAGCTGGTCGGCGGGGACGATGCGGGAGACCAGTCCGGCCCGCTCGGCCTCCTCGGCGCCCATCATCCGGCCGGTCAGGCACAGTTCCATCGACTTGGCCTTGCCGATCGCCCGGGTCAGCCGCTGCGAGCCGCCGATGCCCGGGATCACGCCGAGCTTGATCTCCGGCTGCCCGAACTTCGCCGTGTCGGCCGCGAGCAGCACGTCGCACATCATCGCCAACTCGCAGCCACCGCCGAGGGCGAAGCCGGCCACGGCCGCGACCACCGGCTTGCGCAGCGCGCCGAAGCGGTCCCACGGGCCCAGCCAGTCGTCCAGGTAGACGTCCGGGAACCGGTTGCCCTGCATCTCCTTGATGTCGGCGCCGGCCGCGAAGGCCTTCTCCGAGCCGGTGACCACCAGACAGCCGATCTCCGGGTCCCGGTCGAAGGCGGTGGCGGCGGCGACCACCTCGTTCATCAGCTGGGTGTTCAGCGCGTTCAGCGCCTTGGGCCGGTTGAGGGTGATCAGCCCCACCCGGCCCCTGCGCTCGACCAGGATCGTCTCGTACGTGTCGGTCTCGGTCATCGCCGTTGACTCCCATTTCCGCTGCTCGGCGCCCCGGGGGCGCGCTCTGACCCCCCAACGATCCACGACGCGAGCCGCCTGGCGCCAGTCTTGGCATGCGAGACGCCGGTCACGAGTCGCCCGGGGGCCGGCCGCCGGGAGCAGGCAGCCGGCCGGACCAGGACGGGCCAGGACGGACCCGGCCGGATCAGGCCAGGCCCAACTCGTCGTCCGTGCGCGGGGCGAGGAAGCGCGCGACGTCCGCCGCCGTCACCTCCGCCGCCGAGGCGGGCGACCAGCGCGGGTCGCGGTCCTTGTCGATCACCTGCGCGCGGATGCCCTCGACCAGGTCGTGGCTCTCCAGCGCCGCGCAGGAGATCCGGTACTCCTGGTCGAGCACCGCCTCCAGCGACGGGAGCGTACGGGCCAGGCGCAGCGCGGCGAGGGCGACCTTGACGGCGGTGGGGGAGTTCCCGAGGACCAGTTCGGCGGCCTCCTTCGCCTCCGCCACACCGGAGTTCAGCAGCCGCTCGACGATCTCCTCGACGGTGTCGGCCGCGTAGCAGGCGTCGATCCAGTCGCGCCGGGCGTCGAGGGCGGCGGGCGGTGCGGGTTCGGCGTGCGCGGCGACGAGGCCGCCGACCGTCGAGGCCGGTTCGGTGCCGCGTGCGAGCGCTGCGGGCAGTTCGGCCAGCAGGTCGGGGACGCGCGCGGACGGGACGAAGCGGTCGGCGAACCCGCACAGCAGCGCGTCGCCGGGGCCCATCGAGGAGGAGGTCAGCGCCAGGTGGGTGCCCAACTCGCCCGGGGCGCGGGCGAGGAGGAAGCTGCCGCCGACGTCCGGGGTGAGCCCGATCCGGGTCTCGGGCATCGCGACGACGGAGCGTTCGGTCACGATCCGCACCGCGCCGTGGGCGGACAGGCCGACGCCGCCGCCCATGGTGATGCCGTCCATCACCGCGAGGTACGGCTTCGGGTAGCGGGCGATCAGCGCGTTCAGCCGGTACTCGTCGCGGAAGAAGGCGCGGGTGCCGGCCCCGCCGGCCTTGGCGTCGTCGTGCATCGCGCGGATGTCGGCGCCCGCGCACAGGCCGCGCTCGCCCGCGCCGGTGAGGGCGACGGCGCGCACCCGGTCGTCCGCGGCCCAGGCGTCCAGCGTCGCGCGCAGGGCCGTGATCATGTCGTGGGTCAGGGAGTTGAGGGCACGCGGACGGTTCAGCACGATCCGTCCGAGCCCGCCGTCGAGGAAGGTCCGGACCTCCGCCGTGGCCTCCTCGGCGCCGCCCGCCGCGACCTGCGCCGCGACCCCTGCCGTCACCTCTGCGCTCATCGGGCCCGCTCCCGTCCCCTCGGCGATGTCGACTTCCGCCGTCCACCGTACCGGGGCCGGTGAGGCGCGGGAGGGGTGGGAGGTGCGGGAGGTGTCGGCCCCGGGCGGCTACCCGGGCCAGGCGCGCAGGGCGAGTTCGGCGGTGCGGGCCAGTTCGGCGGCGGTGGCGCCGTCCCGGGCCTGCTGCGACATGCCCTGGATCACCGCGGCGAAGTAGCGGGCGAGCGCGGGCGGGTCGGCCTCCGGCGGCAGTTCGCCGTCCCGCTGCGCGGCGTGCAGCCGGGCCTCGAAGACCTGCAGGTTGGCGTTGCGCAGGTCGCGCAGGTGGGTCTGGACCTCGGCGTCCTGGGCGGAGACGTTGGTGGCGGCGCTGATCACCAGGCAGCCGGCCGGGTGGCCGGGGTCGGCGTAGACGGCGGCGGCGTCGCGCAGCATGCGGGCGAAGGTCGCGCGGGCCGTGGGCTCCTCGGCGAGGGCCGCGCCGAGGAACGCGCCGGCGGGGGAGCGCCCGTACTCCCGCACGACCTCTTCGAAGAGCGCGCGCTTGTCGCCGAACGCGGCGTACAGGCTGCCGGGCCGGATGCCCATGGCGGCGGTGAGGTCGGCGACGGACGTCGCCTCGTAGCCGCGCTCCCAGAACAGGCGGGTGGCGGCGGTCAGCGCCTCGGCGCGGTCGAAGGCCGGCGGACGGCCGCGCCGGGCCGGCCGGGTGCCCGGTGCGGGCGGGGTCGTCGTCGTCGTGGGTGTCGGCGACGGCGGCGGCAACGGGGGTGTCTTCTCGGCCATGCCGAAATTTTAGAGCAGTCGCTCAAGAAGGGTGTGCTAGGTTATTTCTTGAGCGATCACTCAATAAATGGGTGGCGACGCGAACAGGGAGGGTCAGCCATGGCAGGGCGCGCACTGGAGGGCAGGACGGCGCTGGTCACCGGCGGCAGCCGGGGGATCGGGCGGGCCACCGCCGAGCGGCTCGGCCGGGACGGCGCCGTCGTCGCCGTGGGCTACGCGCGGGAGGAGGACGCGGCCGCCGAGGTGGTCGACGGCATCCGCGCGGCCGGCGGCCGGGCGTTCGCGCTGCCGGCCGCACTCGGGTGGCACGGCGACGCCGTCGCACTGTGGGAGGCCTTCGACGAGCGGATCGTCGAGCACGCGCCCACCGGCGGCGTCGACATCATCGTGAACAACGCCGGGATCGGGCGCAGCGCCGACCTCGCGAACCTGACCGAGGAGGGCTTCGACGAGGTCTTCGCGGTCAACGTCCGCGCGCCGTTCTTCATCGTCAAGCACGGGCTGGAGCGGCTGCGCGACGGCGGCCGGATCATCAACATCTCCAGCGGCCTCGCCCGGGTGGCGATGCCGGAGATCATGGCCTACGGCTCGACGAAGGGCGCGCTCGACACCTTCACCCTCAACCTGGCCAAGGAACTCGGGCCGCGCGGCATCACCGTCAACTCGGTGGCGCCCGGCATCATCGACACCGACGTCAACGCGAGCTGGCTGCGCGGCAACCCCGCCGCCGCCGCCCACGCGGCCTCGCTCTCCGCGCTCGGCCGCGTCGGGCAGCCGGAGGACATCTCGGGCGTCGTCGCCTTCCTCGCCTCCGACGACGCGCGCTGGGTCACCGGGCGGGTGGTCGACGCCACCGGAGGGTCGGCGCTGTAGCGCGGAGGGCGGGCTCCGGCGAACAGCTGTCCGGTCACAGGCGAACAGCCGACCGGTCACAGCTGACAGGAAACGGATCACAGAAAACAGATGACAGCTGACAGATTTCATCATCTGAAATCTGTCAGCTGTCATCTGTCAGCCGTCGTTCGTCACTCGTTCCGCGGCCTCCGCCGTCCGCCGCCGGCCGGGCCCCCGGGGTGTCAGCCCACGCGCCCCGCGACCTCGCCGAAGCCGACGACCGTCCCGTCCGGCCCCGGTGCGGTGGCGGTGATGACGACCTCGTCGCCGTCCTCCAGGAAGGTGCGGGTGGTGCCGTCCGGGAGCTTCACCGGCTCCTCGCCGTTCCAGGTCAGCTCGATCAGCGCGCCGCGGGTGTCCGGCTCCGGCCCGCTGACGGTGCCCGAGGCGAACAGGTCGCCGGTGCGCAGCGAGGCGCCGTTGACGGTCATGTGGGCGAGCTGCTGCTGCGCCGTCCAGTACATGGTGGCGAACGGCGGGCGGGACACCAGGTGCCCGTTCAGCCGGACCTCCATCGCCAGGTCCAGGCCCCACGGCTCGCCGCCGCGGTCGTCCAGGTAGGCGAGCGGCTCGACATCGCGCCGCGGCGGCGCGACCCGGGCGTGCCGCAGCGCGTCCAGCGGCACGATCCACGGCGAGACCGAGGTCGCGAAGGACTTGCCGAGGAACGGCCCGAGCGGCACGTACTCCCAGGCCTGGATGTCGCGCGCGGACCAGTCGTTGAGCAGGCAGACGCCGAACACGTGCTGCTCGAAGTCGTCCAGCGCCACCGGCCGTCCCAGCTGCGAGGGCGTGCCGACGACGAAGCCGACCTCCGCCTCGATGTCCAGGCGCCGGCTCGGCCCGAAGGTCGGCGCGGCGTCGGCGGGCGCCTTGCGCTGCCCCTGCGGCCGCACGACGGGCGTGCCGGAGACGACGACCGTGCCGGCCCGGCCGTGGTAACCGATCGGCAGGTGCTTCCAGTTGGGGGTGAGCGGCTCGGAGCCGGGGCGGAAGATCTTGCCGAGGTTGGTGGCGTGGTGCTCGGAGGCGTAGAAGTCGACGTAGTCGGCGACCTCGAACGGCAGGTGCAGCTCGACCTCGCCCACCGGCAGCAGGGCCGGTGCCAGCACCTCGCGGAACGACTCGTCCGTCAGCCAGGTGGTGAGGTCCGCGCGCACCTGCGTCCAGACCGAACGCCCCGCCGCCATCAGCGGGTTGAGCGAGTCGGCGTCGAGCAGGACGGACGGCGCGCCGGCCGCGCGGGCGGCGGCTCCGGCGTCCAGCACGAAGTCCCCGACGCGCACGCCGACCCGGCGCCGCCCGGGCTGGTCGGCGGCCGTGAAGACGCCGTACGGCAGGTTGTGCACGCCGAACGGCGAGTCCTGGGCGCTGGGGAGCCAGCTGCGCGGGCTGCTGGGGGTGGTGCTCAACGGTCCTCCTGGGGCAGTGGGCCGGCCGACAGCAGGCCGAGCGAGGCCAGGTCGGCCAGCGGCTCGGCGATGCTGCAGGTGCCGAACGCGGTGAACGAGTTGCGGATCACCGTAACCTGACGATCCGTCAGTGAACGCACCGCCTTGGCGAGCGCCTCGCCGTCGCGCTCGGCCAGCACGGCGGCGGCCGCCGCCGGGTCGGTCTCCTGCGCGGCGAGCAGCACGTTGAGGAAGCCGTGGTGCTCGAAGCCGGTCCTCGGGTCGGTGTGCCGCACGGCGTTGTGCAGCCCGGCGGTGCACTTGTACGGCAGGCCGCGCCGTGCGCAGCCGGTGAGGAAGGCCGCCAGCTCCTCCTCGTCGGGGAAGGCCTCGGCGGCCAGGCCGCCGGTGCGGAACTTCGCCCGGTACGGGCTGTCGACCAGGGCGTCCAGCACCGCGTCCAGGCCGTCCCCGCGCAGGAGTTCGCGCGGCAGCTCGACGGCGGCGGGGACGTGCGGGGGCAACAGCCGGTCCAGTTCGGCGACGGCCTCGGCGGCGTCCCGGGTGGCGAGCTCGACGCCCGCCGCCTCGAACGGCGCGGCCGCGGCCAGTGCCGGGGCCAACTCCGCACTGCCCCCCGGCAGTACGAGCCCGACCCGCAGCGGCCGACCGCCGGCCGCGCCCGCATCCGCGGCCACCGCCTCCGCCAACTCGCCCAACCTGCCCGCCCCGCACAGGAACGGGCCGACCGCCTCGGCGTACCAGGCGTCGCGGTGCGCCCGGTGCGCGGGCACGGCCTCGGCGACCGGCAGGTTCCCCGGCGGGAACACCGCCGCGTCGTCGAACAGCCCGCGGAACAGCTCCGGGATCACGGGAACGGAACTCATCGCCCGGGCCCCCGACCCGCCCACGTCCAGGCGTAGTTGGCGTCCTCGCTGGCCCGCCCGCCCTCGCCGAGCTCCAGCGGGCGGAAGGTGTCCACCATGACGGCGAGCTCGTCGAAGAACTCCGCGCCGATGCTGCGCTCGTACGCGCCCGGCTGCGGCCCGTGGGTGTGCCCGCCCGGGTGCAGCGAGATCGAGCCCTGGGCGATGCCCGAGCCCTTGCGCGCCGCGTAGTCGCCGCCGCAGTAGAACATGACCTCGTCGCTGTCCACGTTGGCGTGGTAGTACGGCACCGGGATCGACAGCGGGTGGTAATCCACCTTGCGCGGAACGAAGTTGCAGATCACGAAGTTGTTGCCCTCGAACACCTGGTGGGCCGGCGGCGGCTGGTGGATCCGGCCGGTGATCGGTTCGAAGTCGCTGATGTTGAAGGCGTACGGGTACAGGCAGCCGTCCCAGCCGACCACGTCGAACGGGTGGTGCGGCACGGTGTAGCGGGTGCCCGCCACCCCGTGCGGGCCGCGGTGCTTGACCAGCACGTCGACGTCCCCGGGGGCGTCGACCACGAGCGGGCCGACCGGGCCGCGGAAGTCCCGCTCGCAGTACGGCGCGTGCTCCAGCAGCTGCCCGTACTTGGACAGGTAGCGCTTGACCGGGGTGATGTGGCTGTTCGCCTCGATGCAGTACGCGCGCAGCGGCTCGTCCCCGGACGGCACCCAGCGGTGGGTGGTGGCGCGCGGGATGATCACGTAGTCGCCCTGGCCGACCTCGATCGAGCCGAACACCGTCTCGACCGTGCCGGAGCCGGACTCCACGTACACGCACTCGTCGCCGAGCCCGTTGCGGTAGAGCTCGCTCGGCGCCCCGGCGGCGACGTACGAGATCCGCACGTCGGCGTTGCCGAGGACGAGGCGGCGGCTGCCCACGACGTCGGCGGACTTCCACTCCTGGCCCGCGAACAGCTCGTGCAGCTTGAGGTGGCGGGGGAGCAGCGGGTGGTTGGGCACCGTGGACTGGTCCGGCAGCTCCCACGGCACCGCGTTCACCACGGCGGACGGGATGCCCCGGTGGTAGAGCAGCGACGAGTCGGAGGAGAACCCCTCCTCGCCCATCAACTCCTCGTAGTACAGCCCGCCTTCGGGTGTGCGGTGCTGGGTGTGCCGCTTGGGCGGGATGCTGCCCAGCTGCCGGTAGTACGCCATCTCCCTGCTCCCTGCTCCTTCTCGACCGTGCCCACGGGATCGCCGCGGCGGTGACAGCTTGCCCCGGCGGCGGCCGCCGCGGCCAGAGGCCCCGCCGCGGCGACCGGCCGCGTGCCTGAAGCCGTGTGCCCACAGCCGCGTGCCTGAAGCCGCGTGCCCACAGCCGTGTGACTGCAGCCGTGCGGCTGCGGGGTGCGGCTACAGGTTGCCGCGGCGCTCCTGCTCGCGCTCGATGGACTCGAAGAGCGCCTTGAAGTTGCCCTTGCCGAAGCCCAGCGAACCGTGCCGCTCGATGAACTCGTAGAACACGGTCGGACGGTCGCCGATCGGCTTGGTGAAGATCTGCAGCAGGTAGCCGTCCTCGTCGCGGTCGACCAGGATGCCGCGCTTCTTCAGCTCCTCGATCGGCACCCGCACCTTGCCGATGCGCTCGCGCAGCTCCGGGTCGTCGTAGTAAGCGTCGGGGGTGTTGAGGAACTCCACGCCGCGCGCGCGCAGGACGTCCACGGTGGTGAGGATGTCGTTGGTGGCGAGCGCCATGTGCTGGCAGCCCGGGCCGGTGTAGAACTCCAGGTACTCGTCGATCTGCGACTTCTTCTTCGCGATCGCCGGCTCGTTGAGCGGGAACTTCACCCGGTGGTTGCCGCTCGCGACGACCTTCGACATGAGCGCGGAGTACTCGGTGGCGATGTCGTCGCCGACGAACTCGGCCATGTTCACGAAGCCCATGACCTTGTTGTAGAACGCGACCCACTCGTCCATCCGGCCGAGCTCGACGTTGCCCACGGCGTGGTCGAGGGCCTGGAACAGGCGCTTGGGCGAGCCCTCCGGGTGCTGCACCTTGCTCTGCGCGGCCACGTAGCCCGGCAGGTACGGGCCGTGGTAGCGGGAGCGGTCGATCAGGGTGTGACGGGTCTCGCCGTAGGTGGCGATGGCCGCGCGGCGCACGGTGCCGTTCTCGTCCGACTCGTCGTTCGGCTCCTCCAGCACGGTGGCGCCCATGGCGCGGGCGTGCTCGATGCACTTGTCGACGTCCGGGACCTCCAGGGCGAGGTCGACGACGCCGTCGCCGTGGCGGCGGTGGTGCTCCAGCAGAGGGCTGTCCGGGCGGACGCCGCCCTCGATCACGAAGCGGCAGGAGCCGGAGCGGAGCACGAACGACTTGCGGTCGCGGCGGCCGGTCTCCGGGCCGGAGTAGGCGACCAGCTCCATGCCGAACACGACCTGGTAGAACTGGGCCGTCTGGGTGGCGTTGCCGACCACGAAGACCACCGCGTCCTGCGCGGTGACGGGGAACGGGTCGCTGGCCGGGTCGTGCTCGACGAGGCCGACGAGGCGGCGCAGCTGGTCGGTGTCGAGACCGGCCTCGCGCTCCTCGGGGGTCAGCTCAAGGGCGTGGGACTGCGTGGTCATCGGTCGTTCCTCCATTTCGGGCCTCGGCTCTGAGGCGTCCGCTTGGATCGAGGCCGCGCCGCGGCGGGTGGGCGGGGCGGTTGGCGCAGAGCTTGCTCCTGTCCGGAAGGTTGGGCAACAGGTCGGAAATTCACTGCTCAATGTGTACAAGCTGATCAGGAATTCCGGGGCCCGACTGTGCAAAGTGCGCGGTCGAAACGGGTTGATTCACGAGCTGTGCGCAACCGGGGTTTGCCCGGCTCCGCCGGCGGGCAGATGGCGCAGGAACCAGCCCCCGGCCAGCTCAGCGGCCCGGTCCAGGGTCCCCGGCTCCTCGAACAGGTGGCTCGCACCCGGCACCACCGCCAGCTCGCTGTCGCACCGCAGCCCCGCCCGGGCCCGCCGGTTGAGGTCCAGCACGGTGCCGTCCAGCGAGCCGACCACGAGCAGCGTCGGGGCCGCCACCCGGGCCAGCACGTCCGGCCCGGCGAGGTCGGGCCGCCCGCCCCGGGAGACCACCGCGCGCACTGCCGGGCCGAGCGCGGCGGCGGTGTGCAGCGCGGCGGCCGCGCCGGTACTGGCGCCGAACAGGCCCAGCGGCAGACCCCTGGTCTCCGGCGGGCCGTCGTCGCCGGCTCCCCGGCGGTCCACGCCGTCGTGGGCGGTGAGGCCGTGGTCCGCGCCGCCGGTGCCGTCAGGGGTCGCGCCGCCCAGTCGGCGGGCGACGGCCGTCAGCCGTCCACCCAGCAGCCCGACGTCGAACACGTTGCGGCGGTCCGCCTCCTCGGCCTCGGTCAGCAGGTCGAACAGCAGCGTGGCCAGGCCCGCCCGGTTCAGGTACCGGGCGACGTACCGGTTGCGCGGACTGTGCCGGCTGCTCCCGCTGCCGTGCGCGAACACCACCACGCCGCGCGCGCCGTCCGGGACGGTCAGCATCCCCGCGAGCCGGACGCCCGCGACGGGGAGCAGCAGCTCGCGCTCCACGGGGCCGCTGCCGGGCGGGTCCGCGACGGCGGGCGGCGGGTGCTCGTGCCGGGCCGCGGCCAGCAGCCGCAGCACCTCCTCGTCCTCGGTCTGCGTGAAGTCGTCGTAGAACTCGCCGATCGCGAAGAACGGCGAGGGCGTGCCCACGCACACCAACTCGTCCGCCACGCCCGTCAACCGGTCCGTCCAGTCCCCGGGCGCCACCGGCACCGCCAGCACCACCCGGGCCGCGCCCCGCGCCCGTACGATCAGGCAGGCGGCCCGGGCGGTCGACCCGGTGGCGATGCCGTCGTCCACCACGACCACCGTGCGGCCGCGCAGTTCGAGGGGCGGCCGATCCCCCCGGTAGCGGCGGGCCCGGCGCGCCAGCTCGGCCCGCTCGCGCCGCTCCACCTCGGCCAGCTGCCCGTCCGTGACCCCGGCGACCCGCATCACCGACTCGTTCAGCACCCGGACGCCGCCCTCGCCGATCGCCCCCATGCCCAACTCGGGCTGGTACGGCACGCCGAGCTTGCGGATCACGCAGAGGTCGAGCGGCGCGCCGAGCGCCGCCGCGACCTCCGCCGCCACCGGCACCCCGCCGCGGGGCAGCGCCACCACCACCGTGCCGGGGCCGCCCAGGCCCGCGAGACCGGCGAGCCGGGCGGCCAACCGCCGGCCGGCGTCGGTGCGATCGGTGAAGCGCACTCCGGTGACGCGCATGACACGGCCTCCGGGTTCCACGGTACGTCGGTACGGCGCCCCGGCGCGCCCGGGGCCGGGGCGGGATCCGTCCGGGACGGGACGGGATCCGGGCGGGCCGGGGCGGGAAGTGAACGGGACCGGGCCGGGATACGTACGGGATCCGGGCGGGATGGTGGCGGGACGGGATCGGGACGGCACCCCCGTGCGGCCGGGACGGCGGGCGACGGACGGTGGTACCCGAAGGCGGGCCGCCCAGCCCGCCCGACCCGGAAGGAGCCCCCGAGATGCCTGGCACCGTCATCACCGACCTGCGCCGACGCGGCGCCGTCGACCCCGGACGCCTGCTCGCGGGCCCGCTGCGCGGCGTCGGACTGCTGCGGCTCGACCCGGGCCGCAGCACCGAGGTGGCCGCGGACGGCGTCGAGCACGCCCTCTACGTCACCGCCGGCTCCGGACTCGCGGCCCCGCCCGAGGACGTGGCGGACGCCGAGGCGGTCGACGCTGGCATCCCCCTCGTCGAGGGGACCGCCGTCGTCCTGCCGCTCGGCAGCCGCACCGTCCTCACCGCCGGGACGGCCGGACTCGAGTACTTCCACGCCGTCCTCGCCGTCCCGCCCGCCGCCGCGGACCGGACCGGCCGTCCCGAAGGAGGCGAACCCCGGTGATCGTCACCACCGACAGCGGCGCCGCGATGATCGTGCTCGGCCCGAACGGCGAACGCGTACGCGTGCGTTCGCTCGCCCGGCGCACCATGCTCGCCAGCGCCTGCGAGACCTTCGACCACCTGCGGCTGAGCCCGGGCGCCCACCACGTCATCCCCGGCCGGCCCGACACCGAGACCGTCCTGCACGTGCTGCGCGGGGCCGCCGTCGTCGGCCAACTCTCCGACGCACCGGTCCACTTGGCCTCGGACGGCGACCTGCTGCTGGCCCGCCGGGGCAGCCCGCTGCACCTGGAGGCCGGGCCGCTCGGCGCGGAACTGCTCTGCCTCACCCTCGCGGTGCCCCGGCGCCGCGCCGGCAGTCGGGCCGCCCGGGCGCGGCGCCGCGCCGCTCGCCGCAGCCGCCCATGAACCGCGCCGGACCCGGGGGCCCGAGCACGGCTGGGACCGGAACGGGACGGCCGGCTCATGCGCCTGGGGCGGGCCGCTGAGCACAGTGATGAGCGAAGCGACCGACCGGAATCGGCCGCTGGTGAGAAATCAGGAGAACCACCTCATGAAAACGACCATCTCCTCCAAGCTGAGCTACCTGGCCGGTGTGGCCACCGGCGTGATCGCGGCAGCCGCCGCACTGCGCAACGCCTGCTCCGTCTCGTCCTCGTCCTCCTCCTCGTCCGGCGCCTCCTCGGAGTTCTCCGCCGGCGAGTCACCGGCGAGGGTCGCGGGGCCGGCCGGCGGCATCGGGTGCACGCCGGACAACTGCCCGCCGCATCCCGGGAACTCGGGCTGAACGACCCGATCCGAACCCGAACAGATAACAGCGAACAGATAACAGATTTCAACATCTGTTATCTGTTCGCTGTTATCCGTCATCCGTCACCTGTGCCCTGCCGCCTCTCCGTCGCCTTCCCGCCGCCACCGCCGCCCGCCGCGCGCGGCAGCATCGCCAGCACCTGCGTCCCCCCGCCCTCCGGCAGCGGCCCGACGGTGCACCGCCCGCCGATCTCCGCCGCCCGGTCCGCCATCGACCGCAGCCCCACCCCGCGCCCGTCCGCCGCGGCGCCGTCGCCTTCGACCCCGCCACCGCCGTTGCCGCTGCTGCCACCGTTGCCGGTGTCCTCCCGGTACCCGATGCCGTCGTCGAGCACGGTGAGCACCATCGTGTCCTCCGTCACCCGCAGCGTCACCTTCGCCGTCCGGGCCCGGGCATGGCGCAGCACGTTGTTCAGCGCCTCCGCCGTGATCCGGTACGCCGCCACCTCCACGGCCGCCGGCAGCTCCGGCAGCGGGTCCGGCGAGAGCTCCGCCGTCACGGTCAGCCCGGCCCCGCTGAAGGTGCCCGCCAACTGCTGGACGGCACGCGCCAGTCCGAACTCGCCGAGCGGCGCCGGCCCGAGCCGGTCGGTGATCCTGCGGACCTCCCGGATCGCCATCCCCAGGTCGTCCGAGATCCCGCTCAGCGTCCGCGCCAGCCCGTCGTCCGCGCAGCCCCCCACCGCACCTGGAGCCGCGCCCGGAGCTGTACCCGGAGCCGCGCCCGAGCCCGCGGCGGCGGACGACGCGGCCGAGGCCGCGTTGTCCATCCGCAGCCGCAACCCGGCCAGCGCGGGCCCGAGCCCGTCATGGATGTCCCGCCGCAGCCACCGCCGCTCCTCCTCCCGCGCCGCGACGATCTGCTCCCGGCTCGCCTGCAGGTCCTCCTGGAGCCGCAGCGAGGCGACGGCCGGCGACGCCTGGTCGGCCAGCGAACGCAGGATGTCCATGTCGCTGGCGTCCAGCCGGTCCTCGCCCGCCCGCAGCCCGACCGTCAACTCACCGATCGGCAGCCCGTTGTGGACCAGCTCGAAGCCCTGGCTGCGACCGTCCAGCCGTCCGGCGGTGGCCAGCGTCCGCCGCCCGGCCCGGGTGGAGACCGTCAACGTCACCCCGGGCAGGCGCAGTTCCTCGGCGACGGTCGCGCACAGCGCCTCCGGCAGCCGCTCCGGATCGACCACCTGACGCACCCGCCCCGCCAGCGCCCGCAGCACCTGGTACGGCTGCGCCCGCTCCCCGTAGTACAGCCGGTCCACCACCGCGACCGTCCGCCGCGCCACCCGCGGCAGCGCCGCCCCGAACAGGTACATCAGGGCGATCAACAGCAGCGCCGCGCCGCCGCGCCCGGGCAGCAGCCAGCCGGACGCCGTGGCGGAGGCGCCCACGAAGAGCACGGTCACCCCGGTGGCCAGGAGCAGCCCGATCAGCGCGCTGCGCGCCGCGCGGTGCAGCCGCCAGCCGCGGTCGCGCACGACCAGGTACCCGACCGCGACCGCCCACACCAGCCCGGCCGCGGAGAACAGCGCGTAGCTGAGCCAGAAGTGGGACGTCCAGGTCCGCTCGTACATGTCCTGCATCCCCGCCCAGAGCAGGTACGCGGCGAGCATCGCGCCCACCCGCAGCCGGTGCCGCCGGGTGTCGGCCGCATCCCGGTCCGGCCCGGCCGCATCCCCGACCGGCCCGGCCGCCGCTCCGTCCGGGCCGCTCGCAGCCCCCGCCGTGCCGCCCGCAGCCCCCGCCGTGCCGCTCGCCCGCCCGGCGGGCCGCAGCAGCCGGACGAGCAGCACCAGGGCGACGAACCCGATCAGGAACTCGCTGATCACCATGTCGTGGCCGTACAGGGCGGTGGCGATGCGTCGGAAGAAGACCGCCGGCGGGTTCCCGGCCAGCGGGTTGGGCCGCCCGTAGAGCGTGTGGAGATCGAGCTGCCAGGCCATCTCCGGGATCACGAACAGCGCGACCGCCCCGACGTACACCCACCAGAGCCGACCCGTCAGCCGCCCGCCCGGCAGCCAGAGCGGCAGCACGTAGAACAGGGTCACGTTGACCACGCCGCACAGCGTGCCGAAGGCCGCGACCGCGCCGACGATGCCCGGATCGGACACCTCGACCCAGACCGGCGCGGCGGCCGCGAGCGGCAGGACGGCCGTCAGCGCGTACACCAGCATCACCCAGCCGAGCGGGCTGCCCGGGCGATGGGCGTGCAGCACCATCCCGGCGGCGGCGGTCGGCAGGGCGTAGACCAGGGTGGCCAGTTGGTTCCGCGGGTGGACGACGTTCGGGTCGCCGAGGTGGCCGAGCACGTAGCAGGCCCACAGCGTCCCCGCGACGAGGCACACCGCGGTGACGACCGCGGCGGCCGTCAACTGCCGCTGGGCCGGCGTACGGAACCGGGGAGGGATCCCCGTGGTCATGGCACCACCTCGCAGACGGCCGGCCGCTACTGTTTCGAGCGCATACGGCCAGTCTCGGCCGCCCGGTGTCCCGGGCGCCTGAGGCACCGGTCTCGAATCCGGTGCCGGACCGCCGTGCGGACGACTCCCCAACCCCCCGAGCATGTCACGGAAAGTCACGAGATCATCGCTGGTAGTGTCGGCCAGGTGGATGAACAGCAGCCGGTGACACCCCCGGACCAGGCGGCCGACGCCCCGCCCGTTCGGGTACTGATCGTCGACGATCACCCCCTGTTCCGGGCCGGGCTCAAGGCGGCGCTGGAGAGCGCCGAGGGCGTCGCCGTGGTGGCCGAGGCCGAGCGGGTCGCCGACGTGCCGGAGGCCGTCGCCCGGAGCCGCCCCAACGTGGTGATCATGGACCTCTCGCTGCCGGACGGCTCCGGGCTCGAGGCCGTCCGCCGGCTCTCCGCACGGGAGCAGGCCCCGCCGGTGCTGATGCTCACCATGTCGGACGACGACGGCAACCTGCTCGCCGCCCTCCAGGCCGGGGCGCGCGGCTACCTGGTCAAGGGCGCCGGGCGGGAGGAGGTGCTGCACGCCGTACGGACCGTCGCGGCCGGCGGCGCCGTGTTCGGAGGCGAGGTCGCGGGCCGGATCACCGCACTGCTGGCCGGGGCAAAGATGCGCGAGGCCGGGCAGCTCTTCCCCGAACTCACCGCCCGCGAGGCCGAGGTGCTCGACCTCGTCGCGCGCGGCTACGACAACCGGCGGATCGCCCGGGAACTCGTGGTCGCGGAGAAGACCGTCCGCAACCACGTCACCCACATCTTCGAGAAGCTCCACGTCGCCACGCGCGCCGAGGCGGTCGCTCGGGCGCGCGATATGGGCCTCGGCGACAGCTGAACCGCCGGGGGGTGCCGGGAACGGCAGAGCCCCCGGGAGCGAGAAGCCCCCAGGGGCGGGCGAACCCGAGGGAGAGCCGGGGGTGCCGGTCCGCCGACCGGCACCCCCGGGGTCCTGCTGGACGACTGCGCCGCTACGGCTGCATCTCGTACGCGCCCGACAGCGCCTCGACGCGCGCCCACACCTTCGCCGCGCGCTCCGCGTCCGCGACCGGCCGGCGCACGTTCGCCAGCGCCCACGCGGCCTGCTCCTCGGTCGTCGAGGCCTTGCCGTGCAGCTCGGTGGCGTGCGCCGAGAAGTCGCGGACCAGGGCGTCGAAGATCTGGTCCAGCAGATCGGCGTCCACGCCCGTCAACTCCGCCTGCTCCAGCACCAGCTGGCCGTAGACGATCAGCGCGAACAGCTGGCCGATCTCCAGCAGGAAGTCGAGGTCGGCCTGCTGCTCCTTGCTCGGGGCGTTCTTCAGCAGCAACTCGCAGAAGGCGTCCGCCTGTTCGCGGAAGCGGGCGACGTTCGGCAGCTGCGCGTGCCGGTCGTAGGCGGTGCGCCAGTCGTGGAAGCGGATCGCGCCGAGGCCGCGGGCCGGGCCCTGCTGGAACAGGAAGGCGTCGTCGGCGGCGTCCAGCCGGGTCGGCACCGGGGCGTAATCGGCGGGCGCGAACAGGTAGTTGCCCATGAACTTGAGGATCAGCGCCAGGTTGACGTGGACGGTGCCCTCCAGCTTCGGCAGGCCACGGATGTCCTTCGCCGCCTTGTCGAAGTAGGTGTCCGCCTCGAAGCCCTTGGCCGCGATGACGTCCCACATCAGGTCGATGACCTTCTCGCCTTCGGTGGTGACCTTCATCTTGGTCATCGGGTTGAAGAGCAGGTAGCGGCGGTCCTCGGCGGAGGCGGTGCGGAAGTAGTCCACGGCCCGCGCGCTGAACAGCTTCATCGCCACCAGGCGGGCGTAGGCGTCGGTCAACTCGCGCCGCACGTGCGGGAAATCGGTGACCGGACGGCCGTACAGCACCCGGTTGCGGGCGTGCGTGACGGCCTCGTACATCGCGTGCTCGCAGATGCCGACCGAGGCGGTGCAGAGGTTGAACTTGCCGACGTTGACGGTGTTCAGCGCCGCGTCGAAGGCGGCCTGCCCGGTGTGCAGCACGTCCTCGGCGCGCACCGGGTAGTCCTCCAGGCGGAACTCGCTGACGTACATCTGCGCGTTCACGACGTTCTTGACCAGGTGGTAGGCGTCGTGGCGGCTGTCGGCGGCGAAGAAGACGTAGCCCTCGGGGCCCTCGACGTCGGAGCGGCGGCCGAACACCGAGACCAGGCCGGCCACGTTGCCGTTGCCGATGTAGTACTTGGAACCGGACGCGGTGAAGCCGCCCTCGCCGTCCGGGGTGAGGATCATGTCGGTCGAGTAGATGTCCGCGCCGTGGGTGCGCTCGGACAGGCCGAAGGCCATCACGTGGCCCTCGGCGAGCAGGCGGGCGGCGCGGGCGCGGACGGCCTCGTTCTCGCTCTGCCAGACCGGGCCGAGGCCCAGGATGGTGACCTGCCAGGTGTACCAGTAGCCGAGGCCGTAGAAGCCGAGGATCTCGTTCAGCTCGGCGATCCGCGCGGTGTCCCAGCGCTTGGCCGGGTCGGCCGACGACGGGGTCAGGAACTCCGCGAACAGGCCCTCCCGGGCGGCGAATTCGAGGAAGTCGGCGTACCAGGCGCGGTCGATGTAGGTGTCGATCAGCGCCTTCTTGCCGCGGGTCTCGAACCAGTCGACGGTCGCGCGCAGCAGCCGGCGGGTCGGCTCGTCGAACTGCGCGGGGTCGTAGGTGCGCGGGTTGAAGAGCATCGGGGGCTCCCTGAGGGTCGGGTGGAGGGAAGTGGCCGGCGAACGGGCCGGCGAGCGGGCCCGTGAGCGGGTCTGCGAACAGGTCGGCGAACGGGACGGCGAACAGAGTTCAGCGAACAGATTTCAGATGACAGCTTTCAGCGAACAGATTTCAACTTTCAAACTCTGTCATCTGAACTCTGAATCCTGTTCGTCGCCCGTGCCCGCGAGCCGTCGCAGGGTGGCGAGCACGTCGTCGAGCCAGGCGAGCGTCATCCGCTCGTACTCGATGCCGCCGCGCAGGACGACGTGCTGGAGCTGCTGCCGGGCGTCGAGTGCGGCGAGGTCGGGGAAGTCGCGCTCCTCGCCGTGCAGGTACCGGGCGAGGAGGGCGGCGTGGCTCTCGCGGTGCCGTTCGACCTCGGAGATCAACGCGGACGGGTCGTCGAAGGCGGCGGCCCGGATCTTGACGGCCAGTTCGTGCCGGACGGTCTCCGGCTCGACCGGCTCGCGCAGCCACTCGGCCAGCGCGGCCCGCCCGGGCCCGGCCGCCGAGTACACCTTCTTGTCCGGCCGCCCGTCCTGGGCGACCTCCTCGGCGGCGATCCAGCCGTCCGCCTCCATCCGCCGCAGCACCCGGTAGATCTGCTGGTGGGTGGCGGTCCAGAACCGTCCGATGGAGCGGTCGAAGCGCCGGGCCAGCTCGTAGCCCGAGCCGGGCTGCTCCAGCAGCGAGACGAGGATCGCGTGCTCCAGTGCCATGCCCGCATCCTGCTATGCAACGAGTTGCATAGGCAATGGCGGCTCGCGGGGTTGAGACGCAGGTCACCGGCGTGATCGGATGGTTATCGATCATTCCGGACGATCGGGTGCAAAACAATGGAGAAGGGACAGAATGGGTACTGGGCACGCGACTTCCACGGGAAGTGTGCGCCCCTCATCCGGACCACAGGAGGTGGTATCGGTGGCAACCCATATCCCGACGGGCATGGAGCACCATCCGGACATCGTCGAACTACGTGAACACTACGAGCGGGTCACCTCGACCCCCCGCGCCCAGGGCATCGAAGCCCTGGCCGTACTGGCCGGCCTCTTCCTGGCGGCATCGCCATGGATCGTCGGCTTCACCGCTTTCAGCACCCTGACCGTGACCTGCCTGATCGTGGGCCTGGCCTACACGGCGCTGATGGCCGGCTACGGATCGGCCTACGAACGCACGCACGCGAGGGCCTGGGCGGCCGCCGCGCTCGGCGTCTGGACGATCATCTCCCCCTGGGCCGTCTCCGGTTCCGTCGCGCACGGCAAGAACATCGTCACCTGCGTCATCGTCGGCGTCGTGATGTTCCTGCTCGGCCTCGCGGCACTCTCGATGGCCACCATGACGGCGAACGGAGCATCGATGCGGCGCGGCCGTGCCGGCCGAGCCAGGGGCTGATCGACCCCGCAGCCCGCGTCCGGGGCGAGGAGGGCCCGAACGGCCCACCGCGCCCCGGCGCACGCCCGCCCCCGGCCCGGCAGGGCCCGCGGACGCTCTCGCGGACAGGCCCCCGGGCCCGGCCGGGACCGCTACGGGTGCGTCATCCGCAGCACGTCCAGCGCCTCGTCCAGCTGTTCCTCGGTGAGCTCGCCCCGCTCCACGTAGCCGCGCTCCAGCACCACTTGGCGGATCGTCTTGCGCTCCGCCAGCGCCTGCTTGGCGACCTTCGCCGCCTCCTCGTACCCGATGTACCGGTTCAGCGGGGTGACGACCGAGGGCGAGGACTCCGCGTACTCCCGGGCCCGTTCGACGTTGGCGGTGATGCCGTCGACCGTCCGGTCCGCCAGCAGCCGGGCGCTGTTGGCGAGCAGCCGCACCGACTCCAGCACGTTGCGGGCGATCACCGGGAGCATCACGTTCAGCTCGAAGTTGCCGCTCGCGCCGGCCATCGCCACCGTCGCGTCGTTGCCGACCACCTGGGCGGCGACCATCAGCACCACCTCGGGCAGCACCGGGTTCACCTTGCCCGGCATGATCGACGAACCCGGCTGCAGGTCCGGCAGGTTGATCTCGCCCAGGCCCGTGCGCGGGCCGGAGCCCATCCACCGAAGGTCGTTCGCGATCTTCGTGAACCCGACCGCCACCGTGCGCAGTTGGCCGCTCAGCTCGACCAGCGCGTCCCGCGCGCCCTGCGCCTCGAAGTGGTCCCGGGCCTCGGTCAGCGGCAGGCCCGTGGCGCGCGCGACCTCCTCGATGACCGCCGCCGGGAACCCGGGAGGCGTGTTGATGCCGGTGCCCACCGCCGTTCCGCCGAGCGGGAGTTCGGCCACCCGGGGGAGCGTCGCCAGCAGCCGCTCCCGCCCGTGCCGCACCTGCGCCGCGTAGCCGCCGAACTCCTGCCCGAGGGTGACGGGCGTGGCGTCCATCAAGTGCGTGCGGCCGGACTTGACCACCGTCGCGAACTCGCCGGCCTTGCGCTCCAGCGCCTCCGCCAGGTGCTCCAGCGCCGGGATCAGGTCGTGCGTGACGGCGGCGGTCGCGGCGATGTGGATCGAGGACGGGAACACGTCGTTGGACGACTGGCTGGCGTTCACGTGGTCGTTCGGGTGCACCGGCCGGCCCAGCCGCTCGGCGGCCAGCGTGGCGATCACCTCGTTGGCGTTCATGTTGGACGAGGTGCCCGAGCCGGTCTGGAACACGTCCACCGGGAACTGGTCGTCCCAGCGCCCCTCCGCCACCTCCTCGGCGGCCGCCGCGATCGCCGCCGCCGTCTCCCCGTCCAGCACTCCCAGCCCGGCGTTCACCCGCGCCGCGGCCGCCTTGATCCGGGCCAGCGCGGCGATGTGCGCCCGCTCCAGCCGCTGGCCGGACACCGGGAAGTTCTCCACCGCCCGCTGCGTCTGCGCCTGCCACTTCGCCGCGGCCGGCACCCGCACCTCGCCCATCGAGTCGTGCTCGATCCGGTACTCCTGCGGCTTCCGCTCGTCAGCCATCGCGCGCTGCACCTCCTGTACGGGCCCAGGGCTCGCCTGGCGGCCCGGGACGGGTTTTCCGATCACGACAGCCGCGCGCGGGCCCCGGGTATTTCCATCGGAGGCCCGGTGATTCGGAGCCGCCTCGGGGCCGCCGCGGCGTTACGGGCGGACCGGCTCGGGGCGGACCGGCTCGGTACGGACCAGTTCGGCACGGACCAGCTCGCCCGGCTCGGTGCCGGCCTGGACCACCAGGTCGCCGCCCGGGGCCCAGACGCCGGAGCCGCCCGAGGAGTCCGGGAACACGCCGGTGGCCCCGGCCGACGTGGCGAGGACGGCCCAGACCCCGTGTGCGGCGGCCCGCGCCCGCAGGTGCCCGTCGCGCCGCTCGGCCGCTGCGGGCGTCGGCCCGTAGAGGGTGGACGCGACGTAGGCGTCGATGCCGAGCGCGGCCGTCTCCTCGGCGTGCGTCGGATCGGCCGCGTCCGCGCAGATCGCGAGGCCGAGCCGCAGGCCGTCCAGCTCCAGGACGACGGGCTTCTCGCCGGGGGTGAACCGTGCCGGCTCGCCCTCGCCGTGCAGGCGCATCTTCCGGTAGGCGACGACGGCGCCCTCGCCGGTGACCGCCAGCGTGGCGATGCTTTCGCGTCCGTCGCCCTCCGCGACCGGCGCGCCGACCAGGGCGGTGGCGCCGGTCGCGGCGCAGGCCTCGACCAGCGGGGCGAGGCGCTCGTCCGCCGGGTCGACGGCGGGCGCGGCCAGGTCGTAGCCGGTCAGGGAGAGCTCGGGGAACACCACCAGCCGCGTCCCGGCCGCCCGGACGGCCTCGGCGTGCCGCTCCGCGTTGACCCGGAGCGTGTCCGCACGCCCGGCTTCGGCGCAGGCCGGCTGGGCGACGGCGACGGTCAGCGGAACGGGCACGGGCATGGACGAGGGCACGGCGAAGCCTCCGGACGGGTGGGGTCGGTGGTCATGATCAACCTATGCGCCCGCCGAACGGCCGGGCAAGGCCGTTCGGACGCCCGCCGGCCGCGGTGGACGGCCGACCGGGCCGGCGCCACGATGGCGGCATGACCACCGACGCCGCCGCCCTCGCCCGCTACGACGAGATCGCCGAGGAACTCGCGCCGCGCGGTGCCCGCCGCTCGCAGATGTTCGGCATGCCCTGCCTGAAGGACGTGCACGGCAAGGCCTTCGCCGGGCTGCACGGCGACGAACTGGTCTGCCGGCTCGGCCGCACGTCGGCGGAGCACGCCGAAGCCCTCGCCCTGACCGGCGCGCACCTGTTCGACCCGGCGGGCGGCCGGCCGATGAAGGACTGGGTGTGCGTGCCCGATTCGGCCGCCGACCGGTGGCACCGCTACGCGCAGGCCGCACTCGCGGCGCCGCGCTGACACCGGCGGCCGCGCACCGGTCCGGCGTTTCGCGCCGTACTCACCCGAAGGGGTGAGAAAGCGGCCGGACCGCTTCAAACCGCCGCACGGCCCTTCGTACGCTCCACACCGGGACGGGCCGGGACACCGCCGCCCCGGCCCGTCGCATCCCTGCCCGGGCGACCAGCACGGCGGCCCCGGGTACGGCGATCGGCGCCGCGACCAGCGAGGGACCGAGGGCGGGCGGATGGCCACCGAGCACGGCGCACAGGACGCAGCGGGCGGCCGGGGGAGCGACGAGGGGAGCGACGAGGGGAGCGGCCGGGGGAGCAGCCGAGGGGGCGGCCGAGGCGGCGACCGGGAGAGCGGCCTCACCCGGCGGCGACTGCTCGGCGCCTCGGCAGCCCTCGGCGGCGCGGCCTGGCTGCTACGCGGAACCATCGGCCCGGACGACGCCGAGGCCGCCGCACCGGGCAACCCCGTCGCACCTGCCCTACCTGCTGGACCTGTCGTACCTGCCGTACCCGGCGCCGTGCCCCCGCTGCCCGCACCGCCCGCACTGCCCGCCGGCACCGAGTTGTACCGGCGGGTCTTCCAGAACTGGTCCGGCGAGATCCGCACCGACCGGCTGTGGACCTGCGCACCCCGCACCCCCGAGGAACTGCCCGCCCTCGCCGACTGGGCCCACGCCAACGGCTGGCGACTGCGCGCCTGCGGCTACCGGCACACCTGGGCGCCGCTCAACGTCGCGGACGGCACCCCGGAGAACAGCCGCGTCCTGATCGTGGACACCAGCCGCCACCTCACCGCCCTCACCGCCGACTCGCCCACCACCGTCCGGGCGCAGACCGGCGCCACCATGGAAGCCCTGCTCGCCCACCTCGCCGACCGGGGCCTCGGCCTGACCGCCTGCCCGGCTCCCGGCGAGATCACCGTGGGCGGCGCGCTCGCCATCGGCGGCCACGGCACCGCCGTCCCCGCGGTCGGCGAGACCCGGCCGGACGGGCACGGCTACGGCTCGGTCAGCAACCAGGTGGTCCGGCTGACCGCCGTCGTCCTCGACCCGGCCACCGGCCGCTACACGCTGCGCACCTTCGAGCGCGGCGAGGCCGACAGCGCCGCCTTCCTCGTGCACCTGGGCCGCGCGTTCCTCACCGAGGTCGTCCTGCGGGCCGGCGCCGACCGGCCGCTGCGCTGCGTCAGCCGGCTCGACATCCCGGCGAGCGAACTCTTCGCCCGCCCAGAGCCCGACCGCGACCCCGACCCCGACTCCGAGAGTGGAGGGGGCGGCGGGGGCCTGCTGGGAGGCTCGCCGGGCGGCGAAGGCCCGCGCACCTTCGCCGACTTCGTCGACCGCGACGGCCGCGCCGAAGCCATCTGGTTCGCCTACACGGACTTCCCCTGGCTCAAGACCTGGAGCGTCTCCCCGGCCAAACCGTTCGCCTCCCGGGCCGTCGACCAGCCCTACAACTACCCCTTCTCGGATCGCGTTCCGGAACCGGTCGCCCGACTCGTCGGCCAAGTCGTCGGCGGCGCCTGGGCGTCGGCCCCACTGTTCGGCCAACTCCAGTACCTCATCGCCAAAGTGGCGCTCACCGGCGACCTCGCGGACGTCCTGCTCTCCGGTACGGCCCTGCGCGACCTGCTCACCGGCGAACTGATCACCCACCTGCTCGCCGGCGGCCTGCGCTCCGACCTCTGGGGGCCGTCGCGCGACCTGCTCCACTACGTCCGCCCCACCACCCTGCGGGTCACCGCCAACGGCTACGCCGTCCTCACCCGGCGCGCCGACCTGCAGTGGGCGGTCGCCGAATTCGCCGCCCACTACCGGACGCTGCTCGACGAGTACCGGGCCCGCGGCGAGTACCCCGTGAACGGCGCGGTGGAGATCCGCGTCACCGGCCTGGACGACCCCACGAGCTGCGAAGTCCCCGGCGCCCGGCCGCCGTTGCTGTCCGCACTGCGCCCGCGCGCCGACCGCCCCGAGTGGGACACCGCGCTCTGGCTCGACGTCCTCGCCTTCCCCGGCACGCCCGGGCTGGAACGCTTCGCCCGCGACCTCGAACAGTGGCTGTTGCGCACCTTCGACGGCACCCGGGCCGGCCTGCGGGTCGAATGGTCCAAGGGCTGGGCCTACACCGCCGACGCGGCCTGGTCCGACCCGGACCTGCTCGACCGGGTCATCCCCGGGAGCCTGCGCGCCGGCGGCGGCCCCGGCTGGGACGAGGCGGTCGCCGTGCTGGACCGCCACGACCCGCACCGGGTGTTCGGAAACCCCTTCCTGGACCGGCTGTTGAAGCACGGCTGACATCCGGCATCCGTCATGTGACGAACCGTCAGATGTGCTCCATCACGATCACCGCGAGGGTGTCCGGAGCCAGCGCGCGGAACACGTGCGGTGCGTCGCCCGGGTAGCTGATGTAGTCGCCCGGGCCGAGCTCGACCGGCTCCGCGGACGGGCCGACCAGCGCCCGGCCGTTCCCGATCATCACGTGCTCGACGGTGCCGGGCATGTGCGGGTCGGAGGCCCGCGTCTCGCCCGGCTGCGCCTCGATCCGGTAGATGTCGCGCCGGGCGTTCGGCGGGCAGGACGACAGCACGGTGGCCGCGTAGTCGGCGCGTTCGGAGTGGGTCACCGGGCCCTCGCCGACCCGGATCACCTTGACCGTGGGGCGCGGTGGGTCGACCAGCCGGCTGAACGGCACGTTCAGTGCGACGCCGAGCGCCCAGAGCGTCTCCACGCTGGGGTTTCCGGCGCCGGACTCCAGTTGGGAGAGCGTGGACTTGGCGATGCCCGCGCGCCGGGCGAGCTCGGCCATCGACAGCCCGCTGCGTTCGCGCTCGCGCCGGATCGAGGCGGCGATCTGGCCGATCAGCTCGGTACCGGTGGGACCGCCGATGGGACCGCCGGTGTCCGCGGGGCCGGTGGGTGGGGTGGTCAGGGGGTCAGTCATGATCGCCGCTCACGCTTCCTTCGGGCTCCCGCTCCGACTGCTGGTGGCGTTCATGCTGCCACGGCCGTCGAGAGCGCCTCGCCGTTCGGTCTGCCGGTCTCCTCGTTCGGCTTGACGAACCGCTCCGAGGGGTTCACTCTAATGGACATGCGTTCGCTCCTTCGAACCCTGGAGCATGCCACTCTCCGTGACATCGCCCTGGTCTGCCTCGCCGACGCGCTCGTCGGCGCCTCCTTCGGCGCGATCAGCGTCTCCGGCGGCCTGCCCCTGTGGGTGCCGCTCGCCATGTCGGTGCTCGTCTTCGCCGGCGGCTCGCAGTTCGCCGCGGTCGGCGTGGTGCTCTCCGCCGGCGGCGCGCTCGCGGCCGTCGCCACCGGGCTGGTGCTCAACGCCCGGCTGCTGCCCTTCGGCTTCACCGTCGCCGACGTGCTCCAAGGCCCCTGGTGGCGGCGGCTGATCGGCGCGCAGCTGATCACCGACGAGTCCGCCGCGTTCGTGCTGCAACAGGACGACGGGCGGCGGCGCCGCGCCGTGTTCTGGACCTGCGGGATCGCCCTCTTCGTGGTGTGGAACGTCGCTGTGCTGCTCGGGGCGCTCGCGGGCGGAATGCTCGGCGACACCGACGCGCTGGGCCTGGACGCGGCCTTCCCCGCCGTGCTGCTCGCCCTCGTGCTGCCCTCGCTGACCGACCGCCGCACCCGAACTGCCGCCTTGGTGGGCGCGGTTGCCGCCGTCGCGGCGACGCCCTACCTCCCGGCCGGACTGCCGGTGCTGCTGGCCCTGGTCGGGCTGCTGTTCGCGGGACGGCCGGCCGGCGGGGCGGCCGGATCGGAGGTGGTCGACCCGGCCGTGGGGGAGCCCGTGTCGAAGGAGACCGTCCGATGATGCCGCTCTACGCCGTCCTGCTGCTGGCCGCCGGGACCTACGCGTTCCGCCTGGCCGGGCCGCTGCTCGGCCACCGCCTCGCCCTCTCGGAGCGGCTGCGGCACCTGCTGGCCGTCGCGGCCGCGGTGCTGCTGGTCGCCCTGGTGGCGACCGGCGCGCTCACGCAGGGGCACGGCTTCGCCGGCTGGGCCCGCCCGGCGGGCGTCCTGGTCGCGGGGGTGCTCGCGCTGCGCCGGGCGCCGTTCCCCCTGGTGGTCGTCGCCGGCGCGGCGACGGCGGCGCTGCTGCGGCTGTGCGGGGTGGGGTGACGGCGGCGTCGGCCGGCGGGGCGCGAACGGCGACCCGCGACTCGCGGCCAGCGGCCAGCGGCCGGCCCGCGAACAATGAACAACTGACAACTTTCAGCGAACAGATAACAGATGTTGAAATCTGTTATCTGTTCGCTGTTATTCGTTCGCCGTCAGCTGTTCCTGTCCGCCTGCACCTCGGGCCGCTTGCTGTCCCACAGCAGCTCCCACACCCGGAACACGCAGTGGTAGTCGCGCATGCTCCCCCGGGAGATCAGCAGGAAGGTGTCCCCGTCCCGGAGCAGCATCTGGTGCCGGGGGCTCATCGGGTGCTGCGGGGTGAACGTCGGGGCGATCCGCCTCAGCTCCTCGACGGCCTCCTCGCGCGTGCCCACGACCTCGGCGAGCACCTGGTGGCCCCAGGTCCGGTCCCTGCCCACGCCCACCACCTCCTCGACGACCAGTGCCCAGCGCCGCGTCATGTCCCGCCTCCCCGCGTCCCGGTGTCCCCGTGTCGTTTTCCTCACGCGCTCGTGCCCGCCCGACCCCCGGCCGCGTGCGCGATACTCGCCGGTACTCGGACCCCAGTCGAACGCCGAGCATTCCGCCGAGACTACAAGGAGCTTCGATGACGAAGCCGACCCGGATCGACCCCGCCGACCTGCTCGCCGTGAGCGACCTCCTCTCCGACGAGGAGCGGCTGATCCGCGACACCGTCCGCAGGTTCACCGAGGAGCGGATCCGCCCCCACATCGGCGACTGGTTCGAGCACGGCACCGTCCCGGTGCGCGAGCTCGCCCCCGAGCTCGGTGCCCTCGGCGTGCTCGGCATGCACCTCGACGGCTACGGCTGCGCGGGCGCCGGGGCGGTCGCGTACGGCGTCGCCTGCATGGAGCTCGAGGCGGCCGACTCCGGCCTGCGCAGCTTCGTCTCCGTCCAGGGCTCGCTCGCGATGCGCTCGATCCACGCCTACGGCTCCGAGGAGCAGAAGCAGCGCTGGCTGCCCGGCATGGCCGCCGGCGAGCTGATCGGCTGCTTCGGCCTCACCGAGCCGGACTTCGGCTCCGACCCGGCCAACATGCGCACCCGCGCCGTCCGCAAGGGCGGTGAGCGCGGCGACTGGGTGCTGTCCGGCAGCAAGATGTGGATCACCAACGGCAGCATCGCCGACGTCGCCGTCGTCTGGGCGCAGACCGAGGAGGGCGTGCGCGGCTTCCTGGTCGAGCGCGGCACCCCCGGCCTGACCGCCACCGACGTGCACGGCAAGCTCTCCCTGCGCGCCTCCGTCACCAGCGAACTCGCCTTCGACGAGGTCGTCCTGCCCGCCGACGCCGTGCTCCCCGGCGTCACCGGCCTGCGCGGGCCGCTGTCCTCCCTCAACGAGGCCCGCTACGGCATCCTCTGGGGCACCGTCGGCGCCGCCCGCGACTGCTACACCGCCGCCCTCGACTACGCCAAGAGCCGGATCCAGTTCGACCGCCCGATCGCGGGCTTCCAGCTCACCCAGCAGAAGCTGGTCGAGATGATGCTGGAGGTCGAGAAGGCCTACCTGGTGGCCCTGCGGATCGGCCGCCTCAAGGAGGAGGGCGCCGCCCGCCCGCAGCACATCAGCTTCGGCAAGCTCAACAACGTCCGCACCGCGCTGGAGGTCGCCCGCAGCGCCCGGACCGTCCTCGGCGCCAACGGCATCACCACCGAGTACCCGGTGCTGCGGCACGCCAACAACCTGGAGTCGGTGCTCACCTACGAGGGCACCAGCGAGATCCACACCCTGATCCTCGGCGAGGCCATCACCGGCGAGTCCGCCTACCGCTGACGGCCTGTCCGCGTCCGCCGGTCCCGGTCCGGCCAGTCCGGCCGGTCCGGCCGGTCCACCCCGTCCACTCCCGTCGACCCCCGTCGACCAGCGGAAATCCGGTAGCCGGGCCCGCCGCGGCCCGGCTACCGTCCCCTGTCATGAAGAGCGACCGGACCGCGCAGACGCCCCCGACCACCACCCTCTGGCGCCCCACCGGCCCGCAGGAGCTGGCGCTGGTCGAGGCCGCCGACTGGCGCGCCTGGCCGCCCCGCCTGCCCGAGCAGCCGATCTTCTACCCCGTCCTGAACGAGGACTACGCGATCAGGATCGCCCGGGACTGGAACGTGCCCGCCTCCGGCGTCGGCTACGTCACCCGCTTCGAGGTCGACACCGCCTTCCTCGCCCGCTACCCCGTACAGCAGGCCGGCGGCCGAACTATCCTCGAACTGTGGGTGCCCGCCGAGGAGTTGGACGAGTTCAACCGGCACATCGTCGGCCGGATCGAGGTCGTCCACGAATTCCGGCCCCAGTCGTGACAGGCCCAGCCGTGACGGCCCCGGCCGCGCCGCAGCGCGTCCTGCTCACCTCCGCCCAGCCCACCAGCACCACCGCGCTGCTCACCGAAACCGCCGCCCGCCGCGGCCTCGCCACCGCCGTCCTCGACGGCCCGGCCACCGTCGGGCACCTCGCCGGGCGGCCCGTCCACTGGTACGGCGGGCCGCTCGCCGCCGCCCGCATCGCCGCCCCGCTCGGCCTCGCCCTCCTCGAGCCCGACGACGACTGGCTCGCCCGACTGCCCCATGAGTTCACCCGCCGCCGGATCGAACTCACCACCCTCGCCGACGCCCGGACGCTGCGCCACCCGGCGTTCGTCAAACCGCCCGCCGACAAGTCGATCCCGCCCGCCGTCTACCCGGACGGCTCGCGACTGCCGCGCACCGGCGACCGGATCGGCCCCGACACGCCCGTCCTGGTCAGCGAACCGGTGACCTTCGCCGCCGAGTACCGGCTGTTCGTCCTCGACGGCGAGGTACGCACCGGAAGCCGCTACGCCCGCTTCGGCCGGCTCGACCCGGCACCGCTGACCGCCGACGCCACCGCCTTCGCCCGCCGCCTGCTCGACGCGCTCGGCGACACCCTGCCCGGCGCCGTCGCCCTCGACGTCGGCCCGATCGCCCACCCGTACGACCCGGTCGAGCACTGGGCCGTCGTCGAGGCCAACCTGCCGTGGTTCGCGCACTGCTACGCCGCCGACCCCGAGCGCGTCCTGGACGTCGTGCTGCGCGCCGCCGGCCCGGCCGCCGACCTCGCCGAGGCCGACCGCCGCTTCGTCCGCCGCCCGCCCGCCGGGCGACGCCAGTCCCGCCGGGCCCGGCCGGCCTCTACCCGGCCGACACGTCCGCCCGACACTCGCCGGACACCCCCCGTTCCACGGGCCGACGCCGGACGGTACGGCGGGCGGTGAAGCATGGCGCGGTCGGCGGCGCCTCGGCGGGCGCGGCCGGGTGTGTACGACCGAAAGGAACCCCCTCGCCATGACCGCTGCCCAGTGGCCCCGCCCCCGCGTGCTCGTCGTCGGCATCGACGGCGTCCGCCACGACTACCTGGCCGAGGTGCCGATGCCGCGCCTCCAGGAAGTCGCCGAGGCCGGGTTCCTGGTGCCGGTCACCGTCGCGGACTCCGTGCCCACCATGTCCGGCCCCTGCTGGGCCACCATCGTGACCGGCGTCGAGCCCGCCAAGCACGGCGTCTGGGGCAACCACCTGGCCGGCAACCGGCTCGACGTCTTCCCCGACTTCGCCACCCGCCTCAACCGCGGCGACCGCCGCCGCACCTTCGTCGCCGCCGGCTGGGACCCGCTGATGATCAACGAGTCCGGCGGCCCGCTCTTCCGCGCCCCCGGCCGGCTCTCCTACATAGCCCCCGCCGAGGACACCCCCGAAGCCTGGGAGACCGTCGACGAGGAGGTCACCCGCGAGGCCGTCCACGTCCTCGGCACCGCCGACCCCGAGGCCTCCTTCGTCTACCTCGGCGCCGTCGACGAGACCGCCCACTTCCTCGGCTGCGGCGAGGAGTACCGCGCCTCCATGCGCACCGCCGACGAACGCCTCGGCCGCCTCCTCGACGCCGTCCGCGGCCGCGCCACCTACGCGGACGAGCAGTGGACCGTCATCGTCGTCACCGACCACGGACACGTCGACGCCGGCGGCCACGGCGGCCGCACCGCCGAGGAGCGCACCGCCTGGGTCGCCTGCGCCGGGCACGACATCCCGGCCGGCCCGCCGACCGGCGAGATCCGCCACCCCGACGTCGCCGCCCAGGTGTACGCCTCGCTGCTGCGCCCGATCGACCCGCACTGGACCCTCGACGGCCGGCCCTTCCCGCTCGCCCGACCCGTGCCGGCGACGGCGCCGCAGACGGCGCCGGAGACAGTGCCGGCGACGGTCTGACGGACCGGCGACAGCGGCCCGACGCCCCGGCCTCCGTGGCGCCCTGACGGGGCCTCGCCCCCCCGGCCGCCCGGCCGCCGATGCGCCCAGGTGCAGCAGGCCGGGCTGCGGCCGGGCCGGGTCTGCGCGACGCTCGATCGGGACCGTACCCGCCCCACCGGACCCGGGGACGTACGCCTGAAGGTGGAGACCGCACCCCGTGGGTCGGAGGCGTAACCGCGACCTGGTGGTGACGCCCGGCGAGGACGCCGCACGAGACGATGGGTACACCCGGACGGCGTACCGCACCGGTCGGAACGGCGGTACGTTCGGGCGGACGCGGAAGCGGGCGCCACCGGCACCACGGACACACCACACACGGACACACCACACCGGTCCACCCACACGGGGCCGCACGGAGAGGGCAGACGGGCATGAAGGGCATCGTGAGCAAGGTCGCACTGGGAGTCGCGGGCACCGGCATGGCCGTCGCCGTGGCCGCCGTGGCAATCGGCCCGCGCGTGTCCGACTGGTACGACGGACGCCACCAGGAGCAGTCCTCGTACGACACCGGCGTGCAGGCCAAGTCCGACCGCCGCTCCATGCCGGGTTGGCTGCCCGACAACGCCTCCTCGGTCAAGTACCTGATGTCCACCACCGGCGACGACCGCCTGCTGCGCGCCACCCTCCCCGAGGGCCGGCTGCCCGCCGGCTGCACCAACGGCGTGCCCGGCAAGGGCCTGCACCCGGTGCCGGTCTCCCTCAAGGCCGGCTGGTTCCCGCAGGACGTCGGCGCCAAGGCCACCGGCACCTGCGGGCACTACAACGTCTCGCTCCACGGCAACCAGCTCTACGCCTGGCAGGACGGCGCCGCGGTGCAGGCGGCCCTGCGCGCCGAGCACCCCGCCAAGCGCTGAGCGGCCCGGCCGAGGGGTCCGTCCGGCCCGCCCGCACCTCCCGGTGCGGGCGGGCCGTCGCCGTGCGACCGGACCCCCTCCTGTCGCAACCCGGCCGGGCTGCGGTAGGACGGGGCGTGAACAAACCTCACCCCGCCCCGCTCCCCGTCCGATAGGAGAACCATGCCCGGCCCGACCGCCGGCGCCGCCGGACCCGCCGGCGACACCCCCACCGACCCCCACACCGCCCCCGCCGCCGAGCCCGGCTCCGGTGACCCGGCCGCCACCGGCCTGGCCACCGTCGTCGTCCTCGGCGGCCTCGCCGCACTCGGCCCGCTCACCACGGACCTCTACCTGCCGGGCCTGCCCGCCATCGCGGACGACCTGGCCGCCCAACCGGCGGCCGTCCAGCTCACCCTCACCTTCTCGATGTTCGGGGTCGCGGCCGGACAGCTGCTCTTCGGGCCGCTCAGCGACCGCTTCGGTCGCCGCCCGCCCCTGCTCGCCGGAATGGTCCTGTTCACCCTCGCCAGCGTGCTCTGCGCGCTCGCGCCGAGCCTGCCGGTGCTGATCGCCGGCCGCTTCGTCCAGGGCGTGGCCGGGTCGGCCGGACTGGTCATCGGACGGGCCGTCGCCCGGGACCGGTTCAAGGGCGTCGCGATGCTGCGCTTCCTCGCCTCGATCACCCTCATCTCCGGACTGGCGCCGATCCTCGCGCCGATCGTCGGGGCGCAGCTGCTGCGCGTCACCTCGTGGCGCGGCACCTTCGGCGCGCTGACCGCGCTCGGGCTGCTGCTCACCCTCGGCGCGTTCGGCGCGCTGCGCGAGACGCTGCCCGCCGGGGCCCGGGACCGCGGCGGGATCGGGGCGACGCTGCAGACGATGGGGCGGCTGCTGCGCGACCTGCCGTTCCTGGGGCTGGCGCTGACCAGCAGTTTCGCCTACGGGGCGCTGTTCGGGTACATCAGCGGGTCGTCGACGGTGCTCCAGCACGTGTTCCGGGTGTCGCCGCAGACCTACAGCCTGCTGTTCGGGCTGAACTCGGTGGCGATCGTCGTGATGACGCAGCTGAACGGGCGGGTGCTGGCGCGCCGCTTCACGTCGCGGGCCCTGGTGCTGGGCGGGCTCGGCGCGGCGGTCGCGGCGGGGGCGGCCCTGGTACTGGGGACGCGGCTGTGGGACCTCGGGCTGATCGGGTTCTGCCTGCCGCTGTTCGTGCTGATGGGCAGCCTGGGGGTGCTGCTGCCGAACACCGCCGCGGAGGCGCTCAGCCTGGTCGAGCCGCAGGCGGCCGGTACGGCGGCGGCACTGCTCGGCACCGGCAACTTCCTCGCCGGCGCGGTGGTGGCGCCGCTGAGCAGCCTGGGCGGTCAGCCGTCCGCGGTGCTGCTGGCCGCCGTGGTGCTGGTCTGCGGGCTGCTGGCGACGGCGACCTACCTCGCGCTGTGCCGGCCGGCGCGGATGCGGACGGCGGAGGCCTGACGGAGCACGGTGGACGGCGAACAACGAACAGCGAACAACTGACAACAAACAGATAACAGCCGACAGATGTTGAAATCTGTCGGCTGTTATCTGTCATCCGTCCGCCGCTCGCAGTCGGCGATCGGCAGTCGGCGATCGGCCGTTAGCGATAGGCCGTCAGGCGATCGAGAAGTCGTCGCCGTACACGTTCCCCTGGCCGTACCAGCCGTGCAGGTACACGGTGACGGTGCCGGAGGCGCCGGTGGTGAACGGGACGGTCAGCTTGGTCCAGCCGGAGGCGTTGGCCCAGGTGCTGGCGGTCGCACCGCCGCTGACGCCGAGGTACGCGTAGTTGCCCTGCACCCAGCCGCTCAGCGTGTAGCCGGTGTTGGGCTTGAGGGTGACGGTCTGCGAGCACTCGCCGGTCTGGCCGGCGTCCGCCGCGGCCTGCAGGGCGTAGGAGCCGGAGTGCACCGGGGTGCTGACGACCGCGCCGCCGCTCTGGCAGGTCCACGGGGCGAGGTTGCCGGTCTCCAGGCCGCCGTTGACCAGGCCGGTCGGCGGCGGGGTGGCCCCGGTGACGGTCAGCGAGTAGGTCGCGGTGTGGGTGCCGGACGGCGCGGTCGCGGTCACGGTGAGCGGATAGGTGCCCGCCGTGGCGGCCGAGGTGGTGGTGATGTTGAGCGTGGCGCTGCCGCCCGCGGTGACGGTGCCGGGGGTGACGGTGGCGGTGACGCCCGCCGGTGCGCCGCTGACCGACAGGTTCAGGCTCTGCGCCGAACCGCCGGTGACCGCCGTCGAGATGGCCGCCGTGGCGGACGAACCGGCCGCCACCGTGCCGGAGTTGGGGTTCACCGCGACCGAGAAGTCGTTGCCGGGCTGGGTGCCCGTGACGGTCAGCGTGAAGACGCCGGTGTGGGTGCCGGAGGCCGCGCTGCCGGTGACCGTCAGCGGGTAACTACCGGGCGCCACCGCCGAGGTGGTGGTGATGTTGAGCGTGGCGCTGCCGCCCGCGGTGACGGTGCCGGGGGTGACGGTGGCGGTGACGCCCGCCGGTGCGCCGCTGACCGACAGGCTGACGCTCTGCGCCGAACCCGCCGTCACCGCCGTCGAGATGGCCGCGGAGGTGGACGAACCAGCCTTGACAGTCGCAGAGTTGGGGTTGACCGCGACGGAGAAGTCGTTGGTGACCGTCGAGCCGCTGGTGAACGGCGCGAAGATGTGGGTGAAGTCCCAGGTGTTCTGCGCGATTCCGGAGCAGGAGTCGTCGCCGCCCTTGCCCGGGCAGCCGCCGTTGTCCCGCTGCAGGGCCCAGAAGGACAGCGTGTTGATGCCCTTGGACACCGCCCAGTTGTACACGGTGGTCGCGTTGGCCACGGTGAAGGTCTCGGCCGCGCCGAAGTCGTCGATGCCGGGCATCTCGATGATCCCGATCGAACCCCACAGCTGGGCGGGGGACTTGGCCGGGTAGAGGGTGGCGAGCTGGTTGTAGAGGCCCTGCGCGGAGGTCTGGGTGTCGGCCGCCATGTCGTGGGCGGCGTTGTCGTAGTAGTCGAAGGTCATCATGTTGACGACGTCGATCCGCGCCTTGTTGCTGACCGCGTTGCGCAGCACCGCGAGACCGTTGTCGGCGAGCCCGCCGGTGGTGGTCGGCAGGGTGTAGGAGAACTGGACGTTGCGCCCGTTGGCGGCGGCCCAGTCCTGCACCTGCTTGATCGCCTTGTTGCGGCGGTCGATGCCGGCGGTGTTGGTCAGCGAGTTGTCCTCGATGTCGAGGTCGATCCGGCTGATGTCGTAGGTGGTGATCAGGTTCTGGTACGCGGCCGCGATCTGGTTGACGTCGGTGCAGCTGTCCGCGAGTTCGGTGCCGGTGTTGTCGGCGGTGTAGCCGCCGAACGAGGGGATCACGTCCCCGCCGTTGGCCCGGATCGTGGCGATGTCGGCACCGAAGGTGGAGGAGGCGACGGGCTTGGAGGTGTCGCCGTTCCAGTACGGGGTGCAGGAGCCCTTGGTGGCGGCCTGCAGGAAGGCCATCGTCAGGTACTTGGCGCCGGACTGGGCGGCGAGCGTGGCGGGGCTCTGCCCCGTCCAGGACTCGAAGTAGGGCGCGAAGACCCGGCTGGGGAGCGGGGTCGCGGCCTGGGCGGTACCGGTGCCGGCGGCGACCAGGCCGGCCGAGGCGGCCAGGGTGGCGCAGGCCGTCAGGGCCGCTTGGATGGTTCTGCGTAGACGCATCGGTTCTCCAACGAACGTGGTGGGGGATGGTGTTGGGGCGTCGGGGAGTTCGCGGTGCCGGGAGTTCGCGGGGTGGCGGGTGGGCTCGGCGCAGCGAGCGGTTCGGTACGGCAAAGGGGATGGAGCGGCAGGGGCGTCGGAGCGGCGGCGGCGCTGCGGACGCGCGCACGCCGGACGGGGCGGGGGTGGAGCGGAACAGGGCAGGGCAGGGCAGTGCCTCAGCCGCCGGTGGTCACACCCCCACAGTGCATCCCGGTCGGATCGACATGCCTATGTTTGGACTAGACCACTTCTCTGTCAAGAGTCCTTACTGTTCGTCAGCGCACCGCCCCGGCCCAGCCGCTCGCGGGAGATCGCCGGGGGCCGGGAAGGTTCGGGAAACGCCGCGGCCGCGCACCCGGTGACGGGGCGCGGCCGCGGCCGCCCGGCGCTCAGGAAGCCGGGCGGATCAGGGTGGGGCGGGTGCGGGTCTGGCGGGACGGCCAGCGGGGCGGGCTAGCGGGACGGCGGGCAGAGCGTGGTGCGCAGCGCGTCGTTGATCTTCGCGGCGGTCTCCGGTCCGAAGCCCTGCGGGTGCTCGGGGGAGGTGAAGCGCTGGTTCGCCATGTCGACCAACTTCGCGGTGTCCTTGGGGAACTGGTACATCGACTGGCACTGGTTGCGTGCCCGGTCCACGGCCTGGTCGGGCTTGCCGCCGACGATCCCCGGGTCGATCGCGTTCAGCGCGGCGACCAGCTTCGCGGTCCGGTCGGCGTCCGGCTTGCCGGGCAGGCCGGCGTCGGCCGGGGCCGCGGGCTTGGCGGGCGCGGAGGCCCCCGGGGTGGCGCCGTCCGCCGGGGCGGGGGCGGACGGGGCGGGGTCCGTCGAACCGGCCGTGGGGGCGGCGGCGCCGGAGGCCGGGCCGCCGGAAGCGGCGGTCGTGGCGGCGGGGGTGGGGGAGCCCGCCGCGGCCGTGGCGGAGCCGGAGCCCGAGCCGGAGCTGGAGCAGGCGGCGAGGCTCACCGCGGCGAATGCCGTGAGGGTGGCGGCGAGGAGTCGAGTGCGCATGGCGCCACCCTGTCATGTTCGCGGCGCCGATGGGAAGGTCCCCGGGGCGGCAGCAGGAGGAGCAGCAGGGGTGGCACCAGTGCGGCAGTGACAGGCCGGCGGCAGGGCGACGCGGCAAGGGGCGGAAAGGGGGGCCGAAAGGGAGAGGCCGAAAGGGGCGGGGGCCGGGAGGGGCGGGGGCGGGCCGCCGCCCGTCCCCGCCCCCCTCCCGGCCCGGAGTGCGGTCGGGGTCAGCCGAGGCCGTTGGACTTCAGCCAGTCCTTGGCCACCGTCGACGGGTCCTCCTTGTCCACCGCCACCCGCTTCATCAACGCCGTCAGCCCCGCCGTGTCCAGCTTGGCCGACACCGCGTTGAGCGCGGCCGTCGCGGTGGCGTCCAGCCCCGCCTTGTTGACCAGCGGCGTGACGTTCTGCGCGCCGAAGACGTTCTTCGGGTCGGCCAGCGGAACCAGCTTGAACTGGACGATCTTCGGGTCGGTGGTGAACACGTTGCCGACCTGCACGCCGCCGTCCTTCAGCGCGTTCGCCGTCGTGTCGCCGGTCGGCTTCCACTCCTTGAACGTCAGCCCGTAGACGTCCTTGAACTGCTGCTCGCGGCGGGACTTGAACTCCGGCGGCCCGCCGATGGTGAACTCGCCCGCCTTGGCCGCCAGGTCGGCGATGCTCTTCAGCCCGTACTTGTCGGCGGTCTCCTGGGTGACGCTGAGCGAGTCCTTGTCCTCGGCGGGCGAGGAGTCCAGCACCGCCAGCGAGGCGGGCAGCGCCTTGGCCAGCGCCGCGTTCACGTCCTGCGTGGTGACGGCCGTCGCCTTGGCGTCCAGGTAAGCGAGCAGCGCGCCGTTGTACTCGGGCAGCACGGTCAGGTTGCCGCTCTGCAGCTGCCCGTACAGCACCTCGCGGCTGCCGATATTGAACTTCTCCTCGACCTTGACGCCCTTGGCCTTGAGCGCCTGCGAGTAGATCGAGCCGAGCAGGACGTTCTCGGGGAAGTTCGCCGAGCCGACGACCACCGTCGAGCCCGAGCCGCCGGAGCCCGCCGCTGTGCCGCTCGCGGACGCTCCGCCGGCGGCCGGGGCGCTCGAACTGCCGCCGAGCGGGTCGCCGCCGGAGGAGCCGCAGGCGGTGGCGCCGAGGGCGAGCGCGGCGAGCGTGCCCAGGACGGCGGCGCGACGGGTTCTGTTGATCGTCGACATGGTGACAGATGTCCTTCCGGAGAGGAGAGGAGGGTAGGAGAAGCGAAAGGCAGGAGGAGCGAAGGGGTTCAGCGGCCCCGGCGGCCGGGTCGCGCCCCGGGCGGGAGCGCGTACCGGGAGAGCAGGGAGAACAGCAGCTGGGCGCCCACCGCGAGCAGCACCACCAGCAGCGCGCCGCCCGCCGTCACCGCGTACCGGCGTGTCGCCAGCCCGTCGATGACGTAGCGGCCGAGCCCGCCCAGCCCGACGTAGGCGGCCACCGTGGCCGTCGCGATCACCTGGACGGTCGCGGTGCGGAACCCGGCCAGCAGCGTCGGGGCGGCGGACGGCAGGCACACCTGCCACAGCACCTGCGGGTGGGTCAGCCCGACACCGCGCGCCGCGTCCCGCACGTCCGGGTCGGTGCCGCGCACCCCCTCGACGGCGGCCACCAGCAGCGGCGGCGCGGCCAGTGCCACCAGCGGCACCAGCGCGGCGGTGTCGTTCACCCCGGCGAGCAGCACCGTCAGCGTCACCAGCCCGAGGGTCGGCAGCGCGCGGGCGGCGCCCGCGAACGCCGTCACCGCCGTGACGCCGCGCCCGGTGTAGCCGATCAGCAGCCCGAGCGGGACGGCCAGCACCGTCGCGTACAGCAGGGCCTCGCCCGAGAACAGCAGGTGCTCCCAGACCCGGTGCGCGATCGAGTTCGGGCCGCTGTGCTGCTCCGGGTCGGAGAAGAAGTCGGACAGCCAGGTCAGCCAGTTCACGAGCCCGCCCCCTTCTCCCGGACGGCCCACGGCGCGAGCAGCCGCCGGGCGCCCACCAGCACCAGGTCGACGACCAGGGCCAGGGCGGCGATCAGCACGATGCCCGCCACGATCGGGGTCGGGAAGGTGCGCTGGAAGCCGTCGATGAACAGGTAGCCCAGGCCGCCGCGCCCGATCAGCGCGCCGACGCTGGCCAGCGAGATGCTGGCCACCGCCGCCACCCGCAGGCCGGCGACCAGGTACGGCACGGCGGCCGGCAGCTCGACCGCGGCCAGCCGGCGCCACGGCCCGTACCCCATGGCGGTCGCGGCCTGCCGGACGGCCTCCGGGACGGCACGCAGGCCGTCCACGGTGGTCGGCAGCAGGACGGCGAGCGCGTAGAAGGTGAGCGGGACCATCACGCTGGCCTCGGTGGCGAGCCCGGTGTACGGGATCAGCACCACGAATACGGCCAGCGACGGCACCGCGTAGACGACGTTCAGGACGGCGGACAGCGGCTGGTAGAGCCGGGGGAAGCGGCTGCAGGCCAGGCCGAGCGGCAGCGCGATCAGCAGGCCGATCAACACGGGGGGCAGGGCGAGCAGGGCGTGGTCGGCGAGCAGGTGGCCGAGGTAGCCGAGGTGGTCGCCGATCCAGTACCAGCGGACGATCGGTTCATCGTCCACCGGCGGCACCGTCCGTTCGGCTGTCGGCTCGGCTGTCGGCTCGGCTGTCGGTTCGGCTGACGGTCGGTGTGCCCGGGGCGCCGTCCTTGCGCAGCGGTACGCCGTCCGCTCCGTCCGCGCCGTCCACGGCCGGTGCCGGGAGCGCCGAGAGCGCCGGGAGCGCCGCGAGGACGGCCTCCCGGCTCGCGGTGCCGGTGGCGCGTCCGTCCGCGTCCAGGGCGACGGCGACCCCGGCGGGGGAGAGGACCGCCGCGTCGAGCGCGGTGCGCAGCGTGTCGGCCTCCGGCCGGAATCCGGCGGCGGGGTGCAACTCGGCGCTGGCGGCAGCGCGGTCGATCCAGCCGATCGGCCGGCGCTCGTCGTCCAGGGCCAACTCCCAGTTCCCGTACCGGAGTCCGGCGTCGACCGGGCGCAGGACGACGGCGCTCGCGGGCCGCAGGCCGAGACCGCGCAGGCCCCGGTCGCGGCCGAGGAAGGCGGCCACGCCGTCGTCGGCGGGAGCGGTCAACAGGGTGTGCGGGTCGGCGAGTTGGGCTATCTTCCCGTGCTCGCGCAGTACCACCACCTGGTCGCCGAGCCGGACGGCCTCCTCGATGTCGTGGGTGACGAACAGCACCGTCTTGTGGAGCTCGGACTGCAGCCGCAGCAACTCGTCCTGGAGCCCGGCGCGCACCACCGGGTCCACCGCGCTGAACGGCTCGTCCATCAGCAGCACCGGCGGATCGGCCGCCAGGGCGCGTGCCACGCCGACCCGCTGCTGCTGGCCGCCGGACAGCTGGAACGGGTACCGCTTGGCGAGGTCGGGCGCGAGGCCGACCAGTTCGAGCAGTTCGGCGGCCCGGGCGCGGGCCCGCTTGCGGTCCCAACCGAGCAGGCGGGGGACGGTGGCGATGTTGTCGATCACCCGGCGGTGCGGGAAGAGGCCGGCCTGCTGGATCACGTAGCCGATGCCGCGCCGCAGCTTGGCGGGCTCCAGCTCGGCGACGTCGGTGCCGTCCAGCAGGACCCGGCCGGAGGTGGGCTCGACCATCCGGTTGACCATGCGCAGCAGGGTGGTCTTGCCGCAGCCGGACGGCCCGACCAGGACGGTCGTGCGTCCGGTCGGGACCTCCAGGTCCAGGCCCTCGACGGCGATGGTGCCGTCGGGGTGGCGCTTGCCGGCGCCCTCGAATCTGATCACAGGGTGTTTCCTCGTCAGGGCGCCCCGGGGAGGCGGCGCCTGGTCGGTCGTTCGGTCGGCGGCGGCTTGTCGACGGGCGGTGGGCGACGGGCGGTGGTGGCCTTGGCGGGCCGCCGTCGTCGCGCTGGCGCTCGTCGGATCAGCTGCCTGGGCGTTCTTCCGCCCGCGTGGCTGCCCAGCTTCGGACCGGCGGAAACTCCGATCAGACTATGACCTGCGTCATCTTCTGTCGCTCGGTCACCATCCGGAAGGCGGCGGGCTGCCGCCGCCCGTCCGGTGTTCGAGCAGGTCACCGGCACCGGCCGGGTCGCCGGCTTGGCCGGGGTCGCGGGGCTGCCGGGCCTGCCGGGCGCTCCCGAGCCTGCCGGGTGGGGCCGAGCCTGTCGGTGCCACCGGGGCTGGCGGCGACCTCCGGCGCTGTCAGTGCTAGCTAACTTTGCCGGTGATAGCCGATCTGTTCGCGCTAACGCCTGGGCCGGATGCAGCTCAGCCTGCCGGTGGTTCCTCTCCTGTCGGCGCTAGCGCTCCTGTCGAGGCTCGTCCGCCAAGCCCCGGCCGCCCTGACGCGTCGGCAGGCCGGCGGCCGCCCAACCGACGAACCCGCCGTCCAGGTCCGTCGCCCGGTGCAGGCCCAGCTCGCGCAGCGAGGCGGCGGCAAGACTGGAGGCGTAGCCCTCCGAGCACACCACGATCACCTCCACGTCGTAGCCCCGCGCCTCCGGGATGCGGTGGGAACCGGTCGGATCCAGCCGCCACTCCAGGACGTTGCGCTCGATGATCAGCGCTCCCGGGATCTCCCCCTCCGCCGCACGCTGCGCCGCCGGACGGATGTCCACCAGCAGCGCGCCGTCCAGCCGGGCCTGGTAGGCCTCCCGGGCGCGCGGACGGTGGACGCCTTCGCGGGCGCGCTCCACCAGGTCGTCGATCGTCGTCACCACTGTTCCGGTCCTTCCTCGGAGGTGCGAACGAGCCCACCGGCCCGCAGGTCGTAGTGCGCCATGGAGCTGAGCGGCGGCGAGTAGGCGTGCAGGGTGACGGCCGGGCCGACAGCGGTGTTGCGCACGTCGTGCACGTACTCGGGCCCGAAGGCGCGGGCGGTGCCGGCCGGGATCCGGCGGATCAGCAGCCCCTGGTCGGGCCCGCCCAGGGACAGCTCCTCCAGCTCGCCGAGCGCGACGGCGAAGGCGCCGCGCGAGCCGCCGTGGTCGTGGAAGCCGGTCGACTGGCCGGGCAGCCAGCTGATCAGCCACACCTCGTGGTCGTCGTCGGCCGCGAGGCGCCGGTACCAGCGCTCCTCGGTGGAGAGCCGGACGTGGTGGATCCACTGCTCGGGGCGCTCGGCGAGCTCGCGGACGACCGTCCGCAGGGCGCTCGGGCTGAGCGGCGTACGGGCGCCGGCCGTGGCGTCGGCGGGATCGGAGAGGTGGGAGAGGTCGGAGTGGTGGGAGGAGTCGGCGGGTCCAGCGGATTCGGCGGGTACGGCGGCCGGTGCGGCCGGTGCTGTGCTGCTCGGGCTCATCGGGGCGTCCTCGGGTGCGGCGGGAACGTCGGCAGGGTGCGCCCGGACCGGCCTGCGGCGGTACGCCCGGGCACCCGGAGGTACGACGGGGTACGGCGGGGCGCGCAGGACGCGGAAGGGCGACGGGTCAGAACTACGGGAGCGGGTGCGCGGCGCGGGCCCTGGCAGGCGTCACAGAGCGGGACCGGCGGGAAGGGCTAGGTCAACAGGCACAGATGGAACTCGCCTGGCGTCGCAGATCGACGTGCAGGCGGCAGACCAGAGTGGTGCCGGTGTCCATGCGTCGGATCCTTTCCGAGCGGAGCGGACGAAGTCAAGCCGGACCGGCCGCAGTCGGCCCGCGCGTGTCCTCCCGGGTCCTTCCGGGTCCTTCCGGGTCCTCCCGCGTCCTTCCGCGTCCTCCCGGGTCCTCCTGCGCCCGGCCGGGCCCCGCCGTCCCGTATGAGTAAGGAGCCCACTACCGGGGTAGATGACCGTTTCATCCCACCCACGCCTACCCGCGTGTCCGCGCCACAAGATCGCCCCGGACACGTTGCCGTCAACGTATTGTCAGGCCACCGAGGCCCGGCCTACCGTCTACAGATCGCTTTCTACGCACGTAGACACCTGCGGTTCCCCCCCGGGGACCCGCAGGCGAGACCCGCCCCGTCAACCCTCAGACCGCTGGCCCGACCGCACCGCCGGGCCACGGAGTTGCGGAGGTACCCATGTCGCAGATCGTCCGTGCCGCGCTCGTCCAGACCCGCTGGACCGGTGACCAGGAGAGCATGATCGCCCTCCACGAGCGGTACGCCCGTGAGGCCGCCGCCCAGGGCGCGCAGATCATCGGCTTCCAGGAGGTCTTCAACGCCCCGTACTTCTGTCAGGTCCAGGAGCCCGAGCACTACCGCTGGGCCGAGGCCGTCCCGGACGGCCCGACCGTGCGCCGGATGCGCGAACTCGCCCGCGAGCTGGGACTGGTGATGGTCCTCCCGGTCTACGAGGAGGAGCAGACCGGCGTCTACTACAACACCGCGGCCGTGATCGACGCGGACGGCAGCTACCTCGGCAAGTACCGCAAGCACCACATCCCGCAGGTCAAGGGCTTCTGGGAGAAGTACTACTTCAAGCCCGGCAACCTCGGCTGGCCCGTCTTCGACACCGCGGTCGGCAAGGTCGGCGTCTACATCTGCTACGACCGCCACTTCCCCGAGGGCTGGCGCGCCCTCGGCCTGGCCGGCGCGCAGATCGTCTACAACCCCTCCGCCACCAGCCGCGGCCTGTCCGCCTACCTCTGGCAGCTCGAACAGCCCGCCGCCGCCGTCGCCAACGAGTACTACGTCGCCGCGATCAACCGCGTCGGCACCGAGGAGTACGGCGACAACGACTTCTACGGCACCTCCTACTTCGTCGACCCGCGCGGCCAGTTCGTCGGCGACGTCGCCTCCGACAAGGAGGAGGAACTCGTCGTCCGCGACCTCGACCTCGACCTGATCGAACAGGTCCGCCAGCAGTGGGCGTTCTACCGGGACCGCCGGCCCGACGCCTACGGACCGCTCGGCGAGGCCTGAGGAGCAGCGCGATGACCACCCGCGACCCGCACCTTCGCGACCCGCACCTCCGCGACCCGAAACGGCGCACCGTCGTCCGCGGCGGCCTCGTCATCACCGCCACCGACGAACTCCACGCCGACGTCCTGATCGAGGGCGAACGCATCGTCGCCCTCGCCGCCACCGGCAGCGCCGCCGCCGAGGCCTGGACCGCCGACACCGTCATCGACGCCACCGGCCACTACGTCATCCCGGGCGGCGTCGACGCCCACACCCACATGGAACTGCCGTTCGGCGGCACCGCCGCCTCCGACACCTTCGAGACCGGCACCCGCGCCGCCGCCTGGGGCGGCACCACCACCATCGTCGACTTCGCCGTCCAGCCGGTCGGCGGCACCCTGCGCGAGGGCCTCGACGCCTGGCACGCCAAGGCGGACGGCAACTGCGCCATCGACTACGCCTTCCACACCATCGTCTCCGACGTCAACGACAGCGTCCTGAAGGAGATGGACACCCTCGTCGACTCCGGCGAGTCCACCTCCTTCAAGCTCTTCATGGCCTACCCCGGCGTCTTCTACAGCGACGACGGCCGCATCCTGCGCGCCATGCAGCGCGGCGCCGCCAACGGCGCCCTGACCATGATGCACGCCGAGAACGGCATCGCCATCGACGTCCTGGTCGAGCAGGCCCTCGCCGCCGGACGCACCGCCCCCCGCTACCACGGCGAAGTGCGGCGGGAGTTGCTGGAGGCCGAGGCCACCCACCGGGCGATCCGGCTCGCCCAGGTCGCCGGCAGCCCGCTCTACGTCGTGCACGTCTCCGCCGCGTCCGCCCTCGCCGAAATCGCCGAGGCCCGCGACGCCGGCCTCAACGTCTTCGGCGAGACCTGCCCGCAGTACCTCTTCCTCTCCACCGACAACCTCGCCGAAGAGGGCGCGGACGGCTTCGAAGGCGCCAAGTACGTGTGCAGCACGCCACTTCGGCCCCGCGAACACCAGGACGCGCTCTGGCGCGGGCTGCGCACCAACGACCTCCAGGTGGTCTCCACCGACCACTGCCCTTTCTGCTTCACCGGGCAGAAGGAACTGGGCCGCGGTGACTTCTCGAAGATCCCCAACGGCCTTCCGGGCGTGGAGAACCGGATGGACCTGCTGCACCAGGCCGTGGTGGACGGACGGATCACCCGGCGCCGCTGGGTCGAGATCGCCTGCACCACCCCGGCCCGGATGTTCGGCCTGCACCCGCGCAAGGGCACCATCGCGCCGGGCGCGGACGCCGACCTCGTCGTCTACGACCCGACCGCCGTCCAGACCGTCTCCGCCGCCACCCACCACATGAACGTCGACTACTCGGCCTACGAGGGGCGCCAACTCACCGGGCGCGTACGGACGGTGCTCTCCCGCGGCACCGTCGTGCTGGACGGCGGCGACTGGCGCGGCCGTGCCGGGCACGGCACCTTCCTGCGCCGGGACACCTGCCAGTACCTGGTCTGACCGCCCTGTCGTTCCGAAGCTCCGCCGTTCCGGCCGCTCGGCTGTACCAGCTGTACCGGCCGTTCGGCCGTACCGCTGTTCCGCAATTCCGTTCCGCCGCCCGGGGCGTGGCATCCCGGGCGGCCCCCTCCTCGTTCCTGGAGCCGTACCCATGGACATCGGCCTCGTCCTGCAGACCGACCCGCCCGCGCGCCTGCTCATCGACCGGATGATCCGCGCCGAACGGGCCGGGTTCAGCCATGGCTGGACCTTCGACTCCTGTGTGCTGTGGCAGGAGCCCTTCGTCATCTACAGCCGCATCCTCGCCGAGACCGAGCGACTGGTCGTCGGCCCGATGGTCACCAACCCCTCCACCCGCACCTGGGAGGTCACCGCTTCCCTGTTCGCCACGCTCAACGACATGTACGGCAACCGCACCGTCTGCGGCATCGGTCGCGGCGACTCCGCGATGCGCGTCGCCGGCCGCCGCCCGGCCACCCTCGCCCGGCTCTCCCAAGCCATGCACGCCGTCAAGGAGTTGGCCGAGGGTCGGACCGTCGAGGTGGACGGCACCGAGATGCACCTGCCGTGGGTGGGCCCGGGCGCCGAGCTGCCGATCTGGATGGGCGCGTACGGGCCCAGGGCACTCGCGCTGACCGGCCGTCAAGCGGACGGATTCATCCTGCAGTTGGCCGACCCCTACCTCACCGAGTTCATGGTGAAGGCGGTCCGCGCGGCCGCCGCCGAGGCCGGACGCGACCCCGACTCCGTCACCATCTGCGTCGCCGCACCCGCCTACGTGACCGCGGACGACTCGCCCGCCGCGCTCGCCCACGCCCGCGAGCAGTGCCGCTGGTTCGGCGGCATGGTCGGCAACCACGTCGCCGACCTCGTCAGCCACTACGGCGAGCACTCCGACCTCGTCCCCGACGCCCTCACCGACTACATCAAGGAACGCCAGGGCTACGACTACAGCCACCACGGGCGCGCCGACAACCCGGACACCGCCTTCGTCCCGGACGAGATCGTCGACCGCTTCTGCCTGATCGGACCGCCGCAGGCCCAACTCGCCCGCCTGGAACAGCTCCGCTCGCTCGGCGTCGACCAGTTCGCCGTCTACGCGATGCACGACGCGATCGAGGCCACCATCGACGCGTACGGGACGGACGTCATTCCCCGGCTGTAGCCCACAGCCGGCCCCGCTCCCCTTCTCCCTGCTCCCTCCTCCCTTCTCCTTCTCGTTCGGTTTCCCGGACCGCTACCCATCGCATGACCTCAGTCGCAGCAGAAGGGAGTTGCCATGGCGGAGACCGCGGCGAGCGGCGGCGGACAACGCCGGCACCCCGATGGACGGGTCGAACTCGACCCGTCCATCGAGGAGTTGCCACCCAACGGCTTCACCAACGACGACCTGCGCCCGGTGCCGGTGGCGCGGCGCACCTGGACGACGTACAACTTCCTCGCCCTCTGGGTCGGTATGGCCCACAACATCCCTTCGTGGACGCTCGCTTCGGGCCTGGTCGCGCTCGGCATGGACTGGAAGCAGGCGGTGCTGACCATCGCCCTGGCCAACCTGATCGTCCTGGTGCCGATGCTGCTCACCGGGCACGCGGGGACCAAGTACGGCATCCCGTTCCCCGTCTTCGCCCGGGCCGCATTCGGGCTGCGCGGCGCCAACCTGCCGGCCCTCGTCCGCGCAGGGGTCGCCTGCGCCTGGTTCGGCATCCAGACCTGGATCGGCGGCGAGGGCATCTACCTGCTGGCGGGCAAGCTGCTCGGCCGGTCCTGGCGCGAGGCGGCCGAGGTGGCCGGCTACCCGTGGACGCAGTGGCTGTCCTTCCTGGTGTTCTGGCTGATCGAGATGGTCATCATCGCCCGGGGCATGGAGGCGCTGCGGCGCTTCGAGAACTGGGCGGCGCCGTTCGTGATCGCGGGCGCGCTCGCACTGCTGGTGTGGATCACCGTCAAGGCGGGCGGGTTCGGGCCGCTGCTGTCCCAACCGTCCGCGCTGGGCTGGGGATCCGGCTTCTGGAAGGTCTTCTTCCCGGCGCTGATGGGCATGATCGGGTTCTGGTCGACGCTGTCGCTCAACATCCCCGACTTCACCCGCTTCGGTGGCAGTCAGCGGGCCCAGATCCGCGGCCAGGCGCTCGGCCTGCCGACCACGATGACGCTGTTCGCGCTGCTGTCGGTGCTCGTCACCTCGGGCTCGCAGGCGGTCTACGGCGCTCCGGTGTGGGATCCGATCCAGCTCGCCGCGAAGATGGAGAACCCGGTCGGCATCCTGTTCGCGCTGCTGACCGTCCTGGTCGCGACGCTGTCGGTGAACATCGCCGCCAACGTCGTCTCGCCGGCCTACGACCTGGCCAACCTGCTGCCCCGCCTGGTCAACTTCCGTACGGGGGCGCTGATCACGGGCGTGGTCGGGATCGTGATCTTCCCGTGGCGGCTGATCGCCGACCCGCACGTCTACATCTTCACCTGGCTCGGTGTGGTCGGCGGCCTGCTCGGGACGGTCGCCGGGGTCCTGATCGCCGACTACTGGCTGCTGCGCGGCACCCGGCTGCTGCTCGCCGAGCTGTACCGCCCGGGTGGCGCCTACTGGTACGCCGGCGGCTGGAACTGGCGGGCCGTCGCGGCACTCCTCATCGGCGGTGTGCTGGCGGTCGGCGGCTCGCACTCCGGCGTCGACGCGCAAGGCGTCAGGCAGGGCCCGTTCCCGGTGGACGGGATCATCCCGTTCCTCAAGCCGCTGGCCGACTACGGCTGGGCGGTCGGCTTCGCGGGCGCCGCCGTGGTGTACACGGTGCTGGCGTGGCGGACGAGGGGGGCGAGGGGCGGGGAGGTGGCAGCGAACGGATGACAGCGAACAGATGACAGATTTCAACATCTGTTATCTGTTCGCTGTTATCCGTCGGTTGTTCGTTGTTCGCTGTCAGTTGTTCGCCGCTGCCACGACGGCGGCGCAAGCCGCAGCCCCACGGCCGTCAGTGGGAGTGCGCGGCCCCGTCCACCCAGTCCGGCAGGGCCTCGCGGGCGGCGAGCCAGGCGGCCGGGATGTCGGCCGTCCCGGTGCGGGCGGCGACCACCCCGCCCGCGATGGCACAGGTGGTGTCCTTGTCGCCCCAGCCCTCCAGGGTGTGCCAGAGCGCTTCGGGTAGCGAGTCCAGGTGCTCGGCGGCGGACCAGAGGGCGAACGGCACGGTGTCCGGGGCGGAGATCATCAGCCCCGAGCCGAGTACGTTCGCGGCGTGCCGCACGCTGGTGTGCGCGGGCATCCGGGCGGCGATCCGCAGGCCGGAGCGGACGTCGCCGGCCGGCAGCCGTCCCGCGATCTCGGTCAGCAACTCGGAGCGGCTGGGCGGGACTTCGCCACGGCAGCGGACGGCCAGGGCGGCCGCGAGCGCCACCGCCACCGCACCGGCCACCGCCTCCGGGTGGAAGTGCGTGGTGAGCGCCTGGAGTTCGGCCTGCCGGGCCGCCTGCGCCAGGTCGTCGGCGAACCAGGCGCCGAGCGGGGCCGCTCGCATGGCCGCGCCGTTGCCGTACGAGCCCTGGCCCTCGAACTGGCCGGAGGTGACCGCCCGCCAGTCCTCGCCGGCGGCGATCGCGCGCAGGACCCGGTGCATCGAGGGGCCGTACTTGCGCTGGTACTCGCGGGTGTACTCGGCGGCGAACTCCCGGGCCAGCACGTCCTGTCGGACCTCGCCGTGCTCGGTCAGGTGCCGGACGAGGACGAGCGCCATCGCGGTGTCGTCGGTCCAGTGCCAGGGTGCGGGACGGGCGAGGCGCGCCGCGAGGGCGGCCGGCGCCTCGTCGGGCGGGACCGAGAACCAGCGGTCGCCGAAGGCGTCGCCCAGGGCGAGTCCCTGCAGGCTGTCCAGGACCGGGTCGGCCGCACGCATGTCATCCTCCAAGTGAGATCAACTGTGTGCGGAAGCATGCCGGACGGGCGCGGCCGGGTCGACCGGGTTTCTCCCCGGCCGTCCCGCCCGCGCCCGTGCGGAGGTCCGCCCGGCGGTTTGCTCGGCGGCCCCGAGCGGTCAGCGGCGGGCCGTCACCTGGCCGCCTGCAGCCCGCCGATGACGAGCTTCCAGACGGCATCGAAGCGGTCGTCCGCCTTCGGGTCGGACCAGGTGGCCGCGTAAGCCGGGTCGTGGAAGGGGGCGGTGGCGTCGAAGACCGCGCGGGCGGTGTTCTGGATGTGGGTGAGCTTGAACTCCTTCGCGTCCACACCGACGTGGATGATCTCGGCGATCTGGCCGATCAGGGTCTCGATGTGCTCCTCGACCAGGCCGCTGTTCTCGTCCGTCAGCACCTGATAGGTGGCGAACAGCTCGGGGTCGTCGAGCGCCTTCTTCCGCTTGGTGGCGAAGAGCGTCGTCAGCCAGCTGTGCAGCCGTTCGGAGGCGGTGCCGAGGCCTTCGTCGGTGGAGATGACCTTCAGCTGCCGGTTCGCCTGGTCGAGCCAGCGCTGGTTGACCGCCTCGCGCAGCGCGGTCTTGCTCGGGAAGTGGCGGTAGACGCTGCTGTGGCTGACCCCGAGGCTGCGGGCGACGTCCACGACGGTGGCCTTGGTGGGGCCGAACCGCCGGAAGACGTCCTCCGCGGCGATCAGGATCTGCTCGGCGGTGAGCGGGGTGTCCGAGGTCACGATGGCCGTCCTTCGGTGGTGCTGGTGAGGGGATGGTGCAGGTGATGCAGGTGGTGCTGGGTGGTGCTGGGGGGTGCTCGGGGTCCGGCCGGGGCCGGGGGTCCTTCGGTGGCCCGGAGGTCAGCGCTCGCTGTCCAGGTGGGCCATCTGGGCGGCGGCGTAGCGCTCGCCGGCCGCGGAGCCGGCCGGGACGGCGGCCTCGATCGCGGCGAGGTCCGCCTCGGTCAGGTCGACGTCCAGGGCGCCGAGGGCCTCGGCCAGCCGGTCGCGGCGGCGGGCGCCGACCAGGGGGACGATGTCCTGCCCGCGCGAGCCGACCCAGGCGATGGCGACCTGGGCGACGCTCGCCCCCTTGGCGGTGGCGACCGCGCGCAGCGCCTCGACGAGCGCGAGGTTGTGGGCCAGATTGTCGCCCTGGAAGCGCGGGCTGTGGCCGCGGAAGTCGGTGGCGGCGAGCGTACGGCCCTGCTCCCAGTGGCCGCTGAGCAGGCCGCGGGACAGCACCCCGTACGCGGTGATCCCGATGCCGAGCTCGCGGGCGGCGGGCAGCACGGCGGACTCGATCGAGCGGGAGAGCAGCGAGTACTCGATCTGCAGGTCGCAGATCGGGTGCACGGCGGCGGCGCGGCGCAGGGTGTCGGCGCCGACCTCGGACAGGCCGATGTGGCGGACGTAGCCGGCCTTCACCAGGTCGGCGACGGCGCCGACGGTCTCCTCGATCGGGACCTTCGGGTCCAGCCGCGCCGGGCGGTAGACGTCGACGTAGTCAGTGCCCAGGCGGCGCAGGGTGTAGGCGAGCGCGGACTTGGTGGCGGCCGGGCTCGTGTCGAGGCCGAGCACCGCGTTGTCCGGGCCGCGCAGGGCGCCGTACTTCACGCTTATCTGCACGCTCGCGCGGTCGCGGCCGCGCAGCGCCCGGTGGATCAGGAGCTCGTTGTGGCCCATGCCGTAGAAGTCGCCGGTGTCGAGCAGGGTGACCCCGGCGTCCAGGGCGGCGTGGATGGTGGCGATGCTCTCGGCCTCGTCGGCCGGGCCGTACAGGTCGGACATGCCCATGCAGCCGAGGCCGAGGGCGGAGGTGGGGAGTCCGGAGGTGCCGAGGGTGCGCTGTGCGGTGCTGACGTTCGAGGACATGCGAGCTCCAGGGCTGGGAACGACGCCGGTCGGCGAGGGACGGGTGACCCGGGTCTCACTATGGCATGACAGCGAACAGATTTCAAAATCTGTTCGCTGTCATCTGTTTTTTGTTACTTGTTACTTGACGCTTGTCAGCCGAGCGGCGCGCCCCGGGCCCCGGCGCACGGCCGCGCGACCTCCGGCCACCAGTCCTCCCGCCCGCCCGGCGCCCGCAGCAGGTGGGCGCGGGCGGGCGGCAGGTTGTGCCACGCCGTCCGCGCGCCCAGCCCGTACGCCGCCTCGAAGCCCCGCAGCAGCCGCACCACGGCCCGGTGGCGGGCGCCCCGGCGTGGCCCCGAGACGAGGGTGCGCGCCGCCGTCGTCCCGAGGTAGCCGAAGTACGTCAGCTCCCCGCCGGGCACCAGCAGCCGCAGGTAGAGGTCGAGGACGGCCCGGACCTGCACCGGCTCGAAGTTGGTGAACGGCAGGCCCGAGACGATCACGTCGTACCGTTCGCCGAGCCCGCCCGACGTGTCCGGCCCGCCCCGGCCGCCCTGCCCGCCCTGCCCGACCCGGTCGCCCCGGCCGTTCGCACCCGCCCCGCCGTCCTCCGGCGCCGGGCGACGGCACCCCGGCAGCTCCTCCACCCGGCAGGCCGACAGCCGCACCTCCACCCCCGGGCGGCGCGCTGCCAACACCGGGTCCTCCCGGAGCCGTTCGGCGAACCGCGGGTTCGCCTCCACGACGTGCAGACGATCCCCCGGGCGCAGCACCTCGACCAGCCGGCGGGTCACCGCACCCGTGCCCGCGCCCACCTCCAGCACCGAGAGCGGCCGGTTCGGCCGACTGGTGACCGGCACCACCAGCGCGTTCACCAGCTCCGGCCCGCTCGGGGCCAGTGCCCCGGTGTCGTGGAAGGCGCGCAGCGCCTCGGCGAGGAACAGCAGGTGGTCCCTGCCCGCCGGCGACCGGGACGGCGGGGCGGACCGCGGCGCGGGCTGCGATGCCGGCGGTGAACTGCTCGGCAGCGTGGGGGAGTCGGAGGCGGGGCGGAGCTGGTCGTTCGTCATACCGTCGACGCTAGGGAGCCCGCGGCCGCCCCGAATCGGCCGGGGAGCGACGCCCACCCCCGACCAAAGTCGAGGGTGCGGCTGCCCGGAAGACGGCCGCGCCCTGCCGCCGCCCGCCCTAGCATCGAGCCGGACGGAGAGCCGGACCGCGGAACCGGAAACCGGAACCGGAAGGAGTCAGCCCCGTGCGCGCAGGCCTGCTCGGCTGGTACGGCCCGGACCGCAGCCCCCGGACCGACACCCTCCTGCTGCTCGGCATCCTCGCCCTGAGCGTCGAGGAGGCCGTCGCCCAGTGGCTGCGCATCGACGGCCCGCTGCGCCTGCCCGCGACGGTCGCCGCCTCACTGGCCGCGCTCTCGCTGGTCCTCGCCCGCCGCCACCCGCTGGCCTCGGCCGTCCTGCCGGTCCTCACCGGCGGCCTGCTGAACCGCGCCGTCCCCGGCCTGCTGAGCGTCTACCACCTCGCCTACCTGGGCCGCCCCGGCCCGGCGGTCGCGGGTGGCGTGGTCATCGCGCTGCTCCGCGCCGCCGGGGCCGACTCGCTGGTCGGCTGGGCGGGCACCACCGCCTCCGAACTCCTCGTCCAGGCCGCCACGTTGTCGGTCGGACTGTGGCTGCACGGCAGACGGGTGCTGATCCGCACCCTGCACGAGCAGGTCGACGCGCTGCGCCGCGAGCGCGAACTGCGCGCCGAGCAGGCGCGTGCCGCCGAACGCGCCCGGATCGCACGGGAGATGCACGACGTGCTGGCCCACCGGCTGAGCCTGCTGGTGCTGCACGCCGGGGTACTGCGCGACCAGGCCCGGGCCGGCACCGTCACCGCCGACCCGGACCGGCTCACCCACCGTCTCGAACTGCTCCGCACCACCGCCGCCCGCTCGTTGGACGACCTGCGCGACGTCCTGGGCGCCCTGCGGGCGGACCCGGCGGACCCGGCGGACCCGGAGGAGGCCGAGGACGCCGAGGGCGCCGAGGGCGCCGAGGGCGCCCGGCACGCGGTGGTCCCGGTCGGCCTGCCCGGTTCGTCCGGCCGCCCGTCCCCGCGCGTCCCGGCACCCGCCCTGCGCGACCTCACCGAACTCGTCGACGAGGCCGTCCAGGCCGGCCAGCGGGTCGAACTGGCCCTGTCCGGCGACTCGGAGGCCGTCCCGACCACCCACCGGCTGGCCGTGCACCGCCTGGTCCAGGAGGCGCTGACCAACGCCCGCAAGCACGCGCCCGCCGCGCCCGTCGACGTCCGGGTCGCGTACGGCGCCCCCGCCACCACCGTCGAGGTCCGCAACGGGAGCGGCCGGGCCCAGCCGGACGGGCCGGATCGGTCGGACCGGCCGGATGGATCGAACGGGCCGGACCGGCAGGGCAGCGGCGGTGGTTACGGCCTGGTCGGGCTCACCGAACGGGTCGGCGCCCTCGGCGGCCACCTCGACGCGGGCCCGGACGGCAGCGGCGGCTTCCGGCTCTCCGCCCGGCTGCCCGCGCCCGACCGACCGTCGCAGCCCGAAGCCGTACCCGAGCCCGCGCCCGTACCCGAGCCCGCGCCGGCCCCCGCCGCGGGCACCGTGGCCGCCACCGGAGACGCCGCACCGGCGGGTCCGCAACCGAAGGGCACCGCATGATCCGCACGATGGTGGTCGACGACGACGCGCTGGTCCGGCTCGGCCTCGTCGACCTGCTCGCCCAGGACCCGGCGCTCACCGTGGTCGCCGAGGCCGCGGACGGGCTGCAGGCCGTCGAACTGGCCCGCGCCCTGCGGGTCGACGTCGCGCTGATGGACATCCGGATGCCCCGGCTCGACGGCATCGCCGCCACCCGGCGCCTGCGCGAACTCCCGGACGCCCCACGGGTGATCGCGCTCACCACCTTCGACCTCGACGAGTACGTGTACCAGGCGCTCGCCGCCGGCGCCGACGGCTTCCTGCTCAAGGACACCCCGCCGGCCGAGATCGCCCGGGCCGTCCACGTGGTCGCGGCCGGGCAGGGCATGCTGCACCCGGCGGCCGCGCGGCGACTGATCGACCGCTACCACCGTGCGGGCGCGCCCCGGTCGGTCGCCGCACGGGGCCGGGTGGCCGGGCTCACCCCGCGCGAGGCCGACGTGCTGCGCGAACTCGCGGACGGGCTCTCCAACGCCGAGATCGCGGGCGTCCTCGGGATGCGCGAGAGCACCGTCAAGGCGCACGTCAGCCGCATCCTGACCGCGCTCGGCGTCGGCAACCGCGTCCAGGCCGCGCTCCTGGCGCGCGACGCCGGGCTGGCCGGGGACGGGGCCTGAGCCGGGCCCGAACGGGGCCCGAGCGGGGCCGGCCCGGACTCGGTTTCCCGACGCCGTCGCGCGCCTCCGGAAGGCATCGCGGACTGATCCGCTGTCACCCATCCGGCGTGGAAATCCCGCGCCTTGGCGGTTTGCGCTGCCGAACGCGGGCGGCGGGTCCATGGTGGAGTTGGGCGCGATCCGGCGACCGCGCCCGCGCGTCGGGTCGGGTTCGCCGCGCCGTGCGTCCGTCGCCGTCTCCGCTGACGGGCGCCCTCGGCTGGGGCCCGAACCGGTGCGCTGGGAACAGGGCCACCTCGCAGGAAACCGAACGGTTCTTCTAGGCTCACATCTCGGCTCCCTGCGGCGGTCCTGCCACTGCCCGCCGCCGGGAAGCCGTCGTCCACGGGGCTCCGGGCGGACCGGGGCCACCGGATCGAGCGAGGAGGACGCAATGCCAAGCACGCCGCCCAGCCGTTCCACCGCACTTGGGCCAGACGGGCCGTTCCGGGGGGCCGCACCCCATCCCGGCCGCCCGGCGGGGCCCCGCCGGGCCTGGAGCCCGGGCGGGAGCGGCCGACCGGTACGGCCGCTGAATACCGGCGGCGGCCGCGGAGGCGAGCGTTGAGTCCCCAGATCGTCGGGCCCCCGGCCGTCGCACCGGACACCGCCGACGAACCCGACCGCACGGAGCCGGCCGCCGCCCAGACCGCCGCCGCCCACATCGCCGCCACCACCACGGCGCCCGCGACCGCGCCTTCGGCCGCTGCCACCGCCGCTGCCACCGCCACTGGCGCTGGCACCGGCACCGTCACCAAGGCACTGCCGGGACTTCCGCAGGCGCTGAGCACCCGCGCCCGCACCCTCTCCGGCGCCGTCCGGCGCCGCTGCGCCGATCTGGCCCGGATCGAGTCCCCCAGCGGCGACGCGCCCAGACTCGACGCGCTGGCTGAGGAGTTGGCCTCCGGATTCCGGGCCACCGGTGCCACGGCCCGCCGCGAACCCGGGCCGGCCGGCGACCACCTCCTCCTGGAGTGGGCGGGCCAGGACGAGTCCCTGCCGCACCTGCTGATCGTCGGCCACCACGACACCGTCTGGCCGGTCGGCACCCTCGCCGAGTGGCCGGTCGCCGAGCGGGACGGTGTGCTCACCGGCCCCGGCGTCGTCGACATGAAGGGCGGACTCGCCGTCCTGGAAGGCGCGTTCGCGCTGCTCGCCGACCTCGGACAGCGGCCGCACCGCACCGTACGGCTGGTCGTCGTCTCCGACGAGGAGGTCGGCAGCCCGGACGGGCGTCTCCTCGTGGAACGCCAACTACGCGGCGCGGCAGCAGTGTTGGGGCTCGAACCGCCACATCCGGACGGCCGGCTGAAGACCGCCCGGCGGGGCAGCACCCGGGTGCGGCTGACCGTGACCGGGCGCGAGGCCCACGCGGGCAACGACGCCCACGAAGGGGTCTCGGCGGTGGACGAGCTGGTCGACCAGCTGGTCGCCGTCCGAGGCCTCGCCCGGCAGCCCGGTACCGAGCTCAACGCCGGGCGGATCAGCGGCGGTTCGCGGGCCAACGTGGTCGCGGGGCGCGCCGAGGCCGAACTCGGCCTGCGGTTCGCCACCGCCGAGGCGCAGCGCCGTACGCTCGACCACCTCGCCCGGCTCACCGCGCTGCGCCCGGGCGCCCGAGTCCGGACCGAGGTGCTCTCCAGCCGTCCGGCGTGGCCCGAGCGGACCGGCAACCCGCTGCTGCGGCACGTCCGTTCGCTCGCCGCCGTGCTCGGGCAGCAGTTGGACGGCGGGCCGGCGGGCGGGGCGGGGGACACCAACCTGCCCGGTTCGCGCGGACTGCCGACCCTGGACGGCTTCGGCGCGGTGGGCGCCGGTGCCCACGCCCGGCAGGAGCACATCCGCCTCGACCAGCTCGCGCCCCGGATCGCGCTGCTCGCGGCCCTGCTGGCGGTGCCGCTGCCGCGCTTGCGGGACCGCTCCGAAGGGTGACGCCGGCCGCGGCCGGCGAACGGCCGAAGGCGGCGGCGAACAGATGACGGCGAACAGCTGACAACAGACGGATAACAGCGAACAGATTTCAGATAACAGATAACAGCTGACAGATTTCAACATCTGTCAGCTGTTATCTGTTGGTCCCCCCGCATCCTCCTTGCCATCCCCCCGCCCCGCCGCGCACAATGGTACCGACCGAACGGTCAGTCGGTTGGCGCCCCGGGCGGCGCGACAGGGCAGGAGAGGGGACCGTGGTGACAGCAGAGGTGGCCGAGGCGGTCCCCGACCGGACGGCGGAGGAGCGGTTCGAGGCGGTGGTCGCCGCCGAACAGCGGATCGAGCCCCGGGACTGGATGCCCGACGCCTACCGGGCGACCCTGATCCGCCAGATCGCCCAGCACGCCCACTCCGAGATCATCGGCATGCAGCCCGAGGGCAACTGGCTCACCCGCGCGCCCTCGCTGCGCCGCAAGGCCATCCTGCTCGCCAAGGCCCAGGACGAGGCCGGCCACGGCCTTTACCTCTACGCCGCCGCCGAGACCCTCGGCGTCGACCGCGCCGAGCTGACCGAGAAGCTGATCAGCGGCCGCCAGAAGTACTCCTCGATCTTCAACTACCCGACCCTGACCTTCGCCGACGTCGGCGTGATCGGCTGGCTCGTGGACGGCGCCGCGATCTGCAACCAGGTCCCGCTCTGCCGCTGCAGCTACGGCCCGTACGCCCGCGCGATGGTGCGGATCTGCAAGGAGGAGTCCTTCCACCAGCGCCAGGGCTACGAGCTGCTGATGACCCTGATGCGCGGCACCGAGGCGCAGCGCCGGATGGTCCAGGACGCGGTGGACCGCTGGTGGTGGCCGTCGCTGATGATGTTCGGCCCCTCGGACGCCGAGTCGCCGAACACCGCCCGCTCGATGGCCTGGCGGATCAAGCGCCACACCAACGACGAGCTGCGGCAGCGCTTCGTCGACATGACCGTCCCGCAGGCCCAGCACCTGGGCGTCACCCTCCCCGACCCCGAGCTGCGCTGGAACGAGGAGCGCGGCGGCTGGGACTTCGGCGAGCCGGACTGGTCCGAGCTCACCAGGGTCATCCACGGCCAGGGCCCGTGCAACACCCAGCGGGTCGAGCGCCGCCGCGCCGCCCACGAGGACGGTGCCTGGGTCCGCGAGGCCGCCGTCGCCTACGCGGCCAAGCGGGCGGCCGAGCAGCCGCACACCGAAGAGGAGAACGGAAAGTGACCGAGTCCAAGGCCGGGTCCAAGGCCGGGTCCAAGGCCGGGTCTAAGGCCGGCTGGCCCCTGTACGAGGTGTTCGTGCGCCCCCGGCGCGGCCTGAACCACGTCCACGTCGGCTCGCTGCACGCCGCCGACGACCGGATGGCCCTGCTCGCCGCCCGCGACCTCTACACCCGCCGCAACGAGGGCGTCAGCCTCTGGGTGGTCCGCTCGGACGCGATCACCGCCTCCACCCCGGACGAGCGCGACCCGTTCTTCGAGCCCAGCGGCGACAAGGTCTACCGCCACCCGACCTTCTACGACATCCCCGAGGATGTCCCGCACATCTGACGGGGGAACCGCCATGCAGCACCGCACCGCCTCCACCACCGAGGACGACCACGTCTACCTCAGCCTCGCCGAGGCCGACTCCGGCCCCGAGGGCGAGGGCCGCTGGGCGTACGGGACGGGCTTCGCCGACCCGCTGCTCGGCGTGGACACCGCCCTGCCCGCCGGCCTGGACGGCGACGACCTGGCCGCCTACTGCCTGATGCTCGGCGACGACGCCCTGGTCCTCGCCCAGCGGCTGATCGAGTGGTGCACCCGGGCGCCCGAGCTGGAGGAGGAGGTCGCGCTCGCGAACCTCGGCCTGGACCTGCTCGGCCAGGCCCGCCTGCTGCTCACGCGGGCCGGCCAGGCGGACGGCACCGGCCGTACCGAGGACGATCTGGCGTACTGGCGGGAGGACCACGAGTTCCGCAACGTCCGGCTGGTGGAGACCCCGAACGGCGACTTCGCGTACTCGATCGCCCGGCTGCTGCTGTTCGCCACCGCCCGCGGGGCCCTCTACGAGGCGCTGGCCGCGCACCCCGACCCGGTGCTCGCCGCGGTCGCCGCCCGGGGCGTCAAGGAGCTGGCCTACCACCGCGAGTACGCCACCGCCTGGACGCTGCGGCTCGGCGACGGCACCCCGTACTCGGCGCAGCGGATGCAGGCCGGCCTGGACGCGGTCTGGCCGCTGCTGGAGGAGCTGTTCACCGCGCACCCGGTGGAGCTGCGGGCGGGCGTCGACCCGGCGCGGCTGCGCGAGCCGGTGCTGCGCTCGCTCGGCGCCGTCCTCGCCGAGGCCGGCCTGACCGTGCCGGACGTCCCGCCGCTGGCCCCCGTGCTGGGCCGGGCCGGCCGGCACGGCGTGCACACCGAGGCGCTCGGCCCGCTGCTCGCCGAACTGCAGGTGGTGGCCCGCGCCCACCCGGGGGCGACGTGGTGACCGCGGTGACGACCCGGGAGGCCCGGGCCTGGGAGGTCGCCTCGGCCGTCCCCGATCCGGAGCTGCCCATGCTCACCCTGGCCGACCTCGGCGTCCTGGCCGGCATCGAGGTCGACGCCGGTGAAGGCGATGCCGGTGAAGGCGGTGAAGGCGACGGCGGTCACGGCGCCGGCGGCGCGGTCACCGCGTGGCTGACCCCGACCTACTCCGGCTGCCCGGCCGTCGCCGAGATGGCCGCCGACGTGGACCGCCGGCTGCGCGCCGCCGGATACCGGGACGTCCGGGTGCGGCTGCGCCTGGACCCGCCGTGGTCCACCGACCTGATCACCGCCGAGGGCCGCCGCAAGCTCGCCGAGGCGGGCATCGCCCCGCCGCGCCCGGGCGCCGCCGCCGCGGCGTTCGCGGCGGCCGGGCCGGTCCCGCTGGCCCTCGGCCCCACCCGCACGGCGGCCGGCGCCGCGTCCGCCGCGTCCGCCGCGTCCGCCGCGTCCGCCGTGACCTGCCCGCAGTGCGGCGCCGCCGACACCGAGGAGCTGTCCCGGTTCGGCTCCACCGCCTGCAAGGCGCTCTGGCGCTGCCGCGCCTGCCGGGAGCCCTTCGAACGCGTCAAGGAGATCTGAATGCCCGCCGCCTCCGCCACCGAGAGCGCCCGGAGCCCCGAGAGCGCCTCCGTGCCCGCCGCCTCCGTGCCCGCCGCCTCCGCGCCCGCCGCCCGCCGGCCCGTCTTCCACCGGCTGCGGATCGAGCGGGTGGAACGGCTGTGCGAGGACGCCGTGGCGGTGACCTTCGCGGTGCCGGACGACCTGGCGCGGGCCTACGCCTTCCGGCCCGGGCAGACCCTGACGCTGCGCAAGGTGGTGGACGGCGTCGACGAGCGCCGCTCGTACTCGATCTGCGCCCCCGTGGACGGCCCGCTGCGGATCGCCGTCCGCGAGGTGCCCGGCGGGCTGTTCTCGCGCTGGCTGGTGCGCGAGGCCCGGCCCGGCGAGGAGGTCGAGGTGCTGACGCCGACCGGCCTGTTCACCCCCGACCTCGGCGTCCCCGCCGACCACGTGCTGCTCGCCGCCGGCTCCGGCATCACCCCGATGCTGTCGATCGCCGGCTCGGTGCTGGCCGCCGACCGCCGCTCCACCGTCACCCTGCTCTACGGCAACCGGCGCAGCGACACCGTGATGTTCGCCGACGAGCTGGCCGACCTGAAGGACCGCTACCTCGGCCGGTTCCAGCTGGTGCACGTCCTCTCCCGGGAGACCCGGGACGCCGAACTGCTCAGCGGCCGCCTCGACCCGGAGCGGGTCCGCGCGCTGCTGACGGCGCTGGTCGACGTCGAGGGCGTCGGGCACTGGTGGCTGTGCGGGCCGCTCGGCATGGTCGCCGGGGCGAAGGAGCTGCTCGCCGACCTCGCCGTGCCGGGCGAGCGCGTCCACCAGGAGCTGTTCCACGCCGAGGACGAGCCGCTCGCCGAACGCGACGAGGACTGGGACGGCGCGGATGCCGCCGCGGCCGGCGCGCCCGGCGAGCGCAGCGAGGTCACCGTCGTGCTCGACGGCCGCGGCAGCACCCTCACCCTCCCGCGCGACCGCTCGATCCTGGACGGCGCCCAGCGCTCCCGCCCCGACCTGCCGTTCGCCTGCAAGGGCGGGGTCTGCGGCACCTGCCGCGCCCTGGTCACCGAGGGCGAGGTCGAGATGCGCCGCAACTTCGCGCTGGAGGAGAAGGAACTGGCGGCCGGCTACGTCCTCACCTGCCAGGCCCGCCCGCTGACCGACCGGGTGACCGTCGACTACGACCGCTGAGCCGCGCACGCCCCGGCCCACCGCCCGATCACCGCGGCCGATCACCGTGGCCGTCGCCGCGGTGATCGGGCGATGGGCGGTACCCGCCGCGATCCTCAGACCGCGACCGCGACGGCGACCTCGGCGGGCGGCGCCGCCGGGTCGCCGAGCAGCGCGACGAGGTCGTTGACGGCCGCGCGCCCGGCGCGGTTGGCGCCGATGGTGCTGGCGGACGGGCCGTAGCCGACCAGGTGGACGCGCGGGTCGAGGGTGGCCCGGGTGCCGGTCAGGGCGATGCCCCCGTGCGGGGAGCGCAGACCGAGCGGGGCCAGGTGGCCGACCTCGGGCCGGAAGCCGGTCGCCCAGATGATCGCGTCCACCGCCGACTCCTCGTCGCCCCAGGCGACTCCGTGCTCGGTGAGCCGGTCGAACATCGGCCGCCGGCGCAGCGCGCCCAGCGCCTCGGCCCGCCGGTAGGCGACGGACGGGCCGAGCCCGGTCACGCTCACCACGCTGCGCGCCGGCAGGCCCAGCCGGACCCGCTCCTCGACCTTCGCGACCGCCGCGCGCCCGTACTCCGGGGTGAACGGCCCTTCGTGGTAGGCCGGTTCGGAACGGGTGACCCAGATCGTCTCGCCGACCGCCGCCACCTCCGACAGCACCTGGATCGCGGACGCGCCCCCGCCCACCACCAGGACGCGTCGGCCGGCGAACTCCTCCGGGCCGCGGTACTCGGCGTAGTGCAGCTGCCGGCCCGCGAACCGGCCCGGGTAGTACGGCCGGAAGGGGCGGGTCCAGGTGCCGGTGGCGTTGATCAGCGCGCGGGTCGACCAGGTGCCGCGGTCGGTCTCGACCAGCAGCCGGGAGTCCGGCCGCTCGGACTCGGCACGCACGGCGCGGACCGTCACGGGGCGCACGACCGGGAGCGCGTGCCGGGCCTCGTACGCCGCGAAGTACCCCGGCACCACCTCGCGTGCGGGCGCCTCGGGGTCGGGCACGGGCAGGACGGCGTCCGGGAGGTCGTGGAAGCCGTGCACGGTGGCCATCCGCAGCGACGGCGAGCGGTGCGCCCAGGCCCCGCCGGGCGCGGAGTCGGCGTCGAGGACGACGAAGCCGCAGGGGGAGCGGGCGGCGCCGGCCCGGTACGGGGCGAAGCCGCGGCGGCGCAGGTGGTAGGCGGCCGACAGGCCCGCCTGGCCGGCGCCCACCACGACGACGTCCACGGCCGCGACGAGGTCCACGGCCGCGACGAGGTCCGGCGCGGCGGCGGCTACCACCGTCGCGGTCGCCGTCGCCGCCGTTCCGGTCGCCGGGGTTCCCGTCGTGGTGCGGGCGGCCGCAGCGCCGTAATTAGTTGAGCCGTAAACAGTCACGTCGGGGAAACGGCGCCGGCCCGGCAGGTGTTCCCGCCGGGCCGGTGGACGTGCTCAGGCGCTGCGGGAGATCACCGCGGCCGTGCCGTAGGCGCAGACCTCGGTGCCGACGTCCGCCGCCTCCGTCACGTCGAAGCGCATCATCAGGACAGCGTTGCCGCCGCGCGCCTTCGTCTGCTCGATCAGCCGCTGCATCGCCTCGTTGCGGCTCTCGACCAGCGTCTTCGTCAGGCCGCGCAGCTCACCGCCGATCAGCGACTTCAGGCCCGCGCCGATCTGGCTGCCGATGTGGCGGCTGCGCACGGTCAGGCCGAACACCTCGCCGATCACGTGGTCGACCCGGAAGCCGGGGATGTCGTTGGTGGTCACGACCAGGACGTCTGCGTTCGGGACCTGCCCGCCGCCGTACTCGTTGATGTCTGCCATGCGCCCCATCCTGCCGGTGTCGTGCGTCCGAGTGACAGAGGCGTGGCCGGGCCGTGACCGAGAAGGCATCCGGAAGCTGGTCCGGACCGGTGATCGGACGGGCGAAAAGCCGTACCGTAGCCCCATGGGCGAGCGAAGCGATCATCCGCAGGGGCCGGGCGCGGCGGAACACTCGGGCGGCTCCGGCGGCCCGGGCGACTCCGGTGCGCAGGAGATCGAGGCGACGGTGGTGCTGGGCCTGCGCATCACCGACTGGCCGGCGCTGCGCGCGGCCGCGGTCCGGGCCGTCGAGGAACTGCACTTCGAGGGCATCGACCCGGCGGGGCAGCGCCGCGAACTGCTGCGCGAGGTGACCGAGGACGCCAACGCGGCGCTCGGCGCGCTGCTGCACCCGGACCGGCTGGTGGCGGCCATCCCCGGCGTCGAGGCGCTCGGCGGCACGTTGGAGATCAGCGTCACCGAGGACTTCACGCCGGATTTCGCCGAACTCTTCCCGCTGGAGAGCGAGGAGGAGGACGGCGGCGCCGGGACCGACTGGACCCTCACCCCGCGCACCGCCTGCCTCCTGCACGCCCAGCTGCTCGGCCTCGCCGACGCCGCCTACGACGACCTGGAGGAGCACGGCGACGAGCCGGTCGCCGAGGGCGAGGACGTCGACTGGACGGTCTTCGCCCGGCTGCCCCAGCGCACCTGGCGGCTGCACCGGGGCTGGCGCCGCGCGATGGCCCGGGCCTTCGACGACCTGGCCGACGACCTCGCGCTCGGCGAGTGGCCGCTGCCGCGCTGCCTGGCCGAGGACGTCGCGCTGCGGATGGCCCTGGTGGACGCCCGGGCGCTGCTCGGCGCGCAGCCCGAATCGGTCGCCGACATGATGGGCGACCTGCCGGCCGACCTGTACGACTACGACTGGGACGGCTGCCACGACGAGCTCTTCGGCGTCTACGGTCCCGACGAGGGCGACCCCGAGCTCGGCGCGGAGCAGCGCACCGAACTGCTGCTGGCGGCCACGCACCCCGAGGGCTGGTTCCTGATGTACGAGGACGCGGAGGAGCGGGACCCGCAGCGCGGCTACCGGCGCTGAGCGGGCGCCGGGGGTGGCGGCTAGGCTGCGGGTATGTCCGAAGTGCCCGAAGTATCCGAGGTGTCCGAGGTGTCCGATCCTGAGGGGCCCGGCGGCGCCGGGGCGGGCGGCGACGGCCCGGCGCTGGAGCGGATCGGCCTGGGGCTGGACGGAGTCCGGGCGGCGCAGCGCGGCCGCTCGGCCGAGGCGCGGGCCCTCTTCGAGGCGCTCTGGGAGGCGCTCGGCGAGCGCGACGTCTTCCACCGGTGCGTGCTCGCGCACTATCTGGCGGACCTGCAGGACGACCCGGCGGCGGAACTGGAGTGGGACCGGCGGGCGCTGGCCGCCGCCGACTCGCTGACCGCCGAGCGCGCGCAGACCTACGAATCCGCCCTACAGGTGCGCGCCTTCTACCCGTCGCTATACCTCAACCTGGCCTCCGACCACCTCAAGCTCGGTGAACCCGACCTGGCGCGCGAGCAGTTGGAGCGCGCGGTGCGCAGCCTGGACGCGCTGCCGGAGGACGTCTACAGCGCCGGCATCCGGACGGCGGTCGACGAGCTGCGGCAGCGGCTGCGCTGACCGGCCGGCAGGGCGGGGGAGGCCGGGCCGGGCCGGGTTCCGGCGGGCTGGCATGCTGGACGGGTGACTTCTCCGTTCGACGCCCCTGCCGCAGCTCCCGCCCCCGCCGCAGCTCCAGCCCCCGCCGCCCCCGAGGACCGTGACGCGCGGCCGCAGTACGTGCTGCCGCTGGTCGTCCGGTTGGAGAAGGCCACGCCGCCGGGGCGGACGGACGCGCTGGAGACCTCGGCCCGCGCGGTGCTGACCCTGCTGGCCGACCCGAGGACGGCCGGGCCCGACGGCGAGTGGGCGGAGCGGGTCGCCGCCTGGGAGGACGCCCGGATCCGCAAGGTCGTCCGCCGGGCGCGGGGCGGGGAGTGGCGCCGGGCTGCGGAGCTGCCGGGCATCACGGTGCACGGGCGGGAGGCGGAGGTGCGGGTCTTCCCGCCGGTCCCGCTGGACGGCTGGCCGAAGGAGCTCGCCAAGCTGCAGGTCTCCGGGACGGACCTGGAGGAGACGGCCGAGGTCGGCGCCCCAGAGCCGGGTCTGCCGGTGTTGTGGCTCAACCCGGAGCTGGACATGAGCGCCGGCAAGACCATGGCGCAGACCGGGCACGCCGCGCAGATCGCCTGGTGGCGGCTGGACGAGGCGCAGCGCAAGGAGTGGGCCGAGGCCGGCTTCGCGCTCGCCGTCCGGACCGCCACGCCGGAGCGCTGGGCGGACCTGCTGCGCAGCGGACTGCCGGTGGTACAGGACGCGGGCTTCACCGAGATCGCCCCGGGCAGCTGCACGGTGATCGCGGAGCACCCCGCGCTGCTGCGGTGAGCGCGTACGGGGCCTAGTCGTTGCGCCACAGCGTCCGGCCGTCGTCCTCGATCGTGTACCGGCCGGATTCCATGTCGTCCGCGACCCGTTCGAGCATCGCCAGCCAGCTCGGCGCCTGCACGCCCGGCCAGCTGTCATGGCTGATCCGGATCACCTGCCCGTACCGTCCGGCGGGCGCCGGGTCGAGGTCCAGGACGTCCCAGTCGCTGTCGGCCACGTGCAGCGGGACCCAGCCGGGGCGCCAGCCGTAGTCCCCGCGGATCTCCGGGACCTGCTGGCTCCCCTCCTCCCAGTCCATCCCGTCCGTGCGCCGCTCGGCGAGTTCGCCGATGTCGTGGTGCGGGCACAGTCCGAGGACGAGGCCGTCGTACTCGACGGCGCGGTGCAGGGCCAGGGAAGCCGCGAAGTCCACGGGCAGGGCGAAGCCCAGCTCCGACTCCAGCGCGGCGATCTCGGCGGCGCTCGCGCCGGGTCCGAAGCGGATGACGAAATCGGGGTAGCGGGTCCGCAGTTGCTCCCGGATCCGGTGCCACGCCCGCGCGACGCGTTCGCGGATCGCGTCGGCCTCCGCCTCGCCGAGCTCCGGCGGAAGGGGGCCGGCGGTGGGGTCGGCGACTCCGGCGGCCAGCAGTGCGGCCGCGGTCCGCTCGAAGGCGTCGGCGTCCACCTCGGCCAGCCGGTGGACCGCGTGCCACCGGGCGCAGTCGGACAGGGCGGTGTTCTGCGCGGTCGCGGTGAGCGCCAGCAGGGTCGGCTGCCGGTAGTGCTCGCCGCAGGCCAGGATCCGGGTGACGACGTCGTCCTCGCGGTGGTGCCGGCGGCGGATCGCGAAAGCCGGGCCCAGCGGCAGTGACCGCAGCGCCAGGGCGGCGGCATCGTCCTCGAACCCGGACGCCCGTGCGGCCGGGGAGCCGACGAGGTCGTGCAGCGGCGTACCGGCGTCGACGATCCCGTTCAGGACCGGACGCAGCAGGGGATGGAAGGCCGGCCCCAGGGCGAGCAGTTGCCGCCAGGCCACGCTCGCGCCGGGCATCGCACCGGCGCGGGCGATCGCGGCGAGCCGCTCCGCGGCGGTCCGCGCCCGGTCGGATCCGAGCAGGACGTAGTCCTCGGCGAGGGCCAGGAAATCGGCGTCCTCCGTGGCCGCGACCAGGACGTCGAGCCGCGACCGGTCCTGGCGCGGATCACCGAGCAGGCCGAGCACGATGTGATGCCGCGCGGCATCGCCCGCGGCCGAGGACGTCCGGCACGGGTCCCTGCGGGGATCCGCGAGGAAGCGGCGGACCGCGGCGACGGCAGACGGGACTTCACCGGGCGCCAACTCGGCGAGCGCCCGGGCGACCGGGCCGCGCCCGTGGGCGGCGGCGTGCGACACGAGGACGTGGTGCAGGATCCTGCCGATCTCCGCCCGCCGCGACGGGTCGGACGCCAGCTCCGTCCGCGCCGCGGACAGGAGGGCGCCGGAGTTCCACCAGTCCGATGGCGGAACCAGAGCGGTGGCCGGGCAGGACCTACCGGGACAGGGACTCGTCGTTTCCACGACCGACGACACTAGCGACGCCCACTGACAGTCCGGCGGCCGAGACCGGTCCCCGCGCGCGGCCCGGCTTCCTGGCCCAGGGCTTCCCGGCCCCGGTCTTCCCGGCCCAGGTCTTCCCGGCCCCGGTCTTCCCGGCCTCGGGCCTCCTGGTCGGCAGCGAGAGCCGGAAGACCTTGTGCCACGCGGAGAACACCTGCTTGGGCAGCGGCCCGGTGACGTACTCCAGCTCGTACTTCTCGAACAACGCGCGCACCTTCACCGCGACTTCGGCGTACCGGTTGCTCGGCAGGTCCGGGAACAGGTGGTGCTCGATCTGGTGGGACAGGTTGCCGGTCATGAAGTGCATGGCCTTGCTGCCGCTGATGTTCGCCGAGCCCATCATCTGGCGCAGGTACCACTGGCCGCGCGTCTCGCCCTCGACCGACCGGCGCTCGAAGACCTGGACGCCCTCGGGGAAGTGCCCGCACATGATCACCGAGTGGGACCAGATGTTGCGGACCACGTTCGCGGTGAACGTGGCGGCGAGCGTGGTCGCGAACGACGGGCCCGACAGCAGCGGGTGGATCACGTAGTCCTTGAGCACCTGCTTGCGGATCTTGCGACCCACGGCCCTGGCCCGCGCGCGGAACTCCGGGTCCTTGCGGCGGCGCCCCTGCAGGTTCTTGCCGAGCTCCAGGTCGTACGCCGCGATGCCGTACTCGAAGAAGCAGGCGTTGACGAAGTTCCACAGCGGCTGGCCGAGGTGCAACGGGTGCCACTTCTGGTCCTCGTCGACGCGCATGATGCCGTAGCCGAGGTCGTTGTCCTTGCCGATCACGTTGGTGTACGCGTGGTGCAGCTCGTTGTGCGAGTGCTTCCACTGCTCGGACGGCGAGACGTGGTCCCACTCCCAGGTGGTGGAGTGGATCTTCGGATCCCGCATCCAGTCCCACTGGCCGTGCAGGACGTTGTGGCCGATCTCCATGTTGTCCATGATCTTCGCCACGGACAGGCCGGCGGTGCCGATCAGCCACGCGGGCGGGAAGAGCGAGAACAACAGCACGCCCCTGCTGGCCAGTTCGAGCTTGCGCTGCGCCGAGATGACCTTGCGGATGTAGGCGGCGTCCCTCTCGCCGCGGTCGGCGATCACCTCGTCGCGGATCGCGTCCAGCTCGCGGCCGAGCTCCTCGATCTGCTCCGCGGTCAGGTGGGCGGTGGGGTCGATGGCGGTCAAGGCGCTTCTACCGTTCGATGTCGCAGGGGCCCGCCGCGGCGGACACACAGGTCTGGATGAGGACGCCCGGCTCCGCCTCGGTGATCTCGCCGGTGCGCAGGTCGCGGACGGCGCCCGCCCTGAGCGGTGTGACGCAGCCGAAGCAGATGCCCATGCGGCACCCGGAGGGCATGAGCACGCCGGCCTCCTCGCCGACGTCCAGCAGCGGCGTGGTGCCGTCCGCGTCGACGGCCTTGCCGGTGAGGCTGAACGTGACCTCGCCGCCGGCGGTGTCGGCGCCGCTCCCGTCGCCGCTGCCGCTGCCGCTTCCGCTGTCGCTGTCGCTGCCGGCGACGGTGATGCGGGGGCGGAACCGTTCGGTGTGCAGGCGCTCCTGGACGCCGTGCTCGGCCCAGTGCTCCTCCGCGGCGTCGAGCAGGCCCGAGGGCCCGCAGGCCCAGGCCTCGCGCTCGGCCCAGTCGGGCACGAGCTCGCCGAGACGGGCGACGTCGAGCCTGCCGTCCGTGTCGGTGTGCACCTCGGTGAGGCGCAGCCTCCCGTCCGCCACCAGGTCGTGCAGTTCGTTGCGGAAGATCACGGCTCGCGGCCGTGGTGCGCAGTGGACCATCACGACGTCGTCGACCTCGGTGTCGCGCAGCATGCCCATCACGGGCGTGATGCCGCTGCCGGCCGTCAGGTAGAGCACCTTGGCGGGCGTGACGCGGGGCAGCACGAAGTCGCCGGCCGGCTGGTCGAGCTGGACCAGCGTGCCCGGTGCCGCCCGGTGGACGAGGTGGTTGCTGACCTTGCCGCCCGGGACCGCCTTCACGGTGATCGTGATGCGGCCGTCCCGGCGGTTCGTCGGCGAGGTGATGGAGTAGCTGCGCCACAGGCGCCTGCCGTCGACATCGACCCCGATCCGCACGTACTGACCGGCCGTGTGGCCGCGCCAGCTCCGTCCCGGCCTGATCACGACGGTCGCGGCGTCGGCCGTCTCGGGGTGCACGGCCTCGATGCGCCCACGGAGGTCGGCGCCCGCGCGCAGCGGGCTGACCAGGTCGAGGTAGTCCGACGGCAGCAGCGGCGTCGTGACCATCTCCAGCAGTTTCCACGCCCTGCTGCGCAGGGCTGCACTCGTCATGACTCCAGCTTGCTGCGCCTCAGGGCGTAAAGTCCTGACCGTAGGGCGTAAACCTGATCGGCTGAATTGTTCGCAGGGAACAAGTCTGTGGGGAACCGGTTCGCGGGGAACGAGTCCGCAGGGAACGAGTTCGCAGGGAAGAAGAACGTGAGCCAAGCAATCCGGAGGGCCGGCGAGCTGGTCCTGGACGAGACGACCGTCACCGCGCTTCGGGGCGCGCTGACGGCCACCGCCGACGAGGTCGTCGAGGCCATCATCGACGAGGTCCCCTCCTACGCCAACGCCCTTTCGGGCCGCATGGGCGGCACGATCCGCCGAGCCGTCCGCACCGCCCTGGGGCACTACCTGGACCTCGCGAGCGGCAACGCCACGAGCGGCGACGCCGGTGACGCGGCCTACGAGCTGGGCCGCGGCGAGGTGCGCGACGGCCGTTCGATGGACGCCCTGCTCAGCGCCTACCGCGTCGGCGCCCGCGTGGCCTGGCGCTGCCTGGCAGCCGGTGCCGTACCCGCGGGCCTGCCCGCCGCCCAGGTCGCCAAGTTCGCCGAGCTGACCTTCGCCTACATCGACGAGCTCTCCGCCGCGAGCGCCGCGGGCCACGCCGACGAACTGGCCGCCCGGGGCAGGGCCCACGAGCGCCACCTGGAACAGCTGGCCCGCGACCTCCTCGCCGGTGCGAGCCCGGACGTGCTGCGGGCCTCTGTTCAACGCACCGGGTGGCAGCCCCCGAATTCGCTCACCGCGGTCCTGCTGCCCACCGCCCAGGCCCGGCCCGCCTACCGCGTGCTCGACCCGAGCACCCTGGTCCTCGACGATCTGCCGGACGCCACCGGTGTGCTGCTCGTTCCCGATGCCGACCGGTCCCACCTCTTGCGGCAGCTGGCCGACCGCACCGCCGTGGTCGGCCCGGCGCGGCCGTGGATGCGCGCGTGCGCCTCGTACGCGCGAGCCGTACGTGCGCGCTCCCTCTCCGCTGACATCCGCGACACCGAGGAGCACCTGCCCGAGCTGGTGCTGAGCGCCGACGCGGACGCGTTCGCGGACCTGCGTGCCCGGGCCCTCGCGCCGTTGCGGACCCTGCCGGCCGCGACCGCGCGGCGGCTGGAGGAGACCTTGCGGGCGTGGCTGCTGCACCAGGGCAGGCGGGACGAGGTGGCGGCGGCGTTGTTCGTCCATCCCCAGACGGTCCGGTACCGGATGTCGCAGCTGCGGGAGCTGTTTCCGGATCTCGCATCGCCGCACCGGGTCCTCGAACTGACCCTCGCGGTGGGGCTTCAGCAGCAAGTAGCGAGTAACGGATGACAGATGTCAGCGAACAGATAACAGATAACAGATGTTGAAAGTTGTTATCTGTTCGCTGATATCTGTTCGTCCCCGTCCCCGTCGCCGTCCCCGTCCCCGTCCCCGTCCCCGTCGCCGTCGCCGTCGCCGTCGCCGTCGCCGGAGCCGGAGCCGGAGCCCTTCCGGGCCGGTCTACGCCGGGTAGGCGTGGGTCTGGGCGGCCTTGACGGAGGCCCAGACCTCTGCCCCGGGTGCGAGGCCCAGCTCCGCGACGGCGGCCGGGGTGAGGTCGGCGGCCATCGGCAGCTCGCCCGCGAGTTCGGCGCGGACCTGGTCGCCGTGCAGGTCCAGGCCGGTCACCTCCGCCCGCCACAGGTTGCGGGCGCTGCTGTGCGGCCGTTCCCCGTACAGGGTCACCGCGGACGGCGGGAAGGCGACGAAGGCCGGGCCGGACAGCGCCTCGGCGGTGGCGAGCACCGTGCCGTCCGGGAGCGTGACGTGGGTGCCCTCGGCCACGCCCTGGTACAGGTTGAGCCCGACCAGGCGGGCGATGTAGTCGGTGCGCGGCCGCCGGGCGATCTCCGCCGGGGGGCCGGACTGCACCTCGCGCCCGTCCTCGATCACCACCAGCCGGTCGGCCAGCACCATGGCGTCCAGCGGATCGTGCGTCACCAGCACCGCCATCGCCTCGAACTCGGCGAGGTGGCGCCGCAGTTGGGCCCGTACGTCGAGCCGGGTGCGGGCGTCCAGGGCGGCCAGCGGCTCGTCCAGCAGGAGCAGTCGGGGCCGGACGGCGAGCGCCCGGGCGAGTGCCACCCGCTGCGCCTGGCCGCCGGAGAGCCGGCCGGGACGGGCGGAGGCGTGCTCGGCCAGGCCCATCCGCTCCAGCCAGTCGGCCGCCTCGGCGCGGGCGGCGCGCTTGGGGCGGCCCTGGCAGCGCGGGCCGAAGGCGACGTTGTCGAGCGCGCTGAGGTGCGGGAACAGCAGGTAGTCCTGGAACACCACGCCGACCGGGCGTTCCTCGGCGGGGGTGTGCAGGCGCTGGGCCGGGTCCTCCAGCAGCCGGTCGTCCAGCCGCAGGTGGCCGCCGGTGAGCGGGAGCAGGCCGGCGAGGGCGCGCAGGGCGGTGGACTTGCCCGCGCCGTTCGGGCCGAGCAGGGCGACCACTTCGCCGGGGGCGGCGGCGAGCGCGAGGTCGAGGGTGAAGGCGGGGCGGTCCACCCGCAGGTGGGCGTCCAGGGCGGTCGGGGTGCTCATCCGGGCGGCGTCCACGGGGTTCGGCGGAGTGGTGCGGTCCTGGGTCACGGGCGCGGCCTCACGGGGTGGACAGCCAGCGGTCGCGCAGGCCGGCCAGGACGGCGACGGAGACCGCCAGCAGGACCAGCGACAGGGCGATCGCGGCCTGCGGATCGGACTCCATCGCCAGGTAGACCGCCAGCGGCATGGTCTGGGTGCGGCCCGGGAAGTTGCCCGCGAAGGTGATCGTCGCGCCGAACTCGCCGAGCGCCCGGGCCCACGCCAGCACGGCCCCGGCGCCGATCCCCGGGGCGATCATCGGCAGGGTGACCCGGCGGAAGGCGGTCAGCCGGGAGGCGCCCAGGGTGGCGGCCGCCTCCTCGAAGCGGGGGTCGGCGGCCCGCAGCGCCCCCTCGACGCTGATCACCAGGAACGGCATCGCCACGAACGCCTCGGCGATCACCACGCCGGCGGTGGTGAACGGCAGCGTGATGCCGAAGGCCGAGTCGAGCCAGGAGCCGACGATGCCGCGCCGCCCGAGCACCAGCAGCAGCGCCACGCCGCCGACCACCGGCGGCAGGACCAGCGGCAGGGTCACCAGCGCCCGGACCACCCGCCGGCCCGGCAGTTCGGTGCGGGCGAGCAGCCAGGCCAGCGGGACGCCGAGGACCAGCGACACCGCCGTGGCCGCCGTCGCGCTGATCAGCGACAGGCGCAGCGCGTCCCAGACGGCGGTGCTGGTCAGCTGCTCGGACAGGCCGCTCCACGGCGCCCGGACGAACAGGCCGACCAGCGGCAGGATCAGGAACGCGAGCCCGAGCAGAGCCGGGAGAGCCAACGCCACCGGGGTACGACCCGAGCCGGGGCGCCGGCCCCGGCGCGGCGGGGCCGGGACGTGGCCGGCCGGGCCGACGCCGCCCCGGCGGGCGCCGCGTTCGCCACCGCGTTCGCCACCGCGACCGGTGCCGCGAGCGGTGCCACTATTGGCGCCACTGTCGGCGCCGTGATCGGTGTCGTGACCGGCCGGGTGGCGGTCGGCGTCGGCGCTGCGGTCGTTCACGGGGCCTGGAAACCGGCCGCGGTCAGGACCTGCTGGGCCTCGGGCGACTGGACGTACGCGACGAACGCGGCGGCGCCGTCCTTGTTCGGAGCCTTGGCGAGCGCGGCGATCGGGTAGTCGTTGACGGCCTTGGCGGCCTCGGGGAAGTCCACGCCGTCGATCTTCGCAGCATCGGCCCGCACATCGGTCTTGTACACCAGCGAGGCGTCGACCTCGCCCAGCTCGACCTTGGTGAGCGCGCCCTTGACGTCCTGCTCCAGGGTGACCGGGGTGAGTTCGACGCCGGCGGCCTTGAGCGCCGTCAGCGCGGCCGCGCCGCACGGCACCTCCTTCGCGCAGAGCGCGACCTTCACCCCGGAGCCGGCCAGGTCCTTGAGGCCGGCGAGGTGCTTGGGGTTGCCCTTGGGCACGGCGATGGCGAGCGTGTTCCGGACGAAGACCGCCGGCTGGCCGCTCGCCCCGCCCGCGTCACTGACGGTCTTCATGGTGGCCGGGCTGGCGGCGGCGAACACGTCCGCCGGGGCACCGGAGTTGATGCTGGTGGCGAGGCTGGAGCTGCCGCCGAAGTTGAAGGTGACCTTGGTGCCGGGGTTCGCCGCCTCGAACTTCTTGCCCAGGTCGGTGAACGTCTCCTTGAGCGAGGCGGCGGCGAAGACGGTGATCGTGCCGTGGGCCTTCGGGACGCCGGCGCTCGCACCGGTGCCGGTGGCCCCGGCGGACGCGGAGGCTCCCGAGCCGGCGGACGTGCCGCCGTCGCTGCCGCAGGCGGTGGCCCCGAGGCCGAGCACGAGGGCCGCGACGGCGGCGACGGCGAGCCTGCGGGCGGGGGCGGGCGTGCGGATGCTCATCGGGGCTTCCCCTCCAGGGTGCGCGCCGGGCGGGGCGCGAGGGCGACGGAGCCGCAGGTGCGGCCATTTCGGTGATCATAGTGCCGCAGATGCGAGTGCAGGATCCCCTGTCGCTTCGCACAGGCCCGGGGCGCCGGGGCCGTCCGTCCGGCTGTGGGAAGGCGCAAGGCGGGCCGTGGGCGCGGGCCGGACCGTACGGGCGGCGCCTCGGTTCGTGACGACGGCTGACGACGGCCGGCGACGGCCCACGGCAGGTGGTGGCAGGTGGCGGCGGCGGAAAACGGCAGGTGGCGGCGGGCGGCCGCGGGAAATTGCGTCGCGCCCGCGCGCCCGACCGGTCAGAGTGGGCGCAGTTCGTACGCATGGCCGGGTGCCGTTGCCCGGCCGGGCCCATAGGGGAGGAGTCCGTCCATGTCCACGCTGCGCGTCACCGCGGAGAAACTGATCGTCCTGGAGCACCCGAATGCCGACGCCCTGGAACTCGCGCAGGTCGGGCTCTACCGGGCGGTGGTCGCCAAGGGCACGTACCGGACGGGCGACTTCGCCCTCTACATCCCCGAGCAGTCCGTCCTCCCGGACGAGCTGGTCGCGGAGCTCGGCCTGACCGGGAAGCTGGCGGGCTCGAACGCGAACCGGGTCAAGGCGGTACGGCTGCGCGGCGAGCTGTCGCAGGGCATAGTCTGCCGGCCCGCCGCGCTCGCCGGCACCGACCTGGCGGCCGCCGCCGAGCGGGGCGAGGACTTCGCCGAACTGCTCGGCGTCGTCAAGTGGCAGCCGCCGGTGCCGACGTCGATGAACGGCGAGGTGGTCAGCGCCCCGGACCTGCTGCCCTGGGTGGACATCGAGAACCTCAAGCGCTACCCGGACGTCTTCGAGCCGGGCGAGCCGGTCGTGCTCACCGAGAAGCTGCACGGCAGCTGCTGCCTGGTCACCTACACGGCCGCCACCGGCGAGGTCCAGGTGTCCTCCAAGGGGATCGGCGCGCAGGGCCTCGCGCTGATCGAGGACGAGCGCAACCTCTACTGGCGGGCGGTGCGCGCGCACCGCATACCGGAGGTGGCGGCGCGGCTGGCCGAGCGGCTGGGCGCCGAGCGGGTCGGCATCTTCGGCGAGGTCTTCGGCGAGGGCGTGCAGGACCTGACGTACGGCGCCTCCGCGCGCACCGAACTGCCCGGCTACGCGGCCTTCGACGTGTCGGCCGTGGTCGACGGGCAGCTGGTCTGGCTGCCCGCCGCCGAACTGCTGGACGGCGAGCTGCCGTTGGTGCCCGAGCTGTGGCGCGGGCCGTTCGACCGGGAGACCGTGCTGGCCCTCGCGGAGGGCCGGGAGACCTTCTCCGGGCGCGAACTCCACCTGCGCGAGGGCGTCGTGGTCCGCCCGGTGACCGAGCGCTGGAGCCCGCTGCTCGGCGGGCGGGCGATCGCCAAGGTGGTCGCCGACGCCTACCTGACCCGCAAGGGCGGCACCGAGTACGAGTAGGAGGGGGCTGCGGCCGGTGCCCGGAGGGAACTCTTCCGGGCCTTCCGGGGTTGACTACTCGTCAGTGAAGTCGACTGGTAGTCCGCGTCGAAGGAGTGCCGATGCCCACCGCAACCGAAGCCCCGGCCCCCACCCCGGCCGCATCCGGACCCGCCGTCGCCCCGGTGCCCGGTCCGCCCGGGAGTCCGCTGACCGGGTCGTTGTTCGACCTCACCCGCCGCCCGCTGCGCACCTACCTCGCCGCTCGGCGCGACTACGGGGACGTGGTGCGCTTCACCGTGGGCCCGCCCGGGCTGCGCGCCGAGTTCTACGGCGTGTTCTCGCCCGAGGGCGTCCACCAGGTGCTGGGCAGCGAGGCGGCCAACTTCCGCAAGGAGAGCGACCTCTACGACGAGCTGCGAATAAGCGTCGGCAACGGCTTGCTGACCAGCCAGGACGAGCTCTACCAGCGCCAACGCCGGCTCATCCAGCCGCTGTTCACCCGCCGCCGGGTCGACGGCTACGCGGACGCACTCGCCCAGGAGGCGCGGGCGCTCACCGAGCGGTGGCGCACCGCGCCGGGCGGGGTCGTCGACGCGGCCGAGGAGATGTCGCGGTTCGCGCTGCGCGCCGTCGCCCGGATCCTCTTCGGCGCCGACGTGGAGGAGGCGGTCGAGGTGGTCAACCGCAGCTTCCCGGCGCTCGGCGCGTTCGTCGTGGACCGCGGCTACGCCCCGGTGCGCCTGCCCCGCACCTGGCCGACCCCGGGCAACCGGCGCGGCCTGGCGGCGCAGCGGGCGCTGTACGGGGTCTGCGACCGGATCATCGCCGAGCGGGCCGCGCGCGGCGGCGGCGACGAGGACGCGAACGACCTGCTGACGCTACTCGGACGGGCCCGCGGCGAGGACGGCGGGCGGCTCGATCCGGCCGAACTCCGGGACCAGGTACTGGTGTTCCTGCTCGCCGGGCACGAGACCACCGCCACCTCGCTGGCCTTCGCGCTGCACCTGCTGGCCAAGCACCCGGAGCAGCGCAGGCTCGCGCAGGAGGAGGCCGAGGCCGTCCTGGCCGGGCGGGTGCCGACCGCCGCGGACCTGGACGCGCTGCCGTACCTGACCCGGGTGATGAAGGAGACGATGCGGCTCTACCCGGCGGCGGCGCTGGTCGGCCGGCGGGTGGTCGCGGAGACGGTCGTCGACGGGTACCTGCTTCCGGCGGGGGCGCAGCTCGTGGTCGCGCCGCTGGTCACCCACCGGCACCCGGACCACTGGCCGGACCCGGAGCGCTTCGACCCCGACCGCTTCCTGCCCGAGCAGGAGAAGGCCCGGCACCGCTACGCCTGGTACCCCTTCGGGGGCGGGCCGCGGGCGTGCATCGGGCAGCACTTCTCGATGCTGGAGTCGGTGCTGACCCTCGGTGTGCTGCTGCGGGACTTCGACCTGGAGGCGGTGGACCAGCGGGTGGCGCTCGGCCAGGGCATCACGCTGCAGGTGAGGAGCCCGATGCGGATCCGGGTGACGGAGCGCCAGCGGGCGGGGGCGGAGGACTGACTGCGGGCGGTGTCCGGCGGGCAGCTGGGAGGTAACGGCTGACGGCTGACAGATGACAACCGACGGATAACAGATTTCAGCGAACAGATAACAGATGATGAAAGTTGTCAGCTGTTCGCTGGAATCTGTTCGGTGTTCGCGAGCAAACCACCCTCCGGGCAGAGGACCGGCCCATTCGAACACATCGCCCGCGTCTCGCGGGTAGCTTTTCAGATCTTCCGGTGGCTGATTCCGGCCCCTCGATAGCGTCCCACGCACCCCAGGCCGAAAGCGCACATGCGTACGGCATATGACGGACCGTCAGGGCGCCCTGCGCCCGTCCGTCGCCGGCGGCCACGTGCAGTCCGCCCGGCCCGGGGAGCCCGGGCGCGCCGCGTACCGCCCCGGGCCCGACCGGCCGACCGGAGGTCCGATGGGCACCCTCAAGCACGTCAGCTTAGGCTGGCTGACACCCGCCCTCTCGTACGTGATGGCCTGCGCCGGTGCCGCCCTCGGCCTGCGCTGCACCCTGCGAGGACTCGCGGCGAGCGGCGCCGCCCGCCGGAACTGGCTGGTCACGGCCGCCGGCGCGATCGGCTCCGGCATCTGGACGATGCACTTCGTCGCGATGTTCGGCTTCACCGTCGACGGCACCGAGCTGCGCTACAGCGTGCCGCTGACCGTGCTGAGCCTCGTCGTCGCCGTCCTGGTCACCGGCCTCGGCCTGGCCGTCGTCTGCTACGGCCGGCACCGCGGCCCGGCCCTGCTCGTCGGCGGCGTCACCACCGGGCTGGGCATCGCCGCGATGCACTACCTCGGCATGGCCGCCGTCCGGATGCACGGCGGCATGCGCTACGACGCCGGCACCGTCGCCCTGTCGGTGCTCGTCGCGGTCGGCGCCGCCACCGCCGCACTCTGGGCGGCCGTCAGCATCCGCAACGTGTACGCGGCCGTCGCCGCCTCGCTGGCCATGGGCCTCGCCGTCAGCTGCATGCACTACACCGGCATGGCCGCCGTCCACGTCCGGCTGGACCCCGACCGGGCCGGCCTCGGCGGCGTCGGCCCGATGGAGTTCGTCTTCCCGCTCGCGGTCGGCCTCGGCTCCTTCCTCTTCCTCGCCTCCGCCTTCGTCGCGCTGTCCCCGACCGCCCAGGAGCGGGCCGGCTACCGCGAGGCGGGCGAGCTGGCCCTCGAGGAGTTCCCCACCCGGCCCACGTACCAACCGGGCTGTGAGGGTGGGGAGTTGCCGCGCCGGGTGCGGCAGGCGAGCCTGGCGCCGCAGCTGCGGGAGGCGCCCGCCCGTCCGGACCCGGGTGCCCCCCGGGGTGGACCGGCGCCGCTCGGCGGCCGCAGCCCGGAGGCGGTGCGGGCCGCGATGTCCGCCTTCCAGAGCGGGTGGGCGCGCGGCTCCCGACCGTCCGGCCACGCGGCCGAACGCCCCGACCGAAGAACGGAGTTCGACGCGGCCTCCGGTCCGGGGAGGGGATCCCGGCACCGCCCGGACGGCGGATCGGACGACCGCTTCCAGCACCCGCATCGAACTGAAGGAGAGACGTCGTGATCGGCACCAACCACCGCGCGGGCGAGCTGGACCGGCTTCTCGACGAGCTGGTCCAGCGTGCCCTGGAGGTCCGCGTCGCCGTGCTCCTCTCCGTGGACGGCCTGGCCATCGGCGCCTCGGCCGGACTCGAACGGGAGGACGGCGAGCACCTGGCGGCCGTCGCCTCCGGCTTCCACAGCCTGGCCGAGGGCGCCGGCCGGCACTTCGGCGCGGGCGAAGTCCGGCAGACCATGGTCGAGTTGGAGGGCGGCTACCTCCTGATCGCGGCCGCCGGGGAAGGCACCTGCCTGGCCGTCTTCGCCACCGCGCGCGCCGACCTCGGCCTGATCGCCTACGAGATGGCCAGGATGGTCCGCCGGGTCGGGGAGCACCTGGGCACCGCACCCCGCGCGGCGCGCGGCGGGTCCGGCGAATGAGCCCGGAACAGCCCCGCCCGCAGCGGCAGTGGCAGCGCCGGCCGGAGCGCCCGCGATGACGAACGGTGCCGCGCACCGGGCCCGCTGGCACGACGAGGACGCCGGCCCGGTCGTCCGCCCGTACGCCGTCACCCCGAGCCGCCGGTCGGCCCGGAACAGGTCCGCATCCTCACCCTGTGCCGCGGCACGCCGCAGTCGGTGGCCGAACTCGCCGCCGACCTCGACCTCTCGGTGGGCGTGGTGCGGGTGCTGCTCGGCGACCTGCCGGCGGCCGGGCTCATCCGGGTCAACCGCCCCGCCCCGCCCGCTCGCCCTGCTCCCCGACGAGCGCATCCTCCAGGAGGTCGTCCACGGACTCCGCGCACTGCGGGCGGCCGCATCACCATCCGCGAGGGCCTGTCCCGCTACCTGTTCGGCACCCCGGGGAAGGACCGGTTCTGGTTCCTCCGGGGCGAGTTGGCGCAGGGCGCACTCGGCGCCGTCGTGCCCGCCGACACCCGCCGGCCGGCCGGCTGCTTCCCGGCCGGCTGCTTCCCGGCCGTCGACTTCTTCGAGCACCGGGGCATCCCGTTCGTGGTCGCGGTGAACCGTTTCGCCGGAACGCGCGAGTACGGCCCGGCGGAGGTCGCCCGCGCGCTGGACCTGGACCCCGGCACCCCGGTGGTCCTGTGCGACGCGCGCCGCCGGGCCTCCGACAAGGAGGTGCTGATCAACCTGGTCGAGCATGCGGGCCGGGTGCCCGCCGCCCGCCTGCTCGCGGACGGCTCGCCGTCCGGCTGAGACCGAACGCCGAGCCCGACCGGTTCCTGCCGACCGGTTCCTGCCGAGCGGTCGTCCACGAAGGTGCCGGCCAGGCCGCACCGCGCGGACGGCCGGCGGCGCGCCGTCCTCGAACGCGAGGACGAACGCGAGGCGCGAGCGCGAGCACGGCGGCGGCCCGCTTCGACGCACCGAGCCGACGGCAAGTCGGCTGATGCGCCGCCCCGGCCCGTACGCTGAAAATCGTGATCACGTACGAGGACCACCGCCTGCGCGCCCTGGCCGACGACGGCCGCTGGCCCGAGCTGCTGGCCGCCTACCGGCAGGGCCGGGCGGCCGCCGTGGAGCGGGCCGGCGAGGCGACCGCGGCGGCCTTGACCGCGCCGCTCGGGCACCTGATCGCCTACTCGGCGCCGCCGGAGCTGGCCGTCCGGCTGTTCGACGCGGACGGCGGCCCGGGGACGGCCGCCGGGGTCGCGGACCACGACGCCGGGCCGCTGTGGGAGGTGCTGGCGACCAGGCACTCCTGGCTCCGGCTGGCCCCGCTGCTCGGCCCGGCCGCGGTGCGGCGGCTGGTCGCGCACACCCGGGTGCTGCTGGGCGAGGACCTCTCGTACGGGGCCGAGCCGGACGGCGAGGGCGTGCCGCTGTGCCTGGAGCCGTGGGAGGCGGCCGGCTGGGAGGAGGGCGCGCGGGTGCGCGAGTACCTGCCGTGCGGGGGCGCGCGCAGTGCGCTGCTGACCCTGCCGGCCGACCGGGAGGGCCTGGGCGTGGTCGAACTGCCGGACCCGGCGGACCGGTTGGGCGGCCAGCGGGCGGCCCGGGCCTCGGCCGCGACGGCGGCGCTGGCCGAGCTGGCGCCGTGGGCGGAGGCGGTCTGCGTGCGCGGTCCGGCCCCGCTGGCGGCGGCCCGGGTGGCGGTGGCGGCCCGGGGGGCGTACGGCCGTCGGGTCGTCGGCGGGTACCTGCCGTTCGCGCTGGTCTGCCCGGCGCTGGTGCAGGCGGCCGCCGCCGGGCGGGCGCGGGGCAGCGCGCACGGGCGGCTGGCGCTGTGGCGGGCGCTCGGCGCGATGGCGGGCGCGGGCGGCCCGGACCGGGCGGAGGTGAACGCGCTGGTGGCCCGGATGCGCTGCTTCACCTGGCTGGAGCCGGCGGCCGGGCTGCGGCACCTGCACGTGGCGCTGGAGGACCCGGCGAGCGGGGTGGCCTGGGCGCTCAGCGGGTCGGAGGAGCTGTAGGCAGGGCGGGAGGAGCTGTGGCCAGGACGCGGGAGGGCCGGTCGCCGGCCTGGCCGAAGCTGTAGCCGGATCGGCCCGCCCCGCGAGGGGTGGGCCGATCCGGCTGTGGGGGAGCCCCGGTCCGGCGCCGTTCTTCCGGGGTGGGGGACGGCGCCGGACCGGGGAGCGTGCGGGCCGCTCAGGCGGCCACCGGGGCGGGGGCCGCGTCGGGGTCGGCCGGGGCCTGGGGCGCCGGGTGGCCGCCGGCGCTGTCGATCAGCGTCTGCTCGTCGAACGGCACCTCGCCCGCCAGCACCCGCTGGGCGCGCTCGGCGTCCAGCTCGCCGGTCCAGCGGCCGATCAGCACGGTGGCGACGGCGTTGCCCGCGAAGTTGGTGAGCGCCCGGGCCTCGGACATGAACCGGTCGATGCCGACGATCAGCCCGACGCCGTCCACCAGGGCCGGCTTGTGGGACTGCAGCCCGCCCGCGAGGGTGGCCAGCCCGGCGCCGGTCACGCCGGCCGCGCCCTTGCTCGCGATCACCATGAAGACGAGCAGCGACAGCTGCTCGCCGATCCCCATCGGCTTGTCCATCGCCTCGGAGATGAAGATCGACGACATGGTGAGGTAGATCGCGGTGCCGTCGAGGTTGAAGCTGTAGCCGGTCGGCACGGTGATGCCGACGACGGGGCGGCTGACGCCCAGGTGCTCCATCTTGGCGATCAGGCGGGGCAGCGCGCTCTCCGAGGAGGAGGTCGAGAGGATCAGCAGGAACTCGCGGCCGAGGTACTTGAGCAGCGCGAACACGTTGATCCCGGCGACCAGGCGCAGCAGCGCGCCCAGCACCACGACGACGAACAGCGCGCAGGTCAGGTAGAAGCCGACCATGATCACGGCGAGGCTCTTCAGCGCGGCGGTGCCGGTGGCCCCGACCACGGCGGCCATCGCGCCGAACGCGCCGATCGGCGCCACCCACATGATCATCGACATGATCCGGAAGACCAGCTTCTGCACGTGCTCGATCCCGCGCAGCACCGGGGCGCCGGCCGGGCCCATCGCCTGCAGGGCGAAGCCGGCGAGCAGCGCGACCAGCAGGGTCTGGAGCACCTTGCCCTCGGTGACGGCCGAGAACAGGGTGGTGGGGATCATCCCGAGCAGGAAGTCGGTGGTCGACTGGGCGCCGCCGGCCGCCGCCTGGGCGTGGCCGGACTTGGCGAGCGCGGCGGTCAGGTGCAGGCCGCCGCCGGGCTCCAGCAGGTTGCCGACGACCAGGCCGATGGCGAGCGCGACCGTCGACATGACCAGGAAGTAGCCGAGCGCGAGGCCGCCGACCTTGCCGACCTTCGCCGCCTTGGTGACCGAGCCGATGCCGAGCACGATGGTGCAGAAGATGACCGGGCTGATCATCATCTTGATCAGGTTGACGAACCCGGTGCCGACCGGCTTCAGCTCCGTCGCGAAGCCGGGCGCGGCCAAGCCCACCACCACGCCCGCGACCACGGCCGCGATCACGGCGAGGTAGAGGTAGTGGGTGCGGTCCTTGCGTCTGGGTCCCCCCGCCGGTGCGGCTCCAGCGATCGACATCTGCGGCTCCTTCGCCCTGCAGTCCTGGCGGCCCCGGGTGGTGGGCCGATCCGACTATCGGGCCTGCGCGTGATCCGGGTCACGTTTGCGGTCATAAAGTTCTCCGGCGCCTCGGCCGCACCGCGTGCCGCGTGCCGCGCGCCGGGGTCGTCGGGCCCGTCGCACGCCGGGGTCGCCGCGCGGCCCCGTGGTGCACACTGGCAGGCATGCCCGTGCCGCCCCCCGCCCCCGCTCCCGCGCGCCGCCGTCGCCCCCGCGCGCCGCGCGGGCTGGTCCGCAGCCTGGCCGGGCAGCTGTTCGTCGTCCAGGTGGTCATCGTCGCCGCCGTGGTCGCGGGCGGCGCGGTGCTCGCCTACCTGTTCACCGCCCGGAGCACCGAGGACGCCGCCCGCCGCCAGGTGACCGTCGTCGCACACGCCGTCGCCGACGCGCCGACCGTCCGCACCGCCGTCACCGGGCCCGACCCGACCGCCGTCCTCCAGCCGTACGCCGAGCAGGTCCGCGTCGACACCGGGGTCTCCTTCATCACCGTCATGGACACCACGGGCGTGCGCTGGACCCACCCGCGGCCCGAGCAGATCGGCCGGCCGTACCTCGGGCACATCGACTGGGCGCTCGCCGGGCAGACCCGCAGCGAGACGTACACCGGCACGCTCGGCCCGTCCGTCCGGGTGGTCACCCCCGTGCTGGACGACCGGAACCGGGTGATCGCGCTGGTCAGCGTCGGCCTCACGCTGGACTCCATCTCCGAGCGGCTCAGCGGACCGCTGCTCGCCCTGGTCGGCGTCGCGGCCGGCGCGCTCGCGCTCGGCGGGCTCGGCACCTACCTCGCCAACTCCCGGCTGCGGCGGCACACCCACGGCATGGGCCCGGCCGAGCTGAGCCACCTCTACGAGTACCACCAGGCCACCCTGCGCTCGGTGCGCGAGGGGCTGATCCTGCTCGACCGCGCGCACCGGGTCGTGCTGTGCAACGACGCCGCCCGCGAACTGCTCGGCCTGGAGGGCGAGTTGGACGGGCGGCCGGTCGACGGCCTGGGCCTGCCGGAGGCCCTGGTGGCGGCCGTCCTCGGCGCCGAGCCGGTCCGCGACGAGGTGCACCTGACCGCCGAGCGGGTCGTCGTGCTCAACACCTCCACCATCGGCACCGGACTCGGCCGGGTCGTCACCCTCCGCGACCACACCGAACTGCAGGCGCTCAGCGGCGAACTGGACTCGGTGCGCGGCTTCACCGACGCGCTCGGCGCCCAAGCCCACGAGGCCGCCAACCGGCTGCACGCCGTCGTCTCGCTGATCGAACTCGGCCGCCACGAACAGGCGGTGGAGTTCGCCACCGCCGAACTCGCCCTCGCCCAGCAGCTCACCGACCGGGTCGTCGCCGCGGTCGGCGAACCCGTGCTGGCCGCGCTGCTGCTCGGCAAGGCCGCCCAGGCGGCCGAACGCGGCGTCGAGTTGACCCTCACCGAGGACAGCCGGATCGACGACGGCGTGCTGCCGCCCGGGCTCTCCGCCCGGGACCTGATCACCGTGCTCGGCAACCTGATCGACAACGCCGTCGACGCCGCCATCGCCGGCGCCGCGCACAGCCCGGTGCCGCCGGAGGTCACCGTCACCGCCCGGATCGAGGGCGGCGACGCCCCCGACGCCCGCCTGCTGCTGCGGGTCGCCGACACCGGCGCCGGCATCGACCCGGCCGCCGTCGAGGACGTCTTCCGGCGCGGCTGGAGCACCAAGCAGGACGGGCACGGGCACGGCCTCGGGCTCGCCCTGGTCGCCCAGGCCGCCCGGCGCAACGGCGGCACCGTCGAGGTCGGGCGCGAGCGCGGCGCGGTGCTCACGGTGCGGCTGCCGCTGGCCGGGCGGGGGCGCGGGGGCGAGGGGGCCGGTGGGGGTTCTGGCGAGGGGTTTGGCGAGGGGCTTGGCGAGGGGGCTTCCGCGGGGGAGCGGGCAGGGGTGTCGACGTGACGGGCGGCGCCGGGGCGCGGCCGGGGATCTCCGTCCTGGTCGTCGAGGACGACCCGGTGGCCGCCGCCGCGCACACCCTCTACGTCGCGCGCGAGCCCGGCTTCCACGCCGCCGGGACCGTCCACAGCTGCGCCGACGCGCTGCGCTTCCTGGACCGCGCCCGCGCCGCCGGCACACCCGTCGACCTCACCCTGCTCGACCTCTACCTGCCGGACGGCCACGGCCTCCAGCTCTGCCGCACGCTGCGCGCCGCCGGCCACGCCACCGACGTCATCGCGGTGACCTCGGCGCGCGACCTCGCCATGGTCAGGCAGGCCGTCTCGGCGGGCGTCGTGCAGTACCTGCTGAAACCGTTCAGCGCCGCCGCCCTGCACGACCGGCTCGAACGCTACGCCCGCTACCGCGCGAGTCTCGGGCGCAGCGGCGAGGCGACCGGCCAGGAGGAGGTCGACCAGGCGCTCGCCCTGCTGCGCACCTCCGAGCGCAGCACCCTGCCGAAGGGGCTGAGCGCGCCCACCCTGGAGACCGTCGCGGCCGTGCTGCGCGAGGCGGCGACCGGGCTGTCGGCGGCCGCGGCGGGCACCGCCGCCGGGGTGTCCCGGATCACCGCGCGGCGCTACCTCGAGCACCTGGTGGACACCGGGCGCGCGGTGCGGGAGCCGCAGTACGGGAGCGTCGGGCGGCCGGAGCTGTGCTACCGGTGGACGGGGAAGGCGTGACGTCCGGTCGGTGAGCCTGTCGGTGATCCGGTCGGTGGGCCCGCCGGTGATCCGGTCGGTGGGCCGGGCGGTGATTCGGCCCGGCGGAGGCCGTGACCTCTTGGCGCCGTGCTCGTTGGCAGAACCGGGGGAGGTTCACTCGCGCGGGTGGTTCTGGGTGCCCCGCGGGCATCGCGCCAGGTCAAGGGCTATAAAGTTAGGCTTACCTAACTTCCTTTGGGGGTCCGTCTTGTCGCTCGCCGCCGTACCCGCCCAGGCCGCCTCCGGGGCCCCCGCCAACGGAGCCGCGGCCGCCCCCGGCGAGGCCATCCTGCGGCGCCAGCGCGTCCGCGAGTCCGCCGCCCGCACGTACGCCCGGTCCTTCCCCATCGTCCCCGTCCGCGCCCACGGCATGACCGTCGAAGGCGCGGACGGGCGGCGCTACCTCGACTGCCTCTCCGGCGCCGGCACGCTCGCGCTCGGCCACAACCACCCCGTGGTGCTGGAGGCGATCCGCCGCACCCTCGACAGCGGCGCCCCGCTGCACCTGCTCGACCTCGCCACCGCCGAGAAGGACGACTTCACCAGCGCCCTCTTCGAGAGCCTGCCCGCCGAGTTCGCCGCCCGCGCCCGGATCCACTTCTGCGGACCGGCCGGCACCGACGCCGTCGAGGCCGCGCTCAAGCTGATGCAGACCGCCACCGGCCGCTCCGGCGCGCTCGCCTTCACCGGCGCCTACCACGGCATGACCGCCGGCGCCCTCGCCCTCACCGGCAACGTCGCCGTCAAGGAACCGCTGCCCGGCGGCGGCGAGGTCGTCCGGCTGCCCTACCCGTACGGCTACCGCTGCCCGTTCGGGATCGGCGGCGAGGCCGGCGCCGACCTCGCCGCCACCTACGTGGAACGACTGCTCGACGACCCCTCCGGCGGTGTCGTCCCGCCCGCCGCGATGGTCCTGGAGGCCGTCCAGGGCGAGGGCGGCGTCGTCCCCGCGCCGGACGGCTGGCTGCGCGCGATGCGCCGGATCACCGCCGAACGCGGCATCCCGCTGATCGTCGACGAGGTGCAGACCGGCGTCGGCCGCACCGGCGCGATGTGGGCCGTCGAACACAGCGGCATCGTCCCGGACGCCATGGTGCTCTCCAAGGCCATCGGCGGCAGCCTGCCGCTCGCCGTCGTGGTCTACCGCGAGGACTACGACGGCTGGCGGCCCGGCGCCCACACCGGCACCTTCCGCGGCAACACCCTCGCCATGGCCGCCGGGGCCGCCACCCTGCGCCACGTCGCCGCCCACGGCCTCGCCGACCGGGCCGCCGTGCTCGGCGAACGGATGATCGCACGGCTGCGCGCCCTCGCCGCCGAACTGCCCGTCATCGGCGACGTGCGCGGGCGCGGGCTGATGCTCGGCGTCGAACTCGTCGACCCCGCCGCCGAACCCGACGCCTGCGGCGCCCGCCCGGCCGACCCCGCGCTCGCCGTCCGCGTCCGCGAGGCCTGCCTGGCGCGCGGGCTGATCGTCGAACTCGGCGGCCGCCATGACGCGGTGCTGCGGCTGCTCCCGCCGCTCACCATCACCGACGAGCAGGTCGAGGCGGTGCTCGACCGGCTCGGCGACGCCATCGCGGCCGCTGCGGCGGCCGTCCCGGCGGGTGCGGCGGGCACGCGGAGGGAACGGTGAGCGGCGGGACCGGCTCCGGCTCCGGTTCGGGTCCCGGTTCGGGTCCCGGTTCGGGCTCCGGCTCGGGGCGCGGTCCGGAGGGCGGTGTGCCCGAACTGCCCGACAGTGCCGTCCCGTTGGACGCCCTCGCCGGCGGTGCGGGCGGGCCCGGCACGCTCGCGCCGCTGCTCGCCACCGTCCTCGACGCGCTCGAAGCCGGCATCGTGCTGCGCGCCGGACCGCTGCCCGCCGGCAGCCCCGCCGAGATCACCGCCCTCGTCGCCGACGCCCTCGCCGGCGCGGGCGGCCGCGACGCGCTCGCCCGGCTCACCGAACTCCTCGCCTACGGCGCAGCCGACCCCGCCGACCCGGCCTGCGCCGCCCACCTGCACTGCCCGCCGCTCGCCGTCGCCGCCGCCGCCGACCTCGCCGTCAGCGCCCTCAACCCCTCCCAGGACTCCTGGGACCAAGCCCCCGCCGCCACCGCCCTCGAAACCGCGGTGCTCGCCGAACTCGCCGCCCTCGTCGGCTACGAGCCCCAGCGCGCGGCCGGCGTCCTCACCTCCGGCGGCACCGAGTCCAACCTGATGGGACTGATGCTCGCGCGCGACCAGAAACTCGACGGCATCGTCGAGTTGGACGGCATCCCGGCCGGCGTCCGCCCCTGCATCCTCGCCTCCGAGGCCGCGCACTTCTCCGTCCAACGCGCCGCCGCACTCCTCGGACTCGGCGAACGGGCCGTCGTCCCCGTCGCCGTCGACCGGCAACTGCGCATGCGCGAGGACGAGTTGGAACGCGCCATGGCCGAGGCCAGCTGGGCCGGCCGCACCCCCGTCGCCGTCGTCGCCACTGCCGGCACCACCGACACCGGCGCCGTCGACCCGCTGCACGCCGCCGCCGACCTCGCCGGCCGCTACGGCGCCTGGCTGCACGTCGATGCCGCGTACGGCGGCGGCGCCCTGCTCTCCGACCGGCTCGCCCCGCTCCTCGACGGCATCGCCCGCGCCGACTCCGTCTCCCTCGACTGGCACAAACTCGGCTGGCAGCCCGCCGCCGCCGGAATCTTCCTCGTCCGGCGCGCCGAGACCTACGTCTCCCTCGCCCGCCGCGCCGAGTACCTCAACCCCGTCGACGACGAACGGGCCGGCTACCCCAGCCTGCTCGGCCGCTCCCTGCGCACCACCCGCCGGGCCGACGCCTTCAAACTCGCCGTCACCCTGCGCACCCTGGGCCGCGACGGACTCGGCCGCCTGGTCGACGCCTGCCACGACCTCGCGCGCGCCGCCGCCGACGCCGTCCGCGCCGAACCGCTGCTCGAACTCCACGCCGAACCGGTGCTCACCGCCCTGCTGTTCCGCTACCGGCCGCCGGGCCTCGCCGACCAGGCCGTCGACGACCTGAACGGGCAGCTGCGCCGACTGCTGCTGCGCTCGGGCCGGGCCGTCGTCGGGCGCACCGAACTGCCCGGCGAAGGGCCGGGCCGGGTGCGGCTCAAGCTGACGCTGCTCAACCCGCACACCACGGTCGGCGAGGTCGGCGCGCTGCTGCGCGACGTGGTGGGGGCGGGGCGCAAGGTCGCGGGGGAGCGGGCCGGCTGAGGCCGGGCGGATCGCTCGGTGACGGCTGGGGCGGGTCGGGCCCGGCGGGCTGGCCGGTCGGGGTCGCGGTCGGGGTCGGGGCCGGGGTCAGTCGGCCATGAGGACGGCGCGGGTGAGCTCCCAGGTCGCCGGGTCGGCGGCCACCAGGAGGCCGTCCTCGCATCCGGGGGCCTCGGGGCGGTAGGCGGAGCCGTCCATCCGGGCCGAGACGCCGCCGGCCTCGGTGACCAGCAGCGAGCCGGGGGCGTGGTCCCAGGGCAGGGTGCGCCAGTAGAAGATGAAGTCGAACCGGCCGTCCGCGACACCCGGGTACTCGATCCCGGCGGCACTGCGGCCGGGATCGACCTCGCCGAACGCCGCGCAGTTGGCCTCCAGGCGGTGGCGGTGGTCCGGGTCCACGAAGCGGCTCTTCAGGATGCCCGACAGCTTCCCGGCGTCGGCGGGTGCGGGCGGACGGGACAGGCGCTCGCCGTCCCGCCAGGCGCCGGAGCCGAGCTCCGCCCGGTAGCAGGCCGCGAACTCGGGCTGCCAGATCCACGAGGCGACCGTCCGCCCGCTGCGCACCAGCGAGCACATCACGGCGTAGTCGGGGCGGCCGGCCACGAAGTTGGACGTGCCGTCCACCGGGTCGACCAGCCAGACCGCCGGCTCGGAGCGCAGGGCCAGCGCGAGCGACGGGTCGGCGGCGACGGCCTCCTCCCCGACCACCGGGACGGGCAGCAGCTCGCGCAGCCGCCGCGTGATGATCGCCTCGGCGTCGCGGTCGGCGACGGTGACCAGCTCGCCGGGGGCCTTCTCCATCACCTCGCCGGAGGCCAGTGCCCGGAAGCGCGGTTCCACCGCCTCGGCCGACGCCTCGGCGAGTATCTCCGCCACCCTGTCCATCAGCACCTTCGCGCTCCCTTCGCCGGTACCACTTTCGCACGTACGAGCGGAGGGGGGTGGTGGCGGGCCGAGGGCGGTGGGGTGGGGGGTGGGTGACAGCGAACAGGTTTCAGCGTTCAGATTTCAGATAACAGATGTTGAAAGCTGTTATCTGAAATCTGTTCGCTGTTCGTTGTTCGCCGTCTGTCGTCCGCTGTTCGTGGGGGCCGCCGGCCGCCGGCCGTCTCGTCGTTGGCCCAGAGGTCACTCGCCCAGGTAGTGGAATCCCGGGTGCGGGTGCATCAGGAACTCGTGGTGCGAGATGTTCCAGGCGTACGCCCCCGCCATGGCGAACAGCACGCGGTCCGCCGTCCGCAGTCCGTCCGCTTCCTTCGCCGCCCGGGCCAGGACGTCCTTCGGGGTGCAGAGCTGCCCGGCCAGGGTGGCGCGGCCGGTGGTGACTGCGGGGCGCGGCCACGGGTGCGGCCAGGCGTCGACCGGCAGCACCTCGAACGGCTGCGAGTGCCCCCGGGTGGCGGGGGTGCGCAGGTGGTGGGTGCCGCCGCGGACCACCGCGAAGTCCTCGCCGTGGCTGCGCTTCACGTCCAGGACCTCCGTGGCGTACCAGCCGCAGTGCGCGGTCAGCGCCCGGCCCGGTTCGATCCGCAGGCGCAGCCCTGGGTGGGCGTCGAGCAGCTTGGCCAGGCCCTCGCCGAAGGCCGTCCAGTCGAAACGCGCCGCCGGGTCGTCGTAGTCGACGGCCATGCCGCCGCCGATGTTGACCTCCTCCAGCGGGAAGCCGTGCCGGTCGGCCAGCGCCGCCGACCACTCGACGATCCGCTCGGCGACGGCCAGTTGCTCCGCCGCCGCGAGTCCGCTGGCCAGGTGGGCGTGCACCCCGCGCAGCAGCAGCCGCCGGCCGAGCGGGCCGCCGCCGGTGAGCAGCCGGACGCACTCCTCGGCCTGATCCGGGTCGAGGCCGAACGGCGTCGGCCGCCCGCCCATCGCCAGCGCCACCGCGTCCAACGCGCCTTCGCCGACCGGCAGGTTGACCCGTAGCAGCACGTCCACCGTCCGGGCCTGCGGCCGGTCGGCGAGTGCGGCGGCGAGCCGGTGCAGCTCCTGCTCGCTCTCGACGTGCCAGCGGTGCACGCCGGCGTCCAGGGCGGTGGCGATCTCGGCCGGGGTCTTGCCGGGCCCGCCGAAGGCCAGCGGTGCGCCCGGCACGGCAGCCCGTACGTGCGCCAACTCCCCGCCGCTGGAGACCTCGTAGCCGTCCACCGCGTCGCGCAGCGCGCGCAGCAGTGGCGCCTCCGGGTTGGCCTTGGCGGCGTAGTACAGCTCGACCCGCTCGGGCAGGGCGGCCCGGACGGCGGCGGCGTGTTCGCGCAGCGCCGTCAAGTCGTAGATGTAGGCGGGGAGTTCTTCGGCGGTGAGGCCGGTGGCGTGGTCGCGGACGGAGTCGGTCATCGGGCGGCGCTCCCAGCGGAGGGGTGGGCGGGCATGCGGGCGGCCTCGGCGAGGACGGAGCCGGCCAGCGGCGAGGGCAGTCGGACGTAGCCGGCCTCGCGGTCGGCGCGGCGCTCCCAGCGGGTCAGCAGGTTGGCCTTCGCGGGCAGCGGGACACCGGCCAGCAGCGCCCGCAGCCGAGGCGGGCGGCCGTGCGCGGCGGCGAACTCCTCGAGGGTGTCCCGGACGGCCTGCCAGAGCCTGCCCTCCAGCTCGGGGCGCAAGTCGGCCAATGCGGCCAGGAGTTCGGCGGCGTGGTTGACCAGCAGGCAGTAGACCACCCGGTCCCAGCCGCGCTCGGCGTCGTAGGTCATCGGGCCGGCGACCTCGGGCGGCAGGGCGGCGAGCAGGCCGGCGTTGTGCTCGGGGACGAGCTTGGTGCCCTCCAGGTCGCGGAACAGCACCTGGGCGGGGCGTCCGGTGTCGTCGACGCCGATGAGCACGTTCTGCAGGTGCGGCTCCAGCACCACGCCGTGGTCGAAGTAGGCCGCCAGCACCGGCGGGACGAGCAGCCGCAGGTAGTCGCGCCACCAGCCGAGCACCGAAGACGCGTCCGAACTCCCGTCCAGCAGGCGGGAGATGTGTGCGGAGCTGGTCGGGTACTCGTCGGCGACGGCGGCCGCGAGCAGCGGGGTGACGCCGGGGCGCAGCACGTCGCCGAGGCCGTCGCGCACGATCAGGCCGAAGCCCTCGAACAGTGCCAGGTCGGGGCGGCCGTCCGGGCCGGGCAGGGCGAGGGTGCGGAAGGCGGGCTCGCGCAGCATCGCGGCGTCCGGGAAGCGCCGGGCGAGGTCGGTGAGCACCGGGGCGAGCAGCCGGGTGAGGGTGACGGCGCCGGTCAGCTCGTACGCGGCGTTCTTGCGCAGGCAGTTGGTGATGCGTACGTCGAGGCTGAACTTGAGGAAGGCGTCCGCACCGTGCAGGGTGCGCACCGAGGCGGTGGCGGTGAAGCGCTCGCCGCGCGGGCCGAGGTCCAGGACGTCGCCGCTGCGCAGGGCGCGGCGCAGCAGCGGGTGGTCGCCGATCAGCTGGTACTGCCACGGGTGGGCGGGCAACAGGCGGTAGCCGGCCGGGACTTCGCCGAGGCCGTCGAGCAGGGCGGTGGCCCGGTCGTCGGCGGACTCCTCGGCAAGCAGGTCGGCGCGCACCGCGAGGTGGCGCAGCGGGAAGGCGGCGCGGGACTCCGGGGCGTAGTCGCGCCAGTCGCCCCGGGCGGCGGAACGGGACTTGGGCGCGGGGTGGAAGCGGTGGCCGAACAGCAGGGCCTGCTCGGACTCCAGGTACCGGTCGGCGCGGGCGGCCCCCGTCCCGGCGTCATCGGAGCGGTCGGCCTCGGGACGGTCGGCCTCGGGGCGGTCGGTCAGGCCCGCGCGGACGCCGTCGTGGCTGGACGCCACCTGGGCGACGAACTCCTCGTTCGCGGTGCCGGTGCGCAGCTCCAGTTCGTGCTGGACGTGCTCGGCGAGCGTGCGCCAGTCCAACTCGCTCCAGCCGTCCGGGGTTTCCTCGGAGACCGGCCCGGTGAAGCGGTGTGCGCCGAGCAGCGAGGTGCGGCGCAGGGCGACTCGCAGCAGGGTGCCGCGGCGAGGCAGGCGCAGCAGCAGGCGGCCGTCGTCCACGGCGGTCTGGTGCTCGGGCGCGGACACCTCGCGCAGCAGGCAGTTGAGCAGGGTGTGGGCCACCGCCTCGTCGGCGGAGGGGAGTTCGGGAGTGGCGGGGAGTCCGGCGGTGGCGGACTGCGGGAGTGCCATACGGGTGGTCATCGGGTGCTCCTACGGGTCAGGAGGGCGAGGAGGGCGGCGGCCAGGGCGGCGACGGTGCCGGTGACGACGGGGGCGGCCGGTCCGCCGCTGCTGTTGACCAGCGCGGCGGCGAGCCCGGCGGCGACGGCGCCGCACTTGGAGACGGTCTCGCGGGTGCCGAACATCCGGCCCGGCGCGCGGCCGCGGGCGGCCTCGGCGGCGAGGACGGCGAGGCAGACCAGGCCGAGCGTCATGCCGAGCCCGAGTGCGGCCCGGGTGAGGACGAAGGCGGGCAGGGAGTGGGCGGGGGCGTGTCCGGCCAGGCCGAGGGCGACCAGGGCGAAGCCGAGGGCGAGGCCGGTGCGGGGTCTCGCCTGGACGGCGGCGTGCACCCGCCCGGCGGCGACCAGGTAGACCAGGTGCGGCAGCGCGAAGAGGATCCCCGCGACCGCGGCTCCTGCGCCCGGCAGCCGCTCGTGCACCAGGGTGATCAGGTAGGGGAAGGAGATCACGGTGGCGAAGACGAACGCGAACTCGAAGGTGTAGAGCAGCTTGAGCGAGCCCGGCGGGTCGCCCGAGCGTTCGGCGCGGACCCCGGCCCTGCTGGCGGTGGCGGTGGCGGTGGCGGTGGCGGCGGCGGCCCGGCGAGCCGGCTCGGGCAGGAAGCCGAGCAGCACCGCGGCGGTCAGCGGCAGGACCGCCATCACGAGGTACTGCCGGTGCGGGTCGATCCACGGCGACAGCGCGCCCACCAGGATCGGCGCGGCGACCAGGGCGGCCCGGGCGCTGCCCTGCATCAGGGTGAGCGCCTTGGACAGGTGGGTGCCGTCCAGGGCGGCGGCGAGGTAGCCGTTGGTGGCGGAGAAGGTGCCGCCGAGGAAGCCCTGGAGCACCAGCGCGCAGGTGAACGCGGGCAGGCTGTCGGCGGCTCCGGCGAGCAGGAACGAGACGGTGAGGCCGAGTTGGGCGCGCAGCAGCAGCCGCTTCTGGCCGAACCGGTCGGCCAGCCGGCCCCACAGCGGCGCGCCGAGGGCGGTGAAGACGGTCGGCGCGATGTAGAGCAGGCCCGCCCAGTGCCCGTCGCGGTCGCCGAGGCCGGGGAGGATCTCGCTGAGGTACGGCGGCAGGCCGAGGGCGGCGAAGGAGGCGACGAAGTAGCAGGCGGCGATGGCGTGCACCTGGCCGCGGTCCAGTGCGACGCCCGGTGCCCGCCGGGGCAGGGTGTCCAGGCTCATCGCGTACGGCTCTTCGGCAGCAGGTAGTTGGGGCCGTCGGTGTAGTGCTTGTTGATGTCGGCGGCTCCGCTGCGTTCCTTGCTGAGCAGCGTGCCGGCGCTCACCATGGCCTTGACCGGCAGCCGTTCGGCGTCCAGCAGGGCGGTCCGCAGCGGCCGGCCGGCCGGGCCCAGCCGGTCGATCGCCGTGGCGAGGGTGTCGCGCAGCAGCCCCAGGGTCCGCTCCAGCGGGGCGCGGCCGTGTTCGGCGAGGCCGAAGGCGAGGGAGGCCGTGCACAGGTGCCCGGTGATCGTGGTGAACAGGTCGGTGAGCGCGCGGTCCTGGTCGACGAGGATTCGGGGGTCGCGGAACTCGGCGGCCAGCGGGGCGAGTTCGTCGATGCCGCCGGTGCCGGTGCCGGTGGTGGTGCTGCCGGTCGTCAGCCGGGCGGTGTTGATCCGGGGGCCGTCGTTGTCCTTGTAGAGCAGCCGCAGGCCGGTCCCGTCGAGGACCAGGGAGGTGTTCTGCTGGTGCGACTCCAGGGCGATGCCGTGGCCGAACAGGGTGGTCTGCCAGTCGACCAGCAGCCGCAGCAGGTCCTCGTACAGGGCGAGGACGGAACCACCGTAGAAGCGGTCGGCGAGGTGGTCGATCACCAGCCGCCCGCCGGGCGCCTCGGCGAGCAGGGCGGCCAGCGGCACGGTGACGGCGTCGTCCAGGCCGTCCGGGTAGCGGCGGCAGAGGACGGCCAGCAACTCGTCGTCGGCGTGCGCGAAGTGCTGCTCGTCGGCGTGCAGCACCCGTCCGGTGAACTGCGGCTCGCGGGCGGCCACGGCCTCCACCAGGCGCTGCCCGACCGCCCCGTTGACCAGGGTGACGGGCTTGATGGTGCGCCGGTTGCGCAGGCCCAGGGTGGCGGTGGCGAGCGGGAGTTTGAGGTGCCAGGACGGGTCCTGGGCGACGGCGACGGTGCGCATCGACAGCGTCGGCAGCACCGTGAGGTACGGCTCCGGGGCGAGCACCGAGCCGGGGGCGATCCGCTCGAAGTCCTCGCCGGCGGTGAGCGGGTGGACCGGGACGGTTCGGAACTCGCCCGGTGCGCCCGGGACGCCCAGCTGTTCGGCGGTCGGCCACCAGGCGGGCAGCGGCCCGTCCCCGTGCACGGTCAGGTGCGCGGCCGGTACGGCAAGCCAGCGAAGTTCGAAGGAGGGGTGGAACTCCGGCGCGTACGCGCGAAGTTGCGGTTCACCCAGGCCGGCGCGGCCGCGCGCGGTCGGGTAGACCGGGTGGTCGAGGAAGGCGGCGAGGGCTTCGAAGCCGAGGGCGGCGTGCGGGCCGGTCCAGTCGGCGACGTCCGCGCCGTAGCGGGCGGCGAGGGCGGCGTGCACCTCGGGCCGTACCCGGTCATGGAGTTCGGTGGTGGCGAGGGTCTGCCGGCACTCCTCGGCGAAGGCCCGGTGGCCGGGCCGGTCGAGCGGGTCGGCGCGGTCGGCGAGGAGGGCCAGGACGGCGGGCAGCTCGGTGAGCAGGACGCCGTCCGTCTCCAACTCCGGCCGCCGGGCGGCGTGGTCGCCCTGGAAGCCGTCCGGGGCGACGGGCAGGGCGAGCGTGCCGTCGCTCAACCAGGGGCCGTCCGCGCGGTGCTGGAGCACTCCACGGGTGCGCAGGCCGAGGACGTCCTCGCGCAGCAGCGCGGACAGGACGCGCAGGGTCAGCTGCTCCGCCGGAGTCCGGGCCGCGGGAGTGGTGGCCACGGCCGTGCGGGCCGCCGGGGCTGCCGGGGCTGCCGGGGCCGCCGTGGGCGTGTGGGCTGGGGCGGCGGGCTTCATGAGGCGATCTCCCAACGGTTGGCGGCGATGAAGTCCGCCACGGCGGCGTCCACCGCGCCCTGGTCCGGGCCGACCGCCCAGACGATGCCCAGGTAGTCGCGGTTGGTGCGGTAGAGGTCGTGCCGGGCGCCGATCTCGCGCACCGGCCGGTAGGAGAGGGTGACGCCGTCCGTCCGTCGCTCGAAGTGCGGCTCGGGTGCGGCGGTGAGGGTGCCGGCCCGGTCCGCGCAGACGCGCTCGTGCCGGGCCCGAAGGCCGGTGCGGGCGCCGAGGTCGGCGGGCAGGGCCTCGCCGAGGTGGGCGCGCAGGACCAGCTCGAAGTAGGGGAGTCGGAGGATCTCGGCGAGCATCAGGTCGCACTGGTCGCCGATGGCACGGTAGTTGACCTCGATGATGCGGGCACGGCCGTCCGGCTGGAGGACGAACTCGGTGTGGCAGGCGCCGAGTCCGACGCCGAGCGCGTCGAGCTGGGCGAGCACCTGGTCGACCACCGGGCGGGGGTGTGCCGGGGTGAAGGTCAGGACTTCCTCGATGAAGTCCGGCGGCGGGGAGAGCCGGGTGCGGAAGCCGCCCAGGACGTGCCGGGCGTGGCCGTCGCCGAGGGTCTCCAGGGTGCACAGTTCGCCGGCCAGGAACTCCTCGACGACCAGCGTGGCGGCGGGCCGCCGCTGCCGGATCTGCTCGACGCGCAGGGCGAGTTCGGCGGCGTCGGCGACCAGGGTGACGTCCTCGCTGGCGACGCCCTCGCGCGGCTTGACGATGCAGGGGAACGGCGGGGTGAGCCCGGCCGGATCCTGCCCGGGGGCCAGCTCGGCGGACCAGACGCGGTCCAGGCCGGTGTCGGCGAGGTGGCGGCGCAGCTCGCCCTTGTTCTTGGCCCGCAGCGAGGCCTTCCAGTCCTTGCCGGTGAGGCCGAAGTACTCGGCGACCAGCGCGGTCTGGGTCTGCAGGTGGTCGCTGTTGCTGAACACCGCGTCGGGCGTGTGGTGTTGGGAGATCGTTCCGATGACCTCGCGGAAGTCCTGGACGTCGCACTCCAGCACCTCGCACGCGAAGTCCGCGTCGGCGTAGGCGCGTCGGTGGTCCTCGACGTGGTCGGTGAGGACGGTGACGTCGAGGCCGAGCCGGGCGGCGGCGGGCAGGAAGCCGCGGGTGACCGAGTCGGTGGGGTTGAGGGCGAGCAGGTAGAGCCGCATGGGGTTTCCTCGGAGGCGTGGCAGGTGGAGCGGGCGGCGAGCAGCGGACGGTGGGGGGCAGCTGATGGCGGACAGCGGACAGCGGACAACGGACAACTGACAGCTGACAGATAACAGATGTTGAAAGTTGAAAGCTGTCAGCTGTTCGTCGTCATCCGTCGGCGCCCCTACTTGGGCGCGTCGACCCCGGCGGCCTTGGCGATGTCGACGAGCATCGCGTCGGCGGCCTGGACGCCGATGCCGGACATCCAGGTCTCGTCCGGCACGTTGACGACCTTGTTGTTCTTGACGGCGTTCAGGCCCTGCCAGACCGGGGTCTGCTGGACCTCGCTCTCCTTGGTCTTGGTCGGGTCGTCGGCGGTGGTGACGAACACCAGGTCGGCGTCGGCCTGGCCGATCTGCTCGGCACTGACCTCGATGATGTTCTTGTCGACGTCCTGCGCGGCCGGGCGGGTCAGGCCGACGTCCTTCAGGACCACGCCGCTGTAGGAGGACTTGGCGTACAGGCGGGTCGGCCCGGCGACGAAGCGGACCACCGAGGCGGTCGGCATCGTCCCGTTGTTCTTCGCCTTGATCGCCTCGCCCAGCTTCTTCGCGCGCGCCTCGTAGTCGGCGAGGGCCTTCTTCGCCTCGTCCTCCTTGCCGAGCGCCTGGGCGTACAGCGCGAGGTTGTCCTTCCACGGGAACCCGGTGGTCTCGGCGAGCACGGTCGGCGCGATCGCGTTCAGCTGGTCGTACACCTTGGCGTGGCGGACCTTGGAGGACAGGATCAGGTCGGGCTTGAGGGAGGCGATCAGCTCCAGGTTCGGCTCGTTCATCGGGCCGACGTCCTTGGTGTCCTTGATCTTGTCCTTGAGGTAGTTCGGGAACCCGCCCTCGGTCTTCATGTGCGGGGACACCGCCCCGACCGGCGTGATGCCGAGCAGCGTGACGTCGTCGAGCTCGCCGCTGTCCAGCACCACGACGCGCTTGGGCTGGGCCTTGATCTCGGCCGTGCCGGCGGCGTGCTTGACGCTGCGCGGGAACGCGGCGGCGCTGCCGGGCGCGGCGGAGGAGGAGGCGGCGGTGTCGCCTCCCGCCGACTTGTCGTCGCCCCCGCCGCTGCCGCAGGCGGCGAGCAGGGTGGTGGAGAGGGCGGCGGCGAGGACGGCGACGGGCAGTCGGCGGTTCATCGGGGATTCCTTGCGTCGGGAGAGCGGATCGAACGGGATCGAGCAGGGGGAACAGGACTACGGACGGGGGGAGTTCAGGAAGCAGCAGCAGCAGCGGCGTTGCCGGCGCGGCGCCGGCCCCGGGGCACGACCAGCGGCGTGCCGGTCTCCGGGTCGGGCACCACCCGGCAGGGCACCTGGAAGACGGCCTCCACCAGCTCGGCGGTCAGCACCTCGGCGGGCGGCCCGGCGGCGGCGAGCCGCCCGTCCTTGAGCACCACCAGGTGGTCGGCGTACCGGGCGGCCTGCCCGAGGTCGTGCAGCACCATGACGACGGTGCGCCCGGCCTCGGCGTGCAGGTCGGAGACCAGGTCGAGCACGTCGAGCTGGTGCCGCAGGTCGAGGAAGGTGGTCGGTTCGTCGAGGAGCAGCAGGTCGGTCTCCTGGGCGAGCGCGAGCGCGATCCACACCCGCTGGCGCTGCCCGCCGGAGAGCCGGTCGACCTGCCGGTCGCGCAGTTCGGCGGTGCCGGTGCGCCGCAGCGCCTCCTCGACGGCGGCCTGGTCGGCCTTGCCCCACGGGCTGAGCATCCGCTGGTGCGGGTAGCGGCCGAGCCGGACCAGCGCCTCGACGGTGACGGCCTCGGGGGTGACGGGCTGCTGCGGCAGCAGGCCCATCCGCTTGGCGAGGTCGCGGGCGGGCATCCGGTGGATGTCGGCGCCGTCGAGGGTGACGGTGCCGGCGGCCGGGTCGAGCAGGCGGACGAGTCCGCGCAGCAGGGTGGACTTGCCGCAGGCGTTGGGCCCGACGATGGCGGTGACGGCGCCGCCGGGCAGCTCGAGGTCGAGGCCGTCGACGATGGTCCGCTCGCCGTAGCGCAGTCCGAGCCCGCGGGTGGCGAGCCGGTTGGCGGAGCCGGCGGTGGCGCTGGTCATCAGCTGCTCCTCTGGGGAAGCCGGCCCTGGCGGATCATCAGCACCAGGAGCCAGGGCGCGCCGAGGGTGGCGGTGACGGCACCGACCGGCAGCCCGTGGACGGGGATCACGTGGAGGACGAGGAGGTCGGCGGAGAGCAGCAGCACGGCGCCGGTGAGCGCGGTGAGGCCGAGGGTGCCGAGGGTGGGCGGTCCGGCGAGCAGCCGGACCAGGTGCGGGACGGCGAGGGCGACGAAGGCGACCGGCCCGGTGAGGGCGGCGGCGAGTGAGGCGAGCGTGATGGTGAGCAGCAGCAGCCGGAGCCGGTCGCGGCCGGGGTCGAGGCCGAGGGCGCCGGCGGAGTCGTCGCCGAGGTCGAGGACGGCGACGCGGCGCCGGCACAGGACCAGGCCGGCGGTGGTGAGCGCGATGGCGGTGCCGGCGGTCCACACCTCGGTCCAGTTGCGGCCGTACAGCGAGCCGGTGGTCCACTGCAGGGCGGAGGAGGCGAGCTCGGCCGGGAACCGTACGATCATCAGGTTCACGGCGGCGGCGAGGCCCTGCTGGACCGCCAGGCCGACCAGCACCAGCCGGGTGACGGCCATCTTCGAGCGCCAGGCGAAGCCGCCGAGCAGCAGCGCGGCGAGCAGCCCGCCGCCGACCGCGGCCAGCGGGATCAGCTGCTGGGAGGCGCCGGTGGCGAGCATCAGCACCGCGCCGAAGGACGCGCCGCCGGTGATGCCGATGGTGTCGGGGGCGGCCAGCGGGTTGCGGAACAGCCGCTGCAGCAGCGAGCCGGCCATCGCCAGCGCGGCGCCCGCGATCAGCGCGGACACCACCCGGGGTGCCCGGAACTGCTGCACCACCAGGACGTTCCCGGCGTCGCCCTGCCCGGCCAGGGCGCGCAGCGCGTCCCAGGCGGAGATGTTCACCCGGCCGGTGCCGAGGGCGATCCCGGTGAGCAGGACCAGCAGGGCGGCGGCGAGCACGGACCACGCGGCGGTACGGGCCCGGCGGCGGGCGATCGCGCCCATCGGGGCGGTGGACGCGGTCACTTGGCCACCTTCCGGGCGAGCACGGCGAGCAGCGGCGCGCCGAGGAAGGCGGTCACGATGCCGACCTCGATCTCGGAGGGGCGCACCACGAGCCGGCCGAGCACGTCGGCGGTGAGCAGCAGCAGCGGACCGGTGATCAGGCAGCCGGGCAGCAGCCAGCGGTGGTCGTTGCCGAGCAGCGGGCGGGCCAGGTGCGGCGCCGCCAGTCCGATGAACGCCACCGGTCCGGCGACGGCGACCGCGCCGCCCGCGAGCAGCACGACGGCCAGTCCGCCGACCAGCCGGATGCGGGCGACCGGCACGCCCAGCGACTGCGCGCTCTCGTCGCCGAGGGCGAGCGCGTTGAGCGCGGGCGCGACGGCGAACGCGGCCAGCAGGCCGAGGGCGAGGAACGGCAGGACGGGGGTGAGGGCGTCCAGGCGCCGCCCGCCGATCGAACCGACCAGCCAGAACCGGGCCTCGTCGAGGGTGCGGTGGCTGGCCAGCATCAGCGCGGACGTCCAGGAGGTGAGCACCACGGTGAGAACGGTGCCGCCGAGCGCGAGCCGGACCGGGTCGAGGTCCCCGCCGCGCCGGGACATCGCGTACGCGGCGACGGCGGCGACGGCCGCGCCGGCGAAGGCGAACCAGACGTACTCGACCGGTCGGGAGAGGTCCAGGGCGTAGATCGCGGCGACCACGGCGAGGCTCGCGCCGGCGTTGATGCCGAGGGTGATCGGCGAGGCCAGCGGGTTGCGGGTGACGCCCTGGGCGACGGCCCCGGCGATGCCGAGCGCGGCGCCGACCGCCAGCCCGATGAGGGTGCGCGGGACCCGAAGGCCCGTCACCACGTCGGCGTCGGTGCCGTGGGCGGAGCCGGTGAGGGCGTCGACGACGGTGGTCAGCGGGACGGAGCGGGAGCCGAGCGCGAGGCTCAGCGCGGCGCACAGCACCAGGGCGCACAGCCCGGCGACCAGCAGCAGGGGCCGCCGGACCGCCGAGGATCGGGGGGTCGCCGGGGCGGTGTCGCCCGGCGGGTCGGTTCTCAGCACGAGGAGACATATTAGGTTAGGTTTACCTAACTTCGTCAACCTCGGGTCGGACGCCTCCGGGGCTCTGACCTGGGAGCGCCCCTGGGTGGGGCGGGTGCGGTGGGCGTGGCGGGTGCGTCCCGGGTGGCCGGTGGTGCTCTTGAGGCATTGTAAGGTGAGGCTCACCTTAATCGATCATCCGGAGTCGATCTCGGGAGCGCCGATGACCCCCGGAACACCCCTGCCCTCGTCCCTGCCCTCGCCCGTGGCCGTCGGGTCCGCTGCGGCTGCCGTGTCGTCTGCGCCTGCCGCGCCTGCTGTGCCTGCCGCGCCTGCTGCGCCTGTCAGGCCCGATGCGCTCGGTACGCCCCCGTCGCCCCCGTCGCCCGCGTCGCCGCCCGCTTCGACGGCCGACTACCGGCGCCTGCGCGAGCTCTGCCCCGCGCTCGACCTGCGCCTGCTCGGCCCCGCCGACCCCGACCCCGCCGCCGCGGACGGCTGGCACACCGGAGCCGAACTCGCCACCGACGAACGGGCCCTGGCCGCCGCGCTGGCCGGGGAGGAGGACCGCATCGCGGCCGCCCACGGCCGCGCGCCGCGCCCCCACGTCACCGCCTCCCGGCTGCTCCACCACTACGCCTGGTCCGCCTGCCTGCTCATCGCCGGCCCCTGGCACCTGGCCCGCCTGGTCCCCGACCTCACCCCCGCCGACCTCTGGCTGCACACCCCCAGCGGCGACCTCGCGCTGCGCCCGCGCCCGCACCTCGCCCTCCCGCCGCTGCCGCCGCCCGGCGAGGACGAGCTGCGCGCCGAACTGCGCGCCGCCGTGGTCGCCCACCTCGAACCGCTGGTCGCCGCCTTCGCCGGGCCCACCCGCCGCCGCGACCGCGCCCTCTGGGGCATGGTCACCGACGACCTCGCCTCCGCCCTCTGGTACCTCGGCCGGATGCTCGGCGAGGAGGACGCCGCGGTGGCCGCCGCCGCGGCCGTCCTGCCCGGCGGCACCCTCCCGCTCCCCGGCGCCGCCGACTTCCGCCGCCTGCACACCCCGGACGGGCGCGCCCACCACACCCGCACCCGGCTCGGCTGCTGCCTCTACTACGCCGTCTCCCCGGCCGCCGAAGCCTGCCTGACCTGCCCGCGCACCTGCGACGAGGAGCGGCTGCGCAGGCTCTGACGGCGGGTCGGCCGCTCTCCGCTCTCCGGTCGCCGCTGCCGCCTTCCTGGCCGTACCGGTCGCACCGGCCGTACCGGGCGGCCGGTTGTCAGTGTCGTGCGCTAGCGTCCCGTCCATGATCGATGCGACGACGCGGGTCCGGATCGCCCGCCCCTCCCGCGACCTGGTGGCCGCCGAGCGCTTCTACGTCGGCGGCCTCGGCCTCGACGTGCTGTGGCGCACCACCGAGCGGGTGCCCGGCGAGCACGACCTGCTGATGGTCGGTCCGCCCGGCGGCGCCTGGCACTTCGAGCTCACCCACGACCCGGAGCACCCGCTGGAACCGACCCCGACCGTGGACGACCTCTTCGTCGTCTACCTCGGCGCGCCCGCCGACGACGCCCTGGTCGCCCGGCTGGAGGCGGCCGGTGGCAGCCGCGTCCGGGCCCACAACCCGTACTGGGACGAGCACGGCGTCACGGTGTCCGACCCGGACGGCTACCGGCTGGTGCTCTGCTCCCGGGCCTGGGGCGCCTGACCGGGCCGGCCGCCGAGCCGCCGTCGCCGAACCGGCCGTCGCCGAACCGCCACCGGGCCGTCCCCGGCCGTCCGCCGCGGATTGTTGGCCTCGCGGCCACCCGCAGAACGGTCGGTGTTCGACCTTTCGTACGGCACGGCCGCCAGCGTCGGATGATCGACCGGCCACGGGGGTGGCCGAACGTGCGGGGGCGCTGCGTCCTCGCGGACGGATCCATGGGGGGATCGACGATGCGGAACACACACAGCTCACCGGGCGCGCCCGGTCTGCGCGCCGTCCAGGACGCCGTCGTGCGGGCCCTGGCCGAGCGCACCCCCGGCGGGGTACGGCCGGGAGAACTCGACCGCGACGGACGGGCGTTGCGCTGGGTGGAGGCCGGTGGGGACACCGGCGAGGAGAACGGCCCCGCCCCGGTGGTGCTGATCGCGGGCTGCGGCGGCGGCGCGCTCGACTGGGCACCGGTCCTGCCCGAACTCGCCCGGCACCGCCGGGTGGTGGCGTACGACCGGGCCGGCCTCGGCGCCAGCGAGCCGCGCCGCGCGGCCGGCCCCGACCTGGACGCCCAGGTCGCCGACCTGGCCGCCCTGGTGGCCGGGCTCGACGCCGGACCGGCCGTCCTGGTCGGGCACAGCTGGGGCGGCCAGCTGGCCCAACTCCTCGCCTGGCAACGGCCGGAGCTCGTCGCCGGCCTGGTCCTGGTCGACCCCGCGCACGAGGAGTTCCAGCCGCCGCTGATCCGGGCCGCCGAGACGGTGCTCAACCGGGTGTGGCTGCTCCGGGCCGCGCTCGCGGAACCCGGGCCCGCCACCGGCACCGCCGACGCCGCCACCTATGCATCCGGAGCCGCCACCGCCGCCGAAGTCGCCGAGGCCGCCGTCCTCGCCCACCGCCACCAGCGCCGGACCGTCCTCGACGAGACCCGGCTCACCGCCCTCGCCGTCCCCGAACTGCGCCGCCGCCGCGCCGCCGCGCGACTGCCCGAGGTGCCGGTGACCGTCCTCAGCGCGACCAAGGGCCTGCCCGCCGCGATGCGCGGCCGGTGGACCGCGATGCAGTCGCGCATCGTGGCCGGCCACCCGAGGGGCCAGCACGTCGTGGTGCCCGGGGCCGGCCACGCCGTCCACGCCGACCGGCCCGGGGCCGTCGTCGCCGCCGTGCTGGAGGTCGCCGAGCACGCCCGGCGCGTCCGGCTCCGGTGACGGCCGCTCACGCCCAATGTCCCTCCTCAGGGAGGGTTCTGAGGCCATGACACCCTCTGGCACACTGTGGGCCGACGACCCGCCGGGCGGGTCACGACACACCTGGGGGGTGGGGGCATGATCGGTTCTGGCACCGTGCTGAACGTCCGGTACCGGCTGATCGAGCGGCTCGGCCGCGGCGGCATGGGCGAGGTCTGGCGGGCCCACGACTCGGTGCTGGCCCGGAAGGTCGCGGTCAAGATCCTCAACGCGGAGCTGTTCGACAACGCCGCCGCGATCGAGAGCTTCCGCCGCGAGGCCCAGCTCGTCGCCGCGATCGACCACCCGGGCGTCGTGAAGGTCCACGACTACGGCGAGACCGGCGTCGGCGTCGGTGCCGGCGTCGGTGCCGGCGTCGGCGTCGGCGAGAACGACGGCGACGGTGACAGTCACGGTGACGGTGAGGGTGGCGGCGGGGACACCGGCGACCGCTGCGCCTACATCGTGATGGACCTGATCGACGGCCGGCCGCTGAACCAGGTGCTCGAAGCGGAGGGGCGGATGCCGCCCGAGCGGGCCCTCGGCATGGTGGCCGCCGCGCTGGACGCGCTGCACGCCGCGCACCAGCGCTCCATCGTCCACCGGGACATCAAGCCCTCCAACCTGATGGTGCGCCGCAGCGACGACGCCGTGGTGGTGACCGACTTCGGCATCGCCCTGGCGATCGCGGGCACCAAGGCCACCAAGCGCTCCGGCGTCATCGGCACCGCCGCCTACATGTCCCCCGAGCAGGCCGTGAACGGCAGGATCGGGCCGGCCTCCGACCTGTACTCGATCGGGGTCGTCTGCTACGAACTGCTGGTCGGCAGGCTGCCGTTCGTCGGTGACGGGCCGGTGCAGGTCGCGATCAAGCACGTCCACGAACCGGTGCCGGACCTGCCGAAGACCGTCCCGGCGGCCGTTCGCGAACTGGTCGTCCGGGCGCTGGCCAAGGCGCCGGAGGACCGGTTCGCGAGCGCGGCCGAGATGGCGGCGGCGGCCCGGGCGGCGGTCGGCCTGCCTCCCGGGTCGGCGGCCGACACCGGCACGGTCGACCTGCGGGGGAAGGCCGCCGCGGCGGTGCCGGCTCCGGTTCCGGCCGCGGATGCGGACCCGGCCGCGAAGGCGCGGCCGGCGGTGAAGGCGGAGCCGGTGCTGAAGGTGGATCCGGACCGGCCGACCGAACCGGTCAGGCGCCGCTCGCGGCGCACCCTGCTGGTGCCGATCATCATTCCGGCCGTCATATCGGTGGGCACGGCGACCGCGCTGCTGATCGACCGCAGCCCCGGCAGCTCGAACGCGAGCGCGCCGCCCGACGCCCGGCAGACGGTCGCCGCGACGGCCCCGGCCACCCCGGGCGGTGCCGCTCCGGACACCGCCACGGCCGCCACCACCGCGCCGACCGGGACCCCGGGCGCCACCCAGCCCGGCCAGCAGCCCGCCACCCCCGACCAGGGGCAGCCGCCGCAGCCGCAGCAGCCCGGTACGGCGGCTGGCGCGGCCGGTGGGGCCGCCGCCCAGCCGGGCCGGGGTGGCAACGCGGGCGGCAGCGGCGGCGGGTCCGGCAACGGGGGCCAGGGCGGGGGTGCGGCCGGCGGCGGCACGGCGCACCAGCCGGCGCCCGCACCCGCACCCGCCAACCCCGCCAATCCCGCGAACCCCAACCCGCAGCCGCCGCCGCAGAACTCCTCCGGCGGCCCGTCGTCCGGCGGTTCGTCCGGCGCCGGCGGCAACCCGCCGCCGGCGCAGACCTCCGACCGGCCGTCCAGCTGCGGAGGGAGCAGCTGGACCAAGATCGTCAGCGCCTCGTCCGGCGCGGCGATCGGTCTGGCCAACGACAACCTCGACGCCGGCAACCCGGTCGTCCTGGGCGGCCACGCGCAGTACGGCTGGGTGGTGACGACCGGCAGCTGGAACGAGTACCGCGCGTGCAACTCCGGCGGTCCGAACCTCGTGTTCGGCTTCCTCAACGACGACTCGGTCGGTCTGGGCGACGTCTTCAGCATCGCCTACCGGTGGACGGTCCAGTCCGCCGGTTCGGGCACGTACACCCTGGGCGACGGCACCCGGTGCATGACGTCCAACGGCGCTGGGCAGCGCGTCACCATGCAGACCTGCACGAAAGGTCTCGCGGCCCAGCAATGGAGGTTCCAGTGACGGCCCGTCCCCGGACGGTGCCCACGGGGTGAAGGAGCGGGGCTCCTATCAGAGGCCGGGCGCGGCGGGCAAGGGTTGCCCGGTGGCGGGACCTCGCCACCGACCGTCAGGGGCCCGTGTGGAAACTTCTACACGAATGTAAAAGTCGGTCGGGCGCCATCGCCGGCCGCCGATCGAACTCGCGCTCGATCGGCGGCCGGGTGTCGACGCAGGCGGCCGGGCTGGATCGGGCCCGGAGCGTTCGGTGATGCCGGGTGAATCGTCCCGTTTCGTCCGCCACTTGACCCTCTTTACCAACTGGCGGGACCTGGCCAATTCCTGAGGCAGACCTGTCAAAACAGCGGCCGGACTGCCACGCTTCTGGACAACCCCGGCGGTAGCCCCCACCCCCCACCCGACGGTGGCGAGCCGCTCGAACGCGCGGGGTCACTGCACGTCAGCGCCCGTTCCGCCCCACAGGTGCCGACCCCGGCCCCCGGGACGCGGCGTGACCGCGCCCACACGCGGTTTCCCGGAAGGACTCGTACGTGAAGCGAAAGCTCGCGGCTGTCGCCGTCGTCTCGGCCACCGCCCTTCTGACCGGCGTCGTCCAGGTGAGCGTCTCCCAGGCCGCCCCTGCCGCTCCCTCGATCCAGGCCCAGGCCGCCCACCAGCACGCCGCGGTGGTCGCCGTGGCCAACGGCCAGTCCGCCCCGCTCGCCAAGGCGCTGAACCTCGGCGACCAGGAGAAGCTGGTGGCGAAGGACGCCGTGATCGACCAGGACGGCACCCGCCACCTGCGCTTCGAGCGGACCTACGCCGGCCTGCCGGTCCTCGGCGGCGACCTGGTCGTCCACCAGAAGGCGGACGGCGGCGTGAAGTCGGTCGACAAGGCGGCCACCGCCAAGATCGCGCTGCCGAGCCTCACGCCGCGGATCCCGGCCGACCAGGCCGCCGCCGGTGCCGCCGGCGCCGTCAAGGCCACGGTCGGCCAGACCATCGACTCCGACGAGTCCCCGCTGGTCGGCGTGCACCAGACCGGCAAGGCCGAGCTGGTCGTCTGGGCGAACGACAACAACCCGCGCCTGGCCTACCGCACCACCGTCGAGGGCGTCCGCCAGGACGGCACCCCGAGCAGCCAGATCCTGATCACCGACGCGGCCAGCGGCGCGGTCCTCTCCACCCACGAGAAGATCGAGACCGCCGTCGGCACCGGCAACGGCGTCTTCGTCGGCCAGGTCCAGCTGACCACCAACCAGAACGGCTCGCAGTACGAGCTGAAGGACGCCTCCCGCGGCGGCCAGTCCACCAGCGACATGAGCAACGGGACCTCCGGCAGCGGCTCCCTGTTCGCGAACCCGAACAACAGCTTCGGCGACGGCACCGCCGCCAACCGCGAATCCGCCGCCGTGGACGCCCAGTTCGGCGCCGCCACCACCTGGGACTTCTACAAGAACACCTTCGGCCGCAACGGCATCCGCAACGACGGCGTCGGCGCCCTCAGCCGCGTCCACTACGGCTCCAACTACGTGAACGCGTTCTGGAGCGACGACTGCTTCTGCATGTCGTACGGCGACGGCGCCAACAACTCCGCCCCGCTCACCGAGATCGACGTGGCCGGCCACGAGATGAGCCACGGCGTCACCGCCGCGACCGCCGCGCTCAACTACTCGGGCGAGTCCGGCGGCCTCAACGAGGCCACCTCCGACATCATGGGCACGATGGTCGAGTGGTACGCCAACCTCCCCGCCAACCCGCCGAACTACCAGATCGGCGAGCTGATCAACCTGCGCGGCGACGGCAGCCCGCTGCGCTACATGGACCAGCCGAGCAAGGACGGCTCGTCCGCGGACTACTGGGACCCGAACGTCGGCAACCTGGACGTCCACTTCTCGTCAGGCGTCGCCAACCACTTCTTCTACCTGCTGTCCGAGGGCAGCGGCGCGAAGACCATCAACGGGTTCAGCTACAACAGCCCGACGTACGACGGCTCCACGCTCGCCGGCATCGGTCGCGACAAGGCCGCGCAGATCTGGTACAAGGCGCTGACCGCGTACTTCACCTCCACCACCGACTACGCGGGCGCCCGCGCGGCCACCCTCAGCGCGGCGAGTGACCTGTACGGCGCCAACAGCGACGAGTACAACGCGGTCGCCGCCGCCTGGACGGCGGTCAACGTCAACTAGGCCGGGACTGACGCCGGTTCGGGCCCGAGTTGGGCGGGCGCGGACCGGCGGGCTCCCCGACGAGGGGTCCCGCCGAGCCCAGGGTGCGGCTCGGCGGGGCTCCTCCGTTCCCGTTTCGCCCCCGCCCGGTCGGGGCGCGTCGCCGGCGCCGTGGTCAGGCCGACCGGCGAGCCCCGTCGACCCGCTGCCCGTGCTGCTCGGCCTGCTGGTGCCGCCCGTCCCGTCCGTCCTGCTGGTGCCGCTCCTGGGCGGCCAGTACGGCGTCCGCGTGGTCGGCGGCCCACGCGCCGAGCGCGCGGATCGGGCCGAGCAGGGCGGTGCCCGCCTCGGTGAGCGCGTAGTCCACCCGGGGCGGGGCCTCGGCGTAACGCCGGTGCTCGACCAAGCCATTGAACTCCAGCCGGCGCAGCGTCTCGTTGAGCACCTTCGGACTGATCCCGCCGATCCGGGCCAGCAGCGCCCGGGGGCGCATCGGCCCGCGCTCGCCGAGGACGTACACCACCACGCTGTCCCACCGGTTGGCGATCACCTCGAAGGCCAGCCGGGCCCGGCAGTCGGCGGCGAACACGCCGCCGCCCAGATCGTCGCTCTCCATCCCCCCATCCTGCCCGATCCGTTGCGTACCCGGCGGTGTGCAACGGCCGGACTAGCGTCCGGGGCACGGCGGTTCGCCCAGCGGGGCGGGTCCGGCGCAGACGGCTGACGACGGTGGGGAGTGGGACATGCGGACGATACGGATCGGCATCCTCGGGACGGGTGCCATGGCGGCGGCGCTCGGCGGAGCCTGGGTACGGGCCGGGCACGAGGTCACGGTGGGCGGGCGCGACCCCGAGGCGGCCCGGCGGCTCGCCGCCCGGATCGGGGCGACGGGCGGCGGCGACCCGGCTGCGGCGGTTCGGTCCGCCGAGGCGGTGCTGGTCGCGGTGCCGGCCGGGGTGGCGGCGGCGGTGGTCGAGCCGCTGGCGGCCGACCTGGCCGGGCGGGTGCTGCTGGACTGCACCGTGCCGATGGCCCCCGGCCCGGACGGACCGGCCCTGACCACGGCCGGCGGCGGGGACTCCGTCGCCCGCAGGCTCGCTGCGGCGGCCCCGGCCGCCCGGGTGGTGAAGGCGTTCGGCATCTGCCACGAGAGCATCTGGACGATGCCGCGACCGGGTTTCGAGGGCGCGCCGCTCGGCGTCCCCTACTGCGGGGACGATCCGGACGCCGCCGCCCTGGTCGCCGGGCTGGTGGACTCGATGGGGTGCGTGCCCGTGCACTGCGGCGGCCTCGACCGGGCCGCGCTGCTGGAGGCGACGGCGGTCTTCGCGATCGGCGTCTGGCGGGCCGGGGGCGAAGCCCGGCACGTCTTCCCCTCGCCCGCCCTCGCGCCGGGGGCGGTGGACGACGACGAGGAGGAGTAGCGGCCGGGGCCGGGGCGAGGGCGGCGAGCGGATTCCGGCTGACAGCTGACGGCGAACAGATGACAACTGACAGATAACAGCGAACAGATAACAGCTTTCAACATCTGAAAGTTGTTCGCTGTTATCTGTCAGTTGTTTCCTGTCATTTGTTCGCCGCCCGGTCCGTGCTCGCCCTCCGGTCCGTGCTCGCCCTCCGGCCCGTGCTCCCGTCGTTGGCGCAGCAGTTCGTCGTACTCGGCGTGCACCCGGCGGTCCATGGCGAGGGTGAACTGCGCGTCGGCGACGGTGCGGGCCAACGGCCGGACCCGCAGGATGCGTTCGGTGAGCCGGGCGGCCTCGCCGGGGGCGAGCGGGGTGTCGGTGGAGAGCGCGCTGAGCAGGTGCCCGCTGACCACCTCGATGAAGATCTCGGCGATCGCGTCCACGTGCTCGCGGGTGCGCCGGCTGGCGTCGAGCACGGCGGCGAGCGGCACGCCCTCCGCGACGAGTTCGGTGGTGGCGTCCATCAGTCGCCGGCTGACGTGGGTGATCCCGTCGTCGGTGATGGTGATGTAGCCCTGGGCGATGGATTCGGCCGTGTTCTCCTCGGTGAGCTGGTCCCCGAAGGCGGCTTTGAGCTCGTCCCAGTCGAGCCGCACCGGCGTCTCGTCCGACCAGGGGGCGACGATCGCGGCCTCCAGCCCGATGAGTTCGGCGACGTCGCGGCCGCTCTCGCCGGCGCCGATGAGTTCGGTGATCCCGCCGAGGGTGTGGCCGCGGTCGAGCAGTTCGGCGATCATCCGCAGCCGGGCCAGGTGCTCCTCGCCGTACCAGGCGATCCGGCCCTGCTTGCGGGGCGGCTGGAGCAGTTTGCGTTCGCGGTAGAAGCGCAGGGTGCGGGTGGTGATGCCGGCCGCCTCGGCCAGTTCCTCCACCCGGTATTCGCGCCGGTGTTCGCGTCCGCCGTTCTTCTCGTCGCCCGCGGCTGCGCTGACCTTGTCCACGGCGTTCAGCATAGGTGCGCGCGGTCGCGGCTTCGGCGGCTTGGAGAATGGGCTGTCGAACGCGCGCCGGATCCGCACTGCCGTGCTTCTTCCATCCGGTGTCAACAAGGGCTACCCTGCCAACCGTGCCAGTGTTTACTGGCGCGATTGGCGGGGTCCGGTTCCGGGGCAGGCCCGGGAGCGCGCGATCACCGCCCCCACCCTCAGGAGGAGGCCGCATGGCATCCAGCAGCAAGCGCCCCGGCTCCGGCGCGCCCGGCGCGCCCGCTCCCCGCGCGGCCGCTCCCGACGCCTCCGCTCCCGGCGCCCCTGCTGCGGGCGCGCCGGAGCAGGCCGTTCCGCACGTCCGGGTGGCGGTGATCGGATCCGGCTTCGGCGGCCTCGCCGCCGCCGTCCGCCTGCGGCGCGCCGGGATCACCGACTTCGTCGTCCTGGAGCGGGCCGACTCGGTCGGCGGCACCTGGCGCGACAACAGCTACCCCGGCTGCGCCTGCGACGTGCCCTCGCACCTCTACTCCTACTCCTTCGCGCCGAACCCCGAGTGGCCGCGCAGCTTCTCCGGCCAGCCGGACATCCGTGCCTACTTGGAGAAGGTCGCCACCGTCTTCCGCCTGCGCCCGCACCTGCGCTTCAACACCGAGGTGCTGGAGGCCCGTTGGGACAACGAGCGGACCCACTGGCGGATCGCCACCTCGGCCGGCCGGTGGACGGCCGACGCCGTGGTGTCCGCCGCCGGCCCGCTCGCCGACCCGCAGATCCCCGACCTCCCCGGGCTCGACGCCTTCCCCGGCAAGGTGTTCCACTCCTCCCGCTGGGACCACGACTACGACCTGACCGGCAAGCGCGTCGCGATGGTCGGCACCGGCGCGTCCGCCGCCCAGATCATTCCGTCGATCCAGCCGCAGGTCGGCGAACTGACGGTCTTCCAGCGCACCCCCGCCTGGGTCCTGCCACGCCGGGACCGCGAGATCACCAAGCTGGAGAAGTGGCTGCACACCCGGGTGCCCGCCACCACCTCCGTCCGCCGCGGCGCCCTCTTCGCGCTCCGCGAGCTCCAGGTCGACGCCTTCGTGCGCCGCCCCGGCCTGCTGCGCGTCGTCCAGCAGCTCGCCCAGCGCCACCTCACCCAGGCGGTCGCCGACCCGGCGCTGCGCGCCAAGCTCACCCCGGACTACCGGATCGGCTGCAAGCGCATCCTGCTGAGCAACACCTACTACCCGGCGCTCGCCGCACCCAACACCGAGGTCGTCGCGGCCGGCCTGCGCGAGGTGCGCGGCTCCACCCTGGTCGCCTCGGACGGGACCGAGCGCGAGGTGGACGCCATCGTCTTCGGCACCGGCTTCCACGTCACCGACATGCCCATCGGCTCCAAGGTGTTCGGCGTCGACGGGACGAGCCTCGCCGAGGAGTGGAAGGACGGCATGGAGGCGCTGCGCGGCTCGACGGTGCGTGGCTTCCCGAACCTGTTCTTCGTCATCGGCCCCAACACCGGCCTCGGCAACAGCTCGATGATCCTCATGATCGAGTCCCAAGTGAACTACCTGATAGACGCGTTGACCACGCTCGACGCGGTCGGCGCGGCCGCCATGCAGCCCACCGCGCGCGCCCAGCGGCGGTGGAACCTCGAACTGCAGCACCGGATGGACCGCACGGTGTGGACCACCGGCGGCTGCCGTAGCTGGTACCTGGACCCGAACGGCAAGAACACCGTGCTGTGGCCCGGCTCCACCACCTCCTTCCGCCGCGCCACCCGCAAGGTCGATCTCGGCGAGTACGAACTGACGATGCGGCCCGTGCCGGCTCCCGCGTCCGCCGCGGCCTCGGTCGCCGAGTCCGCCGCCGCGGCCGCCCCCTCGTCCGCCGCGTCCGTCGAGGAGGTGTCCGCGTGAGCGCCGCCCGGCTGCCCGCCGACTACGAACCACCCGTTCCCATCGAGGAGTTGAGCGTCCGCTCGGCGGACGGGATCCGGCTGCACGTCGAGGTCCACGGCCGGCCCGGCGCGCCCACCGTGGTGCTGGCGCACGGCTGGACCTGCTCGACCGCCTTCTGGGCCCCGGTGATCCGCCGACTCGCCGACAGCTACCGGGTGGTGGCCTACGACCAGCGCGGCCACGGGCGCAGCGAGGTCCCGCCGAGCCGGGCCCGGTACTCCACCCGGGCGCTCGTCGACGACCTGGCCGCCGTGCTCGCCGCGACCGTTCCGGCGTGGGAGCGGGCCCTCCTCGCGGGCCACAGCATGGGCGGGATGACCATCATGGCCGCCGGCGGCCGCGCCGAGGTCGCCGAGCGCACCGCCGCCGCCGTCCTGGTCTCCACCGGGGCGGGGGAGTTGGTGGCCGAACTCACCGTCCTGCCGCAGGCCGTACGCCCCGCGGGCCTGCGCCGCTTCCTGCACCGGCGGATGCTGCACGCCCGGCTGCCGCTCGGGCCGGTCACGCCGGTGAGCCGGGCCGTGCTCAAGTACACGACCATGGGGCCGGGTTCGCCGGCCGGCCAGGTCGAGGCGACGGCCCGGATCGTGCATGCCTGCCCGGCGGCCGTCCGGGCCAACTGGGCGAGGGTGCTGGACCGCCTGGACGTCCACGCTCCGCTCGCCCGGCTCGCCGCGCCGACCGCGGTCGTCGTCGGCACCGCGGACCGGCTCACCCCGCAGCCGCACGCCCACCGCATCGTCGCCGAACTGGCCGACCCGCAGGGGCTGTTGCTGCTGCCCGGGGTCGGTCACATGGCGCCGCTGGAACGGCCGGCGGAGGTCGCCGCCGAGATCCACCGGATGGCGCTCGCGCACCTGCCGGCGGCCGGCCCCACCGCCGCCGACCCCGCCGACCCCGCGGGCCCCGCGGGCCCCGCCACCGCCGTTCCCGTCTCCGTCCCCGAGGTCGAGAGGACCGCCGCCGCATGAACGCCATCCCGCCGCTGTCCGAGCAGGTCGTCGTCGTCACCGGGGCCGCTCGGGGCGTGGGTGCCTCGCTCGCCCGGAAGCTGGCCCGGCGCGGGGCCAGGGTCGCGCTGCTCGGCCTGGAGCCGGAGGAGCTGAAGGACGTCGCGACGCAGTGCGGCCCGTCCGCCACCAGCTGGGAGGCGGACGTCACCGACCTCGACGCGCTGAGCGACGTCGCCCGGCGGATCAAGGAGCACTACGGGCGGATCGACGCCGTCGTCGCCAACGCCGGGATCGCCATCGGCGGGCCGCTGGCCGACAGCGACCACCGGGCGTTCAGCCGGGTGATCGAGGTCAACCTGCTGGGCAGTGTCGCCACCGCGCGGGTCTTCCTGCCGGCGCTCGCCGAGAGCCGCGGCTACCTGCTGCAGATCGCCTCGCTCGCGGCGCTCACGCCGGCGCCGCTCATGAGCGCGTACTGCGCGAGCAAGTCCGGGGTGGAGGCCTTCGCCCACTCGATCCGCGCCGAGGTCGCCCACCAGGGCGTCAAGGTCGGGGTCGGGTACCTGAGTTGGACCGACACGGACATGGTGCGCGGCGCCGACCAGGACGCGGTGCTGAAGCAGATGCGCAGCCGGCTGCCGTGGCCGGCGAACAAGACGTACCCGCTGGAGCCCGCGGTGGACCGGATCGTCGCCGGGATCGCCCGCCGCTCCGCGCACGTCTACGCCCAGGCCTGGCTGCGCGGCATGCAGCCGGTCCGGTGGATGCTGCCGAGCCTGATCGCGCTGGTGGGCTCCCGCGACGTCGCCAGGCTCGCGCCGCAGCTCGCCGCGACCGCCGCCTCACGGCTGCGCGCGGTCGGCGCGGGCGGCGCCGCGGACACGGCCGCGGACACCGCCGCGCGCGGCGGCCGGAGCGGCCCGGCGCGCTGACGTACGGCGGTGCGGCGCTCGTAGCCGCGCGCGGCCGCGTCTGCCGGGTGTCAGGCGGCTTCGTCGGCCGGGGTCAGGGGCCGGCGGCCAGTCGGCGGGGATCTCGTCGGTGATCGGGGCGTAGAGGCGCAGGGTGACGGTGAACGTGCCGCTGGTGGGGATGGGGAGCCAGTTGGCGGTCTGCAGGTCGGCGTCGGCGGGCGGTTCGGCCTGGACGTAGAGGGTGGTGGCGCCGTCCGGGCCGGCCAGCGGCTCGGCGAAGTGGCCGACGGCGCAGATGTCGTCGGCGTTGGCGACGAGGAAGCTGTCGGAGTCGTCCGCGGTCAGCGATCAGAAGGCTTCCACGGGCGGCAGTTGGCCCTCGGGGAAGGTGAGGGTGTGGGCGATCGGCGCGCCGGTGTCGTCGCTGGCCGAGGCGCTCGCCGTGGGGTAGAGGGCGTCCTTGGGGAGTTGGCGCCGAGCCCGATCGTGGCGACGTAGGCGCGCTGCAGGTAGTCGGTGCCGTAGGTGCCGATGCCGGTGGTGAAGAACGTCCAGCCGTTGACGGGCGGACCGGAACGGCGAGCGGGTCGGTGCTGCTCGGGTCGGCGACGGTGTTCGACCAGGCGTCCATCAGCTGCATGAGCCAGTAGCGCCCCTCGTCCATGACCGGGACTTCGAGCACGATCGGCTCGGCCGCCAGGTCCAGCCACGCCTGGGTGTAGAGGGTGTCGACGTTCGGACGGACCACGTCCTTCGACTCCGGCGTGGGCAGTGTGGAGTGCTGACAGAACTGATTGACCGGTGCCTGCGTCGCGTTGACCTGTTCGGTGTTCGTCTGCAGCCGGCGGGTCAGCTCCATCATGATCAGCGCGTAGCCGAAGACGTAGAGGTCGGTCGCCGCGCCCTGCGGGCCCTGAGCGGAGGTGGTCGGTGAGGTCATGCCATCACCCTTGCCGGTGCCGGGAGTTGGAGCAGCGACGCTAAGGTCCGGCGCCGGGCGGCCGCAGCGACAGAACCAGCCGATGTGAAGGCGTTTCACAAGCGGAACCTTTGATTCCTACCGCCTCGCCCGTCACGGCGGTCACATCCCCGCGCCGGACCGGGACCACCCGTCGTGGCGCGGCCGGATCCCTCATGAAGGACGCTCATGTCCCTTTCCACCCTGGCGCGACGCCGGCCCGCCGCACCGCGGCGCTGCTCACCACGGCGACCACCGCGTTAGGCCTGCTGGCCCTGGCGAGCCCCGCCCGCGCCGACTCCGTCGTGCGGATCGCCGGCCCGGCCGGGCCCGTGCCGGCGAACACCGCCTACACCGTCACCCTCGACGTCCCCAACACCGGCTCCCAGGAGCGCGCCAACGCCACCGTGGTCAACGTCGCGCTGTCCGGCGCCGCCGCCACCGTGACGTCCGCGCACGCCTCCGCCCAGGACTGGGCGTGCGACTTCTCGGCCGGGTCGTCCGGCATGTGCTGGAACCTCGGCAACCTGGTCTCCGCCACGTCGATCACCCTCACCGTCCTGCCGACCGCGGGCGGGACCGTCACCGCCGACGCCGACGCCCGCAACGGCCGCAACGAGCCGGTGGGGAGCGCCGGCCTCGCCACACAGGTCAAGGCCCCCGCACCGGTGGTGACCGGGCTCACGCCCGACCACGGCCCGCTGGCCGGCGGCACCACTGAGACCCTCACCGGCACCCACCCGGCGGGGACGACCGCGGTGGCCTTCGGCTCCGTGCCGGCCACCGGGTTCACGGTCGACAGCGACACCCGGATCACCGCCACCGCCCCCGCCGCGAACGCCGCCGGGAAGGTCGACGTCACCGTCACCACCCCGGCCGGGGCCGCCACCGCCGGTCCGTACACCTACCAGGACCCGGCGGCGACCGGCTCCTACGTCTTCTCCACGACGGCCGACCCCAAGCCGGGCTCGTCGGTGGCGACGGGCACCAAGGTGGCCTACAGCGTGACCGTCGCCCAGAAGGGCGCGGACGAGGCCAAGGGCGCCACCGTGACCGACGACCTGTCGAAGGTGCTGGACGACGCCGCCTACAACGGCGACGTCCAGGCCGCCTCCGGCACCGCCGCGGTCAAGGACGGGAAGCTGACCTGGACCGGCGACCTGCCGGTCGGCGGCAGCGCGACGGTCACGTTCTCCGTGACCGTCAACGGCAACGGCGACCGCCAACTGCACAGCTCTGTCGCCACGTTGGACGGCAAGCGCGGCACCTGCGACAGCGACAGGGGCTGCACGACCGACCACACGGTCGCGGCCGGGAGCACGCCGTCGCCGTCGCCGTCGCCGACGCCGATGCCCACCGCCGGCGGCCAGACGCCCGGCACCCCCGGCCCGTCGACCTCGGCGGGCGCGTCGGCCCCCGCCACCTCGGGGGCGTCGCCCGACGCGCAGGCCCCGGCGGCTGCGGCACCCCCGCAGGCGCCGGGCGCCCTCGCCAGCACCGGCACCACCGTGGGCACCGCGGCGGCGGCGGACAACTGACAGCGAACAGCGAACAGCTGACAGATGTCAGCGAACAGATAACAGATAACAGATGTTGAAAGTTGTCATCTGTTATCTGTCGCCTGTGATCTGTTCGCCGATCCCCGCCGCCTCCGTGCCGGAGCCCGCAGCCTCCGTACCGGAGCCCGCCGCCCCCGTGTCAGCACCCACCGCCGCCGCCTCCGGCCCCGCCGCCGCGATCCGCTCCAGCGTCGCGAGGGCCCGGGCGAGCACCGGCAGAGGCGGGGAGGCCAGCCCGATCCGTACGGCGGGCGGGGAGCGCCGGGGGTCGACCGCGAAGGCGGCCGCCGGGGTGACGGAGATGCCGGCCCGGGCCGCCGCCGCGACGAAGGTCGCCGCCCGCCACGGCGGCGCCAGCCGCCACCACGCGAAGTACGAGCACCGGTCGGCCAGCACCCGCCGCCCGCCGAGCACCTCGCGCGTCAGCTCCAGCCGCGCCGCGGCGTCGGCCCGCTTGGCCGCCGCGACCGCCGCCACCGTGCCGTCCCCGATCCAGCGCACCGCCGCCTCCAGCGCGTAGCCGCTCGGCGTCGACCCGCCCGCGCGCAGCGCCCCGGCGACCCGTTCGCGCAGCGCCGCCGGCACCACCGCGAACCCGACGCTCAGCCCCGCCGCGAGCCGCTTGGACAGGCTGTCGACGAGGACCGTCCGCTCCGGCGCGAGCGCGGCGAACGGCGCGAGGTCCGGGCGCAGGAAGGACCAGATCGCGTCCTCGACCACCGGCAGGTCCAGCCGCCGCACCTGCGCCGCCAGCGCCGCCGCCCGCTCCGGCGGCATGCTCGCCCCGAGCGGGTTGTGCACACGCGGCTGGACGTACAGGGCCCGCAGCGGCGTCGCCCGGTGCGCGGCGGCGACGGCCTCGGGCAGCAGCCCGTCCTCGTCGACGGGCAGCGGCACGAGCCGGATGCTCAGCCGCTCGGCGATCGCCTTGACCACCGGGTACGTCAGCTCCTCGACCCCGAGCCGCTGCCCCGGCGGCACCAGGGCGGCCAGCGCCGCCGCGACGGCCTGGCGCCCGTTGCCCGCGAAGAGCACGGCGTCCTCCGGCGCGTCCCAGTCGGGGCCGCCGACCAGCCCGGCGAAGGCCTGCCGTGCCGCCGCCGTCCCGGCCGCGCCGACCGGCCGCAGCGCCTCGCCGAGCGCGTCCGGCCGCAGCAGCGGCGCGAGCCCGGCGGCGAGCAGCGCGGACTGCTCGGGGACGGACGGGTAGCTGAGCTCCAGGTCGACGGGCGCGGCGCCCGGTTCGGCGAGCGCGACCTGCCCGCCGCCGGCCGCGTCGCCCGCACCGCCGCCGGCCCGGACGAAGGTGCCGCGCCCGACCTCGCCGGTGGTCAGTCCGCGCCGGACCAGTTCGCGGTAGACGCGCGTCGCGGTGGAGGCGGCGATGCCCCGGCGGCGGGCGAAGTCGCGCTGGGTGGGCAGTTGTTGGCCGGGCCGCAGTCGCCCGGCCGTGATGTCGGCGGCGATCTGGTCGGCGATCGCGCGGTAGTCGTCCACGGCCGGTCGGTCCCTCCGGGCTGTCGCTGCTGTCGCTGCTGTCGCTGCTGTCGCAGCTGTCGCAGCTGTGCGGTGCTGTGCCCTGTTGCTCTCTGCTGTTCGCTGCCTTTGGCTGCCGCCCCGGATTGCACCGAGTGCAAAGTCATCATTGCATCGAGCAGGCGGCCCGCCCTAGCCTCCTCGCATGGATGAGCTGCTCTCTGCCGTGGACGGGCACGTCGTGGACGGGCACGCCGTGCTCGGGATCGCCGCCGTGGCCCTGACCATGGCGCTGTCGCCGGGCCCGAACATGATCTACCTGGTCTCGCGCTCGATAGCCCAGGGCCGCCGGGCCGGCCTGGTGTCCCTGACCGGGGTGGCGTCCGCGTTCCTGGTGTACCTGGTGGCGGTGACGGCCGGGGTGGCCGCGGTGTTCTCGGTGGTGCCCGCGCTGTACACCGCGATCAAGCTGGCGGGCGCCGGCTACCTGCTCTGGCTGGCGTGGAAGGCGGTGAAGCCGGGCGGGGCGGCGGTGTTCGCGCCGCAGGCGCTGCCGCCGGACCCGCCGCGCAAGCTGTTCGCGATGGGCTTCCTGACCTGCCTGCTCAACCCCAAGATCGTCATCGTGTACCTCTCGCTGCTGCCGCAGTTCGTGGCACCGGAGCGCGGCCATGTCGCCGCGCAGAGCCTGGTGTTGGGCCTGGTCCAGATCGTGATCGCGGTCACCGTGAACGGTCTGATCGCGGTCGGCGCGGGCAGTATCGCCACGTTCCTCGGCCGCCGCCCGACCTGGCTGCGGATCCAGCGCTACGCGATGGGCACCGTCCTCGCCGGCCTCGCCCTGCACATCGCCACCGACCGCGCCAAGGCCGTCGCGGCCTGACGACTCCTGACCATTTCCGACCACTCCTGGCCACTCATGGCCACTCCTGACGGAACGGCTTCCGTCGCCGCGGCCTCACATCCGGGACCTCAGCACGTCGACCTCGCACCCCGGCAGGAAGGGGTCGAAGCCGTGCTCGCTCAGCCAGCGGACCACCAGCAGGCTCCGCAGCGACCACCACGCGTGGATCACCTCGAGGTCGACGTCGATGTCGGTGCCGTAGCCGGCGATGACGTCGTCGAGGTGCTCCTCGTGTCCGAGCGTGAAGGTGGCGAGGTCGTACAGGGGATCGCCCCGGCCCGCTTCGGACCAGTCGATGATGCCGGTGACCTCGTCGCCGTCGACGAAGACGTGCTCGATCTGCAGGTCGCCGTGGGTGAACGCCGGCGTCCACGGCCGGAACGCGGCCTCGGCGACCTGGCGGTTGCGGGCGACCAGGTCGGCGGGCAGGATGCCGTGCGCCACGAGCGCCGCGCACTCCTCGTCGAGTTCCGCCGCCAGCGCGGCGGTGCTCCGCCCGGCGCGGCCGAGCCGGGGCGGCAGCGGCGCGTCGTGCAGCGTCCGGATGGCGGCGCCCGCCGCGGCCCACGCCGCCGGCGACCCGGTCGACGGCCCGCCGAGGCGTCCGAGCGTCGCCCCCGGGAGCGCGGCGAGCGCGAGCACGGGCGGCTTGCGCCACAGGACCTCCGGCGTCGGGACCGGCACGAGGGCCATCGCCTCGACCTCGGCGTCGATGCGCGCCTGATCGGTGTCCACCTTCAGGAACACGTCGCCGACGCGCAGGGTCGCGCGTTCGGAATGGGCGACGACGACTTCGATCTCATCCATGGCCGACCAGTATCCCGGGGACGACCGCCGACGTCTCCGGGTTTGTCGTCCGCGCTTCCAGAAGCCGTCCCCGCGCGCTCACGCCTCCAGCGCCAGTGCCCGCAGCAGCTCGTAACCGCGTTGCAGGAACCGCCCGTCCAGGCCGGGCCCGGTGTTGGCGAGCGCGGCGACGGCGGTGCCGGTAAGCGGCGAGAAGCCCGCGAAGGCGCTGAAGCCGCGGGTGCCGCCGGTGTGGAAGTAGAGGTCCCGGCCGCCCGGGCGGCGGTGGTTCCAGACCAGGCACAGCTGGTCGCCGGAGTGCCGCAGCCGCAGCCTCGGCCGCTGCACGTCACCGATCGCGGTGGCCAACTCACCCTCCGCAGGCCGTAGATGGGCCAGCAGAAAGCGCAACAGATCGGCGCCTCCGGCCCGGACGGCGCCGGCGCCGGGCAGTCCGGGGATGTGCCAGGGCGGCAGCGCCCGTCCGCGCCGGTACCCGGTGGCCCGGTTCGGCGGGTCGGGCGCGCAGCCGGTGGCGCGGAGCCCGAGCGGCCGGCAGATCCGGTCCGCGAGCAGCTCGGGGTACGGCGCCCCGCCCGCTTCGGCGAGCAGCCGCCCGAGCAGGCCGACACCGTAGTTGGAGTAGGCGTACCGGCCACCGGGTGTTCCGTGCACGGTGGTTCGGGCGAGTGCGGAACGCAACTGCTCCTCGCCGTAGCGGGCGTACGGATTGCTGAACCAGGCCGGGACGGCGCCCGCGAGCAGTCCGGGCGGCAGCCGGGGAAGCCCGGACGTGTGGGTGGCGAGGTGCAGCAGCCGGATCGGCTCGCCGGAACGGACGGACGGCGGGCGCCAGTTGCGCGGGAGGTGGTGCTCCAGCGGGTCGTCCAGGGCGAGTTCGCCGCGCGCGGCCATCGCGGCGAGCAGCAGCGCGGTGAACGTCTTGCTGACGGAGCCGAGTTCGAAGACGGTGTCCGGCGTGCACGGCGCGGACGGTCCGCGCGCCAGCCGTCCGTGGCAGCGCACCTCCTCCCGCTCCCGGTGCGCCAGCGCCACCGTCACCGCCGTCGCGTACGGCTGTGCTGCCCGCACCACGGCCGCACACAGCCGGTCGGCCGTGGACGGCCGCTCGGGTACCGAGGAGCGATCGGCCGCCCCCGCCCGGTCCGCGGCGTTCACCCGACCGCCGCCGTGGCGCCGCCGAGCGCACGCGAGAGGGTGACGGTGCTGGCGACGACGGCGACCACGGCGGTGTGCTCGTGGTCCTTGAACGCCTGCTCGGGCTCCTCGGCGACGGGCTGCGCGTTGTCGCGCGGGATCAGCCCGTCCTCGCGCTGGACGGCGGCGAGCGCCTCCCAGCCCTCCCGTCCGGTGACCGGTTCGCCGATGCACGAGTCGACGACGAGGAGTTCGGCGGCGAGGTCCCACTGCCCGACCTCCAGCCAGATGTCGAGCCAGACGGGGAGCCAGTCGCGGACGTAGGCGCGCAGCGGCTCGGGCAGGTCCTCGGGCCGGGCGCCCCAGTCGGTGAGGTGGAAGACGGTGTGGGTGATGTCGTAGCCGGTGAACCAGTCCAGCGCCCAGGGCTCGGGGGTGGCGCCGAGCCAGGTGGCGGCGGTGAGGTGCGCCCAGTCCGGGCCCCGGTGGTCGAGCCCGGCGACGCGGCGCGCGTTGGCGATGGCCAGGCGGCGGTTGGGGGCCGTTTCGGCGGCGTGCACGGAGCGCAGCTCGCCGAGCGAGCGCACCAGTTCCTCCAGTGCGGGGTGCCGGTAGCCGGCGCGGACGAAGTGGGCGTAGACCTCCAGCGGGTCGGTCATCAGCATGTGCCGCAGCTGCCGTTCGTACAGCAGGTTCCCGTCGCGCAGCTGGGCCCAGCCGAAGGCCAGCATCCGGCGGGCGCGGTCGGCGTCGGCGGGGCCGGTGACGCCTTCGCGCAGCACCAGCGAGGCGGCCAGCGCGCATTCCCCGATGGGTTTGTAGGCGTTGTTGGGGTCGGCGATGTCGATGGTGATGTTGTCGTCGAGTGCGCCGAAGCCGGTCTCGTGCGAGGCGTCCAGCCAGGCGAGCGCGCGCGAGCCGATCCGCTGGGCGGTGGCGAGGACTTCGTGGTCGGTCATGCCCGCTCCCCGGCGGTGTCCAGGAGTGCTTCGGCGATGGCCAGTTCGAGGGCGGTGCGGGCGCTGCCGTCGCTGACCACGCGGATCCGCGCGATGATCGGTTCGACGTCCAGCGGCAGGGCGATTCCCTGGGCCCGCGACCAGGCGAGCCAGCGGGCGAGCCGGGCGGCGGCCCGGTGGTCGCGGCGCAGCATCGAGCGGACGGCGCCCCGGGCGAGGGCCAGGGGGTGGGCGCGGGCCGTGCGGTGGACGGCGCCGTCGAGGCCGGGCAGTGCGAGTGCGGAGAGTTGCGCCATCCGGATCGACCAGGCCTGCCAGGCGGCCGGGTCCGGCCACGCGGCGTGACCGGGAACGGCGGCCGGCGCGGGCGCGGGCGCGGGCGCGGGCTCGGTGACGGAGCGTTCCGCCGAGCCGGCGGCGCCGTCGACCGGCGGATCAACGCCGAACGGCGGATCTGCGGACCCGGGGCCGGCCCCGAGGGCCCGGACGAGCAGCACCCCGGCGGCCCAGTCCCGCCAGGCGGCCACCACCGCGTTCCCGTCCGGGGCTCCGGTGCCCTGCCCGGCCCGTGCCGCGGCCATCGGCGGGAACACCCGGTGCGCCTGCGCGAGCAGCAGGGCGGTGGGCTCGTCGGGCGCCGCGCCGCCGAGCAGTTGCGGCGCGAAGAGGTCGGGGCCGACGACGCGCAGGGCGGCCAGCAGCGACCGGGGCGGTTCGACGGCTCCGGATGCGGCGCCACCAGGCCCGGAGGCGGGCTCGGGGCCGGGCGCGGAGGCGAGCTCGGGACCGGGCTCGGGGCCGAGTACGGGCGCGAGCGCGACCGCACCCCCGGCGCCCCGGAGGGCGTCGAGGGTCCGGCCCGCCACCCGCTCGACCGCCGCGGCGTACTCGTCGCGCAGTGAGGGTTCGGCGGTTGGCATGGTTGCGTGGTCCTCCTCGAAGGGGGCTTCGCGGGGCCCGGCGGCGGGGCCGCACTCGTCGGCGGCGTCAGCGGCCGGGTGTCCCGTGAGGCCCGGGGGGCCGGTCGGCGCGTTCGGCTACCGGCCCTTCTCCTTGGGCTGCTTCGGGGCGAGCAGCAGCAGCCCCGCCAGCAGCAGCGTGCCCTGGGCTTCGGGACGGTACGTGGGCGCGTCGCTGACGACGGCCTCGTCCTCCACCATCAGCGTGCCGAGCGCATCGAGCTCGTCCGGCGACGCCAGCGGCGCCCGAGTCGTGGTGGTCCTGAACTGAGTAAGCATCAGATGTGCCTCCTCATCCGGTCGTCACCGCCCGGTCGGGCGATGCCCCTGTCCGACACTACGAGCACCACCGACTGCCTGCATCCGCAGCCCGCTGAGCTGGGGGGTTGCCCTGGGTGTGGGCGTGGCTGCGGGGAGTCGGTACGGTCTGGGCATGACCACAGCCTTGATCACCGGCGCGACCGCCGGCATCGGAGCCGCGTTCGCCCGCCGACTCGCCCGCGGCGGCCACCGGCTCGTCCTGGTGGCCCGCGACACCGAGCGCCTGGAGCGCGCCGCCGCCGCCCTGCACGCCGAGTACGGCGTCGAGGCGGAGGCGCTGACCGCCGACCTCGCGACCGAGGAGGGCATCGCGGCCGTCGAGGCCCGCCTCGCGGACTCCGCCCGCCCGGTGGACCTGCTCGTCAACAACGCCGGGTTCGGCAACAAGGGCGCGTTCGGGACGGTCCCGCTGCAGGACGAGCTGGACATGCTGAAGGTGCACATCGAGGCCGTGCTGCGGCTGACCACGGCCGCCCTGCCGGGCATGCGCGAGCGCGGCCGGGGCGCGGTGGTGAACGTCGCCTCGGTGGCCGCGTTCCTGCCGCGCGGCACGTACGGGGCGAGCAAGGCGTGGGTGGTGAGCTTCACCCAGGGCGTGCTGCGCGACCTCGGCGGCACCGGGGTGCGGATGATGGCGCTGTGCCCGGGCTTCACCCGCACCGAGTTCCACCAGCGGGCCGGCATGGGTACGGGCAACATCCCGCGCTGGTCGTGGCTGTCGGCGGAGCGGGTGGTGGAGGAGGCGCTGCGCGACCTGGCCCGGGGCAAGTCGCTGTCGGTGCCCGGCAAGCGCTACAAGGCGGTGGTGGCGCTGGCCCGCCTGCTGCCGTCCGGCGGCCTGGGCGGCCTCTCCTCCAAGGCGGCGCGCACCTACCGGACGAACTGAGGTAGCGGACCCGCGGGCCGGACCGAGAGCCGGACCGAGAGCCGGACCAGCGGACAAGCGGACAGTCGGACAACCAAACGGACGGGCGGCCTCGGCGCCGGGGAGTGCCAGGGAATGCCAGGGAGTGCCAGGGAATAGAGCAACCCTCACTATTAGCTTGCCTAACTATGAGCTAACCCCGCTATGCTGAGGCCGCCCGCCCGGCACGGCCCCACCGGCCGTGCCCGCGGCGTGCCCGAACCCGTCCGCCGGCGCGCCCCGCCGCGCGCCCGAACCCCAGGGAGGCCGCCCTTGCGGCATGCCACCATCGACTGGACCCCGCCCCCGCGCCCCGAGGGCGAAACCCGCCCGCCGGCCCAGTGGCGGCGCATCCTCGCGCTCTTCCGCCCGTACACGGGCCGCCTCGCCCTGGTCGGCCTGCTGGTCGCCGCCACCGCCGTGGTGTCCGTCGTCACGCCGTTCCTGCTCCGCGCCGTCCTGGACACCGCCATCCCGCAGGGCCGCACCGGGCTGCTGAGCCTGCTGGCGCTCGGAATGGTCCTCGCGGCCGTCGTGAGCAGCGTCTTCGGCGTCCTGCAGACGCTGATATCCACCACGGTCGGCCAGCGCGTGATGCACGACCTGCGCACCGCCGTCTACGGCCACCTGCAGCGCCAGTCGCTCGCCTTCTTCACCCGCACCCGCACCGGTGAGGTGCAGTCCCGGATCGCCAACGACATCGGCGGCATGCAGTCCACGGTGACGTCCACCGCGACCAGCCTGGCCTCCAACTTCACCGCCGTGGTCGCCTCCGTCGCCGCCATGGTCGCCCTCGACTGGCGGCTGACCGTCGTCTCGCTGCTGCTGCTCCCGCTGTTCGTCTGGATCAGCCGCCGGGTCGGCCGCGAGCGCAAGAAGATCACCACCGAGCGGCAGAAGCAGCTGGCCGCGATGAGCTCGGCCGTCCAGGAGTCGCTGTCGGTGAGCGGCATCCTGCTCGGCCGCACCATGGGCCGCTCCGACTCCCTGGCGCGGGAGTTCACCGCGCAGTCCGACCAGCTCGCCGACCTGGAGGTGCGGGCGAGCATGGCCGGGCGCTGGCGGATGAACACCATCATGATCGTGATGGCCGCGATGCCCGCCCTGATCTACTGGGCGGCCGGCCTGACCGCCGCCGGCGGCGCGCCGATCGTCTCGGTCGGCACCCTGGTCGCCTTCGTCACCCTCCAGCAGGGCCTGTTCCGCCCGACCGTCGGCCTGCTCTCCACCGGCGTCGACGTGCAGACCTCGCTCGCGCTCTTCCAGCGCATCTTCGAGTACCTCGACCTGCCGGTGGACATCGCCGAGCCGGCCCGGCCCGTCACCCTCGACCGGATCCGCGGCGAGGTGCGCTTCGAGGGCGTCGACTTCCGCTACGACCCCGAGCAGCCGCGCCCGACCCTGGCCGGCGTCGACCTGGCCGTCCCGGCCGGGAGCTCACTCGCCGTCGTCGGCGAGACCGGGTCCGGCAAGACCACGCTCAGCTACCTGGTGCCGCGCCTGTACGACGCGACCGGCGGCCGGGTCACCATCGACGGCGTGGACGTGCGCGAGCTGTCCTTCGACACCCTGGCCCGCGCGGTCGGCGTGGTCTCCCAGGAGACCTACCTCTTCCACGCCTCCGTCGCCGAGAACCTGCGCTTCGCCAAGCCGGGCGCGAGCGACGCCGAACTGGTCGAGGCCGCCCGGGCCGCGCAGGTCCACGACACCATCGCCGCCCTCCCGGACGGCTACGACACCCTGGTCGGCGAACGCGGCTACCGCTTCTCCGGCGGCGAGAAGCAGCGCCTCGCGCTCGCCCGCACGATCCTGCGCAACCCGCCCGTGCTGATCCTCGACGAGGCCACCAGTGCGCTCGACAACCGCACCGAACGCGCCGTCCAGCAGGCCGTGGACACCCTGGCCGCGGGCCGCACCACCATCACCATCGCGCACCGGCTCTCCACCGTGCGCGCCGCGGACCAGATCGCCGTGCTCGACCGCGGCGAGGTCGCCGAACTCGGCACCCACGAGGAGCTGGTGGCGCTGGACGGGCGGTACGCCGCGCTGCTGCGCCGCGAAGTCCCGGACGCCGCCGAGGTGCTGGGCCACGCGTGACGGGCCGGCCTGGGACGCGGCTGCGTGAAGCGGCTACGCCGCCTTCGGGACCTCGTTGTAGCTCCCCACGACTTCCTGCCCGGAGAGCCGCTGGATCGCCGCCATCACCTCGTCGGTCACCTGGCGGCGCGCCTTCAGCGAACGGGCCTGCCCGTGCAGTTCGTCGAAGTGCAGCGGCTCGCCGAAGCGGACCGTCACCTTCTTGATCCGCGGCACGCGCTTGCCGATCGGCAGGATCTGCTCCGGGCCCTCCAGCGCCACCGGGACCACCGGCACGCCCGCCGTCAGCGCCAGCCAGGCGACGCCCGTCTTGCCCCGGTACAGCCGGCCGTCGAGCGAGCGGGTGCCCTCGGGGTAGATGCCGAAGGCCTTTCCGGCCTCCAGGATCTCCAGCGCGGACTCCAGCGAGGCCTGGGCGGAGCGGTAGGTGCCGCGCTCGACCGGCACCGCGCCGATCGCCTCGAAGAAGCCCTTGGACAGCTTGCCCTTGAGGCCCGGCGCCTGCCAGTACTCGGCCTTGGCGAGGAAGTGGACCCGGCGGGGGGCGGTCAGCGGGATCACCACGCTGTCGATGAACGACAGGTGGTTGCTCGCCAGGATCACCCCGCCCTTGCTCGGCACGTTCTCGGCACCCTCGATGGCCGGGCGCCAGATCCCGCGCGAAACGGGTTTCAGCACCAGCCTGGTGACGAGGTCGAGCATGGTTCCCTCCCTGGACGAACGACCGCCCGGGAGGTGCCCGGGCCTGCAATCAGACCCGCAGACTACGACACCCACCCCCGAGCCCGTCCACTCCCGCCGACCGTGGCGCGTGCCACGGCCGGGGTAGGGTACGCCCGTCCGAACCGAGCACGACCCCGCAGTACCAGGAGGGCACCATGCAGAGCGTCGAGGAGATCAAGGCGCTGTTCGACCGCTTCGACCAGAACGGCGACGGCAAGATCACTCCGGCCGAGTACGCGCTGGCCGCCAACGAGATGGGCGACCACACCGTGACGCTCTCGATGGCCGAGGCGCTGATCCACACGATGGACACCCGGCACCAGGGCTACCTGGACTTCGAGGAGTTCCTGGCCGCCCGCCGCGGCTGAGCACCCCCGGGGCCGGGGCCGCTCGCCGTACCGGCGGAGAGCGGCCCCGGCCCCGCTGTGTCCCCGCCGCGTCCCGGCCGCTTCCTCGCCGCTTCCCCGCAGCCGTCCCTCCGGGCTCAGCCCCGCACCGGGAACACCCGGCGCACCACCCGCTCCGCCGCCCCGCCGTCGTCCCAGACGCAGAACCGCGCCCGGAACCGCGCCCGCGCCGCCGGCTCCGGATCGCCCGCCAGCAGCGCCTTCGCCAGCCCCTCCGCGTCCACCGTGACGGCGCCCGGCGGCAGCGCGAACAGGTCGAAGTAGACGCCGCGTTCGCGCTGGTACTCCTCCCAGTCCGGGGCGAAGACCACCACCGGACGGTCCAGCACCGCGTAGTCGAACATCATCGACGAGTAGTCCGTCACCAGCGCGTCCGCCGCCAGGTACAGGTCCTCCACGACCGGGTGCGCCGACACGTCCACGATCCGGGCCGCGTCCTGATCCACCGTCAGATCGCCCGGCCCGCCGGTGTGGAAGTAGTGGGTGCGCACCAGCAGCGTGAAGTCCGGGCCCAACTTCCGCGCCAGGTCCGTGACATCGAGCAGCGGCAGGTAGCCGCCCCTGCCGCCGCGGTGGGTCGGCGCGTACAGCACCGCCGTGGTGCCCGGCCGCAGCCCGATCCGCTCGCGCATCGCCCGCACCTCCTCCCGGGTGGCGTTCGCCAGCCGGTCGTTGCGCGGGTAGCCGGTGTCCAGCATCTCGTAGTGCCCGGGGAAGGCCCGGGCGAAGTGCTCGCTGGTGTGCGGGTTGGAGGAGACCAGGAAGTCCCAGCGGTCGATGGCCTCCTGCAGCCGGTCGAAGTCCATCCCCTCGGCCGCCTCCGGGCGGCCGCGCAGGTCCATGCCCATCGCCTTGAGCGGGGTGCCGTGCTGGGTCTGGACGTGCACCGTGCCGGGCCGCTTGGCCATCGTGCGCGGGAAGTTGACGTTGTTGACGAAGTACTTGGCGGTCGCCATCACCTTCAGGTAGGCGGGGGTGTTCACGATCACGTACGGCACGCCGTCCGGCATCGCGTCGGCCTGCCGGCGGTTCTCCACCACCCACACGCCCCGGATCTGCGGGGCGAGTTCCTTCGCCTTCTCGTAGATCGCGGCCGGGCTGCACGCGTAACCCCGGTGCCAGTACGCGGCGTAGACCGCCAGGTGCTCGTCCAGCGGCAGGCGGCGGAAGGCGTTGTACGCGGTGAACCGGGCGCCGCTGCGCACCCCCTTCTTCACCGCGGGCGCCACCGCCCGTGCGCCGCGCTTGAGTTCGCGCGGCAGCCGGCCGGTGCGGCGCAGCTCGGCGTAGGCGATCCGGGCGCCGCGCGCCGCCAGCCGGTACTGCACGCCGCGCACGCCGCCGGGGAAGCGGTAGCCGGCCGGGCGGTGCCGCTCGAAGTGCTGGGCGATCCGGCGGAAGAAGTCCTTGCGCCGGTCGGCGGGGACGAGCCCGGGGGAGTCGTACACGTTCAGCGCCTGCTGGACGGTCCGCTCGAAGACCTGGGTGCGCAGCGCCTCGGGGACGGGCGGGCCGGGGCGGTCGGCCCGGTCGAGGAAGGCGAAGATCGCGTCGTACTGGGCGAACACGTCGGCGTGCTTGGGGGAGGCGGTGGCGGTGATCGCGCCGTCCCGGCCGCGCCGGTAGTTGTAGCAGGGCCGGTCCAGGTAGCGCAGCCGCTCGGCGGCCAGCAGCGCCGGGTAGGTGACCGAGATGTCCTCGTAGTAGCCGGGGCCGAAGGAGACGTCCAGGCCCGCCAGGAAGGCTCTGCGGAACACCTTGTTCCACACCGACATCACGGTGCGGAACAGTGCCGGGTGCTCGGCCAGGGTGCAGCCTTCTATGAGCGGGGAGCCGGTCAGCACGTGGCGCCACGGGTTGGGCTCCGTCCCGCCGTCCGGGTAGACGTGGGTGAAGTCGGTGATCAGCACGTCGGCCGGGGTGGCGCGGCGGTGCTCCTGCGCCAGCTCGTCCAGCAGCACGCTCACCGTGCGCTCGGGCACCCAGTCGTCGCTGTCCACGAACCAGACGTACTCGCCGCGCAGCTGCGGCAGGGCGGCGGCCCGGGCGCCGCCGAGCCCCCGGTTCTCGTCGAGGTGCAGGACGCGCAGCCGGCGGTCGCGGGCGGCGTAGGCGTCCAGGATCGCGCCGGAGCCGTCCGGGGAGAGGTCGTCGACCGCGACCACCTCGAAGCGGGACTCCACGGCGGCGGTGTCGCCGAGGATCGAGTCGAGGCAGCGCGGCAGGAACCGCTCCACGCCGTGGACCGGGAGCACGATGCTGAGGAGGAGGGGGGACACGCTGGCCGAGTCTACCGATCCGCCGGGTCCGACCTGCCTGGACGTCCGGCGGGGGCGGGCACCCGGGCGCTTCGGGGCCGCGGTTGGGGGGCCGTGGCTCGGGGCTTGCGACTCGGGGCTTGCGGCTCGTCGTGGCGGGGAGGTCCGGCGCCAGGGCCCGGAACCGCCGGTGCCGTGCCCCGGGTGGGGGCGGCACCGGCAGTCGGTGGCGGCCGGGCCGACCCTCTACGGCCGGCCGCCGGTCCGGGCAACCGCGCGAGCCTGGCCGCCGCAGCGTCGAGGCGGCCGGGCAGTGGCCCGCGGGGAGCCGGAGTCCCGCATCGAGTCTTTCATGACTCGAACACACGCGTGGGTGCGGTGCGGGCACCCGTGCGCTGCGTGCGTTGGAAGAGATATTGCTTGGAGCTTACCCGGGAGTCAATCCCTCGAATGTGTTCACTTCATGAACCCGGTGACCGTGCCGCGGGTGATCGCCGACCGCCGTTCATGATCGCTTTGTCGACGTGGCGCTTGTCCCCTATATGGGCAAGCCGATCCGGGGGCGCACCGCGGACCCGGCCCGTGCGCCCGTCCGTGCATCCGGGCACCGCTGGCGGGAGGCGGTCCGTGCACCCATCATTGATGCCTAGTCGTGACCGCCCGGGTGGCCCCTGGTGCGCCGTCAGTTGACGTCGCACGGTACGGTGGCAGCACACCAGGACGGTTGCGCGAAGGCCGTCCGTCACGGATAGTCTTCGCCTCACGGCCCTGGCGCCTCGTAGGGGTGGGAAACAGATGGAACACATGCAAGTGCGGACTCGGCCCCGTGTGCCGGCGATCCAGTGCGGCGTCGGCGCGACCGGCCGCCGGATCGACCGACACCTGGCCGTACTCGGCGCGCCCGCACTCTCGGCGGTCGACACCGCCGAGGCGCTCGGGCTGATAAGGGAGCTCACCCCGCGCGGCCCGGCCGCCGCGGACGCTCCGGCGGCCCGGCGCCGCCACACCCGGGTCAAGCTGCTGGCGCCGCTGCGGCGGCTGCGGCGGACCCTGTTCGGCGGGCGCGGCTAGCAGCCGGCGGCCTGCCGCGCCGGGGGGGCCCGGCCTTCGGGCCGGGGTTTCGGCTTCGGACCTCCGACTCGGGGGTCACGGGCCTCGGGCTCGGCCTTCGGGCTCCGAGCGCGGGCTTCGGCCCGGTGGATCGTCCGGTCCGCCGGGCTTTCGTCATGCCCGGCGGCGGCTGGATCGCTGCCTGATCGCCGCCCGGCCGCGGCCGGTTGCCGTCCGGCCGCCGCCTGGCCGCGCTGGTCCGAACTCCCCACCCTATGCCACGGCGCCCGCCCGGCACCGGCGGACGGCGGCGCGGTACGCGCGACCCGTCGGCCTGGGTCAGGATGGCGGCATGGCGGACAACACCCATCCCACTCACCCCACCCACCCCGGCCGGTTCCGGACGGCCACCTTCGAGATCACCACCGGCAGCCGCGAGGTCGCGCTCGACATCACCGACCGCTGCGCCGCGTTCCTCACCGAGCACGCCGCCGGGCGCGACGGCCTGCTCAACGTCTTCGTCCCGCACGCCACCGCCGGGATCGCCGTCCTGGAGACCGGCTCCGGCAGCGACGACGACCTCCTCGCCGTCCTGCGCGACCTGCTCCCCGCCGACGACCGCTGGCGCCACCGGCACGGCAGCCCCGGCCACGGGCGCGACCACGTGGTGCCGGGGCTGGTCGCCCCGCACGCCACGCTGCCGGTGATCGGCGGTCAACTCGCCCTCGGGGTCTGGCAGTCCGTGGTGTTCGTCGACACCAACGGGGACAACCCGCGGCGAACCGTGCGGCTGTCGTTCCTCGGCTGACCCGGCTGACGTGGCTGGCCGGGCTGATGCGGCCGGCCGGGCCGGCCGGGCCGGGCCGCGGCCCGGCCCGGCTCAGGCCCCGTCGCCGCGCGGGTCGCGGCAGTGGGCGGCGACGGCGGCGAGGTAGCGCTCGATCGCCAGGTACTGGCACAGCAGCGCGACCGGACGGCCCAGCCGGGCGTACCAGGCGGCCAGCCGCGAGAAGGCGGTCACCTCGAACCACACCTCGCCTGCGTCGTCCATGGACACCAGGAACGCCTCCTCGCCGCACTCCGGGTGCCCGGGGAGCGTCCCGTAGCCGAAGCCGATCCGGTCCGACTCGTCCACCGTCCACACCACCCGGCAGGGGATCACCACGCGGGGCCACCGGCTTCCCGGCGGGCTCAGCCGCAGCAGCACCGTCGCCCCCGGCTCGGCCGGCGCGTGCGGGTACACGGCGAACCCGGTGCCCAACTGGCTCCCCCAGCCGAGCACGTACCGGCCGGCCCGCGCCAGCACCGCCCGGCCGTGCCCGAGGTGCACCCGGCGACGCAGGTGCGCGTAGCCGTCCGGAAGCCGGCCGCCCCGGGTCGCGCCCACCTCCGGGTAGGTCGGCGCGGTGGCGTGGGCGGCGAGCAGGCGGCGGCGCAGGTCGGCGGTCATGCCGCCACCCTAGGGCGAGCCGTCCGGGCGGCGGGTCGGAGGGGGCGGCGGCCTGGTGGGGCGGCGTGGGTGGTCGGGTGGCGGGGTGGCTCAGGCGTCGAGGGTGATCGCGTTCTTCGCCCGCTCGACCGACTCCTCCGAGGCCGGGCCGCCCGGGTTCTCGGTGGCCAGCGCCTGGTTCAGCCGGACGAACGGGCGCAGCCGCTCCTCGTACGCCGCGAAGGCCGCGCGGTGGTCGCCGCCGCAGCCGGCGAGGGCGTCGGCGAGCACGTGCGCGCCGACCAGGGCGAGGCTGGTGCCCTGGCCGGACAGCGGGGACGGGCAGGAGCCGGCGTCGCCGAGCAGCGTGACGCGGCCCCGCGACCAGCGGTCGAGGTGGATCTGCGTCATCGGGAAGCAGGTGAGGTCCGGGGCGTCGGCCAGGGCCCGCAGCAGCCGCTCCCGCTCCCAGCGCAGCGCCGCCATCCGTTCGGCGACCAGGGCCCGATCGGCCTCGGGGCCGGACCGGGCGTGCGGCGTCGGGCCGTCCGGCAGGGGCCCGGCCGCGAAGCCGAAGCCGATCCGCAGCTCGGTGTTGCCGCGCGCCGGGTAGATGCCGAAGCCGATCCCGCCGTCGCGCAGCCACAGCTGCCAGTCCTCCAGGCCCAGGAAGTTCTCGGCGCTGAACAGGGCCAGGTGCAGGCCGAGGTGGGTGGCGAACCGCTCCTCGGGCCCGAAGGCGAGGCGGCGCACCGCCGAGTGCAGGCCGTCCGCGCCGACCACCAGGTCGAAGCGGCGCGGGCCCGCCTGCCCGAACCGGGCGAGCACGCCGTCCTCGTCCTGGTCGAGCGCGGTGACGGCGTCGCCGAACACGAACTCGGCGCCCTCCTCGGCGGCCCGCCCGTGCAGGATGCGGACGAGGTCGTCGCGCAGCAGCTCGACGTCGTCGCCGTCCAGCCGCCCGGAGCTGTAGGTGCTGTCGGTGGAGCGGTGGACCTCCCGGCCCTCGCCGTCCAGTACGGACATGCCGCGCATCCGGGTGCGGTGCTCGCGGACCGGCCCCAGCACCCCGAGCCGGTCGACCACCTCCAGCGCGACGCCCCGGACGTCGACGGCCTGCCCGCCGTCGCGCAGCCCGGGCGCGCGCTCCACCACGGTGGGGGCGAAGCCGCGGCGTGCGAGCAGGGCGGCGAGTGCGCAGCCGGCTATGCCACCGCCGGAGATGAGCACGGTCCTCGGCGCGGTCTTTGGCGCGGTCCTCGGCGCGGTCCTCGGCGCGGTCTTCGGTGAGGTCTTCATGGGGCGGCTCCCTCGCATCGGTGTGCGCCGGGCGGCGAGCTGCGGGCCGCCCGCGTCGTACGGTGTACGCGGCCTGAATGTACGGCGTACGCATGGGCCCGCCAACTGGGCTTTCGGCGCTACTGAACTAGGACAGGACGGGTGCGGCAGGGGAGCGTGGCTGGTAGCTTCTGCACTAGGGCAGCCGTGGTCGGCCGCCGCGCTGAGACGGATCTCACACGAGGAGGGCCACCGTATGGCCGGGAAGCCCGAGCCCGCCCTGCCGCCGTACCGGCGGATCGCCGACGAGATCGGGCGGCGCATCGCCGAGGGCGCCCTCGCTCCCGGGGAGCGGGTGCCCTCGACCCGCCGGATCGCCCGCGAGTGGAACGTCGCGCTCGCGACGGCCACCAAGGTGCTCACCACCCTGCGGCTGGAGGGCCTGGTGGAGACCCGGCCCCGGGTCGGCACCGTGGTCGCGGCTGCGGGCGCCGCCCGCCGGCGCCCGGCCGAGCCGGGTCCGGTTCCGGTGTCGGTTTCGGTGTCGGTTCCGGCAGCGATGTCGTCGGCGTTTCCGGTTCCGGTGTCGTCGGCGGCCCGGATGCCCGGCGAGCAGGCGGCGGGCGAGGGTGGCGAGCTGACCCGGGAGCGGATCGTCCGGGCCGCGACGGAGATCGCCGACCGGGAGGGGCTCGCCGCGCTCTCCATGCGCAGCGTCGCGGCCCGGCTCGGCGTCGCCGCGATGTCCCCTTATCGACATGTGGCGGGCAAGGACGACCTCGTCCTGCTGATGGCGGACGCCGCCTTCGCGGAGGAGGCCTACCCGGCCGAGCCGCCGGCCTCCTGGCGCGAGCGGCTGGAGACCGGCGCGCACACCCTGTGGCGGATCCACCGGCGCCACCCGTGGCTCGCCCAGGTCGGTGTGCTCACCCGCCCGTTGATGCTGCCCGCGCTGATGGACCACGCCGAGTGGGCGCTCGGCGCCCTGGACGGCCACGGCCTCGACCCCAGGACCGTCCTCGACCTGCACGTCCTGTTCTACAGCTACGTCCAGGGCATCGCCGTCCACCTCGAACGGGAGGCCCAGGCCGAGGCCCGCACCGGCCTGACCGAGGAGCAGTGGATGGACCGGCAGGGACCCGCCCTGGCCGGGATCGTCGGCGGCGGGCGCCACCCGGTGTTCGCCCGGGTCGTCGGCGAGCTCGGCAGCGACGGCTACGACTTCGACCTGGACGCGCTGTTCGCCTTCGGGCTGGGACCGCTGCTCGACGGCGTCGCCGCCATGATCGCGGCCGCCGCCGACCCGGCTCCGATGGCTGTGGATTCGACGGCCGGGGGTTCGACCGCCGGGGATTCGACCGCCGGGGCCGGGGTCGCCTTGCCTCCGGCCGGGGGTGCGGAGTAGGAAGGCGACATGAGCGACGGCACCCCCACGGACACCCCCGCGACCGGCGGCCCGGCCACCGACCCGGCGGTCTGCGACCTCGTCCCGGACGGCGGCGCCGAGGCCGCGCTGCGGCACGACCCGGCGGCCACCGGCCCGCGCGCCGACTGCGTGCTCTGCGGCGAGCCGACCGAACTGCCCGCCGACCGGCCCGGCAGTACGCTCTGCCCGGTCTGCGCCTGGCAGCAGGCGCAGCGGATCGCCTGCTCGGGCTGACCGGCCGCCCCCGCCGCCTCGCCCGTCAGCTCCCCGCCTCGCCCGTGCGCCTCCCCGGCTAGGCGTCCTCCCGACCGGCCAGCGCCAGGGTCGAGCCGTGCCGGCCCTTGCGGACCAGCAGCTGTGCCGGGATGCGGCTGCGCAGGTCGGCGACGTGGCTGACGATGCCCACCGCGCGGTCCCGCTCGCGCAGCCCGTCGAGGACGTCCATCACCTCCTCCAGGGACTGTTCGTCCAGCGTGCCGAAGCCCTCGTCGATGAACAGGGTGTCCAGCGGCATGCCGCCGGCCTCGTCGGTCACCACGTCGGCCAGGCCCAGGGCGAGCGACAGCGAGGCGAAGAAGCCCTCGCCGCCGGAGAGCGTCGCCGTGTCCCGCTCGGTGCCCGTCCAGGCGTCGACCACGCGCAGCGCCAGCCCCGAGCGCTTGTTGCCGGTGCCCCGGTCGTCACTGTGCACCAGGGTGTAGCGGCCGCCCGACATCCGGACCAGCCGGTCGCTGGCCGCCGCCGCGACCTGCTCCAGCCGCGCCGCCAGGACGTACGACTCCAGGCGCATCCGCAGCCGGTTCTCGGTGGACGTGCCGGCGGCCACCCCGGCCAGCCGGTTGATCCGCCCGAACCGCTCCAGCGCCGGGCCCAACTCGGCGGCCAACGCGGCCAGCTGACGCCCGATCACGGCCAGCGCCGCGCACCGCTCGACCGCCGCCGCCCGCGCGGCGTGCGCCCGGCCGAGCCGGTCGGTGGCGGCGGCCAGCGCGGCCGCCGCGGCCGCCAGGTCCACCGGCGGACGGGCCGCGGCCTCGGCCAGCTCCGGCAGCGCCAGCTCCCGCCGCACCGCCGCGGACTCCGCGCGGTGCCGCTCCAGCCGCCCCGCCAGCCGCTCGCGCTCCTCGGCCGGCAGCAGCACCGCCAGCGCCGCCCGGGAGTCCGGGAAGCCGGCCGCCGCGGAGGCCCGGCCCAGCTCCTCCTCCGCCTCGGCGAGCCGGCCCTCCGCCTCCGCGGCGGCCCGGGCCGCCGCGGAGGCGCCGGCGACCTCCTCGGCGAGCCGGCCGAGCGCCGCCGCCCGCTCGGCGACCGAGGCCGCGCCGCCCCGGGCCGCCGCGACCCGCCCGGCCGACTCCCGCTGCTCGGCGTCGAGTTGCTGCAGCCGGTCGGTCAGCACGGCCGCCCGCTCCTTGGCCTCGCGCAGCTCGTCCAGGCGGCGCGCGCGGTCCTGCGACAGCCGGCCGATCTCCTGCTCGACCCGGCCCAGCGCCTCCGCCGCGCCCAGCGCCTCCCGGTGCTCGTGCTCCAACTCGGCGAGCGACCGGGCGAGGACGTCGGCACCGTCCGGCCCGGCGGCGCCGGCGGCCGAGGCCTCCCGCACCCGCAGCGCGGTGAGCGCCTGGTCGGCCTGCCTCCAGACCCGCTCGGCCACATCCAGCGCGCGTGCTGCCCGCTCCTCGTCCTCGGCGCTCACCCGGCCGCCCGGCGCGGCCTGCGCGGGCGCCGGATGCTCGGGCGACCCGCACACCCGGCAGGCCTCGCCCGAGCGCAACCGCTCGGCCAACTCGGCCGCCATGCCCGCCAGTCGGCGGTCCCGGAGGTCGAGGCCGTGCTCGCGGGCGTCCAGCGCGGCGGTGCGCAGGCCCGCCACCCGCGGCTCGGCCGCCGCGATCTCCGCCCGCAGGCCGTCCCGCTCCCGCGCGGCCGCCAGCCGGGCCGCCGACTCGGCGCGCCGCCCGTCCAACTGCTCGACCCTGGCCCCGGCCGCCCTGGCCCCGGCCTGCCGCTCCTCCAGTCGGCCCAGCTCGCCCTCGAACTCGGCCAGCCAGTCCTCGGCCTCCTCCGCCAGCTCCTCGGCGCCGCGCAGGTCAGACCCCAACGAGCGCTGCTCGGCGGCGAGTTCGGCGCAGCGCCGCTCCTCCGCCCGGGCCGCCTCCAGCCGCACCACCTCGGCCCGCAGCCACCGTTCGGCCCCGGCCAGCTCCTCGGCGCCGGCCTCGGCACCGACGGGGGCGCCGCCGGGGGCCGCCCCGGGCCCAGCGAGTGCTCCGAGCGCCCCGAGTGATCCGAGTGCTCCGAGCGCACCGGCCAGCGCCTCGCGCCGCTGCCGCTCCGCCGTCCGGGCCCGCCGGTGCGCCTCGGCCGCGCCCTCGCGCAGCCGCAGCGCCGACTCGACGCCGACCGCCTGCTGCGCCGCCGCCAGCCGCCGCCCGTCCCGCTCCGCCGCCGGCTCGAACTCCGCCAGCCGCTCGGCCCGGGCCAGCGCCTCCCGGTGACGGCGCTGCCGCCCGGCCACCTCCTCGGCCGCCTCCCGGGCCTGTTGGGCCGCGCGGTGCGCCGCCTGCGCGCCGTCCAGTGCCGCCTCCGCGACGGCCGCCTGCTCGGCCGCGCCGCTGCGCAGGATCGCCGCCCAGCCCAGCACCCCGGCGGCCAGGTCCGGCCCGTCGTCCTCGGCCGGCACCCAGCCCTCGGCCGGCTCGGCACCCGGCCCGGCCGCCTGCTCCGCCTTGCTGACCAGGTCGCGCAGCCGCCGCCGGCCCGCCTGCACGGCGGCCTCCTGGGCGCGCCGCCGCTCGGCCAGCCAGGACTCCACCAGCCCGTACCGCTCGGTGTCGAACAGCCGCCGCAGCAGCTTGCCGCGCTCCTCCGAGTCCGCCTTCAGGAACCGCGCGAAGTCGCCCTGCGGCAGCAGGACCACCTGGCAGAACTGGTCCCGGCTCATCCCGATCAGCCGGTGGATCTCCTCCCCGGCCTCCTGGTGCGACTTGCTCAGCGGCCGCCAGCCGGGTACGCCCGCGCCCGCGTCGGCCGCCCACTCGCGCAGCAGGGTCTGCGCCCGCTCGACGGTGGTGCCGCTGCCGACCTTCTTCGGCCGCCGCTGCTCCGGCAGCCGGGTGATCTCCAGCCGCCGACCGCCCAGCGTCAACTCCAGCCGCACCTGCGTCAGTTGCTTCGGGTCGGCGTGGTCGCTGCGCAGCCGGCTCGCCCGGCGGGCGTTCGGCGTCTCGCCGTACAGGGCGAAGCAGACCGCGTCCAACACGCTGCTCTTGCCCGCGCCCGTCGCGCCGCGCAGCAGGAACAGCCCGCCGGCGGCGAGCGCGTCGAAGTCCACCGTCTCGGTGCCCGCGAACGGGCCGAAGGCGGTGACGGTCAGCCGGTGCAGCCTCATCGCGGCAGGTCCGCCTTCCGCTCGGCGGACTCCCGCACGCTCTCGAAGCCCTCCCGCAGCCAGCCCAGCTCCTCCGCGCCCGGCTCCGCGCCCGGGCGGACGTGCCGCAGGAAGCCCTCGGCGATCTCCAGGTCCGCCCGGCCGCCGACCCGCGCCGCGTACGAGCGGACGGGCTCCGTCTCGGTCTCCGCCGGATCGAACAGCAACTGCAGGGTGTGCGGGAACCGGCGGCGCAGACGCTCCATCGGCTCGCTCGGCCGGACGGCGTCGGTGAGCGTCACCTGCACCCAGCAGTCCTCGGCCTGCGCGTACTTCTCCTCCGTGAGCAGCGCGTCCAGCGTGTCCCGCAGCGGGGCCAGGCGGCGCGGGACCGGGCAGTCCACCCGCTCCGCCGCCACCGAGCCGTCCGCCGCGAGGTCCACCAGCCACATCGACTTGCGCTGCTGCGCCTCGGAGAACGAGTACGCGAGCGGCGAGCCGCTGTAGCGCAGGTGCGGGGCCAGCGTCTGGCTGCCGTGCAGGTGCCCGAGCGCGGCGTAGTGCACGCCGTCGAACACGGAGGCCGGCACCGCGGCCACTCCGCCCACCGCGATGTCCCGCTCGCTGTCGCTCGCCGCCCCGCCCGTGACGAAGGCGTGCGCCAGCACCACCGCCCGCGTCCCCTCCGGCCGCGCCGCCAGGTCGGCCCGCACCTGGCCCATCGCCGCACCCAGCACCGCCGCGTGCCCGCCCTTCGCCAGCCCGAAGCGCTCGCGCACCAGCGTCGGCTCCAGGTACGGCAGCCCGTAGACCGCCACCGGCCCGTGCTCGTCCTCCAGCAGCACCGGCACCGCGCACTCGCCCGGATCCGTCCGCAGGTGCACGCCCGCCCGCCCGATCAGCCCGGCACCCACCCCCAGCCGACGCGCCGAGTCGTGGTTGCCGCTGATGAACACCGTGGGCACCCCGAGCCGCGCCAGCCGGTGCAGCACGTCGTCGAACAGCTCCACCGCCTCCAGGCCCGGCAGCGCCCGGTCGTACACGTCCCCGGCGACCAGCACGGCGTCCACGCGCATGCTGCGGACCACGCCCACCAGGTGGTCCAGGAAGGCGCGCTGGGCGTCGTGCAGGCTCTCCCGGTGGAACGAGCGGCCGAGATGCCAGTCGGAGGTGTGCAGCAGTCGCATGGTCCCCGACCATAACGCCCACCACTGACAACCCCGCCCGAACCGCCCGCACCACCGGGCGGGGACGGGCGCGGCGCTCGGAGGCGCGCCGCACGGGGCGCTGCGGTTGCGTGCGGAGCGTCCGTGGCGGATCGCACGCCTCGGGGGCAGGGGGGCCGGGTGCACGGCTCCCGACCAGTGCGCCCGGCACGGTCAGGCCCCGCCCGCCCGCAGCCTCGGGGAGGGCGGGCTCCGGGGGTTGCGGGTGTGCTGCCGGGGCGCTGCGGTTGCGTGCGGAGCGTCCGTGGCGGATCGCCCGCCTCGGTGGCAGGGGGGCCGGGTGCGCGGCTCCCGGCCAGTGCGCCCGGCGCGGTCAAGCCCCGCCCGCCCGCAGCCTCGGGGCGGGCGGGCTCCGGGGGTTGCGGGTGTGCTGCCGGGGCGCTGCGGTTGCGTGCGGAGCGTCCCTTGCGGACCGGTCCTCGGTCCGGCGTGCTCGGATTGCCGGGCGCCGGGCTCCGGGCAGGCGCCGGGGCCGGGGCCGGGTGCCAGGGTCGATCCGGGGATTCGCCGGGTTGCCCGGTTGTGGTGCCCGCTCCGCACGTCGCGCCTCTGCGTGAGCTGCCGAGGCTCGGGCTGATGTGCCGCCCGGCGTGCCGCGGCGCCGCTCGGCCGCGCTTCGGAGCCCGTTTCGGCGCCCATGCCAAGCGTCGCTCTCGCCTGCGCGAACCGTCCGGGACGCCGGCCTCGGCGTCCCGGACGGCGCACGGGGCTTTCGTGCCGCCCGCGAGGCGCGGCGGTCTCGGGCGGCGAGCCCGGTGAACCGCACCTCCATGCGCCCGGCCGGGGCCGCGCGGAGGAGGGGCGGTCCGCTCGGCGCGCTGCGATGTCCGATCCCGCCACGGCCACCGCCGGGTGCCCCGCTCGGTTCCGCTCCCCGTGCCCCGGTGTGCCGGATGGCGCGCCGTGCTTCCGCACGCCGGACCCGGGCCGTTCGTCGGAGCGCTCCGTGCGGCGCTGCGCGGCATCCCGACGCGTCCTCCTCGCGCGCGACGGCCGGGCGCCTCCGGTCTCCGGCACCGCGCCCCGCCCGCCCGCCCGCGGCCCGCTGCACCGCGCCTGTTCGATTACTCGGGGTGGATTGTCAGTGGCTCTGTGTATGTTCCTCGACGTCGGCGGCTCTGTGGGGCGGGGCGGCCGGAGATGTCAGTGCTGTTCGAGTGAGCTGGGAGGAACCATGACCGTACGGGAGCTGTGGGGCGAGGTCTCCGGGGCGCTGGGCGCCGCGGTGGTGCGGGGCGGGAGGCCGCGGGCGGGCCGGTGGGTGCTGCTCGCCGGGCGCGGGGCCGGGGCGGGGGTCGGCGGGCCGCGGCCGGGCGGGGCCGGAGGCGTGCCGGCGGGCGGTGCGCCGCCGGGTGGGTGTGCGGGCGGCTCCGGTGCGCGGGGGCGGCGCGACGGGCGGGCGCGGGGTGCTCCGCCGCCGCAGCCGGTGGCGGTCGCGCTGGCGGTCGAGGCCGCGGACTTCGCCGGGCTGGCGAGGTACGGGCTGTTCGGCGCGCTGCGGCACCAGGAGTACCTGCGCCGGTCGGAGGAGCAGCTGCGCGCCCTGCACGGGCAGGGCGTGGAGGTGCACCTGAGGGTCTTCGAGGCGGGGGACTTCGAGGACTACTGCGACGCGCTCGGCCTCGATCCCCGGACGCCGGCCGCCCGGGTCGCGTACGCGGGCGATCCGGAGCTGGCCGGGGAGCCGTTCGTCTACACGGGGGAGCGGCTGGCCGACCTGGCGCCGGTGCTGCTGGACGACCACCGGGCGAGGGTGCGGATGTCGGTGGCCTGCGCGGCCCTGCTGGACGCGGTCGGAGACGACCCGGCCGGGCAGCGCCGGCTCACGTCGGTGATGCGGTACGTGACCTCGGCGTACCTGGCGCTGGCCGAGGGCGCGGGGGAGGGCTGCCACCTGCTGACCCTCCGGTGCCACGGGCCGGAGGACGGCGAGGAGCTGACGTCGGCGGCGGACGTCTGCGTCGAGGCGGGGAGCCTGCGCCCCGCCGGGCGGGACACCGAGGCGTTCTGCGTCACGCTGGCGGCGGGCGTGGCCGCGGGCGGAGCGGGCGCGGTGCTGCTGCACGGCGACCCGGAGACCGGGCCGGTGGTGCGCGGCTGGGCGCTGGCCGGCGGGCGGCTGCGGCCGATGACGGTGCACGAGGTGTTCGACGAGCTCGCGGACGACGCCGAGCGCGGGCTGCCGTTCCCGCCCGGGGTGATGCCGCGGCCGGGGTTCCCGCTGCCGGACGTGCCGCCCGCGGGGCCCTCGTCGTCCGGGCCGCCGCCGTCCGCACCACCGCCCTCGGGGCGGCCGTCGTCCGGGCCCTCGCGGCCGGGATTCCCCGGACCGCGGAAGGGGGGTGGGCCGCTGGGCTGATCCACCGTGCCCGAGGTGCGCGGGCCCGCCGCGTCCGCCGCGTCCGCCATGCGGCGCTGGGGACTGTTCATCGACCGCCTGTTCGGGGAAGATTCGGAGAAGATCAACAGCAGGAGCGCGCGGTGCCCCACGCCGCCGCTCCGGCCGCTCCGCTCCGTGCCGTGCCCCGCAGGTCGACCCCTCGCGCCGCCGGTGCGGCGAGCCCGACACCGAGAGGGGGACGCATGAACGAGCGGAGCCGTCTCCTCCCCGTGGCGCCCGCGTGGGTGGGTGCCCCCGCCGGGCGGTGGGAGGCTCCCGGTCGGGCGGCCGCGGGAGGAGCGGGCGCATGAGCCGGATCGAGTACAGCGCGGAGGTCGCCGAACTGCTCGGCAGGGTGCGCCGGCGTCCTACGGCGGGCTGGCCGTGGAGGCCGGGCGAGCAGGTGCCGGACGGGCTGCCGGTGAAGCAGTCCTGGGGGTGGCTGTTCGCGCCGGACGGGCGGGTGCTGACCCTGGTCAACCCCAGGGACGGGATCTGCTCGCTGCCGGGCGGCTCACTGGAGCCGGAGGACGACGGCGACCCGGGCGCCGCGCTGGTCCGGGAGGCGGGCGAGGAGGCGCAGGCCGCGATCGGCCGGCCGTACTACCTCGGCTACCTCTACGACCGGGTCGGCTCGGCGAACGGCGGGCACGAGTGCGCGCGGGTCCGGATGACGGCCGCCCTGCGGGCGGTCGGGCCGAGCGTGGCCGATCCGGCCTCGGGCCGGCACTACCGGCGGCTGCTGGTCGCACCCGGGCTGGCGGTCGAGCTGTTGGGTTGGGGCGAGGCCGGGCTGCGCCAGGCGCGGGCGGCGGTGGCCACGGCCGTCCAGCGGCTCGGCGTGCCCGCGGCCGCGAACGAGGCGATCGAGGAACTGCCGGTGGAGGGCTGCGAGGTCTTCCCCGGCGTCGAGCACCCGTAGGCCGGGCGACGTCCACCGGTCGCCGCGCCGCGCCGCCGGACGCCACACCGCCGATCGCTGCGCCGCACCACCGGTCGCCGCGCCGCGCCGGGCCGCCTGTCCGTTCGCTGACCGGAGGCTGGCCACGTGTTGGCCTTCGGCTGACCTTGTGCTGACATCTCCACAGAAACCTTTCTACGCGCGATGACCGATGCGCGTCGGCGTACACCCGCGTTGAGCTGCCGGGATGTGCGCCCCGTGGTCGCGGGTTCACCTCTCCGCTGTCAGACGGTCCGTCAATATCCTTGGCATGACCGCTTCCCGAGCCACCCACCTCCTGCTATCACTTCTGTGACCCGTGTCACGCCAAGGAGGTGTCATGCTCCGCCCAGCTCGCGTTCTGCCCGTCGCCGCCATAGCGGCCTCCCTCGCCATGACGACGTTCTTCGCCGCATCGTCGGCGAGTGCGGCCGGTGCCAACTACGTGGCGCTCGGGGACTCGTACTCGGCCGGTGTCGGCGCCGGCAGCTACCTGAGCGACAGCGGTAGCTGCAAGCGCAGCACCAACGCCTACGCCTACCTCTGGAAGAACGCGCACGCGCCGTCCTCGTTCAGATTCGTCGCCTGCTCGGGCGCGAGAACCGGGGACGTCCTCAACAACCAGATCTCCGCCCTGAGTTCCAGCACCACGCTGGTCAGCATCACCATCGGCGGCAACGACGCGGGCTTCGGCGACACCATGAAGACCTGCGTGCTGAGCAGCGACAGCGACTGCCTCAACGCCGTCAACTCCGGCGAGAACTACGCCCGCAACACCCTCCCCGGCCAGTTGGACCGGGTGTACGACGCGATCCACGCCAAGGCCCCGCGGGCCCATGTCGTCGTGCTCGGCTACCCGCACCTCTACAAGGTCGGCGGCTCCTGCATATTCGGCATCGGTGACACCAAGCGCGCCGCCATCGACAAGGCCGCCGACACGCTGGACGAGGTCATCGCCAAGCGGGCCGCCGACCACGGGTTCGCCTTCGGCGACGTGCGCGGCATCTTCGCCGGGCACGAGATCTGCGGCTCGTCGACGGCCTGGCTGCACAGCACCACGCTGCCGGTCGACGAGAGCTACCACCCGAAGGCCGCGGGCCAGTCCGGCGGTTACCTGCCGGTCTTCAGCCGGTCCTGACGCCCGCCCGGTCCTGATACCCGGCTCCGACGCCCGCCCGGTCCCGACGTCCGGCCCCGAACGCCCGCTTCCTGACGTTCGGCCCCGACGCCGCCCGGTCGTCCCGGCCCCGCTGAGCCGACCGGCCCCGCCGAGTCCTCCGGCTCCAGCTCCGGCCCCCCGAATCCTCGGCCCAGGCTCCCGCTCCTGCCCGGGTCGTGCGTGCCGGGCCCCCGCCCGGCACCCGTTCCGCGACTCCCGCCACCCCAGGAGGTGCAATGCTCCGCCCTGTTCGTGCCCTGTCCGTCGCCGCTGTCTCCGCTCTCCTCACGCTGACGACGTTCTTCGCCGCGTCGTCCGCCGGTGCGGCCGGTGCCAACTACGTGGCCCTCGGGGACTCGTACTCGGCCGGCGTCGGCGCCGGCAGCTACCTGAGCGACAGCGGTAGCTGCAAGCGCAGCACCAACGCCTACGCCTACCTCTGGAAGAACGCGAACGCGCCGTCCTCCTTCTCGTTCGTCGCCTGTTCGGGCGCCAGAACCGGGGACGTCCTCAACAACCAGCTCTCCGCCCTGAACTCCGGCACCACGCTGGTCAGCCTCACGATCGGCGGCAACGACGCCGGGTTCTCCAGCACCATGCAGACCTGCGTGCTGAGCAGTGACAGCGACTGCCTGAACGCCGTCAGCGCCGCCGAGAGCTACGCCGAGAACACCCTGCCCGGCCAGCTCGACCAGGTGTACTCCGCGATCCGGTCCAAGGCGCCGAACGCCCACGTCGTGGTGCTCGGCTACCCGCACCTGTACCAGATCAACGGGTCCTGCCTGTTCGGCATCGGCGACACCAAGCGTGCCGCCATCAACGAGGCCGCCGACACGCTGGACACCGTCATCGCCAAGCGGGTCGCCAACGCCGGGTTCACCTTCGGCGACGTGCGCGGCATCTTCGCCGGGCACGAGATCTGCGGGTCCTCGTCCACCTGGCTGCACAGCACCACCTGGCCGGTCGACGAGAGCTACCACCCGAACGCGGACGGCCAGGCCTACGGCTACCTGCCGGTCTTCAGCCAGTCCTGACGCGATGCCTGAGCCGGTGCCTGAGCCGGTGCCGGAGGCGATGCCCTGAGCCGGTGCCCGAGGCGATGCCATACGGCAAGCCGGTGATCGAAGCGTGACCACGGTGCCGCCGCCCCCTCCCGAGCCGGGGAGGGGGCGGCGGCACCGCCGTGTCACCGTCCGTCCGGGGCGGACCGCACCGGTGGGAAGGGGATGGCGGCGAGCGCGGGCAGCAGCGCCGCCTCCTCGTAGTCGAGGTGTGCCTCCAGGTCGGCCGACATCCGGTCGAGGTCGGCCCGCAGCCGGTCAGGATCGGCGCGCTCGGCCTCGGCCAGCAGCGCGGTCAGCTCCTCCTTGATCCGGCCGATGGCGCGATGCTGCTCGCCGAGCCGTGCCAGCGTGCCGGCCAGCTCCGGATGGCTGCGGGCGAGGGCGGGGAACACGGCGGCGTCCTCGCCGGTGTGGTGATGGGCGAGCCCCTGGCAGAACGCCAGGCAGTGCTGCCGGAGTTGGAACCCGAGGCCGGCCGGGCGGCCCGGTTCGAGGGCCCGGGCCTCGGCGCGGACGTGACGCAGCTGGGCGCGCAGCCAGGTGTGCGCTTCCAGCAGCCGGTCGGCGAGGGTCGGCACCGCGGGTGCCGCCGGCCGCCCGGGCGACGGGGGCGTCTCGGGCTGCTCCAGGACGACGACCGGCAGGCGGCGCTCGGTCAGCGCCTGGTAGTCGCCGTACCCCGGCGCCTGCCGGACGACGGCGGCGAACAGGCGCTCCCGGCGGGCGCCTTCGGCCGGTACGGAGACGACGTCGAAGGCCTCGGTGCCGAGTTCGACCCGGACCACCGGGTGGGCCAGCAGGTTGCGGTACCACTGCGGGTGCTCGGGCGCCCCGGCCGCCGAGGCGACGACGAGCAGCAGTCCTTCGGCGCGGACGTAGCCGAGCGGCACGGTGTGCGGCCGCCCGCTGCGGGCACCGGTGGTGGTGAGGAGCAGCAGGTTCCCGCCCGCGAACGGGCCGCCGACCCGCCCGCCGTTGGCGCGGAACTCCTCGATGACGCTCAGGTTGAAGGAGTCGAAGGAGTCGAAGGAGTTGGAGGAGTTGGAGGAGCTGACGGAGTCGGAGGACGCGGCGGGACCGCGAGAAGGGGAGGGCATGGGCATGCGTGTGTGGTGGAGTCTCCGGAAGGGTTCGGGGAGTCGCGGCCACACGCGGGCAGCGCGTACGTACGGATGGACGGGCGGGCACCGCGGTGGCCGCCGGGGTCAGATCAGGGCAGCGGAGAAGGTACTCATCGCGCATCGTCCCTTGGCGTTCTCGGGTGCTCGCTCGGCCGCCGGCCGGCCCACTGCTCTGTGGCCGACGCCGCGCTGCACGCGCCCATGAAAGCCGGGCCGGGGGCGCTCTGTCAACGCGGTGGATCACCGCGGAGCGCTCCCCGGCCCGGCCGCCCCGGAGAACCCGGCCGGCCCGGACGGCGGTGTCAGTGCAGGTAGTCGACGACCCCGGCAGGCTTGAGCCCGGCCGCGTCGGCGGCGGCGAGGGCGCGCTGGAGGTCGGTGGCGAGGGTGTCGCTCCAGTGCATCAGCACCACGTCGCCGGGCTGCAGCGGGCCCGGGTGCCAGATGTTGGCGGCGCCCCAGCTGAAGTCGGCGTCGGCGGTGAGCACGGTCCGGATGCCGCAGTTGGCGGCGGCCTGCAGGGTGTCGGCGTTCCAGGCGAAGGACGGCGGGCGGAACAGCACGGGGGCGGTACCGAAGAGGCGGGTCATCGCGTCGCGGGCGTCGCAGATCTCGACCTGCTGCTGTGCGAGCGGCAGCTTGCTGAGGTCGGCGTGCGAGACGCTGTGGTCCTGGACGGAGGAGCCGGGCACGGCGGTGACGCGCTGGAAGAAGCCCGGGTCGGTGCCGGCCGGCATCGGCAGCGGGAACGCGGTGATCGGCAGGTGGTGGTCGGCGATGAACTTCTCCGCCTCGGGGGTGCGCTGCCAGCCGTCGTCGACGGTGAAGAAGACGACCTTGTCGGTCGTCGGCACGCTGCCGGCCTGGACGGCGGGGGCGGGCGCGGGGCCGTCGACGTGGACGTCGTCGACGGAGAACGGGCCCTGCTGGTACCAGCCGTGGACGTACAGCCGGATGCTGCGGGCGTTCGGGCCGGTGGTGAAGCGGGTGGTGAGCTGCTGCCAGCCGCCGCCGGTGGTCTCCGTCCAGGCGGGGGCGACGTCGTTGCCGGTGCCGGTGGCGCCGAGGTGGACGAAGCTGCCGCGCACCCAGGCCGAGGCGGTGTAGGTGGTGTTCGGCTGGACGGCGACGGTCTGCGCGCACTCGCCGGTGGAGTCGGCGCCGGCCGGGGTGACGGTGAGGGCGGAGGTGCCGGTGTGCGGGGCGGCGGTGGTGACGGCGGCCTCGGCGGGGCCGCCGGTGCAGGTCCAGCCCGGGATGCTGCCCCAGTCGGCCAGGTTCGGTGCGGGCAGTTCGAAGCCCGGGTTGGTGGCCAGGTTGACGACCGGGCCGCCGGCGGGTGCGGGTGCGGACGCGGGCGGCTGGTCGGCGGAGGCCGCCGGGGCGGTGAGGCCGGTCAGTCCGGTGAGCAGGGTGACGGAGGCGGCCAGCGCGGACAGGCGCGTGGACATGGACACGTGAGGACTCCTGCGGGTGGGGGAACCCGCCCGTGGGGAGGGCGGGAGGGTGAAAGAGTCGTGGAACCGGGCGCTCCCGGAGGGGCGGGAGCGGTGGGTGGTGCGCCCGCACGCGGACCGAACAGAAACAATGGACTGGACCAATCGGCCCGTCAAGGGAACGGCGGGTGAACCGCCGCGAACTGCCGCCCCGCACCCCGCCGGCCGCCGACAGGGATGCCGGATGCCGATCCAACCTCCGTACACCACGCGGTCGCAGACGAATCGTCAGGGCGCGTACAGTTCCTCGATGTCCTGCGCGTGGTGCCTGGTGATCGCCGCGCGCCGCAGCTTCAGCGAGGGCGTCAGCAGCCCCTGCTCCTGACTGAACTCCCGTGGCAGCAGCCGGAACGCGCGGATCGACTCGGCCCGGGACACCGCCGCGTTCGCCGCCGCCACCGCCCGCTGGATCTCCACGTGCAGCTGCTCGTCCGCGAGCACCGACCAGGTGTCCAGCTGCTCCCGCCCGTGCGACTTGAGCCAGTGCGCCAGCGCGCTCGGGTCGAGCGTGATCAGCGCGCCCACGTACGGCCGGTCGTCGCCCACCACCAGGCACTGGGAGACCAGCGGGTGCGCCTGGACGCGTTCCTCCAGCGCCGCCGGGGCGAGGTTCTTGCCGTTGCTGGTGACGATCAGGTCCTTCTTGCGGCCGGTGATGCTGAGGTAGCCGTCCTGGTCGAGGCGGCCCAGGTCGCCGGTGGCGAACCAGCCGTCCACCAGCGCGTCGGCCGTGCACTGCGGGTGGTTGAGGTAGCCGCCGAAGACCGTGGGGCCGCGCAGCCACACCTCGCCGTCGTCGGCCAGCGCCACCGTGCAGTCCGCGAGCGGCTGCCCGACGGTGCCGAGCTTCTGCCGCCCGGCCGGGTTGGCGACCATCGCGCCCGAGGTCTCGGTCAGCCCGTACCCCTCGTACAGCTGCAGGCCGGCGCCGGTGAAGAACAGCGCCAGCTCGCGCCGCAGCGAGGACCCGCCGCACAGCACGGTGCGGATCCGGCCGCCGAGCACGCCGCGCAGCTTCTGGTAGACGGCGCGGTCGTAGGCGATGTGGCGCAGCCGCAGGCCCGCGCCGGGCCCGGGGCCGCGCCCGAAGGCCTTCTGCTCCTTGGCGGTGGCCCAGTCGACGGCCACCTGCCGGGCCTGTTCGAAGAGTTCGCCGCGCCCGGCGTTCTCGGCGGCCTGCCGGGCCTGCTGGAGGAGTTTCTCCAGGATGTACGGGACGGTGAGCAGGAAGGTCGGCCGGAAGACCGCCAGGGCGGGCAGCATCGCGTCGGTGGACACCTGCGGCAGGTGGCCGATCCGCAGGCCGCCGCGGATCGAGGCGATCTGCACGGCCCGCGCGTACACGTGGGTCAGTGGCAGGAAGAGCAGGGTGGCGGGCTGTTCGCCGCCGGTGTCGTGCAGGACGTCGCGCCAGCCGCCGAGCATGGCGTCGGCCTCGGCGGCGAGGTTGCCGTGGGTGATCAGGCAGCCCTTGGGGCGGCCGGTGGTGCCGGAGGTGTAGACGACGGTGGCGATGTTCTCGGCGGTGACGCCGAGCCGCTGGCGGTGCACCAGGGAGTCGGGGACGCCGTGGCCGTCCTCGGTGATCGCGGCGACGCAGCCGTGGTCGAGCTGCCAGATGCCGGACAGGTCGGGCAGCGCGTCGCAGACGGCGCCGACGGTCATCGCGCCGTCCTCGTCCTCGACCAGGCAGGCCACCGCCTGGGTCTCGGCGAGGATCCAGCGCACCTGGTCGGGCGCCGAGGTCGGGTAGATCGGCACGGAGACGGCGCCGATCGACCAGAGCGCGTAGTCGAAGAGCGTCCACTCGTAGCGGGTGCGGGACATCAGGGCGACCCGGTCGCCGTAGCGCACGCCGCGGGTGAGCAGGCCCTTGGCGAGTGCCAGCACCTCGTCCCGGAAGCGGCGGGCGGTGACGTCGTGCCAGTGCCCGTCCGGGCCCTGGCGGGAGAGCTGGACCAGCTCGGGGGTGCGCTCGGCGGTGTCGAACACGGAGTCGGCGACTCCTCCGGTGGCCGGGGGCCCGGGCAGGGCGGGAGTGCTGAACTCGCGCACAGTCCTCCCCGTTCGCCTCTCGCGGCCCGCCCGCCCGTCGCGGCGCGCGACTGGTGGCCCGCCCCGGCTGCCCCGGCACGGGGGCGGCGGCGCGGGTGCAGCGAAACTATCGGATCGCCCTGTCACTGCCCAGGGTTGTGACGGTGACGCGACGAGATCGGCACCGATTCGCACCGGAAGTGTCGTCGCGGAGAAGATCAGGGGAAGGCCCGTGGTGGCGCCGAGCCGGGTCGCAAATCGGGCGTGGGCGGATGATCCGGGCGCGAATCGGTGGCGGACGCGGCCCTTTCCTGACGTGTCCGGGGCAAGCCGGGAGGGGTGCGGAGGCCGCGCGGACGGGGCGGGGGAATTCGACCCTCGAACGAGTGGTCAGGGCGTAGTAGAGTCGCGCAGACCTGCGGCCGGACCCCGGCCGGGCCCGTTCCGACGACGCCTTCCGGCGACGCCTTCCGACGACACCCTCCGACGACGCACGACCCACGCCGACCAGCCCGCGCCTGGCACACTCCCGACCGAGGACTCCATGCGTCTGCGCAGCAGCTCGATCCGCGCGAAGATCATCGCGCTGCTCCTGGTGCCCATCGTCGCGCTCACCGCCCTGTGGGTGTACGCGACCCTCGCCACCACCGGCGACGTCTGGAACCAGCTGGAGATCAGCCGTACGTACAAGGAGTTCGGCCCGCCGGTCGACCAGTACGCCGCCGCCCTCCAGGACGAGCGCCGCACCGCCGTCCAGCGCCTCGCCGACCCGAACTCGCCCGTCGCCCGGGACGCCTTCGAACACGCCAGGGCCGTCACCGACCGCGCCCTGGCCGTGCTGCGGCAGAAGAAGGACGAGTCCGGCGGCCGGCTCTCCGCGAGCCAGCGCGGCCGCTACCTGCAGGTCCTCGCCGCCGCCGACCAGCTCGGCCCGCTGCGCGCCCAGATCGGCCGCGCCGCGCTGAACTGGGAGTTCGCACTCGGCCAGTACAGCGACCTGGTCAAGCCCGTGTTCGGCTTCGCCTCCGCCTACGTCGCCCGCCAGAGCGGCCAACTCCCGCGCCAGGGCACCATCCTGATCGAGCTCGAACGCGCCCGCGAGTACCTCTCCCAGGAGGACGCGGCGATGGAGGGCCTGCACACCGCGGCCGCCAGGCCCACCGCCGAGCAGTACCAGGTCGCCCTCGACGCCCTGCACAACCAGCAGGCCCTGTTCACCGTCTACATCGCCGAGCTCGACCCCGCCGACCAGTCCGACTACATCGCCCTGCGCGGCAGCGACGCCTGGTCCGCGCTCACCCGCGCCGAAGCCGACTTCGTCGGCGCCGGCGGCCCCGACCGGGTCGCCCAGGCACTCGCCGGCGGCACCTGGCGCGAGACCGCCGACCGCTCCCTCGCCGACCTGGCCGCGATCAACGGCCGGATCGCCACCGGCCTCGACGACCGCGGCCACTCCGCCGCGGTCTCCGCGCTGCTGCGCGCCGGCATCGCCGGGGCGGTCGGCCTCGTCGCCGTCGTGCTGTCGGTGCTGATCTCCTTCCGGATCGGCCGGGGCCTGGCCCGCGAACTCATCGGCCTGCGCAACGCCGCCAACGAACTCGCCAGCACCCGGCTGCCCTCCGTCATGCTCCGGCTGCGCCGCGGCGAGGCCGTCGACGTGGCCGCCGAGGCGCCCGAACTGCACTTCGGGCAGGCCGAGATCGGGCAGGTCGGCCAGGCCTTCAACGAAGTCCAGCGGACGGCGGTCCAGGCCGCCGTCGAACAGGCCGAACTGCGCCGCGGCGTCTCCGCCGTGTTCGTCAACCTGGCCCGCCGCAGCCAGGTGCTGCTGCACCGCCAGCTCACCCTGCTCGACACCATGGAGCGCCGCACCGAGGACCCGGCCGAGCTGGAGGACCTGTTCAGGGTCGACCACCTCACCACCCGCATGCGCCGCCACGCCGAGGGCCTGATCATCCTGGCCGGCGGCTCGCCCGGGCGCGCCTGGCGCAAGCCCGTCCGGATGGTCGACGTGGTGCGCGCGGCGGTCGGCGAGGTCGAGGACTACGCCCGGGTGATCGTCCGGCCGTTCCCCGGCACCGGGCTGCTCGGCAGCGCCGTCGCCGACATCACCCACCTGGTCGCCGAACTCGTCGAGAACGCCGCCGTGTTCTCCCCGCCGAGCACCCAAGTCACCGTCCAGGGCGAGGTCGTGGCGCACGGCTTCGCGCTGGAGATCGACGACCGCGGGCTCGGGCTGAGCGAGCAGCTGCTCGCCGAGATCAACGAACGCCTCGCCGTGGAGCAGGAGTTCGACCTCGCCGACACCGACCGGCTGGGCCTCTTCGTGGTCAGCCGGCTCGCCCGGCGGCACGGCGTCCGGGTCCACCTGCGGCCCTCGCCGTACGGCGGGACGACGGCCGTCGTGCTCATTCCGCGGGAACTGCTCGCGGAGGCGCCGGACGGGATGCCGGAGCCTTCCGGGGCCGCGTCCGGCGGGTCGGCCGGGGCCGGGCGGTCGGCCGGGTCCGGGGTGGCCGGGTCCGGCGGGGCCGCCGGGGCGTCCGGGGCGTCCGGGGCGTCCGGGGTGTCCGGGCGGCGCGGGGCGCGCGAGCTGGTGGCCGTGCCCGCCGGGGCGGGGGTGGGCGCCGGTACCGGCGCCGGGGCCGCCGCACGCGCGGACGGGGACCGGGCCGCGGGCGCCCGCGGCGCCGACGCCTCGGGCGGGCGGCACCGGGTGGCCGGCGGCCCCCGGCCGTCCGCGCCCGAGGCCGGACGGACGGCGGGCGGACTGCCGCGCCGGGCCGCCCGGGGCCGGGGCGGGCCGGTGCTGGTGCCCGCGCCCGGGGCCGAGGGCGGCGTGTCCGGCGACGGCGAGTCGCCCACCGGACGGCACCGGCGGCCGGAGGCGGTGCCCGACCGGACCGCCGCGGCCGCGGCTCCGGTCACGGACACCACCCGGCCGGTCGAGGTCACGCCGGTGATGTCGGCGCCCGCCGGTGCCGCGTCGCGGACGGAGGGCGGCCTGCCCCGGCGGGTCCGGCAGGCGAACCTGGCCCCGCAGCTCAAGGAGCAGGCGAAGGAACAGGCGAAGGAACGGTTCCGCACGGGCGGCGGCCGGGGCGGGCCGCAGGGGCGGGCCGCGGCGGACGCCCGGGACGCCCGCGAGCGCTCGCCCGAAGAGGCGCGGGCCACCTTCGCCTCCTTCCAGCGCGGCTTCACCCGCGGCCGCGGCGCCACCGCGCCGTCCGCGCCGTCCACGGCTTCCGCACCGTCCGCTTCGAGTACCCCGTCCGCGGGGTCCGCCCCGAACGGTCCGGCGGACTCCGCCGACCGTGGGAGCGCCCGGCCCGGCTGGCTGCCGCCGGACCCGGCCCGCCGAGCGATCGGCCCGGCGCCCGCCCCGGCGGCGCTGCCCGCCCCGGCGGACGGCAGCGGGGCCCGGCTGGCCCGCCGGGTCCCGCCGGGAGCGCCCGCCGTACCGCCGCGGTCCGCCTCGCGCGTGCCGCCCACGACCTCGGCAGGACCGGAAGCACCCGCACCACCGGCGCCATCGGCACCGAACGCACCATCAGCACCGAACGCACCATCGGCACCATCGGCACCACCCGCATCACCCGCTCCATCGGAAGGAACCGATTCATGACCATCTCGACGCAGCCGTCCGGGGACCTCAACTGGCTCCTGGACGACCTGGTGGGGCGCGTGGCGGCCCTTCGGCACGCGGTGATCCTCTCCAACGACGGCCTGGCCACCGGCGCCTCCCGCGACCTGGACCGGGAGGACGCCGAGCACCTGGCCGCCGTCGCGGCCGGCTTCCACAGCCTCGCCAAGGGCGCCGGCGGGCACTTCAAGGTCGGCGGGGTCCGCCAGACCATGATCGAGCTGGACGAGGCGTTCCTGTTCATCACGGCGGCCGGCGACGGCAGTTGCCTGGCCGTGCTGAGCGAGGCCGAGGCGGACATCGGCCAGATCGCCTACGAGATGGCCCTGCTGGTCAAGCGGGTCGGCGAGCACATGGCCGCCGAGCCGCGCACCGAAGTCGCCCCGCCCGGGAGGTAGACCGACCGATGGCGGAATCGAAGGTCGCGACGGACGGCCCCGGGGTGCCGGCCGGCCGCGAGGTGCCGGGCGGCCCTGAACTGCCGCCCGGCGCACAGGAGTCGGCGCGGGCGGAGCAGGCCGACCCGGGCGAGGGGCCCGAGGTCGACCTGTTCCGTCCGCGCGCCCAGGCCGAGGAGCGCTGGTTCGACGACGAGGCCGGCCCGGTGGTGCGGCTCTACTCGATGACCGGGGGCCGCACCCGGCCGGTCGAGGAGGGCCTCTTCGACCTGATCTCGCTGATCACCGCCGCCCGGCCCGGCCCGGACTCCGGCGGCGTGCCCGCGCACGGCCTCACCCCGGAACACCAGGCCATCCTCACCTGGTGTCGCCACGAGCCTCTGTCCGTCGCCGAGTTGGGCTCCTTCACCGACCTTCCGGTCAGCGTGGTGCGGGTCCTGCTCGGCGACCTCTACGACGCCGACCTGATCAGCGTCACCCGACCCGTTCCGCTCGCCGAGCTGCCGGACGAGCGCCTGCTGCGAGACGTGATCAATGGACTCCGTGCGCTCTGACCACACCCCGGCCACGCGCGGCGGCGCGGCCGAACCGCGCTGGCGCGGCGGTCCGGCCGCGGCCGTGAAGATCCTGGTCGCCGGCGGCTTCGGCGCGGGCAAGACTACCCTGGTCGGCTCGGTCAGCGAGATCCGGCCGCTGCGCACCGAGGAGGAACTGAGCGAGCAGGGCCGCCCGGTGGACGACACCTCGGGCGTCGAGACGAAGCGCACCACCACCGTGGCCATGGACTTCGGCCGGATCGACCTGCAGCCGGGCCTCGCGCTCTACCTCTTCGGCACGCCCGGGCAGGACCGGTTCTGGTTCGTCTGGGACGAGTTGGCGCGGGGCGCGCTCGGCGCGGTGGTGCTCGCGGACACCCGGCGGCTCGCCGACTGCTTCCCCTCGGTCGACTTCTTCGAGCGGCGCGGCATCCCGTTCGTGGTCGCGGTCAACTGCTTCGACGGCGCCGAGCGGTTCGAGGTCGAGGAGGTCCGGGACGCCCTCGACCTGGACCCGGGCATCCCCGTGCTGCTGTGCGACGCGCGGCTGCGCGAGGACGGCAAGGAGGTGCTGGTCGCGCTCGTCGAACACGCCGCCGCCGGCCGTCACCGCGCCGCCACCGCCCGGGCCTGACCGGCCAGTTCGCCGGATCCCGGCCCGCCGCGCCGGGACCGGCACGCCCCGGCCGTCTCATTCGGGTGTCCGTATGCCGGACGTTCGGTGCGCGAGAGGTTGCCTGGACCGCCCCGGCCGTGGAAGGCTCTGTGGACGAAGGCCGCCCCCGGCCGTGCCCGGGGGAGGGAACACGACCGCGGCGCGACCGCGCGGAGACCAGGGGGAGGGCAGCAGGATGACCGTCGACCGACGTCCCGGTCCCGCCGTGTCCCCCCGCGCCGTCCCGGCCCTCACCGTGCGCCGCTACATCGACCACGCGCTGATCTGCAGCGCCTGTTGTCGCTGACCGGACCTGCCCCCTCCGGTACGTCCCCGGCACCCCGGCCCACGCCCGGCCGCGCCGTCTGACGCACCCTCGATCCCGTCGACCAGGCCGCGGCGGACCCGTCCCACGCGGAACGTCCGCGGCCTCCCGAAACGCCCCCGCCGCGCGGAGAGAGCACCAGTGAACAACGCCTGCACGACCCCTGCCCCCGGCGCCGGCCCCGCCGGCCGGTGGAACGGGTGCGCGAGCCGCGCCGTCGACGGCCGCCGGGGTCGCCCCGACCTCGAACCGTTCTGGCCGTCCCGGCAGCCGCACCTGTTCGACCAGACGTGTCCGGGCTCGCCCGGCGCGTCCCGGCCCTGCGGCCGCTGAACCCCGTCCACCGGACGGCCCGGTTCGGCGACCGACAGGACACCCGGTCGACGCGCAGACGACTCCACCCCGTCCGTCACGCGCGAAATGAGCGGCACACCATGTCTTCGTCCTCCACGGCCACCCTGCCCCTGCCCGCCGCGACCCCGCACCTGCGCGCGGTCCGCTCCCTGCCCCCCGTCGTCACCACGCCCAACCACCTGCCGCCCCACGGCACTTCGGCCCCCGTGCCGTCGACCCGCCCGGTCGGCGCCGCGCTGCCGCCGGCCGCGCCGCAGGCGCTGCTCTCCGCACTGCCGGAGGGCGCGACGGTCGTCGCCGCCCTGCCGCAGGGCGCCCTGCCGCCGGGGCTGCTCGCCCAGTACGGCACGCAGTTCACCGGCGCGGCCGGGCAGCCGATGGTCGGGTACCTGGTGCTGGTGCCCGCCGAGACCCCGGCGGCAGGCGCCCCGGCGCCCGCCGAGGCGCCCGCACCGGCCGGCGTCCGACCGGTCCGCCCGGTCGGACGCGGCGTCACCGTCGACACCGAGCGGCGCAACGCCTACGTCGACGGGCGGCTGCTCGACCTCACCTACCTGGAGTTCGAGCTGCTGGCCCACCTCACCGAGCACCCGCAGCGGGTCCACACCCGGGACCACCTGGTCACCGCGGTGTGGGGGTACGGGCACGTGGGCGACGGCCGCACCGTCGACGTGCACGTCGCCCGGCTGCGCCGCAAGCTCGGACCGGCCTACCGCGACAGCATCGTGACGGTCCGTCGCGTCGGCTACAAGTACACCCCGGCCGGCTGACGGCTGGCGCTCCCCGGCCGGCGGCGACCCGCGAACAGCGAACAACAAACAGCGAACAGATAACAGATTTCAACATCTGTTATCTGTTCGCTGAAATCTGTTTGTTGTCAGCTGTTCGCCGTCAGCTGTCAACCGACCGGGCTTCGCGCCCTGTCAGCGGCTCAGTCGGTCGATCTCGGCCAGCTCCTCCGCCGTCAGCGGCCCGCCGGCCAGCGCGTCGAGGTTCTGGTCCAGCTGGGCGACGCTGCTCGCGCCGATGATCACCGAGGCCACGCGCGGATCCCGCAGCACCCAGCACAGCGCCAGCTGGGCCAGCGTCTGCCCGCGCCCCTCGGCGACCTTGTTCAGCGCCCGCAGCCGCTCCAGCTTCTCCCCGGTCAGTGCCTCCTCGGTCAGGAACTTCCCGATCGACATCCGCGAGCCCGCCGGCACCTCGCCGTAAAGGTAACGGTCCGTCAACAGCCCCTGGGCGAGCGGGGAGTAGGCGATCAGGCTGGTCTGGGTGTCGCCCACCGCGTCCAGCACGCCGCCGTCCTCCACCCGCCGGTCGAGGATCGAGTAGGCCGACTGGTTCAGCAGCGCCGGCGTCCCCAGTTCGCGCAGGATCGCCACCGCCTCGCGGTGCTGCTCCGCCGGGTAGTTGGAGATCGCGGCGTACAGCGCCTTGCCCGACCTGACCGCGCTGTCCAGCGCCCCCATGGTCTCCTCGACGGGGGTCTCCGGGTCGTAGCGGTGGGAGTAGAAGACGTCGACGTAGTCGAGCCCCATCCGGCCCAGCGACTGGTCGAGGCTGGCGAGCAGGTACTTGCGGCTGCCGCCGTCGCCGTACGGGCCGGGCCACATGTCCCAGCCGGCCTTGGTGGCGATGAACAGCTCGTCGCGGTACGGCCGGAAGTCCTGGGCGTACAGGTAGCCGAAGTTGCGCTCGGCGCTGCCGTACGGCGGGCCGTAGTTGTTCGCCAGGTCGAAGTGGGTGACGCCCCGGTCGAAGGCGCGGCGCAGCACCGCGCGCTGCACGTCCAGGGGTTGGGCGTCGCCGAAGTTGTGCCAGAGCCCGAGCGAGACGGCGGGCAGCCGCACGCCGCTGCGGCCGGCCTTGCGGTAGGTCATCGAGGCGTAGCGGTCATCCGAGGCGAGGTAGCTCATGTCGGACATCCTGCCAGCCGCCGCGGCGTGTCGGGCCCCTCGTCCCCTTCGGGTGGTGCGGGCCGCCGGCTGTGTCCCGGCCCCGGGCGGGCCGGGGGAGGGGCGGCCCGGCCGTCAATGTCCGTGCGGTGTACGGCCGGTGCGGCGGCGGCCCGCTCCTCACGGTGCGTCATGTCGGCGACTTTCCGTGACGTGACGCGCGCCACCGGCGCGCGGCGGAATGCCGTCCGGTCGGGCGGGGGAGGACGAACGGTCGAGGGGCCGTGGCCGCCGGGGGGCGGCGCACGGCCCTCTGTCGTCCCCGACTCCCCAACTCCCCGCCTCCCGGCGTTCCGGCGTTCCGGAACGCGCGAAACCACTGGCGCTCTGTACCTACTGGTATGTACAGTGTTCCTCGTGACCACTCAGGACCGTCTCATCGAGAGCACCCAGGACCTCCTCTGGGAGCGCGGCTACGTCGGCACCAGCCCCAAGGCCATCCAGCAGCGCTCCGGCGTGGGCCAGGGCAGCATGTACCACCACTTCACCGGCAAGCCCGACCTCGCCGCCGCCGCCCTGCGCCGCAGCGCCGAGCAGATGCGGGGCATCGCCGAGGCCGACCTCGCCGCCCCCGGCACCGCCTACGACCGCATCGCCGCCTACCTGCGCCGCGACCGCGACGTGCTGCGCGGCTGCCGGATGGGCCGGATGGCGCAGGACCCGGACGTCGTCGCCGACCCGCAGCTGCGCGCCCCGGTCGAGGAGACCTTCGACTGGCTGCGCGGCCGGATCGCCGACCTGGTCGCCGAGGGCCAGGCCGCCGGCGAGTTCGCCCCCGGCCTCGACCCGGCGGACACCGCCGCCGCCGTGGTCGCCGTCGTCCAGGGCGGCTACGTCCTGGCCCGCGCGGCCGGCGACGCCGGGCCGTTCGAGCGGGCGACGCGCGGCGCCCTCGGCCTGCTGGCCGCGCACCGTTCGGCCTGACACCCGGGCGGCGCCCGGCCGCCACCGGAGGAACCCGGCAGAACCCGAGGACCCCGACGACCCCGAGGAGAGCCCAGCCGTGCACGCCATGCAGTACGAGATCACCCTCCCGGCCGACTACGACATGGACGTCATCCGCAAGCGCGTCGCCGACAAGGGCCACCTGCTGGACGCCCACCCCGGCCTCGGCCTCAAGGCGTACCTGATCCGCGAGCGCGGCCGGGACGGCTCGCCGGTCAACCAGTACGCGCCGTTCTACCTCTGGCGCACCCCCGAGGGCATGAACGGCTTCCTCTGGGGCCCGGGCTTCCGCGGCCTGAGCGCCGACTTCGGGCGCCCCGCCGTCCGGCACTGGCTCGGCGCGGGCGTCGCCCACGGCACCCGGGCCGGGGCGCCGACCGGCGCCACCCTCGAGACCGTACGGCTGCCGGAGTCGGCCGACCCCGCCGAGGCCGTCGAACGGGCGCTCGCCGAACTGCCCGCCCACCCCGCGCTGCACACCGCCGCCGTCGCCGTCGACCCGAGCCGCTGGGAACTGCTCCGGTTCGCCCTCTGGCACGGCCCGGCCCCGCAGGACGCCCCCGGCACCCGCTACCAGGTGCTGCACCTGTCCAGCCCCGAACTCGACCGGCTGCCCGCCGGCCGCCACTGGTGAAAGGTTTCGCCACCGCCATGCCCGACCAGCTGATCCCCACCGACCTCGCCGTCGCCCCGCTCGACCGCGAGGCCGGCTACGCCCTGCTCGCCGACCTGGCCGGCCCGGTCGCCGTCGACACCCTCGGCGGCCTCGACGCCATCGCCCCCGGCTTCCCCGACTGGATCGTCACCGCCCTCTTCGGTGGCACCTACCAGCGCCCCGGCCTCGGCCTGCGCGAACGCCAGGTGGCCAACCTGGCCGCCCTCACCGCCCTCGGCGGCGTGGAGCCGCAGCTCGCCGACCACGTCCGCAACAGCCTGCGGATCGGGCTGACGCCGGAGGAGATCACCGAGGTCGTGGTCCACCTCGCCCCGTACGTGGGCGTCCCCAAGGCCCTGGCCGGCCTCCGGGTCGTCGCCGCCACCCTCGCCGAGTCCGCGTCCGCGCCCGAGGTCACGCCCGAGTCCGCCCCCGAGTCCGCCCTCCAGCCCGAGCAGGCCCGCGCATGAGCCGCACCGTCCGCACCGTCCTCGGCGACCTCGACCCCGCCGAGCTCGGCGTCACCGACTCCCACGACCACCTCTTCATCCGCAGCCCGCTGCTCCCCGGCCAGGAACTGGACGACCCGGCCGCCGCCGAGGACGTCCTGCGCGCCTTCGCCGCCGCCGGCGGCCGCACCCTCGTCCAATGGACCCCGTACGGGATGGGCCGCGGCGCGGACTCCCTGGCCGAGCTGTCCCGGGCGACGGGCGTGCAGCTGGTCGCCGCCACCGGCGCCCACCAGGCCGTCCACTACGGCGGGGACGCCGTCGCGGGCCACGCCGACCTCGCCGAACGCTTCGTCGCCGAGCTGACCACCGGACTGCCCGGCGCGCCCCGGGGCGTCCGCGCCGGCCTGATCAAGATCGCCTCCGACACCGGCCCGACCACCGCCTACACCCGCCGGGTGCACGCGGCCGCCGCCGAGGCGCACCACGCCACCGGCGCCCCGATCGCCGTCCACCTCGAAGCGGCCGGCGACCCGCACGAGATCCTGGACCGACTGCACGGCCGGCACGGCGTCCCGACCGACCGGATCGTCCTCGGCCACCTCACCCGCCTGCCCGACCCGACCCTGCACCGCAGCCTCGCCGCCGAGGGCGTCCATCTCGCACTGGACAGCCCTTCCCGGGCCGGCCACCCCGCCGACCACCAGGCCTTCGACCTCATCGCCGACCTGGTCGACGCCGGCCACGCCGGCCAGCTGCTCCTCGGCGCCGACACCACCACCCGCACCGCCCGCCAGGCCGGCGGCCCGGCCCGACTGCTCACCGACCTCGCCCCCCGCCTGGCCCGAACCTTCGGCCCCGAGCTGCCCGAACTGCTGCTCACCGCCAACCCGGCCGCCGCCCTCGCGGCCGACTGGCGCACGCCGTAGCCGCTCAGCGCCGCGCCCGCCGCCCTGTTGGCGCCCGCTGCCCCCGCTGCCCCCGCTGGTGCCCGCGCCGCCGCCCCCGCTCCTGTGGCCGACTCCTCCCGCCCGGGTTTCAATCCGAGTAGCCCTGCCGGACCACGCCCCCAGAGCGGGGGCACCAGAGAGGGGGAGGAGACGATGCACGCGTGGCTCGCTCCCGCCCGGCTCGCCGTCGCCGTCTTCCTGGCCGTCGCGCTCGGCATCAACGGCTACCACGCGGCGACCGACCCCACCGGGGTGGTGAACTACTTCAGCTACTTCACCAACCTCAGCAACTTCGTCGGGCTGGCCGTCCTGGGCTACGGCGGCTGGGCCGGCCTCACCGGCCGTCCGCCCGTCCCGGACGCGGTGCGCGGGGCGGCGGTGCTCTACCTCGCGATCACCGGCCTGGTCTACGGCACCGTCCTGGCGAAGTACCCGGAGCTGCTGGTGATCCCGTGGGTGAACGACGTCGTCCACCGCGCGATGCCGCTCGTCGTGCTCGCCGACTGGCTGATCGACCCGCCCGCCCGGCGCCTGCGCCCGACGGTCGTGCTCGGCTGGCTGGCCGTCCCGCTGCTCTACCTGACGTACACGCTGCTGCGCGGCCACGCCGTCGACTGGTACCCGTACCCGTTCCTCGACCCCGCCCGGCACGGCGGGTACCGGCGGGTCGCCGGGGCCAGCTTCCTGATGGCGGTGGCGTTCCTGCTGGTCGGCGGGGCGATCGTGGCGGCGGGCAACGCCCTCGCCGCCCACCGGGACGCCCGCCGCGACCCCGCCCCGCGCCGCCGCCACGCCCGCGCCCGAACCGGCTGACGGCCCGGAGCCCTACGGTGGCGGCCATGGTGACCCTCCGCGCCCTCACTCCCGACGACTGGCCGCTCTGGCGGGACCTGCGCCTCGCCGCCCTCACCGACGCGCCGCACGCCTTCAAGGCGGGTCTCGCGGACTGGCACGACGGCGGCGCGCAGCGCTGGCGCGCCCGGCTCCACCTCCCCGGCGCGCACCGCGTCGCGGCGTTCCTCGCCGACACCCCGGTCGGCCTGGTCGGCGGCATGCCCGGGACGGGCGGCCCCGGCGAACGGGAGCTGCGCTCGTTGTGGGTCGGCCCGCGGGCGCGCGGCCGGGGCGTCGCGGACCGCCTGATCGAGGAGGTCGAGCGCTGGGCCCGCGCGGACGGCGGCACCGAGCTGCGCCTCGCCGTCCTCCCCGGCAACGCCCCCGCGATCGCCCTCTACCGGCGCCACGGCTTCGCCCCGTTGGACGAGCCGCCCGGTGCGGACGGGCCCGGCGAGCTCCGCTTCGCGAAGCGCCTGAGCAGCCCGGCCTGAGCAACACGGTCTCAGCAGTGCGGCCTGAGCAGCCCGGTCTCAGCAGTGCGGCCCGAACAGCCGGGCCCGAACGGTCCGGCCTGCGTAGCCCGGCCCGAAACCGGTCGGAACGCGGCGCAGCGGGGTCCGCGCCCCACGGGGGAGGGCGCGGACCCCGCTGCCTGCCGGGGCGGGCGGCGGGTCACATGTGCGTGCCGCCGTCGATCCGGAGCTCGGTGCCGGTGACGAAGGCGCCGTCGTCGGACGCCAGCATGGCGATCACGCCGGCCACCGTCTCCGGGCCCGCGAAGCCCTGGCCGAGGGCGGGGGAGAGCTTGGCCAGCAGGCTGAAGTCGGCGTCGGCGGGCAGGCCGGGGTTGTTCGTCATGCCGCTGTCGATGCTGCCCGGCGCGACGCAGACCGCGCGCAGGCCCTGCTTCGAGTACTCCGAGGCGATGGCGTGGGTGAAGGACTGGATGCCGCCCTTGGTCGCGGCGTAGGCGGCCATGTAGGGGTGGGCGAAGCTCGCCGAGGTGGAGCTGAAGTTGACCACCACGCCCTTGCCGCCCGCGAGCAGGGCGGGGAGCGCCTCGCGGGTCATCAGGAAGGTGCCGGTCAGGTTCACCGCGAGGAGCTTGTTCCAGAACTCCAGGGTGGTCTCGTGGGTGTGCGAGGAGCGCAGGATGCCGGCCGCGTTGACCAGGACGTCCAGCCCGCCCAGGCCCGCGACCGCCTCGGCCACGCCCGCGACGACGGCGGCCTCGTCCGCGATGTCCAGGACCTGGAGGGTGAGCCGGTCCGCGGTGCCGTCCGTGGTCGCGCGCTCCAGGGTCCTCTTCAGGCCGTCCTCGTTGACGTCGACGGCGACGACCTTCCCGCCCTCGGCGAGGATCCGGTGCACGGTGGCCTGGCCGATGCCCGAGCCGCCGCCGGTGATCAGGACGTTCCGTCCGCTGAAGCGCTCCATGGTGGTACTCCGTTCCGTTCGTGGTCTCTCGACCTGAAGGGACACGGTACGCCGATGTGGCACGTTGTGCCAATAAGTCTCGCCGTGCCATATCGGCAGGCCGCGCCGAAGTGGCAGGGGGCCGCGTACGCTGAGCCCGTGACCGGACGCCCCACCCTGAACCAGCGCCGCCGCGAGGCCACCCGCCTCGACATCGCCCGCACCGCCGCCGCACTCTTCGCCGAGCGGGGCGTCGAGGAGACCACCGCCGAGGAGATCGCCCTCGCCGCCGGCATCTCGCTGCGCACCTTCTACCGGTACTTCTCGGTCAAGGAGGACGCCGTCGCCCCGCTGCTCGCGGCGGGCGGGCAGCGGTGGGTCGACCTGCTCGCCGAGAGCCCGGCGGACCTCCCGCTGCGCGAGGCGCTGGAACGCTCGGCCGTCGCCTCGCTGACCCCGGCCGACGACGCGGCCGTCGAGGCGATGCACTGGACCCGCAGCCTGCTGCGCGACCCCCGGCTCGACGGCACCTGGCAGCGCGTCCACGCCGGCTCGGAGGAGCGGCTGCGCACCGTCCTGGCCGTCCGCTGCCCGGACGGCGCCGACCCGCTGGAGATCCGGCTGGCCGCCGCCGCGGCGACGGCCGCGATCCGGGTCGCGCTGGAGCAGTGGGCCGCCTCCGACGCCCCGGTCACCGGCCCGGGCTCCCCGCAGGACCTCGGCGGCCGCTGCATGCGCGAGCTCACGGCGGGGCTGCGGCTGACGGCCGGCGGCTGACAGGTAACAGATGACAGAAGTTGAAAGATGAAATCTGAAAGCTGAAAGTTGAAATCTGTCATCTGTTACCCGCCGGCGGCGGCGCCCTGCCCGCCCCCAGCCCGCGATCAGCTGTCTCCCAGCTCCCGCTAGGGTTGGTCCTCGCGCCCCGGCGGGGGAACCGGGTCGACGACCTCGGATGTCCTGTAGCTAGCGGAGGGGCGGGGAGTTCGAGGCGTGGGAGCAAGAAGGACATGGGTCTGACGAGCCACAAGGTGCTGGCGCTGGCCGTATTGGTCGCCGTCGTGATGATGGTCGGCACGGTCTGGCTGTGGCCCAGACTCGCCGGGAAGGGCTGGCGGGCGGTGCTCGGCCGGATCGGCGCGCTGCTCGGCACCCAGCTGGCGGCGCTCGCCGCGCTCGGCCTGGTGGCGAACAACTACTTCGCCTTCTACAGCAGTTGGGACGACCTGCTGGGCACCGGCGACAACGGCCCGGTGGTGATCCAGAACAAGGCGGACGCCTCCGGCCGCCTGCTGGTGGACACGATCGGCACCGCCTCGGTCAAGGGCGGCGGCGCGGTGGGCCGCGAGCCCGCCCAGTCCGGCGAGATCCGCAAGGTCCGCATCGACGGCAAGGCCAGCCGGCTCTCCACCGAGGGCTACGTCTACCTGCCGCCCCAGTACTTCCAGCCCGAGTACGCGAACCGGCAGTTCCCGGCCGTGATCGTCAGCACCGGCTTCCCCGGGCAGGCCGAGAACCTGATCACCCGCTTCAACTACCCGGGTGCGGCCCTCAAGCTGCTACAGGAGGGCCGGATGCAGCCGACCGTCATGGTCCTGGTCAAGCCCTCGCCGGCCATGCCGCAGGACACCGAGTGCGAGGACATCCCGAACGGCCCGCAGTCCGACACGTACTTCACCAAGGACGTCCCCTCGGCGATCCAGGCCAGCTACCGGGTCTCCACCGACCCGCAGGCCTGGGCCTTCATGGGTAACTCCACCGGCGGCTACTGCGCCGTGAAGCTGGCCATGCGCCACCCGGACGTCTTCCCGACCGCCGTCGCCCTCTCCGGGTACTACGAGGCCGCCGACGACCCGACCACCGGCGACCTGTTCGGCGGCAGCAAGCAGCGCCGCGACGAGGCGGACCTGATGTGGCGGCTGAAGAACCTGCCGCAGCCGAAGGTGTCCGTGCTGCTCGCCGGCACCAAGAAGGGCGACGGCGAGTACAAGCAGCAGACCGACAGGTTCATCGACGCCGTGCAGGCCCCGATGAAGGTCTCGTACGCCATGCTGGAGAACGGCGGCCACAACTTCGAGACCTGGAGCGCGCTGCTGCCGTCCTCGCTGGAGTGGCTGTCCCAGCACCTCAAGGTGCCCGGCCGGCCCACCGTCTGAGACTCCCGGCCCGGGGCCGTCGTCGACGTCCCCGGGCTCGTGCGTCCCGCCGGGTCAGGCGACCGGCTCCAGCGTGCCGGTGTGCAGCTGGCCGACCCGGCCGCCCTCGCCCTCGAAGGTCCAGAACGCCCGGACCGTCAGCCGGTTGAGGTCCATGACGTGGCTGACGGTGATCCCGCTCTGCTCCGTCCAGCTGACGAAGTAGACCGCCGGCGCGACCTCGGCGACGTGCAGCCGCACGTCCTCCCACTGGCCCGCCGACTCGCCGAGGCCCTCCCAGCGCAGCCGCGTGCCATCGGCCGAGTAGGTGTTGCGGAACGCAGCGCCGTTGTCGACCCGGAAGAGGTAGGTGCGGCCGGCGAAGGCGGGCAGGGACGCGGTCATGGCGGGGCGGCTCCTCGGTACGGCGCTCTCGTGCGGTGGTCGCGACGCAGCGCGCGGTGGTCTTGTGCGGTGGATCTCGTGCGGTGGGTCTTGTGCAGTGCGGAAAATGCCAGGACTCCAATTTATCCGACCGGGCCCACGGCGCGGCGGTGGACGGCGCCCGGCTCCGGCGCGGTCGAGGGCCGCCTGCCGCACCGCCCCCCCGGCCTCCCCCCCGCCTCCTCCCCGCCCGCTTCCCGTCCCCCTCCCCGCCCTGCGGCCGGGGCCGACCCGGCGGACCGGCAGGATTGATCAACTCGACCGCCACGCAGCGTCGTTGATCGACACCAGTGTGAACTGCGCGACAAGCGGCCCGGGGGAGTTGTCCGTTCACGGACGGCCCGCCTAGCCTGCAACGGTCGTCCGCCGTCGCGGACCCCGCCGCCGGGACGCCGAGTCCCGTCCACCCGCCGGCGGGTCACTCGAGGATCACAGCGGACGGGAGCGGGGGAACCAAGGTCAGCGCCCGGCCGTACGCTCCCGCGTGCGCGCCGCGGCTTGGGGTGAAGCCGCCACATCCGGCGGCCGGGCATCCTCAGCCCGAACCCGACAGCTCACCTCGCAGGCGTCGCAGAGGACATCCCATGCAGCAGCCTGCCCGGCGCCGCGCGCCGCGCCATGCCCGCCCGTCGCACCGCGCCCGCAACACCGCCGTCGCCGCCACCGGTGCGCTCGCCCTCAGCGGCGCCGCCCTGCTCGGCCTGCCGGCCGCCACCGGCGCCCAGGCCGCGACCGCCCCGACCGTCACCCAGGACCGGCTCGCGCCCGCGACCATGGTCGCCGGCAAGGCCACCACCGCCTCGCTCACCCTGCACTCCTCGGCCTGCTTCACCGCGAAGACCGTGGGCGTGGGCGTGCGCGACGCGAAGGGCGCCAACCTCGACTTCCCCGGCAACGCCTCCAACGTGCAGATATGCCCGAGCGGCACGACCTTCACCAGCGCCGCCCGCAGCCTGCCGGCCGGCACGTACACCCAGTTCGGCTTCTGGCAGGACAGCGCCGGCACCTGGCATAACCTGACCTCGCAGAAGCTCGTGGTCTCCACCACCGCGACGCCGACGCCGACGCCGACGCCGACGCCCACCCCGGCCCCGACCACCCCGCCTGCCCAGGCCGCCCCGATCGCCGGCAAGTCGATGGCCTTCGACGAGGAGTTCAACGGCCCGATCGCGTACGGCTCCCGCTGGACGGGCGACCAGAGCAGCTCGTACCACTACAAGACGCACAACCCGAACGACAACAAGCTCGACTGGATCGACAAGAGCAAGGTCACGGTCGCGAACGGCGTCGCCACCTTCACCGCCGCGCCCAGCAGCCACACCCTGGAGAACGGCAAGCAGGCCTGGGACGCCGGCCTGCTCACCACCGAGTTCTCCAGCCAGGGCTTCCAGGTGAAGACCGGCGACTACGCCGAGACCCGGGTCAAGCTCCCGGCCGGCACCGGCGCCTGGCCGGCGCTGTGGACCTGGAACGGCACCAGCGGCACGCACGGGGAGATCGACTCCTTCGAGTACCACGCGGACAACTCGAGCACGCTGGAGCTGACCAACCACGTCAACCCGAACCACCTGTTCTACAAGGACACCAAGTCGATCGCGAACAACGGCTGGGTCACCATCGGCACCTACTACGGCGCCAACTCGGTGGACTGGTACGTCAACGGCGTCAAGGTCTTCTCTGACGGCACGGGCGTGGGCGCCAACTGGTCCGCGTACCTGATCCTCAACCTGTCGGTGTCCGCCGGGAAGTACCACCCGGCGCCGCAGGGGACCGCCCCGATCACCTTCGCCTCCGACTACGTGCGCGTGTACCGCTGAGCGCCGTAGCCGGTAGCCCGTAGCCCGCAGACCAGCCGCTCTCACGAACCGGCAGTCGTCCCGACCTCCACGAGGCCGGACGGCTGCCGGTTCCTGCGTTCGCGCCCCCGTCGTTCGTGCCCCGCCGGGGTCAGGGGGCGAGGACCTGCCCCAGCCTGGTCGCGATCCGGTGCATCACGGGCACCAGTGAGGAGGCGCCGGTCTGCTCCTCCAGGGCGCGGATGCGGGCCTCCGGGCCGGAGACGGACAGGGCGGTGGGCGTCGGCGCGCCGGGGACGGCGAGGGCGATGCAGCGGACGCCGATCTCCTGCTCCTGGTCGTCGACCACGTAGCCGCGCTCGCGCGCCTCGGCGAGCTGGCGGATCAGCTCCTGCGGGTCGGTGACGGTGAACTCGGTGTGCGCGGGAAGGGGGTTGGGGCCGAGGACGGCGCGCACCTCGTCCTCGGGGAGCTGGGCGAGCAGCGCCTTGCCGACGCCCGTGCAGTGCGGCTGGACGCGCCGGCCGACCTCGGTGAACATCCGCATCGAGCGCCGCGACTGCACCTGCCCGACGTACACCACCTCGCCGCCCTCCAGCACCGCCAGGTTGGCGGTCTCGCCGGTGGCCTCCATGAGTTCGGCCAGGTAGGGGCGGGCCCAGCTGCCGAGCAGTCGGCCGGCGGTCTCGCCGAGGCGGATCAGCCGGGGGCCGAGGGTGTAGCGGCGCGCGGTGTCCTGGCGGACATAGCCCTGCTGGACGAGGGTACGAACCAGTCGGTGGATGGTGGGCATCGGGAGGCCGGAGCTGGTGGAGAGTTCGCTGAGCGTGGCCACGCCGCCGGAGTCGGCCAGCGCCTCCAGGAGGTGGAACGCGCGCTCGACGGACTGCACCCCGCCGCTCGCGCGGTCGGTGCCTGTCGTCGATGCTGGGTCGGAGGTCCGGGCCACCGGTGTTCCCTTCGCTGTCGGGGCGGAGCAGAGTCCCGGCGATCTTTCAACAAACCGTTGAAATTCTGTATCGCGGAAACTAGTCTCCACTTTACAGAATCGAACCCGCCGACAGGCGGGCCCGATCCAAGGAATCTCCCCGAGCGGGGCTCCCACCGGAACCCCTCTCGCCAGGCTCAACCGTCTTAGGAGTGTCCTGCCCATGGCTGCAGATCAGGGACCCGGCGCCTCCCCCGCCGCTCCGGTCGTCACTGTCGCCGGTCCGCGCGTCCACCGGGCGGAGGAGGTGCTCACCCCGGAGGCGATCGCCTTCGTGGTCGGCCTCCATCGCGCCTTCGAGGGCCGCCGGCAGGACCTGCTGGCCAGGCGCAGGGCCCGCCGCGCCGAGATCGCCGCCACCGGCACGCTGGACTTCCTCCCCGACACCGCCGACATCCGGGCCGGCGACTGGAAGGTCGCCGAGGCGCCGCGCGCCCTCCAGGACCGCCGGGTCGAGATCACCGGCCCCACCGACCGCAAGATGACGATCAACGCCCTCAACTCCGGTGCCCGGATCTGGCTCGCCGACTTCGAGGACGCCACCTCCCCCACCTGGGAGAACGTCGTCGGCGGACAGCTCAACCTGATCGACGCCTTCGAGGGCCGGATCGACTTCACCAGCCCCGCCGGCAAGGCCTACACCCTCCGGCCCGCCGCCGAACTCGCCACCGTCGTCGTCCGCCCGCGCGGCTGGCACCTCGACGAGAACCACCTGCTCGTCGACGGCACCCCGGTCGCCGGCGCCCTCGTCGACTTCGGCCTGTACTTCTTCCACAACGCCGCGCGGCTCCTCGCCAGGGGCGCCGACGACCCCAACTCCGGCCCCTACTTCTACCTGCCGAAGACCGAGAGCCACCTCGAAGCCCGGCTCTGGAACGACGTCTTCACCCGCGCCCAGGCCGAACTCGGCATCCCGCACGGCACCGTCCGCGCGACCGTGCTGATCGAGACCATCACCGCCGCCTTCGAGATGGACGAGATCCTCTACGAGCTGCGCGAGCACGCGGCCGGCCTCAACGCCGGGCGCTGGGACTACCTGTTCTCGATCGTCAAGAACTTCCGCGACGCCGGCGAGCACTACATCCTCCCCGACCGCAACGGCGTCACCATGGCCTCGCCGTTCATGGCCGCCTACACCCGGCTGCTGGTGCGGACCTGCCACCGGCGCGGCGCCCACGCGATCGGCGGCATGGCCGCCTTCATCCCCAGCCGCAAGGACCCGGAGGTCAACGCCGCCGCCCTGGAGAAGGTCAGGGCCGACAAGGAGCGCGAGGCCGCCAACGGCTTCGACGGCTCCTGGGTCGCCCACCCCGACCTCGTCCCGGTCGCCCGTGCCTGCTTCGACGCCGTCCTCGGCGAGCGGCCCCACCAGAAGGACAACCCCGGGCCGGCCGAACCCGTCACCCCCGCCCAACTCCTCGACATCGCGGGCGCGGGCGGCAGCTGCACCCGCGCCGGGCTGCACAACGCCGTCCAGGTCGGCATCCGCTACATCGAGGCGTGGCTGCGCGGACTCGGCGCCGTCGCGATCTTCCACATGATGGAGGACGCCGCCACCGCCGAGATCTCCCGCTCCCAGACCTGGCAGTGGATCCACAACGGGGTCGTGCTCTCCGACACCGGTGAGAAGGCCACCGCGGAGCTCGTCCGCTCCCTGGTCGCCACCGAACTCGCGGAGCTGCGCGCCGAGTTCGGCGAGGAGGCGTACGCCGCCGGGCGCTGGGCGGAGGCCGCCCGGCTCTTCGAACAGGTCGCGCTGGCCGAGGAGTTCGTGGATTTCCTGACCCTCCCCGCGCTGCCCCTGCTGGGCTGAGCCCGCCCGGGCCCGGCCCGGTCCGGCTGCGCACCCACCTGCTCCGTTCCGCACGGCGACGCGTCCGGCTGTTTTCGCGTCGCCGAGCGGGACGGTGTTTTTTTCTTTGTTCTTCCTTACCCGGCATAGGAGTTGGAGCATGGCAAGGATCTTCTTCAACGGTCAGGCGATGGTCGGCGGGCCCTTCCACGCGAAGGTCTCGGACGCGCTGATCGGCCCGGCCCGTACGGCGCCCGGCTACCGCTTCTTCTCCATCGACGACGTGTGCCCGGGGCTGCTGCGCGACCCCGCGGTCGACACCGCCATCGAGGGGGAGCTGTACGACATCAGCCTGGAGCGCCTGCGCGACGTCATCCTGCCCGGCGAGCCGCGCGAGCTGGAGCTCGGCGTGATCGAGCTGGAGGACGGCTCGGCCTGCCTGTCGATGCTGCTGGCCCGCGGCGAGGCCGAGCGCGGCGTGCACCGCGAGATCACCCACCACGGCGGCTGGCGCTCCTACCTCGCCACCCTCGGCCGCACGGCGTGAGCGCACCCCCGGCGGGCCGGGGCGGTGGCGAGCGGAGTGCACAGCCGGCGGCGAACAGATGACAGCTGACAACTTTCAACATCTGTTATCTGTTATCTGAAAGTTGTCCGCTGAAAGTTGTTCGCTGAAAGTTGTCATCGGACGGGTGTCGGCCGAACCCTGTCCGCCGGACCCCGTCGCGCCCGACGCCGCGGCCCCGAACCCTCGCCGTGGGTTCGGGGCCGCGCTCCGCGCGCCCGGCCGGGCGCGCGGAGTCCGGGTCACGCACCGTCCCTGGGCGTCCCGGAGTCAGGGGGGAGTCACACCGGCCGGGCCGCCAGGTCCCTGGCGGCGCGGGCGCAGGCCTGGGCGATCCGGTCCTCGTCGACGGTGGTCAGCCGGCCCTTCTCCACCACCGCGTTCCCGTTCACGAACAGCACCGACAGCGGCGGCAGCGCGCCGAAGGTGAGCGCGGCGACCGGGTCGGCGATCGAGGAGTGCATGACCCCGTCGACCTTCCACAGGGCCAGGTCGGCGAGCTTCCCGGCCTCGATCGAGCCGATCTCGTCCTGCCGTCCGAGCACCCGGGCGCCGCCCATGGTGCCCAGCCGCAGCGCCTGCCGCCCGGTGAGGGCGGCCGGGGAGCCGTGCAGCCGGTTGATCAGCAGCGCGTTGCGCAGCTCGGTGCCGAGCTCGCCGGATTCGTTGGACGCGGTGCCGTCCACCCCGAGCCCGACCGGGACGCCGGCCCGCAGCATGGCGGGCACCCGGGCGATCCCGGCGCCGAGCCGGGCGTTGGAGGACGGGCAGTGCGCGACGCCGGTGCCGGTCTCGGCGAACTTGGCGATGTCGGAGTCGTTCATGTGCACGCAGTGCGCCATCCAGACGTCCTCGCCGAGCCAGCCCACCGACTCGAAGTAGTCGGTCGGCCCCATCCCGAACAGCTCCTTGCAGAACTGCTCCTCCTCGGCCGTCTCGGAGCCGTGGGTGTGCAGCCGCACGCCCTTGCGGCGGGCGAGTTCGGCGGACTGCCGCAGCAGCTCGGTGGAGACGGAGAACGGCGAGCAGGGCGCGAGCGCGACGTGCAGCATCGAGCCGAACGAGGCGTCGTGGTAGCGGTCGACGGCGGCCTCGGAGGCGGCGAGGATCGCGTCCAGGTCCTCGACGGCGTGGTCCGGCGGCAGCCCGCCGTCCTTGCGGCTGCGGTCCATCGACCCGCGCAGCGCGGTGAAGCGCAGTCCGAGCTCCCGGACGGCCTCGATGGAGGCGCCGAGGACGTCGCCGCCGTCCGCGGGGAACACGTAGTGGTGGTCGGAGGCGGTGGTGCAGCCGGACTTGAGCAGGGCGGCGGCGGAGCCCTGGCTGGCGGCGTGCACGAGCCGTTCGTCGATCCGCGCCCAGGTCGGGTAGAGGGCGACGAGCCAGTCGAACAGGATGGCGTCCTGGGCGAGGCCGCGGGTGATCCACTGGTAGAAGTGGTGGTGGGTGTTGACCAGGCCGGGGGTGACGAGGTGGCCCTCGGCGTTGATCCGGCGCACGACGTTGTCCAGCCAGTTCGGCGCGGGGCCGTCGCCGACCGATTCGATCCGGTTGCCGAGCAGGACCACGTGGCCGCGGGCGTACTCGGTGTCCTCGGCGTCGACGGTGGCGATCGCGGCGTTCTCGATGACGATCCGCTGGTCGGCGGGCGGGGGCTGGACTGCCATGGCGGAGCTCCTTGAGGGGGATGGTGGCCGGGAGGGGCGCGCGGTGGCGGGCTCGGGGCGCGCCGTGGCGGGGTGCGCCCCTCCCGGGCCGGTCAGGACGGTGTCACGGTCGGCACCGTCGCGCCGGAGGCCCGGCCGGTTCTGGACCGGCGGGCGGTTCCGGCGTGGTGGAAGAGCAGGTTGAGCAGGACGGCCAGCACGCAGCCGGCCGAGATCCCGGAGTGCATCAGGGTGCGGACGGCCTCCGGGAAGGAGTCGTAGAAGGTCGGCGCGGCGATCGGCACGATGCCGACGCCGAGCGAGACTGACACCAGGATGGTGTTGCCGCTGGACTCCATTCCGGCCTCCGCGAGGGTGCGGATGCCGCTGGCCGCGACCGTGCCGAAGAGCACGATCCCGGCGCCGCCCAGGACGGGCTGCGGCACCAGGGAGACGATCGACCCGAGCACGGGGAAGAGCCCGAGCAGGATCAGGATGCCTCCGCCGGCCGCGACGACGAAACGGCTGCGGATCCGGGTCAGCGCCACCAGCCCGATGTTCTGGGCGAAGGCGCTGGCCGCGAAGCCGTTGAAGACGGGGCTGAGCGCGGTGGCCAGCCCGTCCGCCCGCAGGCCGGCGGCGAGGACGGGTTCGTCGGCCGGGCGGTCGACGATCCTGCCGAGCGCCAGCATGTCGGCGGTGGACTCGGTCATCGAGACCACCATGACGATGCACAGCGAGGCGATCGCGGCCGCGTCGAAGCGCGGCGCGCCGAAGTGGAACGGGGAGGGGAGCGCGAAGACGTCCGCGTCCTGGACCGCGCCGAAGTCGGCGAGGCCCAGCGGGAAGGCGAGCAGGGTGCCGGCCGCCAGCCCGATGAGCAGGGACAGCTGCTGCCAGAAACCGCGCAGCAGCCGGTTGCAGAGCACCACCGCGACGAGGGTGGACGCGGCGAGCCCGATGGCCCGCATGGAGCCGTAGCCGGGCGTGGACGGCGAGCCGCCGCGCGCCCAGTTGATCGCCACCGGCAGCAGGGACACCCCGATGAGGGTGATCACGGTGCCCTGCACGACCGGGGGGAAGAACCGGATGAGCTTGCAGAAGTACGGCGCCGCGAGGAAGCACAGGACCCCCGCGACGATCACCGCTCCGAAGATCACCGGGAGGGCGTTCCTCGGTCCCTGCTCGTGCGCGATGGCGACCATGGGGGCGACTCCGGCGAAGGAGACGCCGTTCACGAACGGCAGCCGCGCGCCGATCCTCCAGACGCCGATGGTCTGGAGCAGGGTGGCCAGTCCGGCGGTGAACAGGCTGGCCGAGATGAGCAGGGCGAGTTCGGCGGGCGAGAGCCCGACCGCGGCGCCGACGATGAGCGGGGGTGCGACGACTCCCGCGTACATCGCGGCGACGTGCTGCAGGCCGGTGGAGAACAGCTTCACCGGGGGCAGCAACTCGTCCACGGGGTGGGGTCCGGACCCGGACGGCCGGTCGGTTACGGGAACTGACGACTCGTCAGGTCCGGGGGTTCTTGCCGGGGTGGAACCGCCGTCGGTGCTACTGGTGTTGCTGGGTGCCATGTCGAGCCCCTCTTGTGCCCGTGGCTCCCGGCGCGCCCGTGGCGCTGGAGACCGGCTGACGTTGCGGAGACCGAGGGCGGGACGGCGGTGCAAGGGTCCCTCGGCCGGTCTCTCCAGCACCCCGGGCCGGCCGCCGCGAGGCAGGCACGAACTCCGGTGGGTGGGGGTGGAGAAACTGGTGGAGCTTTCAGGTGGAGCGGTCAGGTGGAGAGCACGGCCGGCGGAGAAGGTGCCGGCGCGGCCGGTGGGTCGCCGGTGGGTCGGCGGTGGGTCGCGGGTGGGTCGGTGGTGGGTCGGCGGTGGGGGAGCGGGGCGTCAGGCGACCGGGATGACCGGGGCGACGCCCTCGCGGTGCACGGTGCCCTCGATCAGGCCGTACATCCGGTCCGCGGCGTAGTAGACCTCGTTCTCGTTCTTGAGCCCGAACGGTTCGAGGTCGACCAGGAAGTGGTGCTTGTTGGGCAGTTCGAGGCGTACCTCGTCCACCTCGGCGCGGTTGTTGAGGACCCGAGTGCCCATCGCGTGCAGGGTCTGCTGCAGCGAGTAGGAGTAGGTCTCGGCGAAGGCCTCCAGCAGGTGGCGCCGCACGTGGGTGTAGGAGCGGTTCCAGTTGGGCTGGGCCTCGCCGTCGCGGCCGCTGTAGCCGTACTTCCAGCGGGCGGTGACCTGGGTGGCGAGGATGCGGTCGTAGGCTTCCTGCAGGGTGGTGTACTTGTCCTTGATGTAGCCCCAGAACTCCGAGTTGGTGGAGTTCAGCACGACGAGGTCCTTCAGGCCGGAGATCACCCGGACGCTCTCGCCGTCGTAGAAGACCTCGGTGGTGCGGACCTCCTGGCCGCTGCGGACGAAGGAGTGGCCTACCTCCTCCGAGCCGATGAAGCGGGCCGAGCTGTCCGGCGTCCTGATCCGGTCCCAGGCGTACTCCTCGATCCGGATGCGGGCGCCGTGGACGACGCCGCGCTCGGTGTCGTCCACGAAGTGGCGGGCCAGGACGATGCCGAAGGCCTCGGCCGACTCGATGCCGTACTCCTTGGCGAAGGCGTACACGGTGTTCTTGGTGGTGTCGGTGGGCAGGCAGTTGGCGTTCGATCCGGTGAGGTGGACGTCCTCGAACTCACCCTGGAGGGAGACCGAGACGTTCAGGTCCTTGATCTCGTGCCGGGTGGAGTCGCGGTAGACCCGGACGATGCGGTTCTCCGCCTTGCCGTACTGGTTCTGACCGAGCACGTGGGCCATGACGTGGCTCCTAAGCTTCCAGGCCGGTCTACTAGCTTCCGCGGTAGACCGAGTATCCGAACGGGTTGAGCAGCAGGGGCACGTGGTAGTGGTGCTGCGCGGGCGCGACCGTGAAGACGATCGGGACCTCGGGGAAGAACGGCGGCTCGGACGACCGGAGCGCGAAGTAGGCGGTCGTGTCGAAGAGCAGCCGGACGACCGAGCCCGCCTCCACGGCCGGCAGGTCCTTGACCCGGCCGTCGGAGTCCGTGGCGGAGGTGCCGAGCACCTGCCAGCCACCCTCGGTGCGCAGTGCGAGCTCGACCGGGACGCCCTCGGCCGGGCGGCCGAGGCTGGTGTCGAGCACGTGGGTGGAGATGTCGGTCATGAGTGGAGTGACCTTACTGATAGCAGATCTGATGATGCGTCAGACGAGAAGTGCCGCTTCGCCCACTCTAGGGACGTCCGTGCTGCCGGGCCCCTCCGACCCGGCGTGGCCCGGCGGTCCGGTTCGGTGACGGCCCGTCAGGAATCCTCGTCGAGGAGCCGGTTGAGCCGGATGTCGTTGATCTTGCGCAGTTCGCCCCGGACGACCTCCGCCTCGGTGGCGGCGTCGTGCGGGAGGCGCTCGCGCAGGGCGGCGAGCATGGTGGCCGCGGTGCGGCCGGTCGCGCAGATCAGGAACACGTGGCCGAACCTGGCCTCGTAGGCGGCGTTGGCCTCGTGCAGTGCGCCGAGGAGCGCCCGGTCCGCGCCGCGGACGCCGGCCTGTTCGCGCTCGGAGACGGCGTCGCCCGCCTTGGGCTCGCCGATCCGGGCGTGGCCGGCCATCGCGTCGTGCAGGTCGGAGGCCGTCAGCGAGGCCGTCGCCGCCGCGTTGGCGGCGAGCAGGCTCTCACGGTCGGGCCACGGGCGGGTCTTCGCGACGGCGGCGGCCCAGCGGGGGCTGGAGCAGACCTCCAGCAGGACCGCCTCCAGCTCGGCGGCGTCCGCCGCGGCCAGGGCGTCGAGGGCGTGGGGGTGGTTGGTCACGGGGTGGACCTCCTGAAGAGTGGTGCCACCCGCACAAGCTAGATCGACCCCACCCCGAGGTCAACAGTTTGTTGAACGGTTGGTGGTTACGTTTTGAACCGGGGGCCGCCGCCGGGCCGAATCGTGTGCGATCCGCCAACTGCGCCCCGCCGCCCGTCGATCCAGGATCGTCGCAGCGGCGGGACGGTCCGCGCGGAGCCGGGGCGCCCGGGCATCCCGGAGTCCGGGTGCCCCGGAGTCCGGGTGCCCCGGAGTCAGGGCACCCCGGGGCTCGGGGCACTCGGAGCGCTCAGGAGGCCTTCGAGCCGTCCTGGCGGTTCAGGTAGTTGTACACCGTGAACCGGCTGACGCCGAGCGCCGTGGCGACCGTCTCGACCCCGTGCCGGACGGTGAACGCGCCGCGCTCCTCCAGGAGCGCGACCACCCGCTGCTTCTCCAATCGGTCGAGCTCGGCCAGCGGGCGGCCGTCGAACTGGCGGGCCATCTCGGCCAGCAGCCGGTCCAGCGCGCTGCTCAGGTGCGGCAGCCGGACGGCCAGGGCCGGCGCGCCCTCCCACTCCAGGACGACGTCCTCGGCCTTCGCCTCGTCCAGCGGGACGGGCGTCGCGCCGACCGCGTCCAGTAGCGGCTTGACCGCCGCGGCGAGCGGGTGTTCCACGTGCTCGGTCACGGCGTACCGCCCTCCTCGCCCAGCACGCTGACCTGTACGGAGATCCGGGTCGCCCCGGCGTCCAGGGTCTCCCGGAGCAGTCTGGTCACGGCGGCGAGCACCTGCTCGGCCTCGCCCTCGGCGCCGGTCCCGAAGGGGCCGACCGCAACGTCCAGGCCGGCCTCGTCGACGACCTTGCGGGCCGTCGCGGCGTGCTCGGGGAACGTGTCCAGTTCGAACGGTTCTGTCGTGAACTCCACCATCAATCGCACGTGCTCACTGTAGCGAGCGGTGGTGGGCGCGGGCAGGGCCGATGCGGGGCCGATGCGGGACCGGGGCGGGCGGCATCACCAGGGCATCGCCGGCGCCTCACCAGCGCCCCGGCCGCTTCAACAAAATGTTGCGACGGTCTTGACACCCGCTCGGCGCTCCGGAGATGCTTCCACCACACAGAATCCGTCTTCCGCATCGTGGAAGTTGCGGATGACGGAAGAGAGTGAGAGGTGAGGAACGTGACGGCCGCCGCCAAGCACAGCTTCACGGTCAACCTGTCGATCCTGTTCGGCGAACTCCCGCTGCTGGAGCGCCCCGCCGCGGCCGCCGCGGCCGGCTTCACCGCCGCCGAGCTGTGGTGGCCCTTCGGCCCCGAGCCCCGGCCGCGGCGAGCCGAACTCGACGCGCTGCGCAAGGCGTTCACCGACGCGGGCGTACGCCTCACCGGCCTCAACTTCCTCGACGACCTCGGCCGGGGCGCCCGCGGCACGGTCTCGCTGCCCGCCGAGCGGGAGCGCTTCCGGGCCAACGTGCAGGTCGCCGCCGACCTCGCCGCCTCCCTCGGCGCCACCGCGCTCAACGCGCTCTACGGCAACCGGATCCCCGGCGTCGACCCGGCCGAGCAGGACGCCCTCGCGCTGGAGAACCTGGCGGTGGCGGCCCGGGCCGCCCACGAGATCGGCGCGGTCCTGCTGGTCGAGGCCCTCAACCGGATCGAGTCCCCGGACTACCCGCTGGTGTCCGCGGCCGCCGCGGTCGAGGTGGTCGACAAGGTCAACGCCGCCACCGGCCTGGGGAACGCGAGGTTCCTCTGCGACCTGTACCACCTGGCCAGGAACGGCGAGGACCTGGCCGCCGTCATCGACACCCACGCCGACCGGATCGGCCACGTGCAGATCGCCGACACCCCGGGCCGGAACGAACCCGGCACCGGCGAACTCGACTTCGAGGACCTCTTCGCCCGGCTCGCCGCCGCCGGCTACACCGGCCCGATCGGCCTGGAGTACCGCCCCGCCGGCGGCGTCAGCGCCGACAGCTTCGCCTGGCTGCCGCGCGAGCTGCGCGCCGCCAAGTAGCGGTATCCGCCGAGTGGCGGCGCCCGTCGAGCGGCACGCCGTCCGGGTGAGCAGCACGCCGCCCTGGGCCGCACCCACCCCCCCGAAACCTCCCACCCACGCACCTAAGGAACGACGCGATGAGCCGCAAGATCGCCTTCGTCGGCCTCGGCATCATGGGCAAGCCCATGGCCGTCAACCTGGTCAAGGCCGGCCACCACGTGACCGGGTTCGACCTCTCCCGGGCCTCGATCGACACCGTGGTCGCGGCCGGCGGCCACGGCGCCGCGAGCATCGCGGACGCGGTGCGGGACGCCGAGGTCGTGATCACCATGGTCCCCGCCGACCCGCACGTCGAGGCCGTCATGCTCGGCGAGGACGGCGTCCTGGCGCACGTGCGGCCGGGCACGCTGGTCGTCGACATGTCGTCGATCACCCCGCAGACCTCCGTCAAGGTCGCCAAGGCCGCCGCCGAGAAGGGCGTGCGCACCCTGGACGCCCCGGTGTCCGGCGGCGAGGCCGGCGCGATCGAGGCCGTCCTGTCCATCATGGTCGGCGGCGAGGCCGCCGACTTCGCCGAGGCGAAGCCGCTGTTCGACGCGCTGGGCACCACGGTCGTGCACGTCGGCCCGTCCGGCGCCGGCCAGACCGTCAAGGCCGCCAACCAGCTGATCGTCGCCGTCAACATCCAGGTGCTGGCCGAGGCCGTGGTGTTCCTGGAGAACGCCGGGGTCGACCTGAAGGCCGCGCTGGACGTGCTCGGCGGCGGCCTGGCCGGCTCGACCGTGCTGGAGCGCAAGAAGGCGAACATGCTGAACCGCGAGTTCGCCCCCGGCTTCCGGATCGACCTGCACCACAAGGACATGGGCATCGTCACCGACGCCGCCCGCGCCGTGGGCGCCGCGCTGCCGGTCGGCGCCGTGGTGGCCCAGCTGGTCGCCTCCGCCCGCGCCAACGGCGACGGCTCGCTCGACCACTCGGCGCTGCTGCGCGGCGTCGAGCGGCTCTCCGGGCGCGAGCTCGCGTAGCGCCCCGCCCGGGGCCGCCGCGGTGAGCTGCAGTGACCTGCGGCGAGCGGCGGCGGCCCCCACGGACTCCCCCTGGCGGCGTGTACCCATCCGGTCGTGCCCGCGCCGCCAGGGGGCTGTGCCCGACCGGCGTGCGGGCCGGGGCTCATCCGCCCGCCCGCCGGTCGACCCAGCCGGTGACGCGCCCACCCTGCCCGGGGGCACTTCGGTCGTGCCCGCGGCGCGTCGCCCGGCCCCTCCCCGCCGAGGGGAGCCCCTCGCACGTCGGAAGCGGGTCGAGGGGAAAAACGGCGGGGAGGGGCCCACCCGGAACGCCCCTCCCGGGGGCGGGCCCGGCCCCGCCCGGGACGGCCCATGCTTGAGACAGGGCACCTCCGGGGCAGACCCGGGGACATGCCGTCGAAAACCTCTTCGAAGCAGCCGGGGGCGCACCCCGCGGACACCCGGGCCACACCGACGAACCACCGCCAGACCCCGTACGGAAGTGAGGACCGCGCCATGCCCGCCACCCCCCACCAGGGCCATGTGGTCGTAGCTCCGGACAAGTTCAAGGGCACCCTGGAGGGCGCCGAGGCCGCCGCCCGGATCGCCGCCGGCATCCGCCGCGCCGCGCCCGGCACCGAGGTGCGCGAGCTGCCCGTCGCGGACGGCGGCGAGGGCACCCTGGCCGCCGCGCTCGCGGCCGGGTTCACCCGCGTCCCGGTCAAGGTGGCCGGCCCGACCGGCCTTCCGGTGGACGCGGCGCTCGCCGTCCGCGGCACCACCGCCGTGGTCGAGCTGGCCCAGGCCTGCGGCCTCGCCCGGCTCCCCGGCGGGCGCACCGCCCCGCTGACGGCCGGCTCGTACGGCGTCGGCCAGCTGGTCGCGCGCGCCGTCGCGCTGGGCGCCCGGCGGATCGTGCTGGGCCTCGGCGGCAGCGCCAGCACGGACGGCGGGGCCGGCCTGGTCCAGGCCCTCGGGGTCCGCCTGCTGGACGCCGAGGGCGCCGAACTCCCGCCCGGCGGCGCCGCGTTGCGCCGGCTGGCGGAGATCGACCCGGGCCCGCTCGCGGAGCGGCTGGCCGGCGCCGAGGTGGTCGTCGCCTGCGACGTGGACAACCCGCTGCTCGGCCCGCGCGGCGCCGCCGCCGTCTACGGCCCGCAGAAGGGCGCGGACGCGGCGGACCTGGCCGTCCTGGAGGAAGGTCTGACCCGGTTCGCCGACCTGGTCGCCGGGACGACCGGACGGGACGTGCGGCAGGCCCCCGGCGCCGGTGCCGCGGGCGGGGTGGGCTTCGCCGCGCTCGCCCTGCTGGGCGCCACCATGCGACCCGGGATCGAGCTGCTGCTCGAACTGCTGGGTTTCGACGGGGCCGTGCGTGGGGCACGCCTCGTCGTCACCGGCGAGGGCTGCCTGGACGCGCAGACGCTCCACGGCAAGGCCCCCGCCGGCGTCGCCGCGGCGGCCGCCCGGGCGGGGGTTCGGGTGGCCGCGGTGGCGGGGCGGCTGGAGCTGTCCGAGCCCGAGTGGCGGGCGGCCGGATTCGCCGCCGCGCTCGCCCTGACCGACCTGGCCGAGCAGCCGGGGGACAGCCTGACCAGGGCCGCCGAGCTGGCCGAGACGGCGGGGGAGCGGCTGGCCGCCGAACTGCTGCCGGGGTGACCCGGTGCCCGCGGGAGCCCATGCCGCCGGGCCTGCCGGACACCGCGCCGCCGGGCCCGCCGGAACCCGTGCCCCCGGGCCTGCCGGACACCGTTCCGCCGGGCCCGCCGGAACCCGCGCCCCGGGGCCTGCGGAACCCCGTGACCCGAGGCCTGCGGCACCCCGTGCGCCGAACCGCTCCCGCGCCGGATCCCTCGTACGTTCCTCCATTGACGTTTTGTTGAAGGCGGGCCTAGGCTCCCCGCAATCCTTCGCTCCCGCCCCGCCCCGACCGGCCCGCGACAGCCCCACCGGCCTTGTCGCACGGCCCCGTTCGGCGTACCCGCTTCGCCCCCCGTCCAGGTCCCGGAGGCCTCCCATGCCAGTCACCAGTCCCGTGGTCGTCCGGTCCCGCCGGGTGGTCCTGCCCGAGGGCGAGCGCCCCGCGGACGTGCTGGTCCGGGACGGGCGGATCGCGCTGATCGCCGCCCACGGCACCCTCCCGGTCGAGCACCCCGGCGAGCTCGCCGACCTCGGCGACACCGCCCTGCTGCCGGGCCTGGTCGACACCCACGTGCACGTCAACGAGCCCGGCCGCACCGAGTGGGAGGGCTTCGCCAGCGCCACCCGGGCGGCCGCGGCCGGCGGCGTCACCACGGTCGTCGACATGCCGCTCAACTCGATCCCGCCCACCACCACCGCGGCCGGCCTGGCGGTCAAGCGGAAGACCGCCGAGGGCCAGGCCTGGGTCGACCTGGGCTTCTGGGGCGGCGCCGTCCCCGGCAACACCCCCGACCTCGAACCCCTGCACCGCGCGGGCGTGTTCGGCTTCAAGAGCTTCCTCGCCCCCTCCGGCGTCGACGAGTTCCCGCACCTGGCGGACGACGCCGAGCTGGAGGCCGCCCTGGCCGAACAGGCCCGGATCGGGGCGCTGGCGATCATCCACGCCGAGGACCCGGCCGTACTCGCGGCCGCGCCGCAGCGGCCCGGCGTCCACTACCGCGACTTCCTCGCCTCCCGCCCCGCCGACGCGGAGACCGCCGCCGTCGCCCGGCTGCTCGCGGCGGCCCACCGCACCGGCGCCCGGGTCCACATCCTGCACGTCTCCTCCTCCGCCGTCCTGCCGCTGCTGCGCCGGGCCCGCGCGGAGGGCGTCCGGGTCACCGCCGAGACCTGCCCGCACTACCTGACCCTCGCCGCCGAGCAGGTGCCGGACGGCGGCACCGCCTTCAAGTGCTGCCCGCCGATCCGCGACGAGGCCAACCGGGACGCCCTCTGGCAGGCCCTGGCCGAGGGCGAGTTCATCGCCGTCGTCTCCGACCACTCGCCCGCCACCGCCGACCTCAAGCAGGTGCCCGAGTACGGCGGCAGCGGCGACTTCGCCACCGCCTGGGGCGGCATCGCCTCCCTCCAGCTCGGCCTGCCGGCCGTCTGGACCGAGGCCCGCCGCCGCGGCCACACCCTCGCCGACGTCGTCCGCTGGATGTCCGCCGGCCCGGCCGAACTGGCCGGCCTGGACGCCGTGAAGGGCGCCATCGCGGTCGGCCGGGACGCCGACCTGGTCGCCTTCGACCCGGACGGCGAATTCCCGGTCCGCGTAGCCGAGTTGCACCACCGCAACCCGGTCACCCCGTACGCGGGGCGGCAGTTGACCGGAGCCGTCCGCACCACCTGGCTGCGCGGCCGCGCGGTGGACCCGGCCGCCGAACCCTTCGGCCGGCTGCTCACCCGGCCCGCCGGCGCCCCTTCCGGCCCACGCTAGCCGACGGCCCGTCACGTCACCGTGACAGCCGACGACCACCCACGACCGACGCCAACCGAGGAGAGTCCAGTGACCACCGCCGACACCCCGAGCACTCCCTTCACCGAGCTGGTCGACCTGGCCTCGCGGCGGCTCGGCGCGGGCGTCGTCGCCACCAACGAGGACACCTTCGCGGACGCCGAGAACCTGCTGGTCGCCAAGCCCGCCGAGTTCCGCCCGCACACCTTCGGCCACAAGGGCCAGATCATGGACGGCTGGGAGTCCAAGCGCCGCCGCGGCGCCTCCGCCGAGCAGCCGCACCCCACCGACCAGGACCACGACTGGGCGATCGTCCGGCTCGGCGCCGCCGGAGTGGTCCGCGGAGTGATCGTCGACACCGCCCACTTCACCGGCAACTACCCGGAGAGCGCCTCCGTCGAGGCCGCCTCCGTACCCGGCCACCCCTCGCCCGGCGAACTGGAGGCCGCCGCCTGGACGGTGATCGTGCCGCGCACCCCGCTCCGGGGCGACACCGCCCACGAGTTCGCCGTCACGGACGGCACCCGCTACACCCACGTGCGGCTCAACATCTTCCCGGACGGCGGCGTCGCCCGGCTGCGGGTGCACGGCGAGGTGCTGCCCGACCCGCGCGAACTCGACGGCCTCACCTTCGACCTGGCCGCCCAGGAGTACGGCGGCGTGGCCGAGGCCGCCTCCGACCGCTACTTCTCCTCCCCGCACAACCTGAACGCTCCCGGCCGCGCCACCGTCATGGGCGAGGGCTGGGAGACCCGGCGTCGGCGCGACAAGGCCAACGACTGGGTGCAGATCGCCCTGGCCGGGGGCGGCGAGGTCCTGGCCGCCGAGGTGGACACCAGCCACTTCGTCGCCAACGCCCCCGGCTGGGCCGACCTCGTCGGCTTCGACGCCTCCGCCGGAGCCGACCCGGCCCAGGGGCCGTGGTTCGAACTGCTGCCCCGCACCCGCCTCCAGCCCGACACCCGGCACCGCTTCCGGCTCGCCCCGGGCCGCCCGGTGACCCACGTGCGGATCAACGTCTACCCGGACGGCGGGCTCGCCCGCCTCCGGCTCACCGGCCGCCTCACCGAGGCCGGCCGCGCGGCGCTCGCGCTGCGCTGGTTCAACGCCCTGCCCGCCGCCGAGGCCGAGGCCGCGCTCACCGCGGCCGGCCTGGCGGACGGGGAGGCCGCCGCACTGGCCGCGGCCCGTCCGCTGGCCGACCGGGCCGCGGCCGCCGGGGCCCTCGCCCCGCTCCCGCCGGCCGCCGCCGAGGCCGCCGCCCGCCTGCTCGGCCTCTGAGCCGGGCCGGTCGCCTCCCGGGGCGGCCGCCGCCCGGCCGGTTCGTCCACCCGTGTCTCACGCCTGACATGACGAACCGTCAATCCATGCTCCACGCACCGCCCTTACCGACCCCCGAAGGACCCGCCATGCCCAAGAACCTGACCACGGAGTCCGGCGCCCCGGTCGCCGACAACCAGAACTCGGCCTCGGCCGGCGAGTACGGCCCGCTGCTGATCCAGGACCAGCACCTGCTGGAGAAGCTGGCCCGGTTCAACCGCGAGCGCATTCCGGAGCGCGTCGTGCACGCCCGCGGCTCCGGCGCGTACGGCTACTTCGAGGTGACCGACGAGGTCTCGCGCTACACCCGGGCGGGCTTCCTCGCCGAGGTCGGCAAGCGCACCGAGGTGTTCCTGCGCTTCTCCACCGTGGCCGGCAACCTCGGTTCGACCGACGCGGTGCGCGACCCGCGCGGCTTCGCGGTGAAGTTCTACACCGAGGAGGGCAACTACGACCTCGTCGGCAACAACACCCCGGTGTTCTTCATCAAGGACCCGATCAAGTTCCCGGACTTCATCCACTCGCAGAAGCGCGACCCGTACACCGGCGTCCAGGAGGCGGACAACGTCTGGGACTTCTGGGCCCACTCGCCCGCCTCCACCCACCAGATCACCTGGCTGTTCGGCGACCGCGGCATCCCGGCCTCCTACCGGCACATGAACGGCTACGGCTCGCACACCTACCAGTGGGTCAACGCCGAGGGCGAGGCCTACTGGGTGAAGTACCACTTCAAGACCAACCAGGGCATCCGCTGCCTGGACGCCGGCCAGGCCGCCGAGGTCGCCGGCGGCGACGCCGACTCGCACCAGCGCGACCTGCACCAGGCCATCGAGCGCGGCGTCTTCCCGTCCTGGACGCTGTACGTCCAGCTGATGCCGGTCGCCGAGGCCGCCGACTACCGCTTCAACCCCTTCGACCTCACCAAGGTGTGGCCGCACGCCGACTACCCGCTGGTCAAGGTCGGCCGGCTGGTGCTCAACCGCAACCCGGAGAACGTCTTCGCCGACGTCGAGCAGGCCGCGTTCTCGCCGAACAACTTCGTGCCCGGCATCGGCCCGTCCCCCGACAAGATGCTCCAGGGCCGGCTGTTCGCCTACGCCGACGCCCAGCGCTACCGCCTCGGGGTCAACCACACCCAGCTGCCGGTCAACGCCCCGCACGCCACCGAGGCGCACAACTACGGCCGGGACGGCCTGATGGCCGCCAACAGCGCCGGGCGCGACCGGAACTACGAGCCCAACTCGTACGACGGCCCCGCCCAGACCGACACCCCGCTCGCCGCGCCGCAGCGCGTCGGCGGCCACGCCGGCAGCTACCCCACGCCGGCGCACACCAAGGACGACGACTTCTTCCAGGCCGGCGAGCTGTACCGGCTGATGTCCCCGGGGGAGCGGAGTCGACTGATCGACAACATCGCGGGCTTCCTGGCGCAGGTCAGCCGGGACGACGTCGTCGAGAAGAACCTCGCGCACTTCCACGCCGCCGACGAGGAGTACGGTGCCCGCCTGGAGGCCGCCGTCGCCGAGCTCCGCGCGGGCGACGAGGGCTGACCGTCTTCCCGCCTGCCGGGCCCCTCCTCCCCGGGGCAGTGGGAGGAGGGGCCCGGCCGCGTCGCGCGTTCCCGGGATCCCGCCACCGGTGCCCCACGGCCGACGTAGTCTGATGCGGCATCAGTCGAGGGGGGATGTCGATGAATCGGTCGAGCTGGTCCACAGCGGGCTTCCTCGCCCGCGTCCGCGCGGCCCTGGGCGGTGCCGACACCGACCCCGGGGCCCGTGCCGAAGGGGTCGACGGGGTCGAAGGGGTCGAAGGGGCCGAAGGAACCGGGGGAGGCGCGAGGACCGGGGGAGGCGACGGGGCCGGGTGGGCCGGTGGGATCGGGGAACAGGGCGGCGAGGAGACCACGGCCGGCGTGCTCGCCCGGCTGAACCGGCGCGGCTGGGCCGTGCTGTGCGACCTCGGCGTCCCCGGCAGCTCGGAGAACCTCGACTTCCTGGTGATCGGACCGCAGGGGCAGGTGGTCCTCGTCGACGCGGAGCACTGGTCGGCCGCGGACGGCGCGACGGTGGGCATGCCCGGCGGGCGCCTGTCCTGCGGTGCCGAGGACCGGCAGGAGCTCGTCGACAAGCTGCGTCGGGAGAGCCGGATGGTCGAGGACGAACTCGGGGCGGTGGCGGAGGCCGTGGCCGTGGTGGAGGGCGTGCCGGTCGACAACGGGGTGTTCAGATCCGCCGGTGTGTGGGTGGTCGGGCCGGAGCACCTGTGGGGCGCGGTGCTCCAGGCGCCGACCGGCCACCGGGACCAGGCCGCCCTCGTCCGGCTGGCCAAGGGCCTCTTCCCGCCGCTCGGCTGAGCCCGGGGCCGCCGTACGGGCGTTCGCTGAACTGGACGTTCACCGTGCCGACCTGATCGCCGCACGGAATGTGCACGGAAATTCACGGACAGCGGTTGCCGGAGCCCCGGGCTCGATAGGCTGGAGGATGCCCGCGGTCGCTCCGTGGGGGACATCGGAAGGGGACGACATGTCGACACCGGTCCCGGGTCGCCACGCCGCGCTGGACCAGGGCCTCGGCGGCCCGTTCACCTCCCTGCGGTACGCCCTCAGACTGCTGGAGGCGGTGGACCGCCACCCTGACGGCGTCACGCTCGTCGCCCTCGCCCGCGAGACCTCGCTCGGCCTGCCCACCGTGCGCCGGCTCGCGGAACTCCTGGAGATCGAGGGCTACCTCCAGTGCCAGGACGGCGGTTGGGTGCTCGGCGGCGCCTTCGCCGTGCTCGGGCAGCACAACCGGGAGCAGCTGGTCAAGGCCCGGCTCAACCGCAAACTCGCCGAGCTGCGCGACGAGTTGGGTGCGGCCGTGTACTTCAGCCGTTACCACGACGGGGAGTTGTCGGTGGAGGCGGTGTCGGCCACCGACTACGCGCCGGCCGTCCAGGAGTGGGTGGACTTCCGGGCCACCGCGCATGCCAGCGCGATCGGCAAGTGCCTGCTCAGCCAGCTCGACGCGGACGGCCGCCGCGACCACCTGTCGCGGCACCCGGTCGCCCGGCTCACCTCCCGCACCGTCACCGACGTCGACCAGCTGATGCACCGGCTGGAGCGGCAGCCGGCCACCGTGCCGGTGCTCGACATCCAGGAGTACGCGCTGGGCACGGTGTGCGCGGCCGTGCCGATCACGGCGGGCAGCACGGTCGGCTGCCTGGCGACCTCGATGCCGGTGGCCAACATCCACAAGCTGCGGGCCGCCGCCGAACTGCTGGCGGCCTCGGCGGCGCCGCTGCTGCTCGCGATGGCGGTCTGAGCCGCCCGCCGCTACGGCCCCGCCGGACGTGACGCGTCCGGCGGGGCCGCGTGCTGCCTGGCCATCCCTCCCCGGCGGCGCCCGAGTCTGCCCGGGTTATTAGACTCGATGTCGATAAGAGTGGTCGAAACCCTTGAACCCCGGGCTACCCGCGAGTACGTTTCCCTCAGCCGAGCCGCCACCCGAGCCGCCGCCCAGGTCAGGAGGGCCTAGCCATGCCCCGATCCACGCCCGTCCCCGCCCTCGCCGCCCCCGCCGCACGCGTCCACGAGAGCCTGGTCCTCGAACCGCGCGACGTCCGCTTCGACTGGGCGCAGCTGCCGCTGCACTGGATCCCCGACGAGCCGGTGGCCACCCATGTCATCAACGTGCTGCACTTGCTGCTGCCCGAGGGGGAGCGCTGGTTCGTCAAGGTGTTCAAGGAGGCGCTGCCGCTCATCCGGGACGAGCAACTGCGCGAGGAGGTCCTCGGGTTCATCGGCCAGGAGGCGATCCACGCCGAGGCGCACCAGGAGGTCCTGGACCACATGCTCGGCCAGGGGCTCGACCCGCGCCCGTACGTGCGGCAGGTCTCCTGGCTGTTCCGGCGCGTCCTCGGCGACAAGCCCGGGCTGTCGGCGCGCCGGCGGCGGGAGAACGTCATCGAGCGGGTCGCGTTCATCGCGGCAATCGAGCACTTCACCGCCTTCCTCGGCGACTGGGCGCTCAACTCGCCCGGCCTGGACCGCGCGAAGGCCGACCCGACGATGCTCGACCTGCTGCGCTGGCACGGCGCCGAGGAGGTCGAGCACCGCAGCGTCGCCTTCGACCTGCTGGTCCACCTCGACCCGGGCTACCTGCGCCGGCTGCGCGGGATGCTCGTCTCCGGGCCGCTGCTGGTCCACCTCTGGGTGCGCGGGGCGCGCTACCTGCTCGCGGCCGACCCGACCCTGGCCGGCCGGCTCAAGCCCACCTGGGGCGAGGCCCTGCGGATCTCCCGGCGCGGGCTGCTGCCCTCCCCGGGGCGCTCCGTCCGCTCCGGCCTGAGGTACCTGCGGCCCGGCTACCACCCCACCCAGGAGGGCTCCTCCAGTCAGGCCCTCGGCTACCTCGCCACCTCCCCGGCCGCCCGCGCGGCGGCGGCGCACGGCTGACGGGTTTCAGCGAACAGAGAACAACATCTGTTATCTGAAAGTTGTTATCTGTTATCTGTTCGCTGAAATCTGAAAGTTGAAAGTTGACATCTGAACTCCGACATCTGTTCGTCGAGACCGAGGACCCTCCCGGATGGACCTGCTCAACCCGCCCCCCGACCTCTACGGCCGCCCCCGCGCCGACACGTTCATGCGCCGGCTCACCGCCTTCGGCGACCGTTACAGCCCGGCCCTCGGCGGCCCGCTGCTGCGCCGCAACCCGCGCCGCCCGTTCAGCCGCCCCACCCCGCCGCTCCGGCTGGTGGTCACCGCCCGCCGTGAACTCGCCTCCGATGTCGTCGAGTTGACCCTCGCCGACCCCTCCGGCGGCCCGCTGCCGCGCTGGCAGCCCGGCGCCCACCTGCGCCTGGTGCTGCCCTCCGGCCGCGAGCGCCACTACTCCCTCTGCGGCGACCCGGCCGACCCCGGCGCCTACCGCGTCGCGGTGCGCCGCCTGCCCGAGGGCGGCGGCGGGTCCGTCGAGGTCCACGACACCCTGCACCCCGGCGCCCGCCTCACCGCCCGCCGCCCGCGCAACGGCTTCGCCTTCTGCGCCGAGCCCGCCGTCCTGCTGCTCGCCGGCGGCATCGGCATCACCCCGCTGCTCCCGATGGCCCGCGAGGCGCAGCGGCACGGCCTGGACTGGCGCCTGGTGCACGTCGGCCGCAGCGCGGACACCCTCCCGTACGGGGACGAGCTGCGCGCCCTGGACCCGCGCCGGGTGGTGCTGCGCACCGACGACGAGCACGGCGGCGTCCCGACCGGTGCCGAGCTGCTCGCCCACGCCCCGCGCGGCGCCGCCGTCTACTGCTGCGGCCCCGCCCCGATGCTGGCCGCGGTGCAGCGGGCGCTGGACGGTTCCCCGGCCGCGTCGCTGCACTTCGAGCGTTTCGGCGCCGCGCCGGTCACCGGCGGCCGCCCGTTCGCGGTCCGGCTCGGGGCGGCCGGCCCGACGCTGGACGTCCCCGCCGACCGGTCCGCCCTGGACGTGCTGCGCGAGGCCCGCCCGGACCTCCCGTACTCCTGCCACCAGGGCTTCTGCGGCACCTGCGAGCTCCGCGTCCTCGCGGGCGAGCCCGAGCACCGGGACCGGCGCCTGACCGCCGAGCAGCGCGCCGCCGGCGCCCTGCTGCCCTGCGTCTCGCGGGCCGCCGAGGGCGAGACCCTGGTCCTCGACCTCTGACCCGCACCGGCCCGAACCGGCACCGGCCCGAACCGGCACCGGCCCGAACCGGCACCGGCCAGGGCCGCCACCGGCACCGGCACCGGCCAGGACCGCCACCGGCCCGAACCCGCACCGGCCCGAACCACTAGGAGCCCCGATGGCAGCGATGCCCGCCTTCCCCTACACCGAGAGCGACCTCGCCCGCTTCCGGGAGGTCCAGCAGCTCGCCTACCACTGCGCCGAGCAGGTCGCGGCGTGGATCGAACCGGGCGTCACCGAGCGGCAGACGACGGCGGAGCTGCGCCGCCGCCTGGTCGCCGCCGGGGTGCAGGACTTCTTCCACGTCCCGTTCGCCTGGTTCGGCGACCGTACGGCGTTCCGGCACTTCCGCACCCCGCTGCAGTTCTTCGCCGGCAGCCGCCGCCTGGCGGAGGGCATGCCGTACGTGCTGGACTGCGCGCCGATCGTGGACGGCTACACGGCCGACATCGGCTACGGCGGCAAGGTCGGCGAGAACCGGGTCTGGGACCGCCTGGCCGCCGACCTCGCGGTGTACCGCGAGCTGATCCTGGCCGAGGTGCGCGCCCGCAAGCCGCTGAACGAGGTGTACGCGGCCGTGGACGCGCAGATCGCCGCGCACGGCTACGACAACCGCCACCGAGTGTACCCGGGCCGGGTGATCGGCCACCAGGTGACCCGGACCACCGTGCGCGGCCCGGCCGGGGTGAACGTGTTCGGCTTCGGCGTGCGCACCCTGCAGACCCTCGGCCGCGAGCTCGTCACCGAGCGCCTGCACGGCCGTTCGCCGCTGTGGGCGGACGGCCGCTCGTCCCGGCACGCGCCCACCCCGGGCCTGTGGGCGGTCGAGCCGCACATCGGCTTCCGGGGCGTGGGCATCAAGTTCGAGGAGCTGCTGGTGGTCACCGAGGACGACGCCCACTGGCTCGACGACGACCTGCCGCACGTCCGCCGCTGGACGGCCGCCGGGCAGGAAGCGACCAGCACCCGGACCGATGCCGTGGAGGCCGCCCGATGAGCACCCCGACCCGCCGCCGGACCGTCCGCTCCGGCGGCCTGTCGCTCGCCGTCTTCGAGCAGGGCGACCCGGCCGCCCCCACCGTCCTGCTGGTGCACGGCTACCCGGACACCCACGCCGTCTGGGACGACGTCGCCGCCGACCTCGCCCGCGACCACCACGTGGTCCGCTACGACGTGCGCGGCGCCGGCGAGTCCGGCGCGCCCGCCGGCCGGGACGGCTACCGGCTGGAGCACCTGGCCGAGGACCTGTTCGCCGTCGCCGAGGCCGTCAGCCCGGACGAGCCGGTCCACCTGGTCGCCCACGACTGGGGCTCGATCCAGTCCTGGGAGGCCGTCACCGCGCCCGGCGCCGAGCGGTGGATCGCCTCCTACACCACCATGTCCGGCCCCTGCCTGGACCACACCGGCCACTGGCTGCGCCACCGCCTGCGCCGGCCCACCCCGCGCCACCTGGGGCAGCTGCTCCGCCAGGGCCTGCGCTCCTGGTACATCACCGCCTTCCACCTGCCCTACCTCGCCCCGGCGGCGTGGCGCCTCGGCCTGGCCCGGGCCTGGCCGCGGGTGCTGCGTGACCTGGAGCACGTCACCCCGCGCGCCGGCCACCCGGGGCCGAGCCTGCGCCGCGACGCCGTCCGCGGCATCGAGCTGTACCGGGCCAACTTCCGCCCCACCATGGGCCGTCCGCGCGAGCGGCCGACCGAGGTGCCGGTCCAGCTGGTCACCCTGACCCGGGACCGCTACGTGGGCACCTACCTCTCCGAGGGGCTGGAGCGCTGGGTGCCGAACCTGACCCGAAGGACGCTGCACGCCGGCCACTGGTCGGCGCTGCTGGAGAAGGGAGCCACCGTGGCCGGACTGGTCCGCGAGTTCACCGCCCGCACCGCCGCCGAACGGGCGGGGAACGGCCGACCGGCCGAGGGCGACGGCCGGTTGGCCGTGGTGACCGGCGGCGGCAGCGGCATCGGGCGGGCCACCGCGCTCGCCCTCGCCGAGGACGGCGCCCGGGTGGTGGTCTGCGACCTCGACCTCGCGGCCGCCGAGCGCACCGCCGAACTCGCCTCGCTGGTCGGCCCGAAGGCACACGCCTACCGGGTGGACGTCGCGGACGGCGCCGCGATGGACGCCTTCGCCCAGGCCGTCGCCGCCGAGCACGGCGTGCCCGACGTGCTGGTCAACAACGCGGGCATCGGCCACTCCGGGACGTTCCTGCAGACCACCGAGAAGGAGTGGCAGCGCGTCCTGGACGTCAACCTGTGGGGCGTCATCCACGGCTGCCGCGCCTTCGGCACGCTGATGGCCGACCGCGGCCGGGGCGGCCACCTGGTCAACGTCTCCTCGGCGGCCGCCTACCTGCCGTCCAAGGCGCTCACCGCCTACGCCACCAGCAAGGCCGCCGTCTTCATGCTCTCCGACTGCCTGCGCGCCGAGTTCACCGCCCACGGCATCGGCGTCTCCACCATCTGCCCCGGCATCGTCAACACCAACATCACCCGCACCTCCACCTTCTCCGCCACCACCGCCGCCGAGCAGGCCGCCAAGCAGGCCCGCGCGGCCCGGCTCTACGCCCGCCGCGGCTTCCCGCCGGAGAAGGTCGCCGACGCGATCGTGCGCGCCGTCCGCACCGGCCGGGCGGTCGTCCCGGTCACCCCGGAGGCGAAGGTCGCGCGGTTCCTGTCCCGGCTCAGCCCCGGACTGCTGCGCCTCGCCGCCCGCCTCAACGTGACCTGAGGCGGCCCGACATGACGCGGCATGGGCCGAGACGGCGCCACCCGGCGTGACGGCTCCTGATAGTGACTGACGCAACTCACAAACGGAGTGTCAGCTTCCTGCCAAAGCCCCCTGGTCAGTGTCGGTCCGCCCGTAGGCTTACCGGCAGGTAACCAGTGAGGGGAACACGAACTGTGAAGAAGCGTCTGGTTTCGGTAGCGCTCGGTGCGGCCGGTCTGCTCATGGCGATGGCCCCGGGAGCCGTCGCGGCACCGGCCGCCGACGCGCCGAGCGCCCAGAGCTGCGAGGGCGTGACGCTCACCGGCTCGCTGCCGGTCCCGCCCGCGGGCACGACCGTCCAGCAGACGGTGACGATCGGACCGGACTGCAAGCCGCAGGAGGGCCCGGTCTCCTACGTCCCGACCGCCCAGGGCACCCAGACCGCGCAGGCCCGCACGGCCCGGGCCGCCAAGGCCCTGGCGGCCGCGGGCGACACCACCGTCGCCGGCCACCGCAAGGTCACCAGCGCCAGCGAGATGTACGACTGCTGCAACATCCGCATGACCGGCCTCTACACCACCTCCGACTGGGACGTCGCGAACGGCCGGATCACCACCGCCGCCACCACCGCGACCCAGGGCTTCAACCGCGAGCCGTGGAACGCCGGCTGGTCGGTCGCCTCCGCCACCAACAGCGACGACTGCACCACGGACTGTGCCGTCACCAACTCCCAGGCCCGCGCGGACTTCTCCTACAAGGGCATCTTCGACCCGACCGGCCTGTGGTACGGCAACACCCACACCACCTCGGTGACCCTCAACCCCGACCTCACCTACAGCTGCACCTTCGACGTCCAGCTGCGCCACACCTTCATCGGCTGGAACTGGCAGCGCTCCTGCAAGACCGCCTGACCCACCCGGTGACGTGATCGCGAAGGCCTCCCGGCCCCGCCCCGAGCGGAGCCCGGAGGCCTTCGCCACAGCTGCCGGGCCTTCGCCGCGACCTTCAGCCCTTCGCCGCGGCGTTCAATCCTTCGCCGCGACCTTCAGCCCTTCAGCCGCCGCAGCCCTTCGAAGAGCTCGTCGGCGGTCATGCAGATGTGGAGGTCGACGGTGGCGTTCAGCTGCTGCCAGAACGGTTCGGCGATGGACGGCAGCGAGGCCTCGTCCGCGACGTTCACCACCATCACCATGGACCGGCGGCCTCTCCGGTTGAGGAAGTAGGCCGCCTCCGGCTTGAGTTGGGCCAGCATCTGCTGGACCCCTTCGGTGATCGATCCGTCGCTGACGAGCTTGTTCGAGGTCGCGGTGTCGAGTTCGACCTCCAGCAGGGCGCGCATGGTCCCCGCTCCTTCCCCGGGCTCGGGGCGAGTCCGCAACTCCAGCCTCCCGCCAACGCGGTGGCCACGCAACGTCACCCGCCCTCGTCACGCGGCGTGCGGCGAACGGCTCCCGGCCGGTTCCTTCGCCGGCGTCGCCAGGTCGTGGTGGATCGGCCCGTTCCCGGCGCTCAGCGGCAGGCAGCTGCCGCCGCGCCGGTGGGCGACGATCTCGGCGGCGACCGACACCGCCGTCTCCTCCGGGGTGCGCGAGCCCAGGTCGAGCCCGATCGGGGAGCGCAGCCGGGCCAGTTCGGCGTCGCTCAGCCCGGCCTCGCGCAGCTTGGCCTGCCGCTCCCGGTGGGTGCGGCGCGAGCCCATCGCGCCGACGTAGCCGACCGGCAGCCGCAGCGCCCGCTCCAGCAGCGGGATGTCGAACTTGGCGTCGTGGGTGAGCACGCACAGCACGGTGCGCCCGTCGATCCGGCCGAGCTGCGAGTCGAGGTAGCGGTGCGGCCAGTCGACGACGACCTCGTCGGCGTCCGGGAAGCGACGGGCGGTGGCGAAGACGGGCCGGGCGTCGCAGACGGTGACGCGGTAGCCGAGGAAGCGGCCGATCCGCACCACGGCGGCGGCGAAGTCGATCGCGCCGAAGACGATCATCCGCGGCGCGGGCACGGAGGACTCGACGAAGACGGTGACGGTGCCCCGCCCCTGCTCGTCGCAGGGCCGCCCGTCCAGGCCGAGCACGACCCTGCCGGTGCGCCCGGCGTCCAGCATCGCCCGGGCCTCGGCGACCACGGCGCGCTCCAGCGCGCCGACCGTGGAGGGCCCCGTCGACAGCGCCCCGAACGCCTCCCCGGCGGTGACGGCGAGGCAGGCGCCGACGAGCGCGGCCGGCCCCTCGACGACCCGGGCGAGGGCGACCGGCGTGCCGGCGGCGATCCGGGCGAGGCCGGCGTCCAGCCCGGCGTCGGCGCCGGGCACGACCGGCTGGACGAACACGTCGAGGACCCCGCCGCAGGTCAGCCCGACCGCGAAGGCGTCCTCGTCGCTGTAGCCGAAGCGCTCCAGCACCGGTTCGCCGCTCTCGATCGCCGCCAGGCACAGCTCGTACACGGCGCCCTCGACGCAGCCGCCGGAGACGCTGCCGACCGCCTCGCCGGCCGCGTCCACGGCCAGCGCCGCCCCGGGGTCGCGCGGGGCGCTGCCGGAGACGCCGACGACGGTGGCCACGGCGAAGGAGCGCCCCGAGGCGTGCCAGGCCTGCAACTGCTCGGCGATGTCCTGCATGGCGGAGTGCTCCTTACCCATTCTCGACAGTAGCGGGGGTGCCGCCGTACGGGAAACGATCCCGTACGGCGGCGGTGGTGCGTGAATCCGGCCGGGGCCCCGACCCGGCCGGCCGCGGCAGGAGTCGGGTCAGTGCACGCCCAGCCAGGACTTGACCGGCGTGAGCGCGAAGTACACGACGAACACCGCCGTGAGCACCCACATCAGCGCCCCGGGCTCGCGCCACCGCCCCCGCCCGGCCTTGAGCACGGTGTACGAGATGACGCCGGCCGCGACGCCCGCGGTGATGCTGTAGGTGAACGGCATCAGCACGCAGGTCAGGAAGGCGGGGATGGCGACCTCGCGGTCGGACCAGTCGATGTGCCGGGCCTGGCTCATCATCATCGAGCCGATCACCACCAGCGCGGCCGAGGCGACCTCGACCGGGACGATCCCGGCCAGCGGCGAGAAGAACAGCATCAGGGCGAACAGGCCGCCGGTGACGGCGGAGGCGAGGCCGGTGCGGGCGCCGTCGCCGACGCCGGTGGCGGACTCGACGAAGACGGTCTGCCCGGAGGCGCCGGCCAGGCCGCCGACCGCGCCGCCGGCGCCGTCGATGAACAGCGCCTTGGACAGGCCGGGCATCCGGCCGCGCTCGTCCGCCAGCCCGGCCTCGGTGCCGACGCCGATGATGGTGGCCATCGCGTCGAAGAAGCCGGCCAGCACCAGGGTGAACACGGCGACGGAGGCGCTGATCGCGCCCATGCCACGGGCGCCGAAGGCGCCGAACAGGTCGACGTGGCCGAACAGGCCGAAGTCGGGCGCGGAGACGGGGCTGCCGGGCCACACCGGCACCGAGCTGCGCCAGGCGGCGGCGGGCACGTGGGCGAGCTTGTTGACGGCGACGGCGAGCACGGTGCCGCCGGCGATGCCGAACAGGATCGCGCCGCGCACGCCGCGCGCCATCAGCACGAAGATCGCGAGCAGGGTGGCGCAGAAGACGGCGACCGGCCAGCCGGTGAGTTCGCCGGACGGGCCGAGCGAGAGCGGGGTGGGCCCGCCGGTGTGCACGAAGCCGGCCTTGTAGAGGCCGATGACGGTGACGAACAGGCCGATGCCGATGGTGATCGCGTGCTTGAGCGGCAGCGGGATGCCGTTCATGATCTTCTCGCGCAGTCCGGAGACGACCAGCAGCACGATCAGCAGGCCGTAGATCACGCACAGGCCCATGGCCTGCGGCCAGGTGGTGTGCGGTACGACGAGCGCGGAGACGGCGCCGGAGACGGAGAGGCCGGCGGCCAGGGCGAGCGGCACGTTGCCGACCAGGCCCATCAGGATCGTGGTGACGGCGGCCGCGAGGGCGGTGGCCGTGGTGAGCGCGGCGTGGTCGAGCTTGGCGCCGGTGACGTCGGCGCCGCCGAGGATCAGCGGGTTGAGCAGGACGATGTACGCCATCGCCATGAAGGTGGTGAGGCCGCCGCGCAGTTCTCCCGCGAGGGTCGACCCCCGGGCGGAGATCTTGAAGTACGCGTCCAGCGCGTTCGTCGCGCGAGGGGGCGCGGCGGGGGGCGAGGGGTGGGTCTCGCCCCCGGTGGCTCTGTCTGCTTCGGTGGTGCCGGGCTCCGTGGGGATCCTGGTCATGTCCACTCCCAAGTGTCAAAGGGGGTTGGGGTGGGCGAGCCGACCTGACGACCGATCACGGGGGCAGGGGGACGTTTCGACTCACGGTGCGGTGTGGGGGTGGTGCGGTGTGGGGGTGGTGCACCGTCGCGGCGCCCCGGCGTGGGCGGCGCGGCAGGGTGGAGCGGGGTGGAGCGGGGTGGGGCGGGGTGGGGCGGGGCGGGGCCCGAAGGGGAGCCTCCGGGGGAGGCCCCGGGGCGGCCGGGAAGACGCGGTGCCGCCCCGGGGCCGACCGAACTCCCGGGCTCAGCCCGGCTGTTCGGTGGTCAGGTGCTCGGGCCGGACCGGGATGCGGTTCAGCGCCAGGCCGGTGGCGTTGCGGATGGCCGCCACGATCGAGGGCGTCGCCGAGACGGTCGGCGCCTCGCCGACCCCGCGCAGCCCGTACGGGGCGTGCGGGTCTGGCAGTTCGAGGATCTCCACCGGGATCGGGGGGGTGTCGAGGATGGTGGGGATCAGATAGTCGGTGAAGGAGGCGTTGCGGACCTTGCCGTCCCGCAGCACGATCTCCTCCATGACGGCGAGGCCGAGTGCCTGGGTGCAGCCGCCCTGGATCTGGCCGACCACGGAGAGCGGGTTGAGGGCCTTGCCGACGTCCTGGACGGCGGTCAGCTCGACCACCTTGACCAGGCCCAGCTCGACGTCCACGTCCACCACGGCGCGGTTGGCGCAGAAGGTGTACTGGACGTGGCCGAAGCCCTGCCCGGTCTCCTTGTCGAAGGGCACGGTGGGCCGGTGGTGGTGCTCGCGGGTCTGCTCGATGGCCTCGTCGCCGAGCAGGTCGACCATGGAGACCAGGGCGCCCGCGCTCGCCGAGACGACCTTGCCGCCGGCCAGCGACAGGTCGTCGTGGGTCCAGCCGTAGCGGCGCCGGCCCTTGTCGATCAGCTCCCGCCGCACCGCCTCGGCGGCCAGCTTCACCGCGCCTCCGGTCATGTACGTCTGGCGGGAGGCGGAGGTGGAGCCGGCCGAGCCGACCGCGGTGTTCGCCGGGTGGATGGTGACCTGCTCGACGCCGAGCTCGGTGCGGGCGATCTGGGCGTGCACGGTGACGCCGCCCTGCCCGACCTCGGCCATCGCGGTGTGCACCAGCGCGACCGGCTCGCCGCCGATCACCTCCAGCCGCACCCGGGCGGTGGAGTAGTCGTCGAAGCCCTCGGAGAAGCCGACGTTCTTGATGCCGACCGAGTAGCCGACGCCGCGCACGATGCCCTCGCCGTGCGAGGTGTTGGACAGCGCGCCCGGCAGCCGGCGCACGTCCAGGTGCGTGGTGTCCAAGGGCGGCGGCAGCGGCATCTCCTTGGCCCGGCGCAGCAGTTCGGCGACCGGCGCGGGCGCGTCGATCTCCTGCCCGGTGGGCATCCGGTCGCCCTGGGAGACGGCGTTGAGCTGCCGCAGCTCCACCGGGTCCATGCCGAGTTCGACGGCGAGCTTGTCCATCTGCGACTCGTAGCCGAACGCCGCCTGCACCGCGCCGAAGCCGCGCATCGCCCCGCAGGACGGGTTGTTGCTGTACAGCGCGATGGCGTGCATCCGCACGTTCGGGATGACGTACGGGCCGTGCCCGAGCGAGGCGGCGTTGCCGACCACGGCGGGGGAGGCGGAGGCGTAGGCGCCGCCGTCCAGCACGATCCGGCAGTCGGCGTAGACGAGCCGGCCGTCGCGGGTGGCGCCGTGCTCGTAGTGCATCCTCGCCGGGTGGCGGTGGACGTGGCCGAAGAAGGACTCGTCCCGGGAGTACACGATCTTGACGGGCTTGCCGGTGTGCAGGGCCAGCAGGCAGGCGTGGATCTGCATCGACAGGTCCTCGCGGCCGCCGAACGCGCCGCCGACGCCGGCCAGGGTGAGCCGGACCTTCTCCTCCGGCAGGCCGAGCACCGGGGCCATCTGCTCGCGGTCGACGTGCAGCCACTGGGTGGCGATGTAGAGGTCGACGCCGCCGTCCTCGGCGGGCACCGCGAGGCCGGACTCCGGACCGAGGAAGGCCTGGTCCTGCATGCCGACCTCGTAGTCGCCGCTGACGACCACGTCGGCCATCGCCCGCACCTCGTCGGTGACGCCGAGGCCGGAGACCAGCTTCTGCTCGTGGCAGATGTTGCCGTACGCGTGGGACTTGTACTCGTGCGGCTCGTGCACGTAGCCGTGCACCTCGGGGTGCAGGCACTGCTCCTCGGTGACGATCGGGGTGAGCACCTCGTACTCGACGGCGATCTTCTTCACCGCGCGCCGGGCCGTCTCCGGGTGGTCGGCGGCGACCAGGGCGATCGCCTCGCCGTGGTAGCGGACCTGGTCGATGGCCAGGGCCGGCTGGTCCCGGATCTCCAGGCCGTAGTACTTGGAGCCGGGGATGTCCTCGTGGGTGAGGACGGCGTACACGCCGGGCACCTTGAGCGCCTCGGTGATGTCCACCGACAGGATCCGGGCCCGGGGGTGCGGCGAGCGCAGGGCCGTGCCCCACAGCATGTCCTCGTGCCACAGGTCGGAGGAGTACGCGAACTCGCCGCGCACCTTCAGGTTGCCGTCCGGGCGCAGCGGCGAGCCGCCGATGCCGTCCTTGGCCGCCTGGCCGATGTTCTGCAGGTTCTTCTGGCCCTGGATGGTGCGCGCGTTCATGCCGAGCCGTCCCTCTCGCCGGCGCACTTGCGGGCCGAGGCCAGCCGCACCGCGTCCATGATCTTCTCGTAGCCGGTGCAGCGGCACAGGTTGCCGGACAGCGCCTCGCGGATGTCGTCGTCGCTGGGCTGCGGGTCGTCGGCCAGCAGCGCGTCGGTCTGCACCAGCAGGCCGGGGGTGCAGAAGCCGCACTGGACGGCTCCGGCGTCGACGAACGCCTGCTGCACGAGGCCGAGTTCGCCCTCCTCGCCGGCCAGGCCCTCGACGGTGCGCACCTCGCGGCCCTGCACCTGCCCGGCCGCGACCAGGCACGAGCAGACCGGCACGCCGTCCAGGTAGACGGTGCAGGAGCCGCACTCGCCCTGCTCGCAGGCGTTCTTCGAGCCGGGCAGGCCGACGCGTTCGCGCAGCACGTAGAGCAGGCTCTCGCCGGCCCACACGTCGTCGGCCTCGACCGGCTTGCCGTTCGCGGTGAACGTGACCCTCATGCCGCGCTCCCAACCTGTTCGATCTGCTTGCGGTAGTCGTTCCAGCACCAGGTGAGGGTGCGGCGGGCCATCACGGCCAGGGCGTGCCGGCGGTACTCGGCGGTGCCCCGGACGTCGTCGATGGGGGAGGCGGCGGCCTTCACCAGTTCGCCGAACCGCTGCACCACCTCGGAGCCGAGCAGGGCGCCGCTCTCCCACAGGCCGCGCTCGGCGAGCACGCCCCGCAGGTACTCCTCGGCCTCGACGGCGCGGCGCGGGGTGGGGGCGGCCGAGCCGATGCCGGTGCCGACGGTGCCGTTCCTCGGGTGCAGCGCGAAGCCGAACGCGCAGACGGCGATGACCATCGCGTTGCGGGTGCCGATCTTCGAGAACTGCTGGGGGCCGTCCGCCACGGGGACGTGCACGGCGCGGATCAGCTCGTCCGCCGCCAGGCAGTTGCGCTTCACGCCGACGTAGAAGTCGTCGATCGGGATCATCCGGGTGCCGCGCACCGAGGCGGCCTCGACGTACACGTCCCGCCCGGCGGCCAGCAGCGCCGGGTGGGAGTCGCCGGCCGGGGAGGCCGCGCCCAGGTTGCCGCCGACGCTCCCGCGGTTGCGGATCTGCGGCGAGCCCACGGTGTGCGCCGCCAGCGCGAGCCCGGGCAGCGGCCCGGCCAGCTCGTCGATGATCCGCGCGTACGGGACGGCCGCGCCGAGCCGTACGACGCCGCCGTCCTCCGTCCACTGGGTGAGTTCGCGGACGCGGTTCAGGTCGAGAATCGCGGATGGCCGGTGCACGTCGAAGTTCAGCTCGACCATCACGTCCGTGCCGCCCGAGATGGGCAGCGCGCTCGGGTGCTCGGCCTTCGCCGCGAGTGCCTCGTCCCAGGTGGCGGGCCGAAGGAACTCCATGCGGGTGTCTCCTCAAGTCTTCGCCCGCCGGGTCTCCGGCGGCGTGTCGCCCAGTGAACCCCTGTGACGCGGCCCACTGGCAGTCACCGATGGCATGAAGCCCCGGCTGTGGCCCGGCCCGGCATCCTGTACGTTCCTCTAAGGAGGTCGATCGCGCGGCCCGGCCCGTCCGCCGGGCGCTACCTACGACCGTAATCCGGCCGTGACGGGCGGTCCACGGAGCGGCGCCGGGGTGCCCGCCGGCACGTCACCCCCGGGCGCGGATGTCACGTCACCCGGAGCACGGATGTTCGGGCACACTGTGACCCCCGGGCCCGACGTCCCGGCTCTCCACCCCCACCCCACGCCCACCCCTCCCCAAGCCCGAAGGAGTCCGCGGATGCGCGTCCGTGACCTGCTCGCCCCCGGTGCCCCGCGCCTGCGCCTGCTCGCGGCCGAGGAGGAGCTGGACCGGCAGGTCGGCGGCGTGATGACGACGGACCTGCAGGACCCCGGCCGCTACCTGCACGGCGGCGAACTGGTCCTCACCGGCATGCTCTGGCGCACCGGCCCGGCCGACTCCGAGCGCTTCGTGCGCACCCTCGCGGCCGGCGGCGCCGTCGCCCTCGCGGCCGGCGAGGCCGAGGTCGGCCCGGTGCCCGAGGACCTGGTCGAGGCCTGCCGCCGGCACCGGATGCCGCTGCTGGCCGTCCCCGACGACATCGCCTTCGGCACCGTCACCGAGTTCATCGGCCGCCAGGTCTCCGCCGACCGCGCCGCCGACCTCGCCGCCCTCGTCGACCGGCACCGCCTGCTGGTCTCCGCGGCCGGCGGCGGCGGCCTCGACGCCGTGCTGGACCTGCTCGGCGGCGACCTCGACCTCGACTGCTGGGTGCTCACCCCCACCGGCGCGGTGATCGCCGGGCCCGCCGACCGGCTCGGCGCCGAGGACCGCGACCAGCTCGTCCGCGCCCACCTCGCCGCCCAGCGCCAGCGCCGCCGCCCCCCGCACCGCGCCCGGCTGGCCGGCGGCGCCTACTCGCTGCTGCCCGCGCCCGCCTCCGCCGAGCACGAGGCGCCGCTGGCCGACTGGGTGCTCGCCGTCGCCGGCGACGTCACCGAGTGGACGGCCAAGCGCCAGCAGCTCGCCGAGAACCTCGCCCGGCTGGTCGCCGCCGAGCGCCACCGCCGCGACGAGGGCCGCCGGCTGCGCCGCCGCCTCGCCGACGAACTGCTCGCCCTGCTGCGCCGCGACGCCGACCCGGCCGAGATCGGCCGCGCCCTGTACGCCTCCTCGGCGATGGCCGCCCGCTACGAGGGCCCCGACCCCAAGTCACCGGCGCAGGAGGCCTCCTGGCTGGTCGTCAGCGCCGAGGGCACCGGCCTGCCCGAGGGCGCCGTACGGGCCGTCCTGGAGGAGGCGGTCGGCGGCACCACCGACCGCGCCCTGGTCGCCGGGACGGGCGCCGGCGCCGTCGTGGTGATGCCCGCCCCGGACGGCCCGCAGTCCGCCAAGACCCCGGCCGCGGAGGCGCTGCGCGCCCTGCTCGCCCCGCTGGAGGCCGGGCTCGGCTCGGAGGGCCGGATCACCGTCGGCGTCTCCGCCCCCGCCGCCGAGTCCGGCGGCCTGCGCGGCGCCCTGGAGGAGGCCCGGCACGCCCGCCGGATCGCCGCCGCCCGGATCGGCCGGGTCTGCGTGGCCGGCCCCGAGGAGCTGGCCTCGCACGTGCTGCTGCTGGCCGCCGTCCCGGACGAGGTGCGCCGCGCCTTCCGCGGCCGGCTGCTGGACAAGGTCATCGCCTACGACCTGGAGCACCAGGCGGACCTGGTCCGCACCCTGGAGGCCTTCCTGCGCTCGGACGGCTCCTGGACGCGCTGCGCCGCCCAGCTGCACGTCCACGTCAACACGCTGCGCTACCGGATCGGGCGGATCGAGGAGCTGACGGGGCGGGACCTGTCCCGGCTGGAGGACCGGGTGGACTTCTACCTGGCGCTCGAACTGGCCTGAGCGTCCTTCCCGGGGGTCCTACTGGGGCGGGATGATGCCGGTCAGCCACTCGAAGATGCCCGGCACCATGGTCTTCCACAGCTCGGTGGTGTGCGGGCCGTTGGTCTCCTGGACCTGGACCTTCGTCGGGTCCTTGGCCGCCGCGGCGAGCGCCTGGCCGTCCTCCAGGCCGTCGCCCTTCTTGCCGCTGATGTACAGCGAGACCTTCGGCGGGGTCTGGGCGGCCTTCAGGATGTTGACCGGGTTGTTGGCCTCGCGCAGCTTCGGGTCCTTGCCGACCAGCGAGTCCGACTCGGTGCCCGGGTCGTTGTAGCCGGACATCGAGATGGCGGCGCGGTAGCGGTTGGGGTGGGCCAGCGAGATCTTGGCCGCGCAGTGGGCGCCGGCCGAGTAGCCGGCGATCGCCCAGCGGTCGGCGGACGGGTCGGCGCGGAAGTTGTCCATCACCATCTGCGGCACGTCCCGGGTGATCCACGCGTCGGCGTTGACCTTGCCGGGGATGTCGGTGCAGCCGGCGTCCTGGTGCTGCAGCAGCAGGGTGCGCGGCGAGACCAGGATGAACGGCGAGACCTTGCCCTGCTGCATCAGCGGCTTGAGCTGCTCGGACACCTTGAGGGTGCCGTACCAGGTGGAGGAGGAGCCGGGGTAGCCGGGGATCAGCTCGACCACCGGGAACTTCTTGTCCTTGTACGCCGGGTCGTTGTACTGCGGCGGCAGCCAGACCAGCACCTCGCCGTCGACGCCGGAGACCTGGCCCTTCAGCTCGGTCTTCTGGACGTCCCCGGGCACCGCCGGGTCGCCCACCCCGGCGAACTTCTGCATCACCTTCGGCGGCTGCTTGGCCGCGTCGCCGCTGCCGCCGCCCTTGCCGCCGTCGGCGTCCAGCGGGGGCACCGAGGGCACGGCCCGGACGTGGTCCCCGGTGCCGAGCAGGTCGTCCCAGTTGCCGTAGATCAGGTTCGCGTTGTTCACCATCACGAAGACCATCAGCACGGCGGTGATCTGGCAGAACATGATCATGACCAGCCGGGACAGGATCCGCACCGGCCGCGGCCCGCGCACCTTGCCCCAGAACACCAGCGCGACCGCGATGGCCACCGGCACCAGGATGACGGTGAGGACGAAGAACGGCGTTCCTGTGAGTTGCATCAAGCTCTCGTATCCGGGTCGCTGGCCGCCCGGGCCCCACGCGCCCGAACGCACTCCAATGGCATCGGACGGTGGAAAACCGGCGATCGGTTGCCGTCCGAATCTGTGCGGAACCTGAGAGGAACATCACGCGGGCGTGATGATCCCCTTTCGGGTCGGCGCATAGTCTGCCACCCGAACGGGTGTCGTCCGGACCACGCGTCCAGCGAACTTCCAGGAAAGGTCCCCCGGAGCACCTTACCCCGGGTACCGTGCGCGCTGCCGGGCGAGGCGGTGCGAGCCCGCACGGCCCGGGCAGAGAGACTAGGGGGATGAGCACAACCCGCTTTCGCCCCTCGCGCCGCTTCTGGCCCGTCTGCGCCGTCCTGGCCCTCGCGGTCACCGCGGCCGGTTGCAGCAGTACCGGAGGCAGACGCGCCGAGGAGGCCCGCGCCAAGGCCGCGGCCGCCGCCGGCGGCGCCGTCACGACCCCGCGCTGGAAGGTCGCCATGGTGACCCACGCCGGAGCCGGCGACGCCTTCTGGGACAGCGTGCGCAAGGGCGCCGAGCAGGCCGCCGCCAAGGACAACATCACCTTCCTGTACTCCAACGACGCGCAGACCCAGAACCAGGTCCAGCTCGTCCAGGCCGCCATCGACCAGAAGGTCGACGGCCTGCTGGTCACCCTCGCCAAGGGCGACGCCATGGCCGACGTCCTCGCCAAGGCCAAGGCCGCCGGCATCCCGGTGATCACCGTCAACTCCGGCCAGGAGTACTCCGCGAAGTTCGGCGCCCTCACCCACATCGGCCAGGACGAGGCCACCGCCGGCCAGGCCGCCGGCGCCCAACTCGCCTCCCGCGGCCGCAAGAACGTCCTGTGCGTCATCCACGAGCAGGGCAACGTCGGCCAGGAGCAGCGCTGCGGCGGCGCCCAGGCCAAGGCCGGCGCCGGCTTCCAGGTCCTCTACGTCAACGGCGTCGACATGCCCGACGCGCGCGCCGCGATCTCCGCCAAGCTGCAGGCCGACCAGTCCATCGACACCGTGCTCACCCTCTCCGGCCCGATGGCCGCCACCGGCCTGCAGGCGATCCAGGACGCCCGCCGCCCGGTCGAGCTGGACACCTTCGACCTGGGCCCGCAGGTCGTCGCCGGGCTGAAGTCCGGCAGCGTCGGCTTCGCCGTCGACCAGCAGCCCTACCTCCAGGGCTACGAGGGCGTCGACCTGCTGTGGCTGTACCGGTCCAACCTGGACATGCTCGGCGGCGGCAAGCCCGTCGAGACCGGCCCGCAGATCCTCACCAAGGACAACGCCGACGCGCTCGCCGAGTACGTCGCGAGGGGGACGCGTTGAGCACCCCCTCCGGTACCCCCTCCTCCGGTACCCCGTCCGACCTGCTGTCCCGGGACGGCCTCGTCCAGGACCGCCCGGCGGCCCTGCGCCGGCTCCTGGCCCGCCCCGAACTGGGCTCGCTGATCGCCGCCGTCGCCGTCTTCACGGTCTTCGCCGCGGCCGCCGAGCCCTTCCTGCGGGTCTCCTCGCTGGGCACCGTGCTGTACGCCGCCTCCACCATCGGGATCATGGCCGTACCGGTCGCCCTGCTGATGATCGGCGGCGAGTTCGACCTCTCGGCCGGCGTGCTGGTCACCACCGCCGCGCTGACCTCCTCGATGGTCTCCTACCAGTTCACCGCGATCACCTGGGTCGGCGTGCTGGTCTCGCTCGTCACCACGCTGGCGATCGGCTGGTTCAACGGCTGGATGCTCGGCCGCACCAAGCTGCCCAGCTTCATCGTCACCCTCGGCACCTTCCTGATGCTGACCGGCGCCAACCTCGGCGTCACCAAGGCGATCTCGGGCACGGTCTCGACCAAGTCGATCGCCGACATGCAGGGCTTCGAGTCCTGCCGGTGGCTGTTCGCCTCCGAGGTCACCGTCGGCGGACTGACCGTCAAGGCCACCGTGTGGTGGTGGCTCGGCCTGCTCGCGGTCGGCAGCTGGGTGCTGCTGCGCACCCGCTTCGGCAACTGGATCTTCGCGGTCGGCGGCGACGCGGCCGCCGCCCGCGCGGTCGGCGTGCCGGTCGCCCGGACCAAGACCGTGCTCTACCTCGGCGTCGGCTTCGGCGCGTGGGTGCTCGGGCAGCACCTGCTGTTCTCCTTCGACACCGTGCAGTCCGGCGAAGGCGTCGGCAACGAGCTGATCTACATCGTCGCGGCCGTCATCGGCGGCTGCCTGATCACCGGCGGCTACGGCTCGGTGGTCGGCTCCGCGCTCGGCGCGCTGATCTTCGGCATGGCCAGCAAGGGGATCATCTACGCCCAGTGGAACCCGGACTGGTTCAAGTTCTTCCTCGGCGCGATGCTGCTGCTGGCCGCGCTGCTGAACGCCTACGTCAAGCGCACCGCCGAACGGGGGCCGCGATGAACACGGGGGCCGCGATGAACACCGAACTCCTGTCGCTGGAAGGCGTCGGCAAGTCCTACGGGACGGTCCGGGCGCTCCAGGACGTCTCGCTGACCCTGCACGCCGGCGAGATCAGCTGCGTGCTCGGCGACAACGGCGCCGGCAAGTCCACCCTCATCAAGATCATCGCCGGGCTGCACAGGCACGACGAGGGCCGCTACACGGTCGGCGGCGAGGAGGTCCGCCTCGACTCGCCGCGCCAGGCCCTGGACCTCGGCATCGCCACCGTCTACCAGGACCTCGCCGTCGTCCCGCTGATGCCGGTGTGGCGCAACTTCTTCCTCGGTTCCGAGCAGGGCCTGCGCCGCTGGGGCGGCCTGCGCCTGGACGCCGACGGCATGCGCGCCACCACCCGCGAGGCGCTCGCCCGGATGGGCATCGACCTGCACGACGTCGACCGGCCGATCGGCACCCTCTCCGGCGGCCAGCGCCAGTGCGTGGCGATCGCCCGCGCCGTGCACTTCGGCGCCAAGGTGCTGATCCTGGACGAGCCGACCGCCGCGCTCGGCGTCAAGCAGTCCGGGGTCGTGCTCAAGTACGTGACCGCGGCCCGCGACGCCGGGCTCGGCGTCGTCCTGATCACCCACAATCCGCACCACGCGTACCTGGTCGGCGACCACTTCACCCTGCTCAAGCGCGGCCGGATGGCCGGCAGCCACCCCCGCGCCGAGATCGGCCTGGAACAGCTCACCACCGAGATGGCCGGCGGCTCCGACCTCGCCGAACTCTCCCACGAGCTGGCCCGGCCCCCGGCGTCCCCCGATTCCGCCACTTCCCGTGAGGAGCGTCCGCAGCCGTGACCGGCACCCCAGGCGGCACCCGGCCGCCCGTCCTGCCCACCCTGCTCGGCCTCGGCCCGCGCGCCGAGCGCCGCCGCCGCGCCCTGCCCGCCGGGATACTGCGGTTGCCCACCATCGGGGTCGACATCGGCGGCACCAAGGTGGTCGCGGGAGTCGTCGACGGCGAGGGCAAGGTGCTGGAGAAGCTGCGCACCGACACCCCCGACAAGAGCAAGAGCCCCAAGGTCGTCGAGGACGTCATCGTCGAGCTGGTGCTGCAGCTCGCCGACCGGCACGACGTCCACGCGGTCGGCATCGGCGCGGCCGGCTGGGTCGACGCCGACCGCTCCCGGGTGCTCTTCGCCCCGCACCTCAACTGGCGCAACGAACCGCTCCAGCAGGCGCTCAGCGAGCGGCTGCGCTTCCCGGTGATCGTCGAGAACGACGCCAACGCGGCCGCCTGGGCCGAGTGGCGCTTCGGCGCCGGGCGCGGCGAGGACCACATGGTGATGCTCACCCTCGGCACCGGCATCGGCGGCGCCGTCGTCCGGGACGGCTACGTCGACCGCGGGAAGTACGGCCTGGCGGGCGAGTTCGGGCACATGCAGGTGCTGCCCGGCGGCCACCGCTGCCCGTGCGGCAACCGCGGCTGCTGGGAGCAGTACTCCTCCGGCAACGCGCTGGTGCGCGACGCCCGGGAGCTCGCCGCCGAGGAGTCCCCGGTGGTGCAGCCGCTGCTCGCCCGGGCCGGCGGCACGGCGGACGGCATCACCGGGCCGCTGGTCACCGAGGCCGCGCGGGACGGCGACCCGACCGCGATCGAGCTGCTCTACGAGGTCGGCACCTGGCTCGGCGTCGGCATCGCCAACCTGGCCGCCGCGCTCGACCCGGGCCGCTTCGTCATCGGCGGCGGCGTCTCCGAGTCGGGCGACCTGCTGCTCGGCCCGGCCCGGGACACCTTCCGCCGCACCCTCACCGGCCGCGGCTTCCGCCCGGAGGCCACCATCGTGCACGCCGCCCTCGGCAACGAGGCCGGCCTGGTCGGCGCCGCCGACCTCGCCCGACAGGTCGCCCGCCGCTTCCGCACCATCAAGCGGCGCCGGGTGGAGCGCACGGCGCTGTAGCGGTGGAGCGCGGCGGGGCCTCCCGCCCGCCCCGGCCCCGCCGCCCCGTTCGAGGGGCGGCGGGGCCGAACGTCGACGGCCGTCGACGTTCGGCCGACACGGTTCGGCGAACAGAGTTCAGCGAACAGAGTTCAGCGAACAGATTTCAGCTGACAACTTTCAACTTTCAGCGAACAACTTTCAGAGAACGTCTTCTGTCATCTGTTCGCCGGAACTCAGCCCGCCGACTTCCAGCGGTCCCGTCCGTCGCTGCCGGGGCCGCAGACCATCGGGGTGCCCTTGGTGGTGACGCCGGTCGCGCCGGTGGGGGAGCAGAAGGATCCCGGGTGAACGGTGCCAGCTGTGCCCCCACCCGAAGCGGATCCGCCGGAGGTCGAGCCTCCAGGGTCGGATCCTCCGGATGTCGAGCCGCCGGTGCCGCCGCCGGACGATGAACTGCCGCCGCCCGTAGCGCCGTTGCCCGGGCTGGCGGGCTGCACGGTGGGGTGCGGCGCGGGCCGGGGCGCCGCCGGGGTCGGTGTCCCGGGGTGGGGCGGGGGAGCCTGGGTCGGCGTCGGCGGTTCCGGCGCGGGCGTGGCCGTCCGCGTGGGTGTCGCCGTGGGCGTCGGGTCCGGCGTGGGTGCCGGGGCGGTGGGTGGCGTCTCGGCGGACGGGCTGGAGGTGGCCGTGGCCGTGGCCGCGACCGGAGCCGGGGCGGGCGAGTGGTCGGCCGGCTTGGGCCCGGCGAGGGCGCCGATCCACACCAGGCTGCAGAACGCCGCGACCGCAGTGCTGGTGACCTTGCGCCACAGCGGGCGGGGCCAGGTCCACGCGATCGCGAAGGCCGCGAATGGGAACACCACGAAGCTGGCGGCGTGCAGCACGCGGTGCTGCCACCAGGGGCGGTGCGGCGCAGCCGCCGGAAGTCGGGAGGGCGTGGGCGGGGGAGGTGGCGGATACATGGAGGAACGGAGTCCTTCCGGCGACGGGTTCGTGGTGAACCCCCGCACCGTACAGAGGCCGTTTGAGGGGACGGTTCGGTATGTCCGGAATCGATTCCGGACCGTGATCTCCGGCCGGCTCACCGGCCGACCGCCTCCGCCGCGTCAACTACCCGTTGGTAGCCGCGCGGTGTGGTTGTCGGATGGTGTCCGGCTGTGGAACAACAGAGGTGACGTCGACTCAGGAGGACTCGGATGAGGGCTCTGACCCGTCTTGCGCCATCGCTGCTGCTCGCCACCGCCCTGGTCTGGGCCAACGCGGGCCCGGCCGGGGCGGCCGCCCCGCCGCCGAAGGTGCCGGAGGCGGTCGGCTGGGGCGGGGCCGTCGCCACCGTCGACGCGGACGCCACCGCGGCCGGGGTCGAGGTGCTGCGCCAGGGCGGCAACGCGGTGGACGCGGCGGTCGCCGCCGCGGCGGCCCTCGGGGTCACCGAGCCGTACTCCTCCGGCATCGGCGGCGGCGGGTACTTCGTCTACTACGACCACGCCACCGGTCGGGTGCACACCATCGACGGCCGCGAGACCGCCGGCCGCACCGCCGACAGCGGGCTGTTCCTGGAGGACGGAAAACCGCTGCCGCTCCCCGACGCCGTCACCAGCGGCCTGTCGGTCGGCGTCCCCGGCACCCCCGCCACCTGGGACGCCGCGCTGCGGCAGTGGGGCACCCGGTCGCTCGCCGAGAACCTGCGGCCCGCCGAGCGGATCGCCGAGAACGGCTTCGTCGTCGACGACACCTTCCGCGGCCAAACCGCCGACAACTACGACCGGTTCAAGGACTTCCCGGCCACCGCGAAGCTCTACCTGCCGGGCGGCAGACCCCCCGGGGTCGGCACCGTCCTGCGCAACCCCGACCTCGCCGCCACCTACCGGCTGCTCGGCAAGGACGGCGTCAAGGCCTTCTACCAGGGGCAGTTGGCGACCGACATCGCCAACACCGTGCAGCATCCGCCAGTTGACCCGGCGTCAGGTCGCAAGGCCCGCCCCGGCAAGGTGGACGCCGCCGACCTCGCCGCCTACCGGGTCCGCGACCAGGCCCCCACCCACGTCGGCTACCGCGACTACGACGTCTACTCGATGGCCCCCTCCAGCTCCGGCGGCACCACGGTCGGCGAGGCGCTGCACATCCTGGAGGACGGCGACCTCTCCACCGCCGGCGGCACGCAGTACTACCACCACTTCCTGGAGGCCTCCCGGATCGCCTTCGCCGACCGCAACCGCTGGGTCGGCGACCCGGCGTTCAGCGACGTCCCCACCCGGCAACTGCTCTCCGAGCGCTACGCCGCCTCCCGGGCCTGCCTGATCAGCCCCGACCACGCCCTCACCAGCCCGCTCGCCCCCGGCGACCCGCGCCACCCGGCGGACTGCGCCGAGGACGGCCCGGCCGTCGCCGAGCCGTACGAGGGCCCCAACACCACCCACCTGACGGTCGCCGACCGCTGGGGCGACATCGTCTCCTACACCCTCACCATCGAGCAGACCGGCGGCAGCGGCATCACCGTCCCCGGCCGGGGCTTCCTGCTCAACAACGAGCTGACCGACTTCGACTTCGCCCCGCTCACCGCCGGCGTCCCCGACCCCAACCTGCCCGGCCCGGGCAAGCGGCCGCGCTCCTCGATGTCCCCGACGATCGTGCTGCGGGACGGCGAGCCGCTGCTCGCCACCGGCAGCCCCGGCGGCGCGACCATCATCACCACCACGCTGCAGGTGCTGCTCGGCCGCCTCGACCGCGGCCTGAGCCTGGAGCAGGCGATCGCCGCGCCGCGCGCCAGCCAGCGCAACACCGCCGCCAGCCAGGCCGAGCCCGGCTTCCTCGCCCTGCCCGAGCGGGCCGAACTGGAGGGGCTGGGGCACCGGTTCTCCTCCGTCGCCGAGATCGGCGCCGCCACCGGCGTGGAACGGCTGCCGGACGGCCGGTGGCTGGCCGCCGCCGAACCGGTGCGGCGCGGCGGCGGCTCGGCCGCGGTGGTCCGGCCCGCGGGCTGAGCCGGGCGCCCCGGTCGGGCCCGCCGGGGCACGCGGGCCCGACCGGGCGGGTCTGTCAGTGGCGGGCGGTATGTTCGGGGTGGGCCTTCCTCCGGGAGGGGGAGCCCGCCCCGTCCGTACCGAACCACCGGGAAGGCCGCCCGCCGTGACCGTCCGCATCGCCACCTGGAACATCAACTCCGTCACCGCGCGGCTGCCCAAGCTCCTGGAGTGGCTGGAGAGCGCCAAGCCCGACGTGCTCTGCCTCCAGGAGCTCAAGTGCGCGGCCGACGCCTTCCCGTACGACGAGGTCCGCGAGCTCGGCTACGAGACCGCCGCGCACGGCACCGGCCGGTGGAACGGCGTCGCCATCGTCTCCCGGCTCGGCCTGGAGGACGTCGTGCGCGAGCTGCCCGGCCAGCCCGGCTACCTCGCGGACGGCGCCCTGCTGCCCGACGTCGAACCGCGCGCCATCGCCGCCACCTGCGGCCCGGTGCGGGTCTGGTCGGTCTACGTGCCCAACGGCCGCGAGGTCGGCCACCTGCACTACCACTACAAGCTGGAGTGGCTGGAGGCGCTGCGCAAGGCCTCCGTCGAGGACGCGGCGGGCGAGCGCCCCTTCGCCGTCCTCGGGGACTTCAACATCGCCCCCACCGACGAGGACGTCTTCGACATCGCCGCGTTCGAGGGCCTGACCCACGTCACCCCCGTCGAGCGCGCCGCCCTGGAGGCGCTCGGCGGCATCGGCCTGCACGACGTGGTGCCGCGCCCGCTGAAGTACGACCGCCCCTACACCTACTGGGACTACCGGCAGCTGGCCTTCCCGAAGAACCGCGGCATGCGGATCGACCTCACCTACGCCAACAAGCCCTTCCTCGACGCCGTGACCGACAGCTACGTGGACCGCGAGGCCCGCAAGGGCAAGGGCACCTCGGACCACGCGCCGGTCGTCGTCGACCTCGACCTCTGAGCCGGCGGGCCGCCGGGCCGCCGCCCGTCACCGGTGGTGACGGGCGGTAACCCGAACGGTCCTGAGCGGTGGCCGCGCCTGCGGCGGCTGCCTACCTTCGGGGAGTGACCGGGCACGGTTGTTCGACCACGGGGACGAGGGAGTCCCCGGCCGCGCCCGAGAATCCCGGAGGTTCCGGCATGCGCCCCACGCGTACGGCCGCCGCCGCCCTGCTCGGCGCGACGGTGCTGACCGGTCTGACGGCCCCCCTCGCCACCGCCAGGGACGGCACGGCCTCGGTCAGCCCGTCCCAGGCCGCACCGGGCCAGACCGTGACGGTCACGGTCTCCTGCGAGAAGTCGGACAAGCCCGACGCCAAGACCATCACCGCCCACTCCGCCGCCTTCGAGGGCGGCCCCGCCACCCTCACCCTGGGCGCGGACGGCAAGCACACCGGCTCCGCCCGGCTGGCCTCCGAACACGCCGGCGACAGCAAGGTCGACGGCACCTGCCCGGACGGCGGCGCCTTCGCCACCACCGTCTCGGTCAGCACCGTCGCCGCCCCCGCCGGCTCCTCCGGCCTGGACAAAGGCCTCGGTGACTGGGGCAAGGCGGCCGGCGAGTGGGCCGGCTCGCTCGGCCAGTCCGGTGCCGGCAGCCAGCAGGTCGCGCCGCACGGCGCCGTCAAGACCGGCCTCGGCGGCTCGGTCGCGGCCGACCCGGCGGAGCTGGCCGGCGGCCTCGCGCTCGTCGCGGGCGGCGTCGGCGGCTTCTGGCTGCTGCGGCGGCGCGGGGCCGGTGCCTGATGGCCGACACCCCCGCCGCACCTGCGCGCCGCCGGACCCGCTGACGGGACCTGCGGCACGCAGGTGTGACGGGCGGGCCTCGGCGGGCAGAGGGGGCAGAGGGGACGGGCGGGTCAGGCGAGGGCCGGCTCCGGGAGCCCGGCGGCCCGCTCCCGCTCGACCCGCGCTGTGCGCTCCGTCCGCTCCTCGTGCCCGAGGGTGCCGCTGGCCAGCAGGTACTGGGCCAGGATGTACGTCGCCATGATCCAGAACTGATGCCCCGGCAGCTCCCGCCACTTCGCCAGCTGGGTGGCGATCAGCGTGTCGGACAACAGGAACAGAGCCCCGCCCAGGCCCGTCCGCCAGCCCAGCCCGGCCGACGTGACCGCCGTCGAGGCCAGCAGCAGGCTGTATCCGGCCACCGGCACCTTCAGGTCCCCGAGGTCCGGCCACAACTGCCCGATCATGCCGACCCAGGCCGTCGCGTACGCGGCCGCCACCACCAGGGCCCGGCGCCGGTCGGTGAGCGCGCCGCGCCGCACGAACATGGTCACGTAGCAGACGTGCGCCGCCGCGAAGGAGCCCATGCCGGCCAGGAACGCGGTGTCGTCCTTCAGCTGCAGCAGCACGTCCCCACCCGCGCTCAGCAGCAGGGCGGGCGCCAGCAGCTGCGGCGCCTCCCGCTCGGCGGCCCGCGCCGCCGTCCGGCTGTGCGCGGCCAGCAGTGGCATCAGGGCCGGCTTGGTGGCGTTCTGCAGCACCGACGCCCCGGACAGGATCGAGCCCAGGTGCGCCGCCGAGGTGGCCGCGAAGCCGCCCAGCAGGCCGGAGGCCGAGCGGGAGGCCGAGCGCAGGCGGGTGCCGAGGGCGGCGCGGGCGGTCGTGCGGATGGTCATGCGGCTGCTGCCTCCGTGGTCGGGCGGTGCGGGGGAGATCCACCGACCCTAAGGGAGCCGCTCCGGTGGGGGAAGAGCGGGTTACCGGTGCGTAACCCCGGTGCGGCCCGGCCCGCCGGTCGCGGCGGGACGGCCGGATCCCGTCCCGCCGCGGGCCCGGTTGCTGCCACCGGGTGACCCGGCCACCGTCTAGGCTGGTCTCCGACATGGAGCAGCAGGAGTACGCGGTCGGTGCCACCCGGGTGGCCGCCGGTCGGCCGGACGGGCGAACGGGCGGGGTGGGGGCCACCGACGCCGCCGTTGCCGTACGCGAAGCCGCCGTCCGCGCCGCGTCTGGCGGTGACGGCGCACCCGATGCCGTACCCACGGCCCGCCCTGACGCCACCGCACGTGACGCGGTCGTACGTGACGCCGCCGCACATGACGCCGCCGCAGCACGGGGCGCCGACCCCGAGCTCTCGCCCGACCCGGGCCTGCTGCGGCTCGCCCGCTGGTTCGCCGCCGCCGCGCCCGACACCGCCGACGACCTCTGCACCGCCTCCTTCGGCCTCTACCCCGCCCGGCACTTCGGCGCCCCCGCCGAGTCCGCCGCCGACCCCGAGGTCAGCTGGTGGCACGGCCCCACCGCTCCCGCCGCCCGGCGCCCGCGCGAGGCCCGTACGGACGGCGGGCTGCGCCGCGCCCGGCGCGACGCCGCCGCGCTGCCCGTCGTCCGGTCGGGCGCCAAGCCCGGTCGGCCCGGTCGGCACCGCAGGACCGAGCGCGGCCGCGCGCTCCCGGACGCCCCCGCCACCGCGCAGGATCGTTCCGGCGAGGGCCACACCGCCGCCGAACGCCGGATCGCCGCCCGGCTGCTGCTCGCCCACCCGCTGGTCACCGCCTCCGGCCCGCACGCCGACGGCTTCCCGCTGATCCGCCGTCACCGCGACTGGCTCACCGAGCGCTTCGACACCCTGCTCGGCTACCGGCTCGTCGTCGGCCCCTGGCACGCCCGGCTCCGCAAGGCCGGCCTCGGGCCCGGCGCCGCCCGCCGCCTCGAACACCCCGCCACCGGTGCCCCGTTCACCCCGGCCGCCTACGCCCAACTCGCCCTCGCCCTGGCCCTGTTGGTCGACGCCCCGGAGCAGCTGCGGTACGGGCGGCTGCTCGACGCGATGCGCGCCGCCGCACCCGAACTCGTTGCCGCCCCGGCCGACCTGGCGATGGCCCTCGCCGCCCTCGCCGACTGGCAGGTCCTCGGCGAGCTGCCCGCCGACCCGGCCGACACCGCCTTCCCGCTCACCGTCGACCGCGAGCTCGCCCGCGCCGTCCCGGCCGGCCCGCCCGCCCTCGCGGACGGCCCCGCCGACCTCATCCGCCGCGCGGCCGAGGCCGAACCCGCGACCGCCGTACGGCGCCTGCTCGCCGAAACGCCCGCCGTGCTCGCCGCCGACCTCCCCGAGGACCGCCGCGGCTGGCTGCGCCGGCACCGGCTCAGCGGCCCGGCCGCCCTCGCCGAATTCCTCGGCCTGGAGACCGAGTTGCGCGCCGAGGGTGTCGCCCTCCTGGACCCGGCCGAAGAGCTCACCGACCTCGCCCTGCCCGGCTCCGGCACCCTCGCGCAGGCCGCCCTGCTGCTGGTCGAGTGCCTCGTCGAGGAGGTCCGCCCGCTGCCCGGCGACATCCCGGACGGCGACGTGCCGATCCCCGACGCGCTGATAGACGGCGCCCTCGGCGACGTCGCCGACGAGTACGGCCTGCCCTCCCGCTACCTCGCCGACCGCACCGCCCTGCGCCGCGACGCCCTCGACCTGCTCCACCGCCTCGGCCTGATCACCCCGGCCCCCCGCTCCACCCGGCCGCCCGCCTGGCTCCTGCGCCCCCCGGCCGCCCGCTACGCCCCGGCCCCCGACCTGCACCCCGCCCCCGGCACCGGCCGGCACTCCCGCCCCGCCGTCCCCGTCCCCGTCCCCACCGTCCCCACCGTCCCCACGCCCCGGGACCGCCCCCGCCCGTAGCGCCCGCGCGGGCCTCACGGGCCTCACGCGCCGCCGCCGCGGCGGGGCGTGGGAGAGCGCGCCGGAAAGCCGAGAGCACCGCGTCCGGGTGGGACGGCGGTGCCGGGGAGGGGGCGAGAAGGGGGCGGGCCGGTTACTTGCTCGCGGTGGCGGCGGTGGTCGCCGTGCCGTGCCGGACGGTCTCCACGGTGGCGCCGACGCCGAAGGTGCCGAGGGCGATGGAGGCGAGGACGGCGGTGCAGGCGAGCAGGCGGCGGTGGCGCTGGGGCAGCGGGAAGCGCGGTTCCTGGTAGGGCGTCGGAGGGCTGGCGTTCATGACAGGGAGGGTTCCAGTGCGGTGTGAACGGTCGGTACGCGCGGGTGAAGTCCGGACGGGGGTTGGGCGTCGGTTGGTCGCACCCGCCCCACCCCGGCTGCGGGTGGGGCGTATGCCCAGGTCAGCGGCGGGTTCGTTGGTCGGCGAGGGCTTCGCCGACGGCGACCCGGACGGCGTCGCGCAGGCCGTGCGAGGGGTGCAGGCGGGAGGGCCCGGCGGCCGGGTCCTCGCGGAGTTCCTTCACCAGGGAGACGCACAGCAGCAGCATCACCACGACGAAGGGCAGCGCGACCAGGATGGTGGCGTTCTGCAGCGCGGTGAGCCCGCCGGCGAGCAGCAGGGCGGCGGCGACCCCGCCCATCAGCACGCCCCAGACGACGACCAGCCAGGTGCGGGGGTGGAGTGAGCCCCGGCTGGAGAGGGAGCCGAGCACGAGGGAGGCGGAGTCGGCGCTGGTGATGAAGAAGGTCATCACCAGCAGGACGGCGACGACGCTGGTGACGGAGCCGAGCGGCAGCGAGCGCAGCATCTCGAACAGCGAGGCCTCGGCGCCGCGCGGGATGGTGGCGACGAGGTCGGCGGCGCCCGTGGTGACGAGCCGGATCGCGGTGCCGCCCATGACGCAGAACCAGATGACGGTGGCTCCGCTGGGCACGAGCAGCACCCCGAGCAGGAACTGCCGGATGGTGCGGCCGCGCGAGATGCGGGCGATGAAGGTGCCGACGAAGGGCGCCCAGGAGAGCCACCAGGCCCAGTAGAAGATCGTCCAACTGCCGAGCCAGCTCTCGTCGGTGAACGCCCCGGTCTGGGTGGACATGCCGAGCAGGTCGGAGAGGTAGCCGCCGACCGTGGACGGGATCGAGTCCAGGACGAACACCGAGGGCCCGAAGAGGAAGACGAACAGCATGATCAGCGAGGCGAGCACGACGTTCGCGGTGGAGAGCCACTTGACGCCCTTGTGCACGCCGGAGAAGGCGGAGAGCACGAAGGCGGCGGTGAGCGAGCCGATGATGACGAGCTGGGCGTTCTGGGTGTTGCGGACGGAGGAGATGTAGCCGAGCCCGTCCGCGACCTGGAGCGCGCCGAGGCCGAGGCTGGTCGCGGAGCCGAAGACGGTGGCGAACACGGCCAGCAGGTCGATGGCCTTCCCGGGCAGGCCGTCGGCGCCGCGCTGCCCGATCAGCGGGACGAAGGCGGCGGAGACGCGGTTGCCGCGGCCCTTGCGGAAGGTGGTGTAGGCGAGGGCGAGGCCGCCGACCGCGTAGATCGCCCAGGGGTGCAGCGTCCAGTGGAAGAGCGAGAACTCCAGGGCCTGCTGGGCGGCGGCCGCGCTCTGCGGTTCGAGGCCGGAGCCGGGCTGCGGGGCGGCGAACAGCTGGAGCGGTTCGCCGACGCCGTAGAACATCAGGCCGATGCCCATGCCGGCGCTGAACATCATGGCGACCCAGGCGAGGGTGGAGAACTCCGGTTCGTCGTCGTCGCGGCCGAGCCGGATGCGGCCGAAGCGGCTGAAGGCGAGCAGCACGGTGAGGACGAGGAAGACGTCGGCGGCGACGGTGAACAGCCAGCCGAAGTTGTGCAGCACCCAGCCGAGCGCGGTGCTGGAGGTGCTGCCCAGGGAGTCCTCGGCGAACACGCCCCAGGCGACGACGCCGAGGACGAGCACGGCGCTGACGCCGAACACCGTCCGGTCGGTGGGGAGGGTGCCGGCGGGTTCGTCGGGCTCCTTCACGCGCTGGTCGGTCTGCGGCGGTTGGCTGCTCATCGGGTGGACCTCTCGACATGCTCGCGGGTTCAAGCGGTATGTCGCACTATGTCCAGTCCGCGCGGTGAGCGGGTGGAGGGCGCGCCGGGGGAGCCGAGGGTCGGGACCTACGTCCCGTCGGGCCTCGGCTCCGCCCGGCCGGTCAGGCCGCGCGCTCCTCGCCGGGCGCGTGCGCGCCGGCCAGGTAGTGGGAGAGCGCCCGGCGGCTGCGGGTGAGGTCCTCGATCCGGGCGTCGAGGTCGGCGAGTTCGCCGCGCAGGGTGGCGAGCAGGTCCGGGCAGGCGACCAGGGCGGGGACCGGGCCGGTGGCGCAGGGCAGGGTCTCGGCGATGACCCGGGTGGGCAGCCCCGCGGCGAGCAGGCTGCGGATCTGCCGCACCCGTACGGTGTCCTCCTCGCCGTACTCGCGGTAGCCGGCCGCGGTGCGGGCGGGCCGGAGCAGGCCCTGCTCCTCGTAGTAGCGGAGCAGCCGGGCGGACACCCCGGTCAGGCGGGCGAGTTCTCCGATGCGCATGACGGGGCGAACGCGGGCCGCGGCCGGGGTGTTCCCGGCCGCGGCCGTCCGGCGGCTCGGTCCTTCAGGATCCCGGCTTCAGGAAGTCCAGGACGACGTCGCGCAGTTGGGGCAGTGCCTCGACCATCGGCAGGTGCCCGCAGGGGAGTTCGACGTAGCGGGCGCCGGGGATGCCCGCGGCCAGCAGGCGGTGCTGGGCGGGCTGGACGAGCATGTCCTCGGCGGCGCCGACGACCGTGGCGGGCACCGCGACGGCGGCCAGCTCGGCGCGCACGTCCGTCCGGGCGGCGAGCCGGAACTGCTGCGGGAAGCCGTCCGGCTGCGGGGAGTTGAGTGCCTGCCGCAGCTCCGCCAGCCGGTCGGCGGGCAGCGCGTCCACCCAGCTGTGGCCGAAGACGACGGTGAGCATCAGGTCGGCGAGCTCGGCCGGCCGGTCGCGCAGGCGCACCATCGTCTCCGACAGTGCGCTCTGCCGGGCCGATCCGCCGGCCAGGCCCGCGACGAGCAGCAGCGAGCGGACCCGCTCCGGGTGCCGGGTGGCGATCCGGACGGCGACGGCGGCGCCCAGCGAGTAGCCGGCCACGTCGAAGGCGGTCAGGCCCTCCTCGTCGGCGACGGCGACCAGCCGGTCGGCGTACTCGTCCAGGGTGGGCTCGCCCGGCTCGTACGGGCTGTCGCCGGAGCCGGGGTAGTCGGGGGCGACGACGGTGCGGTGGGCGGCGAGGTCGGGCAGCAGCGGGCCCCAGTTCCCGGCGGCGCTGCCGGCGGCGCCGTGCGCGAGCAGCAGGCCGGGGCCGCTGCCGCGGACGATCCGGGCGAGCGGGGCGAAACGGGTGGTGGTGGACGGCACGGGTGCTCCTCGGCGGGTGACGGGTGACGGGTGACGGGTGGCCGGCGTCGGGTGACGGGTGGCCGGTGACGGGTGGCCCGGTGGGCCTTCCCGCCGGCACCGGGAACGCTAGGAGTTCACACCGGTGAGAAGGTCAAGCCGCGGGCCCCGCCCGGAGGCCCTGGTCACGTAGCGCGCCGGAGCGCTTACGCTGGGGTCGGGAGCGCCGTCCGCACAGTGCCGTCCGGGTGCCGCGGCGCTCCTGCGCCGGGGCGCCCCCTGTGCCCGCGTCGGCCGCGCCGGTGTCCGCGCCCCGCGCCGGGTGGCCGCCGAGGAGGTGCCCAGGCCCGTGCCCGGAAGCGTCAACGTGCCCGGAATCGTCAAGCCACTGCCCGCCGCGTGGTTCGTTCCGCACGACACCAACGCCGAGATGCGGTGGGAGGCCCTGCGCGACGCCGACGACGGGCCCGTCGTCGGCCGCCACGTCCCGGTGGAGCGGTTCTTCGTCCGCAACCACACCGGCACCCCGCTGATCGACCCGGACCGCTGGCGGCTGAGGCTGTTCGGGACCGGTCTGCGCGGCGCCCCGGCGCCCGGGCGGGCGGTCGAGTTCGGCCTCGACGACCTGCGGGCGCTGCCGTCCACCCGCCTCGGCGCGCTGATCGAGTGCGCGGGCAACGGCCGCAGCTTCTTCCACCGCCGGCAGGGGCACCGCGTCCCGGGCACGCCGTGGGCGCTCGGCGGCATCGGCTCGGCGCTGTGGCGGGGCGTCCGGCTGGCCGAGGTGCTGCGCGCGGCCGGGCTGACCGGCGGCGCGGTGGACGTGCTGCCGACCGGCCTGGACGCGGACTACGTCGTCGGCGGCACCAACTACGGCCCGGTGCGCCGCCCGCTGCCGATCGCCAAGGCGCTGGACGACGCGCTGCTCGCGTACGAGATGAACGACGAGCCGCTGACCCCCGACCACGGCGCGCCGGTGCGGCTGGTGGTGCCCGGCTGGGTCGGTGTCGCCTCGATCAAGTGGGTCGGCAGCATCGAGGTGGCCGACCACCCGCTGTACTCGCCGTGGAACACCGACTTCTACCGGATGTTCGGCCCGGGGCACCCGCCCGCCGGCGGCGCCCCGCTCACCGCCCAGGTGGTCAAGTCCGCCTTCGAACTGGCCGAGGGCGCGCGGCTGGAGGCCGGGCGCACCCACCGGCTGCACGGGCGGGCCTGGTCCGGCACGGCCCCGGTGCGCCTGGTCGAGGTGAGCGCGGACGGCGGCCGGAGCTGGCGGCCCGCCCGGCTGGACGAGCCGGCGCGGGCCGACGACTGGACGCGCTGGAGCTTCGACTGGCGCCCCGCGCGGCCCGGGCGCTACGAGCTGCGCGCCCGCGCGACGGACCGCGGGGGCGCCACCCAGCCCGAGCGGGCGCCCTTCAACCGCGAGGGCTACCTGTTCGGCGCGGTGGTGGCGCACCCGGTGACGGTGGTCTGAGGGCGGCCCGGGGGCCGGCTCAGCCGGTGGACTGGACCTCGTACGGGGCCGGGTAGTGCGTCTCGTACGGGGCCAGCACCAGCCGCACCACGTCCTCCAGGCGCCGTCTGGCGTCCCCGAGCGTGGTGCGGCCGGTCACCCAGGCCGTCAGTTCGCCCTGCCAGGCGTGCGCGACGATGTGCCGCACGAGCTCGCTGGCCGCCGCCGGCACCTCCGCGGTCACCGCCTGCAGGGCGGTGCTGTCGGCCCGGGCCATGCCCTGCAGCGCCTCGCTGGCGAAGGGGTCGGTGGAGGCGGCGACGGCGACGCGCAGCCGGGCCAGTTCGGGCTGCCGCTGGTAGGCCCGCATCCCGCCCCGGACGAACCGGACCGCCCGGTCGGTGGCGCCGAGCCCGGCGCGTGGCCCGCGCAGCTCGGCCACCAGGTCGGCCAGCAGCAGGCGGTGCCATTCGGCGATCGCGGCCGCCAGGAGGTGGTCCTTGGAGGAGAAGTAGCGGTACGCCGTCCCCAGGGCGACTCCGGACCGCTCACAGACCTGCTTCATCTGCAGCCGCTCGACTCCGATCTCGTTCACCAGGGCGAGCGCGGCCGCGATCAGATTGTCGCGGCGTTCGAGCTGACGTGGAGACATCGCCTCCACCGGCCGTGGTGACAGGTCAACCTTGGTCACCCGCACCATGATACGGGCCGGGGCCGCTCAGGAGTATGACGCCGTCCGGCCCCCTTCCGTTCGCCGGGCGGTCACCGGGGCGCGCGGGGAGGCCGGATGGAGGCCGGATGGAGGTCGGGCGACGGTCCGGCGGAGGCCGGACGGAGATCGGGCGGAGGTCGGACGAAGGTGAGGCGGAGTTCAGGCGGAGGTCATCGGGGGTCGTCGCCGCCCCGCTCGGCCCGCCGACGGCGCGGCCGCTGCTGCAGTTCGCGGATCAGCGCCTCCTGGACGGCGGAGGCGACCAGCCGGCCCTCCCGGTCGTAGAACTCGCCGAGCGCCAGGCCCCGGCCGTCCGAGGAGGACGGGCTGCGCTGGGCGAACAGCAGCCACTCGTCGGCCCGGAACGGGCGGTGGAACCACATCGCGTGGTCCAGCGAGGCCATCATCAGCCGGGGCGGCTCGGTGCGCTGGAGGAAGTTCGGCTGCTGGTGCAGCCCGGCGGTGGAGGCCAGCGTGAGGTCGGACAGGTAGGTGAGCGCGCAGACGTGCAGCAGCGGGTCGCCGCTGGGCAGCGGGGAGGCGATGCGCAGCCAGACGAACTGCTGCGGCATGCCGGGCACGGCCGGCGGCACGCCCGGGGCGTCGGCCGGGACGAAGCGCAGGTCGAGGTCGCGGAAGCCGTCCATGGCGACCTCGGGGCCGCTGCCGGCGGTCGGGGCGGGCTGCTGCGCGCCCCAGTGCGAGAAGGAGTCCGGCAGGCTCTCCGGGGCGGGCAGCAGGGGCATCTCGCGGTGCCGGTCGTGGCTCGGCTCGGCGCTCTTGAAGGAGGCGGAGAGGGTGAAGATCGCCGCGCCGCGCTGGAGTGCGGTGACGCGCCGGGTGGTGTAGGAGAAGCCCTCGCGGATGCGCTCGACCTCGTACCGGATCGGCCTGGTGGGGTCGCCGGGGAGCAGGAAGTAGCCGTGCAGGGAGTGCACGGCGCGGTCCGGGGCGCAGGTGCGGCCGGCGGCGGTGAGCGCCTGCGCGGCGACCTGGCCGCCGAAGGCGCGCATCGGGGCACCGGCGTGGCAGTGTCCGCGGAACGTGTTCTCGTCCAGCTGCTCGATCTCCAGCAGGCCGGCGAAGGATCCGGTGGTCCGGACGGTGCTGATGTCCTGTTCGGTCAGGTCGGTCACGCGCCCATAGTGGCAGAGACGGCGGTGCCGCGGTGTGACCTGGGTAACGCGGGCGGGGGCGGGAGGGTCGGTAGAACCTGTTCCAGTCGGGCGCCCGGTGGAGGGATTGTCGGACCCATCACCTAGCGTGCTCGGCATGACGCAATCCGCACACGCGTACGCCTACCTGCGTCCGTCGGCCGTCCTGGACGGCGCCGGCGGCCGGCGGCTCGACCTGGCCACCTCCGGCGGCGCCACCCCGCTCGGCACGGCGGCCAACCCGCGCTTCTTCGCGGGCTTCCTGGCCGACCCGGCGCCCGCCGCCGCCGCGCTGCTCGCCGTCGCGGACGTCGCCGCCGCCCGCTACCACCAGCCGCGGCGGCGCGCCTCGCTCGACCCGGTGGTCACCGCCAACGGGGACCGGCTGCGCTTCGAGTCCTTCTCCGGGTGCTGCGGCGTCCACGCCCGGCTCGACGTGCTCGCGGCCGGGCTGGACGGCGGCGAGATCGGTCACGGCACCACCAACGTCGACGTCAACGACCCGCTGCGGGAGGCGCTGACCAGGATCGGCCCGGCCGATCCGCTGCACCTCGCGGTCGGGCCCGACGCGCTGGAGGTCACCGGCCTCGACGGGCGGCTGGTGGAGAAGAAGGTGCCGCTGCCGGAGCGCTGGCTGCGCGGCTTCGCCGAGACCCAGGTGGTCGCCGCCGGGTTCGACCTGCGCGCCGAACTGCCCGCCGCCGAGGCCGTCCGCTTCCTGCGCGCCCTGCCGCGCTCCGGCCGCGGCGCCACCGGCTGGGTCGTCCCCGCCGGGCGGACGCTGCGGCCGACCACCCGCCCGGTGCCCGGCGCGGTCTGCCTGCCCGGGCCGGAACGGCTGGTCGCCCTGCAGCGGGTGCTGCGGCACGCGCTCGCCCTGCGGGTGTACGGGCCGCCGGCCGCGGCGGCACCGGCCGCCTCCGCCTGGGAGGTGGCGCTGCCCGGCATGCGGCTCACCCTGACGCTGTCTCCGGACGCCTCCCGCGGCTTCTCCGGCGAGGGCGGCGTGCTCACCGCGCTCGCCGGGAGCACCGTCGAGCAGGACGCCGAACTGGTCGCGGCGCTGCTCGCCTGGGAGCCGCGGATCGAGACCGGCGAACTCGCCGAGCAGGCCGGGATCGGCGCCGAACGGGTCCGCGCCGCGCTCACCCGGCTCGGCACCGCCGGGCAGATCGGCTACGACACCGCCGAGGCCGCCCACTTCCATCGGCAGCTCCCGTACGATGCCGGGCGCGCCGAGGCGGCCAACCCCCGGCTGCGGGCCGCCCGGGCGCTGGTCGCGGCCGGTGCGGTGCGCTTCGAGGAGGGCGGCGCCACGGCCGTCGTCACGGTCGGCGACCACCTCCAGCGGGTGCGCACGGACGCGGCGGGGCGGGCGGGCTGCACCTGCCTGTGGTGGGCCAAGTACCGGGGCGGGCGCGGGCCGTGCAAGCACGTGCTGGCGGTCGCGATGGTGCGGGAGGCGGCGGGGTCGGCGGGTCCGGCGGGGTCGTCGGGTCCGGCGGGGTCGGAGGTGCGGGGATGAGCGGGGCGACGGCGGCGGTGACGGCGGCGGAGAGGGCGGAGGCGATGGTGACGGAGACGGCGCAGGGGACGGAGGCCGGGGCGGTGACGGCCGAGGAGCGGGTCGAGCGGCTGCTGGCGGCCGTCCGCGGCGGGCGGGCGTCCCGAATACCCGCGCTGGTCGACGCGATGGACCGCGCGCAGCGGCGCACGGCCCTGCCCGCCCTCAAGGCGCTGCGCAAGGAACTGCGCGACGACTGGTCGAAGGACGGGCTCGCCACCCGGCACGCCCTGATGCTGGCCGGAGCCGGCTGCCACCCCGGCCCGGCCGGGGCCGCCACCTGGCTGGCCGGCAGCGACTTCACCCCCCGCGACTGGGCGTGCAGCCCCGAAACGGCCCGGCTGTTCGAGGCCCAGCCGGCCGACTGGCAGGTCGAGGTCGTCACCCGGCTGGCCGACCGGCCCGACCGGACCCGGGGCTGGTGGCCGTACTACCGGCTGGCCGCGGCCGTCCTGCGGCGCACCGGCTGCCCGGTGCCGCGCAGCGAGACCTTCGTGCGCGCCTGGTTCAGCCAGGCGTTCACCGACTCCGGGCCGCGCCCGCCGCTCGCCGAACGGCTGCGGGCCCACCCCTTCACCCCGGCGCTGCTCCCGCTGGTCCTCGAACTCGTCGACGTCTCGTACGAGTTGACCAGGCGGCTCAGCCCCCGCCCCGGAGACTGCTGGACCGAGGCGATCGCCGAACTGGCCGCCGCCGGCGACGTGGACCGCTCCGACCTGGTCGACCGCTGCCTGGCCCGGCTGCTGCGCGGCGGCATGGCGGCCGACCAGCGGGCCTTCCTGGAGCTGCTGCGCGCCCTCGCCCCCACGCCCGAGGAGTACGCGGCGCGGCTGCGCGACCTCGTGGCCCTCCTGGACGGGCTGTCAGTGGTCGCCGGACACGCCCAGGAGGTGCTGGCCGGGCTCGACGACGCCGGGCTGATCGAGCCCGGGGCGCTGTTCGAGGCCTCGGCGGTGGTGCTGTTCCGCACCGAGAAGAAACTCGTCCGGGCCCAACTGCGCTGGCTGGAACGGGCCGCCCGGCGCTCGCCCGAGCGGGCCGGCCCGGTGGCGCTCGCCGCCGCCGACGCCTTCGGGCACCCCGACCCGGGCGTGCAGGAACGCGCGCTCAACGTCGTCGCCCGGCAACTCGCGGCCGCCGGCCCGGCGGTGCTGCCCGACCTGCGGCAGGCCGCCGAACTGCTGAACCCCGTGCACCACCCGCGCGCCGGCGAACTGTTCGGCGCGCCGGTCGGCGACGGCGCCCCGGCGGCGGACGCGGACGAACTGCTGCCGCCCGTCCCCGCACCGCGGCCTCTCGGGGCGCCGATCGACTCGGCGGCCGAACTCGCCGAGGAGCTGTCCGCGCTGCTCGCCGCCGAACTGCCCGGCGTCGCCGCCTTCGAACGGGTGCTGGACGGCCTCGTCCGGCACGCCCACCGGGACCGGGCCGGGCTGCTCGCCGCGCTCGAACCCGTCCGGCGGGTCCACCCCTGGCACGGCGGCGCCCGGTGGGCCGACTGCACGCCCGGCGACGTGCTGTACGTCGTCGCCGCGCTCGCCGGCGAGACACCGCCGCGCCGGCTGTGGGACACCCTGCACGGCGCGGGCGGCTCCCCGCTGCGCACCCCGCGCGGCACCGTGTACGGCAACGCGCTCGCCGCCCGGCTCGAGGAGGCCGCCTGGCAGGTCACCGCGACCCGCCCGCCGTACCTGCTCGCCACCCCGACCGACGCCACCGGCGCCCTCGCGCCCCGCGTGCTGGTCGAGCGGCTGGCCGGCTACGAGGAGGCGGGCGTGGCGCCCGGGCCGGCCGACCTGTCGGCGGCCCTGCTGCGGGTCGGGCCGCCGGCCCGCGGCGACGCCGTGGACGAGGAGGTGCTGAGCGCCGCCGAGGCGCTGGCCTCGCCCGCCGGGCGGTGGCTCGCGCACTGGCTGCGCACCGGCGGGCTGCCCGCCCAGCCGTCCGAACGCGTCCTCTTCGCGCCCGGCCGGGGCTCCCGGCACGGCCACCACTACGGCGAGCGCTGGTGGGAGGACGTCCGGCGCACGGTCGTCGCCCAGCCCGGCCTCGGCGCCGCGCCGAAGGGCTCGGCCGTCGAACACCTCGCTCCGGAGTTCCGGGACCTGCTCGCCGCCACCGAGCCCAGCGTGGCCCGGGCCCGCCGGGCCTTCGACTGGTCCTGGCTGCCGATCCGCCCGACGCACTGGGCCGCGATGCTCCCCTGGCACCGGGAGGAGCTCGCCGCCCGCTGGCTCGACCACTTCGCCGGGGGCGCCGACCGGGACGAGCGCGGCCCCGGCCGGCTGCTGCCGCTGCTCGCCGAGTCCGGCGGCCCGGCCGGGCTCGCCCTGCACCTGGCCCTCGCCTACGGGCTCGGCGCCCGGCACGCCGAGGACCGCACCGGCGCCGTCGACGCCCTGCTGGTGCTCGCCGCCCGCGGCCAGCTGGACGCCGAACTGCTCGGCCGCGAACTCGGCGAACTCACCGCCTGGGGCACCGTCAAGGCCGGCCGGCTGGCGGCGGCCCTCGCCCTGGCGGCCGGGACCGGCGCGCACCGCACGACGTGGTCGGTGCTCCGGGCCGCCCTGCCCGGCCTGCTCGGCGCGGTCGAGCCGGCCACCCGGGGCCTCGGCGATCTGCTCGCCGTCGCCGCCGACTGCGCCCGCCGCACCGGCGCGCGCGGGCCGGTCGCCGAGGTGACGGCGCTCGCGGAGCGCACCGGCTCCGCCCGGGCGGTCAAGGAGGCGAGGACGCTGCGCGATCTCCTCGCCATGTGATCCGGGGCAGACGGCTGACAGATAACAGGTAACAGATAACAGATGACAACTTTCAGCGAACAACTTTCAGATAACAGAGTTTGAAATCTGTTCGCTGAACTCTGTCAGCTGTCCGCCGCCGGCTGCCGGCGCCGCGTCCACCCGCGTTCCCGCCGGAGCGCCACCGACCGCCTCACCTCTCGCCTCGCCGCCCGCCTCACCGCCCGCGTCGCCGACCGCGTCGAACCGGGCGGCCGAGACGGCGCGCCACCACGGGTGCAGCGGCGGCGGGTCGGCGGGCTCGAAGGGCTTGCCGGGGCGGGGCACCGCGAGGCGGGCGCCGAGGGCCCGGGCGGCGGCGACCACGCGCTCGGCGGGCTCCTCCCACGGGTGCAGCGCCAGGTTGAAGGTGCACCAGTGGATCGGCAGCATCAGCCGCCCGCCCAGGTCGAGGTGCGCCCGCACGCCCTCCTCGGGCGTCATGTGCACCTCCGGCCAGAAGTCGCTGTACGCGCCGACCTGCATCATCGTCGCGTCGAACGGCCCGAGCCGGCGGCCGGTCTCGGCGAAGCCGGGGAAGTACCCGGTGTCCCCGCTGTGGAAGATCCGGTGCCCGCCGCCGCTCACCACCCAGGACGCCCACAGGAACAGCGCGCTGGTGCGCGGGCCGCGGCTGCAGTAGTGCCGGGCCGGGGTGGCGGTGAGGGTGAGCCCGGCGACCTCCGCCGACTCCCACCAGTCCAGTTCGACGATCCGCCCGGCCGGGACCCCCCAGTGCTCCAGGTGCGCCCCCACGCCCAGCGGCACGGCGAACACCGCGTCGGTGCCGATCAGCGCGCGGATGGTCGCCATGTCGAGGTGGTCGTAGTGGTCGTGGGAGACCACCACCACGTCCACCGGCCCGAGTTCGGACAGCGGCAGCGGCACCGGGTGCAGCCGCTTGGGCCCGGTCCAGGAGAACGGGGAGCAGCGCTCGCCCCAGACCGGGTCGAGCAGGACGCGCCGCCCGCCGATCTCGGCGAGCACGGTGGCGTGGCCGAGCCAGGTGAGCCGCAGCCCGGACTCCGGGGGCGCGGCGAGGTCGGCCGGCAGCAGCCGGTGCACGGGCACGGCGGCGGCCGGGAAGCGGCGGGTCTTGTCCCCGGTGAGCTGGGCGCGGGTGATCTCCAGCGGGCTGCGCTCGTAGACCAGGCGGCGGGTCGGCAGCGGGTTGCGGAACGCGCCGTCGGCGTACTGCGGCGAGCGGCGGATGCGGGCCAGCCGTTCGCCCCGGGGCTCGGCCCCGAAGGCCTCGGTCCGGACGCGGTGCCAGGCCGCGCGGGGCAGCCCGGCCAGACCCGGGACGGCGCGGTCGGCGGCGGGGCCGGCGGACGGCGGGGCGAGCTGGGCGGACAGACCGGCGAGGCGGGAGAACCACGGGGCGGGGCGGGGCACGGCTCCTCCAGGGACGGTCACGGCTACCGGGCATGCCGGGGCGCGCACCGCAGGGGCCGCAGGGCCTGCTGCGGTGCGACAACCATCTCGTCGGAGGTTACTCGCCGTGGGCCGTTCGGACCCGGTGGGAAGCCGGCCGCGGGCCGAACGGCGTACCCGGGGGCAGCCGCTCCACGGGCCCGCTCAGGCGTAGAAGCGGGTGATCGTCTCGGCGACGCAGTGCGGCTTGGCGCTCGCCTCGCTGGTGATCGTGAACCGCACCACCGCCTGCACGCCGCCCGGCACCTCGGTGGCCGAGACCAGTTCGGCCCGTGCCCGGATCGCCGTGCCCACCGGCACCGGCGCCGGGAAGCGCACCTTCTCCGAGCCGTAGTTGAGCGCCATCCGCACGCCCTCGACGCTGTAGCACTCCTTCGCCAGCACCGGGATCATCGACTGCGTCAGGTAGCCGTGGGCGATGGTCGAGCCGAAGGTGCTCTCCTTCGCCCGCTCCGGGTCCACGTGGATCCACTGGTGGTCCCCGGTGGCCTCGGCGAACAGGTCGATCTGCCGCTGCTCGATCGTGTGCCACTCGCTGGTGCCCAGTTCGGTGCCGACGGCGGCGGTCAGCTCGGCGAGGGAGGCGAAGCTCGTCACGGTGCGCTCCTGGAAGGGGGACGGGCCCCGAGGCGGGGCCGGAACGCCGGAAGCGTATGCCTACCCGCTGGTATCTGTCAGGAGCGGTCCGCGAAACCCGGCCGCCGCCCGGTCGGGAACAGCCGCCGCCCGCTGACCAGCTCCGGCGCCAGGGCGACGAACTGCGGCTCCGGATCGCCCACCCACGGCCGCAGCCCCGAGCGCAGCACCCGCCGCACCGCCTCGGGGTCGCGCAGCACGTCGGCCCGCCCGTGCACGAGCACGCTCCAGCCGGTGCGGGTCACCGGGTCCAGCAGGTCGGCCTGGAAGGCCACCACGGTGCCGTCGAGCCCGCGCGCCGTCGCGCTGTCCCGGCGGACGGCGAGCACCAGCAGGCCGTCCAGCACCTCGAACGAGACCGGCAGGACGGCCGGCAGCGCGTGCTCGGTGTACACCACGCGCCCCACGGGCACGGTGCTGAGCAGCCGCAGGCACTCGGCCTCGCCCAGGGTCTCCACACGGTCCTCACGCTCCATGCGTCCGATCGTCCTCCGGTCGGCGCGTGCGTCGATAGGGCCCATGGTCCCTGGGCGGACGGGTCGGGAGCCCCGCCGGCGGCCGTCCGGGGCGGTAGCCTGCCCGGCGGCGCAAGGTCGCGCGCCCGCCCGCAGGACGGCGGCGGGGCGCGGTGGGCGGCGGCCCCGGGAGCGCCCGAGGCCGGCACGGGAGGGGGCGGACGGATGGCGGGCGGGGTCGACCTGGTGGTGATCGGGGCGGACGGCGGGCCCGACCGGGCCTTCGGCGGCTCGGCGCGGGCGGCGCACGGCGCGCGGCTGCTCGCCGAGGTGCTGCCCGGGATGTGCTTCGACACCGGCGCGGCCGGCTGCCGGGTCGCCGTGGTGCCCCCGGACGCGGACGCCAACGCGATGCTCACCGCCGTGCGGGAGGCGGCGCAGCACCCGGGCCGCTGGCTGCTGGTGTGCCTGGTCGGCCAGTTGGCGGCCGATCCGCGCGGGCGCCGGCTCGCCCTGGTCACCGCCGGCAGCACCCCCGACAACGCCTACCGGCGCGGCCTGGCCTGGGACTGGGTGGTCAGCGCGATGGTCCACGGCGGCCACGAGGAGGCGCTGCTGCTGGTCGACGCCGTCGCCGACCGGGACACCTGGGCGGCGCTCGAACGCGGTGGCGGCGAGGACGGCGCGGGCGAGCTGCTCAGCTACCCGCGCGTCCCGCTGTGGGGCCGGGTCGGCCGGTACGCCCCGGGCAGACGCGGCCGGGACGCCGTACTGCCGGGCGGCGAGGGCTCGTTCAGCCACGCCCTCACCGCCGTGCTGCGCGGCGGCGTCCCGGGAGCCCCCGCCGCCGTGTCCGTGCCGGACCTCCAGCCGGCCGTCGCCGCGCTGCTCGACGGCGGCGCCCCGGCCCGCGCCGGGGCCGGCGCCCCGGCCCCGCCGTCCGGTGCGCCCGGCGCGCGCCTGCTCGTTCCGCCGCAGGGCGGGCGCCTGTTGATGCGCAATCGGGCCGCCGTTCGGGGCGCATTGGCCGGATTGTCGCTTTCCGAAGAACTGTTGGCCGTTCTGTGGCGGGAAAGTGCCCCGAGGCAACCGCCTCCCGCGTAAGGTCAGGGGGCCTGAGGTGTTGCCGTGATGGGGTGGGTTGGCGAAGAATCGATCCCCGGCGGAAACACCGGCAGGGCGGCGGAATTCTTCCGGCGGCCGTGGATCACGGATCGTTCGGTCGCGATGAGGTGGGGCGATGCGGCAGCGCGGAAATGTGTTGCGCCCTGGGGCGATTGGGGTCGGTGGGGCGGTTCTGGTGGTGCTGCTCGGCGGGTGTGCGGGCGGTGGTTCCGCGGGTTCCGCCGATCGTCTCGGGACCGCGGTGCCCACTGTTGCGGGAGTGAACCCGGTAACCCCTTCGAGTGGTTCCGCAAACGGCTCGATCGCGCCGACCGACGGGCCGGAGGGCGCGGCCGGGCGCTCCGCGCTGAGCACCTATCAGGACTGGTGGCGGGCCCAGGCGGAGGCTTTCGGGCGCACGGATTCGGACGGCATCGCGCTGGAGGCGTACTCCTCCGGGCGCGCACTGTCCGACACCGTCTCCGGGCTGCGGCAACTGCGGGACGCGAAAATGGTGATGACCGGCGAGCCGCGCAATTCCCCCGTGGTCAAGGCCGTCGACCTGAAAGCCGATCCGCAGACCGTCGTGATCGAGGACTGCGTCGACGTGTCGGGCTGGCACCGCGTCGACGCCGTGACCCGGGCCGCGCGCGAACCGGCCGGAGCGCTGAGCCGGTACGTCGCCACCGCGTCCCTGCGCAACTTCCAAGCGCATTGGCTGATCTACGACTTCAAGCGGGAGGTGGGCCGGACATGCTGAACGCGGGAGGAGCGGGCCGGCGATTCGCGGTGGCCGCGGCGCTGTCCGCCGGATTGCTGCTGCCCGGGGCCGGCGCGGCGACGGCGGACGAACCGCCGTCGGCCGGGGCCGAGCAGTGCTATCCGAGCGTGATCTGCGAACACGCCGACAGCGGGACGACGACCACCCCCGGCTCCGCGCAGACCGGCGGCACCGGCAGCGGCGGCGGGGGATCGGACGGCCCGCCGGTGTGCGGCTACCACGGCAAGGAATGGGCCTGCCACGACCCGCAGTTGGGCTGGTTCAACAACGGCGCCGGGTGCTACTTCAACCCGCTGGACCAGCCGCTGCCGGAGGGCGACAAGGCGTGGGAGGGGCACAAGCCCTCGGAGGGCGCGATCTACTCCAAGGTCTGCCCGCAGACGGACGGCGGGCTGGGCGGTGCCGAGTTCGTGTTCGTGGAGAACGGGAAGGGCGCGGGCCCGATCTCCCCGGAGGACGTCGCCCGGGACATGGTCTACCACCGGATCACCTACCCGGTGCCGGAGGTCGGCATCGCGCCGCAGGGCACGGCCGTGGTGAACAGCCCGGTCTGGCTGTGGGCGAAGAACGCGACCCCGCCGAAGTCGGACCCGCTGGGGGTGGCGGGCGCCAAGGTCGCCGTCACCTCCCGGCTGGAGCGCGTCGAATGGGACGTCGAGGGCCGCAAGGTCGTCTGCGCGACGGCCGGCACGCCGTACCAGGCGTCGTACGGCGCGGCCAAGTCCCCCGACTGCGGCACCGAGTTCACCACCGGCTCGGGCAGCAGGAAGGACGGCGTGTTCACGGTGACGGTGAAGGCGGTCTACGCGGCCGACGTGGTCATCACCGGCTCGGTGAACAAGACCTTCACCATCCCCGGCCTGGTCCGGGTCGGGCAGGCCACCACGCTCAAGGTGGCCGAGGTGCAGGTCCTCAACTGACCGTACGGGCACGGGGGTGCGGGTGCGGACCGCCCGGCGGCAGCGGGGCGGTCCGGCAGTGACGGCGCGGGACGACGAGGACGACGAGGGACGAGGGAAGGGCGGAACCCGGTGGACAACCGTACGTATCCGACGCCGGGGGCCGGCGCACCCGCGGGCACCGCGGTGTCCGCGGCCGCCCCGGACCAGCCGGGCGACGGCGACGGCAGGCGCCGCGGACGGGCCGCGCCGCACACCCCCGGCCGGGCCATGGGCGCCCGGCGCCGCCGCCCGGCGGTGCTCGCGATGGCCGTCGCGCTGATCGCCGCCGGCGGCCTCGGCGGCGCGGCGCTCTACAACAGCACCGGACAGCGGGTCGCGGTGCTGGCGCTCGCCCGGGACGTCCCCTGGGGGCAGGTGATCACCGAGGACGACCTGGTGACCGCCCGGATCGCCGGCGACCCGGCGCTCAAGCCGCTGTCCGCCCAGGACCGCGGCCGGGTGATCGGCCTGCGGGCGGCCACCGACCTCAAGCGCGGCGCCATGCTCACCGGCGCCGACGTCGCCCAGGCGCTCACCGTGCAGCCCGGCCAGATCGTGGTCGGGGTGTCCGCCAAGCGCACCCAGCTGCCCGCCGGCCGCCTCCAGGCCGGGATGCAGATCGTCGTCGTCTCCACCCCCGACAACGGCCGGGCCGACTCGCTGCCCGCGACCGTCATCACCGTGGGCCGGGTGGACACCGACGGCAGCCAGGTCGTCGACGTGGCGGTCGGCGCGGCGGACGGGCCCCGGCTCGCCCAGTGGGTGCAGAGCGGACGGATCCAGGTGCTGCTCGCCCCGCGCGCGGCGGCGGGCGCCCCCGGCGCGGGTGCCCCGGCGGCGTCCGGCGCGCCCACCGGGGCACCGTCCGCAGCGCCGTCCGGCGCGCCCACCGGGGCATCGGCCGGAGCACCGTCCGGGGCGCCCACCGCCGGCGCCGCGCCCGCCGGCACCGGCAGCGCGCCCCCGGCCGGGACGGGCGGCGCCTGATGGCGGTGATCGCGGTGGTCGGCGGCCCCGGCGCCCCCGGCGCCACCACGACCGCCCTGGCCCTGCTGCTCGCCTGGCCCCTCCAGCCCGGCCGGCGCGTCCTCCTGGTCGAGGCCGACCCGGACGGCGGCGCCGTGCTCGCCGGCGCCCTGGAAGGCCGGGTCGAGGCCGTGTACGGGCTGCGCAACCTCGCCGTCGCCGACCGGCGCGGCCTGCTCGCCCAGACCATCTGGGAACAGCTGATCGACCTCTCGCCCGAGGGCGACGCCGACCGGCTGCTGCTGCCCGGCCTGACCGACCCCGCCCAGGCCCCCGGCCTCGCCTACACCTGGGAACCGCTCGCCGAACTGCTGCACGGCCTCGAACCGCAGGGCTACGACGTCATCGTCGACCTCGGCCGCTCCGGCGCCACCGGCCCCAGCGCCGTGCTCGCCCGCCGGGCGGACGTGGTCGCGGCCGTGGTGCGCACCACGCTGCGCGGGCTCAGCGCGGCCCGCCCCCGGCTCGCCGCGCTCGCCGAGGACCTCGCCTCCGGCGGCACCGGGGCGGACGCGCTCGCCCTGCTGCCGGTCGGCGAAGGGCCGTACCCGGCGGCGGAGGTGTCCCGGGAGCTCGGGCTGCCGGTGCTCGGGCTGCTGCCGCACGCCGCCCGCACCGCCCGGGTCCTCTCGGACGGCGGTGACACCACCGACCGGCGGTTCGTCCGCTCGGAGCTGATGCGCACCGCGCGCTCGGCGGCGGACCAGGTGCAGCTGCTGGTCCGGCGCCGGCGGCAGCGGCTCGCGCCGGGCGCGGTGCCGCTGCCCGCGGCGGGGGCGGCCGCGGTCCAGGCCGGGCAGGCCCCGCCGGCCGCGGTCCCGGCGGCTGCTGTCCCGGGCGCTCCTGTCCCGCCGGCGCCGGCGCCGGCACAGGTGCCCGGGCCGGTCCCGCCGTCCGTGCCGACCCCCGGCCCGGCGGCCCCGTACGGCGGCACGCTCCCGTACACCGGCACGCTCCCGTACGGCGCGCCGGACCCGTACGGCCCCGCCGGCCCGGCGGAGCAACCCTCCTACGCCCCGCCGCAGACCACGCCGCCGGTGATCACCACCGGGCCGGTGGCGCCGCTCGCCGGGCTGGCGCCGCAGCCGGCCGCGCCGGCGCCGTTCCCCGCGCACGTGCAGCCGCAGCAGGCCGGGGCCGAGTGGCGGCCGTCCGGCCGCGCCGACCAGGCCGACCAGTCCGACCAGTACTCGCCCCAACAGCCGGACGTGACGGATCGTCAGAATCTGGTGGACGGCCGGTACCCGTACAACCCCGGGGAGGTGCTCCGTGCGCGGTAGCCCCCTGCACCAGCACCCGGCGGCCGACCCGGCCGCCCTGCCCTGGGCCCCGCCCCAGCACGCCCAGCAGCCGCAGCACGCCCAGCAGCCGCAGGGCGTCCAGCAGCCGCAGAGTCCCCAACAGCCCCAACAGCCCCAACAGCCCTACCGCCCAGGCCCGGTGGCGCCGCAGCCCGCCGCCCCGCAGCCCGCCGCCCCGCAGCCCGCCGCCCCGCAGCAGGGCGGCGGCCCGGCGGCCGGGCCCACCGCCGTCCCCTCCCAGCTGCCCTCGCTCGACCTGCGCGGCGCCGCCACCCGGCCGGCCGTCGACCCGCAGGTCGCGCGCGAGCTGAAGCGCCAGGTCGCGGCCGAACTGCACCAGCAGATCAGCCGGTTGACCGCCGCCTCCGGCTCCGAGCCGGACCGGGCCACCCGCCGCCAGCGCGGCCGGGCGCTGATCGAGGAGGCCGTCGCCCGCTGGTCCGACGCCTACGCCCAGACCCACGGCATCCCGCCCACCCGCGAGCAGGACCGCGCCCTCGCCGAGGCCGTCTTCGACCTGCTCTTCCGGGCCGGCCGGCTCCAGCCCTACCTGGACGACCCGGAGATCGAGAACATCCTGGTCAACGGCTGCGACGACGTCTGGGTCTCCAAGGTGCACCAACCCCTGCGCCAGGTCCCGCCGGTGGCCGACAGCGACGCCGAACTCGTCGAACTCCTCCAGGACCTGGCCCGCCAGCACGGCGGCGGCGAGCGCGGCCTGTCCACCGCCAGCCCGACCCTCGCGCTGCGCCTGGAGGGCGGCATGCGCCTGCAGGCGCTCACCGAGGTGACGCCCCGCCCGTACGTGGCGATCCGGCGCCACCGGGTGGCCTCCGCGACGCTGCCCGAGATGGTCGAACTCGGCACCCTGGACGCCACCCTGGCCGCCTTCCTGGCCGCGGCGATCCGGGCCCGGAAGAACGTGATGATCACCGGCACCCAGGGCGTCGGCAAGACCAGCCTGCTGCGCGCGATGGCCGCCGAGATCCCGCCGGACGAGCGGATCGGCACCCTGGAGTCGGAGTTCGAGCTCTGGCTGCACACCCTCGGCCACCTGCGCCAGGTCGTCCCGATGGAGGCCCGCGAGGGCAACGGCGAACGCGTCGAGGGCCGCCCGGCGGGCGAGTTGACGATCGGAGACCTCATCCCCGCCGCGCTGCGCATGACCCTCTCCCGGATCATCGTCGGCGAGGTCCGCTCCGGCGAGGTCGTCCCGATGCTGCGCGTGATGACCAACGGCGAGGGCGGCTCGATGTGCACCCTGCACGCCCGCGGCCCGCACATGGTCGTCGACCGCATCGCCGAACTCTGCCTGGAGTACGGCTCGCACATGTCCGACGCGCTCGCCTACCGGCTGACCGCCAACGCCCTGGACCTCATCGTGCACGTCGCCATGGTCGACGAGACCGCCGTCGGCGGCCGCCGGCACCGCTTCGTCTCCCACGTCCTGGAGGTCGCCGGCCTCGGCGAGAGCGGCCGGCCCGCGCTCAACACCGTCTTCGGCCCCCGGCCCGAACTCGGCGAGCCCAGAGCCGTCCCGCACACCCCGCCGCAGTGCCTGGACGACCTGCGCCGGGCCGGCTTCGACGCCGCCCTGCTCGGCTCCCGGTACGGGAGTTGGGCCGCCCCGCTGCAGCTGCGGATCGGCGGTGGCGCCCGGTGATGCTGCTGTACGCCCTGTGCGGGCTCGCGGTCGCGGCCGGCCTGGTCGCCCTCGCCGCCTGGGCCCGCGGCTCCGAACCGGCGGGCGCGGACGGCGCGGACGGCGACGACGCCGGGGAGAACCCGCTGGCCGGCCGCATCCACGTGTTCTGGTACGGCGCCCCCGGCACCGCCTCGCTGCGGATGGTCCGGCTGCGCCGCGTCCAACTGCCGCTCGCGCTCCTCGGCGCCCCGCTGGCCTGGCTGTTCACCGGCATCCCGCTGACCGCGCTGCTGGTGCCGCTGGCCGTCTTCGGCCTGCCCTGGCTGTTCGACACCACCCGCCCCGACACCCACCGGATCGAGCGGCTGGAGGCACTGTCCGAGTGGACCCAGCGCATCGCCGACGTGCTGCTGCTCGGCGTCGGACTCAACCAGGCCATCGTCACCAGCCGCCGCACCGCCCCCGCCGCCCTGGAGGCCGAGATCGGCGAACTCGCCGCCCGCCTGCAGGCCCGCTGGCGCCCCGAGGAGGCCCTGCGCTCCTTCGCCGACAGCCTGGCCGACGCCACCGCCGACAAGGTGCTCGCCGCCCTCGTCCTGCGGGCCGGCGACAGCGGCCCGGGCCTGGCCCGCACCCTCGCCGACATGGCCGACTCGGTGCGCGAGGAGGTCCGCCAGCGCCGCGCCATCGAGGCCGACCGGGCCAAGCACCGCACCACCATCCGCTGGCTGGTCGGCATCATCGTGCTGGTCGTCGCGGTCGGCTCGTTCAACACCGAGTACACCCGCCCGTACGGGACCTTCCTCGGCCAGGTGGTGCTCGCCGTCGTCGCCGCGCTGTTCGTCGCCGTCATCGCCTGGATGCGGGCCCTGGCCTCCCACCCGCCGGTGCCCCGGCTGCTCGCGCCCGACCGGCGCAGCAAGGGCGCGCGCCGGCCGGGCGCGAGCAGCCCGGAGCCCGCCGAACCGCCCCTGGAGGCCCGGTGATCTCCCCCTGGTCCGTGCTGGCCGGCGCCGCCGCGGCCGGCGGCCTCGCCCTGCTGATCGCCGAACTGCGGCCCGCGCCACCGGACCTGCACCAGGCGCTGGACCGGCTGCACCGCGCCCCCGCGGACGGCCCCGAGGACCCGGACGAGCGTCCGGGCTGGTACGACCGGATCGGCGCGCGCACCCTGCAGGTGCGCGGGGTGTCCGTCCCGCGCCGCGAACTCGCCCTGATCGGCCGCAGCCCGGCCCGCTTCATGGTGCACAAGCTGCTGTTCGCCGTGATCGGCCTGGTGCTGCCCGCCTACCTCGGCGCGATGGCCGCGCTGATGGGCCTCGGCCTGCCGTTCACGCTGCCGCTGGTCGCCGGGCCGCTGCTGGCCGGCCTGCTCTGGTTCGTCCCGGACGCCATCGTGCGCGGCGAGGCCAAGGAGGCGCGCACCGAGTACCTGCACGGCATCGCCGCCTACCTCGAACTCGTCGCCATGGAACGGGCCGCCGACTGCGGGCCGGCCGAGGCGCTGCGCCGTGCGGCCTCGGTCGGGCAGGGCGCGGTGTTCCGGCGGATCCGCGACGCGCTGGAGCGCGCCGCCACCGACCGCCTCCCGCCCTGGGCCGGACTCGACGCGCTCGCCGAGGAGTTGGGGCTCGCCCCGCTGCAGGACACGGCCGACATCATGCGGCTGTCCGGCAACGACGGCGCCGCCGTGTACGACACCCTGCGGGCCCGCGCCAAGGGCCTGCGCGGCGAACTCCTCGCCGAGGACCTGGCCCGCGCCAACGCCGACAGCGAGCGGATGGTCGCGCCCGGGGCCGCCCTGACCCTGCTGATGACCGTCCTGATCGTCTTCCCCGCGATCCACCAGATCCTCAACTGAGGCCGAGCGGCCGCAACTCCTCACCACACCACACCCCCGGGAGACCCCGATGACCGTACGACTCGCCCGCCGGGCCGGCCGCCTGCTGTGGCCCGTCCTGCGGCCCGCGCTGCTGCCGGTGCAGTTCGCGGCGCTGCTGTTCACCTTCCGGCTCGGGCGGCTGCGGGCCGCCCGGGCGCGCGGCGACCGCGGCGCGATCAGCATCGAACTCGCCCTCGCCATCATCGCGTTGGTGGCCGTCGCCGGAGCCGTCGCGACGGCGCTGTACCTCCTGAAGGACAAGGTGGTCAAGAAGGTCGAGCAGGACCCGAACATGCCGGGCGGCGGCGGTGGCGCGGGCGGCGCCACCCCGTGACGCGCCGCACCCGCCGCCGCCGGGGCGACCGGGGGTCGATGAGCCTGAGCCTGGCCTTCGTCTTCCCGGTCGTCCTGCTGCTCGTGCTGCTCGTCGTCCAGGCCTCGCTGTGGTGGTACGACCGGCAGGTCGCGCTCACCGCCGCCCGCGAGGGCGTGGACGCCGGGCGGGTGCAGGGCAACGCGACGGACGAGGTGAAGGACCGGGCGGCCCTGCGGCAGGCGCAGGGCTTCCTCGACCGGACGGGCGTGCAGGGCTACCGGGTGCGCACCGACGGCAGCACGGCGGACACCATCCGGGTCACCGTCGAGCTGAGCCCGCCGATGCTGATCCCCGGGCTCAAGGGCCCCACCATCCGGCAGTTCGCGCAGGCGCCGCGCGAGCGGTTCGTGCCGCCGGCGGTGACGGGGTGAGCGGACGGCGGCCCCGGCCCCGGCTGCCGCTGCGGCTGCGGTCGTGGCCGCGTCCACGGCGGCGGGACCGGGGCGGGATGGCGATCGAGGCGGCGATCATCGCGCCGGCCGTGGTCGCCCTGGTGCTGCTGGCGGTCGCCGCCGGCCGGGTGCAGACCGCCGCCGGCACCGTCGAGGCGGCCGCCCGCGCCGCCGCCCGGACGGCCTCGCTGCAGCGCAGCGTCGACGGGATGACCGAGCCCGCCGAGCGGACCGCCCGGGACACGCTCAGCCAGCAGGGCGTGGTCTGCCGGGACAGCCACGTCCGGGTCTCCACCGCTCCGTTGGACCTGCCCGGCGGGGCCGTCACCGCGGTGAAGGTCGTCGTCGAGTGCGACGTCGAACTGGCCGGCCTGATCGGCGGGCCGTCCGGACTGCCCGTGACGAAGCACCTCGTCGGCGAGTTCACCTCGGTGGTGGACCGCTACCGGGGCACCTGACGGCGGGCCGCCGGCCCGGCGGGGACGCGTACGGACGGCCGGATGCGGCGGGCGGGCACGGCGGGGGATTGGGGACGGCCCGGGCGGGGGATGCGCAAGCGGAGAGCGCCCGGGGGATGACACGACGGAACCGAGCGGCGCCCGGCGGGGGCCGGAGGGGAGGACGGCGTGCGGAATCGGGAGGGGGGATGAGCATGCGGATCGCCGCATGGCGGGCCGGTACGCGGCGCGGTGCTTCACGGCGCGGCGCCGCACGGCAGGTCGGTGCCGTACGGCGGGTCGGTCCGTGGCGGGCCGGTGCGTGGCGGACCGGTCCACGTCGGGCCGGGGCGTGGCGGCGTCGGTCCGACCGGGGCACGGTCGCCGTGTTCGTGGCGATCTGCGCGGGCGCCCTGGTGCTCGTCATCGCCCTGGTGGTCGACGTCGGCGGCCGGCTGCGGGTCGCCGAGCGGACCGACGCCTACGCCCAGGAGGCCGCCCGGGTCGGCGGCCAACAGCTCGACCAGGCCGCCGTGTTGCAGGGCCAGGGCATCAAGGTCCAGCAGGAGTACGTCCGCGAGGCCGCCGACGCCTACCTCGCGATGTACGGCCTGCGGGCCGACGAGATCGACTTCTCCGACGACGGCAGGGTCGTCACCGTCACCGTGCGGGCCGACTTCACGCCGGTCCTGCTGGGCGGCCTCGGGAAGCGGAAGGTTACGGGCAAGGGCAGTGCGACCCTCGTCCACGGAGTCGAGAAAGCGGAGACCAACTGATGGCCGCGCCACGTGCTGAGGACCAGGCCCGAACCGCCCAGGCCGGCCCGGTGAGGGGCCGAACCGCGAGCCGCCGCCGGACACGTGCCGGGCGGGCACCGGCACTCGGCGGCCCGGGACGGACCCGGCCCGGCCCCGGGCGCCCGCCCGGCCGCGGCACCGGGGTGCTCGCCGCGCTCGGCGCGCTGGCCGCCCTGCTCGCCCTGCTGCTCGGCCTGCCCGCCCTGTTGCTCTACGGCACCCGGGCGGTCGCCGCGATGGGCGACGTCGCGCCGGACGGCGTCGGCCAGGCGCTCACCGGCGCGGACGACGGACGGCTGTTCCTGTGGCTGCTGGTGGTCGTCGGCTGGCTCGCCTGGGCCTGCTTCGCGCTCTCCGTCCTGCTGGAGGTCCCGGCCCAGCTGCGCGGCCGGATCGCCCGGCGGATCCCGGCCTTCGGCTGGAGCCAGCGCCTCGCGGCCGGCCTGGTCGGCTCCGTCCTCGCGCTGCTCCCGGTGGCCGGCTCGGCCTTCGCCGCCGCCCCCCAGGCCGCCCACGCCGCCACCGCCCCCGCCCAGTTGACCCCCGGCGTACAGCGGGCCGCGCTGCCCGCCGCGCAGTCCGCGCCCGCCCTGGCGCCCGCCGCCGAACAGCAGCCCACCTACACGGTGCGCGACAGCCGGCCCGCCGACAGCCTGTGGTCGATCGCGGAGCGCCAACTCGGCTCGGGCGAACGGTGGGTGGAGATCGCCAAGCTCAACGACGGCCGGGTGATGGACGGTTCGGGCACCCGCTTCGACGCCGAGCGGCCGATCCAGCCCGGCTGGGACCTGCTGATGCCCGCCGACGCCAAGCCGGACGCGGCGAAGGCACCCGCGCCCGCGCCCGCCCCTGCCACCGACCCGGGGGCGCAGCCCGCGAACCCGGCGCCGGCCGGGTCGGACCGGGCCCCGCAGGCCGGCACGGAACCGGGGGCGGCGGGGGCGGGGGGCCACGCCACCGTGACCGTCCAGGAGGGCGACAGCCTGTCCGCCATCGCCCAGCGGGAGTTGGGGGACCCGGAGGCCTGGCCGAAGCTGTTCGACGCCAACAAGGGGGTGCAGGCCCCGGACGGGGAGCGGCTGACCGACCCGGACGTGGTGGTGCCCGGGATGGTCCTCGCGGTGCCGGGGGCCGCCGCCTCGAACCCCGCGCCCGCCCCGGCGCCCGCGCAGCCGCCGGCCGCCCAGACCCCGACGCCGCAGCCTCCCGCGACCCAGCCTCCCGCGACCCAGCCGCCGGCCGCCCAGACCCCGACGCCGCAGCCTCCCGCGACCCAGGCCCCGGCCGGTTCGGCGCCGTCGCACGCCCCCGACCACGCGCCCACCCCCGCGCCGGCCCAGGCGCACGCGGACCCGGCCCCCGGCGACGACAGCTACACCGTCGCCCTCGCCGCCTCCACGGTCGGCGTGCTGCTCGCCGCCATCATGATCGGCACCGTCGCCCACAAGCGCGGCACCCAGCTGCGCGCCCGCCGCCCCCGGCACCGCATCGCCATGCCCGAGGCCGAGGCCGCCGCCTTCGAGAACGAACTGCGGGCCCGCCAGGACGACACCGGCCTCGACCTGCTCGACCGCGCCCTGCGCACCCTCGCCCGCAACACCGTGCGCGGCGGCAAGCGCCTGCCCGCCATCGTCGCGGCCCGGATCACCCCCGGCCACACCGTCGAACTGCACCTCTCCGGCCCGGCCGTGCCGATCGCCCCGTTCCGGGCCGCGCACGCCCCCAACGTCTGGTGGTGCAGCGAGGACTCCGGCGACCTGCTGAGCGCCGCCCAGGCCCGCAGGACCGCCGCGCCCTACCCGGCGCTGGTCACCCTCGGCACCGCGCCGGACGGCTCCGTCGTCCTCGCCGACCTCGAGGCCGTCCGGCTGCTCCACCTCTCCGGCCACCCCGACGACGCCCGGGACGTGCTGCGCACCCTCGCCGTCGAGCTCGCCCACAGCCCGCTCGCCGACAAGCTCCACCTGCACCTGGTCGACCTCGCCGAGGAGGTGCCGATCAGCGGCCCGGCCGCCGAGCGCGTCCACCGCCACGCCACCCTGGAGGCCGCGCTCGCCGCCCTCGGCCCGCGCACCGCGAAGGCCCGCGCCACGCTGGTCGCCGCCGACGCCGCCAGCCCGCGCGACGCCCGCAGCCGGGGCCAGGCCGACGAGTCCTGGATCCCGGAGATCGTGCTCTGCGCCCACCAGCCCGGCGGCGACCTGCCCGCCGAGCTCGGCCGGCTCCTCGACGCCCGCCCGCGCACCTGCGTGGCCGTCATCACCCGCGCCCCCGAACGCGGCACCGGCCCGGTCGCCCGCTGGACGCTGCCGACCAGCGGCCAGGCCGCCATCCCCGGCCTGCACCTGACCGTCGAACTCCAGCGGCTCAGCGCCCCGCAGTACGAGCAGGTCGCCGCCCTGCTGCAGGCCGCCGACGACACCACCCAGCACCCGGCCCCCGCCTGGACCCTGGACGGCCCGGGCCTCGACCCGGACCAGGACGACGCCGACACCGCCGAACTGCCGCCCGTCGTACCGGTGCTGGCGACGGTCGGCGCCCCGGGCGGCGGGGACGAGGAGGACGCGGCGACGGCGTCGGCGTCGGCGGCGGCGGGCGGGACCGTCGCCGGGCCGCGGATGCTCGCCCGGGTGATCGGCACCGGCGCCAGCCCGTTCGCGGGCACCGACCCGGTGGCCCCGGCGCCGGCCCCGGGTCCGGCGGCCCTGCCCGCCGCCGCGCCCGCTGCCGCGCCCGCCGCGCCTGCTCCGCTGCCCTCCCCGGGCGGCGCGGGCGAGGTGCCGCCCGGTCCGGCCCGGTTCGCCGTCAACGGCCAGGGCCGGCACGCGGTGGTCGGACCCGAGGGCACCGACCCGTCCGGGCCGTCGGACGACGAAGCACCGGGGGTCGACGACCCCACCCGCGACCTGCGGCTGCCGGGCGCGCAGGAGGGTGGCGAGGGTGGCGAGGGTGGCGAGGGCGACGAGAGGGCCGACGAGGCCGACGTCGTTGCCGAGGACGCCGACGCGTCCCCGGCGGCGCCGCCCCCCGCCGTCCAGTCCGTCCAGCCCGTTCAGCCGGTCGCGCCGCAGCCCGCCCCGGCCGCGGACACCCCGGCCACGGACGCCGGTGCCGGCCCCGCCGCCGTCGCGCCGCTCGCCCGGACCACGTCCGGCCGCAGCGACAGCGACGACCTGCTGGCCATCCTCCGCTCCCCGGAGGCGCACGCCACCCGCAACGCGCCCCGGATCCGCCTGCTCGGCCCGGTCGACGTGGCCGGCGCCCGAGGTGCCGTCGAACCGGGCGCGCTGCCCCGGCTCACCGAACTCGCCGTCTACCTCGCGCTGCGCCCCGGCGCCGACCGGCACGCCCTCGACCACGACCTGCACCCCGGCGCGGCCCACCTCGACCCGCACCCCACGGCGGCCGACGGCGGCAGCCCGCTGCCGGCCAAACTCGCCGACCTGGCGGGCTGGTTCGGCGCCTCGCCGGACGGCCGCGCCTTCCTGCCCACCGACACCGCCGAGGGCTACTCCTTCACCCCGGCCGTGACCTGCGACTGGGACGAGTTCCGCAGCCTCTACCGGCGCGGCATGCGCAGCACCAGCGCCACCGCCGACGCCGCCCTCGCGCACGCCCTGGCCCTGGTGCGCGGCGCCCCGTTCGCCGAGGCCCCGCCCGCCTCGTACGGCTGGGCCGAGGCCGAGCGCCAGGACATGATCGCGGCGATCGTCGACACCGCGCACGAACTGGCCGCCCGCCGCCTGCAGTACGGCGACCACCGCAGCGCCGAGGCCGCCGTCTTCCGCGGCCTCGCCGTCGCCCCGGACGTCGAACTCCTGCACCGGGACCTGTTCTACGCCTACGCCTCGGCCGGCGCCCGCGACCAGCTGCTGCGCGCCGTCAACCGCCTGGACGCCCTCTCCCGGCGCACCGGGCGGGAGTTGGACGCCGACACGGTCGCCCTGCTGCGCGACCTGCTGGCCGGTGCCTGAGGCAGCCGCGGGCCGTCCGCCGGGGAGGCGAGTCCGTCGACTCGCCTCCCCGGCGGTGCCGTTGGGATAGCCGGACGGTCAGGCCGCGTGCAGCCAGGTCTCGATGGCCGTGAAGTCGGCCTCGCCGAGGCCGCGTTGGGGGTCGACGCGGTGCAGCAGCGCGCGGGCGGGGGAGTGCGCGTCGACCCAGCGGCGGTCGGCAGGGGTGATCTCGTCGTCGACCCAGACGAACGGGCGGCCGCCGGCCCGGGCGAGCAGCGGGCGGGTCTTCCAGTGCAGGCCGTGCGGGTCGCCGGGGTGCTCCGGGCCGTCCTCGTCCGCCACCGGCCAGTCCACGACCGGGAGTCGGGGCAGGCTAAGGCGGGGGGAGAGGCAGTCGTTGGCGTCCTCGAGCCAGGTCGTCGCCCACACCAGCGTGCAGGGCAGGCCCAGCAGGCGCGGCCCGAGCGCCGGATCGACCCGGGCGAGCAGCGGGTTGCCGTCCGGTCCCGAACCCGGGCCCGGGTAGGTGCGGTGACCGCCGGGCGGCGGCCCGCCGAAGGGGATGAGCGGTCCGTCGACGTCGAGGAACAGCAGCGGTACGTCGGCACTGGCCATGACGGCACGATAGCGGGGGCGCGCCGAACGGCGACCCGGCCTGGATCGGGCCCGCCGGGATCTCGTAGGGTGGCGCGCACGGAAGTGGTGAGAGACACCACGCAGGCAAGGGCATCAGACGCCGCTCTAGCGGCGGGGCGGGGCGGTGACCAGAAGATGGCGGAGACGACAGCTGTTTCCGGAGGTCCCGACCCGGCTGCGGACTCGGGCCCCTGGGACGCCGTACCGCCGCCGCCCGTGCGCCTGCCGTCCGCCGAGGAGCACCCGCCCGGCCCGGCCGCGCTGTACGAGCCGCCGCCGGCCCCGCCCGCGCCGCCGGTGCTGCCGGTGCCGCCCGCGCCGTCCACCGGCTGGACGCTCACCGGCCTGCCCGCCGCCGCGCCGGCGGCGCCCGCCGCCCAGGCTCTTCCGCTCGCCCAGACACCGGGCGCGGGCGGGCTCGGAGCGGCACCGCGCGGGCGCATCCTGGTCGTCGAGGGCGGGTACGGCGGCTCGGGCCGCCGCAGCTGGGGCGGCCGCGGCGGGGCGGGCCACGCGCCGGTGCTCTCCGCGATGCTCGCCGCGGTGTCGCCCCAAGTGCTGCTCGCCGCCGACGCGGTGGACGCCGTCCACCTCCCCGGCGCCGTCGACCCGCAGACCGTCCTCGCCCACCTGCGCGCCGCCGCCCTCCACCCCGGGCCGCTGCTGGTGCACCTGGGCGGGCACGTGATCGCCGACAAGCGCGGCGGACAGCTCCAGCTCACCCTGCGCGACGCCAGGCAGGACGGCCTGCCCTGGCAGGCGATCGCCGCCGAACTGAGCCACCGGCCGGCCGAGTGGCAGACCCTGGTCATCGCGGACCTGAGCGCCGACCAGAACGCCTGGCCGTACCTGCAGGGCACCGTCTCGCCGCTCAGCGAGGGCATCCCGCTGTGGGCCGTCGTCAGCCCGGACCCGGAGCAGATCGGCACCTTCACCCGCGCCCTGATCGAGGCCCTGCACGGCGGCCGCCCGGGCGCGGGCGACGTCCTCGCGCCGGAGCAGCTGCGGCAGCAGGTGTACTCGGTGCTGCGGCCGGACGTCGTCATCCTGGCCACGCACGCGAAGGACCGGCCGGTGTTCCGCAACACCGCGCGGCGCGGGGACGGTCCGCCCGCCGACGCGGTGCCGGCGCCCGTGCCCGCCGCCGCGGCGCCCCCCGTCGCGCCGCTGCTGCCCCGTCAGCCGGAGCCGCAGGACGCGGTGGCCGGGCTGCCGGTGGCGGTGCCGTCCTTCGTGCCGGCCCCGGCGGCGGCGGAGCCCGAGGCGGCAGCGGCCACGGTGGCCGACGCCGACGCCGGGCAGGTGAGCCTGGTCAAGCCCGGCGTGCCGCCCACCCCGCGCCGCCGGACCGGGCCGGTCAGCCTGCTGAAGGCGGGCCAGGCCGCGGAGGTCGAGGAGGCGGCGGGCGTGTCCCTGCGCAAGGCCGTCCCGGCCGAGGCCGCGCCGGAGAGCGAGCCGGCGACGGCCGCTCCGTCCGCCGGGGTCACCCTGGCCAAGCCCCGGCCGCAGGCCGAACTGCCGCAGGTCGAACTCCCGCAGGACGAGCCTGAGTTGGCGCCGGCTGTGGAGGGGCCGCAGGACACGGTTCCGGCGGACGGCGTTCCGGCCGACGCGGTGCCGTCCGATGCGGTGCCGTCCGATGCCCCGCCCGAGGACGAACCCCCGCTGGAGACCGCGCCGTCCGACGCGACCGAGGCACCCACCGCGGAGCCGGTCACCGAGGCGCCGGCCGAGGAACCGCCGGCTGAGGAACCGCCGGCCGAGGAACCGCCCGCGAGTCAGCCCCGCGCCGACTACCGGGAGGTCATCGGACGGATCGTCCGCAGCGCCGACGCCGGTGACCACGCGGCGGCCACCGACCTCGCCTTCGCCCTCGAACTGGAGGCGATCGCCGAGCACGGCGCCGTCTCGGAACCCGTCCTCCAGGTGCGCCAGGTCCGGGCCCACGTGTGCCGCCTGGCCGGTCGGCTCAGCGAGGCCGCGGTCATCTACCGCGAGGTCGCGCTGACCATGCTCCGCTCGCGCGGCGCGGACAGCCCGGAGGCCCAGCAGGCGGCGACCAACGCCGAGGCCTGCTGGCGCACCATCACCGACCGGACCGAGGCCGTCCGCATCGCCCCGGAGATCATCGAGCTCCGCGCCCACCTCCCGGGCCCGGACGGCCGCAAGCTGCGCGCCGCCGAGCGCCACCTGGCCCACCTGGTGGCCGCGCCCGCCACCGACCAGGCCTGAGGCGCCGCGGCCGGCTGTCGGCAGCGGACGACCGGCTGCCGACAGCCGACAGCTGGAAGGTAACAAGTAACAGAAAACAGCGAACAGATAACAGATGTTGAAATCTGTTATCTGTCCGCTGTTACTTGTCAGCTGTTACCGCTGCCGCTGACTACTGCTGGTCCTCGTCGCCCTGGAAGTCGCCGGCGATGGCGTGGACGAACTTGGTGCCGTCGATGGTGCCGAGGCCGCTGGCGAGGTCGTAGCCCTCGGTGGCGTTGTAGCCGGTGACGCCGTTCCAGCCGTTGTCGCCCTGCTTGACGTCCACGATGCCGGTCCACTTGCTCGGCAGCATGCTCAGGCCGTACAGGCGCCCGTTGATCTGGCCGAGGCGGTGGCCGGCGAGCTGGTCGGCGAGCGCGACGATGCCCGAGAACAGCGGGGTGGCCTCGCTGGTGCCGCCGGTGAGGTGCCAGCCGACCGCGGTCGGGTCGTAGGACTCGTAGGTCCAGGCGGCGCCGTCGACGGCCGCGCTCATGCTGATGTCGGGCGTGCCGCGGTGCTCGCCGGTGACGTTCGCGACGCCGGCCTGGTACCACGGGCGCGAGAAGACGCCGGAGACGCCGCCGCCGCCCGCGCCGGACTTGTCGTGCCACACCTTGTCGTCGGCGGTGCGCTTGCCCGCGTCGTCCAGGGTCAGCTGGGTGCCGCCGATGGAGGTGACCAGCGGGTCCGAGGACGGCCAGGAGTTGACCTTGTACGGGTACAGGTCGGTGCCGTTGGGCTGCGCGTCGGTGGCGCCGTTGTCGCCGGAGGCGGCGAGCACGGTGACGTTGCGGTCGGCGGCGGCCTTGAAGGCGTAGCGCAGATCGGTGATCGACTTGAAGTCGCCCTTGTCGAAGCCCGGGAAGGTGTTCTCGGTGGCGCCGAAGCTCTGCGAGATGACGTCGCCGCGGCCGGCCTTGATGAGGGACTTCTCGGCGTCCATCATCTCGGGCAGGCCGGTGGTGCCCTCGGTCTCGGAGACGCCGGTCTCGACGAGGACGATGTGCGCGTCGGGGGCGATCGCGTGGGCGTACTCGACGTCCAGCGTGGTCTCGCCGGCCCACCCGGTGTGGTCGGGGTTCTTCGGGTCGAAGACGGGGACGTTGCCCCACTTGACGACCTCGACCTGGGTGTCCTGGATGCCCCACTGCTTGTCGAAGACCTCCAGGTCGTGCTGGATGGTCGGCGAGCCGAAGGAGTCGACGATGACGATCGTGCGGCCCTTGCCGGTCACGCCCTCCTTGTAGAGGGGGTTCAGGTTGTAGGCGTTGCGGTACTGCAGCGGCGAGTAGCAGTGGATGCCGATCTGGCTGACGCACTGGGTGGTGCTCAGCGGCGCGACGCGCGCCTCGGCGTTGTGGTGCCCGGCGGAGGCGGGGCGGACGTGGACGCCCGCGAGGCCGTGCGCGGGGGCGGCGGTCGCGATACCCGCGGCGGGTACGGCGACGGTGCCGGCCGTCAGGGCGGTGGCCCCCACGGCGAGCAGAGCCAGGGCGCGGCGGAGGGTAGCGGGGCTGCCCATGGGACTCCTTGGGACGCAGGGCCCGACCGGGTTCGGTCGGGTCGGTTGGGCCATCCCATCGAGTGCCGCATGATCATGCCATAGTCATTCCGTGTGGTCGTCGGACCATGGGCATGGTCATCTTCGGCTACGCGAAAAGGTAAAGGCCGTCCCAGGTGAAGGTAACCGTGCACCCGGGACGGCCATGTGATGACACGTCAGTAGTATGACAATGACGTCCTACCGAGCTCCGCCGTTGACGTACAGCGTCTGCCCACTGACGTAGGAGGCGTCCTCGCTGGCCAGGAAGGCGACCACGGACGCGATCTCCTCCGGCTGGCCCGCCCGGCGCAGCGGCGTGCGGTTCGCGACCTCCGCTTGGTGCTCCTCGGCGCTGCTGCCGACCCGCTCGGCGGTGGCGGCCGTCATCGCGGTGACGATGTAGCCGGGCGCCACGGCGTTGACGTTGACGTTGAACGGGCCCAGCTCGATCGCCAGGGTGGCGGTCAGCCCCTGGATGCCGGCCTTGGCGGCCGCGTAGTTGGCCTGGCCGCGGTTGCCGAGCGCGGAGCGCGAGCTGAGCGAGACGATCTTGCCGTACTTCTGCGCCACCATGTACTTCTGCGCGACGTGGCTGCAGTTGTAGGCGCTGGTCAGGTTGACCGTCAGGACGGCGTCCCAGTCGGCCTTCGGCATCTTGAAGAACAGGTTGTCCCGGGTGATGCCGGCGTTGTTCACCAGGATGTGCAGCCCGCCGAGGTCCGCCACGACCTGCGCGAACACCTCCGCCACGGCGTCGTAGTCGGCCACGTCGCAGCCGTAGGCGCGGGCGGTGCCGCCCTTGGCGGTGATCTCGGCGACCGTGTCGGCCGCCCGCTCGGCGGTGAGGTCGACGACGGCGACCGCCGCGCCCTCCTCGGCGAGCCGCCGGGCGGTGGCCGCCCCGATCCCCTGGGCCGCGCCGGTCACGACGGCGACCTTGCCTGCGAAACGCGTCACGTGAACTCCTCGAAGGGTGGGCGACGGCTGACGGGTGACAGATGACAGATGTCAACATCTGTTATCCGTCAGCTGTCGGTTGAAATCTGAAGTCTGAAAGCTGAAAGTTGAAGTCTGAAAGTTGAACGCTGAAATCTGTTCGCTGAAACCTGTTCGCCGCGACGGGCTCGGCGTCAGGCGTGCTCCACCAGCACCGCCGTGCCCTGCCCGACGCCCACGCACATGGTGGCCAGCCCGCGCCGTGCCCCGGTGCGCCGCATGCGGTGCAGCAGGGTGGTGAGGATGCGCGCGCCCGAGCCTCCCAGCGGGTGGCCGAGGGCGATCGCGCCGCCGCTCGGGTTGACGACCTCCTCGGCCCGCTCCCGGCTGAACCCGATGCCGTCGGCCGAGGCGAGCGCCTGGGCGGCGAAGGCCTCGTTCAGCTCGGCGGTGTCCAGGTCGTCGAGCGACCAGCCGGCCCGCCCCAGCACCTTCCGCGTCGCCGGCACCGGCCCGATGCCCATCACGTCCGGGTGCACCCCGGCCGAGGCGCCGGCCACGTACCGTCCGAGCGGGCGCAGCCCGAGGTCGCGCAGGGCTTCCTCGCTGACCAGGACCAGTCCGGCGGCGCCGTCGTTCATCGGCGAGGCGTTCCCGGCGGTGACGGTGCCGCCCGGCCGGAAGGCGGGCTTGAGCCCGGCGAGCTTCGCCAGGCTGGTGTCCTCGCGGATGCCCTCGTCCTGGCTCACCGTCACCCCGTCCGGCCGCAGGACCGGCACGAGTTCGGCGTCGAAGTGCCCGTCCTTGCGGGCGGCGGCGGCCCGCTGGTGGCTGCGCAGCGCGAAGGCGTCCTGCCGCTCGCGGTCGATGCCGTACCGGCTCGCCACCTCCTCGGCGGTCTCGCCCATGCTGAGCACGCCGTGCAGTTCGGCCATCCGCGGGTTGGTGAGCCGCCAGCCGAGCCGGGTGTCGTAGGTCTCGATCCGGTGCGGCAGTGCCTCGTCGGGCCGGGGCAGGACGAACGGGGCACGGGTCATCGACTCGCAGCCGCCGGCCAGCACCACGTCGGCCTCGCCGGAGCCGATGGCCCGGGCGGCGAGGGTGACGGCCTCCAGGCCGGAGGCGCAGAGCCGGTTGACGGTGGCTCCGGGGACGGTCTCGGGCAGCCCGGCGAGCAGGACGGCCATCCGGGCCGCGTTGCGGTTGTCCTCGCCTGCCTGGTTGGCGGCGCCCCAGTAGACGTCGTCGATGCGGGCCGGGTCGAGGGCGGGTACGTCGGCGAGCAGGGCGCGCAGCACGGTGGCCGAGAGGTCGTCCGGGCGGACCGTGGCGAGCGCTCCGCGCAGCCGGCCGATGGGTGTGCGGCGGGCTGCGGCGAAGTAGACGGGACGCACGTCGTGCTCCTTATCGGGGGTGTCGAGGGGGTCGAGGGGGGCAGGCGTTCAGAAGGCGTTGACGCCGGTCAGGGCACGCCCGATGAGCAGCTGGTGGATCTGGCTGGTGCCCTCGTACAGGGTCATCACCCGGGCGTCGCGCAGGTACTTGCCGACCGGGTACTCGTCGATGAAGCCGTACCCGCCGAACACCTGGAGCGCGTCGTTGGCGGCCCGGACGGCGGCTTCGCTGGCGAAGAGCTTGGCCATCGAGGACTCGGTGGCGAACGGCAGGCCGCGGTCGATCCGGTCGGCGACCTGCCAGGTGAGCAGCCGGGCGGCCTCGACGTCGACGGCGATGCCGGACAGCAGCTGCTGGACGAGCTGGTGCGAGGCGATCGGCTTGCCGAACTGCTCGCGCTCGCCGGCGTAGCGCACGGCGGCCTCCAGGCAGGCGCGGGCGATGCCGACGCAGCCGGCCGCGACCGACATCCGGCCCTTGGCGAGGGCGGCCATCGCCACCGTGAAGCCTTTGCCGACCTCGCCCAGCCGGGCGCTGTCGGGCACCCGGACGGCGTCGAGGGCGAGCGCGGCGGTGGCCTGGCCGCGCAGGCCGAGCTTGCCGTGGATCTCGGTGCGGGTGAAGCCGGGCAGGTCGGTGGGGACGAGGAAGGCGGTGATGCCGCGGTGGCCGCGCTGGTCGGGCGCGTCGGGGGAGCCGGTGCGGGCGAAGACCAGGGCGACGTCGGCCCAGGTGCCGTTGGTGATGAAGGTCTTGGCGCCGGTGATCAGCCAGTGGTCGCCGTCGCGTACGGCCCGGGTGGTGAGGTTGGCGGCGTCCGAGCCGGTGCCGGGTTCGGTGAGGCCGAAGCAGCCGAGCGCCTCGCCGGAGGTGAGCCGGGGCAGCCACTGCCGCTTCTGCTCCTCGGTGCCGTAGGCGTTGATCGACTTGCCGACCAGGCCGAGCGAGACGGAGACGATGCCGCGCACCGCCGAGTCGCCGCGCCCCAGCTCCTCCAGGACCAGGCAGTACGCGAGGTGGTCGCCGCCGCTGCCGCCGTACTCCTCGGGGAGGGTGAGGCCGAGGAAGCCGAGCTTCGCCAGCTTGCCGACGATCGCGCGGTCGACGGACTCGTCGCGGTCCCACTGCGCGGCGTACGGCACGATCTCGCGGTCGGTGAAGGCGGCGGCGAGGTCGCGGACGGCGCTCTGCTCCTCGGTCAACTCCAGGTTCACGGCGGGGCCACCTCGTTTAAACTAGCGTTGCAAGTTTTACGGTGGACTGTAGCCCCGCCGGACCGCGCTGGGAAGGGGCACCTGCCAGAATCGGTCCCCGACCCGCGCGCTCCCACCCGACCGGGTGAACCCGCGGGCGCGGCCCGAGCACGCACCGCCCGAGCAGACACCGCCCGCGCACCCGCCCGAGCTCGCAATGCCCGAGCAGACACCGCCCGAGCACGCACCGACGTGCCGCACGAACTGGAGGCGACGACCCGATGGCCCGCCCGCGCACCCCGCTGCTCAACCGCGAGCGCATCGTCGCCGCCGCACTGCGGCTGATCGACGAGGAGGGGCTGGACGCCCTCTCCACCCGCCGCCTCGCCGCCGAGCTGTCGGTCAGCGGGCCGTCGCTCTACAACCACTTCGCGACCAAGGACGAGATCCTGGACGCGGTGGTCGACACGGTCATCGGCGAAGTGGACCTGTCGATGTTCGGGGCGGACGGCCCGCCCTGGCCGCAGGCGCTGCGCGACTGGGCCCGCTCCTACCGGGCCGCGCTGGCCGCCCACCCCAACATCGTCCCGGTGCTCGCCCAGGGCCCCGGGCGGCGGCCGAACGCGCTGCGCCTGGCCGACGCCGTCTTCGGCCACCTGGTCGACGCGGGGTGGCCGCGCGGCCAGGCCACCCGGATCGGCGCGCTGATGCGGTACTTCGTCACCGGCTCGGCGCTCGCCTCCTTCGCGGCCGGCTTCCCCGCCGACGCCGGGGTGTACGACGCGGCGGACTACCCGCACCTGGGCGAGGCGCACCGGCTGGCCGGGCACGGCGGCCGGGTGGACGAGGGCGCCTTCGAGACCGGCCTGGAGGCGCTGCTCGACGGGCTGGCGCTGCGCTTCGAGCGCCTGGCCGCGCGGCCGTAGCGCGCGCGGTCGTAGCGCGTGCGGCCGTAGTCCTGCGCCGGCAGCCCTGCGCCGGCAGCCCTACCAGGGCTCGCGCGCCACGAAGGCCGGCCGCAGCTCCGGGTCCACCGGGTCGTAGTAGCGGTGGTACACCGGCGTCAGCCCGCCGGAGACCGGGGGCACGATCCAGCTCCAGTCCGCCGGGGTGGGCCGGCCGAGCCGCTGCTCCTGCGCGACGTGCTTGAGGAAGCGCTGCGACTCGGTGTGGTGGTCGGCCATCGTCACCCCGGCCTCCTGGAAGGAGTGCAACACCGCGACGTTCAGCTCGACCAGCGCGCGGTCGCGCCAGAGCGTGCGGTCGCTGGAGGTGTCCAGGCCGAGCCGCTCGGCGACGGTGCCGAGCATGTCGTAGCGGTCGGCGTCGGCGAGGTTGCGGGCGCCGATCTCGGTGCCCATGTACCAGCCGTTGAACGGCGCGGTCGGGTAGCGGACGCCGCCGATCTCCAGCGTCATGTCGCTGATCGCCGGCACCGCGTACCAGCGCAGGCCGAGCTCGGCGAACCAGGCGTGCTCGGGGTGGCCGAGCGGCACCTCCAGCGTGCTGTCGTCCGGCAGCTCGAACCAGGACGGGCGTTCGCCGGGGCGCTCCTGGACCAGCAGCGGCAGCACCTCGAAGCGGTCCTCGGCGCACTTCCAGCCCAGCTCGCGGGCGCGGGCGGCGAGTTCGGCGCCCGCCGGGTCGCCGACCACCCCGCCTGCGCCGTCCTCGACCCGGTGGCCGGCGTAGCGGACCAGCTGCTGGTTGAGGATCCGCGCGGCCGGGCGGCCCGGCCGGTCGGGGGCGAACACCGAGACCACCGGGCGGATCCGCCCGCCGTTGCCCGCCACCCGCAGGTGTTCGAAGCACTCGGCGGCGATGTCCTCGGCCGTGCTCAGGTGGCGCAGGTCGCGCACCACCAGGCTGCGCCAGTACAGCCGGCCGATGCAGCGGGCGGCGTTGCGCCAGGCGAGCTTGGCGCCGTAGGCGAGTTCGGCGGGGGTGTGCCGGTAGCTGCCGGTGCGGTCGATCTCGTCCAGGACGGCCCGCAGCCGCTCCTCGGGCGGGCCCGCGGCGGGCTGCTCGTGGTGGAACTGCCGGATGAACGCGGCCGCTTGGCCGGGGTCGGTGAACGGCGGTGGCGCGGTCGGCAGTTGCGCGGCCGCCGCCGCGGCCGTCGCCGCCGGGGGAGCGGCGGTCGGACAGGGCCGCGCCGGGGCCTGGGCGTAGGCGTCGCGGCCGTCGTGGCCGTCGCGGCCGTGGACGTCGTGGGTGTGGGCGTCGTGGGTGTGGGCGTACGGGCAGCCCCCGGCGCCGGGTGCGGCGGCGGGCCTGCGGGTGCGGAGCCGGTTGAAGATCAAGGACACATCCCTCCTGGCGGACAGCGAACAGGAGTACCGGACGTGGCCGGGCCGCCGCAGGGAGTGAACGATTCGGCCCCCGTACCCGCGCTCGTCGCGCTAGGGTGCGGGGGCCGAAGGTCGGACGATCGGATCGCCCGGCGGTCGGGGCCTCAGCCCATGTCCTCCAGGCGGACGCCCTTGGTCTCCTTCAGGTACTTCGCCACGAAGACGGCCGACAGCGCCGCGAAGGCCGCGTAGGCGAGGTACGTCGCGGAGAGGTTCCAGCGCGACAGCGACGGGAACGACACGGTGATGGCCCAGTTGGCGATCCACTGCGCCGAGGCGGCGACGGACAGTGCGGCGGCCCGGATCCGGTTGGGGAACATCTCGCCGAGCATCACCCAGACCACCACGCCCCAGGACATCGCGAAGAACAGCACGAAGGCGTTGGCGGCGATCAGCGCGACGGTGCCCTGCAGGTCGGGCAGCGAGACGTTGTCCCCGCTGCCGGTGGCGGAGGAGAACGCCCAGCCGGCCGCGGCCAGGGAGACGGCCATGCCGGCCGAGCCGATCAGGGCGAGCGGCTTGCGGCCGATCCGGTCGACCAGCAGGATCGCGATCACGGTGCCGAGGATGTTGATGACCGAGCCGATGAAGCTGATCAGCAGCGAGTTGCTCTGGTCGATGCCGACCGACTGCCACAGGATCGACGAGTAGTAGAAGATCACGTTGATGCCGACGAGCTGCTGGAAGACCGACAGGCCGATGCCGACCCAGACGATGGGCAGCAGGCCGAAGCGGCCGCCGAGCAGGTCGCGGAAACGCGGGCGGTGGTCGGAGGCGATCAGCGCCTGGACCTCGGCGATCCGGGTGTCGGCGTCGACGCCCTCGGCCTCGACGGCGGCCAGCACCTTGCGGGCGTCGTCCAGGCGCTCGGCCTGGATCAGGAAGCGCGGCGATTCGGGGATGACCGAGGCGAGCACGAAGTAGACCACGGCCGGGACCACGCAGATCCCGAGCATCCACTGCCAGGCCTCCAGACCGAGCAGCTGCCCGCGGGTGTCGCCGCCGGCGGCCTTCGCCAGCAGCCAGTTGACCAGCTGGGAGATCGCGATGCCGAGGACGATCGCGGCCTGCTGGAAGGAGGCCAGCCGGCCCCGGTACTTGGTCGGGGCGACCTCGGCGATGTAGGTGGGGGCGATCACCGAGGCGATGCCGATGGCCGCGCCGCCCAGGACGCGCCAGACGGCCAGGTCCCAGGGGGAGAACGGCAGCATCGAGCCGACCGCGCTGACCGCGAACAGCAGGGCGCCCGCCTTCATCACCTTGATGCGGCCGTACCGGTCGGCGAACCGGCCGGCCAGCGCGGCGCCGAGCGCGGAGCCGAGGAGCGCCGAGGAGACGATCAGGCCGGTTTCGCCGCTGCCGACGTCGAACTTCCCCTGGATGCCGGAGACGGCGCCGTTGATCACGGAGCTGTCGTAGCCGAACAGGAAGCCGCCGAGGGCCGCTGCGGCGGTGATGAAGACGACGAAGCCGAGGCGGCCGGGCGCGGGTGCCTCGACCGCCCCGGAGGACTTCTGGGTGACGCTCACGATCTTGACTCCTGGTACTCAACACTGAGCTCGGTCGTCGCGATCGTAACCCGTATTCGTTTAAGTCTTGTACGCCGGGGCCCGGAATGCTCACTTCGCTAATTCGTAAGGTGAAAAAGCAAATTGAGCTCTCCGGGCCGGGCGCCGCTACCGGCCCACTGGGCCGGCCCCGCGGCGGGCCCTGCGGCAGGGCCCGCTGCTGGCCCCTCTCCCAGCGCCGCTACCGGTTCGCTCGGGCCGGGGCGGAGAGGGACAGCCCGAACCGGCCCTCCTCGTCCGTCCACCAGTGCTCCAGCCGCATCCCGGCCGCCGCCAGCTCCCCCGCCACCCGCTCCCGGCGGAACTTCGCCGACACCTCGGTGCGCAGCTCCTCGCCCGCGTCGAAGTGCACCGGCAGGTCCAGGGCCGGGATCTTGACGGTCTGCGCCCGCCGCGCGCGCAGCCGCATCTCGATCCACTCCTGCTCCCGGTCCCAGAGCGCGACGTGCTCGAAGGCGTCCGGGTCGAAGTCGGCGCCCAGCTCGCGGTTGAGCACGTTGAGCACGTTGCGGTTGAACTCGGCCGTCACTCCGGCGCCGTCGTCGTAGGCGGCGACCAGCACCGCCGGGTCCTTGACCAGGTCGGTGCCGAGCAGCAGGAAGTCGCCGGGGTCGAGGGCGGCGCGCAGGCCGCGCAGGAAGGCGGCCCGCTCGTCGGGCAGCAGGTTGCCGAGGGTGCCGCCGAGGAAGGCGACCAGGCGCGGGCCGCCGCCCGGGGGCAGGCCGAGCCCGGCGGTGAAGTCGGCGAGCACGCCGTGCACCGCGAGGCCCGGGTACTCGGCGGCGATCGCGGTGCCGGCGGCGGTCAGCGCGCTCTCGCTGACGTCCACCGGGACGTACGTCTCCAGGCTCCCGCCGGCGCGCAGCGCGTCCAGCAGCAGGCGGGTCTTCTCGGAGGAGCCGGAGCCCAGCTCGACCAGGGTGCGGGCCCCGGTGGCGGCGGCGATCTCGCCGGCCCGGGCGGTCAGGATGGCCCGCTCGGCGCGGGTCGGGTAGTACTCGGGCAGCCGGGTGATCTCCTCGAACAGCTCGCTGCCCCGGGCGTCGTAGAACCACTTCGGCGGCAGCCACTTGGGCCGGGAGGTCAGGCCGAGCTGCACGTCGTGGCGCAGGGCGGTGCTGAAGTGGTCGGCGGGCAGCAGTCGGGTGAGTTCGAAGGTGTCCATGACAGGGTGGTTCCTCTGTTCAGAAGATGAAGGGAGAGTACTGGTTCAGGAGCCGCTCGGGAGCCGGTGCACGGTGGCCGCGCCCGCCTCGACCAGCAGCAGCGAGCCGTCCGGGACGGGCGTCCAGCCCCCGGAGTCGTCGTACGGCTCGGAGGCCACCACGGTGCCCAGGCCGGGCAGCGCGCGGTGGTACAGGGTGTCGCCCCAGGCGGTCGCGGCGAGCGAGCGGCCGTCGCCGAGCAGCAGGTTCAGCCGGCCGGTGGTGTGCGCCGCGACGTCCGCGACGGTGCCCGCCAGCGCCGCGCCGAGGCCCGCCCCGGCGCGCAGCCGGTGCAGGGTGAGGGCCCACAGCAGCGCGGAGTCGGTGCGCGCCTCCAGCTCCAGCAGCTCGGCCGCCGGCAGCAGCGCCGCCAGCGCGTCCAGCTTGCCCGGCCAGCCCGCCAGCGCGCCGTTGTGGCTGAACAGCCAGCGCCCGGCGGCGAACGGCGCGGCCGCCGCCTCGCCCGCCGCACAGCCCTCGGTGGCCGAGCGGACGGCCGCCACCAGCGACCGGGTGCGCAGGACCCGGGCGAGGTCGGCGAAGGCCGCGTCCGCCCAGATCGGCCCGGAGCGCCGGTAGCGGGCCGGGACCTCGTCGCCGTCCGCCCACCAGCCGAGGCCGAAGCCGTCCGCGTTCACCGTGCCGTGCCGCTGCTCCCGGGGCGCCCAGGACTGCCGGTACAGCGCGTGCGGGGGCAGCACCAGCAGCTCCTGCGGTGCCAACGGCTCGCCCAGGTAGGCGAGATGGCGGCACATCAGCGACCCTCCGCATCGCGGGCGGTGCGGAACCCGGCGAAGATCTGCCGCCGGATCGGGTAGTCCCAGTTGCGGAACGTCCCCCGGCAGGCCACCGGCGCCACCGCGAAGCAGCCGCCGCGCAGCACCTTGTACTCGGGCCCGAAGAACACCTCCGAGTACTCCCGGTACGGCCAGGCCCGGAAGCCCGGGTAGGGGCGGAAGTCGCTCGCCGTCCACTCCCACACGTCGCCCATCAACTGCCGCACACCGTACGGGGACTGGCCGTCCGGGTAGCTGCCGGCCTCGGCCGGGCGCAGGTGGCGCTGGCCGAGGTTGGCCTGCTCGGGGCCGGGCGGTCCGTCGCCCCACGGGTACCGGCGGGAGCGGCCGGTGGCCGGGTCGTGCCGGGCCGCCTTCTCCCACTCCGCCTCGGTCGGCAGCCGCCGCCCGGCCCACCGGGCGTACGCGTCCGCCTCGTACCAACTGACGTGCAGCACCGGCTCGTTCGGCGGGACGGGCTCCACGCTGCCGAAGCGGCGGCGCAGCCACTGGCCGTCCTCGCGGCGCCAGAACAGCGGGGCGGTCAGCTCGGCGCGCAGCCGGTGCTCCCACCCCTCGGGCGTCCACCAGCGCGGGTCGTCGTAGCCGCCGTCGTCGATGAACCGCTGGTAGGCGGCGTTGGTGACCGGCGCGGTGTCCAGGAAGTAGCCGGGCAGCTCGACGGTGTGCGCCGGGCGCTCGTTGTCCAGGGCCCACGGCTCGGTGTCCGTGCCCATCGTGAACGGCCCCGCGGGGACGAGGACTTCGGCGGGCAGCGTGACCGCGTCGGCCGGCGCCGGCGGGGGCGGCGGGGCGGCCAGGGCCGGCTCGCCCCGGCGCAGCTGGTGGGTGATCAGCATCGTCTCGTCGTGCTGCTGCTCGTGCTGGGCGATCATCCCGAAGGCGAAGCCGGCGTCCAGCAGCGGCGCGCCCTCCAGCGGGCTGGCGGCGAGCAGGTCCAGCACCCGGCCGCGCACCTCGTGCGCGTAGGCGCGGGCCTCGGCGGGCGGCAGCAGCGGCAGGCTCGGCCGCTCGGCCCGGGGGTGCTGGAAGGCGTCGTACAGCGGGTCGATCTCCGGGTGCATCGGGTCGCGGCCGCCGACGTTGCGCAGCAGCCAGAGCTCCTCCTGGTTGCCGATGTGCGCCAGGTCCCAGACCAGCGGGGACATCAGCGGCGAGTGCTGGGCGGTCAGGTCGCGGTCGTCGACGCAGTCGGTCAGCGCGGCGGTGCGGGCGCGGGCGGCCAGCAGCTCGGCGGCGATGGTGTCGCGCAGCGCTTCGGCGTCCGGCGGGGTGGCGGGGGGTCGGACGTCGGTCATGATGCGGGCTCCTTCCCAGGAGTGCGGCGGGTGCCGGAGCGCAGGGCGTCCAGCTGGTCGTCGGCCGGGCAGCGGCCCCGCGCGGGGTAGCGCTCGGCGAACTCGGCGACGGCGGCGCGCAGTCGGTCGGCGCCGGGCAGGCGGCCCAGGGCGGCGTCGGCGGCGGCGAAGCAGGCGAGCGCGGCGCGGCGCAGCTCGGGGTCGGCGACGGCCAGGGTGGCGGCGCGGCGCCAGACGTCGGTGCGCGGCGGGCGCGGGCCGCCCGGCCGTCCCGGCGTCGCGGCGGCTCCCGGGGTCGTCGGCGTCGCGGCGGCTTCGAGCGGTTCCAGGGCGGCGAACGCGGCGTCGGCGGCCACCGGGTCGTCCAGCAGGGCGGTGGTCAGCGCGGCGGGGACGACCCAGCCGTCGCCGGGCTGCGCGTCGATCATGCGCAGCTCCAGGTGGCCGCGCGGGCGCACGGGCGGGAACAGCGTGGTGCGGTGGTAGTCCAAGTCGTCGAGCGTGGGCGGGCGTTCGGCGCCGCCGTGGATCCAGTCGCGGAAGGTCAGCCCGGCCGGGGCCGTCCACGGGAGGCCCTCCGGCCGCTGGACGCACAGCAGTCGGGCATCCAGCACGTACTGGGCCCAGGCCTCGCGCGGGTCGCCGTGGTCCGGTGCCGGGGCGAGGGTGCGGGTCGGGTCCATCCGGGACCAGACGGTCTGCCGGGTGGACCGGTGGCCGGTCGGGCGGCCGTCCAGCAGCGGGGAGTTGGCGAAGGCGGCGACCAGCACGGGGCCGAGCAGGTGCGCCAGCCGCCAGCGCCGGGCGAGGGCCTGCGGGCCGTCCGCCTCGCCCGCGTCCAGGCACACCTGTACGGAGGCGGTGCCGGTCATCATGATCCGGCCCCAGGGGCCGGCGGAGTCGAAGAACCGCTCCATCGCGAGGTAGCGGGGGTGGTCCAGCACCATGCGGCGGGGGCGGGCCAGCGGGTCCGTCCCGGTGCCGGTGAGTCGCAGGCCCCGCGCGGCGAAGGCGGCCCGCAGGGCGGTCAGATCGCGTCGGGTGTCGTCGACGCAGGCCAGGAGGCCGGTGGCGGGCGGGGAGCTGAGCTCGACCTGTCCGCCGGGTTCGAGCGTGAGGCGCGAACCGGAGGGGAGCGAGGTGCCGTCGGGGCCGCCGAGCGGCAGCGACTCCAGGGCGGAGTGGACCAGTTCGGGGGGTACGGGTCGGTCCGGACATCGGTCGTCGTGGACGAACCACTCGACCTCGACACCGACCAGGCGGGGCGGACCGATCTTGAAGCAGACGCCCGACACGTGACTGCGGGCCACGGACTCGGTGAGCGGCGTCACCCCCGCCGGGGGCGGCTGCGCGTTCTGCCGGTCCGGGGGAGTTGTGCGGGAGACGGGTATCACCGGACTCACCATCCTCGGGATCACGAATTGCGGCCCGGTCTACCTTGCCCAGTCTGCTACGGAGCATGCGAGGGCGCTCCGCAAAGAACGCGTGAACGTTCGTTTCCGCAGGTCGGAGGTGGTGCGATCGGGTGATTCGGCTGGATCTAGAGGAGATCCCGAGCGGCTTTCGGATGCCTTTCGGGCGGCTTTCGGGAAGGTTCGGTGCGGGGGCGCGAGCGGCGCGGCCGGCACACGGCCGGAGGGGGGACGGGTGGGGCTCTAGAGCTTTTCCAGCCGGCGCAGGACGGTGTCCAGCAGCGGGCCCGGCAGGGCGTAGTTGAGGCGCAGCGAACCGGCGCCGCCCGGGCCGAACTCCGTGCCGGCGGTCGACTCCAGGCCGCAGCGCTCCAGCAGTGCCCGGTGGGCGTCGGCGGGTGGCAGGCCGAGCGCGGCGGCGTCCAGCCAGAGCAGGTACGAGGCCTGCGGCGCCGAGCGGACGGCCGGGCCGAGCAGGCCGGTCAGCCGGGTGCGGGCGGCGGCGAGGTGGGCGAGCAGGGCGTCCAGCCACGGGCCGCCCTCGGCCAGGGCGGCCCGCTGCATCGTCTGCTCCAGCAGGCCGCCCTCCCAGAGGCCGTAGCCGGCCAGCTCCTCGGCGAACGCCGTGCGCAGCCGCGGGTCCGGGACGAGGGCGAAACTGCTGGGCACGCCGGAGCAGTTGAAGGTCTTGCCGACCGAGCTCAGGGTGACGGTGCGGTGCCGCAGGGCCGGGTCGACGGCGGTGACGGCGACGGGGTGGGCGTGGCCGGGGTGGGTGAGGTCGCCGTGGACCTCGTCCGAGACCAGCACGGCGCCGGCCCGCGCCGCCCGCTCGGCGAACGCGCGCAGCTCGTCGGCCGGCCACACCCGGGCGGAGGGGTTGTGCGGGCTGCTGAGCAGCACGGCGGCGGTGGGGCGGGGGAGCGGGCCGAGGGGGAGCCGGTAGCCGTCCGGGCCGAGCGGGAGCGGCAGTTCCCGGTACGGGAGGCGGGCGGCGCGGCACAGCTGGGCGAAGCCGCCCCACTCCGGCGTCGCGAACACGACCGGAGCCTGCGCGGGCGCGCCCTCCTGCCGGCGCACGGTCTCCAGGAGGACGCGCAGCGCCGTGCGCGGGCCGCAGGGCAGCAGCAGGACCCACTCGGGGTCGACCTCGGCGCCGTGCCGGGCGCGGTACCAGCGGGCGACCAGCTCCCGCCCGGCCGGGTCGCACACCGTGTACCCGTACGCCCGGTGCCGGGCCCGCCGCTCCAGTGCCGCGGCGACGGCGGGCGGGCCGGGCAGGTCCATGTCCGCCAGCCCCATCGGGATCACCCCGGGAGCGGCGGCCCGGGCCCACTTGCTGCTGCCGGTGCCGGAGCGGTCGAAGGGGGCGTCGAAGCCGAAGTCGGGGGCGGGCGCGGTGCCCGGGGTGGTGGTGGGCATGGGGCGAGACCTCCCGGGGGTGGGGGACGGGCGGGGGCGGAGCGGCCGGCGGCGGGAGCTGGCGGGTGACAGCTGACAGCTTTCAACTTTCAGCGTTCAACTTTCAGATTTCAGATGGTGAAATCTGTCGGTTGAAAGTTGAAAGTTGTCATCTGTCAACAGTCACCGGTGGTCCGTCAGCGGTCAGCTGTCAGCCGTCACCGGCTCGGGCGAGGTAGGCCTCCAGCCCCCGCCGGCCGCGGTGCATCATCACCGCGTGGTTGGCCCGGAACAGCGGGTGGAGCGGCAGGGCGAGGCGGCGCAGCAGCGGTTTGCCGGGCCGAGCGTCCTCCTCGAACAGCACCAGGCTCCCGCCGCCGGACCCGTCCGGCCCGCCGGAGGCGTCCGCCGCGACGGTGAACCGCGACCAGCCGTCGAGGTCGCCCCGCATGACCGCTTCCAGCACTCCGGCGTCCGGGTCGTGCAGCCGCGTCTCCAGGCGGACCACCAGCCGGTACGGCAGCAGCGCCCGCAGCACGACGTACCCGGACTGCGCGCCGGTCTGCCGGACCTCCCGCACCTCCGGCCACCACAGCGGGTAGCGGTTCACGTCCTCCAGCGCCGCGTACACCGCGGACGGCGGCGCCGCGAGGCGCCACACGCCCCGGAAGCGGTAGTGGTTGGGGTCCACGCGCCCACCCTAGCGACGCCGCGGCCGCCCGCGGGCGGCTTCCGGGCCTCCTGCGCACGGACGGGGACGGTGAACGCTCCGCGAACATCGATGGCCGGGAGGCGGGCACTCCGCTTGCACCCGTTCGGGGTGCAAGGGAGGATCTTGTGTGCTTGTAGTCTCAGCTGTCACAGCAGTGGCAGTCAGGCGTTGCACCCCCGGACCCGGAACGCGGGCAGGACCGGAACGCGGGGGTGACCGGACTGCGGGCCGAACCGAAGTGAAGGAGTCACAGGCATGCGGCGACCGAGCTGGGTACCGGAAGGTACGGACCTGGACAAACCGAACGCCGCGCGGGTCTACGACTACTACCTCGGGGGCTCCCACAACTTCGAGGTCGACCGGGAGATGGCCCGCAAGGCGCTCGCCCTGTGGCCGGAGCTGCCGCAGATCATGCGCTCCAACCGGGCCTTCCTGCGTCGCGCCGTGAGCTTCCTCGCCGAGCGCGGCATCACCCGCTTCCTGGACATCGGCTCCGGCATTCCGACCTTCGGCGCGGTGCACGAGATCGCGCGCGTGATCCGCCCCGAAGCGAAGGTCGTCTACGTCGACCGCGACCCGGTCGCCGTCGCGCACAGCCGCCTGCTGCTCGCCGAGGACCCGGCCAGCTCCGCCGTCCAGGCCGACGTGCGCGACGTCGCCGACCTGCTGGCCCGCCCCGAGGTGGTCGAACTGTTGGCGGCGGGCGAGCCGGTGGCCGTCCTGCTGGTGGCCGTCGCGCACTTCGTCAGCGACGACGAGGACCCGTGGAAGCTGATCGGCGCGATCCGCGACGCGCTCCCGCCGGGCAGCGCGCTGGTCCTCTCGCACGCCTCCCTGGAGGGCCGCCCGGACCAGGCCGAGGACCACCAGCGGCTCTACCGGATGACCCCGACCCCGCTGACCATGCGCACCCACGAGCAGATCACCGAGATGTTCGCCGGCTTCGAGCTGGTCGAGCCGGGCGTGGTCTACCTCCCGCAGTGGCGCCCGGACCAGCCCGAGTCGGTCGGCGAGCACCCCGAGCGGATGGTCGGGGTGGCGGGCGTGGGGTTCCGCCCTTGACCGTCCGGAACGGGCGAGGCGACGCCGGAGGCCGCGCGACCCGCGCGACGGCCCCCGGCCGGTTCCGCGCCCGCGCCCTGACCGGCGACCGCGTCCATGCCGCCGACAGCGCCCGTACCGCTGAAAGAACCCGTACCGGTGTCAGCAGACGGGTCGCCAGAAGACTTCCTTTCGGCGCTAGCGACCGTAGCGTTGCTGGAATCTCTAGCGCACCTGCCCCCCGCGCCGCCGCCGACGCCTCCCGCGTCGCCCCGGCCCGTACCGGAGCGGGCGCATGAACAGCCCCACCCCGGTGTCCGGCAGCGCCGAGCGGTTCCACGAGGACTGGGCCCGGCTGCTCTCCGCCGACCACGGCATCGCCGTCCACCCCGAACTGCTCGGCCACCTGGTCACGCGCACCGCCGCACTGCTCCACCGCGCCCAGCTCGACGAGCCCTTCGAGCCCCGGCTGGCGGCGCAGGCCGGCGCGGACCTGGTCGACGCGCACTTCACCGACCCCGTGCTGCTCGCCCGCGCGGTCGAACTGCTCCACAAGCAGCCCGTCCCGGACGACCGCGGGCCCGCCCTGACCGGCGCCTTCGCCGCCGGCTGGGCGGCCGCCCTGCGTGAGCGCACCCTGCGCGAGCAGGAGGCCATCCGCACCGCCGCCGACGCCGCCCGCAAGGAGGCCGAACGCGCGCTGCGCGCCTCCGAGGCCCGCTTCCGCGCCCTGTTCGAGAGCGCCGCGATCGGCATCGGCATCGGCGACACCGACGGCAACATCATGGCCGTCAACAAGGCCCTCCAGGAGCTGTTCGGCGCCGGCCCGGCGGACATGATCGGCCGCCGGGTCGGCGACCTCGTCCACCCCGAGGACACCCCGGGCGTCTGGGAGGCGTACGAGGAGCTGATCAGCGGCAAGCGGGAGTACTTCCAGTTCGACAAGCCGTACTACCGCCAGGACGGCGAGGTGATCTGGACCCACCTGACCGTCTCGCTGATCCGCGACGACGACGGCACCCCGCAGTACCAGGTCGCGATGCTGGAGGACGTCACCGACCGCTACCGGCTCCAGGAGCGGCTGCGCTACCAGGCCACCCACGACCCGCTGACCGGCCTGCCCAACCGTGCCGCCTTCTTCGAACGGCTGGAGAAGCTGTTCGAGGACCCGGAGCCGGGTGCCCGGTTCGGCCTCTGCTACGTCGACCTCGACGGCTTCAAGGTGGTCAACGACAGCCTCGGCCACGACATGGGCGACGAACTGCTGTCCGCCGTCGCCGACCGGCTGAAGACCGCGCTGACCCCGCTCGGCCACCTGGTCGCCCGGCTCGGCGGCGACGAGTTCGTCGTCCTGCTGGAGAAGTGCCGGGGCGAGCAGGAGGCGGTGGCCGCCGCCAAGACGGTGCTCAAGGCGCTGGCCGGGCCGGTGCTGATCGGCGACCACAAGCTCGCCGTGGGCGCCAGCGTCGGCGTGCTGGAGCGCCGGGTGTCCACCACCACCCCGGGCGCGGCCGTGCGGGCCGCCGACCTGACGCTCTACCGCGCCAAGGAGGCCGGTCGCGGCCGCTGGACGCTGTTCGACCCCAAGGAGAACGCCCGCGCGGTCAACCGCTACGCGGTGTCCGTGCGGATGCCGGCCGCCCTCGACCGGGGCGAGTTCTTCATCGACTACCAGCCGCTCTACCGGCTCGCGGACGGCCGGATGGCCGCCGTGGAGGCGCTGGTGCGCTGGCGCCACCCGCAGCTCGGCGTGCTCGGCCCGGACGAGTTCGTCACCACCGCCGAGGAGACCGGGCTGATCATGCCGCTCGGCCGCTGGGTGCTGGAGCAGGCCTGCGGCCAGGCCGCCGAGTGGATCAAGCAGTACGGGGACGCCGCACCGCAGTTGAACGTCAACCTGGCGGTCCGGCAGGCGCGCAGCGCCGCCCTGGTCGCCGACCTCGCCCGGACCCTCGACAGCACCGGCCTGGACCCGGCCCGGCTCCAGCTCGAGATCACCGAGTCGACGGTGGTCGGGCCCGAGGACGAGGCGCTGCGCACCCTGCACGGGCTGGTCGACCTCGGGGTGGCGCTGGCCGTGGACGACTTCGGCACCGGCTGGTCCAACCTCGCCTACCTGCGGGACCTACCCGTCTCCGGCCTGAAGATCGCCGGCTCGTTCGTCGGCGACCTGCACGACCCGGCGAAGGACGAGGCCACCGGGTGGCGGATCGTCAGCGGCCTGGTGTCGATGGCGCACGCGCTCGGGCTGACCGTCACCGCCGAGGGCGTGGAGACCCTCAAGGACGCCGAGCGGCTGCGGACCATCGGCTGCGACTGGGCGCAGGGCTGGCACTTCGGCCGCCCGGTGCGGCCCGCGGAGATCGCCCGGCGGATCGTCGAGGAGCCGGGCGGCCGCCCGGTCGGGGAGGACTGACCGGGGCGGCCCGGGCGCCGGGCCTGCCCGGGGCGGTTCCGGTCCCGCTGTCGATCTTGGTGTGCGCCGGGCCGTCTATGCTGCGTCGCTATGACGACGCCACCCGACGAGACCATCCGGCCGTTCCGCATCGACGTCCCCGACGAGGACCTGGACGACCTCAACCGGCGGCTCGACCGGACCAGGTGGCCGGACGAACTGCCCGGCGTCGGCTGGCAGTACGGCGTCCCGCGCGACCACCTGAAGGAGCTCGTGCACCACTGGCGCCACGGCTACGACTGGCGGGCCGCCGAGGCCCGGCTGAACGAGTGGCCGCAGTTCATGACCACGATCGACGGCGCCGACGTCCACTTCGCCCACATCCGCTCCCCGGAGCCGGACGCCACGCCGCTGCTGGTCACGCACGGATGGCCGGGCTCCATCGTGGAGTTCGAGCACATCGTCGGCCCGCTCACCGACCCCGCGGCCCACGGCGGCGAGCGCGCCGACGCCTTCCACCTCGTGCTGCCGAGCATCCCCGGCTTCGGCTTCTCCGGCCCCACCCGTGACCAGGGCTGGGAGTACCGGCGCGTCGCGGCCGCCTTCGCCGAACTGATGCGACGCCTCGGCTACCCGCGCTACGGCGTCCAGGGCGGCGACTGGGGCTCGGCCGTCTCCCGCGAACTCGGGCGCACCCGCCCCGAGTCGGTGATCGGCGTCCACCTGAACCTGATCCCCGGCGCCGCGGCGGCCGCCGAGCCCACCGAGGACGAACTCGCCGCGCTCGGCCCCGCCGAACGCGAACGCACCCTCGCCTCCTGGGAGCGGACGAAGGCCTGGAACCGCGACAAGCAGGGCTACGCCGATATCCAGTCCACCCGCCCGCAGACCCTCGCCTACGCCCTCACCGACTCGCCGGTCGGCCAACTCGCCTGGATCGCCGAGAAGTTCCACGAGTGGGCCGACACCCGCGACCGCCCGGAGGGCGCGGTCGACCGGGACCACCTGCTCACCAACGTGATGGTGTACTGGCTGACCGGCACCGCCGGCTCGTCCGCCCGCATCTACTACGAGCGGGCCCACGCCGACTACTGGGGCGCGCCGCCGGAGCCGTCCGGGGCCCCGACCGCCTTCGCGGCCTTCCCGCAGGAGAACTTCCTCGTGCTGCGCCACGTCGCCGAGCGCAGCAACAACATCGTCCGGTGGACGGAGTTCGACCGCGGCGGGCACTTCGCGGCGATGGAGGAGCCCGAGCTGCTGGTCGGCGACATCCGGGCCTTCTTCCGCGACCTCGAGTCCGCGACCTCGAGTCCGTGACCCCGGGTCCGTGACCTCGGGTCCGCTGCCCGGCCGCGGCCCGGCCGCGACCCGACCGTAGCGGGCACGGATCGTCGGGTGGGCGGGGGCGGGCGGTTCCTACGGTGGAGATCAGCAAGGGAAGGACGGGGCAAGCGTGTTGGAGCACCTGAACCGGGCGATGGAGGACATCGAACGGCGGCTGGACGGCGAGGTCGACGTGGCCGAGCTGGCGCGCATCGCGATGACGTCGGAGTACCACTTCCGGCGGCTGTTCTCGATGCTCGCCGGAATGCCGCTCTCGGAGTACGTCCGGCGCCGGCGGCTGACCGTCGCCGGGGCCGAAGTCCTCGACGGCGAGCGGACGTTGCTCGACATCGCGGTCAGGTACGGCTACACGTCGGGGGAGGCGTTCGCCCGGGCGTTCCGGGCGATGCACGGCGTCGGACCGGGCGAGGCCCGGCGCGACGGTGCGGTGCTGACCTCCCAGCCCAGGATGTCCTTCCGACTCGTCGTGGAAGGAAGCAGCAGTATGGAATACCGAATCGTCGAGAAGCCGGACTTCCGCATCGTCGGCAAGAAGGCCCGGGTGCCGCTCATCTACCAGGGCGTCAACCCGCACATCGCCGAGTTCATCAAGGGGCTGGGCACGGAGACCGTCGAGCGGATCAACGCGCTGACCGGCAAGGACCCGCTCGGCATCGTGTCGGTGAGCGACAACTTCGAGCCGGGGCGCGAGGAGGGCTCCGAACTCGACTACTGGCACGCGGTGGTGGCGCGCGAGGACGCCGTCGTCCCGGACGACCTGGACGTCCTGCACGTCCCGGCCGGCACGTGGGCCGTGTTCACCAACGCGGGGCCGTTCCCGCAGGCCCTGCAGGAGATGTGGGGGGACGTGTACGGCCAGTGGTTCCCGTCCAACCCGTACGAGTCCCGGCCGGGCCCCGAGACCCTGGTGGTCCGGTTCGTCCCGGGCACGGGCGACGCGAACGCCGAGCTGTGGATCCCGGTGGCGCGGACGGCCCGCTGAGGGGACGGCCGGGCGGTTGGCGGGTCCGGACGGCAGCGAACAGCTGACAGCTGACAGAAAACAGATGACAGCTTTCAACATCTGAAATCTGAAAGCTGAACACTGAAAGTTGTTCGCTGTCACCTGTTCGCACGCCCCGCCCCGCCCACGCCGTCCCGCCCACGCCGTCACGCCCGCGCCACCCCGTTCGGCCCACCACCGCCCGCCGCCGCCCGCCCGCGCCCCGCATGCTGGGGCGCGGGCGGGCGGCGCGACGGCCGCGTCCGAGGGCCCATCGGAAAGGCGTGCAGCCATGAAGCAGACCTCGGTGACCACCAACGGCCCCTGCTGGGTCGAGCTGGGCACCTCGGACCCGGCCGCCGCCAAGGCGTTCTACGCCGAACTGTTCGGCTGGCGCGCCGACACCGACGTGCGCCCCGAGGCCGGCGGCTACACCCAGATGCACCTCGGCGACGCCCCGGCGGCCGCCGTCACCCCGCGGTACGCGCCGAGGCAGCCCACGGCGTGGACGGTGTCCTTCGCGGTCGCCGACGCCGACGACACCGCGGCGCGGATCAAGGACGGCGGCGGCAGCCTGCTGGTGGAGCCCACCGACGTGTTCGACCTCGGCCGCTTCGCGGTGGCCGCCGACCCGTCCGGCGCGGTCTTCACGCTGTGGCAGCCCCGCGCCTTCCCGGGCGCCGGGGTGTTCAACGAACCCGGCTCACTCGGCTGGGTCGAGCTGCTCACCCGTAACCCGGACGGCGCGATCGCCTTCTACCCGACCGTCTTCGGCTGGTCCGTCGCCCCGTCCGAGCACTACACCCAGTGGGGCCTGGCCGGGCAGGACTTCGGCGGCATGCCGGCGATGGGCGAGAACTTCCCGCCCGAGGTGCCGCCGCACTGGCTGCCGTACTTCTCGGTCGCCGACGTCGACAACACGGCCGAGCGGGCGGTCGCCCTCGGCGCGGACGTGCTGATGCCCGCCTACTCCATGCCGGGCGGCCGGCGGATCGCCGTGCTGCGCGACGCCCAGGGCGCCGCGTTCGGCGTCTACAGCGCCGGTACGGCCGGCTGAGCCCGGCGCCGCGCGGCCCGGGCGCGCCACCCGCCCACCGCCGCGCCCGCCGTGACCAGCAGCGCGCCCACCGGCACCACGTCGCCGACCCGGTCGTACCAGGTCTGCGTGCCGGGCGCGGTGAGCGGCAGCCGGACGGTCAGCGCGCCGGTGGCGTCGGTGCCCAGCCGGGCGAGTTCGCGGCCCTGCGCGTCGAAGGCCGCCGACACCCCGGTCAGCGAGGCCTGCACGGCCGGGCGGCCGGTCTCGGCGGCCCGGATCGCCGCCAGCGAGACGTGCTGCTCGGGCGCCCAGGTGCGCTGGAACGTCGAGGTCGAGGACTGGTACACCAGTACCCGGGCGCCGTCCTGCGCCGCGGTGCGGGCCATGTCCGGGAACGCGGACTCGAAGCAGATCAGCGCGCCGACCGGCAGCGGCCGGCCCGTTCGGTCGGTCGCCGGGAGGACGTGGAAGGCGGTGCCGGGCGCCCGGTTCTCCCCCGCCGCCCGGCTGACCCCGGCGATCCAGCCGAGCGCGGGCCGCATCGGGATGTACTCGCCGAACGGCACCAGCCGGATCTTGCGGTAGCGGTCCACCACGCCGACCGGCGCGACCAGAACCGCGTCCTTGGAGATCCGCCCGTCCGCCTTGCGCGCGTCCTCCCCGGCCAGCACCTGCGCGCCGGTGGTGGCGGCGAGCCCGCGCAGCCGGTCGAGCGCGGCCGGGTCGCGGTCCAGGTCGGCGGTGGTGCTGCTCTCGCCCCAGACGATCAGGTCCACCGGCTGCCCGACCAGTGCCTCGGTGGCCCGGGCGCTCGCCTCGAACCGCTCCTGCGGGTCGGCCACGATGCCCGGTTGCACCAGCACCACCGTCACCGCGCCGTCCCGTACCGGCGCCTCGCGCAGCGCGAACAGCAGCGGCCCGGCCGCCAGCACGAGGACGGCGCTCAGCGCGGCGACGGCCCGCGGCCGCCAGTGCACCGCCGTCAGCAGCACCAGCACCCCGGTGTTGACGGCCGCGACCGCCGCGCTGACCAGCCAGATCCCGCCCGCCGAGGCCAGCGCCAGGACGGCCGGGTGCTGCCACTGGGTGGCGCCGAGCAGGGCCCACGGCCCGCCGAGCGCGTGCCAGGAGCGCGCGTACTCGGTGGTCACCCACACCGCGGGGACGACCAGCAGGGCCAGCAGCGCCCGCCGGGTGGTCAGCGGCGGCCGCAGCAGCCGGTGCACGGCGTAGCCGAGGGCGCCCTGAAGGGCGCCGAACAGGCCGGCGAGGACCGGCAGTCCGGGGCCGATGGACGGCACCAGCCAGTACATCGCGGTCAGGATGAACCCGGCGCCGAACCACCAGCCGCGCACCGCCGCCTCCCGCGCCGAGGGCGCCCGCTGCATCAGCAGCAGCCCGGGCACGAGCGCGACCCACGCCAGCCAGGCCTGCCCGGCGGCCGGGAAGGCCAGCACCGGCACGGCCCCGCACGCCAGCGCCCCCACCCGCCCCCGGTACCGGTGCGGCGCGGGCGCCTCCCGGTCGTCGGCGGTGGTCGTGCTCAGGTCTGGGCTGGCGGTACCGGTGCGGCGCGACATGACCCGTATTGTCCGCTTGGGCCGCGATCGGTGCCAGACGGCTGCACACGAAGTTGACGCCGGTCATCGGAACGACCGGCACCACCCCGGTCACCGCACCCCGGTCACCGCACGCCGGTCACCGCACCTGAGGACGGGGCCGCCGGTGACGACACCGGCGGCCCCGTCCGGCGGTGACCGGTCAGCCCTCGTCGCCCTCCAGGTCGCCCTCGGTCTCCAGGAACGCCGCCTGCAGCTGCTCGATCAGCGCCGGGTCCGGCTGCTCCCACAGGCCGCGGCTGGCCGCCTCCAGCAGGCGCTCGCTGATGCCGTGCAGCGCCCAGGGGTTGGCGCCGGCCAGGAACTCCCGGTTGACCGGGTCGAGGACGTACTCCTGGGTCAGCTTCTCGTACATCCAGTCCGCGACCACGCCCGTGGTGGCGTCGTAGCCGAACAGGTAGTCCACGGTCGCGGCCATCTCGAAGGCGCCCTTGTAGCCGTGGCGGCGCATCGCCTCGATCCAGCGCGGGTTGACGACCCGGGCGCGGAAGACGCGGGCGGCCTCCTCGGTCAGCGTCCGGGTGCGGACGGTCTCCGGGCGGGTGGAGTCGCCGATGTAGGCGGTCGGCGCCTTGCCGGTGAGGGCGCGGACGGTGGCCACCATGCCGCCGTGGTACTGGAAGTAGTCGTCCGAGTCGGCGATGTCGTGCTCGCGGGTGTCGGTGTTCTTCGCGGCGACGGTGATCCGCTTGTACGCGGTCTCCATCTCCTCGCGCGCCGGGCGGCCGTCCAGCCCGCGCCCGTACGCGTAGCCGCCCCACACGGTGTAGACCTCGGCGAGGTCGGCGTCGGTGCGCCAGTCGCGGCTGTCGATCAGCTGGAGCAGGCCGGCGCCGTAGGTGCCCGGGCGGGAGCCGAAGACGCGGACGGTGGCCTTGCGCTCGTCGCCGTGCACGGCCAGGTCGGCCTGCACGTGCGCGCGGACGAAGTTGTCCGCGTCGGCCTCCTCCTGGGCGGCGGCCAGGCGCACCGCGTCGTCCAGCAGGGCGACGACGTGCGGGAAGGCGTCCCGGAAGAAGCCGGAGATGCGCAGCGTCACGTCGATGCGCGGGCGGCCGAGTTCGTCCAGCGGGATCGGCTCCAGGCCGGTGACCCGGCGGGAGGCCTCGTCCCAGACGGGGCGCACGCCGAGCAGCGCGAAGGCCTCGGCGATGTCGTCGCCGGCGGTGCGCATGGCGCTGGTGCCCCAGAGCGAGAGCCCGACCGAGGGCGGGAACGCGCCGTCGTTGTCGGCCCGGTAGCGCTCGACCAGCGAGGCGGCGAGGGCCTGGCCGGTCTCCCAGGCGAGCTTGCTGGGGACGGCCTTCGGGTCGACGGAGTAGAAGTTGCGGCCGGTCGGCAGCACGTTGACCAGGCCGCGCAGCGGGGAGCCGGAGGGCCCGGCCGGGACGAAGCCGCCCTGGAGGGCGTGCAGGACGGCGTCCAGTTCGTCGGTGGTGGCGGCCAGGCGCGGCACGACCTGGGTGGCGGCGAAGGCCAGGACCTCGCGGACGGCCTCCGGGTGCCCGGCGGCGACCTTCTCGACGGCCTCGGGCGCCCAGTCCTCGGCCTCCATGGCCTCGACCAGGGCGCGGGCCTGCGCCTCGGCGGCGTCGGTGGCGCCCAGGGTGAGGGCGGCCTCGTCCAGGCCGAGCGCCTCGCGCAGGCCGGGCAGGGCGCTGACGCCGCCCCAGATCTGGCGGGCGCGCAGGATCGCGAGCACGATGTTGACCCGGTCGGTGCCGGCGGGGGCCTGGCCGAGGACGTGCAGGCCGTCGCGGATCTGGGCGTCCTTGACCTCGCAGAGCCAGCCGTCGACGTGCAGCAGGAAGTCGTCGAAGCCGTCGTCCTCGGGGCGCTCGTCGAGGCCGAGGTCGTGGTCGAGCTTGGCGGCCTGGATGAGGGTCCAGATCTGGGCGCGGATGGCGGGCAGCTTGGCCGGGTCCATCGCGGCGATGTTGGAGTGCTCGTCGAGGAGCTGCTCCAGGCGCGCGATGTCGCCGTAGGAGTCGGCGCGGGCCATCGGCGGCACGAGGTGGTCGACGAGGGTGGCGTGGGCGCGGCGCTTGGCCTGGGTGCCCTCGCCCGGGTCGTTGACGAGGAAGGGGTAGACCAGCGGCAGGTTGCCGAGGACGGCGTCCGGGCCGCACTCGGCGGACAGCGCGGCGGTCTTGCCGGGCAGCCACTCCAGGTTGCCGTGCTTGCCGAGGTGGATGACGGCGTGGGCGCCGAAGCCGCCGTCGGCCTGCGCGGCCTCGATCCAGCGGTAGGCGGCCAGGTAGTGGTGGCTCGGCGGCAGGTCGGGGTCGTGGTAGATGGCGACCGGGTTCTCGCCGAAGCCGCGCGGCGGCTGGATGAGGACGAGCAGGTTCCCGGAGCGGATCGCGGCGAGCACGATGTCGCCGTCCGGGTTCTGCGAGCGGTCGACGTACAGCTCGCCGGGGGCCGGGCCCCAGTGCTCCTCGACCTGCTCGCGCAGGGCCTGGGGGAGGGTGGCGTACCAGCGGCGGTAGTCGGCGGCGGGGATGCGCACGGGGTTGCGGGCGAGCTGGTCCTCGGTCAGCCAGTCCTGGTCGTAGCCGCCGGCGGCGATCAGGGCGTGGATGATCGCGTCGCCCTCGTGGCCCTCGGTCTCGGTGCCGTCGAACCCGGGCAGGTCGTCCCCGAGGTCCATGCCCTCGGCGCGCAGCCGCTCCAGCAGCCGGACGGCGCTGGCCGGGGTGTCCAGGCCGACCGCGTTGCCGACCCGGGCGTGCTTGGTCGGGTACGCGGACAGCACGAGGGCGAGGCGGCGCTCGGCGGCGGGGACGTGGCGCAGCCGGGCGTGGCTGACGGCGGTTCCGGCGACGCGGGCGGCGCGCTCCGGGTCGGCGGCGTAGACGGTCAGGCCGTCCTCGTCGAGCTCCTTGAAGGAGAACGGCACGGTGATCAGGCGGCCGTCGAACTCGGGCACGGCGACCTGGGTGGCGGTGTCCAGCGGGGACAGGCCGTCGTCGCTGGCCTCCCACTGGGCGCGCGACCAGGTCAGGCACAGGGCCTGCAGGATCGGCCGGTCCAGGGCGGCGAGCGCGCCCGCGTCCCAGGCCTCCTCGTCGCCGCCGGCCTGCGCGTCGGCCGGGCGGGTGCCGCCGGCGGCGAGCACGGTGGTGACGATCGCGTCGGCCTCGCCGAGCGCGGCCAGCAGCTCGGGCTCGGCGCCGCGCAGCGAGGCGCAGTAGTACGCGCGGGCCTGCGCGCCCTGGTCCTCGACGGCCCGGCAGAGCGTCTCCACGAAGGCGGTGTTGCCGCTCATGTGGTGGGCGCGGTAGTAGAGCACCGCGACGGTCGGGCCGTCGTTCGTACGGGCTTCGCGCTCCAGCGGCCCCCAGGCGGGTGCGGAGGCGGGCGGGGCGAAGCCGTGGCCGGTCAGCAGCACCGTGTCGGAGAGGAAGGCGCCCAGCTCGGCCAGGTTGGCGGCGCCGCCGTGGGCGAGGTAGGCGTGGGCCTCGGCGGCGATGCCGGCCGGGACGGTGGACAGCTCCATCAGCTGGGCGTCGGGGGCCTGTTCGCCGGTCAGCACGACGACCGGGCGGGGGCCGGCGAGCAGCGCGTCCAGGCCCTCCTGCCAGGCGCGGCGCCCGCCGAGCAGGCGGACCACGACGAGCTCGGTGCCCTCCAGCAGCGCCGGCAGGTCCTCGGCGGTCAGCCGGGCCGGGTTGCCGAGCCGGTAGCGGACAGGTCCGTCCGAGGCGCGGGCGCTCAGCAGGTCGGTGTCGGACGTCGACAGCAGCAGGATCATGCGAAGGCCCTCCCGGCCTCGTCGGTGGCCGGGTCGGCCGGGATGGCCGGGTTGGCCGTGGTGGCCGGGTCGGCCGTGGTGGCCGCAGTGGCCGTGGTGGTGGCCGGGGACACGGGTGCGGGCATGCGACAGCGCTGGTGCATGACTGCCTTCCTCGGGGTCCGCGCCCCGGGCCGGTGGAGGACGGCAGGAGTTCCTGGCTCCCGCGGTCCACCGGCTTCCCGGTGCGCCGCGGTCACAGTGGCGGGACCGCACCGGGTTCGCACCGGTTTCCTCCCCTGCGCCGTCGCTGGCGTCGGGCGGTCCGCCGGGACCGCCCGGCAGCATCGTACGGGGTACGGCTGACCTGCGGGAGAGCGGCCGGTGGCGGGAGCGGTCGGCGGAGCGCCGGCACGGGCGCCGGCACGAGCGGGCCCGGGCGCGGGGCGGCCCGGGAATGTGATGCAGCGGACGGGGGCAACCGATCGGATCATCTGTATGCTCGCCGCCATGCCACCGACACCCGACGCCGCCGCGCCGGGCGCCGCGGCGTCCGACCGGGGGGTGCCAGACCGGGGGCGCGCGGACGCCTGCCCCGGCGCGCTGCGCCTGCACGCCGCCGACGACGGCGCCCTCGCCCGCGTCCGGCTGCCCGGCGGGCTCCTGACGGACCGTCAGGCGCTTGCGCTGGCCGAGGCGGCCGAAGCCCTGGGCGACGGCGCGCTGGAGACCACCTCGCGCGGCAACGTCCAACTGCGCGGCCTGGGTTCGCACTGCGCGGCCGAACTCGCCGACCGGCTGCGGGCGGTGGGCCTGCTGCCCTCGGACACGCACGAGCGGGTGCGCAACATCGTGGCCTCGCCGCTGGCCGGCCTGCCCGTCGCGGGGGGCGCTCCGGGTGCCGATCTGCGGCCCTGGGTACGGGAACTGGACGCGCGGCTGTGCGCGAGCGACTGGGCGGCCGGGCTCTCCGGCAAGTTCCTGTTCGCGCTGGACGACGGGCGGGGCGATGTCGCCGCGCTCGACGCCGATGTGACATTGATCGCAGGCTCGGACGCCGGTGCTTCGGGCGCTGCTGATGCGGGTGCTGCCGGCACGGGCCGGCCCGCGCTGCTGCGCCTCGGGCGCGCCGCCTACGGGCACCCGGTCGAGCCCGGGCAGGAGGTGACGGCCGTCCTGGACGCGGCGCACGCGTTCCTGGACGTGCTGCGCGCCACCGGGCGCAAGGCCTGGCACGTGCGCGAGGTGGCGGACCTGCTGCCCGACCGGGGCAGCGGCCGGCTGCCGGCCGGCGCCGTGGAACTGCCCGCGTTCGCCGGGCAGGCACCCGCCGTCGGTGCGCTGCCCGGCGCTCTCTCGGTGGGCCTGCGCTTCGGCCGCGCGAGCGCCGCCCAGTGGCGCGCGCTCGTCGCCGCCTCGGCGGGCGAACTGCGGCTGACCCCCTGGCGCGGCGTGGTCCTGCCGGGCGCCCCGGCCGACCGGCTGCCCGCCCTGGCGGCGGCCGGCGTGCGCACCGAGCCGGGCTCGGCCTGGGAGCGGGCCACCGCCTGCACCGGGCTGCCGGGCTGCGCCAAGTCGCTCGCCGACGTCCGGGCGGACGCGGCGCGGGCGCTGGAGTCGGCGGAATCCGGGCCGGGCGCACTGCCGGTGCACTGGTCCGGCTGTGAACGGCGCTGCGGCCACCCGGCCGGGCGATGGGTGGACGTGCTCGCCACGGGGCACGGCTACCGGGTGACGGTCAACGGGCCGGCGACGACCGCGGGCCCTTCCGTGGACGTGTCCGTGAACGTGTCCGTGGACGTGAGGAACGAGCAGACGGCCGAGGCGGTCGCCGCGGCCAGGAGGACCACGAAGTGATCGAGTACGAGAAGGACGGCGCGTCCATCTACCGCCAGTCCTTTGCCACCATCCGGGCGGAGGCCGACCTGGCCGCCCTTCCGGCGGACGTCTCCCAGGTCGCGGTGCGGATGATCCACGCCTGCGGCATGGTCGACCTGGTCGAGGACCTGGTGTACTCGCCCGGCGTGGTCGCCTCCGCGCGCGCCGCCCTGCACGCCGGGGCGCCGATCCTGTGCGACGTCAACATGGTGGCCAGCGGCGTGACCCGCAAGCGGCTGCCCGCCGACAACGAGGTGATCTGCACCCTCACCGACCCGTCGGTGCCCGAGCTGGCCCGCGCGATGGGCAACACCCGCAGCGCCGCCGCCATGGAGCTGTGGCTGCCCCGTCTGGAGGGTGCGGTGGTGGCGGTCGGCAACGCGCCGACCTCGCTGTTCCGGCTGCTGGAGATGATCGAGGCGGGCGCGCCGCGTCCGGCCGCGGTGATCGGCGTCCCGGTCGGCTTCATCGGCGCCGCCGAGTCCAAGCAGGCCCTGGCCGAGCACCCGTCCGGCCTGGAGCACCTGGTGGTGCGCGGCCGGCGCGGCGGCAGCGCGATGGCCGCCGCCGCGATCAACGCGATTGCGAGCGAAGCAGAGTGACGGATCGTCAGACTGGCCAGGATCGTCAGGGTGGCGCCACCGGGCGGCTGTACGGGGTCGGGCTCGGCCCGGGCGACCCGTCGCTGGTCACCGTCCGCGCGGCCGAACTCATCGGCAAGGCCGACGTGGTGGCGTACCACAGCGCCCGGCACGGTCGCTCCATCGCGCGCTCGATCGCCGAGCGCTACCTGACGGGCGGTCAGATCGAGGAGAAGCTGGTCTATCCGCTCACCGTCGAGAGCACCGACCACCCGGGCGGCTACCGGGGCGCGCTCGACGACTTCTACACGGAGGCCGCCGACCGGCTCGCCGCCCACCTGGACGCCGGGCGCGACGTCGTCGTCCTCGCCGAGGGCGACCCGCTCTTCTACGGCTCCTACCAGCACATGCACAAGCGGCTCGCGCACCGCTACCCGACCGAGGTGGTGCCCGGCGTGACCTCGGTCAGCGCCGCCGCCGCCCGGCTCGGACAGGCGCTGACCGAGGCCGAGGAGACGCTCACCGTCATCCCGGGCACGCTGCCCGAGGAGGAGCTGACCGCCCGGATCGCGGCCGCCGACTCCGCCGTGATCATGAAGCTGGGGCGCACCTTCCCGGCCGTCCGGCGGGCCCTGGAGCGCGCGGGCCGGCTCGCCGACGCCCAGTACGTCGAACGCGCCTACCAGGACGGGGAGCGGATCGCGCCGCTCGCCGAGATCGACGGCGACAGCGTGCCGTACTTCTCGGTCGCGGTGCTGCCGAGCAAGGTCGCGCCGCTGGAGCCGACCGTACGGCTGGCGGACGGCATGGGCAGCGTGACCGTGGTCGGCACCGGGCCGGCCGGGCCGCTGTGGCTCACCGCGGAGGCGCGCGGCGCGCTGGCCGAGGCCACCGACCTGGTCGGCTACACCACCTACCTGGACCGGGTGCCCGAGCGGCCGGGGCAGCAGCGGCACGGCTCCGACAACAAGGTCGAGTCGGAGCGCGCCGAGTTCGCCCTGGACCTCGCCCGGCGCGGACACCGGGTCTGCGTGGTGTCCTCCGGCGACCCGGGCGTCTTCGCGATGGCCACCGCCGTGCTGGAGGTCGCCTGCGAGCCCGCCTACCGGGACGTGCCGGTGCGGATCGTGCCGGGGATGACCGCCGCCCACGCGGCCGCCTCCCGGGCCGGCGCCCCGCTCGGGCACGACTACGCGGTGGTGTCGCTGTCGGACCGGCTCAAGCCGTGGGACGCGGTCGCGAAGCGGCTGCGCGCCGCCGCCGAGGCCGACCTGGTGCTGGCGCTGTACAACCCGGGCTCGAAGTCCCGGACCACGCAGGTCGGCCTGGCCCGCGACCTGCTGCTGGAGTACCGCGCGCCGCAGACCCCGGTGGTGATGGCGCGGGACGTCGGAGGCCCGACCGAACGCGTCCGGATCGTCCGGCTCGGCGAGCTGGACCCGGCCCTGGTGGACATGCGGACGATCCTGCTCATCGGCTCCTCGCAGACCCAGGCGGTCGAGCGGGCGTCGGGCGTCGAGGTCGTCTGGACGCCACGGCGGTACCCGGACTGACGGGCGACGGCAGAACGGCTGCCGGCTGACGGCTGGCAGCTGACGGCGAACAGATAACAGCGAACAGATAACAGCGAACAGACGATGAAATCTGTCCGCTGTTATCTGTCGTCTGTGTTCTGTTATCTGTTATCTGTTCGCCGTCACCCCGCGGTGGCCGTCACCCGGAGGGCGCGGTCGTCCGGCGCCCGGTCACCGGGTCGGCTTGGTGAGCAGCAGCTCCGTGTTGTGGTCCTCGCCCGCGCCCAGCAGTGCGGTCGGGCGCCCGTTCGGGTCGTTGTACGACAGCTCGCGGTAGAGCGCCGCCAGGTTGGCGTCCGAGGTGCTGGCGAAGTCCGTCGCGTACGGCGCGGCGGACTCGATGAGCGTGGTGAACAGGGAGATCGTGCCGTCCCCGTTGTCCGCGATCTCGATGATGCGCCCGTGCTGCGGGTAGTCGATGTGCGAGGCGGTGTTGATCTCCCAGAACGCCCGCTCCGGCACGGCGTGCCCGTGCGGCGTGATCTTGTTCATGTGGGTGTGGCCGTTCACCCACCCGACCACGTTCGGGTAGCGCTGGAGCAGTGCCACCAGCTCGTTGCCGTCGTGCCGCTTCTCGAAGATGTTGCGCGGGTCCGGCAGCAGGTTGCCCATGCTGGTGCTGGTGTGGTGGCTGAAGACCAGGATCAGGTCGTCCGTGCTGCCGCCCGTGACCCGGTTCCCGTTGGTGTCGTACCAGTGCCCGCTGTGCGCCTTCAATTGCTGCTCCAGCCAGCGCAGTTGGGCGGTGCCCAGCGAACCGTCCGCGAATCCGGCCTGGTTGGTGGTGTCCAGGCTGATGCCGACGACCTTCTCCGAGATGCGGAAGGTGTAGTAGAGCTTGCCGCTGCTCACCATGTCCGAGGTGAAGCCGTGCCCGTACGGGCCGGCGCCGGTGGCGGCCGGGTCGAGGTGCGCCTTGGCGAACTCCTTGAGCGTGAACGGGTGTCGGCGCTCGTCCGGGGTGACCTCGCGGACCGCCTCGCCGCTCGCGATCAGCTTGGCGAGCAGCAGCACGGCGCCCGCCGGGTCGCGGCGCAGCGAATCCGCCAGCTGGCCGGCGGTCGCGTCGTCGCAGCCCTCCAGCTTGTAGCCGCCGGTGTAGAGGTCGTTGAGGAGCCCGAAGTCGGGCAGCGAGCCCTCGATGCTGTCGTCGTGGTTGCCGACCGTGGTGTACCAGGGGGTGCGCAGGCCGGGCGCGTCGAAGGGGCGGCCTGCGGCGGAGAGGAAGCCGGGCACCTGGGGGAAGCCCTTGGCCTTGTAGCTGTCGGCGTAGGCGAGTTCGGGGTTCCAGAAGGCGGCGTTGCCGGAGTTCTGCACGCCTTCGTACCGGCTGGTGTCGCCGGTGTTCTGGGCGAGCCGTCCGCCGCCCATGACCTTGAGGTACCAGTCGAGTTCGGCCAGCTCGTGGTTGTCGGTGTTGTCGCCGGTGGCCATCACCATGCTGAACGGCAGGCCGGTGTAGGGGCCGCCGGCCAGCGAGTTGACCCGCTCGACGAGGGAGGAGACGCCACGCGCGTTCAGTGCCTCCTGCGGCCGGTAGGCGCTGCCGGTGAGCTTGGCGAGGTACTCGAAGCGCACCGGGGACTCGGTGTCCACCAGGTGCAGGTCGCTGAACTGGACGAAGCTGGCCAGCCCGGTGCGGCGGTCGTCGCGCCCGTCGCCCGCCGCGGCGAGGTCGCCGCGCACCATCAGGGGCCAGCCCGGCCCGGCGGTCAGCCGCTTGTAGCCGCCGGTGCCGACCGGCGTGGCCACCTGTTCGAGCGTGGTGCCGGTGACGCTGACCGCGCGCGCGGCCGTGGTCGCCAGCGCCTGCTCGCGCGCCGCCGCCGAGGCGAACTGCGCGCCGCCGAGCGACAGGGCCGACCAGGCGGCGGCCACCGACGTGCCGGTGAGGAAGGTGCGACGTCTCATCGCTGCCACGGGAAACCCCCAGTTACTGACGGCCCGGCCGGATGTACCGGTCGCCGGACCACGCGTCATGGACCCTGCGGGCACCACGAAGCGGCCGGTGTGAGGAACCCCGCCGGCGTCATGAACCCGCTAATTAACGGAGCGAAAGATTACTCGCTGGTAGTCGGGCGGGGGGAGACCCGTGCGGAGAACAGTTCGAGAACGCCCGGCGGTGGTTCCTCCCCGCTTCCCGCACCGCTTCCCGCGCTCCCTCCCGCACCGCTTCCCGCACCGGCCCGTCGGTCCGGCGGCAGGGCCCGCCCCGGTCGTGCTGCGGTGGGGCGGGTGGGGGAAAATCGGCTGGTCCGGCCGAGGTGGCCGGGCGCGGGCGTCGTGGGAAGCGAGGCACAGGTGGCCGCAGCGGGAGCCGAAGCAGGAGCCGGAACCGGAGCCGGGGCCGGTACGGGAGCCGACGTCGGCGCCACGACGGGCACCGGTGCGGGTGCCGGTGCGGGCGGCCGGGCCGGGCAGCTGAAGAGCAGCGGCCTGCGACACGGCTGGACGACGGGCGCCTGCGCCACCGCCGCCACCAAGGCCGCGTACACCGCACTGCTCACCGGCGCGTTCCCGGACCCGGTCACCATCACCCTCCCCAAGGGCCAGCAGCCGGCCTTCGCCCTCGCGGCCGAGCGGCTGACCGCCGGGGAGCCGGCGACCGAGCAGTCGACCGCCGAGCAGCCGGCAGCCGACCGGTCGACCGCCGGGGAGCCGGCCGCCGGACCGGCCCGGTCCAGCGCCATGGCCGGGGTGGTCAAGGACGCCGGCGACGACCCCGACGTCACCCACGGCGCCCTGATCCGCGCCACCGTACGGGCGGGCGAGCCCGGCGCCGGGGTGGTCTTCCGGGCCGGGCCGGGTGTGGGGACGGTCACCAAGGCGGGCCTGCCGCTGCCGGTCGGCGAGCCCGCGATCAACCCGGTGCCCCGGCAGATGATCCGGGACGCCGTCGCCGAGGTGGCCGCCGAGCACGGCGGCAGCGGGGACGTGGTGGTGGAGATCTCCGTCGACCACGGCGAGGAGATCGCCCGTTCGACCTGGAACCCCCGCCTGGGCATCCTCGGCGGCCTGTCCATCCTGGGTACCACCGGCATCGTCGTCCCCTACTCCTGCTCGGCGTGGATCGACTCGATCCGGCGCGGTGTCGACGTGGCCCGCGCCGCCGGGCGCACCCACGTGGCGGGCTGCACCGGTTCGACCTCGGAGAAGGTCGCGGTCGCGGTGCACGGGCTGCCCGAGGACGCGCTGCTCGACATGGGCGACTTCGCCGGGGCCGTCCTCAAGTACCTCAAGCGCCACCCGGTGCCCCGGCTGACCATCGCGGGCGGCTTCGCCAAGCTGTCCAAGCTCGCCGCCGGCCACCTGGACCTGCACTCGGCGCGCTCCCAGGTGGACAAGGGGTACCTGGCGGACCTGGCCCGGCGCGGCGGCGCGGACGAGGCGCTGGCGCAGGCGGTGGCGGGGGCCAACACCGGCCTGCAGGCGGTGCAGTTGTGCCGGGAGGCCGGGGTGCCGCTGGGCGACCTGGTCGCGGAGGCGGCCCGGGCGACGGCGCTGGGCGTGCTGGTGGGCTCGCCGGTCGCGGTGGACGTCATCTGCATCGACCGGGCGGGCACCATCGTGGGCCGGGCGGAACCGCTGGGGCCGTCCACGGCGTGAACTCCTGTGCCGCGCTTGCACAGCAGAACCTCAGGAATATCGCACGGTGATGTGAAGATCCGATGCGCATACAGGGTGAGAAACGGACAAAAGTGGCGCCACGCGCGCTCTTGATTCTGGTGCCATCTCAACCATGAGATATGGTCTGCCGAGTGACAGGCGACTACCTCACCCGTATCGGCACCCTCATCCGTACCGCTCGTCAGCACCGCGGCTGGTCCCAGGCGCAGCTCGGCGAGGCACTCGGCACCAGCCAGAGCGCGGTCAACCGCATCGAACAGGGCAAGCAGAACGTCAGCCTTGAGATGATCGCCCGCATCGGCGAGGCCCTCGACAGCGAGATCGTCTCCCTCGGCTACTCCGGCCCGATGCACCTGCGCGTCGCCGGCGGCACCCGCCTCTCCGGCGCGATCGACGTCCGCAGCAGCAAGAACGCCTGCGTGGCGATCCTCTGCGCCTCGCTGCTGACCACCGGCCGCACCACGATCCGCAGCGTCGCCCGGATCGAGGAGGTCTACCGCATCCTGGAGGTGCTGACCAGCATCGGCGTCAGGAGCCGCTGGATCAACGAGGGCCGCGACCTCGAACTCACCCCGCCGGCCGAGCTCGACCTCGCCGCGATGGACGTCGAGGCCGCCCGCCGCACCCGCAGCGTGCTGATGTTCCTCGGCCCGCTGATGCACCGCGCCGAGCGCTTCGCCATCCCGTACGCGGGCGGCTGCGACCTCGGCACCCGGACCGTCCAGCCGCACCTGACTGCGCTGCGCCGCTTCGGCCTGGAGGTCGCCACCACCGGCGGCGCCTACCACGCCTCGGCCGAGCCCGGCACCCCGCTGGACCGGCCGATCGTGCTGACCGAGCGCGGGGACACCGTCACCGAGAACGCCCTGCTCGCCGCCGCCCGGCACGACGGCGTCAGCGTCATCCGCAACGCCTCGCCGAACTACATGGTCCAGGACCTGTGCTTCTTCCTGGAGAAGCTGGGCGTCCGGATCGAGGGCATCGGCACCACCACCCTCACCGTGCACGGCGTCCCGCAGATCACCTGCGACGTCGACTACACCCCGGCCGAGGACCCGGTGGAGGCGATGAGCCTGCTCGCCGCCGCCGTCGTCACCTCCTCCGAGCTGACCATCCGCCGGGTGCCGATCGAGTTCCTGGAGATCGAGCTCGCGGTCCTGGAGGGCATGGGCCTCGACTACGACCGCACCCCCGAGTACCGGGCCCACAACGGCCACACCCGCCTGGTCGACCTCACCGTGCGCCCCTCCAAGCTCACCGCGCCGATCGACACCATCCACCCGATGCCGTTCCCGGGCATCAACATCGACAACGTGCCGTTCTTCGCCGCCATCGCCGCGGCCGCGCACGGCACCACGATGATCCACGACTGGGTCTACGACAACCGCGCCATCTACCTCACCGAGCTGACCAGGCTCGGCGCGGACGTCAAGCTCCTCGACCCGCACCGCGTCCTCGTCCAGGGCCCCACCCGCTGGCGCGCCGCCGAGATGATGTGCCCGCCCGCGCTGCGCCCGGCCGTGGTCATCCTGCTCGCGATGCTCGCTGCCCAGGGCACCTCCGTGCTGCGCAACGTGTACGTCATCAACCGCGGCTACGAGGACCTGGCCGAGCGCCTGAACTCCATCGGCGCCCAGATCGAGACCTTCCGCGACATCTGAGCCTGTACGGCGGCGGCCTGACGGGCCGTCAACTCGATGTTCGGCCTCACCCGTTGAGGCCGGACAGCAGCGCGGCGACGTCCAACCCGGTGTCCAGGTAGTCCACGAACACCGGGTTGTTCAGCGCCCACGGCGAGCGTCGCTCCCGTACCAACCGGACGGCCTCCCCGGCGCCGTGCCCCAGGCCGACCAGCGCCTGTGCCACCACCAGCCCCGAGCGGTTGTAGCCCGAGTGGCAGCGCACCAGCGTCCGGCGGCCCCGGAGGACGGCCAGCGCCGTCGCGTCGGCCGGACGACGGCGGGTTCGAGCTCGCCGCCGGGCGGGGTGCAGTAGTGCCCGCCCATCCAGAGCCCGGGGACGATCTCGTTCCAGGGGTCGGACGGCCCCGGGGTGTCGCGGTCCTTCTGGCGGGTGCGCATCCCCTGCTCCCTCTCCGGGTGCCTGCCCGGACTGCGCTCGGCCGCCGGGTGGGCTACTCGCCGGTCGTGCCGTCCAGGTGCTCGCGCAGCAGGTCGGCGTGGCCGTTGTGGCGGGCGTACTCCTCGATCATGTGGCCGAGGATCCAGCGCAGCGAGAACGCCTCCTCGCCGAAGTGGCCCTGGACGTCCAACGACTCGGCGGCGGCGACGAGTTCCCGGGCGTGGTCGCACTCCTGGCGCCAGATCGCGAAGGCCTCCTCCGGGTCGGCGGTGTCGGCGTCGAACTCGGCGTAGGAGCCGTCCGGGTGCCTCCAGAAGCCGGGTGCGTCCTCTCCGGCCAGCACGTTGCGGAACCAGCCGCGTTCGACCTCGGCGAGGTGCCGGACCAGCCCGAGCAGGGAGAGCCCGGACGGCGCGAGGACGCGGGCGCGCAGCTGCTCGGTGCTCAGGCCGGCACACTTCATCGCCAGGGTGCCGCGCTGGTAGTCCAGGAACCCTGCCAGGGTGGCGCGTTCGTCGGCGGTCCGGGGTGTGGACGTGCGGGGATCATCGCTCATGCCCTCATCCTGCCGCGCGGCGGGTGCGGGCGCTCCGCAATTTCACGAAGCGGGACGGTGGGATCGGTCCGGCTGCCGCCCCGGCCGCTCCAGTCGCTCCAGCCAGTGCAGCGCGCCCGGGACGTCCGGGGCGACGGGCAGCCCGGCCGGGACCGGCGGACGCTCCACCACGACGACGGGCAGGGCGAGTTCGCGCGCGGCGGTGAGCTTGGGGGCGGTCGCGGCGCCGCCGCTGTCCTTGGTGACGAGGACGTCGACGCGGTGCTCGCGCAGCAGCGCGCGTTCGCCGTCGAGGGTGAACGGGCCCCGGTCCAGCAGGACTTCGAGCGCCGCGGGCATCGGCGGCTCCGGCGGGTCGACCGAGCGGGCGAGGAACTGGAGCCCGTCGAGGTGGGCGAAGGCGGCGATGCCCTGCCGCCCGGTGGTGAGGAAGACCCGCCGACCGAGCGTGGGCAGCAGCTCGGCGGCCGCGGCGAGCGAGGGCACCGGGTGCCAGCGGTCGCCGGGGGCCGCGGTGAAGCCGGGGCGGCGCAGGACCAGCAGCGGCACGCCGGTGGCGGCGGCCGCGAGGGCGGCGTTGCGGGAGATGCCGGCGGCGAACGGGTGGGTGGCGTCGACGACGGCGTCCACCCGTTCGGCGCGCAGCCAGGCGGCCAGGCCGTCCGGGCCGCCGAAGCCGCCGATCCGCACCTGCCCGGCGGGCAGCCGGGGTTGGGCGACCCGGCCGGCCAGCGAGCTGGTGACCCGCGGGCCGGGGCGGTCGGCGAGCGCGGCGGCCAGCGCCCGGCCTTCGGTCGTGCCGCCGAGGATCAGCAGGTGTCGCAGGTGCTGCAGGGGCCGCATCACGCGCCGCAGGGCTCGTGCGGGCGCTCGCGGTCCGCCGAGTAGAGGTGGCTGTCGCGGAACTGCTCGGCGGCGAGGGTGCGGCCGACGATGATGACGGCGGTGCGGACCACGCCGGCCTCCTTGACCTGCCCGGCGATGTCGGCGAGCGTGCCGCGCAGCACCAGTTCGTCGGGGCGGCTGGCCATCGCGACCACGGCGGTGGGGCAGTCGGCGCCGTAGTGCGGGAGCAGCTGCTCGACCACGTCGTCCACGTAGCCGGCGGCCAGGTGCAGCACCAGCAGGGCGCCGCTGCGGCCGAGGGTGGCCAGGTCCTCGCCCTCGGGCATCGGGGTGGCGCGCTTGGCGATCCGGGTCAGGATGACGGTCTGGCCGACCGTCGGGACGGTCAACTCCCGCTTCAGGGCGGCCGCGGCGGCGGCGAACGCCGGGACGCCGGGGACCACCTCGTACGGCACGCCGGCCGCGTCGAGGCGGCGCATCTGCTCGGCGACGGCGGAGAAGACGGACGGGTCGCCGGAGTGCAGCCGGGCCACGTCCCGGCCCGCCTCGTGCGCGGCGACCAGCTCGGCGATGATCTGGTCGAGGTTGAGCTGCGCGGTGTCGACGAGGCGGGCGCCGGGCGGGCACGCGTCGAGCAGTTCGCGCGGCACCAGGCTGCCGGCGTAGAGGCAGACCTCGGCGCGGGCCAGGACGCGCTGGCCACGCAGGGTGATCAGGTCGGCGGCGCCCGGGCCGGCTCCGATGAAGTAGACGGTCACGAGGCGTTCTCCTGAGGGGTGTTGGGCTTGACGGCGGACCACTGGGTGACCGGCATGGCCTGGCGCCATCCGGTGAAGCCGCCGACCGGCACGGCGTGGGCGACGGCGAGCTTCACGAGCTCCCCGCCGTGGCGCCGGTACCACTCGGTGAGCAGTGCCTCGGACTCCAGCGTCACGGTGTTGGCGACGAGGCGGCCGCCGGGGCGCAGCGCGGACCAGCAACTGTCCAGCAGGCCGGGGGCGGTGAGGCCGCCGCCGATGAACACGGCGTCGGGGGTGGGGAGTTCGGCGAGTGCGGCGGGGGCGGGGCCGGTGACCACGCGCAGCCGGGGGACACCGAGGGTGGCGGCGTTGCGGGCGATGCGCTCGGCTCGGACGGGGTCGCGCTCGATGCTGACGGCCTGGCAGTCGCGGTGGGCGCGCAGCCACTCGACGGCGATCGAGCCGGAGCCGCCGCCGACGTCCCACAGCAGTTCGCCGGGGGACGGGGCGAGTACGGCGAGGGTGGCGGCGCGCACGTGCCGCTTGGTGAGCTGGCCGTCGCTCTCGTAGGAGGCGTCGGGCAGGCCGGGGACGAGTGAGCCGCGCGGGCCGTCGCCGAGCTCGACGGCGATGAGGTTGAGCGGGTCGCCGGGCGGGTGCGGCCAGTCGTCGGCGCGGCCGTCGAGCTGCCGTTCGTGGGCGTGGCCGAGCTTCTCGAGGACGCGCAGACGGGCGGTGCCGTAGCCGCGGGCGGTGAGCAGCGCGGCGACGGCGGCGGGGGTGGTGGCGTCGGCGCTGAGGACGAGCAGGCGGCGGCCGGGGTGCAGGGCGAGGGCGAGGGTGTCCAGCGGGCGGCCGACCAGGCTGACGACCTCGGTGGCCTCCAGCGGCCAGCCGATCCGGGCGCAGGCGTGGGAGACGGAGGAGGGGTGCGGCAGGACGCGCAGCCGCTCGGGGCCGACCGTCTCGGCGAGGGTGCGGCCGATGCCGTAGAACATCGGGTCGCCGCTGGCCAGCACGGCGATCCGGCGGCCGGCGTGGGCGGCGAGCAGGCCGGGGACGGCCGGGCGCAGCGGGGACGGCCAGGCGACGCGCTCGGCGGTGACCTCGGGCCTGGAGAGGAGGTCCAGCTGTCGGGGGGCGCCGAGGATCACCTCGGCGTCCAGCAGTGCGGCCCGGGAGTCGGGGGCGAGACCTGACCAGCCCTCGGCGCCGATCCCGACGACGGTGATCGGGGGTGGCTGCTCGGGCACCGGGTGGCTCCTCGTCGTTCGGTCCTGCGGGCGTTCTACGGGTGTTCTGCGGGCGTTCCTGCTGGCCGGGGCAGCCTACCTGGCGGTGTTCGACGTTCAGCGGCCAGATGTCGGCGAACAGATGTCAGCGAACAGATAACAGATTTCAGCTTTCAGAGTTCAACATCTGTTATCTGTCACCTGTCACCTGTCATCTGTCAGGTGAACTCTGTCATTCGTTCGCCGTCCGCGCTCCGCGCTCCGCCCATGCCCAGTCCCCGGAGGTGATCAGCGCCGGCCGCTCGCGCAGCCGCGCCTCGACGGCCGGCCCGGCGAGGTACACCCACGCGTCCGTTGTCCCGCCGGTCGACGTCCGCACCGCGAGCCGCCGCCGCACGTACAGGCCCGTGCCGTCGGCCCGGCAGTCCTCCAGCCGGTCGAGCGCGGCGAGTGCCGTCGCGTACGCGCGGGGGCGGACGGTGATCAGCTCGCCGAGCACCCGGCTCCCCGGGGTGGCGTCCGGCACCGCGTACGGGTAGCCGGGCCCCTGGTGCAGCGCGGCGCCGTCCAGCACCGCCGGCCGGACGTCCGCGCACCGCCCGGCGAGGTGGACGGCGTGGTTGCGCCCGCCGGTGCGCAGCGTCCCGTAGACGAAGAACGGCAGGGCGTCACCGGACTCGGGCACGGGCGCGGACCTCCTGGGCGGGGCCGCCCACGGTACGCCCAGCACCCGTCCGGCGGTACCCGCGGAACCCGCGGTATCCGCAGCGTCCACGGCCGGTCGCGGCTACGAGGCCGCCCGCTCGTACGTGAGCACCACGTTCCCGCGCTGAAAGGTCCGGCTGTCCGTGAGCGTGAAGGCCCGCGGCTCGAACCCCGCGCGGAACAGCGGGATGCCCTCGCCGGCCACCACCGGGTACTGCTTGATGATCAGCTCGTCGATCTCGGGCAGCAGCTGCCCGGCGAGGTCGGCGCCGCCGCAGAGCCAGATGCCGAGCCCGTCCTCCTCCTGCTTGAGCCGGCGGACGACCGCGAGCGGGTCCTCCGAGGTGATCTCCACCTCCGGGTCCAGCGCCGGGTCGAGGGTGCGGGAGAACACGATCTGCCGCAGGTGGCCGTACGGGCTGGTGAGGCCGGCGGCCAGCCCCGGGTCGTAGGTGCCGCGACCCATCAGGACGGTGTCGAAGCGCTTGTTGGGGGCCTCGGCGATGCCGACCGCGGCGCGGGCGGGGGTGGGGAGGGTCTCCGGGTACTGGGCGAACAGCGCGGGGGCGTAGTCCTCGGTGACGAAGGGGGTGAAGAAGTCGAAGTCACCGTCCGGGGCGGCGATGTAGCCGTCGATGGTGGCGCCGATGAGGTAGGTGAGCTTGCGCATACGAGTCCTTGGGATCGGGGGCTGTCCGGGGTGGACGGCGGGGAGGATTCGGCCCGTCCGTTCAACCACTTCATCTATAGTACTCCATCTGTAGTGGTTGTCCATTCGCACTGGTTGCCGGGGCCGAGAAGAACCCCGGAATCGTGGAAGAGAGAATCGGTCCATGGTCCAGAACCCCGCCCGCCGCACCGCCCTCGCCGACGCCGCCATCGAGGTCCTCGCCCGCGAGGGCGCCCGCGGCCTGACCTTCCGCGCGGTCGACGTGGAGGCCGGCGTGCCCAAGGGCACCGCCTCCAACTACTTCTCCAACCGGGACCACCTGCTCGACCAGACCGCCCGGTACATCCACGAGCGGCTCACCCCCGACCCGGTGATGATCGCCGAGCTCCTGCGGGCCCCGCGCGACCGCGACCTGGTCAAGGCCCTGGTGCGCGACATCTTCCGGCGCATCTCGGAGGACCGGGCCGGCTACGTCGCCCTGCTGGAGCTGCGCCTGGAGGCCACCCGCCGCCCCGAACTGCGCGCCCGGCTCACCGAAGCCGTCCGGGACGAGCTGGACGCCAACGTCGCCTACCACCTCGGCCAGGGGCTGCCGGGCGACCGGGAGACCGTCGTCGTGCTCTACCTCGCGATGACCGGGCTGATCCTCGAACAGCTCACGCTCCCCGAGGTGTTGGGAACGGACGGCCTGACGGCACTGATCGACGCGATCGTCGAGCGGATCGTCCCGGCGGCCTGAGCGCTCGCCCGCGACCGAGGCGACCGAGGGGGCGGCGGCGACGGACGGCCGGAAACCGCGACCGCCGCTCCGGCCGGGGTGGGCACCCGTCAGGCTGGAGCGGCGGTCGCATCGGTATCGGTGTTAGCGGCAGTATCGCCGCTAGCAGTGGTGCTGGCGGCGGCAAGAACACTAGCAACGCTAGAAGCGTGCGGGCCCGGCGTCAGAACGCCTCCGGTGCCTTCCCCGTCCACCAGTTGCCCGGCGCCTCCGGGTCGCGGCTGGTCCAGAACTCGACGATCGCGTCGGTGAACTCGGCCGCCGACAGCATGCCGTCACCGTCCCGGTCGAGGCGGCGGAAGGCCTCGTCAGCGTCGTCGCGGGACAGCCCGGCGAAGTGGCCGCGCTGGAACACGAAGAACTCCCCGGCGTCGATCGTGCCGCTGCGGTCGGCGTCCGCGACCTCCAGGAACGCGGCGGCGAGCGCGCCGTAGCAGGCCCGCGCCGCCTCCGGGTCGTCCGCGAGCGAGCCCGTGGACTTCAGGAACTGCTCCCGGGTGATCGCCTGCGTCCCGGCCGGCAGGTGGGCCAGGTGCAGGTCGTGCCAGACCGTCAGGTAGGCCCGCACGATAACCGCCTCGGCCTCCGAACCCTCCCGGTGGCCGAGCGAGCGGGCCACCGACAGGCCCATCAGCACGTGGTCCCGCTCGGTCAGCAGGCCGTCCCCATCGGCGTCGAGGTGGTCGAAACCGTGGTTGATCTTCGCGATGAGCAGGTCGTCCGACAATGCGCCCCCTCGGCTGGCGATCGCTGCGTCACTCCGCCAGCACGCTAACGCGTCGCGCCACCCCGGCGCAGCCGAACGGCGAGCGAACGCACCGGCTACTGCTCCCCGAGGTCCGCGTCGCCCTGGGGGGCCGCGTCGTCCCCGAGCTGCGGGTCGTCCTGGTGGTCCGCCCAGACGTACGCCTCCGGCAGCAGGTCCGGCACCGGCACGGCGCGCAGCGCCGACCCCCGCCCGACGATGACCCGCGCCCGGGGGAAGTAGTCCAGCATCGCCTGCCGGCAGCGCCCGCACGGCGGGATGACCCCGCGCCCGCGGTCGCCCACCGCGACGATCGTGGTCAGCTCGTACGCCCCCTGGCCGGCCGCCGCGCCGATCAGCACCAGCTCGGCGCACGGCCCGCCGGTGAAGTGGTAGGCGTTCACGGCGGTGACGATCCGTCCGTCCGCGTTGCGCCCGGCGGCCGCGACGGTGTGGTTGTCGCCGCGGCAGAACCGCCGGGCCACCTCCTCGGCGGCCGCGACGAGTTCGAGGTCGACGGCGTCGGGGTCGGAGTCGGGGTCGGCGCTGGTCCGCGCGCTGGCCGGCATGGCTGCTCCTTGCTTGGAGTGGAGTGGATCGAATGCGAAGGCTTCGATCATGGGCCGCGGACCGACCCCGGCGCCAATATTTTCGGAATTCTCGGATCGGCGACCCCGGCGCCGGCCGCAATGGTGCCGTCCGCGGCTTCGGCGGGCCCCCGCGCGCCCGCCCGTGGCCCGCCCGGACCAACAGGCGCCGACCCGCTCCGAAGGCGGCACACGCACCCGTCCCGCCTCCCTCCAGACCTGCCATGACCTGGAGTTTTCCGGAGATCTGCCTAGGCTGGGGGCTTCGCCGGAAACCTCTGGGAGGGGATGTCGTGAGCGAGGATTCCAAGCCGTACGAAGCCGTCACCGTCGAGGTGCTGGAGGGGGTGGCGGCGATCCGGAAACGGCCCGGGATGTACGTCGGATCGACCGACGAACGCGGCCTGCACCACCTGGTGATCGAGGTCGTCGAGCGGGCGGTCCGCGAAGTCCTGACCGGCCGGGCCGGCCACGTGGACGTCACCCTGACGCCGGACGGCGGCGTCCGGATCGCCGACGACGGGCCGGGCATCCCCGTCGAGCCGACCGGCGACCCGCACGAGCCCGACCTCGAAGCCCTGCTGACCCGCCTCAGCCCCGGACCGGCGCCGGTCGGGCGCCTCGATCTGGGGTGGGGCTGGGCCGGCATCGGGCCCTGCGTGGCCAACGCCCTCTCGGCGCGGCTGACGGCCGAGGTGCACCGCGCGGGGGTCCGCTGGACCCGGGCGTACGAGCGCGGCGTCGCCGTCACCCCGCTCACCGAGGAGGGGGAAGCGTCCGGGACCGGGACCGTCCTCACCCTCTGGCCGGACGCCGAGATCTTCACGACCACCGCGTACTCGTTCGACACCCTCGCCGACCGCTTCAGGGAACTGGCCTTCCTCTACCGTCCGTTGGAGATCACCCTCACCGACCGCCGCCACCCCGGCGGGACCCGCTCGCTCCGGTTCCGGTCCACGGGCGGCGCACGGGACCTCGTCGCGTTCCTCGACCGCCAGTCGCTGCCCGCCGGTGGTCCGGACGTCATCGCCGTCGAGCGCGAGGACGCCCGGATGTCCGGCACGCTGGAGGTGGCCCTGCGTTGGCGTGACGCCGGGGAGACACGGATCCGCGGCTACGCCAACAGCCACCCCACCCCGCACGGCACGCACGTCCAGGGCCTGCGCGACGGGCTGGCGGCCGCCGTCACCGCGTACGCGCGGGAGCGCCGGCTGCCCGCCGAGGCGAGCCCCGACCTCGACGCCGACCGGATCACGGACCGGACCACGGACCGGATCACCGATCGGATCACGGACGGGACCACGGATCGGATCGCCGATCGGATCGCGGACCGGCTCGCCGAAGGCCTGACGGCGGTCGTGTCCGTCAAGATGGACGGTCCCGCCTTCGAAGGCGCCATCCGCGACCGCCTGGGCAACACCCCGGTGCGCGCCTGCGTCGCCGAAGCCGTCCGGGACCGCCTCGGTGCCTGGCTGGCGGAGCACCCGGAGCGGGCCGCCGCCCTCGTCGCCCGGGCCCTCCAGGGCTGACAAGCGGCGAGCGCGGTGCGAACGCCGTTCCCCCGCAACGGCGTTCGCACCTTCGCCAAATGGGCCCGCTAGTGCGCCGCCGCCAGCAGCTCCCGGGTGTAGTCCGTGTGCGGCGCGGCGAACAGCCGGTCCCGGTCCGTCGACTCGACGAGCCGGCCCCGGTGCATGACCGCCACCCGGTCGCAGAAGTGCCGCACCACGGCCAGGTCGTGCGAGACGAACAGGAAGGCCACGTCGAGCCGTTCGCGCAGTTCCATCAGCAGGTTGAGCACCTGCGCCTGGACGGACACGTCGAGCGCCGACACCGGCTCGTCCGCGATGATCAGGCGCGGCTGCGGCGCCAACGCCCGGGCGATGCCGATGCGTTGGCGCTGCCCGCCGGAGAACTCGTGCGGGTAGCGGTCCAGGTGGTCGGCGGACAGCCCGACCTGCTCCAGCAGTTCGGCGGCGCGCTCCCGCCGCTGCGCCGCGCCGAGCGGGGTGTGCAGGCGCAGCGGGGTGTCCAGCGTCCGCGCGATGGTGCGGCGCGGGTTGAGCGAGGCGTACGGGTCCTGGAAGACCAGCTGGACCTCGCGGCTGAGGCGGCGCCGCAGCTCCCGGTCGGGCCGGGTGGCGTCCTGGCCGTCGTACCGCACCCGGCCGCCGCTGGAGTGTTGGAGGCCGGCCAGGACGCGCGCGGTGGTGGACTTGCCGGAGCCGGACTCGCCGACCAGCCCGACCGTCTCGCCGGGTGCGATCCGCAGGCTCACCCCGTCGACCGCCCGTACCGGCTCGGCCCGCAGCGTGGGGAGGCGCAGCCCCTCGGCCCGCAGGTCGCGCGGGGAGGCGAGGCGCCGCCGCCTGGGGAAGTGCACGGCGAGGTCGTCGACCTCTACCAGCCAGCGCTCCGAGGGCCGCAGCCCCACGTCGCCCCTGGTTCGGAACGTTCTCGTAGGTGACGGATCGTCAACTGTTGGCAGTTCTGAGCCCGGTACGGAGTCCAGTCCCAGCGCCGCCCCCACCAGGGCCCGGGTGTACGGTTCGCGCGGCGCGGCCAGCAGGTCGCCGGTCGGCGCGGACTCGACCTCGCGGCCGCCGCGCAGCACCAGCGTGCGGTCGGTGGTCCCGGCGACCACCCCCAGGTCGTGGCTGACCAGCAGGACCGCCGTCCCGTGTTCGCGCTGCAACTCGCGCAGCAGGTCGAGGACCTGGCGTTGCACGCGGGCGTCCAGGGCGGTGGTCGGCTCGTCGGCGATCAGCAGCTGCGGGTCGTTCATCAGCGCCATCGCGATCATCACCCGCTGGCGCATGCCGCCCGAGAACCGGTGCGGGTGGTCGCCGGCCCGGGCGGCCGGGATGCCGACCCGTTCCAGCATCGCGACCGCCCGCCGGCGGGCCTCGGCGCGCCCGGCGCCCGGGTAGTGCAGCCGGTACATCTCGGCGAGTTGGGCGCCGACGCCGTGGAACGGGCTGAGCGAGGTGAGCGCGTCCTGGAAGACCAGTGCCGCCCGGCCGCCGCGCACCCGGCGCAGCACCGACTCCTGCGCGCCGACGAGCTCCTGCGTCCCGACGAGCGCCTGCGCGCCGACGAGCTCCTGCGTGCCCACGAGCTCCTGCGCACCCGCCGGTTCCGCGGCCCCGCCCACCAACTCCCGCCCGCCCAGCCGGATCGAGCCGGTGACGGTGGTGGTGCGCGGGTCGTGCAGGCCGAGGACGGCGAGCCCGACCGTCGACTTCCCCGAGCCCGACTCGCCGACCAGGCCCACGACTTCACCCGGTGCGAGGTCGAAGGACAGCCCGCTCACCGCCGTCACCGGCTCGCCACCGCGCGGGGCGGCGAAGGTGACCGTCAGGTCCCGCACACTCAGCACCGACCCGCCGCTCCCGTCCAGGCCTCTGCCACCGCTCCCGACCAATCCACCGCCACCGCTCCCGACCAGGCCACGGCCACCACCGCCGGAAGCCCCAGGAGACCCCGTCATCGCCATCATCGAACAACTCCCCTCAGCTCAACCGGACGCGCGGATCGAGCCAGGCCACCGCCAGGTCCGCCAGCGCGACGAACAGCACCACGAAGCAGGCGGCCAGTAGCACCGCGCCGACCACGGCCGGCAGGTCCTGCCCCTCGACGGCCTCGGCGGCGAACCGCCCGACCCCGTTCAGCCCGAACACCGTCTCGGTGATCACCGCCCCGCCGAGCAGCGCCCCGGCCTCCAGCCCGAGCAGTTGGACGAGCGGCCCGGCGGCGCCGCGCGCCGTGTACTTGAGGTGGGCGCGCAGCCGCCCGAGGCCCTTGCCGCGGGCCGTGCGGACGTACTCCTCGTTCATCGTCTCCAGCAGCTGGGAGCGCGAAAGGCGGGCGAACACCGCCGAGTTGACGAAGCCGAGGACGAGCCACGGGAGCAGCATCCCGCCGGCCCAGGCGGCCGGGTCCTCGGCCGGCGGGGTGTAGCCGGGCAGCGGCAGCAGGCCGGTGGAGTACACCAGCGCCCACTGGGCGACGTATCCGAGGAAGTAGATCTGCACGCTGGCGCCGACCAGGGTGAAGCCGGACAGCAGCCGGTCCGTGCGGCGGCCGTGCCGCAGCGCGGCGAGGAATCCGGTGCCGGGGCCGAGCACCAGCAGGACCGCGAGCGCGCCGGCGGTGAGCGAGAGGGTGACGGGCAGGTGGTCGGTCAGCGCCTCGGTGACGGGCTGGTGCAGCCGGTAGGAGTAGCCGAGGCAGGGGGCGGCGCAGTGGATGACGGAGCCGTCCACGTCGCCGATGTCCCGCCCGGCGAGGATCCCGCCGAGGTAGTCGGCGTACTGGGCGAGCAGCGGCTGGTCGAGCCCCATGCTCTGGCGCACCGCCGCGACCTGCCCGCTGTCGCAGCGCGGGCCGCAGGCGGCGCGGGCCGGGTCGGCGGGCGCGGCGTAGAAGAGGGCGAAGGCGGCGGCGGAGACCGCGGCCAGGACGGCGAGCGCCTGGAGGGCGCGCCGCAGGGCGAAACTGAGCATTTTCTCGGTACCTCGGACGATTCACCAGCCGGGCGCGGGACTTCGGGACTTCAGAGCCCCCGGACTTCGAGGCCCCGGGACCTCGGGCCCCAGAGCCTCAGGGCCCCGGGGCCCAGTGCTTCGGACCTTCAGGACTTCAGGTACAGCCAGCTCAGCCCGACCGTCCCGTAGATCGGGTGGACGAACGCCCCGCCGACGTTGGCGCCGCGCAGCTGGTTGACGGTCGGGTAGGCGAACGGCAGCACCGGCACGTCCTTCATCACGGTCTGCTCCAGCGCGTACAACTCCTTGGCCTTGGCGCGCGGTTCGCCGATCTGGTTGATCCGGTCGATCTCCCGGTCGACCGCCGGGTTGCGGTAGCGCGCCAAGTTGAGGTCGCCGTCGGCCCGGCCGTCGAAGGAGAACGGGATCAGCGTGGAGGGCGTCGGCCAGTCGACGGACGAGGTCTCCTCGAACAGGTCGTACGGCGAGTCGGCGCGGTGCACCTCGTCGAGGTAGGCCTTGGGGTCGATCGGCTTGGGCACCACGGTGATCCCGGCCTTGGCGAAGCCGTCCACCAGCACCTGGGCGACGCGCTGTCCGTTCGGGGTGTTCTTGTAGCCGTAGGTGAGGCTGCCGGGTGCCTGCTTCGCCTTGGCGAGTTCGGCCTTGGCGGCTTCCGGGTCGCCCTCCGGCCTGGCGGGGTAGAGGTCGTACTTCTGCCAGTCGATGAGGGCGGGCGAGCTGAGGGTGGTGGCGAGTTCGCCGGTCCGGGAGCCGCCCTGGACCTGGCGGGCCTGCTGGCGCGGGTAGGCCAGGTGCAGGGCCTTGCGGACCTGGACGTCGGGCACCCGCTCGTTGTTGACGACCAGCTGGGTGACGAAGGCGCCCTGGCGGCCGGTGACGACGAGTTCGCGGGCCTTGGGGTCGGTGTCGGCGGTCTGGTAGAGCTCGGGGGAGAGGGTGTCGGAGGCGGTGGTGGCGTCGGCGCCGCCGTCGCGTCCGGCGAGGATCTCCTGGTTGATGTTGAGCGTCTCCTTGCCGTAGGTGAAGACGAACCGGTCGGGGTACTGGTTGCGGATCGGGTCGGTGGCGGCCTTCCACCCGGGGTTGCGCTCCAGCACCATGCGGGTGTTCTGGACGTGTTCGACGATCCGGTACGGGCCGGTGGCGAACGGCAGCCGGTCGTAGTCCGTCCCGGTGTCCTTGTCGCGGCGCACCGGCGAGGAGGAGGACTGCGCGGCCATGTACGGCACGTCGGCCTGCGGCTGCGGGAAGTGGAAGACGACGGTGCGCTCGTCGGGCGTCTCGATCGCGGCGAGGTCGCCGGCCTGCGGGCCCGCGTACTTGGCGCGCGCGGCCTCGTAGGAGGCCTCGCCGGTGAGCCACTGCGGCCAGTACGGCGGGCCGACCTCGTAGCCCTTGCCGAAGGTGCGCTCGATGCCGTACTTGACGTCCTGGGAGGTGATCGGCTTGCCGTCCTCCCAGGCGACGCCGTCCTTGAGCCGGTACGTCCAGGTGCGTCCGCCGTCGGCCGGGGTGCCGGTGTCGGTGGCGAGGTCGCCGACCAGCTTGGCCTTGCCGTCGACGACCTGGTACTGGGTGAGCTGGCGGCCCCAGAGCAGCGAGGCGTTGTAGGCGGCGCCCGCGTACACCTTCTGCGGGTCGAGGTGGCGGAACTCCACGCTGTTGTACACGTTGACCGTGCCGCCCGGGCGGGCGCCGGGGACGGCGGGGGCCGGTCCGGCGCTCTCCTTCTCGGTGCCGAGCGCGGCGGTCAGCGGCGAGGTCTCCTTGGCGGAGGCGCCGGCGGGCGCGGAGCCGGTGCTGCCCGCGCCGGCGGAGCAGGAGGTGGCCAGCAGGGCGGTGGCGATGACGGCGAGCGACGCTCTGGTTCGGCGCATGGTGGATCTCTCCTCGGCCCCGGCGGATCGCGCCGGGGCGGGTCAAGGGGGGTGAAGGGATGGACGGAGGGGCAAAGAAATGGCGGACCGGGCCTCAGCGCCCGCCGGTCCGCGGATCGAGCGCGTCCCGGACGGCGTCGCCGAGCAGGTTGAAGGCGAGGACGAAGACGAGCAGCGCGACGCCGGGGAACACCATGTAGGTGGGGTCGGCCCGGAAGACCTCCGAGCCGCGCGCGATCATCCGGCCCCAGTCCGGCACCGGCTCGGTGACGCCGACGCCGAGGAAGGACAGCGCGGCCTCGGAGGCGACGAAGGTCGGCACCGCCATGGTGGCGTGCACCAGCAGCTGCGAGCGGACGTTCGGCAGCAGTTCGTGGACGACGATGTGGAACCGGCTCGCGCCCTGGGCCCGGGCGGACTGCACGAAATCCCTTTCCCGCAGCGATCGCACGGTGGCGCGCAGGGAAAGCGCGAGCGGAATCCAGCCGAACGCGGAGAACACCAGGACCAGCACCAGGAACTGCATCCACTCGGGCTCGGCGGCGCCCGGATCGACCAGCCGGGACTGGACGACCGGGCTGAGCGCCAGCAGCAGGAGCAGGGTGGGGAAGGCGAGCAGCACGTTGGCCAGGAATCCGAACGCCCGGTCCGCGAGCCCGCCGAGGTAACCGACCGCGACCCCGGCCAGCACGCCGAGCGCGGTGGTGACGACGGCGGCCGCGAAGGCGATCAGCAGCGAGGTGCGGATGCCGTACAGCAGTTGGGTCAGCACGTCCCGGCCGAGTCCGGGCTCCAGTCCGAACCAGAACTCGCCGGAGATCCCGCCGTTCGGGGCCATCGGCAGTCCGCCGTCGCTGAGCAGGCCCGGCAGGTTCTGGCCGTAGTGCTCGACCGGGTTCTTCCCGTACAGGGCGGCGACCAGCGGCGCCGCCAGGGCGAGCAGCAGGAACAGCAGGACGACGGCGAGTGCGGCGGCGCCGACCCGGTCGTGCAGCAGGCGGCGCAGCGGGCCCGGCGCGGCGGGGCGCCGGCGGACCGGCGCCGGGACGGTGTCGACCACGGCCATGACAGGCGTTCTCCCCGAATTCTCCGCCGCCCCGTGGGTGTGGGTGCGCCGATGGGCATTTCCGGGCGGCCGGCCGGGGGTTTCCCGGCGGTCCGTCCGGGCCACATCAGATCGGATGCGTCGGATGTTCGGCAAATTCGCGAAATGCCGTCCGGAGCCATTCCTTCGGCTTTCCTTCGGCATTGTTTCGGGAATCGTGACGGCTTCATTTCGCCGCAACACGGCCGTCGCACCGGAACGGACATAGGGCCGCAATCCGGGCTGCCTGTCCCGCATTCTGAGACCTCCGCCACAGTGCCCGCGCCGGTGCCCGGTATTGCTACGATCCCGGTGGGCCGCGACTGGCGCGCACGGATGGAATCGACCATCGGGAAGCGGTCCCGTGAATCCTCACGCCGTAGTTGCCGAGCGCCTGGGCCGCCCGCTATCCCCGTCAGGAGACCGCCATGGCCGAGGACCACCAGCAGCCCCCGCACACCGCCGCGAGCCCCACCGCGAACACCGCCTTCCGCAGCGCCGTCGACGTCGTCGCCGGGGTCGAGCCGCGGATCGCCGCCGCCATCGGCCGCGAGATCGACGACCAGCGCGCCTCGCTCAAGCTGATCGCCAGCGAGAACTACGCCTCCCCGGCCGTACTGCTCGCCATGGGCAACTGGCTGAGCGACAAGTACGCCGAGGGCACGGCGGGCCGCCGGTTCTACGCCGGCTGCCGCAACGTCGACACCGTCGAGACGATCGCCGCCGAGCACGCCCGGGAGCTGTTCGGCGCCGAGCACGCCTACGTCCAGCCGCACTCCGGCATCGACGCCAACCTGACCGCCTTCTGGGCCGTGCTGTCCCAGCGCGTCGAGAGCCCCGCCCTGGCCCGGGCCGGGGTCCGGAACGTCAACGACCTCACCGAGCAGGACTGGGCGCGGCTGCGCCAGGAGCTCGGCAACCAGCGGATGCTCGGCATGTCCCTGGACACCGGCGGCCACCTCACCCACGGCTTCCGTCCCAACATCTCCGGCAAGATGTTCGAGCAGCGCAGCTACGGCACCGACCCGGCCACCGGCCTGATCGACTACGCCGCGCTGCGCGAGAGCGCCCGCGAGTTCCGCCCGCTGATCATCGTGGCCGGCTACTCGGCCTACCCGCGGCTGGTGAACTTCGCGACGATGCGCGAGATCGCCGACGAGGTCGGCGCGACCCTCATGGTCGACATGGCGCACTTCGCCGGCCTGGTGGCGGGCAAGGTGCTGACCGGCGACCACGACCCGGTGCCGCACGCCCACATCGTCACCACCACCACCCACAAGTCGCTGCGCGGCCCGCGCGGCGGCATGGTGCTCAGCACCGCCGAGCTCGCCGAGCACGTCGACCGCGGCTGCCCGCTGGTGCTCGGCGGCCCGCTCTCGCACGTGATGGCCGCCAAGGCCGTCGCGCTCGCCGAGGCCCGCCGCCCCGAGTTCCGGGCCTACGCCCGGGCCGTCGTCGACAACGCCCGGGCCCTCGCCGAGGGCCTGCTGCGCCGCGGCACCACCCTGGTCACCGGCGGCACCGACAACCACCTGGTGCTCGCCGACGTCTCCGGCCACGGCCTGACCGGCCGCCAGGCCGAGGCGGCGCTGCTCGACGCGGGCATCGTCACCAACCGCAACTCCGTCCCGCTCGACCCGAACGGCGCCTGGTACACCTCCGGCGTCCGGCTCGGCACCCCGGCGCTCACCACCCGCGGCCTCGGCACCGCCGAGATGGACGAGATCGCGGCCCTGATCGACACCGTCCTGCGCGCGGCCACCCCGGCCACCACGGCCAAGGGCGCCCCCTCGAAGGCCGCCTACGCCCTCGACGACTCGGTCCGCGACGGCGTCGCCAAGCGCGCCGCCGACCTCCTCGCCCCCTTCCCCCTCTACCCGGGCGTCGACCTGGCCTGACGCCAGGACGGGGGCCGCCGGGGGTTGCGGGTCTGCCGGAGGCCGCCGGGTCCGCCGCACACCCGTGCGGCGGCCCCGGCCCGACTCTCCTAGTACTGCAGCGACTTGTACTGCAGGAACTCCTCCAGGCCGTGGCGGCCCAGCTCGCGGCCGAGGCCCGAGCTCTTGTAGCCGCCGAACGGGGCGAGCGGGTTGAAGCGGCCCCCGTTGAGGTCGACCTGGCCGGTGTCGAGGCGGCGGGCGAAGGCGGCGGCGGTCTCGGTGTCGGCGGCCCAGACGCCGCCGGCCAGGCCGTAGTCGGTGCCGTTGGCGAGTTCGGCGGCGTGGTCCTCGTCGCGGTAGGGGAGGACGACCAGGACGGGGCCGAAGACCTCCTCCCGGGCGACGGCCGCGTCCGGTGCGACGTCGGCGAGCACGGTCGGCCGGACGTAGTGGCCGGCGGGCAGTTCGGCGACCGGTTCGGGGCCGCCGACGACCAGCCGGGCGCCCGCGGCGAGCGCGTCGTCGAGGTAGCCGCGCACCCGGGCCAGCTGCTCGGCGTTGACGAGCGGCCCGATCCGGGTCTGCGGGTCGGTGGGGTCGCCGGGCCGGTACTTGGCGGCGGCCTTGGCGGCGAGCGCGACGGCCTCCTCGTACTGGTCCTCGTGCACCAGCAGCCTGGTCCACGCGCTGCACGTCTGGCCGGAGTTGGCGAAGACGTTGGCGATGTTGACGTTCACCGCGCGGACCAGGTCCGCGCCCGGCAGCACCACGTTGGCGGACTTGCCGCCGAGTTCCAGGCAGACCCGCTTCAGCCCGCGCCCGGCGGTCTCGGCGATCTGCCGGCCGACGGCGGTGGAGCCGGTGAACGACACCACGTCCACCCCCGGGTGGGCGGCCAGCGCGGCCCCCGCCACCGCGCCGGTGCCGGTCACCAGGTTGAACACCCCGGCCGGGAAGCCGGCTTCGTGCACCAGCCGGGCGAACAGCCGGGCCGTCAGCGGGGTGTCCTCGGCGGGCTTGAGCACCACCGGGCAGCCGGCCGCCAGCGCCGGGAGGGCCTTGGCGGTGATCTGGTGCAGCGGGTAGTTCCACGGCGTGATCGCGGCCACCACCCCGGCCGGCTCGGCGAGCACCACCGAGTTGCCGATCCGCTCCTCGAAGGGGTGCTCGGCGAGCAGCGTCAGGTAGGAGTTCGCCACCGTCAGCGGCAGCCCGGCGTGCACGGCCGCGGCGAAGCCGACCGGGGCGCCGAGCTCGGCCACCACCGTCGCGGTGATCTCCTCCTGTGCGGCGGCGAGGCCGTCCCGCAGCCGGGTCAGCGGCACCAGCCGCTCCTCGGGGGTGGTGGCGGCCCAGGCCCGGGCCGCCCGGCGGGCCGCGGCGACCGCGGCGTCGACGTCGGCCGCCCCGCCGGCCGGGACGGTGGCGACGGCCCGCCCGGTCGCCGGGTTCAGCACGGTGATCGACCCGGCGTCCCCGGAGGGCCGCCAGGCGCCGTCGATGTACTGGTCGCCGTGCTCCGCGTACTGCTGCACCGATTGTCCTCTCGTCCGATCACCCGCTGCGCGTGACGGGGGTAGTCAAGGCGTCCGGGGCGCTCGCGCGCAAGAGCCGGCCGCACCCGGCCGCACCCGGCCGACGGCCGGTCACCCGGGCGCGAACCGCGCCGTGTACGCGTCGAACGGCTCGATCCCCACCTCGGCCCGCCGCTCGTCCAGCCGCGCCGGATCCTCGCACGGCCACGGCACCGGCCGCCCGTCCGCCACCGCGCCGATCTGGGTCCCGTACCGCTGTTCGCGCCCCTCGTTGACGGCCAGCCGGTCGGCCAGGAACGCCAGGTCGCGCGGGCTCGCCGCGCCCCGCGCCACCGCCTGCGCGAGCAGTGCCACCGCCCGCCGCTGGACGTCGAGTTGACGGTCCGCGTGCTGCGCGACGAGCCAGGCCGCGCGGGCGGCGTCCGCGCCCACGACGTCCTCGGCGGGCCAGCCGTGCTCCGCCATGATCGCGGCCAGCCGGTCGCCGTGCCGGGCGGTGAGCCGCCGCCAGCGGGCCTGTTCGGCCAGGTCGGGGCTGTTCGCCAGCGCCGCGGCCGCACCGTCCTCGGCCATCATCGCGACCAGCTCCGCCGCCAACTCCCCGCCCCGCGCGGTCTCCTGACGGCCTCGGCCAGCCTCCTCGCTCCGGTCCATCCACGTCTCCCTGTTCCCCGGGCCCGTCCGCCGGGCCGTGCGGAAACCACCGTAGGCACCGGATCCGTGGCGAAGATCATCCCCGGGGACGGTGACTCCCCGGAGCCGATGGGACACAATGGAGACACCCCCCGAAAGCGGCCGTGTCCATGCTCCGGCCCCGAAGCGGCCGTTCGCGGAACTCCTTGCCGAAAGGCCTCCACAGAACGCCGTACGCGGAGGTAGATTGCAGCGAACTCAGCGGTGGGGGGACTACTGGTGCCAGTGGTCCGGTGTGTCGTGTGCACGGTCGATGGCGGATGCCTTCCCGGGCCGGGCGGGGGAACCCGCCGCCGGCTGAGGCTCGTTCAACCCGCAGGTCATCCGTACCGCTGTAAGGAGCATCCCGTGACCGACGCCGCGTTGCAGGGCGAAGCGCACCAGCCCGTCGAACCGGCTGATTTGAACGATGTCCCGGGGTGGTTCTGGGACCACGACCGGCATTCCTTCGAGTGGTTCCTGGCACGCCAGGAAAAGGCCGGCGTGACCGGTGACCTGATGGAGATGGGCGCTTACCTCGGCCGCAGCGCGATCGTGATCGGCGACCACCTGCAGCCCGGCGAGACGTTCACCGTCTGTGACCTCTTCGACTCGGACGCGCCCGACGACGAGAACGCGGCCGAGATGGTCATGTCGTACCGCAAGACGCTGACCCGCTCGGCGTTCGAGGCGAACTACCTGTCCTTCCACGACGAGCTGCCCGAGATCATCCAGGCGCCCACCGGCATCCTGGCCGACGGCCGCCTCGCGCCCCGCTCCTTCCGGTTCATCCACATCGACGCCTCGCACCTGTACGAGCACGTCGTCGGCGACATCCAGGTGGCCCGGGCCGCGCTGCAGGAGCAGGGCGTCGTGGTGCTGGACGACTACCGCTCGCAGCACACCCCCGGCGTCGCCGCCGCGACCTGGGAGGCCGTGTTCAACCACGGGCTGAAGCCGATCCTGCTCACCGAGAGCAAGTTCTACGGCACCTGGGGCGACCCGGAGCCGTTCCAGCGCGACCTGCTCGACCGGGTCGGCCTCGCGGCCGGCTGCGAGCTCGGCATCGAGACGATCAACGGCCACCGGTTCGTGCGGATGGTCGGCACCTCGGAGGGCATCGAGCCGTTCCGCCCGTCCCGCCACAGCGACAAGCTGGCCGCCGAGCAGGCCCGCCGCGAGGCCGAGGAGTCCCGCCGGGCGCTGCGCGAGGCCCAGGACGAGGCCGCCCGCGACCTGGCCGAGCGCCGCGCCCGGGCCGCCGAGCGCCGCCGCCCGGTGAACGTCGCCAAGCGCGCCGCCCGCGACCTGCTCCCGCCGGTGGTCACCTCCGCGATCCGCCGCGCCCGCCGGGGCTGATCCGCCGCGCCCGCCGGGGCCGACCTGCCGAGGCAGGTGCGTCCGAGCACCGAGACAGGTACGGCGAAGGGCCGGTCGGAACCTCCGACCGGCCCTTCGCCGTACGCGCGTACCCCGGGCCTCAGACCCGCGCGGCCTCGACCGGCTCGTCCGCCGGCTGCTCCGCCTCGGCCAGCTCCCGCCGGACGGCGGCCAGCGAGGGGTTGGCCCAGGCGCTGGCGACGCCCCAGTAGTAGAAGGCCAGCGCGATCGCGGCCACGATCAGCAGGTCCCAGCCCTCCGGCAGGTCGCCGCGGCCGCCGTAGTCGGTGCTGCCGGCCCAGGAGACCCCGGCCATCACGAACAGGTAGGCGATCATCCAGGCGCCCGCCTTCAGGTGCGGCTTCAGCTCGGCCCACGGCTTGCGCAGCTCGTAGAAGGCCCAGATCGGCAGGCCGGCGGCCATCAGCAGGATGACCTTGCCGGTGAGCGGCCACTTGGCCCAGTACAGCACCAGCGAGCCGAACACCATGGCGATCGGGGCGATCACCGGCATGGCCCGCAGCCGGACCGGCCGCTTCAGGTCCGGGGCGAGACGGCGCAGCGCCATCACGGCGACCGGGCCGGTGATGTAGGAGATCACGGTGGCCACCGAGACGATCTCGGCGAGCGAGCCCCAGCCGCGGAACACGGCCAGGAACAGGAAGGCGACGACCAGGTTGAGCACCAGCGCCGGGCGCGGGATGCCGGTCTTGGCGTCGACCTTGCCGAAGACCTTCGGCAGGTGGCCGTTCTCCTGCACGCCGTGGATCATGCGCGAGGTGGTGGCGGCGTAGATCATGCCGGTGCCGGACGGCGAGACGAAGGCGTCCGCGTACAGCAGCATGGCGAGCCAGTTCAGGCCCCAGGCCATCGCCAGGTCGGCCAGCGGCGAGGTGTAGCCGAGGCCGCCCCAGCCGTTCGCCAGGCCCTCGTTCGGCACGGCGCCCAGGAAGGCGACCTGCAGCGCGATGTAGATCACCAGGGCGATCAGGATCGAGCTGATCACGGCCTTCGGCAGGGACTTGCCGGGGTTGCGCGCCTCGCCGGCCAGGTTGAGCGGCGACTGGAAGCCGTTGAAGGCCCAGACGATGCCGGAGGTGGCCACGGCGGTGAAGACCGCGCTCCAGCCGTTCGGGGCGAAGCCGCCGTGGTCGGTGAAGTGGGCGGTGTCGAAGTGCGCGAAGAGCAGGGCGCCGGCGGTGAGCGCCGGGACGACGACCTTGAAGACGGTGATCGCGGTGTTGGTCTTGGCGAACATCGTGATCGCGAACCAGTTCAGCGCGAAGTACACGAGGAGCAGCACGCTGGCGAGCGCGACGCCGCTGACGCTCAGCTCCTGGCCGTCGTACAGGGCCTTGGCCCAGCCGAAGTCCCAGGAGCTCATGTACTGCACGGAGGCGGTGGCCTCGCCCGGGATGACCGAGACGATGGCGATCCAGTTGGCCCAGGCGGCGAGGTAGCCGGCGAGCGAGCCGTGCGAGTACTGGCCGTAGCGGACCATGCCGCCGGCCTTGGGGAACATCGAGCCGAGCTCGCTGTAGGTGAGGGCGATGGTGAGCGCCACGGCGGCCCCGATCACCCAGGCGAGGATCGACGCGGGGCCGGCCAGGCGGGCGGCGCGCTCGGCGCCGAAGAGCCAGCCCGACCCGATGATCGACCCGAGGCCGACCGCGGTGAGGCTGATCGTGCCGAGTGACCGGCGGTAGTTCTGGTGTGATGCCGTCGACGGTTCGGGCTCACTCAACGTATCGGTCCTCTCGCTCGGGGTTCATCGGGTGGAGTCGTGGTTTTTGCGGTTTTGCCCTGCTATTCGGGACAAACGGAGAGAAGCCTATGGGGCGAAATGGGGCGAAGACCTCAGAGGAAGCTCAAACCGTTCGATCGTTGCCATCTCGTGTCCGGCTTCCGGACGTGGACGCGCCGGCCGGAGCCCCGGCGGCAGGGGGCGGTCGGCGTTCGGGAGGGGCCGGGAAGCGCAGGGCCGGGCCCGGGCCGTTGCGAGGCCGGGCCGGGTTGCGCCGGGAAAAGAAAATTCCCCGCGGATTCCTTGGGGAATCCACGGGGAATTTCTCTGGTGTCCGAGGGGGGACTTGAACCCCCACGCCCGATAAAGGGCACTAGCACCTCAAGCTAGCGCGTCTGCCATTCCGCCACCCGGACGGGGTGTGTGCTTCGGGGGTTTTTCTCTCGCCCCCTCGGCGACAGAGAGAACACTACCAGCATTCGGGAGTGGTTCTCACCGCGTTTGCGCCGGTGGGGACGGGCGGGCTGGCCGGGGTGGCTGGGACGGCTCGTGAGGACGCTCGAAACCGGGCCGAAGTGGCACCTGACGCGACGGAAGCGGTCGACTCCGGTGCCCGCTGCGGTCGGTTCCGGTCGGAAGCGGTCCGACACGGGCAAGTTGTCGCCGGTGCCCCGGCCGCCGGGGCCGCTCTCCTAGCCTCTGTGGACCGAGGGGCCCCGGGGTGGAACGCCGGAGTCCCGGACGGTTCCGGTGGTTCCGGTCGTTCCCGGACCGCGCCGGGTCGCGGACGAAGGGCGGCGGCACGTGGAGCAGATCAGCGGGGCGGCGAAGGCCGAGCCGAGACGCGGCGGGCCGCGCGCGGCCCCGGACGGGCCGGTCGAGGGGGTCTGGCGCTTCCCGGTGCCCGCCGCCGAGGCGTCGGTGCCGCTCACCCGGCACGCGGTCCGGGACCGCCTGCTCGCCCAGGGCATGGCCGGGGTGCGCTACCAGGAGCTGGTGGACGACCTGCTGCTGATCGTCTCGGAGCTGGTCGGCAACGCCGTGACGCACGCCGCCGAGCTGTCCCCCGAGGTGACCACCGAGCTGTCCGTCCGCCGGGGCTGGGTGCGGGTGTCGGTCGAGGACGGCGACCCGTACCGGCCGAAGGCCCAGGAGAGCGACGCCGGCCGCACCGGCGGCCGCGGCCTGCTGCTGGTCAAGAGCGTGACCCTGCAGGCGGGCGGGGTGTGCGACGTGGAGCGGACCGGGGAGGGCGGCAAGGTCGTCTGGGCCTCGCTGCCCGTCCCCCCGGAGCCCGCGGACTGACCGGCGCGGCGCCGCGGACCGCGCCCGGCCGCCGCCACCGGCCGCCGCCTACCAGTCCCGCCCGGCGATCTCCCGGATGCCCGGCAGCGCGGCCTCGAAGACCGTCTCGAACCAGACCGAGAACGGCCGCTCGGCGCGCAGCTCCCGCAGCTCCTGCGCGGTCACGAAGGCGAAGTCCTCGACCTCCTCCGGGTCCGGCAGCACCGGCGCGGTGACCAGGCCGACGAACAGGTGGTTCCACTCCCGCTCGATCAGCCCGGAGGCCTCGTCCGGCAGGTCGTAGCGGACGGTGCCGGCCTCGCAGAGCAGCGCCGGCGCGACGCCGAGCTCCTCGGCGGTGCGGCGGGCGGCGGCCACGAACGGCTGCTCGTCCGGGTACGGGTGCCCGCAGCAGGTGTTCGACCAGACGCCGGGGGAGTGGTACTTGCCGAGGGCGCGGCGCTGGAGCAGCAGCCGGCCCTGGCGGTCGAAGAGGAACACCGAGAACGCGCGGTGCAGCCGGCCGGGCTGCTGGTGCGCCCAGAGCTTCTCGCCGGTGCCGATGGTGACGCCCTCGTCGTCGACCAGCTCCAGCAGGATCTCGGGGCCGGTCGCGGCGACGGCCACGTCCGTCTCCACGTCGAGGCCGGTGTCGATGTCGGCGGTGAAGTGCGTCGGGTCGGTCGGCAGACTCTGGGGCATGGTGCCTCTTTCGGGAGGGGGACCAGGGGGGAGCACGGGCATGGGGGTGCGCCCGGTGGACCGCGAGGGGTGCGGCAGACGCGCCGGACGGCGGGCGCACCGGCGCCGACGCCGGGGTCAGTCTGCCGTACGGGTGGCGGTCGGCACCGGCCACACGCACAATCCGATGGATCATGACCCTCGGGGGTCCGGTCCTGGCCGGGCGGGGCACCGGGGGTCCCTCGAAAGAGGGACCGGACTCGTATACCCGTGCGATCGGCGTTCGAACCGCGTTCGGGCGTGCGATCCGTCGCCCGCCCGTCACCGCGCAGCCACCGGCCGCGTTCGGGCTGGTCGCCCCGGTCGCCTACCATCACTTAGAGCACGGTGCCCGGATCCGCGCCGCTCCCGGCGCGCCGCCGCCCGGTTCGTCCCGGCGGCTCCGGTGCCCCCCGGCACACCCCCCCTGTGCACAGCACGACGGATCAGGAGACCCCGCATGATCGGCCTCGTTCTGGCAGCCGGCGCCGGCCGCCGGCTGCGCCCGTACACCGACACCCTGCCCAAGGCGCTGGTGCCGGTCGACGGGGAGCGGACCGTCCTGGACCTCACCCTCGGCAACTTCGCCGAGGTCGGACTGCGCGAGGCCGCGATCGTCGTCGGCTACCGCAAGGAAGCGGTGTACGACCGCAAGGACGCCCTGGAGAGCAAGTACGGCGTCAAGCTCCACCTGGTCGAGAACGACAAGGCCGAGGAGTGGAACAACGCCTACTCGCTGTGGTGCGCCCGCGAGCTGTTCACCGAGGGCCTGCTGCTGGCCAACGGCGACACCGTCCACCCGGCCTCCGTCCAGCGCACCATGCTGGAGGGCAACCGGCGCCTGGCCGAGGCCGGCGCCGCCCCCGGCATCCTGCTCGCCCTCGACACGGTGAAGAAGCTCGCCGACGAGGAGATGAAGGTCGTCGTCGACCCGGCCGCCGGCATGCGCCGCATCACCAAGCTGATGGAACCGGGCGAGGCGACCGGCGAGTACATCGGCGTCACCGTGATCAACCCGGCCGCCGCCGCCGACCTGACCGACGCGCTGCGCGCCACCTACGAGCGCGACCCGCAGCTGTACTACGAGGACGGCTACCAGGAGATGGTCGACCGCGGCCTGCGGATCGACGTCCAGCCGATCGGCGAGGTCTCCTGGGTCGAGGTCGACAACCACGACGACCTGGCGAAGGCGCGGGAGATCGCGTGCCGGTACTGACCCGACTGGTCCCGTCGCCGCTGTTCGTCGAGGTCCGCCCGGGCGCGCTGGACGCGCTCGGCGGCATCCTCGCCGACCAGCGGCTGTCGGCCTCGGGCCGGATCGCGGTGGCGATCAGCAACGGCTCCGGCGCCGTGATGCGCGAGCGCCTGGAGCCCGCCCTGCCCGGCGCCGACTGGTACAACGTGGACGACGGCAGCCTCGACAGCGCGGTGCGCTTCGCCGAGGAGATGCGCGGCAAGCACTACGACGCGGTCGTCGGCCTCGGCGGCGGCAAGATCATCGACGCCGCCAAGTACGCCGCGGCCCGGGTCGGCCTGCCGGTGGTCGCCGTCGCCACCAACCTGGCCCACGACGGCATCTGCTCGCCGGTCTCCACCCTCGACAACGACTCCGGTCGCGGCTCCTACGGGGTGCCCAGCCCGATCGGCATCGTGGTCGACCTGGACGTCATCCGGCAGGCCCCGCAGCGCTTCGTCGCGGCCGGCATCGGGGACGTCGTCTCCAACATCTCCGCCTGCGCGGACTGGGAGTTGTCGCACGCCGTCACCGGCGAGCCGGTGGACGGACTGGCCGTCGCGATGGCCCGTTCGGCGGGGGAGAACCTGCTGCGGCACCCAGGGAACATTCAGGATCAGGACCTGCTGACGGCGCTGGCCGAGGCCCTGGTACTGTCCGGCATCGCGATGAACATCGCGGGCAGCACCCGGCCCTCCTCGGGCGCCTGCCACGAGATCTCGCATGCCCTGGACGTGCTTCACCCCAAGCGCTCCGCCCAGCACGGCGAACAGGTGGGCCTCGGCGCCGCTTTCGCCAGCTTCCTGCGGGGCGAGCGCGAGCTGTCCGGACTGATCGTGGAACGCCTGGCGCGCCACGGACTTCCGGTGACCGCAGCTCAAATCGGCTTCACGGATGCGGAGTTCACCGAAGCGGTGCACTACGCTCCGAACACCCGGCCGGGGCGCTTCACCATCCTCGAACACCTCGACCTCTCCCCTTCCGCGATCAGGGACGCGTACGCCGACTATGTCCAAGCCGTCAACAGCTGACCCCGCCGCCGCGGGCGTCGCACCGCCCCCGGTCGACCTGACCCGCCGCCCCTCGATCGAGGAGCTGCGCGTGGTGATCCACCCGGAGGGCATGCTCCAGCGCCGCAGCGCCGAGCACTGGGCCGGGCGCCTCTACATGCGGAGGATCTCGCTGCGGATCACCCGCGTGCTCTCCACCATGACGGCGATCACGCCCAACGGCCTGACCTACCTGATGATGCTCACCGGCGTCCTGGCCGGCGCCGCGCTGGTGCTGCCGGGCCTCGCCGGGGCCGTCCTGGGCGCCGTGCTGATCCAGGTCTACCTGCTGCTGGACTGCGTGGACGGCGAGGTCGCCCGCTGGCGCCGGCAGACCTCGCTCACCGGCGTCTACCTGGACCGGGTCGGCCACTACGTGTCCGAGGCGGCACTGCTGACCGGCCTCGGCCTGCGCGCGACCGACCTGCTGCACCGCGAGGGCGCCGGCGCGCACTGGGAGTGGGCCTTCCTCGGCACGCTGGCCGCGCTCGGCGCGATCCTGATCAAGTCCGAGACCGACCTGGTGGACGTGGCCCGCGCCCGCAGCGGCATGACGGCCGTCGAGGACAGCGCCTCGGTGCCGCGCTCGGCCACCGTGGCCAGGGCCCGCCGGGCGGCGTCCCTGCTGAAGTTCCACCGCCTGGTCGGCGCGGTCGAGGCCTCGCTGTTCATCCTCGCGGCCGGGATCGCCGACGCCGCGCACGGCGGCCTGTCCTTCACCCGCGTCGCGGTCGTCGTGCTGGCGGCGATCGCCATGCTGCAGACCGTCCTGCACCTGCTGAGCATCGTCCTCTCCAGCAGGCTGCGATGAACGAGCGGAGCGAGTCAATGAACGACGGGCGCACCACCACCACGGCCGCCGAGGACTTCCGGCTCGGCGCGGTGATCATCACCATGGGCAACCGGCCCGCCGAGCTGAACGCCCTGATCGAGTCCGTCCGCGCCCAGGAGGGCCCGGCCGTCGAGCTGGCCGTGGTCGCCAACGGCGCCCCGCTGCCCCCGCTGCCCGAGGGCGTGCGCACCGTCGAGCTGCCGGAGAACCTCGGCATCCCGGGCGGGCGCAACGTCGGCATCGAGCTGTTCGGCCAGGACGGGAAGGACGTCGACGCCGTCCTGTTCCTGGACGACGACGGCCACCTGCCGCGCACCGACTCCGCCCGCCTGCTGCGCGAGGCCTTCACCGGCGACCCGGAGCTGGGCATCGTCTCGTTCCGGATCGCCGACCCGGACACCGGCGTCACCCAGCGCCGGCACGTCCCCCGGCTGCGCGCCAGCGACCCGCTGCGCTCCTCCCGGGTGACCACCTTCCTGGGCGGCGCGAGCGCGGTGCGCTGCGCGGTGTTCGAGCGGGCCGGGCAGCTGCCCGCCGAGTTCTTCTACGCGCACGAGGAGACCGACCTCGCCTGGCGCGCGCTGGACGCCGGCTGGGCCATCGACTACCGGGCCGACGTCGTCCTGCACCACCCGACGACCTCGCCCGCGCGGCACGCCACGTACTTCCACAACGTGGCCCGCAACAGGGTGTGGCTCGCGCGACGGAACCTTCCGGCCCTGTTGGTGCCTCTCTATCTGGGAACCTGGTTTCTGCTGACCCTGGCCCGCCGCCCCTCCCCGGAGGCGCTGAAGGCCTGGTGGGGCGGATTCCGGGCGGGCTGGCGCGAACCCTGCGGTCCGCGTCGCCCGATGCGATGGCGTACCGTTTGGCGACTGACCAGGCTGGGACGTCCTCCGATCATCTGATCCTCCCGTGATCGAATGATCGTTCGCCACGGCCGGCGGTCACCCGTCGGCCGGACTCCCCCCGTGATCCCAGTGGATCTCCCTCGGCGCACGGCCGGCGGACCCCCGCCGACCGGCCCGCCCCGACCGATCCCGCGTGAAGGACGAATGTGTCGACAGTGAGTGAACCCGTCAGCCTCTCAGCCCCCCGGGGGGCGGACGCGGGCCTGACCCCCCAGCAGCTCGCGGCCAAGTACGGCCTGGCGGTGAGCGGTGCCCGGCCCGGCCTGTTCGCCTACACCAAGCAGCTCTGGGCCCGGCGCCACTTCATCTGGGCCTTCGCCACCGCCCGCCTGGTGGCCCAGTACACCGACGCCAAGCTCGGTCAGCTGTGGCAGGTCGTGACCCCGCTGCTCAACTGCGGCGTGTTCTACCTGGTCTTCGGCATCATCCTGCAGAACAAGAACGGCTTCCCGCCGAACACCTACATCGCCTGGCTCTGCGTCGGCGTCTTCATCTTCCAGTTCACCCAGAACGCCGTGCAGTCCGGCACCCGGGCGATCTCCGACAACCTCGGCCTGATCCGCGCGCTGCACTTCCCGCGCGCCAGCCTGCCGATCGCCTTCACCGTGATCCAGCTCCAGCAGCTGCTGATCTCGACGGTCGTGCTGGTCGTCACCGTGCTGGCCGCCGGCATCGCCCCGGGCAGGACCTGGCTGCTGATCGTCCCGGCGCTGCTCCTGCAGACGCTGTTCAACACCGGCATCTCGCTGATCATGGCCCGGATCGGCGCCAAGACCAGTGACATCTCCCAGCTGATCCCGTTCGTGATGCGGGCCTGGATGTTCCTGTCCGGCGTGATGTTCAGCATCCAGGACCAGGTCCACAGGTGGCCGAAGTACGTCCAGGTGATCTGCGAGATCAACCCGGCCTCGGTCTACATGAACCTGCTGCGGCACGCCTTCGCGCCGATCATCTACAACAAGCACCTGCCCGTGCACCAGAGCCTGCCGCCGCACCAGTGGACGTACGGCATCGCCTGGGCGGTCGGGATCTTCGTCATCGGATACGTCTTCTTCTGGAAGGCCGAGGAGGAGTACGGCCGTGGCTGACACCGACCTGAGCAAGCAGGACGCCGTGACGGACACGGTGGTGGCCCGCGAGCCCACCGTCGTCGTCGACGACGTGCACATCGTCTACCGGGTGCACGGCGCCGGCTCCGGCAAGGGCAGCGCCACCTCGGCGCTGAGCCGCATCATCAGCCGCAAGCGCGCCTCCGGCGTGCGCGAGGTGCACGCCGTCAAGGGCATCAGCTTCACCGCCTACAAGGGCGAGGCGATCGGCCTGATCGGCTCCAACGGCTCCGGCAAGTCGACCATGCTGGCCGCCATCGCGGGCCTGCTGCCGACCGAGAAGGGCGGCATCTACACCAACGGCCAGCCCTCGCTGCTGGGCGTCAACGCGGCCCTGATGAACGAGCTCAGCGGCGAGCGCAACGTCGTCCTGGGCTGCCTGGCGATGGGCATGTCCCCGGCCCAGGTGCGGGCGCGCTACCAGGAGATCGTCGAATTCTCCGGCATCAACGACAAGGGCGACTTCATCTCCCTGCCGATGCGCACCTACTCCTCCGGCATGGGCGCCCGGCTGCGCTTCTCCATCGCCGCCGCCAAGACCCACGACGTGCTGCTGATCGACGAGGCGCTGGCCACCGGCGACCAGGCCTTCCAGCAGCGCAGCAAGAAGCGGATCGAGGAGCTGCGCGGCGAGGCCGGCACCGTCTTCCTGGTCAGCCACGACAACAACTCGATCCGCGAGGTCTGCGAGCGGACCATCTGGATCGAGGCCGGCGAGCTGGTCATGGACGGCCCGACCGAGGAGGTCGTCGGCCGCTACGAGCGCGGCGAGCGCCCGTAACCGCAGGTCACGCCAGGGGCCGGCACCGGAATCCTCCGGGGCCGGCCCTTCCGTGTGCGCCCGTACGTGCCCCGGGTGGCCCGCCGCCGGCGGGGTGAGCGCCCCCGCGCGCGGGCGGGGCGCTCTTCTCCGGCGCGCCCGGTGGTGCGAGGCTGGTAGGCGCGGGGGTGGTGTGCCGGAGGTGACGCCCGCGTTCGGACGCGTGTCCGAGTGAGGCCGGTGTCGGCGAGCGGTGTAGAACGGGGGAGTGACAGCAGTGTCGGCTTCGGCCATGCCCAGAGACCCCTCGGCGAACCCCTCCACGGGCCAGACCCTGGAGAAGGCGGGTGCCGAGAACTTCCCGGTCGCCCCGTTCTTCCTGCCCGCCGCCTGGCGCGCCGACCTGATGGCCGTCTACGGCTTCGCCCGGCTGGTGGACGACGCGGGCGACGGCGACCTCGCCGACCCGGCCGCCACCGCCGCCCTGCTCGGGGTCGAGGCGGCGCCCCCCGTCACCCCTTCGGCCCAGCCCGGCCCGCCCGCTCCCGCCGAGACCGCCTTCCGGCTCGCCCTGCTGGACGGGCTGGAGCGCGACCTCGACCGGGTGTTCGAGACCGCCCTGCGCACGGACGGCGCCGAAGCGCCCCGCCACCCGCTGCTGGGCGCGCTCGTCCCGCTGGTCTCCCGGCACGCGCTGACCCCCGAGCCGTTCCGCCGTCTGATCGAGGCCAACCGGGTGGACCAGACCACCGCCCGCTACCCGGCCTACCAGGACCTGGCCGACTACTGCACGCTCTCCGCCGACCCGGTCGGCCGCCTGGTGCTGGCCATCGCGGGCGTCTCCACCCCCGAGCGGATCGCCCTGTCCGACGCCGTCTGCACCGCCCTCCAGCTGGTCGAACACCTCCAGGACGTGGCCGAGGACCTGGCCCGCGGCCGGATCTACCTGCCCACCGAGGACCTGGAGCGCTTCGGCGTCACCGAGGCCGACCTCGCCGCGCCCGCCGCGAACGGGGCGGTGCGGGAACTGATCGCCTTCGAGACCGAACGGGCCCGCACCCTGCTCGACCGGGGCGCACCATTGGTAGGTACGGTTCGGGGGAGGCTTCGACTGCTCCTGGCGGGATTCACCGCAGGCGGCTACGCGGCCCTGGCGGCCGTCGAGGACGCCGGGTACGACGTGCTCGCCCGGCAGGCGAAGCCGGACAAGCGCCGCCTCGCAGCGAAGGCGGCGGCCATCTTCGCGAAGGGAAGGTGAACGCCCGAGTGGCGGCATCACCACTGGCGTCGGCCCAGGTCATGGCGGCATACCGGTACTGCGAGGCGGTGACCGGGCTGCAGGCGCGCAACTTCAGCTACGGCATCCGCCTGCTGCCGGAGCCCAAACGGCTGGCCATGTCCGCCCTGTACGCGCTGGCCCGCCGGGTGGACGACATCGGCGACGGCGACCTCCCGGCCGACCGCAAGGCCGAGGCGCTGCTGCGCACCCGGGAGCTGGTCGGCGAGGTCCGCGCCGGGGTGGTCGACGAGGACGACACCGACCCGATCAAGGTCGCCCTGGCCGACGCCGCCCGGCGCTTCCCGATCCCGCTCGGCGGCTTCGACGAGCTGATCGACGGCGTCGAGATGGACCTCAAGGGCGCCGAGTACCAGACCTACGAGGAGCTGAAGGTCTACTGCCGCTGCGTGGCCGGTGCCATCGGCCGGCTCTCGCTCGGCGTCTACGGCTGCGACGACCCCGAGCGCGGGGCGCACTACGCCGACACCCTGGGCCTGGCGCTGCAGCTCACCAACATCCTGCGCGACCTGCGCGAGGACGCCCTGAACGGCCGCACCTACCTGCCCGCCGAGGACCTCGCCCGGTTCGGCTGCGAGCAGGGCTTCGCGACGCCCCGCCCGCCGGCCGGCGCCGACTTCGCCGGCCTGGTCGGCTTCGAGGCCGCCCGCGCCCAGGCCGCCTTCGAAGAGGGCCTGCGGCTGCTGCCGATGCTCGACCGCCGCAGCCGCGCCTGCACCGCCGCGATGGCCGGGATCTACCACCGGCTGCTCGGCCGGATCGCCGCCGACCCCGAGTCGGTGCTGCGCGGCCGGGTCTCGCTGCCGGGCTGGGAGAAGGCGTACGTGGCGCTTTCCGGGCTCGCCGGGGGGCGTTCTTGATTCTCACCGGAGTTCTGTCACGCTGTGTCAGCGGGGAATCACATCCGGGTGGACCGTTGTTCACCACAGCGCCGACGGGACGCGTGCCGATGCGGCGCGTGCCGACCACCGCGACCGCCGCCGGGCGGTCCGCCGACTTCGAGGGGGAGCGCCGATGACCGGGCGAGCCGATGCCGCGCGCCCGGCCGTCGTCGTGGTCGGCGGCGGCCTGGCCGGGATCACCGCCGCGCTGCGGCTGGCCGAGGCCGGGCAGCGGGTCACCCTCCTGGAGGGCCGGCCCCGGCTCGGCGGCCTGGCCTTCTCCTTCCAGCGCGGCGAGCTGACCGTCGACAACGGCCAGCACGTCTACCTGCGCTGCTGCACCGCCTACCGCGGCCTGCTGGAGCGGCTCGGCGCCGCCCGCCTCACCCATCTGCAGGACCGCCTCGACGTCCCCGTGCTGTCCGTCACCGGGCCCGCCGACGCGCCGGTGCGCACCCTCGGCCGGCTGCGCCGGGCCGCCCTGCCCGTCCCGCTGCACCTGGCCGCCAGCCTCGCCGGCTACCCGCACCTCGCCCCGGCCGACCGGGCCCGGGTGGTGCGCGGCGCGCTCGCCCTGTGGGGCCTGGACCTCGCCGACCCGGCGCTGGACGAGCTCTCCTTCGGCGAGTGGCTGCGCCGCAACGGGCAGAACGCGGCGACCACCGCCGCCCTGTGGGACCTGGTCGGCGTGGCCACCCTGAACGCCCGGGCCGACCAGGTGTCGCTGGCGCTCGCCGCGATGGTGTTCAAGACCGGCCTGCTCTCCGACCCCGGCGCCTCCGACATCGGCATCGCCGCCGTCCCGCTCGGCGCCATCCACCACGACCGGGCGCTCGCCGAGCTCGAACGCGCCGGCGTGACGGTACGGCTGCGCGCCCGGGTCGCGGAGCTCAAGCCCGGCGCGCCCCAGCACGCCGTGCGCCTGGAGGACGGCGACCTGCTCTCGGCCGACACCGTGGTGCTGGCCGGCGCCCAGGACACCGCGGCCGCCCTGCTGCCGCCGGACGCCGTCCCCGGGCAGGAGCGGCTGGCCGGCTTCGGCACCGCGCCGATCCTCAACGTGCACGTGGTCTACGACCGCCGGGTGATCCGCCGGCCGTTCTTCGCCGCGCTGGGCTCGCCCGTCCAGTGGGTCTTCGACCGCACCGCGCACTCCGGCCTGGCCGGGACGGAACTGGGCCGGGCCCACCCCGGCGCCCAGTACCTGGCACTGTCGCAGTCCGCCGTCCAGGACGAGATCGACCTCCCGGTGGCCGAGCTGCGCCGCCGCTACCTGCCCGAACTGGCCAGGCTGCTCCCCGCGGCGGCCGGGGCCGAGGTGCTGGACTTCTTCGTCACCCGCGAGCGCACCGCCACCTTCGACCCGGCCCCGGGCAGCGCGGCGCTGCGCCCGGGCGCCCGCACCGCCGTCCCCGGCCTGCTGCTGGCCGGCGCGTGGACGGCCACCGGCTGGCCCGCGACCATGGAGGGCGCGGTGCGCAGCGGCCACGCCGCCGCCGACGCGGCCCTGGCGGCGGGCGGCGCCCGGCCGCCGGTGGACCGCGGCGACGGGAGGTGGCCCCGGTGACGGGCCCCGCCGCCGGGGACCCCGTCAGATCCCGCGGGCACGCCCCGGCCGGCTCGGCGGGCGCCGGCCCGACCGGCCGGGCCGGCGCCGACCTCGCCGACACCGGCAGCAGTACCGACACCGTCCGTAGCGGCGGGATCCGGACCGACCGCATCCGGACCGACCGCATCCGCACCGACACCAGCCGTACCGACAGCGCTGGATTCCAGCCGCCCCGGGGGGGTCGGCATGACGAGGGAGAGGGAACGCACGTGGAGTCACGCACCAGCTTCACCGCATCGGGAACGGCACAGGCCGAACCGGTCTCGGTGCCGGAGCTGCTCGCCCGCAGCCGCACGCTGTGCAACCCGCCGCTGCGGGCGGCCGTCGCCCGTCTGGCCGCACCGATGGACACCGTCGCGGCCTACCACTTCGGCTGGATCGACCGCGACGGCACCCCGGTGGAGGGGGACGGCGGCAAGGCCGTGCGCCCGGCGCTGGCGCTGCTGTCCGCCCGGGCGGCCGGCGCGGACGCCGAGGTGGGGGTGCCGGGCGGCGTCGCGGTTGAACTGGTGCACAACTTTTCCCTGCTCCATGATGATCTGATGGACGGTGACGAGACCCGCCGGCACCGGGCCACCGCCTGGACGGTCTTCGGTCCGGCCCAGGCGATCCTGGTCGGCGACGCACTGGCGACGCTCGGCACGGAGGTGCTGCTCGACGCCGCGGTGACCGGCGGCGCGAGCCCCACCGACGCCGCGCGGGCCGTCCGGCTGCTCACCACGGCGACCCGCGCGCTGATCGACGGCCAGGCCATGGACGTCTCCTTCGAGCAGCGCGACAGCGTCACCGTCGCGGAGTGCCTGGAGATGGAGGGCGGCAAGACCGCCGCGCTGCTGGCCGCCGCCTCCGCGATCGGTGCCGTCCTGGCCGGGGCCGACGACGAGGTCTCCGGCGCGCTCCAGCGCTACGGCCACCACCTGGGCCTGGCCTTCCAGGCGGTGGACGACCTGCTCGGGATCTGGGGCGCCACCGAGGTCACCGGCAAGCCGCACTGGGGCGACCTGCGCCAGCGCAAGAAGTCCCTGCCGGTCGCCGCCGCGCTGGCCGAGGGCGGGGCGGCCTCCCGCCGGCTCGCCGGGGAGCTGGCCGACCCGAAGGGCCGCGGCGAGGAGAGCGAGGCCGAGCTCGCCGCCCGGGCCGCGCTGATCGAGCAGGCCGGCGGCCGGGCCTGGACCCAGGAGGAGGCCCGCCGCCAGCACACGACTGCCCTCGCCGCCCTGGACGAGGTGCCCATGACGGACGAGGTGCGCGAGCACTTCGTCGCACTCGCCGAATTCGTGGTGGTACGAGAGAGGTGACGTTACGTTGACAGCAACCGCGGACGGCCGGCTCGACCCTGAGTACGATTCCGAGCCGGTCGCGGTGGGCGACCGGCCGGCGGCCCTGCTGGGCACCGGGCGGTGGCAGCCCGAGGACGCCGACCGGCCGCGGCCGGCGGGCGAGGCGGACCCCGGGCCGGCCGACGCACCGGAGGCCCTGGCCCGCGCCACCGCCCACCTGCTCTCCCTGCAGTCCTCCGAGGGCTGGTGGAAGGGGGACCTGGAGACCAACGTCACGATGGACGCCGAGGACTTACTGCTCCGGCAGTTCCTCGGGATCCGGACCGAGGAGCAGACCAAGGCCTCCGCCGAGTGGATCCGCTCCCAGCAGCGGGAGGACGGCACCTGGGCCACCTTCCACGGCGGCCCGCCGGAACTGTCCACCACCGTCGAGGCCTACGTCGCCCTCAAACTCGCCGGGGACGACCCGAACGCCCCGCACATGCTGGCCGCCGCGCACTACGTCCGCTCCCGCGGGGGCATCGCCGCCGCCCGGGTGTTCACCCGGATCTGGCTCGCCCTGTTCGGCTGGTGGCCCTGGGCCCGACTGCCCGAGATGCCGCCCGAGATCATCTTCCTGCCCAAGTGGCTGCCGCTGAACATCTACGCCTTCGGCTGCTGGGCCCGCCAGACCATCGTCCCGCTGACCGTCGTCTCGGCCCACCGGCCCGTCCGGCCCGCGCCCTTCCCGCTCACCGAGCTGCACACCGACCCGGCCGACCCGTACCCCGACCGGCCGCTCGCCCCCGCCAACAGCTGGGACGGCGTCTTCGAACGCCTGGACAAGGTGCTGCACGCCTACCACCGGCACGCCTTCCGCCCGCTGCGCCGGCTCGCCGTCTCGCAGGCCTGCCGCTGGATCGTCGAGCGCCAGGAGGCGGACGGCTGCTGGGGCGGCATCCAGCCGCCCGCCGTCTACTCGCTGATCGCCCTGCACCTGGAGGGCTACGAGCTGGAGCACCCGGTGATGCGGGCCGGGCTCGCCTCCTTCGACCGGTTCACCGTGCACACCGAGGACGGCCGGCGCTGGATGGAGGCCTGCCAGTCCCCGGTGTGGGACACCTGCCTGGCCGCGATCGCGCTGGTCGACGCCGGACTGCCGGCCGACCACCCGGCGCTGGTCGCCGCCGCCGACTGGATGCTCGACGAGGAGATCACCACCCGCGGCGACTGGGCCGTCCAGCGGCCCGCCCTCGCGGCCGGCGGCTGGGCCTTCGAGTTCGAGAACGACACCTACCCCGACATCGACGACACCGCCGAGGTGGTGCTCGCGCTGCGCCGGGTCGGCCACCCCGACCCGGCCAGGATCGAGGCGGCGGTCGAGCGGGGCGTGCGCTGGAACCTCGGCATGCAGTCCAAGAACGGCGCCTGGGCCGCCTTCGACGTCGACAACACCAGCAAGCTGCCGAACCGGCTGCCGTTCTGCGACTTCGGCGAGGTCGTCGACCCGCCGTCCGCCGACGTCACCGCGCACGTCGTCGAGATGCTCGCGGAGACCGGCCGGGCCCACGACCCGCGCACCCGGCGCGGCATCGAGTGGCTGCTGCGCAACCAGGAGGAGGACGGCTCCTGGTTCGGCCGCTGGGGCACCAACTACATCTACGGCACCGGCTCGGTGCTGCCCGCGCTGGCCGCGGCCGGCGTCCCGGACGAGCACCCGGCCGTGCGCCGGGCGGTGCGCTGGCTGGAGGACCGGCAGAACCCGGACGGCGGCTGGGGCGAGGACATGCGCTCCTACGAGGACCCGGCGCGCTGGGCCGGGCGCGGCGACTCCACCGCCTCGCAGACCGCCTGGGCGCTGATGGCGCTGCTCGCGGCCGGCGAGGGCCCGGCCGGCCGGGCCAACCCGGCGGTCGAGCGCGGCGTGGCCTGGCTGGTGCGCACCCAGCTGCCCGAAGGCACCTGGGACGAACCGCAGTTCACCGGCACCGGCTTCCCCTGGGACTTCTCCATCAACTACCACCTGTACCGGCTGGTCTTCCCGGTCACCGCGCTCGGCCGCTACCTGAACGGCGGCCCGGGCGGGCTCGACCGGCCCGCCGCCCCGGCGAACGGGACGGCGCGGTGACCACCGCCCCCCTGCTGGTGCTCTGCGCCCTGGGCCCCGAGGTCTGGGCCCTGCGCGGCGGCGACTGGCGCGACTCGGCCGGCGGGCCGCCGGTGCTGGTGCGCACCGGCGTCGGCCGGCGCCGCGCCGCGGTGACCGTGCGCCGGCTGCTCGGCTCCGTCCCGGGCGGGTACGGCGCGGTCGCGGTGGCCGGCTTCGGCGCCGCGGTCGGCCCGGGCGTGCGGCCGGGGGACGTCGTGGCCGCGGACGGCGTGCGGGACGCCGAGGGCCACCTGTACCCCGTCGACTCCGGCAGCGACCTGACCCGGGCGCTCAAGGGGTACGGGCTGACCGTGCACACCGGGGTGCACCACACCGCCGACCACGTGGTGCGCGGCCTGGAGCGGCGCGCCCTGCACCTGCAGGGCGCGCTCGCCGTCGACATGGAGGCCGCCGGCGTGCTGGCCGCGCTGCGCGAAGTGCGCCCGGCGCTGCCGGCGGCCGTCCTGCGGGTGGTGGTCGACACCCCCGAACGCGAACTGCTGCGGCCCGGCACCCTCCCGGCCGGGGTGCGGGCCTGGCGGACGCTGCGGGCCACGGTGCCCGCGCTCGCCGACTGGTACCGGCAGCAGTGCGCACCGCGCCCCGCGGACCTGAACCACCCCACATCCTCGACGCTCCCCCAGGAGGCGAGCTAGCCATGGCCATGCCGTTGCGCCAGACCGTGCGGGTCGGCACCTACCTCATGCAGCAGAAGCTGCTCAAGCGGCGGGACAAGTTCCCGCTGATCGTCGAGCTGGAGCCGCTGTTCGCCTGCAACCTCGCCTGCGAGGGCTGCGGCAAGATCCAGCACCCGGCCGGTGTGCTGAAGCAGCGGATGCCGGTGGCCCAGGCGGTGGGCGCCGTGCTGGAATCGGGTGCCCCGATGGTCTCGATCGCCGGCGGCGAGCCGCTGATGCACCCGCAGATCGACGAGATCGTCCGCCAGCTCGTCGAGCGCCGCAAGTACGTGTTCCTGTGCACCAACGCGCTGCTGCTGCGCAAGAAGATCGACAAGTTCCGGCCCTCGCCGTACTTCACCTTCGCCGTGCACATCGACGGCCTGCGCGAGCGGCACGACCAGTCGGTGGCCAAGGAGGGCACCTTCGACGAGGCGGTCGCCGCGATCAAGGAGGCCAAGCGGCGGGGCTTCCGGGTCACCACCAACAGCACCTTCTTCAACACCGACACCCCGCAGACCGTCATCGAGGTGCTGGACTACCTCAACGACGAGCTGAAGGTCGACGAGATGATGATCTCCCCGGCCTACGCCTACGAGAAGGCCCCCGACCAGGAGCACTTCCTCGGCGTCGAGCAGACCCGCGAGCTGTTCCGCAAAGCCTTCGCCGGCGGCAACCGCAAGCGCTGGCGCCTCAACCACAGCCCGCTGTTCCTGGACTTCCTGGAGGGCAAGGCCGACTTCGAGTGCACCCCCTGGGGCATCCCCAACTACTCGCTGTTCGGCTGGCAGCGGCCCTGCTACCTGATGGCCGACGGCTACGTGCCCACCTACCGGGAGCTGGTCGAGAAGACCGACTGGAGCAAGTACGGCCGCGGCAAGGACCCGCGCTGCGAGAACTGCATGGCCCACTGCGGCTACGAGCCGACCGCCGTCCTCGCCACCATGGGCTCGCTCCAGCAGTCGCTGCGCGCCATCACCGAGACCGTGAGCGCGGGCCGCGGGCGCTGAGCCCGCGAGCCGTCGCCCGGCCCGGGCCGCGCGCCCGGGCCGGACCCGCCCCACCGGGCACAGGCACCACCGCACCGCCGACCGTCGTGAGGTGTACCCATGTCACTTCTGTCCCGCGTCACGTCCCCGGCCGAGCTGCGCAAGCTCCCCGCGGCCGAACTCCCGCTGCTCGCCGACGAGATCCGCGACTTCCTGATCGACGCGGTCACCCGCACCGGCGGCCACCTCGGCCCCAACCTCGGCGTGGTGGAGCTGACCATCGCCCTGCACCGGGTCTTCGACTCCCCCTACGACCGGATCGTCTTCGACACCGGCCACCAGAGCTACGTCCACAAACTGCTCACCGGGCGGCAGGACTTCACCAAGCTGCGGATGAAGGGCGGCCTGTCCGGCTACCCCTCGCGGGCCGAGTCCGAGCACGACGTGGTGGAGAACTCGCACGCCTCCACCGCCCTGTCCTACGCGGACGGCCTCGCCAAGGCCGCCCAGCTGCTCGGCCAGCACGACCGGCACACCGTCGCCGTCATCGGCGACGGCGCGCTCACCGGCGGGCTCGCCTGGGAGGCGCTCAACAACATCGCCGAAGCCCGCGACCGGCCGCTGGTCATCGTCGTCAACGACAACGAGCGCTCCTACGCCAGGACCATCGGCGGCCTCGCCAACCACCTCGCCACCCTGCGCACCACCCAGGGCTACGAGCGCTTCCTGTCCTGGGGCAAGGAGGCGCTGCAGCGCACCCCGCTGGTCGGCCAGCCGATCTTCGACGCGCTGCACGGCGCCAAGAAGGGGTTCAAGGACGCCTTCGCCCCGCAGGGCATGTTCGAGGACCTCGGCCTCAAGTACCTCGGGCCGATCGACGGCCACGACCTGGCCGCGGTCGAGCAGGCGCTGCGGCAGGCCCGGAACTTCGGCGGGCCGGTCATCGTGCACTGCCTCACCGTCAAGGGACGCGGCTACCGACCCGCCGAACAGGACGAGGCCGACCGCTTCCACGCCGTCAACCCGATCGACCCGTACACCTGCCTGCCGATCTCGCCCAGCGCCGGCGTCTCCTGGACGTCCGTGTTCGGCGAGGAGCTGCTGGCGCTCGGCGACGAGCGGCCGGACCTGGTGGCGATCACCGCCGCCATGCTGCAGCCGGTCGGGCTGGCGCCGTTCGCCAAGGCCTTCCCGACGCGGACCTTCGACGTCGGCATCGCCGAGCAGCACGCCGTCACCAGCGCGGCCGGCCTGGCCACCGGCGGCCTGCACCCGGTCGTGGCCGTCTACGCGACCTTCCTCAACCGGGCCTTCGACCAGGTCCTGATGGACGTCGCCCTGCACCGGCTCGGCGTCACCTTCGTGCTCGACCGCTCCGGCGTGACCGGGCCGGACGGCGCCTCGCACCACGGCATGTGGGACATGTCGATCCTCCAGGTCGTCCCCGGCCTGCGGCTCGCCGCCCCGCGCGACGCCGACCAGCTGCGCGCCCAGCTGCGCGAGGCCGTCGCCGTCGACCACGCGCCCACCGTGATCCGCTTCCCCAAGGGGACCGTCGGCCCCGCCGTCCCCGCCGTCGAGCGGATCGGCGGCGTCGACGTGCTGCTGCGCACCGGCCCGCTGCCGGAGATCCTGCTGGTCTCGGTCGGCACCACCGCACCGGCCTGCCTGGACGCCGCCCGGCTGCTGCTCGCCGAGGGCTTCACCGCGACCGTCGTCGACCCGCGCTGGGTCAAGCCCGTCGACCCGGGGCTGGCCGAACTCGCCGCCGCCCACCGGCTGGTGGTCACCGTCGAGGACAACGGCCGGGTGGGCGGCGTCGGTTCGGCCGTCGCCCAGGCGCTGCGCGACGCCGACGTGGACGTGCCCGCGCGGGTGCTCGGCCTGCCGCAGGAGTTCCTGGTGCACGCCTCGCGCGGCGAGATCCTGGAGGAGGCCGGCCTGACCGGCACCGGGGTCGCGGCCCAGACCGCCGTCTTCGCCAAGAACCTGCTACCGACCCGAGGAGCGAACCCGCGCCATGCCGGCTGACCCCGACCGCCCCGCCTTCGACCTCGCCCAGCTGCTCGCCGAACGCGGCGGGGAGCGCTACGAGTTGAACAGCCGCTACGTCAACCCGCAGCTGTCGCGGATGCTGCACACCATCGGTTTCGACAAGTACTACGAGCGCGCCGAGGGCCCGTACTTCTACGACGCCGAGGGCCACGAGTACCTGGACATGCTGGCCGGCTTCGGCATCTTCGCGCTCGGCCGCCACCACCCGGTGGTGCGCTCGGCCGTCCAGCAGGTGATGGACCTGGACCTGCCGGACCTCGTCCGCTTCGACTGCTCGCCGCTGGCCGGGCTGCTCGCCGAGCGGCTGCTGTCGTACGCGCCCGGGCTCGACCGGGTGTTCTTCGGCAACAGCGGCACCGAGGCCGTCGAGACGGCGCTCAAGTTCGCCCGGTACGCCACCGGCCGCAAGCGGATCCTGTACGCCGACCACGCCTTCCACGGGCTGACCACCGGCTCGCTGTCCGTCAACGGGGAGAGCGGCTTCCGCAAGGGCTTCGACCCGCTGCTGCCGGACACCGCCATCCCGCTCGGCGACATCGGGGCGCTGGCCAAGGAGCTCAAGCGCGGCGACGTCGCGGCCCTGATCGTCGAGCCGATCCAGGGCAAGGGCGTCCTCGCGCCGCCGCCCGGCTGGCTGCGCGCCGCCCAGGCGCTGCTGCACGAGCACAAGGCGCTGCTGATCTGCGACGAGGTGCAGACCGGGATCGGGCGCACCGGCGAGTTCTTCGCCTACCAGCACGAGGACGGCGTGCTGCCCGACCTGGTGTGCGCCGCCAAGGCGCTCTCCGGCGGGTACGTGCCGATCGGGGCGACGCTCGGCAAGGGCTGGATCTTCGAGAAGGTGTACTCCTCGATGGACCGGGTGCTGGTCCACTCAAGTAGCTTCGGCTCGAACAACCAGGCGATGGCGGCCGGGCTGGCGACGCTGCGGGTGCTGGAGGACGAGCGGGTGGTGGACAACGCCCGGAAGGTCGGCGACCAGCTCCGCGAGCGGCTGGCCGCGCTGGTCGACCGCTACGAGCTGCTGGCCGAGGTGCGCGGGCGCGGACTGATGATCGGCATCGAGTTCGGCCGGCCCAAGTCGCTCAAGCTGCGCACCGGCTGGACGGCGCTGCAGGCGGCGCGCAAGGGGCTGTTCGCGCAGATGGTCGTCGTGCCGCTGCTGCAGCGCCACCGCATCCTCACCCAGGTGTCCGGGGACCACCTGGAGGTGATCAAGCTGATTCCGCCGCTGATCATCACCGAGCGGGACGTGGACCGGTTCGTGGACGCCTTCACCGACATCATGGACGACGCCCACCGGGGCAGCGGGTTGATGTGGGACTTCGGGCGGACATTGGTGAAGCAGTCGCTCGGCAACCGCTGAGCGGTCGGGGTGTGCGGAGCGGTCGGGGTGTGCGGAGCGGTCGGGGCGTGCGGAGCGGGAAGTCGGCCGGGCCGACTTCCCGCTCCGGGGAGACACCGCGTCAGAGCTCGGTCCGGCGGCGGCGGACGACCACCGCGAGGTCCACGGCGGCGAACAGGGTGAGCACGCCGCAGGCCACCGCGAAGCCGATCAGGGTGCCCCGGCTCGGGGCGCCGAACGCGGGGGAGGCGACTGCCCAGAGCGCGAAGCCCAGCGTCGCCAGCGCGAACAGCGGCGTGAAGGTGAGCGAGAGCAGGAAGCGCAGCTTGAGGTCGCTGCGGGCGGTGGCGGGCTCGGTGCCGCTGCGCCACCGCCGTCGCGGGGTGGTGGTGCGCATGCCGGTCACCTCCGGGCCGCGGCGGGTGGGGCTACCCTTCCAGCGTACGTCCGGGATCGGTGCCGGTACGGGCCGGTGCGGCGGCGGGGCGAGTCCGGGGAGGGGCGATGGCGGAGGCGGCGGACGCCGGGTGTTACACGGGGCTGGGCGTCGAGCGGGCCCGGGAGCTGGCCGAGCGGCACGGCTGGGCGTCGGTCCGGGTGCTGGAGCCGGGGGCGATGATGACCATGGACCACCGGGAGGGGCGGCTCAACCTGGTGGTGCGTGACGGGGTGGTCGAGCGCGGCTGGGAGGGGTGACGCGCTCCGCGGCGCGGGTGTCGGGACGGGGTCGGCGCGGGTGTCGGCGCGGCGCGGGCGTCAGCGGCCGAAGCGTCGGGCCAGCCGCCGTTCGGCGGCGGCGACCAGCGGCTCCAGCAGCGGCAGCGACAGCAGCACCAGCAGGCCGGCGGCCCAGCCGGCCAGCACGTCGGTGACCCAGTGGGTGCCGAGGTAGACCGTGGTGAGGCCGATCGAGCAGGCCGTCGCGGCGGCGATCACGGCGCCGGTGCGCCGCCAGCGGGCGGCCAGGTAGGCGAGCACGCCCCAGGTGACCACGGCGTTGGCGGTGTGGCCGGAGGGGAAGATGGTGCCGCCGGAGAACAGCTCGGGGGAGCCGACGTACTGGGCGTAGTGCGGGCCGAGCCGCCCGGTGACGATCTTGACCGCGCCGACCGTGACGTTCAGCAGTAGCAGCGCGACCGCCATCACCAGCAGCGGCCGCAGCCGGCCGAGCCGGTGGGCGCGCCAGGCGAGCCAGGCGAAGGCGGCGATCGCCGAGGGGCCGCGCTGGCCGGCCACCACCCAGGTGTCGAGCAGCGGCTCCAGCCGGGGCCAGCGCTCGTACGGGCGCAGCAGCCGGACCGACCAGTCGAGGTCGACCAGTTCGGTGTTGAGCAGCACCCCGGCGAGCACCAGCAGGTAGGCGGCGCAGGTGGCGAGGAGCAGGGCGGTGTGGCGGCGGCTCAGCGGCGGCCAGGCGGGCTCGGGGCGGCCGGGGCCGGGCGGCCGGTGGGCGCGGTGGGCACGGTGGGCGTGGTCGGCGGCTCGGGGGCCGGGCCGGGCGAAGGTGCGGTGTTCCGGCCCGCGCCGCTGAATCGGGACGGCGGGGGTAATTCTGACTGGCACGGAGGTGACCATACCCATTCGGGAAGGGTCATTCCGAGGGGAATTGTCATTTTCCCGGGAAATCGACAAACAGGTCGATCGGGTGCGGTCGGGCGGTCGGTTTTCTCGATTATTCGAGCGAGGACCAGTGTTGTCTTCGAATGATTTCGCAAAAGTCCCGGTAAAGGAATAGGAGCGGGGAGCCGGCTCGGCCGGCTCCCCGCTCCGTGGTCACCCTGTGTAGGTTCCGTGCTCGGGAAGGGCTCAGTCGAGGGGGCCGCCCGCCACGTAGATCACCTGACCGGACACGAAGCCGGCGCCCTCGCTGGCGAGGAACGAGATGGTGTGGGCGACATCCTCAGGCTGACCGACCCGCTGGACCGGGATCTGAGAGGCTGCGGCGTGCTGGAAGGCCTCGAAGTCCATGCCGACCCGGGCCGCGGTGGCCGCCGTCATGTCCGTGGCGATGAAGCCCGGGGCGACCGCGTTGGCGGTGATGCCGAACTTGCCGAGCTCGATGGCCAAAGTCTTGGTGAAGCCCTGCAGGCCGGCCTTGGCGGCCGAGTAGTTGGCCTGGCCGCGGTTGCCCTGGGCCGATGAGGAGGACAGGTTGACGATCCGGCCGAAACCGGCGTCCACCATGTGCTTCTGCACCGCGCGGGTCATCAGGAAGGCGCCGCGCAGGTGCACGTTCATGACCGTGTCCCAGTCCGACTCCGACATCTTGAAGAGGAGGTTGTCGCGCAGGACGCCGGCGTTGTTGACCAGGACGACCGGGGCGCCCAGTTCGGCGGCGACGCGGTCGACGGCGGCCTGCACCTGCTCGGCGTCCGAGACGTCGGCGCCGACCGCCAGGGCCCGGCCGCCGGCGGCGGTGATCCGGTCGACGGTGTCCTTGCCGGCGGCCTCGTCCAGGTCCAGGACGGCCACCGCGTAGCCGTCCTCGGCCAGCCGGACGGCGGTCGCGGCGCCCAGGCCGCGGGCGGCGCCGGTGACGACGGCGACCCGGGTGGCGGTGCTCTGCTCGGTCATGCCCACAACTCGTCTCTCTCGGGGGTCTGCCTCCGGGGGAGCGCCCCCGGAGAGGGTGGCCACACCCTACCGGCGGGTAGGGGGCGCGGCCAGGGCGGAGAGCCGCAGGTGACGGTCGGTAAGGACCGACCGGTCGGCTTTCTGCTGAATCCGGGTTACTGCAAGCGGGTCGCAGCGCGTAAATATGCCAATGTTGCCGAACCTGCGTCTACTATCCGCCCCTGCCTGCCAGCAAGGGCCCGCCGTTTGTATAGTGTCCGCCAGCAGCCACCGGCTGCACGGCTGGAGCGCCCTCCCTCATAGCTGGACGCCCACTCGCCGTAACTGCCCCACCCGGGTGTCCCACACACACCGGGTGTGACATCGGGACGGATACATGGTGCTGGGGGAGATCCCGACAACCCGCGTGTCCGCGCGACTGCAGCAGTCGCCCGGACACCTCATTCGCGTTGCGCAGCAGGTTCACACCCGTCTGTGGTCCGAACACGTCGGAGCCGATCTCACGGCTCCGCAGTTCGCCGTTCTGCTGGTGCTCGCCCTGGAACCGGGCGCGGACCAGCGGACGGTCGGCGAGCGTGCCTCGCTGGACAAGGCGACGATGGCCGAGATGGTCGCGCGGCTGGTCCGCCGCGGCCTGGTGCTGCGCAGGCGCGACCCGGCCGACGGCCGGCGCAAGTTGCTCGCTCTCTCGCAGAGCGGGGCCCAGGCGGTGCGCGAGGCCACCGGCGGGGTGGTCCGCGTGCAGCGCGTCCTGTTCGAGCCGCTGACGGCGGAGGAGCAGGTCGAGATCGTCCGGGTGATGGCCAAGATAGCCAGGCTGGAGCCCGCGGCCGTCGCCGTCATGACGGACGCGCGGCCGATACTGGACGCCCAGCGGGCGATCGGCTACCTGATCAGGGTCGGCCAGCAGGTGCACACCAAGCTCTGGTCCGAGCACGTCGGCTCGGAGCTGACGGCGCCGCAGTACGCGGTGCTGGACGCGCTGGAGCTGGAACCGGGCGCGGACCAGCGCACGGTCGGCGAGCTGGCCTCGCTGGACAAGGCCACCATGGCCGAGATGGTCAGCCGGCTGGTGCGCCGCGGTCTGGTGCAGCGCCGGCGCGACCCCTCGGACGGGCGGCGCAACCTGCTCTCGCTCTCGCCGGCGGGGCAGGACCTGCTGCACCGGTCGGCGGCCGGCGTGGCCGAGGTCCAGCGGCTGCTGCTCGCCCCGCTGGCCGAGGAGGAGCACGAGGCTGCGCTCGCGCTCATCGGCAAGGCGGCCAGGCTGTAGCCGACGTCGCACACATCACCGCCAAAACGATTCGCCAACGGTCGGAAGGCTCCGGCGCGCGTCGCGTGCGGTGAGGTGGTGTCGCCGGGTGCCGTGCGGTGCCCGTGACGCGTGAAGGACCGCCGGCCCCCGTGTGGGGGCCGGCGGTCCTTCGGTCGTTCCGGGGGTGGCGGGGCGTCAGGACGGGCGCCGCCGCGGGGCGTTCGAGGCCGCCGCCCGGTGCTCCGTCAGTTCCAGTCGAAGCCCTGCGGGTCCGGACCGATCCGCTTGCCGGTGGCGACGCCGGCGACCGCCGCGAGGTCCTCGGCGTCCAGCTCGAAGCCGGCCACGTCCAGGTTCTCCCGGATGCGGGACGGGGTGACGGACTTCGGGATGGCGATCACACCGCTCTGCAGGTGCCAGCGCAGCACCACCTGGGCCACCGTGCGGCCGTGCTTCTCGGCGATCTTCACCAGCGCCGGCTCGGCCAGCAGCTCGCCGCCCTGGCCCAGCGGGCTCCACGCCTCGGTGGCGATGCCGTGCTCGGCGTGGAAGGCGCGCAGCTCCGTCTGCGGGAAGTAGGGGTGCAGCTCGACCTGGTTCAGCACCGGGGTGACGGAGGACTCGGCCAGCAGGCGGGTCAGCTGCTCGGGGCCGAAGTTGGAGACGCCGACCGACTTGACCCGGCCGTCCGCCTTCAGCTGCTCGAAGGCCTTCCAGATGTTCGGGAAGCTGCCGTGCATCGGGCGCGGCCAGTGGATCAGGTAGAGGTCGACGTAGTCGAGGCCCAGCTTGGCCAGCGAGGCGTCGAACTCGCGCAGCACCGCGTCGCGGCCCTGCTCGCCGGACCAGTCACGGGTGCCCGAGTTCCACAGCTTGGTGGTGACGTACAGGTCCTCGCGGGCGACGGCGCCGCTCGCCAGCGCCTCGGTGATCGCCCGGCCGGTGCCGGTCTCGTTCTCGTACACGGCCGCGGTGTCGATGGAGCGGTAGCCCGCCTCGATCGCGGCGCGGACGGCGGTGGTGGCCTCGGCGTCCGGGACCTGCCAGACGCCGAAACCGAGCTGCGGGATCCGGGAGCCGTCGTTGAGGGTGACGCTGGGGATGGTGCTCACGGGGACGCGGTGCCTTCCGGTGGTGCGGGTGGTTTCACTCGGGGCAACCGGTGCCCGGGCGGGATTGTTCCCGCCGTTCGGGCGAATCTCGCGGCGGCCCGGCCGGGGCCCGTCCGGGGCCTGGCCGGGTTGTGAGCGGGTTGGGGGCGGGGGGCGGCCGGCCGGGGCGGGAAAAACCTGTTGCGCGGATCACATTCCGGTTGGCAGGCTCGCGGCCATGACCTCCTGAGATCAGGGCCCTTCGTGCCCTTCCCGTCGTCCGTCGTCGCACGGCGCCCCGCCCCCGGCGGGTCGACGCCGTCGTTCCGGCGTCGCCTCCGACGCCGCCGCGCGGTCGGGCGGCCGGCCCGCCTCCCGAAGCCGGGCCCCGCGCCGCCGTCCGCCCCTGCCCCTGCCCCTGCGCCCCCGCGCCCTGTCCCCGGGCTCGCGCACCCCCGCACCGCCGCGTTCCCCCGCGCCCTTCCGCATCGGAGTGTCATGCCGCTCACCCCCCTGCCGCTGGCCGACCCCGGCCGGCCCGATCTGACCTCGCCCACCGCCTTCCTGCGCTGGCTCGGCCGCGCCCAGCGGCGCGGGCAGGTGCTCGCCACCCTGTGGGCCCTGGTGGAGATGGGCGGCCAGGCCGCCCTGCCGGTGGCGCTCGGCCACGGCGTGCAGGCCGCCGTCGACGGCGACCCGGCCGGGATCTGGCGGGCCGGCGGCCTCGCCGCGCTGCTGGCCGCCGCCGCGGCGGCCGGCGCCGTGCTGCTGCACCGTCAGGCGGTCTGGAACTGGATCCACGCGGCCACCCACGTACGGCAGTTGGTGGCCCGGCAGGCCTCGCACCTGGGGTCCGGGCTGTCCCGCCGGATCGCCACCGGCGAGGTGGTCGCGGTCGGCAGCGGGGACGTCGAGCGGATCGGCTGGTACGTCGAGCTGAACGCCCGGGTGCGGGCCTCGGTGCTGGTCTGGCTCGCCGTCAGCTCGGTGGTGCTGCTCACCGAGCCGGCGCTCGGGATCGGCGTGCTGCTCGGCGTGCCGGTGCTGGCGGCCTCGATGTGGCCGCTGATCGGCCCGTTCGAGCGGCGCTACGCGCGCCAGCGCGAGCTCGGCGGCAAGGCCGCCGAGCTGGCCGCCGACACGGTGGCCGGGCTGCGGGTGCTGCGCGGCATCGGCGGCGAGGAGCTGTTCCTGGACCGCTACCGGGCCGCCTCCCAGAAGGTCCGCGCCGCCGCCGTCCGCTCGGCCCGGATCTCCGCCCTGATGCAGACTCAGGAAGTGCTGCTGCCCGGCCTGTTCGTGGTCGGCGTCACCTGGTACGGCGCCCGGCTGGCCGCCTCCGGGGAGCTGGCCGTGGGCACCCTGATCGCGGTGTACGGCGCCACCGCCTTCCTGGCGTCGCCGCTGCGCATCCTGGGCGAGGCCGCGCACGCCTGGAGCGTCGCCCGGGTCTCCGCCGGGCGGGCCGTCCGGGTGCTCTCGCTCAGCCGGACCAGCGGGGCGGCCGAGGCCGCGTTGACCCGCCCCGGCAAGGCCGACCTGCACGACCCGGCGACCGGACTCACCGCGCGGGCGGGCGAGTTGACCGCCGTGGTGTGCGGCGACCCGGACTTCGCCGGGGCGCTCGCCGAGCGCCTGGGCGGGCACGTCCCGCTCGCCGAGGGCGAGTCGGAGCAGCCCTCCGTCCGGCTCGGCGGGACGGAGCTGGACGCGGTGCCGCTGGCCGAGGCCAGGGCGGCGGTGCTGGTCCACGACAAGGACCCGGTGCTGCTCTCGGGCACCCTGGCCGAGCTGTTCGACGTCCCCGGCGCCGGGCGGGTGCCGGCGGCCGAGGCGCTGGCCGCCGCCCGCTGCGAGGACGTCCTGGAGGCCCTGGTCGACGGCACGCCGGACTGCGGCGGCGACGCCATGCGGGCCCGGGTCGCCGAGCGCGGGCGCTCGTTGTCCGGCGGGCAGCGCCAGCGGCTCGCGCTGGCCCGCGCGCTGCTGGCCGACCCGCCGGTGCTCGTCCTGGACGAGCCCACCAGCGCGGTGGACGCGCACACCGAGGAGCGGATCGCCGCCGGGCTGCACGGCCTGCGGGCCGGGCGCACCACCGTGGTGTTCGCGACCAGCCCGCTGCTGCTCGACCGGGCCGACCGGGTGGTGCTGCTGCGCGACGGCCGGGCCGTCGCGGCCGGCCGGCACCGCGAGCTGATGCGGGAGGAGCCCGCCTACCGGGCCGCCGTCACCCGCGACGAGGCGCAGCCGCTCGGGGAGGCGGTGTGAGCCGGACCCGGGCGAATCTCCCGAGGGGCCGGGCGCTCCCGCCCCGCCGCCCTCCCGCCGTCCATTCCCCCACGCATCCGAGGAGCACGTCATGAAGCCCCCCGTCCATCGGGAGCAGGGGCCGGCCACCACCCTGCCGGTTGGCTCCCCGGCCGCCGTGCGCGCCTACCTGCGGCTGCTCGCCAGACGCCACCGCGGTGGCTTCTCGGCGGTGGTCGCGCTGCACTCGGTGGCCACCGTGGCCGGCCTGGTCGGCCCCTGGGTGCTCGGCAGCCTGGTCGAGTCGCTGGCCACCGGCACCGCCGAGGGCACCATCGCGGTGGCGGTCGGCTGGTACCTGCTGGCCCTGGCGGTGCAGTCCGCGTTCACCGGCTGGTCCCGGTTGCGCGGGGCCGTGCTCGGCGAGCGGGTGCTGGCCGACCTGCGCGAGGACTTCCTGGTCCGCTCGGTGGCGCTGCCCACCGGCGTGCTGGAGCGGGCCGGCACCGGCGACCTGGTGTCCCGGGGCACCACCGACGTCGACCGGCTGGACAAGTCGATCCGCGAGGCGGTGCCCGAACTCGCCGTCGCCGTCGTGTCGTTGCTGCTGGTGCTCGGCGCGCTGCTGGTCACCTCGCCGCTGCTCGCGCTCACCTCGCTGGTCGGGCTGCCGCTGCTGCTGGTCAGCTCCCGCTGGTACTTCCGGCGGGCGCCGACGTCGTACCGCAACGAGGCGGCCGGGTACGCGGCGGTGAGCAACGTGCTGGCCGAGACGGTGGACGCCGGGCGGACGGTCGAGGCGCTGCGCCTGGGCGAGCAGCGGGTCCGGCTGACGGACCGCAAGCTCGGCGAGTGGCTGGCCTGGGAGCGGTACACGCTGTGGCTGCGCTCGGTCTGGTTCCCGACCATCGACACGGCGTACACCGCGGCGGTGCTCGGCACGCTGGTGCTGGGCGGGCTGTTCACGCTCCGGGGCTGGATCACGGTCGGCCAGTTGACGGCCGGCGTGCTGTACGCGCAGCAGCTGACCGCCCCGGTGGACCTGATCCTGCGCTGGTACGACGAGCTGCAGATCGGCCAGGCCTCGCTGGCCCGGCTGGTGGGCGTGCGCGAGGTGCCGGAGCACGAGGGGGACGAGTCGGCCCGTCCGGACGGCCGCCGGGTCGAGGCCCGGGACGTCCGCTTCGGCTACCGCGAGGGCGCCGACGTGCTGCACGGGATCAGCCTGGACGTCGCCCCGGGCAGCCGGGTCGCGCTGGTCGGGCCGTCCGGGGCGGGCAAGTCGACCCTGGGGCGGCTGCTGGCCGGGATCTACGCCCCCGGCCGGGGCAGCGTCACCCTGGGCGGGGCGGCGCTCTCCCGGATGCCGGCCGAGCGGGTGCGGGCCGAGGTCGCCCTGGTGAACCAGGAGCACCACGTCTTCGTCGGCACGCTGCGGGACAACCTGCGCCTGGCCGCGCCCGCGGCGGACGACACCGAGCTGCGGGCGGCGCTGGACGCGGTGGACGCCGGGGGCTGGGCGGCCGCGCTGCCCGAGGGCCTGGACACCGAGGTCGGCTCCGGCGGCACCGCGCTGACCCCGCCGCAGGCCCAGCAACTCGCCCTGGCCCGGCTGGTGCTGGCCGATCCGCACACCCTGGTGCTGGACGAGGCCACCTCGCTGCTGGACCCGCGCGCCGCCCGGCACCTGGAGCGCTCGCTCTCCCGGGTGCTGGAGGGCCGCACCGTCATCGCGATCGCGCACCGGCTGCACACCGCGCACGACGCGGACGTGATCGCGGTGGTCGAGGGCGGTCGGATCAGCGAGTACGGCAGCCACCCCGAGCTGGTCGCGGCGGGCGGCCCGTACGCGGCACTGTGGCGCTCCTGGCGCGACGAGCGCTGACGCCTCGTCGGCCGGGCTCAAACCCGCACGGGGCCGGATTGCCCCGTGCGGGTTACTCCCTCGCCCGGAAGGGCGCGTAACCGGGCAAATCGGTGCCGCCGCCCGCAGACTGCTCCGGTGACCAAGATTTCAGACGGCTCGGCCCGCCCACAGCGCAGCGAGATCGGTGGGATTCCCACCCGGTACATCGGGATCGGCGTCATCGTGATCCTCGCCGTGTGGTTCCTGTTCGCCAACCTCGACAAGGTGAAGATCCAGTTCTGGGTGTTCACCGTGACCGCGCCGCTGTGGATCGCGCTGCTGGCCACCCTGGTCGCGGGCGCCGTGCTGGGCTGGCTGCTGAAGGGACGGCGCGGCCGGTGAGCGCCGCCCCCGAGCCGGCCCCGGCCGGCGCCTCGTCCTTCACCCCGCTGATCGAACTGCGCGGCGTCAACAAGCACTTCGGGGACCTGCACGTGCTGCAGGACATCGAGCTGACGGTCGGCCGCGGCGAGGTGGTCGTGGTCATCGGCCCGTCCGGCTCCGGCAAGTCGACGCTCTGCCGGGCGATCAACCGGCTGGAGCCGATCGAGCGCGGCACCATCCTGATCGACGGCGAGCCGCTGCCCGAGGAGGGCAAGGGGCTGGCCCGGCTGCGCGCCGAGGTCGGCATGGTGTTCCAGTCCTTCAACCTGTTCGCGCACAAGACCGTGCTGCAGAACGTCTCGCTCGCCCAGATCAAGGTCCGCGGCCGGGCCAAGGCGGAGGCGGACGCCAAGTCCCGGGCCCTGCTGGAGCGGGTCGGCCTCGAAGCGCACGCCGGCAAGTACCCGGCGCAGCTGTCCGGCGGGCAGCAGCAGCGGGTGGCGATCGCCCGGGCCCTGGCCATGGAGCCGAAGGCGCTGCTGTTCGACGAGCCGACCTCGGCGCTCGACCCCGAGATGATCAACGAGGTGCTGGACGTCATGCGCCAGCTCGCCCACGAGGGCATGACCATGATCGTGGTCACCCACGAGATGGGCTTCGCCCGGGCCTCCGCGAACCGGGTGGTCTTCATGGCGGACGGCCGGATCGTCGAGGACCGCGCCCCGGAGGACTTCTTCAGCGCCCCCGAGAGCGAACGCGCCCGGGACTTCCTGTCCAAGATCCTGAAGCACTGAGGCGGCGCCGTGAACCGTACGACGACGCGCGCCGCGCGCCCGCGCACCCGTCCGCTGGCCGTCGCGCTCCTGCTCGCCGTCCTCGCGGCCGGCTGCGGCAAGGCCGGCACCCCGCCGCCCAAGGGCCCGCAGCCCAGCTCCCTGCCGAGCTACCAGGTGCGGGACGCCGCGTCGATCACCGGCTCGCCGACCCTGGACGCCGCCCGCGGCCGGGGCCACCTGGTCGTCGGCGCCAAGGAGGACCAGCCGTACCTGGGCCAGAAGAACCCGGCCACCGGCGTGTACTCCGGCTTCGACATCGAGATCGCCAAGATGGTCGGCGCCTCGCTCGGCTTCCCGCCCGAGCGGATCCAGTTCAAGACCATCGCCTCGGCCAACCGCGAGACCGCCCTGCAGAACGGCCAGGTGGACTACTACGTCGGCACCTACACCATCAACGACAACCGCAAGAAGCTGGTCGGCTTCGCCGGCCCGTACTTCGTCGCCGGGCAGTCGCTGCTGGTGCGCAAGAACGACGACCGCATCCACGGGCCGCAGGACCTGGACGGCCGGAAGGTCTGCTCGGCGGCCGGCTCGACGCCGTACCAGCGCATCCAGTCGCAGTACCCGAAGGCGCACCTGATCGGCTACGACACCTACTCGGCCTGCGTGGACAACCTGATCACCGACCAGGTCGACGCCGTCACCACGGACAACGCGATCCTGCTCGGCTACGCCGCCAAGGTGCCGGACGAGCTCAAGGTCGTCGGGCCGCTGTTCTCCAAGGAGCCGTACGGGATCGGGACCCCGAAGAACGACACCGCGCTGCGCGCGGCGCTGAACGACGCGCTGGCGAGCCACGAGCAGAACGGCGACTGGAAGAGGGCCTTCGACGCGACCCTCGGCCTGTCCGGGGAGCCCGCGCCGACCCCGCCGCCGATCGACCGGTACTGAGGAGGGCCGCGCTGTGAAGACGCTGACCGACAACTGGTCGACCTACTGGGACGGCTTCCTCGGCACGCTCTCGCTGTTCGCGGTGAGCGGCGTGCTGTCCCTGGTACTGGGGGTGCTGATCGCGGGCTTCCGGGTCTCGCCCGTGCGTCCGCTGCGGGTGTTCGGCACGGTGTGGGTGACGGTGCTGCGCAACACGCCGCTCACCCTGCTGTTCTTCATCGTGGTGCTGGGCCTGCCGCGCTTCGACATCACGCTGCCCTTCTACACCTTCGCGGTGCTCGCGCTCGGCTGCTACACCTCGGCGTTCGTCTGCGAGGCGATGCGCTCGGGCATCAACACGGTGCCGACCGGGCAGGGCGAGGCGGCCCGCAGCCTGGGCATGAGCTTCGGGCAGACGATGGGCCTGGTGGTGATGCCGCAGGCGTACCGCTCGGTGGTGGCGCCGATCGGCAGCGTGATGATCGCGCTGGCGAAGAACACGGCGATCGCCGGCTCGTTCAGCGTGACCGAGCTGCTGGGCACCTACCGGACCATCAACGAGCTCGGCTACAGCATCATCTGGACCTTCGTCTGGATCGCGGTCGGCTACCTGATCATCACCCTGGCCGTCAGCGCGGTCTTCAACCTGCTGGAACGACGAGTGGCGGTGTCCCGATGACCGTTGAATCCTCGGCGCTGTACGACATCCCCGGCCCGAAGGCGCTGGCCCGGCACCGGCTGTACGGCGGGATCGCGCTGCTGCTGATCGCGGTGCTGGTCGGCTGGGTGGTCTACATGCTGTTCCACACCCACCAGTTCACCTACGCCAAGTGGGAGCCCTTCGAGTACCGGGGCGTGCAGGACCTGCTGCTGCGCGGGCTCGGCAACACCCTGCGGGCCTTCGCCTGGACGGTGCTGTTCGCGCTGCCCTTCGGCGCGCTGTTCGCGGCCGGGCGGCTGTCCGACCACCGGGTGGTGCGCTGGCTCTCCACCCTGGTGGTGGAGTTCTTCCGGGCCATGCCGCTGCTGGTGATGATCTTCTTCGTGTTCGTCGCCCTCAAGGTGCAGCCGCTGTGGGCGCTGGTCGCCGGACTGGTGCTGTACAACGGCTCGGTGCTGGCCGAGGTGTTCCGGGCCGGCGTCCTCGCGGTGCCCAAGGGGCAGCGGGAGGCGGCGTACGCGCTCGGCATGCGCAAGACCCAGGTGATGGCGTACGTCCTGGTGCCGCAGGCCAACCGGGCGATGCTGCCGGCGATCATCAGCCAGCTGGTGGTCGCGCTCAAGGACACCTCGCTCGGCTTCCTGATCACCTACGAGGAGTTCCTGCACGCGGGCAAGCTGATCGCCACCAACCTGGACTACGACCTGCCGTTCATCCCGGTGGTGATCGTGATCGCGCCGATCTACATCGGCATGTGCCTGCTGCTGTCCTGGCTGGCCCGCTGGGTCGAGCGGCGCAGCCGGCGCAGCCCGAGCGTGAAGGGCGGGGCGCCGGTCGCCAAGGCCGGGGTGGCGATGGGGCTGCCGCCGTCGGCGCAGCAGTGAGCAGGCCGGTTCGGGCTTGAACCATAGGTGCGGATGAGGTCCGGGCCGGTATCTCCAATTTCCTCTTATGATTGCGGGGATCGACGGCAGACGACCGGGCGGAGGGGCCATGGAGCCGGTGTTCGACTCGCGGCACATCAGGACGTTCCACGAGGTGGTCAGGGCCGGCTCGTACTCCGCCGCCGCGCGCGAGCTCGGCTACACCCAGCCCGCCATCACCCAGCAGATGAAGGCCCTCGAACGCACCGTGGGCGTGCCGCTGTTCACCCGCGCCGGGCGCGGGCTGCGGCTCACCGAGGCCGGCGAGACGCTCTCCCGGCACGCCGAACTCATCCTCGGCAGCCTCTCCGCCGCCCAGCAGCAGCTCGCCGCGCTCGCCCGGCTGCGCGCCGGGCGGGTGCGGGTCTGCGCCTTCCCCAGCGCCAACGCCACCCTGATACCCGAGGCGATGGCCCGCCTCCTCGCCGAGCACCCCGGCGTGCGGGTCGAACTGTTGGAGGCCGAGCCGCCGGACTCCGTCCAGCGGCTGCTGCGCGGGGAGTGCGACATCGCGCTGGCCTTCCGCTACCCGGGCGCGCCCACCGAGGTGCCGGACGGGCTCGACGAGATCCCGCTGATGGAGGACCTGCTCACCGTGCTGCTGCCGGTCGGGCACCCGCTCGGCCGCCGGCACGCCGTCCGGCTCGCCGACCTCGACGGCGAGCGGTGGATCGCCGGCTGCCCGCGCTGCCGGGCCAACCTGCTGCAGGTCTGCGCGGAGGAGGGCTTCGCGCCGGACATCGTGTTCTCCACCGACGACAACCTCGCGGTGCAGAGCCTGGTCGCCGCCGGGGTCGGGATCGCGCTGATGCCCGCGCTGGTGCTCTCCTTCATGTGCCACCGCAAGGTCACCGGGCGGGCCGTCGAGCCGCACCTGCGGCGGCAGGTCAGCGCCTACGTGCTGCGCGAGCACCGGCGCATCCCCGCCACCGGGCTGGTGCTGGACCACCTGCGGCGGGCGGCGGCGAGCCGGGTCGGGTGCTGACACATAAGCAGTAGTGGGGGTATCGCTTAGGAACCCTCGTTGGACGTGATGGGTCGGTTCGTCCGAACCTGCTCCCATGACACCCCCCTCCACCGTCGGCAGTGACCGACTCACCGAGCGGATGACCGCGCTGATCAGCGAGATCCGGGCCGTGGTGGACCGCGGACTGCCTCCGGAACTCACCGCCTACCTGGTCGGCGAACGCCTCGCCCCGCACCTGCTGGCGGCGACGGACGGGCCGGACGCCCTGCTCACCCCCGCCCAGCAGGAGGGCGACCCGCAGCGCTACCGCCAGCACGTCGTGCACGCCGAGGAGGACGGCAGCTTCTCCGTCGTCGCCCTGGTCTGGCTGCCCGGGCAGCAGACCTGCATCCACGACCACGTCTCCTGGTGCGTGGCCGGCGTCCACCAGGGCCAGGAGAGCGAGACCCGCTACCGGCTCGTCTCGGACGGCCGCACCGCCCGGCTCGTCGAGACCGAGCACGTCGCCGGCCCGGCCGGCAGCGTCGCCGCCTTCGCCCCGCCCGGCGACATCCACCTGGTGCGCAACGCGTGCAGCACCACGGCCATCTCCATCCACGTGTACGGCGCGGACGTCTCCCGGCTCGGCACCAGCATCCGCCGGGTCTACCGGCTGCCCGCCGACCAGGAGCAGTGAGCGGCGGCGTGGCACTCACCCTCAAGCAGCGCGCCGTCCGCACCCGCTCGCTGCCCCCGCTCGGCGGGGACGCCCCCGGCCTGCTGCTCGCGGCGGCCGGGGTGGCCGCCGCGATCGGCGTCCACGCGGCCGTGCCGGCCGTGCCCAAGCTCACCGCGGCCGTGGTGCTCGGCATGGCGGCCGCCCACCTGCCCGGGCTGCGTCCGGTGGTGCGCGGGGTCGCCCGCCCGGGGCTGTCCCTGGCCGGGAAGCGGCTGATGCGCCTGGGCATCGTGCTGCTCGGGCTCAAGCTGAGCCTCGGCGACGTGCTCGGCCTCGGCTGGGCCACCGTCGCCATGGTGCTCGCGGTGGTCGCCGCGACCTTCACCGGGACGCTGTGGCTCGGGCGCCGGCTCGGCCTGCCCGGCGACCAGCCGCTGCTGGTCGCCACCGGGTACTCGATCTGCGGCGCCTCGGCGATCGGCGCGGTCAGCCAGGCGGCCGGCAGCGACGAGGAGGACGTGGCGTCGTCGGTCGCGCTGGTCACCCTGTGCGGGACGCTGGCGATCGCCGTACTGCCGCTGCTCCAGCAGCCGTTGGGGCTCGGCGACGTGGAGTTCGGGCGGTGGGTCGGCGCGAGCGTGCACGACGTCGGGCAGGTCGTCGCCACCGCGCAGAGCGGCGGGGCGGGGGCGCTGCGGGAGGCCGTCCTGGTCAAGCTGATGCGGGTCGTGCTGCTGGCGCCGCTGGTCGCCGGGGTGGCCGTCGCGGTGCGGCGGCAGGCCCGGTGGGTGAAGGGCCGGGCCGCCGACGCCGGGACCGAGGCCGAGGGCGGGGCCGAGGGCGGAGCCGGGTCGGCGAAGGCGGGTGCGCGGCCGCCGATCGTCCCGCTGTTCGTGGCCGGATTCCTGGCGATGATCGTGCTGCGCACCACCGGGGTGCTGCCCGAGCGGGCGCTGGGCCTGGCCGGGGACGCCCAGGAACTGCTGCTGGCCGCCGCGCTGTTCGGGCTCGGCAGCGCCGTGCACCTGCCGACCATGATCCGCACCGGCGGGCGGATCGCCCTGCTCGGGCTGGCCTCCTGGGTGGTCGTCGCGGGCGTTTCGTACGCGGGAGTGCTGGTCACGACCTGACCGGGGCGTACGGGCGGCTCCGCTATTGTCGGGCGGGTACCCGGTCGGGCGTACCCGCCCGACCGGGAGCCCCTGCACCCGAGTTCGCCGAGGAAGCCGGATGACGACCGCACTGCCCGAACGCAACGGCGACGACGCCGTCGTGACCCTCGACCGCCGGGAGGGCCCGTACGGCGAGGCGGTCCTGCGGCAGCGCGGGCAGCACTACGAGATCATCGTCAACGGCTGCTTCCTGATGGACACCGTGGACGGCCGCTCCGAGCGGCTGCTGATCCAGGCGGCGCTGGACGAGCTGGAGCGCACCGGCGGCGGTGCCGAGCGGCCCTCGGTGCTGATCGGCGGCCTCGGCGTCGGATTCTCGCTCGCCTACGCGGCGGCCGAACCGCGCTGGGGGCGGATCGCCGTCGTCGAGCGGGAGAGCGCGATCATCGACTGGCACCGCGGCGGGCCGCTCGGCGCCTTCTCCGGCGGCGCGCTGGGGGACGAGAGGGTCGCGGTGCTCCACACCGACCTGCTGGAGTACCTGGCGGCGGAGGACGGCGAGCGCTTCGACGCGCTCTGCCTCGACATCGACAACGGGCCGGACTGGACCGTCACCGACTCCAACGACGGGCTGTACGGCGCCGACGGGCTCGCCGCGCTCTGGCGGCGGCTGCGGCCGGGCGGGGTGCTGGCGGTGTGGAGCGCGCAGCCCTCGAGCGCCTTCGAGGAGGCGCTGCGCGCGGCGGGCTTCGCCGACGTGGTGACGCACGAGATCCCGGTCAGCCGGGGCGTGCCGGACGTGGTCCACCTGGCCCGGAGGGGCGAGGGCTGAGCTGAACCCGGCTGCTGCCGGGGGGAGTTGGCGAGTCGTCGGCCCTCCTCGGCGGTACGGGTGTCGGTCGCGCGCGAACGGAGAGTGGCGAACAGAGTTCAGCCGACAACTTTCAGCGAACAGATAACAGATGTTGAAATCTGTCATCTGTTCGCTGTTTGTTGTTTCTTGTTCCCTGGCCCCCCGGGGAGCCGGGCTCAGCCGAAGGGGCGGTGCTCCGGCGTCCGGTCCGCCTCGGCCTCGGCCGTGGGCTCGTCCGGCGGGGTGAGGGGCATCGTCGGCGGAGCGAAGGGGTCGAAGTCCGGCGGCGGGATCATCACGGGCGTGCCCTTGCGCGGCTTCGGCTCCTCGTCCTCGGCGGCCTCCGCCACGGCCTCGGCCGGTGCCGGGATGCGCGGCGGGGTGCTGGGCGGCGGCGGGAGGGCGGGGCCGTCCGAGGCGACGGTGGTGCCGAACGGGTCGCGCGGCTGCTCGGCCGCGACCGTCGTGCCGAACGGGTCGGGGGCCGCGCCCGCCCCGGCGGCCGCCGTGGGCTCGGCGGGCGGGGTGAGGGGCATGGTGGGCGGGGCGAAGGGGTCGAAGTCCGGCGGCGGGATCATCACGGGTGTGCCCTTGCGCGGCTTCGGCTCCTCCTCGACGACCTCGACGGCCTCGGCGACGGCCTCCTCGGCGACCGCTGCGGCCTCGGCGGCGGGCTCCGGGGTCGGCGCGGGGGTGGGCGGCGGGGCCGGCTCGGGTTCGGCGACCGGGGCGAAGGGGTTGAAGTCCACGGGCGGGGCACCGACCGGGGCGGCCGGCACCGGGTCGATCACCGGGTCGGCCACCAGGGCGGTCACCGGGTCGGCCGCCGGCCGTACCGCCTCCCCGTCCCAGCCGAACTGGATGCTCTTCAGCAGTTCCGCGAACGCCCCGGTGTACAGCTCCCAGTCCTCCGGCCGCGCCGTGGACAGCTGGACGCAGAGCACGGTGCCGCCGTCCGGCAGCGGCACGAAGGCCTCGACCACCGAGGTGACGACCCAGCGCCGCTGCCCGTCCGAGGCGAGCGGCGCGGGCACCGGGACGGTCCGCGCCTCGACCAGGACGGCCGCCGGCCCGGCCGGCAGCAGGACCGTCCACACCTCGGCGTGCCGCCGTACGGTGGCCAGTTCGGTGGCGAGCCCGGTGATCGGCAGCGGGTGCCGGGCGAGCGAGACGACCAGCGCGGCGTCCGTGGCGCGCCCGTCCGACTCCAGGGCGCAGACGCCCGCGTAGGCCGTCCCGGAGTCCTGGAACAGGTCGGCGAGGGTGGCGGCGATCACCGCGAAGTCGCGGCGCGGCTCCGGGCCGGCGCTGCCGAACAGCTCGTCGGCGACCTCGCCCAGGTGCCGGGTCAGCTCCTCGGCCGCCGCGAGCGCGGCCGGGTCGGCTGCGGTCGCGCCGGCGCCGCCGGCCGTGCCGGGCCGCCGGGCCGGGACGGTCCGGGCGGTGGCCCCGGCGGGCCCGCCCGGGGAGGTCAGCGCGTGGAAGCCCGGCGGGACGACCAGCCGGACCTCGGCGCCCGCGCCGGTGGGCAGTTCGACGGGCTGCCGGGTCTGCTGCCCGGCCGCCAGCGCGGCCAGCGCCGGGGTGAACGGCGGGCGCAGCTTGGCGTCGGCGAACTCGCCGGTGACCGGCAGCTGGAACAGCGCGGCCGAGGTGGTGCCCCGGTCGGCGATGGCCCCGCGCACCGCCCCGCCGCCGTAGCGCTCGTGCAGGTCGGTGGTGGCCCGGTCGGCGAGGCGGGCGCCGCTGCCGGGGCGGGCCGTCCCGGCGGTGATCACCGTGCCGAGCCGGTCGAGGGCGGTGTGCACCGGCCCGTTGGGGGCCAGCGGGAGCCCGAACAGGGCCTCGGCGGCGGGGTGGTGGGCCTCGCGCAGGGCGGTCAGCGAGGCCGCCGGGTGGCGGGTGGTGCGGTGGTCGAACAGGGCGTCGGTGAGCGTGCCGAGGGTCGCGCAGACCTGTTCCGCGGCCGCGAAGGGGTTGGCCTCCGGGCTGAACTGGACGTCCTGGGTCACCTGGTGAGCCCCCCGCTCTGCTGCGTCTGTCGTCGGTGGTTCGGGTCGGAGCGGTCGCGCCCGGGGTGGCGTGCCGTCGGATCCCCGCCCATTCCTATCAGAGGCCGCCACCCGGGTTGAACCGCAGGATCACCCGATGATCATTCGACGGCGGTCCCGGCGCCGCCCTCGGTGGCCCGCGGGTCAGCCTCGGCCCCGGTGGCGGTGGCCAGCGCGGTGACCGCCTCCGGGAGGCCGGGGACGGCGAACAGGCCGGCGAGGTCCCGCACCAGGCGTCCGGTCGGGCCGTCCGGCCGCTCGTCGGCGAAGAACCCGGCGAGTTCGGCGGCGAGTTCCGGCTCCCGGGCGGCCGTGAGGGTGAGCGCCGCGACGAACTCCTGCACCAGGTGCAGCTGCAGGTCCTCCAGCGGCACCGAGCGCTCGGACAGCCACTCCAGCGAGGTGATCTCCGCGTTGGCGATCCAGGCCCGGACGGCCAGCCGCAGGCCGGGGCTCGGCGTGGGGAGCGCCAGGTGGGCGAGGATCTGGTCGTGCGCGGCCCGGCGGACCTCGTCGATCACCGCCGAGGTGCCCGCGCTGGCCGCCACCGAGCCGCCGCGCAGCAGCGCCGCGAAGCCGGGCCCGTGGCTGTGCACGAAGTCCAGGTAGCGGCCCATCACCCGGTACAGCCGCTCGGACAGCGGCCCCTCCATCGGTTCCTCGAAGCGGGCCGACAGCTCCTGCCCGGCCCGCCGCAGGGACTCCTCGTAGATCGCCTGCTTGCCGGGGAAGTAGTGGTAGACCAGCGGCCGGGAGGCGCCCGCGGCGGCGGCGATGTCGTCGATCGACACCTCCTCCGGCGGGCGCCGGCTGAACAGCTCCAGGGCGACGGCGATCAGCTGTTCGCGCCGCTCGTCCACGCTGAGGCGCCGGCGCGGCCGCTCGCCGGTCGCGCCCCGGTCGGCTGCGGAGGTCCGTTCGACGCGGTCGGCCGTCGGCGACGGCGTACGGGAGGCCATGCGCGCCACCCTATAAGGCGGGCGCTCGAACGCCCATGCGGCCGCGGGCCCGGCGCCCGGTCAGCCGGCCCGCAGCTCCAGGTAGCGGCGGTAGGCCTCCACGCCGTCCGGGACGAAGGCGTCCCGGGCGAGTCGCTCGGCGAGCTCGGCGGGGGTGATCCAGTCGTGCCAGGCGACTTCGGACACCTGCGGGGAGACCGGGCCGTCCCACTCGGCCTCGTACGTGTCGCACCACCAGGACAGGCCGGCCGCGTCGTCCCGGTAGAGGAACTTGAAGAGCGGGCGCGGGGCGATGCCCGTCACGCCCAGCTCCTCCTGGGCCTCGCGGACGGCGGCGTCGGCGTAGGTCTCGCCGGAGCCGACGACGCCGCCGACGAACATGTCGTAGGCGCCCGGGGCGAACAGCTTGGTGTCGGTGCGGCGGTGGACGAAGATCCGGCCGTGCGGGTCGCGGACCAGGACGAAGACGCACCGGTGGGTCAGACCCTGCCGGTACACCTCCCCGCGCAGGGCGGTCCCGACCACCCGGTCCTGTTCGTCGACGACGTCCAGCAGTTCTTCGGAAGGGTTGCTCATGATCGACACGTTAAGGTTTCCGGGCCCGATTCGTAGGACGATCGGGAAACCATGACCTGGTCAGGAAAACGAGCTGAGGGCGGCGCGCTGTGGTGCAGATCTGGGGCGGGACGGCCGAGGGCTTCGAGCCGGTACGGGCGGCCTTCGCGCGCAACTTCGCCGAGTACGGCGAGCTGGGCGCGGCCTTCGCGCTGTACGTGCGCGGCCGCAAGGTGGTCGACCTGTGGGGCGGCGACGCCCGGCCCGAGGTCGGCGGGCGGCCCGCGCCGGCCGTCCCCTGGACGGCGGACACCGCACAGGTGCTGCGCTCGGTCACCAAGGGCCTGACCGCGACCGTCGCGCTGCTGCTGGCCGAGCGCGGCCAGCTGGACCTGGACGCGCCGGTGGCCTCGTACTGGCCGGAGTTCAAGGCGGAGGGCAAGGGCGAGATGCCGGTGCGCTGGCTGCTCTCGCACCAGGCCGGCCTGCCCGCGCTGGACGAGCCGCTGCGGCTGGAGGACGTGCTGACCTGGGAGCGCGCCGCGGCCGCCGTCGCCGCGCAGGCGCCCGCCTGGGAGCCCGGCACCGCGCACGGCTACCACCCGTACACCTTCGGCTGGCTGGTCGGCGAGGTGGTGCGGCGGGCGAGCGGCCGCAGCGTCGGACGGTACTTCGCCGAGGAGATCGCCCGCCCGCTCGGACTGGACCTGTGGATCGGCCTGCCGGCCGCCGCCGAGGCCCGGGTCGGCCGGCTGGTCGACCTGCCCGCGCCCGAGGCGGCCCGCAGCGGCCCGAGCGGGCTGCGGCTGCGCCCCAAGCAGTCCGTCCGGGACGCCTATCAGGACCCGACCTCGCTGACCGCCCGCTCCTTCGCCTCGGTCGGCCCCACGGTGGACCTCAACGACCCGGCGGTGCACGCCGCCGAGATCCCCGGGGGGAACGGCATCGGCACCGCCCGCTCGCTGGCCCGCTTCTACGCGGCGCTGATCGGCGCGGCCGACCGGGCGGACGGCTCCGGCGCGCTGTTGCCGCCGCTGCTCGGGCCCGAGGTGCTGAGCCGCGCGCTCGGCCCGGCGGTGAGCGGCCCGGACCGGGTGCTGATCGTCAACTCCACCTTCGGCCTGGGTTTCTGGCGGCACGGCCCGACCGCGCCGATGGCCTCCCCCGCGAGCTTCGGCCACCCGGGCCGGGGCGGCTGCCTGGGCTTCGCCGACCCGGACCTCGGGCTGGGGTTCGGCTACGTCACCAACGGCATGCAGCCGGGCGTCACCGGGGACGTGCGCTCGCGCAACCTGATCCGCGCGGTGCGGGGGTGCCTGGGGCTGTCCTGAGCCGTCCTGAACCGACCTGAGCCGTCCTGAACCGACCTGAACGGTCCTGAAGGTCCTGAACGGTCCTGGAGGGCCCTGCGGCCGGGGAGTCAGGCCTGGCCGGTCTCGAAGCGGCTGATCCTTCCGCCGCTGGTGACCGTGAAGCGCCAGGCGGTGCGCATCTCGCCCCAGGTCTCGTTGCGGAAGTTCGCGACCAGCGCGCGGCCGCCGTCCGCCTCGGTCTGGACCTCCATGTGGCCGTGGGAGCCGAAGATCTCCCGGTCGATCCAGGGCAGCAGGTCGCGGTCGGAGCCGTCGTCGGACATGGTCGCGTCCGGGGTGAGCAGGGCGAGGAAGGCGTCGCGGTCGTTCGCGTTGATCGCGGTGACCAGGGCGCGGACGGTCGGGTCGGAGAGCTTGGCGGGGGCGATGGTCATCGGGACTCCCTGGGTGCGGAGGGGACGGGAGTCCCTGTTTAGGGCGTTCGCGGGGGCCGTCCGGGCATGTCGGCGGCGCGTCGGCAAAATCACCGGATTGATGTGCTTGGATCCCGAATCGGGTGATTTCGCCCTGCGGGCCCGCCACGGGGAGTGGCGGTGGAGCGGGAGGTCCGTTCGGGCCTCCCGCTCCACTCCGTTCCGTCCGCCGGCGGCCGCTAGAACAGCCCGGTCGCGTCGGGGGAGTAGCTGACCAGCAGGTTCTTGGTCTGCTGGTAGTGCTCCAGCAGCGCCTTGTGGCCCTCCCGGCCGATGCCGGAGTTCTTGTAGCCGCCGAAGGCCGCGTGGGCCGGGTAGGCGTGGTAGCAGTTCGTCCAGACCCGGCCGGCCTGGATGGCCCGGCCGGCCCGGTGCGCGGTGTTGACGTCCCGGGTCCACACGCCGGCGCCGAGCCCGTACTGGGTGTCGTTGGCCAGCGCGACCGCCTCGTCGAAGCCGTCGAAGCGGGTCACCGAGACGACCGGGCCGAAGATCTCCTCCTGGAAGACCCGCATGCTGTTGACGCCCTCGAAGACCGTCGGCGTCACGTAGTACCCGCCGGCCAGGGCGCCGCCGAGGTCCGCGCGCTCGCCGCCGAGCAGCACCTTGGCGCCCTCGGCCTGGCCGATCTCGAAGTAGGAGAGGATCTTCTTCAGCTGCTCGGCGCTGGCCTGGGCGCCGATCTGGGTGTCGGTGTCCAGCGGGTTGCCCTGGCGCAGGCCGCGCACCCGCTCCAGGCCGTCGCCCAGCAGCCGCTCGTAGACCGAGGACTCGATCAGCGCCCGGCTCGGGCAGGTGCAGACCTCGCCCTGGTTGAGGGCGAACATCGCGAAGCCCTCGACGGCCTTGTCGTAGAAGGCGTCCTGGGCGGCGGCGACGTCCGCGAAGAACAGGTTGGGGCTCTTGCCGCCCAGCTCCAGGGTGGCCGGGATCAGGTTCTCGGCGGCGGCGCGGGCGATCAGCCGGCCGGTGCTGGTCTCGCCGGTGAAGGCGAGCTTGCGGACCCGGGGGCTGGCGGCCAGCGGCGCGCCGGCCTCCTCGCCGAAGCCGGTGACGATGTTGACCACGCCGGGCGGCAGCAGGTCGGCGGTGAGCTCGGCCAGCAGCAGCACCGAGGCCGGGGTCTGCTCGGCCGGCTTGAGCACCACCGCGTTGCCCGCGGCGAGTGCCGGGGCGAGCTTCCAGACCGCCATCAGGAGCGGGAAGTTCCACGGGATGATCTGGCCGACCACGCCCAGCGGCTCGTGGAAGTGGTAGGCCACGGTGTCCTCGTCCAGCTGGGACAGGCCGCCCTCCTGGGCCCGCAGCGCGCCGGCGAAGTAGCGCAGGTGGTCGACGGCGAGCGGCAGATCGGCGGCCAGCGTCTCGCGCACCGCCTTGCCGTTCTCCCAGCTCTCCGCGACGGCCAGCTGCTCCAGGTTGGCCTCCATCCGGTCGGCCAGCCGCAGCAGCACCTGGGCCCGTTCGGCGGGCGCCGTGCGGCCCCAGGCGGGCGCGGCGGCGTGGGCGGCGTCCAGGGCGGCCTCGATGTCCTCGGCGGTGCCGCGGGCGACCTCGGTGAACACCTCGCCGTTGACCGGGCTCGGGTCGCCGAAGTACTCGCCGCGCACCGGCGGGCGCCACTCGCCGCCGATCCAGTGCTCGTAGCGCGGGCGGTAGGCGACGATGCTGCCGGGGGAGCCGGGGGGCTGGTAGACCGTCATGCTCTGGTGTCTCCTCGCGACGTCGGGCGCGGCCGGGCGGTGGCCGGGCCGCGCGCCGGACCGCCCGGTCGGGGCGGCCCGGCGGGAGGGTGCGGACACGCGTACGGGCGGCCGCCCGCCGGGGGCGGCCGCCGTCGAGCACGATAGCCGCCGGGCGCCGGTTCGGCTACGGTCCGTACGTGGCGCCGGTACGGAGGGTGCGGCGGCCCGCTGTCGCTGCCCGTGAGGGGAGTTGACGGTGCGTCAGGTTGCGCGAGGTCGCGCCCGGTCGCGTCAGACCACGTGGTACCGGCCGGTGCGGGCCTCCCAGCTGAGGTAGCCGGCCAGCCAGGTGAGCAGCCCGTCCGCGTACCGCTGGGCGATCGTCCGCTCGATCCGGGACAGGCCCAACTCGCGGTAGACGTCCGGGAGTCGGTCGCTCAGCTCCTGGCAGCGCTCGATCATCAGCCGGGCCTCGTCCAGGACCACCGCGCAGGCCTCCTCGGCCGAGCAGCGGCGCTCGCGCTGGACGATCATCACCAGGTTGTAGACGTCGCCGCGCGGGGCCTCCAGCGGGAAGGAGCGCACGTCGTTGCTCAATGACGGTATGTCGGCGGCGAGTTGGCGCAGCTGCCGGAGGACGGGGTGGTGCAGCACGGCGGCCGGGACCTCGAACTGGCCGAGGCGCTCGATCATGTCGAAGACGGTCTCCATCGCGGCGGTGCCGCGCCGCAGCACCAGGTAGCCGTCCCGGTCGGGCGGGCGGCTGGAGATCCGGCCGGCCGCCTCGGCCGGGTGGCTGGCCAGGTACCACTCCCAGTTGTAGGCGGCCCGGGCCTGCCAGCGGGCGGACATGCCGCGCACGCTGCGCTCCCAGAGGTCGGCGAAAGCGGTCTCGACGGCCGACCGGGTGTTCGGGGCGGTGCCGTGCAGAACGGCGATCAGTCGCTCGCAGATCGGGGCGACTTCGGTGGGGCGGCGGCCGAGCGGGCCGTCGAACTGGTCGTCGAAGAGGAAGTAGAAGCCCATCAGGTCGGCGGCCAGCGCGATCTCGTCCGGTTCGGCGTCCGGGTACCCGAGGGCCGCCAGGTCGGCCACGTCCCAGTGCGCGTACCCCGGGTGGTCGGCGTCGGGCAGCAGCGGGTGGCGGACCAGCCAGTCGCGGTGCAGCGCCCTGGCGTACGGGCCGTGCGGACTGCGGCGGTGCGGGAACGGGATCTGAAGTGAGGTGTCGTCAGACATCGGACTCCCGGTGCGGCGGATGGTGGGGGCGCTTTTGGTTCTGGTAATGATCGTGGGGGATCGTGGGAGATCGTCGGGGAGTTGACGCGGCGGGGCCCCGGGGGTGAGGGTGGTGACGCAAGATCATCTGCGTCTTGAGGGCCGTAGGGTATCTGATGGAATGATCGGACGTTAGGGATATAGGGCAATTGCCCCCGGCAAGCCGTCCGAACCCTCACCGCCCGCCCCAGCCTGCGCGAATGTCACACGGCGGACCCGACGCGGCGCTAACCTCGGCTGCACGAGCAGTGATCGGGCAGTGACGGGATCGGCGAGGCGGAGGCGCGACGGTGACCGAGCAGGGCAACGAACTTCGGACGGGCACCGGCCAGGGCGGCGACGCCCCACGGATCAGGCTGCGCGACCGCGACTCCGAACTGCGCTCCGTGGAAGCGGCCGTCGACCGGCTCTGCCGCGAATTCGCCGCCGGCGGCACCGAGATCGGCGACCTGCTCGCCTTCTCCGGCCGCCCCGGCATCGGCAAGACCAGCCTGCTGCACGAGGTCCGCCGGATCGCCAAGCTCCGCGAGGGCGCCACCGTGCTGTTCGCCCGCGGCGGCGAACGCCAGCTCAAGGAGCCGTACCACGTGCTCCGCCAGCTCCTCCAGCCCGTGCTCAGCGACCTCAGGCCCGACGAGTTCCGCCAGGTCATGGGCACCTGGGAGGAGGTCGTCGGACCGGCCATCGGCCTCAAGCAGCCCAAGGCCGGCGCCCGCCGCCTCGACCCCCAGGGCGTGCGCGACGGCCTCGACTACGTCCTCACCCAGCTCGCGCCCCGCCGCGCCCCGATGGTGATGATCGTCGACGACCTGCACTGGGCGGACGCCGAGTCCCTCGCCTGGCTCACCAAGTTCGCCGTCCGCTCCGGCGAACTGCCCGTCCTGCTCGTGTTCGCCTACCGCGAGGACGAGAGCGACTGGCCCGAGGGCCAGGAGTTCCGCCGCAGCGTCCTCGGCCTCAAGGGCCGCAAGCACGAACTCAACCGGCTCAACCTGACGTCCGTCACCGACATGATCCGGGCCGAACTCGGCGACCGCGCCGAGGACGCCTTCTGCTACGAGTTCTGGAACGTCGTCAACGGCAACCCCTTCGAGGTCGTCGCCCTCCTCGACCAGGTCCGCGACCAGGAGCTCGAACCCGTCGAGGAGAACTCCCGGCAGCTGCGCGAACTCGCCGTCGACGCCACCGGGATGACCCTCAAGAGCTGGCTCGACCGGCTCGGCGCCACCACCCTGCGCTTCGCCTGGGCCTGCGCCATGCTGGGCACCGACATCCGGATCGACCTCGCCACCCGGATCTCCACCCAGAGCGCCGAGGGCGCCCGCGAGTCCATCAAGCAGCTGCGCAAGCAGCGCGTGCTCACCCAGGCCCCCAACGGGAACCTGGAGTTCGTCCACCCGCTGATCGGCAGCTCCATCTACAACACCATGCCGGACGCCACCCGGCTCGGCATGCACGGCATCGCCGCCGTCGAGATCGAGAACGCCGGGCTCGGCCTGCTCGCCGCCTCCCGCCACCTGGTCGAGACCCACGCCGGCGAGGGCGACGACCGGATCGTCAAGAAGCTGCGCCGCGCCGCCGTCGAACACCAGCTGATCGGCGCCCCCGAGGCCGCCCAGCGCTGCCTGCACCGCGCGCTCGACGAGCCGCCCGCCGACGACATCCGCACCGAGGTGCTGTACGAACTCGGCTGCTCCGCGCTGCTCACCGACCCCGTCGCCACCGTCAACCAGCTGAGGCTCGCCCTCGACCCGGACGAGGGACCGCTACGCCCCGAACTGCGCGTCGACGCGACCTTCCGGCTCTCCGAAGTGCTCGCGCACAGCGGCGAACTCGGCCAGGCCGCCCTGGTCTGCCAGGAGGAGGCACGGCGCACCGCCGACCCGGCCGGGCGGCAGCGGCTGCAGGCCGCCTCCTTCATGTGGCACGCCTTCCGCAAGTCCGAGGAGGACGGCCCCGGCCGCTCCGCCCGGCTGAAGGAGATGTCCGCCGGCCTGGCCGGCCGCGAGGCCGCCGACCGGGCGGTGCTCGCCATGCGCGCCTGGGACCTGACCCTGCGCGGCGCGCCCTCCGCCGACGCCCTCGCGCTCGCCGACGAGGTCCTGGACGGCGGGCGGCTGCCCAAGGGCCTCGGCTGGACCGACACCATGTGGGGCTTCGAACTGCCCTCGATGCTCGGCCTCACCTACATCTACAACGACCGCATCGCGCAGGCCGAGCGGCTGTTCGCGGACGCCATCATCCAGTTCGAGGTGGCCGGCTGGAGCGGCGCCCACCGGGGCTTCGCCTACTTCCTGATGGGCCTGGCCCGGTTCCGCCGCGGCCTGCTCGCCGAGGCCGAGGACTTCCTGCGCCGCGCGTACCGGATCTCCGAGCGGATCGGGCCCCGGCTGCCGCTCGCCTGGGACGCGGTCGGCGTGCTGGTGGACACCCTGCTGGCCCGCGGCCGGGTCGACGAGGCCTGGGAGCTGGCCGACGAGTTCGGCTTCCACCCGCCGTACCACGCCACCGCCATGGTGCTGCCCGACGCCACCTCGCTGTACGGCAAGCTGCTCATCGCCAAGAAGCGCTACGCCGGCGCGGCCGCCGCGCTCACCGAGGCCGGCGCCCAGCTGGAGATCCGCGGCTGGCACAACACCGTCTGGGCGCCCTGGGCCGGCCACCTCGCCATCGCGATCGCCGCCGACGAGCCCGAGCGCTCCCGCGAGTACGCCCAGAAGGCCGTCGAGGACGCCCGCACCTTCGGCACCGCCTCGGCGATCGGCAGCGCGCTGCGGCTGCAGGCGCGGATCGAGGACGGCCAGCAGGCCGTCGAGCTGCTGGAGCAGGCGGTGGAGCACCTGGGGCAGTCCCCGGCCGGGTACGAGCACGCCGTCGCCCTGGTCGACCTCGGCGCCGCGCTGCGCCGGGTCGGACGGCTGGAGGACGCCCAGGAGTACCTGTACCAGGGCATCGAACTGGCCCAGCACTGCTCGGCGGAGCGGCTGGTCGAGCGCGCCCGGCAGGAGCTGGCCAACTACGGCCTGCGGCCCAACCGGCTGGGGCTGCGCGACTTCCGCGACACCCTGGACACGCTCAGCGGGCCCGAGTGGGAGGTCGCCCGGCGGGCGGCGCGGGGCGTGCCGCCGCAGCGGATCGCCGAGGAGCTGGGGCTGCAGCTGAGCCTGGTCAACCGGCGGCTGGCGGCGGTCTACCGCAAGGCCGGCAGCGGGCCGGACGGGCTGGCCACCGCGCTCGGGCTGCCGACGCGGCCGCAGGAGCCGGGTCCGGGCGAGGGCGAGGGCGCGGAGCACTGACGGACGGGCGGGGGCGGACGGGCGGGGCGGCGGGGCGGCCGGTGGTGACCGGGCGGCGCGCACGGGCGCACAAGCGCCCCCGGCACCCCCGCCGTCGCTAGGCTGACGGGGCCGGGCGGCCGCTGCGCCCCCGGCCGGACCGGAATCGGGTGGCCGCGCCGCGGCCGCAGTGAGGAGCAGGCCATGGCCACCAGCGTGCGGCACGAACCGCTCGCCCCCTCCGGCGCGGGCGCGGCGATCGGGCGCTGGACGCTCACCGCCGGCCGGTACCGGGCCGGCGTGCTCACCCTCGGCGCCACCCTGCACACCCTGGAGGCGCCGGACCGGGCCGGCCGCAGCGCCCAAGTGCTGCTGGCGACGGACGAGTTGGCCCAGATCCTCGGCCCGGCCCGGCACTACGGCACGGTGGTCGGCCGGTACGCGAACCGGATCGACGGCTCCACCGTCACCATCGACGGCGAGGAGCACCCGCTGGCGCCCACCGGCGGCGGGCTCACCATCCACGGCGGCCCGGACGGCTTCGCGAGCCGGATCTGGACGGCCGAGGAGGTCGAGGGCGGGGTGCGGCTGCGGCTGCACAGCCCGGACGGCGACCAGGGCTTCCCGGGCGCGCTGGACGTCACCGTCACCTACACCCTGGACGCGGACGGCGAGCTGGTGATCGCCTACCGCGCCGCGACCAGCCGGCCGACCGTCGTCAACCTGACCAACCACGCCTACGTCAACCTCTCGGGTGAGGGTTCGGGCGACGTCCTCGGCCACCTGCTCACCCTGGACGCGGACGGCTACACCCCGGCCGACGAGCGACAGGTCCCGTACGGGCGGATCGAGCCGGTGGCCGGCACGCCGTTCGACTTCACCACGGCCACCCCGATCGGCAAGTCGGTGCACGACGACCACCCGCAGCTGGCCGGGCCGGGCGGCTACGACCACAACTGGGTGCTGCGGCCCCGGCCGGCGGACGGCGCCCCGGCGCGGGCGGCGCTGCTGGAGGACCCGGTCAGCGGCCGCACCCTCGAGGTGCTGACCACCGAGCCGGGCATCCAGGTCTACACGGCGAACAAGTTCCAGGGCGCGGTCACCGGCGCGAGCGGCGTCCCGTACGGGCCGTTCGCCGGGATCGCGCTGGAGACCCAGCACTTCCCGGACTCCCCGCACCACCCCTCCTTCCCGAGCACCGCGCTGCGGCCGGGCGAGGAGTTCCGCTCGACCACGGTGCTGCGGTTCGGGATCAGCTAGCGGGCAGGTCCCGGCGCATGCAGATCCGGGGCCACCGGTCCAGGCCGTGTGCGGCCTCCTGCCGGCGGATCTCGCGCAGGCCGGGGGTGAGCTCGTGGTCGGCCAGCGGGCGGAAGCCGAGCCGGGCGTAGTAGGGGGCGTTCCAGGGGACGTCGGCGAAGGTGGTCAGGGTGAGCGCCGGGGCGTCGGTGGTCGCGGCGAGGTGCTCGATCAGTGCCCGGCCGATGCCCCGCCGGGCGTACGCGGGGTGCACGGACACCTGCTCGACGTGCAGCGCGCCGTCCACCGGCTCGGCGAGCAGGTAGCCGGCGACGGTGCCGTCCACCTCGGCGGCCAGGGCGGTGCCGTGGTCCAGGTAGTGGGCGAGTTCGTCCGGGGCGGGCGGTTCGTCGTCGGCGATCTCCTGCATGCCGATGGCGGCGAAGGGCGCTCCGGCGGCCCGTTCCAGTGCGGTCAGCAGGGGGAGTTCGCCTCGGGTGACGGCTCTGATGCGCATGCGTCCAGTCTGCTGCAGGCGGCTTCCGGCCACGCACGGTGGTCCCGTCGGCCACGGGCGAGTGGGGCGAATCGGACGAATCGGGATGTTCGGCGCGACGGTCAACTACCGTGCGGCTACGTCCAGGACACGCGGCTGTAACGATCGCCGTTTCTTGCAGAAACTTGCTGCAAGGACTTTCCGTCGATCTTTCACCGCTGTTAACTTCCTTCCCGAGCCCGACGGCAGCAACGGTGCGGTCGGACGAGGCAGCCATTATGCGCCTGTCTTCTTACATCTCGGGCACCCCCACCCTCCAAGGAGTTCTCATGCGGCGTGGCATCGCGGCCTCTGCCCTCGTTGTGGCCCTCGCGGTCTCGATGGCTGCCTGTGGCAGCAGCGGCTCCAGCTCCGACGGCAAGGCCGACGGGCCGGTCACCCTCACGTACTGGGACACCTCGAACGCCACCAACGAGGCGCCGAACTACCAGGAACTGGTCAAGAAGTTCGAGGCCGCCAACCCGAACATCAAGGTGGACTTCGTCAACGTCCCCTTCGACCAGGCGCAGAACAAGCTCCAGACCGCCATGGGGGCCAAGGGCGCTCCGGACGTGTTCCGCTCCGAGGTCGGCTGGACCGCCGCCTTCGCCAAGGCCGGCTTCCTGGAGCCGCTGGACGGCACCCCGGCCGCCGCCGACACCTCCGCCTTCCAGCCCAGCCTGATCCAGCAGGCCCAGTACGCGGGCAAGCTGTACGGCGTGCCGCTGGTCACCGACACCCTCGGCCTGATGTACAACAAGGAGCTCTTCGCCAAGGCCGGCATCACCGCGGCGCCGAAGACCTGGGACGAGCTCAAGACCGACGCCGCCGCCATCAAGGACAAGGCCGGCGTGGACGGCTTCTGGCTGAAGGCCGCGGACGGCTACTACGCGATGCCGTTCCTGTTCGGCGAGGGCACCGACACCGTCGACGCCGCCAACAAGAAGATCACCGTCACCTCGCCGGAGGCCGTCAAGGCCGTCGAGACGTACAAGTCGATGTTCACCTCGCCCGGCACCGCCAAGGCCGACGTCACCACCGACGCCTACGCGCACATGATGGACGCCTTCAACAGCGGCAAGGTCGCGGCGATCATCCAGGGCCCCTGGGAGATCACCAACGTCTACAAGGGGTCCGCCTTCGCCGACAAGAAGAACCTCGGCATCGCCGCCGTCCCCGGCGGCTCCGCCGGCAAGTCCGGCGCCCCCACCGGCGGCCACAACATCTCCGTCTACGCCGGCTCCGACAAGGCCCACAAGGCCGCCGCCGAGAAGTTCGCCGCCTTCATGACCTCGGCCGAGAGCCAGGCCTTCATCGCGCAGAAGAACTCCACCCTGCCGACCCGCTCCGACGCCTACACCGCGGACGTCAAGGCCGACCCGGGCATCGCCGGCTTCCAGGCCATCCTCCCCAGCGCCAAGCCGCGCCCCGAACTGCCCGAGTACAGCTCGCTGTTCGCCTCGCTCGGCGAGAACCTCGGCAAGTCCCTCCAGGGCACCAGCACCCAGGACGCGCTGAACACCGTCTCCACCGACTACGCCAAGCTCCTGCCGGGCTTCGCCAAGTAGTCCCCCGCGCCCGGCCCGCCGACGAACGGCGGGCCGGGCCGTCGGCACACCCGAGGCCGCCTGCTTCCCCAAGAATCCCCGAGAAGGTGCAAACGATGTCAGTCGCCGTGCAGGGCGCCACCGGCAAGGGCAGCCGGGAGCGCGACCAGCGTCCGGGCCCGTGGGAACGCCTCAAGCGCTCCTACGCCAAGCACTGGTACGCCTACGCGATGATCGCCCCGGTCGTGCTCGTGCTCGGCGTGCTGGTGCTCTACCCGCTCGCCGAGGGCATCTGGCTGACCCTCACCGACGCCAACAGCCTCAACATCGCGCGCAAGATCGGCGTCAACGAGATCCCGGCCAGCTACCAGTACATCGGCTTCCACAACTACGCCGACATCCTCTGGGGCCCCGGCTCGTACGACCGCTTCTGGTCCCACTTCGTGTGGACCATCGCCTGGACGGGCACCTGCGTCGCCCTGCACTACACCCTCGGCCTCGGCCTCGCCGTCCTGCTCAACAAGAAGCTGCGCGGGCGGGCCGGCTACCGGATGCTGCTCATCCTCCCGTGGGCCGTCCCGACCTTCGTCACCGTCTTCTCCTGGCGCCTGATGCTCTCCGACGGCGGCGTGATCAACAGCGCGCTCGGCGCCCTCCACCTGCCCGAGCCCGGCTGGCTCACCGACCCGTGGGCCCAGAAGGCGGCCGCGATCCTGGTCAACACCTGGGCCGGCGTGCCGTTCATGATGATCTCGCTGCTCGGCGGCCTGCAGTCGATCCCGGCCGAGCTCTACGAGGCCGCCGAGATGGACGGCGCCACCCGCTGGCAGCAGTTCCGCCACATCACCCTGCCCGGGCTGCGCAGCGTCTCCTCGACCGTCGTGCTGCTCGGCGTGATCTGGACGTTCAACCAGTTCAACGTCATCTACCTGCTGTTCGGCAAGGGCGCCCCCGACGCGCAGCTGCTGGTCACCTGGGCCTACCGCCTCGGCTTCGGCCAGATCCCCGCGGACTACGCGCAGTCCGCCGCGTACGGCGTCATCCTGCTGTCCATCCTGATCGTCTTCACCGCCTTCTACCGGCGCTGGCTCGCCCGCAACGAGCAGGCCAACGGCTAGCAGGCCCTCGGCCACGCGCCGACGGCCCAGCCCCCGGACCCAGTCGACCCCCGAAGGCAGGTAACCCCCGATGACCACCACCACCGAACGCCCCGCCCCCGCGGCGGCCGCGGCGCCGGCCGCCCGGCCCGCCAAGTTCCGCCCGCGCGGCGAGAGCAGCCCGCTGTCGAAGGCGCTGTCCCACGGCGTCCTGATCCTGGCCAGCCTGATCGCGCTGTTCCCGATCGGGTGGATCCTCTTCGTCTCGCTCGGCCCGGACAAGACGGACTACCTCCACCCCGGCCAGATCCTCGACAAGCTCACGCTGTCGAACTACCAGCACGTGCTCGGCGACACCGACTTCTTCACCTGGTTCGGCAACGCCCTGCTGGTCTCCGGCATCACCACCGTGTTCGGCGTGCTGCTCGCCGCCACCACCGGCTACGCCGTCTCCCGGATGAAGTTCCCCGGGCACAAGCCGCTGATGTGGTCGCTGCTGGTCACCCAGATGTTCCCGATCGCGGTGCTCATCGTGCCGATGTACACCATGCTCTCCGAGCTCAACCTGCTGGACAGCTACACCGGCCTGATCCTGGTCTACTCGACCACCACCGTGCCGTACTGCGCCTGGCTGCTGAAGGGCTACTTCGACACCATCCCGGTGGAGATCGACGAGGCCGGCCGGGTCGACGGGCTCAGCCCGTTCGGCACCTTCTGGCGGCTGGTGCTGCCGCTCGCCCGTCCGGGCCTGGCGGTCGCCGCGTTCTACTCCTTCCTCACCTACTGGGCCGAGGTGCCGTTCGCCTCCACCTTCATGCTCAGCTCCGACAAGTACACGCTGGCCGTCGGCCTGCAGACCTTCGTCAGCGAGCACGACGCCCAGTGGAACCTGATGGCCGCCACGGCCGTGCTGATCGCCATCCCGTCCGCGGCCTTCTTCTACCTGGTGCAGCGCCACCTGGTCACCGGCCTGACCGCCGGTGCCTCCAAGTCCTGACGCTCCCGCCGTACTTCCAGCGCTCCCCACTAGTCCCCAAGGGATACCGTCCATGACCCAGAACCTGGCCGACACCTCCCGGCCCGCCGCCGACGCCACCGCTCACGAGGCGACCGTCAGCGCGTCCAGAGGCTGGTGGCGGGACGCGGTCATCTACCAGGTGTACCCGCGCAGCTTCGCCGACTCCAACGGCGACGGCATGGGCGACCTGCCCGGCATCCGCAGCCGCCTGCCCTACCTGCGCGACCTCGGCGTGGACGCCGTCTGGCTCTCGCCGTTCTACGCCTCGCCGCAGGCGGACGCCGGCTACGACGTCGCCGACTACCGCGCCGTGGACCCGATGTTCGGCGACCTGACCGACGCCGACGCGCTCATCCGGGACGCCCACCGGCTCGGCCTGCGGGTCATCGTCGACCTCGTCCCCAACCACTCCTCCGACCGGCACGAGTGGTTCCAGCGCGCCCTGCGCGAGGGCCCCGACTCCCCGCTGCGCGAGCGCTACCACTTCCGCCCCGGCAAGGGGGTGAGCGGTGAACTCCCGCCCAACGACTGGGAGTCCATCTTCGGCGGCCCGGCCTGGACCCGCACCGAGAACCCGGACGGCACCCCCGGCGACTGGTACCTGCACCTGTTCGCCCCCGAGCAGCCCGACTTCAACTGGGACAGCCCGGCCGTCGCCGACGAGTTCCGCTCGATCCTGCGGTTCTGGCTCGACATGGGCGTGGACGGCTTCCGCATCGACGTCGCCCACGGCCTCGTCAAGGCCCCCGGCCTGCCCGACATCGGCGGCGCCGACCAGCTCAAGCTGCTCGGCAACGACGTCATGCCCTTCTTCGACCAGGACGGCGTGCACGAGATCTACCGCAGCTGGCGCGCGATCCTCGACGAGTACCCGGGCCAGCGGATCGGCGTCGCCGAGGCCTGGACCCCGACCGTCCAGCGCACCGCCAACTACGTCCGCCCCGACGAGCTGCACCAGGCCTTCAACTTCCAGTACCTGGGCACCGACTGGGACGCCGCCGCGCTGCGCGAGGTGATCGACCTGTCGCTCGACTCGATGCGCCCGGTCGACGCCCCCACCACCTGGGTGCTGTCCAACCACGACGTCACCCGGCACGCCACCCGCTTCGCCAACGAGCCCGGCCTCGGCACCCAGATCCGCACCCCCGGCGACCGTTCGCTGGGTCTGCGCAGGGCGCGCGCCGCCACCCTGCTGATGCTCGCGCTGCCCGGCTCCGCGTACGTCTACCAGGGCGAGGAGCTCGGCCTGCCGGACGTCACCGACCTGCCGGACGAGGTCCGCCAGGACCCGTCGTTCTTCCGCCAGGCCGGGCAGGACGGCTACCGCGACGGCTGCCGCGTCCCGATCCCGTGGTCCGGCACCGAGGCCCCGTACGGCTTCGGACCGGTCGCGGGCGGGCCGTCCTGGCTGCCGCAGCCGGCCGAGTGGGCCGAGCTCAGCGTCGAGGCGCAGACCGGCGACCCGACCTCCACCCTGGAGCTCTACCGCAGCGCGCTGGCCGTGCGCCGCGCGCAGCCCGACCTCGGCGCCGGCACCGACGTCGAGTGGCTCGACGCCCCCGAGGGCACCCTCGCCTTCCGCCGCGGATCCTTCGTCTGCACGGTCAACGCCACCGGCCAGCCGGTGCGGATACCGGCCCCCGGCCGACTGCTGCTCGGCTCGGCCGACCTCGTGGTGGACGGCGGCGAGACGGTGCTCGCCCCGGACAGCACCGGCTGGTGGGCGGTCTGACGTGGGTGCAATAGGCTCTGGGCCCGTGACTACGGCGCGACTCTCAGACATCGCGGCGCAGGCGGGGGTCAGCGAAGCCACCGTCTCCCGCGTGCTCAACGGCAAGGCGAACGTCTCCGCCGCCACCCGGCAGACCGTGCTGGCGGCGCTCGACGTGCTCGGCTACGAGCGGCCGACCCGGCTGCGCCAGCGCAGCGCCGGGCTGATCGGGCTGATCACGCCGGAGCTCAGCAACCCGATCTTCCCGGCGCTGGCGCAGGTGATCGAGCAGGTGCTGAGCCGGCACGGCTACACGCCGGTGCTCTGCACCCAGACGCCGGGCGGCTCCACCGAGGACGAACTGGTCGAGATGCTGGTCGACCGGGGCGTGGCGGGCATCGTGTTCGTCTCCGGACTGCACGCCGACACCACCGCCGACCACGACCGCTACGCCCGCCTCGCCGGGCGCGGGGTGCCGTTCGTGCTGATCAACGGCTACAGCGAGCGGATCGACGCGCCGTTCATCTCGCCGGACGACCGGGCCGCGATGTGGATGGCCGTCCAGCACCTGGCCGAACTCGGCCACGAGCGGATCGGGTTGGCGGTCGGGCAGAAGCGGTACGTGCCGGTGCTGCGCAAGATCGAGGGCTTCACGGCCGCGCTGCGTGAGGTGCTGGGGCTCGCCCCGGAGGAGGCCGAAGGGCTCGTCCACCACACGCTGTTCAGCGTGGAGGGCGGGCACGCGGCGGCCGGCGCGCTGCTCGACAAGGGCTGCACGGCGATCGTCTGCGGCAGCGACATGATGGCGCTCGGGGCGATCCGGGCGGTGCGCCAGCGCGGGCTGTCGGTACCGCACGACGTGTCGGTGGTCGGCTTCGACGACTCGCCGCTGATCGCCTTCACCGAGCCGCCGTTGACCACGATCCGCCAGCCGGTCGAGGCGATGGCCACGGCGGCGGTGGACGCTCTGCTGGAGGAGGTCGGCTCGAACACGGGCCAGCGCGGGGAGTTCATGTTCCAGCCGGAGCTGGTGATGCGCGGGTCCACCGGGGCCCGGACACGCTGACGGCGGCGACGAGGTCCAACTGACGGGCCCCGGAGAGCGGTTGCTCTCCGGGGCCCGTCGTCGTGCGCGGCGGCTCGCGCCCTCCCGGTCCAGCCCTGCCGGCTCAGCGCTCCCGGCTCAGCCCTCCTGTGCGGGCGGACGGTCCATGGTGAGCCGGTGGGCGTCCGCGGCGTCGCCGGTGCGCAACTCGGTGCGCCGGCCGCGGGCCAGGTAGTCGCGCAGGACCAGCTCGACGGCGTCCTGCGGGTTCTTCGTTCCGGCGAGCATCATCACGTCGATCGCGAGGTTCGCGTCGATGGTGACGGTGACCTGGGCCATGGTGCCTCCTCCTCGGGTGCAGAGCAGCAGCATGCCCGTTGGGGCTCCGATCCACCACAGCGGTGATCACCGCGGCACCGGAACGCGCCACGACCCCCGGGGAGGAGCGGGCAGGCTCTCCCCGGGGGCCGTGGCGTCGAACAGCTGACAGATGATGAAAGTTGAAAGCTGTTATCTGTTATCTGTTCGCCGTCGGTGGTCGGTCGTCAGCTGACCGGCAGTCGGCAGTCGGCAGTCGGCCGTCAGCCTCAGACGCGGCCGGCGAAGTCCGGCGCCCAGTTGGCGACGGTCTGCAGGCGCACGCCCACGCTCGGGTTGGCGGCCTCGACGTACTGGCCGCCGCCGATGTAGATCGCGACGTGGTAGACGCCCGAGTCCTGGCCGTTGTTGGACCAGAACAGCAGGTCGCCCGGCTGCAGGCTGTCCAGCGAGACGTGGGTGCTGGCGGCGGCCTGGTCGGCGGCGACGCGCGGGACGGAGATGCCCGCGGCGCGCAGCGCGGCCTGGGTCAGGCCGGAGCAGTCCCAGCCGCCGTTGCCGGTGCCGCCGTAGACGTAGGCCTGGCCGACCTGCGCCTTGGCGAAGGAGATCGCGGCGGCCATGCTGCCGGTGGCGGCCGGGGCCTGGGTCTGCGCCGGGGCGGCGGGCTTGGCGGCCTGGGCGGTCTGCTTGGGCGCGGTCTGCTCCTGAGCGGTCGGCTTGGCGTTCACGGCACCGCCGTTGGCGGCCTGGCCGGACTGCTGCGAGCGGTTGAACCAGCTGAAGTCCGAGCCGGACTTGTCGGTGGAGGACTGGCCCGCCGGGGCGGCGGCCTCGTCGCCGAAGGTCAGGTGCTGGCCCGGGTAGATGGTGTCCGGGCCCGCGGTCAGGGTGGCGCGGTTCAGGTCGTACAGGTGCTGCCAGCCGCCCTGGACGTTGTGCTTGGCGGCGATCGAGGACAGCCAGTCGCCGTCGACGACGGTGTAGTCGCTGCCGTGGGCCTGGGTCTGGCCCTTCTGCGCCCAGTCGCCCTTGGCCCAGTCGCTCTTGGCGGAGCCGCTCTTGGCGGAGTCGGCGGCGGCCTGGTCCTGCGCGGCCGCGGCCGGCTTGGCGGCCGGGGCGGCCGGGGCGGGCTTGGCAGCCGGCTTGGCGGCGGTGCCGGCCGAGGTGTCGACGGCGGCCGGGGTGCCGCTCTTGGTCAGGCCGGCCTGGACGGAGCAGACGGGCCAGGCGCCGGGGCCCTGCGAGGCGAGGACCTTCTCGGCGACGGCGATCTGCTGGTCCTTGGTGGCCTGGTTGGCCTGCGGGGCGTAGGCGGTGCCGCCGAAGGCGGCCCAGGTGCTGGAGGTGAACTGCAGGCCGCCGTAGAAGCCGTTGCCGGTGTTGATGCTCCAGTCGCCGCTGCTCTCGCACTGGGCGACCTTGTCCCAGGTGGCGACGGACGCGGCGGAGGCGGTGCCGGTGGTGAGGCAGGGGATGGTGAGGCCGATGCCGGCGACGCCGAGGGCGGCGATCACGCGACGGGTGCGGCTGGACAGGCGGGTGCCGTTGGTGGGCAGCATGAAGACGCGGTCCTCTCCCACGCCTGCGAGGTGAGCTGTCGGATTCGGGCTGGAGTTGCCCGGCCGCGCGGTGAGCGCGGCTTCACCCCTAGCCCAGAACCGTTCCGGGGAACGGTCCGGGGCGACTTACCTGTGGGTCCCCCGCTCCTGCCGTGGTGCGTTTTCGCGCTGCCAGGACATCCGACGGCAGGACTCGGCGTTGCGGATGAACTGGGTCCGTGTGGTCACGAACGGGGAGCACGTTAAGCAGAATTAAGGGAAATCCGCAAACAGTGTGATGCGCATCACGGTTTAGCGAAAACCGCCGAATGGCCGGTAATTCAAGATCCGAAATGATCGTTTTCCGGCAATTCGGCCTCGGGTTTCGATAATTGGCACTGCCTCAGAAAGCGCGTGACGGGGCGTCGGAATGCGCCGGCGCGCGCGGATGTGTGGCGGAAGCCGTGGGGGAGCGGTCGAAAACCGGGCGCCGAGGCATTCATCCATAAAGCGCTCAGAACGGACATAACACTTCATTGCCCGAATGACTCGCCGCCCGCGCGGGAAGCCGAAGGAAGCCCGCACGAAGCCGGCAGGAAGCCCACGGGAAGCCGGCGGGAAGCCGAAAGGGCCCGGAACGCGAACGTTCCGGGCCCTCGGCGCACGACGGTCGTGCGGGTTCTACCGGCAGTGCGGGCAGGTGCGGACGGGCGGGGCCCGTCAGGCCTCCACGGGCCCCTGGGCGGCCGCGTGGGCGCCGCGGGAGCCCTCCCCGGCCTCGGCGGCGGCAGCGGCCTCGGCCCGGGCGAGCTCCTCCGGCGACGGCGCGGGCAGCGCGGCCAGGTAGGTGGACGCGATCAGCTGCGCCACCGCCGGGTACGCGCCGAGCGGCGCCGCGGACGGGCAGCCGGTCTCCTCGGCGGCCGTGGCGAGCAGCTCGGAGTCGGCCTCGGGGCCGATCACCAGCGGGGCCAGCGCCGGGCGCAGCGAGCCGGTCTCCTTGAGGTGGTCGACGGCCGCGGCCACCGAGCCGGGCACGTCGAGCGCGGCGGCGACGACCGGGACGGCCAGCCGGGCGGCGAGCAGCACGCCGGTGATGCCGGCCGCGGCGGCCGCGTCCTCGCCGCCCGCGGTGGTGAGGACGACGCCGTCCGCGGCGGTGGCGATGGCGAACAGCCGGGCGCGGTCGGCGCGGGCCAGTCCGGCCTCGGACAGCCGCACGTGCACGCCCTCGGCGAGCAGCGGGTGCGGGCCGAGCGCGTCCGTGACGGTCGCGCCGTACTCGGCGGCGAGGGCGTGAAGCCCGGTCAGGAAGTCGTGCGGACCGGAGACCAGCGGCACCACGACGGGCGCCGGCAGGCCGGCCTCGGCGGTCGCGGCCAGGAGTTCGGCGAGGGTGCGGTCCTCGCCGCCCTCGCCCTCGGCGCCGTCACCGGCGAGGTAGCCGGCCGCGGCCTGGACGCCGTTCTGCTCGCTGCGGACGATCGACAGCAGTTCCTCGACGACCGAGCGGGACTCGGGCCCGGCGGTCGCGGGCACGGCCAGCACCAGCGCCGGGGCTCCGGTCGGAATCTCGGGGCGCTCGGGACGGCGATGGCGCCCCCGCGCACGGGAGCCTGGAGTGCGGACGGGCAGTGGCGCGCCCGGAATGGCTGCGGTGCTCATGCCGGAGATCGTAGGACATCGCCCCGTCAGGCCTGCAGTCGGCTGCCGGACGGGTTTCGCGTGCGCCCGGTGCCGAGCTCGTGCGCCACCCCCGGCGGGTTCGGGAGTTTTCCTGGCAATCCGGACGAAACCGTCCCCAGTCCCTCGGCCCCGGGTCGTAGCCGGCCGGAGGGTGATGACGCGGCGCGAGGGGCCCGGCGTTGCAGCCGTGGCGAGTGAGATGTCTCACAGGCCCGGACGGGTTTGACGGAGGGTCACGGGGGTGCGACTCCCGGCATTCGAAGATCAACATTCAGCGGAGAGCCGCTCACGGCCGGTCATCGGGACGCTGTCGATTCAGTGGAGTTTGTCCGTTTACATACCGTCAGGAGAAGGGTCCGTGAAGAGTTCGGGGCATCGGATGAAAGCGTCCTGCACCTGCAACGTCCCGTGCTGATGCACGTGCACTACAGCTATCATCACGTCAAGTGAGGCGTTGTACCGGGCCGGTACGGGGCCGGTCCGATCGTTCGGTGGGTGCCGGGGGTGCCGCGCCGGACGACAACTCCGGATCTCTTCGGGAGATTTCTATGCACGACTCGCAGGACTCGCAGCACACGCACGGCTCGTGCCGTCCCTTCAACGGGATCGCCGCCACCGACCTCACGGGGGTCGTCTGGCAGAAGAGCCGGCACAGCAACTCCCAGGGCAACTGCGTCGAGTTCGCGGCCCTGCCGGGCGGCGACGTGGCGATGCGCAACTCGCGCTTCCCGGACGGCCCGGCGCTCATCTACACCCGGGCCGAGATCGCCGCCCTGCTGCTGGGGGCCAAGGACGGGGAGTTCGACCACCTGGCGGTCTGACGGGGGGCCGCTTCGCCATCGGGGGGCCGTCGTGGGTGCTGACACCACGACGGCCTTTGTCTTGTCCGGAGCCGGTGCTCCGGCGCCCCTTCGTCCGGGGGCGGGTCCTGCGGGGTCCGGTAACACGGCCGGGGCGTGGGAGGGGCCCGGCCGGTGTGCCGCACCGCCCCGCGCGGGCGCTCCCGCCGGCCGTCCGGGCGCAGGGGCCCGCCGGCTCCCGGGGTGTGGTCCTCCCGGGGCCTCGCTCGACGCCGTCCGCGCTGCGCCCGGCACTAGGCGGAGCGTCGGTGCCGTCCGCCGGCTTCGGAGCCGACCGCGGGCTCCGCTTCGAACATCGCCCAGACCACCTTGCCGCTGCCCAGCGGGTGCCAGCCCCAGGAGCGGCTGAACGACTCCACCAGGTGCAGCCCGCGGCCGGACTCCGCGACGAAGTCGGCCTCCCGGGCCACCGGCCCCAGACAGCTCGGATCGCTGACCGCGCACACCACCTGCGGGGCGCGGTGCACGAGGCTTATTCGGATCGGCAGCCGGCCCTCGGGGGTCGGCTGTGTGGGAAAGTCGTACTCGCCCTGGGCGCCGCCCGCCGGGTCGGGCCGTGCGCCGATCGCATGCCGGAGCGCGTTGGTGACCAGCTCCGAGGCGACCAGCGCGACGTCGTCGAACAGCTCGGTCAGGTCCCAGCGCTCGAGCGCGGTGCGGACGAAGTCGCGTGCGGTTCTGACGGATTCGAAGCGAGGAGCGAGCGTACAGGTGACCACATGGGGGTCAACCGCCAAAGCCGTACCGGTGCTCATGAAGAGCTCCTCCCATAAGGGGGCGGACACGGCTGGACCCGCCGGGGTCATGCCGGTCACCTCCGACTCGCTCGGCCGCACGGCCGCCCCTCGACCAGGCGCGCGCGCACCCGGACACCCGCCTGCGTGGGGGACGCCGACGGGTGGGTGCACGGAGTCGCGCGTGGGGTCGACGCGGAGCCCGCGGGATTGCCAGGGATGTGCAGGTGCACGTGCACCATGGTGGTGTGCGCTCACTGCAGATGCAAGAGTCGATTCACGTGCAGTCGCACTATTGGCATATGCAAGCGCCGGATGCACGTGCATCCTGGTGTGCGGAGTGCAGAACTGATAGGAACATCCGTCAGTATCGGCACCGTGAGCGCTCAACTGATGGCAGACTGTGCGCTGTTTGCCCTAGGTGGAGGTTTCGACCGCATGACCACAGTTCAGCCGGGCGGCGGCTCGATGGTCCGCCGAATCCTCCTCGGCTCGCAGTTGCGCAGGCTGCGCGAGAATCGCGGCATCACCCGCGAGGACGCGGGCTACGCGATCCGCGCGTCCGAGTCCAAGATCAGCCGGATGGAACTCGGCCGCGTCAGCTTCAAGGAGCGCGACGTCGCCGACCTGCTCAGCCTCTACGGCGTGGACGACGGCGGCGAGCGGGAGGCCCTGCTCGGCCTCGTCCGCGAGGCCAACAAGTCCGGCTGGTGGCACAGCTTCAACGACGTGCTGCCGGGCTGGTTCCAGACCTACGTCGGTCTGGAGGAGGCCGCCCAGCTGATCCGCACCTACGAGGTGCAGTTCATCCCCGGGCTGCTGCAGTGCGAGGAGTACGCGCGGGCGGTTTTCGGCCAGAGTCGGCCGGCCCTGTGCGACGACGAGATCGAGCGGCGGGTCAGCCTCCGGATGCGCCGCCAGAAGCTGCTGACCGAGGGCGCCAGCCCGCGGCTGTGGGCCGTGATCGACGAGGCGGCGCTGCGCCGCCCGGTCGGCGGGCCGAAGGTGATGCGCAGTCAGGTGCAGTACCTGATCGACGTCGCCGAGCAGGCCAACGTGGTCATCCAGGTCATGCCGTTCCGGTTCGGCGCGCACGCGGGCGAGTCCGGGGCGTTCAGCATCCTGCGCTTCCCCGAACAGGACCTCGCCGACGTCGTCTACCTGGAGCAGCTGACCAGCGCGCTCTACCTGGACAAGCGGGACGACGTCGACGCCTACGTCCAGGTGATGGAACGGCTCTGCGTGGACAGCCTCACGCCGGAGCGGACCATAGACCTGCTCGCCTCGATACTGAAGGAGCGCTGAACCGGAGGGCCGTCGAGCCGGAGGGTCGCCGGACCTCCCTCGCGACACAGTGCCTTCGCGGCACCGCCCTTCGCGGCACCGCCCTTCGTGACACCGCCCTTCGCGACAGAGCCTTCGCGGCACCGCCCCCGCGGCCGCCCGCCCGCCGTCAACCGCGGGCCGGCGGCCGTTCGCGTTCCGGCGGCAGCGGCTGCGGCGGGCGGCCCAGCTCCCAGGGCAGGTCGTAGCGGCCGAACAGGTCGGCCCGGATCGGCGCGAGCGACAGCTCGGCGCCCGGCAGCAGCACCCCGATGCAGCCGCCCATCAGCGCGCTGCGCAGCACCGCGTGCGCGGCGGCCGGGTCCGGTGCGCCCCAGTCGTGCAGCAGGTCCTGCAGGATCGCGCTGAGCCGCTGCTGCTCCGGGTCCTGGACGAAGGCCCCGGTGTCCGGGTCGAGGATCAGCGCCAGGTGCGAGCGCATCACCCGGGGGTGGTCCAGGGCCAGGGCGAGGACGGCGTCGATCGCGGTGGCGAGCCGGGCCTGCGGGGAGGCGTCCGGCGCCAGGTCGGCGAGCGCGCCGGTGAGCGCCTGGTGCATCAGCCGGTGCGTGGCGGCCTGCATCAGGAGCCGTTTGCCGTCGAAGTAGTAGGAGAGCAACCCCCGTGCGAGCCCGGCGCGTTCGGCGATGTCGGTGAGCGTGGTGCCCGCGTAACCGCGCTGGTCAACGAGTTCGACGGTGGCCCGCATGATGCGTCGGCGGGAGCGCTGCCGCATCTCCTCATTGACCGAATCCCCGCGAGGTGCCATCGTGACTGCTCCGAACGTTCGTTGGCTCCGAGCCAATATACTGGCCGAGCCGGCAGCCGCACCGTGGACCGCGCCCTCTCGGGGCGCCGCGCGGTCGGCCGCCACGAAGACGGCCGGCTCCACCAACACGGGGGTTTGGTGGAGCCGGCGCCATTCGCCCGGAGGCCGGGGGTCGGTTCCCGGGCACAGGCCGTGACTCAGCTCCTGGTCAGGACCGCGTCCCGGACGTGCTCCGGGGCCGGGGCGGTCCGGACCTCGTCGGCGGACGGCCGGTCGGAGCCGGCCGGCGGGGCGTCGAGCACCGGCACGGCGGCGGACTCGCGGCGACGGTCCAGCAGGGCGCCGGTCGCGGCGATCACCAGGCCGACCAGCGAGACCGCCGTGACGAACAGCAACGCCGGGCGGTAGCCGTCCAGTTGGGCCTGCGGGCTGTCGCCGCCCGCGCTGCCGGCGGTGATCATCGCGGTCGCGCCGGCCAGTACGACGGCGGTGCCGACCTGGATCGCGGTGTTGACCAGTCCGGAGGCGAGACCCTGCTCCTCGTCGGCGACGCCGGAGGTGGCGGCGATGTTCACCGAGGGGAAGGCCAGCATGAAGCCGATGCCGAGCAGCGCCATCGAGGGCAGCACCAGCACCGGGTAGGAGCTGTGCTCGTCCAGCCGCAGGAAGAGCGCGAAGGCGGCGGTCAGCGAGAGCAGGCCGAGGGGCAGCAGCCGTCCGGTGCCGAAGCGGTCCACCACCTTGCCCATGAACGGGGCGGAGAGCGCGATCATCGCACCGGCGGGGAGCAGCCCGAGCGCCATCTTCAGGGCGGACCAGCCGAGCAGGTGCTGCAGGAAGAGCGTCACGACGAACTGGAACCCGCCGTACGCGCCGGCCATCGCGAAGGCGACGAGGTTGGCCCGGGCGACCGAGCCGTTGCGGAAGATGCCGAGCCGGACGAGCGGGTGCGCGGCGCGGCTCTCGATGGCCAGGAAGGCCGCGGCCAGGACGGCGACCACACCGAGCGAGCCGAGCGTGCGCGGGCTCAGCCAGCCGGCGCCCTGCGCCTCGGTCACGGTGAACACCAGCAGCAGCACGGTGGCGGTGCCGGTGATCGCACCGAGCACGTCGTAGCCGCCCTGGGCGCGCTCCTCGACGGGTCGGGGGAGCAGGCGGACGGCGACCAGCAGGGCCAGCAGCGCGACCGGGACGGGCATCAGGAAGGTCCAGCGCCAGCCGACCGAGGTGAGCAGGCCGCTGAGCACCAGGCCGAGCGAGAAGCCGCTGGCGCCGCAGGTGGTGTAGATGGACAGCGCGCGGTTGCGGGCGGGGCCCTCGGCGAAGGTCGTGGTGATGATCGACAGGCCGGCCGGGGCGGTGAACGCGGCGCTGACGCCCTTGAGGAAGCGGGCGCCGATCAGCAGGGCGCCGTCGTCGACCAGGCCGCCGACCAGCGAGGCGGCGGCGAAGACGCCGAGGGCGACGAGGAAGACGCGGCGGCGGCCGAGCAGGTCGGCCGCGCGGCCGCCGAGCAGGAGCAGGCCGCCGTAGCCGAGCACGTAGCCGGAGACCACCCACTGGAGGGTGGAGGTGGACAGGTGCAGTTCGGAGCCGATGGAGGGCAGGGCGACACCGACCATGGAGACGTCCAGGGCGTCCAGGAACATGGCGGCGCAGAGCACGATCAGGGTGCCCCAGAGGCGGGGAGTCCAGTTCAGCCCGCTGGTTGACGATGCGTCGGATGACGTGGCGGTCGCGGTGGTCATGGGGAGGACACTACATGCACGTGCATTCAATGCAAATGAATTAGATGTGAACGCATTAGGTTCACGTGCATCTGCTAGGGTGGCGCCGTGGCTGAACTCGACTCCCCGGCCCAGGCCGACCTCGTCGCGCAGTGGCGCGAGCTGCTGGCCCTCCGCGCTACCACCGCCTGCGCGCTCGACCGCGAGCTCGGTGAGCGGCACGGACTCGGCATGAGCGAGTTCGAGGTGCTGGAACACCTGGTGGAGGGCTGCGTCTCGGAGGGCCGGCCGGCCTTGCGGGTGAGCGACCTCGCCCCCACCGTCCACCTGAGCCAGAGTGCCCTCTCCCGGCTGATCGCCCGGCTGGAGAAGGCCGGACTGGTCACCCGCTCCATGTGCGAGCTCGACCGGCGGGGCGTCGTGATCGCCCTGACCGAGGCCGGGCGCGAGCGGTACGAGCAGGCCAGGCCGCTGCACCGCGACGTCCTCGGGCGTCACCTCGGCGGTTCGGACGGCGCGGTCGGCTCGGCCGGTCCGGTCGGCGGGGCCTGTACGGGCTGACCTGTCGTCAGCCTCCCTCTCGCGTCGGCCGGTTGGCGCCGTGCGCCGGGTCAGTGCAGCGAGTTGAGCCCCGGCGCGAAGGCCAGCAGGACGACCGCCGCCGGTGCGGCGAGGGCGAGGGCGGTCAGCCGCAGCCGGTGCGCCACAGTCAGCCGCGGCCGGCCCGCGAGCAGCCGGTCCACCCGCTTCGGGGACTGCGCCAGGCCGGGCGGGCAGGCGCCGAACACCCCGCGGTCCAGGTTGAGTTCGGCCAGCGCGAGGGCGGTGGTGTGCCGGCCGTGGCGGCGCGCGGCGCGGTCGTCGGCCGCCAGCTCGACCAGTTCCTCCACCTGGCCCAGGAAGGCGCGGAACACGCCGATCCCCGGGAAGCCCGAGGCGAGCGCCTGCGCGAACTGCTTCAACCAGTGGTGCCGCGCCCGGACGTGCCCGCGCTCGTGGCTCAGCACGGCGGCCAACTCCCGGTCGGTCAGCTGCTGGAGGGCGCCGGTGGTGACCACCAGCCGGGAGTCCGGGCCCGGCAGCGACCACGCCTCGGGCCGGACGTTCTCCAACACCACCAGGCGTTCCCTGCGGCTCCGGGCGGTCGCGATCGACTCCGGCAACTCCGGTGCCCAGCTGGACAGTTCCGCGTGCCTGCGGTCGCGCAGCGCCTTCGCCGCACGGATCTCGCGGGTGAGCGCGAACACCGTCCGCACCCCGCCGGCCGCCAGCACCGCGGCACACAGCCGGCCCCAGCCCTCGGCGTTCTGCAGACCGTACGCGGCCTCCACGCCGTGCGGGGCGCCGGTGAACACCAGGGTGCGCAGCTCGGGCAGGGCGGCCGAGGCGGCCAGGACCAGGGCCAGTGCGCAGCACAGCAGCACCGCCACCACGAGGCACTGCCACACCAGCAGCGCCAGCACCGGTTCGCGCTCCACCCAGCGGGCCCGGGCCAGCAGCCGGGGCGCGACGGTCGAGAGCAGCAGTCCGAGCAGCAGCAGGCCGATCAGGGCAGTCATCGCAGGGGCTCCCCGAGTACGCACGGAACGCGACAACGCGCTCCCCGTCAACCTATGCGCTGCCGACGCCCGGTGGAACGGCTTTCAACCGGCCAGTGACCAACGCCACGCGCTGGAGCGGGGATTGTGCGGGCGACGCCGTCCGGGCGGCGCGGGCCGGGCCGGGGGCGGTCCGGAGCCGGTCCGGTCCTCACATGGTCAGGAGCATGGCGAACATGCCGATCCCCATGGTGAGCCGGCAGGCCTGCGGCAGGCCGGCGGTGCCGAGCGCGAGGGTGCCGGCGGGCGTGCGCAGCAGCCGGGAGCCTACCCACAGCGTGTACCCGCCGAAGTAGAGGAGCAGGGCGCCGGTGAGCAGCGGCGCGCCGAGGGCGGCGGCGTGGTGGTGGTGCCCGGCGGACGGCGCGGTCATGGCGAGCGCCGTGTACGTCATGGCCAGTGCGCCGACCGCGTGGTGCAGCCGGTGCGCCCGCCCGGCCGGGGCGTGCACGGCGGCGAGCAGGAAGGCGGCCGCGGGCACGCCGAACAGCCAGGCCCAGACGGCGGCCGGGACGGCGGCGCCGGCGACGGCCATCGCGGCCATGCCGAGGCCCATCAGCGCGTCGGCCGCGTCGGACTCCCGCGCGAGCAGTCCGGCGGCGGCGCCGGAACCGGGCGTGGCCGCACCGGGTGCGGCGCAGGCGCGGGCGGTGCGCGGGGGCGCGGCGGCAGCGGTGCAGGAAGGGGAGGTGGCACCGGAGGTGTGCCGGAGCCGGGCGAGGCAGTAGGCGCCCGAGGTGGCGGTGAGGAGGGCGAGGAGCCAGTTGACCAGGGTGGGTTCGTGCAACGGCGGCCTCCCGGGCGACGGTCGTCCCGTCCACGATCACCGCCCGGGCCCGGGCGGTGCCAGGGCGCGTACGGGGGCGCACGGTGGTGCCCGCCGTGGTGAAGGCCCCGGCCGGCGCGCGCCCGGGGGCCGGCGCGCGGGTCGTCGGTGTCGTCGGTGTCGCCGGCCACGGGCCGCCGCCCCGGTGGCGGCGGCCCGACGCACGCGGCATGGTCGGCGTACGGGCCCGCGTCCGCGGCGCCCCGGCGCCGGACCGGCGACGGCGGCCGCGCGGCTCCCCGGCGTCCCGCCCCGCCGCCCCGACCCGCCGTCCCCCGGGTGGACGAACGGGCCTCCCGCCGGACGATTCACGGCCCGACCGGCACCCGGCCGGAACTTTGTCGGCCGGGCCCCTCTTGAACGAGAGAACCTTTCGTACTTATGGTGTCCACGTCGAAATAACTCCTGTCGAAGTGAGTCCACGATGCAGAATCTTTCGCCAAGGCTCGCTGTGGCGGCCGACGCTCCGCTCTCCCCCCTCGCCGCGCACCCGGCCTGGCAGCGCCTGAAGGAGGCCGTCGAGACGCTCAGACCGCTGCAGTCCAAGGACGGCTCCATCGACCTGTCCACGGTCCAGCGGCACACCGTCGACCCGCTGGTGGACACCGTCCGCGCCGCCGTCCAGGAGCTCGCCCCGAACTTCCCGCACGACGCCGCCTACCTGGCCGCCGTCGACGCGGACCTCGCCAAGTGGGCCGACACCGGCTACCGGGAGCCCGACTTCCTCGACTCGCTGCTCGCCTTCCAGCCCGCCGACCAGCGCGAGGACGGCCTGGAGCACCTGGTCGTCTTCCCGATGTACACCCAGAACGGCAACCCGGACCGCAACCTGGAAGCCGTCCTGCTGCGCGTCGTGTGGCCCGACTGGCTCGCCGAGCTGGAGCGCACCCGCTTCGACAACCCGATGTTCGTGCCGATCACCTTCACGGACTTCACGGCCGGCTACGACACCAACTCCGCCGTCCTCTTCCCCGAGACGGTCGCCGTGCGCAAGGCGCCGGAACGTTTCACCTGGGGCGGCATCTTCTGCGACCGCGAGGCCGCCCGCTTCCGCGCCGTCTCCACCAGCGCCGTCGAGCAGCTCGGCCTGGAGATCCCCGCCGACGCCGAGGGCCTGCTCCAGGACCAGCAGCGCGCGCAGGAGACCTTCGTCCTGTGGGACCTCGTGCACGACCGCACCCACAGCCACGGCGACCTGCCGTTCGACCCCTTCATGATCAAGCAGCGCAGCCCGTTCTGGATGTACGGCCTGGAGGAGCTGCGCTGCGACCTCACCACCTTCAAGGAGGCGGTGAAACTGGAGGCCGAGGGCAACAAGCACGCCCGCGACGTCCAGTACGCGATCCTCTTCGACCGGCTGTTCCGCTTCCCGGTCAGCGGCGACCGCGTGCGCAACTACGACGGCATGGGCGGCCAGCTGCTCTTCGCCTACCTGCACAAGAACGGCGCCCTGCAGTGGCGCGACAACCGCCTCAGCATCGACTGGGAGCGCGCCCCGCAGGTCACCAACGCGCTCTGCGCCGAGATCGAGACCCTGTACCGCGACGGCATCGACCGGCCCAAGCCGGCCCACTGGATCGCCGCCTACCAGCTGGTCTCGCGCTACCTCACCCCGCACCCGGCCTCCACCTGGGCCAAGGGCCCGGAGGCGCTTCCGCTCGACCTCACCGACGGCAAGGCCCTCAACAAGGCGCTGTGCGACGCCGTGCTCCCGGACGAGTTCCCGCTGAGCATGTTCTACGAGGCCCTCGCCAAGAAGCTGCGCGGCGTCATCGCCGCCACCGCCGGAATCACCGGCGCCGGAATCCAGGGAGTTGCTGCGTGACCACCACCCCCGACACCACGCTGGCCGGCAAGGTCGTCGCCGTCGCCGGAGCCAGTGGCCCCGCCGGCCGCGCCGTGCTGCGCCGCCTCGCCGCCGGTGGCGCCACCGTGATCGGTGCCGACATCGACGCCCAGCGCCTGGAGTCCGCCCTCGACGCGACCCGGGTCGCGGTCCGCGGCGCCAAGGTGAGCGGCCAGGTGATCGACCTGCTCGACCCGCAGGAGGTGCACGACTGGGCCGACCACCTGGAGTCCGAGCACGGCCACGTCGACGGCGTCTTCCACCTGGTCGGCGGCTGGCGCGGCAGCAAGACCTTCTTCGACACCCGGCTCGACGACTGGGACTTCCTGCACGACACCGTGGTGCGCACCCTCCAGCACACCTCGCTCGCCTTCCAGCCCGCCCTGGTCCGCAGCCAGGCCGGCCGGTACGCGATCGTCTCCGCGTCGAGCGCGCACAAGCCCACCGCCGGCGGCGCCGCCTACGCGGCCGCCAAGGCCGCCACCGAGGCCTGGACCCTCTCCATGGCCGACTCCTTCAAGAAGGAGACGACGTCCCCGGACGGCGAGCCCACCGCGGCGGCTACGATCCTGGTCATCAAGGCGCTGCTCAGCCCCGAGATGCGGGCCGAGAAGCCCGAGGCGAAGTTCACCGGGTACACCGAGACCGCCGACCTCGCCGAACACCTCGCGGCCCTCTGGGACCGCCCCGCAGCAGAACTGAACGGACAGCACCTGTGGCTGACAGCCCGATGATCGACCCCGCCCGCACGGACGCGATACGGCGGCACGACACCGCCGTCCGCGGCTTCGCGAGCGACAACTACTCCGGCGTGCACCCGGAGATCCTCGCCGCGATCGCCCTCGCCAACGACGGGCACCAGGTCGCGTACGGCGAGGACGACTACACGAACCACCTGCAGGACGTCTTCCGCCGCCACTTCGGCGAGAAGGCGGAGGCCTACCCGGTCTTCAACGGCACCGGCGCCAACGTGGTCTCGCTGCAGGCCCTGCTCCCGCGCTGGGGCGCCGTGGTCTGCGCCGAGTCCGCCCACATCCACGTGGACGAGGGCGGCGCGCCGGAGAAGATGGGCGGCATCAAGCTCCACACCGTCCCCACCCCGGACGGCAAGCTCACCCCGGAGCTGCTCGACCAGCAGGCGTGGGGCTTCGGCGACGAACACCGCGCCCAGCCGCTCGCCGTCTCGATCACCCAGAGCACGGAGCTCGGCACCCTCTACACCGTCGAGGAGATCCGCGCGCTCACCGAGCACGCCCACCAGCTCGGGATGCTCGTCCACATGGACGGCGCCCGGCTGGCCAACGCGGCCGCCTCGCTCGGCCTGCCGATGCGCGCCTTCACCACGGACGTGGGCGTCGACGTGCTCTCCTTCGGCGGGACGAAGAACGGCCTGCTGTTCGGCGAGGTCGTGGTGGTGCTCAACCCCGAGCGGGTGCGCAACATCAAGTACCTGCGCAAGACCTCGATGCAGCTCGCCTCGAAGATGCGCTTCCTCTCCGTCCAGTTCGAGGCGCTGCTCACCGGTGACCTCTACCTGCGCAACGCCGGCCACGCCAACGCCATGGCCAGCCGGCTGGAGGCGGCCGTCCGCGACATCGACGGCGTCGAGGTGATCCGCCCGGTCCAGGCGAACGCGGTGTTCGCGATCCTCCCGCGCGAGGTGAGCGAGCGACTGCAGAAGCGCTACCGCTTCTACTTCTGGAACGAGCACACCGGTGAGGTCCGCTGGGTGTGTTCCTTCGACACCACGGAGGCCGACATCGACGCCTTCGCGGCGGCGATCGTCGAGGAGATGGGCCGCGCCTGACGGCGCCGGAACAACGGATCGTCCCGCCCTGCGCCAGCAGGGCGGGACGATTTGCATGTGGCGTGCCCGTCCCCGTACAGTTCCGGAGTCGCCGCGGGAGACCGGGGCGACAAGGCGGAAAGCGAATCCGATGAATGAAACTCCGGAAAACGGAGCGGAAAACATCTGATAAGCTGGAAACACGAAAGAACGAAGCCCGGAGGGCCCGCTGGAAGGCGGCTCGAAGGAAGCGTCCGTTCCTTGAGAACTCAACAGCGTGCCAAAAGTCAACGCCAGATATGTTGACATCCCCGGCCTCAGGTTTCCTGGGGTTGGAGATTCCTTTTGAAATAAACACTAGCGAGGACGCAGTGCGCGGGGCCGCCCTATTCCGGTGGTTGCCGTGCCGCTCAACGCGGGTGTGAACCGGAATACCGGTAAACATTCACGGAGAGTTTGATCCTGGCTCAGGACGAACGCTGGCGGCGTGCTTAACACATGCAAGTCGAACGGTGAAGCCCTTCGGGGTGGATCAGTGGCGAACGGGTGAGTAACACGTGGGCAATCTGCCCTGCACTCTGGGACAAGCCCTGGAAACGGGGTCTAATACCGGATATGACCTGGGAGTGCATGCTCCTGGGTGTAAAGCTCCGGCGGTGCAGGATGAGCCCGCGGCCTATCAGCTTGTTGGTGGGGTAACGGCCCACCAAGGCGACGACGGGTAGCCGGCCTGAGAGGGCGACCGGCCACACTGGGACTGAGACACGGCCCAGACTCCTACGGGAGGCAGCAGTGGGGAATATTGCACAATGGGCGAAAGCCTGATGCAGCGACGCCGCGTGAGGGATGACGGCCTTCGGGTTGTAAACCTCTTTCAGCAGGGAAGAAGCGCAAGTGACGGTACCTGCAGAAGAAGCACCGGCTAACTACGTGCCAGCAGCCGCGGTAATACGTAGGGTGCGAGCGTTGTCCGGAATTATTGGGCGTAAAGAGCTCGTAGGCGGCCTGTCGCGTCGGATGTGAAAGCCCGGGGCTTAACCCCGGGTCTGCATTCGATACGGGCAGGCTGGAGTGTGGTAGGGGAGATCGGAATTCCTGGTGTAGCGGTGAAATGCGCAGATATCAGGAGGAACACCGGTGGCGAAGGCGGATCTCTGGGCCATTACTGACGCTGAGGAGCGAAAGCGTGGGGAGCGAACAGGATTAGATACCCTGGTAGTCCACGCCGTAAACGTTGGGAACTAGGTGTTGGCGACATTCCACGTCGTCGGTGCCGCAGCTAACGCATTAAGTTCCCCGCCTGGGGAGTACGGCCGCAAGGCTAAAACTCAAAGGAATTGACGGGGGCCCGCACAAGCAGCGGAGCATGTGGCTTAATTCGACGCAACGCGAAGAACCTTACCAAGGCTTGACATATGCCGGAAACATCCAGAGATGGGTGCCCCCTTGTGGTCGGTATACAGGTGGTGCATGGTTGTCGTCAGCTCGTGTCGTGAGATGTTGGGTTAAGTCCCGCAACGAGCGCAACCCTTGTTCTGTGTTGCCAGCATGCCTTTCGGGGTGATGGGGACTCACAGGAGACTGCCGGGGTCAACTCGGAGGAAGGTGGGGACGACGTCAAATCATCATGCCCCTTATGTCTTGGGCTGCACACGTGCTACAATGGTCGGTACAAAGGGCTGCGATGCCGTGAGGCGGAGCGAATCCCAAAAAGCCGGCCTCAGTTCGGATTGGGGTCTGCAACTCGACCCCATGAAGTTGGAGTTGCTAGTAATCGCAGATCAGCATGCTGCGGTGAATACGTTCCCGGGCCTTGTACACACCGCCCGTCACGTCACGAAAGTCGGTAACACCCGAAGCCGGTGGCCTAACCCGTAAGGGGAGGAGCCGTCGAAGGTGGGACCAGCGATTGGGACGAAGTCGTAACAAGGTAGCCGTACCGGAAGGTGCGGCTGGATCACCTCCTTTCTAAGGAGCACATAGCAGCTTCGGGCGAATGTCCCGGAGTGCTCGCTCATGGGTGGAACGTTGACTATTCGGCACAGGAAGAGATCGGATCGTTAGTACTGCCTTCGGGCGTGGAACGTGGTCGGGGATTGACTGTGTCGGGCACGTTGTTGGGTCCTGAGGGAACGGAAACGTTGTCTCAGTGGTTGCCGGTCCCATGCTTGTTGAGGTGGGTGACTGGTCGTTGTTTGAGAACTGCACAGTGGACGCGAGCATCTGTGGCCAAGTTTTTAAGGGCGCACGGTGGATGCCTTGGCACTAGGAACCGATGAAGGACGTGGGAGGCCGCGATAGGCCCCGGGGAGCTGTCAACCGAGCTTTGATCCGGGGGTGTCCGAATGGGGAAACCCGGCAGTCGTCATGGGCTGTCACCCGCTGCTGAACACATAGGCAGTGTGGAGGGAACGCGGGGAAGTGAAACATCTCAGTACCCGCAGGAAGAGAAAACAACCGTGATTCCGGGAGTAGTGGCGAGCGAAACTGGATGAGGCTAAACCGTTTGGTGTGAGACCCGGCAGGGGTTGCCAATCGGGGTCGTGGGAATGAGCTTGATCGGTCTGCCGGCCGGTCGGCGAGTCAGAAACCGTATGGGTAGTCGAAGGACATGCGAAAGGTCCGGCGTAGAGGGTAAGACCCCCGTAGACGAAATCTGTACGGCTTGCTTGCTCATCTCCCAAGTAGCACGGGGCCCGAGAAATCCCGTGTGAATCTGGCGGGACCACCCGCTAAGCCTAAATATTCCCTAGTGACCGATAGCGGATAGTACCGTGAGGGAATGGTGAAAAGTACCGCGGGAGCGGAGTGAAATAGTACCTGAAACCGTGTGCCTACAAGCCGTGGGAGCGTCGTCATCAGCTTGCCGGCTGGCCGTGACTGCGTGCCTTTTGAAGAATGAGCCTGCGAGTTTGCGGTGTGTAGCGAGGTTAACCCGTGTGGGGTAGCCGTAGCGAAAGCGAGTCCGAATAGGGCGACTGAGTTGCATGCCCAAGACCCGAAGCGGAGTGATCTAGCCATGGGCAGGTTGAAGCGCGGGTAAGACCGTGTGGAGGACCGAACCCACCAGGGTTGAAAACCTGGGGGATGACCTGTGGTTAGGGGTGAAAGGCCAATCAAACTCCGTGATAGCTGGTTCTCCCCGAAATGCATTTAGGTGCAGCGTCACGTGTTTCTTGCCGGAGGTAGAGCACTGGATAGGCGATGGGCCTCACCGGGTTACTGACCTTAGCCAAACTCCGAATGCCGGTAAGTGAGAGCGTGGCAGTGAGACTGTGGGGGATAAGCTCCATGGTCGAGAGGGAAACAGCCCAGAACACCGACTAAGGTCCCTAAGCGTGTGCTAAGTGGGAAAGGATGTGGAGTCGCAGAGACAACCAGGAGGTTGGCTTAGAAGCAGCCACCCTTGAAAGAGTGCGTAATAGCTCACTGGTCAAGTGATTCCGCGCCGACAATGTAGCGGGGCTCAAGCACATCACCGAAGTCGTGTCATTGCAGCGTGAAGGCCTAACGCTGTTGTGATGGGTAGGGGAGCGTCGTGTGCCGGGTGAAGCGGCGGTGGAAACCAGTCGTGGACGGTATACGAGTGAGAATGCAGGCATGAGTAGCGATACAAGAGTGGGAAACTCTTGCGCCGATTGACCAAGGGTTCCTGGGTCAAGCTGATCTGCCCAGGGTAAGTCGGGACCTAAGGCGAGGCCGACAGGCGTAGTCGATGGACAACGGGTTGATATTCCCGTACCCGCTTTGAAGCGCCAACGCTGAACCTTCTGATGCTAAGCCCGTGAAGCCGTCCCGGAGCCTTCGGGCAAAGGGAAGTGGTGGAGCCGGTGACCCAACGGGGTAGTAGGTGAGCGATGGGGTGACGCAGGAAGGTAGTCCAGCCCGGGCGGTGGTTGTCCCGGGGTAAGGGTGTAGGCCGAGTGATAGGCAAATCCGTCACTCATTAGGCTGAGACCTGATGCCGAGCCGATTGTGGTGAAGTGGATGATCCTATGCTGTCGAGAAAAGCCTCTAGCGAGTTTCATGGCGGCCCGTACCCCAAACCGACTCAGGTGGTCAGGTAGAGAATACCGAGGCGTTCGGGTGAACTATGGTTAAGGAACTCGGCAAAATGCCCCCGTAACTTCGGGAGAAGGGGGGCCATTCCTGGTGACGAGTCTTGCACTCCGAGCTGGGGGTGGCCGCAGAGACCAGCGAGAAGCGACTGTTTACTAAAAACACAGGTCCGTGCGAAGCCGTAAGGCGATGTATACGGACTGACGCCTGCCCGGTGCTGGAACGTTAAGGGGACCGGTTAGCTTTGATTCGTCGAGGCGAAGCTGAGAACTTAAGCGCCAGTAAACGGCGGTGGTAACTATAACCATCCTAAGGTAGCGAAATTCCTTGTCGGGTAAGTTCCGACCTGCACGAATGGCGTAACGACTTCTCGACTGTCTCAACCATAGGCCCGGTGAAATTGCATTACGAGTAAAGATGCTCGTTTCGCGCAGCAGGACGGAAAGACCCCGGGACCTTTACTATAGCTTGATATTGGTGTTCGGTTCGGCTTGTGTAGGATAGGTGGGAGACTGTGAAAGCCCAACGCCAGTTGGGTGGGAGTCGTCGTTGAAATACCACTCTGGTCGTGCTGGATGTCTAACCTGGGTCCGTGATCCGGATCAGGGACAGTGTCTGGTGGGTAGTTTAACTGGGGCGGTTGCCTCCTAAAGGGTAACGGAGGCGCCCAAAGGTTCCCTCAGCCTGGTTGGCAATCAGGTGTTGAGTGTAAGTGCACAAGGGAGCTTGACTGTGAGACTGACGGGTCGAGCAGGTACGAAAGTAGGGACTAGTGATCCGGCGGTGGCTTGTGGAAGCGCCGTCGCTCAACGGATAAAAGGTACCCCGGGGATAACAGGCTGATCTTCCCCAAGAGTCCATATCGACGGGATGGTTTGGCACCTCGATGTCGGCTCGTCGCATCCTGGGGCTGGAGTAGGTCCCAAGGGTTGGGCTGTTCGCCCATTAAAGCGGTACGCGAGCTGGGTTTAGAACGTCGTGAGACAGTTCGGTCCCTATCCGCTGTGCGCGTAGGAGTGTTGAGAAGGGCTGTCCCTAGTACGAGAGGACCGGGACGGACGAACCTCTGGTGTGCCAGTTGTTCTGCCAAGGGCATGGCTGGTTGGCTACGTTCGGGAGGGATAACCGCTGAAAGCATCTAAGCGGGAAGCCTGCTTCGAGATGAGCACTCCCACCTCCTTGAGAGGGTAAGGCTCCCAGTAGACGACTGGGTTGATAGGCCGGGTATGGAAGCCCTGTGAGGGGTGGAGTTGACCGGTACTAATAGGCCGAGGGCTTGTCCTCAGTTGCTCGCGTCCACTGTGTTGTTCTGAAACAACGACCGCCTTGCCGGCGGGTCGACAGTTTCATAGTGTTTCGGTGGTCATAGCGTGAGGGAAACGCCCGGTTACATTCCGAACCCGGAAGCTAAGCCTCACAGCGCCGATGGTACTGCAGGGGGGACCCTGTGGGAGAGTAGGACGCCGCCGAACAATTCTTCAGAAAAGGCCCACCCGGGTTCCCGGGTGGGCCTTTTCGCGTTTTCCGTGCGGGCGGTCGGTCGAATGGCCTCGGATCACTGGTCGCTGTCGTCGAGCTGGGTGTCCTCGGTGTCCGGCTGTCCCTGAGCCTGAGCCGGTGCCTTTGCCGAGGGCTGTGCTGAAGCGGCTGAAGCGGACGCCGAAGGAGAGGCAGCGGCGGAAGCCGCGGAAGGGGAAGCGCCGGGGGAGGACTGCGAGGCCGCCTGGACGGGAGCCGCCGCCGTCCCCCAGACCGGTCGGCTGAGCCACTTGTCCCCGTTGTTGGTGAGCCGTGCGACGCCCGTGCCGTCCGGTCGCATGGTGTAGAAGTCGGTGCCGGCGCCCGCGGCGGTCTGGGCGAAGACGATCGACTTGCCGTCCGGTGCGTAGGCGGCGGTTCCGTAGGCGGCGTCGGAGGGTGCCGGGGTGAGCGCGCCGATGGCGGTGCCGTCCGGGTGGACGGTGTAGATGCCGCCGCCGGGGGCGTTGTCGGGGCCGGTCGGGTACGTGGTGAAGAGGATCTGGGTGCCGTCCGGGGACCAGCTGGCCCGTTCGCCGGCGCGCAGTTCCCAGGGGGTGAGCTGGCGCAGGCCGGTGCCGTCCACACCGACGACGTAGACGGCCCGGCTGTTGGCGGGCTGGCCGGTGGCGCTGGTGCGGTACTCGAAGGTGAGCTGCTTGCCGTCCGGGGACCAGCTGGGGTTGCTGACGGTGCCGGAGTACGGCTTGTCGTTGGTGAGGAAGGTGAGCCGCTGGACGTCGGTGCCGTCCGGGCGCATCAGGTAGAGGTCGGAGTACTGGATCCGGGCGGGGGTGGCCTGGTCGAGGGCGCCCCAGGTGCGGCTGAAGGCGAGTTGCTTGCCGTCCGGGGAGAAGGCGGGGGCACGCTCGTCCTCGTTGGCGCAGTCGATGGCGCCGCCGTCGCAGAGCTGGCCGATCTGGTGGGCGGCCTCGCCGGTGGCGGAGACGGTCCAGAGCCGGGCGGCGCCGGTCGTCGGGTCGGTGCGGTCGAAGGCGATGGTGCTGCCGTCCGGGGACCAGTCGGGGCGGTCGTCGCGGGCGCGGTCGGGTGGCTGGGTGAGCTGGCGCTGGCCGGTGCCGTCCGGGGCGAGGGTGACGATGGCGCTGGTGCTGCGGGCCGCGTCCAGGAAGGCGCTGCCGACGATCTGGCCGTTGTGCGCGGCGGCGGGATTGCCGGCCGCGGCGCCGACGACGCCGGGGCTCGGGGTGGCGGGTGTCGGCTCGGGGGTGGCGGTGGGGGACTCCGGCCGGATCTCGGACAGCGGGATGTCCCCGGGTTCGGCTCCGCAGCCGGCGAGCAGGGTGCCCACAAGCAGAAGGCCCGCACCGGCGCTCGCGCGGGTACGGGCTCTGCTGCTTCCGGGGGACTGCCGTGTGCCGGTGATCCGTGTCATCTCCGTCTCCGACCTTTCCGACCGCTCCGACGTGGCGCCTCGTTCCCGACCGGGCGGGGCCCGGAAAGGAGCTGTCACTGTGTCAGAAGCGGGGTGTCGGAGGCCGGGCGACACGCTACGGAGCGGGTCCGCTCGATCGCACGGAGTAGATCGGCTCCACGGAGTGGAGGGGCAGGGCGGGTGGTCAGCCCCGGGCGGCGCGGCGTTCGGCCTTGGCGACGGCCTCCGCCTCGTCCTCGGCCTCGGCGACCTCAAGGGTGGGCGCGGTGCCGCCGAGGTGGGCGGGCAGCCACCAGCTGTCGTCCGGGCCGGCCGGCTTGCCGGGGTACTCGGTCTGGGCCTGGTCGAGCATCGCGCTCATGGCGGCGCGGAGCTTTCTGGTGACCATGACGGGCTTGTCGTCCGGGCCGAGCCGGATCGGCTCACCGATCATGATCGTCACCGGGACGTGCCGCTTGGTCAGGGTCTTCGGACGGCCCTTGGTCCAGAGCTGCTGGGTGCCCCAGAGGACGACGGGCAGCAGCGGGGCGCCGGAGTCGGCGGCCATCCGGGCGGCGCCGGTCTTGAACTTCTTCAGCATGAACGAGCGGCTGATGGTCGCCTCGGGGAACACCCCGACCACCTCGCCGGCCTTGAGGGCGCGCACGGCGGCCTCGTAGGCGGGCTGCCCGTCGGTGCGGTCCACCGGGATGTGCTTCATGCCGCGCATCAGCGGGCCGGAGATGCGGTGCTTGAAGACGTCGTCCTTGGCCATGAAGCGCGTCTTGCGCTTCCCGCCGCGGTAGGCGCCGAGGCCGGCGAAGAGGAAGTCCAGGTAGCTGATGTGGTTGCTGACCAGGACGGCCCCGCCCGTGGCGGGAATGTGCTCGGCACCCACGATCTTGACCCGTACGTCGAGCGCACGGAAGGCGGTGAGGGCGGCGCCGATCACCGGCGGGTAGACGAACTCTGCCACGGTCAGTCCTGACTTCCACGGGCCGGGGCCCGGTTCGGCGGGGTTCCCGCGCCCGGGCGCGGGTGCCGACCGGAGCACGGCACGCCGCGGCGGTCACGGGTGATACCTGGAGATGATCCCCCGAACGAGTGCCTGCTGTCACCTGAGCCGTGCGGTCAACCGGATATTCGCGGTGTGATCTCCGTGATGGGTCCGAACGGGAACTTCCCGCTTCTGTCCACGCGCGTGGATCGTGCCCCGGCCGCCCGTCGCGCGCCGGGTGGACGGCGGTATCAGGCGCCGTTGCCGAGGCGGCTGCGGGTGTGCCGGACGAGCGGGTAGATCTCGCAGCCTAGGCAGTAGCCGAAGGCGGCGCCCAGGAAGGCCGCGGCCAGTGCGAACGAGGCGGTCAGCAGGCCCAGCCAGGGCACGCCGGTGAAGAAGCCGAGCGCGCCGATGGCGGTGAAGACCAGGCCGACCCCCTGGGCGAAGCGCAGCGGCCGCTCGTCCGCGGTCCGGCTCGGCGGTGCCAGGCGGGGGAGGACGAGGAGGCGGAACAGCCAGCCGTACGGGGAGTGCTGCGGGCCGCCGAACGCGCCGAGGGCGTAGACGAGCGCCTGGCCGGCCAGCAGCGGGCCGCTGCCGGTGATCAGGGCGACGGCCAGGACGGCGGAGGTGATCGCGGCGGCGAAGCGGGGGCCGCGGGGGTCGATCTGCACGGGGGCTCCGGGAGGGTCGCGTCGGGCGGCGGCGTCGGCGGCGGGGCCGGTCAGGGTCGGCGGGAGGTGGCCGCCCGGTCGTGGTCGACGACGCGACGGGAGGTCAGCAGCCGTGCTGCGGGGCGCTCGGAGTCCATCCGGCGATGGTATGTGCGCCCGCTCCCGGCGGTCGACCCACCTTTCGTGGGCGGCGGGCGATGCCGCAGACTGGAGGGATGGCCGGACGGGCGGTGTGGGTCGCCGCCCCGGCGGCGGCGACCGCGTTCGGGCTGCCGCAGGCCGGGCGCGACGGGAGGACGAGGGTGCGGACCAGGGACGGTGCGGTACGGCTGTCGGGGGCGGAGCTGGGCGGGGCGCTCGGCGAGCGGGCGACGCTGGTGCAGTTCTCGTCCGCGTTCTGCCAGCCCTGCCGGGCGACCCGCCGGGTGCTCGCCGAGGTGGCCGGCATGGTCGACGGCGTCGCGCACGTCGAGGTGGACGCCGAGGCGCGCCTGGAGCTGGTTCGCCGGCTGGAGGTCCTGCGCACGCCCACCGTCCTGGTGCTGGACGCGGACGGCCGGGTGGTGCGCCGGGCGGCGGGGCTGCCGCGGAAGGCGGACGTGATCGCGGCGCTCGGCGAGGCGGTCTGAAGCGACGGTCGTCGACGAACAGGGTTCAGCGAACGACTTTCAGCGAACAGATGACAGATGATGAAATCTGTTATCTGTTCGCTGAAAGTTGTCAGCTGTTCGCGGCGACCGCTCCCGGCGACTCTCCCGGCGGTTGTGCGGCCCTGCCGGGTGGAGTCGGCGTCGACTGGGGCAGGATGGGCGCAGGGTGCGGCGGTGCGTGCTGCCCGGCGTAAGCTACTGGCCAGTAGTGACCGCTGAGCTACTGGCGAGTATGCTGCCAGGAAGTTCCGGACCGGCACGGGAAAACCGCTGCCCGGAGCGGGTGCGTGCCGAGTTCGCGCCCGCTTGCACAGCCGCAGCCGCCGGACGAGACCAGTACAGGAGACAAGGCCGTGAGCTTGAGGATCGTTGTCTGTGTGAAGTACGTGCCGGACGCGACGGGTGACCGTCGTTTCTCGGACGACCACACCACGGACCGGGAGGGTGTGGACGGCCTCCTGTCGGAGCTGGACGAGTACGGCGTGGAGCAGGCGCTGCGGATCGCGGAGGCGAACGAGGGCGCCGAGGTGACGGTGCTGACGGTCGGTCCGGACGATGCGAAGGACGCGCTGCGCAAGGCGCTGTCGATGGGTGCGGACAAGGCCGTGCACGTGAACGACGACGACATCCACGGCACGGACGTGATCGGGACGTCGGCGATCCTGGCGAAGGCGCTGGAGAAGACCGGTTTCGACCTGGTGATCGGTGGCATGGCGTCGACCGACGGTTCGATGGGCGTGCTGCCGGCGCTGCTGGCGGAGCGGCTGGGTGTGCCGCAGGTGACGCTGCTGTCCGAGGTGTCGGTCGAGGGCGGCGTGGTCAAGGGCCGTCGTGACGGTGACGCGGCGACCGAGCTGGTCGAGGCGGCGCTGCCGGCCGTGGTCTCGGTGACGGACCAGTCGGGCGAGGCCCGCTACCCGTCCTTCAAGGGGATCATGGCGGCGAAGAAGAAGCCGGTGCAGTCGCTGGACCTGGACGACCTGGGCATCGAGGCGGACGAGGTCGGCCTGGCGGGTTCGTGGACGGCGGTCGAGTCGGTGGCGGCGCGCCCGGCGCGTACCGCGGGCACGGTCGTCAAGGACGAGGGCGAGGGCGGCAAGCAGCTCGCCGCCTTCCTCGCCGACCAGAAGTTCATCTAGTCCCACCGTTTCGCGCATCCAACGATCGATCAGGAGCAATGAATCATGGCTGAGATCCTGGTTCTGGTGGACCACGCCGACGGTGCGGTCCGCAAGCCGGCCCTGGAGCTGCTGACCCTGGCCCGCCGCATCGGTGAGCCGTCCGCCGTCGTGCTCGGCGCCGGTGCCGCGGCCGCCGACATCGCGGCCAAGGCCGGCGAGTACGGCGCCGCCAAGGTGTACGTCGTCGACGGCGCCGAGTTCGCCGACCAGCTGGTCGTCCCGAAGGTGGACGCCCTGGCCCAGATCGCCAAGGCCAACGACGTCGCCGCCGTCCTGGTGACGTCCTCGGGCGAGGGCAAGGAGGTCGCCGCCCGCGTCGCGCTGCGCCTGGGCTCCGGCATCATCACCGACGCCGTCGACCTGGAGGCCGGCGACGGCGGCCCGGTCGCCACCCAGTCGGTGTTCGCCGCGTCCTTCCAGGTGAAGTCCAAGGTCACCAAGGGCGCGCCCGTCATCACCGTGAAGCCGAACGCCGTCGCCCCGGAGGCCGCTCCGGCCGCCGGCGCCGTCGAGAACGTGTCGGTCGAGTTCACCGGCAACGCCGCCAAGGTCGTCTCGCGCACCCCGCGCGTCTCGACCGGCCGCCCGGAGCTGACCGAGGCCGCGATCGTGGTCTCCGGCGGCCGTGGCGTCGGTGCCGCCGAGGGCTTCGGCGTCGTCGAGGAGCTCGCGGACGCCCTGGGCGCGGCAGTCGGCGCCTCGCGCGCCGCCGTCGACGCCGGCTGGTACCCGCACACCAGCCAGGTCGGCCAGACCGGCAAGCAGGTCTCCCCGCAGCTCTACATCGCGGCGGGTATCTCCGGCGCCATCCAGCACCGGGCCGGCATGCAGACCTCGAAGACCATCGTGGCCGTCAACAAGGACCCCGAGGCCCCGATCTTCGAGCTGGTCGACTACGGCGTGGTCGGCGACCTGTTCGCCGTGCTGCCGCAGCTGACCGCCGAGGTGAAGGCCCGCAAGGCCTGATCCCGCGCGGGGAGCTCCCCGCACGGCGCGCGAAGGGCGTGGCACCCGGTACCCCCGGGGGCCGCGCCCTTCGGCGTTCCCGGCGCCTTCCCGGCGTTTCCGGAGGTCCCGGCCGGGCCCGGCGCCCGGAGCCCTTCCCGGTGATCCGGCGCGCGGGGCACGCCCCGTAGAGTCGGCGCGACAGTGTGAGGCGACGGCGAGGACGAGGGGCGAGGACGGAAGCATGGCACTGCTGACGGCACTTCAGGGCGGGTTCGGCGACACGGCGGACGCGCTGCGGATCGACGGGCGGGCCCTGTCCCGCGAGGACCTGCTGGGTGCGGCGACCGCCGTCGCCGACCGGGCGGCCGGCGCGCCCGCGCTCGCCGTGCTCGCCCGGCCCACCGTCGAGACCGTCGTCGCCGTGGTCGGCGGCCTGCTGGCCGGCGTCCCGGTGGTGCCGCTGCCGCCGGACTCCGGCCCCAAGGAGCGCGAGCACATCCTGCGTGACTCGGGCGCGGCCCTGCTCGCGCACGCCGTGGGCGAGGACGTGCCGGAGGGCGTGCCGGGGCTCCCGGTCGACCCGGCCGAGCGCTCCGCCACCAGCCACCCCGAGCCGGCCGCCGACTCGACCGGCTTCGTGCTCTACACCTCCGGCACCACCGGCGCGCCCAAGGGCGCGGTGATCCGCCGCGAGGCGATCGCCGCCGACCTGGACGCCCTCGCCGCCGCCTGGCAGTGGACCGCCGAGGACACCCTCGCCCACGGCCTGCCGCTGTTCCACGTCCACGGGCTGCTGCTCGGCGTGCTCGGCGCGCTGCGCACCGGCAGTCGGCTGGTGCACACCGGGCGGCCGACCCCGGCCGGCTACGCGGCGGCGGGCGCCAGCCTGTACTTCGGCGTGCCGACCGTCTGGTCCCGGCTGGCCGCCGACCCCGAGGCGGCCGGGCGGCTGGCCTCCGCCCGGCTGCTGGTCTCCGGCAGCGCGCCGCTGCCCGTCCCGGTGTTCGAGAAGCTGGCGGCGCTCACCGGGCACGCGCCGATCGAGCGCTACGGCATGACGGAGTCGCTGATCACCGTCAGCACCCGGGCGGACGGCGAGCGGCGCCCCGGCAGCGTCGGCCTGCCGGTGGACGGCGTGCGCACCCGGCTGGTCGGCGAGGACGGCGCGCCCGTGCCGTACGACGGGGAGAGCGTCGGCGAGCTGCAGGTCGCCGGGCCGACGCTGTTCAGCGGCTACCTCAACCGGCCGGACGCGGACGCCGAGGCCTGGACGGCGGACGGCTGGTTCCGCACCGGGGACGTCGCGGTGATCGGCGCGGACGGCTTCCACCGGATCGTCGGCCGCGCCTCCGTCGACCTGATCAAGAGCGGCGGCTACCGGATCGGCGCCGGCGAGGTCGAGGCCGCGCTGCGCGACCACCCGGCGGTCGCCGACGCGGCCGTGGTCGGCGCGCCCGACGAGGACCTCGGGCAGGCGATCGTCGCCTACGTCGTCCCGGACGGCGCCGTGACGGGGGACCAGCTGACGGCCTTCGTGGCGGAGCGCCTGTCGGTGCACAAGCGGCCGCGCCGGGTCGTCCTGGTGCCCGAACTGCCGCGCAACGCCCTGGGGAAGGTGCTGAAGAAGCAGCTGCTCGCGGAGCACGGCGGCCGCTGACGGAGGGTCGCCGGGCGCCGCCCGGTGACGGGCGTTCACCCTGATGCGCCGTTGGTGGCGGAGCTGACGACCCGCCGAGCGGGAACCCTCCATTGGCGCACTCCACTGCGCGCTGTGAGCGGACGCGTGCCTAACGTGACACGCAGGCAGAGCCGGGCTCTGCCGAGCCGGACGCCCCGGCACCTGCCGGGGCGCACCGCGTGTCCGCAGCAGTCTCCGCAGCCGCCCCGAACGGCGGCGGTCCGCAGCAGTGAGGAAGTCAGCAGGATGACCACCGTCAACACCGGCGCGCCGGATGCCGCCGACGAGCCGACCGGGCAGCACGCCGCCCCGGCCCCTGCCCGCACCGCCCGCCCGTCCCGGATCGCGAGACTCCGTCGCGGGATAGGCATGGTGGCCGTGATCGCGGCCGGTGCGAGCGTGATCGGGCTCGGCACCAGCGTGAGCCCCGCGGTCGCCGAGGCGGCCCCCGCGCACGCCGGCTGGGACGGCTCGCGGTACTGGTTCAAGAACAGCCAGGGGCAGTGGCGCTGGACCACCCACTACAGCGTGTACGTCGCGCGCACCGGCGGTGGGACGACGGCGTCCTCCTCCGCCGCCAAGCAGTCGAGCGGCGGGATCAAGCAGGGCTGGGACGGCTCGCGGTACTGGTTCAAGAACAGCAAGGGCGAGTGGCGCTGGACCACGCACTACGACGTGTACCTGGCGCGCACCGGCGGCGGCTCGGGCTCCTCGTCCTCCTCCTCCTCGGGCTCCTCGGGCTCCTCCGGTTCCGGCTCGTCCGACTCGGTGGCCGCCGACCGGGACGTCGAGACGGCCGTGCAGTACGCGCTCGCGCAGCTCGGCAAGCCGTTCGTGACGGCGGGCAACGGGCCGAACGGGTACGACTGCTCGGGCCTGGTGCAGCAGTCCTTCCGGCGCGGCGGCATCGACCTGCCGCGCGTCGCCAACGACCAGTACGCGGCGACCACGCCGATCAAGGCCAGTCAGCTGCGCCGCGGCGACCTGCTGTTCTGGTCGCCGGACGGCACCGCGCGCGGCATCCAGCACGTGGCGATCTACCTCGGCGACAACCGCTACGTCGAGGCGGCGCGGCCGGGGACGCTGGTGCGGACCTCGGGGATCAGCAGCGGCTACTACCCGAACTTCATGGGCCGGCCCTAGCCGGTCCGGGCGAGCGCGCGTCAGGGGTGTCCGCGCCCCCGGCGCGCGCTCGGCGCTGTGTGCGGAGGGTGTCCGGCGGGGTGCCAGAGGTCGTCCGGGGCGGGGCGGGCACCGGGCGGGCGGGGCGCGGGGGTACGGACGTACGGGGGCGCGGAGGTACGGGGTGCGGCGTGCGGGCCGGCGGGGGGCGCGGGGCGCGAAGGGGGTGCGGGAGGGGCGCACGCGGAAAGCGACCCGCCCGAGGTGCTGTGCGCGAGCCGTGGGGGAGGGGTGCAACTTTGATGCGGACCGCTCGGCACATTTCCCCGCAGGCCGTCCGACCTGGGCACATGCCCCTGTCAAGGGGCGCGCGGGCGCGCTGCGGAGGGCGTGCCGAGCAGGCTTGGGGAGCGGCGTGGTGCGGGTACCACCACGGGTGGCGCCGGTCCGGGTGGACGGGCCGCCGCCCGGTGCGAACGGCACCGGGGTGAGTCGAAAGCAGGGGGCATTGTGATCGTCTGGGTCAACGGCACATTCGGGGCGGGCAAGACCAGTGCCTGCCGCGAGCTGGTGGAACTGCTGCCCGGGAGCGTGCTCTTCGATCCCGAGCAGGTGGGCTTCGGCCTGCGCCGGATGCTCCCGGCGGACCGGCTGGCGACGGTGTCGGACTTCCAGGACCTGCCGGCCTGGCGCCGGCTCGTCCCCGAGACGGCGGCGGCGCTGCTCGGGGAGGTCCCCGGGCCGCTGGTGGTTCCGATGACACTGCTCAGAGAGGACTACCGGGACGAGATCTTCGGCGACCTCGCCTCGCACGGCATCGCGGTGCACCACTTCGTGCTGGACCCAGAAGAAACGATCCTGCGTGACCGCATCGCGCACCGCGAGGAGTGCCCGGGCGACCCGGCGGCCAGCGAGCGGGTCCGCCGCTGGTGCCTCGACCACCTCCCCCGCTACCGGGCCGCCCGCCGCTGGCTGGTCGAGGACGCCCGGATGATCGACAACGGCGCCCTCACCCCGCGCGAGACCGCCCAGCGGATCGCCGAGCTCATCCGGGTCGGCGCCGCCCGCTGTCCGATCGTCCAGACCCCGGACCCGACCGGCGACACCGTCGCCTCCGCCGTCCTCCTCTTCGACGAACAGGACCGCGTGCTGCTCGTCGACCCGGTCTACAAGCCCGACTGGGACTTCCCCGGCGGCGTCGTCGAACGCGGCGAGGCGCCCACCGACGCCGCCCTGCGGGAGACCGCCGAGGAACTCGGCCTGCGGCTCGACCCGGCCGCGCTGCGCCTGCTCGCCGTCGACTGGGAGCCGCGCACCGGCCCCCGCCGGGGCGGGCTGCGGCTCGTCTACGACGGCGGGCTGCTCGACGCGCAGGGGCGGCAGAACGTGCTGCTCCAGGCCGGGGAGCTGCGGGGCTGGCGCTTCGTCACCCTGGACGAGGCCGCCGACCTGCTGCCGCCCAGCCGCTACCGGCGGCTCGCGGCCGCGCTGGACGCGCGGCGCTGCGGGGAGCTGCGGTACCTGGAGGCGGGAGCCCGGGTCGCGCTGGGGCTGGCGAGCACGGCGGACGCGGCCTGACGGGGTGCGGCGGCGGGGGCGGGCGGGCCCGCTCGGTCGCGGGGGCGTGCCCGGGGCCGGCGGGCTCGGAGGGTGCCGGCCGGGGCCGTGCGGGAGGATGGGCGCATGCCCTTCACGCTCAGCCACCCCGCCGCCGTCCTGCCCCTGCTGCGCGCCGCCGGGCAGCGCGGGCCGTTGGTGGCCTCGGCGCTGGTCGCCGGGTCGATGGCGCCGGACGTGCCGTTCTTCGCGGAGTCGCTGCTGCCCGGGGTGTACGGCCTCGGCGGGCTGACGCACCGCTGGTGGGCGGTGCCGACGCTGGACGTGGCGGTGGCCGGTGCGCTGGTGGCCGGCTGGCACGGGCTGGTGCGGGCGCCGCTGGTCGGGCTGCTGCCGGAGCGGTGGGCGGGCGGCGTCGAGGCGCTGACGGTCCGGCGGTCCGGCGGCGGTGGCCCGCGTGCCGACTCGCGTGCCGGTGCGCGTGCCGGCCGTCGCGGCGCGGACGCGGCGTGGTTCGCGGCCTCGGCGGCGGTCGGCGCGGCCACCCACGTCGGCTGGGACGCGTTCACCCACGGCGGCCGGCTGGGCGTGCGGCTGCTGCCCGTCCTGGACCGGACGGTGGCCGGCGTGCCGCTCTACGAGGCGGCGCAGTACGGGAGTTCGGCGCTCGCCCTGGTGGCGATGGGCGGCTGGGCGGCGCGCGCGGTGCGGGCCGTGGAGCCGGTGCCGCCCGCCGTCCGGCCGGCGTCCCCGGTCCGGCGGGCGGCCGTCGCGGCGCTGGGCGCGGCGACGGCCGCCGGGGTGCTGCACCGGATCGGGCCGCTGCGGCGCAACCTCGTCCCCGAGGTGTGCTTCGGCGCCGGGGCCGGGCTCGCGGTGGGTGCGGTCGGCTGGGCCGTGGTGGCGGCGGCCGCCCGCCGGTTCGGCGGCGGGCGGCCGGCGGCGGGCTCCGCGTCCGGCCCGGGCTCCGGTGCGGTTCCGGATCCCGGGCAGGTGGCGAACTCCCGTCAGGCGGAGCGCAGTTCGGCGTAGCGGCGGAGGAACAGCGCCTCGGTCAGGGCCATCCGCTCCAGCTCCTGCGGGTCGACGCTCTCGTTGACGGCGTGGATCTGGGTGGTCGGGTCCTCGACGCCGATCAGCACGATCTCGGCCTGCGGGTAGAGCGTGCGCAGGGTGTTGCAGAGCGGGATCGAGCCGCCCTCGCCGGAGGCGACCATCGGGGTGCCGAACGCCTCCCGCATGGCCTCGCCCATCGCCTCGTACGCCGGGCCGCTGGTGTCCGCGCGGAACGGCGCGCCGTTGCCGTGGCGCTCGACGGTGAGGCGGGCGCCGAGCGGGGTGCGCGCCTCCAGGTGGGCGATCAGCGCGGCCTGGGCCTCGGCCGCGTCCATGCCCGGCGGGACGCGCAGGCTGATCAGGGCCTTGGCGGCGGCCTGGACGGAGGAGGTGGCGCCGATCACCGGCGGGGCGTCGATGCCGAGCACGGTGACGGACGGGCGGGCCCAGAGCCGGTCGGCCACGGTGCCGGTGCCGGTCAGGGCGACGCCGTCGAGCACCTTGGCGTCGGCGCGGAACTGCTCGTCCGGGTACTGCACGCCCTCCCAGGTCTGGTCGGCGGCCAGGCCGTCGACCGCGACGTCGCCGTGCTCGTCGTGCAGCGAGGCGAGCATCCGGACCAGGCACTGCAGGGCGTCCGGGGCGGCGCCGCCGAACGCGCCGGAGTGCAGGTTCCCGGCCAGGGTGGTGACCGAGGCCTCGACGACCGTCATGCCGCGCAGCGAGGCGGTCACGGTGGGCAGGCCGGGGGCGAAGTTGCCGGTGTCGCCGATCACGATGACGTCGGCGGCGAGCAGCTCCGGGTGGGCCTCGGCGTAGCGCTCCAGGCCGCCGGTGCCCTGCTCCTCCGAGCCCTCGACGATGATCTTCAGGCCGACCGGGTACGCGTCGCCGTACACCTGGCGCAGCGCGCGCAGGGCGGTCAGGTGCATCAGGATGTTGCCCTTGCAGTCGGCCGCGCCGCGCCCGTACCAGCGGCCGTCACGCTCGGTCAGCTCGAAGGCGGGGCTGTGCCAGCCGGCCTCGTCGAGCGGCGGCTGGACGTCGTAGTGGGAGTAGAGCAGGACGGTCGGGGCGCCCTCGGGGCCGGGGAGCTCGCCGTAGACGGACTGGGTGCCGTCCGGGGTGTCCAGCAGCCGGACGCCGGTCAGGCCCTCGGCGGCGAAGGCGTCGGCGACCCAGCGCGCGGCCTTCTCGCACTCCTCGACCGGGAACTGGCGCGGGTCGGCGACCGAGGGGAAGGCGACCAGTTCGGCGAGGTCGGTGCGGGCACGGTCCATCAGGGACCGGACGGCGTCGGCCAGGGGCTGTGACATCGGTGCTCCGAGGGGAGGGCCGCCGTCCGAGGGGTGCGGGCGGGGCGGTCGGTTGGGGTGTTTCCGATCATAGGCTGAGCCGATCGGCGCGGTTCGGAGGCTGTCGGGCCGTGGGTGGGGTGGGCGCGGGGTCGGCTCAGGGTGTGTGCGGGCGGGGCGGGCCGCGCGGCCTGGGCCGGTCGGGGCCGGTCGGGGTGCGCTGCGGCCGGTCCGGGCGGTGCGGCGTCCGGTCGGGTCGGTCGGACGCATAGGATTGCTCGACGTGACTGACTCCGGAAGCCCCGATTCCCGTAGCCCGCTCGACACTCCGGCCGACACTCCGGTCGATGCTCCGGCTGATGTTTCGGCCGATGCTCCGGCGGACGTCCAGGCCGGTGCTCCGGCCGAGGCCGAGGTCGTGACCGCGATGGACGACAGCGGCGCCCCCGCCGCCCCGGACTCGCGGCTCGACGGCGTCGTCTGGGACGTCGTGGTGGTCGGCGCCGGGCCGGCCGGCTCCTCGGCCGCGCACGCCGCCGCCGTCCAGGGCCGCCGGGTGCTGCTGCTCGACAAGGCCGAGCACCCCCGCTACAAGACCTGCGGCGGCGGCATCATCGGCCCCTCCCGGGACAGCCTGCCGCCGGACTTCAAGCTGCCGCTGCAGGACCGGGTGCACGCCGTGACCTTCGCCTACGACGGCCGGTACACCCGCACGCACCGCTCCGAGCGGATGCTGTTCGGCCTGGTCAACCGGGACGAGTTCGACCTGCGCCTGGTGCAGGCGGCCGAGCAGGCGGGCGCGGTGCTGCTCACCGGCGTCACCGTCACCGGCGTGGAGCAGCGCGGCGGCGACCAGCGGACGGTGCGGGTGACGGCCGCGGACGGGCGCGTCTTCGAGGCGCGCGCGGTGGTCGGCGCGGACGGCAGCGCGAGCCGGATCGGCCGGCACGTCGGGGTCTCCTTCGACCAGATCGACCTGGGGCTGGAGGCGGAGATCCCGGTGCCGCCGGAGGTCGCCGCCGACTGGCAGGGCCGGGTGCACCTCGACTGGGGCCCGCTGCCCGGCAGTTACGGCTGGGTGTTCCCGAAGACGGACTCCGCCAGCCTGACCGTCGGCGTCATCTCGGCGCGCGGCGACGGCGAGCGGACGAAGCAGTACCTCGCCGACTACATCCGGCGGTTGGGCCTGTCCGGGTTCACCCCGAGCGTCGAGTCGGGGCACCTGACCCGCTGCCGGGCCGAGGACTCGCCGCTCTCCCGCGGCCGGGTTCTGGTGGCCGGGGACGCAGCCGGGCTGCTGGAGCCGTGGACCCGCGAGGGCATCTCGTACGCGCTGCGCTCGGGCCGACTGGCGGGCGAGTGGGCGGTGAAGGTCGCGGAGGCCGGCGAGGCGGCGGGTGTGCGGCGCGAGGCGCTGAACTACGCGTTCGCGATCAAGGCCGGGCTGGGCGTCGAAATGCGGGCCGGCAAGCAGCTGTTGGCGGCCTTCGAGCGGCGGCCGCAGCTGTTCCACACGGCGGTCTGCACGGTGCCGGCGGCCTGGCGGGCCTTCGCCCGGACCACGCAGGGGCACACGGACTTCGCGCGGCTGCTGCGGGAGAACCGGGCGGCGCGCAAGCTGCTCGCGATGGCCGCGCGCTGAGGCCGGTGTCGGGGCGCCGGTGGCCCGCCCGTCGCGGCGGGAGGGCCACCGGTCCCGACTCGGTTGCGGGGGTGGTTACTCGGGGCCGGACCGGGTGCGGCCGGGCTGGGTGGCGGTCGGCTGGGTGAGGCCGGTGTCGAGGGCGGACATCAGGGTGCCGGACGGGGTGTCGCCGGACATCTCCCAGATCATGCCGCCGAGCAGGTTCCTGGACTTGACGTAGGCCGTCTTTTGGGCGATCGACCAGGCGTCGTCGAAGCTCCACCACTGGCCGCCGGGGCCCGTGTAGCCGTACGTGGCAACGGACTTGGGGTCGTGGTAGACGGTCAGGTTCGGGACGCCGGTGATCAGGTTCTGGTACCCGCGCGTCCCGGCCTCCTCGGCGAACTGGCCGGGGGCGGCGCCGTTCGCGGACTGCCAGGCGCCGTTCGCGCCGGTGCCGCCCGCCGCCACGCCCTGCCAGCCGCGCCCGTAGAACGGGAAGCCGATGGTGAGCTTGCGCGGGTTGACCCCGGCGTTCAGGTAGGTCTGGACGGCCGTGTCGATGCTGAAGTGGACGTTGTACGGGTCGTTCGGGTCCGGGTAGAGGTTGCTGGCCTGGCCGGTGCGGTTGGGCTCCCAGGAGTTGTCGCTGCCGGAGCCGTGGAAGTCGTAGCCCTGGACGTTGGCGATGTCCAGCGAGCCGAAGATCTTCGACAGGTCCCAGCCGGCGGCGACCTTCGCCGGGTCGGCCGGGGTGAAGGCGGTGAGCAGCTTGTGCGAGCCGCCCAACGCGTCGAGCTGCTTGCGGAATTCGGCCGCCAGCAGGGTCAGGTTGGCCTTGTCGCCGGCGCTCCAGTGGTTGCCGGCGTGGCCGTCGCCGGAGCCGGGCCACTCCCAGTCGAGGTCGATGCCGTCGAAGATGCCCGCCGCCACGCCGTCGCCGCCGGCGCCGTTGTAGACCGGCAGGTTGCCCCTGATCCAGGTGTCGACGCAGGACTTGACGAACTTCTGGCGGGAGGCGTCGGTGGCGGCGACGTCGGAGAAGTACTTGGAGTAGGTCCAGCCGCCGAGTGAGACGACCACCTTCAGGTTCGGGTACTTGGCCTTGAGCTTCTTCAACTGGTTGAGGTTGCCCCGGAGTTTGCCCCAGCCGTCGTCGGCGACGCCGTCCACGGACTGGTCGGCGCTCATCGGGCGGGCGTAGTCGGCGTCGGCGTCACCGGCGCCGGTGCCCTGGTCCGGGTCCTGCGGGTTGGCGGTGGTGCCCTTGGTGACGCCCGCGAGGCAGGTGAGGTTCACCGGATCGATGTTCTCGAAGGCGTAGTTGACGATGTCGAGCTTGGCGGCGCTGCCGGAGGTGTCGAGGTTCTTGACGAAGTACTGGCGGCCGTAGATCCCCCACTGGACGAAGTAGCCGACCCGGGCGTACTTCCCGGCGCCGACGACGTCCGAGGTGGTGACGGACAGCGGGGCGGAGGCGGCGGAGGTGTTGTCGGCGGGGTCGCGGGCCTTGACGCTGAAGCTGTAGGCGGTGGACGGCGAGAGGCCGCCGATGGTCGCGGTGAGCGTGCTGCCGGTGACCGTCGCCGCCAGGGTGGCGCCCTGGTAGACGTCGTACGCGGCGACCCGGACGTTGTCCGTGGCGGCGTTCCAGGCGAGCGTCACGTCGGACGAACTCACCGCCGTGGACCGCAGGTTGGTCGGCGCGGTGGGCGGGACGCGGTCGGTTGACGGGTCGAAGGTGGCGGCGGTGACGGGCGCGCTGAGCGGGCCGGTGTTGCCCCGGGTGTCCTTCGCCCGGACGGCCAGGGTGTACGAGGTGGCCGGCGCGAGGCCGGTGACCAGGGTGCTGGTGGTGGTGCTGGAGGCGAGCACGGTGCTGCCGTTCAGCACCTCGTAGGAGGCGACCGGGAAGTCCCCGCCGGCCGCGGCCGGCCAGCTCAGGGCGAGCGTGTGCGCGGTGGACTCGGTGACGGCGGGCGTGCCCGGCGCGCCCGGGGGGACGTCCGGGGTGCCGTCGCACTTGTCGCCGTTGACGCGGCAGTTGAGCGGAGTGGCGACCGGGCCGCTGCCGACGAACCAGAAGCTGTACGGCTCGGTGGTGCTGTGGGCGTTGACCGTGGAGTTGTAGAACGCGGCGGTGGCGCTCACGTGTCGGCCGCTGACGGTGGCGGTGCCGTTGTAGGTGTTGCCGAGGGTGACGCCGGCCGGGAGGTCGAACTCCAGCGACCAGCCGGAGACGGCGGTGGCGTTGTCGTTGTGGACGATGTACGTGCCTTGCCACCAGGAGCCGTTGTCGGCGGTGGTGAAGGTGGCGGTGAGCTTTCCGGCGGCGGGGGCGGCGGCATTCGCGGGGGTGGCGAGCGCGGTGAGAACGGCGAGCGGGAGGAGCAGGACGGACAGCAGTGCGAGCAGTCTGCTGCGCATGCGCGGGCGCCCGGCCCGGGATCGAGCGGACATGGTTCTCCCTGTGACTGTGGGGGTTGAACAGGGTGACGTAGAACCGGAGTTGTGGTGCGCGTGCGATCGGTGCCCGCGCTGTGGGGAGGCGGGGGCATGGGCACCGTAGGAGGACTGGACCAATACGTCAATAGGTCTGTACCACTGGAGGTGGGGGGCGGGTCTCAGGTTTCAGCGAACGACTGACAGATGACAGATTTCAACATCTGTTATCTGAAAGCTGTTATCTGTCATCTGTCAGGTGAAATCTGTTCGCTGAGACCCGTCCCCGGTGCGAGGCTACTCCTGGACGATCGCCATCGCCTCGATCTCGATCAGCACATCCGGCCGGAACAGCGCCGCGACCTGCATCGCGGAGGCGGCCGGCAGCGGCAGGTCGCCCAGGTACTCGTCGCGGGCCTCCCGGATCGCCGCGAGGTGGGCGATGTCGGTCATGAAGAAGGTGAACTTGACGACGTGGGAGAAGTCGGCCCCGGCGGCGGCCAGGCAGCGGCGCAGGTTCTCGAAGACCTGGCGGGCCTGCGCCTTGGGGTCGCCCTCGCCGACCAGGTTCCGCTGCTCGTCGAAGGCGACCTGGCCGGAGACCTGGACCAGCCGGCCGCTGCCGGTGACGACCTGGGTGTAGCCGGTGCCGGGCGCGACGCCGGACGGTTCGGTGATGTGGGTGAGGTGCGTGGTGGTCATGGCGCATGATCGTGCGTCATCGCTCGCGCGCGCCGCAAGCCGCGGCGCCGGGCCATCCGGCCCCTCAGCGCACCACGTCGGGCAGCTCGCGGCAGAACGGCCGGTCGGCGGCGCCGAGTTGGCCGGCCGGACCGGACGAGCGCAGCACCACGTCGAGGACGTCGCCCGGCTCGGCGGCGTAACCCCCGCTGGCCCAGGCCGCGTTGGCCTCGACCACCGCCCAGCCGTCGTCCGTCCGGCCGACGTCGACCACCACCGCGCTCGGCAGCGGGGCGGCCGAGGCCGAGGCGGCCAGGACGTCGCGGGCGAAGACCGCCACCTCGCGGTCGTCCCGCCCCAACGGCGCGACGGACAGCTCACCGTCCACCGCGTAGCGGGAGCCCGCCCGCACCGCGCCGTCCAGCACGAACAGCCGGTACTCCGCGTGGAACCGCACCACCTCGCTCACCAGCACCGGCGTGTCGCCGTCCAGCAGCTCTGGCCCGGGCAGCGCGCCGCCGTCCGGGTAGACGCGGGCCGCGAACAGCTTGTCCGCCGGTGGCTTCACGAAGGCCGGGCCGCGCAGCCCGCGGGCCTCGGCCAGCGTCGTCGCGGACACCCGCCGACCGGTCGACGCGCGCGGCAGCCGGGCCAGCCAGTCCGCGGACGGCTCCAGCAGCGCGAGGCCGAGCTCGCGCCCGACCGCGTCGCCGAACAGCGGCCCGCCGTACACGTGCACCCGGGCGCCCAGCAGCTCGCGCGGCGCCTGCCAGGAGGCGGCGGTGTGCGCGCGCAGGCCGCGCAGCCCGGCGGCGGTGCGCAGCTGGAGGCCGGTCTCGTTGACGCGCGGGGCGAGCAGCAGGACGGGGGAGTCGGTGGTCACGTCGCCCATGCTGCCGGGCCCGAGGCGGCTGCCACCAGCGGTTTTCCGGCACGCGGGTGGGCGGGCCGCGGCGGGTGGCGCCGGTCGGACGGCGGCGGGGGAGCCGGCCGGTCGGCGGCACCGTGCGGCCGGTGGCTCTGGCCGAGGGGCGGGTGGGCGTGCCAGAGTCGTCCGGGCGCCGCCCGGGCACCCCGGACGGCGCCAGCGGTCCGACCCACCCTCAGCCGGAAAGCAGGCCCCGCCGATGACCAGCGCAGCGCCCCTCGTCCGCGTCACCACCGCCGACGCCGTCACCACGCTCACCCTCGACTCGCCGCACAACCGCAACGCGCTCTCCTCCCGCCTGATGTCCGAGTTGCACGCCGGGCTGGCGGTCGCGGCGGCGAACCGGGACGTCCGCGCGGTGGTGCTCACCCACACCGGCAAGGTGTTCTGCGCCGGCGCGGACCTGTCCGAGGCGACCGGCGCCGATCCGACGGTCGGCCCGCGCGGCCTGGTGGAGCTGCAGAAGGCGATCGTCGACTGCACGAAGCCGGTGATCGCCGTCGTCGACGGGCACGCCCGGGCCGGCGGCCTCGGCCTGATCGGTGCGGCCGACCTCGCGATCGCCGGCCCGGCCGCCACCTTCGCCTTCACCGAGGTCCGGCTCGGCCTCGCGCCCGCCGTCATCTCGCTGCCGCTGCGACCCAAGCTGGACCCGCGCGCCGCCTCCCGCTACTACCTCACCGGCGAGGTCTTCGACGCCGCCGAGGCCGCCCGGATCGGGCTGCTCACCCGCGCGGCCGACTCCGCCGAGGGGGTCGAGGGCGCGCTGAAGGAGCTGCTGGACGCGCTGCGCCTGGGCTCGCCGCAGGGGCTCGCCGAGTCGAAGCGCCTCGCCAACGCGGACGTGGTGCGCTCCTTCGCGCGGGACGCGGACGAGCTGGTGCAGCTGTCGGCGCGGCTGTTCGGCTCGGCGGAGGCGCAGGAGGGGATGCGGGCGTTCCTGGAGAAGCGTCCGGCGAACTGGGTGCGCTGACCGGCGGCCGGCGTGCCGGCTCGGCGGGTGCCGAGACCGGCGCGCCGGCGCCCGGCCTCAGATCCCCGAGGTCTCCTGCCACAGCCGGAGCAGGTCCGCGTCGCCGTCGACGGTCAGCCGCGAACGCGCCTCGTCGGGGAGCCGGTTCCACAGCAGCAGGTAGAGGTCGTGGGCGGGGCCGGTGAGGGTGAGCTCGGCCGGTGCGTCCTGCCCGCCGGCCTCGTTGGCCACGCCGGCCTCGTTGGCCACGTCGGCGCTGACGGCCAGCGGCTCCGGGCTGATGGTCAGGTGCCAGGCGCGGGGGCTGTCGACGGTCCGGACCAGGACGGTGCGCGGGCGGTCGCTGCGCAGCGTGGAGCGGTCGCGGGTCAGGAAGCCGCGCAGCAGCTCGTCGATGCCGTCCGCGGCGAGGGCGCTGTCCACCTCGGGGCCGGGCGTGCCGGCCGCCGCGTCGGCGTCGATGCGGTGGATGGCCGTCTCGTGCGCCTGGCGCCGGGCCCAGAACGCCAGCGGGGTGGGCGCGTCCATGAACGTCCAGCACTCCACGTCGGCCGGGGTGTTGGTGAGCGTGTCCAGCAGGGCGGCGTGGCCCTCGCGGTACCAGTCGAGCAGGCCGGCGTCGGACGGCTGCGGTCCGAGCACCTCGGCGGCGTCGGCCTCGTCCAGCCGCGTGCGCAGGCCGCGGGCCGGGTGGGCGGCGGCCCAGCGGTGGACGTTGCCGATGTGCCGCAGCAGGTGGGTCAGCCGCCAGTCCGGGCAGGTCGGGACGGTCGCGGACAGGTCGGTCCGGGCGGCGGCGTCGGCGAGCAGGGCGCCCTCGCGGCGCAGTGCGTCGATGTGCGCGGAGATCTCCATGGCAGCAGTGTGCCCCGACCGCCGGGCGGAACGGGGCCGGACCGTGTGATCTTGGCCGCCCGGCGTCCGGGCCGAGGCTACGGGCCGGTAACGTGAGCGCATGCCGATAACCCGTTCCCTCCTCGCCGCCGCCCGGGCCGGCGGCCGCCGGGCCGCCGGACGCCTCGTCCACCGGGGCTGGCGCTGGGTGCAGCGGACCGGCGCGGTCACCAACCGGAGCCCCGGCCCGTACCGCTTCGGCGAGTTGGGCGACGGCACCACGCTCGCCTTCCCGCTCGGGGCGGTGTTCAACGAGCAGTGGATCACCATCGGGCCGTTCTCGATCATCGGCGAGCGGGTCACCATCAGCGCTGGCTTCCTGCCCGGCCTCGACCTCGGGCCGGAGCCGATCGTGCGGATCGGCGGCGGCTGCGTGATCGGCCGGGACAGCCACATCGTCGGCCACCAGTCGATCGTCATCGGCGACGACGTGTGGACGGGCCCGGGCGTGTACGTGAGCGACCAGGCGCACGAGTACCGGGACACCGACCTGCCGATCGGCAAGCAGTGGCCGCGCAACGAGCCGGTGGAGATCGGCGCGGGCAGCTGGATCGGCACCGGCGCGGTGATCCTGCCGGGGGCCCGGATCGGGCGCAACGTGGTCGTCGCGGCGGGCGCGGTGGTGCGCGGCGAGGTGCCCGACCACAGCGTGGTCGCCGGGGCGCCGGCCAAGGTGGTGCGCCGCTGGACGGAGGAGGACGGCTGGCAGCCGCCGCTGCGCCACGAGGCCCCGCAGCCGGTGCCGGACGGCGTGACGGCGGAGCAGCTGCGTGCCCTGGTGGGCTGGGACCTGCGGCTGCCGGGGGAGCAGGCCGGGGCGTAGGGCGGGGGCGTAGACGGGGGCGTAGGACCTCGCGGCCGCGGGGCCGGTCCCCGTGCCCTGCGGTGGCGGTCTGGGCGATGTGGGTAGGGCGTTCGGCCGGTCGGCGCGGGGCCTCCCGTGCCTGCGAGTGCCCGGGAGTCGAGCTGCCGCTCGCGGCGCCGGGAGCCGGGGGGTGACCTCGCGGCGGCCGTGACTACCGGGCGGGGGTGGCCTGTTCGGCGGTGCGGGCGGCGATGGCGGCGGTGATCCGCAGGACGTCGGCGGGCTGGGTCGGGTCGAGGCCGGTGAGGACGGCGATCCGGCGCAGCCGGTAGTCGACGGTGTTCGGGTGCAGGTGCAGGGCGCTCGCGGTGTGCCGCCGGTTCAGGCCGCCGGCCAGGTGGGTGCGCAGGGTGGTGAGCAACTCGCCGCCGTCGACCAGTGGTTCGAGAAGTGCGGCGAGCCGGGCGCGGGCCTGGCTGGGCCGGGTCAGCTGGTATTCGAGGAGGACGTCGTCCAGCCGGTGCAGCCCGGGCGGGCGGTCGAACGCCCGGGCCACGTCCAGGACTTCGCAGGCGAGCGCGGCCGCCGCGGGCACCTCGGCGGGGGTGGCGGCGGCCGCGCCGGCCTGGACGGGCGCGCCGGCGGCCCGGGCGGCGGCGGTGACGGCGGCGGCGAGGTGCGCCCAGGTGGCTTCGGCGGGGGCGTCGGCTCTCCGGTGGGCGTCCTGGCCGTCCTGGCCGCCCTGGCCGGGTGTGAGCGGGACGAGCACCAGACCGCCCGAGGACGTCAGCGCGTAGAGAGCCGACCGCCGGGTGCGGTGGTCGAGTTCGGCCCCGAGGCGGCGGAGCTTGCGGCGGGCGGCGATGGCCGGGTCCACCTCGGGCGCGTGCTCGTCGGGGTGGTCGGCGACGGACAGGCAGAGTACGGCGTAGGCGGCGGGCAGCCGTAGGCCGGCGCGGGTGGCGGCGTCCTCTGCGGGGGTGCCGGCGAGCAGCGCGGTGAGCAGTGACTGCCGTGCGGCGTACCGGTGTTCGGTCGGTCGGCGCCGCCCGTCCAGGTAGCCGGCGCCGGCCGCGGCGGTGGCTTCGCGGAGCTGGTCCAGCAGCAGTCGGTTGAGCGTGAGCAGGTCGGCGGCGTCACCGGCGAGGGCGTGCCGGGTGGCGAACTCCCAGCAGATCTCCAGCCCGAGGTGGTGGGCGAGCAGGACGGCGTCCAGCGGCAGGCCCTCCTCGGCCCGGCGGGCGGCGGCCTCCCGGACGGCGGTGAACTCGGCCTCGGGGGCGGGCCGTCCGGTCCGGGCGGTGTGTGCGAGGGCGCGGATGCGGCGTTCGGCGTCGCGGGTGAGTTCGCCGGCCAGCTGCTCCCGGGGCAGACGGCGGTAGACCGGTACGCGTTCCACCAGCGTGCCGATCACGGCCTCGGCCAACTCGCGCGCGCCGCCGAGGAGTCGGCGGTCGGCGGGGAGGCCGCCGATCACCGGGACGCGCCAGTCCGGCGCCGGGGAGGCGGGGGTGGCGGGGGTGGCGGCTGGGGCGGCGGGGGCGACGTCGGCGGGGGTGTCGCCGCCGGGGTCGTGCGTGGGGGCGCAGTGGGGTGCGTTGTGACCGGTCACAGAGAACACCGTCCAGGTCTGGGGAACACCCAAGGGCCGGGCCGGAGGGGCGACCGCATGATGGAGCCACTCGGGTTACCTGTTGGTAACAAACTTCCGCTGTGGAGGCAACAGTTGAGAACCCCACTTCTCCGCTTCTCCCCGACTCACCTGCGCCGGAGAGCCCGTGGCGCCCGTCGCGGTGCACTCGGCGGTACGGTCGGCGGCGCCCTTGGCGCGGCCGTGCTGGCCGGGGCGCTGCTGCTCGGCGCGGCGGCCGCCCCGGCCGGTGCGGCCACCGGGACCGCATCCGCCACGGCCGTGGCCGACGCCGGACTTCCGCCGGACGGGGACTCGGTGGCCTCGCCGCCCGGCGCCAACGACTGGAGCTGCCGCCCGACCGCCGCGCACCCCAACCCGGTGGTCCTGGTGCACGGCACCTTCGCCAACCGCTACGAGAACTGGCTGGCGCTGTCCCCGCTGCTCAAGGGGCTCGGCTACTGCGTCTTCGCCCTCGACTACGGGACCGTCCCGGGCATCACCTCGAGCGGCAGCGGCCTGCTGCTCCCGATCGGCGGGCTCAAGGCGGTGCCCGAGTCGGCGGCCCAACTCGCCCACTTCGTCGACCTGGTGCGCAGCGCGACCGGCGCGGCCAAGGTCGACATCGTCGGGCACTCGCAGGGCGGCATGCTGCCGAACTACTACCTGAAGTTCCTCGGCGGCGCGACCAAGGTCGGCACGCTGGTCGGCCTGGCCCCGTCCAACCACGGCACCACGCTCGACGGCATCACCAAGCTCGCGCCGTACTTCCCCGGGGTCGCCGACCTGATCTACACCGCCTGCCAGGCCTGCCGTGACCAGGCGGTCGGATCGGACTTCAACCAGGCGATGGCCTCCCGGCCCGACACCGTGCCGGGCGTGCGCTACACCGTGATCTCCACCGTGTACGACGAGGTGGTCACCCCGTGGCGGACGCAGTTCCTGAGCGGTCCGAACGTGGACAACGTGGTGCTTCAGGACCACTGCCCGGTCACGGTGGTCGAGCACGTGGCGATCGCCTTCTCGCCCACGGCGCTGCACCTCGTCACCAACGCCCTGGACCCGGCGAACGCCACGCCGGTGCTCTGCGGCTGAGCGGCCCGCGCCGCCCGCGCCGCCCCCGCCGTCCGCGCCGCCCCCGCCGTCCGCCGTCCAGGCGGCGGCGGGGGCGGCGCTGCGCCCGGCGGGGTCAGCGGCTCAGCTCGCGGTCGGGTGGAAGGCCACGACGGCCACGGCTCCCGCCCCGCTCCCGCCGTCCACCGGGAGCCGGAGCTCGTACCGGCCCGGCGCGTCGACCAACGCGGCGTCGTAGCGGGCGAGTTCGAGGCCGTCGAGGTGGGCGGCGCCGGCGAGGCAGACCAGCAGGACGGTCCCGGACGGCGGGACGTCGACGGTGGCGGACGTGGTGCGGACCACCTCGACGGTCGCTTCGACCCGCCCGCGCCGCGTCATCACGTTGAAGTCCACCACCGGTCCGCCCAGCAGTCGGCAGTCCGTGGTGGCGTCCCCCGGGAAGGCGAACGGGCGCAGCGGAGTGTCGACGGGCTGCTCGGTGCCGTCCACGGTGAGCACCATCCCGGCGCCCTCGACCAGGGTGATCACCCGGTCGATGCCCGGGAACACGGAGAACGGCCCGGCCGAGGCGACGTCCGCGAGGCTGACCCGCCAGTCGAAGCCGTCCAGCCCGGCCCCGGCCGGGAACCCGGCGACCTCCCTGGTCACCCCGCCCCCGTTGAGCCACGGGGAGGCCGGGCGCTCGCTCGCCCGCAGTACCTGGATGCGTCCGGAGGTCGTCATGGGGCCGCATCCTGCCACAGCCGGACGATCGACAGCGAACAACTGACAGATGATGAAAGTTGTTATCTGTTCGTTGTCATCTGTTCGCCGTCGGTTGTCCGCTCTGATCCGCCGGCCCTCAGCAGTCGGCCGTCACCCTTCACCCGGCGCCGTCCGGTCGCCCGCTCGTCGCCGGGCCGCCACCGCGCCGCCCCCCACCGCCAGCGGCAGCAGGGCCGCCGCCGAGGCGGCGACCGCGACCGTGGTCAGGGCGAGCGGCAGCCCGACCGCGTCGGCGAGGAAGCCGATCACCACCGGGCCGATCAGCATCCCGCCGTACCCGAGGGTCGAGGCGAGCGCGACGCCCTGAGGCCCGCCCGCCGTGCCGGCCCGGGCGATGGCGAGCGGGAAGAGGTTGGCGAGCCCGAGGCCGACCAGGACGAACCCGCCGATGGCCGGCGCCGCCGCCGGGGCGAGCGCGGCGAGCAGCATCCCGGCCGCCGCCAGCAGTCCGCCGAGCAGCATCAGCCGGGTCTGGCCGAGCCTGATGGACAGCCAGGTGCCGCCGACCCGCCCGCTGGTCATCGCGAAGGCGTACGCCGCGTACCCGGCGGCGGCCGTCCCGGCGCCCGTGTGCACGTCGTCGGTGAGGTGCAGCGTGGTCCAGTCGGCGATCGCGCCCTCGCCGTACGCGGTGCACAGCGCGGTGAGCCCGAGCAGCAGGACCAGCAGCCGGACGTGCCCCGCCCCCGTGCGCCTCGGGCGGCGGCCGCCACCCGGCTCCGCCGCACCGTTGTCCGGCGCGACCATCGGCGCGGCCGGGCTGCGCAGCAGGGCGGCGCCCGCGCCGGCGGTGACCGCCAGCCCCAGTGCCCCGCCGAGCGCGAGCGCCCAGGCGGTGGTCAGCCGGTCGGCGAGCAGCCCGCCGAGGCCCGCGCCGAGCAGTCCGCCGAGGCTGTACCCGGCGTGGAAGCTGGGCATGACGGGCCGGCGCAGCTGTGCGACCAGGTCGACGGCGGCGCTGTTCATGGCGACGTTGGCGCCGCCGTACCCGGCGCCGAAGAGCAGTAGCGCCGCGCCGAGCGAGGTGACGGAGTGGGCGTGCGCGGGCAGGGCGACGGCGAGGCTGAGGAGGGTGAGCGAGCCGACCGTCACCGGGCGCGAGCCGTATCGTAGGCAGAGCCGTCCGACGGCGGGCATGGTCAGGACGGCGCCGATGGACAGGCAGAGCAGGGCGAGCCCGAGGGCGCTGTGCGAGGCGTGGACCTGGCTGCGGACGTCGGGGATGCGTACGACCCAGGCGGCGAAGAGGAAGCCGTCGACGGCGAAGATCGCGGTGAGCGCGAGGCGCGCGGTGCTCCAGGGGCTGTCCGTCGCCGGGGGTGTGCTGCGAGACTGGGTCGGGGTCCGGTCGGGGCGGGAGAGGGGCCGGGGGAACGAGCGGATTTTGTTTCGAAGCGGCACAAAGTCACAATAGGGGCGTGCAGCTCTCACCTTCAAGCCCTCGGCCCGGCACCGGGAACGGCTCCGACGCGCAGCGCGACGCCCACCGCCGCGCGGCTCCCGACCGCGGCCGGACGCTGCTCGGCCCCGCGCTCTCGCTCATCCACACCGGCCAGGCGCCGACCCGCTCGGCGCTGACCCGCGCGCTGGACGTCACCCGGGCCACCGCCGGCGCCGTCACCGCCGAGCTGGAGGCGCTCGGCCTGATCACCGTCGACTCCCGCCCGGCCGGCGGCGGCCGCGGCCGGCCCTCGCACCGGCTGGCGATCGACCCGCAGGGCCCGGTCGTGATCGCCGGGCAGATCCACGCGGACGGGCTGAGCGTCACCCTGGCCGGCCTCGGCGGGCTGCTCGACCCGCCCGTCCACCTGCCGCTGCCCGCCGCCACCGACCCGGTGCGGATGCTGCGCGCGGTCGCCCAGGCGGGCGCCGAGCTCACCCGCGCGACCGACCGCCGCTGCCTCGGCGCGGCCCTCGCGCTGCCCAACCCCGTCACCGAGCCGGACGGCACCGCGCTCGCCGCCCTGCACTTCGCCTGGCCGAGCGGCACGCCCGTCGCGGACCTCTACGACGTCGAGGTCGGCCGCGCGGACCACGGCCCGAACGCCCTGCACCCGCTGCCCGCCGCGATCGCCAACGACGCCAACCTGGCAGCGCTCGCCGAGTACCGGCACGGCGCCGGCCGCGGCGCCCGGCACCTGCTGCTGGTCACCTCGGGCCACCGCGGCGTCGGCGGCGCGCTGGTGATCGACGGTCACCTGCACACCGGCAGCGCCGGCCTCGCCCTGGAGGTCGGCCACCTGACCGTCGACCCGCAGGGCCGCCCCTGCAATTGCGGCAACCGGGGCTGCCTCAACTCCGAGACCGACCCGGACGCGCTGTTCGCCGCCGCCGGCCTCACCCCGGAGCCGGGGCGCCCGCTGCTCGACCAAGCGCGCGACCTCTGCCGGGCCGCCGCCACCGACGAACGGGCGCGGGCGGCGGTCGAGCACGTCATCGACCGGCTCGGCCTCGGCCTCGCCGGGGTCGCCAACATCCTCAACCCGGACCGGGTGGTCCTCAGCGGGCTCCACCTCGATCTGCTGGAGGCCGCGCCCGAGCGGCTGCGCGCGGTGGTCGCCGAGCGCTGCCTGTGGGGGCGCAGCGGCCGGGTGCCGATCGTCGGCGCGGAGCTCGCGCACGGTGCGCTGGCCGGGGCGGCCGAGCTCGGCTGGGGGCCGTACCTGGCGGACCCGCAGTCGGTGCAGGCGTAGCGGGCGCCGGGCGGGTGCGGGGTGCGTCTCCCCGGCTCGCCCCCGGGCCCCGCCTGCGGGGTAATAAGCGGGGTAATAAGCGGAAGCTGAGACTTCGAAAAAGGTCACTTATCGTGACTCTCCTATACTCGTAGTGATCAAAAGGGGGGTTTCGACGAGGGAGAGCGACCATGAGCACCCAGCCGGGCGGCCAGCAGGACACGGACGGCGCGGTCGGAACGGACTCGGCGGGTGCGGTCGGAGGCACCGAGCCGACCGTCGACGTCGACCGCACGGACCCGCAGTACCGGGCCTGGCTCAAGGAGGCGGTGCGCAAGGTCCAGGCCGACGCCAACCGCTCCGCCGACACCCACCTGCTGCGCTTCCCGCTGCCGCCCGAGTGGGGCATCGACCTCTACCTCAAGGACGAGTCCACCCACCCGACCGGCTCCCTCAAGCACCGCCTGGCCCGTTCGCTGTTCCTGTACGGGCTCTGCAACGGCTGGATCCGCCCCGGCAAGCCCGTCATCGAGGCCTCCAGCGGCTCCACCGCCGTCTCCGAGGCGTACTTCGCGCAGCTGATCGGCGTGCCGTTCATCGCCGTCATGGCCAAGAGCACCAGCCAGGCGAAGATCGACCTGATCCAGTTCCACGGCGGCGAGTGCCACCTCGTCGAGCGCTCCGACGAGGTGTACGAGGCCTCCGCCCGGCTCGCCGAGGAGACCGGCGGGCACTACATGGACCAGTTCACCTACGCCGAGCGGGCCACCGACTGGCGCGGCAACAACAACATCGCCGAGTCGGTCTTCGCCCAGCTGCGCCTGGAGCCGCACCCGGAGCCGGCCTGGATCGTCGCCACCGCCGGGACGGGCGGCACCTCGGCGACCATCGCCCGGTACGTGCACTACATGCAGTACGACACCCGGATCTGCGTGGCGGACCCGGAGAACTCCTGCTTCTTCGACGGCTGGGTGAACCACGACCCGGACGCGGTCTGCGAGAGCGGGTCGCGGATCGAGGGCATCGGCCGGCCCCGGATGGAGCCGAGCTTCGTGCCCGGCGCGATCGACCGGATGATGAAGGTTCCTGACGCCGCCTCGATCGCGGCCGTGCGACTGCTGGAGGACGTGCTCGGGAAGAAGGCGGGCGCCTCCACCGGGACGGGCCTGTGGGGCGCGCTGCGGATCGTCGCCGAGATGCGGGCGGCGGGCCGGACGGGCAGCGTGGTCAGCCTGATCTGCGACCCGGGGGACCGCTACCTCGACAAGTACTACTCGGACGACTGGCTGGCCGGCGAGCGGATCGACATCGCGCCGTACCGGGCGGCCCTGGAGTCGTTCCTGGCGGGTGGCGCCTTCGCGGGCTGACGCCGGCCCGGCGGCTCCCGTTCTCTTTCCTGTCGGCGCTAGGAACGGGAACGACGACAGGTCGGTTCGCCGCTCGATTGTCTAGCGGTGCTAGGGTCTGGATATGTCGATTCATCAGCGCCGCGAGCGCGAACGCGCCGAGCGGCACCAACTGATCATCCGGACCGCCCGGGAGCTGGCCGAGGCCGAGGGCTGGGACGCGGTGACGACGCGCCGGCTGGCGGAGCGGATCGAGTACAGCCAGCCCGTCCTCTACAGCCACTTCGCGGGCAAGACCGAGATCGTCGCGGCCGTCGCGGTGGAGGGGTTCGCGGAACTGGCCGCGGGCCTGCGGACGGTGGTCGCCGCGGCGGACGGCCCGGCGGGGGCGTTCGCCGCGGCGGCGCGGGAGTACCTGGCCTTCGGCCTCGCCAACCCGGCGCTCTACGACGCGATGTTCACCCTCGTCACGGACCTGCCGTTCGGCCGGCCCGAAGCGCCCGCGTCGCTGCACGAGGCCTTCGAGGTGCTGGCGGGAACCTTCGCGGAGGCGGCGGGGGAGGAGGATCCGGTGGTGTTCACGGAGGTGGGGTGGGCGGCCCTGCACGGGCTGGTGACCCTGGCGCGCGGTGGCCGGCTGCAGTCGGACCTGGCGGAGCAGCGGGTGGACCTGCTGGTGCGGCGCCTGCTGGGGTAGCGGCCGGCCGGGGCGGCGGGCGACGGATGGCGGCTGACAGGTAACGACGAACAGCTAACAGACTCTGAAAGCTGAAAGTTGAAAGCTGTTATCTGTTATTTGTTCGCTGAAATCTGTTCGCCGTCATCCCTCGGCCCGCCGCCCGACCCCCGCCGTCAGTCATCGGACCGACGCCGGATCACCACCCGGCCGAACACGATGCCGATCCCGCCTCAACGCGCCCGCACAGCCGGTGAGTTCCGGATGCCGCCGGCCGGTGCGAGCGGCTGGTCAGGGCAGCGGCGCGGTCGGCAGGTCGGCGGGGACGAGGAGCTGCAGTTCCTCGGTGGACGGGTCGGCGAGGTGCGCGACCCGGACGGCGTGGCGCTCGACCATGGTCTCGAACACCTGCCGCGCGGTGCGCCCGTTGCCGAAGTTGGGCCCGCGCTCCAGCCCGGCGAAGTGGCCGAGCAGGGCGCTCTCGGTCTCCTCGGAGAGCGCGTACTCGTGCTCCGCGCACTGCGCCCGGGCGATCTCCAGGAGTTCGTCCGCCGTGTAGTCGGGGAAGCTGATGGTGCGTGAGAAGCGGGACGAGACACCGGGGTTGGCGGAGAGGAAGCGCTCCATCTCGGCGGTGTAGCCGGCCACGATGACGACCACCTCGTCCCGGTGGTCCTCCATCAGCTTGACCAGGGTGTCGATGGCCTCGCGCCCGAAGTCCCGTGCGCCGTCCTCGGGTGCGAGCGCGTACGCCTCGTCGATGAAGAGCACCCCGCCGCGTGCCCGGTCGAAGGCGGCGGCGGTGCGGATCGCGGTGGAGCCGATGTGCTCGCCGACCAGGTCGACCCGGGCGACCTCCACCAGGTGTCCGCGCTGGAGCACTCCGAGCGAGGCGAGGATCTCGCCGTAGAGCCGGGCGACGGTGGTCTTCCCGGTGCCGGGGGCGCCGGTGAAGACCAGGTGCCGGCGCAGCGAGGGCGCTTTGAGGCCGGCCTGTCGGCGTCGCCGCCCGACCGAGATGAGGTCGATGAGGGTGCGCACCTCCTGCTTCACGGTGGCGAGCCCGACCAGCGCGTCGAGTTCGGCGAGCGCCTCCTCGGCGGGCCGGCAGTCCGGGATCGGCCCGATCGCCGCGGTCGCCGACGCACTGCCGCCGACGGCACCGACGCCGGTGGAAGCGGTTGCGGTGGCCAACGCGGCTGCGGCGGTGGTGAGTTGGGGAGACCGGGGCGCCGGCAGGTCCGAACCGCCCGCCCCCGCCCCGAAGCCCGCACCCGCCCCGAAGCCCGTACCCGCGCCGGCCCCGAACCCCGCCCCCAGCCCCGGGGCCGTCCCGAAGGCCGCCCCGACGTCGTCCGAGGTGCACCCCTCCGCGACCGGCCCGGGTTCGGAGAACTCGAACCCGGCCCGCTCGTTCTGCTCGGCCCGGCACCGGGTGAGCTGCGTGCGGCACCCGTCGATGATGTGGAACCCGAAGCCCTTGCCGTGCGAGACCCGGCAGTCCTCGAAGGTGCCCCGGCCCTGCGCCGAGACGTACACCCCGGCGTCGGTGCTGGCCCGGACGGTGCAGTCGCGCAGCACCGGGTCGGCGCCCTTGGTGACGATCACCCCGGTGGCGACGTCCGAGATCTCGCAGTCGGTGAGCAGCCCGCCGCTGCCGTGGTCGCGGAACCACAGCCCGGTGCCGGCCTCCTGGACCCGGCAGGCGGTGAGGGAAGCCGTCGCGCCGCCGCTCACCGAGACCGCCGAGCTGCGGATCCGGCTGAAGGAGCAGCCGGCGGCGGTGGCGGCGGAGTCGCGGTCGAGGACGAACAGGGCGTCCGGCAGGTCGTGCAGGGAGCAGTCGGTGAGGGTGAGCCGGGCGCCGTCGCTGACCCAGAGCGCCGGGTACTCGCCGGTGGAGCCGTGGATCTGGCAGGACTCGGCGACGGCTTCGGTGCCCTGGTCCCAGACGGAGAGCGCTCCGCGACCGAAGTCCCGGATGGTGCTGTGCGCGAGGTTGAGCCGGGCGCGTCCGCGTAGGTCGGCGCCGTTCTCCGGGACGTCGTGCACCCGGCAGCCGGTGAGCGCGAGTTCGGCTTCGCCGTCGAGGGTGAGCCCGTTGCCGGTGACGCGGTGGATCTCGCAGTCGACCAGCCGTCCGCCCGCGTGGGCGTCGGCCTGGACGCCGCTGCCGCGGATCTCGTAGATCTCGCAGCCGGTCAGTTCGGCCGCGCTGCCCGGGTCGGAGAGCAGCACCCCGGCGCCGGCGGCGTGGTGGATGCGGCAGCGGTCGAGCGCGGCGGTGGCGCCGCCGAGGACGGCGAGCCCGGCCTGTCCGGCGGCGGCGACCTCGCAGTCCTCGAAGGCGGCGGCGGTGCCTTCGCCGCGCAGCCGCAGGCCGAGTCCGGCCGGGTTGGCGACGACGCAGCCGCGCAGGGTGGGCCGGGCGCCGTCGCCGATCTCGACGCCGGTGGCGGAGCGGGTCTCGATCCGGCAGCCGCTGAACGCGGGCGTGGCCTGCGCGCCGGTGACCAGGACGGCGGGGGAGGAGCTGTCGGTGGCTTCGACGACGAGGTCGCGGACGGTCGCGGCGGCGGTGACGGTGAGCGCCACGCCGCCGGCGGGCTCGATCCGGACGGTGCCCGGTCCCTGGGCCGGAACGAGGGTGACCGCCTTGTCGAGCAGCACGTTCTCCCGGAAGCTCCCGGGCCGGACGGTCACGGTGTCGCCCGGTTCGGCGGCCGCGAGCGCCTCCGTGAGAGTGTCGTACTCGCCCGCGCGGCGACGCCAGCGGGATGCGCTGTCCTGGGTGACCCGGACCCTGTGCTCAGCCATGACGGTCTGTCGTCCCCACCTTCGTCACCTCGGTCGTCCCCACCTTCGTCGGACCCACTGTCGTCGGGCCCACCTTCGTCGGGCCGGCGAACGGGCCTGCGATCAGCGGACCGTCCGCGCGGGGGCGTGCCGGGCCGTCCGCCCACCGTAGCGCGCCCGCGCGGGTGCTCCGGCCGCCCGCCGTGGTGCGGGGGCCGGGCGGGCACGGGTGGCACCCGCCGCGGCCACAGGTTCCGACCACTTGCTTCAACGAGCGCGCACAGCCCTGGTTCCGTACCGGTCGGGGTACGGTCGCCGGTTCAGCGCCCGCCGCCGGGCCGACGCGCCCCGTCGCAGGTCGGAGCCGGTCGGCCCGGCCCGCAGCGGCCCGGCCCGCGTCAGCCCGGCCCGCGTCAGCCCGGCCTGCGTCGGCACAGCATGCGTCGGCACGGCACACGCAGGCTCAGCGCGCCTCGGTCACCGGCCACTGCGCCCCGTCCTCCAGCACCTCGACCTCGTCGCCCAGCCGCAGCGTGCCGAGCACGTCGCCCTCGACGCCGGCCGGCCGCTCGGGGATCAGGTTCTGCCCGAACGCCGCCTTGCCGAGCAGCCGGTGGTGCCGGGCCAGGGTGCGCAGCGGCTCCTTGCCGCGTCGTTCGCCGGTCTCCTGGTCGGTGGTGGTGATGACGCAGCGGCCGCAGGGCTTGACGACCTTGAAGGTGAGCTCGCCGATCCGGATCCGGCGCCAGCCGTCCTCGGCCCAGGGCTCGGTGCCGGAGACGACGACGCTGGGGCGGAAGCGCTCCATCGGCAGGGGTTCGTGGCCGTCCGGGTTCTCGGCGGCGATCAGCTCGTTGAGGCGGTCCAGCGAGGCGGTGGTGGTGACCAGCAGCGGGTAGCCGTCGGCCATCGAGACGGTCTCGCCGGGTTCGCTGAAGTCGGGTTCGATCGCTCGGGCGCGCGGGTCGTCGAGGTGGACGAGGCGGTAGTCGCCGAGGTGTTCGGCGATCCAGGCGTGGGCCTTCTCGTCGGCTTCGGCGGCGTGGAAGTGGTCGCCCCAGACCTCGACGTCGGCGAGGGGTGCGCCGGTGGCGACGGTGGGGGCGGCGACCTCGATCCGGGAGCCGTCCGGGGCGGTGAGCTGGAGCGCGCCGCCGGGCAGCAGGTCGGGCCGGATCTGGCCGAGGGCGGTGTTCTCGCGCTGGCTGACGAAGCGTCCGGTCGGGTCGGCGAGCATCCAGCGCCGGTCTCCGGCCAGGCCCCAGGGTTGGACGTCGGCGCTCTGGGGGCTGAGGCGGTACATGGACTTGACGGGGTAGACGTGGAGTCCGGTGAGCTGCATTCCCCCATCCTGCCAGCCGCGTGCCCGCCGCGGGGAAGGGCCCCCTGGCCGCGGGAAGGGCCCCGGCTGCGGTGCGGCCGGCCGGCGGCGCGTTCGGGAGGGCTGCCGCGGCGCGTGGGAGTGCCCCCGTACGCGCACGGACCGCCCGGGTAGCCGTGAGGGGCGTACCGGGCGGTCCGTGGATGACCCGTTTCTCCGTTCGCCCGGCGTTCAGGGGGCGCCGGGTGGTGCTCAGGTGGTGCGGGTTCGGGCCGGTGGGGTCGGCCCTGGGTGTTCGGTCAGCGGCTCAGTAGCCCTGGCCCTGCGACTGGTAGCCGCCCGGCGCCCCGGTGGTGAACTGGCCGGGCTCGGCGTATCCGCCGGGCCGCTGCGGCTGCATCGGGCGGACGGGCGCGACCGGCGCCATGGCCGGGAGGAGCTGGGTGCTGCCCATGGCCTGGTCGCCGCCCGGGCCGGGGAAGCCGGGGCCGGCGGGCTGCGGGCCGCCGAAGCCCTGCGGGGCGCCGAAGCCCTGGGGCTGGCTGCCGGGCTGCGGGTGGCCGAAACCGCCCGGGCCGGCGGGCGGTTGGGCGCCGAAGGTCTGCTGGCCGCCCTGGCCGACGAAGGTGTTCTGGCCGCCGAAGCTCTGGCCGCCGGTCGGCTGGTAGCCGCCCTGGCCGAAGGAGGGCGCGGCGGGCTGCGGCCGCTGGTACGGCTGGGGGGCGCCGTAGCCGGGGACGGACGGCTGCGGGGCGGCGGCGTACGCCGGCGCGGGCTGCGCGGGGATGTACGCGGTGGCCGGGCCGGCGGCGGGGGCGCTGCTCGGGCCGGGGCCCAGGGCGAGGCGGGCGGGCGGCAGCGCGGGGAGGTTGCTGCCGGCGCTCTCGTACCCGGCGCCGTACCGGTTGTCGTAGGACTGGCCGAGGCCGGTTCCGTACCCGGACGACAGCGCCGGCGGCAGGGCGGCCGGCACGTTGATGGGTGCGATCTGGGGGACGCCGCGCTCAGCCACGAGGCTGTCGTAGATCGGCGTGCTGGAGGAGAAGGACGGAGAGGGGTAGCCGACTCCGTCGTAGGAGCGGGGCGAGGTCATGGGGCATACGGTAAGCCCACAATGCGCCTGCTGAGGAGAGCGGGAGGGGGAGCAGTTCGAGTGTTTACACAGTCTTCGCTCGCACAAAGGTTTCGAAAGTAGGAAGAACGGACAAACCGGCAACCAGTTCCGGACAACCCCGACGTAACGTCAGTGATCGAACAGCGCCCGGACGGCATCGCCGGAACCCCTTGGGGTGACCGGGCGGTGGACGGTCGGGGGCCCTCCGGAGAAACTTTTACGGACGGGGCGTGCGCCGGCGCATTCGAGCCCCCGCCGACCTGGCGACGGGGGCTCGTGAATGTTTCGGGGATAAGGTCCCCGTCAGCGCTTCGGAGCCGGCGTCGCACCCCCGGGTGGACGGTCCCTGACCTGCGCCGCAGCGGCGGCCCCGGCGGGGAGGACGTCCCCGGCGGGACGGGCGGCCCCGGCGCGGCCGGTCCCCCGGCCGGGCGTCAGCTGGACTGCAGCGCCTGGGACTGCGCGGGCAGCCCCGGCCGGGCGGCGACCTCCGAGGTGCAGAACGAGCAGCGGCTGGCCGCGGCCGGGATCGGGCTGAGGCACTCCGGGCAGTCGACCTTGGCGGCCGGCGCCGGCTTGTCCTTCTCGAAGCGCGCCTGCAGCTTGCCGACCGGCACCACCACGGCGAAGTAGATCACCGCGGCGACGAGCACGAAGCTGATCAGCGCGTTGACGAAGACGCCGTACGGGAAGTCGGTGCCCCCGATGTCGAAGGTCTTCTGGGTGAAGTCGCCGACCGCGCCGGTGGCGACCCCGATCAGCGGGGTGAGGAAGGCGGTCACGAACCCGGTGACGACGGCGGTGAAGGCCGCGCCGATCACGATGCCGACCGCGAGGTCCACCACGTTTCCGCGCAGCAGGAAGCTGCGGAATCCCTTGAACACCGGATGACTCCAAATCCGTACGGGGGAGGGGGAGATGGGGCGGCTCGGCGCGCGCCCCGGTCGGACATGGTGCCGAGGCTGCCGGGCCGAGGTCCAACCGCGTTCACCCGATCTGCGTAACCGGTCACCCGCCCCCGCCCGGCCGGGCCCCGGCCGCGCGCCCGCCCCGGCGCGTCCCGCCGGGCCGCGTGCGGGCCCTCCGCGTACCTGCCGATCCCGGGCCGCCGGCGGGGTGTCCGGGCGGGCGCGAGCCGGTCCTTGACGGGGCGCGCGGCCGGGCCGTCGGAGGCGCCGCGGCGCGATCGGCGACCTGTCGGGGCGCACGGCGGGCGCAACCGGCGCACGACGGCGGCAGATCGGCGCACACCGGGTGTACGGGCGCGGGCTTACGGGCCACCGTCAGGTTGCGCGAAGGGGCTGTAACGCGCGTTGCGCTGTGCCAAGGTCGGTCCATGCCCGACCATACGGCGGCCGAACCGGCCGGAACCCGCCCCCGCGTGCTGCACCTGATCAGTGACCAACGCCGCGGCGGCGCCCAGAACTTCGCCCGTGACCTCCACCGGGAACTGCGCCGCCGGGGCCAGTCCTCCGCGCTGTGCGCCCTCGCCCCGCACCCCGCCGCCGACGTCCGCGGCGGCGGACCGGACGGGAGCGGCCCGGCGGGCGCCGACCCGAGCGTCGTCGCCGTCGGCGCGGAGCCCGACCGGGCCCCCGCCGTACCGGGCCCCGCGTCCGCCGCCGTCCTCGGCCCCGGCCGGCTGCGCCCCAGCACCCTGCGCGCGCTGCGCATCGCCGCCCGCTCCGCCGACGTGGTGCTCGCCCACGGCTCGCACACCCTGGCCGCCTGCGCCCTCGCCCTGGCCGGCACCCGCACCCCCTTCGTCTACGTCTCGGTCGGGCACCCCTGCTACTGGACGGCCAACCGGCTGCGCCGGGCGCGCGGCGACGCGCTGCTGCACCGCGCCGCCGCCGTCACCACGCTCACCGAGGAGGCCCGCACCGTCCTGGAGGAGCAGTTCCGGCTGCCCGCGGGCAAGGTCCGGGTGATCCCCAACTCCCGTGCGGCGGAGAGCTATCCGCCCGCGGACGGCCGGGCCGGCCGGCGCGCCGCCCGGCACGCGCTGGGCCTGCCCGCCGACGTCCTGCTGGTCGCCTGGATCGGCGCGATAGCTCCCGAGAAGCGCCTCGACCTCGCCCTCGACGTGCTCGACCGGCTGCCCGACGTCCGGCTCGCCGTCGCCGGCGACGGCCCGCTGCGGGAGACCCTGGCCCGCCACCCGGCCGCCGCCCGCGCCCACTTCCTCGGCCCGCTGCCCGACCCCGTCCCGCTCTACCGGGCCGCCGACGCCCTGCTGCTCACCAGCGACAGCGAGGGCGTGCCCGGCGCGCTGATCGAGGCCGCGCTGGCCGGGGTGCCCGCCGTCGCCACCGACGTCGGCTGGGTCCGCGAGGTGGTCCGGGACGGCGCCACCGGCGCGCTCGTCGCCCCCGGGGACCCGCTCGCGCTGGCCGAGGCCCTGGGCAAGGTGCTGGCCTGCAACCGCGACGGCCTCGGCGCGGCCGCCCGGGCGCACGCGCTGGAGCACTTCGAACTCGGCGCGGTGGTCGACGACTGGCAGCGACTGGTCGCCGAGGTGTGGGCCGGGTGCGAGGCGCCGCGCGGCTGAGCGCCGCGGAGGCCGAGCACCACGCGGCCGGACCCCGCCCGGAGTACGGCCCGGAGTACGGAGAACGGCCGGGCGCTGCGCCGATCGGGCGAATCCCGGCCCGGCCGTACCGTACCGACTCGCCGGTAACGGTTCGTCACCAGCACACTGCCCGGTGTGAACTCGAAGTCGCTGCTGCGCTCCACCGTCCTGCTCGCCGTCGCCGCCGGGATCGTCGCGTCCCCCGTCCAGGCGGGCGCGCTGAGCCGTCAACCCCCTGCTGAGGGCGTCCAGTTCGTCAAGCTCGACCACCCGCAGCCGGTGCGCGAGAGTGCCCGCACCGAGGCCGTCGAGTTCTTCTGGTACGACTGCAGCCACTCCCAGCAGCTCGAACAGCCGCTGGTGGGCTGGGCCGAGCGGCACCGCGCGGACGTCGCGCTGCGCCGCGTCCCGGCGATCTGGCCGGGCGCCGAGGAGGCGAACACCCAGCGCGCCCACGCCCGGCTCTTCTACACCCTCGACCGCCTGGGCCTGGTCGACCAGCTGCAGATCGCCGCCTTCCGCTCCATCCACACCGACCGGGCCGACCTCACCACCGAGGACGCCGCCACCGACTGGGCGGTGCGGCACGGCGTCGACGCGCTGCGCTTCCGCCAGACCTACCGCTCCGCCGAGGTGCGGCAGTCCGTCGACGAGGCCGCCGCCGAGTTCGTCCGCTACGGCATCAACGAGCTGCCCACGGTGGTCGTCCAGGGCGAGTACCGCACCTCGCCGACCAAGGCCGGCAGCGTCGAGGCGATGCCCGAGGTGCTGGACTACCTGGTGCAGCAGGAGCAGCTGCGCAAGCACTGAGCCCCGCCCGCTCCGAGGATGACGATCGGTCAGCTCGCTCCGGCGCACGCCCTTGCCTAACCATTCAGATGCTGTTTAATGGTTAGCATGAGCGAGCTGACGATCCCGCACGTCCACCACCGCCACGTCGACCTCGACGGCCTGCGCGTCTTCTACCGCGAGACCGGACCGGCCGAAGCCCCCGTCCTCCTGCTGCTGCACGGCTTCCCCTCCGCCTCGCACCAGTACGCCCGCCTGCTCGACGCGCTCGGCACCCGCTACCGCCTGATAGCCCCCGACTACCCCGGCTTCGGCAACAGCGACAGCCCCGCGCCCGACGCCTTCTCGTACCGCTTCGAGACCCTCGCCGACGTGGTCGAGCGCTTCTGCCTCGCCCTCGGCCTCGACCGCTTCGCCCTGTACGTCTTCGACTTCGGCGCGCCCGTGGGCCTGCGCCTCGCCACCCGCCGGCCGGACTGGATCACCGGCCTGGTGGTGCAGAACGGCAACGCCTACGAGGAGGGACTGTCCGACCGGGCGAGGGAGTTCATCGCCCACAAGCGCGGCGTCCCGGGCGCCGAGGACGTCGCCCGGTCGATCCTCACCCTGGACGTCACCCGGAGCCAGTACGAGGGAGGCACCGGCGACCCGAGTCTGGTCGCCCCGGACGGCTGGACGCTCGACCAGCACTTCCTCGACCTGCCCGGCCGCAAGGACATCCAGGTCGAACTGGCCCTCGACTACTTCTCCAACCTTGAGCTCTACCCGGTCTGGCAGGACTGGATGCGCGCCAACCAGCCGCCCGCGCTGGTGCTCTGGGGGCTGGGCGACCCGTTCTTCACCGAGGCGGGCGCCCGCGCCTACCTGCGTGACCTGCCCGGGGCCGAGCTGCACGTCTTCGACACCGGGCACTTCGCGCTGGAGGAGAAGCTGCCCGAAATCGCCCCGCTGATAGACGACTTCCTCGCCAGGACGCAGAAGTAGCGGTCTCCGAAGGGGAATTCAGTCGCGGCGCAGCAGGTAGGTGACGAAGCCGAGGGCGCCCCGGTAGCCGTGCAGCCACTGCGCCCGGTGCCGGTCCGCGGCCTCCCGGGCGGCCCCGGCGTCGGGGTCCTCCGGGTGCTCCAGCGCCCACTCGGCCAGCGCGCCCGTCCAGCTGAACTCGTAGGCGTCCCAATCCGGTTGGGAGCTCACATGGCCGTCGACCGGAGTCCAGCCGGCCGCGATCACCCGATCGGTGGTGGTCGCGAGGCCGGCGTGGTCCTCCCGGGCCGCCGCCAGGGCGGTCAGTGCGGCCTCGGACGGCTCGCGTTCCCAGAACCCCTCGCCGACCAGCAACCGGCCGCCGGGGGCGAGGAGTTCGCGGGCCGCCGCCAGGGTCGGCAGCAGTCCGCCGAAGGCATGGGTGGCGCCGACGCACAGCACCAGGTCGAACGGATCGCGGCTGCGGAACTCCCGTGCGTCCAGGTGGTGCAGGCCCAGCCTGCGCTCGACGCCGAGCGCCGTCGCGCTCTCCCGGGCCCGGGTCAGGCCGGCCGCGTCCAGGTCCACGCCGACCGCGCGCCAGTTCGGCCGCGCGGCCAACAGCCGTACCAGCCAGGCGCCTTCGCCGCAGCCGAGGTCCAGCGCGCGGCCACCCCCGGCGCCCGCCGCAGCCCGCTCCAGCAGACGGGCCACCGAGTCGTCCGACAGCGGCGCGGCGATCGGGTGACGGGCGTGGGCGAGGCGGGAGATCCGTTGGCGGTCCATCCGCGCAGTATGGATCCGATCGGCCGGGCGTGCCAGGGGGACGGGCGCCGGTCCGACGGGCCGGGGCGGCTACCGGTGGGAGTACGTCCGGCCCTTCCAGGCCGCGCCCCGCCCGCGCCAGTGCTGCAGCGCCGAGTCCACCGTCATCAGCAGGTACAGCCCGGCCGTGAACGGCAGCAACAGCGCGGCCCGGCTCGGCTGCCCGTAGTAGCGCAGCATCGGCCGGTACGTGCCGGTCATCAGCACCCACGCCGCCGCGCCCGCCGCCGTCACCGGCGCCGACCCCGCCACCACCCCGGCCACCGCCGCGACCGGCGGCACCAGGTAGACCAGCGCCAGCCCCAGCACCGTGCCGAGCAGCAGCAGCGGCGAGTGCCGCAGCTGGGCGTAGGCGCTGCGCGACACCATCCGCCACAGCTGCTCCAGACCCGGGTACGGGCGGACGCTGTCCACCGCGTCGGCCAGCCCCAGCCAGGTCCGCCCGCCGGAGGACTTCACCGCCCGGGCCAGCGACACGTCGTCGATCACCGCGCCCCGGATCGCCGCCACCCCGCCCGCCCGCTCCAGCGCCTCCCGCCGCACCAGCGAGCAGCCGCCCGCCGCGGCCGCCGTCCGGGCGCCCGGACGGTTGCAGCGGCGGAACGGGTACAGCTGGGCGAAGAAGTACACGAACGCGGGCACGATCAGCCGCTCCCAGCCGGTCTCCACCCGCAGCCGGGCCATCTGCGACACCAGGTCGAGCCCGTTGCTCTCGGCCGCGGCCACCAGCTCGGCCAGCGAGTCCGGGCCGTGCGCGATGTCCGCGTCCGTCAGCAGCAGGTACTCGGCGTCCGGGCCGGCCAGCTCCACCCCGTGCCGCAGCGCCCACAGCTTGCCCGTCCAGCCCGGCGGCAGCGGGGGAGGAGTGGTGACGGTCAGCTCCAGGCCGTCCACCGACCGCAGCTCCGCCGCCAGCGCGCCGGTGCCGTCCGAACTGTGGTCGTCCACCAGGATCACCCGCGCCCGCCCCGGGTACTTCTGCGCCAGCAGCGTCGGCAGGCTCAGCGGCAGCACCGCCGCCTCGTCCCGGGCCGGCACCACGACCACCGCCTGCGGCCAGCGGACGGGCGGGCGGCGCGGCGGCAGCCGGACGTCGGTGCGCCAGAACAGGCCGTGGCAGCACGCCAGCCAGAGCCAGACCAGCAGGGACAACGCGGCGATCCACAGCAGGACGGTCACTCCGGCAGTCTGCCGCAGAACGGGCCGGGCCGGGCGGATCGACTAAAGTCTTGCCCCGTGAAGATCGCACTGATGGACTCCGGAATCGGCCTGCTGGCCGCCGCCGCCGCGATCCGGGAGCTGCGCCCGGACGCCGACCTGGTGCTGTCCTCCAACCCCGCCTCCATGCCGTGGGGGCCGCGCACGTCCGAAGAGGTCACCGAACTGGCGCTCGGCTGCTGCCGGGCCGCCGCGGAGCTGGAGCCGGACGCCCTGGTGATCGCCTGCAACACCGCCTCGGTGCACGCGCTCGCCACCGTGCGGGCCGAACTGGAGCCCCGGATCCCGGTCATCGGCACCGTCCCGGCGATCAAGCCGGCCGCCGCGCTCGGCGGCCGGGTCGCCATCTGGGCCACCCCGGCCACCACCGGCAGCGCCTACCAGCGCGGGCTGATCCGCGACTTCGGCGGCACGGCCGAGGTCACCGAGGTCGCCTGCCCGGGCCTGGCCGACGCGATCGAGTACGGCGACGAGGACGCGATCGCCGCCGCCGTCGCCGACGCGGCCGCCCGCACCCCGGGCGGCACGGACGCCCTGGTGCTCGGCTGCACCCACTACGAGCTGGTCGCCGACCTCATCCGCACCGCCGTCGCCCCGACCGCCTCCCCGGCGCTCACCCTGCTCGGCTCCGCCGACGCCGTCGCCGCCCAGGCCCTGCGCCGCATCGCCGACCCGGCCACCACCGGCACCGGCACCCTCACCGTCCTCCACGCCGGCACCCCCGCCACCCTCCCCCCGGTCGCCACCCACTACCCCCAGGGCCGCGCCCTGACCGCCCTGACGGCCTGACCGGTTCCCGCAGGCCGGCTCCCCCTCGCTCCGGCCTCGCGCGAGCTCCTGCGCAGGAAGTCGACGAATTCGACTTCCTGCGCTTCCACGTCTCTACGAGCGGGTGCGCCGCCGGGCGCGGAAAGCCGGCCGGCCCGGGGCCCTGGCGTGAGAAGTCGGCGGGCCCGACTTCCCGTGCTGCCGCTCGTCCCCTGAGAGCCCCTGAGCGGGCTGTTCCCTGCGGGCAGCCTGGTCGGGGAAGGGCGGCGAGAAGTCGGCCGGTTCGACTTCCTGTGCGATAGCTCGTCCCGCAGAGGTGTCTGAGGGGCGTCCTTCCCGCAGGTGGTGCCCCTGCGCCCGGAGAAAGGGCGGCTGGCGAGGTGTGGTTTCGCGTGGGAAGTCGGCCGGTTCGACTTCCGGCGCTTCCACCTCTGACGTGCCGGCGGCCCGACTTCCCGTGCGGCAGCTCGCCCCCCCCGGGGCCCCATGTGTGGCACCCGGGTGGGCCGTGTGTGGGAAGTCGGCTCAGCCGACTTCCCACACACGGCCCACCCGGGCGGGTGGTCAGGCGACGGCCTGGCGGCGCCAGCGGCGGTAGGCCGGTTCGAGGCCGGAGAGGATGGTGTCGAAGCGGCGGGTGCTGGTGGTGGAGTCGACCTGGAGGCGGCTGATCTGCAGGGGGCTGGTGGGGAGCCGGGGCCCCAGGCGGTGGTCGGAGAGGAACCCGAGCCGGTAGCCGAGTTCCTGCAGGACGGTCTCGGCGCGCGGGTCGTGCCCCCCGTCCGGGTAGGCGAAGGCGATCGGCGGTTCGCCGAGCCACCGGCTGAGGGCCTCGTGGGCGCCGGCGATCTCCGCCCGGACGGTCTCGTCGTCGCAGCGGCCGAGGCACGGGTGCCCCTGGGTGTGGTTGCCGATGGCGACGCCGCCGTCCCGGAGGGCGAGCAGGTCCTGCGGGGTGAGCTGTTCCTGGCTGGGCGGCCGCCGGTCGGCGCTGGCGCGCAGCTCGTGGAGGCTGCGGCGGCGGTCCGGGTCGGGCATGGCCTTGAGCCGGCGGAGCAGCTGGGAGGGGTGGCCGCAGTCGAGGGAGCGGGCGCGGCCGCCGTGGCGGGCGAGGAAGTCGGCCTCGTGCCACCAGAAGGGGCGCTCGGTGCCGATGAGTTCGGAGATGACGAAGGCGGTGGCCGGGATGCCCCGGGCGTCGAGGGCGGGCAGGGCGTGGGTGAGGACGCTCCGGTCGGCGTCGTCGAAGGTGACGAGGACGCTGCGGGGCGGCAACGGCCGGCGTTCGGTGACGGCCTGGAGGACGGAGGCGAGCGAGACCGGGGTGGCGAGTCTTCGGAGCCGGTCGAGCTGGGCTCCGAAGGTCCGGTGGTCGGTCACCCCGTGGTAGGCGAGCACGGCGAGCCGCTGGGCGGCGCGGGCGCGGAACAGCGGCTGGACGGGGGCGAACCGCAGCCATTCGCCCCGTGCGTCCTGCTGGTCCTCGCCGGTGGACGGGCGGTGCGGCCCGGCCGCCCCGCGCGGTCCGGTGCGTGCGCGGCCGACGCCCCCGTGGCGGTCGGCCGCGCAGGTGCCCGCCCCCGGTGGCGGTAGTGCGCGGAGGTTCGGTGCGGGCCGGGTGGGGGCCCGGGAGATCGACGTGGTGGACTGGGACTGCGGCACGGTTCCCCCTCGGTCGCCGAGCGGCGTGGCGGTACCGCCGGAGGACGGAGCCCGGCCTCCGACCCCAGGGTGCGGCGGTTCCGCCCCCTGGGAATTCCGGTTCGCGGTGGGGGGTGTACACCCTTCCCGCGAACGGCTCCCGGATCACTCGATGCCCATGAGACCGCTGCACCGGGTGGATGGTTGTACCGGGGGGACGAGGATTTTTCGTGGACTGATTGTGGAGTCGGAATGCACTCCTCCGCCTGCCGTGCCGGCGGTCGTCCGATTCCTGATCACCCCGCGGCGCCGTCGCGCGGGGTGATCGGCCGCTGACTGCGCGCGTGCTGCCCGCGGCGCCGGGCCGGGGTACCTTGGGCTCATGGCAGATGCGGACCGTGATCCCCTCCACCTGCACGGCGCGACCCGGATGGCCCGTGCGTGGAGCGGCTGCGCCCTGGTGACGCACCGGATTCCGCTGGCGGTGGTGGGTCTGGCCTGCCTGGCGCTGGGCATCGTCGTGGCGGTGGCGGTTCCGGACAGTGACGGGCCGGCGTGGGCGATGGCGGTGGCCGGGTGCCTGGCCGCCGGGGTCCTGCTGCTCGGTCGACTCGCGGTCGGACGGCTGCGCTGCCGCCGCCGCGCGGCACTTTGACGGGGCGCGGACAAATTCCCGCCGGCCTTCGCCGACACCCAAAGGACGAGTGGCCGACAAGGCGACGTCCGGCGCGCCTGGTGCGGAAGATCGAACGAAATTGGTCAGATCGACCGGATTCCGTACTGTCGGCCAATCTTCTTCGCTTCTCTTTCACCATTCCGGGGTACTGAGTACATCTCCTTCTTTCACTGAATGCGCATCTCCCCGGCGGCCGGACGCCGACCGCCCTCGGTAGGCTGCGCCGCATGGCCATCCCCGCGTTCCTCGCCGACCTCCGCGCCCTGGTGGGCACCCGACCGCTCTGGCTGAGTGCCGTCGTCGCCGTCGTCCGGGACGACGACGGCCGGGTGCTGCTCGCCCGCCGGGCCGACGACGGCCGGTGGGCCTCGGTCGGCGGGATCCTGGACCCCGGCGAGCAGCCGGCCGACGGCGTGGTGCGCGAGTGCCTGGAGGAGACCGGCGTGCGGGTGGTGCCCGAGCTGCTCGCCTCGGCCACCGTCACGCCGCAGGTGACCTACCCGAACGGCGATGTGACGCAGTACCTGGTGCTGACCTTCCGCTGCCGCGCGGTCGGCGGCGAGGCGCGGGTGAACGACGACGAGTCGCTGGAGGTCGGGTGGTTCCCGCTGGACGGGCTGCCGCCGATGATCGAGGCCGAGCACGAGCGGCTGCGCCACGCGCTGGAGTGCGCCGGCCCGGCGGTGTTCAGCTGGGAGGGCGTCGAGCGTCCCTGAACGGGCGTTCCCGCGGGCCCGGCTCAGCCCTTGTGCTGCCGGTAGGCCTCCTCGGCCGCGTCCAGCACCGCCGTCAGGTCGCCGCCCGCCGTGGCGGTCGCGGTGGCGGCCACCGCGCCCTCGACGAAGGGCGCGTTCGCGAAGCGGACCGGGAACGGCAGCCCGTGCTCGTCGGCGTCGGCCAGCAGCGCCCGGACGGTGGTGACCGCGCCGCCGAGGTCGGCGAGCACCACCACGCCGTGGCCCTGGTCGACCCGCCGGGTGGCGGCGGCCACCAGCACCGCGCTGATGCCCGGCCCGTCCGCCGGGTCGCCGCCGGTCGCCGCGACCGGGGCGGGGGAGTCGGAACCGGCCAGCGCGAGCGCGAGGGCCCGTACGGCGATGGCCAGATCCCGGCTGTGGGAGACCAGGACGACCCCGACGCGCCCGTGTCCGGCCGGCCGGGCCGGGGTGGGCCGGGGCAGCGGGGTGGGCACGGGTGGCGTTCGGGGCGCCGGGGGGTGGGCGGACGGGGCGTCGGAGATGGGGATGACATCGGCGCGGGTGCCGTCCCGGCGGCTCATCGGCTGCTCCCTTGGGCGATCACGGGCATGTCGCGGGCATGTCGCGGGCCTTGCACGGGTGTTCCGTACGGCCGCTGCGCGCGGGGGTCCGGCAGGGCCGTTCCGGGCGGGTGCCGTGCGCGGGATGCCGCGGGGGCCCGGCGGGCCCGCTGCCGGGCGCTCTGCGCCACTCTGGCAGCTGCGGGGGTCGTGCGCCGGTCGGGACACGCCCTCGAGGGTCCTGCGGGCGCCCTCGGGCGGACGTCGGCCGCCCGCGCGGGGGAGACCTGGAGAACCCGCTGACCCGGGTCGTGGGCTGTGACTAGGCTGGCCCTCGGAAAGCCGTCGGGAGGAGATCGATCAGTGGCAGTCAACAGCGGCACGGACGTTCAGGCGGGCGGGGCGGAGCCGGAGCTGGCGCCTAGCGGGAAGCCGAAGGTGGACTTCACCGGCGCGGAGTGGCTGTGCAGCAGCCAGGGTGTCGGGGATGTCCAGATCGCGTTCGTGGACGGGTACATCGGGATGCGGGACGGCCGCCAGGAGGACGGGCCGGTCCTGGTCTTCACCCCGGCCGAGTGGCGGGCCTTCGTGCTCGGTGCCCGGGACGGCGAGTTCGACCTGACCTGAGGGGCCCGGCCCGGGGCCTCGTCTGAGGCCTCGTCAGACCGGCAAGTCGGGAAACCGGGAGACCGGGAAACACCGAGGAAGCGGAGCGGTCCCGTCCAACGGGTCCGCTCCGCAGGTGATTCCGGACACGAACATCACAACTGATGATCGATTGAGCGTGCCCCGTCAGAATTTCTGTTGACTGTTAGACAAACGCAGCTCAGAGTATGAGCACAGGCAGACGCCGTGCCCACCGCCCCCACGCGGCCAGACACGGCGCCTGCTGTGCGGCCCGGCAGCGCTGCCAGGCCATCCTCCCAGTCTTCCCCTGCGCACCGGGGGTGCGTCGGCCGGTCCCGGCCCACGAGGGGCCGGCAGTCGCCGGGAGGCTGGCGCCGAACCCGAGAGCGACTCGGACGCGGCACCTTCGCTCGGGACCCGCACGCCCCCACGCGGCGGCGTCCCGAGCAAGATCCACGGGAGCGACGGGCCGGGGCCCCGCGGATCTGGCTTGTGATGGTGGAACTGTTGGCTTGTGTGTGGTGCTGTGTGCTGCGACGACGAAGCTGGGTGCTCGGCGGTTCGGCACGACAGGTGCACAGTGAGGGATACGCGGGTAGGGCCGCGTTGCGACATGCCGTCCCCCCGGAGGGTGAACCCGGAAACGGCTGTCGTGCTGAACCGAACGTAGCCCGGACGGTTGCTCAGAGTCAACATTGGTCTCTGAGCGTCGATCTCCCGTCGGCCACCGGGGAGCCCGCCGACGGTGCCCCACCCACCTCGCGAGGCTGGTGTGCCGGACACGTACGATGGTCCCATGTCATTTCTCCGCCGTCGCTCCGGACAGCCCGCCGGCCCGGACTTCGACGTGCTCGCCATGGACCCGGGCGACTGGCCCGGCGACTTCGGCGCGGCCATGATGACCGGCCCGGACGGCTCCTGCCAGGGGATCTTCCTGCGCTACGACCTGTTCGGCGGCAGAGGCCCGGCGATGTTCATCGGCAACCTCCCCGAGGGCTCGCCCGCCCGGGAGACCGGCGACAACGTGCCCTTCGAGGTGCGGCAGCTGCTCGCGGCGCTGGAGAACGACGAGCCGGTCGAGTTCGTCTCGGCCGAGGACTTCCCGGTGATGCTCGGGGACGACCTGCTGATCGTGAAGAAGGTCAAGGTCAGCGAGGAGCGGGTGTTCTGCTCCCAGTTCGGCCGCAGCGACGGCGTGCAGGTGACCATCGCCTCCTGGGACCGACCGATTTCGGACGACCTGTATCAGCTGCTGAAGCCGCTCCCCGCGGACATGTTCCAGCAGGGCTGACCGGTCCGCGTCCGCCCCCCGGGCGCTGCTTGACGGTATCGATCAACCGTTCGTACAGTCGCGTACATGCCGTGCCGTCTCCCGCTGTTGACCCGTCGCAGGCACCTGGACCTGCGACGCACCGCCAGCGCGGCGTGTCCGGGTCGCTGAGGGGATCCGTCCCCGTGGCGGCGGGCGGCCGGCCGGACCGCGGCCGGCGCCGAACCCGGGGGCGGGCCGTGCGCTGACCCCCGGGGCCGCCGACCGGCAACCGCACGCCCGGACGACCGCTGGTCCGCCGGGTGCGCCGCCCGCACGTGTCGAACTCACGCTGCTCACGCTGCCGCCCGGAGGCACCAGCATCATGACGACCACCGCCGCCACCGACCGCCCCTCGAACGATCGTCCCTCGAACGATCGTCCCCGAACGGGCCGTTCGACCCCGACGCCCGCCGCGCCCGTGCCCACGGCGGCCGACCGCCCGGCGGCCGACCGCTCGGCCGTCGAGGCCGCCCTGGCCGGGCTGCCCCGGGTGGTCGACCTGCTCGCCGCCCGTGCCGAGGAGCACGACCGCGACGCGACCTTCCCGTACCAGGGCATCGAGGCGGTGCACGAGGCCGGACTGCTCACTCTGACCGTCTCCCCCCGGTACGGCGGACCGGGCGGCACGCTCGCCGACACCGTCCGGGTGCTCGCCCAACTCGGCCGCGGGGACGCCTCGGTGGCCGTGGTCACCGCGTTCACCCTGCTCCAGCACGCCGCGCAGGCCCGCCGCGCGCTCTGGCCGGCGGCCGGCTACCGGCGGCTGATCACCGAGTCCCGGCGCGGGCCCGCGCTGGTCAACACGCTGCGGACGGAACCCGGCGACGGGCCGGGCGAACCGCCCCGGACGCTCGCCCGGCGGGACGGCGACGGCTGGCTGCTGACCGGCCGCAAGACGTACTGCACCGGCGCCGAGGCGCTGGCCTGGATGGCCGTCACCGCCCGGACCGACGAACCCGAGCCGAGGGTCGGGACGTTCCTGGTCCGCGGCGAGAGCGAGGGCCTGGAGATCGACCCGACCTGGGACCAGCTCGGCCTGCGCGCCAGCGCCGGCCACGACGTCGTGCTGGACCGGGTCCCGGTGCCGGCCGACCTCGCGCTCGGCCTGCGTCCCGTCGAGCCGGCCGGGACGGACGTGGCCGAGGGAGCCGAGGGGGCGGACCGGACGGAGGAGGCGGAGGAGGCCGAACTCGCCCGCGCCTGGCACGATCTGGCCCTCGCCGCGGTCGCCCTCGGCGTCGCCCGCGCCGCCGAGGCCTGGCTGATCCGCTTCCTCAACCAGCGCACCCCGGCGAACCTCACCGAACCGCTCGGCACCCTGCCCCGCTACCGCTGTGCTCTCGGCGAGATCGAGGCCCAGCTGATCGGCGCCGAGGAACTGGTCGCCGGCCTGGCGCCCCGGGTGGACCGGGGCGAGCCGGACGCCGTCGCCCGGACCGGCCCCGCGCACCTGCTGGCCACCCGGGCCGCCACCGCGGCCGTCCAGCAGGCGGTGGCGCTCACCGGCAACCCCGGGCTGAGCCGGCGTCACCCGCTGGAGCGCTACCTGCGGGACGTGCTGAGCAGCCGGGTGCACCTGGCCTCCGAGGAGGCCGTGCTGGAGGCCGCCGGTCGGGCCGCCCTGGAGCGCGGCACCCGGCGCTGAGGCAGCCGGCTCCCGCGGCGCGGCCCGCCGGGCGCGCCGGAGGGCCGTCCGCCAGAAACCGCCAGCCCCGTGGCGGCCCGCCCCCGCGACCGTCCGGGAGACGGCTGTGCCCGCGCCTCCCGGACGGAAGGCGCGGGCACAGCCGTACGGCGGTTCAGCGGGTGCCGACCGCGGCCCGGACGGCCCGGCGGGCCAGCGCGGCGTCGTCGTAGAGCCGGCGGATCATGATCCGCTGCTCCTCGCCCGCGCCCGGCACGTCGTACAGCCGGATCTCCCGCATCAGCACCAGCACCAGGTTCACCAGGAACGCGTCCCGGGCCATCGTGCCGCCGCTCTGGGCGAGTTGGCTGATCTGGCGGCGGGCGGCAGTGTCGCCGGAGAGCACGCTCCACAGCACCGCCAGGTCGTAGCCCGGCAGGTACCAGCCGGCCTGCTCCCAGTCGACCAGCACCGGGCCGGACGGCGCCAGCAGCATGTTGCTGAGCAGGGCGTCGCCGTGGCACAGCTGCAGCGGGGTGTGGCCGAGGCCGTGCATCAGGCCGCGCAGGTCGCCGGCGTCCCGGTCGGTGAGCTGGCCCACCGAGTGGTAGCGGGCGATCTCCAACTGGTAGTCCAGGCGCGGCTGGAAGACGTCGCTCGGCGGCCGCCAGAGGTTCAGCGTCCGGACGGCGCCGAGCAGCGCCCGCACCTCGCCCGGGGTGGGCGCGTTGACGGGGTGGCGCTCGCGCGCGGCCGGCCGGCCGGGCACCCGCTCCATGACCAGCACGCAGCGGTCGTGGTCGGCCGCCACCAGCCGGGGCAGCCGCACCGGCGGGCGGTGCCGGACGAACGCCCGGTACACGGCGACCTCGTGGTGGAAGTCGGCCACCAGCTGCTCGAAGTACTCACTCCGCACCGCCTGCGGCGCCAGGCACTTGGCCACCACCGGGGCGCGCCCGATGGTGCCCGCCACCAGGATGTGGCGGCTGCCCTCGCGCAGCACCTGGCGCGGGGTGAACGCGGGACATATCCGCGCGACGCTCGCCAGCGCGGCCCGTACCGCCGGGGTCTGCAGCGCGGACGGGTCGATCCGCTCGGCGCCGACCGGGGCGCCGGGCCGCATCGGACGCCGGATCAGCTGGCTGTCGGCCTGGCGGGCGAGCGGGAGGCGCTGCCCGGCGGGCACGGCCGTCTCGGGGGCGCGCAGCCCCAGCGCCGTACGGCCGACCGGGACCCGGGCGTCCGCGGACCGGCCCTCGGCACCGCGCGGCGCGACCGGTCGGACGCCCGGGGGCACCTGCTTGGGGCCGGGACGGCCGGCGGCTGCGGTGGGGGGGCGCAGCGCGGTGCGGGTCGCGGTGGGCGTCGGGGTGGTCGCTGAGGAGTACATGGGCTGAGGGTGGTCCCTTCCGGTCCGTCTGCGGGTGCGGCCCCGCTGGGCGGGGGAGGGCCGGCGCGCGTACTTCCTGGGGGGCGCGCGACGGCGTCTCTGCTTCGGTCGGTGGGTGGTGCGCGGGCGCCGGGCACGGACGCGGGGTCGGAACCCCTGGGTGCGGTCGACCGGCCGTCCGCACCCTGGGGAATGCGGTCGGCCGGACTGCCGTGGCCGTGCCCGGCGCCCCCGCGCCACCCGGCCGCGCCACCCCCTCGGGTGAGGACCGGGAGCGTCCCGTGCCACGGTCGGGGGACTGCCCCGACGCCGGTGGGACGCCGCCCGACCCGGGGGCGAGGTGGCGCACTCCTACAAGACACCCGCGGCGCACTGGCTGAGTAGCCTGGCGGACCCTGGCGAACGGTAGCGAATGCTCGCCCGGCACATGCCGGACGCTCTAGCCTCGTTGCAGCCGAGGAACCTGGGGGCTTCATTTGAGCAGGGGACCCAACACCCGACTGGCGGACCTGTTCGTCCTGACCGGATGGTCGAAGGGCGAGCTGGCGCGGCTGGTCAACCGCCGGGGTGCCGCGATGGGGCAGCAGCAGCTGTCCACCGACACCTCGAGGGTACGGCGCTGGATCGAGCAGGGGGAGATCCCCCGCGATCCGGTGCCGAGGGTGCTGGCAGCCGTGTTCACGGAGCGGCTCGGCCGTGTCGTCACCACTGAGGACCTCGGTCTGGAACGACACCGGCCCACCAGGTCCGGAGCGGCGCCGTCCGCAGCAGTCCCGTGGTCGCCGGATCGAACAGCCGCGGTCCTCACCGAGTTCACGGGAATGGACCTCATGCTGAACCGACGTGGATTGGTGGGCGCGGGTGCCGCGCTCACGGCCGGGGCGGTCATCGCCGACTCGTTGAAGGGCTGGCTGGGCGGGGACGCCGTCGCGTACGCGGCCGCGGTCCCCGGGCCGCGACAGGTGGTCACCGGGGGCGGGGCGCGCCCGACGGTGGACGTGTTCGACGCGGGCCCGGTCGGGCCCGACGAGGTGGAGTCGCTGGAGCACTCGGTGCAGGTGTTCCGGGCCTGGGACGCGGCCCGCGGCGGCGGCCTGCAGCGCAAGGCGGTGGTCGGTCAACTCAACGAGGTGGGTGGTCTGTTGACCCACCGCCACGAGCCCGCGGTGGAGCAGCGGCTGTGGCTGGTCGCGGCCAACCTGGCGGTGCTGGCCGGCTGGATGTCGCACGACGTGGGCCTGGAGCCCACCGCCCAGCGGTACTTCATGATCGCGGCGGAGGCGGCGAAGGAGGCGGGCGACCGTCCGCGCGCCGGGGAGGCGATCTCCCGGGCGGCGCGTCAGATGGTGCACCTGGGGCGGGCGGACGACGCGATCGACCTGATGACGGCCGCGAAGGACGCCGGCGGTCGGCTGCAGCCCAGAACGCGGGCCATGTTCAACACCGTCGAGGCGTGGGCGCGCGCGTCGATCGGGCACTCGCAGGACACCTACCGGCTGCTCGGCGAGGCCGAGGAGTTGTTCTCCGAGGGGTCGCCGGAGCCGCCGCCGTCCTGGATGCAGACGTTCGACGAGGCCGAACTGCGCGGCATGCAGGCGCTGGTGCTGCGCACGCTGGCCGAGCACGACGCGACGGCGCTGCCGCAGGCCCGCCGGCACGCGGAGCGGGTGATCGCGCTGCGCGAGGGCACCGGGCGGCTGCGCTCGGCGCTGTTCGACCGGATCACGCTGTCCTCGGTGCACTGGATCGCGGGCGATCCGGACGCGGCGGAGTTCCAGGCGAAGATGGTGCTGAACCTGATCGGCCAGAACTCCTCGCACCGGACCTGGGACCGGCTGCGCGAGATGTACCGGCTGACGGCGCGCTACCGGGGGGTGCCGGCGGTGGACGAGCTGCGGGCGGAGCTCGGGCGGCAGCTGCGGGTGGCGGACGCCAAGAACCGGCCGAGGCCGTCCTGACGGGCGGTCGGACGCACGGGCGGGCGCGCGGTCTGGCGGTCGGGCCGGCGCGGTGGCGGCGGAACGGGCGGAGCGCGCGCGACGGAAGGGGCGCGCGCAACGGAAGGGGCGCGCGGGCCGGAGGCCGGCTCAGAGGTCGGGGACCGACCGGAGCAGCAGGCGCAGCGCGGTGACGGTGCCGTCCGCGCCGAGCACGGGCTCGCCCGCGCAGTCGACGCTGTCGTGGTGGCCGTCGGCCCGGCGGACGCGGATCGTGCCGGCGGTGGTGCGGCCGTGCACCAGGGCGTCGGTCATCATCCGGCGCAGCAGCGGCCGATCCGCCTCGGGGAGGCGGTCGGGCAGCCGGTCGAGGCTGAGCGGGGCGTCGGTGGGGTCGCAGCCGAGCAGCAGGTAGGTCTCGGCGTTCCAGCGGACGTCGTCGGTGAGGAGGTTCCATTCGGCGGCGCCGATGCCGTAGGGCTCGGTGTCGTGGTCGTGTCCGCCGGGGCGCCCGTTGAGGCCGGGGCCGGACGGCTCCTGCGCCGTGCCGTCCACTCTGTCGTCCGTTCCGGTGTCCGTGCCGTCCGCCTCCGGGCGGCCGCCGTCCCGGCCTTCCGTCGCGCCCGCTCGGGCGCCGTCCGCGGTGGCGGCGTCCGGCGGGCGGAGGGCGGCCGGGGAGCCTAACGGCATGGTCATGACGGGTCCATCGCTCGGGTGCGGCCCGCCGGGTGCGGGCCGTGGGGTGGTGAGAAGACTGTCGCACAGCGTCGTCATCCGTGCGGGCGATTTGGACAGAACGCAGGCAAAATTCCCGTGGCATATGCCACTGTGGCGGGGGCCTCCGTCGCCCTGTGTGCGGAAGCGGTCCCGAGGCGGTAACCTTCGGTGATTCCGGCGCCCGGGCGCCCACCGCAGTACCGACCAGAGACCCCGGCGACGGAAATCCCGTTGCCACTACGACCGCCGCAACGGATGCTGACCTCATGTTCGAGCCAGTGATAGCACCTAGTGCCAGCCTCCTCGGCCTCCTTCAGCGAGGCCGCGGTGACGGGCAGCTCCACGCGCTGGCCGCCGACCGTACCGAGGCCATCGCCGCCCTGGAGGAGTGCGTCACCAGAGATCCGCGAGCCGACTGGCAGGTCGAGAGCCGCTCTCTGTACTACGCCCGCATCTACATGGACCTCGAAGCGCCGCTCGACGGCATCGAGGACCACCTGCACTCCGCCGAGGACCTCGTCAGCGACGACGAGTGCCGCACCGGTCTCGCCCTCTCCGTCCTCGGCCACCTCGCCGCCTACGGCCGTCGCGACGCGCTGCTGATGCTGCGCGAGTACGCCGCCACGGGCGCGAACTGGGCCTGGGCCCTCGACGAGCTCGCCCTGCGCGACGACGACCGCGGCCTCCTGCTGCTGGGCACCGCCGTGCTGGACCGCTTCCCGCCGGGCCCCGAGGGCGACGCCGAGCTGCGCGAGTTCATCCGCAACGCGTACGAGCCCCGGCCCTGGCGGCTGTGGGCGGCCTACCACCCGAGAGTGGCGGCGGCCAGCGAACAGTCCCCCTTCGACCTCTGGCAGCGCCAGCTCAACCGCAGCGGCGTCACGCCCGGCTGGTCCACCGCCGACGTGCTGGCCTGGGCCGACCAGGGCGAGCTGGGCGGCCTGGGCGCCGGCGCCTTCCTCGCCCGGTCCGAGCAGCCGCGCCCCGCCGAGGACCCGTCCGCCCCCGACGCGGTGGACCGCCGCGCGGCCGCGGCCGCCCGCTGCCTGACCGCCGTCGTGCGGCCCGAGGACCGCCCGCTGCTGCTGGAGGCCGCCGCGGGCGGCCTGCCCGGCGCCCGCCGGGCCGCCCTGCGCCACCTCGTCGACCAGCGCGACCCGGCCGCCATCGAGCTCATCGAGGCCGCCGCCGCGGACGTGGACGACCGGATCGTGCGGGCCGCCCTGGAACTGCTCGGCCGGATGCGCGGCCCCGAGGTGCTGGCCCACGCCCGCCGCTGGGCCGACCCGGCCGGCGGCGCCGCCGACAGCGCGCTCGGCGAGGCCGCCGTCCGGCTGCTCGCGGACGTCGGCGAGCCGGCCGACGCGCCCCTGGTGGTCGCCGGCCTGCGCCGGTGGATCTCGGCCAAGGGCGTGACGGGCTGCGGGCTCGGCTCGCTGGTCGACGGTGCGGGGCGGCTGGCCGCCGCGGACGCCGTCCCCGTGCTGCGCCACATCTACGGGGAGGCCGCCTCCTCCGACCTGCGCGGCCGTGCCGCCCAGGCGCTCGCCGCCACCGATGTGCACTTCCCCGAGGGGCCCGCCGTCGAGTGCCTCTGGGACTGCGAGGAGTCCACGCGCGAGCTCGCCGCGCGCCATGTCGCCACCACGGGCGACGCGCGCGTGCTGGAGCGGCTGCGCAGGCTCGCCGCCGACCCGGCCGAGGAGGCCGAGGTCCACGCCGCCGTCCGGGGGCGGCTGACCAAGGCCCGGGAGTTCGGTCGCTAGGGCCGATCAGACGCGAGAGCGGTGGGCCGGGACGGGTGTCCCGGCCCACCGCTGTTCTCCGGGCCGGTCTCTTTGAAACGCCGTTCTACTTGATCGAGCCCGCGTCCGGCGCCAGGACGCCGCCCGCGACCAGTCCGATGATCAGGATGCCGAGCAGCACCCGGTAGACCACGAACGGCACGAAGCTGTGGTGCGAGACGTACTTGAGGAACCAGGCGATCGCCGCGTAGCCGACCACGAAGGCGATCGCCGTCGCCAGGACCGTCGGCCCCCAGGCGGGCGCCGGGCCCTCGCCGATCTTGAACAGCTCCAGCGCGCCGGAGGCGAGCACCGCCGGGATCGCGAGCAGGAAGGAGTAGCGGGCCGCCGCCTCCCGGCTGTAGCCGAGCAGCAGGCCCGCGCTGATCGTGCCGCCGGAGCGGGACACCCCGGGGATCAGCGCCAGTGCCTGGGCGAAGCCGAAGGCGCCGGCGTGCGGCAGGGTGAGGTCGGTGATCGGCCGGGCGTGCCGGACGGCGCGGATGCGGTCGGCGAAGGCCAGGACCAGGCCGAAGACGATCAGGGTGGTGCCGACGATCCGCAGGTCGCGCAGGTGGGTCTCGATGCTGTCCTGGAACAGCTTGCCGAGGATGCCGATCGGCAGGGTGCCGATGATCACGAACCAGCCCATCCGGGCGTCCGGCTCGGAGCGCAGCGCCGGGCGGAACAGCGACAGCGCCCAGGTCCGTACGATCGCGGCGATGTCCCGGCGGAAGTAGATCAGCACGGCGGTCTCGGTGCCGAGCTGGGTGACCGCGGTGAAGGCCGCGCCCGGGTCGTCCCAGCCCAGCAGGGCGGAGAAGACCCGCAGGTGGGCGCTGGAGGAGACGGGCAGGAACTCGGTGAGGCCCTGGATCAGGCCGAGCACGGCCCCGTGGAACCAGTCGATCACCGGGCACCCGCCGCGGCTGTCGGTCGGTCGTGGTGCGGGTGCGGCATGGTCGGGTCCTCGCGGGTCGGGGGCGGGCGTACGGGCGTGCCGCTGCCCGTGCGACCCCCCGGCCGCGTGCCGGCCCGGCGCGCGGCCCGATAGTACGGGGTGAAGATGACAGTTCTTGGTTCACCCTTTAATCGGGCTTTGCGTACCGGGCCGTCGGGGCTTCCGGGGCTTCCGGGGCTCCCCGGGCGTCAGCCGGTCGGCCGGGCCCGGACCCAGACGCGGTCCTCGGTCAGGTACGTCTCGATCCGCAGCCCGGCCTCCGCCAGCGCCCGCTCGAACTGCTCGTCGCTGAGCGGGCGGGACAGGAAGGTCTGCGTCCAGCGGCCGTCCGGGAACTCGTACTCGACGTGGACGGAGTGCACGCCGTCGCCGACCGGCGTGGAGGAGACGACCCGGGCCAGGCCGGCGCCGACCGGGGTCTCCCGGGGCACGCTCCGGTGCACGTCGGCGCCCTCGCGCTGGATCAGCACGCAGCCGTCCTCGGCGACGTGGCGGCGGCAGGTCTCCAGCAGCCCCTGGCGGACCTTCGCGTCACCGGCGTGCACCAGGAAGGAGGCGAGCAGGACGACGTCGAAGCGCTCGCCGAGGTCCAGCCGCTCGATCGGGCTGCGCACCGTGCGGACCTGCGGGCGCACCCGGGCCAGCATGTCGGCGGACTCGTCGACGGCCGTCACGGTGAAGCCGCGGTCGGCCAGCGGGTGCGTCATCCGGCCCACGCCGCAGCCGAGTTCGAGGATGTGTGCGCCGGCCGGCACCGCGGCCTCGATGACGTCCGGCGCGTCGCCCGCCGGGAGGCGCAGCCACATCTCGACGGCGCAGCCGTCCGGGGTGATCGCGCCCGGTCCGGTGCCGTCGTAGCCCGGGCGCCGCTCGTCGCTCGTGTGCGTGTCATCGCTCATGTCCGCCATCCGAACACGGGTGGTTCGGGGGTGGAAGCCCGCTGCCGCGGCGGGTTTCGGTCACTTTGCGGCGGGCTCGCCGAGCTCGGCCAGGGTGGCGTGCAGCCAGCCGAGTTCGGCCTCGCTGGTGGCGCGGGCGACCAGGAGCAGGCCGCGCCGGAACGGGTCGGCGAACTCCTCGGCGCCGAGCGGGCGTTCGCCCTCGTAGAAGAAGCTCGCCGGCTCGGCGAGGAAGGCCAGCCGGCGGCGCAGCACGGCGGCCTGGGCGGCGGGGTCGGCGAGGTGGCGCAGGAAGGCGAGCAGGGTGAACCAGCGGTTCTCGTCGCTGATGTCCAGCGGCTCGGGCTCGCGCAGCCGGTCGCGCAGGGCGGTGCGTCCGGCCTCGGTGAGGTGCAGGGTGTGCCGGGGTGCGGCGGCGGTGCCCGGCTCGGTCTCGCGGACCAGCAGGCCGGCGGTCTCCAGGCGTTTGATCGCGGGGTAGAGCGTGCCGTCGCTGATCGGGCGGACGTGGCCGGTGAGGGCGCTGAGGTGGCGGCGCAGTTCGTAGCCGTGCAGCGGTCGGTCGTACAGGAATCCGAGGATGGCGAGCTTCAGCATGGGCCCACTGTCGCAGATCCGTCCCTCGGCCTATGGGTATATCGCTACCGCTATACCTCGCGGTCGAGGTATGGTCGAGGGGCTTCGGGGCGGTCCCGGAGAACCCGGAGAAGGAGCCCCGCAGTGCGCGAAGCCCCCGTCACCCCGAACGGCGACCGGATCCGCTGGGTCGAACTGCCCGGCGCCGAACCGGCCCGGGTCTATCTGCACGGCCTCGGCGCGACCTCGCCCGCCTACTTCGCGGCCGCCGCCACCCACCCGCTGCTCGCCGGGCGCCGTTCGCTGCTGCTCGACCTGCTCGGCTTCGGCCTCAGCGACCGGCCCGCCGACCGCGCGTACACCCTGGAGGAGCACGCCGACACCGTCGCGGCGGCGCTCACCGCCGCCGGGGTCGAGGCCGCCGAGGTGGTCGGCCACAGCATGGGCGGGGCGGTCGCGATCGTGCTCGCCCACCGGCACCCGCGGCTGGTGGCGCGGCTCGTCCTCGCCGACGCCAACCTCGACCCGATCGCCCCGGCGCCCGCCCGGCCGGGCAGCAGCGGCATCGCGAGCTGGACCGAGGCGGAGTTCCTGGCCGGCGGGCGCGAGCAGGTCGCCGAGCGGGTGGGCCCGTTCTGGTGGTCCACGATGCGCCTCGCCGGCCCCGAGGCGCTGCACCGCAGTGCCGTCCACCTGGCCCGCGCGACCGTCCCCACCATGCGCGACATGCTGCTCGGCCTCGACCTCCCGCGCACCTTCCTCCACCCCCTCGCGGACGGCGAACCCCGTGACGCGGACGGGCTGCGCGCGGCGGGCGTGCGGGTGGTGGCGCTGCCGGACTGCGGGCACAACCTGATGATCGACAACCCGGACGGCTTCGCGGCGGCGGCCGCGGCGGCGCTCGCGGCCTGAACCGCAGGCCCCCTAGGCTGGCCGACCGGACCGTTCGAGAGGAGCCCGCCGATGCCCGTGGTCGTCCCGTCCGCGCTGGTGGCGTCGCTGGAGGAGTTCTTCGGCCCGGACGGGCGGGCCTGGTCCGCCCGACTGCCCGCGCTGGCCGGGGAGTTGCTGCGGCGCTGGGAGCTGCGCCCGGACGGCCCGCCGGCGCACGGCGCGGTCGCGCTGGTGCTGCCCGTGCGCCGCGCCGACGACACGCCCGCCGTCCTCAAGCTGCAGCCGGTGGACGAGGAGACGGCGGGCGAACCGCTCGCGCTGCGGGCCTGGGGCGGGCGCGGCGCCGTCCGCCTGCTCGCGCACGAACCCGCCACCGGCAGCCTGCTGTTGGAGCGTCTGGACGCCGGGCGCTCGCTGCTCGACCTGCCGGACGGCGAGGCCGCCCTGCGCGTCCTGGCCGAGCTGCTGCGGGACTTGACGCTCCATCAGGCGCCAGCCGGGCTCCGGGACTTGGCGCAGGTCGCGGACCGGCTGCTGCGCGCCGCCCCCGGGGCGGTCGGCGCCCTCGCCGACCCGGCCGAGCGGCGGCTGCTCGCCGACTGCGCGGCCGCCCTGCGCGAGGTCCGCGCCGAGCCCGGCGACCGGCTGCTCCACTGGGACCTGCACTACGGCAACGTCCTCGCCCCGCTCCCGGGCGGCGGCCGTACGGAGCCCTGGCTGGCCATCGACCCCAAGCCGCTCGCCGGGCACCCCGGCTTCGAACTGCTCCCGGCGTTGCGCAACCGCTGGGCGGACGTGCTCGCCGCCGACGACCCGGCCCGCGCCCTGCGCCGGCGCTTCGACCTGCTGACGGAGGTGCTGGAGCTGGACCGCGCGGCCGCTGCTGCCTGGACGCTGGCCCGGGTGCTGCAGAACGCGGTCTGGGCGGCGGGGGACGGCGCCGGGGCCGCACTCGACCCGGCCCAGCGGGCGGTCGCCGAGGCGCTGTCGGGGCGGTGAGCCGCGGACAGGACTCAGCAGCTGAGCAGGGCCCGTTCGCCGACCCGGCGGACGGCGGGCACGCTCACGCGAAGGCCTCGACCCGGATGCCGGCCGAGGCCAGGGCGCCGCGGATGCGCCAGGCGAGCTGGGCGGCGCCGGGGGTGTCGCCGTGGACGCACAGGGAGCGGGCGGCGACGGGGATCCGCTCGCCGCCGGCGGCCTCGACGGCGGCGTCCCGGGCGATGCCCACGGCGCGGGTGATCACCGACTCCGGGTCGTGCACGACGGCGTCGGGCTCGCGGCGCGGGACGAGGGTGCCGGCGCGGGTGTAGGCGCGGTCGGCGAACGCCTCGGCGACGACCGGAAGGCCGACGCCCTCGGCGACGGCGAGCAGCCGGGAGCCGGGCAGGCCGAGGACGGGCAGCGGCCCGTCGCAGACCGCGCCGGCCCGCAGGACGCCGGCGACCACGGCCTCGGCCTGTTCGGAGTCGTCGACGGTCCGGTGGTAGAGGGCGCCGTGCGGTTTGACGTAGGAGACCCGGGAGCCGGCGGCGCGGGCGAAGACCTGGAGGGCGCCGATCTGGTAGGCGATCTCGTCGGCCAGCTCCTCCGGAGGGACGTCCATCGCGCGGCGGCCGAAGCCGGCCAGGTCGTGGTACGAGACCTGGGCGCCGATCCGGACGCCGCGTTCGGCGGCGAGCGCGCAGACCCGGCGCATCGTCGACGGGTCGCCGGCGTGGAAGCCGCAGGCGACGTTGGCGCTGGTCACCACGGACAGCAGTGCCTCGTCGTCGGTCAGGGTCCAGCGCCCGAACCCCTCCCCGAGATCCGCATTGAGATCGATCACCGCATCGGCCACGCCCGTCCGCCTCCCAGCAGCTGTTGTGCCAGATGGTAGGGCCTGCGGATGAAGCCCGTGTTCCGTGACCCGACCCCCGCGCACGCACCGGCGTGCGGCGCCGCCCCCGCGCCCCGGGGCGGCGCCGCCGGGCCGATCGGCTCAGCTTTCGGCCAGTCGTGCCATGAAGGAACGTTCCAGCGGGCGGAGCGCCCGCAGCACCATCAGCAGCGGGATGGCGCCGAAGACGCCGAACGACATGTCGACGAATCGCCAGAGCACCGGGATCCCCCGCAGCGGCCCGCAGAACAGCGCCAGCGGGATGACGGCGCCGCAGGCGATCACCGCCCAGCGGATCACCCAGATGTTGCGGACCGGGTCCTTGATCGGCCCCCAGAAGGCGGCGGCGATCACCAGGTGGGCGAAGGCCAGCCAGTCGGTGCCGTACGCCAGGAAGGGGTACCGCTCGTCGGTCTCGACGATGCCCTGGTGGACCCGTTCGAACCAGGCCGTGACGGCCGGGAAGTGGTCGGTCACCGGCGCGGCCGGCCCCGAGGCGAACTCGACCAGCCAGCGGCTCTCGGTCTCCAGCGGGAAGGCGGTCAGCCCGCTGAGCACCAGGCACACCACGAAGAACCGGAGCCACCGCCGGGCCCTTCGCAGGATGACCGCGGGGTCGACGTCGTCCATCTCGCACACCTCCGGACGGGCACGCCGGTCGGGCGTGCCGGGAGAGCAGGACGGGCCTTGTGCCGCCTGCGCGGAACCGACTCTAGACCCTGCATTTGAACGCGTTCAACGCACCCTCTTGAACGCGTTCAACGAGATCCCTCGAACGCGTTCGGCGCGCGTTCAGCACACGTTCAGCACACGTTCGGAGCGGACCGGATCCCGTTGGGGCCACGGTCCGGATCCGGCCGGAACCCCGCCCTCCGGCCGCGTCCGGAGCCGCCCGCAAGGTCCGTTTCGGTCGATGTCGGTGCGAACCTCTAATCTTGTCCACCGTGACCGCCATCGCAGACCAGCCCACCGAGCCCGGCCTCCGGCCGTCCGCCGGCGCGTCCGGCCCCGCCGGTGCCGTCGGCGTGCCCGCCCCGCGCCCCGCGCCCGGCCCCGCCGCCGACGAGGGCCTGGCCCGCCGGCTCAAGGCGCTGGCCTGCACCGCCCCGCTGCACGACCTGGACAACCGCAAGGTCAACCTGGCCGGCGAGTACGGCGGCTACGCGATGGCCGAGGTCGGCCTCGCCGCGATCGACCTGGTCACCCTGCACATGGACTTCGACACCGGGGCCGACCGCGACATAGTGCTCGCCCGGCTGCTGCCCCGGGTCGCCGCCCAGGCCCCGACCCGGCCCGCCGCCGAGCACGAGCGGGTCGCCCGCTGGGTGCTGGAGTCGATGATCAACGTCGGCAGCGTGGACCGCGGCTTCCGCGCCGTCTACGGCACCTTCGGCGCGGACGGCGAGTACGTGCGCCGCGACTACGACTTCAAGCTCATCGAGGAGGTCCCCGGCCCGGACGGCGGGGTCTACCTGCGCACCACCGACGAGGCGGTCAACGTCCTGGTCGGCGCGCTGGACACCGACGTCACCTCGGCCCAGATCGCCGCCGAGGTCAAGCTCGAGGTACTGATCCGCCGCGGCCGCCTGGCCGACGCCCAGCTCGCCGCCGAACAGGCCCGCTACCGCACCGTCCAGTACGCCGAGACGCTGCGCCGCGCCCTGGAGGCGACCCGCCGCAACGTCCGCGCCGTCGACTGGATGCGCACCATCCCCGACCTCATCGACGAGGCCCTGGACCACATCGCCGACCGCTACCGGCACGAGAACGCGATTCTCACCAACATCCGCAAGGCCCGCGACGAGGCCGAGCCCCACACTCCCGAAGGAGCGGAGCACAAGCGCCGCGCCGCCGAGCTGCTCGACATCGTCAAGGACTGCATCCGCCGCCACACGAAGCTGCAGACCCGCCTGCTGGAGGCCGGCCCGCTGTTCCGCGCCGAGCAGGACCGGCAGGCCTTCGCCACCCCCGGCGCCCGCAGCGGCATCGACCTGTACGGGCAGCTGCTCGCCCCCGTGCTGCGGCTGCCGGTAGAGCAGGCCGTCCGCCCCACCGGCGCCTTCTTCGCGCGCGGCGCCGGGCTGCGCACCCCCGTCTCCGTCCGGGTCGCCGACCTGGTCGACCTGCTGCTCACCCCGCCCGTCGAGCGCGAGCACCTCGGCGCCGAGCTGCCCGACCCGGACCTGGTCGCGACCCCGGACGACAGCCGTTTCTCCGAGGCCCAGCTGGAAGCCGCCCTGCTGCTGCTCGACCTGCCCGCGGACGCCCCCCGGCGGCTGTCCGGCCTGCTCGCCGAGGCCCGCACGCAGGACCCGGACCTGCCGTACCTGGTCGCCCTGCTCGCCGTGCACGCCGCCAGCCCGCCGGTCGGCACCGCCTACCGCCAGGGCGAGGAGCGGCTGCTGTTCGCCGTGGACGACGGCACCCCGCTGCGCGACCCGGAGTTCGGCGGCGCCGACCTGATCGTCGGCAGCGCCCTGCTCGACGCGGCCGGCATGGCCGCCGAGCGCAAGGACGCCGGCTGAGCCGCCGGGACGACCGAGTTGACGAACCACCACCACCGCGCCACCCCCGAGGAGCACCGCCCGTGACGACCCACCACGACACGTCCTGGGCGGCCGAGACCGAACCCGCGGCCCCCGCGCCGATCACCCCGGCCGACGTCGCCGACGCCGCCCGCCTGGTCTCCTTCGGCCTGCAGGCCAAGCTGCTGCCCGCCCGCGACGCCGAGTACGCCGAACTGGTGCGCCGCCACCGCGAGGACCCGCCGTTCGCCCGCCTCGCCGACGCCGTCGCCACCGGCATGGGCCTGGTCGTCCTGGAGGTCTCGCCGCGCGCCGGCATGGCCGTCGCCGCCGCCGAGGACTCGCTGTTCGCCGTCCGGATGGGCGACTACTCGCGCCGCGCCGCCACCGAGTCCACCGACCGCTTCCTGCACGGCCTGGCCCACCTCGCCGTCGCCGCGATGGCCTTCCCCCGCCCCGAGGACCTCGCCGACGACGGCTACCTCGGCCGGATCACCGTCAACGGCGTCGACTCCTTCGTCCGCCAGGCCTGCCGCCGCCTGGAGGAGCAGGCCGACGCAGACGGCGCCAACACCGACCCGGCCTCCGACGCCCCCGGCCTGGAGGCCGCCTGGCGGGTGTGGTCCCGGCGCACCGCCACCGGCGCCACCAAGGACGCCCGCCGGCTCTCCGGCTCCACCACCGGCATCGTCGCCAAGGCCGTGCTGTTCCTGGTCGACTCCGGCTTCCTGCAGAAGGTCTCCGACGACTCCGGCGGCACCTACCGCACCACCGCCCGCTACCAGCTCCAGGTCCGCGACCTGGCCGGCAGCGCCGCCATGGCCGAACTGCTCGACCTCGGCGTCGTCCCGGTCTCGGACGGCACCGCCAGCCTGCTGCCGCCCGACACTGCCGACGACCTGGTCGCCGACGCCGGCCTGCCGTTCCACTCGCTCTGACACCCGCCCAACTCACGTAGACCGCATAGACCGCATAGACCGCACGGAGAACCGCCGCACATGTACGAGCTGAACCGGGTCCGCCTCTACTCGATCGGACCGGCCGGCGCCCGCTACGCCGACACGGTGCTCGACCTGCGCGGCGTCGGCGAGCCCGTCGCCGACCCGGCCCCGCAGCAGATCGGCCTGTTCGGCGAGGACCCGGACGGCCCGGTCCGCCGCCCCGCCCCGGCCGGCGTGCTGTTCCTGGAGAACGGCGGCGGCAAGTCCGTCCTGCTCAAGCTGATCTTCTCGGTGATGCTCCCCGGCCACCGCAACACCCTCGGCGGCGCCAGCTCCGGCGTGCTGCGCAAGTTCCTGCTCGCCGACGACTGCGGCCACGTCGCCCTGGAGTGGCAGCACACCGTCACCGGCGAACTGATCGTGGTCGGCAAGGTCAGCGAGTGGCGCGGCCGCCAGGTCTCCTCCGACCCGCGCAAGTTCGCCGAGACCTGGTACTCCTTCCGCCCCGGCCCCGGCCTCACCCTCGACTCCCTGCCGGTCGCCGAACGGGTCAGCCTGGCCGGCGACCAGAAGGCCCGCGGCCGCCGCCGCACCATGAAGGGCTTCCGCGACGCCATGGCGGAGGCCGGCAAGGCCCACCCGCACCTCGACCTGGTCTTCGAGGACGGCCACGACCGCTGGACGGAACACCTCGGCGAACTCGGCCTCGACCCCGAACTCTTCCGCTACCAGCGCGAGATGAACGCCGACGAGGGCGAGGCCGCCGGCCTCTTCGCGGTCAAGCACGACAGCGACTTCACCGACCTGCTGCTGCGCGCCGTCACCGACACCCGCGACACCGACGGCATCGCCGACCTCGTCCACGGCTTCGCCGCCAAGCTCGGCCGCCGCGCCGAACTCACCGCCGAACGCGACTTCACTGCGGGCTCGTTGGACCTCCTGGAGCGCATCGCCGAGGCCGCCGTCGCCCGCGAGTCCGTCCGCGAGGCCCACCGCACCGCCGAACGCCGCACCCGCCGCCTCGCCCAGGCCCTCGGCACCCGCGCCGCCGCCGAACGCGACCGCGCCCAGGACCTCGCCATCGAGGTCGCCGCCGCCGCGAGCGCCGTCACCGCCGCCGAGGCCGACCGCACCCGGCACAGCCTGATCGTCGACGAACTCACCTACCGGCACGCCTCGTTGGGCCTGGCCGCGGCCACCACCGACGCCGCCGCGCTGCGCCGCGAACTCACCGACGCCCGCACCCTGCACTCCGCCTGGCAGGCCGCCGAGGCCGTCCTGCGCCACCGCGCCGCCGCCGACCGGGTCGCCCGGGTCGCCGCCGCCATCCGCGAGGCCGAACTCGACGCCGCCCCCGCGCTCGCCGCCCGCGCCCGCGCCGCCAGCGCGCTCGCCCGCGCCCTGGAGGCCGCCGCCGCGGCCGCCGAGGCCCGCGCCGACACCGAGGAGCAGCGCGCGAGCGAACTCCAGGAGGACGGCGCCAAGGCGCAGTCCGACGCCACCGAGGCCGCCACCGCCGCCCAGAAGGCCCGCAGCGAGTCCGAGCACCTGCGCCAGCGCCTCGCCGAGGTCGAGCAGGAGACCGCCGCCGCCGTCGAGGCCGGCTTCATCGACGCGGACGGCGACGTCGACCCGGCCCGCGCCGCCCTGCACGCCGCCGACGTCGAGAAGGCCGCCGCGGCCGCCCTCGCCCAGGCCCGTACGGCCGCCGAGAGCGCCGCCGCCCGGCTGCGCGAGGCCGCCGCCGCCACCTCCCGCGCCGAACTCGCCGCCGAGCGAGCCGGCGACGCCCGCCGGGCCGCCGCCCGGGCCCTCGCCGTCGAGCAGCGCACCGCCGCCCTGCTCGCCACCGAGCAGCGCCTTGCCGACCTGCTCTCCCTGACGCCCTACCAGGAGGGTGCCGAGGAGGACGCCGGCTTCCTCACCCCCGCCGTGCTCGACCGCAACGCCGAGTACCTGCGCGAACTCCTCGACGAGTCCATCGCCACCGCCGAGCGCACCCTCTTCGACCTGCGCACGGCCGCCGCCGACGACTCCCGCATCCTCGCCGCCCTCGGCGACGGCGGCCTGCTGCCGCCCGGCCCCGACGTGCTGGCCACCGTCGAGTACCTGGCCGAGCACGGCATCCCCGCCCTGCCCGGCTGGCGCTACCTCGCCCAGTCCGTCGACCCGGCCGACCACGAGGCGATCCTCGCCGCCCGCCCCGAACTCGTCGACGGCGTCGTGGTCACCGACCCGGCCTCGCTGGAGCGCGCCCGCGAGGCCCTGCGGTCCGCCGCCCTGCTGCCCCGCTCCACCGTCGCCGTGGGCGCCGCCGCCTCGCTGATCGCCCCGATCACCGACGAGCCGGCCTTCTTCCTGGTGCCGCCCAACCCGGCCATGCACGACGAGTCCGCCGCGGACGGCGAACGCCGCGAACTGCGCACCCGCGCCGCCGCCCGCGAGGAGCACATCCGCGAGCTCGCCGGCCGCCTCGGCGCCGACCGGGCGCTGGCCGCCCGCCTCGCCTCCTGGCACGCGTCCTGCCCGCCCGGCACCCTCGCCGAGCTCGCCGCCGCCGCCGAGGCCGCCCGCGAGCACGCCGAGCAGTCCACCGCCGCCCTCGCCACCCTGCGCGCCGACCACGACGAGGCCGAGGCCGACCACGCCGCCGCCGCCTCGGCCCACGAGGAGCACCGCGAGAGCGCCCAGCGCGCCCGCCGCCGCGCCGACGCCCTCTCCGGCCTCGCCTTCCGCCTGCGCGAGCGCGCCACCTGGGCCCGCCGCCAGCGCGAACTCGCCGAGGACGCCGCCGAGTGCGACCGCCGCCAGAGCGTCTGCGCCGAACGCGCCCGCACCTGCGACGAGGACCGCCGCGCCGCCCAGCGCGCCGCCGACGACGCCCGCCGCACCGGCCGCGCGCTGCGCGGCGAGCGCGCCGAGATCCCCGCCGCCGAGCAGACCGAGGACGCCGCCGAGCAGACCGCCCCCGCGGCCCTGCCCGCCCTGCGCGAGGCCTACCGCGCCGCCTCCCAGCTGTACGAGAAGGTCGGCGTCGGCGCCGACCTGCGCGCCGAACAGGCCCGCGCCGAGGGCGACGAGGCCACCGCCGCGGCCGAACTCGACCGTCTCACCAACAAGGTCCGCACCCGCGCCGAGGAACTGCTCGGCAGCCCGGACGGCGCCGACGGCCCGGCCCGCCAGGCCGCCGCCGCCCGCGCCGAGGAACTCGTCGCCACCATCGAGGCCCGCTCCGCCGCCGCCAGCGAACAGCTCGGCCGGCTGCGCGGCGAGGCCGAACGCTCCGCCCCCGCGGACGGCGAGGCGCACACCGAGCTGCCCGAGGACCTCGTCCCCACCGACCCCGAGCACGCCCAGGCCCTGCTGCGCACCGCCACCGGCCGGCTCGCCGAACGCCGCGAGGCCCTGGACGCGGCCCGCACCGCCCACGCCGACCTCCAGCGCACCTTCGACGCCGCCCAGTCGGCCGCCGCCGACTTCGACGAGCTCGCCGGACAGCTGCGCGACGGCCTGCGCGACCACCCGGAGGAGGACGGCCAGCCCGTCGAGCCCTACCTCGGCTCGCTGCCCGAGGCCCGCACCGCCGCCACCGACGCCCGGCGCGGCCTGCGCACGGCCGCCGGCGAGCTGTCCTCGGCCGAACTCGCCGTCCGCGACACCTCCGACGCCCTCGTCCGGCACGCCAACGCCGCCCGTTACGAGGCCGTCCGCACCCCCGCCCGCCAGCAGATCCGCGAACTGCCCGCCGCCGCCCTGCCCGAGCACGCCGCCAACTGGGCCGCCGCCTTCGCGCCCCGGCTGCGGGTGCTCACCGACGAGCTCGCCCAGCTGGAGAAGAACCGCGGCTCGATCGTCGACCGGCTGCGCGGCCTGGTGGAGTCCTCGCTCACCACCCTGCGCGCCGCCCAGCGGCTCTCCCGGCTGCCCGAGGGCCTGGGGGAGTGGTCCGGCCAGGAATTCCTGCGGATCCGCTTCGAGGACCCGGACCACGCCACCCTGGTCGAGCGCCTCGGCGAGGTCATCGACGAGGCCACCCGCGCCGCCGTCAGGAAGAACAGCGACCTGCGCCGCGACGGCATGTCCCTGCTGCTGCGCGGCGTCGCCGCCGCGATCGGCCCCAAGGGCGTCAGCGTCGAAATCCTCAAGCCCGACGCGGTGCTGCGCGCCGAGCGCGTCGGCGTCGGCCAGATGTCCGACGTCTTCTCCGGCGGCCAGCTGCTCACCGCCGCCATCGCGCTGTACTGCACGATGGCCGCGCTGCGCGCCAACGACCGCGGCCAGTCCCAGCTCCGGCACGCCGGCACGCTGTTCCTCGACAACCCGATCGGCCGCGCCAACGCCACCTACCTGCTGGAGCTGCAGCGCGCCGTCGCGGACGCCCTCGGCGTCCAACTCATCTACACCACCGGCCTGTTCGACACCACGGCGCTCGCCGAGTTCCCGCTGGTGATCCGGCTGCGCAACGACGCGGACCTGCGGGCGGGCCTCAAGTACATCTCGGTGGAGGAGCACCTGCGCCCCGGCCTGCCGGCCCCGCAGGACCCGGACGGCCCGACCGTCCACGGTGAGATCACCGCCACTCGGATGTTCAAGCGCCCGGCGGAGGCGGCCGCAAAGCCCTAACGTGGGCGGCATGGTGACCATCGCGCAGCTCAGTGACATCCACCTCGGTCAGGTCCAGCGGCACGACGGGGGCAAGCGGGCCCGGCGGCGGGCCGAGCAGGTGATGGCGTACCTCGACGCCCTGCCCGGCCCGCTGGACGCGGTGCTCGTGACCGGCGACCTCGCGGACCACGGCCTGCCCGCCGAGTACGCGCAGGTCGCCCGGGTGCTCAAGTCCCGCCACCCGGTGCTCACCTGCCCCGGCAACCACGACGTCCGGGGGCCGTACCGGGAGGGGCTGCTCGGGGAGGCCGCGAGCGAGGAGCCGATCAACCGGCTGCACGAACTCCCCGGCGCCGACGTGCTGATGCTCGACTCGTCCATACCCGGGAAGCACGACGGCCTGCTCGACGACGCGACCCTGACCTGGCTGGACGAGCGACTGGCGGGCGGACGGACCGACCTGCCCGCCCTGGTGGCCTTCCACCACCCGCCCGTCGAACTGTCCATCCCGTACGTCGACGAGATCCGGCAGTTCGGCGAGGCCCGGCTGGCCGAAGTGCTGCGCCGTCACCCCCGGGTCGTGGCCCTGTTCTGCGGCCACTCCCACACCCCCGCCGCGACCACCTTCGCCGGGCTGCCGCTGCTGGTCGCGCCGGGCGTGGTCTCCACCACCACCCTGCCCTGCGAGGGCGGGCGCGGGATCTCCTTCGACCAGCCGCCGATGCTCGCCTTCCACGTCCTGCACGACGACCGCCGGCTCACCACCCACTACCGGGTCGTGCTCTGACGGGTCACCAGCGCCGGCCGGTCGGCAGCTGAGAGTGCCCGGGCCGGCCGGGCTGGCCGGCGGGCCGCGGGCCCGGGTACGGCTGCTGGCCGGGGCGGTACTGCTGGTTCGGCGGGGGCTGCTGGCCCGGGCGGTACTGCTGGCCCGGCCGGGGGAGGGGCCGGCCGGCGAGCGGATCGGGCGGCGCCGCCCGTCCGCCCGCCATCGGGTGGGCGGAGTTCGGCCCGCGCTGGCGCTGGGCGGCGACCTGGCGGGAGATCAGGATCTCCAGCAGGCACCACATGCTGCCGAACACCCCGAGCCCCATCGCCAGCAGCGCGGGCGTCAGCAGCCAACTGCCTGCGTACGAGGCGAGCGTGGCGACCACCACGCCGACCAGGGTGAAGGCCAGCGAGAGCACCGCCCGGACTGCGGCGGCGCGCACCTCGTCGGGCAGGCGGCGACGGCGGCGTGGCACGGACATCGAGCGACCCCCAGGCGCGCGATCGGTGACGGGCAGGGAACGGGGGCGTACGGAATGCGCCCCCTGCGTCACTCTGCCCCGCCGAACCGGGACCATGCCTCCCAAATCGCCGAGCGGATGCCAAATCGTGTCATCGGGGCGGCCCGGCCGACCGGATTCAGCCCAACTGCTGTTCGAGCTCCGCCAGGGCGCCGGTGACGATCGTCCGCATCGCCCGTTCCGCCTGGACGGCGTCGCCCGCGCAGATCGCGTCCGCGACCTCCCGGTGCAGCCGGATCGCGTACGGCTCCGGCTGGTGGGGCATCAGCTGGTACTCCGTCCGGCCGGTGAGCACCGCGCCCACGGTGTCCCCGAGGTGGGCGAACATCTCGTTCCCGGAGGCGCGCAGCACCAGGGAGTGGAAGGCGATGTCGTGCCCGAGGAAGGCGGTCAGGTCGGCGGCCCGCGCGGTCACCGTCAACTCGACGGCCAGCGAGCTGAGTTCGCGCCGGTCGTCGTCGCTGGCGTGGAGTGCGGCGAGGGCGGCGGCGGCCGGTTCGACGGCCATCCGCAGGGAGCCGAGCGAGCGCAGCTGGGCGGACCGGTCGGCGCCGGCCAGGCGCCAGCGGATCACCATCGGGTCGAAGACGTCCCAGAGCGACTTGGGCTGCACGGTGATGCCGACCCGCCGCCGGGAGGCCACCATGCGCATCCCCTCCAGGACCCGCACCGCCTCGCGGACGACCGTCCGGGACACCCCGAACCGCTCCTCCAGCTCCTCCCCGCGCAGCACCGCGCCCTCGGGGATCTCCCCTGACGCGATCGCCGGCCCGAGCTCGCCAAGCACCCGACCGGGCAGCCCCTGGATCTCCATCCGACCAGCGTAGACGCCCGCCCCCGGGCACTTCACGTCGCCCCGGAGCTCGCCTCCGGCCGGGTGCGATCGAGCCCACAGCCAAAAAGTATGACGATTTGGTTTCCGCCACTTGAATACGTCATATCTTTGAAGCGATAGTGGCGGCCTGCAACGAAGGAGCACCACCCATGGCTCTCAGCGTCGAGAACCACGACCACCCGGTCGCCCCCCTCACCGTCGTGGTGATGGGCGTCTCCGGGGTCGGCAAGACCACCCTGGCCCGCCTCCTGGCCGACCGCCTCGATCTCCCCTTCGCCGAGGCGGACGAGTTCCACCCGCCGGCCAACATCGCCAAGATGTCCGCCGGCATCCCGCTGGACGACCAGGACCGCGCGCCCTGGCTGCGCGCCATCGGCGCCTGGCTCAAGGCGCGCACCGAGGACGGCACCGGTGGCGTGGTCACCTGCTCGGCGCTCAAGCACGGCTACCGCGACATCCTGCGCGCGGCCGCCCCGGAGGCCTTCTTCCTGCACCTCAGCGGTGGTCACGACCTGGTCGAGGACCGGATCTCCCACCGCACCGGCCACTTCATGCCGGCCTCGCTGCTCGACTCCCAGTACGCGGCCCTGGAGCCGCTGGGAGCGGACGAGCGCGGCGCCGTCCTGGACGTGGGCCCGTCCCCCGAAGAACTCGTCGAGATGGCCGTGGACCTCCTGCGGCCCGTCAATGGAGACCTCGCGTGAGTATTGCCCCCACCACCCTCCTGGCGGCCGCCCCACCGGCCCTGCCGCACACCGGCAGCAACACCCAGCTGCTGATCGCGGTGCTGCTCGCCATCGGCGCGATCGTCCTGCTGATCACCCGGCTGAAGCTGCACCCCTTCCTCGCCCTCACGCTCGGCTCCGGACTGCTGGCCGCCGTCGCGGGCGCCCCCTTCGACAAGCTCCTCGCCAGCTTCTCCACCGGCTTCGGTTCCACGGTGGCGAGCGTCGGCCTGCTGATCGGCCTGGGCGCGATGCTCGGCAAGCTGCTCGCCGACTCCGGCGGGGCGAACATCATCGCGGACACCGTGCTGTCCCGGACGGGCGCCAAGGCGCTGCCCTGGGCGATGGCGCTGATCGCCGCCGTGCTCGGCCTGCCGCTGTTCTTCGAGGTCGGCGTCGTCCTGCTGATCCCGATCGTGCTGCTGGTCGCCCGCCGCGGCGACGTGCCGCTGATGCGCGTCGGCATCCCGGCCCTGGCCGGCCTGTCGGTGCTGCACGGCCTGGTGCCCCCGCACCCGGGCCCGCTGGTCGCCATCGACGCGCTGAAGGCCGACCTCGGCGTCACCCTGGCGCTCGGCCTGCTGATCGCCGTCCCGACCCTGATCATCGCCGGCCCGCTGTTCGCCCGGGTCGCCGAGCGCTGGGTGGGCCCGCTGGAGATCCCGACCGCCGTGACCCCCGAGGACACGGTCGAGCAGGAGCGCACCCCCTCCTTCGGCGCCGTCATGGCCACCATCCTGCTGCCGGTCGTGCTGATGCTCGGCAAGGCCCTGGCCGACGTCGTGATCGACGACCCGAAGGCGACCGGCCAGCGGGTGTTCGACTTCATCGGCTCCCCGTTGATCGCGCTGCTCGCCGCGACGCTGCTCGCCATGCTGACCCTCGGCCGGGCGGCCGGCTTCGACAAGGGCCGGATCTCCGACACCGTCGGCAAGGCGCTCGGCCCGATCGCCGGCATCGTCTTCATCGTCGGCGCGGGCGGCGGCTTCAAGCAGACCCTGATCGACGTGGGCGTCGGCGACATGGTCAGCCACTGGTCCGCCGAGTGGCACATCTCGGCGCTGCTGCTCGGCTGGCTGATCGCGGTGCTGATCCGCCTCGCCACCGGCTCCGCGACGGTCGCCACCATCACCGCGGCCGGCATCGTCTCGCCGCTCGCCGCGACCATGTCCTCGACCCACTCGGCCCTGCTGGTGCTCGCGATCGGCGCCGGTTCGCTGTTCTTCTCGCACGTCAACGACGCCGGCTTCTGGCTGGTCAAGGAGTACTTCGGGATGAGCGTCGGGCAGACGCTGAAGTCCTGGTCGGTGATGGAGACGGTGATCTCGGTCGTCGCGATCGCCCTGATCCTGCCGCTCAGCCTGGTCATCTAGCGCACGCAGCGCGTCGCGCGCCGGAGGGGCGGAACCCGTACGCACGGGTTCCGCCCCTCCGGCGTTCCGTCAGCGCCCCAGCAGCCCCGACAGCACGGCCGTCGTCGCCGCGATCAGCTCCTCGGCCACCGCGCCGCCCGCCGCCGTACGGGCCAGCAGCCCCTCGCGCGCCGCCAGGATCACCGCCGCCGCCTGCCCGGCACTCGCCCCCGGGGGCACCAGCTCGGGCACTTCCCGCGCCAGCACCTCCGCCACCGCCCGCGCCAGCGCCCGGTCGTGCGCGGCGACCTGCTCGGCCAGCGCCGCCGTACGGGCCGCGACCAGGCGGAACTCCAGGAACAGCAGGATCCACCCGGCGTCCGCCGGCTCGACCCGCAGCAGCGCCTCGACCAGCCGCCGGGCCCGCTCCCGCGGCGCCAGCGACCCGTAGGCGGCCGCCAGTCGCTCCAACTCGGCCATCCGCCCGGCGGCCTGCTCGTCGAAGAGCGCCAGCAGCAGTTCCTCCTTGCTGCCGAAGTTGGAGTAGAAGGCCCCGCGGGTGTAGCCGGCGGCGGCGCAGACGTCCTCGATGCTCGTCCGCGCGAAGCCGACGTCGAGGAACAGCTCGCGCGCCGCGGCGAGCAGGCGGGCCCGGGTGTGCACGCGGCGGCGGGGCGGTCGGGGAGCGGCGGCATCGGCCGGGGGCGGGTTCACAGGGGAACGATACATGGTGTATTCAGTACGGGTCGTATTCAATACGAGCCGTACTGAACGAGGACACCCATGAACCGACTGCTGATCACCAACGCCCACCTGCTCCACCCCGAGGACGGCACCCGTACGGACCTCGGCTGGCTGGAGGCGGCCGACGGCCGGATCGCCGCCACCGGCACCGGCCGCCCGCCCGCGGCCACGGACGGCGTCCGGGTCCTCGACGCACGCGGCGGCACGGTGCTGCCCGGCCTGATCGACGCCCACGTCCACCTGCTGGTCACCTCGCTCGACCTGCGCGACGTCGCCGACTGGACCCCCGGCTACGCCACCGTCCGCGCCCTCGCCGAGGCCGAGCGCATGCTGCGCCGCGGTTTCACCACCGTCCGCGACGTCGGCGGCGCCGACCACGGCATGGCCCGGGCCCTCGCCGAGGGCCTGGCCCTCGGGCCCCGCCTGCTGCACGGCGGCAAGGCGCTCTCCCAGACCGGCGGCCACGGCGACCTGCGCCCGCTCGGCGACGACGCGCTGCCCTGCTGCGAGGCCCGGCCGAACTTCGGTCGGATCGCGGACGGCGTGGACGCGGTGCGCGCCGCCGCCCGGGACGAGTTCCGCAAGGGCGCCCGCCACCTCAAGGTGCTGCTGTCCGGCGGCGTCGCCTCCCCGCACGACGAGATCGCCGCCGTCCAGTACAGCGAGGAGGAGATCCGGGCGGCCGTCGAGGAGGCCGAGAACCACAACCGCTACGTGACCGTGCACGCCTACCACCCGCGCGGGATCGACCGCGCCCTGCGGGCCGGGGTGCGCTGCGTCGAGCACGGCAACCTGCTGGACGACAGCACGGTCGCGCTGCTGCTGGAGAAGGACGCCTTCCTGGTGCCGACCCTGGTCGCGTACGAGCGGACCGCGAAGCTCGGCGCCGCCTCGGGCCTGCCGCCGGCCTCGCTCGGCAAGCTCGCCGAGGTCCGCGACCAGGGCCTGTCCGCCCTGGAGCGCGCCCACCGCGCGGGGGTGAACCTGGTCTACGGCAGCGACCTGCTCGGCCCGCTGCACCCGGCCCAGTTGGAGGAGTTCACCCTGCGGGCCGAGGTTCAGCCGGCCGCCGCCGTGCTCCGCTCGGCGACCACCACGGCGGCCCGACTGCTCGGCATGGCGGGGGAGATCGGCACCCTCGCCCCGGGCGCGCACGCCGACCTGCTGCTGGTCGACGGCGATCCGCTGGCCGACCTCACCGTGCTCACCCGTCCGGAGCGCCACCTCCGGCACGTCGTCAAGGCGGGGCTGCCGATCTGAGCCGAAATGGCGGGCGGGCGCCCGGGGAAACCCCGAACGCCCGCCCGCTGCAAAGGACTTACTTGCTCCCGCGCTTCGTGAGGAAGGCCTCGACCTCGTCCCGGATCTCCGGCGTGTCCAGCCCGCGCACCACCATCGTGGTGCGGCGGCGCAGCACGTCGTCCGCCGTGTACGCCCACTCGTTGTCGGCCGCGTAGGCGACCTGCGCCCAGACGTCCGGACCGTCCTCGTGGATCGGCCGGCCGAGCTCCGGGTTCTCGTCGATCATGCGGGCGATCTCGAAGGAGAGCGTGCCGTAGTGGCTGGCCAGGTGCTTGGCGACCAGCGGCTCCATCCGGGAGCCCGGCTCGCGGTCGATCAGCAGGCGGTGCGCCACCGCGTTCGGCGCGCCGACGCCCGGCAGCGGCACGGTCGGGGCGATCGGGGACATGTCCTCGCCGAGGCTGGTGCCGGGCGCGTGCGCCAGCTTCTCCAGCACCATGCGGCCGATGTGCCGGTAGGTGGTCCACTTGCCGCCGGAGACGGACAGCATGCCGCCCCGGCCCTCGGTGACGACGGTCTCGCGCTTGGCGGAGGCGGTGTCGCCGGGGCCGCCGGGCAGCACCCGCAGGCCGGCGAAGGCGTAGGTGATCAGGTCCCGGTCGAGGTGCTCGTCGCGGATCGCGTGGCCGGCCTCGTCCATGATCTGGTCGATGTCCGCGTCGGTGGCCCGGACGTCCTGGGGGTCGCCGGTGTACTCCTCGTCGGTGGTGCCGAGCAGGACGTGGTCCTCCCACGGGATGGCGAAGGAGACGCGGTACTTGTCGATCGGGATGGTCAGCGCGGCCCGCCACGGCGCCCGGCGCTTGACGACGATGTGCGCGCCCTTGGAGAGGCGGATCGACGGTGCGGCGCCCTTGTCCTCCATCATGCGCAGGTGGTCGACCCACGGGCCGGTGGCGTTGAGCACCAGGCGGGCGTCGATGCCGAACTCGCTGCCGTCGAGGCGGTCGCGCACCTCGGCGCCGGTGACCCGGCCGCCGGTGAAGCGCAGGCCGGTGACCTCGGCGTGGTTGAGGACGACGGCGCCGGCGTCCACGGCGGCGCGCACGGTCATCACGGCGACGCGCGAGTCGTTCATCTGGTGGTCGCCGTAGACGGCCACCGAGCGCAGGCCCTCGGTGCGCAGCGCGGGCACCTGCTGGGCGGCGTGGGCGGCGGTGGAGACCCGGCCCATGCCGTCGCGGAAGGCGGACAGCGCCGAGTACAGGAAGACGCCGGCGCCGAGCTTGGCGGCGCCGTGCGGGCCGCCCTTGTAGACCGGCACGAAGAAGGTCATCGGGTTGACCAGGTGCGGGGCCACGTCGGTGGAGAGGACGCGGCGCTCCTTGTGGTTCTCGGCGACCAGCTTGACGGCGCCGGTCTGCAGGTAGCGCAGACCGCCGTGGACGAGCTTGGAGGACGCGCTGGAGGTGGCGCCGGCGAAGTCGCCGGAGTCGACCATGGCGACCTTCAGGCCCGCCTGGGAGGCGGTCCAGGCGACGGCGGTGCCGAGGATGCCGCCCCCGATCACCAGGAGGTCGTAGGTGGCCTTGCCGAGCAGTTCGCGGGTCTCGGCGCGGGAGGCGGTGCGGCCGGCGGTGCGCTCGGCGCCCAGGGTGGGGATGGTTGCCATGGCGTTGTGTACGGCGCGCTGCGCGGCGGCGCCGTTACTCCTCTCGTGTGGGTTCGGCCCCTGCGGGAGAGGCCGGTCGGCCCGCTGCGACGGGCCGGCAACGGGACCAGCCGGCCGGGGCTCGGTGCCCCGACCGGCTTGTCGGTCAGTTGTTCTCTTCCTCTTCCACCCAGCCCATGGTGCGCTCCACGGCCTTGAGCCACTTCTTGTACTCGCGCTCCCGGGTGGCCTCGTCCATGCGCGGGGTCCACTCGGCGGCGCGGTGCCAGTTGGCCCGCAGGGTGTCGAGGTCGTTCCAGAAGCCGACCGCGAGACCGGCCGCGTAGGCGGCCCCGAGGGCGGTGGTCTCGGCCACGTACGGGCGTTCGACCGGGGCGTCCAGGACGTCGGCGATGTTCTGCATGAGCAGGTTGTTGCTGGTCATGCCGCCGTCGACCTTGAGGGCGGTGAGCTCGACCCCGGAGTCCTTCTGCATGGCGTCGACGACCTCGCGGGTCTGCCAGGCGGTGGCTTCCAGGACGGCCCGGGCCAGGTGGCCCTTGGTGACGTACCGGGTCAGTCCGGCGATCACCCCGCGGGCGTCGGAGCGCCAGTACGGGGCGAACAGGCCGGAGAAGGCCGGGACGAAGTAGGCGCCGCCGTTGTCCTCGACGGTGTTGGCGAGGGTCTCGATCTCGGCGGCCGTCGAGATGATGCCGAGCTGGTCGCGCAGCCACTGGACGAGCGAGCCGGTGACGGCGATCGAGCCTTCGAGCGCGTAGACCGGGGCCTGGTCGCCGATCCGGTAGCCGACCGTGGTCAGCAGGCCGTGGTACGAGTTGACGATCTTCTCGCCGGTGTTCAGCAGGAGGAAGGTGCCGGTGCCGTAGGTGGACTTGGCCTCGCCCTCGTTGAAGCAGGTCTGGCCGAACAGCGCGGCCTGCTGGTCGCCGAGCGCGGAGGCGACCGGGACGCCCGCCAGGTCGCCCACGGCCTCGCCGTACACCTCGGCGGAGGAGCGGATCTCCGGCAGGACGGCCAGCGGCACGCCCATCGACTCGGCGATGCTCTCGTCCCAGGCGAGGGTCTTGAGGTTCATCAGCATGGTGCGGCTGGCGTTGGTCACGTCGGTGACGTGCTTGCCGCCGTTCACACCGCCGGTGAGGTTCCAGATCACCCAGGTGTCCATGGTGCCGAACAGGATGTCGCCGGCCTCGGCGCGCTCGCGCAGGCCCTCGACGTTGTCCAGCAGCCAGCGGATCTTCGGGCCGGCGAAGTAGCTGGCCAGCGGCAGGCCGGTCTCGCGGCGGAAGCGGTCCTGGCCGACGTTGCGGCCGAGCTCGCGGCAGAGCGCCTCGGTGCGGGTGTCCTGCCACACCAGCGCGTTGTGCACCGGCTCGCCGGTGTTCTTGTCCCACAGGACGGTGGTCTCGCGCTGGTTGGTGATGCCGATCGCGCGGATGTCGTCCTTGGTCAGGCCGGCCTTGTCGAGCGCGCCGCGGACCACGGACTGGACGCGGGTCCAGATCTCGGCGGCGTCGTGCTCGACGTAGCCGGGCTGCGGGAAGATCTGCCGGTGCTCCTGCTGGTCGACGGAGACGATCCGGCCGTCGGCGCCGAAGATGATGCAGCGGCTGGACGTGGTGCCCTGGTCGATCGCGGCGATGTAGTTGCCAGTGGAGGTCATGTGGAGGGTCCTCGGCTCACGTGCGGGGGAAGGGTGGTACGGAGAGATTGGAGCTGACCGGCCCGTTCGGCCAGTCCCTGTGCTCGGCGAGTTCCGCGGCTGCCTCAGCGGGGGGCCTGCGGCAGGGGCCGTTGGTGGACGGCCTTTCGGAACCGCGGGCCTCTTAGAAGAGGGCGTTGTACACGCCGCCGGCCACGAGGCCGCCGATCACGGGGCCGACGACCGGGACCCAGGCGTACGACCAGTCGGAGCCGCCCTTGTTGGGGATCGGCAGCAGTGCGTGCACGATGCGCGGGCCGAGGTCGCGGGCCGGGTTGATCGCGTAGCCGGTCGGGCCGCCGAGGGAGAGGCCGATGCCGACCACGGTGAGGGCGACGATGGTGGTGCCGCCGGCGCCGAGCTGCGGGCTGAGGGTGAGGATCGCCATGCAGAGCACGAAGGTGCCGATGACCTCGGTGATCACGTTCTGGACCGGGTTCCGGATCTCGGGGCCGGTCGAGAAGATGCCGAGGGTGGGCTCCTTGTTGGCCTGGAACTGGCCGAGGTAGGTGAGCCAGACCAGGACGGCGCCGATCATCGCGCCGAGCAGCTGCGAGCCGATGTAGAGCGGCACCTGGCTCCAGTCGCCGCTCTTGACCGCGAGAGCCAGGGTGACGGCCGGGTTCAGGTGCGCACCGGACTTGGCGCCGGTCATGTAGGCGGCGATGAGGACCGCGAAGCCCCAGCCGAAGGTGATGGCGAGCCAACCGGCGTTGACGGCCTTCGACTTCTTGAGGGTCACGGCGGCGCAGACGCCGCCGCCGAGAAGTATCAGGGCGGCGGTGCCGAGGGTTTCGCCGACGAAGACGTCGCCGTTGGAGAACGCGGACACAAAGACTCCCTTGTCCATATGGCCCGGAGGTGCGGGTGGGGGCAGCTGGCCGGGTCGATCCCTGTGCGGGTGAGCGCGTTGTGGGAGTGATCTTCCCGGCCGTCGTTCGACAATGTCGACCGTCATGCGGAAGCTTCCTCTTTGGGTCGCCCCCACGTCAAGGTGGGGTTACGCAGCTGTGACCCTTCCCTCGGCCCGCCCTCCGAAGTTACCGAGCGGCGCGTCCGGAATGCGGACAAAACGCCAGTGCACGGACAACCGGGGAGCCCGTTCGTACCTCAGCGTGACGACATGACTGCGGCCCCGGACTCGTGCCCGGGGCCGCTCGTTCGGAAACCGCTCGTTCGTGGACCGCTCGTTCGTGGACCGCTCGTTCGTGGACCGCGCGCTCAGAACCGCCCGGCGCCCAGGTCGCGGGAGATCGCCCGCGCCGCGCTGCGCACCGAGGCGACCAGCGAGGGCTTCACGAAGCCGTCCTGGCAGATCCGCTCCACCGGCCCGTTGATGCACACCGCGCCCACCGGATTGCGCCGCCGGTCCTGGATCAGCGCGGCGATCGAGGCCACGCCCTCCCAGGTCTCCTCGACCGAGTCCGCCCAGCCGCGCTCGCGGATCAGCGAGCACTCGGCGTCCACGTCGGCCGGCTCGGTCAGCGTCCGCAGGGTGTACGACTCGTACGGGCCGTCGCCCAACTCCCCGCGCGCCACCGGGTCGTAGGCCACCAGCACCTTGCCGATCGCGGTGCTGTGCAACGGCTGCATCGAGCCGACCTCCAGCACCTGCCGGGTGTCGTCGGGCCGGAACACGTGGTGCACGATCAGCACGCCCTGCTGGTGCAGCACCCCCAGGTAGACCGTCTCCCCGGCCGCCCGGGCCAGGTCGTCCGCCCACACCAGCGCCCGCGCCCGCAGCTCGTGCACGTCCAGGTAGCTCTGCCCCAGCCGCAGCAGTTCGGCGCCCAGCTGGTACTTGCCGCTCTCCGGATCCTGCTCGACGAACCCCTCCTGCTGCAGCGTCCGCAGGATGCCGTGCGCCGTCCCCTTGGCCAGGCCCAGCGCCGTCGAGACCTCGGACAGGCCCAGGCGGCGCTCACCGCCGGCCAGCAGCCGCAGGATCGCGGCGGCCCGGGAGAGCGACTGGATCGGGCCGGGCATGGGATACCTCCGCGCGAATCAGCGGTCGACATTGTCGACCATCGGGTTGACGGGACGAGTCTGCCAGGCCGTCTCCGGTTCGTGCACCCTCCCCCTCGGAAACCGGCCACCGGCCCTCCGCCGACGCACCCTTTTCGGCCTCCGCGACGCGAATTCAGCCCACCGCGCCCGGTTCCTGCACCCTGAGCACCGTCACCTCCGCCGCCAGCGCGGCGATCCCGTCCGTCCCGACCCGGCAGCAGCCGCCCACCAGCCGCGCGCCGTCCGCCAGCCAGCCGCCCACCCGCGCGGACCGGAACGTCGGCTCGCCGCGCCAGCCCCGCCGGCCCGCGTCCCACTCCTCCCCGCTGTTCGGGTACACCACCACCGGCTTCCCGGTCACCCCGGCGGCCAGCGCCACCGCCCGGTCCGCGTCCTGCGGCGTGCAGCAGTTCACGCCCACCGCCAGCACCTCGTCCACCTCCGCCGCCAGCGCGAACGCCTCCGCCAGCGACTGCCCGGCCCGGGTCCGGTCGCCGACGACGCTGTACGACAGCCAGGCCGGCACCTCCGACCCGCGCAGCAGCCCCAGCAGCGCCCGCGCCTCGTCCACGTCCGGCACCGTCTCCAGCGCCAGCACGTCCGGCCGGGCCGCCACCAGCACCTCCAGCCGCGGCCGGTGGAAGGCCGCCAGCTCCGCCACGCTCAGCCCGTACCGCCCCCGGTACTCCGAACCGTCCGCCAGCACCGCCCCGTACGGGCCCACCGAAGCCGCCACCCAGCGCCGCCGGCCGCCCGGCTCCGACCGCGCCGCCTCCCGGGCCAGCTCCACGCTGCTCGCCAGCAGCCGGGCAGCCTGCGCGTGGCCCACCCCGCGCCGGGCGAAGCCCTCGAAGCTCGCCTGGTAGCTCGCGGTGATCGCGACGTCCGCCCCGGCCTGGAAGTACGCCCGGTGCGCGGCCACCACGGCCTGCGGATCGTCCGCCAGCAGCCGCGCCGACCACAGCTCGTCCGACAGGTCGTGCCCGGCCGCCGCCAGCTGGTTCGACATCCCGCCGTCCAGCACCAGCGGCCCGGCCGCCAGGGCCGCGGCGAAGTCCGGCGGGGGAGCAGCGGGCATGTCGGCCTCCTCGGGCGCGGTCTCCTCGGGCGGGGTTCCCACCGATCACCAGCCTAGGGCCCGGCTTCGGGCCTCCGGCCGGGAAAACCGTTTGCCGCCCGGGAACGCCTTCGCTACGTTGTGCTCAGCCAGAGAACGACAGCCGCAGGTTTCCGGGCGAGCGCGGAGAGGAGCCGACCATGACAGCGGACGACGACACGACCGCCGCGCCCGTCGGCGAGCCCGCGAGCCGGCCCGCCGCCCCGCCGGACGAGCAGCAGTGGCTCGCCGCGTACGACCCGCGCGCCTACACGCCGATCGCCGTCACCGTCGACGTGGTCGCCCTGACCATGCGCCGCGGCAGCCTGCACGTCCTGCTCGTCGAGCGCGGCGCCCCGCCCTACCAGGGCTGCTGGGCCCTGCCCGGCGGCTTCCTGCGCGCCGGCGAGGAGGGCCTGCACGAGGCCGCCGCCCGCGAGCTCGCCGAGGAGACCGGCCTCCAGGGCGCCTCCGAGACCGAGGCCGCACTCTGCCGCCTCCACCTCGAACAGCTCGGCACCTACGGCGCCCCCGACCGGGACCCGCGCATGCACGTCGTCTCGGTCGCCTACCTCGCCTTCGCCCCCGACCTCCCCGACCCGCAGGCCGGGACGGACGCCGCGGCCGCCGCCTGGCACCCGGTCGCCGACCTCGACCTGCCCACGCGGCCCAGCTGCCGCCCCCGAGCCGCCGTTGGGCCCGCCGACTCCCACGGGGGTGGTGTCGGCGGGCCCAGCGGCCCCGGCCCGGCCGCGCGGCAGCCGATCCGGCTGGCCTTCGACCACGCCCGCATCCTCGCCGACGGCCTCGACCGGGTGCGCGCCAAGCTCGAGTACAGCCCGCTCGCCACCGCCTTCCTGCCCCACGACTTCACCATCCCGGACCTGCGCGCCGTCTACGAGGCCGTCTGGGACGAGAAGCTCCACCCCGGCAACTTCCACCGCAAGGTCCTCTCCGTCCCCGGCTTCGTCGAGGGCACCGGCGCCACCACCCAGCGCACCGGCACCCGCGGCGGCCCCCGCGCCCGGACGTACCACGCGGGCGACGCCAGCCTCCTGCACCCCGCCCTGCTCCGCCCCACCCGGGACTGCGGCCCCGACGCGGACGGCCCCGACGCGGTCGGCCGGCCCGACACCGGCCCGGACTCCGGCTGACCGACCGGCAGTTCGCGGCCGAGCCGGTCTCCGCCATACCCGCCCGCCCGGCCCGCCCCGCGAGCTACCCTCGGGCCATGACCACCGATCACGCGCACCAGGCGGCCCACCGACCCCACTCCCACTGCCACTTCTGCGGCACCGCCTACCCGGCCGGCACCCGGGAGTGGCCCCGGACCTGCCCCGGCTGCGCCGAGATCAGCTACCGCAACCCGCTGCCCGTCACCATCGCCGTCCTCCCCGTCACCCGCCCCGACGCCGACCCCGCCCTGGTCGTCATCCGCCGCACCATCGAACCCGGCTACGGCGAACTCGCCTTCCCTGGCGGCTACATGGACTACGGCGAGACCTGGCAGCAGGCCTGCGTCCGCGAGCTGCGCGAGGAGACCGGCATCAAGGCCGACCCGGCCGAGGTCACCCTGATCACCACCGCCTCCGACCCCAACGGCCGCTTCGTCTTCCTCTGCGGCCTGCTTCCCGCCCGCCCGCTCGCCGAACTCCCGCCCTCGCTCCCCACCGACGAGACCGACGGCTGGCAGCTCGCCACCGCCGACACCACCCTCGTCTGGGACTTCCACACCAACGTCCTGCGCTCCTGGTTCAACGGCGAGTTCGACCGCGAAGTCACCCTCCGCTGACCGCCGGCCGACCCTGGCGCGGCGGGCGCGCACATGGCATGGTCTGCTCCGACAGCCCAACCGGACGGGGTGCCACCAGCTCTCCCGTCCCCACCACCGGCCGGGAGACCACCACCGTGAGCACCCCACCCCAGGACCGACCCCTCTGGCGCCCCGACCCCGAGCGCGCCGCGGCCACCAGCCTGGTGGCCTTCCAGGCCTGGGCCGCCGAACACCACGGCGCCCCGGCCGCCCCGCTCGCCCCGGCCGAGGACGACCAGCAGGCCGCCCAGCGCTACGCCGACCTGCACGCCTGGTCCACCGCCGACCTCGACCGGTTCTGGACGGCCGTCACCCAGTGGTTCGACGTCCGCTTCACCCAGGCCCCCGAGGCCGTCCTCGCCGACGCGGCCATGCCCGGCGCCCGCTGGTTCCCCGGCGCCCGCCTCAACTACGCCGAGCACGCCCTGCGCGCCGCCGAGGACGCCGCCAACGCCGACCGCCCGGCGATCCTGCACCTCGACGAGACCACCGAGCAGCCCGCCGTCCTCACCTGGTCCGAACTGCGCCGCCAGGTCGGCTCCCTGGCCGCCGCCCTGCGCGCCCGCGGCATCGGCCCCGGCGACCGCGTCAGCGCCTACCTGCCCAACGTCCCGCAGGCCGCCGTCGCCCTCCTCGCCACCGCCGCGGTCGGCGCGATCTGGACCAGCTGCGCCCCCGACTTCGGCGCCCGCAGCGTCCTCGACCGCCTCCAGCAGATCGAGCCCGCCGTCCTCTTCGCCATCGACGGCTACCACTACGGCGGCAAGGACCACGACCGCACCGACGTCGTCGCCGAGCTGCGCCGCGAACTCCCCAGCCTGCACACCGTCGTGCACGTCCCGCTGCTCGGCGCCCCCGCCCCCGAGGGCGCCCTGCACTGGGACGACCTGGTCGCCGACGACGTCGAGCCCGTCTTCGAGCCCGTCCCCTTCGACCACCCGCTCTGGGTCCTCTACTCCTCCGGCACCACCGGCCTGCCCAAGGCCATCGTCCAGAGCCAGGGCGGCATCCTGCTCGAACACCTCAAGCAGGCCGGCCTCCACCTCGACCTCGGCCCGCAGGACCGCTTCCTCTGGTACACCTCGACCGGCTGGATGATGTGGAACTTCCTGCTGGCCGGCCTCCTGGTCGGAGCCACGATCGTCACCTACGACGGCAGCCCCGGCCACCCCGACACCGGCGCCCTGTGGTCCGTCGCCGCCCGCACCGGCGCCACCGTCCTCGGCACCTCCGCCGCCTACGTGATCGCCAGCCGCAAGGCCGAGCTGCACCCCGGCCGCGACCTCGACCTCTCCGCAGTCCGCTGCATCGGCACCACCGGCTCCCCGCTCCCGCCGGACGGCTTCCGCTGGATCTACGACGAGGTCAAGGAGGACGTCTGGCTCGCCTCCGTCAGCGGCGGCACCGACGTCTGCTCCTGCTTCGTCGGCGGCGTCCCGACCCTCCCGGTGTACCTCGGCGAGATCCAGGCCCCCTGCCTCGGCGCGGCCGTCGAGTCCTGGGACGTCCAGGGCCGCCCGCACACCGACGAGGTCGGCGAGCTCGTCGTCACCCGGCCGATCCCGTCCATGCCCACCGGCTTCTGGAACGACCCCGAGGGCACCCGCTACCACGACAGCTACTTCGACGTGTACCCGGGCATCTGGCGCCACGGCGACTGGATCACCGTGACCTCCCGCGGCACCGTCGTCATCCACGGCCGCTCCGACTCCACCCTCAACCGCCAGGGCGTCCGGATGGGCTCCTCGGACATCTACGAGGTCGTCGAGCGCCTCCCCGAGATCGCCGAGTCCCTGGTCATCGGCCTGGAGGAGCCGGACGGCGGCTACTGGATGCCGCTGTTCGTCGTCCTCGCCCCCGGCGCCGAGCTGGACGAGGGCCTGATCGGGCGCATCCGCACCTCGCTGCGCACCGAACTGTCCCCGCGCCACGTCCCCGACGAGGTGATCGCCGTCCGCGGCCTGCCGCACACCCTCACCGGCAAGCGCATCGAGGTCCCGGTCAAGCGCATCCTCTCCGGCACCCCGCTGGAGCAGGCCGTCAACCCCGGCTCCGTCGACGACATCGACCACCTGCGCTTCTTCGAGCAGGTCCGCCGCGACCGCCAGGCCTGAGCAACGCCGAAGGGGCGCTCTCCCACCACGACGGTGGGGGAGCGCCCCTTCTTGTCTCTGTCCCCGCTACTCGCCGGACAGCACCTGCTGCGCCGCGGCCCGCGCCTCCTCGGCGCTGTCCGCCGCCCGGGCCGCCTCGGCCGCCCGGCGGCACTGCGCCAGGGTGTACTTGGCGAGCGAGGAGCGCACGTACGGGATCGACGCCGAGCCCATCGACAGGCTGGTGACGCCCAGGCCGGTCAGCACCACGGCCAGCAGCGGGTCGGAGGCGGCCTCGCCGCAGACCCCGCAGCTCTTCCCGGCGACCCGGGCCGCCTCGGCGGCCGCGGCGATCAGGTCGAGCAGCGCCGGCTGCCACGGGTCCTGCAGCCGGGCCAGCGCGCCCACCTGACGGTCGGCGGCGAAGGTGTACTGGGCGAGGTCGTTGGTCCCCAGCGAGAGGAACTCGACCTCCTGCAGGATCGCCCGGGCCCGCAGCGCGGCGGACGGAATCTCCACCATGGCACCGAACTTGGCGTCCAGCCCGGCCTCGCGACAGGCCTGCGCGAAGTCCCCGGCGTCCTTGCGGTCGGCCACCATCGGGGCCATCACCTCGAGGTGCACCGGCAGGCCCTCGGCCGCCGTGGCCAGCGCCCGCAGCTGGGTGCGCAGCACCTCGGGGTGCTCGAGCAGGGTGCGCAGACCGCGCACGCCCAGCGCCGGGTTCGGCTCGTCGGCCGGGGTCAGGAAGTCCAGCGGCTTGTCGGCGCCCGCGTCCAGCACGCGCACCACGACCCGGCCCTCCGGGAAGGCCTCCAGCACCTTGCGGTACGCCTCGACCTGCTTCTCCTCGCTGGGAGCCTTCGCCGAGTCGTCCAGGAACAGGAACTCGGTGCGGAACAGGCCGACGCCCTCCGCCCCGTTCTCCAGCGCCGCCGGCACGTCCGCCGGGCCGCCGACGTTGGCCAGCAGCGGCACCCGGTGGCCGTCCGAGGTCTGCCCCGGCCCGGAGGAGGCGGCCAGCGCGGCCTTGCGCTCGGCGGCGATCGCCCGCAGCTCGTCCTGCTTCTCCCGCGTCGGGTCGAGCAGCACGTCGCCCGTGCTGCCGTCCACCGCGACGACGGTGCCCTCGGCGACGTCCGCCGCACCCGGCAGCGCGACCACGGCCGGCACGCCCATCGCCCGCGCCAGGATGGCGCTGTGGCTGGTCGGCCCGCCCTCCTCGGTCACGAAGCCGAGCACCAGCGTCGGGTCGAGCAGCGCGGTGTCGGCCGGCGCGAGGTCCCGCGCGAACAGCACGTACGGCTCGTCGCTGTCCGGAACGCCGGGCATCGGCACGCCCAGCAGCCGCGCCACGATCCGGTTGCGCACGTCGTCCAGGTCGGCGACCCGCCCGGCCAGGTACTCGCCGGCGGAGGCGAGCAGCGCGCGGTAGGCGGCGAAGGCGTCGTACACGCCGCGCTCGGCGCTGCTGCCGACCGCGATCCGGCGGGCGACGTCGGCCATCAGCTCCGGGTCCTGCGCCATCAGCGCCTGGGCCTCCAGCACGCCCTGCGCCTCACCGCCCGCCAGGTTGCCGCGCGCGATCAGGTCCGCGGCGACGGCATCGACGGCGGCCTGCGCACGAGCCTGCTCGCGCGGTGCGTCCTCGGTCGGGATCCGGGTGGCCGGGGGCTCCAGGACCGCCGTGCCCATGTGCCGCACCTGGCCGATCGCGACCCCGTGGCTGACACCCACGCCGCGCAGTGTCTTCTCCATTACCTGTTCTCCGCTGAATGCCGGGCCGCCCCGGCTTCGTCCGGCGGGGCGGGTGTGGGGGAAAGAGAGGGGAGGGGCTCAGCTCCAGCTGAACAGCTCGCCGCCAGCCTGGACCTCGCCGTCCTCGCGCACGCTGCCCAGCGAGTCCGCGGTCGCCTCCAGCGCCACGATCGGGGAGATCGGGGACTTGCCGGCGGCCTCGACGGCGGCCGGGTTCCACTTGATGACGGCCTGGCCGCGGACCACCTTGTCGCCCTTGTTGACGAGCAGTTCGAAGCCCTCGCCGTTCAGCTGCACGGTGTCGATGCCGAGGTGGGTCAGCACACCGTGACCCTCGTCGTCGACGACCACGAACGCGTGCGGGTGCATGGAGACGACGATGCCGTCCACCGGAGCGAGCGCCTCGGTGGGCTCGCGCACCGGGTCCACCGCGGTGCCGGGGCCGACCATCGCACCCGAGAACACCGGGTCCGGAACGTTCGCGAGCCCGACGACCCGACCAGTCAGCGGCGACGTCACAGTGGTCATGGTTGTGCCTCCCAAGTGCGCAGTACTAGCGAGCGGCCGCGAGCAGCGGCGCGACGATCAACTGAAGCCTAATTCATGCCAACTTCAGACATCTGCTGACATTCCCGGGCGAAGCTCCCCGCCCCACCCGCCCTGTCGGCCGGCGACCCACCGGCCGCTAGTGGTCTAGTCCTCTTGGCCGATGCGCCGCACTCTACAGGCATCTTGGCGAATCGAGACCATTGCTGTATATGCTCGCGAGAGCAACAAATCATGCCGCCGCCCGGGTGACTCCGGACGCGTCCCGATTCGCGCTCCGCTCGGCGACCCGCTATGGTTGGTCGAGTCGCCGCGACTCCGCGGTTAACACCAGATTTCAGATGCGAATAGCCCCGGTAAACGGAGCGGAAAACATCTGATAAGCTGGAAACACGAAAGAACGAAGCCCGGAGGGCCCGCTGGAAGGCGGCTCGAAGGAAGCGTCCGTTCCTTGAGAACTCAACAGCGTGCCAAAAGTCAACGCCAGATATGTTGACATCCCCGGCCTCAGGTTTCCTGGGGTTGGAGATTCCTTTTGAAATAAACACTAGCGAGGACGCAGTGCGCGGGGCCGCCCTATTCCGGTGGTTGCCGTGCCGCTCAACGCGGGTGTGGACCGGATTACCGGTAAACATTCACGGAGAGTTTGATCCTGGCTCAGGACGAACGCTGGCGGCGTGCTTAACACATGCAAGTCGAACGGTGAAGCCCTTCGGGGTGGATCAGTGGCGAACGGGTGAGTAACACGTGGGCAATCTGCCCTGCACTCTGGGACAAGCCCTGGAAACGGGGTCTAATACCGGATATGACCTGGGAGTGCATGCTCCTGGGTGTAAAGCTCCGGCGGTGCAGGATGAGCCCGCGGCCTATCAGCTTGTTGGTGGGGTAACGGCCCACCAAGGCGACGACGGGTAGCCGGCCTGAGAGGGCGACCGGCCACACTGGGACTGAGACACGGCCCAGACTCCTACGGGAGGCAGCAGTGGGGAATATTGCACAATGGGCGAAAGCCTGATGCAGCGACGCCGCGTGAGGGATGACGGCCTTCGGGTTGTAAACCTCTTTCAGCAGGGAAGAAGCGCAAGTGACGGTACCTGCAGAAGAAGCACCGGCTAACTACGTGCCAGCAGCCGCGGTAATACGTAGGGTGCGAGCGTTGTCCGGAATTATTGGGCGTAAAGAGCTCGTAGGCGGCCTGTCGCGTCGGATGTGAAAGCCCGGGGCTTAACCCCGGGTCTGCATTCGATACGGGCAGGCTGGAGTGTGGTAGGGGAGATCGGAATTCCTGGTGTAGCGGTGAAATGCGCAGATATCAGGAGGAACACCGGTGGCGAAGGCGGATCTCTGGGCCATTACTGACGCTGAGGAGCGAAAGCGTGGGGAGCGAACAGGATTAGATACCCTGGTAGTCCACGCCGTAAACGTTGGGAACTAGGTGTTGGCGACATTCCACGTCGTCGGTGCCGCAGCTAACGCATTAAGTTCCCCGCCTGGGGAGTACGGCCGCAAGGCTAAAACTCAAAGGAATTGACGGGGGCCCGCACAAGCAGCGGAGCATGTGGCTTAATTCGACGCAACGCGAAGAACCTTACCAAGGCTTGACATATGCCGGAAACATCCAGAGATGGGTGCCCCCTTGTGGTCGGTATACAGGTGGTGCATGGTTGTCGTCAGCTCGTGTCGTGAGATGTTGGGTTAAGTCCCGCAACGAGCGCAACCCTTGTTCTGTGTTGCCAGCATGCCTTTCGGGGTGATGGGGACTCACAGGAGACTGCCGGGGTCAACTCGGAGGAAGGTGGGGACGACGTCAAATCATCATGCCCCTTATGTCTTGGGCTGCACACGTGCTACAATGGTCGGTACAAAGGGCTGCGATGCCGTGAGGCGGAGCGAATCCCAAAAAGCCGGCCTCAGTTCGGATTGGGGTCTGCAACTCGACCCCATGAAGTTGGAGTTGCTAGTAATCGCAGATCAGCATGCTGCGGTGAATACGTTCCCGGGCCTTGTACACACCGCCCGTCACGTCACGAAAGTCGGTAACACCCGAAGCCGGTGGCCTAACCCGTAAGGGGAGGAGCCGTCGAAGGTGGGACCAGCGATTGGGACGAAGTCGTAACAAGGTAGCCGTACCGGAAGGTGCGGCTGGATCACCTCCTTTCTAAGGAGCACATAGCAGCTTCGGGCGAATGTCCCGGAGTGCTCGCTCATGGGTGGAACGTTGACTATTCGGCACAGGAAGAGATCGGATCGTTAGTACTGCCTTCGGGCGTGGAACGTGGTCGGGGATTGACTGTGTCGGGCACGTTGTTGGGTCCTGAGGGAACGGAAACGTTGTCTCAGTGGTTGCCGGTCCCATGCTTGTTGAGGTGGGTGACTGGTCGTTGTTTGAGAACTGCACAGTGGACGCGAGCATCTGTGGCCAAGTTTTTAAGGGCGCACGGTGGATGCCTTGGCACTAGGAACCGATGAAGGACGTGGGAGGCCGCGATAGGCCCCGGGGAGCTGTCAACCGAGCTTTGATCCGGGGGTGTCCGAATGGGGAAACCCGGCAGTCGTCATGGGCTGTCACCCGCTGCTGAACACATAGGCAGTGTGGAGGGAACGCGGGGAAGTGAAACATCTCAGTACCCGCAGGAAGAGAAAACAACCGTGATTCCGGGAGTAGTGGCGAGCGAAACTGGATGAGGCTAAACCGTTTGGTGTGAGACCCGGCAGGGGTTGCCAATGCGGGGTCGTGGGAATGAGCTTGATCGGTCTGCCGGCCGGTCGGCGAGTCAGAAACCGTATGGGTAGTCGAAGGACATGCGAAAGGTCCGGCGTAGAGGGTAAGACCCCCGTAGACGAAATCTGTACGGCTTGCTTGCTCATCTCCCAAGTAGCACGGGGCCCGAGAAATCCCGTGTGAATCTGGCGGGACCACCCGCTAAGCCTAAATATTCCCTAGTGACCGATAGCGGATAGTACCGTGAGGGAATGGTGAAAAGTACCGCGGGAGCGGAGTGAAATAGTACCTGAAACCGTGTGCCTACAAGCCGTGGGAGCGTCGTCATCAGCTTGCTGGTGGCCGTGACTGCGTGCCTTTTGAAGAATGAGCCTGCGAGTTTGCGGTGTGTAGCGAGGTTAACCCGTGTGGGGTAGCCGTAGCGAAAGCGAGTCCGAATAGGGCGACTGAGTTGCATGCCCAAGACCCGAAGCGGAGTGATCTAGCCATGGGCAGGTTGAAGCGCGGGTAAGACCGTGTGGAGGACCGAACCCACCAGGGTTGAAAACCTGGGGGATGACCTGTGGTTAGGGGTGAAAGGCCAATCAAACTCCGTGATAGCTGGTTCTCCCCGAAATGCATTTAGGTGCAGCGTCACGTGTTTCTTGCCGGAGGTAGAGCACTGGATAGGCGATGGGCCTCACCGGGTTACTGACCTTAGCCAAACTCCGAATGCCGGTAAGTGAGAGCGTGGCAGTGAGACTGTGGGGGATAAGCTCCATGGTCGAGAGGGAAACAGCCCAGAACACCGACTAAGGTCCCTAAGCGTGTGCTAAGTGGGAAAGGATGTGGAGTCGCAGAGACAACCAGGAGGTTGGCTTAGAAGCAGCCACCCTTGAAAGAGTGCGTAATAGCTCACTGGTCAAGTGATTCCGCGCCGACAATGTAGCGGGGCTCAAGCACATCACCGAAGTCGTGTCATTGCAACTATAGGGCCAACGCCTGTTGTGATGGGTAGGGGAGCGTCGTGTGCCGGGTGAAGCGGCGGTGGAAACCAGTCGTGGACGGTATACGAGTGAGAATGCAGGCATGAGTAGCGATACAAGAGTGGGAAACTCTTGCGCCGATTGACCAAGGGTTCCTGGGTCAAGCTGATCTGCCCAGGGTAAGTCGGGACCTAAGGCGAGGCCGACAGGCGTAGTCGATGGACAACGGGTTGATATTCCCGTACCCGCTTTGAAGCGCCAACGCTGAACCTTCTGATGCTAAGCCCGTGAAGCCGTCCCGGAGCCTTCGGGCAAAGGGAAGTGGTGGAGCCGGTGACCCAACGGGGTAGTAGGTGAGCGATGGGGTGACGCAGGAAGGTAGTCCAGCCCGGGCGGTGGTTGTCCCGGGGTAAGGGTGTAGGACGAGTGATAGGCAAATCCGTCACTCATTAGGCTGAGACCTGATGCCGAGCCGATTGTGGTGAAGTGGATGATCCTATGCTGTCGAGAAAAGCCTCTAGCGAGTTTCATGGCGGCCCGTACCCCAAACCGACTCAGGTGGTCAGGTAGAGAATACCGAGGCGTTCGGGTGAACTATGGTTAAGGAACTCGGCAAAATGCCCCCGTAACTTCGGGAGAAGGGGGGCCATTCCTGGTGACGAGTCTTGCACTCCGAGCTGGGGGTGGCCGCAGAGACCAGCGAGAAGCGACTGTTTACTAAAAACACAGGTCCGTGCGAAGCCGTAAGGCGATGTATACGGACTGACGCCTGCCCGGTGCTGGAACGTTAAGGGGACCGGTTAGCTTTGATTCGTCGAGGCGAAGCTGAGAACTTAAGCGCCAGTAAACGGCGGTGGTAACTATAACCATCCTAAGGTAGCGAAATTCCTTGTCGGGTAAGTTCCGACCTGCACGAATGGCGTAACGACTTCTCGACTGTCTCAACCATAGGCCCGGTGAAATTGCATTACGAGTAAAGATGCTCGTTTCGCGCAGCAGGACGGAAAGACCCCGGGACCTTTACTATAGCTTGATATTGGTGTTCGGTTCGGCTTGTGTAGGATAGGTGGGAGACTGTGAAAGCCCAACGCCAGTTGGGTGGGAGTCGTCGTTGAAATACCACTCTGGTCGTGCTGGATGTCTAACCTGGGTCCGTGATCCGGATCAGGGACAGTGTCTGGTGGGTAGTTTAACTGGGGCGGTTGCCTCCTAAAGGGTAACGGAGGCGCCCAAAGGTTCCCTCAGCCTGGTTGGCAATCAGGTGTTGAGTGTAAGTGCACAAGGGAGCTTGACTGTGAGACTGACGGGTCGAGCAGGTACGAAAGTAGGGACTAGTGATCCGGCGGTGGCTTGTGGAAGCGCCGTCGCTCAACGGATAAAAGGTACCCCGGGGATAACAGGCTGATCTTCCCCAAGAGTCCATATCGACGGGATGGTTTGGCACCTCGATGTCGGCTCGTCGCATCCTGGGGCTGGAGTAGGTCCCAAGGGTTGGGCTGTTCGCCCATTAAAGCGGTACGCGAGCTGGGTTTAGAACGTCGTGAGACAGTTCGGTCCCTATCCGCTGTGCGCGTAGGAGTGTTGAGAAGGGCTGTCCCTAGTACGAGAGGACCGGGACGGACGAACCTCTGGTGTGCCAGTTGTTCTGCCAAGGGCATGGCTGGTTGGCTACGTTCGGGAGGGATAACCGCTGAAAGCATCTAAGCGGGAAGCCTGCTTCGAGATGAGCACTCCCACCTCCTTGAGAGGGTAAGGCTCCCAGTAGACGACTGGGTTGATAGGCCGGGTATGGAAGCCCTGTGAGGGGTGGAGTTGACCGGTACTAATAGGCCGAGGGCTTGTCCTCAGTTGCTCGCGTCCACTGTGTTGTTCTGAAACAACGACCGCCTTGCCGGCGGGTCGACAGTTTCATAGTGTTTCGGTGGTCATAGCGTGAGGGAAACGCCCGGTTACATTCCGAACCCGGAAGCTAAGCCTCACAGCGCCGATGGTACTGCAGGGGGGACCCTGTGGGAGAGTAGGACGCCGCCGAACAATTCTTCGAGAGAAGCCCCCGCCGGGTGAACCGGACGGGGGCTTTTCTGTTGTAAGGTCAAGTTCAACGTGCATTGTCGTCATACGGTTCAGGAGGCCCCCGGGTGGAGGTCCAGGAGACGCGGGTCCAGACCGATCGCGTCCTCACCATCCCCAACGTGCTCAGCATGGGCCGGCTGGTCGGCGTTCCGATCTTCCTCTGGCTCATTCTCTGGCCGGTCTTCGACGGCCCGAACAACGACGGTTGGGCCCTGCTGATCCTGATGCTGAGCGGCGTCAGCGACTACCTGGACGGAAAGCTGGCCCGGCGGTGGGGGCAGATCAGCCGGGTGGGGCAGCTGCTCGATCCGCTGGCGGACCGGCTCTACATCTTCTCCACGCTCATCGGATTGACCTGGCGCGGGATTCTGCCGTGGTGGGTGACGGCGATTCTGGTGGCCCGGGACGCTTTCATCACCGTCCTGCTGCCGATTCTCAACCGGCACGGTTACGGCCCGCTGCAGGTGAGCTTTCTGGGCAAGGCCGCGACCTTCAACCTGATGTACGCGTTTCCGCTTCTCCTGCTCGGCCAGTTGGACAGCTGGATCGCGCGGCCGGCCGAGGTGGTGAGCTGGGCGTTCATCTGGTGGGGGACGACCCTGTACTGGTGGGCCGCGATTCTCTACGCGGTTCAGGCGCGGCAGATCGTCCGGGCGAGCACCGCGGGCTCGGCGTCCACGGTCTGAGACGTGATCTGAGAGAAGTCCCACGCCGGGCCGGTGCGTCGGACGATACCTTCCGGGTAGAGAACCCTCTGGAACGGTTTGATGGACCTGCAGGTCCACCACCGCGAAGGAGGACGCACCCGTAATGAAAGCCGTAGTCATGGCAGGGGGCGAGGGCACCCGACTCCGCCCGATGACCTCCAGCATGCCGAAGCCACTGCTTCCGGTCGCGAATAGGCCGATCATGGAGCACGTGCTCCGATTGCTGAAACGGCACGGTCTCTCCGACACCGTCGTGACCGTCCAGTTCCTGGCGTCGCTGGTCAAGAACTACTTCGGCGATGGTGAGGACCTGGGCATGCACCTCACCTATGCCCACGAGGAGACACCACTCGGCACTGCGGGGAGTGTCAAGAACGCCGAGGACGCGTTGAAGGACGATTCCTTCCTGGTGATCTCCGGCGACGCGCTTACCGATTTCGACCTCACCGAACTGATCGAGTTTCACCGCCGTAAGAACGCACTGGTCACCGTCTGCCTCACCCGGGTGCCGAATCCACTGGAGTTCGGCATCACGATCACCGACGAGGACGGGAAGGTCGAGCGCTTCCTGGAGAAGCCGACCTGGGGGCAGGTCTTCTCGGACACGGTGAACACCGGTATCTACGTGATGGAGCCCGAGGTCTTCGACTACGTCGCGGCGGGTGAGTCCGTCGACTGGTCGAGCGACGTCTTCCCCCAGCTGATGAAGGAGGGCAAGCGGGTCTACGGCTACGTCGCCGAGGGCTACTGGGAGGATGTGGGCACCCACGAGAGCTACGGGAAGGCCCAGGCGGACGTCCTGGAGGGCAAGGTCGACGTCGAGCTCGACGGCTTCGAGATCTCGCCGGGCGTCTGGGTGGCCGAGGGCGCCGAGGTGGATCCGGAGGCCGTGCTGCGCGGGCCGCTGTACATCGGGGACTACGCCAAGGTCGAGGCCGGCGTGGAGATCCGCGAGCACACCGTGCTGGGCAGCAACGTGGTCGTCAAGCGCGGTGCCTTCCTGCACAAGGCCGTCGTGCACGACAACGTGTACGTGGGCCCGCAGAGCAACCTGCGCGGTTGCGTCGTCGGCAAGAACACGGACGTGATGCGGGCCGCGCGGATCGAGGACGGCGCGGTGATCGGGGACGAGTGCCTGGTCGGCGAGGAGTCGATCATCGCGGCGAACGTCCGGGTCTACCCGTTCAAGACCATCGAGGCCGGCGCCGTGGTGAACACCTCGGTGATCTGGGAGTCGCGCGGGCAGGAGCACCTGTTCGGCGTGCGCGGCGTCTCGGGGATCCTGAACGTGGAGATCACCCCGGAGCTGGCCGTGCGGCTGGCCGGGGCCTACGCGACGACGCTCAAGAAGGGGGCGACCGTCACCATCGCGCGTGACCACTCGCGTGGTGCCCGTGCACTCAAACGGGCGATGATCTCGGGCCTGCAGACCTCGGCGATCGACGTCCGTGACCTGGAGAACGTGCCGATGCCGGTGGCCCGGCAGCACACGGCGCGGGGGAGCGCGGGCGGCATCTTCCTGCGGACCACGCCCGGGGTGCCGGACTCGCTGGACATCCTGTTCTTCGACGAGCGCGGCGCGGACCTCTCGCAGGCCGGGCAGCGCAAGCTGGACCGCGTCTACGCGCGCCAGGAGTTCCGGCGGGCCTTCCCCGGCGAGATCGGGGACCTGACCTTCCCGTCCAGCGTCTTCGACTCCTACGCCGGGAACCTGCTGCGGACGGTGGACACCTCCGGGGTCCGGGAGGCCGGGCTGAAGGTGGTGGTGGACACCGCGCACGGCAGCGCCGGGCTCGTCCTGCCGAGCATCCTCGGCCGGCTCGGGGTGGAGGCGCTGACCGTCTCCAGCGGGCTGGACGAGGCGCGGCCGACCGAGGACGCGGAGACGCGCCGGGCCGGGCTGGCCAGGCTCGGCGAGCTGGTCGCGTCGTCCCGGGCGGCCTTCGGGGTGCGGTTCGACCCGGTCGGTGAGCGGGTCGCGTTCGTCGACGAGCTGGGCCGGGTGATCGACGACGACCGGGCGCTGCTGGTCCTGCTGGACCTGGTGGCGGCCGAGCGGCGCAGCGGGCAGGTGGCGCTGCCGGTGACCACGACCCGGATCGCCGAGCAGGTCGCCGCGTACCACGGCACCCAGGTCATCTGGACCACGACGACGCCGGACGACCTGGCGAAGGCGGCGTCGGCCGAGGGGACGGTGTTCGGCGGGGACGGGCGCGGCGGCTTCGTGGTGCCCGAGTTCAGCGGGGTGCTGGACGGCGCCGCGGCCTTCGTGCGGCTGGTCGGACTGGTGGCGCGGACCCAGCTCACGCTGAGCCAGATCGACGCGCGCATCCCGCAGGCGCACATCCGGCGCCGGGACATCGCGACGCCGTGGGCGGCCAAGGGCATGGTGATGCGCTCGGTGGTGGAGGCGGCCGGCAGCCGGCAGCTGGACACCACGGACGGGGTCCGGGTGGTGGAGGCGGACGGGCGCTGGACGCTGGTGCTGCCGGATCCGGCCGAGGCGGTCACCCACCTGTGGGCGGAGGGGCCGGACGACGAGGCCACCGAGGCGCTGCTGGACGAGTGGGCGGCGGTGGTCGACGGCGCCGGGCGGTGAGGGCCGGCGGCCGTACGCCGGCGCCTCCGGGCGGCGCGCACGGCCCACCGAAGATCCACTGAAGTTCCACCGAAGGCGCATGAACGGCCCCGACCGGCGGGGCGCGCGGTACGGTCCGCGCGCCCCGCTGTCCGGTTTCACCTCATTCGGAGCGATCCGTCACTTTCCGTCGTGTCCGCAGCTCAGGGGCCGTGCGTGGGCGACCGTGCCGACGTGGGACGATGGTCGGCATGCCAGCGACGCCGACACCGAGTGCTCCGAACGGACGGTACAACCGTCCGGACGCCTCGATGTCCCTGCTGACCAACGTGATGGACCACGGCCTGGACGAGGGCTACGCCGAGGCGGCCGCCGCGCGCGGCGGGGCCCGCGACAGCCGGATACCCAGGACGGCCCGGGGCCTGCTGACGCTCGGTGCCGGGCTGGCGCTGGTCGGCGCGGTGGTGACGGTCGGCGCGGTGAACGCGCGCAAGGCCGAGCCGACGCTGGCCAAGGAGCGCGACGCGCTGATCCACCGGATCAACGACAGCAACGGCTCGGCCGACCGCCTCCAGAAGCAGGTCCAGGACCTGCGCCGCAAGGTCGACGACACCCAGCAGCAGGCGCTCCCCTCCGGGGGCGGCGACGCGGCCGGCCTGGCCGGCGCGGTGGGCCTGGGGGAGGTGACCGGCCCGGGCGTGAAGCTGGTCCTGGAGGACGCGGCGGGGACCGGCCTCGGCGGCAACGTCGACCCGCGGGCCGGGCAGGGCTTCTCCAACAGCGGGCGACTGCGCGACCGTGACCTGCAGCTGGTGGTGAACGGCCTCTGGGGCGCCGGTGCCGAGGCCGTCTCGATCAACGGCCAGCGGCTGACCGCGCTCTCCGCGATCCGCGCCGCGGGCGAGGCGGTGCTGGTGGACAACCGGCCGCTCGTGCCGCCGTACACCGTCCTGGCGATCGGGGACGGACCGAAGGTCCTGGACGCCTTCGAGGGGGAGATGGCCGGGTCGTACCTGCGGCTGCTCCAGGAGAAGTACGGCATCAAGTCGACGCTCTCCGTGCAGAAGAGCCTGACGCTGCCGGCGGCGGTCGGGGTGACGCTGCGGACCGCGCAGCCGGCCACGCCCGAACCGACGCCCACACCCACATCCACCGTGGCCCCCACGGCGACCCCGACCGAGGCGTCGACCGCGACCCCGGGAACCCCGATCAGCCCGAGTGCGTCCGTCTCACCGTCCGCGAGCGCGGGCGGCGGCTCGGGTTCCGGGCGGCGCACGCCCAGCGGGGCCGCGAAGACCACGTCCGCCCACTCGCCCACGACGGCCTCGACCGGGCCGTCCTCCGCAGGGACAGGAGCAGCTAGACCGTGATTGCCGTACTGGGTCTCGTGATCGGGGTGGTCGTCGGACTCTTCGTCCAGCCCGAGGTGCCGGACGCCGTGGTGCCGTACCTGCCGATCGCGGTGGTGGCGGCGCTGGACGCCGTGTTCGGTGCCGTCCGGGCGATGCTGGACGGGATCTTCAACGACAAGGTGTTCGTCGTCTCGTTCCTGTCGAACGTGGTGGTCGCGGCACTGATCGTGTTCCTCGGCGACCAGCTGGGCGTCGGCTCGCAGCTGTCCACCGGTGTGGTCGTCGTCCTCGGCATCCGCATCTTCTCCAACGCGGCAGCGATCCGGCGCCATGTCTTCCGTGCCTGAGACGGGCCGCCCGGTGGCGGACGAGAAGGAGAAGGAGCCGGACGCCGTTCCGGCGGCCGAGGAGCGCGCGGTGAAGGCGGCCCGGAAGCCCGCGGAGGCCGCTGCCGAGCAGGTGGCGGCGGAGCCGGCCGAGGCGGAGTCGGCCCCTGCGGACACGTCGGCCGAGGAGGCCGTCGAGACGGCGGCGGAGGGCGCGGACGGGCCGGAGGAGTCGGCGGAGTCCGACGCCGCGCCGGCGCGGGCGCCCGAGGCGGAGCCGGAGCCCGTGGTGTCCGAGCCGGCGGCCGGGGCCGAGCACGAGGCGGGACCCGACGAGGCGTCGGCACCCGATCGCGCGCCCGAAGCTGCACCTGAGCCCGAGCCCGAGCCCGAGCCCGTGGACGGGAACGCCGGGCGGCGGCGCCTGAAGGCGGCGCTCTGGCCGCCGCGGCTGTCGCGCGGGCAGCTGGTGGTGGCCCTGCTGCTGTTCTCGCTGGGCCTGGCGCTGGCGATCCAGGTGCGGTCCACCAACGACCACCACAGCCAGCTGCGCGGCGCCCGTCAGGAGGACCTGGTCCGCATCCTCGACGAACTGGACAGCCGTCAGCAGCGTCTGCAGCAGGAGAAGGCGGAACTGGAGCAGTCCCTGGCGAAGCTGGAGAACAGCTCCAACCAGGCCAAGGAGGCCCAGGAGCAGACCAGGAAGAAGGCGACGGAACTCGGCGTGCTCGCCGGCACCGTGAAGGCCACCGGTCCGGGCATCGTACTGACGGTCGACGACCCCCAAGGGCTGGTGAAGGCAGATATGCTGCTGGACACCCTGCAGGAACTCCGAGCGGCGGGGGCGGAGGCGATTCAGATCAACGACGTGCGCGTGGTGGTCAACACCTACTTCACCGACCTCTCGGGCGGCGGGGTGCAGATCGACGGCAAGAAGGCCTCGGCGCCCTACCGGTTCACCGTCGTCGGGAACCCGCAGGACCTGGTGCCCGCGCTGAACATCCCGGGGGGCGTGGTCCGTACCCTGGAGAGCCACCAGGCGCGGGCGACGATCACCCAGCAGCAGAAGGTGGTCGTGGACGCCGTGGTGGACCTGAAGACGCCGCAGTACGCCAAGCCGGCCTCGAAGTGACGAGGCGCCTGGTCAACGGCCCGTCACGTGCGGGCGGCACCCGGTGCGGGGCGCCGCCGTCGCGTGGGCGAGACTGGTTCGTGCCGGTACTCAGCGGAGTACCGGGACGCGCCGGAGCACCAACCGCAGCACCAACCGTCGGAGTACCACTCCAGCAGGCCCCGGCCGCAACCGGGCCCACAGCCTGTCCGAGGTTCTCACCCTGCCCCGCGGGCGGGTCTGTCACACGCAAGGGGATTCGCCCGTGAGTTTCTTCTCGAAGTTGTTCGGTCGCAACAAGAGCCGTGACGCGGCCGCCGTCGAGGCGCCCACCGCGCGGCACCGCCGACCCGAGGACGAGCCCGCCGTGCCGGGCATGCGCCCGGCCCCCGAGGCCGCGCCGTACGCGGGTCAGCAGCTGTTCCGGGACGGCGGCGCCGCCCAGTACGCGGGGAATCCCGCGGGCCACGGCGCGTCGGTTGACCCCTCCGGCGACCCGCGCATAGGTTTCCCGTCAGCACCCTCAACCTCTGGTGGAGGGTTCGCTCCGGACCCGTACGCCGGGCACAACCCGTCGGGTGTGCCGCGCCAGGAGGCTGTGAACATGGCTGGCCCCACTCCGTGCCCCAGGTGCGGCAACCAGAACCCGGCCGCGGCCCGCTTCTGTTCCAACTGCGGCACCGCGCTGCGCGGCGGGCTGCTGCCCGAGGGGGCTGCGGAGACCACCTCGACCATCTCGATCTCCGGCCTGGAGTCCTACGACCCCACCACCACGACCGGCACCGGCTCCACGCCGGCCCTGTCGGCCGAGGTGCTGTCGGCGATCGACGCCCTGCCGCCGGGCTCCGCGCTGCTGATCGTGCAGCGCGGCCCGAACTCGGGCAGCCGCTTCCTGCTGGACTCGGACGTCACCACGGCGGGCCGCCACCCGCAGGGCGACATCTTCCTGGACGACTTCACGGTCTCGCGCCGCCACGTGGAGTTCCGCCGCACGCCGTCCGGCTTCAGCGTCGCGGACGTGGGCAGCCTCAACGGCACCTACGTGAACCGGGAGCGGATCGACGAGGTGCCGCTGAACAACGGCGACGAGGTCCAGATCGGGAAGTACCGGCTGGTGTTCTTCGCCGGCCACAACCGGGGGTACTGAAACCAACGTCGGCAGGAGCCCGAGTGAATACGAATACCCCTTCCTCTTCTCTCGGGGCGGCCAACCCTGCGTCGTCGTCCGGTCCGCAGGCGGACCGGGGCGGGCGCGGGGTGGTCGCGGGCCCCAGGCAGCCGGTCCGCCCGGAGCGGGCCGGCGGGCGGCGGCGCGGCGCGGACGAGCTGCTGAGCATCGGCGCGGTGCTGGCCTTCCTGCGTGACGACTTCCCCGAGGTCACCATCTCCAAGATCCGCTTCCTGGAGGCGGAGGGGCTGGTCGAGCCGCAGCGCACGCCCTCGGGGTACCGCAAGTTCAGCCCGGCCGACGTCGAGCGGCTGGCGTACGTGCTGCGGATGCAGCGGGACCACTACCTGCCGCTGCGGGTGATCCGCGAGCACCTGGACGCGATCGAGCGCGGGGAGAGCCCGCCCGCGCTGCCCTCCGCCGCCGACGCCCGGCCCGGGCCGCTGGAGGAGGCGGACCGCGAACTGGTCGCCTCGGCCGACGCCTCGGCCGGGGTCCGGCTCGGGCGCGCCGAGCTGCTGGCCGCGGCCGGGGCGGGGGAACGGGATCTGGCGGAGTGGGAGGCCTACGGGCTGCTCGCGCCCGGACCGGACGGCGGCTACGACGGCGAGGCGCTGCAGGTGGCCCGGCTGGTCGCGGAGCTCGGCCGGTACGGGCTGGAGCCGCGGCACCTGCGGGCCATGAAGGCGGCGGCGGACCGCGAGATCGCGCTGGTCGAGCAGGTGGTGGCGCCGCTGCGCCGGCACCGGAACCCGCAGACCAGGGCGCACGCGGAGGCCACCGCGCGGGAGCTGGCCACCCTGTCGGTGCGGTTGCACGCGGCGATGGTCCAGGCCGGACTGCGCACCCACGGGTAGCGGCGGGCGATCGGTGCGGCGCGCTGACCAGCGGCGTCGGTTCTGCGCTTTCATATCCGGGGTCGGAGCCATAGGGTTGCCTGTGTGAATGAGCTCGACGTCGTGGGTGTCCGAGTGGAGATGCCTTCCAGCCAGCCGATCGTGCTGCTGCGGGAGGTCGGGGGAGATCGGTACCTGCCGATCTGGATCGGTCCCGGCGAGGCGACCGCGATCGCCTTCGCCCAGCAGGGCATGACGCCGGTGCGCCCGCTGACGCACGACCTCTTCAAGGACGTCCTGGAGGCGCTCGGCCAGCAGCTCACCGAGGTGCGGATCACCGACCTGCGGGAGGGCGTGTTCTACGCCGAGCTGGTGTTCTCCGGCGGGGTCGAGGTGAGCGCCCGGCCGTCCGACGCGATAGCGCTGGCGCTGCGGACCGGTACGCCGATCTACGGGAGCGAGGAGGTGCTCGCCGAGGCGGGCATCGCGATCCCGGACGAGCAGGAGGACGAGGTGGAGAAGTTCCGCGAGTTCCTCGACCAGGTGTCGCCGGAGGACTTCGGCGGGAGCGGCCCCCAGTAGCAGGTCCGCAGGAGGGGTCCGCAGGAGGACGGGCGGGCCCGGGCGGCCGTGGTGCTGGCCGTTTTGCCAAAAGCCGTCCACCTACCCACACTAGGGGCACGAAAAACCACTCTCCTGAGTGACGTGGTTTGTCTGGCCCGGCGTGGCGATCGTTGACGGGTCATAGGGGACTGCCTACCGTCAGGAGTGGCTGTCCGGGTGGCCGATGCCCGCAGTCGGGTTGCCCGCAGCACACGTGGACGGAGGTAGGTATGAGCAGCACCGGCGATGACGCGGTCGTGGGAGGCCTGTGCGCCGTGCACCTCCCGCGCACCGCAAGCACCGTGACCGACCTGCCCCGGCTGGGCAGGTTCCCCGCCGTACAGGCGGGCCAGCCCGCCATCGAGCAGCTGGCGCCGACCTCCGAACTGCTCGGATTCCGCGGGCCGACCGCCTGCGCGGCGGCCGGCATCACGTACCGCCAGCTGGACTACTGGGCCCGCACCGGGCTGCTGGAGCCGAGCGTCCGGACGCCGTACCCGGCGACCAGCCAGCGGCTCTACAGCTTCCGCGACGTGCTCCTGCTGAAGATCGTCAAGCGACTGCTCGACGCGGGCGTCTCGTTGCAGAACATCCGGGTGGCCGTCGCCCATCTGCAGGCCGCCGAGCAGGCCGACCTGGCGGGGCTGACGCTGATGTGCGACGGGGCGACGGTCTACGAGTGCACCACGCCGCAGCAGGTGGTCGATCTGCTGAAGGGCGGTCAGGGGGTCTTCGGCATCGCGGTCGGGGCGGTCTGGCAAGAGCTGGAGCTGGTCCTCGGGCGGCTGCACGCGGAGCGGACCGACACCGGCGAGACGCTGGTCCGCAACGACCCGGCGGACGAACTCGCCCAGCGGCGCAACCGGGCGGTCTGAGCACTCATCACGAGGCCGTGGGCCACGTAGCACGAGGCCGTGGGCCCGGGCGGGGAACCGTCCGGGCCCACGGCCTCGTCGTGGCTTGCGGCGGAGCGATCGAGGGAGGGCTCGTGGGGGGCGGTACGGCGATGGCGGGCCTGCTGCGGCGCAGGGCCGGGCTGCTGCGGATCCGGCTGCGGCAGCGGCGCGCGCAGCGCAGGGTCTTCCAGCTGGTGACGGTGCTCTGTTCGCTGGCGCTGGCGCCGAGCGCCTGGTTGTGGTTCGCGGCCGGGGACCGGGTCGGCACCGTGGAGAGCGCGCCGTCCGCGCCGGTGGCGGTGGTGTTCGGCGCCGGGCTGGATCAGGGCAGGCCCTCGCCGTACCTGGAGCACCGGCTGGTGGCCGCGCTGGACCTGTACCGGGAGGGGAAGGTGCAGGCCATCCTGGTGACCGGAGACAACGGGCGGACCGAGTACGACGAGCCGGACGCGATGTACCGCTACCTGACCGAGCACGGGGTGCCGGGGACGCGGGTGGTGCGGGACTACGCGGGCTTCGACACCTGGAACTCCTGCACCCGGGCGCACCGGATCTTCGGGGTGGACCGGGCGGTGCTGGTGAGCCAGGACTTCCACGTCCGCCGGGCGCTGGCGTTGTGCGAGGCGGCCGGCATCCGGTCGTACGCGGTGGGGGTGCCGGAGCTGCACGACGGGACCTGGCTGTTCGGTGGGCTGCGGGAGGTGGCCGGGGCCGGGAAGGCGGCGTTCAACGCGCTGGTGAAGCCCGACCCGGTGTTCCTCGGGCCCGGCGAGGACGGCATCCCGAAGGCACTGGCGGAGGCCGCGGGGCGGTAGCGCCGACTGCGGCGGGCCCGGTTCGCCGGCGTTGTCGTACCCGTGCGCGATGATCAACGGGTGCGGTCTCTGCCGAGCATCATCCACCTCGACATGGACGCCTTCTTCGCGGCGGTGGAGCAGGCGGCCAAGCCGAGCCTGCGCGGCAAGCCGGTGGTCGTGGGCGGGCTGGGCGGGCGCGGGGTGGTGGCCACGGCCTCGTACGAGGCGCGCCGGTTCGGGGTGCACTCGGCGATGCCGATGGCGCAGGCGCGCCGGCTGTGCCCCAACGCGGCGTTCCTGGCCGGCCGGTTCGAGGCGTACCGGCAGAACAGCGAGATCGTGATGGGGCTGCTGCGCGAACTGTCGCCGCTGGTGCAGCCGTTGAGCCTGGACGAGGCCTTCGTCGACCTGGCGGCCGGTCCGTACGGGCCGGCGCTGGCGGAGGCCGACCACGCGACCGGCGAGCGGCTGGTGCTGGCCCTGGGGGAGGACCTGCGGGCGGACATCCACCGGCTCACCGGGCTGACCGGCTCGGTGGGCGCGGCGGGCTCCAAGCTGATGGCGAAGATCGCCTCCGAGCGGGCCAAGCCGGACGGGCTGGTGCTGATCGAGCCCGGGCAGGAGCGGGCCGTGCTCGGGCCGATGCCGGTCCGGGCGCTGCCCGGGATCGGGCCGGCCACCGAGCAGGTGCTGCGGCGGGCCGGGCTGACCGTGGTCGCGGACCTGGCGGAGGCGGGGGAGGCGGAGCTGGTCGCGCTGCTCGGGCGGGCGCACGGCGCCGGGATCCACCAGATGGCGATAGGGCTGGACGAGCGGCCGGTGGTGGCGGACCAGGACGCCAAGTCGGTGTCGGTGGAGGACACCTACGAGGTGGACCTGGCCGACCGGGAGCGGGTGCTGCGCGAGGTGGAGGCGCTGGCCGCGCGGTGCGTGCGGCGGCTGCGGGCGGCCGGGCGCTCGGGGCGGACGGTGGTGCTCAAGGTGCGGCGCTTCGACTTCTCGACGCTGACCCGCTCCGAGACGCTGGGCGGCCCGACCGACGACGAGGCCGTGGTCATCGCGACGGCGCGGCGGCTGGCCGAGCAGGTGGACATCACCGGCGGGGTGCGGTTGCTCGGCGTCGGGGTGGCGCAGCTCGCCGACTACACCCAGGAGGACCTGTTCGCCCAGGCGCTGCGGGAGGAGGCGGCGGAGCAGCCGGAGGCGCCCGGGGCCGAGGAGGCGGTGCGGGAGCCGGAGGCCGTCGTGGTGCGGCGCTGGCTGCCCGGGCAGGACGTCCGGCACGACGAGTTCGGGCCGGGGTGGGTGCAGGGCAGTGGTGTCGGCCGGGTCACCGTGCGGTTCGAGACGCCGTGGAGCGGGCCGGGGCGGGTGCGGACCTTCGCGGTGGACGATCCGGCGCTGGAGGCGGCCCGGCCGCTGCCGCTGCGGCGGCCGGAGGGGGCGGACGGCGCGGGCGAGGACGCGGGGGAGGACGCGGGGGAGTGAGACGACGCGAAGCGGCCCCGCCCGGTGGGGGAGTACCGGGCGGGGCCGCGTTCACCGTGCCGGCCCTCGGGCGGTCGTGATGCCCTCACGACGGTCCGCGGGCCGGGCCGCCGCGCCCTGTCCCTGAGCGCGGCGGCCGGACGCCCTGGTCAGGCGTCGGTCTTGACCAGCGTGTCGCTGGGCTCGCGCTGCGCGGTGCCGGCGACGACGGTGGCCGGCTTGACGCTGCGGATCAGGAACGGGACGACGCCGGCGATGACGCAGACCACGGCGGCGGTCCAGAACGAGTTCTTGAAGGCGTCCAGGGTGGGCAGCGACAGCGGGATCTGCGGCGGCAGCTTCATGGTGTCGCCGGTGAGGATGGCGGCCATCACGGCGGTGCCGATGGCGCCGCCGACGGTGCGCAGCACGGAGTTCATGCCGTTGGCGATGCCGCTCTGCTCGACCGGGACGGCGCCGTTGATGTAGGCGGGCATCGCGGAGAAGGCGAGGCCGATGCCGAGGCCGAAGATCGCCGAGGCGGTGTAGATGTCGCCCTCGGCGCTGTGCCGCAGGGCCAGGTAGGCCATCGAGACGGCGCCGAGCACGCCGCCGGCGACGAGCGGCAGGCGCGGGCCGCGGCGGGCGATCAGCAGGGCGCCGAGCGGGGCGGCGACCATCGAGCCGATCGCGGACGGCAGCAGCATGATGCCGGCGTGCAGGACGGTGGCGGTGAAGCCGTAGTGGGTGATCACCGCGGGCGCCTGGGCGAAGTTGCTGATGACCATGAACGAGCCGTACATGCCGAAGCCGATCAGCAGGCCGGCGAGGTTGGTGAAGGCGACGGCCGGGCGGGACATCATCTTCATGTCGACCAGCGGGTGCGCGACCTTGGTCTCGATGATCCCCCAGACGAGGGCGACCACGGCGGCGACGGCGAACAGGCCGAGGGTCTTGGTGGACGTCCAGCCCCAGTGGTTGCCCTGGCTGACCGCGACCAGCAGGGCGGAGAGCCAGCCGGCCAGGGTGAGCGCGCCGAGCGGGTCGGCGCCGCCCTCCTTGTCGGTGACCGGGTCGGACGGGACGCGGAACATGACCAGGGCGACCGCGAGCAGGCCGAAGAGCAGGCCCATCCAGAAGATCGACTTGTAGTTCCAGTGCTCCAGCAGGAGGCCGGTGGCGACCAGGCCGAGGCCGGAGCCGACGCCCATCGAGGCGCTGATGGCGGCGACGCCGCCGGTGACCTTCTGCTTGGGCAGCTCGTCGCGGACGATGCTGATCGCCAGCGGCATCACGCCACCGCCGGCGCCCTGCAGGACGCGGGCGACGACCAGCCAGGTGAAGGAGTGGGTGCCGACCGCCAGCGCCGAGCCGGCGACCAGGCCGATCAGCGAGATCAGCAGCATGGGCTTACGGCCCCGCAGGTCGCCGAAGCGGCCCAGGAGGGGAGTCAGCACAGCGGCGGAGAGCAGGTTGGCGGTCATCAGCCAGGTGATGTTGGAGGCCGAGACGTTCAGTTCCTTGGCCAGCGAGGGCAGGATCGGGACGACTGCGGTCTGCACCACGCTGAACGACAGCATCGCCAGGATGAGGGCCGGCAGGACCCGGGCGCTGCTCTGCTTCTCGGCCGCGATGGTGGGCTGGGGTGCCTCACTCACGGTTGCTTCCTCCCGTACATAGTGAATGAACTGAAGTAACGATGCTGTAGATACTTCAGAGTGTCAAATATCGAGTGGTTAAGCTTTGGCAAAGGGGAGGGGCCGGGCGGTCCGCGCGGGCACGGCGAAGGGCCCCGGACGGACGTCCGGGGCCCTTCGTTGCAGGGGTGTCGGCGCTGGTCAGCGCCGGTCGGTGCTCAGGAGAGCGGCCTCATCGCCGCCGGGCGGGGCGTCTCGGCGGGCGCCGCCGGGGTGTCGTCGTGCACCTCGACCTGCTCGCGGCGCAGCTCCTCCCGGACCACCTCCTCCGCGGTGTAGCGCTCGACCACCAGGCGGACCCGCTCGATCGGGGCGAGGTACTTGCGGACCACCGGGCGCTCCTCGCGCAGGGTGACCTCCTCGACGGCCTCGGCGATCTCCTTCTCCGTCAGCGAGGCGCGCTCGGCCTCGCTCACCGGCATCCGCTCCACCCGGACGCGCTCGCGGACCACCGGCACGCGGCGCTCGATCTGCTCGCTGGTCACGTACTTGCGCAGCTTCGCGGTGCCGACCGCGTGCCACTCGGTGGTGATGTCCAGCCGCTCCTCGCGGCAGGTGATCTCCACCGGGCCGCTGGGTGCGGAGGTGGCCGCCCCGGCCGGGCGCTCGGGCGCGGTGGCGGGCGCGGTGGCGGGAGCGGAGCCGTTGGCCACGGACTGCGGCTTGGGCTCGACCGCCGGGGCGGCGGTGGTGGTGGTCGCCACGGCGGTGGCGGCGGGCGCGGGGGTGCTGAGGGTCCGCACGGTGGCCTCCGGGGCGGTGCTGGCGGTCGAGGGGGTGGTCGTGGTCGCGACGGGCGCGGCAGGTTCGGGAACGTGGGGGTCGGGAGCGTGGGAGTCGGGAGTGTGGGGTTCGACGGCGTGGAAGGCGAGCGGCCGGGTGGCCGCGGCCGCCGCCGTGGTGGTGCCGAAGTCGAGGTCGGGCTGGGCCGTCCGGACCGGCTCGGCGGCCGCCGGGCGGCCGTCCGCGGCGGTGTCCAGGCCGTAGTAGCGGTAGAGCTGGAGCTCCTGGGCCGGTGACAGGTGCTGGCCGACGCCGAAGTCCGGCGACTCCTTGACCAGCGACTTGTCGTACGGGACCCGGAGCTCCTCGCCGGAGAACTCGCTGGTGGTGAGCGGGACGAAGGCGTCCCGGCCGAAGATGCCGGTCCGGACGGCGGCCCACTCGGGCTGGCCGGTGGCGTCGTCCAGGTACACCTCGTCGACCGTGCCGATCTTGTCTCCGTTGCGGTCGACCGCCTTGTGGCCGATGAGGTCCCGGGGGTCGATGTCGGTCTGCACTCTTTCCTCCAGTGCGCTGCGCCTGCGGAATCCCCGCAGGTACGGCGGCCGGAGCTCCCCGCCCGTCCGCCACTTCACACCAAAAGGCATCTATCGGACGGGCGCGACCGGGGTGCGTCCGGACGGGCTGCGCGCTGGGCCGTCCGGGGGCCCGCGCATGCCACGCGCGTAGACCCCGAGTGACCTGACACACCCGTGATCGGGAGGCCTCCCGCTGGTACCCTGGGCCCCGACCGCCGAGCCCGCGCGGGAGAGTCCCCGTCAGTGAAAACCGCTGGTAGGGGCGCCGAAGGAGCAACTCCTCCCCGGAATCTCTCAGGCATCAGTACCGTGCGGGATAGGTCACTCTGGAAAGCAGGGCAGGAGCGCCGGCGCGGGAGCCGACGACCACCACCCTCACCGACGGTGCAAGCCGACGGAGCGCCACGGCGCGACGTGCGGGCGAAGCTCTCAGGTCCCGATGACAGAGGGGGAGGCCTGTCGGGTCCGTCCGCCCGCGGCCCTTCCGCTGTCCGCAGCGGTGGAGGCCGGCCGGGGTGCGGACCCCCCGCCGGTCCGTGACCAGGAGGCCTCGACCACCATGAACGCCCAGCCGAACGCGGGACGCCCCACCGGCGCCTCGACCCTCACCGAGCTTGAGCTGGCCAGCCCCTTCGAGAACCGCCACATCGGCCCCGACGCCGCGGCGCAGGAGAAGATGCTGGCGTCCGTGGGCTACGGCTCGCTGGACGAACTCGCCGCCACCGCCGTTCCCGAGGCGATCCGCTCCATCACCGGCCTGGACCTGCCCGCCGGGCGCACCGAGGCCGAGGTGCTGGCCGAGCTGCGCGAGCTGGCCGGCCGCAACCGGGTGCTCCAGCCGATGATCGGCCTGGGCTACTACGGCACCTTCACCCCGCCGGTGATCCTGCGCAACGTCATGGAGAACCCGGCCTGGTACACCGCCTACACGCCGTACCAGCCGGAGATCTCGCAGGGCCGCCTGGAGGCCCTGCTCAACTTCCAGACCGTGGTCTCCGACCTGACCGGCCTGCCCACCTCCGGCTCCTCGCTGCTGGACGAGGGCACTGCGGCCGCCGAGGCGATGGCGCTCGCCCGCCGCGTCACCAAGGTCAAGGGCGGCGTCTTCCTGGTGGACGCCGAGACCCTGCCGCAGACCGTCGCGGTGATCAACACCCGCGCGGTGCCGACCGGCGTCGAGGTCGTCGTCGCCGACCTGTCCGAGGGCATCCCGGCCGAGATCGCCGAGCGCGGCGTCTTCGGCGTGCTGCTGCAGTACCCGGGCGCCACCGGCGTGGTCCGCGACCTCGCCCCGGTGATAGCGCAGGCGCACGGTCTGGGCGCGATCGTCGCCGTCGCCGCCGACCTGCTGGCCCTCACCCTGCTCAAGTCGCCGGGCGAGCTCGGCGCCGACATCGCCTGCGGCACCTCGCAGCGCTTCGGCGTGCCGATGGGCTTCGGCGGCCCGCACGCCGGCTACCTGTCGGTGCGCGCCGAGTACGCCCGCTCGCTGCCCGGCCGCCTGGTCGGCGTGTCCGTGGACGCCGACGGCAACCGCGCCTACCGCCTGGCGCTGCAGACCCGCGAGCAGCACATCCGCCGCGAGAAGGCCACCAGCAACATCTGCACCGCCCAGGTGCTGCTCGCCGTGATGGCCTCGATGTACGCCGTCTACCACGGCCCGGACGGCCTGGCCGACATCGCCCGCCGCACCCACCGCTACGCCGCCGCCCTCGCCGAGGGCCTGCGGGCCGGCGGCGTCGAGCTGCTGCACGGCGAGTTCTTCGACACCGTCACCGCCGTGGTGCCGGGCCGCGCCGCCGAGATCGCCGAGGCCGCCCGCGCCCGGGGCATCAACGTGTACCAGGACGGCGCCGACCGGATCTCGGTCTCCACCGACGAGACCACCACCCGCGAGCACCTGGCCGGCGTCTGGGCCGCGTTCGGCGTCCCGGCCGTCGAGGTCGCCGAGAGCGCCGACGCGCTGCCCGCCGCCCTGCTGCGCGAGGACGAGTACCTGACCCACCCGGTCTTCCACAGCCACCGCTCGGAGACCGCCATGCTGCGCTACCTGCGCCGCCTGTCGGACCGGGACTACGCGCTGGACCGCGGCATGATCCCGCTGGGCTCCTGCACCATGAAGCTCAACGCGACCACCGAGATGGAGGCGGTCACCTGGCCCGAGTTCGGCCAGCTGCACCCCTTCGCGCCGATCGACCAGGCCCAGGGCTACCTGACCCTGATCCGCCAGCTGGAGCAGCAGCTGGTCGAGGTCACCGGCTACGACGCCGTCTCGATCCAGCCGAACGCCGGCTCCCAGGGCGAGCTGGCCGGCCTGCTGGCCGTCCGCGCCTACCACCACGCCAACGGCGACACCCAGCGCGACGTCTGCCTGATCCCCTCCTCGGCGCACGGCACCAACGCCGCCTCCGCGGTGATGGCCGGCATGCGCGTGGTCGTGGTCAAGACCCTGGTCGACGGCGACGTGGACGTCGACGACCTGAAGGCCAAGATCGAGCAGCACCGCGACAACCTCGCCGTGCTGATGGTCACCTACCCGTCGACCCACGGCGTGTACGAGACCCAGATCACCGAGATCTGCGGCCTGGTGCACGAGGCCGGCGGCCAGGTGTACGTGGACGGCGCCAACCTGAACGCCCTGGTCGGCCTCGCCAAGCCGGGCAAGTTCGGCGCGGACGTCTCGCACCTGAACCTGCACAAGACCTTCTGCATCCCGCACGGCGGCGGCGGCCCGGGCGTCGGCCCGGTCGCGGTGCGCGCCCACCTGGCGCCGTACCTGCCGAACCACCCGCTGCAGGAGGAGGCCGGCCCGGCCACCGGCGTCGGCCCGATCTCGGCCGCGCCGTGGGGCTCGGCGGCGATCCTGCCGATCTCCTGGGCGTACGTCCGGCTGATGGGCGGCGAGGGCCTGAAGCACGCGACCCAGGTCGCCGTGCTGAACGCCAACTACATCGCCAAGCGCCTCGCCCCGCACTTCCCGGTGCTCTACACCGGCCCCGGCGGGCTGGTCGCGCACGAGTGCATCATCGACCTGCGCCCGCTGACCAAGGAGACGGGCGTGACGGTGGACGACATCGCCAAGCGCCTGATCGACTACGGCTTCCACGCGCCGACGATGTCCTTCCCGGTGGCCGGCACGCTGATGATCGAGCCGACCGAGTCCGAGGACCTGCACGAGATCGACCGCTTCTGCGAGGCGATGATCGCGATCCGCGGCGAGATCGACAAGGTCGGCTCGGGCGAGTGGGCCGCCGAGGACAACCCGCTGCGCAACGCCCCGCACACCGCCGCCTCGCTGGCCGGCGACTGGGCGCACGGCTACGCGCGGCAGGAGGCCGTCTTCCCGGCGGGCGTGAACCCGGCGGACAAGTACTGGCCGCCGGTGAGCCGGATCGACGGCGCGTACGGCGACCGCAACCTGGTCTGCTCCTGCCCGCCGCTGGACGAGTACGGCGTCTGATCGGCAGACCGTCCGATCGGCAGACGGGCTGATCGGCGCGGTGACGCGGCAGGGCCCCGGCGAGATCCCTCGCCGGGGCCCTGCCCGTTCCCCCTTGCTCCTGGCGGCTGCCCCCGCCGGCGCGGTCAGGCCGCGTGGGCGACCGGGCGGCGCGGGGCGATCACCCGGCCGTCCGGCAGCAGCTCTCCGGTGTCCTCGAACAGGACGACGCCGTTGCAGAGCAGGCTCCAGCCCTGCTCCGGGTGGCAGGCCAACGGCACGGCCGCCTCGCGGTCCTCCGACTCGGCCGATGGGCACTCAGGACGGTGCTGGCACATACGCGTACCCTCGCTTCGCTCTGCGATCCTCCCCGTGGTGCGGCCGCCGACGAACGAGCGTCGGGAACCGCCGCGGTGGCCGGATTCTGTCCGTGCGCCGGCCAGGTGTGGACCAGCGCTCAAGTGGGTAGGACAGGGGTCCTTCCACGCTGGTTCCCAGTGTCGGCATCTGCGGACGCGCGCGCAGGGATTTCGTGACATGCGCCACAACTCCCGGGTAGAGATCACCCGTTCAGGTGGGCCGGGCCGGAAATCGCGCACCAGTGGGCCAGTCGGCTGATGGCCCGCCGGGGCCATGCGCAATGGCCCGTCCGGGTGGGTGCCGTTCGGCTGCTGTTCGGGTGGTGGGGGCGGGGAGCCGCGGGCGCGACACAGGGCCGCCGGGCGGTGGCGCCCGGCGGCCCTACGGAGGTGGCGGGTTCAGGAGGAGCCGAGCAGCAGCGGCCGGGCCAGTGGCGCCCGGGCGAGCAGCGGCAGCAGCTCGGCCGCCGGCTGGGCGCGGTGGGCGGTGACGCCGAGCGGGGCGGGGGCCAGGGGGATCAGCAGGTCGGCGGACGGGTCGGCCTCGGGGCTGTGCAGCCACAGGGCCGTCGCGTACTGGCCGGGAAAGGTGAGCAGCCGGGGCTGGCGCTGGGCCCGGGAGCCCTGGGCGAGCTGCCAGGCCTGGCGCAGCGCCCGGACCGTCGAGTCGAGGTAGGGGCCGGCGGTGAAGTGGGAGAAGGTGTGGCCCTCGGCGCTCTGCACCACCTCGGCGGCGGCAGCCACCTCGGGGCCGTCCTTGATCAGGAAGCGCCAGCCCGTCCGGCGGGCGGCGGACAGCTCGGCGCGCGGGCCGTCCAGGACGTGGACGGCGAGGGGATGGGCGGGCAGCAGCGGTCCGGTCGGATGGAGCAGCGCTGCGGCAGCCGGCTGGCGCAGCGCGGTCTGCGAGTCGAGCGCGCCCAGGACCGCGCGCAGGGCACTCGGTGGGGGCTGGGGGGTCTGCAGAGTCATGGCGGGGTCCGCCCTCCGTGCGAGATCGGCGTGCGAGTGCGGCATACCGGCGTGGCGCGGTGCGTCAGCGCTGACGGGACTGGCCGTGTCCGGTTGTGCATGATCGCGGTGCCGGCGCGGTCGCCGCCGTCGCCGAGGACGCGAGGCGGGAACCGACCGGCCGGAGCGCAGTGCGAATTCCATCGAACAGGTGCGCAGGGTGACCTGTTTATCACAGGCGGTGGCGTCGGGCAAGTCGATTGATTTGGTGAATGGCCGTCAGATTCCTTGCATTGCAAGCCAGTACAAGCATTCGGGTATCGATCTTCGGGGTGGGCATGATGCTGGCACGATTCGACGGCCGGTGGCTCTGGAGGAGGGGACCGTGGGCGAGAAGGTCGTGGCCACGCGTGCGGAACTGGCGGACCGGCAGCTGTACCGACGCAAGCTGCAGGCGTGCCAGGACGCGCTCGGGCGGATGCTCGACGAGAACCGCTTCGACCGGCCGCGGGCGGTGATGGGCCTGGAGATCGAGCTCAACCTGGCCGACGACCAGGGCCTGCCGGTCATGAGCAACGCGCAGGTGCTGAGCGCGATCGGCTCCAGTGACTTCCAGACCGAGCTGGGCCGCTTCAACATCGAGGTGAACATCGCTCCGCACCGGTTGTGCGGGCACGTCTTCGACGAACTGCGCGAGGAGATCGACACCGGGCTGCGCTACGCCGACCGGCAGGCCGCCGAGGCCGGCGCCCGGATCGTCATGGTGGGGATCCTGCCGACCCTGGAGCACGCCCACACCGGGTTGGACGCGATGAGCGGCAACCAGCGCTACAGCCTGCTCAGCGACCAGATCCTGGCCGCCCGGGGCGAGGACATCGCGCTCGACATCGAGGGCGTCGAGCACCTGCAGCTGGAGTCGATCACCATGGTCGCCGAGGCGGCCGCGACCTCGCTGCAACTGCACCTGCAGGTGACGCCGCAGCGGTTCTCCTCGGTGTGGAACGCGGCCCAGGCGATCTGCGGCGCGCAGCTCGCGGTCGGCGCCAACTCGCCCTTCCTGTTCGGACGGGAGCTGTGGCGGGAGACCCGGCCGGTGCTGTTCCAGCAGGCCTGTGACACCCGTTCGGCGGAGCTCAAGGCGCAGGGCGTGCGCCCGATCACCTGGTTCGGCGAGCGCTGGGTGGACTCGGCGTACGACCTGTTCGAGGAGAACCTGCGGTACTTCCCGGCGCTGCTGCCGATCTGCGACGACGAGGACCCGCTGAAGGCGCTGGCCTCCGGCGCCGCGCCCAGGCTCGCCGAGATGCGGCTGCACAACGGCACCATCTACCGCTGGAACCGGCCGGTCTACGACGTGGCCGGCGGGGTCGCCCACCTGCGGGTGGAGAACCGGGCGCTGCCCGCCGGGCCCACGGTGGCCGACACGCTGGCCAACGCCGCCTTCTACTACGGGCTCGTCCGGGTGCTCGCCTCGCAGCCCCGGCCGGTGTGGACCCGGCTGCCGTTCGAGCGGGCGGACGAGAACTTCCGGCAGGGCGCGCGCTACGGCATCGACGCGGTGCTCCACTGGCCGCGCTCCGGCCGGGGCGGCCGCGGTGGGCTGCAGACGGTGCCCGCCGTCGACCTGGTGCTGGACGAGCTGCTGCCGATGGCCCACCAGGGCCTGGACGAGTGGGGCGTCGAGCCCGCCGACCGGGACCGCTACCTGGGGATCATCGAGCAGCGCTGCCTGCGCCGCACCAACGGCGCGGCCTGGCAGAGCGCGACCTTCCACCGGCTGCGCGAGCGGTACGGGATGGACCGGCCGGCCGCGCTCGCCGCGATGACCCGACGCTACGCCGAGCTGATGCGTGGCGGCGAGCCGGTGCACACCTGGCCGGTGGGCTAGCCTCGCGGCTGTGCCAGGATGATCGTTCCCGCGGCCGGTCGGTCGCGGGAACGACCGCCTGTCTGGAGCCCCCGTGACCACCGCCCCGAGCGAGCCGGAGACCGCGACGCCCACCCGCCGGCTGCTCGGCGCGGAGCTGCTGATCGTGCTCGGGCTCTCGCTCGGCGCCAGCGGGATCAGCGCGCTGATCAGCTTCGCCGGCTCACTGACCGAGCCGATCAAGCTCGGCCAGCAGGTCGCCACGCTGAACGGCTCGCGGGCGCCCGGGCGGCCCTGGCTGGACCTGGTGTGGCAGCTCTACGCCATCGGGCGCGGGCTGATGCCGGTGGTGCTGGTCGGCTACCTGCTGGTGCGCGAGGGCACCACCCTGCGGGTGCTGGGCTTCGACCTCGGGCAGAAGCTGCGCGACCTCGGCCGGGGCGCGGCCGTCGCGGCGGCGATCGGCGGCTCCGGGCTGGCGCTGTACCTGGCCTCGCAGGCGGCCGGCTACAACCTGACGGTGGCGCCCTCGGGGCTGCCGGACGTGTGGTGGCGGGTGCCGGTGCTGGTGCTGTCGGCCTGGCAGAACGCGATCCTGGAGGAGGTCGTCGTCCTGGGCTACCTGCTGCGCCGGCTGGCGCAGCGGGGGTGGTCCTGGCCGGCGGCGCTGGCGGCCAGCTCCGTGCTGCGCGGCTCGTACCACCTGTACCAGGGGGTCGGCGGGCTGGTCGGCAACATGGTGATGGGCGCCGTGTTCTGCCTGCTGTACCGGCGCTGGGGGCGGGTGATGCCGCTGGTGGCGGCGCACGCGCTGATCGACACGGTGGCCTTCGTCGGGTACGCGCTGCTGGCCGGGCACGTCAGCTGGCTGCCGACCCCCTGAGCGGGAGCGGCTGCGCGCGCGGCGGGCGTTCGAGCAGCCGGTCGACGTGGCGGCGCTCCAGGCCCTGGCCGGGGTCGATCGGCAGCAGCAGGCGGTCGCGGCGCCACAGCGAGTTGCGGATCAGCCGGCTCGGGATGACGTCGTCCACCCAGGCGAACGGGCGCCCGGCGGCGTAGCGCAGTAACGGGGCCCACTTGGCGGCGGAGAACAGCTCCATCAGCGGGACGCGCGGGTCGCCCGGCTGCGGGACGTAGCCGGTGAAGCGGACCACCGGGAGCGGGTCGAGGCCGATCGCCGGGGCGATGTGGGTGTTGGCGTGCTCCTCCCAGGTGGTGGCCCACACGAGTTCGTAGCGGCCGGCGAGTTCGCGCAGCCAGCGGCCGTGCCGGGCGGAGAGCAGGACGGTGTAGCCGAGCAGGGTGTGGGTGTCGAACCCGGCGTCCGGATGCGGGCAGACCGGGTTGAGGACGCCGTCGACGTCCAGGAAGAGCAGTGGCTTCGGCACTGGTGGCGCCCCCCAGGTGAAATGGTGTTCCTCCTCGGTCGGACGAACCGGAACCACTCATGGTTGCTTTCCGGCGGGCGCACGCGGGGCGCACGGGGGCTCACGGCGCGGGCGCGGACTCCCGGACGGCCTCCGGTGCGTCCTCGGTGCTCCGGCGGGCGAGCCGGCGCACCTGCGGGTCGACCAGGACGGCGGCGCTGAGCAGCAGGCACAGCACGGCGCAGGCCCAGAGCGCGCCGGACAGGCCGAGACCGGCGGCGGCCGGGCCGGCCAGGGCGGTGCCGATCGGCGCGAGCGAGTAGGAGCCGAGCTCGTCGTACGCGGAGACCCGGGAGAACGCCTCCTCGGGGATCTCCTGCCGCAGTGCGACCATCCAGTTGACGCCGAAGACGGTGACGCCGACGCCGGAGAGGAACATCGCGGCGACCAGCAGCGGCAGCGGCGCGGCGACGGCCAGGGCCAGGGCGGGCGCGCCGAACAGGAACACGCCCCAGTTGCCGACCAGCAGGATGCGGCGGGGGCGCCAGCGCACCATCAGCAGCCCGGTGACGACCAGGCCGACGCCGTAGGCGGACATGGCCAGGCCCCAGGCGCCGGCGCCGCCGAGCCGGTCCTTGGCCACCGCGGGCCCGTAGACCGCCTCGACCGCGTTGACGCAGGCGACCACGACGGCGAACTGCAGCACGATCACCCAGAGCCAGCGGCGGGAGGAGAACTCCCGCCAGCCGTCCCGCAGATCGCGCAGCATGCTGCCGCCGGAGGGGGCGGGGGCGGACTCGGGCTCCAGGAGGAAGCGCAGGGCGGCGGCGACCAGGAAGCAGAGGGCGTCCAGGGCGAGCACCCAGCCGGGGCCGACCGCGGCGGTGAGGGCGCCGCCGAGCGCGGCGCCGCCGATCTGGGAGGCGTTCTGGCCCATCCGGAAGACCGAGAAGGCGCGGGCGGCGTGCTCCTCGGGGACGGCCTGCATGATCATGCCGCCGGCGGCGGGGGAGTAGAGCGCGTACCCGGCGCCGCCGGCGGCGGAGAGCAGCAGCAGCTGCCAGAGCCGGACGTCGCCGGCCAGCACGAGGGCGGCCAGGACGGCTTGGGACAGGCCGCTGAACACGTTGGCGGCGACCATGACCCGGTGGCGCGGCAGCCGGTCGGCGAGGGTGCCGCCGACCACCAGGAACAGCACGGTGGGCAGCAGCCGAGCGGCGGTGACGTAGCCGACCTCGGTGGTGCCTGCGCCGCTGTTCAGGACGGCGAAGGCGGTGGCGATGGGGGCGCCGGCGTTGCCGAGGCCGCTGACCACGGTGGCGGCGGTCTGGATGCGGAAGTTGCGGCTCGCCCAGGCGAGGCGGCGCGGGTGCGGGGCGGTGGGGGTCGGCACCCGGGTGACTATGGCGGGAGTTCGTACAGGTGTCCATCCGGTTTTCGTACCGTGCGGAGGGATTCGGCCGAGGGTGCCAGTCGAGGGTGTCGGCCGAGGTTTTCAGCCGAGGTGGCCCCAGAGGAAGGTGAGGGTGCGGCGCCAGGCGATCCGGGCCTGCAGCGGGTCGTGGGTGCCGATCAGGTTCTCGTCGTTCATGAAGGCGTGCCCGGCCGGGTAGAAGTGGATCTCGGGGCGGATGTCGGTGGCCTCACCGATCCGGATCGCCGCCTCGTCGACCGCGGCCATCGGGATCGAGCCGTCCAACTCGCCGAAGTGGCCGAGGACATGGGCCGTCAGGCCGCGGTAGTCGAAGTCCGGGTCCGGCGGCAGGCCGTAGAACGGCACCACGGCGGCGACCTTGTCGCCGGCGCGGGCGGCCAGCAGCAGGGCGAAGCCGCCGCCCATGCAGAAGCCGACCGCGCCGACCGCGTCGCCGACCACGCCGTCCAGCCCGAGCAGGAAGTCGACGGCGCCGGACAGGTCCTCGACGGCGCGCTCGACCGGGAGTTCGCGCTTGAAGCGGGCCGCCTCGGTGCGGTCGTGGGTGGTGGCGCCGCCGAACAGGTCGGGGGCGAGGACGGTGAACCCCTCGGCGGCGAAGCGGTCGGCCATCGCCGCGATGTGCGAGGTGAGGCCCCACCACTCCTGGACCACCACCAGGCCGGGGCCGACGCCCTGCGGCGGGCGGGCCAGGTAGCCGTGCGCGGTGCGGCCGTTGCTCGGGAAGGTGACGTTCTGCCGGGAGCCGCCCTGGTCAGGCATGGGTTCCTCGCGATGGTCGGGCCGTGTGCGGCGGGGGTGCGTGCGGGGGCGGGCCGGTCAGCCCATCTCCTCCAGGGCGCGGCCCTTGGTCTCCTTGATGGCGAAGGCCACGAACGGGATGGAGAGCAGCGCGAAGGCCGCGTAGATGACGTACGTCGCCGAGAGGTTCCAGTCGGCGAGGTCCGGGAAGCTCACGGTGATCGCCCAGTTGGCGATCCACTGGGCCGAGGCGGCGACGGACAGGGCGAGCGCGCGGATCCGGTTGGGGAACATCTCGCCGAGCAGCACCCAGACCACCACGCCCCAGGAGAAGGCGAAGCAGAGCACGAAGACGTGCGCGGCGACCAGCGCGACGGTGGCGTGGGTGTCGTCCAGCGTCGCGGTGTCGCCGGTGCCGTGCCGGTAGGAGAACGCCCAGGCGGCGGTGCCCAGGGCGGCCGCCATGCCGATCGAGCCGGCCAGCGCGAGCGGCTTGCGGCCGATGCGGTCCACCAGCGTCATCGCGATCACCGTGCCGATCACGTTGATGATCGAGGTGGAGAGGCTGATCAGCAGCGAGTTGGACTCGTTGATGCCGACCGACTGCCACAGGAAGGAGGAGTAGTAGAAGATCACGTTGATGCCGACGAACTGCTGGAACACCGAGGCGCCGATGCCCACCCAGACGATCGGCAGCAGGCCGAACCGCCCGCCGAGCAGGTCCTTCAGCCGGGGCTTGTGCGCGGACTCCAGCACCGAGCGGATCTCCGCGACCCGGGCGTCCAGGTCGACGCCCTCGCCCTCCACCTCCACCAGCACCTTGCGGGCCTGCGCCTCCCGGTGGTCGGCGATCAGGAAGCGCGGGGACTCCGGGATCGCCAGCGCCATCAGCCCGTACACCAGGGCCGGGACGGTCTCCACGCCGAGCATCCACTGCCAGGCCTGGATGCCGCCGAGGTGGCCGGTGGACTCGCCGCCGGCGGCCTGGTTGAGCGCCCAGTTGGCGAGCTGGGAGACGGTGATGCCGAGCACGATCGCCATCTGCTGGAAGGAGGCCAGCCGGCCGCGGTAGGCGGTGGGCGCGACCTCGGCGATGTAGGTCGGCGCGATCACCGAGGCGATGCCGATCGCGACGCCGCCGATCACCCGCCAGGTGGCCAGGGTCTCGATGTTCGGCGGGAACATCGAGCCGAGGCCGCTGGCCGCGAACAGTGCCGCGGCCAGCAGCATCGTGCGCACCCGGCCCAGGTGGTCGGCGAGCCGGCCGGCGGCCACCGCGCCGGCCGCCGAGCCGAGCAGGGCGATGGCCACGACGAAGGCCGTGGTGCCGTGACCCACCGCGAAGTGCTTCTGGATGCCCGTCACCGCGCCGTTGATCACCGCGCTGTCGTAGCCGAACAGGAAGCCGCCCATCGCGGCGGCCGCGGAGATGAAGACCACGTGGCCGAGGTGGGCCTCGCCGGCCCGCTGGGTGTTGAGTGTGGACAAGCGCGCTCCCCGAGTGGACGGGCCCGCTCCTACGGCCGAGTGGGCGCGATTCGTCTCATTCGAACAGCGGGCCGGGGGTCGCGCCAAGGCGGCGGGGCCCGATCGGGTGATCCGGAGTCAGTCGGAGGCGGCCAGGCGCTCCGCGCGCCGGGCGCGGACACTCTCCTCCCGGCGCTCGGCACGCTCGGCGCGCTTGCGGTGACGGCGCAGCAGCTGGGTGCGGGCGGCCGCGTACTGGTCGCGGGCGCGCCCGGGGCCGGCCGCCCGCTCGGCCAGCCGGTCGGCGAGCGCGAGCTGCGCCTCGGCCGGCTTCTTGTCGTCGTACTTGAACTTGGCCCGCACCTCGCGGACGGTCAGCCGCAGGGCGCTCAGCCCGGGCAGCTGGCGGGCCAGTTCGCCCTCGCCGGGGACGACCCGGACCTCCGGCGACTCCGGTTGGAAGTGCGCCAGCTGGCGGTTGAGGATCTCGGCCTTGCCCGCGGCGGAGGTCACGATCTCGGCGGTGCAGTGGAAGTGCACGGAGGCGTAGTAGCTGGTCGGTGTGCCCGGCGCGCCGCGCCAGTGGCTCGGGGCGAACGCGTAGCCGTCGGTGACCGCGAGGGTGACCTGCGGGTCGGCGCGGACGGCGGCCAGCAGCGGGTTGGGGGCGGCGAGGTGGAGCAGGATCTCGCCGTGCTCGACGTCCAGCAGGAAGTGCGTGGGCACGAGCACCGGGCCCTCGCCTGGGGCGCCGTTGGCGGCGAGCAGGCCGAAGTCGCGGCCCTCGGCGAGCCAGGCGCGCCACTCGTCCTCGTCGCCGCGGTCCCAGGAGCGGATCAGCATCGTCGTGCTCCTGTTCAGCGGGGGTAGCGGCGCAGGTGCGCGGGGAGCGGGACGGCCTCGTCGTACGGGACGGGGGCGCCGTGCACGGTGGTCACCGGTATCAGGCCGGACCAGTGCGGGAGGTCCTGGTCCTCGGGGTCGTCGCCGGCGTCGTCCGCGCGGGTCTTGGCGGAGACCTCGTCCAGCTCCAGCCGGATGACGGCGGTGGCGGCCAGCTCCTTGGCGTTGGCCGGGCGCACCTCGCCGGAGCGGCCGGGCACCGCGTGGTCGACCAGGGCGGCGAGCGCGACGTCGAGCTCGGCCGGGTCGGTCACCTGGTGGGCGGTGCCGTGGGCGACCACCGAGCGGAAGTTCACCGAGTGGTTGAACGCGGACTTGGTCAGGACCAGGGCGTCGACCAGGGTGACGGTGACGCAGACCGGCAGGCCCTGCTCGGCGGTGGCGGCGCGCAGCGGGCGGCTGCCGGTGGAGCCGTGGATGTAGAGCCGGCTGCCGACCCGGGCGTAGATGGTCGGCAGGACGACGGGGGCGCCGTCGGCGACGAAGCCGAGGTGGCAGATGTAGGCCTCGTCCAGGACGGCGTGGATCGCCTCCTGCTCCCAGGTGGCGCGGTCCTTGTAGCGGGTGGGGGTGGTGCGCGGGGTGCGGGCGTAGGAGGGGGAGCCGTCTGAGCTGGCCGACATGACAGACCTCGTTGTACTAGTGCATAATCTGGTTTGTGCTAGGAGACTATCCCCTGAAAGGGCGACGCGCCAGCGAAATCGCGGCCCACATCGAACAGGGCGTCAGCAGCGGGCGCCTCGCCCCCGGAACCGCGCTGCCCCCGCTGCGGGACCTCGCCACCGAGCTCGGCGTCAACCCCAACACCGTCGCCGCCGCCTACCGCCTGCTGCGCGACCGCGGCGTGATCGAGACCGCCGGCCGTCGCGGCAGCCGGATCCTGCCCCGGCCCAAGCTCACCCCCCGCGACCAGATCCAGGTGCCCGTCCCCCCGCACGCCCGCAACCTGGCCGACGGCAACCCGGACCCGGCGCTGCTGCCCGACCTGGGCCCGGCCCTCGCGGCCGCCGCCGAGGCCGCCCGGGCCCAGCCGGTCCTCTACGGGCACGTCGCCGTCGAACCCGCGCTGCTCGACCTCGCCCGCGCCTCCTTCGAGGCGGACGGGCTGCCCGGCGGCCCGATCGCCGTCGCCTCCGGCTCGCTCGACATGATCGAGCGCACCCTCGGCGCCTGGCTGCGCCCCGGCGACGCGGTGGCCGTCGAGGACCCGGGCTGGGGCAGCCTGCTCGACCTGCTGCCCGCGATGGGGCTGCGGCCCGCGCCCGTCCGGCTGGACGACGAGGGCCCGCTGCCCGAGTCGCTGGCCGCCGCGCTGGCCGAGGGCGCCCGCGCGGTGGTGGTCACCAGCCGGGCGCAGAACCCGACCGGCGCCGCGCTCACCGCGCGCCGGGCCGAGGCGCTGCGGGCCGTCCTCGCCGGGCACCCCGAGGTGCTGCTGATCGAGGACGACCACGGGCACGGCATCGTCGACCAGCCGTACCACCCGCTGGCCGGCTCCGGCCCCCGGCGCTGGACGGTGGTGCGCTCGGCCGCCAAGGCCTACGGGCCGGACCTGCGGCTGTCGGTGGCGGTCGGCGACGCGGAGACCGTCGGCCGGGTCGCCGGACGGCTGCGGCTCGGCGCCGGCTGGGTCAGCCACCTGCTGCAGCGCACCGTCGCCGAACTGTGGCGCGCCGACGCGGCACCGGCGCCGCGGGTGGCCGCCGCGTACCGGGCGCGGCGGGACGCGCTGCTGGCGGCGCTGGCGGCGCACGGCATCGAGGCGCACGGGCGGAGCGGGCTGAACGTCTGGGTGCCGGTGGCGGACGAGACCTCCGCGCTGGCCGCGCTGGTCCAGCGCGGCTGGGTCGCGGCGCCCGGCGCGCGCTACCGCCTCCAGTCGCCGCCCGGACTGCGGCTCACCGTGGCCGCGTTGGAGGTCTCATCCGCTGGGCGGCTGGCCGACGATCTCGCGGCCGTGCTGGGAACGGACGGTAGCGGCTCCCGGCTGGTCTGAACCCGCCGGTAACAAACTGGGAAACCTGCTGCACGGGCCTGGCGCCCGGCCGAGTTGTCATGCCATCTTCTTGGCGCCACCGGCCGGCGGCCTTCCCTCACACCTCAGGCGTCTCCCCGCCCCCACTCGCGGGGAGACCGAGCCGCAGGAGCCTTCGCCGTGCCCGAAAACCGTACGAGCATCATCCGCAGTGCCCCTCGACTCGGCAGACGGCTGCTCAGTGCAGCCCTCGCCCTCCCGCTCGCCACCGGGGGCCTGCTGGCCGGCGGGCTGCTGGCCGCCGCGCCCGCCCGGGCCGCCACCGCCCCGAGCGGGCCCACCGCCAGCGTCACCCTGGGTGACAGCTACATCTCCGGCGAGGCCGGTCGCTGGAAGGGCAACTCCGCCGACTCCACCGGCGGCCGCACCGGCACCGACCGGGCCTGGACCGGCAGTTCGTACGACCCGAGCCTGGTCTACGGCACCACCGCCGCGAGCGGGTGCGACCGCTCGGACGTCGCCGAGGTGCTCGGCGCCCCGACCGTCGCGCAGAAGCAGATCAACCTGGCCTGCTCCGGAGCCGTCACCGCCAACGTCTTCCGCGCCTCCAACGGGGGGCAGGCCTACAAGGGCGAGGCCCCGCAGGCCGACCAACTCGCCACCGTGGCAGCGCAGAACAACGTCAAGCTGATCACCCTGTCCATCGGGGGCAACGACCTCGGCTTCTCCGACGTCATCTCCACCTGCGTGCAGGACTACCTGGTCTGGTACAGCTACTGCCACGGCTCGCAGCAGTCGGCGATCGACGCGAAGATGCCCGCCGCGATGGCGGGGGTCGGCAAGGCCATCGACGAGATCAGAGCGGTGATGGCGAACGCGGGCTACGCGCAAGGGGACTACCGCCTGGTGCTGCAGTCCTACCCCTCGCCGATCCCGCGCAGCGCCGAGATGCGCTACCCCGAGAGCGGCTGGAGCCGGTCGGACACCGGCGGCTGCCCGTTCTGGAACGGCGACGCCGACTGGGCCCGCGACTCCATGGTGCCGCAGATCTCCACCGCGCTCGCCGGGGTCGCCGCCGGCAAGGGCGTGCAGTTCCTGGACCTGTCCAACCTGCTGCAGGGCCACGAGGTCTGCTCCACCTCGGCGCAGCAGCCGACCGCGAGCACGCCGCCGTCCGCGACCACCGGCGAGTGGGCGCGGTTCCTGGACGGCGGGCTGAACACCACCCAGGGCGCGCTGCAGGAGTCGATGCACCCGAACTACTACGGGCAGCAGGCGCTCGGCAGTTGCCTGACCCTGCTGTGGGCGAAGCCCAGCGGCAACTACGCCTGCCGCAACACGGCCGGGCGGGACGCGAGCGGGATGTACCTGACCGCGCGCTGACCCGCTGCGCCGCCGCTCCCCGTGCGTGCCGCCGCTCCCCGCCCGGTCGGTCGGGCGGGGAGCGGCGGCACGCCGGTCAGCCCTTGGCGAGCAACGCCTGGGCGTGCGACCTGACCTGATCGCGCGTCAGATAGGCGTCGGTGTACTCGAAGTCCTGCAGTCGGGCGGGCTGGCGGGCCAGGAAGCCGGTGCGGACGAAGTCGTCCCCGGCGGTCGCGTTCAGCAGCCAGTTCGCGCCGACCCGGAACTTCGCGGCGTTGGTGCGCATCGCCATCAGGTGGTAGCCGCGCGCCACCAGCTGGGCCGGCACCCCGCGCAGCTCGACGCCGACCGGCTTGGACACCGCGTCCTTGCCGCCGAGGTCGACCACCAGGCCCAAGTCCTTGTGGTAGTACGGCTCCAGGGGCTGGTTGTGGAGCGCGGCGATCACGTTGTCGGCCACCGCGCGGCCCTGCCGGGCGGAGTGCTGGGCGGTCGGCGGGCAGACCGCGCCGTCGCCCTTGGCGAGGTCCGGGACGGCGGCCGCGTCACCCAACGCGAACACGCCCTCGAACTGCGGCACCCGCATCTCGGCCGTCACCGCGATGCGCCCGCGCACCGTCTCCGCGTCCAGGGTGGCGATCAGCGGGCTCGCGGCCACCCCCGCCGTCCAGATCAGCGTGCGGCACGGCAGCACCCGGCCGTCCGTGAACTTGACGGACTCGGCGCCGACTTCGGCCACCGAGACGCCGAGCGACACCTCGATGCCGCGGCCGCGCAGGATCTCCAGCGCGGCCTCGCCGAGCGGGTCGCCGAGCTCGGGCATCAGCTTCGGCGCGATGTCGATCAGGTGCCACTTGATCTGCCGGGCGTCCAGCCGCGGGTAGCGGCGGGCGGCGGCGGTGGTCAGGCGCTGCAGGCAGGCGGCCGTCTCGGTGCCCGCGTAGCCGCCGCCGACCACCACGAACTGCAGCCGCGACTCCCGCTCCCTCTGGTCCAGGGTGGCCGAGGCGAGGTCGAGTTGGGCGATCACGTGGTCGCGGACGTAGGCCGCCTCGGCGAGCGTCTTCATGCCCCGGGCGTAGTCGGTCAGGCCCGGGATGTCGAAGGTGCGGGTGACACTGCCGGGCGCGAGCACCAGGTAGTCGTACTTCTGGGCGACCACCTCATCGGTGATCTTGCGCACGACGCACACCTTGGAAGCCGGGTCCACACCGATCGCCCCGCCGGGGACGATGTGGGTGCGCCGCAGCGAGCGGCGCAGCGAGACCGCCACCGACTGCGGGGTGAGCACGCCGGCGGCGACGTGCGGCAGCAGCGGCAGGTAGAGCTGATAGCTGAACGGTGTGACCAGCGAGATCTCGGCCTCGGAGGGCGCGAGCTTGCGCTCCAGGCGGCGGGCGCACTCCAGGCCGGCGAAGCCGCCGCCCACGATCAGGATCCGAGGTCGTTCCATCGCTCATCCCTTTGCCGTGCGGGTCGTACCGTGAAGGTCCCCTGTTACTGCCCGCCACACTCGCACGGAGCACCGGGGGCTGCCACCGGGGCGGGGCGGAGGAGGGAGGACGGCGGGGCGGAGGAAGGAGGACGGTGCGGCGGGCCGGATAAGCTGTCCGCCGTGCTCCCCGAGGTGACGGCGATCCGCTACGTGACGCCACTGCGAGAAGGCGGCTCGATGCCGGGCCTGGTCGAGGCCGACGACCGGCGGCTCTACGCGCTGAAATGGGTCGGCGCCGCACAGGGCCGCAAGGCGCTGGTGGCCGAGGTGCTCGCCGGGGAACTGGGCCGGCGGCTCGGACTGCCGGTGCCGGAACTGGTGACCGTCGACCTCGACCCGGTGCTCGCCCGCAGCGAACCGGACCACCAGATCCAGGACCAGATGCGGGCCAGCGGCGGGACCAACCTGGGGATGTCCTTCGTCTCCGGCGCGCTCAACTTCGACCCGCTCTGCTTCGAGGTGGACCCCGAACTCGCCGGGCGGGTGCTCTGGTTCGACGCGCTCATCGGCAACGTCGACCGCTCCTGGCGCAACCCCAACCTGCTGGTGGCGACCGGCGGGCTGCGGCTGATCGACCACGGCGCGAGCCTCATCTTCCACCACAACTGGGCCGGCGCCGCCGCCTGGGCCCGCCGCCGGTACGACGCCGCCGACCACGCGCTGCTCCACCACCGGCCCGATCTCGCGGGCGCGGACCGGGAGTTGGCGCCGCTCGCGGAGGCGGCGGTGGCCGACGCGGTGGCGCAGATCCCGGAGGTCTGGCTGGCGGACGAGCCCGGCTTCGACTCGCCGGAGGACGTCCGGGCCGCGTACCGCGACCAGTTGACCGAGCGACTGGCCGGTCCGCGCGACTGGCTGCCGGAGGTACCCGCATGACCGAGCCGCTGTCCGTTCCGTCGTCGTCCGGCGCGCTGCCGGCGGTGATCGAGCGGTACGACTACGAGTACGCGGTGGTCCGCGCGGTGCCGCGGGTCGAGCGCGGCGAGTGCGTCAACGTCGGGGTGCTGCTGTACTGCCGGCAGAGCGGCCACCTGGCCGCGCGCACCCACCTGGACCAGGGGCGGCTGCTGGCGCTGGACCCGGTGGTGGACGTGCAGGGCGTGCGGCGGGCGCTGCAGGGGATCGAGGCGGTCTGCCAGGGCGGCCCCGCGGCCGGTCCGGCCGCGGGGGACAACCCCGGGCAGCGGTTCCGCTGGCTGACGGCGCCGCGCAGTGCGATCGTCCAGCCGGGGCCGGTGCACACCGGGCTGACCGCGGACCCGGACGCGGAGCTGCGCCGGTTGTTCGAGCAGCTGGTGCTCTAATGACTCTCGGTGTCGGCGGCGCGCGGACGGTTGCCGTGGTCAAATCTTGAGTTACTGAAGCAGTTCGCCGTACCCTGGCCCCATGGGTTCGACAGCGACGACGACCGTCCCGACCAACGCCGAGCTGATGGAGGTGCTGGCCGCCGTCGGCGCCGCCTACTTCCACGACTTCGCGGCGGCCGCGGCCCGGCACGGGCTCTCCTCCTCGCAGGCCAAGGCGCTGGGGGCGGTGCAGGAGCCGGTGCCGATGCGGGCGCTGGCCGGGCGGCTGGGCTGCGACGCCTCGAACGTCACCGGGATCGTCGACCGGCTGGAGTCCCTGGGCCTCGCCCACCGGGAGGCCGCCGCGGGTGACCGCCGGGTCAAGATCGTGGTGATCACGGCCGAGGGGCGGGAGATCCTGGGCCGCATCCGTGCCGAGATGGCGCGCACCCACCAGGCCTTCGAGGAGATGACCGACGAGCAGCGGATCGCGCTGCACTCGATCTGCGCGCAGGTGCTGCCGGTGCTGGTCGGCCGCTCGGGCGGCGCGCAGTAGCGCCGACGCGGGCGACGTAGGAGCGCCGAGGCAGTGGCGCCATGGCTCTACGGGCGTAGCGTCCTGGCGCCTGCACCGGGCGTGACCTCGGCTGTTAGGCTTGCGAAGCGTGAGCGCGAAGCCCCAGATCCCCAATGTCCTGGCCTCCCGGTACGCCTCGGCGACCCTGGCCCAGCTGTGGTCCCCCGAGCACAAGGTGGTCCTCGAGCGCCACCTGTGGCTCGCCGTCCTGAAGGCCCAGCAGGACCTCGGCGTCGAGGTGCCGGCGACCGCCGTCGCCGACTACGAGCGGGTCGTCGACCAGGTCGACCTCGGCTTGATCGCCGCCCGTGAGCGGATCACCCGCCACGACGTGAAGGCCCGGATCGAGGAGTTCAGCGAGCTCGCCGGCCACGAGCAGATCCACAAGGGCATGACCTCCCGGGATCTGACCGAGAACGTCGAGCAGCTGCAGATCCGCCAGTCCCTCGAGCACGTCCGGGACCGCACGGTCGCCGTCCTGGTGCGCCTGGCCGACCTGGCCGCCCAGCACTCCGAGCTGGTCATGGCCGGCCGCTCGCACAACGTGGCCGCGCAGGCGACCACCCTGGGCAAGCGCTTCGCGTCGATCGCCGACGAGCTGCTGGTCGCCTTCCGCCGCCTGGAGGAGCTGATCGCCCGCTACCCGCTGCGCGGGATCAAGGGCCCGGTCGGCACCGCGCAGGACATGCTGGACCTGCTCGGCGGGGACACCGAGAAGCTCGCCGAGCTGGAGCGCCGGGTCGCCGCGCACCTCGGCTTCGAGAACGTGCTCACCAGCGTCGGCCAGGTCTACCCGCGCTCGCTGGACTTCGAGGTGCTGACCGCCCTCGTCCAGCTGGCCGCCGCGCCGTCCAGCCTGGCCAAGACCATCCGCCTGATGGCCGGCCACGAGCTGGTCACGGAGGGCTTCAAGGAGGGCCAGGTCGGCTCCTCCGCGATGCCGCACAAGATGAACACCCGCTCCTGCGAGCGCGTCAACGGCCTGGCCGTCATCCTGCGCGGCTACGCCTCGATGACCGGCGAGCTGGCCGGCGACCAGTGGAACGAGGGCGACGTCTCCTGCTCCGTGGTGCGCCGGGTCGCGCTGCCGGACGCCTTCTTCGCCTTCGACGGCCTGCTGGAGACCTTCCTGACCGTCCTCGACGAGTTCGGCGCCTTCCCCGCCGTGATCGAGACGGAGCTGGACCGCTACCTGCCGTTCCTGGCCACCACCAAGGTGCTGATGGGGGCGGTGCGCGCGGGCGTCGGCCGGGAGACCGGCCACGAGGTCATCAAGGAGCACGCCGTCGCCTCCGCGCTGGCGATGCGGGCCGGCGCGCGGGAGAACGAGCTGCTGGACCGGCTCGCCGCCGACGAGCGGATCCCGCTGGACCGGGCCGCGCTGGACGCGCTGCTGGCCGACAAGCTGTCCTTCACGGGCGCGGCCGGGGCGCAGGTCGCCGAGATCGTCCGCCAGGTGGAGGCCGTCGCGGCCGCGTACCCGGCGGCCGCCAAGTACGCGCCGGCCGACATCCTCTGATCAGGACGGCCCCTGACGGTTCGTCAGTTGGTCGACGAGGGCCCTGCCGCCGTTCCGGTGGCGGGGCCCTCCGGCGTCCGGGCGCGGCCGGGATCGAGCGGCGGGGTGGTGGTGCCGCAGGGCCACTCGCAGTTCGGCTCGGCCACCGGGTGCTCCTCGTCCTCGGGGGCCAGGACGTTGCCGCGCACGGTCGCGAAGGCGATCAGGCCGCCGGTGGCCAGCAGGCCCGCGCAGATCAGCATCGCGGTGCGGAAGGCGGAGTCCACCGAGGACGGCACCCGGTAGGCGTCGCCGCTCAGCCCGGCCAGCGCCGGGAGGGCGGCCACCGCGAGCAGGCCGGCCGCGCGGGCGGCGGCGTTGTTGACGCCGCTGGCGATGCCCGCGTGCCGCACCTCCACGGCGGCCAGCACCGTCGCCGTCAGCGGGGCGACCAGCAGCGTCATGCCGGAGCCCATCACGGCGACGGCGGGCAGGACGTCCAGCCAGTAGGAGGAGTGCGGGCCGGTGCGCAGCATCAGCAGTACCCCGGCGGCGCACAGCAGTGGGCCGAAGGTGAGCGGCAGGCGCGGGCCGATCCGCTTGCCGAGGCGCCCGGCGCGGGCCGAGAACAGCAGCATCAGCACGGTGATCGGCACCAGTGCGAAGCCGGAGACCAGCGGGGAGAAGCCGGAGACGATCTGCAGCTGCACCACCAGCAGGAAGAACACCCCGCTGAAGGCGGCGTAGACGCAGAGGGTGACGAGGTTCACCGCGGTGAACAGCCGGGAGGAGAACAGGTCGAGCGGCAGCATCGGGTCGGGCGTGCGGCGCTCGACGGCCAGGAAGGCCGCGCCGAGCACGAGGCCGAGCGCGCCGGAGATCCAGACGGCCGGGGACAGGCCCTCCCCGGCGGCCGTCAGCGCGTAGGTGATCGCGCCGAGGGAGAACGCGGCCAGCAGCGCGCCGGGCACGTCGAAGCGGCCGCTCGCGCTCTCGTCCCGGCTCTCCGGCACGTACCGGGAGGTGACGGCGATCACGGCGGCGGCCAGCGGCAGGTTCAGCAGGAAGATCCAGCGCCAGCCGGGGCCGTCCACCAGCCAGCCGCCGAGGAACGGGCCGACCGCGGCCGACACCCCGCCCAGGCCGGACCACAGGCCGACCGCCGGCGAGCGGTCGTCCGGGTGGAAGACGGCCTGGAGCATGGCGAGCGAGCCGGGGGTGAGCAGGGCGCCACCGATGCCCTGGATGGCGCGGGCGGCGATCAGCACCTCGATGTTCGGCGCGGCGGCGCAGGCCGCGGAGGCGGCGGCGAACCAGACCACGCCGAGCAGGAACACCCGGCGCCGGCCGTACCGGTCGCCGAGCGCGCCGCCGAGCAGGATCAGCCCGGCGAGGGTGAGGAGATAGGAGTTGAGCGTCCACTGCAGGGACGCCAGGGAGGCGCCGAGGTCGGCGCCGATCCGCGGCAGCGCGACGTTGACGACCGTGCCGTCGAGCATCGCCATGCTGGAGCCGAGCACCGTCGCCAGTAGTACCCAGCGACCCTGCGCGGTGCCCAGGCGCAGGGTGCCGGCCTCGGAGGTGGCCACGGCCCGATCCTGCGCCCCGGGGGGCGTGCGTGACAAGGGTCACCGGGAGGTGTGTCGACGGCGACGGGGGGTGGTCGTGCGGATGCGGTGCGTGGACGAGTTCGGCGCAGGGTCGTGGATCAGTGGCGCCCGGTGAATGGATTGTGCACGCACGGTGTGGTGAATCATGCGGAGGGTCACCGCGGGCGAGGCGGCCGCCCGCCGTTCGGGAGATCGACATTGCTTCACCCGAACGGATGGGTTTTAGTTCAGCGACCGACCGGCCAGCCCGGACGGATCCGCCGGGTGGAACGCCGAGTCCTGCCGCTGCCCGGTGGCTCGCACTGAACTCTGTACGGCAGGAGCGGGGGACCCACAGGTAAGTCGCCGGACCGGTGTCCGCGTGTTCGACGCGCGGACGGCCAGGACCGGCTTGGGGTGAAGCCGCACATGCGGCCGGGCAACTCCAGCCCGAACCCGACAGCTCACCTCGCAGGCGTCGGAGAGGAAACTTCCATGCCTGCTCAGGCTCGTCGTATCACCCTGCCCCGCGCCGCCCGGATCGGCATCGCCACCGCGGTCACCGGGGTCTCCTTCGCCCTCCCGCTGGTCACCGTGGTGAGCGCCCAGGCCCACACCGCGCACACCGCCCCGGCTGCTGCCGCTGCCGCCGTCGCTGACGCCAAGCCGGCCGCCCCGGCCGCCGCTTCCGCCTCCGCGGACGAGAGCTACCGGGTCGTCAGCGGTGACACCCTGTCGAAGATCGCCGACGCCAAGCACGTCCAGGGCGGCTGGCAGGCGCTGTACGAGCGCAACCACGCGGTCGTCGGTGCCAACCCGAACCTGATCTTCCCGGGCCAGCAGCTCGTCGTCGCCGGCCACGCCGCGGCTCCGGCCGCTCCGGCCGCTCCCGCGGCCCCGGCCGCTCCGGCCGAGAAGCCGGCCGCGCCGGCCCAGAAGCCCGCCGCCGCGCCGCAGGGCGACCTCCAGGTCACCACCGAGAACGCCAAGCCGGGCGCCCAGCTGCAGACCCAGGCTCAGGTCGCCGCCCCGGCGCAGGCCGTCACCGCCGCCCCGGTCGCCGCCACCTCCGGCTTTGTCGCGCCGCTGGCCAACCCGGTGCTCGGCGAGGCCTACGGCGTCGCCGGCTCGATGTGGGCCTCCGGCCACCACACCGGCCAGGACTTCGTCGCCTCCACCGGCACCCCGCTGCGCGCGGTCGCCAACGGTGTCGTGGTCAAGGCCGGCAACGGCGGCGCCTACGGCAACGAGGTCGAGATCAAGCTCGCCGACGGCCACTACGCGCAGTACGCGCACCTGTCCGTCATCGGCGTGAAGATCGGTCAGACCGTCACCGTCGGCCAGCAGCTCGGCCTGTCCGGTGCGACCGGCAACGTGACCGGCCCGCACCTGCACTTCGAGATCCGCACCGGTCCGGAGTACGGCTCGGACATCGACCCGGTCGCCTACCTGCGGGCGCACGGCGTCGCGCTGTAACCCCTCCGGGTTCAGGAACCACCGCCGGTGCGGGGCGAATCGGCCCTCCGGGATGGTCATGTCGGGTGACCGCTCGACCGGATGACCGCTGCACCGGTGGACATGGGCGCGGGACACGCCCAGGCCGGCCCGGCCTCGCGAGACTTTCCTCGCGTGGCCGGGCCGGCCGCTTTCGCGTTCGCGGGGCCGGCCGGCTCTCGAACGCGGCGTCAACTTCGGGGCGGCGCGGCTTGCGAGGCGTTCGGCGGCGCGCCGATGCTGTCGGTCGTCAGTGCCCGGCCCGGTCCGGCGGGCGGGCGGGCCGGGCGGACGAGGAGGCCGGATGGCCGTACGGGGTGTGGACGCGGTCGGCGGGTCGGGCGCGGTCGGCGGGGCACGCGGGATCGACCGGTTGAAGGCCGATTCGGTCGGCCTGCCGGGCGTGGTGTTCATGGCCGTCGCCACGGCCGCCCCGATCACCGCGATGACGGGGAACCTGCCGATCGTCGTCGGGCAGGGCAACGGGGTCGGCGCGCCCGCCGCGTACGTCGTGGCGACCGCGGTGCTCACCGTGTTCTCGGTCGGGTACGTGGCGATGGCCCGGCACATCACGGCCGCCGGCGCGTTCTACGGCTACGTCTCGCACGGGCTCGGCCGGGTCGTCGGGATGGCCTCCGGGCTGCTCGCGGTGCTGGCGTACATCGTGTTCGAGGCCTCGGTGCTCGGCTTCTTCGCCTACGCGCTGCGCGGGCTGGTGCGTGCTCAGCTGGGGGTGGAGCTCGGCTGGGGCTGGTACGCGCTGTTCGGGCTGGCGGCGATCGGGGTGACGGCCTGGTTCGACCTGCACCTGACGGCGAAGGTGCTCGGGGTGGCGCTGGTGCTGCTGGTGCTCAACCGGGGCGCGGCGGCCGGGGTCGCGGCGGGCACCCTGCTGTTCCGGCTGATCCCGTACCTGGTGGTCGGGGTGTTCCTGGGCGGGATCGGGCTGGCGCTCGCGGTGCGGTGGCGGCGGCCGGAGCTGTACGCGCGGCTGGGGCGGATCGTGCTGGAGGACGCCGTCGAGCGGTGACTACCGGTGGCGGGTCGGCAGGCCGTACTCGGCCGCGGTGAGCAGCTCGTGCATCCGGTGGCCGAAGTCCTCGGTGTCGCGGGCGGGTTGGGGGAAGACCAGGCGGACGTCGCGGTGGCCGTCCGGGTGGTCCAGGCGCAGCACCAGGCCGTGGCGGTCCAGGGCGAACGGGCGGACCTCGGGGTGGCGGGCGAGCAGGGCCGGGTCGAGCAGGCGGGTGAGGACGGTGAGGGCGTCGGGGTGCTCGTCGGCGAAGTGGGTGAGCAGCGCGGCCTCGTGGCGGGCCAGCGGGTCGGGGGCGGCGAGGGCGAGGTCGGCGGCGGTGAGCGCGCCGGTGCCGTACGGGGTGGCGAGGACGGCGTGGGCTACGTCGACGCGCAGGTGGACGCCGAGGCCGTCGTCGGCGAGGTGGGCCAGGTGCAGTCGCCCGGCCAGGGTGAGGCGGGCGCGGATGCGGTCGCGGACGGCGACCGGGGCGACGTCGGTGACGTCCAGGACGACGGCGAGGCCGCCGGTGGCCCGGGCGGCGGCCGAGGTGAGCGGGGCGTCCAGCGGGGCCCACAGCCGCAGGCGGGAGCCGTGCACGCTGACCGGGGTGTCCAGGTCGTGCTGCTCGCCGAGGGCGCGGACGGTGAGCGAGGAGGCCGTGTCGAGCAGGCTGAGGGCCCGTTCGGCGGTGGTGGGCTCGGGCGCCTCGGCGTCGCCGGCGGGCAGGGTCATGGCGGACCTCCAGTAAGTTAGGTGAGCCTAACCTAATGTCCGCGTGGGGGTGTGGCAAGTGGGTGTGGGGGCGCGCCGAAGGGCCCGGGCGGCGTGTGCGCCCGGGCCCTTCGGGGGTGGGGTCGGGAGATCGGGTGGGGGCGGGAGATCGGGTGGGCTCAGGAGATGACGGCCTGGGCGTCGATCTCGACCAGCATGGGCTCCTGGGGGAGTTCGACGAAGACGGTGGTGCGGCAGGGCTTCACGCCGCCGGGCTCGATGTTTTCGTCGATGAACGCGGCGTAGACCTCGTTCATCAGGGGGAAGTCGGCGCGCTTGGTGAGGTAGACGCGGAACATCACCACGTCCTCGATGGTCGCGCCGCCGGCCTCGACGATGGCCTTGACGTTCTCCAGGGTGCGGCGGGTCTGCGCCTTCACGTCGCCGGGGTGGAGGTACTCGCCGGTGGCCGGGTCCTGCGGGCCCTGGCCGGAGACCTGGAGGATCGGGCCCTTGCGGACGCCCTGGGAGAACATCCAGGCCGGGGCGGGGGCGCCGTCGGTGCGGATCTCGACCTTGTCGGACATGGGGCTCCTTGGCTCCTTCGTGAGGTGATGGTGCGTCAGGTGTGGTCGGGGCGGCCGCAGTCGGCGGAGACGGCGCGGGTGGTGGCGAGCAACTGGGGGAGCAGGTCCAGCACCTGCTCGTACGGGAGGACGACGTCCGGCACGGAGAGGGAGGCCGCGGCGACGACCCGTCCGGTGGCGTCGCGGATCGGGGCGGCCACGCAGTTGATGAACGCCTCGTGCTCGGCGTGGTCCTGCGCCCAGCCCTGGGCGGCGACCTGCTCCAGCTCGGTGAGCAGCGCCTCGGGGGTGGTGAGGGTGCGCGGGGTGTGGGGGGTGAAGTCGATGCCGGCCACCACCCGGCGGCGTTCGGGCAGTGGCAGGTCGGCGAGCAGGACCTTGGAGACGGCGGCGCTGTGCAGGGCGGCGCGCAGGCCGATCCGGGAGTACATCCTGACCGGGTGGCGGGAGTCGAACTTGTCGATGTAGACGACCTCGCCGCCCTCGTACGCGGCCAGGTGGACGGTCTGGCCGGTGGCGGCGTTGAGTTCGGCCAGGTGCGGGGCGGCGATGCGGCGGATGCCGCGCTGCTCCAGGGCGAGGCCGGAGAGGGCGAACAGGCCGGCGCCCAGGTGGTAGCGGTAGGCGGCGTCGCGGTAGACGAACCGTTCCTCCTCCAGGCTCTGGAGCAGTCGCAGCACGGTCGTCTTGTGGACGCCGAGCACCTCGGCGAGCTGGTCGAGGGAGCGCTCGCCCTCGCCGAGCTGGGCGAGGATGCGCAGGGCGCGGGTGACGGTCTGGCTCATCGGGCTCGGCTCCGGGGGTCGGGGATGCCGCTCATTGTGCCCGGGCGCGGGGGGTGTTCGGCGTCGGGTAGGGCGGGGGAGGTGATGCCGTCGGCGGTGACGCGGGTGGCGGCCCAGTCCGCGGCGGAGGCGGCGAGCAGGGCGGCCGCGACGGGGGCGGGCGGCAGCTCGGCCTGGTCGCCGGGGGCGGTCAGGGCGCAGGCGGCGCTGAGGTGGCCGAGCCGTAGCCGTCCGCGCTGGTCGAGGCCGCGGAGGGTGCCGGCCAGGTAGCCGGCTGCGAAGGCGTCGCCCGCGCCGGTGGCCTCGACCACGTCGACGGCGAGGGCGGGTTCGGTGACCGCCGTGCCGTCCCGGTCCAGGGCGGTGACCTGGCGGGCGGCGTCCTTGACGACGACGGTCGCGGGGGTGGGGAAACGGCGGCGCAGGGCGGCGGGGTCGCCGGTGCCGAAGGCGTCCCGCGCCTCGTCGGCGCCGAGCAGCAGGACGTCGGCGGCGTCCAGCAGCGGCGGCAGCACGGCCGGGTCGCGGTCGCGCCACAGCGCCGGGCGCCAGTTGAGGTCGAAGCTGACCAGCCGTCCGGGCCGGCGCTCGGCGAGCAGGGCGCGCAGCAGGGCCAGGCAGTCGTCGGAGAGGGCGGCGGTGATGCCCGACAGGTGCAGCAGCCTGGCCCCGGCGAGCAGTCGGGCGGTGGCCGGGTCGGCGAGCAGGGCGGGGGAGAGTGCGGCGGCGGCGGAGCCGCGGCGGTGGTAGTGCAGGCGGCTGCGGCCGGGGCCGAGGTCGTGGCGGTGGCCGGTGGCGCCGCCGACCTCCTTGAGGTAGAGGCCGGTCGGGCGGTGCGGGTCGACGGAGACGGCGGAGACGTCGACGCCGCGGGCGGCCAGTTCGGCGAGCAGGCGGCGGCCGAAGCCGTCGTCGCCGACGCGGCTGATCCAGGCGGCGGGCGCGCCGAGGGCGGCCAGTGCGCCGGCCACGTTGGACTCGGCGCCGCCCACGGACAGCCGGAAGGTCTCCACGGCCTCCAGCGGGCCGGGGCGGTCGGGGAGCAGGACGGCCATCGACTCGCCCACGCACACCGCGGCCGGGGGAGGGCCGGGGCGGGGCGGGGCGGGGGTGTCGTGGCTCGGCATCTGCGGGGCTCCTCGTCTGCGGCGCTTCGGCGCCGGGACCGGCTGAACCTCCCGCGCCGGTCGAGGCGTTGATCAAGGACCGACCGGCGTCGGCGCGTCACGTGCCGGTCGGTGAGCCGGTGCACGGTCCGTTGACCGTGATCCGGCGCCGATGCTAGAACCATGATGCCAGCATGTGCAACCAGCGTTGCACATGTTGCAACACGTGCGAGGGAGAGAAGACGGTGGAGCAGACTTTCGCAAGGAGCGTCCCCGGACCCGGCATCGCCGAGGGTGCGGTGTCCGCCCTCGCCGACGAGACCCTGGACTGGCGGTTCAAGGCCGCTCCGCCGCAGTCCTGGGGGCACACCGTCCGGGACTGGCTCGCCACCGGGCCGACCCTCGGCGACCTCGGCACCCCGCTGCTCACCCTCGACGCCGCCGCCCTCGACCACAACCTGCGCACCATGGCCGACTGGTGCGCCTCCGCCGGCGTCGCGCTCGCCCCGCACGGCAAGACCACCATGGCCCCCGCCCTCTGGCAGGCCCAACTGGCCGCCGGCGCCCACGGCATCACCCTCGCCAACCTCCCGCAGGTACGCGTCGCCCGGGCCTTCGGGGTGCGGCGCATCCTGCTCGCCAACACCCTGCTCGACCCGGCCGGGCTGGCCTGGCTCGCCGCCGAACTCGCCGCCGACCCGGCCTTCGCCTTCGTCTCCTGGGTCGACTCCACCGAGAGCGTGCTGCTGATGGACGAGGCGCTGCGCGCCGCCGGCGCCGAACGGCCGGTCGAGGTGCTGGTCGAACTCGGCGGCCCCGGCGGGCGGACCGGCGCCCGGGGCGTCGACGCGGCCGTCGAGATCGCCGCCGCCGTCCTGCGCGCCCCCACCCTGCGGCTCGCGGGCGTCGGCGGCTACGAGGGCGCGCTCGCCCACGACGCCGAACCGGACGCGCTCGCCGCCGTCCGCGGCTACCTCACGTCCCTCGGCGAACTCCACGGCCGGCTCGCCCGTGCCTACCCCGACGACGCGCCACCGGTCGTCACCGCCGGCGGCAGCGCCTACTTCGACCTGGTCGTCGAGGAGACGGCCGGCCTGCCGGAGGCCCTGGTGGTGCTCCGCTCCGGCGCCTACCTCGCCCACGACGACGGCTTCTACCGCGGCGTCTCGCCGTTCGCCCGCGGCACCGGACGGGCGCCGCTGTGCAGCGCGCTGCACGGCTGGGCCCGGGTGGCCTCCCGGCCCGAACCGCAACTCGCGCTGCTGGACGCCGGCAAGCGCGACCTGCCCTTCGACGAGGGCCTGCCCGAACCGCAACAGGTGCGCGGCGGAGCCGAGTTGACCGGGACGACGGCCCGGATCACCGCGCTCAACGACCAGCACGCCTTCCTGCGCGACGCCGGCGATCTCGCGCCGGTCGGCGCGGTGCTGCGGCTCGGCGTCTCGCACCCGTGCACGGCCTTCGACAAGTGGACGGCGATCCCGGTCCTGGACAGCGCCGACGCCGCCGAGCCGAAGGTCACCGGCCTGGTCAGGACGTTCTTCTGATGGCGGACGGGGAGAGAGACGAGGTCTTCAAGGGCGCGACGGTCGTCGACGGCACCGGGGCGCCGCGCCGCCGGGCCGACGTGCGGATCGCGGGCGGCCTGATCGCCGAGATCGGGTCGGGGCTGGGCGGGCCGTCCGTGGTGGACGCGGACGGGCTCGTCCTCGCCCCCGGGTTCATCGACATGCACGCCCACTCCGACCTCGCACTGCTCCTCGAACCCGAGCACCCGGCCAAGGTCACCCAGGGCGTCACCTGCGAGGTGCTCGGCCAGGACGGCCTCTCGTACGCCCCGGTGGACGACACCACGCTGCCCGCGCTGCGCCGTCAACTGGCGGGCTGGAACGGCGATCCGGCGGGCTTCGACTGGGACTGGCGCGGGGTCGCCGGCTACCTGGACCGGCTCGACCGCACCGGGCCGGCCGTCAACGCCTGCTACCTCGTCCCGCACGGAACGCTGCGGATGCTCGCCATGGGCTGGGCCGACCGGGCGCCGAGCCCGGCCGAACTCGACCGGATGCGCCAGCACTTGGCGCAGGGGCTGCTGGACGGCGCGGTCGGCATGTCCAGCGGCCTCAGCTACACGCCGGGGATGTACGCGGACACCGCCGAACTGGTCGACCTGTGCACCGTCGTCGCGGCCTACGGGGGCTTCCACGCGCCGCACCAGCGCTCGTACGGCGAGGGCGCGTTGGCCGGCTACGCGGAGATGGTGGAGATCGCCCGGCGGTCCGGCTGCGGGCTGCACCTGACCCACGCCACGATGAACTTCGGTGTCAACCGGGGCCGGGCCGGAGAGCTGCTGGCGCTGGTCGACGCGGCGCTCGCCGAGGGCGTCGACCTCACCCTGGACAGCTACCCGTACCTGCCCGGCTCCACCACCCTGGCCGCCCTGCTGCCCAGTTGGGCGGGCGAGGGCGGGCCGGCGGCGACCCTGGCCCGGCTCGCCGACCCGGCGGTGCGCGAGCGGATCCGGTACGCGATGGAGGAGCAGGGCAGCGACGGCTGCCACGGCGTCGTCGCCGACTGGGCCACCGTCCAGGTGTCCGGGGTGGGTTCGGCGGAGCTGGCGGGCGCGATCGGTCGGACCGTCGCCGAACTCGCCGCCGAGCAGGGGCGCGGCGGCACCGAGGTCTTCCTCGACCTGCTGGTCCGGGACGAGTTGGCCACCACGATCCTGCAGCACGTCGGGCACGAGGAGAACGTCCGCGCGATCATGCGGCACCCCGCGCACACCGCGGGCAGCGACGGCCTGCTCGTCGGTGCCCGCCCGCACCCGCGCGCCTGGGGCACCTTCCCCCGCTACCTCGGCCGCTACAGCCGGGAGTCGGGCGTGCTGACGCTGGAGGAGGCGGTCGCCCGGATGACCGGCCGCCCGGCCGCCCGGCTGGGGCTGCACGGGCGCGGCCGGATCGCCCCCGGGCACCACGCGGACCTGGTGCTCTTCGACCCGGACCTGGTCCGGGACGCCGCCACCTTCGAACACCCCCGGCTGCCCGCCGAGGGCATCGCGTACGTGTACGTCAACGGCACCGCCGTCGTCCGGCAGGGCCGCACCACGGGCGCCCGCCCGGGGCGCGCCCTGCGCCGCACCGACCGAGGGGTCATGGCCCTGTGAACGCTCCGCCTGTCCGTTCGTCGCCTGTCCGTTCGTCGCCTGTCAATGCGCCGCCCGTCAATGCGCCGTCCGAGCAGGGGACTTCGGCCGACTTCCGGGCCGAGCTGCGGGCCGGCACCGGACCGGTGATCGCGGTGGTCCGCGCGCCCCGGATACCGGACGCCGCCGCGCTGTGCGCCGCGCTCGCCGAGGGCGGCATCGGCTTCACCGAACTCACCTTCACCACACCGGATGTGACGACCCATCTGGAGCTGGCCGCGCGGGCCGGCCGGCGGGTCGGCGTCGGGACGGTGCTCACCGCCGAGCAGGCCGAGCGCGGGATCGCCGCCGGGGCGTCCTTCCTGGTCACGCCCGGCTGCCGGCCCGAGGTGGCGCGGGCAGCGCGGGCCGCCGGGGTGCCGGTGGTGCTCGGGGCGCTCACCCCGACCGAAGTGGCGCACGCGGTGGACCTCGGGGCCGCCGCCGTGAAGATCTTCCCCGCCCGGGCCTTCGGCCCCGGCTACTTCAAGGACCTGCGCGGCCCGTACCCGCAGGTGCCGCTGGTCGCCTCGGGCGGGGTGAACGCGGGCAACGCGGCCGAGTTCCTGCGGCAGGGCGCGCTCGCCGTGTGCGCGGGCACGGACGTGGTGCCGCCGGAGGCGGTGGCGGCGGGGGACTGGGCGGAGATCACCCGGCGGGCCCGGGCGTTCACGGCGGCCTGCGCGGTTCGGGAGTAGGCGGGCCTGTCGCTTGGGCGGCGGACTGTCGGGGCGGGCGGGATTGGACGAGAATCGGGGGCATCCGGCTCAGCCCCGAGCCTCAGCCCCGAGCTTCAGCCCCCAGGCCCAGGACCCGGCAGGAGGACCCACCCCATGACCTCGACCCGCCCCGGCCCCCACTGGCTCGCCGACGCCGTCCTCTACCAGATCTACCCGCAGAGCTTCGCGGACTCGGACGGCGACGGCATCGGCGACTTCGCGGGCATCGCCGAGCACCTGGACCACCTCGCCTGGCTCGGCGTCGACACGGTCTGGCTCAACCCCTGCTTCGCCTCGCCGTTCCGCGACGCGGGCTACGACATCACCGACTACCTCGCCGCCGCCCCGCGCTACGGCGACACCGAAGGCCTGGTCGCGCTGGTCGAGGCCGCCCGCGGCCGGGGCATCCGGGTGCTGCTGGACCTCGTCGCCGGCCACACCTCCGACCGCCACCCCTGGTTCCTGGCCTCCGCCGAGGACCCGTCCGACCACCGGTACATCTGGTCCGACCGGCAGGTGGACGGCTTCGTCGCCTCGCCCGGTGCCCGCCCCGGCTGGTACCGGCCGAACTTCTTCGACTGCCAGCCCGCGCTCAACTTCGGCTACGCGCGCAGCAGTTCGGAGGAGCCCTGGCGCCAGCCGGTGGACGCCGAGGGCCCGCGCGCCAACCGGGCCGCGCTGCGCGGGATCATGGCGCACTGGCTCGGCCTCGGCGTGGCCGGCTTCCGGGTCGACATGGCGTACTCGCTGGTCAAGGACGACCCGGACAAGGCGGAGACCGCCAAGCTCTGGACCGAGACCCGCGACTGGTTGGACCGCACCCACCCCGAGGCGGCGCTGTTCGCCGAGTGGGGCGACCCGGCCGCCGCCGTCGCCGCCGGCTTCCACGCCGACTTCTTCCTGCACTTCGGCGGCGCCGACCACGGCCTGCCGCTGCGCTCGCTGTGGAACAACAACGGCGGGACGGTCGAGGAGTTCTGGCGCCAGGACGCCTGCTACTTCGAGGCCGAGGGGAGCGGCACCCCGCAGCCCTTCCTGGACGCCTGGCGCTCGGCGGCCGAACTCACCAGCGGCGACGGGCAGATCGTGCTGCCCACCGCCAACCACGACTTCTCCCGGCTCGCCACCGGCCCGCGCACCGCCGAGCAACTGGCCCCCGCCTTCGCCTTCCTGCTCACCTGGCCGACTCTGCCGGCGATCTACTACGGCGACGAGATCGGCATGCGCTACCTGCCCGGGCTGCCGGACGTCGAGGGCAGCGTGCTCGGCCCGCGCTTCAACCGGGCCGGCTCGCGCACCCCGATGCAGTGGGCGCCCGGCCCGACCGCCGGCTTCTCCGCCGCCCCGGCCGAGCGGCTGTACCTGCCGGTCGACCCGGACCCGCACCGCCCGGACGTGCTCTCCCAGCGCGCCGACCCGACCTCGCTGCTGCACACCGTCCGCCGCCTGATCGCGCTGCGCCGGGCGCACCCGGGGCTGGGCTCCGCCGGCTCGGTGGACGTCCGGCACGCCGGGTACCCGCTGGTGTACACCCGGGACGGGCGGTACCTGGTGGCGGTGAACCCGCGCCGGGAGCCGGGCGCGGTGCGGCTGCCGGAGGGTGGCGGAGCCGTCCGGCCGCTGGAGGCGCAGGGGGTGCGGGTGGCGGACGGCGAGCTGCGGGCGGACGGGTTCTCGTACGGGGTGTTCGAGCTGGGCTGACGGGCGCCGGAGCGGGAGGGCTTTCCCGCAGTGGCGGATAGTTGTAAGCTACATCCATAGATGGTTGCATTTACCACCCTCATTGGTTGGTTTTGCCACCTTGTTTTGAGAGAGCACGGAGGACGGTACGACCGCCATGAGCAGCACACCCCGGAACCCCGCCGCAGTGCCCACCCTGGGGCACTCGCTCAAGCACCTCGCCGTCCACCTGATCACCCCGCTGCTGATGTGCCTCGGCATGGCGCTCGCCTACCAGGGTGCCTTCCACCAGCCCGAGCCGCACCACCTCAAGGTCGCCGTGGTCGGCGCCACCCCGCAGGCGGACGGCCTCGCCCGGGCGATCCGCGCCAAGGCGGGCGACGCGCTCGACGTCCGGACGCTGCCCGACCGGTCCGTCGCCGAGCAGCAGCTGCGCGACCGCGACCTGGTCGGCGCCTTCGTGCCGGACGCCAGGAGCCCGGAGCTGCTCGTCGCCAAGGGCAACTCGGACACCTCGGTGGTGGCCGCCACGGCGGTGTTCACCACCGTCACGGACAAGCAGGGCGTGCCGCTGCACGTCACCAACCTCACCCCGCTCGCCGAGGGCGACCCGACCGGCCAGGGCCTGTTCTTCCTGCTGGTCGCGCTGAGCATCGGCTCGTACGCCAGCGTCGCGGTGATCGGCGCGGCCGGGGCCGCGCTGGCCATGCGGGTCCGCGTGCTGGTGGGCGTGGCGGTGTCGCTGGTGGTCAGCGTGATCGGGATCGCCACCGCCGGACCGGTCTTCCACGTCGTCGACCACTCCCGGGCTGCCGTGTGGGCGCTCGGCTGGCTCTACTCGGCGGGCATCGTGCTGATCGGCATCGGTCTGCACACGTTCCTGAAGCGGTGGACCACGCTCGCCATGATGGTGCTGTTCGTGATGCTGAACTTCACCTCCTCCGGCGGCATCTACCGGCCCGAGCTGCAGAACGGCTTCTTCGGCACCCTGCACGGCTTCTGGACCGGCGCCGGCTTCCAGGAGGGCGCGCGCAGCATCCTGTACTTCGACGGCGGCGCCGGCCTCGGCGGGCACGTGGCCACCCTGGTGGTCTGGCTGCTGCTGGGCGGAGCCGCGGTCGCGGCCGCGGCGCTGTACGAGCGGCGCGGACGCGGCGGGGCGGAGGCCGCGGTCGGGACCGAGGCGGACGCCGAGGCCGAGGAGGAGATGGAGGAGGCGGTCGCGGTCTAGACCGCGGCCCGGTCCCGGTCCCGTCCGGGGAGTGCTCCCACCCGGCGCCAGGGCATCGGCCCCGGGTGGGGAATCGGCGGCCCGCGCCCGGCTCTGGACAAGCCGGGCGCGGGCCCCTTCGGATCAGCCGACCCGGTTCACCGGCGTCGGCGGCCGGGTGAAGCAGCAGTCCCCGCAGACCCCGGCGTCCGGCCCCACCCGGTAGTACAGGCAGCAGCTGCGCCGCCGGAACACCGCGCCGCCGCCCGGGAGTATCCGCAGCGTTCCGGTCCCCGCCAGCGGCGGGCGGGACAGCAGCTCGGCGGCCAGTTCCCGCGCCGGGCCCGGGGCGTGTGCCTCCAGCACCCGCAGCGAGCCGGCCAGCGCGGAGGCGGCGTTGCCGTCCAGCAGTCGCGCCGACAGCGGCGCCGCTGCCCGGACGGCTGCCGCCAGCGGCGCCAACTGCCCGACCAGGACGGCCCGGTGGAGCCGGTCGGCGAGCGACCCGGCCCCCGGGCCGGCGTCGACCCGGGCGGCGTCCGGCGGAGCCCAGAGGTCGATCGGGCCCTGCTCGGGGACCCGCACCCAGGCGCGCTCCAGCGTCGGCACCACCCCCAGCAGCGCGGCCGCCCCGAGCCCCACCGACCAGAACCGGGCCGCCAGCCCGAGGTGCAGGATCGACGCCGCGACCCGGGGCTCGGCGGTGCCCAGGCGCTGCGCCACCACCCGGACGCGGGCGGCCAGCGGTGCGTCCGGGCCGGTGCCGAACAGCTCGGGCAGCGGCCGGGAGCCCGGCGGCGGCCCGCCCGGGGAGGTGTCCAGGGCGAAGTACGGGCCGATGGCGGCGAGCCGGCCGTAGTCGGCCGGCCGGCCGCTGCTCAACGGCCCTCCCCGGCGCGGCGGTTCTTCCCGGCGCGGGGGTCTCTCCCGGCGCTGCGGCTCTTCCCGGTGCGGCGGTCGGGCGGGGTACGGCGGTCGGACGGGGTGCGGTGCGGTGCGGTCATCGGGCCTCCGGGGGAACGTCGGGCGGATGAACGCTACCGCGCCCGGCGCCCCGCCGCCGGTGGATCAGCGCTGGTCGTCCTGCCCGCGGCCGCGCCCGCGGTCCCGTCCGCCGTCCACACATCACGCGGGTGTTGTCGACGGAGGCGGTGATGTGCCAGGACACCACGACCTCGCGCGAGGCGTCCGAGCCGAACTGCAGGTGCAGCCCGCAGACGCGCGGCGCGCCGCAGCCGTCGGGCCGCTGCCACAGCAGCGGGGAGGCGGCGGCGGGGGCGGCGGAGAGTCCGGAGAGGGAGACGGCGCCGCCGAGGCCGAGGTCGGTGGCATCGGCGAGCAGGGCGCGACGGCTGGAGGCGAGGTCCACTGGAAGCGTTCGTGACTCCTCCCCCGGCTGAGGCCGGGGGCTTCTCGCTAACCCTGGCGGGCGTCGCGACGGACCAGCCCGGCCCGTAGAACGTTGATGGCTCCCACCGTGTCAGCGTGCGCGCAGTGACCGCAGCTAACGCAGTGGAAGGTCTCCTGTGTGGGCCGGTTCTCCGCTGCGACGTGCCCGCATCCGGGGCAGGTCCGGGAGGTGTTGCGGGGGTCCACGGCGATCACTTCCCGTCCGGCGCTCTCAGCCTTGGCATGCAGGATCGTCAGGAACACCCCCCAACCGGCATCCGAGATCGATCGGTTGAGCCCGGCCTTCGCCGCCGCGCCGTTGGGCAGGAAGGTGCCAGGCTGGTCGGGGTCGGGCTTCGGTGCGGGGGCCTTGACCATGTTGCGGATCTTGAGGTCTTCGTGCGCGATCAGGTCGTGTGAACGGACCAGGTCGAGGGCCGTCTTGTGGGCGTGGTCGAGGCGTTGACGGCGGACCTTGCGGTGAAGGTCGGCGACCTTCCGGACGGCCTTGCGGCGGCGATTGCTGCGCCGCCTGCACCGGGCGAGGGCCTGCTGTGCGGCTTCGAGCTTCGCGGCGGCCTTGCGGCCGTGTCGGGGGTTGGGCACGAACTCGCCGCCCGAGTCGGCGAGGAAGTTGGCTATGCCCATGTCGATGCCGACCACGGATCCGGTCGCGGGCAGCGGCTCGGGCTCGGCCTGCTCGGCGGTCAGGATGACGTACCAGCGCTTTCCCTCGCGCTTGACGGACACGGTCTTGACCTTGCCGACCACGGGCCTGTGCTGGTTGACCTTGACGTGCCCGACACCCTGGAACCGGACGCGGGTGACCGGGTCGTGCGGGGTGGAGTTCCAACGGCAGCCGTCCCCGTCCCCGGGGAAGTCCACCGTGTCGAACCACATCGCGCCTCGGAAGCGCGGGTATCCGGGCTTCTCGCCGGACTTGACCCGGCGGAAGAACGCAGCGAACGCCTTGTCCAGACGGCGGAGCGTCGCCTGGTGAGAAGAGAAGGACCAGCGGCCCTGCCGCTCCGGGTCGAACGCCCGGATCTCCTTGAGCTGCGCGGACTGGTCGCCGTACCGGACGGTCGTCTTCGAGACGTGCCGGTAGGCGTCCCGGCGTTCCTGCAACGCCCCGTTGTAGAGCGAGCAGTGGTCGCGCAGCATCTCGGCGAGCGCCTGCGCTTGGCCCACGGTGGGCCGCATGACGAACTTGTACGCACGGATCATCTGACCCACCCCCTCTCGACTCGGCGATCAACATGCCACACACCACTGACACACGGCACGATCCGGCCAGCCTCACCGGGTGAGGGTGAACCGCGCCGGGGGCGGGGCGCGAACTTTCCGTCCGGCGGGGCGGGCCGCAGTGGACGTGCGCGCTTCCGCGCCGGACGTGAGCGTTTTCACGCCGGACAGGAGCGCGTCCACGGAGCCGAGGGGATGCTTCGTGGACGCGCGGAACCTGTGAGGTTGGGGTGGCTTCCGGGCGTAACGCTCAGCCCTCCAGCCGGTAGTTCGATCGTCGACCGAGGTAGTCGCCAGCGGCAGACCCTGATCCGTCTCGATCTGTCGCCACTGCCTCCTGCGGTCGAACTCCTTCAGCTACCTCACAGGTCCACTCCCATCATGCGCTTCCGGGGCCGCGTGCACCAGGGGCAAAGCTCCCCAAATCGGAATAAATTTCGCCCCTGGCGTGCGCGGGTCCCCGAGGGAGCTGCTACGGCTTCGGCCAGCCGTCCACGAAGCTCAGCGTCCGGTGGTACGGCCCCTCGGGCCCGTCGCTGCGGTAGTCCTCCGTGCTGCTGCCGGTGCGGACGGTGCGGTCCCCGTCGTGCCGCTGGGCGGTGGGCCGCAGGGTGTGGTCGACGGTGGCGCGCTCGGTGACGTGGTTGCCGGTCGCGGTGGTGGCCTCCCGGTGGTAGCCGAGGTCCATCGCGGTGCGCTGGTCGGTGTTCCCGGCCGCGTCGTGGGTCACCAGGTAGGTGACGTCCAGCGGTTCGCCCTCGTGCACGGTGGTGGTGCGGTGCGGGCCGCCGCCCCAGGTGCTGGTGCTGCGGGTGAGGTCGGCGAGGTTGTGCAGGGTGACGTCGTTGCCGCTGTCGCGCAGCTGCTGGGCGGAGCTGAACGCGAGGTCGTCGCGGACCTCGGTGGTGACCCGGCCGTGCGAGGTCTGCACCCAGCCGCGGGCGAGGTCGTGCCGCGCGGCGGTGACCGTCCAGTCGCCGCTGCCGCCGCCGTGGTCGGCGAGCTGCGTGGTGACGGCGGCCTCCGGGGCGACCCGGTGGTCGGTGAGCGCGCCGGTGGTGCGGGCGGTGCCGTGGTCGGTCTCGGCGAACAGGTTGACCTGGCCGGTCCACAGGTCGTTGCTCTGCGCCTCGCTGGCGTTCACCGCGATCCCGAGGGTGTGCGGGCGCCCGTCCAGCAGCAGGCCGACGTACGGGGTGAGGTCGAGCCGGTAGGCGGGCAGGTCGAAGGCGAAGATGCCGGGGACGGGCCGCCACAGCAGCGGGTCCCAGCCGCCGGTGTAGATCACCGGGTACGGCCAGACCGCGCCCGCGATCCGGCCGTCCACGCTGAGCCGCAGCTCGCGGAACGGGCCCTTGCCGCAGAGGCCGGCGCCGGGGTTCGCGGTGGCGAAGGCGTCCGGCGCGGAGGCGTACGCGAACTCCTCGCAGGCGCCGCCGCCGCGGGCGTACACCTCGGCGGTGAGGCGTTCGAGGTTCTGCGGGAAGGTGAGGCTGCCGGTGGCCGCCGGGGCGGCCTGGCTGAGCGAGAACGGCCCGGAGGTGAGCAGCCGGTCGGCGGTGCGGGCGGCGGGCCGGCGGTCGTCCGCGGTGTAGAAGGTGAGGCTCGCGCTGATCGTGAAGACGCCGGTGTAGGTGGCGTCGGTGACGTTGGCGAGGTCGAAGGAGAACGGCTGCGGGCCGGCCGCGAACAGCGGCGCGTAGCGGGTGACGTCGTGCTCCAGCCGCCACTCGATGCCGTCCTTGGACGGCTCCGGGGTGGAGGAGAGCATGACCTGCACGCCGCCGACGCGGACGCCGAACATCCGGTCGAACTGCCGCCCGGCGACCTGCCCGTGGAGGTCGAGCACGACGGCGGACCACGGCCCGGCGCAGTCGGCGGGCGGGGTGAGGGTGGTGGTGTACGGGGTGTCCGGCGGGTTGCCGTACCCGTTGCGGAACTGCCGCTCGTGCATCACCTCGACGGTGCAGGAGCGGGTGTCGGGGCGGGTGAGCGGGCGGGTGGCGGTGACCGGGTCGTGGTAGTCGGTGCCGAAGTCGGCGTGGGCGGGGCCGGCGGCGGTGAGGCTGCCGGCGATCACCAGGGCGGCGGCGCCGAGCAACCGGGCGGCGCGGTGGAGGAGTTGGCGGACGGCCAAGGTCGGATCCCCCCGGGTCGGGTGGCCCGGGGCGCTGCCTCGGGCCGGGTGGATGGTCCGCGCATCCTTCCGGTGGCGGCATGTCAGCGTCAAGGGTCGGCCGTGGCGGGGATGTTGGTGCGGGTGGTGGCGGGTGAGCGGCTACGGGCGCCGCCGGTGGTGTTCGAGGGCCGCCGCCTCCTGTCGGATCAGGTCCCGCAGCGCCGCCAGCCGGGGCCGGCGGTCGTCCAGCCGCCACTGCATCTCCAGCGGCAGGACGGCCCGGCCCTCCAGCCGTACGGTGGCCACGGCCTCGGTGAGGTGGCCGGTCATCGAGCCGGGCACCAGCGAGAACGCGCGGTTGCGGGCGAGCAGGTAGAGCCGGGAGCCGACGATCCGCGGCGGGCTGACCAGCACCGGTGGGTCGACGCCGTGCTCCGCGCACAGGCCGAGCACGTGGTCGTAGTAGCGCGGGTGCTGCTCGCGCGGCCACAACAGCAGGGGCAGGTCCCGCAGTTCGGCCAGGCGCAGGCTGTCCCGGCCGGCCAGCGGGTGGTCCCGGCCGAGGGCGACCACGACCGGCTCGTCGGCGATCCGCTCCAGCCGGTAGCCGTCCGTCTCGGCGAGGAAGCGGCCGAGGCCGATGTCGGCCAGCTCGGCGGCCAGGGTCGCGGTCACCTGCCCGGTGTCGACGGCGAGTTCGGTGGTGTCGAGGCCGGGCAGCTCCTGCTCGGCCCGGCTGACCACGGCGGGCAGCAGCCGGTTCACCACGCTCGGCGAGGCGACGATCCGGGCCGTCCCCAGCCGGGACTCCTCGTGCAGCCGGACCCGGGCCAGCAGCGCCTCGGCCTGCCCGAGCAGCCGCGCGCTCTCGGCGGCCATCACCTCGCCCGCCTCGGTCAGCACGACCGAGCGGCGGCTGCGGTCGAACAGCTCGACGCCGACCGTCCGCTCCAGCCGGGCGACCTCCTGACTGACCGTGGGCTGGGAGATGTGCAGCCGCTCGGCGGCCCGTCCGAAGTGCAGCGTCTCGGCGACGGTGAGGAAGACCTGGAGCTGGCGCAAGGTGAATGCCATGGTCCGAGCGTAGGCCAGACCGATAGGGGAAAGCCTATGGGAACGCCCGTTACTGATTCTGGATCCCGATACGAACCGTCCTTACGCTGAAGCCCACGTTGCCCCGCCGCAGTGGCATCCGAGGAAAGAGCACGCATCCATGACCGCACTGCCCGACAGCCCGTCCGCCGCCGCTCCCGCCGCCCCCGCGCAGGCCGTCCGCGTCTCCGAGGAGGTCGCGCGGGCCGTCGCCGAGGGCCGGCCCGTGGTCGCCCTGGAGTCGACGATCTTCACCCACGGCCTGCCGCGCCCGCGCAACCTGGCCGTCGCGCTGGAGGCGGAGCGGCAGCTGCGGGACGCCGGCGTCGTCCCGGCGACCATCGGCGTGCACGCGGGCGTGCCCACGGTCGGCCTGAGCACCGAGCAGATCACCGAACTGTCCGCGACGGACGGCCTGGACAAGGTCAGCCTGCGCGACCTGCCGGTGGTCGCCGCGCTCGGTCGGCACGGCGGCACCACCGTCGCCGCCACCGCCTTCCTCGCCCACCGCGCGGGCATCCGGGTGTTCTCCACCGGCGGCCTGGGCGGCGTCCACTTCGGCGCCTCCGAGAGCTTCGACGAGTCCGCCGACATGACCGTGCTGGCCGCCGTGCCCGTCACCGTGATCAGCGCCGGCGTGAAGTCGATCCTCGACATCCGGGCGACCCTGGAGCGCTTCGAGACCTACAACATCCCGGTCATCGGCTACCGCACCCGCAAGTACCCCGGCTTCTACGTCACCGACTCCGGCCACGAGATCAACTTCGCCGTCGAGTCGCCGGCCGAGGCCGCCGGGGTCATCGACGCCCGCGACCGGCTCGGACTGCCGCAGGCCGTCCTGATCGCCAACCCGGTCGACCCGGCCAAGCAGTTGCCGCCGGAGGAACTCGACGGCATCCTGGCCCGCGCCTGGGCCGAGGCCGAGCGCCAGGGCGTCACCGGCAACGCCTCCACCCCCTTCCTGCTCGACTTCATCCAGCGCGACACCGGCGGCCGCAGCCTGGAGGTCAACGTCGAGGTCTACCGGGGCAACGTCCGCCTCGGCGGCGAGATCGCCACCGCGCTGGCCGCCGCTGCCACCTCAGGGTCCTGACCGTGCTCGGGGTGCTCGGCGACCTCGTCGAGGATGTCGTGGTCTGGGTCGACGGCCCGCTGCGGCACGGCACCGACTCCTGCGCCCAGGTCTTCCGCCGCCGCGGCGGCAGCGCGGCCAACGTCGCCTGCTTCGCCGCCGGGGCCCACCCGGCGCGCTTCCTCGGCTGCGTCGGACCGGACCCGGCCGGGGACGCCGTCGTCGCCGAACTCCGGGGCCACGGCGTGGACGTACGGGTCCAGCGGCGCGGCCGCACCGGCAGCATCGTGGTGCTGATCGACCAGGCCGGCGAACGCACCATGCTGCCCGACCGGGGCGCCGCCAAGCTCCTGGAACGCGTCCCGGACGACTGGCTGGCCGGCCTCGCCCACCTGCACGTGCCCGCCTACTCCTTCGACGGCGATCCGGTCGGCGCCACCGCGCTCGACGCCCTCGCCCGCGTCCGCCGGGCCGGCGGCACCACCTCGGTGGACGCCTCCTCCACCGGCATGCTGGAGCACTACGGGCGGGAGCGCTTCCTCGACCTGCTGGGCGAGTTGGCGCCCACCTTCCTGTTCGCCAACCGCTCCGAGGCCGACTACCTCGGCCTCCTGGCGGCCGGCCGGCCCGGCCCCGAGCGGGCCCGGCTCCCGGCCACCACGGTCGTCACCAAGGCGGGCGCGGAGCCGACCACGGTCGACGCGCCCGGCGCGGCGCCGTTCACGGTACCGGTGCCGCCGGTGGCCGAGGTGCGCGACCTCACGGGAGCCGGGGACGCGTTCGCCGCCGGGTTCCTGGCGGGGTACCTGGCAGCTGGTGTGGGGGATCTGCGCTCGGCGGTCGCCCTCGGCCACCGCAGCGCGGCCCGGGTCCTGGCCTCCCCCGGGGCGTCCTGCGGCTGAACGCGCGCCGGCGGACCGCGCGTCGACAGGGGCGGACCGCGGCGGGCGACCGCCGGGTGGGCGGCCCCCCTCCCCGGGGTCGCCCACCAAGGCATAATCCCGGTGGAGCGCAGCGGGGGGAGCTGGTGTGGACGTGTTCGCGTGTGCTGGGTGTGGCACGGAGCTGACGGCACCGAGGCCTTCAGGGCCACCCTGGTCGGGCTGCCCGCGATCCGTAGCCCCCGGCTGCGCGGGTATCACCACGCCGCGTACCGGTCGTGAGCGCCCGTTGGGCGGCTCGGGGGCCGCTCCGGACCGTCCCGGCGTCCCGTGACCGTTCCTCCAGGGGTGCGGGCGCGCGTCGGGTGTTCGAGTCACGGAGCCGTCGTGGACCGGCCGTCGAGGTGCGGGAGGAGCTGGACCGCGCTGATCCAGGGGGAGTCGCCGGTCTTCTGGAACGCGCGGACCCTCCAGCGTCCCGCGGGCAGGTCGACGGGGGCCTGGTGCGGTTCGCCCCGGCCGTCCGGGTAGGGCACGCCGAGGTCCGTGCCGGCCACGGCGGAGTCCATGAGGACCGCCGGTCCGTCGGTCTCCCAGCGGCCGCACTCCTCCCACGGCGTCGCCGGGTCGTCCAGCGCCGCCTCGGTGACGGCGAGCAACTCGGCGTCGGAGGCGGCGGCGAGCCGGCGCACGAAGGCCCGCTGCTCCGGCAGGTAGCAGGTGGTGGCGGGCCCGTCGCCCAGCACCAGCGCGGAGACGTCGCCGCGGTCGCCCAGGCCGATCACCTCGGCCAGCTCCTCGACCTCGCAGGCCCGGTCGTAGTCGTCGGGCTGGTCGCCGTCACCGATGATCATGCCGTCCTCGGTGCAGCCGCCCCAGTGCTGCAGGGCGGACACCGGGACGACGATCAGCGGACCGCCCATGGACTCGACCCAGGTCGGATCGAGGGTCGTCCGGACGGCATGTGGATCAGTGCTCATGCGTGCAGTGTGCCGCTGACCAGTGACAAGCGGGGAACCGGGGTGGGGGCGCCCGCCAGGGGTCAGCGCAGTGCGTCCTTGCGCAGGAAGTGCTTCAGCCTCTGCCACGTCCAGGTGTTGACCACGTCCTCGGCGGTCAGCCAGCCGCGCTGCGCCGTGCCGATCCCGTAGCGCGGGTAGGCGAGTTGGCCGGTGGCGTGGGCGTCGCTGTCGATGGTGAAGCGGACGCCGTGCCGCTTCGCCCGCAGGACGTCCTCGTCGCGCAGGTCGAGCCGCTGCGGGGAGCTGTTGACCTCGATCGCGGTGCCGGTGCGGGCGGCGGCCGCGAACACCGCGTCCAGGTCGACGTCGATCGGTCCGCGCCGGCCGATCCGGCGGGTGGTGAGGTGGCCGATGACGTGCACGTACGGGTTCTCGCAGGCGCGGATCAGGCGGCGGGTCTGCGCGGCGCGGTCGAGGTTGAAGTGCGAGTGCACCGAGGCCACGCAGACGTCGAAACCGGCCAGGAACTCGGGCGGCCAGTCCACGCCGCCGTCCGGGCCGATGTTCAGCTCGGTGCCGTGCAGCAGGCGCAACTTCTTGTGCCGACCGGCCAGTTCGCGCAGCTGCTCGCGCTGGGCGAGCATCTTCTCGTCGGTCATCCGCTGCATCACCAGGTCCGGCGCGTGGTCGGTGACGGCGTAGTAGGAGTAGCCGCGGGCGGCCGCGGTGTCGACCATCTCGGTGAGGGTGGCCAGGCCGTCGGTCAGGTCGGTGTGCGTGTGCAGGTCGCCGCGCAGGTCCGACTCCCGGACCAGCACCGGGAGTTCGTCGTTCAGCGCGGCCTCGATCTCGCCCCGGTCCTCGCGCAGCGTCGGCGGGATCCACGGCAGGCCGAGCGCCGCGTACACCTCGTCCTCGGTCGCCGACACCACCTTGGCGCCGCCGTCCACCTCGAACAGCCCGTACTCGGACAGCTTCAGCCCGGCCCGGACGGCCATCGTGCGCAGCTTGATGTTGTGCGCCTTCGACCCCGTGAAGTAGACCAGCGCCGCGCCCCAGTCCTCCTCCGGGACCACCCGCAGGTCCACCTGCACGCCCTGGTCGGTGCGGATCGACGTCTTCGTCGGGCCGCTCCCGATCACCTCGGCCACGTACGGGAGTTCGGTGAGCGCGGCCATCAGCGGCGCGGAGTCCTCGGCGGTCGCCAGCACGTCGACGTCGCCCACCGTCTCGCGCATCCGGCGCAGCGAACCCGCGTACGCGCACCGGGTGCAGCCCGGGACGGCCGACAACGCGGCGACCAGCTGCTCGGCCAGCTCGGTCGCGGCGTCCAGCAGCGTGCGGCCGCCGGACTGCCGCAGCAGCTCGATGCCGTGCAGGATCTTCTCGCCGCTGCGCTCGCCGAAGCCGGCCAGGCCGGACAGCTTGTCGGCGCGGATCGCCTCGGCGAGCTCGTCGACGGAGGAGATCCCGAGGTCCCGGTGCAGGGCGAGGGCGCGCTTCGGGCCGACACCGGGGACGGCCGTCATCTCCCGCACACCGGACGGGATCTTCGCGCGCAGCTCCTCCAGCGCGGGGATGCGGCCGGTGGCGAGGAACTCGGCGACCTTCTCGGCGGTGGACTTCCCGACGCCGGGGATCTGCTGGAGGCCCTTGGCGTCGAGGCCCGCGACGTCCTCCGGGTACTCGCCGACCGCCCGGGCCGCCTTCTCGTAGGCGCGGGCCCGGAAGGCGTCCCCGCCGGTGATGTTGATCAGGTCGGCGTACTCCTGGAGCAGTTCCCTGACCTGGTCGTTGAGCCGGGGCATGAGGTCAGCTTAGGGGCGGGGGACGGCCCTCGCCTGTGGGTCGGGGCGGGGGCGGTGGCCCCTCGTGCGGTGGTTCCGGGCTGCCCCGGCCCGCTGTCCCGGCCCGCTGTCCCGTCCTGCGGTCGTCCGGGATCGGGCCCGGCGGCGGCCGCGTACCCGCCGGTCGGGGGGTGTCCGACCGGCCGAGCGGCGGGGGTGGTGCGGAGACGGCGACCGGGAGCCGGATTGTCACCCGGGCGGGGGAGGCGCAGGCTGGCGGGAGGGCCGGAGCAGCGGCGCGGCGCGGTCGGTCGCGGTGGGCTGCGGTGGCTGCGGTCGGGCGAGACGGCCGGGTGGCGGCCGGGTGACGGCCGGTGGTGAGGCACGAGGGGCAGGGCAGGACGATGGCACGCGGGAAGCTCTGGGGCTACGTGGCGTCGGGGGCCCGGGTACTCGGCGCGCTCGGCGGCGGGATCGGCGGCGCGCTCGGTGGGACGCTCGGTGGGACGGGCGGCGCCGGCGGCGGCCGGGCGGGTGAGCCGGACGACGGCGCGGCGGCGGTCGAGGGCCTCGGGCTGGTGCGGCCGGGGGCGGTGGCCGGGCCGCGGGCGTTGTCCCGGCCGGAACTGGAACGGCTGCGCTGGACCGGTCGGCAGGCCGGCTGCGGGCCGCTGTCCCGGCACGTCCAGGTGGCCGACGTGCTGCGCCGGGTGGTGCGCGGCGGCGGCCGGGCGGCGAACGTGACGGTGCGGGTGGCGCCCGGGCTGCCGGTGGTGGCCGGGGACGCCCGGCGGCTGGAGGCCGCGGTCGCCGGGCTGGTCGACCACGCGATCCGGCGCAGCCCGCTGGGCGCCCGGGTGTCCGTCCGGGCCGAAGCGGCGGGCGGGCCGGGCTCCGGGGCGGCGGCGTGGGACCGGGGCCGGGTGGAGGTCCGGATCTCGGACCGGGGCTGGTACGAGCCGCCGGAGGCGCGGGAGTGGCTGCTCGCCCGGGTGCGGCCGGGCGGGCCGGTGGGGCCGGCGCTGCACAGCCTGGTGCTGGCGGCCGGCGGGTGGATCGCGGTGGAGCCGACGCCGGGCGGCGGGCTGACGGTGGTGCTGCTGCTGGCCGTCGCGCAGGAGTGACGCCGGGGCGCGTCTCTTCTTCGTTTCGCGCGGGCCGATGCGTTTCGCGCCTGCCGATTCGTCTCGCGCGTGCCGATTCGTCTCGCGCGTGCCGACCGCACGAAGTTTTTCGCAAAAAACCCTTTGCAAAGAACTCTGTGCGGTCCTACGCTCCTGCCATGACCGAAGACCAGGGTTGGAAGCACAGCGACGATCCGCACGTCGTCCTCACCGCCAAGGGCATGAAGGCGATGGCGCACCCCGTGCGCATGCAGCTGGTCGGCCTGCTGCGCAAGCACGGGCCGTCCACCGCGACCAGGCTCGCCGAGCAGCTGGGGCTCAACTCCGGAGCCACCAGCTACCACCTGCGCCAGCTCGCCGCCGCGGGCTTCGTGGAGGAGGACGCGGAGCGGGGCAACGCCCGTGAGCGCTGGTGGCGTTCGGTCCGCATGATGACCGTCTGGACGGGCGACGACCTGGCGGACGAGGAGACCGAGACGGCGGTCGGCTTCCTGCGCTCCGTCCTGGCCGCGCACACCCTGACCGGCCAGCGCACGCTCGACGCCTTCGAGACCATGCCCCGGGAGTGGCGCAAGGCCGTGGACTTCAACGACCTGGTGCTGCGCCTCACGCCGGCGGAGGCGGAGCAGCTGGGGGCGGAGCTGTCCGCGGTGATCAAGCGCTACCGCCGGGAGGGGGCGGAGGGGCCGGTCCCGGCGGGCGCCGAGCAGGTCTCCGTCATCGTGCACGTGTTCCCCGATCCGGCTGTCGGCGACGCCGACGACGCCGCCGACGCCGACCCGACCACCGACACCGACGCCGACACCGAGGGGGAGCGATGACCGGCACCACCGCAGTACCCGCCGACCGGGCGGGGCGAAGCCTCCGGCCGCTGGTCGGCGTGCTGGCCGCCACGGCCGTCTCCCTGACCGGGACGCGGGTCTCGGCGATCGCCCTGCCCTGGTTCGTCCTGGCCACCACCGGCAGCGCGACCATGACCGGCCTGGTCGCCTTCGCGGAGATGACGCCGTACGTGCTGGTCAAGGCGTTAACCGGGCCGCTGGTCGACCGCCTCGGGCCGCGCGTGGTGTCCTGGACGACCGACGCGGTGAGCGCCGTCGCGGCCGGGTTGGTCCCGCTGCTGCACGCCCAGGGGCTGCTGCCGTTCTGGCTGCTGCTGGCGATGGTCGCGGTGATCGGGGCGATGCGCGGCCCGGGGGACTTGGCGAAGTCCGTCATGGTCCCGGAGGCCGCCGACTACGCGCGGGTCCCGCTCGAACGGGCCACCGGGCTGTCCGGTGTCACCGAACGGTTGGCCTCCACGATCGGCCCGGCGGTCGGCGGCGGCCTGGTCGCGCTGGTGGGCCCGCTGTCCGGCCTGGCGCTCAACGCGGCCACCTTCGCGCTGGGTTCGCTGATCATCGCCTTCGCCCTGCCACGCGGCATGGGGCGCACGGCCGTTCCGACCGCGCCCGGGGAGGGCGAGCCCGACTCCGGCGGCGAGCAGGGCGGTTACTGGCGGATGCTCGGCGCGGGCTTCGGCTTCCTGCGGGCCGAGCCGTTGCTGCTCACGGTGATCGTGATGGTCGGCATCACCAATCTGCTCGACGCCGGGTTCTCGACGGTGCTCGTGCCGGTGTGGGCCCGGGAGTCCGGGAACGGCCCGGGCGCCATCGGCCTGATCGGCAGCGCGATGGGTGTCGCGGCCGTCGTCGGCAGCCTGATAGCGGCCGCCGTGGCGCACCGGCTGCCCCGCCGGACGGTGTTCCTGGTCGGCTTCCTGGTGGCCGGAGCGCCGCGCTTCCTGGTGCTCGCCTCGGGCGCGCCGATGGGGGTGGTGCTGACGGTCTTCGCGATCGGTGGCTTCGGCTCCGGCTTCCTCAACCCGATCCTCGGCGCGGTGCTCTTCGAGCGGGTGCCCCGCCACCTGCTGGGCCGGGTCCACGCCCTCAGCGACTCGCTGGCCTGGGCGGGCATCCCGCTCGGCGGGCTGGTCGCCGGTGCGGTCGTCGCCATGACCGGGCTGATACCCGCCCTGGTCGCGGGCGGCGCGGCCTACTTCGTCACCACCACTGTGGCCGGGCTGCGGCGGGAGTGGCGGGAGATGGACGGACAGCGGGGCGGCAAGGGCACCGTCGCGGAGTCCGATGCGGAGCCGGTGGCTGCGGCGCAGGGGGCGGCGGTCCCGGCGGTTCCGGGGGGCTCGTGACCGAGTCAGCGGACGTCGGGCGCCGGCCGGGGCGCGGGCGCGAGCCCGGCCCAGCGCAGGAGCAGCAGGCTGGCGGCGGCCGCGAGGGCGCACCAGGTGGAGATGAAGGCGAGGTGCCAGAGCAGGGCGCACAGGACGGCGCCGACCCCGGTGAGCAGGCCGAGGAGGCGGAGCGAGCGGTCACCGCTGAACAGGAAGGAGCCGACGGTGGCGAGGAGATAGCCGGCGAGCAGGACGGTCGGGTGCGGGACGCCGATGCCGTAGCCGAGGGTGCGGCCGTGCACGGTGGCCGTCACCGGGTGGGCGGCGACGGCCACCGCGAGCGGAACGGCGACTGCCGCGCCGAGCAGGGTCAGTGCGGCCAGCGCCCGGCGGTGGCCCGGGCCGGCCGGATGCCCGGGCTCGGTGGCCGCGCACCACACCCCGGCGGGCACGAGTACGGGCAGCAGGGGCAGGGCGATCACCGCCCAGGCCGTCCGGGCCGCCTGGGTGAGGGCGCCGGGCGCCTCGCCGTCCGCACCGAGCCAGACCAGCGCCTCGATCAGCTGGTGCGCGCCCAGGACCAGCGGGAGCGCGGCGAGCGGCAGACGCTGCGGCCGACCGGCCCGGCGGGCGCGGACCAGGCACAGCACGCCGAGGCCCGCGACCACCCCGCCGGCCACGGCATCCGCCTGCGCGCTCCAGCACATCGGGCCGGCTAACCTCCCTCGTCCCGAGGAGGGTTGGGGTCGCCAGGTCGGTCGGGGCCGGTGCCCCCGCCCGGGCCTTCGCCCTCGTCCCCACCCGCGCCCTCGTCCTCGTCCTCGTCCTCGTCGGCGCCGTCCGGGCCCTGCTCGGGCGGTGCGCCGATGCTCTCCAGGGTGTCGTAGACACTGCCCGGCATCGCGGGGTGGCGGCCGATCACGATCACCCCGATCACGATCGCCAGTAACCCGGCCGACTGCCAGGCCAGCGCGCCCGGAGTGACCCGCAGCCGGTCGCCGAGGAAGCCCACCGCGCAGGCGATCCCGGACAGCGGCTGGGCGGCGGTCAGCGCGGGCAGGGACATCCGCAGCGGCGCCACCTCGAAGGCGCTCTGCACCAGCAGCAGCCCGACCACGCCCGCCGCCACCACCGCGTACGGCTGCCAGCTGCGCAGCACCGCGTCCAGCCCCTGGTGGTCCAGGCGTTGGGTGGTGGTGCGGGTGAGGGCGTCCTGCAGGCCGTAGAGCAGCCCGGCGGCGAGCGCCAGCAGGGTGGCCTCCTCCAACAGCGGCAGCCGGCGGGCGAGCGAGACCAGCAGCAGGGTCAGCCCGACCACGATGCCGACCACCAGCCAGTGCCGCAGTTCCCCGGCGGGCGCCCCGCCCCCGGTGGGCTGCCCGGCCACGATGAACGCCGTCACACCGAGCCCGAGCAGCAGCACGCCGGCCCAGCCGGAACGGCCGAGGCTCTGTTTGGTCAGCACCCGGGAGAGCGCCATGGCGAACAGCAGGTTGGTGGTCAGCAGCGGCTCGACGAGGGAGACCTCGCCCTTGTTGAGGGCGAGCGCGGAGAGGATCAGCCCGCTCACCATGAAGCCGGTGCCGAGCAGCCACTCGGGCATCCGCATCAGGTCGAGCAGCAGCCGCCACCGCAGCAGGTCGGCACGGGGAGCCCGCTGCGCCGCGTGCTGCTGGAGGACGAAGCCGAGCCCCAGACAGCAGGCCGCGCCGATCGCGAGGAGGAAGACCGCCACGGTGGGACCGCCAGGTTGTCGCTGCCGGCGCCGCGCCCGTGGGTCCGCGCCGGGGTCGGTCGGCGGTCGCGGCGCGCCTCCGTCAGCGTACCGCCGGGGCGTCGGGCGGGCCGCGCGAACGGCTGACCGCGGGGCCCGTAGCGGCGGGCGCGGCCGCGCTTGCCGCTACGGGCGGGGCGGGCGCACGCTGGTGTGAGCGGCCGCCACGGGCCACCGCCCGTGCCGGCCCCGACAGCCGCGACGGGGGCCGGCGCCAGGAGGTATGGCATGCACAACCAATGGGAAGTGGAGCTGAGTTTCGAGGAGGACGGCGTGCACACGGCGTGCGACGCCCGACTCACCGGAGCTCGGGCGCCCGGCCTGAGCGCACACGGGGAGTCCGTGAAGAGCGCCGACGACCGCCCGCTCGCGAGGATCGGCGAGGAGGTCGCGGCTTCCCGCGCCCTGGAGGAGCTGTCCCGCAAGCTGCGGGCCCAGGCCACCGGGGAGATCGACGACGAAGGGCACCGCCCGGGCTACCTGATCTACTGAACGGCCGCGCGGACGCGCCGCCACCCGCCGCCGGTCAGCTCCAGGGGTTGGCCGGCCGGTCGTTGACGGCCGGCCGGAGGTATCGGCCGGGAGGCCGGCTGCCGGCCGGACGGCGGCCGAGCGCACCGCCGCCTCCCACCCCGGGACCTCCTCCGGCCGCGTCTCCGTCAGGTGGGCGAGGCGGTACCCGGCAGCGCCCACCGCGTCGAGGAGGCCGCGTTCGGCGTCGGTGCGGGCTGCGGTCGGGGTGGCACCCCGCCAGCCCTCGGCCGCGAGGGCGCGGGGAGTCAGCTCGCCGGCGACGAGGCGCCCGGCGAGGCGGCGGAGCGCGGGCGAGTCCAGGCCCGCCGCGAGCAGCCCGGCGGCCGCCATCGGCGGCTCCTCGGAGGGGACGAGCCCGGTGACGTACTGCCAGGTGAGCGTGTGCAGCCGGTCCGTGCCCGGCGTCGTGCCGTAGGCCGGCGCGGGCCCGCCCGGGGTCTTCGGGCCGGGCGGGCCCGGGCGGACCCGGGCGGAAGGTGTCGGACAGGGCCTAGCTGCGCCACCAGGGCGGGCGGATGACGTCGTCGGCTTCGACGGCGCAGTTGGTGCCGCTGACCACCTCGCGGGCGGCGAGGTCCCAGCCGACCACGCCCGGGGCGGAGCGGTCGAGTTCGACGACGCGGGCGCGCTGCGGCCCGGTGCCGGTGTTGACGTCGCAGCTCAGGACGCTCGTCCAGGAGCGGCCGTTCAGCGCGGCCGAGACGGCGAGGGCGGGCAGGACGACCAGGGCGAGCAGCAGGGCGGCGACGCGGACGGCCTCGGCCGCCCGGGGGCGGAACGAGGTGGCGGGGCGGCCGGTGCGGTGACCGGTGTCGGCGGAGCGGGCGCCCGTCCGGTACTCGGCGACGACGCCGAGCCGCAGCAGGTAGCCGAGCGCGCCCGAAGCCACGCCCCACCACAGGCCGTTGAAGGCTCCGACCACCACTCCGGCCGCGAGCGGGACGATCGACGCGGCGGCCGCCGTCGCGATCAGGGCGCGCTCCCGGTGGCGGGCGGCGCCCCCGTGGGCGGCCCGGTAGGCGTAGGTGAGGTGGCAGGCCACGGCCGCCAGGACGGCGGCGAGCACCGGTTCGGCGAGGAACATGCCGATGACGACGTCGACCCAGTTGGCCGGCCCCATGGCCGACAGGGCGTCCCGCGCGGCGTCGCCCCCGCCGAGCGTCCAGGCGAGCTTGAGGACCGGGATCGCGAACACCACGGCCGGGGCCATCACGTGCTCGGCGCTGGCCCGTGCCCCGCCCCTCGCCTTGGCTCCGCTCATCCGGCCAGGCTACGGCTCCTGCCCCGCCCCGCCGGGACGCCACCGGCGCGGCAGACGGGCGGTTCGTCAGCTCTCCCGGCCGGGCTGCCCCAGCACGCCGAGGCAGTGCGCCCAGGCCGGTTCGGACAGCAGTGGCCGCCACCGGGTGAAGAGGTCGAGGAGGTCGGCGCCGTAGCGGGCGCGGGCCTGTGGGCTGACCGCGGCGATGTCCAGTTCGTTGGCGGCGGTGAGTTCGGCGAAGTCGCGACGGGCCCCGAGGTCCGGAAACACCGGGGCGCCGGTGAACCGGTCGACGAACGTGCCCCGCTCGTCGGCCAGTTCGCGGTAGGAGGACGCCCGGTCGCAGGAGGCGTAGAAGTGGACGAGCGCTTCGGCCTCGGCGCCGATCGCCTCGACCAGTTCCGCCCGGCGTCCGAGGTCCAGCAGCGCGACCGGGAACCCGTCGGTCCCGTAGAACGCGTGGCACAGCCCGGCCGACACCAGCGCCGGGCGGGCGCCCCAGGAGGCGAGCAGCTCGCCGACGCGCCGCAGGTGGGCCAGCAGCGTTCCGCCGGGGTGTTCGATCGTCTCGGCTCCGGCCGCCCGCAGGATCGTCAGGGCCTTCGCGGTCATCTCTTCGTCCACCCGCTCCATGATCGTCGCCCGATCGGCGATCGACCACGTTCGTGCGGCGGAAGGCGGCTGTGAGCCGGATCACGGTTGAGGTTGACCTCGGGTCAGGGTGGAGGCTCCTCGCAACGGCGCGACGCCGACCAGGGCGCGGGCCATCGATGTGAGGAGACAGCATGTCCACCAACCTTTCCGACCGTCCGCAGGACCGTCCGGAGCTGCAGGCGGCGATCGAGGAGCTGGTCGGGTCCGGCTTCCTCGGCGTCCAGCTCCGGGTGAACGACGAGCGGGGCGCGTGGGTCGGCAGCGCCGGTGTGCGGGAACTGGGCGGGAGCGCCGCGCCGTTGACGGACGGGCACGTCCGCATCGGCAGCAGCACCAAGAGCTTCGTCGCCACCACGGTGCTCCTGCTGGTGGCCGAGGGCCGGATCGGCCTGGACGACCGGGTCGCCGACCACCTGCCCGAGTTCGGTCTCGACCGGCGGATCACCGTGCGGATGCTGCTGCAGCACACCAGCGGGATCTTCAACCACACCGGCGAGCTCTACGAGGACGGGACGATCGTGCTGGGCGTCCCCTGGCAGGGCAAGGAGTGGGTGGACAACCGGTTCCGGACCTACCCGCCCGAGGACCTGGTGCGGCTGTCGCTGTCCCGGCCGGCCCGGTTCGAGCCGGGCGCGGGCTGGAGCTACGCGAACACCAACTACGTGCTGGCCCGGCTGGTGGTCGAGCGGGCCACCGGCCGTCCGTTCGCCGAGGAGCTGCGGCGGCTGGTGCTGGAGCCGCTGGGGCTGACCGGCACCGTGGCCCCGGGCGCCTCGCCGGAGATCCCGGAGCCGCACAACCACGGCTACTACCGCTACGAGGACGCCGGGCGGCAGCGGACGGTCGACGTCACCCGGCAGAACCCGTCCTGGGTCGGAGCCGGCGGCGACATGATCTCGACCACCCGCGACCTGCACACCTACTTCTCCGCCCTGATGGCCGGCCGGCTCCTGCCGGAGGCCCTGCTGGCCGAGATGCGCACCCCGGAGGAGACCGTCGGCTACGGCCTGGGGGTGTTCGCCCAGGAGACGGCGGGCGGCACCGTCTACCACCACAACGGCGCCACCATGGGCTCGGCGGCGCTGATGTACGGCGCGGCGGACGGCAGCCGGACCCTCACCGCCGGGCTGACCTGGGTGGACGACGCCGACCTGTCGATCGCACCGGCCTTCCAGGCCGCCCAACAGCGTTTGGTCGACGCGGTGTTCTGCGGCAAGCTGGCCCGATGACGAACGGGGTCACGAACGGAGTCACGATCGGGCAGGCGGCGGCGTTCGTCGGCGTCACGGTGAAGACGGTGCGGCACTACCACAAGCTCGGCCTGGTGATGGAGCCGGAACGGGACGGCTCCGGCTACCGGCGCTACGGCTCCGACGAGTTGCTGCGGCTGGTGCAGGTGCGGACGCTGGCCGCCGCGGGCGTGCCGCTGGCCGGGATCGGGCCGATGCTCGACGCCGACGCCGCGCGGTTCGACGCCGCGCTCGCCGACGTCGGGCGCCAGCTCACCGAACGCATCGACGAGTTGGTCGCCCGCCGCGACACCCTGCACCGGCTCGCCGACGGCGACCGGGCCCTGCTGCCCGACCGCGCTTGCGCCGTGCTGGACCGGATGCCCGGCCTCGGCTTCGACCCCGCCTACGTGGCCGCGCAGCGCGAGGCCCTGGTGCTGGCCCGGGCGCTGGTCCCGGAGGCCTTCGACGGCTTCCTGACCCAGCTCGAACACGGTCTGGACGACCGCGAGTACGTCGACCTGGCCAAGCGCGGCTGGGAGGCCCAGAGCTGGGAGCCGGACGACCCGCGGATCGAGGAACTCGCGACTGCCATGGCCGACCGCTACCTCGCCAACCCCGCCCTGCTGGGAGACCACGCCACCCGCCAGGCCTGGGCCAGGGCCTCGGCCCAGTACCAGCTGATCAACCATCACCGCGAGGACCGGGCCCCGGTCGCGGCCCGGCTGACCGCGCTCACCGAGGCCGGGCTCCGCTCCGCCGGCGTCGGCATGCCGCCCCGGTGACGGCCGGGAGGACGGTGCGGATGATCCGATCCGTTCGAGCTCCACGGCCCGCCCGGTCCAACCGGTCTGCCCGACCGGGGCTCACGGCACGAGCGGTCATGGCGTGCCCGGTTCCCACCGCTCTCCTCGCTGTTTCCGGCTGCGGGGGCGACGAGCCGTCGATGAACCCGGGGCAGGCGGAGGAGAAGGTCAGGTCGTACGCCTCCGGGCGACGGGCGACGGGCGACGGGCGACGGGCGACGGGCGACGGGCGACGGGCGGTGGGGCATGGGGGGTGCCGGTTGGCGGGCGGTGGCGGGGGTGTTAGACATCCCTTGTGGACGATCACCCTGAGCCCTCGACCCTGCGCGTCTTCGTGGCGCTGGCTCCGCCCGACGATGCCAAGGACGAGCTGGCCCGGGCCCTGCGGCCCGCGTACGCCGGGTACCCGCGGCTGCGGTGGAACCGGATCGAGGACTGGCACATCACCCTGGCGTTCCTCGGTGAACTGCCGTCCACGGCGGTGCCGTTGCTGCGGTCGGCGCTGGCCGGCCTGGCGGCCTCGCATCCCGCCCCGCGGCTGGCCCTGCGGGGCGGCGGCCAGTTCGACGAGCGGCTGCTGTGGAGCGGGATCGACGGGGACCTGGAGGGGCTGCACCTGCTCGCCGAGGACGTGCGGGAGCTGGTCCGGTCCTGCGGGATCGCCTTCCGGGACCGCCCGCTGCGGCCCCATCTGACGCTGGCGCGGGCCCGGCGCGACGATGCCACCAGCGTGCCGCAGGCGGCGGCCGGGCTCAACGGGTTCGTGGGGCGGGTGTGGCAGGCCGAGCGGCTCCACCTGGTCGGCAGCAACATCGGCCGTGGGCCCGGGCCGATCCGGTACCGTGACATCGAGTCCTGGCGACTCGGCGCCGCGGTCCGGGCCGGGGGCGACAGTGCCCCGGCCGGGCCGTAGCCGACCGGCGGAGGTCCTGCGTCACAGCGGGGTGAGGATGTCCTGGTGGGCCCCGTCGAGGACGAGGCCGTTGTCCAGCCGGACCCGGACCGTCACCCGCTCGCCCGCCTCCCGGTGGGCGGCCCACTGCGGCTCCAGCGCGGCGATCTCCGTCTCCAGCCGCTGGCGGCTGGCCGCCGGCATGGTGTGCCCGTAGTCGTCGAGCAGCGCCTTGAGGCGCTGGTACTCGCGGACCTCGTGGCTCTCGGGGAGTTCGCCGTCCACGCGCTCGACGGTGCCCTCGATCCCGGCCGCGAGCGAGAGGAACCCGACGACGCCCCCGGGTTCCCCGGCGAGCGCCTCGCCGATCCCGAGGTCCTCGGCCAGCCTGACGCGCCGGCCCGCCTCCAGGGTCATCCGTCCTCCGCCTCTCCGTCGATCAGTGCCGTCGATCACTGCCGCCGATCAGTGTCGTCGATCACTGCCGCCGGCGCAGCAGGCCACGGTACCGGACCCCCGGCCGGTGTCAGGTGCGGGCGGAGTCGGCGAGGAAGGCGGCCACCTGCTCGTTGACCCGGGCCGCGCCCGTCATCGGCAGGTTGTGGTGGGCGGTGTCCGGGACGACGGCGACGGTGGCGGTCGGCAGCGCGGAGCGGGCGGCGGCCGCGACGCGCCGGGCGTCGTGGGTGTGGCTGTGCTCGGCGAGGAGGGTGAGGACGGGGGGCACGAGGGTGCGGAGGCGGGCGGGTGCGGGGCGGGGGCCGGTGACGACCCGGGAGGCGGGGAAGTCGGCGTAGCCGAGGGCGTAGAGCTCGCGCCAGTCCGGGTCCAGGTGCCCGCTGCCGCCGGACTCCCAGTCGAGGTAGCGGCGGGCCCGGGCCGGGGTGCGGCGGGGGAGGAAGAGCGGGAGGGCGTGCAGGAGGTAGCCGGGGCGGAAGCCGGCGAAGCACTGGGTGGGGTCGAGCAGGGCGAGCCGGCCGACCCGGGCGGGCGCGTGGAGCGCGTACTCCAGGGCGATCCAGGCGCCGTAGGAGTGGCCGCAGAGGTCGGCCTCGGTGGCGCCGAGGGCGTCGAGCACGGCGTCCAGCCAGCCGAGCAGGCCGGGGACGCCGCCGAGCGGGGCGCCGTCGTGGACGCTGCGCCCCGGGTCGCCGATGAGGTCGACGGCGAGGACGCGGTGGCCGGCTCCGGCCCAGGCGGCGGCGTTGGCGAACCACGTCGTGGAGGTGGCGCCGCCGCCGTGCAGGAGGACGAGCGGGCGGCCGTCGCGCGGGCCGCAGGCGTTGATCCGGGTGGTGCCGTGGGCGGTGCGGACGGTGACCGCCTCGACGGGGACGGGCCAGCGGGCGAGCAGGGCGTCGTAGGCGGCGAGGAAGGCGGCGGTGCGCTGGGAGGGCGGGCGAACGGGTGTGCCGGACATGGGTGTGCCTCCGCGGCGGGCATCAGGGCATGATGGGGTCACTCGCAGAACAAGTATCTCGCTCAGCGAGAGAATAGTGGCACATGCGTGCCCGGGACGGAGAAGAGGGTGTCCGAGACCTCACTGCCCGCGGAGTCGGCGAAGACGGAGTCGACGGAGACGGAAACAGCGGAGACGGCGACGTCGGCGGAGCCGCTGCGGCTGGTCCACCTGCTGCGCGCGCTGACCGTCGAACTCGACCTGTTCGGCGCCGAGTTCGCGTCGCGGAACAAACTGCACCCGACCGACCTGCGGGCGCTGATCCACCTGCTGGACGCCGCCCGGGCCGGCCGGGTGGTCACCCCCGGCCGGCTTGGGGAGGCGCTGCGGCTCAACTCGGCGGGCACCACCGGCCTGGTGGACCGGCTGGAGCGGCTCGGGCTGATCCGCCGCGAACGCGACCCGCGGGACCGGCGGCGGGTGCACCTGGTGGTGGAGCAGCGGGCGATGGAGCTGGGGGAGGGCTTCTTCGGCGGGCTGATCGGCGAACTGGTCGCGGCGATGGGGGAGTTCGAGCCGGCCGAACTGGCGACCGTCCGGCGCTTCCTGGAGACGGTGACGGAGGCGGTGACGGGGGCGGTGACGGGCGCGGTGGTCTCGGCGTCGCCGGGGGTCAGGACGGCCCGAGGGACCAGCTGATCACCGACAGCGTGGCCATCGACACCAGCGTCGACCAGAGCACCGCGTCCCGGGCGAGCCCGGTGGCCTGCCCGTACTCGCGCGCGTAGGTGTACACGTTCTGCGCGGTGGGCAGCGCGGAGAAGAGCACCACGGTGAGCAGCTGGTGCGTGGACAGGTGCAGCAGCGGACCGGCGACGGCGAGCGCGGCCAGCGGCTGGACGAGGGTCTTGACCGCGACGATGAACCCGGTCTCGGCGAGCCGCGAACGGCCTTCGGCCGGCGGGCGGTTGTGCAGCGACATGCCGAGGGCGACCAGGGCGGTCGGCACGCCGGCGCCGCCGAGGAGTTCGGCCGAGTGGTTCAGTTCGGCGGGCAGGTACAGGCCGGTCGCCGAGGCCACCGCCCCGAGCGCGGTGGCCAGCAGGATCGGGTTGCGCAGCGGCAGGGTGACCAGCGCCCGGCGGCCGGCCGCGCCGCTGTCCAGCACCGCCAGCACGGCGGGGGTGACCAGCAGGATCTGGAACAGCACCACCGGCGCGACGAAGGAGGCGTCGCCCACGACCTGCATCGCCACGGGTATGCCGAGGTTGGCCGAGTTGACGTACCCGGAGGCCATGGCGCCGATCGCGAGTTCGCCGCCCTTGCGGCGGAACAGCAGGCGCCCGGCGAGCAGCCCGAGGCCGGTCCCGGCGGCGGTGCCGGCGGCGAAGGCGAGCATGGAGGGGTTGGCGAAACGATCCAGCGGAGTGCGGGAGATCATCAGGAACAGCGCGGCCGGCATCGCCACGTGGAAGACGAACTTGGTCAGCACCGCCTCCGCCTGCGCCCCGAGCAGTCTGCTGCGGCCGACCAGGTAGCCGACTCCGGTGAGCGCCCAGATCGGGGCGAAGCCGGAGAGCAGCGGGTGCAGGGAAGGCATGGTTCCTCGGATCGCTCGGAGGGGACGGCCGGGCGGGGTGGGCGGCCGCGGTGGTGCCGGTGGTGCCGGTGGTGCCGGTGGTGCGGATGGTGCAGGCGGGGATCGCCCGCCCGGGGCAGTAAACCAGTGGCCGTCCGAGGACCGACCGGCGCCCCGGGTGCCCGCCCGGGCGTCCGCGCTCGGACCCGCGCTGGGACCCGCCCGGGATCCGCCCTCGGCCGGGCGTCGAAGACGGCCCCTAGGATGGGCGGATGGAGGATGACCGCTACCTGAGCCTGTCCGAGGTCGAGACCGTCGCGCGCCGCGCCCACCAGGGGCAGGTGGACAAGAACGGGCACCCCTACGCCGAGCACATCGCGGCGGTCGCGGGCGGAACGGCCGCACGCGGCGGCAGCGAGGCGCAGATCGCGGCGGGCTGGCTGCACGACACCGTCGAGGACGACCGGTTGAGCCGCGAGTGGCTGGCCGGGGCGGCACTGCCCGAGGAGACCAAGGCGATCGTGGACGCGCTCACCCGCCGCCCCGACGAACCGGTCGAGGAGTACGCCGCGCGGATCCTCGCCACCCCCGGCGCCCTGCTGGTCAAGCGGGCCGACCTGGCCCACAACTCCGACCCGGACCGCCTCGCCACCCTGCCCCCGGCCACCGCCGAACGGCTCGTCGCCAAGTACGCGCGGATGCGCGAACTGCTCGGCCTCACCGGCGAACTCTGAGCCCACCCTGGCCGGTTGGGCGGCGTGCCGCCCGCAGTCGGCGGGCCCCGGGCGCGCCGCGCGCCGCCGAGCGCGGCCGGGTGGTCAGGGCGCGAGCGGCGGAGGGCAAATCCCGGGGGTCAGCCACACGCCGTGGGTGGGCGGCAGGAGCAGGTGCAGGCCGTGCGCCGGGGCCACGTTGAACAGCAGGTCGGCGGTGCCCAGGGCGCCCAGGGCGAGCGGCGCCAGCAGGAGGCCGGCCACGGCGCGCACCCAGCGGGGGCGGCCGCGGAGCAGGGAGTGCGGCGCCCAGAGGCCGGCCGCGAAGGCGGCGAGGTAACTGGAGAGGTAGCCGAGGGCCTTCACCAGCGGGGTCAGGAAGTCCGGATCCGGCCCGGGATCGTTCGGCCCGGGGCCCGGCGGGTCGCACTCCAGGGCGAAGGGGATGGTCTGGTGGACCGTCACCAGGGCGAACACGCCCAGGACGAGGCCCGCCGCCAGCGTGCCGATGGTGAGCAGGCGCCACCACCAGTGCGCGGCAGGTGCCGTAAGGTCCGGTCTCCGGTTCTGGTCGAGCCGGCCGATGGTGCGTGCGGACATCGTTCCCCCTGGTCGTTCAGGAGCGGGGACGGTGTGCGCCGCCGCGCGGTTCCCGGGAGGCGGCGGGAGAACGCGACCGGGCCCGGCCCCGCGCGGATCGCGCGTGGGGCCGGGCCGGTCGGGTCACCTCGGGAGTCCCTGTCCGGCCCCCGGGGTGAGGGGGAGTGGTCAGGTGCGCCGGTGCGGTGGGGGCGGCTTAGTACCAGTGGTTGGCCTGCCAGAAGTTCCAGGCGGCGTTCGGGCTGCCGTAGCGGGAGTTCATGTAGTCCAGCGCCCACTTGATCTGGGTGGCCGGGTTGGTCTGCCAGTCCGAGCCGGCGGAGGCCATCTTGGAGCCCGGCAGCGCCTGGGCCAGGCCGTACGCGCCCGAGCTCGGGTTGGTCGCGGTCACGTTCCAGCCGGACTCGTGGCTGATGATCTGGTTGAACGAGGCCAGCTGGTTCGCCGGGACGATCTGCGCGGCGACGGTCTGCGGGGTCGCGGCGTTCGCGGCGGTGGCGGGCAGGACGGCCGCACCGAGGCCGGTCAGAGCGGCGGCGCCGGCGAGAATCGCGGCGGAAGTGCGCATGCGGAGCTTGAGAGCGGGCATGTAGAACAAGACCTCAATCAGGTTGGGCCGGGTCACGCCCCGCCCGGGACCGTGGCCGGACAGGGGCCGATACGGTCGCGGGGCGTGACTCGGCAGCAAGCCGTTCACCGGCGGGACAGGTGCCGGTGCGGCTGACGACTGGGCAATTGTTGCCAGACGGGATCGGCCGTCGCCAAGACCCCCTCGTTACGACGCGGCGTCGTACGGGGGTGGGCGCCGTCGATTCGAAGGCGGGTGGCGCGGGCCGGTCGAGGCTGCTCCCGGGCTGCCTGGCCCCGCTTCGGTCGGTCGGGCGCGGGCGCGCCGGCGACCACTATCGGGCGTCGTGGATGCGGTCGGGGTGTGAGCGCACTCACCGTTTGGCGCCCGCGGCCGTCACGCGCCCGACCCGGCGGCGGCACTTTGCGTACTGACGATCTCGGTCCCGGTTGAGACCGGCGCCACACCGTAGGTGCGACCGGGGCCACACCGTGGGCGGCGCGGGCTCACCGCGGGTCGCCGAGCCGCCGGTGCCGGACGGCCCGCTCCGCCAGCCGCCGCGCCTCCGGCGTCGCCGCCAGCGCGCCGAGCGCCGTGCCGACCGCCCGGCCCAGCCGCGCGCAGAACGCCGCCGGCTCCTCGGCGGCGTCCGGCAGCTCCGGCACCACCTCGTCCACCAGCCCCACCTCGGCCAGGTGCCCGGCGCCGATGCCCTGGGAGCGGGCCAGCTCGGGGGCGTGCGCGCCGTCCCGGTGGACGATCGCGGACGCGCCCTCGGGCGGGAGCGGCGCCAGCCAGGCGTGCCCGGCGGCGATCACCCGGTCCGCCGGGAGGAGCGCCAGCGCGCCGCCGCCGGATCCCTGGCCGAGCAGGACGGCGAGGACGGGCGTGCGCAGCGCGAGCAGGGTGGTCAGGCAGTACGCGATCTCCACCGCGATGCCGTCCCGCTCGGCGTCGGCGGAGAGCTCGGCCCCGGCGGTGTCCACCACCGTGACCAGCGGCAGGCCCAGCTGTTCGGCCAGCCGCGCGGTGCGGCGGACGGCCCGCAGGTCGGCGGCGGTGAACGGCCGCTCGTGCTCGGGGGTGCGCCGCTGCTGGCCGACGACCAGGACGGGCCGGCCGCCGAGCACGGCGAGTGCCCGCACCAGTGCGCCGCCGCGCCCGCCGGGGGCGTCCAGCAGCACCAGCTCCTCGGCGGTGTGGCGCAGCAGCTCGCGGGTGCCCGGGCGGTCGGGGCGGCGGGTGCGGAGGACGGAGTCCCAGGCGTCGGCGGGCGCGGGTGCGGTGGCCGTGTCGGTCGTCGTGACCGTGACGGTGGAAGGGGCCGTGTCGGTAGAAGGGGAGGGGAGGGGAGAAGGGGACGGCGGGGGCGGCGCCGCGGCCAGGACGGCGAGCGTGCGGCGGACCAGCTCGCGCAGCTCCTGCGGCGGCACCACGGCGTCCACCAGCCCCCGCTCGGCCAGCGTCTCCGCCCGCTGGACGTCCGGCGGCAGCTCCACGCCGCGCAGCTCCTCGTACACGCGCGGGCCGAGGAAGCCGAGCCGGGCGTCCGGCTCGGCGAACACCAGGTGGCCGAGCGTGCCCCAGGAGGCGAAGACCCCGCCCATGGTCGGGTTGCGCAGGTAGGTGAGGTAGGGGAGTCCGGCCGCGCGGTGCGCCTGGACGGCGGCGGTGATCCGCAGCATGCAGAGGAAGGCCGCCGAGCCCTCCTGCATCCGGGTGCCGCCCGAGACGGGCAGGGCGAGCAGCGGCAGGCGTTCGGCGGTGGCGCGCTCGACGGCCCGGGTGATGCGTTCGGCGGTCGCGACGCCGATCGAGCCGCCGAGGAAGCCGAACTCGGAGGCGACGAGGGCGACCGGCCGGCCGTCGATCAGGCCGACGCCGGTGAGGACGGCCTCGTCCAGCCCGGTGCGGGCGCGGGCCCGGTCGAGCGCGGCGCGGTAGTCGGTGTCGGCGGGCGGGCCGGCCGGGGGCTCGTCCCAGCCGCGGAAGCCGTCCGGGTCGACCAGCAGGCCGACGAGCTGGCGCGCGGTCAGTGCGGCGGCCGGCGCCGCGGTCGGCGCCGAGCCCTTGCCGGTCCTGCTGCCCGTGTTGCGGGGACCGCCCGTACCACCCGTGCTCATGCACACTCCGTCAGAGATCGTTCCGGCTCGACACGATCCGTCACTCTATGCGGCGGGGGCGAGGTGGGGCCGGAGCCGCCCGAAGGTGTGAGGAGGCCGACAGGGCGGGGCCGGGGGAGGCGCGGGAGCGGTGATTCCGCTAGTTCGACGCCGGTCGACCCTTGGGCCGCCCGGGCGGTTCGTGGACGCCCCTGGAGGAGGTCGTCGTGGGTTCGGAATACTGGTCAAGTCGCTGGTCGGACACGGGAGTTACCCGTGGGTTAATTGTTGGCCGGGAGGCTTCCGGAGTTGACCGTGGCCCGCCACACTGGGGGCATGACTCGCACTCTACGCGCGTGGAAGACCCGCGCCGCCGCCGTCGCCGCCGTCGCCATGATGACCCTCGCGCCCGTCGCCGTCGCGACCGACGCCCACGCCGCCGTGAGCGGCACGGTCTGTCTCACCGCCCTCCCGCAGGAGGCCGACGACACCCTCAACCTGATCGCCTCCGACGGGCCGTTCCCGTACAGCCAGGACGGCGTGGTGTTCCAGAACCGGGAGCACGTCCTGCCGACCCAGTCCTACGGCTACTACCACGAGTACACCGTCATCACCCCGGGCGCTCCGACCAGAGGCGCCCGGCGGATCATCACCGGGCAGGGCGACCAGGAGGACTACTACACCGGCGACCACTACGCCACGTTCTCGCTGATCGACCAGAGCTGCTGATCGACGCCCCACCGGATCCGCCCCTCCCGCGTGCGTTCCCGCCGCGCGGTCCCGGCGCGCCTCGGCGCCGGGGCCGCACGGCGGGGCCGCCGGGGTGCCCGGGGCGGGGAGGCTCCGGCCGTACGTCAGGGACGCGTACGGAACGCCCGGTGCCGCGTCAGGGCCGTGTCAACGGGCCTCGGCCCGGCAGCCGTCCGCCGCTTTGCTGGGGTGACGGTTCGGCGATGCGGGCGGAGAGGCGGTCCAGGCCATGAAGGACAGCGGGGCGGGCGGGGCGAGCGGAACGATCCCGGCGGAGAGCCGGATCGTGGTCGGCGTCAGCGGCTCGCTCGGCAGCATCGCCGCCCTCCACCACGCCGCCGCCGAGGCCCGCCGCACCGACGTCGAACTCCTCGCCGTCCTGTGCTGGACCCCGCCCGGCGACGAGCTCGGCTACCGCCGCACCCCCTACCCGCCGGCCCTCACCGCCGGCCGCGACGCCGCCGTCGCCCGGCTCCGCCAGGCCCTGGACGAGGCCTTCGCCGGCCACCACGCCGGAGTCCGCCTGCGCTGCCAGGCCGTCCGCGGCGACACCGGCCGCACCCTGGTCGGCTGCGCCGACCGCCCCGACGACCTCCTCGTCCTCGGCGCCGGCCACGAACGCGGCCGCCTCTCCCGGCTGCTGCGCCCCTCCGTCGCCGCCTACTGCGTCCGGCACGCGACCTGCCCGGTGCTCACCGTCCCCCGACCCGCCCTCCAGCGCGACCTGGAGGAGCTCGAACGCGGCCACGGCCTGCGGCAGTCGGTCACCGGGAGCTGAACCGCCCGGCGGGAACCGCCGGACCGGCCGCCCTACGACACTCCGGCGGCCGCGGCGATGGCGAGGGCGGTCCGTCGGCCGGCGTGGACGGCGGCCGGGGCGGTGGCGGGGAGGCAGCGGCGGGCCTCGGGGCTGTACGCGGTCATCACCACGCCCGCGTGGTCGGTGGGGAGTTCGAGGTACGAGGCGGTCGGTGCGGCCGCGCGCAGCTCGCGCGCGTGCGCCACGTCGACCACCTCGTCCGCCGCGCCGTGCACCAGGTGGAGCGGGACGGGGGAGGGTCGTGCGGCCAGGGCGGGGAGCGTGGCCTCGCCCGTGGTGGCGGTCGGGGTGTCGTAGCGGCCGGCGATGCCGACCACGGCGGCGGGGCGCAGGTCGGCGGGGGTGTCCGGATGGGTGGCGAGGCCGACCGCCTCCTTGGCGCCGAGCGACCAGCCGGCCAGGACGAGGCGCTCCCCGCCCCCGCCGTCCCCGCCCCCGCCGGCCCCGCCGAACTCGGCCGCGGCGCGGCGGGCGTGGGCGAGCGAGGCGAGCAGGTCCGCCCGTCCGCCGTCCGGCAGGTGGGGCCGCCAGTCCGGGACGAGCACCAGCAGCCCGAGGTCGGCGGCGGCCCGGGCGAGCGGCCGCAGCACGTCGCGCTCGTCGGAGCCGCTGCCGTGCCAGAGCAGCACGACGGGTACCGGCCCCGGGGTGCCGGCCGGCGGGCGGTGGACGTCCAGGAACTGCCCGTCCGCGTACGGGACGGACTCGGGGAGGGGGGTCGTCATGAGGGGTTCGCCTCGATTTCGGTGGGCGGCTGCTGAACTGCTAGTGTTCCTCATGTCGCGAGGGAGATGATCTCTCGTCAGGCGTCAGTGGTGCTACCAGAGCACGTCCCACTTTCAGTGGGGAGAGTCCGTGCGACCCGGGCCTGGCGCTCCAGTTCGGACGAGGTCCGGTGCCTTCCTTGGCGCCGGGCCTCGTCCGCGTTTCCCGGCCACTGCCGGCGGGGTGCGGGGGATCGTTCGTGGTTCGGCCCAGGGCCGTTGAGCTGCTAGTATTCATTCCGTCGCGAGGGAGATGATTCCTCGTCAGGCGTCAGTGGTGCTACCAGAGCACGTCCCACTTTCAGTGGGGAGAGTCCGTGCGACCCGGGCCTGGCGCTCCAGTTCGGACGAGGTCCGGTGCCTTCCTTGGCGCCGGGCCTCGTTCGCGTTTCCCGGCCGCTGCCGGGACCGGGCCGGTCCGGGGCCGGTCCGGGGCCGGTCTGGGGCCGGTCCGGGGCCGGCCTCAGGCCGGCTGGCGGTCGGAGCCGAGTTCGCGGGAGATCCGCAGGCCGGCCTGGGCGACGACCGGGCCGAGGGCGCGGACGCGGGCGGCGGTCATCCGGGAGGTCAGGCCGGACACCGAGAGCGCCGCCGTCACCTCGCCGGTGTGGTCGAAGATCGGCGCGGCGACGCAGCGCACCTCGGGCTCGTTCTCGCGGTCGTCGATGGCGTAGCCGCGGGCGCGGATCCTGGCCAGGTCGGCGCGCAGGCGCGGTTCGTCCGCGATGGTCCACGCGGTGACCGGCCGTAGGCCCGCCGCGACCACCTCGGCGACGGCCTCCTCGGGCAGCCAGGCCAGGATCGCCTTTCCGGTGGCCGTGCAGTAGGCGGGCGCCCGGCTGCCGACCCGGGACGCCATCCGGACGTTGGTCTCGTCCTCGACCTTGTCCAGGTAGACGATCCCGGGCGCCTGCCAGACGGTCAGGTGGACGGTCTCGCCCGCCTCGCGCTGGAGCCGGCGCAGGTGCTCGGTGGCGACGCTGCGCAGGTCGAGGGTGGACAGGTAGGCCTGGCCGAGCCGCAGCGAGCCGTGGCCGAGCCGGAACCAGCCGGTCTCGCGGTCCCGGTCGAGCAGGTGCTCGTCGAGCATCGGGCCGGTCAGCCGCAGCACGGTGCTCTTGTTCAGGCCGAGTGCTTCGGCGAGTTGGGCGAGCGGGACGCCGCGGCCGTCGCCGTGGTCGCGGACGTGGCCGAGGACGGCGAGCGCGCGGCGCAGCGAGGAGGACTGGTTGCGTTCCGTCACGGGCTTCTTGGGGGCCGTGTCCGTCATGGGTCCGTTTCCCTGGTCCGTTTCCCTGGTCCGTTTTCCTGGTCGTGATCGGCGGTTGTCTGGTCCAGTGGTGGTCAGAACCTACCCCTTCGCGGGCGGATCACCTCGTCCTCGATACAACGTTGTGCACTGCAAAACTTCGCGAACCGCCTCTTGTTGGGGCCGATCGCCCACGCCCAACGTCCCTGCGATGGGCAACCTGCCGACGCTGAAGTCCGGGGCGCCATCATGGCCGCCTCCACCCTGATGACCGTGCCGGTCCTCGTCTTCTTCGTCGCCGTCCGACGCCGTCTGGTCTCCGGCCTGGCGGGTGCGGTCAAGGACTGACCGCACCCGCGGGCGGGGCGGGAGTTCGGGAACCTCAGCGGGTGGTGGAGCGCTTGCGCCACCACCAGGCGCCGCCGGCGGCGAGCAGGACCACGGCGGCGGCGCCGATGACGATGGGGGCGGCCGAGGAGGAGGAGGAGTCGTCGCTCTTGGCGGCGGCCGCCGGGGTGGCCGAGGCGGTGATGCTCGGGGTCGCGGAGGGGGCGGCGGCCGAGGGGGCGGCGGACGAGGCGGCGGCCGAGGGGGTGGCCGTCGCGGTCGGGGTGGCCGCGGTGGAGGGGGCGAGCGGGGTGGCGCCCGGCGCGGCGGCGGCGAGCTTGAGGGTGGGGGCGGGGTGCTCGGGCTCGGTGCCGCCCTGGGGCAGGTCGATCCAGCGGACGATGCTGCCGTCGCTGTAGGTCTCCAGGGTCTTGAAGACCAGCTCCTTGGCGTCGGGCAGCTGCTTGATGGTGATCTTGTAGACGGCGTCCTTGCCCTGCGGCAGCGCCGCGCCGCCGACCGTGAAGCCGTCCGCGGTGGCGGCGAAGGTCCAGCCGGCCGGGGCGTCGGCGAGCGTGACGTCGGCCGGGGCGATGCCCGCGGGCAGGACGACCTGGAACTTGGCGAGCCCGGCGGTGCTCGACTCGGCCTCGGCGGTGAACGTCAGGGTGGCCTTGGCGGCCAGCGCCTGCGCGGTGTCGGACGCCACCTCGACGTGGGCGAAGGCGGGGACGGCGAGGGCGAGGGCCCCGGCCGCGACGGCCGTGACGGTGGCGGCGCGGGCGGCCAGGCGGGCGGTGTTCATGAAACGGCGCTCCGGGGGGCAGGGTGCTGTGGGGGGCGAGGGGCGGGTCGGCCCCGTCGCAGCAAGTCGGCCCGAACCGGCGACGAGTTCCCGGCATCCGGTGTGATGCGCGTCACGCCCTGACGGAACCGGCCGGACGACCTGATTTTGGCCGACCCCGGTCTGTGGCGCGCAAGCTCGGGGTGCGACGATGTGCCGCCATGGACGTGGGTGGAGGAATGCGCACCGGACGGGCCGCGGTGTTCGCGGCCGTGTCCGTGCTGCTCGCCTCGCTCGGTCACGTCCTGATGTCCGGGACCCCCGTGCCCGCCTGGTCCGCCGTCGCCGCCCTGGCCGCCGTGTTCGGCCTCGCCCGGCCGCTCGGCGCCCGCGAGCGCGGGCCGCTGCTGGTGACCGGGCTGACGGTCGGCGTCCAGGCCGCCCTGCACACGCTCTTCGCGCTCGGGCAGGCCGCGGCCGGTTCCGGAACCTCGGCCGGCGGCGACCTGGCCGACCAGTGGGCCCGGCTGCTCCTGTGCACCTCCCATCCCGTGTCGCCCGCTGAGACGGTGCGGATGGCGCAGGCGGCCGGGCTCGGCGACCTGGCCGGCATGCCAGGCATGGCCGGTATGCCGGGGATGGCGGGCATGTCGGGGACGGCCGTGGGCGCGCACGCCCACCAGCTCGGCACCGTGACGGCCGGGCCCGCGCAGCACGTCGGCGGGGGGATGACCGGCATGCTGGCGGCCCACCTGCTCGCCGCCCTGCTGATGGGCCTGTGGCTGTCGGCGGGCGAGCGCGGCGCGTTCCGCCTCGGCCGGGCCGTCACCGCGCGGCTCCTCGCGCCGCTGCTCCTCCTGCTCCGGCTGGCCTGCCCGCCGCACCGGCCGCGCCTGCGGCCCGTCCGTGCCGGTTCCGCCCAGCGGCTGCGGCAGCTGCTGCTCGTCCACGCCCTCACCTCTCGGGGACCGCCCGCCGGGATCGCCGTCGCCTGACGGCCCTCCCCGGGGCTCCCTCCGCCGACGCCGTACCCGCTGCCGGGTGCGGCGACGCTGCCGCGCTGCGACCCAGCGACGCTGCGACGCTGCGGCGCTGAGGAGCGCCCCGGCACGGTCCTGCGGCCGAGCCGCCGCTCCCACGCCTCTCCGAGAAGGACTCCCGGCGATGACACCTGCCCTGCCACGCCCGCGTTCCGCCCGATACCGCCACCCGCACGACGACGCCACGATCACCGCCTGGGCCCTCGCCGCCCGCCACGGCGATCCGGCCGCCGTGGAGAGATTCGTCCGCGCCACCCGCCCGGACGTCCTGCGCTACGTCGCCCACCTGAGCGGCGAGCCGCAGGCCGCCGACGACCTCACCCAGGACACCTACCTGCGCGCCCTGCGCGGCCTGCACCGCTTCGAGGCCCGCTCCTCCGCCCGCACCTGGCTGCTGGCCATCGCCCGCCGCACCGTCGCCGACCGCTTCCGCACGGCGGCCGCCCGGCCCCGCCTGGTGGCCACCGACGACTGGCAGGCCACGGCCGAGCGCGTGCAGGACTGCGACGCGCCCGGCTTCGACGAGGGCCTGGCGCTGGCCGAACTGCTGGAGACGCTGCCCGCCGAGCGGCGGGACGCCTTCGTCCTCACCACGATGCTGGGTCTGCCGTACGAGGAGGCCGCCGTGGTCACGGGCTGCCCGATCGGCACCGTACGGTCCCGGGTCTCCCGCGCCCGCACCACCCTGATCGGGCTCCTCGCGGCGGCCGAACGGGGAACGGACGCGCCCCTCGTCGCCTGCGCGGCCTGATCGGCCTGCGCGGCCTGACCGCCGGACCGATCGATCAGCCCGCCGCCGGGGCGCGCCGGAGCGCGGCATGCCCGGGCGGCGGGCCGGGCTCAGCTCCCGAGGAAGTCCAGGAGGTCCTGGTTGAACCTCTCCTTCTCCCCGGGGACCGCGGCGATGCCGTGGCCGGCGCCCTCGTAGACCTTGAGCCGGGCGTTCGGGACGAGCCGTGCGGCCTTGCGGCTGGTGGCGTCGATCGGCACGATCTGGTCGTCGTCTCCGTGGATGATCAGGGTGGGGACGTCGAACTTCTTCAGGTCCTCGGTGAAGTCCGTCTCCGCGAAGGCCGTCGCGCAGTCCACGCCGGCCTTGATGCTCTGGTGCATGGCCATGAGCCAGTAGGCGTCCTGGTTGCCCTGGGTGACCTGGTTGCCGGGGCGGTTGGCGCCGAAGAACGACGGCGCCAGGTCCTTCCAGAACTGTGAACGCTCCTTCAGGATGCCCGCCCTGATGCCGTCGATCACCTCGCCCGGCACGCCCTCGGGGTTTCCGGCGGTCCGGCCCATCAGCGGCGGGATCGCCGAGAGCAGGAGCGCCCTGCTGATCCGGCCGGTGCCGTGGCGCCCGATGTAGCGGGCGAGCTCGCCGCCGCCCATGGAGTGGGCCACCAGGGTGACCTCGTGCAGATCGAGCCCGGTGAGGAGGTCGTTCAGGTCGTCGGCGAAGGTGTCGAAGTCGTAGCCGTCCCAGGGCTGGCTGGAGCGGCCGTGGCCGCGGCGGTCGTGGGCGATGCCGCGGAAGCCGTGGTCGGCGACCAGCTTCATCTGGTCCTCCCAGGCGTCCGCGTTCAGCGGCCAGCCGTGGATGAAGACGACCGGGCGGCCGCTGCCCCAGTCCTTGTAGTGGATCTCGACGCCGTCACGGGTGGTCAGGATGGGCATGGCGTTCTCCTCGTCGGGTGCACCGGCCGGTGGACGGTCCGGCCCGTACGGCGTGCGGGGCCCGCCACCGATGGACCTGGCGCGCAGCTGGGCGGTGGGGGCGGCGTCCGGCCGCACCCCCACAGCCATCCTGCGAGCGGCCCCGTGATCCGCAACGCGAACCGTCCGTCGGTGCCACACGTCACCCGGCCGGGCCCAGCCGCCCCGGAGACTCAGCTGACGAAGCCGATGACGCCGTAGGTGTCGACCTCCCGGGCCAGCCGGAGCCAGCCGAGGACCTCCTGGACGGCCTCGGAGACCGCGCGGTCCAGGGCCGGGGCGGGGCGGCCCTCGCGTTCGGCCGACTCGAACTGGCGCAGGGCCTCGCGGCAGCGGGCGGGCGACCACTCGCCGCAGGACAGGTCGGGGCTGTAGGGGAGGCCGGCGGGGAAGCCGGAGCCGTAGAAGAAGTCCTCGAGCGAGACGGCGGTGATGCCGTGGGCGCGCAGGCCCTCGTCGACCACGTCCAGCCAGCGGCCGCGGAAGGGGCCGAAGGAGCGGTTGTCGAGGTCGGTGGCGTCGATCGCGCACAGGCGCCGGTAGGCGGAGCGGTACTGGTGGCCGTACTCCTCGTCGTACGGGCCGCCGAACACCACCGCGCGCAGGGCCTCGCGGGCGGTGGGGGCGCCGTTCGCGATCTCGTCGGCGGACTCCGCGTCGGCGCGGGCGAGTCCGGCGTCGAAGTAGTCGGCGACCTCGGCGACCACCTCCTCGTCGGCGCAGCCCACGAGCTCGTGCTTGCCCTCGACGTCGGTCAGGTACACGGTCAGGAAGGAACTCATGACAGCACCGTAGCGGGGCCGCCGCGCGGGGTCGGGCGGGCCCGCTGCGTCAGGCCGAGCCGTGGACGAACGCGTGGGCCTCGCGGGCGAGTTGGGGCCAGGGGAGGTCGGCGGCCGGGTCGAGGGCGAGCCATTCGCGCATCGGCTTGCCCTTGCCGGCGTCGAAGTGGGCGCCCGCGCCGGCCGCGACCAGGTCGTCCACCCGGGCCCGGGGCAGTTTGAGGACCAGGCGGCCGGCGGAGAGCATGGCGAAGATGTGGCCGTCCGCCGTGAGGGCGTCGGCGCCGAAGCGGCGGCGGCCGGCGGCGGGCGGCCGGACGCCCGGGAGGTCCTTCAACTCCTCGACCAGGGCGGCGAATCGGTGCTCGGGGTCGGTCCTGTCGACGGCCATCTCAGGCGGCCTCCGCGTTCTCGTGGGGTGGCGGCACGGCGACCAGGACGAACACCGCGCCGGCCTCGTCCCCGACGAGCGCGGCGCGGCCGAAGGGCGTCGGCTCGGGGGCGGTGAGGACGGCGCCGCCGAGGGCGCGCAGCTGCTCGGCGGCGCGGTCGGTGTCGGCGGTGCCGAAGTGCGTCAGCCAGCGGGCCGGTTCGTCGGACGGGCCGAGGCTGCAGACCGGCAGGCCGGCCAGCCGGGCGAGGGTGCGGCCCGCGCGCGGCCGGTCGTAGGTGTAGCCGAAGACGCGGCGGTAGAAGGCGCGGGCGGCGTCCGGGTCGGGGGAGAGGTGCGCGTTCCAGGCGAGCGTGCCGGGTTCGTTCACCAGCCCCGCGCCGTCGACGGTGTCGCCGCGCCAGAGGCCGAACGGCGCGCCGAGCGGGTCGACGGCGATCGCGGCGCGGCCCTGGTCGGGCACCTCGTACGGCTCACGGGCGATCCGGCCGCCGGCGGTGCGGACCAGCGCGGCGGTGCGGCGCAGGTCGGCGCAGGCCAGCTGGGTGGTCCAGGCGGCGGGCGCGTCGGGCGCCGCCTCGACCGCCGCCACCGGAGCGCCGTACCGGGTGGCGACCGAGCGGCCGGGGCCGGTCGGCACGAACTCCCAGCCGAACAGCTCGCCGTAGAAGCGCTCCGCCCGGGCGGTGTCCGGCGCCGTCAGGACGACCCAGCACGGGACGCCCTCGCGGTACCTGCCTGCCTTCGGCATCCTGCCCTCCGCGCGTCGGCGCCCCTCCCGCCAGCCTCCGCGCCCCGCCGCGCGGCGGCAACCGGGGCGCAGCGGTAACCGGGCCCGGGCGTCAGGCGACGCCGCGGGGGCGGAACTGGATGCTGATCCGCGGGCCCACCGGGCGGGCGGTCTTGGGGACGGCGTGCTCCCAGGTGCGCTGGCAGGAGCCGCCCATCACCACCAGGTCGCCGTGCCCGAGCGGGCGGCGGACCACCGGCCCGCCGCCGGAGCGCGGCCGCAGCGCCAGCGTGCGCGGCTCGCCGACCGACAGGATCGCGACCATGGTGTCCTCGCGGGCGCCGCGCCCGATCCGGTCGCCGTGCCAGGCCACGCTGTCGCGGCCGTCCCGGTAGTAGCAGAGGCCGAGGGTGCGGAACGGCTCGCCGAGCTCCCGCGCGTAGTGCCGGCTCAGCGCCGCCCGGGCCTCGCCGAGGAGGGGGTGCGGCGGCTCGGCGTCCGCCGGGTAGGAGGCGAGCAGCCGGGGGACGTCGACCGTCCGCTCGTACATCTCCCGCTGCTCGGCCCGCCAGGGCACGGTCGCGGCCAGGTGTTCGAACAGCTCGTCGGCTCCGTGCAGCCACCCGGGCAGCACGTCCAGCCACGCCCCGTCGCCGAGCACCATTCGCCGCAGCCCGCCGAGCGGCCCCAGCCGGGAGCCGCCGGTGTCGGCGTCGTCGAACAGCGACGGCTGGAGGTGGACGGTGCTCCGCATGAGGCCAGCGTACGCCTTGATTCGAACAGATGCGCGAACCAGGGGAGGGGAAACTCCCGGCCAAGGACCGAGCGCCGCCGATACGGTCGGCCCGTGTGCGCCTACGCGTTCGACCACGACACGCTGCACTACGCGTGCGTCGAGTGCCGGATCAGCTTCAAGCGGCACCCCGGCGCCACCGGACACAGCTGCCCGCGCTGCGCCGGGCCGCGGTTCGAGGGCTTCGAGCCGTGCGGCTGCGGGCGGGAGCCGAAGTTCCGCCCCGGGCCCGCGCCCGGGTGCGGGCCCGCAGGGTCGCCGCCGCCCGGACCGGCGTGCCGCTCGCGGAGCTGCTCGGCCGGGCCGACCCGCTGACGGCGACGCGCCGCCGGTAGGGCGGAAATCCCGGTGCGGTGCGATCGAGCGGTCTGCCATCCTCGGGCGCATGTCAGCCCGTAACCGCCGGCTGCCGCGCGATCTCGCGTGGCCGCTCACCCTGACGGACATCCGTACGGCCATCGGCCCGGAGGAGGCGGCGGCCGCCGGCGTGGACTTCGGTGCGCGCCCGTGGGGGGACGGGACCGCGTTGCACGTCGAGTGGGTGCCGCGGCTCCCCGCCAACTACGGGGGCGGCATCCATCCGGCGTGGTGGAACACCGTGCGGATCGGGGTCTCGCCGCTGCCGGCGGGCGAGCGGGCCGCGGCCCGGCGGGTGCTGCGGGAGGGCGCGCTGCCGGAGCTCGCGGAGTGGATCGGTGCCGCCCGGCGGGAGTCGGAGACCTGGAGGCTGTCGCGGCACAGCCGCTCCTGGCGGCCCGAGGGCGAGGGCGCCGTGCACCGCGACGACGGGCGGCCGTATCGCTGACCCGCCGGGGCCTAGCCTGCGGGTATGGCGATCGACGGCTTCGGGGTGACCGAGTTCCAGTTGGTGCTGTTGCGGCGGATGGCCGACTTCCGGCCCGAGTTGGTGGAGGAGGCGGTGCGGCGGCTCGGGGCCACGCGGGCGGGGATGCGGGAGGCGAACCGGCGGTGGCAGGCGATGGTGCGGTCGTCGCGCTTTCCGCGTGGGGGTGGGCGGTACGCGGTGGTGCTCGGGGCGGCGGAGCGGAGTGCGGCGCGGCGGGTCGGGGATCTGGAGTGCGTGGCCCGGCAGTGGGCGCTGCCGCTCTGGCCGCAGTTGCGGTTCGAGGTGCTGCTGGGGCCGGCGGAGATCGGGGCGCCGGTGCTGAACGCGTGGCTGGTGCGGGCGGAGGGGGTGCCGGCGCCGGTCCTGCGGACGGTCGCGGACCTGGTGCCCTGGGGCTGTGTGGTGGGCGATGTGGGGGCGGCCTTTCCGGGGGCCGTGCCGCGGGAGGGGAGTGCGCCGACGCGCTTCCGGCTGGACTTCGCGGCGCCCGACGTGGACGGGCGGGTGCGCTCCTGGGCGGCCGACTTCACCTGGGGGCTGTTGCAGGAGGTACGGGTGGCTGAGGAGCAGTCATCGGATTTCCGATCGATGCAAGGCGATATTCAGTGAATACCTTCGATTTGCAGGCCGATATGAGGGTGTGGGAGTGTAATCGCAGACACTGAACAGCCTTGAGAGCGGAAAGCGAAGGATCATGTCGGGCGACGCGCGCGTCATCGTCGGAGTAAGCGGTTCCCTGCACAGCCTCACCGCCCTGCACCGGGCGGCCGAGGAGGCCCGGGCCCGGCAGGCGCTGCTGGTCCCGGTGCTCGCCTGGACCCCGGTCGGCGGCGAGCGCAGCTACCGCGCCCGCCCGTGCCCGCCGCTGCTGCGCGCCTGGCAGGACGCGGCCGAGGCCCGGCTGGAGAGCGCGCTCGGGCAGGCCTTCGGCGGCCTGCCGATCGGCCTGTCGGTGCGGCCGCTGGTGATGCGCGGCGAGGCCGGGCCGGTGCTGACCGAGCTGGCCGACCGGCCCGGTGACCTGTTGGTGGTCAGCGCCGGGCAGCACGCCTCCGTGCGCGGGCGACTGCGCCGGCTGGTGCGCGGCTCGGTCGCCCGCCACTGCCTCGACCACGCGCGCTGCGGCGTGCTCGTCGTCCCGCCGTCCGGCCTGCACGAGGACCTGCGGGCGCTGCACCGCGGCGAGGTCGACCTGCGGGAGCTCATCGCCGCCTGACGGCTTCGCCTGACGGCTTCGCCTGACGGCTTCGCCTGACGGCTTCGCCTGACGGCTTCGCCTGACGGCTTCGCCTGACGGCTTCGCCTGACGGCTTCGCCTGACGGCTTCGCCTGACGGCTTCGCCTGACGGCTTCGCCTGACGGCTTCGCCTGACGGCTTCGCCTGACGGCTTCGCCTGACGGCTTCGCCTGACGGCTTCGCCTGACGGCTTCGCCTGACGGCTTCGCCTGACGGCTTCGCCTGACGGCTTCGCCTGACGGCTTCGCCTGACGGCTTCGCCTGACGGCTTCGCCTGACGGCTTCGCCTGACGGCTTCGCCTGACGGCTTCGCCTGACGGCTTCGCCTGACGGCTTCGCCTGACGGCTTCGCCTGACGGCTTCGCCTGACGGCTTCGCCTGACGGCTTCGCCTGACGGCTTCGCCTGACGGCTTCGCCTGACGGCTTCGCCTGACGGCTTCGCCTGACGGCTTCGCCTGACGGCTTCGCCTGACGGCTTCGCCTGACGGCTTCGCCTGACGGCTTCGCCTGACGGCTTCGCCTGACGGCTTCGCCTGACGGCTTCGCCTGACGGCTTCGCCTGACGGCTTCGCCTGACGGCTTCGCCTGACGGCTTCGCCTGACGGCTTCGCCTGACGGCTTCGCCTGACGGCTTCGCCTGACGGCTTCGCCTGACGGCTTCGCCTGACGGCTTCGCCTGACGGCTTCGCCTGACGGCTTCGCCTGACGGCTTCGCCTGACGGCTTCGCCTGACGGCTTCGCCTGACGGCTTCGCCTGACGGCTTCGCCTGACGGCTTCGCCTGACGGCTTCGCCTGACGGCTTCGCCTGACGGCTTCGCCTGACGGCTTCGCCTGACGGCTTCGCCTGACGGCTTCGCCTGACGGCTTCGCCTGACGGCTTCGCCTGACGGCTTCGCCTGACGGCTTCGCCTGACGGCTTCGCCTGACGGCTTCGCCTGACGGCTTCGCCTGACGGCTTCGCCTGACGGCTTCGCCTGACGAACAGTCAGGCAGCGTGCACCGTGCGGCCGTTGATGACCGTGCGGACCGGCTTCAGGTCGCGCAGCCCGTCGACCGGGCAGGTCAGCGGGTCGGCGGGCCACAGCGTCAGGTCGGCCAGGGCGCCGGGGCGCAGGCTGCCGCGCAGGGTGCTCTCGCCGGTGAGCCGGGCGGCCTCGACGGTGTGCAGGGCGATCGCCTCGGCCCGGGTGATGGCGTGCTCGGGGCCGAGAACCCCGGCCGTGGTGCGGCGGGTGGTCATGCCCCAGACCGAGAGCATCGCGCCGTAGGGGCCGATCGGGAAGTCCGAGCCGGCGGAGAGCCGGCCGCCCTCGTCGAGCCACTCGCGCAGCGGGAAGAGCGCGGCGGTGCGGGCCTCGCCCCAGGCACGCTGCTGGGTGCGGGCACCGTCGTGCAGCAGCGGGTGCTGCACGGTGACGGGGATGCCGAGCGCGATCGCCCGGGCCCGCTGGTCGGCGCGGGCGAGGCCGCCGTGCTCGACGACCAGGGTGCCGGGCGGCAGGTCGGGCCGGTGCTTGAGCACCTGCTCGAAGACGTCCAGCAGGACGCGCAGCCCGCGGTCGCCCCAGGCGTGCACGCCGACCCGCCGGCCTCGCGCGACCACCCGGTCGACGGCCGCGACCAGCTCCGCCGGCTCCCACAGCAGCCGGCCGTGGAAGCAGGGCTGCCCCGCGTAGGGCTCCTCGACGGCGCCCGCCTCGAAGCCGCCGTCGATGCCGAACTTGACTCCCCACAGGCGCAGTTGGTCGTCGTCGCGACCGGCGGCCGTCCACTCGTCCATCCGGTCCAGCAGGGCGTCGACCTGCTCGGGCGTGCGGGTGGCGAAGCCGGAGACCAGGGCCCGGACCCGGACGGCGAGCGCGCCCTCGGCGCGGGCCGCGTGCAGCACGTCCAGGTCCTCGACCGGGACGAGGCAGTCGCGGACGGTGCCGATCCCGGTGGCGGCGAAGGCGGCGGAGGCGGCCCGCAGGCCGTCGATCCGCTCGGCGAGGGTGGGGCGCGGCAGCACCCGGTCGACCAGCTCGGTCGCCCGGTTGATCAGCCGGCCGGTGCGCCGGCCGTGCGCGTCGCGTTCGATCACCCCGCCGGGCGGGGCCTCGGTGGCGTCGGTGATCCCGGTCAGGCGCAGCGCGGCCGAGTTGAGCACCATGTTGTAAGCGCCTCGGCGGACCAGCACCGGATGGTCGGTGGTGGCGGCGTCCAACTCCTCGGTGGTGGGCAGGCGTTGCTCGGCCAGCTGCACCTCCTGCCAGTTGACGGTGGTGGTGATCCACCGCCCGGCGGGGGTGCGGGCGGCGCGCTCGCGGATCAGCCGGAGGAAGTCGGCGAGGTCGCGGGCCTCGTGGACGGGGACGCCGTGGACGCTGTGGCCGGCCATGACCAGGTGGGCGTGGGTGTCGTCGAAGGCGGGCAGCACGGTGGCGCCGGGGGCGTCGACCACCTCGGTGGCGGGCCCGGCGAGGGCGTCCAGGCCGTCCGGGGCGGGGGAGAGGGCGGTGATCCGGCCGCCGGTGACGGCGATCGCCCGCTGCGGCGGCTCGCCGGGGGCGAGGGTGTGCACGGCGGCGGCGCGGATCAACAGGTCGGCGGAGGACGGGGTGCTCATGACGGCTCCTGGGGGACGGTCTCCTGGGGGACGGGGGACAGCCCGGTGACCTTCTCGACGTAGCGCAGGCTCGGCTCGGCGAGCAGGCGGTGCAGCTCGGTGAAGAGGGCGCGCGCGGGGCCGGCGTTCCAGTCCTCGGGCAGCAGCGACTCGGGCAACCCCGGGTCCAGGTACGGCAGTCGGCGCCACTGGGTGAGCATCGGCAGGTAGGCGCGGAACGCCTCGGCCGGGTCCGGCCGGTTCGGCGGATCCGGTCGGCTCGGCGGGCTCGGTCGGCTCGGCGGGCTCAGTCGGTGAAGGGCCGGCCGCCAGGCGTCCGAGAAGGCCGCGTACTGCGCCTCGATCGCCGGGAGGTCCCACCAACTCGCCACCGCCGTACGGAGGTCGGCGAAGCCGGCGTACTCGGCGGAGAGGAACAGGTGGACGTAGCCGTCCAGGCCGAGCCGGGCCAGCAGGCGGCGGGCGTCCGGCAGCAGCCGGGCGGGGGCGAGCCAGACGCCGGGGGCGGCGTTGCCGAAGCCGAGCCAGCTGAGCCGCGAGCGCAGCTGGTGGCGGTGGGCGCGCGCGGACTCGGGCACCGAGAAGACGGCGACCACCCAGCCGTCCGCGAGGTCGGCCGGCTCCAGGCTGTGGAAGATCCGCCGGTCCCCCTCCTGGAACACCGGCTCCATCGCGGCGGCGAGCCGGTAGCCGGTGGCGTCGCGGCGCTCCTGGAGCAGGGTGCCGGCCTTCTTCAGCCGGGAGATCGCCGAGCGGACGGACGGGCCGTCGACGTCCAGTTCGGCCATCAGCGCGATCAGGTCGGCGATCGATATCCAGCCGCCGAGGCGGCGGACGAACTCGCCGTAGACGGTGTGGATCAGGGCGCTGGGCCGGGTGGTGCCGTCCGGCATGTGCGGGCCCTCCTCCCTGGAAGTCGGTGGTGATCATAGCCGTGGCGCCCCGGTCAGCAGTAGGCGCCGGAGAGCAACTGCCCGGCACCGGGGGCGAAGGCGGGCAGGCCGAGGGCGCGCAGCAGCTGGTGGGTGGTGCAGATCGCGGCCGAGACGACCGGCTTGCCGAGCTGCCGCTCCGCCTCCTCGACGGCGGACAGCGAGGGCATCTGCACGCAGGCGGAGAGCACCACGGCGTCGGCCTCGGCGTGCGCGAGGCCGCGGGCGATCGCGGGCAGCCGGGCCGGGTCGTGGGCGGCGACGTCCAGGTTGTCGCCGATCTCCAGGGCCGCGTGGTCGAGGACCTCGACGCCCTCGGCGGCCAGGTAGTCGACGACGGTGCGGGCCAGCGGCCGCAGGTACGGGGTGACCAGGACGACCTTCCGGGCGCCGAGCGTCCGCAGCCCGGCGACCAGGGCGCCGGCGCTGGTGACCACGGGCGCGGGCGCGCCGTTCTCCACCGTGCGGCGGTGCAGCCGCTGTTCGGCCTCGCGGTGGTAGCCGGGGCCGGTGGCCATCACGGCGACCAGGCAGGCGTAGCCGATCACGTCGACCCGGGCGTCGGCGAGTTCGGCGGCGCAGCGGTCCGACTCGCCGTCCATGGCGCGCAGTTGCTCGGGGGTGACCCTGGTCATCCGCATCCGGCTGGAGTGGAAGGTGAACCGCTCGGGGGCGACGGCCTCGCGGGCCCGCAGCAGGGCGGGGACCTCGGTCTCCATGGTGACGTTGGAGCTGGGGACGATCTGGCCGATCCGGTACGTGGGCGGCATGGGCGTGGTGCTCCCTTCGGCGGATGTCGTGCGGGCATCGGTCACGTGCGGGCGTCGATGACGGGGTTGGCGAGGGTGCCGATCCGCTCGATGGTGGCCTCGACCAGGTCGCCGGGCTGCAGGAACTGCGGCGGGACGAGGCCGGCGCCGACGCCGGAGGGGGAGCCGGTGGCGATCACGTCCCCCGGTTCCAGGGTCATGCCGGAGGAGATGTCGGCGATCAGCCGGGCGATGCCGAACAGCATGTACCGGGTGTTGGAGTCCTGCCGCAGCTCGCCGTTGACCCGCAGCGAGAGGTCGAGGTCCTGCGGGTCGGGGATCTCGTCGGCGGTGGCCACGACCGGGCCGAACGGCGCGTAGCTGTCCTGGCCCTTGGAGAAGAACCACTGCCCGGACCGGCGCTGGTCGCGGGCACTGACGTCGTTGACGATGCTGTAGCCGAACACGTGCCGCAGGGCGTCCTGTTCGGCCACCCGGAAGGCGGGTTCGCCGATGACCACGGCGAGTTCGCACTCCCAGTCGAGCTGCTTCGTCAGGTCGGCGTTGTGCAGGATCGGCTGGCCGGGGCCGGTGACGGCGGTGGCGGGCTTGCCGAACAGGACCGGGCGGTCCGGGAGTTCGCGCTCGGTGTCCAGGCTGCGGTGCGATTCGGCCACGTGCTCCACGTAGTTGAGGCCGACGCCGACGATCTTGCCGGGGCGCAGCGGGGCGCAGAGCGTGACCTCGGCCAGCGGACGGGTGTCCGGCGGGCGGGTGCCCGGCGTGTCGGCGAGCAGGCGGCCGGCGAGGGCCAGGGCGGGCCGGCCGGCCCGGATCAACCCGAGCAGGTCGCCCGGGAGTTCGGCCCCGGCGGCGCGGGCGAGGGCGGTCAGGTCGGCGACCCGGTCGGCGCCGATCCGCGCGCCGAGGCGCGGGGTGTCGTCGCCGTCCGCGCGGTAGGTCAGCAGGTGCATGGCTGCGGTACTCCTGTCGGGAAGGTCAGGAAGGTCGGGGAGGCCAGGAAGGTCAGGAGGCTCAGGAAGGCCAGGAGGCTCAGGAAGGGGTGGCGGGCTGGTGTCCGTCGTGGGCCGGGTGGGCCTCCTCGCGGTAGAGGCCGAGGGAGTGCATCACCGGGAAGTCGTTGAAGGAGAACAGGCAGGCGTCCTCGCCCTGGTCGAGGTTCGCGTGCTCGTGCCAGGCCCAGGACGGGACGACGAAGACATCGCCCTGCTGCCACTCGAAGCGCTGCCCGGCGACCACCGAGACGCCGTGCCCCTGGGCGGCGGTGTAGACCACCGAGCCGGTGTGCCGGTGGGCGCGGGTGGCCTGGCCGGGGCGGAGCAGCTGCAGGTGGGCGGCCATGGTGGGCATCACCGAGCCGCCGGTGACCGGGTTGGTGTACTCCATGACCACGCCGTCGTAGGGCGAGCCCTCGGTGGCGCGGGCGAGCCGGCGCAGCGCGTCGTAGCTGGGCTCCCAGGGCCAGCCGAGCAGCGGCGAGTAGGGGCGGGTCCACTTCTCGGCGCCGTACGGCAGGAGGTTGCCGCCGTAGCTGAGCAGGGAGGAGTTCGCCACCGGGCCGGGGCGCTGGTACAGCTCGGGGTGGACTTCGTAGAAGTTGGCGTCGAGGGTGTTGACCAGCGGGATGTCCAGGCCGTCCTGCCAGATCACCGGCTCGTCGTCGGCCTCGTTGCCGTGCTCGTGCCAGGTGTTGTTGGGGGTGATGGCGAAGTCGCGCGGGCCGACCCTGAGCTTCTGCCCGTCCACGATCGTCCAGGCGCCGGTGCCCTCGTGGACGAAGCGCAGGGCGGCGGCCTGGTGGCGGTGCGCGGTCATCGCCTCGCCGGGGCCCATGATCTGCAGGCCGGTGTACAGCAGGCCCACGGCGGCGCTGAGTTCGCGGCGCCCGGGGTTGACCAGCATGACCACCCGGCGGCCCGCGTCGTCGGCCTTGACCAGGGGCAGGGCCTTACGGACCAGCGGGCGCAGGTCCGCGTAGCGCCACAGCACGGGGACGGACCTCGGCTGCGGGTACCAGGGCTCGATCTCGTTCGCCACCGTCCACAGCGCGCCGGCCTGGTGCTCGGCCAACTCCTCGTAGTAGGCGAGCAGTTCGGGGCTCTCGGTGACGCGGGACCGGCCGATCCGGTCGTCGTCGTAGCGGGCTTCCTCGCGGCTGGTCATGCCTCCTCCTGGGGGAACGAGAGCGGCCGCAGCGGACGGTCGTCCACCCGCAGCCGGAAGACGTCGAAGCGGTTGTAGTGGCCGACGATGTCGTGCATCTGCTTGGGCTGGATGCAGCGGCCGAGGTCGATCTCGGCGTAGACCACGCCCTCCTCGTCCACCAGCGGCTCGGTGACCGGCCGGCCGTCCGGGCCGAACACGCCGGACAGGGCGTTGCGCGGGCGGGCGAGCTGCTTGCGCACCTGCGGGTCGCCGTCCGCGATCAGGTCGGCCATCTCCGGGGAGATGGTGGAGCAGGAGACGACGGTGAACACCTTGCCCTCGAAGCAGTGCGCGGCGGCGCGCAGCGAGATCGCCTCCGCCATGTCGTAGTCCTCGGGGGCGACCGGCAGGGCGATGTAGCAGGCGGCGTGGACGAGTTCGCCCTGGGCGAGCAGGGTGAAGCGGGCCAGCGGGTTGGTGTTCTCGCCGCAGGCGAGCGCGCCGAGCGGGCCGACCGCCGTGCGGTGGACGCGCAGGGTGCTGCCGTCGCCCTGGGTCCAGGTCAGCTTCTCGGCCCAGGTCGGCACCAACTTGCGGTGGGCGGCGAGCAGTTCGCCGTCCGCGCCGATGATCAGCAGGGTGTTGTACAGCGCCCCGAGGCTGTGCGGGCCGCGCTCGTTGACGCCGATCACCACGACGGTGCCGGTCTGCCGGGCGGCGGCGCACAGGGTGTCGACGTACGGGCCGGGGACGTCCACGGCGGCGCGGAACAGGCGCTCGTACCAGGGCGAGCCCTGCACCGGGGTCATCGTCCAGTTCCAGTACGGGTAGCCGGCCACGAAGACCTCGGGGAAGACCACCAGGGACGCGCCGTTGCGGGCGGCCTCGTGGATCAGGGCGACGGCCTTGTCGACGGTGGCGGCCGGGTCGAGGTAGACGGGGGCGGTCTGGACGGCGGCGGCGGTGAAGCGGGGGAGGTCCAGCAACGGGTTTCTCCTTGCCTGTTACGGGGCGGGCCGCCAGCGGCGGTGGACGGGCGGGGCGCTCTCGCGCAGCAGGTGCAGGCGCGGGGCGACCCGGTCGGCGCCCGGGCCGGGCGGCTTGCGGCTGCCCGCGCGCCAGGGCTCGGGCCAGTGGACGCCCGGGCCGGTGCAGCCCTGGTCGGCGGCGGCGTGCAGGGTCCACAGCGGGTCGTACAGGTGGGCGCGGCCGACCGCGACCAGGTCGGCCCGGCCGGCCAGCAGCACCGAGTTGGCGTCGTCGTGGCCGGAGATCGCCCCGACCGCGACGGTCGGCAGGCCGGTGGCGGCGCGGACCAGCTCGGCGAACGGCGTCTGGTAGCCGCGCCCGTACGGCGGCCGCTGGTGCGCCACCACCTCGCCGGTGGAGACGTCCACGGCGTCCGCCCCGGCCTCGCCGAGCGCCCGGCAGATCGCCACCGCCTCGGCCTCGGTGGTGCCGCCGGGAGCCCAGTCGCAGGCCGAGATCCGCACCAGCAGGGGCCGCCCGGTGGGCCAGGCGGCGCGGACGGCGGTCAGCACTTCGAGTGGCAGCCGCAGCCGGTGGGCGAGCGGGCCGCCGTAGCGGTCGGTGCGGCGGTTGGTGAGCGGGGAGAGGAAGGAGGACAGCAGGTGGCCGTGGCCGAACTGAAGCTCCAGCGCGTCGAAGCCGGCCCGGGCGGCGCGCTCGGCGGCGGCCGCGAAGTCGGCGGTGACGGCGGCGAGTTGGATGTGGTTCGCCTCGTGCGGGGCGGGGCTGTCGGCGTCCCAGGGCAGTGGCGAGGCGGCCAGCAGCGGCCAGCCCTCGGCCGCGGGGAGCGGGCGGCCGACGCCGTCCGGCCCGGGGGTGGCGGTGGCGCCCCGGCGGCCGGCGTGGGTCAGCTGGAGGCCGACCGGGGTGTCGCTCACCGCCCGTACGGCGAGCAGGAGTTCACGCCAGGCGGCCTCCTGGTGGTCGCTCCACAGCCCCGGGCAGCGGTCGGTGGTGCGGCCCTCGGGGCTGACGGCGGTCATCCCGGCGATGAGCAGGCCGGGGCCGCCGAGCGCCAGGGCGGTGAGCTGGGCCCGGTCGAAGGCGCTGGGCAGGGCGTCCGGGGAGGTGAAGGTGGCCAGCGGCGGCACGACGATCCGGTTGCGCAGCTCCAGCGCGGCCAGCTTCAGCGGCCGGAACATCGGCGGCACTCCGGGCGAGCCGCCGAAGGCGGTGTCCACGGCGTCCACGAAGCCGCGGTCGCGGGCCCGCAGGCCGTCGTAGGTGACCCGGCGGCTGCGGGTCAGCAGGTTGAACGCGAACTGGTCGGGGCCCTGCCCGGTGCGCCGCCCGATCGTCTCGAACCACTCCAGGCTCGCCTGCGCCGCCCGCTGGGTGGACTCCACCACCGGCCGCCGCTCCGCCTCGTAGGCGGCCAGCGCGCCCGCCAGGTCCGGCTGTTCGCTCAGCGAGGCGGCGAGCGCGAGGGCGTCCTCCAGGGCGAGCTTGGTGCCCGAGCCGATCGAGAAGTGCGCGGAGTGCGCGGCGTCGCCGAGCAGGACGACGTTGCGGTGTCGCCAGCGGGCGTTGCGGACGGTGGTGAAGCGGATCCAGCGGGAGGCGTTGGGGATCAGCCGGCAGCCGTCCAGGTGCGGGGCCAGCAGCTCGGCGCAGCGGCGCACGCTCGCCAGGTCGCTCTCGCCGCGGCCCCACTCCTGTGCGGCCAGCGCCTCGAAGCCCGCCCGGCGCCAGGCGTCCTCGGCGATCTCGACGATGAAGGTCGAGCGGGTGGCGCTGTACGGGTAGGCGTGCACCTGCAGCACGCCGAAGTCGAACTCCTCGACGATGAAGGTGAAGGCCTCGAAGACCCGGTCGGTGCCGAGCCAGATGTAGCGGCCGTGCCGCTCGTCCAGCTCGGGGCCGAAGGCGTCCGCGTACGCCGCCCTGGTCGGCGAGTGGATGCCGTCCGCGGCGACCACCAGGTCGTACTCGGCGGCGAGTTCGGCGAGCGGCGGGGCGGCGGTGCGGTAGCGCAGGTCCACCGCCAGCTCCTCGCAGCGGGCGCGCAGGACGGCGCGCAGCCGGTTGCGGTCGAGGGCGGCGAAGCCGTGCCCGCCGCTGGTGCGCACCTGGCCGGCGTAGCGGACGTCGATGTCGCTCCAGCGGGCGAACTCGGCGCTGATCGCGGCGAAGACCTTCGGATCGGCCTGGGCGATGCCGTCCAGGGTCTCGTCGGAGAACACCACGCCGAAGCCGGACTCCGTCTCCGGGGCGTTGCGCTCGAACACGGTGATCCGCCGGTCCGGCGCCAACTGCCGGGCGAGGGCGGCGAAGTAGAGCCCGCCCGGGCCGGCGCCGATCACCGCGATCCTGGACGCCCCGGTCACGACAGCACCTCCGGCTGCTGCGGCCCGGCCCCGGTCAGCGCGCGGCGCACCGGCTCCGGCCACGGCTCGGCGCCCTTCGCGTGCGGCGCGGCGTGCACCACCGCCATCCGCCCCTCGGCCGCCAGCCCGTTCGGGCCGTGCACCTGGAAGGCGTAGTGCAGCGAGGAGCCGCCGACCCGGACCACCCGCAGCTCGGTGCGGACGACGTCGCCGAACCACAGCCGCTCGCGGTAGTCGGCCTCGAAGTGCACCCGGGGGATGCGCCCGAACAGCTCGGCCAGACCGAGCCGGCGCAGCAGCGCGGCCTCGGCGGCCTCCGCCCAGCGCTGGACGGCGGAGAAGTGGTAGTGCCCGGCGGCGTCGGTGTCGGACCACTCGACCCGGCGCTCGATGGTCATGCTCGCGGGGGCTGCCGCCTCGCTGGGGTCCGTCGTGGAAGCCGGGCCGGCCGCCCGCCGCCGCAGCTCCGCGCGGCTCAGTTTGCCGGTGGCCGTGCGCGGCAGCGCGGTGACGAACTCGACCGCCCGCGGGTACTTGTAGGGCGCGATCGTCCGTTTCACGTGCTCCTGCAGCGCCCGGACGGCCTCCGGCCCGGCCGGTGCGCCCGCCCGCAGCACCACGTACGCCTTGACCACCGCGCCGCGCAGCTCGTCCGGCGCCGCGACCACCGCGCAGTCCGCGACGTCCGGGTGCGCGGCGAGCGCCTGCTCGACCTCGGGCCCGGCGATGTTGTAGCCGGCCGAGACGATCATGTCGTCGTTGCGGGCCCGGAACCAGAAGTAGCCGTCGCCGTCGCGCACGTAGGTGTCCCCGGTGAGGTTCCAGCCGTCGCGGACGTAGCCGCGCTGCCGGTCGTCGGCGAGGTAACGGCAGCCGGTCGGGCCCTTGACGGCGAGCAGGCCGGGCGTGCCGTCCGGCACCTCCCGCCCCTGCTCGTCCAGGACCGCCGCGCGGTAGCCGGGCACCGGGCGGCCGGTCGCGCCCGGGCGGATGTCGTCGTCGGCCGCGGAGACGAAGACGTGCAGCAGCTCGGTGGCGCCTATGCCGTCGATCAGCCGCTGCCCGGTGGCGGCGCGGAAGGCCTCCCAGACGGCGGCGGGCAGCGGCTCGCCGGCCGAGACGCAGCGCCGCACCCCGGCCAGGCGCCCGGCCTGCCCGGCGGCCAGGATCGCCCGGTAGGCGGTGGGCGCGGTGAACAGCACGCTCACCCCGTGGTGCTCGACGTGCTCGGCCAGCTGCTCGGGCGAGGCCTGCTCCAGCAGCAGGCTGGCGGCGCCGGCCCGCAGCGGGAAGACCAGCAGCCCGCCGAGACCGAAGGTGAAGCCGAGCGGCGGGGTGCCGGCGAACAGGTCGTCGGGGGTGGGGCGGAGCAGGTGGCGGGAGAAGGTGTCGGCGATCGCCAGCACGTCGCGGTGGAAGTGCAGGGTGGCCTTGGGGCGGCCGGTGGTGCCGGAGGTGAAGGCGATCAGCGCGACGTCGTCGGCGGCGGTCGGCACGGCGGGGAAGCCGGCGGGCTTGGCGGCGCTGCGGGCGGTGAGGTCGTCCGGGCCCGGGCCGCCGTAGGGCAGGACGCGCAGCCCGGGCGTCTCGGCGCGGCGCAGCTCGTCCAGGAAGCGGTGGTCGCACAGGGCGAGGACGGGCCGGGCGATGGCGTGCAGCTCGGTGAGCTCGGGGGAGCGCAGCAGCGGCACGGTGGTGACGACCACGCCGCCGGCCTTCAGCACGGCGAGCCAACAGGCCGCGAGGAAGGGGGTGTTGGGGCCGCGCAGCAGCACCCGGTTGCCGGGGACGAGCCCTTCGTCCTCGGTGAGCAGGCGGGCGATCCGGTCGGTGTGCTCGCGCAGCTCGCCGTAGCTCCACCGGCCGGTGGGGGTGAGCAGGCAGCGGCGGTCCGGCCCGAGGCGGTCGATCGTGTCGTCGAGCAGTGCCCGGGCGCAGTTCAGTCGCTTCGGGTAGGCCAACTCCGGTGTTTCGAAGAGGAGTTCCGGCCACTGGTCGGGAGGCGGGAGGTGGTCTCGGCAGAACGTGTCCAGGTGCGCGGAAGGGGTGAGCTCCATGGGCGGACACCTCATCGGGCGAGCGGGGAGTGAGGCCAGTATGGCGCGCGGGTGACGGCAGTCAAGAGAGCGATACACGCATTCGGGGGAAGGACCGGCCGCCCGCTCCCGCCCGTGCGCCTGGACCCACCGGTGAGTGGGCCTGGCCACACTTCTGCGGCGATCCTCGGAACGCCGGCCTCCGTTCGGTGCAGAGTGGGGGGCGGTCGAACGGAAACGGGAAAGGCACGGCGATGAAACAACTGCTCGGATGGCCGGCCCGGGCCGGGACGGGGTTCCTGCGGGCGTGCGCGGTCGCGGGCGTCACCATGGCCGTCCCCGCGCTGTGGGCCGCCGCGGCGGCGCTCGGCGTCCACGGCGGCGCGGGCAACCCGTGGTCCTGGCTGCTGCCCGTGGTGCTGGCGGTCACCGGCACCCTCGCGGCCTCCCGCCCGCTCTGCCGGGCCGTCCGCGCCCTCGTCGCCCGCTGGACCGGCACCGCCGTCCCGGCCGGCTACCGCGAGCCCGGGCCGGTCACCCGGATGGCCACCGGCTACTGGTGGAACGGCGACCGGTACGAGCGCACCCGGCGCGACGCCCTGATGGACCAGCGGATGCGCACCTACTGGCGCGACCCCGCCACCTGGCGCGACCTGCGCTTCACCGCCCTGGCGCCGCTCACCGCCGGCCTGCCCGCCTGCCTGCCGCCCGCCGGCGCGGCCGCCGCCGTCCTCGCCCTCACCGGCGCGGCCCCGCTCCTCGTCGGGCCGATCGGCGCCGCCGTCGCGATCGGCACCGCCCCGTACGCCTGGCGGGCCCTCGAACCCGCCGCCGTCCGCTTCCTGCGCCCCTCCACCGCGATGCTGCTCGCCGACCGAGTCGACCAACTGACCGCCCAGCGCGCCGACATGACGGTCACCCAGGCCGCCGAGATCCGCCGCATCGAACGCGACCTGCACGACGGCGCGCAGGCCGGCCTCGTCGCCATCGGCATCTCGCTCGCCACCGCCGAACGCCTGATGGCCACCGACCCCGAACGCGCCCGCGCCCTGCTGCGCTCCGCCCGGGCCGGCGCCGCCGGCTCGCTCGCCGAACTGCGCGACCTCGTCCGGGGCATCAACCCGCCGGTGCTCAGCGAACGCGGCCTCGTCGACGCCGTCCGCGCCCTCGCCCTCACCACCCCGATCGCCGTCACCGTCACCGCGCCCGCCGACCGGCCCCGGCTGCGCCTCGACCCGCCGATCGAATCGGCCCTCTACTTCGGCACCGCCGAACTGCTCACCAACGCCGTCAAGCACGCCCGGGCCACCGCGGCCCGGATCACCCTCGCGCACGACGGCACCGGCATCGTCGTCGAGATCGAGGACGACGGCCGCGGCGGCGCCACCGTCCGGCCGGACGGCGGCCTCGCCGGGCTGCGCCGCCGACTCGCCGTCTTCGACGGCACGTTCGAACTGGAGAGCCCCGCGGGCGGCCCCACCCGTGCGATCATGGTGGTCCCATGCGAATCCTTGTAGCCGAAGACCTCTACCTGCTGCGCGACGGCATGGTCCACCTCATCGAGGCGTACGGGCACGAGGTGGTGGCCACCGCCGCCACCGGCCCGGAGACGCTGCGGGCGCTGCTCGCCTTCCGCCCGGACGTCGCCGTGGTGGACGTCCGGATGCCGCCCACCCAGTCCGACGAGGGCCTGCAGGCCGCGCTCGCGGCCCGCCGGGAGGTCCGCGGGCTGCCGGTGCTGATCCTCTCCCAGCACGTCGAGCAGCTGTACGCGCGCGAACTCCTCGCGGACGGCGCCGGCGGCGTCGGCTACCTCCTCAAGGAGAGCGTCTTCGACGGCGAGCAGTTCATCGACGCCCTCGAACGCGTCGCCGCCGGCGGAACGGCCATGGACCCGGCCGTCATCGGCGCGCTGCTCACCTCCGGCACCTCCCACCGGCGGCTGGAGCGGCTCACCGAGCGCGAGTACGAGGTGCTCGGCCTGATGGCCGAAGGACTCTCCAACCAGGCCATCGCCGGACGGCTGTTCCTCAGCGACAGCGCGATCAGCAAGTACACCACCTCGATGTTCGGCAAGCTCGGGCTCACCGACGACGACAACGTCAACCGGCGGGTCCAGGCGGTGCTCGCCTACCTCGACCACTCCTGAGGCCCTTCAGGCCGTCGGGCGGATCCGCAACGGCCGGAGGCCGGCCTCCCGGGCGGGAGACCGGCCGCCGGCCGAGGTGCCGCCGATGTCCGGCCGCGTCACCGACGCGTCGGTCCGGTTCGCCCCCCCGGCCGGAGGTGTGATCGCCGACCGCGGCCGAGGCCGGCGCGGCGAACGGCAGGAGCAGCGCCTGCACCAGACCCGCGATCAGGGGGAGAGCGAGCAGTGGAGCCGTCCGACGCCGGCCGGTGCGCCCCCGACGAACGGTGACGTCCGCGACGCCGCTCGAACGGGATGATGGGGTTTCCATACCTCTCCTGCGATAGGCCAACAAAAGGAAAAGGGACCTTCCCGCCGGCCGGTATACAGCCGGTCAACGAGCCGTCAACGCAGCCGCCACCCCTGCGAGGGCGCCGGTCGGCCCCGTACACCACCTCGATAACTCCCCGGGGTGGTAACGGGTTTCAGGCAGGGGTGGCGCCGTCGCTCGAATCCGCGCCGTCCAGGGCCAGGCGGGCGCGCTCCGCGAGCAGCCGGGCGAACACCGGCAGCGCCGGGGCGGCGGCGGAGGCGCCCGGACCGGAGTCCCGCACGTACAGCAGTGTGCCGCCCACCCGGACCAGCGCCGCGACCCCGCCGGGGCCGTTCGCCCGGGCGGCGCTCTGGTCGCCGATCGGCGGCAGCGGCACCGGCGTTGCCGCCGGCGCGCTGCCGAGGAAGTCGAGCGCGCCGGTGAAGGCCCGGGCGGCGATCTCGGCGGAGTCGAAGGAGAGCACGGTGAACTGCACGTGCTGGGCCGGCGAGGCCCGGAACGTCACCGTGGCGTAGGTCAGCGGGGCGGAACAGAGGGTGGCGGGCAGGCCGGTCAGCAGGCACGGCGCGTCGCCCGCGCCGCTCGTGCCGGTGTCCGGCCCGCTCTCCACCTGCCAGCCGCCCGGCGGCAGCGCGCCGACGTCCGGGAGGACCTTGCGGGCCCCGGCCGGCTCGCGCAGCGCCTGCCCGCCGTGCGCGACGTGCGGGCCGTCCGGCTTCAGCAGCGGACGCGAGCCCAGGTGCATGCCGAGCGCGACCAGCGCGGTGACCAGGACCAGCGCCAGTGCCGCCACGATCGCCACGTTGCCGCGCCGGGCCGCGAGCGCCCGCGCGCCGGTCACGGCCGGGTCCAGCCGCAGGTGCACGGTCGGTGGATCGGCCGGGCGGCCCAGCTCGGTGGACCGTACGTACTGCGCGAACGCCTCGTCGGTGGCCAGCAGTTCGGTGACGGCGGCGGTCAGCTCGGCCCGCGCCCGCTCGTCCCCGGGGCTCGCCGCGACGGCGTCCACCGCCCGCGCCCCCTCGGGCGTCGCCCGCAGCCGCGCCCGCACCACCTCCGCCACCGCCCGCCCCGGCCCCCCGGCCACCCCCTGCGCCAGCCGCACCAGCGCCCCGACCACCCCGGGCACCAGCGCCGGCTCCCGCCCCTCCGCCATGGCAACTCCCCCCGCCGCCGCACGAGCCGTCACCGCCCACGATCCCGGACGCCGCCCCCGTTCGTGCGCGGGCCGGACGGAACGGAAACCCAACTGCAACCGGCCCCGGACGGCGGCGGTACGGCTGTGGCCGCTGGGGCGGGGAGTGGCGGAGGAGGGGCGGGGCGGCGCGGCCCGGAACAGGCCGGAGGCCGGTCTCCCGGGCGGGGGACCGGCCTCCGGTTCAGATCAGATCGGTCCAGGTCGGCATGTCGATCACCCCCGTGGTGTGGGCGACCCGCCCGGTCGCGAGTCCGACTGACGCGGATTCAAGCACCGGGACCGGGCCCGGACAAGGCCTCCGGCCGCCCGACTGGTCAACCGAGGCCGGGGCCCGGGCGGCGGCCTCAGGGCCGGTGCTGGGCGGGGACGGGCAGGCGCAGGAGGAAACGCGCCCCGCCGCGGGCGCTGCGGTCGACGGTGAGCGAGCCGCCGTGCGCGTGGGCCACCCAGGCGGCGATGGACAGGCCGAGGCCGCTCGATCCGGCGCCGCTGCGGAAGCGCTCGAACAGGGACTTCGCCTGCTCGGGCGGGATGCCGGGCCCCGCGTCGTCGACCGTGACGGTGCCGTCCGCGCCGACGGCGACCTCGACGGCGGCGGGCTCGCCCGGGGCGTGGCCGTGGGCGAGGGCGTTGCCGAGCAGGTTGGCGACGGCGCGGCGCAGCAGTCCGGCGTCGGCGTGGACGACCACCGGCTCGGCCCGTACGGTCACCCGGTGCCCGTCCGCCGGGGTGTCGGCGACGACGGCCTCGACGAGCTGGTCGAGCCACAGCGGCTCGCGGTCCAGCGGGACGGCTCCGGCCATCAGCCGGGCGCGGGTGAGCAGGTCGTCGACCAGCTCGCTCATCCTGGTCGACTGGCGCAGGGTGCGGCGCATGATCTCGGTGGTCTCGGCCCCGCCGCGCAGGCCGGTCTCGGCGAGCAGCCGCAGCGAGGCGACCGGGGTGCGCAGGTCGTGGGCGGCGTCCGCGAAGAAGGCCTCCTGCTGGTCGAGCGCGGCCAGCGCGGGCCGCACCGCCCGTCCGGCGAGCCAGTGGCCGGCCACGGCCGAGACCGCGACCAGGGCGGCGCAGGCGGCGGCGAGGAGCAGGGCCAGGCGCTCGTGGTCGTCGAGGTTGGAGGAGACGTCGACGGCGGTGACCACCACGCCGTCGGAGTTCTCGGTGGCCGAGGTGGAGAAGGGCTGGGCGGACAGCCGCAGCCGGTGGCCGTTCGGCGCGGTGACGGTGGCCCGGCTGAGGTCCCCCTCCCGCAGCGCCTCGTCGGCGATCGCCTGCAGGGCCGCCGTGGGGACCACCAGGCACGGCCGGTGCGGGGCGGCGAGGGGCGCCACCTGCTCGCCGTTGCCGGTGAACAGCGTCACCGGCGGGCAGTCGTACCCGCCCTCCCTCGGGTCCGGGTACTCGAGCGCGCCCTGCTCGTCGTAGTGCAGGTCGGCGGTGAACTCGCTGGTGCGGAGCTTGAGATCGGCGTCGACCTGGGAGCGCCAGGACGCGTCGTCCGCGTGCACCGCGATGACCGTCATGCCGACCAGCCCGAGGGCGCTGACGAGGGCGAAGAGCAGGGCGATCCGCCGCCGCAGCCGGCGGATCCGGCCCGCCGGGGTGGGCGGCGCCGTCCGGCGCGGCCGGCGGAGCCGCGCGAGCGGGCGTCTCACTCCGGCGACTCCAGTCGGTACCCGACGCCGCGCACGGTGTGGATCAGCGGCGGGTCGCCGAGCTTGCGGCGCAGCTGGGAGACCAGGACCTCGACCACGTTGGAGTTGGGTTCGGTCAGCTCGTCCCAGCAGCGCTCGATGAGGTCGGTGCGGCGCACCGCCTCGCCGGGCCGGGTGGCGAGGGTCTCCAGGACGGCGAACTCCTTGGTGGTGAGGGAGAGCAGCACGCCGTCGCGGCGCACCGTGCGCCGGGCCGTGTCGATCTCCAGGCCGCCGCAGCGCACCACCGGCGGCCGGGCGACGGCGGTGCGCCGGCACAGGTTCCGTACCCGGGCGACCAGTTCGGGTACGGCGAAGGGCTTGACGAGGTAGTCGTCGCCGCCGGTGGCGAAGCCCTCGACCCGGTCGGCGACGGTGTCGCGGGCGGTGAGGAACAGCACCGGTACGGTCCGGCCGTCCGCCCTCATCCGGTGCACGTAGTCCGCGGAGTCGCCGGAGGGCAGCATCCGGTCGAACACGACGCAGTCGTAGGCGGTGACGAACAGCGCCTCGTCGGCGGCCGGCAGGTCCGCGGCCTCGTCGACGGCCAGTCCGCTGCCGCGCAGCGCGGCGGCCACGGCGAACCGCAGGTCCTCGTCGTCCTCGACCACCAGTACTCGCATGCCGGCCAGGATAGCCGTGACCTGGGACGGAACCGCCGGGCGGCGGTCTCGGTGGACGGTCACGGCAGGGGTCCTTCGGCAGGGCGGTGGCCGGCGCCGGGGCGCCCGGGACGTCGACGCGGCGCCCCCTCGCGGGGGATCCAGAGGGCGCCGCCGTCGACCTGGACGAGGTTCCCAGGCGCAACCTGAGGATTCGATGAGGCCGGTGGCCGCCGCGACCGCTCACCGGCAGTGCTGGGTCAGCAGCCTCCGGTGCCCCAGGTCCCCGACGTGCCGGCAGACGGCCTTCAGCGGCCGCATCCCGGCGGTGGCCGCCACCGTGGCCGCGGCCGCCCCCACCAGGAGCACCGCCACCAGCGCCACCGCGACGAGGGCCGCCGGCACGCCCGGCGGAGGACCACCCCGCACCGCGCCCCGACCCCACCCACCGCCCCGCCCGTTCCCGATCCGCTGCTCCGCCATACCCCGAGCCTCGCCGGGCGCCCCTGAGGATTCCGTGAGCGCGGATCCGCCGACCCCCGACCGTTGGGCGGGTGCCTCAGGCGGAGTGGATCAGGCGGAGTGGATCAGTGCGGCCATGACGTCGGCGGGGAGGGCGGGGTTGGCGGCGGCGTAGCTGGAGGTCGGGTGCGGGGCGGTGAGGCAGGCGGTGAGGGCGGTGCGGCCGGCGTGGGGGTGTTGGGCGATGGCGCGCAGGGCCTTGGCGGCGGGTGGTTCGGCGGTGGCGATCCGGTCGAGCAGGGCGGTGGGGGCGTCGGGGTTGCGGGCGACGGCGTGGGCGACCCGGCCGCCGAACCGGTCGTGCAGGGCGGTGAGTCGGGCGGCGGTGAGCCCGGGGTGCGGGGCGACGGACTTCGCCACGGCGGCGTCCGGGTCCTCGGCGAGCCGGTCGCGGACGGCGGCGGGCAGGTCGCGGTGCTCGGCGGCGAGCATCCGGACCCGGGGCTCCGGGGAGGCGGCGAGGGTGGTGAGTTCGGCGGGGGTGGCGGCCGCGACGCGGTCGAGCAGGGTGGCGCCGACCCGGACGGTGACGGCGAGCTCGGCGAGCAGGTCGAGCGGGATGCGCGGGTTGCGGGTGAGGCGCCGGCGGACGTCCGGGTCGTCGTCGGTGGCGAGGCGGCGCAGCACGGCCTCGTCGACGGCCGGGTTCTCGGCCAACTCGGCCCGCACCCACGGCGATTCGTCCTCGGCGAGCCGCCGGTAGGCCTCGGCGGGCAGGTGGGGGTGGGCGGCGAGCTGCTGGCGGGGCGGCGCGTCGGGTTCGGCGAGGAGGCGGGCGGCGGCGGTTCCGGGGGTGGCGGGGTTGCCGGCGGCGAGGGAGCGGACCTCGGGTTCCTCGTCGGCCGCGAGGGCCGCCAGCAGGTCCGGCGGGGTGGCCTCGTTGGCCGCGACGCCCCGGCGCACCTCGAACGCCGGGTGCCGGGCCAGGGCGCGCAGCAGGTCCGCCCGCCCGGTGAAGTAGGCGAGTTCGGCCGCGACCTCGGGTTCCTCGTCGGCGGCGAGGAGTTCGGCCGCCTGGTCCGGCAGCCCGGGGCAGCCGGCCAGCCGGACGCGGGTGTCCCGGTCCGGGTGGCGGGCGAGCGGCAGCGCCCATTCCGGGCGGCCCCGCCCCTGGTCGAGCAGGGCGAGCGCGAGGTCGGGCCGGGCGAGCGGGTCGTCGACCGGCACGCCGAGCCCGGCCAGCAGGTAGGGGGAGTCCTCGTGCAGCGCGGCGAGCGCCCGGGCCTGTGCGGCGCTCAGGTCGGTGCGGTGCGCCAGCGCCCAGGCCAGGTCCTCGTCCTCGGGCGCGGCGTCGACCAGGCGCTGGAGCAGTTCGGCCGGCAGGGCGGGGTTCTCGGCGAGGGCGGGCAGCAGCGACGGCATGGCGCCATCCTGCCCGCCCGGGCCCGCGGGCCGCCTGCCGTTTTCCGGCGGCGCGTGGTCAGAACGACGCCCTGACCTGCTCGTCGACGCGGCCGACGGACTCCTGCTGGAAGCGCCGGTCGTAGCCGCGGCGGATGTCCTCGACGGCGGCGCCCGCCTGCTTCGCCGTGCCGGCCGGGTACAGCAGGGTGACCAGGTAGGAGCGTTCGCGTTCGATGACGCCGTGCCGGTCGCGGTACTGGCCGCGGGCCTGCTCGATGGTGAGGCCGTCCGGGAAGCGCGGGGTGACCTCGGTGTCGACGAAGTCCTGGAACTCCTGTTCGGTGACGGCGGGGCCGCCGTCCGGCCGCTCGGTGCCGAAGAAGAGCTGGGTGCGGGTGTAGGCGGCGCGCGGCGCGGTCGGGGTGTCGGCGGCGCCGGCGGCGGGGGCGAGGGTCGCGCCCGTCAGCAGTACGGCGGTGGCGGCGAGCAGCCCGGTCCAGGTCCTGGTCTCCATGCCGGGGTCAACGGCCGGCCGGGCCGGTGGATGCACCGGTTCAGCCGCGCGGGTGTCGGCCCCGCCCGTGCGGCTGACGGCGGTCAACTCAGCGGTGTCGACATGTAGACCGCGCGCCGGCCGTAGCAGGGCGGTACGGCGACCTCGCGGTGGGCGCGGTAGCCGAGCAGGCGGAGCAGGATGTCGGTGCCGCGCACGGCGACCATCGAGATCCGCTGGTAGCCCTGGGCCTTCGCCCGGTCCTGGAAGTGCCGCAGGAAGCCGAGCGCGACGTCGCGGCCGCGCAGGTCCTCGGCGATCACCAGGTCGTGCACGTGCAGGTTGGTGGAGGTGTGGGTCCGCTCCTCGGGCCGGGTGAGGTCGGGGCAGCGCAGCGGCGGGTACGGCAGGCTCAGCAGGTAGCCGCGCACGGTGCCGGCCTGGTCGAGGGCGTAGCAGGTGCCGGGGGAGCTGCGGCCGCGCGAGGTCAGGGCGTCGGCGCCCTCGGAGAGGCCGTCCGCGGCGTAGGCGGCGTGTTCGAGGGCGATCACGGCCGGCCAGTCGGCCTCGCCGAGCGGCCGGATCCGGAGGTCCCCGCTCACCCGGCCACCCGCTGCGCCCGGGCCGCGGCCACCAGGGCGCCCCAGCCCTCGATCAGCAGGGCGAACCGTTCGGCGTCGGCCTGGGCCTCGTCCAGCAGTTGCTGCCGCCGTGGGGCCAGGTGGTCGGCGAACTCGGCGTACGTGCCGCCGAGTCGGCGGTAGCAGCGGTCGAGGACGTCGAGCCGGTGGACGTTCGCGGCGCGGTCCCAAGCGGCGCTGCGGCGCACCGAGTCGAGCACCGGCTCGACCCGCAGGCGGTGCTGCTCGTCGAGCAACTCCCCGCCGAGGGCGATCATTTCGCCGTACACCGGGTGCAGGTACAGCATGGAGAGCAGGAACTTGGCGAAGCGCAGCTGGTAGGCGGTGAAGCCGGGGCCGGTGCGGCGTTCGGGCGTGTAGTGGTTGACGATGTGCCGGTTGTGCACGACGCCGGGCAGGCCGGAGTCGAGGACGGCGTGCAGCAGGAAGTAGTCGCTGCCGATGGTGTCGGGTGCGGGCGGCAGCGGCAGCCGTTCGTAGACCCGGTGGTCCAGGCCGAGGTTGCACATGTCGACCCGCCGGATGTCGGGGGCGCCGAGCACCGCCTCGTCGACGGTGAACGGCTCGGTGCCGCCGCCGGTGAAGGAGGCCTCGACCAGCGCGCTCTTCTCCTCCTCGGACCAGATCGGCGGCGCCCACAGGCTCACCACCTCGTGGTAGACGGCCGGGTCGAGGGTGTTGATCCCGCCGATGTCGACGGACAGTTCGCCGATGAACGAGCCGCCGACGAGGGCGACGGGCTTCGCGGCGTCGGCGGGGTCGAGCTCGCTGCGGGTGACGCCGGCGGCCGCCTCGCCGGCCGGGCGGCCGAGCGAGCGCAGCTCGTGGTGGATCGGGAAGACCTTGCGGCCGTCCAGGAGTTGGTAGGTGCTGTCGGAGTCCCGGCGGTGCACGGAGGCGCAGCCGAGGGCGGCGGCGACCAGGAAGACCCGGTTGGTGCAGGCGCCGTAGGAGACGGTGTCGGGGAGCATCAGGTCGAGCAGGAGGTCCGGTTCGGTGGCGCCGGCCCGGTGGATCACCCGGCGGAGGAAGTCCCGCTGCTGCCCGGTGTCGAGGTGGTGCACGACGACCCCGGCGGCGGGGGCGAGGGCACCGACCGCGCCCGCGTTCTCGGCGTGGCCGGCGCTGTCGGCGGTGTCGAGGACGAGGAGGTGGACCTCGACGTCGAAGTGGGCGGCGGCGTACGCGGCCTCCTCGGCGATGTCCGCGACGGCGGCGGCGCAGGGCCGGTTGGTGGGCAGGGCGAGACAGACTCTCTGCATGCGGAACGCGCCTCCGTCTGATCGTCAAAAGCATTGCGGCCGTGGCGTGATGGGCTTGGCTCCAGGGGCCTCGCGGCCGGCCGCCGTCCACCGTGGACTAGACCATTTCCGATGTCAACGATTGACAGGACGGCCCCGGCGAGGTGGAATCCGCGCCGCGCTCCGGCTTCAGGAGCGGCCGCCGCCGGCCGTGCCCGCACCTCGTACGTGCGCACGAGCCGCCCTCCTTGATCCGAACGGCCGTGCGGCATCCGGGGGTTCAGCACCGCGAACGGCGCGGATTCCGGCGGTCCGGGGTCAATCCGGACGGCGGACCTGCCGATACCTAGGGCGACGTCATGACGCCGTTCGGAGGAGGAGCGCGCATGCCCGAGCTGTGGCTGCCCGGTGCCGAGATCCACGACCTCGGCGACCACGCGCCGACCGACCAGCAGTACCCGCCGAAGGCCATCGCCCACATCACCTGGGACCGCAACGCGACCGCCGACGCCCCGCAGGACTGGTGCACCTACGAGGACCTGGTCGGCTACTTCACCGGCAGCGGCGCCGGCGACGCCCCGCACCTGGTCTGGGACCCGTTCAGCGGCCGCACCGCCCAGCTGTTCCCGGCCGACTCCCGCTCGAAGAGCCTGCTCAGCCCGGGCCAGAGCCCGACCCGCACCAACCGGGCCGGCCGGGTGGTCATCCAGATCGAGGCGGTGTTCTTCCCGTACTGCCGCCACCAGGGCACCGTCTACCCGAGGCTGGTGGACACCCCGTGCGCCGGCTGGGACCGCATCCACGCCTGGATCGCCTCCTGGGGCGTGCCGGACGCCTGGCCGATGGGCCGGCCCGTCGACTTCACCCCGCACCGCGACGAGCACGTCTGGGAGACCTGCGGCGGCTGGTTCGCGCACGCCCACGTGCCGTACAACGACCACACCGACCCCGGCGCCTGGCCGGCCTTCCCGGTCGGTCCCGGCTCGCCGGGCACCCCGCCCTCGCAGCAGCACCCGGTGCCCCCGCAGGACCCGGGCCCGGCCCGCTACGAGACGGACATCAACGGGCTGCCGTACGGCTACGGCGCGCACGGTTACCAGGTGACGGTGGTCGGCCGCGCGCTGGTGCGGGAAGGCTTCGGCACCCACTACCGCTCCGGCCCGGGACCGGACTGGACGGACGCCGACACCGAGAACTACGCGGACTACCAGCGCAGCCTCGGCTACACCGGCCAGGCCGCGGACGGCGTCCCCGGGGAGGCCTCGCTGCGCCGGCTGCTCGGCTACCTGCCCGGGCCGCGCACCGTCTCGGTGGCGCACGCGGCCGCCGCCGCCCGCCAGGACCCGCCCGCCGAGCAGGGGCACCGCACGTACGGCGCCGAGGTGGCGATCGTCGAGCAGGCGCTCGCCGACGAGGGGCTGCTCGAACAGCGGTGGGTGGACGGCTCGTTCGGCAGCCTGACGGTCGCCGCCTACGCGGCCTGGCAGCGGCGCTGCGGGTACAGCGGCGGGGCGGCGGACGGTGTCCCGGGGCAGGACTCGCTCCGGCGGCTGGGGGCGGCGCAGGGGTTCGACGTCACTTCCTGAGGGGGGAGGCCGAGCACGGGGAATGCCGCCGCCGGGGGCGGGCGTTGTGGACGGGCGTGACCAGCCCGATCCCGACCCCGACCTCCGGTCCGACCCCGATCCCGACCTCCGGTCCGATCCCGACCTCCGGTCCGATCCCGACCTCCGGCCCGATCCCGGGGAAGGCCCCCGGCCGGCCCCCGGCGGTGCGGCTCTCCGTCCTCGACCGGTCCCGGACCAGGCGCGGCGAGGAGCCGGCCGAGGCGCTGCGCGCGACGGTCGCCCTCGCCCGTGAGGCCGAGCGGCTCGGCTACCACCGCTTCTGGGTCTCCGAGCACCACGGCGTGCCCGGCGTGGCCGGCTCGGCGCCCACCGTGCTGGCCGCGGCGGTCGCCTCGGCCACCACCCGGATCCGGGTCGGCACCGGCGGCGTGATGCTGCCCAACCACCGGCCGATGGTGGTGGCCGAGCAGTTCGGTGTGCTGGCCGCGCTGTTCCCGGGCCGGATCGACATGGGGCTGGGGCGCTCGGTCGGCTTCACCGACGGCGTGCGGCGGGCGCTCGGCCGGGAGAAGGACGCCGCGGACGACTTCGCCGCCCAACTGGCCGAACTGCTCGGCTGGTTCGACGGCACCCAGCAGGCGCACCCGGGCGTGCGCGCCCGCCCGGCGGAGGGCCTGCGGGTGCCGGCCTTCGTCCTGGCCACCGGCGAGGGCGCGGACCTCGCCGCCGCGGCCGGGCTGCCGCTGGTGATCGCCGCCGCGCACGGCGAGGAGCGGATGCTCGCGGCGATCGACCGCTACCGCGACCGCTTCCGGCCCTCGGCGCAGGCCGCCGAGCCGTACGTGGTGGTCTCCGGCACGGTGGCGGTCGCCGGGACGGTCGAGCGGGCCCGGGACCTGCTCGTGCCGGAGGCGTGGGCGGGCGCCTACTCCCGCACCCACGGCGAGTTCCCGCCGCTCGCGCCGGTGGCCGAGATCCGGGCCCGGACGATGAGCGCGCGGGAGCGGGCCGCGTTCGAGCAGTCGCTGAAGGGCCACATCGCGGGCACCCCCGCGCAGGCGGCCGCCGAGCTCGCCGCCCTGGTGGCGCGCAGCGGCGCGGACGAGTTCCTGGTCGCCACGAGCAGCTACGACCGCGCGGCGCTGCTCGACTCCTACCGGCTGCTGGCGGAGGCGGTCGGGCAGGTCTGACGGGCAGGTCTGACGGGCAGGTCTGACGGGCACGGCGGGCCTGCCGGGCCCGGCGGGCGGGGCTCGCACCAGGGCTCCGACCTGGGCGGTCCGCGGATTTCTGACCTGGTGTGATGACCTGCTAGTGTTCATGACGTCGAGAGGAAACGATCTCTCGAACAGGCGTCAGCGGTGCTACCAGAGCACGTCCTACTTTCAGTAGGAAGAGTCCGTGCGACCCGGGCCTGGCGCTCCACCCGAAGGGGCTCGTTCCGTCCAGCGGAACGGGCCCCTTCGTCGTTCCCGGCCGCGCCGAGCGCATCCTCTTATCGCACTTTCGGTCGCGAAACCCGCCGCCACGGCCGGGTATCGGCCAAGGTCCCCCACCAGGTGACCGGTCGGCGTCGCGCCACTCCGCTCGGTGACGGCGGGCGGGCCAGCGGCTTTGCCGCCTTGGCAGGCTTGACTGATCGTCAGATCTTGGCCGGAACTCGACGCCGATGGTGTGAATATGCCACCGGAATGTTCGTCATCTCGAAACCGCCAGTAGCCTTCCGTGTCGAACCCGCCACTGCTGGTGGCGATCCGGCCGGAGCCGTGCTGCGCCCCGGCCGCCCAGACCCCGCGAAGGAGCCGGTGTGCCGGGTATCGACGAATGCCTCTCCGGGGCCATGACGATCGCCGGGGCGCGCGCCGCGAGCCTGGTCGACTGGGGGAGCGGACTCGCCCTCGGCAGCCTCGGCGACAGCCCGGCCGGCGAGTACGAGACCGCCGCCGCCGAGGCAACCGACCTGGTACGAGCAGCCGTTGAGAGCCAGACCTTCACCGCGGCGGAGGAGCGGCGGGCCCCGCTCGAGGACATCATCGTCACCGCGGGCCGAAGCTACCACCTGATCCGCTTCATCGACACCGTCTTCGACAGCCGGCTCGTGCTGCACCTCTGGCTCGACCGCGACGAGGGCAACCTCGCCGCCGCCCGCTTCCGCCTCCGGGCGCTCGCCGAGGACCTGGTGCTCGGGTGAGCGCCGTGCCCGTCGAGGCCGTCGGGGTCGAGACCGGGGCCGCCGGGGCCGACGTCGAGACCGGAGCCGAGGCCGGGGCCCCGGCCGCGACCGTCCGTTTCCGGCCGCCGACCCCCGGACGGAGGCCCGCGTGACCACCGCTCCGGCCCCGCCCGTCGAGGACGTCGCCGGCGCGGCCGCCGTGTCTGCCGACACCGCGGCCACCGGCACCGAGGACGTCCCGCCCACCCCGCGCACCCCGGGCGAGGCGCTCGACCTGCTCGCCGTCCGCCACGCCACCGGCGCCCTGCACGGCCCGCTCGGCAGCCTGTACCTCGTCGACGGCCAGGTCGTCGCCGCCGACTCCGACCGCGCCCCCGGCCTGGTCGACCTGCTCACCGGCTGCGGCCGGACCACCCCCGAGGGCTGGGCCGGGCTGCTCCGGGAGCACGGCCCGAGCGGCCGGGTCGGCGAGGTGCTGGTCGAGCGGCGGCTGCTCACCCGCGGCGAGCTCGAACTCGGCCACCTGGGCACGCTGTTCGACGCCGCCTTCTTCGTCCTGGCCGACCCGGCCGGCGGCACCTGGCGGTTCGAAGCCGACGCCCGGCACTGGCTCGGCCCGGTCGCGGAGGTCGAACCGGACCGGCTGCGCCGCGAGGTCGAGCGCCGGCGCCGCCTGCTGGACGGGATCTGGCCCTGGCCGCAGCTCGACACCGAGCCCGTGCGCCCCGCCGCGCACAGCCGGCTGCCCGCGCACCGCGCGTCCGGCCGCCGGCGCCGCGAGCTGCTGGACCACGCGGACGGCCGAAGAACCCCGGCGGACCTGGCCCGGCTGCTCGGCCGCTCCGGCTTCGGGGTGACGGCCGACGTCCGCCGCCTGGCCGCCGCCGGACTGCTCGACCTGCCACGGCACACGACGCCGGACGTCCCGGCGGAGGCCGGCCGGGCGGAGGCCGACCCCGCAGAGGCCGACCCCGCGCGGCCCGGTCGCCCGGAGCCGTCCGCGGAACCCGCCGACCGGAGCGGCCTGCACCGCAGGATCCCCGGCGCGACCCTGCGCAGCCCCGGGCTCCGCACCGCCGCAACGACCACGCGCGCAACGGCCACGCGCGCCACGGCCACGCGCGCCACGGCCACGCCCGCCACGGCCGCTCGCGCCACCACCACGCCCGCCACGGCCGCGGCCCACCCGCCGCTGGCCGTCCCCGACCCGGACATCGCGCTGCTGACCCGGGTCCGAGACCTTCTGGAGGCCCGACTTTGACCCACTCCCCGCCCGCGACCCCGCCGCCCCGGCCATGAGGCGGGCGCTGAAGCAGCGTGTCGGAAGGAGACAACTGATCGCCTTGGAGACCGAGCTGCTCGCCGAACTGCACGTGGTCAAGCGCCGCACCCCGCACCTCGCGGGCGGCCTGGTGGCCAGCGTCGACGGCCTGCTCATCGCCCACGACACGCACGGCACCGAGCCCTCCGGGCTGGCCGCGATGACGGCGGCCGCGCTCTCGCTCGCCCAGCGGCTCGCCGACACCACCGGCCAGGGCGAGTTCCGCGAGTCGCTGGTGCGCGGCGAGCACGGCTACGTCGCCACCTACGCGGCCGGCGGCAGCTGCGTGCTGACCCTGCTGGCGCATCCGGACGTCAACGTCGGCCGGCTGCACCTGGAGGCCCGCCGCAGCGCGCAGCGGATCGCCGCGCTGCTCGGCGAGAGCCCGCAGCCGGGCGCGGCCGCACCGGGCTGACCCCGACCGCAGCACCTTCCCACCACCACTCAGCCAACGAACACCCCACCAACGAACGGGAGTTACCGACATGACCGACGCAGCCGGCGCGCTCAAGCAGGCCATGACCACCATCGAGGGCGCCCTCGGCGCGGCCCTGGTGGACTACAACAGCGGCATGGCGCTCGCCACCCTGGACGGCCCCGGCGGGCTCGACCTCAACGTGGCCTCGGCGGGCAACACCGACGTGGTGCGCGCCAAGATGCGCACCATGGACATGCTCGGCCTGCAGGACGGGATCGAGGACATGCTGATCACCCTCACCGGCCAGTACCACCTGATCCGCCCGCTCGCCGGCCGCGGCGGCAAGGGCCTGTTCCTCTACCTGGCGCTGGACCGCTCGCGCGCCAACCTGGCGATGGCCCGCCACCAGCTCACCCGGATCGAGGCCGACCTGGAGGTCTGACCGCTCCCGGTACCGACCGGACGGCCCGGCGGCGGCCTCGGCCCCGCCGGGCCTCAGCCCGCTCCCGCCTCGGCCTCCGCCCACACCACCTCGCCGCCCGGCAGCCCCGCGCACAGCACGCCCTCGGCGCCCAGCACGCTCCACGGCGCGAGCCGCGCGTCCGGCGGCACCGACAGCACGCCGCCCCCGGCGAAGCCCAGCTCCAGCCCGCCCGCGAGGGTGATCAGGGCGGACTCGACGGTCCGGCCGACCAGCGCCGACAGGGCGGCGGTCGGCCGGAAGGCCAGCGCCGGGAAGACGTGCTCGACCGTCGTGGGCGCGCCGGAAGCCGACCCGCCGGCGACCGGCCCGGCGGGCGGCGGCGCAGCGAACCGGAAGTCCTGCACCACCCGGACGCTCACCCGCCCGGTGAGCCCGAGCTCCAGCCGGGTCCCGCCGCCGACCGACTCCACCCGCCGCCCGGCGAGCAGTTCCGCGATCCCGTTCCGCATGCCCCCAGTCTGGCCCACCCCGTCAGCCGCCCGCCCGTCAGCCGGCCGCGCCTCGGCCGCCCGCCCGCTCGCCCGTCAGCCGGCCGCCCGGCCCCGTACCAGCTCGGCCGGACCGCCCTGCCGCTCCCGGGCGGCCAGCGCGGCGGCCGTGCGGTCCCAGGACGGCCTGGTCAGCAGGGCCCGGGCCTGCGCCGGGTCGCACAGCCGCCACTCCACCAACTCCTCCTCCTGCAGCGTGATCGCGTCGAGCAGCTCCGGCGTCAGCCGCCCGCCGTCGTAGAGGTAGACCAGGACGGCGGTGTCCCGGCCGGTCGCCGGGCCGGCCTGCGGATCGGCCGCCGTCCCCGGCTGCCAGTCCAGCGCCAGCAACCGCCCCGGCGCGACCTCCAGGCCCAGCTCCTCGCGGATCTCCCGCCGGGCCGCCGCCCGGGGCGTCTCCCGGTCCGCCTCGACGCCGCCGCCCGGCAGCGTCCAGTGCGGCACCGCCCCGCGCGGCCCCTCGTACGGGCGCAGCCGCACCAGCAGCACCCGTCCGGCGTCGTCGGTGAACACCGCCCGCGCCTTCGCCCGGATGCGCGGCCGGGTGGCGTAGTACGTCGCCCGGTCCAGCGGCGGCTCCGGCGGCGGGTCCGACAGGGCCTCCCCGGTCGCCACCCCGCCGACCGCCGCCCCCAGACCGGGCGCGGCGGCCAGCCCGACGTACTCGGGCGCCGGGCCGTCCAGCTCCGGCAGGTCCGCCGCGTGCCCGGTCGGCCGGCTGTCCTCCAGCTCCAGCGGCCCGGCCGCACGCGGCGCCCGCAAGCAGGCCAGCACCCGCCGCGACAGCAGCGGCGGCAGGGCCCGGCCCGCGTCCTCGGCGTCCAGCCAGGCCCAGCCGCCGACCTCCGCCGCATCCGGCCGGAACGCCGCCACCTGCTCGTCCGTCAGCGGGTCCGCCCAGTACAGGTACGCCACGATCGGCGGCCGGCCCTCCTTCACCGCCCAGTCCACACACGCCAGTTGCCGCAGCGTCGGGGTGAAGCCCAACTCCTCGGCGATCTCCCGCGCGGCCGTCTCCCGCGGCGACCGGTCCTGCGGCTCCCAGCCGCCGCCCGGGATCGCCACCGGGTGCTCGCGGTCGTACGGCAGCCGCACCACCAGCACCCGCCCGTGGGCGTCCGGGAACAGCACCCCCGCCGCCGCCAACAGCCCCCGCCCGCCCGCGTCCACATCCGCCGCCGCCACCCCGACCCCTTCCACACCGACGACCCGTTCACCCCCGATCCTCCCCCGCGCCGCCCGCGGCCACCCCCGGCCGCGCTTCGACCCGCCCGCCGATGGGCAGTTCTCCGGGCGAACCCGGACACACCCGGTACGAACGAGGAGGATCCCCATGCGGCAGGACACCGGCCGAGCCATCGGCGACCAGCCCGCGGAGCACGAGGACGAGGCGCTGCGCCGCTCCTCCGCCTTCCTGATCGACGAGGCCCTCGGCTTCCTCTTCCCCGCCGCCCTGCGCGCCGCCGCCGACGTCGGCGTGGCCGACCACCTCGCGCACGGCCCCCGCACCCCCGCCGAACTCGCCGCCGCCACCGGCACGGACGCCCGGAACCTCCACCGGGTGCTGCGCCTGCTCGCCACCCGCGGCGTGGTGACGGAGGACCGGGCCGGCCGCTTCGCCCTCACCGACGCCGGACAGGCGCTGCGCGGCGACGTCCCGTACTCCGCCCGCACGGCCGTCCAGATGCTCACCGACCGCACCATGTGGCGGCCGGCCGGCGAACTCTCGCACTGCCTCACCGAGGGCACCACGGCCTTCGAGGGCATCTTCGGCATGCCGTTCTTCGACCACTTCGCCCAGGACGAGCGCACCGCCGCCGTCTTCAACGTCGGCATGGCGGCGATGTCCGACCCGGAGAACGCCCCGATCGCGGCCGCCTGCGAACTCCCCGACACCGGAACGGTCGTGGACGTCGGCGGCGGCCACGGCGGCCTGCTCGCCGAGGTCCTGCGCCGCCACCCCGGCGTGCGGGGCGTCCTCTACGACCGCGCCCACGTCCTGGCCGGCCACCGGCTCGCCGACACCAAGGAGATCGCGGGCCGCTGGACGCTCGCCGAGGGCGACTTCTTCACCGCGGTGCCGCCCGGCGACGTCCACCTGCTCAAGCGCATCACCCACGACTGGGACGACGAGCAGTGCGTCACCCTGCTGAGCCACTGCCGGCGCGCCCTCAACCCCGGCGGCCGGGTGCTGATCCTGGACGCCGTCGTCCCGGACGGCAACGCCCCGCACCAGTCCAAGGCGCTCGACCTGATGATGATGGGCTCCCTCACCGGCCGCGAACGCGACGCGGCCGACTTCGCCGCCCTCCTCGACGCCGCCGGCCTGCGCCTCTCCCGGATCACCCCGACCGGCACCGTGCTGTCCGTGGTCGAAGCCGTCGCCGCCTGAGGCTCGGCCGCGGGCTCACCCGTATGTCACCAGCACCGTGGCGCCCTTGGGCGCCGCGATGCCGGCCGGAGGCTCCTGTCTGACGATGTGCCGGTCCGGGACGGGGTCTGGCGAGGCCGGATCCTTGACCAGCCCAACCACGATCAGCGCGGTGAGGGTCTTCCCCCAGTCGAGCACGGCCGGCGCGGGGCCGGCGGGGGCGGTCGGCCGAGGGCGGCGCCTGGCTAAGGTAGCGGGCATGACAGGCACAGCGGGAGAGCTTGTGGGCGGGCGGTACCGGCTGGTCGAGGTGATCGGCCAGGGCGGTATGGGGCGGGTATGGCGGGGCCACGACGAACTGTTGGACCGGGTCGTCGCCGTCAAGGAGGTGCTGCTGCGCTCGACCGAGAGCCCGGAGCTGCGGGCCGAGCTGATCGCGCGCACCGAACGGGAGGCGCGCGCCGCGGCCCGGCTCCGCCACCCGGGCATCGTGACGGTGCACGACGTGGTGCAGCACGGCGGTGCCCCGTGGATCGTGATGGAGTTCGTCGACGGCCCGTCGCTCGCCCGGCTGATCAAGGGCGAAGGGCCGCTCGGCTGGGAGCGGGCCGCGCGGATCGGCGCCGAGATCGCCGCCGCCCTCGCCCACGCGCACGCCGCCGGCGTGGTGCACCGCGACCTGAAGCCCGACAACGTGCTGGTGGCGGGGGACCGCCTGGTCATCACCGACTTCGGCATCGCCCGACTCTTGGACGCCACCCAGCACCTGACGGGGACCAACGCCCTCATCGGCACCCCGCAGTACATGCCCCCGGAGCAGCTGGAGGGCCGGCCCGTCGACGCCCGGGCCGACCTGTGGGCGCTCGGCGCCACCCTGTACACCGCCGTCGAGGGGCGCCCGCCGTTCGACGGGCCGACCCTGACCGCGGTCATCACGGCCGTGTTCACGCAGCCCGTGCCGACCGCGCCGCACGCCGGGCCGCTCGGCCCGCTGATCGCCGAACTCCTCGCCAAGGACGCGACGTCGCGCCCCGACGCGCAGGCCACGGCGCTGCGCCTGCGGGCGCTGCGCACCGACGCGCCCGCGCCCGCGCCCGGGGCCGGGGCCGGGGCCGGGGCCGGGACCCTACCGCTCGGGGTGGCTTCCCTGCCGACCCGGACGGCTCCCGCTCCGGCCCCTGCTCCCGCTCCCTCGGGCGAGGCGCCCGAACGGCGCCCGAGCCGGCGTGGCGTCCTGTTCGGCGGCCTGGCCGGCGTCGCCGCCCTGTCGGGCGCGGGCTTCCTGCTGGCCCGGGGCCTCGGCGGCGACAAGACCGCGCCCCCGCCGTCGTGGACCCCGCTGACCGGCGCGACCGCCCGCGTGATGTCGCTCGCGTACAGCCGTGACGGACGGTTCCTGGCCGGAGGCTGCGCGGACGGCACCGTCCGGATCTGGGACACCGCCACCCGGGCCGTCACCGCCACCCTCACCACCAAGCTCGACGAGGTGCGCAGCCTGGCGTTCGGCCCGGACCACGTCCTCGTCACCGGGGCGGGCTACCAGCGGCGCGGCGTCCAGGTCTGGGACGCCGGGACCGGTGCCAACACCGGCACCTTCCCCCCGGAGGCGGGGAGCTTCGAGGCACTGAGCCCGGACGGCAGGACGGTCGCCACCTCCATCGACGACCAGCTCATGCTGTCGGACACCTCCACCCACGCGCTCAAGGCCGCCGTCACCGTCAAGACGCCATGGCAGACGTCGGTGGCGTTCAGCCCGGACGGCACGTCCCTCGCCCTCGGCGGCGAGGACAAGGTCCTGCGGCTCTGGACCCCGAGCGCGGGCGCGACGCTCGTCCACCTGGCGAGCCTCGACAGCACCATGAACGTGGTGGCGTTCACCCCGGACGGCAAGTCCGTCCTCACCGGCAGCCCCGGCAGGGACGGACTCCGGTCCACGAGCCCGGGCGGCGCCGCGACCACCGTCCTCGGCGGGTCCGGCATCACCTGCATCGTCCCGAGCCCGGACGGCAGCACCATCGCCACCGTCGACTTCCACGCCGAGGTCCAGCTGTGGTCCGCCGCCACCCGCACCCTCACCGACACCCTGGCCCTCTCGAAGACCGCCGGCGTCTGGGAGTCCGTCCCTCCGCAGGCCGCGTTCAGCCCGGACGGCCGGACCCTCGCGGTCGGTGACGGCGACGACGCCACCGTCCGCCTCTACTCCCTGCCCCTGCCCACCCCCCACGGGTAGCGGCTACCCCAGGGAGGCCAGGGCCCGGGCGGTCGCGCGGGCCATCCGGTCGTCGTGGTGGGCGGTGGTGCCGCGCAGGCGGGTGGCGGCTTCGAGGGCGGCGAGGGCGAGGAGGCCGGGGAGGAGGTCGGTGCTGCGGGCGGCTAGCCAGCGGGTGCCCCGGGTGGCCATCCACCAGAGGTCGGCGGCGCGGCCGGGCGGGGGTTCGGCGGGGGTGGCGGCCGGTGGCGGGCCGAGGGGGTGTCCGGCGTCGGCGAGCAGCTGGTGGAAGTGGCGGGCGATCAGGTGGTGGCCCTCGGCGCTGGGGTGGAGGCGGTCGGCGCTGAGGAGGCGGCGCTCGGCGAGCCAGGGCAGGTCGACGAGGTGCAGGTGGATCGCCCGGTGGCGGTCGGTGAGGGCGTGCACCACCGTGTTGACCGCCCGCATCCGCCGGGCCAGTGGCCGGGCCAGGGCGGCCGGGAGGCCGAGCAGGGTGCCCGGGTCGGGCAGGCAGGCGGTGAGCAACCGGGCTCTGTGGCCGGACAGTTCGCCCAGGACGGCGTCCAGCGCCTGGGTGCTGCGGTGGATGTCGAAGCCGGCCCGCAGGGTGTCGTTGCCGCCGACGAGCACGGCCGCCAGCTGCGGACGAAGGGCGAGGGCCGCCGGGAGTTGACGGTCCGTCAGGTCCTTCGTGAGGGCGCCGCTGGCGGCCAGGTTGGTGAATTCCACCGGGTGTTCGTCGGCGGCGAGCGCGGGCGCCAGGACGGCGGCCCAGCCGCGCCAGCCCTCGCCGACCGGGTCGCCGACGCCTTCGGTGAGGGAGTCGCCGAGGGCGACGAAGCGGCGCAGTTCACCGGCCGCCCGGCGACCGTCGTCGGCCGTACGGTCACACCCGGTGTCGAGTACGCTCATCCCCGTAACCCCCGTCCGTGCCACTCCCGTCCGTGCAACCCCCGTCCGCGGCAACGCGGTTCGGCGCCCGGTGTGCGGCCAGGAAGGCCGCGACCGCCGCCGGCCAGCCGTACCGCTCGGCCTGCTCCCGGGCCGCCGCCCGCCGGACCGGCTCCGGCCGAGCCAGCAACTCCCCTACGGCGCCCGCGAATTCCTCCCCGGTGTCGGCGGCCGCGAGCCCGGCCGGCCCGACCAGCGCGGGCAGTGCCGAGGAGCGGGAGACCACCACCGGCGTGCCGCAGGCCAGTGCCTCCATCGCGGCCAGCCCGAAGGTCTCCACCGGGCCGGGCGCGAGCACCGCGTCCGCGCAGCCCAACAGCCGCGCCAGCGCCGCCCGTTCGCCCAGGTGCCCGAGGAAACGGACCGGCAGCCGCAGCCGGGCGGCCCGCGCCGCCAGCCGGGCCCGCAGCGGCCCGGTGCCCGCCACCACCAGCACGGCGGGCACCCGACGGGCCCGCAGCGCGGCCAGCGCCTCGATCGCCCGCTCCGGCCGCTTCTCCGCCGACAGCCGCGAGCAGAGCACCAGCAGCGCCTCCTCCGGCCGCGCGTACCGGGCCCGTTCGGCGGCCCGGACGGCGGGCGGCAGCGGCCGCATCGCGGCCAGGTCCACCCCGAGCGGGGCCCGGACGAGGTTCGGCGCCCCGATCCGGCGGAACTCGGCCGCCGCCCAGTCCGTGGTGCAGAGCACCGCGTCGTACGCCCGCGCCGTGGCCGCGTTGAGCCGGTCGGCGGCCGCGCCGGCGAGCGTGGGCGGCACGCCCCAGGTGCGCAGCACCCCGGCGGCGCTCTCGTGCGAGACCATCACCGCGCGCACGCCGTGCCGCCGGGCCCAACTGCCGGTCCAGCGCAGCGTGGTGCGGTCGGAGACCTCCAGCCGGTCGGGGCGCAGTCGGGTCAGCTCGGCCGCGACGGCCCGCCGGTCGGCGAGCAGCCGGTAGCCGCCGCTGGCCGGCAGCACCGGCCCGGGCAGGGTGACCACCAGGCCCTGCTCGGTCCGCTCCTCGCTGCGCCGCTCGCCGGGCACGATGAGCACCGGCCGGTGCCCGGCGGCTCGGTACCCGGCGCCGAGGTGGCGCAGCGCGGTGCGCAGGCCGCCGGAGACGGGGGTGACGAAGTTGGCGAGCCGCACGATGGTCAGCGGCCCGCCGGGCGTACCCGGTTCCGTGCTCATGCGGGCAGCTCCTCCGGCAGTCCCTCCGGCTCGGCGGGCAGCGCCGGCGCGTCGGCCGCCGGGGGCGCGGGCGGCAGCGGCAGCCCCCGGTGCTCGGCGATCACCTCGGCGTAGTGCCGCAGCAGCAGGTCGCCGACCGCCTCCCAGGTACGGGCGGTGACCTCGGCTCGCCCGGCCTGCCCGTAGGCGGCGCGCCGCACCGGGTCGGCGGCGAGCTCGGCGACCGCCCGGGCGACGGCGGCGCCGTCCCGGGGCGGCACCAGCAGGCCGGTGCGGTGGTGCGCGACCAGGTCGAGCGGGCCGCCGGCGGCCGGGCCGACCACCGCCACCCCGCTGGCCATCGCCTCCTGGATGGTCTGGCAGAAGGTCTCCAGCGGGCCGGTGTGCACGAAGACGTCCAGCGAGGCGAAACATCGCGCCAGCTCCTCGCCGGTGCGTCTGCCGAGGAACACCGCGCCCGGCATGGCGGCCTTCAGCGCGGGCGCGGACGGCCCGTCGCCGACCACCACCACCCGCACCCCGGGCAGCGCCGAGGCGGCCGCCAGCAGGTCGACCCGCTTCTCGGGCGCCAGCCGTCCGACGTAGCCGACCAGCACCTCCCCGCCCGGCGCCAGCGCCCGGTGCAGCGCCTCGTCCCGGTGCCCGGGGTGGAAGCGCACCGAGTCCACCCCGCGCGGCCACAGCCGCACCCGGGGCACCCCGTGCGCGGTGAGGTCCTGCTCGGCCGGGGTGGACGGCGCCAGGGTCCGCGCGGCGGCCGCGTGCACGGCCCGGATCCGCCGCCAGGCGGCGGCCTCGCCGAGCCCGCGGCCGGCTCGGTAGGCGTGCGCGTACCCGGCCAGGTCGGTCTGGTAGACGGCCACCGCCGGTACCCCGAGCCGGGTCGCGGCCTGCATGCCGCGCGCGCCGAGCACGAACGGGCTGGCCAGGTGGACCACGTCCGGCCGGTGCGCGGCGAGCGCGGCGTGCAGCCGCCGACTCGGCAGGGCGATCCGCACCTGCGGGTACCCGGGCAGCGGCATCGACGGGATGTGCACCACGGGGATCTCGGCCGCCTCGGCGCCGCCGCCGAAGCTCTGCGGCGGACACTGGGCGCCCCGCGCGGGGGCGGGGGTGACGACGAGGGGCTGGTGACCCCGGCGGACCAGGTGCTCGGCCGTCCGCAGCACGCTGTGGGCGACTCCGTTGACCTCGGGCGGGAAGGATTCCGTGACGATGGCGACGCGCATGCCGCAGTTCTGTCCAGGCCCGGCGTGCACCCGGCCAAAGGGATCTGTCGTACAAGCGAACGTGCGTCGGCGATTTGCACCGCCCCACCCGCGCGCCCGGTGTCCGGCGGCCGCCTGCCCTTCCCGAGCATCGGTCCCGGCATCAGCGGCCGGTCGTCGACCAGCAGGACGCGCTCACGACGCGGCATCGGTCGTCAGTCGAGGCCTTCGACGATGCGGAAGTCGCGCTCGACGCCGTCGGCGAGTACGGCCAGCGCCTCCTGGTAGGCCGCACTCGCGCGTGCGGCGACCGCCTCCTCGAAGCTGTCGAACTCGACCAGGACGGTGCGCTCCGCGATCCCGGCGTCGTGTGCGACGACCCGGCTGCCGCGGGAGAGCACCCGCCCGCCCGAGGCCTTGACCGCTGCACGGGCCAGCTCGTCGTAGGCGGCAACCTTCTGGGGGTCCGCGATGGTGCGGTAGACGCTGACCCAGTAGCCCTTGGCCACGGTACCTCCTGTGTTCGGATGTGTTCGGAATCGGTGTTCGGAATTGATGATCGGAATTGACGCTCGGAATCGACGTTCGGATGCATGCCCGGATCCGTGGCCGGCGCGCGGTGGGTCAGCGAGCCGACGACTACGGCGTCGGCGCCGGACGGCTTCGACGGGTCTCGGGCGAGCGTCGGCGGGCGAGGGCCAGGGCGGCCGTCGTCGTGATCGCCATCGCGGCTATGCCGACCAGCGCCGCGGTCGTGTAGGCGTCGTCGTTCGGGAAGAGACGGCCCGTCGCGGTGCCGGCGGCCAGGACCAGACCGCCGATGGCGCTGCCCAGGGAGTACCCGACGCTGCGGACGACGTAGTTGAAGCTCATGGCGCTCGACGTCTCGTTCTTGGGGGTGACGGCCAGGATGACGCCGGGCACGGCGGCCGAGAAGCTGCCGACGCCGAAGCCCAACACGCCCATGGCCACGAGCAGTTCGGCCAGGTTCGACCGGGCGGCGGCGAACAGGACGAACCCGCCGCCGACGATGGCGGCGCTGCCGGCCAGGAGCAGGGGGCCGTCGATCCGCTCGCGGACCCGCGGTGTGAGCCTGCCGGCGACGAACCCCAGCGCGGAGAACGGGATGAGGACCAGCCCCGCCACGAAGGTGGTCAGTCCGAACCCGTAGCCGGCGCTGTGCGGCGTCTGCGCGTAGCGGGTGATGAGCGTGAGCAGGAGGTACATGCCGATCCCGCCGACGAACATGGCGAGGTTCGCCCCGGCGACCGCCGGGTGCCGTACCGCCCGGACGTCGACCAGGGGCGTCGTGGTCCGCAGTTCCGAAACGGTCCAGACGCAGAGCAGGAGGACGGCGGCGACGGCAAGGGCCGCCGCCATGGCGAGGTGTCGGCTCCACAGGCTCCTCTCGCCCGCCAGGAACAGGACGAGGAGCAGTCCGCCCGCCAGGACGAGGGCGCCGGCCACGTTCACGTGGGCGGAGCGGCCCTCGGGAGCCGCGGGCACGGAGCGCCACGCGGTCACGAAGGCGAGGGCGGTGACGAGCAGGCCGAGGCCGTAGGCGGCCCGCAGCCCGCCGAACTCGGCGAGCAGCGCGGCCAGCGGGTAGCCGACGCCGGCGCCGATGACGGAGACCACCGAGATCAGGGCGATCGTGGCCGCGCCGCGCTCCTCGGGGAGATGGTCGCGGGCCACACCCATCATCAGTGCCGTGAGACCGAGTCCGACGCCTTGGGCCGCTCTGCCCACGAGCAGCCAGGCGAACGGCAATGGCAGCACGGTGAGCGCGCCACCGCCGACGACGATCGCCAGCGTGGCGAGGATCGCGGCCCGCCGGTGCGGACCGGCTCCGAGCCGGCCGAGGACGGGTGTGGCGACGGCGCCGCTGAGCAGGGCGATGGTCAGCGTCCACTGCGCGCTGTCGAGGGAGACGTGGAACGTGGTCGCCACGCTGGTGATGAGCGGCGTCCCGAGGCTGCCGACCGCCGCCACGACCAGGGCGACGAACATCAGGGCGGGGACCAGCGGACGTGCCCCGGAACGTATCGGGTCCGTGCTCATGGGCTGCTCGTGAGCCCGGGCCGCGGTCACCGGTCCGACTCCTCTCGGGCCCGGCCTTCGAGGCCGTCGAGCTCCGCCAGGCGCAGCAGCGCCGGAAGGGCTGCCGTCAAGGCCGCGACCTCGTCATCGGAGAGTTCGTCGATCAACCGCGCGTACGCGTCGACGCCCGCCCGGTGCCGCGTCCGGACGTACGACGCGCCGGCCTCGGTCAGGCACACCAGCGTGACCCGCTTGTCGGACGGATCGCCCTTCCGCTCCACCAGCCCGGATTCCTCCATCGCCCGGACCAGGACGGTCATCGCGGGCTGGGTGACGCCCGCGGCCACCGCCAGATCGGTGATCCGCCCCGGGCCGGCCCTGTCCAGGGTGGCCAAGGTGGTGGCGGACGTCAGGCTCAGGTCGCGGGGAAGGCGCCTCACGGCCCTGGTGGCCAGACCGTAGAGGGCTGACCCGATGGCATCGGAAGCGCCGTGCGCGGCGTCTCGGTGGCTCATGCTAGAAGCATAGCAGTTTTATATGAATTCTTTATGCATCTCCGCTCGCTGGCGCCGGGGTGTTCAGTCGACGTGCAGGGTGAGTTCGGCGGTGTGCAGTTGCCCGGCGGTCTGGAACTGGAGGAAGACGCGCCAGTTGCCGGGCTCGGGGAGCAGGGCCTGGAAGGTCAGGGTGGGTCCGCCGTGGTCGCCGTTGACGGTGTTGGCGGGGTGGAGGTGGGCGAGGGCCTGGTCGCCCTCGTGGAAGGCACTGAGGTGGGCGTAGGCGTCCAGGTAGGGCTGGAGGTCGGTGACGGGGCGGCCGTCCTGGCTGACGGTGGCGGTCAACTGGTGGGCGCCGGCCATCGGTTGGGCGTGCAGGGTGACGGTGTAGCCGTCGACCGTGGTGCTGTCGGTCGGGGCGGGCAGGGGCGTCGGGGTGGCCCGGCCCGGCACGGTGACGGTGCGGCTGAGGACGAGTTCCGGGGCGTGGGGGCCGGTGTTCGGGATGAAGTCGGCGTACAGCCGCCAGGTGCCCGGGGCGAGGGCGGCGAGATCGGCGGTCCAGGTGCCGTCGTCGGCCAGGTCCGGGTGCAGGTGCTGGAAGCCGGTGAGGTCGGTGCGGATCGCGTAGAAGTGCAGCTTCCTGGTCTGGTGGACGGCGAAGTCGGTGACGGGAGTGCCGTCCGGTCCGGTGATGGTGAATCGGTAGGCCGTGGGCCGCCCGGCCGGGACGCTGCAGGTGGCGGCGTCCAGCCGGTAGCCGTCCTGCTCGGCGGCGAGGCCGCGGGCGAGGCCCTGGGAGGTTCCCGCCGCGTGTGCCATCCCGGGCATCCCGGGTATCCCGGGCATCTCCGGCACCTGCGCCGTCGCGACCTGTGGGGAACGCGGGGAGGCGGACGGGACGGACACGGCCATCCCGAGCACGAGCAACGTGGGCACGCAGGACGCGAGCAACCAGCCCCGGGAGAAGGAACGAGGGCGAGAAGCGGTCATCGGCAGGTCTCCCGTAGCGAGCGCGCCACCGGGGCGCCGTCCGGGGCCGAGCGAACTCGGCCTTTCTGCAACGGGAGACCGTCGACGGGCACTGCGGATAACGGAAATTCCGGCGCGAATCAGAGGTCCACGCCACCGGGCCGGGGCAGGCCGGAGCGAGCCCGGTCCGGCTGGAGGCGTCGGCGGCCGGTGTGCGCTGAGGCGAGTGGAGCATCCGGTGGCGCGGGAGCATCGCGGGAGTTCACCCGGGCCGCGCGCGCCGCCGATCTGACCGGGCGTCCGGGAATTCCTGGCAGTTAGCTGCAGAACGGCTTGTCCGGCCCTGCTGGGAATCGCCAGAATTCCGACCGGCGATTTCTTTGTGAATTCCCTGGAGACCGGTGACGGCCCCCCCTGGGGGTCGGAGTGCCCGTCATCATCGGCCGGCTGCCCGGGCTCGTCTCCGCAGGACGCCACCGCACGGCGGCCGCCACTGCGGCGTCCAGCGGGGCCGATGTCGGCGGACGTCGGCGGACGTCGGCCCTGTTTCATCCGTCCCATCCGCACCTACCCGACCAACCGACAGGAGCCCGATCGATCATGGCGACCAACCCGTTCGAGGACGACAGTGCCTCCTACTACGTCCTCGTCAACGAGGAGAACCAGCACTCGCTGTGGCCCGCCTTCGCCGAGGTCCCGGCCGGCTGGACCGTCGTGCACGGCCAGGAGAGCCGCGAGGCCTGCATCGAGCACATCAACACCAACTGGACGGACATGCGCCCGAAGAGCCTCGTCGAGGCGATGAGCGCCTGACCCGCACACCACCTGACGGCGGCCCGGGCCCCGGTCCGACCCCACGCGGACCGGGGCCCGGGCCGCCCGCCCGCTGGGAGCGGGCGGGGGCTCCCCACAGCTGGTGGTGAGGTCAAGCCGGCAGACGGCCGGCCACGAACCCCTGCGGTTCCCCCGGGACCTTCCCCGTGTGCAGGCGCCGCGCCGTCTCCGCCGCGAACAGGGCGATCGGGACGCCCGCGACCGGAACCGTCCACCACGGCAGGCCGACCCAGAACGCGAGCACGGCGGGCAGGACGCAGGAGAACACCGTCCAGAAGAGGAGCGACCGGGCGAGGGCGAGGGCGGTGGGTCGGCCGGTGACCAGGCGTACGCCCAGGGCGGCGGCGAGCACCGCCAGCAGCGCGACGGCAGTGCCCAGCCCGGCGATGAGCTGCGCCTCGTCGCGGGGTTCGTCGACCGTGGCCTGCGCGACGCCGGCCCGCTCCAGGCGCATCACCTGGCCGCGCCACACCGTGCCGTCCACCCGGTCGCCGGGCTTAAGGTCCTCCAGCAGCGGCCCGGGGTTGCCGAACCGCACCGTACCGCTCCAGGCCGGCGCGCCGTCCAGCGTTGCCAGCCGGTCCTTGTGCTGGAGGACCGTGCCGCTGACGGTGAACGGCACGGTGCGCACGCATTCCTCGACGGCGGTGCCGGGGCTTCCGGCCGGGCAGGTCGCGGCGGCCGAGTACGAGCGGGACCGCTCGGCGTCGTCCGGCATCCGGACGGCGAAGACGTACCAGGCGGCCGCTGCCGGGACGAGCGCCGTCGCAGCGAGCAGCGCGCCGCCGGTGCGGGTCCATGGTGAGGGACGGTGGGTCACGGTGGTTCTCCCCCCGGTCCGGTGCGTGGCCGGAACGCCCGGGTCGCCGTCGCCGGGGCGTGCCGCCCCGCCCCCCTGCGGGGTCGGACGGCACCGGGCGGCGGGAACGCCGGACGGTGTTTCGGTTCTCGGAATCTGTCCGGAGCCCACTGAAGCCCGGTGGACGGTGCGCAGGGCCCGAGGGGGCCGGGTCGACGGCGTGCCGGCGGACCTCGCGTCGAGCGCCACGCACACCACCCCCGGACCGGCCCGCGGACACACGTGTCCCTTGTTCGCCGACCAGGCTTCCCGGCACTCCTCCGTGCACGCTACCGGACCCCGCCCCGGCTTCGCACGCGGGTTCGCCAGGACGCCCGGAGCGGGTCGAGTTCGGCCGTTTCGGTGGTGCGGGGGTGGCCGCTGCGGGATCGTCGGTGCCGGCGTCGCCGGCTGATCGGGGGACGCCGGGTTCGGGCCGTGGCGCTGGAGGTGTGCTGTGGGTGACCGGGAGACGTGGACCTCGGTGGAGTTCGGAGGCTCGCACCGGGGTTGGGCGGGCGTGCTCGTGGCGGACGGCAGCGTTCCCCGGCCGGTGTACTTCTCGATGATGAGCGGCGGCGACGGGCACTCCGTCTCGCAGTGGAGCGTCTACGACGGTCGCCACGGCCGCCCGCGGGCGGCGGCGCTGCGCGCGGTGTGTGCGTGCGGTTGGTCCGGTCCCGAACGGCGGTTGGACTGGGAGGAGTTCGGCGAGGAGGAGTTGGACGTGGCCGGCTACCCGGTGGCGGAGGTCTGCGAGCAGGACTGGGACGACCACCTTGAGGACGTCGACCGCTCCACCCTGCCGCTGCCGGAGACCGTCGCCTGTCTGCTGAGGCAACTGGAGGAGGAGATCGACACGTTGAGGGCGTCCTCCCCGCTCGCCGCCGTCCGGGCGGCCCGCAAGGCGGAGGTGGTCGTCCAGCGGGCCGTGGAAAGGGCCGCACGGGACGTCGGGTACGACATGGACCTGGACGACGTCGCCGCCGCTCTCGGTCTCGACGACGCCGAGGCGAAGCAGCTGTTGATCAGGCTCGGCCGCCGGCGCTGACGGCCGAACGCTCACCCGGCGCCGGCCCGCCAGTCCGCCGGATCGCCCGCTGCTGCCGGCCGGTCGCTGAGCGCCGGTCACTGAGGGTCGGTCGCTGAGCGCCGGTCTCTGAGGGTCGGTCGCTGAGCGCCGGTCGCTCGGCGACCGACCGGTCAGCGTGCCGACATGCTCGACCGGACCTGGCCGCGCGCGGTGTCGGCGTCGTCGGCGCGCAGGGCCAGTTCGGCGAGCGCGCGGCACTGCGCGAGGGTGTGGGCGGCGAGCGCCGCCCGGACCTCGGGGAGCGAGGCGGGCGCGGCGGAGAGGCTGGTGATGCCGAGGCCGACCAGGACCAGGGCGAGTGCCGGATCGCCGGCGGCCTCGCCGCAGACGCCGATCGGACGGCCGTGCGCGGCCGCCGAGGCGGCGGCGGTGGCGACCAGTTCGAGCAGCGCGGGCTGCCACGGGTCGAGCAGCTCGGCGAGGCTGCCGAGCGTGCGGTCGGCCGCGAAGGCGTACTGGGCCAGGTCGTTGGTGCCGACGCTGAAGAAGTCGCAGGACTCGGCCAGCCGGTCCGTCCGCAGGGCGGCCGCCGGGACTTCGATCATCGCGCCGGCGGTCGGCAGGCCGTGCGCGCGGACCCGGGCGGCGAACGCGGCGGCCTCGCGCGGGACGGACACCATCGGGGCCATGACCCAGACCTGCGCGGTGCTGTCCCGGGCGGCCTCGGCGATCGCGGCGAGCTGGGTCTCCAGCAGCTGCGGATCGCGGGCGGCCGTCCGCAGGCCGCGGACGCCGAGGGCCGGGTTCGGCTCGTCGGCGGCCGTGGCGAAGGGCAGCGGTTTGTCGGCGCCCGCGTCGAGGGTGCGGACGACCACCCGGCGGCCGGCGAAGGCCGCGAAGACCTGCCGGTAGGCGGCGGCCTGTTCGGCGGGGCCCGGCGCCTCGGCGCGGTCCAGGAAGAGGAACTCGGTGCGGAACAGGCCCACGCCCTCGGCGTCGGCGGCGGCCGCGCCGGCCAGCTCGTGCGGGGCGCCGAGGTTGACCAGCAGCGCGACCGGGTGGCCGTCCGCGGTCCGGCCCGGCCCGCGGAATCCCGCCAGCAGCTCGCGGCGACGGCGCTCGCGCGCGGTGGCCCGCTCGACCGCCTCCGGAGCCGGGTCGGGCTCGACCAGCCCGTCCGCGCCGTGCACCAGGACCAGTCGGCCGTCCGCCAGGCCCAGGGCCTCGGCGCAACCGACCACGGCCGGCACGCCGAGTGCCTTGGCGAGGATGGCCGTGTGGCTGGTCGGGCCGCCGTGGACGGTGACGAGGGCCAGGACCCGCTCGGGGTCGAGCAGCGCGGTGTCGGCGGGTGCCAGGTCGTCGGCGACCAGGACGTACGGGTGCCCGGGGTCGGGCAGGCCGGGCACGGGGAGGCCGAGCAGCTGGGCCACCGCGCGGTCGCGCAGGTCGGCCAGGTCGGGGGCGCGTTCCGCGAAGTAGCCGCCGGCGGCGGTCAGTTCGGCGCGGAAGCCGTCGAAGGCGGTGGTGAGCGCGTGGGCGCCGTCGGTGCCCTGCTCGGCAAGCTCGGCGGCCCGGTCGGCGAGCACCGGGTCGGCGGCCATCATCGCCTGGGCGGCGAGCACCTCGGCCCCGGTGCCGCTGGTACGGGCGGCGCGCTCCTCCAGGCCGGTGACGACCGCGCCGAGGGCGGCGCGGACCGCGGCCGCCTCGGCCGCCGGGTCGGTGACGGCCCGCGGCGCGGGCAGCGGGGCCGGGGGAGCCATGCGGGCGACCGGGCCCGCCGCGCTGCCGGTGCCGACGCCGATCCCGCGCATCAGCTCGGTCATGCCGCTGCGTCGAGGTCGGTGGCGAGCAGGTCGGCGAGCGCCTTGAGGGCGTCCTCGGCTCCGTCACCGGAGGCGGTGAGCTCCAGGACCTCGCCGTGGCGGGCGGCCAGGGCGAGGACGGACAGCAGGCTGCGGGCGTCGACCGGCGGCTGGCCGGGGCGGCCGACGGTGACCTTGACCGGCTGTCGGGCGGAGGCCTGGACGAACAGCGACGCCGGTCGGGCGTGCAGACCGCTGCTGGAGCCGACGGTGACCTGGATCGAGTGCATGGGAGTCCTTGGGGAGAGGAGGAGAGGGGTGCCGACCCGGGTGGGAGCCGGGTCGGCCGGGGGTGGGCCACGGTGGTGGGTCCCTGGTCCTCGCGGTACGGGGGCAGTCGCGAGGGCTGGACATTCTGTGGTTTCACGCCCGTTAGCGAGTTGTTTCGGTTGGTTCTATGCCTGGTTGCGTGGAGATGTCAACACGTTCGGGCATATTTCACGGAGCGGACGAGAGCTGGGCGAGAGGCGGAACGAGCTCTTGCTTTTCCGTCCGAAGCGCGTATGGTCAGGCTTCACCCCAGCAACCAGGCGTAAACGGACATGAAACGGATCCAATCCCACATGTACGCTCCCGAGCGGCAGCAACAGATCCTCCACCTCGCCCAGGAGCAGGGCCGGGTGGACGTGCAGACGCTGGCCGAGGACTTCGGCGTCACGCAGGAGACCATCCGGCGTGACCTGAGCGCCTTGGACCGGGCCGGCCTGCTGCACCGGGTGCACGGCGGCGCGCTGCCCGTCGGCGCCCTGCACCTGGAACCCGGTCTGGCCGAACGGGACTCCACGGCCGCGGCGGAGAAGGAACGCATCGCCAGGGCGGCCCTGTCCCTGCTGCCCGGTGAGGGCAGCGTGATCCTCGACGCCGGGACGACCGTCTCCCGGCTGGCCGGGCTGCTGCCCGTGGACTGCGCGCTCACCGTCGTCACCAACGCCCTCCCCGTCGCGGCCCGGCTGGCCGACCACCCCGCGCTCGCCCTCCACCTGGTCGGCGGGCGGCTGCGCCACCGCACCCAGGCGGCCGTCGACGCCTGGGCGCTGCGCGACCTGGCCGACATCCACGCGGACGTCGCGGTGGTCGCCACCAACGGCTTCTCCCCGGAGGGCGGCCTGTCGACACCGGACCTCGCCGAGGCCGCCGTCAAGAAGGCCATGCTCGCCGGTGCGCGCCGAGTCGTCCTGGTGGCCGACTCCTCCAAGTACGGCGCCCGCCACTTCGCAAGGTTCGGCTCGCTGGACCAGGTCGACGTCCTGGTCACGGACACCGGACTGACCGACGAGCAGGCCGCCGAGATCGAGAACCACGGACCGGAAGTCATCCGCGCATGATCGTCACCATCACCCCCAACCCCAGCCTCGACCGCACCTACGAGGTGGGAACGCTCACACCGGGCGAGGTCAACCGGGCCGTGCACGACCGGCTCGATCCCGGCGGCAAGGGCGTCAACGTCTCCCGCGCGCTCACCGCCGCGGGCCACCGCACCACGGCCGTCCTGCCGTTGGGCGGGCTGTCCGGCGGGCTGCTCTCCGACCTGCTGCGCCGGCAGGGGATCGACGTCGCGGCGGTCGCCATCGCGGGCGACACCCGGATCAACGTCTCGATCGCCGAGGACGGCGGCAGCCTCACGAAGATCAACGCGGTGGGCCCGGAGCTCAGCGCCGCCGAGTCGGCCGCGCTGCTGGCGCTCGTCCGCGACACCCAGCGGACCGGGCCGGGCACCGGGCAGGGCGCCGGCGACGGCGTCGACTGGCTGGCCTGCTGCGGCAGCCTGCCGCGCGGCCTGGAGCCCGAGTGGTACGCCGAGCTGGTCGCGCAGGTGCACTCGGGCGGTGCCCGGATCGCGCTCGACACCTCCGGCGCCGCCCTGCTCGCCGCGCTCTCGGCGCGCCCCGACGTGGTCAAGCCCAACCGGGAGGAACTCGCCGAGGCCGTGGGCCGTCCGGTCGCCACCGTCGGCGACGCCGTGGCCGCGGCCGGGGAACTGCGCGGGCGCGGCGCCCAGCAGGTCCTCGCCAGCCTCGGGGCGGACGGGATGCTGCTGATCGCCGAGGAGGGCAGCTGGTACGGCAGCGCGCCGGTCGCCGTCGTCCGCAGCGACGTGGGAGCGGGCGACGCCTCGCTCGCGGGCTTCCTCGGAGCCGGCGGCACCGGCCCCGGGGCGCTGGCGGCGGCCCTGGCGCACGGCGCCGCCGCCGTGCAACTGCCGGGGAGCGCCATGCCGACCCCGGCGGATCTGGACCCGGCCGCCGTGGCCGTGACGGCGGACATCCCGCTCGAACGACCGCTTCGCGGTTGAGAGCCGCCTCCAGCCGGAGGCACCCCGCCCGACCGTGTGGGACGGAACGGCGGCCATTCCCGGGGGCAAGGGAACACTGTCAGGCACCAGTCGAAGGACCGACACGATGAACGACACCAGCGGACTGATCACACCCGCACTCGTTGATCTCCACCTCGCCCCCGCGGACAAGGGCGAAGCCCTCCGCTCGCTCGCCCAGCGGCTGGTCGCCGAGGACCGGGTGACCGACCTCGACGGCTTCCTCGCCGACGTGGCCGCCCGCGAGGCCCAGGCCCCGACCGGGATGGGAGACGGGATCGGCATCCCGCACTGCAGGTCGGCCCACGTCACGCGGCCGAGCCTGGCGTTCGGCCGCAGCACCAGGGGCGTGGACTTCGACGCCCCGGACGGTCGGCCCGCCGACCTGATCTTCATGATCGCGGCACCGGCCGGCGCGGACGACGCCCACCTGCAGATCCTCGCCGCGCTGGCCCGGCGACTGATGGACCCCGCGTTCACGGGCGCCCTGCGCGATGCCGCGAGCCCGGGCGCGGTCGCGGCCCTGGTCAACGGCGAGGAGGCGCCGGCCGCCGCTCCCGGAACGGTCGCTGTTGGGGAAACGGCCGCCGTTCCGGAGCCGGACCCCGCCGCCGACGGCGGGCTGCGGCTGGTCGCGGTGACCTCCTGCCCGACCGGCATCGCCCACACCTACATGGCCGCCAAGGCCCTCGAACTGGCCGCCGCCCGGGCGGGCGCACGGATCCAGGTCGAGACCCAGGGCTCGGCCGGGACGACGGTGCTGGCCCCCGAGGTGATCGCGGCCGCCGACGCGGTCATCCTCGCCCACGACGTCGAGGTCCGGGACCGCGCCCGCTTCGCCGGAAAGCCCACCGTGGACGTGGGCGTGAAGGCCGCCGTCAACCGCGCCGACGACCTGGTCGCGCAGGCCGCCGCAGTCGTCGCCGAGGCCGGCAGCGGGGCGCGTGCCGCCGCCCCGGCCGCCGCGGGGAGCTCACCGGCGGGCGCCTCGTCGGGCGCGTCGTCGGCCGGGCACTGGGCCGAGCGGCTGCGCAAGTACCTGATGACGGGCGTCAGTTACATGATCCCGTTCGTCGCGGCGGGCGGCCTGCTGATCGCCCTCGCCTTCGCCATCGGCGGGTACCGGATCGCCTCCGCGCCGTCCGTGCTGGGCCATTTCGACTGGACGTCCTCGCACAGCTGGGCGGCGATGCTGTTCCAGACCGGCAAGACCTCCTTCGGCTTCCTCGTCCCGATCCTCTCCGGGTACATCGCCTGGGCGATCGCCGACCGGGCGGCACTGGCCGCCGGCATCGCGGGCGGCGCCGTCTCGGTGGCGGTCGGCGCGGGCTTCCTCGGCGGCATCGTGTCGGGCCTGGCCGCGGGCTTCCTGGTGCTGTGGATGATCCGCTGGAACGTGCCGCGCGCGGTCCGGGGCATCATGCCGGTCGTGGTGATCCCGCTGTTGTCGGTGGCGGCGGTCGGCTTCCTGATGTTCGTGCTGGTCGGCTCGCCGATCGCCTCGGCGATGCGCGGCCTGACCGACTGGCTGAACGGCCTCTCCGGCTCCAACGCGATCCTGCTCGGCCTGCTGCTCGGCGCGATGATGGCCTTCGACATGGGCGGTCCGCTCAACAAGGTCGCCTACACCTTCGCGGCGGGTGCGCTCACCACCGCGGGCACGACCCCGGACGCCGGCAGCCTCAAGGTGATGGCCGCGGTGATGGCCGCCGGGATGACCCCGCCGCTGGGCATGGCCCTGGCCACCGTCGTCCGGCGGGGACTGTTCAGTCCCGAGGAGCGGGAGAACGGCAAGGCGGCCTGGGTGCTCGGCGCCTCGTTCATCACCGAGGGCGCGATCCCGTTCGCGGCGGCGGACCCGCTGCGGGTCATCCCGGCGAACATCGTCGGCAGCATGACGGCCGGCGGGCTGGTGATGGCCTTCGGCTCCACCCTGCGCGCGCCGCACGGCGGGATCTGGGTGCTCCCGCTGATCGGCAGCCCGTTCCTGTACCTGGTCGCGGTCGTGGCGGGCACGGTGGTCACCACGGCGGTGGTCGTCCTGCTCAAGGGGATGCGCAAGGGCACCGCCGCGGCCGACGCGGACTCCGCCGTCGACGGGAAGGTGCTGGTCGGCGCCTGACCGGACGGCCCGTGAGGTACGGCCGGGACGACCCCGCCGGTTCAGGGCGCCCGCTCCTCGGAGCGGGCGCCCTTGTCGTGTCCGGCGCGGAGGACCCCACGCGGCCTCCGGATGCTGGGCCGGCCGCTCACCGGGCCGGGGCGAGGCCTCCGGAGACGGACGCGGCGCCGCCCGCCGACTGGGCCTCGACCCGGTAGCCGTCGCCGCCGGCCGCGCGCACGCCGGTGGCGTGGTTGAACTGGCAGGCGAACTCGTGCTGCCCCGCCGGTACCGTGCGGCCCGGCTTGAGGACCCAGCGGTAGACCAGCGCGCCGCCGGACTCCTGGACGGTGACGGTGAAGTCGTCGGCCGGCAGGGTCCGCCAGGTGCCGGTGTCCCGTACGTCACCGGTCTGGGCGACGCGCAGCTCCACGGTGAGCGAGGTGAGCGGCTGGGCGGTCCTGAGGAGGAGGTTGTCCTGGCCCCAGTAGACGGTGCTGTGCGGGTCGACCGATCCCTCCGACCACAGCGGCCCGTTCTGGGCCCGGTTGCCGGCGGACGGGGCCGGGCGCGGGCTGGTCGGGGCGGCGGTGGCGGGGGCCGGCGCCGGGGCGGCGGTGGCCGCAGGCGCAGGCGCGGACGGGGTCGGCGTCGGCGTGACCGCGGGGGAGGGGGTGGCCGGAGCGGTGGTGGCCGGCGGCGTCGGAGTCTGGACGAGTCCTGACACCGCCGCCACGGCGAGCGTGCCGGTGGCCAGGATGCCGACGGCGGCCAGGGCGGCGATCGAGGCCTTGGGCCACGACCGCAGGCCCGAGCGGGTGCGGTGGCGGACGGCGGGACCGGCCGCTCCGCGCTGCACGCGGGCCAGCATCCTCGCGCGGTCGGGCTGGTGGGCTTCGGCGGCCTCGCGCAGCTGCTGGGCGATGTGCTCGTGCTCGTTCACCGGTTCCTCCTTCCTGTCGCCAGTTCGCCGACCGCTCGTGCGCCGAGTGCGCGTTCCAGCTCGGCCATCCCCTTCGAGGTCTGACTCTTCACCGTACCGACCGAGATGCCGAGCGCCGCCGCGGTGTCCTTCTCCGACAGGTCGAAGGCGTGCCGCAGCACCACGCAGGCCCGCTTGCGGAACGGCAGTCGGGCGAGCGCCTCGCGGACGTCCAGGACGGCCGCGACGTCGGGCCCGGAGGTCCTCTCCGGGCTGCGGGACCAGAACAGCAGGACGCGGCGCCGCTCGCGGACCGCGCTGCGGATCCGGGCCCGGGCCATGTTGGCGACCACCCCGCGGGCGTAGGCGAGGGGGTGGTCGGCCGCGCGGAGCCGGTCCCAGCGTTGCCACAGCGCGACCAGGGCGTCCGCGGCGAGGTCGTCGGCCGCGTCCGTCTCGCCGGTCAGGAGGTGGGCGAGACGGGCGAGTTCGGCGTAGTGGCGTTCGAAGAAGTCGTGGAACTCCGCGGACGCGTCATCGAGGAGCATGTGCCCCGGTCGCCCTCTCCCTGCAATGTGAGCGTTAACAAGCGGCATGAGCCTAGCATCGCGCCGTTCCGGGCCGGGGCGGTGGTCGCCCCGGTCGGCGACCGCCGCCCCCCGCCCGACCAGCGGCGCGGTCAATGCCGGGCGAACTGGACGCGGGTCGGCTGGACGACGTCCGGCTTCACCGCGATCCCGTCGACGGTCAGCTGCTCCCCGTAGACGTCGGTGACCCTGATCGCCCCGCCGCACCCGGTGCCGTCCGGCGAGAGGAAGTAGTTGTAGTCGGTGCGGGTCAGCTGCCGCCAGCCGTCCCCGGTCCGGACCTCCAGGGCCGCCACCGGGTTCCGGTGACCGATCACCTGGAGCCCGCACCACCACTGGGAGGATCCGACCTTGTACCGGATCGACATCGTGTCCGGCGCCGTGCCCGGGCTCAGCAGCGTCCAGGTGATCGGCAGGCGCCCCACCGAGAGGTCCGCGAGCTTGGCGAAGGCCTCGTGGCTCAGGTCGAGCTGCCCGGGCGCGCAGGGCAGGGGGCAGTCGTTGACGATCCGCACCGTGATGCTCGCGCCGTTGGCGGCGCGGACGAGCACGGACGCCCCGCACGCCCTGGACGTCTCGTAGTCGGTGTGGTTCATCGCCGCGACCATGAGGTCGTCGGACGGGCCGAACGAGCAGGCGCCGTTGCCGTCGGCGGCGTCGTAGGACGTCGCGACGCCCTGGTAGCTCGCGCCGGGCTTGATCCGCCCGCTCAGGGACGCGGGCGCCGGAGCGGTGCGGGCACTGCTGCTGGTGGCGGCCGAGGGGGACGGGGTGGCCGACGGCCGCCGCGTGGGAGTGGCCGAGGGCGAGGGGGAGGCGGCCGACTGCGGTGCCGTCGAGGGCGTGGGGCCGGTCGGGGTGCCGGTGCCCGGCGGTGTGGCCGGCGGTGTGCCCGGCTCGGTGGCCGCGACGGAGGCGGCGGCCGGCTCCGCCGAGGCCCCGCCGGCCCCGCCGCTCCCGCCGCCCGGCAGCAGCGCGAAGGCCAGGAGGACCAGCACACCGACCGCCACCAGCGCCAACGGTATGCCCATGACCAGCCCACGCCTGCGGTTCGGCGGTGGGGCGGCATGCTTCGTTGCCTTCATTCCCGTCCATTTCGGTAGCTCGACTGCGGAGGGTCGAATCGACCTCGCACCGACCAGTGGTCGCCGGAGGCGGAAAGGTTGCCGCTCCGGCGCAGGTTTCTCGGAACCGGCGGAGGTGGGCGGCTCCGCGCCGCCAACCTCCGCCCGGGCCGGTCAGGACGGGTCGCCGTAGACCACGCCGCGCCCGTAGCCGCCCAGGTACACCCGGCCGTAGACGTCGGGGTCGCCGGAGACGACGTTGATGACGCTCCCGCCGAACTGGTGCTGGTCGTCGTTGATCCGCGTCCAGGTCGACCCGCAGTCGGTGGAGCGGAACAGGCCGGTGATGCCCTTGACCTTCCCGCTCAGGTAGAGGGCCTGGTAGCCGGCACCGGGCGCGGCCTTGCCGAAGCCGACGGCGCCCGCCTGCGCCACGCCGTCGAGCGTGCGGAAACTCGCCCCGCCATCGGTGGAGTGCCGCAGCCCGTTGCCCCCGCCGGCGATCCACAGGTCACCGGCGACACCCGGGACGGCCCTGAGCTGACCGTCGCCCAGCCCGGTGGCCCGGGCCGCGAAGTGCCACCCGCCGTCGGTGGAGGCGTACAGGGTGCCGCCGCTGAGGGCGTAGAAGGTGCCCGCCGCCGAACGGTCGGCCACCACCGCCGCGTCCCTGGGCAGGCCGGACACCGCCGACCAGGACGCGCCGCGGTCGGTCGACAGGAACGGCGCCCGGCCCGCCGGGGTCCACACCACGGTGCCGCCGTCCGCCGAGACGGCCGCCGACCCGCCGCCCGCGTCGCCCACCGGCGCCGTCGCGAACGGCGCCCAGTTCGCTCCGCCGTCGCCCGACCAGGCGCCGTGCTGCGCGCCGCCGAGGCCGACCCGCACCACGAACTCCGGCCTGCGCTGGGCGAAGTCGATGCCGGTGGTGTTGGTGAACAGCGGCCCGCTCAGCGCCTTGGCGGGGACCTTCGTCAGGTCCTCGTGCCGGAACCCGCTGACGTCGCCGAGCGCGCTGATCAGCGGCTGGCCGGGCGGCTTGACCAGCGCGAGCGTCGCGGTCTCCTCCAGACCCTTGGCCGGGATGTTCCAGTGCGTCGGGCGCCCGCTGTCCGCCGCCGTCACGTCGGTGCTGCCCCACATGCCCGAACCGGTGCCGTACAGCACGTGCCCGGAGTCGAAGGGGTCGATGGTGAGCGCTCCCATCCAGTGCCCGATGCCGGTGCCCACGTACGGCGCCGCCGAGTCGTCCCGCTGCGAGCTCGCGCCCAGCGCCTTCCAGGAGGCGCCGCCGTCGGTCGAGCGGTACAGCTCGTCGGAGGGCCACCAGCGGTCCAGCGTGCTGACCATCACGGTGGCCGGGTGCTGCGGGTCCACCGCCAGGCCGGCGAAGCCGTAACCGCCGCTGGACGGCGAGACGTTCCTCCAGGCCCCGGTGGACGGCGCGTACTTCCACACCGAGCCGGCCGTCACCCCGTTCGGGCCGGGCGCGTCGGTGTACGTCAGGTACAGCGAGCCGTCGCCGGACAGCACGCCGTGCTGCGGCAGTTGGCCGGTCGGCTGGCCGGGGACGGCCTGCCAGGTGGCGCCGCCGTCGGTGGAGCGGTACAGCGAGGCCGACCTGTCGGCCGCCCCCACGTAGATCGTCCTGCTGCCGGCCGGGCCGAAGGTGACGAAGGACAGGCCGACCCCGCTGCTGGCACCGTCCTTGACGGGGAAGCCGCCGACCTGGCTCCAGGTCGCGCCGTAGTCGGTGCTGCGCCACAGCCCGTTCTTGCGGGTGCCCAGGTAGAGCGTGCGGTTGTCGGAGGGGTCCACCACCAGCCGCTCGCCCATGGAACGGCCGTCCTCGTTGCCGCCGAGCTTGAACGGCAGGTCGGTGCGCTGGAACGTACGGCCCTGGTCGGTGGAGCGCAGGATCGCGCCGTTGCCCGCCCAGTCGTTGGTGTAGGTGCCGCTGGCCAGGTAGAGACGGTTCGGGTCGACCGGGTCGGTGGCCAGGCTCTCGATCCCGAGCAGGTTCCAGTCGCCGCCGCCGATCCAGTCGGTCAGCGAGGTCCACCGCCCGGCGGCCGCGTCCCAGCGGTAGGCGCCGCCGATGTCCGTCCGGGCGTACAGCAGGTCCTTGCGGGAGGGGTTGAAGACCAGGCCGGTGACGAAGCCGCCGCCGACGATCTGCGCGTTGTGCCAGGTGTACCCGCCCGTGCCGGCCACCTTGACCAGCCGCCACCGCTGGTTGGAGCCGCCGTGGTCGGCGTACTGGATGAGCGGCACGCCCTCGTCGCTGCCGCCGCCCCACACGTCCAGCACCAGGCCGCTGGCGCGGGAGGCGAAGGTCACCGTGCCGTCGCCGACGTCCCGCATCCGCCACTGCTGGGCGGGGGCGGCGTGGTCGGTCTGCTGCTCGATCGCGGCGGCGGACTGCGTGGAGTTCCCGCGCACCGCGAGGACCTTGTGGCTGCCGCGGTTCTCCAGCTCGTAGGAGCCGTCCCCCGTCAGCCGCAGCCGCCACTGCTGGCTCGCGGCGCCGGCCGCGCGGTTCATCTGCCGGATCCAGGCGCCGTCGGCCGTGTCGGCTCCGGGCACGTCCAGCGCCTTGTCGCTGCGGACGGACACCAGCGTGTAGTAAGCGTCGGGATCCACCGACGCGGCCCTGGAGTCGGCCTGCACGAACAGCAGGTACGGGCCGAGCACGCCGGGCACGCCCAGGGCCAGGCCCAGCGTGGTCCAGCGCCGGCGGTGACGCCCACGGGGACGCCGCACACCGCCGGGGGCCGGGCGGGCGCGCCGCCGACCGCGGCCGTTCGCCGCGGGATCCGTCTCGTTCATGGGGGGCTACTCCTTGCTTCGGCCCCGCCGACGCGCTCCCGCCACGGCGGGCGGGGCGCGACGGCGGTCGGCGGATCGGACGACCCGTGGGCGTCTCGCCCTCGGTGTCACCCGTCAGTTGCCGCCGTGGGCGGAAGGGTTGCCGCACGGTCGAAGGAATTTCCCGGCGGACGTGTGCGCGCCCCTGAGGCACTCCGCCTCGACGGTTGGGCCGGCGCCTGAACAACATGTCGGTCCACCTGCCCCGGCACTCCCGCCGCACGACCGGTCAGGTGTCGGCCGGCCCTCGTCGTGCTCGTCCTGGTGCTGCCGGCCCGCTGAAGTCCGACCGGGCCGGAAACGCACCTCGCCCCCGGCCGTCCGATGGCGGACGGCCGAGGGCGAGGGCGTCAGGGGTGCTCCGGCGTCAGGAGCCGGCCCGGCGCTTGTTGTAGACGTCGAAGCCCACCGCCGCGAGCAGCACCAGGCCCTTGATCACCTGCTGGTAGTCGGTGCCGACGCCGACCAGCGACATGCCGTTGTTCAGCACGCCGAGCACCAGGCCGCCGATGATCGCGCCCAGGACGGTGCCGACGCCGCCGCTCGCGGAGGCGCCGCCGATGAAGGCGGCGGCGATCGCCTCCAGTTCGAAGTTGACGCCGGCCTGCGGGGTGCCGGCGTTGAGCCGCGCGGCGAAGACCAGCCCGGCCAGCGCCGCGAGGACGCCCATGTTGGTGAAGGCGAGGAAGACGACCCGCTTGCTCTTCACCCCGGACAGCTTGGCCGCCGGCTCGTTGCCGCCGATGGCGTACGTGTGTCGGCCGATGATCGAGTTGCGCATCAGGTAGCCGAAGCCGACCAGCAGGGCGCCGAGGATCAGCAGCACGATCGGCACGCCGTGGTAGCTGGCCAGCAGCAGGGTGAACACGAGCACGGCCGCCGTGATCACGGCGAGCTTCACCAGGAACAGCCCGAGCGGGAGCACCTCCAGCCCGTACGAGGCGGTCTGCCGCCGGCCGCGCAGCTCCTGGAGGAGCGCGACGGCCAGCACCGCGAGGCCGAGCAGCACGGTGAGGTTGTGGTAGTCGGTGTGCGGGCCGACCTCGGGGAGGAAGCCGCTGCTGATGCTCTGGAAGCCCTTGGGGAACGGCGCCACCGACTGGCCCTGCAGCAGGATCTGGGTGCCGCCGCGGAACAGCAGCATGCCAGCGAGGGTCACGATGAACGACGGGATCCCGAGGTAGGCGATCCAGAAGCCCTGCCAGGCCCCGGCGAGGGCGCCGACCACCAGCGCGACCACCATCGCCACCGGCCACGGCACGTTGTGCTCGACCATCATCACCGCGGCGGCCGCCCCGACGAAGGCGGCCAGTGAGCCGACCGAGAGGTCGATGTGCCCGGCGATGATGACGATCATCATCCCGATCGCCAGGATGAGGATGTAGCCGTTCTGCTGGATCAGGTTGGTGATGTTGAGCGGCTGGAGCAGGATGCCGTCCGTCCAGATCTGGAACAGCAGCACGATCAGCGCGAGCGCGACCAGCATGCCGTACTGTCGCACGTTGCCGCGCAGCGCGCGGGCCAGGACGGAGCCGACGGACGGGCTCGGACCGGGCTCGGGGACGTTCTGGGCGGAGTCCGGGATGATCTCGGTCTGGGCCATGCCTCACACCTGCTCGTTGCTGGATGCGGAGCTCATGGTCATGAGCCGCATGAGGGATTCCTGGGTGGCGTCGGCGCGGGCGACCTCGCCGGTGATCCGGCCTTCGGCCATGGTGTAGATCCGGTCGCACAGGCCCAGGAGTTCGGGGAGTTCGGACGAGATGACGAGCACGGCCTTGCCCTGGGCGGCCAGCTCGGCGACGACGGTGTAGATCTCCGCCTTGGCGCCGATGTCGATGCCCCGGGTGGGCTCGTCGAGGATCAGCACCTCCGGCTCGGCGAAGATCCACTTGCTGAGGACGACCTTCTGCTGGTTGCCGCCGCTGAGCGTGCCGGTCGTGGTGAACACGCTCGGGGCCTTGATGTTCATGGTCCGCCGAAACGATTCGGCGACCTTGCTCTCCTCGTGCCGGTCGACCCGGCCGTACCGGGCGACCTTGCCGAGCGCGCTCAGCGAGATGTTCCGGCTGATGTCGTCGATCAGGTTGAGGCCGAAGTGCTTGCGGTCCTCGGTGACGTAGGCGATGCCGTGCCCGATCGCCTCCGGCACCGTCCGGGTGCGGACCTCCCGGCCGTGCAGCAGCACCCGCCCGCGGCTCCAGCGCCCGTACGAGCGGCCGAAGACGCTCATCGCGAGCTCCGTGCGGCCGGCGCCCATCAGGCCCGCGATGCCGACGATCTCGCCCCGCCGCACGTTCAGGCAGGCACCGTCCACCACGGTGCGCTGCTGGTCGATCGGGTGCCGGACGGTCCAGTCCTCGATCTCGAAGGCGACCTCGCCGATGTCCGGGGTGCGTTCGGGATAGCGGTGCTCCAGGTCCCGGCCGACCATGCCGCGGATGATCCGGTCCTCGGAGATGCCCTCCGGGCCGATCGCGATCGTCTCGATCGTCCGCCCGTCGCGCAGGATGGTGACGGCGTCGGCGACCCGGGCGATCTCGTTGAGCTTGTGCGAGATGATGATGCAGGAGATGCCCTGCGCCTTGAGCTCCAGGATCAGGTCGAGGAGCTTGCGGCTGTCCTCGTCGTTCAGCGCGGCGGTCGGCTCGTCCAGGATGAGCAGCTTGACCTTCTTGGCCAACGCCTTGGCGATCTCGACCAGTTGCTGCTTGCCCACGCCGAGGTCGGCGATCCGGGTGTGCGGGCTCTCGGCCAGACCGACCTGCCGGAGCAGGTCGGCGGCGTGGGTGAGCGTCCGGTGCCAGCTGATGATGCCCCGGGTGGCGTGCTCGTTGCCCAGGAAGACGTTCTCGGCGATGGACAGGTACGGCACCAGGGCGAGTTCCTGGTGGATGATCACGATGCCGCGCTGCTCGCTGGCCCGGATGTCCCTGAACCGGCAGGGCTCGCCCTCGAAGAGGATCTCGCCCTCGTAACTGCCGTGCGGGTAGACCCCGCTGAGCACCTTCATCAGGGTGGACTTGCCGGCGCCGTTCTCACCGCAGATGGCGTGCACCTCGCCGGCGGCGACGCTCAGGTTGACTTCGGAGAGCGCCTTGACACCGGGGAACGACTTGCTGATCGACCGCATTTCGAGAACGGGTCCGGCCATGGGTGTGCGTCCGTATCGATCGGGGCGGTGCGGTGGGGGAGCCCTCGGGCGCCCGGGGATCGACCCGGGCGCCGCCGCGCCGCCGGTTCGGCGTGGGGCCCCGCGAACGGGGCCCCACCGGCTACTTGAGCTGGTCCGCGGTGTACTGGCCGCTGTCGACCAGGACCTTCTGGTAGTTGTCCTTGTCGACGCTGACCGGCTGGAGCAGCTGGGCCGGGACGACCTTCGCGCCGTTGTTGTACTGGGTGGTGTCGTTGACCTCGGGCTTCCCGCCGGTCAGCAGCGCGTCGCCCATCTGGACGGCGACCTTGGCGAGTTGGCGGGTGTCCTTGTAGACGGTCTGGGTCTGCTCGCCCGCGATGATCGACTTCACCGAGGCCAGCTCGGCGTCCTGGCCCGTGACGACGGGCAGGGACTTGGCGTTGCCGTAGCCGACGCCCTTGAGCGAGGAGAGGATGCCGATCGAGATGCCGTCGTACGGCGACAGCACGGCGTCGACGTGGGCGCCGGTGTAGGCCTTGCTCAGCAGGTTGTCCATGCGGGACTGGGCGAGGCCGCCGTCCCAGCGCAGCGTGGCGACCTGGTTGAAGTCGGTCTGGCCGCTCTGCACGACCAGCTTCTTCTGGTCGATGTACGGCTTGAGGACGCTCATCGCGCCGTTGAAGAAGAAGGTGGCGTTGTTGTCGTCCGGCGAGCCGGCGAACAGCTCGATGTTGAACGGCCCCTTGCCGTCCTTGAGGCCGAGCTTGTCGGCGATGTAGCCGCCCTGGAGGACGCCGACCTTGTAGTTGTCGAAGGTCGCGTAGTAGTCGACGTTCTGGGTGCCCCGGATCAGCCGGTCGTAGGAGATGACCGGGATGTGCGCGTCGGCGGCCTTCTGCAGCACGTTGGTGAGGGAGGAGCCGTCGATGGCGGCGATCACCAGCAGCTTGGCGCCCTTGGTGATCATGTTCTCCACCTGGGCGACCTGGTTCTCCACCACGTTGTCGCCGTACTGCAGGTCGGTCTTGTAGCCCTTGGCCTGGAACTCCTTGACCATGTTGGTGCCGTCGTTGATCCAGCGTTCCGACGACTTGGTCGGCATCGCGATGCCGACGAGTCCGCCCTTGGCGTCGCCCTTGGCCGCCCCGTCGCCGACTCCGTTGGCGCTCTGCCCGCAGGCCGCCAGCGAGAGCGCCAGGCCCACCGCGACGAGGCCTGCTGAAAGCTTCCGCACAGTTCCTCCAGTGATGATGTTCCGCGACCGGGACGATGCGCCCCTGGATGGGCGACCGGGAGCGGTCGAGCGGGGCCGGCCGGAGCGGTCCCGCGTGCTGTGGAACGTCGGGATGACGGTAGCTCTGGCCTGGCGTGACATGAAGTGTTAACGCTAACAAGTTTGGCGTCAAGGGCTCTTGGATCACCGTTGGATCGCGGTGCCCCGCCCGGTCGGCACTCCGGGTGCGCTCCATCTGCGGGAAGGTTCTCCGGGACCGCCTTCGATGAACGTTCGGCGAATTGCCCGTGAGCGCGGCGGCCGGCACGGTGAGGTGCCGGGCCGGCGGGGCGGGCGGAACCCCCGCCGGGGCACGGCGGAGCCCCCGCCGGGGCAGGGCGGGGGCGGGCCGGGGCGATCGAGGGCTCAGGACCTCCTGGCCACCCGCCTGGCGCGCAGCCGGTCGGCCGTGATGGCCAGGCCGAGGACGCAACCGAGCACGATGTCGGTGTAGTTGGAGTTGATCTGAAGGGTCGTCAGCCCGTTGTTGATCAGCTCCAGCAGGACGGCGCCGGCGACGATCCCCAGCACGCGCCCCTGCCCTCCGGTCAGGCTGACCCCGCCGATCACCGCGGCCGCGATCGCCGAGAGCTCCCAGCCGACGCCGACGCCGCTGGCGGAGCCGACCCCCATCCGGCCCAGCACGAGCATCCCGGCGAAGGCCGACACCAGCGAGGACGTCACGTACATCGAGACCACCCGCCGGTCGCCGCGGATGCCGGCCAGCCGGGCCGCCTCGGGGTTGCCGCCGACCGCGTAGACCTGCCGCCCGGCGTAGGTGCGCTCCAGGAAGAACCACGCGGCGGCGGTGACCACCGCGAACAGCACCAGCGGCACCGGGACTTGGGCCAGGTAGCTCTGGCCGACGTCGCCGAAGAACGGCGAGATGCCGACGATCGAGGTGCCGGAGGTGATCGCCAGGGTCACGCCCTGGGCCACGGTGTAGGTGACGAGCGTGACCACGAACGGCGGCATCCGCAGCCGGGTGACGGCCAGTCCGTGGAGCAGGCCGACCAGTCCGGCGATGCCCAGGGTGGCCAGGACGGCCAGACCCGCGGGCAGGCCGGCCCGGACGTTGAACCAGGACATCAGGATCACGCTGGTGCCCAGCAGGGCGCCCACCGACAGGTCGATGCCGCCGGTCAGGATGACCAGCGACTCGCCGATCGCGATCAGCCCGTACTGGGCCAGGTCGGCGCCCATGCCCTGGAGGTTGACGGCGCTGGCGAAGGTGTCCCGGGCCAGCGCGAGCGCCGCGAACACGGCGACGCAGGCGAGGACGACGCCCACCTCCGGGGTGTCGACCAGCGCGCGCAGCCGGCTCCGGGCCGGCGCCGCCGTGGACCGGCGGGCGGGAGCGGTCTCGGTGCTCATGCGGAACCCTCCCCGTGCGCCGCCGGCTCCGGCCGGCTGGTGGCCGCTGTCATGATCCGCTCCTTGCCGAAGTGTTCGCGCGGAAGGTCCGCGACGATCCGTCCGTGGGCCATCACGAGGATCCGGTGGCAGATCCACAGCAGTTCCTCCAGTTCGGACGAGGCGGCCAGGACGGCGAGCCCGTCCGCCGCGGCCCGGTCGATGAGCCGGTAGATCTCGGCCTTGGCCCCCACGTCGACGCCGCGGGTGGGTTCGTCGAGCAGCAGCACGTCGGGGGTGGCGTGCAGCCAGCGCCCGAACACGACCTTCTGCTGGTTGCCGCCGGACAGGTCGCCGATCGGCTGCTCCTGGCTGTGCAGCCGGACGCCCAGGCCGTCCACGATCCGTTGTGAGCGCGCACGGTCGCCGCCGGGGGTGAGCACCCCGTGCCAGGAGTCGCGCCGGAGGGTGGCCAGGGTCGCGTTCCAGCGCACCGGGTGCGCCAGCAGCAGGGACTGCTCCTTGCGGTCCTCCGGCACCAGGCCGATGCCCGCGGCGACGGCGTCGGCGGGGTGGCGCGGGCGGAAGCGGCGCCCGCCCAGTTCGACCTCGCCGCCGGTGCGCGGCTGCGCGCCCATCAGGGTGTGCAGGAGCCGGCTGCGGCCCGAGCCCATCAGTCCGGCCACGCCCACGATCTCGCCGGCCCGCAGGTCCAGGTCGACCGGGCCGAGGCCGTCCGCCGTCAGCCCCCGGGCGGTCAGGACGGTGCGGGCCGCCGCCGGGACGGGGCGCACGGCCGCGTCGCGGGCGAGCTCGCCGCCGACCATCTCGCGGATCAGCCGCGCCTCGGTGGCCTCGGCCGGGCCGAGGTCCGCGACCAGGCGGCCGCCGCGCAGCACCACGACCCGGTCGGCGATGTCCCGGACCTCGTCCAGCCGGTGGCCGATGAACAGCACCGCGCCGCCGTCCGCGGCGTGGCGCCGGGCGAGGGCGAGGACCTTCCCGGCCTCGACCGGCCCGAGCGAGGAGGTCGGCTCGTCCAGGATCAGGACCAGCGGCCGGTTGCCCCAGGCCTTGGCGATCTCGATCATCTGCCGCAGCGGAACGGGCAGTTGCTCGACCGGCCGGTCGACGTCGATGCCCTCGACGCCGATGTCCGCGAGCAGTTCGCGGGCCTCGCGCCGGGTGCCGGCGCGGTCGAACAGGGCCCGGCGCAGCCTCCCCGCACCGGGGGCGGACCGGGTGCGCCGGCCGAGCAGCAGGTTCTCGGCCACGCTGAGGCGGCCCACCAGCGGGAACTCCTGCGCCACCAGGCTGACGCCGAGCGCCTTCGCGTGGTCGGGCCGCCCCGGCTGGAGCGGGCGGTCCGCGACCAGGACCTCCCCGGCGGTGGGGGAGACGGTGCCGGACAGCACGCCCATCAGGGTCGACTTCCCGGCGCCGTTCTCCCCGACCACACAGGTGATCTGACCGCGCATCAGGTCGAGCTCCGGGATGTCCAGCACGGTGACCGGCCCGTAGCTCTTGCGCACCTCGCGCAGGGCCGCGGCCGGCCGGGCGGCCGCGGGGGCGGCTGGCCCGGTCATCCGGTGATGCCGAGCTGGGCCTGCTTGGCCCGGAAGTCGGCCAGGTTGTCCGGGGTCACCACGCCCACGCCGGAGCTCAGGGTGCTGCCGTCGGGCTCCAGGAACGGCTTGACGACGGCCAGCGTGGCGTCCTTGCCGAGGACCTTGAGGGCGGCCAGCAGGTAGGCGCCGGTGTAGCCCTGCTGGTAGGGCGACTGGACGACGGTCGCCTGGATGACGCCCTGCTGGATGAACGTCAGGGTCTGGGCGTCGCTGTCGTCCGAGACCACCTTGACCTTCCCGGCCTTGCCGGCGGCCTGCACCGCCTGGGCGGCCGAGGGGCCGTCGTAGGAGTAGACGCCGTACAGGCCGGTCACGCCCGGGTCGGTCTGGATCGCGGTCTGCGCGTTGGTGAGGGCCTTGGCCGCGTCCATGTTGTCGGCGAGCTTGTTGGACACCTTGATGTCGGTGCCCTTGAGCGCGTCCTCGAAGCCCTGGATGCGTTCGACGGCGTTGGAGGCGGTCAGCGAGCCCACCAGCACCACGACCTTGCCGTGGCCGCCCAGCGCGGTCTTCATCGCCTCGCCCGCGCGCTTGCCGGCCTGGTAGTTGGGCGTGCCGAGGTAGAGCGCGGCGCCGTCCTCGGCGGGCAGCGGCGAGTCGATCGCGAGGACCGGTATGCCGGCCGAACCGGCGGACTGGATGGGCGACTTGACGGCGGTCGGGTCGATCGCGGAGAGCGAGAAGGCGGAGATGTCCTGGCCGCGCAGGGTCTGGAGGATGGACAGCTGCTGGTCCAGGCGGCCGTTCGCCGGGGCCTGGAAGGTGCCCTTGACCCCGAGGTCGGCGAGGCCCTTGGTGAAGCCGGCCTTGCCGGCGTTCCAGTAGTCCACGGAGACGTTGACCACCATGGCCAGGTCCAGCCGGGAGAGGTCCTTGCCCTGGAGGGCGGCCTTGAGCGCGGCGTCGAGGCGGGTCAGGTTGTCGTCGTTGAAGGTGATGTCGCCCTGGATCGCGGGCGCGGCGGCCGAGGAGCCGCCGGCGGGGGCGCCGGAGTCGCCGGCGCCCTGCTTGCTGCAGCCGACGGCCAGGGCCAGGACGGCGAGCGCGGCGGACGCGACGCGGACGGTCCGGGGGCGTCGGCGGATGGGTGCGCGCATGTGGTGGTTCCTCTCGATCGCTGCCGGTGGGTGGGGGGAGCAGGTGAAAGGCGCGGCGAACCGGCAGCCGTGCTCGGTTGCGCCGGAGTGGAGTGTGAGCGCTCACATCGGCCAGCGTCAACCTCCGTGCAATCGAGCTGGGATGACGGACCGACAGCCCGGCGGGCCTGACCGGCCGTTCCTCGGTGCGATGTGTCAAAAGCCTTGACGGCACAGGGTCGGTGCGGCACTGTCACCGGTCCAGGAACCCTCCACCTCCGGCCCGGGGCTGAAGAGTGCTGCCCCGGGGCGGATTGTTAGCGCTCACTTTCCTTTCTGGCCGCGCTCAACGATGAGCAGGGAGGCACCATGAGTGACGACAACGGAACGACCCGGGGACGCGGCGCGCTGCGCCGCCTCGCCCGGGCCGGGGCGGCCCTCGCCGTCCTGGTCGGCGCCCTGGCGGGCGCCACCGCGACGAGCGGCGTGGCCCAGGCGGCCACCCAGGGACCGTGCGACATCTACGCCGCCGGCGGCACGCCCTGCGTGGCCGCGCACAGCACCACCCGCGCCCTGTATGCCGGGTACGGCGGGCCGCTCTACCAGGTCCGGCGCTCGTCGGACCAGGCGCTGAAGAACATCGGCGCCCTGAGCACCGGCGGCTACGCCGACGCCGCCGCGCAGGACGCCTTCTGCGCCGGCACCAGCTGCGTGATCACCGTGATCTACGACCAGAGCGGCCGGGGCAACCACCTCACCCAGGCACCCGGCGGCGGGGCCGCGCCCGGCCCGGACAACCTCGCGGACGCGACCCTGGCGCCCACCACGCTGAACGGCCACCGGGCCTACGGCGTGTACGTCGCGCCGGGCACCGGCTACCGCAACAACCACACCTCGGGCGTCGCGACCGGCGACCAGCCCGAGGGGATGTACGCGATCCTCGACGGCAGCCACGCCAACGGCGGCTGCTGCTTCGACTACGGCAACGCCGAGACGAGCAGCACCGACACCGGCAACGGTCACATGGAGGCGATCTACTTCGGCGCCATCAAGGTCTGGGGCTACGGCAGCGGCCCCGGGCCCTGGGTGATGGCCGACCTGGAGAACGGCCTGTTCTCCGGGGCCAACCCGGGCTACAACGCCAACGACCCGACGGTGAACCACCGCTACCTGACGGCCATGGTCAAGGGCGCGCCGAACCAGTGGGCGATCCGCGCCGGCGACGCCCAGTCCGGCGGGCTGTCGACGTTCTACTCCGGGCCGCGCCCGAACGCGTCGGGCTACAACCCGATGCACAAGGAGGGCGCGATCATCCTCGGCATCGGCGGCGACAACAGCAACGGCGCCCGAGGCACCTTCTACGAGGGCGTGATGACCTCCGGCTACCCGTCCGAGGCCACCGAGAACGCCGTCCAGGACAACATCGTCGCCGCCGGCTACGCCACCTCCTCGGGGCCCGCCACGGGGGCGCTGCGCGGCACCGGCTCCGGCAAGTGCCTGGACGTCCCCAACGCCTCCAGCACGCCCGGGCTGCAGGCGCAGATCTACGGCTGCTCCGGCGGCGCGAACCAGACCTGGACCCGCACCGCGGACGGACAGCTCACGGTGAACATCGCCGGCAGCACCCTGTGCCTGGACGCGTACGGCGCCGGCGCGGCGGACGGCACCAAGGTGGTGACCTGGCCCTGCAACGGCGGTGCCAACCAGAAGTGGCAGTTCAACTCGGACGGCAGCGTGACCGGCGTCCCATCCGGCCGCTGCCTCGATGTCTCCGGGGGGCTCACCGCCGACGCCACGCCCGTCCAGCTGTGGAGCTGCTGGGGCGGTGACAACCAGAAGTGGGCCCTCGGGTAGGCCCCGGCGCACCCGGCCGGGCCCCGGCACCGCGTCCCCGCGGAGCCGGGGCCCGGCCGCAGTCGGCCCGCAGTCGGTCCGCAATCGGCCCGCAATCGGCCCGCAGTCGGCCTGCGGACGGTGGGGCGGCGGGGGCGGCGGGGCGCGGGGCGGCGACGGGGGAAACCGCCTCCACGGAAGAGGTGTGAGCGTTAACTTGGCGATATTGGCACATGTCAGCAGCCTGCGCGGCTGGTATGAAGAGAAACCGCCGGTTGAACCGAGGGTGACGGATTGGCCTGGACCTGGTCGCGTACTGTGGTCCACAGCCGAGGAGGGGACTGCGAGTGGGAACCGATAGCGCCGGGACGGAACAGCGCCAGCCCGTGATGGCGGACGTGGCGAAACTGGCGGGCGTTTCCCACCAGACCGTGTCCCGGGTGCTCAACGGCGCCCCGCACGTCCGGCCGGACACCCGGGACCGGGTGCTGGCCGCCATACGGGAACTGGACTACCGGCCCAACTCCGCCGCCCGCACGCTGGTCACCCGCCGGTCGCAGACCCTCGGGGTGGTCAGCTTCGACTCGACCCTGTACGGCCCCGCCTCGATGCTGGACGGCATCGAGCGGGCCGCGCGCAGCGCCGGGTACTTCGTGAGCGTGACCAGTCTGCGTTCCCTGGACGGCCGTTCGGTCCAGGAGGCCGTCGACCGGCTGCGCGACCAGGGGGTGGAGGGCGTGGTGGTGATCGCGCCGCAGACCTCCTCCGTCAGCCCGTTGGCCAAGCTGTCGAGTTCGGTGCCGCTCGTCGCGGTGGGTTCGGGCAACCAGACCCATGTGCCCATGGTCTCGGTGAGCAACGGCTACGGCGCCGGCGAGGCCACCGGGTACCTGCTGGACCTGGGCCACCGCACCGTGCACCACGTGGCGGGGCCGGCCAACTGGCTGGAGAGCCGGGACCGGGAGGAGGGCTGGCGCCTCACGCTGCGGGCGGCCGGCGCCCCCGTGCCGGAGGTGCAGCGCGGCGACTGGAGCGCCCGCTCGGGCTACCAGGCGGGGCTGCGGCTCGCCCGACTGGACGACGTCACCGCCGTGTTCTGCGCCAACGACCACATGGCCCTCGGCCTGCTGCGCGCCCTGCACGAGGCCGCCCGGTCGGTGCCGCACGAGATCAGCGTCATCGGCTTCGACGACATTCCGGAGGCCGCCTACTTCACCCCGCCGCTGACCACGGTGCGGCAGGACTTCGGTGAACTCGGCAGGCGGGCCCTGGAACTCCTCGTCGGGGAGCTGGAGGGGGCCGCGCCCTCGCCGGCCCACGTGCAGATCACCCCGGAGATGGTGGTGCGGCGCAGCGTCGGCCCGCCCGCATGGCGCTGAGCCGGTGGCACGTAGCCGCTCCGCGGCTCGGCGACCCGACGCGACCCGACCCCGGCCGACCCCGGCTCGACCCGACCGCTGAGCTCCCGGTGTCTCGGGTTCCGCCCGTGAACTTCCCTTGACACGTCGTTTGTTAGCGCTAACAATCTCCGTGAGCGTTAACAATGACGCTTCTCACCGCTCCGCCGGCCGGGCCCACTGCTTCCCGCTTCCGTGCGCCCGGCCGGCGGTCAAACGTTCCGTTCTTCTGAGGGAGAGGTAGCGGAACGAAGCCTGTCGCCGGTGCCGTCCGCCCTGCCCCGGTCGAGGACGCACCGGCGACAGGTCACAACGCAGGCCTCGCGTACGAAGGATGAGCACGTGACCGTGATCCCTGCTACTCCCGACGCCGACCGGACCGATCAGGCCGACCCGGCCGATCAGACGGACCAGGCCGATCGGGCCGATCGGGCCGACCGGTACGTCGTCGGCGTCGACTTCGGCACGCTCTCCGGCCGCGCCGTGGTGGTCCGGGTCCGGGACGGCGAGGAACTGGGCACCGCCGTCCACGACTACCCGCACGCCGTCATCGAGCACGAGCTGCCCGGCACCGGCCGCCCGCTCCCGCCCGACTGGGCGCTGCAGCACCCGGCGGACTGGCGCGAGGTGCTGCGCACCGCCGTCCCGGCCGCGCTCACCGCCGCCGGAGTTGACCCCGCCCAGGTCATCGGCATCGCCACCGACTTCACCGCCTGCACCGTCCTGCCCGTGCTCGCGGACGGCACCCCGCTGGCCGAGACCCCCGACTGGGCCTCCCGCCCGCACGCCTGGCCCAAGCTCTGGAAGCACCACGCCGCGCAGCCCCAGGCGGACCGGATCAACGCGCTGGCCCACGCCCGCGGCGAGAAGTGGATCTCCCGGTACGGCGGCCGGATCTCGGCCGAGTGGCAGTACGCCAAGGCGCTGCAGGTGCTGGAGGAGGACCCGGCCGTCTACGCCGCGTGCGAGCGCTGGATCGAGGCCGCCGACTGGATCGTCTGGCAGCTCACCGGCACGGAGAGCCGCAACACCTGCACGGCCGGCTACAAGGGCATTCACCAGGACGGGAGTTACCCGAGCGAGGACTACCTCGCCGCGCTCCACCCGGACTTCGCGGACTTCGCCCGCACCCGCCTGGAACACCCGCTCTCCCCGCTCGGCTCGCGGGTCGGCTCGCTCAGCGCCCGAGCGGCGCGGTGGACCGGCCTTCCCGCCGGCATCGCGGTCGCCGCCGGCAACGTCGACGCCCACGTGGCCGCCCCCGCGGCCAGGGCCGTCGAGAACGGCCGACTCCTCGCCATCATGGGCACCTCCACCTGCCACGTGGTCAACGGCGCCACCCTGGCCGACGTCCCCGGCATCTGCGGCGTGGTCGAGGACGGCATCGTCACCGGCTCCTACGGCTACGAGGCGGGCCAGAGCGCCGTCGGCGACATCTTCGCCTGGTGGCTGCGCCAGGGCGTGCCCGCCGACTACCTGGCCGAGGCCGAGGCGAACGGCGAGGACCTGCACCGGCTGCTCACCCGCAAGGCCGCCGACCAACCCGTGGGCGCGCACGGCCTGGTGGCGCTCGACTGGATGAACGGCAACCGCTCGACCCTGGTCGACCACCACCTCTCCGGCGTGATCGTCGGACTCACCCTGGCCACCCGCCCCGAGGACGTCTACCGCGCCCTGCTGGAGGCCACCGCCTTCGGCACCCGTGTCATCGTCGAGGCCCTGGAGCAGGGCGGCGTCCCCGTCACCGAGTTCATCGTCACCGGCGGGCTCAAGAAGAACGCCCTGCTGATGCAGATCCACGCCGACGTGCTGCGCCGCCCGGTCTCGGTCGCCGAGTCCGAGCAGGGCCCGGCGCTCGGCTCCGCGATCCACGCGGCCGTCGCCGCCGGGGCGTACCCGGACGTCCGGACCGCGGCCGCCGCCATGGGCCGGGTGCGGCAGGGCGCCTACCGGACCGACCCGGCCGCCGCCGACGCGTACGACCGCCTCTTCGCCGAATACCGCGCCCTGCACGACCACTTCGGACTCGGCGCCGACAAGCTGCTGCACCGCCTGCGCGACATCCGCAACGCCGCCCTCACCACCCCGAGCGAGGCCCTGTGAACGCGAACAAAACCACCGGCACGACGGTCGACCTGATCCGCCGCCAGGTCAGCGACCTCCATCAGGAGCTGGTCCGCTACGGCCTGGTGGTCTGGACCGCCGGCAACGTCTCCGCCCGCGTCCCCGGCGAGGACCTGCTCGTGATCAAGCCCAGCGGCGTGTCCTACGACGAGCTGTCGCCCGAGAACATGATCGTCTGCGACCTGGACGGCAAGGTCGTCGAGGGCGAGCACGCGCCCTCCTCCGACACCGCCGCGCACGCCTACGTCTACCGCACCATGCCCGAGGTCGGCGGGGTGGTCCACACCCACTCCACCTACGCCTGCGCCTGGGCGGCCCGCGGCGAGGCCGTCCCCTGCGTCCTGACCGCGATGGCCGACGAGTTCGGCGCCGAGATCCCGGTCGGCCCGTTCGCCCTGATCGGCGACGACTCGATCGGTCGCGGCATCGTGGACACCCTCCGGGGCCACCGCTCGCCCGCCGTCCTGATGCAGAACCACGGCGTCTTCACCATCGGCAAGGACGCCAGGGCCGCCGTCAAGGCCGCCGTGATGTGCGAGGACGTCGCCCGCACCGTCCACCTCTCCCGCCAGCTCGGCGAGCCCCTGCCGATCGCCCAGGCGGACATCGACAGCCTCAACCACCGCTACCAGAACGTCTACGGCCAGCCCCAGGCCCGGTAAGGAGCCACCCCGTGAAGAAGCCACTGGACGGACGCCAGGCCTGGTTCCTGACCGGCAGCCAAGGGCTCTACGGCGAGGAGACGCTGCGCCAGGTCGCCGAGCAGTCCCAGCGCATCGCCGAAGCCCTGAACCGCGACGCGGCACTGCCCGTCGAGGTGGTCTGGAAGCCCGTCCTCACCGACGCCGGCGCCATCCGCCGGGTGTGCCTGGAGGCCAACTCCGCGGACGACTGCATCGGCCTGATCGCCTGGATGCACACCTTCTCCCCGGCCAAGATGTGGATCGCGGGCCTCGACGCCCTGCAGAAGCCGCTGCTCCACCTGCACACCCAGGCCAACGTCGACCTGCCCTGGCAGACCATCGACATGGACTTCATGAACCTGAACCAGGCCGCCCACGGCGACCGCGAGTTCGGCTACATCCAGTCCCGCCTCGGGATCGCGCGCAAGACCGTCGCCGGGCACGTCAGCGACCCCGCCGTGTCCTCCAGGATCGCCACCTGGGCCCGCGCCGCCGCCGGCCGCGCCGAACTGCGCAGCCTCAAGCTCGCCCGCTTCGGCGACAACATGCGCGACGTCGCCGTCACCGAGGGCGACAAGGTCGAGGCCCAGCTCCGCTTCGGCGTCTCCGTCAACACCTACGGCGTCAACGACCTCGTCGCCGCCGTGGACGCGACGGACGACGGCGACGTCACCGCGCTGGTCAAGGAGTACGAGGACAGCTACCGCCTCGCGCCCGAGCTGCGGGCGGACGGCGAGCGCCACGGGGCGCTGCGCTACGCGGCCCGCATCGAACTCGGCCTGCGCGGCTTCCTGGAGCAGGGCGGCTTCAAGGCCTTCACCACCAACTTCGAGGACCTCGGCGGGCTGCGCCAGCTGCCCGGCCTCGCCGTGCAGCGGCTGATGGCGGACGGCTACGGCTTCGGCGGCGAGGGCGACTGGAAGACCGCCACCCTGCTGCGCACCCTCAAGGTGACCGCCGGCGGACTGGCCGGCGGCACCTCCTTCATGGAGGACTACACCTACCACCTGGAGTTCGGCCGCGAGCTGATCCTCGGCGCGCACATGCTGGAGGTCTGCCCGAGCATCGCGGCCGGCACCCCCTCCTGCGAGATCCACCCGCTGTCCATCGGCGGGCGGGAGGACCCGGTCCGCCTGGTCTTCGACGCCGAGCCGGGCCCGGCGGTCGTGGTCGGCCTCGCGGACCTCGGCGACCGGTTCCGGCTGGTCGCCAACGAGGTGGACGTGGTCGCGCCGCCGGCGCCGCTGCCCCACCTGCCGGTCGCCCGCGCGGTCTGGAAGCCGCGTCCGGACCTGCACACCTCCACCGAGGCCTGGCTGACGGCCGGCGGACCGCACCACACCGTGCTCTCCGGCGCGGTCGGCACCGAGGAGCTCGACGACCTCGCCGAGATGCTCGGCGTCGAACTGCTGGTGATCGACGACGACACCAACATCCGGCGGTTCACCCAGGAGCTGCGCTGGAACCAGGCCTACCACCGCCTGGCCCAGGGGTTCTGACCCCGCGCAACCCGCCGGCCCGCACCCCGTACCCTGGACAGCTCCAAGCCCGCAGCCCGTACAGCCCGCAGCCCGCAAGGAACGGAGCACCCCCGTGCCGAACGACGCCCTCGTGTCCCCGGCCGAACTGACGGTCTCCCAGGGCGTCGCCGCGACGCTGCCGGACGGGCGGCCCGTCACCCGCTGGACCATCGGCTCGCCGGACGGGGTGCGGGCGGAGGTGCTCAGCCTGGGCGCCCGGCTCCAGGCCCTGCACGCGCCGGACCGGGACGGGCGGCGGGCGAACGTCGTCCTCGGCTGCGAGCGCGTCGAGGACATGCTCGGGGAGGGTGCGTACCTCGGCGCGACGGTCGGCCGCTACGCCAACCGGATCGCCGGCGGCGTCCTGCCCCTCGACGGCACCACGCACCGGCTCACCACCCAGCCGACCGGCCACACCCTGCACGGCGGAACGGACGGCTTCGCCACCCGGCTCTGGGACGGCGTGCCCGTCCGGGAGGGCCGACGGGCCGGAGTGCGCCTGCGGCTGCACAGCCCGGACGGCGACCAGGGGTTCCCGGGAGCGCTCACCGTCGAGGTGACGTACCTGCTCGACCCGGACGGCCGGCTGTGGATCGGCTACCGCGCGACCACGGACGCGCCGACGGTGGTCAACCTCACCAACCACGCGTACTTCAACCTGGCCGGTGAGGGCCACGGCACGGTGCTCGACCACCTGTTGCGCGTCGAGGCCCGCGGCTACCTCCCGGTGGACGCCGGGCTGATCCCGATCGGGCCCGCCGAGCCCGTCCTGGGCACGCCCTTCGACCTGCGCGAGGCCCGGCGGATCGGGGACCGCGTCGTCGACGAGGACCGCCAGATCCGCCGGGCCGGGGCCGGCTTCGACCACAACTGGATCCTGGACGGGACCGGCTTCCGGCGGGCCGCCGTGCTGAGCCACCCGGCCAGCGGCCGGCGGGTCGAGTGCCTGACCACGGAGCCGGGGCTGCAGGTCTACACCGGCAACCACTTCGACGGCACGCTGAGCGGCCCCTCCGGCCGTCCGTACCGCGCGTACGCGGGCGTCGCGCTGGAGACCCAGCACTTCCCGGACTCGCCGAACCGCCCCGCGTACCCCTCCACCGTCCTGCGCCCCGGGGAGGAGTTCCGCTCGATGACGGTGTACTGCTTCTCGGCCGGGTAGCGGAGCAGCGGAGCCGTCACCGGGCGGACAGCGAAGGGGTGGTGGACCCGGCGGGGTCCACCACCCCTTCGCGCTCAGGCCGGCCTCGGCCAGCAGGTCGAGGTCTTCCTCGAACCGCTCGTACGGCTGGTACTCGTGGTAGTGGGCGGCGCCGAACAGGACGCGCGGGCGCAGCGGGAACACGGGTGCACCTCGGAGGCATGAAGGGCCCCGGCTGTCGGGGCGGCAGCCGGGGCGAGGAGGACGCGGCGGGTCAGGAGGCGGTGCCGGTCACCGTGGTGCCGGACTTGGTCACCCGGTAGGTGACGGTGGCGCCGCTCCAGAAGTGGAAGGTGAGCGTGGCCGGGGTGCCGTCCTTGAGCGCGTCGAGGAAGTCGGGCTTGAGCACCAGGGCGTTGCCCGCGTAGTCCGGCGCGAAGGCCGTGTTGAACGCCTGGAACGGCGTCCAGCTCGCCGAGCCGGCGTTGCTGCCGTCGGCGTACCTGGCCTCCATGGTCGCCAGCTGGTCCCCGTTGAACCGGGTGGGGATGGTGAGCGCGGTGGTGGTCCCGGTGGCGGCGGACACCGCCGGCTTGTCGAAGGAGATCACGTGGAGCTGCCAGGGCCGGCCCTGCGCGTAGCGGACCTGGAGGGTCGCGTTCTCCCCGTAGGCGCGGTCGCCGGCCAGCCGGGTGAGTGCGGCGGAGGTGAGGGTCAGCTGGTGTTGATGACCGGCTCGTTGACGCTCTCCATGAGCAGCGTGCGCGGCTCGTCCTGGAAGGTGGTGGCGATCTGCTGCCAGGTGGAGTTGAAGCGCGCCATCACCTTGTCGTGGTCGTGGCGATGTCGGCGATCCACTTCCACGAGTCGTGGTGCACGTTGATCTCGACGTAGAGGCCGTCGGCCAGGGCCAGGTCGACCACCTGCTTGACGCGGTTCAGGTACGTCGCGTCGACGGTGTACGGGGCGGTGTCGGGCTGGTGGGTGTACCAGGTGACCGGGATCCGGACGCTGCGGAAGCCCTCCTTCTTCAGGTGGTCGAACAGGGTCTTGGTGGTCAGCGGGTTGCCCCAGGAGGTCTCGTCGGGGATCGCGTCCAGGGTGTTGCCGAGGTTTCCAGCCGGGCTGCATCCGGGCGACGGCGTCCATGGCGTTGTGCGGGACCCGGTCGGCCGTCGCCTCCTGGGCCTGGGCGGGGTCGATCGGTGCGGCGGCGGCGGTGCCGCAGGCCAGGCTGCTCGTGGTGGCCAGGGCCACCACGATGCCGGCCGCCCGGCTGAGCCTGCGGGAGCGCTTGGTCTGGCGTGCGTCGTTCACGGGTCGTCCCTTTCGGGTGAAGGGGGTGGGTGGGCGAGCCCCGGCGGGTGGCCAGGGGGATCGGGGAGCCCGACGGGACGTCAGGGGAGGCGGAGCGGCTCGTAGTCGAAGCGGTCGAAGTGGACGGTGCCGGCCGCGGCGTACATGCCGATGACCCGGCCGGTGAAGCCGCCGGCCACCTCGGTGGACAGGTAGCGGCCGTCGAGGGTGGCGAGCGCCGTGAAGGTGCCGTCCGCGTCCTCGACGCCGAGGGAGACGGTGTCCGGACCGGACCGCGCCTCGTGCGGGGGCGGCGCGTCGATGTCGACGCCGAGCACCACCGCCCCGGCGGGCACCGGCGCGGAGGCGACCTCGGTGCGCACGGAGCCGATCCGGGCGATCACGGCCACCCGGCCGGCGGCCGCCTCGATCTCGTAGTGGTGCTGCTCGTCCAGCCGGACGGCCAGGCCGCCGCGGCCGTCCGCGGGATCGATCAGGGCGCGGGCCCGGCAGGCGAGGTGTTGCTGGCGGCGGCCGACGAACACCGCGTCGTTCTCGTCCAGGGAGGCCCCGGCGGCGCGCAGGGTCAGCCAGCCGGAACGTTCCTTCGTGGTGCACAACTGCTCCGGGCGCTCGCGCACCGAGATCCACCGGGGGTGCAGCTCGGCCCGGTCGAAGTCGTCCCGGGCCGGTACGGCCGCCGCCGGGTACAGCGGCCAGGCCGGGGCGGGCAGTTCGGCGGTGACCTCGCCGACGACCGGCCAGCCGTCCACCCACTCGACCGGTGCGAGGAAGGTCTCCCGGCCGAGCACGTGCCAGCCGGGGGTGCCGCCGCGCGGCCGGACGGCCAGCAGCACCGTCCACCAGGAGCCGTCCGGGGCCTGGACCAGGTCGGCGTGGCCGGTGTTCTGGATCGGGCGGGGGGTGCTGCGGTGGCTCAGGACCGGGTTGGTCGGGCACGGCTCGAACGGGCCGTTGGGCGTGCGGCCGCGGGCGATGGCCACGCCGTGGCCGCGCTCCGTGCCGCCCTCGGCGATCATCAGGTACCAGTACGCGCCGATCCGGTAGAGGTGCGGCGCCTCGGGGGCCTGGGCGCCGGGGGTGCCGGACCACACCGGCTGCGGCGCGCCGAAGGTCTCGCCGGTCGCCGGGTCGAGGCGCACCTGGGAGACGCCGGCGACGGTGCACCAGCAGCTGCCGTCCTCGTCCCAGGCGAGGTCCGGGTCGATGCCGGGCACCCCCGGCGCCGGGATCGGGTCGGACCAGGGGCCGGCCGGGTCGGTGGCGGTGAAGAGCACGTTGCCGCCGCCGCCGACGATGGTGACGATCAGCCAGAAGCGGCCGTCGTGGTGGCGCAGGGTCGGCGCGTAGATCCCGGCCGAGGACGGCATCTCGGGCGACAGGGACAGCTGGCTCGGCCGGTCCAGGGCGTTGCCGACCTGGGTCCAGTGCACCAGGTCGCGGCTGTGGAAGACGGGGATGCCGGGGAACTACTCGAAGCTGGAGCAGGCGAGGTAGTAGTCGTCGCCCACGCGGCAGACGCTGGGGTCGGGGTGGAAGCCGGGGATCACCGGGTTGGGCACGGTGCCGGGCTGGGGCTGGTCTGACACGTGGTCGGTTCCTGATTCGTGACGTGGGGGTTCGTGACGTGGTGGTTCGGGGCGGTGGCCGCCCCGCCGGGCGCGCCGATGCGCGTCAGGCGGGGGGTGCCGTGTTCGCCGAGGTCGATCTCCAGCTTCTGGATGCGCGAGTACCAGTGGTGCGACTTCGCGTGGGACGAGGAGACCTTCCCGGACCCGGCCGGACGGCCCCGGCGAGACCGCCCGCTTCCAGCTGTGCCGCACCGGCGACCGGATCCGGGTGACCACGGACAGCCCGCACCCGTGGCAGCTGCGGATCGGCGGCCCGGACGGCCCGCTGCACGTCGGCCCGGCCGGCACCGCCGAGGCCGAGCTGCCGTTCGAGGCGTGAGACCCGGGCCCCGCCCGCCCGTGCGGTGGTGGGCGGGGCCCCGCTGCGTTTCCCATCGGCGTCCGGTCGGACGCGCGCCGAGCCGGGTCGTGCGGGCGGCACGACCCGGCTCGGTCTTCACGGCTGCGGTCAGCGGGCGCCGAGGAGGTGCTCCAGGGCGAGCTGGTCCAGCTGCTCGAAGGCCATGCCGCGCCCGGCGGCGGCGTCCACGTCGAACTCCTCGAAGGCGGAGCGGTCCGCCAGCAGCCCGGCCAGGCCGTCCCCGGCCGTGGGCAGCGCCAGTTCGGGCAGGCGGGAGGCGGCGAGCGCGGCCCGCACCTCGGGGTCGGCCCGGAAGGCGCGGGACCGCTCGGCCAGCAGCAGGTAGTTGCGCATGCAGCCGGCCGCCGAGGCCCAGACACCGTCGAAGTCCTCGGTGCGCGGCGGCTTGAAGTCGAAGTGCCGGGGGCCCTCGTAGCCGGCCGACTCCAGCAGGTCGACCAGCCAGAAGGCCTGTCGCAGGTCGCCCGCGCCGAAGCGCAGGTCCTGGTCGTACTTGATGCCGGACTGGCCGTTGAGGTCGATGTGGAACAGCTTGTCGTGCCACAGCGCCTGGGCGATGCCGTGCGGGAAGTTGAGCCCGGCCATCTGCTCGTGGCCGACCTCCGGGTTGAGGCCGACCCGCTCGGGGCGCTCCAGCGCGTTGATGAACGCCAGGGCGTGGCCGACGGTGGGGAGCAGGATGTCGCCGCGCGGCTCGTTGGGCTTGGGCTCGATCGCGAAGCGCAGGTCGTAGCCCTGCTGCTCGACGTACTCGCCGAGCAGGTCGAAGGCCTCCTTCAGCCGGTCGAGCGCGGTGCGCACGTCCTTGGCCGCGCCGGACTCGGCGCCCTCGCGCCCGCCCCAGGCGACGTAGACCGAGGCGCCGAGTTCGGCGGCCAGGTCGATGTTGCGGATGGTCTTGCGCAGCGCGTAGCGGCGCACGTCGCGGTCGTTGGCGGTGAAGGCGCCGTCCTTGAACACCGGGTGGGTGAACAGGTTGGTGGTCGCCATCGGGACCTTCAGCCCGGCGGCGTCCAGCGCGGCGCGGAAGCGCTTGACGGTCTCCTCGCGGGTGGCGTCGCCGGCGCCGAAGGGGATCAGGTCGTCGTCGTGGAAGGTGACGCCGTAGGCCCCGAGCTCGGCCAGGCGCTGCACGGTCTCGACCGGGTCGAGGGCGGGGCGGGTCGCGTCGCCGAAGGGGTCGCGCCCCTGCCAGCCGACGGTCCACAGGCCGAAGGTGAACTTGTGCGCGGGGGTGGGGACGAGCGGGTCACTGGACATGGAGCGGCTCCGGATCAGTGCCAGGGGTGTTTGCAATGGCTCTTAACAAACTAGTATGCCGAAACGTCAGAAGGAACCCCCTGGAGGAACGCATGGCTGAGCAACGCGTCGTGATCGGCTTCGACAGCTCCACGCAGTCCACCAAGGCCCTCGCCGTCGACCTCGACACCGGTGCCGTCCTCGGCCAGGGCCGCGCCCCGCACGACGTCAGTACGGGCGCCGGCCGTGAGAGCGATCCCGAGCAGTGGTGGCGGGCGCTCGGCGAGGCCGCGGCGGCGACCGGCTGGGCCGACCGCGCGGCCGCCGTCTCGATCGCCGGCCAGCAGCACGGCCTGGTCACCCTCGACACCTCCGGCGCGCCGGTCCGCCCGGCCCTGCTCTGGAACGACGTCCGCTCGGCGCCCCAGGCCGACGAACTGAAGGCCGCGATCGGCGCCGCCGAACTCGCCCGCCGCACCGGCAGCGTGCACACCGCCGCCTTCACCGCGCCCAAGTGGGCCTGGCTGCGCGCCGAGGACCCCGCCGCCGCCGAGCGCGTCGCCGCCGTCCGCCTCCCGCACGACTACCTGACCGAGCGGCTGACCGGGCAGGCGACCACCGACCGCGGCGACGCCTCGGGAACCGGCTGGTGGGGCCCGGACGGCTACGACAAGGACATCCTCGACCGCATCGGACTCGACCCGGCCCTGCTGCCGCAGGTCCTCGCGCCGGGCGCCCGGGCCGGCGTCGTACGCCCCGGGACGGCGCTGCGCGCGGGCGCACCGGTGGCCACCGGAACCGGCGACAACATGGCCGCCGCCCTCGGGCTGGGCCTGCGCCCCGGCCAGCCGGTGCTCAGCCTCGGCACCTCCGGGACGGTCTACGCCGTCGGCCGCACCAGGCCGGCCGACCCGAGCGGCACCGTCGCCGGCTTCGCCGACGCCCTCGGCGGCTGGCTGCCGCTCGCCTGCACGCTCAACTGCACCCTCGCCGTCGACCGCTTCGCCGCGCTGCTCGGCCGCGACCGCGACGAGGTCGAGGAGGGCGGCACCGCCGTCGTCCTGCCCTACCTCGACGGCGAACGCACCCCCGACCTCCCGGGCGCCTCCGGCCTCGTCCACGGGCTGCGCCACGACACCACCCCGGGCCAGCTGCTCCAAGCCGCCTACGACGGCGCCGCCCACGCCCTGCTCACCGCCCTGGACGACGTGCTGCGCGCGGGCGGCGCCGACCCGGCGGGCGACGAACCGCTGCTGCTGATCGGCGGCGGCGCCCGCGGCCGGGCCTGGCAGCGGACCGTCCTGCGGCTCTCCGGCCGGGCCGTCCAGGTGCCCGACGCGGGGGAACTGGTCGCGCTAGGCGCCGCCGCCCAGGCGGCCGCGCTGCTCACCGGCGAGCCCGCCGACGCCGTCGCCCGCCGCTGGCGGACGGCCCACGGCCCGGTGCTGGAGCCGGTGCGGAAGGACGAGGACGCGCTGGCGCGGATCGGCGATACCCTGCGTCGGGCCGGGGCCTTGCAGGGCGCTCCGGCCGAGGACCGGTAGGAGGGGCAGCGCGTGACGGTGGTCGGCAGGGCGGGCAGGAGCGCTTCGAACGGGCCCGCGTCGCAACAGGACATGCGCCGGCAGAACCTCGCGGTGGTCCTCGGCGCGGTCGCGGCGCACAGCCCGCTCTCCCGGGCGGACGTCGCCGGACGCGTCGGCCTGACCAGGGCGGCCGTCTCCTCGCTGGTCGACGAGCTGATCGGGCGCGGCGCGGTGACCGAGGCGGCGGCCACCGCCAGCGGCCGCCCCGGCCGCCCCGGACGGGCGCTGGCCCTGAGCGGCCAGGGCCCCGCGGGCCTCGGCCTGGAGATCGGCGTCGGCCACCTCGGCGCGTGCGTGGTGGACCTGAGGGGCGAGCCACGGGTGTGGCGCCGGGAGGAACGGGCCAACGCGGGCCGGCCCGCCGGGGAGGTGCTGGCGGAGGTCGCCGCGCTGGCCGCCGCGGCGGAGGCCGAGGCCGCCGCCCTCGGGCTGCGCGTCGACGGCCGGATCCTGGCCGTGCCGGGTGTGGTGCCGAACGAACCCGGCGGACTGGTCGAGCGCGCGCCCAACCTCGGCTGGCGCGGCGTCCGGCTCGCCGACCACTGGCCGGACGCGGACACCGTGCCCGAACCGGAGAACGAGGCCAACCTCGGCGCGCTGGCCGAGTACTGGAACGCCGGGCAGCCCGCGGAGACCTTCGTGCACGTCTCCGCCGGGACCGGGGTCGGCGCCGCCCTGGTCATCGACGGGCGGCTGTTCCGCGGCGCCCGGGGCTTCGCCGGCGAACTCGGCCACCTCCCCGTCCACCCGGACGGCCCCGGCTGCGCCTGCGGCGCCCGCGGCTGCCTGGAGCAGTACGCCGGCGAGGCGGCCGTGCTGCGCGAGGCCGGTCTCGCGCAGTACGGCCCGGGCGACGCCGTCGCCCTGCTCGCCGAACGGGCGCGCGCCGGGCACCCGCCGACCCTGGCGGCGCTGGAGCGCGCGGGCAGTGCTCTGGGCCTCGCCCTCACCTCGGCCGTCGACCTCATCGACCCGGACGGCCTCGTCCTCGGCGGCGCCTACGCCGACCTCGCCGACTGGCTGCTGCCCGCCGTCCGCGCCGAGTTGGCCGCCCGGGTCACCGTGCGGCCCTGGGCGCCGGAGGCGCTGCGCCCGTCCGCCCTGGGCCGGCGCGGTCCGCTGCTGGGCGCGGCGCTGACGACGGTCCGCCGGATCATGGCGGACCCGACCCTGCTGCCGGCGGGGTGACCCGGGCGGCTCCGGTCAGTCGTGCTCGACCACGACCATCGCGTGCCCGTCCGTGGTGGTGACCCGCACGTGGACGTACTTGCCGTCGCGCTCCCAGGCCGGCTCCCGCCCGGCGGGCTGCAGCCGCACCGAGCGCGGCGCGTCCGCGAGCCGGATCGCGACGGGCACGTCGACCAGCGGGAACGCGTCGTGCACCAGGTCCAGCTCGGGGGTCTCCCGGGACGGCAGGAAGCTGATCAGGTGCACCACGGTGCTGGTGGCGGTCCGGACGACGGTGGTCTCCAGGTGGACCGGCCCGCCCGCGCGGACGAGCGGGTCCGGCAGCAGCCGGTCCAGCGCGGCGCCGAGCAGCTGACGGTACGTCTCCAGGCCGTGCTCGTGGAAGGCCTCCAGCAGCGACACGGTCACCGCGGCCACCCCGTCGCCGACGACGACGGCCGCCTCGTCGGTCGGGTCGGCCGGGGGCGTGTAGGAGTGGCCGCAGAAGCGGTCCCGGAGCGGGGGAAGTAGGGCGCCACGATCCGGGCCAGCACCTCGGCGCCGGGCAGCGCCCGGGCGGCCAGCCGGGCGCCGTGGCTGACGACCGGGAAGTCCTCCGGCGCACCGGGCACGCCCGCGCAGGCGAGGAAGACCTCGCCGGCCGGAGCCGGGGCCAGGCCCTCGACCGGGAGCTCCGGCAGGGTCGGCTCGGTGCCGTTCCTGAGCAGCGCGGGCCCGACCAGCAGCACGGCGCCCCCGGCCCGGCGGTACGCGCCCAGGCGCTCGGCCAGGTCGTCGTCGACGGGGGTGCTCTCCGGCACCACGACGGCCCGGTAGCCGCCCAGGTCGGCCGTGGGCGGGACCACGTCGAACTGCGCGCGGAGCTGCTGCAGGGCCCGGACGGCGCCCATGGTGCTCGCGCCGGGGTTGTCGCCGAGAGCGGGGTCGACGACCACGGCGACCTCGCTGACGACCCGTCCGCCCTCGAGGAACGGCGCGCACGCCTCGATGTGCCGGTAGGCCGAGCCGATCAGCTCGTACGCCGCCCGCGAGGGCACTCCGCGCGGGTGCAGCACGTCACCGATGCCGCCGGTCAGACCGTGGCTCAGCATCTGGCTGGTCTCGTAGTGCAGGGCCGCCCGGGGCTTGAGGGCGGCGTTGTCCCCCCAGCGCTCGTGGAAGCGTCCGGTGTGGCTGAGGACGGGCAGCCCGAGCGGGCGGACGAAGCGGGCCACGTACGGCAGGAACGCGTAGCCCCAGCCGCCGGTGGGCAGCCCCTCGATCTCGACGTGCCGGAGGAACTGCCGCTACTCGAACAGCCCGGTCTTCGGCCGGCTGTTGAACCAGGCGCCCTGGACGGCGTCCGGGGGCAGGGCCTTGTCCACCATGGCGGAGTAGCGGGCCATGGAGCGCCGGGCCACCAGCTCCGCGTAGCGGTCGCGGTGGTCGGCGTCGGCCGGGTCCAGGCCCTCCCGGCGCATGCCGTCGGTCGCCCAGCGGCTCGCGCTGGGCTGGTTCCAGCACATGTCGATGAAGATCCCGTCGACCGGGGCGAAGCGGCGCAGCACCTCTGCGGGCTGTGATGTGGGCGGCTGGAGCGGTCGCTCATGCCGGCCTCGCCGAGCGCGCGGTAGCGGTCGGCCCAGCGCTTGGCCGTGGTCGGCGAGACCTGGAAGCGCTCGGCTGCCCTGCGCAGCGGCCAGCCGTCCTCCACGATGCAGCGGGCCAGACGCAGGCGTCCGGTCTCGGTCAGCGGTGCGGCATGAGGGCCTTTCTGAAGTCGGTGCAGATGTCGCAATCCGCACCGAGCCAGAAGGCCCTCACTCATTTCAAGATCACCACGCCGTGAACCCCGTCACCAACCTCCGTGGTCAGTACACCTAGGTCGGGCCCCGGTGCCCTGCGCTCCCGGCGGCGGGCGGGGGCACGGGTCACGGCACGACGACCAGCTTCCCCCGGGTGTGCCCGGTGCGGCTGGCGTCGAAGGCCTCGGCCGTCCGCTCCAGGGGGAAGGTCCGGGCGACCTCGACGGTCAGCGCGCCGCGGTCCACCACCGCCGCGAGTTCGGCGAGCTTCGCGCCGTCCGGGCGGACCCAGATCCAGTGGCCGCCGTGCTGCGCCACGCCGGGGTCGGCGATCGAGATGTGGCGCCCGCCGTCGGCGAGCACGGCGAGCGTCGTCTCCAGCTGGCCGCCGACGAAGTCCGCGACGGCCGACACACCGCCGGGCGCCAGCGTACGCACCCGCTCGGCCAGGCCGTCCCCGTACGTCACCGGTTCGGCGCCCAGCTCGCGGAGGTACGCGTGGTTGCGCTCGGAGGCGGTCCCGATCACCCGGGCGCCGCGGTCGCGGCCGAGCTGCACCGCGAGGCTGCCCACGCCGCCGGCGGCGCCGTGCACCAGCAGGACGTCGGCGGGGCCGACCCCGAGCCGGTCCAGGCTGCGCAGCGCGGTGAGGCCAGCCAGCGGCAGCCCGGCTGCCTGCGCCCAGTCGAGTCCGGCGGGCTTGCGCGCCACCGCGGGCGCGGCGACCGCGACGTACTCGGCGAAGGTGCCGGCCTGCACCGCGTCCTTGCGGGCGTAGGCCATCACCTCGTCCCCCGGGGCGAACTCGGGCGTGTCGGGGCCGGTGCGGGTGACCACGCCGGCCACGTCCCAGCCGGGGATGGCGGGGAAGACCGTGTCCATCATGCCGTCCAGACCGCCCGCCATGACCTTCCAGTCGACCGGGTTGACGGACGCGGCCCGGACCTGGATCAGCACCTGACCGGGACCGACCTTCGCGTCGGGCACCTCGCCGTACTTCAGCCGGGAGTTGTCCGGGGCGAAAGCGTCGTAGGTCACCGCGCGCATGAATCGACCTCCAAGGAGCCGGTGTTCGGCCTCGCGCACCGCCACCGGGCGGGCGGGCGCCGTCGGCCACGCTATGCCGACGACGGACGCCCGGCACCCGCGCACCGCCGTCTGAGCGGTCCGGGCCCGCCGGACCGGCGACAGCCGCGGCCGGGGGCCGAGGCCCGTCCGACCGGTGGGGCGGCCGTGCGGGAGCCGAACGTCCACAGGGCTGTTCAGCGGCTGGCCGACGACGGCCGCCCTCCCGCATCCTCCAGGGGCGGCCGACTTCCCGGCCGCACCTGCCCGATGACATGGAGAGGGGAACAGCCATGCCCGACGTGACCGGTGGGAAGGCCGATCCGAGCGCGGCGCCGGCCGAGGGGCCCAACGAGGAGCCCAACGAGGATCCCGACGAGGAGCCGGCGGGAGCCGAGGCCGACCAGGCGGACGACTGAGCCACGCGGGAAGTCGGCCCCGCCGACTTCCCGTTCCAGCACCTGCGAACGGGCCCGCCGCGACCGCGGCGGGCCCGGGATGCTGCCGGGCGGTCAGCACGCGGCGAGCCGGGTGGCCGGGCCGCCGACCTGGGTCCGAAGCGCTTGTCGTAGCCGCGGGCCCACTCGAAGTTGTCGAGCAGGGAGCAGAGGTAGTAGCCGCGGATGTCGGTGCCGGCGTCGATGGCGGACAGGCCGGTGGGGTCGATCGGCCAGCCCATGGCGGTGACGTCCTCGTCGGCGAGGTGGAACGCGACGTCCTCGGCGCCGGGCCAGGGCGAGGACGCGCCGCCGCCGTGAACCAGGGCGGGGCGCGGTCGTGACGACGGTTGGCCGGGCTGGAAGCGCTTCCGCAGGGGAGCGGCTCCATCGGCGCGGTGTCAGCCGGAGACGGGCGGCGCGGATTCGCGGACGGTCAGGCGGGTGGGCAGGACGAGCGGGCTCGGGTCCTGGCCCTCGATGACGGCGGCGAGCATCCGGGCCAGCTCCAGTCCGAGCGCGCGCACCGGTTGGTGCACGGTCGTCAGCGGCGGGTCGGCGTAGAGGGCGCTGGCGAGGTCGTCGAAGCCGACGACGGCGACGTCCTCGGGGACGCGCCGGCCGTGCCGGCGCAGGGCGCGCAGCGCTCCCAGCGCCATGCCGTCGTTGGCCGCGAACACCCCGTCGATGTCCGGCCGGTCCGCGAGCAGCCGTTCCGTCGCGGCCTCGCCGCCGGCCTGGGTGAAGCCGCCCGGCGCCACGCCCGCAGGAGTCAGGCCGGTCAGCAGCAGCGCCTCGCGGAAGCCCTGTTCCCGGGCGACGGCGGCCTGCAGGTCGACCTGACCGGTGATCATCGCGAGGTTACGGCGGCCGCCGCGCACCAGGTGCTCGACGGCCAGGCGCGCGCCGCCCCGGTTGTCAGCGTCCACGTACCACCGGGGCGTGCCGTTCATCGGCAGGCCGCCGAAGACCACGGGAAGGTCCGTCTCCTCGGCCAGCCGGCCCAGCGGATCGTCGCCGCGCACGGCCATCAGCACGAGGCCGTCGGTCCGGTGGGAGCTCAGGATGCGCCGCAGGCGCTCCTTGCCGCGGGGCGTGTCGGCCAGCAGCAGGACCAGTTCCAGGTCCGTCCGGTCGAGGAAGGAGCTGACCCCCACCGTGACCTCGGCGAAGAACGGGTCGGCGAACAGCCCGGGTTCCTCGCTGGACACCGCCAGCACGACCGACCCGGCGCGCCGGGTCGCCAGCGCCCGCGCGGTCGGGTTCGGCACGTAGCCCAGCTCGCGGACGGCCCGCTCCACCGCGGCGCGCTTGGCCGCGCTCACGTGCGGCACGTTGTTGATGACGCGGGACGCCGCCGTGCGGGAGACCCCGGCCCGGGCGGCGACCTCGTCCAGTGTCGGCTGGCGTCGTGGGGACGTCTCCATCGCGATCGTCGATCCTCCTGCTGCCGGCGGGCGTTCTCCGGACCATGGTTCCACAGGCATCCGGTGCCCCGGGGCGATCGGCCGGCCCTCTGGCTCAGCTTTTCGGAAGCGCTTCCACACTCCAGGGCCAGGTGGGCCGTTCCGCCGGCCGAGCGACGGATCCGGCCGGCCTGTGACTGAACTATGGCTGTGACCAAGCATTCTTGACGGTGCGTTCGAGACCCGTGGCGGATGCCTTGACACCGGTTCGGATCGGCTCAATCATCTGGAAATTGGAAGCGCTTCCAGCTTTCGCCCCCGTCTCACCCCCACCCCCGTCTCGCCCCCCACCCACCCCCCACCCGTGGAGGAAGCACCATGCGCCGCTCGCTCCGCAGGCTCTCCCTGCTCCTGGCCCCCGCGCTCACCGCCCTCGTGGTCGCCGCCCACCCCGGAACCGCGTACGCCGCCGACCCCACCACCATGACCAGCGGCTTCTACGTCGACCCCGACTCCAGCGCCCAGCAGTGGCTCAACGCCAACCCCGGCGACGGCCGCGCCCCCGCCATCCGGTCGTCGATCGCCAACGTGCCGACGGCGCGCTGGTTCGGCAACTGGAGCGGCACCATCGGAACGGCGACCGGAGCCTTCGTCGGCGCCGCGGCCGCCCACGGCAAACTGCCGGTCCTGGTGGCGTACAACATCCCCAACCGCGACATCTGCGCCGGCCAGTCCGGCGGCGGAGCGGGTTCCGACGCCGACTACGCCACCTGGATCGCCGCCTTCGCCGGCGGCATCGGCAACCGGCCCGCGGTGGTCGTCCTCGAACCCGACTCGCTCGGCGACGAGAGCTGCATGACGCAGAACCAGATCACCGCCCGCAACGCCCTGCTGCGCAACGCCATCGCCCAGTTCAACGCCAAGGCGCCCAACACCTGGGTCTACCTGGACGCCGGGAACCCGGCTTGGCTCAGCGCCGACACCATGGCCCGTCACCTGGCCGCGGCCGGCGTGAGCGGAGCCCACGGCTTCTCGCTCAACGTGTCCAACTTCCTCCCGACCGCGCAGAACACGGCGTACGGGAACGCCGTCAACGCGTCGCTGCGGTCGGCGAACGGGTTCACCAAGCCGTTCGTGGTCGACAGCAGCCGCAACGGCAACGGATCGGACGGCGCCTGGTGCAACCCGGCCGGGCGCAGGATCGGCACGCCCACGCAGGTTGGCGGCGGCGCCGAGATGCTGCTGTGGATCAAGGCGCCGGGCGAGTCGGACGGCAACTGCGGCACCGGCGCCGGCTCGACGGCCGGACAGTTCCTGCCGCAGGTCGCCTACAACCTGATCCACGGCTACTGACCCCGAGGAACCGACAGAGCTCACGGGGCAAAGTCTGTTAACGCTCACAAAAGAAGGCGCGACCCCGGCCGGACATCCTGCCGGGGTCGCGGTGTGCGCGGGGTGGTGAGAGCCGGTCAGCGGTGCTGGAGGGTCAGCAGGCCCGGGCGCCAGGGCAGCTGGTCGTAGGGGCCGGTCGCGTTGGGGGCCTTGCCCTGGTAGAGGAGCTGCAGGTTGCAGGGGTCGATGGTCATGGTCTGGTCGGGGTTGTTGCGGACCAGGTCGCCGTGGCTGATGTCGTTGGTCCAGTTGGCGCCGCTGTTGGCCTTGCCGGCGAAGGGGGCGTTCTCGCTGCCGGCCTGCGGGGTCCACGAACCGTTGAGGCTGGTGGCGGTGAAGGAGCGGAAGTAGCGCTGCTCGGTCGCGCCCCGGGCTTCGACGATCATGAGGTACTGGTTCCGGTCCTTGACCTTGTAGACCTGGGGGGCCTCGAAGAGGTTCTTCACCGTGTCGGTCATGACGGTGGTGTACGAGGAGCCGAAGTTGCCGGGGAAGTTCCCGATCGGCATGCTCGCCCGGTAGATGCTGCCGTTGTCACCGGCGAAGAACAGGTACATGTTCTGGCCGTCGGCGATCAGGGTCTGGTCGATCGGCCCGGTGCCGGAGTTGGGGATGCTGCCGGTGAACAGCGGCTGCGGCGCGGACCAGCCGTTGGGGTTCGTCGGGTTGGTCGACGTGCGGTAGACGAAGGGCCACTGGCCCCACTGGTACGCCAGCACCCAGATGTTCTTGGGCGCGAAGTAGAACAGCGTGGGCGCCACCGCGGCCTGGCCCATCCCGGTCTGTCCGGTCGAGGCCATGTCCGACCAGTTGGAGAAGGGGCTGAACATCATCGAGCCGTACGAGGACCCCGACACGTTCGAGGCGTAGATCAGGTGCTTGCCGTTGTAGACCACGTCGGTGAAGTCCTTCACCGAGGCCCACCCGTTCGCCGGCTGCGCCAGCGCACCCGTCGACGACCAGTGGTACGTCGACGGCAGCGCGCAGCCGAGCTCGCCGGCGCCCGTCCGCGCGGTGTCGGTGGCGGCCTGCGCGGTGGTGACGCCGAGCGTGGCGGCCAGCGCCGCCACGGCCGCGACCACGGCGGTGAGCGCCCTGGTCGGCCGACCCGGGCCGGACTTCCGTGCACGCATGGGGATCTCCTTCGTCATCGGGCGCTCACGGTGAGGTCGGAGCTGCCGCTGCTCCGGTAGCCCTCGGTCGCCAGGATTTCGTAGTTCATGGTGCCGAGGCGCATGCCGTGCCCGGCCCAGGCGTCGAAGTGGTTCGCGACGGTGATCGTCCCGCCGGTGCGCGTGCCCCGGCGGACGCTCCAGTACTGGTTGAAGGTCCTGATGCCCTCGATGGACGGGGCGTTGTAGCGCGTCGTCTCGTAGATGTCGTAGGTGCCGCCGTCGCTGGTGACGGTGCCCTTGTACGCGCCGCTCGGCCGGTAGGAGCCGTAGTTGTCGACGACGTAGTACTCGACGAGCGGGTTGGTGCTCCAGCCGTAGAGCGACAGGTAGGCGTTGCCGTTGGTGCTCCAGGTGCCCGAGTAGGAGACCGGCCTGCGCGAGCCGGTGCTCCAGCCCTTGCCGGCCACGAAGTTGCCGGCGTTGGACCAGGAGGTGCCGTAGCGGCCGCCGCCGTTGAGCGACATCGAGACCGCGCCGGAGCCCTCGGTCCAGAACGAGTAGAAGTACCCGCCGTCGGTGCCGGTCTGGTTCGTGGTCACGGTGGCGGCGTCGGCGGTGCCGGGCAAGACCAGGACGACGGCGAGGGCCGGCACGATGAGGTGCGCCTTGCGGACGGTCCGCCGGAGGCGGCCGACCTTGCGGCTCTTGGGGTGGGGAGCGTTCACGGAGGTGATCCGTCCTGCCGAATGGGTGGGGGTGGGGCGCCGGTCCTGTGCCACGGGAGGAAGCCGGCTGGTCGTCAGTTCCGCGCTGCCCCACGCGGATTGGCGACCTCGGGGGCCGAGGTCGGGAGCCGCGGCCATTGGCACGACAGTGTTGGCCTGCGCGTGACAAGCTGTCAATGCTTTCGACAGGGTGAGCGAAAGTGTCGGTCCTGTGTGGTCCAGTCCACCTCGGGAGAATCTCTGGTCAAAGGCTTGCCTGTTGAGACATCCGTCGAGACCCTCGCGGATCCTCCACCTGTGAGCGGTAACTTTCGCGGGTCGGTCGAGCCTGGCGAGCGGATCGATCGAAAGTTTCGGGCCTCACCGGGCGGGCGGGACCGGGCTTCCCGTGGCGGCGGCGCGGACGAGCCAGAGCGTCGCCGCCAGGCACAGCGCGGAGACCGTCCCGAGCACCAGCGGCACCGAGCGGACGCCCAGCGACTCGATGGCCCGGCCGAGGGCCGGCCCCGCGACGACACCGCCGACCATCGAGGCGGCGATCACCAGCGCGCCGGCCCGGCGGGCGCGGGGTGCGGCGCGGTGGAGCCAGGGCAGCCCGGTGGGGAAGATCGGCGCGATGAACAGACCGACGCCCGCGTAGGCGTACGGGGCGACGCCCGGCACGGCCGCCAGCGCGAGGCAGGCCGTCATCCCCGCGCAGGACACCGTGATGATCGACTCGGCGGAGAAGCGGAGCGTGATCGGGGCCACCAGGAAGCGTCCGGCGGTCATCATCAGCCAGTACACGGACGTGGCGGTGGCGGAGAGCCCGGCGCCGTAGCCGACGGCCTCCAGGTGCGTCGGCTCCCAGCCGCCCACACCCGCCTCGATGCCGACGTGCAGGACGTACAGGGTGACGAAGACGGCCAGCACCGAGCCCAGGCTGCGCCCGAGCACGCTCCCGGGGGCCCGGTCCGTGTCACCGGCGTCGCGCGTCGGCTGCGGGGCCCGGCCGTGCACACCGCGCAGGCACAGCAGCAACGGCAGGTTCGCCGCGGCGAAGGCGAGGAAGAGCGCCGGGTAGTGGTCGGCGCCGACCGCGCCCACGAGCGCGGGGCCGAGGACGGCGCCGATGCCGAAGTGGGCGTTGAGCACGTTCAGCATCGCCGCCGAGCGGCGGCCGAAGCCCACGGCGAAGAGCTGGTTGAGGCCGTAGTCGATGCCGCCGAAGCCGAGCCCGGCGAGCAGCGCCATCGCCAGGGCGGCCGGCCAGTCGGGGGCCAGGGCGAAGCCCGCCGCGCCGACCGCCATCAGCAGGTAGGAGGCGCCCAGGATCCGGCGGTTGCCGATGCGCCCGAGCAGGCGGTCGAAGACCAGGACGCCGGCCACGCCGCCGACGAAGTGCGCGCTCAGGCCCAGTCCGGCAGCCGCGGGGGAGAGGCCGAAGTCCTCCCGCAGTGCGGGGATCGCCGGTCCGTACAGGGCCTGGAGCGCTCCGATGAGGACGAACCCGGCGCAGGAGGCCACCGTCGCGGTCGGGCTGAACAGCCGGGTGCCGGAGGCGGTGGAGGCCGCTTCGGCGCGCTGGGCGGTCGATCGGTCGGGCACGTGCGCTCCAGGGGGTGGGCAGGGGCGGGTTGACCACGGGTCAGGGATCGCTCTCGACGACTGTGAACGCTCTCATCGCCGTTGTCGTCGACGCAAGGGGATTCGAGCGGGCCGGCCGTGCGCGCGTGCTCAGCCCGACGCCCGGACGACGAGCCGGGTGGGGAGCACGACCGATTCGCCGGGCGCCGGATCGCGCAGCAGCAACTCCAGGGCGCGGGCGCCGAGTTCCTCCACCGGCTGGCGGACGGTGGTCAGCCCGGGGCGGCACCGCGCCGCGACGGGGGCGTCGTCGAAGCCGATCAGCGCCACGTCCTCGGGCACCCGCAGCCCGCGCCGCCGCAGGGTCCGCAGGGCGCCGGCCGCCATCTGGTCGGAGGCGGCGAAGACCGCGTTCAACTCCGGCCGCTGGTCCAGCAGCCGCTGCATCGCGTGCTCGCCGGAGGCGCTGCCGAAGTCGCCGTACGCCACCGCGGGCCGGAGCGCGGCCGCCGCCGCCATCGCCTGCTGGTAGCCGGCCAGCCGGTCCGCGCCGGCCGCGGTGTCCGGCGGCCCGGCGATGGTGGCCACCGCCCGGCGCCCGGAGGCGCACAGCCGCCGCACCGCCTCCCTGGCGCCGGCCAGGTTGTCCGCGTCCACGAACGCCACCGTGCCGGGCTCCGGCGGGCGGCCCAGCGACACCACCGGGACCCTGGCGGCGTGCAGCAGCCGGATGAGCGCGGTGTCCCCCCAGGGGCCGACCAGCAGCACTCCGTCGACGTGGCCGCCGCACAGGTAGCGCAGCAGCGGCGGCCGCCGGGAGCGCCTGGGCACCGTGAAGACGGCCAACTCCCGCTCCGCGCACGGCAGGGAGCGCCGCAGCCCGGCCAGCAGCCGCACCGGGAAGGCGTCCGCGTGGTACTGCGTCGGATCGCCGAAGACCACGACGGCCACCACGCCCGTCCGCCGGGCACTGGGCGCCCGGCGGCGGACGTAGGCGAGCTCGTGCACCGCCCGTTCCACCCGGGCCGCCACGTCGGTGGAGACCCGGGCGGAACGGTTCAGCACCCGGGAGGCGGTCGCGATGGAGACACCGGCCCGGCGGGCGACCTCGGCCAGGGTCGGAGCGGGGTCGGCGCTGGGGTCGGTGCTGGGGAAGGTCTGAGGCATGGGGGCCGTCCTGGATCGACACTCGACACGGGAACTGCACCCCGAACACATCGCGCGGAACTCCATGCGCGGAACTCCATGCGCGGAACTCATCGCACGGAGCACATCGCGCGGAACTCGTCGCACGGAACTCGTCGCGCGCCGGTTGACCCACCGCTGCCAGCTTCGCCGGTCCGCTGACCGGCGTCAAGGGAACGGGCGCGCTCACACACCCAGGTCAGGCAACGTGCCCCGGCGGATCACCTCCGCGTACCACCGGGCGCTGTCCTTGGCGGTCCGGGCCTGGGTGGGGTAGTCCACGTGGTACAGGCCGAACCGTTTGCCGTAGCCGTGCGCCCACTCGAAGTTGTCCGTGAGCGACCACAGGAAGTATCCCCGCACGTCGGCGCCGGCGGCGATCGCCCGCCGGACGGCGTCCAGGTGTCCGCGCAGGTACGCGATGCGCTGCGGATCGTGCACCGCGCCCTCGGGCGTCAGCCGGTCGTCGAAGGCGGCGCCGTTCTCGGTCACCATCAGCGGGAGCCCGGGGTGTTCGCGGTGGAGGCGCAGCAGCAGCTCGGTCAGGCCGCTCGGGTCGATCGTCCAGCCCATGGCGGTGCGCGGGCCCGGGGCGCGGGTGAAGAGCAGGTCGCCGCAGCCGGCGAAGGGGGACTGGGCGCCGTCGCCGTGGCCGGCCTCGCTCGCGGCGGCGGCGTCCGGGGCCTGGCCCTCCGGCAGGGCCGACACCACGGTGGGGGTGTAGTAGTTGACGCCCAGTAGGTCGATCGGCCGGGCGATCGTGGCCGGGTCGCCGTCGTGGACCAGCTCCGACCAGTCGACCAGGTGCGCGGTGTCGCTGATCAGGTCGGCGGGGTAGGCGCCGTCCAGCATCGGGCCGGTGAAGACGCGGTTGCCCACCGCGTCGATCCGGCGGGCGGCCTCGCGGTCCGCCGCGGAGTCGGTGCGGGGCCGCACCGCGTGCAGGTTGTGCGACACGGCGATCCGGGCGTCGTGGGGCAGCGCCGTGCGCAGCGCCTCGACCGCGAGGCCGTGGCCGAGGTTCAGGTGGTGGGCGGCGCGCAGGGCGGCCGTCCAGTCGGCGCGGCCCGGGGCGTGCACCCCGGAGCCGTAGCCGAGGAAGGCCGAGCACCAGGGCTCGTTGAGGGTGGTCCACAGGCCCACCCGGTCGCCGAGCGCGTCGGCCACCAGGGCGGCGTAGTCGGCGAAGCGGCCGGCGGTGTCGCGGGCCGGCCAGCCCCCGAGGTCCTCCAGGGCCTGCGGCAGGTCCCAGTGGTAGAGCGTCAGCGCGGGCTGGATGCCGTGTTCGAGCAGCTCGTCCACCAGGCGTCGGTAGAAGTCGAGGCCCTGTTTGGCGGCCGGCCCGCGGCCGGTCGGCTGCACCCGGGACCAGGACACCGAGAACCGGTAGGCGCCCAGGCCGAGTTCGGCCATCAGCCGGACGTCCTGCCGGTAGCGGTGGTAGTGCTCGGTGGCGCGGTCTCCGGTGTCGCCGCCGGCGATCCGCCCGGGCGTGCGGCTGAAGGTGTCCCAGATCGAGGGCGTCCGGCCGTCCTCGTCGACGGCCCCCTCGATCTGGTACGCCGCCGTCGCGGCCCCCCAGAGGAAGCCGGCGGGGAAGTCGGGGAGGGCGGGCGGGGCGGTGTCGGCCGGGGCGGTCTCGGCCGGGGACACCTCGGTGTGCGCGGAAGTCATGGCTGGCCTTTCCACGTCCAGTGGGGGAGAGAAGATGACTGACTGAGCATCAATTCTTGACCGCGCCGGCGGTGATGCCGCCGACGACGTGCCTGCCGAGGAGGGCGAAGACCAGCAGCAGCGGTGCCGTCCCGAGCAGTGATCCGGTGAGGATGACGGCCTGGTCGGAGTCGTACGAGCCGCCGCCGAGGCCGGCCAGGGCGACCTGGACGGTGGGATTGCTCTGGCTCAGCGCGATCAGCGGCCAGAAGAAGTCGTTCCAGGACTGCACGAAGACCAGCATGCCGAGCACGGCCATCCCGGGCCGGGCGATGGGCAGCACCACGCTCCACAGGATGCGCAGGCTGTTCGCGCCGTCCATCCGGGCCGCCTCGACCAGTTCGATCGGCAGCGCCTCGGACAGGAACTGCCGCATGAAGAACACCCCGAACGCGGCCACCAGGTTCGGCAGGATCACCGACTGAAGTCGGTCGGTCCAGTGCAGTTCGGCCATGATCTGGTACAGCGGGATGACGCTCAGCTGGGCGGGCACCGTCATGGTCGCCACCACCAGGCTCAGCAGGGCGTTGCGGCCCCGGAACGGCAGTTTGGCGAAGGCGAAGCCGGCGAGCGTCGCGAACAGCACGGTGCTGGCGGTCACGCAGCTCGCCACCACCACCGAGTTGAGCAGCGCCTCGCCCATGTGGACCTGGTTCCAGGCGATGTCGAGGTTGTGCCACAGGCTCCCGCCGGGCAGCAGGGGCGGCGGGGTCTGCGCGATCCGGCTGCCGGAGGTCGAGGCGCCGACCAGGGTCCAGTACAGCGGGAAGAGGGAGAGGACGGCGACGACGATCAGCACCGCGTACGTGAGCGGTCCGGCTCCGGTGAGGCCGCGTGCTCCCGCACGGCGCCCCGGGTTCCTGGCCATTCTCAACTCCCCTTCCGGGCCCGGCGGATGCGGACCAGGGCGAGGTTGAGCGCGCCGATGGCCAGCAGGATCAGCAGCATCGTCCAGGCCACGGCGGCGGCCCGGCCGAGGTGGAAGGCGTACCAGCCCTGGTCGTACAGGTAGAGCCCGAGGGTCTGGTACTGGTGGGCCGAGCCGCCGCTGTGGCCGGTCGCGCCGCCGCCGAACAGCAGGGGCTCGCCGAAGAGTTGGGTGGCCCCGATGCCGGAGACCACGACGGTGAACAGGATGGTGGGCCGGATGGACGGCACCGTGACGTGCCGGAACTGCTGCCACCGGTTGGCGCCGTCGAGCGCGGCCGCCTCGTACAGGTCGTGCGGGACGGCCTGCATGGCGGCGAGGTAGATCAGGGCGTTGTAGCCCGTCCAACGCCAGGTGACGATCACGGAGATGGCGATCTGGGAGCTCCAGGTGCCGCCCTCCCAGTCGACCGGGCCGAGGCCCAGGTGGCCCAGCGCCCAGTTGATCATCCCGTAGTCCCGCCCGAACAGCAGCGTGAACACCAGGGTCGCCGCCGCGATCGAGGTCGCGTAGGGCGCGAGCATCGCGATCCGGAAGAAGCCCCGGCCGCGCAGGCGGTAGTTGAGGAGGTGGGCCAGGCCGAGGGCCATCAGCAGCTGCGGCACGGTGGAGAGCAGGCCGATGGTCAGGGTGTTGCGCAGGGCGTTCCAGAACAGGTCGTCGTGGAGCATCCGGGTGTAGTTCCCGAAGCCGCGCCACTGCATCTGGTCGGACGTCTGGAGGTCGACGCTGTGCAGCGACACCCAGCCGGTGTAGATCAGCGGGAACAGGCCGAAGGCCAGGAAGCAGAGGAAGAACGGCGCGACGTACAGGTACGGCGACGCCTTGAGGTCCCACCGGTAGAGCCGGGTGCGCCAGGGGCGCGGCGGCGGGGGAGCGGGGCGCCTCCCGCCGGGGGCGGTGGCCGGGACGGCCTCGTCGAGCATGGTCGTGACCTCTCTCGGGAGGGCGGGGCCGGCCCCGTTCCGGCCGGTCGGGGCCGGGACGGGTGGGCGCCCGGGACGGGCCGTCAGTCGCTGACCTTGTCGTCGATCTCCTTGACGGCCGTGCTCCACGCCTTGGCGGGGTCGCTCTGGTGCTGCTCGATGCTGAGCAGGGCGCCGTTGGTGAGGGCGTCCTTGACGAGGCCGTCCCACTCGCCGATCACGGTCGGGTTGATGGACTGCGCGGTGGCGGCGAAGATCTGGCCGGTGGGCGTGTCGCCGAAGTAGTCGAGCTTGGCGCCCTGCACCTCCGGCCGGCTCAGCGCCCCGGTGGTGGAGGGCAGGTTGCCGACCGAGGTGAAGACCTTGGCCTGCTGGGCGGGCGCGGTGAGCCAGGCGGCGAGCGCCGCGGCCTCCTTCTGGTGCTTGCCGGCCTTGGGCACGGTGAGGAAGGAGCCGCCCCAGTTGCCGGCGGACGGGGCGGCGGCGATGTCCCACTTCCCCTTGTTGGCGGGCCCGGACTTGTCGGAGACGATGGCCGTCATCCAGGACGGGCAGGCCACGGTGGCGAACTTGGAGTTGGCGAACGCCTGGTTCCACGGGGTGTCGAACTGCTTGAGACCGGCGCTGATCCCGGCCTGGATCGCACCGGTGGACAGGTCCCAGGCGGTCTTGACGCCGGGGCTGTTCTTGTAGTCCAGCTTGCCGCTCGCGTCGTCGTACTGCAGGGGGCTGGAGGACACCACGGCGTTGAACAGGCCGCCGGCGGAGTCGGTGAAGAAGGTGCCGGCGGGCGCCTTGGCCTGGTACTGCTTGCCGGTGTCGAGGAACTTGGCCCAGTCGCCCTGCCAGAGCTTGGCCACCTCGGTGCGGTCGGTGGGCAGCCCGGCCTGCTGGAACAGGTCCTTGCGGTAGCAGATCGCCATCGGGCCGATGTCGGTGCCCAGGCCGATCACGGCGCCGCCCTGGGCGGTGGCCTGCTGCGACTTCCAGGGCAGGAAGGCGCCCTTGTCGACACCCGCCGCCGTGCCGAGGTCGACGAACTTGTTCGCCTGCTTCTTGACCACCTGGGCGATCCGGCCGACCTCGACCGCCTGGATGTCGTCCAGGCCGCTGCCCGAGGCCAGGTGGGTCTGCAGGGCGGGGTAGTAGTCGCTCTCCTGCTGGACGGTGTGCTCCACGATGGTGATGCCGGGGTGCTCGCGCATGTACGCGTCGAACAGGCCGGCCTCCTTGTAGCCGAAGGTGCCGTAGTCGCCCACGGTCAGGGTGACCTTGCCGCCGGAGGCCGCGCCCGTGCCGGTGCCGGTGCTGCTGCCGGAGCTGCTGCAGCCGGCGACCAGCAGGGCGCACAGGGCCGCGACGGCGGCGGCGGGCAGCGGCTTGCGCGCCCGACGGGCGGCGGCTGTTCTGGTGCTGGGGGTGGTGCCGGGGTTCCGCATGGCCGAATCTCCTCGTCCAGGGTGGTCCATGGCAAACGCCGCGCGAATGGCGGCCGGCATAGCTGGGGGAGCGGGGTGGAACACACTTGTGGGAGCGCTCCCACCGCGATGTGGGAAGATTGCTTCGCCGCGCGAGGCGTGTCAAGGGCGTGCATCGGCTCCGTTACCGGACCGTGTCGTCCGGCCGCCCTCGGTGCCGGTCGCCGCAGCCACCACCGCCGTCCGCATTCCGCCGTCCGAGTTCCGCCGTCCGAGTTCCGCCGTCCGCCGGGAGAACGATCATGAGCCGAGCCGCGCAGCAGCCACCCGCCGCCCGCCCCACCCTGGAGGCGGTCGCGGCGCGGGCCGGTGTGGGCCGGGGCACGGTGTCCCGCGTCGTCAACGGCTCGCCCAGGGTGAGCGCCAAGGCCCGCGCGGCGGTCGAGCAGGCCATCGCGGAGCTCGGTTACGTCCCCAACCAGGCGGCGCGCTCCCTGGTCACCTCCCGGACCGACGCCGTCGCGCTGGTCATCCCGGAGAGCGTGGCGAAACTGAGCTCCGAGCCCTACTTCTCCGACATCATCACCGGGGTCTCCGCCGAACTCGCCGATTCCGACCTGCAGTTGCTGCTGGTGCTGGTCCGCGACGAGCACGAGCGGGAGCGGCTGACCCGTTACCTCGCCGCCCGCCGGGTGGACGGCGTCCTGCTGGTCTCCGTGCACCAGGACGACCCGCTCCCCGAGCTGCTGGAGCGGCTGGAGCTGCCCGCCGTGCTCAGCGGCCGCCGCTCGGCGCAGGAGACGCTCGGCTACGTGCACGCCGACAACGCGGGCGGCGCCCGGGCGGCCGTCCGGCACCTGCTGTCCCGGGGCAGGACGGCCATCGCCACCGTCACCGGGCCGCTCGACATGGAGGCCGCCGCGGCGCGGCTGGCCGGCTACCGGCAGGCGCTCGACGAGGCCGCCGTCCCGGCCGACGAGGGCCTCGTCGCCCACGGGGACTTCACCGAGCACGGCGGACGCGAGGGCATGCGGGACCTGCTCGCCCGCCGGCCGGGCCTGGACGCGGTGTTCTGCGCCTCGGACCTGATGGCGGCGGGCGCGATGCAGGCGCTGCGCGAGGCGGGCCGGCGGGTGCCGCAGGACGTCGCCGTGGTCGGGTTCGACGACTCCGTGGTGGCCCGGCACACCGAGCCGCCGCTCACCAGCGTGCGCCAACCGACCGAGGAGATGGGGCGGTTGATGGTCCGGCTGCTGCTCGAGGAGATCGCCCGGCCGGCCCGGCTCCGCCGGCAGGTGGTCCTGCCGACGGAGCTGGTGGTGCGGGAGTCGGCGTGAGCGGGGCGTGACTACAGGCCGGCGAGGTGGGCGCGGTAGCCGGCGCCGAAGCCGGTCGGCGTGCCGTCGTAGGAGCTGATCAGCGCCGGGCCGCTGCCGCAGTCCCAGGTGTTCCAGGCCCAGGCGAGGTAGGAGACGCCGTGCCGGTCCAGCCACGGCAGCAGGGTGTCCAGGTAGCCGTGGGCGCAGTCGTTCTCGCCCGCCTCGCCGGTGACCACCGGGACCTGGGCCGCCAGCGGGCCGAGCTGGGCGTCCCAGCAGGAACTGGTGCTGCAGGCGTTGAAGTTGTAGGAGTGCCAGGACGCGGCCAGGTTGTGCAGCGGATCGGTCGGTCGGTACGCGGCCCACTGGGTGAGGTCGTTGGCGTACTCCAGGCCGCCCAGCAGCAGGACGTTGTCCGCGCCGGTCGAGCGCACCGCGTCGACCATCGCCTGCATGCCGGCGACCCGGAAGCCGATGCCGGCGCAGCTGCCGCCGTCCCGCCAGCAGGCCCAGCCACTGGCCGCGCTCCCGGTGGCGCGTGACGGGTAGGGCTCGTTGAATAGGTCGAAGACGGTGGCGTCGTCGCCCTTGAAGGTCTGCGCCACGGAGGTCCAGAACGGCAGCGCTCCGGCGGCGTCCGGCATGGGCTTCTGGCAGGTGGCGTCGGCGTCGGAGCAGCCGGCGGACGGTCCGGTGTACGCCCCGTCCGTCCAGTGGAGGTCCAGGACGGTCACCAGGCCGTTGCGGTGCAGCAGGTCGACGTAGCTCCGTACGGCGCTGATGTAGGCCGCGCCGGCGTAGGCGGGTTCGACGTTGGAGTGGCCGAGCCAGCAGTCCTCGTTGAGCGGCACGCGGACGGCGTTGATGCCCCAGGACTTCATCGCGGTGACGGACGTCTGGTCGGCCGGCCCGTCGAAGAAACCGTGGCCCTGGACGCACATGAACTCGGCGCCCGACCGGTTGACCCCGTGCAGGGTGATCGGGGTGCCGTCGGCCTTCGCCAGAGTGGCCCCGGCGACGTGCACGGCCGGGGCCTGCCCGGTCGGCGGCGGGCTGGTGGGCGGTGGGCTGGTCGGGGGTGGGCTGGTGGGCGGAGGACTGGTGGGCGGCGGGCTGGTGGGCGGCGGGCTCGACTGCGGCCCGCAGGCGGTGCCGTTGACGGTGAAGGCGGTGGGGGCGGTGTTGGGGCCGGTGTAGGAGAAGTTGGCGCTGGTGGTGTAGCCGGCGCCGGGGTTGATGGTGGGGGCGTAGGCGGGGTTGGTGACGGTGACGCTCTGCCCGGTCTGGGTCCAGGTGCCGTTCCAGCCGTTCTGGAGGGTCTGGTTGCCGGTGTAGGCGTAGCCGAGGGTCCAGCCGTTGATGGGGGTGGTGCCGGTGTCGGTGATGGTGACGTTGGCGGTGAACCCGCTGCCCCAGTCGTTGACGGCGTAACTCACGCCGCAGGAAAGGCTGCTGGCGGTGGGCGCCGCCGAGGCGGTGAGCGGGAGCACCGCCAGGGCGGTGCACGCGGCGGTGGCGGCGGCGAAGGCGGCGGTACGGGCACGGGCGGCTCTGGGCATGCCGAACTCCTCGGGGGTGGGGGCCGGGGCCGCCGGTGCGGCCCCGGCCGGGGGAGGTCAGCTCGCGGTGCAGGTCAGCGTCGGGGCGGTGTTGCCGCCCGCGTAGGTCGCCTGGAAGCCGAAGCTGGTGGTGGCGTTCGGCGCCAGGGCGCCGTTGTACGCCTGGCTGGCGGCCGTCACGGCGGCGCCGCTCTGCGCGGTGGTGGCGTTCCAGCTGTTGGTGATCTGCTGGTTGCCGCCCCAACTCCAGGTGACCGTCCAGGACTTGGTCGGCGTGGTGCCCGTGTTGGCGACGGTGACGCCGGCGGTGAAGCCGCTGCCCCAGTCGTTGCCGACCGCGTAGGTGGCGGAGCAGCCGCTGCTGCCGCCGCCGCCACCGCCGGACGTCGCCGTGGTGGCGGTCACCGCGAGGGAGGCGGGGGAGGTGTTCCCGGCCGCGTCCTGCGCGGTGACGGTGTACTGGTAGGCGGTGGCGGCGGAGAGCCCGGAGTCGGTGTAGCTCGTGCCGGTCGCGGTGGCGACCTTGACCCCGTTGCGGTACACCGAGTACCCGGTCACGGCGGCCGGGCCGGTGGAGGCCGTCCAGCTGAGCGACACGCTGCTGCTGGTGGTGCCGGTGACGGTCACGCCGCTCGGCGCGGTCGGGCCGGTGGTGGTGCCGCCGGAGCCGTCGAACGCGGGGTAGGCGTTCTGGACCAGCTGCCGGAACTGGGCCGGGTACCACTGGCCCGCCGGGACGTTGGCGTCGGACATGGAGTCGGTCGGGTAGGAGTTGCCGTTCCCGTCGCTCTGGGTGCCGTTCGGGTCGCAGTGCGGGTCGCCGTGGGGGTGGGTGGCGGAGGGGTAGTCGCCGTCCGACTCACCCGGCGGCTTGACCCAGAGGAACGCGATGATCGGGCTGCCCGCGCCGTACGGCAGGGCCTGCGGACGGGCGCCGATGCCGGCGCCGTTGATGTTGCACCAGTCGCCGCGGAAGGGCTTCTTGTCGACCTTGTTGGCCGCGACGTACGCGTCCACCGTGGTCGGGCCGGAGTTCAGCGCGGTGGGCCGGGTGGGGCCGCCCCAGCCGTTGCGCGAGGTGTCGACCAGCATGCCGATGCTGCTCGGGAACCCGTTGGACACCAGGGTGGAGTACATCGCGGTGTTGTAGTGGTACTCGTCGAACACGGGGTTGTACTGGTAGAAGTTGGCCGACTTGAGCGGCTGCCCGCCGACGGTGAGGTCCGGGTTGGTCAGGAACGGCTCGGTCAGCGGGGTGGTGTTGGCGGTGTCGCTGACGAAGCCGTCGACGCTGGCGAACCCGGCGGTGGTGGCCTGGGCGATCTTGGCGTACTCCTTGCCCGCCGGGACCATGTTGGTGGACCAGCCGAGCCAGCCCGCGTGGCCGATGTCCAGGTAGTTGTAGACGTTGGGGATCGCGTGCAGCTTGTTGAGCGCGTACTCGACGCCCGACTCGTAGAACGGCGCGGCGGTGGCGCAGGCCGGCTTGGACTGGTTGGTGACGGTGTTGGGCAGGGAGTCCGGCTCGATGATGGCCGCGACCCGCAGGCCCGCGTACTTCGGGTTGGCCAGGACGGCCGCGATCGGGTCGATGTACTGCGTCTCGTAGGTGGTCAACCCTGCTGCTGTGGCGGGGAGTTCACCGTTGGAGGCGATGGCGGCGCAGTCCCGGCCGGGCAGGTCGTAGATGACGACCTGGAGGACGACCGGTGTGCTCCCCGCCTGCTGCTGGGCGAGGGCGTGGTCGAGGTGGGCCTGGAGGCCGAGCCGCCCGCCGTCGCCGGCGATCGCGCCGATGTGGTCCATCCAGACGGCGGTCGGGTTGGCGGCGACCTGGGTTTCGAGCGCGCCCAGGGCCCCGCCGTCGGCGGTGGCCTGGGCCTTGACCTCGGCCGCGAAGTCGGGGTTGAGGTAGCCGGTCGCGCCGGCGAAGGGGTTGGTGACGTGGACGGGGGTGGCCGCGTGCGCGGGGGTGGCGGCGCCGATGCTCGGCAGCAGTCCGGTGACGCCGAGCAGCGAGGCGGCCGCTGCCGTGCGTAGCCGGCGCAGGACGGAACGGGACACGTCCGGGTCCTTTCACGGGGGGTGGGAGTCCTGACGGGATCGCCTAATGGGGTGGGAGCGCGCCCAGATCGGGGCGCGGCGATCCCCCCACATCAAGCCAGGGCCGGTGAAACACCGTCAAGAGGCGCGGGAGCGCTCCCACGAGAGGCTGAAACTTACAGGCCGCCGCGCCGGGTGGCGCACGGCCCGGGGTGCCGGGCTCCGCCGCTGGTCGCCGCCGTGGTCCGGCCCCCGGCGGCCCCCGGCAGCTGAGCCCGTCCCCCCGGCCCCGGCCCCGGCCCCGCGCACCCGCGGGGTCGGGGTCCCCGGGCGGCCCTGGGAGCCGCGGATATTTCCGAAACATCGTCGAAACATTCAACCGCGTATTGACGCGTCCCGTACACCCCGAGTTACCTAGCCGCGGGAGCGCGACCCACCGCCGCGCTGCTCCCGCCCCCCGAACCGACGGCCCCACCACCGTCCTCCTTCGCGCGCCAACGCCCGCTGACCACGCGGGTGTTCACCCCCCACCCCCCACGGAACGACCCCGGAGGTCGACCATGCCCCTTCGCAGGATCCTGACCGGACTGCACCGCGCCTGGACCGCCGCCCTGGTCCTGGCGCTGGTGCTCGCGACCGGCGCGCTGGCCGCGACGAGCCCGGCCGCGGCCGCCGGCACCACGCTCAAGGCGGCCGCGGAAGCGAACGGCCGGTACTTCGGCACCGCGCTGGAGGGCGGCGACCTCGGCGCCCCAGGCGAGACCGCCGTCGCCGCGGCGCAGTTCGACATGCTGACCCCGGCCAACGAGATGAAGTGGGACACCATCGAGCCGTCCCCGGGCGCGTACAACTTCGGGCCGGGCGACCGGATCGTCCAGTTCGCCAAGTCCCACGGCATGCGCGTGCGCGGCCACAACCTGGTGTGGCAGAACCAACTCCCCTCCTGGGCCGCGAACCTGCCGCTCAACCAGGTGCGCTCCGCGATGGAGTCCCACATCACGGCGGAGGCCACCCACTACAAGGGCCAGGTCTACGCCTGGGACGTGATCAACGAGCCCTTCAACGGCGACGGCTCCTACGTCCAGGACGTGTTCTACCGGGCGATGGGCGAGGGCTACTTCGCCGACGCGCTGCGCACCGCGCACGCCGCGGACCCGGGAGCGAAGCTCTACATCAACGACTACAACATCGAGGGCGTGAACGCGAAGAGCGACGCCCTCTACCGCCTGGCCCGGTCGCTGCTCGCCCAGGGCGTGCCGCTCGGCGGCATCGGCCTTGAGAGCCACTTCGTCCTCGGCCAGGTCCCCGCCGACCTGCAGGCCGACATCCAGCGGTTCGCGAACCTGGGCCTGGACGTGGCCGTCACCGAACTGGACGACCGCATCCAGCTCCCCGCCTCCGGCGCCGCGCTCCAGCAGCAGGCCGCCGACTACGCCGCCGTCGTCAAGGCCTGCACGGCCGTGTCCCGCTGCGTGGGCGTGAGCCAGTGGGGCGTGGACGACGCCCACTCCTGGATCCCCGGCACCTTCCCCGGCACCGGCGCCGCCACCATGTACGACGGCAACGACCAGCCCAAGCCGGCCTACTACGCGGCGCTCTCCGCCCTCGGCGGCTCGACCCCCGGCGGCGGTGGCAGCACCACGGGCGCGCTGCGCGCGGTCGGTGCCGGCAAGTGCCTGGACGTGCCGAACGCGTCGACCACGGCGGGCACCCAGGTGCAGATCTACAGCTGCTGGGGCGGCACCAACCAGACCTGGACGCGCACCTCGGCGGGCGAGCTGAGCGTCTACGACGGCGGCAGCCGGATGTGCCTGGACGCCTCCGGGCAGGGCGCGGCCAACGGCACCAAGGTGGTCGTCTGGTCGTGCAACGGCCAGGCCAACCAGCAGTGGCACCTGAACGCGGACGGCACCGTCACCGGGGCCCAGTCCGGTCTGTGCCTGGACGTGTCCGGCGCCTCCACCGCCGATGGCGCCCTGGTCCAGCTGTGGACCTGCGGCGGCGGCCGCAACCAGCAGTGGACCCTCGGCTGACACCGACACTGACACCGACACTGACACCGCAGCACGGTGCGGCCGGACGGTACCGGGACTCCCGGACCGCCCGGCCGCACCGCTGTCCGGCCCGGCGACCAGGCGACCGGGCGACCCGACCCTCAGTCAGGCCGCCGGCTGCGCGCGCGGCGCGGCGGTGCTGCTGCGCACCACCAGGCTGGTGGCCAGGTCCACCCGCAGCGTGCCGGGCCGCACCCCGCGGGCCAGGTCGATCACCAGGCGGGTCGCCGTCTCGGCCATCTCGGTCAGCGGCTGGCGCACGGTGGTCAGCGGCGGGCCGACCCAGCGGGCCAGCGGCAGGTCGTCGAAGCCGACCACGCTGAGGTCCTCCGGGATGCGCAGCCCCAGCTCGCGGGCGGCCTCGTACAGGCCGAGCGCCTGGAGGTCGTTCCCGGCGAAGACGGCGGTCGGCCGCTCCGGCAGACGCAGCAGCTCCAGGCCGAGCAGGCGCCCGGACTCGTGGTGGAAGTCGCCCTCGCGGACCAGTCGCGGGTCGTACGGGATGCCCGCCATGTCGAGCGCGGCGCGGTAGCCGTCGGCCCGGGCCCGGCTGCACATCATCCGCGCGGGGCCGCCGAGCAGGCCGATCCGGCGGTGGCCGAGGTCGAGCAGGTGCCGGGTCGCGGCGAGGCCGCCGTCCCAGTTGGTGGTGCCCACGGCGGGCACCTCCTGGCCGGGGTCGCCGGCCGGGTCCAGCACCACGAAGGGGATGTCCCGGCGGGCCAGTTGCTCGCGCAGCGAGCGGTCCAGGTCGGACAGCACCAGCACCACGCCGGTGGGGCGGCGGGCGAGCACCCCGTCTACCCAGGACTGGCCGGGGCCGTGCCGTTCGGCGGACTCGGAGAGCACGATGCTCAGGCCCTCGTCGCGGACGGCGTTCTCGACGCCGCGGATCACCTCCACCGCCCAGGCGCTCTCCAGCTCGTGGAAGACCAGTTCCAGCAGCGGGCTCGTCTGACGGTTGCCGCGCCGCCGCCGGTAGCCGTACCGGTGGAGCAGTTCCTCCACCCGTTCCCGGGTGGCCGGGGCGACGTCGGCGCGTCCGTTCAGGACTTTCGAAACAGTCGGCGCGGAGACCCCCGCCTCCTGCGCGATCTCGGCCAGCGTGGCCGCTCTGTCCACGGGTTCCTCCTGCACTGCCCCTGCTAGGGCGAACTCCGTCGTGGGTGGCTGTCGGGCACGGCCCGGGGGCGGTCCGTACCGCACGGATGCTAGCCCGCCGGCGGGCCGGAGCCGATCCCGTCCGCACTCTTGACGGGCGGTCAGGTCGGCTCTAGGTTTCCCACAACATTCGGCAACTTGCTCGAAACATTCGAACTGAGGGCAGGATATGCGATCGAGACTCGCTGCGATGACCGTTGTCACCGCACTCGTCCTGGGAACGTCCGCCGCCTGCGGCTCCGGTGACGGCTCCTCCGACGCCGGGGGCGGGACGATCCACGTGCTGGTCTACGGAGACGCCGGGAACAAGGTCGAGAAGCAGATCGTCGACACGTTCAACAAGACCTCCAAGGTCAAGGCGGTGCTCGACACCATCCCCGGAGCGGACTACCAGCAGAAGCTCCAGACCGTCATCAACACCTCGCGGGCCCCGGACGTCTTCTTCAACTGGGGTGGCGGCTCCATTCAGCCGTTCGTCAAGGCGGGCCTGCTGCTGCCGCTGGACGAGTTCATCGCGAAGGACCCGGGCCTGAAGGACAACTTCCTCCCCTCGGTCTTCAACTCGGCCGTGGTCGACGGCAAGCCGTACGGAGTGCCGATGCGCGGCACCCAGCCGGTGCTGCTGTTCCACAACAAGAAGGTCCTCGCGGACGCCGGGCTGACGCCGCCGAAGACCTGGGACGAACTCCTCACCGCCGTCCAGGCGTTGAAGGCCAAGGGCATCACGCCGATCTCGCTCGGCGGCGGCGACCAGTGGCCCACCCTGATGTGGTTCGAGTACCTCTACGACCGGATCGCCGGCCCCGGCCTGTTCCAGAAGGCGCTCGGCGGCGACCGGGAGGCGTGGGGGAGCGAGGACAGCCGCAAGGCCCTGGCCGCGATCAGGCAACTCGTCGACGCCGGGGCCTTCGGGAGCAACTTCGACTCCGTCAAGTTCACCGACGGCGGCTCCCCGGCCCTGGTCGCCAAGGGCAGGGCCGCCTTCGAGCTCATGGGCTCCTGGTACTACTCCACCCAGCAGGACGCCAACCCGGACTTCGCCAAGTCGGGCCTCGGCTACACCGGTTTCCCGTCCCTGAGCGGCGGCAAGGGCGACGCGGCCGACGTCGTCGGCAACACCAACAACTTCTACTCCGTGCTCAAGAAGTCCAAGCACCCGGAGGCCGCCGCGGCCTTCCTCAAGCTGATGTACTCCGACGAGTTCGTGAAGGCCCAGCTGTCCATCGGCAACCTCCCGACCACCACCAACACCCCCGACCACCTCGACCTCTCCGCCAGCCCGGCCTACTCGAAGGACCAGTACCAGATGGTCAAGGCCGCCCCCTCGTTCCAGCTCTCCTGGGACCAGGCGTACCCGCCGAGCGCCATGACCCCGATGCACACCGCCGTCCAGCAGTTCTTCAACGGCGCCCTCGACGCCGACGGCTTCATCAAGGCCATGCGGGCCTTGCCGACCTCATGACGCGCCGCATGACGCGCCGCATGACGCGCCGCATGACGCGCCGTCCGACGCGCCGCGTACGGGCCGGCGCGGAGGCGACCCGCCCGGGCGTCGTGTGGGCGCTCCCGGCGGCAGTGTTCTTCCTGATGTTCGCGCTCACACCGCTGCTGCTGGTCGCCGTCCTCTCCTTCGCCAGCTGGGACGGCATCGGCGACCCGCGCTTCAACGGCCTGGACAACTGGACCGCCCTGGCGGACGACCCGGTGATGCTCCAGTCCGTCTGGACGACCCTGCTGCTCACCGCCCTCGGGGTGGTGACCCAGACGCCGATCAGCATCCTGCTCGGCGTCTGGGCCGCCGGGAAGCAGCGCAACCGGGCCGTGCTCTCGGCCGTCTACTTCGTGCCGCTGCTGCTCTCGGCGACCGCCGTCTCGGTGGTGTGGCGCGCCGTCCTCGACCCGAACTTCGGCGTCCCGGCCGAGCTCACCTGGCTGTTCGGCGACGGCAACCTGCTCGGCAGCAAGGCCGGGGCGATCGGGGTGCTGACCTTCGTCGGCGTCTGGCAGTTCACCCCGCTGCACGCGCTGATCTACCAGGGCGGCGCCCGGGCCATCCCCCAGGTGCTCTACCAGGCCGCGGCCGTCGACGGGGCGGGCCGGGTGCGGCAGTTCCTCCACATCACCCTGCCGCAGCTGCGCAACACCATCATCACCTCGGTGATCCTGATGGTCGTCGGCGGACTGACCACCTTCGACACGGTGCTGATCCTCACCCAGGGCGGCCCCGGCACGGACACCACCGTCACCTCCTACTACATGTACCAGAAGGCCTTCAAGAGCTTCGACTTCGGCACCGGGTCGGCCGTCGCGCTGGTCCTCGTGGTGGTCGCCACCCTGATCTCGCTCGCGGTGGTCCGGATCTCCGGCTACGACAAGATGCGCGGCACGACGGAGGGCCTGTGATGCGACGGCGCCCCAACATCCTGGCCGGGTTCGGCTCCCTGGTGTGGCTGGTGCTGGTCGGCCTGCCGCTGTACGTCCTGCTGATCGCCACCTTCCGCACCCGCTCCGACTACTCCACCGAGGGCCCGCTCAGCCTGCCCCGGCAGTGGACCCTGCAGAACTACCTGACCGACCTCTCCTCCGGCTTCGGCCGGGACTTCCTCAACACCCTGACCGTCACCGCCGGCGTGGTCGCCATCGTCCTGCTGGTCGTCCCGCCGCTCTCCTACGCCATCGTGCGCGCCCGCGGCCGGGTGACCGGCTGGGTGTTCCGGCTGTTCCTGCTGGGCCTGGCGATCCCCGCCCAGGCCGTCATCGTGCCGATGTTCTTCGTCATCAGCAAGACCGGCCTGTACGACCACCTGCTCGGCGTCATCCTCCCGACCGCGGCCTTCTGCCTGCCGGTCTGCACCCTGGTGCTGACCGGGTCCATGCGCGACATCAGCCCCGAGCTGTACGAGGCGATGGCGATGGACGGGGCCTCCCCGGCGCGGATGTTCCGCCAGTTGGTGATCCCGCTGTCCAAGGGCGGGCTGTCCTCGATCACGGTCTTCGCCGCCCTCCAGGCCTGGAACGGCTTCCTCTTCCCGCTGATCCTCACCCAGTCCGACTCCACCAAGCTCATCACCCTCGGCCTGTACGACTTCCAGACCGAACACGGCGTGGACGTGCCCGGACTGCTCAGCGCCGTCGTGCTGTCCATGCTCCCCGTCTTCGTCGTCTACCTGTTCGCCCGCCGCGCCCTGGTCCAGGGCCTGACGGGGGTGGGAGGAAAGTGAACGCTCACATGGATCACATGGCTGCTCACACGGCCCCCGAACCCGCGCCCGCGTGGCGCGACACCACACTCACCCCGGAGGCCAGGGCCGACGCCCTGATCGCCGCGATGACCCTGCGGGAGAAGACCGCCCAACTGGTCGGCGTCTGGGTCGGCGCCGACGCCGGCGGCGACGAAGTCGCCCCGCACCAGCACGAGATGGAGCCGGCACCCGACCTCGCCACCCTCCTGCCGTACGGCCTCGGCCAGCTCACCCGACCGTTCGGCACCGCCCCGGTGGACCCGGCGCTCGGCGCGCTCTCGCTCCTGCGCACCCAGCAGAGGATCGCCGCCGCCAACCGCTTCGGCATCCCGGCGCTGGCCCACGAGGAGTGCCTGGCCGGCTTCGCCGCCTGGGGAGCCACCGCCTACCCGGTGCCGCTGTCCTGGGGCGCCGCCTTCAACCCGGAGCTGGTCCGGGCGATGGCCGCCGCCATCGGCCGCGACCTGCGGGCCGTCGGGGTGCACCAGGGCCTGGCCCCGGTGCTCGACGTGGTCCGCGACGCCCGCTGGGGGCGGGTCGAGGAGACCATCGGCGAGGACCCGTACCTGGTCGGCACCATCGCCACCGCCTACGTCCAGGGCCTGGAGTCGGCCGGCGTCGTCGCGACCCTCAAGCACTTCGCCGGGTACTCCGCCTCCCGCGCCGGACGCAACCTCGCCCCCGTCTCGATGGGCCCGCGCGAGCGCGCCGACGTCATCCTGCCGCCCTTCGAGATGACCGTCCGCGAAGGCCGGCCCCGCTCGGTCATGCCCGCCTACACCGACACCGACGGCCTCCCCTCCACCGCCGACCAGGCCCTGCTCACCGGGCTGCTCCGGGACACCTGGGGGTTCACCGGCACGGTCGTCGCCGACTACTTCGCCATCGCGTTCCTCGCCACCCTGCACGGCGTGGCCGAGGACCGCTCCGCCGCCGCCGGGCAGGCACTGGCCGGCGGAGTCGACGTCGAGCTGCCGACCGTCGACGCCTTCGGACAGCCGCTGTTCGACGCGGTCGTCACGGGCGCCGTGCCCGAGCGGCTGATCGACCGGGCGCTGCGCCGCGTCCTCGTCCAGAAGGCCGAACTCGGGCTGCTGGACGCCGACTGGAGCCCCGTACCGGCCGCCCTGGCCGGCGCCGACCTGAGCGATCCGCAGGCGCTGCGCGGTCTCGTCGACCTCGACCGGCCCGCCAACCGGGCACTCGCCACCGACCTCGCCGAGCAGGCCGTGGTGCTCCTGCGCAACGACGGCCTGCTGCCGCTGCGCGACCCCGCCCGGATCGCGCTGATCGGCCCGAACGCCGACGAACCCACCGCCGTCCTCGGCTGCTACTCCTTCCCGGTGCACGTCGGCGGACAGCACCCCGGCACCCCGCTCGGCATCGAACTGCCCACCCTGCGCGAGGCGTTGGCGGCGGAGTTCAAGGGCAGCGAGCTGCGCACGGTGCGCGGCGTGACGGTCGACGGCGAGGACACCGACGGCATCGCCGAGGCCGTCCGCGCCGCCCGGTGGGCCGATGTGGTGGTGCTCGCCCTCGGCGACCGCGCCGGACTGTTCGGGCGCGGCACCAGCGGTGAGGGCTGCGACGTCGAATCGCTCGAACTTCCTGGCAAGCAGCGGCAGTTGATGGAGGAGGTGGTGGACTCCGGGACGCCCGCGGTGGTCACCCTGCTGGCCGGGCGGCCGTACGCGCTCGGGCGCGCCGTCACCGGGGCGGCCGGGATCGTCCAGTGCTTCTTCCCGGGCGAGGCCGGGACGCGGGCGCTGGCCGGCGTGCTCAGCGGGCGGGTCAACCCGTCCGGGCGGCTGCCCGTCTCCGTCCCCGCCCACCCCGGGGTCCAGCCCTCCACCTACCTGGCCGCCCGCCTGGCCCAGGCCGGCGAGGTCTCCAGCACCGACCCGACGCCCGCCTTCGGCTTCGGACACGGGCTCGGCTACAGCGAGTTCGCCTGGTCCGACCTGGAGGTGCGGGAGGCCGAGACCGGAACCGACGGCGCGTTCCGGCTCGCCTTCCGGCTCCGCAACACCGGCACCCGGGCGGGCACCGAGGTCGTGCAGCTCTACCTGCACGACCCGGTGGCCGGCGTCGTCCAGCCGGTGCAGCGGCTGGTCGGCTACCGCCGGATCCCGCTGGAGGCCGGAGCGGCCTGCCGGGTGGAGCTGACCCTCCCCGCCGACCTGGCCGGCTTCACGGGCCGGGACGGCGGGCGGGTCGTCGAGCCCGGAGCACTGGAACTGCGGATCTCCGCCTCCAGCGCCGACCCCCGCCTCACCGTGCCGCTGCGTCTGACCGGCCCGGCCCGGGCGCTCGACCACACCCGCCGGCTGCACCCGACCGTCACCGTCCACAGCCTCCCGCCGGCCGCCGTCCCGTGACCGGGCCCGCGGCCGGTCGGTCACCGGCTGCGGTCCAGGCCCATGAAGTGAACGGCGTAGGCGGCCATCGGCGTGCCCTGGACCGGCAGTTGGTGACCGGCCCCCGCGATGCTGTACGTCTCGACCTGCGTGGTGCCGGAGCGGTCGGTGTACCGCGTCCGGTTCCAGTCGGCGGCCGGGGTGTCACTCGTCGGCGGGGTCCGGTCCACGCCCAGGACGTTGCTCCACTGCTTGGCCTCCTCGCCGAGGTCGCGGTGGTTCAAGATGGGGTCGGCGGTGCCGTGCCACAGCTGGACGCGCGGGCGCGGCCCGGTGTAGCCGGGGTAGGCGCGGCGCACCAGGTCGCCCCACTGCTGCCCGGACAGCGAGACCTGGCCGCCGGCACAGGGGCCGTTCCAGCCGCGCACGGTGCCCGTGTAGAAGCAGTGGTACGGCACGCCCATGAACGCCGCGCCCGCCTTGAACACGTCCGGGTAGTCCGCGAGCATGACGTTCGTCATCATCCCGCCCGAGGACTCGCCCGTGACGTACACGGCGTCGGGGTTGCCGCCGTAGTGCCGCTCGACGTACGTGATCATCGACATCAGCCCGACCGGGTCGCTGCCGCCGCCCCGGGTCAGCGCCTGGTCGGAGGAGACGTCCCAGCAGCTGCCCCCGGGGTTGGTCGAGGGGTAGATGACGACGAACCCGTACCGGTCGGCCAGCCCCGCGAAGTCGGTGCTGGAGTACAGGTACGGGCCGGAGCCCTGGCAGCCGTGCAGCGCCAGCAGGATCGCCGGGTGCGCCTTGGCGCCGTTCGGCACGTACAGGTGCATCTGCAGGCCGGTCGGGTTGTTGCCGAAGTCCGCGATCCGGGTCAGCGAGGCGGCGCCGGCCGGGGGCGCGGCCGACAGGCTCACGCCGCACGCGGCGGCGAGGGCCAGGAGCACGGCGATCAGGCGGGACTTCAGGTACCGGGAACGCGGCATGGAACCTGCTCTCTCGTCTCGAACGGGTTTCGGGCTGATGACGCTGCATCAGTGACCGCGGGCCGTCAAGGAGTGGCCGGCCGGCCTTCCCGGCCGCCCCGGGACACGGCCGGTGGGAGCGATTCCGCCGGTGAAAGTTTCACGGCGGCGCGGACGGCGCGGGCCGCGCTGGCCGCGCGCTCCGGCGGGCGGGCCCTGCCGGGCGCTGCGCCCCGAAGGCGCGCGCCCTCCGTCCGAGTGAGTGAAATTCCGCCCGCTCTTGACGGCGGGTCATCGTGCGGTGACGTACGGCCGAATTCCTGCGGCATTTTGTATCGCGTTGGGTTTTCCGCCCGGGGAATTGAATGGTGATACAAGTGCGAAAGAATGACGGGGGCGTGGAATTGCACCGCGACCGACCGAGTGACCCACCGAGCGACCTATCGAGCCCCGGACCGGGCCTCGGACCGTGCCCCGGACCGGGCGCCCGACCGCGCCCACGGCTGCGCCCGGCACTCGCCGGAGCGGCCGCCCTGGCCCTGTGCGCGGCCGTGCCCGGCCTGGTCGCGACCCGCGCCGCCGCCGGCACCGGCGACGGCGCGGTCACCGTCCGGGTGGTCCGCGCGGTGGACACCGGCGGGGTCTACGACCCGGTGCTGGAGCCGGGCATGGCCGGCGTCACCGTCGACCTGACCGACGACGCCGGGACCACCCTCACCGGCCGGACCGCCGCAGACGGCACCGTGACGCTGGACCCGAACGGGAGCGCGCTCAAGGGCGGCAGCTACCGGGTCCAGGTGGTCAACCCCCGGCCCGGCCTGCTGTTCCCCGCCTTCGCCTCCCGGCAGGGCCTGAGCGGCGATCCGAGCCGGCTCAGCAGCAACGAGGAATTCGTCGACCTGTCCGGCGGGAAGAACGTCTCGTTCACCACGGGGCTGTGGAACCCCGGCGACTACTGCCAGCGCAACGCCCCGCTGGCCACCGCCTGCATCCATCCCCCGGAAGCCGGGGCGGGCGCCCGCACCCTGGTGGAGTTCCCGTACAGCGCGCGCGGGGTCGACGACCGGACCACCGACCGGGCCACCGCCGCCCAGACCGGCGCGCTGTACGGCATCGGGTGGAGCAAGCAGAAGAAGTGGATCTTCTCCGGCGCCACCGCCCACCGCGGCGCCGATTACGGCCCCGGCGGCCCGGGCGCGATCTACCTGACCGACCGCACCACCGGCGCCACCACGCTGTTCACCACAGTCCCGAACGCGGGCACCACCCGGCACGACTTCGCCACCGCGGGCGACGTGAACTTCATGGGCACCGTCGCGAAGGAGTCGCTCGGCGACGTCGAGGTCAGCGAGGACGGCCGGGCCCTGTACGTCGTCAACCTGGTGGACCGCAAGCTGTACCGCTACGACGCCACCCGGCCGACCGCCGCCGCCCCCGAGGCGAGCTACGCCGTCCCGGACCCGGGCTGCCCGGCGGCCGGCGACTGGCGCCCGTACGGCCTCGGGGTCCAGGACGGCACGGTGTACGTCGGCGGCGTCTGCTCGGGCGAGAGCACCGGCGACCGGGCCGACCTGCGGGCCGTCGTCCAGACCTTCGCCCCGGCCGCCGGGGCCTTCACCGGCACCGTGCTGGACCAGAAGCTGGACTTCCCCCGGCCGCCCACGTACACGCTGACCGCCTGCCCGGGCGCCGGCTGGTACACCTGGTCCGACGTGTGGCGCGAGACCCAGGACGGCCACACCTGCTCCGGGTACCTCAACGGCTACCCGCAGCCGATCCTCGGCGACATCGTGATCGACACCGACGGCAGCATGATCCTCGGCTTCCGGGACCGGTTCGCCGACCAGATGGGCGTGAACGCCCGGAACTCGGCCACGGACCCCAGGATCTCCTCGGTGGCCTCCGGCGGCGACCTCGACCGGGCGTGCCCGGGCCCCGGCGGGACCTTCGTGCTGGACGCCAACGGCGGCTGCGGACTGACCGGGCGCGGCAACAAGTTCTACGACACCCAGCGGACCGTCTTTCACGACAACGCGGCCTTCGCCGGCATCGCCCTGTCCAAGGTCGAGTCCACCATCGCGTCCTCCGCGATGGACCCGCTCGCCACGGTCTACACCGGCGGCACCGGCTTCTTCCCCCGCACCGGCGCCCACAGCGACGGCGTCGGCAACCAGCTGACCACCTCCTTCGGCAAGGCCGGCTCGATGGCCGACCTGGAAGTCCTATGCGACCAGGCGCCGCTGCAGATCGGCAACCGGCTCTGGTACGACGTCGACCGCGACGGCCTCCAGGACCCGGGCGAGGCGCCCGTCCCGGACGCCACCGTCCACCTGTACGACGCCGACGGCCGGCGGATCGCGACGACGAGGACGACCGCGCGCGGCGAGTACTACTTCGACGACACCAACGTGCCCGGCGGCCTGAAGCCGCGTACCGCGTACACCGTCCGGGTCGACGACCCGGCCGACTACGCGAGCGGCGGACCGCTGTACCGCTGGGTGCCGACCGTCGCCCGGGCGGGCGACAACCGGTTCGTCGACAGTAAGGGCGTCGTCCCGCCCGGAGGCCGGTACCCCGAGTACGCGCTCACCACCGGCGGGCCGGGCGAGAACGACCACACCGTCGACTTCGGCTTCCACCAGGCCGAGGGCGCCGTCAGCGTGCTGAAGACGGATCCGGACGGCAGGCCGCTGGCCGGGGCCGTGTTCCAGCTGTGGCAGGGGGACCCGGCGGGCGGCGGCACGAAGGTCGGCGGGCCGTGCACCACCGGCGCCGACGGCCGCTGCTCGGCGACCGTACCGCCGGGCACGTACTACTGGGAGGAGACCGCCGCCCCGGCCGGGTACCAGCTGCCCGGGCCGGCCGTGTCCGGGCCGCTCGCGCTGACCGAGGCCGCCACGGACGCCGGGCTGACCGTCACCGCCGTGGACCAGCCCGCCCGGGGCCAGGTCTCGGTGCTGAAGACCGACCCGCAGGGCAGGCCGCTGCCCGGCGCCGAGTTCCAGCTGTGGAACGGCGACCCGGCGGGCGGCGGCACGAAGGAGGGCGGCCCGTGCACCACGGGCGATGACGGCCGGTGCGCGGCGGCGGTGCCGCTCGGCACCTACTACTGGCAGGAGACCCGGGCGCCCCGGGGCTACCAGCTCCCCGATCCGGCGGTCCTCGGCCCGCTGGTGCTCACCGCCGACAACTGGCGGCAGGGCGTCGGCACCACCGCCGTCGACCGGCCGCTTCCCGGCACCCTGCGCGTCGTCAAGCAGGACCGCAGGAGCCACCAGCGGCTGCCCGGCGCCGTGTTCGAGCTCTGGCACCGCGCCGGCGGCGCTGACGGAGGGGACGCGCGGATCGGGCCGCCCTGCACCACCGGGGAGGACGGCGTCTGCGACTTCGGCGCCCAGCGGCCCGGCCGGTACCTGGTCAAGGAGACCGAGGCTCCGAAGGGCTACCGGCTGCCCGGCGACCCCGTCACCGAGGCGGAGATCCGGATCGGCGAGGCCGGCGAGGTCGTGCTGACCGTCGACAACGACCGGCTGCCCGAACTGCCCCCGACCGGCAGCGAGGCGCTCCTGCTCGCCGGCGCGGGCGGCGCGCTGGTGCTGCTCGGCGGAGTCGTCCTGTACGCCGCCGTCCGGCGCCGCCACGGCGCCTGAGCGGCAGGCCTCGCGGGAGGTCCCACGGAGGGCGGGCGGTCGGCGGCGAGCCGGCCGCCCGCCCTCCCTCGTCCTGGGACGCTCGACCGAGGCTCGACGGCTCGACCGCACGCCTTTGATTCGCCGGATATTCGACACCGATTCAATGAATTCCTCGGAATTCTCCGCGCGCAGATTTCTTCACTGACACGCCATCAGGAAACCCGAATCATTTGGTGAATGTTCGAGTCGAAGCGCTTCGACACCGCCGCGTGACGCTCCCGATCGGATGGACACCATGCTGACGCCGGGCGCTGATCGTCGGTCACCGGTGGTGGTGCGGCGGGGGAGGAGGGAGGGTCTCGGCGCCCGGTGCCGGCTCCGGCCAGACCAACAGGACGGGGCAGGGGGCGTGGTCGACGACGAAACGGGTGGCGGGGCCGAGGCTGTGCGGCCCGAGGCGGGTGCGGTCGCCGTCGCGGGCGAGGACGAGCAGCTCGGCCCCCGCCGCCGCCGCGACGACCTCGCGTTCGGTGCGGCCGGTGCGCTCCAGGCGGGCGCAGGGCCGTTGGAGGCGGTCGGCGGCGGCGTCGAGGAGGTGCCGGGCCGAGGCGGTGGCGAGGTGCTCCACCCGGTTGCCGGGGTCGCGCTCGCGGTGGCCGCGCCCTAGCAGGCCGGCGAAGGCGCCGTGCGCGACGCCGGGGACGTCCTGGTCGCTGACGTGGAGCAGGACGATCTCCGCGTCCTGCGGCGCGTGGACGCGCGCGGCGTCGACACAGGCGGGCCAGGTGCCCTCGGCGATCCAGACGACGACGGTCACGGGCGTCGGCCTCCTCAGCCTCCGATGACGTGCAGGGACCCCCACAGTGCCACCACGGCCAGCGTCAGGGCAGCGGGCACGACGAGCAGTCCGAGCCGGGTGAACTCGCCCAACCCGATCTCGGTGTCGTGCTCGCGGACGATCCGCCGCCCGCGTAGGTGAGGTTGGGGCCGATGTTCACCCCCAGCAGCACCGCCAGGACGGCACCCGACCCGGAGGGCACGGCCAGCGGGAGCAGGACGAGGGTCGCGGGCAGGTTGTTGATCACGTTCGCCAGCACGGCCGCCAGCGCCGCGACGCCGAGCAGGGCGGCCAGCGAGGTGCCGTGCGGGACGAGGTGCCCGAGCGCGGAGGCCAGCCCGTTGTCGACCACGGCCCGGACCACGACACCGAGCGCGAGGACGAAGGCCAGGAACGGCACGGCGGCCGAGCGGACGATCGCGGCCGGAGCGGTACGGCGCTGGGCGAGGGCCCGGACGGCCAGCAGCAGGGCGCCGGCGAACGCCGCCCAGGCCGGATCCACCCCGATCGCGGAGGTGAGGACGAAGCCGGCGAGCGTGCCCGCCACCGTGACCAGGGCGAACACCGGCATCTCCGGCGCCGCCACCTCGCCCTCGGCCCGGGCGCCCGCGTCCAGGTCGGCGGCGAAGAACCGGCGCAGCACCGCGTACTCCACCGCGATGGCCGCCAGCCAGGGCAGCGCCATCAGCGCGGCGAAGCGGGTGAAGCTCAGCCCGCTGGCGGCGAAGGCCAGCAGGTTGGTCAGGTTGGAGACCGGGAGCAGCAGCGAGGCGGTGTTCGACAGGTGGGTGCAGGCGTACAGGTGCGGCTTGGGCCGGGCACCGAGCCGGGCGGCGGTGGCGAACACCACCGGCGTCAGCAGGACCACGGTGGCGTCCAGGCTGAGCACCGCCGTGATCACCGAGGCGACCACGAACACCTGCGCCAGCAGCCGCCGCGGGCTCCCGGCCGAGGTGCGGGCCATCCAGGCCCCGCAGGCGTGGAACAGCCCCTCGTCGTCGCACAGCTGGGCCAGCACCAGCACGGCGGCGAGGAACCCGATCACCGGCCCGAGCCGTTCCGCCTCGGCCACCGCGTGCGCCCACGGGATGGCGCCGGTGGCGACCACCAGCCCCGCCGCCGGCACCGCGACCACCGCCTCCGGCCAGCCCCACGGCCGCACCACCGCGCAGACCAGCACCAGGACCAGCAGTCCGACGGACAGCGCTTCTGCGAACGACGTGCTCAGGGTCCTGCTCCTTGCGGGCGGCGGTGACGGCGCCCCCATCGAACCAGAACGTCCCAGGCCGCAGCACGTCAGGCGGGCAGACGGGCGTGCGCCCGGGCCGTCCGGGTCAGGAGGTCGAGGCGGCCGCGGCGCGGCACCGGCCGAGGAGCCGGCGCAGGGTGTCGCGGTCCGCGGGGGAAAGCGCGTCGTGCATGCGCTGCTCCACGGCGCCGGCGGCACGGTCGGCGCGGTCGACCAGCCGCCGGCCCTCCTCGGACAGCCGGTTGGGCCGGCTGTTGCGGTTCCAGTCGTCCGCTTCGCGCACGACCAGCCCCTTGGCCTCCAGGGTCTTCAGGGTGGCCGCCGATGCCTGGGGGGTGACCAGGCAGGCCCGGGCGATACCCGCGCCGCTGATCCCGGGATTGTCGCGAAGCGCCAGCAGGGTGGCGTACTGGGCCACCGTGAGGTCCATCGGCCGCAGTGCCTCGGCCTTCGCCGCCATGAACGCGGCCTCGGCGGCCTTGATGTCGTACCCGAGCCGTTCGCTCGCCGCCAGTGCCATGCCCGCTATCGTACAGGCCCTGAGCATCATCAAGGTCTTGATAGTCTTCAAGACATGAATGACGTGAAGACTGCTGTGGTGACCGGCGCCGCCTCCGGGCTCGGGCGCGAGATCGCCCTGGACCTGGCGCGGCGCGGCTGGCGGCTGGTGCTGCCCGTGCGCACCTCGACGCGGGCGGACGAGCTGGTGGCGGCCGCGGGGAGGACGGGCGCCCCCGCGCCGTGGGTGGTCGAGTGCGACCTGTCCGACCACGCCGCGGTCCGGCGGATGTGCCGGGCCCTGGCCGGCGAGGGCCCGCTGGACCTCGTGGTGAACAACGCCGCGGCCGGCGGCGGTGCCGACACCACCCTCCGGGAGACCAACGCCGCCGGGGTCGAGCTGCGGATGGCGGTGAACGCCGTCACCCCGCACCTGATCGCCCGGGACCTGGCCGTCGCGCTGTCCCCGGCGGGGCGGATCGTGCAGGTGGGCAGCATGGGCCAGCTGCCGCTCGACCTGCGCGACCTGAACTTCGAGCGCGGCTACGACGGGATCCAGGCCTACTGCCGCAGCAAGGTCGCGCTGGTGATGTCCGCGATCGAGCTGGCCCGCGACGGCGTTCCGGTCAACGTCGTCCACCCGGCACGGGAGATGCCCACGCCCCTGGTCAGGGAGAGCGGCCTCCCCGTCGTCTCCACGCTCGACGACGGGACGCTGGCGGTCCTCCGGGTCGCCCTCGACACCGAACTCGCCGGCGTGCGCGGCGCGTACTTCCACCGCTTCGACCGCGCGGAGCCCCACGAGCAGGCCCTCGACGCCCGGGCGCGGCGGCAGGTCGTGGACTGGATGGAAAGCCGCCCCTGAGCCCCGCGAACAGCCGCGGGCGGGTGGTTCGCACCACCCGCCCGCGCACACGTACCGCGAGGTCAGGCCGATCCGGCCGTCTCCTTGAGCTCGGCGTACGGGGCGAGCTTGCGGATCGACTCGATGCTCTTCAGGCAGTCGTCCTTGCTCTCCTGCGGGTCACCGGTGACCACGATCGTCCCGTTGCTCGCCTTGAGCCGGAACCGGTGCATCCCGCTCTCGTCCGTGTACAGCTCGAACTTCCCAGCCATGTCAGTGCGTACCTCTCGCTCAGGTGACCCCCTCGTCGCAGAGTAGGGTCAAATCCCTTGCCTCGCCGTCCAGTTGACCTAGTCGGGTGGCGGCCATTCGAGTTGCGGAGCCCGGCGCCGGCCGGGCGGGCGGAGCTCACGGGGCCGCGTCATCGGCTGATGTGCAGGACGCAGACGTCGTCGCGACGGGCGTGCGGGGCGACCAGGGACCGCACGATGCCGTCGAGGGGCCGTGGGGTGCGGGCGTGGGCCAGGGCCGTGGCGGCCAGGCGGGCGAGGCCCTCGTCGATGGGCTCGTTCGGCCTCTCCACCAGGCCGTCGGTGTAGAGCAGCAGGTGGTCGCCGGGAAGCAGGTCGACGGTGGAGGCCTCGTAGCGGGGGGACGGGGTGGCGCCGAGGAGGATGCCGCCGGCGGTGGGGAGGAACCGGGCCCGGCCATCGCGGACGAGCAGGGGCGGCGGGTGGCCGGCGCGCACCCAGGTGAGGCGGGAGTCGGCGGGCTGGTACACGGCCATGATCATGGTGGCCGTCGAGCCGGTGCGGTCCGGGGTGTGCAGCAGGAGGGTGTTCAGGTTGGCCAGGACGGTGGGCAACGGCGTGCCGGTGATGGCCATGCCCTTGGCGGTGAAACGCAGCAGGGCCATGGTGGCGACGGCGTCCAGCCCGTGGCCCGCGACGTCGCCGACGACGAGCAGCGCGCTGCCGTCGGGCAGTTCGATGGCGCTGTACCAGTCGCCGCCGAGCCTGAGGCCCTTCTGGAGCGGCAGGTAGGCGACATCGACGGACAGGCCGGCGAGCTCCAGCGTCTGCTGGGGCACCGGAAGCAGGGTGTCCTGGAGGCGGGCGGCGAGATCGCGTTCGGCGGCCAGCAGGCTCTGCTGGGCGAGCGCGGCCTGCCGGTGTTCCAGCAGCAGCTGTTCGGCGTGCTTGGCGGTGGTGACGTCCTGGAAGAAACCGTGGACCCGCACCGGGTCACCGTGCACATCCGTCTCGGTCTCGGCGACCACCCGCACCTGGCGCACCTCCGGACCGGGCAGCCGGACACCGAAGGTGCGGTCCATCGGTTCCCCGCTCTTGAGCAGGCGCCGCACCGCCTCCTCCATCGCCGCACGGTCCTCGCCCTCGGCGCGGGCCGACAGCTCCTCCAGCGTCATCGGGCCCAGCGCCCGGTCCCTGCCGAAGATCGAGTACACCTCGTCCGACCAGACGATCGTGCCGTTCACGAGGTCGCGATCCACCCAGCCCATCCGCCCCAGCCGCTGCATGAGCGCCAGCCGGCGCTGCTCACGCTCTCCGGCGTCCAGCCGGTCCCAGGAGACGATCAGCCCGCCCTGACAGGCGGACGCCCGGACGGCGAACCGGGACCGGTGCGGAATACCGGCCCCCGCCTCCTCGTACTCCAGCTCCCCCTCGTGGACGGCACCGGTCGCCAGCACGTCCAGGTAGCCGCGCCACAGGTCGGTGGTGTCGATGCCCGGGTACGTGCCCAGCACACTGCGCCCGACCAGCTGCGCACCGTCGCGTCCGCCGATGTCGACCGCGTCGGGCGAGGCGGCCGCGATCCGGAAGTCCACCACCTCACCGCTCGGCCCGTACTCCGGCCGGAGGAAGACCACCGAACCGGGAAGGCCGGCCAGGACCTCCCGCACCACCGCGAGGCCGGCCTCCGCGGCGGGGCCGCCGCCCGGCACGGGCTCTTCCACCTGCTCGCGGTCCGCCATGCAACGAGCATGTCACGCCCCGGGGCGGTGCCAGAAGCCCGGGTTCGTGGCTCGGCCTTCCCGGTCCCGCCGGTCGCCGCGGCCGCCTCCGGTCGGGATCACCCGTGCGGGAGCCTGCTGACGCCCACTGCGGCCTGGAGGCTCGCGCGCACCGTGAAGTCCTGGTCGGTTCCCGTGATCGCGAGAAGCCGCCTGATCTGCGGCCCGGGGCCGGCCAGGACCAGCCAGACGCCCGCGGCCTCGGCGTCCTCACGGGCCCGGAGGAGCGCGTTCAGGCAGCTGGAGTCACAGAACGTGAGCGGCGCGAGGTCGACCACCAGCAGGTCGGGCCCGGCGGCCACGGCCTCGGCCAGGGCTTCGTCCAGGGCGGCCCTCGTCTCGTGGTCCGCCTCACCGGCGAGCCGGCACACCAGCGCCCGGACGGCGCGCTCCCGCGCGGTCACCCGCAGTCGCACGTCGGCCTGGCCTGCCGTGTCGTGCCGGTCCGGTTGGTCGGACATGGGACTCCTATGCTTCGTCGACCGTCCGGCTCCCATCATCTCCCCGGGACACCGCGAGCGCATCGGCCCGGGCGGCCGCGCAGGGCACCTACCGCGACGCGACGTCCTGGAGCCCCACCCGGGCGAAGTGCAGCAGGTCGGAGAGGGCGAGCGCGGACAGCCCCGAACTGAGGAGCCGGGTCGCCTCCGGAGCGAGGACCTGACCCGCCGTGAGGCCGGTGGAGATCCACAGGCCGGTGCAGAACGGGCAGGTGACCAGCTCGCCGATGGCGCGTCGCACCCCCTGTCCCCGGACGTCCTCCGCGAGTTCGGCCGGACCGGCCTGGCCGCGGAAGCGGGTGAACGGCAGCCTGAGCGGACTGGTCACCGGATCCTTCGTCACCAGCCGGGACAGCTTGTGCACGGCGCCGGCGGTGAGCAGCACGTCCTACGGGCCGGGTGTCGGCAGCGGCCGTCCCGTCCGCCGGGCCAAGGCCGTGAGCGCGCCGACGCAGCCCAGGTAGGCGGCCATGACGGCGAGGTAGCCGCCGATCGGCTGCTCGCCCTCCGGCTCGTACGCCCCGCGCTCACGGCGGAGCGAGGAACCGACGGCGCTCGCGGAGCCGCTCACGGTCGGATCGGGAGACGTGTGGTGGCCGGTCACCATCGGTACCACCGGCGACCGCCGGAGGCTCCGCCGGCGGTGAAGACGAAGCCGAGCGCCCAGACGACGAGGACGGCCAGGGCGATCCACCACAGGATGTGGATCGCGAAGCCGGCGCCGCCCAGGACCAGGGCGAGCAGGAGGACGAGAACGAGGAGGAGCATGGGAGTCGGCCTCTCTCACGGGTAGCGGGATGTTCCGGACCTCGCGCCTGCCCGGGTCGGCCGGTCCTAAGCGGGGACGCGGAGTGATCCGTCCCGCTTCACCGCTGCCGTCCGTCGTCGTCCGTGGCCGACCGGCGGGCCGCCGCGCGCCGCAGCACGACGTGGGGCAGGACGAGCCAGGTGGTGGTGAACCACAGGAGGACGACGGAGCTGATGATCCACGCGGCAGTCGGGCTACCGGTCGCGGTGCGCAGCAGGAGCAGCAGGGCCGCGGCGATGGTGAGGGCGAGGGTGACGAGGCCGGCGGCGATGAGGTGGCCGGCGACGTGGACGAGTTCGGGTTTCATGCCGCGGCCGGCCAGCAGGCGGTGGAAGGCCACGGGCGCGACGAGGGCGCCGGTGGCGACGGCGCCGAGGATCACGGTGGCGGTGTAGAGGTTCTTGTCGAAGTCGGGCAGGGCGGCGAAGCGCGGGGTGAAGGCGACGCCGATGAGGAAGCCGAAGAGGATCTGCGCGCCGGTCTGGCAGACGCGCACCTCCTGGAGCATGTCGGTCCACAGGCGGTCGGCCCGCTCCTGCGCGGTCTCGTCGCGGCCCGGTGCGCCGTCGTCGCTCACGGACGGTTCCTCCCCCCGTTACGGGCGGTGCGGTGGTCAGGGACGGTCGTCGTGGTGGCCGCACAGCCAGGCCAGCGCCTGGTAGGCACCCAGGGCGCCCAGGGCACCCACGCCGTCCGCGCCCGCGGCCAGGGCTTCGCGCAGGCGGACCGCGGCGGCCTGGCACTCGGCCAGCAACTGGGCCCGGCAGGGGCCGGTGGCACCGAGCGCGGCAGCGGCGGTGACCGGCGCCGCGACCTGGGCGCCGGCGGCCCACCGGTAGGCGCCCAGCACTCCGTGCTCGAACCCGGTCCACGGCTGCGGGCGCCGGTTGGCCGTCTCGATCGCGTCGAACACCTCGGCCAGCGGGCGCACCCCCACGGCCGGGGTCGTCGTCTCGTCACTGGTCATGCCCCGCAACCTACGTCCGGAGCGGGCGGCCCGCCCCCGGGCGAGCGGGCCGGACGGCGGCCGGACGGGGCGGCGCCGGGTGGCGGCGGGTGGCGGTGGGGCAAACGGGTGAACGACGTCGGGCCGCGCGGCACGCCCCGACCGACCGGTGCCGCAGAGACATGAATTCCGTCGACCCGCAAATCCGCCAGGGCACAAAAACCGCTCGGTCCGCACATTCGGCAGAGGCATAGCGTTCGTCCGGGCGCAATGGTTTTGGCGGGGAATTCCGGGCTTGACAGTGCTGTGGGGCTTATTTATATTCCAGTCGGTCAAGTTCGGTGGGGCGTCGGGGGAGTGACTGCAATATGCGGAACGACGGAATGCGTGGCGCTCTTGACTCGGAGCGGGATTACGTGTCCTCGTTGTACGAGTTGCTCGCGGAGAGGCTTTCCGAGGCACGGGCGCAGCGGGCGGGTGTGCTGAAGGCTCCGGCGGAAAGTGCCGGTGAGGCGTACGAGAGGGAAATCGCCGCCGAGCGGCTGGGCCAGGAAATAGGCCGGCTGGAGGGCGCCGAAAAGGGGTTGGTCTTCGGGCGGATCGACCGGGCGGACGGCACGGCCCTGCGGATCGGGCGGATCGGGCTGTATTCCGAGGAGGACGAGCTGCCGCTGCTCGTGGACTGGCGGGCGAACGCGGCGCGGCCCTTCTACGAGGCGACGCCGGTTCACCCGATGGGCCTGCGGCGGCGCCGGCACCTGGGCCTGGAGGGGCGCACGGTCGTCTCGGTGAGCGACGAGCTGCTGGACGGGACGGCCCCGACCGAGGAGGACGTCGTGGGGGACGGCCCGCTGGTCGAGGCGCTGTCGGCGCGGCGGACGGGCCGGATGCAGGCGGCCGTCGCGACCTTGCAGGCCGAGCAGGACGAGATCGTCCGCTCCGCCCACCGCGGGGTGACGGTGGTGCAGGGCGGGCCCGGCACCGGCAAGACGGTGGTGGCCCTGCACCGGGCGGCGTACGTCCTGTACGCGTTCCCGCGCGCCGCGGAGGAGGGCGTGCTGGTGGTGGGCCCGAACGCCCGCTTCCTCGACTACACCTCCCAGGTCCTTCCCTCGCTCGGCGAGAACGACGTCGTCCTGGCGACCTGCCGGGAGCTGGCCGGAGTGACCCCGGGCGCGGTCGGCCCGTCCGACGCGGCCCGGCTCAAGGGCGGCTCCGACCTCGCCGAGGCGCTGGCCGGCCTGCTGCGCGTCCGTCAGGCCCCCGCCGGCGACTTCACCGTGCGGGTCGGGCGGGACCTGGTCCACCTGTCGGGCGAGGAGGTCGCCGAGGCGCGTGACGCCGCGGTGGCGGCCGTACCGGGGCACAACCCCGCGCGCCAGGTGTTCAGGGAGCTCCTGGTCGACGCCGTCGCCGACGCGCTGCAGCGGGACATGGGCGACGTCCTGGAGCAGATCGACGCCGACGCCGAGCGGATGACGGGCCTCGACCTCGACCGGTTCACGGGAGCCGACCGGCGCCGGGCCGAGGGCGCGGCCGAGCCGGGGCCGGCCCACGAGCTGGACCTGGACGCCGTCCGGGCCGATCTGCTCGAGGACGACGGCGTCGACCGGGCGGTCGAGGCGCTGTGGCCGCGGCTGGAGCCCGGCGAGCTCGTGCGGGCGCTCCTGACGGACGCCGACGCCCTCGCCGAGCACCTGCCCCGCCTGACCGCGCCGGAGCGGTCCCTGCTGCTGGGCGGCCCGGACGACCCGTGGACCGAGGCCGACGTGCCGCTGCTGGACGAGGCGGCGAGCCTGGTCGACGGCCCCCCTGGGCGGACCTACGGGCACGTCGTCGTCGACGAGGCGCAGGAACTGACCGCCATGCAGTGGCGGATGATCGTCCGCCGCTGCCCGGCGCGGGCGATGACGCTGGTGGGCGACTTCGCCCAGGCGGGCCCGGTCACGACGGCCCGCGACTGGAAGGAGGCGCTGGGCCCGCACGTCGGACCGCGGTTCAAGCTGCACGAGCTGACCGTCAGCTACCGCACCACGCAGGAGATCCTGGAGAGCGTCCGGGCCCTGCTCGCGCGGATCGCCCCGGACCAGCGGCCCACCCGGTCACTGCGCAGCGGGGAGAGCCCGCGCACCGTGACCGCACCGCCGGACGGGCTGGTCGCCGCCGTCGTCCGGGAGCTCCGCGCCCAGAGCGCCGCGCACCCGGGCGAGCTGCTGGGGGTGGTCTGCGCGGACTCCAGGGCGGGCGAGCTGACGGCCGGGGGTGTCGCCCGCCACGCCCGCGTCGTGCCGGCGTCCGAGGCGCGCGGCCTGGAGTTCGACGGGGTCGTCGTCCTCGACCCCGAGGAGATCGTCGCGGCCCGCCCCGGCGGGGAGCGGGACCTGTACGTGGCGCTGACCCGGGCCACCAAGCGGCTGTGCACCGTCACGGTCGAGCCGGCCTGACGGCGGACGCGGCGGTGGGGCCGCGGTCGGTCCGCGGCCCCACCGGTCGACGTGGTGCGGGTCAGGAGACGGTCACGTCGTCGTAGTAGGTGTAGGTCGGGTCACCCGGGTAGTCGTCGTCGTGGTTGCTCAGGGTGAGGGTGTAGGAGTGCCCGGGGGTGACGGTGGCCGTCCTGTTGACCCAGCTCGCGGACGCGGCGCAGGTCTTGGCGAGGACGGTGGTGGTCGTGCCGGTGGTGTTGTCCTTCAGGGTGGCGGTGGCCCAGTCGTAGGTGACGGTGTCCGGGCAGGTGTTGCTGTACCAGAAGGACACCTTGCTGGAGCCGGCCGGCGCGGTGAAGGTCTGGGCGATCGAGGAGTCCGTGCCCGGGCTGTCCGAACCGACCTGGGCGCCGTAGCCGCCGCTGTGGGCGGCCGCGGTGTTCGCCGCCGCCGAACCGGCGCCGGTCCAGCCGCTCAGGCTGCCGGTCTCGAAGCCGCCGTTGACGATCGCGCCCCCGCCGCCCGAGGTGGAGACCGTCCAGGTGAAGGAGGCCGACCCGGTGGCGTTGGTGGTGTCCTTCGCGGTGACCGTCACGTTGTAGCTGCCCGCCGTGGAGGCCGTGCCGCTGATCAGGCCGGTGGAGGAGTTGACGGACAGGCCGGTCGGCAGGCCGGTGGCGCTGTACGTCAGGGTCTGGCCGGAGGCGGAGTCGCTGGCGTGGATCTGCAGGGAGGCGGCGCTGCCCGTGGTGGTGCTCTGGTTGCCCGGGTTGGTGACCGTCACCGTGTTGCCGGTGCTGGTGCCGGACTTGAAGGCGCCCAGGCCGTTGGGGGTGCCCAGGCCGGTCGGGCCGTCGTAGCCGGCGCCCGCGGTGCACAGGTAGGACGGGGAGCAGCTGCCGTTCGCGCCGCTGGTCACGTCGTTCAGCGAACTCGTGTGCTGGTACGGGTACTTGGCCGGGTAATCGGACGCGCCCGGGGTGCCCGCGTCGGCGTAGACGGCGGCGATGAGCGGCGCGGAGGCGCTGGTGCCGCCGTAGACGGCCCAGCCGCTGCCGCCGTAGGTCTGGTAGACGGCGACGCCGGTGGCCGGGTCGGCGACGGCGGACACGTCGGCGATGGTCCGGTTGGAGCAGCCGCTGTCGCTCTGCCAGCTCGGCTTGGGGTCGTAGGCCGAGCAGCCGGAGCCGGCGCCGTTGCCGCCCCCGCTGGAGCCCCAGACCGTCTCGCCCCAGCCGCGCGCGCTGGAGTTGCGGTTCAGCGAGGTGCCGCCGACCGCGGTGACGTACTGGGAGCCGGCCGGGTACTCGGCGCCGTAGCCGGAGTCGCCCGAGGACACGGTGATGGCGACGCCGGGGTGGTTGAAGTACTGGCTGTCCGAGGTGGTGTCGGTGGAGTCCTCGGAGCCGCCGTAGCTGTTGGAGACGAACTTCGCGCCCTGGGCGACGGCCTGGTTGACGGCGGTGCCGAGGTCGCTCATGGTGGCCGCGTTGGCCTCGACCAGCAGGATGTGGGCGTTCGGCGCGGCGGCGGAGACCATGTCGACGTCGAGCGAGATCTCGCCCGCCCAACCGGTGTCGCCGGCCGGGTAGTTGGTGCCGCCGTTCTGGTCGATCTTCTTGAAGCAGCCGTTCGCGGTGGTGCACGCGGGCAGCCCGTACTGCGCGCGGTAGGTCGCCAGGTCGGACTCCGCGTTGGGGTCGTCGTTGGCGTCCACGATGGCGACGGTCTGCCCGGCGCCGCCGTTGGCCGACAGGCCGTAGGCGCTCTGCAGGTCGCTCGGCCCGAAGCCGGACGGCGTGGCGTCGGGCGACACCGCGTGGAGGGAGAACGCGTGCGGCTGCACCACGTCGGTGCGCACCAGGGCCTGGCAGGCCATCTGGTGACGCTGGGTCGGCTTGGCGCAGGCGTGCCTGACGCTCGCGCCGGGCGCGGTGGCGCCCGTGGCGCCCGTGGCGTCGGCCGGCGCGGCGACGGCGAGGCCGGCGGCGACCACGGCGCCGACGGCGAGCGTCGCGGTGCTCGCGCGGAGTCTGCTCGCACGGGGTCCGCCGTGACGCAGGACGGAGCGGATGAGCTGGTGCAACGGAGCCCTCCCGGTTGGGGGTCGGGCCCCGGGCGTGCGGGCGCGCCGAGGTGAGGCGGCCGCCCGTGTGCAGGCCCGGGGTGAGGGGAGACGCGCACGTGCAGACGGCTGCCCGGGGGCTCGGCGCGGCCGGGGGCGTCAGCCCGATGGGGCGACGGGGGCCGGGCGGAGCTGGGGGTGTCCAGGACATGCCAGGGGTGTGGTGCCGAGCCTTGGCGGCTCCAGTGCGAGAAAGGTAGCGGGGCCCGCACCGGCGAACAAGCATGGTGTCCATGCCATGACCGAGGCTTTGACCGGCATGACCGAGCCTTGACCAGGCGGGACACCGCCACTGGCGCGGTAGCGCCACCCCTCCCGTGCCACCCGCCCCGCCCGTGGACGCCGCGCACCCGATGCCCCCGGTCGGCACCGTCCGCGAGTACGCGACCACGGGGGTGACGGAGTGGGCAAAACCCGGTGACACCGGGGGCCCGCGCGAGGAGACTGCACAGCGGTGACCGGGCCGGCGGCCCGGCGGACGGTCGAAGGGCGAGGGGCAGCAGCGTGGCACTGGTCAAGAAGGGCTCCCGCCGCATCGTCGTCGACGGCGTCGCGTACCGCTGGCGGACGAGCCGGAAGCACTGGTGCTGCGACTACGACGGCGGCACCCTCGCGTACGCGGTGGAGCACGCGGACCGCCCCGGGACGACGCTCGTCGTGGAGACCGGCCGCCCGTTCGTCCAGGAACCGCGCCTGCTGCCGGCCGAGCTCGTCCTGCCGGGGGAGGTCGCCGCGGGCATCCGGGCCGCGCGGTCGCGGGGCTGGCGGCCGGACGCCCCCGGGTCGCCGTTCGAGTTGTGCTTGTCCGCCGCCCGGGACGGCTCCGAACCGGGCTGAATCCTGGCGGTCCGTCATCCACGCCTGAGATCATTCCTCGGCGCGCTGTGGAAGCGCCGGGGGGAGGAACCGTGAGGCGGGCGGACCGTGGTGGGGACGCGGAGTTGTGGCGAAGGTGCCGGGAGATCGCGCAGGCGCTGCCGCTGCCGGAGCCGTTCGAGGTGACGGCCCTCGCCGCGACCCTGGCGCAGGCCCGGGGCCGGCCGCTCGAACTGGTGCCGCTGCCCGGGCGGAGCCGGGGCCCGTGCGGGATCCTGGCCAGCACCGACCGGGCCGACTACATCGGGTACCCCTCCGACACCAGCGTGCTGCACCAGCAGCACATCCTGCTCCACGAGGTCGGCCACCTGCTCTGCGGGCACACCGGGGCGACGGCGCTCGGCTCCGCCGCGTCCGAGGCGCTGATGCCCCACTTGTCCGGCGAGCTGATTCGGCGGGTGCTCGGCCGCTCCGCCTACTCCGACCGGCAGGAGCAGGAGGCCGAACTGATCGCCACCCTCGTCCTGCAGCGCGCCCGGCACCGGGCCCGGGCCCCGCGCCCGGACGCCGGCGAAGCCGACGACCGGGTGGCCCGGCTGGGCTCGGTGTTCGGCCCGGCCCCGAGGCACCCCCGTGCGGCGGACCGTGGGTGACCGGCTGGCCGACGCGGCCGACTACCTCGCCTGCCTGGTCACCCTCGTCGGCACGGCCGGCAAGGCCTGGTCGGACCGGGGGCGGCGCTCGGATCCGGCGCTGCGCCACGTCTACACCGCCGGGCTGTGCATGGCGCTGGGGCTGGCGCTCTCGGCGCCGGGGACCTTCGCCGCGGCGAGCCTGCCCGGCGCCCGGGCCTGGCCGTGGCCCTGGCTCGGGTCCGGCTGCCTGCGGCTGGTCGGCGACGAGCTGGAGCTCCTCGCGGTCGGCGCCCTGGCGATGCTGGCCCACTCGATCCAGCCGCCGGACGCGGTCCGGGGCGGGCTCCGGGCCGGGCTGCGCCGGCAGGCGGCCGTCACGGCGGGGGCCGTGGTGCTGAGCGTCGCCGCGTACGTCGCGGCGGACCCCGCCCAGGTGGGCAACCGGGTGGTCGTCGACGACGGCCGGGGGCGGGCGCTGCTGGTCGGCTACGTCGGGCTGCTCACGGCCCACCTGGTCTGGCGCCTGGTCGTGTTCGGTCTGCTGGTCGGCCGCTCCGCCGCCCGGATGCCGCCGGGCGCGCTGCGTTCGGGCGTGCGGATGATGGCCTTCGGCACCGTGATCGGGCTGCTCTGGACGGCCAGCAACGTCATCGACGTGGTGGAGGTGCTGACCACCGGCGGTGTGGCCGGCGGCGAGAGCGCGGCGTCCGCGGTGGTGGCGCTCGCCTGCGTCGTCCTGATGCTGGCGGGGGCGACCGCGCCGGTCTGGCGCGGCCGGCTGGCGAACTGGTCGCGGCCGCTGCGCGCCCGGTACGCCTACCGCCGGCTGGAGCCGCTCTGGTCGGCGCTGCGGGCGACGGTACCGGCGGTGGAACTGCTGCCGGACACCGCGCGGACGGGCCGGCGCGCGCCGCACGGTGCGCAGTTCGCGCTGTACCGCCGCGTCATCGAGATCCGCGACGGGCAGCTCGCGCTGCGACCGTACGTGCACCCGCACGTGCCGTCGTGGGTCGCCGAGTTCACGGCGGACGCGGCCGGGCGCGACCAGCTCGCGGTGACGGTGGAGGCGGCCGGCATCGCCGCCGCCCTGGAGGCGACCGCGGCCGGGCACCGCTACCCGGCGGGACCGTCGACCGGGTACGTCGCCGCCGAGGGGCAGGTCGGCATCGACGAGGAGGTGGCCTGGCTGGTCAGGGTCGCGGACGCCTTCGCCGGCTCCCCGGCCGTGGCCGGGGTCCGCCGCCGGGTGCGGGCGGAGCTGGGCCGCGGCCCCGGCTGAGGACGCGGCCCCCGGCCACCGGGCCCGGCCCCGGGCCCTGACCCGGACCCGGCCCCGGGGCCTAGCGGCGCACGGCGGTGATCAGCGCGTAGCCGACCGGCGGGAGCGCCCCGAAGGTCTCGAACAGCTTGGCCGCGGCCTCGTGTTCGGGGCCGAGCTCGCCGCCGACCATGGCGCGCAGGGCCTGGTGGAAGGCGTCGGAGGCGACCCGGTAGGAGCGGCCGATGTTGGTCCGGATGTCGGTGAACTCGACGAGGTCCAGGCCGGCCCGGTCCAGCAGCCGCTGGTAGTCGGCGCGGCTGATGAGCGGCGCGAACTGGAGCAGCCCGCAGGCGGTGGCCAGCACCTCGGCGTGCTCCGGGGAGACCTCGCCGTCCAGGAAGAAGTCCACGATCACGAACCGCGCGCCGGGCCGCAGCACCCGGCCGACGTGGTCGACGGCCGCCTCCTTCTCCGCCATGTGCACCAGCGACTCGATCGCGTAGGCGCCGTCGAAGGAGCCGTCCGCGAAGGGGAGTTCGGTCGCGTCGGCCAGCTCGAAGGCGACCTGGCCGGCCTCCTGCCCGACCTCCGGCCGGTCCTGGGCGACCTTGATCTGGTGCTCGCTGATGCTGACGCCCGTCACGTGGACGCGGTGCCGGTCGGCGATCCGCACCGCCGGCCGGCCGCTGCCGCAGCCGACGTCCAGCACGCGCATCCCGTCCGCCGGGACGAGCCGCTCGCCCGCCAGGTCCGTGAGGCGGTCGGTGGCCCGGTCGATCGGACTGTCGTCGTGCTCGTCGTCCCAGTACCCGAAATGGATGTTGTCGCCGAGCGCCGCGGACAGCGCGTCGGTCAGCTGGTCGTACAGGGAGCCCACGGCGTTGTCACCGGCGGCGGGCGCGGACGTGCTCATAGTCGATCCATCCTCACGGTCGAAGCGTCTTGGGAGGCTTGCTCTTGGAGATCCGGTGCGGCCATGCGTGACGGTCTTCACGAGCGGCCCGGCGCGCTGCTCGACGGTGTCTCAGCACGTCAGCGGCAGGGCGGTGCTCGTTGGCTGAAACGAATTCAGGTCGGAGAGTCGTGGGCTGAGATGGATGGTCGGGATGCTAACAGGGGGTGCGGAGGGGGCGGGAGCGTGTGCAAGTGAGCCATTTGTCCGCTCCGGTGTCGTCCGCGGGGCGGATCGTGACCGAAACCGTTCGGGCCGGAATTGGCCGAATTCGATGCTTCGGTGGCCGCCGGTACGGGTGGCGAATCCTGCGTGGGGAGGCCGGGCCGTGCGGAGATTCGCAGGCCGGAGGAGGTGCGTGGCCGGTCCGGTGGCCGTCTGCAGTGGCAACTGCCAGGTGAATGCGGTGTGTTGGTTACCGGCCGCGCTTTGACTGAGCCATGGGGATTTTCGACAATGCTCCCCGGGAGGGTGGCTGCCGTCGCGGCCGGATCCCCGCCGATCGGGAGGGGAAAGCGGCTGTGGACGGTGAACTGCCGAAGGGCACGGCGCGGCGCTTCATGAAGATGGCGTCACTGCCGGTCGGATTCGCCGGGCGCACCGCGTTCGGGCTGGCCCGGCGGCTCGCGGGCGGTGCCGAGGACCTGATCAGGACCGAGATCGAGGAACGCACCGCCCGGCAGCTCTTCGCCGTGCTCGGCGAACTCAAGGGCGGTGCGCAGAAGTTCGGCCAGGTGCTCAGCGTGATGGAGAGCGCGCTGCCGGAGCACCTGGTGCGGCCCTACCGGGCGGCGCTGACCAGCCTGCAGGAGAGCGGGCCCGCTCTGCCGGTCCGTACCGTCCACGCCGTGCTGCGCGAGCACCTCGGCGAGGACTGGCGGGAGTCGCTGCCGGAGTTCGGCGACAAGCCGGTGGCCACCGCCTCCATCGGCCAGGTGCACCGGGGGCGCTGGCGCGACGGCCGGGAGGTCGCGGTCAAGGTCCAGCACCCCGGCGCCGCCGAGGCCCTCGCCTCGGACTTCGGCCACCTGATCCGGATCAGCCCGATCATCGACCGGGTCACCGGCGGCGAGCTCAACGTCAAGGAGATCGTGGCGGAGCTGCGCGCGCGGACGATCGAGGAGCTGGACTACCTCCATGAGGCCGAGTCCCAGGCCGTGTTCGCGAAGGCCTTCGCCGACGACCCGGACTTCCTCGTGCCCGCGGTGGTCGAGGCGACCGAACGCGTCCTGGTGACCGAGTGGTTGGACGGCACACCGGCCTCCGCCGTCATGGCGGACGGCACCCAGGAGGACCGGAACCGGCTGGGCCTGCTGCTCGCCCGGTTCAACCACGCCGGGCCGAACCGCTGCGGCCTGCTGCACGCCGATCCGCACCCGGGGAACTTCCGCCTCACCGGCGACGGCCGGCTCGGGGTGCTCGACTTCGGCGCCGTGGTCCGGCTGCCGGACGGCCCGATCCCGTCGATGGGCCAGATGATACGGGCCTGCGTCGACGGCGATCCGGAGCGGATGGTCGCGCTGATGCGCGAGGCCGGGCTCCTCAGGGAGCGCAGGGGCGGCCGGAGCGGGGGGAGCGGGGAGCCCGAGGACTGGGGCTGGCTGACCCGCTCGCTGGAGATGCTCGTCCAGCCGCTGGTCGAGGAGGTCTTCACCTTCGACCGCGCGTGGCTGCGCGAGGCGGTGCGCAGGGCCACGCTCACCAAGGACGCGGAGGTCCTTCGGGAGCGCATGGTGATGCTGCCGGAGCACGTGCAGCTCCAGCGGGTGTGGATGGCCGAGATGGCGATGCTCAGCCAGCTGGGCGCCCGGATCCCCTACCGGGCGGAGGCCGTCGCGGGCATGCCGGGCTTCGCGGCCGAAGCCGCCGCGCCGGACGCCGCCGCGCCGGACGCCGTCGCGCCGGGCGCCGTCGCGCCCTCCCGCGACTCCTGACGGGCCTGAGCACCCGCACGGCGAACGGGCGGCCGCTACCGCGTGGGTAGCGGCCGCCGCCCGTCCGCGGAGTCCGGCGGCTACTTGTCCGCGGTGAGCGTGCCGGCCACGCCCCAGTTCTCCGCCGGGTACTCCTGCACCCACACCATCACGCTCTCCGCGGGGACCTCCAGGGCCTCCACGAACGCGTCGGTGACCTTCTTGACCAGTTCGCGCTTCTGCTCGACGCTGCGCGGGCCCTGCTGGATGGTGACGATCGGCATCTTCGGCTCCTCTTTCGGGGGTGTCCCGCCGGTTCCTCCGGCTGAGACCAGTTCACCCGATCGGGCCCACCCGCACCCAGACCCGAATCGCTCTGGCAGCGATCACGGATCCTGATCGTCGCAGGTCAGGCTGCTCGGCAGGCTTCCAGGAGCAGTCGGGGCAGCGGGGCGGAGCGGCGCACGGCGACGGAGACCGGCAGGGCGAGCGGGGTCCGGCAGGGCCGGAAGACGATCCGCCGGGTGGTCGTCGTCCGGGTGTTGGCGGCGTACACCACCGTCCACGAGGGGGCGCCGGCGCCGATCGAGGCCAGGGTGTCCTGGAGGATGCTCTGCGACGGGAGGAGGCTCGGCCGGAACCCGGCCCGCGCGCAGGCGTCCAGGACCAGGTCCACCAGCGCCGGGTGGTTGTGGCGCTCGGTCAACCGGAGCGGCAGGGCGGCGAGGTCCGCGAGGTCGACGGCCGGCTGCTCGGCGAGGGGGTGCCGGGCGGGCAGCGCGAGCACCAACTCCTCCTGCCAGACCGGCAGGAAGCGCAGCTCGGGGCTGCCCTCGGCGACGGCACCGCGGACGAAGGCGGCGTCCAGCCGCCCGTCCGCCAGCTGCGCGAGCCGCTCCCGCACGGGCTCGGCCCGGAGCTCGACCAGCACCTCCGGGGCGCGCCGCTGGTAGGCGTCCAGGATCAGGTCGAGCCGCTCGCCGAGCCCGGTGACGGTGCCGAGCCGCAGCACGGCCGGCGCCGCCAGCTCCGCGGCGAGCGCCCGGGCGGCGTCCTCGGCGGCCAGCACCTGCCGGGCGGCGGGCAGGAAGCGCTCCCCGGCCGGCGTCAGCCGGACGTACCGGGGCGAACGGTCGAACAGCTCGACCTTCACCTCCCGCTCCAGCCGCCGCACCTGCTGGCTCACCGCGGGCTGCCCCAGCAGCAGCCGCTCGGCGGCCCGCCCGAAGTGCAACTCCTCCGCGACGGCGACGAAGCAGCGCAGCTGCCGTAGCTCCATGGATCCCCCTGCAAACGATCTTGCGAACGGCTCCATGGTCGCAGGCCGGGGCCCGGTCCCACCGCAGGGCCTCCCGGCCGCGCCGCCGTCGCCACCCGCCCCTGACCGGGACGCTGCCGAACGGGACGCGACTGACCGGCCCGCCGTCGAACGGGACGCCGCCGAACGGCCCGCCGCCGAGGGCCGGCTCAGTCCGCGGCGGGGACGCGGACGCCCTTCCAGAGGAGCCGGCGGTCGCGCTGCGGGTCCACCTCGATCCGGGACGGGTGGTCGATGACGCGGGTGTTCCGCTGCTCCGGCGTGTAGGCCGGCCAGGAGTCCAGCGGCCGGCCGGTGCGGGCGAAGGCCAGCCAGTGGTCCTGGACCTCGTCCTGCACGGCGCGGAAGCCCTGCCGGCCGCCGGCCAGCGTCAGCAGCCGCACCGGCGCGCTGTCGACGCCGCCGAACACCGGCAGCAGTTCGATGCCGTGGATGGCCCCCAGCCCGGCGAGGCGCAGCGCGCGGGGCGCGAAGTCGAAGCGGTAGCAGTACGTGGCGGCGCGGCGGCTGTGGCCTTCGAGGACGGCCTGCGCGGGCCGCCACAGCACGAAGTCCGTGCTGACCCGGATCGCGGCCGCCCGCTTCGGGTACCCCGGATAGGCGGCGGCGACCCGGTCGGGGTCGGCGCCGCAGCGTTCCAGCGCGGCGCGGAGCGCGGGCGCGGTGGTCGGCACGGTCGCGTCGAACTGGGCGAGGGTGTTCTCGTCGCGGTTGGTTCCGATGATCAGCGGCAGTGCCCGCGCGCCGCCCTTGGCGAGGGCGTCCAGCGGGGCCTGCGGCAGCAGGTCCCCGTCGATCACCGGTGCGATCGGGTAACTGCCGGGATTGGCCCGCACGGTGTCCCGCACGGCCCGCTCGGTGGCCCGGCAGAGGTCCTTGGCGGCAGCCTCGGGCAGGGCCCGCGCCGCGGCGGCCGGGGTGACGCCGAGGTGGCCGAGGAGCCGGCGGGCGAACCGCCGGGCCTCCGCGGGCTCCACGGCCGCCCAGTCCGCGGCCGGGCTCTGCGCGATCGCGCGGTGGAACAGCCCGTCCGCGGCCGGGGTGGCCATCAGCGTCAGCGCCGCGTCCGCGCCGGACGACTCGCCGAAGAGGGTGACGTTGTCCGGGTCGCCGCCGAACGCGGCGATGTTGCGGCGCACCCACTTCAGCGCCGCCAGCTGGTCCCGCAGGCCGAGGTTCGACTCGAACGGCCGGTCGGCGCTGGAGAGTTCGCTGAAGTCGACGTAACCGAGCGCCCCTAGGCGGTAGTTGACCGTCACCACCACCACGTCGCCGCGCGCCGCGAGCGAGTCGCCGGGGTACCGGGCCGCGGTGTCGAAGAGGTAACTGCCGCCGTGCAGGAAGACCATGACGGGCCGTGGTCGCGTCGAGGCGTCCGGCGGCGCGGTCACGTTCAGGGTCAGGCAGTCCTCGCCGGTCGGGCGCAGGCCCACCATCGGGTTGCGGCGCTGGACGGCCGCGTCGCCGAACCTGGTGGCGTCGCGCACGCCCGTCCACGGCCGCACCGGTTGCGGCGCCCGGAAGCGCAACTCCCCGACCGGTGCGGCCGCGTAGGGGATCGACCGCCACTGCACCGCGCGCGGGGCCCGTCGTCCGCGGACGACGCCGTCCATGGTCTCGACGTCAGTCGTGAACATCGTGCCTCTCTTCCTCCGGGATGCCGAGGGACCCACGCTAGTTGGTGACGCTCCGTCAGGTCGCGGCGGGTCGGCTCAGGCCAGGGCCGCCGGCCCCGCGCGCAGGACGTGCTGGAACGCGTCGGCCAGGTGCTCGGCGAACTCCACGGGGTAACGGTCCGTCCACACCCACACGTTGAGCCGCACTCCGCCGTCTGCGGCGTACCAGACCTCGGTCTCCAGCTCGCTCATCGTGGTCGGGGCGTCCATGCGGACGAACTCGGAGCGGCAGGACGGCAGCGGCAGCTCCGGATCGCTCAGGTTCTCCACCAGGAGCACCGGCAGCCGGCCGAGCGCTTCCTGGCCCATCCCGGCGAGCACCGGCATGGCCGCCTCGGCGAAGGACACGTCCTGGGCGGCGAGCGCGGCGCCGACCGCCCGCCCGGCGCCGTCCCACACGTCGCTCTCGGCGGTCGCGGGGCGCAGCCGCAGGCAGAACATGTCCATCCGGGTGGACATCGACCGGCCGGGGTCGCCGGCCCAGCTGGAGAACGGCACCAGCAGGGCGAGTTCGTCCTGGCCGGACAGCCCGCGCAGGATCGAGGAGTACGCGACGGCCAGCGCCGCCAGCCTGGTCGACCCCTGCCGGCGGACGGCGGCGTCCCAGGGCTCCATCTCCCGGGCGGAGACCTGCCGGGACACCGACACCCGGGGGCCGTCGGTGGCCGAGGAGGGCAGCCGCCCGGGCAGGGCGAGCTGCGGGAGGCCGTCGAGCTCCCGCGTCCAGTAGCCGATCTGGCCGTCCACGTCGGCGGCCGCGCGCCGCCGCCGGTAGATGTCGGCGATCTCGGCCAGCGTCTGGGCGGGCTGCGCGAACTCCGGGGCGCGGCCGAGCAGTCGGGCCCGGTAGGCGGTGGCCAGGTCGGCGGCCATCGGCTCCTGGGACGCGCCGTCGAACGCCACGTGGTGGACGATGAGACCGAACAGCAGGCGTCCGCTCTCGGTGCTCCGCACCGCCGCGCAGCGCCAGATCCTCCCCTCGGCGAGCGACAGCGGCCGGTAGAGCGCGGCGTGCAGGGCGGCCACCGCCTCGTCCTCGGTGCGCTCGTCCGGCAGCTGCCGCAGCTCCGGTCCGGGCAGGTCGGGGGACGGCACCGCGGTGGGGCCGGGGTCCATCAGGTACCGCGAGTGCAGCGCCTGGTGGCGGCCGTGGACGTCGAGGATCGCCCGGGACAGCGCCCCGAGGTCCGGGGTGCCGTTCAGCCACCACGCCATCGAGCAGAGGTACGCGAGGTCGGAGGCCTCGGACCTGCCCTCCCACAGGGCCAGTGCGTAGTGCACGGGCAGCGCGACCGGGCCGCCGGCCTGCTCCGCCGCGGTGCCGTGCGCCACGGCACCGCCCGTATCCGACTCCCCGGCGTCCAGCAGCGGCTTCAGCGCGACGGCGAGGTCGCGCACGGTCGAGGTCACGAACACCTGCGAGGCCGGTACCGCCACCCCGAACTCCGCGGCCACCTTCGCGCAGAGCCGGGCCGCGTCGAGCGAGTTGGCGCCCAGCTCGAAGATCGAGCGCTCCGGCGGGACACCGGCACGGCCGAGGATCTGGCCGAACACGGCCGCCAGGCGCGTCTCGACGGGGTCCAGCGCGTGCTGCGCCCCCGGCGCGTTGTCCGGGTACTCGTCGTGCTCGTCCTCGGCGGCGAGCCGCTCGACCGTCCGCTGGTCGACCTTGCCGCTGGCCAGCAGGGGCATCGCCGCGAGCCGGCGGATCCGGTCGGGCACCAGGTAGCCGGGCAGCCGGGTGGCCAGTTCGGCGCGCACGGCCGGTTCGTCGGGCACGTTCTCGCCGCGCCCGGCGTAGCACAGGCACAGGCTCCGGCCGCGCCCCTCCGGGCCGTCGAGCACCACCACCGCGGCGGCCGTGATCCCGGCGACGCGGGTGGCGGCCCGCTCGATCTCGGCCGGCTCGATCCGGTGGCCGCGGATCTTGACCTGCCGGTCGAGGCGGCCGTCGAAGTACAGCACGTGCTCGGCCGAGTAGTGCCCGAGGTCGCCGGTCCGGTACACCCGGTGGGTCCGCCCGTCGACGGCGACCTCGGGGAACTTCCTCGCCGTGAGCTCCGGGTCGCCGAGGTAGCCCGTCGCGAGCCCGGCCCCGGCGATGCACAGTTCACCCGTCTCGCCCGGGGCGCAGGGCCGGTCCCCGTCCAGGACGAGGATCGTCGTCCCGTCGAGCACCCGGCCCAGCGGGACGCCGGCGGGGTCGACGCAGTCCTCGGCCGTGACCCGGCGCGCGGTCACCACCGCGGTGGTCTCCACGGGGCCGTACATGTTGTGCAGGGCGACGGCCGGGAAGCGCGCCACGAAGCGTCCCATGTGGCCGGCGGAGGCGCGCTCGCCGCCGGTGATCAGCCAGCGCAGCCCCTCGAACGCGTCGAGGTCCTCGTCGACGATCATGTTGAACAGCGTGGCCGTCAGGGAGGCGCCGTTGACGCCGTGTTCGGCCACCAGCCGGCGGAGCGTGGCCGGCACCAGCACCGCGTCGTCGACGAACACCGACGTGCCGCCGTTCATCAGGACGCCCCAGCCGTCGAGGCAGAACCCGTCCCAGGTCGCCGGCGCGAGCTGCGGCACCACGTTGCCGGGGCCGTAGTCGGCGAAGTCGCACTCCTCGAAGAGGCCGACCATGCCGCGGTGGGGGACGACGGTCGCCTTGGGCGTGCCGCTCGATCCCGAGGTGAAGAACACGGCGAACGGCTCGTCGCCGCGCACCTCGATCCGCTGCGGTGCGCGGCCCGCGGTGACGTGGGTGTCCGTCAGGTCCGCCACCCGGGGCGGCGCCACCACCGGGACGGGCCACGCGCCCGCCTCCGAGGTCACCAGCAGCTTCGCGTCCAGGGCCGCGATCAACGAGGTGAGCCGCTCCCGCGGCCACCGGAGGTCGAGGGCGGAGTAGGCGGCGCCGCGTTCGAGCACCGCCAGCAGGGCCGCGACGAGCTCCGGGCCGCGCGCCATGAGCACCGGCACCAGATCGCCCCGCCCGACGCCGTGGCGCGCGAGCTCGGCGGCGTAGTCGTCGGCGAGTGCCTGCAGTTCGCGGTAGGTCACCCGCCGGTCGCCGGACACGATCGCCACCGCGGACGGCCGTTCCTCCGCGCACCGGCGGACCAGCCCGTGCACCGTTTCGATGCCGTGACGCCCCCCGGTGGAATTCCGTGTGTGACTTTCATTTTCCATCGGAACCACGATGTCCCCCCGTGATTGTGGAATGCCTGTGTGCTCTGGATTTGTCGTCGCTCGTTCGATCGCCGCGCGGCCGTCCCGGTTCTGCCGTGCCCCGCACGGACCGGGAGGAGTCATCGCCGCCGCATTGCGGCATTCGCGTGCGCCCGGTTCGGACGTTACCCTTTCCGCGCGAGCGCCATCCATGCGATGGCGACTTGCGCACTGAGACGCACGCGGTCGACCGGCGGTTGCGCCGGGATCTCCCTCACAGTACTGCACGGGGCGGGGCCCGAACGCCACCCCTCGGCGGCTCGTCCGGCATGCGGAACACGGCGGCCTCGACGAAACCGACGCCGGCCTTGCGGGCCTTGAGGCGAAGGCCATTGCCGGGCTTTTTCTGTTACGTTCTTTCACTTTCCGGAATTCGCCGCCCGTGACACAAAGAGGCCGCCGGATCCGTCTCCTTCGCGCCGGATTGGCCGGACCCTGCCACCTTGGCCGGACCGTGTCGTGGGTCACTTGACGCGCTCGCTTTCGAGCGCATCTACTGATCTCCGAGCCGCCGATCGGGCGGTTTCCGCTCCGTCCGCAATGGGTTGGGTAACCCGTTTCACGGGGCGAGGGAACGCCCGGCCGAATGTCTCGCACCGGGCGACGGGGGAGTGGTCGTGATCCGGTGCCGTGCGCGCCGGATCCGACCCGGAATCGGACTTCACGCATGACCGTCACGGAAGACTTCGAGCGCCACGATCGTCCCCGGCAGGCCCCCCGGCCCGCCGCCGCCCTCCCGGTCGACGACCTCCGGCTGGACCACGTGGAGCTCTACGTCGAGGACCTGGAGCGCGCGGCCGCCGAGTGGACCGGCCGGTACCGCTTCGCCGTCGTCGGCACCGCGGGCGGGCCGGCGGACGGGTGCCGCAGCCTCGCCCTGCGCCAGGGCAGGATCCTCCTGGTGCTCACCGAAGGCACCGACGAGGAGCACCCGGCCGCCGTCTACGTCCGGCGCCACGGCTCGGGCGTGGCCCGCATCGCCCTGCGCACCGGCGACGCGTCGGCCGCCCTCGCCCACGCGGTGGACCGCGGAGCCCGGCCGCTGGCCGGCGAGGTCGGGGGCACCGCCGTCGCCGAGCTCGCCGGCTTCGGGGACGTCGTCCACACCCTGGTCGAACGCGACGCCGCCGACGACGGGCTCCCGCCCGGGTTCCGGCCCGTCGACACCGGAACCGGCGCCGGCACCGCAACCGGCGCCGGCTCGGACGGTCCGGAACCCGGGCTGCTGGAGATCGACCACTTCGCCGTGTGCGTGAACGTCGGTGAGCTCGACGAGACGGTCGCGTTCTACCGGCAGGCCCTCGGGTTCCGGGAGATCTTCGAGGAGCGCATCGCCGTCGGATCGCAGGCGATGCTGTCGAAGGTGGTGCAGAGCCGCAGTGGTGACATCACCTTCACCGTCATCCAGCCGGACCCGGCCGCCGACCCCGGCCAGATCGACGACTTCCTGAAGAACCACGGCGGTTCGGGCGTCCAGCACATCGCCTTCTCCAGCGAGGACGCCGTCGGCTCGGTCCGAGCCCTGTCCGGCGGCGGCGTGGAGTTCCTGAGCACCCCCGCCACCTACTACGAACTGCTCGCCCGACGCGTGGAGTTGCGCCGGCACGGCCTGGAGGCGCTGCGCGAGCTGAACCTGCTCGTCGACGAGGACCACGGCGGGCAGCTCTTCCAGGTCTTCACCCGGTCCACGCACCCGCGGCGCACCCTCTTCTTCGAGGTCATCGAGCGACTCGGCGCCGAGACCTTCGGATCCTCCAACATCAAGGCCCTGTACGAGGCCGTCGAGCTGGACCGGCTGCGCCAGGACGGCCCCGCCCGCCAGCCGTAGCGGGACGGCCCCTACGGCCCCTACGGCCGAGAGGCGGTGAGGAGGAGGTAGCCGGCGACGACCGCGACCACGGCCAGCACCACCGCGGCGAGCACGGCGACCACGAGGAGCCCGCTGACCCCGGCGATCGCGAGCCACCCGAAGCGCTCGGCGCGCGCCGCCCGTTCGCCCACCCGCTCGGCGTCCGCGTCGCCGTCCCGGTCCTCGTACCAGCTCCGACCCGTCATGATCCCTCCCGGCCGGGAGCCTATCCGGCTACGAACAAGCCGTCCGCACCGGGGCGATCCCCGGTGCGGACGGCTTGTGTGCGGGGCCGGTGCGGTCAGTCCTCGGCGCCTCGGCGGCGCCCGGCCATCCACACGTAGACCAGGATGCCGGCGAACAGGAACAGCACGCCCTGGTAGACGGCGGCGTAGCCGGCCCCGGCGAGCAGCCAGAGCGAGAAGCCGAACGCGCCCACGCCCAGCACGGCGTCGCGGACCAGCCGCCCGCCGTCGACCTTCTCGCTCGCGCCGCGCACCAGCCAGTACAGCTGGGCGGCGGTGGAGAGCAGGTACGGGACGGTCGCGGTGAAGGTGGTGACCAGCACCAGCATGTCGAACGCGCCCTTGGCGCCGCTGGCGAAGTTGGCCACCGTCAGCACCGAGGCGAGCGCGACGCTGACGATCACGCCGAAGGTCGGCACCCCGCGCTTCTCCTTGCCGAAGGCGGCCGGGAACAGCCCGTCCTTCGCCGCCGCGTACGGGGCCTGCGCGGCCAGCAGGGTCCAGCCGTTGAGCGCGCCGGTCATCGAGACCAGCGCGGCGACGGCGATCGCGGTGCCGCCCCAGGTGCCGCCGAACATGGCGTTCACGGCGTCCGAGAACGGCGCACTGGAGTGCACCAGCGTGTCGTGCGCGACGGTGCCGAACACCGCGAGCGTGCCCAGCAGGTAGACCACGGCCGCGCCGGTGGTGCCGAGCACGCTGGCCCGGCCGACGTTGCGCTCCGGGTCGCGGACCTGGCCGGCGCTCATCGCGGCCGACTCGACGCCCAGGTAGCTGAACAGCAGGATCGCCGCCGCGGCGCTCATGCCGCCGAGCGCGCCCTGGCCGCTCGCGTTGAACGGGCCGAGGTTCTTCGGGTCGAAGAAGAACAGGCCGCCCACCGAGACGATCGCCAGCGGGACGAACTTCAGGACGGTGGAGACGAGTTGGACGACTCCGACGTACCGGGTGCCGGCCAGGTTGGCGAGCGCGGGCAGCCACTGGAAGGCGAGCGCGACGGCGATGCTGACGGCCGTGTTGTGCGCGACCGGCACCAGCACGTCGAGGTAGCCGACCGCGGCGACCGCGAGCGCGGCGTTGCTCACCCAGGTGGTGATCCAGTACGACCAGGCGGACAGGAAGCCGGCGAAGTCCCCGAAGGCCTCGCGGGCGTAGACGTACGGCCCGCCGGTGCGCGGGTTGCGGCGCGCCAGCTGCCCGAAGACCAGCGCCAGGGCGATCGCGCCCACGGTGAGCACGACGAAGGAGACCAGGCTGAGCGTGCCGAACGGTGCCACGGCCGCCGGGATCATGAAGATGCCGCCGCCGATGATGTTGCCCATGACCAGGGCGGTGGCGGTCGGCAGCCCGAAGCGGCCGCTCTTCGAGCCGCTCGTCGAGCCGGCCTTTTCGGGTCCGGGGGTGACCTGGTCCGGGGTGTCCGGTCCGCTCGGTCGGGTCGCCTGCCGGGGTGCGGCCGGGCTGGTCTGCATGAGGGTGGTGCGCCTTTCGTGGTCCTGCTCGCGCTCGGTGGAGCGACCGTTCATGCTCGGACCAGGGCGAACTGTGCACCAAATCGATGGGATTTGTTCGCCCGGGCGAGCCGATCACCGCAAGATTTCCGGTCGCACCCGGGCCGCACCGGCGCTCGTCCGGCGCTCGTCCGGCGCCCTTCGCGAGGCCGTTCGACCCGATATGCGGGCGTGCGGCCGTGTTCGTCCGCGCGGGGGAGATGTGTCACCCGGATGTCCCAGCGCGGTTGCGGCGAGCGCCCGCCGGTCCGCGTTCGTGTGCCAACCTTGGCGCGGCGCTCCGAGGTGGGGCGCCGCCCGTTCTGTCTTGCGGTCGAACTGGCCGTTCGGGGGCGCGGGTTGAGGACCAGAGACGAACAAAAAAGGACATCGGATGTCGCTTCGTGGGAAGATCCGCAAGCTCGCCGTGATCACCGTCGTGACGGGTGCCGCCGCCCTCGCGGCGCCGGCTCCGGCGATGGCGGCCTGGCACGTGTCGGACGCGCAGTCCGCCATGAGCATGAGCACGGGCTCCGCCGGCGTCGGCCTGTTCGGCCCGCACGCCAACTGGCTCAACGCCGACTCGTACACCGACGACTTCTGCGCCGGCGACTGCTGATCGGCCGATCCGGCCGATCCAGCTGATCCGGCCCTGGGCCCGGGACCGCCTCGGCGGCCCCGGGCTCACGGCTGTCCGGGCCGCCGACCGGCCGGTTCCGGCGCCTGGGCGTTGGCGGACCGCCGGGAGAGCCGCCCCGGCCACCACATGTGCCGGTCCAGGTCCATGGTCAGCGCGGTGACCAGCACCGAGCGCACCACCAGGGTGTCCATCAGGACGCCCAGCGCCACCGCGAAGCCGATCTCGGCGAAGGCGACCAGCGGCAGCGTCCCCAGCACGGCGAAGGTGCTGGCCAGGATCAGCCCGGCCGAGGTGATCACGCCGCCGGTCGCCGACAGCCCGGTCAGCGCGCCCTGCCGGGTGCCGTGCTGGGCGGACTCCTCCCGCACCCGGGTCATCAGGAAGATGTTGTAGTCGATCCCCAGGGCGACCAGGAAGACGAAGACGAACAGCGGGAACGCCTGGTCCTGGCCCTGGAAGTGGAAGACGTTCGCGAAGAAGAACGCGCTGATCCCGAGCGCCGCCGCGTACGACAGCACCACCGTCGCGATCAGCACCAGCGGCGCGGTGACGGCCCGCAGCAGTACGGCCAGGATCAGCAGCACCACGCCGAGCACCAGCGGGATGATCGCCCGGTTGTCGTTCGCGGCCGCCCGCCCGGCGTCCAGCACGACGGCCGTGTTGCCGCCCACCTTGGCGTCCGCGCCCGGCACGGCGTGCACGGCGGCGCGCACCCGGTCGACGGTGTCCTTGGCGGCCCGGCTGTCCGGCGGGTCGGTGAGGGTGGCCCGGAACAGCGCCCGCCCGTCCCGGACGATCGGCGGCGAGGCGTCCGCCACCCCGGGCGTGGACTGGGCGGCGGCCCGGACGGCCGGCGCGTCGGCCGCGGTGGACACGATGCTGAGCGGGGCGCCGGTCCCCCCGGGGAAGTGCTGCTCCAGCACCTGCTGGCCGACCACCGAGTCGGGTTTGCCGGTGAACGTCCCGGCCGTGCTGACCCCGGAGGCGTTCAGCGACACCAGCCCCACGCAGCAGGCCGCGAGCGCCAGCGCCGTCCCGACCCACACCGCGCGGGGCCGCCGGGCGATCCACGCCCCGACGTGCGCCCAGCGGCCGCTGCGGGTCGGCTCCGGCGTGCCGTACCCGGGCCTGACCGGCCAGAACACCCACCGGCCGACGATCACCAGCAGCGCGGGCAGCAGGGTCAGCATGGCGGCGAGGGCGACCAGCACGCCGATCGCCAGCACCGGGCCGAGGCCGCGGGTGGAGTTCATCTCGGCGATCAGCAGGCAGAGCATCGAGGCGACCACGGTGGCCGAGGAGGCGAGGACGGCGGGACCGGCCCGGTGCAGGGCGAAGGCCATCGCCTCGTGCCGGTCCTCGTGGCGGCGCAGCTCCTCGCGGTAGCGGGCGGTGAGCAGCAGCGCGTAGTCCGTCCCCGCGCCGAGCACCAGGACGATCAGGATGCCGGCGCTCTGCGCGTTGACGGTCAGCCCGGCGTGCTCGGCCAGCAGGTAGATGAACGCCTGGGAGACGGTCAGCGCGCCGGCCGCGGAGAGCAGCGGCAGCAGCCACAGCACCGGGCTGCGGTAGGTGAGCAGCAGCAGGACGACGACCACGCTGACGGTGGCGGCGAGCAGGGAGCTGTCGATGCCCGCGAAGGCCTTGGCCTGGTCGGCGCCGATCCCGCCGGGGCCGGTGACGTGGGTGGTCATGCCCTGGCTGTTCGCGGCGGCGGTGCTGCGCAGGGTCTCGACGGCGGGTTTGAGGGCGTTCCAGCCGTTGCTGCCGCTGATGTCGATCGGCACGACGGTCTGCATCGCCTGGCCGTCGCCGGAGACCACCGGCCCGACGACCGGGCCGACGACGTGCGGGACGGCGGCGAAACCGGCGGCCTCGCGCGCGGCCTCCGCCCGGTCGGCGGGGGTGACGCCGCCGGTCCGCTGGTAGACGACGACGGCCTGCGCGGTGTCCACCGGCTGGAAGGTCCGCTGCTCGTTCAGGACGACGGTGGACTCGGCGCTGCCCGGCAGCCAGCTGGACGCCTGGTTGTCCTCGGCGCCCGTCAGCTTTCCGGCCAGCGGGCCGAGGGCGACGAGCAGCACCAACCACAGGGCGAGCACCACCCACTTGCTCCGGCGCCCGCACGGCAGCGAGGCGAGTTTCCAGGTCGAGGACACGGCACTACCCCCAGAGGCGGAGACTCGTTCCAGCCTGACACCGGTCGCGCCGCCCGGCAGCTCCAGGCGCGGGCGGCCCTCAGACGGTGACGGCCGCCCGCGCCCGCAGCCCCTTCAGCGCCGTGATGTCCATCGCGTGCCCGGTGCCGTCCCCGCCGTGCTTGCGGTCCGGGGTCTCCACCACCAGCGGCACCCCGGCGGTCTCCGGGTGCTCGAACAGCTCCCGGAACGGCTCCGCCCCGATCATCCCGGCGCCGATGTTGGCGTGCCGGTCCTTGCGCGCCCCGACCACGTCCTCCGAGTCGTTGGCGTGGATCAGCCGCAGCCGGCCCGGCCCGGCCGCCGAGGCGAGCGCGTCCAGCGCGGCCGTCACCCCGCCCGGCACGGCCAGGTCGTGCCCGGCCGCGAAGGCGTGGCAGGTGTCCAGGCAGACGCCCACCTTCGGGTGGCCGTCCAGCGCCTCCACGTACTCGGCCAGCTGCTCCAGCCGCGAGCACAGCGAGCTGCCCTGCCCGGCGGTCGGCTCCAGCAGCAGCCACGGCGCGTCCTCGCCGAGCCCGTCCAGCTCCGCCAGCAGCGGCCGGACGTCGGCGCGCACCTGCGCCATCGCCTCGGCCCGCCGCGAGCCGCCGCCGGGCGCCGTCCCGACCGCCGAGCCGGTGTGCAGCACCACGCCCAGCGCGCCGATCGCGTGCCCGCGGCGCAGCGAGTGCCGCAGCGAGGCGGCCGAGCGCTCCCGGGTGGCCGGGTTGTCGGAGCCGAAGTTGATCAGGTACGGGGCGTGCACCCAGGCCGTCATGCCCTGCTCGGCGCAGGCGGCCCGGAACTCCTCGTCCTGCGCCGGGTTGCCGGCGGGAGTGGCCCAGCCGCGCGGGTTGGCGGTGAACACCTGCACCGTCTCGGCGCCGACCCGCCGCGCGTACGCCAGACCTGTCCCGACCAGTCCCTTCCCGGCGACCGGGACGTGCGCCCCGATCGGGTTGCGGAGGTCGGCGAGGGACGGAACGGGCGCGGTGCTCATGGCCCCGAGCATGCCACGGGCCCGGACGGCACCCGTACGGCGGCCCGTCCGGCAGGACACGCCCGGGGGCCGACGCCCCGTCAGTCCCGCAGCCCACCCCTGGTGGCGGCCCCACCCGGGCACCCATAGCGTCGATTCGGCCGCACCCACCGGCCGTCACCGCCCGCTCACACGGCGTCCACGACGAGGCTCGCCGGAAAGACAGGTCACCACACATGCCCACGCGACGGGTCCACCTCCTCGCCGCGGCCACCGCCGCCGCCACCGCCCTGACCACCGTCCTCGCCACCCTGACCGCCGCCGCCCCGGCGCACGCCGCCGCCGAAGGCACCCTGCACCTCGTCCAACCCGGCGAGTCCGTCCAGCAGGTCGTCGACGCCGCCCGCCCCGGCGACACCGTCCAGCTGATGCCCGGCACCTACGCGGGCAGCGTGCGCATCACCACCCCCGGCCTCACCCTGCGCGGCGCCGGCCCGACCACCGTGATCACCCCGGGGACGGGCACCGAGAACGCCTGCGCCGCCGCCGGGCACGGCGTCTGCGTGGACGGCACCGAGCAGGCCCCGCTGGCCGGCGTCACGGTCGAGGCCCTGGCCGTCACCGGCTTCCGCAAGAACGGCATCGACGCGAGCGGCACCACCGGTCTGACCGTCCGGGCCACCTACGTCCACGACAACGCCCAGCAGGGCATCAGCCAGGAGATGTCCACCCGGGCCACGATCATCGACAACCGCTCCGTCGACAACGGCCAGTCCGGCGTCTTCCTCGCCAACTACGCCTACCGCGAGGGCGGGGCGCCCGACACCGGCGGCACCGTCGTCGAGGGCAACGACCTGCGCGGCAACCGGGTCGGCGTCACCGTCCGCCGGCTGCGCGGCCTGGCCGTCCAGGACAACAAGATGAGCGGCAACTGCGCCGGCGTCTTCGTGGTCGGCGACGAGGGCGTGCCGCGCGCCGGGGACCTCGACGTCCGCCGCAACCGGGTCGTCGCCAACAACAAGTTCTGCCCGGCCAACCCCCGGCTCGGCGCCATCCAGGGCGCCGGCATCGTGCTCACCGGCACCGAGGACACGCGGGTCACCGACAACGAGGTCCACGACAACCGCGGCAGCTCCGACTTCTCCGGCGGCATCGTCCTCTTCAAGAGCGCGGTCGGCGTCCCCAACGCCCGGGCGACCGTCACCGGCAACCACCTGAGCGGTAACGCCCCGGCCGACCTCGCCGACCGCGACAGCGGCGCCGGCAACGTCTTCGCCCGCAACACCTGCTCGGTCTCCGAGCCGTCCGGCCTCTGCTGACCCGCGCCCACCGCCCGCCCGCTCCCGACGCCCGCCGCCCCCCTCACCGCGAAGGACCGCCATGACCACCGCCCCCGCCAACCCCCAGGCCGCGATGCGGCTGCGAGAACTCGTCTTCGGCGCCGCCTGCGCCGCCGCCGTCCGCGCCGCCGCCCGGCTCGGTGTCGCCGACGCGCTCGACGACACCCCGGCCACCGTCGACGAACTCGCCGCCGCCCTCGACACCGAACCCCGCGCGCTGCGCCGCCTGCTGCGCGCCCTCACCTGCTACGGCATCTTCGCCGAGACCGCCGGCGACCGCTTCGAGCACACCGAGATGTCCCGCCTGCTGCGCGAGGACGCGCCCAACTCGCTGCGCTACATCTCCCTCTGGTGCACCGAGCCGTGGACCTGGGAGGCCTGGCCGATGCTCGACGAGGCCGTCCGCTCCGGCCGCAACGTCTTCCCCGAGCTGTTCGGCAAGGAGTTCTTCGACTACCTGCACAGCGAGGGCGGCGACTCGGCCAGGGTCTTCGACAAGGCGATGACCACCTCCAGCCGGCAGTCCGCCCGGGACTTCGCCGACTACCTCGACCTCACCGGCATCGACACGGTGGTCGACATCGGCGGCGGCCAGGGCCACGTCCTCGCCAGCCTGTTGGAGAAGCACCCGGCCCTGCACGGCACCCTGCTCGACCTGCCCAAGGTCGTGGCCGGCGCCGACCCCCGGCTGCGCGACGGCGGCGCCCTCGCCGACCGCGCCCGCCTGGTGCCGGGCGACTGCCGGGTGGACATCCCGGTGCGCGCCGACCTCTACATCATCAAGAACATCCTGGAGTGGGACGACGACAGCACCCGCCGCACCCTCGCCAACGTCGTCGCCGCCGCCCGCCCCGGCGCCCGCGTGGTCGTCGTCGAGAACCTCGTCGACGACAGCCCCTCGATGCGCTTCACCACCGCGATGGACCTCATGCTGATGCTCAACGTCGGCGGCGCCAAGCACTCCGAGGCCAGCATGGTCCGCCTGATGACCGAGGCCGGCCTGACCGTCACCGAGGTCCGCCCGGTCAACCCCTACCTCCACGCCTTCGAGGCCACCGTCCGCTGACGCCCGCACGCACCGCACCAACGGCCGCCGCTCCCCGACTCGACGGGGGCGGCGGCCGTTGGTGTGCCCCGCTCAGGCCTTGTGGGAGGACTCCAGGTGGGCGAAGACGACCACGTTGTCCAGGTAGTCGCGCTTCTGCTTGTCGTACGTGCCGCCGCAGGTGATCAGGCGCAGCTGGGCGTCGGGGGTCTTGCCGTAGACCTTCTGGTCGGGGAAGGCGTTCTTGGCGAAGGTCTCTACCGAGTCGACCGAGAAGACGGCGACGGTGCCGTCCGCACGGCTCACCTCGACCTTGTTGCCCGGCAGCAGCAGGCTCAGCAGCAGGAACACCGCCGGGCCCTTGCTGGTGTCGATGTGCCCGGCCACGACGGCGCTGCCGCGCTCGCCGGGGGTGACGCCGTCGCGGTACCAGCCGACCAGGTTCTTGTCGTCCGGCGGCGGCGCGTCCAGCTGGCCGGTGGGGCCGAGGGCGAGCTCGGTGAACGGCGCGTCGACGGCGATCTGGGGGATGCGCAGCCGGGTCGGCTTGGCGCGCTTGAGCACCGGCGCGCCGGGTGCGGCGGCCGGGGCGGCCGGGGAGGGGGGTGCGGACGCAGCCGCGGTGGCGGCCGGGGGAGCGGCCGGGGCGGCCGCCGGGTCGCCGGCCGGCGTGGTGTCCGCCGAGTTGTAGATCAGCAGCAGGCCGACCGCTGCCGCGCCCATGCCGGCGCGCAGCAACCGCGGCATTCCGGGACCGGCCATCGTTCACCCTTCCGGGACGGCCCGCCGCCCCCGGTGCGCCCCGGCAGCGGGGGCGCCCAGGGGCGGCGGAGGAGGTGGGGGAGCAGTCAGAGGGCGGCGGAGGTGCGGCGGCCGCGGCGCAGGGCGAAGGCGCCGGCGCCGAGGCCGCCGAGCAGCAGGACGGCGCCGGAGGCGAGCCCGCCGCCGGACAGGGCCAGGCCGCCGCCGCCGGTGTGCACGCCGCCGTGCGGGGCCTTGTGCTCCTCCTCCTTGGCCTCGGTGCCCTTGCCCTCCAGGCCCTTGCTCTCCGTGCCCTTGCCTTCGGAGCCCTTGCTCTCGGTGCCCTTGTGCTCGGTGCCCTTGCTCTCGGAGCCCTTGTGCTCCTCGGTCGGGGCGGCGGGCTTCTTGTCGTCGGTGGTCTTGGGGGCGTCGGCGGGCTTGTCCGTCTTCTCCTGCCAGGTGAGGTTCTTGCCCTGGTCGGCGGAGCCGTCGGCGAAGGCCATGGGGGCTCCGGCGGTGAGGACGGCGGCGACGGCGGCTCCGGCGAGCAGCGTGCGTGCAGAACGCATGAGGATGATCCTTCCGGCGCACGGGCCGCGACCGCCGGCAGGGTGCCGGTCGAGGGGAGTCGCGGGGAGGGGCGCCTGATCCACCGTCATCCACCGTGCGGCCGCCTGCCACCGGAGCGTGGCGGCGCCGCCACGGTCGGTGCGCCCTTCGGGTGGAGTCCCGGGTGTGTTCACCCGGGTGCCCCGGCGATCCGGGTGATGCCGGGTTACACCGCCCGCGACGGCCGCGACGCCCGCGCGGGCCCCGCGCGCACCTGGGCCCGCCCCCGGCGCACGGCCGGGGGCGGGCCCATGGAGGACACGGTGACGCGTGGTGCGTCAGCGGTCCCAGCGGTAGAACTCGCGCGCCATCGCGTCCTTCGGCTCGCGCCAGGTGGCCGGGTCGTAGGCCTGGACGAAGGCGGTGAGGCGGTCGCTGACGCTCCGGAACTCCGGGTGTCCGGTGACCTTGGCGACGGCCGGCCCCGGCGGGCGGTCGGCCTCGATGAGGTGCAGGTAGACGTCGCCGAACTGGAAGAGGCTGCGCCCGGTGACGCCGATCAGGTGCGGCAGTTCGCCCCGGTCGGAGTCGGCGAACACCTCGGCGATGTCGGGGGCCGCCTCGGGCTTCATCCGGGCGACGATCAGGGCGCGGTGGATCCCGCCTCCGGTTCCGGTCATCGCTCGGCCGCCCGCTTCTCGACCTTCTCCCGGATCAGCTGCATCTGGATCCGGGAGTTCTTGTTGATGTGGTTGACCATGCCGTTGTCGTCGACCGGCGCGGTGGGCTTCATCGCGAAGTCCTGGATCCAGCGCATCTTCGTCCCGGCCGGGACTTCGGCGTATTCCCAGCGGATGTCCATGAACTCGAACGGGCCGGGTTCGACCCGGCGGGCGCGCACCGCCAGCGAGGGCCGGTCGGTGGTGCGCTCGGAGACCCAGCTCCACACGTTGCCGTTCTCGTCGGGGTGCATGGTGAGCCGGAAGCGGACGCTGTCGCCGGTGCGCTCCAGCACCTCCACGGAGGCGTACTCGCTGAACAGGTCCGGCCAGTTCTCCAGGTCGTTGGTCATCTCCCAGACCAGGTCGAGCGGAGCGTTGATGACGATCTCGTTGTCGGTGTGTCCGGGCATCTCAGGCGCCTGCCTTCGCGGAGAGGGAGGAGTTGACCAGCTGGAGGAACTCGGCCGGGGTCTTGGCGGATTCGGCGCCGGTGGTGACCTTGAGGCCGTGCCGGTTCTCCAACTCGCCGACGACGCCGAGGAGTCCGAGCGAGTCCACGCCGAAGTCGTCGAAGTGGGCGCCGGGTTGTTCGAGGTCGGCCGGGGTGATGCTGACGCCGGCCCGGGCCTGGATCAGGTCCGCCAGCTCGGGGTAGCTGAGGGTGTTGCTCACGGGGTGTCCCTTCGGGGAGCGTTGTCCGGAGAGGTCAGGGCCGTTCGCCGCGCCGGAGCACCAGCGCGGAGTTGGAGCCCATCAGGCCGCGGCTGAGCACCAGGGCGGTGCGCAGCTCGGCCGGCCGGGCGCGGCCGGTGACCAGGGCGAGGTCGTGGCAGACCTCGGTGACATTGGGGGTGGGCGGCAGGACGCCGTCCTCCATGGCCAGCACGGCGGCCGCCACGTCCAGCATCGGCGCGCCGCAGTAGGCGCGCCCGGTACCGGTCTTGGGCGCCGTGACCGGCACCCGTTCGGCGGCCGGGCCGAGCGCGTCGGCCAGTGCCAGGGCCTCGGCCCGGTCGGCGGCCGGCACGCCGAGGGCGTCCGCGAAGACCACGTCGATCTCCTCGGGCGCGATCCTGGCCTGGTCCAGCGCGGCCCGGACGGCGGCGGCCAGGCCGTCCCGGGACTCCTCCCAGCGGGAGGCGCCGGTGAAGGTGGCGCCGTGCCCGGCCAGGTGGGCCCGGACGGTGGCGCCGCGGCGGCGGGCCGCCTGCTCGTCCTCCAGTAGCAGCATCGCCCCGCCCTCGGCGGGCGAGAAGCCGCAGGCCTGCGCGGTGAACGGCAGGTAGGCCGCCTCGGGCCGCTCGGCGAGGCTCAGTTCGGGGTAGCCGAGCTGGCAGACCATCGAGTACGGCGCCAGCGGGGCCTCGGCGGCGCCGACCACCACCGCGTCGGTGCCGCGCCCGATCGAGCGGGCGGCGTGCGCGAGCGCGTCCAGGCCGCCGGCCTCGTCGCTGGCGACGACGGCGCACGGGCCCTTGTAGCCGCCGCGGATCGAGATCTGGCCGGTGCTGGCCGCGTAGAACCACGCGATGGACTGGTACGGTCCGACGAACCTCGGCCCCTGGCCCCAGAGTTGCTGCAGCTCGCGCTGGCCGAACTCGCCGCCGCCGGAGCCGGCCGCGGTCACCACGCCGACCGCGTAGGGCTGTTCGGGGTCGGGCGTGAAGCGGGCGTCCGCGACGGCGAGGTCGGCGGCGGCCATCGCGTAGTGCGTGAACCGGTCGGTCTGCACGAGGTAGCGGCTGTCGATCACCGCCTGCGGGTCGAAGTCCCGTACCTCGCCCGCGACTTTGAGCGGCAGGCCGCCGCAGCCCTCGCGGGATATCCGGTCGAGGACGCTCACGCCCTGCCTGGTGGCCTTCCAGAAGGCGTCGGCCCCGACACCGTTCGGCGCCACCACGCCGAGGCCGGTGACCACGGCCCGGCGGCCCTGCTGACGTGACGTCATGGAACTCACCCCGTTCTGTTGAGCACGACGGCGGACTGGAAGCCGCCGAATCCGCTGCCGACCGAGAGGATGTGGCTCAGCGGCAGCTCTCGCGCGGTGCGCGGCACGTAGTCGAGGTCGCACTCCGGGTCCGGAGTCTCGTAGTTGGCGGTCGGCGGCACCACGTTGTGGGCGAGCGCCAGGGTGCAGGCGACCACCTCCAGGGCGCCGATCGCGCCGAGCGAGTGCCCGACCATCGACTTGATCGAGCTCATCGGCGTCTCGTAGGCGTGCCCGCCGAGCGAGCGCTTGACCGCCGCAGTCTCGTGGCGGTCGTTCTGCTTGGTGCCCGAGCCGTGCGCGTTGACGTAGTCGACGTCGGTGCGGTTCACCCGGGCGTGGTCGAGGGCGTGGTCGATCGCCCGGGACATCTCCAGCCCCTCGGTGGTGAGGCCGGTCATGTGGTAGGCGTTGCCGAAGGTGGCGAAGCCGGCGAGCTCGCCGTAGATCCGGGCGCCGCGGCGGCGGGCGTGCTCCAGTTCCTCCAGCACCAGGACGGCGCCGCCCTCGCCGAGCACGAAGCCGTCCCGGTGGGCGTCGAAGGGGCGGGAGGCGTGCTGCGGGTCGTCGTTGCGCTCGCTGGTGGCCTTGATGGCGTCGAAGCAGGCGACGGTGATCGGCGAGATGGGGGAGTCGGAGGCGCCGGCGACGCAGATGTCGGCGCGCCCCTCCTCGACGGCCTGGAAGCCGTAGCCGATCGCGTCCAGGCCGGAGGTGCAGCCGGTGGAGACGGTCTGCACCGGGCCGTGCGCGCCGACCCGTTCGGCGACGGTGGAGGCCAGCGTGCTGGGCGCGAAGGCCCGGTGCAGCTGCGGCTCGGCGTGCCGGTGGTCGACGTCCCAGCGGGCGCCGTGCGCGCTGACCAGGGCGTAGTCGTGCTCCAGCCGGGTGGTGCCGCCGACCGCCGTGCCGAGCGAGACGGCGATCCGCCACGGGTCCTCGGCGCTCAGGTCCAGGCCCGCGTCGGCGATCGCCTCGTCCGCCGCGACCATCGCGAACTGCACGTAGCGGTCCGCCCGTTGGACCTCGTCCGGGCCGAGCCCGTGGGCCGCCGGGTCGAAGTCGACCTCGGCGGCGATCCGGGACCGGAACCCGGCCGGGTCGAAGAGCGTGATGCCCCGGGTGGCGGTGCGGCCGGCGGTGAGGAGCTCCCAGAACGCCGGAACCCCGACCCCGCCGGGCGCGACCACCCCGATTCCGGTGACGGCGACGCGCCGTGTCACGAGGCGACCTTCGCGGGTTCCGGCGGGCCGGCGGCGTCGGCCTCCTCGGTGGTCACGTGGCCGAGGTCGGGGCGCGGGGCGAGCGGGCCGCAGTGGAAGACCATCCGGGCCTCGGTGGCGCCGACGTTGCGGAAGCGGTGGCGCACGTTGATCGGGATCATGAGGCCCTGCTCGGGCTTGAGCGGGTAGGTCTTCCCGTCGAGGTCGACCTCCAGGTCGCCGCAGATGACGAACACGAACTCCTCGGAGTACGGGTGGTAGTGCTCGTTGATCCGCTCGCCCGGCCGGACGATGGCCAGGCCCATGAAGCCGCTGGTCGCGCCGCAGCTCGGCGGGGTGAGCATGGTGCGCAGTTCGGCTCCGTGGCGGCGGTTCTCCGGTGCCTCGTGGACGGAGACGATCCGTGGGAACGGCGTGGTGGTCATGGTGTGCTGCCTCCGATGGGTCGGGGTGTCGTCAGGATTCCTGCGCGCTGCGGTCGGTGAGCGGGCTCATGGCGCGCGCGGCGAGCAGCGCGCTCAGGCCGGCGACGGTGCGCAGGTCCCCGTGCGGGCCGAGGTCGAGCAGCGCGCCGAGCGCGGCGGCCTCCCGCTCGCCGGCGACGCCGAGCGCGGCCACCGGGTCGGCCTCGGCCGGCACCCGGAGGTCGACCAGGCGCACCACCACGTCGTCCCGGTGGAAGACGGTGCTCGCCGCGACCGGGCCGGTCGGGTCGGCGGTGGCCAGGTTGTCGTAGGTGGCCAGCAGTTCGGCGACGGCCGGCCCGCAGCCCGGCCGGACGGGGTACAGCACGGCGTGCCGGTGCAGCCGCCCGGAGCAGGGGGCGCTGGCGATGGCCTGGTGCCGGGCGGGCAGCGCGGCCTTGGCGAAGAAGGCGCGCGCCGACTGCGGGTCGCCCAGCTGCCGGGCCTCCTCCAGGTGCGGGTTGAGCGCCTCCTCGACGGCCCGTACCTCGGGCTGCATCGCGACGTGCCGCAGCGCGTCGCCGAGGCTGCCCTCCACCTCGACGGCCCGCACCACCCGGTTGCCGTGCAGGAACAGCGAGGTGCGGCGCAGCCGGGTGTGCTCGTCCACCTCGGCCTTGGGCGAGGCGTAGCCGGACAGGATGCGGGCCACCTCGGGCTCGCTGCCGGGCTTGACGGTGAAGGTGAGCGCGTGGCGGACGACGCCGTCCGGGCCCGGGTCGGCCTTCGGCGGGCCGGCCTGCCCGGCGGCGGGTTCGGTGCGCGGCAGCCCGGGCGGGACCTCCATCGGGGCGCGGGTGCCGGTGGAACCGGCCGCCGAGGTCTCGCGCAGCACGGCGTAGCGCAGGGAGCGGAAGTTGTCGCTGACGCAGCCGTGCATCGGCTTGACCATCTCGCGGTGGGCGGGGCTGTCCACCCACTCCAGGAAGGTCTCCTGGTCCCGCCACTCGCTGGTGATCAGCCACTGGCGCGGGTCGTTGATCGACTGGCACAGCTGGTCGCTGACGTGGCCGGGCACTGAGGCGACCTGATGCCGCAGCTGCTCGTAGACGTCGAGGAAGCGCTGCTGGGCGCCGTCCTGGATCTCCAGCATCAGCACCACCCTCAGCCGGGAGTCGTTGTCGTCGGAGGGCTGTTTCCGCTGCGGTTCGGACAGGGTAGTCATGATCCACTTTCTGCTCTCGGCCACACCGGCCCGGGCGATCGGCGCCAGGCCTGAGGTCGATCGTCATCGGCCGCTCGGCGAGCCCGCGAGATTTGCGGGCCATCCGGGCGAAGGGGCGGCACAACGGCGGCCGGGCGGGGGATGGAGAACCGGGGCCCCGGCCGTGCGGGCCCGTCGAGGGCGGCGCCGAGCCGATTCGCCGCGCCGCGGAATCCCCCTACAGGGCGGAGCAATTGATGAATCCGAAGGTCGACGACCGGGTGCCGGTCCTGATCGTGGGCGGCTCGCTGGTCGGGCTGTCCGCCTCGCTGTTCCTCGGGCGGCTGGGCGTCAGGCACCTGCTGGTCGAGAAGCACGCCGACACCTCGCACCACCCGCGCGGCCGGGGCAACAACGTCCGCACCATGGAGCTCTACCGGACGGCCGGGATCGAACCCGCGATCCGCGCGGCGGCCTCGGTGCTGGCCCGCAACCACGGCATCCTGCAGGCGCCCTCGCTGACCGGCGAGGAGCAGGAGTGGCTGTTCCGGGAGATCGACCCGGGCGGGCGGCTGGCCCGGTTCAGCCCCACCGCCTGGTGCCTGTGCAGCCAGAACGACCTGGAGCCGGTGCTGCTGCAGGCGGCCCGCGACCTGGGCGGGGACGTCCGCTTCGGCACCGAGCTGGTCTCCTTCGAGCAGGACGCGGACGGCGTCACCTCACTGCTGCGCAGCCGGGAGAGCGGCGAGGAGCGGGTGGTGCGCTCCGAGTACCTGGTCGCGGCGGACGGCCCGCGCAGCCCGGCCCGCGAGCGCCTGGGCATCGGGCAGAGCGGCAAGGGCGAGCTGTTCCACAACGTCAGCATCACCTTCCGCGCCAAGCGGCTGGCCGAGGTGGTCGGCGACCGGCACTTCATCGCCTGCTACCTGACCAACCCGGAGGCGGACGGCGCGCTGCTGCCGGTGGACAACCAGGAGGAGTGGGTCTTCCACGCGCCCTGGCACCCGGAGCACGGCGAGCCGCTGGAGGCCTTCACCGACGAGCGCTGCGAGCGGCACATCCGCACCGCGGTCGGCCTGCCGGAGCTGGACGTGGAGGTGACCGGCCGGGCGCCCTGGCACGCGGCCGAGCGGGTCGCCGAGCGGTACGGCGTCGGGCGGGTCTTCCTGGCCGGGGACGCGGCGCACGAGATGTCCCCGACCGGCGCGTTCGGCTCCAACACCGGCATCCAGGACGCCCACAACCTGGCCTGGAAGCTGGCCGCCGTGCTGTGCGGCTGGGCCGGCCCGGGCCTGCTGGAGACGTACGGGCAGGAGCGGCTGCCGGTCGCCCGGGTGACCGGCGAGCGCGCGTCGGCCCGCTCGGCCGAGCACAGCCACCCGGGCTACGCGGTGGTGCCGGGGGTGGGCCGGCAGGCCGGGGTGCTGGCGGTGGCGCTCGGCTACCGCTACCCGGTCGGCGCGGTGGCCGGCACCGACCCGGCGGGGCCGGTCGTCCCGGACGCCTTCGAGTCGGCGGGCGAGCCGGGCAGCCGGGCCCCGCACCAGTGGCTCCTGCGGGCCGGCGTGCGGCTGTCCACGCTGGACCTGTACGAGCAGGCGATGGTGCTGCTCACCGGGCCGGGCGGCGCCGACTGGCAGCAGGGCGCCCGGCGGGCCGCCGACCGGCTGGCCGTCCCGCTGGACGCCTACCGGATCGGCTCCGGCGCCGACGACGACCTGGCACCCGAGCCGGGCGCCGACTTCGCCGAGCTGCACGGCCTCGGCCCGCAGGGCGCCGTGCTGGTGCGCCCGGACGGCTTCGTCGCCTGGCGCTCGCCCGGCCCGGCGCGGGACGCGGAGGCCGAGGTGGCGGCGGCGCTGCGGACGGTGCTGAGCCTGTAGGGCCGGCATGCGCGGACGGGCCCGCCGGTCGTGATGACCGGCGGGCCCGTCCGCGTGTCAGGCATCGGTGATGATCAGTGTCCGCCCGCGTCGACCACCTCCACGTCGGCGATCTCGCGCTCGATCTCCTCGGCCGGCAGGGCGACCTGGATCGCCCAGTAGTAGATGGCGAGGGAGAACACGACCACGATGCCCATGTCGGCCCACAGCGGGATCCGGCCGGCGCCGTTGCCGAAGCCGCCCTGCCAGGAGATCAGGCCGAGGCCCAGCAGGTAGACCGGCAGCCACTGGGCGGCCTTCCAGTTCAGCCGCGGCGCGTTCGGCAGGCGCTTGATGATCGCGTACGCGGCGTAGCTGCCGAGCAGGCCGTAGCCGAGGGCGATCGCGATGCCCAGGCGGAGCAGGGTGTCCCAGCCGGCCCAGTAGATGATCAGGCTGGCGACCGCGAAGGCGACCGGGGAGATCAGCCCGCCCAGCGGCAGCCGGTAGGAGCGCTCGCGGTCCGGCAGGCGGCGGCGCAGCGCGCCGAAGGCCAGCGGGGCGCCGGCGTACATCAGCACGCTGGCGGAGGTGATGAAGTTGACCAGCTGCTGCCAGCTCGGGAAGGGCAGGAAGCAGACCACGCCGGTGACGAAGGAGAGGATCAGGCCGACCCACGGCACGCCGTTCTTGTCCAGCTGCTCGAACTTCTGCGGCGCGTAGCCGTTGCGGCTCAGGCCGTAGGAGATGCGCGAGGTGGAGGTGGTGTAGATCAGGCCGGTGCCGCCGGGGGAGATCACCGCGTCGACCTTGAGCACGTAGTACAGCCAGCCGAGGCCGACCAGGGTGGCCAGACCGGCGAAGGGGCCGTCGATGCCGGGGAAGTCGAGCTTGTCCCAGCCGTTGGCGAAGGCGGTGACCGGCAGCGCGCCGATGAAGACGACCTGCAGCAGGGTGTAGATCACCGTGCCGATGGCGACGGAGCCGAGCACGGCCCGGGGGATGTCGCGCTTGGGGTTGCGGCTCTCACCGGCGATCTGGATGGCCTGCTCGAAGCCGAGCAGGGCGAAGATGATGCCGCTGGTGCTGATCGCGGCGAGGACGCCCTTGGCGCCGAACGGGGCGAAGCCGTGCGAGGTGAAGTTGGAGCCGTGGAAGCTGGTGATCGCCAGCATGAAGATCGTGAGCAGAGGAACGAAGATCTTCAGCCAGGTGGCGATGCTGTTGGTCCGGGCGAGGACCTTCACGCCGAGGAAATTGACCGCGACGAACACGGCCATCAGCAGGGTTGCGGCGATGAATCCGCTGGTGGTGAGGGTTTTGTCGGCGTTCTGCAGACCGCCGAACCCGGGTACGTCCTTGGCGTACCCGATCATGGCCTCGACCTCGATCGGCGCCACGGTGGCCGCCTGGAGCCAGGAGAACCAGCCGAAGGACATGCCCGCCAGGCCGCCGAAGGCGTAGTGCGGGTAGCGGGCGGTGCCGCCGGCGACCGGGAAGAGCCCGCCGAGCTCGGCGTGGACGAGCGCGAGCAGCACGATCGCGACGGCGCCGATGCCCCAGGAGATGACGGCTGCGGGCCCGGCTGCGGTGACGGCGCTCTTGGCGCCGAAGAGCCAGCCGGAGCCGATGATCGAGCCGACCGAGGCCCACATGAGGCCGACGAGGCCGACGTGGCGCTTGAGCGACCGGTGGGTGGTCGCGCCGGTGCCGGTGCTCTGGCCGGGCGGCGAGATCTGGTTGAGGGAAGCCATGGGCGATCTCTCTGTGTGTGGGGGCTCCGGGGTGGGCGGAGCTCGGAGAGTTGCCACACAGTAGGGCTATTCATAGGCCTCTGCACAGATTCCATTGCTGAATGTTTACTTTCTTTTCCCGACATTCTCCCAGGTAGGGGGCACCCCGCTTTCCGGGTTATTACGTGACCGACCAGTAGGTTCAGCATTTGAGCGGCAATTGAGCTTCGGTCGCCGGTCGGGCACCATTGGTGCCTGCTCCGGTTCATGGGAATGGCGGCGACCGCATAGCGATGCGGCGCGGCCGGTCCGGGCGCGGCCGCCGGCCGGTCCACCCGGGCGGGCGCGCTGTGGTCGCCGGTGCCGCGCGGCCGTGCTGTCCTGGGCCGCATGACCACAACGCTGCGCGCCCGGGCGGCCCTCGCGGCCGCCGTCACCGCCGTCATAGCCCTCGCCGCCGCGACCCCGGCCGCGGCGGCGCCGGACCGCCTCCGCGACGTCACCGCCGAACAGTGCCGGGCCGCCGGCGGGCAGGTGCAGGGCAGCGGCTACTGCGTGGGCGGGGAGGGGGAGGACGCCTGGGGCCAGCCGATCGACGGGCAGGGCGTCAACCCGAACCCCCGCCCCGGCTACGAGGACTGATCCCTCGTCAGTTCACCGGGCGCAGCGTCACCGGCCCCGGGGTGAGGGTGCGCAGCACCAGGTCGATCCGGACGCTGGCCGCGCCCGCGCGGTGCAGCGCCGCCGCCACCGCCCGTAACTCCGCCGGCCCGGTGCAGGCCAGGCGCAGCTCCAGGTCGGCGTCCCCGGCGAGCGCCAGGCCGCCGCGGACGGCCGGGAACTCCGCCGCCAGCCGGTCGAAGTCCAGCGGGAGCGGCCCGTAGCTGACCCGGGCGACGGCGTGCAGCGGCCGGGCCGGCTCGGGCTCCGGCTCCCGGCCGCCCGGGACCAGGTGGAGGGCGGTCACCGGGCCTGCAGCTGCGCGGCCGGTCCGGCGGGGGCGAGCGGGGCGGGCGGCGCCGCCGCGACGGGCGGGGCGACCAGGCGCGGGTCCAGCACCAGGGTGTCCACGCCGAGCGGCGCGGTCAGGTCGCGCAGCGCGGGCTCGGCGAGCTCGGTGTACGGCTGGTCCGGGCCGAGCAGGGCGGCCAGGGCCTCGGGGGTGGAGAAGCCGACCGCGCAGCGGCGACCGTCGCGCAGGCGGAACAGGCGGAGGGCGGAGGTGCTTCCGGTGCCGGAGGCGGTGACCGGAACGTGCCAGAGGACGCGGGCCATGCGAGTGCTCCCGAGTGGGGTGGTGGTGCCTGTCGGAACTGCTTCCGAGTCGACGCTAGGCCTGCCCGGGCCGGCCGTCGCCGGTCCTGACGCAGCGTTGACCTGATGGGGTGATGTGTTGACGCACTCCTGACGCCGGGGGTCCCTCGAATGGACTACACCACTCCTTATCCTTCCCTAAACGCACCTACTGAGTGCTATCTTGTGTGCGGATAGGGAAGCCTTGGAGGGTGGCCGCAGGTGGCGCAGTACTACTCGGTGGAACAGGTGGCCGAACTCCTCGGCCTGCACGTGCGCACCGTCCGGGGCTACATCCGCGACGGGCGGCTCGCCGCCACCCGGATCGGCAAGCAGTACCGGATCGCCCAGGTCGACCTGGAGGCGCTCACCGGCGCCCCGGTCGCCCCCGCCCGGCGGCGCGCCGAGGTGTCCGCCGTCGTCCGGATCGAGGACGTCGACCGCGCCGAGGCCGACCGGCTCAGCACCGCCGTCCTCGCCGCCGTCGCCGGCCCGCGCGACGGCGGCCGCCCGCTGCACGTCGAAGCCGTCCACGACCCGCAGGGCCGCACGCTGCGGCTGATCCTCCTCGGCGACCCGGCCGACACCGCCGCACTGCTCGCCATCGTCCACACCTTCAGCTGAGGAAGAACGTGATGACCGACGTGACCGACCGCCCGACCGTCCTGCGGCTGCCCGCCGAGGGCGCGCCGATCCGCACCGAGCAGGACGCCATGGACGTCATCGGCGACGCCTTCGGCCACGGCGCCACCTGGGTCGTCGCCCCCGTCGCCCGGCTGCACCCGGACTTCTTCGCGCTGCGCACCCGCGTCGCCGGCGGCATCGTGCAGAAGTTCGTCAACTACCGCGTCGGCCTGGTCGTGCTCGGCGACATCGCCGAGCAGATCGCCGCCTCCGACGCCCTGCGCGACTTCGTCCGGGAGAGCAACCGCGGCCGGCAGCTCTGGTTCCTCGCCGACGAGGAGGAGTTGGCGGCCCGGCTGACCTCGGTCTGAGCCCGCCCGGCTTGCCGCGGCGGGCGCCCCGGGGGACGGTGGAGCCGGCCGTGCTCGCGCCCCCCCGGGGCGCCCGGCGCGCGCTCCGGGGCGGGGGGAGGTGGAGCGAGAGGCCCGGGACGAGATATCTTGACGTCAAGACGTTGGAGACGTGAAGCGGAGTACCGATGACTGACTCGACCATCATCTATACGCACACCGACGAGGCTCCGGCCCTGGCGACCTACTCGTTCCTGCCGGTGGTCCAGGCGTACGCCAAGACGGCGGGCGTGCGGGTGGAGACCCGTGACATCTCCCTGGCCGGGCGCATCATCGCCAGCTTCCCGGAGCGTCTGACCGAGGCCCAGCGGATCGGCGACGCCCTCGCCGAGCTGGGCGAGCTGGCCAAGACCCCGGCCGCCAACATCATCAAGCTGCCGAACATCTCGGCCTCCGTGCCGCAGCTGAAGGCCGCCATCGCCGAGCTGCAGGCCCAGGGCTACGACCTGCCGGACTACCCGGACGCCCCGCAGAGCGACGAGGAGAAGGACGCCCGCGCCCGCTACGACAAGGTCAAGGGCAGCGCCGTCAACCCCGTCCTGCGCGAGGGCAACTCCGACCGCCGCGCGCCGCTGTCGGTCAAGAACTACGCCAAGACCCACCCGCACCGGATGGGCGCCTGGACGGCCGACTCCAAGACCAACGTCGCCACCATGGCCGACAACGACTTCGCGAGCACCGAGAAGTCCACCGTGATCGGCGCCGACGGCGCCCTGCGCATCGAGCTGGTCGGCCAGGACGGCACCACCACCGTGCTGCGCGAGAGCGTCCCGGTGCTGGCCGGCGAGGTCGTCGACGCCTCCGTGATGCGCGCCGCCGCCCTGAACGAGTTCCTGGCCGCGCAGGTCGCCCGCGCCAAGGCCGAGGGCGTGCTGTTCTCGGTGCACCTCAAGGCCACCATGATGAAGGTCTCCGACCCGATCATCTTCGGCCACGTCGTGCGCGCCTTCTTCCCGAAGACCTTCGCCCAGTACGGCGAGGTGCTCGTCGCCGCCGGCCTGAACCCGAACAACGGCCTCGGCGGCATCCTGGCCGGCCTCGACAACGTGCCGCACCTGGGCGCCGAGATCAAGGCCTCCTTCGAGGCCGAGCTGGCCGAGGGCCCGGCCCTCGCCATGGTCGACTCCGACAAGGGCATCACCAACCTGCACGTGCCGAGCGACGTCATCGTCGACGCCTCGATGCCGGCCATGATCCGCACCTCCGGCCACATGTGGGGCCCGGACGGCAAGGAGGCCGACACCCTGGCCGTCCTCCCGGACCACAGCTACGCGGGCGTGTACCAGGCCGTCATCGACGACTGCCGCGCCAACGGCGCCCTGGACCCGGCCACCATCGGCTCGGTGCCGAACGTCGGCCTGATGGCCCAGGCGGCCGAGGAGTACGGCTCCCACGACAAGACCTTCGAGATCCCGGCCGCCGGCACCGTCCGCCTGGTCGACGCCGAGGGCAACGTCGTCCTGGAACAGGCCGTCCAGCCCGGCGACATCTTCCGCGCCTGCCAGACCAAGGACGCGCCGATCCAGGACTGGGTCAAGCTGGCCGTCACCCGCGCCCGCGCCACCGGCGACCCGGCCGTCTTCTGGCTGGACCCGCAGCGCGCCCACGACGCCGTGCTGATCGAGAAGGTCGAGCGGTACCTGCCGGAGCACGACACCACCGGCCTGCAGATCGAGATCAAGTCCCCGGTCGAGGCCACCACGTTCTCGCTGGAGCGCATCCGCCGCGGTGAGAACACCATCTCGGTCACCGGCAACGTGCTGCGCGACTACCTGACCGACCTGTTCCCGATCCTGGAGCTGGGCACCAGCGCCAAGATGCTGTCGGTCGTCCCGCTGATGGCGGGCGGCGGCCTGTTCGAGACCGGCGCCGGCGGCTCCGCCCCGAAGCACGTCCAGCAGCTCGTCAAGGAGAACTACCTGCGCTGGGACAGCCTGGGCGAGTTCTTCGCGCTGGCCGCCAGCTTCGAGCACCTGGCCACCACCGCGGGCAACGCCCGCGCCAAGGTGCTGGCCGACACCCTGGACCGCGCCACCGGCACCTTCCTCAACGAGGACAAGTCGCCGAGCCGCCGCCTCGGTGGCATCGACAACCGCGGCAGCCACTTCTACCTGGCCATGTACTGGGCCCAGGAGCTGGCCGAGCAGACCGAGGACGCCGAGCTGGCCCAGGCCTTCGCCGGCCTCGCCGAGGCGCTGACCGGCCAGGAGCAGGCCATCGTGGACGAGCTCATCGCCGTCCAGGGCTCGCCGGTCGACCTCGGCGGCTACTACCAGCCGGACCCGGCCAAGGCCGCCGCCGTGATGCGCCCGTCCAAGACCTTCAACGAGGCGCTCGCCAACCTCGGCTGAAACCGGTCGAGTTGAGCTGACACAGGCCCCGGGTCCGATGGCGGACCCGGGGCCTGCGGCATGTTCAGGCGTGGTCAGGCGTCGGCCTTCGGGCGGCGGCCGAGCAGGCCGTACTCGAGGAGCATCCACGGGTGCACGATCCAGGACGGCACGGCGACGATCAGGCAGCCGAGGGCGAGCAGGAGGCACAGGCCGATCCTGATCGGGTGGTGCTCGGCCACCTCGCCGGTCTTGCCGTCCGCCCACACCTGCTCCCGGTAGCCGTCCGGGTGGTCGCCGTTCGGGGAGCGGCGGACCTGCTCCCAGTCCCGGCCGGCCGCCGTCCAGCGGTAGGTGCAGCTGTAGAGGTCGTCCGAGCCGATCGTGCCCCGGTCCGTGTCGATCGGCTGCGAGCCGGAGACGTAGCAGCCGCTCAGCGTGGCCGTCACCGCCTGGCTGGTGCGCCTCCACTCCCGGATGTCGCTGGTCGCGGACGCCACCGCGCCGACGCCGACCAGCGTCGGCAGGAGCAGGAACACCACGACGACCCCCACGGCGTCGGCCAGGACGTCCCGCCGCCGGAACGGCACGGCGGCCACGCCGCAGGCCAGCACGGCCGCCCCCAGGGCCAAGGCGTAGGCGGACCGCACCCCCCGGTCGTCGGCCAGCCACTGCCAGACGGCCAGCCCGCCCACCACCGTGGCGACCACGGTCGCCACCAGGGCCACCGGCACGCAGGCCCGCTGCAGCGTGCTCCACTCGCCCCGGGTCCGGTCCGTCGCTCCGCCAGTTGGTCCGCCAGTCGGTCGGTACGTCACAGAGCCCCCCTCCGCGCTCGGTTCCGTTCTCAAACTAACGCAGCGGCGCGAGGCGATCCAGAGGTTCGTGCGGCGGCCGCGGGATCAGGCCAGTGCCAGCAGCACCCCGCCGCCGGCCAGCAGCACGAGCGCGGCGCCGTTGGCCCGGGGCCAGGCCAGCGCGGTGCCCACCGCCTCGCGCAGCAGCGCGTACGGGCCGTGCGCGAGCAGGCCGTCCGCGCCGAGCACCCGGCCGGGGGCGCCGGCCCGGCGGGCGGCGAGGGCGGAGCGGACGGCGTGGAAGCCGCTGGTGACCACCGTGCAGCGGTAGCCGGGCCGCTCGGCGGCCATCAGGGCGGCGCTGAAGCGCAGGTTCTCGGCGGTGTTCACGGCCCGCTCCTCGCGCCGCACGCGCCCGGCCGGGACGCCGCGGGCGATCAGGTAGCGGGCCATCGCGGCCGCCTCGGTGCACTCCTCGTGCGGGCCCTTCCCGCCGGTCACCAGCAGCAGCGGCGCGTGCCCGGCGGCCTCCTCGGCGGCTAGGCGTTCCAGCGCGGCGTCCAGCCGGGCCGCCAGCGCCGGGCCGGGCTCGCAGCCGTCCAGCGCCGCGCCCAGCACCACCAGGTAGTCGGCGCCCTCCGGCAGCGCCCGGCGCCGCTGGCGCAGCGCGCAGCCGAGGAAGCCGAGCAGCCAGAGCAGGACGTAGCCGGTGAGCAGGAGGGCGGGCAGGAGCAGGACGTGCATGTCTGGTCGAACGCGTACGACAGGACCCCCGTTCCTGGGGCGGAACGGGGGTCCTGCGGGGTGGGCCGGGCGGGGCTCAGCCCGCGTCGGCCGCCGGGGCGGCCGGGGCCGGGCGCTGGCCGCGCTTGTCGAGCGAGGCCAGGTAGGCGTTGTACGCCTCCAGCTCGGCGTCGCCGCTGCGGTCCTCGGCCCGGTCGCGCCGCCGGGCCTGCCGCTGCTCGGAGCCCATCCACTGGTACACCAGGGCGACCAGCACGATCGCGGTCGGGATCTCGCCGAAGGCCCAGGTGATCCCGCCGGCCAGCTTCTGGTCCTCCAGCAGGTTCGTCCCGGGCGGCGCGCCGTCCACCGTGAAGGTGGTCACCAGCGGGTGGCTGGCCATCATCACGGCGACGCCGAAGAACGCGTGGAACGGCATCCCCATGAACAGCTCGATGATCCGCATCACGTGGCCGGGCCGGTGCGGGCCCGGGTCCACGCCCATGATCGGCCAGAAGAACGCCAGGCCGGTGGCCAGGAAGTGCACCATCATGAAGATGTGCCCGGCGCGGTACTGCATCAGGAAGTCGAAGATCGGGGTGAAGTAGACCCCGTACAGGCTCGCGATGAACAGCGGGATGGTGAACGCGGGGTGCGAGACCACCCGGACGTACCGGCTGTGCAGCAGCGCCACCAGCAGCTCGCGCGGGCCGCGCGGACGCCCCTTGCCGGCCGGGCGCAGCGCGCGCAGCGACAGCGTGATCGGCGCGCCGAGCAGCAGCAGGATCGGCGTCAGCATGGACAGCACCATGTGCTGGATCATGTGCGCGCTGAACAGCACCATCCCGTAGTCGTTCAGCCCGGTGCAGGTGACCAGCAGCATCGAGCCGACGCCCGCCGCCCAGGCGACCACCCGGCCGACCGGCCACTTGTCGCCGCGCCGGTACAGCCGGACGGCGGCGGCCAGGTAGAGGCCGAGGGCGACCAGCCCGCCGAGCAGGAAGACCCAGTCGGGGGACCACGTCCAGACGTTGTCGAAGGTGAACGGGCCTAGCCGGGTCATCCCGCCGTGGTGGTGCATGCCTGACATTCCGTCGCCCATCGGCGGGTCCTGCTTTCCGTCCTCGTGGCCCCACGGATGGGTCCGGTTCGCCCGTTTTGCTTGGCCTACAGCCTAGGCGGGCCTTACCCCGGCCGGTGCCCCCACCCCCTCCGTACGGGTTCCCGGGGGCGGGGCCGGGGCCGCCCGGCCGGCCGCGCGGAAAAGCGCTTGAACCTGACACCGGTGTCAACTCCTACCGTGAATGAGCCGCGGACGCGGCATCCACGAAGGGGGAAGAGCGATGAGCGAGCTGACCGGCAAGGTGGCCCTGGTGACCGGCGGCAGCCGGGGGATCGGCGCCGCGGTGGCGAAGCGGCTGGCGGCCGAGGGCGCGGCGGTGGCGCTGACCTACGTACGGGCCGAGGAGCAGGCCCGCGCGGTGGTCAAGGAGATCGAGGCGGCCGGCGGCCGGGCCGTCGCCGTCCGGGCCGACCTCGCCGAGGCGGGGGCCGCGGAGCGGGCGGTGGAGACGGCCGTGCGGGAGCTGGGCCGGCTCGACATCCTGGTGAACAACGCCGGCTTCCTCACCTACGGCCCGCTGGCCGAGGTGACCGTCGAGGAGCTGGACCGGGTGCTCGCCGTCGACATCCGCTCGGTGTTCCTCGCGGCCCAGGCCGCCGCCCGGCACCTGGGCGAGGGCGGGCGGATCATCAGCATCGGGTCCTGCTTCAACGGGCGCGTCCCCGGCGCGAACTTCGTGCTGCAGGCGACCGCCAAGACCGCCCTCACCGGGCTGACCAAGGGCCTGGCCCGGGAGCTCGGCCCGCGCGGGATCACCGCCACCATCGTCGACCCGGGCCCGATCGACACCGACATGAACCCGGCCGACGGCGACTCCGCGGACTTCCAGCGCTCGCTCACCGCGCTGGGGACGTACGGGCAGGCCGAGGACATCGCGGCCGCCGTGGCCTTCCTGGCCGGCCCCGGCGGCCGCTACGTCACCGGCACCGCCCTCGCCGTGGACGGCGGCTACACCGCCTGAGGCCCGACCCCCGCCCCGGCGAGACCAGGAGTCCGCCGGGGCGGGGGTCCCGTCGTGTCCGCCCCCGGGCGGTCACCGGCTCCCGGGATGGTCACCGGGCGGCCGGGGCCCCGGATCGACGGCGACCCGGGGGAGCGCCTCGGGGTGGTGCGCGCAGATGTGGCTGACCAGGTGCTCGCGCAGCTCGCAGCGGAGCGAGAACGCGTCGGCGGCATCGGCGGCGGTGGCCAGCAGCCGGACCACGATCGTGCTGGGGGTGGTGTCGACGACCTGCAGGGCGCTGCCCTGGCCGTCCCAGAGCGGGTGGTCGGCCAGGAACGCCTCGAACTCCTTGCGCAGCAGCGGGACGGGGGCCCGGTGGTCGAGGTGGAGGAACGCGGTGCCGGTGATCCGGCTGGAGCGGCGGGACCAGTTCTCGAAGGGGCGGCTCGCGAAGTAGGACATCGGCATGACCAGGCGCCGCTGGTCCCAGGTGGCGATCACCACCGCGGTGAGGGTGATCTCCTCGACGGTGCCCCACTCGCCGGAGACCACGACGACGTCGCCGATCCGGACGAGGTCGCCGAACGCCAGCTGCACCCCGGCGAACAGGTTGGCGAGGACGCTCTGCGCGGCGATGCCCGCGACCACGCCGACCAGGCCCGCCGAGGCGATCAGGCTGGTGCCGATGCCGCGTACGGACGGGAAGGTCAGGAGCATCGCCCCGAGCGCGACGATCGCGATGACCGCCTGGCAGATCCGGCCGAGCAGGCCGGCCTGGGTGCGGGCGCGTCCGGCGGAGGACGGGTCGCGGCGGTGGACGGCGAGCCGGACGGCGCCCTCCACGACGAGCCCGACGACCCGGGCGCCGACCCACCCGCCGGAGGCGATCGCCAGCAGGACCAGGGCGTGGTGCAGCCGGTCCCGGGTCTGCGGCGAACCGCCGACCCAGGGCTGCGCGGCGAGCGCCAGCGAGGCGGCGACCAGGGCGAGCAGCGGGCGCCGGCAGCCGTGCAGCAGGTCCGGCGTCCCGTTGCCGGGCCGCCGGGCGGCGAGCCTGCCGACCAGCCGTTCGGCGACCCGGTCCAGCACGCAGGTGGTCAGCGCCACCCCCACGCCGGCCAGGAGCAATCGGATCAGCATCCACCACACGTTCGTTCTCCTTCCTCGGCCCCGGCAGCCGGGCCGGTCCCGGGTCCGCCGTTTTCCCGTTCGGCGGGATCCATGCCTGCCGGGCGCATGCCTGGCCGGGATCGGGGCAGTCGGGCCCCGCGGGCCGTCCGGCGGGGCGGCCCGCGCCGGCGGTCGCGGCCGCGGCCCGGTAGCGGTCGACGGCCGCGGCCCCCGGTGACGGCCGGCGGTTCGGTGGCATGAACCCCGGGATCGGGGGCAGCCGCAGCCGACACCCGGCCCGGGGGCGGGGCCCCGGGCCGGGTGCACGGCAACGGAGGGAAGGAGACGATCGTGAACGAGCGCGTCAACATCTGGGAGTTCCGGGACACCGCCGGGCACACCGCGGGCACCGACCTCATCGGCTTCCACGTCGAGGCCATCGACGGGCCGGTCGGCCGGATCGACAAGCTGTCCGAGGAGGTCGGCGCCCGGTACCTGGTGGTCGACACCGGCCCGTGGTTCCTCGGGCGGCGGGTGCTGCTGCCCGCGTACACCGTCATCCGGATCGAGATCGGCGAGCAGAAGGTGTACGTCGACCGCTCGAAGGACGACATCAAGAGGGGCCCCGGGCTCGGCGAGGACGGGTCGAACGACGTGACGGCCGACCTGCGCGACCGCTACGGGCTCTACTACGACCCGTTCTACGGTGGCCGGATCTTCTGAGCCCGCCGGGCCCGCCGCGAACCGCGCCGCACCGGGCGGCCGCGATCGCGCCGCGCCCGCGGACGGACTTCGGACGGACTTCGGACGAACCTCGGAAGACTTCGGAAGGGGAACCGCATGCACGCGCTGACCACGCCGATCACCATGCGACTGATCACCGGCGAACGCCACACCCGGGACCTGGACGTCGCCTGGTCCTACCGGCCCGACGACCCCTGTGTGATCAGCCTCGACTTCCGCGGCTCCGGCTCGGACGCGGTGTGGGAGCTCTCGCGCGACCTGCTCGCGGCGGGCGTGCGCACGCCCGCCGGCGAGGGGGACGTCCACGTCTCGCCGTTCGACGGGACCAGGACGCTGATCGCGCTCGGCGGGGTCGAGGGCGTGGCGCTGCTCGCCGTCCGGACCGAGGAGCTCGACCGGTTCCTGGCCGCCACGGACGAGCTGGTGCCCGCCGGGTCGGAACACAGCCGGATCGACTGGGACCACGACCTCGCACGACTCCTGGCGGGCTGACCCGCGCCGGTCGGCGGGACTGGCCCGGCCAGCGCGGGCGGGACGGCGGTCGTCCCGCCCGCGCCGCCGTGCGGCGGGCCGGGAACGGCGCTGCGGGGCGGGCCGGCGCAGGCCGGCGCAGGCCGGGGCCGGTGCGGACTTCACGGAACCTTCACCACGGTCGGTCGCATCCATCCGCCGACCGGGGGTACCCGGAGTCCCGTCGTGTCGTCAGGGAAAGGACTCGCATGCCCACGCCCACCGGTGAACTGCTCGCCCCCGCGGCCGTCCCCGGCGGAAGGCCCGCGGACCCGGTCTCCGCGGACCCGGTCTCTGCGGAGCCACGCCCGGCGGACCCGCTCCCCGCGGAGCTGACCGGGGACGCGGACCCGAAGGACATCGCGCCCGCCGAAGCGCGGGAACTCACCCGGGTCCTGCTCCGACGCCTCGCCGCGCTGGAGGAGGGCACGCGGGAGTACTCGTACGTCCGCACCACCCTGGTGGAGATGAACCTCTCCCTCGTCCGGTACGCGATCCGCCACTTCACCGCGCACCGCGAGCCGAGGGAGGACCTGCTCCAGGCCGGTGCGGTCGGCCTGATCAAGGCCATCGACCGCTTCGACCCGGACCTCGGCGTGGAGTTCACCACCTTCGCCATGCCGACGGTCCTCGGCGAGATGCGGCGCCACTTCCGCGACACCACCTGGGCCGTCCACGTGCCCCGCCGCCTCCAGGAGCTGCGCATCGCGCTGGCCAGGGCCCAGGACCGGCTGTCGCAGGACCTCGACCGGGCCCCCACGGTGGCCGAACTCGCCGAGGACCTCGCCGTCTCCGTCGACGAGGTGATCGAGGGGCTGACCGCCGCCAACGGGCACACCGCGGGCTCCCTGGACCTCGGCGGCGCGGAGGGCGACGACGGCCCCGGCTCGCTGGGCGACCGCCTCGGACAGGAGGACCGGGACCTCGCCCGGGTGGAGGACCTGGTGGCGCTCAAGCCGCTCGTCGCCGCGCTGCCGGAGCGGGACCGGCTCATCCTGTCGCTGCGCTTCTGCGAGGACCTGACCCAGTCCCAGATCGGCGAGCGCCTCGGCCTGTCCCAGATGCACGTCTCGCGGCTGCTGAGCCGCACGCTGCGGCGGCTGCGGGAGGGGCTCGAACCCGAGGACACCTGAGGGGGCGCGCCGTCACCCACCCGGCGGACCCGCCCGCCCCGCCGGTCCGCCCGATTCCGTCCGGCCGAACCGTTCCGCCGAGGGGCCCGGGCTGCGTATGGTCGGAAGGCACGGACACGGAGGGGGCGACGATGACGCCATCGGACGACGACCTGGGGGACACCGCCCTGGTGACGCCCGCACCCGGGAGCGGCCTGACGGTGACCACCCGCGTCACCGGGACCGGCGCGGCGGTCTGCGCGCTGGTGGGCGACCTCGACGTCGAGACCCTGGCCCCGGCCGCGGCGACGCTCACCGAGCTGGTCGCACGGCGGCCCCCCACGCTGGTCATCGACCTGCGCGGAGTCGCCTTCTGCGACTCCTCCGGGCTGAACCTCCTGCTCAAGACCCGCATCGCGGCGGAGCAGGAGGGTACGGAGCTGCGCCTCGCGGCGGTGGCACCCACCGTGATGCGGGTGCTCGAACTGACCGGCGCCCACGTGGTGTTCGCCCTCCGCGAGTCGGTCGAGGCGGCCTTGGCGGGCTGAGCGGCGGGGTGGCCGACCGCCCCGCCCGGCTGCCGTCCGCCGAGGGCGGACCGGGGGCAGGCATAATCCCGGAGCCGCCGGGAAACCGAGCTGCGAAAGCGTCGTCGATCCGAAAGGGTGCCCTCAGATGACGATGAGCCGGGGAGCCCTGGACGGCGACCCGCACCAGACCGGCCCGGTGCTGCCCGCCGGCGGCCAGCGGCGCCGGCTGCCCCTCGCGGGGCTCCCCAAGCCGGTCGCCCTGGCCAGGGCCCACGCCGCCCGGGCGTTCGCCGACTGGTGCGAGCCCTTCCTGCGGCCGGGCACCGGTGAGGGCATCGCCGAGGACGTCGTCCTGGTCGTCGCCGAACTCGTGGGCAACGCCATGCTGCACGGCGGCGGCCCCCGGGAGCTGGTCCTCGACCTCACCCCGGGCCGGCTGCGGATCGAGGTCAGCGACCGCACCGCGGACCTGCCCGCCCTCCGCGAACCGCACCACCCCGCCCTGCCCGGCGGCCACGGCCTGTTCATCGTGCAGCGGATCGCCGACCGCTGGGGCGCGGAGCCGAACGGCCCGGGCAAGACGGTCTGGGCCGAGTTCGACGCCGCGCGGCTCCGGGACGGAATGGCCGGCCAGGCCGGCTAGGCCGGCTAGGGAGCCCGGGGGCGGTCGGCCTCGGCGCCGCTGCCGTCGTCGCCGTCCTCCTCCTCCGCTTCCTTCCCCTCCGCTTCCTTCTCCTTCCCGAAGCGCACCTCGACGCGCTGCTCCGGGCGGCGCTCCTCCTGGCGGGCGACGGAGGACAGGACCTCCTCGTCCGCCGCCGTGAGCGGCGGCTGCAGCAGACTTCGGGGCCACAGCCGCCGGGCCAGCACGACGTTGGCCTCCGCCGCGTACACGGTGATCTGCGCGGCCAGGTAGAGCCAGGAGAGCAGGCCGATCACCGTCGCGAAGAAGCCGTAGACCTGGGTGGCGTGCCGCAGTTCGTGCGTCACCAGCAGCGAACCGAAGGCCTGGAGCGCGGTGAACAGCGGTCCGGCGACGAGGCATCCGGGCCACAGCGCGCGGGTGGTGACCTCGCGCGGCGTCAGCACCCGGAAGCAGAGCAGGCACAGCGCGGTGTTCAGCAGCGCCGAGACCAGCAGGCCGCCGACCCGGGCGGGCACCCCGCCCAGCGCCGTACCGACCAGCGAGGCGGCGGCGGTGCCCAGCACCAGACCGCCGCCCAGGACCACGAGCAGCAGCAGGCCCCGCCCCAACCGCGGCCAGTAGCCCGGCCGTTGGACCCCCGGCACGTTCCATACCTCGGCCATCGCGTGCTGCAGCACCTGCGTGATGCCGAGCGCCCCGTACAGCAGGCCGAACCCGCCGATGGCCAGGGCCAGACCGCTGCCCTGGAGCGAGTGGACGTTCTGGCGCAACTGGTCGCCGATGATCGGGAAGTCGGCGAGCGCGGAGTTCAGCACGGACCGCTGCGCCCCGGGGTGGCCGTGCAGGACGAAGCCGAGGACGGTGCTGAGCAGGAGCAGCAGCGGGATCAGGGCGACGAAGCCGTAGTAGGTGATCAGGGCGGCGAGCAGGCCGCCCCGGTCGTCCCCGTACTTGCGCACGACGCCGACGACCACGGCGGGCGCGCGGTGGCGCTGCTGGAGGCCGTCCACCGCGCGCAGTCCGCGTTCGATCGGGTTCATGCCCCGGCGTCTGCCCGAACCGCGGCGGCCGACACCCGGGCGCTCGCGGGGTTTGGTACGGCCCGGAAGCGGTAGACGCGGTACGTGGGCACGGCAGGAGATGCCGCGGCCGCCACCCCGGACAGGTGGTGGCCGCGGCGCGGGGGAGCCGGGACCGGGCCCCGTCCGACAACCGTCCCCGTCATCCGAGGGAGGACACCGTGCTCGTTCTCGGCGTCATCCTGCTCCTCATCGGGTTCTTCTTCGGGATCCCGATCCTGTGGACCATCGGCTTCATCCTGGTCGCCATCGGCCTCGTCCTGTGGGTGGCAGGCGCGGTCGGACACGCGGTCGGCGGCCGGCGCCACTACTACTGACCCTCGGCCCACCCCGGTCGGCCGGCGACTCCTCAGCTACGGTCGTGGTCGCCGGTCGCGCCGTCGGCCAGCTCGCGCAGGATGTCCAGGTGGCCGGCGTGCCGGGCGGTCTCGGTGGCCATGTGGATCAGTACCCAGCGCAGCGAGACGGTCGTGCCGGAGTACGAGGTGCCGGTGGCGTCCAGGTCGAGCTCGCGGATCACCTCGTCGGCCGCCGCCCTGGCCCGGGCGTAGAAGGCCAGGATGTCGGCGGTCGACTCGTGCGGCTCGACCCGCATGTCGGAGGTCTCGTCGGCCTCGATGTCGAACGGCATCGGACCGGTCTCCCGGCCGAAGGTCTCGCGGAACCACCAGAGCTCGGCCCCGCCGAGGTGCTTGACCAGCCCCAGCAGACTCGTCCCGGACGGCGTCATGGGCCGGCGCAGCTGCTCGTCGTCCAGCCCCTGGACCTTCCAGACCACCACGTCGCGGTGCCGGTCGAGAGCCGTGTGCAGACTCTCCTTCTCCTCGCCGGTGTACGGCACGGTCTTCATCATGGCCGGACGCTAGCAGGCCCCACCGACAACCACGGTCGGGAGCGTCAGTCGTTGTCGATCTTGCTGCCCGAGGGGTCGAGGACGTACCAGCCGGCGCCGAAGGCCTTCGAGCCCTCGCCGTTGGTGTCGCCCGGCTTCTGGTCCCCGGAGAAGTAGTAGAGCGGGTGGCCGTGGTACGTCACCTCGAGGCTGTGGTCGGCCCGGGTGACGGTGCCGAGCTGGGCGGCGTCGACGCCGCTGCCCGCCTGCGGGGCGCCCGTGGTGGTCAGGGGCGGCCACGCGGACGCGCACGCGCCGTCGCAGGCGGACATCGTCGGCGAGTCCTTCTCGAACAGGTAGAGGGTGCGGCCCTGGCTGTCGGTGAGGATCATGCCGAGCTTGTTGCTGTGGACGGCGACCGTCGTGCCGCCCGTGCTCGGCGGGCTGGCGGGCGGACTGGTCGAGGGGGCCGGCGCCGAGGAGGCCGGCGGGCTCGGTGCGGCGGGCTTGGCACTGCCGCCGCCGCTGCTGCACGCTGCTGCGAGGGCCAGGGCGGGCAGCATGGTGGCTGCCCAGGCGACACGGCGCATGGCGCACGCTCCTTCCGTACGGGCCGCCGGCCGCGGGGCGGTGGGCCAGCGAAGCGACTCGCCCGGGGGTACGCGACCGGGGCCGGGGGCGTTCACCACCGGCCGGAGCGAGGGTGCCCGGTGGCCGTACCCGGGTACCACATCACCGCGATCCCTGTGCGCCGTCCGCGACCGGTAGCGCCCGGCCCGGCAGGCGCGTCCGCGGGTCGGCGGAACGGGTGACGCGGCCCCGCGCGGGCCCGACCTCCCCGGCGGCCGACTGACGCGGTGTCACCATCTGGGGCGTATCGACGTACCGGCGCCAATCGGCGTACCGGCGTCACCGGAACGACTCGGCCGGTTCCCCTAGGAGGACCTCCACGATGAGCCGTCGCACCCACCGCCCCGCCACGCTCGTGGCCCTGGCACTCGCCCTCGCCCCGCTCGCCGGCTGCAGCGGCGGCGTCGACGCGGCCGCCCCGGTCGTCGCCGCACCCCCGCCGCCGGAGAAGGCCTTCGGCCAGGCCTGCGCGGCGCTGCCCGGCGACGGCCCCGGCAGCCTCGGGGCCATGAGCGGCCTGCCCGTGCTGACCGCGATCGACCAGACCAAGGACCTCTCCCAGCTGTCCGCGCTGGTCAAGACGGCCAAGGCCAAGGACATCTTCGACTCGATGGAGAACGTCACCGTCTTCGCCCCGAACGACGCGGCCTTCGCCAAGCTGCCCGAGGACCAGAAGAAGGCCCTCGCCACCCAGCAGGGCGCGGGCGACCTCGTCCGCAAGCTGATCGTCGTCCGCGACCTGCGCAAGGACGACCTCCAGGACAAGCAGTACAACTCGCTTCAGGGCGCCGTCATCAAGGCCACCGGCAGCGGCGAGGACTACCGCGTCGGCGGCGCGCAGGTGCTCTGCGGCAGCATCAGGACGGCCAACGCGCGCCTGGCGATCCTGGACACGGTGCCGGCCTTCGGCTGACGCCGCCCGCCCCGCGTTCCGCCTCCGTCCGGTGGTTCTTCGATCCGTCCGGGCCCGCTGCGCCGAACGGAGTGCGGGCTGGGCCGAACGCGCGGATTCCGCTGTGAAAAGCCGATGACACGAGGTCAGGTCCCGCTGACGTGCGCCTGACCTCGGCAATCCTCTGATCGCGCATGCGCGCATTCCCCTGACTGTCGTGTTGTCCGCACAGCCGCGCCCGCACAGCCGCGCCCGCACATCCGCGTCGGCGCAGGTGCGCGGCGGCGCGGGTCGCGAGAGGAGACGCCGGATGGCTCCGGTGAAGTCGTTGCTCGGCGGTCGGTTCTCGACGGCGATGCGAGGCGTGCTCGCGCTGCTCTGCCTCGTGCCCCAGAGCGGACTCGCGCTCGCCGCCGCCCCGCCCGCCCACGCGCCGCGGAGCCTGCCCGCGAAGCAGCGGGCGCAGGTCGCGTGCACGCCGAGCACCGGCTTCACCAACTGCGCGCGCTTCACCTACAGCGGCGGCGACCAGACCTTCACCGTGCCGCCCGGGGTGAGCAGCGTCTACGCCCGGGTGTTCGGCGCCGGCGGCGCGGGCTCCCCCCGGCCGTACTACACCGGCCAGTACGGCGGCGGCGGTGGCGGCTACACCACCGGCGCCCTCGCCGTGACCCCCGGCCAGTCCCTGACCCTCACGGTCGGGCAGGGCGGGCAGCTGAACAGCACCAGCTCGACGTACGGCGGCGGCGGGGCCGGCGGCCAGGGCTTCACCAACGGCGCCGGGGCCAGCGCGACCGGCGGCAGCGGCGGCGGCATGAGCGCCGTGTGGAACGGCGCCTCCGGCAGCAACCCGCTGCTCATCGCCGGCGGTGGCGGCGGATCCTCGCCCGGCGCCGACGCCCTCACCCCGGCGGCCGGCGGCGGTGGCGGCGCCAACGGCGGCCAGGACAACCAACCGACCGCCTCCGGCCGGGGCGGCACCCAGACCGCGGGCGGCGCGGCGGCCACCCAGACCTCCTGCGCGACCGCCGGAGCCGGAAGCCAGTACCAGGGCGGCCGGGGTGCCAGTGCGCCGCAGTACGAGGGCGGCGGCGGGGGTGGCGGCGGCTACTACGGCGGTGGCGGTGGCGCCTGCCAGCGCGGCGGAGCCCTGGACGCCAACGGCATGGGCGGCGGCGGATCCGGCTACAACCGGGGCGCCGGCGTCACCAACACCCAGACCTCCAACGGCACCAACAGCACCGGCAACGGCGTGGGCGGCACCTCGGGCGGGCGCACCGACGCCCAGTACGTGGGCGGCAGCGGCATCGGCGACGGCGGCGGCTACAGCAACGGCGGCAACGGCCAGATCGTCATCGAGTGGGTGACCCAGGTCGCCCTGTCCGTCCGGAAGTCGGCCGCCCCGACCACGTACGTCCCGGGGCAGACGCTCACCTACACCGTCGTGGTGAGCAACGCGGGGCCGGCGCCCGCCGTCGACGCGGCCGTCCGCGACGCGCTGCCGTCCGCGCTGTCCGGCTTCACCTGGACCTGTGCGGCGGGCTCCCGGAGCAGCGCCTGCGGCGCCGCGAGCGGCACCGGCAGCATCGACACGACGGCGACCGTCGCCGCGAACGACTCCGTGACGTACACGGTGACGGGCACCGTCCCCTCCGCCACCACCGGCACGCTCTCGAACACCGCGACGGTGACCCGCCCGAGCGCCACGACGGACCCGAACTGCGGGCCGACCTGCTCCAGCACCGTCGACACGCCGGGGCGGGTGACCACCGGACTGTCGGTGACGAAGACGCCCGACAAGAGCCCGTACGTGCCCGGGCAGCCGCTGACCTACACGATCGTCGTGAAGAACGACGGCCCCTCGGACGCGGTCGGCGCCTCCGTCCGCGACACCCTGCCCGCCGCGATCCAGAACTTCACCTGGACCTGTACGGCGGTTGGTGGCAGCAGTTGCGGCGGCGCGGCGAGCGGCACCGGCAACATCAACACGACGGTCGACATCCCGGCCGGCGGCCAGGTCAGCTATCGGCTCACCGGGACGGTTCCGCCGGACGCCGTCGGCTCCCTGGACAACCGCGCCACCGTCACCCCGCCGAGCGGCGCCACCGACCCCGGCTGCTCGCCCGACTGCACCAGCAGGGCCAACCCCGTCCCGCCCGACCACCAGGCGAACCTGGTGGTGTCCAAGACCCTGCTGACCAGCCCGGTCGTCCCCGGCCAGCCGATCAAGTGGCAGGTCGAGGTCACCAACAACGGCCCGTCGACGGCCCGGAACGTGGTCGTCACCGACCGGATCCCGGCCGGGGTGACCGGCGCGAGCATGGTCAACGACCAGGACGCGTCGGCGTGTTCGATCAGTGGTGGGGTTGCCACGTGCCCGGCCGTGACCATTCCGGTGAACGGGACGGCCAGTTGGACGCTGAGCGGCACGCTGGATCCGAACGCGACGGTGACGCCGACGAACACAGCGGTGGTCACGGGTGGTCCGGATCCGCACGCGTCGTCGCATACGGCCGTCGCCTCGCCGACCTCGTCTCCCTCGCCGCGGGCGAACCTGGCGGTGTCGAAGGTGTTGTTGACGAGTCCGGTGGTGCCGGGGGAGCGGGTGCAGTGGCGGGTGTCGGTGACCAATAACGGGCCTTCGCGGGCGCGGAACGTGGTCGTGACGGACCAGGTGCCGGTGGGTGTGAGTGGCGCGTCGATGGTGGCTTCGGACGGGTCGGTGTGTCCGGTCAGTGGTGGTGTTGCGACGTGTCCGGCGGTGGAGATCGCGGTGGGGTCGTCGGTGAGTTGGACGTTGAGCGGCACGCTGGATCCGAACGCGACGGCGACGCCGACGAACACGGCGGTGGTCACCGGTGGGCCGGACCCGTCGGCCACGGCGCACACCGCCGTCGCCTCGCCGACCTCCTCGCCTTCCCCGCGGGCGAACCTGGCGGTGTCGAAGGTGTTGTTGACGAGTCCGGTGGTGCCGGGGGAGCGGGTGCAGTGGCGGGTGTCGGTGGCGAACAACGGGCCTTCGCGGGCGCGGAACGTGGTCGTGACGGACCAGGTGCCGGTGGGTGTGAGTGGTGCTTCGATGGTGGCTTCGGACGGGTCGGTGTGTCCGGTCAGTGGTGGTGTTGCGACGTGTCCGGCGGTGGAGATCGCGGTGGGGTCGTCGGTGAGTTGGACGTTGAGCGGCACGCTGGATCCGAACGCGACGGTGACGCCGACGAACACGGCGGTGGTCACCGGTGGGCCGGACCCGTCGGCCACGGCGCACACCGCCGTCGCCTCGCCGACCTCCTCGCCTTCCCCGCGGGCGAACCTGGCGGTGTCGAAGGTGTTGTTGACGAGTCCGGTGGTGCCGGGGGAGCGGGTGCAGTGGCGGGTGTCGGTGACCAATAACGGGCCTTCGCGGGCGCGGAACGTGGTCGTGACGGACCAGGTGCCGGTGGGTGTGAGTGGTGCTTCGATGGTGGCTTCGGACGGGTCGGTGTGTCCGGTCAGTGGTGGTGTCGCGACGTGTCCGGCGGTGGAGATTCCGGTGGGGTCGTCGGTGAGTTGGACGTTGAGTGGCACGCTGGATCCGAACGCGACGGCGACGCCGGCGAACTCGGTGACGGTGACGGGTGGTCCGGATCCGTCCGCGTCCTCGCACACGGCGGTGGCTTCGCCGTCGAACTCGCCTTCGCCGCAGGCGAATCTGGTCGTGTCGAAGGTGCTGCTGACGAACCCGGTGGTGCCGGGGGAGCAGGTGCAGTGGCGGGTTTCGGTGACGAACAACGGGCCTTCGCGGGCACGGAACGTGGTCGTGACGGACCAGGTGCCGGCGGGTGTGAGTGGTGCTTCGATGGTGGCTTCGGACGGGTCGGTGTGTCCGGTCAGTGGTGGTGTCGCGATGTGTCCGGCGGTGGAGATTCCGGTGGGTTCGTCGGTGAGTTGGACGTTGAGCGGCACGCTGGATCCGAACGCGACGGCGACGCCGACGAACACGGCGGTCGTCACCGGTGGGCCCGACCCGTCCGTCACGGCGCACACCGCCGTCGCCTCGCCGTCGACCTTCCCGTCGCCGCAGGCCGGCCTCACCGTCTCCAAGGCCCTGCTCACTGATTCGGTGGTGCCGGGGAAGCAGATCCAGTGGCGGGTGACCGTCACGAACAACGGCCCCTCGCGGGCGCGCAACGTGGTCGTGACGGACCAGGTGCCGGCGGGTGTGAGTGGCGCCTCGATGGTGGCTTCGGACGGGACGGTGTGTCCGGTCAACGGCGGTGTCGCGACGTGTCCGGCGGTGGAGATCGCGGTGGGGTCGTCGGTGAGTTGGACGTTGAGTGGCACGCTGGACCCGAATGCGACGGTGACGCCGGCGAACTCGGTGACGGTGACGGGTGGTCCGGATCCGTCCGCGTCCTCGCACACGGCGGTGGCTTCGCCGTCGAACTCGCCGTCGCCGCAGGCGAATCTGGTCGTGTCGAAAGTGTTGTTGACCAACCCGGTGGTGCCGGGGCAGCAGGTGCAGTGGCAGGTGTCGGTGGCGAACAACGGGCCTTCGCGGGCGCGGAACGTGGTCGTCACGGATCAGGTGCCGTCCGGGGTGTCGAGCCCGTCGATGACCGCGCAGGACGGTACCGCCTGCCCGATCAGCGGCGGTACGGCGACCTGCCCCGCGGTCGAGATCCCGGCCGGGGAGACGCGGACCTGGACGCTGTCCGGGACGCTCGACCCGAACGCCACGGTGACGCCGACGAACACCGCGGTGGTGACGGGCGGCCCCGACCCGACCGCGACCGCGCACACGGCGGTGGCCTCGCCCACCAACTCGCCCTCCCCGCAGGCAAGTCTGGTCGTCTCGAAGGTGCTGCTCACTGATCCGGTGGTGCCGGGACAGCAGATCGAGTGGCGGGTGTCGGTGACGAACAACGGCCCGTCGCGGGCGCGGGACGTCGTGGTCACGGACCGCGTACCGGACGGCGTCAGCGCGGCGAGCATGACCGCCGCGGACGGGAGCGTCTGCCCGGTGACGAACGGGACGGCGGTGTGTCCGGCGATCGAGCTGGAGGTCGGGCAGACGGCGTCGTACACGCTGACCGGCACGCTCGTGCAGGACGCGACGGTGACGCCGACGAACACGGCGGTGGTGACGGGCGGCCCCGACCCGAGCGCGACCGCGCACACGGCGGTGGCCTCGCCCACCAACTCGCCCGCGCCGCAGGCGAACCTGTCGGTGTCGAAGGTGCTGCTGACGAACCCGGTCGTCCCCGGGGAGACGATCCAGTGGCGGGTGTCGGTGACCAACAACGGCCCCTCGCGGGCGCGGAACGTCATCGTCACCGACCGGATCCCGGACGGCGTCGGCAACGCCGTTCTCCAGTCGGACGCGGACGCGAGCCTCTGCCCGGTCGCGAACGGGACGGCGGTGTGTCCGGCGATCGAGCTGGAGGTCGGGCAGACGGCCTCGTACACGCTGACCGGCACGCTGGCGCCGGATGCGACGGTGACGCCGACGAACACGGCGGTGGTGACGGGCGGCCCCGACCCGAGCGCGACCGCGCACACGGCGGTGGCCTCGCCCACCAACTCGCCCTCGCCGCAGGCGAACCTGAGCATCGCCAAGGCGCTGGTGACCAACCCGGTCGTCCCGGGGCAGCAGATCCAGTGGCGGGTGACGGTGACCAACCGAGGCCCGTCGCGGGCCCGGAACGTCGTCGTCACGGACACCCTCCCGGCCCTGGTCGACGGCCCGAGCATGACCTCGGACGCGGACGGCTCGGTCTGCCCGATCAGCGGCGGCACGGCGACCTGCCCGGCCGTCGAGATCCCGGCCGGTGGCAGCGTGTCCTACACCGTCACGGGAACGCTCGACTCCGCCGCGACCAGCACCCCCTTCAACGTCGCCACCGTCACCGGCGGCCCCGATCCGACCGCGACGGCGCACACGGCCGTCGCTTCGCCGACCGGCTCGCCGTCGCCGCAGGCGCGGCTGACCGTGTCGAAGACGCTGCTCACCGACCCGGTCGTGCCCGGGCAGCTGATCGAGTGGCGGATCAGCGTCACCAACAACGGACCGAGCCAGGCCCGGAACGTCGTGGTCAGCGACCGGATCCTGGACGGCGTCGTCGGTGCCTCGCTGTCCCCGGACGGGACGAAGGAGGCCTGCCCGGTCGCGGGCGGCGTGGCCACCTGCCCGGGGGTCGAGATCCCGGTCGGCCGGACGGTGACGTACACGCTCTCCGGCACCCTCGCGCAGGACGCGACCGTGACGCCGACGAACACGGCCGTGGTGACCGGCGGCCCGGACCCGAGCACGCCGACCCACACGGCCGTCGCCTCGCCGACCGGCTCGCCGTCGCCGCAGGCGCGGCTGAGCCTGGCCAAGGTGCTGGTGACCGACCCGGTGGTGCCGGGCGGGGCCATCGCGTGGCGGGTGACGGTGACCAACAACGGTCCGTCCCGGGCGCGCGACGTCGTGGTCACCGACCGGGTGCCGGACGGCGTGTCCGGAGCCGCGATGGTCTCGGACGAGGACGGGAGCGCCTGCCCGATCGGCACCGGCGTCGCCACCTGCCCCGCCATCGAGCTGGAGGTCGGGCAGTCGGCCTCGTACACGCTGAGCGGGACGCTCGACGCCGACGCCACCGTCACGCCGACGAACACGGCGGTGGTGACGGGTGGTCCGGATCCGTCCGCGTCCTCGCACACGGCGGTGGCTTCGCCGTCGAACTCGCCGTCGCCGCAGGCGAATCTGGTCGTGTCGAAGGTGCTGCTGACGAACCCGGTGGTGCCGGGGGAGCAGATCCGGTGGCAGGTGTCGGTGACGAACAACGGGCCCTCGCGGGCTCGGGACGTGGTCGTGGCCGATCGAGTGCCGGCCGGGGTGTCGAACGTGTCGATGGTGTCCGACGCGGACGGTACCGCGTGCCCGATCAGCGGCGGCGTCGCGACCTGCCCGGCCGTCGAGATCGCCGCGGGTGCTTCGACGACCTGGACGCTGTCCGGCACGCTGGACCCGAACGCGACCGTGACGCCGACCAACACGGTCACCGTCACCGGTGGTCCGGACCCGAGCACGCCGACCCACACGGCGGTCGCCTCGCCCTCCAACTCGCCTTCCCCGCAGGCGCGGTTGACCGTGTCGAAGGTGCTGCTCACCGACCCGGTGGTGCCGGGGGAGCAGATCCGGTGGCGGGTGACCGTCACCAACCGGGGACCGGCCAGGGCCCGCGATGTCGTCGTCGTGGACCACGTCCCGGCCGGGGTGTCGAACGCCTCGATGGCGGCCGATGACGGCACGGCTTGCCCGGTCGTCGGCGGCGTCGCGACCTGCCCGGCCGTCGAGATCGCCGTGGGTGCTTCGATGACCTGGACGCTGTCCGGCACGCTGGACGCCGGGGCCAGCGTCACGCCGACCAACACGGCGACCGTGACCGGTGGGCCGGACCCGAGCGACCCGACCCGTACGGCGGTCGCTTCTCCGTCCACCTCGCCCTCGCCGCAAGCGCGGTTGACCGTCGCCAAGGTGCTGCTGACCTCCCCGGTCGTCGCCGGGCAGCAGATCCGGTGGCGGGTCACCGTCACCAACGACGGGCCCTCGCTGGCGCGGAACGTGGTCGTCACCGACCGGGTGCCCGCCGGGGTGGGCGGCGCGTCGATGGCGTCCGACGCGGACGGTACGCCGTGCCCGGTCGCGGACGGGGTCGCGACCTGTCCGGCCGTCGAGATCCCGGTGGGGACGACGGCGTCCTGGACGCTGTCCGGCACGCTGGACCCGGACGCCACGGCCGTCCCGGTCAACACGGCGGTGGTCACCGGCGGTCCCGACCCGGCGGCGACCGCCCACACGGCGGTGGCGACGCCGACCGAGCCGATCACCGTGCGGCACGACCTCCTGCTCACCAAGCAGGCGAGCCCGGCGCACCCGAAGGCCGGCGACACCGTCACGTACACCGTCACCGCGACCAACCGGGCCGGCGGCACGTACCTCGGCGCCGTCGTCACCGACGACCTCTCCGGGGTCCTGGACGGCGCGAGCTACGGCGCCGATGCCCGTGCCAGCAGCGGGCGGACGGCCTACTCCGCGCCGCGGCTGACGTGGACCCTGGACGTCCGGCCGGGTGCGACGGAGACGCTCACGTACACCGTCACCGTGCGGCCGGACGCGGGCGGCAAGACCCTGGTCAACCGGCTGACGGCGGACGGCTCCAACTGCTCCGGCGGCGAGGCCGCCCGGCGGGCGGCGGACGGCACCTGCTCGACCAGCACCACCGTCCGGAGCGCGACGCCCAGCCCGAGCCCGAGCCCGAGCCCGAGCCCGAGCCCGAGCCCGAGCCCGACGCCCGGCCCGGGCCCGACGCCCAAGCCGCCGCTGCCGCCCACCGGCAGCCGCAACCCGGTGCCGGCGCTGCTGATCACCGTGCTGTTCCTGGTGCTCGGCGGCAGCCTGATCGCCGTCCGCCGCTCGCGGCGCTGACCCGCCCGCACCCCCTGGGCGGCCGGCTCCAACCGGCCAGGGGGTGCGGGGTCGTTCGGTCAGGCGTCGCCGAGCGCGTCCACCAGCGCGGCCAGGAACTCCTTCGGCCGCTCCAACTGCACGCTGTGCCCGGCCCCTTGGACCACCACCTCGTGCACCCGGCCGCCCGCCGCGGCATAGCGGTCCAGCACGGCGCGGGTCTGCGCGACCATCGGCTGCGCCGGGCAGGTGTCCGCTCCGGGCCAGCCCGGCACCGCGCCGATGGCGCCCAGGTGGGCCAGGTCGAAGAGCGAGGTGTCGGAGACGATCACATCGGCCGAGCCGCGGATCCACAGGACCGGCGGCTTCGGCTCGACCAGCTCGAGGTCGTCGATCCGGAAGTGCGTCGGCGCCATCGAGTTGAGCACCCCGCGCTCCCCGGGCCCGAAGCCCGGCCAGGCCTCGCTCGTCCGGCTGTCACCCGGGTAGTGGTCGTCCCCGATTCGGGTGGTCAGCATCGCGGCCACGTAGCGGTCCGACCCCGTCAACGGTTCGCTGACGTAGGCGGTGTCCAGCACCGCGCGGGGCGCGAACGGGGACCCGGCGCCCGACTCGCCCTCGCGCAGCAGCCGGACGAACTCCGGCGCCGCGCCGCCTGCTCCGGAGCCCGCGCCGTCCGGCGAGTTGAGCGTGCCGTCGACCCCGTGCGTGCCGCCGAAGCCGTACGGGGAGACCGGGTTGACCAGGGTGAGCGAGCGGACCAAGTCCGGGTGGTCGCGCAGCAGTTGCAGCACCACCCCGCCGCCCATGCTCCAGCCGACCAGGTGCACCGGGCCGAGCGCCAGGGCCCGGACGTACGAGAGCAGGTCCTCGCTGTGGTCGCGCAGGCCCCGGGTGGCGTCCACCGGCAGCGGCTCGGTGCCGCCGAAGCCGCGCAGGTCGGGCGCGAGCGGGCGGTAGCGGGTGGGGAGCGCGGCCATGGTCGGGTGCCAGAAGACGCTGGAGGAGACGTTGCCGTGCACGAGGACCACGGGCTCCCCGGTGGTGCGGCCCTCGACCTCGGCGTAGTTGACGGTCAACCGGTCGGTGGCCGTCAGTCGGTCGGTGATCATCCGGGGCGTCCTCAGTTCAGCCAGCCGGCGACCTGCGCGCTCGCCGCGCCGTCCCAGCCGAGTTCCAGGTGGTTGGCGGTGGCGATCAGCGCGGTGCCGCCGACGGTGCCGAAGCCGGTGGTGTCCAGCGCGCTGGACACGAAGACCACGCCGTCGCTGGGGCCGCGGTTCTCGTTGTAGATGCCGAGGATGTTGGGGGTGCCGCCGGCCAGCAGGTAGGCCGTCACCGAGGCCGGGACCCCGGCCTGCTTCAGCGGGGCGACCAGCGAGCCGGCGTCGATCGCGGCCTGGATGCCACCGCCGTCGGTGTAGAAGCCCTGGCCGCCGTAGTAGGTCGTGTACCAGTCCTGCTGGGTCTGGTCGATGCCGAAGACCGAGTCCCAGCGCGCCAGCATCTGCCGCTGCCCCGGGTAGTCGTCGTAGCCGCTCGTGGGGGTGAAGGAGAACTCGGGGTGCGCGGTGTAGGTGCCGTAGCAGGTCATGTGCAGGTGCGGGGACGGGGCGTTGATCGCGCCGCCGCACTGCGGCCAGATCGAGAAGTCGTGCGCCCACCCGTGTGCGAAGGGGTAGTCGTAGCCGCCGTTCGGCCCGCCGAGGGTGATCAGTTTGCGCACGTCGCCCGCGTACGGGCGGCCCCAGGAGGGCTTGACCGAGGACACGTAGGCGCGGGTGGACATCTCGCCCTTGCTCCAGCCCACCAGGTCCACCTGCGGGACGCCGAGCTTGGCACGGATCAGCGCGACCGCGTCGCCGACCTCCTGGGCCTGCATCAGGTTGTCGCCCTGCTTGTGCGCGAAGCCGATCGCGAAGACCCGGTAGCCCTGCCCGGCCAGCTTCTGCATCAGCCCGGTGCTCGGGCAGGAGGCGGCGCCGCAGCCGTAGCCGCCGGACTCGCCGGGGTTGGCCCAGGCCCGGTCCGGGTTGTCGTTGGCGCCGTGCACCAGCAGCACCGGGACCTGGTGCGCGCCGGTGTTCCAGCCCGGGGCCGAGTAGAGCAGGAAGCGGCCGGAGAAGGGCTGCTTGACGCCGCCGAAGAAGGTGAGGCGCTGGCCGTCCTGGTTGCCGCGGCCGTCCGGCGGATACTGCTCCTGCCGGAAGCCGGGGGTGGTGTCGAGGTACCGCTCGACGTGGTCCCAGCCGTTGGCGACGGTGGGGTAGGTCGCCTCCAGGGTCAGGTTGGCCGGCACCGCCGCTGTTGTCGCAGCGGCCGTGGCCGTTCCGGACGGGATGATCGCGCCGACCAGCGCCAGCACGCCCGCGAGCACCCAGCCCGCGCCTCTTCGCCTACCGCTTCTCCACATGCCGTGTTCACTCCTCCGAGCCGAGGGCCGAGTGCGTGACACGCTACGGATTCCGTCGTGTCCGTCCTATGGCGGTGGCGCACACCCCGACCGTCCCTCTGTGGGGGTCGGCCACCTGGCCAGGGGCCGCGCGCCCCGACGAAGCTGCGTGATCCGGCCCCATCACCCGGCCCCATCGCCCGGCCTCATGATCAGGCCCCAACGGAAGGAGACCCGCGATGACGGGCGCCCCGGCCCCGACCGCCCCGACCGGATGGGCACCGCGCGTGCCCGGAGCCGAACGGCAGCACGCGGTGGCCCTCGACGACCTGACCACCGCCGGCACCCTGTCCCGCGGCCACACGGTCCTCGCCGACTGGGACGGACTCCACAGCGCGGACACCCCGCAGCCGGCCCGCCCGGTGCCGGGATGGCAGGTCGACGGCTGCTTCCCCTCCGCCACCCGGCTCAACCCGAACCACGGCTGGGACCACGACGCCCAGTTCGTCCTCCGGCTGCCCGCCGCCTGGAACGGCGGCCTGGTCGTCACCGCCGCACCCGGCATCCGCCGCCAGTACGCCGCCGACCGGCTGATCGCCGACCACGCCCTGGCCGAGGGCTACGCCTACGCCGCCACCGACAAGGGGAACTCCGGGCCCGACTTCTCTCTTGTTGGCAGCGAGCCGGGCGACGCCCTCGCCGAATGGACCGACCGCCTGCACGAACTCGCCCTCGCCGCCCGTGCCGCCGTCCGGCACCACTACGGCACCGAACCGGAGCGCACCTACGTCACCGGCATCTCCAACGGCGGCTACCTCACCCGGGTCCAGCTGGAGCGCTTCCCCGACCTCTACGACGGCGGCGTCGACTGGGAGGGCCCGCTCTGGCTCCCCGAGGGCCCCAACCTGCTCACCCACCTGCCCGCGGTGCTCGCCCACTACCCGGCCTACCGCGACGGCGCCGACCCGGACGCCCATGTCCGGCTGATCGAGGCAGGCCTGCCGCCCGGCTCGGAGTTCCTCTGGGACCTCCACCACCAGCTCTACTGGGACTTCACCCAACGCACCTACCGCGCCGTCTTCGACCCCCCACTACCCGGGCCCCGACGCCGACTACCCCTACCCCACCCGTCCACCGGCCGTCCGCGAAGCCGTCGCCCGCGTCTCCCTCACCGGCGCGATCGGCAAACCCCTCCTCTCCCTCCACGGCACCCTGGACGCCCTCCTCCCCATCACCCTCCACTCCGACCGCTACACCCACCTCGTCGCCACCGCCGGCCGCGCCCACCTCCACCGCCAGTACCGCATCGAGGCCGGCAACCACGTCGACGGCTTCTGCGACACCTACCCCGACCGCCTCCGCCCCCTCCTCCCCTTCTACCGCACCGCCTTCAAAGCCCTCGAAGCCTGGGTCGACCACGCCACCCAGCCCCCCACCAACCGCACCGTCCCCTGGACAACGGACGTCGACCCCGCCGACATCGGCACGTGGTGACCGCCCTGAGCTGCTGACGCCAGCGCGTGGCGGTGGCCGCCGCACCGGATCGGGGTCCGGTGGGGCGGCCACAGGGCGTTGCGGGAGGGGGCTACTTCTGCCAGCCCACGGTTTCCGGGAGGGGGGTGGCGAAGATGGTGGCGCCGACGTTGGCGAGGCCGGTCTTGATGCCGTAGATGGAGGGGCCGCTGAAGAGGGGCAGGTAGCCGTACTGTTCGAGGGCTTTGCGTTCGACGGCGTTGGCCTGGGTGGTCTGCTGGTCGGGGTCGGCGATGGCGGCGACGGCGTGGATCTCCTTGTCGAGGTCGGGGGAGCCGATGCTCACGATGTTGGAGCTGCTGTCGCTGCAGTAGAACTGGCACAGGTAGCGGGTGCCGAAGGGGTCGGGGGCGCGGTTGCCGACGAGGAAGATGTCGAAGCTGTGGTCGGTGAGGATCTTGCTGAAGTCGGCGGCGGTGGAGGTCTTGAGGTCGATCTGGATGCCGACCGGCTTGAGCATCTGGACGAGGGCGCCGGCGGTGGCCTTCTCCAGGGGGTCGTTGCCGCGCAGGGTGTAGGTGACGGTGAGCTTCTTGCCGTCCTTCTCGCGGATGCCGTCGCTGCCGGGCTTCCAACCGGCGGCGTCCAGGGTCTTCTTGGCGTCCTCCGGGTCGTGCTTGATGACGGCGCCGACGTTGTCGGAGTAGCCCTTCTGGAAGCTGAAGAGCAGCAGGGAGCCGGGCAGCGGCTCGCTGTAGTCGCCCAGGCCCTGGAACTGGATCTTGGCGATCTGGGCCCGGTCGACGCTCTCCAGGAGGGCCTTGCGGACCTGGATGTCCTGCAGGTTGGGGGACTTGGCGTTGAGGTAGAAGGAGTAGGCGAACGGGCTGCCGCCCTGGCGGATCCCGGTGCCCTGGACGCCGGAGAGCCGCTTCAGGCCCTCGGCGTCGCCGGCGGAGGTGTAGTCGATCTGGCCGTTCTTGAAGGCGTTGGCGGCGGCGTCCGACTCCAGGTTGACGTAGACGCGCTTGTCGAGCTTGCCCTTCTTGCCCCACCACTTGGGGTTGCGGACGAAGGTGAGGTCGCCGGTCTTGGCGTCGAAGGTCCCGACCGTGTACGGGCCGGCGCCCCACTCGGGGTGGACGGCCTTGACGTAGGCGTCGTTGTAGCCGGCGACGGTGGCGGCCTTGGGATGCAGGAAGGTGGTGAACAGGCTGGACCACCAGGGGGCGGCGCCCTTGAACTCGATGACGGCCTGCTTGTCGTCCGTGCCGCGGGTGACCGAGGTGATGAGGCTGTAGCCCTCGGTGTCGGCCGCGTTGTACTCCTTGTCGGCGCCGCTGTTGGCCTGCCAGGTCGCCTTGACGGCCGTCCAGTCGATCGGGGTGCCGTCGTTGTAGGTGGCCGCCGGGTTGAGGGTGAGGACGACCCGCTGGTTGCCGTCGACGACCTCGGACTTGACGTCGCTGAGGTAGTCCGGGTTGTACTGCACCTCGCCGGTGGGGGAGTAGGTGATGACGTCCGGGTTGTACCAGAACCAGACGCGCTTGGCGGTGAGCGTGGCGTTGGCGTTGAAGGGGTTGCCCTGGTCGTCGATGGTGCCCGCGCTGGTGTAGGTGCCGCCCTCCTTGACGTTGTCGTAGGGCTGCGGGTTGTAGTCGACCTTCGCCGAGGCCGCGGTGGCGGAGCTGCCCTGGCCGGGGGCCTTGCCGGCGTCCGGTGCGCCGGGGCCGGTGGAGCTGCAGGCGGAGAGGGCGAGGGCGAGGGCCGCGGTGAGGGCGGCTGCGGGGACGGCGATTCTCGATCGCATGGCGGTGTGGGTCCTCATTCCTTTGTGCGGTGGGGTGTTCAGCGGGCGTGGCAGGCGTGGCGGTGGTCGGAGCCGGGCGCGGCCGGGCCCAGGGCGGGCCGTTGCGTACGGCAGCGCTCGCGCAGCCCGTCGTCGGTGAGTCGCCGGTACAGCGGGCAGCGGTCGACGAAGACGCAGCCCTGCGGCAGGTCGGTGGCGCTCGGCTGCTCGCCGTCGAGGACGATCCGTTCGCGGGTGCGTTCGCGCCGCGGGTCGGGTACGGGGATCGCCGAGAGCAGGGCCTCGGTGTACGGGTGCCGGGGGTCCGTGAAGAGGGCTTCGGTGCTGCCGCTCTCGACGACGTGCCCGAGGTACATGACGGCGATGCGGTCGGCGAAGTGCCGCATCACGGCCAGGTCGTGGGCGACGACCAGGTACGCCAGGCCGAGCTCGCGCTTGAGCCGGGTGAGCAGGTTGACCACGCCGGCCTGCACGGAGACGTCCAGGGCGGAGACCGGCTCGTCCAGGACCACGATCCGGGGCCGGGTGGCCAGGGCGCGGGCGATGCCGACGCGTTGGCGCTGCCCGCCGGAGAGGGCGGCGGGGAAGCGTTCCGTCACCGAGGCGTCGAGGCCGACCAGGCCCAGGAGTTCGGCCACCCGGGCCCGGACCGCCGGCCGGTCGACGCCGACCGCCTGCAGCGGTTCGGCGAGCAGCTGGAACACCGTGAGCCGGGGGTCGAGGGAGCCCATCGGGTCCTGCATGACGATCTGCACCGCGCCGCGCAGCTCCCGCAGCCGGTCGGCGGGGAGGGGCCCGGCGACGTCCGTCCCGGCGACCTCGATCCGGCCGCGCTCCGGCGGCCTGAGCCGCAGGATCTCCAGGAGCGTGGTGGTCTTGCCGCTGCCGGACTCGCCGACCAGGCCCAGGGTTTCGCCGGCCCGGAGGTCGAACTCGACGTCGCTGACGGCGTGCAGCGTGCCGGTGCGGCGCTTCAGGAAGGCGCCCTTGGTGACGGGGAAGGTCTTCGCCAGGCCGGAGACCCGCAGGACCACTTCGCCGGTGGTTCCGGTGTCGACGGTGCTGCCGGCCGGCGCCGGGAAGAGCGCGGCCGCCCGCAGCCGTCCGTCGGCGATCTCCTCGGCGCGCAGGCAGGCGACCTGCCCGTGCCCGGCGACGGGGACCGCCGCGGGTTCCGCCGTGCGGCAGCGGTCGAGCACGGCGGGGCACCGGTCCGCGAAGGGGCACCCGGTGGGCAGCGCCACCAGGGACGGGGGTTCGCCGCCGATCGGTACCAGCGGGCGGTCCTGCGGGGCGTCGGGGCGGGGGACGGCGCCCAGCAGCCCGATGGTGTACGGCATGGTGGGGCGCCGGAACAGCGCGTCGACGCCCGCCCGTTCGACGATCCGCCCGGCGTACATCACGGCGACCTCGTCGGCGTACCCGGCGACGACGCCGAGGTCGTGGGTGATCAGCACGACGCCCGCGCCGGTCTCCGCCTGGGCCGTCCGCAGCACGTCCAGGATCTGGGCCTGGACGGTCACGTCGAGGGCGGTGGTGGGCTCGTCCGCCACGATGACCGAGGGCGCGTTCGCCATGGCCAGGGCGATGACCACGCGCTGGCGCATCCCGCCGGAGAACTCGTGCGGGAACGACCGTGCGCGGCGCCGGGGTTCGGGGATGCCGACCAGGTCGAGGAGCTCCACCGCGCGCTCCCACGCGGCCTGCTTGGACAGGCTCTGGTGCACGCGCAGCGCGTCGGACAGCAGCCGGCCGACCGAGAAGATCGGGGTGAGCGCGGACAGCGGGTCCTGGAAGACCATGCCGATCTCCCGGCCGCGCACCCGGGACAGCCGGGTGTCGTCCAGGCCGACCAGGTCGCGGCCGCCGAGCAGCACCTCGCCCGACATCCGGGCGGTCGGCGGCAGCAGGCCCATCACGCCCATCGCGGTCGCGGACTTGCCCGAGCCGGACTCGCCGACGATGCCCAGCGTCCGGCCGGGCAGCACGTCGAAGCTGACCCCGCGCACCGCCTCGACCGGTCCGGCCTCGGACGGGAAGGTGATCCGCAGGTCCCGTACGGACAGCACGGGGGCCGGCCCGCCGCCGGGCGACGGGCGCTCGGGGGCCGGTGCGAGGGTGATGCTCATCGTGCGCCTCCCGAGGCGGCCGATACCGAGGTGGGGTCGAGCGCGTCGCGCAGCCCGTCGCCGACGAGCGTCATCGACACCGTGAGCAGGACGACGAGGCCGGCGGGGAACACGAACAGCCAGGGGGCGCTGGTGATGGTGCCGGAGCCGTCCGCGAGCATCGTCCCCAGCGACACGTCGGGGGTCTGCACGCCGAAGCCGAGGAACGACAGGGCCGTCTCGCTGAGCACGGTGGCGACGACGCCGAGGGTCAGGTTGACCACCAGCAGGGACCCGAGGTTGGGGATGATGTGCCGCACCACGATCCGCCACGGCCGCACGCCCATGAACTCGGCGGCCAGCACGTAGTCGCGCTCGCGCAGCGAGGTGGACAGCGACCAGACGACGCGGGCGGTGGTCATCCAGCCGAAGACGGTGAGCACGACGATCAGCACCCGCCAGTCGCCGGCGAGGCGGTGCGAGACCAGGGCGAGGATCAGGAACGACGGGACCACCAGCAGGAAGTGGATGACCGCGAGGGTCAGCTTCTCCACCCGGCCGCCCAGGTACGCGGCTCCCGCGCCGATCAGCGCGGCCAGCACGATGGTCAGCGCCGACACGCTGACCGCGATCACCAGCGAGCGCTGCAGACCGTGCACGGCCTGGGCGTAGACGTCGTTGCCGCCCTGGTTGGTGCCGAAGTAGTGGGCTGCGCCCGGGGGTTGGGTGAGCGCGGTGAAGTCCGCGTCGGTGGGCGCGTACGGCGAGAACAGGCCGCCGAAGGCGCTGAACAGGACCAGGAGGGCGAACAGCGCCACGCCGAGCAGGGCGCCGCGGTTGCGGGCGAAGCGGCGCAGGTACAGCCGGCCGCTGCCCGCGGCGGGCCGCGCCGCGGACGGGATCACGGATGTCGTCATGTCAGTTCACCCGCACCCGTGGGTCGAGGACGACGACGGCGATGTCCGCGAGGACGGCGCCGATGGCGGTCATGGCCGCGCCGAACGCCGCGACCGCGACGGCGCCGTGCACGTCGTTCTTGGCGATGGTCTGGGTGAAGTACTGGCCCATGCCGTTCCAGCCGAAGACGGTCTCGGTGACGACCGCGCCGGTGAACACGGCGGGGATGCCGAAGGCCAGGGAGGTGGTGGTGGGGATCAGCGAGGCGCGCAGCGCGTGGCGGCGGATCGCCTGGGCGCGGGTCAGCCCGGTGGCGCGCGCGGTGCGCACGTAGTCCGAGTCGATGGCGTCGAGCAGCAGGGTGCGCTGGGTCAGGTGGTAGCCCACGTAGCCCAGCAGGGTCAGGCTCAGCGTCGGCAGGATGAGGTGCTGCAGCCGGTCGGCCAGGGTGGGCAGCAGGCCCTCGACGGTCGGGGACTTCTCCCCGGCGACGTACAGGAAGCGCAGCCCGAGGCTCTGGTTGAGCCAGATCCCGACGAGGACCACGCCCAGCGCGGCGACGGCCGTGGGGACGTTGAACAGGAAGACCGAGACCAGCTGGGTGAACCGGTCCCACCAGCCGTACTGCCGGGACGCGGTGGACACGCTCAGCGCGACACCGAGGAGCACCGACAACAGCGTGGCGGCGGTGACCAGTTGGCCGCTGACCAGGACGCGGAAGCCGATCTCGTCGTTCACCGGGGCCCCGACCGGGGACTTGCCCCAGTCGAAGTGCAGCACCACGTCGCGGAGCCAGTGCCACCAGCGGTCCACCAGCGGCACCCGCGGGTCCAGGTTGTACGGCGCCAGGGCCCGGTCGATCTCCGCCTCGGTGCGGATCGGGCGCGTGCCCAGGTAGTTGGACCTCGGGTCGAGGAACCAGGAGGCGAGGACGTACGTGGCGTTGGTGGCGACCACGATCATGGCCAGCCAGCCGACCGCCTTGCGCATCACGTGGCGGAGCACGGCCCCGCCTTCCCGCGCGCCGGTACGGCGGTCGCGGTACGCGGTGCGGCGCTCGGGGCCGTACCGGGCGCGGTGCGGGGGGCGGGTGGCGGTGGGCCGGTTCTGCGCATGCTCGACGTGGCTTTCTGCGGGATGGAAACGCGCGGCCGATCCCTCGGAATCGGAGGTGATCGCGGCCTGGTGTCGAGACATTCTGTGATCATGATCGGCGGCGAGGGAAGCATTCGCAGGCGCTTGTCATGCAATTGCAAAGCCTGCGTCACGGGCGTCCACAGTGTGCGCCGCTACGCCGGGAGCGCGCCGGGCGGTACCCCCCTCCCGGCGCGCTCCGCGTGACCTCGTGCCGGTCATCGTCCTCCGCCGGTCAGCAGGACGGCCTTGCCGCGGATCCGGCGCTCCCGCAGGTCGACCAGGGTCTCGGCGGTCCGCGCCCAGTCCTCGGTGCGGCCGATCTCCGGGTGCAGCCGGTCCTGCTCCACCAGGCTCACCAGTGCCGCGAGGTCGTCGCCGTACGGGGCTCCGGCGTAGTGGAAGTGCTGGATCGTCACGCGCTCGGGCCCGTTGAGCAGGTCGAAGAAGTCGAGGGTCGCGGGCGTGCGGCTCGCCTGGCCGAACCAGACGAGCAGGCCGCCCGGGCGCACCTTCGACAGCGCGACGGGCAGGTTCGGCCCGCCGGTGGACTCCAGCACGACGTCGAACGGCCCCTGGGCGGCCGCGACGTCGTGGACCACCCGGGCGCCCAGGGCCGCGAGCCGCGCGCCGCGCGCCGGCGTGGCCGTCACCGCGGTCAGCTCCGCGCCGGCCCCCACGGCCAGCTCGGTGACGTAGTGGCCGACGCCGCCCGAGGCGCCGGTCAGCAGCACCCGCCGGCCGGTCAGCGAGCCGGCCGTGCGCAGCAGCCGCAGGGCGGTGATCCCGGCCAGCGGCAGGGCCGCCGCCCGTACGCTGTCGACGCCGTCCGGGAGCACCGCGAGCGAGTGCGTGGGCACGGCGGCGTACTCGGCCCAGCCGCCCTGCGGCGGGTGCCCGACGACCCGGGTGCCGACGCCGGGGCCGGAGCCGTCCGCCGCCGCCTGGACGACCAGCCCGGCGATGTCCTTGCCCGGCAGCCACTGCGGCCGGGGGCGTTCGAGGAGGAAGGTCTCGCCCCGGTTGGGGGCGAACGCCTCGACCTTGATCAGGGCCTCGTCGGGCTCCGGGACGGGCTGGGAGGCGTCGGCGAAGGCGACGGGACGGGTGGGCTCCGCGGTGGGAATCAGTCTCTGCATGGGGACCATGCAACCGCCGCGGCCGCCCGGCGATCCAACAACGAACGAGCGAGGCCGACAGCCGTCGGTTGTCGCCTACGCTGGGGGCCATGGATCTCGACGTGGCGCAGGTGCGGGCCTTCGTGCGCACCGCCGAGGAACTGCACTTCGGCCGGGCGGCCGCCGCGCTCGGCATCTCCCAGCAGGCGCTGTCCAAGCGGATCGCGCGGCTGGAGTCCCTGCTCGGCGCCGAGCTCCTGCACCGCGGCGGCAACGGGGTGCGCCTCACCGAGGCCGGGCGGCGTTTCCTGCCGCCCGCCCGGCAGGCCGTGGCCGCCGCCGACGCCGCGGTCGCGGCGGTGTCCGGGACGGACCGTCCGCTGCGCGTGGACGTCTGGGGGCACCTCTACGCGCCGCTGCGCACCCTGGCCCAAGTCGCCGGACGGGCCGGGGAACTGGCCCTGGGGCACGGGCGCGACCTGCCCTCGGCGACGGCCGCGCTGCTGCACGGCGACATCGACGCGGCCTTCGGCCGGGTCCACCCGCCGCTGCCCGCCGGGCTCGCCCACCGCCTCGTCCGGCTCGAACCGGTGGACGCCGTGCTGAGCACCGACCACCCGCTCGCGGCCGAACCGGCCCTGCGGCCGGACCAGTTGAGCGACAGCACGCTCCTGGCGCCCGGCGCGCTGGACCGGCTCGACTTCCTGCGGCGGTTCGCCGACCGGTTCGGCGTCCGGCGCACGGCCACCGGCGTCAACCTGGGCCTCGCCCACTTCCTGGCCGAAGTGGCGGGCGAGCCAAGGGCGTTCGCGCTGGTGCCCGCCGACGTGCCGCTGCCGGACGTGCCGGGGCTGCGCTCCGTCCCGCTGGTCGACCCCACGCCGCTGTACGCCTGGTCGCTGCTGTGGTGCACCGGGAACGGGCACCCGGGGCTGAACGACCTTGCCGCCGCCTGCGCCGAGGAGGCCGGGCGCAGCCGCTGGCTGGAGTACGACCCCACCCGCGACTGGCTGCCCGAACCGCCCGTACTCCCGGCTGCACTCCCACCCGGACTCCCGCCCGCACACCGGGCCGACCGCCGGTAGGCCGTTGCCGGTAGGGCGGCCCGACCGGCGCCGGCTCACACCGCCGGGGCCGCGCCCTCCTCCAGCCCGCCGTCGGCCAGCCGGAGCCAGCGGTTCACCCCGATCTCGGCGAGGAAGCGCTCGTCGTGGCTGACCACCAGGAACGCGCCCCGGTAGGAGTTCAGCGCGCTCTCCAACTGGCCCGCGCTGACCAGGTCGAGGTTGTTGGTCGGCTCGTCGAGCAGCAGCAGCTGCGGCGCCGGTTCCGCGCACAGCACGCAGGCCAGGGTGGCGCGCAGCCGCTCCCCGCCGGACAGCACCCCGACCGGCAGGTGGGCGCGGGCGCCGCGGAACAGGAAGCGGGCGAGCAGGTTCATCCGCTCCGCCTCGGGCCGCTCGGGGGCGAAGGCGGCGAAGTTCTCCGCCACGGTGCGGTCGAGGTCCAGCAGGTCCAGGCGCTGGGAGAGGTACGCGATCCGACCGTCGCTGCGCCTGATCTCCCCGCCGTCCGGGGCGAGTTCGCCGGTGACCAGGCGCAGCAGGGTGCTCTTCCCGGCGCCGTTGGGCCCGGTCAGCGCGATCCGCTCGGGGCCGCGGATGCTCAGGTCGACGCCGTGGTCGGCGAACACCGGCCGGCCGGCGTGGCGCACCTGCAGCCCCTCGCCGAGGAAGAGGTTGCGTCCGGCGGGCACCTGGGTGTCGGGCAGGTCCAGGGCGAGGCGCTGCTCCTCGCGCAGGGCTCGTCCGGCCTCGTCGAGCCGGGCCCTCGCCTCGCTGACCCGGGCCGCGTGCGTCTGCCCGGCCCGGCCGGCGGACTCCTGGGCGCCGCGCTTCATGGTCCCGGCGAAGATGCGGGGCAGGCCGGCGTTCTTGAGGTTGCGGGCGGCGTTGCTCTGGCGGCGCTCGGCGCGTTCGCGGGCCTGCTGCATCTCCCGCTTCTCGCGCTTGAGTTCCTGCTCGGCGTTGCGGACGTTCTTCTCGGCGACCTCCTGCTCGGCCCGGACGGCCTCCTGGTAGGCGGTGAAGTTGCCGCCGTGGAAGCGCAGTTCGCCGGCGTCGAGTTCGGCGATGGACTGCATGCGGTCCAGCAGCGCGCGGTCGTGGCTGACCAGCAGCAGGCAGCCGGTGAAGTCCGTCAGCACGTCGTAGAGCTGGTGCCGGGCGCGCGCGTCGAGGTTGTTGGTCGGCTCGTCGAGCAGCAACACGTCGGGGTGCTTGAGGAGTTGGGCGGCGAGGCCGAGGGAGACGATCTGGCCGCCGCTGAGCGTGCTCAGGCTGCGGTCCAGGGTCAGGCCGGTCAGGCCGAGCCGGTCGAGCTGGGCGCGGGTGCGCTCCTCGATGTCCCAGTCGTCGCCGATGGTGGTGAAGTGCCGCTCGTCGACGTCCCCGGATTCCACGGCGTCGATGGCGCGGATGATCCCGGCGACGTCGAGCACCTCGGCGACGGTGAGGTCGGCGCTCAGCGGCAGGCTCTGGCGCAGGTGCCCGAGCCTGCCGGTGACTGTCACCGAGCCGGTGGCGGGCCGGAGTTCGCCGGCGATCAGCTTGAGCAGGGTGCTCTTGCCGGAGCCGTTGGGGGCGACCAGGCCGGTGCGGCCCGCGGGAACGGTGAAGGACAGGTCGTGGAAGACCGGGGTGTCGTCGGGCCAGGCGAAGGAGACGTTCGAGCAGACGACGGCAGCGTCGGACATGGAGATGACCTCGAAGGAGAGCGAGGGCAGGAAGGCGGACCTCTGCCCTGGGCGGGGACGGGAAAAGGGGTACGACGAAACGGACCACCTCGGCGGCGCTGCTGGAGCACCGGCCGGTGGCCGTCAGATCCGGATCTCACCCGGAGATGTCGTCGTCACCCGCCACGTCTGCCACTCCTCGATCACACGACTACAGGTCCCCTCGACTGTAGCAGCCCTCGCGCGCCGCTTCCGAAGCCGTGCGATCCGATGATCGACGTACAGTCAAATGACTGATGCGGAAGGAAGGTTCGGGACGAACGATGGAGGCCGGTCCCGCAACACCCTCACACGATTGGAAGGTGGTTCACATGTTCACTCCCAAGGCGGTGCTCCGCAGTTCGGCCGTCACGGCCGCCGTGGCCGCGGCCGTGCTGGGCCTCGGCGCCGGAGGGGCGCAGGCCGCCGGCTGGCCTCCGCTGCAGCCGGGCGCCTACCTCTACACGGGCACCGGCGGGAGCGGCGCGGTGACCACGGTCGACCTCAACGACTTCGGTACCTGCCACGCCCTGTCGACGCCCGCCCGGTCGGTCCAGGTCGCCAACGGCTCCGCCTCCGTGCAGCTCTACCCCGGCGCCGGCTGCACCGGCAGCTACTCGTGGCTCAGCGGCTCGCTCGCCCAGTCCAACCTGCCCTTCCCGGCCCAGAGCTACCGGGTCGTCCCGGCCTGACGCCACCCCCGACCGGGGGACACGGCCCGCGACGCGGACCCGCCGACCACCGGCGGGTCCGCGTCGCGGGCCGGTCGCACGACGCCGATGCGGACGGGGTGTTCGGGGTGCCCCGGTGGAGGAACACGTCCGGGCGCCCCCGGAGCGGGACTTCGCGTCCGGGGGCGCCCGGAGGGGCGGACGGTCAGATGACCGTCTCGGCCTCCTGGTAGCGCTCCTGCGGGACGGTCTTCAGCTCGGCGACCGCCTCGGCCAGCGGGACCAGGTTGATGTTGGTGCCCTGCAGCGCGGTGATGTGCCCGAAGGCGCCCTTGTGGACGGCCTCGACGGCGTGCCAGCCGAAGCGGGTGGCGAGCACCCGGTCGTAGGCGGTCGGGGTGCCGCCGCGCTGGGTGTGGCCGAGGATCACCGGGCGGGCCTCCTTGCCGAGGCGGTGCTCCAGCTCGCGGGAGAGCTGGGTGGCGATGCCGGTGAACCGCTCGTGGCCGTAGATGTCCTTGCTGCCCTCCTCCCAGTGCATGGTGCCGGGCTCGGGCTTGGCGCCTTCGGCGCAGACCACGATCGCGAACTTCTTCTGCCGGTCGAAGCGCTCGCGCACGACATCGGTCAGCTTGTCGATGTGGAAGGGGCGCTCCGGGACGACGATGGCGTGCGCGCCGGCCGCCATGCCGGCGTTGAGCGCGATCCAGCCGGTGTGCCGGCCCATGACCTCGACGACCATGACCCGCTGGTGGGACTCGGCGGTGGTCTTCAGCCGGTCCAGTGCCTCGGTGGCGACCGAGACGGCGGTGTCGAAGCCGAAGGTGACGTCGGTGGCGGCGATGTCGTTGTCGATGGTCTTCGGGACGCCGACGACGGGGAGCCCGGCGTCGCTCATCAGCTTGGCGGCCTTCAGGGTGCCCTCGCCGCCGATCGGGATGACGGCGTCGATGCCGAGGTCGGAGCAGTACTTCTTGGCCCGCTCGACCCCGTCCCGCAGGTGGCTGGGCTGCACCCGGGAGGACCCGAGGACGGTGCCGCCCTGGGCGAGGATGCCGCTCACCGAGTCGAGGGTCAGCGGGCGGTGGACGCCCTCCAGGAGACCTCGCCAGCCGTCCTGGAACCCGATGATCTCGTCGCCGTGGTCGACCACCCCCCGGTGCACCACGGAACGGATCACGGCGTTCAGTCCGGGGCAGTCACCGCCGCTGGTCAGCACTCCGATACGCATTAGCTTTGCAACTCCCGAGCAACCGAGGAACGGCCGGACTACAGGCTGGAACGACGAGCCGCCACCGTGGCGGGGCGCTCCCGCACCGCAGTGGCGGGGAGGTGGCCGCGAGGTGGAGGACCGGCCGAATCCGGACGGAACGCCCGAAAACGGCCGCGAAGTCGAGCATACGGCCCCTGGTCCGGCCGGGCAGGAGCCGACGCGGGAGCGGCGCCGTCGGCGCCCCCGCGTGGAAGTGCAGCCTGCTGCCGAGGAGGGTGTGCAGTAGGCAGCCCCATTGTCGTACGTCCGGGGCCGCCCGCGGGCCGGTTGCCCGCATTGCGGGCAACCGGTCGGGGCGTCGCGGAGTACTACGCGGGGCGCGTCGTGGCCGCGATGCGCTCGGCGCGCAGCGCGTCGTACCAGGTGGTGTCGGCCGGCGGCAGGGCGTTGACGTCCAGCGCCAGCTTGATCAGCATGTCGGCCACGGCGGGGTTGCGGGCCAGCACCGGGCCGTGCAGGTAGGTGCCGAAGACGGTGTCCCGCCAGGCGCCCTCGGTGCCGTCGCCGGTGCCGTTGCCCCGGCCGACGCCGACCGTGGCGAACGGGCGGACGCCCTGGCCGAGCTGGGTGACGCCCTGGTGGTTCTCGAAACCGGTCAGCTGCGGCAGGCCGAGCTGCGGGTCGACGTCGGCCAGCACGTCGCCGACGCAGCGGGCGCCCTCGCCGCGCCGGGTCCAGACGTCGAGCAGGCCCAGGCCCGGCTCGCGCTCGCCGAGGTCGTTGATGAACTCGTGGCCCATGATCTGGAAGCCGGCGCAGACGCCGAAGATGATCGCGCCGTTCTCGGCGGCCCGGACCAGGCCGCTGTCGGCGCGCAGCCGCTCGGCGGCCAGCCGCTGCGGGCGGTCCTCGCCGCCGCCGATCAGGTAGATGTCCCCGCTGGTGGGGATCGCCTGGTCGGAGCGGACGTCGATCCGGGTCACGTTGAGGTGGCGCTGGCGGGCCCGGCGCTCCACGACCAGGGCGTTGCCGCGGTCGCCGTAGGTGCTGAGCAGGTCGGGGTAGACCCAGACCACGCGCAGGCTGCTCTCACTCATCCTCGAAGGCCTTCCATCACGAAAAGTTGGGCGTTCGGGCGCGGCATCAGCCGGCCACGACCTTCCGCAGCTGCTGGAAGGCGGTGTAGTTGGCGATGGCCTCGATCCGGCCGGGCGGGGCCATCCGGACGGCCTGCTCCAGCGAGTCCACGACGTGGAACTGCAGCCCGGCGACCTCCAGGCGCACGGCCAGGTCGAGCTTGCGCTGGCCCATCACGAACACCGGGTGCCCGGCGAGGCGCTCGTAGTCGACGTCCCACAGCCAGGAGGTGTCGGTGCCGTCGGCGTCGAGCGCGTTGACGGACAGGATGACCGGGGCCGGCGGGCCGTCGATCAGCGAGAACGTCTCCAGCCAGCCGGCCGGGTTCTTGGCCAGCAGCAGCCGGATGTCCCGGCCCTGGTACTGGACGACGTCGTAGCGGCCGGCCACGGCGGCCACCGACTGCATCCGCTCCAGCGCGACCTGCGGGGCGACGCCGAAGACGGCGGCGACGGCGGCCGAGGTGGTGGCGTTGGCCAGGTTGGCCCGGCCGGGCAGCTGCAGCTGGATCGGCCAGGCGCCGCGCTGCGGGTCGATCACGTGGGTGCCCTGGAGCGCCCAGTGCGGGTTGGGGCGCCGGAAGCCGCAGTCCTGACAGAACCAGTCGTCGCCGGGGCGCTGCATCACGCCGCCGCAGGCGGGGCAGGACCAGGCGTCCTCCTTCCAGGCCTGTCCGGCGGCCACCCAGACCACCTTCTTGCAGGAGGAGGCGGCCCAGGTCACCAGCGGGTCGTCGGCGTTGGCGATGACCACGGCCTCGGTGTCCTGCAGGCCCTCGCGCCACTTCTCGGCCATCATCCGGGTCTCGGCGGCGCGGTCGAGCTGGTCGCGGGAGAGGTTGAGCAGGGCGATCGCCTTGGGGCGGGTGTCGCGGGCGACCGTCGCCAGGTACTTCTCGTCGACCTCGATGACGCCGAAGCGGGCGTCGGTGCCGCCCGCCAGGGCGGAGGTGATGCCGGCCGGCATGTTGGCGCCGAGGGCGTTGGAGACCACCGGGCCGGCGGCGCGCAGCGCCTCGGCGATCAGGCGGGTGGTGGTGGTCTTGCCGTTGGTCGCGCTGACCAGGACGACGTCCAGGTGGTCGGCGAGGGTGGCGAGCAGGTCGGGGTCGAGCTTGAGGGCGACCTTGCCGCCGATCACCGAGCCGCTTCCGCGCCCGGCCTTGCGGGACACCGCGGCGGCGACCCGCCCGGCCGTGACCGCGATCTTCGCGCGGGCCGGCAGCGAGGCGTCGCGTGCGCCTGTGGGCTCCGATTCGGTGCCTGCCATGCTCAGTGGTTCCTCCTTGCTGCGGCACCGCCCGGGGCCGGACAACGGGCCGGCGGGCGGCGGGGACGGGATCAGCCTACCGACTCCGTCGCCCGGCTCCACGATCCGGACCCCACGCCGCCTGCTGCGACGCGGTCGGCGGGGCTGCTGACGGGCCGTCGAGGAGGGCGGTGTACGGACGGGCCGGTCACGGTCGAGGACGCCGTGGGGCCGCCCGGGGTTCCCGCTCGCGCCGGGTCGGCGCGCCCGCCGGCGCCGCGGGAGGGCGCCGGACGCGCCGGGCGGCGACGGGATGGCGGTACGATCAGCGGCCGGTCCGACCGGCGGGGGCGGCCGGCTCCTCCTCCGCCGCCAGCGTGGCGGTGATCACCAGGGTGCCGCCGTCCGCGCGGATGTCCAGCGGCGCGGCGAGCCGGCGCATCGCGGCGATCAGCCCGGCGTTGCCCGCGTGCGTGACGGCGTAGACCGTGCCGATCCCGGCGGCCAGGGCCGTCGCGGCGAGCCGGCGCAGCAGCAGCGTGCCCAGCCCGTGCCGCTGCCAGGCGTCCTCGACCAGGACGGCCAGTTCGGCCTCGCCGTCGTCCCACATCAGGTGCCCGAGCGCGACGATCCGCCCGTCCGGGGCCGTCACGGCGAGGCTGCGGCCGTGCCGGGCGTCCAGCAGGTGGTCCAGGTAGCGGCCGGCGTCGCGGACCGGGCCGTGGTAGCGCAGCCGCAGCGAGGCGGGGGAGCAGCGCTCGTGCATCGCCAGCGCGGCCGTCCGGTCGCCGGGACCGGCCGGGCGGACCAGGAGCTCGGTCCCATCCGCCAGGGACAACCGGGACGGGCCCGGCGGCGGCGACGGCTGGGACGGCAGGGGCGCCGGTGACGGCAGTGACCGCAGCGGGGGCAGCGCCGCCGGTGCCGGCGCCGGGTGCCGGTCGACCGGCGGGTGCGGGCGGGCGAGGCGGAACGGGCCGCCGGTGAGCGCGGGCAGCCGGGCGGCCCGGCCCTCGGGCGACGCACACCTGCGGTCGGACCTGCGGAAGGGCCGGTGCCAGAACCGTTCGAGGCGAGTGCGTGATGCCGTCATGCCGCTGACGCTACCGAGACCGCGCTTCCGCCCGGTTACGTGATCGTGAACGCACGAATGCCTGGGCCCCTGAGACGCCTGGGACTCCTGGGGCGTGTGGGGGCGCGACCGGAAGCGCGCCGAGGCCGGGCGGGCCCGGCGGCATGATCGGGAACGCGCCAAGGCTCGGGACAAACCGGCCAGAGGTTCAGACCTGCATCCCTTGTGACTGGGACAACGGGCGGGCGACGGTGGAGCCTGATCGCGGCGTGCCCCAATCGGAGCGCCTTGTCAACTCTCCGTCCAGCAAAGGTTTTCCCATGTTGTTCACCCCGTCCACCCCCCGTACCGACACCCCTGCCGTCCCGCACGCCCGCCGGGCACCGGCCGGCAGCGCGCTCACCGATCTGCTCGACCGTCAGGTCCGCGTCCGGTCCGCCTCCCCGGCCGTGGTCGGGGACGGGCGCGAGCTGTCCTACCTGGAGCTGTCCGACGAGGCCCGCCGGCTCGCCGCGCGGCTGCGCGAACTGGGCGCCGGGCCGGACGGCTGCGTCGGCCTCTTCGCCGAGCCGTCGACGGACCTGGTCGCCGGGGCCTGGGGCATCCTGTACGCCGGGGCCGGCTACCTGCCGCTGGCGCCCGAGTACCCCGAGGACCGGCTGCGCTTCATGCTGGAGGACAGCGGCACCCGCGTCGTCCTCACCCAGGAGCACCTGCGGGAGCGGCTGACCGCGCTGGCCCCGCGCGGCACCGCGGTCCTCACCGTCGAGGAGGCGCGGGCCGGCCGGGCCCGGGTCGAGGGCGAGGGCCCGCAGCCGGAGGAACTGGCCTACGTGATCTACACCTCGGGCAGCACCGGCCGCCCGAAGGGCGTCATGATCGAGCACCGCTCGGTGGTCTCCCAGCTGCGCTGGCTGCTCGGCGCCGGCCACCTCGACCCCGAGGCGACCGTGCTGCAGAAGACCCCGATGAGCTTCGACGCCGCCCAGTGGGAGATCCTGGCCCCGGCCGTCGGCGCCCGCGTGGTGGCCGGCGCGCCCGGCCTGCACCGGGACCCGGAGGCCCTGGTGGCCGCCGTCCAGCGGCACGGCGTGACCACGCTGCAGTGCGTGCCGACCCTGCTGCGGGCCCTGCTGGACACCGAGGGCTTCACCGAGTGCACAGGCCTGACCAGGGTGTTCGCCGGCGGCGAGGCGCTGTCCCGGCGGCTCGCCCACGACCTGGGCCGCGCGCTGCCCGGCGCCGCGCTGGTCAACCTGTACGGCCCGACCGAGTGCACCATCAACGCCACCGCGCAGCTCGTCGACCAGGCCGACCTCGGCGACGGCAGCGGCTCGGTGCCGATCGGGCGCCCGGTGGACAACACCCAGTGCTACATCCTGGACGAGAAGCTGGCGCCGGTCGGCCTCGGCAGCGTCGGCGAGCTCTTCATCGGCGGCGTCCAGCTGGCCCGCGGCTACCTCAACCGGCCCGAGCTGACCGCCCAGCGCTTCGTGCCCTCCCCGTTCGCGCCCGCCGAGCGGCTGTACAGCACCGGCGACCTCGCGCAGTGGAACCCGGACGGCACCCTCCAGTTCGCCGGGCGGGTCGACAACCAGGTCAAGCTGCGCGGCCACCGGGTCGAACTGGACGAGATCGCCCGCGCGATCGAGGAGCACACCTGGGTGCGCCGCTCCGCCGCCGTCGTCACCGCCGACGAGCGCACCGGGCACCAGAACCTGGTCGCCTGCGTCGAGCTCAACCCCCGCGAGGCCGCCCTGATGGACCAGGGCGTGCACGGCGGCCACCACCAGTCCAAGGCCAGCCGGCTGCAGGTCCGCGCCCAGCTCTCCGACCCGGGCCTGCGCGACCCCGCCCGGCTCGCCGGGCGCGAGCGGATCGACCTGCCCGGCCGCCGGGAGACCGAGAACCAGCGCCGCGCGGTCTTCGCCCGCAAGACCTACCGCTTCTACGAGGGCGGCCCGGTCACCCGGGACGACCTGCTCGCGCTGCTCGCCCCCCGCCCGGCCGGCGCCTTCGGCCGCGACCTCGCCCTGCTGAGCCTGCCCGAACTCGGCCGCATCCTGCGGTGGTTCGGCCAGTTCCACAGCACCGAGCGGCTGCTGCCCAAGTACGCCTACGCCTCGCCCGGCGCGCTGTACGCGACCCAGCTGTACCTGGAGACCGGCGGCCTGGACGGGCTCGCGGCCGGCGTGTACTACTACCACCCGGTCGACCACGCCCTGATCCGCACCGCGGACGCGCCGACCCGCCCGCAGCCGTACCTGACCCTGCACTTCGCCGGGAAGACCGCCGCCATCGAGCCGGTCTACAAGAACAACATCCGCGAGGTGCTGGAGTTCGAGACCGGCCACATGCTCGGCGTCTTCGAGGAGGTGCTGCCCGAGTACGGGCTGGCCGTGCGGCCGCTCGGCCTCGACCCGGCCGCCCGGGAGCGCCTGGACGTCGCCGAGGAGGACCACTACCTGGGCGCCTTCGAGATCGGCCGCGGCGGCGGCGAGCGGCGCGGCATACCCGTCGAGCTGTACCTGCAGGCCCACGAGGGCCGGATCGACGGCCTGCCGGGCGGCTTCTACCGGTACGCGGACGGCGAGTTGACGCACCTCGCGGACGAGGTCGTCGAAGCCCGGCACGTGATCGCGATCAACCAGGCGGTGTACGCCCGGGCCTCCTTCGGCGTCACCGCGGTCGGCCGGGCCGGCGCGGGCGAGGAGTGGCTGGAGTACATCGCGCTCGGCACCCAGGCGCACCGCCTCCAGCGCAACGGCCTGGGCCTGGGCTTCATGTCCTCCGGCTACAGCTCCAAGACCGGCCACCCGCTGCCCGCCGCGCGCCGCGTCGACGCGATCCTGGAGTCGGCCGGCCTGGCCGCCGGCCCCTCGTACTTCTTCCTCGGCGGGAAGGTCAGCGAGGACCAGATCCGCGGCGAGGACATGCGCGAGGACGCCGTCCACATGAAGGGCCCGGCCGAGATCATCAAGGACGAACTGGCCACCCTGCTGCCGGACTACATGCTGCCCAACCGGGTGCTGGTCCTCGACGCGCTGCCGCTGACCGCCAACGGCAAGGTCGACCTCAGGACGCTCGCCGCCTCCGACACGGTGCGCACCGCCGACGTGCGCGGCGAGTACGTCGCCCCGAGCAGCGAGGTGGAGCGCCGGCTGGCCGGGTTCTGGGGGCGGGCGCTGAACTACGAGGATGCCTCGCTCACCGACGAGTTCTTCTCGGTCGGCGGCAACTCGCTGATCGCCGTCGCCCTGGTCAACCGGATCAACCGCGAGCTCGGCACCACGCTGCCGCTCCAGGTGCTGTTCGAGTGCCCGCGGCTGGGCGAACTGGCCGCCCGGGTCGAGCGGGACCTGAACGGCGCCGCGGGCACCGTCTCCCGGCTCGTCCCGCTCAACCCGGACCAGCGGGGGCCGGGCGACACCAGGAGTCCGGTGTTCTGCTGGCCGGGGCTCGGCGGCTACCCGATGAACCTGCGGGTGCTCGGCCGCGAGGCCGGCGCGGGCCGCGCCTTCTACGGCGTCCAGTCGCACGGCATCAACGCCGGCGAGACCCCGTACGCCACCATCCGCGAGATGGCCGCCGCCGACATCGCCGAACTGCGGCGGGTGCAGCCCGAGGGCCCGTACACGCTGTGGGGCTACTCCTTCGGCGCCCGGGTCGCCTTCGAAGCGGCCTGGCAGCTGGAGCAGGCCGGCCAGCGGGTGGAGAACCTGCTGCTGATCTGCCCGGGCAACCCGAAGGTCCGCGCCCGCGAGGGCGAGCGGTGGGGCCGGGAGTCCTCGTACGCCAACCCGGCGTACCTGTCCATCCTGTTCTCGGTGTTCGCCGGCACGATCAGCGGCCCCGACCGGGAGCGCTGCCTGGCCGAGGCGGCGGACGAGGACGGCTTCGTCCGATTCGTCCACCGGATGCTGCCGGAACTGGACGAGGAACTGATCCGGCGGATCACCCGGATCGTCGGCGAGACCTACGAGTTCGACTACAGCTTCCGCGAGCTCGCCGAGCGGCGGCTGGACGCGCCGGTCACCGTCTTCAAGGCCGCCGGCGACGACTACTCCTTCATCGAGGGCAGCAGCGGCTACAGCGCCGCCCCGCCCACCGTGGTCGAACTCGCCGGCGACCACTACGCGGTGCTGAAGGAGCACGGCGTGCTCGAACTCGCCGCCGCGATCGGCGCCGTGGAACGCGAGGCCGCCGGGCGCTGACCCGACACGCCCTCGGACGGCGCAGCGTCCGCACACGAGGGAGCCCCTTCGGATAGGGATGGCTCGGCTCACCGCCGATCCGACTCTCCGAAGGGGCTCCCCGATGACCGCTCTGAAGTCCGCGCTGACCACCGCCTGCTGCGCCCTGCTGCTGGCAGCGCCGCTCGCCCTCGCCCAGCCGGCCGCCGCCGACAGCAACAACCACGGGCCGAAGAACGCCCAGGAGGCCGCCGCCTGCCGGACGGTGGTCGGCACGCTGCTCGGCGGCTTCGGCTCGATGCTCGCCAACTCGGCGTGCGTCGTGCAGCCGTCGAACGGCGGCTGAGCAGGGCCTCGGAAAAGGGGTGGACGGGTCGTCGGCGAACTGACGTACCCTGAGCGCCGCCGTTCGTGCACGCGTTCGGCCCCGTTCGCCCCTTTTCCCGCCGGCCCGCTGGATGGATTGACGACATGACCGCGACCGACCGCACCGACCCGGGCGAGCAGCCGACCGGCCTGCAGGCGATCTGGGCGAACACCACCCGGCCCGTGGCGCCGCTGCCCTGGTACCGCCGGGTGTCGCGGAAGGTGATCGCGGCGGTCGTGGTGGTCGTGGGCCTGTTCACCGCCCTGACCGTGGCCGCCGTCACCGGGGCGGGCGCACCGCCGGCGCACCGGATCGCGCTGGCGGACCGGATCGGCGACCAGGTGCGGATGCCGGACGACAAGTGGGTCACCGCCGCCCGGAGCGACTTCCGGCCGGGGCTGACCGCGCTGAGCCCGTACCGGCAGCTGGAGGTGGCCGGCTACGGGACCGGCGGGTCGGGCGGGAGCACACTCCTGTTCGTCGGACTGACCGGGAGCTTCCCGGACGCCCGGATGGAGCTGGACAAGTACTTCGGCCACCCGACCGCGCCCGGCGTGTCGGGCGGGAACGTGACGGACCGCCAGGACTACCCGACCGGCTCGCTCGGTGGCGTGCTCCAGTGCGCGACGGTCCCCACCGACACCGGTTCCAGGACGGCGATCTGCGTGTGGGCGGACGGGACCACGGTCGGCTTCGTCGACGACCTGACGGGTGCGGTCCGGCCGCAGGACCTGGCCGAGCGCGCGCTGGAGATCCGCACCGCCGTCGAGGTCGAGGCCTGACGCCGGACCGCGTCAGGCGATCCGGGTGGGGGAGTCCGCCAGGGTGTGGCCGGTGGCGGTGAGGAGGCCGGCCAGGGCGCCGGGGGAGAGCGAGCGGGGGGTGCGCAGGAAGAGCTCCCCGGTGCCGGGGTGCAGCGACAGCAGGGTGATCTCGTGGTCGGCCAGGGCCGCGTGGGTGTGGGCGAGGGGCGCGGCGCGCACCCGCCAGAGCGTGGTCGGCGGCGGGGCGTGCGGCGACCACCAGGTGTGCAGCAGGGCGACGGCCACCAGGGCGACCGCCGAGGCGGCGAGGACCGCCGGGCCGTCCGGGCCCCGGGCGACGATCTTCGCCACCAGGTCGGCCGCGGTCACCGAGAGGAAGACGGCGGCGAGTTCGACGGCGTCGCGGCGCCAGTGGTGGGCTCGGCGCGAGGAAGGCTTCGAGTGCTCCATGCCCTCCACCCTGCCCGAACGGTGTTTCCCGACCGCGAACCGGCCGTGACCTCGCGGTTACGGCCTGTCGGGGCAGGTTACGACCTCAGCTCGCGCGCGGCCGCCTTCACCTCGGCGAGCAGCAGCCGCAGGTCGTCCTCGGTGGTGGCGGCGTTGAGCAGGCAGGCGCGCAGCATCTCGCGCTCGCCGAGCCGGGCGCCGGTGACGAAGACCCGGCCGCGCCGCTGGACGGCGGCCGGCAGCTCGCGGTTGAGCGCGTCGAGCGCCGGCCCGTCCAGGCCCGGGGCCCGGTGACGGAACGCCACGATGGACGTCTGGACCTCCGCCAGCAGCTCCAACTCCTCGTCCGACGCGACGAGTTCGCCGAGCTTTCGGGCCAGCGCGGTGCACCGGGCGATGTCCTGCCGCAGGCCGTCGCGGCCCCGGTGGGCGATGGTCGCCCAGACCTTCAGCGCGCGGAACGGGCGGGTCTGCTCGGTGCCGTACTCGGAGAACCAGCCGAGCGAGCCGGCCGTCTCGTCGCGCAGGTAGGACGGCACGAGGCTGAAGGTGGCGCGCAGTTCCCCGGCGTCGCGCACCAGCGCGCAGCCGCAGTCGACCGGCACGCCGAGCCACTTGTGCGGGTCGAGGGCGAGCGAGTCGGCGCGCTCCAGGCCCGCGTAGCGGGGGGCGATCGCCGGGTCGAGCCGGCCGAAGGCGCCGTACGCGCCGTCGACGTGCAGCCACAGGCCCTGCTCGGCGCACAGGTCGGCGATCGGCTCGAAGGGGTCGACGGCGCCGGTGCCGACGGTGCCGGCGGAGGCGACGGCGAGGAAGGGCAGCAGCCCGGCGGCGCGGTCCCGCTCGATCGCCGCCCGCAGCTCGGCCGGGTCGAGCCGGCCGTCCGGGCCGGTGGCGACGGTGCGCAGGTGCCGGCTGCCGAGGCCGAGCAGTTCGGCGGCCTTGCGGACGCAGGAGTGGGTCTCGCCGGTGACGTAGCCGACCAGCGGGGGCAGTGCCGCCAGGCCGTCCGCGCGCACGTCCACGCCGGCCCGGCGGGCGGCGCGGTCGCGGGCGGCGGCGAGGCAGACGATGGTGGCCATCGAGGTGCCGGAGGTGAGCAGGCCGCCGCCGGCGGGGTGCGGGAAGCCGACGAGCTCGGCGATCCAGCGGACCACGGCGCGCTCCAGGTGGACGTCGGCGTGGTCGCCGCCGGCCGAGCTGGGGTTCATCGCGGAGGCGACGAGGGTGGCCAGCACCCCGGCGGGCGCGGGCGCGGAGTTGACCCAGCCGAAGAAGCGCGGGTGGCCGTTGCCCATCGGGTACGGCAGGACGTCCCGGCCGATGGCGGCCAGCAGGTCGTCGAGGGGGCGGCCCTCGGCGGGCAGCGGGCCGTCGAGCAGCGCGGTGCGGGCGGCCTCGTCCATCGGCTGCCAGACCGGGCGGGCGGGGAGCTCGGCGAGGTAGTCGGTGACGAGGTCGGCGGCGGCGTGGGCGGAGGTGCGGAAGTCCTCGGCGGTCATGGGCGGGCGCTCCGGAGGGGTACGGGGCAGGCGCGGCGTCCTCGGCGCACCCTGGTCGGACAGCGGTCGGGCCTGGTCGGGCCTGGTCGGGCGATGGTCGGGTGATCCTACGCAGAGGGCCCGCGCCGTGCGGCGCGGGCCCAGCAGCTGGGACGGGGGCGGTCAGTCCAGCGAGGCGGACAGGCCGCTCGCGGAGCGGCAGTACCCCTGCATCTCCTTGTTGGTGATCTTGGCGCAGAGCCGGCCGGCCGCGCCGGCGTCGGTGTAGTTGACCGTGTAGTAGCTGACCAGGCCCTCGGCGCAGGCCTTGCGCTGCCAGCCCTCCGCCGAGGTCGCGCACTGCTGGGCGGCCCAGTCCTCGCGGTCCAGGTTGTACTTCATGGTGCGAGAGCCGACGCCCCGGCTGCAGTCCTGCGCCCCGCCGCCGGCCTTGCCGTTGAGGCACCACTTGAGGGCGTCGGCGTAGACCTCGGGGTGGTTCGGGTAGTCGTGCGAGGAGAGGTAGAAGGTCGGGGCGTAGAAGTAGCAGGCGGACTGGAACAGCGCCGGCTGGTCCTTGCACGGGTAGAGCGGGTCCTGGGCGAGCTTGTCGGCCGGCAGGTTGGCCTTGGCCTGCTCGTCCTCCTCGTCCGGGCCGAAGAGCTGCATGAACAGGCCCTCGGAGCAGCGGATCCGGTTCTGGTCGGTGGTGAACTTGTTGCACAGGTCGCGCGCCTTGGCGACGTCCTGCTTGGCGACGAACATGGTGCCGTGGCCGACGCCGTGGATGCACGGGCCGGTGTTCTTCGGCGCGCACAGCTTGAGCAGGTCCACCTCGGGCTGGGTGGAGGCGTTCAGCATCTCCTCGACGGCGCCGTGCAGGTAGCCGGCCGCGCAGGTCTCGTGCGGGAAGGAGATGACCTTCTGGAAGTCGGCGTTGAAGCGCTTGACCGCCGCGTGGCCGAGTTCGTGCGCGATCGGGTGGCAGAAGCGCACGGTGTACGGCTTCTCCTTGGTGATCCTGTCGAGGTCGGCGAGGGCGACGCCCGGGTCGCTGGCCTCCATCTCGGCCATCAGCTTGTTGCGCAGCGTCGACCTGGTCCACACCGCCGGATCCCCGGTCGGGGTGGCGCCGGCGGTCGTCGCGACCGGCTGGGCGCCGGTCGAGGTGCCGCCGGGGGCCTGGGCGGCGGCCGCCGCGGCGGCTCCCGCGGGCGACCAGTCGGTGACGGCCACCGAGCAGAGGCCCAGGACGCCCAGGAGCAGGGCGGTGACGATCGCGAAGAATCGCGGCTGCATGGCGGGAATCCCCCGGGGGATCGAGACGGACGGTTCGCCCCCCATCGTGACCGGCGCGGTGGCGGGAGTCCGCGTTTTCGCCCGCCATTCGGGAGACCTCGGCGACGCTACCGCACGCTGGGACGCCCCGGGGCGCCGGGATGGTTCCCGGTGATCACCCGGACACCCGGACGGCGCAGCACCCCGCCGGGTGCGGGGTGCCGCGCCGTCCGGTGCGCCGGATGTCAGAGCTCCAGCGTCACCTGGTACTCCGTCAGCCACGCGTCGAGGTCCAGCGCGAGGTCGACGCCGAGGCGCACCGACTGCGGGTCGGTGTCCGGGGCGAGCATGTCGGCCAGGCCCCGCCGGTCGAGCAGGCCGAGCGCCGGGGAGGTGCCCTCGGCGGCGACCCGGGCCAGCTCCTGGCGCAGCAGCACCGGGTAGTGCGGGTCGGCCGTCACCGGGTACGGGCTCTTCACCCGGTCGGCGACGGCGTCCGGCAGCAGGTCCCGGACGGCGGCGCGCAGCAGGCTCTTCTCCCGGCCGTCGAAGGTCTTCATCGACCACGGGGCGTTGAAGACGTATTGGACCAGCCGGTGGTCGCAGAACGGCACCCGGACCTCCAGGCCGTTGGCCATGCTCATCCGGTCCTTGCGGTCCAGCAGGATGCAGACGAAGCGGGTCAGGTTGAGGTACGCGAGCTCGCGCTGGCGCCGCTCGACCGGGTCGGTGACGCCCGGCAGGTGCGGGACCTCGGCCAGCGCCTCGTGGTAGCGCGCCTTGCGGTAGTTCTCCAGGTCGAGCTTGCGCAGCAGGTCGGCGTCGAGCAGCGCCTCGCGCGGGCCGGCGCCCTGGCCGGCCAGGGAGGTGAGGTTGTGGACGGCCCACGGGAAGTCGTCGGCGGCGACGGTCTTCGGGTCGTGGAACCAGCGGTAGCCGCCGAACAGCTCGTCCGCGGACTCGCCGGACAGCGCGACGGTGGAGTGCCGGCGCACGCCCTTGAAGAGCAGCAGCAGCGAGATGTCCATGTCGCCGACGCCGCTGGGCAGGTCCCGGGCGCGCAGCGCGACCGTGCGCTGCGCGAGGTCGCTGAGGTCGGCGGCGTCCAGCTCGATCACCCGGTGGTCGGCGCCGACGTGCTCGGCGAGCATCCGGGCGTACGGGCCGTCCGGGGTCGGCCGCAGCTCGGTGGCGTGGAAGTTCTCCTCCTGGCCGGCGAAGTCGACGGCGAAGGAGCGCACCGGCCCGGCGCCGGCGGCCCGCAGGGCCTTGGCGGCCAGGGCGGTGACGGCGCTGGAGTCCAGCCCGCCGGAGAGCAGCGAGCACAGCGGGACGTCGGCGTCCAGCTGCCGGTGGACGATGTCCTCCAGCAGCGCCCGGACGGTCGCGACCGTGGCGTCCAGGTCGTCGGTGTGCTCGCGGGCCTCCAGCGCCCAGTAGCGGCGCATCGAGATCCCCTGGCGGCGCACCCGCACCACGTGGCCGGGGCGCACGTCGTGGATGCCCCGGTAGAGGGTCAGGCCGGGCGTGCGGGTGACGGCCAGCAGTTCGCGCAGCCCGTCCAGGTCGACCACCGCGCGGACCTCGGGGTGGGCGAGGACGGCCTTGGCCTCGGAGCCGAACACCACGCCGTCCCGGGTGGGGGCGTAGTGCAGCGGCTTGACGCCCATCCGGTCCCGGACCAGCAGCAGTTCCTCGTGCCGGGCGTCCCAGATGGCGAAGGCGAACATGCCGTTCAGCCGTTCGGCCATGTGCTCGCCCCACTCCAGGTAGGCGTGCAGCACGACCTCGGTGTCGCTGCGGGTGCGGAAGCGGTGTCCGGCCGCCTCCAGCTCCGCGCGCAGCTCGCGGTGGTTGTAGACCTCTCCGCTGTAGGTGAGCGCGGCCAGCAGTCTGCCGTCGTGCTCGACGGTCATCGGCTGGACGCCGCCCTCGATGTCGATGATCGCGAGTCGGCGGTGGCCGAGCGCGGCGTGCGGCTCCAGGTGGATGCCGCCGGCATCCGGGCCGCGGCAGGTCTGCGTGGTCGTCATCGCTTCGAGGACGCCCCGCTCGGCGGTGAGGTCGCGTTCGAATGCGACCCATCCGGTGATCCCGCACATCAGCAAGCCTCCGGTCTTCCGCTTAGTGATTGCGGGATCACGCTACGTTTCGGGCCTGGGTGGCTTCAAGGGTCTGGCTGGAAGGCGACGGCCGGGAGCGGCGGAAGTTGCCAGTGCGGAAAAACGCGATGTCTGCCCGAATCCGGGCAGGATCTTTGGCTTCGGGGGGTCGATGAGCCTAGGCTCCTCAACCGTGTCCAGCTCACCCCACCCTCACGAAGACCTTCTCGCCCACCTCACCCGGACCAGCCCGCTGGGGCCCCGGGAGGCGGCGCGGATCGTGGCGGAGGTGCTGGCCTACTTCTCCGAAACCACCGAGGAGTACGTGCGCCGCCGCCACGGCGAGCTGCAGGCACGCGGCCTGACCAACGAGCGGATCTTCGCCCGGCTCGCCGAGGAGCTGCCCGCCCGCCGGGTGGCCGCACCGGAGCTGTCGGCCCGCCAGCTGCGGCGGATCGTGTACGGCTGAGCGCCGGCCACCCCGGCGCAGCTGCGCGGACGGCCCCGCGAGGGCTCGCCGATGACCCTTCGATGACGCTCCGATGAGTGTTCGACGACCGAAAACGTTCAAGAGGAGACCACGTATGTGCGGAATCGTGGCCTATATCGGCCCCAAGGACGCGACGCCCTTCCTGCTGGAGGGTCTGGCCCGCCTGGAGTACCGCGGGTACGACTCGGCCGGCGTCGCCGTCACCGGCCGCAGCGGCGGGATCAAGGTCCGCAAGGTCAAGGGCCGCGTTGCCGACCTCGCCGCCGCCGTGCCGGCCCGCTTCAAGGGCACCACCGGCATCGGCCACACCCGCTGGGCCACCCACGGCGTGCCCAGCGACGCCAACGCGCACCCGCACCTGGACAACGCCGAGCGGATCGCCGTCGTCCACAACGGCATCATCGAGAACGCCGACGAGCTGCGCGCCAAGCTCACCGCGGACGGCGCCGTCTTCCGCTCCGAGACCGACACCGAGGTGCTCGCGCACCTGATCGCCGCGCACACCACCGCGGGCGTCGAGCTGGAGGAGGCCGTGCGGGCCGCGCTCAGCCGGGTCGTCGGCACCTACGGCATCGCGGTGCTCGACGCCCAGCAGCCCGACCGGATCGTCGTCGCCCGCAACGGCAGCCCGATCGTGCTCGGCCTCGGCGAGAAGGAGATGTTCGTCGCCTCCGACGTCTCCGCCCTGGTCCGCTACACCCGCCAGGTCGTCCACCTGGAGGACGGCGAGCTGGCGACCGTCCGGGCCGACGGCTTCCGCACCTTCACCTCCGACGCCCGCACCACCCACCGCCAGCCGTCCACCGTCGACTGGGAGATCGACTCCTACGACACCGGCGACTACGCGCACTACCTGCTCAAGGAGATCCACGAGCAGCCCGGCTCGGTCGAGCGCACCCTCAGCGGCCGGCTCGACGAGCGCTTCGCCACCGCGCACCTCGGCGGCCTCAACCTGGACGCCCGCGAGCTGCGCGAGATCCGCCGGGTGAAGATCCTCGGCTGCGGATCCGCCTACTACGCGGGCGAGATGGGCGCCCAGCTGATCGAGGAGCTGGCCCGCATCCCCGCCCACAGCGAGCCCGCCTCGGAGTTCCGCTACCGCAACCCGGTGATCGAGGCGGACACCCTGTACGTGGCCGTCAGCCAGTCCGGCGAGACCTACGACACGCTGGCCGCCGTCCAGGAGGTCAAGCGCAAGGGCGGCCGGGTGCTCGGCGTCGTCAACACCGTGGGCAGCGCCATCGCCCGCGAGTGCGACGGCGGCATCTACCTGCACGCCGGGCCCGAGGTCTCCGTCGCCTCCACCAAGGCGTTCACCTCCACCGTCGTCGCCTTCGCGCTGCTGGCCCTGCACTTCGGGCGCATCCACGACCTCTCGCCCGCGGACGGCCGCCGGATCGTCGCCGCGCTGCAGGCGCTGCCCGGGCAGATCCAGGAGGTCCTGGAGCAGAGCGAGCAGATCGCCGAACTCGCCGCCGAGTACGCCGAGTCGGCCGGGATGATGTTCATCGGCCGCACCCGCGGCTACCCGGTCGCCCGCGAGGGCGCGCAGAAGCTCAAGGAGATCTCCTACGTCCACGCCGAGGCCTACCCGGCGAGCGAGCTCAAGCACGGCCCGCTGGCCCTGATCAGCCCCGAACTGCCCACCGTGGCCCTCGTCCCCGACGACGAGCTGCTGGACAAGAACCTCACCACGCTGGGCGAGATCAAGGCCCGCTCCGGCCGGGTCATCGCCGTCGCCCACCGCCGGCCCGAGGAGAAGCTCGCCGACCACTGCATCGTGGTGCCCAAGAGCGAGCCGGAGCTGGACCCGCTGCTGCTCAACATCCCGCTGCAGCTGCTCGCGTACCACGCGGCGGTCGCGCTCGGGCGGGACGTGGACAAGCCGCGCAACCTGGCGAAGAGCGTGACGGTGGAGTAGGTGCCGTATCGGGGGAGGGCCCGGTCGTTTCGGCCGGGCCCTCCGCGCGGGGTCTCTTCGCGGGGCCTCCGCGCGGGGCCTCCTCGCGGGCTCTAGAACACCGAGCAGCCGGAGAGGGTGGTCAGGGTGTCCAGGGCGGTGACCGCCGCCACCGAGTTGCCCGCCCGGTCCAGCCGCGGGCCCCAGGCGCACACCGCGGCCCGGCCCGGGATTATCGCCAGGATCCCGCCGCCGACCCCGCTCTTGCCGGGCAGCCCCACCCGGTAGGCGAAGTCGCCCGCGGCGTCGTAGGTGCCGCAGGTGAGCAGGACGGAGTTGATCCGCTTCGCCTCGCTGCGCGACATCAGCCGGCTGCCGTCCGCCCGCGCGCCGTGCCGGGCCAGGAACGAGCCGGCCAGCACCAGGTCCCGGCAGCTGGTGGCGATCGCGCAGTGCGCGTAGTAGTGCTCCAGGACGGCCTCGACCGGGTTGTGCAGGTTGTCGTGGCTGGCGATGAAGTGCGCCAGCGCGGCGTTGCGGTGGCCGTGCGCGGCCTCCGAGGCGGCCACCTCGGCGTCGGTGTCCAGCAGCGGGTTGCCGGACTCCTGGCGCAGGAAGTCCCGGACGGCGCCGGCCGCGTCACCGGTCAGGCTCAGCAGCCGGTCCGTCACCACCAGGGCGCCCGCGTTGATGAACGGGTTGCGCGGGATGCCGTGCTCGGTCTCCAGCTGGACCAGCGAGTTGAACGGGTTGCCGGACGGCTCGCGGCCCACCCCCTGCCACAGCCCGTCGCCGCCGTGCGCCAGGGCCAGCGCCAGGGTGAACAGCTTGGAGATGCTCTGGACGGAGAACGGACGCTCCCAGTCGCCGACGCCGTACAGCCGGCCGTCGACCGTGGCCACGGCCATGCCGAAGGACTCCGGATCGGCCGAGGCGAGCGCCGGGATGTAGTCGGCGACCCGGCCCTGGCCGGTGGTCGCCCGGGCGGCCCGCTCGGCGGCCGCCAGCAGGCGGGGGTAGTCCAGGGCGTCCTCTGCGCCGGGCACGCGGTCCAACGGTTCTCCTCCGTGGTCAGGGCCGGGTTCGCCCCGGGTCGACCAGGATTATCCCGTCTGCGCCGGTCAGGTGGATGAGGGGGGTGGTTCCTACGGCGCGGCGGTGGGGGCCTGGACCGGTGGGCCGGTCAGCAGGGCGCCGGACTCGGAGTACGGCCAGCCGTTGGGCACGCAGCCGTGCAGGCCCTTGATCTGCTGCATCATCACCGGCGCCGGGGCGCCCGGGCCCGGGCAGTCCACGTGCCCGTTGCCGAGGACGTGGCCGACCTCGTGGTTCACGGCCAGCGCGTGGTACAGCTCCGGCTTCCCGACGTAGAACTCGGACAGCTCCGTCCAGCGCTTGACGTTGATCACCACCTGCTTGTTCACCCCACAGTTCACCGAGCCGCCGGTGTCCAGCCCGTACTGGCCGCAGATCCGGTCGGTGGAGGCCGGGGTGGCCAGGTAGACGGTGAAGTCCACCGGATCGGCGGCCACCCGCTGGAACGACGCCTGCCCGCCGGCCGCCCAGCCGCGCCGGACGTCCCCGAGGACCGCGTCCACCTCGGCGGCGAACTGCTCGGGGCGCTCGGCCAGGCTGTCCTCCACCCGCACCTTGTAGCGGTACAGGTGCTCGCCGGTGCCGAACCGCGGCGAGCCGCCCGGGGCGGTGGTGAACGCCAGCGGCTTCGGGCCGTCCTCGCGCTGCCACGGGTGCCACCACAGCAGGCCGGCCGTGACGGCGGCGGCCGACAGCAGGGCGAGGGCGGCGTGCCGGCGGCGGACCGCGGGTATTCGGGCCCTCATCGGCGGCCGCCGGTCGGGGGGACGGTCATGGGATGCGGCTCCTTCACGGGGTCGGTGGACCGGGGGTCGTCACCGGACACAACGGACAGAAGGGGCCGGAACGTTCACCCCGTGTCGGGCGGGAGGCCCCGCTGGTTCCCGGAACCACTCGATGGTGCCACCCGCAGGGCGTGTCCCTGGGCTCGGGCGGCGGAATCCGGTGTCGTGGTGCCGAGCCGAATTCCGTCACACCACCGGAGGTACCGCCATGTCCGATTCCACCGTCACCACCGTCCTCGCCGTCGACGGCATGAGCTGCGGCCACTGCGAGCGGACCGTCAGCGCGGGGCTCGCCGCCCTGCCGGGCGTCGTCGACGTCACCGCCGACGCGGCCGGCGGGCGGGTCACCGTCGCCTCGGTGCGGCCGCTCGACGACGCCGCCCTGCGCGGCGCCGTCGACGGGGCCGGCTTCACCTTCGTCGGCCGGGCGTGAGCGCCGTCGTCAGCCCATGCTCTTCTGGCCGTCCAGGGCCTCGCGGATGATGTCGGCGTGGCCGGCGTGCTGGGCCGTCTCGGCGACGATGTGCATCAGCACCCGGCGGGCCGAGTACACCGCGCCGGCCTCGAACCAGGGCGCCTCGGGCAGCGGCTGGGTGGCGTCCAGGCTGGGCAGGGTGACCACCAACTCGTCGGTACGGGCGGCGACTTCCTCGTAGGCGGCGAGCACGTCGGCCAGCGTGTCGGTGGGCAGCATGCGGAACTCGTCGGCGCGGCGGGCGAAGTCCTCCTCGGTCATGGCGGAGAAGTCCGGCATCGCCGAGGGGCCCTCCACGATGAAGTTCGCCCACACCCGCTCGGTCGAGGTCACGTGCTTGATCAGGCCGCCCACGCACAGCTCGCTGACCGTGGTCCGCAGGCCGGCCTGCTCGTCGGTGAGGCCCTGGGCGGTGAAGCGCAGGAAGTGCCGCTGCTTGGCCAGGGCCACCAGCAGGTCGGCCCGCTCGCCGGTGACGGGGGCGGTGGTGTTCTCGGTGGTCATGATGGCGGCCTCTCGTACGGGTCGTGCTCCCTCGGACAAGAACCACGGTACGCACCACAGCGGTCACTTCCTGACCTGAATTGCCGGGAGAATCGTGGGCATGGCGAACACGAGCACCCGGACCCTGCGACTGCTCTCCCTCCTGCAGACCCACCGGTACTGGCCGGGCGAGGAACTCGCCGACCGGCTCGGCGTCTCCGTCCGCACGCTGCGCCGCGACATCGACCGGCTGCGCGAGCTCGGCTACCCCGTCGAGGCGCAGCGCGGCGTCGACGGCGGCTACCAGCTCGCGGCGGGCGCCGCACTGCCGCCGCTCGTCATCGACGACGAGGAGGCGGTCGCCCTGGCGGTCGGCCTCCAGGCGGCCGCGGACAGCCCGGTCGAGGGCGTCGCCGAGGCCTCGGTCCGGGTGCTGGCGAAGATCGTCCAGGTGATGCCCGCCCGGCTGCGGCGGCGGGTGGAGGCCCTGCGCACGATGACCGTGCCCGTCGACTGGGGCGCCGGGTCCGCCGGCACCCGGATCGACCCGGACGTGCTGACCGTGGTCGCCCTGGCCTGTCGCGACGGCGAGCGGCTCGCCTTCCGGTACACCGCCCGGGGCGGGCGGCCCGGCGAGCGGCACGTCGAACCGCACCGGCTGGTCAGCCTCGACCGCCGCTGGTACCTCGTCGCCCACGACCTCGACCGGGGCGACTGGCGCACCTTCCGGCTCGACCGGCTCGCCGCCCCGCGGCACACCGGCGCCCGCTTCGCCCCGCGCGCCCTCCCGGCCGCCGACGCCGCCGCGTACGTCCGCGCCAGGCTCAGCGGCATGCCCCGCCCGCACCGGGTGGAGGCGCTGGTCGAGGCCCCGGCCGAGCGCGTCCGCGCCCACGTCGGCCGCTGGGGCACCGTCGAGGAGGACACCGCCGAGCGCTGCCGCCTCCACATGACCGCGGACTCCCTCGACTGGCCCGCGATGGCCCTCGGCTCCCTCGGCGCGGAGTTCCACGTCGTCCACCCGCCCGAGCTGCGCGCGCTGCTCGCCGACTGGAGCGCCCGCTTCGGCCGCGCGGGGGCCGGGCTGGAGGAGGGGGCGGGGGAGTAGGAAGTCGGCCGGGCCGTGCGCGGACCCTGTCGGCCGAGGGTTCACCGGCGCGACGGCATACGTTCGCACCGGGTCGAGGTGCGGCTCGTCAGGCCCGGTCACGACGTGTTGGTGGATTGTTGGGCCGCTGTTGGAGGGCCCTGCCAGCCTCGGGGCCGTTCCCGCGTGACCGGCCCCCGCAGCGAAAGTCCGGGTCGCGACGAGGCCGGGTCCTCGCTGTCGCGGATCGCCAGGTAGCTGGTGGCGAAGGTGGTGTCGACGGCCAGCCGCCCCACGGACAGGGCGCGCAGGCGGCCCCGGTTGTCGTCCAGGCGCCCGGCCAGGGTGCCCGGGGACCAGGTCGGGCGGGAGGACACGCGGGCGCCGGCGATCCGCAGGGCCAGCGGCAGGCCCGCGCAGGCGGCCAGCAGGCGCAGCGCGCCGTCCGGGTCCTGCCGGATGCGCCCGGGGCCGCAGAGCCGGGAGAGCAGGGCGCGCTGCTCCTCGACGTCGAGCGGGGGCAGCGAGAGCCGGGCGCTCGCGGGGAGGTCGGGGAGGGTGTTGCGCGAGGTGACGATCACCGCGCTGCGGGAGCCGCCCGGCAGCAGGGGCTCCACCTGGGCCGCGTCCCGGGCGTTGTCGAGCAGCAGCAGGACGCGGCGGTCGGCGAGGGTCGTGCGCAGCAGCGCCGCGCGGTCGTCGGTGTGCTCGGGGAGAGGGCCGGAGTAGGTGCCGGGGTGCAGGGCCGCCAGGAGGGCGGAGAGCAGTTCGTGCGGGTCACGGGCGGGGGCGGCGCCGAAGCCCCGCAGGTCGGCGTACAGCTGGCCGTCCGGGTAGCGGTGCTTCACCGCGTGGGCGGCCTGGAGGGCGAGGGCGGTCTTGCCGATGCCGCCCATGCCGGAGACGACCGCGACCCGGGGGACGTCGCCGGCGGGCGGGGCCGTGAGTTCCTCGGTCAGGGTTCGCAGGTCGGCCTGGCGGCCGGTGAAGTCGGAGAGCGCGGAGGGGAGTTGGGCCGGTGGCTGGATGGCCGGCGCGGGCCCTTCCGGCTTCTCCGGCTTCTGCGGCTTCCCCGGCTCGTCGGGCTCGCCGGATGTTTCGCGCAGGACGTGCCGGTGGGCCTTCCGGGCCCGGGGGCCGGGCTCGACGCCGAGCTCCTCGACGAGGGCGCGGCGAAGCCGCTGGTAGGCGGCGAGGGCCTCGGAGCGCTGCCCCAGGCGGTGCAGGGCCAGCATCAGCTGGGCGTGGAAGGTCTCGTGCAGCGGGTGCTCGCCGGTCAGGCCGGTCAACTCGGGGACCAGCCCCTGGACGTGGCCGAGGCGCAGATCCGCCTCGATGCGCCACTCCAGGGCTTGCAGGTGGGCCTCCTGCCACCGGCGGCGAGGAGTCTGCGCCTGCGGCAGGTCCGGGAACTCGGCCAGCGGGGCGCCGCGCCAGAGCGCCAGGGCCGTCGCCGACTCCTGCCGTACGGCGTTCCAGTCCTCGCGCCGCAGCGCCTCCCGGGCCCGTTCGACGCCCAGGTCGAAGAGCTGGACGTCCAGTTCGTCGCCTGCGACGTCCAGCAGGTAGCCGAGCGGGGTGGAGCGTAGGCGTTCGCCGTGCTCGTCGCCGAGCTGGGTCCGCAGTCGGGCCAGCATGTTGTGCAGCGAGGCGTTCGCCGAGGCCGGTGGCCGGTCGCCCCAGAGCGCGGCCTTGAGCCGGTCCGGCGGCACCGGCCGGTTGGCCTCCAGCAGCAGGACGGCGAGCAGGGTGCGGACCTTGACGCCGCCGATCGGCCGCTCCTGGTGGCCGACGCGGACGAGGAGCGGGCCGAGAAGGCTGAAGTGCATGGTCTATCCCCCGGTCTGACCCACCGTGCGGACTGTTCGAACACGGTGGTCATGGACACCGTAAGGGACGAGTGGTGACGGTCCTACCGCACGAACGGGTAGGTCCGCACCGGGTCGAGGTGCAGTTCGTAGGGGCCGAAGCAGTCCGCCGCGAGCGAGGCGACCGGGGCACCGCACGGGCAGGCCTGGTTGAGCCCGGACTCGCCGGTCGGCCCGCAGCAGCCGGCGCTGCCCGTCATGTCGGGCAGGGGCCGGAGGTCGGGCGCGTCCCCCGGGTGCACGACCACCGTGCCCGTGGGGCCCGCCGCGATGACCCACCCCTCCTCGCGGCTGACCAGGAACCCGCGGGAATGGGTCGGCTTCGGGTCCTCCTGGTCCGCCTGCAGGACGTAGGGCCCTCCCCAGGGCTCGGGGTCGATCGCGTAGTACCCGCGGGGGAGGGTGGAGGGCAGCAGACGGGTCTCCTGGTCCCGCTCGTGGACCCGGATGTCGGGGATCGCGGCGAGCTCGGTCAGCTCCGGCGTGAGCGCGGTGCCGCACTTGGCACAGAGGAAGACGGTCATCCCCTCGTTCTAGCGCTCGCGGCGCCCGCTCCGCACCTCCATTTCGGTCGGGGTCAGGGGGCGATGGAGTCGAGGGTGCGGCGGAGGAGGGCGAGGGCCGGGGCGAGGGCGGGGAGCGGGGGCGTGGCGAGGGCGAGGCGGAGGGCGGCGGGGGTGTGCGGGCCGGTGCTGAACGCGTCGGAGGTGGAGACGAGGATGCCCGCGGCGGCGAGGAGGGCGGCGGCGTGGGCCGGGCGCTGGTGCGGTTCGAGGGTGAGCCAGAGGGTGTAGGACGTGGGGTGGCCGGTGAGGTCGAGGCCGGCCAGGGCGGTACGGGCGATGCGCTGGCGGGCGGCGGCGTCCGCGCGGCGCTGCTCCTCCAGGCGGGCGACGGTGCCGTCCGCGAGCCAGCCGGTGGCGAGGGCGGTGACCAGGCCGGGCGAGCCCCAGGCGGCCGCGCGCAGGCTCGCGGTGGCGGCGCGCACGTGGCGGCCGGGCACGACGGCGAAGCCGAACCGCAGCCCGGTGGCGACGTTCTTGGACAGGCCGGCGACGTAGCAGGTGCGCTCCGGGGCGTGGGCGTGCAGCGGCGCGGGGACGGGGGCGGCGGGGGCGGGCGCGGGCGCGGGCTCGGCGAGGAACGCGTACGTCCCGTCCTCGATCAGCGTGCAGCCGTGCTCGGTGGCGATCCCGGCCAGGCGCTCGCGCTGGGCGCGGTCGAGCACCCAGCCGAGCGGGTTGTGGACGGTCGGGATGGTGTACACGGCGCGGACCGGGCGGGTGCGGCAGAGCCGGTCCAGCGCGTCGAGGTCGGGGCCCGCGGGGGTGACCGGGACGGGCGCGAGGTCCAAGCCGTGGGCGCCGGCGAGCAGTTTGATGCCGGGATAGCTGAGCGCGTCCACGGCGAGCACGTCGCCGGGCCGGGTGAGGGCGCGCAGCACGCAGTCCAGCGCCTGCTGCGCGCCGCTGGTCAGCAGGACGTTCTCGGGCGCGGTGTCGACGCCGCGGTCCAGCAGGTACCGGGCGACGGCGGCCCGGTCGTGCCGGTGGCCGCCGGGCGGCTGCTGGCGCAGCAGGGCCTCGGCGTCACCGGAGGCGGCGAGGGCGCGCAGGGCCTGCCGCAGCTGGTCGCCCTGGCCGGGGGCGAGCGGCTGGTTGAAGGACAGGTCGGCGACCCGGGGGACGGGCAGGTCGCGGGAGGGCTCGATGCCGTCGTAGCCGGAGCGGACCTTCACGAAGGTGCCGCGGCCCTGTTCGCCCACCACCAGCCCGGCGGCGGCGAGTTCGGCGTACACCCGGGTGGCGGTGGCCAGGGCGATCCGGCGTTCGCGGGCGAGCGCGCGGTGGGTCGGCAGCCGGGTGCCGGCCGGGAGGGTGCCGGAGCGGATGGCGGTCGCGTACTCGTCGACGATGGCCTTGTAGGCGGGCGGTCGCACGGGCGGGCACCTTCCGTTCCGGGGCGGGTGGAGGGTGGGGCGGGGGAGGGCGGGGCGGGGCGGGGCGAGTGTATCCAGGACAATGAGTGGATTGTCCTGGTGGTCGGTTCCTAGGCTCGGCGGCGTCCGGAAGTACGGCGAAATCCTTCAGTACGGCGAGATCGGAGTGCCGCGCATGACCGTCCGCAGCGAGCGGGACCAGCAGGTCGTCACCCTCACCATCGACCGGGAGAAGAAGCTCAACGCCCTCGACTATCCGACGATCGACGCGCTGCTCGCCGAGCTGGACCGGATCGAGGCCGAGGACAGCGTCCGCGCGGTGATCCTGACCGGCGCCGGGGAGCGGGCGTTCAGCGCGGGCGCCGACATCCCCTCGCTGGCCGACAGCATCGCCGGCGGGCCGGAGCGGGCCCTGCGCGAGTTCGTCCGGCGCGGGCACACGCTGACCCGGCGGATCGAGGAGTTCCCCAAGCCGATCATCGTCGCCGTCAACGGCCTGGCGTACGGCGGCGGTTGCGAGCTCACCGAGGCGGCGCCGCTGGCCGTCGCCGCCGAGCACGCGCGCTTCGCGAAGCCGGAGATCTCGCTCGGCTTCGCGCCGCCGTTCGGCGGCTCGCAGCGGCTGCCGCGCCATGTGGGCCGCAAGCGCGCGCTGGAGATGATCCTCACCGGCGAGCCGATCCCGGCCGCCCGCGCCGCCGAGATCGGCCTGGTCAACTCGGTCGTCCCGGTGGTCGAACTCCTGGACACGGCACGGGACCTGGCGGACCGGATCATCCAGCACGCGCCCACGGCGGTGGCCGCCTGCCTGCGGGCCGTCACCCGGGGCATCAACCTGCCGATCGACGAGGGCCTCGCGGTGGAGGCGGCCGCCTTCGCGGCCACGGTGCCGACCGAGGGCGTACGGGACGGGGTGGGGCGCTTCCTGGAGCGCTCGCGCGGCTCCCGCTGAGCCGGGGCTTTCGGCGCGTCCGGTGCTGCCGGGCGGGCATCGGAACTCGGTTGCGGCGGGCGGTGGCCGGTGGCGACGATGGCGGCATGGCCGATCTGATCCACCACGTGAACGCCTTCCGGGCCGCCTTCGCCCGCCGCCAGGCCGCCGAGACGGTGGAGCTGCCCGGGGCCGTCGTCGTCCGGGACCGGGAGTACCCGTTCTCGGAGGAGCACAACTGCCTGATCGTGGACGGCCCGCAGGCCGATCCGGCGGCGCTGCCCGGCCTCGCTGCCCGGCACCTCGGGGAGCGCCGCCGCTACGCGATCGCCACGCTGGACGAGGAGATCGGCGAGCGGGCCACCCCGGCGCTGGCGGCCGCCGGCTACCAGCGGGAGGACCTGGTGCTGATGGCCCGGGACACGGCCGGCTGCGTGCGTCCCGAACCGGCCGCCGCGGCAGCCGAGTTGGCCGAGCTGCGGGACGCGCTGCTCCGGCAGAACCTGGTCTGGTTCCCGGACGAGGACTCGGCCCGGCAGCTCACCGACCGCCGGGCGGTCCGGCTGCGCGGTGCCGAGGAGGTGCGGTTCCTGGCAGCCCGGGAGCCGGACGGGCGGGTCGCCGCCTGGGCCGACCTCTACCTCGACCGGCGCGCCGGGCTCGCCCAGGTGGAGGACCTGGTCACCGCCGAGGCGCACCGCGGCCGGGGCCACGGCGACACCCTGCTCGGCACCGCGCTCGCGCTGGCCGCCGCGGCCGGGATCCCCCGCCTGTTCCTGATCGCGGACGCCGAGGACTGGCCGCGCGAGTGGTACGCCCGGCGCGGCTTCACGGAGATCGGCCGCAGCCACCTCTTCCACGGCGGCTGAGCCCGGCCGAGTGACGGGTGCGTCGAGTCCGGGGTGTTCGCTACTGGCCGACGCGCCCGTCGACGCACTCGCGCAGCAGGTCGGCGTGGCCGCAGTGGCGGGCGTACTCCTCGATCCGGTGCACCAGCAGGTCCCGGACCGCGATCCGCTCGCGGCCGATGCGCTCGCCGAGGTCCGGGTGCGCGGCGAGCGCGGCGTCGGTCGCGGCCTGCTCGCGCTCGAGGTCGGCGAACGCGCCGTCCACCACGGCCGGTTCGGCGACGGCACCGTCGAAGTCCGCGTCCCGGGCGCCGTACAGCTTCGGCAGCGGCTCGGTGTGGGTGATCCAGTTCCGCCAGTCCCGCTCGACCTCGGCGAGGTGGCGGACCAGGCCGAGCAGGGACATCGAGGACGGCGGCACCGAGCGGCGGGCCAGCTGCTCCGCGTCCAGGCCCTCGCACTTCATCCGCAGGGTGAGCCGGTAGTTCCGCAGGTACTCCCGGAGGGTGCCGAGTTCGCCCTCCGGCGAGGGGCTGTCGCTGTCGCGCGGGTCGTCGGCCGGGTCGGCCCACATGTCGGGGTACACGGTCGCCTGCGTCCAGCGGGTGGGTTGATCGCTCATCCGGGGAATGGTCGTCCACGCACGCTCGGCCGCGCCACCGGTTTTCCGTTCGACTGGGCGTCAGCTGGCCTGGTGCGTGCGGGAGTTCGGCGTCACCGGGAGTTCGGTGTCACCAGGAGAGCGGGTAGCGGACCGGGTGTGCGCCGACCCGGCCGGGCAGCAGGCCGATCACGACCAGCAGGCCGGTCGAGAGCACGAGCAGCGGGAGGAAGGGCACGGGATGCGGCGCCTGCAGGACCACGATGACGGCGGTCGCCGCGGCCGGGGAGTGCGGCAGGTGGGTGAGCATCATGGCGCCCAGCGCGAGCCCGGCGGCGACGGCCGCGCCCCAGGCGGTGCTGCCCGTCACGGTGAGGGTGGCGTAGCCGACGAGCGCCGACAGCAGCTGGCCGCCCACCAGGTTGCGCGGCTGGGAGATCGGCAGCCCGGGCGCGCCGTGCACCAGGGCCGCGCTGGCCGCCAGCGGCGGGATCAGCAGGGGCTGGTGGAGCAGGACGCCGACCCCGACGAGCAGCAGCAGGGCGCCGATGGCGAAGGCGGCGGCGCGCAGCGCGTGCAGGGGGTGGGGTCGGCTGGTGGCGGCCGGGGGAGGGCTGGGCATGACTGGGCGGCTCCGGGTGGGTGACGGGGATCCGGAGATGATAAACAAACTGTTGAGCAAAGAGTCGAATGGTTTGCCTGCTGGGCAAACCGTGTGGTCACCCGGCATCCTCGCGACGGGTCGGCTCACCGGCTGACGGCCCCCGGCTGACGGCCCCGGCTCGGTCAGTGCGCGACCCCCTCGACCGGCACGGAGGGCCGCAGCAGCACCGCCGGCAGGTAGTCGGAGCTGACGCCCAGCTGCCAGCCGTGCGCCCGGACGGCCAGTGCCGCGAGGGCGATGGTGCCGAGCGGGAGCAGGCTGCGGGGCGGCGCGTCCGCCGGCGCGCTGTCGCGGTGCTCGGCCAGTCGGGCGGCGAGCGCCTGCTCGAAGGCCGGCTGGTCGTCCGTCAGCAGCACCCGCAGCAGCCGCTGGTCGGGGTTCAGTTCGCCCGCGGCGTCCAGCGCCCGGGCGGCTGCGGCGCGTTCCTCGGCCGGGGGCTTCTGCAGCGGGTCGGGCGCGGGGGCCATCCACGGCGAGCGCGCGGTCTTCACCAGGGCGAAGTAGGCGCCCAGCGCGTCCATTTCGGCGAGGTCCGCCGGTTCGGAGACCGAGGTGAGGTCCGACCACGGCAGGCCCTGGTGGATCGACGGGGCGAAGTCGTCCTTGAACAGCGGGCCGATCATCCGGCGCGGCTCGTCGACGTGCCCGCTGACCACGGCCAGCGCGAAGGCCTCGACCCAGGTCGCCGCGGTGGCACCGAAGTCGAGCACGTCGCCGAACCGGTGCTCCTCGCTGTCCAGCGTCCTGCCGAGGTACGGGAACGGGATCGAAAAGTCCCCGCGCGGGAAGTTGCCGAGGTGCAGCACGCCCGTCGCGCACTCGGAGGCCGTCCGCAGCAGCTCCCGGGCCTCCGGGCCGTCCAACGCCCCGCCCGTCGCGGAGAGCGCGCCGAGGTGGTCCAGCAGGACGGCGGCCATCGCGCGGATCGGCTCGACGCTCAGCTCGTGGCAACTGATGGTCAGCCAGTGGGCGTTGGCCCGTACGCGGGTGCGCGCCAGCGCGTCGGCGATCCGCTCCTGGTCCACTTCGTGACGCGTGACGCCCACCATGTGCTGCCCCCGTTCGGTCGGTACGGGCGGCGGTGTGCGGCCGCGCGCCCGTGATCTCCTGCTGTCCTGCTGTCCTGCTGTCCGAGACGGACGCTAGCAGGCAGGACTGACAACTCCCCTGGTCGGGCGGCGCGGGCGGTGGCTCGGCCGGGCGTCAGCGGCACAGGGTGCGGAAGGTGTACCCGTGCTGCTGGAGGGTGTTGATGATGGTCGGCAGCGCGGCGACGGTCTGGCTGCGGTCGCCGCCGCCGTCGTGCAGCAGGACCACCGAGCCGGGCTGGACGGAGCCGAGGACGCGCTGTTCGATCGCGGTGGCGCCGGGCCGGGACCAGTCCTGCGGGTCGACGGACCACAGCACGATGGTCTTGCCCAGGGCGGCGGCGCGGGCCCGGACGGTGTCGTTGACGAAGCCGAACGGCGGCCGCAGGCAGCCGGGGGTGGTGCCGGTCCGGGCCTTGATGGCGTGGTCGGTGTCGAGGATCTGGGCCTTGAAGTCGGCGGCGGAGAGGGTCCGCAGGTCGGGGTGGGACCAGGTGTGGTTCTGCACGCTCTCGCCCTGGTGGGCGACCTGCCCGGTGAGGTCGGGGTGCGCGGCGACGTTCTGGCCGAGCTCGAAGAAGGTGGCGGGCACGCCGTACCGTGCGAGCACGGCGAGCACCTGGGCGGTGTTCGGTCCGGGGCCGTCGTCGAAGGTGAGGTAGACGACCGGGCCGGCCGGGGCGGGGGAGGTGGTGGCGGCGGAGGCGACGGCCGGGGCGCCGAGGCCGAGCAGGGCGGCCAGCAGGCCGGTCACCGCGCCGGCCGCCGGGCGCAGCGGGCGGGTGGGGGAAGCGGGGGACATGAGGGGCTCCGGGGTGGTGCTACCGGGTGTGAGCGTGGACGGTCGCGCACCCGGCCGGCGGTGACACCGGGTGAACGGCACGGCGCCCCGGGGGAATTCGTCCCCCCACCATCCTCCGCCCGGCCACCGTGCGGTGCACGTCCGCCCGACCGCCGCTCCCCGTGGCGTGCGGCGGCCCGGTGCGCCGGTCCGTACGCCCTCCGGCTGTCGGTGCTCTCCGTTAGGGTGCGGACCGGCGACCGCTGCCATCGCGGGCCGGCGCCAGGGGAGGGCGGCGGCATGGGCGAGGGCACGCGCGCGATCGGGACCGGACGTGGGGAGGGGAGCGGGGTCGGGGCCGGGGTCGGCGCCGGCGACGGCATCCGCTGGCTCGCCGGGCTCCGCGGGGAGTTGGACGGCGTGCTGTTCGCCCGGGGCATAGCGCCGCACGAACTCGCCCGCCGGATGGGCGCGGACCCGGCTGCCGGCACCGAGCCGATCAGCGGCACCGAGGTGTGGGACCTCGACATCGAGTCGTACCGCCCCGGCGACGACGGGGACGGCGTGGTCCGGGTCGGCGAGTGCGGCGGCTGGTCCTTCGCGATCGAGTACGGCGATTCGACCGGCGGCGAGCGGCTCACCGAGATAGCGGCCGGCGGTGTCGAGGTGGTGCACTTCCGCCCGATGCCCGAGCACCCGCCGGCGCTGCTCGACTACGCCCGCGACGGCGCGGTGCTGTGCGGTTTCGGCCTCGGGGAGGAGCGCTGGCGCTGGGGCCGCGAGCCGGACCTGCTGCTGCCCGAGCTGGTCGCCGCCGAGGTGCTGGCGCCGGGCGGCACGGCGCCCGCGGACCGGGGCGGCCCGGAGGAGGGGTACGCGGCCGTCCGTGAGCGCACCCTCGGCGTGGTGGAGCGGCGGTTCGGCCTCGGCCTGCCGCGGGCCGCCCTCGGTGAGCTGCGCCTGCCGGCCTACGCGGTGCGCGGCACGCCGGGGATGTCGCGCTGAGCGGCTGACGAACGGTCGAGGGCGGTCGGGCCCCACCGGGGGTGGCGGTCGGGCCCCGCCGGGGGTGGCGGTCAGGCCGTACGGTCGAGGGCGGTCAGGCCGTGACGGCGGCGGCGCGCAGCCGGGCGGCGGACCGGGCCAGGCGTGCGGCCGCGAGCAGGGTCGGGCTGAAGCCCACCGCGCAGGCGGCGAGCACGCCGACCGGGCTCAGGCTCCCGGACAGGGCGGCGACGAGGACGGCCGCCAGCGGCACGGCGAGCAGGGGCGCGAGCAGGAGCAGGGCCGCCTGCTTCTTCTCCCGCCGGCTCCACTGCGCGGAGCGCCCGACCCGGATCGCGGCGGCGACGGCGGTCACGAGCCCGAGCACCGGTCCGACGCCCGGGACGAGCAGCAGCGGCAGCGGGAGCACGGCCAGGGCCAGGGTCACGGTGGTGCGGCCGCTGCTCTCCGGTTCGGGGCGGCCGCCGGCCTCGGGCCGCGCGGGGCCGGCCTCGGCGAGCGCGGCGTCCGCGATCTGCCGGGGGCTGCCCAGCTGGTCGAGGACGTGCCGGACGGTGGTCTCGTCGGCGGGGCCCGCGGGGTTGGTCGGGCCCGCCTCGGCCAGGGCGACCTCGACGTGCTCGCGCAGGTCGGCGAGCAGTTCGCGGCGCTGGTCGGCGGGCAGCGGCTCGGTGAGCCGGGCGACGGCGTCGAGGTGGGCGCGGACCAGCGGGTGGTCGGTGGGGTTGCTCACGGCTTCTCTCCCGGGGTGAGGATCTGGTCGACGGTGATGCGGAAGGCCGGCCACAGGGCGCTGAACTCGTCCAGTGCGGCGCGCCCGGCGTCGGTGAGGGCGTAGTAGCGGCGGGACGGGCCGGTGGCCGAGTCCCGGAGGAAGGTGTCGGCGAGCCCGGCGCGGCGCAGCCGGGACAGCAGCGGGTAGATGGTGCCCTGGCTGGTCGCGAGCATCGGGAAGCGGCCGAGCTCCTGGAGCAGTTCGACGCCGTAGCGCGGGCCGTCGCGCAGCAGCGCGAGGACGCAGTACTCCAGCACGCCCTTGCGCAGCTGGGTCGCCACCGGGCCGTCCGGGGCGGTCGGCGCGCGATCGGGGTCGTCGCCGGGTTCGTGGTTGGCGGTGCCAGGTACCATGCAATGCAAGGTAGCAGGCGAAGCAAGCTACTGCCAGGGGCTCCTTCCGTAGGCGCCCGTACGCGTGGGACCGCGTGGGACCGCGTCGGACCGTGCCGGACCGTGCCGGGCCGTGCCGGGCCGGGCCGGACACATCGGACAACGTGGCTGGGCCGCGTCGCGGTTCACCACGGCATCCCTCACCCGCTCGGCCGGTGGTACGGCACGCGCCGCACGCCCCCGGTCGGGCGCCACCGGCGGGCGCGGCCGGGCCTCCGCCCCTAGGGTCGTTCGTGCGCCGGCCGAGCCCTCAACCCGAGCCCCCCCAGCCCCGGCGATCCCGCGCCGCAGCCCGAGAGGTGGACCCGCCCCATGCACACCGTCGTCCGTGGAGCCGGCGCGCTCGGCCTGGCCGTGCTGCTGCTCGCCACCGCCACCGGCTGCCAGGGCGACCACCCGTCCGCCGCCGAGCCCGCGCCGAGCTCCCCGGCCACCGGCCCGTCCGGCGGCGGCACCCTCGCCGGGCAGCAGCCGGTGGACTGGCACGGCTGCCCGCCGCCCAGCGCCGCGCAGGGCGGCAGCGGCACCGCGCCCGCCGGGGACTGGCAGTGCGCCACCCTCAAGGTGCCGCTGGACCACGCCAAGCCGGACGCCGGCACCATCGACCTCGCGCTCATCCGCAGCCCGGCCAAGGACGAGCCGCACCGGATCGGCTCGCTGCTGTTCAACTTCGGCGGCCCCGGCGCCTCCGGCGTCGCCACCCTGCCCGCCCTGGCCGGCAGCTACGCCTCCCTCAACTCCCGCTACGACCTGGTGAGTTTCGACCCGCGCGGGGTCGGCGACAGCGCCGGGGTGAGGTGCCTGGACGACGCGGCGACGGACGCCGACGCGGCCGTCGACGACACCCCGGGCGACCCGGCCGCGGTCAAGGCGCTGGACGAGAGCAACGCCCGGTTCACCGCCGCCTGCGAGCGCAACTCCGGCCGGGTGCTGCCGTACGTGGACACCGAGAGCGCCGCCCGCGACATCGACCTGCTGCGCCAGGCACTCGGCGACCAGAAACTCTCCTACTTCGGCATCAGCTACGGCACCCAGCTCGGCGGCGTCTACGCCCACCTGTTCCCGGAGCAGGTGGGCCGGATGGTGCTGGACTCGGTGGTCGACCCGACCAAGGACCCGCAGCAGTCCGCGCTCGGCCAGGCCCAGGGCTTCCAACTCGCCCTGGAGGACTTCATGAAGGCCTGCGCCGCCCAGGCCGCGGCCGCCTGCCCGACCGGCACCGGCGGCGCCGACGGCACCGCGAAGGTCTCCGAGCTGCTGCGGAAGGCCGAGCAGTCCCCACTGCCCACCGCCGACGGCCGCAAGCTCACCGGGAGCCTCGCCGTCACCGGCATCGCCGGCGCCCTGTACAGCCAGGAGACCTGGCCCGCGCTGGCCACCGGCCTCACCGAGGCGATGGAGCAGGGCAGCGGCGACACCCTGCTCAAGCTCGCCGACTCGCTGCGCGGGCGCGACGCGCAGGGGCACTACAGCAACCTCGGCGCCGCGAACCGGGCGATCGGCTGCGCGGACGCCCGGCAGCGCTACTCCGACCAGGACGTCCAGCAGCAGCTGCCGAACTTCCGCGCCGCGTCCCCGGTCTTCGGCGAGTTCACCGCCTGGGGCCTGACCGGCTGCACCGGCTGGCCGGTCGCGGGCAAGACCGACCACCCGGAGGTCGCCGCCCCGGGGGCCGCCCCGATCCTGGTGGTCGGCACCACCGGCGACCCGGCCACCCCGGTGGAGGGCGCCCGGGCGATGGCGCAGCAGCTCGGCGCGGGCGTCGGTGTCACCGTCACCCTCCAGGGCGAGGGCCACGGCGGCTACAACACCGGCAACCCGTGCCTGAAGCAGACCGTCGACGGCTACCTCCTGGACGGCCGGGCACCGGCGGACGGGACGGTCTGCAGCTGAAGTGGCCCAAACCAGGACGTACGAATTGGCTCTGGAAAGCGGGCCACTCGTCCCACTAGGCTCACCGACGTGAACAACGAGATCCCCAAGGTCGACTTCTACTTCGACCCCGTCTGCCCCTTCGCCTGGATCACCTCCCGCTGGATCCTGGAGGTCGCGCGCCAGCGCGAACTCGACCTCACCTTCCGGGTGATGAGCCTGTCCGTCCTCAACGAGGGCCGCACCGACCTGCCCGAGCGCTACCAGCGCCTGATGACCACCGGCTGGGGCCCCGTCCGGGTCTGCATCGCCGCCGCCGAGCAGCACGGCCAGCACGTGCTGCGCGACCTGTACACCGAGCTCGGCACCCGGTTCCACGACCAGGACCGCCCGGCGGACGAGGACGTCATCCGCGAGGCCCTGGTCGCCGCCGGCCTGCCGGAGGAGCTCGCCGAGGCGGCCCACAGCACCGCGTACGACACCGCGCTGCGCAAGAGCCACCACGAGGGCATGGACCCGGTCGGCGAGGAGGTCGGCACGCCGACCATCCACATCGACGGCGTCGCCTTCTTCGGCCCGGTGCTGAGCGCGATCCCGCGCGGCGAGGACGCCCTCAACGTCTTCGAGGGCGTGCGACTGCTCGCCGGGTACCCGAAGTTCTTCGAGCTGAAGCGGACCAGGACGGGCTCGCTGGACTTCTCCTGAACCACGACTGACGCCCTGCGGGGCGTCAACCCGCCCTCGACGGAAGGCGGTTGGCGGCACCTACGGGCGGCCCGGTGAGCAGCGCCGGGCCGCCCGTCCGCGTTTTCCGGGCCAGTGCGTTGATTACTACGCGGCAAGTACTACGCGCCGTGTAGCATGCCGCCATGGTCGAGCACACGTCGAGCACCACCGAAGCACCGCCCCGGGAACGCCACTTGACGGTGCGTGCGGACTGGCCGAAGGCCGCCGCCGCCCTGCTCGGAGCCGCCCTGCTGGCCGCCCAGGCGCCACCCGGCCTGGCGCACGCCCTGGCCGACGCCGTCCAGGCCGAACGGCCGCTGGCGGACCACGTCGCCCCCGGCGTGCCCTGGCTGCCCGACGTGCTGCTGCACGGCGACCGCCCCGCCGGCCCCGCGGCGGCGGACCGTACGGGCGGGCCCGCCGGAGCCCGGCGGTGAGCCGCGCACAGCGGCGGGCGCTCACGGCGTCGCTCCTGCTCGCCGTCGCCTTCACCGTCTTCGCGTACGTCACCACCCAGGCCAAGGGGCTCCGCGCCGCCAGCCCCTGGCAGGCGGACCCGTACGACGCGGTCGTCTCGTTCACCCTGTTCCTCGTCCCCGCGCTGGCCGCGGCGGCGACGGCCCGCTCCTGGCTCTGCCGGGGCGCGGCCCCGCAGCCCGGCCACCGGGTGGACCAACTCCTGCGCGCCGCCCGGCTGGGCGTGCTGCTGGTCGCGGCCACCGCCGCCACCGACTGGGCGGCGGTCGCGCTGCGGGCGGAACGGGAGCGCTGGGGCGCGCCCACGGTGTGGCTGATCGCCGCCCTGGTGCCGCTGACCGCCGGCGCGGCCCGGTGCCTGCGGCTGCTCCGGCGCGCCACCCGCGAACCGGCCCCGGCCCCGCCGCCGGAAGAACGGCGCCGGCCCGGCGGCGACTGGCTGGACGACCTGGTGCTGCTCGCCGCCCCGATCGCCGACCTCACGACCGCCGCCGCCTTGTTGCGCCGCCACCTCGTCGCGGCCGCGGCCGGGCTCAGCCTGCTCGCCGCGGCCGGCCTGGTCGCCGGGCAGGCGATCGGCGAGGGCCGGCCCGGGCCGCTCGTCGCGCTGGTCGAACTCTCCGTGTTCACCTGCGGGTTCTTCGCGTTCTGCCTGCTCGGCGACGCGGTGCTGCGGATCGCCGCCACCGGTTCGCCGTGGAGCCCCGCCCGCGCCGCCGCCTTCGCCGCCGCCCTGGCCGTCCCGGTCAGCGGCAGCCTGCGCTCCGCCCTCTGGCACCTGGCCGGCCTCCCGGGCACGGCCGACTCACCGGGCCGCCTGCTCGCCCTGATGGCCGGCTGCGCCCTCCTCGCCGCCACCGCCACCCTGACCGCCGCCCGCGCCCGGCACCTGCCGTGACCGAACCGGTGGAACCGGTGGAACGGGTGGACGGGCAGGACCGCGTGCTCGGCGTGGTCGAGCGCGCCGAGGCGATCCGCCGCGGCTGGCTGCACCGGGTCGCCACCACCGTCTGCCGGGACGCGACCGGTCGGGTGCTGGTCCACCGCCGCCCGGACGGCGCGAGCCGCTTCGCAGGGCAGTACGACCTGATGGTCGGCGGCGCCGTACGGGTGGGGGAGTCGTACGCCGCGGCGGCGGAGCGGGAGGTGGGCGAGGAACTGGGCGTGGCCGTGGCCGTGCGGCACCGCTTCACCTTCCAGTGCCGCGGCGCGATCGCCCCGTACTGGCTGGCCGTCCATGAGGCGGTGCTGCCTGCGGGCCGCCTCGCGGTCGATCCGGAGGCGATCGCCTGGTACGGCTGGCTGGGCCTGTCCGAGCTGGCGCGGGCCGTGCGGCGGTGGCCGTTCGTGCCGGACGGGCAGGTGGCGTTCGGCCGGTACCTGCGAGGACTCCCGTCCGGGGCCCGGCCGTCCGACCATGGAGGGGAAGGCCCGGTGGTGGGCGAGAGGCGGTGAGTGCGGATGATCGTACGAGGTCGGCTGCGGGTGGCCGCCCGGCACTCCGCGAGCCCGCCGGGGGCGGGGCGGCCGGGGAGCGGGCCGGGCTGGGGGCAGGGCCCCGGGAAGCCCGGCGGGGCGAAGCCGCCGCAAGTGCCCGTGCCCGGGTGGCGCCGGTGGCTGCTGCCCGTCGCCGTGCTGGTCGCCCTGCTCCTGCTGGTGCTGTTCTCCCACCCCGGCCGCAGCGGCGGCACCAGCTACGGCTACACCGACTTCCTGAACCGGGTCGGCGCCGGGCAGGTGCGGACGGTGAACATCACCGACACCGGCGGCGTCTCCGGCACGCTCAAGGACGGCACCCGCTTCACCAGTCAGATCCCCACCGCCCTGGACAACTCCCCGCTCAGCCGCGACCTCGCCGACCAGCACGTCGGCATCACCGCCAGCCGCAGCAGCGGCGGCAGCTCGCTCTGGTCCACCCTGCTGCTGTTCCTGCCGCTGCTGATCTTCGGCGGGCTGTTCCTGTGGTCCGGCCGGATGGCCGCGCGCTCGCTCAGCGGCGGGCTGAGCGCCATCGGCCGCTCCCGCGCCAAGATCATCGAGGCCGAGCGGCCCGCCACCCGCTTCGCCGACGTCGCCGGGTACGACGGCGTGAAGCAGGAGGTCAGCGAGGTGGTCGACTTCCTGCGCAGCCCCGACCGCTACGCCGCCGCCGGAGCCAAGGGGCCGCGCGGGGTGATCATGGTCGGCCCGCCCGGCACCGGCAAGACCCTGCTCGCCCGGGCGGTCGCCGGCGAGGCCGAGGTGCCGTTCCTGTCCGTCACCGGCTCCGGCTTCGTCGAGATGTTCGTCGGCGTCGGCGCCTCCCGGGTCCGCGACCTCTTCGACGACGCCCGCAAGCGCGCGCCGTCGATCATCTTCATCGACGAGATCGACGCCGTGGGCGGCCGCCGGGCGGGCGGCACCCGGATCGGCGGCAACGACGAACGCGAGCAGACCCTGAACCAGCTGCTCGCCGAGATGGACGGCTTCGACCAGGGCACCGGCATCGTCGTCATCGCCGCCACCAACCGGCCCGACGCCCTCGACCCGGCCCTGCTGCGCCCCGGCCGCTTCGACCGGCAGGTCACCGTACCGCTGCCCAACCAGGCCGAACGCGCCGCCATCCTCGCCGTGCACACCCGCGGCAAGACCCTCGCCCCCGACGCCGACCTCGACCGGATCGCCCGCGGCACCCCCGGCTTCTCCGGCGCCGACCTCGCCAACCTGGTCAACGAGGCCGCCATCAACGCCGTCCGCGCCGAGCGCGCCACCCTCACCGCCGACGACCTCGACGCCGCCCGCGACCGCGTGCTGCTCGGCCGCCGCGAGTCCTCCAACGCGCTGCTGCCCGAGGAGCGGCACGCCGTCGCCGTGCACGAGTCCGGGCACGCCCTGACGGCCGCGCTGTGCGAGCACGCCGACCCGGTCGCCAAGGTCACCATCCTGCCCGCCGGCGTCGCCCTCGGCGCCACCGAGCAACTGCCCGAGGCCGAACGGCACCTGTACGGCGAGAGCTACCTCAACGACCTGCTCACCGTCCAACTCGGCGGGCGGGCGGCCGAGCTGGTGGTCTTCGGGGAAGGCTCGACCGGCGCCGCCAACGACCTCGCCAACGCCACCTCGGTCGCCACCCGGATGGTCCGGGAGTTCGGCCTCTCCCCCGAGCTCGGACCGGTCGGCTACTCCAGCGGCTCCCCGCAGCACCTCGGCGAGGGCCTGGAGGACCTGCTGCGCCGCCCCTACTCCGAGCAGACCCAGCGCACCGTGGACGAGGCCGTCGCCCGGCTGCTGCGCCGCGCCGAGCGGCGGGCCGTCGAGCTGCTGCGCGAACACCGCCACCACCTGGACGAGTTGGCGGCCCTGCTGGTCGCCCGGGAGACCGTGGACGGCGCCGTGGTGCTGGAGATCCTGCGGCACCCGGCCGCGGACCAGGCGGCTCCGGGGCCGGGGTCCTGACGCCGGGGCTGCGGAGCTGCCGGGAACTGCCGGAGCTGCCGGAGCTACCGGGGCGGGGCCGCCGCAGGCCCGGCCGGGGCCCGGGTGGATGATGGCACGGTCCCGACCCGAAGGAGCCGACCATGACCGAAACCCTGCCCGCGGACGTCCAGCGCGAGATCGCCCTGGTCCTCGGGGTGGCGCCCGTCGCCGACCCCGCGAAGGAGGCCGAACGCCGGGTCGCCTTCCTCGCCGACCAGCTGCGGGCCTCGGGCTCGCGCACCCTGGTGCTGGGCATCAGCGGCGGGGTGGACTCCACCACCACCGGGCGGCTGTGCCAGCTCGCCGTCGAGCGGCTGCGCGCCGAGGGGTACCAGGCGTCCTTCACCGCGATGCGGCTGCCCTACGGCGTCCAGGCGGACGAGGCGGACGCCCAGCGCGCCCTCGAGTTCATCCGGGCCGACGAACTGCTGACCGTCGACGTCAAGCCGGCGACCGACGCGGCCTTCGACGCCCTGCTGGCCGCCGGGCTCACCTTCCGCGACCACGCCCACGAGGACTTCGTGCGCGGCAACGTCAAGGCCCGCCAGCGGATGGTGGTCCAGTACGCGGCCGCCGGCGCCGCCGGCGGCCTGGTCGTCGGCACCGACCACGCGGCCGAGGCGGCCGTCGGCTTCTTCACCAAGTTCGGCGACGGCGCGGCCGACGTGATGCCGCTCTCCGGTCTGACGAAGCGTCAGGTCCGCGCGGTGGCCGCTTACTTGGGGGCGCCCGAGGAGCTGGTCGGCAAGGTCCCCACCGCGGACCTGGAGAACCTCGCCCCCGGGAAGCCCGACGAGGACGCCCTCGGCGTCGAGTACAACGACCTGGACGACTTCCTGGAGGGCCGCCCGGTCAGCGAGCAGGTCTTCGAGACCGTCCTCGGCCACTACCGCCGCACCGAGCACAAGCGGGCCCTGCCGGTCACCCCGGGCCTCGCGTGACCGACCCGGACGCCCGAGCGGGCCGCGCCGCCGGCGCCGTCCTCGGCGCGGCGGTGGGCGACGCCCTCGGCGCGCCCTACGAGTTCGGCCCGGCCGGCGCCTTCACGGCCGGGCCCGGCGAGCCGGTCGCGGGCGGCGGCTGGGAGCGCGGCGAGGCCACCGACGACACCCAGATGGCCGTGCTGGTCGCCGAATCGCTGCTGGAGCGAGGGGAGTTGGACCTTCCCGACATCTTCGACCGGTTCCGCCGGTGGGCCGCCGCCGACCCCAAGGACATCGGCATCCAGACCGAGGACGTCCTCACCAACGGCATGCCCTGGGACCTCGCGGCCGCTGTCCACTTCAACACCACGCTGCGCGCCGCCGGCAACGGCGCCCTGATGCGCGCCGCCACCTCCGCCGTCGCCTTCGCCGGGGCCGGACCGCGGGCCACCATGGACGCCGCCCGCCGGATCGCCGCCCTCACCCACGGCGACCGGGCCGCCTGGGAGGGCACGGCGATCTTCCACGAGCTGGTCCGCCTCGCCCTCGACGGCGCCGACCCGCTCGCCGCGATCCCCGCCACCCTCGCCGAGGTCCACCCCGACCACCGCGAGCGCTACGCGACCGTCCTCGCCCCCGACTGGCACCCCGACCGGGCCACCGAGGCCAACGGGGCCGTCTGGCCGTGCCTCGGCTCCGCCGTCTGGGCGCTGCGCACCACCGGCGACTACCGCTCGGCCGTCCACGCCGCGATCGACCTCGGCGGCGACACCGACACGGTGGCCGCCGTCACCGGAGGCCTGGCCGGTGCCCGGTACGGCCTGGCGGCGATCCCGGAGAGCTGGCTGGAGCCGCTGCACGTACCGCTGCCGGGCTTCGGCGGTCGGGTCCTGCGGGTGGCCGAACTGCTGGCGATGGCCGAGGAGTTGGCGGCCGGGATCAGAGAGTCATGATCGCCAGGATGAACACCCCGGCGGGCAGCACCACGGTGGCGAAGAAGGCACCCGGCATCGCGTAGCCCCCCGCCGTCCGACCTTTCCTGCCGCTCGCTACGGTACCCGTGATCGGTATCGACTCCGAAGGGGGAGCAGGCGTGGACGAGGTGACGACGCGTCCGGTGGCGCGGGTGGTCGGCGGGCGCACGGAGGTGCGGGACGACGACTGGGGCGGTGTCGAGGCGGTGATCCGGCTGGACGGCGAGCGGTTCACCGAGGAGGCGCTGTACGGCCTGGCGGACTTCTCGCACCTGGAGGTGGTCTACCACTTCGACCGCGTCCCGGAGGAGAAGATCGAGACCGGCGCCCGGCACCCGCGCGGGAACGCCGACTGGCCGCTGGTCGGCATCTTCGCCCAGCGCGGCAAGAACCGCCCGAACCGGCTCGGCGTCTCCCGCTGCGCGCTGGTCCGGGTGGACGGGCTGGACGTGCACGTCACCGGCCTGGACGCGGTGGACGGCACGCCGGTGCTGGACCTCAAGCCCTACCTGGCCGAGTTCGGCCCGCGCGGCGAGGTGCGCCAGCCGGAGTGGTCGGTCGAGCTGATGCGCGCGTACTACGAGCGCGAGTCGGACGGCTGAGCCGGGCGGCGGCCCGTGCGCGGCCCGTGCGCGGCCCGTGCGCGGCTCAGCCGCCCGGCGGCCCGTCACCCGGCCCAGCGGGAACGATTCGTCACTCCCCGTCGCCGTCCGCGTCCGGGGCCGCGCTCGGCGCGCCGCCGCCCTTGATGTTGAGCTTGGCCTCGGCCGTGGTCCAGTCCGTGGCGATCGCGCTCTGGACCTGGGCCAGGGTCACCTGCCCCTTGCAGAGCGCGGTGTGCAGGTGGGTCTCCACCGAGTCCTTGGGGTTGTTGGGCCCCTTGCCCGGCACGTGGTCGGGGGACGGCGGCTGGACCCACAGGTTGCGCGGGTCGTTCGGGTCACCGCCGAGCTGCAGGCTGATCAGGTGGTCGTACTCGGAGTCGCCCATCGGCCCGCTGTAGCCGTACGACTTGGCGTTCTCTGCCTTCTCCTTGCCGGTGATGTTCGCCGGCGGCCGGACGGTCGAGGTGTAGCCGCCCTGCTTGCAGATGGTGTCCTTGAGGTTGGCCTGGGTGACGGCCGGGCTGATCGCGCCCGGGGTGCACTTCGGGTCGGGCAGCGGCTGCTTGTCGGCCGTGTAGCGGTAGTGGCAGCTGCCGGCCGCGGGCTGCGGCTGGGCGTCGTACGAGCTCTTCGGGCCGGGACCGGTCGCGATGTTCGCCGGGGCGGCGGCGTCCCCGGCGGGCGCGGCCGCCGCGCTGTGGTTGCTCTCCTTGCCGTCGGCCGGCTTGGCGGTGTGGCCTCCGCCGGACGAGCAGCCTGCGGCGGCGGCGAGCAGCACGGCCGCGGCCATGGCCAGGGCACCTCGGGCGGGAGCCTGCACGGGAGTTCCTCCAGGTCGTTGCGGTGGGACGGGCGGCCGCCTGGTGGATTTGTCGGTGGCCGCGCCAGCGGACACTACCGTGCCGACAGGGCCGAAGGAGTGACGCCGCGTCCGGCGCGGGAAGGGCCCGACCGGCGCGCGGAATCGTTTCGGCACGAACCCCCGTTCCCGCCCGCGGGCCCCCGTGCCGGCGCCGTGACCGGTGCCACACCCGCCCGAGGGGCGCGGCACCGGCGTGTCGGACCGTCTGCCCGTCCGTTCGGCGGCGGTGCGGGCTCGGCGACCGTACGGGCTCGGCAGTACGGCGCCGGGTCCACTCCGAGCGTTGCCGCGGAGCCGCCGACCGGACAGCCGTGAACGCGGGCGGCCCGGCCCTGTGCGGATGGCCCGAGCCCCTCGGGCCCAACCGGTACACCATCGGTGTACCAGCGGCGTACGATCGCGGTATGGCTGATGCGACGATCAAGGTTTCCCCTGATACGCGTGACCGGCTGGCCGCCCTCGCGGCGGCCCGCGGTACCACGATCGGCGCCCAGGTGGCCCTGCTGGTCGAGCAGCAGCCCACCGCGGAACAGATCGCTGAGCGCGTTGCCGAGGGCCGCCGGCTGCTGCGGGAACACTTCGGGATGACCCTCACCGACACGGAGCTGGACGACGGCCCGGACCTGCTGCAGCGGGTCTACGACATTGCTGCGGCGGACGCGCGCGCCAAGGTCGCCCCACGGCGCAGCGCGTGATCATTCTGGATTCCAGCGCCCTGTCCGCGCTGGCCGCCGGTCACCCGCGCCTGCACCGGATCGTGGACTCCGCTCTGCACAGCCCGTTCCAGCATCTTCTGGTGCCGGTGCTGTGCCTGGTCGAGGCCGAGGTCAAGGACGAGGGTGCCGCGCATGCGGTCCTGGCGTTGCCGTCGCTCGAGTTCGAGCCCTTGGACGCGAGTACGGCCGTGGTGGTGGCGACCATGGTCCGCGACGGGTACGGAGGCCAGGGCCTGGCCCACGCCATCGCCGCGAGCCTGCCCACCCCGGTGCGCCCGCAGCAGCACCTGATCCTCACGGCCAGTCCGGAGCTGTACCCGCCCGGGATCGGTGCCGTCGACATCGACGACCCTCGTCTGGAGGCGTAGGCGCAGTCAGCGGGAGTATCCCGGGAGGAGCTCGACCCGGCGGCCGGCGCGCCGTTCACCGCATCGCCCGGTGCCCCTGCCACTGCCACTGCCCCTGCCACCGCTGCCTCCCTGATCCTCGATGTCGGGGTACGACGGTGCCGACGCCCGTGGAACGGACGTCGGCACCAGCGAAACACAAGGGTCTGACAGTGGGGCCCGCTCAGTGGAGCAACGGATCAGCGGGCCCCCGGCGGCGTCAGTGCGCGGCCTTCGCCTCCTTGGCGGCCTTCTCGGCGGCCTCCTTCTCGTGCTTGGCCTTGATCCGGACGGCCTCCTTGCGGACGTCGACCTGGTTGGCGCGCTCGTGCTGGAGCCAGAGCGGGTTCTCGGCCTTGATCGCCTCGATCTGCTCGGTGGTGAGCGCCTCGGTCACGCCGCCACGGGCGAGGCCGGAGATGGAGATGCCGAGCTTGGCGGCGACCACCGGGCGCGGGTGCGGACCGTTCTGGCGCAGCTCCTGGAGCCACTGCGGCGGCTCGGCCTGCAGCGCGTTCAGCTCCTCGCGGGAGACCACGCCCTCCTGGAAGTCGGTCGGCGCCGCGGCGAGGTAGATCCCCAGCTTCTTGGCCGCCGTGGCCGGCTTCATGGTCTGGCTGGTCTTCTGCTTGAGCGATGTCATACCGACAAGGGTAAGGGAGCGGACGGGCGCCCACGGTCACGGTCGGTAGCCTTGCCCTGTGACAGACATGCAGGTGAACCCGTCGTTCCGGCTCGCGTACGTCCCGGGCGTGACGCCCGGCAAATGGGCCCGGGTCTGGGGCGAACGCCTCCCGGACGTGCCGCTGGAGCTGATCGCCGTCCCGTCGCCGGAGGGCGAGCGGACGGTGCGCGAGGGCGGCGCGGACGCCGGGCTGGTCCGGCTGCCGGTCGACAAGGACGTGCTCAGCGCGATCCCGCTGTACACCGAGACCACCGTCGTGGTGTTCCCCAAGGACCACTGGCTGGCCGCCGCCGAGGAGGTCGCGCTCGGCGACCTCGCCGACGACGTGGTCTTCCACCCGCTGGACGACACCCTCGGGTTCACCGCAGAGACCCTGCCCGGGCGCCCGGCGATCGAGCGCCCGGCGACCACCGAGGACGCGATCGAACTGGTGGCGGCCAACGTCGGCGTGCTGCTGGTGCCGCAGTCGCTGGCCCGGCTGCACCACCGCCGGGACCTCACCTTCCGGCCGGTCGTCGAGGCGCCGCAGTCGCAGGTGGCGCTGTCCTGGCCGCAGGAGCAGACCACCGACCTGGTGGAGGAGTTCATCGGGATCGTCCGCGGCCGCACGGTCAACAGCTCCCGCGGGCGCGGCGCCCAGGCCCCGGCGGCCCCGGCGAAGAAGGCCGAGCCGCAGCGCAGGCCCCAGCAGCAGAAGTCGCCGCAGCAGAAGCCCGGGCAGCCGAGGAAGTCCCAGTCGCAGAAGGGCGGATCGGCGAAGGGCGGCGCCCCGAAGGCCCGGGGCGCCGGCGCCGCCGCCCGTCGCGGCAAGCCCAAGCGCCGCCCGTAGCGTAGCCTCGTGCCCCGTTCTGACCACTCTGCCGACCTTCGGGAGGAGCGGGGCCATGTGGCACGACCTGGTGATCGTCCAGATTCCGATCGTGGAGAAGATCGTCCGCACGATCGCGGTCTACGCGCTGATCGTGATCCTGTTCCGGCTGGCCGGGAAACGCGGGCTGGCCGGGCTGAACACCTTCGACATGGTGGTCGTGTTCCTGCTCTCCAACGTGGTGCAGAACGCGATCATCGGGAACGACAACAGCCTGTTCGGCGGCGCGATCGGGGCGGTCACGCTGATCGCGGTGAACTCCGCCGTCACCCGCTGGCTGGCCCGTGATCCGCGGGCCGCCCGGATCCTGGAGGGCACGGCGACCACCGTGGTGCGGGACGGCAAGCTGGTGCCCGGCGCGCTGCGGGAGCTGGCGCTGCGCCCGTCCGAGCTGGAGCACGCGATCCGGATGCAGAACGGCGACAACGTGAGCGACGTGGCGCGGGCCCGGCTGGAGCCGGACGGGCAGCTGCTGGTCACCCTGAAGGCGGGCGAGCAGGGCGCCACCCGGGCCGACGTCGAGGAGCTGCGGCAGCGGCTGGAGTCGATCGAGCGGCTGCTCGCCCAGGTCGTCGCCGACCGGCGCCCGCCGCACTGACGGTACGTCAACTGCCGTTCACTGTACGGGCCATGGCGTCGCGGCGGGCGGTGAGGGCCGGGGCGGCGGCCAGGCCGACGCCGAGCGCGGCCGCGACCAGGTGACCGATGGTGGTGAAGTCCGGCAGCGGGCCCGGCCATTCGGCGTCGCCGCTGAGCGGCCAGCCGAACACGAAGACCGCCCACGGGAGTCGGGCCCAACGCGGCAGCGCCAGGACGGCGAACCCGAGGGCGGTCTGGGCGCCGTAGCTGATGCCGTAGTCGGACGCGTGCCGGACGCTCTCCGGGTACCAGCCCTGCCGCAGGGCGAACAGGATGACCAGCGCCGTGACGAGCGTCGCGCCGACGTGACCGACGAGCAGCAGCAGGGCGGCGCGGCGCGTCCCGAAGCGGCGCTCGGCCCAGGCCAGGCTGACGCAGATGCCGAGGCCGAAGGTGATCAGGGTGCCGCCGAAGGCGGTGGACAGCACGTCGGTCAGGGTGCCGTCGTAGAGCAGGGCGCTGCCGAACAGGGCGGTGAGCGGGTGGTCGTCGAGGTTGTCCAGGTTGGTGCTGATGTACTGCCGGAGGGCGTCGGCCCGGTCGGCCGGGAGCCAGTCCTCGACCCAGACGTGCCCGAGCAGGAGCAGCCCCACGTACGCGAGGGTCAGCGGCGAACGGCGCGGGTACGCCCGGAGGGTGCGCAGCACCCCGTGCCGGGGGCGTGCTGGGGCGGGTGGGTTCATGCCTGGCACGCTACCGGGTGGGGATCGTCCCGCGGCCCGGTGCGCCGTTGATGTGGCGGAGCGGTCAGCGGTCAGCGGACCCGGTGGGCGAGGGTGGCGGTGAACGGGCGGGGCGTGAGCGCGGAGCTGCGGGCCGGGCGGATCCGCCGGCCGGGGGTGGGGGTGACCGTCCAGCGGGAGGCGATGGTGGCGAGGGCCAGGCAGGCCTCGGCGGTGCCGAAGGCGTCGCCGATGCAGCGGCGGGCGCCGAGACCGAACGGGATGTAGGTGCCGGGGGCGGGCCGGGTGGTGGTGAGCCAGCGGTCCGGGTCGAAGCGGTCCGGGCAGGGGTAGAGGTCGGCCCGGCGGTGCAGCAGGTACGGGCTGAACAGGACGGTGGCGCCGGCCGGCAGGGAGCGGCCGGCGAGTTCGGTGGCGGTGGTGACGGTGCGGCTGAGCAGCCAGGCGACCGGGTAGAGCCGCAGCGTCTCCTGGACGATCCGGGCGGTCAGCGGCAGCTTGGGCAGGTCGTCGTGCCGGGCCGGGCGGCCGTCCAGGACGGTGTCGAGCTCGCCGTGCAGCCGGTCGCGGACGGACGGGTTGGCGGCGAGCAGCGTCCAGGCCCAGGAGAGCGTGGCGGCGGTGGTCTCCATCCCGGCGAGCAGGAAGGTGACCACCTGGTCGTGGATCTCGGCGTCGGACAGGCCCCGCCCGTCCTCGTCGAGGGCGCCGAGCAGCGTGGAGAGCAGGTCGTTGCGGTCGGTGCCGGCGGCGCGGTACTCGGCGATCAGCCGGCGGGTGATCTCCAGCAGGTCCTGCCGGGCGCGCCGGAAGCGGCGGTTGCCGGGGGTGGGGAGCCGGTCGACGCCGGGCAGCGGAAGCATGATCCGGCGGGCGACGCCGCGGGTGACCTCGTCCATGCAGGCGTGCACGGGCAGCGAGCCGGCCCGCTCGTGCGCGGCGAACAGGCAGCGGGCGGTGACGGCGGTGGTGAGCCGGTACATCGCGGCGGGCACGTCGATGACGTCGCCGTCGCTCCAGGGGGCGGTGGTGCCGGCGATCTCCTCGGCCATCATGGCGGCGTAGCCGGGCAGCCGGTCGCGGTGGAAGGCGGGCTGGAGCAGGCGGCGCTGGCGGCGGTGGGCGGAGGCGGGGCAGGTGGCCAGGCCGTCGCCGAAGGCCTCGCGGGCCTTGTCCAGGATGATCCCGCCCTTGTCGAAGGTGCGGTCCTCGGTGAGCAGTTTGCGCACCAGCTCGGGGTGGCAGACGACGTACGCGTCGAGCGGGCCGAGCCGCAGCCGGACCAGGTCGCCGTGCGCGGCGAGGCCGGCCGTGAAGGTGAGCGGGCTGCGGACGAAGGCGGGGGCGTGGCCGAGGAGCGGGAGCGCGCCGGGCGCGGTGACGGCGGTGTAGCGCGGGGCGGTCGGGGTGTACGGGGCGGTCACGGGCGGCACCTCGGGATGGGTGGGAGGATCGGGATCGTTCGTGATCCTGTTCCGGGGCATTTCCCGCCGACCGGTCCCGAAACGGTGGCCGACCGGCGGGAGGAGTGAACGCGGGGGCGCACGACGAACGCCCGTGCGCCCTTCGTGGCGCGGGCGGAGCCCGTAGACTGCGGAACTCGTGAGACTACCCGTCAGTAACTGGCAGGGAAGGGGAGTTCGGATGACCGACGAGCGGATCGGCGAGGGGTCTGCTGGGCAGGCGGGCGAGCGGGTCCACGCCTTCACGGACGACGCGCTCGGCACCCACGACGCGGTGGCGCTGGCCGCCCTGGTGCGCGACGGAGAGGTCAACCCCCGGGAGCTGGTCGCGGCCGCCGCCGCCCGTGCCGCCCGGATCGACGGCGCGCTCGCGCCCGTCGCGTACGCCTCGTACGACCGGCCGCGGATCAGCCGCGCGGGCGTCGGCGGCCCGCTCTGGGGCGTGCCGACCTACCTCAAGGACAACGTCGACCTGCGCGGCCTGCCCACCGCCATGGGCAGCGAGGCCTTCCGCGCCCGGCCGGTCCGGCGCAACGCCCCCTTCGCCGACCAACTCCTCGCCTCCGGCCTCGCCGTGCTCGGCAAGACCCGGCTGCCCGAGTTCGGCCTGAACGCCTCCACCGAGTTCGCCGCCGCCCCGCCCGTGCGCAACCCCTGGCGGCCCTCCCACTCGGCCGGCGCCTCCTCCGGCGGCGCGGCCGCCCTGGTCGCCGCCGGCGTGGTGCCGATCGCGCACGCCAACGACGGCGGCGGGTCCATCCGCATCCCGGCCGCCTGCTGCGGGCTGGTCGGCCTCAAGCCCACCCGGGGGCGGCTGGTCGGCAACGCCCAGGGCGGCAAACTGCCGATCGACCTGGTCACCGACGGTGTGCTCACCCGCACCGTCCGGGACACCGCCGCGTTCTTCGCCGCCGCCGAACTCCACCACCGCAACCCGAAGCTGCCGCCGCTCGGCCTGGTCGAGGGGCCGCCCGCGCGGCCCCTGCGGATCGGCCTGGTGGTGGACTCGCCGATCGCCAAGACCGACGAGCCGACCCGCCGCGTCGTCGAGGAGACCGCCGCCCGGCTGGAGGCCATGGGCCACCGGGTCGAACCCGCCACCCTGCCCTTCGGCGAGGAGTTCTCCCGCGACTTCCTCTCCTACTGGGGCTACATCGCCTGGGTGATCGCGCTCACCGGCCCGGTGCTGCTCGACCCGAGCTTCCGCACCGGGCGGCTGGACGGCCTGACCACCGGCCTGCGCCGGCGCTTCCGGACCGAGTTCCGCCGCACCCCGGGCGTGCTGCGACGGCTGCGCCGCGCCGAGGAGGTGTACGCGGGCATCTTCCGCGACCACGACGTGATCCTCTCCCCGGTGCTCGCCCACACCGTCCCGCCGATCGGCCACCTGAGCCCCAACGTGGCCTTCGAGGAACTGATCGAGCGGCTGCTGCGCTACGTCGCCTTCACCCCGGTCAACAACGTGACCGGCGGCCCCGGCCTCGCCCTGCCGGCCGGCGCGGAGCCGGGCGGACTGCCGGTCGGAGTGCACCTGTCGGCGGCGCACGGGCAGGAGCGGGTGCTGCTGGAGCTGGGCTTCGCCCTGGAGGCGGACCGCCCCTGGCGGCGCATCGAGGACTGAGCCGTACGCCGGTGCCGTCAACCGGGCCGCCCGGTCAGCCGAAGGCGACCGAGCGGGCCGCGTGGACCTCGTGGTGGAGACGGGCGAGGGCGCAGTGCGGGCCGAGGACGTCCGGGGCGGGCTCGGGGGCCTCGCCGGTGCGCAGGGCTTCGGCGAGGTACGCCAGTTCGCGGGTGACGGCGGCGACCTCGGCGGTGGTCGGCGCCGGCGCGCCGTGCTCGACCCGGACCCGGGTGGCGGTGGTGGTGTCCACGATCCGCTCGACCGCGATCACCAGCGGCCACCAGGCCTGCGCCCGGGCGCCGACCGGCGGCGGCTCGGTGAGCGCCCGCTGGAACTCGCCGCGCACCGCCGAGAGGTCCCGGTAGAGCCGCCGCCGGTAGCGGGCGCGGGCCGGCTCGTCGCGGCCGGGGGCGGTGGTGAAGGCCAGCGAGACGTACGAGGCGGTGTCCTGGACGGCGTCGGCCAGCCGGTCGCCGATCCGGGTGTGCCAGGACTCGGGCCACAGCAGGTAACCGGCCAGCAGGGCGATGCCGCAGCCGATCAGCGAGTCGTACAGGCGGGGCAGCACCAGGTGGAAGCCCTGGTGGTTGAGCAGGTCGGAGAGCAGCAGGATCACCGGGGTGATGGCCGCGGTCTGGAAGGCGTAGCCCTTCGCCGACAGGGCCGGGATCAGCGTGGCCAGCGCGGCCATCACCGGCACGTCCCACCAGCCGTGCGGCACCTCGGCCAGCACGGGGACGGCGAGCAGCAGCCCGGCCGCCGTGCCGAGGGCGCGCAGCACCGCCCGCGAGAAGACCGAGCCGAAGTCCGGCTTGAGCACGAAGGTGACGGTCAGCGAGACCCAGTAGGAGCGGGGCACCGCGATCACCGACACCAGCACCTGGGCGAGGCCGATGCACAGCGCCAGGCGCAGCCCGTACCGCCAGGACGCGCCGGACAGCAGCAGTGCCCGGACGGCCCGCCGGGCCCGCGGGCCGAGGCCGGCGGGGCGGCCGAGCCGGTCGTCGTGGGCGTACGGGTCGGGCTCGGGTTCGCGCACGACGGCGGCGGCGTGGCCGATCGCCTCCTCCAGGGCCCGGGTGGACGGGCCGGCGGGCGTGGGCAGCTCGGGCGGCGGGTGCCCGGGGTGCCCGTTCTCGACGGCGTCGGCCAGGGCGCGGACGGCGGCCGGGTAGGCGGGCGGCAGCGGGCCGAGGCCGGGCGGGCGCACGTGCGCGGCGGCCGCCCCCTCGACCACCGGGATCAGCGCGTTGAGCTGGGCCAGCAGTCGCACCAGGGTGGGGGAGCGGCCGTGCCGGCGGGCCCGGCGGGCGAGCAGCAGGTCGTAGGACTGGTCGAGCGACTGGGTGAGCGCCCGGCGGGTGGCCTCGTACCCGGGGGTGCCGGCGGCCTCCAGCAGGTCGGCGACGGCGCGGTAGCTGCCGGCCACCACCGCCCGCTCGGGGACGCCGCCGCGCAGCGGCCAGGCGAGCAGGGTGAGGGCGAGCACCACGCCGCCGCCGAGCAGCAGCAGCGCGGGCGGCAGCCACCAGGGGGAGGGCAGCGGCAGGCCGGCGCCGACCACCGCGTTGAGCAGCAGGAGCAGGCCGGAGACGGAGGCGACCGCGCCGATCGAGGAGATCATGCCGGAGACCAGGGCGATCGCGGTGAGCGCGGCGACGGCCGTCCAGCCGGCGCCGTGCACCCGGGCGCCGAGCAGCAGTCCGAGGGCGCCGAACAGTTGGGGCACGGCGATGTTGAACACCCGCATCCGGTAGGCGTCGGCGGTGTCCCCGATGACGCCGGACAGCGCGCCCATCGACACCAGCGCGCCGTAGCCGGGCCGGCCGGTGGCGGTGCCCACGGCGAGCGGGGCGGCGAGTGACACCGAGGCGCGGGCGACCGCGGCCCAGGGGACCGGCGCGGCGCGGGGCCGCAGGCTCTCGGTCAGCCAGGCGGGCGGGGCGAGCCGGGCGGGCGGGGCGAGCCGGGCGGTTCCTCGGTGGCGTGCCACAGTCCCAAGCTACGGCGGACGGCGGGCGGCGGCCTTCGGGGAAACGGGCGCGGGCGCGGGCAACGGGCTCCGGGACGCCTACCGTTCAGTTCTCCTGCGGTTATGTGGATTCCCGAAACATATTCGGGTTTATGTCCGGCGCCGAAACATAAACGGCCGGCGGGAGTCGTCGTGAACTGCGCGGATTTCCCGATCGGCTACCGGCCGGAAAGGGTTGACACCATTAGTTGGTCTAGTCCAACGTATGGAGGGCGTGCTCCGGTCGAGGCTGATCCGAGGTGAGAGGCCGTACAGGGAGCGCGAGTTGGCCATCCGACGCGTCGGCACTCGACGGTCGGGGCCCGCGGCGAGAAGGAGTGTGTGCGGACCGGTTCGCGGACTGCGCCCCCGAGGAAAAACGCCGCGCCGACCACGAACCATGGAGGGACCCGCTCATGTCGAGCCCTGCGGAACACCCGGACGGATACCTCTACCGGGCCGCCTCCGAGCGCCCCTACTTCAGCGCGGACACCGAGAGCTACCTCGCCGGGACGGCGCTGCGCGAGCTCCGCAAGAAGCACCCGCTACGGGTGCTCTCCGAGGAGGACTTCGCGTTCTGGCAGACCTACGGCTACGTCGTCGTGGAACAGGCCGTCCCGGCCGAACACGCCCGCCGCCTGCTGGACTTCGCCTGGGAGTTCCAGGGCCTGTCGCCCGACCGCCCCGAGGACTGGTACCGCGAACGCCCGTACCGCGACGACCTCGACCGGCAGCTGCACATCTACGGCTTCGTCGAGGCCTACCACCACCAGCTGATCTGGGACAGCCGGCAGAACCGGCGGGTCTACGACGCCTTCGTGGACGTCTGGGACTGCGAGGAGCTGTGGGTCACCCTCGACCGGCTCAACCTCAACCCGCCGAACGTCCGCAACCGCGACCGCGCGCTGATCGAGCCCACCGACGAGGGCTTCGACATCGAACTCCACTGGGACGTCGACACCGTCCGGGGCATGCTCCCGCAGCGCGTCCAGGGCATCATCGCGCTCGACGACACCGCCCCCGACCACGGCGGCTTCCAGTGCGACCCGGAGCTGTTCCGTCGCTTCAACCAGTGGCAGGCCGCCCAGCCGGCCGACCGCGACCCGATCCGCCCCGCCGTCGACCGCACCGAATACCCGGTCGTCCGGCCCGAGTTGAAGGCCGGCGACCTGCTCATCTGGAACGGCCTGCTGGCCCACGGCGTCGCCCCCAACACCTCCGAGCGCGGCGTGCGGGCGGTGCAGTACCTGTCCATGATGCCCGCGCTGGAGGAGGCCGAGGCGCTGCGCCGCTCCCGGGTGGAGTCCTGGCGCACCCTGGCCACCCCGGACTGGAACCGCACCCTGCTCGGCGACGCCGAACGGCCGGAGGCGCTGCGCTACGGGCCGGCCGAGCTCACCGAGTTGGGCGAGCGGCTGCTCGGCCTGCGCTCCTGGAGCGGCCGTTCCTTCGAGGGCGTCGAGAGGGAGGAACGGGTATGCGCGCCGTCTGCCTGACCCTGCCCACCAACCGCGAGTGCGCCGCCGCTGTCACCGCCATCGGGGCCGAAGCCGCCCACGCCGCCCGGCGGTTCGGCGTCCGGGTGCACCTGCTGGTGCTGGACTCCGCCGACCCGGCCGCCCGGGCCCGGCACGCCGAGGCCCTGGCCGCGCTGCCGCCCGCCGGCGGCGTGACCGTCCACCACCTCGACGAGGACGCCCAACGCGCCTTCCTGCGCAAGGTGATCGGCCGGTCCGGGCTCCCGGGGGCGGACCGGCTGCTCGACCTCATGCTGCCCGACGCCGTCTCCTACGGCGCCTGCACCAACCGGGCGTTCCTGCTCGCCGCCGCGCTCGGCTGCACCTCGGTGCACCGCCGCGACTCCGACAGCCGCTACCAACTGCTCGACGGCGCACCGGTGTTCCCGATCGACCACGAGCTCGCCACGATCGGCCGCAAGGCCGCCGACGCGGCCGCCGCCGTCACCGAGCACACCCTCGACCCGGCGCACGCCGACAAGCCGGTCTCCCTGGTCGGCGCCTCCTTCATCGGTGAACTCTCCGTCGACATCGGGGAGATCCGCGAGCTCGACCCGGCCCTCCACCAGCGGGTGGTCGGCCTCTGGGCACCCACCGGGGCGAGCGAGCCGGACCGGCGCGCCCTCGTCGCCGACTCCTTCACCGGCGGCGGCACCGAGCCCTTCACCGTCGACCGCGCCGTGCTCGACCTGCCGGACATCTGGCGGATCGACATGTGCAACATCGCCCTCGACCACCAGGTCTACGAACGCGTCCCGCTGCCCCCGGCCACCGACACCATCGGCAGCGACTACTTCCTGCACCACCTCGTCCGCGACGCCACCCTGCCCGGCGTCACCCACAACCGGCACATCGTCAACTTCTACACGCCCGAACGCCGCACCGGCCCCGGCTTCACCGCCTACCAGCTGCGCTGGACCAAGTTCCTGCTCTCCATGCTCTACCTGTACCCGGTCTACACCGACCTGGAGGCGGCCGGCGGCGCGCTGCTCGACGAGCACCACCGCCTCCGCCCCGAGGCCGTCGCCGACTCCGCCCGCCGCAGCGCCGCGACGGACCGCGCGGAGAACCACCGGCGGCTCGCCGAACTCGACCGCTGCTACCGTCAACTCGGCGGCAAGTACGCCGAGTTCGCCGACCACCTGGCACCCCTGCGGGCACGCCTGCTCGACGAGGCGCAGGCGGACATCGAGGACTTCGCGCTGCTGGTCGACGCCTGGGGCCCGCTGGTGCGGGCGAGCCGGGCCGGCGGCGCGAGTTGGACGAGCGGCGCGGGTCGGGCAGCCGAAACGGGTTGGACGAGCGGGGCGTGCGGGCCGTCCCGGCCATCCGGGCTGTCCGGGCCGAAGGGGCTGTCCGGGCTGTCCGGGCCGGGCTCGGGACCGGCGAGAGGAGCGGCATGACACGCCAGGCCATGACCCCCCACCGCGCCCCGACCACCCACACCGCCGTGCACACCGCCGCCGCACCGCGCCCCGACCAGCACGACCGGACGGCCCTGCGCGCCGCCCTCGCCGCCGCCACCGACGACCGGCTCGTCTACGACCTCGACGGCATCGGCCGCCAGTACGCCGCCCTGCGCACCGAACTGCCCGGCGTCGCCGTCCGGTTCGCCATGAAGGCCTGCCCGCTCGACGAGGTGCTCGCCCACCTCGCCGCCCTCGGCTCCGGCTTCGACGCCGCCAGCCCGCAGGAGATCGCCCAGGCGCTGCGCACCGGCGTGCCGCCCGAGCTGATCCACTACGGCAACACCGTCAAGTCGGACCGCAACATCGCCGAGGCGCACCGGCTGGGCGTGCGCGACTTCGCCACCGACTGCCTGGAGGACGTCGCCGCGATCGCCGAACACGCGCCCGGCGCCCGGGTGTTCTGCCGCATCGCCACCACCGGCGACGGCGCCCTGTGGGGCCTGAGCCGCAAGTTCGGCTGCTCGCCGGAGGACGCGCTGCGCGTCCTGGAGGCCGCCCGCGCCGCCGGCCTGGTGCCCTCCGGCCTGAGCGTGCACGTCGGCTCCCAGCAGCTCACCGCCGAGGCCTGGTCCGCCGCCGTCGACTCCCTGGAGGAGGTGCTGGAGGCCCTCACCTGGCGCGGCATCCGGATCGACCGGATCAACCTCGGCGGCGGCCTGCCCGCGCTCGGGGTGCTCGACCGGCACGGCCACCCGCTGGAGCCGCCGCTGGACAAGATGTTCGCGGTGATCCGCGAGGGCATGGCCCGGCTGAGCGCGGCGAGCGAGGTGCCGCTGGAGTTCCTGGTCGAACCCGGCCGCCACCTGGTCGCCGACCACGGCGCCATCCGCGCCCACGTCGCCCGGCTCTCCTCCCGGCGCCAGCTCGACGGCACCGACGCCGACTGGCTCTACCTGAGCTGCGGAAAGTTCAACGGCCTGTACGAGATGGACCAGTTGCAGTACCGGCTGGAGTTCCCCACCCACCCCGGCGGCCAGTTCGTGAACGCCGTGGTGGCCGGCCCGACCTGCGACAGCGACGACGCGTACGCCCAGGACGGCCTGGTGCGGGTCCCGCGCGCGCTCGCCTCCGGCGACCCGGTGTGGATCCACTCCTGCGGCGCGTACGCCACCGCCTACACCACCCGGGGGTTCAACGGCTTCGAACCGCTGCCGTACCTCTGCGTGGGCGGAGCGGGCGCTGCGGGCGCTGCGGCCGGAGCGGCGGGAGGCGGCCCCGCATGAGCGACGTCCGCATCCGCCCGCTGCGCGACGGCGACTGGGACGCCCTGGTCGCCCTGGAGGAGCGCGCCTACGCCGCCCGCGGTCTCTCCGAGGGCCGCGAGGCGCTGCGGTCCCGCCACCGTGCCTCGCCCGACACCTGCTTCGCGCTGGAGCACGCCGGCCGCCTCGGCGGCTACCTGCTCGCCCTGCCGTACCCGCCGGACCGCTGCCCGGACCTCGCCGCCGTCGAGCGCGGCGCGCCGCACCCGAGCAACCTGCACGTCCACGACGTCGTGGTGGCCGAGGAGTTGCGCGGCCGCGGCCTCGGCCGCCGGCTGCTGCACCACGTCCACGGCACCGCCCGGGCGGCCGGCTACCGGACCGTCGCGCTGGTGGCCGTGGGCGGCACCGAGGTGCTGTGGGCCTCGCTGGGCTACCGCGCCCGGCCCGGGATCGGGCTGCCGGAGAGCTACGGCTCCCGGGCGGTCTACATGGCGATGCCGCTCCATCGAGCCTCCCCGCCCCCCACCGACCCGTTCGTCGGGCCCGTCTCCAGAGCCGAAGTGGGCTGATACGCATGCCACGGCACACGCCTCCCGTACGCGACGACTTCCGCCGGTCCCAACTGGCCATCGCCGCCCTGTTCTTCGTCCTCGGATTCCAGTACGCGAGCTGGGTCTCCCGGGTGCCCGCGCTCAAGGCCCGGCTGGGCCTGGGCGAGGCCCAGATCGGCCTGCTGCTGATGACCTGCGGGATCGGCGCGGCGGTGTCGTTCCCGCTGGTCGCGGCGCTGATGCGGCGGTTCGGCTCCCGCCTGCTGTCGGTGCTGTCCGCGCTCGCCCTCGGCGGGATCCTGCTCGCGCTGTCCGTGGTGCCGAACTACCCCGTCACCCTGCTGGTGCTGTTCTGCGACGGCGTCGCGGTCGGCTGCCTGAACGTGGCGATGAACGCGCAGGGCGCGGCGCTGGAGGCCCGGTACGAGCGGGCGACCATGTCCCGCCTGCACGCCACCTTCAGCGCCGGCTCCTTCCTGGCCGCGCTGCTCGCCTCCGGCGTCAACGCCTTCACCGGCACCATCGCGGTGCACTTCGGCCTGGCCGTCCTGGTGCTGCTCGCCCTGGTCGCCGCCGCCCGGCCGGGGCTGCTCGCGGACGGGCCGCAGGAGGGCGCCGCCCCCGCGGAGCGAGCGGTGAAGAAGCGCCGGGGCCTGGCGCTGCCCGCCGTCGCGACGCTCTGGATGGGCCTCGCGATGGTGTTCGGCACCGTCACCGAGGGCGCCATGAACGACTGGTCGGCGCTCTACCTCAAGGACGTGGTGGGCGCGGGCGCCGGTCTCGCCCCGCTGGGCATCGCCGTGGTCTCGGTGATGATGGTGCTCGCCCGGCTCTTCGCGGACGGCTGGCGCACCCGCTTCGGCGACGGCCGGATCGTCCGCCTGGGCAGCCTGCTGGCCGGCGGCGGCCTCGCCCTCGCGCTGCTCGCGGGCGGCGTGGTGCCGACCCTGCTCGGTTTCGCCTGCGTCGGCCTCGGCGTCGCGGCGGTGACGCCCTGCGTCTACGTCGCCGCCGCCCGGGAGGGCTCGGACGCGCTCTCGGTGGTCGCGGCGACGGGCACCACCGGGCTGCTGGCCGGGCCCGCCGTCATCGGGTTCATCGCGGGCGGCGCCGGGCTGGCCTGGGGCATGGCCGCCGTCGCCGCCTCGGCCGCGGTCGTCGCGCTCTGCGCCACCCGGATCCGCTGGCCCGCCGTGGCGGGCCCGGCCGAGCCGGTCGAGGGCAGGCTCGCGCCCGAGCCCGGCTGACGGCCTACCCGACCTCGCCCAGCACGTCCGCGCCCCCCGTCGCGACGTGCTGGGCGAGCCGCGCCCGCAGGGCGGTCAGCCGGGCGATCTCCTCGTCCAGCGCGGCCAGCCGGGCGGTGATGACGGGCGCGAAGGTCTCCGGACCGGGATCGCCGGAGCAGCGCAGCGGCGGATCCGCGAACAGCCCGTCCAACCGCCGGGCCCGGCTGGCCAGGTCCTCCACCGTCAGGCCGGCCGCCAGCAGCCGCCGGATCACCTGGACCCGGGCCACCTCTCCCGGCCCGTACTCGCGCTGGCCGGAGGCGGACCGGGCGGGCGGCGGCAGCAGCCCGCGCTGCTCGTAGAAGCGCAGCGCCCTGGGCGTGGTGCCCGCCGCTGCCGCCGCATCCCCGATCCGCATGCCCGCTCCCTCGATCTGTCGACGGGGTGTCAGAGCTCCACGACGGTCGTCCCGAAGCCGTCCCCGGTGAACAGTCGGGACAACGCCTCGGGCGCCCGATCGATGCCCGCCACGGGCGTCCACGGGAAGGTGATCTCCCCGGCGCGCAGCCAGCCGGCCAGCCGTTCGCGCCACTCGGCCTCCAGATCGGGGTGGTCGAGCAGGGTGAAGCCGCGCAGGCTCAGGCCGAGGGTGACGATCCGGAAGGTGTCGACGACGGCCGGCGCGCTGCCGCCCCCGCGCCGGGGGTCGAGCTGCCCGGCGACGGCCCCGACCAGGGCGAACCGGGCGCCCGGCCGGGCCGCGTCCACGGCGGCGGTCAACTGCTCGCCGCCGACCAGGTCCAGCACCACGTCCACGCCGTCCGGCGCCGCCTCGGCCAGCTGCTCGGCGAACGGCCGCGCCGCGCCGGGCACCAGCGCCGCGTCGTAGCCGAGTTCGGCGACCAGCCGCTCGGCCTTGTCCGGCGAGCGGGTGGTGCCGATCACCCGGCCGGCGCCCAGCAGCCGGGCGATCCGCCCGGCGAGCGAGCCGACCGCGCCCGCCGCCGCGGTCACCAGCACCACGTCGCCCGGGCGGACCTCGGCGGTGCGGGTCAGCGCGCCGTAGCCGGCCGAGGCGGCCGAGATCAGCGCCAGCGGCTCGGGGAACTCCTGGTCCACCACGGTGAACTGACCGGTGTCCGCGACCACCGCGTCCCGCCAGCCGTGCAGGTGGACGACCAGGTCGCCCGGGTGCAGCGGCCCGTCCTCCGGCGCGGCCAGCACCTCGCCGAGGGCCGGGCCGAACAGCGCGTCCCCGGGCGCGAGCCGGGGCAGCGGCAGGTTCGCGCCCTCGTCGCCGAGCAGGGTGCGCAGCCCCGGGAAGACCAGGAACGCCCGGTTGCGGACCACGGCGTCGCCGGGCCCGGGTGCGGCCAGCGGTTCCTCGGCGACGGTGAAGTCCGTGGCGACGGGCAGCCCTTGGGGCTTTCGGGTCAGCCGGACGACGCGGGCGGTGGTGGGCAGGGCCATGGCGGCGCTCCTCGGGAGTCGGGCAGCGGGCGGGCGGCCGGTCGGCCGCGCGGTGCCCGGACGCTAAACCCTGACCCGCGGGTCAGGGGCAAGCCCGGCTCGCCAGCGGCGCGACCGCGACCAGCACCAGCACCGGGCCCACGGTGAGCGGGGTGTTCCCGTGCCGGACGCCGAACGCGATCAGCGCGAGCTGGACGAGCGTCGCCCCGGCCAGCGCCACCCGCCGCCGCCGGAGTCGCTCCCCGGCCGTGCCCATGCGTGAAACCGCCCTGATCGCCCGCACGTTGAGCCACGCCACCGCGCCGACCGTGAGCACCAGGGGCAGCCACGAGAGCCCGTCGCCGAGCCACGGGGCGACGGCGACGGCCACCGCCACCACGGCGACCGTCTCCAGGATGAGCAGCGCCAACGCGCCGTACAGGAACGGCACCAGGATTCGGTTCACGCCCGGTTCGACTTCGGCGGCCGGGCCGGAGTTCCCGACTCCGCCGTCGCACGGGGGCGTCTGACGGCGCATCGACATCCGCCGCCCTCTAGAGTCACCACCGCACGCCCGAACGATCACGAGGACGGAACACCATGACCGAGCAGGCCCCCGAGCCCTACGAGCCCGTCGACGAGGACTGGCAGACCGCACTGGCCGTCGTCGCGCACCCCGACGACATGGAGTACGGCGGCGCCGCGGCCGTCGCCCGCTGGACGTCCCAGGGCAAGAAGGTCGTCTACGTGATGGTCACCAGCGGCGAGGCCGGCATCGACTCGATGGACCCCGCGGAGTGCGGCCCGCTGCGCGAGGCCGAGCAGATCGCCTCGGCCCGCGTCGTCGGCGTCGAGACCGTCGAGTTCCTCGGGCACCGGGACGGCGTCGTCGAGTACGGGCTGCCGCTTCGCCGCGACATCGCCCGCGCGGTGCGCCGGCACCGCCCGGACATCGTGATCACCAGCAACTTTCGCGACACCTACGGCGGGGTGTTCCTCAACCAGGCCGACCACATCGCGGTCGGCCGGGCCACCCTGGACGGCGTGCGGGACGCGGGCAACCGCTGGGTCTTCCGCGAGCTGGTGGACGAGGGCTACGAGCCGTGGAACGGCGTGCGGCAGATCTGGGCGGCCGCCTCCCCGGAGTCGCGGCACGCGGTGGACACCACCGAGCACTTCGAGCTCGGCGTAGCCTCGCTTGCGGAGCACAAGGCGTACCTGGCTGGCCTGGGCGGGGCGGGCGGGGCGATGGCCGACCCGCGCGAGTTCCTGGAGGGCTTCGGCCGGGGCGCGGGCAGCCGGCTGGGGACGCGCTTCGCGGTGCCGTTCGAGGTGTTCCCGCTGGGCTAGGTGGCGCCGTCCGGTCGGATCGCCGCCGGCGTCGACTGTGACGCCGGCGGCGGATTCCGCCCGTCGTGTGAACGGCGGGGGAAGCCCTTGTGTCAGGGTCATGGCATATCGGTGTTCGCGAACCGGGAGGTTCGCGGACCTGTCGACCGTGCGGTCGGTCAGTGTAATGTTACCCGCCGGTCAGGGCTGTTTCTCGCGCTCTGGTCCACGCTCCCTCAGCTCAAGTCAGCACTGCTCCAGCACCGTTGACCCGAAGGGACCCTCCACGTGACCGTGCGCAAGCTGACGCTGTCAGCCGCCGCCACCACCAGCGTGCTCATCCTCTGCGGCGCCGTCCTGACCGGAGCGGCGGCCTCGCCGGCCGCTGCGGACACCCCACGACGGCGACCGCGACCGCCGCCCCGGCCCCGTCCGGCGACCCGTCCGGCGACCCCTCCGCGTCGTCGGCGACGCTCGCACCCCCGGCCTCCGGCACGACCCCGGCCACCGTCGCGACCCCGGCGCAGGGCAGCGCGCCGGCCACCGCCGCCGACGCCCCCGGCCTCGCGCTCGCCGCGTACGACGCGGCCACCGGCACCGCCGTGCTCGCACCCGCCACGACCGGCCCGCGGTCCCTGTCGGCCCAGGCCGCGCCCGCTGACGGCTCGTCCGCCGACGCCGCGTCCGCCGTCAAGCCCGGGCAGCTGATCGACAGCCCGCCCACCCCGGCGGCCCCGCACGGCGCGCTGGTCGCCGTCACCGGCGTGCAGCCGACCGCGGACGGGAAGGTGGCCGTCACCACTCGCCCGGCCACCCTCCCCGAACTGCTCGGCGGCACCAGCGCCAGCCTGCGCAGCGCCGTCAGCCCGGGCAGCTTCGAGGTCCACCCGCAGCTCGGCGGCGTCCAGGTCACCACCGACCTCGGCGCGACCGCCGGCCAGGGCTCGGTGTCCGGCAGTCTGGGGCTGAGCGCCGACGCCAACGTCCCGCTGCCGGACGGAAGTTCGCTGAAGCTCTCCGGCTCGGTGTCGCTCCGCCCGGCCATCGACTTCTCCTACCAGGGCGGCGCCGGCCTGATCGACCCCCAGCAGGCCAGGATCGGCTTCACCCTGGGCGCGCACGCGGACTGGCGGGTCTCCGCGGGTCTCACCGGAAGCACCACGCCGATCCGGATCCCGCTGGCCACCTACAGCGCCAGCCCCGTGGTGATGGTCGGGGCGCTGCCCGTCGTGATCAACCTGGCCTTCACCCTCTCCGCCGACGTCAGCGCGGACGGCACCGTCACCATCGACGCCGAGCAGGCGTACGACGGCCAGTGGGGCGTCCACTCCGACTACGTCAAGGGCCCCGGCTGGACCACCACCACCGACCCCGGGAGCTCCACCGTCTCCCCGCTGCACCTCGACCTCAGGGGCTCCGCCTCGGCCCGGGCCGGCCTGCTCGCCGAGGGCTCGATCGCCCTGTACGACACGGTCGGCGTGAAGGCGTCCATCGAGCCGTACCTGCGGGCCGCGGTCAACGGCTCCGTCGTCCTCGACGGCACCGGCGGCGGAAGCGGCACCGGCGCCGGAAGCGGCAGCGGGCCGGCCGTCAACGGCACGGCGGCCCTCTACGGCGGGCTCGACATCAACGGGGCACTGATGGCCCGGATCGCGATCCTCGGCACCCCGATCCTGTCGGCGGACCTGCCCTTCCTCGCCTTCCACCGCGAGTGGCCGCTCACCTCGGTGAGCGTCGGTCAGCCGCCGGCGCCCCTGGTGAACTGGCCCGCGCTCAGCGCCGGCCTGTTCGACGACAACCGCTCCGCCTACCTGAAGACCCGGCCGGACTGGGACCCGAAGGCACTCAAGGCCTCCTGCCCGGACGGCACCCGGCTGATCGGGCTCAGCCACGGCGGCGACAACGGCCTGTGCACGGACGTCACCCGGGCGAACCCGTGGGACGCCGACCACACCTACGTCGTCGACCACGGCGGCACCTACGTGTCCACCGACTGGGCGCCCGGCTACGCCAAGGCCCAGTGCCCGGCCGGTTCCGTCCTGACCGGCTACAGCCGCAACGGCCGGACGATGGGCGCGCTGTGCGCCAAGTCCGCGGCCCCGCTGGGGACTTCGACCCGCACGCTGTGGTTCGACAAGGGCGACAACCGCCCCGCCGGCGCGGCGGGCGGTGACTTCTCGTACGGCTTCGCGAAGGGCCAGTGCGCCGACGACGAGGTCGCCGCGGGCCTGGCCTACACCCAGCCCTGGTGGCAGCTCTGGGCGGCGCGGCCGTACGCGCTGCTCTGCCAGAAGCTCGCCTGAGCCCCGGTCGGCCCGGAGCTAGTCCGCCGCTCCGGGCCGGCCGGGCTCCTCGGGCCCCTCGGCCTCGCCGGGCTCCCCCTTCTCGTCCGGCGCCCCGTTCTCGCCGGGCCCGCCGGCGTCGCCGTCCGCGCGGCGGCGGCGCCGGTAGCGCAGCACCTGGCGCAGCAGGAAGGCCGCGACCAGCACGCCGAGGCCGATCGCGAACCAGAGCTGGTAGCGGATCGCCGTCCGGTACACGCCGCCGATGTTGGCCCCGGCGAGGTAGCCGAAGCCTCCCCACACGCCCGTCCACAGCACGGCGCCGAGCAGGTTGAACGGCAGGAAGCGGCGCCAGGCCATGCCGGTGGTGCCGGCGATGATGCCGTTGGTCTGGCGCAGCCCGTCGACGAACCGGGCCACGGTGACGACCTTGCCGCCGTGCCGGGCGAAGAACCCCTCGGCGCGGGCCAGCCGCTCCGGGGTGATCAGCGCGTAGCGGCCCCAGCGGTGCACGAAGGCCCGCCCGCCGGTGCGGCCGATCAGGTAGCCGAGGCTGTCGCCGACCGCCGCGGCGCCGGCCGCGATCAGCAGCACGGCGGTGAAGTCCAGGTGCCCGGTGCCCGCGTAGACCGAGGCGAGGACCAGGATGGTCTGCCCGGGCACCGGGACGCCGCAGTTGTCGAGCAGCACGAGCAGCGCCACCGCGAGGTACCCGTAGTGGTCCAGCAGTGGCGCGAGCCCGGCGAGTGCCCCGGGCAGCGGGGTCGACGGTGCGGACACCGCGCCTCACCGCCCCGCGCGGGCCGGGGCGGCTCGGGCGTCGGTCAGCGGCTCGCCTTCTCGCCGGTGTGCTCGATGTTGCAGTCCGGCCCGGGGTAGACCAGGCCCCGGTGGCCGTCCTCGAAACGGACGAGGTAGGGCGGCTCGCCGTTCGGACCGCGGACCTCGGTGATGATGCCCTTCTGGTCCACCATGCCGACCCGGCTGCTGTGGATGTGGAGCTGGTCGCCTACCGCTGCGTGCATGGTCTGCTCCTCGCGTCGCGTCGTGGCGGCCGCCCGCGCGGGCGGTTCGCTATCCACTGTGCTGCGCCCGGGGCGCCCTCGCAACGCTGGGGCCCGGTGGTGCCGGGGCGGTCTCAGCGGGTGGGCAGCCGTTGCGCCAGGTAGCCGCGGACCAGCTGCTTGCACTCGGCGATGAGCGCCGGATCGCCGTCCGGGTCGCTGTGGAAGGCGAGCTTGAGGACGGCGTCCGCGGCCTCCAGCGCGACCCGCAGGGCGAGGGTGAGCGCGGCCGGGTCGCCGGTCGCGAACAGCTCGCCGCCGAGGGCCTGGAGGCGCAGCGCGACGGCCGTGTTGTTGTCGACGCCCGCGTCCAGCAGGTGCTGGTCGTCCCGGACGCCGACCGGTACGGCCCGACCGGCGAGGCCGAAGTCGACCTGCCCGAAGCCCGGCACGGTGCGCTTCATGGCGACGAACTCCTCCACCGCGAGGTCGGTGAAGGCGGCCGGGCCGACCGGCGCGGCCGCCGCCAGCCGGTCGTCCAGCCGCTGGAGGTAGTGGTCGAGGTTGCGGGACGCGAGCGCGGCGAGCAGGTCCTCCTTGCCCGCGAAGAACTGGTAGAGCGTGCCGATCGGCACCTGGGCGCGCTGGGCGACCTCCTTGGTGGTGAGCGCGGTCGCCCCGGCCTCGTCGAGCACCCCGGCGCAGGCGTCCAGGATCCGGCCGTACCGCTCCTGGCTGCGCTGCTGGACCGGCCGCCGTCGGCTCGACGGGGCGGCCCGCTCGGGGCTGCGACTGCTGGTGTCCGCGTTCATGCGCCCGCCTCGCTGCGCTCGGTGGGCGCTTCGCGCAACGCGCACCTCTCGATGATTCGCTCGCTTCGCTCCCTCATGCGCCCGCCTCGCTGCGCTCGGTGGGCGCTTCGCGCAACGCGCACCTCTCGATGATTCGCTCGCTTCGCTCCCTCATGCGGCAACTCTGCCGCATCGGCCGTCGCGGCCGCGAATCCCGCTCGGATTCAGGTTTGGCGCGGCCCTGACGGGTGTGACCGGCCGTGTAACGGACCTTCCCGAACGGTTGCGCGATCAACTAAAGACTTTCTAAGCTGCTGCCCCGTCAGATGCACCCCTGTTCGTTGTCCCCGAAAGGGTCTGTCATGCCTGTCGTCAACCAGTACCTCGAAACCGCAAAGCCTTATGTCATAGGCCTGTTCAGGATCGTGACCGGCTTCCTGTTCCTCGGCCACGGAGCTTCGTCCCTGTTCGGCATCTGGGGCGGCTCGATGGGCATGGGGGAGGGCAAGACCGTCGAGTTCGGTGTCTGGCCGTACTGGTGGGCGGCGCTCATCCAGTTCGCGGCGGGCCTCCTGGTGCTCGGCGGGCTGTTCACCCGCAGTGCCGCGCTGATCGCCTCCGGCTCGATGGCCTACGCCTACTTCGTCGAGCACCAGGGCGACGCGCTGCTGCCGCTGCAGAACCACGGCGAGGCGGCCGCGATGTTCTGCTGGGCCTTCTTCCTGATCATCTTCACCGGGCCGGGCGCGCTGGCGCTCGACCAGCTGCTGCCGGGCCGTCGCGGCGCGGCCGCCGAGCCGGCCGCGAAGGTGCCGGCCGGGGTGTGACGCCCCGTCAGATGAACTCTGTGTGAACCCAGTACAGGCGAGACCCGCTCGGCGGGCGGCTGCGATGCAGCCGCCCGCCGTCGCCTTTTGGGTACGGGCGCGCAGGTCACGCGCTGGGCCCACCCACTCCGGCGGGTCGGCCGGTGGGCGGGCCAGCATGATTCGTGCCGGGCCCCGGAGCGGCAGATGTGGCGCCGCGCCGGATGAACTCCGTGTGAACCCGGTACGGGCGAGACCCGCTCGGCGGGCGGCTGCCGGGCGCCCGCCCGCCGTCGGCTTTCCGGTGCGAGGGCGCAGGTCGCGCGCCGGGCCCACCACCCCGGGGGGCTGTCGGTGGGTGGGTCTAGCATGATCGGCGCCGGGCGTGGTCCGGGCGGGAAGGGGGAGCGACATGAGCGCGAAGTCGGCCGTGGTGTGGCGCGGTATCGGGTACGGGGTGGGGGCGGCGGTCGGGCTGGTGACGGTCATCGTCCTGGCGCTGGTCGCGACGACCCTTCCGGAGCGGCTGGAAGGCGCGCCCTTCGTGCTGTCGTTCTGGCCGGTGCTCGCGGTGTTCGGCATGGTGAACGCCGCCCTGCCGGGGCTGGCGGTGGGCGTGGTGCTGGCCCGGGGGCTGGAGCGGTCGCCGGGGTCCGTGGGCCGGGGCCGGGCGGCGCTGGCGGCGGGCGGGACGTACTTCGCGCAGGTCATCGCGGTGGCCGTCGCGACGGACGGCAAGGGCTGGACCGCCTCGGCCGTGGTGGGCGCCGTCGTCGCCGCGCTGCTGGCCGCGCTCTGCGCCCGCAGGGTCCTCGGCAGGGCCGCGACCGCAGGCCGGGCCCCGGTCGGCGCGGGCGGCGCGGTCGGCCCGGTCGTCGTGGGCGAACCCGGGGCCGCGAGCGCCTGAACGGCGGGTGACCGTCCGCGGGCCCGGCGTTTCGGGTGGCGGAGGCGGTCCGGCGGCGGGAGGGTGACGGGCGGGGGACCTCACCCAGGAAGGGACGAGCATGCCCGACGTCACGACCCCGTACCCGACCGGCACCCCGTGCTGGATCGATCTGATGGCGCAGGACCAGCAGGCCGCGCTGGACTTCTACCGTGACCTGTTCGGCTGGCAGGGGCAGGTCGGCCCGCCGGAGTTCGGCGGGTACGCGGTCTGCACCCTCGACGGCAAGCCGGCCGCCGGCATCGGCCCGGCCACGGCCCCCGAGGGGATGCCGGAGCCGCCCACGGTCTGGACGACGTACCTGGCCACCACCGACGCGGAGGCCACCCAGGAGGCGATCGTCCGCGCCGGCGGCACCCTGCTGGTCCCGGTGCTGGACGTGGGCACGCTCGGCCGGATGCTGGTCGCCGCCGACCCGCAGGGCGCGGTGTTCGGCATCTGGCAGGCCGTGGACTTCTCCGGCGCCGTGGTGGTCAACGAGGCCGGCGCGCTGACCTGGAACGAGCTGCACACCGACGACATCGAGGGCGCCACCGGGTTCTACGGCGAGGCCTTCGGCATCGAGATCGAGAAGATGGAGGGCGCCGAGTACTGGTCGCTGATGGTCGGCGGCCGCGCGGTCGGCGGCGCCTCGCTGCTCGCCAACGACCCGCCCGGCACCCCGGCGCACTGGCTGTCCTACTTCGCGGTCGACGACGTGGACTCCAGCGTCGACGCCGTGGTCAAGCGCAACGGGACGGTCCTGGCGGCGCCCTTCGACATGATGGCCGGCCGGATGACGGTGGTCGCCGACCCGCAGGGCGCGCCGTTCGCGATGATCCGGCCCAAGCCGATGTAGCGGCGGCCCGCGGCGTCCGCGTCCGCCCGTCCGGGAGCACCTCCCGGGCGGGCGGACGCGCGTGCGGGGCCGACAGGGGGCGGGGCGGCGTCAGAGGCCGATCGCCTCGGCGGTCTGCTCGGCCGTCCAGGCGAACAGGTCGTCGGCCGGCTCGAAGCCGCCGACCAGGTGGCCGTGGAGTTCGACGCCGATCAGGCCGATGAGCTGGACCCACGCCGACACCGCCCGGGCGAGGGCCAGTGGGGGCAGGCCGGGGGCCATGGCGGCGGCGAGGGCGGTGAGCTGTCCGGGCAGGTCGCCCGGCGGTGCGGGCTCGGCCGGGGTGGCGCGCAGGGGGGCCTCGCGGACGATGCCGAGCAGGGCGAGCGGCAGCCTGCCGGCCGGTTCGATGGTGGCCTGGGGTGCCGCGTAGCCGGGGATGGGCGTGCCGAAGACCAGGCCGTACTCGTGCGGGTTGGCACGGGCCCAGTCGCGGGCGGCGTGCCACACGGCCCGCCAGCGTTCGCGGGGGGTGCCGTCCTCGGTGGCGGCGAGGGCCTGGTCGGCGGCGTCGCCGAGTTCGGTGTAGGCGTCGATGATCAGCGCGGTGAGGAGTTCGTCGCGGCTGGCGAAGTAGCGGTACAGGGCGGAGGAGGCCATGCCGAGCTCGCGGGCGACGGCCCGCAGCGAGAGCTGCTGGGCGCCGGAGGCGGCGAGCTGGCGGCGGGCCTCCTGCTTGATCTCGCGGGTGAGTTCCTCGCGGGCCCGTTCGCGGGCGGTGCGGATCGCTGGCATGCGCACCAGCCTGCCACATGTCGGAGCGCCGCACACAAGCGAGAGCACTGCTCTTGCTTTCGGTGTCGGCGCGTGCCAAGCTGAATCACGTCGAAACGAGAGCAGTGCTCTCGAACAGAAGCGCCAGTCGCAGAGTCGCAGAGCCGAGCCGAGGAGTCCCGATGTCGCAGCCCGAGCAGTCGCCCCGCCCCGCCGCCCGTCAGATCGTCCCCGAGACCAAGTTCGCCGCCACCGCCGGGAAGCTGTCCAACGGCCTGGTCGGCGGCCTCACCAAGGTCGGGATCAGCCTCTTCGGCTCCCGCATCCTCGCCGTCCGCGGCCGCAAGAGCGGCCAGTGGCGCACCACCCCCGTCAACCTGCTCACCCACGAGGGCGAGCGCTACCTGGTCGCCCCGCGCGGCCACACCCAGTGGGTGCGCAACCTGCGCGCCGTCGGCACCGGCGAACTGCGGGTCGGCCGCCGGGTCGAGGTCTTCCGCGCCACCGAGCTCCCCGACGCCGACAAGCCCGAGGTGCTGCGCGCCTACCTGCGCCGCTGGAACTGGCAGGTCGCGACGTTCTTCGACGGCGTCGGCCCCGACGCCCCGGCCGAGGAACTGATCCGCATCGCCCCCGGGTACCCGGTCTTCCGGGTCGCCGCCGCCGATGCCGCGTGAGGTCCGCCGTCCGCCGGGGGCCCGCGGGTCCAGGACGGCTGCGCGGCGACGGAGTGCGGCCGGCCCGGCCTCCGCGGGTGCGGACGCCGGGCCGGCCGTTGGGGCGGGCGGTGGGACGGGCGGTGGGGCGAGGTCAGGGGCAGCCGACCTGGACGGCCACGTTCTCGACGATGACCGTGCCGTCCGGCGCCTGCCCGGTGATCAGGAAGTCGTCGAAGCCGACGAAGCCCGGGGCCGGGGTGTAGGTGACGGTGTTGTCGCCGTTCATGTGGACGGTGCCGTGCATCGGGTTGTCCACGGCGACCAGCACGGTGCCGGGGGCGCCGCCCACCAGCGGGACGATGTCGGGGGTGTCGGGGTTGGTGATCGTCGAGTTGGTGAAGTCCGCGCCGCTGGTGTCGGCGAAGACCCGGACCTTGACGCGCTGCTCGAACCACACGCCGTCCACCGTGCGGGCCCAGTAGGTGAAGCAGTCCTTGCCGACGAAGCCGGCGGCCGGGGTGTAGGTGAGGGTCGAGTCCGGGTTGACCGTGACGCTGCCGTGCTTGGGGGCCTCCACGTCGAGGATGGTGCCGCCGGCGAAGCCGTCCGCGCGGAAGACGTCCACCGTGACCGGGTCGCCGACGGTGGTGGCGGCGTTGGCGACGTGCCCGATGCCGTGGTGACACGTGTGCGAGCAGGAGTGCCGGACGCCGGGCGACGACGCGTGTGCGGCCGGGGCGGCGAACACGCCCACGGTGAGCGCCGAGGCGGCGAGGGTGGGAACGGTCAGCGACGCGAGGCGACGAAGAGAGATCAAGGCTGGATTTCCTGACACTCGGGACCGGTCGGCGGGGGTGTGCACGCCGAGGACTGTGGACGGTTGCTCCGGACGGCGAAGCCGGCCTGCGGCACTGCTGAGCTACGACAGTGCTGACGCGCGGCACTGCCGACATCTGGCACTACTGATCTGCGGCACTGCTGACCTGCGGCGTTGCTGTCCGAAGGAGCCAGCGGGACGGTATCCGGCGGCAGGCTCCGACGGCCCGGCGCCGCGCCGGGATGACCCGAATGGCACTGCGGGTTCGCTCGCCGACTCGCCGGCCGACTCGCTCGCAGGTTCCCGCGCCGGTGCGCGGCCCGAGCCGGCCCGTTCCGGCCGCGGCCGCCAACGTCGCGGCCCCCGCGCGCAGTTGACGGGCGGCCGGGGGCCGAGCCGGTTCCGGCCGGTCGGATCGTCCACGTCCTTTTGGGGCCGTTGCGGGGACGCGGGCGGTGGTCGGACATGGCCGTGCCGCCGAGCGGGCAGTGATGGGCACTCGTGGTGCAGCGGTGCCGATGCGGTGATGACCAGGAGGATGATCGGATGTTCGGTGGGCAGGCTGGCCGGGGCGCCGCCGGGCGCGGCGTCCTCGGGCGGTGCGGTCTGGCGACGACGGCGGCGTGGGCGCTCGCGCTGGCGCCGACCCCGGCCGCGGCGATCGAGGGCGGCTGGGACGCCGATCCGGCCCGGTACCCGTACCAGGTGTCGCTGGAGTACCGCGGCACGCACATCTGCGCCGGCGGCGTCCTCGGCGCGACCACCGTGCTGGTGCCCGCGCACTGCGCCGACGTGATGGCGCACTCCCAACTGGCCGTCCGGCCCGCCGCCGCCGAGGCCCGGACGAAGCCGGGCCCGGCCCCGTCGAGGCCCGGGGCGCGGGCCGTCGCGAAGGTGGCCCTGCACCCCGACTACGACCAGACGACCGGCCGCGCCGACCTGGCCGTCCTCACCCTCGCCGCCCCGCTCGACCTCGGCCCCGGCCTGAAGGCGGTCGGCCTGCCCGGCCAGGGCACCGACCCCTCGCCCGGCACGGTGGGCACGGTCTCCGGCTGGGGCGCGGCCGGCCCCTCCGCCGTCCGCTCCCCGACGCTGCGCGCGGCCCGGGTGACCGTGGCGGTGCGCGGCGCCTGCGGCGGTGCCGGCCGGGCCGTCGACCGGTGGCTGCTGTGCGCCGTCCCGGACGGCGCGCACCTGCGCCGGGGCGACGACGGCAACCCGCTGATGGTCGGCGGGACCCTCGTCGGCCTCGCCGGAGCGCCGAACCACCCCTCCGGCACCGACCGCTCCCGTGGTGGCGGCGAGGCCGCGGCCTTCCTCGGCACCGGCGCCTACAGCGACTGGATCCGGACCGCCGCGGCGCGCTGACCGGTCGTCCGCCGCCCGCCCCGAAGTCGCCCAGGCGGCAGTGGAGTTCGTCCCTGGTGCGAGCCCGGCGGCGCGTGTCAGCCGGTACCGACGCGCCCCCGGGCGCCGGCCGGGGCGGCGTCCGGTTCACGAACACCCCCGGCGGCGCCGTGCGGGGTCTTCTCCCAGCTGAACGGCGAGAACGCCAGCTGGAAGACCGCCCGCCAGGCCGCGACCCACCACAGCACCGAGTACAACGGGGCGAACACCGCCCGCCACGGCGCGGCCAGCCCGGCCCGTCCGGCCGCGGCGAAGATGATGGCGACCTGCGCCGCGATCGACCCGGCCTGCGCCACCAGCACCGGCACCACCAGTCCGGAACCGGTGGGCGACCACAGCCGGCCGCCGACGGCGAGCACGGTGAGGGCGGTCGTCACCGGCTGGAGCAGGGCCGTCAGCGGGGCGCCCGCGACGACGCCCAGCAGGACGAGCGTGCCGGAGGCGCGGAACCGGCGCAGCGTCCGCAGCGGGTGGCGGGTGTGCACCACCGTCGTCAGCAGGAACCTCTTGAACCAGCGGGTGCGCTGGCGGATGAACGGGCCGAGGGTGTCGACCGCCTCCTCCCAGGTGACCGACTCGACGGTCTCGGTGCGGTAGCCCAGCGCGGCGCAGCGCATCCCGAGGTCGGCGTCCTCGGTGACGTTCCAGGCGTCCCAGCCGCCGAGCGCGCGCAGGGTGGCGGTGCGGAAGTGGTTGCTGGTGCCGCCGAGCGGGATCGGCAGCCGCAGCCGCACCATCCCGGGCAGGGAGAGCCCGAAGCGCAGCGCGTACTCCATCGCGAACTGCGTGGTCAGTCGGTTCACGGCGGCGTTGTGGAACAGCAACCGCGCCTGGACGCAGGCCAGTTGCTCGTCGCCGGCGGCGAACCTGGCCGCGACGCGCCGCAGTTGGGCCGGGTCGGGCCGGTCCTCGGCGTCGAAGATCACCAGCAGGTCGCCGCGCGCCAGCATCAGCCCGAGGTTCACCGAGCGGGGTTTGGTCTGCGGCGGACCGGGCGGGAGCCGGACGACCCGCAGGAAATCCGGCGGGTCCGCCGCCAGCACCGCGCGCAGGGTGTCCGGGTCGTGCCGCTCCACCAGGACCAGCACCTCCAACCGGTCCGGCGGGTAGTCCAGCCCGGCGAGGTGGCGCACCAGCCCGCCGATCACCTCGGCCTCCCGGTAGGCGGGCACCAGCACGGTGTAGAACGGGAGTCGCGCGTCCGGTACCGGCGGATCGTCCGGCGCCGCGCCCGCCTCCGCCTCCGGCTCGGTCCCCGTGCGCCGCCCGCGCCGCAGCCCGGCCAGCGCGACCACCGCGTGCAGCAGGCTGTAGGCCGTGGCCACGGCGGTCAGCAGCGCCAGGACGACCAGCGGCGCGACCACCACCCCCGCCACGACACCGGCGACGGCCACCGCCACCGCCGCGAGCTGCCAGCGCGCGAACCCCGACTTCGCCGCGAACTCGGGATGCCGACGGGTGAACCCGTTGGCCATCTCGTCGGCCACCTCCGCCGACCGTTCCGCCAGGATCCGCTCCTGCGCCGCCACCCCGCCACCCGCCAACGCCCCGGCCACATCCGTGCCGACGACCCCCGCCATGCCGTTCCCCTTCGGCGTACCCACACCTGTCGACTCCATGATCAACGGCGGAGGCCGGGACCATCCACCGATCCCCGGATTCGACCGGGCCGGCCCGGGTGGGAGGCGGGTGCGCGGGGAGAGATGCTTGACAAGCTCAACCTTTCAGGCCTAGCGTCACCGACACTTGCTTCACGCGATGAAACATTGAGCGCGCAAGCCATCACCAGCACCATCACCATCACCATCGCCATTCCGAACCGCCGCGACCCGCCCCGGAGACCACGTCCATGACCCCGCTCGACCACGGCGCCGCCGTCGCCGCCGAGACCGCCCGCTTCGTCGCCGCCGTGCAGCACGCGGACCCGACCCTGCCGGTGCCCGGCTGCCCGGACTGGAACCTCGCCGACCTCGTCCGCCACACCGGCAGCGCCCAGCGCTGGTTCACCGTCCTGCTCCAGCAACGCATCCAGGAGCCGCCGCGCAGCCGGGACGTCGACCTGCGGCTGCCCCAGGCCCCGGAGCAGTACCCGGCCTGGCTGGCCGAGGCCGCCGAGGAGGCCGCCGCGACGTTCGCGCACGGCGACCTCGACGCGCCGATGTGGGCCTGGGGCGCCGACCAGCACGCCCGGTTCTGGGTGCGCCGGATGCTGTTCGAGACCCTCGTCCACCGCGTCGACGCCGAGTCCGCGCTCGGCCTGGAGCCCGACATCGACCCGGCCCTGGCGGCCGACGGCGTGGACGAGTTCCTCGCCAACCTGCCCTTCGCCACCCTCTTCGCCCCCAACACGGCCGAACTGCGCGGCGGCGACCGCACCATCCGCTTCACCCGCACCGACGGCGACGGCGACTGGTTGGTGCACCTGCACCCCGACAGCTTCGGCCTCGTCCCGGACGGCGCGGACGCGACCGCCGACGCCACCGTCCGGGCCACCGCCGCCGACCTGCTGCTCCTCCTGTACGGGCGCCTCGACCGCGCCGCCGACGGCGTCGAACTGGCCGGGGACGAGGAGCTGCTGGCGCACTGGTTCGCCAACTCCGCCTTCTGACAACCCGGCTGGGCGGACCCGGCGCCGACGATCCGCTCGGCGCCGGGTCCGCCCGCCGTGCTGCCCCCGACCGTGGCGAATCCGGGGTGCGGGTGTCCGGGCGCACGCGGCCCGTCCTATCTTGGCTGAGCGCATTCAAGCGCCCGGCCGCCACCGGCGGCCCGACACCCTCACCACACCTGGGACTGCCATGAACGGACTTGGATACGGACGTGGATTACGCGCCCTCGCCCTGGCGGTGTGCCTGCCCGCGCTCGCCCTGACCACCGCGCCGCCCGGTGCCGCCGTACCGGCCGACACCGCCGCCGTACACCGGTCGGCCCCGGCCGCCGCCCGTACGACGCCGTCCTGGACCGGGCCGCTGAGCACCCGGGGCCGGTACGTCGTCGACGCGAACGGCGAGCGCTTCAAGCTCAAGGCGGCCAACTGGGCCGGCGCCCAGGGCACCTGGCAGGGAAGCGGGGACACCGACGACCCCGCGAACAACCAGGCGGGACAGGTCTCGCACAACATCCCGCTCGGCCTGGACCGGGTGCCGATGGCCCAACTCCTGGCCGACTTCCACGGACTGGGCCTCAACAGCATCCGGCTGCCGTTCGCCGACGCGATGATCCACGACACCACCCCCGTGCCGGACTCCGCCGTCACCGCCAACCCCCAACTGCGCGGCCGCACTCCACTGCAGGTGTACGACGCGGTCGTGGAAGCCCTCAGCGCGGACGGCTTCGCGGTCATCCTCAACAACCACACCACCGGCTACCGCTTCTGCTGCGGCCTGGACGGCAACGAGCGCTGGAACAGCGGCCAGAGCACCCAGCAGTGGGAGGACGACTGGGTGTTCATGGTCGACCGCTACCGGGCGAACAAGCGGGTGGTCGGCGCCGACCTGCGCAACGAGGTCCGCCGCGACACCTGGGACGACCCCAACTGGGGCCTCGGCGACGCCCACGACGAGTACGCCGCCTTCGAGGAGGCCGGAAACCGGATCCTGGGGGCGGACCCGGACATGCTCGTCATCATGGAGGGCATCAACTGGTACGGCATCCCCGCCGCCGTGTTCAGCCACGGCCGCCCGATGCTCACCCCGGTCCGCACCCTCTCCCACACCCTGATCGACTCCGGCAAGCTGGTCTACTCCGCCCACTTCTACGCCTACACCGGCCCGGCCAACACCGGCGCGGGCAGCGGGCCGGGCGCGACGAGCGACCCCCGCTACGAGGACTTCACCCCGGAGCAGCTGGCCCAGGTCGTCGACGACGAGGCCCTGTTCGTCACCCGGGCCGGCCAGCACTTCACCGCCCCGGTGTGGATCAGCGAGTTCGGCGCGGGCGGCCGCGGCTCCACCGACGCCAAGGAACAGTCCTGGCTGCACACCTTCACCGACCTCCTGGCCAAGAACGACACCGACTTCGCCATCTGGCCCCTGGTCGGCTGGGCCGACGCCAACGGCAGGCCGCTGGACACCTGGGCGCTGCTCTCCTACGACCCCACCGGCAAGCGGCTCGGCCTGAACGACCCCGGGGACTGGCGCGCCACCGACTGGAACAAGCTCGTCGACGCCCCCTCGCTGACCGGCCCGGTCGCCCCGGTCAACCACTGGAACATGCTCGACCTCGACCACGGCGACCAGAACGTCTCCCGCCGGATGCTCGCCCTGCCGGACTGGAGCGGTGGCAACCGCAAGGGCGACTGCCCGGACGGCCAGCGCCTCACCGGCCTCGGCCGCGGCGACAGCCGCGGCCTGTGCACCGACGCCGGCGAGCCCGCGGCGGGCGCCGGCGACTGGGTGACCGTGACCGACGAGCGGTACGTCACCGGCGGAGACTGGGCGTCCGGCTACAACAAGCTCCAGTGCCCCGACAACACCTTCGCCGTCGGGTACGCGGTGCACAGCGACGCCATGTCGGCCCTGCTCTGCGCCCCCGCGGCCACCCGGCTGCCCACTGCCGGCCGCGACGTCTGGTTCGACCACGGCGACAACCGGCCCGCCGCCGGCGGATCGGCGGCGAGCGACTGGGCGCCGGGCCACTACAAGGGCCAGTGCGGGGACGACGAGTACGTCGCCGGCGTCGCCTACACCTGGCGCTGGCTGCACTACGGCGTCCCGGACGCCTTGCTCTGCCGCCCGCTGGCGTGAGCGACGGGCGGTGGCCGGCCGACTCGTCGGCCGGCCACCGCCCCTTCGTGGGGGAAGCCGTGCGCGGGCCCGCCCCCGGGGAGACGATGCCTCCATGGACAGCGAGACGTTGGTACGCACCCGCCGCTCCCTGCACGCGGTGGCCGAGCTGGTCCTCGCCGGGCCGCAGTTCCTCGAACAGGGCCGCCGACTGGCCGCCGAGGCCTGACTGACCCGGCAACTTGTGTCGGGCGCCGGGCGGGGGTACTGTCTCCCAGTCGCTCGGCAGGGAGCACCGGACACGCATCGGCGCGGACGGTCCCGGGGCGGCCAATCCTTCGAAACACCACTTCCCGGTTCGCACTGGGCCGTTTTTGCGTTTTCGCAGCACGGCAGGGTGCGTATTCGGCGTGCGCGTTTTATCGGGTTGCGGTCGGACTCTGCTGGATTCGCTTTTCGGAGCGGGGATCGGCTAGAGTTTGAAACGTCGGACGGGGCGTCAAGCCCCGGAAGACACCGGCGAGTTGGATGACGAAGCCCCGGAAAACGGAGCCGAAAACATCTGATAAGCTGGAAACACGAAAGAACGAAGCGCCCGGAGGGCCCGCTGGAAGGCGGCTCGAAGGAAGCGTCCGTTCCTTGAGAACTCAACAGCGTGCCAAAAGTCAACGCCAGATATGTTGACATCCCCGGCCTCGATCGTCTGATCGGGGTTGGAGATTCCTTTTGAAATAAACACTAGCGAGGACGCAGTGCGCGGGGCCGCCCTATTCCGGTGGTTGCCGTGCCGCTCTTTCGTGGAAAGCATTCACGGAGAGTTTGATCCTGGCTCAGGACGAACGCTGGCGGCGTGCTTAACACATGCAAGTCGAACGGTGAAGCCCTTCGGGGTGGATCAGTGGCGAACGGGTGAGTAACACGTGGGCAATCTGCCCTGCACTCTGGGACAAGCCCTGGAAACGGGGTCTAATACCGGATATGACCTGGGAGTGCATGCTCCTGGGTGTAAAGCTCCGGCGGTGCAGGATGAGCCCGCGGCCTATCAGCTTGTTGGTGGGGTAACGGCCCACCAAGGCGACGACGGGTAGCCGGCCTGAGAGGGCGACCGGCCACACTGGGACTGAGACACGGCCCAGACTCCTACGGGAGGCAGCAGTGGGGAATATTGCACAATGGGCGAAAGCCTGATGCAGCGACGCCGCGTGAGGGATGACGGCCTTCGGGTTGTAAACCTCTTTCAGCAGGGAAGAAGCGCAAGTGACGGTACCTGCAGAAGAAGCACCGGCTAACTACGTGCCAGCAGCCGCGGTAATACGTAGGGTGCGAGCGTTGTCCGGAATTATTGGGCGTAAAGAGCTCGTAGGCGGCCTGTCGCGTCGGATGTGAAAGCCCGGGGCTTAACCCCGGGTCTGCATTCGATACGGGCAGGCTGGAGTGTGGTAGGGGAGATCGGAATTCCTGGTGTAGCGGTGAAATGCGCAGATATCAGGAGGAACACCGGTGGCGAAGGCGGATCTCTGGGCCATTACTGACGCTGAGGAGCGAAAGCGTGGGGAGCGAACAGGATTAGATACCCTGGTAGTCCACGCCGTAAACGTTGGGAACTAGGTGTTGGCGACATTCCACGTCGTCGGTGCCGCAGCTAACGCATTAAGTTCCCCGCCTGGGGAGTACGGCCGCAAGGCTAAAACTCAAAGGAATTGACGGGGGCCCGCACAAGCAGCGGAGCATGTGGCTTAATTCGACGCAACGCGAAGAACCTTACCAAGGCTTGACATATGCCGGAAACACCTGGAGACAGGTGCCCCCTTGTGGTCGGTATACAGGTGGTGCATGGTTGTCGTCAGCTCGTGTCGTGAGATGTTGGGTTAAGTCCCGCAACGAGCGCAACCCTTGTTCTGTGTTGCCAGCATGCCTTTCGGGGTGATGGGGACTCACAGGAGACTGCCGGGGTCAACTCGGAGGAAGGTGGGGACGACGTCAAATCATCATGCCCCTTATGTCTTGGGCTGCACACGTGCTACAATGGTCGGTACAAAGGGCTGCGATGCCGTGAGGCGGAGCGAATCCCAAAAAGCCGGCCTCAGTTCGGATTGGGGTCTGCAACTCGACCCCATGAAGTTGGAGTTGCTAGTAATCGCAGATCAGCATGCTGCGGTGAATACGTTCCCGGGCCTTGTACACACCGCCCGTCACGTCACGAAAGTCGGTAACACCCGAAGCCGGTGGCCTAACCCGTAAGGGGAGGAGCCGTCGAAGGTGGGACCAGCGATTGGGACGAAGTCGTAACAAGGTAGCCGTACCGGAAGGTGCGGCTGGATCACCTCCTTTCTAAGGAGCACATAGCAGCTTCGGGCGAATGTCCCGGAGTGCTCGCTCATGGGTGGAACGTTGACTATTCGGCACAGGAAGAGATCGGATCGTTAGTACTGCCTTCGGGCGTGGAACGTGGTCGGGGATTGACTGTGTCGGGCACGTTGTTGGGTCCTGAGGGAACGGAAACGTTGTCTCAGTGGTTGCCGGTCCCATGCTTGTTGAGGTGGGTGACTGGTCGTTGTTTGAGAACTGCACAGTGGACGCGAGCATCTGTGGCCAAGTTTTTAAGGGCGCACGGTGGATGCCTTGGCACTAGGAACCGATGAAGGACGTGGGAGGCCGCGATAGGCCCCGGGGAGCTGTCAACCGAGCTTTGATCCGGGGGTGTCCGAATGGGGAAACCCGGCAGTCGTCATGGGCTGTCACCCGCTGCTGAACACATAGGCAGTGTGGAGGGAACGCGGGGAAGTGAAACATCTCAGTACCCGCAGGAAGAGAAAACAACCGTGATTCCGGGAGTAGTGGCGAGCGAAACTGGATGAGGCTAAACCGTTTTGGTGTGAGACCCGGCAGGGGTTGCCAATACGGGGTCGTGGGAATGAGCTTGATCGGTCTGCCGGCCGGTCGGCGAGTCAGAAACCGTATGGGTAGTCGAAGGACATGCGAAAGGTCCGGCGTAGAGGGTAAGACCCCCGTAGACGAAATCTGTACGGCTTGCTTGCTCATCTCCCAAGTAGCACGGGGCCCGAGAAATCCCGTGTGAATCTGGCGGGACCACCCGCTAAGCCTAAATATTCCCTAGTGACCGATAGCGGATAGTACCGTGAGGGAATGGTGAAAAGTACCGCGGGAGCGGAGTGAAATAGTACCTGAAACCGTGTGCCTACAAGCCGTGGGAGCGTCGTCATCAGCTTGCTGGTGGGCCGTGACTGCGTGCCTTTTGAAGAATGAGCCTGCGAGTTTGCGGTGTGTAGCGAGGTTAACCCGTGTGGGGTAGCCGTAGCGAAAGCGAGTCCGAATAGGGCGACTGAGTTGCATGCCCAAGACCCGAAGCGGAGTGATCTAGCCATGGGCAGGTTGAAGCGCGGGTAAGACCGTGTGGAGGACCGAACCCACCAGGGTTGAAAACCTGGGGGATGACCTGTGGTTAGGGGTGAAAGGCCAATCAAACTCCGTGATAGCTGGTTCTCCCCGAAATGCATTTAGGTGCAGCGTCACGTGTTTCTTGCCGGAGGTAGAGCACTGGATAGGCGATGGGCCTCACCGGGTTACTGACCTTAGCCAAACTCCGAATGCCGGTAAGTGAGAGCGTGGCAGTGAGACTGTGGGGGATAAGCTCCATGGTCGAGAGGGAAACAGCCCAGAACACCGACTAAGGTCCCTAAGCGTGTGCTAAGTGGGAAAGGATGTGGAGTCGCAGAGACAACCAGGAGGTTGGCTTAGAAGCAGCCACCCTTGAAAGAGTGCGTAATAGCTCACTGGTCAAGTGATTCCGCGCCGACAATGTAGCGGGGCTCAAGCACATCACCGAAGTCGTGTCATTGCAACTATAGGGCCAACGCCTGTTGTGATGGGTAGGGGAGCGTCGTGTGCCGGGTGAAGCGGCGGTGGAAACCAGTCGTGGACGGTATACGAGTGAGAATGCAGGCATGAGTAGCGATACAAGAGTGGGAAACTCTTGCGCCGATTGACCAAGGGTTCCTGGGTCAAGCTGATCTGCCCAGGGTAAGTCGGGACCTAAGGCGAGGCCGACAGGCGTAGTCGATGGACAACGGGTTGATATTCCCGTACCCGCTTTGAAGCGCCAACGCTGAACCTTCTGATGCTAAGCCCGTGAAGCCGTCCCGGAGCCTTCGGGCAAAGGGAAGTGGTGGAGCCGGTGACCCAACGGGGTAGTAGGTGAGCGATGGGGTGACGCAGGAAGGTAGTCCAGCCCGGGCGGTGGTTGTCCCGGGGTAAGGGTGTAGGACGTGAGGTAGGCAAATCCGCTCACACATAGTCTGAGACCTGATGCCGAGCCGATTGTGGTGAAGTGGATGATCCTATGCTGTCGAGAAAAGCCTCTAGCGAGTTTCATGGCGGCCCGTACCCCAAACCGACTCAGGTGGTCAGGTAGAGAATACCGAGGCGTTCGGGTGAACTATGGTTAAGGAACTCGGCAAAATGCCCCCGTAACTTCGGGAGAAGGGGGGCCATTCCTGGTGACGAGTCTTGCACTCCGAGCTGGGGGTGGCCGCAGAGACCAGCGAGAAGCGACTGTTTACTAAAAACACAGGTCCGTGCGAAGCCGTAAGGCGATGTATACGGACTGACGCCTGCCCGGTGCTGGAACGTTAAGGGGACCGGTTAGCTTTGATTCGTCGAGGCGAAGCTGAGAACTTAAGCGCCAGTAAACGGCGGTGGTAACTATAACCATCCTAAGGTAGCGAAATTCCTTGTCGGGTAAGTTCCGACCTGCACGAATGGCGTAACGACTTCTCGACTGTCTCAACCATAGGCCCGGTGAAATTGCATTACGAGTAAAGATGCTCGTTTCGCGCAGCAGGACGGAAAGACCCCGGGACCTTTACTATAGCTTGATATTGGTGTTCGGTTCGGCTTGTGTAGGATAGGTGGGAGACTGTGAAAGCCCAACGCCAGTTGGGTGGGAGTCGTCGTTGAAATACCACTCTGGTCGTGCTGGATGTCTAACCTGGGTCCGTGATCCGGATCAGGGACAGTGTCTGGTGGGTAGTTTAACTGGGGCGGTTGCCTCCTAAAGGGTAACGGAGGCGCCCAAAGGTTCCCTCAGCCTGGTTGGCAATCAGGTGTTGAGTGTAAGTGCACAAGGGAGCTTGACTGTGAGACTGACGGGTCGAGCAGGTACGAAAGTAGGGACTAGTGATCCGGCGGTGGCTTGTGGAAGCGCCGTCGCTCAACGGATAAAAGGTACCCCGGGGATAACAGGCTGATCTTCCCCAAGAGTCCATATCGACGGGATGGTTTGGCACCTCGATGTCGGCTCGTCGCATCCTGGGGCTGGAGTAGGTCCCAAGGGTTGGGCTGTTCGCCCATTAAAGCGGTACGCGAGCTGGGTTTAGAACGTCGTGAGACAGTTCGGTCCCTATCCGCTGTGCGCGTAGGAGTGTTGAGAAGGGCTGTCCCTAGTACGAGAGGACCGGGACGGACGAACCTCTGGTGTGCCAGTTGTTCTGCCAAGGGCATGGCTGGTTGGCTACGTTCGGGAGGGATAACCGCTGAAAGCATCTAAGCGGGAAGCCTGCTTCGAGATGAGCACTCCCACCTCCTTGAGAGGGTAAGGCTCCCAGTAGACGACTGGGTTGATAGGCCGGGTATGGAAGCCCTGTGAGGGGTGGAGTTGACCGGTACTAATAGGCCGAGGGCTTGTCCTCAGTTGCTCGCGTCCACTGTGTTGTTCTGAAACAACGACCGCCTTGCCGGCGGGTCGACAGTTTCATAGTGTTTCGGTGGTCATAGCGTGAGGGAAACGCCCGGTTACATTCCGAACCCGGAAGCTAAGCCTCACAGCGCCGATGGTACTGCAGGGGGGACCCTGTGGGAGAGTAGGACGCCGCCGAACAATTCTTCAGAAAAGGCCCACCCGGGTTCCCGGGTGGGCCTTTTCGCATTTCCGGCGGCGAGTGGCACCCCGGCCCCGGCTGTCACCGGAAGGCCGGCGACTGGCGCCGGAACTCCGTGAGGTGCTGCAGGCGACGGTGCTCGACGGACTGTCCGTCCGGGAGACCGCCGTCCTGCTCAGATTGCCCGAAGGCACGGTCAAGACCCGCGCCCGCCGGGCCCGGATCGCGATGCGGGAGGCGCTGGCATGAGCGGGGAACACGCGTCGAGGCGCGCCGTGCCGGAGCCGACTGGCGGCCTCCGTGGCCGCCGGGGTGCCCGACGTCGTCGCGCTCCTCGGCACCGTCCGGGCCGGTCTGGAACCGGAGTTGGACGCGGCGGCGAGGTGGCTGATGCTGTACGCCCGGTCGCGGCAGGTGCCCGCCTCGGCCGCCGCGGTCGCGCTCGTCGCACTGGCGGTGTGGGCCGGTACCCGGGGCGGCGCGGGCCCGATGGACCTGGGGATGGTGGGACTGGTCCTCACCGCGGAGGTGGCGGCCGCGTCCGTCGGACTCGGCGGGCCCGGCGCCGCGCTGGAGCGGACGGCGGCGATCCGCTGGGTGCCGCGCCGGGCGGTGCACGTGCTGCTGATCGGCGTGTCCGCCGGAGGGGCGCTGCTGGCCGTCCGGGCGGCGGGCCCGAGCCCTGTTCCGGCGGAGGTCGTCGTCCGGGACAGCGCCGGCCTGGTCGGCCTGGCGGCACTCGGGGCGGGGCTGTGCGGGGCCGGGTTCGCCTGGGCCCTGCCGACCGGCTGGCTCGCGTTCACCGTGCTCGTGCCGCCTCCGGGCGGCACCGTGGGACAGGTGCTCGGCTGGATGGTCTTCCCGCCCGGCACGGCGGCCTCCACGGGGACGGCGTGGGCCCTGCTGGCGGTCGGCACCGTGGCGTACGCCCTGGCGGGGCCGAGGCGGTGACGGGCACGCCGGCCGCCGCGCTCGACCGCTCGACTGCCCGGCCACCCGGCCGCCCGGCCGTCCCGGTCGGGGCTGCTACGCGGCGGAGGCGGCGGGCCGGGGTGCCCGGCGGCGGCCGGAGTCGCCCTGGTGGTCGCGGCCGGAGGCCGTGCGGGTGCCGCCGCCGGTGCCGGCAGGGCGGTGGCGGCGGCCGCGGGTCGAAGCGCCGCGGCGCGGACGCTCGACGACGGGACCAGGGACGACGACGGGCACGCCGGTGGGGACGCGGGCGCCGGTGATACGGGCGAGCTCCTCGTCGCCGGAGCGGACCTTGGTGGCGACGGGGGTGATGCCGGCCGCGGTCAGCATGCGGGCCATCGCGCGGCGCTGGCCGGGCAGCACGAGCGTGACGACGGTGCCGGACTCGCCGGCCCGGGCGGTGCGGCCGCCCCGGTGCACGTAGTCCTTGTGGTCGGCCGGCGGGTCCAGGTTGACGACCAGGTCGAGCCCGTCGACGTGGATGCCCCGGGCGGCGACGTTGGTCGCGACCAGCGCGGTCACCTGGCCGGTGCGGAACTGCTCCAGGGTGTGGGTGCGCTCCGGCTGGGACTTGCCGCCGTGCAGGGCCGCGGCCCTGACCCCGTTCGCGAGCAGGTCCTCGACCAGGCGGTCCGCGCCGTGCTTGGTGTCGATGAACAGGATCACCCCGCCGTCACGGGAGGCGATGTGGGCGATCGTGGCGTTCTTGTCGAAGCTCTGCACGTGCAGCACGTGGTGCTCCATGGTGCCGACCGCGGCCGCGGACGGGTCCACCGAGTGGGTGACCGGGTCCTTGAGGAAGCGCCGTACGAGGCGGTCGACGTTGCGGTCGAGGGTCGCGGAGAACAGCAGGGTCTGGCCGCCCTCGGCGACCTGTTCGAGGAATTCGGTGACCTGCGGCAGGAAGCCCATGTCGGCCATCTGGTCGGCCTCGTCGAGGACGGTGACACCCACGTCCCCCAGCTCGCAGTCGCCGCGCCGGATCAGGTCCTCGAGCCGGCCCGGGGTGGCCACCACGACCTCCGCCCCGCGGTTCAGCAGCCAGGCCTGGCGGCTCATCGACGTCCCGCCGACCACGGTCGCCATCCGCACGCGCGTCGCGCGGGCGTAGGGGGTGAGGGCTTCGGTGACCTGCTGCGCGAGCTCGCGGGTGGGCACCAGCACCAGGGCCAGCGGGCGGCGGGGTTCGGCCCGCCGCCCGGCGGTGCGGGCCAGCACCGCGAGGCCGAACGCGATGGTCTTGCCGGAACCGGTGCGGCCCCGGCCCAGCACGTCGCGGCCGGCCAGCGAGTTCGGCAGCGTCGCGGCCTGGATCGGGAAGGGCGAGGTGACGCCCTGCCGGGTCAGCACCGACAGCAGGGCCTTCGGCATGTCCAGCTCGGCGAAGGACTCGACGGCCGGCAGCGCCGGGGTGGTGCTCACCGGAATCGCGAAGTCTCCCCGGGCGGCGGACCCGTGACGGCCGCCCCGGTCGGCGGAGCGCCGGCTGTCGTTGCGCCGGCTGTCGTTCCGGAACGGGGAACGGCTGGATCGGTTCATGCGGAGAAACCTTCCTCAGGGGCGCGTCACGAGGAAGGAACCGCGGCGCAGTCAGGGGGGCTTGAACGGCCGGAGAAGTGCCGTGGCGCAATGCCGAGGGGCCCGCACCGGGCATCGTGTACGCGGTGCGGGCCCCTCGTCATCGAACGGGGTGCCGTAGCAGAACAGAACTACAGCGGGCGAATGTTCTCCGCCTGCGGGCCCTTCTGGCCCTGCGTGACGTCGAACTCGACCTTCTGGCCCTCGAGCAGCTCACGGAAGCCGTTGGCGTTGATGTTCGAGTAGTGGGCGAACACGTCCGGACCGCCACCCTCCTGCTCGATGAAGCCGAAGCCCTTTTCCGAGTTGAACCACTTCACGGTGCCATTAGCCATTAAGAATCTCCTTCAAGGGACTGGTCGAAGCGCGCACAGCGCGGGCTCCGAGTCGCCGTGATGAGCGCCCGCCCGGGAAGCCGGGAAACAAAAATGCGCCTGCGGAGAACACCAGCAGGCGCACACAAAGTTCATGGGAACCACTACTGCAACAAAAACGACTGTAGCAGGCCCCGGCCCGAAACGGGTGGATATCTCGGCCCGGACTTTCGTTCGGTCGTCCGCGCGGCCCGGCCGGACAAGATCCAAAAGGGAGGACCTAGACTGGGCGGCCGCCGGGGTCCCGTTCGTTGGGCCGCCGGCCGGAGGGGGAGGTCCTGGTGGCGGAGGACGGCGCGGTGGAGCGCGGGTCGGACGGTCTCGACGCCCGACTGATCGACGCGGTCGAGCGGCTCGGGGACGCCGGGCGGGCGATGCTGCGGGACGCGGCCAAGCGTGAGGGACTGTCCGTCACCCAGGCGCAGCTGCTGCTGCGGGTCACCTCGCCGAGCGCCGGGCCGCAGAGCACGGGCAGTTTCGCGCGCTGGCTGGAGGTGTCCGCGCCGACCGTCAGCGACGCCGCCGCCGCGCTGGTGCGCAAGGGGCTGCTGGAGGCCGTCCCGGACGTGACGGAGACCCGGCGCTCGGCCTGGGTGCCGACCGGGCCGGGACGGGAGGCCGCCGAACGGCTGCGGGGCTGGCGGGACCCGCTCGCCGCGGGCCTGTCCGCCGCCTCGCCGGAGGACCGGGCCACCGCGCTGCGGGTGCTGCTGGAGGCCGTCGCCTCGCTGCACCGCACCGGGCGCATCACCGTCGCCCGCACCTGCCTGACCTGCCGCTTCCTGCGCCACGAGCATCCGGACGGGCGGGCGGGGGAGTGGTGCGGGCTGATGGCGGCCCCGCTCGGCGCGGCCGATCTGCGCGTGGACTGCCCCGAGCACGAGCCGGCGCACGAGCCCGCGCAGCGGCCCTGATCGTTCGTCAACTCCCTTTTCACCGGCGCGGGCCGGCCCTTGCGCGACCCCTGGTCCGGTCGGTAGCTTCGGCGTAGTTAGGACTCCTAATCAGGACTCCTCCGCCAGGTCCACCCACGCAAGGATTCGAGGACGGCCATGACGCCCGCGCCCCTTCCCGGCTACCACTACGACCACCCCGACCTGCCCGCCTCCCCGGTCACCGCCGACGACCTCGACGGCCTCGCCGCGGCGACCCTGTTCTCCGACGCGGACGTCACCGCGCTCAAGCTCGCCGGCGAGGTCCTGGCCGACCAGACCGAGCGGATCCTGGACGTCTGGTACGGCTTCGTCGGCTCCCACCCGCACCTGCTCGCCTACTTCTCGACCCCCGAGGGCGCGCCCGTCAGCGAGTACCTCGCCGCCGTGCGCCTGCGCTTCGGGCAGTGGATCGCCGACACCTGCACCCGCCCGTACGACGCCCGCTGGCTCGCCCAGCAGGAGGAGATCGCGCTGCGCCACACGTCGGCGAAGAAGAACGCCACCGACGGCGCCCGGTCCGTCCCGCACGTGCCGCTGCGCTACCTGATCGCGTTCGTGTACCCGATCACGGCGACCGTGCGGCCGTTCCTCGCGGCCAAGGGGCACGCCGAGGCGGAGGTCGAGGCGATGCACCAGGCGTGGTTCAAGGCCGTCACCCTCCAGGTGGCGCTGTGGTCCCGGCCGTACGCCGGGGCCGCCTGGTAGCCCGGCCGGGTACGGAGAGCGGGCGGCGGCCCGGCGCGGAACACCTCCGCGCCGGGCCGCCGTCGCATCCGGCGGGGCGCCGTCGTCAATTCTTCGGATCTTGCTCGGGGTTTGATCATTTGAAGACGATCTTTGTTTCCCGTGGATCTTGCCGCCCGTCGCGCCCGACGCCGTTCCGGCGGCCGAACGGCGTCGCGGATGTCCTGAAATCGGCCCCGCCGGCCGTGGCGCGACGCCTCGGAAGGGTCGCTGCCGGCGGGCCGGTGAACCTCCGTCGCCGCAGGTCAGCGCACGTGCCGCCGCCGCCCGGGGACCGCCCGCCGTCACCCTTCGGTCCATCCCAGTTCAAATTTCGAGCACGCGTTTCACACATCCCCCTCTTTGGGTGGCTTCGATGCTCTACATTGATTTTCGCCCCGCACGGCTGGAGGCGAGGCGACGAATGATGATCCAGGTTCGGCGCTGCGCACGGCCAGCAGTGTGTTTCGAGTGATTCGTGTGTGGGGAGTGACCGGCGGCGGTTTCCCGCACGCCTCGGGAATCCGGCAGGACTTTCGCGTCCGTTGACGCCGGGCGGAGTTTTCACGCGGTACGGCCAGGGCCTGTTTTGGCGTGCGCGGGGGGCGGGGGTCCCCCGGAGGAGGGAACGGCGCGGCACGGGAGTCGGTGCCTCCCGAGGGGAGGAACAGTGCGGGAGGCGCGAGCCTCCCGGGGGGAGAGGAATCGTGTGGAGCGAGCACGTCGAACCCACTGACGACCTGGACGGGGCAGTCGAGCAGGGGGAAGGAGAATTAGTCCGCCCGTTCCCACCGGTGCGCAAGCGCCGGGTGAACGGGAAGTACAGCCGGCCCGAGATCGACTGGGAGCAGCAGTACCGCCGTGCGGTGATCATCAGCGACACCGTGGCCACCGCCTTCGTGGTGGCGGCGATCGGCGGGTTCTTCGGGGTCCGGGACGCGGCCAACTGGCACGAGAAGTGGGGCATCCTCGCCTTCGGCACCGAACTGCTGGTGCTGGGCGCGCTGGCGACGACCCGGTCCTGGGCGCCGGCCGTACTGGGCCAGGGCGCCGAGGAGTTCCGCCGGCTCGGGCGCTCGCTGTTCACGGCCGCCGTCGTCCTGTCGCTCGGCGGGATCGCCCTCGGCTCGCACAACATCAAGCTCTGGATCTTCGTCGCGATCCCGGCGGTCACGCTCGTCACCATGACCGAGCGGTACCTGCTGCGCCTGTGGCTGCACCGGCAGCGCAACGCGGGGCGGTGCCTGCGCCCGGTCCTCGCCGCCGGCAGCCCGGCCACCGTGCGCGACCTGATCGGCCGGACCCGCAAGTTCCCGCACCTCGGCTGGCGGGTGGAGGCGGTGTGCACGCCGTACGACCTCGGGCCGGGCGGTGACCGCCTGGACGGCGTGCCGGTCGTCGGCCGGCTGGCGGACGTCGCCAACCACGTCCGCCGCGACGGCTACCGGGTCGTCGCGGTCACCCCGGACCCGCACTGGTCGCCGGACCGGCTGCAGCGGCTGGCCTGGAACCTGGAGGGCGGCGAGGCCGAGATGGTGGTCGCCCCGGTGCTGATGGAGGTGGCCGGCCCGCGGCTGCACGTCGACGCGGTGCTCGGGATCCCGATGCTGCGGGTCAGCATGCCGACCTTCACCGGGGGCCCGCGGGCGGTCAAGGCGGTCGTCGACCGGCTGGGCGCCGTGGTCCTGCTGATCCTGTTCGCGCCGCTGATGCTGCTCGTCGGGCTGCTCGTGCGGACGGACAGCCGGGGCGGGGCGTTCTACCGGCAGCAGCGGGTCGGCAAGGACGGCCGGGAGTTCACCCTGCTGAAGTTCCGCACCATGGTCGTCGGGGCCGACCGGGCCCGCGCCGAGCTGGCGGACCGCAACGAGGGCGCCGGCCTGCTGTTCAAGCTCCGCCGGGACCCCCGGGTGACCAGGGTGGGCGGAGTGCTGCGGCGCTACTCGCTCGACGAACTGCCGCAGCTGTTCAACGTGTTGGCCGGCTCGATGTCGCTCGTCGGGCCGCGGCCCCCGCTGCCGGAGGAGTCCGCCGCGTACGGCCCGGACATCCGGCGGCGGCTGCTCGTCAAGCCCGGGCTGACCGGCCTGTGGCAGATCAGCGGGCGCAGCGACCTGCCGTGGGAGGAGGCGGTCCGGCTGGACCTGCGCTACGTGGAGGACTGGTCGCTCGCCCTGGACGCGGTGATCCTCTGGAAGACGCTGCGTGCGGTGCTCCAGGGGCAGGGGGCCTACTGATGCGGGAGGGAGCGTCGCCCGATGGGCGCGCGGACGGCCGGCCACAAGGGCCTGCCCGAGGGGAGGAACGGGTCATGAGGGTCAGCGTCCTGGGGCTCGGCTACGTGGGCTGCGTGTCGGCCGCGTGCCTGGCCAGCCTGGGCCACGAGGTCATCGGGGTGGACGTCAACCAGGTGAAGGTCGACCTGGTCAACGACGGCAGGGCCCCGGTGGTCGAGGAGCGGATCGGCGAGCTCACCGCCGAGGTCGTCCGGGCCGGGCGGCTGCGCGCCACCGCCGACGTCCGCGAGGCGGTGCAGGGCAGCGAGGTGTCGCTGGTCTGCGTGGGCACGCCGTCCGAGGCCAACGGCAGCCTGTGCACCACCTACCTGGAGCGGGTCACCGAGCAGATCGGCGCGGCGGCGGCCGAGAAGGGGGGCCGGCACACCGTCGTCTTCCGCAGCACCATGCTGCCGGGCACCTGTCTCGACCTGCTGGTGCCGATCCTGGAGAAGCACCTCGGCGGCACGGCCGGGGTGGACGTCGGGGTCGCCGTCAACCCGGAGTTCCTGCGCGAGGGCACCAGCGTGCGGGACTTCTTCGACCCGCCGAAGACCGTCATCGGGGAGCTCGACACCGCGAGCGGCGACGTGGTCGCGGCGCTGTACGGCGGCCTGCCCGGCGAGGTGTTCCGGGTGCCCGTCCCGGTGGCCGAGGCGATCAAGTACGCGGACAACGCGTTCCACGGCCTCAAGATCGGCTTCGCGAACGAGCTGGGCGCGGTGTGCCGGGCGCTCGGGGTGGACTCGCACCAGGTGATGGACGTGTTCCTGGCCGACCGCAAGCTCAACATCAGCCCCGCCTACCTGCGGCCCGGCTTCGCCTTCGGTGGCTCCTGCCTGCCCAAGGACCTGCGCAGCCTGGTCCACGCGGCGCGGCGGGCCGACGTCTCGGTGCCGATCCTCTCCCACGTGCTGCCCTCCAACGCCGACCACCTGCAGCGCGCGGTCGAGCTGGTCGAGCGCACCGGCAGCCGCCGGGTGGGCATGTTCGGCCTGTCCTTCAAGCCCGGCACCGACGACCTGCGCGAGAGCCCGCTCGTCGAACTGGCGGAGCGGCTCTTCGGCAAGGGCTACGACCTGCGGATCTACGACCCCAACGTGAACCTCTCGCGGCTGCTCGGCGCGAACCGCGAGTACATCGAGACCCGGCTGCCGCACCTCGCGCAGCTGCTCGCGCCCACCGTCGACGAGGTGCTCCGGCACGCCGAGGTGTGCGTGGTCGGCACCAGGGACCCGGCCGTGCTGTCCGCGCTGCCGCCCGGCGGCGACCGGGCGCTCGTCGATCTCGTCCGCCTCCCCGACGCCGAGGCGCGCCGGGCCGAACCGGGGTACACGGGCCTTGCCTGGTGACGACACGACCGGCGCGCACGGGCAGGGCCGTCGCGCGCTGGTCCTCGTGGAGAACCTGTCGGTGCCGTTCGACCGGCGGGTGTGGCAGGAGTGCACGACCCTGCGCGACGCGGGCTGGACGGTGGACGTCATCTGCCCGCGCGGGAGCAAGCGCGACACCGAGCCGGAGGCGGTGATCGACGGGGTGCGGATCCACCGCTACCCGCTGCGGGCCGCCACCGGCGGGCCGGCCGGCTACCTGCGGGAGTACGGGACGGCGCTGTGGCACACGGCCCGGCTCGCCCGCCGGATCGGCCCGGTCGACGTGGTGCACGCCTGCAACCCGCCCGACCTGCTGTTCCTGCCCGCCCTGTGGCTCAAGCGGCGCGGCGCCCGCTTCGTCTTCGACCAGCACGACCTGGTGCCGGAGCTGTACCTCTCCCGCTTCGACCGCGGCGCGGACCTGCTGTACCGCGGCGTGTGCGCGCTGGAGCGGCTCACCTACCGGGCCGCGGACGTCGTGCTCGCCACCAACGAGAGCTACCGGGACACCGCGCTGCGCCGCGGCGGCCTGCGGCCCGAGGACGTCTTCGTGGTGCGCAGCGCACCCGACACCGAACGGTTCCAACCGGTGCCGCCGGAGCCGGAGTTGAAGCGCGGCAAACCCCATCTGCTGTGCTACCTGGGCGTGATGGGCCCGCAGGACGGCGTCGACTACGCCCTGCGGGCGCTCGCGAAGCTGCGCGACGAGCTCGGCCGGACCGACTGGCACGCCGTGTTCGTCGGCGGCGGCGACACCTTCGACGCGATGGTGGAGCTGTCCCGGCGGCTCGGGCTCGCCGAGCAGGTGCAGTTCACCGGGCGGGTGCCGGACGCCGACCTGGTGCGCTACCTGTCCACCGCCGACGTGTGCCTGTCCCCGGACCCGCGCAACCCGCTCAACGACGTGTCCACCATGAACAAGGTCCTGGAGTACATGGTGATGGGCCGGCCGATCGTCTCCTTCGACCTCCGGGAGGCCCGGGTCTCCGCCGGTGACGCCGCGGTCTACGCGGCCGCCGACGACGAGGCCGAATTCGCCCGGCTGGTCGCCCGGTTGATGGACGACCCGGAGAAGCGGGCCTGGATGGGCAAGCTCGGCCAGGAACGGATCAACGGGCCGCTCGCCTGGCGCAACTCCCAGCGCTCGCTGCTCGCCGCCTACGCCGCCGCGGTCGGCGGCCGCGCCCCGGTTTCGGCAGGTGGCCGGGGCCGGGCCGGGAGAAGGCCGCGCCGTTGAGCGACGAAACGATACGCCTGGTCACGGTCGGCCGGATCCTCCGGCGGCGCTGGCGGCTGCTCGCCGTCCTCGCCGTCCTGGGCGGGCTGGTCGGCTTCGGCGCCTCCCTGCTGTTCCCGCCGCAGTACACGGCCTCCGCGTCGGTGCTGCTGCCGGGGGTGTGGCAGGAGCGCGAGCTGCTGACCCAGTCGGAGATCGCGACCAGTTCGGTGGTGGTCGACCGGGCGGCCGCCGCGCTCGGCTGGCCCGGGGTCGGCGGCGGCACGCTCACGGACCGGGTGAGCGCCACGGCCGCGGACGGGAACATCATCAAGATCTCCGGCACGGCCGAGACCCCGGAGCGCGCCCAGCAGCTCTCCGACCAGGTCGCCAAGCAGTTCGTCACCTTCGCCGCGCGGACGGCCGGCGACGGCTCCGACCCCTCCGCGGCGCAGCCCGAGGAACTGCGGCAGCTGGTGGCGCAGGCCAGCCGCCGGATCACCGAACTGGCCGACGCGGCCGGCCCGGGGCAGACGGTGGAGAGCGTGCAGACCCGCACCGAGCTCACCAAGCTGCGCACCGCGCTGCAGGACGCCGTCAAGAAGCTGGACCAGGTCGATCCGGCCGCCGCCAAGGCCAACATGGTCGTGATGGGGCCGGCCGCCCGGCCGTCCGCCGAGGCGCCGCCGACGAGGACGCAACTCGTCGCGGCCGGGGCGCTGCTGGCGTTCCTGCTCGGGGTCGTCGGCCATCTCACCGCCGCGCGGATGAGCCGCCGGCTGCGGACCGAGCCGGAGATCGCGGCGGCCCTGGGCGCGGCGCCGCTCGGCGTCGTCGACGTCGCCGGTGACCGGCCCGCGCGCGGGCCGCGCGGCCGGGGCCCGCGGGCCCTGCTCCGCCGGCTGCTGGGCCTGGACGTCCGGTGGGACGTGCCGACCCCGCACGCCTGCGGCGACGAGGCCGGCCGGCGGCTGCGCTACCGGCGGGTGTGCGCCCGGCTCGGGGACCGGCTGCCGTCCGTGCGGCGGCTGCTGGTCGTCGTCCCGGACGGCGACGGGACCGCCCTGCGGGCCGCCGGGCAGCTCGTCGACGAGGCGGCGGACGACCTGCTGCTGCGGGTGGTGGAGGTCCCGGTGGCCCGGCCGCTGGTGCCGGACCGTGACGGGGAGTCCGGTGCGCTCGTCGTGCTCAGCGCGGGCAGCTGGACGGCGGCGGAGCTGTCCGGCCTCGCCGGGGCGTGTACGGACGCCGGGCACGAGGTGGTCGGCGTCGTCGTCGCCGGCGCCGTCCGGGCGCGGACGGCGCGGACGGCGCGCTCGGCCGGCCGTCCTCCGGAGGGCGCCGAGCCGGCGCTCGCCCTCGGCGCCGACGCGGGGAGAGGTGCGGGGTGACGACGCGTACGACGGACACGACGTCGGAGCCGCCGGGCGCCGCTCCGCTGCTGGACCTGCAGGCCCTGGTGGTGGCGGTGCGCCGCCGGCGGCGCCTGTGGAGCGCCCTGGCGCTGGTCGGGCTGCTGCTCGGCGCGGCGGTGACGGTCCTGATGCCGCCGCCGCCGAGCGCGGTGACCAAGGTGCTGGTCGCCCACCAGGCGGACCAGCCGAACGACCCCGGAACGCTGATCAAGACCGACGTCGCCCTGCTGCAGACCACGGGGATCGCCGGTCAGGCCCTGAAGTCCCTCGGCTCCGCCGAGAAGCCCGAGGACTTCATGAAGGAGTACGGGGGCACCGGCCTGACCAACAACCTGCTGCAGATCAACGCGACGGGCCACAGCGACGCGGAGGCGGTGGCCCGGGCCAAGGCGCTGGCCGAGACCTTCGTCGCGGACCACGTCCGGCGGCTCCAGGAAGCCGCCGACGCCGAGTCCAAGGCCCTGCTCGACCAGCGCGACCGGCTGAAGGAGGAACTCGCCCAGGTCAACACGACGATCGGGGACGCCTCGGCGCAGAAGGGGCCGCAGGCGTCCGCGAACCTGGAGTCGCTGTTCGCCAGCCGGGCCGAACTCACCTCGCGGATCACCGACTTCAGCCAGCGCGCGGCGGAGGCGAAGGTCGGCATGCCCCGGCTCGTCGCCGGCACGCAGGTCGTGGACGCCGCGCGCGCGGAGAAGCAGTCCCTGGCCAGGGGCGCCGCCACCAACGGCGGGATCGGGCTGGTGCTCGGGCTCGTCCTCGGGATCGCGCTGGCCGCGGTCGGCGCGGTGGTGGCGGACCGCCCCGTGCTGCGCCGGGAGGTCGCGGCGAACCTCGGCGCCTCGGTGATCGCGGAGCTGCCCCACCGGCCGGGCGGCCGGTGGCAGCGCAAGCGGACCCGGACGGCCCGGGCCGGGCTCACCACGACCCTGGCCCGCGCCGTGCGCGCCGGTGAGGAGCCGGTGTCGCTGCTGGAGCTGGGGTGCGCGCGCAACGCGGGCGCGATCGCCCTGGACCTCGCCGGGGCACTGGAGCCGGAGGGCCCGGTGGTCGTCGTGGACGGCCTGCCCGGTGCGCCGCTCGCCGAGCGCCGTCGCAAGGCCGGCGGCCCGACCGTGGTCGACGGCGCGGGCGCGGACGCCCTGCCGGGTGACCAACGCCGGCTCGGCGTCGGCTCGGTGGCGCCCGGCACCGCGTGGACCGACCTGCGCCACCTCGGCACCCGGACGGTGCTGGTGGTGCGGGCCGGGCACGGCAGCGCCGCCTGGCTGCACACCGTGGCGCGGCAGCTCGCCGAGCAGGACATCGAGGTGATCGGCGTGGTGCTGATCGACCCCGATCCGCGGGACCGCACCGACGGCACGCTCTGGGACGGGCCGCACACCGCGCCGCGGGGGCGCGATGTGCGGCGGGCCCGGCAGAGCGGCGCCGGACGGCGCCCGCACCGACGGACGACGTGGACCGCGAAGGTCCCGGACAGCGACCAGGAGGCGAGGTAGCACATGTGTGGCATCGCGGGCACGTACCGGTGGCCGGACGGGAAGGCGGTGACCGACCTGCTCACCGACACCCTCGCCCACCGCGGCCCGGACGGGTCGGGCCGGTACGGCCGCGCCCTCGGCGACGGCCTCGGCGAGGTGCACCTGGGGCACCGGCGGCTGTCCATCATCGACCTGTCGGGGACCGGCGCCCAGCCGATGGTCTCGGACGGCCTCGTCCTGACGTACAACGGCGAGCTCTACAACGCGCCCGAGCTGCGCGCCGAACTGGCCGCCGCCGGGGTGCGCTTCCGCGGCACCTCCGACACCGAGGTGCTGCTGGAGGCCTGGCGGCGCTGGGGCACCGACTGCCTGCCCCGGTTGCGCGGCATGTTCGCGTTCGGGATCTTCGACGAGCGCACCGGCGAGCTGGTGCTCGCCCGCGACCAGCTCGGCATCAAGCCGCTGTTCCTGGTCCGGCGCGGCGAGGGCCTGGTGTTCGCCTCCGAGCTCAAGGCGCTGGCCGCCGCCACCGGCGGGCGGCTGGAGGTGGACCACGCGGCGCTGGTCGCCTCGCTCCTCTACTACTGGGTGCCGGACTCCCGGTGCGCGTTCCGCGAGGCGGAGAAGCTGCCGCCGGGCAGCTGGCTGCGGTGCCGGCCGGACGGCCGGGTGGAGCGCGGCCGGTTCTGGAACCTGCGGGACGTCGCCGCCGAGGGCCGGGAGCGGGCCCGGGCCGGCGAACGGCCCGACCTCGCCGCGATCGTCGAGGAGTCGACCAGGCGCCACCTGCTCTCCGACGTCCCGGTGGCGACCTTCCTCTCCGGCGGGCTGGACTCCAGCTACCTGACCGCCCTGGCGGCCCGCGACCGCCCCGGGATCTCCGCCTACACGATCGGGTTCCGCGCCGAGGACGCCAGGTTCGAGGCGATGCCCGACGACCTGCGCCACGCCCGGCAGGTGGCCGAGCGGTTCGGCGTCGACCTGCACGAGATCGAGATCGCCCCGGACGTGCTCGACCTGCTGCCGCGGATGACGTACCACCTGGACGAGCCGATCGGCGACCCGGCCGCGATCAACACCTTCCTGATCTGCTCGGCCGCCCGGTCGGCCGGGGTCAAGGTGATGCTCTCCGGGATGGGGGCGGACGAGCTGTTCGCCGGCTACCGCAAGCACCTGGCGAACCGGCTCGCGCTGCGCTACCAGCGCGTGCCGCGGCCGCTGCGGCGCGGCCTGTCCGCCGCAGTGGACCGGCTGCCCGTCGCCACCTCCCGCCGGGGGCTGCGGTCGGTGCGCTTCGCCAAGCGCTTCCTCTCCTTCGCCGACCTGCCGGAGGAGACGGCGTTCCGGCGCAGCTACACCATGTACGACCGGGCGGAGCTGCTCGGCCTGGTCGACCCGGACCTGGCCGGGACGGTCGACGAGGTGCTGACCGAACACGCGGACGTGTACCGGGACAACGACCTCGACGACTTCGTCAACCGGATGTGCCTGGCCGACGCCCGGATGTTCCTGCCGGGCCTGAACCTCGCCTACACGGACCGCTCCAGCATGGCCGCGTCGACCGAGGTCCGGGTGCCGTACGTGGACGTCGAGGTGGTCCGGGCGGCGTTCGCGGTGCCCGGTGACCGCAAGATCGTCGGCCGGCAGGGCAAGGCCGTCCTCAAGGAGGCGGCCGCCGGCGTGCTGCCCCGGGAGATCGTCTACCGGCCCAAGGGCCTGTTCAGCGCCCCGCTGCGGGCCTGGATGAGCCGGGACCTGGCGCCGCTGGTGCGCGAGGTGGTCAACGACGGCGAGCTCGTCCGCTCCGGGTTCCTGCGCCGCGACGCGCTGGCGCGGCTGGTCGCCGAGGACGCCGCCGGGCGGCAGGACTACTCCAAGCACCTGTGGCACGTGCTGACCCTGGAGTACTGGTACCGCGGCGCGATCGCGTAGGAGCAACGGAACGGGCTTAGGAGCGAGGGGACTTCCGGTGAAACAGGTTGTGCAGAACTACAAGAGCGGCGAGCTGTCGGTGCTGGAGGTGCCGGTGCCGGGGTGCAAGCCGGGCGGGGTGCTGGTGCGCAGCGTCTACTCGCTGATCTCCACCGGCACCGAGATGATGAAGGTGTCCGAGGCCGGGATGTCGATGGTGGGCAAGGCCCGCTCGCGCCCGGACCAGGTGGCCAAGGTCATGCAGAGCGTGGCCGTCAACGGACTGCCCGCCACCTACCGCAAGGTGATGGGCAAGCTCGACTCGTACACGCCGCTCGGCTACTCGCTGTGCGGGGTGGTCGAGCAGGTCGGCGCCGGGATCGACGACGTCAAGGTCGGCGACCTGGTGGCCTGCGCGGGCAACGAGCACGCGCTGCACGCCGAGCTGAACTGGGTGCCGAAGAACCTGTACACGCCGGTGCCGGACGGCCTGGCGCCGCAGCACGCGGCCTTCGGCACCGTCGGGTCGATCGCCCTGCAGGGCGTGCGCCAGGGCGAGCCGCAGCTCGGCGAGGTGGCGCTGGTCATCGGCCTCGGGCTGATCGGGCAGCTGGTCGTGCAACTGCTGACCGCCGCCGGGGTGCGCGTCGTCGGCGCCGACCCGGACCCCTCGCGCTGCGAACTGGCCGAGCGCCTGGGCGCGGTGGCCTGCGGCGACCCCGGCTCGGTGGCCGTGGAGACGGCCGTCGCCGAGCTGACCGGCGGCCACGGCGTGGACCAGGTGTACCTGGCGGCCGGCGGCGGCAGCAACCAGCCGGTCGAGCTGGCCGCCCGCCTGGCCCGGGACCGCGGCCGGGTGGTCGACATCGGCAAGTGCCGGCTGGACCTGCCGTGGAACGCCTACTACGAGAAGGAGTTGGACGTCCGGTTCTCCCGCTCGTACGGCCCCGGGCGCTACGACCCGGCGTACGAGCTGGAGGGGCGCGACTACCCGATCGGCTACGTGCGCTGGACGGAGCGCCGCAACCTGGCCTGCTTCCTGGACCTGATGGCGCGCGGCCGGGTCGACGTCGGCCCGCTGGTCTCCCACGTCGCCGACTTCGAGGACGCCGTGGAGACCTACCGGCGGCTGAAGGACGGCGAGTTGAAGGCCGTCACCGCGCTGTTCCGCTACCCCGTGCCGGAGGCGGAGGCGGAGCGGCAGGCCCCGGAGGTCGTGGTGCCCGAGGTGCGGCGCACGGCCCCGGCCTCCGCTCCGGCCCGGCCGTCCGGGTCGCCGGTGCGGCTGGCCTTCGTCGGCGCCGGCAACTACGCGACGTCGATGCTGCTGCCGCACCTGGCCGGGCGGGAAGGCGTCGCGCTGTCCGCGGTCGTCACCACGACGGCGCTGTCCGGGGCCAACGCGCAGCGCAAGTTCGGCTTCGCGCGGGCGACCACCGACCTCGACGCGGTGCTCGGGGACCCGGCCGTCGACGCGGTGTTCGTGGTCACCCGGCACAGCTCGCACGCCGAGCTGACCCGCCGGGCGCTGCTCGCCGGGAAGGCGGTCTTCGTCGAGAAGCCGCTGGCGCTCACCGGGGACGAACTGGCCGGCGTGCTCGCCGCGGTGGCGGAGTCCGGCAACGACCGCCTGCAGGTGGGATTCAACCGCCGCTTCGCGCCGCTGCTGCGGGAGGCCAAGGCGCGCTTCGGCGCCCGGAGCGGACCGGCGAGCCTGCGCTACCTGGTCAACGCCGGCCGGCTGCAGCACGGCAGCTGGTACCTCCAGCAGGGCACCGAGGGCTCGCGGTTCGCGGGCGAGGGCGGCCACTTCATCGACACCGCGAGCTGGCTGCTGGGCGCCGACCCGGTCTCGGTGTACGCCGTCGCCGCCGCCGGGAACGAGGACCTGCAGGTCGTGCTGCGCTACCCCGACGACTCCACCGCGACCCTCAGCTACGTCACCGCCGGCGCGCCCGGCTTCCCCAAGGAGACGCTGGACCTGGTCGCGGACGGCAAGGTGCTCAAGCTGGACGACTTCGTCCGGGCGTCGGTGTATGGAAAGAAGCGGTGGGTCAGCTCCCGGCTGCCCAAGGCCCGGGACAAGGGGCAGTCCGCCGAACTGGCCGCGTTCGTCCGGGCGGTGCGCACCGGCGGGCCGATGCCGGTGCCGCTGGAGTCGCTGGTCGCCACCACGGCGGCCACCCTCGCCGTGCAGTCCGCCCTGGCCGGCGGCGCTCCGGTGGCCCTGGCGAGGTCGCTGTGACGATGAGCGCGGGCTGGTACCTGCGGCGGCTGTCCGCGATGGGGCCCCAGGAGGTCGCCGGCCGGGTCGGCGACGCGGTGCGCCGGCGCCGGTGGCGGTCGGCGCCGCCGCCCTGCCCGCCGGTGGCCGGCGCCCGGTTCACCGCCGTCCTGCCCGCCGGGGCGCTCGCCGCGGTGCCGCCGGACGCCGCGAAGCGCCTGCTCGCCGAGGCGGACCGGCTGATGGACGGGCACGCCGAGTACTTCGGGGTGGTCCGCGACGACCTGGTGGCCCCGGACTGGTGGCGCGACCCGAGGACCGGGCGCCGGGCCCCGGACGGCTACGCCTTCGACGTGCCGTACCGCGACGAGGACGCGGTCGGGGACATCAAGCAGATCTGGGAGCCGTCCCGCCACCAGTACCTGACCGTGCTCGCCGCCGCCTACGCGCTCAGCGGGAACGAGCGGTACGCCGAGCGGGTGGCCGAGCACCTGCGGTCCTGGTGGGCGGCCAACCCGCCGCTGCGCGGCGTGCACTGGATCAGCGGCATCGAGCTGGGCATCCGGCTGCTGTCCTGGGTGTGGGTGCGCCGGCTGCTCGACGGCTGGCCGGGCGCGGCCGTCCTGTTCGAGGGCGACCCGGTGGCGCGGGAGCAGATCTGGCACCACCAGCGCTGGCTGGCCGCCTTCCCCAGCCGCGGGTCCTCGGCGAACAACCACGCCGTCGCCGAGGCCGCCGGGCAGTTCGCCGCGGCCTGCGCGTTCGACTGGTTCCCCTCCTCGGCGCGCTGGCGCACCGGCGCGCTGCGGTCGCTGGAGCGGCACCTGCGCGGCAACACCTTCCCCTCCGGCCTCAACCGCGAGCTGGCCACCGAGTACCACGGGCTCGTCCTGGAGCTCGGCCTGGCCGCGGTGGCCGAGGCGGACGCCGCCGCCCTGCCCGTCCCCGGGACCGTCCGGCTGGTCCTGCTGCGGATGACCGACGCGCTCGCGGCCGTCGTGGACGACCGGCTGCGGCCGCCCCGGCAGGGGGACGCGGACGACGGCCACGGCCTGGTGCTGGACGGCGCGGGCACCGACCGCTGGGCCTCGCTGCTGGCCACCGGCGGCGCCGTGTTCGGCCGGCTCCCCTGGTGGCCGGCCGTCCCCGGCACCGACGTCCGCACCCCGCTGCTGGCCGCGCTGCTGCGGCCGTACGGGACGGACGGCACGGTCGTCCGGCCGGCGCGCCGGCCGGCCCACTTCGCCGACGCGGGCCTGACCGTGCTGCGGGCCGGGGGCGGGAGCGGCGCGGAGGAGATCGGCGCGGAGGAGATCGGCGCGGAGGAGATCTGGTGCCGCTGCGACGGCGGCCCGCACGGGTTCCTGTCCATCGCCGCGCACGGCCACGCGGACGCGCTGTCCGTGGAGGTCCGGCACGACGGCGTCGACGTGCTCGCCGACCCGGGGACGTTCTGCTACCACGGGCAGCCCGCGTGGCGGCGGTACTTCCGCTCGACCCTGGGCCACAACACCCTGGAACTGGACGGCGCCGACCAGTCCGTCTCCGGCGGCCCCTTCCTGTGGACCAGGCACGCCCGCAGCCGCGTGCTGGTCGTGGACACCGCCGGGGAGGGCGTGGCCCGCTGGTGCGCCGAGCACGACGGTTACCGGCCCTCGGTGCACCGCCGCCGGGTCGAACTGTCCTCCGCGAGCCGGGAGTTGCGGATCACCGACGAGGTGCGCGGCCCGCGCCGGGCCGTCCGGCTGGCGTTCCACCTCGGCCCGGCGGTCGCCGCCGAGCTCACCGGCCACCGGGCCGTGCTGACCTGGACGAAGGACGGCGAGGACCGCCGCGCGGTGCTCGACCTGCCCGCCGAGCTGACCTGGCGGGCGCACCGCGGCGAGACCGCGCCGCCGCTGGGCTGGTACTCCGCCGGCTTCGGACGCAAGGTGTCCGCGACCACGCTGGTCGGCACCGGCCTCAGCGACGCCGCGCGGGAGTTCGGCACCGTCCTCGGGTTCGGGGGTCAGGAGGGGTGAGGAGCACGAGGTGGCAGTGGGCGGCGGCGCTGGCCCTGCTGGTGGCGACCGGCTGCACCAGCGGGTCCGACGGCCGGCCGGAGCCGACCGCGCCCGCGCCGTCCACGCCCGTGGCCGCGGCCCGGGTGTGCGACCGGCCCGAGGCCGGGCCGGCGACCGCGCCGGCGGGCGCGGTGGCCGTCGACCCCGGGGTGGTCGGCGACCTGGCGGCGAAGACCAAGGCCAGCCCCCCGAACACCACGTTCTGGCTCGGCCCGGGGACGCACCGGCTCGAAGCGGACCGCTACGCCCAGGTCGTCCCCAAGGAGGGCGACAGCTACCTCGGCGCACCCGGCGCGGTGCTCGACGGACAGCGGACCAACCAGTACGCGTTCGGCGGCGCCGCGGCGAACGTCACCATCCGCCACCTGACCGTGCAGGGCTTCGTCGCGCCGCAGAACGAGGGCGTGGTCAACCACGACTCGGCCGACGGCTGGGTGATCGAGCACACGACGGTCCAGCACAACTCCGGTGCCGGGCTGATGGCCGGCGACCGCCAGCAGATCCGCGCCAACTGCCTGCGCGGCAACGGCCAGTACGGCATCAACGCGTTCAAGTCCGGCCCCGCGGCGATCACCCGCCTGGTGGTCGAGGGCAACGAGATCACCGGCAACGACACCGACGAGTGGGAGAAGAAGCAGCCGGGCTGCGGCTGCACCGGGGGCGTCAAGTTCTGGGCCGTCAACGGCGCCGACGTGCGCGGCAACTGGGTGCACGACAACCGCGGCGCCGGGCTGTGGGCGGACACCAACAACAACGACTTCCTCATCGAGGGCAACGTGCTGGAGGCCAACGACGGCGCCGCGCTGATCTACGAGACCAGCTACAACGCCGTCATCCGCAACAACACCATCCGGCGCAACGACTGGGTCGAGGGCCGCAGGGCCGCCGACCGCGGCGACACCTTCCCGTACGCGACCGTCTACCTGTCCGAGTCCGGCGGCGAACCGCGGGTCACCGCCCGCACCGAGAAGATCGAGATCGACGGGAACGTGCTGGAGGACAACTGGTCCGGGATCACCCTGTGGGAGAACGCCGACCGGTTCTGCAACAGCCCGGCCAACACCTCCTCCGGCGACTGCACCCTGCTGGCCAAGGACACCAAGCAGTGCACCCAGCCGACGATCGCCACCGCGCCGCTCTACGCCGACTGCCGGTGGAAGACCCAGCGGGTGGACATCCACGGCAACCGCTTCCTCTTCGACCCGTCCGTGGTCGGGTGCACGGCGCGGTGCGGCCGGATGGGCGTGCTGGCCAACTACGGCACCTACCCGGACTGGTCGCCGTACAAGGGCGAAGCGGTCGCCGAGGCGATCACCGCCGAGCAGGACAACCGCTGGCACGACAACAGCTACCTCGGGCCGTGGAGCTTCGTCGCCCACGACCCGAGCCGCGCGCTCGACTTCGCGCAGTGGCAGGGCGCGCCGTACCTGCAGGACGCGGGCAGCAACCTCCGGCCGCGGGCGGGTGGTTGAGATGCACCGCGACCTGACGGGCCCGCCGCGGACCGTCGAGCTGGTCTGGGGGCTGCTGATCCTCAACACGCTCGGCTCCGCCGGGGCGCGGACGATCGTCCCGCTGCCGCGCTCCCTCATCCAGATGGCCACCATGGGCGCGCTGGTCTCCGCGTTCGCGCTGGCGCTCCTGCTCAACCTGCGGCTGCGGATCCGGGCCAGCGCCTTCCTGTGCCTGCTCACCCTGATGCTGGTGCTGAGCGTGGTCGCCAGCGCCCACCCGACCTCCGGCTTCGGCGCCCTGTTCCGCTGCTTCCGGCTGTCCCTGTTCGTCGGCACGCTGTGGCTGCTCAGCCGCTGGTGGGACGGCGGCGAGGGGCTCGTGCGCTCGCACATCCGGATGTACTTCGCGGTGCTCGCCTCGGTGGCCGCCGGCCTGGTCGTCTCCCCGGGCGCGGCCATGCCCGAGCTCTACGGCGGGCGGCTGGTCGGCGCGCTGTGGCCGCTCACCCCGCCGCAGATCGGCCAGTACGCCGCGGTGATCATCGGGCTCACCGTGCTGCTCCTGCTGGACCGCCGCACGACCGGGCGCAGCGCGGCGCTGGTCGTCGTGCCCTCGCTCGTCCTGCTCGCGCTGACCCACACCCGGACGGCGACCCTCGGCCTGATCGTCGGGCTGCTGCTGGCGATCGGCTCGCTGCTGCTCACCAGCGCGGCCGCCCGCCGGTTCTTCGGCTGGGCGGTGCTGGTCGCCACCACGGCCGCGGTGGGCCTGAGTTCACTGCTCCAGGCGTGGTTCCTACGCGGCCAGACCCAGGAGAACTTCTCCAACCTCACCGGCCGGGCCAAGGTCTGGGACGCCCTGCTGGCGGCGCCCCGGACGACCCTGGAGCAGCTGTTCGGCACCGGCCTGGGCGACAAGTCCTTCGGCGGGCTGCCGATCGACAACAGCTGGCTGGCCGTCTACAACGAGCAGGGCCTGGCCGGCGTCGCCGTCGTGGCGGCGGTCTTCCTCACGCTGGGCGGGGTCGCGCTGCTGCGGCCGCCGTCGCCGGCGCGGGCCTGCGCGATCTTCCTGATCAGCTACTGCGCGATCGCGTCGTACACCGAGGCCGGGCTGGGCGACGCCTCGCCGTACCTGCTGCACCTGACGGTGGCCGCGTCGCTGCTGGTGGTGCCCGACCCGGGCGCGCCCCTCGCGGCGCCCGCGACCCCCCGACGACGCGTCCGGCAACCGGAGGTGACCTGACCATGGACGTCCTCGTGGTGCACAACCGCTACGGCTCCGCGCAGCCGAGCGGGGAGAACCGGGTCGTCGACCAGGAGGTGGCGCTGCTGCGCGAGGCCGGCCACCGGGTCGAGGTGTTCGAGCGGCGCAGCGACGACATCGCCGCGATGTCGCTGCCGGCCAAGGCCGCGGTGCCGCTGCGGGTGCCGTGGAACCCGGCGGTGCGCAGGGAGCTCACCGCCCGGCTGCGCGCCGACCGGCCGGACGTGGTGCACGTCCACAACGTCTTCCCGCTGCTGTCGCCGGCGGTGCTGGCGGCCTGCGCCGACGCGGGGGTGCCGGCCGTCGCCACGCTGCACAACTACACGCAGGTGTGCCCGCCCGGCACGCTGCAACGGGACGGCCGGCCGTGCACCGCGTGCGTCGGCCGGGCGCCGCTGCCGGCCGTCCGGCACGGCTGCTACCGCGGCTCCCGGCTGGCGACGGTGCCGCTGGCGGTGAGCCTGGCGGCCAACCGGCGGCGCTGGTGGTCCGGCGTGGAGCGGTTCTTCTGCATCTCCGCGGCGCAGCGCGACGTCCTGCTGGGGGCCGGTCTGCCGGCCGGACGGCTGGCGGTGAAGCACAACTTCGTCCCCGACCCGGGCGCCTGCCGCACGGGCGCCGGCGAGCACGTGCTCTACCTCGGCCGGCTCGCCGAGGCCAAGGGCGTACGGCTGCTGATGGCCGCGTGGGACGGCCTGGCCGCGGCCGGCGGCGTGGGCGTGCCGCTCGTGGTGGCCGGCGCCGGGCCGCTGGAGCGGGAGGTGGCCGCCTGGGCGGCGGGCCGGGACGACGTGCGGTTCGCCGGCCTGTACGACCCGGACCAGTGCCGGCGGGCCGTCGCGCGGGCGGTCGCCGTGGTGGCGCCGTCGACGTGGCTGGAGGCGTTCGGCCTGGTGGTCGTGGAGGCGATGGCGGCCGGGGTGCCGGTGGTCGCCGCCGGCCACGGCGCCTTCGTCGAGCTCGTCGAGGACGGGGTGACCGGGCTGCTGCACCGGCCGGGCGACGCGGCCTCGCTGGCGTCCGGCCTGCGCCGGATCACCGCCGAACCGGACCGCAACCGGGAGATGGGTGAGGCGGCCCGGCGCCGGTACGAGCAGGGGTTCAGCCCGGCCGTGGGGCTGGAGCGCCTGCTGGAGGGCTACCGCTCCGCGATCGCGGGACGGTCCGGCGGCGCGGACCTCGCGCCGCCGGTGGGGAACGGAAACGCCGGCCCGCGGCGGGGCACCCGCGCGGGCGGAATTGGGGGCAGTCAATGACGAAATGCCGACTCTGCGGCTCGACGGCGCTGGGGAGCGTCGTCGACCTGGGGGCGACCCCGCCGTGCGAGAGCTTCCTCGCCGCGGACGAACTGGACCGGCCGGAGCCGGCGTACCCGCTGCACCTGCGGGTCTGCACCGACTGCTGGCTGGCGCAGATCCCGCCGCTGATCACCCCGGAGGAGACGTTCACGCAGTACGCGTACTTCTCCTCCTACTCGACCTCCTGGGTGGAGCACGCGCGCGCCTACGTCGACGCCGCCGTGCGGCGCCTCGGCCTGGGCTCGGACGCCTTCGTGGTCGAGGTCGCCAGCAACGACGGCTACCTGCTGCGGCACGTGGTGGACCGGGGGATCCGCTGCCTCGGCATCGAGCCCTCGGTGAACGTCGGCGCCGCGGCCCGGGAGGCGGGCGTGCCGACGCTCACCGAGTTCCTGGACCCGGCCACCGGCTCGGCCGTGCGCGCCGAGCACGGCCCGGCGGACCTGGTCGTGGCCAACAACGTGTACGCGCACATCCCGGACGTGGTCGGCTTCACCCGGGGCCTGCGCGCCCTGGTCGCCGACGACGGATGGGTCTCCATCGAGGTGCAGCACCTGCTGACCCTGATCGAGGAGAACCAGTACGACACCATCTACCACGAGCACTTCCAGTACTACACGGTCGCCTCCGCGATTCGGGCGCTGGCCAGCGGCGGGCTGACGCTGGTGGACGTCGAGCTGCTGCCCACGCACGGCGGCTCCATCCGGCTGTGGGCCCGGCCCGAGGAGGCGGCCGGCGCGCCGACCCAGCGGGTGACCGACGTGCTGGCGCGGGAGAAGGCCGCCGGGCTCCAGGAGCTGTCCGGCTACACCGAGTTCTCCGCCCGGGTGGCCAAGGTGCGCCGGGACCTGCTGCGCTTCCTCATCGACGCGGCCGAGCGCGGCGAGACCGTCGTCGGCTACGGCGCCCCCGGGAAGGGCAACACCCTGCTCAACCACTGCGGCATCCGGCCCGACCTGCTGCCGTACACCGTCGACCGCAACCCCTACAAGCACGGCCGGTTCACCCCGGGCACCCGCATCCCCGTCCTGCCGCCCGAGCAGATCGCCACCGACCGGCCGGACTACGTCCTCGTCCTCCCGTGGAACCTGCGGGCCGAACTGGTCGAGCAGCTGTCCTTCGTGCACGAGTGGGGCGGCCGACTGGTCTTCCCCATCCCGGAGCTGAGCATCGTGGAGGTGAAGCCGTGAAGGTCGTCCTGTTCTGCGGGGGCTACGGGCTGCGGATGCGCAGCGGATCCTCCGACGACGTGCCCAAGCCGATGGCGATGGTCGGTCCGCGGCCGCTGATCTGGCACGTGATGCGCTACTACGCGTACTTCGGCCACACCGAGTTCATCCTGTGCCTCGGCTACGGGGCCCGCCACATCAAGGACTTCTTCCTCAGCTACGAGGAGACGGCGTCCAACGACTTCGTGCTGCGCGGCGGGCGGACGGAACTGCTGTCCACCGACATCTCGTCGTGGACGATCACCTTCGCGCAGACCGGCATCGAGTCGCCGATCGGCGAGCGGCTGCGCCGGGTGCGCCACCACCTGGACGGCGACGAGATGTTCCTCGCCAACTACGCCGACGTGCTCACCGACGCCCCGCTGCCGGAGATGATCGAGACGTTCTCCCGGCGCGACGCCGGCGCCTCGATGATGGTGGTGCCGCCGCAGTCCTCCTTCCACTGCGTGGAGTTGGGAGAGGACAACCTGGTGGGCGGGATCACCGCGGTGAGCGACATGCCGCTGTGGGAGAACGGCGGCTACTTCGTGCTCCGCCAGGAGGTCTTCGACCACATCCCGGAGAACGGGGACCTGGTCGCCGACGGCTGCGCGGGGCTGGCCAAGCAGGGCCGCCTGGTGGCGCACCGGCACCGCGGCTTCTGGAAGCCGACCGACACCGTGAAGGAACGGGCCGCGCTGGACGCCGCCTACGCCCGCGGCGAGCGCCCGTGGGCCGTGTGGGAGCGGGACGGCGCCGCGGTGGGGTCCGCGTGATCCGGCTCGGGGCCGGGCGCCTGGCCGCGGTCGTCGCCGTGGGGGCGCACTGCGACGACATCGCCATCGGCGCCGGCGGCACCCTGCTGACGACGTGCCTGGCCCGCCCGGGCCTGCGGGTCGACGCGCTGGTGCTCTCCGGCGGTGGCGGCGAGCGGGAGCAGGAGGAGCGGGCCGCGCTCGCCGCCTTCTGCCCGGGCGCCGACCTGCGCCTGACCGTCCTCAAACTGCCGGACGGCCGGCTGCCCGCGCACTGGGACGAGGCCAAGGCCGCCGTGGAGGAGCTGCGCGCGCGGACCGAGCCGGGCCTGGTCCTCGGCCCGCGCACCGAGGACGCCCACCAGGACCACCGCGGCCTGGCGACGCTGCTGACCACCGCGTTCCGCGACCACCTCGTGCTCGGCTACGAGATCGTCAAGTGGGACGCCGACCTGGGCCGCCCGGTGGCCTACCAGCCGCTCGCCCCGGAGGTCGCCGAACGCAAGGTGCGACTGCTGCAGGAGCACTACCCCTCGCAGCGGCACCGGCCCTGGTACGACCGGGAGGCCTTCCTCGGGCTGGCGCGGATCCGCGGCATCGAATGCCACGCGCGCTACGCGGAGGCCTTCGCCGTCACCAAACTGACGCTTGATCTGGAGGGTTGAGAAAGCATGCGCGTACTGCTGACCGGACACCAGGGCTACCTGGGCACCGTGATGGCCCCGGTCCTCGCGGCCGCCGGGCACGAGGTCGTCGGGCTGGACGCCGGCCTGTTCGCCGACTGCGTCCTCGGCCCGGCGCCCGCGGACCCGCCGGGGCCGCGGGTGGACCTGCGCGACGTCACGGCCGAGCACGTGGCCGGGGTGGACGCCGTGATCCACCTGGCCGCGCTCTCCAACGACCCGCTGGGCTCGCTGGCGCCGGACCTCACCTACGACATCAACCACCACGCCTCCGTCCGGCTGGCCCGGCTGGCCCGCGACGCCGGGGTGAAGCGCTTCCTGTACGCCTCCACCTGCTCCGTCTACGGCGCCGCCGGCGGCGACGACCTGGTGACCGAGGACGCCCCGCTGCGCCCGGTCACGCCGTACGCCGAGTCCAAGGTGCGGGTGGAGGACGACCTGCACGCCCTGGCGGACGGCGACTTCACCCCGGTGTACCTGCGCAACGCCACCGCCTTCGGCTACTCGCCCCGGCTGCGCGCCGACATCGTGCTGAACAACCTGGTGGGCCACGCGCTGCTGTCCGGCGAGGTGCTGGTGCTCTCCGACGGCACCCCGTGGCGCCCGCTGGTGCACGCCGCCGACATCGCCCGGGCCTTCGCGGCCGCGCTGGTCGCCCCCCGGGAGGCGGTGCACGACCGGGCGTTCAACATCGGCAGCGAGGTCAACAACGTCACCGTCGCCGAGATCGCCGAGCAGGTCGCCGAGGCGGTGGACGGCGCGAAGGTGCGGATCACCGGGGAGAGCGGCGCCGACCCGCGCTCCTACCGGGTGGACTTCTCCCGGTTCCGCGAGGCGCTGCCCGGCTTCGCATGCGAGTGGACGGTCAAGCAGGGCGCGCTCGAACTCGCCGACGCCTACCGGCGGTTCGGGCTCACCCGGGAGAGCTTCGAGCAGAGCTTCACCCGGCTGGCCGTGCTGCGCCGGGCCGCCGGGGCCGGCACCGTCGACGAGACCCTGCGGCGGCGCGGGTGAGCGGCGTCGGCGAGGAGATGCACGCCCTGGTGGAGCGGCTGTACCCGCTCTGCCGGAGCATCACCGGCGACGGTGTGCGCGCCACCCTGGACATCGTCGGCGAGTACCTGCCGCTCCAGCGGCACGAGGTGCCGACCGGCACGCAGGTGCTCGACTGGACGGTGCCGCAGGAGTGGAACGTCCGGGACGCGTACGTCGCCGACGCCGCCGGGAAACGGGTCGTCGACCTCGCCGCGTCCGCCCTGCACGTGCTCGGCTACAGCGTGCCCGTCGCGGCGACCATGCCGCTGAGCGAGCTGCGCCCGCACCTGCACACCCTGCCGGACCACCCGACCTGGGTGCCGTACCGCACCAGCTACTACCGGCCGGACTGGGGCTTCTGCCTGTCCCAGGAGACCCTGGACGCCCTGCCGGAGGGCGACTACGAGGTGCGCGTGGACTCCACGCTCGCCGACGGCCACCTCAGCTACGCCGAGCACGTGGTGCCCGGGCAGGTCGCCGACGAGGTGATCGTCTCCTGCCACGTCTGCCACCCGGCGCTGGCCAACGACAACATGGCCGGCGTCGCGGTGGCCGTGTTCCTGGCCCGGGAGCTCGCGCAGCGCTCGCCCTGGTACACCTACCGGTTCGTTTTCGCGCCCGGCACCATCGGGGCGATCACCTGGCTGGCCCGCAACGCGGAGCGGATCGAGCGGGTCAAGCACGGGCTGGTGCTGGCCTGCGCCGGCGACCGCGGCCCGCTGACGTACAAGCGGAGCCGTCGCGGCGACGCGGAGATCGACCGGGTGCTGGGGTACGTCCTGGCCGCCTCCGAACGCCCGCACCGGATCGACGAGTTCACCCCGTACGGCTACGACGAGCGGCAGTACTGCTCGCCCGGGTTCAACCTGGGCGTCGGCTCGCTCAGCCGGACCCCGAACGGCCGGTACCCCGAGTACCACACCTCGGCGGACGACCTGGACTTCGTCGCGCCCGAGGCGCTGGCGGACACCCTCGCGGTCTGCCGCGAGGCCTTCGCCGTCCTCGACCGCAACCGGCGCTACGTCAACCTCAGCCCTTACGGCGAACCGCAGTTGGGCCGGCGCGGGCTGTACGAGTCGCTGGGCGGCCACGCCGACGCGGGGCAGGCCCAGCTGGCGATGCTCTGGGTGCTGAGCATGTCGGACGGCACGGCCGACCTGCTGGACGTCGCCGAGCGCTCCGGGCTGCCCTTCGACGCGGTCGCCGTCGCGGCCGGCGCCCTGGAGGGCGCCGGGCTGATCAAGGCGTGACGCGGATGGCCACCGAGGGGGCGCGGACGACGGCCGGCGCCGGGCCGCCGGCGCAGGCGCCCGGGCAGGAGCCCGGCGCCCGGCGGGGCGTGCTCGGCCGGGTGTCCTGGGGGCTGGCCGACCAGGCGGTCACCAGCATGATCAACTTCGCGGTGGGCATCTACGTCGCCCGGGAGCTGGGGGTGCACGCCTTCGGCGTGTTCAGCCTGGCCTGGCTGACCTACGGCGTGGTGCTCAACGTCTCCCGCGGGCTGGCCACCGACCCGCTCATGGTGCGGTTCAGCGGCGTGCCGCAGGAGGCCTGGCGCGCGGCCGCGGCCCGCTCGTCCGGCACCGCGCTCGCCGTCGGCACCGCCCTCGGCGCCGGCTGCCTGCTGGTCGGGTTCGGCCTCGGCGGCGACGTCGGGCCCGCGTTCGCCGGCCTCGGCCTCGCCCTGCCGGCGCTGCTGCTCCAGGACGCCCGGCGGTTCGCGTTCTTCGCGGCCGGCACCGGGCACAAGGCCTTCGCCAACGACCTGGTGCAGGGCGTCGCGCTCGTCCCGGCCATGGTCGTGGCGGCGCGGGTGGGCACCGTGGCCGCCTTCGTGCTGGCCTGGGGCGCCGCCGCCGCGGCGGCGGCCGGGTACGGCTTCCTCCAGTCCGGCATCCGGCCCCGGGTCACCCGGGCCCGCGGCTGGCTGCGCGAGCAGCGCGACCTCGGCTCCCGGTACCTGGTCGAGAACGTCAGCCTCAGCGGCGCCGGCCAGCTGCGGGCGTACGGCCTCGGCGCGATCGCCGGGGTCGGCGCGGTCGGCGCCGTGCGGGGCGCCGAGCTCCTGCAGGGCCCGTTCCTGGCCCTGCTGATGGGGCTGTCCCTGGTCACCGTCGCCGAGGCGGCCCGGGTCCTGCGGCGGACCCCCGAGCGGCTCGGCCGGTTCTGCTTCCTGCTGGGCGGCGGTCAGGCCGGCGCCGCCCTGCTCTGGGGCTCGGCCCTGCTGCTGATGCCGGACCGGCTCGGCGAGCTCGTCCTCGGCGACGTCTGGCACGACGCCTCGCGGCTCATCGTGCCCGCCACCCTCGGCGTCGCCGGCGCCGGCCTCGGCAGCGGCGCGGCGGCCGGTCTGCGCGCGCTCGCCGCCGCCCGCCGCAGCCTGCGCTGCCAACTCTTCGCCTCCGCCTGCTACCTGGGCGGCGGCCTCGGCGGGGCCGCCCTGGCCGGCACCGTCGGCTCCGCCTGGGGCGTCGCCTCCGCCACGGCCTGCGGCTCGGCCCTCTGGTGGCTGCACCTGCGCGCCGCCCTGCGCGAGCACCACCGTGATCCCGTCCCCGGACACTCCGAAGTGAGGACGCCATGACCGCCGTACCCCGGTTGAGCATCGGGCTGCCCGTCTACAACGGCCAGGAGTACCTCGCCGAATCCCTCGACGCCCTGCTCGGCCAGACCTACGCGGAGTTCGAGCTGGTCATCTCCGACAACGCCTCGACCGACAGCACCGAGGACATCTGCCGCGACTACGCCGCGAAGGACCCGCGCATCCGCTACCTGCGGCTGCCGCGCAACATCGGCGCCGCGCCGAACCACAACTTCGTCTTCACCCAGTGCCGCGGCGAACTCTTCAAGTGGGCCTCCCACGACGACCTGTACGCCCGGGACCTGCTGAAGCGCTGCGTGCAGGCGCTGGACGAGCGGCCGGAGGTGATCCTCGCCCACTCCGACCAGGCCGTCATCGACGGGACCGGCCGGGTCAAGGTCCCCTACGCGTACGGGCTCGCCACCGGCTCGCCGTCCGCGCCGGAGCGCTTCCGCAGCCTGCTGTTCGAGCCCGGCGGCGACGACTTCTACGGCGTGCTGCGGGCCGACGTGCTGCGCCGGGTCAAGCCGCACGACAGCTACCACCACGCCGACCGCACCTTCGTCGCCGAGCTCACCCTGCACGGGCCCTTCCACCAGGTGCCGGAGCTGCTGTACTTCCGCCGCGACCACCCCACCCGCGCCGAGCGGGCCAACCCCTCCAAGCGCTCCCGCTGCGTCAACCTGGACCCGCGCCGGGCCGGCCCGCTGCACCCGACGCCCCGGCTGCTCGCCGAGTACGTCTGGGGCTTCGCCTCGGCGATCCGGCGGGCGCCGCTGTCCCCGGCCGACCGCAGCGCCTGCCGCCGCCACCTGGCCGCCTGGATGACCAGCCGGCTGCGCCCGGGCGCCGGCGAGCGGGTCGAGGACCGCGCCCCGGTCGATCCGGCCGCGCTCACCGTCTCCGTCGACGACCTGGTGGCCGGGCGCGAGGGGCGGCGGGCATGACGGCGAGGTCCCGACCCCCGTTGCGCGTCGGGGTGTTCGGCCTGCTCGGCGCCGGCAACCTCGGCAACGACGGCTCGCTGGAGGCGGTACTCGGCTACCTGCGCACCGCACATCCGCGGGCCGTCGTGGACGCGCTCTGCGGCGGCCCCGAGACCGTCACGGCCCGCTACCGGATCCCCGCCACCCGGCTGCACTGGTACCGCGGGGAGTACCGGACGGCCAACCGGGCCGGAGCCGTCCTCGGCAAGGGCCTGGGCAAGCTCGTCGACGCCGTGCGCACCGCCGCCTGGGTGCGCCGGCACGACGTGGTGATCGTCCCCGGCATGGGCGTCCTGGAGGCCACCCTGCCGCTGCGGCCCTGGGGCTTCCCGTACGCGCTGTTCCTGCTCTGCGCCTCCGGCCGGCTGCTCGGCACCAGGGTGGCGCTGGTCGGCGTCGGCGCCGCCCCGATCCGCGACCGGGCCACCCGGGCCCTGGTGCGCCGCTCGGCCCGGCTGGCCGCGTACCGCTCCTACCGGGACGAGCTGTCCCGCGAGGCGATGCGGGGGATGGGCGTGGACGTCTCCCGGGACGAAGTCCACCCGGACCTCGCCTTCGCGCTGCCGACGCCCCCTGCGCCCGATTCCCCGGGCGGTCAGGTCTGCGTCGGCGTCATGGACTTCCACGGCGGCAACGACGACCGCGCCCGGGCAGGGGAGATCCACCGCCGCTACCTGGACGGGACGACCCGCTTCGTCCGCGCGCTGGCCGAGGACGGCCGGCCGGTGCGGCTGCTCACCGGCGACGGGGCCGACGCGGCGGTGGTCGCCGCGATCATCGAGGCGGTCGGCTCCCCGCTGGTCACCGCCTCCCCGGCCGCCTCGCTGGCCGAGCTGATGGCCGAGACGGCCGCCGCCGACGCGGTGGTGGCCACCAGGTACCACAACCTGGTCTGCGCGCTGAAGACCGGCACCCCGACGCTCGCCCTGAGCTACGCGGCGAAGAGCGACGCGCTGATGGCCCGGATGGGGCTGGACGCGTACTGCCACCCGGCGCGCGAGGTCGACGCCGAGCGGCTGATCGAGCAGTTCCGGGAGCTGGAGAAGCACGCCGCCGAGCTGCGGCAGATCCTCGCCGAGCGGAACCTGGCCGCCGCCCGGCACCTCGACCACCAGTTCGCCGCCCTGACCGCGGCCGTCCTCCCCGAGGAGCCCTCATGAAGGTGACCGAAGTCCCGGCGATCGCCGGCGCCTACCTGTTCGAACCGACGCCGTACGCCGACGAGCGCGGCTTCTTCTGCCGCACCTTCGACGCCGAGGTGCTCCGCTCGGTGGGCATCGACCCCGACGCCTTCGTCCAGCACAGCCTCTCCCGCTCGGTGCGCGGCGTGCTGCGCGGCCTGCACCTGCGCTCCGGCGCCGGCGAGGCCAAGCTGGTGCGCTGCTCGCACGGGGAGGTCTTCGACGTCGTGGTGGACCTGCGGCCGCACTCGCCGACCTTCCGCAACACGGCCGTCTTCCGGCTCTCCGGCGGGACCCAGGCCAGCGTGTACATCCCGGCGGGCTGCGCGCACGGCTTCCAGGCGCTGACCGACGCCGACGTCTCGTACCGGATCGACCGCCCGCACGACCCGGCCGAGGACGTGACGATCGCCTTCGACGACCCGGAGCTCGCCATCCCCTGGCCGCTGCCGCCCGTGTCGATGTCCGAGCGGGACCGGAAGGCACCGTGCCTCGCCGAGGCCCTGGCCCCCAAGGAGAAGTGAGCCCCATGGCCGTTGACGACTTCCAGCTGCCCGAGTCCCGGGCGGCGAACGAGCGGCTGCACGCCCTGATCCCCGGCGGCGCGCACACCTACGCCAAGGGCGACGACCAGTACCCCGAGGGCCTGGCCCCGGTCATCAGCCACGGCCGCGGCGCCCACGTGTGGGACGTCGACGGCAACCGCTACGTCGAGTACGGCTCCGGCCTGCGCTCGGTCAGCCTCGGCCACGCCCACCCGCGGGTACTGGAGGCCGTCCGGCGGGAGATCGACCGCGGCGGCAACTTCGCCCGGCCGTCCATCGTCGAGGTGCGGGCCGCCGAGCGCTTCCTCGCCACCGTGCCGACCGCCGAGATGGTGAAGTTCGCCAAGAACGGCTCCGACGTCACCACCGCCGCGGTGCGCCTGGCCCGCGCCGCCACCGGCCGCGCCCGGGTGGCCGTCTGCCGCGACCACCCGTTCTTCTCCGTCGACGACTGGTTCATCGGCACCACGCCGATGTCCGCCGGCATCCCGGACGCGATCAGCGAGCTCACCGTGGCGTTCCCGTACGGGGACCTGGCGGCGACGGAGGAACTGCTCACCCGCCACCGGGGCGAGATCGCCTGCCTGGTCCTCGAACCCGCCGGCCACACCGAACCCCCGCCCGGCTACCTCGCCGGCCTGCGCGCGCTGGCCGACCGGCACGGCTGCGTGCTGGTCTTCGACGAGATGATCACCGGCCTGCGCTGGTCCGAGGCCGGCGCCCAGGGCCTGTACGGCGTCACCCCCGACCTCTCCACCTTCGGCAAGGCGCTCGGCAACGGCTTCGCCGTCTCCGCGCTGGCCGGGCGCCGCGAACTGATGGAGCGGGGCGGGCTGCGCCACCCCGGCGAGCGGGTGTTCCTGCTGTCCACCACGCACGGCGCGGAGACGCACGCGCTCGCCGCCGCGATGGCCGTGCAGGCCACCTACGCCGAGGAGGGCGTCACCGCCCGGCTGCACGCCCTCGGCGAGCGGCTGGCCGCGGGCGTGCGCGAGGCCGCCGCGGGCATGGGCGTCGCCGACCACGTCCTGGTCCGGGGCCGGGCCAGCAACCTGGTCTTCGCCACCCTGGACGAGCACGGGCGGCCGTCGCAGGAGTACCGCACCCTGTTCCTGCGCCAACTCCTGGCCGGCGGCGTGCTGGCGCCCTCGTTCGTGGTGAGCAGCGCGCTCGACGACGCCGACATCGACCACACCGTCGAGGCGGTGGGCCGGGCGTGCGCCGTGTACCGGAAGGCGCTGGACGCCGCCGACCCCGCGCCCTGGCTGGGCGGGCGGCCGGTGAAGCCGGTGTTCCGGCGCTTCGCGTGACCCGGCGTCAGCGGGGCTGCCGGCGGTGGGTGTCGGTGTCGGTGTCGGCGCCGGTGTCGGTGTCGGTGCCGGCGCCGGTGAGCCGGTCGGCCGTGCGGTCGACCAGCCACGCGGTCGCCGGCACCACCGCCAGCGCGGTGCACCAGCCGCCGAGCACGTCGGTCGGGTAGTGCGCGCCCAGCACCACCTGCGCCCAGCCCATGACGGCGCCGGCCAGCAGCGCCGCGCCGAGCAGGAGCGGGCGCCCGCTGCCCCGGTGGTTCGTGGCGAGCACCGCCACGGTGAGGGCGAACGCGGTGAGGAAGGCGGTGTGCCCGCTCGGGTAGGACAGGTTCCCGTCCCCGTGGATGGTGCGCCCCGCCAGGTGCTTGAGCAGCGTCGCCGCCCCCACGGCCAGGGCGACGCCGGTTACCGTGAACACCGCCGCGCGCGGCCGTCGGAGCAGCAGGCAGCCCGCCACGGCCGTCGCCACCAGGGCCGTCGCGCCCACCGGTTCCCCCAGGGCGTCCAGGGCGTGGGCGACGGACCGCCAGGGCGCCCCCGGCCCGTACAGCGCCGTGCCGATCCGGTCGTCCACCGTGCCGGGCTCGCCCTCGCCCGCGTACCGGACGCCGAGCACCAGGACCACCAGCGCGGCGAGGGCCGCCACCAGCCCGAGCCACCTGCGCGGCGGCGGGGGCAGCAGCGCGCGCGACGGCGCACGACGACCAGGCGCGCTCCGGACGGGCGATCCCACGCGAGCCCCCCTCACGGTGTCCGACCCGCCCGTCCGCGACAGTGTCACGAACCTTGTGGCGAAGGCGACTTCGGCGCGTTGCCGAGGCCTGAGCCATGCTAACCGGCGCGCGGCGGCGCCGGGCCCGTTACCGCTCCAGACCGTCCTCGCGGACCCGGGACGCGAGGTCGAGCTTGGTGAAGGTCGGCCGCCCGGCCCGCCGGTACTTGTCCTTGACCTGGTCGAGGTACCACTTGGCGGTCTGCGGGCTGATCCCGGCCCGCCGGGCGGTCGCCTTGAGGGTCAGGCCCGAGGCGTAGTCGAGCAGCACCTGGAGTTCGCGGGGCGTCAGCCGGGGGCGGTCCGGCCGGTCGTCGTGGGCCAGCGCGAAGGCCAGTTCGGGGGAGTGCACGGCGCGGCCGGCGGCGACCTCGGTGACCGCCTCCACCAGCCGGTCCAGGGCGTGGTCCTTGGTCAGGTAGCCCGCCGCGCCGGCGGCGACGGTGTCGGCCACGGCGGCGGGCGCGGCCTGGGTGCTGATCACCAGCACCCGGGGGCCGGCCGCGCACAGCCGGGCGACGTTGGAGGCGGGCACCGAGCCGTCCCGCAGGAGCAGGTCGAGCAGCACCACGTCCGCCCGCCGGCCGGGCCCGGCGAGCAGGTCGTCGACGGTCGGGGCGGCGGCGAGCAGGCGCAGCTGCGGCACCCGTTCCAGCCAGGAGCACAGGCCGTCCAGCAGCATCCGGTCGTCGTCCACGGCCGCGACGCCGATCGGGTGGCCGGGTGTCGGGGGGCCGGTTTTCGGGTGGCCGGCTGTCGGGTGGTCGGGCGCGGTGCTCACTCCGGCCACCTCAGCTCCACCAGGGTCCCCTCGCCGGGGGCGCTGTCGACGGCGGCGGTGCCGCCGATCTCCGCCATCCGGGCGTGGATCGAGCGCCGCAGGCCGGTGCCGTCGGCGGGCAGGAGCGCGGGGTCGAAGCCGCGGCCGTCGTCGACCACGGTGACGGCGATGCCGTGCCCGCGCCCGGTGGCGGTCAGGTGGGCGGTCGACGTGCCGGCGTGGTGGCGGACGTTGTTCAGCGCCTCGGTCACGGCGGCGGCCAGCGAGCGGGCCACCGGGCCGGGCAGGGTGGGGAGCCCGTGGTACCGGGCGTGGACGGTCAGGCCGATGCCCTCGGCGGCGGTCACCGCCTGTTCCAGCGCCGCGCCGGCCGCGACCTCGCCGTCCGGCCCCTCCGGCCCGTCCTCCTCGTCCGCGCGCTGGATCAGCCGCCGCAGGTAGGAGGCCTCCCGGGCGCAGCGCTCCCGGAACTCCGCGCGGGTCGGGTCGACCCGCTGCTGGGCGACGGCGGTCAGGGTGGCCAGGACGGTGTCGTGCAGGGCCCGGTGCTGGGCGATCCGTTCGGCGCGGCGGGCCCGGGCGGCCTCGGCCCGGACGGCGCGCTCCCGCGCCTCGTCCAGCAGGACGCCCTGGCGGCGCAGGTAGTGCCACAGGACGTACGCCATCAGCGCGGAGGAGAGCAGCGAGACCAGGTGCCCGCCCAGCGGGCGCAGCTCACCGGTCCGCAGGCAGCAGGCCGTGTGCACGGCGACCACCAGGCCGACCGCGCCCACCGCCTCGCGCCCCGCCAGCCCGGCCGACGCGGCGGCGCAGGCCGAACTGCCGAGCAGCATGACCCAGGTGCCCGGTTGGGCGACGGGTGCGCTGTGGGTGGCCAGGGCGAGGAACGGGACGAGGCAGCCGGCCGACACGACGTCGGCCCAGAGCGCGGCGCGGTCGAGGCGGCCGCGCCGGTAGGCCGGCAGGTACAGCGCCGCGCTGCTCGCCAGGGCGGCCCCGAACAGCAGGAGGCCCGTCCCGCCGGCCACGGCCGCGGCCAGGCCGCCGATCAGGTGGCTGGCCCGGTACAGGCCGGTGGCCAGGAGCATGAACCGCCTGGCCCGCTGCAGCCCTGACCCCAATGAGACCCTCCAGGCAGCCCGATGCGACGCGAGCCAAGTGGATCTCGAAACTCACACAACGTCAAGATCTTGCGAAGGTACGGGAAGTGACGCTCGGAGCAACCCGGTTGGCCGGTTGGTGAAGCCTTCGGGTCCGGAGCGGCGCCTTCCGTGGCGGAGCCGACGCTACGGGGGCGTCGGGGGCGGCAGAACCCCCCTCTTCTGGGGGGTTTGAGTGTCCCGCGCGCGGGCAGGGCGCGCGCCGGTCGCGAGCATGTCACGCAGCTCCTGACCTGCCGTCATGTCGCTTCGTGCCGAGGCGAATTCGGTTCCCTGTCGAGGCCCCTGAACGTGGACTGGCAAGAAGTTGCCACGGTCTTGCGCGTGCTGGGCGTTTATGGGGAGATGGAGCCCGCTTCGCCCCGGGGTGGCTCGTTTGCGGTTCGGGCCGTTCGGGTGGTGACCGGACGTGCGCCGGCCCCGAGGATGCGATCGAAGCTGTTCCGAATGTCATTTCACTTTCAACCGTTGCGAGTCGACCGGCCGGAAGGCGGTCAGCCCGGCCCGTCGGCCGAGGTGTTCAGGCAAGCAGGGATCGCCCGCCGTCGTGGGGGCCGTCCGAGTGGGGAGACGGGCAGTGGATTACGTACCGGCGAGCAGCGGATCGGATGGCCTCGCCGGAGCACGGTGGGAGCGGCAGGAGGGGAGCGGCGCGGCGGTCGGCCGGTCGGGCGCGGTGCAGGCGGAGGAGGCCGAGCTGGCCCTGACCCTCTCCCGGGCGCGCGAACTGCTCGACTCGGTGGAGTCCTTCCAGCGCCGCGGCCCGTCCTCGGGGCGGGCGCTGGCGATCGAGGACCAGCCCGCGCTGGAGGCGGCGCTGGCCACCATGGTGGGCGGCGGCGTCCGGCAGGTCAGCGTCTCCGTCCCGGACACCGGCGCGGCGGGCGAACTGATGCGGGTGGCGCTGGCCGGCCGGCGGGTGGCCGCGGTGGAGCCGGCGACGCTGCGGGTGCTCTGCGATCCGCGGTCGGTCGGCCGGGGCCCGGTGCGGGAGGCCGTGCGCGCGGCGGACCGCTGCGAGCTGCGGGTCACCGAGTCGGCCCTGCGCGAGGCGGTGGTGCTCGACTCCTCGGCCGCCCTGGTCTGGTCGGGCAGCGGCGCGGGCGAGCGCCGGGTCTCGGTGGTCCGGGACGCGGCCGTGGTCGGCGCGCTCACCTCGCTCTACGCGGTGGCGTGGGCCGGCGCCCTGCGGTACGCCGACCGGCCCGGCCCGGACAGCCGGGCGCGCAGCCAGACCGGTCTGCGGATCCTCGAATGCCTGCGGGCCGGCCAGACGGACGAGGTCGCGGCCCGGGTCCTCCGGCTGTCGCTGCGGACCTACCGGCGGTACGTGGCCGAGATCATGCGGGAACTCGACGCCGGATCCCGGTTCCAGGCCGGCGCCCGGGCGGTCGAACTCGGGCTCGTCTCGACGTCGGCGTAGGGCTCCGGGGTCGGGCGCAGGAATCCGGGCGTCGGCGCCGTACTCCGGCGCCGGGCGGAACGGCTCCCGGTGGCGGTGCGTGCCGCCGGGCGTGGCAGTGCAGGGACGATCCACAGGGGGTGGCTATGGAGCGTGACTCAGGGGTGCTCGAACCGGTGCCGGAGGCGGCCGAGTTGCGCGGCCTGGTCGGGGCCGGCGAGGCGGAGCTCGACGCCGCGCTGAGCAACGTGCGGATGCTCATCGACACGGCGGCCCATCGGTACCGGACGTGGGCGCAGCGCAGCCGTCCGGTCGAGCTGGTGGAGCCCGGCGTCGGCCCGGTGCGCGAGGCCATCGTCACCGTCATCAGCGGCGCCCGGGCGTCGGTGGACATCGTGCTGTCGGCGAGCCCGCGCCGCACCAAGGAGCTGTGCGCCGACCTCAGGTCGCTGCTGGCGGCGCTGGACCGGACGGTGTCGGTGCGCATGCTCTGTACCCACGCGGGGATGCAACACGACTTCGTCGCCGCCGAGTTGGCGGGTGACTGGCCGATCGAGGTACGGCCGGCCCGGATCCCCTCGCTGGAGGCGGTGATCGTGGACCGGCGCGTGTCGGTGGTGCGCACCGCGGTCGGCGCGGACGCCTCGGTGGTCCGCTCGGCGGTGGTGATCGACGCGCTGGGCGCGCTGTTCGACAACGTCTGGCAGTCGGCCGGCGCCGCGCGCGTGCGGACCCGGCCGCCCGAGTACGAGCTCGCCGAGATCACCGGCCAGGTGCTGGCCCGCCTGCTCGCCGGGGCGACCGACGAGAAGGCAGCCCGCGAACTGCGGATCTCGGTGCGCACCTACCGCCGCCATGTCGCCGAGATCCTGGAGTCGCTGGGGACGAAGTCGCGGTTCCGGGCCGGAATGCTGGCGGCGGAGATGGGGATGCTGGCACCGCGGCCGGTGCCGCACCGGAGCCCCGCCGGCCTGCGGGCCCCCGTGAGCGCGCCGGTCGGCGCCGGGTCCTGAACCACCACCCCCACCAGCGGCGTTGCGGGGCAGCGCCCGACAGTTCGGAGGCCCAGATGGGGCACTACAAGTCCAACCTCCGCGACCTGGAGTTCAACCTCTTCGAAGTGCTCGACTCCCGACAGCTCTACGGGACGGGGAAGTTCGCCGAGCTGGACGCCGAGACCGCGCGGGGCGTGCTCGGCGAGGTGCGGCGCCTGGCGGCCGGCCCGCTGGCCGACTCCTGGGCGGAGTCGGACCGCAGGCCTCCGGTCTTCGACCCGGCCACCCGTACGGTCACCGTGCCGGAGGGCCTGCGCCGCTCCTACCAGGCCTTCCTGGACTCCGAGTGGTGGCGCCTGGGCATGGCGGAGGAGCTCGGCGGGACGCCGTGCCCGCCCTCGCTGTTCTGGGCGGTGGGCGAGCTGCTGCTGGGCGCCCACCCGGCGGTGTGGATGTACTGCGGCTTCCCGTCCTTCGCCTCCGTGGTCCAGCGCCTGGGCACGGCGGAGCAGCACCGGCTGGCCCGGCACATGGTGGAGCGGCGCTGGGGCGCCACCATGGTGCTGACCGAGCCGGACGCCGGCAGCGACGTCGGCGCCGCCCGGACCACCGCCCGCCGGCGGGAGGACGGCTCCTGGGAGCTGAGCGGGGTGAAGCGGTTCATCACCGGCGGTGAGCACGACCTCGCCGAGAACATCGTGCACTTCGTGCTGGCGCGTCCCGAGGGGGCCGGGCCCGGTACGAAGGGTCTGTCGCTCTTCCTGGTGCCGAAGTACGACTTCGACTGGGAGAGCGGTGAACTCGGCGAGCGCAACGGCGTCTTCGCCACCAACGTCGAGCACAAGATGGGCCTGAAGGCCTCCACCACCTGCGAGTTGACCTTCGGGGTGGACCGGCCGGCCCGCGGCTGGCTGCTCGGTGACCGGCACGACGGCATCCGGCAGATGTTCACGATCATCGAGTTCGCCCGGATGTTCGTCGGCACCAAGGCGATGGCCACCCTCTCCACCGGCTACCTCAACGCCCTGGAGTACGCCCGCGACCGGGTCCAGGGCCCGGACCTCACCGCGATGACCGACAAGTCCTCGCCCCGGGTGCCGATCACCCGGCACCCCGACGTGCGGCAGTCGCTGATGACCCAGAAGGCCTACGCCGAGGGCCTGCGCGCCCTGGTGCTGTACACGGCCGGCCTGCAGGACCGGGTCGTCGAGGCCGGGCACCGGGGCGCGTCGGATCCGGCCGCCCAGGGGCTGGCCGACCTGCTGCTCCCGGTGGTCAAGGGCTTCGGCTCCGAGCGCTGCTTCCAGCAGCTGACCCACAGCCTGCAGACCATCGGCGGCTCCGGCTACCTCCAGGACTACCCGATCGAGCAGTACATCCGCGACGCCAAGATCGACAGCCTGTACGAGGGGACGACGGCGATCCAGGGCCTGGACTACTTCTTCCGGAAGGTCGTCCGGGACAACGGCGTCGCCTTCGGGCGGCTGACCGGGGAGATCCGGCAGTTCCTGGCCGACGCCCACGGCGGCGAGCGACTGGCCGCCGGCCGCGACCGGCTGGCCACGGCCCTGGACGCCCTGGAGGGGATGCTCGGCGCGCTGCTGGCCCAGCTCTCCGGCGCCGGCGAGGACGGCCGGGAGCTGTACCGGGTGGGCCAGCACACCACCGCGCTGCTGCTCGCCACCGGGGAGGTGATGGTGGGCTACCTGCTGCTGCGCCAGGCCGCGGTGGCCCTGGAGCGCCTGCCCGCCGCCTCGGACCGGGACCGCCCGTTCTACCAGGGCAAGGTGGCGGTGGCCGGCTTCTTCACCCGTACCGTGCTGCCCGTGCTCCCGGTGTGGCGGCGGCTCGCGGAAGGGAGCGACCTGTCCCTGATGGAACTGCCCGAGGCCGCATTCTGACGCTTCGGTGGACGGCGTTCCGCAGGGACGTGTTGAATGGCGTGTACCGGTCACCGGTGCACGCCATTCGGCATTTCCCGAGCGGTTCCTGGGCGTTTCCTGGATGGTTCTCGGGGCGGTTCCGGGTCGGTTCCCGAGGAGGTTCCCGGGCCGCCCTAACAACCCGCGCGGCCCGCATGGCCAGAAGCTGCCAATCGGTTGAGTGCGTCCGTTCACCCGCGCTGGCAGCAACTTGACTGCGCGTTGAACGCCCCGGCCGCCGCTGAATACGGTGAAGCCACCCCGGAGGATCATTTCGATTCCCTGGCGGATTCCTCGGTCGAGCCGGAGATATCGAGCCGGAGATATCGAGTCGGACGACCGGATCACCGGATTCGCACGCAAAAACTCCGTAGTGATCTTCGGCAGGTACGAGCCCACGCACGAGGCGAGAGGACCTGATGAACGACGTGCTGATCACCGGCGTGGGAGTGGTCTCCCACCTGGGCACCGGAGTGGACGCCTTCTGGGAGGGCCTGACCGCGGCGCGGAGCACCCCGACCACGGTCCCCGACCCGTACGCGCAGATGAAGCTGCCGCTGATGTACGCGGTGCCCGGCGACGCGGTGCCGACCGGGCCCGAGCGCTACGGCGACCTGCGGCTCGGCCTCGGCTCCAGGCTGGCGATCGAGGCCGCCCGCCAGGCGGTGGCCGACGCGGGCCTGAGCGACGTGCCGCCGCACCGGGTCGCCGTGGTCATCGGCACCGGGATGGGCGACTCCGGCCTGCACGAGCAGTGGCGCACCGACGGGCGGCCCGAGTCCGACCGCTGGTCCCCGGTCTTCTCGGTGGCCTCGGCGGTCGGCTCCTGGTTCGGCGCCGAGGGCGCCAACTCCAGCGTCAGCAACGCCTGCGCCGCCAGCGGCTTCGGCCTCTCGCTCGCCGCCGACCTGATCCGCTCCGGCGAGGCCGACGTCGTGGTGGCCGGCGGCGCCGAGGCCTACTCCCGGGTCGCCCTGGCCTGCTTCAACCGCCTGAGCGCGATCGACCCCGAACGCTGCCGCCCGTTCGACCGGCACCGCAAGGGCACCCTGTTCGGCGAGGGCGCCGGGATGGTCGTCCTGGAGTCCGCGGTGCACGCCCGTACCCGGCAGGCCCGGCGGGTGTACGCCCAGCTGGCGGGCGTCGGCTGGAGCTGCGACGCCTACCACGCCACCGCGCCCGAGCCCACCGGCACCCAGATCACCCGCGCGATGCGCGAGGCGCTGGCGGCGGCGGGCGCGACCCCGGACCAGGTCGGCTGCGTGGTGCCGCACGGCACCGGCACCGAACTGAACGACCTGGTGGAGAGCCAGGTGCTCGGCGAGGTGCTGGGCGCCACCCCGGACCGGCTGCCGGTGTACAGCCTCAAGGCCCTGCTCGGGCACACCGGCGGCGCCGCCGCCGCGCTGGCCCTCGTCGCGGCCGTCCAGATCCTCTACCGCCGCACGGTGCCGCCCAACATGGCGCTGGGCGAGCAGGACCCGGAGTGCAAGGTGTTCCTGCCCACCGCGGCCACGCCGCTGACCGGCCGCTACGCCCTGGTCAACGCCTACGCCTTCGGCGGCAACAACGTGTCCCTGGTGCTGAAGGAGGCGGGGGTATGAGCACCGATCTGATGGTCTCCGGCATCGGGGTCGTCACCCCGTGGTCCGACCGGGCGGGCGAGGCCGCGCACGGCCCGCGCGAGGCCGGCCCCGAACCGTGGTTCGACCACCGCGAGCGGCTCGGGCCGCGCGGCTACAAGTACCTGCCCAGCGCCACCCAGTACCTGCTCGCGGCCACCCGGCAGGCGCTGGCCGACGCGGGCGAGCCCGAGCAGCAGGAGGAGCGGCGCGGCGCCGCGGTCGGCACCAACAGCGCGGCCGTGGCGGTGCACACCGCGATCGACGCGACCGTGGTCGCCGAGGGCGCGCGGATGCTCAACCCGGCCACCGCGCCGTACTTCTCGATCAACCTGTTCGGCAGCCGGCTGGCCACCGAGCACGCGCTCAAGGGCTTCAACCTCACCCTCACCTCGCCGCGGGTGGCCGGCCTGGAGGCCATCGAGGCGGGCAGCCGGGCGGTCGGCCTCGGCCGGGCCTCCTGGCTGCTGGCCGGCGCCACCGAGGAGGCGCTGCCCGAGGGGGACCCGGGCGCGCGGACCTCCGAGCGCGGGGCCGTCGCCCTGGTGCTGGAGCCCGCCGACCGGCTCCGGGCCCGGGGCGTGCGCGGCTACGGCCGCTGCGCCGCCCGCAGCCTCTTCCTGCCTCCCCGGGCGGCCGCCGGCGCGGCGGACCGGCTGCGCGGGCGGATCGCGGCGCTGCTGACCGAACTGGGGCTGCCCGAGGGACGGCCGCACCGCACCGTCGCGGTGGTGGACGACTCCCCGGTGGCCGCCGCCGTGAGCGCCGCGCTCGGCACGGGGGCGACCCGGGTCGAGGCCGGCGCCGGCTCGCTGGAGCCGGTGCTGCAGGTGGCCGGCGCGCTCGCCGAGGGCGAGGGCCCGGTGGCGGTGGTCACCGCCGCCGGCGAGGGCAACCTGGCCGTCGTCCTGGCGACGCCGCCGGAGCGGACCTGATGCACCGCTGGATCGACCGGACCGACGATCGGATGGGCAGGACGTCATGACCACACCACTCGAAGGCAGCTGGAACCTCGTCCTCGGGGCCTCCAGCGGGATGGGCCTCGCCACCGCGAAGGGCCTGGCGCTGGCCGGAGCCAACGTGCTCGGCGTGCACTTCGACACCGCCGCGGGGCAGGAGAAGGCGCGCGCCGCCGTCGAGGAGCTGCGCTCCACCGGCGTCGAGGCGCACTTCTTCAACGCCAACGCGGCCGCCGCCGCCACCCGTGCGGAGCTGCTGCCGGTCTTCACCGAGCTGACCGGCGGCCGGCCGCTGCGGGTGCTGCTGCACTCGCTCGCCTTCGGCAGCCTGCTGCCGTACCTGCCGGTCGACGGCGGAGCCGTGCTGACCAGCCGTCAGATGAACATGACGCTCGACGTGATGGCGCACTCGCTGGTCTACTGGAGCCAGGACCTGTACGGGGCCGGCCTGCTCGGCCCCGGCTCCAAGATCTTCGCGATGACCAGCGCCGGCGACCAGCGCGTCACCGCCAACTACGGCGCGGTGTCGGCGGCCAAGTGCGCGCTCGAGTCGCACGTGCGCCAGCTCGCCCTGGAGCTGGCGCCCAGCCGGGTCGCGGTCAACTCGATCCGGGCCGGCGTGACGGTGACCCCCTCGCTGGAGCGGATCCCCGAGCACGAGAGCCTGCTGGAGCTGGCCGCCCGCAGCAACCCGCACGGGCGGCTGACCCGGCCCGAGGACGTGGCGGAGGCCGTCGTCCTGCTGGCGCAGGCCGAGTCCTCCTGGATCACCGGCAACATCATCGGCGTCGACGGCGGAGAGGCGCTGACCAGCTGATGAGCCTCACCCGCCTGCCCTCGGCCGTCGCGACCGCGCTCGGCACGGCGGCCCGGCACGCCTTCGAGGTGTACCACCCGCCGGCCGGCAAACCGGGCCGCACCCCGGCCGACAAGGGCCTGCCGCAGCGCGAGTTCACCCTCACCACCAGCCGGGACGGCATCGCCCTGCACGGCTGGGCGGTCCCCGGGGCGGGGCCGGACACGGTGGTGCTCTGCCACGGCATGGGCCGCACCAAGTCCAGCACCCTGGCGCACATCCAGCTGCTGCACCGGGCGGGCTGGCACGTCGTCGCCTACGACATGCGCAACCACGGCGAGAGCGGGCGGGACCGGCGGCTGACCCGGATGGCCGACCGGTACACCGACGACCTCGCGGACGTGCTGCGCTGGGTGCACGCCGACCCGCAGCTCGGCGGCGGGCAGGTGGCGCTGGTCGGCTTCTCGTTCTCCACCTGGGTCTGCCTCAACGTCCTCCGGCGGATCGGCCACCCGGTGGCCGCGGTGGTCTGCGACAGCGGGCCGATGTACGACATCGGCGCCGGGCTGCGGCACTTCGCCACCCTGCGCCGCGGCACGCTGCCCGCCGAACTGACCGAGGGCCTGCCGGCCGCGCTCTACCGGCGCGCCTTCGGCCTGATCGGCCAGGCCATGCTGGTGGTCCGCGAGTGGCCGCCGGACCTGCGGGCGGTGCCGACCCGGCTGATGTTCGTGGCCGGCGGGCAGGACGCGGTGGTGCCGCCGGCGCAGATCGCCCCGGTCGCCGCCCGCTACCCGGACGCGGTGAGCTGGACGGCGCCCAACGCCCTGCACATGAACGCGATCCGGTTCGACGCGGCCGACTACCGCGAGCGGGTCCTGGGCTTCCTCACCGAGGCGTTCGGACCGGCCGGGAAGGACCCCGGGCCGGGAAAGGACCTCGGGACGGTGAAGGACCCCGGGACGGGGAAGGGCGAGGACCGGATGGTGGGCCGTGGCTGACTACCTGCTGACCGAGTCCCAGGGCCCGTGGGCCGGTCCGGGTGCCGACCGGTTCGCCGAGGACGCGGTGGCGCTGCGCGCGGCCGGCCACCGGGTGGTGCTCTTCCTGGTGGAGAACGGCGTGGTGGCCGCGCTGCCCAGCGGGCCGAGCGCCCTGCACACCCTGCTGGAGCGGGGCGGCGAGGTCTGGGTCGACGGCTTCTCGCTCGCCCACCGCGCCCTCACCGCCGACCAACTGCTGGACGGAGCGCGGCTGGTGGAGATGGCCGACGTCGCCGAGCGGCTGCTGGAGCCGCAGGTGCGAGGAGTGTGGCACTGAGATGGCCCAGCGGATCCCCGACGCGGACGTGCTGCTCGCCCTGATGGGCGCCCCGCACACCAGCGACATGCTCACCAGCGCCGTCCGGCTGGCCCAGGCCCTGCTGGAGCGCGGCGCCACCGTCCACCTGTGGACCTGCGGCCACGCGACCGGCATCGCCAAGGCCGCACTGGGCGCCACCAAGCCGCGCAACCTGGAGAACTGGGCGCACGGCTACCCGTCCACGCTGGCCCTCGCGGAGCGGCTGCTGGACGCCTTCCCGGAGCAACTGACCTGGTACTCCTGCCGGTTCTGCACCGAGGAGCGCGGCAGCGTGCCCCTGGCCGACCGGATCAAGCTGCGCCCGCCGTTCAAGTTCGCCGAGCACGTGGCGGCGGCGCGCACCACGCTCTTCCTGGGGGTGATCTGAGATGGCGGACCAGACCGAACGGACCGACCGGGAGGACGGGCCCGGCCGGCGGCTGCTGGTCATCGAACGGGCCTACCGCGGCGCGCTGGAGACCCAGTTCGCCGACGTGCTCTACCTCGCCCGCGAACTCAACCGCCAACTGGGCGGCGTGGACGTCCTGCTGCGCGGCCTCGCGGTCACCTTCGCGGCGGCCGACACCCGGCCCGCGCCGTCCGTCCGGGTCGGCCACGACACCCTCGACACCCTGCCGAGCCCGCGCGACTCCGTCCGCAGCCTGCTCGAACACGGCGCCGGGGTCTACGTCGACGCGGCGGACCTCGCCCACTTCGAGGCCGGGCCCGGCTGGCTGCAGCCCGGGGTCCGCCGGGCCGGCGGACCGGACGCGCCGGGCCCGGACTGGTCCGCCTACCGGGACGTCTTCTTCGTCTGACCCCGCCCGGGCCCGTCGACCGGCCCCGGCACCCCCTGACCTCCCTCCGAGCCCCACCCGGCTCCCGGGCCCCGAAGCCCGCGCGAGCACGACCGAACAGGAAGAAGGAATCATGTCGAACGTTGTCCTGGACATGGACGAGCTGCGCACCACCGTCGCCGACGTCCTCGACGTGGACGAGAGCGAACTGACCGACGAGGCCGACTTCGTGAACGAGGTCGGCGTGGACTCGCTGATGGCCATGGAGGTCATGGTCGTCCTGGAGCGCAAGTACGGCGTCACCCTCGGCGAGGAGGAGCTGAAGCAGGTCACCTGCCTGAAGAAGGCCCACGACCTGCTGGCCGACAAGCTCGGACTGGCCTGATGCCCGGCGCGGTCAGCCCGGTGCGGGGCCGCCCCGAGCCGGCGGCGGACGGCGCGGGCACCGCCGCCGTGCTGGTGGCGGCGGACGAGCCGGTCTTCCCGGGCCACTACCCGGGCTTCCCGATCTTCCCCGGGGTCTGCGTGGTGGAGCACGTCCACCTCACCGCCCTCGCCACGCTGCCGAAGCCGGGGCTGAGGCTGGCGGCGATCGAGTCCACCCGCTTCCTCAGCCCGGTCTTCCCCGGCGACCGCCTGGAGGTCGAACTGGCCTGGCAGGAGAAGGACGGCGCCTGGCGCTGCCGCGCGGTGGCCGGCACCGCGCGCGGCCAGGCCGCCGCCGTACGGCTGCGCTTCACCGAGGAGACCGAGGAGGGTGAGCTGTGATCACCGTCGCCGGCATCAAGCGGGTGCTGCCGCACCGCTACCCGATGCTGCTGGTGGACCGGGTCGACGACCTGGTCCCCGGCGAGCGGCTCACCGCCCGCAAGGCGGTGACCGCCAACGAGCCCTGGTACCAGGACCTGCCGGAGGGCGCGGACGACCGGGAGCACGCCTACCCGTCCGTCCTGCTGGTGGAGTCCTGGTGCCAGGCGGCCGGCGTGCTGGCCGCCTGGGACCTGCCCAACCCGGACGTGCTGACCGGGCAGGTGATGCTCTTCGGCGGCATCGCCGACGTGGTCTTCCACCACCCGGTGCTGCCCGGCGACGTGCTGGTGCACCACGTCCGGCTGGTCCGGTCGTTCAGCGACACCGTGATCTTCGAGGGCGAGGCGGCGGTGGACGGCCGCACCGTGCTGGAGATCGGGCGGGTGGTCATGGCGATGCGGCCCGCCACCGAGCTCACCGCCGAGCAGCCGGCGGTGTCCACGAAGGAGATCGGATGAACGCGAGGACGGGCAAGGTGGCCCTGGTCACCGGCGGATCGCGCGGGATCGGCCGGGCCACCGCGCTGCGGCTGGCCGCGGACGGGCACGACGTGGCCTTCTGCTACCGCTCCCGGCCCGACGCGGCCGAGGAGCTGGAGAAGGAGCTCGCCGCGCTCGGCGCCCGCTCCTACAGCCGGCAGACCGACGTCGCCGACCTGCCGCAGGTGCGGGACCTGGTGGCCGCCGTCACCGCGGAGCTCGGCGGCATCGACATCGTCGTCACCTCGGCCGGGATCGTCCGCGACCAGCCGCTGCTGATGATGAAGCAGGAGGACTGGCGGGAGGTGATGGACACCAACCTGGACGGCACGTTCCACGTCTGCCGCTCCGTGGTGTTCGAGATGATGAAGCGCAAGTCCGGCTGCATCATCACCCTCTCCTCGGTCTCCGGCGTTTACGGGAACCCGACGCAGAGCAACTACTCCGCCTCCAAGGCCGGGGTCATCGGCTTCACCAAGGCGCTCGCCAAGGAGGTCGGCCGCTACGGGATCCGGGCCAACGTGGTGGCGCCCGGGTTCATCGAGACCGACATGACCGCCGAACTCCCCGACGCCGTGCGCACCCGGGCGACGGAGAACGTGGCCCTGCGCCGGCTCGGCCGGCCCGAGGAGGTGGCGGACGCCGTCTCCTACCTGGTCGGCGCGCAGTACGTGACCGGCTCGGTGCTCCAGGTCGACGGCGGCATCGTCCTCTGAGGCGCCGCGGCCCGGCGCTGCGGCCCGGCGTCGCGGCGCGCACGGCCGGAACTGACGATCGATCAATTCCGGTAGTGCGCATCAGTTCCGGTGGTGCACAGGCATAATGGGCTCGGCCGGGAATCCGAGCGGGGAGGGAACCGATGGACCGCGCACCGACTGGTGACCAGGACGCGCCCGCCGACACCCGGGGTCGACGGCCGAGCCCGCTGACCAGGGCACTGGCCGTCCTGGCCGTACCCGTGGCGCCGCTGTACGCCGCGGCGCTCTCCTACCTCGTGTACCACCCGCCCCGCCGCCCGCACCACCGCACTCCCGAGGAGTTCGGCCTGGACGCCGAGGAGGTGCTGCTCCCCGTGGGCGGACCGGGGCGGAACCTGCACGTGTGGCTCTGCCCCGGCGGCACGGACCGGGTGGTGGTGGTCGGGCACGGCATCGGGCTGAGCAAGTCCGCGAGCCTCGCCCAGGCCGCGTTCCTGCACGAGGCCGGGTACACGGTGGCGCTGTTCGACCACCGCAACCACGGCCGCAGCTTCACCGACCGCGCCTGCTGGGGCCTGAGCCGGCGCCACACCGACGACGTCGCGGCCGTGGTGGCGTACCTGCGCGAGCAGCGCGGCTACGCCGACGCCAAGGTGGCGGTGTTCGGCTTCTCCTTCTCCACCTTCCCCTCGTTCTACCTGCTGCGCCGGCCCGACTGCCCGGTGGACGCGATCGTCACCGACAGCGGCCCGGCCCGCGAGATCCCGCCGCTGTTCCGCAACTTCATCGAGGCCAAGGGCATCCCGGTGCCCCGGCCGCTGCGCACCGCGCCCGCGCTGGGCGTGCTCAGCCGGGTCTTCGGCTCGGTCGGCACGGCCATGCTGCACGGCGAGTGGCCGCCGCCGGCCGAGGGCGCCTACCTGCGCGTGCCCTCGCTCTTCCTGGCGGGCGAGGAGGACAGCATCATCCCGGTGGACGAGGTGCGCCGGCTCGCGGCCGACTACCCGAAGGCCGAGGTGCTGGTGCTGCCGGGGACGGAGCACCTGCAGGGCCTGAAGACGGTGCCCGAGCAGTACCGCGAGGCCGTGCTCGACTTCCTGAAGCGGTCCCTCGGGTGAGCGCCGTGGTGGTCGATCCGCGCAACTGGGGCGCCCGGCCCGAGGAGCGCGAGGCCCGGTACCCGTGCGAGGGCCTGCTGCCGCCGCCGGCCGAGGAGTGGTTCCGGGCCGTCACCGTCCGGGCCGAGCGCGCCGTGGTGTTCCGCTGGCTGTGCCAGCTGAAGGTCGCCCCGTACAGCTGGGACGTCCTGGACAACTTCGGGCGGCTCAGCCCCCGTTCGCTCACCCCGGGCGCCGAGGTGCTGGAGCGAGGCCAGCGGGTGATGACCATCTTCGAGCTCACCGACTTCGAGGTGGACCGCCACCTGACCATGGTGCTGGACACCCCGTGGGCCCGGGGGGCGTTCGGCGGGTTCGCGATCAGCTACGTCGTCCAGGACGACGGCCCGGGCCTGACCCGGCTGGTGGTCAAGCTGGTGGTGGGCCGGGGCGGCGGGCCGCTGGGGCGGCTGCGCTGCCGGGCGATGGCCTGGGGCGACCTGTTCATGATGCGCCGCCAACTGGAGACCCTGCGCTCGCTCGCCGAGGGCACGGCCGGGGAGCCCGGCCGGTCGGACGGGGCGACTGGCAAGTAATTGCCAATGGAACGCCGCTCGTTGACCCTCAGTGGACAAACCCGACACGATGGGTGCGCGGTGGTGGCGCCAAGCTGACAGCGGGTGCACCCCGGCCGGGCCGGCCTGGTGGGGGCTGAGCGGCAACCCTTCGTCGAGAGGTCGTGCGGACGTGGTGCAGCAGCTTGCCCAGGGGGCATCGGAGCGGCACGGCGCGAGGGGGCCCGGCGCCCGCCAGTGGCTCGCCCTCACCGTCCTGGTGCTCGCGCAGCTGACGGTCTGGCTCGACAACACCATCCTCAACGTCGCGCTGAAGACCCTCGCCTCGCCCGACGACGGCCTGGCCTCCACCCCCAACCAGCTGCAGTGGAGCATCAGTTCCTACACCCTGATCTTCGCCGTGATGCTCTTCACCGGCGGCGTGCTGGGCGACCGGTACGGCCACCGTGCGCTCCTGATGACCGGCCTGGTCGTCTTCGGCGGCGCCTCGCTCTGGGCGGGCCTGTCCACCAGTCCGACCGAACTGATCGTCGCCCGGGGCGCGATGGGCATCGGCAGCGCGCTGATCATGCCGGCCACCCTGTCGCTGATCGCCGCCGTCTTCGACGAGGCCAGGCGGCCGATGGCGATCGCCATCTGGTCCGGCGCGAGCGGACTGGCCATCGCGGCCGGCCCGCTGGTCGGCGGCGCGCTGCTGGAGCGGTTCTGGTGGGGCTCGATCTTCCTGGTGAACCTGCCGCTGGCGGGCCTCGCCATGGTCGGGGCCCGGCTGCTCCTGCCGGTGGCGCGCGGCGAGGTCAAGCCCCGGCTGGATCCGGTCGGCGTGCTGCTCTCCACCGTCGGCCTGCTGTCCCTGGTGTACGGCCTGATCGAGGGCGGCCACCGCAACGACTGGACCACCCCGGTGGTGCTCGGCCCGCTGTTCGGCGGCCTGGCCGTCCTGGTGGTCTTCGTCCTGGTCGAACTGCGCGTGCCCAGCCCGAGCTTCGACGTGCGGCTGTTCCGCAACAGCCGCTTCGCCGGCTCCAGCCTGGCCGTGATGCTGACCTTCTTCGCGCTCAGCGGCTCGATGTACTACACCGCCTTCTACCTGCAGGGCACGCTGAGCCAGACGCCCTTCGAGGCCGGCCTGAACCTGGTGCCGGTCGCGGTCGGCGTGCTCGGCGGCGCCCCGCTCTCGGCCCCGCTGGTCCGCCGGTTCGGCGTCGGCCCGGTCGTCGCGCTGGCCATGGTGGTGTCCGCGGCGACCTTCCTCGCCTACGTGCGGTTCGGCGCGGACACCGCGATGCCCTGGTTCTGGCTCGTGATGCTGGTCCAGGGCCTCGGCATGGGGGCTTCGGTGGCGCCCACCACGGAGGCGATCATGTCCGTGCTGCCGCCGGAGCGCACCGGCGCGGGCGCCGCCGTCAACAACTCGATGCGGCAGATCGGCGGCGTGCTCGGTGTCGCGGTGCTCGGTTCGCTGCTCACCAACTCCTACGCCTCCGACCTCCACCCGAAGCTCGCCGACCTGCCGGCCCCGGCCGCGCACGCCGCCGAGGGGTCCGCCGAGGCCGCCAAGGCGGTGGCCGCGCAGGCCCACCTCCCGCGGCTGGCGGACCTCGCCGACCAGAGCTTCCTGCACGGCATGCACCTCACCTCAGTGGTGGGCGCCGCGGTGGCGGCCCTGGGTGCGCCGGTCATCTGGCTGGCGTTCCGGCGCGCACGCTCGCGCTGACGCCCACCCGTACCCAGAGAGGCCACGACTCATGGCCATTTCGTCCGCTGTCCGCGACCAGTCGCCACCCCGGCTCAAGGGCCGGGCCGTCATCGGCAACACCTGGGAGTTCAAGCAGGACCGGCTGGCACTGTTCTCCCGGACCTTCGAGCAGTGCGGAGACCTCGGCGCCTACAAGGTCGCCGGCCAGTACATGTACCTGGCGAACTCGGTGGAGCTGGTCCACGAGATCCTGATCAAGAACGGCGCCGCGTTCGAGAAGACCGAGCGCTTCCGCGCGTTCGGCAGGCCGCTGCTCGGCGACGGCTTACTGACCGCGTCCAACGAGGTGCACAAGCGGAACCGCCGGATCATCCAGCCGCGCTTCCGCACCGCCGCGGTGAAGACCTCCGTCGACGTGGCCGCCCGAGTGGCGGGCGAGGTGGCCGGGGCCTGGTCCGAGGGCCAGGTGGTGGACGTGCGGCGCGAGATGGTCAAGGTGGTGCTCGGCGTCGTCGGCCGCAACCTGTTCAGCCGTGACATCCTCGGCGAGGCGGACGAACTCGGCAACGCCCTCACCGACGCCATCCACGGCTTCGACTCGCAGGCGAGCGCCCTGATCCCGCTGACCATCGAGTGGCCCACCCCGGCCAACCTGCGGTACCGGCGGGCGATCGAGCGGCTGGAGCGGTCCTTCCACGCCTTCCTTGCGGAGCGGCGCGCACAGGCCGACCGCCCGGACGACTGGCTCAACCTCCTGATGGAGGCCCGCCACGAGGACGGCACGCCGCTGAGCGACCGGCAGATCCGGGACGAGGCGCTCAACATGTTCATGCCCGGCCACGAGACCACGGCCACGGCGCTCACCTGGAGCCTCCACCTGCTCGCCAAGCACCCCGACTGCTACGCGCGGCTGCTGGCCGAGGTGGACGAGGTGCTCGGCGACCGGCCGGTGGTCCTCGACGACCTGCCCCGACTGCCGTACACCCTCCAGGTGTTCAAGGAGGCCATGCGCCTCTACCCGCCGGTCTACTACTTCTCGCGCCAGGCCACCAGGGAGGTGGAGGTGCTCGGCCACCGTCTGCCGGCCGGTGCGACCGTGGTCTTCAGCCCGTACGTGCTGCACCGGCGCGCCGACTACTACCCGGACCCCGAGCGGTTCGACCCGGACCGGTTCGCCCCGGAGCGGGAGGAGCAGCTCCCGCGCCACGCCTACCTGCCGTTCGGCGCCGGGCACCGGGTCTGCATCGGCAACCACCACGCCCTGCTCAACGGCCACGTGGTGCTGGCCGCCCTCGCGCAGCGCGTCGGCCTGGCCAACCTGCCGGGGCACACTCCGGTGACCGACCCCATGGTGACCCTGCGCCCGAAGGACGGACTCCCGATGCGCGTCACCCGCCGCGCGCCCGCCCCCGCCACGGCCCGGCCGGTCGCCGCGGAGGGCTGCCCGTTCCGGGCGGAATCCGACTGAACCCCCGCCGCGACGGCGGCGGCCCCGCCCGGCGGCGCGCACGACGCCGGCCGGGGCCGCCGCCCCGGGTCAACGGATCCGGCGGCCTCCCGGTTCAGCATTTCGCTCGGAGAATGCGCGAAAGGGGAATTCCCCGGCCGGTGAAGTGTGCATGGCATCGCCGTGGCGGAAAGAAATTCGGGGAATTCGCTCATCGGTCACATGATTCGCGCAAGTTCCTTCCGTTCCCGGAGCGGATCTGACAGCATCGTCCGCTATCCGGTGATCGAATACCGGCGATCGCCGCCCCGGGGAGGAACGTGATGCTGGGCTTCGTCGTGCGCGGACGGCGCGGGGGAGAGGCCGCCGCCGACACCGCCCACCGCCCCGCGGGCTGGGTCCGCACCAGACTGCGGGCGAACTCGCCGGCCGCGCTGCTCATGGCGGCCCTCGCGTTCGTCACCGTCTTCCTGGCGGCCGCCTTCCCCCGCGTCGCGGACCGGGGCGCGGACACGGCGCTCCAGGACTTCGTCGGCCGCAACGGCCTCAACCAGACCAGCCTGCAGCTCGCCTCCAGGACCAGGGAGGGCGACGACGCCGCCGAACTCGACAGGGTGCAAAGGGAGTTGACCGAGCTGGTCGGCCGGCAGCTGGCGCTCGCCCCGTCGGGCCGGGCCCACGGCACCCGCGCCCTGGGCGACCACGGCATGGGCAACCCGGAGTACGTCCGGATCGCGGAGAAGCGGACCGACCCCGTCCTCGCCCTGCTCCACCTGAACGACCTGGCCGCCCGGGCCACCCTCACCGACGGCACCTGGCCGACCCCCGCCGCCCCCGGCGCTCCGCTGCCGATCGTGATCAGCAAGAAGGCCGCCGAGACCATCCACATCAAGCTCGGCGACGTCATCGACAACGGCGTCGAGGGCTCGGGCGCCCGGCGCACCACCGTGGTGGTCGGCCTCTACCAGGTCAACGACCCGCAGGACCCGGCCTGGGACGACCTCGGCTGCCCGGCCCGCGCCTGCCTGCGCGCCGACCCCGCCCACGAGCACTGGGCGACCAGCGGATTCGTCGACGGCGGCAGCCTGCCCGCACTGGCCCGCTGGGGCTCGACCGCCGAGAACTTCTGGCGGCTGCCCGTCGACACCTCCTCGCTGCGCGCCGACCGGCTCGACCGGCTGCACGGCATCCTCCGCTCCTTCCTGACCGGGCGCGACGCCACCGCCCTGGCCAGGACGACCGGGCGCCTCGACCTGCACACCACCTCCGGCCTCCCCGACCTGCTCACCCGGGCGGACCAGCGCCACCGGGCCGTGCTGCCGCTGAGCACGATCGGCCCGGCCGGGGTCGCGGGCGTCGCCACCGTGGTGCTGTTCCTGGCCGCCGCCCTCGGCACGGACCGGCGCACCGCCGAGATCGAGCTGCTCCGGGCCCGCGGCGGCTCCCTCGCCGGGGTGCTGCGGCGGCTGATCGGCGAGGGCGCCGTCACCGTCCTGCCCGCCGCCGCGCTCGGGACGGCCCTCGCCCTGGTACTGCTGCCCACCCCCCGGTGGGGCCCCTCGGTGCTGGCGGCCCTGGCCGCGACGCTGATCGCCCTGCTGGCCTTCCCGCTCCGGGCCGCCGCGCTCTGGTCGCGCCGCGGGGCGGTCGGCACTCGGCGGGCGGCGGGTGGCCGGCGCCGGCTGGTCGGCGAACTCGCCGTCCTGGCGGTCACCGCCGCGGCCGTGGCGGAGGTCCGCCGCCGGGGCGTCGGCACCGGTGCCGGACTGGATCCGCTGCTGGTCGCCGCCCCGTTCCTGCTCGCCGTCACCGGCGGGCTGCTGCTGGCCCGGACGGAACCGGTGGCGGTCGGCCGGCTCGCCGCCCTCGCCGGCCGGGGCCGCGGCCTGATCGCCTTCCTCGGCCTGTCCCGGGCCGCCCGCGACAACTCCGGCCGCCGCAAGCCCTCCGCGCTGCCGCTGCTCGCCCTGCTGATCGCCGTCACCACGACCGGCTTCGGCGCCACCGTCCTCGACACCGTCGACCACGTACGGACCCGCGCCGCGCGCATCGCCACGGGCGGGGACATCGGCGTCTCCCTCCCCGGCTACGCCACCCTGACCGCGCCGTTCACCGAGGCCGCCGGCGCGCTGCCGGGCGTCCGGGCCTCGACCGCGGTCTGGGTCGAGCCCCAGGCCCGCTTCCTCAGCGCCGACCGGAACTACACCGAGGCCTACCTGGTGATGGTGGTCGATCCGGCGGCGTACGCCGAGATCGCCCGGACCCTCGGGGCCGGCGAGTTCGATCCGGCGACGCTGGCCGGGACGCCCGGCGGCCGGGACACCCCGGTGCCCGCACTGGTCAGCCGCGACCTGGCCGAGCGCCTGGCCACCGGGCCGGCCCAGGTGCGCACGCCCAACGGCAACGACCTGCCCCTGGCCCTCGCCGGGACGGTCTCCGCCACCCCCGCCCTGCCGGACCCGGGCAAGCCGTTCGCCGTCGTCCCCGCCGGCCCCGCCTGGGAGCACCTGCCGGACGCCAAGCGGGTGAACCGGTGGTTCGCCGTCGGCGACGTCGACCCCGAAGGCGTCCGGGCGGCCCTGCGGACCAACGGCGGGGCCCAGCCGGTCGGCCTGGCCAAACTGGTCGCGGACGACGCCACCGCCGTCGGCAAGGACACCCACGGCCTGCCCGCCGGCTACACGGTGCACAGCAGCCGGGAGACCGCCGCCGCGCTCGCCGACGACCCGCTGCAGCACGCCGCCGGGCGGCTGTTCTGGTACGCGGCCGCCGCCGGCGCCGGATTCGCCCTGCTCGCCGTCCTGCTGACGCTGCTCCGGGCCGCCCCCGACCGCACCGCGCTGCTCGCCCGGCTGCGCACCATGGGCCTGCGGCCGCGCCAGGGGCTCGCGCTGATCGTCACCGAGGCGCTCTCGCAGACCCTCGCGGCGGCCCTCGGCGGCGCCCTGGTCGCGGTCGCGGCGGTCGCCCTGCTGGGCGGCGCCTTCGACATCTCCGCACTGGTCGGCGTCCGGGTCGGCGAGGTCATCACCCCCGTCCCGATGCCGGTGCTGCTGCCCACCGCGGGCCTGACCCTGCTGGCCGGCCTCGCCGTGGTCGCCGAGACCCTGGTCGCGGGCCGCCGCCAGATCGCCACCGAACTGCGGGCGGGCGAACAGCCGTAGCAGTCCTGGCGATTCAGATCCCGGTGAGCAGCGTCCCCTCGTACGCCAGCCACTGGGCGAAGGCGTGCAGCCCCTTCGCGTGGTCGGTCGCCGGTGCCCACGCGGGCGGGCGGGGGCCGTCCGGGCACGCGGGCCGGGGGGACGGGCGTTCGGCCGCGGGCGGGGCGGTCCGGACCGGCACCGGGCGGACGGCCGCGTGCACGGCGTGCGCCAACTCGCCGAGCGTGGTGGGCTTTTCGGGCGCGACGGTCAGGGTGTGGGCGGCCGGCCGGGTGCGGAGCACCGCCAGGACGGCGTCGGCCAGGTCGTCCGCGTACACGGGGTGCACCTCGGTGTCGGGGCTGCCCTGGACGGTCACCGGCCGGCTGCGCAGGGCGTCCCACACCATGCGCCCGATGAGGGTGTCCCGGGAGCAGCCGGGGCCGTACACCTCGCCCACGGCCAGGGTGTAGGGCCGCGGGTCGTCGGGCAGTCGGATGGTCAGTTCCCGGGCGGGGGCTCCCGCGCGCAGGCCGGTGAGGTCGAGGACGGCGTCGGGCGCTTCGGCGCCGGCCAGGTCGGCCAGCCGCCGCACGAGGTGCTCGCCGAGCGGAGTGGCGCCGCCGTGGACGCTCAGGCCGCCGCGGACGGTCGGGCCGCCGCGCCGCCGGGGGCGCCGGGGAGCCGGGTGGTCGGCGGCCTCGTGTCCGGCGGCCAGGGCCCGCGCCGCCACGGCCGCCAGGGCCTCGCGGCGTTCGGCGAGCTGCTCCTCGGTGCTGGTGTTGCTGATGCCGCCGGTGCCGATCGTGGCCATCGCCTCGGCGTACACCTCCGGCCGCACCGCGGGCCCGCCGCCGGCGGCGTCCGGGCCGAGGCGGGCGGCCTCGTGGCCCATGGCGAGGGCGGTGAGCCAGGTGCCGCGGACGTCCGGCCGGTCGGCCTCCGGCCCGGGCGGGGTGAGCAGCGAGCCGGGCAGGCCCAGGCCGTGCAGGTACTGCTCGCAGTCCAGGTGCAGCCAGCGCTCGGGGCCGGGGCCGGCGACCCGGACGGCGCAGCGGGCGATGCCGTACTTGAAGAACGGCAGGACGGTCAGGCCGGTCAGCCGGTCCCCCTCCTCGCCCGGCCGGTCGTCGGGGAGGAAGCAGACCGAGCGGCGCGGCCCCCGGAAGGCGTTGCCCGAGATCGAGCCGTCGTCCTGGTGCTCGGCGAGGTTGGGGACGGCGACGTAGCGGGGGACGCCGTTCTCGCGCAGGTAGCGGTTCATCAGGATGTCGTCGGGCCAGCCGCCGAGGCGCTCGCGGCCGTAGCAGACGAAGCCCTCGGCGACGCCGCGGGGCAGCACGATCGCGACGCACGGGAAGTACTCGTTGACGGCGCCGACCCAGCGGGCGCCCGCCATGGCGCCGAAGCGGACGGCCGCTCCGTTGCGGGAGTCCCACAGGGCGAACAGCGCCAGCGCCGCGTCCGGCATCGCGGCGACGGCGAGGCGGACCCGTTCGAAGAACGATTCGGACAACAGCATGTCGTCCTGGACGACCAGTTGGTGGGTGGCGCCGTCCTCGACGGCCTCCCAGGCGGCGAGCGCCGTGCGCAGCACCGAGGGGGTGCCGGTCGGGTCCGGGTCCATGACGACGCGCAGCGCGCCCGGGGGCGCGGCCCGGGCCATCCGCTCGGCGGCCCGCCGGCGCGTGGGGTGGGTCATGACCACCCCGCTGAGCTGATGACGCGTCATGTGTGTTCCCCATCTCTCGTGTGGAGCCCGGGACTTGGCGGTACGGGTGTGGTTCCGGTCCGCTGCGGATGTCGCCGGTTCCGGACAGTACGGATCGCGCCGGGGGCTGGCAAGAGTGCCGAATTCGCTCTGGCGGAGCGGTGGGGAGTCCCGGATGCTGGCCTGGCACGCCACCTTCCGTGGGAAGCCTGTGGCTGTGTGTGAGCGCGCATCCGAGTTCGCCGTCGCCACGGAAAGGACACCCATGTCCGCTGGATCGCACGCGCCATCGAACGGAACCGGGGCCGAGGACGCCGAGAGCGTCGGGCCCCGGCTGGAGAAACTCCGCGACGCCCGCGTCGTCGTGACGGGCGGCGGGGGCCTGGTGGGCAGCCGGCTCACCGCCCTGCTGTGCCGGGCGGGCGCGGACGTCGCCGTCCTGGACCGGATGGACGCCTACCCCGAGTCCGGCCACGAGGTCTTCGGGGTGGCGGGGACGGGCGCCCGGCTCGTCGTCGGCGACGTGTGCGACCGCGAGGCGGTCGCCGGGCTGGTCCGGGAAGCCGACTTCGTGGTCCACGCGGCCGCCTACGCGGACGTGGCGGCCTGCACCCGCAATCCCGGGATCGCGTTCCGGGCCAACGTGCAGGGCACCCAGGTCGTCCTGGAGGAGTCGGCGCGGGCGCGGGTGCGCCGGGTGGTGCTGGTCTCCTCCGCGTCCGTGTACGGCGACGGCCCCGCCGACTCGCCCGGCCCGCACGTGTTCCACGAGGACCAGGCGCTGTTCCCGCTGTCGGTCTACGCGAACGGCAAGTTGTGGGCGGAGCACCAGACCCGGCTGATGCTCGGGGCGTCCTCCGACTGCGAGTACGCGATCGTCCGGTACTTCTCGGTGTACGGGGAGCCGCAGATCCCGAAGCCCGGCAGCCACTCCTGGATGGTGCCCTGGCTCTCCCTGCAGGCCCGGCTCGGCCGCCCGATGCGGCTGAACGGCGGCGGCGTCCAGGTGCGGGACCTGGTCCACGTCGAGGACGTGGCCGAGGCGACGGCGCTCGCGCTCGTCGAGGAGGGGATGGCGGGCCGGACGGTGAACGTGGGGACGGGCCGCCCGACGTCCGTCCGGGAGGTCGCGGACCTGCTCGCCCCGTACTTCCCGGGGGCCCGGCGGATCGTCACCCCGCGCCCCGAGGGCGATCCGCTCGGCGGGTACGCCTGCACGGAGCGCTCCCGGGAGCTGCTGCGCTGGCGGGCCCGGATCGACGTGGCACAGGGCGTGGACCGGTACGTGCGGTGGCTGGAGTCGACGCCCGAGGCGGTGCCGCGCTGGCTGGCGGAGGACGGTGCGTGACAGTCTGTGGGGCCGTGGGCGCCCGCCGCGGGGCGGGCGGCGAGGGAGGCGGTACGGGCATGGCCTACGTCGGGTCGTACATCTGGTCGCTGCGTCAGAAGGTGGGCGACAGACGGCTGTTGGTGCCGGGGGCCCAGGTCCTGCTGCTCGACGGGGACGGCCGGGGGCTGTTCCAGCAGCGGGTCGACACGGGCGTGTGGGAGCTGCCCGCGGGCGCCTGCGAGGAGGACGGCGGCTTCGCCGACGCGGCCGTGCGGGAGGTGGCGGAGGAGACCGGGCTGCGGGTGGAGAAGGAGGACCTGGTCGCGTTCGGGTCGATCTCCGAACCGGCCGTGCACACCCTGACCTACCCGAACGGGGACGTCACCCACTGCTTCGCGCTGTGCTTCGCGGCCCGGCGCTGGTCGGGGGAGCTGGCCCCCGGGGCGGACGAGGTGCGGCGCGCGCTGTTCCGGCCGCTGGACGACCCGCCGGGCCCGCTGCACCCGCCCACCCGGCTCGCGCTGGCGATGTACCGGGAGTTCCTCGTCGACGGGAGGTTCCGGGCCAGGTGAGCGAAGAACACGCGATCCGCGCGGCGGTGCCGTGCCGGGCGTGCCTGTCCGGCGAGGACCTGGACTGGCTGGGCGGCGGGCGCTCGGTCAGCCTGGCCCTGGACCTGCCGACCACGGTCGAGGTCGTGCCCGGCGAGACGACCGAGGTGGCGGCGGCGGACGACTGGCCGGCGCAGGTGTGGACCTTCCTGCGCGGCCGGCTCCCCGGGCTGACGCCGCGCCCGCCGGCCGTCCGCGTCCGCAGCCAGGCACCCCCCGCGAGCGGCCTGTCCTCGTCCACGGCGCTGATCGTGGCGCTGTTCCGGGCCTTCGCCGAGGCCGGGTCGCCGCCCGGCGAGCGGGTGCCGGAGGGCTCGATCGTCCAGTGGGCGTACGAGTTCGAGTTCGCCCGCTTCAACGGCGGCGGCATGGACCACCTCGCCGTCGCCGAGGGCGGCGCGCTGCTGCTCGACGGCCGGGAGCGCGGCCTGCCGCGGGTGCGGGAGCGGCTGGAGTTCCCGGACGACTGGCGGGTGGTCGTGGTGGACTCCGGCACCCGGAAGGACACCCGCGACCACATCCGCACGGTGCGGGCGCAGCTCGCGGCCGGCGATCCCGACCTGGCGGCCTACCGGGCCGAGGCCGACCGGGCGTCCGCCGCCGCCTGGGCGGCGCTGCGCGGGCGCGACCACGAGGCGCTGGGGGCGGCGATGGCCCGGGCGCACGCGGCGATGCGCGACTTCCAGGGCATGTCGACCCCGCTGCTGGAGGAGCTGCGCTCGCTGGCGCTGCGTGCCGCCGGGCTGCCGCTGAAGGTCAGCGGGGCCGGTGGTGGCGGCTCGCTGGTCGGGGTGTGCCGCGCCGCCGACGCGCCCGGGGTGGTGGCGCGCCTGGCGGAGGCGCTGCGCGGCCCGCACCCCGGGGCCCGGGTGATCCCCGCCCGGGCGGCCCCGGGGAGCCGGAGCCGCCGGGCGGACGTCGGAGCCTAGCGACAGGCCCTGAGGGTCACAGGAACGGGTCGTAGTCCTCGTCGAGGGGGGCTGCGCCCGTTCCTTCCGCTATCCGCTCCAGCTCCAGGTTGGAACGGTGCCGCGCGCAGTGGAAGCGGCAGTCCCGGCTCGGGTCGACGATGCCGCGGTCCGAGCCCTGCCAGATGTCGGTGAGGTCGTCGGTGACGGCGTCGCCGATCCTGGCCAGCGGGTTGCCCCGGTGGTAGGCGCAGACGTACACGCCGGACGGGGTGATCAGGGTGCGCAGCTCGGCGACCCGGCAGCGGTGGTAGTCCTTGGGCTGGACGGGCCCGCTGTGGCGGCGCAGCGAGGTGAGGGTGGAGGAGTTGACGAGCTGGAAGCTGTCGCTCCGCAGCCGGGCCGCCTCGGCCAGCTGCCGCTCCACCGAGTCGAGGATGTCCTGGGGCACCTGGACGACGTGGTGCTCGTCGTCGAACATCGCCTTGGTCTCGAAGTAGTCGCAGCCGATGTCGTGGGCGAGTTCGGCGGCGCGCAGCACCTCGGTGTGGTTGCTGACGGTCCGGCCGTCCGGCTCCCGGCGGGTCATGACGAGGAAGGAGTAGCCGAGGGCGCCGGTCTTGGCCCCGGCGAGCAGCCGCATGTTCGCGACGACCTTGTCGAAGACGCTGCGCCCCTTGCGGTCGGGGCGGAAGAGGCCGTACGTCTCGGCGGTGCCGGCGTCCATGGAGACGCGGACCCAGGTGGCGTACCGGGCGAGTTCGTCGAGGTTCTTGTCGATCATGGTGCCGTTGGTGACGACGCCGACGGCCAGGCCGGCCTCGCCGAGGATCCGCAGGACCCGGCGGGTGCCCCGGTGGGCGAGCGGTTCGCCGCCGCCGATCAGCACCACCGCCCGGACGGACAGGGCGACGAGCTCCTCGGCGAGCGCGGCCAGCCGTTCGGGGGTGAAGCGGCCCTGGTTGAGGAGCTTTCCGCTGATGCACTCGGGGCAGGCCAGGTCGCAGAAGGTGGTCGGGTCGAGGTCCACGACGAGTGGGGCCTCGGAGGTGGCCCCCGAGGCGGCCCGCAGGACGCGGGGCCAGCCGGAGGGCTGGTACAGCTTGGACACGAGATCGAGGCGGTCGTGCGTCACGGAATCCTCCTGTGGACGTGAACGGGGTGCCGCCCGGCAACCCGGGTCTGCTGCGCTCGCGGTCAGCCCTTGACCGCGCCGACCGCGAGGCCGGAGGCGATCCTGCGCTGGACGACGAGGAAGAACACCACGACGGGCAGGGCGGTGAGCGTGGCGCCCGCCATGAGGCCGCCGTAGTCCGTCCCGAAGCTGGTCTGGAAGGAAACCAGCCAGATGCTGACGGTCTGTTTCTCCGGGCTCGACAGCAGCACGTAGACGAGGACGTACTCGTTCCACGCCTGGACGAGGGCGAAGACGGAGGTGGCGATGATGCCGGGCGCGAGCAGCGGCAGCACCACCCGGCGGAACGCGCCGAGGCGGCCGCAGCCGTCGACCATGGCCGCCTCCTCCAGTTCCACGGGGACGCCGGCGATGAACCCGCGCAGCATCCACACCGTGAACGGCAGGGTGAACACCAGGTAGGTGAGGATCACCCCGGTGATGCTGTCGGTCATCCCGACGTCGTTCAGCAGCAGGTACACCGGGATGATCAGGGCCGTCAGCGGGACCATCTGGACGATCAGGATCACCACGACGAAGGCCTTGCGGCCCGCGAACCGGAAGCGGGCGAGGGCGAAGGCCGCGAGGGTGCCGACGACCAGCGACACCAGGACGGTGCCGAGGCCGATGACGACGCTGGAGCGGACGTTGGCCCAGAAGGTCTCCGTGCCCAGCGCCCGGGCGAAGTTGTCGAAGGTCGGCCGGCCCGGCCAGAACCTCGGCGGCAGGCTCAGGATCTCGTGGGCCGGCCGGAACGCGGTCAGCACCATCCAGTAGACCGGGAAGCCCACCACCGCGGCGAGGGCCAGCCCGAGCAGGTCGTGTCCCAGCGACCGCCGTCGCCTCATTCGGCCTCTCCCGTCCTGAGCATCTGACGCAGGTACACGACCGAGCCGGCGAGCAGCAGGACGACCGTCACCAGCGCGATCGCCGCCCCCGTGCTGTACCGGTTCACGGCGAACGACTCGATGAAGGAGTAGACGCCCAGCAGGTAGTACTCCCGCTCGGGCTGGCCGCCGCGCATCAGCCAGATCTGGTTGAAGACCCCGAAGTCCCAGATCGCCGTCAGCGTGGTGACCATGAGCAGGACCGGCCGGATCACCGGGAGGGTGACGTGCCGGAAGACCTGGAACGGCCGGGCGCCGTCGAGCACCGCGGACTCCTCCAGCTCGGGCGGGACCTGCGCCAGCGCGGCCCGCAGAGTGATCGCGGCGAACGGCAGCGAACCCCACACCACGACCGCGACGATGACGGTGAACCCCTCCCAGGGGTTGGTGAACCAGTTGTGCTTGGCCAGGTCCACCCCGGGCAGGTTCGAGAGCAGCCAGTTCACCACGCCGTAGTCGGCGTCGAAGAGCCAGCGGAAGATCGACCCGGCGACCATGACCGGCATCGCCCACACCATGACCAGCACCCCGGAGATGACGGAGCGCACCCACGGGGAGACCCGGTGCATCAGCAGCGCGGTCACCATCCCGCAGAACACCGTCAGGGCGACGCACACCGCGGTGAAGAGCACCGTGCGGGCCACCACCGTCCAGAAGAACGCGTCCCCGAGGATCCGGCGGAACTGCCGGAGCCCGGCCCAGGGCGGCGACGAGCCGCTGAACAGCTGTTCCCGGGTCATGTCCTGGAAGGAGAGGACGACCATGTCCACGAGCGGGTAGCCGAGCACCAGGACGAGCGCGAGGACGGTCGGGCCGATCAGCAGGTACGGCAGCAGGCGCGGGCGCCGCCGCCGGCCCCGGTCAGCGCTCATTGATCACTTCGTCGATCCGCCGGTCGGCCTCCCGCGCCGCGTCCTGCACCGAGGCCTTGCCGTTGGCGATCCGCTCCAGCATCTCGGGCAGGACGTTGGACTTCTCCACCGACGTCCAGCCGGGCGCGAACGGGGTCATCCAGCCCCCGGTCGCCGCGGCCTGGGCAGCCGGCCCGTTGATGCCGCCGGCGGCGACCTCGGCCAGCTGGGCGGTGTTGTTGGGCAGGGTGTTCGCGGCGATCAGGGTCTGCTGCGACTGCCGGTCGGTGAACATCCCGATCCAGTCGGCGGCCAGGTCCTTGCGGGTCGACTTGACCGGGACGGCCAGGGTGGAGCCGCCGAGGAACGGCGGCAGGAGCTTTCCGGACGGGCCGGGGAACGGGAAGGTGGCGAACCGGCCCTTGAGCGTCGGGTCCCCGCCGGCGTGCTCGTCGGCGGCGGCGTCCGCCTCCCAGGTGTTGCCGTAGAAGACGCCGACCCGGCCCTGGGCGACGACGCCCGGCTGGTCGCCGTTGTCCTTGGCGCGGTCGCCCACGTAGTAGGCGTCGATCAGCCGCTTCCACTCGGTGAGCCCGGCGACGGACTTCGGGGAGGACAGCGCGCCCTTCCACGTGCCGCCGTCCTGCACCGCGATCTCGCCGCCCGCGTCCTTCACCCAGGCCATCGCCGCGTACCAGTAGCGGCCGGGCATGTAGAGGGCGGAGAAGTTCGGGTCCTCGGCGCCGAGGGTGCCCTTCAGCCGGTCGAGCGCGGACATGAGCTCGGGGTACGTCCTCGGCGGGCCGGCGACACCGGCGCGGGTGAAGTAGTCCGTGCGGTAGACGCCCACCCGGGCCCCGACGTAGTACGGCACGCAGTAGGTCCTGCCGTCGTGGCGGCAGGCGTCGGCGAGCGCCGGCAGCCAGGAGCCCGACTGGTCGAAGCGGGACGGGTCGAGCGTGGCGAAGGCGCCGTTGACGATGTAGTTGGTGGTCTCGCTGTTGCCCATCTCCACCACGTCGGGCACGTTCTTCCCGGCGAGGACGGCGTCCAGCTTCTGGTTCTTCGTCGTCCACTGCTGGTACTGGACGTCGACCGCGACCCCGGGGTGCGCCTTCGCGAACCGGTCATTGGTGGACTGGACCAGTTGCGGCCAGCTCTCCTGGGCGTCCACGGCCAGCCACACCGTCAGCTTGCCGCCGGCCCCGGAGCTCCCGCTCCCCGAGCCGCACCCCGCCGCGGCCAGGGACAGGAACAGCGCCAGCGCGAGGGGGCGATGGGACGAGCGAAGAGCCATGAGGTCTCCAAGTTCGCTATGGGGGCGGTCTTCTGACTACCCGTCCGATCGCCGCGCCGCGCGGAGGCGCGGACATTCGGCCGGAAGATGACGTTCGGTGTCGCGCAGAGGGCCCAACGCCTTGACTCCTCCTGGGTGGCGCCCCCAGGTTGGGCCTCTGCGTCACCCACACGACCCCGATCGAAGGGCTTGTACGTGACCGAGCAGACGACGACCGCGCCCGGGACGACCCCCGACACCACCTCCCGGCCGGTCCGGGTCAACGCCTGGAACGGCTGGGACCCGCTGCGCCACGTGATCGTCGGGCGGGCCGAGGGCACCGTGGTCCAGGCCCCCGAGCACGCCGTCCGCCGCGACTACCCCGACGACGGCTTCCCGCTGGGGACCCACGGCCCGATGCCGTCCGACATGGTCGCCGAGGCCGAGGAGCAGCTCGACGACTTCGCCGACCTGCTGCGCCGCCGCGGCATCCGCGTCGACCGCCCCACCCCCGTCGACTTCACCCGGCAGGTCAGCACACCCGAGTGGACCCACGACTCCATGTTCGGCTGCATGCCGCCCCGGGACCTGCTGCTCACCGTCGGCAACGAAGTCCTGGAAGCGACCATGTCCTACCGCAGCCGCTGGCACGAGTACCTGTGCTACCGGCCCGTCCTGCAGAGCCTCTTCGAGGCCGACGAACACATGCGCTGGGAGGCCGCGCCCAAGCCGCGGCTCACCGACGCCTCGTACCACACCGGGTTCTGGGACACCTACAACGACCTGTCGACCGAGGAGCAGCTGGCCCGGGTCCGCGACTACGACCTGGTGCTGACCGAGGCCGAGCCCCTGTTCGACGCCGCCGACGTGGCCCGCTTCGGCAAGGACCTGTTCGTCCAGCTGTCCTTCGTCACCAACCGCAGCGGCTACCAGTGGCTCAAGCGGCACTTCCCCGACCACCGGGTGCACGCCGTCACCTCCACCAACACCCACCCGCTGCACATCGACGCGACCTGGGTGCCGCTGCGCCCCGGCCTGGTGCTGCACTGCGGCGAGCGGCTCGCGGACGCCGAGCTGATGGAGTTCTTCCGGCGCAACGACTGGGAGATCGTCGAGGCGGTGCAGCCCGCGAGCTGGGAGCACCCACCGAAGCTGTCCTTCTGCAGCCCCTGGCTCGCCGGGAACATGCTGAACCTGGACGAGAACACCCTGTGCATCGAGGAGAAGGAGGTCCGGCTGGCGGAGCAGCTGTCCTCCTACGGCTTCGAGATCGTCCCGGTGCCGTTCCGGGCGGTCGGGCCGTTCGGCGGCGGGCTGCACTGCGCGACCGTCGACATCGAGCGGGACGGCACGCTGCAGGACTACTTCCCGCGCCGGTACGGCCGGTACTGAGGCCGGCTCCGGTGCCCGTCCTGCCGCCGCCGCGGACCCGTGCCGTCGTCCTCGACTTCTACGGGACGCTGGTGCGGATGGTCGAGCCGCTGCCGCCCGACCACCGGACGCTCTTCGAACGCCGGGGCCTGGCCGTCCAGGGCGCCCGCTGGGGCGACCAGTGGGCGGTGGGCCCCGCCGAGGGGGAGCAGCACGCCGCCCACTCGGTCAGCGAAACCGCCTACCACCGATGGGAGTTGGACCGGCTGCGGCGCCGGGCGCGGGCCTGCGGGGTGCCGGCGGGCGAGCTGGCCGGCCTGGTCGAGGAGATCGACCGGGCCATGAAGGCCGTCCGGCTGGAGCTCTTCGAGGACGTGCGCCCCGTCCTCGGGGAGCTCCGCGAGCGGGGGCTGCTGGTCGGCGTGTGCTCCAACTGGTTCTGGAACCTGGAGGACTGCGTCGAGGAGCTCGGCCTCGGCGCGGTGGTCGACGTGGTGGTCGGCTCGGCCCGGGCGGGGGCGCGCAAGCCCCACCCACTGATCTACCGGGCCCTGCTGGAGCGGTGCGGCCTGCCGCCCGGGGACGTGCTGTTCGTCGGCGACATGTGGGCGCCGGACGTGCTCGGCCCGCTCGCCGCCGGGATGCGGCCCGTCCACCTGTGCCGGCCGGACCCGGCGGTGCGCGGCGCCGAGCCGCCCCTGCCGGCCGGGGCGGCCCGGATCCGCGGGCTGCGGGACCTGCTCAGGCGCGCGGACTGCCGTGCGGACGGCGGTGGCGCAGCCGGTCCAGCAGGTTGCGGGTGACCCGGACGACGCCCGCGTCCTGCTCGCGCCCGCAGACCACCGGCCAGTCGGTGGTGCCCGCCGTGAACACGGTGCCGCCGGTGCCGCCGGTGCCGTCCGCGGTGTAGAGGCCCATGGTGGCGGCGCGCGGGCTGGTGACGCCCGGCTCGCGGGCCGGGCCGTTCCAGTGGCCCCACGCGAAGCGGTGGAAGTCCTCGTGGACCGGTTCGAGGACGTGGATGCCGAGGATGAGGAAGGAGGCCGGGGTGCCGTCCTCGCCGGTGGCGCGGGCGACGCCGTGCGCGTCCCGGGCGTAGGCGGCGCCGTCGCACTCGTACCCGATGAGCGGGGTGCCGGCTCCCAGCCGGTCGCCGTCCCGCAGCCCGGTGTCCGCGTAGATCCAGTGCTCGGCGTGCTGCACGGTGTACCCCTCGCGCGGGCGGTCCCCGGGCCATTCGGTGCTCGCCCACATTCCGCCGTTGCGGAAACTCACCCCGGTGAGGGAGTTCTCCGGGCGGCCCACGCCGTCCGGCGCCGGGGGCCACCACTGGTCGGTGGCGGGGAGATGGGGGTATTCCTCGCCCACGTGATGGTCGGTGTCGGAGACGAAGGCGGTGTTCCGGTCGGTCATGTGAATCCGCCACCAACAGGTGTTCGCACTCAGGAAGGCGATGTTCCCGCCGGCCCGGACGAATCCTTCGGCGTGCTCGCGCATCGCCTCGCTCCAGTATTCGTCGTGGCCGACGCTGAGCAGCAGGTTGTAGTCGGAGAGCAGTTCGGGATTCTCGTGCAGGTCGAGATCGGTGCAGAATTCGACCGGGTAGCCGTGGCGTTCCAGCCAGGCGATGAACGGGGTGTCCCAGTAGGCGAGGTCGATCACGCCGCCGGGCCGGTGCAGGCTCACCTTGTGCCCGCGCCGGGTGTCCTCGCGCAGGTACGCCGGGTGGTCGTAGAGGCTGACGGCGCGTTCCTCGCCCGGCCGGTCGGAGCGGTTGTAGGCGTGCCGGGTGAAGGTCGACTTCTTGTACAGGATCCGGGAGCGGCTGCCGGCCCGCTCCGGCCGGACGACGAAGAACTCCCGGGCCGGGCCCTCGATGTTCGCGGCGTCGACCTGCGCAGGGTCCTCGCCCTCCGCGACGAACTGGACGAGGTGCATCCCGGGCGTCCAGTCCCCGGGCACCGGCAGGGTGAGCGCCGGCCAGCCCCAGTCGTCGGCCGGGGAGGCCCGGCCGGGGAGCCCGTCGGGGTGCGGGGGCGGCAGGTGGAGCGCACCGGGGAACCAGCCGCTCTCCGCCACCGGATCGACGTCCTCTCCCAGCCGGTAGAACCTCAGCCGGAACCGCGCGGCGTCGGTGGACACGTGCACGGCCAGCTCGCCCCCGGGAACGACGCTCTCCCGGCCGAGATAACCCTCGATCATTTCCGCCTCCGCGCAGGTGTTCGGGCCGCTTCGGCCGGTCATGCTAGGCCTTTTTCGAAAACCCGGGCAACGGCGCCCCGAACCGGCCATCCGGCACCGCCTTTCGGACAGCGTGCGAAATGGCAGAATCCTCCTCCGCGGCCCCGGGTAGGCCGAAATCCGGCCGCATCCGACCGGCCGCCGTGCATTCCTCTCCGCTGTTCTTCGAAAAGGAGTCCGCATGAGCAGTGAATTCCGGGTGCGGGAACTGGTCCTGGGAATCGAAGGACTGGCGCTGCTGCGGCACGCCATGGACGGGGAGGAGAAGTTCCTCGACGCACGCGTCGAGGACATCCGGCGTTTCGTGTCGGGCGACGGGCTGTTGCCGGACGGCGGCGCCGCCGTCAGCGAACTCGGCCTCGCCGAGGGCTACGCCTCCTGGTCGGCGGTCTACGACTCGCTGCCCAGCTCGTACATCGAGGTCGAGGAGCCCGTCCTGCACGGCATCCTCGACACCCTCCCGGCCGGCACCGCCCTCGACGCCGCCTGCGGCACCGGCCGCCAGAGCGCCGCCCTGGTCTCCCGCGGCCACCGCACCATCGGCGTGGACCAGTCGCCCGAGATGCTCGCCAAGGCCCAGGAGCGCGCCCCGGCCGCCGAGTTGCGGACCGGCAGCCTGGAGGAACTGCCGCTCGACGACGACTCCGTCGACCTCGCCGTCTGCTCGCTCGCCATGACCCACCTGCCGGACCTGACGGCCGGCGTCGCCGAACTGGCCCGGGTGGTGCGCCCCGGCGGGCGGATCCTCGTCTCGGACCTGCATCCCTTCGTCATCGCCCTCCAGGGCCAGTGCGTCTTCGTGCACGGCTCCGACCGGCTCGCCTTCGTCCGCAACCACGTCCACCTGCCGGGCCGCTACCTCGCGGCGTTCACGGCGGCCGGGCTGCGCGTCCGGGCCTGCCACGAGCCGCTCTTCAACGGCCGCCTCGCGCCCGGCGGCTACGAGGAGTTCATCGCGGAGGCGGCCCGCGCGGCCTGGGACGGGCTGCCGATCGTCATCGTCTGGGACGTCGAGGTCCCCGCGTAGTCGGTCCACCGGAAACGTCGGAGACGTCGGAAACATCGGAAACATTGGGAAAGTCGGGAACGGAGGACGGCCTGATGGCCCTGGTCGTGGTCACCCACGCGGAGCGCCCCGAGCTGTGGGACCGGATGCCGGAGCGGTTCGCCGGCATCGTCCCCGAGTACAACCTGCACGGCGACGTCAACGACACCTACTGGAACCGGCTGTTCGAGGAGTTCCGCGCGTACCAGTTCGTCCTGTACGACGACGTGCGCGAGGAGGTGGCCGGCACCGGGCGCTCGCTGCCGCGCAGCTGGGACGGCACGGCCGCCGACCTCGGCCCCGGCCTGGACGACTCCATCGCCCGGGCGTTCGCGGACCGCGCGGCCGGGCGGCCCGCCGGCGCCCTGTGCGCGCTGGGCATCGAGGTCGCGGAGGACTACCAGCGCAAGGGCCTGTCCGGGCTGCTCCTCGACGGGATGCACCTCGTCGCCCGGCGGGCCGGGCTGCCGGTGGTGCTGGTGCCGGTGCGCCCCACCTGGAAGGACCGCTACCCCCTGGTGCCGATCGAGCGGTACGCGGCCTGGCGGCGGGCGGACGGGGCCCCGCTCGACCCGTGGATCCGTACCCAGGTGGGCGCCGGCGGCACGGTCGTCGGGGCCTCGGAGCACTCGTCGCGGATCACCGGGACGGTCGCCGAGTGGGAGAGCTGGACGGGCCTGGCCTTCCCGGAGGACGGCGACTACGTCTTCCCGGGCGGCCTGTCCCCGCTGCGGATCGAGCGCGCCCGCGACCTCGGCTCGTACTGGGAGCCCGGGGTGTGGATCGCCCATCCGGTCAGGCCGGAGGGAGCCGCTCTCCCGCGCTGACGGCCGTCCACGCGAACGCGGACATCAGCCGCACCTCGTCCGGCCCCGCCTCGGGCCGGCGCTCGGGCGGCAGCCCGGCGGGGCCGACGGTGGCCACCGCCGCCTCCCGCAGCCGGGCGAGGGCGCCCGCCGGTACACCGTGATCGCCGCCCAGCCGGCGGGCGGCCTCGGCCGCCTGCCGGCCGAGCAGCAGGCAGTGGATCCAGAGCTCCTCGGCGAAGCCCCGGCCGAAGCGGCCCGCGACCTCGGCCGCCAGGTCCGCCGGCATGGCGTCCGCCACCGCCTCGCGCACGGTCCGCTCCGCGAGCCCGGTCGCCGGCAGGGCGTCGCGCCAGCGGTGATGGCCGCGCCCGCCGTCCGGCCCGTGCTCCTGGCCGACGAGCCGGACGTACCCCTCGCCGTACCGCATGTAGGGGATCCACCCCGGCTCCTCCAGGACGCGGCCCCGCTCCAGCAGCGGCCCGGCGTCGGCGGCGTCCACCGGGCAGACGGCGAGCCGGATCCCCTGGGTGGCATGGCCGTTGATGCTGCTGGTGCCGATGTGCTCCACCACGGTGGGCACGGCGATCAGGCTCATCCGGCCGCGGGCCCGGAAGAAGACGGAGAAGAGCTCGTCGTCGTGCCGCTCGGCGCTGCCGGTGGCGAACCGGCGGAAGTCCTCCGCCGTGTCGACCGGCAGGCAGACGGCGAGCGACGGCGTGAACTCGTCGGGCACGGCCCGCACCCAGCCCGCGCCCGCGAGCGCGGCCAGCCGGGCCGCACCGCCGTTGCGCGCGTGCCAGTTGGTGTAGAACACCAGCGCCTCGTCGGGGAACCGCGCGGCCGCCCGCTCGACCAGCGCCACCATCTCCTCCGGCGCGGACACGTCGTCCTGGACGACCAGATGGTGGCTCCCCGCCGGATCCGCCGCCGCCCAGGCGACCAACGCCGTCCGCAGCGCGCACGGCGGACCATCGGGCTCGGGATCGAGCGCCAGAGCGTCCAACCGAAGCCGCGCGGCCAACTCGCGGGCCTGCTCCAGCCGCACGGGGTGGGTCATGACCGCCGAACTCACGCGCACCGTCGCCACCGCAGCTCTCCCTCACTCGGAGTCCCCGCGCCATCGTGTCAGCCCCCACCCACCACCCGAAAGGCCGCACCGCGACTTCGGCCGGTTTCCCGGTGCCCTGGTGTTCCGGCCCCCGGTCGGTAACATGAGTTCCCCTCATGTTTTCCACGGTTAGGGGACGCAGTCATGACGGACCGTCTCGACCTGCCCGCAGGCTTCCGCTGGGGTGCCGCGACCGCCGCGTACCAGATCGAGGGGGCGGTGGACGAGGACGGGCGCGGGCCGTCCGTGTGGGACGTCTTCTGCGCCCGGCCCGGTGCCGTGCGGGACGGGCACTCGGGGGCGGTGGCCTGCGACCACTACCACCGGTACGCCGAGGACGTCGAGTTGATGCGCGGGCTCGGGCTCGACGGCTACCGGTTCTCCATCGCCTGGTCGCGGATCCAGCCCGCCGGTGCGGGCAAGGTCAACGAGGCCGGACTCGCCTTCTACGACCGCCTGGTGGACGCCCTCCTCGGGGCCGGCATCACCCCGCTGCCCACCCTCTTCCACTGGGACCTGCCGCAGGCCCTGGAGGAGGGCGGCGGCTGGCTCGACCGCGACACCGCGTACCGCTTCGCCGAGTACGCCGCCCTCGTCGCCGACCGGCTCGGGGACCGCGTCCCCGCCTGGATCACCCTCAACGAGCCCTTCGTGCACACCGTCTTCGGCTACGCGCTGGGCATCCACGCCCCCGGCCGCACCCTGATGTTCGAGGCCCTGCCGGCCGCCCACCACCAGCTGCTCGCCCACGGACTCGCCGCCTCGGTGCTGCACGAGCGCGGCCTGGAGGTGCTGCTCTCCAACAACCTCACCCTCGTCGAGCCGGCCTCCTCCGACCCCGCCGATCTCGCCGCAGCCACCGCCTACGACGCCCTGCACAACCGGCTTTTCACCGACCCCGTCCTCCTCGGCCGCTACCCCGACCTCTCCGCCCTGGGCGTCCCCGAGGACATCTTCGGCGCCGTCCACCCCGGCGACCTCGACCTCATCCGCACCCCGGGCCTCGACGGCCTCGGCCTCAACTTCTACAACCCCACCCGCGTCGCCGCCCCCACCGACCCCGGCCTGCCCTTCACCCTCGTCGACATCCCCGACGTCCCCCACACCGCCTTCGGCTGGCCCGTCGTCCCCGACGCCCTGCGCCGACTCCTGCTCAACCTGCGCGACGTGTACGGCAACACCCTCCCGCCCATCACCATCACCGAGAACGGCTGCTCCGTCACCGAGGACACCGACCCCGACCAGCCCCGCATCGACTACCTGGCCACCCACCTCGACGCCCTCGCCCGGGCCGTCGCCGAGGGCGTCGACGTCCGCGGCTACTACACCTGGTCCCTCCTCGACAACTTCGAGTGGGCAGAGGGGCTGTTCAGTCAGCGCTTCGGCCTCGTCCACGTCGATTTTGCGACGCAGGTGCGCACGCCGAGGGCGTCGTACGCCTGGTACCGCGACCTGATCGCCGGCCAACGTGCCTGCCGAGGAAGGTAGTTGGCCTTCGGGGAGCGCGCCGGAGTCCGGGGTGTCCGGTCAGGCGCCCGGGATCACGTTCGACAGTGGCAGGCCTTCGAAGAAGGACACCGCCTCGTCGCGCCAGTGCGGGCGCCAGCCCTGGGCTTCGGTGCGGGCCGCGTCGGCGCAGCGGCGCATGTCGGAGCGGAGCTTCCCGTCCACGCCCAGCAGCCGGGCCAGCTCGCGGATGTGCTCGACCGTGTCGGCTGAGCAGTGCGGATCGCCGAGCGCGGACTCCACCACGGCCCGCTGCGTCTCGTCCGCGGCGGCGAGCAGGGCGGTCAGGGCGTAGCTGCGGCGGCCCGCGCGGAGGTCGGTGCCGGTGGACTTGCCGGTGGTGTCGTCGTCGCCGAACAGGTCGAGGTAGTCGTCGCGGAGCTGGCCGCCGATGCCGACCAGGGTCGCGTACCGGCGCAGCCGTGCGTCGTGGGCGGCCAGGTCCTCGCCGGCGGCCAGCAGCCCCAGTCGCAGCGGGGCGAGCACGGAGTACCGGGTGGACTTGTACTCGCAGACGGTGTGCAGGAACTCCTCGTCCGGGAGCGCGAGGAAGTCGCGTTCGAGGTCGACGATCTGGCCGGCGACCGTCTCGGCGCCGGCGTTCAGCTGCACCTCCAGCATCGCCTGGCGCAGCCCGGCGGGGACGTCCGCGTCCAGCAGGACCCGCATCGAGAGGAACGCGGCGAGGTCCCCGGCCAGGACGGCGAGGCCGAGGGCGGTGCCGTCCGCCTCCGGGAAGTCCTGGCGGTAGGCGTAGTAGGTGGAGGGGCCGCCGCGGCGCAGGGGTGTGTCGTCGATGATGTCGTCGTGGACGAGCCCGTGGGTCTGGAGCAGCTCGATGCTCAGCGCGGCCTCGGCCAGGCCGGGGACCGGGCCGGTGGTCACCAGTCGGGCGGCCTCGTACAGGAGGGCGACCCGCAGCCGCTTGCCGCCGCGCAGTGAGAGGTCCCGCAGCAGTTCCAGGCAGCGTGGGGTGAAGCGGCTGAGCGGCGGGGTGTCGAGGCGTTCCGGCAGGGCGGCGAAGTAGGCCTCGAAGCGGAGGTCGAAGCGGTGCCGGTGCCCGGCGGCTCGTTCGCGCGCGGCTGCCATGATCGTCTCGTTCACGGGCCCACCCTCTCATCCGCACGCGTACGTCCGCGCCGCCCGGTCAGGGCGCCATGGTCAGCCCCGCCGAGGCGCCGCCGCGGCTCAGCACGACCGACCGGATGTGGTCCAGGGCCCGGGCGTAGTCGCCGCGGCCGGGATCGCGGCGGACGGCCTCGGTCAGGTCGAGGACTCGGTAGGGCGGGCCGAGGTCCGTCAGCTGCGGGACGAACTCGGCCCGGGTGACGGCCCACCGCTGCCCGGGCCGCGTCGGTGGCGAGAAGGTGAACCGGGCGATCGAGCTCCAGTTGCCGCGGGGGTCCTCCGCGCCGGTGTGGTTGAACATGTGTCCGGCGAGCTGGTCGCCCATGCCGTAGACCGTCCAGGTGTCGTTGATCTTCTCGTACGCCTGCGGAATGTGGGCGTGGGTGCCGAGGATCAGATCGACGTCGGGCCGGCCGGGGCTCTGCTCGGCGGCCAGGTCACGAGCGAGCGTGAGCTGCTGCTCGTCCGGGGTGTCCTGCCACTCGGTGCCCCAGTGGAGGCTGACCACCACGATGTCCGCCCCCTGTTCCCGGGCGGCCCGCGCGTCGGTGAGGATCCGCTCCCGGTCGATGAGGTTGACCGCCCAGGGCTGCCCTTTCGGCAGCGGGATGCCGTTGGTGCCGTAGGTGTAGGCGAGTTGGGCCACGGTGGCGCCACCCGCCGTGAGCAGTGCGGGGCGGCCCGCCTCGTCGGCGCTGCGCGCGGAGCCGGTGTGCAACAGGCCGACGGCGTCCATGGCGTCGAGCGTGCGCCGGATGCCGTCCGGCCCGTCGTCGAGCGTGTGGTTGGAGGCGGTGTCGCAGGAGGTGTATCCGGCGTCCTTGAGCGCCCGGGCGACCTGCGGGGGCGACTTGAACGACGGGTAGCCGGTGAAGGGCCCGCCGTCCGCGCCGTACACCGTCTCCATGTGGCAGATGGCCAGGTCGGCGGCACCGATGACCGGTTTGACGCCGGCGAGCATCCGGGTGAAGTCGTAGCCGCTGCCCCCGGCGTCCTCCTTGGCCTGCTGGATGATCTCGGTGTGCGGCAGGACGTCCCCGGTGGCGACCAGGGTGAACGCCCGCGGTCCCGCCGGGGCGGGCGTGGCCGCGGAGCTCGGCTCCCGCGGTGGCGACGGCACGGCCTGCCGTGCCTGCGGGGCCCCGCATCCCGTGAGGGGGAGCAGCAGGGCGGTGGCGGCGGTGAGGATCTCTCGGCATGGCAATCGCATCATCGGCTCGTCCCACGATCGGTGAATATGACGTGGATTCCGACTATGCGAGCGATCGGCCGGCCGACCCGGCACCCACGCCCCGAGGTCACCCGACGAGACGGTCGCCCGGCCGGGGCCGGGGTGTCCCGGCCCCAGCCCCGGCCCCGGCCGAGCGGTGGCGGCATCACATCGCGGTCCGCCGTCGGTCGATCACCGTCCGGAGCTTGCCGCTGGTGGGCGTCCGTTCGAACGCCCCGGAGTCGACGGTCTCGACCGTGAAGTCGAGCAGCTCCTCGTCCACGGCCGAGCCCAGCTCCGGGATGGCGGTCAGGAAGGCGGCGCGGGCCGCCGGCCCGTCCTGGGCGTACCGCCCGTCCAGCCGGACGACGGCCCGCTCGCGGCCCTCACCCGCGTCCAGGACCAGCTGCAGCTCTCCCTGGTAGCCGAACTCCTCCTGGGCCACCGCGACGAAGCGCCGGACGTTGAGGAAGTACGTGGCGACCCGGACGACGTCCCCGTACCGGCCGAGGAGTTCGAGGCGCGGGGTGTGGCTGCCGCAGGGGCAGACGCCCTCGACCGCGCGGCCGAGGTCGCCGATCTGGTACCGCTCCAGGCGCTGCCCGGCCCGGGTGCGGCTGGTGAAGACCAGGCGGCCCGGCTGCCCGGCGGGCACCGGTCGGTCGGCCTCCGGGGCCAGGATCTCCAGGGTGTGCAGGTCGGTCAGGACGTGGTGGACCGATCCCTCGGCGTGGGTGCACTGGTAGCCGAGCGGCCCCAGGTCGGTGCTGCCATACGCGGCCGAGCGGATCACCTCGACGCCGAACTCCTCGGTGAGCACCCGGCGTTGCTCGGCCGTGAAGTGCTCACCGCCGTAGAACACCTTCCTGATCCCGCCGTAGGCGCGCAGCTGGTCGGCCCGGGCGTGGAACAGCTGCCAGAGGTAGGAGGGCATGCCGAACACGGTGTCCGCCCCGTTCGTCACCAGCGCCTCGGCGGTGGCGGCGTGGTCGGGGCCGGCGGCGATCGGGAGCTGGGTGGCGTTGAGGCGTTCCAGGATCGAGAAGAAGCTGATGAAGCTTCCGTACATGCCGCCGCAGTAGAAGAGGTTGGCGGCGCGGTCCCGGGCCGGATCGAACCCGGCGGCGAGCAGGCCGTCGGCGCAGGCCCGCATCTGGGTGTCGTAGTCGGCGTTGGTGAACACCGACAGGGCCGGGGCCCCGGTGCTGCCGCCGCTGCGGAAGTGGAGGTGGGCGTGCTCCGGCGCGAGGGTGCGCAGCTGCTCCTGCACCCCGGCCTTGTCCAGCAGCGGGCCGCTCGGCGCGGCGGGGACGAAGGCCGGGGCCGCCAGGTCGTCCAGGCAGGCGGTGGTGGCGAAGGCGCGGTCCGTCCGGACGCTGACGCGGCGGCTGTAGCGCTGGAGCGCGTAGACGCCGTCGTGGGGCTCGCCGTGGTAGCCGTCGAGCATCCCGCCGACCGGGGTGACCCGCAGCACGCCGGCGGCGAGCACGGCCTGCGACAGCCGGGCGACGTCGGCTCGGCTGCCGGCGATCGCGGCGGTCTGCAGGTACCGGCGCATCGGGCGCAGTACGGGCATGACGCGGGCGCGGGGCAGCGGCTTGACCCAGACGCTGCGGTGGAGGGGCGAGGCGGCCAGGGCGGGCCGGGTGTCGGCGAGGACGCGCCAGGAGCCGTCCTCGGCGGCCAGGACCCTGGTGAGGCCGAGGTGTTCCTCCAGCCGGGCGACCAGTTCGGTGGTGGTGATCTCGGCGTGCTCGGCCGGTTCGAGTTCGGGCCGGGGCAGCTCGGCGGAGGCGTCGGCGAGGTGGGCCGCGAAGCGCTCGGCGAACGCGAAGACCTCCTCGTCGTCCTCGGTGTCGAGGTAGACCACCTGGGGGCTGGAGCAGGCCTGCTGTTCGAAGCGGCAGACGTCGGCGGCGAGCGCGTCCAGGGTCACCAAGTCCGACCAGGCGTCACGGGTGAGGTAGGCGAAGGAGACCCGGTGCCCCCACTCGACCAGGCGGCAGCCGGCCGGGACCAGTTCGGAGACCGCGCGGACGGCGTCCTCGCCGCCCCAGACCGCCACCGCGTCGGCGGCCTCGCACATCAGCCGCAGCCACGCGGTGCGGGCGGAGGGGAAGCGGAGCGCGACGATCCGGCGGGCCAGGGCGCCGGTCGGGTCGGCGGCGGCCAGCTCGGCGAGCAGGTGCTGGGCGAGCGGCGTGTCGGCGCTGCTGGTCTTCAGCACGTTGAGGTTTCCGGTGAGCAGACCCTCGATCACGCTCAGCGGGGCCACGGCGGCGGCGTTGCCGGGGGCGATGTGGACCAGGAGCCCGACCGGCGCCCACGCCTCGAAGGTGGTCTCCCGCGCGTCGGGCCGGGTGAGCCGCTCGGGGCGCAGTCCGCCGAGTTCGCTGCGGAGCTTGCGTTCCAGGGCCGGGCGGGCGATCGCACCGGCGATCTCGGCGAGCGTCGCCGCCGCCTCGTCGGGGTCGACGCCGCCACCGGTGAGTTCGGCGAGGAGACGGGTGCGGACCGGGTCGCCCGGCGCGCCGAGGGCGTCGGCGAGGTGTTGGCAGGCGCTCAGCACCAGTTCGGTGGGCAGGGGTTCGGCCAGGGTCCGGGCGGCGAGGTCGGGCAGCTCGGCGAGACGCCGGGCGGCCTCGTCGTCGTCGATGAACGAGCCCTGCCAGAAGTGGGGCGCGGTGCTCGCGAGTTCGGGGTTCACGACATTCCCTTCAGGAGTTCGGCGGCGGCCGCCGCGCAGGTGCGGTTCCGGCTGACCCCGGCGCGGCCGTGGACGGTGAACCACGGAGTGGGCAGCGGGCAGGGGCATTCCCCCGCGGGGTGCAGCGAGGCGAGGTCGCCCATGACGACGCTCTGGGCCGGCACCGAGGTGATGTACGGGGAGACGAGGTGGAGGAAGCCGCGTGCGCCGTACGGCAGCGGCTCCAGGGTGCGGGGGTCCCGCACCGCCGCCCGCGACCAGACCGGGACGTGCAGGCGGTGGTGTCCGCACTCGATGTACGGCACGCAGTGCTCGACCGAGCCGAAGGTGTCGCGGATGCGGTCCGAGGGGATGCCCAGCTGCTCCGTGACCCCGGCGTAGAACTGCTCCTTGCCGATCTGCCGGTCGGTGTGCCCCTTCCAGCCGCCGCCGAGCAGGACCAGGGAGCCGGGCGGCAGCTGGAGCGGCGGCAGGCCGAGGGCGCGCATCCGCTCCAGGGTGAAGTGCAGGAACGCGGGGAAGCCCAGGATCCGCACCGGCAGCCCGTCCTCGGCGTACCGCCGCAGCGCCTCGATGCAGCCGTGGACGTCGAACTCGTGGCCGCTGCCGGTGTGCCGCAGGGCGTGGGTGGTGTGGTTCGCCGGGGCGAAGTCGCAGAGGTAGTTGTCGGTGAACGAGGTGCCGAGCTTGAGCTGCGGAGCGGGCTCGTAGCTGTACAGCAGGTAGTTGACGGGCTGGTCGGGCGTGATCCAGCCGTAGTGGTCGAAGATGCGGGCCACCATGCGCTGCGCGGAGCGGATCGTCCAGGTGTCGAAGAACATCTGCGACTTCTGGCCGGTGGTGCCGGAGGAGGTGAGGTGGAGGAACACCTCCTCCCGGGGGATGGAGAGCACCTCGTGCCGCTTGAAGAAGTTGGCGTGCACCAGGGGCGTGCGGACCCCCTCGCCGACGGTCGGCGCCGGGGTCTCCACCGGGCCGTCCAGCAGCGAGCGGAGGAACGGCGAGCGCTGCGCGTGCCACGCGTTGGTCTCGGCCATCGCGGCGGCGAACAGGGCGTCGGCCTCCGGCCCGGCCGCGTACGGGTCGGTCAGGTCGCAGAGCCGCTGGACGTGCGCGAGTGCGGCCGGGTCGGGAACGCCGACCGGCGCGAGGTGGGCGTTCAGGGGATGGGCGTTCACGGTAGGGGCGGTCTCGGGACGGGCGGTCTCGGTACGGACGGTCACGGGGAAACCTCGGGAAGGGGTAGGTAGGTCGATGTCCAGGCCGTCAGGTAGGCCAGCAGGTACGGCTGGAGCCGGCCGCTGACGGCCGCGGCCCGGAAGTCGATCTGACGGCTGGTGCGGGACAGCAGCACGTAGTCGTGGAACCGGTCGCCGATGCGGCGCATCGCCGGGTAGACGGCGCTCGGGATGAACCCGGCGGCCAGGAAGGCGTCGAGCCCGGCGGTGTCGGCCAGCGGCAGCAGTGTCTCGACGTAGTCGGCACCCGCGCGGGTGACGGCCGCCATCAGGGGCTCCAGCGCCCCGGCGACGGCCGCCGGGGAAGGGTGCACCGCGATCAGCGAGCAGCTCGCCGCGGCCCGGTCCAGGTCGGCGTACGCCTCGAACGCTCCGTCCGGCGGCGTGAGCACGGTGTTCGGGACGTGCAGCGGGAAGAACCGCTCGCCCGGATCGGGGAGGAGTTCGAGGAAGCGGCGGCGGACGAAGCCGGGCGCGGTGATCAGCTCCATCGGCGCGGTCACCGGCGCGGGCCGGTCGACGGCCGGCGCGGGGGCGTCCGTGCGGCGGGGGCGGCCGTAGTCGACGCCGGTGCTCTGCCAGGCCGCGTCCAGCAGCGGAACCAGGGCCCGGGGCACCGCGCCGACGTTCTCCCGCCGGGCCAGGACGCCGTCGGCGTACCGGGCGAACAGGGCGAGGCTCTCGCACCCGGCGACCTCGACGGCGTTCGGCATCAGGCCGAGGGCCTGGAAGCCGTTGCGGGCGAAGACCTGCTGGGGGCCGGGGGTGACCACGCGGACGGTCGCGTAGACCGAGTCCAGCGTGCCGGTGGCGAAGGCGTCCGCGCAGACGGAGGCGGTCAGCCGTGCGGCGAGGCCGCCGCCCCGCTGTTCCGGGTGGACCGCCAGGCCCACCAGCTTGCCGATCCGGCCGCCGGGGTCGGTCTGCACCGCCACCGACCCGGCCAGGCGGCCGGCGCCCTCGTGGCGTGCGGTCAACCAGTGCGTGTGCGGGTCGTCGATCAGGCGGCGCATCTCCGCGGGGTCGCTGCCGAGTGGGACGGGGTAGCCGTGGCCGTAGACGTCGAAGTAGAGCTGGCGCAGCTGCGCGACGTCCTGCGGCGCCGCGGGGGCGATCGTGACGGTCATCGCGCGGCCCCGCTCGGTCGCGCGGCCGTGGCCGGGTCCTCCGGTGGGGCCGCCGCGGGTGCACGCCGGCCGGTCCACCACAGCGCGGCGGCGACCGGCAGCACGCCGAGGGCCTGGACCAGGCACAGCGTGCGCGGCGAGAGGTGGTCGCCGAGCAGGCCGAACACGACCGAGGACACCGGGAAGGTCGCGCCGAGCAACGCCTGCATGACCGCGAAGAACCCGGGCCGGTCCTCGGTCGGCACCAGCCGCTGGAACAGCGCGACGAACCGCACGCCGATCACGCCCACGCACCAGCCGGCGACCGCCATCGACCCGACGGCCGGGGCCGCTCCGGCGGCCAGGCCGGGCAGGCCGAGCGCGGCGGCCATCAGGCCCAGGCATCCGGCGCCGACCACCGTGGGCGCGCCCGGGAGCCGGCCGCCCGTGAAGGAGCCGACGAGTGTGCCGGCGCCGAGGGCCGCCTCCAGGGCCGCGACGGTCGAGCCGTCCGCGTGCAGCACCGTCCGGGTGTACAGCGGCATCACCACGAACACCGCGGTGGTGAACACGTTCGCCGCGGTGAAGCAGAGGAGCACGCGGCGGACGAACGGCAGTTCGGCCAGGATGCGGCGCAGCGGTCGGCGGGCGGCGGGTGCCTCACCGCCACCGCCGCCGCCGCCCGCGGACGGGGTGCGCGGGGTGCCCGGGGCGGCCGGGAACGGGGTCGCGGCGATCAGGGCGGCCGCCAGCAGGTACCCGCCGGCGCAGCCGGCGACGATGCCGGCGAGGCCCGCGGCGTCGACCACCAGCGGGCCCAGCAGCCCGCCGGCGAGGCCGGCCAGCGACTGGGTGGCGAGTTCGAAGCCGGTCGCGGCCTCGATGTCGGCGTCCTCGACCAGGTCGGGAACGGAGGTGGTCAGGCACGGGTCGAAGACCGCCTGGCAGCCGGCCAGTACCAGGGCGGCACCGTACGTGACGGCCATCGGGGGCGTCGCGGCGTACGTCCAGCCGGCGGTGCCGAGGGCGATCAGACCGGCGACGGCGGCGGAGAGGCCCAGCACCGTGCGGTGCGGGTGGCGGGCGATGAGCGAGGCCACCAGCGGCGCCAGCGCGACCGCGGGCAGCGTGCTGACGGCGAGGAAGGCGCCCGAGGCGAGGCCGCCGTCCGGGCCCGCGGCGTAGCCGACCAGCCACCACACCGCGCCGACCTGGAACATCCGCCCGGCGGCCTGGGTGAGCACCTGCGCGCCCCAGACGGCGGCGAAGCGCCGGTTGCGCAGGACGAGCGGCAGGCGGTGGGCGGCCGCCTGGGCCGCCGTCACGCGTGCGGCCGTTCGTCGAGGACGCGGATCAGCTTGCCGGTCCGCGCGTTGACGGCGAGCTCGTGCGGGCGCACCCACGTGACGGACAGCGGGTGGACGTGGGCGGCGGCGACCGCCTCCGGGTACAGCGGCCGCGCCGTGTGGATGCCGGTCGTGACGGCGTCGGCCAGCTCGGGGAGCCCGGCCGGGTTCCCGTCGCAGGCCAGCCGCAGGACCAGCCCGTCCCGGCCCTCCCAGCGGCGTACCACCAGTTGGACGCCGGTCACCCGGCCGGCCGGGTCGGCGGCCCGGACGAGGTCGAGCACGTCCTCGGTGTACAGCGACACCGGCCCCACCCGCACGCCCTCCTGGGCCCGGCCGAGGATGCGGAACCGCCCGGCGGCGACGTCGGTCCATTCCGCGCGGTCCCCGACGGGGTAGCGCAGCACGGGCATCAGCCGTCGCCGCAGGTCGGTCACCACGACCCGGCCGGGTACGCCCTCGGCGCGGACCGGCTCGCCGGTGTGGTCGTCGAGGATCTCCACCACCGTCTCCGGGGTGAACGCCCGGTGCACCCGGGTGTCCGGCCCCGGTACGGGCCGGCCGAGCAGACCGGCATCGACGGCGGCGTAACCGATGGACGAGACACGGGCGTTGGGGAACACCGCGCGCAACAGCGGCTGCTGGTCCCGGTAGAGGCCCTCGCCGCCGAACAACAGCAGCTCGACGGAGGGGAGTTCGCGTCCGGAGGCCAGCAGGTGGTCGGCCAGTGCGCACAGCGTCGTCGGGGTGCCGGCCACCACCTCGACCCGGAACTGCTCCAGGGTCCGCGCGGTCGAGTCCAGGGGCGCCGCCCCGCCGATCGGCAGCCGGATGTTGGAGACGGGGGAGCGGTGCAGCGCGTCGAGGACGAAGGTGTAGCTGGCGTACAGGTCGCCCGCGTAGAAGAGATCGGCGACCCGGTGCCCCGGGCGCAGCCCGGCGTCGACCAGCCCGGCGCCGAACGACGTGGTGAACTCCCGCCATTCCTCCCGGCTGTAGAACGAGAACTTCGGCGAGCCGGTGGTGCCACCGCTCTTGAAGACGACCGCCTCCTCCAGCGGTCCGGTCAGCAGCCGGTTGCCGCGAGGCGTGTTGGCCTGCCAGAACTCGGACTGCGGGACGACCGGGAGATCGGTCAGCCGCGCCGTCCCGTCCGGTAGTCCGGCGTACAGATCGGCGTAGAAGGGCGAGTTGCGGCGCGCGAAGCGTACGAGCTCCGCTATCGAGTGAACGGGCATCAATTCCTGCTTTGAGGCATGCGAGGCCGAGCGAGGTCGCGTGGGGACGCGACTTCGCCCGATGGGTCGGAGGCGATCGTTGGGCCGGCGGTCGGCGGAATTCGATTCCGCTGCGACCCGGCAGGCCACGGGTGGGAAAACGGACCGAGCGGGCGCACCGTAAGTCGGAGGCACGCGGACGGTTCGTCAGCTGATGCGATCTCGGGAGTGGTGGGGCCTCTCGCTCGCAGGAAGCAAGGCTAGCACCCGAGTACACCTTGGGATCCAGGGTGAGCGGTCGTCAGAACGGTGTGGACACGATCTGAGGCCTGGTCAGCGCCCTGTCTCCGGCGGAAGACGGGGGAAGGCGTGAGGTGGATCTCACGGCGGCTCTTGTCGGCGGGGTTCTCCGCGTTTCTCCGCACGGATTCCCGCATTCTGTAGTTGAATTCACGACATTTCATGTGGGCCCGCCTGATTGCGGCCCTGATGCCGGAATTGCCACCCGCCGTTCGGGGGGTGCGGCCCCAGCGGATCGGCGGGGAAAGCCGACCGACCCGCCGAGCGGTGGCTCGGCGGGTCGGGTGGGGGACGGGCTCGGTGTCGGCGGTCAGCGCGGCGAGCCGGACGGGGCCGGGTTCGGCTTGGCCGTGCCGGGCCCGGTGGCGGTGCCGGTGCCGGTGGCGTTCGGGTCGGGCTTGGGGGCCGGGTCGGGGATGTCGGCCATCGGCAGGGACTTCTCGGGCGTGCCGCGCAGGGCCTGGCTCATGGCGTCCCGCCAGATCGGCCCGGGGCCGTCCGCGCCGAACACCTCGCCGTGGTACTTCCCGTTGATGGTGATGTCGCGCATCTCGACGCCGCCGGCCGGGCCGCCGAGCCAGACGGAGGTGGCCAGCTGCGGGGTGTAGCCGCTGAACCAGGCGGCCCGCTTGTGGTCCGAGGTGCCGGTCTTGCCGGCGATCTGCCGGCCGTCGTCCAGGCCGAGGTCCTTGCCGGTGCCCTTCTCGGTCACGCCGTTCAGGACGGTGTTCAGCGCCCGTGCCGTCTCGTCGGAGAACACCTTCTCGCAGTGACCGGCCGGGACGGGAACGTCCTTGCCCTCCACGGTGGTGATCTTGTTGATGGCGAGCGGGCTGCAGTGCGTGCCTCCGGCGGCGAAGGTCGCGTAGACGTTGGCCATGGTCAGCGGGCTGACCTCCTCCACGCCCAGGGCCATCGCGGGGACCTCCTCCAGCGGCTTGCCGCTGGCCTTGGCGGTGATGCCGAGTTTGTTGGCCATCTGCTTGACGGCGCAGAGACCGATCTCCTGCTCCATCTGCACGAAGTAGGTGTTGACCGAGCGGGCCATGGCCTCCTTGAGCTGGTACGGGCCCTTCTCGCCGGCGGATTCGTTGGGCACGACCGTCCTGGGCCGGGCGTCGTTGCGCCAGGTCCCCTCACAGGTCTTCATCGTCGGGTACTCGAGGGAGTTCGGGGCCGAGTACTCCTGCACCGCCGGCAGCCCCGCCTCGAGCGCGGCGGCGGCGACGATCGGCTTGAAGGTCGATCCCGGCTGGAAGCCGTTGCCGCCGCCCATCGAGGCGTCGACGTTGAGGTTGACCACGGTCTGGTTCTTCTCCGTCGCCAGACCGTACGGGCGGGTCTGGGCCATGGCGAGGATCTTGCCGGTGCCGGGCTCGACCATGGTGGCGGCGGCGGACACGGTGTCGGTCACCCTCACCTTGCTGCTCACCGCGCTCTGGGCGGCGGCCTGCTTGTCCGGGTCGAGCGTGGTGTAGATGTTCAGGCCGCCGGTGTTCCAGAGCTTCTTGCGCTCCTCGGCGCTCTTGCCGAAGGCCGGGTCCTGCTTGACCACGTGGCGCACGTAGTCGCAGAAGAAGCCCATGCCGGCCGTGGCGGTGATGCAACCGTTGCGCGGCTCGCGGTAGTTGAGGCCCAGCGGGGCGGCCTTCGCCTCCTTCGCCTGGTCGGCGGTGATGTGCTTGTTCTCCAGCATCTTGTCGATGACGACGTTGCGACGCTTGACCGCGTTGTCGGGGTAGCGCTTCGGGTCGTACTGGGACGGGTTCTGCACCAGCCCGGCGAGGGTGGCGGCCTCGGCGACGGTCAGGTCCTTGTTGCTCTTGCCGAAGTAGCGCTGGGAGGCGGCCTCCACGCCGTAGGCGCCGTTCCCGTAGTACGTGATGTTGAGGTAGTTGGTGAGGATCTGGTCCTTGCTCAGCTCCTTGTCCAACTTGATCGCGATCTTCAGCTCCTGGATCTTGCGCCCCAGGGTCTTGCGCTGGGCCTCCTGCACGGCGTCCGTGTCGTCGCCGGCCTTCTCCACGTTGACGTTCTTCACGTACTGCTGGGTGAGCGTCGAGGCGCCCTGCGAGTTGGTGCCGCTCTCGGCGTTCTTGCTGATCGCGCGCAGGATGCCCTTGAGGTCGACGGCGCCGTGCTCGTAGAAACGGGCGTCCTCGATGTCGACCTGGGCGTGCCGCATGAGCGGTGACATCTGGTCGGCGGTGATGACGGTGCGGTCGCGCTCGTAGACCTTGGCGATCAGGCCGCCCTTGGCGTCGAAGATCTGGGTGGCCTGGGCGAGCGGCGGGGTCTTGAAGTCGTCGGGGATGTCGTCGAAGCCCTCCGCGGTGTCCTTGGCGACCAGCCCGATGCCACCGGCGACGGGCAGGACGAGCCCTGCCAGCAGCGCGCCCGACACCACGCTCACCCCCAGGAAGGTCGCACCGTGACGGACTAACCGCAGCGGCGTGGTGCGGGGCGGGCGGGGAGCCGCGGCATCGGACGAATTCGCTATCGGCGAGGGCTTCGATTCCATTCCGGAATGCTAACCCTTACCGAGCGCCGGTCGAACGGTTTTTCGCACACGACTGTCACGGCTTTGCAACAGCCGCCGGATATGGCCCGAAAAGGTCGACAGTGTGCGAACTGAAAGAATGTGCGGGAATTCCGTCAGCTCGCCGGAGCGGCCCGACGCCGGCCCCCCTCGCGCGGTCGGTGCGCCCTTCGCGCGGCCCTCCCTCTCTTTGACGTCGCGGGCGGCGCGAAACGTTGCACGCGGACGGGAAGCCCGGTGCCGGCCCGGGCGGTGGCGACGCCGGGGCGGGCCGCCGGATACAGCTGCCGGATACAGCCCGGATGCCAACAAAGGCGCATTGAGACTGCCTCTCGGACCGGCCTAGCGTCTGCGGTGCCGGGAGAACGCGGCGCCGGACGGCCCCGGAACGGCCGCACCTCCGCCGCCCCACGGCCGTCCGGGCCCCGCACGGCCGCCCCGGCCCGCCACGGCAAGCCGAAGGCCTTGAACGGACATGACCGCACGCCCGGACCCACCGCCGGTGGACGGGCGCTGGACTGAGCGAGGGACCTGATGTCACCGACCACGATCAGCGAGCCGGCCCCGCCCGTCGGCCAGGCCGAGCTCGCCGCGCTCGATCCCGAACAGCGGGAGGCGGCCGTGCGCCGTTCGCCGGGCCACCTCGGGTGGGCCGCCGGGCTGCGCGTGCTGGTCATGCTCGGGCGGCCCCGGACGTGCGTCCCGGGGCTGCTCGGCTTCGCCTGGGGCTGGGCCCGGGGCGGCGGCGCGGCGACCTGGCAGTTCTTCCTCGGGCTGCTGATGAGCGTGGTCTACGGCCTGCTGGCCAATGTCTACAACGCCTACACCGACCTGGCCGAGGACAGCCGCAACCTGCCCTCGCGGGTCTGGCTGGTGCTGCTCGTCGGGCCGCGGCGGATGCTGGCGGCCGGCCACGCCATGGTGCTCGCCCTGCTCGCGCTGGCGCCGCTGTACGGCGTCGCCTACCTGGTCCCGATGGCGCTGGCCCTGGCGGGGGCGCTCCAGTACTCGTTCCGGCCGCTGCGGCTCAAGGCCCGCCCCTGGCTCGGGCCGGTCGGCATGAGCCTGGCCGTCTTCGGGCCGTACCTGCTCGGCTACTTCGGCACCGGGGTGCGGATGCCGAGCGGGGCCGCGTGGGCGGTGCCGGCCTTCCTGATCCTCTGGTTCGTGCCCAAGGGCATGATCAAGAACCTGCCCGACGTCGAGGGCGACCGCGCGGCCGGGCTGCGGACCTCGGCGACGGTGTTCGCCACCCGGGAGGCCGCCGCGCGGGTCGCCATGGCGGCCACGCTGACCGGCTACCTGTCGCTCGCCCTGTTCGTGGCCGGCGGGGCGCTGCCGCCGCGCACCCTGTTCGCGCTGCCCCTGGTGGTGGCCGCGTTCCGGCAGTGCCGGGCCATGGTCGGGGCCCCGGACGCGGCGACGGCCAACGCGGTGCTCAAGCGCGACATGCTGCTGTCGACCGGCTACCTGGTCGCGGTGCTGCTGCTGGACGCCTTCGACGTCGCCTCCGTCTGCGCGGTGGCGCTGGGCGCCCTGCTGCTGTTCGGCAGCGACCTGCTGGCCCTCGACTCGCGGCAGATGACGGCGCCGGCCGCGCCGGCCGCGCCGACCGACAGCTGACCCACCCCCGCACCCCCGACCGTTGCCGACAGACCGGAGGAGAGTTCCGCATGCCCAGGATTCCAGGACCGCGCACGCCCGCCCAGGTGTTCCGCGCCGGACGAGCCTTCCAGCAGTCCCTGCCCGAAGGGCTGGAGCACCTGAGGGACGGCTACGGGGAGGTCAGCGTCTTCGGGTTCGGCCCCACCCGCACCCACTTCCTGCTCGGCCCGCAGGCCAACGCCCTGGTCCTGCGCAATCCCGACAACTTCGTCTTCACCGGCGCCTACGACATCCTGCGGCCGATCGCCGGGGAGACCGCCCTGGTCGTCACCGACGGCGAACCGCACGACCGCCGCAAGCGCAAGGCGCAACCCTCCTTCCACCGCGCCGGGGTGGCGGAGAGCACCCGGATGATCCTGGCCGCCCTCGACCGGGCCGTCGACGGCTGGCGGCCCGGGCAGCGGCTGGACATCCACGGGGAGCTGCGCGAGGCGCTGCGCGGCGCGATGCTGCGGATGTTCTGCGGCGACCGCCTCGCCGCCCAAGCCCCCTTCCTGATCGCCAGGTTGGACGAGATCCACGAACTGATGGACTACCCGCTCCCCAAGCAGCTGGTGGCCTGGCGACTGCCCGGCCGACCGCGCCGCCGGGCGGTGGCGGCGGTCGCCGCCGTCGAGGACCGCATCTACGCCGAGATCCGCCGGCGCCGCACGGGCGGCCCGGCGGGGGAGGACCTGATCTCGGTGATGCTGGCCGAGGGCGGGGCCGCGATGACGGACCGCGAGATCCGCGACATGGTCGTCAGCGCCCTGATCGCCGGCTACGACCCGGTGGGTTCCGCGATCGGCTGGGCGGTCTACAACTCCCTTTCCCACGAGGGCGTCTGGCAGCGGATCCGGGCCGAGGCCGACGAGGTCCTGGGGGACGCGCCGGCCACCCCCGCCGACGTCCGCAGGCTGCCCCACACCGTGCGGGTGGTGCACGAGAGCCTGCGGCTGCATCCGCCGGTGGTGCTGAGCCCGCGCCGCTGCCGCAAGGCGTTCCGCTTCCGCGGCCACCTGATCCCGGCGGGCTCCCTGGTCGCGATCAGCGAGTACATCACCCACCGCTCACCCGAGGCCTGGGACGAACCGGACGCGTTCCGGCCCGAGCGCTGGGACCCGGCGCGCGAGGGCCACCGCGCCCCCACGCCCATGGAGTACCTCCCGTACGGCTACGGCGCCCACCGCTGCATCGGCGCCGGCCTCGCCGGAGCCGTGCTGCCCGCGATGCTGGCCCGGCTGGCCCAGCGCACCGAACTCACCCTGCTCACCACCCGCCCCCGGTACGGCGGCATTCCGGCGCTGGTGCCGCGCGGCGGGCTGCTCGTCGAGGTCGGCGAGACACCGGACCGCGGCCGGAACACCGTTGACACCGTGGCGGACACCTGCACCGGAGCGCTCTCATGACCGCCGCCACCACGCGGCCGCCGGCCCACGTCGCCCTGCCCGACGCCGAGCAGGCCCGGCACGCCCTGCGGATGCGCGAGCTGATCTACGGACACCTCCGCTCGCGCGCCCTGTGCGCGATGGCCGAACTCGGCCTCGCCGACGCGCTGGCCGAACGGCCGCTGCCCGCCGCGGAACTGGCCGACCGGGCCGGCGCCGACCCCGCGCTGCTGACCCGCCTGCTGCACGCCCTGGCGGCCTTCGGGGCGCTGCGGGCCACGTCCGGGCAGTCGGGGTCGTCCGGGTCGTCCGGGTCGTCCGGGTCGTCCGGGTCGTCCGGGCCGTCCGGCGAGGCCGTCCAGGCCGGTCGGCCCGGGGAGTTCTTCGAACTCACCCCGCTCGGGGCGGCGTTGCGCACCGACGCCCCGGCCTCCGCGCTCCCCACCGCGCTGCTGGTCGCGCGGGCCGTGGCCCCCGCCTGGGAGCGGCTGACCGAGTCCGTCCGCACCGGGCGGCCCGGCTTCCCCGAGGCCTTCGGCGAGGACTTCTTCAGCCGGCTCGGCGCCGACCCCGCGCTGCGCTCGGTCTTCGACCGCTCCCAGGAGACCGGCCTCGCCCTGGAGTTGGCGGCGGTACTGGACGCGGTCGACTTCTCCGGGGCGCTGACCGTGGTCGACGTCGGCGGCGGGGACGCCGCCCTGCTGACCGGGCTGCTGGCCGCCCACCCCGAGCTGCGCGGAGTGCTGGTCGACCTGGCCGAGGCCCTGGAGCCGGCCGCCCGCAGGCTGGCCGGGACGGGCCTCGGCGCGCGCTGCGAGCTGGTGGCGGGCGACTTCTTCGCGCCGCTGCCGCCGGGCGCCGACCGGTACCTGCTGCGGCACATCCTGCACGACTGGGACGACGACGCGTGCCGGGCGCTTCTGCGCAACTGCCGTGCCGCGATGGGTCCGGAGGCCCGGCTGGTGGTGGTCGACCACCTGGCGGGCGCCGACCCGGCCGGCGGCGACCGCTGGGGCGCGGTGATGGACCTCTACATGATGTCGCTGTTCGGCGGCGGCCGGGAGCGGACCCGCGAGGAGGTGACCGGGCTGCTGCACGAGGCGGGCTTCGGCACCGTACGGGTGACGCGGCTAGCGGCCGGCGCCGGCGTGTTCGAGGCGCGGCCGGGCGACGGGCGGCCGGCGGGCGGTGGGCCGCGATGAGCAGCACGCCGCCGGACATCGCCGAGCTGCTGCCCGCCGTGGACGCACCGCAGGCCGAGGCGGTGCGCTGGCTGGCGGACTACGTCTGCCGCCCGCACCCGGAACTCGGCCGGGACGGTGCGGTCTGCCCGTTCATGCTGCCCGCCGCCCGCGGCGGTACGGTGCGCCTCCACACCCGGACCGGCCTGGCGACCGCCGGCGGCGCCGAACTGCGTTCCCTCGTACGGGAGATGGCCCGGACCTTCCGCACCGCGCAGTGGGCGCGCAGCAACCCCGTGATCCACTGCCTGATCCTGGTGCTCCCCGACCTCCCCCGGTCGCACGGGCACCTCCTGGACGCGGTGCAGGCCGAGCTGAAGGCGGAACTGGCCGGCGACGGACTGATGTTGGGCCAGTTCCACCCCGACTGCCCGGAGCCCGCGGCGCGCAACCCCGAGTTCCCGGTCTCCCGCTCGCCCGTCCCGATGCTCGCCATGCGCAACATGGCGCTGCACGACGTGCTCTTCCTCCACCACGATCCCGAGCTGTTCCACCAGTACCAGCTCCGGTTCGGCGCCCGCTTCGAGCCGGATGTCAGCGTCGCCCAGGTCTACCGGGAGGCCTACGAGGCGGGGGCGGCGGCCTGCCCCGTCCGGACCCCGCACCCGATTACCACGGAACACCCGACCACCACGGAACACCCGACCACCACAGAGACGAGGTAGCACCATGAGGGAGTTCGACCAGCGCTTCGAGGACTACATGCGCGGCCACACGAACGAGACCAGCCGCTGGATGCACGTGGCGGGGATGGCCGCCGCGGTCGGGGTGGCGGTGACGGCCGTGGGGCGGCGCCGGGCCCGCCTGCTGTGGGGGGTGCCGGCCGCGTTCTTCGGCTTCGCCTGGAGTGGGCACTTCGTCTTCGAGAAGAACAAGCCGGTCGGATTCACCGACCCGGTGGCCGCGTTCTCCGGCGACCTCATGATGATCTACCTGATGGCCACCGGCCGGAACGCCGAGCTCGTGGCCCTGCTGGAGCGGCTGCGCGAGCGGGACGCCGTCGCCGGGCCGTGCGCCGCGGACGGGCGGCGACCCGCCCCGCAGGCAGCCTGACCATCACTCATTTACCATGTGGCCAAGCGCAGTTGGTGAAATCGTCTTTCCGTGTCGGGCCACCGGCGCGGAAGACCGAGAAGAAGGAGTGCCTTCCTTGACCACTCACCTCAGGCGCGGCGCCGGCCGCCGGACGCTGTCGGCGCTGACGGCGGCGTTGTGCGGGATCGTCGGGGCCACCGCGCTCGGCGCGACCCCGGCGGCAGCGGCCGATCAGCGCCACCCGGTCTACGCCATCGCGCACCGGGTTGACACCCTGGACGGCGTGGACGCGGCGCTCAGCCACGGTGCCAACGGCATCGAGATCGACGTCTGCGCCTGGTGGAACCCGAACGAGTGGCGCGCCTACCACGACTGTTCCTCGGCCGGCGACAACCGGCTGGGCCCGAGCTTCGACAGCATGATCGACCGGATCGTCTCCAACGCGCACGCGGGGCGCCGGCTGTCGCTGGTCTGGCTGGACATCAAGGACCCGAACTACTGCGGGGAGCAGCAGAACCGCGGGTGCAGCGTCGCCGGACTGCACGACAAGGCGCAGCGGCTGACGGCCGCCGGGATCCAGGTGCTCTACGGCTTCTACGAGTACCACGGCGGCAGCACCCCGGACGTCGGCGGCCGGGGGTGGAAGAGCCTGGAGGGCAAGCTCGGCAGCCTGGAGGGCATGACCACGACCGGGACCCGGGACCAGGTCCGCAGCGCCTTCGACCGCTCCGGCTCCGGGATCCCCGCCGGCCACCGGGCGATGGACTACGGCGACACCGACATCACCAAGGGGTTCGGCAACTGCACGGAAGCCACCTGGAACACCTGCGCCGAACTGAAGAAGGGGGCCGACGACCGCGCCGGCGGACGGCTCGCGGCGACGCTGTCCTGGACGACCACCTACAACGACCCGTGGTACGTCGACAAGCTGCTGGGCGACGCGAAGGTGGACGGCATCATCGCGGGCTACGGCGCCTTCACCGGCGTGCGCGAGTACGACAACAGCTGGCAGTGCGCCAACGCCGTCAACCTCGTCCGCGACTGGGTGAACCGGCACGGCGCCACCCACCGGATGGCCACCAGCGGCGACCGCCTGTTCAGGTAGCCGGTCCGGGACCGGGAGCCCGGGACCCGGAGCCCGGGACGGCCGGAGGGCCCCGCTGCGGGTGCAGCGGGCCCTCCGGTGTTGCGCGCGGTCAGCTCGTGCGGTCAGCTCGCGAGGTCAGCTCGTACGGGCGGCGCTGACCAGGTCGGGCAGCAGCTTCGCCGCGTTGGGCGTGCCGAGGCCGGTGATCGGGTCCCAGCCGGTGGTGGCGGAGTAGCCGGGCACGGTCGGGTCGGCGGTGTTGTTGCCGATGGTCACGTCGTTGAAGTCGGCCGCGTACGTGGCCGGGTCGGCGCCCAGCTTGTACAGGGCCGGGTTGATCGGGCCGAGGCCGCCGCCGTTGATCTGGTCGGCGATCGAGACCAGGCCGGCCCACTCCGGGCAGGACAGCGAGGTGCCGCCGATGTCGTACCAGCCCGTGCTGCACGGCGTGGCGCCGCAGTTGAGGCCGGAGTTGCCGTCCGGCGGGAGCGACACGTAGACCAGCGCGCCGGTGCCGGGGGCGGCCTGCAGGGCCACGTCCGGGACGCCGCGCTTGGCGCCGATCGGGGTGGAGCCGGCGGGCAGCGCGGACTGGTAGCCGGGCTTGTCGAAGACCCGGCTGAAGCCGCCGCCGGCGAAGGTCCAACCGACCTCGGCCGCACCGGGGTTGGCCTGGCACTTGGACGGGTTGTCGGTGCTGTCGGCGACCCGGCCGGCGGTCGCGTTCGGGTCGGTGCACAGGTACGTGCCGCCGACGCCGGTCACCAGCGGGTCGGAGGCCGGCCACTCCACCGAGGGGTACGGGAGGGTGGTGCCGCCGGACTTGACCGGGGTCTTCGTCGAGCCGGCCGTGCCGTTGTCGCCGGAGGAGCCGAGCACGGTGACGCCGTTCAGGGCCGCCGACTTGAAGGCGTGCCGCAGCGGCTCGATCGACTGGGCGCTGGCGAACGCGCCCTCGGCGGAGGCGAAGGACTGCGAGATGACGTTCGCCAGGTGGTGGTCGACCACGTACTGCTCGGCGTCCATCAGCGCGGGGAAGCCCTGGACCCCGAGCGTCTCGGCGGTGGGCGTGCTGACCAGCAGGATGTTGGCGCCGGGGGCCATCGCGTGCGCGGTCTCGACGTCGAGCGCGACCTCCAGTGCCCAGGCGGACTTGTCCTCCTGGCCGGTGCCCTGGCTGGTGGACGGCGGCGCGGTGGTGCCCGGCGAGCCCTGGACGTGCAAGGTGCTGAAGGTCGGCATGCCCGGCTGGCAGGTCACGCCCTCCTCGCCGCACATCGCGGTGACGCCGAAGGCCTGGTCGAAGACGTGCAGGTCGTGCGCCATCGTGTCGCTGCCGTACGAGTCGAAGACGGCGATCGTCTGGCCCCGGCCGTCGAAGCCGTCTGTGTACAGCGGGCCCAGGTTGTAGGCGGCCCTGACCGCCTGCGGGCTGAAGCAGCGCCGGCCCGCCGACGCACACTGCGCCTGGGTGGGGGGCGTGGTGCCGGCCGACACCTGGGCGTAGTCGGCGAGCGTGGGATGCACCACCGGGTAGGCGGCGGCGCTGCTGACCGTGGGGACGGCGAGCGCGCCGGAGGCCGCGAGGGCCAGGCTGCTCACCCCCGCCAGGAGCAGCCGGCGTATCGATGGAGCCTTCAAGTAGTCCTCCACGAGGGATGGTTGGGGGACATGCTCGGCCCGGCCCGGGTCGGATCGAACGACTCCGGGACGTGGGGGAGCCGCGACACGAGGTCACGGACGGGCGCGAGTGTAGGGGCGGGAACGCCCTGTCCTCAATGGCTCGTGGGAAACCCGTTCGGGCGGGGGAGGCCGCGGCCGGGCGTGCGTTCGGCCCTGCGTCCACGACCGGACGGCGGCCCCGGCCCGACCGCCCGCCCGACCGCCCGCCGGGCCGCGCGCCGGGCCGTCAGCCGGCGGGCTGCCAGGGCCGCCCCGGCACCCACAGCGGCACGGGGCCGGTGCGGGGCATCGCGTGGGCCGCCTCCTGCTCCAGCCACGCGTCCACCCGCGCCGGATCGCCCTCGCTCAGCTCGACCAGTGCGGCGGCGGCGATCCGGGCGCAGCACAGCACGAGCGCCAGGGCGTCCTGGCGGCGGTGCCGCTCCCGCACGTAGGCCTCGCTGCGCTCCTCGATGCGGCGGTCGTGGGACGGCCCGTCCTCGGCGGCCAGCGCCTGGACGCCGTGCCAGACCAGGGTCAGCGCGCAGGGCTCGGCCGGGTGCGTCACGCCGTCCCGGCGGGCCCGCTCGCGGCTGTCCGTCGCCTGCCGTCCCAGCCGTTCCAGCGCGGTCGGGCCGTCCTCGCCGCAGGAGCGGAGCACCAGCTCGGCGGCCCGTTCCGTGACGGTGCGCAGCGCGGTGGGCGCGGGCACCCGCAGCCCGGGCCCCGGCGCGTCGCCGAACGCCAGCCAGGCGTCCGCGAACGAAGCCGCCCGCAGCCCGCCGACCCAGGCCGGGGACCGGCCCGTCGCGCCCAGCTGTTCGCGCGCGCCCAGCCGGACCAGTCCCACCGCGACCAGGCCCGCCGCGTCGCCGCCCAGTTCCCTCAGCCGTCCACTTCGCACCGCACAACCCCCGTCTGCAGTCGTCACCCCGTGAGCGCACATCCCACCACACCGGGACGCGAACGAACTAGACGGGGCCATGTCACAGATTGGAAGCGATCGGCGACGGACGGCCGAGGCCCCGGCCGCCGGCGCCACGTCGGGCGCGGGCGGCCGGGGCCTCGGGGCCTCCGGCTGTCCGGGGGCGATCAGCTCAGGGTGCGGACCGCGGCGGCGTCGTACGGGCGCAGGTCGGCGAACCGGCCGGCGAGGACCTTCTCCGCCCACTGCGGGTCCTGCAGGAGCGCGCGGCCGACCGCGACCAGGTCGAACTCGTCGCGCTCCAGCCGGTCGAGCAGGTTGTCCAGGGCCCCGACCGGGGCGCCCTCGCCCGCGAAGGCACGGATGAAGTCGCCGTCCAGGCCGACCGAGCCGACGGTGATCGCCGGGCGGCCGGTGAGCTTCCTGGTCCAGCCGGCCAGGTTGAGGTCCGAGCCGTCGAACTCGGGGACCCAGTAGCGGCGGGTCGAGGCGTGAAAGGCGTCGACGCCGGCCTCGGCGAGCGGGGTCAGGATCGCCTCCAGCTCCTGCGGGGTCTCGGCGAGGCGGGCCTCGTAGTTCTCCGACTTCCACTGCGAGTAGCGGAAGATCACCGGGAACTCGGGGGACACGGCCGCGCGCACCGCGGCGACGAGCTCGGCCGTGAACTTCGTCCGGGCGACCGCGTCGCCGCCGTAGGCGTCGGTGCGGCGGTTGGTGCCCGCCCAGAGGAACTGGTCCAGCAGGTAGCCGTGGGCGCCGTGCAGCTCGACGCCGTCGAAGCCGATCCGCTCGGCGGCCGCGGCCGCCTCGGCGAACGCGCCGATGACGGCGTCCAGGTCGGCCCGGGTCATCGCCCGCCCGGTGCCCTCGGTGCCGTCCAGCCGGATGCCGGACGGGCCGACCGCGGGGGCGTCCGCGAACGGCGGGTCGCCCTGCTTGCGCACCATGCCGATGTGCCACAGCTGCGGCACGATGGTGCCGCCCGCCGCGTGGACGTCCTCGGCGACCCGGGCCCACCCGGCCAGCTGCTCCTCGCCGTGGAAGCGCGGGACGGCGTCGCTCTGCCCGGCGGACTCGTGCCCGACGTACGTCCCCTCGGTGACGATCAGGCCGACGCCCGCGGCCGCGCGGCGGGCGTAGTACGAGCGCACGTCCTCGCCGGGCACGCCGCCGGGGGAGAACATGCGGGTCATCGGCGCCATCGCGATGCGGTTGGGCACGGTCAGTCCGTTGATCGCGACGGGCCGGGACAGGATCTCGGCCGCGCGGGAGGCGGAGGACTCGGTGACGGTCATGAGCGGATTCCTTGCGGGGTGCCGCGGCGGTGTGCGCCGGGACGGAAACGGTTGCCCGTGCCAACCACTGCGGCCGCCCCCGCATTTCGGTGCCCGCGCGAAACCCGCTGTGATCCCCGTCACCACGCGCTGAAAGGAGGGGTCATCCGTACGGGTGATCGTGGCGCCGGTCCGGTGTGGTGGCGGCGGGGCCGCCGCGCCGCCGGTGGTTGGCTGTCCGGCGGGCGCCGGCCAGTCGGCCCTTCCCCGGCCGCGCGGCGCAGCTCCGGCCGGGGACGCGCGCCACGGGTTCCTGGGCGGTGGGAGGCGGTCGGTGGTCATGGGTCGGCGCGGTGGTGGATCGCCTCGGAGCCGGCCCCGGCGGGCCGCCGACGCGTCGCGCCGCCTCGGACGCGACGCCGCGCGGGCCGCCGCGCGAGCCCGTACGGCGGCCGGTGCCCGGCTGTCGGCGGTCGCTGCCCGGCTCCGGCGGGCGCCCGCGCCGCCCGGACCGTTCCGGCCCGGCTTCTGGCGCAGCCCGATCCGCGGGCCGTGGCTGACCTCGGTGTTCGGGCTGGTGCTGCTGGTCGGCATCCCCGTCCTGTTCGTGACCGGCGCGCTGTCCTACGCCGCCTACAACCCCGACCTCGGCCCGCTGAACGACCAGACGCCGGACAAGGGTTGGCTGGGCTTCTACCTCTTCGACTGGCCCACCCGCCCGGCCTGGCTCTACCGGCTGGTCCAGGGCGTGCACGTGACGCTCGGCGTCGTCCTCGTCCCGGTCCTGCTGGCCAAGCTGTGGTCGGTGATCCCGAAGCTGTTCGAGTGGCCACCGGCGCGCAGCGCCGCCCACGCCCTGGAACGGCTGTCGCTGCTGATGCTCGTCGGCGGCGCCGTCTTCGAGTTCGCCACCGGGATCCTCAACATCCAGCTCCACTACGTCTTCCCGGGCTCCTTCTACACCCTGCACTTCTACGGGGCGTGGGTGTTCATCGCCGCGTTCGCCGTCCACGTCGCGCTGCGGCTCGGCCGGATGGTCCGCGCGCTCGGGTCGCGCTCCCTGCTCGGCGAGCTGCGCACCGGCCTCGCCGACACCCGGCCCGAACCGCCGGACGCGGACGGCCTGGTGGCCGTCGCACCCGCCCCGCCGACGATCGCCCGGCGCGGCGCGCTCGCCCTGGTCGGCGCGGGCTCGCTGGCCCTGTTCGTGGTCACCGCCGGGCAGAGCATCGGCGGCCGGCTGCGCGCCACCGCGCTGCTGGCACCGCACAACCGGGCCCCGGCGGACGGGCCCAACGGCTTCCAGGTCAACAAGACCGCCGCCGCGGTCGGCATCACCGCGGCGATGGTGGGCCCCGACTGGCGGTTGGAGCTGCACGGCGCCGGACCGGTGCGGTCCTTCACCCGGGAGGACCTGCTCGCGATGGCCCAGCACGCGGCCCGGCTGCCGATCGCCTGCGTGGAGGGCTGGTCCACCGGGGACCAGCACTGGAGCGGACTGCGCCTCGCCGACCTCGCCGCCCTGGCCGGGCTCCCGGACGCGGCGAGCGTGCTGGTGGACTCCGTCCAGCCGCCCGGCCCGTACGCCTCCGTGGTGCTGCGCGGCAACCAGATCCGCGACCCGCGCTCGCTGCTCGCCCTGCACGTCAACGGGGTCGACCTCGCGCTCGACCACGGGTACCCCGCCCGCGTCATCGTCCCGGCCAACCCGGGGGTGAACAACACGAAGTGGGTCCACCGGCTGACCTTCAGGGCCTGACGCACGAGCACCTCACGACCGGGACGGACGATGAACCGACGCACCCCCCTCACCCGCTGGTACGGCGCCGGCCCGCTGCACCTGCTCGCGCTCCTCGCCTCCCTCGCCCTCACCGGCTTCGCCGTCCAGCGCCTGCTGGCCGAACGCCCCCTCGCGGTGGCGGTCTGGTTCGTCGGCGCGGCCGTCGCCCACGACCTGCTCCTGCTCCCGCTCTACTCGCTCGCCGACCTCTCGGCCCGGTCCGTGCTGCGCCGGCGGCGCGGGCCGGCACCGGCCGTGCCCTGGATCAACCACCTGCGGGTGCCGGCCTTCCTGTCGGGCCTGCTGCTGCTCGTCTGGTTCCCGCTCGTCCTCGACCTCTCGGTGCCCTACCCGGGCGCCACCGGGCTGTCGGAGGGCGTCTACCTGGGCCGCTGGCTCGCCGTCACCGGGGCCCTGTTCGGCGCGTCCGCCCTCGCCCTGGCCCTCCGGCTCCGCCGGGCCGGCCGATCGGGACCGGCGCGGGGGTCGGGCGAGGACGGCGGCGAATCGTAGGACGGCGAATCGTAGGACCGGGGCCTGCGGGGTAGGGCTCGAAGGGCTCGTGCATCAGCCGGGGCATTCCTTCCAAGAGAGGTGGTACAGATGACGGTTCGTCGGGACTCCGCACAGGCCGAGCTGGGCGTGATCGGCGGCTCGGGGCTCTACGCCCTGCTCGACGAGGTGACCGAGGTGCGGGTCGACACCCCGTACGGGCCGCCGAGCGACGCGCTGTTCCTCGGCGAGGCCGCCGGCCGCCGGATCGCCTTCCTGCCCCGGCACGGGCGCGGCCACGGCCTGCCGCCGCACCGGATCAACTACCGGGCCAACCTGTGGGCGCTGCACTCGCTGGGCGTGCGCCAGGTGTTCGGGCCGTGCGCGGTCGGCGGGCTGCGCCCCGCGTACGGGCCGGGGACGCTGGTGGTGCCGGACCAGTTCGTCGACCGCACCTCGGGCCGGGCGCAGACCTACTACGACGGCCTGCCGCTGCCGGACGGCACCGTCCCCGAGGTCGTGCACGTGTCGATGGCCGACCCGTACTGCCCCACCGGGCGGCGGGCCGCCCTCGACGCCGCCCGCGCCGCGGCCTGGGAGCCGGTGGACGGCGGCACGCTGGTGGTGATCGAGGGCCCGCGCTTCTCCACCCGCGCCGAGTCCCGCTGGTTCACCGCCAACGGCTGGTCCGTGGTCGGCATGACCGGCCACCCCGAAGCCGTCCTCGCCCGCGAACTCGGGCTCTGCTACACCTCGTTGGCGCTGGTCACCGACCTGGACGCCGGGGTGGAGTCGGGCGAGGGCGTCACCCACGCCGAGGTGCTGGAGGTCTTCGCCCGCAACGTCGACCGGCTGCGCACCGTGCTGTTCAAGGCCCTGGAGGCCCTGCCCGCCGACCGGGACTGCCCCTGCTCGCACGCGCTGGACGGCCTCACCACCGGCCTCCCCGGCGTCCCGGGCCACTGACCCGGCCCGGCCCGCCCGCATGCCCGCCCGGACCGTCCTCCCCTGCGCGCTCGTCCTCGCCGCCCTGGTCACGGCCCTCGCGCTGACCGTGACCGGCGGCGGGACGCTCGCCGACCGGCCGCCGCTGTACGGCTGGTACGCCCTCGACGCCGCCCTCTTCGCGCTCGCCCTGCTCCTGCTGCGCGGGGTGGACGACCGCCGGGTGGCGCCGCTGGTGCTGGCCGGCAGCGCCCTGGTCGCCGCGGCCGGGCTGCTGGCGCCGCCGCGCACCAGCGACGACGCCTACCGGTACGTGTGGGACGGCCGGGTCCAGGCGGCCGGCATCTCCCCGTACGCGCACGCCCCGGACGACCCGGCGCTGGCCCGGCTGCGCGACCCTGGCCTGTTCCCGGCCGGCGACGGCTGCACGGCCTGGGACGAGCGGCGCACCGCGGCGGGCGACTGCACCCGGATCAACCGGCCCGCCGTGCACACCATCTACCCGCCCGTCGCCGAGGCCTGGTTCCTCGCCGCGCACCCCTTCGGCGGCGGCGTGCGCGGCGCGCAGGCGGGCGGCGCGCTGCTGGCGGTCGCCACCACCGGCGTCCTGCTCGCCGCGGGAGGCCGGCAGCGGCGGCGGGCCGCGCTGTGGGGCTGGTGCCCGGGCATCACGGTGTGGGCGGTCAACGACGCGCACGTCGACACCCTCGGCGCGCTCCTGATGACGGCCGGGCTGGCCTGCGCGGCCCGCCGCCGGGCCGGCCCCGGCGGCGCCCTGCTCGGCGCGGCCGTCGCCACCAAACTGCTGCCGGCCCTCGCCCTGCCCGGAGCGCTGTCCGGGCTGTTCGCCCGGCGGCCTCGGCGGCACGACCTGGTCCTGCTCGCCACGGCCCTCGCGACCTTCGCGGCGGCCTACCTGCCGTACGTCGCCGCCTCCGGCGTCGGCGTCCTCGGCTACCTGCCCGGATACCTCCGGGAGGAGGGCTACGAGCAGGGGCACCTCGAACGCTTCGGCCTGCTCCGGGCGCTGCTCCCCGACGCGTGGACCCCGGGGGCCGCCGCCCTGCTGCTCGCCGCGGTGGCGCTGTGGGTGCTGCGCCGGGGCGACCCCCGCCGGCCCTGGCGGGGCGCGCTCCTGGTCACCGGCACCGCGCTGCTGGTCGTCGCGCCGAGCTACCCCTGGTACGGCCTGCTGGTGGTGGCCCTGGTCGCCCTGGACGGCCGGTGGGAGTGGCTGGCGGTGCCCGCCGCCGGCCAGGTGCTCTACCTGACGGGCGGCGAGGACGCCCAACGCGCCGCGTACGGAGCCGCCCTGGCCTGCGTGCTCGCCGTCCCGGCACTGCGCCGGCTGCTGCGCACGGCACCGGCCCGGCCCGGACACGAGATGCGCCCGGAGATGACGAAAGTCTGAAAGAACGCCCCCGGCCCTGGCCGACACCCGCCCCGACCTGCTCGAATCGTCGGGTGGACAGAACAGACGACGAGAGCCGGGGCACCCCGGTCGGGCGCCGGGTCGTGCTCGGCCTGCTCGGCCTCGGGGCCGCCGGCGTGGCCGCCGGGCCGTACCTGCAGCGGGCCGAGTCGGCGCTCGCGGAACGGGACCCGATCGGCCTGTCCGGGCTGCTGCCCGGCAACAACGGCTTCCGCTACTACTCGGTGGTGACCTCCGTCCCCGAGCGGACCGAGGCCGACTACACCCTCACCGTCGACGGGTTGGTGGAGCGCCCCGGCACCCACCGGCTCGCCGATCTGCGGGCGATGCCGCAGCGGCGGCTGGTCAAGGACGTGCAGTGCGTCACCGGCTGGCGGGTGCCGGACACCCCGTTCGAGGGCGTGCCGCTGGCCCACCTCCTGGACGCCGCCGGGGTGCGGCCGGGGGCGAAGGCCGTCCGCTTCAGCTGCTTCGACGGCGCGTACACCGAGAGCCTCACCCTGGAGCAGGCCCGGCGGGACGACGTGCTGGTCGCGCTGCGGATGCGGGACGACGCGATCTCGCACAGCCACGGCGGGCCGGTGCGGCTGTACGTCGCGCCGATGTACTTCTACAAGTCGGCGAAGTGGCTCTCGGGCATCACCGTCACCGGAGCGGTCGAGCCGGGCTACTGGGAGCGCAACGGCTACGACGTCGACGCCTGGGTCGGCCGGTCGAACGGGAGGGACGATGCGCCGACGAGCTGACCTGGTCCTGCGCTTCTCCCGCGCCGAGCGCTGGGTGCACCGCACGACCGCCGCACTGATGGGCGTCTGCCTCGCCACGGCCGCCTGCCTCTACGTCGCGCCGCTCGCCGAACTGGTCGGCAACCGGCCGCTGGTGGTCACCGTGCACGTGTGGTGCGGCCTGGCGCTGCCGGTGCCGCTGCTGCTCGGCCTCGCCTTCCGCGACCTGCGGGCGGACTTCGTCCGGCTGAGCCGCTTCACCGCGGTGGACCGGCAGTGGCTGCGGGCCGTCCGCGGCCGGGCCGCGCACCGGCCGGCCGGCAAGTTCAACGCGGGGCAGAAGCTGTACGCGCAGTGGACGCTAGGCGCGATCCTGGTGATCGTCGGCACCGGGCTGCTGATGTGGCTCACCCACCTCGCCCCGGCGTCCTGGCGCACCGGTGCGACCTTCGTGCACGACTGGCTGGCCGCCGCCATCGCCGTCGTCGTCGCCGGGCACGTCCGGATGGCCTGGCGGGACCGCGAGGCGCGGCTGGGCATGCGGACCGGGCTGGTCGAACGGCGGTGGGCCGAGCGCGAGCACCCGCACTGGCGGGCCGCGGAGCCGGAGTAGCGGCCGGGCCGCCGGCCCGCCCGCACGCGGACCGGCGGCTCAGGCCTTGCGCAGCGCGAGGAAGCGGCGGCCGTACGAGGTCCAGCGTTCCGCCTCGACGAGACCCGCGGCGCGGGCCCGCCGCAGGGCGGCGGCGGTGCCCAGCCGGGCCCAGGGGAAGGCCGGGCCGAGCCGGCCGTCCGGCCCCTCCACCCGGACGAGGGCGCGCTCCTCGACCTCCCGTGGCTCCACCTCGACCAGCAACTGCCCGTCCGGGGCGATGAGTTCGGCGCCGCGGCGGAGCAGTGCGCCCGGGTCGCCGCCGATCCCGAGGTTGCCGTCGGCGAGGAGTGCGGCGCCCCAGCGGCCCTCGGCGGGCAGGCGGTCGAAGACGGACCGGCACAGCGCGGGGCCGCCGAGGCCCACCGTGCGGGCTACGGCCGCCCCGGTCACGTCCACGCCGAGGACGGGCACGCCGAGGGCGAGCAGCGCGGTCACCAGCCGGCCGGGGCCGCAGCCGAGGTCGAGGACGGGCGCCCGCAGCCGGGCGCAGCGCAGCAGCAGGCTGTGGTCGGCGCCGGCCGCCGGCGCGCACCAGCGTTCGATGTCCAGGCGCCGCCGCCGGCCGTCCTCGCGGCGCAGCCAGAGCGGGCCCCGGCCGGTCCGGACGGCGTCGGCGAAGGGGTCGTCCACCCAGGCCGCGGCGACCGTCAACTCGCCACCTCCGGCGCGGAGTCGAGGGCGCGCAGCCGCGCGGCGAAGCGGCTGCCGGGGGCCTCGGCGGCCACCTGGTGGGCGTCCTCCATGGTGTCCACGTCGGTGAGCCGGGGCAGGTGGTGGACGGTCAGTCGGGCCTGCGCCAGGCGGCGCAGGAGCGCCGCGCCCGTGCCCGGGGTGGACATCGGCACGCCGTGCAGGAGGCGGGCGGCCAGCTCCGCGCTCGGCCGGGCCAGGCCGAGCGCCCAGAACCCGCCGTCGGCCGCCGGGCCGTACCAGGCGTCCACGCCCGGGCGGCGGGCGGCGGACAGCGGTTCGGCCAGCGCGGCCGCCTCCAGCTGCGGGGTGTCCATGCCGACCAGCAGCGCGGGGGCCCGCGGGGCCAGCCGGGCGGCGGCGGCGAAGGCGGCGGCCAGCCGCCGGTCGAGGCCGCCGCCGCCCTGCGGGACGACCTCCCAGCCCGGCGGCAGCCAGCGGCCGGGAACGCCGTCCAGGACCAGCAGGCGCCGCCCGGCGGGCATCGCGCCCAGGGTGTGCAGGGTGTCGGCGAGCGCGGCCCCGGCGAGGTCCGCCGCCTGGTCCGGGGTGCAGGGCGGGGTGAGGCGGGTCTTCACCCGGCCGGGGGCGGGCGCCTTGGCGATCACCAGCAGGGTGGGCGGCGGCGCGGCCAGCACCGCCCGCATGTCGCGGACGGCCTGGCGGGTGCCGCGCACGGTGCCGGTGACCTTGGACCGTCCCGCGCGCGGCAGGTAGTCCACCGGGGTCTCGGCGATCCGCAGCCCGGCGGCGGAGGCCGCGAGCACCATCTCCAGCGGGTAGCCGGAGCGCCGGTCGCCGAGGCCCAGGGCCAGCAGCCGTTCGCGGCGGGCGGCGCGCATCGGGCCGAGGTCGTGCAGCGGCGCGCCGGTGCGGGCCCGCAGCCGGCGGGCGAGCAGGGCGTTGGCGAGGCGGGCGTGCGGGGGCCAGGCGCCGGCGGTGGCCGGTCGGCGCCGGCCGAGCACCAGGTCGGCGGCGCCGGCCAGCACCGGGCCGGTGACCCGGGGGAGTTGGGCGGGGTCGAGCGAGCCGTCGCAGTCCAGGAAGCAGACCAGGTCGGCGGTGGCGGCGCGCAGCCCGGCGTGGCAGGCGGCGCCGAAGCCGCGCCGGGGTTCCTCGACCACGGTCGCGCCGAGGGAGCGGGCGAGCTCGGCGGAGCCGTCCCGGGAGCCGTTGTCCACGACGATCGCCCGCCAGCCGTCCGGGATCCGCGCGAGCACCCAGGGCAGTGCGGCGGCCTCGTCGAGGCAGGGCAGCACGACGTCGACGGCCCACGGGGGAGGAGGGGGAGGAGTCACGGCGGTCACGCTAACGGTGGCCGGTGCCGAGGGGGCCGAACCGCGCCCGTGCGGGGGTGCCGCGGCCGCCCGGGTGGGGCCGTTCGGGGGATCCTCCCGCACTCGCCGTCAGGCGCGCTGCGGCGCGGCCGCGAACTCCACCATGCCGTCCGCGAAGGGCACCCGCGGCCGCCAGCCGAGCTCGGCGCGCAGCCGGGACGAGTCCGCCGTGACGTGCCGGACGTCGCCGAGCCGGTACTCGCCGGTCACCACCGGCGCCGGCCCGCCGTGGGCGGCGGCCAGCGCCTCGGCCATCGCCCCGACCGTCCGGACGTCGCCGCTGCCCACGTTGTAGGCCCGGGCACTGCCCGGCGGCCGGTCGCCGACCGCCGCGAGGGCGGCGAGGTTGGCGTCGGCGACGTCCCGGACGTGGACGAAGTCCCGGCGCTGCCCGCCGTCCTCGAACACCCGGGGCGCCTCGCCGCGGGCCAGGGCCGAGCGGAACAGCGAGGCGACCCCGGCGTACGGGGTGTCGCGCGGCATGCCCGGCCCGTAGACGTTGTGGTAGCGCAGCGTCAGGACGCGGCCGCCGCAGGCGCGGGCCCAGGCGGCGGCCAGGTGCTCCTGGGCCAGCTTGGTGGCCGCGTACACGTTGCGCGGGTCGGCCGGCGCGTCCTCCGCCACCAGCCCGGGGCCCAGCTCGGCCCCGCAGTGCGGGCACGGCGGCTCGAACCGGCCGGCGTCCAGCGCCGCCGGGCGCCGCGGGCCGGGCGCGACGTCCCCGTGCGCCGGGCAGCGGTACCGGCCCTCCCCGTAGACCACCATCGACCCGGCGAGCACCAGGCGCCGCACCCCCGAGCGCGCCATCGCGGCGAGCAGCACGGCCGTGCCGAGGTCGTTGCAGGCCGCGTAGTCCGGCGCGTCGTCGAGGTCGAGCCCCAGCCCCACCATCGCCGCCTGGTGGCAGACCGCGTCCACACCCTCCAGCGCCCGCCCGACCACCGCCGCGTCCCGCACGTCACCGCGCCGCGCCTCCACGCCGTCCGGCAGCACGGGCATCACGCCGGACGGATGCACGGCGGGCAGCAGCGCGTCCAGCACCCGGACCTCGTGCCCCGCGGCCGCCAGCGCCCGGACGACCGTCGACCCGATGAACCCGGCACCGCCGGTGACCAGAATCCTCATGCCCCGCGACGCTACCGGCCCACCACCCCGCGACCCCGCCGCCCGGCGGCCGTGTCCCCGCCGGCCGTGTCCCCGCCGGTCACGCTCCGGCGGCGGCGAGCGGTGACGCTCGGTCAGGGCGGCGGCGAGTACGGACGGTGTTGCTTTTCACCCGACCGGCGTAGTGTGGGGGTGAACGAAGCATCCGATCCGGAGCGTCGCCCGTCTGTGCCCTCCGGATCCCGCACGAGGGCCGCGTTCCGCGCCCCGGCTCGACCCCGCCGACCCCCTTCCTCCTGCTCGGGGTGCGGCGTGCCCTCGTGAGACTCCGCGTTGCCGAGCGCCTGGTGCACGACCTCCTGGCCCCTCCTGCCCCAGCTACCCCCACGGACCGCGCGCTGCTGCGCGAGCTCACCTTCGCGGACGGGACGGCCGCCGGGCGGCGGGAAGGTGGTGGATGAGCGATGACCGAGCCGGTGACCTATCTGGTGCTGCGACCGCCGGACCTCGTGAGGGTGACCGTCACGGCGGTCGGTCTGGCCGAACAGGAGGGAGCGGCCGGGCCCGAGCTGGTGTCCACCGGGCCGGGCGGCCGGCTGGTCGTCGAGTTCGCCGCGCAGCACATCGCCGAAACGGCGCCGCCGCCCGGGTCGTCGTCCAGCGAAGCCCGTCCGGCCGGGCCCTCCAGGCTGGAGTTCCCGGTGGACGACCGGCCGATTCCGCTGTCCGGGAGCGGTCTCCTCGCGGCGATGGGCCGGCTTCGACCGGTTCCCGGCACGGCGGCCGACGGCAGCACGCTGGAGATTCCGTGGCGGGTGCTGCTCGGGCTGGTGGCGGACACCACCTGCGTGCACCGCGCCGCGCCGGCCACGGGGTCCGGCGGCGTCACGGAACTGTGGCACACCCGGCTGCTCGCCGACGGCGGTGCGTACGCGTCCGTGTCCCCGCTGCGGACGCTGCCGCTGGGCGGCGACGCGGGCTTCGCGGGTGGCACCCCGTTGGGCGGTTTCTTCGACAGGATCGACGCGCAGGCGGCCGCGCACCCGGGCCAGCCGATGGCGGTGGACCGGCTGATCCTCAGCGCCTCCGGGGCGTGGTTCGGCGGCTCCATCAGCTGGCGCGGGGACGCCGGGGAGCTCGACTGGACGCACCGCGCCGCCATGGGCCGGGACTTCTACGTCCGCGTGCTGGAAACCGGCGTGCTGTTCCCCTTCGGCCACCGGGCGTCCTTCGTCGAGACGTACGAGCGCCGGTTCGAGTCCGGCGACGCGCCGGTGGCGGTGCTGCGCGGGACGCGGTCACTGGTGATCACCGAGCCGGCCCGCGACTTCGACCTCGCGGAGCGCCAATTCCCGTTCCAGCACGTCGAGCTGGCGCCGTTGATGGTCGACGGGTTGGATCAGCCGGCGGACACCACCACGTTCTGGCCGACGCGCGGCGGCGCCCCGGTGCTGTTCTCGGTGCATGCCCGGGCCGCCGGGGACGTCGTGGAGATGGCGTTGCCACTGCTGTTCCACGCCGGTGCCGGGTCCGACCAGCTCGACGCCGTCTACGCCCAGGGGCCGGGCGCCGTCCATGACGCGGCGGCTGGGCGACCTCGGGCGTCGGTCGGGCGGTTCATGGCCGTCGCGGTGAAGAGCGCCACCGAGGCCTTCGACGGCGCCGTCCAGCACGTACGGTCGCTGACCTTCGGCGGCAAACCCGTCGCGGACGGCCCCGGATTCCACCCCGTGGTGACCGGGCTCGAGGTGATGCTGCCGGCCGTGCGCCAGCTGCTGGGAGCGGACGGGATCCTGAACGCCCAGCTGTCCGACGAGCTGCTGCAGACCCCGGCCGGGGCCGAAGTCCCCGATGTGCTCCTGAAGTTCGACACGCTCCCGTTGAAGTTCGGCTCGGCCCGCGCCGGGGTGGTGGCCGCGCCGAACATGAACGTCAACCGGATCTCGCGGACGCTGGGGCCGATCACCGATCGTCTCCCGACCGACCCGGCCGAGCTGTTCCCCCCGGACGCGAACCTGCTGGGCGTCTTCCCGCTCCGCGAGCTCATCTCCCGGATCTCGCCGGAGCACGGCCGCCCGACGATCACATGGTCGGGCGGCGACCATCCCGTCGCGACACTGACCTGGGCGCAGGAACTGACCCAGCAGTCGGGCCCGTTCGCCCCGACCCCGGGTGCCACCTGCCAGGTCGGCCTCACCGTGACGACGAAGCCCGCCGCCGCGAACGGCGGGCCGCCGCCGGTGGTCACGGACGGCACAGTCAGCAACTTCACGCTGAGCATCCCGCCGCAGGACACCCTGGTCGAGCTGGACTTCCGCGAACTGAAGTTCCACGCCGAAACCGGAGCCCTGCCCACCACCTCGTTCTCGATCGGCGGCGCCCGGCTCACCGGCAGCCTCGCCTTCGTACAGAAGCTGCAGCAGGCGCTGCCCCAGGTGGGGGACTCCGCCCCGGCGATCGAGGTCTCGGACAAGGCCATCAAGGCGACGTTCGCGGCGGCCGTGCCGAGCCCGCTGTCGATGGGCGCCTTCACCTTGCGGAACATCCGGCTGCAGGCCGCGATCACCCTGTCGTTCGTCAACGAGCCGGTGCTGGTGGAGTTCTCCTTCGCATCGCGCGAACAGCCCTTCCTGGTGGCGGTCTCCGCGTTCGGAGGCGGCGGCTACCTCGAACTGGCCATCGGGGCCGGCGACTCCGGTGGGCTCCAACGGTTCGTCGGTTCGCTCGAGTTCGGTGCCTGCGCCGCGATGGACTTCGGGGTGGCCTCGGGCGAGGTGCACGTGTTCGGCGGGGTGACGTTCACCAAGCAGGGCAGCGCCGTCGAGATCACCGGCTACCTCCGGATCGGGGGCATGGTCCGGGTGCTCGGACTGGTCTCGGTGTCGGTCGAACTGACCATCGCGATGACCTACGTGCCGAACATGCTGACCGGGTCGGCCCGGCTGGTCATCAGCGTCGACCTGACGTTCTGGTCGACCTCGGTGGAGATCGGGTGCTCCAAGTCGTTCGGAGGCTCCGAACCGGCGCCGCCCGTGCACGGGGGCAACCCCGTCGCCCTGGTCGCCTTCATGGTCGGCCCGGAACCCGGGTTCTCGGTGCAGGAGGCTCTCGGCCCGGACACGGCGTCCTACCCGTGGCAGACGTACTGCCAGGCCTTCGCACCGGAGTGATCCGCATGGCTACCTCGCTGACCCGCCAGTTCGTGTGGACCGTCATCCCGGCCGGCCGCGTTGCGACCGTCGACGGCGGCCAACTGGCCCTGTGCTCGGTGCTGCTGACTCCGCGACTGCTGGGCCCGGCCGATCAGCCGCTGCGGCTCTCCGATTTCGGCCTGCAAGCCTGGCCACAGGCCCTCGCGGCGGTCGGCTTCACGATGAACCGCGGCGACACCGCCGTGCCGGTGCAGCCCGTGCCGCACCTCGACCTCGACGGGAACCCGACGCTGTTCACGGCCGCGCAGCAGCAGTCCGCGTGGAGCGCGCTGTTCCCGCCCGACCTGGCCGTCCGGCCCTACCAGCCCGCCTCCTACCAGGACCGGCAGGCCGTGCACATGCCCGCCAGCCAGGCCGGCGCGCAGATCAGCGCCGCCTACGGGCAGAGCGGCTCCGCGCTGGCCGCGGCGCACCAGACCGATCCCGAGGCGCTGCGGGCCACGCTGCGCACCGTCAACGAGGGCTGGCAGAGCGGCCTGCGACCCTCCGACACCGACGCCGGTACGGAGCCGTCGCCGCTGCGCCGGGCCTACGACTTCTACCGGCGTCCGGACAGCGCGGCGGCGGCCCCGCCCGGCGCCCCGGAGCAGCCCGAATTCCACGACATCGTCGCCAGACTCGCCGACCACCCGATGCTGCTGCGGGCGCTCGGGCTGATCGTCGACCTCGGGGTCCCGGTGGCCGCGCTCGCCCCGTCCACCGCCCCAGCCACCCTGCGGGTGACACCCCGGTGGCCCGGGTCCGAGCCCACGGCCGGCTGGGCCGGCGCCGCGCAGGACGACCTGTCACCCACCACCGCCTACACCCTGTCCGGCACCCGCTTCGTGCCCGCCGCAGGCTCCGGGCCGCAGGCCGCCCCGTTCGCGCTGGGCATGCTCGCCCTGGCGGGCGCGGCTTTGGGCGCCGCTCCGGGCGCCGCCCCAGGTGCGGCCCCGGGCGCGGCCCCGGCGGGGGACGGCGCCAACGGCCGGTTCGAGATCATGCCCTTCGACGTCGACGGGGCGGCGCTGCGCATGGTCGGCATCGCCGCGTCCGGCGACGGCGGGCCCGCCTCGGACCACGCCGACGACACCGGGCTGCCCGCCCTGCGGTCGGCCGGAGTCGCCCTGCTCGACACCGGCCGCGAGCAGGAGCACGACAACCGACTGCGGCGCGCCCAGGACCGCGCGTCCAGGGAGGGCCTGTTGGGCTCGCCGCTGACCGCCGACAACCTCGTCGCGGGATACCGCCTCGACGTCTGGGACGACCGCACCCGGACCTGGCGGTCGCTGTGTCAGCGCCGAGTGCGGTACGGCATCGGCGACCTCCAACTCGGCGGTGCCGACGGGCTGCTCGAAGAAGGCTGCGTCCGGGTCGATTCGGTGACCACCGGCGCCGGCGCGGACAGCGCCGTCTACGTGCACCAGACCGTGGCCCGCTGGGACGGGTGGAGCGCGGTGGCCCCGCGGCCGGACCGCATCGCGGAGCCGGTCGACACCCCCGACCTGCCCTTCACGATGGTGCTCGGCCACGAACCGGGGTCCCTGCCCCGGCTGCGGTTCGGCCGGCACTACCAGCTGCGAGCCCGCCTGGCCGATCTCGCCGGAGGCGGGCTGCGACCGGGGGAGCCCGATGCCGACGAGCAGCACAGCGCGTCGTTCCCGCACCGCCGTTTCGACCCCGTCCCCGCACCCGAGCTCCTGCCCACCCGGCCGTACGTCGACGGCGAAGGGCCAAGCCGGCTGGTCGTCCGCAGCGATCGCGGGACCTCGGCCGCCGACTACGCCGCCGCACACGGGTACCCGGCGGATGACCTGCGGTACCTGTTCGCGCCGAAGGCCCCGCTCGAACTGGCCCTCCAGCACGGGGTGTTCGACTCGGCGGTGGGCGCCGCGGCCGTGCCGCCGATCGATTCGGCGTTCACCACCGCCGTCCGCGCCGACCGTGACGTGACCGACATCCCCGGCGCGCAATCCCACGACGAAGGGGCCGGCTCCTACCAGGTCGTGCCCGCGACCGGCGTCGACCTGCCGTGGCTGCCGGATCCGGGAGCCCCGCTGTTCGCCGTGGGGGTGCGCTCGCGCCCCGTCGACCCGGTCACCGGAACGGAGGGCACCACGACGGGGTTCGACGGCGCCGACCACCTGCACCTGCAGCACCGCTGGGGGAAGTGGCCGGACTACCCACCGGTCGGCCTGCGGCTCGTCGCCGGCCCCGCCGGATGCACGGCGAGCATTCCGGACACGGGGGCACCACGCGTCATGACCGTCGAACTGGGGCCGGCCGAGCAGGCGACGCTGGACCTCGTGTCCTGCCCGGGCCTCGCCGACGTCCCCAACCACGGGGTCGCGATCTGGGCCGGCGCGGATCCGGCCGATTCGACGAAGACCACCAACCAGCTCGTCTACCACGGCCACATCCGCACCGTCACCCCGCCGCACACCATCACCGTCGTGCACGCGGTGCAGCGGCCCCTGGTCGACCCGGGCGGCCGCTTCGTGGCCAGCCGCCAGACCGGCGACACCGACGCGATCCTGCGGATCACCGACCTGGTCCTGGACGTCGCGAGCACCGGGCGCATCGACGTGCACGCCGAGTGGTCGGACTTCGAGGACGTCATCACCGATCCGCCGTCCGCCCCGGCCGCCGCGGCCTTCGCCACCCACGTCGGCTCCTACGACGTGGCCTACACCAGGCCGGATCTGGCCCTGCCCACGATCGTGCACACCTTCGGCGACACCCGCCGCCGGCAGGTCACCTACACCGTCACCGCGATCTCGCGGTTCCACGACTTCTTCGGCAGGCTCACCGCCGTCGACCCCGAGGCCTGCACGGTACGGGTCACGCTGCCCGGGACCACCGACGTGCCCTGCTCGGCACGGCCGCCCGCGCCCCGGCCGCGGTACACGGTGCCCGCGTTCGCCTGGTCGCGCAGCAGCAGTGGCGGGGTCCACCGCTCCACGCGCGGCGGCGGGCTGCGGGTGTTCCTGGAACGCCCCTGGTTCGCCTCCGGGACGGACGAACGGCTGGCCGTGATCGTCTCGGCCGGCTCCGAGCCGGACCACGTCAGCCTCACCGGGAAGGACCCGATCTGGACCACCGACGCGCCGAAGAGCCCGCTGCGCGCGGATCAGGTCGTGGCGGCCCTCGGCGCGGTGCCGGAGGTGCTCGACGAGGCCGGGGGAGGGGTCACCGCCGTGCTCCACCCGGTGACCTTCGACGCGGAGCCGAACTGCTGGCTCGCCGACATCGACCTGTCACCCCTGGCCGCGACGTCGTACCGCCCGTTCGTGCGCCTGTCGCTCTGCCGCTACCAGGAGCACACGGCCGTGGACGTGCCCCACCTGTCGGCGCCGGTGGAAACCGAACCGCTGCAGCTGTTCCCGCCCCGGGACCTGGTCGTCACACAGGCGGCGGCCGGGATCACGGCGGTCCTCGGCGGCAAGGGCCCGGACGGTCCGGAGGCCAACACGGTCCGCGTCGAGCTGCAGGCCGCCACCAGCGCCGCGACCGCGGCGCTCGGCGACGACGCGGTCATCGGCTCCTCCGGCTGGACGACCGTCGCGGCCACCAGCGGTGCCCTGGGGGCGCAGCTCCAGCTGAGCATCCCGGCCGGGGAGACCCGTCCGCTGCGGGTCCTCGTCACCGAGGTCGAGAACTACCCCGCGCAGGACCCGGGCCCCGGACGCCAGGACACCCGGCTGGTGTACGCCGAGACCGTCCGCCTGACCTGATCCCGCCCTGATCCCGCATCCGACCGACACCCAGAGCGCACCAGGAGGTCGCCATGGGATTCGACTTTCCGTTCGGCTCGCAGGTGGTCGAGCTCGCGTTCCAACAGGTCAGCGACGAGTTCCCGTTCTCCGACCTGGTGCCGATCGAGATCGGCGAGACCTACCTGCGCGTCATCGCGCTGTGGCGGGACAACCAGGCGCTCGGCGGGAAGGCGCCCACCGTCGAGGTCCGTTCGGGGCAGGGCGGGCTGACCCCGCTGACGGTGACGCCGCTGGGGGAGGGCACCACCGCCGTACCCGTCATCGGGACGGACGGCGTCGTCGCGGCGCAGGGCACGTGCGTGCGGGGGAACGACGACGTCTACCTCGTCCACCTCTTCGCCATCGCGGAGACCAACGGCCCCTGGCAGCTGCGCCTCACCAACAACGACCCGCAGACCCTGCACTTCGTGGCGATCAGTTCCACCGACCCCGACCAGACCCTGCAGCCCTGGATGGTGTGGGGCGCCACCCCGGGGAACTTCACCGCGGTGGGCGACCCGAACGAACTCCACGTCTTCCTGCCGGGCCTGTTCACGACCCACGCGGTGACGGTGCGCAACCTCGGCACCGCCCCGCTCGTGTTCGACGAGAAGGCCGGGGAGTCCATCGGGGGCCCGGACAGCCCCGCCGTGATCGCGACCCTGCCCGCCCGGACCGATCCGGGCCACCACCCACTGATCGCTCCGCACGGAGTCGACCAGATCGTCTTCGGCGTCCACCACAACGGCGCCGACGCCGATACCACCGTCACCCACACCGTCCAGGCCAACGACGGGCGGCACCAGGCGCAGCTCACCATTCTGGTCAAGCGCACGAACTACCCGCCGCCGTCGCCCGGCGCCCCCTGCAACATCGACCACTGCCCCGGCTACGTCCCGCCGCCGCCGTACGAGCCCGCCCTCGGCGCGCCGACCACAGGCCCGTGCGGGCAGACCGGGTGCGGACACGGCGAGGGCTTCCACGGACTGGGACCGGCCTGCCGGCTGGACGACGGCTGCCCCGGCTACCGCAGCGCGAACGGCGGGACCAGCGGTGCCGAGGACGACGTGTGCGTGCAACCGGGATGCGGCCACACGTGGGGCGAATCGCACAAGATCCATCACCAGCCCCCGCCGGACACCCACTGCCGCCGCGACGACGGCTGCCGCGCGTTCCTGGGCGGCCCGGGCCTGCACGCCATCTGCCTGCGGGACATCTGCGGCCACCCCTTCACCGACCACACCGAGCTCCCGACCTGACGGCCACCGGACGGAGCGCAGCGGACAGCACCGCGCCCGGGGTGGTCCGCGCGGGTCAGACCGGCCCCAGGTAACGGCGGCCCGGTATCTGCTCGAAGATCAGGTTGGTGCGGGTCTGGGCCACCGCCGGGTGGGTGGTCAGGTGGTCGACGACGAAGTCGCGAAGCGCCTCCGGGCCGGCGACGCCGACGTGCAGGAGGTAGTCGTCCGAGCCGGCCATGTGGAAGACGGCCAGGACGCCGGGCAGATCGGGCGCGGTGGTGCGGAAGCTCTCGTTCTGCTCGCGGGTGTGGGCGCGCAGCCGGACCGAGATCATCGCCTGCAGCGGCAGGCCGATGGCCGCCGGGTCGACCTCGGCGCGGTAGCCGCGGATGATGCCGCGCTCCTGGAGGGCACGCACCCGGGCCAGGCAGGTGGACGGGGCGATGCCCACCGCCTCGGCGAGGGCGTTGTTCGGCAGCCGGGCGTTGTCGGTCAGGGCGCGGACGATCGCCCGGTCGGTGTCGTCGATGGGGGTCCGCCGCTGCTGCGGATTGTTCGGCATGCCCGCCAGGATCCCAGCCGATTCCGTCGATGAGCAAGCTCGTTCGGGCTTCGACCGAATCTTCTTCGGCCGAGCTTCCGGAAACCGCCGGAAAGTTCCATCCTGGGCGCGGGCGGCGAACGCCCCCCGACCCCCCCACCACGCCCGGAGTGCCCCGCCCATGAGCCCGACCGCCACCTTCGCCGTGCCCGCACCCGCGACCGCGACCTGCGTCGACCCGGGCCCGGAGCTGGACGGCGACGCGTTCGTGCTCCCCGCGACCGGCCTGGACGACACCCGGCGGCTGCGCGCGCTGGACACCGTGGACGAGTACCTGACCCGCAAGCGCAAGCACCTGGTCGGCTACCAGGCCACCCAGGACATGCAGGGCACCGCGCTGGACCTCGCCCGGTTCATGCCGAACAACATCAACAACCTCGGCGACCCGTTCCAGAGCGGCGGCTACAAGCCGAACACCAAGGTCATCGAGCGCGCCGTCCTCGACTACTACGCGCGGCTGTGGCACGCGAAGCGCCCGCACGACCCGGCCGACCCCGAGTCGTACTGGGGCTACATGCTGTCCATGGGCTCCACCGAGGGCAACATGTACGCGCTCTGGAACGCCCGCGACTACCTCAGCGGCAAGGCCCTGATCCACCCGCCGACCGCCCCCCGCGACGAGGTCCGCTACGTCCAGGCCGAGCCCGACCGGCACAACCCGAACGCCCACCGCCCGGTCGCGTTCTACTCCGAGGACACCCACTACTCCTTCGCCAAGGCCGTCCGGGTGCTGGCCGTCGAGACCTTCCACGCCGTCGGCCTGGAGCTGTACCCGGACGAGTGCCCGCTGACCGACCCGGCCACGGGGCGCCGCGAATGGCCCGCCGAGGTGCCCTCCCGCCCCGGCCCGTCCGGGTACTCCTGGGACGGCCCCGGCGAGATCGACGTCGACGCGCTCGCCGTCCTCGTCGAGTTCTTCGCCGCCAAGGGGCACCCGGTCTTCGTCAACCTCAACCTCGGCAGCACCTTCAAGGGCGCCCACGACGACGTCCGGACGGTCTGCGAGCGCCTGCTGCCGATCTTCGAGCGGTACGGCCTGGTGCGCCGCGAGGTGGTCTACGGGACCTGCCCGGACAGCGGGCAGCCGCTGGTCGACGTGCGCCGCGGCTTCTGGATCCACGTCGACGGCGCGCTCGGCGCCGGCTACGCGCCGTTCCTGCGGATGGCCGCCGAGGACCCGGCGTACGGCTGGGCGCCGGAGACCGGGCTGCCGGAGTTCGACTTCGGACTCGCCCTGCCCACCGCCGAGCACGGCGAGGTCGACATGGTCTCCTCGATCGCCATGAGCGGCCACAAGTGGGCCGGCGCGCCGTGGCCGTGCGGCATCTACATGACGAAGGTGAAGTACCAGATCTCGCCGCCGTCCCAGCCGGACTACATAGGCGCGCCCGACACCACCTTCGCCGGCTCCCGCAACGGCTTCTCCCCGCTGATCCTCTGGGACCACCTGTCCCGCCACTCCTACCAGGACCAGGTCGACCGGATCCGCACCGCCCAGGAGCTCGCCGCCTACCTGGAGCGCCGCCTGCTGGCCATGGAACAGGAGCTCGGCGTCGAGCTCTGGCCGGCCCGCACCCCGGGCGCCGTCACCGTACGGTTCCGCAAGCCGAGCGCCGACCTGGTGGCGAAGTGGTCGCTGTCCTCGCAGGACGTCCTGCTCGTCCCCGGCGACGAGTCCACCCGCCGCAGCTACGTGCACGTCTTCGTGATGCCCTCCGTCGACCGGGCGAAGCTCGACGCCCTGCTCGCCGACCTCGCCGAGGACCCGGCCGTCCTCGGCTGAGCCCGGCCGACCTCGGCCGACGCGCGCGCGGCAGCTCCCCCCGGCCCCGGCCGGGGGGAGCATTGCCGTTCCCGGAGACGGGGTTCCCGGACAAGGGGCTTCCGGAGAAATGAGTTCCGGAGAAAAAAGTGCACAGCCCCGCACGACATCCCGGCGCCCCACGTAGTCATCAGGGGTATGCACGAAGATCACACCACCAGGGAACGGGCGGGCACCGAGTGAAGTCAGCACAGGAGGACGAGTACCTGGCCTTCGTGGCCGCGAGGGCCAAGGCGCTGTACCGCTCGGCGTACGTCCTCGCCGCCGGCGACGCCCACCTCGCCGAGGACCTCGTCCAGGAGACCCTCAGCCGGGTGTACGTCCACTGGAAGCGCGTGGTCCGCGCGGACAACCCGGCGGCCTACGCCCAGACGGTGCTGGTCCGCACCTTCCTCAGCCTGCGCCGCCGCCGCAGCAGCACCGAACGCCCCACCGGGACCCTGCCCGACAACGCGGCCACCGGCCCGGACACCGCGCTGCGCCTCACCCTGCTGGACGCGCTCGGCCAACTCCCGCCCCGCGACCGGGCGGTGCTGCTGCTGCGCTACTGGGAGGACCGCAGCATCGAGGAGACCGCCCAGATGCTCCGGATGACCAGCAGCGCGGTCCGCTCCCAGAGCACCCGCGCACTCGGCAGGGCCCGCGCGCTGCTCGGCGACAGCCTGTCCGACCTGATCCCGCACTGAGCACCCGGTCCGCGCAGGCCGACACCGCCCCGAGCCCTCACCCGCGACAGAACAGAACAGGTGACCCCACCATGTCGTTCGAAACAGACCTCGCCCACGCCCTCGACCGCACGACCGACGCCCTCGAACCCGAGCTCGGCACCTTCCTGAACGGCGCCGTCGAACGCGGCCGCAGCCGCCGGCGCCGCCGCACCGCCGCCGTCCTCGCCGGAGCCGGCGCCTGCTGCGCCGTGCTCGCGGTGGCCGGCCTGGTGCTCCCCGCCGCGCTCGCCGGCAGCCACTCCGCGGGAGAGCGGGAGATGCCGATGGCGGCGCCCCGCACCACGATCACCGACGCCCAGATGATCCAGGCCGTGGAGGCCACGTTCCCCGGCGGCCGGTTCAGCCAGGAGACCGGGCAGAGCAACAACCCCTCGGACCCGTCCGGCGGCTACGTCGCCAACGGCGGACTGGTCCTCGATGACGGCCACGGCGCCGCCTACGTCGGCGTCTCGGCGCAGCGGCTCAAGCTGCCGCTGGAGGACGGCGACGGGCTGAGCTGCAGTGCGAGGCCCCGCCCCGCGGGCGACACCTGCAAGGTGAGCGAGCTGCCGAGCAGCGCCGCGCTCCCCGGCGGGGCCCTGGTGATGACGGAACAGACCGCGGCCGGCCACCCGGCCGGCCCGGACACCGCCCACCGCTGGACGGTGACGGTGACCCTGAAGTCGACCGGCGCTCAGCTCCAGATGGTGCAGTGGAACAGCACCGGCGGCGGTAGCGGAAGCGAGGTGCCGAAGCCGACCCGTTCGGGCCCGCCGCTCTCCGACCAGCAGGCGGTGGCCGCCCTCACCGGAGCCACCTGGGCACCGATCCTCGCCTCGCTCGGCTGACCCACCCGGGGCGGCCTGCGCATTTTGTTTTGAGCGTGGCGGAGGAGTACTGTCTCCCAGTCGCTCGGCTGGGAGCACCGGACACGCATCTGCGCGGACGGTCCCGGGGCGGCCAATCCTTTGAGACATCACGTCCGGTTCGCACCGGGCCGGTCCTGTCATGTGCAGGTGCGGCTCGGTGCGTATTCGGCCTGCGCGTTTTATCGGATTGTGGTCGAACTCGGCTGGATTCGCTTTTCGGAGCGGGGATCGGCTAGAGTTTGAAACGTCGGACGGGGCGTCAAGCCCTGGAAGACACCGGCGAGTTGGATGACGAAGCCCCGGAAAACGGAGCGGAAAACATCTGATAAGCTGGAAACACGAAAGAACGAAGCCCGGAGGGCCCGCTGGAAGGCGGCTCGAAGGAAGCGTCCGTTCCTTGAGAACTCAACAGCGTGCCAAAAGTCAACGCCAGATATGTTGACATCCCCGGCCTCAGGTTTCCTGGGGTTGGAGATTCCTTTTGAAATAAACACTAGCGAGGACGCAGTGCGCGGGGCCGCCCTATTCCGGTGGTTGCCGTGCCGCTCAACGCGGGTGTGAACCGGACATCCGGTAAACATTCACGGAGAGTTTGATCCTGGCTCAGGACGAACGCTGGCGGCGTGCTTAACACATGCAAGTCGAACGGTGAAGCCCTTCGGGGTGGATCAGTGGCGAACGGGTGAGTAACACGTGGGCAATCTGCCCTGCACTCTGGGACAAGCCCTGGAAACGGGGTCTAATACCGGATATGACCTGGGAGTGCATGCTCCTGGGTGTAAAGCTCCGGCGGTGCAGGATGAGCCCGCGGCCTATCAGCTTGTTGGTGGGGTAACGGCCCACCAAGGCGACGACGGGTAGCCGGCCTGAGAGGGCGACCGGCCACACTGGGACTGAGACACGGCCCAGACTCCTACGGGAGGCAGCAGTGGGGAATATTGCACAATGGGCGAAAGCCTGATGCAGCGACGCCGCGTGAGGGATGACGGCCTTCGGGTTGTAAACCTCTTTCAGCAGGGAAGAAGCGCAAGTGACGGTACCTGCAGAAGAAGCACCGGCTAACTACGTGCCAGCAGCCGCGGTAATACGTAGGGTGCGAGCGTTGTCCGGAATTATTGGGCGTAAAGAGCTCGTAGGCGGCCTGTCGCGTCGGATGTGAAAGCCCGGGGCTTAACCCCGGGTCTGCATTCGATACGGGCAGGCTGGAGTGTGGTAGGGGAGATCGGAATTCCTGGTGTAGCGGTGAAATGCGCAGATATCAGGAGGAACACCGGTGGCGAAGGCGGATCTCTGGGCCATTACTGACGCTGAGGAGCGAAAGCGTGGGGAGCGAACAGGATTAGATACCCTGGTAGTCCACGCCGTAAACGTTGGGAACTAGGTGTTGGCGACATTCCACGTCGTCGGTGCCGCAGCTAACGCATTAAGTTCCCCGCCTGGGGAGTACGGCCGCAAGGCTAAAACTCAAAGGAATTGACGGGGGCCCGCACAAGCAGCGGAGCATGTGGCTTAATTCGACGCAACGCGAAGAACCTTACCAAGGCTTGACATATGCCGGAAACATCCAGAGATGGGTGCCCCCTTGTGGTCGGTATACAGGTGGTGCATGGTTGTCGTCAGCTCGTGTCGTGAGATGTTGGGTTAAGTCCCGCAACGAGCGCAACCCTTGTTCTGTGTTGCCAGCATGCCTTTCGGGGTGATGGGGACTCACAGGAGACTGCCGGGGTCAACTCGGAGGAAGGTGGGGACGACGTCAAATCATCATGCCCCTTATGTCTTGGGCTGCACACGTGCTACAATGGTCGGTACAAAGGGCTGCGATGCCGTGAGGCGGAGCGAATCCCAAAAAGCCGGCCTCAGTTCGGATTGGGGTCTGCAACTCGACCCCATGAAGTTGGAGTTGCTAGTAATCGCAGATCAGCATGCTGCGGTGAATACGTTCCCGGGCCTTGTACACACCGCCCGTCACGTCACGAAAGTCGGTAACACCCGAAGCCGGTGGCCTAACCCGTAAGGGGAGGAGCCGTCGAAGGTGGGACCAGCGATTGGGACGAAGTCGTAACAAGGTAGCCGTACCGGAAGGTGCGGCTGGATCACCTCCTTTCTAAGGAGCACATAGCAGCTTCGGGCGAATGTCCCGGAGTGCTCGCTCATGGGTGGAACGTTGACTATTCGGCACAGGAAGAGATCGGATCGTTAGTACTGCCTTCGGGCGTGGAACGTGGTCGGGGATTGACTGTGTCGGGCACGTTGTTGGGTCCTGAGGGAACGGAAACGTTGTCTCAGTGGTTGCCGGTCCCATGCTTGTTGAGGTGGGTGACTGGTCGTTGTTTGAGAACTGCACAGTGGACGCGAGCATCTGTGGCCAAGTTTTTAAGGGCGCACGGTGGATGCCTTGGCACTAGGAACCGATGAAGGACGTGGGAGGCCGCGATAGGCCCCGGGGAGCTGTCAACCGAGCTTTGATCCGGGGGTGTCCGAATGGGGAAACCCGGCAGTCGTCATGGGCTGTCACCCGCTGCTGAACACATAGGCAGTGTGGAGGGAACGCGGGGAAGTGAAACATCTCAGTACCCGCAGGAAGAGAAAACAACCGTGATTCCGGGAGTAGTGGCGAGCGAAACTGGATGAGGCTAAACCGTTTGGTGTGAGACCCGGCAGGGGTTGCCAATGCGGGGTCGTGGGAATGAGCTTGATCGGTCTGCCGGCCGGTCGGCGAGTCAGAAACCGTATGGGTAGTCGAAGGACATGCGAAAGGTCCGGCGTAGAGGGTAAGACCCCCGTAGACGAAATCTGTACGGCTTGCTTGCTCATCTCCCAAGTAGCACGGGGCCCGAGAAATCCCGTGTGAATCTGGCGGGACCACCCGCTAAGCCTAAATATTCCCTAGTGACCGATAGCGGATAGTACCGTGAGGGAATGGTGAAAAGTACCGCGGGAGCGGAGTGAAATAGTACCTGAAACCGTGTGCCTACAAGCCGTGGGAGCGTCGTCATCAGCTTGCTGGTGGCCGTGACTGCGTGCCTTTTGAAGAATGAGCCTGCGAGTTTGCGGTGTGTAGCGAGGTTAACCCGTGTGGGGTAGCCGTAGCGAAAGCGAGTCCGAATAGGGCGACTGAGTTGCATGCCCAAGACCCGAAGCGGAGTGATCTAGCCATGGGCAGGTTGAAGCGCGGGTAAGACCGTGTGGAGGACCGAACCCACCAGGGTTGAAAACCTGGGGGATGACCTGTGGTTAGGGGTGAAAGGCCAATCAAACTCCGTGATAGCTGGTTCTCCCCGAAATGCATTTAGGTGCAGCGTCACGTGTTTCTTGCCGGAGGTAGAGCACTGGATAGGCGATGGGCCTCACCGGGTTACTGACCTTAGCCAAACTCCGAATGCCGGTAAGTGAGAGCGTGGCAGTGAGACTGTGGGGGATAAGCTCCATGGTCGAGAGGGAAACAGCCCAGAACACCGACTAAGGTCCCTAAGCGTGTGCTAAGTGGGAAAGGATGTGGAGTCGCAGAGACAACCAGGAGGTTGGCTTAGAAGCAGCCACCCTTGAAAGAGTGCGTAATAGCTCACTGGTCAAGTGATTCCGCGCCGACAATGTAGCGGGGCTCAAGCACATCACCGAAGTCGTGTCATTGCAACGTAAGGCCAACGCTGTTGTGATGGGTAGGGGAGCGTCGTGTGCCGGGTGAAGCGGCGGTGGAAACCAGTCGTGGACGGTATACGAGTGAGAATGCAGGCATGAGTAGCGATACAAGAGTGGGAAACTCTTGCGCCGATTGACCAAGGGTTCCTGGGTCAAGCTGATCTGCCCAGGGTAAGTCGGGACCTAAGGCGAGGCCGACAGGCGTAGTCGATGGACAACGGGTTGATATTCCCGTACCCGCTTTGAAGCGCCAACGCTGAACCTTCTGATGCTAAGCCCGTGAAGCCGTCCCGGAGCCTTCGGGCAAAGGGAAGTGGTGGAGCCGGTGACCCAACGGGGTAGTAGGTGAGCGATGGGGTGACGCAGGAAGGTAGTCCAGCCCGGGCGGTGGTTGTCCCGGGGTAAGGGTGTAGGCCGAGTGATAGGCAAATCCGTCACTCATTAGGCTGAGACCTGATGCCGAGCCGATTGTGGTGAAGTGGATGATCCTATGCTGTCGAGAAAAGCCTCTAGCGAGTTTCATGGCGGCCCGTACCCCAAACCGACTCAGGTGGTCAGGTAGAGAATACCGAGGCGTTCGGGTGAACTATGGTTAAGGAACTCGGCAAAATGCCCCCGTAACTTCGGGAGAAGGGGGGCCATTCCTGGTGACGAGTCTTGCACTCCGAGCTGGGGGTGGCCGCAGAGACCAGCGAGAAGCGACTGTTTACTAAAAACACAGGTCCGTGCGAAGCCGTAAGGCGATGTATACGGACTGACGCCTGCCCGGTGCTGGAACGTTAAGGGGACCGGTTAGCTTTGATTCGTCGAGGCGAAGCTGAGAACTTAAGCGCCAGTAAACGGCGGTGGTAACTATAACCATCCTAAGGTAGCGAAATTCCTTGTCGGGTAAGTTCCGACCTGCACGAATGGCGTAACGACTTCTCGACTGTCTCAACCATAGGCCCGGTGAAATTGCATTACGAGTAAAGATGCTCGTTTCGCGCAGCAGGACGGAAAGACCCCGGGACCTTTACTATAGCTTGATATTGGTGTTCGGTTCGGCTTGTGTAGGATAGGTGGGAGACTGTGAAAGCCCAACGCCAGTTGGGTGGGAGTCGTCGTTGAAATACCACTCTGGTCGTGCTGGATGTCTAACCTGGGTCCGTGATCCGGATCAGGGACAGTGTCTGGTGGGTAGTTTAACTGGGGCGGTTGCCTCCTAAAGGGTAACGGAGGCGCCCAAAGGTTCCCTCAGCCTGGTTGGCAATCAGGTGTTGAGTGTAAGTGCACAAGGGAGCTTGACTGTGAGACTGACGGGTCGAGCAGGTACGAAAGTAGGGACTAGTGATCCGGCGGTGGCTTGTGGAAGCGCCGTCGCTCAACGGATAAAAGGTACCCCGGGGATAACAGGCTGATCTTCCCCAAGAGTCCATATCGACGGGATGGTTTGGCACCTCGATGTCGGCTCGTCGCATCCTGGGGCTGGAGTAGGTCCCAAGGGTTGGGCTGTTCGCCCATTAAAGCGGTACGCGAGCTGGGTTTAGAACGTCGTGAGACAGTTCGGTCCCTATCCGCTGTGCGCGTAGGAGTGTTGAGAAGGGCTGTCCCTAGTACGAGAGGACCGGGACGGACGAACCTCTGGTGTGCCAGTTGTTCTGCCAAGGGCATGGCTGGTTGGCTACGTTCGGGAGGGATAACCGCTGAAAGCATCTAAGCGGGAAGCCTGCTTCGAGATGAGCACTCCCACCTCCTTGAGAGGGTAAGGCTCCCAGTAGACGACTGGGTTGATAGGCCGGGTATGGAAGCCCTGTGAGGGGTGGAGTTGACCGGTACTAATAGGCCGAGGGCTTGTCCTCAGTTGCTCGCGTCCACTGTGTTGTTCTGAAACAACGACCGCCTTGCCGGCGGGTCGACAGTTTCATAGTGTTTCGGTGGTCATAGCGTGAGGGAAACGCCCGGTTACATTCCGAACCCGGAAGCTAAGCCTCACAGCGCCGATGGTACTGCAGGGGGGACCCTGTGGGAGAGTAGGACGCCGCCGAACAATTCTTCAGAAAAGGCCCACCCGGGTTTCCGGGTGGGCCTTTTCGCGTTTCCGGATCGCCTGGACGATCCGCGTCGCCCAGTCGGTGGGGCGCTGGTGGCCGAGGAGCCGGGAGAGCCGGTGCATGTGGACCCGGCGTTCGGCGGGGCTGAGGTCGAGGGCGCGGGCCAGGACGGCGCTCAGGTCGCCGGGTGAGTGCGGGTCGGTGAGCAGGGCGGCGTCGCCGAGTTCGACGGCGGCGCCGGCGTGCCGGGAGAGCACCAGGACACCCGGCCCCGCGTGGTGGTCGTGGGGGAGCGCGGACCGCGCGGCGATGAACTCCTTGGCAGTCAGGTTCATCCCGTCCTGGAGCGAGGTCACCCAGAGCACGTCGGCGGTCAGGTACTCGTCGATGACCTGGGTGCTGGACAGGCTGCGGGGCAGGTAGTCGACCGGCTGCCAACGCCCCTGCCGCCACTTGGCGTTGACCTCCGCGATGCGTCGTTCGAGGCGGTCGCGGGTGGTGTCGTAGGCGGTGATGCCGGGCTCCGGCGGCGGGCAGACGAGCCGGAAGGTGAAGCGGCCGCGCAGCCGGGGCCGGTGGGTGAGCAGAAGGTCGACGGCGTCGACCTTCTGGACCGGGGCCTTTGCGTAGTCGAGACGCTCGACGGAGAGCACCACGCGGCCGGTGGCCGGTTCGCGTCGCGGTCCGCGCCGTCGGGCGAGGGACTCGATGGCGGGCCGGTCGATCCCGAGCGGATGAACGGCGGTGTGCGGTATCGCGGGCAGTCCGGCCAGGGCCTGGCGGAAGTTCTCGGCGAACTGCTCGGTGTGGAAGCCGGCCCAGTCCAACTGGGCGAGGGAGGAGCGCAGTTCACCGGCGACGGGGAGGGCGTCGAAGGCCTCCGGCGGCGGGAAGGGGGTGTGGTGGAAGAGGCCCACGGCGAGGTCCGGGCGGATGGTGCGGAGCAGGCCGGGGACGAGCCACAGGTTGTAGTCGTGCAGCCAGACGGTGGCACCGGGAGCGGCCCGGGCGGCGATGCGTCGGGCGAACCGCGTGTTGACGGTGCGGTAGTCGGCCCAGGCGCGCGCGTCGAACGCCGACCGCTGCGGCTCCGACATCAGCACCGGCCACAGGGTTTCCTTGCAGGCCCGGTGGAAGTAGCCGCTCCAGGTGGCGGTGTCCAACGGTACGGCGGAGAGCGGCAGTTCGGGTGGGCAGGGGAGCGTGGCCTGCCGGTCGCGGTCGGTCTGGGCGGTGACCCAGATGCCGGGCAGGCCGTGGGCGAAGGCGTTCGTCAGGGTGGGCAGGATGCCGTTGGGGCTGCTGGGCGGCTGCCAGCTGTCGCCGTTCCAGTGCAGCGGCGGGCGGTGGTAGGCGACCACGAGCGAGTGGCGTCCGCCGGGATCGTCGGGCCCGGCGGGATCGGGTAAGGAGCCAGGCCCAGGCCCAGGCCCCGGCCCGGATCCCGGCCCGCCGTCGTCGAGCCAGCCGAGGGCCCGCAGCGCCGCGTGGATGCCGGCCGCGCCGGCCCGGTCGGGGCGGAGCACGGACGGCTGCTCGGCGAGGGCGGCGAGCAGCGCGGGCTCGGCGCCGGCGACGACGACGGCGTGCGCGCCGAGCCCGTACAGCGAGAGGTCGTTGAGGGAGTCGCCCGCGACCAGCATCTCCTCGGGCTTCCAGCCGAGCTTCCCGGCCAGGCCGAGGAGTGCTCCGCCCTTGGAGGCTTCGCGCGGCAGGACGTCGAAGTAGCGGTCCGCGGAGTACACCCAGGTGCAGCCGAGGGCTTCGACGGCCGCGGTGAGTTCGTCGGTGAGCCCGTCCGGGGCCAGGTGGTAGGAGCAGCGGCCGTCCTGGACGACGCCGTGCTGGTAGGCGAGTGCGGGGAAGCGGCGTAGCGCGGCGCGTACCCGTTCCGGTCCCGGCCAGCCGGTCCGCAGGTGCTCCTGGACGGGGTCGACGGGGGTGAAGTCGGTGCCGTCGATGACGCTGGCGCCGACGTCGGCGATGATCCACCGTGGTCTCGGGACGAGGGGGTCGCGCAGGACGTCGCGGATCGAGGCGAGTCCCCGGCCGGTGGCGAAGACCACGGTGATCTCGGGACGGCGCGCCAGGGCGTCCCGCAACCGACGCCGCTCGTCCGGGGTGCCGCCGAGCAGGGTGCCGTCCAGATCGGTGATCAGACTCATCGACATCCGAGGGACGCTAACACGATCACGGCGCGCGGTGAAGTGTTCACTTCAAGCGGGTGGCGGAGTTGGCCGGTTCGAGGTCGGCGGCGCGCAGGGCGGCGCTGGAGCCGGGGCCGGTGGTCGCCGCTGCCCCGCAGAGCGCGGCCACGGCGAGGCAGTCGGGCAGGCTGCGGCCGTCGAGCAGGGCGTGCACCAGGCCGGCGTTGAAGCAGTCGCCCGCCGCCGTCGCGTCGACGGCGGCGGTCCGGGGTACGGCCGGAACGTCGTGCCGCTCGCCGCCCCGGACGGCGGTGGCTCCCTCCGCGCCGCGGGTGACGACCACGGTGGGGGCCAGGCCGGAGAGTCGGGCGATCGCGCCGTCCAGGTCGGCGGCGCCGGTGAGGCGCAGGGCTTCGCCGCTGTTCGGGGTGAGGACGTCGACCAGGTCGAGCATCCGGCGCACGGCCGGGTCGGCGAGGGTCGCGGGCGTGTCGTGGCAGTCCATGACCACCAGCGCGCCGAGCTGTCGGGCCGCCCGCGCCGCGGCGAAGGCCGCCTCGTCCCAGCGCAGTTGGGGGAGCACCAGGGCCCGCGGGCGGTGGCGCCGCACCAGCGGGGCGAGCGGGGCGGGGTCGACCGGATCCTGGAAGCTGACCATCGCCCGCTCGTCGCCGGAGGACAGGGCGACGGTCAGACTCCGTACGGGGAAGGGGTGTTGGCGAAAGGCGACCTCGTCCAGCCCCTCCTGCCGGGCGCAGGCCAGGACGTGGGCGCTGAACGGGTCGGTGCCGAAGTCCGCGCTCCAGGCCACCCGCCGGCCGAGCCGGTGCAGGGCCATCGCGAGCGTGTACGCGCCGCCGGGCACCAGGCCGAAGCCGTCGGCGAACACCTCCGTGCCCGGCCGCACCGGCCGGTCCAGGCCGTGGAACACCAGGTCCGTGAAGTACGCGCCGGCCACCAGGACTTCATACGGCCGTACCGTCCCGTTCGTCTCCATCCGGCGAGCATAGGGGCAGCGGAGGGCCGTGCGGGGGTCGTGCGGTGGGTCTGGGCGGAACGGGGGTGCCGGCGATCGGAAAGGCGCGAGTTCCCGGCCGGTGCGGCGAGTTTCGGACAAGCTGGACCGCGCGGCGCGATTCTCGGGATCTCCACTGATCTTTCACGCCATCACCACCTAGGGTGACTCTCGTCCCGCCGCCTGGAGCGCCGGTCGGCGGGCGGTCCGACCTTCACCAACCTGCCTGGAGTGAGCCGTACATGATAGTTCGTCAACTGTGGAAGAGAGTGGCGGCCTCGGTCGTCGGCCGTGGTGTCGGAGCCGCCGTGGCGGCGGGCGCGCTGGTCGTGGCGGTGGCCCTGGGCGGCACGGTGTCCGGGATGTCGTCGGCGGAGGCCAAGACCACCTGGAACTGGGGCGGCGGGGGCAAGTGGGCGTGCTCCGGGCAGAAGGTCGACGCCGGGAACGTCATCACGGACCACGACCCCGCCGGGTGCGGCGGCTCGGGCTCCTGGTACCAGCAGCCGGCGAAGGACGGCATCTGGACGTGCTCGGGCTCGCCGGTGGTCGCCGGGTACGTGATCACCGACCACCAGGTCGCCGGCTGTCGCGGCATGGGTTCGTGGCGGCACAGCGTCGTCCATGACGGCATCTGGACCTGCTCCGGCTCGCCGGTCGTGCCCGGGTACGTCATCAGCAACCACTTCCGGGCCGGCTGCGGCGGCATCGGCAACTGGCAGCACAGCCTCCCGCACGACGGGATCTGGACCTGTTCGGGCTCCCCGGTCGTGTCCGGGTACGTGATCACCGGCCACACCACCTCCGGCTGCGACGGGGCCGGCTCCTGGCGCCACAACACCGCCCGCGCGGGCCTGTGGACCTGCCCGGGCTCGCCCGTCCCGGCCGGCTTCCGCTCCACCAGCTACACCGCCGGCGCCTGCGACGGCCTCGGCGGCTGGCTGCTCGCCCGCAGCTGACGGCCCGGCCCGCTGACGGCCCGCGGCAGAGGCCCGGCCCGCTGTCGGCCCGGCCTGACGGCCCGCCTGCTCCGGCCGGTCCGACCCCCGAGGAGGGGCCGGACCGGCCGGTGGCCCGGCTGTCGGTGCCCGGGGCTATGGTCTGCGCCATGGCAACAGTGACCTTCGTCGACGAGACGACATCGGGGCTGCGGCGGGAGGCCGGGAGGCTTCCCGTCGCGGAGGAGCGCTTGACGGTGCGCGAGCTGATCCGCCGCCGGGTGTTCCAGGAGGCGGCCGCGGCCGGGGCCGGCCACGGCGCCGCGTACCAGGGGCTGGTGCGGCCCACCGAGGCCGAGCGCGCCCTGAACGGCGAGCGGCCGCGCCCCGCGGGCGGTCGGGTCGATCCCGAGCAGCAGGTCCTGGCGGCCGCCGAGGCGTTCGGGCGCAACGGGTTCCTGGTGCTGGTCGGCGACCGCCAGGTCGAGGAGCTGGACGCCGAGGTGGACCTGCGCGCCGACACCGAGGTGTGCTTCCTGAAGCTCGTTCCGCTGGTGGGTGGCTGATGACGACGACGACCGATCCCGATCTCCTCGGCCCCGCGCTCGGGGGGCTGCTCGACGCGCTCGACTCCGGGCACGTGGGCGAGATGGCCCGGGCGCTGGTGGAGGCCGACGCCGCGCTCGGGGGCGACTGGTCCGGCGAGCGCGCGGCGCCCGCCCGCGAGCGGGTACGGGAGCTGCACGGGAACACCCGGACGGCGCTGGCCGCGGACCTGGTGGGCCGGATGATGATGTGCTGGCGGCCCGTGATGGTCGAGCGGCTGCGGCAGGAGCGCAGCGACCTGGTCCGGTTGGCGGCGCTGGTCTCCCTGGGCTTCCCGCCGGGGCCGGCCCGCCCGCTCCGCGAGGACTGGCTGCACCTGCAGGGCCGCCAGTGGCGCCTGGCCGAGCTGCCCGACGCCGAGGCCCTGATCGCCGAGGAGCTCGCGGCCGGCCGGCCGCTCGACGGCGCGCTCGTCGCCGCCATCCGCCGGACGGCCCTGTCGATCCGGCCCCACCACAGCGCGGTCGTCGACCTCGCGGCCGGGCTGACCGAGCCGCTGGTCAACCCCGGCGAGGCCTGGGCCGACCAGGCCCTCGCCGACATCGCCGAGCTCGACGGCGAGCGGGGCCCGGGAGGGCCGTGGACGGCCCTGCTCCGGCACGCCACCGAGGCCAAGTCCGCGAAGCCGACCGCCCGTTGGGAGAAGACCGGCCGGGCCCTGCTCGACGCGGTCGGCCCCGAGCGGGCCCGCGAGCGGATCACCGCCTGGCTCTCGCTCGTCGGCCGCCCCCGCACCCTCGACCTGCTGCCGGGACTGCACGACGAGGCGCCCCACCAGCTCGACCCGTACAACTTCGACGCGCTGCGCGGACTCGCCCTGCTGCTGCCCCTGACCCCGGCCCGCCCGGACAGCGCCCGGGTGCTGGCGCGCCTGGTCGGGTCCGCACTCCGCAAGGCGCCGGGCATCGGCCCGCAGGCGCCCAAGGTCGCCAACGCCGCCGTGCACGCCCTCGCCCGGCTGGACGGCGAGGACGGCCTCGCCCAACTGGCCGTCCTCAGCACCCGGGTGACGTCCAAGGGCACCGTCAAGGAACTGGACAAGGCCCTCCGCGACCGGGCCGCCGCCCTCGGCCTCGGCCGCGCGGAGATCGAGGAACTCGCCGTCCCCGCCTACGGACTGACCGAGCCGGGCCGCCGCGTCGAGCAGTTCGGTGCCGCCCGGGTGGAGCTGCTGGTGGAGGGCACCCGGGTCCGCCAGACCTGGTACAACGAGGCCGGCCGCCCGGTGAAGACCCCGCCCGCCGCGGTGCGTCGCGAGCACGCGGACGGGCTCAAGGAGTTCAAGGCCGAGGTCAAGGACCTCGAGAAGATGCTGACCGCCCAGTCCGAGCGGCTGGACCGGCAGTTCCTCGCGCGCCGCAGCTGGCGGTACGGCCCCTGGCGGCAGCGCCTGCTGGACCACCCGCTGGTCGGCACCCTGGCCCGCCGGCTGATCTGGACCGTGGACGGCACGGCCTGCGCCTGGCTGGACGGCGCCCTGCGCACCGTGACCGGCGAGGAACTCGCGCCCGCCGCGGACGCGCCGGTCGAGCTGTGGCACCCGGTCGCCTGCCCGCCGGAGAGCGTGCTCGCCTGGCGCGCCGTACTGGAACGCCACGAGGTCGTCCAGCCGTTCAAGCAGGCGCACCGGGAGGTGTACCTGCTCACCGCCGCCGAGGAGCGCACCCGGGTGTACTCCAACCGCTTCGCCGCGCACGTGCTGCGCCAGCGCCGGTTCCACGCCCTGGCCGCCGTCCGCGGCTGGCACGGCCAGGTCCACCTCGCCGTCGACAACTCCTTCCCCGCGCCGAAGCGGCTGCTGCCCGAGTGGGGTCTGCGCGCCGAGTTCTGGGTGAACGGCACGGACGCGGACTGGGGGGAGGCCTTCGCGCACCTGGGCACCGACCAGGTGCGCTTCTACCCGATCGACGCGCCGGAGAACCTGACCCAGGCGGGCGGCGGCGCGTACGGCCCGGTCGTGCGGCCCGGGCTGCAACTCGTCGAGCCGGTGCCGCTCGCCGACGTCCCGCCGCTGGTGCTGAGCGAAGTGCTGCGCGACGTCGACCTGTTCGTGGGCGTGACCAGCGTCGGCAACGACCCGACCTGGTCGGACGGCGGGCCGCAGGGCCGGTACCGCGACTACTGGCACGCGTACGGCTTCGGCGAGTTGTCGCAGAGCGCCCGCGAGCGCGGCGAGCTGCTGGCCCGGCTGCTGCCCCGGTTGGCGGTCGGCGGCCGCTGCCGGGTGGACGGCCGCTTCCTGGAGGTCCGCGGCGAGCTGCGCACGTACCGGATCCACCTGGGCTCGGGCAACGTGCTGATGGCGCCCGACGACACCTACCTGTGCATCGTGCCCGGATCCGACGAACCGGCCGCCGGCCGGTCGTACCTGCCGTTCGAGGGCGACGGGATGCTGGCGATCGTCCTCAGCAAGGCGGTGCTGCTCGCGAACGACACCGCGATCACGGACCCGAGCATCACCAGCCAGCTCGCCCGCCGCTGACGGGCCCGGCCACGCGGCCACCCGGTTCGACCGGGCGGCCGCGCGGCTGGGCGGCGGAGCCGATTGGGCCGTTGCTGTGCGGGTTCGGGGCGGCGTGGCATGGATGCGGCGAGGGCGGGAACTCGTTCCCGGGCGGATCGGCGGCCCTTCGTGGCAGACGGTCCGTCACCCTCAACTCCCTTTCCACCCCGAGGAGATCAGCTCGTGCACGCACCTCGCGCCACGCTCGGATCCCTGATCACCGGCCTGTGCGCCGGGGCCACCGCGCTCGCCCTCACGGTCGGGCCCGCGCAGTCCGCCCCGGTCGTCGGTACCGGTACCGCCGCCATGCCCGCCGTCCAGCCGGCGGCCCCGCAGAGCGGGAAGGCGGCCGGCCTGACCGCCTCCTACACCGTGGGCACGCCCGCGAACATCTCGTCCTCCTGCGCCGGGCAGAACGCCGAGACCATCCAGGCCGTCGACCCGGCGGCCAACGCCGTCTACGACGTGTGGATCGGCTGCAAGGGCATCGGCTTCGCGGGCTCGCTGAACGGCGGCGCCACCTTCGGCACGCCCCTCACGCTGCCGGGCAGCACCGGCCAGAACGGCGCCCGGACGTGGGACCCGGCGATCACCGTCGCGCCGAACGGCACGATCTACGCGGCCTTCATGGTCACCCGCGCCGGCGAGACCTTCCCGGTCGTCGACGCCAGCACCGACCACGGCGCCTCGTTCAAGACGGTCGGCTCGATCACCCCGCCGGACGCGAACAACTGGGGCGACCGCGTCTTCATCGCCGCAGGCCCGGACGGCGCGCTCTACCTGACCTGGGACTACGGCCCGAGCGCGGCGGCGGTGACGACGGTGTGCCCGCCGAGCGGCAGCTGCGCGTTCGCCACCGGCGACCTCAACGCCGTGTTCCAGAAGTCCACCGACGGCGGCCGGACGTGGAGCGCGATGTCGCACATCAGCCCCGGCTACCCGAACAGCGGGGCCGACAGCGCGCCGATCATCGTCGAGCCGGACGGCTCGCTCGACGTGGTCTACCAGGGCTACACCGTCACCGACATCCCGACCGACAAGCTGACCGTCGCCCACACCTACGCGACCCGCTCGACCGACGGCGGCGCGACCTGGACCGCGCCGGTGCGGGTCGGCCCCGACGCCGGGACGATGAACGCCACCGAGTGGTGGATCGACGGCGCCGAGGCGCTCGGCCCGGACGGCACCCTGTACACGACCTGGGACACCCAGGGCGCCAACACCGACACCGGCTGGCTCTCCTACTCGCGGGACCACGGCGCGACCTGGTCCGCGCCGGTGCAGGTGCCCACCGACACGCTGAACGTCCCGCACGTCATGCAGGTCGTGGCCGGCCCGCCCGGGATCGCGTACGTGGGCTGGCTCGCGAGCAGCGACCCGCGCGGCTACGCGCAGTACTTGCGGACCTTCTCGACCACCCAGGGCTGGCTGTCCGCCCCCGTCCAGGTCTCCCGGGGCTTCGGCGCCACCTCGGTGTGGCCCGGCGACACCTTCGGCTTCTCCGCGCTCACACCGACCAGGCTGGTGCTCGCCTGGGGCAGCGCCGTCGCCCCCACGGCCACCAAGGACGACATCTGGGCCGCGACGGTCGGAGTGACCCTCTCGTAGGCTCGGTGCCGGGAGGCCGCCCGCCGCCGCCGGGGCCCGGACTTCTCCCTCCGCGCCTGGCACACGGGCGTGCTCGCCCAGGGCTCGCTCGGCCTGGACGACCTGGTCGACCGGCTGGCCGTCGCGTAGTCCCCGCCGCGCAGTCCGTGTCGCGCAGTCCCCGCCGCGTACTGCCCGCCGCGTACTGCCCGCCGCACGGCGGACGGCGGACGGCGCCGCCGGTCACCGGGACCGGCGGCGCCGTCGCGCACGGGGAGGGCGTCAGCTGTGCTGCCAGGTCACCGCGAAGTCGGTGCCGTTGGCGAGCGGCGAGGTGGTGGCCTTGGTGACGCCGCCCTTGGCCATGTCGATCACGGACGGGTTCGAGGCGCCGAGGCTTTGGCCGTTGGCGGTGGCCCCGGTGAAGGCGACGGTGCCGAAGTTCGCGAGCGGGAGGACGTCGAACAGGCCGACCGGTGCCTCGGCGATCACCTCGGCCGAGGCCAGCTTGGCGCCCTTCAGCGACTTGTCGATCGTGCGCGTCCAGCCCTGCGTGGTGTCGGACAGCGTGAGCGTGAACTTCCCGGCGCCGTCCGTGGTGACGCTGCCGGTGAGGTGGTCGCCGGGCGCGACGGTGTCCGGGAAGTTCGTCGGGTACTGCGGGTACATCTCGTACCAGGCGTAGTACACCGGCGAGCCGCTGGAGCAGTCCGCCGAGCTGCCGATCTGTTCGACGGTCCTACTGGTGTCCCCGTCGAGGCCCACCCAGAAGGCTGAATAGGCGTCGGTGTCGGTGCAGCTGACGGCCGGCTGGACCCAGTCGGCGCCGACGCTGGTGAACGGCCCGCCGGTGGCGGCGTAGCCGGACCAGTTGCTGCTGGTGCTGTTGCGCAGGCCGCCGCCGTGCTGGTGCCCGGCGACCGGCGCGCGGACGGCCCCGGCGAGGGCCTCGGGGGTGGCGGCGACGGCCGGGGTGCCGGTGCCGAGCAGGGCGAGGAGGGCGGTGGCGACGGAGAGGGTGTGCCGACGGAGTCGGGGCATGGCTGTGGCTACTCCCTTGTGAGGGTGTGGAGTTGACCAGTCGTCACCCAAGGTAACCGGCCTGCTCCGGGCGCCCCGGCCGCCGGGTGGCCGGGCGGACCGCGTTTCCCCTGATCGGCCCAGCGCGCCGGGGCCGGGAGCGTTGAAGGCGTTCTGCCACCGTATCGGGACCGAGATGTGACACCTCGTCATGGTGCGTGCGGCGGCGCGTGTTCTACGCTGCCCGCATGACGCAGCTTGGGCCGCTGGAACGAACGGACCCCGCCGTACGGGTGAGTGCCGACGCGGTGGTGGTGATCCCCGGGATCATGGGCAGTCGCCTGGTCGAGGCGGCGACCGGCCGGGTGCTGTGGGGGCTGGGCCGGGCGGCGCAGCTCGCGGCGCGCTGGCGGCACCGGGAGGGGCTGGCCGCCCTGGCCGTCACCCCGCAGGAGCGGGACGGCCGGGTCGGGCGGGTGGTGCCGGCCGGGCTGCTGGACACCGCCGAGTTCGCGCCGGTGCTGCGCGGCATCGAGCCGTACGGCCGGCTGGTGCGGCGGCTGCGGGAGGTGCTGGTGCACCCGGACGCGCTGCTGGAGTTCGGCTACGACTGGCGGCTGTCCGTCGAGTACAACGCCGAGCAGCTGGCGGCGGAGCTGCGCGCGCACCTGGCGGCCTGGCGGGCGCACCCGGCCCGGCCGCCGGGTGTCGAGCCCAGGGTGGTGCTGGTGGCGCACTCGATGGGCGGGCTGGTCGCCACCGCGATGTGCGCCCGGCACCCGGACCTGGCCGCCGAGGTGCGGGCCACCGTCACCCTCGGCACCCCGTTCCTGGGCGCGGTGAAGGCGGCGGCGCTGCTGAACAGCGGGCACGGCACGCCGCTCGAGCACCGGAACCTGCTGGCGCTGGCCCGTACCCTGCCCGGGGTGCACGACCTGCTGCCCGCCTACCGGTGCGTGGTCACCGCCGACGAGGACGTCGTCGAGCTGGGCGCGGCCGAGGCGGCCGCCCTCGGCGCGGACCCGGAGCTGTTCGAGCGCACCCGGCGCACCCGGGCGCTGCTCGACCCGTCCGTGCTGCCGAACCACCGCGCGGTGGTCGGCGCAGGGCAGCCGACCGAGCAGGCGCTGCGCATCGAGGCCGGCGTGGTGCGCACCTACCACCACGGCCATCTCCGGCACCCCGACGACGAGTTGGTGCGCGACGCGATCGGCCGGCTGGTCCCGGTCGACCACACCGGCGACGGCACCGTGTTCCGCTACTCCGCCACCCCGCACGACGGCGTGGACGAGATCTGCCTCGGCCAGACGCACGGCGCGCTCGCGAAGAGCAGCACGGCCCTGGACGTCGTCTGCGGCGTGGTGACCCGGCTGCCCGCCCGGTCCGCGCTCGGCGGTGAGCTGCCGGAGGACACCGTCGGCCTGCGGCTGCCGGACCTGGTCACGGCCGGCGAGCCGTTCACCGTCGCGGTGGACGGCGTGCGGGACGCCGGGGCGGCGAGCTGCCTGGTCGAGGACGCCCACGTGGACGGCGCGCCCGTCGCCCGCCCGCTGCTGGCGCGCGGCGACCGGCCGGACGTCCTGGTCGCCTCGGTGGTGCTGGACGAGCCGGGCCTCTACCGGGTGGCGGTGTCCGGCGGGGCGGACCCGGTGACCGAGCTGGTCCTCGTCCAGGAGTGAGCAACGGCCCAGGATTGAACGGCAGTTCGGACGTGAACGGCAGCGCGGCGGCGGACGGCGGACGGTACGGGTTCCAGGTCGTCCCGGTCGCCTTCGACGAGTACCGGGAAGCGCGGCGTTACCCGCCGATCGGCGCGAGCGCCGAGGCCGAGGCGGTGGCCGGACTGCTGGGCCGGCTCGGCGGCGAACTCGTCGTCTGGGACCGGTCCGAGGGCCGCGACCTGGCGGCCACCGACGCCCGGCTGCGGGAGTGGCGGCACGGCGCCTTCGGGAACTCGTCCGTGCTGCTGTGGATCGGCCACGGGCGGTCCAACCAGGACGACGCCTGGCTGGTCGTGCCCGGCCGGGACGGCACGGACCGCGACACCGAGCTGAACCCGGCCACCCTCGCCGAGCACGTCGCCGGCCACGTCCGCGAGCGCGGCGCCGGGCCGGAGTGGACGCTGGTGGTGGTCGAGGCGTGCGGCGCGGCGTGGTTCGTCGACCTGCTGGAGGCGGAACTGCGGCGCCGCCGGGCGGTGCGCGGGGTCGTCCTGGTCGCCACCGGCAAGGACCAGGGGCTCGGCTACCTCGCGGTCTTCCGGGAGGCGCTGAGCGAGGTGCTCGACACCTTCACGGACAACGACAGTGAGATCTCGCTGCGCGACCTGGCGGGACGGCTGGAGGACCGGCTGGCCCGGGAGCAGCGCGGAACGGTGAGCAGCCACGGCCTCGCCGGAGTCCGCCGCCTCACCCGGGCCGCCCTGCTGCCCGAACCCGTCGCCGCGCCGCTCGACGTCTTCCGCCGGCTGCAGGCGCTGCTGGCCGCCCTGCCCGGCCACGAGCGCGCCCACTTCGCCCGCCGGGGGATGGGCACGGCGCTCGGCGAGCTGGCCTGGAACTTCGTCGGGCGGCGGGCCGAACGGCAGCGCATCGCCCGCTGGTTGAGCGAGCCCGACCGGTCGGGCAGCGGGCTGCTGGTGGTCACCGGCGCGCCCGGCGCGGGCAAGTCCGCCGTCCTCGGCAACGTGCTGCTGCACTCCTACCCGGAGATCCACGCGATCCTCGCCACGGCGGGCTTCCCCGGCGGCGACTGGGCCCCCGAGCAGCCGCTGCCGCGCCTGGACCTCTCGCTGCCGCTCACCGGCGCCACCATGGACGACGTCGCCACCGCCATCGCCCGCGCCGCCGGCCTGGACGCGCCGGGCGCCGCCCTGTCGGCCAGTGAGCGGGCGGGGGAGCTGACGACGGCGGTCGCCGGGCGCGGGCGGCCGCTGACGGTGATGGCGGACGGGCTCGACGAGGCGAGCGAACCGCCGGCGCTGGCGGCGCTGTTCCGGCAGCTGGCGAAGGTGCCGGGGGTGCGGATCGTGGTCGGCACCCGGCCCTCGTCGGGCGGCCACGGCGGGACGGACCTGCTGGACGCGCTGGGGGGCGGGGACGGCCCGGAGGCGAGCGGGACGCTCCGGATCGAGCGGGACGAGGGCGCGCTGGCCGAGCTGCTGCGGACCTCCTTGGAGCAGCTGCGGGACCGCCACGGCTCCGACTTCGACACGGTGCTGGGCCGGGTGACGGCCGCGGTCGAGCGCGGAAGGCTGGAGTTCCTGCACGTCGGCCTCGTCATCCACGAGATCCTGGCCGACCCCGGACTGCTGTCGCCCCCGGGCTCCTTCACCCTTGGTCACCTGCTCGGCGCCGGCAACGGCGACGACGTCGGCACCCGCCTGTTCGCCGCCGCGGTCGAGCGGGTGAGCCGCCAGGTACCGGGAGGCCGCCAGCTGCTGGAGGCGCTGGCCCTGGCCGAGGGGCGCGGCCTGCCGCAGGCGGACCGGGTGTGGGTGACGGCCGCGAGCGCGCTCGGCGACCAGCGGGTGGACGAGACCGCCTTGAGCGAGTTGCAGCGCGTGGCCGCGCCGTACGTGATGCTGGACGCCGAGGAGGGCCAGGCGGTGTACCGGCTCGCCCACCGGACCTTCCAGGAGTACTTCCTGGCCCAGCCCGACAGCCCCCGGCACCGACTCGCCCTCGCCACCGCCCTGTTGGAGCTCGCCGAGCAGCAGGAGGGGCCGCTCAACCCGTACCTCGCCCGGCACCTGTCCGGCCACCTCACCCGCTCGCGCGCCGACGCCTGGGACCTGCTCGCCGCCCGCCCCCACCTGCTCGACCGGCTCGACGTGCGCGCCGTCACCGCCGACGCGACGCGCGGCAACGACCTGACGGCGCTCCCCGCCGAGGTGGTCGGCACGGTGGTCACCGCGCACCTGGCCGGGCAGAGCGGTCCGGCCGACCGGCGCGGGCTGCGCCGCCTCGGCATGGCCCAGACCGCCGGCCCGGCGGCGCTCGCCGTACCGATCCCCGCGCAGCGCCCGTCCGTCCCGCGCGAGCAGCCGCTGTGGGAGCCGGTCTGGTCCGGCCTGCGCCGCCGGATGCCGCACCTCACCCTGGCCGGCCACACCGACCGGGTGCGCGCGGTGGCCGCCGTGCGCGGCGCGGACGGCGCCCGGCTGCTCGCCACCGGCGGGGACGACGGCACCGTCCGGATCTGGGACCCGGCCACCGGCCACGCCGTCCACCCCGCGCTGCGCGGCCTCGGCGACCGGATCCTGACCCTCACCGCGTTGGACGGCGGCCGGCAGCTCGCCGTCACCGCGGCCGACCGGGGGCGCGGACGGCTGTGCGTGCTGGAGACCCGGACCTGGCAGCACCACGACCTGCCCTGCGCCGAACCGTACGTCTCCGCGGCCGCGCTGCCCACGGCGCACGGCGGTACCCTGCTGGCCTTCGGCACCGTCCCCGGCCGGATCCACCTGGTCGACCCGGCGACCGGCGAGCAGCACGGCCGGCCGTTGACCGGGCACGTCGACCCGGTGGCGGCACTGGCCGTCCTCCTCGCACCGGACGGCGGCACTCGCCTGGTCAGCGCGGGCGAGGACGGCACCGCCCGGATCTGGGACGTGGGCAGCGGCCGTCAGGAGCACCCGCACCTCACCGCCGCCCTCGGCCCGCTGCGCGCACTCGCGGTGCTCCAGGGCCACGTGGCTGTCGGCGGGACGGGTGACCGGTTGGTGATATGGGAGCCGGAGTGCGGCGCCCGCTGGCGGCTCCCGGTGGACTTCCCCCAGGGTGTCCGGTCGCTCGCGGCGCTCGGGCCCGGGTCGCTCGCGGTCGGCGCTTCGAACGGGACGGTCTCGCTGCTCGACATCTCCTTCGACCACCCGGACATCCCCGCCGACCGTCGTGACCCGGCCCGGGCCCAGGTGCTGACCGGCCACGTCCGCGCCGTCACCGCGCTGACGGCCTTCAGTACCGGCGACGGCGAGGACCGCCTGGTCAGCTGCGGGGACGACCACATGGTGAAGGTGTGGGACCACACCTCCGACCGCTTCGTTCCGAGCGATGTCTCCTCCGCCCCGGCCGGCTCGCTCGCCGCGTTGCCCGCCCCGAACGGGCCGCTGCTGCTCGGCGTCGCCGCGGGGAGACTGCTGGCCCGTCAGGCCCGGGACGGCCTCCCGGTCGATCCGCCGGTCACCCCCCGGGTCAGGCCGGACGGGCTGGCCGTGCTGGACCTCGGCGCGGACGGTCACCGGCTGATCGTGGCGCCCGTCCCGACCGGCGGCCACTGGGACATGGTCCTCGCGGTCGACACGGCGAGCGGCGCGTGGCGGGAGCTGTTTCCGGCCTGGGGACGCGACGGTCTTCGACGGCGCACCGCGGTGTCCGCCTGTGCGGGCGCCGAGGGCCTGCTGCTGTGCGGCTGGCAGTCAGGCCGGGTGAGGCTGTGGGACTACCGGCAGACCTTGTGGTCGTGGGACTTCCAGTCGCGAGGCCGCGGCAGGATCAGGGCCGTCACCGGCTTCGCCCGGCCCGGCGGCGACGGCGTGATCGCCGTCAGCGCGGCGGCGGACGGCCTCATTCGGTGCACCCTGGTCGACCCCGCCGCACCGGAGGACCTGCCCCCCGACCTCGCCGTCCTCGATGGCCACACCGGCTGGGTCGAGGCCCTGGCCGCCTACTTCGCGCCGGACGGCACCCCGCTGGTCGCCTCCGCCGGGGAGGACGGCACCGTGCGGATCTGGGACCCGCTGGCCGGCGTCCAGCGCCACGTCATCCGCCTCGGCGTGCCCTGCCGTTCCCTCTGCGTGGCCGGCGGCCTGCTCGCGGTCGGCACCGACGACGGCCTGCTGACCCTCCGGCTGGGCGGCGACCTCGCCCCGACCGACCACCCTCCGGCATCCCGCGACCCCAGGGAGGCGAACGCCGATGCACGCACACCCGGCTGACGCAGTGCACACCGACGACCTGGACGCCCACCGCGACCTCGTCGACCGGCTCTTCTGCAAGCCCAACGCCCCGTACGGCCCGTACGAGCGCGCGGGCGAGCCGGAGGTGATCGTGCCCGGCCTGCTGTTCCGGGTCGAGCTGAACTACCCGGGGGACCTGGCCGGCCGGCTGGAGGCGTCCGTCTTCATCGGCATCCAGGGCTTCGCCGGCGAGCTGTGGGAGCACGAGGTGCGCGGCCTGCTGCGGCTCGACGCGCTGAGCCACCCCGCGCTGCCCACCATCCGCAGCGGCGGCTTCGACGCGGCCAACGAGGTCGCCTTCGCGATCACCGAGAGCCAGGGCCAGGCCCTGAACGTCGACGCGACGGTCCGCTGGGCGCAGTCCGAGCGGATCGAGGCCTTCGAGGCGTTCAGCGTGCTGCTGGACGCGCTGAACCACCTGCACGGCGCCCGGCTGATGCACCGCAACCTGACGCTCGGCGCGCTGCGCGCCGTCCAGCGGCACGGCGAGGACGCGGTGACGGTCCAGCTCTCCCGGTTCGAGCTGAGCACCCTGATCGGCAACCTGGTGCGCCGCACGGCGCTGCAGAACTCCGCCCAGGTGGGGGAGTTGGTGCGCCGGCTCTACCTGGCCGCGCCGCAGGGCATGGACCAGGCCCGGCACCTCGCCTACCTCGCCCCGGAGACCCTGGACTTCCTGCTGCACGAGCGGTCCGGCCGCCGCCGGGAGTGGGCGACCACCGACGTGTTCGGGCTCGGCGTGCTCGGCTTCGAGTGGTTCTGCGGGCCGATCCCCGAGCTGCTGCCGGAGGAGTTCGCGCGGGCCCAGGCGGCCGCGGGCCCGGCGCAGGCGATCGCGCTGGCCACGCTGCGCGCGCGGATGCGCGCCCACCTCACCGGCCGGGTGGACCTGCCCAAGCCGCTGGTGTCGCTGCTGCGCGAGATGCTGGAGGAGGCCCCGGAGGAGCGGATCACCTCCTTCCAGGCGCTGCGCCGGCTGGAGCAGAACTGGGAGGGCATCCGCCGGCTCTGGGAGGACGCGGCCGACGAGGTGCCGCGGCTGGTCGCCTTCCTGCCGGACCAGTCGGTGGAGACGATCTTCGAGCTGCGCAAGTGGATCAGCCACAGCCCGGACACCCCGGCCGGCCGGGAGGCGCTGAGGAACTTCTACGTCCGGGAGCTGCGCGGGGCCGAGCTGGTCTGGTCGCCGAACGGCGCGGTGGGTTTCGCCAACGACGAGCCGGAGAAGCTGCAGGAGGCCCGCTGGGTGCTGATCGGCGAGCAGGCGGTGTGGTTCTGCGCCTTCCTGTACGACCAGGACCTGCTCACCCGGCAGCGCGGCGAGCAGCACGAGGACACCCTGGTCATCAAGTACCTGAAGGACCGCAACCACGCGCAGGCGCTGGTCCGCGCCCAGCCGCGCCGCAAGGTCGGCCGGATCGAGGTGGTGCCGTTCTACCCCGGGCAGAGCCTGGCCAAGGTCCGTGCGGGGCGGCCGTCCTGGCGGCCGCTCACCGAGTCCGTGAAACGGGCCCGGGCCCGCAGCAGCGAGGAGCAGGAGTTCCTGCGCTCGCTGGACTTCCTGCTCGCCTACCAGCGCACCGCGCTGGACGCCCGCAAGTACCCGTTCATCCGCACCGACAAGGCCGAGGACCCGGGGCTGGCGGTGCTCACCTGGGACGAGCACCGGGACGCCGCGTGGCGCCACCGCTCCCAGCTGCTGACCGCGTTCAGCACCGACCCGAAGCGGCGCCCGCGGCTCAGCGACTTCGTCGAGAACCTGGACGTCGACTCCGATTTCATCACCCTGGACGTGGTGCCCGGCCACCAGCGCGGCCCGTACTTCGGCCACCGGGTGATCAAGGTCGACCTGGTGGAGCGGCGGGACCGCGACACCATCGTGGTGCGCCCGCACCGCAACCAGGACCGGGTGCCGAGCATCGGCTGGCTGCGGCCGTCCGACGACGGCGGCTCCGAGCCGCAGATCGCCCGCCAGGCCAAGGCCCGGACGATGCTGGAGAACCAGGCGGCGCTGATCCGCAGCCTGCGCGCCCCGATCTCCTACGACCTCGGACGGGGCCGCTGGCGCTCCGCCCCCGACGCCCAGCTGGAGGGCGAGGCGCCCGACCGGATCAACGACATGCTGGCCCTGCAGCCCTTCTACGCCCTGCAGGGCCCGCCGGGCACCGGCAAGTCCACCGTGGCCGCGCACGCCCTGCGCCGCTTCCTCCGGGAGGAGCCGGGCGCGCGGGTGCTGGTCAGCGCGCAGTCCAACTACGCGCTGGACAACCTGGCCGCCCGGCTGATCAAGGAGATGCCGGACGTCCTGATCCTGCGGGAGACCCCGGACGGGCAGGACGACGAGGAGCGGGTGAAGGACCACACCGTCCTCGCCCACACCCTCGGCAGGCTCACCGATCGCCTCGCGAAGACCATCGAGTCCCAGCTCACCTGGATGCTGCACCCCGAGCGGCTGTCCCCCGAGGAGCGCCGCCGCTTCGAGGAACTGCCGCCCGGCGAGCGGCCGTTGCCCCTCAACGACCAGGACCGGCCGGTCGCCGATGCCTGGCTGCAGAGCGTCACCTCGAACCAGATCGAGCTGACCGACCGGATCAAGAACGGCGCCAGCATCGTCCTCGCCACCTGCTCCATCGCGGCGACCATCACCGACACCGACCGCGACCCGGGCGACATGTTCGACTGGGTGATCGTCGAGGAGGCGGCCAAGGCCTGGCCGACCGAGCTGATCATCCCGCTCGTCCTCGGCACCCGCTGGACCCTGATCGGCGACCACCGCCAGCTCGGCGCCCACCGCGAGGAGGAGGTCCTGCAGTTCCTGCGCAGCCTGCGCGACCACCCCGACAAGGACATGCGCCTGCACTACGACGAGCGGGAGATGCGCGAGCGGGTGCTGCGGATGTTCGGCCACCTGTTCGTGGACCGGGAGGAGCCCGACACCGGCCCGGTCAGCTACCACGCCTCCCCGCTCGGCCAGTTGAACCTGCAGTTCCGGATGCACCCGGACATCGCCCAGCCGGTCGGCCGCGCCTTCTACCCGTACGTGCCGTTCCGCCCGGACGACGACGGCCTGCCGAAGAGCTTCCTCGGCACCTCCTCCCTCGCCGACCTCGACCACGGCGTGCAGCGGCCGGGCTTCCTGCGGGGCGCCGCCCTGGTGTGGCTGGACACCACCGGGCTGGAGGACTGCGCCGAGCACCCGTACTGGTACAACCAGGGCGAGGTCGAGGTGATCGACCGCCTGGTGGACCGGATGCGCCCGGCCCCGCTGGCGGTCGACCGGCCGGCGGAGGACGACGGCGGCCTGGTCGTCCTCACCCCCTACCGGGCGCAGAAGAACCTGCTGGAGAACAAGGGCCTGCTGCGCGGCCGGGTGCACACCGTGCACTCCTTCCAGGGCCGCGAGGCCGACCGGGTGATCGTCTCGCTGGTCCGCACCACCCGGTCCGGCAACACCGTCGCGGGCAACGTCGGGCACGTCGGCCGCAACGAGGTCGCCAACGTGCTGCTCTCGCGCGGCCGCCGGCTGCTCGTCCTGGTCGGCGGGTTCGCGCACTTCGCCGAACACGGCGGCACCTCCTGGGACATCATCACCAAGACGGTCCGGCGCTACGGTCGGATCGTCCCGGCCGAGCAGCTGACGGGCGAGTGAACGGAAACCTGGTGCAGCGATGAACGGAACCGCCCAACTCGCCGTCCCCTGCCGCCTGGTGGCGCTCAAGGTGCTGCTCGGCCCGGAGAGCGGCCTGACCACCCTGGAGGACCTGGTCGCCCGCGCCATCGCCGCCGGGCGCACCACCGTCGAGTCCCAGGTCGACCTGTTCCGGCTGCCCGAGCGGATCATCGTCGACGTGGTGCACAGCCTCTGGAGCAAGGGCCACATCCTGGTCCGCTTCGACAGCGGCGACCTCGAACTCGCGGACGGCGCCCGCGACATGCTCACCGAGGGCGGACTGCGCGACGCCGCCACCGTCCAGGAGACCCGGCGCTTCCTGTTCGAGCCGGTCACCGGCCAGCTGTTCCCCGAGTGGCGCGGCAAGCGCTTCGCCCCCGAGGGCAGCCTCGAACTTCCCGCGCACCAGGGCGTCACCGAGGCCGACCTGTCGGCCGGCGACCTGCTGGAGGCCGTCCAGGCGGCGATCCGCCACGACCGCCGCCGTCGGGGCTTTCGCCAGAACGTGCTCGACGTCGGCTTCGGCAGCCCGGTGCTGCGCCCGCCGGAGGAGCTGCGCTGGCTGTCCGTCCGGCTCGCGGTGCGCGTCGACACCGCCCGCGACGTGCTGTCCGTCACGCTCATCGACGACGAGCACATGTGGGGCATGCGCGCCCGCCAGCGGATGGCCGAGCACCTGGCCGGCCTCGCCGAGGAGCAGCCCGACCACGAGTTCGTCCGCAAGCTCAACGGCCGGGCCGACCGCGGCCTCGTCCCGGCCGAGACCCTGGACCGGCTGCTCGACCAGCTCCTCGCCCAGATCGCCACCCTGCCCGGCAAGCGGGTCGACCAGATCGACGAGGCCCAGCAGCGGCTGGAGCGGCTGGCCGCCGGAGTCGAGGAGCGGATCGTCGACGCCGACCGGGGCCGGGCGGGCGTCGTCCTGGTCGAGCGCGCCGCCGGCTACCTGTGGGCGGTGGAGGAGCTGATCCGCTCCGCCACCACCCAACTCGTCGTCTCCAGCCCGCTGATCCGCTACAGCACCCTCAACGCCCTGCTGCCCGCGCTCACCGACCGGCTCGCCAAGGGCGTCGGCCTGGTGCTGCTCTGGGGCCGCAGCGCCGCCGACACCCTGCCCACCCCGGTGCGCACCGCCCTCAACGAGCTCAAGGCCCGCTACCCCACCCAGGTGCTGTTCGAGGACCGCAGCGCGCAGACCGACGCCTGCCTGGTCGTCCAGGACGCCACCCGGGCGCTGTTCGGCTCGCAGAGCCCGCTGCACGCCGACCTCGCCAACGACCAGGGCGAGATCGGCGTGCTGGTCGAGCCCGCCGCGGACGGCCCCGCCGCCCCGCGCTGCGTGGCCGACGCCCTGCTGTGGGCCCGCAAGGCCTACCCCTTCGCGGCGGACGGCGCCCGCATCCAGCTCCAGCCGGACGGCGCCGAGGACGGCGCCGGCGCCCGACGCCGCGCCCGCGGCGCGAACGCGCCCGAGCCCTGGCCCACCCCCGACAAGAGCCTCGCCGACGAGGCGGCCGTGCGGCTGTGGGCGGAGAGCTGGGCCGAGTACCACACCGCGGTGCTCGACTCGCTGGCCCGCTCCACCGGCGGCACGCCCTCCGTCGAACTGGTCCGCGACAGCGCGCACCGCGACCTGATCTCCTCCGCGCTCACCACCCGCAGCCGGCGGCTGGCCGTCACCGACGACCGGATCGACCCGCGGGTGGCCAACGACCTGATGGCGCGGCGGGTGCGCGACGTCGCCGCGGGCGGCGCGAGCGTCCACCTCGTCCACCCGCAGACCCACGTCTCCGGCAAGATCGGCAAGGCCTTCGCCGAACTGCTCACCGCGCAGGAGGCCGGCATCCACGTCCAGCGCCGCCGGGCCGGCGTGCGCGCCGTGCTCAGCGACGACAGCGTGCTGCTCGGCAGCTTCTCCCCGCTCAGCGAGGGGCCCCGGGGCAACGCCGCCGGGCGGGTCGGGCAGGTCGGCATCCACGTGCGCGGCGTCGACTTCGCCGACGCCTTCGCGGCCGCCCTCGGCATCCCGCCCGGCCCCGGGCGCCCCGGCGTGCCGGCGCCCCGCCCGGGCGCCCCCGCCGCCCCGGGCCGGTCCCGGGCCGCGCGCAGCGTCGCCCTGCCGCTGCTGGAACAGGCCCGCCGGGCGGCCGGCCGGGACGGCTTCGCCAGCGTGATCGGCGAGCGGATCGGGGAGCTCGACGACCCGTGGGCCGTCCTCGACCGCTGGGAGAACGCGCGCGTCCCGGCCGCGGAGCTGCGCCGGGGCGTGGCCGTCGTGCTCGGCCGCGACGACGACGGCGCGATCGACGACGGAGCCGGAACCGGAGCCGGAGCCGGAGCCGGACCCGGCGTCGAGCCCGCACCAGAGCCCGCACCCGAGGCCGAGGACGGCGCCGAGGACGGCGCCGAGCCCGTCGTCCCGCCCCGGGAGCGCTGGACCGTCTGGCTGGTCGCCGACGCCTGGCGCCGGCGCGCCTTCGTCGAGGCCGCGGTCGTCGGCCGGCTGCTCACCGACCCGGCCGCCGCGGCCGCCTGCGCCGCCGCCACCGGGCTCGAAGTCGGCCCGTTGAAGGACCTGTTGGTCGACTCCGCGCTGATCCTCGCCGAGGGCGGGTCCCCGGCCCGCGCGGTCGGGGCCGTCGCCGGCATGGCCGAGACCCTGCTCTGGGGCGGCCCCGAGGGCAGCGAGGTGATCGGCATGCTCGCGGGCGCCCTGCCCGACCGGTGGCGCCGCCTCGCCGCCCTCGCCGCCGAGCGCGAACCCGGCCGCCCGCTGCCGATGAAGGCCTTCACCGCCGCCATGGCGCACGCCGCCGACCGGGCCGCCGCCGAGGCCGCCTGGGCCGACCTCGCCGGACAGATCGATCACATCGAACGGCTGCGCGGCCGCTTCGACTTCGACGCCGGGCAGGCCATGCACGACGGCCTGTTCGGGCCGCGCGGCCTGCTCGTCGACATCCGCGCCGCCGCCCGGGACGGGCAGCTGCGCCCCTCGCTGGAGCCGGCCCTGCCCCGCAACGTCCGCCGGCACCTGGACGAGCTGGTCGCGGCCGCGGGCAAGGCCCCGATCGCCTGGCGCAGCCAGCTCACCTTCCAGCGGCGGATCGAGTCGATCGTCCGCACCGCCCGGGAGCTCGCCGCCACCGAGGCCGAGTCCGAGGTCTCGCTCACCGCGCCCCAGGAACTCCAGTACTGCCGCCGGCTCGGCGCCGAACTGGCCACCTCCTGGGACGAGTTGTTCAGCGAGGCCGGCGGCGTCACCGAGCCCTACGGCCTGCCGATGATCGCCTTCCTGGAACGGCTGCGGCCGCTCTTCGACTGGTCACGGGAGCAGTGGTGATCGAATCGCTCGACCCGCACCTGGGTGAACTCCTGCGGCGCTGGCCGGGCCGCTTCCGCCACCGGGCGCTGCTCGTCGCCCTGCACGCGCCCGATCCGGCCGGGCCGCAGCTGCTCGCCCGGGCCCTGGTCGACGGCATCGCGGCCGAGGAGGACGAGCACCAGGTGTACGAGAACCTGCTCGCCGAGGGGCACTTCGCCCTCGCCGAGACCGTGCTCACCGACTGCGCCGCCCTGGACCGCGCCCGGCTGGACGACCTGAGCCGCCGCCTGGAGACCGTCCGGCTGCGCCGCCACGCCCAACTCCTGGCCCGGCTGGAGGAGTCCGCCCGGCGCGCCGACCTCGCCGGGATCGAGGCCCCGGTCGCCGACCGGGACGAACTCGCCGCCCGCTGCCGGGAGTCCTGGCCCGAGGCGGCCGCCGCGCTCACGGCGCTGGAGGACGAGCTGGCCGCGGGCGTCGCGGCCGGCCGGGCCGCGCTCACCGCCCGGCTGGCGGCGCTGCCCGACGCCGAGGAGGACTGGGCCGACGCCTGCCGCCGGCTGATCGAGGCCGGCCGGCTCCGGGCGGCGCGGAGCCTGCTGGAGCGCTCCGACGACGGGCGCGGCGGCCCGGCCACCGCGCCGCCGCTGCCCGAGTGGTCCTGGAAGGACGAACCGGCGGAGCTCCTGCGCTGGCACCTCGACCCGGCGACCCGCCGGGCGCCGTCCTTCGCCGGCTGGGCGGTCCGCCAGGGCTCGGCCGAGCACCGGCTGCTGGACGCCTACCAGTCGCTGCAACTGGCCGGCGGCGCCCAGCCGGCCGTCGACTTCGCCGCCGCGCTGGACGAGTTCCTGGGGGCGTCCCCGGGCGACGGGCCGCGCCCGCACACCGCTCATCCGGTCGAGGGCGGCCACCTCACCCGGCTGTTCGGCGTCTTCGCGGACGAGGACCTCGCCGCGTTCCGCCCGGCCGGGGACGTGGACCTGTTCGTCGCCGACCCCGGCACCCGGGCCGTCCCCGCCCTGCCCGGCCTCGCCCCCTTCCTCGCGGTCGGCTGGGGCCTCGACGGCCGCGGCTACGCCGGGCGCTCCCCGGCGGCCGTCCTCGACCTGCGCTCGCTGCTGCGGCTGGTCGCCGTGCGGCGGCGCCGGGCGGTCGGGCTGCTGCGGGTGGCCGGCCCGCAGTGGCCGCTGGCCGCGTTCACCGGCGGCCGGGTGTTCGCCGAGCCGAAGTCGTCCTGGCGCACGCTCTCCTGGATCGTCGACCTCAGCGGCCTCGGCGACCTCGGCACCGCCGCCTCGCTCGCCTTCGAGACCGGGCTGCACCCCGACCTGATCCGGCTCTTCCTCGACCACCTGCTGCGCTCGCCCCGCCGGCTGCCCGCCGACGCCGGCGCGCTGCCGCGCTGGACGGACGACGCGCAGCTCACCGCCGCCCTGCGCACCGCCGTCCTCGCCCCGGTCCGGGGCAACCCGGCCGCCGAGGCCGCGTTCTGGGCGGCGCTGTCGCTGCGCACCGGCGACGCGCCGGTCAGCGTCAACGAGATGATGCGGGAGATCGCCCTGGTCTCCGGGCGGGTCGATCCGGTGCGGGAGGCCGACCTGTGGGCCGGCGCCGCCCGGCTGGCGGCCCTGCCGGTCGTGCGGGAGGTCACCCCGGCCGGTGTGCTGCTCGACGACAACGGCGTCCTGATCGGGCTCGCCGCCGACGCCGGGAAGCACCTCGCCGAGGCCCTGGAACGCCTCGCCGTCGAGTCCCCCGGCCAGGACCGCCCGGCGCTCGACGCGTGGGCGCTGCACCGCCACCTGCTCACCCCCGGCCTGGCCGCCTACCGCGCCGACCCCGGCCCCGAGCGCGCCCGCGCCCTCGCCGAGGAGACCGGCGCGCTGCCGCTCGACGGCCTGCCGCTCGGCGGCGAGGCCGACCTGCTCGGCGTGCTCGGCCGGATGCGCCCGGCCTTCGAAACCGCCCACCCCGGCGTCGAGTTGACCCTCGCCGTGCCCGCCGGGACGGTCGCCGCCGTGCACGCCGACGTGCTCCGGGTGCTGCTGTACGAACTGCTCGGCAACGCCGCCGAGGCCCTGGGCGCCAGCGGCGGCTCGGTCAGCCTGCGGGCCGAGTCGGCCCAGGGGGACGTCACCGTCGAGGTGCAGGACAGCGGCCCCGGCATCGCCGACACCGCCGGCGGCCACCGGATCTTCCGCCGCGGCTTCTCCACCCGCGGCCCCGGCCGCGGCGACGGCCTGCACCGTGCCCGCACCCTGGCCCAGCGGGCGGACGGCGACCTGCTGCTCGCGGCCCGCCAGGGCCTTCACCCGGTGCTGCGGGGCGCGCACTTCACGCTGGTGCTGCCGATGGTCTGAGGCGGACGGCCCCGAGGCACGGCCCGCCGCTACCGGCCCGCCGCCGGGCGGGGCTGGCGGGGGAGGGCCAGGGTGAGCGCCTCGGGCGAGCCGGCCGGCAGGGCCAGCGCGGAGGCCGTCTCGGCGGGAAACGGGCGCAGGCCCAGGAGCGCGGTGGTGAGGCGGGCGGTGGCGCGGTGCCAGTCGGGGATCCGCTGGAGCATGGCGTGGCCGCTGCCGGTGACGGTGTAGCCGCAGACCCGGGCGCCGGCGGCCCGGCTGCGGGCGGCGAAGGCGCGGGTGTCGGCGGGCGGGGTGACGCTGTCGCGGTCGCCGTGCAGCAGCAGCACGTCGCGTCCGGCGAGCTGCTCGCACGGGTCCTCCGGCGGGCACCAGGGGGCGAGCGCGACCAGCCCGGTGACGGTCTCGTGCCCGCCGGCCCGCAGCGCGGCGCGGCCGCCCATCGAGTGCCCGACCAGGACGGTCGGCACCGGGCCGAGCTGTTCGGCGAGCTCGTCGAGCGCGGCGATGGTGTCGCGGGCGGCGTCGGCCCGCTCCCCGTTCCAGCCGCGGTGCCGGTAGCGGACGGTGCCCACGGCGACGCCCGCGGCGGCGGCCTCGCGGGCGAGCGGACGCAGGAAGCCGCGCATCCGCAGCAGCGGCAGGTTGACCGGGCCGGGCCGGGCGAGATTGTGCTCCTCGCCGCCGTGCAGCAGCAGGACGGCGGCCACGGGCCGCTCGGGCAGGGTCCGCCACCGCAACGGCCGGTGGCCGCCGGCCCCGCCGCGCGCCGTGCCGCTGTCCGCCTCGCTGATGCTCACCCTCGGTCCCCTCCGCCCGGCCGCCGTGTGGCCGGACTTGCCGGAACTGCCACTCTACGCGGGCGGACGGCGGCGCCGTTCACCCGAGGGAACCATCCCGGTCACCGGCCGCGCGCGGCCCGTACGGGCTGCTGCTATCCACGAAGGGTGGGGGGCCACCCGGCGCCGCCGTTCCGCTCGGCGCCGTGTCACCGAGTGGAGGACTCCGTGGCTCAGCACCTCGCACTGTCCGTGGACTTCGGATCGGGCTTCACCAACGCCTGGTCCAAGGTCGCGAAGATCATTCCGCAGTTCCTCGCCTTCCTGGCGATCCTGGTCATCGGCTGGTTCGTGGCGAAGGCGATCGCCCGGCTGCTGGACCGCGTGCTGCGCCGGATGGGCTCGGAGCGGGTCGCCGCACGGGCCGGCATCGACCGCTACCTGAGCGGGTCCAGCTACGACCTGACCGGCATCGTCTGCAAGGTCGTCTACTACGCGGTGCTGCTGATGGCGCTGCAACTGGCGTTCGGCGTCTTCGGCCCGAACCCGATCAGCGTGATGATCCACAGCATCGTGGCCTGGCTGCCCCGGGGCATCGTCGCCGTCGTGATCCTGGTGGTCGCGATGGCCATCGCCAACGGCGTGCGCGACATCGTCCGCAACGCGCTGTCCGGCGCCGCGTACGGCCGCACCGTCTCCACCCTGGTCTGGGGCTTCATCGTGGCGCTCGGCGTGATCGCGGCGCTCGGCCAGGCCGGGATCGCCACCGCGATCACCGGCCCGGTGCTGATCGCGGCGCTGGCGTCCGTCGCGGGCGTGCTGGTGGTCGGCGTCGGCGGCGGCCTGATCATGCCGATGCGCCAGCGCTGGGAGCGCTGGCTGGACGGCGCCGAGCGGGAGACCGCCCGGCTGCGCGGCAGCGCCTACCAGGCCGGCCGGGCCGACGCCATGGCCAACCAGCCGGTCCGCCCGACCACCCAGACCGGCCCCGGCAGCTCGCCGGCCCCAGGCATCGAGGGCGGCGACCGGCCGATGTGACGGGCCGCGGCCCGTCACGTCTCAGACGGCCAGCAGGCCCTGCTCGCGCACCAGCCAGCAGATCGCGGTCAGCCGGAGCACGGCGTAGTCGTGGCCGACCGGTTCCCGCCAGCCGATCTCGGCGAGCGCGTCCAGGAAGCCCAGCGCGTAGTCCGACAGTTCCTCACGGTCCAGGGGCCGGGGCGCGAGCTCCGGCCCCTGCGCGTACAGCAGCTCGCGCAGCATCGCGACGTGCTGGTCGACGGCCGCGACGAAGCCCGGCTCGAAGGCGAACTCGGCCAGCCGGGGCGTGAAGGCGGCCACGATGCCGGGCAGCGGGCAGCCGGACGGCTCGTCGGGGGAGCGCCGGAAGGACTCGTCGGGGATCGCGAACATCCGTCCACGGTAGGCGAGCCGGGCCCGCGGACCGCAGGGTCGTGACGGTTCCGTGCTGAGACCTTGGCCACCCCGGGGCGGGTCCGCGCACGTTCCCCGGTTCGGCCGGATCCGGGCGGGGAACGGCGGACGGTCCGTACCAGAATGGTCCGCATGGATCTTCGAGTCTTCACCGAACCCCAGCAGGGCGCGAGCTACGACACCCTCCTCAGGGTGGCCCGCGCCACCGAGGAGCTGGGCGCCTTCAGCGCCTTCTTCCGCTCCGACCACTACCTGAAGATGGGCGGCGTCGACGGCCTGCCCGGCCCCACCGACGCCTGGATCACGCTGGCCGGGCTCGCCCGCGAGACCAGCACCATCCGGCTCGGCACCCTGATGACCGCCGCCACCTTCCGGCTGCCCGGCGTCACCGCGATCCAGGTCGCCCAGGTCGACGCGATGAGCGGCGGCCGGGTCGAGTTCGGCCTCGGCGCCGGCTGGTACGGGGACGAGCACACCGCCTACGGCATCCCCTTCCCCAAGGCGCGGTTCGGCCGGCTGGAGGAGCAGCTGGCGATCATCACCGGCCTGTGGAACACCAAGCTCGGCGACACCTTCGACTTCGCCGGCGAGTACTACACGCTGACCGACTCGCCCGCGCTGCCCAAGCCCGCCCAGGACCACATCCCGGTGCTCGTCGGCGGCCTCGGCGCCCGGCGCACCCCGGCGCTGGCCGCGCGCTTCGCCGACGAGTTCAACCTGCCGTTCGCGTCCGCCGAGGACAGCGCCGTCCAGTTCGGCCGGGTGAAGGCCGCCGTCGAGCAGGCCGGCCGCCGGGCCGACGACCTGGTCTACTCCAACGCCCTGGTCGCCTGCGTCGGCCGCGACGACGCCGAGGTGGCCCGCCGGGCCGCCGTCATCGGCCGCGACGTGGACGAACTGAAGGCCAACGGCCTGGCCGGCACCCCGGCCGAGGTCGCGGAGAAGATCGCCCGGTACGCGGCGGTCGGCACCGAGCGGATCTACCTGCAGATCCTCGACCTGCACGACCTCGACCACCTGGAGCTGATCGCCACCCAGCTCGCCCCGCAGCTGCCGTAGGGGTCTGCGCCCCTGCCGTCTGACCTCGGGTCTTTACTCGGCCTTGGGAATGCGCGATGCTCCCGGGAGGGAGAACGGCAGGGGGAGCGAGGGTGACCGGGACGGGAACGGCGCGGGCGGCGGTGCCCCGGGTGCCGCCGCCCCGCGCCGCGGACGGGCGCACGGGGTTCGAGGGGCGGGTCGTCCGGGCCGGCCGGCACGAGCTGCGCGGACCGGGCCCGGGCGCCCTGCACTACCCGGCGGGCGACCTGCTGGTGGTCACCGGTCTGCCCGGCAGCGGCAAGAGCACCCTGATGCGCCGCTGCGTGCGCGCGCCGCTGGTCGACTCCCAGCTGGTCCGCGAGGAGTACGCGGCGCGCCTGCCCGCCCGCCTCCCGTACGCGCTCTACCGGCCGCTCGCCCGGCTCGCGCACTACCGGCGGCTGCGCCGGGCCGTCCTGGACGGCGGGCCGCTCGCCGTGCACGACTGCGGCACGCTGCCGTTCGTCCGGGCCTGGCTCGCCCGGACCGCCGCCCGGCAGGGCCGCCGGGTGCACCTGCTGGTGCTCGACGTCGGGCCCGCCGAGGCGCGGGACGGGCAGCGCCGGCGCGGGCGCGGCGTCTCCCGCTACGCCTTCGCCCGGCACCGGGCCGCGGCGGCCCGGTTGCTGCGGGCGGCGGCCGCGGAGCCGCCGGCCGGCTGTGCGTCGGCCGTGGTACTCGACCGGGCCGCCGCGCGCGCCCTGCGGGAGATCGACTTCTCGACGTCGTAGTCTCGGCGGGTCCGCGGCCCCGGGGGCCCGCGCCGAGCGCCGCCGAGTGCCGCCGGGCGGGACCGGGGTGCGGCCGATCCTCCGTCGGATTCCCCGTCTCCTCGTCAGGAGCGCAGATGCGCCGTACTCCCCGGGTGCGCCCGCGTGCCACCCGTGCCACCCGTCTGTTCCCCTGCGCCGCCGCGCTGGTCGCCGCGGCCGGCCTGAGCCAGTTCGCCGCGCCGGCCGCGCCCCACGCGGCCGCGGCGACCGCGGCGGCGGTCTGCGACGGCACCGGCGCGGATGCCGCCGATGCCGCGGACGCCGCCGACGCCGGCGCGCGGAAGCCGGCCGGCGGGCCGTCCGGGAAGGACCCGAACGCGGTGGACGCCACCCGGGCCCGGGCCATGCAGGCCGACCTCGACGAACGGCTGGCCCGGCTCGGCTCCGCCCACGTCCCGCTCGCCGCCGTGCCGACCACCGTCCCGGTGTACGTCCACGTGATCCACTCCGGGGAGGCCGGCCGGCTCGCCCAGGGCGCCGTCGACGCCCAGATCGACCATCTGAACGCCACCTACGGCGGCCAGGGCGAGGGCAACACCGACACCCGCTTCCACTTCGAACTGGCCAGCATCGACTGGACCGACAACGCCGGCTGGTACAACGGCGTCACCCCCGGCTCGGCGGCCGAGAAGGCGATGAAGCAGGCCCTGCACCGGGGCGACCAGGGCACCCTCAACCTCTACACCGCCCACCTCGGCCAGTCCCTGCTCGGCTGGGCGACCTTCCCGAACGCCTACCGCTCCGACCCGGCCGACGACGGCGTCGTCGTGCTCGACGCCTCGCTGCCCGGCGGCTCCGCCACCCACTACGACCAGGGCAACACCGCCACCCACGAGACCGGCCACTGGCTCGGCCTCTTCCACACCTTCCAGGGCGGCTGCCTGGGCCCGGGCGACTACGTCGACGACACCCCGCCCGAGCGCAGCGCCGCCTACGGCTGCCCCGAGGGCCGCCACACCTGCGCCGGGCCCGGCCTCGACCCGATCCACAACTTCATGGACTACAGCTACGACTCCTGCATGACCCAGTTCACCCCGGGCCAGGCGCAGCGGATGGCGAACGCCTGGGCGGCGTACCGGAGCTGATCCCGGGCCGGGCCATGGGGGACCACTCGAAGGAGAACACGCAATGAGCACCGACCCCCGGATCGTCGTCGGCGTGGACGGCTCGCCCGCCTCGGAGCAGGCACTGCGCTGGGCGATCGACTACGCGCGGGCCGTCCACGGCACCGTCCACGCCGTCGCCGCGTGGGAGTACCCGGCCTTCTACGGCTGGAGCGGGCCGAGCGTCGTGCCCGCCGAGGCCTTCAACCCCGAGGAACTGGCCCGCCAGGCCCTCGCCGAGAGCATCGCCAAGGTCGCCGGCGAGGACCCGGGCGTGCGCATCACCCGGAGCGTGGTGCCCGGCAACGCCGTCCAGGCCCTGCTGGAGGCCGCCCGCGGCGCCGCGCTGCTGGTCGTCGGCAGCCGCGGCCTCGGCGGCTTCTCCGGCGTGCTGCTCGGCTCGGTCAGCCGCCACCTCGTCGAGCACGCGCCCTGCCCCGTCACCGTCGTGCGGGAGGGCCAGGCCGCCGAGTAGCCGACCCTGGTGGCACGCCGGGCCGCCGCGCGGTGGAGGATGGAGACATGCCAGAAGGTGACTCCGTCTACCGCGCGGCGGCCCGGCTGCGCGAGGCCCTCGCCGGGCAGCCGCTGACCCACGCCGAGCTCCGCGTCCCCGCGCACGCCACGGCCGCCCTCGCCGGCCGGCGGGTGCTCGACGTCACCCCGCGCGGCAAGCACCTGCTGACCCGCCTCGAAGGCGGCCTCACCCTGCACACCCACCTGCGGATGGACGGCCGCTGGGAGGTCTACCGCCCCGGCGAGCGCTGGACCGGCGGCCCCGCCCACCAGATCCGCGTCGTCCTCGGCACCGTCCGGGGCACCGCGATCGGCTACCGGATGCCCGTCGTCGAACTGCTGCGCACCGCCGACGAGCAGCGGATCGTCGGCCACCTCGGCCCCGACCTGCTCGGCCCCGACTGGGACCCGGCCGAGGCCGTCCGCCGCCTGCTCGCCCGCCCAGCGCGCCCGCTCGTCGAAGCCCTGCTCGACCAGCGCAACCTCGCCGGGATCGGCAACGTCTACGCCAACGAGCTGTGCTTCGTCGCCGGCGTCACGCCGTGGACCGAGGTCGGCGAACTCCCGCACCCCGACCGGCTGGTGGAGCGCGCCAGGGCGATGCTGGAGGCGAACAAGCTGCGCCCCGGGCACGTCACCACCGGCGACACCCGGCCCGGCTACCAGCACTGGGTCTACGGCCGCGCCGGGCGGCCCTGCCCGCGCTGCGTCACACCGGTCCTGACGGGCCGCCAGGGGGTGGCCCCGCGGGACCGGGCGGTGTTCTGGTGCCCGTTCTGCCAGCGCGGGCCGGCCCCGGCGGGTGCGGCCGGCCGGCCGTCGCGCGGCGGCGCGGGGCGCCGCCCCTGACGAGCCGGCGAGCCGCGGCCGTTGTCCTGGTCGCGGTCGTGGTCACGGCCGCGACGGACTGCCGATCCGCAGCAGGTTCCCGCTGCGGTCCACGAGGGCGAACTCCCGCATGCGGTACGGGGTGTCGGTCGGCTCCGTCAGACGGCTGCCGGTGGCTTCGTCGGCGGGGACGCCGATCCGGGCCCACGCCCGGTGGAGGGCGTCCGCGTCCTCCACGTGGACGTAGCAGCTGCCGGCCGTGGCCAGCGGGTCCACCCGGGGGTCGTACCGGAAGTGCAGTTCCACGGACCCGCGGGCCACGATCGCGTAGCCGTCCGCGAGCCAGGTGCCGCGGGGCTCGAAGCCCAGGCGGCCGTAGAAGGCGAGCGTCTCGTCCAGGTCCCGACTCGGCAGGACGGGCACCGCGTGTTCGTTCACCCGGCCCACCGTAGCGGGCCGGTGGGCTCCCTACGGCCGCTCGACCAGGGCCGGGTGGCGCGGGTCGTCCATCCGGACGGTGAGGTCGGCGGCCTCCGCGGGGGCGGTCTCCGCCTCGTAGCGGGCGAAGGCGGGCAGGGTCCACTGCTGGTCGGCGGGGGTGCGGCGGGCCAGCGCGGCCGGGGTGAGCGCCAGGTGGACGGTCAGCTCCAGCGGCAGCCAGCGGCCGAGCAGCAGCGGGCCGTCGAGCAACAGCACGCCGCCGGGCGGGAGTTGGTGGTACGCGGCGCGGGTCGAGCGGTCGGTGACCGGGTCGCGCAGCGTGGGCAGCACCCGGCCGGTGCCGCCCGGCTCCAGCGGGTCCAGCACCTCGCGCAGCAGGGCGCCGTCGTCGAGCCACAGGTCGTGGAAGGCGTCCGCGTCGTGGTGGCCGTACTCCAGCCGGATCGAGGCCGGGCGCAGGAAGTCGGCCGCCGACACCCGGAAGGACGGGCGGCCGCGCAGCCGCAGTGGCTCCACCAGGGCGTCGGCCAGCGCGCCGGGCCGGGCGGGCCCGGCGCCGTCCACCGCCACCCGCAGCCACCGCTGCCCGGCGCCGGGCAGGCCTGCTTCGGGCAGCCCGGCGATCCGCTCGGCGAGCAGCTCGACCAGTCGGTCGGGGGAGATCGGGCGGACCCGCATCAGGCCGTGCCGCCCGTCCCGGAGCCGCCCTCGTGCAGGGGGAGGGCGTGCAGCACGTCGTCGTGGCCCGCGTAGAGGCGGTCGGCGTCGGCGGCGAGGGTCCAGACGTCCCGGCCGGGGCCGGAGTCGCGGAAGTTCCAGCGCAGCCGGCCGTTCGCGGTGTCCACCGCGCAGACCCCGCCGGCCGCCGGGCCGGGGACGAACAGGGTGCCGCCGGCGACCACCGGGTGGCTGCGCCGGTCCAGCAGGAACGGCATCCGGCAGCTCCAGCGCAGCGCGCCGGTGGCCGCGTCGTGCGCGGTGACCACGCCGTTGTCGCGCGGCAGGTAGAGCTGCCCGCCGTCCGGGACGGGCGGCATCGACTGCCAGGACTCGCCCCGCGCCGGGCCGTACGTCCAGACCTGCTCACCGGTGGGGCTCAGCGCGCGGATCCCGCCGGTGCCGTCCTGGAGGAGGAAGTGCTTCGGGCCGGCGCTGCACCAGCCCGAGCCCGGGGAGCTCCACAGCTCCCGGCCGTCCGCGGCGTCCCGGACCACCAGCTGGGTGCGCTCGCCGAGGCCGCGCGAGCAGGCCACCCGGCCGCCGTCGGCCGGGCTCACGGCGACGATCTGCTCGTCGTCCGTGGTGCGGACGGTCCACAGCAGCGCGCGGTCGGCGAGGCGCAGCGCGAAGAGGCGGTCCACGGACGGTTCGTTGCCGCGGTAGGGGCCCCAGGCGTAGCCGTACAGCACGCCGTCCGCGCAGACGGACAGCCCGGGGCCGCCCAGGCCGCCGCTCTGCCCGTCGGCCAGCTCCTCCGGCAGCGGCAGGCTCCAGTCGCCGGCCGGGTCGGTGAGGTGGCGGGCGTCGAGGTGGCCGGGGGAGGTGAGGGTGAAGAGGTGCTGCGGGCCGAGCAGGACTTTGGGGCGCGGCGTGACGTCGCTCGGCCAGCCCGGCTGCGGCGGCGGGTCGAAGACCACCAGCCGGGCGGCGCCGCCGGTGGCCGGGTCCAGCACCTGCAGGCCGGCCTTGGACAGGTAGAGCGGGCGCTCCGGCGGGCGGGGCAGCCGCTCGGGGGTCATCGGCTCGGCGCCCCGGTACGTCCACAGCGGCGTCGGGCCGGACAGCGCGGTCGGCTGCGGCTTCGTCGGCGCGGGCGCGGGGCCGTCCGGCTCGGCGGCCGCACGGGTCAGGGCCCACACGGCCGCGCCGGCCGCCAGCGCCCCGGCCCCGAGCAGCAGCCTGCGGCGGGTGGGCCGCGGCCGGTCGTCGCCGATCACGTCCCCGGGCTCGCCGCCGCCGGTGCCGTCCACCTCGGCCTCCCACTGCCACGCCGCGTCCTGATCCTGCGCGGGCCCTCCGGACGACGGCGACTGCATACCGGTTCTCGCTTCCCCCATGGGCGACCCGAACCGCCGCCCCTCGCCGGCCGAGGATATCGAACGGCCGCGAACCACCCGAAACCTCACCCTCCGGGTGCACTACGGTGGGTCTCAGAGCACCGGCCCGCCAGCGACTCAGGGGAGGTACGCAGTGACGGCCGAGATGATCGCACCCGAGTGGATGCACCGGCAGATCACCAGCGAGGAGTACGACTCCTGGACCGCGGAGCAGTGCGCGGGCATCGAGATCGTCGACGGGATGGTGGTCGTGAGCCCGAGCGCGTCGAAGCGGCACAACAGGCTTGCGCGGATCCTGGCGAACGCCCTGGACGAGGCGGGCGGCTCGGAGTGGAACGCCGACACGGACTTCGACGTCCGGCTGCAGGACGTGCCGCTCAACAACCGCCGCCCCGACGTGGGGGTCTATCGCGCGGACACGATCGACAAGTCGCCGACCAGACCCGAGGACGTGCTGCTGCTCGTCGAGGTCGTCTCGCCGGGCTCGGAGACCACCGACCGGGTGGTCAAGCTCGCCCAGTACGCGCAGGCCGGGATCCCCTTCTACTGGCGGATCGAGCAGGCGGTCGGCCGGGTGCCGGTCGTCCACACCTACGTGCTGGACGAGGCGAGCCGGGCGTACCGGGCGGGGGAGCTGTTCGCCGGGCGGGTGGCGGCCGTGGTGCCGTACCCGGTGGAGGTCGACCTCGGCTCGGTGTGAGGGCCGGGTCCGGGGGGTCGGGGCGCCCGGTGTGTCGGGGCGCGCGGGGCGGGGTGGGACTCCCGGGGCGCGCGGGGCTCGTCTTGACACCGTTCCGGGCCCGGCGTAGCAAAAGAGCATGCGCCATCCGCATCCGACCGGCGGGGCCGGGGACCCCGCCGGCGGGGCCGGGGACGCCGCCCCCGAGCGGGACGACCTGCTCGCGGACGCCGCCCGGCGCGCGCTCGGCCGCACCGGGGCGTACGGCGCGATGGTGTACCTGCGCTCGCCGGACCGCCGCTCGCTGCTGCTCTGCACCATCGCCGGCGTGCCGCTGTCGATCATGAGCCCGTTCCGGCGGATCGCCGCCGCCGGGCCGCTGCCCGTCGCGGTCTGCTTCCGCACCGGCCGCACGATCGCCCTGGCCGACACCGAGGACACCATGCGGCGCTTCCCGCAGCTGGCGGTCGGCCTGCCGTACGACTACGCGAGCGCCTGCGTGCCGGTCGGGGCCGGCGCCGAGCCGTTCGGGGTGCTCAGCGTGCTGTGGCCCGCCGCCGAGGAGGGCGTGTCGGCCCGGGCGCGCCGCCGGCTGGCCGCCGTCGCCGCCGAACTCGCGGACGGGCTGTCCAAGCTGGCGGCCGCCGGGCAGCCCGTGGAGCCCACCGGGGACGCGCCCGTGGTGGAGCTGGCGCCGGCGGCCCCGCCGGCCACCCGGGTCGGCCTGTTCGACTGGAACGTGGCCACCGGCGCGCTCGCCGCCGACGCCCGGTTCTGCGAGATCTTCGGCCTCGGGCCCGACGAGTTCGACGGCACGGTGGCCGCCCTCTCCGCCCGGATCGCCCCCGGTGACCTGGCCGGCTTCCGGGCCGCCGCCCGCACCGCGCTGGCCGAGGGCGAGGTGCTGGCCGCCCGCGTCCGGGTGCTCGGGCGGGACGGCCACCCGTACCCGGTGGAGCTGTGGGCCCGGGTGCCCTCCGCCATCTCGGACGGCCGCACCCACCTGGTCGGCGCCGTCCTGGACGTCCGCACCCTGACCGCCGCCGCGGCCGCCGTCGAACGGCTGCGCGAGGGCGTCTTCTCGCTCGACCCGGACGGCCGGATCGGCTACGCCAACCGCGGCATCGAGCCGCTGCTCGGCGTCCGCCGCGAGGACCTGGTCGGCCGGCACCCCTGGGACGCGCTGCCCTGGCTCGCCGACCCCTTCTACGAGAACCGCTACCGGGCCGCCCTGCTCTCCCAGCGGCCCACCGCCTTCCTCGCCGCCCGCCCGCCGGCCGGCTGGCTCGCCTTCTCGCTGTACCCCGACGCGCACGGCGTCACCGGCCGGGTCGTCGCCGCCGAGGCCCCGCCCGGCGCCGCCGAACCGGCCGCCGCCCCGCCGCCCGCCGTCCACGCCTCCTCGGCCGGCCTCGGCGGCACCCACCACCTGCTGCAGCTCGCCAGCGCGCTCACCGAGGCCGTCACCGCGCGCGACGTCTGCCGGGCCGTCGCCGAGCAGATCCTCCCGGCCTTCGGCGGCCAGGAGCTCGCCATCTACGTCGTGCGCGACAACCGCCTGCACCTGGTCTCGCAGAGCGGCTACCCGGACGGCTTCCTGGACGGCTTCGAGGCCACCCCGGTCGGCGCCCGCGTCCCCGGCGCGGAGACGCTCAGCGCCGGCACCCCGATCTTCTTCGAGTCGGTGCGCGAACTCACCGCCGCCTACCCCGGGTTGGCGATCGACGAGATGGGCGCCTGGGCGTTCCTGCCGCTCATCGCCTCCGGCCAGCCGATCGGCAGCTGCATCCTCGGCTTCGACCGGCCGCGCGTCTTCACCGCCGAGGACCGCGGCCTGCTCACCGCGCTCGGCGGCTTCATCGCCCAGGCGCTGGAGCGGGCCCGCCTCTACGACGCCGAGTTCGCGCTCGCCCGCGGCCTCCAGCAGGGCCTGCTGCCGCACCGGCTGCCCGGGATCCCCGGCGTCCGGATCACCGCCCGCTACCTGCCCGGCACCCAGGGCATGGAGATCGGCGGCGACTGGTACGACGCCATCACCACCGGCGGCGACCTCACCCTGGTGATCGGCGACGTCGAGGGGCACAGCGTCGCCGCCGCCGCGGCCATGGGCCAACTGCGCAGCGCCGTACGGGCGTTCGCCAGCGGCGGCGAACCCGCCGGGCAGGTGCTCGCCCGCACCAACCGACTGCTGCTCGACCTCGACCCCGGCCTGCTCGCCAGCTGCTGCCTGGCCCGCCTCACCCCGGCGGACGGCACCCTGCGGATCGCCCGCGCCGGCCACCTCCCCCCGGTGCTGCGCCACCCGGACGGGCGGGCCGAGGTGCTGGACGTGGCCGGCGGGCCGCTGCTCGGGGTCGACGAGCGGGCGGAGTACCCCGTCACCGAACGGCGCCTGCCGCCGGGCGGGCTGCTCGCGCTGTACACCGACGGACTGGTGGAGGACCCGGCCGAGGCGATCGACCAGGGCGTCGAGCGGCTCCGGGCCGCCCTGGCCCGCGGCGGCGGCGCGGGCGCGGGCGCGGCCGGACTGGAGGCCCTGGCGGGCCGGCTGCTGCGGGAGGTCGGGCCGGTGCACCGGGTGGACGACGTGGCGCTGCTGCTGACGGCGACGGACTGAGCGAGGGCGCGCGGCGCGCGGCCCCGCCCGGCGAGGGGGCGACTTTCGTCGGTGCGGGCGACGACGAAGGGGGACGGCCGTCCGGCGGACGGGCCCAGTAGCCTCGACGGGTGAATGCGATCGCGCGGGCCTGGAAGAGAGCGGTACGGAAGGCGCTGCCGGGCCCCTGGCGGCCCCGGCGGGTGGTCGGCGAGGTGCTGCTCGCGGTGCTGCTGGGCACGGTCGCCGCGCTGCTGGAGGTGGCCGCCGACTCGGGGCTGGAGGTGCCGTTCGCCCTGGGGACGGTGGTGCTGTTCGTGCTGCGCCGGGCCTTCCCGGCGTCGGTGCTGCTGCTCACCGCCGCCGCGACGGGCTGTTCGGCGGGGCCGTTCCCGTTGCTGGTGTTCGCCGGGTGGGCGGCGGGGGCGGGGATCCGGGCGGTGTGGCGGCTGGTGGGCACCTTCGCGCTCGGGTGGCTGCTGTTCACGGTGACGGGCGCGGTGAAGGACGCTGGTTCGGCCGCGCCGAAGCTGATCGTCGGACTGTCGCTCGGTTTCTTCCTGCTGGTCGCCGTGCTGCCCGCGCTGTGGGGCCGCTACCGGGCGCAGCGCCGGGCCCTGCTGGACGCGCTGCGCGAGCGGCGGGAGCAGCTGTCGCGCGAGCGGGTGATGGTGGTGCACCAGGCGCGGCTGCGCGAGCGGCACCGGATCGCCCAGGACATGCACGACAGCCTCGGCCACCAGCTGGCGCTGATCTCGGTGCATTCGGGCGCGCTGGAGGTGGACCGCACGCTGACCGAGCGGCAGCGCGAGGCGGTCGGTGTGCTGCGGCAGGCGGCGGTCTCGGCGATGCGCGAGCTGCGCGAGGTGGTCGGGGTGCTGCACGACGAGTCGACGACCCCGCCCCCGGCGGTGGGTCCGGCGGCGGGCCGGGGCGGGGTGGACGGGGTCGCCGGCCTGGTGGACGCCTCCCGGGCGGCCGGGGCGGCGGTGGACTTCACGACCGAGGGCGAGCGGCGCCCGCTGGCGGCGTCGGTGGACCAGGCGGCGTACCGGATCGTGCAGGAGGCGCTCACCAACGCGCACAAGCACGCCCCCGGCGCGCCGATCGCCGTCGCGCTCCGGTACGAGCCGGACGCGCTGGTGGTGGAGGTGACGAATCCGCGCGCGCCGGAGCTGGTGGGCGCGCGCGCCGGCGCGGGCGCGGCGGTGAGCGGTGGGCAGGGGCTGGCCGGGTTGCGGGAGCGCGCCCGGCTGGCGGGCGGCATGGTGCACGCCGGGGCGACGCCCGAGCAGGGGTTCCGGCTGGCGGCCGTCCTCCCGTACGAGGGGGCGGAGGGCGACGGCGGGGCCGGCCCGGCCGGTGCGGACCCGGACGACTGGCTGTACTCGGGCCTGCCGGAGGTCGGCGAGGAGGAGGGCCGCCGGCGCAGCCCCGCGCTCGGCTGCGCGGTCGGCGTGGTGGGCGTCGTGATCACCGTGCTGGCGCTGCTGGTCTGGGGCGTGGTGGCGTTCCTGCAGGGGACGAGCGACGCGACGGTCCGCAAGGCGCTGTACGACGAGCTGCAGGTCGGCATGCCGGCGGGCGAGGTGCAGGAGCGGCTGCCGAAGGGCAACGACTTCTTCACCGGCGACTTCCACCACAGCGGGCCGACCCCGCCGGAGGGCGCGCGCTGCCGCTGGTTCCTGTCCGGCGACCAGAGCGCGGACTGGCGCGAGGACGAGGTGATGCGGTTCTGCTTCAAGGACGGCGTGCTGGTGGAGAAGCAGGACTTCGTCGTGCGGTGACGGCCTGCGGGCAGCCCCGGGGCCCGGGTGGTCGGGCGGCCGGCCCGGGGATGTGAGGATGGGGGCAGCAGCCGAATTTCCGTTCGAGGGGAACGACCAGCCGTGATCCGAGTCCTCGTCGCCGACGACGAGCCGCTCATCCGCGCCGGGATCAGGATGATCCTCGGCTCCGCCGACGACATCGAGGTGGTGGCGGAGGCCGCGGACGGCCGGGAGGCGTTGGAGCTGGCCCGGGCGCACCGGGTGGACGTGGTGCTGCTGGACATTCAGATGCCGGTGATGGACGGGCTGACGGCGCTCGGGGAGCTGGCGAGGGTCGCGCCCGGCGCGCGGGCGCTGGTCCTCACCACCTTCGGGGAGCGCGAGAACGTCCTGCGCGCCGTGACCGAGGGCGGCGCCGGCTTCCTGCTCAAGGACACCGCGCCCGGCGAGCTGATCCAGGCCGTCCGGGCGGCGGCGGGCGGCAACGCCTTCCTCTCCCCGGCCGCGACCCGGCACATCGTCGACTCGCTGGCCGCCGGGCGCGGCGGTACGGCGGCGGCGCGGGCGGCGCGGGCCCGGCAGCGGCTGGAGGTGCTGACCGGGCGTGAGCTGGAGGTGCTGGAGCTGCTCGGGGAGGGGCTGTCCAACGCGGACGCGGGGGCGCGCATCCACATGAGCGAGGCGACGGTGAAGACGTACGTCAGCCGGATCCTCGCCAAGTTGGGCTGCGACAACCGGGTGCAGGCGGCGCTGCTGGCCCGGGACGCCGAACTCGGCGGGCGCGGCTGAGGGCTCGATCGGCGCCGGCACGCGTCGGCGCCGGCACGCGTCGACGCCGGCGGCGCGGCGGCAGGTGTCCGAGCGGAGCCGCGCGACTGCGGAGAGTGTTCGAGGTGGCGTAGGTCACTTGGTTGCGGTGTGTAGCCGGGAAATCGCGGAGCGATGGTGACGGACCGTCAGTGCGCGGTTGCCGTGGGTGGAGCGCGCGGCTCGTTCGACGGGCGCACGGGTGTGAGTGAACGCACGGGAAATGACCATGTGATCTTGTGAAAGCAGTCAAATGCGGTCGAACCGGGCGCAGTTTCTTGATCGATACCGCCGGTAACAGTCAACTGACCTGCGGCTTTCAAGAATTGCTTGCCGCCCCCGGGGGCGGCCCGTAGCTTCTTCTGCGGCGCAACGAGCGCCACCCGGGTTCACCCCGACGCACGGCCCGCCGACTAGCACCCGGCGCGAGGGCCGTGCCCGCCGACAGGACCGGCTCGAACAGGTCGTCGGCGAGCGGAGGTGGCCGGGGCGGCACGGCACGTCCGACACGTGCCCGGCCGCCCATCGAGTGAGGCGAGCGGAAACGACCGGCCCATGTCCCGGGCCTGGTTCCGCATGCCTGCCCGGGGTTCGTCGAGAGGACCTACATGACTCCCCGTCACGAGACCGCCGCTGCCACCCCCGCCACCGTCACCAAGCGCAACCGCGTGCGGATGGCGGTCGTCGCAGGCGCCGCCGTCGCGGCCCTGCCGGTGGCCGGCCTCGTCACGGCCACCTCGGCCTCCGCCGCGACCACCTCCACCTGGGACGCCGTCGCCCAGTGCGAGAGCGGCGGCAACTGGAGCATCAGCACCGGCAACGGCTTCCACGGCGGACTGCAGTTCACCCCCTCCACCTGGGCCGCGTACGGCGGAACCGCGTACGCCCCCCAGGCGAACCAGGCCAGCAGGGCGCAGCAGATCGCCGTCGCGGAGAAGGTCCTCGCCTCGCAGGGCCCGGGCGCCTGGCCCGTCTGCTCCGCCAAGGCCGGCCTCACCAAGGGCGGTGCCCCCGCCGCCGTCGACACCTCCGGCAGCGCCTCGGACGGCTCGGACGACGCCCCGGCCAAGCCGGCGGCGAAGCCCACCGGCAAGGCCGCGCCGAAGGCCAAGGCGAAGCCGCAGGCGCAGGAGCCCAGGCACGCCGCGCCCAAGGGGCAGCCGTCGAAGGCCCAGGCCCCGAAGGCGCAGACCCCGAAGGCCCAGGCCCCGAGCACCCAGGCCCCGAAGAGCGAGCGGCCGACGAACGGCGCCGCCACCGGCGGATACACCGTCAGGAGTGGCGACACGCTGAGCGACATCGCGGCGAAGTTCGGCGTCGACACCGTCAGCCTGTACAGCAGGAACGCCGCCACCATCGGCGCCGACCCGGACCTGATCTTCCCGGGCCAGACCCTGACCGTCTGACGCCGCCCCGCATCGGCCGCCGAGCGGCCGCCCCTGCCCGGGGCGGCCGCTTCGGCGTGCGCGGGTGGGGGCCTGCGCCGGCCGGTGGTCGACGGTCGAACGCGACGTCCGATTGTCGCCGGAACTTCCGCGCGCCCTGATCGAGGATCGAGTCGGATCAGCGAACGGCACGAGGAGTTCTGCGGAGATGACGACAGAGATGACGACGATGAACGGCAAGGTGGCTCTGGTGACCGGCGGCAGCCGGGGGATCGGGGCGGCGATCGCGCTGCGACTGGCCGAGGACGGCGCCGACGTGGCGCTCACCTACCGGGGCGGGAGCGAGCGCGCCGAAGCGGTGGTCGCGAAGATCGCCGCGATGGGCCGGACCGCCCTGGCGGTGCGCGCGGACGGCGCCGACGAGGCGGCGGTGCGCGGCGCGGTGGCGGCCGTGGTCGAACGGTTCGGCCGGCTGGACGTCCTGGTGAACAACGCGGGCGTCGGCGCGGTAGGGCCGATCGGGGGGACGGCGGTCGAGGAGATCGACACCCTGCTGGCGGTGAACGTCCGCGCGCCGTACCTCTTCGCCCGGGCGGCCGCGCCGCACCTGGCCGAGGGCGGGCGGATCGTCACCATCGGCAGCTGCCTCGCGCAGCGGGTCGCCTTCCCCGGCGCCGTGCTGTACGCGACCAGCAAGGCGGCGATGACCGGCCTGACCAAGGCGCTGGCCCGGGAGCTCGGCCCGCGCGGGATCACCGTCAACCTCGTCCACCCCGGCCCGATCGACACCGACATGAACCCGGCGGACGGCGACTCCGCCGACTTCCAGCGAGGCTTCACCGCGCTCGGCCGCTACGGCGCGCCGGCGGAGGTCGCGGGCGCCGTCGCCTACCTGGCCGGCGAGGACGGCCGGTACGTGACCGGCGCGGAGCTGGCGGTGGACGGCGGGTTCGCCGCCTGAACCCGGTGGGGCGCGGTGTCGTGCCGGGCGGCTGTCGGCGTGCGCGCTTACGATCGCCCGGCACGGCCCGTCCCCCCACCGATCGAGAGGTGTGCCCCATGACCGCAGCGGACGACCCGATCGACCTGCTCTCCCGGGCGCTCGCGCAGACCGCCGGGCTGATCGACGGCACCGGCGTCGAGCTGGCCGCCCACCCGACGCCCTGCCGCTCCTGGGACGTCGGCGACCTGGTCAGTCATCTGCTGTTCGACCTGCGGCAGTTCACCGTCCGGGCGCGCGGCGGGCAGCCGGACTGGTCGCAGCCCTTCGAGCGGGTGGAGGAGGACTGGCTGCACGCCTTCGAGGCGGGCGCGGCCGAGCTGGTCGAGGCCTGGCGCGCCGCCGGTGATCTCACCGGCACGCTGGAGGTCCCCGGCGGCACGCTGCCCCGGCGCTTCCCGGTGGACCAGCAGATCGCCGAATTCGCCGTCCACGGCTGGGACTTGGCGCGGGCCACCGGCCAGTCCACCAGCGGACTCGACCACGAGGTGGCGGCCGCCGCACTGGCCTGGGCGCACGGCGCCCTCAAGCCCGAGTACCGGGGCGACGAGGCGGACCACCACGCCTTCGGCCCCGAGGTCGCGGCGCCCGAGGACGCGCCGCCGTACGACCGGCTGGCCGCCTACTTCGGCCGCGACCCGCAGGCGCCGGTCTCGGCGTAGGCCCCGCCCCCGGGTGTCAGGCCCGGGGGCGCCGGGCGGCGGCCAGCTTGATGGCCGCGCGGATGCGCGGATAGGTGCCGCAGCGGCAGATGTTCTGGATCCGGTCGATGTCCGCGTCGGTCGGGTTCGGGGTGCGGCGCAGCAGGGCGACGGCGGTCATGATCTGGCCGGGCTGGCAGAAGCCGCACTGGGCGACGTCGCAGGCCAGCCAGGCCTCCTGGACGGGGTGGAGGGTGTCGCCGGTGGCCAGGCCCTCGATGGTGGTGACGCTGCGGCCGGCGCAGTCCTTGACCGTACGGGTGCAGGGCTGGAACTCCTCGCCGTCGAGGTGGCTGGTGCAGGAGCGGCAGACTCCCACGCCGCAGCCGTACTTGGGGCCGGTGACGCCGAGTTTGTCGCGCAGCACCCAGAGCAGCGGCATGTCGTCGGGGGCCTCGACGGTGACGGGCCGCCCGTTGAGGACGAAGGTGTGGCTGGGCATGGGTGGTGGCCGTCCTTGGGATCCTTGGCGCGAGGGCAGGGGGTAGGCGTCAGGGGGGTGAGGCGTCCGCAGGTGAGGCGTCGGATCGCGAGGTGTCAGAACGCCAGGGGGAAGGAGCGGGGGCTGGTGCCGGTGGCGCGCGCGTAGGCGTTGGCGACGGCGGCGCAGGCGGCCGCCACCCCCAACTCGCCCGCGCCGCCGGGCGGTCCGCTCGGCGGCAGCAGGTGGATCTCCACCGCGGGCGGGGTGTCCCGCTGCCGGGCGTACCGGAAGTCGGCGTAACTCCCCTCCCGTACCGCGCCGTTGTCGATGTGGTTGCCGGCCCGAAGGATCACCGAGATGCCGTCGACCAGGGTGCCGGTCAGCTGGGCTTCGAGGCCTCGGGGGTCGATCGCCCGGCCGACGTCGACGGCGCACACCGCCCGGGTCACCCGGGGGTCGGCCCGGTCGGTGGCGTCGAGTTCGACGAGGTAGGCGACCCGGCCGCCGTTCTCCTCGTGGTAGCCGACGCCCTGGGCCTGTCCGGGGGGCATCGGCCGCCCCCAGTTCCCCTTCTGGGCGACGGTGTCGAGGACGGCCCGGCCGAGCGTGCCGCGCAGCCGGGCGCGGCGGAAGGCGACCTCGTCCTGGCCCGTCCGGCGGGCGAGCTCGTCCATCATGATCTCGTCGGCGACTCGGACGGTGCCGGAGTAGACGGAGCGCCAGCTGCCGGTGGGCATGTCGAGCGCCACCTCGGCGAGCAGCTGGGTGGGGACGCCGACGTCGTACGGGTTCTTCTCGGTGAGCAGGAAGAAGCCCTGGGCGAGGCTGAGCCCGGCGAGCGAGAGGTCGAACCCGGCTCCGGTCAGGGCCTCGCCGAGGCCGTGCCCCAGGTCGGTGCGGACGGTGGCGGCGCGGTGCTCCCAGCTGAGGACCTGGCCGAGCGGGCCGTAGGTGGCCCGGACGCGGTGGTGGCTGGCGGGGCGCATCCGGCCGTGCCGCATGTCGTCCTCGCGGGTCCACATCAGCTTGACCGGGCGGCCGGCGGCCCGGGAGACCTGGGCGGCCTCCAGCGCGGCGTCGAAGAACAGCCGGCGGCCGAACGAGCCGCCGCCGCGCACCACGTGGACGGTCACCGCGCCCTGCGGCAGGCCGAGTTCGGCGGCGATCGCCTGCTGGGCGACGATCGGCGCCTGCGCGGCGAACCACACGTCGGCGCGGTGGGGCCGGACGTCGGCGACCGCCGTCAGCACCTCCATCGGGGCGTGGTTGACGAAGGCGAAGTCGAACTCGCCGTCCAGGTACGGGGTGAGCAGCGGCGGCAGCAGGAACGGCGGGTGGGCGTCGCGGAGCCGGGCCCGGATGTCGGCGCCGGACAGGTGCGCGACCGGGCCGGGGTGCCAGGTGGTGCGCAGGGCGTTCCGGGCCTTGAGCGCCTGGTCGAAGGTCTCGGCGAGGACGGCGACGCCGCTCGGGATCCGCACCACGCCCAGCACCCCGGGCATGGCGCGGGCGGCGGAGGCGTCGAGGCTCGCGAGGGTGCCGTTGATGGTGGTGGGGCGGGCGACGACGGTGGGCACGGCACCGGGGATCCGGAGGTCCCCGGTGTACGCGGCGCGGCCGGTGACGATGTCGCGGGCGTCGATCCGGCCGGTCGGCGTGCCGACGACGCGCAGCCGGTCGGGGGGCTTGGGGGTGACGGGCACGGCCGGCACGGCCACGGCGGCCGCCGCCGCGGCGAGTCGGCCGAAGCCGACCCGCCGGCCGTCCGGGGCGAGGACGGCGGAGTCGGCGGTGCGCAGGGTGCCGGCGGGGAGGTTCCAGTGCTGGGCGGCGGCGGTGACCAGCCGGGCACGGGCGGCGGCGGCCGCGGCGCGCACCGGCTCGTACAGCGAGCGCACCGAGGTGGAGCCGCCGGTCAGTTGGTTGAACAGCAGCTCGGGGCGGCCGTCCGAGAGCGGCACGTCCACGTCGGTGAGCCGGGCGTCCAGCTCCTCGGCGACCAGCATGGCCATCGCGGTGGTGAGGCCCTGGCCGACCTCCAGCCGGGGCAGGGTCAGCACGGCCCGTCCGGCGGCGGTGACTTCGAGCACCAGCAGGTGGGCGGTGGGCAGGCAGGCCAGGGTGATGGCGTCGCCGAGGTCGACGACGTCGGGGATGCCGGGCAGGCCGAGCAGTTGCGGGGGCGCGGTGGCGGCGGCCGCGGTGCGGGCGGCGGTGTTCCGGACGGCGGCGGGTGCGCTCGCGGGCGCGGCGGCGTCGAGGCCGATCCGGGCGGCGACGGTGAGGGTCGGCGCGGCCAGCAGGTAGGTGAGGAAGCGGCGGCGGCCGGTCGTGGGGGCCTCGCCCGGCCGGCCGCCCTCGTCCGAGGGGGCGATGTCCGAGGGGGCGATGGAGGTGCAGATGGGAGGGGCCCTTCGCGCGGGTGGCGGCGCCGGCTCGGGCGGGCGCGCGGGCGGGTGTGCGGGCGGCGCCGGCCCCGGTGCCGGATCGCGAACGCCGTCGAGCATAGGGCACTACTGACGGGTCACCACGGGCTCCGGCGGCCCTCCGCAAGGGGCGCGGACGGGTGCCTCGCGCGCCCCCGGCGGACGGTTCGGGGCGGGTACGGACGGCACGTCCGGGGCGCGGGCACGGCCGCGGAAAGCCGGGGCCGCCGCGGCCGGTGCCGGGCGGCGGCGCCCGGCCCGGCCAACCCGGCGCCGTCGCACGGGAGTTCACCACTCGCCAGGTGGTGCGGCGGACGACCCGCAAGTGGACCAGGGAAATCCAAGATCACTGGACCTGTTGCGCGGTCCATTCGGGCCCTAGGGTGGGTCCGACGTCGTTGGGGGCCGACGCGAACGGTTGCGCACGCCCGGCCCGCGCGCCGCCCGCCCGTCCGCCCGCTCACCCGACCGCTCGCCCGTTTGCCGATCCGCCCGGCGCCTCCCGTCCGGCCGGAGAAGCCGGAGAACAGGAACGAAGTGCCGAACCACAGCACCGCCCGGTTCACCCTGCTGCCGCCCGCCGGACCCCAGCGCACGCTCGCCGCCGCCCAGTTGGCGAGCGCGGTGGGCGACGGCGCCTACTACACCTGCTCCGCGCTCTACTTCACCCGCGTCGTCGGCATGTCGGCCACCGCCCTCGGCGCCGGCCTCGCCGTCGGCTGGGCGATCGGCTCGGTCGCGGGCGTCCCGCTCGGCCACCTCGCCGACCGCCGGGGCCCGCGGCGCACGGCCGTGGCGCTCGCGCTCGGCGCGGCCGCCGTGGTCGGCGCGTTCCTGGTGATCCGCTCCTTCCTGCCGTTCCTGCTCGCCATCTGCCTGTACGCCACCGCGCAGTCCGGGCTCGGCGCCGCCCGGCAGGCGCTGGTCGCCGGCCTGGTGCCGCGCGCCGAACGCACCGGGCTGCTCGCCCACCTCCAGTCCACCCTCAACGGCGGCCTGGCGGTCGGCGCCGCCATCGGCGGCATCGCCCTCACCATCGGCACCCGGACCGCCTACCTCGGCGCCTTCGTCCTCACCGTCCTCGGCCTCCTGGCCGGTGCGCTGCTGCTCCGCCGACTGCCCGAAGTCCCGCCCGCGCAAGCGGAGTCGGGCCCGGGCGCCGGCCCGCGCCTGGCCGTGCTGCGCGACCGCCGCTACGCCGCCGTCACCGCCGTCAACACCGTGCTGCTGCTGCGGATGCCGCTGCTCAGCCTCATCTTCCCGCTGTGGATCGCCCAGCGCGCCCCCGGGCTCGGCTGGCTCGGCTCGGCGCTGTTCGTGCTCAACACCGTGGCCGTGCTGCTCTTCCAGGTCCGCGCGGCGAGCGACGTTATCGGGCTGGACTCGGCGGTGCGGGCCGTCCGCTCGGCCGGCGTGCTGCTGCTCCTGTCCTGCGTGGTCTGCGGACTGTCCGCCCTGGACGTCCCGGTGTGGGCGATCGGCGCCCTGCTGGTCGCCGGGGCCTCGCTGCAGGTGGTCGGCGAGATGCGGCAGTCGGCCGGCTCCTGGCAGCTCGGCTTCGACCTCGCACCGCCGGAGCGCATCGGCCAGTACCAGGGCTTCTTCAACACCGGCGTCGCCGTCGCCCGCACCCTCGGACCGCTGCTCCTCACCACCCTGCTGCTCGACGGCGGCCTCGCCGGCTGGCTGGCCTTCGGCGGCGTCTTCCTCGCCGCCGGCTACGCGATGGGCCCGATCGCCCGCTGGGCGGCCCGCGACCGCGACACCGTGGCGGTCGCCCCGGCCGGGGTGTAGCGCGGAGTCGGCCCGGCCGGCCCGCAGTGGTTCGGGCTCGCGGGACGATCGCACGCGCAGCGGCTGGTATGACTGGGGGATGCAGGAAGAGACGGCACGCACCGCGATCGACACATTCATCTCCGCGTTCAACGCCTCGGACGACAGCTATGTGACTGCCCTGCTCGCCCAGGCCCTGACCTCGGACGTGGTCTTCTGGGGGCCGTTGGGCCGCAGCGAGGGAATCGCGGCGGTCGAACGGTTCGTGCTGGACATCCGGCACCACCCGGCGGGGACCGGCACGATGGCGCGCTGTTCGGCGGTGGACATGCCCGACGAGTGGGCCCGGTACCGGTGGGCCTTCACCACGCCGGACGGCGGCCCCCGCCTGACGGGAACGGACGTCGTCCATCTGCGGCGGAACCTCATCGACCAGGTCATCGTCTTCGCGGGGGAGATCGAGCCGTCCGCCTCCTGAGCCGTGCGGGGCCGGCACCGGGCCGCCCGCACCTGAACATTTCAGGACGAGAAATATTCAGCCCGTCGAGCGTGTTGTGCCCCGAGCCGGCGCGGGAGGTCCGCGCGGGACGGAAGGAGTGCGGCGCCGTGCGTGTCGAAGTGTGGAGTGACATCAACTGCCCGTGGTGCTACATCGGCAAGGCGCGGTTCGAGCGGGCGCTGGAGCGCTTCCCGCACCGGGGCGAGGTGGAGGTCGTCCACCGCTCCTTCGAGCTGGACCCGCGCGCGCCGCACGAGGCCCGGCCGGTCATCCCGCTGCTCGCCGCCAAGTACGGCATGAGCCTGGAGCAGGCCGAGGCCACGGAGGCGCGGATCGCCGAGAACGCGCGCGGGGAGGGCCTGCCGTACGCGGGCGGGCGCGACGCCGCGAACTCCTTCGACATGCACCGCCTGCTGCACTTCGCGAAGGAGCACGGCCGGCAGGGCGAGCTGCTGGACGCGCTGTACCGGGCCAACTTCGCCGAGGAGCGTTCGGCGTTCGAGCCGGGGCGGCTGGTCGAACTGGCCGTCGAGGCGGGGCTGGACGGCGAGGCGGCGGCCGCCGTGCTGGCCGACCCGCAGGCGTACGCGGACGCCGTGCGCGAGGACGAGGCGACCGCGAGCGCGATGGGTGCGACCGGGGTGCCGTTCTTCGTCCTCGACCGGCGCCTCGGCGTCTCCGGCGCGCAGCCCGCGGAGACGTTCGCCCGGGCGCTGGAGCAGGCCTGGGAGACCCGGGTGCCGGCGCCGCTGACCCTGGTCGGAGAGGGCGCGGGCGGTACGGACGGCGCGGCCTGCGGCCCGGACGGCTGCGAGCTGCCGCAGCGCTGACGCCCACGCTGACGCCCACACGCGGACGGGCGGGTGCCCCGGGCCGGGCCGGGCCGGAAACCCGGTGGCCCGGGGCACCCGCCCGCTGGCATGCTGGCCGGGTGGACCGACCCCAGATCCGGCTCGAATTCGCCCCCGAGCTGCACCTCTTCGTCTCCGCGCCCCGGCGGGCCGGGCGCTCCGAGCTGCGCACCGACGGCACCTCCACGCTCGGCCACGTCGTGGAGTCGCTGGGCGTGCCGCTGACCGAGGTCGGCGCGCTGCTGGTGGACGGCCGGCCGGTGCCCGACGCGCACGTCCCGACGGACGGTGAGGAGATCACGGTCGCGGCCGTCGCCCGGCCGCAACCCGTGGGCGAGGCACCGCGGTTCCTGCTCGACGTCCACCTCGGCACCCTCGCCCGCCGGCTGCGCCTGCTCGGCATCGACGCCGCCTACGAGAACCCGGACATCGGCGACGCCGCGCTCGCCGCCCGCTCCGCCGCCGAGCGGCGCGTCATGCTCTCCCGCGACCGCGGCCTGCTGCGCCGCCGCGAACTGTTCGCCGGCGCGTACGTCTACAGCCACCGCCCCGCCGAGCAACTGCGTGACGTGCTCTCCCGGTTCGCGCCCCCGCTCGTGCCGTGGAGCCGCTGCACCACCTGCAACGGCACGCTGAGCGCCGTCGCCAAGACCACCGTGCGCGAGCAGCTGCACGACGGCACCGAGCGCTCCTACGACGCCTTCGCCCAGTGCGGCGACTGCGGGCAGGCCTACTGGCGCGGCGCCCACCACGCCCGACTGGAGGCGATCGTCACCGACGCCGTACGCGAATTCGGCGGCGCCCCGAGGTAGTCGGGGTCCGCCCGGGGCCGGGCGAGCTACCTGATCGGCCACGGCGGCGCCCGGCCCTCCTTCCCGGAGTTGCCGATCATCGGCTGGGCGGATCTACGGCGCGTGCAGGGCGAGGTCCCAGGCGTGGGTGGTGTAGTGGCCCATCCGGGTGGGGTGGCGTTCGACCAGGGTGACCGTCAGCCCCTCGGCCGTTCGGTGCAGCGTGCCGGTGAACCGGTGGCCCTGGTCGGCGGGCAGGGGGAGGAGGTCGGCGAGCGCGGTGTCGTCCAGCTCGCGCCCGACCGCGCGCAGCACCCCCGCGTCCAGCACCAGCAGGGTGCCGTCCGGCAGAACGAGGGGAGCGGGGGCCTGCGGGTCGGTGAGCAGCGGGCCGCGCTCGATCCGGCCGCCGGGGAGCAGCCGGACCACCCGGGACTCGGTGGGCAGCCGGCGGTCCGTCTCGACCACCCGCAGGCCGCTGCCGACGACGTAGTGGCCGAAGCTGCGCCAGGAGTCGACGAGGGCGCCGTCCCGGTCGTAGGCCCGGGTGTCGAAGGTGCCGTAGCCCTCCAGGCCGAGCGCGAAGCGCCCGCCGCCGAGGGCCGCCCCGCGCTCGCCGCGCAGTTCGGCGACGGTGGCGCCGTCCGCGAGGTCCAGCAGCAGGGCGGGGCCGAGGGTGCCCCAGGCGGTGTAGCCGGCGGAGTCGGTGGTGACCAGGACCCGCCCGGAGGAGAGGTGCGCGGCGTTCGGCCGCCCGGGGCAGGGCACCCGCCAGCGGAGCCGGCCGGTGGTGTCGGTGCAGCTCAGCTCGCCGTCCCGGCCGTGCACCTGGATGCCGTCGCGCCGCGCCAGCGGCCCCTCCGGGCGGCCCTGCGGTCGCCCGCCGTCCGCGCGGTGGTGGTCCAGCACGGTGACCCGCCAGCTCCCCATGGGCGGGGATGGTAGCGGACGGGATTGAACGCGGAGGGGTGCCGGGTGGCCCGGAACGGCGGACAATCTCCCCAGGAGCCGTCCCCGGGCGCCGAGGAGGAGGCCGCGGTGGAGTTCGAGGTGATGATCGAGATCCCGCAGGGGTCGCGGAACAAGTACGTGATGGACTTCTCGGCGGGCCGCATCCGGCTGGACCGCACCCTGTTCACGGCCACCGCCTACCCGGCCGACTACGGCTACGTCGTGGGCACCCTCGGCGGTGACGGCGAGCCGCTGGACGCCCTGGTGCTGGGCGGGGAGCCGGCCGTCCCGGGCTGCGTGCGGACCTGCCGGGCGGTCGGCGTGTGGGTGATGCGCGACGAGCGCGGCCCGGACCACAAGGTGCTGTGCGTGCCGGCCCGCGACCCGCGCTACCGGGACCTGCGGGACGTCGGGGACCTGCGGGAGTTCGACCTGCTGGAGATCACCCACTTCTTCCAGGTCTACAAGGACCTCGAGCGCGGCAAGTCGGTCGAGGGCTCGCACTGGGCGGACCGGGACGCCGCGTACGCGGAGATCGCGGCGTCCCGGGCCCGCGCGGTCGGCACCCGCTTCGCCGACCCGGCGTAGCGGGAGCCGGAGCAGCGGGATCCGGGGCAGGGCGGCTCAGAGCCGGGCGCTGCCCAGGATCGCCCGGACCTGATCGGCGATGGCGGCCTCGTTGTGCTCGAACTCGGGGCCGGTGAGCAGGGATTGGTCGCCGGGCAGGCCGGTGAGGACGGGCGTGTGCAGGTGCCCGCCGGGGAGGTCGGGGGCGAGGTCGAGCCGGAGGCGGTTGGAACGGTAGGCGACCTCGTTGGAGAGGTAGCCGCCTCCGCCGCCGGCGACGGCGCGGGAGCCCGGGGTGGGGCCGTCCGGGCGGTAGACGGGGTCGGTGGCGCCCTCGGGGATCTCGGTGACGGGGGTGTTGAGCAGGACGGGGTACGGCTGCTGGACGGCCGTCATGGCGTCGGTGGGCAGCGTGGTGCGGATGAACTGCGGCCCGTCCGCCAGGCCGGGGGCGTCCACCGGGTGCTGCTCGGTGCCGCCGGAGAGCGCGCCGCGGTTGTCGGTGGCCGGGTCGGCGGAGCGGGCGCGTCCGGCCCAGGCCTCCAGGGTGAACGTGCCGGGGTAGCCCTGGCTGATGCTGGTGATCAGGTCGGCGGCCTGCGGGCCGGACCGCTCCAGGTGCGGGCGGAAGGCGCGTTCCACGATGCCGCCGTCGAAGTCGGCGTAGCGCACCGGCAGGACGACGGCCCGGACTTCGGCGGTGCTGCCGTCGGCCAGGGTGATGCGCCGGCCGTGCAGTTGCAGGACGGCGGCGCCGGACGGGTTGCCGCGGCGGGGTTCGGTGTCCAGGCCGAACGGGTCGAAGCCGCTGACGAAGACGTGGCGGACGGCCGGGTCGGTGCCGAAGCCGTCGTCCAGGCCGCGCGAGGCGTCCTCGAAGCGGGCCCGCAGCGCGGCCCGGTCGATGTCGAACGTCGGCTGCCAGCGGGCGAGTTGGACGGTCATGGCGAGCCGCGTCCAGTACAGCGGGCGGTCGTCGAGCGCGGGCAGCTCGCCGCCGGGGCGGCGGCCCTGGGCGCGGTCGACGCCCGCCTGCCACAGCGCCCGGCCCCAGGCGGTGACGATCCGCTCGGCCTGGCGGCCGCCGCGGGCGGCGCACAGGGCGGCGGGGAAGGCGTGCACCAGCCCGTCCAGGCCGGAGCGTTCGGTGAAGGCGGCGGTGCGGCCGTCCTGCAGCCGGGCCTGTTCGGCGTCGGTCGGCGCGGTGTCGGCGACCGCACAGCGGGCGGGGACGCGGGTGGAGGCGGGGGCGGCCTGGGCGACCGCCGGGGCGAGGAGGGCGGCGAGCGTGCCGGTGAGGGCGGCGGCCAGTCCGGCGGCGCGGCGAAGGCGTGTCATGCGACTGACAATAAAGCGAGGGCCTGACGCCCCGCCAGACCGCCCGGCCGGTGCCCGTAGGCTGGCCAGGTGACACCCCTCGACATCGACCCGACGGTCAAAGCCCTGATCACGGACCCCTACGGCGGCTACGCCCGGCTGCGCGCCGAAGCGCCCGCCCACCGCGTCCTCGGCCCGGACGGACTGCCCGTCTGGCTGGTGACCCGCTACCCGGACGTCCGCCAGGCCCTCGCCGACCCCCGGCTCGCCCTCGACAAGGCGCACGCCGCACCCGGCAACTACCGCGGCTTCGCCCTGCCGCCCGCGCTCGACGCCAACCTGCTCAACATGGACCCACCGGACCACACCCGGATCCGCCGCCTCGTCTCCCGGGCCTTCACCCCGCGCCGGATCACCGCCCTGCACGCCCCGATCGAGCGCGTCGCCGAGCAACTCCTCGACCGCATCGAGCCGTTGGGCCGCGCCGACCTGATCGCCGACTACGCCGCCCCGCTGCCGATCACCGTCATCTGCGACCTGCTCGGCGTCCCCGAGGACGCCCGCCAGGACTTCCGCGCCTGGACCGACGCCCTGATCGCCCCGGACCCGACCCGCCCCGAACAGGCCCGCGCCGCCGTCAAGGCCATGCTCGGCTTCTTCACCGGCCTGATCGAGCGCAAGCGCACCGAGCCCGGCGACGACCTGCTCTCCGACCTCATCGCCGTCCGGGACGAGCAGGACGCCGGCGACCGGCCCGACCGGCTCAGCGAGGACGAACTGACCTCGCTCGCCTTCCTCATCCTCTTCGCCGGCTACGAGAACACCGTCCACCTGATCGGCAACGCCGTCCTCGCCCTGCTCACCCACGCCGAGCAACTCGCCGCGCTGCGCGCCGAACCCGGGCTGATCGACGGCGCCGTCGAGGAGTTCGCCCGCTTCGACGGCCCGGCGCCGCTCGCCATCCGGCGCTTCGCCCGCGAGGACCTCGCCATCGGCGGCGTCACCGTCCCGAAGGGGGAGACCGTGCTGCTCGCCCTGGCCTCCGCCAACCGCGACCCCGAGCAGTTCACCGACCCCGACCGGCTCGACCTGCGCCGCCGCGAGAACGGCCACCTCGCCCTCGGCCACGGCATCCACTACTGCCTGGGCGCGCCGCTGGCCCGGATGGAGACCGCCCTCGCGCTCACCGCCCTGCTGCGCCGCTTCCCCGCCCTCGCCCTGGACGTGCCGGCCGAGCGGCTGCGCCACCGGCCCACCCTGCGGGCCCGCGGCCTGCTGGAACTGCCCGTCCGGTACTGACGCGACCCTGACGGGCGCGCGCGACCGGGGCGGGAACCGGCACGGGCTCTACAGCGTTGTCGTCGTCGAACGGGGATACGGCGGCAACCGGCACGGAGGAAGTCCCATGAGTGTGGCCCTGACGAAGGGCGGCAACGTCTCGCTGAGCAGACTGGCCCCCGGGCTGCGCACGGTCCGGATCGGCCTCGGCTGGACGGCCGAGGCCGGCTGCGACCTGGACGCGAGCGCGCTGCTGTGCGGGCCGGGCGGCAAGGTGCTCTCGGACCTGCACTTCGTGTTCTTCAACAACCTGCGGAGCCCGGACGGTTCGGTCCGCCACCTGGGCGGGGCGGGTGCGGTCGACGGCGACCGGGAGGGGATCGAGGTCCGGCTCCCGGACGTCGCCGCCGGGGTCGAGAAGATCGTCTTCGCGGTCGCGATCTACGACGCGACGGCCCGCCGGCAGAGCTTCGGGCAGGTGCGCGGCGCGTACGTCCGGCTCGCCGACGCGGACGGCGGGCCCGAGCTGGCCCGCTACGCGGTGACCCCCGAGACCGGCAGCGAGACGGCGATGGTCTTCGGCGAGCTGTACCGGCACGGCGCGGACTGGAAGTTCCGCGCGGTCGGCCAGGGCTACGCCGCGGGTCTCGCCGGGATCGCCACCGACTTCGGCGTCGACGTGCTCCAGCCGGCCGCGCCCGCCGCGCCCGTCCCGGCGCCGGTCGCGCCCGCCGTCCCCCCGACGACCCAGCCCGCAGTGACAGGGAGCTCTCCCGTGACGTGTTTCTTCGACCCCTCGCACGGCCTCGGTTCGACGGCGGTGCTGTGGTCGCCGCAGTGGGGCGTGCCGCGCCAGATCGAGGCCTGCGCCGCCTGCGCCCAGCGGGTGCAGACCACCGTGCCGCCGTTCTACACCCCGCCGCAGGCCGGCTCCCCGCAGCCGGTCCAGCAGGGCCACCCGCAGGTGCCCGGCCAGGGCCGGCCGGAGGGCCGCCGCTTCGGCACCGGTGCGATGATCGGCGCCGGCGCGGCCGGTCTGGTCGGCGGCATGCTGATCGGCGAGGCGCTGAGCGACGACGGCCCCGAGGTGGTCGTCAACAACTACTACGAGAACGACGACGACTGGTTCTGAGCCGCCGTCGACGCCGCCGCGCCCGGCCGGATCCGTCCCGCCGGGCGCGGCCGGCCGAGCTCGTCGCACCGCTCCGACCGGGGGAGACCCATCGATGACCGGGGCCGTGACCGAGGCGGGCCCGGACAGGTCGGACCTCCGGTCGGGGCTGTTGGGGCAACTGCGCGAGGAGTACCAGGAGTTCGACGAGGACTGAGCGGTTCACCGCACCGGACGGCCGGACGACGCAACCCCGCGGCGTCCGGCCGTCCGGCGTTCCCGGGCCGTAGGGCTTGTCTGACGATTCCCGCCGGGCGCGCGAATTGTCAGACAAGCCCTACGGGCGCCGGTACGCCCCCGCCCGGGCGGCGGCCTCGGCGGCGGCGGCCGCGCGGTCGGCGGCGGCCTCGTCGAGGGGTTCGCCGGTGGTGAGCATCCGGTAGTAGAGCGGCGCGGAGACGGCCCGGATCACCTCGAACTCATCGGTGTCCGACGGGAGTTCGCCGCGCTCGACGGCCTCCGTGACGCACGGCGCCCATTCCTCCACCCGGCGCCGGTAGAAGCGCCGCAGCGCCTCGGTGGTGCCCGGATCGGCGGTGCCCGGGGCGCCGTTCGCCGCGGCGAGGACGGCGCGGAACAGCGCGCCCTGCCGGGGGTCGGCGAGGGTGCGCCGGACGAGCTGCGCGTTGGCCCGCAGGTCCCCGGCGAGCGAGCCGGTGCGGGCGCGCGGCAGCGACTGCTCGGCCATGTCGGTCAGCAGGTCGGCGACCAGGGCGGTGGTGCTGCCCCAGCGGCGGTAGACGGTGGTGCGGCCGACCTCGGCCCGCTGGGCGAGGTCGCCGAGGTCCAGCCCGGCGAAGCCGTGCTCGACCAGGGCGTCCTCGGCGGCCCGCAGGACGGCGGCGCGGACCCGCGCGGTCCGCCCGCCGGGGCGGGCGGTGCCGGGGGTGGGGGGCTCGACGGCCATTAACGGGATTCCTGTTCCATTAGTCGGGTGGAGTCTGCTAGTTTCGAGACATCTTAACGGAACGGAAGTCCCATTAGCGGCTTCGAGGGGAGCACCCGCATGACCACCACCGCAACCACCACCACAACCACCGCGATGGAATACCGCAGCCTCGGCGCGTCCGGACTCAAGGTCCCCGCGCTCAGCCTCGGCACCGGCACCTTCGGCGGCCGCGGCCCGCTGTTCGGCGCCTGGGGCACCACCGACGTCCAGGAGGCCCGCCGCCTGCTCGACATCGCCATCGACGCCGGGGTCACCCTCTTCGACACCGCCGACGTCTACTCGGACGGCGCCTCCGAGGAGGTCCTCGGCCAGGCCGTCCGCGGCCGCCGCGACCAGGTGCTCATCTCCACCAAGGCCGGCCTCCCGACCGGCGACGGCCCGCAGGACGCCGGCACCTCCCGGGCCCGGCTGATCCGCGCCGTGGAGGGCGCGCTGCGCCGCCTCGGCACCGACCACCTCGACCTCCTCCAGCTGCACGCCTACGACGCCACCACCCCGATCGAGGAGGTGCTGGCCACCCTGGAGGACCTGGTCCGGGCCGGCAAGGTCCGCTACACCGGCGTCTCCAACTTCTCCGGCTGGCAGCTGATGAAGTCCCTCGCCCTCGCCGACCGGCACGGCCGGCCCCGCTACGCCGCCCACCAGGTCTACTACTCGCTGGTCGGCCGCGACTACGAGTGGGAGCTGATGCCGCTCGCCCGCGAGGAGGGCGTCGGCGCCCTGGTCTGGAGCCCGCTCGGCTGGGGCCGGCTCACCGGCCGCATCCGGCGCGGCCGTCCGCTCCCGGCCGACAGCCGGCTGCACGACACCGCCGACTACGGGCCGCCGGTCGAGGACGAGCTGCTGTACCGGGTGGTCGACGCGCTCGACGAGGTCGCCGCCGAGACCGGCCGGACCGTCCCGCAGATCGCGATCAACTGGCTGCTGCGCCGGCCCACCGTCTCCTCGGTCATCATCGGCGCCCGCAACGAGGAGCAGCTGCGGCAGAACCTCGGCGCGGTCGGCTGGTCGCTGACGGACGAGCAGGTGGCCCGGCTGGACGCGGCGAGCGCCCGTACCGCGCCGTACCCGTACTTCCCGTACCGCCGCCAGGAGGCCTTCGCCCGGCTCAACCCCCCGATCACGGGCTGACCGGCGCAACCGTGGCGAACGGTTGCGCCGGTCAGCGGCCTTCACCGCTCAGCCGTCAGCCGGTTGCCCCGACCGCCCTGGCGCCGTCCATCAGGCCCCGGCGGGCCTCGGCCACGGTCTCGGTCTGCCGGATCAGCACCTCGACGGCGCCGGCGATGAGCGCGAGCTCGGCCGGAGTGGTGAACCCCGGCCGGTGGATGATCTTGCGCAGGTCCTCGTAGTCGTCGGTGGTGACGGACTTCGTCACGGTGACGAGGTGGTTGATCCGCTGCTCCAGGTGGGCCAGCTGGTCCTTGTCCACGGTGATGCTGCTCCCTCGGTCGTCTGGGTACGAGCAGGCCATGTGTACCCGGACGGGCCGGGGTGCCACGGCCGCTGAACGGGTGGCGCGCGCGGGCCGGGGGAGGCGTAGCGTCGAGAGTGGTCGCGGGCGGGTTCTCTTCCTTGTGCTGGAGCGCGACATGCCGGCCGACGCGACACCTCCCACCGGCCCGCCGCCGGGTCCGCCCCCGGGCCCACCGCCCGGACCCCCGCCGGGGCCACCACCCGGACCCCCGCCGGGGCCACCACCCGGCCCGCCGCCGAGCCCGCCGGGCCCGCCGCCCGTCCTCACCGGCCACACGGGGGCCGTCACCTGCGTCGCCGTCTCCCGCGACGGGCGGCTGCTCCTCTCCGGCGGCGAGGACCGCACGCTCCGGCTGTGGGACCTCCCCACCGGCGCGGAGCTGCGGCACTGGGTCGCGCACGAGGACGGCGTGCAGTGCGCGGACCTCGCCCCGGACGGCCGGCTCGCGGTGTCCGGCGGCGCGTGGGGCCCGGCGGTGGTGTGGGACACCGCGACCGGGACGGAACTGCGCCGCCTCCACGGGCAGGAGCAGGGCTGCCTGGCCGCCGCCTTCTCGCCGGAGGGCCGGCTGGTAGCGACCGGCTGCGGGGACCACACCGTGCGCTGCTGGGACCCGTCGACCGGGCAGGAGCTGCGGCGCTTCCCGGGGCACACCTTCGACGTCACCGCCGTCGCGTTCTCCCCGGACCGCCGACAGCTGCTGACCGGCTCCGGCCAGTCCGAGTTCGGCGCGGACCAGGTCCGGCTGTGGGACCTGGACGGCGGGCGGGAGCTGCGCCGGTTCGGCGAGCGCCTGTTCGCGGTCACCGCCGTCGGCTTCGCCGTCCGGGGCGGCCTCGCCGTCGCCACCACCATGGACAACCTGCTGCACGTGTGGGACCCGGTCACGGGCGCGGAGACCGGCCGCTTCGAGATCGGGGCGGGCAACCTGCGCTGCCTCGCGGTCTCCCCGGACGGCCGGCGGCTGCTGACCGGCAGCGGCACCGACTACTACGACGCCGACCTGCTCGCCACCCTCGGCGTCGACAACCGCGTCCGGCTGGTCGACCCGGGGGACGGTCGGGAGCTGGCCCGCTACGAGGGCCACACCGGGAACGTCAACGCCGTGGCCTTCACCCCGGACGGCCGGCGCGCCGTGGGCCGCCGACCGTCCCCACCACGAGCGCGCGTCCTCGCCTCCGGCCGGCGCTGGCCGTGGGGCGGCCGTGCTGCTGGTGCTGGTGGCCTGGCAGGCGAGGGTCCGCCCATCGCCCATCGCAGCGCTCCAACCGTGCCTCGCCCCCTCGGCCAGTCTCCCGCCGGACGGCACGGCCGGCCATCGGGTGCCCGGCGTGACGTCCACTGTTTCCCGGTCGTTGAGGATGTCGGCCGGCCGCGAGACCACGCGGCCCGGTGGAGAGTGGCTGAGGGGAAGGAGATGCGTTGTGCGTACCGCACCCCACGTTCCTGGCGACTACAGCTCTGTCAGCGACCCCGAGCGGGCACTGAAGTACGCGGTTCAGCACGTCGCGGGCGACCGCGCCGAGATCGTCGAGGGAGTCATCACCCCCAGGTCGCCGTCGTGGGCGCACGAGTCCGCCGCCGAGGTCGTCCGCCGCCAACTCGGCCCCCGCCTGGAACAGCTCGACCTGGTGTCCGGCTCCGGCGACCTCGACCTGCCCGGCAGCGAGAACTGGTACGTCCCGGACCTGGCCGTCGTGCCCGCCGACCTCGCGGCGAAGACCGAAGGCGCACTGCTGCCCGATCAGACCCTCCTGATCGTCGAGATCAGTTCCCCTTCCCACGCGGACACCGACCGCGTCGTCAAGCGCCGTCGCTACGGCCAGTACGGCGCTCCGCTCTACCTCCTCGTCGACCGGCAGAACCGCGCCTGCACCCTGTACAGCGAGCCGACCCGGCCGGGCTACGCGGCGGAGAGCGGCCCGCACCGCTTCGGCGCGCCCGTGCACCTCCCGGCGCCGTTCGACCTCGACCTCGACACCACTCGCCTGTAGCCGGGAAGGCGGCTACACCCGGGCGCTGTCCTTCGGGCGGGCGTGGGCGGGGAGGCCGTTGGTGAGGTCCTCGACGAGGAGGCGCCAGGCGATGGCGGTGGCGGCGGTGCGCAGCTGGGGGCTGCGGGGGCGGCCGGCGTCGGCGTCGAGGCGGGCGTTGAGCCAGTCCGACCAGGCGCCGGCGAGGGTGCGGACCTCGCGGCTGCCGGCCTCGGTGGGGGCGAGGCGGTCGCCGTCGCGGGTGAGGAAGCCCTCGGCGGTCATCCGGTCGAAGACCGGTTCCAGCACCTCGGGCGGGACGCGTTTGCGGGCGGCGATGAGGTCCAGCGAGGCGTGGCCGACCGCCTTGGTGTGCCCGGCGACCTCCATCAGCGCCCAGGCGCCGGCGAGGTCGAGGCCGGTGTCGGCGGTGCCGACGATCGAGCGGACGGTGGTCAGGTCCACGCCGCGCACGATCTTGCAGACGGCGTACTCCAGGTGCGGGTCGGAGTCGCTGGTGGTCGGCTGCCCGAAGCCCTCGCCCATGTCGGTCGAGCCGGCCCGGGCGGTGTCGCGCAGCGGCACCTGCTTGAGGAACAGCGCGACCACCAGGCCGACCGCCGCCACCGGGATCGTCCACAGGTACACGGTGTGCAGGGCGTCGGAGTACGCCTGGACGATCGGCGCGGCCTGCTCGGCGGGCAGCTTGTGCAGCCCCTGCGGGCTCTCGGCGGCCTTGGCGAGGACGGCCGGGTCGGCGCCGGTGAGGCGGGCGGCGGTGCCGACGCCCTTGCCGAGCTCGGTCTTGAGGCTGTTGGCGTAGATGGTGCCGAACACGGCGGTGCCGAAGGAGCTGCCGATGGTGCGGAAGAAGGTCACGCCGGAGGTGGCGGTGCCCAGGTCCGCGTAGTCGACGGTGTTCTGCACGGCGATGGTGAGCACCTGCATGCTCAGCCCGATGCCGACGCCGAGCACGAACATGTACAGGGAGGCGAGGGCCGTGCCGGTGCCGGGCTCCAGCCGGGAGAGCAGGTAGAGGCCGACGCCCATCACGAGCGTCCCGGCGATCGGGAACAGCCGGTACTTGCCGGTCTTGCTGACCACGTTGCCGCTGGCGATCGAGGCGATCAGCAGGCCGATCACCATGGGCAGCATCCGGACGCCGGAGACCGTCGCCGAGTCGCCGTCCACGTACTGCAGGAAGGTCGGCAGGAAGGTCAGCGCGCCGAGCATCGCGAAGCCGACGATGAAGCTGAGCACCGAGCAGACCGCGAACACCGGGTTGCGGAACAGCCGCATCGGCAGCATGGGTTCGGCGGCCCGGGTCTCCGCCCAGCAGAACAGGCCGAGCGCCACCGCGCCGCCGACGAACAGGGCGACGATCACGCCGGAGCCCCACGCGTACTGGTTGCCGCCCCAACTGGTCGCCAGGATCAGGGCGCTGGCGCCGACCGAGACCAGCGCGATGCCCAGGTAGTCGATCACCGGCCGCACGGCCGAGCGGACCGAGGGGATGGTCCGGGCGGCGGCCGCGACCACCACGATCGCGATCGGCACGTTGACGTAGAAGGCCCAGCGCCAGGACAGGTGGTCGGTGAACAGCCCGCCCAGCAGCGGGCCGATCACCGTGGCGACGCCGAACACCGCGCCGATCGCGCCCTGGTACTTGCCGCGTTCGCGCAGCGGGATGACGTCGGCGATCAGCGCCATCGCGGTGACCATCAGGCCGCCCGCGCCGATGCCCTGGACGGCCCGCCAGGCGATCAGCAGCGTCATGTTGGTGGCCAGGCCGCACAGGAACGAGCCGGAGATGAAGACGATCGCCGACACCTGGAACAGCAGCTTGCGCCCGTACAGGTCGCCGAACTTGCCGGCCAGCACCGTGGCGACGGTCTCGGCCAGCAGGTACGCCGTGACCACCCAGGACATGTGCGCGGCCCCGCCGAGGTCCGACACGATGGTGGGCAGCGCGGTGCCCACGATGGTCTGGTCGAGGGCGGCGAGCAGCATGCCGAGCACGATGGTGCCGAAGACGACGTTGCGCTGCCGTACGTCCAGCACCGGCGGCGCGGACGGCTGGGGCTCGGTGGCGACTGTCATGGGCTCAGCCTCGGCGGCGCACGGGCCGGTCGCGATCCGGTCGCGACCGGGTTCGGCCGTCCGGGTGAGGGGCCGGGCCCTGCCTGGCGGCGGCGTACGGGCGGGGCGACGATGGGCCGAGCAGCACGCCCCCGCCCTCCGCGCCCTCCGCGAACAGGCTGCCCCATGACCGGACCGTCCCCCCGCAGCGCGCCGCAGCCGCCGCCCGGCGCCACCGCCGTGGGCGGCCGGGCCGGGCGGCGGCGCTGGGAGGCGCTCGCCGTCTGCCTGGTCGCCGGGTTCATGACCCTGCTGGACGTCAGCATCGTGAACGTCGCGCTGCCCACCGTCCGGGCCGGGCTGCACATGTCGGAGAGCGGCCTGCAGTGGGTGCTCAGCGGCTACGCGCTCGCCTTCGGCCTGGTGCTCGTCCCGGCCGGGCGCCTCGGCGACGCGCGCAGCCGGCGGGCCGTCTTCCTCACCGGGCTCGCCCTGTTCACGGCCGCGAGCGCGCTGGCCGGGGCGGCGCAGAACCAGGAGTGGCTGGTGCTGGCCCGGTTGTTCCAGGGCGCGGCCGGCGGGGTGCTGGTGCCGCAGGTGTCCGGCTTCATCCAGACGCTGTTCCAGGGCCCCGAGCGCGGCCGGGCGTTCGGCGCGCTCGGCGCGACCATCGGGCTGTCCACGGCGGTCGGCCCGCTGCTCGGCGGGCTGCTGATCCACCTGGCCGGGCCGCAGGACGGCTGGCGCTGGGTGTTCCTGGTCAACCTGCCGATCGGCGTGGCCGCCCTGCCGATCGCCCACCGACTGCTGCCGCCGCCCCCGCCGGCCGGCGAGCGGGCCGGGCACCGCGACTTCGACCCGGTCGGGGTGCTGCTGCTCGGCGCCGGGACGGTCGCGCTGCTGCTGCCGTTCGTCCAGGAGCGGCAGTGGCACGGTTCGGCGCGCTGGCTGCTGCTGCCGCTGGCGGCGGTGCTGCTGGCCGCCTTCGTCGGCTGGGAGCGCGCCTACGGGCGGCGCCGGGAGCCGCTGGTCAGTCTCGCGCTGTTCGCGGTGCGCCCGTACGCGGCGGGGGTGCTGCTGTCGCTGGTGTACTTCGCCGGGTTCACCGCGATCTTCTTCATCTTCACGCTGTACCTCCAGGCGGGCCAGCACTACTCGGCCCTGAAGGCGGGCCTGGCGATCACCCCGTTCGCGGTCGGCTCGGGCGTCGCGGCGGCGGTGGGCGGACGGCTGGTGAGCCGGCTCGGCCGGCGGCTGGTGGTGCTGGGGCTGGTGATGGTGCTGCTCGGCCTGCTGGGCTCGGCGCTGGCGGTGCAGCTGTGGTCGGGGCCCTCGGTGGGCTGGACGACGGCGCTGCCGCTGCTGGTCGCGGGGGCGGGCAGCGGGCTGGTGATCGCGCCGAACCAGACGCTGACGCTCCAGCAGGTGCCGCTGACCAGGGCGGGCAGCGCGGGCGGGGTGCTGCAGACCGCCCAGCGGGTCGGCTCGGCGGTGGGCATCGCGGTGGTCGGCTCGGTGTTCTTCGCGCACGCCGCCGGGCCGCACCCGGACTGGGCGTACGCCTTCCAACTGGGCGTCACCGTCGCGGCGGGCCTGGTGCTCGCGGCGCTGCTGGTGGCCCTGACCGACGTGCGGACGGGCGGGGGCCGAACTCGCTTGCCGTCCGGGTAGGCCGGGCCCGTAGCATCCCCTGGTGACCGCGATAGCCGACCTGACCCCGCTGTACGGACCGGACGAACTGGCCGCCCTGCGCCGCCTGGACGCCGACGAGCTGGCGCGCTGCGCCGCCGACCGGGCGCGCCCGTGGTGGCAGCGCCGGGCCTGCGTGCAGGCGCTGGCCGGGCGGCTGCCGCAGCCGTGGACCGCCGAGCTGATCGCCCGGGTGCAGGACCCGGACGAGACGAGCGAGGTCCGGATCGCGCTGCTCGACCTGCTGGGCGACCGGGCCGAACTGCTGCCCTGGCTGCGCCACGAGGACCGCGCGGGCGAGGGCGCGTACGGGATGCGGGAGGCCTTCCTGAAGGCCCGGGGCGTGCTCGGTGACCTCGACGCCCTGCCCGGGCTGGCGGCCGTCGCCGCCGGCCCCTGGCCGCACCGCCGCGAGACGGGGGAGGCGGGCCTGGACGCACTCGTCGCCCGGTACGGGCCGGCGGCCGTCCTCGCCGAGCTCGGGGAGGGCCCCGGGAGCCGCTTCGAGGACCGGCTGGCCCGGGTGCGGCTGCGGCACGCGGCCGGCCAGGACGTCACCGACGCGCTCGCCGACCCGGACCACGCCGTCGCCCACCGGGCCGCCGAACTGGCCGACGACCCGGCCGCGTTGCGGGGCCTGCTGGCCGGCGAGCCGACCGTCGACACCGCGCTGTGGGCGCTGTGGGCCCTGCACCGCCTGACCGGCGACACCGCCGAGACCCGGGCCGGGTACCGGCGGCTCGGCAGCCCCCGGGTGGAGGTCCCCGGCCTGCCCGAGGACGTCCGCCGCGCGGTGCTGCACGAGTACGCCGGGACGTGCGAGCGCGACACCGACCCGCGCTGGCGCGTCGAGGCGCTGTGCACCGAGCCGCCCGCGCCCGTCGACGTGGACGGCCAACTGCGCCGCGCGGTCGAGGTGTTGACGGCCGAGGGAGCCGAGCCGAAGGAGCCGGTGTCGGCGGGCGAGGACAACCAGCAGGGCGACGGCTGCTACCACGTGATCTACCACCACGAGGACGTCAGCCTCTTCGTCAGCACCCTCGGCCCCTTCGTGCACGGCGACGAGGGAGAGGAGATCCTGCGCGGCCCGCTGGAGCGGGCGGGCCTGCGCTGGATCGACGACGCCGTCACGGAGACGGTGGTCACCGGGCTGTGCGTCTACTACTTCGGGGAGCGGGTGCCGCTGAAGGTCGACACCCTGCTGTTCTACTGGCAGGACTGATCTCGCCGCTCCGTCACGACGCCGGGGCCGCCGACTGGCGGGGGAGTGCCGCGCGGCGCGTGAACTGCCCCGAGGTGTGGGCGAGTTCGAGCGCGGCGCCGATCCAGGCGGCGCCGAACGCCCAGGTGCAGAACCACTCGCACAGGTACAGCGGGCGCACCGGCCAGCCCTTGCCGACGCCCGTCAGGCCGGCCAGCGCGGCGAGCACCAGCAGGGCCAGGATCACCACCCCGGCCGCCAGGTACGCCCGGTCGACCCAACGCGGCTGGACGGAGCGCGGGTTGCGGAAGGAGTACAGGCAGAACAGCGCCAGCAGGGACAGCAGCAGCGCCGCGAACACCAGGTGCAGCACGCCGATCGTGGCCTGGAAGGCCGACGGGTCGTCCGGCGAGGTCGGGCAGAGTGCGACGCCGAGCGCGAACAGCCCGGCGGCGCTGCTCCAGCGGTCGTCCCGCCGGTCGAAGCGGTAGCAGATCAGGAACACCCCGAGCGCGCACAGCCCGCCGACGAAGAGGTTCCGGGTGCTGGTGTAGTACGAGCCGCTCATCGAGTCCGGCCACCAGCCCGCCGTGCTCTGCCCGCGCAGCTCGGCGAACAGCCAGTTGCCCACCGGCAGGACGAGCGGCAGCAGGATGCCGATCAGGCCGACGCCCAGGCGCAGCAGGGTGACGGTCCGTTCGTCCTGGGTGCTCCCGGGGGCGGCGGTGGGTGTGCCGTCGGCGGTGTCGACGGCGGTGTCGACGCCGGCGGCATTGTCCTGAACGGCTCTTGATTCCTGTGGACGACGGGTCATGGCGGCCTCCCTGCACCGGACTTCTGCCACCTGGTGTACCCGCGCGACGCCGTAGCGTCACCACCGGATCGGGCGGTTTTTCGCCTTGACGGCCCGATCCGGTGGGTCCTGTGGTGGGTCCGCTGCGCCGTGCGTGCGCTCAGCGACTCGGGTGGCCGTCAGCGCTCTTCGCCTGGGCCAGCAGCGAGTTGAGCAGCGCGGCACCGCGCTCGGCGTCGTCCACGCTCACCGCGAAGTCCGCGCCGCGCCGGGTGCGCACCACCAGGCACTCGCCGCCGCGCACCATCACCGTGGTGCCGAGCCCGTTGATCCGGTACCCCCAGCCGCCGGCCTGCCGCGCGGTGCGCCGCTCGGCCCGCGCCGAGACGAGCTCGGCGAGCTTCCAGTGCCGGCCCGGCCGGCCGAACGGGCCGAAGCCGACGTGCAGGCCCTCGGCGCTGACCCGGACCCGTACCGAGGCGAACAGCCACAGCGCCACCGCCACGGTCGCGCACGGCGTGACCACCTGCCAGCGGATTCCGGTCAGTCCGCTCAGCGCCGCGAGCGCGGCCCCCAGCGCGCCGAGGCCGCAGGCGACGGCGGCCAGGTTCAGCCACGGGTTGCCGGCGCGGGACAGCCAGGCGACCCGCTCCCCGGGCGGGATCCGCAGCACCGGCGCCCCCGCCGGCGGCGCGCCCCGGTCCCCGGCGCCGGGCCGGCGGGCGGCCAGCCCGGTGAGCAGCATGACCAGGCCCGCCGCCGCGACGACGGCGACCACCTCGATGCCCATCGGGGCGGCGTCCTGCCAGCGGGCGCGGTCGAGGTTGGCGTGCACGATCGAGGTCTGCGCGCCGGTCAGCAGCACGCCGGTGCCGGACAGCACCGGCCAGGCCCAGCCGCGCGCCGGCCCGGGCCGGAACCGGTGGCCGAGCGCGACGCCGAGGACGACGACCAGCCAGACCGCCGCCGGGAACAGCGCCGCGGCCAGCAGCGGCATCGAGTCGTCCGGGTCCCGCCCGTCCCAGTGGGTGGCCACCTGCTCCGGCAGCCGGTGCCGGGCGGCCAGTGGCAGGGCGACCAGCAGGGCCGTCACGCCCGCCGACCACACCGCCGCGCCCCAGAAGGCAGGTCCGAATCCTCCGCCGCGTTCCGGCGTTCCCTCCGTCACGTCATCCCCCTGATCAGTTCCACGAGTTCGTCCGCGCTGTAGCCGGCCTTCGCCGCGTCCGCCACCAACTGCCGCACCCGGGCGACGAGTTCGGCGCGTTCGTCGGCGCCGCCGGCGATCGTGATGCCCCGGCCCCGGCGGAACTCCAGCACCCCCTCGTCGCGCAGGGTGCGCAGCCCGCGCAGCACGGTGTTGGTGTTCACCCCGAGCGCCCGGGCCAGCTCCCGGGCGGGCGGCAGCTTGCCCCCGGGCGCGCACTCGCCCTCGGCGACGGCCCGCCGGATCGCCCCCGCGACCTGCTCGTGCAGGGGGCGGGTGTCCCCGAGGCTCAGCTTCAGCAACATGGTGCTACTGACACTAGCACCATGCGGTTCATCCGCCGCCGCCGGACGGTGGCTTCCCGGCGCACCGGGCGCGGGAGGCGGCTGGGGGAGTGGCTGGGGGAGGCGGCTGCGGGCGGCGCTAGGCTCGCGGCGAACGGAGATCGACACTGCGGAGAAGGGGGTGCGCGCATGGGTCTCGCCGGGCGCACGATGGTGGTCACCGGGGCCGGACGCGGGTTCGGGCGGGCGTTGGCGCTGCAAGCGGGCCGGTCGGGGGCGCGGCTGTTCGTGTCCGCGCGCTCGCTGGAAGCGGCCCGGCGGGTGGCCGACGAGGTCGCGGCCGACAGTGGCGCGACGGTGGACGCGTTCGCCTGCGACCTGGCCGACCCGGCCGCGATCAGGGCCTTCGCGGCGGGGGTCGCCGCCCGCACCGGGCACGTGGACGTCCTGGTCAACAACGGCGCCCGCTACCTCGCCGGCCCCGACCTGGGGGACGCCGACGACGACGCGATCGCCGACACCGTCGCCTCCGGCGCCACCGGCACCCTGCTGACGGCCAAGCACTTCCTGCCGCTGCTGCGCGCCTCGGCCGGCGCCGACATGGTCAACCTGGTCTCCGCCGCCGCGGAGACCCGCAACCACCGCTCCGAGGCCCACCCCGCGTTCTACGCCGCCAAGGCCGCCCAGGCCGGCTTCGCGGACGTACTCGCCCACCGGCTGCGCCCCGAGGGCATCCGCGTCATCTCGCTCTACCCGCCGGACTTCACGGACGGCGACCCGCTCGCCCCCTCCTGGCAGGAGGCCTCCCGGACCGCGGACGACCCGCTGACCGCCCAGTCCGTCCTCGACTGCGTCCTGTTCGCGATCGGCCAGCCGCGCGACTGCTTCATCCGCTCCTTCCACTTCGAGCAGTTGTAGGCGGACCCCGAGCGCGGCCGCGTATGGAGGGCGTTCGGAACGGCGCCCGGGGCGTCAGGGAGCCGTCAAGAGCGCGGGGCCGGCCGGGGTGGGGGCGGTTGGGTGGACGGTGGAAGGACACCGCACCACACGACGAGGACGGACCATGCACGGCAGCGAGCGGCACGAGGACGGCGCGACACCCCGGGTGGTGGTCGGGGTCAGCGGCTCGCTGGGCAGCCTGGCCGCTCTGCACCGCGGCCTCGCCGAGGCGCGCCGACGCGGCGCCGAGCTGTGGCCGGTGCTCGCCTGGGAGCCGCCCGGCGGCGAGCACGGCTACCTCCGCTCGCCCTGCCCGCCGCTGCTCGCCGCCGTCCGGGAGGCCGCCGAGCGGCGGCTGCACGAGGCGCTGGACGCCGCGTTCGGCGGCACCGACCCCGGTGTGCGGCTGCGGCCGGTGGTGATCCGCGGCGAGGCCGGGCCCGCCCTGGTGCACCTCGCCGACCGGCCCGACGACCTGCTCGTCCTCGGCCGCGCCGGCGGCCCGCTGCAGCGCCGGCTGCGGCGCTCGGTACCCGGGTACTGCGCCCGCCGGGCCGACTGCCCGGTGCTGACCGTCCCGGCACCCGAGCTGCTGCACGACCTGACGGCGCTGCACCGCCGCGCCCGCCTGCACCTGCCGCTCCCCGCCGCGCGCGAACTCGCCGCGGCGAAGCGGTAGTCGGCGGTGCGGACGCACCGGGCGGGGGCCGGCGGCCGGCCCCCGATGTACCGGGCCCGGCCCCCGATGTACCGGGCCCGGCCCGGTGGGCGCCGGTTCCACCCGGTGCGCGCCCGGCCGGCCGCCGCCACCTCCGGCACCGCCGCCCTCCTGGCGTGCGGGGCCCTCGCGCTCGGCCTCGGCGCGCTCGGCGACCTGCACGCCGGCCGGGCCCCGTACCTCGCCCACCTCGCCCTGTGCGCGCTGCTCGGCGGCTGCGCCCGGCCGCGCGCCGCGCCGCTGATCGGGCTGGCCGCCTGGCTGTGCTGCAACGCCTTCGCCGAGCACCGGCACGCCGAACTCGGCTGGGCCGGGCCCGGGTGGGAGCTGGGGCACTACGCGATGTTCACCGCCGCCGCGTGGCTGGCCGCCCTGCCCGCGGCCCTGCCCCGCCGGACCGTACGGGTGGCGCTGCTGCGCCCGGACGGCACGGCCTGACGCGGCCCCCATGGACGGCCTGCCTCCCCGGGGTGGGCCGCACCGGTGCGCAGGGCTCCGGCCGGTACTCCGGAGCTGCGGCCGCCGGTGGCACACCGGGGCGCGCGGTGCGTCGGTCGCGGCTTCGGACGGCGGGCCCCGTCGAGCGGTCTCCACCGTGGGGGCCCGCCGCGACCGCCCCGCGCGCCCTGACGGCCGGTCGCAGCCGGCCTCGTCCCGTACTGGTGCCCGGCTGCCGCTGGCGCCGGCGCGCGCGAGCGCTGCCCGACCGCGCCCGTGCGCCGCGAGTTCGACGGTCCGCTACCCGCACACGGCCCCCCGGATCGGGGCCTGCTCGGCGGTGCGGCGTCCAGCCCGGCGATCGGGCCCGAACGGTCAGTCCTCGGCCGGGAGTTCGGCCGGGACGGCGATGACGTCCACCAGGGCCTCGCCGCGCAGGACGGTCAGCGGCAGCGGGCGGCCGATCGCGTCGGCGAGCATCAGGCCCTGGAGCGCCTGCGCGCTGGCCATCGGCCCGCCGCCGGCCGTCAGCAGCAGGTCGCCCTCGTGCAGGCCGGCCCGGGCGGCCGGGGAGGCGGGCACCACCTCGACGATGCGCAGGCCGGCGCGCTGCCCGGTGCGCTGCCGCAGGGGCGGCGGCAGCGGCGCGGGGACCCCGGCCAGGCCCAGGTAGGCGCGGCGGATCCGGCCCTCGGCGAGCAGGGCGGCGATGATCCGCCGACTGGTCGCGTTGATCGGGACGGCCAGCCCCAGCCCGTTTCCGGCCACCGCCGTGGTGATGCCGACCACCTCACCGGCCGCCGTGGCCAGGGCGCCGCCAGAGTTGCCGGGATTGAGGGCGGCGTCGGTCTGGATCACGTCGTCGATGACGCGCGCCGCGCTGCCCGCGCGGGTCGGCAGCGAGCGGCCGAGCGCGCTCACCACCCCCGCCGTGACGGTGCCGGCCAGCCCCAGCGGGTTGCCGACCGCGACCACCAGCTGCCCGACCCGCAGCGCCGTCGCCTCGCCGAGCGTCACCGGCGCCGGGGTCGGGCCGTCCGCGCGCAGCACGGCCAGGTCGGAGAGCGGGTCGGCGCCGATGGTGTGGAACGGGGCGGTGGTGCCGTCCGCGAAGGCCAGCGTCCCGGCGTCGGCGCGGCCGACCACGTGCGCGTTGGTCAGCAGGAAGCCGGTCTCGGTGAACACCACCGCCGAGCCGAGCGCGGTGCCGAACCAGCCGCCCCGGCCGCGCCGGCCGACCTGCAGGGCCGCGACCCGGGGCGTCACGGCCGCGGCCACGGTGGTGACGATGCGCGAGTAGGAGTCCAGTGGTGACTCCGCCCCGGGGGCGCGGCCCGGCCCGGGGAGCGTGTCGGCCATGGTGTCCACCCCTCTCGGGTGCTCCGGACGGCGGCGGTCTCCCGGTAGCAACAACGGCGGGGCGCCGCGCCTTCCGCGCTCGCCGCACCACCCCCTGAGGCCGTCCGGATGTGGTCTTGACGAGGCCCCGGCGAGCGGGAAACGGCAAAGGAGAAGCAAAGCTGGCGTATGGTTCGAGCAAATCCGCATCGGTGGGAGGGGCACGATGGAGACCGCGCAGGACCAGGACGTCCGGGACGAGCTCGACCCGCTGCTGCGCCCCACCCGGGACGCGCTGCTCGGGCGCGGCAGCTACCGCCTCCCGCGGTGGAAGCGGCTCCTGCAGCCGGGCGCGGCGGGGCGCGCGGCGTGGATCCGGCTGGAGACGGACGCCCAGGCCGAGCGCCTGGGCCGGCGGACGCCCGGCACCGAGCACGTCCTGCTCGCCGTCCTCGCCGTCCACGAAGTGGCCGTCCGGGAGCCGGGGTTGGCGCCCGAGGCGGCGCGCGGCGAGCTGTTCGACCGGCTCGGCGTCGACTACGCCCGGGCCCATGCGGCGCTGGACGCGGGCGAGGTCGCGCTGCCCTCCGATCCGCGCTCGGTCGAGGAGTACCTGTCCGTCGGCGGTGTCGAGCAGCTGCTGGACGCGCTGCTGCAGGAGGCCACCCGGGCCAGGCGCCTGGTGGAGGCGCTGGGGTGAGCGGAAGCGCGGCTCGGGCCCGCCCCGCCGACAGCTCGGCGGCAGCGGGCCCGGGCGCCGGGTGTCAGCGGGTGGTGTAGCCGCCGTTGGCGAACAGGGTCTGGCCGGTGATCCAGCCGCCCTCGGTGGCCAGGAAGGTCACGATCGGGGCGATGTCCTCGATCCGGGTCAGCCGGTTGCCCATCGCCTGCGACTTGTGGAAGGCCACCCGCTCCGGGGTCTCCTGGCCGTAGAAGAACGGGGTGTCCATCGGGCCCGGGGCCACGTTGTTCACCGAGATCCCGCGCGCGGCGAACTCCTTGGCCGCTGCCCGGGTGTAGTGCTCGACCGGCGCCTTGGCCCCGGCGTAGGTGGCGTAGCCGTCGGTGAACGCGGCCAGCAGCGAGGTGAGGACGGTGATCACCCGGCCGCCGTCGTTCAGCTGCCGGCCCGCCTCGCGGATGAAGAAGTACGCGGCCTTGGCGTTCACCGCGTGCATCACGTCGTACTCCTCCTCGGTGGTCTCCACGATCGGCTTGCGCAGCACCATGCCGGCCGTGTTCACCGCGACGTCGACGCCGCCGAAGGTCTCCTTCGCGACGGCGAAGACGCGCTCCACGTCGGCGACCTTCGTCAGGTCGCCCTGGACGGCGACCGCCTCGCCGCCGGCCTCCTTCACCGCCGCGACCGTGGCCTCGGCGTCCGGCGCGGTGGCGTCGGAGTGGTAGTGCACGACGACCTTGGCGCCGTCCGCGCCCGCCGAGCGGCTGATCAGCCCGCCCAGGTTCTTCGCGCCCGCGCCGACCAGGACGACCTTGCCCGCCAGGGAGTGGTTCTTGCTCATGGGTACGGCTCCTCGCCGCCGAAGGGATCGTTGCCCGACCACTGTCCGGCGCAGGGGCCCCCGGGGGCTTGAACGATCCTGCGGGGCCTGGAACGAACCGCTCACGGTGTTCGGCGTCCGGTGCGGCCCGTTCGCCGTCCGGCACCCGAACGGGCCAGAATCGACGGTATGGCACCCCGTACGACCCCCGACGCCCCGGCCCCCGCCCCCACGCCCGCCGTCTCCGCGATCAAGCCGCACCTCCTCCGGCTCTCCGGCAGCGGTGCCGACCTCGACGAGGGCGTGGTCGAGCGCGGCCTGGAGCGCGCGGGCGGCATCGGAGAGGCGGCGGACGGGCCGTCGCGGCACGTCGTGGTGGTCCACACCGGCCGCTCCGCCGACCTCCGGTGGTCGCTGGACGGCCACCCCCGGCGGGAGCGCTTCCACCGCGGCCAGGCCCTGGTCAACCCGGCCGGCTGGGCGTCCCGGCCGCGCTGGGAGCAGGACGCCGAGCTGCTGCTGGTCGCCCTCGAACCGGCCTGGCTGGAGAAGCTCGCCACCGAGAGCGACCTGCCCGGCCCGCTGGAACTCGCCCCGCGCTTCCACCTGACCGACCCGTTCCTCGGCATGCTGGTCGAGCGCCTGGTCGCCGAATACGAGCGCTCGCAGCCGGCCGACCCGCTGTACGCCCAGTCCATGCTGCAGGCGCTCGCCGCGCACCTGATCCGGATCGCCGCCACCCGCCGCCCGGCCGGGCCCGCGGGCGGCCGCGGGAGCGGGCTCGCGCCGAAGCGGCTCGACCAGGTCATCGACCACATGAACGGCGCCCTGGACGGCCGGCTCCCGCTCGCCGAGCTCGCCGCCGTGGCCGGCGTCAGCCCGTCCCACTTCACCCGGGCCTTCCGCGCCTCCACCGGCCAGTCCCCGCACCAGTACCTCGTCCGGCTGCGGCTGGAGCGGGCCCGCCGCGCGCTGCTCACCACCGACACGCCGATCGCCGTCGTCGCCCAGCTGAGCGGCTTCGCCGACCAGAGCCACCTCACCCGCACCATGCGGCTGCACACCGGCCTCACCCCGGCCGCCCTGCGGGCGGGGCGGGACCGGTAGCTCACGGCGCGGCGGGGTCACGGCACGGCGGGTTCACGGCGCGGCAGGTTCACGGCACAGCCGGTGCACAACGGCGGCCGGAGTACGGCTTCGTGACGCCCGGTCAGCTCATGGTGCCGGTCTCGATAACGCGTTGTGCCGGATTCGATCATGTCGGTAGTGTGCTAACCGCATCGTGCGCCGAAGATCCGGCGCCGCTTCATTTCTTTGGAGGGGAACCATGACCACCCGAATGACCAAGGGTTTACTCGTCGCACTGCTGACCTTGACCGGAGCCGCCGTGGCGGGCCCGGCTTCGGCCGCCGCGCAGGGCGCGCCCGCCGCCTCGGCGAAGTCCCCGGTGTTCTCCGAGGTGTACAAGGACAGGGTGATCCTGATCATCGCCGACGACGGTAAGTCCTCGTTGTGCGACCACGTTTTCATCGACGGCGTCGCGCTGCCGGTGCACCGCCTGGCCGGCGGCGGCTACAACAGCCCGGTGAACGCGTACCAGAGCTTCCCGACGCTGCGCGCCACCGCGGAGGCCGCCGCCGACTTCCTGGCCGGGGCGCGGCTCAACCCGTCGTCCTGCACGGCCTGACTCCAGGCGCGGTGAGTCGGCCCCGGCGTTCCCGGGCGACCGACGTACCCCGAGGGCCTCGGTCGGCGGCCTGCCGACCGAGGCCCCCGGGCCGGTCTCACAGCTTGTCGAGCGGGACGTCCGGGTCGGCGAGCCGGGCCGGGTCCACCACCCGCTGGGAGCGCACCAGTTCGCGGATCGGGTCGGTGACGTCCCAGACGTTCACGTTCATCCCGGCGAGGACCCGGCCGCCGGAGAGCCAGAAGGCGATGAACTCGCGGCCGGCCCGGTCGCCCCGGAACACCACCTGGTCGTAGTCTCCCGGCGCGACGTAGCCGAGGTACTCCAGGCCGAGGTCGTACTGGTCCGAGAAGAAGTACGGGACCCGGTCGTAGACCGCGTCCTCCCCGAGCATGGCGCGGGCGGCGGTCTGCGGCTGGTTGACGGCGTTGGCCCAGTGCTCGACCCGCAGGTGCGTGCCGAACAGCGGGTGGAAGGCGTTGGCGACGTCCCCGGCCGCGTACACGTCCGGGTCCGAGGTGCGCAGGTGCTGGTCGGTCTTGATGCCGTTGTCGACGGTCAGCCCGGCGGCCTCGGCCAGGGCGGTGGCGGGGGAGATGCCGATGCCGACCACCACCGCGTCGGCGTCGACGAGGGTCCCGTCGCCGAGCCGCACGCCGTTCACCGTGCCGCCGGCGCCGGTCAGTTCGGCCACCTGCGTGCCGAAGCGCAGGTCCACGCCGTGGTCGCGGTGCAGGTCGGCGAAGACCTCGGCGACCTCCCGGCCGAGCACCCGCAGCAGCGGCAGCTCGGCCGCCTCCAGCACCGTCACGTGCGCCCCGGCGCTCCGGGCGGCGGCCGCCACCTCCAGGCCGATCCAGCCCGCGCCGATCACGGCGATCCGGGCGCCGGGCCGCAGCACCGCCTTGATCCGCTCGCTGTCCTCCACCCGGCGCAGGTACAGCACCCCGTCCTGGTCCGCGCCCGGCACCGGCAGCCGGCGCGGCACCGAGCCGGTGGTCAACAGCAGCTTGGAGTAGGCCACTTCGCCGTCGTCGGCGAGGGTGACGGTGTGCGCGGCCGGGTCGATCGAGACGACCGGGGTGCCCAGGCGCAGCGTGACGTCGTGCTCGGCGTACCACTGCGGCGGGTGGACGTAGATCTTCTCCCGGGGCTCCTTGCCGAGCAGGAAGCCCTTGGACAGCGGCGGCCGCTCGTACGGGCGCTCGTGCTCCTCGCCGATCAGCACGATGCCGCCCTCGTACCCGGCCTCGCGCAGGGCCTGCGCGGCCTTGGCGCCGCCCAGGGAGGCTCCGACGACGACGATCGGACGCTCGCTGCCCGCCATGCCCAACTCCTGACTCTCCGTTGAAGATTCCGTGGAAGACCGGGCTCAGCCTGCCGCCGTTCGGGTGGTCTGTCGAGACCGCATCGGGCGCGCCGCGCGAGGCCCGCCCGTACGAGTGAACGGCAGGCCTCACGCGGTCATCGCGTCCCGGACCAGCGCGGTGTCGGTGAACTGCTCGAAGCGGACGATCCGGCCGCCGCGCACCGTGAAGTGGTGGGCGACCCGGACGGCGAGCGGCTTGCGGGTGGCCCTGTGCACGGCCGTGTAGCGGGCCAGCACCACCACGTGCTCGCCGTCCACCACGTAGGTGTCGTCGTGCGCCGTCCAGTCCTCCCACTCGGCGGCGAGGCGTTCCATCACGTTCGCGGTGACGCCCTTCGGCGTGCGGTAGGTGCCGGCCAGCGGGAAGCCCGCCATCTCCGTCCACTCGACGTCCTCGGCGAGGGTGGCGCGCAGCGCGGCCAGGTCGCCCCGGGCCGAGGCGAGGTACTGGCGGCGCACCACGTCGGCGGGGGCGGGGGACTCGGCGAACCCGGCGACGTCCCGGGGGATCTCGATCATCGCGCGCTCACCCCCAGGCCAGCTCGCCCTTGGCGACCTTGGTGCCGAGGTCGACGGCGATCCGCAGGCCGTGGTCGGGGAAGCGGCGCTCCAGCGCCTCCTTCGCGGCGGCCGCGTCGGGGGCCTTCCCGAGTTCGGTCTCGAAGGCGCGCAGGTAGTCCCGGGTCTGCCGGACGGCGGTCAGGTCGGTGGGTGCGCCGGCGGTGCGGTGGCCGGCCGCCACCCACAGCGGTTGCAGGGCCTCGATGCCGTCCAACAGGTCGATCCAGGCGGCCCGTTGGGCCTCGGCGGGGGTGTCGGCCGTCCACACGTGCAGGCCCTGGAAGAGCAGCACTCCGCCGAGCACCGCCGAGTGGTGGTGCTGCCACAGGTAGTGCCGGTCGGGCAGGTGGAAGTCGGCGCCGCGCAGCTCGAACCGGTGGCCCTCGAAGACGATCTCGTCGCCGTGCAGCACCTCCGGGCGCACCAGGCGGGTGGGCAGCTCCGGGCCGAGGTGCGACCAGGCGCGCAGCTTGGCCTCGTACGTCTCCTGGATGTGCTCGACGGTCGTGGCCGTGGCCAGGAACCGGGCCTGCGGGAAGGCGTCCTGGAGCTCCTGGGCGCCGAAGTAGAAGTCCGGGTCGCCGTGGCTGACGAAGACGGTGGTCAGCCGGCGGCCGGTGGCGCGCACCCGCTCGACCAGCCGCCGCCCGTCGGAGCGGGTGAACCCGGCGTCCACCAGCAGCGCGTCGTTCGGGCCGGTGACCAGGACGGAGGTCTTGTTGAGCGAGCTGTCGGGGCTGTCGACGATCTCGAAGTCGAGGGCACTCATGAGAGGGATGGTCCTTCCGCGGGCCGGGACGCCTCGTCGCCAGCTTCCGTGCTGGCGGGGGCGTCCGCATCCGGAGGAGGGGCTACGCGACGGTCCAGAGCGTGAGATCGCTGCTGGTGGCCACGGCGAGGGTGCGGCCGGTGGGGGAGAAGCCGGCCGCGCGGAACTCGGACCAGGACGCGTGGAAGATGTGGTGCCAGTCCTTGCCGTGCTCGCCGGTCCAGGGGCCGGTCGTCATCAGGACCCGGTGGCTGGGCCACTCCGGGGAGATCACCTCGATGCCCCAGCCGCCCCTGGCGCCGGTGTGCAGTCCGCCGCCCCACAGCCCGGCCACCGGGATCCGGACGTCGGCGACCGGCCCGATGCCCGGGCAGGAGAGGTCCGGGCCGTCCGGGTCCTCCTCGGGGTCGTACGCGCGCTCCAGCTTCTCGCCGGTGACCGCGTCGAACAGGCCGTGCCCGCTGCTGGAGACGGTCAGCACCAGGTCGTGCCCGGTGTCCGGGTGGACGGCGAAGCCGATGCCGAGGAGCCCGCCGACCGGGATCAGGCCCCGGCCGACCGGGCGCCAGGGGGCCGGCGGGGCCGTCACCTCGGTGGCGGCGGTGATCCGGTCGTGGAGCTGCTGCTGGTACGGGGTCAGGGCCATGCGGATGATCATCGCACCGCGCGGGTCGTGGCTACTCCGCCGGTCCCAGCCGCAGCACCGCCAGCGCCCCGGCCGCCGTGGTCACGGCCAGGGCACCCCACAGCAGCCCGGGGCCGGAGGCCAGCAGCGCCGTCAGCACCGCCGGTGCCGCCGCCCGGCCGACCCCGCTCGACAGCTCCCACCGGGCCAGCGCCCGGCCGAGCAGGTGCGGCGGGGCGGAGGCGCTGACCATCGCCGTCCCCGAGCCGGTGTAGAGGATCTCGCCCAGCGTGTACAGCACGGCCACCGCCGCGACGCCCACGGCACCCGCCGTGCCGCCCAGCGAGCCCGCCGCCCAGAAACCCAGGTACGACACGCTCAGCCCCATCCCGGCGGCCGCCAGCACGGCCCGCCGGGGCCGCTTCGCCAGCCGGAGCACCAGGGCCAGCTGGAGCGCGATCACCAGCACGGTGTTGCCCACGAACAAGCCCGAGGACCAGGCCGCCGAGACGTGCAGGTGCAGCACCAGCAGCGCGGGCAGCGCCACCTCCAGCACGTCGAAGCAGAACGCGTACGGCAGGTTGGCCAGGCTCAGCACGGTGATCCGGCGCAGCGGCTCGGTCGTCCCCCCGGTGCCGCGCGGCTGCCCGGCCGCCTGCTGCGGGGCCCGGACCCGCAGCGAGCCGACCAGGGCGGCGGCCAGCAGGCAGGCCGCGCCCGTGACCCCGGCCAGCAGCCGGAAGGCGCCGGGGCCGCCGACCACCGCGACCGTCGCCAGCAGGGCGCCCGCGCCGAGGCCCGCGTTGCGCAGCGCCCGTCCGGCGGCGAGCGCCGCGTCCCGCAGCCGCCCCTCGGTGACGGTGCTCACCACGGCGGCGTGCGTGGTCGGCCAGGACTGGCTGCCGACGCCGAACAGCACGGCGGCCGCGGTGAACAGCACCGGGCCGTGCGCCGTCAGCAGGGTGAGCGCGCCGGCCGCGCGCAGCAGCAGGGTGACCGCGGCCGGCAGGGTGCGGGCGCCGCGGTCGATCCAGCGGCCGGTCAGCGGCAGGGCCAGCAGGCCGACGACCATGCCCGCCGACAGCGCCAGCCCGACCGACCCGGCGGGCAGGTGCAGCACCTCGACGCCGTACAGCAGCAGGAACGGGCGCAGCAGGCCGCCGCCCACCGCGTCCACGGCGAGCGCCACCGCGTACCGGGGGCCGCCGGCGGCGGTGATCAGGCTCAGCAGGGCGGACGGGCCGCCGCGGCCGGTGCCGATCGGCGGTGCGGGCGGCTGGCCGGTGCGGACGGCGGCGTGGTCGTGGACGGACTTCTCCTGGATCAGGCTCATGGCCGGTACCGTCCGCCCTGGCGGGGGCGCCTGGCACGTCGATTGACGGTTCGCGTCAATCGACGGGGACGGGTCGTCGAGCGGGTGGCAGGATCGTCGGCGTGAGTGTGATCATCGACATCACCGGTCTGCCCGAGGACCGGCTGCTCTTCGCCCCGTCCCCGCTGGCCGAGCTGAACGCCATGCTGCACGTGCTGGCCGAGCCCGGGCACCACCCGGCGCTGCAGGGCTGGGCGAACAGCACCACCGCCGCGATCCCGCCCGAGCTGTCCGAGCGGCTGCTGGAGGCCGACTTCCTCTGGCGCTCCTCCCGCGCCGACTTCCTCGTCCCCGGCCACCCCGGCGCCACCCTCGCCGAGGAACTCGACGCCGTCGACCGGATCGAGGACGAGGCGTACGTCGCCGGCGCCCTCGTCACCACCTGCGGCTCCTCCCGGTTCACGCGGCCGATGGCCTCCCCGCTCACCGACCGCGCCGCCAACGAGCGGGCCCGCGACCTCGCCCTCGCCCGCGGCCCCCGGCAGGCCGCCTTCGCCGACCGGCTGCTCGCCGACCCGCCCGCCGTGCGGGCCCTGGTGCGCAAGATGCTGGAGGACTGCGCGTCCGCGTTCTTCGCCGACGCCTGGCGGCGCGTCCTGCCCGACCTCGCCGCCGACGCCCGCCGCAAGACCGACCTGCTCGCCCGCCGGGGCGTCGCCGGGGCGATCGGCGACCTCTCACCCTCCGTCAGCCTCGACCAGGACGGCGAGGGGCGGCGGCGGATCGTCATCGACAAGCTCCAGGACAGCACCACCAGCGGCACCGCCGCCGGGGGCGTCACCTTCATCCCCACCGTCTTCGGCCGCCCGCACCTGCTCTCGGTGTACGCCTACGGCTGGCGGCCCGTCCTCCAGTACCCCGTCGCCGAGGCCGGGGCCGCCGAGCCGGTCTCGCTCGCCGTCGTCCAGCAGCGGCTGGAGGCGCTGGCGCACCCCGTCCGGCTGCGCCTCGCCCGGACCATCGCGCGCGGCCCGCACACCACCGGCGAGCTCGCCGCCGCCTGGCAGCTCAGCTCGCCCGAGGTGTCCCGGCACCTGGCCGTGCTGCGCAAGGCGGGGCTGCTGACCACCGAGCGGCGCGGGCGGTACATGCTCTACCAGCTCGACCTCGCGGGCAGCGCCCGCCTCGGCTCGGACTTCCTGGAGGCGGTGCTGCGCTGAGCCCGCGCGTCGGTGACGCGCGGAGCGAGCGGCCCGCACAGGGGAAGCGGGCCGCTCGCGTGCGGTGGGCGTCAGCCGCCGAGCGGGATGCGCGGCGGGGAGAACGTCCACTGCTGGGCGGTCGTGTAGTTGCAGGTCCAGATCTGCAGCTGCTGGCCGTCCACGAGGTTGCCGCCGGGGACGTCCAGGCACTTGTTGGACTGCGGGTTGATCAGGACGTTGCCCTCGTAGCGGACCCAGCGCTGGGCCTCGCTGCCGTTGCAGTCCCACACCTGGACCCGGGTGCCGTCCCCGGTGCCGCCCGCGGAGACGTCCAGACACTTGTTCAGGGCGGACAGGGTGACGCCGACGCCGTTCGGCTCGGTGGTGGAGGTCCACCACTGGGCGCCCGTGCCGTTGCAGGAGTAGATCTGCACGGGGGTCCCGTTGGCGTTGTTGCTGCCGGGGATGTCCAGGCACTTGTTGACGGCGCCGTTGCTGACGCTGATCGTGCTGCTGGTGTCGGCGTTCGCCGTCCCCGGCACGACCGCGACGGCGATCGCGGCGGCCGCCAGCGCGCCCCACAGGTGTTGCTTGCGCACGGGATTCCTCATGGGTGGTCCGTCCTCTCTCGGAGCTCGGCGCCGACGTGTCGCCGGCACGACGAGGACTGTCGCGCGGGCGCGTGGACATCCGGTGGACGGGGGCGTTGACGGATCGTCTACGCGCTGCGGGTAGGGCCGGCCCGTCCGGTGGGAACAGCCGGCGGCCGAGGGGTGTTGGCCCGGGCATGAGCGATGACCACGCCCCCGAGATCCTGCGCTACACCGCCTTCGCCGACCGCCCGGAGGGCGGCAACCCGGCGGGGGTGGTGCTCGACGCCAGCGGCCTGAGCGACGAGAAGATGCTCGCCGTCGCCGCCGAACTGGGCTACTCCGAGACCGCCTTCCTGACCGCGGGGGAGGGCGAAGGCGCCTACCGCGTACGGTACTTCAGCCCGCTGACGGAGGTGCCGTTCTGCGGGCACGCGACGGTGGCCTCCGCCGTCGCGCTCGCCGAGCGGGTCGGCCCCGGGCGGTACGTGTTCGGCACGGCGGCCGGGGACGTGCCGGTCGAGGTCGAGCGAGGCGCGGACGGGCTGCTGCGCGCCACGCTCACCAGCGTCGAGCCGCACGTCGAGGAGGTGCCGGCGCAGGACGTCGCGCAGGCGCTCGGGCTGCTCGGCTGGTCGGCCGAGGACCTGGATCCGGCGCTGCCGCCGCGCGTCGCGTACGCGGGCGCCCGGCACCTGGTGCTCGCGGTGGGCACCCGGGAGCGGCTGGCCCGGCTCGACTACGACTTCGACGGCCTCGCCGCCTTCATGCGGGCCCGCGACCTGGTCACCCTGCAGCTCGCCTGGCGGGAGGCGCCGGAGGTGTTCCACGTCCGCGACCCGTTCCCGGTCGGCGGCGTGGTCGAGGACCCGGCCACCGGCGCGGCCGCGGCCGCCTTCGGCGCGTACCTGCGCGAGCGGGGCGCGGTGGCGGCCCCGGCGGTGCTGACCCTCCACCAGGGCGAGGACCTGGGCCGCCCGGGCGTGCTGCGGGTGGAACTGCGCGCGGGGGACGGGCGGGTGCGGGTCTCGGGCACGGCGGTGGCGATCCCGTAGGTCGCTTCACGGTTCGACGGTTTCGAAGGTTCGAAGGTTCGACGGCCCGGTGGCCCGGTGGCATCCACGCCGCCGGGCCACCGTGCGTTCGGGGCCGTCGCCGCTCAGGCCGCGTCCGTGCGCGGCTCCAGCCGGGTGCCCTCGCGCAGGGTGACGGACATCAGGTCGCTGGGGGCGTCGACCTCCAGGCGGTGCCAGCGGCCGCGCGGCACGACCACGGCGCTGCCCGCGTCCAGCCGGAACTCCTCCTCCGCGCCGCCCGGTTCGGTGGGGCGCAGGAAGAGGCGCAGCGCGCCGGCGAGGCAGCACACCGCCTCGTCCGCGCCCGGGTGCTGCTCCCACTGGTCGCCGTGGACGTCGGCGTCGCTCTCCACGTGGAAGGTGGCGATCTGCCAGGTGCCGGGGTCGCCGGCGGCCATCCGCCGCTCGGCGGCGCGGACGGCGCCGTCCGCGCGGAACTGCAGCGCGGAGGCGAACAGGTCGATGGGGGTGGTCGTCGTCATGGGGCGCAACCTCTCGGTGGCAGGAGTGTCCGTACCGTTTTTGTACGCGTAAGGAAACTAGCGCAGCGGGCCGCCGATGTCGACACCCGACGTCCGTCCGCCGGGGCCCTGGGGGAGGATGGGGGCATGTCGCCACCGCCCGCCCCGCGCAAGACCGTCGGCCGCCCGCCCCGCTTCTCCCGCCAGGAGGTCGTCGACACCGCCCGCCGGCTCGTCGACGTGGAGGGCGTCGACCGGCTCACCATGCGCCGGCTGGCCGCCGAGATCGGCAGCACGCCGATGGCGCTCTACCACCACGTCCGCAACAAGGAGGAACTGCTCGTCCTGCTGCTCGACGACTACGCCGGGCGCACCCTCCGGCGGCGCGAGCTGCCCGCCGACCCCCGCGAGCGCGTGCTCGCCGCCGCCGAGGCCATTCACCGGGCGCTCGCCGACTGCCCGTGGATCGTCGAGGTGCTGACCGCCGACGACCTGATGGCCACCTCCGCGCTCTGGTACGTCGAGCAGATCGTCGACGGCCTGATCGCCTGCGGCCTGACGCCCGAACAGGCCGTCCACGGCTACCGCTCGCTCTGGTACTACACCGCCGGCGAGATCGTCGTCCGGGCCACCGCCGCCCGCCGCCGCGCCGACTCCGACCGGGCCACCTACCGCGAACAGGTCTTCGCCGGCCTCGACCCGGCCGAACTGCCCCGGCTCGCCCGGCTCGGCGCCCGGTGGGCCGACCTGACCGCCGAGGACACCTACCCGGCGGGCCTGCGCGCCCTCCTCACCGGGCTGCTCGCGCGGGGGGCCGGCTGATCGGCGGCAGGGGCGGCGGCGAACAGAACGGGACGGCGAACAGGCGAACGGGCGAACAGAGGAGCGGGACCGCGGTGCTGAGTGACTGGGTGCGCGAGGTCGTGGAGCAGCGGACGCGCGAGCACCTCGCCGATCCCGACCCCGACCGGATGTCGCCCGCACCGGGGCTGCGCCCGCCCGCGACACCGGAGCAGGTCGCGGAGCTAGAGGGCTGGGCGGGCCAACCGCTGGAGCCCACTTACGCCGAGTTCCTGCGGCAGGGCGACGGCATGGCCGACTTCTCCCGCTCGATGCCGGTGTTCGGCTGGCGGGACTGGGCCGGCGGCCGGCCCCCGGAGGCCGGGCGCCGGTTCGTCGAGATGATGCGGGGTGAGCTCTGCGAGGACTGCGGGCTCGCACCGGACGTGCCCCTCGTGCCGGTCTCGGTGGAGCCGGACGGCGCCGTGGCCGTCCTGATGATCCCGGCGGGGGCCGGGCCGGGGCGGTTCCTCTGGTTCGGCAACGGCGACCTGGCGTTCTTCCCGACCTTCCGGGACCTCTTCGCGTACGCCGCAGGCCGCCGGTCGTGGGCGGACTACGCCGCCTAGCCGGCCGGGAAAACCGGTCGCGGCCGGCGGCCGGCTCGGCGAAGCTGCCGGGATGGAGCGGAGCAGCAGTCGCAGCGTGACCGTCGAGCTGACGTACCGGGGCGGGTACTTCGGGCAGCTCGGGCCCTTCGAGGTGGCCGGCGGGTGGTGGCAGGAGGTCGGCGGGGTCGCGGCGGCCGCCGAAGCGGCGCTCGGGCTGCCGGTGCTGGTGCTGCGGCTGCTGGACGGCGAGGGCGAGGGCGGGGCGTACGGCGGGCGGGTGCGCTACCACGCCGAGTCGGCCGAGCCGCCGCGCACGGCACCCCGGACGCCGGACGCCGCGACGGCCGCGCTGCTCGGCCCGGCCGGGCGGCGGGCCGCCTGGGCGGACGCGGACGGACTGCGGGCGGCGCTGGAGTGGGCGGGGGAGCGGCTGGGGGCGCCCGCCGGGCAGGTGCGGCAGCTGCGCACCTGGAACCTCTCCGGGCTGTACCGGCTGCCCGCCGCCGAGGGCGCGGACGCCTGGCTGAAGACCACCGCGCCGGACTTCAACGCGGCCGAGGGCGAGGTGATCGCGCTGCTCGGCGGCGTCGACGCCACGCTCGTGCCGCGGGTGCTCGCGGCCGATCCGGCGGCCGGGCGGCTGCTGCTCGCGCACGTGCCGGGCGAGGACTGCTGGGGCCCGTCCGCCGCGACCGTGGAGCGGACCGTGCCACGGCTGGTGGCCGCGCAGGCGGCACTGGCGGCGGACGGCCGGGCGGCCGCCGCCGGGCTGCGCGACCGGACGCCCCGGGCGCTGCTCGCGCAGCTGGAGGCGCTGCTCGCCCGGCTGCCCGAGGAGACCGACCTGACCGGCGGGGAACGGGCTCGGGTGGCCGAGCTGGTCGGTGAACTACCCGCCACGATACGGCGGTTGGCGGACTGCGGGCTGCCGGAGACGCTGCTGCACGGCGACTTCCACCCCGGCAACTGGCGGGCCGAGCCGGGCCGCCCGGCCGTCCTGCTCGACTTCGCCGACGCCTGCCTCGGCCACCCGGCCCTGGACGGGCTGCGGGCCCGCGACTTCCTCTCCCCCGAGGACTGGCAGCACTACGCCGGGGTGTGGGCGGCGGCCTGGCGCGCCCACCTGCCCGGCGCCGAGCCGGAGCGGGCGCTGGAACTCGCCGAGCCGCTGTACCACCTGGCGTACGCGCTGCGGTACCAGGAGTTCCTGGACCACATCGAGACCAGCGAACGCCCCTACCACGAGGGCGATCCGGCCTCCGAGCTGCGCGCCGCCCTGCGGTGCGGGTCCGCGCGGGCCCGGTCGTAGACTGCCGGAGTGGAACCGAGGACGCCGAGCCCCCTGCCGCCGGAGCCGCCCCTGCCCGGGCTTCCCCTGCAGGAGTTGGAGGCCTTCTCGGTGCTCGTCCACCAACTGCACTTCGGGCGTACGGGGGAGCTGCTGGGCCTCTCCCAGGGGCGGGTCTCCCAGCTGATCAAGCGGCTGGAGCGCCGGATCGGCGCCCCGCTGTTCGAACGGACCAGCCGCCGGGTCGAGTTGACGGAACCGGCCGCGGGCTCGCCGAGCAGGTGGTGCCCGCCTTCGCCCGGCTGCGGGAGGGCTACGACACGGCCCGGGCCCGGGCGGCCGCGGCGGAGGGGCCGCTGCGGCTCGGCTTCCAGTGCGTCGTGTACGAGCCGGTGGCGCGAGCGATCGCCGCGCTGCCGGCGGGGGCCGTGCACCTCGTCGAGCTGCCCTGGGCGGACCCGTTCTCGCTGCTGGCCCGGGGCGAGCTGGACCTGGCGATCGTGCTGGGGCCGTGCCGGGAGCCGGGGTTCGAGGTGCTGCTGGAGTTCTCCCGGCAGACGGTCTACCTGGCGGTCGCGGCGGGTCGGGGCGAGGCGGGCGCCGAGCCGGAGCTGATCGAGCCGGAGCTGATCGAGCCGCGCGGCCCGGCGCCCGCGTACTGGCGGCTGGCGAACGCTCCGCGGCGCACCGGGGCCGGCCGCGAGCTGAGGTACCCGGCGGGTGCGGCCACCGTGCAGGAGGGGCTGTCGATGGTGGCCACCACCCGGCTCGGCCTGCTGCTGTGCGAGGCGAGCGTCCGGTACGTCCAGCGGCCGGACATCGGCTACCTGCCGGTGCCGGACCTGCCGCCCTCCTCGCTGCTGGTGGTCCAGCGGGAGGACCGGCCGCACCGGCTGGCGGCCGGCTTCGTCGAGCAGCTGGTCCGGCACGCGGGCTGACGTGGCAGGAGGCCTGACGCGTCAGGAGGCGCCGGCCCGCCGCGGGCGGGAGAACACGGCGAGCAGCCACCCGGCGGCCGTGCAGAGCGCCGCGGTGAGCAGCGCGGCACGGTTGCCGGCCTGGTCGACGACCAGCCCGCCGGCCAGCGAGCCCAGCCCGATGCTGGCGTTGAACACGCCCGCCCACAGGGCCGCGGCGGGCTCGACCAGGGCCGGGGCGGCCGTCCGGACCCAGGTCTGGGTGGAGACCGACACCCCGCCGTAGGCGACGCCCCACAGGACCAGGACGAGCAGCACGGCGGCCGGGCTCCCGGTGGCGGGCGGCAGCAGCCCGGCGGCCAGCGCGACGCCGCCGAGCGCGGTGAGCACGGCGGTCCTCGGGCGGCGGCCGGCCAGCGCGCCGAGGCTGAAGTTCCCGGCGACGCCCGCGAGTCCGTACACCAGCAGGCAGCTCGCGATGACGCCGGTGCCCAGGCCGGCGTCGGCCTCCAGCACCGGGCGGACGTAGGTGTACCCGGTGAAGTGGCCGAGCGCGGCGAGCGCGCTGATCGCGAGCCCGGCGGCGACGCCCCGGTGCCGCAGGGCGCCGGCCGGGCCCCCGGCCCGGACGCGCTCGTGGACCGGCAGCGCGGGCAGGGTGGCGGCCAGGACGACGGCGCAGGCGGCCCCGAGCAGGGTGAGCGCCCAGAACGCGGACCGCCAGCCGGCCAGTGCGGCCAGGTAGGTGCCGAGCGGGACGCCGAGGACGGAGGCGATCGAGACGCCGGAGAAGATTAGCGTGGTGACGAGGGCGAGGCGCGGGCCGTCGGCGAGGCGGGGGCCGAGCCCGGCGGCCAGGCCCCAGACGATGCCCATGGCGACGCCGAGCAGGACGCGGGCGGCGGCGAGGCCGAGGAAGTCGGGGGCGAGGGCGGTGAGCGCGTCGGCGAGGGCGAGGACGGCCACGGAGGCGATCAGGACGGTGCGGCGGTCGCGCAGCCCGATCAGGGCCGGGGTGAGGAGCGAGAGGACGGCGGCGATCAGGCCGGTGATGGTGAGGGAGAGTCCGGTGACGCCCTCGCTGACACCAAGGGTGTCGGACATCGGGGTGAGCAGGCCCACCGGCATCATCTCGGAGGAGACCGTGGTGAAGGTGGTGAGGGCGACGGCGAGCACCGGGGCCCAGCGGTGGGCGGGGACGGCGGCGGGGGCGGCCGGGGGCGCGAGGGTTTCCTGGTTCGGCATGCGGCCAGCCCATCAGCCGGGCGGAGCGGCGAACAAGATCGATCCGCGCATGGATCGATGAGCCCGGCTCATGGATCTCCTCGGGGACACGGGCACGGGCACGGGCACGGACACGGGCAGGGGGCCGGGTGGGTGCCCGGCCCCCTGCCCGCGGAGCGTCACTCCGCCGGGGCGATCCGGTGGCCGCCGCGCGCCGAGTGCAGGACCAGCGCCTCGACCGGGCAGAACTCCACCGCCTCGGCCAGCTCCGGCGTCAACTCGGCGCCGCCGGAGGCGTATCCGGCCAGCGGCCGAGCCAGCCCGTCCGGCCCGAGGGCCAGCGCGGCGGGAACACTGATCGCGCACATTCCGGAGCCGATGCAGCGGTCCCGGTCGACCCGGACGACCACGGGCTCGTCGGAGTCCGCCCCGGGGTCCGTCGCCGCGCTCTCCTCCACCGGGTCGCCGGAGCGGCGCGGTACGGCCGTCACCAGGCGACCCGGAGGGTGTTCGGGCTGCGCGTGACCAGGCCGCGCCGCCAGTCGATGCCCTCGACCGGTTCGTCCAGCCGCAGCGCGGGCAGGCGGCGGGCCAACCGGTGCAGGGCGAGCTCGAGTTCCGTCCGGGCCAGCCAGGCGCCCAGGCAGTGGTGCGGCCCGGCGCCGAAGGTCAGCAGCGGGGCGGCCAGCGGGGAGAACAGCTCGGTGACGAGGTCGCCGGTGAAGACCTCCGGGTCGTGGTTGGCGGCGTTGGTGACGGCGGCCACCACGCTGCCGGACGGGATCGCCACCCCGCCGATCTCCACGTCCTCGACGGTGCGGCGCAGCAGCCCGGGGTTGTGGTCGACGGCGTCGCCGAGCGGGACGGCGCGCAGCAGCTGCTCGGTGGCGGCGGCCGCGCTGGCCTCGTCGGAGGCGAGCCGCCGCCAGGCGTCCCGGCCGTCCTCCAGCAGGTAGACCAGGGCGTTGCCGAGGCTGGTCATGGTGGTCTCGTGGCCGGCCACGACCAGGCCGACGACCAGCGCCACCAGCTGCGGCTCGGTGATCGTGCCGTCCTCGGCGGCGGCCGCGAGCAGGCTGCTGACCAGGTCCTCGCCGGGGTCGGCCCGGCGTTCGGCGATCACCTCGGCGCCGAACGCGGTGAACTCCCGCAGCGCGGCCCGGATCTCCTCGGCGGTGAAGGCGGTGGTGGACAGCGCGTGGTCGCTCCAGTGCCCGAGCCTCTTGCCGTCCAGGTGGTCCAGGCCCATCAGCCGGCTGATCACGGCGATCGGCAGCCGGCGGGTGTAGCCGGCGACGATGTCGGCGGGGGAGCCGCGGTCGATCAGCTCGTCGATCAGGGACTCGACCACCGAGGCCACCCAGGGCCGCCAGCGGGCGATGGCCCGGGGGGTGAACGCCCGCTGCACGGTGCGGCGCAGCCGTTGGTGCTCGGCGCCGTCGATGTTCAGGATGCTCTGCGGGTCGTCCAGGATGTTCGGGATCAGCTTGAGCGGCGGCGCGCCCGGGGCGTGCAGGGCGGCGCGGTTGAGGCGGGGGTCGGTCAGCACCTGCCGGACGTCGGCGTGCCGGCTGACCAGCCAGACGGGGGTTCCGGTCATCAGCGCGGCGAGCCGGGGCGGGCCGGGCTCCATGGCGCGCAGGCAGTGCAGCGGGACGAGCGGGGCGGTGCCGGGGCCGGCACCGGTCGCACTGTTCTCGGCGGACATCCGTACTCCAGACTCCAGGGCGATGGGCCGCGGGGGCGGCCCGGCGGGGGGAACCGGGATGGTGCGGGGGACGGGTGGCGCGGCGGGCCGGGGGGTCGGGCGAGGCGCGCGGTGCGTGGTGGCGTGTGCTGACGGGGACTCGGTGCGTCGGGGAATCGGTGCTGACGGGGAATCGGTGCGTCGGGGTGGTCTCGGCGGGCTGCTGGGGCAGGGGTCTCCGGCCGGGGCGGTGGCGCGAAACGTGCGGGCGCGTACGGTCGGTACGTGCCCGGAACGTTCGCGGAACGTCCCCGGGGATCCCCGGCGCGGGTGGCGCGCGATGGCGCGCCGTCAGGTGGGGCGGGTGTGCTGAGCGTGCTCGGGTGAACCGCTTCCGCTACGACGACCGTACGTGGGCGGCGGGCCGCCCGTCTGCGGCAGTTCCAGCCAACGGCGGTGGTTCACGGGGTGGTTCCGGCTACCGCGGCGGCCGGTCCGAGCCGGTCCGGGGCGCGCTGACGGGCGCTCGGCGTCGCCCGCGCGCCGCCGTTGCCGGGGTGCGCCGGTCGGCGGCGGGTGCGGCGCCGGTGAGCGGCGGCGCATGCCACCGGCATGTGCGGTGGGCCGGATCACCGCCGTCGCTCCGGCGGCGTCCGCGGAGCCGGGCGCTACGCTTCGTGGTCGGTGGTTCCGTGGCACGAGCCGCGGCGCCGCCACCGAACGCGGCAGGACGGGCCGGTGCGGAGCAGCACCGGCGGACGGAGGTGGGATCGGATGGCCCAGCAGGTCAAGGCAGTCATCGCGCGCGCCAAGGGCGCGCCCGTGGAGGTGACCACGATCGTCGTGCCGGACCCGGGGCCGGGGGAGGCGGTGGTCCGGATTCAGGCTTGCGGCGTCTGCCACACCGACCTCCACTACCGGGAGGGCGGCATCAACGACGAGTTCCCGTTCCTGCTCGGCCACGAGGCCGCGGGCATCGTGGAGTCGGTCGGCGAGGGCGTCACCGAGGTCGCGCCCGGTGACTTCGTGGTGCTCAACTGGCGTGCGGTGTGCGGCCAGTGCCGTGCCTGCAAGCGCGGTCGCCCGCAGTACTGCTTCGCCACCCACAACGCGAAGCAGAAGATGACGCTGCTGGACGGCACCGAGCTGTCCCCGGCACTGGGCATCGGCGCGTTCGCTGAGAAGACCCTGGTCGCGGCCGGGCAGTGCACCAAGGTGGACGGCGCCGCCGAGCCGGCCGTGGCCGGCCTGCTGGGCTGCGGCGTGATGGCGGGCCTCGGCGCCGCGATCAACACCGGCAACGTCGGCCGCGGCGACACCGTCGCGGTGATCGGCTGCGGCGGCGTCGGCGGCGCGGCCGTGATGGGCTCCCGGCTGGCCGGCGCGTCGAGGATCATCGCGGTGGACATCGACGACCGGAAGCTGGAGACGGCGGTCCGGCTCGGCGCCACCCACACCGTCAACTCCCGCACCACCGACCCGGTCGAGGCGATCCGGGAGCTGACCGGCGGCAACGGCGCGGACGTGGTGGTGGAGGCGGTCGGCCGCCCCGAGACGTACCGGCAGGCCTTCTACGCCCGCGACCTCGCCGGCACCGTCGTCCTGGTCGGCGTGCCGACCCCGGAGATGACGCTGGAGCTCCCGCTGCTGGACGTGTTCGGCCGCGGCGGCGCGCTCAAGTCCTCCTGGTACGGCGACTGCCTGCCCTCGCGGGACTTCCCGATGCTCATCGACCTCCATCTCCAGGGCCGCCTGGACCTCGCCGCCTTCGTCACCGAGACCATCGAACTCGGCGGTGTGGAGCAGGCGTTCGAGCGCATGCACCACGGCGACGTGCTCCGCTCGGTGGTGGTCTTCTGATGGCCGCGGGGACCGCCCGGATCGACCGGCTCGTCACCGCCGGGACCTTCGAACTCGACGGCGGCAGCTGGGAGGTGGAGAACAACGTGTGGATCGTCGGCGACGACGCCGAGGTCGTGGTGATCGACGCCGCGCACGACGCCGACGCCATCGAGGCCGCGCTCGGCGGCCGCCGGCTGCTCGCGATCGTCTCCACCCACGCCCACAACGACCACATCGACGCGGCCCCGGCGCTCGCCGCCCGCACCGGCGCGCCGATCCTGCTGCACCCGGACGACCTGCCGCTGTGGAAGCTCACCCACCCCGAGCGGCTGCCGGACGGCGAACTCGCGGACGGGCAGCGGATCGCGGTCGCCGGCACGGAGCTGACCGTGCTGCACACCCCGGGCCACGCCCCCGGCGCAGTCTGCCTGTACGCGCCCGACCTGGGCACCGTCTTCACCGGCGACACCCTGTTCCACGGCGGGCCCGGCGCGACCGGCCGGTCCTTCTCGCACTTCCCGACCATCATCGAGTCGATCCGCGAGCGGCTGCTGTCGCTCCCGGCCGACACGGTGGTGCGCACCGGCCACGGCGACCCGACCACCATCGGCGCCGAGGCCCCGGCCCTGCCGGAGTGGATCGCCCGCGGGCACTGACGCGCCGTACGCCCGTCCGCGGGCACTGACGCGCCGTACGCCCACGAAGGCCCCCGGGAGTCCCGCGAGCTCCCGGGGGCCGTACGATCCCGATCATGGCCCAGGACCCGCGCGACCTCGACGACGCCATGCTCGCCTTCTGGCGCGAGCGGCACATCTCCACGCTGACCACCACCCGCCCGGACGGCTCGCCGCACGTGGTGCCGGTCGGCGTCACCTTCGACCCGGAGACCGGCACGGCCCGGGTCATCACCAGCCGGACCAGCCGCAAGGCGCGCAACGTCGCCGCGGCCGGCGCGCAGGGCCTGCGGGTGGCCGTCTGTCAGGTGGACCGGGCGCGCTGGGCCACCCTGGAGGGCGTCGCGGTCGTCCGCGACGAGCCGGAGCAGGTCGCCGACGCCGAGCGCCGCTACGAGGCGCGCTACCGGACGCCCCGGGAGAACCCGGACCGGGTGGTCATCGAGATCGCGGTCGACCGCGTCCTCGGGCGTGGCTGAGCGGCACACGCCCACCGCCTTTCCCACGAGCTTTCCGGAAGTGCCGTCACGGTGAATACGGAAACAATCTCCCGACCGTCATTCAGTGAATGGTTACGCGCGTCAACTTGGACGTCGGCGGGGCACTCCATGGGCTCCCACCTGCCCGGATGCCGTTCTTAATGAGTCCTTACCCTTTTCCATTGACCGGTGTTCATCAGCTCTGCTTTCCTTCATGCCCAGCAGGCGGCCCCCACCGACGGGTGGTCAATTCCGGGTGTGCGGACTCATCGAACCGGATTGGCCTCCGGCGGAATTCGCCGTCTGCCCTTCCCCACAAAGGGATCGTCCGCCGGCTCCCCGGCCGGCCGGGCGATCGGTACGAGAGAGGCACCCTCACCATGGGTCACTCCCGCAGACTGCGGCGTGCGAAGTACGCGACGCTCACCGGAATGGCGTCCCTGGCGCTCGCCGCCGCCGGTCTCGCCGGCGCTGCCGGGCCTGCCGCCGCGCAGGACATCCCCGGCATCCCGAGCAACAGCACGGCCAACGAGTTCAACCCCTGGAGCCCGCAGGCCGGGCACCCGTACCGCCACGGCGCGGTGCCGGGCAAGCAGCAGCACGAGAACTACAAGCAGTGGCTCGCCGCGCACAACCAGGCGGCGGCCACCGGCCAGCAGACGCTGTCCTACGGCGGCGGCGTCGACGGCATCGGCGTGCAGAGCGGCCACTCCAAGGTCTACCTGATCTTCTACGGCACCCAGTGGGGCACCCAGACCACCGACGCCAACGGCAACGCCAAGTTCTCGGGCGACTCGGCGGGCGCCGCCGGTGCCACCCAGCAGATGTTCAAGGGCATCGGCACCAACGGCGAGACCTGGTCGGCCGACCTGACGCAGTGGTGCGACGGCCCGAACGTCGCCTCCGGCGCCGTCAGCTGCCCGTCCAACGCCAACTTCATCCCGTACCAGAGCGGCGGCGTGCTGTCCGGCGTCTGGTACGACAACGCGGCCGCCTCGCCGTCCCAGGCGACCGGCAACCAGCTCGCCCAGGAGGCCGTCAAGGCCGCCGGCCACTTCGGCAACACCACCGCCGCCGCCAACCGCGACGCGTACTACATCGTCCTGTCGCCGCACGGCACCAACCCGGACGACTACCAGAACCCGACCACCGGGTACTGCGCCTGGCACGACTGGAACGGCGACACCACCCTCACCGGTGGCGCGGCGAGCTCGCCCTACGGCGACATCGCGTTCTCGAACCAGCCGTACAACATCGACGCGGGCGCCAACTGCGGCGTCGGCTTCGTCAACTCGCCCGGCACCCTGGACGGTTGGACGATGACCCTCGGCCACGAGTGGCACGAGATGATGTCCGACCAGAACCCGGCCGGCGGCTGGACCAACCACGTGTCCGGCAGCTCGTACAACGGCCAGGAGAACTCCGACGAGTGCGCCTGGATCAAGCCGGGCTCCACCGGCGGCGCCGCGAACATCTCCTTCGGCGCCTTCGGCTCCTACGCCGAGCAGGCCAGCTGGTCGAACGACACCAACTCCTGCGCGATCTCGCACGCGATCCTGACCCACGGCAACACCGTGACCGTCACCAACCCGGGCAACCAGACCGGGACCGTCGGCACCGCGGCGAGCCTGCAGATCAGCGCCAGCGACTCGGCCTCCGGCCAGACCCTGACCTACTCGGCCACCGGCCTGCCCGCCGGCCTGTCGATCAACTCCTCGACCGGCCTGATCTCCGGCACGCCGACCGCCTCCGGCACCGCCAGCGTGACGGTCACCGCGAAGGACACCACCGGCGCCGCCGGCAGCACCAGCTTCACCTGGACCGAGTCCACCGGCGGTGGCGGCGGCAACGCCGTCACCAACGGCGGCTTCGAGAACGGCAACACCACCGGCTGGACCACCACCGGCACCGCCACCACGCCCGCCGCGGCCGCCCACACCGGCAGCTACGGCCTGCAGCTCGGCTCCACCAGCCCCAGCACGGACTCCACCGCCGCGCAGACCTTCACCGCGCCGACCGGCTCCAGCAAGCTGTCCTTCTGGTACAGCAACACCTGCCCGGACACCCTGACCTACGACTGGGCGACGGCCACCCTGAAGGACAACACCACCGGCACGACCACCACGGTCCTCGCCAAGACCTGCTCCTCCGCCGCGACCTGGACCAACCAGACCGCGACCGTCACCCCCGGGCACTCGTACACGCTCACCCTGAGCAACCACGACGACAACTACGCGGGTGACGCGACCTACACCTACTACGACGACGTGACCGTCTCCTGACGATCACCCTCGCCCGAGCCGCCGGGGTGGGCCACGTGCCCGCCCCGGCGCGCTCTTTCCGCTTCCGGGGGGATCCGATCCGGCCTCCGGTGCGTCGAACCGGCACCACGTCGGTACTGCTTCGGTACTGCTTCGGCACTGATCGCACCACGGCACCAGAGGAACCACTGTGAACCTGAGAAGACCCGCCGCCCTCGCCCTGACCTGCGCCGCCGCCCTGCTGGCCCTGGCCGGCTGCGGCTCGGCCGGCCCGTCGACGGCCTCGTCGGCCTCGTCGGCCGCCCCGTCTGCCCCCGCGAGCACGTCGGCCGCCGTCACCGCCGACGAGCACGCCGACCGCACCACCCTGAAGGTCGCCGCGGGCACCACGGTCACCGTCGAACTGCACAGCACCTACTGGTCCGGCGCCACCAGCACCGCCCCCGACGTCCTCGCCCCCGCCGCCGGCCCGGCCACCTCGCCCTCCCCCTCCTGCCGCCCGGGCGGCGGCTGCGGCACCGTCGCCACCTCCTTCACCGCCCGCATGCCCGGCACGGCCCACCTCACCGCCTCCCGCACCACCTGCGGCGAGGCCCTGGCCTGCGGGCCGCAGCAGCGGACGTACGACGTCACCGTCGAGGTCACCGGCTGACGGCGCTCGCGTTCGCCCCGGCCCCGGTTCTAGGCTGAACGGCATGGGTGTGCCCGCGACGAATCCCGGCGCCCCGGCCGCCGACGCGGCCGGCCTGGAGGCGCTGGTGCGGCTGCTGGCCGGGCGGGGTGTGGTGGTGCTCAGCGGCGCCGGGCTGTCGACGGAGTCGGGCATCCCCGACTACCGGGGCGAGACCGGCAGCCGCCGGCGCGGCACGCCGATGACGTACCAGGAGTTCACCGGCAGCGAGGCGGCCCGCCGCCGGTACTGGGCGCGCAGCCACGTCGGCTGGCGCACGATCGCGGGCGCCGAGCCGAACGCCGGGCACCGGGCGGTGGAGCAGCTGCGGCGCTCGGGCCACGTGGCGGCGGTGATCACCCAGAACGTGGACGGTCTGCACCACGCGGCCGGCACCCGTACGGCCGTCGAGCTGCACGGCGCGCTGCGCCGGGTGGTGTGCCTGGCCTGCCGGCGCACCACCTCGCGCGAGGAGCTGGACGGCCGCCTGGACGCGCTGAACGCCGGGTTCCGGGCGGGATCGGCCCGGCTGAACCCGGACGGCGACGCCGAACTGCCGCCGGAGCTGGTGGACGGCTTCCGGGTCGCTCCCTGTCCGGCCTGCGGGGGCGTGCTCAAGCCGGACGTCGTCTTCTTCGGCGAGAGCGTGCCCGAGCCCCGGGTCCGGCGCTGCTTCGAACTCGTCGACGCCGCCCAGGCGTTGGTGGTCCTCGGCTCCTCGCTCACCGTCCTGTCCGGCCTGCGCTTCGTGCGCCGCGCCGCCGCGGCGGGCACGCCCGTGGTGATCGTCAACCAGGGCGCGACCCGGGCGGACGAGCTCGCCGCGGCCCGGGTCGGCCTGCCGCTGGGCGCGGTGCTGACCGAGGCCGCCCGGCGGGTCAGGAGCGGGTAGCGAGCGCGTGCAGGGAGGCCTTGAGGGCGGCGAGGAAGCGCTCCAGGGCGGCCTCGTCGACGAGGTCGAGCGACAGGTACGGGTTGAGGTCCTCCAGCTCGACGAGGAGCAGACCGCCCTCCGGGGTGCGGCAGGCGTCGACGCGCTGGATGCCGTGCTCGACGGTGTTCCACGCGACGAAGCGGCGGGCGAAGTCGAGGTCGGCGGCGGTGGGCTCGTACGGTTCGAGGCGCCAGCGCTGCTCGGGGTCGGGCGCGTACAGGGCGTACTGGAAGGCGTCGTCGACGAAGTAGAACGAGACCTCGTAGGTGAACGGGATCAGCGGCTGGACCAGCACGCCGTCGTACGCCACGGAGCCGAGCTCGTCGCGGGGGACGATGCGCAGGCCGATCGAGTCGGCGCCGAGCTTCGGCTTGACGACGTACTCGGGGACGACGGGCAGGCGCGCGAGGTCCTCGGCCCGGTCGACGGTCGGGATGACGGGGTACCCGGCGGCGCTCAGGTCCAGCAGGTACTGCTTGCCGGCCATGTCGGCCCGCCCGGTCAGCTGGTTGTAGACGCGGGTGCCGCGTTCCAGCGCCCGGCGGCGGAAGTCCTCGTACCCGGCGCGGTAGTCGAGCACCGGGCCGCTGTTGCGGACCAGCACCACGTCGAAGCCGTCCATCAGCGCGGCGGCGTCGAGCGGGTGGCACAGGGCGACGTCGAAGTCCTCGCGCAGCCGGGCGGAGAGCCGGATGTCCTCGTCGCAGTAGCGGCGGCCCCGGGCCTGGTAGGCGAGGTCGGTGACGAGCAGGACACGGGGTCGGGCGGCGGGCATGAGCTCTCCTGAAGATCATCTTTCCTGCTCAGCCTACTATCGCGAAGCGGATGCGGGAGCGGGCCGTCCGGACGGGGGCTTCATCGGGATGTCATCGGCTGCTGCCACCGTCGCTCTGTCGTCTCGGCCGAGCGCCCGCCGCACCGGAGAGGGCGGGGCGGCCGACTGCGTGGGGAGGTACGGATGCGAGCACGAAGGATCGCGGCCGCGGCAGCGGGAATCCTGCTGACGGTCGGGCTGACAGCGGCACAGGGGGCGACGGCGCAGGGGGCCACCGCGCGGGTGACCGCCCCGTGCGAGGGCACGTACACGATCGTCGTCGGGGGCACCGGCAGCTCGTGGAACAACGACGGGTTCACCGGCAACATCCAGCAGCACGTCGGGTACCCCACCCAGATCCCGAACGGCGCGAGCACCCGGGCGGGCGTCAACGAGCTGAACCGGCTGGTCCGGGACCAGCGCGCCGCGTGCCCGGACCAGCACGTCAAGATGGCCGGGTACTCCCTGGGAGCCGGTGTGGTGCACGTGTGGGTCACCGAGAACTGGCAGACGTTCGGCAACGTCAACGCCATCCTCATCGCGGACCCCAAGCGGCAGGGCCCTCCCGGGGCCAACGGCGGGGCCGTGCCGTTCGGCGGCTTCATCGGCGCCCCGCTCGCCGGTGCCGACAAGTTCTTCGGCAACATCCCCGTCAAGACGATCTGCCACTGGGACTACGTCTGCGACGAGTCCGCCGGCATCTGGACCTACCCGTACAACCACACCCACAACTACCCCGAAGACTTCAACATGGACCACCACAACGACAGCGCCAACGAGGTCTGGTACAACGGCGCCTGGTACCCCGCGTAGGCCCGCAACGCCCGCCGGCCGGGCGCGTGGGCGCTTCATCGGGATGTCATCGGCCCTCCCTAGTCTGGCCGTGTCCAGTCAAACGCACGGACCCGCACGACGGGGAAGGACGGCTCGATGGCACGGAGGAGACTCACGGCGAGGCTGCCGATCGCGGTCGTGGCCGCGATGGCCCTGATGAGCACGGCGGCGGCCGCCGGGACACCGGTGTCCGCCGCACCGGGGCCCGACAAGCCGACGATCCGGTACACCGAGTACGGGATCCCGCACATCATCGCCGCCGACCTGGAGGGGCTGGGCAAGGGATACGGGTACGCCGCCGCCAAGGACAACATCTGCACCCTGGCCGGCACCTACCTGATGGTCAACGCCCAGCGGTCCCGCTACCTGGGGCCCGACGGCAAGGCGAGCCCCGGCCAGAACCAGAACAGCACCACCAACCTCAACAGCGACCTGTACTTCCAGCGGATCAACGACAACCGCGTGGTGGAGGGGCTGATCGACCAGCCCGCGCCCAAGGGCCCGGAGCCGGAGGTCAGGGACGCCATCCGCGGCTACGTCCAGGGGTACAACCGGTACCTGGCCGAGACCGGCGTGAACAACATCTCCGACCCGGCCTGCCGTGGCGCGGCCTGGGTGCGGCCGATCACCGAGCTCGACGTCTACCGGCACGCGCACGCCGAGATCATCATGGGCAGCGCCGATCCGCTGCTGGACGGCGAAGTGAACGCCGCACCCCCGGGAGCATCGGCCGCCGCCCAGCCCGCGCTCTCCCCGGAGGAGACCGGCAACCGGATCCGCGAGGCGATGGCCGCCGCCCGCCAGCAGGGCGCCATGGGCAGCAACGCCCTCGCCGTGGGCTCCCAGGGGGTCTCCGGCGGCACCAGCATGCTGCTGGCCAACCCGCACTTCCCCTGGCAGGGCAAGAACCGGATGTGGCAGGCCCAGTTGACCATCCCGGGGCGGTTCAACGTCTCCGGGGCCAGCCTGCTCGGCCTGCCCGCCGTGAACATCGGGCACAACGACGACGTCGCCTGGACCCACACCGTCGCCACGGTGGCCCCGTTCGGGCTGTTCGACGTCCAGGTGGACCCGCTGCACCCGACCAACTACCTGGTGGACGGCACCTGGCAGCCGATGACCTCACAGCAGGTCGGCGTCGACGTGCTGAACCCGGACGGCTCCGTCGGCAGGGTCACCAGGACGCTCTGGTCCACCCGGTACGGCCCGATCACCACCTCGATCCTCGGCACCCAGCTGCCCTGGGTGGTGAGCGCGCACGCGGTGCGCGACGCGAACATGGACAACCTGCGGGCGTTGAACACCTGGTTCCACCTCGACCAGGCCAAGGACGTCAACGACGTGGTGAACTCCCTGGAGACCACGGAGGGCGTGCCCTTCTTCAACACCGTCGCCTCCGACCGCAAGGGCAACGCGCTCTACGCGGACATCCAGGCCGCCCCGAACATCACCGACGCCCACGCGCAGTCCTGCCTCACCCTGACGGGTCAGGTGCTGTTCAACCAGCAGCTGCGGCTGCCCAACGTGCCACCGGTCTCCATCTTCGACGGCAAGCGCAGCGCGTGCGACTGGCCGAACGACCCGAACGCGGTCGCGCCCGGACTGCTGGACCCGCACGCGCAACCACGCCTGATCCGCTCCGACTTCGTGGGCAACGCCAACGACAGCGCCTGGCTGGCCAATCCCGAGCAGCCGCTGTCCTTCCCCCGGGTGATGGGCGACACCGGGCAACCGCGCTCGCTCCGCACCCAGGAGCTGATCCTGACCGCGCAGAACCGGATCAACGGCACCGACGGCCTGCCGGGCCGGGGCTTCACGCCCGAGACCATGCGGCAGTTGCTGTTCGCCGACAACAGCAGAGCGGCCGACCTGGCCCTGAACGCCACGGTGAGCGCCTGCCAGGGCGCGCCGTTCGGGCTCGTCCTGGTGGAGGGCAACCTGGTCAACATCAGTGAGGCGTGCCCGATCCTGGCCGCCTGGAACCACAAGTACACGGCGGACAGCCGGGGTTCCTGGCTGTTCGAGAACTTCTGGTTCAACCTGACCAACGGGCAGGCGATCGAGAAGCTGCCGTGGCGGGTCCCGTTCGATCCCAAGGATCCGGTGCACACGCCCAATTCGCTGGACGCGGGGAACGACAGCGTCCGAAACTCGCTCGCCCGGGCCGTCCTCGCGCTGCGCAACGCGGGCATCGCGTTGGACGCGCCGCTGTCGGACGTCCAGAGGATCACCCGCAACGGCGAGCAGATCCCGATCCACGGGTCGATCCACGAACTGGGCGTGCTGAACGTGGTCACCCCCGGCGCGGTCGACGGGAAGATGGACATCACCTTCGGCTCCAGCTTCATCCAGGAGACGCGGTTCACCGCGGACGGCCCGCCGCAGGCCGCCTCGCTGCTGGCCTACTCCCAGTCGGCCGACCCGACCTCGCCGCACTACGCGGACCAGACCAAGCTGTTCGCGGCCGGCCAGTGGGTGACCGAGCGCTACACCGAGGACCAGATCGCGGCCTCGCCGGTCCTGCAGACCAAGGTCCTGGACTGACGGCTCGCACGCCGCGACACGACACGACACGCCCGCGGCACGACACGCCCGGGACACGACGCGAGACGCCGCGCCGCGACACGACACGACGCACGACGAGGGGGAACACCGTGACGAGGACGATCAGCCGGTGGCGAACGGTGGTGGCCCTGCTGGCCGCCGTCGTGGGAACGGCCACCACGGCGGGCACCGCGCAAGCCGCCGCCGGCACCGGGGCCGCCGGAACGCCGCCGCGGATGGCGGACGGGTACGGCCTGACCCAGGTCGACGCGGCCGTGGGAGGCCCGACGAACTTCTACCTCACCGTGACCACACCCGAGGTCACCGGGAAGCACCACATCAAGATCATCCTGCCGAGCGGGTACTACGACGATCCGGGCCGGCGCTACCCCGTGCTGTACTTCCTGCACGGCTCGCCCGACGACCCCGTCCAGCAGAACTACCCGGCGCTGACCATGTCCGACTCGATGATCACCGTCATCCCGGACGGCGGCGCCCGGGGCTGGTACGCCAACTGGCTGAACCAGAACACCCAGCTGGGAGCCCAGAACTGGGAGAACTTCCACCTCCAGCAGGTGATCCCGTTCATCGACGCGAACCTGCGGACCGTCGCCACCAAGAAGGCCCGGGCCGTCGCCGGCGTCTCCATGGGCGGGTTCGGGGCCCTCCACTACGCCCAGGACCACCCCGAACTGTTCAGCCAGACCGCGTCCCTGTCGGGGGACATCGACCTGTCGGCCGACTCGATGGACCTGCGGCTGGCCGTCGTCGCCTCCCTCATCGACGCGCAGGGCGCGATCTGCGGCTCGGCCTCCGGCGCCTGCGGCGACCCCGCGAACGACCCGTACAAGCCCGGCGTGGACAGCGACGCCCTGTTCGGCTCGCCCTACCCGGTGTTCAACGTGGACCGGCGGTGGAACGAGGTCGACCCGTCGCAGCACATGGACAAGCTCGCCGGGGTCGGGGTCTCCATCTACGTGGGCAACGGCCGCGGGGTGCCCACCGACCTGGAGTTCTGGCTCGAGGGCGCCTCCAAGCACGTCAAGGACCGCATGGACGCCCTGGGCATGCCCTACCACTACGTCGACTACGGTGACGGCGCCGCCTGGGGCACCCAGTGCAACGGCGGCCACAGCGCCGGCTGCTGGGAACAGGACCTCCGGGACCTGATCCCCCGGCTGGAACGGGCCTTCGCCTCCTGAGCCCCGAGCAGGGCACCCGGGCCTCACCGCACGGCCGCGGTGCGGCCCGGGCCGCCTCCGTCCCCGGCCAGGATCAGCTGGTGCGTCCGCCGCAGCATCCGGCTCGGGGCGACGCCCAGCTCGTCGGCCAGCCGGCGGTGGGTGCGGTCGAACACGGCCAGGGCGTCGGCCTGTCGGCCGCCGCGGTACAGCGCGTCCATCAGCATCGCGGCCACCGGCTCGTTCAGCGGGTGCTCCGCGGAGAGGACGAACAGCTCGGCGGTCGCCTCGGCGTGCCGGCCCAGCTCCAGCTGCCAGGCCGCCTTCCGCTGGGCGACGGCGATCCTGCGCTCGCTGAGCCGCAGCCGCTCCAACTCGGCGAGCGGGCCGGGCAGCGCGGCCAGGAGCTCCCCGCGGAACAGGCCCAGCGCCCGGGCGCAGAGGCGGACCGCCTCGGCCGGATCGCCCGCCCGATGGGCCGCCCCGGCCTCGGTGACCAGGTCCTCCATGCACGTCAGGTCCACTTCGGCCGCGCCGGGGACCAGCCGGTAGCCGCACCGGTCGTGCTCGATCACCGAGTCCGGGTCGTCCCCGAGGCGCAGGGTCTTGCGGAGGCGGTAGACGTGGACCGGCACCACGTTCGTGACCGGCTGCTCCGCTCCCCAGACGCCGTCCAGCAGCTCCTGCCGGCTGACCGTGCGGCCCGCGTGCAGCGCCAGCGCGGCCAGCACGGCCTGCTGGCGCAGGTGCCCCAGGTCCAGCGGCCGCCCGTCGCGCCAGGCCCGCAGTGGTCCGAGCACGGAGATCCGCACCTTCGCCCCGGCCGCCCCGCCGTCGGCGCCCCGCCGCACCGGGCCCGCCGGCCGCGTGCGGGGGCCGCGGCCGGGAGCGACCAGCCCGCAGTCGAAGGCGTGGACGATGGCCGCGGCCCGGTCGCGCAGCCCGAACGTCACCAGGATCCGCGCGAGGTGCCCGGCGACGGCGTCCTCCGAGAGGGCGAGGGCGGCAGCGATCTCGTCGTCCCGCAGGCCGCAGCCGACCGCGCGGAGCACGGCGCGCTCCTGAGGGCCGAGCGCCATGGCGCTCGGCCGGCTGGTGGTGGCGGTCGTCGGCATCGCTGCTCCCAGGGCTGTCGGCCCGCCGGTCCGGCGGGCGCCGTCGACAAGCTAGTCAGGGCGGTGGCGGGCGGAGAATCCGGAACGATCCGGAGGCCTGCCCGCGCGACGGGCCCGTCAGGGGCAGCGGAGCAGGGCGGGGCGGTCCTTGGTGCGGACGGCGGGGAGCCAGGCGGTGGTGGGGCCGGGGAGGTGGACGCGGTACCAGAGGGTGGAGGTGCGGTCCTCCTCGTCGATGACGGGCAGGCCGGCGGGGAGCTGGCAGTCGGCGTCGAGGAGGTCGCCGTGCCAGACGCGGGTGGGGACGACGTTGTCGGCGGTGTACGGGCGCAGCGGGTCGACGGCGAGGCCGAGGCTGCACCGGGGGTCGCGGTCGGCGCGGTCCTGGCAGCTGCGCTCGGCGTTGAAGACCCGGACGCGGGAGGGGTGTGCGGCCGGGCCCGGGTCCGGCCAGAGCGCGGCGGTGACGGCGGCCGAGGCGCACGCGGCGAGGGCGACCAGGGCGGTGCGCGGCCGTGGGCGGCGCCGTCGCGGGCGGTGGCCGGCTTGGTGGGCGCGGATGCGGGCGAGCAGGCTCTCGGCGGTGTGCGGGGCGCGGGCGGCGTGGGTGGGGGCGAGGCAGTCGGCGGCCAGGGCGCGCCAGAACGGGGGTACGGCGGCGGCCAGCCGCAGGTCGGCGCGCCCTTCGGCGTACTGCTGGGCGGCGGCGCCGCGGGCGGTGGGGGTGGCGCCGGGGAAGGGCGGGACGCCGGCGGCGAACACCTCGTGGATCACGATGCCGAGGGCCCAGATGTCGGCGGTGGACCGGATCTTGATCCCGTGCTCGCCGAGCGGTTCCTTCCAGCGTTCCGGCGGGAGGTAGTCGGGGGTGCCCATGGGGGCGCAGTGGCCGTGGGTGCCGGTCAGTTCCACGGCGAGGCCGAAGTCGGAGAGGCGGACCTCGCCGTCCGGGCCGATGAGGACGTTCTCGGGTTTGAGGTCGGTGTGGACCCAGCCGGAGCGGTGCAGGTGGGCCAGGCCCTCGCAGATGCCGGCGATGATCCGGCCGCCCCGGTCCTCGTCGACGCCGGTGGCGAGCAGGTCGCGCAGGGTGCCCCGGGCGCGTTCCATCACCAGGACGACGGCGCCGTCGAGCGCGGGGTGGTCGGGGGCGGACAGGGTGAGGGAGTCGAGCAGCCGGACCAACCGGGGGTGCGGCGCGGTACGGGCCAACTCGGTTTCGCGGCGCGCCGCTTCGGCGACCTGGCGGGCCTGGCGGGGGGCGAGTCCGGCGGTCGGCAGCACCTTGAGGGCGACGGTGTCGGCCGCACCGCCGGTGTCGTCCGGGCCGGCGGCGGCCGTGGTGCCGCCGGCCCGGCGGGCGGCGTAGACCGTCGCCCAGCCGCCCTCGCCGATGGGCTCGGTGACGGTCCACTCGCCGACCCGGTGGCCGGCGGGCAGCAGCTCCTGGTCGGACCCGCGGAAGGCCGGGTGGTGCGTCATCGCGCCACTCCTCACCGTCCCGGCTCGACGGCGTCCGGGCGCGGCAGGAGCGCGAGGTGCTCCTCGCGGACGATGCCGAACTTCAGGGCGAGCCCCACCACGGCCTCGCGCTTGCCGTTGCGGCGGTCGGCGCGGGCCGCGTCGTCGGGCAGGTCGATGCGGAGCTTCTCGTCGGCGAGGTAGTCGAGGTGCGAGCTGACCGCGCGGGGGGTGAGCCGGGCGCAGGCCGGGTGGCCGCGCAGGCGCGCGACCACCTGCGGGGTGGTGGGCACGGCGGCGGGGGACCGGTCGCGCAGCCACGGTTCGCAGAGCGCGACCAGGACCAGGAAGTAGGTGGCGGTCTCGTCCAGCGAGTACGCCGTCATGGTGCGGCTCTCCCAGGAGCCGGCGCCGCGGGCGTGCGGGTCCAGGTAGACGTGGTCGGGCGCGAACACCTGGAAGCACAGCGGGGTTTCCCGCCGCGACGGCAGCACCACCCGGGAGAACTCGAACGGGATCGGCGCGCCGATCCGGCGGGGCGGCACCCGCAGGTACTCGCCGGCGCCCTCCGGGTTCTCGACCAGGTAGGCGTGGGTGCTGCTGAGGTTGCTCAACTGCCAGTGGTCGTCGGTCGCGTGGATCTCGCCGGCGAGCCGGGAGACCGTCTCGTCGCCGAGCCGGAGCTCCACCGGGGTGCCCGCGGAGCCGCGGCCGAAGCGCGCCCGCTCTCCCGGACCGAGCCGCAGGGTGACGGCCTCGTCGCCGTTCCCCTCCGGCAGGTGGACGAGAATGCCGCTCACCGTACCCCCGTCCCGCGCACCACTGCCCCGTTTCGCATGCTCACCGTTGTCCTCGGACGAAACGGTACCTCCTTGTGCATGACAATAAACCGCAGGGTGGCGCAGACCACTCGAAGGGGAAACGGCCCGGGCGGGAGCACGCGTGCTCCCGCCCGGGCCACCGGTGCGGTCAGTTGACGGCGGGTCCGGCGGTGGTGTTGAGCCAGGTCCAGTCGGACCAGGTGGAGAAGCCGGTCTGCCACTTGTGGTAGACGCCGGCGCTGCTGGTGCCGAACACCTCGATCCGGCCGTCCGCGTTGGTGGCCGCTCCGACCTCGGTACCGGCGCCGCCGAAGGTCTCCCACGGACCGTACGGAGCGTTGACGCCGGTCTGCCAGATGTGCTGCGCCGTACTGCCGTTGATGGCGAACACCTCCACCCGGCCGTCCGGTGCGCGCTCACTGGTCAGCTGGGAGTCGGCGGGGCCTGCGGCGGGTTCCCAGTCGGACCAGGTGGTGGGGTTGGTCTGGTACTTGTGGTAGACGCCCTTGGGGCCGGAGGCGAAGACTTCGAGGCGGCCGTCCTGGTTGTGGTCGACGGTGAGGCCGTGGCCGCCGCCGCCGAAGGTCTCCCAGCTGGACCAGGTGCCGTTGACGGCGGTCTGCCACTGGTGTTGGAAGGTGGTGCTGTTGAGGGCGAAGACTTCGAGGCGGCCGTCCGGGGCCTTGCCGAGTTTGATCCGGCTGTCGGCGGGGCCGCCGCCGGTGGGTTCCCAGTCGGACCAGCCGCTGTTGGGGGCGGTCTGGTACTTGTGGAAGACGCCGACCGGTCCGGAGGCGAAGACTTCGAGGCGGCCGTCCTGGTTGGCGCCCACGGCGATGGTGTGGCCGCCGCCGCCGAAGGTGTCCCAGGCGGACCAGGCGCCGGAGGGCTGGAGCTGGTAGCGGTGCTGGAGGGTGGTGCCGTTGATGGCGAACATCTCCAGTCGGCCGTCCGCGTCCGCGCCGATCGCCAGCTCGGCGCCCGCGGGGCCGCCGAGGTTCTCCCAGTCCGACCACGCGCCGTTGACCGCCGTCTGCCAGGCGTGCGAGACGCCGTTCGCCCCGGCCGCGAACACCTCCAGCCGGCCGTCCGCCGAACGCGCCGACACCACCTTGCCCGACTGCGCCGGGTACACCAGCGGCGCCGGTCCGGGTTCGTGGTGGCCGAGCCGGTCCACGGCGGCTCGCGCCGCGTCCAGGTACCGCAGGTGCGCGCGCTCGTTGTACGTCGACCAGGGCTGCCAGTTGGTGCCTTCGTTGGAGATGCGGAAGGCCGCGTTGGCGTTGCACTGGGCGTCGAAGGCGCAGGCGTCGCTCACCTCGGGGTGCCAGTAGTCGTTGATCTCCCACAGGCCGCGGTCGCGGGACGGCGGCGTGTTGTTCTGGACGTTGGACGCCAACGGGTTGCAACTGGACTCGGCCATGCCGACCGCGATCGCGGTCACCAGGGCGTCGCCCCGGAAGCCCGCGGCGTAGCCGACCTCGGCGCACAGGTCGATGCCGGTGGAGGCCGACGCGGGCGTGCCGCCGACCATCAGGCCCGCCGCCACGCTCACTGCGGCGAGCCCGGAGAGCAGGACGCGGGAGGGCGCCCGGCGGCTGCCTCGGGTGCTGGTCACGTGATCGCTCCTCAACTGACGGCGGGTCCGGCGGTGGTGTTGAGCCAGGTCCAGTCGGACCAGGTGGAGAAGCCGGTCTGCCACTTGTGGTAGACGCCGGCGCTGCTGGTGCCGAACACCTCGATCCGGCCGTCGGCGTTGGCCGTGGCGACGATCTCGGTGCCCGGACCGCCGAAGGTGTCCCACGGGCTGTACGGCGCGTTCAGGTCGGTCTGCCAGGTGTGCTGCGCGGTGCTGCCGTTGATGGCGAACACCTCGATGCGGCCGTCCGCGGTCGGCTGGCTGGTGAGCTGGGAGTCGGCGGGGCCTGCGGCGGGTTCCCAGTCGGACCAGGTGGTGGGGTTGGTCTGGTACTTGTGGTAGACGCCCTTGGGGCCGGAGGCGAAGACTTCGAGGCGGCCGTCCTGGTTGTGGTCGACGGTGAGGCCGTGGCCGCCGCCGCCGAAGGTCTCCCAGCTGGACCAGGTGCCGTTGACGGCGGTCTGCCACTGGTGTTGGAAGGTGGTGCTGTTGAGGGCGAAGACTTCGAGGCGGCCGTCCGGGGCCTTGCCGAGTTTGATCCGGCTGTCGGCGGGGCCGCCGCCGGTGGGTTCCCAGTCGGACCAGCCGCTGTTGGGGGCGGTCTGGTACTTGTGGAAGACGCCGACCGGTCCGGAGGCGAAGACTTCGAGGCGGCCGTCCTGGTTGGCGCCCACGGCGATGGTGTGGCCGCCGCCGCCGAAGGTGTCCCAGGCGGACCAGGTGCCGGAGGGCTGGAGCTGGTAGCGGTGCTGGAGGGTGGTGCCGTTGATGGCGAACATCTCCAGTCGGCCGTCCGCGTCCGCGCCGATCGCCAGCTCGGCGCCCGCGGGGCCGCCGAGGTTCTCCCAGTCCGACCACGCGCCGCTCACGGCCGTCTGCCAGGCGTGCGAGACGCCGTTCGCCCCGGCCGCGAACACCTCCAGCCGGCCGTCCGCCGAACGCGCCGACACCACCTTGCCGGACTGCGCCGGGTACGCCGGCGGCGCGGGGCGCGGACCGGTGCCCGGCGTGCAGGGCATGGTGATGCCGCGCCCCGCGAGGTACGGGATCGGGTCGGTGCGCACGGTCGCGTCCGCGTCGGCCCAGACCCGCAGGTGCAGGTGCGGGCCGCTGGACTCGCCCTCGCTGCCCATCAGCGCGATCAGCTGGCCGGCCGCCACGTGGTCGCCGGCGGCCACCTCCCGCTCGCGCATGTGCCCGTACTCGGTGATGGTCCCGTCCGGGTGGAGGATGCGGATCCACTGGCCGTAGCCCTGCGCCGGGCCGGAGGCCGTCACCTGGCCGTCGCCGGCCGCGTAGATGGGGGTGCCGTAGTCGTTGGCGATGTCGATGCCGTTGTGCTCCGGGGTGTAACCCTGGGAGATGTAGCCGGCGGCCGGGCAGGACGCCGCGGCTCCAGCGACGGCAGCGGAGGCGGTCAGGGCGGGTGCCGCCGTGGCGGGTGCGGCGGCCGCGGCCGGTACGGCGACCGGCAGCAGCAGGGCGGCCGCGGCCAGGGCGAGCCGGTGGGCGCGGCGGGAGAGGGACGGGAACACCGGTGCGCCCCTCACGCCTTGCGCAGGCGGTCGATGATGCCGTCGAGGTCGAGCCGCATCATGTCGGGACGGATGATGTGGCCGCCGGGCACCTCGTGGGAGTCGTGCGGGATGCCCGCCCGGTCCAGCGCGGAGCGGAACTCGCGCTGCCCGGCCAGCACCTGCGGCTCGTTGACCTGGCTGAACCAGTCGACCGGGTCGGGGCTGGTCCCGGCCACCAGGAAGACCCGCTTGTTGCGGTAGCTCTCGATCCGCTCGACCGGGTTGTCGGCGCTCACCCGGGCCTGGTCCCACAGCGGCGCGCCGTAGATCGTGCCGCCCGCCAGGTCCAGCGCGGCGGAGGAGGCGTTGGCCCAGTGCGCCACCAGGCCGCCGTCCCGGCGCAGGCTGGCCGGGCCGGAGTGGGCGCTGACCGAGGCGAAGTGGCCGTAGTACTTGGCGGCGTACTTCAGCGCGCCGAAGCCGCCCATCGAGAAACCGGCCACCGCGCGGCCGTCGTACTCGGCGTAGGTGCGGAAGTTGGCCTCGACCCACGGCAGCAGCTGGTTGATGTGGAACTGCTCCCAGTTGCGCGGGCCCACGTTGGAGCTGACCGGGTTGGAGTACCAGCCGGCGTGCCCGCCGTCCGGCATCACCACGATGATCGGCTTGCCGATGGTCCAGTCGCGCACGCCCATCCGGTCGAAGGTGATGAAGTCCTGGTCGGTGCCGCCGCCGTGGAACAGGTACAGCACCGGGTAGGTGCGCCCGCTCGTCCAGTAGTCGTCCGGGAGCAGCACGTTCACGGCGGGGTTCCAGCCGATCGCGGAGGTCTGGAAGCGGTAGTACCACATCCGCGGGTCGCTCTCGTTGCGGTCCACGATCGTCAGGCCGAAGCCGTTGTCGGCCGCCGCCGCGGACCGCGCCGAGGCCAGCGAGCCCGCGGCGCCCAGCGCCAGCGCGGCGCCGAGCCCCCCGGCGGACCTGAGGATGCTCCTTCGGGTGGGGTGGTGCGCGGTCAACGTGGCCTCCTGGGAGCGCGTGACGGCGGTCCGTCCGGACCGCCGGGTGTCGAGCGGTTGGGACGGTAGCCACGCGCCGCGCGGCGTGGAACCCGGAACCATCCGGACTGACAGCGGCCGACCGGCAGCCGAGACTGGTTGCTCCCGCCGGAGTCGGCCGAGCAGGCGGATCGGCTCGCCCGGGGGAAGGCCGCGATTGAGCGATCCGCCGCCGCCGCCCGTACCGGTGACTGAGGGCCCCGCCGCGCGGGCGGGGCGCCACCCCACCGGAGCGGACCATGGGCCTGAACCTCCTCCACCGCGGCACGGCCCTCGGCCCTCGGCTGCTCACCCGACTGCTGCTCCAGGCGGTGACCGCCGCCGCACTCGCCGTCGACGCCGCCGTCCACGCCGACCTCGCTCCCGACTACGACTTCGGACCCGGCCCGACCCAGGGCACCCTGTTCCGGGTCGAAGCCGCCGCGGCCTGCCTGGCGGCCCTCCTCGTCCTGTTCGCCGGCCGCCGCTTCGCGGTGTGGGCGTTCGCCTTCCTCGTCTCCGCCTCCGCCCTCGGCGCCGTACTCCTCTACAGCCACGTCGACGTCGGCGCGCTCGGGCCGCTGCCGAACATGTACGACCCGGTCTGGTACCCGCAGAAGACCGCCAGCGCGGTCGCCGAGGCGGTCGGCACCGCCACCGCGCTGGCCGGCCTCCTGCTCAGCCGCCGCCGCCGTGTTCTGCTCCGAACCGCCGTCAGCAGGGGCCGGCGCCGGGGCCGCCCAGGTGGAACCCGGTGGGGGTGACCCGTCCCGAGTCGTAGAGGGCGGGGCTGGTGGCGGTGACCGTCAGCCGGGCGGGGTCGGCGGAGTCCATCAGCTGGAAGTCGCGGATCCAGCCGGAGCCGGGGGCGCTGCCGAAGCGGCCGTCGCCCATGGACTCGCAGGTGCTGCCGGCCGCGTGGGCGACCTCGCCGAAGGCGGTGATGACCTGCGTGCGGGTGTAGCCGCCGTTCCAGAGCGAGCCGGGGAAGTAGCCCACGGCGTGCTGGTTGTAGAAGATCCACCAGTCGCCGCCGATGTTCACGATCCCGTAGCGTCCGGCGTCCCCGGGCCGCAGGGCCATGCCGGCGGTCACGGTGCGCGAGACCGGCACGAAGCCGCAGCCGTTGTAGCAGCTCTCCTGGCCGTCCACCCAGTGGTAGACGAACAGGTGCGGCAGCAGGTCGCCGTTGAGGCCGAGGTCGACCGTCCAGCCGACCTCCACGGTGGACTTCTTGTCGGCGGACTGCACGGCCAGCTCCTGCAGCGAGTGCGAGGAGGTGTCGCCGGGCTTGACGGTGGGGGCGGCCTGGAGCATCTGGACGCTCGCACCGGCGGCGTCGGTCGTCTGGCGGCCCGACACGTAGTCGTAGCAGGCGCCGAACCAGCAGATCGGGCCGGAGCCGGCGGCGAGCGGTGCGGCGGCGGAGGGCACCGCCGGCGGGAGGGCGTGGCTCGTGGCCGGCGCCGCCGCCGTGGTCGGGGTGGCGGCGGTCGCCGGGGCGGCGGCCGATAGGCCGAGGGTGGCCGCCAGGACGGCGGTGCCGAGGATGGTTCGCCGAGTGCGCATGGGGGTCCGTTCAGCGAGAGCGAGTGGGGGGATGGCCGAGTCCGGTCCGGGGGAGTCCTGACCCGGCGTTAACTGATGGCTTAACCTGACTTACATTCGGGCTTAAGTCAATGGCTGTCACACCGGCACGCCATAGCCTGGACACGGCAGCGGCCGGCACGCGGCAGCGCGACCGGGACGGGGAACAGGAGCGGCATGGCGGACGACCGGCACGACGACCGGCTGCGGATCGGCAGACGGATCCAGGAACTGCGCGCCGAACGCGGGCTCACCCAGCGCGCGCTGGCCGAGCCCGCCTACACGGCGGCGTACGTGTCGACCCTGGAATCCGGCAAGGTCCGCCCCTCCGACACCGCACTGCGCTACCTCGCCGAGCGGCTGGGAGTCAGCGCGGACCAGCTCGCCACCGGACGCCCCGCCCATTTCGCCACCGATCTGCGGCTGCGCCTGGCCGACGCCCGCCAGACCCTGTGCACCGGCGAATCGGCGGACGCCGCCGCGCACTTCACCGAGCTGGCCGCCGAAGCCGGCCGCTACGAGCTGGCCGACGAGCAGGCGGCGGCACTGCTCGGGCTGGGCGACTGCGCCCTGGAGATCGGCGAACTCGACGAGGCCATCGGCCACTTCCGGGCCGCCGAGGACCTGCTGCGGGACGCCCCGCTGCCCCGGCGGGTGCCCGCGCTGCGCGGCCGGGCGGTCGCCCACCTGCTCGCGGGCGACGTGCGCTACTCCTGCTACCTGCTGGAGAGCACGATCGACCGGCTCAACGCGGGCGGGCTGCCCGATCCGCAGGCACTGCTGCTGCTCTACTCCGCGGTGATCGCCCCCTACCTGGACCTGGGGGCGCACCGCCGGGCCGTGCAGGCGGCCGAACTGGCCCTGGCCCTCGCCACGCAGGTGGACGACCCGATCGCGGTGGCCCGGCTGCACCGGTCGGTGGCCCGCACCATGCTGGCCGACGGCCGGGCCGCCGAGGCCGACGCCTCGCTGGCCCGCGCCCAGGAGCTGTACCAGCAGCTGCGGATCCGCACCGAACTGGCGCACTGCCACTGGATGCGCGGCTACCTGCGCGCCCAGGACGGCGACCTGCCCGCCGCCGAGCGCGAACTGCGCACCGCCCGCGCGATGCTGACGGATCGTCATGCCGCGCTCTACACCCAGCAGATCGACGTCGAACTGGCCGACGTGCTGCGTCGGTCCGGCCGCGGCGACGAGGCGGCGGCACTGCTCTCGGACCTGCTCGGCTCGCTGCACCCCAAGCGCGGCGCGGTGCACGCGGGCGCGGCCCACCGGCTGCTGGGGCGGATCGCCGAGGAGCGCGGCGCGGTGGCCGACGCCGAGGAGCACTACCGCACCGCGCTGGAACTGCTCCAGCACGCCGGGGCCACCGCCGATCTGGCCGACCTGTGCCGGCTGCTCGGCGACCTGCTGCGCCGCACCGGCCGCGCGGAGGAGGCCCTCGACGTCTACCGCAGCGGCCTCGGGCACCGGGCCACCCCCGGCACCACCACCCTCGGCCCGGCGCCGGCCGCACCACCGCTCGGGTCGAACGCGTCGATCCAGTGCGGCCGGTGAACGGTGTCGCCCTCGCCGGACCGGCCCCGGTCGGGTCCCGGCGCTGTCAGGACGGCCGGCCGCCGGGGTGCCAGGGGTGGACTTCGATGCTCGCGTAGCGGTCCGCGGTGAGGACGGCCCGGGCGGCGGCGGGGCCGGGGGCGCGGAGGATCGCGGCGGTGCCGAGCCAGGCGGTGGCGTCGTCGGAGAGCAGCGGCCCGTAGGCGACGAGGTCGTCGCGGTTGGCGGGGACGGCGAGGTCGGCGGGCTCGCCCTCGCCGAGGCCGAGGACGAGGAAGCGGTCGTCGCCCTCGCGGCCGCCGGGGAACTCCCACATGGTGCGCCCCAGCAGGTTGCGCCAGCGGCGCAGCAGCACGTCGCGGTAGACGCCCGCCTGGTAGGTCGGCTCGTCGAAGGCGAACGCGCGGGCGGCGGCGGGATCCGGCAGGTCGAGGATGTGCACGCTCCCGGTGGGCAGTTCCCGGTCCTCGGTGAGCGTCGGGCCCCGGGCGATCATCTGCTGGGCGAAGCCGTCCATGTAGGACCAGTGCGTTTCCAGCATGTCGTCGCGCAGCGGCAGCGAGCCGGGCCGGTCGCGGTGGTAGGTGAGGAATTCCATGCCTCATGATCACCGCGGCCCGGCCCTCGGCGCGAGCGGATTGCCGGTGCCGGCGGAGTCAGTGCCGGGACGGACGGCGCGGTGGTGAACCCAGCGCGCGGAGAACGGAGTTGTCGAGCGGGCTGGCGGTGAGGCGGTGGACCAGCGCGGTGAGTACGGCGCGCAGGCGGTGCGCCGGGCGGACGGGGGAGTGGAACGCGGTGAAGACGGACATGCGGCTCACCTCCGGGAGCGATGGCCTGCGGATCCGCAGGTGATCACCAGCCTGGACCCGTGCGGCCCCGCCACGGGCGTTCTTGACGGTCTGCTGACGGGGCCCTGACGGAACGTGAATTCGAGCTCGAAGGAGGGCTGGGACCGGTGCGTCGGTAGGATCTGCGCCACACGACCTCGGGGGGCATGGACACGTGGAAACGCTGGGTGCGGCCGGGCCGGCCCGGGTCGGGCCGTTCCGGGTGCTGGCGGTGCTCGGCCAGGGCGGGATGGGCCGGGTGCTGCTGGGGGTCGCGCAGGACGGGCGGCCGGCGGCGGTGAAGCAGGTGCACGCCGAGTACGCCGAGGACGACGGCTTCCGGGCGCGCCTCCGGCGCGAGGTGGAGGCCTCGCGGCGGGTGTCGGGCGGGTACACGGCGGCCGTGATCGCCGCCGACCCGGACGCGCCGACGCCGTGGCTGGCCGCCCAGTTCGTGCCCGGCCCGACGCTCGCCGAGGTGGTGGGCGCGGCCGGACCGCTGCCCGAGGAGGCGGTGCGGCGGCTGGCCGCCGGACTGGCGCAGGCACTGGTCGACGTGCACCGCGCGGGCCTGATCCACCGCGACCTGAAGCCGTCGAACGTGCTGCTGGCCGGGGACGGCGTGCGGGTGATCGACTTCGGCATCGCCCGCGCCGCCGAGGAGGCCTCCGAACTCACCCGCACCGGCGGTGTGATCGGCTCGCCCGCGTACATGTCGCCCGAACAGGCCGAGGGCCGGGCGCTCGGCCCGGCCAGCGACGTGTTCTCGCTCGGCTCGCTGCTCGTCCTGGCGCTGTGCGGCCGCAGCCCGTTCGCCGGGGCGACCACCCTGCAGACCCTGTACAACGTCGTGCACACCGAACCCGACCTGGGCGCCGTCCCGGCGGCCACCCGCCCCCTGCTGGCGGCCTGCCTGGCCAAGGACCCGGCCGCCCGGCCCACCCCGGAGCGGCTGCTCGACCTGCTCGGCTCCGTCGCCCAGGTCCCGCGGCCCTGGCCGGAGGCCGTGCACGCGCTGATCGCCGCGCAGCAGCGGGCCGTGGACGGCCTGCTCGGCGCACCCGAGGCCCGGACGGTGGTGATCGACCCCCGGGCGGCACCCCGGGGCCGGCGCCGCGCGCGCCGGACCGCCGCCCCGGCGGTCGCCGGCGTGCTGGTCGCGGGCCTCGGCGTCGGCGGGTACCTGCTGTGGGGCCCGCAGGACGGGACAGGGGTGCCGGACAAGTACCTGAAGGCGCCGATCTGCGCGGAGGCGGCGGGCGGGCTGCACCTGCCGGCCGACCAGCGCAAGCCCGACAAGGACTGGTACGTCGAACGGTCCGGCACCGCCCAGACCCGCTGCTCCTGGTACGGCTCCTCCGTCGTCCAGGGCGTCCGCTCCGAGGACCGCGACCCGTCCGCCACCGTCCAGTGGAGTTGCGGCGCAGCGCGGGCAACAGTGAGAACGCCACCAAGACGCAGCGCGACGACTTCTCCGACGCGGCGAAGAAGGACCGGCAGGCCGATGCCCCCGGCATCGGCGACGAGGCCTACTGGGACAGGCCCGGCACCGGCGAGACCTGCGCCCTGGTCGTCCGCGACGGCAACCTGCGCCTGTGGGTCCGGCTCGGGGGCGAGGACCACCCGGAGCCGGACTGCAAGGCGCAGGCCGCCGCCGTCGCCCGGGCGGCGCTGGCCGCGATGCCGCGCTGAGGCGGGGTCAGGGGTGCTGTGGGGTCGGGCCGGGGACGGCCGGGGCGGTGGTGCTCGGGGTCGGCTTCGGCGGGGCCGGGCGGTCCGGGCCGTCGAACGCGCCCAGCAGGAACGCCAGCAGTATCCCCGCCGCGCCGAGGGCGACGGCGGCCAGCACGGCACGGAGGGGCCGTCGCCCAACGCCGCCGGACATAGCGACGGCGCCGGCCGTGACGGGCTTGCCACTCTGGAAGGGAACCGGTGCCTGGGCCGGTTGGGGGATCCAGCGCCCGCCCGGAACCGGGGCGAAGAACGGTGGCCGGGGTTGCCACGGCGGCGCCACCGGCGGCAGAACCTCCGGTCGCCGCTGCTCGGGCACCGCGCCCGCCCGTACGGCCGGCGGCGGAACGTCCAGCAGCGACGCCAGGAACCGCCGCCACCAGGCCACTTCCGGCCCCGGCCGCGGGCATGCCGAAGGCGAGCCCGGCCTGCCGTCCGAGGCGAGCAGCGAGCGCAGGTACCGGCGCTGGAAGGTCACGGGCCGACCTCCTCGGGCCGGCGCGGTGCCGGATCCGCCGCGTCGCCGTCCGGCGCGGGGCCCTGGACGATCTCGCGGACGCTGCCGAAGGTCCCCAACTGCCGGATCAGCGCCGGTGCGGAGGCCCCGGCGGCGACCGCCGCGTACAGGCCGGTGACCTGCGAGTGCAGCAGCCAGCCGGTGAGGGCGCCGAGGGCGACCCGGCTGAGGCCGGCGGCGAGGTCGGCGGTCGGGTCGATGTAGTGGCGCAGGGGCGGCATGCGGCGGCGTTTCTCGTCGCGGGCCTTGTGCCGGGCCGCCTGCCAGGCCAGTAAACGTCCGTTGGCGATGACCAGTTCGACCAGTGCGCCGCCGACCGCGCCGTATCCGGCGGCCTGAGCCCAGTCCAACCGTGCTCCCTCCAGGGCGGGTTGTGATGTGCGGGCCAAGCATCGTGCATCCGGGGGTGGTGGATCAAGGCGGTTGGTGAACTCTTGGGGCCGCGCCGGCCCGGGGCGGTCAGCGTGCCTCGGCGGCCGCGCCCGCCCGCGTGCCGGGTCGACCGGGACGACGAGGACCGCCTGCGGGCTGCGGATCAGCGGCGGCATCGAGGACCCGCTCGGCCGGACCTCCACCGCGGCCCCGCCGGCCACCCTTGCCGCCACCGTGTCCAAGGCCCCCAGGGGGGCGATGCTCTTGAGCCCCCGCGGGGGAGCCGACCGCGGTGTCCGGTCGGGCGAACGTCACCCGGGCGGGTGAGCGGTGCGCCGCCCCTTCCCGGGCACCGGCGGGACCGGCGGGCCGGGGCCCGGCGGGCGTCCGGCACCGCACCGGCCCGCGTTCTCGACCGGCGGCCGAGGGCACGGGCTCGTACCGTCCGGGCAGAGGGCTCGCGTGTCCTCGTCCCACCCCCGAACCGAGGAGGCAGCCATGGATGCCGCCCGCACCCCGTCATCGCCGCCGTCACCGCCGCCGGGGGCCGGCGCCGCGCCCGCGGCCCGGCCGGCGGGCGCCAGGCCCGTCTGGTCCGCGCCCGCCGTGGAGTGCCACCGCACCGGCGCCGAGGTCACCGCGTACGCCGGACGGGCCGCGCAGTGGCGCGACCGCTGAGCCGCGAGCGGTTCGCGGCCAGGCTGTACGACCTGCGCGGACGGTACTGGGACACCCACCCGTTCCACCTGCGCCTGCACTCCGGTGGCTGCACGCCACCGGAGCTGCGGCGCTGGGTCGCCAACCGCTGGTACTACCAGCTCTGCCTGACCCGCAAGAACGCCGCGATCATCGCCAACTGCCCGCTCCCGGAGGTCCGCCGGGCCTGGGCCGGCCGCCTCGCCTACCAGGACGGCCCCCGGTCGGACGGCCCCGGCCCGGACGGCCCGCGCCCGGACGTGCCGGTCGGCGCCGAGGGCGGCCTGGCCGACTGGCTGGTGCTCGCCGAGGCGGTCGGCCTGGACCGCGCCGAGGTCCTCGACGAGCGGCACGTCGCCCGCGGCGTGCGCTTCGCCGTCGACGGCTACCTGCACTTCTGCCAGACCCGGCCGTGGACCGAGGGAGTGGCGGCGGCGCTCACCGAGATGTTCTCGCCCGACCACATGGCCGAGCGCGTCACCGCCTGGCGCGCGCACTACGGCTGGATCGCCCCGGCCGGGTACGCCTACTTCGAGCACCGCATCCCGGTCGCCCGGGAGGACAGCGCCCGCACCCTCGAACTCGTCCTGGACCACTGCGTCACCGAGGCCCAGCAGCAGGCCGCCGTGGCCGCGCTGGCCTTCAAGTGCGAGGTGCTGCGGGCCATGCTGGACGCCGTCGACTACGGGCCCGACCGATGAGCACGGCCCCCGCCCCCGTCCCCGGCCTGCGCGCCGGCGTCCGCCTGGTGCACGACCCGGTGCGCGGCCGCTCCGCGCTGCTCCACCCCGAGGGCGTGCTGCTGCTCAACGCCACCGCCGCCGCCGTGCTGCGGCACTGCGACGGGCGCCGCGACGCGCGAGCGGTCACCGCCGGGCTCGCCGAGGAGTACGCCGGGGTGGACGGCGCCCAGGTGGACGCCCTGCTCGCCGACCTGGCCGAACGGCGGCTGCTCGCCCTGGACGGCACCGGCGCCCCCGCCGTCCCCGCGACCGCCGCCGCACCGCCCGCCGGCACCGGCACCGTCCGCACCCCCGCCCCGCTCGGCCTCATCGCCGAACTCACCTACCGCTGCCCGCTCCAGTGCACCTACTGCGCCAACCCGGTCGAACTCGCCCGCTACCGCGCCGAACTGGACACCGCGCAGTGGCTGCGGGTCCTCGACCAGGCCCGCGCACTCGGCGTGCTCCAGCTCCACCTCACCGGCGGCGAACCGCTGCTGCGCCCCGACCTGGCACAACTCGTCGCCCACGCCCGCACCTTGGGCCTCTACACCAACCTGGTCACCAGCGGCGTCCCGCTGGCCGCCGGCCGCGCCGGCGAACTCGCCGAGGCGGGCCTGGACCACGTGCAGCTCTCGCTCCAGGACACCGACCCGAACCGCGCCGCCGCCGTCGCCGGGCTCGCCGCCCACGACCGGAAGCTCGCCGCCGCCCGGCAGTTCACCGCCGCCGGCCTGCCGCTGACCGTCAACGCCGTGCTCCACTGCGGCAACCTGCCCCGGCTCGGCGCCCTCGCCGACCAGGCGGTCGCGCTCGGCGCCGACCGGGTCGAGCTCGCCCACGTCCAGTACTACGGCTGGGCCTGGCGCAACCGCGCCCACCTCGCTCCCGACGCCGAGCAGGTCCGGCAGGCCGAACGGGACGTGGCCGCCGCCCGGCGGCGCCACGGCGGGCGGATCGAGATCGTCCACGTCGCCGCCGACCTGCACGGCGGCACCGTCAAGCCCTGCATGAACGGCTGGGGCCGCGAGCAGCTGGCGGTGGCCCCCAACGGCGACGTCCTGCCCTGCCTCGCCGCCGCCGGCCTGCCCGGCCTGACACCGCCCAACGCCGTCACCGACGGCCTGGCGGCGAGCTGGCACGACTCGCCCGCCTTCAACCGCTTCCGGGGCACCGACTGGATGTCGGAGCCCTGTCGCAGCTGCGCGCTGCGCGAGCTGGACCACGGCGGCTGCCGCTGCCAGGCCTACCAGTTCACCGGCGACCCGGCCGTGACCGACCCGGCCTGCCGCCTCTCACCGCACCACCACCTGGTCACCGCCCCCGCCCCGGCCGAATCGGCGGCCCCGGTGCCCCGGCGCTTCCACCGAACTCCTGGCGAATGAGCGCGAGTTGAAGATCCGCATCCTCGGAACCACCGCCGGCGGCGGCCTCCCGCAGTGGAACTGCGGCTGCACCGAATGCACCGCCGCCCGCCGCACCGGTTCCGCCCGCCACCAGGACTGCCTGGCCGTCAGCGGCGACGGCCGCGCCTGGTACCTGGTCAACGCCTCCCCGGACCTGCGGACCCAACTCCTGGCGACCCCCGAACTCGCCCCCGCCCCCGGCACCCGCGACACCCCGCTGCGCGGCGCCCTGCTCACCAGCGCCGAACTCGACCACACCCTGGGCCTGTTGACCCTGCGCGAAGCCGCCGGCCTGACCATCCACGCCACCGCCGCGGTACGCCACGCCCTCCACCACGCCTTCCCCGCGGGCCCGCTCCTCGCCGCCTACACCACCGCCGACTGGCACACCGTCACCCCGGGCAAGCCCGTCCACCTGGACGGCGGCCTGAACGCCGAACCCTTCGCCCTCGGCGGCAAGCGCCCCCGCTACGCCGCCGACCTCCCGGACGGCCCCGACTGGGTGACCGGCTACCGCTTCACCGAGGAGGGCGGCGCCGCCTGCGCCGTGTACGCCCCGGGCCTCGCCGACTGGACGCCGGCCATGGACCGCGCGGTGGCCGGCGCCGACCTGGTCCTGCTCGACGGCACCTTCGCCACCCCCGACGAGCTCGCCGCCCGCACCGCCGGCGCCCGCCGTTCCCCCGGGATGGGCCACCTCGCCGTCCGCGACTCCCTCCCGCACCTCGCCCGCCACCCCGGCCCCCGCTACCTCTACACCCACCTCAACAACACCAACCCCCTCGCGCGCGACACCCCGCCCGAGCTGACGGCAGCGGGCGCCGCGGTCGCCGAGGACGGCCTGCTGATCGAGCTCTGACCCCGGGGCGGCGCGGACACGGCTGTGCCCGACCGGAGGAACCGGTCGGGCACAGGATCCAAGAGCCGGGCCTCAATCCGTCACTGGCTGCCGAAGGCCACGATGTGGCCGTCCCTGGTCCCGACGAACACCCGGCCGCTGTCCGTCGCGGGGACGACGAACTTGGCCGCCGTGCCGATCGGGAAGGACCGGCGCAGGTGCATGACGCCGTTGACGGGCACCGCGTCGTACACCCGCAGCTCGCCGCCGACGCCGCCCGCGCCGGAGCCGGACCAGACCGCCCAGACCAGCGCGGAGCCGGGGTTCGTCCCGTTGGAGGTGACCACCGGGGAGCCGGAGCCGTAGCCGAAGCCCTCGTTGCTGGTGCCGGCGCTGGTCAGGGTCGGGACGCCGGAGCCGTTCAGCCCGTACCTGAGCGCCCGCATCGGGGAGCGGCCGTTGCCGGTGTCGGTGGACACCGTGTAGACGTAGCCGCCGCCACCGCCGAAGACCGCCGGGTGGCCCCAGACGCCCTCGAAGGGGCCGGCCATGCTGACCGGGTTGTCGGTGCCGTTCGGGCCCTGGCCCATGCCGCCGAGGTTGTCCCGGTCCAGCAGGAAGACCCGGCCGTCCTTGCCGACCTCGACCAGCAGGTGCGGGTGCGTGGCGGTCCCGAAGCCGGACGGCAGGGCCGTCGGCCCGCCGGAGCCGAGGTCGGTGTCGTTCGAGTCCATCGTGCGGTTGTTGGTCGGGCTGAAGAAGTCCTTGGCGCTGAGGCTGCCGTCGCTGTTCACCCCGAGCCGGATCACCGACTCGCCGAGGTGGCCGGGGGGCCGGTTGCCGGGGCCGGGGCTCGGCGAGGCGCCCGTGCCGGCGCCGTTGCCGGTGGCGACGAAGATCCGGCCGGTGCCGTCCGAGACCAGCCCGCCGCCGCTCTGCCAGATGCCGGCCTCCATGGTGTCGGAGCCGGCCTCGGTGGACCACAGGGTGAGCTTGCGGGTGCTGACGTTGACGCCGACGACCTGGCCGACGTACGGGCCGGTGTCGCAGTAGGAGGCGAAAGCCGCGTAGACGGAGCCGTTCATCAGCAGCAGGCCGGGGCGCCCGTTGGCCGTCTTGGCGTTGAACGGGTGGCCCGGGCTGTTGGTCGGCGTGCCCTGGATGGTCACCGGCCAGCCCGAGCGCTCGGCGCCGGTGGACGCGTTCAGCGCGTGCAGGTACCAGTGCGGGTGGTCGACGTCCGGGCCGTCGTTGGCCTTGCTGGTCAGGTAGACGGTGTTGGAGGAGGAGTCGTACACCGGCGTGGCGGTGATGCCGGTGTGGGCGGCCGGGTCGTTGCAGCTGACGGCCGAGGTGGGCCAGGCCGGGCCGAGCTGGCGGGTCCAGTTGGCCTTGCCGGTGGCGGGGTCGAGGCCGTAGACGTCGTTGTTCTCGGTCGCGGCGATCACGTTCGTGCCGGTGACCAGCGGCTGGGCCAGCACCGCGCCGCTCACCGCGGTCGACCAGCGCTGCCCGAACGCCGAGGAGGACACCTGGGCGTGCGACAGGTTCGGCTCGTTCGCGTCCCAGCCGGTGCGCTTGTTGTTGAGCGAGACGGTGGGATCGACGGCCTGCGCCGGTGCCGCGAAGCCGAGCAGCAGCAGGCCCGCCGCGGTCGCCGCCCCCGCTCTCAGCCGGAGCAGTGCCCGTCCCCTCCTTCTTCCTCCTCCTCCGTCTCGCCGGTGCGTCGGTGAACTGAGTCGCGTCATGTGATCCGCCCTGGTCTCCGGTTTGCCGTGGCCGCCGAGATCCGGCCGAGCGCCCATTGTGGTGACGTCGCGTCAGGGCGGCGCGCAACCGCGGGGCGACGCGGCGGCAGCTTCACGCGAGGGGAGCAGTGGGGTCGGCCCGGGTCCGGAAACCGCGGCGAACCGGAGTGCCCTCGTGACCGACACCCACGGCGCCCGACTCCGGGCCGAAGCCGCCGGCCTGCTAAGGGAGTTGCACGACTGGGAGATCGAACCCGGCCTCGGCGGCGAGGAGTTCGAGCGGATCGAGGCGCAGTACGGCTTCCGGTTCGCCGACGACCACCGGGCCTTCCTCGCGGCCGCGCCGCCGCTGGTCCCGCTCTACGGGCACCGCTTCCTCCCCGCCGGGCGGGGCACCAGCGGCCACCCGGTGCTGTCGATCTGGGGAACGGACATGATCTCCTACGGCGGCGACCTCGCCGAGTACATCGACCACGAGTTCGCGCACCCGGGAGGCTTCCCCGTCCCGGAGGGCTGGGACCCGCAGGCCACCGTGCCCTTCTGGAAGGACTTCCCGGGGTAGCGCCGGGCGGCGGCCGCTCACTCGCACGGGTCGCTCCCGGGGGCGGCCGCCCGGCGGGCCGGGTTAGGACTGGACGGGACACCACCGGTCACCGCCGGGCCACGCGCCCGGGCGGCCTCACCACGCTGGGACCCCACCATGAACGACTCCCCGACCGTCGGTGCGACCGTGCACCTCGTCGAGCCGGACGGGTCCGCCGGGCCCGCCCTCGCGCACGGGTTCCTCGCCGGGCCGAGCACCGTCCTCGTCCCGGACCCGCCGAAGACGATCGGCGACCCCTGGCAGCGCTACCTGGTCGAGATCGGGCCGAACGGCGACGGCGGCGCGTCCGAGACCGTCCGGGTGGCCGGGATCAGCCTGGCCGCCACCTCGGCGGAGGGCATCCGGACGGCGGCCGCCGTCCTCGCACTGGTCGGGCCGTCCCGGCACGCGGACCAGGCGGCCGTCCGGACCACGCTCCCGGCCCTCGCCGACAGCCTGCGCCGGCACCAGGGCGACCTGTGGTCCGCGTACGCCGGCCTCGGCTTCCCGGTCACGGCCCCCGCCGTGCCGGCCGACGGGTCCGCCGCGGCCGCCGAGGCCTGGTGGATCGGGCAGGAGGGGCACGACCTGGTCGTCTTCGCCCAGGGCATCTGCTGCATCACCGTCAACTGCGGCGGCTGCAAGTAGCCGTGAGCACCGTCGCGCAGGCACAGCCCGCCGCCGACCGCCGGCGCTGGCTGCGGTCCACCCGGCTGCAGGACGCCGCCCTCGCCCTCGCCGTGATCGTCCCGGAGGCGTTCTTCTTCGGCGACCCGGTCGCGCCCGGCACCACCTGGCGCAAGCAGCTGGAGCTGGTCGCGCTCTGCGTGCCCGAGTTCCTGGCCCTGCTGTACCGGCGGCGCCTGCCCGTCCCGGCGTTCGCGGTGGTGTGGGCGGTGGCGGTCTGCGCCGACCTGCTGACCATCACCACCGACTTCCAGTTCACGCCCTACTTCGGGGTGCTGGTCGCGCTCTACACCCTCGCCCGCGACGGCGGCCGCAGTACCGGCCTGGCCGCCCTCGCGGGCGCACTGGTGCCCGCCGGGCTGGCCGTCTGGTACACCTTCGACCAGCTCGCGGTGCCCGGCTACCGCACGGCCGCGCTGATCGCCGGCATCGCCTTCTACCTGCCGGTCACCGCCGCGACCTGGGGCGTCGGCGTGTGGGGCCGGGCCGTCGCCGAGGCGGCCGAACGGGACCGCCGCGAACTGGCCCGAGCCCGCGACGCCGTCCGGCACGAACGGACGCAGATCGCCCGGGAGTTGCACGACATCGTGGCCAACGCGGTGGCCGTCATGGTGCTCCAGGCCGAGGCGGCCCGCGCCGCCGGGCCCGCCGCCCTCCCGCCCGGCGCGGACGACGCCCTGGGCCGGATCGAGGAGGTCGGCCGGGGCGCGATGGGCGAGCTGCGCCGGCTGCTGCGCCTGCTGCGCACCGCCGACGCCACCGTGGAGGCCGGCGCGGGCCGCCGCGGACTCGCCGACCTGGCGGCGCTGCTGGAGGGCGTCCGGCAGGCCGGCGTCACGGTCGACCTGGAGGTGCGCGGCACCCCGGCGCACCTGGACGACAGCGTCGACCTGACGGCCTACCGGCTGGTGCAGGAGGCCGTCACCAACGTGACCAAGCACGCCGGGCCGGGCAGCCGGGCCGTGGTCCGGATCGACTGGTCGGACGTGCTGAGCCTGGAAGTGGTCGACGACGGCGCCGGCCGCCCCCGAACCGGCCCCGGCCGCGCCCTCTCGACCGGCCACGGCCTCCTCGGCCTCGCCGAACGCGTCGCCCTGTTCGGCGGCGAGCTGACGGTCGGCCCCTACCACGACGGCTTCCGCGTGGCGGCCACCCTGCCCCTCAGCCCGACACCGGACCCCGTGCCGCCGGGCTGACGGTCGGGCCCCGCGGCGACGACTTCCGTGTCGCGGCCACCCTGCCCCTCCTTCGTGCTCACGCCGCCCGAGGAGTCCGCCGAACCGAGGCGAAGCGGCTGAACCCGGGCGGCCGCCCGGCCCGTAGCTCCCCACAGGAGTGTCGTCGGACGCAGGGGAAGCATGGTGGGCGAGGAGAAGCGCCGTGGGGCGGGGGCCTCGGGCTCGGCCGGGTTCCAACGTCCGGCGGTGAACCGGGTGTTGGCGGCCGAGGAGGAGACGGCCCCGGAGCAGGCCGAGCCGACCGGGAAGGCCGAGGCCGCCCCATGTCGCGCCCGGTGCTGACGGTCTGCGCGGAGCGGCAGGAGCCCGGCTCCTACCGCACGATCGGCGAGGCCGTCCAGGCCGCCCGCAGCGGTGCGGTGATCTCGGTGCGCCCCGGCCGGTACGAGGAGAACCTCGTCCTCACCAAGGTGGTGAGCATCACCGCCGAGGACGCGCGGGGCAGCGTGCGGATCAGCCCCCGGCGCGGCTCGGTCGTCCAAGTGCTCGCCGAGGCCGTCCAGTTGACCGGCCTGGTGCTGCAGGGGCAGGACGCGGACCTGCCCGCCGTGGACGTCCCGCGCGGCCAGCTCGCCCTCCAGGACTGCGAAGTGGTCGGCACCTCCTGGACGGCCGTACTCACCCGCCAGCAGGGCGAGCTGGCCATGCGCGGCTGCCGGGTCGTCAACCCGGCCGGGGCCGGCCTGGTCGAGACCTCCACCGGCTCCAGCGTCATCGAGGACAGCGTGGTCGAGCACCTCGGCACCTCCGCCCTGGTCATCGGCGAGCGCGCCAACCCGACCGTGCGCCGCTGCGTGCTGCGCGACGCCCGGGGCAACGGCGTGTGCGCCAACGGCGAGTCGCGCGGCGTCCTGGAGGACTGCGAGATCTCCGGCACCGACAAGCCCGCCGTCGCCATCGAGGAGCAGAGCAGCACCCGCCTGGTGCGCACCGCGATCCGCGACGCCGAACTCGGCGTCTTCGTCGGCTCCACGGCCCGCGTCGTCCTGGAGGACTGCACCGTCACCGCCGTGCGCGGCCACGGCTACGTGCTCACCAACGGCACCGACCCGCTGCTGCGCCGCTGCCGCGCCGTCCGCACCCGGGGCCACGGCCTGCACATCGCCGGCCGGGCCCGCGGCACCCTGGAGGACTGCGAGGTCACCGCCGCCGCCCAGGCCGGCATCCACGTCGGCGGATCGGCCGGCCCCAGCCTGCTGCGCGCCGTGGTGCGCGACGGCGAGGGCGACGGCGTCGAGATCACCGGGGAGAGCGCCGCCGAGTTCGACCGCCTGGAGGTGCACGGCCCGGCCGGCACCGGCGTCGTCGTCCGCGAGGGCGCCAACCCGCTGCTGCGCCGCGCCACCGTCACCGCCGCCGGCGGGCACGGCATCGAGGCGCTGCGCGACGGGCGCGGCCGGATCGAGGACGCCACCGTGCTCGACTCCGGCCGGCACGGTGTCCGGATCGGCGACGGCGCCAACACCTACCTGGGCGCCGTCCTGCTGCGCGGCGGCAAGGGCTGCGGCGTCTCGGTCGGCCCCGAGGGCGTCGCCACCCTGCGCGACGTCGAGGCCGCCGACAACGCCCTGGACGGCGCCAGCGTCGAACGCGGCGGCGAACTCACCGCCACCCGTGCCCGGTTGCGCGCCAACCGCCGCCACGGCCTGCACCTGCTGCCGGGCGCCCGCGCCACGCTCACCTCCTGCCGGCTCACCGGCAACACCGAGGACGGGCTGCGCTCCGAGTCCGCCGAGTCCGTCCGGCTCACCGACTGCCTGGCCGCCGAGAACGACGGCGCCGGGCTGCGGCAGACCGAGCCCACCGACCGCCTCGCCGTCGAGAACCTGGACAGCCGGGACAACCGCTCGCCGGACGCCCACGGCGCCGCCACCGCGTCCGCCGCGTCCGCCGCGCCCGGCGGTCCCGCGGCGGCGGACGGCGGCGGCGAAGCGCCGGGGCAGCCGCAGCCGTCCGCGGGCGGGCAGCAGCAGGGCCCGCAGGCCGTCCTGCAGACCCTGGTCGGGCTGGAGGGCGTCAAGGAGCAGGTCGCCACCCTGGTCAACCTCAACAAGCTGGCCCGGCGCCGCGAACAGGCCGGGCTGCCCGCCCTGCCGATGAGCCGCCACCTGGTCTTCGCCGGCCCGCCCGGCACCGGCAAGACCACGGTGGCCCGGTTGTACGGGGCGATCCTCGCCGAGCTCGGCGTGCTCCGCGGCGGCCACCTCGTCGAGGTCGCCCGCGCCGACCTGGTCGCCCCGATCATCGGCGGCACCGCGCTCAAGACCACCGCGGTGGTCAAGGAGGCCCTCGGCGGGGTGCTGTTCATCGACGAGGCGTACACCCTGTCCGCCGGCTCCGGCGGCGCCGGCCCGGACTTCGGGCGGGAGGCCGTCGACACCCTGGTCAAGCTGATGGAGGACCACCGCGAGGACCTGGTCGTCATCGTCGCCGGGTACGAGACCGAGATCCACGAGTTCCTGGCCTCCAACCCGGGCCTGGCCTCCCGGTTCAGCCGCACCGTCGCGTTCCGGAACTACAGCGTCGACGAGCTCACCACCATCGTCGAACACGCCTCCGGCGGGCACGGCTACGAACTCGCCGAGGGCACCCGCGAAGCCCTCACCGTCCACTTCGAGCGGATGCCCAAGGGCGCCGACTTCGGCAACGGCCGGGCCGCCCGCAAGGTCTTCGAGGAGATGGTCGACCGGCAGGCCTCCCGGCTCGCCGCGCTCGACCACTTCGACAACGCCGACCTCACCCGGCTGCTGCCCGCCGACGTCGGCGAGGAGGCCGCCGCCGCCGTCGCCCGCGCCGCCGCCGGCCAGGGCGAACCCGAGGCGCCCGGCCTGCTCGACCGGCTGCGCGGCATGGTCGGCCTGGCCGCCGCCAAGCAGCAGGTCGAGGACCTGGTCAACCTCACCCGGCAGACCCGCCGCCGGCTCGACGCCGGCCTGCCCGCCGCCACCATCGGCCACCACCTGGTCTTCGCCGGGCCGCCCGGCACCGGCAAGACCACCGTCGCCCGGCTCTACGGCGAACTGCTCGCCGAGCTCGGCGTGCTGCCCTCCGGCCGGCTCGTCGAGACCGCCCGCGCCGACCTCGTCGGCCGCTACGTCGGCCACACCGCCCAGCTCACCCGCGACGCCTTCGAACGGGCCCGCGGCGGCGTCCTGTTCATCGACGAGGCCTACACCCTCACCCCCCGCGGCGGCGCCGGCGGCGACTTCGGGCAGGAGGCCGTCGACACCCTGATGAAGCTGATGGAGGACCACCGCGACGAGGTGGTCGTCATCGTCGCCGGCTACGAGGAGGAGATGCGCGGCTTCCTCTCCTCCAACCCCGGCCTGGCCTCCCGGTTCTCCCGCGAGATCACCTTCGACCACTACGCGGACGACGAACTCGTCGCCATCGTCCGCCGCCAGGCCGAGACCGCCGGGTACCACTGCGCCCCGCAGACGCTCGCCGCCCTCGCCGCCCACTTCGCCGCCGCCCCGCGCGACCGCTCCTTCGGCAACGGGCGCTTCGCCCGGCAGGTGCTGGAATCGATGATCACCCGCCAGGCCGGGCGGCTCGCCCGCCTCGACGTCGCCGACCTCGACGAGCTCAGCCTGCTGCTGCCGCAGGACCTCCCGGCCGGCCGGACCGGCGGCCGGCCGTGAGGACGTGCGGACGGCCGTACGGGCGGTCATGCGGACGGCCGTACGGACGTCGGCCGGCTGTCAGTGCCCCCTCCTAGGGTGGAACCAACGTCGAAGGGGGCGCCGGAAACCGGCGTCGGGGCGGCGTTCGGAGAGGGGTACAGCCATGTCGGCGAACACGATCAAGCACAAGGTCAACCACGTCTCGCTGGTGGTCGACAAGTCCGGCTCGATGGGGCCGCACGCGAACCAACTCGTGCGGGTGGTCGACGAGTTCGTGAAGGGCCTCCAGGAGGAGTCGGACCGGCTCGGGCACGAGACCCGGATCAGCCTCTACGCCTTCGACCACCAGGTGCAGAACCTGGTCTGGGACATGGACGTCAAGCACCTGCCGTCGCTGCGCGGCCTCTACTCCGTCGACAACGGGGCGACGGCGCTGATCGAGGCGGCGGTGAAGTCGATCGACGACCTGAAGAACATCTGGGAGGGCTACGGGGAGCACTCCTTCCTCCAGGTCGTCGTCACCGACGGCGAGGAGAACGCCTCCGGCTGCTCGGAGAGCGGCGAGATGCACGCCCGGATGGGCGGCCGCCGGGGCTCCGCCGTCCTGAAGAACTGGCTCGACCGCATCCAGGGCGCGATGGACGAGCTGCCCGACCACTGGACCTCGGCGATCCTGGTCCCGAACTCCCTGGCCAAGCGCACCGCGCAGGAGTACGGCTTCCCGGCGGGCAACATCGCGATCTGGGACGCGGACTCCACCAAGGGCGTCGAGGAGGCCATCGGCACGGTCAAGTCGGCCGCCACGAGCTTCCTGCGCGGCCGCGAGCAGGGCGTGCGCGGCACCAGGAACCTGTTCGCGATGGGCCAGGACCTGAACACCGCCGACGTGAAGGCCAACCTGGACGCCCTCGACACCGGCAAGTACATCCTGGTGCCCGTCGACGAGAACACGCCGATCCGCGAGTTCGTCACCCGCGCCGGGCACGCGTACACGACCGGCTGCGCCTTCTACGAGCTGTCCAAGCGCGAGAAGATCCAGGGCAGCAAGCAGCTGGCCGTGGCGGAGAAGGACCCGGCCACCGGCCGGATGACGGGCCGGGTCTTCTCGGGCCCGGCGGCCCGCCGGCTCCTCGGCCTGCCGAACGCGGAGGCCACCGTGAAGCCGGGCGAGAACCCGGCGTACACCGTGTTCGTCCAGTCGACCTCGGTGAACCGGAAGCTGGTCCCGGGCACCAAGCTGCTCGTCATGCTGTGACGGGCGACGGCGCCGACGCCGGTGAGGAAGGTTGCGTCGGAGCGGGCCGTCGCCTGACCTCCTGGGTGTCGTGCCGTTCCCGCACCCTGTCCCACGGCCCGCGGGCCCGCCCCGGTTCACCTGAACCGCGCTGGCGCGAGCCCCCGTTGAGCGGGTCGGGGCGCGGCGGGGGCCGCCTTCCGGCCAACCCCCGGCTCCGGCCGGTCGGAGGCGGAAAACCCCCTGCCGGAGCGGCCGCCGCTCGCTACGGTCTCCCGGTGGCACTCGACGCCGTCGAGTGCCAGCGGCAGGAACCGGTGCGAGTCCCGGGTACGGGACCGGGAAGGAACGACGATGGATGCGGACGAGGCGCAGGCCCGGGAGTACCTGGCGGCGCTGGTGAGCGGACCGGAGCCGATCCGGCCGGGGCAGCCCGCGCTGGCGGTGCCCGAGCAGCGGGCCGAGGTCGTGATCGCGGTGGCCCGCCGGCTGGCGCTGAAGGCGGCGCCCCGGCCGGGGACGGGAGCGGGGCCGAACCCGGCGCCGGAGCTGCTGAGCGTGGCCGAGGCCCTGGTGGTGGACGAGCACCCGGCGGCGGCCGACTGGTCGGCGGCCGACCGGGACCGGCTGGTGGGCTGGGTGGCGGTGCTGATCGAGCACCGGGGCGAGGACGGCGTGCAGGACCTGGTCCGGGCGTTAGCCGCAGAGCTGCGGGACGAGCCCGGAGGGAGCCGCTGACGGCCCACTGACGGACGGCGCGGCGGGACGTTAGCGGAGCGTTGGTGGCGCATTTGCGCCGCCCGGCACGCTGCTGTCACAGCCGCCGGCAGCGGGGACGACCGGCACAGGTGTCCCCGAGTCCGAGCGGTGCTCCCAGCCCGACCTGAGAGGTAGCGCGTGTCGTCGAAGCCGTCCGTCGCCCAGTCCGCGCCCGGCGCCGAGATCGTCCGGATTCCCGTCCAGCGCCAGGCCTCCAGCGCCGGGACCGGCCCCGAGGCTCCCGAGGCCGCCGCGTCCGCCACCGCCGTGCCCGCCACCGGTGTGCCCGCCGCGAAGCCCCGCCCGACCCTCGACCCGGACACCCTGGCCGAGATCTACCGCCTGCACGGCGGGTACCTGCTGCGCTCGCTGCTGCGCGCCACCGGAGGCGACCGCGGCAAGGCCGAGGACATCCTGCAGGAGACCCTGCTGCGCGCCTGGCAGCACCCGGAGGCGCTGGCCGCCGGCCCGGAGCAGAGCCGCCCGTGGCTGTTCACGGTGGCCCGCCGGATCGCCATCGACCACTACCGGATGGCCGCCGCCCGCGCGAAGGAGGTCATCGGCGAGGCGCCCGAGGACCGCCCGCTGGCCGAGGACCCGTACGAGCAGGTGGTGGTCGCCCGGGACATCTCGCTGGCGCTGCGCCGGGTGCAGAAGCACCACCGCGAGGTGCTGGTCGAGCTGCACCTGAAGGACCGCTCGGTGCAGGAGGCCTCGGCCCGGCTGGGGGTGCCGCCGGGGACGGTCAAGTCCCGCAACTTCTACGCGATCCGGGCGCTGCGCCCGGTGCTGGCCGCCGAGCACGGCTACGCCCCGGCCCGGTCGGCCCCCGCGGGGACGGCCTGACCGGCTGCCGCTCCGACCGGGTGCCGCCCCCACGACGAACCGCCCCTCGCCGCGACGGCGCGGGGCGGTTCGTCGTGCCCGGGCGGGAGGCTCAGAACCGGGTGTCCTCCACGGCCGGCAGCAGGACGTCCCCGGCCCCCGCGCCGTTCGCCGGGGCGGCCGCGTCGCGCTGCGCGAGGCGCGGGGCGGCAGCGGCCGGCTTGGCGCCGCAGAACGCGGGCTCCAGCGCGCTCATCAGGCCCTGGGTCACCGAGCCGTTGTTGGAGGCGTTCGCGAAGACCACGACGCTGCGGTGGCCGTCCGGGGCGGTGAAGGACTGCGTCTGGTAGCCCTGGACGATGCCGCCGTGCCCGTACACGTCGCCGCAGGACAGCGTGATCCGGCGCAGCCCCAGCCCGTAGCTGATCTTGGGGTTGGGGGTGGGCAGCACGGCGGTCATCTGCTGGAGCGAGGCGTCGCTGACCAGCCCGCCCGCGCTGCCGGCGGCCAGGGCGGTGAGGAAGCGGTCGAGGTCCTCGGCGGAGGAGATGACGCCGCCGGCGGCCCACAGCCAGGAGGCGGTCTGCTCGGTGGAGTCGAGCAGCGGCTTGGTGCGGTCGTCGTTGGTGAGGTAGCCGGTGACGTGCGGGCCGGTGATCTTCTCGTCCGGCACCACGAAGGAGGTGCGGCGCAGGCCGAGCGGCTCGATGATCCGCTCGCGCAGCACGTCCGCGTACGGGCGGCCGGTGAGGTGCTCGACGGCGAGGCCCATCAGCACGAAGTCGGTGTTGGAGTAGGAGTAGCGGCTGCCCGGGGTGTACTGCACGCCGTGCTTGACGGACATCGCCACCAGGTCGGCCGGCGCGTACACCTGGGTGCGGATGCGGGCCTCGAAGGCGCTGGTGGTCTCCTCGCCGGGCTGCTCAAGCAGGTCGTTGGTGTGGTCGTAGATCCCGGCGCGGTGCTCCATGACCTGGCGGCCGGTCATGGTCCAGTCCTCCGGGAGGGTGCCGGCGGGCAGGTAGTCGCGCAGCGGCTTGTCGAGGTCGATGCGCCCCTGCTCCGCCAGCTGCATCACGAGAACGGCGGCGAACATCTTGCTGTTGCTGCCGACCCGGAACCTCCACGAGGATTTCATCGGGGTGCCGTCGAGGTCGGCCTGACCGACCGCCAGGGAGCGGACGGACTCCGTGTCGCCGTGGTCGCGGATCACCGCGAAGGCGCCGGGCGCGCCGGCGGCCTGGGTGGCCTTCAGGGCGGCGAGCACGCCCGCGGTGTCGGGCGCGGGGGCCGCGCCGGCGGTGCCCGGTGCGGCGGCCGTGGCCTGGGCGGCACCGGTCGCGAGCAGGACGGCCGTGGCGGCGGCCACCGCCAGGGGGCGCAGAAGGCTGGTCTTCGCCATGTTCCTCGGTCTCTCGTCGGCTGACGCGGTGTCGGACCGCGTCGATCGAAGATCCACTATCGACTGACCGGCGGCCGGTGGGCAACCTGAACCGGTCCGCGCGGATGGTCCGTTGCCGGTGGGGCCGGTGGGGCCGGTGGGGCCGGTGGGGCCGGTGGGGCGCACCAACCGTTTCCCGGGCCGGGGCCAAGGCTTTACCTGCTGTCGTCTACCCGCGTTGACCGCGCCCCGCCATGCTGTTCCAGCAGCCCGCGCGGCCCCGGACCAGCCCGCGCCCGGGCGACTTCCCCTTCCCCTCGCCGACCGTGGAGCCCCCATGTCCCTGGCCACCTTCGCGCGCCGCACCGGCGCCCTGCTGCTCGCCACCGCCGGCCTGATATCCGCCGCGGGCGCCGCGCAGGCCGCCACCGCGCGGGCCGCCCTCACCTCCGGCACGTACACCGCGGTCGTCTTCCCCGACCAGGACCACACGGTGGTCTACAACCTGATCAACTCGGCCACCAAGTCCGTCGACGTCACCATGTACGAGCTGCGCGACACGACGGCGGTCAACGCCCTGATCGCCCGTCAGCGGGCGGGCGTCAAGGTCCGGGTGATCCTGGACGCCAAGCACACCTCGGTCAACTCCGCCGCCTACAGCGCGCTCCAGGCGGCCGGCGTGGGCGTGACGTACTCCTCCTCGGCGTACGTCTACACCCACCAGAAGGCCGTCACCGTGGACGGCGCCAAGTCCCTGATCCTGACCGGGAACCTGGACGCCACCTACTACAGCACCAGCCGCGACTACGGCGTCGTCGACACCGACGCCAACGACGTCGCCGCGATCGAGCGGGTCTTCGCCGCCGACTACGCCAAGACCTCCGTCACCCCCACGGACGGCGACAACCTGGTCTGGTCGCCCACCGACTCGCAGGACCGGCTGCTGGCCCTGATCAACGGCGCGCAGACCTCGCTCGACGTCGAGGAGCTGGAGTTCGGCGACCAGGCGCTGGTCGACGCGATCACGGCGGCCGCCGACCGGGGCGTCGCCGTGCGCGTCGTCGGCATGAACCCGAGCTCGTACGGCTGGGCCTTCGACCAGGTCACCGCGTCCGGCGCCCGGGTCGTCACCTACTCCTCGACCACCGGCCTGTACATCCACGCGAAGGCCATCGTCGCCGACTACGGCACCGCCTCGGCCAAGGTGTTCGCCGGCTCGGAGAACTTCTCCGACAACTCGCTGAACAACAACCGCGAGCTCGGCCTGATCGTCGGCGACGCCGGGGTGCTCACCACCGTCGAATCGACCTTCGCCACCGATTTCGCCAACGGGCTGCCCTACTAGGCCGGTTGGCGAGCGCACCAACAGCCCGCCACCCCCCGATCCGGGCGGCCCCGCGAGGGCCGCCCTTCACCCGAGGACTCGTCATGACTTCGTCCGCGAAGCCCCTGAACGACAGCCCCGCGCACCGGGCCCCCCGCTCCCGGCGCACCGCGACCGCGATCGGCTCCGCCGCCGCGCTGGTCGCCGCCTCCGCCGGCCTGTGGGCCGCCACCGCCACCGAGGCGCAGGCGGCCGGGCTGCCGACGCCCGACCACGTCATCGTCGTGGTGATGGAGAACCACTCCTACTCCCAGATCATCGGGAGCAGCAGCGCGCCGTACATCAACAACACCCTGAAGGCGGGCGGGGCGAACCTCACCCAGTCCTACGCGATCACGCACCCCAGCGAGCCGAACTACTACGCGCTGTTCTCCGGCTCCACCCAGGGCACCACGGACGACAGCTGTGTGGTCGTCGGCGGGTTCCAGGCCCCGAACCTGGCCTCCGAGGTGCTCGCCGCGGGCAAGACCTGGGCCAGCTACAACGAGTCCCTGCCCAGCCAGGGCAGCACCACGTGCAGCAGCGGCAAGTACGCGCAGAAGCACAACCCGTGGTTCGGCTTCGGCAACGTCCCGCTCAACTCCGCGATGACGTTCGCCCAGTTCCCGACCGACTACACCACCCTGCCGAAGGTCTCCTTCGTCATCCCGAACCTGTGCAGCGACATGCACGACTGCTCGGTCAGCACCGGCGACACCTGGATCAAGAACAACCTGGGCGCGTACGCGGCCTGGGCGCAGACCCACAACAGCCTGCTCGTCATGACCTTCGACGAGGACAACAGCCTGTCCGGCAACCGGATCCCGACCGTGTTCTACGGCGCCCACGTCACCCCGGGCAGCAGCTCGTCCGGTACCTACAACCACTACAACGTGCTGCGCACCCTGGAGGACCTGGCCGGCACCACCGGCCACGCGGGCAACGCGGCGACCGCGAGCGACATCACCGGGATCTGGAACTGACCTTCCAGGCCTAGGAGTTGACCGGGGCCGGCGGCTGCTCGGCGGCCGCCGGCCCCGGTTCCGGAGCCGTCCGCGCGGGCGCGGCGCCGAAGCGGCGCACGCCCGGGACCGCCGCCGTGCCCGCACAGGCCAGCACCACCAGCGCGGCGGCGGCCAGCAGCGGCACCCGGCTGCCCCAGGCGTCGGCGGCGAGCGGCGCGAGGACGTACCCGAGCGGCGCCGCCGCCAGCGAGAGCAGCCAGTCGTACGAGGTGACCCGGGCCAGCACGTGGGCGGGGAACTCCTGCTGGACGACCGTCTCCCAGACCGGGTTGAGGAACCCCAGCCCGGCCAGCGCCACCGCGTAGACGGCCACCGTGACGGGCGCGGGCGTCGGGACGGCCAGTGCCACCAGCGGCAGCCCGTACAGCGCGAGGGCGAGGTTGCCGACGAGCACCGGGCGGCTCGGCCGGACCCGCGCGGCGAGCAGCGAGCCCGCCAGCAGGCCCACCGCCGCCGCCTGGGTGATCGCCACCCAGGCGCCGTCGCCGCCGAGCCGGGTCGCCGCGATCAGCGGGCCGAGGGTGAGCGCGACGGAGCTGGCGCCGTTCCACACGCCGTGCGCGATCAGGCTGGTCCAGTACCAGTCCCGGGCGCGCACCTCGCTCCAGCCCTCGGCGAGGTCCCGGCGCAGCGAGCGCCGCTCGGTGGGGACGCGGACGACGGTGATCCGGGTGAGCAGGGCCGCGCTCAGCACGAAGGAGAGGCCGTCGAGGAGGAACGCCCAGCCGGGCCCGGCGGTGTACACCAGGACGCCCGCGAGCGCGGGGCCGCCGAGGCGGGCGGCGCTGGAGGCGGAGCCGAGCAGGGCGTTGGCGCGCAGCCGGTGGGCCTCCGGGGTGGTGCCGCGGACCAGCGGGGAGGACGTCGGCATGGCGAAGGCGGAGGCGACGCCGCCGACCGCCTCGGCGACGGCGATGTGCGCGAGGCTCGGGCGGCCGCCGAGGAGTTCGAGGCCGACGAGCAACTGGGTGGCGGCGCGCACGAGGTCGGTGGTGAGCGCGACCAGGCGCGGGTCGAAGCGGTCGCCGGCCACCCCGCCGAAGGGCAGCAGGAGCAGCCGGGGCACCATCGCGCAGCCGAGCACGAGGGCGAGCGCGCCGGAGGAGCCGGTGGCGCGGGTGACGGCGATGGCGAGGGCGGCGGGGACGACGGCGTCGCCGAGGACGGAGACCGTCCGGCCGATGAAGAGCAGCCGGAAGTCGTGCAGGCGCAAGGGGTGCTGGGGATCCGGTGGTTGGGGCATGGGACGCACTGTATTTCGCTGACGAAATTTCGGCAACGAATATTTTGGCGGCGGCAGATCTGTCGCTTTGTACACTCCTGTCATGGCCGAGCACCCGCACCGACACCCGACCGCCCCCCGCGACTGGGTGGACGGCCACGTCGACCGCTGGCAACCGGTGCTGCCCGAACTCGACCCCGACATCGAGGGCGCGGTGACCCGCATGCAGCGCCTCGTCCGCCACCTCGGCCGCGTCCGCGAACAGGGCGTTGCCGAACACGGCCTGCACAAGCACGAGTTCGACACCCTGCACGTCCTCGCCGGCCGCGGCGGCCACGCCGCCCCCTCCGACCTGCGCACCGACCTCAACCTCGCCCCGGCCTCCGTCACCGGCCGGCTGGAGGCCCTGGAACGGCGCGGCTACATCTCCCGCACCCCCTCGACCGAGGACCGCCGCAAGGTCGACATCGTCCTCACGGACGCCGGCCGCGCCGCCTGGCACGAGGCCCTGGACGTCGTCGGCCGCGAGGAGCACCGCCTGCTGGGCGTCCTCACCGTCGAGGAGCGCCGCACCCTGTCGGACCTGCTGCGGAAGGTGATGCTGGTGCAGGAGGCGGGGGGCTGAGCCGGCCCGCGGCGGCCCCCGGGCTCGACCGGCGGCGCGCCGGGCTGGTATCGATGGGCGGGTGAGATTCGAACTCGTGCCGATGCCGGACGGGGTGGGAGCGCGCCCCCGCGACGGGCGCGGCTACCCCGTCCCGGCGATCACGCCCTGGCAGGACGGCGAGCCGCAGTTCGCGCTGACCGACCACGGCCGCAGCGCGGACTGCGCGCTGGAGCGCCGCTGTTCCGTCTGCGGCGAGTTCCTGCCCCGCGGCCCGGTGTGGCGGGTGGTCGGCCCCGCGGAGAGCGCGGCGATCGCGGCGGCGCTGGCCGAGGGCCGGCCGTACCGCAACCTGGCGCCCACCATGGAGGGCCCCGGGCACCGGGCCTGCATGCTGTACGCCGCGATGGTGTGCCCGTACCTGGCGCGGCCGAACGCCCGCCGGCGGGCGGGCGCGGCGGACGGCGGGGACGAGCTGGTGGCGGCCGCCGTGCGCGGGGCGGCGCGCGGCGGCCTGGGGGCGGTGGTCGGCTTCGGCGACTACGAGTACGCCGTCACCGAGGACCGGGTGCTGTTCCGCTTCCTCGACCTGGTGGAGTTCCTGCCGCACGAGTCGGCGGACGAGCACCTCGCCGAGCTGCGGGCCGAGTTGGCCCGCGGCTCGACACGGACTCACGGCCGGTAGGCGGGCAGCCCCTTGACGGTGGAGACCTTCGTCGGCGCGGCGGAGCCGTCGGCCGGCAGGGTGGCGACGCCGTCCGGGGTGCGGGCGGCGAGGATCCTGCCGTCCGGGGACCACGCGGGCTCGGTGTAGTCGGTGGTGGCGGACGGGGTGAGGTCCTTCTCTTTCCCGTCCGCGTCGGTGCCGCGGCTGAACAGGTGGTCGTGGCCGTTCACCGAGCGGACGAAGACCACGCGCCCGCCGTCCGGCGAGAGCGCCGGCTGGGAGCCCTTGCCCATGTCGCGGGTGTTGGGGCGGATGTAGTCGTCGTAGATGAAGACTTCGCCCGCCGGCGTGTTGGCGTACGCGACCTCGCCGCGCTGCCCGCCCGCGTTGGCCCAGGTGTTGCCGGTCTCGGGCGGCTGGGGGATGCCCTCGACGCCGCCCTCGGACCGGCTCGGGGTCAGCACCTCCGGGGTGCCGCCGACCGTCTTGGTGGGGACGGTCTTCAGCCGCAGCACCCCGCCCTTCTCGCTGGCGAAGACGAGGTTGGCGAACCGCTCGGTCTCGTTCGGTACGGCGTCGCCGCCGGCGCCCTTGGTGGCGTGCTGCCAGCTGGGGTGGGACCAGGTCTCGCCGCCCGGGTTCTTGGCGACGACCACCTTGTGGCCGCCGTCCGGGTCGGCGGTGACGAGGTCGCCGTCACCGTTGACGAACGCGGCCCGCTTGCCGTCCGGGGACCACGCGAGGTCGCGGACGACGGTGCCGAAGTCGACGGTGGTGCCGTTCATGGCGACGGTCCGGGTGCCGGTGCTGATGGTGAGGTGGTTGGCGGCGGAGGTGCCGTTGACCTCCTTGCCGCCCGGCGCCGGAGTGCCGGACGTGCCCGGGGTGCCCGACGTGCCCGAGGTGCCGGACGTGCCGGGCGCCGCCGAGCCGGTCGCCGCGCCCCCCGTCGCGGCGGCGCCGGCCCCGGGGGCCGGGTCGGCGTTCTCGGGTCCGCAGGCGGAGAGCAGGACCGCGCCGACGGCGGTCGTCAGGGCGATCGCGGCGACGGTGCCGAATCTGTTGCGCACGGACATTCCAGGGCCCCCTCGGTGTGGTTCTCGTTCCCCGCAGAGCGTGGCACCACCAGGTCAGGGCGCGGTGCGCGCGGTGTCACAGCCGTGGAACAACCTCGGCCCGACGCTCCGTCAGATCCCCGGGGGCGCGCCGGGGGAGCCGCCGCCCATCGGACGGCCGGACGGCACGAAGCCCCTCGCCCGGCCGTCCGGAGGGAGCGGCCGCGATCGGCGAGGGGCGCGGGGCGAGCGGACTCAGCGGGCCAGTGCTCGGGCGTGCCTGGTGCGGCGCTGGTAGGCCACGGTGCACACGGCGATCGAAACGCCGAGGCTGAAGAAGCCGACGAAGCCGATGACGTAGACCCCCTTCGGCATGCCGGCGAGGTTCTCCTCGTTCAGGTTGCCGAAGATGAGCTCCGTCACGCCCATCGTCCCGTACGGCGCGAGGGTCAGCGCGGTGGCCCAGCCCGGGGTCAGCGGGATCCACCGGGGGACGCGCTTGCCGTGCAGGAGGGGCACCCAGCGCGGGAAGGTCTGGCCCCAGGGCCGGGTCAGGGCGCCGAGCAGCGTGATGCCGAGGACCGTGCCGACCGCGGTGAAGTCGATGCCGTGCCGTTCCAGCCAGACCAGGAACTCGGGGGCGCCGTTCTTGCGGAACTGGTCGGCGAGGTTCCCCGGGCTTCCGACCGTGCCGCCCCAGGTCCAGTAGAGCTTCATCGCGAGATAGGGGAGGCTCCCGGCGATCCCCGCCAGTGCCACCCGGCTGATGGCGGGTGACGCGGCGACGTACCACGGGCTCGGTTCGGTGCTTCGGCTCATGATGCCATTCTGGCCAGGCGGTTGGGCCCGGAACGTCCACCCTCGGCATGGTGTGCGCCTCCCCCTCGCGGGGGAGGAGGGAAGCCCGAAGGCCCAGGTGGCCGCCATCACTTCCGTCGCAGGAAGAGCCGGAGCGCGATCGGGACGACGACCACCAGGATGGCCGCCGAGGCGAGCAGCGTGTAGATCGCCGGGGACGCGGCGGACTCGGCGCCCTTGGGGGCGAGCAGGGCGCGCACGGCGTCGGTGGTGTGGGTGACCGGGTTGATCTTCACCCAGGCCTGCAGCCAGCCCGGCAGCGTGTCGGTCGCCACGAGGGTGTTGTTCCCGAACGTCAGCGGGAGCAGCGCGAAGATGCCGATCGAGCTCATCGCCTCCGGCGTCTTGAGCAGCAGGCCGAGCACGACGGACACCCAGCACATGGCGAAGCTGAAGACCATGATCAGGGCGAGCGCGGCGAGCGTGGACAGCGGGTCGGTGGTGATCCGGAAGCCCAGCGCCATCCCGAAGCCGAGCACCAGGACGAACGAGATCACGTGGCGGACCAGGTCGCCCAGGATCGCGCCGACCAGCGGTGCGGAGCGGCCGATCGGCATGCTCCGGAACCGGTCGAAGATGCCGGTGTTGAGGTCGGTGGCCAGGCCCGTGCCGACGCTGGCGGTCAGCAGCGTCATCGACTGGACGATGATGCCGGGCAGGACGAACTGCAGGTAGTCGTGCCGGTTGCCCTGGATGGCGCCGCCGAACATGAACACGAACAGGAGCGTCAGCACCATCGGCTGGATCGCGGCGACGAAGATCTGCGCGGGTGAGATCTTCAGCTTGACCAGGTTGCGCCAGGCGAGGATCAGCCCCTGCCGGAACGCGGTGACCGGGGAAACCCGGGAGCGCACCGGCGGCCGGTCCAGCGGTGCCGTCCCCATCGCGGTCGTCATGCCACGGTCCTCTTCTCTTCGTCGGATCCACCGGTGAGGGTCAGGAACACCTCGTCCAGGCTCGCCTGTCGCAGGGCCAGCCCGGTCACCGCTATGCCGGCGTCGTCCAGTCGCCTGACCAGTGCGGGAAGCACGGAGGGGTCCTGGGTGGCCGCGGTGATCAGCCCGCCCTCGACGCTCGGGGCCGCGTTGCCGATCACCTCGGTGACGAGGCGCAGGGTGTCGTCCAGGAGCTGGGGGTCGGCCGGGCGGACCTCCACCGTCTGGCCGCCGACCTTCGCCTTGAGCTGGTCGGCGGTGCCCTGCGCGATCACCTTGCCGTGGTCGATGACGACCAGGTCGTCGGCCAACTGGTCGGCCTCCTCCAGGTACTGGGTGGTCAGCAGCACGGTCAGACCGTCGGCGACGAGTCCACGCACGGTCTCCCAGACGGCGCTGCGGCTGCGCGGGTCGAGGCCGGTGGTGGGCTCGTCGAGGCAGAGCACCGAGGGCTGCCCGACCAGGCTCGCCGCCAGGTCGAGCCGCCGGCGCATGCCGCCGGAGTAGCTGCCGGCGAGCTTGCCCGCGGAGTCGGTGAGGCCGAAGCGCTCCAGGAGCTCGTCGGAGCGGCGGCGGGCGGCCGACTTGGAGAGGCCGAGCAGCCGCCCGACCAGGACGAGGTTGTGCATTCCGGTCAGCTTCTCGTCGACCGCCGCGTACTGGCCGGTGACGCCGAGCAGGCTGCGGACCTCGTGGGCCTCCGTGGCGACGTCGTACCCGCAGATCCGTGCCCGGCCGGAGTCGGCCTTCAGCAGGGTCGCGAGGATGCGGACCGTCGTGGTCTTCCCCGAGCCGTTCGGACCGAGCAGACCGAGCACGGTGCCGGGACGGACGGTGAAATCCACCCCGGCCAGTGCTTGCGTGTCGGAAAAACGCTTCGTCAGGTCCTCGACCTGGATGGCGTATTCCATCCTGTCCCTCCACCATCGATTACACGGCCCGGCACATGATCGCGTCGGGCCCTTCGTACTGTCGACCGCGTCTGCAGGAAACTGCCAGGGCGGGTTCCGCTCCCGGGCCGGCCGGGCGGTGGGCGGCCGGCCGGCCCGGGAGCGGGGGCTGTCAGAACTCCTCGAGCAGGCTCAGGTCGTCCTCGGACAGCTCCACCAGCGACAGGTCGATCCCGTCTTCGTCCTCGCCCGCGCCGCTCGGGTCGACGTCGTCCGCGCCGTCCGCCGGCGCCTCGGTCGCCACCCGGGCCAGGCCCGCGACGCTGCGCTGGGTGAAGACGTCCTGGGCGGTGATCAGCAGGCCCGCCGCGCGGGCCCGGCTGACCAGCTGGATGGAGATGATGCTGTCGCCGCCGAGCTCGAAGAAGCTGTCGTCGACGCCCACCTTCGGCAGCCCCAGCACCGTGGCGAACAGGTCCGCCAGGACCTCCTCGTTCGGCGTGCTCGGCGCCCGGCCGGAGGACACCCCGAGGTAGTCCGGAGCCGGCAGGGCCCGGCGGTCCAGCTTGCCGTTGGGCGTGACCGGCAGGGCCTCCAGCGGCACCAGGGCGCTGGGCACCATGTAGTCGGGCAGCTGCCCCCGCAGGTAGTCGCGCAGGGAGATCGCGAGCGCGCCGACGTCGCGCCGGGCGATCGGGTTGTTCACCCAGGCGCTCGGGTCGGTGGCCGCGCCGGCCGGCCGGTAGAGCGCGTCCCCGGGCAGGTCCGGGCTCAGCGAGAACACCACGTCGACGGTGTCGGCGGCCCCGCTGGACCAGGTGATGGCCGCGAAGTAGCCGTTGTCCTCGGCGAGTTGGTGGAACTGCTCCGGGTCGATGTCGGACGGCAGCGGTTGCCCCCCGGCGTGGAGCGCGACCACCTCGTCGAGCGGGCTGCCCGACTCCAGGGCGCGCATCGCGCCGATCTCCCGGGCCAGCCGGCCGTTCGGCGCCCCGGTCACCCGGAGCAGCGCGGGCCGCTCGTTCGCCAGCCGCTTGGTGAGCTGCTCGACGTCCAGCACCTCGACGCCCCAGCGCCAGTGGACGGTCGCCTCGGCGGCCGGCGCCGCGCCGTCCTTGCGCAGCACGACGTCGTAGCGGTGGCGGGTCAGCTCGTTGTGGTACTGGCCCCGCTTGATCCGGATGTCGATGTCGCCGATGCCGCCCCGGGAGGTCCGCAGCGCGGGGAAGTACTCCGGGTCGACCATCAGCTCCTTCTCCATCAGCACGCCCTGCTCAACCGCCCGGCGCAGCCCGGCCGTCGACTGCGTGGCCTCCGGGCCGTGCAGCTTGATGCCGGTCTGGAAGCAGCGCTGGAGCCGCAGGTTGCGGATGTCGCCGAGGAACACCGCCCCGCCCGGCACGACCAGGTCGAGCGCCTGCCGGATCACCTGCTCCAGGTAGTCGGCGTTGGGGAAGTACTGCGCCACCGAGTTGACCACCACCGTGTCGAAGAACCCGGTGGGCAGCCCGCTCAGGTCGTCGGCGGGCTGGGTGCGCAGCTCCACCCGGCCGGCGAGGGCGTCGATCCCGGCCACTTCGCCGCGCAGCGTCTCGATCGCCGCGTCGGAGAAGTCGGTGCCCCAGTACGCCTCGACGTGCGGCGCCACCTGGGAGAGGATCAGGCCGCTGCCGACGCCGAGTTCGAGGACCCGCTCCGGACGCAGCGCCATGATCCGCTCGACGGTGGCGGCCCGCCACTCGCGCATCTGCGGCAGCGGGATCGGCTGCCCGTCGTAACTGCTGCCCCAGCCGGTGAAGTTCTCGCCGAAGGCGGTGTCGACGGACTGGCTGTAGCCGTCGTCGAAGACCACCTGCCACTCGTCGATCTGCTCGCCCTCGTGCTCCTCGTCGCGTTCGGCGGCGGCGTCCTCCTCCATCGGCACGACGTAGCCCACCAGCTGGCGCTCGCCCGGGCGGTCCTCGCGGACCACGACGGCGGCCTGGCCGACCGCCGGGTGGCGCAGCAGCAGCGACTCGATCTCGCCCGGCTCGATCCGGAAGCCGCGCAGCTTGACCTGCTCGTCGACGCGGCCGACGAACTCCAGCTCGCCGTCCGCCCGCCAGCGCACCAGGTCGCCGGTGCGGTACATCCGCTCGCCCGGGGCGCCGAACGGGTCGGCGACGAACCGCTCGGCGGTCACGTCGGGCCGGTTGAGGTAGCCGCGGGCCAGCTGCACGCCGGTGGAGTAGAGCTCGCCGACCATGCCGACCGGCACCGGCTGGAGGTTCGTGTCCAGCACGTAGACCCGCGTGTTGGGCAGCGGCGCGCCGATCGGCGGCGTCTGCGCGCCGGCCAGCGGCCGGCTCATGGTGGTGCACACCGTCATCTCGGTCGGGCCGTACGCGTTGATCATGCGGCGGCCCGCGGACCAGGTCTCGACGAGCTCCGGGGAGCACGCCTCGCCGGCCACCGCCACGGTGGTGAGCGAGCCCAGGCTGTCGGCCGGCATGACCTTCAGGGCCACCGGCGGCAGGATGGCGTGGGTGGCGCCGGTCTCGGCGACCAGCTCGGCCAGGGCCACGCCGGGCACCAGCCGCTCGGCGGGCGCCAGCACCAGGGTGGCGCCGGTCAGCAGCGTGACGCTCAGCTCGCAGAACGCGGCGTCGAAGCTCGGCGAGGCGAACTGCAGCATCCGGCTGTCCGGCGTCACGGCGAACCGCTCGCGCTTCGCGCTCGCAAGGTTCGACACGCCCCGGTGCGAGACCACGACGCCCTTGGGGCGCCCGGTCGACCCCGACGTGTAGATGACGTAGGCCGCGTTGCCCAGCCGGAGCGGCCCGTCGCGCCGGTCGGCGTCGGTCAGGTCCGCCGGGCTGAGCGCGGCCACCGCGGCTTCGGTGTCCGGGTCGTCGAGCAGAGTGCGGGCGATGCCCCGGGCGTCCTCGGGCAGCTCGGCGGCGGTCGCCGACCGGGTGACCAGCCGTGCGGGCCGGGCGTCGGTCAGCATGTAGCCGATCCGGTCCTGCGGGTAGCTCGGGTCCACCGGGAGGTAGGCGGCCCCGGTCTTGGACACCGCGAGGAGGGCGACCACCAGGTCGACCGAGCGGGGCAGCGCCAGCGCGACCAGGTCCTCGGCGCCGATGCCCCGGGCGGCCAGGTGCCGGGCGAGCCGGTTGGCCCGGGCGTTCAGCTGCGCGTACGTCAGCCGCTCGCCCTCGTAGACCAGCGCCGTGGCCTCGGGGGCGAGCGCCACCCGGGCCTCGAACAGCTCGGGCAGCGTGCCGACCGGGAGGTCGGCGGCGGTGTCGTTCCACTCCCGCAGCGTCGCGTCGCGTTCCGCACGGCCCAGCAGGGCGATCCGGCCGATCGGCAGGTCGGGCCGGGCCGCCGCGCCGTCGAGCAGTCGGACGAACCACTCGGCCAGCCGCTGCACGGTCGCCTCGTCGAACAGGTCGGTGCTGAACTCGATGTAGCCGTCCAACCCCTCGCCGGTGCCGTCCGCCGACAGCGCCTCGCGGAAGCTGAACAGCAGGTCGAAGCGTGCCACCTGCATGCCGATCGGCTGCGGGACGCACTCCAGGCCGTCCAGCCGCCAGTCGGCCTTGTCGTTGTTCTCCAGGCCGAGCGCGACCTGGAAGAGCGGGTGCCGGGCCGTGGACCGGGCGGGGTTCAGGATCTCCACCAGCCGCTCGAACGGCATGTCCTGGTGGGCGTAAGCCGCCAGGTCGGTGACCCGGACACGTTCCAGCAGCTCGCGGAAGCTCGGGTCGCCGGAGGTGTCGGTGCGCAGCACCAGGGTGTTGACGAAGAAGCCGACCAGCTCGTCCAGCGCCTCGTCGGTGCGGCCCGCGATGGCGCTGCCGATCGGGATGTCGGTGCCGGCGCCCATCCGGGTCAGCAGTGCCGCGATGCCCGACTGCAGCACCATGTACAGGGTGGCGCCGCGCTCCCGGGCCAGCGCGGTCAGCGCCCGGTGGGTCTCCGGCTTGACGGAGAGCAGCACACCGCCGCCGCGGTAGCTCGGCGCGGCCGGCCGCGGGCGGTCGGCGGGCAGCTCCAGCTCGTCCGGGATCCCCGTCAACTGATCGGTCCAGTAGGCGAGTTGGCTGGAGATCTGGCTGTCCGGATCGGCCTCGGAGCCGAGCAGCTCGTGCTGCCACAGCGTGTAGTCGGCGTACTGCACCGGCAGCGGGGCCCAGCCGGGGGCGTCGCCCGCGCGACGGGCGGCGTAGGCGGCGGTGAGGTCGTTCGCGAGCGGGACCAGCGACCAGCCGTCGGCGACGATGTGGTGCAGGACGAGCAGCAGCACCGCCCGGTCGGGGCCCAGCACGAACAGGTGGGCCCGCAGCGGGGTCTCGGCCTCCAGGTCGAAACCGCGGGTCGAGGCGGCGGTCACCGCCTCCTGCAGCTGCTCCTCGGTCAGCTCCCGCACCTGCAGCTCGGCCCTGCCCTCCTGGAGCGACAGGACGCGCTGGCGCGGCACCCCGGCGACCTCCGGGAACAGGGTGCGCAGGCTCTCGTGCCGCTCGACCAGGTCGTCCAGCGCGCCCTGCAGGGCCACCCGGTCGAGTGCGCCGGTCAGCCGCATCGCGTACGGCATCAGGTAGGTCGAGCTCTGCCCGTCGAAGCGGTTGATGAACCAGAGCCGGCGTTGGGCGAAGGAGAGCGGGACGTCGTAGGGGCGCGGCATCGGGCGCAGCGCCGTGCGGGCCCGGTGGGCGACGCCGAGCTGCTCGGCCAGTGCCGCCACGGTGGGCGCCTCGAACAGCACCCGGATCGGCACCTCGGCGTCGAAGGCCGTGCGGACCCGGCTGATCAGCTTGGTCGCCAGCAGCGAGTGGCCGCCCAGGTCGAAGAAGCTCTCGTCGATCCCGACCTCGGACCGGCCCAGCACCTCGGCGAAGAGCCGGCAGAGGATCTCCTCCTCGGGCGTGCGGGCCGGGCGGCCGGCGGCGCCGTGGGAGAGCTGCGGCGCGGGCAGGGCCCGGCGGTCCAGCTTGCCGTTCGAGGTGAGCGGCAGGGTCTCCAGGACGACGAAGGCCGAGGGCACCATGTAGTCGGGCAGCGCGTCGGCGACGGCGGCGCGCAGACCGGCCTGGTCGGGTGTGCGGCCCGCGGTCGGCACCACGTACGCCACCAGGCGCTTGTCCCCGGGAACGTCCTCGCGGACGAGGACGGCGGCCTGGCCCACGCCGGGAGCGGCGGCGACGGCGGCTTCGACCTCGCCGAGTTCGATCCGGAAGCCGCGGATCTTGACCTGGTCGTCGGCACGGCCGACGTACTCCAGCCGGCCGTCCCCGCTCCAGCGCACCACGTCCCCGGTGCGGTACATCCGGGTGCCGGGGGCGCCGAACGGGTCGGCGACGAAGCGCTCGGCGCTCAGGCCGGGGCGGCCCAGGTAGCCGCGGGCCAGGCCGCGGCCCGCCACGTACAGCTCGGCGGGCACCCCGGGCAGGGCCGGGCGCAGCGCGGAGTCCAGCACGTACAGCGCCAGGTCCGGGATGGCGCTGCCGATGCCGCCCGGGGCGGCGCCGGCGGCGTCCGCCTCGGTGAGTTCCGTGTGGGTCACGTGCACGGTGGTCTCGGTGATCCCGTACATGTTGACCAGCCGGGGCGCGTCGTCCGCGTGCCGCTCGTACCAGCCGGCCAGGCGGCGGGAGTCCAGCGCCTCGCCGCCGAAGACGACGTGGCGCAGGCTCAGTTGCCGGCCGGTCTCCGGGGCCTCCTCGTCGGCCTGCGCCAACTGGTAGAAGGCGGACGGGGTCTGGTTGAGCACGGTGACGCGCTCGCGCACCAGCAGCCGCAGGAACTCCTCGGGCGAGCGGGAGACGGTGTGCGGGACGACGACCAGGCGGCCGCCGTGCAGCAGGGCGCCCCACAGCTCCCAGACGGAGAAGTCGAAGGCGTAGGAGTGGAAGAGCGTCCAGACGTCGTCGGCGCCGAAGTGGAACCAGTGGTCGGTGGCGCCGAACAGCCCGGTCACGTTGCCGTGCGGCACCACGACGCCCTTGGGACGGCCGGTCGACCCGGAGGTGTAGATCACGTAGGCGGCGTTCGCCGCGGACAGCACCGCGGTGCGCTCGCCGTCCCGCAGGTCCTCGGGCGAGAGCCCGTCCAGGGCGGCGGCCGTGTCGGCGGCGTCGACGTCGATCCGGGCCACGCCCTCGGCGAGGTCGGTGGCGACGCCGGTGGCGGAGAGCACCAGCGTGGGCCGGGAGTCGGCGACCATGAAGGCCACCCGGTCCGCCGGATAGTCCGGGTCCACCGGCACGTAGGCCGCGCCGGCCTTCACCACGGCGAGCAGCGCGACCACCAGGTCCACGCCGCGCGGCAGGGCCACGGCCACGAAGCGCTCCGGGCCGGCACCGTGCGCGGCGAGCAGCCGGGCCAGCCGGTTGGCCCGGGCGTTCAGCTCCGCGTACGTCAGCCGCTGCTCGTCGCAGACCACCGCGACCCGGTCGCCGTCGCGGCCGACGGCCGCCTCGAACAGCTCGGCGAGGGTGGCCCGCGGCGCGGCGACGGCCTTCCGGTCCGCGCCGCCCCACTCGACCAGCAGGCGGTCCAGCTCGTCCGGGGCGACCGTCTCCAGACGGCCGACCGGCAGCTCCGGGGTGGCGACGGCGGTCTCCAGCAGCCGTACCAGGCGCTCGGCCAGTTCCTCGGTTCGCGCCGGAGTGAGCACGTCGGGGCGGTAGTTGAAGCGCAGGTTGAGTCGCGCGCCGGGGACGGCGATCAGCGAGAGCGCGTAGTGGGTGGCGTCGCGGCCCTCCGCACCGACCACCGTCAGCCCGGTGCCCGGCAGGTCGAGCACGCTCGGGTCCAGCGGGTAGTTCTCGAACACCACCAGGGTGTCGAAGAGTTCACCGCCGTCGGTGAGCCGCTGGATGTCGGTGAGCGACAGGTGCTGGTGTCCGAGCAGGTCCGCCTGGTCGCCCTGCAGGCGCACCAGCAGGTCCTGGAGCGGCTCGGCGGGGTCGACGGCGACTCGGACCGGCAGGGTGTTGATGAACAGCCCCACCATCCGCTCCACGTCCGCCAGCTCCGGCGGCCGACCGGCCGCGGTGGTGCCGAACACCACGTCGTCGCGCCCGGTCAGACGGCCCAGCAGCAGCGCCCAGGCGCCCTGCAGGACGGTGTTCACGGTGACGCCCAGGCGTCGGGCCAGCGCGCCCAGCGCCGCCGTCAGCTCCTCGGTCAGGTCGACGGTCACCCGCTCGGGCAGCACCGCCGCCCGCCCGGGCACGTACGGGGCGATCCGGGTCGGCTCCGTGACGTCCTCCAAGGCCACCGTCCAGGCGCGCTCGGCCTCGCCGCGGTCCTGCCCGGACAGCCACTCCAGGTAGTCGCGGTACGGCGGTACCGGCGGCAGGCCGGAGCCGTCGCCGCGCCGCGCGTACAGCGCGAACAGCTCCTGCACCAGCAGCGGGACGGACCAGCCGTCCAGCAGGATGTGGTGGTTGGTCAGCACGAGCCGGTGGCTGCGCTCGCCGGTGCGGATCAGGGTGAAGCGGACCAGCGGCGGGCGGGCCAGGTCGAAGCGGCGCTCCCGGTCCTCGGCCACCAGTCGCTCGACCTCCCGCGCGTGCCGCTCCCGCGGCAGCGCGGTCAGGTCGTGGTCGTGCCACTCCAGCGGCACCTCGCGCAGCACGACCTGCACCGGCTGCTCCAGGCCCTCCTGGACGAATCCGGCGCGCAGCGAGGCGTGCCTGGCCAGCAGGGCGCGGGCGGAGGCGCGCAGGGCCTCGGCGTCCAGCTCCCCCTCGAGGTCGAAGAGCAGCTGCACGTTGTAGACGTCCGGGCCGCTGTCGTCGTACAGCGAGTGGAAGAGCAGGCCCTCCTGCAGCGGGGCCAGCGGCAGGACGTCGGCCAGCTCGCCGCCGGCCTGGAGCCGGTCGAGCTCGGCCTGGCCGATCCGCACCAGCGGCAGGTCGGAGGGGGTCAGCGCGGCCCGGTCGGTCCGCCCGGTGCGGCCCACCAGGGCGGTGAGGACGGCGAACCACGCCTCGGCGAGCTCGCGCACGTCCTCCTCGCCGAACAGGCCGTCGGGCCAGGTCCAGGTCGCGGTCAGGTGCGGGCCGTCGTGCCGGTCCTCGGTGAGCGCGACCAGCTCCAGCGGGTGCGAGAACGGCATCGCCGGATCCCCGGAGCCGCCCAGCGCGTCGCCCGAGGTGGTCTCCCAGCCGGGCACGCCCAGCGGGCTCTGCGCGGCGAAGCGGCCGAGGTAGTTGAAGCCGATCTGCGCCGCGGGCAGGGTGGCCAGCATCGGGCCGGTCTGCGGGTTGAGGTGGCGCAGCAGGCCGAAGCCGATGCCGTTGTCGGGGACGGCGAGCAGCTGCTCCTTGACCCGCATGACGGCCGCGCCGAGGGCGTCGCCGCCGGCCAGCGCCTCGGCCCACTCGACCGGGCCGGGGGCGATCCGGACGGGGTAGAGGCTGGTGAACCAGCCGATGGTGCGGGAGAGGTCGGCGCCCGGCACGATCTCCTCGCGGCCGTGCCCCTCCAGGTCGACCAGCAGGGTGCCGTCGGCGTCGCGGCCGCGGCGGACGCGCCACTGCTCGGCGGCGAGGGCGAGCGCGGTCAGCAGCACGTCGTTGACCCGGCCGTTGAACGCGCCGGGCACGGTGGTGAGCAGCGGGGCGGTGAGCTCCGCGGGCAGCGTGAGGCTGATCGAACGGGCGTGGGCCGCCACGTCCTTGGTGCGGTCGAGCGGGCGGTCGGCCAGGGCCGGGTCGCCGGCGCCCACCGCTTCGGCCCAGAACTGCAGTTCGTTCAGCCGGGCGGGGTCCTGGGCGAGCGCGGTCAGCTGCTCGGACCAGCGGCGCAGCGAGGTGCCCACCGGCTGCAGGCGCGGGGCGCGCCCCTGCGCGGCGTCCTGCCACGCCTCGGCGAGGTCGGGCAACAGGATCCGCCAGGAGACGCCGTCGACCACGAGGTGGTGGGCGACGAGCAGCAGCCGGCCGGGGCGGTCCGCTCCCGCGTCGAACCAGACGGCCTGCAGCATGGTGCCGGCCTCGGGGGCCAGCCGGGTGCGGGCGGCCTCCTCCTCCGTGGCGATCAGGGCGTCCAGCGCCTGCTCGTCCAGGTCGTGGGCCGGGACGTGGCGCAGCACCTCGGCCGCCGGGACGGAGCCGCGGGCGGTGGTCTCCAGGCCCCAGATGATGCCGCCGGTACGGGTCAGCCGCAGGCGCAGCGCGTCGTGGTGGTCGACCACGGCCTGGAGCGCGGTCCGCAGCTGCGCGAGGTCGAGCGCGGCGGGCACCCGCAGCAGCATGGACTGGCTGAACGCGTCGATGGGGGCGGCGCGTTCGCGCAGCCAGTGGACGATCGGGGTCAGCGACACGGCGCCGATGCCGTCGTCCGCCGGGGTGTCGGGAGCGTCCTCGTCGATGGTCTGGGCCACGGCGGCCAGTGCCTCCACAGTCTTGTGCGCGAACACGTCGCGCGGGGTGAACACCAGGCCCGCGCGGCGGGCCCGGGTGACGAGCTGGATGGAGACGATGCTGTCCCCGCCCAGGTCGAAGAAGCTGTCGCCGGTGCCGACCCGGTCGAGCCCGAGGGCCTCGGCGAACAGACGGCACATCAGCTCTTCGGTGGGGTTGCCCGGTGCCCGGCCGTCGCCGGCCGCCTCGTACGCGGGGGCCGGCAGCGCCTTGCGGTCCAGCTTCCCGTGCGGGGTGAGGGGCAGCGCGGGCAGGACCACGCAGGCCGAGGGCACCATGTACTCCGGCAGTGCGGCCGCCGCGTGGACGCGCAGCTCGGCCCCGGTGAGCCCGGCGCCGTCCGCGGGCACCGCGTAGGCCACCAGCCGCTTGACGCCGGGGGCGTCCTCGCGGACCACGACGGCGACCCGGGCCACGGCGGGGTGGGCGGCGAGGACCGTCTCGATCTCGCCCGGCTCGATCCGGAAACCGCGGACCTTCACCTGCTCGTCGGTGCGGCCCAGGAAGTCCAGGTCACCGTCCGCACGCCGGCGCACCAGGTCGCCGGTGCGGTACATCCGGGTGCCGGGGGCGCCGAACGGGTCGGCGACGAAGCGCTCGGCGGTCAGCCCGGCGCGGCCCAGGTAGCCGCGGGCCAGGCCGGCGCCGGTGACGTACAGCTCGCCCGCGACGCCGACCGGCACCGGGGCGAGGTCCGGCCCGAGCACGTAGACCCGGGTGTTGTCGATCGGGCCCCCGATCGAGGGCGCGGTGCCGTCCGGGGTGAGCGGGGCGCTCATGGTCGCGGCGACGGTGACCTCGGTGGGCCCGTACGCGTTGATCATCCGGCGGCCCGGCGCCCAGGCCGCGACCAGTTCCGGCGAGCAGGCGTCACCGCCGACGACCAGGGTGCGCAGCTCCGGGAACCCGGCGGCGGGCAGCCCGGCCAGGGCCGCGGGCGGGATCAGCGTGTGGCTGATCCGCCGCCCGGCGAGCACCTCGCCGAGGAGTTCCCCGGCCAGCGGCCCGGCCGGGGGCACCACCAGGGCGGCGCCCGCGGGCAGGGCCATGCACAGCTCCAGCACCGACGCGTCGAAGCTCGGCGAGGCGAACATCAGCACCCGGCTGTCCGGAGTGACGTCGAAGCGCCTGGCCTCGGCGGCGGAGAAGCTCGCGAGACCGCTGTGCGTGACGGCGACGCCCTTGGGGCGCCCGGTGGACCCGGAGGTGTAGATGACGTACGCGGTGTTGAGGACGGACACGGGCGCGGTGCGGTCGGCGTCCGTCAGGTCGCCGTCGCCCTGCCGCTCCAGCTCGGCCAGGGTCGTGGCGTCGTCGAGCGCCAGCCACAGCGTCTCGGAGCGGTCGGCCGTGCCGGTGCCCTCCGGGGAGAGCGCGCCGAGGTCGCCGGCGGTCAGCACGACGGCCGGGCGGGCGTCCTCCAGCATGAAGACGATCCGGTCCAGCGGGTGCTGCGGGTCGACCGGCAGGTACGCGGCGCCGGTCTTGAGGACGGCGAGCTCGGCCACCACCAGGTCGGCCGAGCGCGGCAGCAGCAGCGCGGCGGTGCGCTCCGGCCCCAGGCCCCGGGCGGCCAGCAGCCGGGCGAGGCGGTTGGCCCTCCGGTTCAGCTCCGCGTAGGTGTGGGTGCCGCCCTCGAAGTCGACCGCGACGGCGTCGGGCGTGCGGGCCACCTGGGCCTCGACCAGCTGCGCCAGGGTGGCGGGTTCGACCGGCCGCTCGGTGGCGTTCCACTCGACGAGCAGCCGGTGCCGCTCCTCCGGCGCCAGTGCGTCGGTGCGGGCGACCCGCTGCTCCGGGGCAGCGACCACGGTGGCCAGCAGCTGCCGCAGCCGGTCGGCGATCCGCTCGACCTCCGCGCGGCCGAACACGTCGGGGCGGTACTGCAGGCGCAGCCGCATCCGGGTGCCGGGGATCGCGGTGAGCGTGAGCGGGTAGTGGGCGGCGTCGCGGCCGTCCACGTCGGTGACGCGCAGGCTGCCGGACGGCGAGGCGAGGTCCGCGAAGCCGAGCGGGTAGTTCTCGAACACCGCCAGGGTGTCGAAGAGTTCACCGAGTCCGGTGAGCCGCTGGATCTCCGCGAGCCCGAGGTGGTGGTGGTCCATCAGCTGCGACTGCTCGTCCTGGAACCGGGTGAGCGTCTCCAGCAGGGTCTCGCCCGGGGCCAGCCGCAGCCGCACCGGCAGGGTGTTGATGAACAGGCCGAGGGTGTGCTCGATCCCGGTCATCTGCGGTGGCCGCCCGGAGACGGTCGTGCCGAACACCACGTCGTCGCGGCCGGTCAGCCGGGCGAGCAGCAGCGCCCACGAGCCCTGGAGAACGGTGCTGAGGGTCAGGCCGCAGGAGCGGGCGCGGGCGGTCAGCTCCGCGGTGAACTCCTCGGGCAGCTCGACCATCAGCTGCTCGGGCGCGGCGACGCCGGCGGCGGCCGCGCCGGCCAGCAGGGTCGGCTCGGTCACGCCGTCCAGCGCGGCCGCCCAGGCCTGCCGCGCGGGCGGCTCGTCCTGCTGGGCCAGCCAGGCCAGGTAGTCGCGGTACGGGGTGACGCGCGGCAGTGCCGCGGCGTCGCCCCGGGTGTCGTACAGGGACAGGAGTTCGCGCACCAGCGCGGCCATCGACCAGCCGTCCATCAGCACGTGGTGGCTGGTGAAGAGCAGCAGGCTGCGCTCGGCGGCCAGCCGCACCAGGGTGAACCGCAGCAGCGGCGGGTGGGCGGGGTCGAAGCGGCGGGCGCGGTCCTCGTCGAGGATCCGGGTGAGCTCCGCGTCCTGCCGCTCGCCGTGCAGCGCGGTCAGGTCGAGCAATTCCCAGGGCACCTCGGTGGCGCCCGGGTAGATCTGGACCGGTGTGTTCGCCCCGGTGAGGCGGAACCCGGCGCCCAGGTTGGGATGGCGGCGCAGCAGGGCGTCGGTGGCGGCTCGCAGCGCGGCGGTGTCGACGGCGCCGGCCAGCTCGAACAGGAACTGGACGCAGTACACGTCCGGCGCCTGGTCGTCGTACAGGGTGTGGAACAGCAGCCCCTCCTGCAGCGGCGCGAGCGGCAGCACGTCGGCCAACTGCGGGAAGGCGCCCTCCAGTTCGTCGATGTCGGCTTGGCCGAGCGGGACCAGCGGCAGGTCCGAGGGGGTGCGGCCGCCGCTGCCCGGGCGGTCGGCGTGCGCGGCGAGCGCGGTCAGCGCCTCGAACCAGCCCTCGGCGAGGGCGCGAAGCTCGCGCTCGGGGAGCACCGCGTCCGGCCAGGACCAGTGGGCGACCAGCCGCGGTCCTTCGGCACGGTCCTCGGCGAGCGCGTTGACCTCGATGGCGTGGGCCACCGGCATCGCCGGGTCGGCGGCGCCGCGCAGACCGCCCTCGGGGGCGGGCGCCCAGGCAGTGTCCTCGCCGGCCGCGGAACCGGCGAAGCGGCCGAGGTAGTTGAAGCCGATCTGCGGGGTGGCCAGGCCGGCCAGGGCCCCGGCGGTCTCCGGGTTGAGGTGGCGCAGCAGCCCGTGGCCGAGGCCGCCCAGCGGCAGGGCCCGCAGCTGCTCCTTGACCCGCTTGAGGGCCGTGCCCGGGTCCGTGGTGGCCGGGTCCAGGCGCACCGGGAAGATGCTGGTGAACCAGCCGACCGTACGGGACAGGTCGACGCCGTCGAAGAGGTCCTCGCGGCCGTGGCCCTCCAGGTCCACCAGGACGGCGGTGTCCCGGCTGCCGGTGCGGCTCTCGCGCCACCGGGCGACGGCCAGGGCCAGTCCGGTGAGCAGCACGTCGTTGATCCCGGCGTGGTAGGCCGGGGGAACGCGGGTCAGCAGCGCCTCGGTGACGGCGGCGGGCAGAGTGAGGGTGAGGGTACGGGCGGTGGCCCCGGTGTCCCGCGCCCGGTCCAGCGGCCGGTCGGTGAGCAGCGGGTCGGGGGCCGCCAACTGGTCGGTCCAGCGGGAGAGTTCGGCGGTCTGCGCGGGCTCCTGGGCGAGCTCGGTGAGGCGTCGGGCCCAGCCGCGCAGCGAGGTCGTGGCGCGCAGCGGCGCGGGAGTGCCGGCGGTGGCGGCCTCCCAGGCCTGCCGCAGGTCGGGCAGCAGGATCCGCCAGGAGACGCCGTCGACGACGAGGTGATGGGCGACGATCAGCAGCCGGCCGGTCCGGCCGGGCCCGGCGTCGAACCAGACGGCCTGCAGCATCACGCCCTCGGTCGGGGCCAGCCGGGCGACGGCGGCCGCGTGCTCGCGTTCGATGAGCGCCGCGAGGCCGGCGGTGTCGGTGCCCGTCGCGTCGACGTGCCGCAGCAGTTCGGCGGCCGCGACGCTGCCACGCGGGCCGGCGGTGAGCGTCCACTCGGTGTCCCCGGCGGTGCGGGACAGCCGCAGCCGCAGTGCGTCGTGGGCGTCCAGGACGGTCTGCAGCGCCGCCGCCAGCCGCTCGCGGCCGGGCTCGGCGGGTGCGGTGACCAGCATGGACTGGTGGTAGCCGTCGATCGGTCCGCCGCGCTCGCGCAGCCAGTGCACGATCGGGGTCAGCGGGACCTCGCCGGTCCCGTCGTCCGAACCGGCGTCGAAGGGGGTTTCGATGCCCTCCTCGGCGGCCTCGGCGAGCGCGGCCGGGGTCTTGCCCGCGAACACGTCCCGGGTCCGCAGCACCAGCCCCCGCTCGCGGGCGGTGCTGACCAGCCGGATGGCGATGATGCTGTCGCCGCCGAGGTCGAAGAAGTTGTCGTCCGGGCCCACTCCGGGCAGGCCGAGGGCGTCGGCGAGCAGCTCGCACAGCACCCGCTCGCGCTCGGTGCGCGGCTCCCGGGCGGACGCCGTGACGGTGATCTCGGGCGCTGGCAGCGCCTTGCGGTCGAGCTTGCCGTTGGAGGTCAGCGGCAGGGCGTCGAGCTGCACGAAGGCGGCCGGGACCATGTACGAGGGCAGGCCGGCGGCCGCGTGGTCGCGCAGGTCGGCGGTGCTCGGCCGCTGCCCGGGCTCGGGCACCAGGTAGGCGACCAGGCGCTTGTCACCGGGCCGGTCCTCGCGGACCACCACGGCGGCCTCGGCGACCAGCGGGTGGGACAGGACGGCGGCCTCGGCCTCGCCCAGTTCGATCCGGAAGCCACGGATCTTGACCTGCTGGTCCGCGCGGCCGAGGTACTCCAGCTGCCCGTCGGCGGCCCAGCGGGCCACGTCGCCCGAGCGGTACATCCGGGTACCGGGGTCGCCGAAGGGGTCGGCGACGAAGCGCTCGGCGCTCAGCGCGGGGCGGCCCAGGTAGCCGCGGGCCAGGCCCTCGCCGGCGATGTACAGTTCCCCGGCGGTGCCGGTCGGGGCGGGGCGCAGCGCGCTGTCGAGCACGTACACCCGCAGGTCCGGGATGCCCCGGCCGATGACGCTGCCGCGCCCGGCGGCGGCGGTCGCGCGGTCCAGCGCCACGTAGCTGACGTGCACGGTGGTCTCGGTGATGCCGTACATGTTGATCAGCAGCGGCGCGGTGTCCGGGTGGCGGTCGTACCACTCCTGGAGCCGGCTCAGCTCCAGCGCCTCGCCGCCGAACACCACGGCCCGCAGGGCCAGCGACGCCGGCTCGGGGCGGCGGCGCTCGGCCTGGACCAGCTGGTAGAACGCGGACGGCGTCTGGTTCAGGACCGTGACCCGCTCGCGCTCCAGGAGCGCGACGAAGTCCTCGGGGGAGCGGCTGACCGCGAACGGCACCACGACCAGCCGGCCGCCGTGCAGCAGGGCGCCCCACAGCTCCCAGACGGAGAAGTCGAAGGCGTAGGAGTGGAACAGCGTCCACACGTCGTCGGGCCCGAAGCCGAACCAGTGGTCGGTGGCGCCGAACAGGCGCACCACGTTGCGGTGCGGCACCACGACGCCCTTGGGACGGCCGGTGGAGCCGGAGGTGTAGATGACGTAGGCCGGGTTCCGGGGCTCGGCGACGGCGGCCCGGTCGTGGGCCGGGTGACGGGCCAGCCGGTCGGCGGTGTCCGCGGCGTCGAGGTCCAGCCGGGGCACCTCGACGTCCTCGGGGACGGTCAGCTCGACGCCGGTGGCGGTCAGCAGCAGCGTCGGGGCGGCGTCCCGGAGCATGTAGGCGATCCGGTCGGCCGGGTAGTCGGGGTCGATCGGCAGGTAGGCGGCGCCGGCCTTGAGCACGGCGAGCAGGGCGACCACCAGTTCGGTGCCGCGGGGCAGGGCGATCGCCACGAACTGCTCGGGCCGTACGCCCCGGTCGGTCAGCTCCGCGGCGAGGCGGTTGGCCCGCTCGTTCAGCTCCCGGTACGTCAGCCGCTCCTCGCCGCACACCACGGCCGTGCGATCGGGGAAGGCCGCGGCACGGGTCTCGAACAGCGCGGGCAGGGTGGTGGCGGCGGGGTCGTCGGTGTCCTCCTCGCCGCCGCCCCACTCGACCAGGATCCGGCGCAGCTCGGTCTCGCCCACCAGGTCGACGCGGCCCAGCAGGGTGTCGGGGCCGACGGTGGAGAGGTTCTGCAGCAGGGTGAGGAAGTGCTCCTGGTGGTCGGCCAGTTCGGGGCCGTAGCGCTCGGGGTTGGCGTCGAAGTCGATCCGCAGCCCGCCGTCGCGGGTGCGGTCGTAGACGATCACCGACATGTCGTCGGCGGGGCCGATCGCCAGGTTGTGGCCGGTGGAGGCGTGCCCGCCGAAGGTCAGGTCGTAGTCGAACATCATGATGTTGACCTGCGGGCCGACCAACGGCTGGTCGGAGGCGAGGAGTCTGAGGTCGCGGCGCATCTCCTCGAAGCGGTAGCGCTGGTGGCGCATCGCGTTGCGCATCTGCGCGGAGACGTGGTGCAGCAGGTCGGCGACCGTCATGTCGGGGCGCACGGTCACCCGCAGCGGCAGCACGTTGGAGACCATGCCGGGCACCTTGCGGCCGACCGCGCCCAGGCGGGTGGTGACGGGCAGGCCGAGGACGACCTCGGGCGCGCCGGTCATCCGCTGCAACTGCAGCGCGGTGGCCGCGATGATCAGGGACGGCCAGGTGACGGCGGCCTCCCGGGCGGTCTCGCGCAGCCGGTCGGCGCTTGCGGCGTCCAGGTGGACGGTGCGCCGCTCCAGGCTGCGGGCGGTGCGAGGGGTGGTGCCGGAGAGGCTGGGCAGTTCCTCCGGCAGGTCGGCCAGGGCGCCGTTCCAGTAGGCGCGGTCGCGCTCGTGCTTGTCGCCGGCGAGGTACTCGGCCTCGGCGGCCAGCAGGTCGGCCAGCGGGGCGAACGGGCTCGGCCCGATCGGCCCGCCCGCGGCCAGCTCGGAGTACGTCTGGGCGACCCGCTGGGCGATCATGGCCACGGTGAAGCCGTCCACCAGGATGTGGTGGTAGCGGTGCAGCCAGAACCAGTGGTCGTCGGCGGCCCGGAACAGGGCGAAGCGGAACAGCCGGTCGCTCTCCAGGTCCAGCGGCACGGCCAGGTCGGCGCGGCCCCAGGCCTCGACCGCGGCCACCGGATCGGCTTCGGCGCTGACGTCGACGAGATCGAGGGACCACGCGGGGTCGGGATCGAGGGTCTGTACGGCGGTGCGGCCGTCGGTGCTGAACCGGGCGCGCAGGGTCTCGGCCTCGGCGACCGTCCGGCGCAGCGCCGTCTCGAAGAGCTCGGGGTCCACGGGGCCGTGGATCTCCAGGAACTCGCCGGTGTTGTAGATGGTGTTGGCCGGGTCGAGCTGCTGGGCGAACCAGATGCCGGCCTGCGCGGACGTCAGGGGAAGTGCGGAGTCGTGATGGTCGGACATGGTGCGGAAGTCCCTCAAATCCGTCGAGGCCGGAAGCCGTGCCGGGCCCGCGGGGTCCGGCACGGCGTCGTCATGGTGGGAATCTGGTCGCGGTCTCAGCGCGCGGCAGGGCCCAGGGCGACCGGGAGCGTGCGCAGGATGCGGGAGATCGGGGTGGGCAGCCAGCCCAGGTCCTTCGGGTCCGCCGCGAGCTTGAGGTCGGGGTAGCGCTGCAGCAGTCGGCCGACCGCGGTCTGCGCCTGGATCCGGGCCAGCGGCGCGCCCAGGCAGTAGTGGATGCCCTGGCCGAACGCCAGGTGACCGGAGGTGTCCCGGGTGATGTCGAACAGCTCCGCGTTCGGGAAGCGCTGCTCGTCCCGGTTGGCCGACCCGAGCGACAGGGCGACGAGGTCGCCCTTCTTGATCTCGGTGTCGCCGATGGTCATGTCCTCGGCGACGAAGCGCAGGTTGTTGAGGATCACCGGGCTCTCGTAGCGCAGGACCTCCTCCACCGCGTTCGGCAGCAGCTCCGGCTTCTCCCGCAGCAGCGCGGCCTGCTCCGGATGGTTCTGCAGCGCCAGGACGGTGCTGCCGATCAGCCCGGCCACCGACTCGTAGCCGGCCGCCAGCAGCAGGAACGCCGTCGAGAGCAACTCCTGCTCGGTGAGCCGGTCGTCGTCCTCCCGGGCCTGGACCAGGACGCTGAGCAGGTCGTCCTTCGGCTCGGCGCGTCGGGAGTCCAGCAGGTCCTGCATCCGCTCGGCGATCGCGGTGGCGATCTCGATGCGCGACCGCTCGGTCTCGATCCCGCGGGACGAGTCCGACCAGCCCCGGAAGACCGCCTCGTCCTCGGCGGAAGCCCCGAGCATCGTGCAGATCATCGAGAGTGCCAGCCGCCAGGCGAAGGCGTCCATCAGGTCGACCTCGTCCTGGCCGGCCATGGCGTCCAGGAGCTCGTCGACGCGCTGCTCCACCGTCGGACGCAGTCGCTCGACGTGCCGGGCGGAGAACGCCTGACCGACCAGCTTGCGCAGGCGGGTCTGGACCGGCGGGTCGCAGTTGCCCATGTGCTGGCCGACCACGTCGAAGATGCCGGGCTTCTCCGGCTTCGGCTCGTTCGCCCGGGCGGGGGAGTCGGGGCGGAAGTTGCTGCTGAGCCGCCGGTCGACGTGCCCGGCGCGGACGTCCTCGAAGTGGATGAGGGCGTGCACGTCGACCCCGGCGCCGGGGATGGCGGTGTGCCAGGTGCGCCCCTTCGCGCGCAGGCCCCGGTAGAAGCCGTGCGGGTCCGCCAGCACGGCCGGGTCGAACAGCTGTACCGGCTGCTCGCCTTCGTCGGCGGGCTCGGGGGTGGTGCCTTCCTGCATCGGGTGGGCTGCCTCTCTGGTGGATGGTGATGGTCGTGTCCGGAGCCGAACCGCCCTGGCGGGCGCCTTACTTGTTCGACCGGAGCCTGTCGGCGAGCACCTCGGCGATCCGGGCCAGCGGGCCGGGCCGGGTGACGTCGTTGTGCCGGCAGGCGAGGGTGTGGGTGTCGATGCGACCGGTCACGTACGGGCGCCAGGCGCCGTCGGTGGCCATGTCGGCGGGCTTGTCCTCGGTGGCGACGAAGAGCTGCAGGTCGCCGTGGAAGACGGTGGGCCGGTGCCCGGCCAGCACGCGCTCGAAGTTGGCGCCGATCCGGGTGAGGGCCGCGATGTGGCGCTCCTCCAGGCTGGCCAGGGCGCTGCCGTCGCGCCGCAGGACCTCCATCACCGCGGCATGGGTGACCGGCTGTCCGTCGAGCTCGGTCACGTCGTGGCCGAGGAACTCCAACAGCGCGGTGAGGACTTCGGCCTCCTCGTCCGCGACCGGACGCTCGGCCGCGGGGCCCGCGGCGGGCGCCGGGGCGTCCGCAGCCCGGGGGTAGGCGTCGAGGACGGCCAGCATCGCGACCTCCTCGCCCTCCTCCTGAAGCCTGGCTGCCATCTCGTGGGCGACCAGCCCGCCGAGCGACCAGCCCAGCAGGTGGTACGGGCCGGTGGGCTGGACGGCGCGGATCTGCGCGACGTAGTCCTCGGCCATCGCCGCCATGTCGGACGGCAGTTCGTCGTCCTGGCGGGCCAGGCCGCGCGCCTGCAGCGCGTAGATCGGGTGGCCGGGGTCGAGCTGCCGGATGAGCCCCGCGTACACCCAGCCGATGCCGGCCGCCGGGTGGACGCAGAACAGCGGCGGGCGCTCGCCCGAGACGCGCAGCGGCAGCAGCACGTCCAGCGGGTCCCGGTCGTCGTCGACGCCCAGGCGGCGGGCCAGGGTGGCCACCGTGGGACTCTCGAACAGCGCGCGGATCGTCACCTTGACGCCGAACACCGAGCCGACCCGGCCGATCAGGCGGGTGGCCAGCAGCGAGTCGCCGCCCAGGTCGAAGAAGCCGTCCTCGACGCCGACCGAGGGCAGGCCCAGCACCTCGGCGAACAGGGCGCAGAGCACCTCCTCCTGCGGTGTGCCGGGAGCTCCGCCCCGGAACGACGCCGTGAAGTCGGGGGCGGGCAGCGCCTTGCGGTCCAGCTTGCCGTTCGGGGTGAGCGGCAGGTCGTCCAGCGTGACCACCGCGGCCGGCACCATGTAGTCCGGCACCGTCAGGGCGACGTGGGCGCGCAGATCGGCGCCCTCCACCGGCTCGGCGTCGGCCGCCGGCACCACGTAGCCGACCAGGGTGCGCACGCCCGGCGTGTCCTGGCGGACGATCACCGCGGCACGGCCGACCGCCGGGTGCGCGGCGAGCGCGGTCTCGATCTCGCCGAGCTCGATCCGGAAGCCGCGGACCTTGACCTGGTCGTCCGCACGGCCGGCGAACTCCAGCTGCCCGTCGAGGCGCCAGCGGACCACGTCGCCGGTGCGGTACATCCGCTCACCCGGCGTGCCGAACGGGTTCGCGACGAACCGCTCGGCGGTCAGCCCCGGCCGGCCGCGGTAACCGCGCGCCAGCCCGGCCCCCGCGACGTACAGCTCGCCCAGGGCGCCCGGCGCGACCGGGCGCAGCGCCGGATCCAGCACGTAGACCCGGGCGTTGTCGACCGGCCGTCCGATCGGCGGCGTCTGCGCCCCCGACAGCGGTTCGCTCATGGTGGCGCACACCGTGGTCTCGGTCGGGCCGTACGCGTTGATCATCCGGCGGCCGACGCTGTAGCGCGCCACCAGTTCGGGCGCGGTCGCCTCGCCCGCGACGACCAGGGTCATGCCCGCGGGCAGGTCGTCCTCGGACATGGCGGCCAGGGCGGCCGGCGGGATGGTGGCGTGGGTGACCTCGTGCTCGGCCAGCACCTCGGCCAGCGCCTCGCCCGGCATCAGCCGGTCCTGCGGGGCCAGCACCAGCAGCGAGCCGGTCAGGAAGGTCATGCACAGTTCCGACACCGCGGCGTCGAAGCTCGGCGAGGCGAACTGCAGGACCCTGCTGCCCGGTGCCACCGCGAACCGGTCGATCTGCGCGGCCGCGAGGTTCGCCAGTCCGGAGTGCGGCACCATGACGCCCTTGGGGCGGCCCGTGGAGCCGGAGGTGTAGATCACGTACGCGGTGTTCGCCGGGGTCAGCGGGGCCGAGCGCTCCTCGTCCGTCACATCGGTGTGCGGGCGCCGGGCCACTTCCTCGGCCGTGGCCGGGTGGTCCAGCAGGAGCCGCGGGCCGGAGTCCGGCAGCTCGACGGAGGACAGCGAGAGCAGCAGCACCGGCTGCGCGTCGTCCAGCATGTAGGCGATGCGCTCGGCCGGGTACTCCGGGTCGACCGGCAGGTACGCGGCGCCGCTCTTCGCCACCGCCAGCAGGGCGACCACCCACTCCGGCGAGCGCGGCAGCGCCAGGGCGACGGTGCGCTCCGGACCGGCGCCGTGCTCGATCAGCAGGTGCGCCAGGCGGTTGGCCCGCTCGTTCAGCTCGCCGTAGCTGAGCGTGGTGCCCTCGAAGGCCACGGCCGCGGCGTCCGGAGTGCGGGCCGCCTGCTCCTGGAAGAGCTCGGGCAGGACGGCCTGCGGCACCGGCCGCGCGGTGTCGTTCCAGGCCACCAGCACCTGCTCGCGCTCGGCCGCGTCCAGCGTCTCGACGGTGCCCAGCAGCCGCTCGGGCTCGGCCGCCACCGTCTCGAACAGCCGGGCCAGCCGGTCGGCGAGAGTGCGGACGGTCCGCGCCTCCAGCAGGTCCGGCCGGTAGCCGAGCCGCAGCTGGAGCCCGCCGTCCGACAGCACCGCCGCGAGGCTGAGCGGGTAGTGGGTGGCGTCCTGGGCCGTGCTGCCGGAGATCCGCACGCCGCTGGACGGCGTCTGCAGCTGTTCCGGCTGCGCCGGGTAGTTCTCGAACACCGTGATGGTGTCGAACAGTTCGGGCAGGCCGGTCAGTCGCTGCACCGAGCTGAGGCTGAGCCACTGGTGGGCCATCAGGTCGGACTGCTGGCGCTGCACCGCGGTCAGCAGGGCGGCCAGCGGCTGGGCCGGGTCCAGCTTCACCCGCACCGGCAGAGTGTTGATGAACAGGCCGACCATGGTCTCCACGCCCGCGATCTCGGTGGGCCGGCCGGCGGCGGTGCCGCCGAAGACCACGTCGTCACGGCCGGTGATCCCGCCGAGCAGGATCGCCCAGGCGGCCTGGACCACGGTGTTGGGCGTCACGCCGATCCGGCGGGCCCGCTCGATCACCGCGGCCGTCGACTCCTCGGACAGCGCCACGGTGACCTGCTCGGGGGCGGCCGGCTCGCGGGACGGGTCCGGCTGGGCGACCAGCGTCGGCTCGTCCACCCCGGCCAGCGCCTCGCGCCACGCCTGCTCCGCCGGGCCGCGCTCCTGCTGGGCCAGCCAGGCCAGGTAGCCGCGGTAGGGGGCCACGCGCGGCAGCGCCGCGTCGTCGCCGCCCGACTGGTACAGCGCCGACAGCTCGCCGAGCAGCACCGGCATCGACCAGCCGTCCAGCAGGATGTGGTGGCTGGTCCACACGAACCGGTGGCGCTCGGGCGCCAGCTTCACCAGGGTGAACCGCAGCAGCGGCGGGCGCTCCAGGTCGAACCGGCGGGTACGGTCCTCCTCCAGCAGCCGGGCCAGCTCCGCCTCCTGCCGCTCCCCGTCGAGGTGGGTCAAGTCCACGTCGAACCAAGGAAGTTCGGTCTCGGACGGGATGAACTGGACCGGGTTCGCCAGCCCCTGGTGGCGGAAGCCCGCCCGCAGGTTGCCGTGCCGCTCCAGCAGGGCGCGCAGGGCCCGGCGCAGCGCGGCGGTGTCCAGCGGGCCCTCCATGCCCAGCGCCAGTTGGGTGGTGTACACGTCGAGGCCGCCCTCGTCGTACGCGGCGTGGAAGTGCAGGCCCTCCTGCAGCGGGGACAGCGGCAGCACGTCGGCGATCGCGCCGTGCTCCTCCTCCAGCCGGTCGATCTGGTCCTGCGAGACCTCCACCAGCGGCACGTCCGAGGGGGTGAGCCCGCCGGCGCCCGGCTGGGCGGCGTGCTCGACGAAGGCCCGCAGGACGCTCAGCCAGTCCTCGGCCAGCTCCCGCACCTCCTCCTCGGCGAACATGCCGCCGGGCCAGGACCAGGTCGCGGTCAGCCGGGCGCCCTCGCCGGCGTCCTCGGCCAACGCGTTGACCTCCAGCGGGTGCGGCAGCGGCATCCGCGGGTCGGTGCCGCCGGCGCGGCCGGCGGCCTCGGCGACCACCTGGTGGGTGCTCAGGTCCGTCACCGCGGGGGCCTCGAAGCGGCCGAGGTAGTTGAAGCCGATCTGCGGCGCGGGCAGCGCGGCCAGCTGCGGGCCGGTCCGCGGGTTGAGGTAGCGCAGCAGGCCGTAGCCCAGCCCGTTGTCGGGCAGGGCGCGCAACTGCTCCTTGACCCGCTTGAGGGCCCGGCCGGCGGCCGGGCCGCCGGCGCACAGCTCGGTCCAGTCCACCGCGCCCGGGTCGAGCCGGACGGGGTACATGCTGGTGAACCAGCCGACGGTGCGCGACAGGTCGCTGCCGTCACCGAGGTCCTCGCGGCCGTGGCCCTCCAGGTCGACCAGCAGGGCCGAGCCCGCGTCCTGGCCGCGCAGTCGGCGGCGGTGCGCCACGGCCAGGGCGAGGGCGGCCAGCAGGACGTCGTTGACCCCGGCGTGGAAGGCGGCGGGCACGCGTGCCAGCAACGCCTCGGTCTGCTCGGCGGACAGCTGCACGGACAGGAACCGGGAGGTGGCGGCGACGTCGACCAGCGGGTCCAGCGGGCGGTCCGCCAGCGGCGGCTCGGCGCTGTCCAGGATGCCCGTCCACAGGGCGAGTTCCTCCGCCCGGGCCGGCTCCTCGGCCAGTTCCGCCAGGCGGGCGGCCCAGCCGCGGAAGGAGGTGCGGGCGCGCTCCAGCTCGACCGGACGGCCGGCGGCGACGGCCTCCCAGGCCGTGGTCAGGTCCGGCAGCAGGATGCGCCAGGACACGCCGTCGACGACCAGGTGGTGCAGGACCAGCAGCAGGAAGCCCGGACGCTCCGGTCCGGCGTCGAACCAGACCACCCGGAGCATCGCCCCGGCCTGCGGGTCGAGTGCCGCCCGGGCGGCCTCACCGTGCTCGGCGGCCACCGCGGCGAGCTCGTCGCCCGCGAGACCGGCGACGTCGGCGCGCACCAGGCAGTCGGCCGCGTCCACGCTGCCCTTGGGCAGGACCTCCAGCGTCCACTCGGAGCCGTCACCGGCCCGGTGGAGCCGCGCGCGCAGCGCGTCGTGGTGGTCCAGCAGGGCCTGCACGGTGGCGGTCAGGCCCGCCTCGTCGCAGCCCTGGGGCGCGGGCACCGTGACCGACTGGTTGAACCGGTCGACCGGCCCGCCGCGCTCGCGCAGCCAGTGGATGATCGGCGTCAGCGCGACCTCGCCGATGGCCGCCTCCGGCGCCTCGAACACCACGTCCTCCGGCGAGCCGGCGACGGAGACCAGCGCCGCCACCGTCTTGTGCTGGAAGACGTCGCGCGGGGTGAGCACCAGGCCGGCCTTGCGGGCCCGGCTGACCAGCTGGATGGACATGATGCTGTCGCCGCCGAGGTCGAAGAAGCTGTCCTCGATCCCGACCCGGGGCAGCCCCAGGAGCTGGGCGAACAGCTCGCACAGTGCCGCCTCGCGCGGGTTGCGCGGCTCGCCGCCGCCCACCCGCACCCCGTAATCGGGGGCGGGCAGCGCCCGGCGGTCGAGCTTGCCGTTCGGGGTCAGCGGCAGTGCCTCCAGCGTCACGAACGCCGCCGGGACCATGTAGTCGGGCAGCAGCGCCGCCGTGTGGGCCCGCAGCGCGGCCGCGTCCGGGCCCTGGCCCGGCTCCGGTACCAGGTAGCCGACCAGGGACTTCACCCCGGGCTGGTCCTCGCGCACGACGACCTCGGCCTCGGCGACGTCCGGGTGCCCGAGGACGGCGGAACGGATCTCGCCGAGCTCGATCCGGAACCCGCGGATCTTGACCTGGTCGTCGCTGCGGCCGATGAACTCCAGCTGCCCGTCCCGGTTCCAGCGCACGAGGTCTCCGGTGCGGTACATCCGCTCGCCGGGGGCGCCGAAGGGGTTGGCGACGAACCGCTCGGCGGTCAGCTGCGCGCGGTTCAGGTAGCCGCGGGCCAGGCCGGTGCCGCTGAGGTAGAGCTCGCCCGCCACGCCGGGCGCGACCGGGCGCAGCGCGTCGTCCAGCACGTGGGCGCGGGTGTTCCACACCGGGCCGCCGATCGGCGGGTTGTGCTCGCCGGTCTGCGGCCGGCTGAGGGTCGCGGCCACCGTGGACTCGGTCGGGCCGTAGGCGTTGACCACCCGGCGGCCGCCGGCGGACAGCCGCTGCACCAGCTCGGCCGAGCAGGCGTCACCGCCGGTGACCAGGCAGCGCAGGCTGGCCATCCGCTCGCCGGCCAGGGTGGCGGCCATCGGCGCGGGCAGCATCACGTGGCTGACGGCGTGCCGGTCGATGTGGGCGGCCAGCTCCTCGCCGAGCAGCTGGCCGGTGCCCGGTGCGAGGACCAGGCAGGCGCCGGACAGCAGGCTCATCGCCACGTCCGCGACGGACGGGTCGAAGTTGAGCGACACCGCCTGCAGCACCCGGCTGCCCGGGGTGATGTCGAGGTGGTCCGCGTGGGTGGCGGCGAGGTTGCCGATGCCGGTGTGCGGGACCACCACGCCCTTGGGGCGGCCGGTGGAGCCCGAGGTGTAGATGACGTAGGCCGGGTGGACGGGCCGCAGCGGGGCGCGCCGGTCGGCGTCGGTCAGGTCGCCGTCGCCCAGGGCGGTCAGCGCCTCGACGGTGTCGGACGCGTCGACCGCCAGGCAGACGGTCCGGGCCGCCTCGGGCAGGGCCGCGGCGGTACCGGCGGTGGTCACCACCAGGGCCGGGGCGGCGTCGTCGAGCATGAACGCGATCCGGTCCGCCGGGTGGTTCGGGTCGAGCGGCAGGTAGGCCGCGCCGGCCTTGACGACGGCCAGCAGGGTGGTGAGCCAGCGCACCGACCGGGGCAGCGCGACGGCCACGATCTGCTCGGGGCCGACACCGCGGCCGACGAGCAGTCGGGCCAGCCGGTTGGCGCGGGCGTTGAGCTCCCGGTAGGTCAGCGACTCCTCGTCGGAGACGACCGCGACGGCCTCGGGCGTGCGGGCGGCCTGCGCCTCGAACAGCCCGCCCAGTGTGCCGGTCGGGACGTCCCGCTCGGCGCCGCTCCACTGCCCCAGCACCAGCTCGCGCTCGGCGGCCGTGAGGACGTCGATGGCGGAGATCGCGTCGGCCGGGCGGGCGGTCGCCGCCCGCAGCACACCGGTCAGCCGGTCGGCGAGGGTCTGCGCGGTCGGCGCGTCGAACAGGTCGAGGTTGAAGGTGAGTTCGCCGTTGATGCCGCCGGGGGTGCCGTCCGTGTCCCGGAGCTCGGAGAAGCCGAAGGCCAGGTCGATCTTGGCGGTCCCCATGCCGACCGGTTGCGGGTGGATGGACAGCCCCGGCAGGTCGCCGCCCTCGGTGGGCACGTTCTGCAGGTTGAGCGCCACCTGGAAGAGCGGGTGACGGGCCAGCGAGCGGGCCGGGTTGAGCACCTCGACCAGCCGCTCGAACGGCACGTCCTGGTGGGCGTACGCGGCCAGGTCGGTGTCCCGGACGCGGCCGAGCAGTTCCTCGAAGGTCGGGTCCTGCGAGGTGTCGGTCCGCAGCACCAGGGCGTTGACGAAGAAACCGACCAGGTCGTCCAGCGCCTCGTCGGTGCGCCCGGCGATCAGGCTGCCGATCGGGATGTCGGTGCCGCAGCCGAGCTTGGAGAGCAGGACGGCGAGGCCGGCCTGCAGCACCATGTAGAGGCTGGTCCGGGTGTCGCGGGCCAGGACGACGAGCCTGGCGTGCAGCTCCGGGTCGAGCCGGAAGTACAGCGTCTCGCCGCGGTAGCTGATCTCCGCCGGGCGGGGCCGGTCGGAGGGCAGGTCGAGCTGGTCCGGCAGGCCGGCCAGGTTCTGCTTCCAGTAGGCGAGCTGCTGGGAGATCGGGCTGGTCGGGTCGTCCTCGTCGCCCAGGACCTCGCGCTGCCACAGCGTGAAGTCCGCGTACTGGACGGGCAGCGGCGACCACTGCGGCGCGCGGCCCTCCCGGCGCGCGGCGTAGGCCCGGGCGAAGTCCCCGGCCAGCGGGGACATCGACCAGCCGTCGCCGGCGATGTGGTGCAGCGCCAGCAGCAGCACGTGCTCCTCGGGGCCGAGCACGAACAGGAAGGTGCGCAGCGGCGGGACGACCGCCAGGTCGCTCGGCTGTCGGACGGCCGTGAGCAGCGCGTCCGGCAGCGCCTCCTCGGTGACATGGCTCACCGTCAGGTGCGGGTGCGCGGTCGCGAGGTCGAGGACCCGCTGGTACGGGACGCCGTCGACCTCGGGGAAGACGGTGCGCAGGGTCTCGTGCCGCTGGACCACGTCGACCAGCGCCAGGCGCATCGCGTCGACGTCCAGCGCGCCCCTGAGCCGGACGGCGACCGGCATGTTGTAGGTGAGGTTCTGGCCGTCCTCGAAGCGGTTGATGAACCAGAGCCGGCGCTGCGCGAAGGACAGCGGAACATGCTCGGGGCGCGTCATCGGGCGCAGCGCGGCGCGGGCGTCGGCCGCACTGCCCAGCAGCTCGGCCAGGCCGGCCACGGTCGGGGCGTCGAACAGGGCACGGATCGGCAGTTCCACGTCCAGGACGGCGCGGATCCGGCTGACCAGCCGGGTGGCCAGCAGCGAGTGACCGCCGAGCTCGAAGAAGTTGTCGTCGATGCCGATCTGCGGCACGCCGAGGATCTCCCCGAAGATGTCGCAGAGGATCTCCTCCTGCGGCGTCCGGGCGGCGCGGCCGGAGGAGAGCACGCCCAGGTCGGGGGCGGGCAGGGCCTTGCGGTCGAGCTTGCCGTTCGGGGTGAGCGGGAAGGCCGGCAGGGTGACGATCGCGGTCGGGGTCATGTAGTCCGGCAGGAACGCGCCGACGTGGTCGCGCAGCTGCGCGGGCAGCGGGGCGGCGCCGGGCTCGGGCACCACGTACGCGACCAGGCGCTGGTCGCCGGGGCGGTCCTCGCGGACCAGGACGGCGGCCTGGGCCACCTCGGGGTGGGTGGCGAGCACCGTCTCGATCTCGCCGAGCTCGATCCGGAAGCCGCGGACCTTCACCTGGCTGTCGGCGCGTCCCAGGAACTCGAGGTTGCCGTCCTTGCCCCAGCGGGCCACGTCGCCGGTGCGGTACATCCGCTCGCCGGGCGCACCGAACGGGGAGGCGACGAAACGCTCGGCGGTCATCCCCGGGCGGTACAGGTAGCCGCGGGCGAGGCCGTCACCGGCGATGAAGAGGTCCCCGGCGACGCCGGTGGGCACCGGGCGCAGAGCGGAGTCCAGGATGTACACCCGGGTGTTGCCGATCGGCCCGCCGATGGTGGGTGCGCCGGGGCGCTCGCCCAGCAGGGCGGCGGTGGACCAGATGGTGGTCTCGGTGGGGCCGTAGACGTTGGTGACGTCCGCGGCGGCCTCGCGCAGCGCCGCGGCCAGGCCGGCCGGCACGGCCTCGCCGCCGACCAGGGCCCGCACGCCGGCCAGGGCGGCCGGGTCGTGGGCGAGCAGCGCCTGCCACAGCGAGGGCGTGGCCTGCAGGAAGGTGGCCCGCGAGCCGGTGATCAGCTCGGCCAGCCGGGCCGGGTCCAGGACGGTGTCCTTGGGCGCGAGCACCACGCCGGCTCCGCTGGTCAGCGGCAGCCACATCTCCAGGCCCGCGATGTCGAAGGCGACGGTGGTGACGGCCACCAGGCGGTCGTCCGCGCCCATCGGGAAGCGCTCGGCCATGGTGGCCAGGAAGTTGGTCAGCGCCGCGCGGGGGATGACCACGCCCTTGGGCCGGCCGGTCGAGCCGGAGGTGTAGATCACGTACGCGGGCGTCGCGGGGTCGGCGGCGGGGCGGCCGGCGGCCGGGTCGCCGTCCGGCAGGCCGGCGACGGCCAGCAGGGTGGCCGGGTCGTCGAGCAGGACGTGGGTGACGGACCCGGCCGGATCGGTGCGGTCGGCGACCTCGCCGGTGGTGACGAGCAGCGCGGGACGCGCGTCCTCCAGCATGTAGCCGACCCGGTCGGCCGGGTAGTCCGGGTCGATCGGGATGTACGCCGCACCGGACTTGAGGACGGCCAGCAGCGCGACGACCATCTCGGCCGAACGCGGCAGGGCGACGGCGACCAGGCGCTCGGGGCCGGCCCCGAGGGCGGTGAGGTGGTGGGCCAGGCGGTTGGCACGCCGGTCCAGCTCGGCGTAGGACAGGACGGTGCCCTCGAACAGCAGGGCGGGGCTGTCGGGGGTGTGCCGGGCCCGGGCGGCGAACTGCTGCGCCACGTCGCCGTCCGGCACCGGTCGGGCGGTGTCGTTCCAGGTCGTCAGCAGCCGCAGCCGCTCCTCGTCGTCCAGCAGCTCGACCGTGCCGAGCGGCCGCTCGGGGTCGGCCGCCACGGCCTCCAGGAGGCGTAGCAGCCGGTCGCGCATCCGCTCGACGGTGTCCCGGTCGAACAGGTCGGTGCCGTAGCCGATGGCGCCGCCGATGCCGGCCGGCCCGCCCTCCGCGTCACGGCGCTCGGTGAAGCCGAAGGACAGGTCGAACTTCTCCGAGGCCAGGCCGACGGCCTGCTGGCCGCTGGTCAGGCCCGGCAGGCCCCAGCTCGGTTCGGCGTTGTTCTGCAGGGTGAGCGCGACCTGGAACAGCGGGTGGCGGGCGGTGGAGCGCTCCGGGTTGAGCACCTCCACCAGGCGCTCGAACGGCAGGTCCTGGTGGGTGTAGGCGGCCAGGTCGACCTCGCGGACGCGGCCCAGCAGCTCGCGGAAGCTCGGGTCGCCGGAGGTGTCGGTGCGCAGCACCAGGGTGTTGATGAAGAGCCCGACCAGGTGGTCGAGGGCCTCGTCGGTGCGCCCGGCGATCGGACTGCCGATCGGGATGTCGGTGCCGGCACCGAGCTTGGTCAGCAGGGCCGCCACGGCAGCCTGCAGGACCATGTAGACGCTCGCCTGGTTCTGCCGGGCCACCGCGGTCAGGGCCTGGTGCAACTGCGCGGGCAGTTCGACGGTCACCGCGTCGCCGCGGTGGGTCGCCACGGCCGGCCGGGGCCGGTCGGCGGGCAGGTCGAGCTGCTCCGGCAGTTCGTCCAGGGTCCGCGTCCAGTAAGCGAGTTGCTGCGCGATCGGGCTGCTCGGGTCGTCCTCGTCGCCGAGCACCTCGCGCTGCCACAGGGTGTAGTCGGCGTACTGGACGGGCAGCGGCGCCCATCCGGGCTCCTCGCCGCGGGCGCGTGCCCCGTAGGCCCGGGCCAGGTCGTCGGCCAGCGGCGCCATCGACCAGCCGTCGGCGGCGATGTGGTGCAGCAGCAGGAGCAGCACGTGCTCGTCCTCGCCGCGCTCGAACACCTCGATCCGCAGCGGGAATTCGGCGGCCAGGTCGAAGCCGCGGCCGACGGCGGCACGCAGCAGCTCCTCGACGTCGGCGCCCCGGGCGTCGGTGACGGTCAGCACCGGACGGGCGTCGGGGGCGAGCACCTCCTGGCACGGGGCGCCGCCGACCTCGGGCAGCACGGTGCGCAGGCTCTCGTGCCGGTCGAGCAGGTCCAGCACCGCGGCGGCCAGCGCCGCCCGGTCGAGCGGGCCGCTCAGGGTGAGGGCGAGCGGCATGTTGTACGTCGCGCTCTGCTCCTCCAGCCGGTTGATGAACCATAGCCGGCGCTGGGCGAAGGACAGCGGGACGGTCTCCGGGCGCTGTGCCGGGCGAAGGGCCGGCCGGCGGTCGGCCGCGGTCTCGCCCAGCCGCTCCGCGAGGCCGGCCACCGAGGGGGTCTCGAACAGCGCCCGGATGGGCAGCTCGGCGCCCAGCGCGGTGCGGATGCGGCTGACCAGGCGGGTGGCGAGCAGCGAGTGCCCGCCCAGGCCGAAGAAGTCGTCGTCGATGCCGACCTCGGGGACCCGCAGCACTTCGGCGAACAGGGCGCACAGGATCTCCTCCTGCGGCGTGCGCGCCGTGCGGCGGGGGCCGGCCGCCCGAGCCGCCGGGGCGGGCAGGGCGCGGCGGTCCAGCTTGCCGTGGACGGTCAGCGGCAGCTCGGGCAGCCACACGAACGCCGAGGGGACCATGTAGTCCGGCAGGGCACGCTGGGCGTGCTCGCGCAGCGCGTCCTCGTCCTCGGTGGCGCCCTCGGCGGGCACCAGGTAGGCCACCAGTCGCTGGTCGCCGGGCACGTCCTCGCGCAGCAGGACGGCGACCTGGGCCGTCTCCGGGCGGCTCAGCAGGGTGGCCTCGATCTCGCCCAGCTCGACGCGGTGGCCGCGGATCTTGATCTGGTCGTCGGCCCGGCCGAGGAACACCAGCCGGCCGTCCGCGGTCCAGCGGGCCAGGTCGCCGGTGCGGTACATCCGGGCGCCGGGCGCGCCGAACGGGTCGGCGACGAAGCGGTCGGCGGTCTGGCCGGGGCGGCGCAGGTAGCCGCGGGCCAGGCCCTCGCCGGCGATGTAGAGCTCGCCCGCGACCTGCGGGGCGACCGGGTTCAGCTGGGCGTCCAGCACGTACAGCCGGGCGTTGCCCTGGGGCCGGCCGATCGGAACCGGGCCGGCGGGCACGTCCTGGCCCGCCTCGATCGGGTACTCGGCGCAGTTCACCGTCGCCTCGGTCGGTCCGTACACGTTGCGCACCCGCACGCCGGGGTGGCGCTCGCGCCACTCCTGCAGCGCCTCGCCGGTCAACGCCTCGCCGCCGAGCAGCAGTTCGCCGGTGGGGGAGAAGGAGTCCGGCAGCGCGGTGAGCAGCGCAAGGTGGCTGGGGGTGGCCTTCATGAAGGTGGCCGGCCGCTCGCCGAGCGCCTCGACCAGGGCCGGGTCCTCGTCGTCGAGGTCGGCCAGGTGGACGGCGCCGCCGGTGGTCAGCGGCGTGTACAGGGCGGTGAGGGTGAGGTCGAACGCGAGGGAGGAGTGCAGCAGGGCGGTGCCGCGCGCCGCCTCGTAGGTGCGGCCCGTCCAGGTCAGGTAGTCGGCGACCGAGCGGTGCTCGACCACGACGCCCTTCGGGGTGCCGGTGGACCCGGAGGTGTAGATGACGTACGCCGGGTGGCGCAGGGTCAGCGGGCTCAGCCGGTCGACGTCGGTCGGGTCGGTGTCCGGCACCGCCTGCGGGACGGCGCCGACCAGCAGCCGGGCCACCCCGTCCACGGACGGCAGGGCGGCGTCGAGCGACCCGGAGGTGATCAGCAGTGCGGGGCGGCTGTCCTCCAGCACGAGGGCGATCCGCTGCGCCGGGTAGTGCGGGTCCAGCGGCACGTAGGCCGCTCCGGCCTTGACCACGCCGAGCATCGCGACGACGGCGTCGATGCCTCGGTCCAGGCAGACGGCCACCAGCTGCTCGGGGCCGACGCCCCGGCCGATCAGGTGGTGCGCCAGCCGGTTGGCCCGGGCGTTCAGCTCCGCGTACGACACCCGGTCGGCGCCCGAGACGAGCGCGGTCGCGTCCGGGGTGCGGGCCGCCTGCTCCTCGAACAGCCGGGGCAGCGGGAGGGCGCGCACCTCCTGGGCGGTGTCGTTGACGTCGGTGAGGACGAGCTCGCGCTCGCCCGGCAGCAGCACGTCCACCGCGCCGATCCGCCGGTCCGCGTCGGCGACGGCCTGCGACAGCAGCAGCTCCCAGCGGGCGGCGATCCGCTCGACGCTCGAACGGTCGAACAGGTCCTCGCGGTAGGCGAGCAGGCCCTCGATCCCGGCGGGGGAGCCGTCCTCGGCGAGGCGCTCGCGCAGGTGGACGGAAAGGTCGAACTTGGCACCGTCGCTGTCCACCAGGCGCGGGGTGACGTCCAGCCCCGGCAGCCGCAGGCTGCCGGCCGGGGTGTTCTCCAGCGTCAGCAGGACCTGGAACAGCGGGTGGCGGGAGAGCGTGCGGGTCGGGTTCAAGACCTCCACCAGGCGCTCGAACGGGACGTCCTGGTGGGTGTACGCGGCCAGGTCCGTCTCGCGGGTGCGGGCGAACAGCTCCCGGAAGGTCGGGTCGCCGGAGGTGTCGGTGCGCAGCACCAGCGTGTTGACGAAGAAGCCGACCAAGTCGTCCAGCGCCTCGTCCGTGCGGCCCGCGATCGGAGTGCCGATCGGGATGTCGGTGCCGGCCCCGAGCCTGGTCAGCAGGGCCGCGAAGCAGGCCTGCAGCACCATGAAGGTGCTCGCCTGGCTGCCCCGGGCGGTGTCGGCGACGCCGCGGTGCAGGTCGGCGGGCAGCTCGAAGGTCACCGTCGCGCCCGAGGCGGCGGGTGCGGTGGCCGGGCGGGGCCGGTCGACGGGCAGGGAGAGCGTGTCCGGCAGGCCGGCCAGGGCCTGCTTCCAGTGGGCGAGCTGGCGGGCGGTCGGGCTCGAGTCGTCGTCCTCGTCGCCCAGCACCCGCTGCTGCCACAGCGAGTAGTCGGCGTACTGGACGGGCAGGGGAGCCCAGTCGGGCGCGCGGCCCTCGCGGCGCGCCTCGTAGGCCACCGCCAGGTCGCGGGCCAGCGGGGCGGCCGACCAGCCGTCGGCCGCGATGTGGTGCATCACCAGCAGGAGCACGTGGGTGTCCGGGCCGGTCTCGAACAGGTCGGCGCGCAGCGGGAGTTCACGGGCCAGGTCGAAGCCGCGCCCGGTCCTGGCGGCCAGCAGCGCGTCGAGCTCGTCCGCGGTGGTCCGGGTGACCTCCAGGGCGGGGCGGGCGTCCTCGGCGGCCAGCACGTGCTGCGAGGGCTCGCCGTCGTGGTCCGGGAAGACGGTGCGTAGGCTCTCGTGGCGGGCCGTCAGGTCGGCCAGCGCGGCGCGCAGCGCGTCGACGTCGAGCCGGCCGGTCAGCTCCACCGAGAGCGGGATGTTGTAGGAGCCGTCGGTGTGGTCGAGCCGGTTGAGGAACCAGAGCCGGCGCTGGGCGAAGGACAGCGGCACGCGCGCCGGGCGCTCCTGCGGGGCCAGCGCCTCGCGGGCGGAGCCCTCGGCGTTCAGCCGCTCGGCCAGCGCCGCCACCGTGGGGGCCTCGAACAGACGGCGCACCGGCACCTCGACGCCGAACACGGCGCGGATCCGGCTGGTGAGGCGGGTCGCGGTGAGCGACTGGCCGCCCAGGGCGAAGAAGTCGTCGTCGACGCCGACCTCGTCCAGGCCGAGGATCTGTGCGAACAAGCCGCACAGGATCTCCTCCTGCGGGGTGGCGGGCGCCCGCCCGGGCGCGCCGGCCGCGGCGTCGGGCGCGGGAAGCGCGGCGCGGTCGACCTTGCCGTTGGCGGTCAGTGGCAGCTCGGCCAACACCACGAACGCGGAGGGCACCGCGTAGGCGGGCAGCGCCGCGGCCGCGTGCCGGCGCAGCGCCGACAGGTCGGGGGCGTCGTCCGTGGCCGCGGGCACCACGTACGCCACCAGGCGCTTGTCGCCACCGCGGTCCTCGCGCAGCAGGGCCACGCACTGACCGACCCCGCGGTGCGCGGCGAGGGCGGTCTCGACCTCGCCGAGCTCGATCCGGAAGCCGCGCAGCTTGACCTGGTCGTCGGCGCGGCCCAGGAACTCCAGGTCGCCGTCGGCGTTGACCCGGGCCAGGTCGCCGGTGCGGTACATTCGCTCACCGGCGGGCCCGAACGGACAGGCCAGGAAGCGCTCGGCGGTCGCGTCCGGGCGGCCGAGGTAGCCGCGGGCCAGACCGGGGCCGGTCAGGTACAGCTCGCCCGCGGTGAGCGCGGGAGCCGGGCGCAGTGCGTGGTCGAGGACGAACGCGCGCATGCCGTCCAGCGGTCGGCCGATCGGCAGCGCGGCGGGCAGCTCGGCACCGGCGGCGATCCGGTGGTTGGTCGCGAAGGTGGTGGTCTCGGTGGGGCCGTAGCCGTCCACCACGACGATCCCGGGGCACGCCTCGCGCACCCGGCGCACCGCGGCGGCGGGCACCACGTCGCCGCCGGTCCACACCTCGCGCACACCCGCGAAGGCGGCGGGCGACTCCTCGGCCATCAGCCGGAACAGACCGGCCGTCAGCCACATCCCGGTGACCGAGTGCTCCCGGACGACGCGTTCCAGGACGGCGATGTCGAGTTCCCCGGGCGGAGCGACCACGAGTCGGCCGCCGCGCAGCAGCGGGACCCACAGCTCGTAGGTGGAGGCGTCGAAGGCCTGCGGCGAGTGCACCAGCACCCGCAGGTGGGCGTCCGAGGCGAACGCGCCGTCGTCGGCCAGCGCCAGCACGTCGCGGTGGGTGATTGCGACGCCCTTCGGGGTGCCGGTCGAGCCGGAGGTGTACATCACGTACGCGAGCCGGCCGGGGTGGCCCGCCGCGCTCGGGTCGGTGGCGGGCAGGGCAGCCGGTGCCGGGTCGTCGGTGCGGACCACGCGTGCGGTGTGCTCGAAGCCGATCCCGGCGTCGTCGCGGTCGGTCAACAGGACTCGCGCGGCGGTCTGCTCGACGATCATCGCCAGCCGGGCGGCCGGGAAGCGCCCGTCCAACGGGACGTAGGCGCCGCCGGCCTTCAGCACGGCCAGCACGGAGACCACCAGGTCCACCGAGCGCTCCTGCAGGACGGCCACCGTCGACTCGGCGCCGACCCCGAGGCCGATCAGGTGGTGCGCCAGCCGGTTGGCGCGCGCGTCGAGTTCGGCGTAGGTCACCTCGGTGTCGCCGAAGGCCACCGCGATCGCGTCGGGAGTAAGGGACGCCTGCGCGGCGAAACGTTCCTGCACGGAGCCGGTCTGCTGTGCGACGGGCGTGGCCGCCGCGGGGACGAGCTGCTCGCCGGCCAGTGCGTCGATCCGTCCCACCGGGCGGTCCGCGGCGTCGGCGGCCGAGTCCAGCAGTGCCACCAGGCGGTCCAGGATCCGCCGCGCCTGCTCGGGGGCGAACAGGTCGGGCCGGTACGTCACCCGCAGGTGCAGGCGCTCGCCGGGCACCGCGAACAGCGTGATCGGGAAGTGGCTGCCGTCCGTGCTCTCCGCCTCGCCGACCCGCAGGCCCGTCCCCGGCAGCTCCGTCACCTCGGGGTCGACGGGGAAGCTCTCGAAGGCGGTCAGCGTGTCGAACAGCTCGCTGTGCCCGGCGAGTCGCTGGATCTCACCGAGGCCCAGGTGCTGGTGCGCCAGCAGGCGCGCCTGCTCGTCCTGCACCCGGGTCAGCAGGGCGACCAGGCTCTCCGCCGGGTCCAGCCGGACGCGCACCGGCAGTGTGTTGATGAACAGGCCGACCATCGACTCGATGCCGACGATCTCGGCCGGCCGTCCGGAGACCGTCGCGCCGAACACCACGTCGTCACGGCCGGTCAGCCGGCCCAGCAGCAGCGCCCACGCACCCTGGACGACGGTGTTCATGGTCAGCCCGTGCCGGCGTGCGAACGCCCCCAGCCGGGCCGTCGCCTCGGCGGACAGGTCGTGCATCACCCGGTCCGGGTCGACCGGCCGCCGGGAGGGATCGGACGGGGAAATGAGGGTCGGACCGTCCAGCCCGGCCATTACCCCCCGCCATGCGGAACGCGCGGCGTCCCGGTCCTGCTTGTTCAGCCAGGCCAAATAGCGGCGGAACGGCACCACCGGCGGAAGCGCCGAGTCGTCGGCACCGGAGGCGTACAGACGGAACCACTCGCCGAGGAGGATCGGCATCGACCAGCCGTCGAGGAGAATGTGGTGGTTCGTCAGAATCACCCGGTGGCGATCCCCCCCCAGCTTCACCACCGCGAAACGGACCAGCGGCGGCACCGCCAGGTCGAAGCGGCGCTCTCGCTCCTCGGTCGCGACGGCCCGCACCGCGGCGGCCTGCTCCGACTCCGGAAGGTTGCTCAAGTCGACCTCCCGCCAGGGGAGTTCGATCTCGCGGTGGACCACCTGGACGGGCTTCTCCAGCTTCTCGTGCCGGAAGGTCGACCGCAGGACGGAATGGCGGCGCACCAGGGTCTCGGCGGCCGCGCGGAGAACGCCGCAATCGAGCGAACCGTTGAGTTCTGCACTCATCTGGGTGGCGTAGACGTCCGGCCCGTCGATGTCGTACAGGGACCGGAACAGAAGGCCTTCCTGCAGCGGAGAGAGCGGCAGGACTGCCTCGAATCCCCGTACCGTCATTGCAATTCCTCCACTGGATTGACCACAGCTGAACCGGAGGGCGCCAGCCCGAACCAAGAGAGATCCCGGCGCCCAAATCAAACAGGCGTTCCGCGTAGCCACAACTTCCCCGACAGGAACCTGCCACCCATGCGCAACAGCGGTCGCGGCGCGTCCGCTTCCCGTCAGTGCAGGTAGCTGTCATGCGGCCTTCGGCACGTGGCGGAGCAGGGACAATGGGCATCAGTCGCCCGCGGGCGCACGCCCGAGGGGGCCGGTCCGGAGGGCCGCACACCGCACCGGTGGAACCGCCGGGGGAAGCGCAGCGCCGACCGGCGCGGCTGGCGCAGAATGTGACGCATGACCAGCACCCCGCCGCCCCAGGACCCGCCCGCGCCCGAGCCGCGACCGGAGCCCGCCGGGCCGCCGGCCGGGGAGAGCCCCGCGGCGCGGGCGGACCGGCGGCTGGTCGAACTGCTGCAGGAACTGCGGGTGTTGCAGACCGGCGTGCAGATCGTGTTCGCGTTCCTGCTCGGCGTCGCCTTCACCCCGCGGTTCGCCGAACTCGGCGACGGCCAGCAGGACATCTACGTCACCACCCTGCTGCTGGCCGTACTCGCCTCCGCCGTCTTCGCCACCCCGGTGGCGCTGCACCGCGGGCTGTTCCGGCACCCGGGCAAGGAACGGATCGTCCGGGTCTCGGTGCGGATCGCCCAACTCGGCCTGGTGCTGCTGGCCTCCGCCCTCAGCGGCGCGGTGCTGCTGGTGCTGGACGTCGTGCTCGGCACCCCGGCGGCCGTGGTGCTGACCGTCGTCGTCGCGCTGGTCTTCGCCGGGCTGTGGTTCGTGCTGCCCTGGGCGGTGCGGCGGCCGCTGCGCGACGGCGAGCCGGGCGGGCCGACGTGGTGAGCCGACCCCTCACCCACCTACCTCTTCCAGGAGCATCGACGATGAGCACCCCGACCGCAGGCCCGCGCCCGCCCCGGCTGGTCGCCACCGACCTCGACGGCACGATCGTGCGCGGCGACCGCACCGTCTCCGCCCGCACCGTCGCCGCCCTGACCCGGGTCGAACGGGCCGGCGCGCTGTTCGTCCTGGTCACCGGCCGGCCGCCGAGCCTGATGGGCGACATAGCCGGCGCCTTCGGCCACCGCGGCGTGGCGATCTGCTCCAACGGCGCCCTCGGCTACGACCTGCGCACCCGTACGGTCGTCGCCGAGCGGCCGATCCCGGCGGACGTGCTCGGCGAGACGGCCCGGCTGCTGCGCGCGACCGCCCCCGGCATCGGGCTGGCCGTCGAGTACGCGGACGAGTTGGTCGCGGACGAGCGGTACGAGTCGCGCCCGTGGAGCGACACCGACCCGCCGCTGCGGCGCCTCGACGACGCCCGGCTGTTCGGGCGGCCCGCACCCAAACTGGTCGGCCGGCACCCGACGTTGTCCGCCGACGCACTCCTGGCGCTGCTCCGCCCGGTGGTCGGCGAGCTGGTCACCCTCTACCACTCCAACGGCGAGCGGCTGATCGAGGCCGTCGCGCGGGGCGTCAGCAAGGCCGCCGCGCTCGACGAGCTGGCGCGCCGGCACGGGATCGCGCGCGAGCAGACGATCGCCTTCGGCGACATGCCCAACGACCTGCCGATGCTGGCCTGGGCCGGCACCTCCTACGCCGTCGCCAACGCGCACCCCGAGGTGCTGGCCACGGCGGACCGGGTCATCGGCGGCAACGACGAGGACGGCGTCGCCGAGGTGCTGGAGCGGCTGTTCCGACAGCCGTAGCCGGAACGCGGGCGGCCGCGTTTATCGGGCGTTGATCGTTCCGGTCTAACGTCGGGGCCATGGACGAGAGAGCGGCCGGGCGGCCGGTGCCCGAGGGGCGGATGACGGAGCAGGACACCGAGCGGTTCCGGGAGTTGTTGGCGCGGCTGGAGAGCTCGCTGGCGGCGGACCGGGAGGCGGCCGGCCGGGAGGGCTGAGCAGGCGGTGTGGCCCGGGGTGCCGTGGAGGCAACCGGGTCCTCGCCCGTTCCCGAGTCGGGGGTGAGGCGAGCGGTGCGCCGAAGTGCCGGTCCCGGCCCGGACGGTGACCGAAACGCGTTGACCACGTACGGTGTTCACGCGCACTTCGCAGGTGCCCCACCTATCGTGTGTGCACCATGCACCTGGACTCGCCGATGGGGCCGCGACGCCGTGGACCCGCGAGTCGGGCGAGTCCACGAGTCCGTGCGTCCGTCAGCGAGAGGGGTCGCCACCATGCGGGGAGAGGTTCCCCGGCAGGCAGCACTGCCCGAACGGCCCGAGCACTGGGTCAGCCCGGGCGACGCCGCCTACGACGAGACCCGGGCGGTGTGGAACGGCCTGCACGACCGCCGCCCCGCCCACATCGCCCGCTGCCGCACCGCGACCGAGGTGAGCCAGGCCCTGCGGTACGCGGCCGCCGCCGGCCTCGACGTCACCGTGCGCGGCGGCGGCCACCACGTCGCCGGCAGCGCCGTCGCCGACGGCACGCTGATGGTCGACGTCTCGCCGATGCGCGCCGTCACCGTCGACGTCCACGCCCGGGTGGCCGTCGCCGAAGGCGGCTGCCGGCTGCGCGACCTCGACACCGTCACCGCCCCCTACGGACTGGCCTGCCCCACCGGCACCGTCGCCGACACCGGGCTCGGCGGGCTCGCCCTCGGCGGCGGCTACGGCTGGCTCGCCCGCCGCTGGGGCCTGACCTGCGACCACATCCTCGCCGCCCAGGTCGTCCTCGCCGACGGCTCGATCATCGACGCCACCGAGCACAGCCACCCCGAACTGCTGTGGGCGCTGCGCGGCGGGGGCGGCACCTTCGGCGTGGTCACCCGCTTCACGCTCCGGCTGCGCCCGGTCGGCCAGGTCCTGTACGGCGCCGGCGTCCACGCCCTCGACGACGCCCCCGACGCCCTGGCCGCGTACCGGGCGTACACCGGGCGCCAGCCCGTGGACCTGCACACCGTCGCCCGGCTCGGGCACGCGGGCGACCAGCCGTGGGTGCCCGAGCACCTGCGCGGCGGACCCGTGCTCCTCCTCCTCGCGGTGTGGTCCGGCGATCCGGAGGACGGGCCGGCGCAGGCCGCGTCGCTCTTCGACGAGATCCGGCCCGCCGCACAGGTCGCCCGCGCCATGCCGTACCCGCACCTGCAGGCGCTCGGCGACGACACCCGGCCCAAGGGCCACCGGTACTCCACCAGCGCCGCCTACCTCGACGACCTCCCCGGCGACGCCGTGCGGCACCTCGTCGAGGCCGCCCGCGAGAACCCCTCCCCGCGCTGCTCGATCGACCTCGAGTACCTGCGCGGCGCCATCGCCGACGTGCCCGAGCAGGCCTCCGCCTTCCCCGGCCGCGCCGCGCCCTACCAGCTGACGGTGTCCGCGCACTGGACCGACCCCGGGCAGGACGCCGAGCACCTCGCCTGGTCGCGGGCCACCGCCGACCGGATGCGGCCCTTCGGCACCGGCGGCGGCTACCTCAACCACGCCGAGCGCGGCGCCGGCCGCAGCGCCCGGGAGCACTACGGCCCGGACCGCTACGCCCGGCTCGCCGCCGTGAAGAAGGCCTACGACCCCACCAACCTGCTGCGCGGCACCGTCGACATCCGGCCAGAGGGCGACCACGGGTAGTCGGCGCACGGGCCGGGGCGCCCGGAGGCAACCCGGGGGAGCGGGCCGCACGGCCGGGATAGCATCGCCAGCCGTGAGATCCGCGAACGCTCCTGACGCCGCCAACGCCAACGCCGACGAATCCGCCACCGACACCGCGATACCGCAGCCGCCCCGCGAACGCTTCGACGCGGCCGGCCGCCGCGTCCTGCTGGTCTGCGTCGCGGGCGGCTTCACCACGCTGCTCGACCAGTCCGTCCTCAACACCTCCGTCCCCGCCCTGCGCGAGACCCTGCACGCCCAACCCGCCCACCTGCAGTGGATCGTGGCCGGGTACTCGCTCGCCTTCGGCCTCGCCCTCATCCCCGGCGGGCGGCTCGGCGACGTCAAGGGCCGCAAGTGGTTCTTCGTCACCGGCCTGGCCCTCTTCACCCTGGTCAGCCTGGTCTCCGCGACCGCGACCGACCCCGCCGTGCTGATCGCCGCCCGGCTCCTCCAGGGCGCCGGCGCCGGCCTCGTCAACTCCCAGATGATCGGCACCCTCCAGGACGTCTTCGACGGCCAGCTGCGCGCCCGCGCCCTCGGCATGTACGCCGTCACCGGCGGGCTCGCCTTCGCGCTCGGCCCGCCGGTCGGCGGCGCCGTGCTGGCCGCCGCCGGGCCCGGGCTCGGCTGGCGGCTCACCTTCCTGCTCAACGTCCCGTTCGGGCTGGCCACCCTCGCGCTCGCCGTCCGCCACCTGCCGAAGCCCCGGCCCAGCGCGCGCGGCGCCAACCTCGACGTGCTCGGCCTGCTGCTGGTCGCCGCGCTCACCCTCGTCCTGATGCTGCCCTTCGTCCAACCGCCCGGCTGGCGCGGCGCCCTGGCCTTCGCGGGCGCCGCCCTGCTGCTGCTCGGCGCGCTCGTGTGGTGGCAGCGCCGCTACGCCCGCACCGGCGGGCAGCCGCTGATCCACCCCGCGCTCACCCGCTCCGCGCCCTACGCGCTCGGCACGGCCACCGCGATGGCCCAGTTCGGCTCCTCGCTCGCCGCCTCGCTCGTCCTCACCATGTTCCTCCAGGACGGCCTCGGCCTGTCCCCGATGGGCGCCGCCCTCGTCGCCCTGCCCTCCGCGGTCGCCATGGGCGTTGCCTCCGCACTGGCCTGGCGGGTGGTCCAGCGCTTCGGCCGACGCACCGTCACCGCCGGCATGACCGGCTCCGCCCTCGCGATGCTCACCAGCGGCCTGGTCGCCCACTGGGCGCCGACCGCGCTGCTGCCCTGGCTGCTCGCCCTGCTCCAACTCCTCAGCGGCGCCTCGATCGGCCTGATGGGCTCCACCAACCAGGCGTACGTCCTGCGGCACGCGCCCGCCGAGGCGGCCGGCGTGAGCGGGGCGATCCTGCAGATGGCCCAGCGGATCGCGGCGGCCGTCGCCGTCTCGGCGCTCTCCGGCGTCTACCTGCGCCACACCGCCGGCGGCGGCGGGCACCGCGCCGCCTACCTGTCCGCCAGCGCCGTGTGCGCGGGCGTCGCGGGGCTCGCCGTCCTGGCGTCGGTGCTCGCCAACCGGGCGGCCGGGCGCGCGAACACCCCGGCGGACTGACCCCGGCGGACCGACCGGCGCCGTGCGGCGGCGAACCGACCGGGGCCGTACGGCGGCGGGCCCCGAAGGCGCGCCGCCGTGCGCGGACCTCAGATCGCGGCGATGCTCCCCGGCGCCCGCTCCGCGCGGCTGAGGGCGCGCAGGACGTTCACCGACCCGTGGCGCCACACCGCGAGCCGGGCCAGCAGGCCGACCACCGCGTCGGTGGCCTCCGGCGGGAGCTCGGGGGTCGGGACGTCCACGCTGACCGCCAGGTCGTCGCTGTGGACGGCCAGTTCCATCGTCCGGGTGGTCAGGAAGTCGTCGAGGGTGAGCGACCACGCCCCCCAGAACGGCAGCCGCACCGGCCGGCCGCCGTCCTGCGCCGCCAGCGCGCCCGTCAGCTCCGCGATCGCCGCGCCGAACTCCTCGGCCAGCGCGGCCGGCCCCTCGGCCGCGATCTCCTCGCCGCCCTCCCGCAGGCGCACGTTGATGTCCGCGTCGAGCGGGGCGCCGAGCCACTTCGACCGCTGGTAGTGCCCGAGCAGGGGGACGGTCTCCTCCTCGGGCACCGGCCCGGCCAGGACCTGCGTCACGGACAGCACCTGGTAGGCCAGGTGGCCGGCCAGGCCGGCGACGCTGAACTCGGCCAGCGCACTGGGACGTTGCCAGGCGGCCGCGACCTCCGGGCGGCGCAGCAGCTGCTCGGCCGTACGGGCCACGGCCAGGAAATCCTCTTGGGCACGGGTCATGGCTCAGCACCGTACCGCCTCCGGTGGTCCCCGACCGCTTAGCGGTCGGCGAAGCGGCCGCGCCCGGCCGCCGCACCACGCCTAGGGTGGTGGTCATGACGGATGTTCGAACCGTGGACCTGCCCGAGGTGACGCTCGCCTACCGGGTGAGCGGACGGCCCGGCGGCCCGCCGCTGGTGCTGCTGCACGCGCTCGGCGAGCGCGCCGCCGACTGGGAGGTGGTGCTGCCCGAACTCGCCCCCGGGCACCGGGTGTACGCACCCGACCTGCGCGGCCACGGCGACAGCGGCCGCACCGCCGCGTACGGCCTGCCGCAGATGCGCGACGACGTGCTCGCCTTCCTCGACGCCCTCGGTCTGGACCGAGTCGACCTGGTCGGCCACTCGATGGGCGGCGTCGTCGCCGTCCTGGTCGCCCAGGCCGCGCCGGAGCGCGTCGACCGGCTGGTCCTGGAGGACATCCCCGCGCTGCACCCGCGCCCGGCGAGCCCGCCCGCGGCGGGGGCGGACCAGCCGGCGCACTTCGACTGGGCGATGGTCCGGGCCGTCAAGGCGCAACTCGACAGCCCGGACCCGGCCTGGCGGGAGGGCCTGTCCGCGATCACCGCCCGCACCCTGGCGGTCGCGGGCGGCCCGGCCAGCCACGTGCCGCAGCAGCGGATCGCCGAGCTGGCCCGGCTGATCCCCGACTGCCGGCTGGTCACGATCGAGGCCGGCCACCTGGTGCACGCCGCCGCGCCGGCCGAGTTCGTCGCCGCGGTCGCGCCGTTCCTGGCCCGGTAGAGCCCAGCCCGCTCAGCGCCCGCTCAGACCCCGCGCTCGGCGGGCAGGCGCCCGCTGCGCACGGCCGCGAGCAGGTCGGCGTGGTCGGCCTCGGTCCGGTCGGCGTAGGCGACGGCGAAGGTGGCGACGGCGTCGTCCAGGGCCTCGTTGCGGCCGCAGTAGCCGGCGAGCAGGCCGGGGTCGGCGGTGTGGGCGTGGGCGCGGGCGAGCAGGGCGCCGGTGATCCGCGCGTAGTCGTCGAGCTGGCCGGGCAGCAGCGCGGCCGGGTCGACGCTGCCCTTGCGGTTGCGGAACTGCCGCACCTGGTACGGGAGTCCGTCCACCGTGGTCCAGCCGAGCAGGGTGTCGCTGACGACCTGCATGTGCTTCTGCCCGAGCACCACCCGCCGGCCCTCGTGGTCGACCGGCCCGGCGCCGGCGAGGTGCGGCAGCAGCGCGGACGGGCGGGCCTCCTTGACCTGCAGCACGAGCGGCTGGTCGCGGTGGTCGGTCAGCAGCACGACGTACGAGCGGGTGCCGACGCTGCCGGTGCCGACGACCCGGAAGGCCACGTCCTGCACCCGGTGGCGGGAGAGCAGGGTGCGCACCTCGGCGGGCACGGTCGCCACGTACGGGCCGAGCGCCTCGGCGACGGCCCGGGCGGTGGCGTCGGAGACCTCGGTGAGCACCGGGGGAGCGGCGGTGAACCGCCAACCGCCGTCCGCGGTCCGGGTGGTGCTGCGGGCGGCGAACCTGGCGCTGGTGTTGCCGAGCGCCTTCGCGCCGACCTTCCGCAGCACCTCGGCGAGGTCGTGCGCCTCGGTGAAGGAGACCAACTGCTCGTCGGCGACGGCGTTCCAGGCGTCGAGCGCGGGCAGCTTGGCGAGGGTGCGCATGGTGCGGCGGTAGGAGCCGGCCGCGTGCTGGGCGGCCTCGCGGGCGATCGCCTCGCTCGCCCCGGTCTCGCGCCCGGCGAGGACGAGGCTGGCGGCGAGCCGCTTGAGGTCCCACTCCCAGGGGCCGGGCACGGTCTCGTCGAAGTCGTTGATGTCCATGACGAGTTGGCCGCGCGCGTCGCCGTACAGGCCGAAGTTGGCGGCGTGCGCGTCACCGCACAGCTGGGCGCCGACCCCGGTGACGGGCGTGCCCGCGAGGTCGGCGGCCATCAGCCCGGCGGAGCCGCGCAGGAAGGCGAACGGGGTGGCGGCCATCCGGCCGATCCGGATCGGCACCAGGGCGGCGAGCCGGCCCGCGTTGGAGGCCTCGATCGCCTCGACGGCGCTCGGCCGGCCGGGGGCGGGCGCGAACCGGGCGTGCCGCTCCCGGGGCACCCGGTCCCGCAGCGCCCTGCCGCGCTCCTTGGCCCGCGCGGCCCGGCCGTCCCCGCCGGTCGCGAAACCGGTGACCGCGAACTGCCGCCGTGCCGTGCCCTGCTGGTTGCCACTCACCTTGTCCGCCACGACTCCCCACCCATCCCGTTCGGTCCGACGACGGCCCGTGAGCTGCACGGATCGTTCATCCGGAGGAGTGACGTCCGGGGCGGCGCGGTGGTTCCCGGGGTGTGCCGGGCCGGGCTCGGCCCGGCACACCGTCAGGTAGTTGACGCGCCGTCAGAGCGGCAGCAGGTCGGGCCGCTTGGCCTCGACGTGGTCACCGGAGGACTCGCCGCGCAGGCGCCGGCCGACCCAGGGGATGAGGTGCTCGCGGGCCCACTGGATGTTCTCCCGTGCCTGGTCGGCGGGGGACAGGACGGGCGCGGCCGGCCACGGGGCCTCCGGGTCCTGCTCGGTGCGCAGGCCGAGCGAGCGGGCGGCCAGCAGGGCGACCCGCTGGTGGCCCTCCGGGGACAGGTGCAGCCGGTCCTCGCTCCAGGCCTGGCGGTCCTGCACCGAGCGCAGCGACCAGAGGTCGGCGACCTTGCAGTCGTAGCGGTCGGCGACGGCCCGCATGTGCCCGTTGTAGGTGGCGACCTTGCCGCGCAGGTGCTTGAGCAGCGTCATCTCGCGGGTGTCGAAGCCGGTGCAGATCAGCACCGTCCCGGCGTTGGCGGCGAGCCGGGCGACGGCGGCCTCGAAGCGCACGGCCACCTCGTCGGGGTCGCTGCCGGGGCGCAGGATGTCGTTGCCGCCGGCGCAGAAGGTGACCAGGTCGGGCTGGAGGCGCTCGACCTGCGGCACCTGCTCGGCGGCGATCTGGTCGAGCAGCCGGCCGCGCACGGCCAGGTTGGCGTAGCGGAACCGGTTCTGCGGCCGGCCGGCGGCGAGCAGTCCGGCGAGCCGGTCGGCCCAGCCGGCGAAGGCACCGTCGACACCGGGGTCGTTCAGGCCCTCGGTGAAGCTGTCGCCGAGCGCGGCGTAGGAACTGATGTCAAGGGTCTCCTGGAGATGCGGCATGAAAGAGATGGTTCACCCAATCAAGTGACCTACGCCACCGTAGGTGACCCTGGCGGGGCGTGAGATGGACCACGTACCCTCCGCGCGCCGGGCCCGGAGCGGCCGGGCGGTGTGCCGTAACGGGCCGTGCGCCGGGGCTCGCGCCGGGTGCGCGGGGGGTTGCGCCCGGCGGGGGCGCCCGCGCGGGTGTGCGAACGGCGGCGCCGGGGCAGCCGCCCCAGGAACGGACGACACCCTGAGCCCCCACCCCAAGGACGGTTGAGGACATGCCCAGCCAGACCCCGGAGCGCACCGCCCGGCCGCGGCGCTACCTGATGTGCCGGCCGACCTACTTCACCGTGGACTACGCGATCAATCCCTGGATGGACCCCGCGCAGCCCACCGACACCGCCCTCGCCGTCCGGCAGTGGGAGCGGCTGTACCGGACGTACCGCCACCTCGGCCACACCGTCGAGCTGATCGAGCCGGTGCCCGGCCTGCCCGACATGGTCTACGCCGCCAACGGCGCGACGGTGCTGGACGGCCGGGCGCTGGTGGCGAGCTTCCGCCACCCGGAGCGCGCCGCCGAGTCCGAGGCCTACCAGGCCTGGTTCCGCGAGCGCGGCTACCGCGAGGTGCACCGGGCCGGGCACGTCAACGAGGGTGAGGGCGACCACCTGGTGGCGGGCGGCCGGGTGCTCGCCGGGACGGGCTTCCGCACCTCGCGGGCCGCCCACGCGGAGGCGGCCCGGCTGTTCGGCGTCCCGGTGGTCAGCCTGACCCTGGTCGACCCGCGCTTCTACCACCTGGACACCGCGCTCGCGGTGCTCGCCGACGACCACGTCATGTACTACCCGGAGGCCTTCGACGCGGACAGCCGGGCGGCGCTGCGCACCCTGTTCCCGGACGCGATCCTCGCCGACCGGGAGGACGCCGAGGTGTTCGGGCTGAACGCGGTCTCGGACGGCCGCCGGGTGCTGCTGCCGGAGGCGGCGAAGAACCTCGCGGGCCGGCTCGCCGAGCACGGCTACCAGCCCGTCCCGGTGGACGTCTCCGAACTGCTGAAGGGCGGCGGCGGGGCGAAGTGCTGCACGCTGGAGCTCAGGCGGTGACCGTCACGGGGTGACCAGCAGCACCTCCGGGGTGCGCGGCCCGTGCACCCGGCTCCTTCCGGTCGTCCCGCCGCCGGGGTGGGAGTTCCGGATCTCAGACCAGCCAGAGGTCCGGCCCGAACACCTCGTAGTGGATGTCGGCGGCCGGGACGCCCGCCGCCAGCAGCTGCTCGCGGACGTGCTTGAGGAAGGGCAGCGGCCCGCACAGGTAGGCGGTGGTGCCGGCCGGGACCTCGACGGTCGACAGGTCGACCAGGCCGGTGCGCTCGGCCGGCCACGCGCCGAGCGGCCGCTCGTAGAAGACGTGCGCGACGGCGTTCGGCAGCGCGGCGGTCAGCTGCTCCAGGTCGGCGCGGAAGGCGTGGCGGAGCTGGTCGCGGTCGCCGTGCACGGAGATCACCCGGCGGGTGGAGCCGGTGGCGGCGAGGTGGCCGAGCATCGCGGTCATCGGGGTGTTGCCGATGCCGGCGGAGGCGAGCAGCACCGGGCCGTCGCCCTCGGCGAGCGAGACGTCGCCCAGCGGCGGCGCCAGCTCGACGGTGCCACCGGTGGGCAGGTGCTCGTACAGGTGCTGGGAGACCTCGCCGCCGGGCTCGCGCTTGACGCTGAAGCGCAGCGCGCCGTCGGCCGTGCCGGACAGGCTGTACTGGCGGATCTGGTGGGCGCCGTCCGCGAGTTCGACGCGCACCGACACGTACTGGCCGGGGCGGGCGGTCGGGACGGGGCGGCCGTCGGCGGGGCGGACGACGAAGGTGGTGACGGCGTCGGTCTCCTGGTGGCGGGTGACGACGGTGTACGGGCGCCACAGGTCGGCCGGGTCGCCGTCGGCGGCGGCCGCCTCGGCGCGCAGCCGGTCCTCGACGGCCATCAGCGCGTTGGCCATCAGCCAGTAGACCTCGTCCCAGGCGGCGGCGACCTCGGGGGTGACGGCCTCGCCGAGCACCTCGACGATGGCGGCGAACAGGTGCTCGTGGACGACCTTGTACTGGTCGTCGGCGATGCCGACCGAGACGTGCTTGTGCGCGATGCGCGCCAGCATCGCGTCCGGTCGCTGCCCGGGGTGGGCGACCAGCGCGCTCGCGAAGGCGGCTATCGAGCCGGCCAGGGCCTCGCGCTGGGTGCCGTTGGCCTGGTTGCCCCGGTTGAACAGGTCGCGCAGCAGCTCCGGGTGCGCGGCGAACAGCCGGTCGTAGAAGCGCGGGGTGATGTCACCGATCGCGGCGCCCACGACGGGCAGGGTGGCTTCGACGACCTCGGCGGACTTCGCGGACAGCATCAGACGACTCCTTATCGGTATCTCAGATTCGCATTAAAGGGCGCGCGGCGGGACCGGCTCCCCGGGGGTGTGCGATCAGTCGGTGGCGCGGGCAGTGAGGCTCAGCAGCACCGGCCCGGTGGGCGGGGCCACCAGGTCGTCGACGCAGAGCGGGTCGAGCGCGGCGAAGAACGCCTCCTGGGCGCCCCGCAGGGCCCCGCGCAGCCGGCAGGCGGCCCGCAGCGGGCACGGCGGCTCGTCCTCGCAGCCGACCACGTCGCCGACGCCCTCCAGCTCGCGCAGCAGCAGCCCCAGCGAGCCGGTCCGGCCCGCGAAGGTGAGCATCAGCCCGCCGCCGCGACCGCGCCGGGCCTCCACCACGCCGAGGTGCTGCAGCCGGCTGACCACCTTCGCCGCGTGGGTGTACGGCACGCCGACCGCCTCGGCCACCTCGCGGGTGGTCGGGTGGTCGCCCTCCCCCAGGACGGCCAGCCGCATGGCGATCCGGAGGGCGATGTCGGTGCTCTTGGTCAGCCTCACGTTCGGAACGCTAGCGAATACGACTCCACAACTCCAATTTCCTGCACGCCTGCTGTCCGGAGCCGTCGGGTCGGACGAACGGCAGGGTCGGACGAACGGCAGGGGCGCCGCACCGCCGATCCCCTCGGTGGTGCGGCGCCCCGGCCGTCGTCGTGCGGTGCGCGTCACCCGGCGGGCGCCGGGTGGCGGGCGCTCAGAGCTTCTGCCAGGCCGGCTTGGCGGCGTAGGTGTCGCGGAAGTAGTCGGCGAGCTTGAGCTTCGAGGCGGCGGCCTCGTCGACTACCACGGTGGCGTGCGGGTGCAGCTGCAGCGCGGAGGCGGGGACGGCGGCGGCGAGCGGGCCCTCCACGGCGAGGGCGACGGCCTCGGCCTTGGCCTCGCCGGTGGCGAGCAGCACCAGGTGGCGGGCCTCCAGGATGGTGCCGATGCCCTGGGTGATGACGTGGTGGGGCACCTCGTCGAGGCTGTCGAAGAACCGCGCGTTGTCCTCGCGGGTCTGCCGGGTCAGGGTCTTGATCCGGGTGCGGGAGGAGAGCGAGGAGCAGGGCTCGTTGAAGCCGATGTGGCCGTCGGTGCCGATGCCGAGCAGCTGGAGGTCGACGCCGCCGGCCTCGGCCAGCGCGCGGTCGTAGGCGGTGGCGGCGGCCGCGATGTCGGCGGCGTTGCCGTCCGGGCCGAGGAAGGACTCCTCGGTGAGGCCGAGCGGCTCGACGACCTCGCGCAGCACCACCGAGCGGTAGGACTCGGGGTGGCCGGCGGGCAGGCCGACGTACTCGTCCAGCTGGCAGATCCGGGCCCGCGAGGCGTCCAGCCGGCCGTCGCCGACCCGGGCGGCCAGGGACTGGTAGATCGGCAGCGGCGTGGAGCCGGTGGCCACGCCGAGCAGCGCGTCGGGCTTGTCGGTCAGCAGATCGGTGATCGCCGCGGCGATGAGTTCGCCGGCCGCTGCGGGGTCAGGGACGATCACGATTTCCATACTGGTCCACCGTTCTGGGGCGTGGCTGAGGTCTAGACCTTCGAGGTCTAGACCAGTTTGCCGTGAACGGGGGCCCCAGGTCCACCCGGGTCCGCTGGTCGGACGTCCGCGGCGGCTCCGGCGTTCTCCCTGGTGGCGGGGCGCGCGGACGGATCGGCGGCGACGGACGGGGGTCGGTCGGGCGGGCCGGGCGGGCCGGCCGCCGGGTTGCGGGCTCCGGCGGCCGGCCCTGGGGGAGGGGGCGCGATCGCCCCCGGTCCGTGGTCGTTCTCAACCGGCCTGCGGTCAGAACGGGTTGGTACAGGTGGTGACCTGCTTGTCGGCCTCGAGGGCCGGGCCGGCGGTGGCGCAGACCAGCCGCGGGCCGCTGGCGGTCACGCGCGGGGTCGTGGCCTCGGCCGAGCCGAAGCGCACGGTGGTCGCGGCGGCGACGGTCTGCCACGGGCTGCCCCAGGCGGCCTGGGTGCGGATCTCGACCCGGACGACGGTCAACTGGTCCGGCTGGGCGCTCACCCGGGCGACGCCGACGACGCCGTCACCGTCCGCCTCGTGCGAGAGGCAGGGGTGGTTGACCACCGCGGTGCAGGCCGTGGTGCCGGGCAGGGCCGTGGCGGTGGCGGCCGCGGCCGGCCCTGCGGCCAGTCCGGCTATCCCTGCCACCGTCAGCACCACAGCTGCGATCCGAGCGCGCATGTTATGAACCTCCTTGGAAACGAAGGGGATCTCACTCCTTGAGATGAGTCTTACACGGGGAGTGTGCACATGCCCACTGTGTGTTGCGTCACACTCATGGTGACGATTCAACTACGTGCTGCAACCGTTCGCCGAATGTTCGGTATGCGGACAACTCGACGTCCGGCCGGGGATCGGTTCACCTGCACCGGGCTGCCGTTCGTCTGATGACCATTCGGAAGCGAGGCCTGAAATCGGCCAACCTGTCGCCGGCGCCGGCCGGTCGGGAGCGGCCCCGGGCGTGAGCGGACGAAACCGGACGGAAGCGGATGAGTTGTGCCACATCCCTACGAACCACGGCGTGGGCGCCCGGGCGGCGGCCCTCCGGCCTGGGATCCTCGGGCGCATGATCACGAAGCTCCGCGCGGCCGCCGCGCAATGGACCGTCGTCGTTCCGGTGGTGTCGTTCGTCGTCCTCGCCCTGACCTGGCACGAAGACCTGCCCGGCTGGGTGGTGGGCGTGGTGGCCTGCTTCCTGGTGGCGGCCGTCCTGTCCGCCGTGCACCACGCCGAGGTGATCGCGCACTGGTCGGGCGAGCCCTTCGGATCGCTGGTGCTCGCGGTGGCGGTCACCGTGATCGAGGTCGCGCTGATCGTGACGCTGATGGCGGACGGCGGAGACAAGTCCTCCACCCTCGCCCGGGACACCGTCTTCGCCGCCGTCATGATCACCTGCAACGGGATCCTCGGCCTGTCCATCCTGGTCTCGGCGATCAAGTACCGCACGGCGGTGTTCAACGCCGAGGGCACCGGCGCGGCCCTGGCCTGCATCGCCGCCCTCGCCACGCTCAGCCTGGTGCTGCCCACCTTCACCACCAGCTCGCCCGGCCCGCAGTTCTCGACCACCCAGCTCACCTACGCGGCCACCGCCTCGCTCGTGGTGTACGGGCTGTTCGTCGCCACCCAGACCGTCCGGCACCGGGACTACTTCCTGCCCGTCACCCCCGAGGGCCGGGTGCTGGACGAGGAGGACCACGTCAGCCCGCCCACCGTACGGGCCGCCGGCCTCAGCCTGCTGCTGCTCGGCGTCGCCCTGGTCTCGGTCGTCGGCCTGGCCAAGGCCGTCTCGCCGACCATCGAGTCCGCCGTCGACGACGCCGGGCTGCCGCACGCCGTCGTCGGCGTGGTGATCGCCATGATGGTGCTGCTGCCGGAGACCATCGCGGCGCTGCGCGCGGCCGTCCGCAACCGGGTGCAGACCAGCCTCAACCTGGCCCTCGGCTCCGCCCTCGCCAGCATCGGCCTCACCATCCCGGCCGTGGCCATCGCCTCCACCTGGCTGTCCGGCCCGCTGGTCCTCGGCCTGGACCCGGCGCACATGGTGCTGCTCACCCTGACGATCGTGCTCGGCACCCTCACGGTCATCCCGCGCCGGGCCACCCCGCTGCAGGGCGCCGTCCACCTGGCGGTGCTGGCCGGGTACGTGGTGCTGGCGGTGAACCCGTGAGGGCGCCGCGCCCGTAGAAAATGACGGAGAGCCCCTGGCCGGCCGCATGTGTGCGGGGCCAGGGGCTCAGTGGTGTCCCGGTCAGGTGGTGCCGCGGCTCAGACGCGGCGCCACCGGACTCCGGGAGCCCGACGCGACAGGGAGTGGCGCGTCAGGAGGCGGTGCGGCGACGGCGGGTGTAGACCACCGCGCCCGCGCCGGCGGCCAGCAGGACGGTGCCGGCGCCCGCGTACAGCAGGGTGCCGTCGCTACCGGTGGAGGCCAGCTTCTTGCCCGGGATCGGGGTCGGGGTGCTGACCTTGGCGGGCTTGATCAGCGGCTGCTCCGGGCTGGTCCTGGTGCCGGCCGGGGTGGTGGTGTGCACCGGGACGGTGGCGGTCGGCGTGGTGGACGGGCCGGCGCTGGGCACGCCGCTCGGGGCGGTGGTCGGGGCGGTGGTCGGCGCAGCGGTGGCCGTGGGGGTGGCCGGGGCGGTGGTCGGCGGCACCGGGGCACCGGTCGGCGTGGCAGTGGCAGTGGCAGTGGCGGTCGCGGTCGGCGACGGCGCGTGCGAGGGGGTGCCGGTCGCCGGGGTGGTCGGGCCCGCCGAGGGGGTCTTGGTCGGCGTGGGCGTTGCCGACGGCGTCGCGGACGGGGTCGCGGACGGCGTCGCCGAGGGGGTCTTGGTCGGCGTCGGCTTGCCGGTCGGGCCGGGCTTCTCGCTGCCGCAGTCGACCTTGAAGACCTTGTGCTTCGGGTTGTTGAGGTCGGCGTCGGCCGGCAGCTCGCCGTCGACCAGCTCGACCGACTGCCAGTACAGCTTGTAGTGGCCGTCCGGCAGGTTGATGTCCTCGGTGCGGACGTCGCCGTCCTCGAGCACCGGCAGGTCGCCCCAGGCAACGGGCGTGGCGGGGTCGTTCATGTCGTAGATGGCCCAGAGCACGTCCTGGTTCGGGTCGAAGCCGAAGGAGTCCAGGTAGAAGGTGCAGACCTTGGGCTCGTTGCGCATGTCCTCCTGGCCGGTGCCGGCGTCGTGGATCTTCACGGTGCCGTTGTTGCCGGGGGCGCCGTGGCCGCCACCCGGGGCGGCGTGCGCGGCGGGGGCGAGGAGCATCAGCGCGGCGGCGGTCGGGACGGCCACCAGGGAGCGTGCTGCGGTGGAGCGGATGTGCATGGGTGTTCCATCGGGTTCGGCAGGCCGGGACGAGCCTGCGCGGTGGGGAGGGAGCCCCCCGGCGGACGGTACGGCCGGGGGGTCGGCACCGTACGGCGGGAAGGGCACAAAAGTTCCCGCAGCGAAGAACGTGACGCAAGGGGTGAATGGCTGGATTGTGCCGTTGTGGCCGAAATATGGCGGAGAGTCCGTGGCAACAATCGGATCACCCGGTTGTGCGTGAATCGTGCCCGTCGTGACCACCTCAAGGACATCCCGGGCCCGGTGGCCGGTATTGACCGGTCCACGCCGCCGGTCCGCGTGTCGGGGGAGCGGTCCGGCACCGCCGTTCTCTATCGTCCGTCTGGGACCGCCGAGCCCCCTGGTGCCGCTGTGGCGACGCCGGCCCGGTCCCGTCCCTCGCCCACCCAGCCCAGCCGACCCGCGGGAGTGCGCATTGCCCGGTCCAGAGCAGCCCGGTCCAGAGCGGCGCGGCGCCGAGCAGCCCGGCCCCGGGCGGACGCCCGCCCCGGCCGCCCGGACCGCGGAGGAGGCCGACGTCATCGTGGTCGGCGCCGGCCCGTCCGGCTCCACCGCCGCCTACCACCTCGCCCGCGCCGGCCTGGACGTCCTGCTGCTGGAGAAGTCCGCCTTCCCCCGCGAGAAGGTCTGCGGCGACGGCCTCACCCCGCGCGCCGTCAAGCAGTTGACCGACATGGGCATCGACGTCTCCGAATCCGCCGGCTGGCTCCACAACAAGGGGCTGCGCCTCGTCGCCGGCCACCGGCGGCTGGAGTTCGACTGGCCGGAACTGTCCGCCTACCCCCCGTACGGACTCGTCCGCCGCCGCGCCGACTTCGACGAACTGCTCGCCCGCCGGGCCGCCTCGGCCGGTGCCCGCCTGATCGAACGGGCCAACGTGGCAGGCCCGTTGACCGACCGGCGGACCGGCCGCATCACCGGCGTCACCGTCCGGCTCGGCGAGGACCGCGAACCCGCCGAGTACCGCGCCCCGCTCGTCCTCGCCGCAGACGGCAACTCCACCCGCCTCTCCGTCGCGATGAACCGCCACCGGCGCACCGACCGGGCCATGGGCGTCGCCTACCGCACCTACTTCAAGACCCCGCGCCACGACGACCGCTACCTCGAGGCCTGGCTCGACCTGTACGACCCCCACGCCTCCTCCCGCCGACGCCTCCTGCCCGGCTACGCCTGGGTGTTCGGCATGGGCGACGGCACCGCCAACGTCGGCCTCGGCGTCCTCGACACCGCCGGCATCGACCTCGACTGGCGCGACCTGCTGCGCCGCTGGTGCGACCGGCTCCCGCCCGAGTACGGCTACACCCCCGAGGCCGTCACCGAACCCATCCGCGGCGCCGCCCTGCCCATGGGCCTCAACCGCGAACCCCACTACGCGGACGGGCTGCTGCTCATCGGCGACGCGGGCGGCACGGTCAGCCCCGGCACCGGCGAAGGCATCGCCTACGCCATGGAATCCGGCCGCTTCGCCGCCGAGACCGCCGTCCAGGCACTCGCCCGCCCCACCGACCGCGGCCGCGAACTCGCGCTGCGCGCCTACCCGCAGGCCCTGCGCTCCGCCTACGCCGGCTACTTCGCGCTCGGCCGGCTCGCCGCCGACCTGCTCGGCCGCCCCCGGCTGCTCGGCGCGGCCGGCGCCGCCGGGCTCGGCAACCCGGCCCTGCTGAAGGTGGCCTTCCGGCTCATGTGCAACCTCACCGAACCCCACTCCAAGGACGCCCTCGACCGGCTGCTCCACCTCGTCGGCCGGATCGCCCCCGGCCGGTGACCACCCGCCCGGGGCGCCCGGGCCCGGAGCGCCACCGCCGTCCTCGACGACACCTGCGGCAACCTGATCCGGCTCGCCCGGCACCACGGCTGGTCAGTCGTCGTCGGAGTCCGCCGCCCGGACCCGGCGGGTGGCCGGCGCGAGCTGGTCGAAGCAGTAGTACAGGGCCAGCGCGGCATGGGTGGCGAGCATCGCCACGGGGCTCGTGTAGGCCAGGGCGACGGTGAGGACGTAGGCGACACCGCCGACGCCGAAGCGGCGGAGCGCCGCGCGCCGGGCGGCCGGCGGGATGGGCGTGTGCAGCGCCCGGGCGTCGCGGGTGAAGGTGAGGAAGAGCAGCGAGAACGCGGCGCCCATGGCGACCATCGTCAGCGAGTACAGGGCGGCGGCGGTGTGGGCGTCGTCGGACCGCGCCGTGAGGTAGGCCGCCAGCATCCGGGTCGGGTACGGGATCACGGACACCGTCAGGAGCAGCAGCAGATTGGTGAAGAGCGTCAGCCGGTCGACCCGGCGGGCCAGCGCGCACATCGCGTGGTGGTTGATCCAGATGATGCCGATCACCAGGAAGCTCACCAGGTACGCGAAGTAGGCCGGCCACTGGTGGCCGAGCGCGTCGGCGAGGCTCCGCCCGTCGAGCGCGTCCGCCTCGGGCACCTTCAGGTCCAGCACCAGCAGGGTGATCGCGATCGCGAACACCCCGTCGCTGAACGCCTCCAGACGGGCCGTGCTGAAGTCCGGCACAGCTTGGTCGGTGGTCATCTCGTTCTCCCGGTCGGTTGCGGGCTGCGGATCCTACCGGCTAGATCCGCAGGCCGATGACACCCCAGCCGCGTCGCCCGGCCTCGCCGACCACCTCGCCCCACCCGGACAGCAGCCGGGCGAAGTCCTCGTAGTCCTCGATCCAGCCGCCCGGATCCGCGGCCAGCCGCCCGAACGGCTCGCGCAGCTCCGGCAGCGCGGGGGAGGCCTCCCGCCAGCACCGGTCCAGCCGGGCCACCGTCCCGGGCCCGGCGGCGACCAGCGGCCCGTACCGCTCCGTACGGTCGCCGGCGGGGAACACGCCCGGCTCCACGTGCTCGGCGGCCTCCCGGCCGGGGCCGTACCAGAACAGCGGCAGCAGGAAGCCGTCCAGCGCCGCCCGCAGCGCCGGCCCGGCGGCGTCCCGGACGTTCCCCCAGGCTTCCCCGGCCCGGAAGTGGGGCGTGTACGACCCGCAGCTGCGGGCGAACTCGTACCGCCCCAGCCACGCCCGCCCCGGCTCGACCGGCCACACCCACCCGGCCTCCACCGCCACCTCGTCGTACGCCGCCTCCTCCAGGGCCGGCAGCCGCGCGTCCGGCGCGATGCCCCGCAGGTGCGCCCAGTCGACGGCCACGACGGTGATGTCCACTCCCATGCGGCGACGCTAGCCCGGGCCGATCGAGCGCCACCCCGCCGGCGAGGTGGCCCGGGTGCGCCCGGGCGGCCCGCCGTGCGCCGGCTGCCCCCACGGCACGCGCCGCGGGGGCAGCCGCAGGCGGTTCGCGGGCTGGGGGTCGGGCTGCCTCCGGCGCCCGGAGCCGGGGGCGGGGTGGTGGGGCGGCAGGCTGCGCGGTGGGGCGGGGAGCGGCCTAACCTGGAAGGGCGCGTACGGTGCGTGGCCTGCGGGCCGGTGTGCCCGTGGGCCGTCGACGGAAGCGGTGGCCATGACGGTGATCTCGGCGGCTCTGTTCGGTACCGACTGGCGGCCCGGGCTGCCCGGCGGGGCCGCGTTGCTGCGCGAGTGCGCAGCTCGGGGCTGGACGGTGGTGCTGACCGGGCCGGGGCCGGCCGGGGCGCCCGTGCTGACCGTCACCGATCCGGGGGCGGATCCGCTGCGCGCCGCGCTGGTCCTGGTGGACGGCGCGCCGTCGCACGCCGTGGCCGTCGCCGGGAGCGTGCGCGAGGTGCTGGCGGCGCGGCGGATCGGGGTGCCCTGCGTCGCCCTGGAGGCCGGCGGGGACGCCGGTCCCCAGCTGCGGGCGGCGGGAGCGGCCGAGGTCCACCGCGATGCCGCGGCCCTGCTGCGCGTCCTGGACGACAGTCTGCTCGCCCGCCCACGGGCCTTCGGCCGGGCGGGCGCCGGAACAGGCGCCGCCCGGAGCGGTTAACGCCTGCTCGTACCGGGCAACCGCCCGGGTGCGAGCACGTCACCGGAAGTGTCGGAGGTGACCGAGATGGACGGACCCGCGTTGAGCGGATGGGAACGGCGGCTGCTGGCGGAGATCGAGTCCGATCTGCGCCAGGACACCCGCCTGGACCGCAAGTTGAGCACCATGGGCGCCAAGCGGCCGAGCCGGATCGGCGGCACGCTGCGCGGCGTCGGGCGCAGCGTGGGGCGTCGGCTGACGGCCGGGGTGGTGCTGACCACCCTGGTGATGACCGCGATCTGCCTGAGCGTCGGCGTGCGGACTCCGACCACCGCCGTCCTGGCCGCCCTCGGAGTGGTCTGGGCGGCTTCGGTGGCGGCCGCGGTGGCCGCCTCGGCGCTGCTGCGCCGCCGGGCCGGGCGGCGTGCCGCCGGCCCGGAACCGGAGGACGGGCGCGAGCAGCGGGAACGCGGGGAACACGGGGAACGTGGGGAACGCAAGGAGGGCCGGGAGCGCCGGCCCTGGGACCAGCCGGAGGCGTGACATGACCGGCACCGAGCTGTGGGAGTACCGCCCGGGCGCCCATCCCGCCGCGGAACTCAGCCTGGTCGGGTACGAGGTGCGGGCCGTCGACGGCCCGCTCGGCCGGGTCGAGGAGGACACCGGCGACCACCTGCTGGTCGACGCCGGGCCCTGGGTGCCGGGCGCCCGGGTGCCGGTGACGGTCGGCCTGGTCGCCCGGATCGACCACCTGGAGCGGACCGTCCACCTGGACTGCCCGCGTGCCCGGCTCAGCACCACCCCGCCGACCGCCGTCGACCTGACCACCCCGCACCCGCGCTGAGCGACCGAGCACGCCGAGCACGCCGAGCACGCCGAGCACGCCGAGCACGCCGAGTAACCGAGTAACCGAGCAATCGAGCACCCACCATGCGCTGGCCGTCCACCACCCTCACCGGCCGCACGATCGCCTTCCTGGTCGCGCCGTACGGAGCCGAGCAGGTCGAGCTGACCTCCCCCTGGCAGGCCGTCGCCGAGTCCGGCGGCACGCCGCGCCTGCTGTCCACCGCCCCCGGGCGGGTCCTGGCCGTCCACCACCACACCCCGGGCGACACCTTCGCCGTCGACGCCCTCGTCGGCGAGGCGGACCCGGCCGACTACGACGGCCTGGTCCTGCCCGGCGGTGTCGCCAACCCCGACCACCTCCGGCTGGACCGGGCCGCCGTCGCCCACGTCCACGCCCACTGCGCCGCCGGCCGCCCGGTCGCCGCGATCTGCCACGCCGCCTGGACGCTGATCGAGGCCGACGCCGTCCGCGGCCGCACCCTGACCTCCTGGCCCAGCCTGCGCACCGACCTGGTCAACGCCGGTGCGCACTGGGTCGACGAGGAGGTGCACGTCTGCCACGACGGCCCCGGCCCGCTGGTCACCAGCCGCCGGCCCGCCGACCTGCCGCTGTTCGAGGACGCCCTGGTCACCGAGTTCTCGCACGCGACGGCGAAGCAGCATCCGCGTTGACCTGACGGTCCCTCAACTGCCTTTTCCGGAACGGCGCGTACCCCCTTGCCGGTCTCGCCCTTCTTGACGACCATCGGTCAAGGCGGACGCGGTGGCCGTATCGGCCCACCGGCGGAGACCGCGGACGGAGGGGCACCAGATGAACGCACCGCGCACGACCACCCGAGCCCTGCGCACGTCGCTCACGGCGGTGGCGGCCCTGGCCATGGCCTGGTGGGCGCCGGGGATGGCGCAGGCGAACCCCGGGAACTGGCAGCTGCACACCCCCTACGCGAGCAACATGTGCCTGGACGCCGACTACGTGGCCGGCAGCCAGACCCAGAACCCGTGGCGCAACGGCGACAAGGTCCAGATGTGGGTGTGCAACGACCAGGCGCAGCAGGGCTGGATCTTCCACCCCGTCTCCACCCCGAGCGGTGTGCCGGCGTTCACCATCACCAACCAGCGCAGCGGACTGTGCCTGGACATGGACATCAGCGGCGGCACCCACGACAACATCCCGAACGACTACCTGGGGCACCTGGTGCAGCTGTGGCACTGCCTCAACGACAGCAGCGGGCACCCCGTGCCGAACCAGGTCTGGTACCAGCTCTCCGGTGACCACGACGGATGGGCACGCCTGCAGAGCGGAGCCGACACCGGCGGCACCTTCAACTTCATGGACGCCAAGAACTACGGCGGTACGGACCCGTCGCAGAACGGCGACCCGGTGCTGGTCTGGGACTACATCCCCGGGGACTCCCCGCAGAACTGGAACTGGACCTGATCCCTCTCCTCCCACCCCCCGACGCCCGGCCGGCCCGGGCCGTCAGTCGCCGCGCAGCCGGACGAAGACGGCGGCGGGCGGCCGCCCGGTGACGGTGAGTTCGGCGCGCAGGGGGGTGGTGAGCGGGTGGACGGGGCCGTGGTCGGGGTCGGTGGTGGGCGGGCCGAGGTGGGCGCGCGCGGCTTCGGCGACCTCGCGGGCCTGGGGCGGGGTGAGCCGGGGGGTGGTCGCGAGGACGCGCCCGTCGTCGAGCCGGACGATCAGGGCGTGCGGCCGGCGGGGCGGGCCGGTGAGCGCGTGGACGGTGGCGTCCACGGTGTCGCTGCGGCGGTACTTGACCCAGGCGTGGCCCGCACCGCGCGGGCGGTAGGAGGAGCCTGCGGCCTTGCAGACCAGGCCCTCCACGCCGGTGGCGGCGAGCCGGTCCATCCACTCCAGCGCCTCCGCCCGGTCGGTGGTGGCCATGACGGGCTGGATCGGCGGCGGGACGTCCGCGAGGGCGGCGAGCAGCAGCCGGCGGCGGTCGGTGAGCGGCAGCCGGCGGACGTCCCGGCCGGGCAGGGCGAGCAGGTCGAAGGCGATCAGGCCGAGTGCCGTGTCCGGGGCGGCGGCGCGCGCCTGACGGGTGCGGAGCAGTTCCCCGAAGGCGAACCGGCCGCCGCGCCAGGCGACCAGCTCGGCGTCCAGCACCAGCCCCTCGGGCAGCCGGGCCACGGCGGCGGCGATCGGCGGGAACTCGGCGGCGAGGTCGCGCCCGCTGCGGGACTGCAGGAACGCGGGCTGCCCGCCCCGGGCGAAGGCGACGCAGCGGAAGCCGTCCAGCTTCAGCTCGTACTGCACGCCGGCGCCGCCCAGGCCGTCCGCGGGCGGGACGGCGGGGACGGCGGCGGGCCGCATCACCTCCACCGGCGGGCGGAGCACCTGGGCGGCGCGGGCCGGCGGTTCGGGCGCGGCCGGCTGCGCGGGGCCGGCCGGTCGCACGGGGCCGGCCGGTCGCGTGGGGGGCGCTGAGCCGGCCGGACCGGCCGGACCGGCCGGGCCGGTCGGGCCGGTGGCGAGGACGGCCGGGCCGGCCGGCAGCGGCCGCGCCCGCTCCGGGTCCAGCAGCGGCGCGAACAGGTCGCCGTGCGCGGCGATCCGCCCCGGCACGTCGGCGAGGGTGAAGACCAGGTCCAGCTCCCGTCCGGCCCGCTCCAGCTCCTCCCAGGCGAGCGGCGTGGACACCGTGGGCTGCGGCCGGGCGCGCAGCGTGTACGGCGCGGCGGTGGTCTTCTTGGCGTTGTTCTGCGACCAGTCGACCAGCACCCGCCCCCGGCGGCGGGCCTTCGCCATGGTGTGCACGGCCAGCTCCGGGTGCTCGGCCTCCAGGGCGGCGGCGAGCGCCTTCGCGTACCCGGAGACCCGGGTGCTGGGCGTCGGCTCGATCGGGACCAGCAGGTGCAGGCCCTTGGAGCCGGAGGTCTTCACCCAGGCCGCCAGGCCGTCCGCCGCCAGCCGCTCGCGCAGCAGCAGGGCGACCGCCCGACAGGTGAGGACGTCGGCGCCCTCGCCCGGGTCGAGGTCGAGGACGAGCCGGTCGGCGAGGGCGGGCGCGGCCGCGTGCCACTGCGGGACGTGCAGTTCCAGGCACCCGAGGTTCGCCGCCCACAGCAGCGCCGCGCCGTCGTCCAGCACCACCTGGCGCAGCTCGCCGCCGCTGCTCGGCACGTCCACCGTGCGGACCCAGCGCGGGGTGCCGGCGGGCGGGTTCTTGGCGATGAACACCTCCGCCTCGACGCCGTCCGGGCAGCGCAGGAAGGAGACCGGGCGGTCCCGCAGATGGGGGAGCAGGGCGTGGTGGACGGCGGCGTAGTAGCGCAGCACCTCGCCCTTGAGGGTGCCGGTGCGCGGGTAGTACACCTTGTCGAGGTGGGAGAGGGCGAGGGTGCGCCCGTCCACCGTGAGCTGCGGCATCGGCCGCCTCCGTGGCGTCCTGCGGGTGGCCCCCGCAGCCAGTCTGCCGCGTGCCGGCGGCCTGCGCCCCGGGGCGCCCTAGCCGCCCGGTCCGGCCAGGGCGTGCGCCTGGGCGACCAGGCCCTCGATCCGTCGCCAGTCCGGCGCCGGCCCGTCCAGGTACACGCCGAGCCAGCCCCGGTGGCCGACGTACGGCGGGCGGAAGTACCGCTCGGGATCCTCGGCGACGAACCGTTCCTGCGCCCCGCCGGGGGCCGCGCACCAGAACGCCAGCCGGTCGTCGTGGTGGTGGTCGGAGAGCGTCACGAACACCCGGGCGCGGCGGCCGGAGCCGGCGAACCAGGTCGGTTCCCCGTGGCTGGTCCGCTCCTCGACCTCCGGCAGCGCCAGGCACAGCGCCCGCAGCCGCTCCACCGGTGCGGCCGTCACGAGGCCGGGGCCGGGCGCGGCGCGCCCGGGTAGGTGCCGAAGGACCAGTGGTTGCCCTCCGGGTCGGCGGCGGCGAAGTCGCGCGAGCCGTAGTCGGTCTCGGTGAGGCCCGTGGTGATCCGGGCGCCGGCGGCGACGGCCCGGGCGTGCACGGCGTCCGGGTCGGCGGTGACCACGTACGCGGTGAAGGTGCCGGGCCGGCCGGGCCACGGCTCGGCGCCCTCGGGCGTCGGGCGGTCCGAGCCGAGCATCACGCCGCCGCCCTCCGGCCAGGCCAGCTCGGCGTGCGCGACGAAGTCGCCCTCGCCGTAGCTGACCACCTCCTGGAAGCCGAAGGCGTCGACCAGGAAGCGGATCAGCGCCCGGGCGTCGGCGGCGCGCAGCGCGGGCCAGACCTGCGGGGCAGGGGCAGGGGCGGGGGCGGGGGCGGTCGGGGTGGTGGCGTCCATGGCTGTCAGCTCCTCGGGTGGGGCGGTGGGGCGGTCACTCCTGCCACTCTGCGCCCGGGCCGCCCGCGCCGCCTTGGACGTTTCGGAACTTGCCGTCCGCCGGGCCCTCGGCCGCCAGCCACCCGCTCGGCGGCAGCCCGGCCAGGGCGCGGAACTCGCGGGCCAGATGCGCCTGGTCGAAGTACCCGCAGCGGACGGCCAGTTCGGCCAGCCGGGGCGGCGGTGACGCGGCGGCGAGCAGCCGCCGGGCCCGGTCGAAGCGGATCACCCGGGCGGCGGCCTTCGGCGTCAGCCCGGTCTCCCGGCGGAACCGGTCCTGCAGGTGCCGGGCGCTCCAGCCGGTCTCCCGGGCCAGCTCCGCCACCGGAAGCGCACCCCCGCTGCGCCGCAGTGCCCGCCAGGCCCAGGCCACCTCGGGCGGCACCTGCCCGGACGGCCGGGCGGCCCGCAGCAGCGCCCGGTCCAGCACGGCGAACCGCTCCGGCCAGTCGCGGGCTTCGCGCAGCCGCTCCCGCACCTGCGCGGCGAGCCGCCCCAGCACCTCCTCGGCCGGCACGTCGATCCCGGCCAACTCCCCTGCGGGCAGTCCGAACAGGGCCCGTGCGGCGAGCGGGTGCACGGCGACCTGCACGCCGGACTGCGCGCCATCGTGCCTGATCAGCGCGGGGGTGGTGTGCAGGCCGCCGAGCAGGGTCGGGTAGATTCCGGCCGGTTGGGCGGGGTCGGGGTGGCCGCTGATCACCAGCGGTTCGTCGAGGGTGAGGATGAAGGTCAGGTACGGGGAGGGCAGTCCGCGGTGCACGGCGGGGGCGAGGCCGCGTTGCCGGTAGCCGGAGTACCGGGCCAGGTACGGGCGCAGCGCGCCGGCGGGCCGGGCGCGCACGGCCTCGTCGACCGTCTCGCCGGGTGTGCCGGGTGCGCCGGGTGCGTCGGCCGCTTCGGTGGCGTCGGTGCTCACCCTTCCAGTATCGGCGGCGCCGGGTCGGCGGGCGCCTGACGGAACGTCTCAGTCAGTGGAACGATCTTTCTTACCAGGCGAGACAGGAGCACCATCACCCTCATGGGAAAGCAGTACGAACGCATCGACGGCAGGCTGCGGGAGTTCATAGAACGGCAGCCCGTCTACTTCGTCGCCACCGCGCCGCTCGCCGCGGACGGCCATGTCAACGTCTCGCCGAAGGGCCGTTCCGGCACGCTCGTCGTGCTCGACGAACTCACCCTCGCCTACCTGGACTTCGGCGGATCCACCGCCGAGACCCTCGCCCACCTGCGGGAGAACGGGCGGATCACCCTGATGTGGACGGCCTTCGAGGGCCCGCCGACGGTGGTGCGGGTGCACGGCCGCGGTGAGCCGGTCTTCCGCGACGACCCGCGCTTCGCCGAACTGCTCGGCCGCTTCGACCCCTCGGTGGACGGCGCGGGCCTGCGGGCGATCGTCCTGGTCGCGGCCGAGCGGGTCAGCGACTCCTGCGGGTACGCGGTGCCGCTGATGGACTACCGCGAGGACCGCGACCTGCACGCGCGGTACTTCGAGCGCAAGGACGAGGTGGAGTTCAACGCCTACTGCGAGCGCAAGGAGTACGTCGGCACCAGCATCGACGGCCTGCCGGCGCTCCCGCTGCCGCTCCCGCCCCGGCCGAACTGACCCGGCCGAACTGACCGGGCCGAACGGACCGGGCCGAACTGACCGTGGCCGTGCCCGGACACCACGGCACCGGCGCACGACGAAGCCGCCGCACCCCGGACGGGATGCGGCGGCTTCGTCGCGTGCGGCGCTGCTCGCGCGCGGCCTTACTTGCTCAGGCCGGCCTTGACGGAGCAGACGGGCCAGGCGCCCGGGCCCTGGGCGGCGAGGACCTTCTCGCCGATGGAGATCTGCTGCTCCTTGGTGGCCTGGTTGGCCTGCGCGGCGTAGGCGGTGCCGCCGAAGGCGGCCCAGGTGCTGGAGGTGAACTGCAGGCCGCCGTAGAAGCCGTTGCCCGAGTTGATGGCCCAGTTGCCGGTGGCCTCGCAGTCCGCGACCTTGTCCCAGACGGTCGCGGGCGCGGCGGAGGCGCTGGTGGCCGTGACGAGGCCGGCCACCGGCAGGGCGGTGAGCGCCCCGGCCATCAGAGCCATCCGGACGCGGTTGCGGCGCTTCGGGGTGGCAGTGGTGGTGGCAGCGGCGGTCTCGTTACGGAAAGTCATGAAGGTCCTTTCGGAGGGCGTCTGCGAGCACGCGGAACCAGGCCCTCGGAAGGCCTCGGTTTCGGGGACACGTGACTCGCGTGGTCCGGCACCTCGTCCGGCTCCGGGGCTGAGGCCCTGCGGAGCGGATCGCTCGGTGCAACGGGTTCGAAGGTACGGGGGTGGTTGCGGCGGTTTCAAGGATTCGGGGGTTTGAGCACGTCAGCGGGGTGTTACCGGGCGTAAGGATCAAGGAATTGTGGCGATTTAGCCCGTTTTGCACCTATTTCCAAGATCAAACAGCCCCTCGAAGTGGCCCGGGTCACGCGGACGGCGGTGTGAGGCCGCGCACATCGTCGACAGTGCGTGACGGCCCGCCCGCCCCCGGTGCCGGATCCGCCCGCGCGGCCGCCGCCCCGGGTGGCCCGCGCCACAGCCCTCACCCGGAGTGCCCGCCGTGACCACCCACCGTGGCGGGCATAGCCTCGTCGCCATGAGCAACGAGAGCGATGCGGCGGACGCGGAGGCGGTCGGCGGTGCGGTCGGCGGGGCCCCCGGGCCGGGCACCGGCGGCGCGGCCGCCCACGACCCGGAGGCGGTGGCCGCGCCCAGCGGCTTCGAACTGGGGACGGACGGCCCCAAGGTGATCCTGGCGGGCCTGGACGGCTCCGACTCCTCCTGGCGGGCTACCGCCTACGCCGCCGGACTCGCCCGCCGCCAGGGCTCCCTCCTCGCCGTCGCCTACATCCAGCCCGTCCTCGCCGCCGCCACCGCGCTGGCCGGAGCCGTGGTGGAGGAGACCACCCAGGAGATCGCCGACGAGCTGCTCGCCGCGCTGCGCGAGGCCGAGCACCGGGTGCGCGGGGTGTGGCGGGTCGACTGGCAGTTCCTGACCGTGCGCGGCGACCCCTACACCGGCCTCGCCAAGCTCGCCGACGAGCTGCGCGCCGACGCCGTCGTGGTCGGCGCCTCCGAACAGGCCGGACACAAGGTGATCGGCTCGGTCGCCGTCCGCCTGGTGAAGGCCGGCCGCTGGCCGGTCACCGTCGTCCCCTGACGCCTCCCTCGGGCCCCTCCAGCCCCTCCGGCCACGGCAGCCCCGTGCGTCCCGCAGCCGGTGCAAAGGGGTGCGAGCCCGCCCGCCGGGCGGCGGACGGGCGGCCGGTAGGGTCGGGACCATGACGGACATGCCGGGCGCGCAGCTTCCCGGGCCGGCCCGCCCCACCGGCAGCGACCTGCACCTCGACCTCCCCGCCACCGGCGGCCGCCGCGCCGCCCTGATGACCGCCCTGCGCGAGGCGATCCGCAGCGGACGGCTGGCGCCCGGCACCCGGCTACCCCCCTACCGCGCCCTCGCCGCCGACCTCGGACTGGCCCGCAACACCGCCGCCGAGGCGTACACCGAACTCGTCGCCGAGGGCTGGCTCACCGCCCGCCAGGGCTCGGGCACCACCGTCGCCGAGCGCGCCGCGCCCGTCCCGCCCGCCCGGGCCCGCCGGTCCTCGACCCGGCCCGGGCCGGTGCACGACCTGCGCCAAGGGCAGCCCGACGCCGCCGCCTTCCCCCGCACCGCCTGGCTCGCCGCCGCCCGCCGCGCCCTCACCGCCGCACCCAGCGAGGCCTTCGGCCCGGGCGATCCGCGCGGCCGGCGCGAACTGCGCACCGCCCTCGCCGACTACCTGGCCCGCGCCCGCGGCGTGCGCGCCGACCCGGAGCGGATCGTGGTCTGCTCCGGCTTCGCCCACGCGCTGCGGCTGCTCTTCGACGGTGCGGCGCCCGTCCTGCCGCCCGCCGAGCAGGGCCCGCTGGCCGTCGAGGCGTACGGGCTGGGCTTCCACCGCGGGCTGCTGGCCGCCGCCGGGGTCGCCGGCCGGCCGCTGTCGATCGACGAACAAGGCGCGCGGGTCGAGGAGTTGGCGCGCCACCCGGACGTCCGGACGGTGCTGCTCACCCCCGCCCACCAGTTCCCGACCGGCGGGCCGCTGCACGCCGCCCGCCGCGCCGCCGTGATCGACTGGGCGCGCGGCCGCGGCGGGCTGGTCCTTGAGGACGACTACGACGGCGAGTTCCGCTACGACCGGCAGCCGGTCGGCGCCCTCCAGGGCCTCGATCCCGAGCGGGTCGTCTACCTCGGCAGCGCCAGCAAGAGCCTGAGCCCCGCGCTGCGGCTCGGCTGGATGGTGCTGCCGGACCACCTGGTCGACCGGGTGCTCGCGGCGAAGGGCGAACGGGAGGGCTGGGCCAGCGCCCTGGACCAGCTGACCCTCGCCGAGTTCCTCGCCTCCGGCGGCTACGACCGGCACGTGCGCCGGATGCGCCGCCACTACCGGGAGCGCCGCGACCGCCTGGTCGCCGCCCTGGCCGCGCACGCCCCGCACGTCGAGGCGACCGGCATCGCGGCCGGCCTGCACGCCGTGCTGCGGCTGGAGCCCGGCACCGAGCGCTCGGTGCTCAAGGCCGCCGCCTACCGGGGCCTCGCCGTCGAAGGGCTCGCCGACTACCGGCACCCGGCGGCCGGGCCGGCGGCGATGCCGGTCGTCGACGGCCTGGTGGTCGGCTACGCCACCCCGCCGGACCACGCCTACCCGGCCGCGCTCGCCGCGCTCTGCGCGGTGCTTCCGCCGCCCGCCCCGTAAGCCGCCGAACCGTCAGGAGCCACGTCCGGCCCGACCGCCCGGCGCCCGACCGCCCGGCGCCCGCGGAGCGGAGGGAGGAGCATAGGCCCTCGGGCGGGGCGCGGGGGCCGGAACCCGGGCTGTGGGTCCGGTCCGTCCGCCCGCCGCTCATGCGTCGGTACCGCTCCGCACCGAAGTGGTCACACGGGTGGCGCCGAGCCTCTATGCTTCATGGGCATGTGCAGGACAGTTCGGCTCCGGCTGCCCGGTCCGCACGCCCCGATCGCCCGTCGGGTGCCGGCCACCCCCGTACCGGCACCCGGCGGGCTTCCCGTGTTTCCCGGCCGCCGGCGCGAGCCGCCCGCCGAGCCGCCCGAGCCGCCTCCCGGCCCGTCCTCCGGGCCGTCCTCGGTGCTGCGGGCCTGACCCCCGCCCGGCCCGCGTTCCCGGTGGCGCCGACCGCTGCTCCGTGCCCGCACGGCGGGCGGCAACCGGTGCGTCGGCGTGCCGGGTTGACGGCGGTCGCCGCCGCGCGCTCCCGTCCCCGGCCGGCCGCGCGGGCGCCGGAACCGTTGGCGGCCCCGGGTGCGGCGGTGCCGGAATGGTGCGGTGCCCGCCCCGCCAACTCGGGCCGGACTGCCCAAGATTCACCCTATCGGGGGGTACTGGGCCGCCGTGCGGGTCTTGCCGGGTTCTGGTGATCTAGGGTTCCGGATGGGCCGCCGGGAGACGGCGGCCGCGCTCGCGAAATGCGCCAACACCCCCACTGTTCAGCGGATCTGATGATCCGTGACGGCACCTGCCCAGGGCTCCGTACGGGCCCGGCCGCGTGTCCCGACCTCATGAATGGAGACCCCTGCCGATGTCCGTGGACACGAGCCCGGAGACACAGCAGGACCGGCAGCAGAGCCTTGCGACGGCCGCCGCCCGCAACCTCGCCACCACCACCAAGTCCGCGCCGCAGATGCAGGAGATCACCTCCCGCTGGCTGCTCAAGGTGCTCCCCTGGGTGCAGGCCAACGGTGGCGCCTACCGCGTCAACCGGCGGCTCACCTACACCGTGGGCAACGGCGTGGTGGAGTTCATCAAGACCGGGTCCCAGGTTCGCGTCATCCCGGCGGAGCTCGGCGAACTCGCCCTGCTGCGCGGCTACGAGGACGACGAGGTGCTCACCGCGCTCGCCGACCGCTGCCAGCAGCGCGACTTCGGCCCGGGCGAGGTGCTCGTCACCCAGGGCGAGGCGGCCGACCGCATCTTCCTGATCGCGCACGGCAAGATCAACAAGGTCGGCACCGGCAAGTACGGCGACGAGACCGTGGTCGGAGTGGCCGCCGACGGCGACCGCTTCGGCGACGACGCGCTGCTGAACCCGGACGCCACCTGGGAGTTCACCGCCAAGACCACCACCTCCGGTGTCGCCCTCACCCTGAGCCGGTCCGACTTCGCCCAGATCCGGGACAACGCGCCGAGCCTCCAGGAGCACCTGCAGACCTTCCTGTCGCTGCCGCTCCAGGCCCAGAACGAGCGCGGCGAGGCCGAGATCGCCCTGTCGGCCGGCCACCACGGCGAGTACGAGCTGCCCGGCGCCTTCGTGGACTACGAGTTGAAGCCGCGCGAGTACGAGCTGAGCGTCGCGCAGACCATCCTCAAGGTCCACACCCGCGTCGCGGACCTGTACAACCAGCCGATGAACCAGATCGAGCACCAGCTCCGGCTGACCATCGAGGCCCTGCGCGAGCGCCAGGAGCACGAGATCGTCAACAACCCGGAGTTCGGCCTGCTCAACAACGCCGACTTCGACCAGCGGATCCAGACCCACTCCGGCCCGCCCACCCCGGACGACCTGGACGAGCTGCTCAACCGCCGCCGCGACCCCGACTACCTGCTCGCCCACCCCAGGACGATCGCCGCGATCGGCCGGGAGCTCAACGCGCGCGGCCTCTACCCCCACCACGTCGACCTCGGCGGGCAGCAGGTGCCGGCCTGGCGCGGGGTGCCGATCCTGCCCTGCAGCAAGATCCCGATCACCAAGGAGAACACCAGCTCCATCATGGTGATCCGGGTCGGCGAGGACAACCAGGGCGTCATCGGCCTGCACCAGACCGGCATCCCGGACGAGTACCAGCCCTCGCTCTCGGTCCGCTTCATGGGGATCGACGAGAAGGCGATCATCTCGTACCTGGTCAGCGCCTACTACTCGGCCGCGATCCTGGTGCCGGACGCGGTCGGTGTGCTGGAGAACGTCGAGATCGCCCACCGCCGCCACTGAGTTCGCGGTCGGTACGCGCGGGCCGTAACCGGTCGGCGTGAAGATCGTTTTTCTTGACGACGGACGGCCCGCCCCCGGCGGCGGGCCGTCCGGCTGGTTCCTGTGGCGTCCCCCGGTCGCTTCCGAGGGGGCGCATCACGCATGGTCGCATGCGATCGATTTTGATCGGGATGTGACTGTTTTCGCCCTTCGCGCGTGAGCGGAGCCCCGTGCGGGTGGAGGCCCGTACGAGCGGAGCCCCGTGCGAGCCGGCGAAGCGCGTGCCCGGAGACCCGCGTGACCCGAGACCCGAGAGGTGTGTGGAGCCCATGCCGCAGCGTCGGCAGTTCCGACGGATACCGCTGCACGGCGGTGGGACTGCGGCCCCCGGGCGTCGGGTGCGGCTGGCCGGCGCCACGGTCGGCGTGATCGCGATGTTCGCGCTGGTCGGCGGTGCGACCGCGAACGGCGCCGAGCGGCACGGCGGGCACCAGGGCCCGGCCGTCGACACCTGCGTGTGCAGCGAGACGGACGTGTCGACGGAGGTCGGCCCGGGCGGCAGTGTGGACGTCGGCGTCGACGTGGACGTCCAGGTCGAGGTCACCGTCGACCCGAAGACGGGGGAGCGCCACCACGGGCACCGGCCCCCGTACGGCCACCACCACTGCCACCCCCGGCCGGGCGTCGGCGACGACGAGCCGACCGCGCCGTCCCCCTCGGCCTCCGCCGGGCTCCGGCACCAGCCGGGCCGGCCGGACGGTGAGGAGGGGGACGGCGGGGAGCACGGTGGGCACCATCACCACCACCATCATCACCACCACCCCTGCCCCAGCCCGACGCCGACGCCGACCCCGACGCCGACCCGCTCGCCGTCACCGAGCCCCACCCACACACCGAGCCCCACGCCCACTCCGACGCCGACCCCCACGCCGACCCCCACCCACTCGCCGACGCCCACGCCGACGCCCACGCCCACGCCGACGCCGACGCCCACCCCCACCTCGACGCCCTCGCCGACTCCGCCGCCGCCCTCGCCGACTCCGCCGCCGCCCAGCCCGGCGCCGCCCGCCTCCCCGGCGCCCCCGCCACCGCCTCCGCCCCCGCCCGTCCCTGCGCCCGTGCCCGTCCCCGTTCCGCCCGCACCCGCCGCGCCGGCCCCGCAGCCGGCACCCCCGGCCCCGCAGCCGGCACCCCCGGCCCCGCAGCCGGCGCCTCCGGCGCCCGCCGCCCCGGCGGTCCCGGCGGTCCCCGCGGTCCCGAGCCCGGCCGCGTCGAGCCCGGCGCGGCCGAGCCCGCTGTGGCCGACCCCGTCCGTACGGCCCGTGCACCGCGCCCCGGCGGCCAAGCCGCTGCCGCCCGCGAAGCACCACCACGCCGCCCCGGCGACCACCACGATGCTGCTGGTCACCGTGCCCGCCGTGCTGGCGGCGGCCGCCCTGCGGCCGGGTGGCCGTGGCCGCGCCGGCAGCACCGGCGGTGGCCGTGGCGAGGCCGGCCACGGCGGTGACGGCGGCACCGCGCAGTCCTGATCCCCCGGGGCCCGGGGGCGGCACCCGCCGTCCCCGGCCGCCCCCGAGTTCCGCGTTACGTCATGAGCCAAGCCAGAGAAGGGAGTTCCCATGTCCGAGTGGGTGGCGTTGGCCATCGCCATGGCGGCGGCCTGTGCCGTCGTGGTGGCGGTGGTGCTGCTGAGGCACCGCAAGGTGGGCGTCGGGAAGGACAACAGCGAGACCCCGGACGTCATCGAGTACATCACGATGATGATCGGGGTGGTCTACGCGATCGTCCTCGGCCTCGCCATCGCCGGGGTCTGGGAGGCGCGCGGCGCCGCCCAGGACGACCTGTTCCGCGAGGCGCAGTCGCTGCGCGAGGTGAGCGACCGGGCCGTGGTCTACCCGGCGGAGTTCCGCGACCAGGTCCGCGCCGACGTGGACGGCTACGTCACGTACGTGGTGAACACCGAGTGGGACTACATGGCCGAACACGGCGACATCACCGACAAGGGCACCCAGTTGCTGCAGAAGCTGCAGAACGACGTGGCCACCCGGGCGCCGGCCTCGGACCTGGAGTCGCAGGCCTACCAGCCGATCATGGACCGGATCGGCCAGGCCTCCGACGCCCGCGACCAGCGCGGCCAGAACGCCGGGCCGACGATGCCCGGGGTGGTCTGGTTCGGTCTGATCGTCGGTGCGGTGGTGACCGTCGGCATGCTGTTCGCGCTCCAGATCCGGCGAACGCCGCGGGAGTTGATCCTGGCGGGCTGCTTCAGCGCGCTGATCGCCTTCCTGCTGTTCATGATCTGGGACTTCGACGATCCCTTCTCCCGCAGCGTCTCGGTGACCACCCAGCCGTTCACGGACCTCTTCCCCTCGCTCAACCTGAAGGACTGAGCAGGGCCCTGACCTGCTGGGCCTGGACCTGTCGAGGTCCCGACCTGCCGAGATCCGGGCAGATCATCTTCGGATAATCTTGCCCGGATTTCCGGGGGTCGGCGTTCGGTCCCCGGCCGAGGTCACCGAGGGGAACGTCAGCAGTGTCCAGCCCGACGCCGGAGTTCGGCGCCCACGCCCCGTACCCGCCCGAGCGCCCGGAGCGGGCCTGGTGGTGGCTTCCCGCGGCGGAGCGCGCCCGGCGGAAGAAGCAGCGCCACCAGTGGGAGCTGTACCGGCGCAGCGCCCGCAAGGCGAAGTCGGCCCGCAAGGACGAGCCGGCCCGAAAGCGCGACCGCTGGGACGACGGCTGCCTGGACTGCTGCGGCGACGCCTTCTGCGACATCGCCAGCCCGTGCATGATCGCGATCATCCCGGTGATGCTGGCCTCCGGCGTCCGCTTCGCCCTCACCGGCGGGCGCGGGCGGCGCGCCGCCGACCCGGCCGCCCCCGCGCCGGCCGGGTTCGCGGCCGGGGTGCTGTACGGCGCGGTGCGCTACTACCGCACCGAGGTCAGCCCCCGGCGGCCGGCCTGCTGCCCGTACACGCCGTCCTGCTCGACGTACGCGGTGCAGGCGCTGCACCGGCACGGCGCCCTGCGCGGGGCCCGGCTGACGGCCGGCCGGCTGCTGCGCTGCCGCCCCGGCCGGGGCGGCGCGGACCCGGTGCCGCAGCGGTGAGGACGGGCGGCGGCCCGCGCGGAGGTCTCCGCGCGGGCCGCCGTCGTTCGTGCGTGAGCCGTCAGCGCAGGGCGGCGTCCATCGAGTTGAGCATGGTGCCGGAGGCGTCGTCGTTCTCCAGGGAGAAGGCGAACAGGCCGCCCAGCCCCTTGGTCCTGGCGTAGGCCCCGCGCGCCTGGACGGCCTGCGGGGTGTCGCCGGTCCAGAAGTTGGTGCCGTCGTAGACCCAGCTGCTCCCGGTGACCGGGTCCCAGTGGGTCTGCGCGGCGCTCGGGTTGAGCTCCTTCCAGGCGGCCAGCCCGGCCTCCTGGCTCAGCGGCTTGGCCGGCGTCGGGCCGGTCGCGCTCTGGTACAGGCCGTAGTTCGAGCCGGCCGGGACGCCCGTCCAGCCGCGCCAGTAGAACGGGATGCCGAGCACGATCCGGTTCGCCGGGAAGCCGCCGGGGATGCCGTACTCGGGCAGGCCGGTGGTGTACGCGGCGAGCGTGGTGTCGACGTTGTACTTGAGCGTGCCGGGCTTGATCGGCGTGGTCGGGTCGGCGGGGCTGTCGTGCAGCGGATCCTGGTGGTTGGTCGGGCCCTTGGCGTCCCAGGCGCCGTGCATGTCGTAGGACATGACGTCCGCGTAGTCCAGGTAGGCGCCGATCTTGTCGGTCTCCAGCTGGGCGATCTTGTCCTGGCCGCTGGGCAGCGCGGCGCTCAGCAGGTAGCGCTTGCCCTGGGCGGCGCCGAGGGCGTCCAGCTGGGTGCGGAACTCCTTGAGCAGCAGGGTGAAGTTCTGCTTGTCGGCGGGGGAGTAGTGGTTGCCGGTGTGGCCGCCGGCCGAGCCCGGGTACTCCCAGTCGAGGTCGACGCCGTCGAAGATGCCCGCCGCCGAGGCCGGGCCGCCGGAGGCGTCCCCGGCGACGCCGGTCGGCAGGTTGCCCTTGAGGAACATGTCGAGACAGGAGGAGACGAAGGTCTTCCGGGAGGCGTCGGTGGCGGCCGCGTCGGAGAAGTACTTGGAGTACGTCCAGCCGCCGATCGAGATGGTGAAGCGCAGGTTCGGGTACTTGGCCTTGAGCTGGCGCAGCTGGTTGAAGTTGCCCTTGAGCGGCTGGTCCCAGCCGTCGGTGCTGCCGTCCACGCTGGTGCCGGAGCCGAAGCCGCTCTGGTAGTCGGCGTAGGCGTCGCCCGCGCCGTCGCCGGCGTTGGGGTCGGACTCGTTGGCGGAGTCGGAGGCCTTCACCGCCTGGAAGCAGGTGAGCTTCGTCGGGTCGATGTTGGCGAAGGCGTAGTGGATGACGTCCAGCTTGTTCGCGGCGCCGCTGCTGTCGACGTTCTTCGGGTAGTAGGCGTTCTCGTAGACGCCCCACTGGTCGAAGTAGGCCGAGCGGACGGGCTGCTGGGCGGGCGCGGCGGCGGTCGTGGTGCTCACCGGCGCGGACTGGGCGGAGGCGTGGCCGCCGGAGTAGCCCTGGACGCTGAAGGTGTAGGCGCGGCCGGGCAGCAGCGAGCTGACCGCGACCGAGGTGCCCATCGAGGTGGCGACAAGCTGCCCGTTGGACCACACCTTGTAGGCCACCGGGCCGTCCCCGGTGGAGAGGGTGGACGGCTGCCAGTTCAGCACCACGGCGCCGGCGGTGACCTTGCTGACCGTCAGGCCGGTCGGGGTGGTGACCTTGCCGTCCCCGGCCGGGCCGCTCGCGGTGGCCGTCGCGGTCGGCGAGGCGGTCGGGCTCCCGGTGGCGGTCGGACTCGCGGTCGGGCTCCCCGTGGCGGTCGGACTGGTGGAGGCCGTGGGGCTGGTGGACGCGGTCGGGCTGGCCGTGGCGGTCGGGCTGCCGCTCGCCGTGGGGCTGGCGGAGGAGGTCGGCCCGGCCGGGCCGGTGAGCGTGAGGTCGTCGGCGCCGTAGGTGCCGGTGCCGTACCAGCCGTGGGTGTAGACGGTGACCGAGGTGGTGCCGGCGCCGGTGGTGAAGGTGCTGCTCAGCGGGCTCCAGCCGGTGCCGCCGGGCGTCCAGGACGAGGAGTCGACGCCGGCGCCGGTGGCGCCCAGGTAGACGTAGCTGCCCTGCACCCAGCCGGACAGCGTGTACGTGGTGTTCGGCTGGGCGGCGACGGTCTGCTGACACTGCGCGGTGTCGGAGCCGGACGCGGCGCCGCTGAGCGCGTGGCTCCCGCCGTGCACCGGGGTGGTGACGACGGAGCCGTTGGCGCACGTCCAGCCGGCCAGGGTGCCGGTCTCGAAGTCGCCGTTGACCAGCAGGTTGACCGGGGCGGCCGAGGCCGGGCCGAGCGAGAGGGCCAGCGCGGCGCCACTGGTGGTGAGGGTGGCGGCCAGTGCGAGGGCGGTGGCCCGGCGGCGCCGGTCGGCGCGGCGCCCGGCGGGCGCGCGGGCGGGCAGGCCGGGCCGCGGGGGCATGACGCGGTCGTGCATGCGGGGTGTCCTCCGGATGTGTGGGGGTTCCGGCGGTGCGTGGCCCGGACGGGCCGAGGGAGCCGCCCCGGGCGCGGTGGGGGCGCACGGGCGGGGTGGGGCGGGTGTCGCGTGCTGACGAACGGTGCGCGGACACGGCGGGCCGGCCGGCCCGGTCGTGCCACGACAGAACAGATTGGACTGGACCAATATTCGCCGTCAAGAGTGCCGGCCGGTCCGGCCGTCCGTGCCTGACCAGGTGTCCACCCGCCGGACCGGGCCGGACCGGCGCCTCCGCCGCCCGGTAGGTTGACCCGTACCGAGCAGGCCCGCCGAACGGAGGAGGCGCCATGGACAGTCAGGACTGGGACGACCGCTACGCCGCGAGCGAACTGGTGTGGGGCGCCGAGCCCAACCGGTGGGTGGTCCGCGAGCTCGCCGGGCTCACCCCCGGCCACGCCCTCGACCTGGCCGCCGGCGAAGGCCGCAACGCCATCTGGCTCGCCGCCCGGGGCTGGCACGTCACCGGCCTGGACTTCTCCGCCGTCGCCCTGGAGCGCGCCGAACGGCTCACCGCCGAACTGCCCGACGAGGTCGCCGACCGGCTCACCTGGCGCCACGGCGACGCCCGCGCCCTGGAGGCGCCCGCCGGCGGCTACGACCTCGTCCTGGTCGCCTACCTGCAGCTGCCCGCCGAGGACCGCCGCACCGCCCTGCGCCGCGCCGCCGACGCGCTCGCCCCCGGCGGCACCCTGCTGGTCGTCGGCCACGACCTGACCAACCTCGCCGAGGGCGTCGGCGGCCCGCAGGACCCGGCCGTCCTGTTCACCCCCGACGACGTCCTCGCCGACCTCGCCGGTCACGGCCTGCGCACCGTCCGCGCCGAACGCGTCCACCGGCCGGTCGGCGCCGACCCGGGGCACCGCGAAGGCGGCACCGGCGGGCGCGACGCCATCGACGCGCTGGTCCGCCTGGAGCGGGGTGCCGCATGAGCGGAGCCCTCACGCGTCAGCCACTGACCCGGCGCATGCTGCTCACCGGCCTGGCCGCCGCCGCCCCGCTGGCCCTCGCCGGCTGCTCCTCCGACGACCGGAAGGACCGGAGCGACAAGAAGGACAAGAAGGGCAAGGACGCCCCGGTGGCCAAGGCGAGCGACCCCGGCCACGAGGCCTTCGTGATGATCGTCCGGCACGGCGAGAAGCCGTCCGGCGACACGCCCGGTCTGGACGAGAACGGCAAGCACGACGCCAAGTCCCTCACCCAGCGCGGCTGGGACCGCGCCAAGGCGCTGCCCGGCCTGTTCACCCCGCCCGCCGTCGGGCTGCGCACCCCGGCCAAGATCTACGCGGCCACCGACCAGGGCCCGCTGGCCGGCGGCCACCGGATGCGGCAGACCGTCACCCCGCTCGCCGCCGCGCTCGGGCTCACCGTCGACCTCGGCTACGCCGAGTCCCAGGAGAGCGAGCTGGCCACCGCCGCCCTGGCCGGGGCGCAGCCGGTGCTGATCTGCTGGGAGCACTCGCGCATCTCCCGGATCGTCGAGGCGCTCGGCGCCGCCGGCAGCGGCGCACCCGCCGCCTGGCCGGACCGGTTCGACCTGGTGTGGGTCTTCTCCCGGCCGGCCGGCGGCGCCTGGACCTTCCAGGAGGTGCGCCAGCACCTGCTGGAAGGCGACGCCTGACCCGCCTGCGGTCGGCCGGGGCCGGGCGCGGTGCGGTCCGATCGAGGCGGGAGCGGTCGGGAGCGGTCGGGAGTGAGGCGGGGGCGGTCGGGGGGTAGGGTCCGGGAAGGGCCGTCCGATGATCGAATCGTCTCAACGGTGCCGTGGATCCGCGGCAGTCGGCGGCAGGAACGAGGAGGGCGCGGGATGAGCGTTTCGCTGGCCAAGGGGCAGAAGATCAGCCTGGAGAAGCCGGGCGGTGGGCAGCTGAGCGTGGTCCGGATGGGCCTCGGTTGGCGGGCCGCGCAGCCCAAGGGGTTCTTCGCCAAGCTGCTCTCCGTCGGCCAGGAGATCGACCTGGACGCCTCGGCCGTGCTGTTCTCCCAGGGCCGCCCGGTGGACGTGGTGTTCTTCCAGCACCTCACCAGCAACGACGGCTCCGTCCGGCACAGCGGCGACAACCTGGTCGGCGGCGCCGGCGACCAGACCGACGACGAGTCGATCACCGTCGACCTGACCAGGATCGCCGCCGAGGTCGACCAGATCGTCTTCACGGTCAACTCCTTCACCGGGCAGACCTTCCAGGAGGTCGAGGCGGCCTTCTGCCGCCTGGTCGACGAGACCACCGGCGCCGAGCTCGCCCGCTACACGCTGACCGGCGGCGGGCCGTACACCGCGCAGATCATGGCCAAGGTGCAGCGCACGCCCGGCGGTTGGCAGATGGCCGCGATCGGGCAGCCGGCCAGCGGACGCACCTTCCAGGACCTGATGCCGGAGCTGGTCAAGCACCTCTGAGGCACGGACGGCGAAGGGCCCGGCCGCGTGGCAGCGGTCCGGGCCCTTTCGCCGTGCGTGCGGCGGTGCTCAGCTCACTTCGTCGGCGTGGCCGAGGGCGAGAGCGAGGCACTGGGCGTGGCGCTCGCCGTCGCGCTCGGGCTGGTCGTCGTGGTGGGCGTGGCGGTGGCGGAGGGCGTGGCCGTGGCGGTCGGGCTCGGGCAGCCGGTGGGCGTGCTCGGGGTGCCGCCGGGCGTGGCGGACGCGGTGGCGGACGGCGTGCCGCTGGGCGTCGCGGTCGGGCTGGTCGTCGTGGTGGGCGTGGCGGTGGCGCTGGGCGTGGCGGTCGGGCTCGGGCAGCCGGTGGGCGTGCTCGGGGTGCCCGAGGGCGTCGTGGTCGCCGTGGCGCTCGGCGACGGGCTGCCGCTCGGGGTGGCCGAGGTGCTGGCGGACGGCGAGGGCGAACCGGACGGCGTCGGCGTGGTGCTGGGCGTGGGCGTGGTGGTCGGCTGGGCGGAGGGCGAGGGCGCCGCGGTCGGCGTCGGGCTCGGGGTGGCGGAGGCGGTGGGCTGCGGCGCCGGCGCCGCGCCCGTGGTGCCGTCGTCCGAGCCGGTGCCGCTGCCGGCGGGCCGGGCGAACGGGGAGGGCAGCGGGAGCGGGGCGGGGCCCGTGCCGTCCGGGACGGTGCTGACCGTGCCGCTGCCGAAGTGGGCCATCCAGTTCTTGACGGTGCGCAGGTACTCGGCCGAGTTGTTGTAGCTGAGGATCGCCCGGTCGAGCTGCGCCGGGTCGGAGAGGTCGCGCCCGCCCGCGCACAGGTAGCGGCCGGCCGCCTCGGCGGCGTCGAAGATGTTGTTCGGGTCGGCCTTGCCCTTGCCGGTGGTGTCCACGCCCCAGGTCTCCCAGGTGGACGGGATGAACTGCATCGGCCCGACCGCGCGGTCCCAGCGGGCGTCGCCGTCGTAGCGGCCGCCGTCGGTGTCGGGTATCGCGGCGAAGCCGTTGCCGTCCAGCACCGGGCCGAGGATCGGGGTCAGGGTGGTACCCGCGGCGTCCACCCGGCCGCCGTTCGCCTGCCCGGACTCGACCTGGCCGATCGCGGCCAGCAGCTGCCACGGCAGGTGGCAGCCGGGCGAGCGCTGCGCCAGCGAGGCCTCGGCCTGGCGGTAGGCGGCGAACACGGTGGCGGGCAGCGAGGCCCCGGTGGCGGTGAACGGCCCGGCCACGGGCGCCCCGGGCAGGCCGGGCAGCGCGGGCAGGGTGCCGGGCGGCTGCGGCAGTTGGACGGTGCCGCCGCCGTCCGCCGGGACGCGGGTGCCGTTGCCGGGGGTCGTGGAGCCCGGGAAGTCGCCCGGGGCGGGGGCGGCCGTGGAGGAGTCGGCCGCCGCGACCGGGGCCAGCCCCAGGCCCGTCACCTGGGAGCCGGTCAGTGCGGCCAGCGCGGTGAAGGCCGCGGCCGTACCGGTGACCCGCTTGCCGAGCCTGACCTTGCGCCCGCCTCCGGCGCTGCCGAGACTGCCGAACTTCGCCGCCATGTGATGCCCCTCCCCGTTGCCCGCCCGGTCCTCTCCGGAACGGTCGAGCCGTCGTCATCGTGCCGGGCCGCAGGCAGCCGGCACCCTCCGCCGGATGATTAGTATCACGACCATCCGACAGCGGCGGAGCGCCCGCGGTGAACTTCCGGCGCGGTGGCCGGGGTGCGCGGCCCAGTTTTTCCCATGTCCCGTCAAGAGAGCGTTAGTTGCCCGGGGGCGCAAGGGCGGTGGGCCGGGCGCTCCGGTGGGCGGGAGGGCGGCCCGGGGCGCGGAGGTGGTACGTGCGCGTCGTTCCGGGCTCCCCGGCGGCGCCCGCCGACGGCGGCGTGACCTGCCCGGATGCCCGCCGCCCCGCCGGCCGTCCCTAGCAAAACGGTGGCCCCGGCGCCAGGGGGCGGCCCCAACTCGCCCCTGGACGGGTGACGTTCCGGTGAAAGTGGGCATGCCAGCACCCGGTGCCCGGCAAGCTGAGGCCCGATGACGATGCGGATGGAGGACCGGACCGTGAGTGCGAACCTGCCGGAGACCGTGGCGGAGGGGGCTGTCGTCCTGCCGGCGCCTCCCCGGGTCGTGGACGATCTGGCCCGGGACCTGACCCAGGCCGCCGCGGCCGTCCGGGCGGTCTCGCGGATCTGCCGGGGCGGCGGGGACGTCTCCGTCGCCGCGTACACCGCCGTGGTGTGCACCGGGCGTTCGGCCGCCCGCGCGCTGGAGGAGGCGGCCGCCTGGTGCCGGCAGGCCCCCGAGGCCGAGGTGCACTCCCTGGCCTGGGCCCGCGTCCCCGGCCACCGGGAGGACGTCCACGAGTACCGCGTCACGCTGGCCGTCAGCTTCCCCGACGAGGAGACCGGCGAGCACACGGGGGACACCCACCTCTCCTGCCGCTGAGGAGCGGACGGGCGCCTCGCGCCCCGGAGGCCGTACCATCGCACCCATGGTCGATGGGGATACGAACCAGATGAGCGGGAACGCGCCCGAAGCGGCGGAAGACGGCGGCGGCGCACCCGAGTTGTCGCGGCCCGCCGCCGTCGTCGCCACCGTCCTGGCCGCCGTGTGCGGGGCCGCGGTGGTGCTGGCGTTCGTCAGCTGGTTGGGGTGGAGCGTCCCGCTGGTCGGCGTGCTGGTCGCCAAGGGCGGGATCAAGCTGGCGGTCGGCGGCTTCGCCGGGCTGGCCGCCGCCTTCGCCTGGCTGCGCACCCGGCTCCGCGCGCCGAAGCGGACGGACTAGGTCCTCTCCGGCCAACCCGCCTGCGGGGCGGGGCAGGTGAGGTCGTGCTCGGGGGCGCGGTCGGCCAGCAGGTATTGCTCGACCACGTCGGTGACACAGGTGTTGGCCGTCGGGTACTGGCCGTGGTCGCCGTTCCCGGTGACGGTGACCAGCCGGGAGCCGCGCAGCGCGCGGTGCGCCCCGAGGGCGGCCTCGTAGTACGTGGCGGGGTCGTGCACCGAGTTGAGCATCAGGGTGGTCGGCAGGTGGGCGCCGGTGATCTTCACCTTGGGTGCCGGGTCGGTCGGCCAGGCGGCGCAGACCGCGCTGAACGCGAGGGTGCGCGCCCCCACCAGCGGGTAGCGGGCGGTCAGTTCGGCGCCGCGCTCGACCCAGGTGTCCATGTCCCGGGTCCACGGGGTGTCGGAGCAGGTCACCGAGAAGTACTCGGCCAGGAACTCGGGGCTGAGGTACTGGCCGAAGACCTTCCCGGCCACCGCCTTGGCCGCCGGGGTGGCGGTCCGCCAGTCGTCGACGGCGGTCAGCGCCTCCGCCAGGTAGGGGAAGTTCTCGGCCTCGTAGATCACGTTGATCGCGCCGTTGTCCAGCTGGTTCGGGGCGATCGTCAACGGGCCGTCCACGATGGGCCGGTCGTGCAGGGCGGCGCGGACCCGCTCCCAGTGCGCCTGGACCTGCTCGGCCGTCGAGCCCCAGTGGTAGGTGGCGTCGCGGGCGGCCAGCCAGGGTACGAAGTCCTCGTCGAAGCGACGCTGGAAGCTCATCGGCTGGCCGAGTTCGAAGCGCTCCCAGGTGCCCTCGAAGCCGATGTTGCTGTCCAGCACCATCCGGTCGACCCGGTGCGGGAAGAGGGCGCCGTAGTAGGCGCCGAGCATCGAGGCGTAGGACGGGCCGTCGTAGCTGAGCTTGCGCTCGCCGAGCAGGGTGCGGAACAGGTCGATGTCGTGCGCGGCCTGCCCGGTGTTCAGGAACGGCAGCAGGTCGCCGCTGTTCTTCCGGCAACTGTCGGCGAGCTTGCGCGAGTTGGCGATGACCCGGTCGATCGCCTCGGGGGACCGGTCGCGGTAGTCGCCGGCCAGGAACTCCTGGAACTCCGCCGGGGTCTGGCACACCGCCCTGGTGCTCTCGCCGGTGCCGCGCTGGTCGAAGCCGACGATGTCGTAGGCGGCGGCGACGGCGGGCGCCTTGGCGGCCAGGCCGGCCGGGCGCGTCTGACCGTTCTGGGCGCCGGGGCCGCCCGCGGCGATCATCAGGGCGCCCTTGCGCTTGGCCGGGTCGGTGGCGCGGTGCCGGGAGACGGCGATGCTCAGGTCGGCCCCCGCGTCGGGGTGCTGCCAGTCCCGCGGGACGGCCATGGTGGCGCACTCGAGGGTCGGCTGCGTGGCGCAGGGGTGCCAGTTCAGCGTCTGCGCGGTGTAGCGGGCCGGCACCGGCCGGGCGTCGCCGGGGTCGCGGCCCTGGTCGCGGCTGTCGGCGTGGGCGGTGGCGGGCGCGGCGAGGCCGGCGAGGACGGCGGCGGCGACGGCCAGGGCGGCGCGCCGGCCGCGGGATGCGGTGGTGTTCACGGGAACGATCCTTCCCGGAGCGGTCCTGACGGTCGATCAAGCACGCGCCCCTCTTGGGGGTGGTGCTGGGTACACCCCCTCCGGGTGCGCACGCCGGGGCGGCCGGTGGGGACCCGGTGGGTGGCGGCCCAGGGCGGGTTCCGGCCGACCGGCGCCGGGTTCAGTACGCGGCGGTGAAGCGGGCGCGGCGGTGCGCGGGTCGCTCGGCCTCGTCGAGGAGGGCGACGGCCAGGTCCTCCATGGAGATCGCGGAGTTCCCGTCCTCGTCGACGAGCAGTTCGTCCCGGCCGATCCGGAACCGGCCGGTACGCTCGCCGGGCTCCAGCAGCGCGGCGGGGCTCAGGTACGTCCAGTCGACCTCGGAGTCGGCGCGGTAGAGGTCGAGTTGCTCGCCGCAGGCCAGCGCGATCGGCCGGATGTCGGCCGGGAAGCCGGGGTCCTCGGCGACGGTCATGCCGCCGGCGCCGGGGACGGTCAGGCTGCCCGCGCCGCCCACGGCGAGCAGCCGCACGCCCGTCCCGGCGAGGCCGGCCAGCAGGCCGCGGGTGGCGGCGGGCAGTTCGTGCTCGCTGCCGGGCGCCGGCCGGGTCGCGGTGATCACCAGGTCCTGTCCGGCGGCGGCCCGGGAGACGGCCTCCGGGTCACGGGCGTCGCCCACGGCGATCGCGACGGCCGCCGGCAGGCCGTGCGGCTTCGCCCGGTCCCGTACGACGGCGGTGACCTCGTGGCCGCGGGACAGGGCCTCGGTGACGACGCGGCTGCCGACGCTGCCGGTGGCGCCGAAGACGGTGATGCGCATGGGTGTGCTCCTTGTGTCAGGGGTGGTGGTGCGGGCAGGAGGTGGTGGTGCGGGCGGGTGGTGGTGGTGCGGGCAGGAGGTGGTGCGGCGGGGGCTCAGGCGCCTTCGCGGACGGGCTGCGGCGCGTCCGCGGCGCCGGGCGCGGGTGCGAGTCCCGGTACGGGGCCCGCGGGTTCCGGTGCGGGCGGGGGTGCGGCCGCGGCGCGGGGCCGTTGGGTCTGGGCCGCGATCAGCGAGCCGAGCACGATCAGCGCGCCGAGCGCCTGCAGCGGCGAGAGGTCCTGCCCGAGCGCCAGCCAGCCGAGCGTGGTGGCGACCACCGGGCTGAGCAGCGAGAGGAAGGAGACCGAGGTCGGCGGCAGGGCGCGCAGGCCGCGGAACCAGAGGGCGTAGGCGACCGCGGCGCCGATCAGGCCGAGGTAGGCGTAGCCGAGCAGGTTCTGGCCGGTCAGGTGGGAGGGCGGCGGGCCCTCGACGAACAGGGTGACGGGTACGAGCATCAGTCCGCCGGCGGTGAGCTGCCAGCCGGTGGTGGCGAGCACCGGTGCGGGGGAGGTCCAGCGCTTGGAGAGCACCACGCCGGTGGCCATGACCACGGCGCCGCCGAACGCGGCGGCCACCCCGATCATGTCGAGCTGGGCGTTGGCCCGCAGGACCAGCAGGCTGACGCCCACGACGCCGGCGATCCCGGAGAGCAGCGTGCGCAGGGTGAGCCGGTCGCCGAGCAGGGCGGCCGAGAGCCCGGCGGTGACCAGTGGTTGGACGGCGCCCACGGTGGCTGCGACCCCGCCGGGCAGGCGGTAGGCGGCGACGAACAGCAGGGCGAGGAATATCCCGATGTTGAGCGCGCCGAGCACGAGCGAGCGCCACCACCAACTGCCCTTGGGCAGGCGGCGGGTGAGGGCGATCAGCAGCAGGCCGGCGGGCAGGGCGCGCAGGGTGGCGGCGAGGAGCGGGCGGTTCGGTGGCAGGTACTCGGTGGTGACGAGGTACGTCGATCCCCAGACCGCGGGGGCGACGGCGGTCAGCAGCACGATACCGAGGCGTTGTTTTAGCACTAAGCCAATGTATCTCAGCGCTAAGGCATTTTCCACAGGGTTGCCCCTGTGTGGTGGCTCACAGTTACCTGAGCGCTAAGGAAACGCCGGGTGTCGCCTACCCTGGTGCCGTGACAGATCATGTGGACCGCGTCGTCGCGCAGTGGGGTGCCGAGTGCCCCGACCTGGACGTCTCCCCGATGGAGGTGTTCGGCCGGCTCAAGCGCCTGCACCGGCTGGTGACCGGCGAACTCGACCGGACCTTCGCCGCGCACGGCCTCGACGCCCCCTCCTTCGACGTCCTCGCCACGCTGAAGCGCAGCGGCCCGCCCTACCGCCTCACCCCCACCGGCCTGATGCAGTCCGCGATGGTCACCTCCGGCGCCATCACCCAGCGCCTCGACCGCCTGGAGGCCCGCGGACTGGTCACCAGGACCCGCAGCGACCTGGACGGCCGCAGCCGCGAGGTCGCCCTCACCCCCGAGGGCCACGCCCTGATCGAACGCGCCCTGCCCGACCACCTCGCGACCGAGCGCCGCCTCCTCGCCGGGCTCGACGAGGCCGGCGCCGCCGCCCTGGTCGACGGCATGCGCGCCATGCTCACCGCCCTCGGCGACGTCAACGGCCCGCCGGAGCGGTAGCGGGACCGGGCCCGGGTGCGGTCCCGTCCGGCCGGGTAAACCCGTTGCCCGGCCGGACGGACCTCCCCTTGGATGGGCGCCATGGAAGACCCGATCTGGACCGCCCTGCAGGCCGAGACCCGCGACGAGGTGGACGACAACCTGCGCCTGCGCCGCTTCGTCATGGCGATGAAGGTGATCCGCGACGCCTCGCCCGCGCCGGTGCCCGGCCTGGCCGCCTGCTCGGACCTGGTCGCCGCGCGGTACGAGGAGCTCGGCCTGGGCCGGCCCTGACGGCGGCGGCCGGACGGTCCCAGGTCACGGGTTCACCGCGACCGCCTTGAAGAAGGTGTAGTGGAACGTCCCGCCCGGCCCGGCCGTGCGCCGCAGGTCGGCCACGCCCCGGTCGAACTCCTCCGCCGTGGCCAGTCCGGCCGCCAGCGCGTCCGCCCGTACCGCCTCCACCATCGCCACGAAGGTCCGCCGGGTGAAGCCCTCCGCCAGGCCCGGGCGCCCCGCGTCCGCGTAGACCGTGCGCGGACGGACCACCGGCTCCGCGAAACCGGCCGCCGTCAACAGCGGGTGCAGCCGTCGCCCGATCAGGGCGTCCCCGCCCGCCGCGGCCTGCAGCCGCACCAGGTGGCCGATCACGCGGTGGGCGGCCGGGCTCTCCGGGTGGAACAGCGCCGAGCCGTGGTCGCCCTCGATCACCGTGATCGTCCCGCCCGGCCGCAGCACCCGGCGCAGCGCCGCCAGGGCGGCCACCGGGGCGGCCAGGTGCTCCAGCACGAAGCACACGAAGACGTGGTCGAACGAGCCGTCCGGGAAGGGCAGTTCGTGCAGGTCCCCGTGGTGCCAGGACACCTGCGCGCCGGGCGCCTCGGCCGCCACCCGGGCGCGGGCCTGCGCCAGCGACTCCGCCGACAGGTCCGCCGCCGTCAGCAGCACCCCCGGGCTGCCGGCCAGCAGGTGCACCGTCTGCGCCCCCACCCCGCAGCCCGCCTCCAGCACCCGGCTGCCCGCCGGGTACGCCGTGTCGGCGTGCAGCAGCCGGGCGAGGGTGTCGGCCTGGTCGCCCAGGCGCAGCGCCTCGCGCTCCGAGTAGCCGTGGACGTAGCGGTGGTCGTGCTCGGTGGTCTTCGGTCCTGCCGTTTCCGTGGTCATGGCTCCACCCTCGCGCCACTATGGACCGGTGAACAGGTCCAAAGACGTGGCATACGACAGGTCCAAAGACGCGGCACCCGACAGGCCCGAACCCGCCGAGACCGGCGCCGACTTCCTCCAGCTCGACCCCGCCGAGGCCCCGCCCGGCGGCCTCACCGACTGGCTCGCCCGCCGACTGCGCGAGGCCGTCGCGGACGGACGCCTCCCGGCCGGCAGCCGGTTGCCCGCCAGCCGGGTGCTCGCCGCCGAACTCGGCGTCTCCCGTGGGGTGGTGACCGACGCCTACCGGCGCCTCGCCGAGGAGGGGCAGGTCGACGGGCGGCGGCGGGGCGGCACCGTCGTCGTCGCCCCGGCCGTGCCGGCCGCCCCGGCGCCCGCCGTCGCGGCAGGGCCGGCGCCCGTCCGTCCCGCCGCCGAGCTCTTCCGCCCCGACCCCGGCCCCGAGCTCTTCGACCGCCTGCGCGCGGCCCCCGCCCGGATCGACCTCACCCCCGGCCTGCCCGACCTCGCCGCCTTCCCCCGCACCGCCTGGCTGCGCGCCGAACGCGCCGTCCTCGACGGCCTCACCGCCGCCGACCTCGGCTACGGCGACCCGCGCGGCACCCCCGCACTGCGCCGGGCCGTCGCCCAGTGGCTGGCCCGCAACCGGGGCGTCCGCGCCGACCCGGACGAGGTGCTGATCGTCGCCGGCGCCGCCCAGGCCCTCGCCCTGCTCGGCCAAGCCCTCGCCCGGGAGGGCGTCACCGAGGTCGCCGTCGAGGACCCGGGATCCCTCGGCACCCGGCAGCACCTCGCCCACTGGCTCGCCGCCGCGCCGCCCGTCCCGGTCGACGCCGAGGGCATCCGGGTCGACGCGCTGCGCGCCACCGGCGCCCCGGCCGTCCTGGTCACCCCCGCCCACCAGTTCCCGACCGGCGTCGTCCTCGGCGGCGAACGGCGGCGCGAGCTGCTCGGCTGGGCGGCCGACGGCGGCCTCGTCCTGGAGGACGACTACGACGCCGAACACCGCTACGACCGCCCGCCGGTGCCCGCCCTGCGCGCCACCCTGCCCGACCGGGTCTGCTACCTCGGCAGCATCTCCAAACTGCTCGCCCCCGCCCTGCGCACCGGCTGGCTGCTGGTCCCCGCCCGGCTGCGCCAGGCCGTGCTGGAGGCCAAGCGCTACGCCGACCTCGGCAACCCGGCGCTGCCTCAACTGGTGCTCGCCCGGCTGATGGAATCCGGCGAACTGGAACGCCACCTCCGGCTGCTGCGCCGCCGCCACCGCCGCCGCCGGGACGCCATGATCGCCGCGATCCGCACCCACCTCCCGCACGCCACCGTCCACGGCGCCGCCGCCGGACTGCACCTGATGCTCACCCTCCCGCCGGAACCCGCCCGCACCGACGTGGACCTGGCCGAAGCGGCCCTGTCCCACGGCGTCAAGACCCACCCCCTGACCTGGCACGCCCGACTGCCCTCCCCACCCGGCCTGGTCCTCGGCTACGCGGCGACCCCGCCGGGCGACATCACCGAAGGCATCGCCCTCCTGGGCGACGTGGTCCGGCGCACGGGTCGACGGCCGTCGTAGCCGGGTGCGTCCTCGGTGGCTACCCGGCCGCTCCGGGCTGTGGCCAGGCGGCGGCGGTGCGGGTCAGTTCGGCCTCGTACTGGGCGGCGTCGAAGGTGTACTCCAGCGGCCGGGTCGCGTCGGCGGGGAGCTCCCAGTCCGACCAGAGCACGACGTCGGCGATCCGCCGGATCACCGCGGACAGGTAGCCGCAGCAGCCGCCGGTGCACTCGGGCTCGCCCAGGACCACCCGGCGGGGCTCCTCGGTGGCGCGCAGCGGGGAGGGGCCGTCGGGCGGGAAGAGCAGCACGGAGGAGGGGCCGCGGCCGTCCGTGCCGGGGCCGATCGACTCCTCGACGACGTCCTCGCCGTTGACGAGGAAGCGCACCTGGGAGGAACGGCGGTCCGTCACCACGCGGAGTTCCAGACGATCGAACATCGGGCCAGCCTATGCCGGGGCGCCGCGCGGCGTACTGCCGGGCGGCGGGCCCGCCCGGCTACGCTGGCCGCGCCCTGGACGCCGAAGACCGGCGAACACCCCCGTGGAGGCGTGATGGTCCCGTTCCGGCGTGCGGTTCAACTCGGGCTGGCCGCCCTGGTGCTGGGGGCCGCGCTCGGTCCGGCGCCGGCCGGGTCGGCGGCGGTGCCGCGCAGGGCACCCGGTGAGAGGAGTGCGGCGATGACCGGCCACCACCCGGACTCCCGCACGCTCGCCGGGCGGCGGATCGTGCTCTCCTACCCGGGGCCGACTCCGCCGCCCGAGGCGCTGGGCGCGATCCGGGAGGGCCGGGCGGCCGGGGTGATCCTGTTCGCCGAGAACGTCCGCAGCCCGGAACAACTCGCGCGGGCCGTGGCGGACTTGAAGCGGGCGGCGGCGGAGGCGCCGGAGCCCCGGGCGCTGCTGCTGATGACCGACCAGGAGGGCGGCAAGGTCCGCCGGCTGCCGGGCGCGCCCGAGCTGTCCGCCCGCCGTACGGGCCTGGCGCCGGATCCGGTCGCCGCGGCCGTCGCCTCCGGCACCGGCGCCGCCGGGACGCTCGCCGACGCCGGGCTCAACGTCAACCTGGCGCCGGTGCTCGACGTCTACGACGCCCCGGACGACTTCATCGACCACTACGAGCGCTCCTACGGCCAGGACCCTTCCAGGGTCGGCGAGTTGGCCACCGCCTTCCTCGCCGCCCAGCAGGACCTCGGTGTCGCCGCGACCGCCAAGCACTTCCCGGGGCTCGGCGCGGCCGCCCGCGACGAGAACACCGACGCCCGCCCGGTGACCCTGCCCGTCCCGCTGGAGCGGCTGCGCGATCGCCACGAGGCGCCGTACCGGGCCGCCATCGCGGCGGGGGTGCGGCTGGTGATGACCTCCTGGGCGGTCTACCCGGCGCTCGACCCGGACCGCCCGGCCGGGCTCTCGCCCGCCGTGGTGCAGGGCGAGCTGCGCGAGCGCCTCGGCTTCGACGGCGTGACCGTCACCGACGCGCTGGAGGCCGGGGCCCTCGCCCCGTACGGCGGCACCGGTGACCGCGCGGTGGCCGCCGCCGGGGCCGGGATGGACCTGCTGCTCTGCTCGGCCCGCGACCCCCGGCAGGGCGCGGAGGCCGCCGAGGCCCTGGCGGCCGCCCTGGACTCCGGCCGGCTCGACCCCCGCGCCTTCGCCGCCGCCGTCGACCGGATCGACCGCCTGCGGGCCGACCTGGGGGAGTGAGACGGCGTCGGCCGCTCGCCGGGGCGGGTTTGCGTCATCGAAGGCCAGATTTCGGTCGGGTCGGTGATTCGAAGGGCAAATCCGGGTCGCGGCAGATGAATCGCATGGCAAAGTCGTGGTCGTGGCACCTGTGAAATGTCACATGTGCCATGTCGATGATGGTCGAACGTCGAGAACCACCTCGAACCGACCCCTGACGCCCCTGAAGGAGAAGCCGTGAACCGCATCACCCGACTCGCGGTCGGCGCCGCCGGTGCCGCCGCCATGCTCGCCGTCCCCGCACCCGCACTCGCCCAGCCGGGGGCGGCCGCCGCCGCCACGGTCACCACCTGCGGGTACTCCGGCCTCCAGGCCGGTCTGGGCACCAAGGTCTGCGCCGACGTCACCGGCGGTAGCGTCGTGATCTACGGGCAGATCGGTCTGGCCGGCCCGCCCTCCCCGGACACGCCCTGGCCCCCGGCGCCGCGCGAGCTGATCACCAGGCTGTCGGCGGAGGTCGTCGGCGGCCCGTCGCTCGGCTCGGTGTCCGGGCGGACGGTGTTCACGGTCAGCACCGTGCGGGTCGACGGGATCAGTGCCACCGTCGCGTGCGGCTCGGTCGTGCACGCCACCTTCGCGCTGGAGGCGGTCTGGCCGACCTTGGGTCCGGTCACCGCGGACGTGCCGGTGAACTGCTGACGGCACGTCACCCTGACGGCCGGGCCCGTGAGTTGGCAGACTCCCGGGCCCGGCCCTCGGCATTCTCCGCGCCGGTGGCCGGCCGGCGTCCGCCGCCCGGCCGTCACCCTCCGCCGACCGGGTCGCTCCGGAGCGCTGTGACGACTTGAAGAAATCTTCATCTGTCGCGATGATGCCTACCGTCCGGGGCGGGCACCCGCCCGGCCGGACGACCACCGAACCCGGACCAGACGGAGAGATGCGGACGATGCCGGTCCCGCTGTACCAGGCGAAGGCGGACTTCTTCCGCACCCTCGGCCACCCGGTCCGCATCCGGGTCCTGGAACTGCTCCAGGACGGGCCCCGCCCGGTGCGCGAGCTGCTGGCGGAGATCGAGGTCGAGCCGTCCAACCTCTCCCAGCAGCTCGCCGTGCTGCGCCGCACCCAGCTGGTCACCGCCACCCGCGAGGGCAACACCGTGGTGTACGCGCTCAGCACTCCGGACGTCGCCGAGCTGCTCCGTGCCGCGCGCCGCATCCTGACCGACCTGCTCACCGACCAGGGCGCGCTGCTCTCCGAACTGCGCGCCTCCGGCGGCCGGTCGCCCCGCTGAGCCCGCGCCCGCGCACGAACCGGCCGACCGAGACCCACCCGAGGAGAACCCCCGCCATGAGCGACAGCACGACCGGCAGCGCGAGCGAGAGCAGCGGCGCGAGCCGGGGCGACGGCGCGAGCCGGCCCGGTGGCGCCGCCGACAGCACGAACGAGGAGAAGGCGCGCCGCAAGCAGATGCTGATCCGCGCGGGCATCTACATCTTCGCCACGCACCTGTTCGCCGGGTTCGTGCTGCTGCTCTTCGCCCTCGGCGACCGCAAGTAGCCCTCGGGGCTCAGCGGTACCGGCGGGTGGTGGCGGACCAGATCCGCACGCCGTCGACCAGCTCCCGGGTGCCGTCGAGGTACCAGCGCCCCTCCGGGTGCCGCCGCACCAGCTCGGCGCGCAGCGTCTCGCTTTCCTCGCGCAGCCGGGCGACCCGGGCGCGGACGGCCCGGACGGCCCGCCGCCGGGTGCAGCCGAGGGCCCGCTGCACGGTGTGGACGGTGTTGAAGGCGGGTGCGCTCTGACGCTCCTCGCGCTCCAGCGAGTGGAGGTCGTTGATCAGCGTGGCGGCGTCGGCGGTGGCGGCGCGCAGCCGGTGCAGCGCGGGGTCCGCGTGGAGGGCGGCGGGGGCGTCGGCGCCGTGGAGTCGTTCCAGTATGTTCATGAACGGGTAGAGGCAGCTGCCGTGGCGGCGCAGTCGCACGGTCTCGGCGAGCCCGAGGGCCGGCACGGTGCCGCCGGCCCGGTGCCCGGCCTCGGCGGGGAAGGTGGCCAGGCAGGCTTGCCAGTCGCGGGCGGCGCGGGCCCGCCAGGCGGGGGTCGCGGCGGCGGTCTGCCGGTGCCACAGCTCCTGCCAGGCGGCGAGCAGCGGGGAGCGGCCGGCGGCGTCGGCCTCGCCCCCGTCGTCGGCCTCACCCCAGTCGCCCGTCTCGTCCCGCGCCGTTCCATCCCGTGCGGCTTCGCCCCGGTCGGTCTCGCGCCGCAGGACGGCGAGCAGCGGGTCGACGAGGGCGCGCGCCTCGGCCGGGCGGCGTCCGGGCGGGCCGTCGAAGCGGTCGTCGAGGATGGTGAACCAGCCGAGCACGTCCACCAGCAGGTCGAGCTCGGTGCCCCGGGCGCGCGGGTAGGCGTGGCCGATCAGCTCGTGCAGCGCGTACGCCCGGTATCCGGGCAGCTCGGCCGGGGTGAGCAGGCCGTGCCGGAGCACCCAGTCGGCGTGCCGGTCGGCGGCGCGCGCCAGCTCCGCGGCCGGTCGGGGCGCGGCGGGGGGCGGCGTGGCGAAGGCCGGGGGGACGGGGGCGGCGACCGGGTCGGGCGTGGCCCGGGCGGCCGGGACGGCGGTGGCGAGCGGGCCCGCGGCCACCGGGCCGCCGCCCTCGCCCGGCCGGGCTGCCGCGCGCGGCGCCAGCCGTACCCGCAGCCCCTGCGCCTGGACGGTGGTCCAGACCACCTCCCGGGCTCGCGCCCCGGGCACCGCCACCGGGCGCCAGCGGCGCAGGATGGCGGCGGCCGCGACCGTCAGCTCGGCCCAGGCGAAGGCCTCCCCGACGCACTTGTGCTTTCCGGCGCCGAACGGCAGGAAGGACGGCCGCCCCACGCCGCCGGGGGCGTCCTGCCAGCGCTCGGGGCGGAAGGCCAGCGGGTCGGGGTAGCGCTCGGGGTCGCGGTGCAGGGCGGTGAGGCTGTACAGCAGCTCGGTGCCCGCCGGGATGCGGTACGGGCCGAGGTCGACGGGCACCCCGGCGGTGCGCATCAGGAAGGCGTTCGGCGCGTGCAGCCGCAGCACCTCCTGGGCGACGGCGCGGGTGTACGTCAGCCGGGCCAGCGCCTCGGGGGTGGGGGCGGTGCCGGCGGGCAGGTGCCGGTCGAGTTCGGCGAGGATCCGGGCCTCGACCTCGGGGTGGCGCAGGAGTTCGTCGAGCAGCCAGGTCAGGGTGGTGGAGACGGTCTCGGTGCCGGCGCCGAACATGGTGATCGCCTCGGAGCGGACGTCGGCCTCGGTGAGCGGGCGTCCGGTGGCCGGGTCGGTGGCGGCGCGGAGCAGGGCGGGCAGGGTGCCGGGCGCGGGGTCGCCCGGCCCGCGCCCGTTGACGGCCTGGTCGACGACCTGGTTGAGGGCCCGGACGGCGGCGTCGAAGCGCCGGTTGACGGGCAGCGGCAGCCGGCCGAGCGCCGGGTGGGGGTAGAGGGACTGGACGATCTGGCCCTTCACCAGGTCCGGCAGCGCGCGGTGGAAGGCGAGAGCGGCGTCCTCGCTGAGCCGGGCGTCGAACAGCGAGCGGGTGACGATTTCGAGCGCCAGGTGGTTCATCTCCCGGGCGACGTCGAGGACTTGGCCGGGGCGCCAGCGTCCGGCCCGCTCCTCGGTGACCTGGTGCATCACGGCCAGGTAGCCGGCCATCCGGTCCGGCCCGAAGGCGGGCTGGACGATCCGGCGGCGGTCGCGGTGGGCCCGGCCCTCGGACATCAGCAGGCCGTCGCCGAAGGCGGTCTTGAGGGTGTCCTGGACGGCGCCGCGCGGGCAGTCGTGGGCCAGCGCGACCAGCAGGGTGTGGACGAGCCGGGCGTCGGTGACCACGCAGACGCTGCGCGGGCCGAGCCGGATGCGGACCACGCCGCCGTGCGGGGCGAGTGAGCCGAGGAAGCCGAGCGGGTCGCGCAGCAGCGCGGCGGCGTGGCCGAGGCCGGGCAGCGCGCCGGGGGCGAGCGCGGGGAGGGCGGGCCTGCCGGCGGCGGGCGGGGCGGTTCTCGGAGGGACGATTCCCGGCCGTGGACAGTGGCGTGGGGTCTCGGTCTCGGTCTGCAGGGACATGACACTACCTCTCGGGAGATGGACCGGTGCGGGCGGTGCTGGGGGCGGCGCCGGCGCCGGTCGGAGGGCGGGGTCGACCGGCTCGGACCCCGCGTGCGTCCTGCCTGGAGGGCGCACGCCATGGCAAACGCGCCGGTTCCGAGGTCGTTGCGCGGTACCACGGTGGATCACTCCAACGGTCGATCGCCCGGGGCCGCGCCGGCCGGGCGAGGACCGTCGCGCTGACCTGCGCCGACACCCGCGCGCGGGGCCCGCGCCCGGGGCCGGGGGCAGGGTCTTTCGGCCCTCGCCGCACGGCCGTGCGAGGGCCAGCATGGTGTATCGGAGAAGGAGGAACCTGATGACCCGTCCGCGCCACCGGCCGGCCCGCCCCACCTCGCCGGGGCGCCCGACCCGGCCGGGGCCGCGCGCCGGCTCGGCGGCCGCCCGTTCGTCCGCCGCACCGACCCCGACGGCGGCCGTGCCCGGGTGCTCCACCGGCGCCACGGCGGGCATTACGGCCTGATAACGCCGGTAGCGGACGCCACTTGTGGGGCAGGGATCACCTCGGCACCCCGCTGATCCACCGCACCGAAGGCCCGCACCGAAGGCCCGACGAGAGCACCGCACGCACCGAACGCCCCCGCCGAACGCCCCCCACCGGGCCCCACGCCGAGACAGAGGAACGGGACCATGGACTGCGACGACGTCATGCTGACCGTCCGGATCACCGCCGCCGAGCGGGCCCTGCTGCGGGACCTCGCGCGCGCCCACGGCGGCGACGTCTCCGAGGTGGCGGTGGACGGCCTGCTGGAGGTCGTCCCCGCGCTGCACGACGACGGCTCGCTGCTGCCGCTGCAGCGCGTCCTGGCCCGGCCCGCGCCCTGCGCCGTCACCCTGTGGCTGCCCGCGTCCGTCGCCGACCTGCTGCCGCTGCTCGCCGAGCGGCTCGGCCGCACCGGCGGGCCCGCCGCCGCCGCGCCCAGCGGCGCGCTCTCCGCCGCGCTGCGGCTCTGGCTCGCCGGGGACCCGGCCGTGCTGGCCGCGGGGCTCGGCAGACTGCACGGCGGGTGCGTCGCCGGCGCCCGGCCGGTGGCGGCGCACCCGGGCGTCCGGATCGCGGCCTGACCGGTACGGCTTGCTGACGTCACGTCAACAGCCTTTCCGGGTCGGCGCGTTCGGAATCCGCATCCATCTCGCCGCGGCTCTGGTCAGAGCCCGCCGGGAGGTCTAGCATTCCGGACACGACAGCCGGAGCCGCCGCCCCGGGACTCCGGCCGGGTGGCCATCACCACCTCCTGCCGGGGAGCGCACACCCCCCGAATGCGCTCCCCGGCACCTTCGCGTTCCGGGCCGGTGTCCGGCCACGGCGCCCCCGTGGCGGCCGTGCGCCGAGCCCGCCGCAAACCTCCGCGACACCTCCGTGACATCTTCCGGACGTCTCCGGGTAACTCCGCGGACCGTTTCCGTTATCCTCGGGCGCCCCCGCCGCTCTCCTGGACGAGCACCGCCCGACCCCGGCGCCCCGCCCTCCCCGCCGCCCCGACGCTCCCGCGCACCGTCCCCCACCCGACGAGGAATGCCCGCCATGCGTACCCGCAAGCTGTCCGCCGCCCTCGCCCTCGCCACGGCGGCCGCCCTGCCCAGCGCGGCCCCGGCCGCGGCCCACGGCGGAACCGTCCGACTCGAACTCTCCGGCACGCCCGGCGGCCACGTCCGCACGCTCGCCACCTGGGCGGACGACCACGACCCGGTCACCGAGGGCTTCACCGGCACGGTCGCCGCGGCCGCCTCGGACGGCCGCACCGCCGGGCCCTGGCGCCTGGTCTCCGTCCCGGACCAGCCCGGCGCGTACGCCACCCGCGAGAGCCTGCCCGCCGGGCACTGGCGGGTGAGCGTCGCCTGTACCTCCCCGGCCCCGGGGCACGACGAGCGCGACCTCGACGTGGACCCGGCGGCGAACGGCGAACTGGCGGCGAGCGGCGCCTCGGGCGGTTCGTCAGGCGATTCGTCAGGCGGGTCGACGGGCGGCTCGTCGGACGGTTCCGCGGACGGCTTCTCGGGCGGTTCCCCGGGTGGGGGCGGCGATCCGGCGCAGACCGTGCCGCGGTCCACGGCGGCCCCCCTGGCCGCCCCCGGCAGCAGGCCCGTCCACGAGACCACCGACGACGCCACCACCTGGGCCGCCATCGGCACCGCCGCCGCGGCCGTCCTCCTCGTCGCCACCGGCCTGTGGCTGCGCCGCCACGCCCGCCCCTGACCGGCGGCCGGACGGCCGGAGGAGGGTGGCGGGAGCCCGCGGGCTACTTCACCGCCGCGCCGGACTTCTCCCAGTTGTCCCGCAGCCGGTCCAGGTACGACTGCGCCTGCGGCCCGATCTTGACGCCCCGGGCGAAGGCCAGCATGTTGCCCGCGCCGGCGTTGTAGCCCAGGGCGAGCAGTTCGTTCCGGGTGAGCGGCGCGGAGGGGTGGGCCGGCAGCTGCGCGGCCAGGTCGTGCAGGTGCCAGGAGGCGGCCTGCACGGCGAGGTCCCGGTCGTCCGGCAGCTCCTCCCACCGGCGGGCGGCGAACGGGCGGCCCGGTTTGGTGTCGTCGAAGGCGGCCCGGTGCATGTTGGCGATGCCGAAGGAGGCATCCGGCTTGCTGCGCTGCCAGGCCCGTTCGAGGTCCGGGTCGTGCGGCTTGTACGACTCGTTGTAGAGGATCGCCATCACCAGCTGCGGGTCGACCCCGGCCTCGGCGGCGTACCGGCGGACGGGCTCCGCGTAGTCGGCGGGGTCGTAGCGCCCGCCGCTGCCCGGCTTGGTGGCCGAGGGGGACGGCGTCGCCCCCGCCGCTGCGGAGGCGGCGGACGGCGTCGGGGTGGAGCTCGCCGCGGGCGGGTCGGGGAGGTGGCCGCCGCTGCGGACGATGCCCCAGCCGGCCGCGGCCAGCAGCCCCACCGCCACCCAGCGGCCCCAGCGCGGCCCCCGCTGCTCCTCGCTCACCGCTGTCGCCCCTCCCCGGTTCGCCGTTCTCCCGTTCGACCGTCGTACGGTCGAACGCGCCCCGCAGTGCCTATTCGGCCGGCTTCTCGGCGGGCTCCTCGGCGCCGTCGAGGTTGCGCAGGAAGTCCTTCGCCTTCTCGACGCCGGTGTCGATGTGCCCGCTGTACTTGCCGTCCGTCTGGCCGTCGATCACGTCGCCGACCTTCTCCAGACCCTGCCCGAGCACATCGCTGTGCTCGCGGGCGAGGTCGGTGGCCTTGTCCGCGAGGTTCTTCAGACTCTCAAACATGGTGACGCTCTGCTCCTCTGTCGCGTTCCTGATGGTGTGCCGACGTGGCGGGGATCATGGTCATCCTAACGACGGCCTCCCGGACGGTCCGTCGCCACCGGGAGACCACGGGTGACTTTGCCGGGATGGGTTTGTATGCTCCAGCCCGATATCTACCGGTCTGTGGAGATGGGGAACCGCCACCAGGACGGACCGTGTCCCGGCATTCGCGGTGGCGGGAAACCGGCCACGGCGGCCGAAAACGATCGAGGGAAGTGCGCATGGCCGGTCAGCGGGCGAGAACGCCGTACCAGGACGCGGGACCGCGCACGGAGGACGCCGCCGTCCCCGCGCAGCGCTCCCGGGCGGCCGGGGCGGCGGGGTCCGCGGACGGCGGCGGCGCGACCGCCGGGCGTGCGGCGCGCGGCGGCCGGGCCGGGGCGTCCCGGCGGCGCCCGCAGCCGACCCGCCGGGGCCGGGCGGCGGCGGTGCTGCTGGCCGCGGTCGGCCTGCCCGTGCTGGGTGGTGCCGCCGACGAACTGGGCGGGCCCGGCGTCGGCCTGCTCTTCGCGGTCGGCGCGGTGGCCGGGACGGGCGCGGCGGCGGCGCTGTGCAGCCGGGCCGGCCGGTGGTGGGTGGTGACCGCCGCGCCGATCGTGGTGCTGCTCGCCGCCTCCGGCGTCGAGTACGTCGCGCACTCCGAGACGTACCGGGGCCCGGGCCTCGGCACCGGCGCGCTGCGCTGGGTGGTCGGCGCGTTCCCGGTGATGGCGACGGCGACGGCGGCCGCCCTGCTGGTGATCGCGGTCCGGGCGGGGCTGGAGCGCCGGCGCCCCGCCGCGGGCGCCCCGACCGGAAGGGGCCGCCGTGGCTGAGCGCAACCGCCCCCGCGGCCGCGCCCCGCGCCGCGGCAGCAACCCGCTGACCCTCGCCGGGCGGACCCTGGCCTGCACCGTCTCGATCGCGGTGCTCGGCGCCAGCGGCTTCACCTGGTACGAGTACCGCAGCCTCGACGACGGCATGGTCAAGTCGGGAGCGCTGGACGAGGCCAGGCGCCACGCGCCGCCGCACCTGGACAAGTCGGTCAACCTGCTGCTGATCGGCCTCGACAGCCGCAAGGACATGGACGGCAACGACCTGCCCAAGCAGTTCGTCGAGGACGAGCTGCACGCCGGCTCCAGCGAGATCGGCGGCTACAACACCAACGCCATGATCGTGCTGCACATCCCGGCCAACGGCGGCAAGGTCAGCGCGCTGTCCATCCCGCGCGACGACTACGTGCAGACCGTCGGCGCGGACGGGAAGATGCACAAGATCAAGGAGGCGTACGGCATCGCCAAGGAGGCCGCCGAGGCGAAGCTCGCCGGCAAGGGGCTCTCCAAGGCGGTGCTGGAGCGGCAGAGCCGGGAGGCCGGGCGGTCGGCGACCATCCAGACCGTGCAGAGCTTCCTGGACATCCCGATCGACCACTTCGCCGAGGTCAACCTGATGGGGTTCTACGACATCGCGAAGGCCGTCGAGCCGATCCAGGTCTGCCTCAACCACCCGGTCGACGATCCGATCGTCTCCCGCACCGCCACCCACGAGGGCGGTGGCACCGGCCTCAAGCTCCCCGCCGGGATCAGCTCCCTCGACGCCGCCCAGGCGCTCTCCTTCGTCCGCCAGCGCCACCACCTCACCAACGGCGACCTCGACCGCACCCACCGGCAGCAGGCCTTCATCTCCTCCGTCGAGTACCGGCTCAAGCAGCAGGGCATCCTGAACGACTTCGGGCAGATGCAGAAGCTGTTCGACGTGGTGAAGAAGGACGTCGTCATCGACAACGAGTGGAACATCCTCGACTTCGCCCAGCAGGCGCCCAACCTCACCGGCGGGAACGTCGAGTTCAACACCCTGCCGATCACCGGGTTCAAGACGGTCGGCGGGCAGGAGGTCAACACCGTCAACCCGGACCTGATCAAGAAGATCGTCCGACAGATCTTCAACCACGAACCGGCGCCCGCCGCACCGGCCACCCCGGCCGACCCCGGCACCGAGGCCGCCGCCTCGCCCACGCCGACGCCCGCGCCCACGGCGACGCCGAGCCCGAGCGCGGCGCCGAAGGCCGTCGTCGACGTCAACGCGGCGGCGGGCGCGGGCGCGGCCGTCACCGAGTCCAAGGCGCTGGCCGAACTCGGCTACCAGGCGGGCAGGATCGGCGACGCGCCGGCCAGGACCAGGGCCACCACGGTCAGTTACGGCAGCGGCGCCAAGGCGGACGCCCAGCAGCTCGCCGCCCGGTACGGGGTGATCGCCACCCCGGCCACCGGCGTCGCCGCCGGCCACATCGTGGTCACCCTCGCCGCCACCCGTACCCCGTCCGCCACGGCCTCCGCCCCCGCGGGCGGTGCCGCGCCGGCCGACCCGTCCACCGACCCGGCGGCGGGCCTGCCCATGCAGGGGCCGGCCGTCAAGGCGGGCGGCATCCCCTGCGTCGACTGACCCCGGTCGGCCCGCGCCTCCGCCGGCCGGTCAGTTCGGCAGGCGGAGGCGCGCGTCCCGCAGGGGCTCGCGGAAGAGCACCTCGACGTACACGATCCGGCCGTCGACCACGTCCAGGACGAGATCGCCCTTCGCGGGCAGCAGCGGCAGGCACCGGTGCCCCGGGCCGTACGGCGTGCCGGGCTGGTGGGGCGCGGTCCTGAAGCTCTGGCAGAAGTCGTCGGAGCAGCCGCAGGCGGCGACGAGGCGCAGGTCCCGGGCGCAGATGGCGAGTTCGCGCTCGCCCTCCGCTTCGAGCAGGCCGATCAGCTCGCGGACGAGGTCGGGGAAGACCTCGCGGACGAGCGGAGGCTCCGGTGCCGCACTCACGGGCGCGGGGCCTTCTCGCCGTGGACGGCCGTGTACTCGGCGGCGAGCCAGGGGGCGAGGTCGTCGACGAGGGCGGCCAGGACGGCGCGGTCGGTGGTGGGGGTGCGGGCGACGGCGGCGGCCAGGCGCATCTGGTCGGCGCGGTCGGGGTAGTAGCCGGCGAAGGCCTCGGCGGAGGCGGCGAGGTCGCTGGTCCAGCCGCCCCAGCGGGGCATGACCAGGGTGAAGCCGGTGCGCACGATCCGGCGGGAGACCGAGCGGCTGAGCGCGCGCAGCGCGCCGTCCGAGCCGGCGCCGTCCGAGCCGGCGGCGGCCAGCCGCTCGCGCCAGCCGGCGAGGGCGAGCCCGAGGTCGCCGTTGGTCTCCCGGGCGAGCAGCGCGGACGGGCGGTAGCGGGGCAGCCCGGCCGCGAGGTCCGGGCCGAGCAGCGGGGTGCACAGGCAGGCCACGAACCAGCCCAGGTCGTGCCGCTCCAGCTCGCTGAGCAGCCTGCCCGTGCCGAACAGCAGCACGCCCACCCCGTCGACCTGGTCGAACCCGGCGTCGAGCGCGGCCTCGACCGCGTCGGCGTCCGCCCGGTCGGCCGCGGTGGGCTCGTCGTGCAGGGCGAGCAGCACGTCGAGGTCGGAGACGCCCGGGACGGCGGTGCCGCGCGGGATGCTGCCGTACAGGTAGGCGCTGTGCAGCCGGTCGGGGCCGAAGGCGGCGGCGATCCGCACGCGGGCGGCCTCGACCACCGGCGCGAACTCCGCCGCCACCCGGTCGAGCGAGCCTTCGCGCGCGATGCATCCGTCCTGGTCGAGCCCCTTGCCGATCATGCGCGCATGATGCCACCCCGAGCGGCGGGTGGCGAGCGGATTTCCCCGGCCCGCCCCCCTTTCCGGTGCTGCGGGCGGAATTGTCAGTGCCGTGTGCCAGCATCCATGGCGTACGAACACCTCGGGCACCGGAAGGAATTCGACATGGGGACGTGGGGCATCGGGCACTTCGAGAACGACTCGGCGGCGGACTTCTCCGGGTCGCTCGACGACGCGGCCCCGGGCGGGCGCGCGGGGCTGATCCGGGCGGCGCTGCTGCGCGCCGCCGAGGGGGAGGACTACCTGGAGTCGGACGAGGGCGCCGAGGCCGTGGTGGCGGCCGCGCTGGTCGCCGCGCAGTGCCCGGGCGGCACGCCGGTGACCACGGCGTACGGCCCGGCCGAGCCGATACCCGCGCTCCCCGTCGAGCTGCGCCCGCTCGCGGTGGAGGCCTTGGACCGGGTGCTGGCGGAGGAGTCGGAGCTGGCGGAGCTGTGGGGCGAGGGGGCCGAGAGCGAGGCCTGGCGGCAGGGGATCCGCACCCTGCGCGCCGTGCTCGTGCCGGTGCCGTCGGTCGCCGGGTAGCCGCCGGTCCGGCGGTGAGCCGGGCCCGGGTGCGCAACGGCCCCCGCCGCCACCGGTGGTGACGGCCGGTGGCGGCAGGGGCGGTGGGTTTCCGTGCGTCAGGGCGTGGCGCCCGAGGTGGTGGGGCACGGAGGCAGCGAGGGCGAGGTGGTGCTCGGGGTGGTCGCGCAGGTCGCGGTCGGCGTGCGGGTCGGCGTGCCGGTGGTCGCCGTGCTCTTGGCCGTGCTCGTGGACGCGCCGGAGGTCGTGCCCGACGCGGACGAGGCGGACGAGGCGGACTTCTCGGCCGGCGTGCCGGCGGAGGTCGTCGAACCGGAGCTGGTGGTCCCGGAGGTCGACGGGCCGCCGGACGACGTCGTCGCGCCCGAACTGGTGGCGCCCGAACTGGTCGAGCCGGAGGTCGTCGACCCGGAGGTGGTCGCGCCCGAGGACGTGGCCCCCGAGGTGGTCGCACCCGAGGAGGTCGACCCGGAGGACGTGCCGCCGGAGGTCGTCGCGCCCGAGGACGAGGACGAGGACGGCCCCGAGGTGGTCGGCGTCACCGGAGTGGCCGGCTTCCACGCCGCGGGCGGCGGGACGCCGGGCGGCATCGGGCCCTTCGGCGGCTCGACGCGCCTGTCGACCACCTCGATCCGCCTGGTCAGCCGGGAGAAGAAGTCGCCGGTCTCGATGTTGACCAGGATGATCTCGGTCACCGGCTGCGGCGCCGGCACCACCACGATCACCGTGGTCGGCTGGAAGCCCGCCCACGCCTTCCCGGTGTACTTGGCGTTGCTCACCAGCACCGGAGCCTTCAACGGGTTGCCGCAGGCGCACCGCACCCGGGGCACGCCCTGGGCGTCCACCAGGACGGCGGTGCCGGCCTGCAGCACGGACTGGAACTCGACGACGGCGCCGCTGCGGTAGCTGTGGTTGGTCACCCGGGTGTCCACCCGCAGGTACGCGGAGGTCAGCGAGCGCAGGTAGGCCGGGATGTCGGACTGGGAGATCCCGGCCGCCGAGGCCCAGGCCCGGCCGGTGTCCCCGGCGGAGACCGTCGAGATCAGCCGCTCGGTGTCGCAGCTGGACTTGTTCATCGACCCGGCGTACAGACCGGCCGAGCCGCCCTGCACGCTGTGCAGCACCGCCGAGGCGGTGCCGGACGCGGGGGCCGCCGTCTGCGCGGGCTGCTGCGTCGGGGCGGGCGCGGTGACGTGCTGGGTATCCGCCGAAGGGGTGAACGGGTCCGGCCCGGGGTCGGTCGGCGCCTGCAGCGCGACCTCGTTGGCGGTCGGGATGGCCTCGTGATGGCCGCCGCTCTGGTTGTTGACGATCAGCACCGTCGCCACCACGGCCGCCGCCACCGCGCCCGCCGCGACCGCCAGCCCCCGCCCGGAGCGCCACCAGGGCGTGCGCGGACGCCCGCCGGAGGGCGGGCCGCCCGCGCCCGGTGGGCCCGAGGGCGGCGGGGGAACGGACGGCGGTCCGGACGGCGGCCCGGCCAGCGGGCCGGACGGGGGACCGGACGGAGGTCCGAACGGCGGCTCGCTCGGCGGGCCGGCCGGAGGCGGTTGGGAACTCATCGAGGCTCCGTTTCGCAGGCCGCCGGCCGCCACGGCCGGGCGGCACGGGAGGCTCCTGCCACTGCCTCCCATTTCCCCCCGGCCCCCCGAGCCCCGCAACAGCAGGTGTGCCCGCCGTCGCCGCGCGTGCCCGTCCGACCTCGGTCAGGCTGGAACCCGACCGGGCCGCGACGGCGTGCGACGGCCCGGGTGAACGCGAGCAGGCGACCGGGGCACCGGACCAGGGCACCAGGAGGCGGAATGACTCGGCCCACGACCAGGCCCATCGGCCCGCCCGGCGCGCTGCGCGGCTGGCTCGACGCGCTCGCCGTCGTGCTGGCCGGCCTCGCCGCGATGGCAGCCGTGGCCGCCCTCGGCCTGTGGCTGGCCGGCGCCGACGACCTCCCGGACGGCGGCTTCCCCGCCGTGCTGGCCGCCACCCTCGCCCTGGCGGTCGGCGGATCCGTCCAACTCGACGGCGGCGCGGGCGACTTCGCCGCCGTGGACGCCGGCATCACCGCGATGCCGCTGTCCGTCTCGGTGGCCGGCGCGGTGGTGATCGCCGAGGTGTTCCTGCGCCAGCTGCGCTTCCGGGCCGTGGCCGGCAGCGGCGAACTGCTCGCCCGGATCACCCGGACGGCCCTGCTGTGGCTGCTCGCCCTGGTGCTCCTGACCCTCGGCGCCAAGCACCGCTTCACCGTCCCGCTCGGCGGCGACCTGGTGCAGACCATCGGCGGCGCGCTCGGCCTGACCCCGGAGGTCGGCTTCCACGCCGAGGCGCCGAGCACGGTCGGCATCGGGTTGGCCTGGCTGCTGCTGGTGCTCGCCGCCACCTTCGCCGTCTCCCGCCGCGCCCCGCTGCCGCCCTCCCTGGTCCGCTTCCAACTGGCCGTCCGCCCGCCCGCGTTCGCGCTCTGGCTGGTGCTGATCGGCTACCTGGCGATCGGCGCGGTGGCCGGGGTGGTGACCGCGATCGTGCACGGCAACGCCCGGCAGACCCTGGCCGTGGTGCTGCTCGCCCTGCCCGACCTGGTCTGGCTGGCCTTCGGCGTCGGCCTCGGCGCCGAGTGGCACGGACGGCTGGCCGGCGGGCTCGGCCTGCCCGTCCCGAAGCCGCTCTCCGACGCGCTGCGCGCCCCGGACGGCCACCGCGCCACGGTCGACCTCGGCACCCTCACCGACCAGGACGCCCGGGCCTGGTGGCTGTTGCCGCTGGCCGCCGTCCTGCTGCTCGCCGCCGCGTTCCTCGCCGCCCACCGCTCGCCGCGCACCGTCCGCCTCTGGCAGCACGCCGTCCGCTTCGCGCTCGCCACCGCCGTCACCGTGCTGCTGGTGGGCCTGTGGACGCGGGCCGACGCCGACTACGGGCTCTCCGTGCTCGGTGTCGGCCTCGGCCAGGGCGGCCTCGGCGACCTGCTGGGCACCGTCCTCGGCGGCGCCAGCCCGCTGGCGTCCTTCGGCAGCGGCAGCCTCACCCTGCGCCCGGTGCTGTGGACGGCCGTCCCGCTCGCGGCCGGGTGGGGCCTGGTCTGCGGTGCCCTCGGCGCGCTGCTCGCCACCCGCACCCGCCACCGGGGCGAGGTGATGGGCGGCGCGGGCGGCTGACCTCAGTCCTCGACGCCCGCCCGCAGGCCCCACGCGTCAAGGCCGGAGTAGATCCACGCGGTGCGCCCGGCGGGCCAGGAGCAGGCCTCGGCCTCGCCGGTGTAGACCGCCACCAGGGAGTCGGCGCCGCGCCACCAGGTGTCGGCCAGCCCCCGCACCTCGCGCACCGGTTCGAACCCGTCCAGGTCGAGGCCGTCGACCTCGCGGCCGGTGACCTTGGTGACCTGCCGCGCCCAGAACGCCGCGTGGTGGCTCAGCGCCAGCGACTCCACCCAGCCCTCGACGCTCGCGTGCAGCGGGAACCACCGGTCCGCCCGGATACCGAACTCGCCGGACGGCCCGATCCGGAAGCTGTAGGGGACGGCGGCCCGCTGCACCCCGGCCTCGAAGGACCAGCCGTCCTCCTCCGAGGCCTCGGCCGAGTCCACGGACAGGTACCGGGGCCCGCCGTTGTACATCGGCGAGGGCGGCAGGACCAGACCGCCCCAGCGCTGCTGGAACGCCGCCATCGAATCGATCACCTCCGCCGGAACGTCCCGGTCGAGCCACCACTGCCGGTGCTCCTCGACCGGGGGCACATCGACCTTGACGCCGTGGACGCTGACGAAGCTGCGGGCCCGCCGGGTCAGGCCGGAGGGTATGGCGCTGCCGTGGAGGTTGAGGTTCACCGGCGTGAGGCTAGCCGGGCGCTTCCGGCCGGTCAGTGCCGGGGCGGCGGGTGGACCACCGGGGCCGCCCAGGCGGGCGCGTCGGGCACGACGGCCTCGGGCACCGCGCCCGCCGGCACCACCTGGGTGGGCGGGCCGGGCGCCCGCCAGGGGACCGGGGCGGCCGCCGCGCGCAGCTCCGCGACGAACCGCAGGCAGCTCGGGTGGCGCTGCTCGGGCGCCTTGGCGAGCGCCCGGGCGACGGCGGCCGCCACCTCGGCCGGCAGGTCGGGCCGCAGGTCGCGCAGCGCGGGCGGCGGGTCGTTGAGGTGCGCCCACAGCAGTGCGACGTCGCTCTCGCGGCGGAACGGCGGGGCGCCGGCCAGCAGTTCGTAGACCACGCAGCCGAGGCCGTACTGGTCGCAGCGCCCGTCCAGCGGTTTGCCGGAGATCTGCTCGGGCGCCGCGTAGTCCAGCGTGCCGACGATCTGGCCGACGCTGGTCAGCCCGCTGAGCGAGAGGGACTTCTTGGTGAGCCCGAAGTCCGCCAGGTACAGGTGCTCGGGATGCTCGCTGTCCGTCCCGGCGGCGACCAGCACGTTGCCCGGTTTGACGTCCCGGTGCACCAGGCCGCGCTCGTGCGCCGCGTCCAGCGCGGAGGCGATCTGCAGGGCGAGCCCGGCCGCCCGGTCGACCGGCAGCGGGCCGCTGCGGCTGATCAGCGCGCGCAGGTCGCCGCCCGCGACGTAGCGCATCGCGATGTACAGCAGGCCGTCCTGCTCGCCGGCCTCGAAGACCGGGACGATGTGCGGGTGGTCGATCGCCGCCGCGGCCTCCGACTCGTGGGTGAACCGCTGCCGGAACACCTCGTTGCGGGCCAGTTCGGGTGCCAGCAGCTTGACCGCGACCGTCCGGCCGAGCCGTAGGTCCTTGGCGCGGTACACCACGGCCATCCCGCCGCGCCCGATCTCCTCCTCCAGCCGGTAGCCCGCCACCCGCCGCCCGACCAGGCCGGACGGCAGCACGCTGCCGCCCGCGGCGGCCGGCTCGGCCGGCTCGGGCGGGTCGGGCGGCTCCGACCGCGCGGGGAGGCCGGCGGTGGTCACGGCTCGCCGGCCCGGGTGGGCGCGTACGTGGTGCCGACGGGCGACGGCGAGGGCGAGGGCGACGGCGTCGCGGCGGGCGCGTGGGCGGGCGCCGGACGGTCGGCGGCCGCGTACGGCTGCAGCCGCAGGCCGTCCGCGTAGCACCAGCGGTCCTGCGCCGGGTCGAACACCCACAGCTCGCCGCCGTCCACCACCAGCCCGAGCCGCAGCCCGCGGGCCCGCTCCCGGAAGGTCGCCAGGTCCAGGGTGCCCGCCGCCAGGTCCTCCAGCAGCGCCCGGTAGCGGGCCAGCGCGGCCTCCGCCTCGGCCAGCGCCGGGCGCGGGTCGACGGTACGGGCGGGCGCGGCGCCGGCGGCGGGCGGGGGCTGCGGGAGGGTGAGCAGCAGCCGGCCGTCGACCCAGGCCGTCCAGCCGTTGGAGCAGAGCACCTGCGCCCAGTCGCCCTGTCGGGCCAGCAGCTGCACCGGCAGCAGCGCGTCCAGCCGGGCGGTCGGCACGGCCGGGTCCGGGGCCGCCCAACTGGCCATCCCGCCCGGCGGGGCGACATGGCTGGGGCGGAACGCGAACTGGTCCATCGCTGGCTGCACTTCCTCGCTGCTCCTTCACTCTACCGGCGGGTCCACCACCGCACCCGGCCGCGCACGAGCCGCCCACCGGCGGCGCCCGGCCGCTACCGGCGCATGATCGCCGGCTCGTGCCGCCGCAGCAGCCCCAGCACCAGCAGCCCGTACGCCGCCGACAGCCCCGGCAGCACCGCCATGCTCACCAGCCAGCCGGGCCGCTCGTGCCGGAACATCGGGTCGGCGGTGATCGCGGTCGGGAAGATGCCGTGCAGCTCCACCGTGCGGGCCATCGCCGACATGCCCCAGCGGGACGGGATCAGCCAGGCCAGCTGCTCCAGGCCGGGCACGCCGTGCAGTTTGAGCATCAGCCCGCTGAACACGATCTGCACCACCGACAGCAGCACCAGCAGCGGCATGGTGGCCTCCTCCTTCCCCACCAGCGCGGACACCACCAGGCCGAGCATCATCGCGGAGAAGGCGAGCAGCCCGACCGCGATGATCAGCTCGGGCAGCTGCGGCATCACCACGCCGGTCGGCACCGCGAAGGAGAGGTCGACGCCGGCCAGCCCGACCACCGTGAGCACCGCCGCCTGCAGCACCGTGACCGTGCCCAGCACCACCACCTTGGACACCAGGTAGGCCGATCTGGACAGGCCGACCACCCGCTCCCGCCGGTAGATCGCCCGTTCCTTGACCAGCTCGCGCACCGAGTTGGCGGAGCCGGTGAGCAGTCCGCCGATGCACAGCGTGAGCAGGCAGTTGACGGCGTTGTCGGGGGAGAGGCGGGAGCCGGCCATCGCCCGGCACATCACGCCGATCACGAAGGGCAGCGCAACCATGACGGTGAGGAACAGCCGGTCGGCCGCCAGCACCGAGGTGTAGCGGCGTACCAGGGTGCCGAGTTGGGCGAACCAGCCCTGCGGCTTCTCCCGGCCGATCGCCGGGGCGGGCCGCTCGGCCGGCGCGCGGTGCGGCAGTGCGGGCACGGCCTCCGCCGTGACGTACCGGCGGTACTGCGGGGAGGCGCGGAAGCGCTGCTGCCACGCGGCGTGGTCCTCGTTCTCGAAGGCCTCGAAGGCCTCCGGCCACTCCTCGAAGCCGAAGTAGGCCAGCGCCTCGCCGGGCGGGCCGTAGTAGGCGGTGCGGCCGCCTGGGGCCAGCACCAGCAGCCGGTCGCAGACGCCCAGGCTCAGCACGCTGTGGGTGACCACGACCACCGTGCGGCCGTCGTCGGCCAGGCCGCGCAGCATGTGCATCACCGAGCGCTCCATGCCCGGGTCCAGGCCGGAGGTCGGCTCGTCGAGGAAGAGCAGCGAGGGCTTGGTGAGCAGTTCCAGGGCGACGCTGACCCGCTTGCGCTGGCCGCCGGAGAGGCTGGCGATCACCTGGTCGGCCCGGCCGTCGAGGCCGAGTTCGCCGATCACCTCTGCGACCCGGGCCTCCCGCTCGCCCCGGGCGGTGTCGCCGGGGAAGCGCAGTTCGGCGGCGTAGGCGAGGGCGCGGCGCACGGTGAGCTGGGTGTGCAGGATGTCGTCCTGCGGCACCAGGCCGATCCGGCGGCGCAGTTCGGCGTAGTCGCGGTAGAGGTCGCGCCCGTCGTAGAGCACGGTGCCCTCGTCGGCCGGGCGCAGACCGGTCAGCGCGTTGAGCAGGGTGGACTTGCCGGCGCCGCTCGGGCCGGCGACGGCCAGCAGCGAGCGTTCGGCGAGCGGGAAGCCGACGTCGTCCAGCAGCACCCGGTGGTCGGGGCCGACCCGGACGACCAGGTGCTGGACGTCCAGGGAGATCTCGCCGGTGTCGGTGTACTCGACCAGCCGGCCGTCGACGAGGCAGAGCGCGGAGTGGCCGATCCCGATGAGGTCGGCCGGGCCGACCGGGGCGCGCTGCACCGGGCTGCCGTTGAGGTAGGTGCCGTTGTGGCTGGCGAGGTCGACGATCTCGTGGCCGCCGCCGGGCAGTTCGCGCAGCTCGGCGTGGTGGCGGGAGACCACCAGGTCGTCCAGGACGAGGTCGTTGTCGTGCGAGCGGCCGATCCGCAGCGTGCGTTCGGGCAGCGGCCGGACGGAGCTGGGGCTGCGGAAGGTGCCGGAGGCCTGCGGGGCGAGGACGGCGGTGCGGTCGCCGGGGGCGAGCCCCGGGGCGAGGGCGGGGCCGGGGACGGGCCGGGGCAGACCGGCCAGGGTGGCGGCGGGGCCGCTGGACGGGTCCCCGAAGCGCAGGCGGGTGCCCGCGCCGACGTCCTCGCTGCTGACCCGGTGGCCGTCGTCGAAGGTGCCGTTGGTGCTGCCGACGTCCTCCAGCAGCCAGTGGTCGTCGACGGCGCGCAGCACCGCGTGGTGCCAGGAGACCCGGGGGTCGTCCAGCACGATCTCGCTGGTCGGGTCGCGGCCGACGTGGTACTCCCGGCCGGGGTCGATCAGCTGGGACCCGGAGTCGGTGAGCAGGACGAGGGGCGGCGCGCTGGGTGCGCCGGGGCGCGCTCCCATGGTCGGAAGTCTAGCCGCGGCCCGGGTTCCCGGCCCGTCCGGCGCCGGGCGCCGAACGGGCCGGACGGAGATCGGACTGGACGGAGATTGGACTGGACCACTGGGAAGGCGCGGCACTATCGTTCGGCGTGCCCGCGCGCCGTCCGCCGCCGCCCCGGGAGGGGACCCATGACCAGCTGGCCGCAGTTGCGCCGCCGCCGGACCGTCCGCGCCGGCCGCGCCACCGGGCGGGTGCTGCGCTGCGGCCTGATGGACACCATGCTCGCCGACCTCGCCGTCTCCGTCGTCCTCTACTTCGAACGGCCGCTGGACGACGACCGGCTCGCCGCCGGCCTGGCCCGCGCCCTGGAACGGGTGCCGGTCTTCGCCGGCCGGCTGCGCACCGAGGGCGACGTGCTGAGCGCGGTCTGCGACGACACCGGCGTGCCGCTGGACGTGTACACCGTCGAGGGCACCCTCGCCGAGGCGATGGGCCGGGCGACCGCGACCGGCGCCGACCTGGTCGACCCGGTGGACGCCCCGGCCGCCCGGCTCGGCGGCGCCCCGCTGCTCACCGTCCGGGTCACCCGCACCGCGGACGGCGGGACGGTCCTCGGCTGCTCCTGGCACCACGCGATCGGCGACCTGCACAGCTTCGTCCTGCTGCTGCGGATCTGGTCCGCCGCGGTCGAGGGCGAGCCCCTGGCGGAGGCCGAACTCGTCGACGACCAGGACGCGTTGCTGGACCGGGTGGTGCCGGCCCCGGACTGCGGACGGCCCGGCTTCCGGATCCCCGCGGCGGCGGAGGCCGAGCTGCTGGCCCGCGAGGTGGCGGCCGCGCCGCGCGCCAACCGGGTGGTGCAGGTCCACTTCGGCGAGGCCGAAGTGCGCCGGATGCGCGCGGAGTTCGGCGCGGCCGCCGGGCGCCGGCTCTCCGCCGGGGACGTGCTCTGCGCCCATCTGCTGAGCACCCTGCGGGAGTTGGACGGGGACCGGGCCGAGCGGATGCTCACCGTCCCGGTCAACGCCCGCCGCTGGCTCGGCCTGTCGCCCGCGCTGGTGGGCAACCTGCTGAGCGAGGTGCACCTGCCGCACCGGCCCGAGGACGGGCCGGCGGCGCTGGCCGGCGCGCTGCGGGCGGCGGTCGAGGACTTCCCGGCCGCCCACCTCAACCTGCGCGCCAACCTGGACTTCCTGGCCGCGGTCGGCCGCTCCCGGCTCGGCGCGTGCGTGCCGCTGGGCTTCGACCCGGCGGCGCGCCGGTTCAGCTTCTCCAACTGGAGCCGCTTCGGCGTCTACCGGCTGAGCTTCCAGGGCCGGCGGCCGGTGTTCTTCAGCCCGGCGGCGAACTACCCGCTGCCCTGGGTCGGTTGGACGGTCGAGGGGTTCGGCGGCAGCGGCTTCCTGAGCACCGTGGTGCTGCCCGCCCGGCTCGCCGCCCGGGTGCGCGGGGCGGACGGCCGGGCGGCACTGCACCGCTTCCGGGCGGCCGACGACGAACTGCCCGCCCTGGCGGCCGCGGTGCCCAGGGTGATCTGACGCGCCCAGGGCCCGTCTTCGGACCCCAGGGCTCGTCTGGCAAGCCTAGGACTCCTTCACCACCGCCCGCAGCGCGTGGCGCAGCTGCTCCCGGGAGGGCTGCAGGGCGCGGTCGAGGGCCGGGGCGAACGGCAGGACGGCGCCGTCCGGGCGGGTGATCCGCCGGGGCGGGGCGATCAGCCGCAGCTGTTCGGCGGCGGTGGCGAGCAGTTCGGCGGCGAAGCCGCAGCTGCGGTTGGCGTCGTCGAACACCACCAGCCGGCCGGTGCGCTCCAGCGAGCCGGCGAGCGCGTCCCAGTCGAACGGGTACAGCGTGCGCGGGTCCAGCACCTCGACCGAGAGCTCCGGCGCCAACTCCTCGGCGACGGCCAGCGCGTCGTGCACCAGGTGGCCGACGGCGACCACGGTGACGTCGGTGCCCGGGCGGTGGATCCGGGCCCGGCCGAGCGGGATCGGGGCGAGCTCCCAGGTGACGGTCTCGCGCACCGGCAGGGCCGCCGCGGGCGCGAACACCACCACCGGGTCCCGGTCCCGGACGGCCGAGCGCAGCAGCCCGTAGGCGTCGGTGGGGGTGGCGGGCACCACGGTCTTCATCCCGGCGTGCGCGAACAGGCTGTACGGGTGGTCGGAGTGCTGCCCGGCCCAGCCGTCACGGGAGCCGGAGCCGGGCACCAGGCAGGTCAGCGGGACGGCCGCCTGGCCGCCGGTCATCAGCGAGAACTTGTGGGCCTGGTTGACGAGTTGCTCGAAGACCAGGAACAGCAGCGAGGGGATCTGGAACTCCAGCACCGGCCGCCGCCCGGCCAGTGCCGCGCCGACCGCCATCGCCGTGAAGGCCTGTTCGGACAGCGGGGTGTCCACGACCCGTTCGGGGCCGAAGCGGTCCAGCAGGCCGAGCGTGGGGCCGGCCAGCCCGGCGCCGACGTCCTCGCCGAAGACGCAGACCGCCGGGTCGGCGGCGAGTTCGTCGGCGAGCGCCCGGTTGAGCGCTTTGGTGTACGAGAGCCTGGTCACGCGACCGCCCCCGCCCGGGGGCGCAGCCCGTCCGCGTACAGGTGGTCGAGCGCGCCGGCCGGGTCGGGGTGCGCCGAGGCGAGCGCGAACTCCCGGGCGGCGCCGAGCCGTTCGGCCACCGCGCGGTCGAGCCCGGCGACCGTCGCCGGGTCGAGCAGGGCGGCGGCCCGGGGGAGTGGATCGTGGGCCCGCCAGGCCTCGACCTCCTCGGGGGTGCGGTAGCGCAGCTTCATCCGCCGTTCCATGGTGTGGTGGCCCTCGTACCGGTAGGTGCGGCACTCCAGGAAGCCGGGCCCGCCGCCGCCGCGGGCCCGTTCGACGGCGCGCAGCGCGGCGGCCCGGACGGCCTCGGTGTCCATGCCGTCCACCTCCTCGGCGGGGATGCCGAAGGCGGCGGCGCGGCCGGTGGCGCTGCCCGCGACGGCGGTGGCGGCGGGCAGGGTGGTGGCGTAGCCGTTGTTCTCGCAGACGAACACCACCGGCAGGCGCCACATCGCGGCGAGGTTGAGCGATTCGAGCAGGACGCCCTGGTTGAGCGCGCCGTCGCCGAAGAAGGCGACGGCCACCGAGGCGCTGCGGGCCTGCCTGGCCGCCCAGGCGGCGCCGACCGCGATCGGGGCGCCGGCGCCGACGATGCCGTTGGCGCCGAGGATGCCGAGCGCGAGGTCGGCGGCGTGCATCGAGCCGCCCCGGCCGCGGTTCAACCCGTCGACGCGGCCGGCGAGTTCGGCGAGCAGCCGGCCAGGGTCGACGCCCCGGGCGAGGACGTGGCCGTGGCCGCGGTGGGTGCTGGTGAGCCGGTCGGCCGGGCCGAGCGCCGAGCAGACGCCGACCGCGACGGCCTCCTGCCCGACGTACGGGTGGATGCCGCCGGGGATCGCGCCGGACGTCACCAGGGCGAGGGCCAGCTCCTCGAAGCCGCGGATCAGCCGCAGCGCCCGGTAGCGCTCGACGGGCCCGCCCAGCGGCAGGGGCACGACGGGGGAGGCGGGCGCGGGGGAGGCGGGCGCCGGAGAGGTGGGTGCGGTCACAGCGACCCTCGCCACAGGGTCGGGCAGTAGGCCGGGTCGGCGTAGTCGGGCCGGCCGTCTGCGGTGCGGCGGACCAGGACGTCGTGGTTGTAGACGACCGGTTCGCCGTCCGGGGTGTCGTGCCGGCGGTACTCGTTGGCGCCGTCCTGCAGGTGCAGCGAGACGGCGCGGCGCGGGTGGGCGGCGAGGTTGGGGCCGCTGCCGTGGTAGGTGCGGCAGTGGTGGAAGGACACGTGGCCGCGCGGGATCAGCATCGGGATCCGGGTGACCGGGCGGCCGTTGTGGGCGGCGTTGGCCTCCAGGATGGCGTCGAGCTCGCCGTTGTCGCGGTCGGCGAAGTGTCGGGTGGAGTCCTCCGCGGAGGGCAGTTCGCGCCAGCGGTGGCTGCCGTCGACCATGGTGATGGTGCCGTTCTCCTCCCGGCAGTCGTGGAAGGGGATGAAGGCGGTCAGCATCTCCTCCGAGCTGGAGGTCTGCCAGTAGTGCTTGTCGAAGTGCCAGGGCACCCGGTTGGTGGGCTCCTCCGGCGCCGGGGGTTTGTGGATCAGGGTGGACTGGAAGATCCTGATCTCCTCGGCGCCGGCGAGGAGCGCGGCCACCGCGCCGACCAGCGGCTTGCGCAGGATCGCGCCGATCGCGTCACTCTCGTAGTGGACGTAGTCGTTGTGCCGCTGGACGGGGCCGTGTGCGGGCTCCCAGGAGGCCAACCGTGCTGGCCGGACCGGGAGTTCGCGATCGCGTCGGCCCTCGTAGTACCGGTCGGCCGCGGCCTGCAGGCCGGCCAGCTCCTCGTCGGTGAAGAGCTTGCGGGACAGGTACCAGCCGCGCTCGCGGTAGTGCGCCACCTCGTCGGGGGTGGGCAGCAGGGCGAGGTCGGCCGCGGAGAGCTGGAACTCGGCGACGGTGGTCACGCAGGTGTTTCCTTCTCGCTCAGGGGCGGGTCACCGGGTGACCCGCCCGGTCACGAGGTCGTCCGCTCGACGGCCTCGTACAGGGCCTTGATGTTGGAGCTGCCGAAGGTGGTGGCGCCCTGGCGCTCGATCAGCTCCATGAAGTAGGTGCGCCGGGGGTGGGTGGAGCGGGCGAAGATCTGGAACAGCTGGCCGCCGTGGTCCTGGTCGACGAGCACGTGCAGGTCGCGCAGGGTCTCCACCGGGATGGCGGTCGCGCCGAGGCGCTCGGCCAGCAGGTCGTAGTAGGCGCCCGGGGTGGTCAGGAACTCCACGCCCCGGGAGCGGACGGTGCGGACGGCGTTGTCGATGTCGGAGGTGCTGAAGGCCAGGTGCTGGACGCCGGCGCCGCCGTGGGAGGCCAGGAACTCGTCGATCTGGCCGAGCCGGCGGGAGGTGTCGGGCTCGATGACGGTGAAGGTGACCCCGCCGGACGGGCTCTGCACGACCATGGAGTCCATGGCCTGCGAGCCGACCTCGATGTACTCGCCGAAGATCATCTCGAAGCCGAGCGCGGCCTCGCAGAACTTCACCGAGTCGCCGAGCCGGCCCGCCGGGACGCAGATCGCGACGTGGTCGAGCTCGTCCAGCAGTCTGGGCCGGTCGGAGGGCGCGTCCTCGCGCAGCGGGACGAGGCGCAGGGCGGTGTCGCCGAAGCCGACGATCAGCCTGCCCGCGCGGTCCAGGACGCGGGCGCCGTGCCGCTCGGCGCGCTCCAGGGCGGCCTCCGGGTCGGTGCAGCCGAGGGCGAGCGCGGCGACGCCGTCGCCGTGCCGGGCGACGTAGGCGGCCACCGGGTGGTCGGGCGAGGCGGCGGAGCTCAGGTGGAGACGGATCGATCCCTGGTGCAGTGCGACCGTGCGGGCGCCGTCCGGCGTGGTCACCGGGGCGTCGGCGGTGAAGCCGTAGTCGGCGCTCAGGCCGGCCGCGGTCTTGTCGGCGTCGGCGCAGTGGAACTCGACGTGGGCGATGTTCTGGATGGGCATTGGGATCTCCCCCAGGGACGACAGGTCGGGTGACCGGCGGTCCGGGGGCCTCAGTGGTCGGCCGGCCGGGCTGCCGGGTGGTGCGGTGGTCCGGGTGGTCCTGGTGGTGCGGCGGTCGTGAGACCGTCGTACGGCGTCGCCGGGGGGCGGTGCGGCCGCCCGGTGGTGCGGGCCGTACGGGTGGAGGGCGGGCCGAGGACCAGGCTCAGGTTGTGGCCCCCGAAGGCGAACGCGTTGGTCAGGGCCGCACGCAGCGCGGTGGTCCGGGCGGCGCCGCGGACGTGGTCCAGGTCGCAGGCCGGATCGGGCTCGGTGAGGTTGAGCGTCGGGGGGAGGGTCCCCCGCGACACGGCCAGGGTAGTGACGGCGGCCTCCAATGAGCCCGCCGCGCCCAGCAGATGACCGGTTGCTGACTTGGTGGAGCTGACGGCCGGTCCTTGCGCACCGAAGACGGAGCGCACCGCCGCGGCCTCCGCCGCGTCGCCGAGCCGGGTGCCGGTGCCGTGGGCGTTCAGGTAGCCGATGTCGCCGGGCCGCAGGCCGGCGTCGGCGATCGCGGCGCGCATCGCGTCGGCCGCACCCGCACCGTCCGGGCGGGGCATGGTCGGGTGGTGGGCGTCGGTGGAGGCGCCCCAGCCGATCACGTCCGCGTACCCGGCGGCGCCGCGCGCGTCGGCGTGCCCGGCGCGCTCCAGGACGAGGACGGCGCTGCCCTCGCCCAGCACGAAGCCGTTGCGCCGGGCGTCGAACGGCCGGCTGGCCAGTTCGGGGTCGTCCCAACCCTGCGCGAGGGCCCGGGCGTTGGCGAACGTGGCGGCGATGGTCGGGTGCAGCGAGGACTCGCTCCCGCCGCACACCACCACGTCGGCGTCCCCGGCGCGGATCAGCCGCAGCCCCTCGGCGACCGCCTGGGCGCCGGCCGCGCAGGCCGTCACCACGGCCGAACTGTAGCCCCGGATGCCGTGTTTGATGGCGATCCGGGCGGTGGCCATGTTCGCGAGCATGCCCGGCAGCAGGTAGGCGCTGACGCCGGGGCGGCCGCGCTCCAGCCGGCGGTGCGACTGCTGCTCGAAGGTCTCCAGCCCGCCGCCCCCGGTGGCCAGCACCACGGCGGTGCGGTGCGGGTCGGCGTCCCGGCCGACCACCAGGCCGGCGTCGGCGAGCGCGTCGTCGGCGGCGGCCAGGGCGAGCAGCACGAAGCGGTCCACGCAGCGGGTCTCGGTGGGCGGCAGCACCTCCCGCCCGTCCACGGCGGGGGCGATCCCGGCGGCGGACAGCCAGCCGTGCGCCGGGTGGCCCTCGGGCACGGCGCCGATGCCGGAGCGGCCGGCGGTCAGCGCCTCGAACACCGCGCCGGCCCCCCGGCCGAGCGGCGAGAGCACGCCGAGGCCGGTGACGACGGCGCTCTCCCGGGCGGGGCTCACGCGTCCACCGCCTCGGCGCGCAGGGACTCCAGGTGCCGCTGCCGGAGCAGGACCTTGCGGACCTTGCCGGTCGGGCCGAGCGGGATCCCGTCCGCCGGGACCACCAGCACCCGGCGGACGGTCGCGGCGGCGGCCTCGTCCAGGGCGGCGAGCACCGCCGCCGTCCGGTCGGCCGCCGGGTCGGCGCCCTCGGCGGGGATCAGCAGGACGTCGGTGACCACCCGCTCCCCGTCGCGGACCGCGACCACCGTGCAGTCCAGCACGTCCGGGCAGGCGGCCAGTACCCGCTCCTCGGACATGGCGGTGAACAGCCTGCGGCCGCCGCCGAGTTCGACCGCGTCGGCGGCCCGGTCGACGTGGTAGTAGTAGCCGTCCTCGTCCCGGTACATCAAGTCACCGGTCAGGAAACTGCCACGGAGGCGGCTGCGGAAGGTGGTGCCGGAGTCGTTCCAATAGCCGAGCGCCAGCGTCGGCGAGGAGGTGGCGAGTTCGCCGACCTCGCCGGGGCCGAGCGGCTCGCCGTCCGGGCCGACCACCGCGCAGTCGACGAACGCGTGCGGGCGCCCGACGCAGCGCCCGTAGCGCTCGGTGCCCGGGCCGTGGGTGATGAAGAAGTGCGAGTGGCCCATCTCGGTGGAGCCGAGCCCGTCGACGAACAGCGAGCCGGGCTCCCGGGTGCGGCCGGCGCGGGTGGCGGTCTCCCGGCTGCCGGTGGCGATCAGCCGGCGGATGTGCGCCTCGTGCGCGCAGTCGCCGGTGTTCCACCAGAGCGCGACGGAGCTCAGGTCCCGCGCGGCGAGGTCGTGGTGGGCGAGCTCGGCCCAGGTGGCGGCGAAGCCGACCACCCCGGTGGGCCGCCACCGCTCGATCGCCTCCAGCACGCCCGCGCCGGACTGCCGGGAGAGGAGGGCGAGCCGGGTGTGCGAGCTGAGCGCGAGGTTGACCGCGATGAGCGTCGCGGCGTGCGGGGCGGGCAGCGCGCTGAGCATCCGGTCCTGGCCCTGCGGGCGGGGCAGCCGCAGCCGGTGGCGGATCGCCGCGTACAGGCTCGCGTGCGAGTGGACGACGGCCTTCGGCATCCCGGTGGTGCCGGAGGAGTGGGTGATCGCCACCGGGTCGCCGGACCAGTGCCGGTACGGCTCCGGGGCGGCGGCCGGGTCTCCCGCACCGAGGGTGCCGATCGCGGGCAGCAGTGGCGCGCCCGGGGCGTGGCCGGCCAGCGCGGTGAGGTGGGCCTCGTCGGCCAGCACCCCGGCCGCGCCGAGCCGGGCGATGTAGCGGGCGGCGCGCTCGCCGTCCAGGTTGGGGTTGAGCAGCGCGGGGATGGCGCCGAGGCGGGCCAGGGCGAGGAAGGCGAGCACGTGGTCGGCGGCGTCGCTGGCCTGGACCACCACCGGGTCGCGCCGGCCGATGCCGAGGGCGTGCAGCGCGGCGGCGCGGGCCCGGACGGCGCGGTCCAGCTCGCGCGGGGTGAACGGCTGCCAGGCGGGGTGGTCGTCGACCGGGGTGTCGAAGGTGAGCAGCGGCTCGTCCAGGCCGAGGCCGAGGGCGAGCCGGGCGGTCAGGACGTTGCCGGCGCCGACGTCGGGGTCGTCCGCGAGGCGGGTGCGGAGACTGCGGATGGTCACGGGGCGGTTCCCTCTCAGGGGGCTGGGCTCGGTGTGGCGGTCCGGGAGGCAGGGCGGCCCCGGTGGGTCAGCTCGGCTGCGCCGCCAGCAGGACGGCGACGGCCCGGTGGCCGTCCGGCGTCGCCTCGGCGGCGATGAGCAGGACCTGCTCGGCGTCGCCGTCCGCGAGGAGCAGCGCGGCGGCGTCGAGCGCGTCCGCCGGGACCTCGCCGGGGACGGCCTCGGCCGGGCTGATCGCCACGACGGGGCCGGTGAGGCCCCAGCGGGCGGCGAGGTGCCCGAGCACGGCGTTCGGGTTGGACTGGAAGAACAGCAGGGGTGCGGTGCGCCGCCCGGGTTCGGCGGCCCGGTCGATGGCCCGCGCGGTGGCCCGGTCGCCGCTCCTGCTGGCGAGCAGCAGGGCGGTGCGTCCCGGCGCGGGCGGAGCGCCGTGGCGGGCGCGCAGGCAGTGCTCGGCGGTGTCGGCGACGAGCGGGTTGAAGCCGGAGGCGGCGAATCCGGGCAGCGGCGGCGGCTCCTCGGGCGTGCCGGGTGCGCCGGGTGCGGGTCGGCGGGCCTCGGCGAGGACCCGCAGGCCGTACGCGGCGGGGGCGGGGAGCGGGGGCGGGGTCGCGGTCATGCGGCGGCCAGCAGGAGGGCGGTGTTGGCGCCGCCGAAGGCGGAGTTGAGGCTGAGCGCGTAGCGGGGGCGGGCGGTGTGCGGGCCGTCCAGGACGAGGTCGAGGCCGATCTCCGGGTCCGGGCCGAGGCCGCCGGCGTTGACCGGGAGCAGGCCGGTGCCCAGGCTGCCGATGGTGACGGCGAGTTCGAGCAGGGCGGAGGCCTCCAGCGCGTGGCCGTGCACCGATTTGCTGGAGCTGACCGGGAGTTCGGCGGTGTGCGGGCCGAACACCCGGTGCAGGGCGCGTGCTTCGGCGAGGTCGGCGAGCGTGGTGCCGGTGCCGTTGGCGTTGACGTAGCCGACCTCGGCCGGGGCGGCCCCGGCCCGGGCGAGGGCGGACCGGATCGCCCGGGAGAGCCCGTGGCCGTCCGGTTCGGGGCGGCAGACGTGGTGGGCGTCCCCGGCCCGGCCCCAGCCGGCCAGCCGGGCGAGCACGGCGGCGCCGCGCCGTTCGGCGGCCGGGGCGGCCTCGACCAGGACGGCGGCGGCCGCGTCGGCGAGCAGCGTGCCGGTGCGGCCGGTGCTGAACGGGCGCAGCTCGCCGTCCCGGGCCAGCGCGCGCCCGGCGTCGAAGACGGCGAACACGCCCGGTTCGACCAGGTGGCCGGCCGCGACCAGCACCCGTTCGTGCCGTCCGGTGGCGACCAGCACGGCGGCGTCGGCGACGGCGGTCGCCGCCGCCACGCACGCGCCGGTGTACACCCGGGTGACGCCCGGGGCGCCCCACCGCGCGGCAGTCCCCGCGGCGACGGCCCGGGCGGTGGCGCCGGTCCGTTCGTCGCTGTGCACGGCCAGCAGGACGGGCAGTGCGGCGGCCTGCGCCCCGGTCAGCGCGGCCCGGCGGCAGGCCTGGCCGATCGCGTCCAGCACGATCCCGGCCAGCGGGAGCGGGCCGTCGAGCGGCAGGTGGTCGGGCAGCAGGTGGTCGGGCAGCAGCGCGGCCCGGGTGGTGCGGCGGGCGGCGACGTCGAAGCGGGTGACCGGGCCGAAGGCGGCCTTGCCGTGCGCGGCCGCGTCGAGGAGCGGGTCGAGCCCGTGCCCGGCGGCGCTGAGCACGCCGAGCCCGGTGACGACCGGGCGGGCCGCGGCCGGGACGGGAGCGGCGGGGGCGAACGGTCGGCCCGGCGGCCCGGTGCCGCCCGTCGCGGGGCCGGTGGGCGCGGTGGCGGTCACGGCCGGGCGCCCGCGCGGTCGGCCAGGACGGCCGCGCGCAGCAGCGCGGTGGCGTCGTCGACCGTCCGGACGGCGCCGAAGCGCTCGTCGTCGAGGTCGAGCTCGATGCCGTAGCGCTGCTCGAACTCCGCGATGAGCCAGGTGAGTTCGAGCGATCCGAGCTCCTCCGGCACGGTCTCGGCGGCGCGCTGCCCGAACGCCGCCAGCATCGTCAGCACCTCGGCCCGGTCGGGCGGGGTGCCGGGCCCGGCGTGCACCTCCGGTCCGCTGGTCACGCGGCGTCGCCGATCGCGGCGGCCGCGGTGGTGCCCGCGGGCGCGTCGATCCGCCGGACGACGTCGGCGGTGAACTGGTCGAGCGTCATCAGCGCGGTGGTCTCCATCTCGTCCAGGTCGAAGGTGATCCCGAACTCGTCCTCGATCTGCACCGACAGTTCGGCGAGCGCGAGCGATTCGAGGTCGAGTCCGGCCGGGCCGAGGTCGGTGTCCCCGGTGACCTCGGAGACGTCGTACTGCATCTCGGCCAGGGCGGCGAGGGTGAACGCGCGGACGCGGTCCTGCATGGTGGTGGGCTCCTTGCTGGATCTGGGGGAGAGGGCGGGCGGGCGGATCAGCGGGCGGCGGCTTCGCGCAGCGCGGCCGGATCGCGCAGCAGCTTGCCGGTGGCGGTGCGCGGCAGCCGCGGCAGCAGGGCGAGCCGGCGCGGCCGCTTGTAGGCGGCGAGCCGGCGGGCCAGCCCGTCCTGGACGAGCGAGAGGTCGGCGTCCGGCTCGGCGGCGAGGTAGGCCTCGATCGCCCCGCCGGCGAAGACCACCACGGCCTCGCGCACCTCGGGAAGGCCGGACAGGGTCTGTTCGACCTCGGTGAGGTCGACCTTGAGGCCGCCGATCGAGACCTGCGAGTCGAGCCGGCCGAGCACGGTGACCAGGCCGTGGACCTCGTCCAGCTCGGCCGCGTCCCGGGTGTGCAGCCAGCCGTCCGCCCAGCGGCTCGGATCGTCCAGCCCCGGGTACGGGGAGGTGTCCGCCCCGAGGTGCAGCTCGCCGCCGACCAGGCGCAGCCGCATCCCGTGGACGGGCCGCTTGGCCGGGTTGAGCGCGCCGGACAGGTCGGTGGCGATGACCCCGGTCTCGGTCGTGCCGTACATGGTGCCGAGCGGCACGCCGTAGCGTTCGGTGAACTGCGCGGGCAGGCCCGGCCGGACGAGTTCGCCGGCCACGACCATCCGCCGCAGCCACGGCAGTTGCGGCGGATCGGCGGCGCCGGCCAGCAGCTCGGCGTGGAAGGGCACGCCGATCACGGTGGTCGGCCGCTCGCCGGCGGCGACGGTCGCGAGGATGCCCGCAGCCGTCATCCGTTCGGGCAGGGCGAGCACGGCCCGGGCGTGCAGGGCGTTGAGCAGCCCGCCGACCAGGCCGAGCACGTGCACCACGGAGGAGAGCAGGACGACCCGGTCGCCCCCGCCGGGGAAGTCCACCAGCCTGCGGTAGCAGTCGAGTTCGCGGACGAGGTCGGCGGCGGTGCGGGCGATGACCTTGGCCGGCCCGGTGGAGCCGGAGCTGAGCTGGACCAGGGCGTGCCCGGTGGCGGCCGGCCGGCCGCCCGGCAGGGCCACGGCCCGCGGTTCGACCTCGGCGAAGCCGCGCAGTGCCGCGGTCGGCCGGTGGGCGGACCGTACCAGCACCTGCGGGGCCAGCCGCGCCACCGCCGCGTCGACCTCGTGGTCGGTCAACCGGTGGTCGAGCAGGGCGACTTGGGCACGCAGCCGCCAGCAGGCCAGCAGCACCGCGACGAACGCCACCGAGGGCGGCAGGCGCAGTGCGACCGTCCCGCCGGGGCCGAGGCCGGCGGCGGTGAGCCGTTCGCCCTGCTCGTCGACGAGCGCGCGCAGGGCGGCGCGGTCGAGCGGTGCGCCCAGGTGCAGGCACTCCTCGGCCCCGGGGCCGGCCAGCAGCAGGGTGTCGACCCAGTCGTCCGGGGCGTCGGTGTGCGGCAATGCGGAGGGAGACGCTGGAGGGGAGGAGGGGGAGGAAAAGGGGGTCAACACCGCTCCACACAAGTGAGAGGATTTGACATGAACGTTGCTCAGAATCACAACGGTCAATTCCGTTGCCAGACCTTGGCACAGACGATTGGTCAAATCAAGGTCTATACCAATGTGGCCGTTGCTCATACGCTGCCGAACCAGGACCGGCCCGAGCGCGGCCGTCCGGAGATTGAGGATCCACGTGGGAGCACTTGACCTGGCCGGGATCGAGAGCGCGGCGCGCGCCCGGGTTCCGCGGGACATCTGGGACTTCATCGAGGGCGGCAGCGGTGCGGAACGCACCCTCGCGGCCAACCGGAAGATCTTCGAACGATTCGCCCTGCGACCGCGCGTCCTGGTCGACGTCTCGACCTGCGAGCTCGGGCAGACCCTGCTCGGCACCCGGCTGGACACCCCGATCGGCATCGCGCCGATGGCCTACCACCGGCTGGTCGACGAGGAGGGCGAGACCGCGACCGCCCAGGGCGCCGGGCGGGCCGGTGCGCTCTTCGTCACCAGCATGTTCGCCAGCCGCACCCTGGAGGACATCGCCAAGGCCGGCGGCCCGCGCTGGCTGCACCTGTACTGGCTGCGCGACCGCGCCGCCCTCGCCGCCCTGGTCGAACGCGCCGAGGCGGCCGGCTTCGGCGCCCTGGTCCTGACCGTCGACGCACCCAGGATCGGCCGCCGACTGCGCGACCAGCGCAACGGCTTCGCCGTCCCGCCGCACATCCACGCCGTCAACCTGGACGCGGACCTGATGGCCACCAGCCACCGGTCCGAGAAGGGCAGTTCGGGCATCGCCGAGCACGCCCGCGAACAGTTCGACACCACCCTGACCTGGGCGGACCTCGGCTGGCTGCGGGCCCGCACCCGGCTGCCGCTCGTCCTCAAGGGCATCCTCACCGCCGAGGACGCCCGGCTCGCCGTCGAGCACGGCGTCGACGCCGTCGTGGTCTCCAACCACGGCGGCCGCCAACTCGACGGCGCCATACCCTCCCTGGCCGCGCTGCCGGAGGTGGTCGAAGCCGTCCCCGCCGAGCTCCCCGTCCTGTTCGACGGCGGCGTGCGCAGCGGCACCGAGGCCGCCATCGCCCTCGCCCTCGGCGCCCGCGCCGTCCTGGTCGGCCGCCCGGTGCTCTGGGGCCTCGCCGTGGGCGGCGCGGACGGCGTCCACCAGGTGCTCGACCTGATCCGCGACGAACTGGACCACACCATGGCCCTGTTGGGCCGCCCCCGGCTCGCCGACCTGGACCGCGGCGCGGTCACCGACTGGCCCTGCCCGACCGACTGACCCACGACCGACGCCCGACCGCGCTCCGGATCGAGCCGCGAACCGCTTTCGACGCACCACCGCGAAACCGATTCGTGCCCGAAGCGATGAACCGGAGCGCGGTCCGGTCGCGTCCCCCTGAAAAGAGGCCCGGATGACCGACCCGAACGCCCGCTTCCCCGGCTGGGATTGGGACGACCCCGACGACCTGGCCGTTCGGCTGGACGAATTCAGCGCGGACGTCGCCACCTGCGCGGAACTGGCGGCGCACCCCGGGCCGCTTCCGCGCACCCACGCCGAATTCACCGAACTCGGACTGACCGGAATCGAGTTCGCCGCATTCCGGACCGCCCACCCGGCCGGCCTCGGCACCGACCTCGCCACCCTGCGCAGCCCCGACGCCGCCACCGAGCCCGGCACCCTCTACCGGGTCGACGGCGACCGGTGGTTCACCCAGCTCGACATCGCCGAACCGCTGCCCTTCGCCGACGCCAGCGTCGACTGGGTGTACGCCGAGCACCTGATCGAGCACGTCGCCCTGCCCGTCGCGATCGGCTGGCTGCGCGAGGCCCGCCGGGTCCTGCGCCCCGGCGGGGTCCTGCGCCTCACCACCCCCGACCTCGCCCGCTACCTGGTCGGCTACGCCACCGGCGACGGCTTCCTCGCCAAACACCGCCGCCGCCTCACCACCCTCGGCTTCGGCCCGCCGATGCCCGCCCGCCCGGCCTTCCTGGTGAACCAGATCTTCCGCCACTACGGACACCAGTGGATCTACGACCTGGACGAGCTGCGGCACGTCCTCACCCGAGCCGGCTTCGCGCCCGAAAAGGTCCGCCACTGCGCCTACCGGCAGGGCGCGTGTCCGGAAGTTGCCGATCTCGACACGGCGTTCCGAACGGATGAGACGATCTACGTCGAGGCCGACCGCTGACCTCGAACCGCTGACCTCGACCCGCCGAGCTCTCACCACTGAGCTCTCACCACTGAGCAATGACCCCGAGCCGCTGGACGCGGACCGTACCGTCCCACCGAACGGGATTGCCCATGCCCCTGCACCCCCAGGCCGAGGCCTACCGCGCCCGGCGCGCGCGAAGCGGCGCGGCACCGCTCTACCGCCTCACCCTGGCCGAGGCGCGCGCCGCCGACCTCGCGGACATCCGCGCCGCCGCCGGCACGCCCGAACCGGTCGCCGCCGTCGAGGAGCACCGCTTCCCCGGCCCCGGCGGCGGCGAACTCGCCCTGCGGCTCTACCGCCCCGAGCCGCCCGGCCGCCGACTGCCCGCCCTGCTCTACCTGTTCGGCGGCGGCTGGACGCTCGGCTCGCCCGACACCAGCGACGCGATCTGCCGCAGCCTGGCCAACGCCGCCGGCTGCGTCACCGCCTCGGTCGGCTACCGCCTCGCCCCCGAGCACCCGTTCCCCGCCGCGCTGCACGACTGCCGCGCGGCCCTGCTCCGACTCGTCGAGCACGCCGAGGAGTTCGGCCTCGACCCGGACCGCCTCGCGGTCGGCGGCGACAGCGCCGGCGGCAACCTCGCCGCCGCCCTCACCCTGCTGCTGCGCGCCGAGGGCGGCCCCGCGCTCCGCCACCAGCTGCTGGTCTACCCCAACACCGACCACGCCGCCGACACCCCCTCGCTGCGCGACCACGACGACCCGCTGCTGTTCAACCGCCGCTCCGTCGCCTGGTACTGGGGCCACTACCTGGCCGACCCGGCGGACGGCGCCAGCCCGTACGCCTCCCCGCTGCGCGCCGCCACCCTGGCCGGCCTGCCGCCCGCGACCGTCCTCACCGCCGAGTACGACCCGCTGTGCGACGAGGGCGAGCAGTACGCGCACGCGCTGCGCGCCGCCGGGGTCCCGGTGGACCTGCGCCGCTACGACGGCGTGCCGCACGGATTCTTCGCCATGACCGACACCCTGGACGCCGCCGCCGACGCCCAGGCCTACGCCGCCGGACGACTGCGGGAGGCACTGCGATGACCCACCTCGACCTGACCGACCTGCACGGCTCGCTCAGCGAGCCGCTGCTGGACGCGATGACCTTCCTCAACGAGGTCACCACCCGCTACCCCGACGCCGTGTCCTTCGCCCCCGGCCGCCCCTACGAGGGCTTCTTCGAGCCCGAGGACGTCGGCCGCCACCTGGACACCTACCTGGCCCACCTCGCCGAGCGCGGCCTGAGCCGCGACGCCGTGCGCACCGCGCTGTTCCAGTACGGCCCCACCAAGGGCATCGTCGCCGACCTGGTCGCCCGCACCCTCGCCAACGACGAGGGCCTGGACGTCGCCCCCGAGTCCCTGGTGATCACCGTCGGCGCCCAGGAGGGCATGCTGCTCGTCCTGCGCGCGCTGTGCGCCGGCCCGGACGACGTCCTGCTCGTCAGCTCGCCCTGCTACGTCGGCATCACCGGCGCGGCCCGGCTGCTGGACCTCACCACCCGCCCCGTCCCGGAGAGCCCGGACGCCGGCCCCGACCCGGAGGCCGTGCGCGCCGCCGCCCGGGCCGTGCGCGCCGAGGGCCGCCGCCCGCGCGCCCTCTACGTCGTCCCGGACTTCGCGAACCCCTCCGGCGCCAGCATGCCGCTCGAAGCCCGCGCCCGGCTGCTGGAGGTCGCCGCCGAGGAGGACCTGCTGGTCATCGAGGACAATCCGTATGGCTTCTTCGCCCGCACCCCGGGTGAGCGGCCCACCCTCAAGGCGCTGGACCGCGACCGGCGGGTCGTCTACCTCGGGTCCTTCGCCAAGACCTGCTTCCCCGGCGCCCGCCTCGGCTACGTCGTCGCCGACCAGGAGGTCTCGGCGCCCGGCGGGCGCGGCAGCCTGCTCGCCGACGAACTGGCCAAGCTGAAGAGCATGACGACGGTCAACACGCCCGCGCTCAGCCAGGCCGTGATCGGCGGCATGCTGCTGACGTACGACTGCCGGCTGCGGGACGCCAACGCCGCCGCCATCGCGCACTACGCGGCCGGCATGGACACCCTGCTGCGGGAGCTGGAGCGGCACTTCCCGGCCTCCACCCGGCGCAGCCTCGGAGTGTCCTGGAACCGGCCGGAGGGCGGCTTCTTCGCCGTGCTGACCGTCCCGTTCGTCGCCGACGACGCCGCCATGGAGCGCTGCGCCCGCGAGTACGGGGTGCTGTGGACGCCGATGGGGCCGTTCTACCCGACCGGCGGCGGGGAGCGCCGGCTGCGGCTCTCGATCAGCGCCCTGACGCAGACTCAGATCATCGACGGGGTAGCCAAGTTGGCGGCCTTCATCACGTCCGAGGCGGGCCTGCCGCGCGGGTGACGAGCACGCGACCGAGGGGCCCGGCCGCCGCACAGCGGCCGGGCCCCTCGTGGTTCCGCCCGGTGCCTCAGCGCACCCGGGTGGAGAACAGCCGGGCCGACCAGGACACCGCCAGGACGGTCATCAGGGCGACCACCAGCAGGCCCTGCCACACCGCCGCGTCCCCGGCGTGCCCGGAGAACAGCGCGCGCATGCCCTCCACCGCCCAGTAGAAGGGGTTCCACCGGGCGGCCCGCTGCAGCCAGTCCGGCGCCAGGGTGAGCGGCAGCAGCACCCCGGAGAGCAGCGCGATCGGCTGCGCGACGGTGTTCACCACCGGCGCCATCGCGGCGTCGGTCGGCACCATCAGCGCGATGCCGAAGGAGATCGCCGAGGTCATCAGCGCCAGCAGCCCCAGCAGCAGGTAGGCGAGCAGCAGGTCCGGCGGGCTGACCCGCAGCCCGAACGGCAGCGCGATCAGGGTGATCAGCACGGCCTGCACCAGCAGCGCCACCGTCTCCCGCAGCGCCCGGCCGAGCAGCAGCGCCAGCCGGCTCACCGGGGTGACCCGGGAGCGCTCGATGATCCCGGCCTTCAGCTCGCCGAGCAGGCTGAAGCCGGTGAACAGCCCGCCGAAGATGCACAGCACCGCCAACAGGCCCGGCACGTACACCTGGTAGGCGTCGGCGTAGCTGCCCGCGCCCTCGGGGGCGAGCACCTTCTTCAACAGCGGGGCGAACAGCAGCAGGTAGAACAGGGGTTGGATGATGCCGACGGCGATCCACACCGGGGTGCGGACCATCAGCAGCAGCTGGCGCTGGAAGACCAGCCAGGTGTCGCGGGCGAGCTTCACGATCTCCCCAAGGTTCGGGCCGGTCAGGACTGTTGCAGGGAGCGGCCGGTGCGGGCCAGGAACACGTCGTCCAGGCTGGGCCGTTGGAGCTGCACGGTGCCCGGTGTCACCCCGGCGGCGTCCAGCGCGCGCAGCACCTGCGGGATGGCCGCCGCGCCGTCCGCCACGTACAGCCGCAGGCCCTCCTCACCGCTGTCCTCCAGCCGGTGCAGGTACGGCTGCGGCCGCAGCGCCTCGGCCGCGCGCCCGGCGACGTCCTCGCCGGGCTCCAGGCCGAGCAGCAGGACGTCGCCGGAGATCTCGCGCTTGAGCGCCGCGGGCGTGCCCTCGGCCACCACCTCGCCGTGGTCGACGATCGCGACCCGGTCGCAGAGCGCGTCGGCCTCGTCGAGGTAGTGGGTGGTGACGACGACCGTCATGCCCTGGGTGCGCAGCCGGCGGATCTCCTCCCAGACGCCCGCCCGGCTGGCCGGGTCCAGCCCGACCGTGGGCTCGTCCAGGAACAGCACCCGCGGTTCGTGGATCACGCCGAGCGCGATGTCGACCCGGCGGCGCTGGCCGCCGGAGTAGGTGGCGCACGGGCGGTCGCCGAACCCGTTGAGGTCGAAGGCCTTCAGCGCGTCCTCGGCGGCCCGGACGGCCCGCGCCTTGCCCGCGCCGTACAGCCGTGCCTGGAGGACCAGTTCCTCGCGGGCGCTGACGTTGTCGGTGGTGCCGCCGCCCTGGGCGACGTAGCCGATCCGACGCCGGACTTCGGCCGGATCGGCGAACAGGTCGGCCCCGGCGATGCGGGCCCGGCCGCCGTCCGGGCGGATCAGGGTGGCCAGCATGCGCAGGGTGGTGGTCTTCCCGGCGCCGTTGGGGCCGAGGAAGCCGAAGATCTCCCCGGCGGCGACGGACAGGTCGATCCCGCGGACGGCGTCGACGGTGGGGCTGTCGCCGCTCCTGCGGGAGGTCTTCTTGCGGTAGGACTTGCGCAGTCCCGTGGTCTCGATCAACCGGAACTCCCGTACGGGGAAGGGCTGCCACGGCACCTGCCCGGGTGGTCGTGCGGGGCGGCGGTGCGGGGCGGTGCTGCTGCGACACCCTAGGGTCAACCCCGGCTCGGAAACAATGGCCTAGACCAATGGACTCGCGGCCCGACGTTCTGCTACGGGCCGCCAGGAGGCCGCGTTCCGCCGGGGGCCGCCCCGCTCGGCCGGGCGGCCAGCGCCTCCAGCCGGTCCGCCGCGGCCACCGCGCCGCCGCCGGAAAGCAGCTCCCGCCCGACCCGGACCGCCCGCTCCCGCAGGGCCGTCGAGTCCAGCGCGGTGCGCAGCGCTTCGGCGAGGTGCTCCGGCGTCACCCGGGCGAACGGCACCCGCAGGCCCGCCCCGGCGGCCGCCACCTGCGCGGCCACGAACGGCTGGTCGTGCCGGATCGGCGCCGCCACCAGCGGCAGCCCGTGCGCCAGCGCCTCGCCCACGGTGTTCATCCCGCCGTGGCACAGCACCGCGTCCAGCGCGCCGCGCCTCATCAGCTCCAGCACCGGCGCCCGGTCCACCGCCACCGCCCGCGAGGGGAGTTCGGGCAGCAGCGCGCGCGGCGCGGCGAACACCGGCTGGACGTCCGGCCCGCACAGCTCCAGTGCCCGCACCGAGCGCGCGAGGAAGTCCGCGCCCAGGTCGCCCGCCAGCGTGCCCATGGTGACCAGCACCCGGCGCCGGCCGGGGGCCAGCCGCTCCCACGGGAAGCCCGGATCCGCCGGGCGGGTGCGCAGCACCGGGCCGACCAGCGCGTGGTGCGCGGGCGGCTCGGCCGCGCCGGTCAGCGCCGGCCCGGTGGTCGCGAGGACCAGGGCGGGGGAGAAGCGCGGGTCCAGGTACTCCGCGGCCGGCAGCCCGGCGCGCTCCCACAGGCCGCGCAGCAGCCCGTCCGTCCACGCCTCCACCTGCGGCAACGTCCGGTACGGGTGGCCCAGTTCCATCGCGCCCGGCGCGAAGCTCGCCCACGGCAGCCCGTGCCGGTGGGCGGCCAGCGCGCCCGCCGGGGTGTGCTGGTCGACCAGCAGCACGTCCGGCCGGAACTCCCGAACGACCGCGTCCAGCGGCTTCGCGGTGAACCGCGCGTACGGCACGATGAAGCCCTCCCAGAGCGAGCGCAGGGCGGCCAGCCCGTGCCCGCCCTGGGCGCGGAAGGCCCGGGTGCCGGTGCCGAACACCCGGGCGTCCGGGCCGAGCAGCGGCCGCAGCACCGACTCGGTGCCGGTCCAGGCGACCTGGTGGCCGCGGGCGGCCAGTTCGGCCGCGATGCCGGCGGCCGGGTTGACGTGCCCGGTCAGCGGCGGCAGCACCAGCAGGAACCGACTCATGCCCGCACCTCCCCGGGCAGCAGCTTCTGCAGGTCGGCGACGGTCAGCGCCTCCAGGGCGGCCAGGCCGAGGCCGGCCCGCAGCCCCGCCAGGTCGGCCTGCGGGCCGAAGCGTTCCCGCAGCAGCCGGGCCAGCGCGGCGAGTTCGCACTCGTCCAGCAGCAGGTCGGCGTCCAGCCGGGATCCGGGGGTGATCCGGTCCGCCCACCCGGGCGGCGCCCCGGCGGCCTCGGCCAGCAGGGCGAGCAGCTCGGGGTGCAACGGCCCGTCCGGGCACGGTGGTTCACGGTCCGACAAGGGAGGTCTCCCGTCTGAACGACGCCGCTCTCGGCGCGGCGCGCAAGGATCGCGGCGGCCCCGGCGCGCGGGTGGCGCGGGCGGACGCGGGGGAAGTGTCAAGGGCCCGAGATCACTTGTGCGACCGGTCGGGCGTGGTGATACTAGCCCGCGTGACCGCACTGGAGGCAGTGGCCGTTCACCTCCCCCCGCATACCGTGCCCATCGAGGCGGTGGGCGAGCGCATCGGCCTGACCCCACGTCAACTCCGACTCTTTCGCCGCTTCCACGGCCTGGACCAGCTGCGACTGGACCCGAACGGGAAGCTGCCCGACCTGCTCGACGCCGCCCTGGACGGCCTGACCGAGCTGCGCGGACGCGAACGGCACGTCCGTTACGTGATCCACGCGCGCAGCATGCCGGTGGCGGTGCCCCACCCGCTCAACCCGCTGCACGACCTGCTCGCCGCGCGCGGCCTCGGCCACGCGAGCGCCTTCACCGTGACCCACCACGCGTGCGCCGTCGGCCTGCTCGCCATCGACCTGGCGGGCCGGCTGCTGGCGGGCGAACCGGACGAGCGGGCGCTGGCCGTCGTGCTGGCCGGCGAGAAGACCTTCACCCGGGACGCCCAACTGGTGCCCGAGACCGGCATCTTCGCCGAGGGCGCGGCCGCCTGCCTGGTCAGCGCGGGCGGCGAGCGCCACCGAATGCTCTCCTTCGCGGTGCGCCAGCGCCCGGAGTTCGACGGCCGGCTGGCCGAGGACGCCGACCTGCTCGCCCGCTACCAGCGCGAGTACCCGAACGTGATGGTCGAGGCGATCGAGGCGGCCCTGGAGCAGGCCGGGCTCCGGTTCGGCGACCTCGCCGCGATCCTTCCGCACAACGTCAACCAGGCGTCCTGGCGGATGATCTCGCGCCGGATCGGCTTCCCGCTGGAGAAGGTGGTGCTGGACAACGTGCGGTCGGTCGGGCACAGTTTCGCTGCGGACGGCCTCATCAACCTCCACACCGCCACCGCCCGGGGGCTGGTGCGCCGCGGCGACCACTACCTGATCGCCGCCGCCGGCGTCGGAGCGACCTTCTCGGCGATGGCCATGCGCTCCTGACGCCCAGTCGGCCGACGCCGGCCCGAACTCCCCGCTCCTGGCCGCACTCCCCGCCCATCCCACACGTACGACGCGACGGGACACCCATGTCAGATCCAGTGGTCCAGACCACCGACCCCGAGCTGCGCGAGCGCATCCTGCACGCGATCGGCGAGCTCCTGCCGCGCGTCCTCAAGCGCGAGTTGCCCGAGATCCCCGAGAACGCCTGCCTGTTCGACGACCTCGGCCTCACCTCCGCCGGCACCATCGAACTCATCCTGGAGCTGGAGGAGTCGCTCGACATCCAGGTGGACGTCGAGCAGATCACCGAGGACGACCTGCGCTCCGTCACCAACCTGGCGGACTACGTCGCCGGGCACCTGATTCCCGAGGACTGACCGGGTGCCCGCCGCCGCGAGCGCGCACCGGCCCGGGCTGCGGATCACCCGGGCGCTGGCCCGCCGCTTCGACGGCCGCTCGCCGGCCTCGCTCGACCCGGACCTGCGGGTCTTCGTCTCCGACCTGGTCCGCCCGTACGGCCTGCCGCTGCGCGAGGACCTGCTCGGCGAGGGCGCCGGCCACTCCTACGAGGAACTGGCCGCCGGACCGCTGCGCGAGGCACTGGCCGACGGCGAACCGGTGGACCTGCTGATCCTCGCCTTCGACACCCCGGACGTCCGCCCCGGCGCGCCGTCCTCGCTCGCGCTCGGCCGCGCCGTCCCGGGCTCGCCGCTCGCCTTCGCGATCTGCGACCAGGGCACCGCGGCGGCCTTCACCGCCCTGCGGCTGGCCGCCGCCCACCACGCCACCGGCAGCTGCCGGCGGGCGGTGGTCGTGCTCGCCGAGCAGACCGCGCTGCACCACGAGCCGCCCGAGCCCGTTCCGCTGCCCGAGCGGCACGCCGTGGTGGTGCTGGTCTGCGAGCACGACCCGGCGGGCGGGCTGGAGGTCCGCCAGGCCCGCGGCGTCGACGACCCGGCGCGGACCGTCCGGGGCTGGGCCGAGGAGCTGGGGCCCGGGGCGGCGGTGCTGCTGGACGCCGGCCTCGGCGGCGAGCGGCCGCCGGCCCAGCCCTTCACCGGCCTGTGGGCGCTGCTGGCCGAGCAGGTGCCGCGGCAGCGGCCCGTGCTGGCCGCCGGGTACGACCGCCGGCTCGGGGTGGTGAGTGCTTTGATGCTGCCATGACCGACGTCACGCTCTCCTTCATCGACACCGACCAACCCGCCCCGGTCGTGGAGGCGTTGGGGCAGCTGCTGGACGCCGACGAGCGGGCCCGCACGGCCCGCGCGGGCCGGGAGTCGCGCTCCCGCTTCACCGTGCTGCGCGGTGCCGTGCGGCAGTTGGTGGCCGCCCGGCTCGGCGTGCGCCCGGCCGAGGTGGTCTGGCGGCTCGGGCCGAACGGCAAGCCGGAGCCGGCCGGGGCCGGCCGGCTGCGGGTCAGCTGGTCGGCGTCCGGCCCGCTCGCGGTGCTGGCCCTGGCCGAGGGGCGGGAGGTCGGGGTGGACGTCGAGGGGCTGCGCGAGGCCGCCGTGGCCGAGCGGATGGCCGCGCGCTGGTTCCCGTTCGAGGAGGCGCGCTTCGTCGCCGAGGCGCCCGAGCCCGCCGAGCGCTCGGCGCGCTTCACCGCGCTCTGGTGCCGGCGCGAGGCCGTCGTGAAGGCGTACGGCGGACGGCTGGCGCAGTCCTTCGGGGTGTCCGTGCTCGGCCCGTCGCCGCTCGCGGTGGGCGATCCGGGCCGGCTCGGAGCGGGGCCGGTCCTGGTCCGCGACGTGCCCGCCCCCGGTCCGTTCCGGGCCGCCGTGGCGGCGCTCGGCGATCGGCCCGTCCATGTCAACTCACGTGTGTGGCAATCCGGTTGATTCTCCTCCACTTTGGTCTGGACCAGTTCGCGAGCTCGCTGGTAGCGTCCCGATCGCATCCGGGTCGATCCCCTCCCGGCGAGCGAAAGACGGGTACGACGTGACCCCGCACGATGTCCGGCCGGCCCGCCGGCAGATCTCCGTCCCGTTCGCCGCCGAGAGCGACGGCGGCTCGCCCACCCGCGACGGCGGCCCGCCCACCCGCCACAGCGGCCCGCCCACCCGCGACAGCGGCCCGCTCACCCGCGGCCAGGACAACATGATCCGCTGCATCCGCGGCGAAGCCCCCGAGCAGAGCAACAAGGACTCCGTCTGGCCCGTCCCGGACGGCACCTCGCTCGGCGCCGGCCTCGCCGCGCTGCGCCGGCTCGTCGAGCGGCACGACTCGCTGCGGACGGCCTTCCCGCCCGGCCCCGGCCCGGACGGCTTCCCGGCCGCCCAAGTGGTCCACCCGACCGGTGCCCTCACCGTCACCGTGGTCGAGGCCGGCGGTCGGTCCGACGCCGAACTCGACGCGCTCGCCGAGGAGTCGGGCCGAGCCGACCTCGCCGTCCCGTTCGACCTGGCCGCGCCCCCGAGGATCCGCTTCACCCTGCTCGCCGACCGCGACCGGCTGCTCCGCCTGGTCGCCGTGGTCTGCCACGCGGGGGCGGACGGCGCCGCCACCGCCGTGCTGATCCGGGACTGGCACGCGCTCGCCGCCGGGCAGGAGCTCCCGCCCGTCACCGCCCCGACGCCGCTGGAGGTCGCCGCCGCCGAGCAGAGCACCCAGGGCCGCCGCCGGGCGGCGAACTCCCTGCGGCACTGGGCGCGGGTGCTGACCACCGCCCCGCAGTCCGTCTTCGCCGACGCCCGGATCGTCGGTCCGCCGGGCGACCACGGCGCCCTCCTGGTCCGGTCGACCGCTGCCGCGGGCCACCTCGCAGCGGTCTGCCGGCGCACCTCCGCGAGCCCGTCCGTCGTCCTGCTGGCCGTCTTCGCCGCCCTGGTCGCCCACCGGGCCGGGCGCGGCGAGCTGGTGATCTCCGCACTGTCCGCCAACCGCCAGCGGGCCGCGCTGGTCGACCACGTCGGCACCCTCGCGCAGGACGCCCTGATCCTGCTCGACGCCGGTGTCGACGACCTCGACGAGCTGATCGCCCGCACCAAGTCCGCCTCGCTGGGCGCCTACTGGCACAGCACCCTGGACGCCGAACTGGTCTGGCAGCTGGTGGAGGACGCGGCTCATCTGCGCGGCACCCGGTTCCCGCGCCAGGTGGTGGTCAACGATCTGAGCCTGACCGTCCCGGCCGCCGTGATCGACGCCCGGCCGGCCCCGGCCGGTGACCCGGAACTGACCCCGCTGCCCGCTCCGACGCTGCCGGCGCGGTTGATGTTCACCATCCTGCGGATCGCCGGCAGCCTGGAGTTCGTGCTGGTCACCTGCCCGCAGGTGCTCGATCCGGCGGAGACCGAGGGCTTCGCGCGTGCCCTGCTCGCCGTCCTCGCGGCCGCCGCCGAGGGCCCGGTGGTGCCGGCCGGCCTGCCCGGCGTGCTCGGCCCGCCGCCCTGCGCGCGCGGTCGCGACTGGCGGCTCGTCGATGGCTCCTGGGTCGATCTGGCGGCCGTCCGGGGCCTGCTGGACGCCACCCTCGGGCCGCATCAACTGCGACTGGACGAAGGGAGGTTGGTGGCCGAGCTGGTGAGCGCCGACCCGGCGCTCGACCCCGCCGCCGCCCACCGGGCCGTGGTGGCCGCGCTACCCGGCCGCGACACCGCGATGGCCCCGCACCACTACGTCGTCCGGCACCCGGCCCCGGGCGGCGAGCTGGTCCGGGCCGGCAGCGGACGGGACCAGGAGATCGTCGCCCGACTGTCCGCACTCACCTGAACGGGTGGCCGCGGGCGGCGGCGGAACCGCTCACCCGCACGGGTCCCCGGCCTCCCCGAGCCCACGGGCCCGCTCGCGCGCCGGATCCGCCGCGAACGCCGAGGCCGCCCCCGAGGTGAGCCCCCACGGGCTCGGCACCTCGTCCTCGCCCCCGCCCTGCCCCGGCAGCCGGTCGATCACCGCGACCAGGGCCGCCGGCAGCTGCGGCGCCAGCCCGTGGTGCACCCGGGAGAGGATGTCGCGCCGCACCTCGTCCGGCAGCAGCGGCCGGTTCATCCGCAACGGCCCCGGCCCCGGCGGGCGTTCGGTGGCCGCCAGCTGGTCCGACCAGGCCCGCCAGTAGTCGGCGTCGTCCGTCTCGCCCAGCGTCAGGTGGTGCAGGTGCAGGCAGTACGCGGCCGTCCCGCTGCCGGATCCGGCGGCGAAGCGCCACCAGAACTCGGCGCTCTCCACCCGCCCGGTGGCGTGCAGCAGCGCGCCGAACACCTCCGCCCCCTCCGGCTGGATCCGGCGGGCGTTGACCAGCAGGTCGAGCCCGCGCGAGGCCTCCGGCGCGCCGAGCACCAGGGCGACGACCAGGCCGAGTTCGAACGCCGCCTGCTCGTGCTCGGACGGCAGGTGCGCGGGCGCGGCGGTCAGCCGCGCCTGGCGCAGGGCGGCGATCCGCTCGGCGTGCGGCCGCTCCGGCCGGGGCACCCGGATCGCCGCGCGCCCGGCACCCGTCCCGTCGTGGTTCACAAGTCGCCCGCCCGGTCCGGCAGTTCGCGCACGCCGAGCCGGCGGGCCAGTCGCTCCCGGGCGTGCCGCAGATTGGAGTGCACGGTGGCCACCGGTCGGCCGAGGTAGGCTCCGATGACCTTGACGTGCAGCCCCAGCAGGTAGCGCAGGACCACCACGTCCCGTTGCCGGTCCGGCAGTTCCAGGATCGCCGCGTACAGCCGCACCTCGTCGGCCTCGCTGTGCAGCAGCCCGTTCGCCACCTGCTTGAACGCGCCGATCACCGCCGCGAAGGTGACCGCCTCCACCGCGACCGGCTCCTCGCCGGACACCCAGTCGGCGATGTGCCGGTTCGCCAACCGCCAGGCGTACGCGGCCGGTTCCTCGAAGCGCAGCACCTGCGGCCAGCACCGGGACAGGTCGCCCTTGACCGCCCCGACCACCAGCGCCGCGTCCGCCCGATTGCCCGTCCTGGTCAACGCCAGGGCGTGCCAAGCCGGTTCGTGTGTCTCGCAGAACGCGGCGTAGGTGAGGTCCGGCCGCAGCGCGGCACTCGTGCCGACACTCCTGTCGATCGTCATCGCGCCTGCCTTCCGCGGCCTGCCGCCGCCCACCGGGTCGCCCGAGGTCGGGCCGTCCCGGCCCATCCTCACGGCTTCCGCTTCGTCACTCCAGGGCGCGCACCGAATACAGATGGTCATCTCGTCGTACTTCTTGACGTGAGGGGTCGGGGCCGATTGCCGGGACGATACCGTGGGCAGCCATCCGGTCGTCCGTGCGCGAGAGGCGAGGGGAAAGCGGGATGAACCGCTACGACGGGGTCGACCTGCGGCTGAACGTGCCGCACTCGGCCCGGATGTACGACTACTACCTCGGCGGCTGCACCAACTTCGCGGCCGACCGTGAAGCCGCCGGCCACGCCCTCGCCGTCGCCCCCTGGGTGCGCGCCGCCGCCCGCGCCAACCGCGCCTTCATGCACCGGGCCACCCGCGCCCTCGCCCACGCCGGCATCGACCAGTTCCTCGACATCGGCACCGGCATCCCCACCTCGCCCAACCTGCACGAGATCGCCCAGGGCGTCGACCCGCGCGCCCGCGTCGTCTACGCCGACAACGACCCGATCGTCCTCTCGCACGCCCAGGCCCTGCTCACCGGCGCCCCCGAAGGCCGCACGGCCTACGTCGAGGCGGACGTCACCGACCCCGGGCGGCTGCTCGACGCCCCCGGACTGCGCGACACCATCGACCTGGACCGCCCCGTCGCGCTCTCCCTGATCGCCCTGCTGCACTTCGTCCCCGACGCCAGCGGCGCGTACGGGATCGTCGAGCACTTCAAGTCCGCCCTCGCCCCCGGCAGCGCGCTCGTGATCAGCCACGTCACCCCCGAGTTCACCCCCGAGGACGTCGACCGGGTGGTCCGCGTCTACGCCGCCGCCGGCACCGCCGTGCAGGCCCGCAGCCGCGCCGAGTTCACCCGCTTCTTCGACGGCTGGACCCTGCTCGAGCCCGGCGTCGTCCCCACCCCCGCATGGCGGCCGGCCCCGGCCGACCCCCCGGTCACCGCGGCCGACGCCGCCCAGTACGCGGGAGTGGCGATGGCACTCTGACCGTCCGGTGACGAACCATCGGACGGTGCGACGCGTCTCCTCCCGCATGGACCAGAACCTTCCGGACACCCCGCGCACCCGCCGCGCCGCCCTGACCCTCGGCGCCGCGGCGGCCGTGGCCCTCACCACGACCCTCGCCGGCGGCGGGGCGGCCCAGGCCGCCACGAACGACGTCGGCCGGCGCCTGGCCGAGCTGGAACAGCAGCACGGCGGCCGACTCGGCGTCTACGCCCGCAACCTGCGCACCGGCCGCACCGTCCGCCACCGCGCCGACGAGACCTTCCCGATCTGCTCGGTGTTCAAGACCCTCGCGGTCGCCGCCGTCCTGCGCGACCTCGACCACGACGGCGAGTTCCTCGCCCGCCGCATCCACTACACCGTCGACGACGTCAAGAACTCCGGCGGCGCCCCCGTCACCGGCGAGTCGAAGAACCTCGCCAACGGCATGACCGTCGGCGAACTCTGCGCCGCCGCCATCGACCAGAGCGACAACACCGCGGGCAACCTGCTGCTGCGCGAACTCGGCGGCCCCACCGCCGTCACCCGGTTCTGCCGCTCGATCGGCGACCGCGTCACCCGGCTCGACCGCTGGGAACCGGACCTCAACACGGCCGAACCCGACCGCACCACCGACATCACCACCCCGCACGCCATCGCCCGCACGTACCGCCGGCTCGTCCTCGGCCACGCCCTCCCGCCCGCCCAGCGCCGCCGCCTCACCGACTGGCTGCTCGCCAACACCACCAGCACCCACCGCTTCCGCGAAGGCCTGCCCGCCGACTGGCGCCTCGCCGACAAGACCGGCACCGGGCAGCACGGCACCACCAACGACGTCGGCATCACCTGGACCCCGGACGGCACCCCGATCGTCCTCGCCGTCCTCTCCACCAAGCCCGACCCGGCGGCCCCCAAGGACGAACCCCTGCTGGCCCGCACCGCAACCCTGCTCGCCACCGCCCTCGGTTAGGGCTCCCGCCCCTCCCGTCCACCCGTGCGCCCCCGCCCCGGCGGGATCAGACTGGTGAGGGATCGATGCTGCCCCGCGAGGCTGGGAGAGGCATGCTACTGGGACTCACCACCGCGCTGGTCGCGACCGTCTGCTTCGGCTTCGGGGCGGTCTTCCAGGCGCGCGGGGCCCGCTCGGCGCCCCGGGCGGACCGGGTGCGGGCCGGGCTGCTGGCCGCGCTGGTCCGCTCCTGGCAGTTCGTGCTCGGCACCCTGCTGGACATCCTCGGCTTCGTGCTGAGCATCGTCGCGCTGCGCTCCCTGCCGCTGTTCCTCGTGCAGGCCGTCACCAACGCGAGCCTGGCGGTCACCGCGCTCGCCGCCGTCTGGATGCTCGGCGCCCGGCTGCGGCGCGGCGACCTCGCCGGCATCGTCGCCGTCGTGCTGGGCCTGACGCTGCTCGCGCTCGGCTCCGGCCGGGAGGGCCGGGAGTACGCCCCGCCCGCGTTCCACTGGGCGCTGCTGGGCACGACGGCCGTGATGCTGCTCGCCACCCTCGTGCTGGTCCGCCGGGACGGCACCGTGGCGGCGGCCGGGCTGGGCCTGATGGCGGGCGTGGGCTTCGGGATCACCAGCCTGGCCGTACGGGTGCTGGACGCCTCCGGCCTCGCCGCCGTGCTGACCGACCCGGCCGCGTACGCGCTGGTGGCCGGGGGCCTCGGCGGCTACCTCGCCTACGCCCTCGCCCTGCAGCGCGGCACCGTGACGGCGGCGACGGCCGCCGGGACGGTCACCGAGACCTTCGGCCCGGCGCTGGTCGGCGTGACGGCGCTCGGCGACGCCGCGCGCCCCGGCTACGCCTGGTGCGCCCTGCTGGGCTTCGCGGTCGCGGTGGGCGGCACCTTCGTGCTGTCCCGCTTCGGCGAGTTGGAGGGCGAATCCGCCGAACTCGCCGACGCCCGGCCCGGCACCGGGGCGGCCGCACCCGCCGCCCCGCCCCGGTAGCCCGGACGGCCGCGCCGTGCGAAGGTGACTTGCCGGACAAAACGGACGGCGCAGCGGACGGCAGGACGGCCCCGCGAGGCCGTCCACGGAGCGGCAGGTGCGTGATGGCGGAGGAAGCCCAACCCGGATCCCCCCGGTCGGCACACGCCGACCGCCCGGCCGAGCCGCCCCCCGCCCGCCCCGTCGCGCTGATCACCGGCGCCTCCTCCGGCATCGGCCTCGCCACCGCCACCCGGCTGGCCGACGCCGGCTGGCTCACCCTCCTCTCCGGCACCGACCGCACCCGCCTGGACGACCTCGCGGACCGCACCGGCGGCCGCGCCCTCCCCGAGGACCTCGGCAAACCGGACGGACCCCGCCGCCTGGCCGAAGCCGCCCTCGCCGAGGCCGGCCGGGTCGACGCCCTGGTCGCCAGCGCCGGCCTCGGCTGGCGCGGCCCGTACGCGCAGACCCCGTCCGACACCCTGGACCGGCTGATCGAGGTCAACTTCGCCGCCCCGCTGCGCCTGGTCCGCCTGCTGCTGCCCGGCATGCTGGAACGCCGCCACGGCCGGATCGTGCTGCTCGGCTCGATCGCCGGCCAGGTCGGCGTGCGCGACGAGTCCGGCTACGCGGCGACCAAGGGCGGCCTCGCGATGTTCGCCGAGAGCCTCTGGTACGAGCTGCGCGGCACCGGCGTCGGTGTGCGGCTCGTGCTGCCCGGCGCCGTCGACACCCCCTTCTTCGACCGGCGCGGCACCCCCTACCAGCGGGACCGCCCGCGGCCGGTGTCCGCCGACCGGGTCGCGGAGGCCGTCGTCGCCGGCATCACCACCGAACGCGACCGCCTCTACGTGCCGCACTGGCTCGGCTTCCCGGCCCGCGTCCACGGCGCCGCCCCCGGCGTGTTCCGCCGCATGGCCTCCCGCTTCGGATGAGCCGCCCCGCGCCGCCCCGAGCCGCCCCGCGCATGGACGCACCCGTCAAGGCCCTCGCCCTCACCGCGGCCGCCGTCGAGCTCCTACACCTCGCCCCGGCCGCCGTCCGCCTGCCGCCGCTGCGCCGCACCCTGGCCCGCCGCACCGCCGGCCACGGCACGGACCCGGGCCACCTCGCGCTCACCTTCGACGACGGCCCCGACCCGCGCAGCACCCCGTACATCCTCGACGCGCTCGACGAACTCGACGCCCGCGCCACCTTCTTCCTGCTCGGCGCGATGCTCGACCGCGCCCCCGGGCTCGGCCGCGAACTCGTCCGGCGCGGCCACGAAGTGGCCGTCCACGGCTGGCACCACCGGCAGCAGTGGTACCCCGCCCCGGCCCGCGACCTGCGCGAACTGCGCCGCACCCGGGACGCCGTCACCGAACTCTGCGGCGCCCGGCCGCTCTGGTACCGCCCGCCGTACGGCGTGCTGACCGCCGGCCCGGCGCTCGCCGCCCACCGCCTCGGCCTGCGCAGCGTGCTGTGGACGGCCTGGGGCCGGGACTGGACGGCCGAGGCCACCGGCGCCACCGTCTACGCCACCGCCCGCCCCGGCCTCACCGGCGGCGCCACCCTGCTCCTGCACGACTCCGACTGCACCTCCGCCCCCGGTTCCTGGCGCGCCGCCCTGGCCGCGCTCCCCGCGATCGCCGCCCACTGCCGCTCCCGCGGCCTCGCCCTCGGCCCGCTGCGCGACCACGCCGTCCCGCTCCGAAAGCGGCTGGCACCCGCACCGGACGGCCCGTAGGCTCCGCTCCCATGGCCCACGCGAAGACCTCCTACGTCTGCCTGCCCTGCCGGGCCTCCTACAAGCAGCCCCACGACTCGTGGCGCGAACGGTTCTGCCCGCGCTGCGCCCGTCCGCTGTTCCACGCGGGCTCGGCCTTCGCCGCGCCCCGCCGCCGCGACACCGCCGCCTGGCGGACCCTGTCCGTGCTGCTGAACGCGGGCATCGGGTTCCACAAGACCTGCTGCGGCGGCCCGGGTTGGCGCCCCCGGACGGTGCGCGAGGTGCGGGAACGGCTGGCGTACGCCCGGGCCACCGGCGAGCCCGCCGACCGCGTGCTGACCCGGCCCGAACTCCCCTGATCCGACGAGCCGTTCGGGAACCGCCCGGTGCGGCCGACGCGTCGTCAGGGCGGACAGCGCACACCGGGGGCCCGGCCGGGCCCGGGGACGAATCGGGGGACATCCACGTGAACCACACCGCCGGCCGCAGCCGCGGACTCCTCGCCGTCGCGGCCGCCGGCCTCGCCGCCCTCGTCGCGGCCGGCTGCGGCAGCTCCGACTCCAAGTCCCCGGCCGCCGCCCCGACTTCCGCCGCCCCGACCCCGCCCGCCGCCGGGTCGCCCGCCGCCGCCCCCACCGGCGCCGACGCGACCACGGCCCCGGCGACGCCCTCCGGGGACCCCGCCGCCGTGCCCGCCCCCGGGGCGGCGAGCGGCGACAGCTCCCTGACCCTGACCGGATCGGGAGGCAGCGGCAGCTACGCGTACCGCCTGGTCAACTGCGTCGGCGAGGCCAAACCGACCGGCTGGCTGACGATCAGCCCGGTCCCCAGGGGCGACACCGTCGTGGTCACCGCGCTGGCGTTCAAGGACGGCCAGGCCGAACTGCTGCTGACCACCAAGGACGGCAACCGCATCACCACCTGGAAGGGCAAGGCGCCGGTCGGCGAGCACGCGAGCCGCACCGGCAACGCCGCCAAGCTCACCGGCCTGCCCGTCACGGACGACAAGGGCGCCACCGGCACCGTCAGCGGCACCCTGACCTGCGCCAACACCCTCGGCCTGCACTGACCGACCCCCGGCGACCGACCCCCGGCGCCGCCCCGGCCCCGGCTACCCCAGCCCCAACCGCCCCAGCGCCGCCCCGAACCCCGTCCGCCAGGCGTCCGGCGTGGCGCCGGGGGAGGGGGCCGGCCCGGGCCGGCCGAGGGCGGCGAGGGCGTTGCGGACCACCTCGGCCGGGCGGGCGGAGGCCACGTCCGCGTGGCCGAGCTCCAGCTCGTGCTGCAGGTTGTCCCGCCCGTGCCCCTGGACGACGTCGAGCAGCAGCAGCCGCCGCCCCAGGGCGCGGGCCTCGCTGCAGGTGTCCCCGGAGCTGGTGACCACCAGGTCGGCGGCCGCCATCAGCGCGGGCACCCGGTCGGTGTAGCCGAACGGCAGCAGCCGCGGCTCACACCGCGCGGCGGCCCGCAGCCGCCGTTCGAGCTCCCGGTTGCGCCCGGCGACGGCGAGTACGTGCGGCCCGGCGGCCGCGAGCGCGGCGGCGGTGCGGGCGAGCGGCCCGAGCCCCCAGGCGCCGGACATCAGCAGGACGCACCGGGCGTCCGCCGGCACCCCGAACTCGGCCCGGGCCGCGGCCCGTTCGGGCGGACGGTAGAACGGCGCGCGCAGCGGCGCGGGCAGGACGGCGACGGCGGCCTCCGGCCGGTAGCGGCGGACGGCGCAGGCGGCGACCTCGGAGGTGACGAGGAACAGGTCGGTGCCCTCCTGCACCCACAGCCGGTGCGGCGTCACGTCCGTGCAGAACACGACGTGCCGGAAGCCGTCCCGGGCGAGCGCGTTGACCGCGGAGGTCGCGGTGGCGAACACCGACACGACCAGCTGCGGCCGCCGCGCCGCCACCAACTCCCGCAGCGCCGGCACGAGTCGGGCCCGGGCGGCGGCGTCGGCGAGCAGCGCGATCCGGGCGCCGGGGCGCAGCGCCGAGAAGTGGAAGGCGTCGTACACGCCGGGCAGGTCGAGCAGCCGCCGGAAGACGGCCTCCCCGGCGGCGCCGGAGCGCTGCCCGAGCAGGGCCATCGCGTCGACGGTGTCGGTGGTCCAGCCGCGGTCGCGCAGGGTGTCCGCGCAGGCCTGCGCCATCACGTCGTGGCCCTGGCCGAGCGAGCCGGAGACCAGCAGGGCGTGCGGCACCGCGCGGGCCCCCGGATCAGTCGCCGAGGGCCCGGGCGGCCTGGTCGGCCCGGTACCAGTCGGCGTAACGCCGCACGCCCTCCGCGAAGTTGGTCCGCGGCGACCAGCCGAGCAGCCGCTTCGCCTGGGCGGAGGAGATCCGCCGGCTCGCGTAGTCGGCCTTGCGGCCGGGCACGTGCTCGATGGTGACGGGCCCGAGCAGGTCGTCGACGGTGTCGGCGATGCCGCGCACCGAGACGGCCGTGGAGCCCTCCAGGGCGAAGGTCTGGTCCTCGGCGGCGGGGGACAGGGCCCGTACGTGCGCGTCGGCGAGGTCCTCGACGTAGACGAAGTTGCGGCTCTGCCGGCCGTCGCCGGCGATGGTGATCGGCCGCCCGGCCAGCGCGGCCTGGACGAACCGGGCGACGACCAGCTCGTCGCGCATCCGCGGTCCGTACGGGATGCCGAAGCGCAGGATGGTGAAGTGCTGCCCGTACAGCTCGCGGTAGCTGTGCACCAGCATCTCGGCGGCGAGCTTGGTGGCCACGTACAGGTGGCCGCTGCGTTCCAGCGCGATCGGTGCGTGCTCGTCCAACTCCTGCTCTTCGCCGTCGAGTTGGGAGTCGGCCAGGGCGGCGCCGTAGACCCAGACGGTGCTGGCCAGGACGGTGCGGCTGAGGCCGCTGCGCCGGGCGGCCTCCAGGACGGCCTCGGTGCCGTCGATGTTGGCGCGCACGGCGCCCACCGGGTCGGCGGTGACCTGTTCGACGTCGGCCATCGCGGCGAGGTGGTAGACCACCTCGCTGCCGGCCAGCGCGGCGGTGAGGGCCGGCAGGTCGAGGACGTCGATCCGGGCGTGCTCGGCGTCGGGGTTGAGGTACTTGTCGGTGGTGTCCACGGCCAGCACCTCGTGCCCGGCCGCGATCAGGTGGTCCACGACGTGTGAGCCGATGAACCCGCAACCCCCGGTGACGGCTATCCGCACGGTCCTGCTCCCTTCGTTCCCCGCCGGTTCGTTCCCGCCGGTTCGTTTCCCGCCCGAGCGCCCTGCCCGAGCGCGCCGGCTAGCCGGCCGTCCGCCGGTGCACCGCCGAGACGGCCGCGATCACCTGCTCGGTCTCGTCCTCCGTCATGTCGGAGTGCACCGGCAGGCAGACCTGTCGGGCGCAGACGTCCTCGGCCACCGGCAGCGGCCCGCGCCGGTAGGGGGCGAGGACGGGCTGCAGGTGCAGCGGCAGGTCGTACACCTCGCCGGACAGCCGGACGCCGTGCTCCTCGGCGACGGCCCGCTTGAACGCGGCCCGGTCGGTGCCGGGCGGCAGCAGCGCCACGTACTTGTAGTAGTTGCTGCGGGCACCGGCCGGCTCGCGGACCGGCTCCAGGCCGTCGAGGCCGGCCAGCGCCTCGTCGTAGCGGCGGGCGACGGCCCGGCGGGTCTCGATGAACTCCTTGAGCCGGCGCAGGTGCACGGCGCCGGTGGCCGCGTGCAGCTCGCTCATCCGCCAGGCGTGGCCGAGCAGCACGTGGTGGTTGGTGGTGAACGAGCCCTTGCCCTGGTCGCGGTAGATCCGGGCCTCGTCGCGCAGCTCCGGCGACTCGGTGAGGATCATGCCGCCCTCGCCGCTGGTGGTGACCTTGGTCGGGTAGAACGAGAACGCCCCGGCCAGCCCGAAGGTCCCGGCGCAGCGCCCGCCGAGGCTGCTGCCGTGGGCGTGCGCGGCGTCCTCGACCAGCGGGATGCCGTGCCGGTCGCACAGCGCGCGCAGCTCCGCGACCCGCGGGGTGATCAGCCCGCCGATGTGGACCAGGACGACGGCGGCGGTGTCCGGGGTGAGCGCCGCCTCCAGGGTCTCGGGGGAGAGCGCCAGGGTCGCCGGGTCGACGTCGGCGAACACCGGCCGCCCGCCGGCGTGCAGGACGGCGCCGGCGCTCGCGTAGAAGGTGACGGCGGGCAGGACGACGTCGCGGCCGCGGACGTCGACGGTGCGCAGGATCACCTCCAGCGCGGCCGTGCCGCTGCTGACCGCGACGGCGTGCGAGGCGCCGTGCTCGGCGGCGAAGGCCTGCTCGAACCGCTCGGTCCACGGGCCGAGGGTGAGGGCGCCGGTGGTGAGCATCTCCGTCACCGCCTCGGCGACGGCCGCGCGGTCGTTCTCGTCGAACACGATGCGGGCGGCTGGAACGCCCATGGGACACCTCCGGCGGCGGGCTGGGGTCAGCACCGATCGGGGTCAGGTCGTACCGAACCGTCCGTCGGACGGTCGGGCCACAGTCACATCACGCTACTTCGCCCGACCGGGCCCGGCCCGTCGTCTCCCCCGCACGGGTGACGCGGGCCTCCCCTCCTCCGTGGGTACCGGTCGCCTACTGCGTCCGCAGTACGGCGGCGGTACGGAAACGGCCTGCGCAGGGACGACGACGCGGGCGGGGGCGGCGGCGAAGGATGGGACATGCTGCGGGCGGACCGCGCCGGGACCGGCGCCGGGCCGCTCGCGGCGCGTTTTCGAGACCGTGCACCGAACCCGAAGGAGGCCGCACCCCGTGGCCACGTTCCTGTACCGCCTGGGCCGATGGGCCTTCGCCCGGCGCAAGCTGGTGACCCTGCTGTGGGTCGCCGTGCTGGCCGTCTGCGGAGTGCTCGCGGCCAAGGCGCCAGCCGCCCCCGACGACGGGTTCGCGATGCCCGGCACCGAGGCGCAGCAGGCCTTCGACCTGATGAACGAGCGCTTCCCGGGCGGCCACGCGGACGGCGCCTCGGCGCGCCTGGTGTTCGTCGCGCCGGACGGCCAGAAGATCACCGCCGCGCCCAACCAGCAGGCCGTGCAGCGCACCGTCGCCGAGCTCGCGCACGCCGAGCAGGTCACCGGCGCGGTCGACCCGTTCCAGGCGCACGCCGTGTCCAAGGACGGCACCACCGCGTACGCGACGGTCAGCTACTCCGTGAAGGCCGGCAAGCTGTCCGACGGCGCCACCGCCGCCCTGGAGCAGGCCGCCCAGCACGGCCGGGACGCCGGGCTGAAGGTCGAGGTCGGCGGCACCGCGCTGATGGCCAAGCCCGAGGCGGGCGGCAGCAGCGAGGCGATCGGCATGGCGCTGTCCGCCGTCGTCCTGGTGATCACCTTCGGTTCGCTGGTCGCCGCCGGCCTGCCGCTGCTCACCGCCGTGGTCGGCGTCGGCCTCGGCATGTCGCTGATCACCGCGCTCGGCAGCACCCTCGGCCTGTCCAGTACCACCGGCACGCTCGCGATGATGCTCGGCCTCGCGGTCGGCATCGACTACGCGGTGTTCATCGTGTCCCGCTACCGCGCCGAACTGGCCGAGGGCCGCGAGCCGCTGGAGGCCGCCGGCCGGGCGGTCGGCACCGCGGGCTCGGCGGTGGTGTTCGCCGGCCTCACCGTGGTGATCGCCCTCGCCGGGCTCTCCGTGGTCGGCATCCCGATGCTCGCCAAGATGGGCATGGCCGCCGCCGGCACCGTGGTGATCGCCGTCCTGGTCGCGCTGACCCTGGTGCCCGCGCTGCTCGGCTTCATCGGCCGCCGGGTGCTGCCCCGCAAGGTCCGCAAGGCCGCCGAGGGCGCCGCGCGCCCGACCGGGGACAACGGCGGCGCCCGCTGGGCCCGGTTCGTGCTGCGCCGCCCGCTCGCGGTGCTGCTCGGCGGCGTGATCGCGCTCGGCGTGCTCGCCGCCCCGGCCCTGGACCTGAACCTCGGCCTGCCCGGCGACGAGGCCAAGCCCACCTCCACCACCCAGCGCCGCGCCTACGACCTGCTGTCGGACGGCTTCGGCCCCGGCTTCAACGGCCCGCTGACCGTCCTGGTCGACGCCAAGGGCGCGCCCGACCCGAAGGCCGCCGCGAGCGAGGTCGCCAAGACCGTCTCCGGCCTGCCCGGCGTGGTCACGGTGACGCCGCCGATGTTCAACAAGGCGGGGGACACCGCCCTGGTCAACGCGATCCCGGCGACCGGCCCGAGCGACGCCGCGACCAAGGACCTGGTGCACACCATCCGCGGCCACGCGGCCGGCCTGAAGACCGCCACCGGCGCGACCGTCCTGGTCAGCGGCACGACGGCGATGAACATCGACGTCTCGCAGAAGCTCAGCGACGCGCTGCTGCCCTACCTCGGCGTGGTCGTCGGCCTGGCCGTCCTCCTGCTGCTGCTGGTGTTCCGCTCCGTCCTCGTCCCGCTGAAGGCGGCGCTCGGCTTCCTGCTCTCGGTGGCCGCCGCGCTCGGCGCCGTCGTGGCCGTCTTCCAGTGGGGCTGGCTGGCCGACCTGATCGGCGTGCAGCAGACCGGCCCGGTGATGAGCATGATGCCGATCTTCATGATCGGCGTGGTCTTCGGCCTGGCCATGGACTACGAGGTGTTCCTGGTCACCCGGATCCGCGAGGGCTTCGTGCACGGCGAGAGCCCGGGCGAGGCGATCGTCACCGGCTTCCGGCACAACGCCCGGGTGGTCACCGCCGCCGCCTTCATCATGATCGCCGTCTTCGCGGGCTTCATCGGCATGAGCGAGCCGATGATCAAGATGATGGGCCTGGGCCTCGCCGCGGCCGTCGCCTTCGACGCCTTCGTGGTCCGGATGACGATCGTCCCGGCGGTGCTCGCCCTGCTCGGCCGCCGCGCCTGGTGGCTGCCGCGCTGGCTCGACCGGGCGCTCCCGGACGTGGACGTCGAGGGCAGCAAGCTGCACACGGCCGCCCCCGAACCGGAACCGGTCCGGGAGCCCGTCACCGTCTGACGCACCCGGGCCCCGTCCGGCCGATCCTGCCGGACAGGGCCCGGGCCACGGCCGGCTCGGAGGGACGTTCGAGCGCGGACCGTTACCGTTGCTGGAGGGGGCCGTCCCACCCGGACGGCCCCCGACCGGTGCGCCGCCCCTCCCCGGGGGCGCCACGGCCCGGAGACCACGACCCGGAGACCCCGACCATGAGCGACACCTGGCAGCGCCTGCGCCGCGGCCACCCCCGGCTGCTCGACACCGCCGGCGGAGCGGTCCTGCTCGTGTTCACCGCGCTCGGCGCCACCGTCGACCAGACCCAGGGCCACTACACCCTGCCCGACCCGGCCACCGCGGCGATCGCCCTGCTCTCCGCCCTCGCCGTGTTCGCCCACCGCCGCCACCCGCGCGCCGTCGTCGCCGTCACCCTGCTCTGCACCATGGCCCTCGCCCTGACCAGCCCCCGGCTCACCCCGATGCTGGCCACCCCGCTGCTGCTCGCGCTCTACTCCCTCGCCGTCCGCACCGACCGCGTCACCGCCCTGCGCGCCTCCATCGCCACCGCCGTCCTGCTCACCGGGATCACGCTGCTGTTCGGCCCCGGCGGCCCGATCGGCGAACGGCTCGGCGTCCTCGCCTGGGCCCTGCTGCCCGGCGCCCTCGGCGACTCCATCCGCAACCGCCGCGCCCACCTCGCCGCCATCGAGGAACGCGCCGAGCGCGCCGAGCGCACCCGCGAGGAGGAGGCCCGCCGCCGCGTCGCCGACGAACGCATCCGGATCGCCCGCGACCTGCACGACGTCGTCGCCCACCACATCGCCCTCGCCAACGCCCAGGCCGGCATCGCCGTCCACCTCATGGACAGCCACCCCGCCCAGGCCCGCGAGGTGCTCAGCCACATCACCGACGCCACCGGCTCCGCCCTCCAGGAGCTGCGCGCCACCGTCGGCCTGCTGCGCCGCGCCGAGGAGCGCGCCCCGCTCGAACCCGCCCCCGGCCTCGACCGGCTGCCCGAACTGATCAACAGCTTCGAGCGGGCCGGCCTGCCCGTGCGGCTCACCGTCGAGGGGGAGGCCCGGCCGCTGTCCCCGGGCGTCGACCTGACCGCCTTCCGGATCGTCCAGGAGTCGCTGACCAACGTCGCCAAGCACGCCCGCGGCGCCGACGCCGAGATCACCCTCGCCTACAGCGGCAGCCGGGTCGCGCTCAGCGTCGCCAACGGCCGTCCCGGCCCCGCCCGCCGGCCCGTCCCGCTGCCCCCGCCGGCCCCGGGCGAGAGCGGCTTCGGCCTGATCGGCATGCGCGAACGGGCCGGCGCGGTCGGCGGCCGGCTCAGCGCCGACCACCGGCCGGACGGCGGCTTCCTGGTCACCGCCGAACTGCCGCTGCGCACCGGCAGCCGCGACGCCCGCACCGCCCCGCACGAGAAGGACCACGCCGCATGACCATCCGCGTACTGCTCGCCGACGACCAGGCCCTGCTGCGCGGCGCCTTCCGGGTGCTGATCGACGCCGAGGACGACATGGAGGTCGTCGGCGAGGCCGCGGACGGCCGCGAGGCGGTCGAGCTCGCCCGCGCCACCCGGCCCGACGTCGTCCTGATGGACATCCGGATGCCCGGTGCGGACGGCCTCGGCGCCACCGCCGCCATCTGCGGCGACGAGGAGCTGTCCGGCACCCGGGTGCTCATCCTCACCACCTTCGAGATCGACGAGTACGTGGCCCAGGCGCTGCGCGCGGGCGCCGGCGGCTTCCTCGGCAAGGGCGCCGACCCGAAGGAACTGCTCGCCGCCGTGCGCACCGTCGCGGCCGGGGACAAGCTGCTCTCGCCCGCCGCCACCCGCGCGGTCATCGACCAGCTCCTCGCCCGGCCCGACCCGGCCGCCGCCGAGCCCGCCGAACGGCTCGCCGTCCTCACCGCCCGCGAGCGCGAGGTGATGGCGATGGCCGCCACCGGGCTCACCAACGAGGAGATCGCGGAGCGGATGTTCGTCAGCCCGTTCACCGTGCGCACCCACGTGCACCGGGCGATGGCCAAGCTCGACGCCCGCGACCGCGCCCAACTCGTCGCCATCGCCTACCAGTCCGGCCTCGTCCCGCCCGGCCGCCCGGCGTAGCCGGGGCCGTTCCGCGCGGCCCGCCCCCTTCCCCGCCGCGCGTCCGCGCCCGGAGCGGCGCAGGATGGGAGGGCCGGCGCAGGACCGGCGGCAGGCAGGAGGTCGGGCCCGTGGCGATCGCGATGGCAGACATCCGGGAGTGGCGCGGCCAGCCGGTGGTCGACGAGAAGGACCGCCGGATCGGCACGCTGGAGTCCGTCTACGTCGAGACGGCCAGCGACGAGCCGTTCTTCGCCACCGTGACGGTCGGTGTGCTCACCCGCCGCCGCCTGGCGTTCGTCCCGCTGCTCGGCGCCGTGGCGGGCCCCGGCTACCTGCGGGTCGCCTACCCGCGCAACCTGGTCCGGCAGGCGCCGGCGATCGGCACCGACGACGTCCTGCCCGCCGGGGACGAGCCGGCCGTGTTCGCGCACTACGAGCTGCCGTACGCGACCGGCGCCGGCGGCGAGCGCCGCCTGGCCCGCCGCTGAGCCGGGCTCCGGCCCGGAACGGATACCCCGCGGGGTACACTGGTCGCCGGAGAGTCGAGGCGAAAGGCGGCCCGGGATGCAGGTGGACGAGGAGTCGGTCGGCGCGGTCCTGAACCGGCTGCGCCGTGCGCAGGGCCAGTTGGCCGGTGTGATCGCGATGATCGAGGCGGGCCGTGACTGCAAGGACGTGGTCACCCAGCTCGCCGCCGTGTCGCGGGCACTGGACCGGGCCGGGTTCAAGATCGTCGCCAGCGGGATGCGCCAGTGCCTGGCCGCCGCCGACGAGGACGCCCCGCCGATGAGCGAGGCCGAGCTGGAGAAGCTGTTCCTGGCCCTGGCCTGACGGAACCGCCCGAAGGGCCGCGACGGAGTCCTCCGTCGCGGCCCTTCGCCGTGCCCGCCCCTTCCGCCGCCGGACGCCCCGCTCGTCGTCGTCACGTCCCGCCCCGCGCCGTGGAGTTCGCGAACCGCCCGACGCTCCGTCACGCACCGTTCACTCCCCGGTCGCTGGCCTTCGGATGAATGAGGCCCGCCCGTAGTTGTACAGCCAACTGCGGTGCTCCCTCCTCCCAGCCTCCGTGACCAGCCGCGCGCGGCCCCGGCGCCGTCCCCCCGGCGGACCGGGCCCCGGGCGGCGGACAGGACAACCGTGGCCGCAGGCAGCGCCCTGACCCTCACCAGCTCCGCCAACCCCGTCGAAGGCGACCGGCTCACCTTCCACTGGACCACCGACGCCCCCGACGCCAAGAACTGGGTCGGCATCTACGACGGCAGCCGCCAACCCGGCACCGGCTCCTCGCTGCTGTGGAAGTACACCCCCGACCCCTCCGGCGACGTCCAGCTCGACACCTCCGCGCTGACCGGCGGCCCGTACACCGCCTACCTGCTGGCCAAGGACGGCTACGGCGTCCTCGCCCGGAGCGCGCCGTTCAGCTTCCGGCCGAAGCCCGCCGTGATCCGCCCGCACGCCGCCGTGGACGCCCTCACCACCGCCCCCGTCGCCCCCGGCGCGCGCGTGACCGTCAAACTCGGCGGCCTGTGGTCCCGCCCGGCCGGCAACCCGCCCGGCTCCGCGACCTACCGCAAGCTCGGCGGCGCGGCCTGGGCCGCCGTCAGCCCGGACGGCACCCTCACCGGCACCGCCCCCGCCGCCGGCGCGAACCCGGAACTCGTCGTCGTCGGCGTCAAGGACGGCGCGGGCGCCACCGACACCGTCACCGTCCTCGTCCCGGTCGCCGACCCGGCCGCCCCGCCGCGCCTCAAGGTCGCGAGCTGGAACCTGCACGAGGCCGGCGCCGGCTTCACCGACGCCCTGGAGAAGCAGCTGCGCGTCGTCCTCGCCCAGGGCCTGGACGCGCTCGCCCTCCAGGAGACCGCCGGCGAGCGCGCGAAGACCCTGGCCGACGCGCTCGGCTGGTACGCCTACCAGAGCCCCGGCAGCGTCGGCATCCTCAGCCGCCACCCGCTCGCCGACGTCACCCCGGCGACCGCCGAACTGCCCGCCGCCGCGGCCACCCTGCAGCTGCCGGGCGGCCGCGCCGTCCGGTTCTGGGCCGCCCACCTCGACGAGGCCGGCTACGGCCCGTACGCCGTCCAGGACGGGCAGGGCGCCGCGCAGGTGGAGGCCGCCGAGCGGGCCTCGCTGCGCTTCCGGCAGGCCACCGCCCTGGCCGCCGCCGTCCGCGCGGACCTCGCCCGGCACCTGCCGGTGGTCCTGGCCGGAGCCCTCTCCTCGCCCTCCCACCTGGACTGGACGGCCGCCACCGCCGCCGCGCACCAGGGCGTCGGCCCGCTGAACTGGCCGGTCACCAGGGCACTCCAGGACGCCGGGCTGACCGACGCCTTCCGCGAGGAGCACCCCGACCCGGCCAAGGCGCCCGGGAACACCTGGTCGCCGACCCGCAAGCGGCGCGGCGACCGCCCGGAGCCGCAGGACCGCATCGACGCCGTTCAGTACGCCGGCCCGCTGAAGCTCGTCGAGGCGCACACGCTCGTCGCCGACTGGCCGCAGCCCGAGCCGAACACGGCCGCCAACCAGTGGCCCTCCGACACCGCCGCCGCCGTCGCCACCTTCCAGCTCTGAAAGGCCGGTCCGAGATGCCCGAGCTCTCCCGCCGCACCTTCGTCGGCGCCACCGCGGCCGCCGGCGCCACCGCCCTGACCGGCCTCGCCGCCACCCCCGCCGCGGCCGCCCGCCCGGAGGCCGAGCCCACCGGCACCATCAAGGACGTCAAGCACGTCGTCGTCCTGATGCAGGAGAACCGTTCCTTCGACCACTACTTCGGCACGCTGAACGGCGTGCGCGGCTTCGGCGACAAGCAGGCCCTCCGGTTCCCGGACGGCACCGACGTGTTCCGCCAGCCCGACAGCCGGCGCAGCGACGGCGGCGTGATGCTGCCCTACCGGATGGACACCTCGAAGTACAACGCGCAGAACGCCGGCGGCCTCGCCCACGACTGGGCGACCGGCCACCAGGCCATCAACGACGGCGCGATGAACAAGTGGGTCGCCGCCAAGGGCGAGCGCACCATGGGCTACTTCACCCGCGAGGACATCCCCTACCAGTACGCCCTCGCCGACGCCTTCACCCTCTGCGACGCCTACTTCACCTCGCTCGCCGGGCCCACCGACCCCAACCGCCTCTACCTGTGGACCGGCACCGCCGGCCCCGGCCGCGACGGCACCACCGGCCCGTGGATCGACAACACGCCGGTCACCGACAACCCGGTCGCCGACTGGACCACCTACGCCGAGCGCCTGCAGGCGGCCGGCGTCTCGTGGCGCGTCTACCACAACCCCAGCAAGGACGACCGCACCGGCGACTACGACGACAACGCGCTCTCCTACTTCAAGCAGTTCCACGCCTTCTCGCACGACGACCCGCGCTACGTCAACGCGATGACGAAGTTCGACCCCGCCGACTTCGACCGCCACTGCAAGGACGGCACCCTGCCGACGATCTCCTGGCTGGTCGCGCCCTACCTGTTCTCCGAGCACCCCGAGGCCGGCCCCGCCTACGGCGCGCACTGGGTCAACCAGGCGCTGCAGTCGCTGATGTCCAACTCGGAGGTCTGGCAGCACACCGTCTTCCTGGTCATGTACGACGAGAACGACGGCTACTTCGACCACATGGTCCCGCCCACCCCCGAGCCCGGCACCCCCGAGGAGTTCACCCACGGCCGCGCCATCGGCCTCGGCAACCGCGTCCCGCTCTGGGTGGCCTCGCCCTGGTCGCGCGGCGGCTGGGTCAACTCCCAGGTCTTCGACCACACGTCGGTGCTGCGCTTCATGGAGCTGGTCACCGGGGTCGCCGAGCCGAACATCTCCGCCTGGCGCCGGGCGGTCTGCGGCGACCTCACCAGCTGCTTCGACTTCGCCGCCCCGGACCACTCGATCCCGTCCCTGCCCGACACCAACGCCCTGATGGCCAGGGCCGACGCGGGCACCAAGCTGCCCGGCGTCGCCCTGCCGGCCGCCGGCGCCCAGTCGATGCCCGTCCAGGAGCGCGGCGAGCGCCCGCACCGCCCCCTGCCGTACCAGCCCTGGGCCGACGTCGAGGTGGACCGCAGGACCGGCAAGGTCACCTGCACGATGAGCAACGACGGCTCGGTCGCCTTCCCGTACACCGTCTACCCCAACATCGCGCTGCCCTTCGTCGGCACCCCGTACACCGTCGCCCCCGGCGCGACCGCCCGCTACGTCTGGAACGCCGCCGACACCTCCGGCCGCTACGACTTCAGCGTGCACGGCCCGGACGGCTTCGTCCGCCGCTTCGCCGGCACCGTCGTGCGCGACGGGCAGGACGGCCAGAACGACGTCGGCGTGCCGATCGTCACCGCCGACCTGCGGGGCAACCTGCGGCTCACCCTCCAGGTCGCCAACGACGGCCTGACCGACGTCGCCTTCACCGCCGCGCCCAACGACTTCGCGGGCACCGCGCGGACGGTCTGGGTCAAGCCCGGCAAGCAGACCGAACTGTCCTGGCCGCTGGACAAGCAGGGCCGCTACGACGTCACCGTCACCGCGCACACCGGCCTGCGCTTCGCCCAGCGCTACGCGGGCTGGGTGCACTGAGCCCTCCGGCTCGGCCGACGCCGCGTCAACCGGCCGGGGGCGCCGATCCGGTGACCCCCGGCCGTGGCGGGGCCGCACTGTCGGACCCCGGCGCTACGGTCTGCCCATGCAGAAGATCGCCACCTTCCTCTGGTTCGACGGACAGGCCGAAGAGGCCGCCACCTTCTACACCTCGCTGTTCCCCGACTCCCGGATCACCCAGGTCGCCCGCTACCCCGACACCGGCGCGGGCGAGAGCGGCCCGGGCGAGCCCGGCTCGGTCATGACCGTCTCGTTCGAGCTCCTCGGCCGCGAGTACGTCGCCCTCAACGGCGGCCCGGTGTTCCACTTCAACGAGGCCGTCTCGCTCCTGGTGGAGTGCGACGACCAGCAGCAGGTCGACGACCTGTGGGCCAAGCTCACCGCGGACGGCGGCGAGGAGAGCCAGTGCGGCTGGCTCAAGGACCGCTACGGCCTCTCCTGGCAGATCACCCCGCGGATCCTGCTCGACCTGGTCGGCGGCGAGGACCGGGAGAAGGCCGCACGCGTGTTCGCCGCGATGATGCGGATGCGGAAGATCGAGATCCAGCCGCTGCTCGACGCGGCCGAGGGCTGAGCCGTCGTGGCCGCACTCACCCACCGCAGCATCGTCTACCTGCGCGCCACCCCCGAGCGGGTCTGGCACGCCCTCACCAACGCCGACGAGTCCGGCCTGTACTGGGGCCACCGCAACGTCTCCACCTGGCTGCCCGGCACCCCCTGGGAGCACCAGCGGACCGACGACTCCGGCATCGCCGACGTGATCGGCCTGGTCGAGGCCGCCGACCGCCCGCACCGGCTGGTCACCACCTGGGCCGGCCCCGAGGAGGAGCGGGCCGGCGGCCCGTCCCGGGTCACCTTCGAGCTGCGGCACTGGCAGGACCTCACCCGGCTCACCGTCACCCACCAGAACCTGCCAGACGAGGCCGCGCGGCTGGACGCGGAGCAGGGCTGGTCGGCGGTGCTGTCCAACCTGAAGACCTACCTGGAGACCGGCCACCCGCTCCCGCAGCAGCCCTGGCTGATGCCCTGAGCGTTCCCCTGCGGACTCAGCGCCCGGCGTCCGACGCCGGGCGCTCTCCGTCGCCGCCACCCCGCTCGCCGCGGAGCAGTCCGCGCAGCCGGGCGAAACGGGAGAACCGCTCCCGGCTCGCCACCGACGCCCGGTCCAGCTCCTCCATCAGCCGCCGGCTGCGGTGGTCGAGGTCCAGCTCGTCCAGGATCCGGTCCACCTCGGCCAGTATCGACCCGTGCAACTGCCACGCCTCCGGATGCTCCTGCACCTTCCGCAGCAGCACCTGGGCGACGTTCTCCCGGCACGCCCAGGCCGCCGCCAGCTCGGCGGCCAGCCGCTGCTCCGCCTCCTCCGCGTCCCGGCTGACCTGGGTGGTGACCAGCACCGCGAAGCTCACCATCGCCCCGCCCACGTGCGCGAACAGTTCCTCCAGGACCACCGCGACGTCCGGCGGGAACAGCCGCTCGCCCGGCCCGCGCCGCTTCGCCAGGTCGGTCAGCGACCGGGCCAGCACCCGGATCACCACCACGCAGATCTCCAGGGTGTCCAGCCCGGTGCGCAGCACCAGCCGGGACAGCAGCCCCTCGCTGATCCGCGGATTGAACCGCAGGCTGTCCTCGGCCTGGCGCATCGCCGCGTCCACCTCCGCGATCGCCTGGTCCAGCCGGCGCGCCTCGTGCAGCCGCTCGGCGGCCCGGGCCACCGGGATGGGTCGGCCCAGCTCCTCGGCGAGGTCCAGCAGCAGCTGCCGGGCCCGCCGGGCCAGCCCCTCGACGGCCTCCCCGGCGGTGTCCACCCACACCGGCGGGGCGAACACCAGGTTGAACACCAGCCCGGCCGCGGCGCCGATCAGCGTCTCCAGCACCCGGTCCCAGGCCTGCGAGGCGAGCTTGGTGACGCCCAGGATCAGCATCGCGCTGATCGCGACCTCCTGGACGAACTCCTCGACCCGGACGAACCGGCCGATCACCAGCGAGGCCAGGATGACCAGCCCGAGGCTCCACCAGGACAGCCCCACCACGGCGCTGAAGCCGATCGCGATCAGCACCCCGACCACCACCGAGTTGACCCGGCGGATGCTGGTCTTGAGCGTCGAGTAGACGGTGACCTGGACGACCAGCAGCGCCGTCAGCGGCGCCGTGAGCGGGGCGGGCTCGCTGCTGAGCCGGGTCGCGACGGCGTAGGCGAGGGTGGCGGCCACCGTCGCCCGCACGGTCTGGACGACGAAGGGCTCGCGGGCGCCCCGGCGGACCAGGGCCGTGACGGACTCCGGGACGATCGACTCCGGGACGAGGGCCATGAGGCCCTTCTTTCCCCGCGGGCGCCGTTCACACCGCCGCCCGGCCCGCGCACTACCCGGACGAGCGGCGTCCGGACGGCTGTGGGGGGCCGGGTCGCCCGGCCCCCGGCCCGGTCAGCCGCGCCGGTCGCCGCGGTCGAAGCGCAGCTTCCACGGCGCCAGCGCCGACTCGACCTGTACGGCGAGGCTCATCTTCGAGGCGCCCTCGATCCGCTCCTCGAAGCGGATCGGCACCTCGCGGATCGTCATGCCGCGCCGGACGGCGCGGTAGTTCATCTCGACCTGGAACGAGTAGCCGTTGCTCCGCACGCTCGGCAGGTCGATGGCCCGCAGGGTGTCCGCCCGCCAGGCCTTGAACCCGGCGGTCGCGTCCCGCACGCCCAGCCCGAGGATCGCGTTGACGTAGAAGTTGGCCCAGGCGGAGAGCGCCTTGCGGTGCCACGGCCACTCGGCGGCCGTCGAGCCGCCGGGCACGTAGCGGGAGCCGAGCACCACGGCGGTGTCGCCGGTCAGCAGGGCGTCCACCATCGCCGGTATCGCCGAGGCCGGGTGCGAGAGGTCGGCGTCCATCTGGACGACGACATCGGCGCCCTCGTCCAGGGCCCGGGCCATGCCGGCCAGGTAGGCGCGGCCGAGGCCGTCCTTCTCGGTGCGGTGCAGCACGCCGATCGTGCCGCCGGCCTCCGCGGCCAGCTTCTCGGCGACCTCGCCGGTGCCGTCCGGGGAGCTGTCGTCCACCACCAGCAGGTGCAGGTTGGGCACCGGGAGGTCCGCGAGGAGCCCCGCCAGGACCGGAAGGTTCTCCCGTTCGTTGTACGTGGGGACGACGACAACGACCTTGGGGGAGGCCTCGACCATGTTCTGTTTCCCTCGTGCCCTCTCCGGCCGGCTGCCCGGCCAGGCCGGTCGGTAGTCCGCGACGACCTGCGCTCCAGTAGACCGTGTGAGTGTATCCGCGCGCTTCACCCCCGCCCGCCACGGGTACCGCCAGGCCCCCCACGGGGGCGGCCGTCGCAGGGCGGTTCGACTGCGAGGTGTGGGTGTGGCAACCTTCCCCGGTTCGGATCGACACCCCCGGGGAGCCTCCTTGACCATCCGCCGCACCACCGCCGTACCGGTCCTCGCCGCCACGGCGCTCGCGCTGACCGCCCTCACCGGCTGCGGCTCCGGCGGCTCCGGCGGCTCCGCCCCGGCGGCCGCCGTTGGGACGGCCTCGGCATCGGCCTCGGCCTCGGTGTCCGCGACCGCGACCGCGTCGGCGACCGCCGCGGCGGTCGGCGCGCCCGCCGGTGCCGACGGCGCGTTCGACCCGGCGGTCGCGATAGCCCACCGCTCCCGCGAGCCGTACGCCGCGAACGTCGTCCTGGTCTCCGAGACCGGGGAGGGCGACCAGCAGGTGCGGATCACCGTCACCGGCCGGATGAACTACTACACCCCGGCCCGCGGCGCCCGCACCGAGGGCAAGACCGTCATGGGCGGAGCGCTGGTGCTGAACTGGATGGAGACGCTGACCGCGGACGGCGTCGGCTACCACCGGGACAAGGCCAAGGGCGAGACCAAGTGGACGAAGGACCTGCAGAGCGGGGAGGGCGCCGACGCGAACGGCGAGCAGGTCGCCGGCTACGCCAAGGCCCTGCTGGAGACCGGTCCCGCCGCCCGCAAGGGCATGGAGACCGAGTTGGGCCTGCCGGTCTTCCACCTCGCCGGCCGGCTGACGATGGACCAGGTGCGCGAGGCGGACCCGTCGAACGCCGCGCGGATGGCGGCCCAGGGCGTGGACGGGGTCGACTGCGAGCTGTGGATCGACCGGCTCGGCCGGGGCGTTCGCGGCGTGCAGTCGATGGTGGTCAACGGCAAGACGGTCGTGACGAAGGACCAGTACTCGAACTTCGGCCCGGCGGACACCTTCGCCGCCCCGCTCCCGGGCGAGATCGCCCCGTGACCGGTTGAGTGCCGGTCAGGACGCGCCGTAGACCGCCGCGAGGTTGTCCCGGGCCGGGCGGGTGCGCCCGGCCGGCCCGGCGGCGAAGGCGCGCAGCACGTTCTCGGTGACCCTGCGCACCAGGTCCCCGGCGTGCGAGTCGATCCCGTGGTCCGCCCTGCCGCCGCCGGGGCCGTTCGCGTCCAGGGCCTCCACCCAGCGCATCGTCCCGCTGGCGAACACCCCGGCGCCGCTCGGCACCGTGTAGTAGGCGGTGTCGGAGTGCGAGCGGCGGCCCTCGCAGACCACGGGGGAGTGCGCGACGACCTCGATCGGGCGCGGGGTCGGGAAGCCGGTGTCGACCCGGTCGTACTCGACGCCGACCAGGTGCGGGAACGACGCCCCGGCCGTCACGCCGGTGCCCTCGAAGAGCCAGTGCTCCGGCGAGGTGACCACGTACGGGGCGTCCACCGGGTAGCCGTCGTAGATGACGCCCAGCAGCGCGCTCTCCGGGTCCGCGCCCGGGCCGGCCCGGAAGTCGGTGGTCGCCGGCGCGCCGGCCTGGTGGCCCGGGTCCTGCGCCCAGGCGTCCTTGTAGCAGACCACCGCGCGGTCCGGGCCCAGCCCGGTCGGCTCGAAACGCACCCGGCGGAAGCAGCAGTTGGCACCCAGCACCGCCAGGTTCGTCCCGGCGTCGCGGGCCGCCGCCACGTTGGCGCGCTGCTCGGGCGACCAGTACTCGTCGTGGCCCAGGGACAGGACGGCGCTCGCGCCCTTGAGCAGGCCGGGTTCGCGGGCCACGTCGATCCCGGTGGTGTACGCCAGCTCCAGCCCGAGCTTCTCGGCGAGCGCGACCAGCGGCGCCTCGTACACCAGGAACAGCCCGGCGCCGTGGTCGTAGTCGTACGGCCGGTCGAAGACGACCGTCAGCGAGCGGGTCGCCAGGGTGCCGGTCGGCCCGTTGTAGAGGCTGTGGCCGCCCCACTCGTTGTAGGCCTGCCAGGTGGCCGGGGCGCTCATCACGACGGTCCGGCCGGCCGTGACGGCGGAGCGGACGGTGAGCGGGACGTAGCGGCGGCCGGAGCCGTCCTCGGCGTCCAGGCGCAGCAGGTACGCGCCCTCGGGCCAGCCGGCGGTGTCCACGGCCAGGGTGCGCTGCCAGCCGGTGAGCACGGTGCGGGTGGCCCGGTCCACCTGCGGGGCGGCCTGCCGGGTGCCGGGGACGTGCTCGCGCCGCCAGACCAGGCGGGCGCGGGCCCCGCCGTACCAGCCCATCCGGTAGGCGGAGACGGTGAAGGCGGGGGCGCCGGTGGACACGTGCAGGCCGAAGGGCTCGCCGGGCAGCACGCTGACCCGGTCGGCGAAGCCCTCGATCGCGTCGGCCGGGCCCGGGTCGGTGATCTCCCAGCCGGGCGTGCCGGGCAGGGCGCGCTCGTCGGGTTTCCCGGCGTCGCCGGCCGGGCGAGCGGTGGCCGGGTGGTCGAGGCTGGGCGCGGGCGCGTGGGCCGACGGGTGGGCGCCGCACGAGGTGGCGGCGGCCGCCATCAGACCCAGGCCCAGAATCCCCCGCCGGCTCGGCTCCGCCACCGTGTCCTCCCGCTGTCGTTGCTTGTCGCTAGGTGCGCCGGTGCGCTCACCGAGTCGACCGCGTCAACTGATCGCGTCAAGGCGCCGGCACATCCTTACCCCTTTCGGGCGGTACGACCCGACCGCCGCGCCGGGTGGCCGACCCGGCCGAGCCGATCCCGCCGGCGCAGAGAGCCGTTCGGGCGGAGCACAGGCGTGTCCGCCCCGTGGCTCCCCGGCGACGGCGCCCACCCCGCCTAGCCTGACCAGGCCCGCCGTCCGGCGGCCAAGGGGGCCCGGCAGCCGCGGTGCGGCCGGCCGAGATCGTGGACAGGGGTGTACGTGGCGTCGTCGGGATCGGTCGAACCGGGGATGGCTCCTCCGACGCGGGGCACGAGGTTCCGGGCGTGGATGCTGGAAGGCCTGTCCGACATGGCCAAGCAGCACCCCGGACCGCACGCGCAGGCACCGGAGCACGAGGGCCAGTCCTGGTGGCGGGTCATGTGCCTGACCGGTGTGGACTACTTCTCGACCCTCGGCTACCAGCCGGGCATCGCGGCGTTGGCGGCCGGCCTGCTCTCGCCCGTGGCGACGATCGTCCTGGTGATCGTCACCCTGCTCGGAGCCCTCCCCGTCTACCGGCGGGTGGCCCGCGAGAGCCCGCACGGCGAGGGCTCCATCGCGATGCTGGAGCGGCTGCTCTCGTTCTGGCAGGGCAAGCTCTTCGTGCTGACCCTGCTGGGCTTCGCCGCCACCGACTTCATGATCACCATCACCCTGTCGGCCGCCGACGGCGCCGCGCACCTGGTCGAGAACCCGCACGTGCACAGCGCCCTCAGCGGAAAGCAGATGCTGGTCACGCTGGTCCTGATCGCCCTGCTCGGCGCGGTGTTCCTCCGGGGCTTCGGCGAGGCGATCGGGGTCGCCGTCGTCCTGGTCGCCGTCTACCTGGCGCTCAACGTGGTCGTGGTGGCCAACGGTCTGTGGCACGTGCTGAAGTCGCCGCACGTGGTCACCGACTGGTCGGACGCGCTGACCGCCGAGCACGGCAACGTGATCGCGATGGTCGGCGTAGCCCTGACCGTCTTCCCGAAGCTCGCACTCGGCCTCTCCGGCTTCGAGACCGGCGTCGCCGTGATGCCGCACATCAAGGGCGAGCCGGACGACACCGAGGCCGACCCGGTCGGCCGGATCCGCGACGCCCGCAAGCTGCTCACCACCGCGGCCGTCATCATGAGCGTCTTCCTGATCGCGACCAGCTTCATCACGACCGTGCTGATCCCCGCCGACGCCTTCAAGACCGGCGGCCAGGCCAACGGGCGCGCCCTGGCCTACCTCGCCCACGAGTACCTGGGCAGCAGCTTCGGAACCGTCTACGACCTGTCCACCATCGCCATCCTCTGGTTCGCCGGCGCCTCCGCGATGGCCGGCATGCTCAACCTGATGCCCCGCTACCTGCCGCGCTACGGCATGGCACCGCACTGGGCCCGCGCGGTACGGCCGCTGGTGATCGTCCTCACCCTGATCGCCTTCCTGGTCACGTGGATCTTCAACGCGAACGTCGACGCCCAGGGCGGCGCGTACGCGACCGGCGTGCTGGTGCTGATCAGCTCGGCCGCGATCGCCGTCACCATCGCCGCGCACAAGGCCGAGCAGCGGCGCTGGACGGTCGGCTTCGCCGTGATCTCCGGCGTCTTCCTCTACACCACGGCCGTCAACATCGCCGAGCGGCCGGACGGCGTCAAGATCGGTGCCTGCTTCATCGGGGGGATCGTGCTGGTCTCCTTCCTGTCCCGGCTCAAGCGCTCCTTCGAACTGCGCGTCACGGGCGTGGCGCTGGACGAGACCGCGGAGCGCTTCGTCCGCGACTACACCCACCGCCCGCTGCGCCTGATCGCCAACGAGCCGAACAGCCGGGACCTCGCCGAGTACCGCGACAAGCTCCGCCAGATCCGCGCCGACAACGACATCCCGGCCGAGGACGACCTGGTCTTCGTCGAGGTCACCGTGCTCGACCCGTCCGACTTCGAGGCCGAACTGACCGTGCACGGCGAGGTGCTGCACGACCGCTACCGGGTGCTGGCGCTGCAGAGCTCCAGCGTGCCCAACGCGCTGGCCGCGCTGCTGCTCCAGGTGCGCGACCTGACCGGACAGCAGCCGCACATCTACTTCGAGTGGACCGAGGGCAACCCCTTCGCCCAGTTCCTGCGGTTCTTCCTGTTCGGCCAGGGCGAGATCGCCCCCGTCACCCGCGAGGTCCTGCGCGAGGCCGAACCCGACCGCCGCCGCCGCCCGGCCGTCCACGTCGGCTGAGCCGGGGTCAGCGCTCCTCGTCCTGGAAGGGCTCGTCCGACCATCGGAACCGAGCGCGGTCGCCGCGTATGTGCAGCAGGAACTCGGCGGCGGGCCCGGCCGGGCCGACCAGGGTGAGGGCCCCGTCGATCCGGTCGTAGGCCAGCTCGAACGCCTCGTACTCCTCGGCGTCGAGCAGTGCGGCCGATTCGTCGAACCAGGGCTTCACCTCGGCGAAGCCCGGCCGGGGCAGGAACCGGCCGTCCGTCCAGGCGAACTCGCTCTCATCCACGACGATCTCGCCGAGCAGCTCCTCGCCGCGCAGCAGCCGCCACGTCCCGCCCGTGCGCATCGGTGCACCCCCGTTCCGGAATCGTCCGGGCCCGTTCGGCGGGCCCGGACGGGAGTCTTGCACCCGGCACTGACAGTTCCGGTCGGCGCCGGATCAGCGGGGTGGGCGGGACTTCGTCCAGGCCGGTGCGACGAAGGCCACCAGGGCGACGGCGAAGCCGAGTTGGAGGAGGTGGCGGATCCAGTCGATGCCCGAGGTGTGGCGGACGCCGATCCAGCCGGAGACGGCGTTGCCGAGCCAGGCCCCGGCGGCGCCGAGCAGCATGGTCAGCCACCAGGGGATCGACTGCGGTCCGCGCAGGATCAGCTTGGCGAGCAGGCCCAGCACGAAGCCGATGAGCAGAATCCACAGGAGCTGGAACATCGCGGTCCACCTTCCCCGTCGACGACGCGGTTCGTCCCAGGATCGCCCGAGTCGGCCGGGCGGGCACGTCGAGGAGCCGCCCGGGTGGGCCCGTGCCCGGTGGGGAAGGGCGAGATCGGGCCGCCGGGTGGGCCGGAAAGACACTGTCCACGGAGTATGCCGCGGGCATAGAAAAGGGGGCCGTGACGCGGACATCCCGCGTGACTTCCGAGAGGACCTCCCATGACCCGACTTCGCGCCGTCGCCGTCACCCTCGGCTGTACCGCCGCCGCCCTCGCCCTGACCATGGGCTCCGCCCAGGCCGCCCCCGGCGACACGACCAACGTCTGCGCCTCCACGCTGACCCCGAGCGGCTACGTGGACGTCCAGTGGTGGAACAGCGCCGGCTGCGGCTCCGGGTTCGCCCCGAACGCCAAGCAGATCAAGCAGCTCACCGGCCTGCCGGTCGGCACGGTCGTCAACGCCTGTTCGTCCACCTACCCGCCGGCCGGCTGGACGATCGTCAGCAGCTTCTACAGCTCCAGCTGCCAGTACTCCTCGGTGCCGAGCTTCAACAACAACTCCTGGCAGCTGAAGCGCACCTCCTGACACCTGCGCGCGGTGACGGGGCGGTTCGGGGGGCGGTTCAGACGTCCCGGACCGCCTCGACGGCCTCGCGGACGTCCGGTTCCGGGTCCTGTGCGAGGCCGTCCAGCAGCTCGGCGACGCCCGGGTGGACCAGTTGTGCACCGTCCAGACCAGTTCCCTGCGCACGGCCGGGTCCGGGTGGTCGGCCAGCCGGGCCAGGGCGTCCAGCGGGCCGCGCCGACGCAGGCCGAACCAGTGCAGGGCGGCCCGCAGTTCGTCCGGGTCGCCCGGGTCCCCGGCCGCCGCGATCCGGGCGAGCAGCACCGGGACGGGCGGCGGCGGTCCGTCCAGTGGGTGCGGGTGGCGTTCGCGCAGCCGACGGTCGCCGTAGCCGCCGCGACCACGGCAGCCGATGCAGGTGCAGGGGCGGCGGCCGTGGGCGTCCGGCAGGTAGCGCCAGCCGGCGACCTGCGGCACCGCGCGGACGCGGTGCACCTCGCCGGCCGCCACCGCGCGCGGCAGGACCACCTCCCAGCCGCGCGGATCGGGCAGCGCGGCGATCCGCGCGACGGCCTCGGCGGCGGTGTGCCACCGCTGGGCCTCCTTGGCGCGGTCCCGGTAGTGCCCGACCAGCACCTCCTGCGCGTCGTCCAGCCGGACGTGCACCGCGACCAGCGCGCCCTTCGGGTGGAACCGGGCGAGCTCGCGCACCCACTGGTGGGTGAGGGTGTAGGAGGGCAGCACCGGGAAGCAGTACACCCCGCGCGTGTCACCCTGGGCCCAGCTGCCGGCCCGGATGCCGGAGCGGCGGATGCGCGGCGCGTTCGCGGCGTTGGTCAGATGCACGAACATGGCCATGGCGGGCGATGCTAGTGCCTCGAACGGCCCGCGCTCCAACGGGTATCGCGTGCCGGTGGCCCGGTCTGCGGTGGCCCGGTCGAGGCGGCCCGTCAGCTGCCGCCGGTCCGCCGGTCGATCAGCGCGGCGAGGCCGTCCAGGATGCGTTCCAGGCCGAAGCCGAGGGCCTGGTCGCGTCCGTCCGGGTCGGCCATGGCGTCGGCCAGGGCGGGGTAGCGGTCGGCGTGCCGGAGCACCACGGAGCCGAGTGCGGCCAGCAGTTCGGCCTCCGGGGAGCCGCCCGGACCGGACCCCCGGGCCTGGAGCGCGATGCCGCGCACGTGCCCGGCGAGCAGGACGGCGGCGTCCATCCGCTCGGGGCCGGTGAGGCCCTTGCCCTCCAGTGCCGCCACCACCCGCTCCAGCCAGGCGAGTTCCCGGGGGCCCAGCAGCCGGGGGCCGACCGTGGCGTCCAGCAGCCAGGGGTGGCGGCTGAAGCGCTCGGTCAACGCGTGGGCCCAGGCGGTGAGTTGATCCCGCCAGTCGGCGTCGGCCGCGGCCTCGGGAGGCTCGCCGCTGACCGACTCGACCATCAGCGCCACGAGTTCGGCCTTGCCGGGCACATAGCGGTAGAGCGACATCTTGGTGAAGTCGAGCAGCCCGGCCACCTTCTGCATGGAGACCGCGGCCAGCCCCTCGGCATCGGCGATCTCGACACCCGCCGCCGCGATCCGCTCCAGGCTCAGCGCCGGCTTCGGCCCCGGGTCGGCCGGGCCGGAGGCCCCCAGAGCAGCCGAAGGCTCTCGTTCACCGTCTCGCTCACGTGCCGCTCCCGCCTGGGGGCTTGCCCCTCCGACCAAACTGCGTCTACCGTACACAACAACAAACAGTGTCCTCTGGACACAGTTTTCGGTGCGCAGTTTTCGACCGTGATCCCCGGTCGTCGGACGGAGCGGATTCCATGAACACCAAGGTCCTGATCTCGGGTGCGGGCATCGCCGGCCCCGCCCTCGCCCACTGGCTCGGCCGCTTCGGCTTCGAGACCACCGTCGTCGAGCGCGCGCCCGCGCTGCGCGGCGGCGGCCAGAACGTCGACTTCCGCGGCCGCACCCACCTGACCGTCCTGGAACGGATGGGCCTGCTCGACGAACTGCGGGCACTCGACACCGGCGGCAGCCCGATCACCTTCGTCGACCCGGACGGGCGCCGACTGCTCCACCTGCCCGCCGAGTTCGCGAGTGGCGCGGTGGAGCTCCCGCGCGGCGAACTGGCCCGGCTGCTGCACCGGCACAGCAGCGCCCGCGCCGAGTACGTCTTCGGCGACTCGATCACCGCGCTGGCCGAGCACGCGAACGGCGTCCGGGTCGAGTTCCGGCACGGCGCGCCGCGCGACGTCGACCTGGTGATCGGCGCGGACGGACTGCACTCCACCGTCCGGCGCCTCGCCTTCGGCCCCGAGCAGCACTACGTCCGCCACCTCGGCTACTACGCGGCCACCTGGCACCTGCCGAACGACGGCACGCTGCCGGCCACCGGATCGGTCGGGCTCAACGTGCCGGGCCGACTCGCCTCGCTCGGCGCCGACCACCGCGACCCGGGCCGGGCCGGGGCCTTCTGCCTCTTCGCCTCGCCCGCCCGCGCGTACGACCGGAACGACCCCGAGCAGCAGAAGGCCCTGATCCGGCAGGCCTTCGCCGGGCTCGGCTGGCGGGTGCCCGAACTGCTGGCGAGCCTGGACACCGCGCCCGAGCTGTACTTCGACGCGATCAGCCGTGCCGACCTGCCCGCCTGGTCCACCGGCCGGATCGCCCTGCTCGGCGACGCCGCCTGCGGCGCCACCATCGGCGGCATGGGCACCGGCACCGGCGTGGTGGCCGCCTACGTGCTGGCCGGCGAACTCGCCCGGGCCCGCGGCGACCACCGCACCGCCTTCGCCCGGTACGAGCGGCTGCTGCGCGACTACGCCCGCGGCTGCCAGAAGGGCGGCGACCGCACCGGGCCGTTCCTGGCGCCGCGCACCGCGACCGGGCTGCGGCTGCGCAACGGGCTGCTCAACCGGCGGTGGGTGCTGCGGAGGATGCTGGCGCTGGGGGAGCAGGTGTCGAGCGTCGAACTGCCGGACTACGAGCGGGAGCCGGGGCTCAGCGCGGCGGGGTTCAGTGCGGCGGACTGATGCGGGTGCCGCCGTCCAGCGTCGCCTCGACCTGGACGGTGGCGCGGCCGGGCCGTTCGAGGGCCAGGGTGTGGTCCGGCACGGCCCGGTCGGCCGACCAGTCCGGGCCCTTGACGGTCAGCCGTGCGACCCGCCGACTGCCCGCCGCCAGCAGGAACTCCGCCCCCTGCGGGGAGCGCCACCAGGCCCAGGCCGCCACGTCCGGCTCGAAGCGGCTGCAGGCCCGGCCCGGGCCGCCACCGGTGCGCTGCGGGGTGCGGGAGGCCGGCAGCAGGACGGCGGTGGCGGCGCTGCCCGCGCCGTCCCAGCGGTCGGCGCGCAGGCAGTACCAGGTGGCGGACCCCGCGTTCTGCGGCAGCTGCTGGTTCGCGAAGGCCCACAGGCTCAACTGCCGGACGCCCGGCGTGGCATCCGGGACGGCGCAGCCCGCGCGGGCCCAGGCCTGCAGGGCGTCCTGGCCGGTGGCCTCGGACGGGGACGGGGACGGCGACGGCGGCTGGGTCTGGGACGGGGACGGCGTCTGGGCGCGGTCCGGCGGTGACCAGGTGAGGTGCGCGGGGACGAGGCCGCCCAGGTCGGCCAGCAGGACGCCGGAGCGCTCCGCGAGCTGCGGCGAGGAGTGCAGCCGGAGCACGGTGGCGCCCCGGCAGTCCGCGAACCCGCCGCCCGGCGCCGCGGCGGTCACCCCGTCCGGGTGCTCCAGCGGGTGGGCGGGGGCGTCGGGTTGGTCGATCCGGCGGGTGTCCGCGTCCTCCACCCAGGGGGCGAGCAGGTACCGGACGGCGGTGCCCTGACGGCGCAGCACCACCGCGCCCGCCGTCGCCGGGTCCGGGTCGTCGGCGCGGGCGAGGTCCAGGCCGCCGCCCTGGCCGTCGCTGTACCGGGCGATCCGCTGCCCGTCGAACAGCACCACCACGCCGGTGCCGTCCACCGTGCCGGCGTACAGCAGGTGCGGCGGCGCGGTCGGCGGGCCCGGGTCGGTGCCCGGCTCGGCACGGGTCCGCGGGCCCGGTTGCGCCCAGGAGGCCAGCGCGCGGCCGAGCAGCGCGCCGTCCTCCCGGCGCTCGCCCCGGGCCGGCCAGGCCGTGAAGTCGACCCGTGTCGTGTGCTGCCACGCGTCCGGCGCCACCCGGACCAGCCGGCCCGGATCGGCCGCTCCGCCCGGTGGCGGCGCGGCGGACGGCCTGCCGGCTGGCTCGGCCGGTCCGGAGGCGCCCAGGACCGCCGCCGTGGTGGTCAGCCCCAGCACGCCCACCGCGAGCGCGGCGGCCAGCGACCGGCGGCGGCGCAGCAGGTCGGTGGGCTGCACCCGGACCGCGCAGGGGTCGAAGGCGGGCGCGTCCGGGCCCGGCCCGGCGGGCACCTCGGCGGCTGCGGCCACCGCCGCCTCCGGTCCTGCCGCCCCGGCCTGCCGCAGGACGTCGACGGCGGCCTCCGCGCTCAACCCCTCGACGGCGCGCAGCGCGAACGCGGCCCGGGCCGGGGCGTCCAGCGCGGCGAGCGCCCGGTCCAGGGCCGCGTCCTCCTCCCCGCCGTGCGGCGTGAACAGCCGCAGACCCCACACCCGGGGCGCCACCACCCGCCGCACCGGCCGCGGCCGCAGCGCGGTCCGCAGCACCCGCAGGCGCAGTGCGGCGTACACCTCGTCCTCGCCGGGCCAGGCGAGTGTCGGAGGCGCTGCGGGCGAAGCGGCGGACTGGGGTGCGGCGGACTGGGGTGCGGCGAGCGGCGCCTCGGTGCCGCGGGACCAGCGGGAGGGCAGGGCGCGCTGGGCGGCGGCGTGCGCGGCCAGCACCCGGCTGTGCCGGTCCCGGTCGGCGGGCAGCGCCAGGTAGGCGATCCGGACCAGCCGGCGGTAGTGGCGCACCAGCGCGGCCTCCGCCCGGACCACCGGGCGCTGCGCCGTGCCCGGGCGCGGCCGCAGCGCGCTCACCGTCCGTCCTGCCAACAGGCCCTCCCGGCGCCGTCCGTGCTGTCGTGGTGGACGGTTCAACGAGTCGATCATGTGATGGTTGCGCCGTCCGTGGAGCCCTCCCGTCCGCACCGGAGCCGGTGCGAGGGCGACGCGCCCGGTCACCCCGCCCGGAGGTGCGCGCCGGACGCTTCCGGGCCCGCGGCCTCGTGGGATACCGCGTTCGGCGCGTGTGCGCGGCTCAGGGGCCAAGGTCCCACCCGTTCGGCCCCTTGGCCCCTGGCCTTTCGGGCCGCCGGGAGCGATGCTGCCGGTACCGGCCGGGCCGATCCGCGCCCGGCCTGACCAGCGTGGTGGACGAGGTGAACCGGCGTGCGGCATGCCACCGTCGAATCTGTGATGACCAGCCCCGTGGTGCTGGTCGCGCCCGAGACCGGGTTCCGGGAGATCGTCGCGCTGCTGGCCGAGTACGACATCACCGGGATGCCGGTGGTGGACCCGGACGGGCGGCCGCTCGGCGTGGTCTCGGAGGCCGACCTGCTGCGCACGCTTGCGGCGCAGGAGGACCCGCACAGCCCGCTCCCGGCCCCCGAGCCGGCCCGGCTCGGACGCGGCGGCGCGGTGACCGCGGCCGATCTGATGACCGCGCAGCCGGTCTGCACCACGCCCGGCACCAGCGTGGTCGCGGCCGCCCGGCTGATGAGCCGGCACGGGCTGAAGCGGCTGCCGGTGCTGGACGAGGAGGGGCGGGTCGTCGGCATGGTGAGCCGCGGGGACCTGCTGCGGGTGTTCCTGCGCGAGGACGTGGTGATCCGGCGGGAGATCGTCGAGGAGGTGCTCGGCCGGATCGAGGGGGTCAGCCCGGCGCAGGTCGGGGTGGAGGTCGATCAGGGCCGGGTGGTGCTGAGCGGGACCGTGCCGGAGCCGCACCTGGTGCCGATCGTGCTCAACCTGTGCCGCTCGGTGGACGGCGTGGTCTCGGTCACCGACCGGCTGGAGGCGGGCGACGCGCCGACACCGGTGGGCTGACGGACCGTACGGACCGTGGGGGGCGGCCGGTCCGCGGTACGGACCCGGTTGGTCCCGTTCGCATACTGCGGAGCGTATCAGGTAACTCACTCTGTGTGCCCGGCGTGTCGGACTGCCGGGGCACCGGAGCATTGGGGAGGCGGCCGTGACCGTCGTGTTCGACGCGGACTTCACTTCGACCAGGCAGTGGATCGCCGGGCGTAGCAGCGCCTACCCGAGAATGGGGCCGACCAACCGGAGCGATCACAAACTCGACTACCTGAGCCGCGAGTACTGCCCCGGCGGGGTGTTCGCCGCCCGCCGGCGGCGCGCCGGCGGCCTGTGGACCTGCAACCTGCTCACCACCGAAGGCAGTCCGGAGGGTTTCCAGTTGCGCACCGGGGACGTGCTCTCGGCGACGGTGACGCTGCCCGTCGAACTGGGCGCCTGGCCCGCGATCTGGACCTGGCGGGACGGCGGGAACGAGGTCGACGTCTTCGAGTACCACCCCGACAACCCGGACCTGCTGGAGATCTCCAACCACGTCCGGGGCGGCTTCCGCTACTGGCACGGCGGCAGCGCCGGGATCGGCCCCGGGGCCACCTTCGGTCTGCGGGTGGTGCTCGGCGCGCACTCGGTGGACTGGTACGTGGAGGAGGAGCTGGTCTACGCGGACCTGCACGGCGTCGGGCCGGCCTGGCACGCCTACCTGATCGTCAACCTGTCGGTGGCGGACGGGATCTACCACGACCGGCCGCCGCTGGACGGGCCGGACCGGCTCAGCTGGGTCTGCCACAGCCTGCGGGTCGAGCGGTGACGGGCGGCGGTGGGCCCCCGACGTCCGTGCTCACGGCGGGAAGGAGGCCGTGACCGGACCGCGCGGGCCGCTGCGCTGGAACCAGACGGTGCGCCGGTACGGGCCGATGTGCGCCGGCGCGGCCACGTACAGGTCGTCGCGGGGCGCGCGTTCGTTGCCGGGGGCCAGTGCCGCGTCCACGGCCTGGTCGGCGATCGCGCGCAGCAGGGCGGTGGCGGTGGCCTCGGCCGCGTTGGGTGCGATGGCCAGGGCGGTCAGCGCGGCCCAGAGGGGCAGCGAGACGTAACTGATCGGGGAGCCGCCCAGCGCCGGGTGGGGGCTGCCGTCCCCGTGGCGGCGCAGCACCCCGGCCGCGACGAGCCGCTCGGGCGAGCGCAGGTCGGGCGGCGGGTGGTGGGTCATGGCCGCAACGTACCCCGCCGGGCCCGGTCCTCGTGCCGAAACGATTTCTCAGGCTTTCCTCATGCCGCTTCCCGCCGTGGCGGGCGCACGATGGTGATAAGGCGCTGATCGCCTCGGCGGGCCCGAAGGGGCCGGAGGAGGAGGTCCTGATGAGGCACTGGCACGGATTCGGGCCCGGGTTCGGGCACGGTCACGGTTTCGGGCGCGGCCACGGGCTGAGCGGCTGGGGCATCGGGCTGATGGTGGTCGGCTCGCTGCTGGTCCTGGCGCTGTTGGTGCTGCTGGTGGTCCTGCTGATCCGGTACCTGTCGCGCTCGCGGCAGCCGGTCCCGCACGGTGCGGCGGGCCCCGGCGCGGCCGGGCCGCCGGGCTGGGCGTCCGGTGCGTCCGGGACGGCGTGGCCCGCCGGGACCGGCGGCCCCGGCGGGTCTGCCGGGGTTGGTGGGCCGCCGGGGGCGTACGGGCCGACGCCGGAGCAGCTGCTCGCGGAGCGGTTCGCCCGCGGCGAGATCGACGAGGCCGAGTACCGGCGCAGACTCGACACGCTGCGCTCGGCCAACGGGCCGGGTGCGCCGGGTGCGCCGAGCGGGGGGTGACCGGAGGCCACCCCCCCCGGTGGGACTACTCGACGACCAGCTCGACCGGGATGTTGCCGCGGGTGGCGCGGGAGTACGGGCAGACCTCGTGGGCCTGCTTGACCAGCAGCTCGCCGCTGCCGTCCGCGAGCGCCTCGGGGAGCTCGACCCGCAGGACGACGGCGAGGCCGAAGCCGGCGCCGTCCTTGCCGATGGAGACCTCCGCGGTGACCGAGACCTCGCTGGTGTCCACCCGGGACTGGCGGCCCACCAGGCCGAGGGCGCTGGCGAAGCAGGCCGCGTATCCGGCCGCGAACAGCTGCTCGGGGTTGGTGCCGTTGCCGTCGCCGCCGAGCGCCTGCGGCATCGCCAGCGCGAGGTCCAGTCGGCCGTCCGAGCTGACCGCGCGGCCCTCCCGGCCGTTGGCGGTGGCTGCTGCGGTGTAGATCGCGTCCATGTCGGTTCCTTCGGTCTTCGGTGGAGTGCTGCCGTCGTTTGCTGCTGGTGCTGCTGGTGCTGCTGGTGCCGGGCGGAGCCGGCCCGGTTGCCCGGGCTGTTCCTGCCGTGCAGTAAGTAGAGCACGCAATTCAATTGCGCACAACTCAATGGCGTGAAAGCGATCGGTACCATGGGGGCATGACGACGCTCCCCGGCATGGCGGACGAGGACCTGCTCCGCCTCGACCAGCAGATCTGCTTCTCCCTGAACGCGGCCTCCCGCGCGTTCGGCGGCGTCTACCGCGTCCTGCTCAAGGACCTCGGGCTCACCTACCCGCAGTACCTGGTCATGCTCGTGCTCTGGGAGGACGGCGACCTGCCCGTCAAGCGGATCGGCGAGCGCCTGCGGCTCGACTCGGGCACGCTGTCGCCGCTGCTCAAGCGGCTGGAGGCGGCCGGACTGGTGCGCCGCGAGCGCAGCCCGGAGGACGAGCGGTCGGTCACCGTCCGGCTCACCGCCGAGGGCTCGGCGCTGCGCGGGCGGGCCGGCCAGGTGCCGCGCCGGCTGCTCACCGCGACCGGCCTGCCGGTCGAGGACCTGGCCGCGCTGCGCGCGCTGCTGGACCGGGTCACCGGTGCGCTGGACTCGGCGGTGGTGGACCCGGCGCCGTAGGGCCTGTCAAGTCGGCCGGCGGTGGAGTGTGATCTGGGTCACTCTGGTGCGGTTCGGTGTCGGTCGATCGAGCCGAACCGGCAGGTCAGCGGCCATGTTCGAAAGTGAACGGAAACGTTCGCCGATTGTCCGCCCGATCCGGTCAACATTCGCCCCCTCCCGGACGGTTACACCACGAGCCCTTCCACGGGCCGTCGGCGTGCCACCCGGTGGGCCGGCCAGCTGACCCACGAAAGGGGGACGGGTGTGAGCACCCCCGGGCCGGGCGAGGAGCGGGCCCTGCGGGCGGACCCGCTCGCCGACCTGCCGGCCGACTTCGAGGCCTTCTTCACCCACGAGAACCCCGGTTACCTCCGCTACGCCCAGCAGCGCCTGCGCCACCGCGAGGACGCGCAGGACGCCGTCCAGAACGCCGGTGCCGCGCTGTACAAGAACTGGCGCCGCGCCCTCGCCAGCGCCGACCCGCAGGCCTACGCCTTCAAGATCGTCAAGGACGCGGTCGTCGACGTCCTGCGTGAACGCCGCCGCACCGAGCGCAAACGGCAGCGGGTCATCGCGCAGCGCCGCCCCGACACCAGCCAGGACGAGTTGAACGAGCTCGCCGAACTGGACGCCCTGGACTGGGCGATGGACGAGCTCGCGCGCGCCGCGCCCGTCCAGGCCGATGTCGTCCGGCTGCGCCAGGCAGGGCTCTCCTACCCCGACATCGGCCGGGCGCTCGGCCTCGCGCACACCACCGCCCGCACCTACTACAGCCTCGGGCGGCGCCACCTGGAGTACCTGCTGGAGCACCCGGAAGGCGAGGCGGGCACATGAGGATCGCCGACCTGCTCGACACGCACGCCGCCGCGCTGGAGCGCGAGTTCCGCGACCACGACCCGGTGGCCTTCACCCGGCGGCTCGCCGAACACCTCGCCGCCGCCCGCAGGCCCGCCCAGCCGACCCGCGAGCGGCCCGCCCGGCCGCCGTCCGCCGCCCGTCCGCCGCACGCCTTCGGCTCCGGGGACCCGCCGTGGGCCGGCGGCCGGGCCGACCTGCGGCGTGACCTGCGGCGTGACTTGCGGCACCTGTGCGCGGGCGTGGCTGGCGCGGCCGAGCCGGGCGAACTGGCCCTCGACCTCGAACTCGCCGAGAAGACCGCCCTCCGCACCCTCGGCTGCCTGCTCTACGGCATGGGGCGGCCCGGCGACGGCGTCTTCTGGTGGCGGATCGCCGCCCAGTACGGTGACCAACTGGCCGTGCACTGCCTCGCGGTGCACTACGTGGCCGAGGGCGAGCCGGGCGATGCGGCGCGCTGGGCCGGGCGGGCCCAGGACCTCAGCGAACCGGGCCGGCTGCCGGAGTTGGCCCCGGGCGCCCGACCGGGCGGCGCGGCCCGGCTCGCCCGGCTGCTGGCGGAGCGCTACGACGGCGAGATCCTGCTGATGCTGCGGGACGCGGTGCTGGCGCGGCCGATGGCGGGCGCCCCTTCGGGCGCTGCGGCGGGGGCCGGGGCGGACCTGCGTGCGGTCGGGGGTGCCGGGGTCGCGGAGGTGGCGGCCGCGCGGCTGGGGGAGCGGGCGGTGCGCGGCCGGGGCGTCGTGCGGATCCGGTGACCGGGGGCTGCTGATCTGCCGCCGGTGCGCGGCGGGTGCGGCTCGGGCGTGGCCGGGGTGTGGCCGGGGTGTGGAGCGGGACGGCCGAGGGCCGCCGCACCTGCTGTGGTGCGGCGGCCCCCGGCGGGTACGGCCCGGTCAGGGCGGGCCGTACCGGGTCAGTCGGTGCCGGACTCGATCGCGGCGTGGTCCAGTGCCGTGGACTCCGCCGCGTCGCCGGTGCCGGCGGCGATCGGCGTGGCCCCGCCCAGGGACAGCTCGCCGATCAGGCCGCTCCACGGCGCCAGCTGGCCGTGCACCGCGTACTGCTCCAGCTTGCCGCGGGAGTCGGCGATGTCCAGGTTGCGCATCGTCAGCTGGCCGATCCGGTCGTCCGGGACGAACGCGGCGTCCACGCTGCGCTCCATCGACAGCTTCTCGGGGTGGTAGCTGAAGTTGGGGCCCTGGGTGTCGATGACCGAGTAGTCCTGGCCCCGCCGCAGCCGCAGCGTGACACTGCCGGTGACGGCCTGGCCGACCCACTTCTGCAGGCTGTCGCGCAGCATCAGCGCCTGCGGGTCGAACCAGCGGCCCTCGTAGAGCAGCCGACCGAGCCGGCGGCCCTGGGTGTGGTAGGTGGCGAGGGTGTCCTCGTTGTGGATGGCGTTGAGCAGCCGCTCGTAGGCGATGTGCAGCAGCGCCATGCCCGGGCCCTCGTAGATGCCGCGGCTCTTGGCCTCGATGATCCGGTTCTCGATCTGGTCGGACATGCCCAGGCCGTGCCGCCCGCCGATGGTGTTGGCCTCGTGCACCAGCGCGACGTCGTCGGCGAACACCTGGCCGTTGATCCGGACCGGGCGGCCGAACTCGAACTCGACGGTGACGTCCTCGGTGGCGATCTCGACGGCCGGGTCCCAGAAGGCCACGCCCATGATCGGGCTGACGATCTCCATCGAGGCGTCCAGGAACTCCAGCCGCTTGGCCTCGTGGGTGGCGCCCCAGATGTTGGCGTCGGTGGAGTAGGCCTTCTCGGCGGAGTCCCGGTACGGGAGGTCGCGCTCGGCGAGCCAGGCGGACATCTCCTTGCGGCCGCCGAGCTCGGTGACGAACTGCTGGTCCAGCCACGGCTTGTAGATCCGCAGGTTGGGGTTGGCGAGCAGGCCGTAGCGGTAGAACCGCTCGATGTCGTTGCCCTTGTAGGTGGAACCGTCGCCCCAGATCGAGACGCCGTCGTCCTGCATCGCCCGCACCAGCAGGGTGCCGGTCACGGCGCGGCCGAGCGGGGTGGTGTTGAAGTAGGTCTGCCCGGCCGAGCGGATGTGGAAGGCGCCGCAGGCGAGCGCGGCCAGACCCTCCTCGACCAGGGCGGCACGGCAGTCGACCAGCCGCGCCTGCTCGGCGCCGTAGGCGCGGCCACGGGCCGGCACGTCGGCGAGGTTCGGCTCGTCGTACTGGCCGATGTCGGCCGTGTAGGCGTAGGGAACGGCGCCGTGCTCGCGCATCCACGCGACGGCGACCGAGGTGTCCAAACCACCGGAGAATGCGATGCCGATCCGTTCACCGACCGGCAGCTTGCTCAAGACCTTCGACATGGGTGCACCCTTGACCCGCGTGGCGCGGGCTCCTGACTCAGCGATGTTGACTTGCGACGTGGACGTGACGACGTCGGTGTGAGCGACGCCTGGGATCTCGACGTATCCGATGCCTGAACTCTGGCATACATTTGCAGAGCAATGCAAGACAATACGATCACGTCAGTCGGAGGCGGTGCCCCGGCCCGGCGCGCGCGCCTGCGTGGGTCTGATCAACTGACGTGGTGCGGAGGCTAGTTGGCGTGCGGACGGCTCGGGCCGGGCCCCCTGTGGGGAGCCCGGCCCGGAACGACGGCCGGCCGCCGCGGTGAGGTGTCAGTGCCTGAGGTCTCAGTGCCTGGGGTGTCAGGGCCTGCGGTGTCAGGCCTTGCGGCCCACGGCCGCGTACATCCAGCGGGTGGAGTCGTCGGTGGGCCCGTCCGGGCGCCAGAGCGGCACGAACTCCACCCCGGGCTCCAGCAGCTCCCAGCCTTCGAGCAGTTCCTCGACCTGGGCGCGACCGCGCAGGCGGATGGGGGAGTCGGTGTTGTCCCAGGTCTTCGCGGCCTCGGCGGCGCGAACCGGGTTGCCCTCGGCGGTGCTGTGCGAGACCAGCAGGAAGCTGCCCGGCGCCAGCCGCTCGTGGACCGCCCGGACGGCCGCGGCGGCCTGCTCGTCGGTCACGAAGTGCAGGACCGCCACGAGCAGCACGGCGACCGGCTGCGAGAGGTCGATCAACTCGCGCAGGGCGGGCCGGTCGAGCAGCTCGTCGAGGTCGCGGAGGTCGCCGGTGAGGACGGTGGTGGTGCGGTTGTCCGCGAGCAGGGCCCGGCCGTGGGTCAGGACGATCGGGTCGTTGTCGATGTAGACCACCCGGCTGTCGGGGGCCACCTCCTGCGCCACCTCGTGCACGTTCCCCTGGGCCGGCAGCCCGGAGCCTATGTCGATGAACTGGCGGATGCCCGCCTCCGCGCAGTGCCGGACGGCTCGGCGCAGGAAGCCGCGGTTCTCCCGGGCGGCCTGCGGGATGTCGGGCGAGACGGAGATGGCGTGTTCGGCCGCGATGCGGTCGGGCGGAAAGTTGTCCTTGCCGCCGATCCAGTAGTCGTAGATCCGGGCCGGGTGCGGCCGGTCGGTCTGCAGTGCGACCGGGTGCGCGAGGTCCTCCGTCGCGGACCTTCCGGTCGTCTGGTGCGTGCTCCCCGTGCCGGTCGTGTCCGTGCTGTCACCGGGCTTGAGCATCCGGTCCCCCTCCAAAGGCCTGAGCGGCTGTCACCAGGCCTACGCCGACAGCCGGTTGGACGTGAACGCATGATAGCGGGCGATCTTCGGCTGTCGACCACCTCCCCCCGGGCCAGGAGGAGGGAGGGATTCCGGCGGGATCAGCGGGGTGCTCGGGCCCGGGCTCGGGCTCGCACCCAGGCCGTACGGGAGGCCAGCACGCCCAGGAGGAAGGCCACCAGGTGCCCGGCGTCGGCGAGCTCCTGGTCCAGGGCCCAGGCCGAGGCCAGCGCGAGGGCGAGCACCGGCAGGCCGTACCGGCGCAGCCGGGCCGGGCCGAGGGCGAGCAGGCAGGTGGCCGTGGCGACCAGCCCGTAACTGATGCCGACGTCCCTGGCGTGGGACAGCGCGCCCGGGATGCGGGTGGCGAGCATCGCCCACATCGCGCCCTCGGTGAGCAGGGTGGCCCCCAGGTGCCCGAACAGGAAGACCGCTCCGGCGCGGGCCGGGCCCCAGCGCCACTCGGCCGCCCCCAACACGACCGCGACCGCGGTGATGCCCGCCCAGGCCGGCACGCCGTCGACCACCAGGCCGCTGGTGAACATGGTCCACCACTTGCCGACCTCCATGTGGTGCACGTTGCTGCTGTTGTGGCGGACGAAGCGGGCCCGCTCGCCGTGGCTCTGGCTGGCGAGCCACGCGGCGGTGGCGGTGAGGAGGGCGACGTAGACCGTGGTCAGCCGCAGCCGGGCGGCGGTGCGGAGCAGGGGGTTCCGGCCGGTGGTGCCGGCGGCGCCGGGGGTGTCGCCGGTACGGGCGGTGCCGGCGGCGGGGCCCGTGCCCGCGTCAGGGTCCGTGCCCGCGTCGGGGCCGTTGCCGGTGTGCCTGCGTGCGTCGAGGCGGTCCCTCATCGTGCTTGATGTCCTTGTTCTGCGGATCTCCGGCGCCGGGCCCGGGGCAGGCCCGGGAGGTCGGATCGCCAGGTTACGCCAGGAGCGGGCGGGGCCTGTGCCGACGTGCTCCGCCGTCGGCACGTGCGGAGGCGCCTGGGAAGGGCGGCACCGGGGGTTCCGACCGTTGCCGCCCGCGGTGTGGTCGCTCACCCGAAGAGGGGAGTGCGCCGACGCATCGGCGCCGCCCCGGGGCGAGGGTGGGACTGCGGGACCAGGGAGAGGTCCGCCGAGGAGGACGTCGATGGCCGGGAGCACCAGCGAGCCGACCGGGGCGCGCCGGCGGCCCTGGTGGGCGCGGGCCGGTCGCGCGGCGTGGGACTACGTGCGGCGGGCGCCGGGCAGCTACGCTTGGCTGGCGATCCTGCTCATCACCACCCAGGTGATCCGGCACGTCGACCCCGTGACCGCCGACCGCATCCTGGAGCGGCGCTCCACCAATCTCCACCACCTGCAGGTCTCGCCGGTCCGGGTCCTGCTGACCAGCGCGCTGTGGATCGCCGGCGGCGGCTGGTTGGTCTACTTCGTGCTCTACAACCTCTTCCACGTGCCGGCCGAGCGCTGGCTCGGCACCCTGCGCTGGATCTCGGTGGCGGTGATCGCGCACGTCGGCGCGACCTATCTCAGCGAGGGGCTACTGGGCTGGGCGATCCACCGTGGCCTCGCGCCGCCGAAGGCCGTCTACACCCTCGACTACGGCGTCAGCTACGCGCTCGCCGGGGTGGTGGCGGTGCTGACCTACCTGATCACCCGGCCCTGGCGGTACCTGTACCTGGCCGGGGTGCTCGCCGTCTACGGGCTGGGGGTGGTCCAGAGTCGGGACTACACCAGCGTCGGGCACTTCAGCGCGGTGCTGATCGGGCTGGCCTGCTACCCGATCACCCGGGGACGGCCCGGCGCCTTCGACCCGGTCGCCGCAGCCCGTGCCGCCTGGCAGCGAGTGCGAGTGCGGGCGCGGTCGCGGGCCGGGTCGCGGACCTGGTGACCGCGGCCGCGTCGGGCCGCACGCGGTGCGGTGCGGTGGTGGCGGAGCGGCGGTGGGCAGCCGCTTCCCGCTCCCGGCCGGAGCGGGCGCGGCGGCCGGGAGCGGGCTCGGCGAGCGTGGGCTTGCTCGAACGGGGCGTTACTTGGTGGGCCGCTCGGCCACGCAGAGGATGTTTCCTTCGCAGTCCTTGAACCAGGCAGCGCGCAGGCCGTCACTGCCCACGGCGACGCCGTTCTCCGTCTTCAGGCCCGGGAAGTCGTACTCCTCGAACGTGACGCCGCGCGCGCGGAGCGCCGACATCTCGCCGTCGAGGTCTGCGACCTTGAAGCTGGCCAGGGTGTGCGCGGCCTGGCCGCCGCTCGGTGTCTCGTACATGCCGAACCGGATGCCGCCGCTTTCGAAGGTGACGTCCTCGGGCGTCTCCTCGACGAGCTTCAGGCCCAGGGTGTCGGTGTAGTAGGCCTTGGCCCGCGCCAGATCGGCGGCGGGGATCATGGCCAGCACAGGTGCGTCTCCCAGCATGGTGATTCGCCTCCTCCTTCCTCCAGGCTAGGTACGTCGGGCCGGGTTGCCCACGCGGCGGGTGGGGTGGATTCGTGCTGTGCACGGGCGGTGGCCGGGTGTGGCCGGGTGTGGCCGCACCGGGCCACCTCGGCGGCCCGGTGCGGCGTCGGACGGTCGGCACGGGCGGCTACCCCGGGGCGCGGGACCCCGGGCCCGGGCCTCCGGGTGGGCGGGCGGACGTCAGGCCGGAGCCAGCCGCCAGAGCGAGGTGGTCTCACGGGCGCGGGCGTCGTGCAGGGGGTCGGCGGGATCGGGACGGGACGCCCGGGGATGGCGGGGCCGGGTGTCGAGCCGGCCCCGGACGCGCAGTCCGGCGGCGGCGATGGCGGTGAGCAGGTCGGCGCGGGTGCGCAGACCGAGGAGCTCGGCCAGGTCGGAGAGGACCAGCCAGCCCTCGCCGCCGGGCAGCAGACGGGCCGCGAGGCCGTCCAGGAAGCCCGCCAGCATCCGGCCGCCCGGGTCGTAGACGCCGTGCTCGAGGGCGGAGCTCGGGCGGTGCGGCAGCCAGGGCGGATTGCAGACGACGAGCGCGGCACGGTCGCCGCCCGGCGGGTAGAGCGAGGTGCCGGCCGACCGGATGCGGTCGGCGAGGCCGAGGCGCCGGGCGTTGTCGTCGGCGCAGGCGAGGGCGCGCGGATTGGTGTCGGTGACCAGGACCGGTCCGAGGCCGCGCTTGGCGAGGACGGCCGCGAGCACGCCGGTGCCGGTGCCGAGGTCGTGGGCGAGGGGATGGTCGTGGACGGCCGGGGGCAGCGGGGCCCGGGCGACGAGGTCCACGTACTCGCCGCGCACCGGGGAGAAGACGCCGTAGTGGGGGTGGATGCGGGCGCCGAGGGCCGGGACCTCGACGCCCTTCAGGCGCCACTGGTGGGCGCCGATCACCCCGAGGAGCTCGCGCAGGGACAGGATTCTGCTGTCAAGGAACGGCCCGTAGGCGGCCAGGCACGCCGCCCGGACATCGGGAGCGCGGTCGAGCCGGATCCGGCGGTCGGCATCGAGAGGGACCAGCAGCATGCCGAGGACGCGCGCGAGGCGGGCGCGCTCCCGGCGGTGCCGATGGAAGGCCTCGGCGGGGGAGTCGTGCGTCGTGGGGGCGGACCGGGATCGGCGCCGCTCGGCGCGGCGGCGCATGGCGGACAGGAGTCGGAGCGCGTCGGGGTAGTCGCCGTGCCAGAGCAGGGCGGTGCCCTCGCAGGCGAGCCGGTAGGCGGCGTCGGCGCGCAGGGTGGAGTCGGCGGCGATCAGGCGGCGCGGCGGCGGCGCGCCGTTCTCGCTGTGCCACTGGGCGGAGAGGGCGGACAGGGGGATGGTGGACTGGGCGATGGCGAACCGATGGGTGTCGGACACCGGGGCTCCTCGTGGTCGAACGTGCAGGGGGCACGAAGGAGCGCTTCGACGAGGAGTTGAGCAGCGGGCACGCCGGACAGTGGCGCCGCGGAGTGGCGGGCGCGGACCTCAGGGCAGGCGCGGCTCACGCGTCGAAGCGCGAGCCGGGGTGTCACCAAGCACGAGGCCCGGTACCGCGGCGAGTCTTATACCGCCCGTCATGACGGGCCTCCTTCCTCAACGTGCTGGTCCTACGAGGTGGTTCGTACGCTTTCACATCAAGTGCGCGGCCCGCAACCGATTTTCATCGAAGCCCTGGCTGGTAGGTGACCCGGACGAGAGGAGCCGGGAGGGAACGGGTGCGGGCCCGGGGCACCGTCAGGTCAGCGTCCGCACCTCGACCGGGTGTTCCGCCGTGAAGTCCAGGTTCGATTCGAGGGAGGCGGCCGGCACGGCGGCCGACTCGCGGTGCGCGCGGACGCGCGGCCGCAGGAAGGCGCCCGCCTGCCGCACGAGCAAAGGAACACGGGGCGGCAGAAGCGTGGGCGTACGGGATCCCCCGAACCGGTACTGATGCGGAACTTCGCCCCGCCCCGCGCGGCGGAGACGGTAGCGTGCCGAGCGCGAAATCCCGTGCCGGGGCCCGCCCGCCGACTGCCGGACGGCCCCGTACGGGAGTCACCCCGCGGGGGAGAACCGGAGGTTCCTGATGACGGACGAGACACCGGTGTGGCACCCGGTGCCCTACCACGCCTACGCCTGGGAGGACGAGAACGGGGCCCGCTGCGTGACCCTCTACCCGGGTGAAGAGGCCGACGAGGCGCGCAAGGCCGAACTGCGGGCGATGGCCGCCCGGGCCGTGCCGGTCCTGGTGATCGAACGCGACGCCGTCGAGGGGGAGGCCGAGCACCCGAAGCCGTCGCTGCGCCTCATCCGGGGCGGAGGCTCGGACGGGCGGGCCTGACCGATCGCGGCACCCCTGGCCAGGGGCACGGCGCGGCCCGGCCGTCTGGCCGGTCTGCGGGGTTCCGGCGGGCTACGCCTGCCCGGCCTCCGCCGCGAGCGCCGCCGCCTGGCCGCGGGTGATCCGCCAGACCAGCTCCTCGCCGGACTCGGCCGGGGCGATCGCCTCGGCCGGGCGGCGAAGGTGCTCGGTGAAGCCCAGCCGGGCCGGGACCGCTCCGCTGGCCCGGTTGGCCGGGTCGTGGACGACGTCGACGTGGTCGACACCGGGGAGCCGGAAGGCCTGCGCGACCAGCGCGCGGGCCGCCCGGGTGGCCACGCCGCGGCCGGTCGCGGCCGGATGCAGCCAGTAGCCGATTTCGAGGCCGCCCCCCGACGACCCCTCGTGTCGGTACAGCTGGCAGGTCCCGACGATCGCCCCGCCCTGCACGATCGCGTACGTGAACTCCTCGCCGACGGCCCAGCGTTCCGCACGGCCGGCCAGGAACGCGGTGGTCATGCCCAGACTGTGCTCGGCCACCCAGGGCATCCACGGCCGCAGGTGCTCCAAGGACTCCTCGATCACCCGGAACAGCTCCGGAACGTCCGCCTCGCCGTCGAATCGGCGCAGCGTCAGGTCGTCGAGCTCGATCACCGGCGAGGGGAGGTCCATGGCCGGAGCTTCGCATGCGGAGGCTTGCGGCGGCAACGGAATTTCCCCCTCCCCCTGCGGGGCGGGCCCCCGCAGGGGGACGTTGGAGAACGTGGGCGCCCCGGTCAGGGGGTTCGCGCGGTGAGGAGGGGTTGGAAGAAGCCGGTGCGGGTGGGGGGTTGCCAGGCGGGGGCGGCGAAGCCGGCCTGGTGGGCGAAGGCGGTGAGCTGGGCGGAGGTGAGGGCCCAGTAGGTGGAGCGGTGGACGGCGGTGTGCCAGGAGGTGGTGTCGGCGGGGGAGCCGGCGGGGGAGCCAGGGGTGAGGCGGAAGAGTTCCAGGTCGTAGCGTTCGCCGTCGGCGTGCCAGTGCCAGAGCTGGAAGACGACGGACCGGCGGCCGTCGCGGTCGGTGGTCCGGGGGGTGGTGGAGGTCGGCCGGGTGCGGCGCAGGTCGTCGTACGGGCGGGTGCTGAGCAGGAGCAGGCCGCCGGGGCGGAGGACGCGGCGCAGCTCGGTGAGGGCGGTGTGGACGTCCTCGGGGGTGAGGAGGTGGGGAAGCGCGTTGTCGGCGCAGACGACGGCGTCGAACCGGCCGGCGGGGAACGGCAGCCGGCGCATGTCGGCGGCCGCGGCCGGGAGGCTGAGGCCGCGGCGGGCGGCCTCCGCGGCGGCTCGGGCGGTGGCGACCGGGCTGAGGTCGGTGCCGGTGACGTGGTGGCCGAGGGCGGCGAGGCCGATCGCCTGGGTGCCGATGCCGCAGGCGCAGTCCAGGACCTCGGCGGGGCTGTCACCGAGGTGGGCGCGGATCAGGGCGTCCAGGGCGGCACCCTGGCGGGCGACGGAGGCGTCCCAGTCGGGATAGACCAGGTGGTAGTCGGCGGCGAACTCGTCGTAGAAGCGACCGACATCCGAGCGGGCCGAGGAGGTCCGGCGACCGGGCGGTTCGGCGGCGGGCTGGTCCTTCGTCATGGCACCATCTTCGCCTGGGTGGACCGGGGCGGGACAACGGATTCCCGCCGGAGGACCGGGTGGAGGGACAGGGCATGGGGGAAGAGCTGCCGGAGCTGCCCGAAGGGTCCTGGTGGGACTGGGAAGTCCTCTTGTGGACGCCCGCCGAGCTGCGCCTCGCGGCGGGCTACGACCTGTCGTACCACCACGGCCTGGAGCTGGTCTTCGGGGACCCGCTGTACGTCCGGTGCCCGGCCATGTTCCAGGACCCGGTGTTCCGGGCGCCGACGCCCGAGGAGCGGCGGCTGGTCGAGCGGCAGACCGGTGAACGGCCCGCGGTGCTGGTCGCCTTCGACGCGGACGGCGGCGGGCCGGAGCCGGTCCAGGGGCTGATCGCGGCCGAGAGCATGGAGGTGCGGGCCGGATTCGTGCGGCGCGGCGGCGTCGGGCGTCAGCTGTTCCATGGGAGTTCAACCGAGCGCTCCTGACGGCGCCCCGTCGTGGCCCTACGGTCCTGGGGGACTGCGAGAAGGGGCCATGGGAGACTCACAACTTGCCGTACGGGCACGTGGATTGACGAAGTGCTTCGGTGACGTGGTGGCGCTCGACGGCGTCCGGCTGGACCTGGCGCCCGGGCGGATCCACGGGCTCGCCGGGCCCAACGGCGCCGGGAAGACGACGCTGCTCGGGCTGCTGCTCGGCCTGGCCGTCGCGGACGGCGGCGAGTTGGAGGTGCTGGGCAGACCGGTCGGGCGGGCCCTGGCGGCGCCGGACGGCGTGGCCGGGTTCGTGGACGGCCCGGGGCTGTACCCGGCGCTGACCGCGCGGAGGAACCTGGCCGCGCTGGCGGCGCTGCGCGGCGAGGACACCCGGGCGCGGCGGGTCGCGGAGCGGATCGACGGGGCGCTGGCCGAGGTCGGGCTGACGGACGTCGCCGACGACCGGGTGCGCGGCTTCTCGCTGGGGATGCGGCAGCGGCTCGGGCTGGCCGCCGCGCTGCTCACCGAGCCGCGGCTGCTGGTGCTCGACGAGCCGTCCAACGGCCTGGACCCGGCGGGCAAGCGGCACGTGCACGGGGCGCTGCGCCGGCTCGCGGACGAGGGCGTCACCGTCGTGCTGTCCAGCCACCGCATGGACGACCTCGAAGCGCTGTGCTCCGAGGTCACGATCCTCGCCACGGGGCAGCTCCGGTTCTCCGGCCCCTTGGGCGAACTGGTCCCCGAGAGCCAGGAGTTCGACCACCGCCTGCTCACCTCCGACCCGCCGGCCGCGCGGCGGGTGGCCGCCGGGGTGGCGGGCGTACGGGTGGTCGGGGAGGCCGGGGAGTGGCGCGGGGCCGAGTCGCTGGTCGTGCGCGCGTCGGGGTCGGCGGTCGAGCGGCTGGTGGCGGAGCTGGTGCGCGCGGACGTGCGGGTGCGCGAGGTCGCCCCCGTGGTCCCGCCGCTGGAGGCCGCCTACCTCGCCCTGACCGGACCTATCGAGCACCTCGGACCTGCCGAGCAGAAGAAGCCGACGAAGCGGACCGGTCCGACCGAGCGACAGCAGCAGGAGGACGAGCGATGAGCACGACCACGGCCCGTACCACCGCGGTCGGTGCCCACCCCGCCGCCGCGGCCGCCGCCCGCCGCGTCCCGGTCGGCCGCGCCTACCGCTTCGAGCTCGTCAAGCTCGTCTCCCAGTGGCGGATCCGGCTGCTGATGCTGGCCTGCTGGACCGCGCCCGGCCTGTTCACGGCCGCGGTGGCGCAGCAGGGCACGCTGCCCTCCGACACGCTGTTCGGCCGCTGGATGCACGCCACGGGCTGGGCGGGCCCGCTGGTGGTGCTCGGTTTCGCGGGCTCGTGGGCGCTGCCGCTGCTGACCTCCGTGGTCGCGGGCGACGTGTTCGCCGCCGAGGACCGGCTGGGGACGTGGCGGCACCTGCTGGTGACGGTCCGCTCGCCGCGGCGGATCTTCGCGGCGAAGGCCATGGCGAGCGGGACCGTGATCGTGCTGCTGGTGGCCGGGTTGGTGGCGTCGAGCACGTCGGGCGGGCTGGCGGCGGTCGGGAACGAGCCGCTGGTCGGCGTCGACGGGCACCTGCTGGCGCCGTCCGACGCGGCCGGCAGCGTGCTGCTCGCGTGGGGGTGCGCGCTGGCGCCCACCCTGGCGCTGGCGGCGATCGGGCTGCTCGGCTCCGTCCTCCTCGGGCGCTCGCCGATGGGCCTGCTCGTCCCGGCGCTGACGGCGGTCGCGATGCAGCTCGCGCAGATGCTGCCGCTGCCGGTGGCGCTGCGCCTGGCGCTGCCCGGCTACGCCTTCGTGTCCTGGAACGGGCTGTTCGCCGATCCGGTCCGGCTCGACGAACTGCTGATCGCCGTCGCGGTCAGCCTGGTGTGGGCCGCGGTGGCGACCGCCGTGGCGTACCGGCTGTTCGTCCGGCGGGACTTCACCAGCGGTGCCGAGGACGGCGCGGGCCGCCGCGCGCTGGCCTTCGGCGTGCTGCCGCTCGCCGGCCTGCTCGCGCTGGCCTTCGGGGCGGTCGCCCTCGCCGCGCCGTCGACGGGCTCGGGGATCTCGCAGGAGAAGGTGCAGCGCTCGGTCGCCACCGGGTTCGCCCACCTCTACCGGCTGCAGACCGAGCAACTGCACCGCCCCGCCGTCACCGAGGACCAGCTGCGGGTCACGGCTGCGTGCGAGCGCGGCGACGGCCAGGTGGACCCGGAGGGGCCGGGCAACGACTGGCGCTGCGTCGTCACCTGGCACCTGCCGGGCACGGCCGCGCCGGGGACGGCGGTCTACCAGCTCGACATCGCGCCGGACGGTCGGCTGATGGCGGACGGTGACGGGCCGAAGGAGGTGAACGGCTACTTCCTGGTGCACACCCCGACCGGGGACGCGCCGAACCCGCTGTGGCAGTTCGACGGCCAGGTCGCGCTGCTCTCCTCCTGAACCCCGCCGCCGGCCCCCGTACGGTCCCCCCGCACCACCACCCCTTGCGCGATCCGCACCGAACGAACCGAAACCAACGAAGGGTTGACGCCATGCAGGTCACACGTCGTCGACGTGTCCGGACGGAGCACCGCACCCTCCTCGGCCGCCCCCTGGGCCGCCGCGCCACGCTCGCCACGGCGTGCGTCACCGCGGTGGCCGTGGCCACGGGCACGGCCTTCGCGACCACCCAGCAGTTCGGCACGGCCCAGGTCGGCCAGGTCACCGCGGACGGCCAGGTCGTCTCCAGCGACCAGTACATCGCCCCGTACGGCAGCCGGGTCGTCATCGACAACGGCAAGCTGATGGCCTCCCGGGTCAGCCCGGACGGTGCCCACCTGGCCGCCTCGCTCGCGGACGGCGACGCCTCGCTGGTCATCGTCGACCTGAGGACCGGCCAGGTGCAGCAGCGCGTCGGTACCGCCAAGACGGACGACCTGCGCCTGCCCAAGGGCTCGGTCGGCCAGGAGGCCCCGGTGTACTCGCCGGACGGCAAGCAGCTGTGGCTGGGCCAGCTGGACGGTTACACCAGGTTCACCGTGACGGCGGACGGCTCCCTCGCCGACCCGGTGGCGGTGCCGATCCCGGCGGACGGCGACAAGCACGCGCTGGCCTCGGGCGCGGTGTTCTCCGCGGACGGCTCGACGGTGTACGCGGCCGTCAACGGGCAGAACCGGGTGGTCGCGATCGACGCGGCGACCGGCGCGATCGGGCGGAGCTGGACGGTGGGCAACGCGCCGCGCGGCCTCGCCCAGGTGGGCCGGAAGCTGTACGTCGGCAACGAGGGCGGCCGCCCGGCCACCGCCGACGACACCACCCTCAACTCGTACGGCACGCAGGTGCCGGCCGACCCGGACACGGGCGCCACCACCACGGGCACCGTCAGCGTGATCGACCTCGGCGACCCGGCCGCCGCGGTCGGGTCCATCGAGGTCGGCCTGCACCCGACCGCGCTGTACGCCAGGAACGGGACGCTGTTCGTCACCGACACCGGCTCCGACCAGGTGTCCGTCATCGACACCGCGCGGGACGAGGTCGTGCAGCGCATCTCCACCAAGCCCTGGCCGGAGGCCTCGGTGGGCTACGAGCCGGACGCGGTGACGCTCACCGACGACGGGCACCTGCTCGTCACCCTCGGCCGCGCCAACGCGGTGGCGGTCTACCGCTACACGAGCGCGCGGGAGCCGGTGAGCTACGTCGGCCTGCTGCCCACGGACTACTTCCCGGCGGAGATCACCACCGTCGGCTCGACGGTCCTCGTCTCCAACACCCGTGGCATCGACGCCCGGCGGCCCCGCGCCGGCGGCGCCCACAACACCCACGACACGACCTCTAGCCTGACGCGGTTCACCCTGCCCGGTGACCGGGAGATCCGCGCCCAGACCGCGAAGGTCTTCCGGCAGAACGGCTGGACCGACGGCGCGGTCCGGACGGCGGAGAAGGGCGCCGCCGAGAAGCGCCGGGCCAAGCCGGTGCCGGCCCGGATCGGCGACCCGTCGACGATCAAGCACGTCTTCCTGATCGTCAAGGAGAACCGGACGTACGACCAGGTCTTCGGCGACGTCGCGAAGGGCAACGGCGACCCGAAGCTGGCCCAGTTCGGCGCGAACGTGACGCCGAACCAGCACGCGCTGGCCGAGCAGTTCGGGCTCTACGACAACACCTACGACATCGGCACCAACTCCGCCGAGGGCCACAACTGGCTGATGCAGGCGGACAACCCGGAGTACACCGAGTCCTCGGCCGGCGAGTACGAGCGCAGCTACGACACCGAGGACGACGGCCTGGGCCACCAGCGCTCGGGCTTCCTGTGGTCGGGCGCGCAGGCGGCCGGCAAGGACGTGCGCGACTTCGGCGAGTTCCACCAGTTCCTGACCAAGCCCGACGGCGCGACCTGGCAGAACCTGTACTGCGACGCGAAGACCATGGACGAGACGGGGCAGGGCAGCGCCTACACCCTCAACTCCTCCTCGCCGATACCGTCGCTCAACGACGTGTCGGTGCCCGGCTTCCCCCGGTTCGACACCGACGTGCCGGACCTGTACCGGTACCAGATCTGGAAGCAGGACTTCGAGCAGAACGGCCCGGCGGACCTCAACATGCTGTGGCTGTCCAGCGACCACACCGGCGGCCCGGCCGCCCCGGCCGCGCAGGTCGCCGACAACGACCTGGCGACCGGCAGGATCATCGACGAGATCTCGCACAGCGAGTACTGGAAGGACTCCGCGATCTTCGTGGTCGAGGACGACTCCCAGGCCGGCCTCGACCACGTGGACGGCCACCGCGCCCCGATCCAGGTCATCAGCCCCTGGGCGCAGCACGGGGCGGTCGACAGCCGCTACTACTCGCAGATCACGATGGTCCGCACCATCGAGCAGATCCTCGGCATCCACCCGATGAACCAGAAGGACAGCGCGGCCAGCCCGATGTCCACGGCGTTCACCGACAAGCCGGACTTCACGCCGTTCACCTCGGTGCCCAACCGGACCTCGCTCACCGACGGCCTGAAGACGCCGCCCCCGTGCGGCGTCGACGTGCCCGCGGCGCAGGACCGCAACGCGGCCGCGGTGCCCGCCACGACCGAGCCGCCGGCGGCCGAGCGGGCCGTCGCGGACCAGTGGTCCGCCTGGAAGTCGAAGCAGCACCTCTCCGGCCCGAACGCGGCGCCCGACCGCGCGAACCCGGCGCAGATGGACCACCTGACCTGGTACCAGACGCACAACTGGACGACGCCGTACCCGGGCGAGGGCGCGATCCTCGCGCCGAACGACGTGCCCGGTGCCTACCTGCCGTCCGCCGAGAACGACGGCTGATCCCGCGCCGCACGGGGGACCGGCCCTCGAGCGGCGGAGTCGGTGCGAGCGAGGGGCGGCCGTGCGCGCGGCCGCCCCTGGCCGGCGTCCCTGACCGGCGCCCCTGACCGGCGCCCCTGGCCGGCCGCCCCTGGCCGGCCGCTCGATCACCGGTCTCGGTCACTAATTGGGTGTCGCCGGTCAGTTCGGGGCTGATAGCGTCCCGGACGTGGCAAAGCTGAACCAGATCATCGCCGTTGAAAAGGGCGTCAAGTCCAAGTCCTTCCAGGAGCTGACGCAGGCCCACCAGGACCTGCAGAAGCCCGCGCTGCTGGCCGGGATCTCCCGCAGCTACCAGCCCAAGGACGAGGAGGGCGAGCAGCTGCCGCCGGAGTCGACCCGGGTGCAGCTGAAGGCCGAGGACATCCTGCGGTCCACCGCGAGCACCCTCACCCGGCTCTTCGACATCACGGCCACCAAGGACTGGGCCAACGTCGGTGCCAGCGCCGACGTGGTGGTGGACGGCCAGGTGCTCCTCGCCCAGGTGCCGGTGCCGTACCTGCTGTTCCTGGAGAAGCAGCTCACCGATCTGTTCACCTTCGTGAAGAAGCTCCCGGTGCTGGACGCCTCCGAGTCGTGGAACCTCGACCCGTCCACCGACTCCTGGAAGACCGAGCCGGTGCGCACCATCCGGACCAAGAAGGTGCCGCGCAACCACGTCAAGGCCGAGGCCACCGAGAAGCACCCGGCCCAGGTCGAGGTCTACTACGAGGACATCGCGGTCGGCTACTGGACCACGGTCAAGTTCTCCGGCGCGCTGCCGGCCCGGCGGGTGAACGAGCTCGCCGAGCGGGTGGAGAAGCTGCAGCAGGCGGTCAAGTTCGCCCGCGAGGAGGCCAACTCGGTCGAGGTCACCGACCGGAGGGTGGGCGACGCCGTCTTCGGCTACCTGTTCCGGTAGCCTCATGAACGCCCGCCCGGGGAGCCGGGCGGGTGCATCGGGCGCGCAAAGAGGACTCCGTTCCGGGAAGCCGGGGCGGGTTCGCGCTGCGCGATGCGAAAAGCTGACACTGATGTTGAAGCTGACCAGGGGTCACCAGTGGAGGTTCGAATCCTCCCCCCGGCACCACGGGCCGGGGTAGCCCAAGCGGTAGAGGCAAGCCCGTGAATCTCAGACTCTCGCTCCAGTCTCAGCATTCGCCGCCGAACACCGGATCGACCGGGTGTGGACGAACATCGACGAATGCGGGTTCAAGTCCTGTCTGTGCCGCTTCGTGGCACGGTAGTTCAAAGGTAGAACGCGTCGGTTTCAATCTGATCCGCGACCCTTCAACGTGCCGGTGTGCGCAATTGGGCGGCACACAGGGGCCCGGGAGCAGGCTACGCTCCCGGGTCCTCTCGCGTTTTCGAGGGCGGTCCGGGCCCACGGGCGAGGCGGGCAGGGCGGGTGAGGCGGGTGGGGGGACGGGCCTCAGCCCTGGATCTCCTGGCGGTCGATCTGGTCCTCCCGGACCAGCCAGAGCGCGAGGGCGGCGCCCACCAGGCTGACCACTCCGCCCAGCAGCAGCACGAGGTTGAGGCCGTCCAGGAAGCCGGCCCGGGCGGCGGTGGCGGCGGCCGCCCGGGCCGGCTCGGGAAGTGCGGCGAGGGCCTGCGGCAGACTGCCGGAGGAGGCGGCCTCGATCAGCTCACGGGGACGGGCGCCCTCCGCGATCGGCGTGCCGGCCGCCAGCTCGCGGACCTTGTGGGTGCCCCGGCCGACGAAGATCGCTCCCCAGACGGCGATGCCGACCGCGATCCCGACCTGTCGGAAGGTGTCGTTGATGCCGGCCGCCATGCCGCTCCTCTCCTTGGGCACCACGCTCACCGCGACGTCGGCGATCACCGGGTTGATCAGCCCGACGCCCGCGCCGCCGACCAGGAAGCCGGCCAGCAGACCGGTCCAGCTGTCCTCGGGCTGGACGTCGCCCATCAGCAGCAAGCCCGCGCCGACCGCGACCAGGCCGACGCAGAGCATCAGCCGGGCCGGCACCCGGGAGAGCAGGACCCCGGCCACCGGCGCCACGAAGAAGCTGAGCACCGTGATCGGCAGGTAGCGCACGCCCGCCGCGAACGGCGAGAGCCCGAGGTAGTTCTGCAGGTACAGCGTGAGGTAGAGGAAGAGCGCGAACAGCGAGCTGGAGACGGCGAACGCCGCCAGCTGCACGCCGGTGAACGCCTGCCGGCGGAACAGCCCGAGCGGCAGCATCGGCTCCGGAACCCGGCGTTCGATCAGCACGAAGACGGCGAGCAGCACGGCCGCACCGGCGAACAGCCCGACGATCAGGCCGCTGCCCCAGCCCTCGGCGTTGCCCCGCACCAGCGCGAGGACGAGCAGGAACAGGCCGGTGCTGAAGGCCACGACCCCGGCCCAGTCGATCCGGGTCGCGTTCGGGTCCCGGCTCTCCGCCAGCTTGAGGTAGGTGACGAGCAGGGCCGCGGCTCCGATCGGCACGTTGAGGTAGAAGATCCACTCCCAGCCGAGCGAGTCGGTGAGCGCCCCGCCGATCAGCGGTCCGACGGCGACGGCGATGCCGATGGTGGCCCCGTAGACGCCCATCGCGGAGCCGCGCTCCCGCCCGGGCGGGAACTCCTGCGCGACCAGGGCGAGCGAGACCGCGAACATCACCGCGCCGCCGACGCCCTGGACCGCGCGCGAGACGTTGAGGAAGACCGGGTTCGGGGCCAGGGCGCAGAGCAGCGAGGCGCCGGAGAAGATCACCAGTCCGGCCGCGAAGGCCCGGCGCCGCCCGAGCCGGTCGGCCAGCGAACCGGCCGTCAGCACCAGGGCGGCCAGGGAGAGGGCGTAGGCGTCGAACACCCACTGCAGGTCGGTGAAGCTCGCGCCCAGGTCCCTGCGGATCGAGGGCAGGGCGACGTTCACGACGGTGATGTCGAGCAGCAGCATGAACGTCGCCACCGACACGGCGATCAGCGTCCACCACTTGCGTTGCACGGCTGCCGGTCTCCTTCGAAGAGGGGGAGTTCGCACGGACGGCCCGCCCGCGGGCGGGCGGCGACGTGCCGCCGACCGTACGCAACACCGTCACCCGAACCGCGCATATCGGGCCGGACGCGCGCGAGGAGACCCCGTCCGGTCCAGGCCGCGGAAGGACCCTGGTCGGGCGGAACGAGGCGGCGTCCACCGTCAGGCGACCGGCCCCGCCCGGCGTGCGCCCGCGCCGCCGGACTGCTGAGCTGGGCGGGGAGCGCCCCGGGGCCCGTCCGGCCGGCCTCCCGCACCCCACGACGGAGGACCCCGTGCCGGACCCGACGACCTCGTACGCCGACCTGCGCGCCCTGGTGATCAACTGCACCCTCAAGCGCTCCCCGGAACGCAGCCACACCCAGGGCCTGATCGACGTCAGCACCGGCATCCTGGAGCGCCAGGGCGTCGCGGTCGAGGTCCTGCGCGCGGTGGACATCGACATCGCGACCGGCGTCTGGCCGGACATGACCGAGCACGGCTGGGAGACCGACGAGTGGCCGGTGATCTACTCCCAGGTCATGGCCGCCGACATCCTGACGCTGGCCGGGCCCGTCTGGCTGGGGGACAACTCCTCGGTGATGAAGAAGGTGATCGAGCGGCTGTACGCGTGTTCGTCGATCCTCAACCCGGAAGGGCAGTACGCGTATTACGGGCGGGTCGGCGGGTGTCTGATCACCGGCAACGAGGACGGTGCCAAGCACTGCGCGATGAACGTGCTCTACAGCCTCCAGCACCTCGGCTACACGATCCCGCCGCAGGCCGACGCCGGCTGGGTGGGCGAGGCCGGGCCGGGGCCGTCGTACCTCGACCCGGGGTCCGGTGGGCCGGAGAACGACTTCACCAACCGCAACGCCACCTTCATGACGTGGAACCAGCTGCACCTGGCCCGGATGCTCAAGGACGCCGGCGGCATCCCGGCGTACGGCAACCAGCGCTCGGAGTGGGACGCCGGCTGCCGCTTCGACTTCGAGAACCCCGAGCACCGCTGAACCGCATCCGGGACCATGCCGTCGCCGGCCGACCGGGCCCGACCGCCGCGTCGCACACGAGCACCTGGTCACCGTGCCCCAACTCGGCGAGGGCTCCGGCGAGATGGCGATTCAGGCTCCCGCCCTTCGTCACAGCGCCTCGACCTCCGCGGCGGTGGGGAACGACTCCTGGGCCCCCCGCCGCGTCACGGCGACGGCGCCCACCCGGGCGGCGTACGCGGCGGCCTCCGCGAGCGAGGCCCCCGCACCCAGCTTCCAGGCCAGTGCGGCCGTGAAGGAATCACCGGCACCCGTCGTGTCGACGGCCTCGACCTGCACCGACGCGACCCGCACGACCTCACCCTCGGCGGACGCGACCAAGGCGCCCTGCGAACCGAGCGTCACCACGACCGATTCGGGCCCGCTCGCCAGCAACTCCCGCGCCCACGCGGCGGGATCGTCGCCGATGGCCTCGCCGCCCAGGATCACCCGGGCCTCGTGCTCGTTGACGATCAGCGGGTCGCAGGCCGCCAGGACCTCGGCCGGCAGCGCCCGCGGCGGCGAGGGGTTCAACACGAACCGCGTACCGGACGGCAGTTGGCGCACCACCTCGACGACCGACTCCAACGGGATCTCCAACTGCGCCGAGACCACCCGCGAGGCGCGGACCAGGGGCCCGGCGGCCCGGACGTCCTCCGGCGTGAGCCGCCCGTTCGCGCCGGGCGACACCACGATGCTGTTGTCCCCGGACGGGTCGACGGTGATCAGCGCGACGCCGGTCGGGGCCCCGCCCACCAGGACGCTCGTCGTGTCGACCCCCGCGCTCCGCTGCGACTCCAGCAGCAGCCGCCCGTTCGCGTCGTCCCCGACCCGCGCGAGCAGCGCCGTGCGCGCCCCGAGGCGCGCGGCGGCGACCGCCTGGTTGGCGCCCTTGCCGCCGGGATGGACGGCGAGGTCCGACCCGAGAACCGTCTCCCCGGCCGCGGGCCTGCGCTCGACACCGATCACGAGATCGACGTTGGCCGACCCCACGACCAGCACGTCGTAGTCGTACATGAAACTCCCCAATCAGGAAATCCGGAACGGGGTGAGCCGGAGCCCCGCTTCCGCGGGCACCCGGGCCACCCCTTTCCCTGTCTCAGCCACTGAATCCGGCCACGGTCTCCTTCGTGACCACCTTCACCGGCACCTTGATGGTCTCCTCGACCTTCTCCCCCTCGATCGCCTTGACCGCGTTGTCCACGGCGATCTTCCCGAGCTGCGACGGCTGCTGGGCCACGGACGCGTACAGCGTCCCCTGCTCGACCGCCTTCAGCCCGTCCGGAGTCCCGTCGAAGCCGACGACCTGCACGGAATCACCGGCCTCGGACCCGAGCGCCCTCGCCGCGCCGAGCGCCATCTCGTCGTTCGCGGCGATGACACCCCGGACGTCCGGGTGTGCCTGGAGCAGGTTCGACATGACGTCGAGACCCTTCGTCCGGTCGAAGTCGGCCGGCTGCTGCGCCACGACCTCGATCCCCGGGTACGCCGCCAGTTCCTTGGCGAAGCCCTCGGCCCGCTCGCGCGCGGCGGAGGTGCCGGCCAGCCCCTGAAGGATCACGATCTTCCCGCTGCCGCCGAGCTTCTCGGCGAGGGCCTTCGCCGCCTGCTCGCCGCCGGCGACGTTGTCGAGCGCGATGTCGTCCGGCACCCGCAGCCCACGGGCGCGTACGGCGTCCAGGGCGCCCAGCGCCATCAGGTTGTCCGCCGCGAACACGACCTGCGGGGGCTCGGCGAGGTCGAGGAACCGCTCGGTCGCCCGCCGGCCGCTGTCGGCCTGGAAGTCGCCCTGGCCGACGTACCGGTCCGGCAGGTCGAGGCCGTACTCCGCCAGCGCCTCGCGGAACGCCGCCACACGCTCCTGCCCGGTCGTGGTGGCCGCCGGCCCGCCGATGATCGCCAGCCGGCGGTGCCCCAGCCGGTGCAGGTGCGCGACGAGGTCCCGTACGGCGCCCCGCCCGTCCGCCCGCACCACCGGCACGTCGACGCCGGGCGCCGCCGACCACCGGTGGCGCCTGCGCCACGGCGGCGGCGACACCTTCAGGATCCAGTGCGCCGACAGCGGCCGCGTCCTCGGCATCTCCGGTGCCTCCACCGCCCTGGGGGCGCGGGCCGTGCTCTGGGACGACAACGGCGCCGGCGACCACCGGTGGCGGTTCATCTGATCCGGCGTCGGGCCCCGGTCGCCGCGGGGGCGGGGGTGGTGTGATCTATCCCACGGTCGCCGGATCTCCGTCCGTCGGGGTCCTGCTCCGGAGCGCGGTGGGCGGGGTGGCGGGCCCGGTGGCCTGCGGGGTCGTGGGGCAGGGGGTCCGGGCGGGCGGGGGTGTCAAGCTGGCCGGTTCCCGATCCGCCGGCGGATGCGGTTCAACCGCTGCCCCTCGTTCATCCGTTCGTCATGGGACGGTCGGTCACCTGTGAGCCGCCGGAGGCGATGTGGGACGGGACGCCGGACGCCGGGCGTCGGACGAGAGGGGATGGGCGATGGGGCGAGTACTGGCCGAGCTGGTGGGGGACACGGAGGACTTCGCCAGGGCACTGGAGGACCGGAGGCCGCAGGTGTTCCGCACCGCCGGGTGGCCCGCCGGGCTGCCCCGGCCGGACGAGCTGGACGCCGTCCTGCACGGGGGCCTGCTCCGGGTGCCGTACGTGGAGATGGTGATGGGCGGCGAGGTCGTCGCGCCCGAGCGGTTCTGTACGGCGCGCACGGTCGCCGGGCGGCGGGACGAGGGCTGGGCGGACCCCGGGCGGATCACCGCCCTGCTGGCCGAGGGCGCCACGCTGCTGCTGCCGCAGCTGGACCAGTGGCACGCCCCCGTGCGGGCGCTGGCCGGCGACATCGCGCTCCAGCTGGGGCGTCGCACCGAGGCGTTCTGCTTCGCGACGGGCGCCGGCCGGCGTGGCCTGGACGTGCACCGGGACGACGCGGACGTGCTGGTCGTCCAGCTCGCGGGGGAGAAGGAGTGGACGGTCCACGAGGCGCCGGCGGACGGGCGCTGGCGCCCGGGGCTCGCCCCCGAGCCGGGGCCGGTGGCGGTGCAGACGGTGCTCGCGCCGGGCGAGGTGCTGTACGTGCCGCGCGGCGCTCCGCATGCCGCGACCGGGCGTCAGGGGCTGTCGGTGCACCTGTCGTTCGTCGTCCGTGAGGTCGGCACCGGGCGGTTGCACGCGGCGGTCGGCGAGTTCCTGGCCGCCGGCACCTCCCGTGGTGGCGGCAGCGGCAGCGGCACCGGCGTTGGCGCCGGCGACCTGCCCGAACGGCCCGGGACGGCCGCCGACCTGCTGGCCGCCGCCGCCGAGGTGCTGCACCGCAGCCGCGCCCGCCTGGCCGAACTGACCCCGGAGGAACTGCTGCGCCTCGCACGGGGCCCGCTGCCCGCCCCGGCGCCGGACGCCCCGCCGCTCCCGGGGCCGCTGGGCGGCTGAGCCGGGGGAACGCGAACGGGCGCGGTTGCGCCGGACCGTGTGAACGGTCCGGGCAACCGCGCCCGGTCGTACCCGTACTGCCGCTGGATCAGGCGGAGCCGCCCGATCGAGCCGGTGGCACCGGTCAGATGCAGTACGGGCGGGTGCAGGAGCCCTCGCACGAGATGCTGAACGCGGCTTCCTCCTGCTCGCCGGTCTCGGCGGCGACGAGGTCCTGCACGTCGAGGTCGAACAGCTCCTGCATGTCGGTGGCCATGGGGGGCCTCCCTTCGTCAGTGCCGCGACTGGCCGCGGCGGACTGCAGCGGACGTTAGGCACTCGCCGCGGAGCCCGACAATGACCGTGCGACAACGGATGGCCGAATCCAGCCAACTCTTGATGACTTTTGATCGCTCATAGACACCTTTCGATCGTCGGGATAGAACGACCCGACGAACTCGCTCGACGAAGCGACATCGCGACAGGGCGACACGGCACCACAGCAATACGGCGACAGGGCGACACGAGGCACGGGGGCACGGTGGGGAAGAAGACGCACGCGGCACACCGGGACACGCTCTTCACCGCGACCGGACCCGTCCTGCTGCGCACACCGGCGTCGGCCCGCCCGGACCGCGCCGTCCCCGCCGGGGCCGATGCGGTCGATGCGGCCGGGCTCGATGCCGACGGGCTCATGGCGTACGTCGCCGAGGCCGCCGCCGATCCGGTGCTGCGGGAGGCGATCGAGGTCTCCAGCCCCTCGCTGGCGGACCTGGTGGACCAGGCGGCTGCCGCCGCGCCTCGCCCGGCCGCACTGGGCCCGGCCGCACTGGGCCCTGACGCCCTGCGCCCCGTCGCTCTGCGCCCGGCCGCTCTGCGCCGCGCCGCCGAGGCGATCGGCCGCTACCGGCTGCGGATGGCCACCCGCCCCACCCCCTTCGGCCTGATGGCCGCCGTCGCACCGGCCCGCTTCGGCACCCGGGCCGAGGTCCGCTGGGACGGCGCCGAACGCCGCGCCTTCCGCCCCGACCTCGGCTGGCTCCTCCCGCTCCTGGACCGGCTGCGCACCGAACCGCAGGTGCTGGCGACCCTGTGGCTGGCCGCCGACCAGCAGGTCGCCCTGCGCGGCGACCGGCTCGTCCTGCCCTACCTGCCCGAACGGCGCGCCGAGTCGGCCGGCGGGAAGGGCGCGGTCGCCAGGGGCGGAGGTGCCAAGGACGGGGGTGCCAAGGGCGGGGGCGCCGGAGCCGGGGGCGCGCAGCCCGTCAGCGAGCGGACCGTGCGTGCCACCGCCGTGGTGCGCGCCGCCGTGCGCCACGCCGCCCGGCCGCTGCGCCACGCCGACCTGCTCGCCGCGCTGGCCGCCGACTTCCCCGCCGCCCCGGCCGAGGCGATCGCCGCGCTCGTCCGCACCCTGGTCGCCCAGGGCTTCCTGCTCACCGACCTGACGCCCCCGCCGGACAGCACCGACCTGCTCGGCCACGTCCTCGACCGACTGCCGGACGGCCACCCCGTGCGCGCCGAACTCGCCACCGTACGTTCCCTGTTGGGGCAGGCCGCCGGCCTGCCGCGCGGGCAGGCCACCGCCGTGCTGCGCGAGGCGCGCCGGCGGATGACCCGGCTCGGGCCCGCCGACCGAGCGCTGCACGCCGACCTCGCCCTGGACGCCGAGGTGGTCCTGCCCGAGCAGGTCCGCACCGACCTCGAGCACACCGCCACGCTCCTGTGGCGGCTCTCCCCGCCCGTCACCGCCCCCGAGCACCTGCGTACCTACCACGCGGAGTTCGTCGAGCGGTACGGCACCGACAGCCCCGTCCCGCTCACCGAACTGCTCGACCCCGACACCGGCCTCGGCCCGCCCGCCGGCTACCGGCGCCCGGCCGGCGCCCGGGGCGCGGCCAACCCGCAGTCCACCCGCCCCCGCACCGACGCCGACGCGGCCCGCGACCGGGTGCTGGCCGAACTCGCCTCCGGCGCCCTCGCCGACCGCGAGCCCGGCGCGCCCTTGCCCGAGGTCGTCCTCGACGACGACCTGCTCGCCCGTCTGATCCCCCCGCAGGACGAATCCGGCGGCGCCGCCGACACCCCGCCCGCCTCCCTGGAGCTGTACGCCGAACTCGCCGCCGACTCCCTCGACGCCCTGGACGCCGGCCAGTTCCGCCTCGTGCTCTCCCCGACCGCCGGCAGCGACCGCGCGGGCGCCACCTTCGGCCGCTTCGCCGCCCACCTCGCCGGCGCGGGCGGAGACGGCGCGGACGGCGGCGCGCTGCTCGCCGCCGCCGCGGGCAGCACCCCGCACCCCGACGAAGTCCTCGACACCCAACTGGAGTTCACCCCCTACCGCCCCCGGCACGCCAACATCGCCCTCACCCCCCGCTGGCTCGGCCACCGCGTCGCCGTCAGCGCCTTCCCCGACCCCGGCGGACCCACCGCCCTCCCGCTGGACGACCTCGTCGTCCTCGCCGACGCCGAACGCCTCACCGTCCACTCCCGCAGCCTCGGCCGCGAGATCCGCGCCACCGCCCACCACGCGCTCAACCTGCGCACCGGGGCCCCCAACGCGGCCCGCTTCCTCCAGGAGGTCGCGCTCACCGGCCAACGCCCCTGGCAGCCCTGGGACTGGGGCGCCGCCGCCAGCGCCCCCGCCCTGCCCCGCGTCCGCCGCGGCCGGGTCGTCCTCGCGCCCGCCGCCTGGCGCCTCACCGCCCCCGTCCCCTCCGGCGACGCCCCGTACGAGCAGTGGGCCGAGGGCCTCGCCCGGTGGCGCCGCCGCTGGGGCGTGCCCGCCGCCGTGCGCCTGCTCAGCGGTGACCAGCGCATCGGCCTCGACCTCGACAACCCCTGGCACCGCCGCCTGCTGCACAGCCAGTCCCGCTCCGACCGGCCCACCGTGCTCCAGGAGGACCTCACCGGCGACGGCGGTGGCGGCTGGCTGCTCGGCCCCGGCGGCGCCCGCACCGCCGAACTCGTCGTCCCGCTGCGCCGCACCGCCCGCCCGGCGGACCCGGCCGCCCCCGCGGCGCGCCGTCCGCTGCCCGCCCCGCACCCCCGCAGCCCCGAACTCCCGGGCGGCCCCTGGCTGTTCGCCCGCCTCGCCGCCACCGAGGCCCGGCACGACGAGATCCTCGCCGACCACCTGCCCCGGCTGCTCGCCGACCTGCCCGGCGACGTGGACCGCTGGTTCTTCATCCGCTACCGCGACCCCGCCCCCCACCTGCGGCTGCGCTTCCACGGCACGCCGCGCGCCCTCGCCGCGGACCTGCTGCCCGCCCTCCACGACTGGGCCCACGACCTGCGCCGCGCCGGCCTCGCCGCCGACCTGCGCCTGGACAGCTACACGCCCGAGACCGACCGCTACGGCGGTCCCGCCGCTCTCGCCGACGCCGAGCGCGTCTTCCACGCCGACAGCCTGGTCGCCCTCGCGGCCCTGCGGCTGGCCCGCGCCGCCCGCACCACGCCCGGTGAACTTCTCGCCGCCGTCAACCTCACCGCCACCGCCCAGGCCTTCCTCGCGGCCCGCCCCACCCCGCTGCCCGTCGGCGGCTGGATCGCCGCCACCTACCCCAAGTCCGAACAGCACCACCAGGCCTTCCGGGCCCACCGCGCCGCGGCCCTGCGCGCCATCGGCCCGGCGGGCCCCACCACCCCCGGCGGCGGCCTGCTGCCCGCCGACCCCGCCCTCACCGCCGCCTGGCACGAGCGCGCCGCCCGACTCGCCCAGTACGCCCCCCGCCTCACCCCGCCCACCGCCGGCCCGGCCCTCGCCTCCGTCCTCCACATGGGCCACAACCGCCTCATCGGCATCGACCGCGAGGCGGAACGCCGCGCCTACGCCCTCGCCCGCGGCACCCTCGAAGCCCACCGCACCCGCCCCACCGCCGAGCGATGAGCCGCCCGAGCCGGCGGCCCGGCCTGCGGCGGCCGGCCCGGGGCCGGCCCGCGTGGTGCGGCGTCGGCACCGGCCGGGGAGGGGGCGGCGGTGGGTGGGGGCGGGCGCCGGCTGGTCGCGGCTGGCGTGCGGGCGCTCGGGGCGGCTTGCCGTCGTCGCCGCCCATGCCTGTCGCGCAGGCCGGCCGGCCCGGGCTGTGGCGGCGGTCCCGTTCGGTGGGCGCTCGGTCGGCGTGCCGGGTGGGCGCTCGGGGGTCGGGATCGGCCTGCTGTCGTCACCGAACGTGCCTGTTCCGCAGGCAAGTTGGCCTGGACCGCGGGTGCGGTGGCCGCCTCGCGGGTGTGCACCTGGAAACCCACCACTTCGAGCGAGGTTCGATGACTCCCACCGAAACCGTCCGGGCGGTCACCGCCCAACTCGCCCGCCCCGCCGACCCGGAGGCCGTCCCGGCCCCCGGGCTCGGGGCCGGTCCGAGCGGTGCGGCGCTGGCGCTGGCCGTGCTGGCCGGGGAGGACCCGGCGTTGCGTCGGGCCGCGCACGGGCTGCTCGCGGGTGCGGTGCGGGCGCCCGGGGCGATGCGCGGGGGCGGCCTCTACTCCGGTGCCGCCGCGGTGGCCTTCGCCGCCCGCACCATGGCGCGGGAGCCGGGCGAGTACCGCGGCCTGCTGGACGCGCTGGTGCCCCGGGTCGGTGAGTCCGCCGCCGGGCGGGTGGTGGCGCTGCGGGCCGATCTGGCGGCGGGGGCGGGGCTGCGGGCGCACACCTTCGACGCGGTCTCGGGGGCGGCGGGTCTGGGCCGGCTGCTGCTGGCCCTGGAGCCGGAGGGGCCCGCGCTGGCCGGGGTGCTGGCCGCCCTGGTGGAGCTGGCCGCGCCGGGCGGCGGGGCGCTGCCGCGCTGGTGGACGGCGGGCGGTCCGGGGCTGCCCGGCGCGGACCCCGACCATCCCCGCGGCCACGTCAACCTCGGTCTGGCGCACGGCGTTCCGGGCCCGCTCGCGCTGCTGGCCCTGGCCCGGCTGCAGGGCGTCCGGGTGCCCGGCCAGGACGAGGCGATCGAGGCCCTCGCGTCCTGGCTCGCCGCGCACCGGCGGCCCGCCGGCGGCTGGCCGATGACGGTGCGCGTCGAGGACGTGGCCGCCGGCCGGCCGCCCGCCGACGCGCCGACCCGGGCGGCCTGGTGCTACGGCACCCCGGGCGCGGCCCGGGCGCTGTTCCTCGCCGGCACCGCACTGGGCCGCGCGGACTGGCGGGACGCGGCCGTCGCCGCGCTCGCCGACGCGTTGGCCGACCCCGCCGCCTGGCACCTGGCCGGCGCCGGGCTCTGCCACGGCACCGGCGGTCTGCTGCGAATCGTCCAGCGGATGGCCGAGGACTCCGGCTCCGCCGCCCTGGCCGACCACCTGCCGGCCCTCGCCGCGGCCACCGCCCGCGACCTGGCCGCCGCCCTCGCCGCCGGAGAGCCCGCCACCCTCCTGGAGGGCACCGCCGGCGCGGCCCTGGCCCTCCACGCCCACCTCCACGGCGACCCTCGGCCCGGCGGCGCCGCCGGAGGGGGCTGGGACGCCTTCCTGCTCCTCGGCTGAGCCCGCCGCCGGCGCCCGCCTGCCTGCCTTCGGACGAGGCCGTGTCGCACGTTCGGTCCAAACACGCGCGCCCGGTCGGGGGCGGTGGGGGACCGGACGGAGGCTGGGGCGCCAGACAGGGGGGACCGCCAACCGAGACGGAGAAGCCGTGACCGAGCCGGACTACTACCAGTTCCACTCCACCCATGGGAGCCACTCCCCGCTCCACGTCGTCTGGATGCCGATCGGAGCGGGCGGCCTGAGCTCCTTCGAGTACGCCGACTCGACGAGGTCCCTGGTGTTCCGGGGCTCGGAGGTGACGGTGGACAAGACCCCGCTCGGCCAGGTGGTGAGCGTGACCATCGAGATCTCGGTCGACCGCGGGTCCACGTCGTTCTCCGTGCTGGTGCCCTCCGTCAACCTGGTCGGGCCGAGCGCGACCGTGAGCACCATCGGCATCACCACCGTGCACCGGATCGGGATCGGGCCGATGGCGGGGCAGCTCGACGTGTACTCGGAGACGCCGCTCATCGGCACGGCCGAGACCCGCATCATCCCGCTCGAGGAGAAGACCGGCGCCGCCACGGCGTGACCGCGCCCCCCGGGACGCCGCAGCCCCCACCGCCTCCGGATGGCGGTGGGGGCTGCGCTCCGAGCTCGTGTTCCGGCATCGCCCCCTGACGCCGTGTCCTGATCTCGACGGCGGGATTCCGGTCAAGGTTCCGCGGCATCCACCCGACTTGAACGGTTCACGGGATCACCACGACATCTCCGTGCTACAACCATCGGCGGGCCGCAACTCCCGTTGTGCGCCTGCCCGGTACCGCAGGTCCGGGTGTTCCCGTGCCACCCCTCTTTGTCCGGGCGCCTTTGCCCGGTCACGACCTTGGGAGAGCCATGCCCGCCGCACCCACCCGTCCCTTCCGCATACTTCTCGCCGTCCTGGCCGCCGTCGCCCTGCTGTTCTCGGGTGCGGCCGCCGCGACCCCCGCGAGCGCCACCGCCAGCAGCCTCGACGGCGCCTGGGCCTGCACCGTCCCGACCGGGTACGTCTACGACCAGGTGCAGATGAACCGCAGCTGCAGCGGCGGCGGCAGCTGGGGCTCGCCGCAGTACCACCTGGTGACCCCCTACGACGGCCTGACGGCCTGCGTGAGCGCGCCCGGCTTCGTCTACGACTCCATCAGCTGGGGCTCCGCCTGCAGCCAGATCTCCGGCGTCCAGAGCAACGCCTTCCACCTGCGCAAGCCGTACGACGGTCTGGTCGCCTGCGACGGCCCCCGCGACTTCACCTACGACTACCTCGTCTGGGGCCTGGCCTGTTCCACCGTCCAGGGCGTCCAGAGCAACGCCTTCCACCTGCGCAAGCCGGTCAGCGGCATGTGGGCCTGTGACGTGCCCACCGGCTTCACGTACACCGCGACCACCCAGAACTACGACTGCAGCACCTACCGGGGTGCCACGTCCACCAAGTTCCTCCTGGCCGGCTGACCGGTCCCGCGCCGAGTGCGGGGGCAGGAGGTCGGCCCTGCCGGTCTCCTGCCCCCGCCGTCGGGCACCGGAGTGTAGAACTGATGATCAGTCATCTCGCTTTCGGGGCAGCCGAGTTCAGATACTCGGCCCCGGCGTCGACGGCGGCGTGGTTCGTTGACGCACTTGCCGGGCGTTCCTACCGTTGCGGCAACCGAAAGGGAGGTGGGACCCATGCGACGCGACTACGACGCTGCGCTCGCTCGTGTGCAAAGCGACTACGCCTTCTACATCCACTGCCAGTCCGATCCCGAAGCGGCCCTCGCCGACTACGAGTTGAGCCCGGAGGAGGCGGCGACGTTCTCCGATCCGCAGCTGCTGTCCGACGCGCTGAAGAAGCAGGGCGAGGACGAGGGGCGGCTGGCGATCACGGTCAAGATCTCCGGCACCCACGACTGGATCAACCGGTCGGTGCCGCCACCGGAGCAGAAGGACGTCAGCGCATTGATCACGAGCGAGATCGAATCCGTCCGGCAGGCCGGGAACGACGAGGAGCGCCGCGAGGCGATGCTCCGCCTGGTGAGGTTGATCGGATGAGCGGGCAGGCCATGGGCGCACCCTCGGTGTGGCCCTTCGACATCGGCATCGTCGGCACCGGCATCGTCGGGACGCACCAGCTCACCCGGGAGGCCGAGGAGGTCATCCGGCGGAGCAAGCACACCTTCGTCATCGCCTCGGGATTCGGGATCACCGAGCACATCGAGACCCTGTGCCCGCAGGTGACCGACCTGAGCCGGTTCTACGAGCCGGGCATGAACCGGCTGCCGACCTACCACCGGATGGCGGCCGAGGTGCTGTCGGCGGCCGTCGCCGAGGGGCCGATCTGCCTGGCCACCTACGGCCACCCCTGGGTGTACTGCTACCCGACCACGCTGATCACCCGGGCCGCGGCGCTGCTGGACCTGCACGTCGAGGTCTTCCCCGGGGTGTCCGCGTTCGACACGCTGCTGGTCGACCTCGGCACCGACATCGCCAACGGCGGCATCCAGATGTACGAGGCCACCGACCTGCTGCTGCGGCAGCGGCCCGTCCAGACCGACGTCACCTGCGTGATCTGGCAGCCGACGGTCGTCGGGGACCCGACCTGTCCGGACGGACCGTACGCCGCACGGCAGTTCGAGCCGCTGCAGGAGCACCTGCTGCGGTTCTATCCCCGCGATCACCGGGTCAAGCTGGTGACCAGCAAGAACCACCCGCTGCTGCGCTCCACCGTGGTGCCGCTGGAACTCGGTGAGCTGGCGGCCGCGCTGGAGGGGATGCCGGGCATCGGCACGCTGTACGTGCCCGCGCTGACCGAGCGGCCCGTCCTGGACTCCGAGCTGCTGGACCTCATGGTGAGCCGGGGGACGCCCGCGGAAGCGGTGCCGGTGGCCCCGATGGGGTGAGGCCGGAGCGCAGGGCGTGCGCGCGAGGGGAGCGGCCGGGCCCGGCCGCTCCCCTCGCGCGTGGGACGGTGGCGTCCGGGCGGGGGTCAGCGGCCGCGGGGCGCGATGCCGGCGTACCGGTGGACGAAGGAGAGGAAGAGCGGCCGGTCCCGGCTCTCGGCCCCGCCGGCAGCGGCCGCCGTCAGCCCGGCCTCCAGGCGCGCCGCGGCCTCGGCGGCCAGGGCCGGAACGACCCCTGAGTCGAGCGCCCGTTCGAGGGTGGCCGCGCCGTCGCGCGGGTCGGCGGGCCACGGGCCGTCCGCCGCGGCCAGCAGCACCGCGTTGAGCGCCCCGTCGCCCGCGTCCTGGCAGAGGTCGACCAGGTCGTCGATCCGCCACATCGCCTCGCCGAGGAGCGTGCCGGCCGTCGGCGGGGGGAGCGTCGGCAGGCCGGTGGCGAGGTGCTCGATGATCTGGAACGGCAGGACCGAGGTCCCTCGCGAGCACCCGACCAGCTGGTCACGGGTGGTGGCACCGGCCGGGCGCCGCACCGACAGGTGCTCCGCCGCCAGGGCCTCCGCCAGCCGGGCGCCGACGCGTTCGCGCAGCGCCGCGCCCGGCTCGGCCGGGTGGCCGAGGTGCAGGAGGCGGACGAAGGCCTCGACGAGCCGGGCGGTGAACTCCACGGTCGGGTCCGTACGCAGCGGTTCCGGCAGCGCGGCGCGCAGCCGTCCGTCCGGCCACGGCTCGGTCGCGGCGCCGGTCAGGTCGACGGACCGGACCGTCCGGAGCAGCTCCAGCCCGAGCGGCGGGGCGCCGTCGCACACGCCGTCGACGAGGCCGACGGCCAGGTTGAACACCGCGCAGGACAGCGCGGTGGTGGCCGCCCGTTCGTCGCCGACCCGCCGCGGTGCCAGCAGGTGCGCGGTGACCGATCCGAACGCGAGCCCCAGGCCGATGCGTTCGGCGGCCCGGTCGTCGTCGAACTCGATCCGGTAGGCCCCGGCCCGGCCGTCCGGGTAGCAGTGCTCCACCGCCCGGCGGAGCAGGTCCGCCCCCGCGCGGACGGCGTCGGCCGTGGCCGCCTCCAGGGCCGCGGGGGCGAGCAGCAGGCCCCGGGCGTCGAGCTCGCTCGAAAGGCTGCGGTTGACCGCGTCGTCGACCGCCCGCCGCAGTTCTTCGGGAATCTCCACCTCGGCCTGCCCCTGGACGTGGCGCCGGTTTCGATCGGCACCGCCGGACCACCGTTCGCGCACCATCCTCCGTCACGGCCGGGGCGCCCTCCACCGCAGCGGATCCGGCGCGGGAACACGCGGCCCGGCTGCTTCGAACGGGCCAGCCCGGATGGTGCGTGCCCGAGGCGCCGGCGCAGGCTGGGCAACGGCCGGCCGCCCATGGAGCGCCGGCGCGGGAACCGGCGCGACGCGGCGCCGCGAGGTCGAGGAGGCCGCATGCCGTGGATCAGCGGGCGGTGTCAGGAGGGCCGTCGCCACGCGTGCACGTACGCGGCCCGGGACGAGGACAACGAGGGGGCCGGGCGGTGAGGGAGGACCTTCTCGACGGCGCCCGCGTCCGCGAGGCCGCGGCCGAAGTCACCGCCGCGCTCCGGCAGTTGTGGTCCACGCCCGGGGCGGCCGAGAGCGGGCTGAGGGCCTTCGTCGAGCACGGCGTCCGCGGGTGGCCGGAGTGAGCACCGCGGCCGTACCCCGGCTGTCCTCGCTGGACGGCGCGTTGTCGCGGGGGCTGCGCCACCTCGCGGCGCGCCGGGACCCGGACGGCCTCTGGCGCGATTTCCGCACGCCGGCCGGCGCGAGCTCGCACTGGGTCACGGGCTTCGTCTGCTGTTCCCTCGCCGAGGCGGACGCCGAGTGGGAGGTCGTCGGCCCGGCGGCCCGGCAGCTCGTCACGCTGCAGCGCCGGGACGGCGGCTGGGCGTACAACGGGGCCGTCCCCTCGGATGCCGACAGTACGGCCTGGGCGCTGCTGGCCCTGACCACCGTGACGCCCTGGCGCCCGTCGGCCGCCATGCGGGCGGCCCGGTACCTGGTCCGGCACCAGGAGCCGATCAGCGGCGGCATCAGTACCTACGACGCGCTCGACGGGATCCACCGGTTCATCGGCGCGGCGCCGGACGCGGTCGGCGGCTGGACCCAGCCGCACGTCTGCGTCACGGCCTCCGCCCTGATGGCCCTCGCCGTCCACGGCCGGTGCGACCGGCGGGTGGTGGACCTGGCCGCCGACGACCTCCGGCGCTCCCGCGCCGCAGACGGGCTGTGGCGGAGCTACTGGTGGCCCGGCGTCGCGTACCCCACGGCGGTCGCCGTCCAGGCGCTCGGCTCCGCGCGGCGGGGGGACCCGGCGCTGCTGGGCCGGGTCCACGACGCCCTCACCGAGCGGGCCGGCGGGCCGGGCGGGTGGTGCGGCGATCCGGAGATCGGCCCCTCGGCCTTCGCCACCGCCCTCGCCATGCGGGCGCTGATGTCCTGCCGGCCCCGGGTCACCGAGGCGCTGGTGGCCGCCGCCCGTCACCTGCTCGACAGCCAGGCGCCGGACGGCTCCTGGCCCACCGCGCCGGTCTTCCGGATCCCGCCGCCCGAGGTCCTGACGCCCGCGCCGGAGCAGGTCCGGCGGGAGGGCGCGGTGGGCACGGGCGTGCTGGTCAGCGACGTGGACCAGGTCTTCGGGGCGGCCGCGGCGGTGGGCGCGCTGGCGAGGTTCCGCACCCTGCTCCGGGACCGGTCCGGGTGACCCGGGCCGGGGCCGTCGGCTGACACCGCACCGACGCGTCGGTGCGGTGTCAGCCGGGGTTGCTGCACCGGGTGCGCCGGCCGCGGGCGGTGGGGCCGCGCGGCCGGCGCCGGGTTCGCGCTGCCATGGCGCTGTCAGATCACGGCGGCCGCGATCGGCAGGACGGTGGAGGCGATGTTGCTGAGGGTGTCCCAGAAGCTGTCGGCTTCGACGCCCTGCGCGCCGCCCAGGGTGCCGCCGTGGGTGCCGGTGCGGTCGACCGGCGGAGCGAGCTTCGGGAGCTGCGGGGTGGGGGACCACACCCGGCGCTCTTCGCGAACGTCTACGTTGATCATGGCGATCTTCCGTTCTCTGGTGCTGGTTCGGTGGGCTCATCCCTCGTCGGTGAGGGTCCCGAGGTGGTCAGTGACGGCCGCCGAGCGTGGTGCTACCGGGGCCGGGGGCGCCGCCGCAGGCCCAGGGGGCCGGATCCGCGAAGCTGGGGCCGTAGAAGCCGCCCGGTCCGTCCAGGTAGTACGTGGGCGGGTTCGCGGCATGGGGCTTGCCGGTGGTCCCGTCGCCCGGGTCCGCGGCGGCGTCGGGAGCGGGCGCCGGGGCTGCGCCCGGGCCGACTGTCGGCGTCGGGCGGCCGGCGAAGGCGACGATCGCGTTGGACGTCGGCATGACCGAGTTCGTGCTCGAAGCTGCGTCGTCGACGCTGGGGAGCACCTTGACCAGCTTCAGATCGGGGTCGTAGCCGACCTTGCGGTCGATCGGTGGTGCCTGGCGCGGCTGCTGTTCCATGGTTCTGTCTCTCCTGCCGGGTGCTCCGGTGACCGACCCCGTGCCGAGGCGTCACCGGGTGGGGTGGCCGGCGGCGGAGGGCTCGGGTTCCGCCGCCGACACGGGTACCTCGTCAGAAGAGCGACCCGAGGCCTTGGGCAGCGGCGCCCAGGAGGCTCTTCAGGTCGAAGTTGGCCTCGACGCCCTGCGTGTCACCCAGGGCGGCGCCGTGGGTGCCGGTGCGGTCGACCGGCGGGGCCAGCTTCGGGAGCTGCGGGGTGGGGAACCACACCGGGTGCTCCTCGCGGATTTCTTCGTGGGTCATTTCCGCTCATCCCTTCTCTTGTTCGTGTTCCTCTTCCGTGTCGATCTTCATCGGGTCACGGGGGCGGGGCCGTCAGTAGGCGGCGTAGCACATGCCCCGGGCCGGGCCGGTCAGGCCGGCGCACGGCGACCGGGAGGGTTCGACGCCCGGGCCGTAGGGCTGCCGGCCGGCCTCGCCCTGGTCGTCCCGGCGAACCGGCGGGGCCAGGACCGGCAGGTCGTGGACCGGTTTGGGGAGCGTTCTGGGAGTCTTCATGATCCGCCTCCGGCGGGTTCCAGGAGTGGGGTCCCGTGCTGCGGGCACCGGCGGGTGCCCGCGGGCTCAGGAACCGAGGAACTGGTGGGCCGGCGCCAGGCTGACGGGGAACTCGTCGCTGACGTCGATCGTGAACAGCAGGTTGACCCGGGCGCGCCGGTCGTTCTCCGGGTCGAAGAAGCTCACCGTCACGTCCTGGCAGTCCGAGCCCATGCGGCAGTACGGGCTCTTCGCGACGGTGATCGTGTCGATGCAGTACAGGCTGGGGTTCATCAGGTTCTCGGGGTTGAGGCCGCCGAGGGCCGAGGCCCGCTGGCTCGGGTTGCTGGGGATGCTCTGGCCCAGCAGCATGGCCTGGCTGATGGTCTTGGCGACCGAGAACGCGTTCGTCCCGGCGGAGTTCATCGCCCGGTCGGCGGAGGTCTGCCCGAGGTTGCGGAACTGGTAGTAGACCTTGTCGAGGAACGCGTCGATGGTCCGGCGCACGTACGTCTCGTCGATCGCCATCTGCTGCTGCTCGGCCTCCTTCGTGACGGCCGCCAGCACGGCGTCCACCAGCTGCTTCTCGTACCAGATGAAGACGCCGCGGCTCTTGACCTCCACGACGGGCACGATCTGGCCGGAGAACAGCCGGACGGTCCGGTCGGTCAGCCGGCCGGGCACCGAGATCCGGGAGATGTAGTCGTCGTCCGTGGCGGCCACCAGGTGCTGGCCGAGGTAGGCGTCCCGGAAGGAGCGGTAGACGGTGGAGACCGGTGGGGCGGCGATCGCCATCACGAGGTCGGCGAGTTTCGCGGGATCGCTCACGATCCGCTGCACGTCGGTCTTCGCGAGGGTGAGGTCCAGGGGGCCCGGGCTGGTGAAGTCCATGCCGACCGGGAGTTCGGCCTCCAGCGCGTAGATCGGCGTGCTCTCCAGGTTCAGCGTCCAGGTGACCTTGTCGGACGCCCACGGGTTGGCCGTCAGGTAGGCGTGCAGTTGCCGGGCGTCGTAGGGGTTCGCGGGTGATTCGGTCGGGGTCCCGTCCGGCATCGTGCCCTCGACGGGGTCCATCAGCTGGCGGAAGCTGTCCCGGCGGGCCTCGGTCTGGAAGTCGACGCCGACCCGGCCGATCGCGTACACCAGTGGCCGGTCGTTGGTGGAGGCGCAGGACGGCCGGACGCCGCCGCCGGCCCGCGCGCCGCCCTGACAGGCGCAGGGGGCGGCGGCCGGGGCGGGAGCGGCGGGTGCCACGGCCGCCGCCGGTGCGAGCCCGAGCGCGGTGGCGCCGGTGAGCGGGGCGGGTTCGGGGGGCGGGACGGGGGCGGGGCTCGCGGCCGCCACGCCGTCGGTCGCTCCCGTGCCGGATCCGGCACGTGCTCCGGCCGGTGCGACGGCTTCGTGGGGCGCGTCCTGCGCGATCGGTGCCGGCTGCGCGATCGGCGCGGCCTGGGGGGTGACGGCCGGAGAACTCTGGGTGTCCATGGTGCTGGCTCCCTCGTGCGAGTCGGAAGGGACGGTCCCGAGCGACGAGGGTGCGCCGGCTGCGGCGACCCGGGCCTCGGGGGAGAGGGTGGTGCGGCGGGCGCCGTCCGCCGTGGTCCCGGCGCCGGCCTGACGTGTCGTCGGATCTCCTCGGCTGATCAGCTCGTACGCCCGCGCCGCGTCCAGGTGGCCGACCAGGCGGCGTCGGCACTCGGGCGCTTCGGCGGGCGTGCAGGGCGCGGTGTCCGCGCCCTGCAGGACGGCCCGTCCGGCGGCCTGCGGGTCGGCGCGGCGCCCCGCGCGTCCCTGCGCGCCGACCAGCAGCGCGGCAACCCCGGACACCAGTGGTGTGGCGAAGCTGCTGCCGGTGAGGGCCGTGCGCCCCCCGCCCGGGACGGCGCCCTCGATGCCCTCCCCCGGCGCGAGGACGCCGTTGGCCGCGTACGCGGAGCCCCAGTTGCTCAGCTCCAGCGGTTCGCCGTCCGGCCCGGCCGCGCCGACGGCGAGCACCGTCGGGACGGCGGCCGGCACCTGCTCGCAGTCGCAGCCGTCGTTGCCGACCGCCGAGACCACCAGGACGCCCTGGTCGGCGCACAGCCGCAGGGCCCGTTCCAGCATGGCGTCCGGCCGGGCGCCCTGACTGGGGTCGCCGCCGCTGATGTTGATGATGTGTGCCCCCTCCTGCACGGCCCGTTCGATGGCCCGGGCCAGGTCGAGCTGGTGCACCCGGCCCTCGCCCGCGTCGGTGAACACCGGGAGGACCAGGCCGCGGCAGCGCGGGGCGATCCCGGTCACCGGGCTGCCGGGCCGGCCGAAGATCAGGCTGGTGACATGGGTGCCGTGCAGGGACATCCGGCCGCCGCCGGCGGGCTCGGTGACGAGGGTGTCGAGGCGGGTGAGGTCGGCGCCGTCGAAGCACGGGTGCGACAGGTCGACGGGGCCGTCCAGGACGGCGACGCACACGGACGGGTCGCCGAGGAGGTCCGCCTCCGGGGCGCGGACGCCGCGCAGCACCGCTCTGGGCTCCATGGGGCATCGTCCTTCTCGGGGGCGGGGACCGGGTGCGCCCGGTGCCCCGCGGGGGTGGTGGGTCGTGCCGCGTCCGAACGGCCGGGCCCTGGTCGGGTGGTGGCCGCCGCGGGCCCGCTGCGCGGACCGCGGCAGCTGGTGCCAGTCAACGGGGCGGGCGTGGCGCGAGCGTGCCGGGGAGCGTCGTGGCGACCTGCCGGGCGCCGTCACGGGCCCGTCGGGCCGGCGTCCCGGCCGGTCGCTCCGGCGGGGCGGGGGCGGCGGCCGGGGCGACCGGGCGGGCGGGTCCGCGCTGTGACGGTCTGTGATTCCGGGGGCCGTGATCAGGTCGGCGCGGATCCGGCGCGTTCGTCAACATCCCTGCGCCGATGGGGCGCCGGGGCCGTGCGGGGCCCCGGTGCGGGCGCTCTCGTGACGCTCGGCGACGAGGGCCGAGTACGCGCGGAGGACGGGCGCGGGACGCTCCCGGAACGTCCCGCGACGGCCCGGCGGCACCGCCGTGACACTGGTGCGTGGTCAGACGAACGCGCTGGTCACGCCTCCGGCGCACGCCCGGCGGCGTGCCTGAGGGGGTGCGAGGAACGCGCCGTCGCGGCAGAGTGGGGGTTGTGTTCTGGCATGGTCTGGGCATCGAACTGCTGCGGGGCTTCGAAGTCACCGCGGAAGGCGACCGCGTGCTCCTCCCGGTCGGCGCGCAACACCTGCTGGCGTTCCTGGCCCTGCACGAGGGCGGCGTCCAGCGCGGCGTGGCCGCCGAGCGGCTCTGGCCGGATTCGGCGCAGTACCGCGCGGCGGCGAACCTGCGGGCCGCGCTGTACCATGCGCGGCACCACGGGCCGGGGATGCCGATCGAGGCCTCCGGGCAGTGGCTCTGCCTGTCGCCCGCGGTGCGGGTCGACCTGCGCGCGGCGCGCGGCACCGCGCGCCAAGTCGTGGCCGGGCTCAGCCAGTTGCCGTCCGGTTGCGACGACCTGGTGGGCGACCTCGCGGCCGAGCTGCTGCCGGGCTGGGGGGACGAGTGGCTGATCACGGAGCGCGAGCGCTGGGATCAGCTGCGGCTGTACGCGCTGGAGAGCCTGGCCCGCCAACTGTGCGGCGCCGAGCGGTACTTGGCGGCACTGCAGACCGCGCTCACGGCGATCGACATCGATCCCGTCCGGGAGACGGCGCATCGCATCGTGGTCGAGATCCACCTCGCCGAGGGTAACATCGCCAGCGCGCTCCGCTTCTACCAGCAGTACCGCTCCTTCCTCCAGCGGGAACTGAACGTCGCGCCCTCGCCGAAGATGACCGGCCTGGTGCGGAACCTGCTGCGGACCTGAGCGGCTGGGTCGGCGGCCGCGGCGAATACTTGACTGCCCGTCAGGCGGCGTGCGGCGAGCTCCCGCAGTCCTTCGATCGCCGTGCGTGCGGCCGTGTCGTGTGACCCGCGTGATCCCGCGCGGCGACGGCTGAGGCGACGGCGAGCGTCCACGGGGCAGGGCGGATCCCGAGCCGGTCGCCGAGCAGGCCGCCGGTGAGCGCGCCGAGCGGCCCGAGGGCGTCGGCGAGGGCGTGCAGGGTCGCCATGACCCGGCCGAGGCGTCCTCGTCGGTCCCGGCGACCAGCACCGGGCCGAGCGCGACGTTGGCGGCGGTGCCGAACAGCGTGCGCGGGGCGCACCTCGGCGTGAGTGTCCATGACATCACTCAGTGTGGCAGAGCGGTTCCGCCCGGGACATCCCAGGTTTCCGGGAGGTCCGTCCCCGGGTCGCGCGGAACCGGCCTTGAAGCGACCCTGACATCACATCAAGTTACTTTGAGGTAATATCGCCGGGCCGTCCGGTGACCACCCCCGGCCCCCTCGAAGGACTTGTCTGCTGCCCGATCGCCAGTTCCACCGCCATGGCCGCCCGTCGGCCGGAATGCGACGGGCCGACATCGAACCGTGGAGATTGAGTGATGATCCGGTGGTCTGAGGGCCGGTCCGCCAAGGTGGTGGCCGCAGACAGCAACAGCACGCCCGGTGCCGACGCCCAATGGGCGGTCAACGCCGGTCCGAAGAAGGGGAGTTACCGATGATCCGGGCTGAACGTCCGAGGCCGGGGGCCGATCCGCACGCCATGGGCAGGCGCCGGTTCCTCGGGTACGTGCTCGCGGCCCCGACCCTCGTCGCCGCCGCCGAGCTCGGGCTCGCTCCCGAGGCCCAGGCGCAGCTCCCGTCGCCGGACATCACGCGGCTGCTCGACCTCAACGACGTGATGACCGCGGCCGCCCTGCCGACCGCGAACCTCATCACGGTCGAGGTGAACAAGGACGGCACCGTGTCGTTCGCCCTGCCGCGGGCCGAGGTCGGGCAGGGCATCACCACGTCCTCGGCGATGCTGATCGCCGAGGAACTGGACGTGCCGGTGGAGAAGGTGCGGGTCACCCTGGCCGACGCCCGGCCGGAGCTGCTGTTCAACCAGCTCACCGGCGGGTCGAACACCACCATCTCGACCTTCGTGCCGATCCGGGTCGCCGCGGCCGTCGCCCGGGGCCGGCTGCTGACGGCGGCCGCGATCGAACTCGGCGCGGCGGTCAAGGACCTCACCCTGCGGGCCGGCGTCGTCACCGACGCGGTGGGCCGCGCCATCGGCATCGGCGACCTCGCCGAGAAGGCCGCCGGAGCCCGGACCGAGCAGGTGTCCGTGGTGCTCAAGCCGCGCGAGCGGTTCACCGTCATCGGCACGCCGCACAACCGCGTGGACGCGCTCGCCGCGGTGACCGGGCGCAAGAAGTTCGCGATGGACCTCCAAGTCCCGGACGCCAAGCCGACCATGGTGTGCCGCCCGCCGACGATCAACGGCACCGTCCGGTCGGTGGCCAACCTCGACGAGGTCCGCGCCATGCCGGGCGTCACCGACGTCACGGTGATCTCCACCGGGGTCGCGGTGCGCGCGGAGACCTTCGGCCAGTGCATCGACGCCGTCCGCGCCCTCCGGGTGACCTGGGAGGCCGGGACGGCGGCCGGCAAGTCCGACGAGTCCGTCCTGGCGGAACTGCGCGCCGCCGAGGCGCCGTTCGTGCTCCCGGCCCTGACCCCGACGGTGGAGGGCACCTTCACCTTCCACTTCCGCAGCAACAGCGCGCTGGAGACCAACTGCGCGATAGCCGACGTACGGCCCGGCCGCGCCGAGATCTGGTCGGCCCTGAAGTCGCCGATCGTCGCCAAGGAGGCCATCGCCGCCAAGCTCGGCCTGCCGCCCTCGGCGGTCACCGTGCACGTCACCGAGAGCGGCGGCTCCTTCGGGCGCCGGCTGTTCTACGACGCCGCGTCGGAAGCCGCCGAGATCTCCCAGCGGATCGGCAAGCCCGTCAAGCTCATGTGGCACCGCGCGGACGACTCCCGCCAGGGGCGCGCCCACCCCATGGCCACCTCCCGGGTGCGCGCCTCCTACCTCGGCACCGAGGTGCTCGGCTACGCGCAGCACCACACCAGCGTCTCGACCGACCTCAGCATGGGGCTCGGCGAGATCTTCACCGCCCTGGCCGCGAAGCTGCCGGTGGGCGACATCGGCTTCTCCGAGACCTTCTTCCAGCTCTCCCAGTCGATGCCCTACCGCTTCGGCGTCAGCAGCCGGCTGCTGACCGAGACCGACAAGGGCTTCAACACCGGCAGCATGCGCAACGTCTACTCCCCGGACGTCACCACCGCCCGCGAGCTGATCGTCGACCGGCTCGCCGCCCGGATGGGCAAGGACCCGTACCGGTTCCGCCGCGAGTTCCTCGCCGAGGACCGCGCCCGGGCGGCGCTGGACAAGGTCGCCGAGGTCGGCCAGTGGGGCCGGGAGATGCCGCCGGGCACGGCCCAGGGGATCGCCTTCCACTCCGAGTACCACGCCGTCAGCGCGGTGCTGGTGGAGATCGACTGCCGGCCCGAGACCGTCGACCGGCCGGTCCGCAACGGCGTGGCCGGGCCGCGCGTCACCAAGGCCGTCATGGCCGTGGACGTCGGCCTCGCCGTCAACCCGCGCGGCCTGGAGGCCCAGATGATGGGCTGCGTCATGGACGGCATCGCCCAGACCCTGACCTCCAGCCTGCACCTGCGCGACGGGTACTTCCTGGAGGCCAGTTGGGACAACTACTTCTACACCCGGCAGTGGAACACGCCCCCGGAGCTGCGGATCATCGTGCTGCCGACCACCACGGGGGAGCCCGGCGGCGCCGGGGAGCTCGGCGTCGCCGCGTCGATGGCCGCGGTCGCCTGCGCGTACGGCCGGGCGACGGGCACCATGCCCACCAGTTTCCCGATCAACCACGGCACCCTCTCCTTCGAGCCCAAGCCGACCGTCCCGCCCGTCCCGCCGTCCCCCACCGACGGCCTGAACCTGGCCCGCTGAGGGCTGCTAGGAGATCCCCGTGCCGAAGCACACGTTCCGCCTCAACGGCGAGCAGGTCACCGTCGACGTCGCCGACGACGTGCGGCTGCTCTGGGTGCTGCGCGACGTCCTGGGCGTCACCGGACCGAAGTACGGCTGCGGCATCAACGTCTGCAAGGCGTGCACCAGCCACGTCAACGGCAAGGCCGCCAACCCCTGCGCGATCCCGGTCAAGGACCTGGCCCCGACCGACGAGGTCACCACCATCGAGGGGCTGCCGGCCACGGTCGGCAAGGACCTGCACCCGATGCAGCAGGCCTGGCTGGACCACGACGTGGCCCAGTGCGGCTACTGCCAGCCCGGCCAGATCATGGCCGCCGTCGCCCTGGTGCGCCGGGTCGCCGAGGAGGGCCGCACGATCACCGACGACGACCTCGACGGCATCCGCAACATCTGCCGCTGCGGCACGTACTTCCGGATCCGCGAGGCGATCAAGGACGGTGCCCGGCACATGTGAGGCCGCACCCGTCCGACGTGCACGGACCGATCGTCGACGAAGCGGGGTGCCGGTCTCGCATGGACCGCGTTCCGGATGGGTAGAGAAACCGGTTTAAACCCCGGGTGCGATGAAACGTTAACGGAAATCCTCGCACATGATCTCTATGTGAAGTTTTCGTCGTCCTCTAACATGTGCGACGAACTATTGGGCCGGGTCGGCGAGTTGCGAAAGTGTCACACTTGCGGCACTGGCCTGGGACTGGTGGGAGGGAGGTGGCCGGCGAGGCGGCGGTGAGGTGGTGAATTCCCGACGGTTCCGGTCCGAAGGTTTCGGTGCGGCGGTTTCAGGCGGTCGGTCACTCGGGAAGGGCGTGCAGGAGTGACCGTCGTGATCATCACCTTGACTACCTGGAGAAATCCATGGCATTGGTCGAACGAGACAGGAGCTTGGCCTTCCTCACCGAGATGCTGGCCACCGTCGCCGTCGGCGGGCGCGGCGCCATGGCGGTGATCGGCGGCACCGTCGGGAGCGGCAAGACCGAACTGCTCCACGCCGTGGCCGACCGGGCGGGCGAACACGGCGCCCGGGTGCTGAGCGCGGCCGGCATCCGCGCGGAACGCGCCGTCCCGCTCGGCGTGCTGGCCCAGTTACTGCTCGGGCCGGACCTGCCCGCGGCCGGAGCCGAACGGGTCGCCCGGCTGCTGGACGAGGCCGCAGCCCAGGTCGGGCCGGTCACCGGCGGGCCGGACGCCGCCGCGATGCCCACCCGGATCATGCACGGCGTCTGCGGCTTCCTGGGCGAACTGGCCTGCCAGGGGCCGCTGCTGATCCTGGTCGACGACGTGCACTGGTCCGACGACGCCTCCCTGCAGTGCCTGCTCTACCTGGCGCGCCGGCTGCGCGCGGCCCGGGTGCTGCTGGTGTTCGCCGAGTCCGAGCACGCGCTGCGCGCCAACCCGCTGTTCCGCACCGAACTGCTGCGGGAGTCCCGGTGCGCCTGGGTGCACACCGCCCCGCTCTCGGTGGCCGGCGTCGCCCGGCTGGTCGGCACCGACCCCGGCAGCCGGGCCGCGGCCGAACTGCACGGCTGGACCGGCGGCAACCCGCTGCTGGTCCGGGCCCTGCTCGCCGACCGCGGCGAACTGCCCGCCCGCACCCGGCCCGTACCGGGCCGCGCCGACCGGCCGACCGGCCACCAGGACCGGCCCCGCGAGCACGAGTGCGCACCCGGCGCCGACCGGGTGGTGGTGCGCGGGGCGTTCGGCCAGGCCGTGCTCTCCTGCCTGCACCGGGGCGAGCCGCTGATGGGCGCGGTCGCCCGCGCCGCCGCCGTGCTCGACCGGCCGGCCTCCGCCGTGCTGCTCGGCCGGCTGATCGGCGCCGACCGGCAGGCCGCCGCCCGGGCGCTGCGCGAACTCGAGGACACCGGGCTGTTCCACGAAGGCTGGTTCCGGCACCCCGGCGCCGCCCGCGCCGTCCTGGAGGACCTCGGCCCGGAGGAGAGAGCCGACCTGCACAGACGCGCGGCCGAACTCGTCTACCACGAAGGCGCGACGGCGACCGAGGTCGCGCGCCAGCTGCTCGCGGCCGGCCGCGCCGAACCGGACTGGGCGGTGCCCACCCTGTGCGAGGCCGCCGAGGCGGCCCGGCTCGACAGCGACCTCGACCTGACCATCCGCTGCCTCGAACTGGCCGGCAAGGCCTGCGGCGACGAGGCCGTCCGGGCCAGGATCGCGATGGCGCTGGCCGAGGCCGAGTGGCGGCTGAACCCGACCGCCGGGGCCCGCCACCTGCCCAGGCTGCTCAGCGCCCTGGAGAACGGCCACCTGCCGACCCGGTACGCCCGCACGCTGATCCGCAAACTGCTCTGGCACGGCCGGCTCGGCGCCGCCGCCGAGGTGCTGTTCCTGGTCGACGGCCGCCCCGGCCCGGAACCGCTCGCCCGCCGGCAGGCCACCCGCCTGTGGATGCGCACCGTCCACCCCGGCCCGGCCGACCAGGCGCCGGCCGCCGCCGGACCGGCCGACCGGGCCGTGCTGGGGCCGGCCGACCAGGGCGCGGCCGTCCTGATGACGGTGCTCAGCCGGGGCGGTGACGACCACACGGCCGCCGACGCCGACCGCGTCCTGCGCGAGACCGACCTGGACGAGGCCACCTTCGACTCGCTGGAAGCCGCGCTGCTGGCCCTGGTCTACGGCGACCGGGTGCCGTCGGCCGCCAGGTTCGGCGCCCGGCTGGCCGACCTGGCCGCCGTCCGCCGCTCCCCGTCCTGGCAGGCCCGGCTGGCCGCCGTCCAGGCCGAGGCCGCGCTGCGCCAGGGCGACACCCTGGGGGCCGAGCGGCACGCCCGGTTCGCGCTCACCCGGCTCGCCCCGCGCGCCTGGGGCGTCGCGGTCGGCGCCCCGCTGGCCACCCTGGTGCTGGCGCTGGTGGCCACCGGCCGGCTGGAGGAGGCCGCCGAGCAGCTCAACCAGCCCGCCCCCGACGCCTTCTTCGAGACCCGCTTCGGCCTGCTCTTCCAGTACGCCCGGGGCCAGTACCAGCTGGCCTGCGGCCGGCCGTCGGCGGCCCTGGAGGACTTCCGCGCCTGCGGCCGGCAGATGCGCGCCTGGGACATCGACCTGCCGGCGCTCGTCCCGTGGCGCGGCGCGGCGGCCCTGGCGCACCTGCGGCTGAACGGGCAGCAGGTCGCCCGCAAGCTGATGGCCGACCAGCTGGCCCGGCCCGGGGCGGGCGGCGCCCGCACCCACGGGGTGTCGATGCGCCAGCTGGCGGCGGCGAGCGGCGTGCGGGACCGGCCCGACCTGCTCCGCAAGGCGGTGAAGAGCCTGCAGGCGGCCGGCGACCGGCTGGAACTGGCCCATGCGCTGGCCGAACTGAGCCGGGCCCACCAGGCGCTCGGCGAGGCGTCCCGGGCCCGGGCGATGGGGCACCACGCGCTCGAACTGGCCGCCGAGTGCCACGCCGAGCCGCTGGCCCGGACGCTGCTGCGCTGGCACACCGACGCGGCGCCGGAGCAGGGCGGCGGCGGGCCGCGGGCCGCCGTGGCTCCTGCGGAGGCGGCGGCCAGGGCGGAGTCGGCGGCCACGGCGGAGTCGGCCGGGGTCGTGCGGCCGGGCCGGCCGGCCCCGGGGGACACCTCGGTGCTCAGCGAGGCCGAGCGCCGGGTGGCCGAACTGGCCTCGATGGGCTACATGAACCGCGAGGTGGCCAAGTCGCTGCACGTCACGGTGAGCACGGTGGAGCAGCACCTGACCCGGGTCTACCGGAAGCTGAACATCAGCGGCCGCAACGACCTGTCGACGTACCTGGGCCTGCGCAGCACCGACTCGGCCCTCGCGGGGACCTGACCGGGCGTCGCGCGGGCGGCCGGGCGCGGCCGCTACCGGCCGCCCGCCGCCCGGGTCCGCCGCCAGTCGTCCATGACGCGGGAGAACTCCTCGCGCAGGAAGCCGAAGAACTGCCGGGTCTCCTCCAGCCGGGCCCCGGCGGCGCTGTCCGGCCCGACCGCCGCCATGCCGTCCCGCAGGTCCTGCTCCCAGCGGGTGTAGAGGCTGTCCTGGCGGGTCAGCGCCTCGTACCAGGTGTCGTCGTACAGGCGGTAGTGGTCGCGCCGCTCGCCCGGCTTGCGGTCGCGCGCGACCAGGCCGACCTGGACCAGGTACTGGACGGCCCCGGAGACGGCCGCCGGGCTGACCCGCAGCACCTCGCCCAGCTCGGCGGCGGTGCGCTGGCCGTCCTCGGAGACCAGGATGGCGACGAACACCCGGGCGGGCATCCGCGGGAAGCCGGCCTCCGACAGGTGGAGGGCGAAGCGCTCGACGAACCTGCCCACGGCCTCGTCGTGGCTGGTCGTGGGGGTTCGGGCGCTGTCGGTGGGGTCTATCCGGCTCATCGTCAACAGTGTAGGCCGTGAACGGTGTGGCCAGGCCGGGGCCGGTGCCGGGGCCGGTCGGCGCCGGGTTCGCCGCGGGTGTCGCGCCACTTGCGGATCAGCCGGTCGAGCTCGGTGCGCAGGAAGGCGAAGAACTCCAGCGTCTCGGTGAGCCGCACCCCGGCCCGGGTGTCCGGCCCGACCGCCGCCAGCCCCTCCCGCAGGCCCTCCTCCCAGCGGGCCAGCGTGGTGTCCCGGTGGGTGAACACCTCGTACCACAGGTCGTCGAGGATCCGGTACCGGTCCCGCCGCTCCCCGGGCTCGCGCTCGCGGGTCACCAGGCCCAGCCGGATCAGGTGGCGCAGCGCGACCGAGACCGCGCTGGGGCTGGCCCTGAGCAGCGCGGCCAGCTCGGCGGCGGACGCGCGGTCGTGGTCGGCGGTGATCAGGCCCGCGAAGACCCGGGCCGGCATGCGCGGGAAGCCGACGTCGGCGAGGTGCATGGCGAAGCGCTCGGTGAAGCGGTTGACGGCTTCCTCGTCCCGTCCGGCGGGCCCGCTGCCTGCGGTTTCCTCGCTCCGGCCGGGGTTCGTCAGGTGCTCGGCAGGTTCCATCCGCTGGGGCCCTCCTGACACTTTTGGGTGAACCTTCTGTAGCTTCAGAAATTTGTGAAATGAATGTAGCATCGGGGTCATGACTAGTGCCATCTCGGCCTCCGGGCTGGTGAAGACCTTCGGCGGGACCAGGGCCCTGGACGGGCTCGACCTCTCCGTGGCAAGTGGTGAGGTGCACGGCTTCCTGGGCCCCAACGGCGCCGGCAAGTCGACCACCATCCGCGTGCTGCTCGGCATGCTGCGGGCCGACGCCGGCGAGGTCCGGCTGCTCGGCGGCGACCCCTGGCGGGACACGGCCGACCTGCACGCCCGGCTGGCCTACGTGCCCGGCGACGTGACGCTCTGGCCCAACCTCTCCGGCGGCGAGGCGATCGACCTGCTCGGCAGACTGCGCGGCGGCGTCGACCAGCGCCGGCGCGACGAGCTGGTCGAACGCTTCGAGCTCGACCCCAAGAAGAAGGGCCGCGCCTACTCCAAGGGCAACCGGCAGAAGGTCGCGCTGGTCGCCGCGTTCGCCTCGGACGTCGAACTGCTACTGCTCGACGAGCCGACCTCCGGCCTCGACCCGCTGATGGAGGCGGTCTTCCAGGACCTGGTCGCCCAGGAGCGCGAGCGCGGACGCACCGTCCTGCTCTCCAGCCACATCCTGGGTGAGGTCGAGGCGCTCTGCGACCGGGTGACGATCATCCGCAAGGGCCGCGCCGTCGAGTCCGGCACCCTGAGCGAGCTGCGGCACCTCTCCCGCACCTCGGTCAGCGCCGAGCTGGTCGCCGCCCCGGACGGGCTCGCCGGCCTGCCGACCGTGCACGACCTGCGGGTCGAAGGCACCCGGGTCCGCTTCGACGTCGACACGGCCGAACTCAACGCCGTCCTCGCCCACCTCACCGGGATCGGCGTGCGCGGCCTCACCTGCCAGCCGCCCACCCTGGAGGAGCTGTTCCTGCGCCACTACCAGGGCGACGGCGACCAGGCGGACGGCGCGGTCGCCAGCGCGCCCGCACCGCGCAGCGGAGCGGCGCGATGAACGACTTCGTGGGCACGCGGGACCTGATCAAGCTCTACGCCCGCCGGGACCGGGTCAAGCTGCCGGTCGGCCTGCTGATCATGGTCGGCATCGTGGCGAGCAGTGTCACCGGGTTCGCCAAGCTCTACACCACCGCCAAGGAGCGGACGGACTTCGCCAACGGCGTCAACGGCAACGCCGCGCAGCTCTTCATGTACGGGCCCGTGGTGCGCACCGACGCGGCCGGCGGCCTGGTCGCCTGGCGCACCGCCGCACTCGGCGGCCTGATCATCGGCCTGATCAGCCTCTTCACCGTCATCCGGCACAGCCGCGGCGAGGAGGAGACCGGCCGGGCCGAACTGATCCGGGCCGGCGTCGTCGGACCGCGCGCCCAACTCGCCGCCGCCTTCGCCGTCGCCGTCGTCGGCAACGTCGTCACCGCGCTCTACCTGGCGCTCACCATGGGCTTCCAGGGCCTGCCCTGGGGAGGATCGATCGCCCTCGCGCTCGGCCTCGGCGCCACCGGCTGCGTCTTCGCCGGCATCGGCGCGATCGCCGCCCAGCTCACCGAGAGCGCCCGCGCCGCCCGCGGCATCGCCTCCGCCGTCGTCGGCGCCGCCTTCCTGCTCCGCGCCCTCGGCGACGCCGGGAAGCACGACCTCTCCTGGGTCGTCTGGCTCTCGCCGATCGGCTGGACGGAACGCCTGCACCCCTTCGCCGACGAGCGCTGGTGGGTGCTCCTCCTGGCCGCCGCCACCACCGCGCTGCTGACCGCCGCCGCCTTCGCGCTCAACGCCCGCCGCGACCTCGGCGCCGGCCTGCTGCCCGACCGGCCCGGCCCGGCCACCGCCGCCCCCGGCCTGCGCACCCCGCTCGCCCTCGCCTGGCGGCTGCACCGCCCCGCCCTGCTCGGCTGGAGCGCCGGCTTCCTCGTCGTCGGCGCCGTCACCGGCGGGGCCGGCAAGAGCATCGGCGACCAGATCGACAGCAGCAGCGCGCTGAAGAAGGTGTTCGAGAACCTGGGCGGCCACGGCGACCTCGTCGACGCCTACCTGGCCACCGCCATGGGCACCCTGGGCCTGCTCGCCGCCGCCTACGCCGTCCAGGCCGCGCTGCGCCCGTACCAGGAGGAGACCGCCGGCCGGGCCGAGCCCGTCCTGGCGACCCGCACCTCCCGGATCGAATGGGCCGTCAGCCACCTGGTCTTCGCGCTGCTCGGCCCGGCCGTCGCCCTCGCCGTCGGCGGCCTCGCCGCCGGGCTGGTCTACGGGGCGAGCACCCACGGGATCGGCCACGAGGTGCCCCGGCTGCTCGGCGCCGCCCTCGTCCAGCTGCCCGCCGCGTGGATCCTCGCCGCCCTCACCACCGCGCTGTTCGGGCTCGCCCCGCGCGCCGTGCAGGCCGCCTGGGGGGCGCTGGTGGTCTTCCTGCTGCTCGGCCAGCTCGGCGGGGCGTTCGGCTGGAACCAGAAGCTGCTCGACGTCTCGCCGTTCACCCACATCCCGCGGATCCCGGCGGCGAGCCTGAGCGCGACCCCGCTGCTGGTCCTGGTGCTGGTCGCCGCCGCGCTCACCGCCGCCGGCCTGGCCGGCTTCCGCCGCCGCGCGGTCGGCAGCTGACCCCCGCCGGTGGTGGGGGCGTTCAGGGCCGAGCCCCCACCACCCCGGGCGCGGTCAGGCGCGGCGCAGCTCCAGCGGCAGCCGCCGGGCCCCGAACAGCATCGCCGGGCTCGGGAAGTACTCCACGCCCCGCGCCCGGTCCACCCGCAGGTCCGCGAACCGGTCGAACAGCCGGTTCAGCGCGATCCGGGACTCCAGCCGGGCCAGCGGCGCACCCAGGCAGAAGTGGATGCCGTGCCCGAACGCCAGGTGCGGGTTGGGGCTGCGCCGGATGTCGAAGGCCAGCGGGTCCGGGAACCACGCCGGATCCCGGTTCGCGGCCGCCAGCCACACCGACACCGCCGTGTCCGCCGGGATCGTCCGCCCGCCCAGCTCGGCGTCCCGGGTGGTGCGCCGCAGGTTGCGGGTGAACGGCGGGCGGCAGCGCAGCACCTCCTCGATCGCGGCGGGGACGGCCGAGCGGTCCGCCCGCAGGACGGCCGCCGCCTCCGGGTGCGCGTCCAGCAGCAGGACGGTGGTCCCCAGCACGGCCGTCGTGGTCACGTGCCCGGCCACCAGCAGCACGATCGCGAAGCTCGCGATCTCCCCGTCGTCCAGCCGCCGCCCGTCCACCTCGGCCGCCACCAGCAGACTGATCAGGTCCTCCCCGGGCCGGGCCCGGCGGGCGCGCACCTGGCCGGTGAAGTAGTCGAACATCTCGCGCAGGGTCGGCGCGTACGAGCGCAGCGTCTCCGCCCCGACCACCACCTCGTCCGCGCGCATCGTGCCGGAGAGCATCACGTCCGCCCAGCCGCGGAACCGCTCGCGGTCCTCGGCCGGGACGCCCAGCAGCTCGGCGATCACCACGATCGGCAGCGGGTAGGCCAGCGCGCCGACCAGCTCGGCGCGGTCCTCCACCGCGTCCAGCAGGCCGTCCGTGATCGCGGCGATCCGCGGCTCCAGGTCGGCCACCGTCCGGGGCGTGAACGCCCGGCCGACCAGCCGCCGCAGCTCCTGCTGGCGGGGCGGGTCCATCCGGACGAAGTTGCCCCGGCCGAACAGCTCCAGCTCCGGCTGGGACGGCATCAGCGAGCCGAGGTCCGAGGAGAACAGGCCCGGGTCCGCGTACACCCGCGCCACCTCCGGGTAGCCGAAGACGTGCCAGGAGCCGGTCCGCTCGTCGAGGTGCACGGGCTCGCCCGCGCGCATCCCGTCCAGCCAGTCGAAGAGCCCGCGGATCTCCTCCGGAAGCCCCGCGTCCACACCCCTGCTGGCAGCCACACCCATCGTGATCGGTCCCCTCGCTCGTCGGGCCCCCGGTCCTGAGGCATCCTCACCCCGCCGCGGGGCGGCGCGGAACCCGAGAACCGGCGGCCGGCCCGCCGCCGGGCCCCGCCCTCGGGGTCCGACCCCTGCCGGCTGGGGGCGCCCCGGGCCGAATAGGGGTGGCGGACCGTCGCCGCACCGGGCACGGCCGGGCCACCCTGGTCCCGGACGGACGCCGCGGCGGGGAAGGGAACGGGCAGACGCGATGAACGGAACGCTCCGATGACCGGAACACTCCGATGAACGGAACACTCCGATGAACGGAACACTCCCATGACCGGAAGACTCCAATGACCGGAACGACCGGGGCCGTCGTGCTCGGGGGCGGACTGGCCGGCCTGCTGGCCGCGACGGTGCTGGCACGCCACGTCGACGAGGTCACCGTGGTGGACCGGGACGGGCTCCCGGCCGGGCCCGAGCCGCGCAAGGGCGTGCCGCAGGGCCGGCACGCCCACCTGCTGTGGTCCGGCGGCGCCCGCACCATCGAGGCCCTGCTGCCCGGCACCACCGAGCGCTGGCTCGCCGCCGGCGCCCGCAGGGTCGCCGTCCACCAGGACATGGTGTCGCTCACCGCCTACGGCTGGCAGCACCGCTTCCCCGGCACCCAGTTCATGATCGCCTGCAGCCGGCCGCTGCTCGACCACGTGGTCCGCGAAGCCGTGCTCGGCCACCCGCGGATCACCCTGCGCGAGCGCACCGAGGCCCGGGCCCTGCGCGGCGGCGCCGACCGGGTCACCGGCGTCACCGTGCTCCCGCTCGGCGCCGGGCGGGAGGAGGACCTGGCCGCCGACCTCGTGGTGGACGCCACCGGGCGCGGCTCACGGCTGGACCGGTGGCTCCCCGCGCTCGGCCTCCCGGTGCCCGAGACCGACCGCGTCGACCCCGGCATCGTCTACGCCACCCGGATCTACCGGGCGCCGCACGGGATGGCCGCCGACTTCCCGGTGGTCAGCGTCTACGCCGACCACCGGGACGGCGGGCCCGGCCGCAACGGCGTGGTGCTGCCGATCGAGGACGACCGCTGGATGGTCACCCTCTCCGGCACCCGCAACGGCGAACCCGGCGGCGGCGAGGCCGAGTTCCTCGCCTTCGCCCGCGCCCTGCGGCACCCCGTCGTCGCCGAGCTGATCGCCGGCGCCGAACCCCTCACCGGCGTCCGGCGCACCCGCAGCACCGCCAGCCGCCGGCTGTTCTGCGAACGCGCCGAACGCTGGCCCGCCGGACTGGTGGTGCTCGGCGACGCCCTCGCCGCGCTCAACCCCGTGTACGGGCACGGCATGAGCGCCGCCGCCCTGGGCGCCGACGCGCTCGACCGCGCCCTCACCGAGCACGCGCTCGCCCCGGAGCTCGCCGCCCGGGCCCAGCAGGCCATCGCCCGGGTCGTCGACGACCCGTGGATCTTCGCCGCCGCCCAGGACATCTGCTACCCCGACTGCCGCACCGACGTCCGCGACCCGCGCCTGACCACCCGGGCCGCCGAACGGCGCCGGTTCGCCGAACTCATCGGCGCCACCGCCATCCGCTCGCCGTCGCTCAGCGCCGCCACCACGGCCGTCAGCACGCTCTCCGTCCCCTCCAGCAGCCTGGAGGACCCGGCCGTGCTCGCCCACCTGCGCCGGGGGCCGCAGCGCCCGGAGCTCCTGCGGCCGCCGCTCAAGGCGGCGGAGCGGGAACTGCTGGCGCGGTGCGCGGCGGCGGGGGAGGGGGTAGCGGGGTAGCGGGGCCGGGGCCGGGGGCGCGGGTCAGGAGGGTCGGCGGGGGCGCATCAGGAGCAGGTCCTCGCCCCAGGCGTCCAGCACCGCCGCGTGGCCGGCGGCCCGGGCCGCGGCCTCGACCCGGGCGAACAGCCGTTGCTGCGGCTCGACTTCGCCGGTCGCGGTGATCCGGGCGACGGCCTCCAGCAGCGCGGCGCCGTCCCAGCCGGGCAGCGGGAACCGGTCCAGCTCCCAGGCCAGGTACTTGTTGTAGGGGCGCGGGCGGCGGTCCAGGGCGAAGAGCAGGTCGAGCAGGAATCCGACGCCGGCGGCGGCGTCCAGGTGGCCGGCGAGCGGGTCGCCGTCGCGGTGGTTCTTGACCGAGCGGTAGAGCGCGTTGGCGTAGGCGTCCAGCAGGGCGGCGGCGGACCGGAAGGCCTCCTCGGGGCCGAGCCGCCCCGCCGCGGCGACGATCCGGGCGAGCTCCCCGTCGCGGCGGTCGAGCAGCACCCGGGCGCGGGCGATCGCGTACCGCTCCCAGTCGGCGGGCCGGCGGAACCGGTCGAGCGTGGTGACGACCAGGTCGAGCCGCGCGGAGCGGTAGCCGTCGAGCGCGGCCAGCCCGCTCGCCGCGTCGTCGGCGAGGACGACGTAGAGGTCGTGGTCGGAGTGCCGGGTGGCCATGCCGTCGTGCGCCCGGGAGCCCTTGAGGACGAGGCCGACGACGGCCGGGTCGGCCGTCGCGGCGGCGACGAACGACGCGAACTCCATGGTCACGCCAGGTCCTTGCGCATCATCGTGCAGATCGTCTCGTACCGGTGGATCGAGCCGTCCTCGGCCTCCACGTCCCAGGAGTCGGGTGCGCGGCCGAAGGCCCGGTAGCCCAGACGCTCGTAGAGGGCGCGGGCGCGCGGGTTGTCCTCCTCGACGCGGAGTTCGGCGCGGGTCAGGCCCCGCGCGCCGATCCGCCGCTCGGCGGCGCGGATCAGCAGCGTGCCGATCCCGCACGACTGCAGGGCCGGGTGGACGCTCAGCTGCCAGAGCATGCCGGCGCCCGGCGTGACCGTGTAGTCGACGCCGCAGAGGGCCACCGGGAACCCGACCGGCGTGCACACCGCCAGGTAGTCGATCTCGCCCGCCCCGGCGCGATGGAGCTGGTGGACGAGCTGGCGCACGTGCGCGGGGGAGCCGGACCAGCCGCAGCGCGGCACGTCCGTCTCGGTGAGGTCGCGCACCGACAGGTCCAGCCTGATCCCGGACATCGCCGCATCCCTTCGCCACCGACACCGACCGGCTCCCATTCCAGCAAGCCGGCCCCCGTGCCGTCCACGGGGTTTCGGGCCGATCCGGCGTCAGGCGTAGGGGTGCCACCGGGGTGTTAGGGGTCGGGGGCGTTAGGGGCCGCCGGGGCTTCTCCGCGGGTGCGGGGGCGTGCGAGGTTGGCGTAGTCCCGGAACCGGTGCGGCGACGGGGCGGAGCTGTGCCGAGAACTGACCTTGGCGACGGCGCCGGACGGGTGCCGGCGGGCCGTCGCCCGTCCGCTTTCCAGGACCGGAATCCGCCGGCGGCACCCACGCGGGGCCGCCGGGAGTCCGGCGGGCCCACGGGTGGGAGACATGGCCGATTCCGCTGAGTTCGGACCTGACCGGATGCCGCGCGCGGGTGAGTCACCGCGTGCCGGGCGCGAGCCGATCGCGGTGGTGGGCCTGGCCTGCCGCCTCCCCGGCGCCGCCACCCCGGACGCGTACTGGCGGCTGCTCGCAGACGGCGTCGACGCGGTCACCGAGTTCCCGGCCGACCGCTGGGCCGAGGCGCTGGCCCGCGACCCCGGGCTGGCCGACGCCGTGCCCGCCCACGCGCGGCGCGGCGGCTTCCTCGACCGGGTGGACGGCTTCGACCCCGCCTTCTTCGGCATCTCGCCGCGCGAGGCCCGGGCGATCGACCCGCAGCAGCGGCTCGCCCTGGAACTGGGCTGGGAGGCCCTGGAGGGCGCCGGCCTGCGCCCCGCCGCGCTGGCCGGCACCCGCACCGGCGTGTTCGTCGGCGGCGGCGCCGACGACTTCGCCAAGCTCACCCAGGCGCACGGCCCGCACGCCGTCACCCAGCACACCGCCACCGGCCTGACCCGCGGCATCATCGCCAACCGGATCTCCTACCTGCTCGGCCTGCACGGACCCAGCCTCACCGTCGACACCGCCCAGTCCTCCGCGCTGACCGCCGTGCACCTGGCCTGCGAGAGCCTGCGCACCGGCGAGTCCGAACTGGCGCTGGCCGGCGGCGTGCAGCTCAACCTCACGCCCGAGGGCGCGCTGGCCGCCGCCCGGTTCGGCGGACTGTCCCCGACCGGCCGCTGCCACACCTTCGACCACCGGGCGGACGGCTACGTGCGCGGCGAGGGCGGCGCCCTGGTGGTGCTCGAACCGCTGCACCGGGCGCTCGCCGCCGGTCACCGGGTGCTCTGCGTGATCCGCGCCAGCGCCACCAACAACGACGGCGCCACCGACGGGCTCACCGTGCCCAGCGCCGCCGCCCAGCGCGACCTGCTGCGGCTCGCCTACCGCCGTGCCGGCCTCGACCCCGCCGAGGTCCAGTACGTCGAATTGCACGGCACCGGCACCCGCCTCGGCGACCCGGTCGAGGCCGCCGCCCTCGGCGCCGTCCTCGGCCGCGACCGGGCCGCCGACGACCCACTGCTGGTCGGCTCCGCCAAGACCAACATCGGCCACCTGGAGAGCGCCGCCGGGGCCGCCGGACTGGCGAAGGCCGTGCTCTGCCTGAGCCGCCGCGCACTCCCGCCGAGCCTGCACCACGAGCGGCCCGCCCCGGCCGTCGAGCTGGCCGGGCGAGGCCTGCGGGTCCGCACCGAGCACGGCCCCTGGCCGCACCCCGACCGGCCGCTGGTCGCCGGGGTCAGCTCCTTCGGCATGGGCGGCACCAACTGCCACGTCGTGCTCTCCGACCACCCGGACGGCTCGGGCCGCTCGGACGGCTCGGGCCGCTCGGCGAGCGTGCCGGCGCCGTCCGGCCCGGCCGCCGGGGTGGACGGCTGCGGCACCCTGCCGTTCCTGCTGTCCGCCCGTGACGCGGGCGCGCTGCGCGAGCAGGCCGAGCGGCTGGCCGGGCACCTCGGCGCGCAGGATCCGGCCGACGTGGCCCACTCGCTCGCCACCACCCGCACCCTCTTCGAGCACCGCGCCGTGCTGCTCGCCGCCGACCGGGCCACCCTGGCCGACGCGCTCGCCGACCTCGCCGACGACCGGCCGTCCCCCGCCGTGGTCCGCGGCGAGGACCTCGGCGGCGGCACCGCCTTCCTGTTCGCCGGACAGGGCGCCCAGCGACCGGGCATGGGTCGCGAGCTGTACCGGGCGTTCCCGGTCTACGCCCGCGCCTTCGACGAGGCCTGCGCCGCCCTCGACCCGCACCTGGAGCCGCACCTGGACCCGGACCCGGACCTGGACCCGCACCGGGGCCGTTCGCTGCGCGAGGTCGTGTTCGCCCCCGAGGGCAGTCCCGAGGCCGCCCTGCTCGACCGGACCGGCTACACCCAGCCCGCGCTGTTCGCCGTCGAGGTCGCGCTCCACCGGCTCGTCGAGAGCCGGGGCGTGCGCCCCGACCACCTGATGGGCCACTCGATCGGCGAGATCGCCGCCGCACACGTGGCCGGAGTGCTCGACCTCGGCGACGCGGCCGCCCTGGTCGCCGCGCGCGGCCGGCTGATGCAGGAACTGCCGGGCGGCGGCGCGATGGTCGCCGTGCAGGCCACCGAGCGGGAACTCGCCGAGCAGCTGGCCGGCCGGGAGGCGGAGCTCGGCATCGCCGCGCTGAACGGGCCGGAGGCGACCGTGCTCGCCGGAGACGAACAGGCGGTGCTCCGGCTCGCCGAGCACTGGCGGGCACGGGGACGCCGGACCAAGCGGCTGCGGGTCGGCCACGCGTTCCACTCGCCGCACATGGAACCCATGCTCGACGCCTTCGCGGCCGTCCTGCGCGGGCTCGACTTCCGGCCGCCGCAGATCCCGATCGTCTCCAACCTGACCGGCGCGCCCGCCGGCGCCGCCGAACTCTGCGACCCCGACTACTGGGTGCGGCACGTCCGCCGACCGGTGCGCTTCCTGGACGGGATGCGCCGACTGCACGAGGCCGGGGTCACCCGCTACCTGGAACTCGGCCCGGACGGCGTGCTCACCGCCCTGGCCCGCGACTGCGTCCCCGCGGGGAGCGCGTTCGTCCCCGCCCTGCGGCCGCGCTGCCCCGAGGTGCGCGGGCTCACCGAGGCGCTGGCCCGGCTGCACGCGCACGGCGCGCCCGTCGACTGGAGCGCCGCCTTCGCGGGCAGCAGCCCGCGCCGCGTCCCGCTGCCGGGGTACCCGTTCCAGCGGCAGCGGTACTGGCTGGAGCCGGCGGTACAGGCCGAGGAGCCGGCTGTCGTACCCGAGGAGCCCGGACGGCCCGCTGGTGCGCCCGACGCCCCGGCGGTACCGGCCGAGGAGGCCCTGCGGCGCCGGCTCGCCGGGCTCGACGCCGCCGAACAGCGGCGCGTCCTCGGCGAGTTGGTGCGCGAGCGGATCGCCGCCGTCCTCGGGCACGCCACCCCGGCCGGCGTCCGGGACCGGGCCGCCTTCAAGGACCTCGGCTTCGACTCGCTGACCCTCGGCGAACTGCGCGAGCAGCTGGCCGCCGCCACCGGCCTGCCGCTCCCCACCTCGCTGCTCTTCGACCACCCCACCCCCGCCGCGCTCGCCGCCGAACTGCGCGCCCTCGCGCTCGGCGAGGACACCGACACCGAGGCGCGTGCCGCAGTCGGGACGGACGAGCCGATCGCGATCGTGGCGATGGCCTGCCGGCTGCCGGGCGGCGTGTCCTCGCCGGAGGAGCTGTGGGAGCTGGTCGCGGCGGGCCGTGACGCCATCTCCGGGTTCCCGACCGACCGGGGCTGGGACCTGGGCCGGCTGTTCGACGCGGGCGCGGACGGCCCCGGCACCTCGCACACCCGCCACGGCGGATTCCTGGACGGCGTGGGAGAGTTCGACGCGGAGCTGTTCGGGATCTCGCCGCGCGAGGCACTGGCCATGGACCCGCAGCAGCGGCTGCTGCTGGAGACCTCCTGGGAGGTGTTCGAGCGCGCGGGCATCCCGGTGGACGCGCTGCGCGGCAGCGACACCGGCGTCTTCGTCGGCGCCACCACCGCCGACTACGGCCCCCGGATGCACGAGGCCGCCGACGGCGCCGAGGGCTACGTGCTGACCGGCACCACCCCGAGCGTCGCCTCCGGCCGGATCGCGTACAGCTTCGGCCTGGAGGGCCCGGCGATCACCGTCGACACGGCCTGCTCCTCCTCGCTGGTCGCCCTGCACTGGGCCTGCCGGGCGCTGCGCGCCGGGGAGTGCTCGCTGGCGCTCGCCGCAGGGGCGACCGTGCTGGCCACCCCCGGCATGTTCGTGGAGTTCAGCCGCCAGCGCGGCCTCGCCCCGGACGGCCGCTGCAAGCCGTTCGCGGCCGGGGCGGACGGCACGGGCTGGGCGGAGGGCGTGGGCGTGCTGCTGCTGGAACGGCTCTCCGAGGCGCGGCGCAACGACCACCGGGTGCTGGCGGTGGTGCGCGGCTCGGCGGTCAACCAGGACGGTGCGAGCAACGGCCTGACCGCGCCCAACGGGCCGTCCCAGCGCCGGGTCATCCGCGCCGCGCTGACCGCTGCCGGGCTGACCGCCGACCAGGTCGACGCCGTCGAGGCGCACGGCACCGGCACCCGGCTCGGCGACCCGATCGAGGCGCGGGCACTGCTCGCCACCTACGGCCAAGGGCGGCCCACCGAACGGCCGTTGTGGCTCGGCTCGGTCAAGTCCAACCTCGGCCACACCCAGGCGGCGGCGGGCGTCGCGGGCGTGATCAAGATGGTGCAGGCGCTGCGGCACGGCGTGCTGCCGCGCACCCTGCACGTGGACCGGCCGACCCGCGAGGTGGACTGGACGGCGGGCGCGGTCGCGCTGCTCACCGAACCGGTGGACTGGCCGCGCGGCGAGGAGCCCCGGCGGGCCGGGGTCTCGTCGTTCGGCGTCAGCGGGACGAACGCGCACGTCGTCCTGGAGGAGGCACCCGAGGAGCCCGAGGAGCCCGCGGAGGCCGAGGCACCCGAGAAGCCCGCGGAGTCGCCGGCTGTGGGCGCCGGCACGCCCGCCCGCGTGCTGCCGTGGCTGCTCTCGGCCCGGACCCGGGACGGACTCGCCGCCCAGGCCGCCCGGCTGGCGGCGGCGATCGGACCGGAGACCGAACCCGCCGACCTCGCACGCTCGTTGGCGACCACCCGGACGGCCCTGGAACACCGGGCGGTGGTGACCGGCCGAGGCCTGGACAGCCTGCTCGGCGGGCTGCGCTCCCTCGCGGACGGCGAGCCCGGGGGCGGCGTCGTCACGGGGACGGCCACCGGGGACGCCCGGGTGGTGTTCGTGTTTCCGGGGCAGGGGTCGCAGTGGGTGGGGATGGGGGCTGAGCTGCTGGATTCCTCGCCGGTGTTCGCGGCGCGGATCGGGGAGTGCGAGCGGGCGTTGGCGCCGTTCGTGGACTGGTCGCTCACTGAAGTCCTGCGCGGTGGTGCGGGGTTGGAGCGGGTGGATGTGGTGCAGCCGGTGCTGTGGGCGGTGATGGTGGCGCTGGCGGAGGTGTGGCGGTCGTTCGGGGTGGAGCCGGCGGCGGTGGTGGGGCATTCGCAGGGGGAGATCGCGGCGGCGTGCGTGGCGGGTGCGTTGTCGTTGGAGGACGGCGCGCGGGTCGTCGCGTTGCGGTCGCGGGCGTTGCTGGGGTTGTCGGGGTTGGGTGGGATGGTGTCGGTGCCGCTGCCCGCCGAGGAGGTGGAGCGGCTGCTGGAGCCGTACGGCGGCCGGATCGGCATCGCCGCGCTCAACGGCCCTTCGTCCACAGTGGTTTCGGGCGATGCGGACGCGTTGGAGCAGCTGGTCGCCGGGCACGAGCGGGCGCGTCGGATCGACGTGGACTACGCCTCGCACGGCCCGCACGTCGAGGCGATCCGGGAGGAACTGCTCACCGCGCTGAGCGGGATCGCCCCGCAGGCGGCGGCCGTGCCGTTCCATTCCACGGTGACGGGCTCGTCGATCGACACCACGGGGTTGGACGCCGCGTACTGGTACACCAACCTGCGGCAGCCGGTGCGCTTCGCCGAGGCCGTCACCGGCCTGCTGGGGCAGAGCCTCGGGGCGTTCGTCGAGATCAGCGCGCACCCGGTGCTCGTCGTCGGGGTCGGCGAGTGCATCGAGCGCGGTGAGGGGAGTGCCGTCGCGCTGGGTACCCTGCGCCGGGACGAGGGCGGGACCGAGCGGTTCACCCGCGCGCTCGCCGAGGCCTGGACGCACGGCGTCCCCGTGGACTGGCGGCGCGCCTTCCCGGCCGACGCCCGGACCGTCCAACTCCCCACCTACGCCTTCCAGCGCCGCCGCTACTGGCTGGCGGGCAGCGGCGCCACGGCCGGGGACGCGGCCGGGCTCGGGCTCGCGGCCGCCGGGCACCCGCTGCTCGGCGCGGCCGTCGCGGTCGCCGATGGCGGCGGCCACGTCCTCACCGGTCGGCTCTCGCTGCGCACCCACCCGTGGCTGGCCGACCACGCGGTCGCCGGGACCGTTCTGCTGCCGGGCACCGCGTTCGTGGAGCTCGCGGTGCGGGCGGGCGACGAGGCGGAGTGCGGGCGGCTGGACGAACTCACCCTGCACGAGCCGCTGCTCCTCGGCCCGCAGGACGCGGTGGCGCTGCAGGTCGTCGTCGGCGGCGCGGACGACCGGGAACGGCGGTCCGTCGACGTCTACTCCCGGCCGGACGGCGCGCCCGCCGAGCAGCCGTGGGTGCGGCACGCCTCCGGCACGCTGGCCGGCTCCGCCTGTGGAACCGGAGCCGCCGATGGGGCCGCCGACTGGGCCGCCGGCGACTGGCCACCCGCCGGTGCCGAACGCATCGAGCTGGACGGCCACTACCCGCGCCTCGCGGAGACCGGCTATGCGTACGGGCCCGCCTTCCAGGGCCTGATCGCCGCCTGGCGGCGCGGCGACGAACTCTTCGCCACCGTGCGGCTGGACGGCGAACAGCGCGACGGCGCGAGCCGGTACGCCCTGCACCCCGCGCTGCTCGACGCCGCCCTGCATGCCGTGCTGCTGGACGACGACGCGGACCGGGTGGACGGGGTTCGGCTCCCGTTCAGCTGGTCGGGCGTCACCGTGGCGGCCGGCGGCGCGGCTAACGCCCGGGTGCGGATCGCCCGTTCGGAGGGCGATGCGGTGTCGATCCGGCTCGCGGACGACGCGGGCCGGCCGGTGGCCTCGGTCGAGTCGCTGGCGTTGCGGCCCGTCACCGAGGACCGGCTCCGCGCCGCCGGGCGGGTCGGCGATGACCTGTACCGGGTGGTGTGGTCGCCGGTGGTGGTGGCGGGCGGGGAGTTGGTGGGGCGGTGGGCGGTGGTGGGGGCGTCGGTGGATGCCTCGTGGGGTGTGTTGGGGCCGGTGTGCCGGGGGTTGGGTGGGGTCGTTGCGGCGGATGTGGTGGTGGCGGTGTGTGGCGGCGGTTCTGCTGCCGAGGTGGGTGCGTGGGTGTTGGGGTTGGTGCAGGGGTGGGTGGGTGAGGAGCGGTGGGCCGGGTCGCGGTTGGTGGTGGTGACGCGGGCGGTTGATGTGGTGTGGGGGTTGGTGCGGTCGGCGCAGGCGGAGTTTCCGGGGCGGTTCGTGTTGGTGGAGGCGGATGGTCCGGAGGGTGTGGTGGCGGCGGTGTCGTCGGGTGAGCCGCAGGTGGCGGTGCGTGGTGGTGTGGTGGTGGCCCCGAGGTTGGCTCGCGGGGCGGCGGTCGGGGCCCCGGTGAAGGCGGTTTCGGCGGGGGCGGTGGTGGTGACCGGTGGGACGGGGACGTTGGGCGGGTTGGTGGCGCGGCGTTTGGTGGCGGCGCACGGCGTGCGTGAGCTGCTGCTGGTGAGTCGGCGGGGTGAAGCGGCGCCGGGTGCGGGTGAACTGGTCGCGGAGTTGGAGGAGTTGGGCGCCGCAGTGACCGTGGCCGCGTGTGATGCGGCGGACCGGGAGGCGTTGGCGGGGGTGTTGGCGGGGCGTCGGTTGGCGGGGGTGGTGCATGCGGCGGGGGTGTTGGACGACGGGACGATCGCGTCGTTGACGTCCGAGCGGTTGGCGGCGGTGCTGCGGCCGAAGGTCGACGCGGCGCTGAATCTGCATGAGTTGACGATCAATCAGGAGCTTTCGTTCTTCGTGCTGTTCTCGTCCATCGCGGGTGTCTTCGGCAACCCGGGGCAGGGCAACTACGCGGCGGCGAACGCCGCCCTGGACGCGTTGGCGGCGCAGCGCCACGCCGCCGGGCTGCCCGCCGTCTCCCTGGCCTGGGGCCTGTGGGAGCAGGCCAGCGGCATGACCGGCCACCTCGACGCGGGCGGCCTGGGGTGGATGGCCCGAGCCGGGATCCGTCCGCTCGCGACCGAGCAGGGCCTTGCGCTCTTCGACGCGGCGATCGGAGCGAGCGAACCCCTCCTGGTGCCGGTGCGGCTCGACACCGCCACCCTGCGCGCCCAGCAGGCGGCAGGCCTGTTGCCGGCCGTCTGCCGAAGCCTGGTCCGGCAGCCGTCCCGGCGGATCGCCGAGAACCGGACGGACGGGCCGTCCGGGCTGCCCCGGCTGCTCGACGGCGTGCCGGAGGGCGAGCAGGAGTCCACCCTGTTGGCCTTCGTGCGCGGTCAGGTCGCTGCTGTGCTCGGCCATGCCGACCCCGAACTGGTCGACGCCGAAAGGGCGTTCAAGGAGCAGGGCTTCGACTCGCTGACCGCCGTCGAGCTGCGCAACCGGATCGGCGCCGCCACGGGTCTCCGGCTGCCCGCCACGCTGGTCTTCGACCACCCGAACCCGCTCGCGCTGGCCCGGTACCTGCGGGCCGAGGCGGCCGGACGTCCGGGCCAACAGCCCGCCGTGGCGCGGTCGTCCGCGGTGGCGGCCGACGATCCGGTGGTGATCGTGGGCATGGCCTGCCGCTTCCCGGGCGGGGTGTCCTCGCCGGAGGAGCTGTGGGAGCTGGTCGCGGGCGGGGTGGACGCGATCGGCGATTTCCCGGCCGATCGCGGCTGGGACCTGGGGAGTTGTACGACGCGGAGGGCGTGCGGCCCGGGACGACGTACACCCGGTCCGGCGGCTTCCTGGCGGACGCGGCCGGGTTCGACGCGGGGTTCTTCGGGATCTCGCCGCGTGAGGCGCTGGCGATGGATCCGCAGCAGCGGCTGTTGCTGGAGACGTCGTGGGAGGCGCTGGAGCGGGCGGGGTTGGAGCCGGCGTCGTTGCGCGGCAGCCGGACCGGCGTGTTCGCGGGCGTGATGTACCACGACTACGCGGGCGGCACCGATCCCGCCGCCGAGCTGGAGGGGTACTCGCTCACCGGCACGCTGGGCAGCGTGGCGTCAGGTCGGATCTCGTACACCTTCGGGTTGGAGGGCCCGGCCGTCACGGTGGACACCGCGTGCTCGTCCTCGCTGGTCGCCCTGCACCTGGCCGCGCAGGCGCTGCGGGCGGGCGAGTGCCGAACTCGCCCTGGCGGGCGGCGTGACGGTCATGGCCACGCCCGAGGTCTTCGTCGAGTTCAGCCGCCAGCGCGGGCTGTCGCCGGACGGCCGGTGCAAGGCGTTCTCGGACGCGGCGGACGGCGCCGGGTGGTCCGAGGGTGCGGGTGTGCTGGTGGTGGAGCGGTTGTCGGACGCGGTGCGGGCCGGTCATCGGGTGCTGGCGGTGGTGCGGGGTTCGGCGGTGAACCAGGACGGCGCGTCGAACGGGTTGACGGCGCCGAACGGTCCCTCGCAGGAACGGGTGATCGAAGCGGCGCTTGCCTCCAGTGGATTGACGGCCAATCAGATCGATGCGGTGGAGGCGCACGGAACCGGCACCGCGCTGGGCGATCCGATCGAGGCGCAGGCACTGCTGGCGACGTACGGGCAGGCGCACTCCGACGGACAGCCGCTGTGGCTGGGCGCGTTGAAGTCCAACCTTGGCCACGCGCAGGCGGCGGCGGGGGTGGCGGGTGTGATCAAGATGGTGATGGCGATGCGGCACGGGGTGCTGCCGCGCACGCTGCACGTGGACGAGCCGAGCCGGGAAGTGGACTGGGGCTCCGGTCGGTGGCGCTGCTGGTGGAGGAGGTGGCCTGGCGCGAGGACCGAGCGGCCGCGCCGGTCGGCGGTGTCCTCGTTCGGGGCCAGCGGGACGAACGCGCACGTGGTGCTGGAGCAGGCGCCGGAGGTGGCTTCCGTCCTGGGTGAGGAGCCGGCCGGGGTGGTGCCGTGGGTGCTGTCGGCGCGGTCGGAGGGCGCGTTGCGGGCGCGGGCGGAGCGGTTGGCCGTCGTGGGTGGGTGAACTCGACCTGGCGGATGTGGGGTTGTCGCTGGCTTCCATCGGCGCAGGGTTCGAGCGGCGGGCGGTGGTGGTCGGTTCGGAGCGGGCCGAACTGCTGGCGGGGCTGGGGTCGGTGACCGGCGGCGAGGTCGTCGTCGGGAAGACCGCGGTGTTGTTCTCCGGGCAGGGCGTGCAGTGGGCGGGGATGGGGCGGGGGTTGTACGAGGCGTTCCCGGTGTTCCGGGAAGCCTTCGACGAGGTGTGCGCCCGGCTTGATGAGGAGCTGGGGGCCAGCGTTGCGGGCCGTGGTGTTCGGTGAGGAGGGCTCACTGGACCAAACGGTGTTCACGCAGGCCGGTTGTTCGCGGTCGGGGTGGGGTTGTGGCGCCTGTTGGAGTGGCTGGGTGTCCCGGTGGACGCGGTGGGTGGCCATTCGGTGGGCGAGGTGGTGGCCGCGTATGTGGCTGGCGTGTGGTCGCTGGCGGACGCCTGTCGGGTGGTGGCCGCGCGTGGTCGCCTGATGCAGGCGCTGCCGTCCGGCGGGGTGATGGTGGCCGTGCGGCTGTCCGAGGCGGAGGCCGTCGAGCGGCTGGCGGGCTGGTCCGGGGTGGGGATTGCGAGTCTGAACGGGCCGCGGTCGCTGGTGCTCTCCGGTGAGGAAGCGGCCGTGGACGCGGTGGTGGCGGACCTGGAGGCCGAGGGCGTGCGGTGCAAGCGCCTGCGGGTCTCGCACGCCTTCCACTCGTCGCTGATCGAGCCGATGCTGGACGAGTTCCGGCAGGTGTTGGAGGGCGTGGAGTTCCGCGCGCCGCGGCTGCCGGTGGTGTCGAACGTGTCGGGCGGTCTGTTGACGGCCGAGCAGGCGTGTGCGCCGGAGTACTGGGTGCGTCAGGCCCGTGAGGCGGTGCGGTTCGCGGACAATGTGACGGCGTTGCGCGAGCTCGGCGTGGTCCGCTTCGTGGAGCTCGGCGGCCAGGCGCTGGTGGCGATGCTGGACGAGCCGGTGGTGGTTGCCGCGCTGCGGCGGGACCGTCCGGAGGTGGAGTCGTTCTGGTCGGCGGTGGCCGAGCTGTACGTCAGCGGCGCCACCGTCGACTGGACCCGGGCGTTCCCGGGTGCTCGCCGGGTCGACCTGCCCACGTACGCGTTCGAGCACCAGCGGTTCTGGCCGGAGCCGGCCGTCGCGACCGGTGATCCGGCGGGTCTGGGGCTTGCGGCTGCCGGGCATCCGCTGCTCGGCGCGGTCACCCGCTTGGCGGGCGGCGAGGGCCAGGTGTTGACCGGCCGTATCTCGCTGCGGACGCATCCGTGGCTGGCCGATCACGCCGTGGGCGGCCAAGTCCTGCTGCCGGGGACGGCGTTCGTGGAGCTGGCGATCCGGGCGGGGACGAGGTGGACTGCGGTCACGTGGAGGAGCTGACGCTGGAGTCGCCGCTGGTGCTGGACGAGCGCGAGGCGGTGATCCTACAAGTTCTCGTCGAGGCGCCCGATGAGGACGGCCGGTGCGCGCTCGCGATCCACTCCCGCAACGAGACTGCCGACCCGGACGGTTGGGTCCGGCACGCCAGTGGCACGGTGGCGCCCGGGGCTCGGCGCCGGCGTTCGAGCTGGCGACGTGGCCGCCCGCCGGTGCGGAGCCCGTCCCGCTCGACGGCTTCTACTCCGGTCTGGCCGAGGGTGGTTACGGCTACGGTCCGGCGTTCCAGGGTCTGCGGGCTCTGTGGCGGTGCGACGGCGAGGTGTTCGCGGAGGTGTCGCTGCCGGACGGTCTCGCGGTCACCGGTTTCGGTGTCCACCCCGCCCTGCTGGACGCGGTCCTTCAGGCGATAGCGGCGGCGGATCGGCGCGTGCCGAGGGGCAGTTGGTGCCGTTCGCCTGGACGGGCGTGGAGCTGTTCGCGACGGAGGCCGTGGCAGTCCGGGCGCGGTTGACGTTCTCCGGGACGGAGACCGTGAGGGTGGAGGTCACCGACGTGACCGGTCGGCCGGTGCTGTCGGTGGCGTCGCTGGATCTGCGTCCGTTGGCGGTGTCGGCGGTGGGTCGGGTGGAGTCACTGTTCCGGGTGGACTGGGTGCCGGCCGAGGTGGGCGGTTCGCTCGGTGAGTGGGCGGTGTTGGGGGACTGCGAGGCGGTGGGTGGTCGGCGGTTCGCGGATCTGGGGGCGCTGGCTGCGAGTGGGTTCATGCCCGCCGTGGTGGTGCTGCCGGTGGCCGGCGAGGTGGCCGAGGTGTTGCCGGTGGTACAGCGGTGGTTGGCGGAGCGTCGGTGGGACGGTGCCCGGTTGGTGGTGGTGACGCGCGGCGCGACGGTGGAGGCGGGCGCGGCCGGGGTGTGGGGTCTGGTGCGGTCGGTGCAGGCGGAGGAGCCGGGGCGGGTGATGTTGCTGGATCTGGACGGTTCGGTCCGGTCGTTGGAGGCTCTGCCGGGGGCGTTGGCGGCGGGGGAGCCGCAAGCCGCGCTGCGTGACGGTGAGTTGTTCGTTCCGCGTCTCGGCCGGGTCGACCACGGTGAGCTCCTGCCGGTCCCGATGGAGACGCCGTGGCGCGTGGACGCGGTGACCGCAGGGACGCTGGACGGTCTCGGGGTGTTGGCCGTCGAGCCTCGGGCACCGGGTCCGGGCGAGGTGCGGGTGGAGATCCGGGCCGCGGGAGTCAACTTCCGTGACGTGCTGGGCGCGTTGGGGATGTACCCGGGTGAGATCGTGCTGGGCAGCGAGTTCGCGGGCGTTGTGGTGGAAGTCGGCCAGGGCGTGGACCAGTTGACGGTCGGCGACCGGGTGTTCGGGATGGCGCGGGGCACCTTCGGGTCCGAGTGCGTGGTGGATGCGCGGTTGGCGGCGCGGATTCCGTGCGGGTGGTCGTTCGTTCGGGCGGCATCGGTGCCGGTCGTGTTCCTGACGGCGTTCTACGGGCTGGTGGAGCTGGGTCGGCTGCGGTCGGGTGAGTCGGTGTTGGTGCACGCGGCGGCGGGTGGGGTGGGGATGGCGGCCGTGCAGCTGGCGGGCCATCTGGGCGCGGAGGTGTTCGCGACGGCGAGCGAGGCGAAGTGGCCGGTGGTCGAAGGACTCGGCGTGGACGCGGCCAGGATCGGCTCGTCCCGGGATCTGTCGTTCGAGGACACGGTCCGTACGGCGTCGGGTGGGCGCGGGGTGAATGTGGTGGTGAACTCGCTGGCGGGTGAGTTCGTGGACGCCTCGGCGCGGCTGCTGGGGGAGGGTGGCCGGTTCCTGGAGATGGGCAAGACGGACATCCGTCCGGATGGCTGGGCGGCGGCCGAGGGGATCGTCTACCGGCCGTTCGACCTGCTGGACGCGGGCCCGGAGTTGATCGGTGGGATGCTGGCGCGGCTCGTCGAGCTGTTCGAGCAGGGGGTCCTCGTGCCGCTGCCGGTGCGGGTGTGGGACGTGCGCCGGGCGGGCGAGGCGCTCCGTTACATGAGTCAGGCCCGGCATGTCGGCAAGGTCGTGCTGACGGTCCCGCGCCCGATCCCGCCGGCCGGCACCGTGCTGGTCACCGGCGGGACAGGTGCCCTGGGCGCCCTGGTGGCCCGCCACCTCGTCACCCACCACGGCGTCCGGGAGCTGGTTCTGACCAGCCGTCGCGGCCCGGACGCCCCGGGCGCGGCGGACCTGGTCGCGGACCTGCGCGCCCTCGGGGCCGAGGTGAGCGTCGTCGCCTGCGACGTCGCGGATGAGGCAGCGGTGCGCGCGCTGGTGGCCGGTATCGGTGAGCGCCTGACGGCCGTCGTCCACACCGCCGGTGTCCTGGACGATGCGACGGTGGCCGCGCTCACCCCCGAGCGCCTGGCCCGCGTGCGCCGTCCGAAGGTCGACGCCGTGCGCCACCTTCACGAGGCGACCCGGCACCTCGACCTGGCCACGTTCGTCGTGTTCTCCTCCGTCGCGGGTGTCCTCGGCACGGCGGGTCAGGGCGCCTACGCGTCCGCGAACGCCGCGCTCGACGCCCTGATGGCCGACCGCCGCGCCCAGGGCCTGCCCGCCCTCTCCCTGGCCTGGGGCCAGTGGGACGGCCCGGGCATGGCCGCCGGCCTGGCCGAGACGGACCTGGCCCGGATGGCCCGTACCGGCATCCGCCCGATGAGCGCCGATGAAGCGCTTGCGCTCCTCGACGCGGCCCTGCGCCGCGACGAGCCCGTCCTCGTCCCGGCCCGCCTCGACCCGGCGGCGCTGGCCCGCCGCGACGACCTGCCCCCGATCCTGAGCCGCCTCGTGCGCGTACCCCGCCGTCGCGCCGCCGCCACCGGCACCACCGAGTCCCCGACCACCCTCACCCACCGCCTCGCCGCACTCCCGGAAGCCCAACAGCGCGAGCTGCTGGACGACTTGGTGCGCGGCCACGCCGCCACCGTCCTCGGCCACGGCGACCCGCTCGCGGTCGACATGCACCGCGGCTTCCTGGAGCTGGGCTTCGACTCGCTCACCGCCGTCGAGCTGCGCAACCGGCTCCAGCGGGCCACCGGCCTGCGCCTGCCGACCACCCTGATCTTCGACTACCCGGCCCCCGCCGCGCTCGCCGGGCACGTGCACGAGGAGCTGCGGCCGGCCGGCACCGCCCCCGCCGCGCCCGGTCTGGACGAGCTCGACCGGCTCGAAGCGGCCGTCGCCGCCCTGGCCGCCGACAGCGACCACCGGGACCGGCTGGCCAGGCGGATCCGGTCCCTGCTCTGGAAGGTGGAGGCCGACCCGGCCCCGGCGGGCGGGCCGGACGGGACGCACGGGCCGGACGCGACGAACGGGCCCGGCGGGTCGGACGGCGGCGGGCTCGGCGCGGCCAGCGACGACGAGATGTTCGCCCTGATCGACAAGGAGCTCGGGCGCCCATGACCCAGGCCGCAACGACCCAGGCGCCAGTGAACCGTTCAGTCCCCGCGACGTGCCCAGGGAAGAAGGTCGCTCTCGATGCCTAGCAACGAGGAGAAGCTCCGGGAGTACTTGAAGCTCGTCACCACCGATCTGCGGCAGACGCGCCAGCGCCTGCGGGCCGTGGAGGCGCGGGCGAACGAGCCGGTCGCGATCGTCGGCATGGCCTGCCGCTACCCGGGCGGCGTCAGCTCGCCCGAGGAGCTGTGGCGCCTGGTGGCCGAAGGCACGGACGCCATCGGCGGGTTCCCCACCGATCGCGGCTGGGACGTGGCGGCCCTGTACGACCCGGACCCGGACCGGCAGGGTACGACCTATGTGCGCGCGGGCGGATTCGTCGACGGCGCCACCGAGTTCGACGCGGGCTTCTTCGGCATCTCGCCGCGCGAGGCGCTGGCGATGGACCCGCAGCAGCGGCTGGTGCTGGAGACCTCCTGGGAAGCCTTCGAACGGGCCGGCATCGACCCGACCGCGCTCGCCGGCAGCCCGACCGGCGTCTTCCTCGGCGCGGGCACCTCCGGCTACCTGGTGGGCATGCAGCCGCTGCCCGAGGGCGTGGAGACGTACGCGCTGACGGGCAACGCGGCGAGCGTGCTGTCCGGTCGGGTGGCGTACACGCTCGGCCTGGAGGGCCCGGCGATCACGGCGGACACCGCGTGCTCCTCCTCGCTGGTGGCGCTGCACCTGGCCGCGCAGGCGCTGCGCTCCGGCGAGTGCACGCTCGCGCTGGCCGGCGGCGTCACCCTGATGCCGACGCCGCGCCTGTTCGTGGACTTCAGCCGGCAGCGGGGGCTGTCGCCGGACGGGCGGTGCAAGGCCTTCGCCGCCGGTGCGGACGGCACGGGCTGGGCCGAGGGCGCGGGCGTCCTGCTGCTGGAGCGGCTGTCCGACGCGCGGCGCCTGGGCCACCCGGTGCTGGCCGTGCTGCGCGGCTCGGCGACCAACCAGGACGGCGCCAGCAGCGGCCTCACCGCCCCCAACGGGCCGTCGCAGCAGCGGGTGATCGAGGCCGCGCTGGCCAACGCCCGGCTGTCGGCCGGGCAGGTGGACGCCGTCGAGGCGCACGGCACCGGCACCGCGCTCGGCGACCCGATCGAGGCACAGGCGCTCATCGCCACCTACGGGCGGGCGCACACCGCCGACCGTCCGCTCCGGCTGGGCTCGATCAAGTCGAACATCGGCCACAGCGCGGCCGCCGCCGGCGTGGCGGGCGTGATCAAGATGGTGATGGCCCTGCGCCACGGCCTCCTGCCGCGCACCCTGCACGTGGACGAGCCGACCCGCGAGGTGGACTGGTCGGCCGGCACCGTGCGGTTGCTGACCGAGCCGGTGGCGTGGCCGTCCGGCGGGGAACCGCGTCGGGCCGGGGTGTCCTCGTTCGGGATCAGCGGCACCAACGCGCACGTGATCGTCGAGGAGGCGCCCGCCGTCGAACGGCCGGAGCCCGAGCCCGGGTCGGAGCCGGCGCCGGGCGGGTCGAGACCGCCGCTGCTGCGTTCGCCGGTCCTGCCGTGGGTGGTGTCGGCGCGCTCGGAGGCCGCGCTGGCCGCGCAGGCCGGACGGTTGGCGTCGTGGGCCGCGGCCGACCCGGCGGCGACGGCGCACGCGCTCGCCACCGGTCGGGCGGCGCTCGACCACCGGGCCGTGGCGATCGGCGCGGGATCGGAGGAACTGCGCGCGGCCCTCAGGTCGTTGGCGGCGGGCGCGCCGGCGGCGAACGCGGTCGCGGGCGTGGCGGGCGCGGGACGCAAGGTCGCGTTCGTCTTCCCGGGGCAGGGCGCGCAGTGGGTCGGCATGGGCGCCGAACTGCTGGACACCGCACCGGTGTTCGCCGCGCGGATCGCGGAGTGCGAGGCGGTGCTGGCGCCGCACGTGGACTGGTCGCTCACCGAAGTGCTGCGTGGCGGTGCGGGGTTGGACCGGGTGGACGTGGTCCAGCCGGTGCTGTGGGCGGTGATGGTGTCGCTGGCGGCGCTGTGGCGTGCCGCCGGTGTCGAACCGGCGGCCGTGGTGGGCCACTCGCAGGGCGAGATCGCCGCGGCCTGCGTGGCGGGGGCGCTGTCGCTGGAGGACGGCGCGCGGGTCGTCGCCCTGCGCAGCCGGGCCCTGCTGGCCCTGTCCGGCAGGGGCGGCATGGTCTCGCTCCCGCTGCCCGCCGAGGAGGTGGAGCGGCTGCTGGAGCCGTACGGCGGCCGGATCTCGATCGCCGCGCTCAACGGGCCGTCCACCACGGTGGTTTCGGGCGACGCGGACGCCCTGGAGAGGCTGCTCGCCGAGCACGAGCGGGCCCGCCGCATCGACGTCGACTACGCCTCGCACAGCGCGCACGTCGAGCAGATCCGCGACGAGCTCGTGGCCGTCCTGGCCGGGATCACCCCGCGCACGGCCGAGATCCCGTTCCACTCCACCGTCACGGGCGGCGAGGTGGACACCGCCACCCTGGACGCCGCGTACTGGTACGCCAACCTGCGCCGGCCCGTCCGCTTCGCCCCGGTCGTCGAGGCGCTGGCGGGGCGCGGCTTCGGGGCGTTCGTCGAGGTGAGCGCGCACCCGGTGGTGACCGGTGGCGTCGGCGAGTGCGTCGAGCGGGCCGGCTCCCGGGCCGTCGCCCTGGGCACCCTGCGCCGGGAGGAGGGCGGGCCGGAGCGCTTCCTGCTGTCCCTCGCCCGGGCCTGGACGGCCGGCGCGCCCGTCGACTGGCGGACGGTCCTGCCCGCCGACGCCGCCCTGGTGGACCTGCCCACCTACGCGTTCCAGCGCGAGCGCTACTGGATCACCGCGCCGTTCGTCGCGCCCGGCGAGGGCACGGACGCGGCGGAGGCGCGGTTCTGGGCCGCCGTGGAGGGCGAGGACCTGGCGGCGCTGGAGCAGCTGCTGCCGGTGGACGGCCCGGGCTGGGGCGAGGTGCTGCCGGAGCTCGCCGCGTGGCGGCGGGGGCGGCGCGAGCGGTCGGTGCTCGACTCCTGGCGGTACCGGGTCGTGTGGCGCCCGGTGCCGAAGGCGGCGGCCTCCGGCCCGGCGGCGGACGGGCCGGACGGCCGCTGGCTGGTGCTGGCTCCGCCCGGCGTCGGCGCGGACGTGCTCGCCGGTCGCACCGAGCGCGTGGAGGTGCGGACCCCGGACCGCGAGAGTCTGGCCCGCCTCCTGCCGGACGCGGCCGACGGCGTCGCGGGCGTGGTCTCGCTGCTCGACGCCCCGGGCACGCTGAGCCTGCTGCAGGCCATGGCGGACGCCGGGGTCGACGCCCCGCTGTGGTGCGTCACGCGCGGCGCGGTCTCGGTCGGCGCGGGCGACCGGGTGACGAGCCCCGAGCAGGCCCAGCTCTGGGGCCTCGGCCGGGTCGCCGCCCTGGAGTTCCCGCACCGCTGGGGCGGCCTGGTGGACCTGCCGGACGAGGGGCCTGCCGATCTGGCCCCCGTGCTGGCCGCCGCTGCCTCCGCCGGTGAGGACCAGCTGGCCGTGCGCTCCACCGGCACCTACGTCCGCCGCCTGGTCCGCGCGCCGCTCGCCGCCGGCCCCGGCGCGCGCGCCTGGACGCCCACGGGCACGGTGCTGGTCACCGGCGGCACCGGCGTGGTCGGCGCCGAGGTCGCCCGGTGGCTGGCGGCCCGGGGCGCCGAGCGCCTGGTGCTGCTGAGCCGGCGCGGCCCGGCCGCCCCCGGTGCGCCCGAACTGCTCGCCGAGCTCCGCGCGGCCGGTGCGCAGGCCGAGATCGTGGCCTGCGACGTGACCGACCGGGCGGCGCTGGCGGCCCACCTCGACGGCCTCGCCGCCGCCGGGACGCCCGTCCGTACCGCCGTCCACACCGCGGCGCGGATCGAGCTGGCCGCCCTGCGGGACACCGCGCCCGACCGCTACCGCGCGATCGTCGCCGCCAAGCTGGGCGGAGCCGCGCACCTCGACGAACTGCTCGACCCGGCAGCCGAGTTGGTGCTGTTCTCCTCGGTCACCGGCGTCTGGGGCAGCGGCGACCACGGCGCGTACGCGGCCGCCAACGCCCACCTGGACGCGCTCGCCGAGCGGCGGCACGCGGCCGGGCGGCGCACCGTGTCGATCGCCTGGGGGGTCTGGGACGCCCACAACGAGCGGGACACCGCCGACACCGCCCGCCGCCGCGCCGTCACCGCCCGGGCCGGCGAGACGGGCCTGCCGCTGATGGACCCGGCGCTCGCCTGCGCCGCGCTGCAGCAGGTGCTGGACCGGGACGACGCCACGATCGCCGTCGCCCGGGTGGACTGGCCGCGCTTCACCGCCCTCTACACCTCCGCCCGCCCCACCCGCCTGCTGGCCGAGCTCCCGGAGGCCGCGCAGCCGGACCCGCGTGACCCGGCCGGGTCGCCGTCCCGGGCCGACGAACTGCGCGCCCGCCTCGCCGCCCTGCCCGCCGCCCGGCAGCAGCACGAGCTGCGGGAACTCGTCCGCGACCACGCGGCCGCCGTGCTCGGGCACCGGGGCACCGGCGCGCTCGACCCGCACCGGCCGTTCCGCGAGCTCGGCTTCGACTCGGTGACCGCCGTCGAACTGCGCACCCGGCTGGCCGGGGCCACCGGCCTCGCCCTGCCGGCGACGCTGGTGTTCGACCACCCGACGCCCGCCGCGGTCGGCGCCCGGCTCGGCGCCCTGCTGCTCGGCGACGCCGCGCCGGAGTCGGCGGCCGCCGCCGCGGCACCCCTCGCGGGCGGCCCCGCGCCGGACGAGCCGATCGCGATCGTCGGCATGGCCTGCCGCTACCCCGGCGCGGCGTCCCCCGACGAGCTGTGGCGGCTGCTGGCCGAGGGCGGCGACGCGATCGGCCCGCTGCCGGACGGCCGGGGCTGGAGCCTGGACGCGCTGCACGACCCGGACCCGGACCGCACCGGCCGCAGCTACGTCCGCACCGGCGGCTTCCTCGCCGACGCGGACCGCTTCGACGCCGCGTTCTTCGGCATCTCCCCGCGCGAGGCGCTGGCCATGGACCCGCAGCAGCGGCTGCTGCTGGAGACCTCGTGGGAGGCCGTCGAACACGCCGGCATCGACCCGACCGGCCTGCGCGGCAGCCGCACCGGCACCTTCGTCGGCGCCAACCAGCCCGAGTACGGCGTGGCCGGCCAGGCGCTGCCCGCCGAGCACGAAGGCCACCTGCTCACCGGCGCCAGCGCCAGCGTGGTCTCCGGCCGGGTCGCGTACGCCCTCGGCCTGGAGGGCCCGGCGGTGACCGTCGAGACCGCCTGCTCCTCCTCGCTCGTCGCCCTGCACCTGGCCGCGCAGTCGCTGCGCACGGGGGAGTGCACGATGGCGCTGGCCGGCGGCGTGTCCGTGCTGGCCACGCCGACCGCGTTCATCGGCTTCAGCCGCCAGCGCGGCCTGGCGCCGGACGGGCGGTGCAAGGCCTTCGCGGACGGCGCTGACGGCATGGGCCTCGCGGAGGGCGTGGGCGTCCTGCTGCTGGAACGGCTGTCGGACGCGCGGCGGCACGGGCACCGGGTGCTCGCGGTGATCCGCGGCTCGGCGACCAACCAGGACGGCGCCTCCAACGGCCTCGCCGCCCCGAACGGCCCGGCCCAGCAGCGCGTCATCGAACAGGCGCTCGCCAACGCCGATCTGACGTCCGATCAGATCGACGCGGTGGAGGCGCACGGCACCGGCACCCGGCTGGGCGACCCGATCGAGGCCCAGGCCCTGCTCGCCACCTACGGCCGAGGCCGCCCCGCCGAGCGGCCGGTGCGGCTCGGGTCGGTGAAGTCCAACATCGGCCACACCCAGGCCGCTTCGGGCATCGCCGGAGTGATCAAGATGGTGCTGGCGCTGCGCCGGGGCGTGCTGCCGCGCACCCTGCACGCGGACCGGCCCACCGGCGAGGTGGACTGGACGGCGGGCGCGGTCGCGCTGCTCACCGAACCGGTGGACTGGCCGCGCGGCGAGCGGCCCCGCCGGGCCGGCGTGTCCTCCTTCGGGCTCAGCGGCACCAACGCGCACGTCATCCTGGAGGAGGCGCCCCCCGCCGAGCGGCGCGACCGGCCCGAGGAGGAAGCGGCCGAGCCGGTGCTGCGCACGCCGGTGCTGCCGTGGCCGATCTCGGCGAAGAGCCGCCCCGCCCTGGCCGACCAGGCCCGCCGACTGGCGGCCCGGACGGCGCGGACGGCCACGGACCCGGCGGACCTGGCGCACTCGCTGGCCACCACCCGGGCGGCGCTGGACCACCGGGCGGTGCTGGTCGGCGGCGACCCCGCCGGGCTGCGCGCCCTGGCGGACGGCGCCCCGGCGGCCGGCCTGGTCACGGGCACCGCCGGGGACGGGCGGGTGGTGTTCGTCTTCCCGGGCCAGGGCTCGCAGTGGGTCGGGATGGGGGTCGAACTGCTCGATGCCGCGCCGGTGTTCGCCGCGCGGATCGCCGCGTGCGAGGCGGCGCTGGCGCCGTACGTGGACTGGTCGCTGACCGAAGTGCTGCGCGGCGGTGCGGGGTTGGAGCGGGCGGACGTCGTGCAGCCGGTGCTGTGGGCGGTGATGGTGTCACTGGCCGAGCTGTGGCGGTCGGCGGGCGTCGAGCCGGCGGCCGTGGTCGGGCACTCGCAGGGCGAGATCGCGGCCGCTTGCGTGGCGGGGGCGCTGTCGCTGGAGGACGGCGCCCGGGTCGTCGCGCTGCGCAGCCGGGCGCTGCTGGCGCTGTCCGGCCAGGGCGGCATGGTGTCGCTCCCGCTGCCCGCCGAGGAGGTGGCGCGGCTGCTGGAGCCGTACGGCGGCCGGATCTCGATCGCCGCGCTCAACGGGCCCTCGTCGACGGTGGTTTCGGGCGACGCGGACGCCCTGCAGCACCTGCTGGCGGAGCACGAACGCGCCCGCCGGATCGACGTCGACTACGCCTCGCACTGCGCCCACGTCGAGGCGATCCGCGACGAGTTGCTCACGGCGCTCGCCGGGATCACCCCGCGCGCCGCCGACATCCCCTTCCACTCCACCGTCACCGGCGGCGAGCTGGACACCACCGCGCTCGACGCCGGGTACTGGTACGCCAACCTGCGCAACCCCGTGCGGTTCGCCGACGTGGTCGGCGGGCTGCTGGACGACGGGGTCGGGGTGTTCGTGGAGGCCAGCGCGCACCCCGTGGTCACGGTCGGCATCGGCGAGCTGATCGCGCAGCGCGGCACGCCGGCCGCCGCCCTCGGCACGCTGCGCCGCGAGGACGGCGGCCCGCAGCGGGTCCTGCTCTCCCTCGCCGAGGCCTGGGTGCACGGCGCGGCCGTGGACTGGCGGCGGGTGCTGCCGGGCGACGCGCGGGTGGTGGACCTGCCGACCTACCCGTTCCAGCGGGAACGGTACTGGCTGGCGCCGCAGCCGGCGGCCGACGCCGCGGAGGCGGAGTTCTGGGCGGCGGTGGAGCGCGGCGACCTGGCGGCGCTGGAGCGGGTGGTGCCCGCCGGGGGCTCCGGGTGGGGCACGGTGGCCGCCGGACTCGCGGCCTGGCGGCGCAGCCGCCGCGAGCGCGCGGCGCACGGCTCCCGCCGGTACCGGGTGGAGTGGCACCGGCTGGCCGAGCCGAGAACCGACGTCGGCCTGGCCGGCCGCTGGCTGGTGCTGGCGCCGACCGGCGCGGGCAAGGACCTGCTCCCGGCGTACGCCGAGCGGATCGAGGTGGACGCCGCCGACCGCGACAGCCTGGCACGGGCGCTGCGCGAGGCGATCGAGGGCGGCGAGGCCGTCGCGGGCCTGGTGTCGCTGCTCGACGCGCCGGGCGTGCTGGCCCTGCTGCAGGCCGCGGCGGACGCCGAGGTCGACGCCCCGCTCTGGTGCGTCACCCGCGGCGCGGTGTCGGTCGGCGCGGACGACCGGCCGGCCAGCCCGGCGCAGGCGCAGATCTGGGGCCTCGGCCGCGTCGCGGCGCTCGAACTCCCGCACCGCTGGGGAGGGTTGATCGACCTTCCCGAGGACGGTACGGAGCCGGACACGGACCTGGCCGCCGTGCTGGCCGCCGCCGCCGACGAGGGCGAGGACCAGCTGGCCGTGCGCCCCACCGGCACCTACGTCCGCCGCCTGGTGCGCGCCGACCCCGCGATCGGGGATGCCGGAGCCGCCGAGGCCTGGACGCCGGCCGGCACCGTCCTGGTCACCGGCGGCACCGGCGCGGTGGGGGCGACCGTCGCCCGCTGGCTGGCGGAACGCGGAGCCGAGCACCTGGTGCTGCTGAGCCGCCGGGGCCCGGCCGCCCCGGGCGCCCCCGAACTGCTCGCCGACCTGCGCGCGGCCGGCGCCGAGGCCGAGATCCTGGCCTGCGACGTCACCGACCGCGACGCGCTGGCCGACCGGCTGGCCCGGCTCGCCGCCGCCGGCACCCCGGTCCGCACCGCCGTCCACGCCGCCTCCGCCGTCGAACTCGAACCGCTGACCAGGACCCCGGCGGACCGGTTCGCCCGGATCGTCGCCACCAAGGCCGCCGGCGCCGACCACCTGGACGAACTCCTCGACCCGGACGCCACCCTGGTGCTGTTCTCCTCGGTCACCGCCGTCACCGGCAGCGGCGACCACGGCGCCTTCGCCGCCGCCAACGCGCACCTGGACGCGCTCGCCGAGCGCCGGCACGCGGACGGCCGGCGGGCCCTGTCGGTCGCCTGGGGCGTCTGGGACCTCGTCAACGAGCACGACGACCCGGCCGTCACCGAGCGCCGCCGGGCGGCGAACCGCCGGGCCGGCGCCCGGGGCCTGCCGCCCACCGACCCGGCGTCCGGCTGCGCCGAACTGGGCAGGCTGCTGGGCCGGTTGGACGCCGGGCGGCACCCGGTGGCCGTCGTCGCCGAGATCGACTGGTCCCGCTTCCTGGAGCTGTTCACCTCCGCCCGCCCGTCCCGCCTGTTCGCCGCCCTGCCCGACGTCCGGACGGCCGCCCCGCCGCAGCCGTCCGCCGAACAGTCGGCCGGCCTGCGCCGGCGGCTGTCCGGCGCGTCCGGCGCCGAACGGGAGCGGCTGCTGCTGGAACTGGTGCGCGGCCACGCGGCGGCCGCGCTCGGGCACGGCGGCGCCGGATCGGTGGCCGCGGACCGGCCGTTCCGCGAGCTCGGCTTCGACTCGCTGCTCGCCGTCCAGCTGCGCACCAGCCTGACCGCCGCCACCGGGGTGACGCTGCCGCCGACCCTGGTCTTCGACCACCCCACCCCGGCGGCCGTGGCCGCCCACCTGATCGAAGCGCTCGCACCGGACGCGGCCGCCCCCGGCCCGGTGCTCGCCGAACTCGACCGGCTGGAAGCCGCGTTCGCGCGGCACACGCCGGACGGCGGCGACCGCCCGCTGATCGCCAAACGGCTGCGGGCCCTGCTCCGGCAGTACACCGGCGGCCCCACCGACCAGGACGAACCGGGAGCGGCGGACGACCTCAGCACGACCGGCATGACCGAGATCTTCGACCTCATCGACCGCGAATTCGGCAGCCAGTGAACGGCATCGACGACTCCCAGCGAGGGACGGCCATGGCGAACAACGAGGAGAAGCTCCTCGACTACCTCAGGCGGGTCACCGCCGACCTGCGCCGGACGCAGCACCGGCTGCGCGAGGTGGAGGCGGCCGGCGGCGAGCCGATCGCCGTCGTCGGCATGGCCTGCCGCTACCCGGGCGCGGTGCGCTCGCCCGAGGACCTGTGGCAGCTCGTCGCCGAGGGCCGCGACGCCGTCTCGGCGTTCCCCACCGACCGCGGCTGGGACCTCGCCGGCCTCTACGACGAGGACCCGGACCGGGCCGGGTGCACCTACGTCACCCACGGCGGATTCCTGGACCGGCTCGGCGACTTCGACGCCGAGTTCTTCGGCATCTCGCCGCGCGAGGCGACCGCGATGGCCCCGCAGCAGCGGCTGCTGCTGGAGACCGCCTGGGAGGCGCTGGAACAGGCCCGGATCGCCCCGACCGCGCTCGCCGGCAGCCGCACCGGCACCTTCCTGGGCTGCAACCAGCTCGACTACTGCTGGAACGTCCCGGAGATCCCGGCCGGCTACGAGGGCTACCTGACCACCGGCAGCGCCGCCGCCGTGGTCTCCGGCCGGATCGCCTACGCGCTCGGCCTGGAGGGCCCGGCCGTCACCGTCGACACCGCCTGCTCCTCCTCGCTGGTGGCACTCCACTGGGCCTGCCAGTCGCTGCGCGGCGGCGAGTCCGCGCTGGCCCTGGCGGGCGGGGTGGCGGTGATGGCCACGCCCGCCGAGTTCATCGGGTTCAGCGAACAGCGCGGCCTGGCGCCGGACGGGCGGTGCAAGCCGTTCGCGGACGCCGCGGACGGCATGGGCCTGGCGGAGGGCGCGGGCGTCCTGGTGCTGGAACGGCTGTCGGACGCGCGGCGCAACGGCCACCGGGTGCTCGCGGTGATCCGCGGCTCGGCGGTCAACCAGGACGGCGCCTCCAACGGCCTCACCGCGCCCAACGGGCCGGCCCAGCAGCGGGTGATCCGCGAGGCGCTGGCCAACGCCGGGCTGACGGCCGACCAGGTCGACGCCGTGGAGGCGCACGGCACCGGCACCACGCTCGGCGACCCGATCGAGGCCCAGGCCCTGCTCGCCACCTACGGCCGGAACCGGCCGGCCGAGCGGCCGCTGCGACTCGGCTCGATCAAGTCCAACCTCGGCCACACCCAGGCGGCGGCCGGAGTGGCCGGGGTGATCAAGATGGTGCAGGCGCTGCGGCGCGAACTGCTGCCGCCCACCCTGCACGTGGACCGGCCGACCGGGCAGGTGGACTGGACGGCGGGCGCGGTCGCGCTGCTCACCGAGCCGGTCACCTGGCCGCGCGGCGAACGGCCGCGGCGGGCGGCGGTGTCCTCCTTCGGGATCAGCGGCACCAACGCGCACGTGATCGTCGAGGAGGCGCCCGCGGCCGAGCCCGCCGAGCCCGCCGAGCCCGCGGTGCCCGCCGGGCCGCTGCCCTGGCTGCTGTCGGCCCGCTCCGAGCAGGCGCTGCGGGCACAGGCCGGACGGCTGCGCGGGCCGGCCGCCGCGCCCGGCGCCTCGCCCGTCGAGACCGGCTACTCGCTGCTCACCACCCGCGCCGCGCTGCCGCACCGCGCGGTGGTGGTCGGCGCGGACGCCGAGCAGCTGGCGGAGGGACTGGCCCGGCTCGCCGACGGGCAGCCCGCGCCGAGCGTGGTGACCGGAGTGGCGGGCGGGGACGTCCGGGTGGTGTTCGTCTTCCCGGGGCAGGGCGCGCAGTGGGCCGGGATGGGCGCCGAACTCCTCGACACCGCGACCGTGTTCGCCGCCCGCATCGCGGAGTGCGAGGCGGCGCTGGCGCCGTACGTGGACTGGTCGCTCACCGAAGTGCTGCGCAGTGGCGCGGAGTTGGACCGGGTGGATGTCGTGCAGCCGGTGCTGTGGGCGGTGATGGTGGCGCTGGCGGCGCTCTGGCGGTCGTACGGCGTCGAACCCGCGGCCGTGGTCGGGCACTCGCAGGGCGAGATCGCGGCCGCCTGCGTGGCCGGGGCGCTGTCGCTCGACGACGGCGCGCGGGTCGTCGCCCTGCGCAGCCGGGCGCTGCTGGCGCTCTCCGGAAAGGGCGGCATGGTGTCCGTCCCCCTGCCCGCCGAGGAGGTGGCGCGGCTGCTGGAGCCGTACGGCGGCCGGGTCTCGATCGCCGCGCTCAACGGGCCTTCGTCGACGGTGGTTTCGGGCGACGCGGACGCGCTGGAGCAGTTGCTCACGGAGCACGAGCGGGCGCGCCGCATCGACGTCGACTACGCCTCGCACTCCGCCCACGTCGAGGCGATCCGCGCCGACATCCTCACCGCCCTCGACGGCATCACCCCGCGCCCGGCTCAAGTCCCCTTCCACTCCACGCTGGTGGGCGAGCCGATCGACACCGCCACGCTGGACGCCGACTACTGGTACCGCAACCTGCGCAGCCCCGTGCGCTTCGCCGAGGTGATCGCCCGCCTGCTGGCGGCGGACCACGGGGTGTTCGTCGAGGCCAGCGCGCACCCGGTGCTCACCCTCGGCGTCGGCGAGTGCATCGAGCGCAGCGGCCGGAACGCCGTCGCCCTGGGCACCCTGCGCCGCGACGAGGGCGGGCCGCAGCGGTTCACCCTCGCACTGGCCGAGGCGTGGGCGCACGGCGTGCCGGTCGACTGGCAGGGCGCGTTCCCGGCCGGCACCCGCGCCGTGGACCTGCCCACGTACGCCTTCCAGCACCGGCGGTACTGGCTCGAACCCGCGCCCGGCACCCCCGGCACCCCCGGCACGCCCGGGCCGCACGCCGCGCCCCGCGCCGACCGGGCGGAGGGCGCGTTCTGGGCGGCCGTGGCCGCCGAGGACCTGGACGCCGTCGCGGCCGCCGTCAGCGCGGACGGCGCCGCCCGCGCCGCCCTGGCGCCCGCGCTGCCCGTGCTCTCCGCCTGGCACCGGCGCCGCGGTGAGCGGGCCGCCGTGGACGCCTGGCGCTACCGCATCGCCTGGCAGCCCGTGCCCGAACCGGCCGCCGCACCCCCGGGCCGCTGGCTGCTGGTCGTCCCGCAGGGCATCGCCGGGGAGGGGGCGGACGCCTGCCGGGAGGCCCTGTACGCCGCGGGCGCCACCGTCGACCTGCTGGCCGTGGACGCGGCCACCGCCGACCGTACGGAGCTCGCCGAGCGGCTGCGCACCACCGCGGCCGTCGACGGCGTGCTCTCGCTGCTCGCCGTGGACGGTCGGCCCCGGCCCGACGCGCCGGACGTGACCGCCGGGCTCGCCGCCACCCTCGCGCTGCTCCAGGCCCTCGGCGACGCGGGCGTCGAAGCCCCGCTCTGGTGCGCCACCCGGGGCGCCGTCAGCGCCGCCGACCGGCCCGTCGACCCGCGCCAGGCGCAGGTGTGGGGGCTCGGCCGGGTGGCCGCGCTGGAGCACCCGCGCCGCTGGGGCGGCCTGCTGGACCTGCCCGAGCGGCTCGACGCCCGCGCCGGGGCCCGGCTCGCGGCCGTCCTCGCGGGCGTCCTCGCGGGCGGCACCGGCGAGGACCAGCTCGCGCTGCGCGAGCAGGGCCTGCTGGCCCGGCGGCTGGTCCGGGACGCTACGGCCGGCCCGTACGGCCATGGCGGCTCGGACGGCCCGGCCCCGCAGCCGTGGCGGCCGAGCGGCACCGTGCTGGTCACCGGCGGGACGGGCGCGCTCGGCGCCCGGGTCGCCGACTGGCTGGCCCGCGGCGGCGCCGAGCACCTGGTGCTGGCGGGCCGGCGCGGCCCGGACGCCCCCGGCGCGGCCGACCTGGCAGCCCGGCTGACCGCGCTCGGGGCGACGATCACCCTCGCCCGCTGCGACGTCGGCGACCGCACGGCGGTGGCGCGGCTGCTCGCCGAACTCCCCGCCGAGCCGCCGCTGACCGCCGTCGTGCACTGCGCCGGGGTCCTGGACAACGCCCTCCTCGACAGCGCCGACCCGGCCCACCTGGCCCGGGTGCTCGCCGCCAAGGCCGGCGGCGCCGCCCACCTCGACGAACTCACCGAAGGCATCCCGCTCGACGCCTTCGTGCTCTTCTCCTCCAACGCCGGCGTCTGGGGCAGCGGAGGCCAGGGCGGCTACGCCGCCGCCAACGCCCACCTCGACGCCCTCGCCGAGCGGCGCCGGGCCCGCGGCCTGCCCGCCACCGCCGTCGCCTGGGGCGCCTGGGCGGACACCGGACTGGCCGCCCGGGAAACGGAACGGGCCTACCTGGACCGGCGCGGCGTCCGCGCCATGGACCCCGACCTCGCGATCGTCGCGCTGCAACGCGCCCTCGACGAGGACGACGGCTGCGTGGCCGTCGCGGACGTGGACTGGCGCCGGTTCGCCGCCTCCTTCACCGCCCTGCGGCCCAGCCCGCTGCTCGCCGACCTGCCCGAGGCCCGACCGGCCGAGGAGGAGGCGCCGCCGGGCGATGCGGCCGCCGCACTGCGCGGGCTGCCCACGGCCGAGCAGCACACCGCGCTGCTGGACCTCGTCCGGGCGCACGCGGCGACGGTGCTCGGCCACCCGGGCCCGGACGCGGTGCCGGCCACGCGGGCCTTCAAGGAACTGGGCTTCGACTCGCTGGCGGCCGTCCAACTGCGCAACCGCCTGGCCGCCGCGACCGGCCTCACCCTCCCCGCCACCCTGGTCTTCGACCACCCCACCCCCGAGGCCCTGGCCCGCCACCTGCGCACCGGCCTGGCGGACGACGAGCCCACCGAGGCCGCCGTCCTCGCCGACCTCGACCGCCTGGACGCCACCCTGACGGCGGCGGAGTGGGACGACCGGTCCCGCAGCCGGATCGCCGGGCGCCTGCGGGTCCTGCTCGCGAAGTGGGGCGCCGAGCAGGGCGAGACCGGACCGGGGGACGCCCACGCGGAACTCGCGGAGGCCGGCGCGGACGAGATCTTCGACTTCATCCAGAGGGAGTTGGGCAAGGCATGAAGCCGGACGACCAGAAGCCGGACGACCAGAAGCTGCTCGACCACCTGCGCTGGGTCACCGCCGAGCTGGCGCAGACCCGGCAGCGGCTGCGGGAGGTGGAGGCGGCCGCCGACGAGTCGATCGCGATCGTCGGCATGGCCTGCCGCTACCCGGGCGGGGTCGCCTCGCCCGAGGACCTGTGGCGGCTCGTCCGGGACGGCCGCGACGCGATCGGCCCCTTCCCGACCGATCGCGGCTGGGACCTCACCGGCCTGTTCCACCCGGACCCCGACCACCCCGGCACCTCCTACTCCGACCGGGGCGGCTTCTGCGCCGACGTCGCCGACTTCGACGCGGACTTCTTCGGCATCTCCCCGCGCGAGGCGCTGGCGATGGACCCGCAGCAGCGGCTGCTCCTGGAGACCTCCTGGGAGGCCATCGAACGGGCCGGCCTCGACCCGGCGGCGCTGCGCGGCAGCCGGACCGGTGTCTACGTCGGCGCCGCCTACTCCGGCTACGGCGCCGACCACGCCGGCTCCCCGCTGATCGAGGGCCACGCGCTCACCGGCGGCGCCCCCGCCATCACCTCCGGGCGGCTCGCCTACACCTTCGGCCTCGAAGGCCCGGCCGTCACCGTCGACACCATGTGCTCCTCCTCGCTGGTCGCCCTGCACCTGGCCGTCCAGGCGCTGCGCGCCGGCGAGTGCACGCTGGCACTGGCCGGCGGGGTGCTGGTGATCACCACCCCGCGCGAGTTCGTCGAGTTCTCCCGGCAGCGCGGACTGGCGGCCGACGGCCGCTGCAAGGCGTTCGCCGCCGGTGCGGACGGCACCGGCTGGGCCGAGGGCGCGGGCATGCTGCTGGTCGAGAAACTGTCCGACGCGCGGCGCCACGGGCACCCGGTGCTCGCGGTGGTGCGCGGCTCGGCGGTCAACCAGGACGGCGCGTCGAACGGCCTGACCGCGCCCAACGGCCCCTCGCAGGAACGGGTGATCGAGGCGGCGCTGGCCAACGCCCGGCTGACGGCCGGCCAGGTCGACGCGGTGGAGGCGCACGGGACCGGCACCACGCTCGGCGACCCGATCGAGGCGCAGGCCCTGATCGCCACGTACGGGCGGGGACACAGCGCCGAACGGCCGCTGTGGCTGGGCGCGTTGAAGTCCAACCTCGGCCACACCCAGGCGGCGGCGGGCGTGGCGGGCGTCATCAAGACGGTGATGGCGCTGCGGAACGGGCTGCTGCCGCGCACGCTCCATGCGGACGAGCCGACCCCCGAGGTGGACTGGTCGGCGGGCACCGTGCGGCTGCTGACCGAGGTGGTGGCGTGGCCGCAGGGCGCCGAGCCGCGCCGGGCGGGCGTCTCCGCGTTCGGCGGCTCCGGCACCAACGCGCACGTGATCCTGGAGGAGGCGCCGCCCGAGCCCGACCGCGAGCCCGCTCCCCGCCGGCCGGTGCTGGTCACGGCGGCCCGGCCGTGGGCGCTCTCGGCCCGCTCGGCGGGCGCCCTGGCGGCCCAGGCGCGTCGGCTCGCCGCCGGGCGTGTGGACGATCCTGCCGCCGTGGCGCGCTCGCTGGTGGAGTCGCGGGCGGTGTTCGAGCGGCGTGCGGTGGTGGTCGGTTCCGTGCCGGAGCAACTGTGCGCCGCTCTGGACTCGTTGGCGGAGGGGGAGCCGTCTGCGGCGGTGGTGACGGGTGTCGCGGGGGACGGGCGGGTGGTGTTCGTCTTCCCGGGGCAGGGGTCGCAGTGGGCGGGAATGGGCGCCGAACTGCTCGACAAGGCGCCGGTGTTCGCCGCGCGGATCGCGGAGTGCGAGGCGGCGCTGGCGCCGCATGTGGACTGGTCGCTCACCGAAGTGCTGCGCAGCGGCGAGGACTTGGACCGGGTCGACGTCGTGCAGCCGGCGCTGTGGGCGGTGATGGTGGCGCTGGCCGAGCTGTGGCGCGCTGTTGGCGTTGAGCCGGCGGCCGTGGTGGGGCACTCGCAGGGCGAGATCGCCGCTGCCTGCGTGGCGGGGGCGCTGTCGTTGGAGGACGGTGCCCGGGTCGTCGCGCTGCGCAGTCGTGCTCTGTTGGCGCTGTCCGACAAGGGCGGGATGGTCTCGCTTCCGCTGCCCGCCGAGGAGGTGGCGGTGCTGCTGGAGCCGTACGGCGGTCGGATCGGGGTCGCCGCGCTCAACGGCCCTTCGTCGACGGTGGTTTCGGGCGACGCGGACGCGCTGGAGCAGCTGCTCGCCGAGCACGAGCGGGCGCGTCGGATCGACGTGGACTACGCCTCGCACGGCCCGCACGTCGAGCAGATCCGCGAGGAACTGCTCACCGCGCTCGCCTCGATCACCCCGCGCACGGCCGACGTCCCCTTCCACTCCACCGTCACGGGTGGTGAGGTGGACACCACCACGTTGGACGCCGAGTACTGGTACACCAACCTGCGCCAACCCGTCCGCTTCGCCCCGGTCGTCGAAGCCCTGGCCAGGCAGGGCCACGGGTCGTTCGTCGAGGTCAGCGCCCACCCGGTGGTGACCGTCGCGGTCGGCGAGTGCATCGAGCGCAGCGGCCGGAACGCCGTCGCCCTGGGCACCCTGCGTCGCGACGAGGGCGGCCCGCAGCGCTTCCTGCTCTCCCTCGCGGAGGCCTGGACCGCAGGCGCGCCCGTCGACTGGCGGACCGTCCTGCCCGCCGACGCCGCCCTGGTGGACCTGCCCACCTACGCTTTCCAGCGCGAGCGCTACTGGTTGGAGCCGCGTCCCGCCGAGAGCGCGGTGGAGGCCGAGTTCTGGGCCGCCGTCGAGACCGAGGACCTGGCAGCACTGGAGCGCGCGGTGCCGGTGGACGCCGAAGCCTGGGGCCAGGTCCTCCCCGGGCTGGCCGCCTGGCGTCGGGGGCGGCGCGAGCGGGGTTGGCGCTACCGGGTCGAGTGGCGCCGCCGAGCCGACCCCGACCGACCTGCGCCGCAGGGCCGCTGGCTGCTGCTCGCGCCGCCCGGCGTGGGCGCGGACCTGCGCGCGGACGACGTGGAACGGATCGAGGTGGCGGCCGCGGACCGCGAGAGCCTGGCCCGCCTCCTGCGCGACACGGCCGAGGGCGTGGCGGGCGTGGTCTCGCTGCTCCCTGCTGTGGGGGTGCTCGTGCTGCTCCAGGCCCTGGAGGACAGCGGCGTGGACGCCCGGCTCTGGTGCGTCACGCGCGGCGCGGTCTCGGTCGGCGCCGGCGACCGGGTGACGAGCCCCGAGCAGGCCCGGACCTGGGGTCTTGGCCGCGTGGCTGCCCTCGAACTCCCGCACCGCTGGGGCGGGTTGGTCGATCTGCCGGACGGGGGCGCCGTCGACCTGGCCGCCGTGCTGGCTGCCGCTGCCGCCACCGCCGACGAGGGCGAGGACCAGCTGGCCGTGCGCCCCACCGGCACCTACGTCCGCCGGCTGGTCCGCGCGCCGCTCGCCGACCCCGAGGGCGGGATCGCCCCCTGGACGCCCTCCGGCACCGTGCTGGTCACGGGCACCGGCTCGGTCGCCGCCAGGGTCGCCCGCTGGTTGCTCGACCGGGGCGCCGAGCACGTGGCCCTGACCGGCCCGGTCGGCGGCCCCGACGCGGACCGGGCCGACCTCTCCGACCTGGGCGGCCGGATCAGCTGCTCCGGCCGGGAGGCCGACGACCTCGCGGGCACCGCCGCCCTGGTCCAGCGACTGGCGGAGCAGGGCCGCCCCGTACGGGCCGTCGTGCACACCGCCGCCGGGACCACGCTCGCACCCCTGCTGCGGGCCACGCCGGCGGACCTGGCCGCCACCGTGGCCGCGACCGTCACGCCCGCCGTCCACGCGCTCGACCTGCTGCCCGACCTGACGGCCGCCGTCCTGTTCACCTCGGTCAGCGGCGTCTGGGGCACCGGCGAGCACGCCGCACTCGCCGCCGCGAACGCCCAGCTCGACGCGCTCGCCGAGCAGCGCCGGGCCGCCGGTGCGCCGGTGGTCTCGGTTGCCTGGGGCGTCTGGAACACTCTCACGCCGGGCGGGGCCGAAGCCGAAGCGGCCGACGCGCTTGCTCGCCCGGCCCGGCACGGCGTACCGCTGCTCGACCCCGGCCGGGCGCTCGCCGCCCTCGACGAGATCACGGCGCGGGGCGAACGCGGCGCCGTCGTCGCGGAGGTTGACTGGGCCAGGTTCGCCCCGCTGTTCGGCTCCGCCCGGCCGACCCGCCTGTTCGCCGAACTGCCCGAGGCCTCGACGGCCGCACCGCCGCAGGCCGTCACCGGGCAGGACGCCGAACGGGCCGCCGACCTGCGCCGGCGGCTGGCCGCCGCCGCGGGCCCCGAGCGCGACCGGCTGCTGCTGGAGCTGGTGCGCGGCCACGCCGCCGCCGCGCTGGGCCACGGCGGTGCGGGCGCGGTCGCCGCCGAACGGCCCTTCCGTGAGCTCGGGTTCGACTCGCTGATCGCCGTCCGGCTGCGCAACGGCCTGTCCGCCGCCACCGGCGTTCCGCTGCCGCCGACCCTGGTCTTCGACCACCCGACCCCGGCCGCGCTCGCCGCCCACCTCGGCGAGCGGCTGGGCGGCGGGGAGGCGGTCACCGCCGGTGCCCTGCGGGCCCGGATCAAGGCGCTGGAGGAGGCGGTGGCCGACGCCGCGCTCACCGACGACGAGCGGCGGGGCATCGCCGCCCAGCTGTACGGCCTCCTGGACCGGTGGGACGGAGCCCGGGACTCGACCGGGGCGCGATCCGTCGACGACGCGCTCGACGGAGCGAGCGACGACGAGCTGTTCGAGTTCATCCATCAGGAGTTCGGCCGCCCGTCGACGGGATGACCGACCCGGTCGTTCCGTCGTTCCGTCGTTCCGCCGTTCCGGCACGGGAGTTGAAGATGGCGAAGGAAGAGTCGCTGCGCGACTACCTCAAGTGGGTCACGGCCGACCTGGCCAGGACCCGCCGGCGCCTGCGCGAGGTGGAGGCAGCCGGCCAGGAGCCGGTGGCCGTGGTCGGCATGGCCTGCCGCTTCCCCGGCGGGGTGGACTCGCCCGAGCGGCTGTGGGAGCTGCTGGCGGCGGGCGGCGACGCGATCTCCGGGTTCCCGACCGACCGGGGCTGGGACCTGGGCCGACTGTTCGACGCGGACGCCGAGCAGCCCGGCACCTCGCACACCCGCCACGGCGGATTCCTGCACGACGCGGGCGAGTTCGACGCCGAGCTGTTCGGCATCTCGCCGCGCGAGGCGCTGGCCATGGACCCGCAGCAGCGGCTGCTGCTGGAGACCACCTGGGAGGTCTTCGAGCGGGCCGGGCTCGACCCCGCCTCGGTCAAGGGCAGCCGCACCGGCACCTTCGTCGGAACGAACCAGCTGGACTACATCTGGGCCGTCCAGGGCGCGCCCGAGGACGTCGAGGGCTACCTGGGCACGGGCAACGCGGCGAGCGTGCTCTCCGGCCGGATCGCCTACACCTTCGGTCTGGAGGGCCCGGCCGTCACCGTCGACACCGCCTGCTCCTCCTCGCTGGTCGCCCTGCACCTGGCCGTCCAGGCGCTGCGCGCGGGCGAGTGCACGCTGGCGCTGGCCGGCGGTGCGACCGTGATGGCCAGCCCCACCGGCTTCGTCGAGTTCAGCCGGCAGCGCGGCCTGGCCCGGGACGGCCGGTGCAAGGCGTTCGCCGCCGAGGCCGACGGCATGGGGATGTCCGAGGGCGTGGCGATGCTGCTGGTCGAGCGTCTGTCCGACGCGCGGCGCCACGGGCACCCGGTGCTCGCGGTGGTGCGCGGCTCGGCGGTCAACCAGGACGGCGCCTCCAACGGCCTGACCGCGCCGAACGGGCCCGCCCAGCAGCGGGTCATCGAGGCGGCGCTGGCCAACGCCGGGCTGACGGCCGACCAGATCGACGCGGTGGAGGCGCACGGCACCGGCACGGCCCTGGGCGACCCGATCGAGGCCCAGGCGCTGCTCGCCGCGTACGGCCGGGACCGGCCCGCCGACCGGCCGTTGCGGCTCGGCTCGGTCAAGTCCAACCTCGGCCACACCCAGGCCGCGGCCGGGGCCGCCGGGGTGATCAAGACGGTGCTGGCGCTCCGGCACGGGGTGCTCCCGGCGACCCTGCACGCCCGGAACGCCTCCCCGCACGTCGACTGGTCCTCGGGCGCCGTCGCGCTGCTCACCGAGGCGGCGGCCTGGCGGCCGGAGGGCGAGCAGCCGCGTCGGGCGGGCGTCTCCTCCTTCGGGATCAGCGGCACCAACGCGCATCTGATCCTGGAGGAGGCGCCCCTCGCCGAGCCACCGGCGGATCCCACGGCCGGGCCCGGCGACGCGAGTTGGCCGGTGCTGCCATGGGTGCTCTCCGGCCGGACCGCGCCCGCCCTCGCCGCCCAGGCCGCCCGGCTCGCCGCCGCCCTCGACCCCGGGGCCTCACCGGCCGACGTGGGCCGGTCACTGGCCACCACCCGGGCCGCCCTGAAGCACCGCGCGGTCGTGCTGGCCGCCGACCCGCCGGCCGCCCTGCGCCGGCTCGCCGAGGGCGAGCCGTCACCGCAGGTGGTGCGCGGCACGGCGACCGGACGGGCGGAGGCGGTCTTCGTCTTCCCCGGGCAGGGCTCGCAGTGGGTCGGCATGGGCGCCGAACTCCTCGACACCGCACCGGTGTTCGCGGCGCGCATCGCGGAGTGCGAGGCGGCGCTCGCGCCGTACGTGGACTGGTCGCTCACCGAAGTCCTGCGCAGCGGCGCCGACTTGGACCGGGTCGATGTGGTGCAGCCGGTGCTGTGGGGCGTGATGGTGGCGCTGGCCGAGCTGTGGCGGTCCTTCGGCGTCGAACCGGCGGCCGTGGTCGGCCACTCGCAGGGCGAGATCGCCGCCGCCTGCGTCGCCGGGGCGCTGTCGCTGGCGGACGGCGCCCGGGTCGTCGCCCTGCGCAGCCGCGCCCTGCTGGCACTCTCCGGCAAGGGCGGGATGATCTCGCTCCCGCTGCCCGCCGAGGAGGTGGCGAAGCTCCTGCAACCGTACGAGGGCCGGATCTCCGTCGCCGCGCTCAACGGGCCTTCGTCCACGGTGGTTTCGGGCGATGCGGACGCGTTGGAGCAGCTGGTCGCCGGGCGCGAGCGGGCGCGTCGGATCGACGTGGACTACGCCTCGCACGGCCCGCACGTCGAGGCGATCCGGGAGGAACTGCTCGGCGCGCTGAGCGGGATCACCCCGCAATCGAGCGACATCCCCTTCCACTCCACCGTGACCGGCGCGCCGATCGACACCGCCGCCCTGGACGCCGCGTACTGGTACACCAACCTGCGGCAGCCGGTGCGCTTCGCCGAGGCCGTCACCGGCCTGCTGGAGCAGGGCCTCGGGGCGTTCGTCGAGATCAGCGCGCACCCGGTGCTCGTCGTCGGGGTCGGCGAGTGCATCGAGCGCGCCGGTGCGAGCGCCGTCGCCCTGGGCACCCTGCGCCGCGACGAGGGCGGGACCGAGCAGTTCACCCGCGCGCTCGCCGAGGCCTGGACGCACGGCGTCCCCGTGGACTGGCGGCGCGCCTTCCCGGCCGACGCCCGGACCGTCCAACTCCCCACCTACGCCTTCCAGCGCCGCCGCTACTGGCTGGCGGGCGGCGGCGCCACGGCCGGGGACGCGGCCGGGCTCGGGCTCGCCGCCGCCGGGCACCCGCTGCTCGGCGCGGTCACCCGGCTGGCCGGCGGCGACGGCCTGGTGCTCACCGGCCGCCTCTCCCTGCGCACCCACCCGTGGCTGGCCGACCACGCGGTGGCCGGGACCGTCCTGCTGCCGGGCACCGCCTTCGTGGAACTGGCGATCCGCGCCGGGGACGAGGTCGGCTGCGGCCACCTGGAGGAACTCACCCTGGAGGCGCCGCTGGTGCTCACCGAGCGCGAGGCGGTGCTGCTGCAGGTGCGGGTCGGCGCGCCCGGCCCGGACGGTCGCGGCTCGCTCACCGTCCACTCCCGCACCGAGAGCGCCGACCCCGACGCCTGGGCCCGGCACGCCAGCGCCACCGTCACGGCCGCGGGCGGCAGCGTGCCCGCGTTCGACCTCGCCGACTGGCCGCCCGCCGGCGCCGAACCCGTCGACCTCGACGGCTTCTACGCCCGCCTGGCCGAAACCGGCTACGGCTACGGACCCGCGTTCCAGGGCCTGCGCGCCGTCTGGCGGCGCGGCGCCGAGGTGTTCGCCGAGGTCGCCCTGCCCGAGCCGGCCCGCGCCGACGCCCGCCGCTTCGGCCTGCACCCCGCCCTGCTCGACGCCGCCCTGCACGGCCTGGCCGCCGGCGCCCCGGAGACCGGCGCCCCGGAGACCGGCGTCCCGGAGCCGCCGGACGGCCTGCGGCTGCCGTTCTGCTGGAGCGGGGTGACGCTCCTCGCCACCGGCGCGCCCGCGCTGCGCGTGCACCTCGCCCCGGCCGGCCCGGACGCGGTGAGCATCGCCGTCGCCGACCCGACCGGCCGACCCGTCGCCCACGCCGACTCGCTGCTCTCCCGCCCGCTGGCCGCCGCCGGGCCGGCCGGCGCCCCGGCCGGCCCCGACGACCTGTACCGGATCGACTGGACACCCGTCCCGACCGCGCCGGGGCCCGTCACCCGCTGGGCCGTGCTCGGCGAGGACCACGACGGCCTCGCCGCCGCCCTGGGCCTGCCCGGCCACCGGGACCTCGCCGAGCTGCCCGCCGACACCGAACTGGTCCTGCTCCCGGCGGCCCGGGCCGCCGACGCCCACACGGCCACCGCCCGGCTGCTGGACCTCGCCCAGCGCTGGCTCGCTGACGAGCGGCACCCGGCGGCCCGGCTCGCCGTCCTCACCCGGGGCGCCGTCGCCACCCGGCCCGGCGAGGACGTGACCGACCTCGCGCACGCCGCCGGCTGGGGCCTGCTGCGGTCCGCGCAGGCGGAGCACCCGGGCCGCTTCCAGCTGCTGGACCTCGACCCGGCCGCCGCACCCGCCGCACCCCTACCGGCTGACCTGGCCGCCGCGCTGGCCACCGGCGAACCCCAGCTCGCCCTGCGCGACGGCGCCGCCCTCGCCCCCCGGCTGGCCCGGGCCGCCGACGCCGCCCTCACCCCGCCCGCCGGGCCCGCCTGGCGCCTCGACAGCAGCGGCCCGGGCACGCTGGACGGCCTGGCCCTGCTGCCCGCCCCGCGGTCCCTCGCCCCGCTCGCCCCCGGCCAGGTCCGCATCGCCGTCCGCGCCGCCGGCCTCAACTTCAAGGACGTGCTCGGCGCCCTCGGGATGTACCCCGGCGAGGTGACCCTCGGCACCGAGGCCGCCGGCGTCATCACCGAACTCGCCCCCGACGTCACGCGCTTCGCGGTCGGCGACCGGGTGCTGGGCATCGTCCCCGACGCGTTCGGCCCGATCGGCGTGGCCGACGCGCGGATGCTGGCCCGGATCCCGGCCGGCTGGTCCTTCGCCCAGGCCGCAGCCGTCCCGGTCGTCCACCTGACCGCCCGGTACGCCCTCGACGATCTCGCCGCGCTGCGCCCGGGCGAGTCCGTCCTGGTGCACGCGGCGGCCGGCGGCGTCGGCATGGCCGCCGTCCAACTGGCCCGCCACCTGGGCGCGGAGGTCTACGCGACGGCGAGCCCCGGCAAGTGGGACGCCCTGCGGGCCCTCGGGGTCCCGGACGAGCGGATCGCCGACTCCCGCACCCTCGACTTCGAACCCGCCTTCCTCGCCGCCACCGGCGGCGCGGGCGTGGACGTCGTGCTCGACGCGCTGGCCGGCGAGTTCGTGGACGCCTCGCTGCGCCTGCTGCCGCGCGGCGGCCGCTTCGTCGAGATGGGCAAGGCCGACGTCCGCGACCCCGACCAGGTCGACCTGGAGTTCCCCGGCGTCCGCTACCGCGCGTTCGACCTGATCGAGGCCGGGCCCGAGCGGGTGGGCCGGCTGCTCGCCGAGACCGTCGACCTGTTCGAGCGGGGCGTACTCACCCATGCCCCGCTGCGCACCTGGGACGTCCGGCGCGCCCCCGAGGCCTTCCGGCACATGAGCCAGGCCCGGCACACCGGCAAGCTCGTCCTCACCGTGCCGCGCACCCCCGACCCGGCGGGCACCGTGCTGATCACCGGCGGCACCGGCACGCTCGGCGGGCTGGTGGCCCGGCACCTGGTGACGGCCCACGGCGTGCGCGAGCTGCTGCTGCTGAGCCGGCAGGGCGAGGCCGCCCCGGGCGCGACCGAACTGGTCGCGGAGCTGGAGGAGTTGGGCGCCACGGTGACGGTCGCCCGGTGCGACGCGGCGGACCGGGACGCGCTGGCGGCCGTCCTGGCGGGGCGCCGGCTGACGGGCGTGGTGCACGCGGCCGGGGTGCTCGACGACGGGACGATCACCTCGCTGACGCCCGAGCGGCTGTCGGCCGTGCTGCGGCCCAAGGCCGACGCGGCGCTCCACCTGCACGAACTGACGAAAAGTCAGGATCTGGCGTTCTTCGTGCTGTTCTCCTCCGGAGCCGGCGTCCTCGGCGGCACCGGACAGGGCAACTACGCGGCGGCCAACGCCTTCCTGGACGCGCTCGCCGCCCACCGGCACGCCGGCGGACTGCCGGGCCACTCGCTGGCCTGGGGCCACTGGGAGCCGGCCAGCGGCATGACCGCCCACCTGGCGGAGGACGACCTCGCCCGGATGCGGCGCGGCGGCGTACTGCCGTTCACCGCCGAGCACGGCCTGGCACTCCTGGACGCGGCGATCGGGCTCGACCAGCCACTGCTGCTGCCGATCCGGCTCGACCTGCCCGCCCTGCGCGCACGGGCGCGCGGCGCCGAGGTCCCCGGCCTGCTGCGCGGGTTCGTCCGGACAGCCGCGCGGCGCGCCGCCGCCGGCGACGACCGGGCCGGCGGCTCGGCGCTCGCCCGCGAGCTCGCCGAACGCGGCGCGGCGGAACGGGAGGAACTGCTGCTCGACCTGGTCCGCGGCCACACCGCCACCGTGCTCGGACACGCCGCCCCCGACGCGGTCGAGCCGGCCCGCGCCTTCCGCGACCTCGGGTTCGACTCGCTGACCGCCGTCGAACTGCGCAACCGGATCGGCGCCGCCACCGGCCTCCGGCTGCCCGCCACGCTGGTCTTCGACCACCCGAACCCGCTCGCCCTGACCCGCCACCTGCTCGCCGAACTGACCGGCGCCACCGCCCGACAGACCGAGGCTCCGCGCCCGTCCGCCGTGGCGGCCGACGATCCGGTGGTGATCGTGGGCATGGCCTGCCGCTACCCGGGCGGGGTGTCCTCACCGGAGGAACTGTGGGAGCTGGTCGCGGGCGGCGTGGACGCGATCGGCGACCTGCCGGACGACCGCGGCTGGGACCTGGGGGAGCTGTACGACGCGGACGGAGTGCGGCCCGGGACGACGTACACCCGGGCGGGCGGCTTCCTGGCGGACGCGGCCGGCTTCGACGCGGACTTCTTCGGCATCTCGCCGCGCGAGGCGCTGGCGATGGATCCGCAGCAGCGGCTGCTGCTGGAGACCTCCTGGGAGGCGTTCGAGCGGGCCGGCCTCGAGCCGACGGCGCTGCGCGGCAGCCGGACCGGCGTCTTCGCGGGCGCCACCAGCTCGGGCTACGGCGGCACCTGGGACGACGCCCCGGCCGAGGTCGAGGGCTACCTCGGCACCGGCACATCAGGGAGTGTGATCTCCGGGCGGATCTCCTACACCTTCGGCCTGGAGGGCCCGGCCGTCACCGTGGACACTGCCTGCTCCTCCTCCCTGGTCGCCCTGCACCTGGCTGCGCAGGCACTGCGTGCCGGGGAGTGCGACCTGGCCCTGGCGGGCGGCGTGACGGTGATGCCGACACCCGGCCTCTTCGTGGAGTTCAGCCGCCAGCGCGGCCTGGCCGCCGATGGACGCTGCAAGGCCTTCGCGGCCGACGCGGACGGCTTCGGCCCGGCCGAGGGCGTGGGCGTCCTGCTGCTGGAGCGGTTGTCGGACGCGGTGCGGGCCGGTCATCGGGTGCTGGCGGTGGTGCGGGGTTCGGCGGTGAACCAGGACGGTGCGTCGAACGGGTTGACGGCGCCGAACGGTCCGTCGCAGCAGCGGGTGATCGAAGCGGCGCTGGCCGCGGCCGATCTGACGCCCAGCCAGGTGGACGCGGTGGAGGCGCACGGGACGGGGACGGCGCTGGGCGATCCGATCGAGGCGCAGGCGCTGCTGGCGACGTACGGGCAGGGCCGTGAACTTCCGCTGTGGCTCGGGTCGGTGAAGTCGAACCTCGGGCACGCGCAGGCGGCGGCGGGGGTGGCGGGTGTGATCAAGATGGTGATGGCGATGCGGCACGGGGTGCTGCCGCGCACGCTGCACGTGGACGAGCCGAGCCGGGAAGTGGACTGGGGCTCCGGTGCGGTGGCGCTGCTGGCGGAGGAGGTGGCCTGGCCCGAGACCGGGCGGCCGCGCCGGTCGGCGGTGTCCTCGTTCGGGATCAGCGGGACGAACGCGCACGTGGTGCTGGAGCAGGCGCCGGAGGTCGCCCCCGCGACGGGCGGCGGCCATGCCGGGGTGGTGCCGTGGGTGCTGTCGGCGCGCTCGGAGGTCGCGTTGCGGGCGCGGGCGGAGCGGTTGGCGTCGTGGGTGGGTGAACTCGACCTGGCGGATGTGGGGTTGTCGCTGGCTTCCATCGGCGCCGGGTTCGAGCGGCGGGCGGTGGTGGTCGGTTCGGAGCGGGCCGAGCTGCTGGCGGGGCTGGGGGCGGTGACCGGCGGCCAGGTCGTCGCTGGGAAGACCGGGGTGTTGTTCTCGGGGCAGGGCGCGCAGTGGCCGGGGATGGGGCGCGGACTGTACGAGGCGTTCCCGGTGTTCCGGGAGGCCTTCGACGAGGTGTGCTCGCTGCTCGACGGGGAGTTGGGGACCTCGTTGCGGGACGTCGTGTTCGGTGACGGCGACGAGCTCAACCGGACGGTCTTCACGCAGACCGGGTTGTTCGCCGTCGGGGTCGGGTTGTGGCGGCTGCTGGAGTGGCTGGGTGTCCAGGTGGACGCGGTGGGTGGCCACTCGGTGGGCGAGGTGGTGGCCGCGTATGTGGCGGGTGTGTGGTCGTTGGAGGACGCCTGTCGGGTGGTGGCCGCGCGTGGTCGGCTGATGCAGGCGCTGCCGTCCGGTGGGGTGATGGTGGCGGTGCGGTTGTCCGAGGCGGAGGCAGTCGAGCGGTTGGCGGGCCGGTCGGGGGTGGGGATTGCGAGCCTGAACGGCCCGCGGTCCCTGGTGCTCTCCGGTGAGGAAGCGGCCGTGGACGCGCTGGTGGCGGACCTGGAGGTCGAGGGCGTGCGCTGCAAGCGTCTGCGGGTCTCGCACGCCTTCCACTCGCCGCTGATCGAGCCGATGCTGGCCGGGTTCCGGCAGGTTCTGGAAGGCGTGGAGTTAAACGCGCCACGGCTGCCCGTCGTCTCGAACGTGACCGGCGCCCTGCTGACGGCCGAGCAGGCCTGTGCGCCGGAGTACTGGACGCGCCAGGCCCGCGAAGCCGTCCGCTTCGCCGATGGCGTCGCCACCCTGCGCGAGCTCGGCGTGGTCCGCTTCCTGGAGCTCGGCGGCCAGGCGCTGGTGGCGATGCTGGACGAGCCGGTGACGGCCGCCGCCCTGCGCCGGGACCGCCCGGAGGCGGAGTCGTTCTGGTCCGCCGTCGCCCGGCTCTACGTCAGCGGCGCCACCGTCGACTGGACCCGGGCGTTCCCGGGTGCCCGCCGCGTCGAGCTGCCCACCTACGCCTTCGACCACCAGCGCTACTGGCTGGACTCCACCAACCGCCGCCCGCGCAGCGCGGGCGCCGAGCGGGCGGACGCGGCGGAGTCCCGGTTCTGGGAGGCGGTCGAGCAGCAGGACCTCGGCGCCCTCACCGACGCCCTGTCCCTGCACGACCGGCACGAGGCGCTGCACGACCTGCTGCCCGCGCTCGCCACCTGGCGCCGCCGGCGCCGCGAGCGCAGCACCGCCGACCGCTGGCGCTACCGCGTCGTCTGGAAGCCCGTCCAGCTCCACGACGGCCCCGCGCTCTCCGGAACCTGGCTGGTCGTCGGCCCGGAGGACGCCACCCTCCCGGCCTCCTGCGCCCGCGCCCTCGCCGACCACGGCGCCGAGGTCCGCCGGCTCACCGTCACCGCCGCCGACGACCGCGACACCCTCGCCGCCCGGCTGGCCGAGGCGGCCGCCGACGGCCTCAACGGCGTGCTCTCCCTGCTCGCCCTCGACGAGCGCCCGCACGCCACCCACCCGCAGCTGGCCGCCGGCCTCGCCGCGAACCTGGCGCTGGTGCAGGCGCTCGGCGACGCCGGGACCGCCGCCCCGCTCTGGTGCGCCACGGCCGGTGCGGTGGCGATCGGCGCGGCGGACGCGCCGGTGCGCCCCGTCCAGGCGCAGACCTGGGGCCTCGGCCGGGTGGTCGCGCTGGAGCACCCCGAGCGGTGGGGCGGCCTGCTCGACCTGCCCGCCGAGCCCGGCGAACGCGCGCTCGGCCGGCTCTGCGCGGCACTGGGGGCCAGTGGCGGGACCGCCGAGGACCAGCTGGCCGTCCGCGAGTCCGGCAGCTTCGCCCGCCGCCTGCTGCGCGCACCGCTGCCCGCCGACCCACCGTCCGCCGGGCCGCTGCCGGCGCAGAAGTCGGCGCCCGGCTGGACGCCGCGCGGCACCGTGCTGGTCACCGGCGGCATCGGCGCGCTCGGCGCGGAGGTGGCCCGCTGGCTGGCCCGCGAGGGCGCGCGGCACCTGGTGCTGACCAGCCGTCGCGGCCCCGACGCGCCCGGCGCCGACGCGCTGGCCGCCGAACTGCGCGCCACCGGCGTCCGGGTCACGGTCGCCGCCTGCGACACGGCGGACGGGCCGGGCCTGACCGCCCTGGCCGCCCGGCTGGCGGATGCGGGCGAGCCGATCCGGGCCGTCGTCCACGCGGCCGGCGTCGGCCAGAGCACCCCGCTCGCGGACACCACCGTCGCCGAACTGGCGGCCGTGGTCGGCGCCAAGACCGCCGGCGCCGACCACCTGGACCGGCTCTTCCCCGACGACGCGCTCGACGCCTTCGTCACCTTCTCGTCGATCGCGGCCGTCTGGGGCAGTGGCGGCGGCCAGGGCGCCTACGCCGCCGCCAACGCCCATCTGGACGCGCTGGCGGCCGCCCGCCGGAGCCGGGGAGCGGTCGCGACCTCGATCGCCTGGGGGCCGTGGGCCCGGGCCGGCATGGCCACCGAGGGGCGCGCCGACCGGCAGCTGGCCCGGCGCGGGCTGACCGCCATGGAACCCGAGCCGGCCGTGGCCGCCCTCGCGCTCGCCCTGGCGCACGACGAGACCGCCGTCACCGTCGCCGACGTGGACTGGTCCCGGTTCCTGCCCGCGTTCAGCGTCGCCCGGCAGCGCCCGCTCTTCGCCGACCTGCCCGAGGCCCGCGAGCAGGCGGCCGCCGCACCCGCCCCCGCCGCCTCCGGTTTCGCCGCCCGCCTGGCCGCCCTCCCGGCGGCGGACCGGGAGCGCACCGTGCTCGACCTGGTGCGCCGCCAGGTCGCGGCCGTCCTCGGCCACGGCACGGCCGAGCGGATCGACGCCGGCCGCCCGTTCACCGACCTGGGCTTCGACTCGCTGACCGCCGTCGAGCTGCGCGACCGGCTCACCGCCGAGACCGGCATCGGGCTGCCCACCACCCTGGTCTTCGACCACCCCACCCCGGCCGCGCTCGCCCACCACCTGGCGGCCGATCCGGCCGGCACCGGCGAGGACCCGGCGGCACACCCCGCCCCCGCCCCCGCCCCTGCCGACGCCGACGAGCCGATCGCGATCGTCGGCATGGCCTGCCGCTACCCCGGCGGCGTCGACTCGCCCGAGGACCTGTGGCAGTTGGTGACGGACGGCGCCGACGCGATCGGCGCGTTCCCCACCGACCGGGGCTGGGACCTGGACGCGCTCTACCACCCCGACCCGGACCACCCCGGCACCTCCTACACCCGCGAGGGCGGATTCCTGCGCGACGCCGCCGCGTTCGACCCGGCGCACTTCGGCATCTCCCCGCGCGAGGCCCTCGCCATGGACCCGCAGCAGCGGCTACTGCTGGAGACCGCCTGGGAGGCGCTGGAGCGGGCCGGCCTCGACCCGGCCGCGCTGCGCGCCACCCCCACCGGCGTCTTCGTCGGCGCCGGAGCCTCCGGCTACCTGGGCGGCGTCCAGCGCCTGCCCGAGGGCGTCGAGGGCTACTCGCTGACCGGCACCGTCGCCAGCGTGCTGTCCGGACGGCTCTCCTACGCGTTCGGCCTGGAGGGCCCGGCGGTCACCGTGGACACCGCCTGCTCCTCCTCGCTGGTGGCGCTGCACCTGGCCGCGCAGTCGCTGCGCGCGGGCGAGTGCACGATGGCGCTGGCCGGCGGGGTGGCCGTGATGGCCACGCCGAACGGCTACGTCGAGTTCTCCCGCCAGCGCGGGCTGGCGGCGGACGGGCGGTGCAAGTCCTTCGCCGACGCGGCGGACGGCACCGGGTGGTCCGAGGGCGTGGGCGTGCTGCTGCTCGAACGGCTCTCCGAGGCCCGCCGCCACGGCCACCGGGTACTGGCCGTGCTGCGCGGCTCGGCCGTCAACCAGGACGGTGCCAGCAACGGGCTCACCGCGCCCAACGGCCCCTCGCAGCGCCGGGTGATCCGCGCCGCGCTCGCCAACGCGGGCCTGACGGCGGACCAGGTCGACGCGGTGGAGGCGCACGGCACCGGCACCCGGCTCGGCGACCCGATCGAGGCCCAGGCCCTGCTCGCCACCTACGGCCGGAACCGGCCCGCCGACCGGCCGCTGTGGCTGGGCTCGATCAAGTCCAACCTCGGCCACAGCGCGGCCGCCGCCGGCGTCGCGGGCGTGATCAAGATGGTGCAGGCGCTGCGGCACGGCGTGCTGCCGCGCACCCTGCACGTGGACCGGCCGACCGGGCAGGTGGACTGGACGACGGGCGCGGTCGCCCTGCTCACCGAACCGGTCGACTGGCCGGAGCTGGACCGGCCGCGCCGGGCCGGGGTCTCGGCCTTCGGGGTGAGCGGCACCAACGCGCACGTGATCCTCGAACAGGCCGAGCCCGCCGAGCCCGCCGAGCCCGCCGAGCCCGCCGAGGAACCGACTGCCGCCCCGGGGGTGCTGCCGTGGCTGCTCTCCGGCAGCACCGAGCCGGGCCTGCGCGGCCAGGCCGCGCGGCTGGCCGACCACCTCGGTGAGGGCGCTCCGGCCGCCGACGTGGCGCACGCCCTGGCGACCACCCGGGCGGTGCTGGACCACCGCGCGGTGGTGCTGGCCGCCGACCCCCGGGAGGCGCTGCGCGCGCTCGCGGCGGGGACCGAGGCGGCGGACGTCGTCCGGGGGGTCACGGACGGGGCCGACCGCCGGGTGGTGTTCGTCTTCCCGGGGCAGGGCTCGCAGTGGGCCGGGATGGGCGCCGAACTGCTGGACACCGCACCCGTGTTCGCCGCCCGCATCGCGGAGTGCGAGACCGCGCTGGCGCCGCACGTGGACTGGTCGCTCACCGAAGTCCTGCGCGGCGGAACGGACTTGGACCGGGTCGACGTCGTGCAGCCGGTGCTGTGGGCGGTGATGGTGGCGCTGGCCGAGCTGTGGCGGTCGGCGGGCGTCGAACCGGCGGCCGTGGTGGGCCACTCGCAGGGCGAGATCGCCGCCGCCTGCGTGGCGGGGGCGCTGACCCTGGAGGACGGTGCCCGGGTCGTCGCCCTGCGCAGCCGCGCCCTGCTGGCGCTCTCCGGCAAGGGCGGCATGGTGTCCTTCCCGCTGCCCGCCGAGGAGGTGGCGCGGCTCCTCGAACCGTACGGCGGCCGGATCTCGATCGCCGCGCTCAACGGCCCCTCGTCCACGGTGGTTTCGGGCGACGCGGACGCCCTGCAGCACCTGCTCGCCGAGCACGAGCGGGCCCGCCGCATCGACGTGGACTACGCCTCGCACGGCCCGCACGTCGAGCAGATCCGCGACGAACTGCTCACCCTCCTCGCCGGGATCACCCCGCAGTCGGGCGACGTCCCGTTCCACTCCACCGTCACCGGCGAGCCGATCGACACGGCGGCCCTGGACGCCGCGTACTGGTACACCAACCTGCGCCAGGAGGTGCGGTTCGGCGCGGCCACCGAACGGCTGCTGGTAACGGGCCACGACGTGTTCGTCGAAGTCGGCGCGCACCCCGTGCTGGCGGCGTCGATCGAGGACGGCGGCGGGTCCGCGCTCGCCCTCGGGACGCTGCGGCGCGGCGAGGGCGGCTGGGCGCGGTTCCTGCGCTCGCTCGCCGAGGCGCACGTGCGCGGGGTGGCCGTGGACTGGCGGCGGGTGCTCACGGGCGCGCCGGGCCGGGTCGTGGACCTGCCCACCTACGCCTTCCAGCGGCAGCGGTTCTGGATCGCGCAGGACCCGGGCGGCGGCGACCCGGCCGGCCTCGGCCTGGAGCCGGCCGACCACCCGCTGCTCGGCGCCGCCGTCGCGGTCGCCGACACCGGCGGGGCCGTGCTCACCGGGCGGGTCTCGCCGCGCACCCGGCCGTGGCTGGCGGAACACACCGTGGCCGGGCTGCCGCTGCTGCCCGGCGCCGCCCTGGTCGAGCTCGCGGCGCGGGCCGGCGACCAGGTGGGGTGCGGGCGGCTGCTCGAACTGGTGCTGGAGGCGCCGATGGCCCTGCCGGAGCGGGGCGCGGCGCAGCTCCAGGTCTCCGTGGAGCCGGCCGACGCCGAGGGCCGGCGCGGGCTGGCGGTGTTCTCCCGCCCGGACGGCGACCCGGCGGCGCCGTGGATCCGGCACGCGAGCGGGCTGCTGGCGCCGGGCTCCGCCGAGCAGTCCGGGGAACCGGGTGCCGCCGACCTGCTCGCCTGGCCCCCGGAGGGCGCCGAGCCGGTGCCGCTCGACGGCTTCTACCCCTCGCTCGCCGCGACCGGCTACGGCTACGGACCGGCCTTCCGGACCCTGCACGCCGTCTGGCGGCGCGGCCCGGAGGTGTACGCCGAGGTGGCCCTGCCCGCCGACCAGCGCCGCGATGCCGCCCGGTACGTGCTGCACCCCCTGCTGCTGGACGGGGCGGTTCAGGCGGCCGGGTTCGCCACCGGCCACGGCGCGGCGGGCGAGGCCGACGACGCCGTCCGGCTGCCCTTCGCCTGGGCCGACCTGGCCGTGCACGCCGCCGGGGCGACCCGGGTACGGGTGCGGATCACCCCGGCCGGGCCGGACGCGCTCGGCCTGCTGCTCGCCGACCCGAGCGGCGCGCCGGTCGCCGTCGTCGGCGCGCTGGCGCTGCGGCCGGTGACCGTCGACCGGCTCGCGGCGGCGCCGGTGCAGCGGGCCGTCGCACCCGCCAGGCCCGCGCGCCGGACGGCCGACGCGGGCGACGCCACCGGGGCGGCCGCCCTCGCCGGCCGGCTCGCCGGACGGTCCGAGGCGGAGCAGGACCGGATCCTGCTCGACCTGGTCCGCACCCAGGTCGCCGCCGTGCTCGGCCACCACGAACCCGGCGGCATCGCGGGCGACCTCGCCTTCAAGAACCTCGGCTTCGACTCGCTCACCGCCGTCGACCTGCGCAATCGCCTCGGCGCCGCGACCGGCCTGCGGCTGCCCGCCACCCTGGTGTTCAGCCACCCCAACCCGGGCGCGCTCGCCCGCCACCTGCGCGCCCGGGTCGCCGACAGCGGCGGCGCCAGTGCCACCCCCGCCGTCCCGGCGGCCCGCGAACTCGACCGGCTGGAAGCTGAGTTGTCCGCCGCCTCGGCGGACGGCCGGGCCGAGATCACCCGCCGGCTCGACGCCCTGCTGCGCACCTGGGGGCGCCCGGCCGACACCGGCGGCGGGAGCGCCGCCGTGCTGGACGCCGAGGCGCTCGACGAGATCACCGCCGAGGAGATGTTCGAGCTCATCGACCAGCAGTTGGGCGAGTCATGACCGACCCCAGCGCCGTTCCAGCCCCTGTCCCCGCCCAACGCCCCCCGGGAGAACCGACGATGGCGAACACGGAGGAGAAACTCCTCGGATACCTCAAGCGCGTCACGGCCGACCTGAGCCGCACGCGCCGGCGGCTGCACGACGTGGAGGCGGCCGCCGGCGAGCCGATCGCGATCGTGGGCATGGCCTGCCGCTACCCCGGCGGGGTCGCCTCGCCCGAGGACCTGTGGCGCCTGGTGGCCGAGGGGGTGGACGCGGTCGGCGCGTTCCCCACCGACCGGGGCTGGGACCTGGACGCGCTCTACCACCCGGACCCGGACCACCCGGGGACGTCCTACGTGCGCGAGGGCGGATTCCTGCGCGACGCCGCCGAGTTCGACCCCGCGTTCTTCGGCATCTCGCCGCGAGAGGCGCTGGCCATGGACCCTCAGCAGCGGCTCGTCCTGGAGACCTCCTGGGAGGTGTTCGAGCGGGCCGGCCTCGACCCGGCCGCGCTGCGCGGCAGCCGGACCGGCGTCTACGTCGGCGCGGTCTCCTCCCATTACCTGGCCACCCTCACCCCCGTCCCCGAGGGCGTCGAGGGCTACCTGGGCACCGGCAACATGACCAGCGTGGTCTCCGGCCGGGTCTCCTACACCTTCGGCCTGGAGGGCCCGGCGGTCACCGTCGACACCGCCTGCTCCTCCTCGCTGGTGGCACTCCACTGGGCGATCCAGGCGCTGCGCTCCGGCGACTGCGCGATGGCCCTGGCCGGCGGGGTCTCGGTGATGCCCGCGCCGGGCGCGTTCATCGAGTTCTCCCGCCAGCGCGGGCTCGCCGTCGACGGGCGGTGCAAGTCCTTCGCCGCCGCCGCGGACGGCACCGGCTGGGCCGAGGGCGTCGGCATGCTGCTGGTCGAACGGCTCGGCGACGCGCAGCGCCACGGGCACCGGGTGCTCGCCGTGATCCGCGGCTCGGCGATCAACCAGGACGGCGCCTCCAACGGCCTGACCGCGCCCAACGACCTGGCGCAGGAACGGGTGATCCGCGCGGCCCTGGCGAACGCCGGGCTGACGGCCGGCCAGGTCGACGCGGTGGAGGCACACGGCACCGGTACCACGCTGGGCGACCCGATCGAGGCCCAGGCCCTGCTCGCCACGTACGGGCGGGAGCGGCCCGCCGGCCGTCCGCTGCGACTCGGCTCGATCAAGTCGAACTTCGGGCACAGCGCGGCCGCCGCCGGCGTCGCCGGGGTGATCAAGATGGTGCAGGCGCTGCGCAACGGCACGCTGCCGCCCACCCTGCACGTGGACCGGCCGACGCCGAAGGTCGACTGGGCGGACGGCGCGGTCGCGCTGCTCACCGAACCGGTGGACTGGGCGCCGGGCGGGGAGCCGCGCCGGGCGGCGGTGTCCTCGTTCGGGGTGAGCGGCACCAACGCACACGTGATCATCGAGGAGGCGCCCTCGGCGCCCGAGGCGGTCGACGGGGCGGCCGACGAGGCGGCCGACGAGGCGGTCGGGCCGGCCGAGGTGCCCGACGCGCCGCCGCTGCCGGTGTCGCTGCCGCTGGTCCCGCTGGTGCTCTCCGGCCGCGGCGGCGCGGCCCTGCGCGGGCAGGCCGCCAGGCTGGCCGACTTCCTCGCCGCGCAGCCGGACGGCGTCGACCCGGCCCGGCTCGGCCGCTCGCTGGCGACCACCCGCACCGGGCACTCCACCCGCGCCGTGCTGCTCGCCGCCGACCGGGCGACGGCCGTCCACGGACTGCGCGCCCTCGCGGCGGACGAGCCCGCGGCGGGCCTGCTGCGGGGGACGGCGCTGCCGGACGCCTCCGCCGTGTTCGTCTTCCCGGGGCAGGGCTCACAGTGGGTCGGCATGGGGGCCGAACTGCTGGACGCCTCGCCGGTGTTCGCGGCGCGCATCGCGGAGTGCGAGGCCGCGCTCTCGGCCCATGTCGACTGGTCGCTGACCGAAGTCCTGCGCGGTGGAGCGGACTTGGACCGGGTGGACGTCGTCCAGCCGGTGCTGTGGGCGGTGATGGTGGCACTGGCGGCGCTCTGGCGCGCCGCCGGTGTCGAACCGGCGGCCGTGGTCGGGCACTCGCAGGGCGAGATCGCGGCGGCGTGTGTGGCCGGGGCGCTGTCGCTGGAGGACGGCGCGCGGGTCGTCGCGCTGCGCGCCCGGGCGCTGCCGGCGCTGTCCGGCGAGGGCGGCATGGTGTCGCTCCCGCTGCCCGCCGAGGAGGTGGCGCGGCTGCTGGAGCCGTACGGCGGCCGGATCTCGATCGCCGCGCTCAACGGGCCTTCGTCGACGGTGGTTTCGGGTGACGCGGACGTGCTGGAGCAGCTGCTGGCGGAGCACGAGCGGGCGCGTCGGATCGACGTCGACTACGCCTCGCACTCCGCCCACGTGGAGGCGATCCGCGAGGAGATCCTGACCGCCCTCCACGGCGTCACTCCGCGCCCGGCTCAAGTCCCGTTCTACTCCACGCTGGTGGGCGAGCCGATCGACACCCGCACGCTCGACGCCGCCTACTGGTACCGCAACCTGCGCGAGCCGGTGCGCTTCGCTCCCGTCGTGCGCCGGCTGCTCGACGACGGCTTCGCCCTGTTCGTCGAGGCCAGCGCGCACCCCGTGCTGACCGTCGGCATCGGCGAGGGCATCGAGCAGGCCGGCGCGCGGGCGGCCGCCGTCGGCACCCTGCGCCGCGAGGAGGGCGGCCCCGAGCGGTTCGCCGCCTCGCTCGCCGAGGCGTGGACGCACGGCGCCGCCGTCGACTGGGCGCGGGTGTTCCCGGCGGGCGCGCCGGTGGACCTGCCGACCTACGCGTTCCAGCGCGAGCGCTACTGGCCGGACCACGCGGTCGGCGCGCCCGGCGACCCGGCCGGACTCGGCCTCGCGGCCGCCGACCACCCGCTGCTCTCCGCCGGCATCGCCGTCGCCGACAGCGGCGAGTACCTGCTCACCGGCCGCCTCGCGCTGCGCACCCACCCCTGGCTCGCCGATCACGCGGTCTCCGGCTCGGTGCTGCTGCCCGGCACGGCCTTCGTCGAGCTGGCGCTGCGCGCCGGCCAGGAGGCGGGCGCGGCCGGGCTGGAGGAGCTGACCCTGGAGGCGCCGCTGGTGCTGCCGCCCGGCGAGGCGGTGCAGGTGCAGGTCCGGCTCGGCGGCCCGGACGACGGCGGGCGGCGCACGGTGTCCGTGCACTCCCGGCCCGGCGGCGCGGGCGCGGGCGCCGCGGACGACCCGTGGACGCGGCACGCGACGGGCACGCTCGTGAACGAGCCGGGGGGCGAGCCCTTCGACCTGTCGGCGTGGCCGCCGCCCGGCGCCGAACCGGTGGACCTGGACGGCTACTACGAGGGCCTGGCCGCCGCCGGGTACGGCTACGGCCCGGCGTTCCAGGGCCTGCGGGCGGCCTGGCGGCGCGGGGACGAGGTGTTCGCCGAGGTGGCCCTGCCGGCCGAGCAGCACGGCGAGGCGGAGCGCTTCGGCGTCCACCCGGCGCTGCTCGACGCCGCCCTGCACGCGGTCGGGCTGGCCGGCTCCGTGCGGGACGTCGGCCGGGTGCGGCTCCCGTTCGCCTGGACCGGCGTCCGCGTCGACGCGGTCGGCGCGACCAGCGCCCGGGTGCGGATCGCCCCGGCCGCCGACCCGGTGGACGGGACGGCCGTCGCCGTCACCCTCCAGGTCGCCGACGCCGAGGGCGGCCCGGTCGCCGCCGTGGACGCCCTGGTGCTGCGCCCGGTGTCGGAACACCGGGCGCCGGGCAACGGGGACTCGCTGTACCGGATGGACTGGCAGCCGCTGCCGACCGGCGGCGCGGCGCCGACCGAGCACTGGGCCGTGCTCGGCAGCGGGACCGCCGTGGCCGCCGCGCGCCGCTACCCGGACCTCGCCGCCCTCGGCGCGGCCCTGGCGGCGGGCGAGCCCGTACCGGACGTGGTCGTCCTGCCGCTGCCCCTGCCGCCCGCCGACCGCCCGCTGCCCGCCGCCGCCCGCGCCTGCGCCGACGCCGTCCTCGCCGCCGTCCAGGGTTGGCTCGGCGCCGCCGAACTCGCCGCCGCCCGCCTGGTGGTCCTCACCGAACGGGCCGTCAGCACCGCGCTCGGCGAGGACGTCACGGCGCTCGCCCACGCGCCCGCCTGGGGGCTGCTGCGCGCCGCGCAGGCCGAGGAGCCGGACCGGTTCGTGCTGGTCGACACCGACGGCCGCCCCGACTCCGCCGCCCGCCTCGCCGAGGCCGTCTCCGGGGCCGTCGCCTCCGGGGAGCCGCAACTGGCGCTGCGCCGGGGGGAGGTGCTGGTGCCCCGGGTGGTCCGGGCCGACCGGAGCGGGCTGCTCACCCCGCCGGACGGCTCGCCGGCCTGGCGGCTCGACACCGCCGAACCCGGCACCCTGGACGCGCTCGCGCTGCTGCCCCACCCCGAGGCCGCCGCGCCGCTCGCCCCCGGCCAGGTGCGGCTCGCCGTCCGGGCCGCCGGGCTCAACTTCCGTGACGTGCTGGTCGGGCTCGGCATGGTGCCCGGCCAGGTCGGCATGGGCAGCGAGGCGGCCGGGGTGGTCGTCGAACTCGGCCCCGGGGTGGCCGACCTGGCGGTCGGCGACCGGGTCACCGGGATCGTGCCGGGCGGCTTCGGCCCGCTCGCCGTCGCCGACCGGCGCACCCTGGTCCGGATCCCGGACGGCTGGAGCTTCGCCGAAGCGGCCTCCCTCCCGGTGGTCTTCCTGACCGCCTGGTACGGCCTGGTGGACCTCGCCCGCACCGAGCCCGGCGAGGCCGTGCTGGTGCACGCGGCGGCCGGCGGGGTCGGCATGGCCGCCGTGCAGGTGGCCCGCCACCTGGGCGCCGAGGTGTACGCGACGGCGAGCCCCGGCAAGTGGGACGCCCTGCGGGCCCTCGGCGTCCCGGACGGGCGGATCGCCGACTCCCGCACCCTCGCCTTCGAACCGGCCTTCCTCGCCGCCACCGGCGGCGCGGGCGTGGACGTCGTGCTCAACTCGCTGGCCGGCGAGTTCGTGGACGCCTCGCTGCGCCTGCTGCCGCGCGGCGGACGGTTCCTGGAGCTGGGCAAGACCGACGTCCGCGACCCCGACCAGGTCGAACTGGAGTACCCGGACGTGCGCTACCGGGCGCACGTGGACCCGGCGCCCGAGCGGATCGGCGAGATCCTGCGCGAGGTCGTCGACCTGGTCGAGCACGGCGCGCTGCGGCTGCTGCCGCTGCGCAGCTGGGACGTGCGGCGGGCGCCCGAGGCGTTCCGGTTCATGAGCCAGGCCCGGCACACCGGCAAGCTGGTGCTCACCGTGCCGCGCCCGCTCGACCCGGCCGGCACCGCGCTGATCACCGGCGGCACCGGCACGCTGGGCGCCCTCGTGGCCCGCCACCTGGTCACCGCGCACGGCATCCGCCACCTGCTGCTGGCCGGCCGGCGCGGCGCCGAGGCCCCGGGCGCGGCCGAACTGGCAGCCGAACTCACCGCGTTGGGCGCCACGGTGACCGTCGCCGCCTGCGACGCCGCCGACCGTGCCGCGCTCGCCGCCCTGCTGGACACCGTCCCGGCCGACCGCCCGCTCACCGCCGTGGTGCACGCGGCCGGCGTGCTCGACGACGGCGTGCTCACCTCGCTCGGCCCGGACCGGCTGGCGCGGGTCCTGCGCCCCAAGGCCGACGCCGCCGTCCACCTGCACGAACTGACGGCCAGTCACGACCTGGCCGCCTTCGTGCTGTTCTCCTCGATGACCGGCGCGCTCGGCAACCCGGGCCAGGCCAACTACGCGGCCGCCAACACCTTCCTGGACGCACTGGCCGCGCACCGGCGCAGCCGCGGCCTGCCCGCCGGCTCGCTCGGCTGGGGCTTCTGGGCGCGGGCCAGCGGCATGACCGGCCACCTCGGGCAGGGCGCGGTCGGCCGGATGACCAGGCTCGGCCTGCTGCCGCTCGGCACCGAGCAGGGCCTGGCGCTGCTGGACACGGCGCTCGGCCGGGACGAGCCGTTCCTGCTGCCGATGCGGCTGGACCTGGCCGCCCTGCGCGCCCAGGCGGCGGGCCTGCCCGCGCCGCTGCGCGGCCTGGTCCGGGCCCCCGCCCGGCGGGCCGCCCGGGCGGGCGCCGAGGCCGCGGGCGGCACGCTCGCCCGCCGGCTGGCCGGCCTGGCGGCGGCGGCCCGCGAGGAGCTGCTGCTCGACCTGGTGCGCGGCCACGTCGCGGTGGTGCTCGGCCACGGCTCGCCGGAGTCCGTCGAACCCGACCGGGCCTTCCGCGAACTCGGCTTCGACTCGCTGACCGCCGTCGAACTGCGCAACCGGCTGAACGCGGCGAGCGGCCTGCGGCTGCCGGCCACCCTGGTCTTCAGCCACCCGACCCCGGCCGAGCTGGCCCGGCACCTGAACGCCGAGATCGGCGCCGGGGCCGACGAAGCCCCTGCCGTCCTGGGCGAGTTGGCCCGGCTGGAGGCCGCCCTGGCGGGCTGCCGGCCGGACGAGCCGACCCGGGCGGCGGTCGGCCGGCGCCTCGAAGCGCTGCTCCGGAGCTGGCGCCGAGACGGCGAAGGCGCCGAGGGTGGCGGGGTGATCGACGACGCGGCCCTCGACGCGGCCACCGACGACGAGATGTTCGAGCTGATCGACCGGCAACTCGGCGCTTCCTGACGCCGACCATCCAGCGGGACCGTGCGGGGAGTGCAGACGATGTCAAGCAACACGGTGTCAAGCAACACGGTGTCAAGCAACGAGGACAGGCTCCGCGAGTACCTCAAGCGCGTGACGGCCGACCTCGGCCGGACCAGGCAGCGCCTGCAGGCCGAGCAGGCGCGCACGAACGAGCCGATCGCGATCGTCGGCATGGCCTGCCGCTACCCCGGCGGGGTCGCCTCGCCCGAGGACCTGTGGCGGCTCGTCCTGGCCGAACGCGACGCGGTCGGCGGCTTCCCCACCGACCGCGGCTGGGACGTCGAGGGGATGTACGACCCGGACCCGGACGCGGTCGGCAAGAGCTACGCCACCGAGGGCGGGTTCGTCCACGACGCCTTCGACTTCGACGCCGACTTCTTCGGCATCTCCCCGCGCGAGGCCCTGGTCATGGACCCGCAGCAGCGGCTGCTGCTGGAAGCCTGCTGGGAGGCGGTCGAGCGGGCCGGCATCGACCCGTCCTCGCTGGCCGGCAGCCCGACCGGGGTGTTCGCCGGCGCCATCTCCTCCGGCTACCTGGTGCGGCTGAACCGGCCCCCGGCGGGCGTCGAGGGCTACCTGGGCACCGGGAACATGGCGAGCATCGCCTCCGGCCGGGTCGCCTACGCGCTGGGCCTGCACGGCCCGGCCGTCACCGTCGACACCGCCTGCTCCTCCTCGCTGGTCGCCCTGCACTGGGCCGCCCAGTCGCTGCGCGCGGGGGAGTGCACGCTGGCCCTGGCCGGCGGGGTGACGGTGATGGCCAACCCCGGCGCGTTCCTCGAGTTCTCCCGGCAGCGCGGGCTGGCCGCGGACGGCCGCTGCAAGTCCTTCGCCGCCGCCGCGGACGGAGCCGGCTGGTCCGAGGGCGTCGGCGTGCTGCTGCTCGAACGGCTCTCCGAGGCCCGCCGCAACGGGCACCGGGTGCTGGCCGTGGTCCGCGGCTCGGCGGTCAACCAGGACGGCGCCTCCAACGGGCTCACCGCCCCCAACGACCGGGCCCAGGAACGGGTGATCCGGGCGGCGCTGGACAACGCCGGCCTGACCGCCGACCAGGTCGACGCCGTCGAGGCGCACGGCACCGGCACCCGGCTCGGCGACCCGATCGAGGCCCAGGCCCTGATCGCCGCCTACGGCCGGGCGCACACCGCCGAACGCCCGCTCTGGCTCGGCTCGGTCAAGTCCAACCTCGCGCACAGCCAGGCCGCCGCCGGGGTGGCCGGCGTGATCAAGATGGTGCAGGCGCTGCGGCACGGCGTGCTGCCGCGCACCCTGCACGTCGACGAGCCGACCCCCGAGGTCGACTGGTCGGCCGGCACCGTAAGGCTCCTGACGGAACGTCGGGACTGGCCGCGCGGCGAACAGCCGCGCCGCGCCGCGGTCTCCTCGTTCGGGATCAGCGGCACCAACGCGCACGTGATCCTGGAGGAGGCACCCGCCGTCGAGCAGCCGGACGCCGCGGAACCCTGGCCGGCCGGCCCCGTCCCGTGGATCCTCTCGGCGAAGACCGCACCCGCCCTCGCCGCCCAGGCCGCCCGCCTCGCCGACGCCGAACTCGACCCGCGGGCCCGGCCGGTGGACGTCGCCCGGTCGCTCGCCACCGGCCGCGCCGTGCTCGACCACCGCGCCGTGGTGCTCGCCGCCGACCACGGCGCCGCCCGGCGGGCCCTGCGCGCGCTCGCCGACGGGCAGCCCTCCGCCGCCCTCGTCACCGGCACGGCGGGCGCGGCCCGCAAGGTCGCCTTCGTCTTCCCCGGCCAGGGCTCCCAGTGGGCCGGCATGGGCGCCGAACTCCTCGACACCGCGCCCGTGTTCGCCGAGCGCATCGCGGAGTGCGAGGCCGCGCTCGCGCCGCACACGGACTGGTCGCTGACCGAGGTGCTGCGCACCGGCACCGGCCTGGACCAGGTCGACGTCGTCCAACCCGCCCTGTGGGCCGTGATGGTGGCGCTGGCCGCACTCTGGCGCTCCCACGGCGTCGAACCCGCGGCCGTGGTCGGCCACTCGCAGGGCGAGATCGCCGCCGCCTGCGTCGCCGGGGCGCTCACACTGGCGGACGGCGCCCGCGTCGTCGCCCTGCGCAGCCGCGCCCTGCTCGCCCTCTCCGGCAAGGGCGGCATGGTCTCCCTCCCGCTGCCCGCCGCCGACGTGGCGACGCTGCTGGAGCCGTACGGTGACCGGATCTCCGTCGCCGCGCTCAACGGCCCCTCCTCCACCGTGGTTTCGGGCGACGCGGACGCCCTGGAGCAGCTGCTCGCCGAGCACGAGCACGAACGCGCGCGCCGCATCGACGTCGACTACGCCTCGCACAGCGCCCACGTCGAGGCGATCCGCGACGAGCTGCTCACCGCGCTCGCCGGGATCACCCCGCTCGCCGCCGACATCCCCTTCCACTCCACCGTCACCGGCGGCGAGCTGGACACCACCGCCCTGGACGCCGCGTACTGGTACACCAACCTGCGCGAGCCCGTCCGCTTCGCGCCCGTGATCGAGCACCTGGCGCGGCACGGCACCGGCGTCTTCGTCGAGGCGAGCCCGCACCCCGTCGTCGCGGTCGGGATCGGCGAGACCGTCGACCAGGCCGGTGCCACCGCCGCCGCCATCGGCTCGCTGCGCCGCGACGAAGGCGGCCCGGGGCGTTTTCTGCACTCCCTCGCCGAGGCCTGGACACACGGCGCCCCGGTGGACTGGCGGGCCGCGCTCGGCGGCGGCCGGCCGGTCGACCTGCCCACCTACCCCTTCCAGCGCCGGCGCTACCTGCTGGAGGTCGGCGCGGACGAACCCGCGCCCGCCGACCCGGCCGAGGCCGCGTTCTGGGCGGCCGTCGAGGACGGCGACCCGGCCGGGCTCCCGGCCACCGTCACCCCCGACGCCTGGCGCGCGGTGCTCCCCGGCCTCGCCGCCTGGCGGCGCGAACGCCGCGAACGCGCCCAGCTCGACTCCTGGCGCTACCGGATCGCCTGGCGCCGCCGGGCCGATCCCGCCACCGCGCCGCGGCTCACCGGCCACTGGCTGCTGGTCGCGCCCACCGGCGAGCCCACCGCCGACGTCGAGCGCGAGCTGACCGCCCGCGGCGCCGCCGTCACCGCCCTCGCCGTGGACACCGCGAGCACGGCGGACCGCGCCGCCCTCGCCGACGCGCTGCGCACCGCCGCCGCCGAGGCCGGGGCCCCCGTCGCGGGCGTGCTCTCGCTGCTCGCCCTGGCCGAGGCCCCGCACCCGGCCCACCCGGCCGTACCCGCCGGCTTCCCGGCCACCGTCGCGCTGATCCAGGCGGTCGGCGACGCCGACCTGGGCGCCCCGCTCTGGTGCGCCACCCGGGGCGGCGTCACGGTCGGTGCCGGCGACCGGCTCGGCAACCCGTTCCAGGCCCTCTACTGGGGGCTCGGCCAGGTCGCCTCGATGGAGCACCCCAAGCTCTGGGGCGGCCTGGTGGACCTGCCCGCCACCGGCTGCGGCCCGGCCGAACTGGGCCGGCTCGCCGCCGTGCTGGCCGAGGGCGCGGACCGGGGCGGCGAGGACCAGACCGCCGTGCGCGCCGACGGCGTCCACCTGCGCCGGATCGTCCGCGCCCCGCTGGCCGGCCGCCCGCCGGCCCGCCCCTGGGCGCCCACCGGCACCGTCCTGATCACCGGCGGCACCGGCGGCCTCGGCGCCCGGACCGCCCGCTGGCTGGCCCGCAACGGCGCCCCCCGGCTGCTGCTGGCCAGCCGGCGCGGCCCGGACGCCCCCGGCGCCGCCGAACTGCACGCCGAACTCACCGCGCTCGGCGCCGAGACGGTGATCGCCCGCTGCGACGTCGCCGACCGCGCCGCGCTCGCCGCCCTGCTCGCCGGCATCCCCGCCGAGCAGCCGCTGACCGCCGTGGTGCACACCGCGGCGATCCTGGACGACGCGGTGATCGACCGGCTCACCCCCGAGCAGGTCGACCGGGTGCTCCGGGTCAAGGCGCACGGCGCCCTGCACCTGCACGAACTCACCCGCGGGCTGGACCTGGCCGCCTTCGTGGTGTTCTCCTCCTTCGCGGCCACCTTCGGCGCCCCCGGCCTCGCCAACTACGCGCCCGGCAACGCCTTCCTGGAGGCCCTGGCCGAGCAGCGCCGGGCCGACGGGCTGCCCGCCACCGCGATCGCCTGGGGCACCTGGGCCGGCGGCGGCATGGCGGCCGACGGCATCGGCGAACGCGCCCGCCGGCACGGCCTGCACGAGATGGACCCGGACCTGGCCACCGAGGCCCTCGGCGACGCCCTCGCCCACGACGAGACCCGCTCGGTGGTCATCGACGTGCGCTGGGAGCGGTTCGCCGCCGTCTTCGCCTCGGAGCGCACCGGCCGGCTGCTGGACGAGATCCCCGAGGCCCGCAAGGCCGTCGAGAGCGCCGAGCGCGACCCCGCCGCCGACGCCGCCGCGCCCGCCGACCTGCGCCGGCGCCTGGCCGGCGCGCCGGAGGTCGAACGTGACCGGATCCTGCTGGAACTGGTCCGCTCGCACGTCGCCGCCGTGCTCGGCCACCCCGACGAACGGGCGGTGGCGCCCGCCCGCCCGTTCCGGGACCTCGGCTTCGACTCGCTGACCGGCGTCGAACTGCGCAACCGGCTCGGCTCGGCCACCGGGCTGCGGCTGCCCGCGACGCTCGTGTTCGACCACCCGACCCCGGCGGCGATGGCCCGCCACCTGCGCGGCGAACTCCTCGCCGACACCCCCGCCGTGCTCCCCGGGCTCGCCGAACTCGACCGGCTGGAAGCCGCGCTCGCCGCCGTCCCCGACGACGACGCGGCCCGCACCCGGATCACCCACCGCCTCAACGCCCTGCTGGCGAAGTGGCACACCGGCCACGGCCCGGAGGCCGAACCGGCCGACGACCTGGACGCGACGAGCGACGCGGAGCTCTTCGGCCTCCTCGACGACGAACTGGAGTCGCCGTGACGGCCGGGCCGCCCGCAGGCGGCGAACCGCAGCCCCCGCAACCGCAGAGATGGGTGACCGAGTCGTGACCAGCAACGAAGCGAAGCTCCGCGACTACCTCAAGCGCGCCACGACCGACCTGCGCAAGGCCCGGCGGCGGGTGCAGGAACTGGAGGAGGCCGAGCCGATCGCGATCGTCGGCATGGCCTGCCGCTACCCCGGCGGGGTCGCCTCGCCCGAGGACCTGTGGCGCCTGGTGGCCGAGGGCGGCGACGCCGTCGCCGGGTTCCCGGCAAATCGGGGGTGGGACCTGGAGGCGCTCTACGACCCGGACCCGGACCGCCCCGGCACGTCCTACACCCGCGAGGGCGGCTTCCTCTACGAGGCCGACGCCTTCGACCCCGAGCTGTTCGGCATCCCGCCGCGCGAGGCGCTGGCCATGGACCCGCAGCAGCGGCTCGTCCTGGAGACCTCCTGGGAGGCCTTCGAACGGGCCGGCCTGGACCCGCTCTCGCTCGGCGGCAGACCGATCGGTGTCTTCGTCGGCATGGTCGCCCAGGGCTACGGCAGCCGGCTGGACCGGGTGCCCGAGTCCGTCGAGGGCTACCTCGGCACGGGCAGCGCGGCCAGCGTCGTCTCCGGCCGGGTCTCGTACACCTTCGGCCTGGAGGGCCCGGCCGTCACCGTGGACACCGCCTGCTCCTCCTCCCTGGTGGCCCTGCACCTGGCCTGCCAGGCGCTGCGGGCCGGCGAGTGCACCATGGCGCTGGCCGGCGGCGCCACCGTGATGGCCACGCCCGGCCTCTTCACGGAGTTCAGCCGCCAGCGCGGCCTGGCCGCCGACGGCCGCTCGAAGGCCTTCGCGGCCGCCGCGGACGGCACCAGCTTCGCCGAGGGCGCGGGCATGCTGCTGATCGAGAAGCTGTCCGACGCCCGGCGCCACGGACACCCGGTGCTGGCCGTGGTGCGCGGCTCGGCGGTCAACCAGGACGGCGCCTCCAACGGCCTCACCGCGCCCAACGGCCCCGCCCAGCAGCGGGTGATCGAGGCCGCGCTGGCCCACGCCCGGCTGACGGCCGGCCAGGTCGACGCCGTCGAGGCGCACGGCACCGGCACCACGCTCGGCGACCCGATCGAGGCCCAGGCCCTGATCGCCGCCTACGGGCCGGCGCACTCCGCCGAACGGCCGCTGTGGCTGGGCGCGTTGAAGTCCAACCTCGGCCACACCCAGGCGGCGGCCGGGGTGGCCGGCGTCATCAAGACCGTGATGGCGCTGCGGAACGGCCTGCTGCCGCGCACGCTCCACGTGGACGCGCCGACGCCCGAGGTGGACTGGTCGGCGGGCACCGTGCGGCTGCTGACCGAGCCGGTGGCGTGGCCGCGCGGGACGGAACCGCGCCGGGCCGGGGTCTCCGCGTTCGGCGTCAGCGGCACCAACACCCATGTGATCCTGGAGGAAGCCCCGGCCGAACCGGCCCAGGAACCCGCCGAGCGGGCGGCGCCGCTCCCGCTGCGGGCGGACGTCCTGCCCTGGCCGGTCAGCGGCCGCACCGACGCGGCGCTCACCGCCCAGGCCGCCCGGCTGGCGCCCTTCGTCGCGCAGCACCCCGAGCTCGCACCCGCCGACCTGGGCCGGTCCCTGGCGACCACCCGGGCCGCCCTGGACCGGCGGGCCGTGGTGCTCGCCGCCGACCCCGCCCAGGCCCGGCAGGCCCTGGACGCGCTCGCGGCCGGCCGGACCACCGCCGCGACCGTGCGCGGAGCGGTGCTGGCCGAGCCGGGCGTGGTCTTCGTCTTCCCGGGGCAGGGCTCGCAGTGGGTCGGCATGGGGGCCGAACTGCTGGACGCCTCGCCGGTGTTCGCGGCGCGCATCGCCGCGTGCGAGGCGGCGCTGGCGCCGTACGTGGACTGGTCGCTGACCGAAGTCCTGCGCGGCGGTGCGGGGTTGGACCGGGTGGACGTCGTGCAGCCGGTGCTGTGGGCGGTGATGGTGTCGCTGGCGGCGCTCTGGCGGTCGTTCGGCGTCGAACCGGCGGCCGTGGTCGGGCACTCGCAGGGCGAGATCGCGGCGGCGTGTGTGGCCGGGGCGCTGTCGCTCGACGACGGCGCCCGGGTCGTCGCGCTGCGCGCCCGGGCGCTGCCGGCGCTGTCCGGCGAGGGCGGCATGGTGTCAGTCCCGCTGCCCGCCGAGGAGGTGGCGCGGCTGCTGGAGCCGTACGGCGGCCGGATCTCGATCGCCGCGCTCAACGGGCCTTCGTCGACGGTGGTTTCGGGTGACGCGGACGCGCTGGAGCAGTTGCTGGCGGAGCACGAGCGGGCGCGCCGGATCGACGTCGACTACGCCTCGCACTCCGCCCACGTGGAGGCGATCCGCGAGGAGATCCTGACCGCGCTCCAGGGCATCGCCCCGCGCCCGGCCGAAGTCCCGTTCTACTCCACGCTGGTGGGTGAGCCGATCGACACCCGCACGCTCGACGCCGCCTACTGGTACCGCAACCTGCGCGAGCCGGTGCGCTTCGCTCCCGTCGTGCGCCGCCTGCTCGACGACGGCTTCGCCCTGTTCGTCGAGGCCAGCGCGCACCCCGTGCTCACCGTCGGCATCGGCGAGGGCATCGAGCAGGCCGGCGCCGCCGCCGTCGCCCTCGGCACCCTGCGCCGCGAGGAGGGCGGCTCCGAGCGGGTGCTGCGCTCGCTCGCCGAGGCCTGGGTGCACGGCGCGCCCGTCGCCTGGCCCGAGGTCTTCGGCAGCGGCCCCACGGTCGACCTGCCCACCTACGCCTTCCAGCGCCGCCGCTACTGGCTGGAAGCCCCGCCCGCCGAACAGCTCGCCGTCCCGGCGGACGAGAGCGAGACCGCGTTCTGGGCCGCCGTCGAGAACCAGGACCTCAGCTCGCTGATCAGCAGCGCCGACATCGACGTGACGGACACCGAGGACTCCTGGGAGGCCGTGCTGCCCGCGCTCGCCGCCTGGCGCCGGGCCCGCCGCCGGTCCGCGACGATCGACCGCTGGCGCTACCGGATCGCCTGGCGGCCCGTCCCCGTGCCCGCAGCGCCCGTGCTGAGCGGCCGCTGGCTGCTGCTGCTCCCTCCCGCCGAGACCGCCCTGGCCGCCGACTGCCGCGACGCGCTGGCCGCGCACGGCGCCGAGCCCGTCCCGGTGCCGGTGGACGCCGCCACCGCCGACCGGGCCGCGCTGGGGGATGCTCTGCGCGCGGCCGCCGCCGACCGGCCGGTGGCCGGGGTGCTCTCGCTGCTCGGCCTGGACGAGCGCCCCCGGGCCGAACAGCCGCTGGTGCCGGCCGGCGTCGCCGCGACCGCCGCGGCCGTCCTCGCGCTCGACGACGCCGGGATCGAGGCCGGGCTGTGGAGCGCCACCAGCGGCGCCGTCCGGGCGGAGAAGGCCGATACCGTCGACCACCCCGTCCAGGCCCACGTCTGGGGCCTCGGCCGGGTGGCCGCCCTGGAGCGGCCCGCCCACTGGGCCGGCCTGGTGGACCTGCCGGCCGCGCTCGACCCGCGCGCCGCCGCCCGGCTCTGCGCGGTGCTCGGCGGCATCGAGGGCGCGGACGGCACCGAGGACCAACTGGCCGTCCGCGCCGGCGGGGTGTTCGCCCGCCGCCTGGTCCGCGCCCCGCTGGACGGCGCGCCCGCCGCGCTGAACGGCGCGCCCGCCCCGCGGCCGTGGCGCCCGCGCGGCACCGTGCTGGTCACCGGCGGCACCGGCGCCCTCGGCGCCCGGGTCGCCCGGGCCCTCGCCGCGCGCGGCGCCGAGCACCTGCTGCTCACGAGCCGGCGCGGACCCACCGCCCCCGGCGCCGCCGAACTCGCCGAGGAGCTCACCGGGTTGGGAGCCCGGGTCACCGTCACCGCCTGCGACGTCGCCGACCGGGCGGCGCTGGCCGCCGTCCTCGCCGCCGTGCCCTCGGACGCCCCGCTCACCGCCGTCGTGCACACCGCGGGCATCACCCAGGCCAGCCCGATCGACGAGACCGGCCCGGCCGAGCACGCCGCCGTCGTCGCGGGTAACTCGGCGGGGGCCGCCCACCTGGACGACCTGCTCGGGGACCGGGAGCTGGACGCCTTCGTGCTCTTCTCCTCGAACGCGGGCGTCTGGGGCAGCGGCGGCCAGGGCGCCTACGCGGGCGCCAACGCGTACCTCGACGCGCTCGCCGAGCACCGCCGGGCCCGCGGCCGCACCGCCACCTCGGTCGCCTGGGGCGCCTGGGACGGCGGCGGACTGACCGCCACCGACGGCGCCACCGAACAGCTGCGCCGACGCGGCGTCCTGGCCATGGACCCCGAACCGGCACTCGCCGCCCTGCTGCAGGCCGTCGCCCGGGACGAGACGTTCCTGGCCGTCGCCGACGTGGACTGGGCCCGGTTCGTGCCCGGCTTCACCGCCCGGCGCCGAAGCCCGCTGCTCGCCGAACTGCCCGAGGTGCGCGCCGCGTTGGGCGCCGCCGAGCAGGCCCCGCAGCCGGCGGACTCCGACCTCGCCCGCCGCCTGGCCGACACCCCGCCCGCCGACCACGAGCGGATCCTGCTCGACCTGGTGCTCACCGAGGTCGCCGCCGCGCTCGGCCACGACTCGCCCGATGCGCTGGAGGCCGGCCGCCCGTTCAAGGACCTCGGCTTCGACTCGCTGATCGCCGTCGACCTGCGCAACCGGCTGCGCACGGCAGCCGGTCTCCCGCTGCCGGCCACGCTGGTCTTCGACCACCCGACGCCCACCGCACTCGCCCGCCACCTGCGCGAGGAACTGCTCGGCCTGCGGGCGGCCGCGCCGCTGCCGGCCGCCGTCGCAGTCGGCACCGACGACGAGCCGATCGCCATCGTCGGCATGGCCTGCCGCTACCCCGGCGGGGTGACCACCCCCGAGGGCCTGTGGCAGCTGGTGCTCGACGGCCGCGACGCGGTCGGCGCGTTCCCCACCGATCGCGGCTGGGACACCGACGGCCTCTACGACCCGGACCCCGACCGGCCCGGCAAGTCCTACGTGCGCGAGGGCGGCTTCCTCACCGACGCCTCCCGGTTCGACGCCGGGTTCTTCGGCATCTCCCCGCGCGAGGCGCTGGCGATGGACCCGCAGCAGCGGCTGCTCCTGGAAACCTCCTGGGAGGCCATCGAACGGGCCGGAATCGACCCGGCCGCGCTCAAGGGCGGAGCAACCGGTGTGTTCGTCGGCGCCGCGCACCCCGGCTACGGCGAGGGCCTGACCCGGGTACCGGACGGCGTCGAAGGCCACCTGCTGTTCGGCGGCTCCTCGGCCGTCACCTCCGGCCGGGTCGCCTACACCTTCGGCCTCGAAGGCCCGGCGGTCACCGTCGACACCATGTGCTCCTCCTCCCTGGTCGCCCTCCACCTGGCCTGCCAGGCGCTGCGCACCGGCGAGTGCTCGACGGCGCTGGCCGCCGGCGCCATGATCATGGTGTCCCCGGGCGTCTTCGTCGCCTTCAGCCGCCAGCGCGGCCTCGCCCGCGACGGCCGCTGCAAACCCTTCTCCGCCGACGCGGACGGCACCGGCTGGGGCGAGGGCGTGGGCACCCTGCTGCTGGAACGGCTCTCCGACGCCCGCCGCCACGGCCACCCGGTGCTCGCCGTGATCCGGGGCAGCGCGACCAACCAGGACGGCGCCTCCAACGGCCTGACCGCCCCCAACGGCCCCTCCCAGCAACGGGTGATCCGCCAGGCGCTGGCCAACGCCCGGCTCGCACCGGAGGACATCGACGCCGTCGAGGCGCACGGCACCGGCACCACGCTCGGCGACCCGATCGAGGCGCAGGCCCTGATCGCCACGTACGGGCGGGGCCGCAGCCCCGAACGGCCGCTGTGGCTGGGCGCGTTGAAGTCCAACATCGGCCACACCCAGGCGGCCTCCGGGATCGCCGGGGTGATCAAGACGGTGATGGCGCTGCGCCACGGCATCCTGCCGCGCACGCTGCACGCGGACGAGCCGACGCCCGAGGTGGACTGGTCGGCGGGCACCGTCCGGCTGCTCACCGAGCAGCGGGAGTGGCCCGCGGTGGACCGCCCGCGCCGGGCCGGGGTGTCGGCCTTCGGCGGCTCCGGCACCAACGCACACGTGATCCTGGAGCAGGCGCCGGAGCCCGAACTCCCTGCTGGACCGTCCGTCGAGCGCCCGGCGCCGGTGCTGGACACGCCCGTCCTGCCCTGGGTGCTGTCGGGCCGGACGGCGGGCGCCCTGGCGGGCCAGGCCGAGCGGCTGGCCGCGGCGGCATCGGACAGCGCCCCGGCGGACGTGGCGCGCTCGCTGGTGGAGTCGCGGGCGGTGTTCGAGCGGCGTGCGGTGGTGGTCGGCTCCGCGCCGGAGCAACTGTGCGCCGCTCTACGTGCGTTGGCGGTGGGTGAGCCGTCTGCGGCGGTGGTGACGGGGGTCGCGGGGGACGGGCGGGTGGTGTTCGTCTTCCCGGGGCAGGGCTCGCAGTGGGCCGGGATGGGCGCCGAACTGCTGGACACGGCGCCGGTGTTCGCCGCGCGGATCGCGGAGTGCGAGGCGGCGCTGGCGCCGCATGTGGACTGGTCGCTCACCGAAGTGCTGCGCAGCGGCGAGGACTTGGACCGGGTCGACGTGGTCCAGCCGGTGCTGTGGGCGGTGATGGTGGCGCTGGCCCAGCTGTGGCGCGCTGTTGGCGTCGAGCCGGCGGCCGTGGTGGGGCACTCGCAGGGCGAGATCGCCGCTGCCTGCGTGGCGGGGGCGTTGTCGTTGGAGGACGGTGCCCGGGTCGTCGCGCTGCGCAGTCGTGCTCTGTTGGCGCTGTCCGGCAAGGGCGGCATGGTCTCGCTTCCGCTGCCCGCCGAGGAGGTGGCGGTGCTGCTGGAGCCGTACGGCGGTCGGATCGGGGTCGCCGCGCTCAACGGGCCTTCGTCGACGGTGGTTTCGGGTGACGTGGACGCGCTGGAGCAGCTGCTCGCGCAGCACGAGCGGGCCCGCCGGATCGACGTCGACTACGCCTCGCACGGCCCGCACGTGGAGCAGATCCGCGAGGAACTGCTCACCGCGCTCGCCTCGATCACCCCGCGCACGGCCGACATCCCGTTCCACTCCACCGTCACGGGTGGTGAGGTGGACACCACCGCCCTTGACGCGGAGTACTGGTACACCAACCTGCGCCAACCCGTCCGCTTCGCCCCGGTCGTCGAAGCCCTGGCAGCACGCGGCTTCGGCATCCTCACCGAGGTCAGCGCCCACCCGGTGGTGACCGTCGCAGTCGGCGAGTGCATCGAGCGCAGCGGCCGGAACGCCGTCGCCCTGGGCACCCTGCGTCGCGACGAGGGCGGGCCGCAGCGCTTCCTGCTCTCCCTCGCCGAGGCCTGGACGGCCGGCGCGCCCGTCGACTGGCGGACCGTGCTGCCCGCCGACGCCGCCCTGGTGGACCTGCCCACCTACGCCTTCCAGCGCGAGCGCTACTGGCTGGAGAGCGGCGGCCCGGCCGCCGGTGACCCGGCCGGCCTCGGCCTGGAACCGGCCGACCACCCGCTGCTCGGCGCCGCCGTCGCCGTCGCCGACAGCGGCGAGTACCTGTTCACCGGCCGGCTCTCCACGCGGACGCACCCCTGGCTCGCCGACCACGCGGTGGGCGGCGCCGTGCTGCTGCCCGGCACCGCCTTCGTGGAGCTCGCGGTCCGGGCCGGCGACGAGGTCGGCTGCGACCGCGTGGACGAACTCACCCTGGAGGCCCCGCTGGTGCTCGCCGAGCGCGAGGCGGTGCTGGTGCAACTGCGGGTCGAGGAGCCGGACCGGGACGGGCGGCGGGCCTTCGCCGTCCACTCGCGCGCCGAGCAGGGCGAGGGCTGGCTGCGCCACGCCACCGGCGTGTTGGCCGCCGGACCGGCAGCCCGGGACACAGCCGTCGACCTCACCGCCTGGCCGCCGCCCGGCGCCGAACCGGTGGACGCAACCGGCTTCTACCCGGCGATGCTCGACGCGGGCTACCGCTACGGCCCGGCCTTCCAGGGCCTGCGCGCCGTCTGGCGGCGCGGCGAGGAGGTGTTCGCCGAGGTCGCGCTGCCGGACGGCCACGACCGGCAGGCCGACCGCTTCGGCCTGCACCCGGCGCTCTTCGACGCCGCGCTGCAGGCGATGGGCTTCGGCGAGTTCGCCGAGCCCGGCGCCGGTGCCGACGCCGGTTCCGCCCTGCTGCCGTTCGCCTGGCAGGGCGTGACGCTGCTGGCCACCGGCGCGCCCGCGCTGCGGGTGCGGATCGCCGCCGCCGGGCCGTCCGCGGTGACCGTGCAGGCGGCGGACGCGGCCGGGCAGCCGGTCGCCGTCGTCGACTCGCTCGCGCTGCGCCCGGTCTCCGCCGCGCAGTTGGCCACCGCCGGAGCCGCCGGCCGGTCGGACGCGCTGTTCCGGCTGGACTGGACCCCGGTGGAGGCGCAGCCCGCCGACAGCGGCCGGTGGACCGTGCTGGCCGAGGGCGCCGAACCGGACCTGGACGCGCTGCCCGCCGACACCGAGGTCGTCCTCCTCCCGCTCGCCCCGGCGAACGGAACGGACTCGGTCGCCGTCGCCCACGCGGCCACCGCCCGCGCCCTGGCGACGGCCCAGCGCTGGCTGGCCGACGACCGCCGACCCGCGGCCCGGCTCGCCGTCGTCACTCGGGGCGCCCTGTCCGTCCGCCCCGGCGAGGACGTCACCGACCTCGCGCACGCGGGCGTGTGGGGCCTGCTGCGGTCCGCCCAGTCCGAGCACCCCGACCGGCTGCTGCTGGTGGACGCGGACACCCCGGACCCGGTCGAGCAGGCCCTCGCCGTCGCCGTCGCCCTGGCCGGTGGCGAGCCGCAGGCGGCCCTGCGGGAGGGCACGGTGCTCGCCCCCCGGCTGGCCCGGCCCGGCGGCGACGGCACGCTCGCGGTGCCGGACACCCCCGCCTGGCGGCTGGACCTCGCGGCCGCGGGCACCTCGTCCGTGGGCACGTCGTCCGCGGGCACGGCGGCCGCCGGCACCCTGGAGAGCCTGGCGCTGGTGCCCTTCCCGCAGGCGCTCGCGCCGCTGGCGCCCGGTCAGCTGCGGATCGCCGTCCGGGCCGCCGGCCTGAACTTCCGCGACGTGCTGCTCGCCCTCGGCATGTACCCCGGGGAGGGCTTCCTCGGCAGCGAGGCCGCCGGCGTGGTCACCGAGGTCGGCCCCGGCGTCGACGGCTTCGCGCCGGGGGACCGGGTGCTGGGCATGGTCCCGGGCGGCTTCGGCCCGGTCGCCGTCGCCGACCACCGGATGGTGGCGCGGATGCCCGCCGGCTGGTCGTTCGAGCAGGCCGCCACGGTGCCGGTGGCGTTCGCGACCGCCTGGTACGGCCTGGTCGACCTGGGCGGACTGCGGCCGGGCGAGGCGGTGCTGGTGCACGCCGCCGCCGGCGGGGTCGGCATGGCCGCCGTCCAGCTCGCCCGCCACCTGGGCGCCGAGGTGTACGCCACGGCGAGCCCCGCGAAGTTGGCGGCGGTGCGCGCGCTGGGCGTGCCCGAGGAGCGGATCGCCTCCTCCCGCGACCTCGGGTTCGAGCGGCGGATCGCGGCGGCGACCGGCGGCCGGGGCGTGGACCTGGTGCTGGACTCGCTGGCCCGCGAGTTCGTGGACGCCTCGCTGCGGCTGCTGCCGCGCGGCGGCCGGTTCCTGGAGCTCGGCCGCACCGACGTGCGCGACCCCGGCGCGGTCGCGGCCGCGCACCCCGGTGTCGCCTACCGTGCCTACGACCTGGCCGAGGCCGGGCCGGAGCGCATCGGCGAGATCCTCACCGAGGTCCTCGCGCTCTTCGAGCGGGGCGTCCTGCGCGCCCACCCGCGCCGCAGCTGGGACGTCCGGCGCGCCCCCGAGGCGTTCCGCCGGATGAGCCGGGCCGGGCACACCGGCAAGCTGGTGCTCACCGTGCCGCACGCCCTCGATCCCGAGGGCACCGTGCTGGTCACCGGCGGCACCGGCACCCTCGGCGCGCTGCTCGCCCGGCACCTGGTCACCGCGCACGGCGCCCGGCACCTGCTGCTCACCAGCCGCGGCGGCCCGCAGGCGCCCGGCGCCGCCGAACTGGCCGCAGAACTCGACAGGTTGGGCGCCCGGGTGACCGTCGCCGCCTGCGACGCCGCCGACCGGACGGCGCTGGCCGAGCTGCTGGCCACCGTCCCGGCCGCCCACCCGCTGACCGCCGTGGTGCACGCGGCCGGCGCGCTGGACGACGGCGTGCTGACCGCGCTCACCCCCGAGCGGCTGGCCGCCGTCCTCCGGCCGAAGCTCGACGCGGCGGCCCACCTGCACGAGCTGACCCGGCACCAGGACCTGGCCGCGTTCGTGCTGTTCTCCTCCGCCTCCGGCGTCTTCGGCACCCCCGGCCAGGCCAACTACGCCGCCGCCAACACCTTCCTGGACGCGCTGGCCGCGCACCGGCGGGCCCAGGGCCTGCCCGGCGTCTCGCTGGCCTGGGGCTACTGGGCCGAGACCAGCGCGCTGACCGGCCGCCTCGGCGCCGGCGACGTCACCCGGATGAACCGGGGCGGCGCCCTGCCGCTGACCTCCGCGCAGGGCCTGGCCCTGTTCGACACCGCGCTCCGCCTCGACCAGCCGCTGCAGCTGCCGATCCGGCTCGACCTGGCCGGCCTGCGCGCGCGGCTCGGCGAGGCCCCGGTGCCGCCGCTCTACCGGGCCCTGGTGCGTCCGGCGGCGCGCCGGGCGGTGGACGCCGGTGCCGACGGCGGCGCGGCCGCGCTCGCCGAACGGCTCTCCCGGCTGCCGGAGGGCGAGCGGCTGCCCGCCGCGCTGGAGCTGGTGCGCCGCCACGTCGCCACCGTGCTCGGCCACGCCTCCCCGCAGGCCGTGGACCCGGAGCGGGGGCTGCTGGACCTCGGCTTCGACTCGCTCACCGCGGTCGAGCTGCGCAACCGGCTCGGCGCGGCCGCCGGGCTGCGGCTGCCCGTCACGCTGGTCTTCGACCACCCGACACCGGCCGCGCTGGCCCGCCACCTGCTGGACGAGCTGGCACCGGGCAAACCCTCCCCGGGCGGCGGCGCACCCGAGGCCGGCCCGCGGCCGGTCGCGGAGGCCGACATCCGGCGCGCGCTGGCCGCGATCCCGCTGGCCACGATCCCGCTGGCCCGGCTGCGCGAGTCGGGCGTGCTGGACGCCCTGCTGCGGCTGGCCGAGCCGGCCCCCGCCCCGACCCCGACCCCGACCCCTGACGAGGACCCGTCCGTCGCGATCGCCGGCATGGACGTGGACCAGCTGGTCGAGCTGGCGCTCGGCCCGCAGGACTCCTGACCGGCGTGCGAAACGGAGCCCAGAGATGACGACTGCACCCAACGAACGGATCGTCGAGGCGCTGCGCAGCTCGCTCACCGAGAACGAGCGGCTGCGCCGGCAGAACCAGCAGCTCGCCGAGGCCGCCGCCGAGCCCGTGGCGATCGTCGCCGCGGCCTGCCGGTTCCCCGGCGGCGCGGACTCGCCGGAGGCGCTGTGGCACCTGGTCGCCGAGGGCGGCGACGCGCTGTCCGGGCTGCCCGCCGACCGCGGCTGGGACCTGGACGCACTCACCCCGCCCGGCGCCGGGCCCGCCCCGCAGGGCGGGTTCGTGTCCGGCGCCGCCGAGTTCGACCCCGCCTTCTTCGGGATCTCACCGCGCGAGGCGCTGGCGATGGACCCGCAGCAGCGGTTGCTGCTGGAGACCTCCTGGGAGGTGTTCGAGCGGGCCGGGCTCGACCCGGCCGCGCTCAGGGGCAGCCGCACCGGCGTCTACGTCGGCGCCTCGCACACCGGCTACGGCGACGGTGTCGGCGAACTGCCGGAGGGCGTGGCCACCTACGCCGTCACCGGGATCTCCGCCAGCGTGCTCTCCGGCCGGCTCGCCTACACCTTCGGCCTGGAGGGCCCGGCCGTCACCGTCGACACGGCCTGCTCCTCCTCCCTGGTCGCCCTGCACCTGGCCGTGCGGGCGCTGCGCGCGGGGGAGTGCTCGCTGGCGCTGGTCGGCGGCGCGGCCGTGATGGCGATCCCCGGCGCCTTCCTGGGCTTCAGCGGGGTCGGCGTGATGGCGGGCGACAGCCGCTGCAAGGCCTTCGCGGCCGCCGCCGACGGCACCGGCTTCGCCGAGGGCGTCGGCACCGTGCTGGTCGAACGGCTCTCCGACGCCCGCCGGCACGGGCACCGGGTGCTCGCCGTGGTCCGCGGCACCGCCGTCAACCAGGACGGTGCCAGCAGCGGCCTGACCGCCCCCAACGGCCCCGCCCAGCAGCGGGTGATCCGCGCCGCGCTGGCCGACGCCCGGCTCGCGCCGCAGGACGTCGACGCCGTCGAGGCGCACGGCACCGGCACGGCGCTCGGCGACCCGATCGAGGCCGGCGCCCTGCTCGCCACCTACGGGCGCGGCCGGCCCGCCGACCGGCCGCTGCGGCTCGGCTCGGTCAAGTCCAACCTCGGCCACACCCAGGCGGCGGCCGGCCTGGCCGGGCTGATCAAGACGGTGATGGCGCTGCGGCACGAACTGCTGCCCCGCACCCTGCACGTCGACCGGCCGACCCCGCACGTGGACTGGTCGGCGGGCACGGTCACGCTGCTCACCGAGCCGCTCGCCTGGCCGCGCGGCGAGCGGCCGCGCCGGGCCGGAGTGTCGGCGTTCGGGATCAGCGGCACCAACGCCCATGTGATCGTCGAGGAGGCGCCCGTCGAGGAGGCGCCCGCCGAGGAGGCGCCCGGTGATGGGGCCGGGCAACTCCCGCTGCCCGAACCGGTGTTCAGGGCCGCCGCGGTCCCGGTACCGCTGTCCGGGCGCGGCGCGGCCGGCCTGCGCGCTCAGGCCGCCCGGCTCGCCGCCCACCTGCGGGCCCACCCCGCCCTGGCGCCGGCCGACCTCGGGCTCTCGCTGGCCACCACCCGGGCCGCGCTGGAGCGGCGGGCCGTGCCGGTCGCCGCCGACCGGGCGGGGCTGCTCGCCCGACTGGACGCGCTGGCCGCCGACGCCGCCGACACCCCCGACGCCGCCGCCGGCCGGGTCGCCTTCGTGTTCCCCGGCCAGGGCTCGCAGTGGGTCGGCATGGGCGCCGAACTGCTCGACACCGCACCGGCGTTCGCGGCGCGGATCGCCGACTGCGAGGCGGCGCTGGCGCCGTACGTGGACTGGTCGCTGACCGCGGTCCTGCGCGGCGGGCCGGGCCTGGAGCAGGTCGACACCGTGCAGGCCGTGAACTGGGCGATGGCGGTGTCGCTGGCCGAGCTGTGGCGGTCCTTCGGCGTCGAGCCGGCCGCCGTCGTCGGCCACTCGCAGGGCGAGATCGCGGCGGCCTGCGTCGCCGGGGCGCTCACCCTGGAGGAGGGCGCCCGGGTGGTCGCGCTGCGCAGCCGCACCGTGCTCGCCCTGGCCGGCACCGGTGCCATGGCCTCCGTCCAACTGCCTGCCGCCGAGGTGGCCGAGCGGATCGCCGGCTTCGGCGACCGGCTCTCGGTCGCCGTGGTCAACGGCCCCGCCGCCACCGTGGTCTCCGGCGAGGTCGAGGCCGTCGAGCAGTTCCTGGCGCAGTGCCAGGACGTCCCGGCCCGCCGCACCGACGCCGGTTACGCCTCGCACTCCGCGCACGTCGCCCCGATCCGGGAGGCGCTGCTCGCCGCGCTCGACGGCCTCGCCCCGCACCCGTCCGCGGTGCCGTTCTACTCGACGGTGACCGGCGGACCTCTCGACACCACCGCCCTGGGCGCCGACTACTGGTACGCCAACCTGTCCAGCCCGGTGCGCTTCGCCGACGCGGTGGAGCGGCTGCTGGCGGACGGCTTCGGCGCCTTCGTGGAGGTCAGCGCGCACCCGGTGGTCGCGCCCGCGATCGGCGAGACCATCGAGCGGGCCGGGGTCCGCGCCGCCGCGGTCGGCACGCTGCGCCGCGAGGAGGGCGGCCCGGAGCGCTTCCTGCGGTCCCTCGGCGAGGCCTGGGCGCAGGGCGTCGCGGTCGACTGGCGCCCCGCCTTCCCGGCCGGCGCCCGCACCGTCGACCTGCCCACCTACGCCTTCCAGCGCCGGCGCTACTGGCTCGAAGCGGCCCGGCCCGCGCCCGCCGTCGCGGCGGCGGACCCGGCCGGGAGCGCGTTCTGGGACGCCGTGGACCGGGAGGACGTGACGGCGCTGGCCGCCGCCCTCGGCGGCGACGGCGCCCGCCTGGGCGACCAGCTCGCCCCGGCCCTGCCCGCCCTGGCCGCCTGGCGGCGCGGGCAGCAGCGGCAGGCCCGGATCGACTCCTGGCGCTACCGGATCACCTGGAAGCCGCTCGGCACCGGGCGCCGGCCGGCCCTGCACGGCACCTGGCTGCTGGTCGCCCCCGACTGCGACCACCGGGCGGACGACCGGGCGGGCGACCACCGGGCGGGCGGGACCCGGCCGAACGGCGCCGCCGAACCGGTCGACGCCGTCCGGCAGATGCTCGCCGACCACGGCGCCGAGGTGCTGACCGTCACCGTCCCCCCGGGCCGCACCGCCCTCGCCGACCTGCTGCCCGCCGACACGCCCCTCGCCGGCGTGCTCTCCCTGCTCGCCGCGGACGAGCGCCCGCACCCCGAGCACCCGCTGCTCACCGCCGGCCTGGCCGGCACCGTCGCCCTCGTCCAGGCCCTGCTCGCCGCCGGCACCCCCGCGCCGCTGTGGTGCCTGACCAGCGGCGCCGTCTCGGTGGCCCGCGCCGAGCACGCGAGCAGCCCCGCCCAGGCCCAGGTCTGGGGCCTGGGCCGGGTGGTGGCGCTGGAACAGCCCCAGCTGTGGGGCGGCCTGGTCGACCTGCCCGCCGCCCCCGACCGGCGCGCCCTGGACCGGCTGGCCGCCGTCCTCGCCGACCCGGACGGCGAGGACCAGCTCGCCGTCCGCCCCTCCGGGGTGTTCGCCCGCCGGCTCGTCCCCGCCCCGCTGGACGGCGCGCCCGCCGTGCGGCCGTGGCGCCCGCGCGGCACCGTCCTGGTCACCGGCGGCACCGGCGCGCTCGGCGCGCACGCCGCCCGCTGGCTCGCCGCCAACGGCGCCGAGCACCTGGTGCTGACCAGCCGCCAGGGCGAACGGGCGCCCGGCGCCGCCGAGTTGGCGGCCGAACTCGGCGCGCTCGGCGCCCGGGTCACCCTCGCCGCCTGCGACCTCGCCGACCGGGACGCGCTGGCCGCGCTGCTCTCCGCGCATCCGCCCACCGCCGTGCTGCACGCCGCCGGCGTCGGACAGGCGAGCACCGTGGACCAGCTGGACCTCGCGGACACGGCCCGGCTGTTCGCGGGCAAGGTCGCCGGGGCCGTCCACCTCGACGAGCTGCTGGGCGACCGGGAGCTGGACGCCTTCGTGCTCTACTCCTCGAACGCCGGCGTCTGGGGCAGCGGCGGCCAGGCCGGCTACGCGGCCGCCAACGCGCACCTGGACGCCCTCGCCGAGCACCGCCGGGCCCGCGGCCTGACCGCCACCGCCATCGCCTGGGGCGGCTGGGGCGGCGGCGCGGGCATGATGGCGGACGGCACCGTCCGGGAGCTGCTCCAGCGGCGCGGCATCCTCGAGATGGAGCCGGACCTCGCCGTCGCCGCCCTCGTCCAGGCCGTCGAACAGGACGAGGCCTGCGTCTCCGTCACCGCCATGGACTGGCCGCGCTTCGCCCCCGGCTTCACCGCCCGCCGGCCCGCGCCGCTGCTCGCCGACCTGCCCGCGCTGCGGCGGAGCGCGGCCGCCGCCGAGGAGCGGGCCCCGCAGGTGGACGGCGGCTTCGCCGAACGGGTGGCCGCCCTCGGCCCGCGCGAGCAGGAGCGGGCCGTCCTCGACCTGGTCCGCGCCCAGGTGGCCGCCGTGCTCGGCCACGCCTCCGGCGAGGCGGTCGAGCCCGGCCGGGTCTTCCGCGAGCTCGGCTTCGACTCCCTCGTCGCCGTCGAGCTGCGCAACCGGCTGAACGCCGCCACCGGGCTGCGGCTGCCCGCCTCACTCGCCTTCGACCACCCCACCCCGGCCGCCCTGGCCCGCCACGTCCACGGCGAACTGACCGGCCGCCAGGACACCGCCGACCCCGAGCTGCCCGCGCGCACGGACGACGACCCGGTGGCGATCGTCGGCATGGCCTGCCGGCTGCCCGGCGGGATCAGCACCCCCGAGGAGCTGTGGCAGGCGCTCGCCGACGGCGTGGACATGGTCGGCGAGGCCCCGAAGGACCGCGGCTGGGAAGGCCTCGACCTGGCCCGCGTGCTCACCGCGCCCGAGCAGCTGACCTTCCTCCAGGAGGGCGGATTCCTCACCGGGGTCGGCGACTTCGACGCGGACTTCTTCGGCATCGGCGCCGCCGAGGCCACCGCCATGGACCCGCAGCAGCGTTTGCTGCTGGAGCTGTCCTGGGAGTCCTTCGAACGCGGCGGCCTGGACGCCGGCGCGCTGCGCGGCAGCCGGACCGGCGTCTTCCTCGGCACCTTCTTCCAGGGCTACGGCTTCACCAACCGGCAGGCCCCGAAGGACACCCGCCCCTACCTGGCCGGCGGCAGCTCGCCCGCGATCGCGGCCGGCCGGATCGCCTTCACCCTCGGCCTGGAGGGCCCCGCCTTCACCGTCGACACCGGCTGCTCCTCCTCCGCCGTCGCCATCCACCTGGCCACCAGGGCGCTGCGCGCCGGCGACTGCGCACTGGCCCTGGCCGGCGGCGTCACCGTGCTCTCCCACCCGGTCTCCTTCCCCTCGCTCGGCGGCGGCGCGGCGCCGGACGGCCGCAGCAAGCCCTTCGCGGCCGCCGCGGACGGAACCGGCTGGGGCGAGGGCGCGGGCATGCTGCTGCTCGAACGCCTCTCCGACGCCCGCCGCCACGGCCACCCCGTGCTCGCCGTGCTGCGCGGCACCGCCGTCAACCACGACGGCGCGACCAACGGCCTGACCGCCCCGAGCGGCCCCTCCCAGGAACGGGTGATCCGGGCCGCCCTCGCCGACGCGGGCCTGGGCGCCGCCGACATCGACGTCGTCGAGGCGCACGGCACCGGCTCCCCGCTGGGCGACTCGGTGGAGGCCGAGGCGCTGCTCGCCACCTACGGGCGGCAGCGGCCCGCCGAGCGGCCGCTGCTGGTCGGCACCGTCAAGTCGCACATCGGCCACCCGCAGGCCGCCTCGGGCGCGGTCGGCGTGATCAAGACCGTGCTGGCGCTGCGCCACCGGCTCCAGCCCGCCATGCTGCACCTCGACCGGCCGTCCGACCTGGTCGACTGGTCGGCGGGCACGGTGCGGCTGCTCGACACCGACGTGCCGTGGCCGGTGGGGGAGCGGCCGCGCCGGGCGGGCGTCTCCTCCTTCGGCGGCAGCGGCACCAAGGTGCACCTGATCGTGGAGGAGGCGCCGACCCCGCCCGAGCCGGCGGGGGCGGCGGCGCCGGACGGGCCGCTGCCGTTCGTGCTCTCCGCCCGGACCCCGGACGCGCTGCGCGCCCAGGCCCGGCGCCTCGCCGCCCACCTGCGGGCCGGCGAACTGCCCCCCGGGGACGTCGCCCGCACGCTCGCGGCCGGCCGGGCCGTCCTCGACCACCGGGCCGTGCTGCTGGCCGACGGGCCACCGGAACTGCTCGCCGGCCTGGACGCGCTGGTCGTCGGCGAGCGGCCGGCCGGCGAGGCCCGGCTGACCCTGCACTTCCCCGACGCCGGCCCGCCCACCGACGTGCGGGAGCTGTACGAGGCGTGGCCCGCCTACGCGGACGCCTGGGACGCGGCCTGCGCCCACCTCGACGGCCGGCTCGAACTGTCCCTGCGCGAGGCGGTGTTCGGCGCCGTTGCCCGCCCGCTCGCCGGGGACCCGGTCGACCCGGCGCTCGCCGGGGCCGCCGCCTTCGCCGCCCAACTGGCCCTGCACGGCCTGCTGGCCTCCTGGGGCGTGCGGCCGGACGCGGTGTCCGGCAGCGGCACCGGCCTGGTCGCGGCCGCCTGCGCCGCCGGAGTGCTCGAACTCGCCGACGCCGTCACGCTGTTGACGGACGGCCCGGCCGCGCTCGGGCGGCTGCGGCCGCGGCCCGGCACCGTTCCGGTGCTGCTCGGCGGCGCGGCGGTCGGCGCCGAGCGGTTCGCCGACCCGGCCTTCTGGAGCACCGACCTCCCCGCCGCGGGGAGCCCGCTGCTCACCGTGGACCCCGCCCGGCTCGCCACCCGCCGCGCCCTGCTGGCGGCGCTCGCCGCCGTCTTCACCGAAGGCGCCGCGGTGGACTGGCCCGCCCTGTTCGCCGGCTCCGGCGCCGCCCTGGTGGACCTGCCCACCTACGCCTTCCAGCGCGAGCGCCACTGGCTGGCGGACGGCGCCACCCCCGCGCGGCGCGAGCGCACCGGCGCCGCCGTGGACGACCGCACCCGCAAGGAGACCGTGCTGGAGTACTTCCGCCGCGTCAACGCGGGCGACGTCGACCAGGTCCTGGAGCTCTTCGCCGCGGACGCCGTCATCGAGGACCCGGTCGGCCAGGAGCCGCGCCAGGGCGCCGAGGCGCTGCGCGAGTACTACGAGATCACCCTCCACCGCTCGCGGGTCGAGGTCGCCGTCGGCCACCCGGTCGGCGCCCAGGACGGCTCCTCGGTCGCCGTCCCGGTCACCGGCCGCCTGACCACCGGCGAGGACGGCGAGCGGCGCCGGGTCAGCATCGACTGCGTGGACGTCTTCGAACTCGACGAGGAAGGGAGGATCGCCGGGCTCCGGGTCTACTGGGGCCTGACCGACTACGCGTTCGGCGAGGAGTAGCGGAACGCCCGGGGCCCGCCGCCGGCTTCGGCGGCGGGCCCCGGGCGTTCGACCCGGCTCAGCGGCTCAGCGGCTCAGAGCCGGGCGGCGCGGCTCTCGCGGACACCCAGCCACGCCACCGCCGCGAGGATGACCACCGCGAGGACCAGGCTCACCGGCCCGGTGCCCAGGTCCAGGCCGCCGCGCTCGCGGCTCACCCCGGCCCAGTCGGCGAAGCAGGCGCCGAGCGGCCGGGTCAGCACGTACGCCCACCAGAACGCCGGGACCGGCGGGAGCGCCGAGAACCGGTGCGCGAGCGCGGGCAGCGCGATCAGGGCGGCGAACAGCAGCCCGGACGGCAGGTAGCCCCAGCCCAGGGTGGCCGCGGTCAGGTCGCCCACGGCCGTGCCGAGGGCGAAGGTCGCCATCACCGCGCACCAGTAGAAGACCTCGCGGCGCCCGCCCGCGACGGTCTCCACCGCGAGCGTCCCCTCCGTGCTGCGCCACAGCACGAACACCAGGGCGAGCGCCACGGCGAAGGCCCCCGCCGAGAGGGCGTACGGCACCCCGAGGGCGACGTGCGCGACATCGGCGGCCATGGTGCCGAACACGCTCACCATGATCACCGCCGCCCAGTACACCGCCGGGACGTAGCGCCGGGCACGGGCCTGCGCGAACAGCGCGACGGCCAGCAGCAGCCCGGCCGAGCCGACCGCCGGGATCGGCCCGAGCACCCGGGCGAGGAAGTCGGAGGTGGTCTCACCCATGCCGGTGGTGAGGATCTTGACGGCCCAGAACGCCGCCGTCACCCGGGGGACCTTGCTCAGCACGGGTCCCCCGGGGACGGACCGGCGCGGTCCGGCCGTTCGCGGGGTGGTCATGGCGCCCAACAGGACAGCACTCCTTGCCTGATGAAGACGGGCCCGACGGTCAGTGGTCGAGGACGGTGTTGCCGGTCACCGAGGTGCCCGCCCCGTCCACGGTGACCAGGTGCCGCACGCCGTCCGGCCCGAGCACCACGGCCTGCCAGGCGCTGCCGCCGCCCTGCTGGGCGACCGCGGTCAGCGACTCCACCTTGCCGCCGGAGACGGCCGCCGCCGCCTTGCTCACGGCCGTGCCCGCGTCGGCGGACGGCAGCGGCGCCGGAGCGCCCTGCCGGGCCGCGCCGCCCCGCTGAGCGTCGCCCTGCTGAGCGTCGCCCTGCTGGGCGCCGCCGCCGTGGCGGGCACCGTTGCCACCGTGCCCGTGCCCGTGCCCGGCGCCGTGGCGGCTGCCCTCGCCGTCGCCCTCGCCCTGCTGGCGGTCGCCCGCCGCCCACGCCCGGCCGTCGCCGTGGCCCTCGTGCTCGTGGTGGTGCGCCACCGCGGCCGCGCCGGCGCCGACCACGACCACCGCCGCCCCGACCACGACCCAGCGCGCCGACCGGCGGCGCACCCAGCGCCCGGCCCGGCCCAGGCCCGTACGCGTCCGACCCGGGGCCTTGGCCCCCGGCTGCTCCTGCGGTTCCCCGGCTGCTACGGGCTCGCTCATCGCGCCCACCCCATCCTCGGCAAGGCCCGGGCCGACCCCGGGCGGTGCGGACAATATGACCGGGCATTGCTGAAGATCGGCTGAAGACCCGAAGACCCCTTCAGCTGCCCGCTCCGGGGACCTGCGACCCTGGTGGGCATGCGTGTACTGGTGGTGGAGGACGAGCGGCGACTGGCCCTGGCGCTGCAGCACGGGCTGAGCGCGGAGGGCTTCACCGTCGACGTCGCCCACGACGGCCTCGCCGGCCTCGCCAAAGCCATGGAGCACGCCTACGACGTGGTGCTGCTCGACATCATGCTGCCCGGCCTCAACGGCTACCGGGTGTGCGCGCGGCTGCGCGCCTCCGGCAGCGACGTCGGCATCCTGATGCTCACCGCCAAGGACGGCGAATGGGACGAGGCCGAGGCGCTGGACACCGGCGCCGACGACTACCTGTCCAAGCCGTTCTCCTTCGTCGTCCTCGTCGCCCGGCTGCGCGCCCTCGCCCGCCGGATCGGCAGCCGTGCGCCCCGGCGCACCGTCCTCGGCGACCTCGTGGTCGACTCGGCCGCCCGCACCTGCACCCGCGCCGGCACGGCCGTCGCCCTCACCCCGCGCGAGTTCGCCATCCTCGACCACCTCGCCCGGCGGGCCGGTGAGGCCGTCTCCAAGCGGGAGATCCTCGAAGCCGTCTGGGACAGCGGCCCGGACAGCGACCCGAACACCGTCGAGGTCCACGTCAGCGCCCTGCGGCGCAAGATCGACACCCCGTACGGGCGGTCCGCGGTGCAGACCGTGCGCGGCGCCGGCTACCGGCTGGCGGCCGACGGTGGCTGACCCGACCCCCGGCGGCCGGACTCTGCGCGCGATGCTGCGCCGCCGCCTCGCCCTGCGCCCCCGCCTCGCCCTGCGCCGCCGCCTCGCCCGCCACCCGCGCCTGGCGGCCCTGGCCGAGCGGCTGACCCCGCGCTCGGTGCGGGCCCGGACCACCCTGGCCGCCTGCCTCAGCGTCGCCGTCGTCCTCGCCGCCTCCGCCGCCGCCGTCGTCCTCCTGCTGCGCGCCAACCTGGAACGCACCGTGGAGACCGGCGCCCGCGAACAGGCACAGGCCGTCGCCCGGCTGGCCGCGGACGGGCGGCTCAGCAGCCCGCTGCCGCTCGACCACGGCACCGACTTCATCCAGGTCGTCGACGCGAACGGCCGGGTGCTCGCCGCCAGCCAGAACCTGGCCGGGCGCCCCGCCGTCGCCCCCACCGGCCACCGGGACGGCCACCGCACGTACAACGTCCGCGTGCTCGGCGACGAGCACCACCAGCGCGTCGCCACCATGACCGCCGCCACCCCGAACGGCCCGGTCACCGTCCACGTCGGCGCCTCGCTGCGCACCGCCGACGCCGCCGAGGACGTCACCACCGCGGCCCTGGCCGTCCTGAGCACCGTCCTGCTGCTCACCGTCGGCCTGCTCACCTGGCGGGCGACCGGCCGGGCCCTGCGGCCGGTCGAGGCGATCCGCGCCGAGGTGGCGGCGATCGGCGACCGCGAGCTGAACCGCCGCGTCCCCGAGCCCCGCAGCGACGACGAGATCGCCCGGCTGGCCGGCACCATGAACGCCATGCTGGAGCGGCTGGAAGCCGCCGGGGCCCGGCAGCGCCGGTTCATCGCCGATGCCTCGCACGAGCTGCGCAGCCCGCTCACCGTGCTGCGCACCCAGCTCGAAGTGGCCCTCGGCCTGCCCGATCCCGAGGTCCGGGCCGAGATGGTGGCGGGCGCCCTGGAGGACACCGAGCGGCTGCAGCGCCTCGCCGCCGACCTGCTGCTGCTGGCCCGGCTGGACGTCGCCGGGCAGGACCGGCCGCAGGAGGCCGTCGACCTGGCCGAGCTGGTCCGCACGACCGTCGAGGCCCGGGGCGCCCTGCCGTGCCCGGTCACCGTCCACGCGCCCGCCGGCCTCACCGTGCCCGGGAATCCGCTGTGGCTGGGCCGGCTGCTGACCAACCTGCTCGACAACGCCCAGCGCCACGCCCGCCGGGGCGTCACCGTCCGGCTGGGCACCGACCGCGCCTCGGGGCAGGCCGTGCTGGACGTCGCCAACGACGGGCCGCCGATCGGGCCGGACGACCGGGAGAAGATCTTCGAGCGCTTCGCCCGCCTGGACGACGCCCGCAGCCGCGACGACGGCGGCGCCGGCCTCGGCCTCCCGATCGCCCGCGACATCGCCGCCGTCCACGGGGGCACCCTCACCGTCCTGGACACCCCGGGAGCCACCACCTTCCGCACCCGGCTGCCGGTGGCGCGGCCCAACTGACCGGCGGGGCGCACCCGGTGGCCCCGACCGGGCCGCTCGCCCCGCAATTGGTCCAGACCTATTGACGGGGCCGGCCGGCCCTCCTACGATCCGGTCCGGCACAGCCCCACATGTCCCCACCTCACCCAGAGCCGGGCGTCACGCCCCCCACGCACTGGCATGCCCATGGCGCCCCGGCGGGAAGGGAGCACAGCATGTTCCGTCGGAGGTCGCGCACCCCACGCCCGCAGCGGGCGGCCCTGGTGCGCGCGGCGCAGCCGCCCCGCGCCGAGCGCGCCGCACCCGCACCGACCGTTCTGCGGCGCTGCCTCGCCGGGGTGAGCGCCGCCGCCGTCGTCGCGGCCGGCCTCGCGGTGGCCGGCACCGTCACGGCCGGGGCCGCCACCCCCAACCTGCTGGCCAACCCCGGATTCGAGAGCGGGCTCACCGGCTGGACCTGCACCGGCGGCTCCGGCGAGGTCGTCGGCAGCCCGGTCCACTCCGGCGCCGCCGCGCTCAAGGCCACGCCGAACGGCCAGGACGACGCCCAGTGCACTCAGGCCGTCAGCGTGCGGCCCAACTCCTCGTACACGCTGAGCGCCTACGTCCAGGGCAGCTACGTCTACCTGGGCGCCACCGGGACCGGCGCCGGCAGCGACCCGTCCACCTGGGCGCCGGGCAACGCCTCCTACGGCCAGCTCAGCGTCGGCTTCACCACGGGGCCGTCCACCACCTCGGTGACCGTCTACTTGCACGGCTGGTACGGCCAGCCCGCCTACCTCGCGGACGACGTGTCGCTCACCGGGCCGGGCGGCAGCAGCCCCTCGCCGACCAGCACCCCGCCCACCTCCGCCCCGCCGACCACGACCCCGCCCACCACCCCGCCGCCCACCAGCACCCCGCCGACCACGCCGCCCCCCACCTCCACCCCGCCGACCACCCCGCCCCCCACCTCCACCCCGCCGACCGGTGACACCTGCCCCACGAAGCCCAAGCCCTCGGGCAAGGTGCTGCAGGGCTACTGGGAGAACTGGGACGGCGCCGCGAACGGCGTCCACCCCGGTATGGGCTGGGTCCCCATCACGGACAGCCGGATCGCCGCCCACGGCTACAACGTCATCAACGCCGCCTTCCCGGTGATCCTCTCGGACGGCACCGTCCTGTGGCAGGACGGCATGGACACCAACGTCAAGGTCGCGACCCCCGCCGAGATGTGCCGGGCCAAGGCGAGCGGCGCGACGATCCTGATGTCGATCGGCGGCGCCGCCGCGGGCATCGACCTGAGCTCCAGCGCCGTCGCGGACAAGTTCGTGGCGACCGTCGTCCCGATCCTCAAGACGTACAACTTCGACGGGATCGACATCGACATCGAGACCGGCCTGTCCGGCAGCGGCGACATCAGGACGCCGTCCGCCTCCCAGGCCAACCTGATGCGCATCATCGACGGCGTGCTGGCCCAGATGCCCCCGGGCTTCGGCCTGACGATGGCGCCCGAGACCGCGTACGTCACCGGCGGCAGCGTCACCTACGGGTCGATCTGGGGCGCCTACCTGCCGATCGTCAAGAAGTACGCCGACAACGGGCAGCTGTGGTGGCTCAACATGCAGTACTACAACGGCAGCATGTACGGCTGCTCCGGCGACTCCTACCAGGCCGGCACCGTCCAGGGCTTCACCGCCCAGACCACCTGCCTGAACAACGGCCTGACCGTCCAGGGCACCACCGTCCGGGTGCCCTACGACAAGCAGGTGCCCGGCCTGCCGGCCCAGCCCGGCGCCGGCGGCGGGTACCTGGACCCGGGTCTGGTCGGCCAGTCGTGGAACGCCTTCGGCGGCGCGCTGAAGGGGCTCATGACCTGGTCGCTCAACTGGGACGGCTCCAAGGGCTGGACCTTCGGCGACAACGTCCGCTCCCTCCAGGGCCGTTGAGCCGGCCCCGGGTCCCCGGTCGGCGCGCCGCCGCCGACCGGGGACCCGGGGGGACGGTCAGGACACCGCGACCAGGTCGAGGTAGGCGTCGTGCCACAGGTCCTCGTCGCCCTGGGGGAGGAGCAGCACCCGGTCGGGCCGCAGGGCCTCGATCGCGCCCGGGTCGTGGGTGACCATCACGATGGCGCCCGGGTAGGTGCCGACCGCGGCCAGCACCTCGGTGCGGGAGGCCGGGTCGAGGTTGTTGGTCGGCTCGTCCAGGAGCAGCACGTTGGCGCCGGAGTGGACCAGCCCGGCCAGGGCGAGCCTGGTCTTCTCCCCGCCGGAGAGCACCCCGGCCGGCTTGTCGGCGTCGTCGCCGCGGAACAGGAACGCGCCCAGCACCTGCCGGAGTTCACCGTCCGCGAGGTGGGGCGCGGCCTGGGCGAGGTTGTCGCGCACGGAGAGCTCCGGGGCCAGGGTGTCGTGCTCCTGGGCGAAGTAGCCGAGCCGCAGACCCGGGCCGGGGACGACCCGGCCGGAGTCGGGGGCCTCCCGGCCGGCCAGCAGGCGCAGCAGGGTGGTCTTGCCGGCGCCGTTGTGGCCGAGGACGACCAGCCGGCTGCCGCGGTCGACGGCGAGGTCCAGCCCGGCCAGGACCGGGCAGCCGGCGTAGGCCTTGGCGAGGCTGACCGCGCCCAGCGGCATCCGCCCGCAGGGGGCGGGTTCGGGCAGCCGGATGCGGGCGGTGCGCTCGGCCGCGCGGGCGGGTCCGAGCTCGGCGAGCATCCGGTCGGCGCGGCGGGCCATGCTGCGGGCGGTGGTCGCGGTGGCGACGTTGGCGCGCATCCGGTCGGCCTGGGCGTGCAGCGCGGCGGCCTTGCGCTCGGCGTTGGCGCGTTCGCGGGTGCGGCGGCGCTCGTCGGCGGCGCGCTGGGCGAGGTAGGCCCGCCAGCCGGTGTTGTGGACGTCGACGGCGGCGCGCTGCGGGTCGAGGTGGAACACCCGGTTGACGGTGTGCTCCAGCAGGTCGAGGTCGTGGCTGATCAGGACCAGGCCGCCCTGGTGGGAGGTCAGGAAGCCGCGCAGCCAGCCGATCGAGTCGGCGTCCAGGTGGTTGGTGGGCTCGTCGAGCAGCAGGGTGCCGTGGTCGGCGAAGAGGATGCGGGCGAGTTCGACCCGCCGGCGCTGGCCGCCGGACAGCGTGCCGACCGGCTGGTCCACGACCCGGGCGGGCAGGCCGAGCCCGGCCGCCACCCGGGCGGCCTCGGCCTCGGCTGCGTACCCGCCCCGGGACTGGAAGCGGGCCTCGGCGCGGGCGTAGTCGTCCATCGCCCGGCGCTCGCGGGCGGCCGAGTCGGCCCGGGCCATCGCCTCCTCGGCGGCGCGCAGGGCGCGGACGGCGCCGTCCAGGCCGCGGGCGGACAGGATGCGGTCGGTGACGGTCGCGGCCGGGTCGGCGGCCCGGGAGTCCTGCGGGAGGTAGCCGACGGCGCCGGTGCGGGTGATGGTGCCGGCGGCGGGCGGCAGTTGCCCGGCGAGGGCGGCGAGCAGGGTGGTCTTGCCGGCGCCGTTGCGGCCGACCAGGCCGATCCGGTCGCCGGGGGCGATGTGCAGGTTGACGTCGGACAGCAGCAGGCGGGCACCGACGCGCACGTCGACACCACGGGTGGTGATCACGGGATGACGCTCCGAAACAGCTGAGGGACACACGGGTGGCGTGGAAGCGGGTCCGTCAGCTAGGAGATGCGGGGCGTCGACATGCGGGTCAGGCTAGCGGGCGCCCGGAAGGGGCGCACCCGATTTACCGGGCCGGCTCGCGGCCGCGCGCCTCGACGGGCGGCGGCCACGGCCCGGCACCTGCTCAGCCGCGCAGGACCGAGGCGAGCACGGTCGGCCGGAACAGCAGGCTCGGCGGCGCCACCAGGGACATCACCTCGTGGAAGGCCGCGGTGACCTCGGCGTCGTGGGTGGCGGCGGCCAGCACCCGGTCCAGGAACCGGTGCTGCAGCTTGACCAGCGCGCCGGAGGGGCCGCCGGTGGTGGCCGGGAAGCGGGCGTCCTCGGCACCGGCCATGATCCACGGGTTCTTGGACGCCGCCGTGATCTCCCGCCGGGCCTGCCGGGCCGTGGCCGGGCCGATGCCGCCGTGCCGCAGCGAGCTGCGGCGCAGGGCCAGCGCGCCGAGCAGCGCGACGGTGATCCCCTGGCCGTACACCGGGTTGAAGGTGCTGGCGGCGTCGCCGATGGCGAGCAGCCCGGCCGGCGCGTTGTGCTCGTAGTGCCGCCGCACGCTCGGGCCGGGCCGGAAGCCGCGCACCTCGCTCGCCGGCTCGGCGGACCGCAGGGCCTCGCGCAGGCTCGGGTCGCGCAGGCCGTCGAGGTGCTCGGCGAAACCGGCCTCGCCGGGCGCGGGTTCGGCGCCGCGCATGCCCGCCAGGCTGACGATCCAGCGGCCGCCCTCGACGGGCAGCAGCACGCCCATCCGCCCGGCGTGCGGCGCCTTGGTCTGGAGGTAGACGGCCTTGCAGCCGAGGTCCGCCCCGGCGGGGCGGTGGAACAGCCGGGAGCTGTAGGCGACGCCCGCGTCCACCCGCTCCTCCGGTACGGGCGGGCAGCCGAGCTCGGCCAGCCAGGCCGCGGTGGCGGTGGTGCGGCCGGCCGCGTCGACCACCAAGTCCGCCGGGATCTCCCGGACTTCGCCGCGTTCGGCGCCGCCCGCGCCCTCGGCCGCCCGGCCCTCGGCGCGCTCGCCGTCGGCCGGATCGGCGGCGGTCCCGCCAGCGCCGCCGCGCGCCCGGACCCGTACCCCGGTCACCGCGCCCGCCGAGCCGAGCAGCCCGACCACCTCGGTGCCCTCCAGGAACTCGATGGACCGCTCGGTGCGGACCCGTTCGAGCACCGCGTGGTCCAGCACCGGCCGGGTGCAGGAGAGGAAGGCCATCCGCGCCGGGTAGTCGGCCATCCACCCGGCCGCGCTGAGCCAGCGCAGGTCGCCCGAGACCGCCACCGGTTCGGCGCCCGCCTGCGTCAACCGGTGCTTGATGCCCGGCATCAGCTCCTCCAGCGCGCGGTGCCCGGCCTCCAGCACCAGGTGCCCGTGCCGCGCCTGCGGCACCCCGGCCCGGAACCGCGGCCGGTCCGGGTAGCGGTCCCGCTCCACCACGACGATCCGCTCCGCCGCGCCGCGCAGCGCCCAGGCCGCCGCCAGCCCGGCCAGCCCGCCGCCGATCACCACCGCCGTGCCCCGCCCGGGGGTCCCCTCCGTAGAAGTCATGCGACGTAGCGTAGTGGCGGAACTGTCCTGTGTGACCGTGTGCTTGATCACCGACGCCCGGGCGGGCGACTGGCGTCCGGCGGGAAAATCGGTGAGGCTCGGGCCCATGGTCTCAGTGGTGCAGAACGTGGCGGTCGACTGTGCGGACGCCTATGAACTGGCGCGGTTCTGGAGCCGGGTGACCGGCTGTCCGCTCGATCCGCAGGACAAGCCGGGCGATCCGGAGGTGCAGGTGCCGCTCGGGGAGGGCCCGGTGCTGTACTTCAGCCAGGTGCCCGAACCCAAGACGGTCAAGAACCGGATCCACCTCTGCCTGCGCCCGGAGACCACGCGCGAGCAGGAGGTGGAGCGCCTGCTGGCCCTCGGCGCCACCCTGGTCGCCGACCGCCGGAAGCCGGACGGCGCCGGCTGGGCCGTCCTCGCCGACCCCGAGGGCAACGAGTTCTGCGTCCTGCGCAGCGCCTCCGACCGGGCCGCCACGCAGTCCTGACCCCGCCGGCCGGCCGGGGCGCTCGCGCCCCGGCCGCCGTGCGGTGTGCCGGATTGACAAACACCCTTGCCGTCCCGGCGAATGGCAGGCATGGCCGACGAAGAGTTCGACAACGTCCTGACCACGGTGGGTCCCCGGCTGCGCGCCCTGCGCCGGGAGCGCGGCACCACGCTCGCCAAGCTGTCCGCCGCCACCGGCATCTCGCTCAGCACGCTGTCCCGGTTGGAGTCCGGCCAGCGCCGCCCGACCCTGGAGCTGCTGCTGCCGCTGGCCCGGGAGTACCGGGTGCCGCTGGACGAACTGGTCGGCGCCCCGGCCACCGGGGACCCGCGCATCCACCCGCGCCCGGTGACGCGCAACGGCCAGACCATCGTCCCGCTCACCCGCCACCTGGGCGGACTGCACGCCTACAAGCACGTCGTGCCGCCCGGCAAGGGCACCGGGCCGGACCTGGAGTTGAAGGTGCACGAGGGCTACGAGTGGCTCTACGTGCTGTCCGGCCGGCTCCGGCTGGTGCTCGGCCCGCACGACCTGGTGCTGGCGGCGGGCGAGGCCGCCGAGTTCGACACCCGCACCCCGCACGCCTTCGGCAACGCGGGGCCGCAGCCCGTCGAGTTCCTCAGCCTGTTCGGCCCGCAGGGCGAGCGCATCCACGTGCGGGCGCGCCCGGGAACCTCTGTTCGGTAGGTTCGTTGCCTGACAGGGGGGTGCCCGCTCCGGGCTCCCGTCAGGCCGTCGGGAGGGGCCGAAACATGAGTGTGCAGCAGGGCACGGAGTCCGGCGAGAGCGGTGGAACGGACGGGGAGGCGGCCGCGAAGGCCGGGGAGACCGGGGAGACCGTGCAAACCGAGGAGGCCGGGGCGAAGGAGGAGCCCGGCCGGGCCCGCCGGGGCCGGAAGCTGACCTTCTGGCAGGAGCTGCCGATCCTGCTGGTGATCGCCCTGCTGCTCTCGCTCGGCATCAAGACCTTCTTCGTGCAGGCCTTCTCCATCCCCTCCGGCTCGATGCAGCAGACCCTGGAGCTGGGCGACCGGGTGCTGGTCGACAAGCTCACGCCCTGGTTCGGCGCCGAGCCCGAGCGCGGCGAGGTGGTGGTCTTCCGCGACCCGGGCGGCTGGCTGGAGGGCCCGCCGAAGGAGAGCGGCGGCTTCATGGGGTCGGTGCAGAAGGTGCTGAGCACGGTCGGCCTGATGCCCTCGGCGGACGAGAAGGACCTGATCAAGCGCGTGATCGCGGTCGGCGGGGACACCGTGGAGTGCAACGCGGGCAGCCCGGTGAAGGTGAACGGCGTCGCGCTGGACGAGCCGTACATCTTCCCCGGCTCGAAGCCCTGCGACAACGACCCGGTGGGCACCGTGACGGTGCCCAAGGGCAAGCTCTGGGTGATGGGCGACCACCGCAACAACTCGCGCGACTCGCGCCCGCACCACAACGAGACCGGGGACGGCTTCGTCCCGGTGGACAACGTGATCGGGCGGGCCTTCGTCGTCGCGTGGCCGCTGTCGGACTGGTCCACCCTGCCCGTCCCGGGCACCTTCGACCACGTGCCGGACGCGCCGGGCGGCGGCTCGGCGTCCCCGGTGGACGGGCCGGCCGGGCCCGAGGCGGCCGCGGTGGCCGGGGTGGTGCCGCTCGCCCTGTGGCGCCGCCGCCGGGCCCGGCGCGGTGCGGCGCGGGCCCGCTGACGGCCCGTCCCCGCGGCCGCTCCGGTTCGGCGGAACCGCCCACGCCGTGCTCTACGCGCTTGTAGAGTTCGGGCCGTGAGCGGCAGGTCGTCCGGTCGCGCGGCCGCCCCGGGCGGGGGAGGCCGCGGCCCGGCCCGGGTCGGGAGGCGCAACCGTGGTGGAGAGTGGACCCGGCCCGGCCGGTGCGGAGACACCGGCGCAACCGGCCGAACCGGCCGAACGGGACGTCACCTGGGTCTACCAGCCGGTCGAGGTGGCCCTCGGCGACGGCGGCTGGGCGCTCGGCCGGATCACCGGCTGGTGGCAGGACGCGGCCGGGCAGCGCTGGTGCCGGCTGCGGATCGGCCGCAGCGGGCAGCCGGCCCGCTGGCAGCGCTACGACCCGGCCCGGGTGCTGCTGCTGCCGGCGCGCGGCCTCTGACCAGCGGGTGCGGACGTCTCTGGCGGAACCGTCCACGGCGCCCTATCGTCTCCGGCAGCGACCGCCGACAGGCACCTTCCAGTCACCGGGGACGACGTGAGTTCCGAGATCTACTTCAGCAGCAACTACCGTGACCTGTGCGAGAACTACGGCACCGGCGCGGGCTTCCAGTTCGAGTTCTACTGCTACCGCTGCTCCGACACCTGGCGCTCGCCGTTCGAGCGGTTCACCACCGGCCAGGTGGCCGGCTGGATCGGCAAGGGCGTCAGCGCCGCCTGGAACCTGATCGGCGGCAACGCCAACACCATCAGCAACGCCGCGGACGGCCTCGCCGGGCAGAGCTGGGGCACCTCGCGCGACGCCGCCTTCCAGCGTGCGATCGCCAACGCCCAGGACCACTTCAACCGGTGCGCCAAGTGCACGTCCTACGTCTGCGTCCGCTGCTTCGACCCGGGCCGGGGCCTCTGCTTCACCTGCGCGCCGGACACCGGGGTCGAGGCGGCGGCGGCGCAGCACCGCGGCCTCAACGACATGGTCACCGACCGCGCCTACCAGGTCGGGCAGCAGTCCGGCGCGGAGTTCGACGTCAACGGCCCGCGGCAGCTGGTCTGTCCGCAGTGCCGGGCGGAGACGCACGGCACGCCGTTCTGCCCCGGCTGCGGCTACCGGCTGGCGCAGTCCGAGCAGTGCGCGCAGTGCCACAAGGACGTCCCGGAGGGGTCGGCCTTCTGCCCGTCCTGCGGCACCAGGCGCTGACGCCCGGTACGGCGAAGGCGGGGCGCGCCCGGGGATTCCGGGGGCGTCCCGCCTTCGCGCGTCCGGCCTCGCCGCCGGTGGCCGGTCAGCCGTAGGAGATGTTGGCGCAGGGGTCGTCGTCCGCCGAGCGGGCCGCGCCGGCCACGCTGGTCGGCAGCGGCGCGGGCGCGCCGGCGGGAGCCCCCGGGGCGCCGGACGCGGCGGGCGGGTTGGCGGCGGCGAAGTCGCGGCCGATGACGACGCTGACGCCCTTGCCGGCGCCGCCGGGCTCGACGGTCGAGCCCGGGAACAGCTTGGCGATCGCCTCGGCGGCGCTCTTCTCGCCGCTGCCGTACTCGACGAGGGTGGTGGCGTGCGCCTTGGTGCCGCTCGCGTTGCCGACGGTGACGGAGGTGTAGCCCGCGCCCTTGAGGGCCTCCGCGGCCTTGCCCGCGAGCCCGGCGCCGCCGGTGCCGTTGAGCACGGTGACCTTCACCTCGGCGGCCTTGGCGTCCGGCGGCGCGGCCGGGGAGGGGGAGGCCGGTGCGGCCGGCGTGGTGGGCGCGGCGGACTCGGTGCCGGCCGGGGCGGGCGCGCTCGCGTCCTGGCCGTCGATCGTGCGATCGGCCTTGAGCGCGGCCCACAGCTGGTCCACGTCCGGGTGCACCAGGGCGACCCGGGGGCCCTCGTAACGCCACGGCGCGGTGAGGAACTTGACGTCGTGCAGGTCGACGTCCTTGATCGACATGGCGAAGGAGATCAGCTTGGCGGCCGAGCCGAGGTCGGGGTCGACGGTCAGCGACTTGGTGCCCGCGTCGGCCAGCGGCAGCAGGGTGGTCGGGTCCATGCCGCGCGACTTGACCTCCTTGATGAGCGAGGAGAGGAAGGCCTGCTGGCGCTTGGTGCGGCCGATGTCGGAGCCGTCGCCGATGCCGTGCCGGATCCGGACGTAGTCGAGCGCCTGCTGGCCCTCGACCTTCTGCTTGCCCTTGGCGAAGATCAGCTTGCCCTTGTGGCCCAGGTTCGGGTTGAGGTCTCCCTCGTGGATGTCGTTCGGCAGGCAGACCTCGACGCCGCCGACCGCCTTGGTCATCGAGGCGAAGCCGTTGAAGTCGACCACGATGGTGTGGTCGACGCGCAGGTTGGTCAGCTTCTCGACGGCGTTCTGGGTGCAGGCCGGGTTGCCCTGCTCGGTGTCGCCCACCGAGAAGGCGCTGTTGAACATCACATTGGTCTGCTCCTTGGTCCACTTGCCGTTCGGGAGCTTGCACGGCGGGAGGGTGACCAGGGAGTCGCGGGGGATGGAGATGCCGACCGCGTGCTTGTGGTCGGCGTAGACGTGCAGCAGGATCGCGGTGTCCGAGCGGGCACCGCCGTCCCCGCCGCCGCCGAGGTCGCTGTTGCCGTTGCCGCGGCTGTCCGAGCCGATCAGCAGGACGTTCACCGGGGTGCGGCCCTGGGCGTCCGGGGCGGCGGCCTCCGGGCGGTCCTTGCTGAGCGCGTCGCCGTCGAAGGTGGTGATGTTGCTGTTCAGGCGGTAGTAGATGGCGCCGCCGGCGAGGACCAGCACCGAAGTGATGCCGGCCGTGACCCAGAGCACCTTCTGCTTGGTGCTGCGCTTGGGCTTCGGCTTGGCGCGCCCGGACCGGGGCGCCCCCGCGGCCCCGCCGTCCGCCTTGCCGTCCGGCTTCGCGTCCGGCTTCGCGTCCTTCGTGCGGCGGTCCGCCCGACGTCCCCCGGGTCGGTGCGAGGAATTCTCGTCTACGGGGGAACCCCTGCGCCCAGACACGTCGTCATCCTCCACAGTCGCCACGAAACCCCCGCTCGGAGCGGTGGGTCTGCGTGGACGGGGCCGGAGTCGATCCGGGCAGGCCCAGCGCTAAACTCTCGCACCGCAAACTTTTACACCGCTGTAGAACGCCAGTGGAGCATACTAGGCGCAGATGAGAAAACCAGCTGGTCAGATTGGTCCGCAAGCTCGGACGGATCTGATCGGCGGGCTGCCTCTCGCGTGCTGCTCCCGCGTCGAACGACACGAACGACTCGAACGAGGAGCACCATGATTCACCGGATCGCACGCGTGACGGCCGGCGCCCTGGTGGCACTGCTGGCCGCCATAGGCCTGACCGCCGCGGCGTCCAGCGCGACGGCGGTGGCCGCGCCCAGGTCCGCGGCGGCCGTCACGGGAACCGAGGGTACTGCGCGCACCGCCGGTACGGTCGGGCAGGCCCCGGCAGCGGCCCGCACGGAGGCCCGGCCGGTGCAGGCCGGTCAGGCCGCCACGGGCACGAACCTCGCGGCCAAGGACGACAAGAAGAAGAAGTCGGGCTTCTTCGCCAAGCTCGGCAAGTTCCTGCTGGTTGTGATCATTGTCATCATCCTGCTCGTCCTCCTGCTGATCTGGGGGATCGTCCACCTGGTGAAGCGGATCTTCCGCCGCCGCTGACCGCCGCCGGCCGTCGCCGACCGGCGGGTGGCTCGCCCCGGCCCGGGGCGAGCCACCCGGGCGTGATTGGCCCGGGCCCGGCCGGACGGGCCCGGTTCAGGCGTTCATCGCACTTTCCGGCCCGTGGCGCGCCCCGCCCCGGTCGACGCCCGTCGATGCCCTACGTTCCCGTGCGTGGCCGTTCGTGACCGTCCGTGGCCGTGCGCCGGCGGCCCGGTCACGAACTCCCACCCGCTCCGGAACGCAGAGACCACGGGAGACCACCCCATGAAGATCGCCGTCCGCGGTGCCCTGCTCGCCGCCGCCGTCTCGCTGTGCGCCGCGGTACCGCTCCTCGCCGGGGCCTCGGCCCACGCCGGCTCGACGACGCCCACCACCGATGCCACCTGTGTGCTGAAGGGCCACGGCGTCTTCACGGCCGCGCTGGACCAGGGCGGCCTCGACCTCCCGCTGAGTGACACGCTGGCCATGACCGGCACCGTGACGTGCGTGGACGCCGCCGGCGCGCCCGCGGGCACCGGCACCTTCGAGCGGACGGTCACCATGCCGGCCGCGTCCTGCACCGGCGACGAACACGGCGACACGGCCACCACGACCGTCCACTGGACCGACCGGAGCGCGTCCACCTTCGACTTCAGCAGGATCGACGTCGTGAAGGTGAACGGCACCGCCTCACTGGTCGCCGCCGGCGCCGTCGAGGCGAGCAGCGCGCGCTTCGCGGGCGACGCCCTCAACGCCGTGGGCACCAGCGACGGCACCGGCTGCGGGACCCCGGCGGGCGAGACCGCCCTCGACTCGACCCTCGTGCTCCGGCTCACCCACTGACCTACCCCGCTCCCGCACCCAGAAGGAGGACCCGAGATGCCGTTCCCGCAGACCGAGCCGCACCCGGCCCCGGCCGACCCCGCACTCCCCAAGGCCCGCGTCTACGCCATGCTCGACACGGACGGAGACGGAGTCGCCTCCCGGCACGACTACTTCGTCCGGATCGAACGGGCCCGGCAGGCGACCGGACGCGCCGAGGACGACCCGCTGGTCGCCGTCGCCCGCGCCACGGGCGAACGGGCGTGGGCGGCGATGGACGCCAACGGCGACGGCGTGATGACCTACCAGGAGTACGCGGCCTGGGTGGACGCCGAGAAGTTCGACACCGTCTGCCAGTACGCCCTGGGCGCGCTGTTCGACCTCGCCGACGCCGACCGGGACGGCGCCCTCGACCGCTCCCAGTTCACGGCGCTGCGCCAGGCCCTGGGCAACCCGGCCGACCACGCCGACGCGGCCTTCGACGCGCTGGACGGCGACGGCGACGGACGCGTCAGCCGGCAGGACTACCTGGCCTCGATCCGCGCGTACGTCACGGGCGCCGACTCCCCGATGGGCGAAGCCCTCTACTGACCGCCGCACCTTCCGGGGCCGCGCCCACAACACCGCGCCCACAGCGCCGCGCGCTGACCCCGGGCCCGCCGTCGAAGTCCTCGGCCGGGCGGTGCCCCGCCCGGAGGCCCCGCCCGGCTACGGGCGGGGGGTGGGGCGGGCGGCGAGGAGGGCGATGTCGTCCTCGGCGGCGTCCGTGGCGAGGGCCTCGAGGACGGCGTCGAGGAGGGCGTCGAGGTTGCCGGTGGCGGGCAGGCGCAGGGCGGCGAGGCGTTCGAGGGAGGTGTCGATGTCCTCCTCGCGGCGCTCGACCAGGCCGTCGGTGTACAGCAGCAGGATCTGGTCGGGGGCGAGCGGGTGGGTGGTCTGCTCGTAGCCGCCGAGGCCGGTGCCCAGCGGCGGGCCGGTGGGGATGCCGAGCAGTTCGGTGGGGCGGTCGGGGGCGATCAGGGCGGGCGGGAGGTGCCCGGCGCTGGAGAGCGTCCAGCGGCCGCGGCCCGGGTCGGCGAGGACCAGCAGGCAGGTCGCGGGGCGGGCGGAGTCGTCGGCGGAGATGACGGCGTCGAGCTGCCGCAGGATGCGGTGCGGCGGCAGGTCCATCCCGGCGACGTCGCGCAGCGCCGAGCGGTAGTGGCTCATGTCGACGGCGGCCTCCACGCCGTGCCCCATGACGTCGCCCATGGCGAGCAGCGTCCGGCCGAACGGCAGCCGGACGGTCTCGTACCAGTCGCCGCCGACCACCGAGGCGCTGCCGGAGGGCAGGTAGCGGGAGGCGAGAGTGAGGTTCTGGTGCGGGTTGCCGGGTTCGCTGAGCAGGGCCCGCTGGAGTTCCAGGGCGATGCCCTGCGAGCGGGCGTAGCGGCGGGCGTGGTCGAGGCCGGTGGCGGCGCGAGCGGTGACGGCGCCGATCAGGTCGGCGTCCTCGGGGGTGAAGGCGGGCGCGGCGGCGGTGCGGCCGAGGGTGAGCAGCCCGACCAGCCGGCCGCGGGCGGCGAGCGGCAGGACGAGCAGGGAGGCGGTGCCGGCCGGGCAGCCGTCCTGCGGCTCGGGCGCGCCGAGCACGGCGGCGCCGGCGGCCAGGGCGCGTTCCGCGGCGGAGCCCGCGCGGGGCCGGACGGCGTCGCCGGGGCCGGGGGAGCCGGCGGCGTGCGGCGCCGAGACGGCGGCCCGGTGCAGGCGGCCGGGCGCGCCGTGGCCGATCCGGGGCGGTTCGGCCTCGGGCGGCAGGAGGTCGACGACGGCGTGGTCGGCCAGCCGGGGCACCAGGAACGCGGCGAGTTCGGCGCTGGTGGTGCCGAGGTCCAGCGTGCTGCCGATCTGCTCGTCGGCGGCTTCGAGCAGCGCCAGCCGGGTCTGCGCGGGGCCGGCCGGTACGGGCTCGCCCGGTACGGCCCGGCCCTGCGCCTGGTCGTCGAGCACGGCGACGACCACGCCGGTGATCCGGTCGGCCCGCCGCAGCGCCCGGTAGCGCACCCGCAGGCCGGGCGGTACGGGGGCACCCGCGCCCTCGGGCCCGCCGGTGAGCTGGTCGCGGTCCTGCCCGTCCGCGAGGACCCGGCGCAGCACGGCGGCGGCCGGCCCGAAGGCGGTGGCCTCGGCCGGGCGGCCGAGCAGGTCCGCCCGGTGCAGGCCGGTGGCGGCGGTGAAGGCGGGGTTGAGGTACTGCCAGCGCAGCCGCTCGTCCAGCAGGGCGACGCCGGCCGGCACCCCGGCGAGCACGTCGGCCAGCAGCTCCGGGTCGGCGTCGCCGGGGGCCTTCCGACGCGTGCCGCCCTCGCTACTGTCGGTGACCGCGACGAGGCTGGCGGCGAGCGCCGCCGCCGTTGCCACCAGGGACCGGGAGCCCGGTGCGGTGGGTCGGGAGCCTGCCGCTCGTCTGCGGTGCCGGAACTGCATAGGGCCAATGATCACGCGCCGGAGCCCGGCGCGCCCACACCGGGATGAAAGTTTGACTGCCCGGAGGCGTTGTTGTAACAGGGCGGATGTGCATCGTGCACGTGCGCGCGGGCACGCTCGCATGGTTGCCCTCCGTCGTCGAAGCGGGTTCGCGCGAGGTCAGCGGACCGCCCCCGGCCGCCCGGCCCCGGGACGCCGCCCCCGCGGCCCTGAACGATCGTCCGGTGACGGTCCGTCCGCTACCGGTCCTCGCCGCTCCTCGCCGATCGCCGGGTGGTGACCACCGGTCATACTGGGCGGCGGCGTCCGACCCCGGGCGTCGCGGGCCGCGCCCGGCCGCACCCGACCGGCTCGCGCCGCCCGCCGGTCGGCCGTACGCCCACCCCGGAGGCCCTGATGACCCGCCACCTGCCGTCCCACCGCCCGGCGGCCGGCGCCCGGGCGGTGCCGTGGAACCGGCAGCGGCTGCGCAGCAACAACGAGTGGCTGCTGCTGGAGCTGCTGCGCACCGGCGGCGGCTCCTCCCGGGCCCAACTGGCCCGGGACACCGGCCTGTCCAAGCCGACGGTGTCCGCCGCGCTGGCCGAGCTGGAGCGCGCGGGGCTGGTCCGCGCGGCCGGGCGGGTGGCGCCCGAGCGGGGCCGTACGGCCGTGCTGTACGAGGTCGACCCGACCGCCGGGCACGTGCTCGGGGTGGACGTCGGCCGGGCCCGGCTGCGGGTGGCGGTCGCCGACCTGGCGGGGACGGTGCTGGTCCGCCGGGACGTCGCCAACCGGGGCAGCTCGGCCGACGCCGTCGCGGACGCGGTGGTCGAGGCCGCGCGCGGCGCGACCGAGGAGGCGGGCCTGTCACCCGCGGACGTGGTGCACGCGGTGATCGGCACCCCCGGGGTCTGGGACGAGCAGCGGCGCGGCGTGCGGTACGCCACCAGCCTGCCGGGGTGGGGGCGGCCGGGCCTGTTCGACCGGATCGGGGCGGGCCTGGGCGCGACCGTCTCGGTGGCCAACGACGCCAACCTGGCGGCCCTCGGCGAGTACACCCTCGGCGCCGGCCGGGGCAGCCGGATGTTCGCCTACCTGCTGGTCGGCACCGGGCTGGGCCTGGGCGTGGTCAAGGACGGCGAACTGCTGGTCGGCGCCCACGGCGGGCTCGGCGAGATCGGCCTGGTGCCGCTGCCCGGCCGGCCGGGGGAGCCGGTGGTGACCATCGAGCAGGAGGCCGCCGCGGACGCCGTGGTGCGCGCGGCCCTGGACTTCGGCCTGGACGCGGGCTCCGGCCCGGCCCGGCGGGTCACCGCGGCGCGGGTCTTCGAGCGGGCCCGGGCCGGGGACGGGGCGGCGCTGAAGGCGGTGCGGCAGGAGGCCGAGCGGCTGGCCTACGCGGTGGCCGTGCTGTCGGCCGTCCTCGACCCGGACCTGGTGGTGCTCGGCGGCGGTCTGGGTACCAGCGCGGACCTGCTCCTGGAGCCGCTGGAACAGGCCCTGCACCGGCTCGCCCCGATGCGGCCGACGCTCGCGCCGAGCCTGCTGGGGGAGGAGGCGGTGCTGCTCGGCGCGGTCGCCACGGCCCTGGAGACCGCCCGGCCCGAGGTGTTCGAGCGCCGGACGGCGGGGCTGGGCTGACGGCCCGTCCGGCCGGGCCGCGTCGACGGTCCGGCCGGACGGGCGCCGCTCCCGGCGGCCCGGTGAGTCAGTGGCCCAGCGACTCAGTCACTCAGCGACTCAGCGATTCAGTGACTCGGTGGCCCGGAGGATCAGCCGGTGGCCAGGGTCAGGCCGTACGTGCTGAGGATCGGGTTGACCGGCTGGAAGAAGGTCTCCCCGCCCGAGGTGCAGTCGCCGGAGCCGCCCGAGGTGACCCCCTGGGCCTGGCTGCCGGAGATGAACGAGCCGCCGGAGTCGCCCGGTTCGGCGCAGACCGTGGTGCGGGTGAGCCCGTAGACGGTGCCCTCCGCGTAGTTGACGGTCGCGTTGAGCTCCTGGACGGTGCCGCAGTGCCAGCCGGTGGTGGAGCCGGAGCGGCAGACCGAGCCGCCGACCGGCTGCTCCTGCGAGCCGGAGACCGTCACCGCGCCGCCCGCGTAGTCGTTCACCTGCGGCTGGGCGGTCCAGTCCGGGCCGGCCGCGACCCACGAGTAGTCGTTGCCGGGGAAGGTCGAGCCCTGGAAGGTGCCGATCGAACCGCCGCCGTCGCTGGTGGCGTTGGAGCCGGGCTGGCCGCAGTGGCCGGCGCTGACGAAGCCCGGCTGGCCGTTCTGGGTGACCGGGAAGCCGATCGAACAGCGGGCGGCGTCGTCGATGTAGTAAGCGTCCCCGCCGCGCAGGTCGGCGAGCGGGCGGGGCACGGTGGCGGCCCGCTCGACCCGGACCAGGGCCCGGTCCACGCCGGAGTCCCGCAGGAACGTTTCGGTACGGGCGGCGTCGGTGGAGCGCACCACCACGCTGTTGGTCCGGACGTCGACGTACCAGAGCGGGGTGGCCCCGGGCGCGGCGGCGGAGCCGGCCGCGTCCAGCCGCCGCTTGGCGCCGTCGAGGGCGGCGAGGCCGTGGCGGACCACGGTCGCCCGGCCGCCGTGGGCGGTGACGGCGCGGGCGGCGGAGGCGTCCGTGGTGGCCACCACCAGGGTGGCGTCCGGCCCGTCCACCCAGGCCCCGGCCCAGCGGTCGCCGAGCGTGCGGGCGAGCGCGCCCTGCACCGCGGCGGCCCGCGCCTCCCGGGCGAGGCGCCGGGCGGCGGCCTGCGGGGACAGGCCGAGGTCGCGCTGGTAGGCGCGCAGCAGTGCGGGCGGCGCGGCGGTGACGGCGGCGGCCGGGTCGGCCGGGGCGACGGTCAGGGCGGCGGCGATGGACGGTTCGTCGGCCGGCGCGGGGGCGGGCGCGCTGACGGCGGGGGCGGCGGTCAGCACGACGCCCGCGAGCGCGGTGGCGACGGCGAGCGCACGAATGCGGAGCATGGGGGTCTCCTCGGTCCGGCGTGGGGGTTGCCGGAACCGTAGAGGGCCCAGTGCATTGACCGGAACATGTCGAAGACCCCCGCTCGCGGGAGCTATACCCCCGGCGGGCGGGGGGGAGTCGACCGTCGGGCCGTTCCCGGCCGGGGACTACCGGCTGACCGTCGCACTGGCCAATGACCTCGGCGCGGGATTCACCACGTTCAACTGCGTCACGATCGTGGCCCGACCCGCGGTCGGTGAATCGGGCTGATCGGCCCTCAACCGCCGAGGGTGTCCCAGAACAGGTGCTCGTAGGCCTGCAGGAGCCGCCCGTGCTCACGGGCGGCGGCCAGGGTGCGGCCGTCGAGCGGGTCGGGGCCGAGGGCGTCGGCGGCCTGCCGCTCCAGCTCGGTGGCGGGCTGCGCGAAGAAGTCGAAGAAGGCGCAGGCGTCCTCGGGGAAGCCGTAGTGGGTGCGCAGCGCCCGGGCGATCGAGGCGCAATAGCCGCCCCAGGCGGCGAAGTTGGCGACGAGGGCGGCCGCCGCCGCGGCCGGGCGGGCGTTGAGGGCGAGCCAGGCCAGGTAGGCGGGGTAGGCCTGGCAGCCGGGCAGCGGCGGGTGGTCGGTCAGGGCGTCGGGTGCGTGGGGCGCGTCGGGCGCGAGGCCCGCGGGGCCGGAGGCGGCGGCGAGGGCGGGCAGGGTGCGCAGCGCGGCGCTCTCGCCCTCGGCCATGGTGGCGAACCAGCCGCCGAGCGGCCGGTCGGCGCAGCGGGTGGCGAGCAGGAGCAGGCTGCGCCGGTCGGAGGTGATGATCCGGTGTTGCTGGGCGGCGAGTTGGGCCAGGTCGGTGCGCGGCGCCCGTCCGGCGCCGAGCGCCGCGACGAGGGCGGGGGCGGTGTCGCCGGGCGCCAACTCGGCGCGCAGGTCGTGGATCTGGTCGAGGATCGGGTGGTTCACCGCGGACCTCCGGGGCGGGGTGGGCTGGTTCGCTGCCCTTCCTACCGCCCCGGGTCGGCAGGAAGGGCAGCGACAGGCCGGGCGGTGCCGCCGGGGCCGAGGACGGCGACGGACAGGCGGGTGGTGGTCACGGTGACTCCGGAGGCGGTGGTCGGGGAGGGGGGCGGAACCGGTCAGCGCGGTGGCGGCGGGGCGGCGCCGAGCGACACCGAGCCGAAGGTGAACGGCGGTTCGCGGCGCGGCTTGCGGCCCGTGGCGAGCGGACGGGCGTTCGGGGTGTTCCGGCTGAGCCGGAGCGTGTCGTGGTGGAGGGTGCCGCCCTCCGGGTCGGGCACGGGCAGGCCCCCGGCCCGCAGGGCCTCGACCACCTCGTGCGCGGGCCAGCCGAAGACGTCGACCCCGTGCAGGCCGACCGGGCAGGCCGGACGCTCGTCGCGCGGGTCGCGGGTGACGCCGACGTCCGAGAAACGGCCGTCGCCCGCCCGCCCGGCGTACAGGAGGACGCCCACCCCCGGCAGCGAGAACGCCAGCGTCCAGGTCGCGCCGCAGACGAACGGGCTCTCCACGCCCCCGCGCAGCAGCGCGGTGTGCGGGGCGAGCAGCCGGCGCACGGCGTCCTCGCCGAGCCCGAACGGCAGCTCGGGCAGCGGCGCGGGCAGCCGGACGCCGCGGCCGGGCAGCAGGTCGATCGTCACCCGTCCATGATTCCCGCCCGGGCCGTCGACGGCTGTGGCGCGGGCCACGCGCGGGTCGTGGACCCCCGGGCAGGGCGGGGCCCCGGGCGGGCGGGGTGGCCGTCCCGCCCGCCCGGGGGAGTGTGCGCGACCGGCCTCAGTTCGCGATGACCTGGAGCTTGCCGCTGGTCCCGATGCTGCCGGTCACGTACAGGGTGTGGCCGTCCGGGCCGGCGGCGAGGCCGTTGAGCACGTCCTCGTCGGGGGACACCGTCTCGTCCGGGACGGCGTTGCCGGTGGCGGTGTCGAAGGCGAGCACGGACGGGCCCGCGGTGAAGTCGTTCTCGGCCACGTACAGGCGGGTGCCGTCGGCGCTGATCTGCGGGGAGCTCAGCGAGGTGTTGGTGGGGGTCAGGGCGAGGTGCTTGACGACGGTGTCGGTGGCCGGGTCGATCAGGTCGGCCTGGCCCTGCTGCCCCACGGCGAACAGCCGGGTGCCGTCCGGGGTGAGGACGGGGTTGTAGTCGAGCGCGGTGGCGGTGCCGGGGACGGTCCCGGCCAGCGTCGGCGCGGCGGCCGCCTTCACGTGCTGGACGCCGGTGCTGGTGCCGACGTACAGGTCCTGGCCGTTCGGGCGGATCGCGGCGGTGCCGGTCATGGGCGCGGTCAGCTGGACCGATCCGGTGAACGCCCGCTGCCCGGCGGAGAAGGCCAGCACCCGGGCCGGCGCGTTCTGCCGGTAGGCCGTCGGCCCGTTCTGGACGACGTAGACGCTCGTGCCGTCCGGGCTCACCGTCACGCCGGAGGGCGCGCCGGGGGTCCACCCGGTCTGGCGCGGCTGGTCGGGCAGGGCGACGGTGGCCAGCACGGTCAGCGAGGCGGTGTCCAGCACGCTGAACTGCTGGCCGTTCGCGACGTAGAGGCGGGTGCCGTCCGGGCTGAGCGCCGCGCTGACGAAGACCTGGTTGGTGCCGACCGAGACCTGGCCGGTGACGGCGTCGCTACGGGTGTCGACGGCCTTGACGAGCACGGTGGAGGCGGGGCCGTCCACCACGACGTACGCCTTGGTGCCGTCCGGGCCGACCATCGGCTGGGCCCGGTTGTTGCCGACCGCGATGACGGCCTCGGTGCCGGAGACCGGCGTGGCCCGGGTGGCCGCGGCGGCCTGGGCGGCGGTGCCGGTGAGCGCCAGGACGGTGGCGGCGGCCGTCGCCGCCGTCCAGCGGGCGGCCTTGGCGCGAGTCCTCTTGGACATGGATTCCCCCTTGGTCGTGCGTACCGCGTGGTTGCGGTGCAGGGGGAAAGGTAACCCGACAATCTGACGACGTGTGGATCAACCGGCGAACATCTGCGCCGCGACCCGCTGCCACGACCGCTCCGGTACGACCGCCTGCTGCCCGCCGCGCGGGCCGGTCACCGGGGCCGGGGCGGGTTGACCCGGGCCTGCTGGGCGAGGAGGTCGGCGAAGGCCACGGTGAGCGGGTCGGGGCGGGTGCGGGTGTAGGCGGTGAGGACGCGGCGGACCGGCGGGTCGGGTCGCAGCAGGACGCCGTCGAAGTGGGCCGGGACGATGTCCGCCGGCACCAGCGCCGGGCCGAGCCCGGCGGCGGCGAGCAGGGGCGCGGCGGAGGTCTGTTCGGCGCGCACCGCCGCCCGGGGTCGGAACCCGGCCCGGGCGCAGACCTGGTCGAGCAGGTCGGCGAGGCCGTTGTCGGGCGCGTAGTGGACCCAGGCGCGCTCGGCGAGGTCGGCGAGCGCGACCGAGGCGGCGGGGGCCTCGGCCGGCGGGTCGTCGGCGGCCGGCCGGTCGGCGCTCGGGCGGTGTGCCAACGGGTCGTCGGCCGCGACGACGATCGTGAACTCCTCGACGCCGAGTTCGCGGATCGGCCCCTCCCAGCCGGCCGGGGCGGGACCGATGCCGACGTCGGCGCGGCCGGCGGCCATCGCGTCCTGGAGCCGGTCCGCGTGCGCGTACTCGCGCAGCCGGATCCGGACGCCCGGGTGCCGGTGGCGCCAGGCGCGCAGCACCGGCGGGAGGATGCCGAGGCTGACCGAGTAGACGACGGCGACCTCCAACTCGCCCTCCTCCAGGCCGGCCGCGCGCCCGGCCGCCACGGTCAGGCGCTCGGCCTCGGCCAGGGCGGCGCGGGCGTGCGGCAGGACGGCCCGGCCGGTCGGCGTGAGCCGCACCGCACGCGGCAGGCGCTCCAGCAGTGCGCCGCCGAGGGTGCTCTCCAGCGCCCGGATCTGGTGCGAGAGCGCGGGCTGGGTGACGTGCAACTGCTCGGCCGCGCGGGTGAACGAGCCGGTGTCGACGACGGTGACGAGGTATTCGAGCTGCCGGAGCGTGGGGGTTGCTGCCATGAGCGGATGTTATCGGTGCGGTAGAGAACAAGCCTTGGACTCATGGCAGCCGCCCGGGAGAGGGTCGTGCTGCGGCCGACGCGGGAAGCAGCGGGCGGCCGGTTCCCCCGATGACTCGAACGCGAAGGAGCATTCCCATGTCCGATGGCACCTCTCTGCAGGGACGGCGACTCGTGGTGGTGGGCGCGGGTTCGCGCACCGGCCGGGCGCTCGCCGCGGCCGCCTCGGCCGCCGGTGCCGAGGTCGTGCTGGCCGGGCCGGACCCGCGCAAGCTGGAGTGGACGGCCGGCGAGCTGTCCGGGCCGTCCGAAGTCGTCCCGGTCGACCTCGCCGACGAGCGGTCGATCGCCGACCTGGCCGGGGCGGTGGGCCGGTTCGACCACCTGGTCTCGACCGCCGCGATGCCGGCCAACGGCCCGCTGAAGGACCTCGAACTCGCGGACGTGCAGCGGGCGTTCGCCGCCAAGGTGATCGGTCCGCTGCTGCTCGCCAAGCACCTGGCCGGGCAGGCCTGCGAGGGCGGCTCGTTCACCTTCTTCTCCGGCGTGGCCGCCTGGCGCCCGGCCCCCGCGCGCACGGTCATGGCCACCACCAACGGCGCGCTGGCCTTCCTGGTGCGGGCGCTGGCGGTGGAGATCGCCCCGGTCCGGGTCAACGCCGTGTCCCCCGGCATCGTCGACACCGGCTCCTGGGACGGCCTGGGCTCCGACAAGGAGGCCTTCCTGCGCGGGGTGGCGCAGCGCAACCCGGCCCGCCGCGTGGGCAGCACCGAGGACCTGGTCAAGGCCGTGCGCTACGCCATCGACAACCCGTACGTCACCGGCACGGTGCTGCACGTGGACGGCGGCGGCCGGCTCGCCTGACACCCCGCCCCGCAGTCCCCGTCACCGATCCACTCCCGAGGAGTCGCACCATGCGCTCGCGCACCCTGATCCGCACCGCCGCGGCCGTCGCCGCCGTGGCGGGCCTGACGGCCGGCACCGTCGCGGCCGCGCCCGCCCGCGAGGACGACCGTCCGTCGTCCTCGCGCGCCTGGCCGCAGCGGCTGATCGACCGCTCGCCCGACCTGGTCCGGCCGAAGGCGCTCACCGTCGACCGCTCGATCGGCGAGCGGCGCGCCGCCCAGGAGGTCCACCTGGCGCAGCAGTTGTACACGTTCTGGAACACCGGCCGGCAGCCGTACCTGGACGCGGCGATCGACCCGCGGTTCCGGGACAACACGCTGCCGCCCGGCCGTCCGCAGGGCCCCGCCGGCCCGGCCGCCGCCTCGAAGGCCTTCCGGGCCGCCGTGCCGGACCTGACCTGTGAGCTGTCCGACGTCCTGGTCACCGGCGACCGCATCACCGCCCGGCTGGTCTTCCGAGGCCACTTCACCGGCACCTTCAACGGCATCAGAGGCCAGGGCCAGAACGTCGAGTTCAACGCCATCGACATCCAGCACGTCGGCACCGACCGGATCGTCGAGGACTGGCACATCGAGGACAACGAGGCGCTGCTGGCCCAGTTGGGCGTTCGCGGCTGAGCGCGGGACGGGGCCGCGCCGTCGAGCGGCGCGGCCCCGTCCGCCGGGTCAGCTGTGCTTCCAGGTCACCGAGAAGGCGGAGCCCCCGCTCAGCCCGGAGGTGGTGGCCTTGGTGGTGCTGCCGGAGCCCATGGTGATGTTGTCCGGGTTGAAGCCGCCCAGGCTCTGGCCGTTGACCTTGGCGCCGCTGAACGACACCGAGCCGAAGTTGGAGAGCGGCAGGACGCCGGAGGAGCTGGACGGCGCCTCGGCGATCACCTCGGCGGAGGCGAGGGCGGCGCTCTTGAGGGACTTGTTGACGGTGTGGCTCCAGCCGGCCGTGGTGTCGGACAGCGTGAGGGTGAAGGAGCCGCTGCCGTTGGTGGTGACGCTCGCCGTGAAGTGGTCGCCCGGCCGCACGGTGCTGCTGAAGTTGGACGGGTACTGCGGGTACATCTCGTACCAGGAGGAGTACACCGGCGTGCCGCTCGAGCAGTCGGCCTCGGTGCCGGTCTGCTCGACGCTGTTGCTGCCGTCGCCGTCGAGGCCGACCCAGAAGCTGGACCAGGTGTTGGAGCCCGAGCAGGAGACGGCGGGCTGGACCCAGCTCGCGCTGACGCTGGTGAACCGGGCGCCGGTGGCGGCGTAGCCGGCCCAGTTGCCGCTGGTGCTGTGCAGGAGGCCGCCGCCGTGGTGGGCGAGCGGCGCCTGGACGAGGGTGGGGGCGGTGGCGGCGACGGTCGGTGCGGCGGTGCCCAGGACGGTCAGCAGGGCGGTGGACACGGCGATGGTGTGCCGACGAACTGCGGACATGGCTACTCCCTTGTGAGGGTGTGGAGTTGGCCGAGCGTCGACAAAGGTAGACCCGGTGGAGGATCCCGGGGAGTTACGGGGGGATAACGAACCCGTGCGCTGTCTGTGACGGCCGAAGGCGAGTGGTGGTCAGCGCAGGTCGGGCTGCCCGAAGCTGATGCGCAGCACAGCGAGCCGAGGGGGGCGGATCCGATGTCCACAGCCGTGCCGTCGCAAGGTCCGGACAGCCGCAGACCGGTCGGGCCGGTCGTCCCGGCCCGGGCGGGGATCGACCGCGCCGCGCCGCGCCGGTCGCGGGTCGGACTTGTCGCGCAGTTCGTCCTGCAGTTCGTCTACCTGTGGCTGGGGCCGCTGGTCGGGATCGCCCTGCTGGCCCTGCTGGTCTCGTCGGGCGGGGGTGCCGGAAGCGGTGGTGAGGGTGACGTGATCGTGGGCCCGTTCACGACCGTGGCGTTCGGGCTCTCCTGGCGGCGCCTGCGCGTCGAGTGGAACGGCCGGCCCGAGGCCTGGGAGCCGTTCACCGAAGGGATCCTGAAGAAGCGTTTCGCCCGCGCCGAGCGGAAGAGCGGCTGGGAGCCGGGCGACCTGCCGCCCAACGGCGTGCGCCGGGCCGTCGCCTCCCTCGGGCTCCACCACTACCGCGGCCTGGCCCCGACCCGGGTCGAGCAACTGGCCGCACGGCACGGCTGGTCGGTGGACTGGGCCAAGCCCCGCTCGGAGAACGACGGCCAACTGCACTTCTTCCGCCCGATGCCGCCTCCGGAGCACCTCGGCGTGCCCCTCCCGTACGGCCCGGTGCCCGAGCGCGGCGCGCCGTGGGGGCCGATGCGCTGCCGCGTGCTCCTGTCGCTGCTCACCCTCGTGTTCCGGCCGCGGGTGCGCCTGCTGGAACTGCGCCGCAGCCCCGACGCGTACGCGCGCCACCTGCGCGGGCACCTGGCGAGGAAGTTCCGGAAGGAGCTGGCGTGCGACCCGCGGAAGCACTACCGCTCCGGCCCGGACGGCCGGATCCTGCGCCGGGTCGGCGTCAAGCCCTGCCACTTCCGGTGCGCGGGCGCCGCGGCCGTGCTCCGGGTGGCCGCCGAGGAGGGCTGGACGCTCGACCCCGCGTTCCCCGCCGACCCGCGGCGGACCGTCCACCTCTGCCGCCCCGACGACGGCCGCCGCCGGACGGGCTGAGGCCGGGGCGGCTGCCGTGCGGCGAAACCCGCTGGTGAGCGGCGCGCGGGCGCCCGTAGACTCCCGTACTCGTGACCGACACCACCGACACCACTCATGCCACCGGTACCACTGATGCCGCCGTTCCGGCCGCTGCCGCCGCGCCCTCGGGCGACGCCGGGCTGATCGCCGCCGCCGTGGCCGCCGCCGGGCGGGGCCTGGTCGAACGCGAGACGGTGGCCGAGGTGGTGGCGCTGTGCGCCGTGGCCGGCGAGCACCTGCTGGTGATCGGCGCCCCCGGCACCGCGAAGTCGGAGGCCGTACGGCGGGTCGCCGGGCAGCTCGGCGGCCGGTACTTCGAGTACCTGCTCGGCCGGTTCACCGAACCCAACGAACTGTTCGGCCCGGTCGACCTGCGCCGACTCCGGGAAGGCCGGGTCGAGTTCGAGACCGCCGGCATGCTGCCCGAAGCCGAGATCGCCTTCCTGGACGAGGTCTTCCTCGGCTCCACGGCCGTCCTCAACACCCTGCTCGGCCTGCTCAACGAGCGGGTCTTCCGGCGCGGCCGGACGGCGGTGGCCAGCCCGCTGCGGATCTGCGTCGGCGCCGCCAACCACCTCCCCGAGGACCCGGCCCTCGCCGCCTTCGCCGACCGCTTCCTCGCCCGCGTCTTCGTCGAACCCGTCACCGACGCCCGGCTGGAGGAACTCCTGGAGGCCGGGCGCGGCGGCCGGCCCACCACCCCCGACGCGCCGGCCGGCGACCTGCTCGGCGCCCTCGACCGGCTCGCCGCCGCCGCCCGCGCCTGCGACCTCACCCCCGTCACCGGCCTGCTCGGCACCGCCCTGCGGCGGCTGCGCTCCGCCGGCATCCCGATCAGCGACCGGCGCGCCGTCCGCTCCCAGAACCTCGTCGCGGCCGCCGCCGTCCTCGACGGGCGCGACACCGCCTCCGCCCGCGACCTGTGGGTGCTGCCGCTCGTCGCCCCCACCGCCGACGCCCAGGCCCTGGCCCGCGAAACCCTCGCCGACCTGGTCGGCCGGGCCGCCAACCGCAGCCTCGCCCACACCGCCGAGGAGATGTCCCGCAGCGCCGCCGCCCGCGCCGAGCGGCTGATGCGCACCGGCGCGGCCGTCCTCGCCGAACACGGCGGCCTGCCGGACGGCCGCGACTCCCGACTGCGCCTGGAAGCCGTGCTGCGCGAGATCGACGCCGGATTCGCCCCGACCGACCTGCCCGCCCCGCTCGCCGGCATCCGGGCGGGCCTGGTCGCGGTGGTCGCACCCGCGTGACCACCCTCCGACTCCGCTGGGAACGCCGCGAACCCCCGCTCAGCGCCGCCGCCGTGCTCGCCCTCGGCCCCGCCGTCCCCGCCCTCGCCGCCGCCACCCGCGACCGGCTCCGCGCCGGCCACCGCCTCTCGGCCGCCACGGACGGCACCGCCCTGCTCGTCCTCGGCCCGGCGGACGACCTGCCCTGGGCCGACGGCGCCCACTACCTCGGCCTGGACGGCCGCCTGCTGGTCCCGACCACCGCCCGCCCGCTGCCCGCCGCCGACCTGTGGCGCTCCGCCCTCGGCGCGGCGGACGGCCAGCTCTGCGCCCTGGTGCCCGGCCACGGCCTGGTCGCGGACGTCCCACCGCCGCTGACGGACCCCGAGGCGCTGGCCGCCCTGCTCGGGGGAGCGGCATGAGCGGCACCGGACACCTCACCACCCCGGGCGGCACCCGGGCCGCAGTCGAGCCGTGGGCCGGGACGCTGGCCGCGCTGACGCCCGAACTGGCCTCCGCACTGGGCCCGTTGCTGCGCCGCCTGGATGCGCTGATCGGGGAGCGCGAGCCCGTCGCCGAGGCGCAGGGCGAGCCGGACGGCTTCGGCGGGCTGGCCCGGTCCGGGCCCCTGGAGCGGCTGCTGCCCTCCGAGTGGCTGCTGGCTGAGGAGTTCCCGGAGGAGTTCCTGCGGCGCTACACCGAGCACGAACTGCTGCACCTGGCCGCCGAGTTGCGCAGCACCACCAGCCGCGGCCGGGTGGTCGCGCTGGTGGAGGCCGGCCCGGCGCAGGCCGGGGCGGGGCGGCTGGTGCAGCTGGCGGCGCTGCTGGTCCTGCACCGGCGGGCCGCGGCGCGCGGCGGCGAGCTGGTGGTGGGCGTACTGGGCGACGAGCCGGGGCGGCTGTTCGGCGGCGAGCCGGCCGAGCTGCTGCCGCGCTGGCTGAACGCCCGGCGCCCGACCGACCCGAGCGCCGAGGACGTCCGGCGCGCCGAGGACGCGCTGGACGCGGCCGACCGCGCCTGGCTGCTGGCCTCCCCGCGCCTGGCGGCCGAACTACCCGCCCGGCCCCGGACCCTGACCGCCGAGGAGGCCGGCTGGAGCGCCGAGGGCGTCGGCCGGGTGCGGGTCCGGGTGGACGGCGGCGCGGACGCCGAGCTGACGCTGCCGCCCGCGCCGATCGCCGTGCGGGCGCTGCGCGGGGCCGAGTTCCGCCGGGCCCGGGCGGCGACCACGGAGACCTCCGCGCCGCTGCCCGTCACCGGCGGCGCGCTGCCCGTGTTCACCTCGGGCACCCGGGAGTTGCTGCTGCGCGGGGCGGACGCGTCCGTGCTGGTGGCGGTCAAGCTGGTGTGCGACGGCTCGGTGGAGAGCAGCGGCCGGCCGCGCCGCCACGTGCTGCGCGGGCCGGTGGTGGCCGCCGCGCAGCACGGCCGGCGGCTGCTGGTGCTGTGCGTGGTGCGCGGGCGGCTGGTGCTGGAGGTGATCGGCCGCCCGGTGCCCGACCCGGACGGCTACGCGGTGGACGCGGCGGCGGTCGGCCTGCCCCCGGCCGGCTCCGCCGCGTTCGCGGAGCTGACGGACCAGCCGGTGCTGCCCGTCCTGCGCGAGGACGACGGCCTGCTGCTGCCGGTCGCGGGCCGGTGGCGACGGATCGCACCGGGCGGTGTGGTCACCGAGGACGGGCCGGTGGCGTCCACCGCGGGCGGCCGGCCGTTCCGGTGGGCGCGCGAGCCGAGGCTGTCGGCCGTCCCGCTGCCGCCCGCGGCGGCGGACGCGGCCCACGTCGTGCACGGCGCCGGGCTGGTCGGCTGGTCCGCGGACGGCCGCGAGTGGCGGCTGGACCACGAGCGGATCGGCCCCCGCTCGATCGTCCTGCGCGACGAGGGCGCCGAGGTGATCGGGCTCACCCAGGAGGGCGGCGAGCCCGTGCTGATCACCCGCACCGGGGCGGCCGGCCTGGTGCGGGCCGTCCGCGCGGACGGCGTGCGCACCCACACCGGCCTGTCCGGCGGCGCCGGCACCCCCGCCGTCCACCCGAAGCTGCCGCTGATCGTCGCCGAACCGCGGCCCGGCGCCCTGGTGGTCGCGGACACGGTGACCGGCCGACGGCACTTCACCATCAGGAGCAGCGAGTGACGAACCCCGCCCTGGACGCCGCCGGTTTCGTTCTGGACGTGCCGCTGATCGGTGCCGCCGAGGCCGCCGAACGCGTGCTGAGCCACTGGCAGGACGGCGCGCGCCTGCTGGAACTGCCGGACGGCCGCTGGGTGTTGACGCTGCCCGCGCCGGTCCGCACCCGCCCGGACCGGGCGCCCGGCGAACCGCTGCGGGCGGTCGGCGGCGCGCTGGTGGCCGCCGGCGCCGACCAGCGCGCGCTCGACGGGGGAGACGTCCTCCTCGTCGCGGGCGGTCTGACGTACCGTCATGCCATTGCCGGGATGCGGCCGTTGGACCCGGCCCACTGGCTGGACCCGACCGGGATCGCCGTCCACCGGCTGGGCCCGGTCGGCACCCCGGCCGCGCCGGAGCCCGTCGAGGAGGACGAGGCCCTGCGCCCGCCCGTCGTCGACCTGCGGGCGGCGGCCGGCGTCCGCGAGCGCAGCTCCTGGGCCGCCCGGCTGCTGGGCGAGCGCCGCCCGCGACGCCCGCAGCGCCCGCGGCCGCCGAGGAGCCTGGCCGGCCGGCCGGGGGACCCGACGTACCCGCGGCCCCCGGCCGGCCGGCCGGCGCCACCGGTCTGGCCGAACGCGCTGTTCCTCGCCGCCGTGCTCTGCGGCGCCCTGCCGTACCTGCCCAGCGCCGTCGAGCGGGGCGAGTCCGAGATCTGGAGCGTCATCCCGGTCCTGACCGCCGCGAGCATCGGCCTGGCCGTCCTCCCCTGGGCCAAGGCCCGGCGCGACCGGAAGGCCGCCGCCCCCCAACACGCCGGCGCCGCACGGCAGTCCGGCGCTCCGGACGGTCCACGGAAGAGTGCCGCCGCCCGCCGCCCGCGCGGGCAGTGGCTGGCCCGGCTCGCCCTGCGCAGCCCCGCCGGCACCCTGTTCCAGCGCCGCCAGGCCCGCTACGTCGCCCGCCTCGCCCGCTCCTTCCGGCAGCGCCGCTGGGAGGACGCCCTGCGCGACGCCGTCCGGCTGGCCGGGGACGCCGGACGCGGGCCCGGCGGCCTGCTCGCCCTGCGCCTGCCCGCCCGCTTCCGGGGCGCGCTGCGCCCGGACCCGCGGGAGCGCGCCGGGGCGCCGGCCGCGATGCCGATCAGCGGGCCCACCGTGCACGGCTTCCTCAACGACCTCTACCGGGAGGCCGCCGAGGCGCTGGAACGCGAGGCCCGGATCGACGAGGCCGCCTACGTCCTCGCCGACCTGCTGGCCGAACCCGCCGAAGCCGTCGCCCTGTTGGAGCGGCACGGCCGCGTCGAGCAGGCCGCCGAACTCGCCGAGGGCCGCGGACTCCCGGCCGACCAGGTGGTCCGGCTCTGGTGGCGGGCCGGCCAGCGCGAGCGGGCGGTGCGGATCGCCCACCGCCGGGGCGCCTTCGCCGCCGCCGTCGAACGGCTCGCGGCCACCGACCCGCAGGCCGCGCGCGAGCTGCGCACCGCCTGGGCCGCGCACTGCCGGGAGGCCGGCGACCGGCTCGGCGCCGTCGACGCGGTCTGGCCGGACGCGGCGCTGCGCCCCACCGCCGTGGGCGACCTGCGCGAGGCCGTCCTGCTCGGCGGGGCGGCCCGTGGGCGCGCCCTCGTGCACCTGCTCGCGCTCGGCCCCGCCGGGAGGGCCGCCGACGCCGCGACCGGCCCCGAGGCGCGGACCGCCCACGACGCGCGGACCGCCGCCGACGCGCGGAACGCCGCCGAGGTCATCGCCGGCCTCGCCCTGGCCACCCTCGCCGCCGACGCCCCGGACAGCGAGCGGGCCGCCGCCCTCACCGCGCTGGCCACCGTCCCGGCCGCCGATCCGGCCGTCGACCGGCAGCTCGCCACCGCCGCCCTGCGCGCCGTCACCCGGGGCGGTGGGTTCGGCGACGGCGGTGACACCACGACCCAACGGGCCCGCTACACCCGGCTGTCGCAGCGCGCCGACCCGCTGGCGGCCGCCGACCTGCCGAAGCCGCGCCTCGCCGCGCCGACCCCGGGCACCCCGCTGGAGGTCACCGCCGCCGACCGCCCCGGCACCCTGCCCGTCCTGGACGCGGCCCGGCTCGACTCCGGCGCGGTGCTGGTCGCCTGCGGCCACGCCGGGGTGCGGCTGCTCGGCCCGGACGGCCGCACCCGGGCCCGCTGGGACGTGCCCGCCGACGAACTGGTCCTCGCCGACCACGGCGGTTCGGCGCTGCTGGTCGCCCGCTACGGCGAGGTGCGCGACATCGCCCGGCTCGACCTCGTCACCCGCGCGGTCGAGCGCTGGACGACCCTGCGGGTGCGCGGGCTCGCCCGCTCCTACGACGGCCGCCGGCTCGTCACCGTCGACCCGGACGGCACCATCGCCGTGCTCGACACCCGCACCGCCCGCCCGACCGTGGTCCACCGCGAACTCGGCGGCGACCAGCGGCTCCTGGGCGCGATCGCCCGCACGCCCGACAGCTGCGCGGGGCTCGTGCACACCCACCCGGCGCCCGGCTCGCACCGCGTCGAGATGTCCGAACTGTGGCAGTGGGAGCAGCCGGACTGGACGCTGCGCGGCCGCTCCCACCTGAACCGCACCGGGCCGGACCGGCCGGGCCCGTACGTGGCGGACCTCGACGGCGCGGTGCTGCTCGCGGACGGCCGGCTGCTCGACACCGGCCCCGGGGCGGCGGCGGACACCACCCTGGTCCGGGCGGTCGGGGACGGCCGGGTGGCCGAGCGGAGCGTGCGCGGCCAGGGCGTGCTGAGCGCGGACGGCACCCACTGGGCGTTCGCGGCGCGGCTGTCCGGCGCGCTGCACGTCACCCTCGGCGGCGGCCCGCCCGGCGCCCCGCTCGTCGGCGGGTTCACCGCAGTCTTCCCCGGCGCGGACGCCTCCCCGGTCGGCCTGCGCCGGCACGGCGACGCGCTCACCTGCTGGCACCGCAGCGGCCGGCTGTTCGCCACCACTCCGGACGGCGCCACGCTGCTCGCCAACCTGCGGGTCACGACCGGGTCATGACCCGTCCCCGAGGTAGCGGCCGAGCAGGCCGTCCGCCGTCAGCATGGCCGTGCCGCGCTCGGTGAGCCGGTGCTGCCAGCCGGCCAGGGCGGCGGCCAGTTCGGCGGTGCCGCCCGCCGCCCGCACCTGCCGGAGCACGCCCGCGATCCGGGCCAGCGGGTAGCCGCCGCGCCGCAGCAGGTGGGCGAGTTCGGCGTCGCGCAGGTCGGCGGCGAGGTAGACCCGGTGCCCGGTCGCGCGGTCGCGCGCCGGGGCCAGCACCCCGGCGGCCTCCCAGGCCCGCAGGGTGGCCGGGGTGACGCCGAGGCGGTGCGCCAACTCGCCGATGCTGTGGGGGAGTCGGTCGTCCGGGCGGTGCGGCGCGGGGTCCGCCCGCCCGGTCAGGTGGCCGACCGCCTCCCGGACGGCGGCCAGCGTCTCCCGGTCGCGCAGCAGCCGGGCGTGGCCCCGGTCGACGGCGGTCAGCGCCTGGTCGAGCCGGTCCGTGTGCACGGCGGCCATCACCTCGCCCGCCGTCGCGTGCCCGTACGCCGCGACGAGCGCGAGGTGGGCGCGCAGCGCGGCCGCGTGCCGCTCGGTGTAGACCCGGTAGCCACTGGCCGTACGGGCGGCGGGCGGCAGGAAGCCGTCCCGCTCGTAGTTGCGCACGGCCTGGGTCGAGATGCCGTGCTCGCGGGCGAGATCGGTTGGGCGCATCCGGACCCCCGTTTGAGACTTCTTGGAGAAAAACCCGGGCTGAGACCGGAAAAGTCTCAACCGACCATTCAAGGATACGCTTGAGGTCCATGAACCGGGACTTGCACCACTTCCATGACCTGCTCGCCCCCGACTGCGGTGTGCTGGCGCTCGGCGAGCCCACCCACCAGGAGCCCGCCTTCGGGTGGGTGCGCAACGAACTCCTCTTCCTCCACCTCGCCGGGCGGGGCTTCCGGTCGGTCGCCCTGGAGACCGACCGGATCGCCGCGCTCGCCGTCGACGACTACGTCCGGCACGGCACCGGGACCCTGGACGGGGTACTGGCGACGGGCTTCAGCCACGGCTTCGGGGACCTCGACGCCAACCGGAGCCTCGTCGCCCGGCTGCGCGCGCACAACGCGCAGCGGCCGCCCGTCGAGCGGATCGCCTTCCACGGCTTCGACGCGCCGACCGAGAACACCACCGCCCCCAGCCCCCGCCGCTACCTCGAACACGCCCGCGACTACCTGGGGTTGGAGCTCGACGTGGCCGCGCTCACCGGCCCCGACGAGCGCTGGGAGCGCACCGAGGCGATCCTCGACGCGGCCGCCTCGCCCGGCGCCTCGCCCGAGGCGCAGCGGCTGCGCGTCCTCGCCGACGACCTGCTGAACCTGCTGCACGAGCGCGCGCCCGGCCTGATCGCCGCCGGCTCGCACGCCGCGTGGCTGCGGGCCCGCGCCCACCTGACCACCTGCCTCGGGCTGCTGCGCTACCACGCCCAGGCGGCCGTCCCCGGCCTGGAGCAGGGCGTCCGGATCGCGCGGCTGCTCGGCAGCCGGGACACGCTGATGGCCCGCAACCTGCGGGAGATCCGCGAGGCCGAGGCCCGGCGCGGACCCACCCTGGTGTTCGCCCACAACGAGCACCTGAAGCGCACCCCGAGCGCCTGGTCGGCGGGGGAGTGGCGCGCGGACTGGACGGGCGCCGGCATGATCCTCGAACCGCTGCTAGCCGAGCGGTACGTCCTGGTGGTCGGCAGCCTCGGGCGCAGCCCGGTCCTCGGCTTGCCGGAACCGGCACCCGGCACCTTCGAGGCGGCCCTGCAACGCGGCTCCGCCGACTGGGAGTTGACCGACCCGGCGGCGGCCGGGGAGGCCACCGCCCGCCGCACCGACACCCTTCCGCGCCAGGGCTACTTCCCGCTCGACCGGGAGCTCCTGGACGGCGCCGACGCGCTGCTGCACGTCGCGGACGGCGCGGCCGTGGCCCGGGCGCTCGGCTGACCGTCCGTTCCGGCCGACCGGCAGGCCCTAGCCGAGCCGGATGCGCCGGATCAGCTGGTCGCGGTGGTCGCGCAGCCGGAGGCGCAGGGCCTCCGGCTGCGGGGCCGGGGCGGCCTGCGGGCGGGGGCGCGGCCCCTGGCGGCCGGTCAGCTCCCACCACACCACCTCCGGGTCCGCACCGGACCGGACGGCCCAGTAGATCTCCAGCCGGTCGGCGTGCGGCCCCAGTCGGGCGTGGGCCTCCGCGTCGGGCAGCAGGCGGAGCCCGGACCATCGCGGCGAGGCCACCGCGAGCGGCCTTCCGTCGCCCCGGCCGTAGCCGAGGTAGGCGACCCAGCAGGAGGTGTTCAGGCTCAGCAGGTAGCCGGCGGACCGCTCCAGCACGTCGGCCACCGCGCCGCCGTCCGGAGTCTCCCAGACGGCCTCGTGCGGGGCGTCGCAGTCGTCGGCCATGCAGACGCTCGCCCGCGTCAGTACGACTCTCATGCCGGACACCCTAGCCTGTTGTCGTCAAAATGACGAGAAGAGGGGCCTGTCCGAACTCGCCCGCACACCAAGGCGGTCACCCCACCCCCTCACCCGATGGTGACCACCCGCGCCCAGGTCGGCGGCGCGTCCGGCCGGTAGTCCGGGTCGTACTCGCGGACCCGCTTCGGCCGGGCGAACAGGCCGACCACCGTTCGGCAGGGCGGCTGCGCCTCCGGCCACGGGGTCTGCCCGTCGGTCAGCACCACCACGGCGTCCGGCGCCGGGCGGGCCCGCAGCGCCGCCGCGAAGCCCGTGCGCAGGTCCGTCCCGCCGCCGCCGACCAGCTCGATGCCCGCGGCCCCGCACAGCTGCTGGACGGACTGCGCGGCCGCGTCGCAGGAGACCACCGACACCTGGTCCCGGCGGCCGCCGACCGCCCGGCCGATCGCCGCGACCTCCAGCAGCGCGCTGCCCAACTCCTCGTCCGAGACCGACCCCGAGGTGTCGACCACCACCGCCACCCGCGGCGGACGGCGCCGCAGGCTCGGCAGCACCACGCCCGGCAGCCCGGCCGAGCGCCGGGCCGGCCGGCCGTAGCTGTAGTCGTCCCCCGCCCCCGCGCCGGCCAGCGCCGACCGCAGCGCCGCCCCCAGCAGCTCCCGCCACCGCTGCGGCGGGTGGACCACCTCCTCGGCCCAGCGCCGCCAGCCCGCCGGGGTCTCGCCCGGGCGGGCCCGGATGCCCTCGGCGACCCGGAAGCGCACCGCGTCCCGCTCCTGCGGACCGAGGCCGTGCGCGCCGTCCGGGCCCAGCTCCCACGGCCGCGCCAGCCCGTCCGCGCCGCTGCCGCAGTCCAGCCAGGCGAGCAGGGGGTCGGTCGGGTCGAACTGCCACTCCCGCAGGTAGTCCTCCATCAGCCGCCCCTCGGGCAGGTTCAGCCGGGACGGGAGGACGGCGCCGCTCGGCGTCGCCAGGCCGTCGCCGTACACGTCGTCGTTGATCTCGCAGTCGGCGGCGATGTTCATCCGCAGCCGGACCCCCGGTCCCGCCAGCCCGAGCCGGCGGGCCAGCCGGTCGCCGCGCCCGTGGTGGTCGCGCAGCAGGTGCGACACCTCGTGCACCCACACCCCGGCCAGCTCCTCCACCGGGGTGCGGTCGACGAACACCGGCGAGGCGTAGCAGCGCCAGTGCACGTCGACGGCCATCGTCGGCACCTGCCGGGACTCGACCAGGTGCAGCGCGAACAGCGCCGTCGCCAGGTACGGGCGGGCCCGGGTGGCCTGCAGCCGGGCCGCGTACAGCTTCTCGACGTCCAGCGGCCTCCCGGCGTCCGGCGGCTTCCCGGCGTCCGGCGGCTTCCCGGCGTCCACCGGCCGCGCGCTCACCGGCCGGCCCGCGCCGGACGGGCGACCGCGGCGGCCGCGAGGTCGGCCCGGCGGGACAGCGCCACCGCCGGGGCCAGGCGCTCGATCGCCGCCGGCACCTCCCAGTCCTCCCGGCGCAGCGCCGCCAGGGTGGTCGCCGGGACGACCAGCAGATCCGGCGCGCCCGTCTCCACCGCCCGCACCAGCAGCGCCCACGCCGCGTCCCAGCGCGCCCGCTCCGGCCGGTTGCGCACCGCCGCCACCACCGCGTCCAGCACCGCCTGGCGCAGGTCCCCGCGCTCGGGCAGCACCGCGCCCGCCGGATCCGCCAGCAGGTCCTCGGGATCCGGCAGGTCCATCCGGTCCAGGTGCGCCATCAGCTCCAGCCCCGGGCCGTCCCCGACCGTGCCCCGCACCAGCAGCGACAGCACCTCCCGGGAGGAGCCGGCCGCCGTCGCGAAGGCGATCAGCCGCAGCGTCATGTCCCAGCTGCGCGGCGACGGCCAGGCTCCGCCGCGCCGGGTCTCGCTGCTCGGCAGCCGGTGCACCAGCTCGGGACGGGCCGTCAGCAGCCCGCACACCGCGCGCCGGGCCAGCGCGACCGCGGGCCGCAGCGCGCCCGGGTCGAGCCACGGCAGGGTGGCCACCGGCCAGGTGCCGCCCAGCCCGCGCACCACCACCTCGTGGTCGTGCACCCACGGCAGGTGGACGAACCGGTTCGCCAGCGGCGGGCTCAGCTCCCACCCGTCGGCGGCCGAGGCGCGCGGGTTCGCGGCCGCCACGATCCGTACGCCCGGCGGCAGTTGCAGCGCGCCGATGCGCCGCTCCAGGACCAGCCGCAGCAGCGCGGCCTGCACGGCGGGCGGCGCGGTGGACAGCTCGTCCAGGAACAGCAGGCCGCGCCCGGCCCGGACCAGCCGCACCGCCCAGTCCGGCGGCGCCAGCGGCACGCCCTGCTGCGCCGGGTCGTCGCCGAGGATCGGCAGCCCGGCGAAGTCGGAGGGCTCGTGGACGCTGGCGATCACCGTGGTCAGCGGCAGCTCCAGGGCGGCGGCGAGCTGGTTGAGCGCGGCGGTCTTGCCGATGCCCGGCTCGCCCCACAGCAGCACGGGCAGATCGGCGGCGACGGCCAGGGTCAGCGCCTCCAGTTGGGTGTCGGGGCGCGGCTCGGTGTCGAACTCGCCGAGCAGGCCGAGGAGTTGGTCGGCGACATCGAGGCGCGGGCTGGGGTGTGTGGGCATGGACGTGGGCATGGACGTGGGCATGGGTGATCACCTCGTGGCGTAGGGAAGGGGAGGAAATGCGCCGGCGCTTCGGCGCCGGAGGGCCCAAGGCCCTAACGCGGGTGCGACCAGTGGTGCTTCGGGCGGCGGTCGCGGCGGCGGAACGCGACCGCGTCCGGCCCGGGCGTGGCCAGGCCGGCACGGTAGCGCTCGTACGTGCTCCGCCGCTCCTCGATCGCCGCCAGCGCGTCCCGCAGCGGCCCCTCGCGCAGCCGAGCCTGCGGGCCGAGCACGGCCTCGACCGCCGCGAGCGCGCCGTCCACGTCGCCGTGGTCCAACCGCTCGCGCAGACCGGCGAGTTCGTGCGGACGGCGGTGCGCCCGCTCGACGGCCCGCAGGCAGGGCAGCGGGGTGCCCGAGAGCGCGATCAGCAGCCGCTCGCGGCGCAGCTCGGCCGGGGCGTGGTCGAGCGGGGCGAGCACCCCGTCGACCAGACCGATCCGGTGGACCGCCCCCCGGCAGTCCACCAGCCCGGGCCCGCCGAAGCCGCCCGCACGACCCGACTCGCCCGCTCCGCCCGGCCGGACCGGCCCGCGAGCATGCCCGGGGGCCAACGCCCGTGCCACCAAAGGGTGCAGGAGCTCGGGCCCGAGGGTGCCGGACCGCAGCAGGTCGAGGTCGGGCGCCACCCAGGTCGCCGCGTCGGGCAGCAGCGGCAGGCCGCGCGCCTCCCGGACGTCCCCGACCGGACGGACCGCCGTGACCCCGGCCGCACCGGGTTCGAGCAGCAGCATCCGCCGACGCCCGAGCCGCACCGCGACCGGCCCGGCCGGGCGCCCCTCGGCGCGCAGCAGCAGCCCGGCCTCGGCGCCCCACCGGTCGACGGCGCAGCGCAGGCCGGCCGCCACGGCGTCGGCCGCCGGAAGGCCGCTCGGGCCCCCGGTGCCGGCCCGGGCCGCGAACTCCCCGCTGCGCCCGGCGTCCCACAGGTGCCGGTGCAGGTCGAAGCGGAAGCGCCGGCTCGGGTGCGGGTGCGGATGCTGGAGCGGCGGGCCGCCGTTCGCGGAACCGTCCCAGAGCGCGAGGCCGATGCGCTGCCCGAAGTCCGCCCAGGCGGGCGGCGTCCGGACCACCAGCGCCACCGGGCGCTCGCCCGGGTAGCGGGCCAGCGGCACGGTCAGCCCCGGCCGCAGCAGCCCGTCCGGGGCGGTCCTCGGCAGGTGCCAGCGCAGCAGGTCCGGCGCGAGGCGGTGCAGGTCGGCCAGCAGGTGATCGGTGAACTCGCGGCCGTGGGCGCGGACGACGTCCCGGATCCGGAAGTCGAGGTCCACGCGGGCGGCGGTCAGGGCCCCGGCCCAGTCGCCGGACAGGCGGCGGGCGGTGGCGGTCTCGATCATGGCGGGCGGTACCGCGAACTCGCGGACGTGCCGCCAGAAGGAGAGGTGGGAGGTGTCCCCGTGCGCGGTGTGAGTGGCCATCAGCACTCACCTTGCGCGGACGGGACCCCCAATCTGAGAACAGCGTGAGTGGTCATCGCCGGGGAGCATAGCCCCTGCCGCGGCCCGTCCGCCAGGTCGTTTCGCGCGGGCGCCGGAGGCCAGGGGCCCGCGTGGATCCTCAACCCTCGTGCCGGATGGCCGATTTCAGCCCCCGGAGGGTCGTCGGCGCTCGCGGCGCGGGCGCACCGCCGCGCACACTGTCCGTACCCGGAAAGTACCGACCGCAGGGGGTGGCCATGGCCGCACGGACAGGCAGGCGCAGGGCAGGGCGAAGGCTCCGGACGGCGATCGGCGCGCTCGCCGTCGCCCTGGCGGCGGGAACGGCGGTGGGCCTGCCCGCGGCGGAGGCGCGGGCGGCGGGCGGCAAGGTCGTCTACCTGACCTTCGACGACGGCCCCAGCCCCGCCTACACCCCGAAGGTCCTCGCCGTCCTCGACCGCTACGGCGTGCGCGCGACCTTCTTCGAGATCGGCCAGAACGTCTCCGCCCACCCCGGCGTGACCGGCCAGGTCGCCCGCCGGGGCCACAGCGTGCAGAACCACTCCTGGTCCCACCCGGACCTGCGCAAGCTGTCCGGCCCGGCCGTCGACGCGCAGGTGCGGAACACCGATCGGGCGATCCGCGCGCAGACCGGCCGCACCCCGACCTGCCTGCGCCCGCCGTACGGCGCCGTCAACGCGACCGTGCGCTCCCGGGCGGCCGCGGACGGCAAGCAGGTCGTGCTCTGGTCGGTGGACCCGCAGGACTGGGCGCGCCCGGGCACGGCGGCGATCCAGTCGCGGGTGCTGCGCGACGTCCGCCCCGGGTCGGTGATCCTGCTGCACGACGGCGGCGGCGACCGCAGCCAGACCGTCGCCGCGCTGCCGGCGATCCTGTCCACCCTGAAGGCGCGCGGCTACGGCTTCGGCGTCCTCTGCGGCTGACCCGCCGCCGGCGCAGCCCCGGCCGTGCGGCAGGCGGTGGCCGACGCGAAGGGGCGGGGTACGGCCACTGCCGTACCCCGCCCCTTCGGCGAGCGTCAGGTGCCCGACCGGCGGGCGGCCCGGGTCAGTTGAGGGCGGCGAGGGCGGCCTCGTAGTTCGGCTCGTCGGCGATCTCGGCGACCAGCTCGGTGTGCAGGACGGTGTCGTTCTCGTCGAGGACGACGACGGCGCGGGCGGTCAGGCCGGCGAGCGGGCCGTTCGCGATCGAGACGCCGTAGGTGTCGTGGAAGTCGCGGCCGCGCAGGGTGGAGAGGGTCTTGACGTTCTCCAGGCCCTCGGCGCCGCAGAAGCGGGCCTGCGCGAACGGCAGGTCGGCCGAGATGCACAGCACCACGGTGTTGTCCAGCGTGGAGGCCTTCGAGTTGAAGGCGCGCACCGAGCTGGCGCAGGTGGGGGTGTCGATGCTCGGGAAGATGTTGAGGACCTTCCGCTTGCCCGCGAAGTCCTTGAGCGAGGTGTCCGCGAGGCCCTCGCCGACCAGCGTGAACGCGGGGGCCTGGCTCCCGGCGGCGGGCAGCGAGCCGCCGATCTCGATGGGGTTCCCCTTCAGCGTGACCTGAGCCATGAACTCTCTCCTACCAGCATCGGTAAACGGGCGCGGCGATTGCCAGCCGCCGACGATCCTACCGTCCGCCGTGCCCGCCCCGAGGGTGGCCCGGGATCCGCCGGCCCTGATCGCCGAGGCCCTTGGTCCCTCGGGCCCTTGATCGCTCGGGCCCTTGATCGCGTGGCCCTTGATCGCTCGCGCCCCTAAGCTCGCCGACCGCGCGGCGTCCCGGTCTTCGCCGTTCCTGGTCCTGTTCCTGCCAGGCGGGCGGAATCGCGTTGTGGCCCCGGAGCCGACGCTGTAAACAGATGCCAATGACGTTATTCGATTACATCGCCTGCGGAGCGGCCCCTGCGGCCGCCGTCGATCGTCTGCCGACCGTACGCGTTCGGCAGTCGGCCGGAGGTGCGCCCAGAGCCTGACCCCGGGCAGCGCCCGGCTTCTCCGCCACCCGTCCCCTCGACCAGGAATCGCCCATGACATCCTCCACCCCCATCGGCCGTCGTCCCACCGTGACGTCATGAACGCACGGGAACCAGGACTCCGGGAACAGCGGAAGGCGCGGGTCCGACGCTCCATCCAGGACCACGCACTGGCACTGTTCGTCGAGCGCGGCTTCGACGGGACCACCGTCGCGGACGTCGCGCGCGCGGCGGAGGTGTCCTCCGTGACCGTCTTCCGGCACTTCCCGACCAAGGAAGACCTCGTCTTCAGCGGCGAGTTCGACCCCGTGCTGGCCCAGCGGGCCGCGGCGCGCCCGGCGGCCGAGGGGCCGATGCGGCGGATCGCCGGCGCCCTGGTGGAGAGCATGCAGGAAGCCACCGAGGCGCAGCGGCGGATGCTGCTCACCCGCACCCGCCTGGGCAACGTCACCCCCGCGCTGCGGGCCCGGAACCTGCACAACCACTACCTCATCCAGCGCGCGTTCGTTTCGGCGCTGCGCAGCGAAGGGGCCGGCCCGGAGGAGGAGTTCCGGCTGACCGTGGCCGCCGGCGCCTGCCTGGCCGCCGCCGGGGCCGCGCTCGTCCACTGGGCGGAGGAGTACGGGCTGTCGGACCCGGTCGAGCTGGTCGGGCGGGCCCTGGCCATCGTCACGGCCGGCGCGGACTCCGCGGACTCCGTGGACGGCGTCCAGGCCTGAGGGCCTGTCTCCTGGACCCCGCCGGTTTCAGGCGTACCGCGCGAGCAGCGCCTGCAGGTAGTCCTCCAGGCGGCCCGTCAGCACCTCCGGGGTGAGGTCGGTGCGCCCGAGACCGCGCCACGGGACGGCGACCTTCTCCGCGTCCGGCGCGAAGGCGAGCGCGTCCAGCACCCGCCAGTACAGGTGGTCGCCGGGCGCCTCGCTCAGCCGGCCGCCGGCCTCCTGGTAGCGGTCGGCGAGGGACATCCCGGCCTCGACGCCGTGCAGCAGGACCAGCGCGGTGGAGCAGTGCGCGACGTCCAGGTCGGTCGGGCCCCAGGAGGTCTCCACCCAGTCGACGACCCCGCTGACCGCCAACTCCTCGCCGGCGCCGGTGAACAGTACGTTGCCCGGGTGGAAGTCGCGGTGCAGGAAGCAGGCCCGGTGGGCGGGCGCCGGGCGGTCGATCACCGCGATCGCACGGCGCCACAGGTCCGGCCGCGCCGTCCCCTCGGGCACCGCGACCCGATCCGGCGCCGTCCACGCCTGCCAGTCGCGCGGCCGCTGCTCCGCGGGCACCTCCAGCGCGTGCACGGCCGCCAACTGCCCGGCCAGCAGGGTGATCCGGCGGTCGACGTCGCCGTCCTCGGCGAGCCGCACCGTGCCGGGCAGCAGCGTCATCACCAGCGACGGGTGGTCGCAGAACTCGCCGGTCGCGTCCACCGCGCACAGCCGCGCCGTGGGCACCGCGCTCGGCTCCAACTGCCGCAGCACCTGGGCCTCGCGGGCCAGCATGTTCTCGGCGTGCCGCAGGTAGAACGGTTTGACGAAGGAGCGCAGCACCAGCGCGTACCCGGGCCGCGCCGGGTCGTCACCGCCCTCGCCCGCGCCTCCTTCGACGTCCAGGCGCCGCATCCGGGACGTCCACCCGCCCTGGAGCGTGCGGGCCCCGACGATCCGCTCCCCGGGCGCGAGCAGGCCCTCCACCCAGCGGCGGGTGGCACCCCACTCCTCGGTCGGCCCGGCGGAGTGTCCAGCGCTGTGCTTCTCGATCACGCCCGCCACCCTACGCCTGCCGCCCCGCTTTTTCGACGGATATCGAAATTTGACAGCGCCCCCGGACCGGGGGTTGGCTGAGCGGCGTTCGATCGAGCATCAGCAGCCGCCCGTACCAGGGGAGTTGAGCACAGCCATGCCCAGGACCGTCGTCTTCGAGACCACCGGAGGGCCCGAGGTCCTCACCGTCCGCACCACCGACATGCCCGAACCCGGCCCCGGCGAACTGCGCATCCGCGTCGCCGCGATCGGCCTCAACCGCGCCGAAGCCCTGTTCCGCTCCGGCACCTACCTGGACGACCCGAAGCTGCCCGCCACCCTCGGCTACGAAGCCTCCGGCACGGTGGACGCCCTCGGCGAGGGCGTCACCGGGTTCGCCGTCGGCGACCTGGTCGACACCGTCCCCGCCTTCTCGATGAACGACTACGGCACCTACGGCACCCACGTGCTGGCCCCCGTGCACGCCGTCGTCCACCACCCCGCCGGCCTCACCCCCGTCCAGGGCACGGCCGTCTGGATGCCCTACCTCACCGCGTACGGCGCCCTCGCCGAGGACGGCCACCTGCGCCCCGGCGACCACGTCCTGCTGACCGCCGCCGCCTCCGGCGTGGGCCTCGCCGCGATCCGGACCGTCCGCCGCCTGGGCGCCGTCCCCATCGCCACCACCCGCACCCCCGGCAAGAAGCAGCAGCTCCTCGACGCCGGCGCCGCCCGCGTCGTCGTCACCGGCGAGGAGGACCTGGTCGAGGCGGTCCTGGACGCCACCGGCGGGCAGGGCGTACGGACGGTCTTCGACCCCGTCGCCGGCCCCGGCATCCTCACCCTCGCCCGCACCGTCGCCCCCGGCGGCCGGGTGATCGTCTACGGCCGCCTCGACCCGCGCGACACCCCGCTGCCCGGGCAGGAGGACTTCGCGCCCGTCGTGAGCCGCTTCTACTCCATGCACGAGGTGACGCGGGACCGGGAACGGCTGCGCCGCGCCCACGCCTTCGTCGCGGCCGGGCTCGCGGACGGCGGCTTCGTCCCGGTCGTCGACCGCGTCTTCGCGGGCCTCGACACCGTCGCCGACGCGCACCGCTACCTGGAGGCGGGCACCCAGGTCGGCAAGATCGTGCTGACGGTGGGGGACTGACCGGCCGTCGCCGGCCCCTCAGAGCCTGAGCGCCCCCGGCGGCGCGCCGGACTCACGGCCGTACCCGGTGAGGGCGAGGCAGCCGGTGCCCCGGGCCGGCGTCCGGCCGTCGACGTTCCTGGGGTCCAGGCTCAGGTGGCCGGCGAGACCGGGCGCCAGGTCGATCAGCTCCCAGAACCAGTCGTCGTCCTCCTCCCCCTCGTCCTCCTCGTCGTCGACGTCCGGACGGACGGCCGCCAGCGGGGGCAGCCCGAGCGCGGCGCGCCGCTGCTGCTCGTACGGCAGCGGCGCCCCCAGCTCCAGGTGCCGCACCTCCTCGCCCGGAACGAAGGCGAACCGCCGCAGGACCGTGCCCCCTTCGGCGACGAGCACCGCCGACCCGTCGTTCTGGTAGCTGTGCCAGTAGGCCTGGGCGCGCCCGTAGCGGGCACTCAGGCGGGCGCACGTCGCCAGCACCTCCGCCGCGCGCTCCTCGTCGGCGGGGTCGCACCACGCGCCGACCACCAGGGTCCAGCCGTCCAGCTCGGGGGTGACGAAGACCCGGCGGTACTGGGCCAGCGGGTCCGCGCCCAGGCCGCCGTGCCCGTCGCAGTCGGCGGCGAACACGCCTGCGGCGAAGGGCACCCGGCGCGGATCGGACAGGCCGAGGAGGTCCATCACCCCGCCCTGGTCCCCGGTGCTCACCGCGATCCACGAGAGGTGGCAGCAGGTCAGCGGCGAGGGCACGTCGTCGGGCAGCTTGATGCGGACCAGCCGCTCCAGCGCCGCGACGTCCCGGGCGCTCAGCACCGCCTCGCCACCGATCTCGGCCAGGGCCTCCAGCGCTCCCGCACGGGCGGCGCCGGGACCGCCGCGCCGCACGGCCCGGAGCAGCGGGACCACCCCCGCCCCCCACGAGCAGAACGCCGACACGGCCTGCCGCCGCACCTCCGCGTCCGGATCGCCGAGCAGCGGCACCACCTGCGCGGCGACCGCCACCCCCTCCTCCCCGAACTTCCCGAGCTCCCCGAACTCGCCGAGCTTCCCGAACTCGCCCAGCGCCGAGACCGCCGCGCGCCGGACCACCGGGTCCTCGTGCCCGAGCGCGCCGGTGTAGTCCGCCAGCGCCGCGGCACCGAGACCGGTGAACGCCCGCACCGCCCGCCGCTGCGCCTGGCCCGGCGCCGCTTCGCGCAGCGCGTCCAGCGAGGCGCGAAAGGCCGACCGCCCGCTGCGGCGAACGACGTTCAGCGCGGCGTTCTCGAACGCCGGCACATCGGAGTCGAGCAGCCGCGCCAGCAGGAGCGGCAGGGCGGACGGGCCGAGCGCGACGAGGGCGTCCTCGGCGGCGCGCCGGACGGCCGGGTCGGCGTCCCCGAGGGCCGCCAGGAGCTGAGAAGTGGACACGGCCGCCCAGGCTAACCCGCGGGCTGCCGTCAGTTCGCCTCGAGCCCGAAGCGCCGCTTGTACGCAGACGGCGTGATGCCCGTCCCGCGGCGCATCAGGGCGCGCAGATTGGCCGCGGTGCCCAGCCCGCTCAGGCGTGCGACGACCTCGAAGCGTGACTCGCCCCGCTCGATCAGTCGGCAGGCCAGGGCGAGCCGTTCCCCCGTGAGCCACCTCAGCGGGGTCGTTCCCAGCTGTGCCCGGAAGCGGCGGTGCAGTGTCGCCGGGCTGACCGCCGCCCGCGCCGCGAGGTCGGCGATCGTGAGCGGCGAGTCGAGGTGTTCCTGCGCCCAGGCCAGGACCGGTGCCAGGGACTGGTCGGGGAGGTCGGGCACGGGGCGCTCGACGAACTGCCGCTGCCCGCCGTCGCGGTGCGCCGCGAAGACCAGTCGCCGGCTGACCGAGTTGGCGACCTCGGCACCGTGGTCGCGCCGGACCACGTGCAGCCCGAGGTCGAGTGCGGCCGCGCTCCCGGCGGCGGTGAGGATGTCACCGTCGTCCACGAACAGCACGTCCGACTCTAGCCGGACGGCGGGGAAGCGGGAGCGGAAGGAGTCGGCCCACTGCCAGTGGGCCGTGGCCCGGCGCCCGTCGAGGACACCGGCCTCGGCGAGGGTGAAGGCCCCGCTGCAGAAGCCGATCAGGCGAGCGCCGCGCGCGTGCGCCCGTGCGATGGCGTCGAGCACCGCGGGCCGGCGGGGCACCTCCACATCGGGGCGGTTGGGGACGATCAGGGTGTCCGCCGTCTCGGCCGCCTCCAGGCCGGCGACCCCGGTGAGGGTGAAGAAGCCGTCCCGCATCGCGGTCGACGGCTCGGGGGAGCAGAGCCGGAAGTCGTAGAGCTCGCGGCCGATCTCCGGCCTGCGCAGGCCGAAGACCTCGGTCGCGCAGCCGAGCTCGAACGGGTTCGAGTTCTCGTCCACGATCACGACCACCCGGTGGGCGCCCGCCGCACGAGCCCGTTGCGAGGATTCTTTCGCCATGCGCAATTCCTAGCACTCACGCCGCCCGTGCGAGGCGGCCGAGGATGAGGCCATGAGCAACCAGCCGATCCTTATCTCCCGGGCCCTGGCCTCCTTCGACGCGCTGTGGAGTCCGCGCATCGTCACCCGCGTCAACGACTACGACGTCCGGGTCGCGAAGGTCGAGGGCGAGCACATCTGGCACGCCCACGACGACACCGACGAGTTCTTCCTGGTGCTCGACGGGGAACTGCACATCTCCCTGCGCGAGCCCGAGGGCGAGCGCACCGTCCGGCTGCCGAAGGGGGCGGTCTTCACCGTGCCCGCGGGTACCGAGCACCGGCCGTCCGCGCCGTCCGGTGCCGCGATCCTCATGTTCGAGCCGACCGGCACGCCGACCGTGGGCGACCGCCACGACGAGGTCCCCGCCCACGTGGACGCGACGACCGGACACGTCCTCGACGTCTGAGCGACACCCCGGGGGCTCAGGGCGGGCCGAGGGCGTCGCAGACCGTGCTGGTCGTCCAGCAGGGCGCGGCGCCCGGCCGGGTGGCGAGGTAGGCGGCGGTGCGCCAGGGGCCCCAGCGGTGGACGCGGACGAGAGCGGTGGCGATGTTCCGGAGGTAGGCCGGGCTGGGCGGGTTGAGGAGGGCCGCGGCCCCGGCGAGGTCCCAGGGGGCGGTGAAGGTGAGCAGGGGGTGTCCGTCGAGGTCGCCCGGACGGAGGAGGGTCTCGTAACGCCCGGGGCCGAGACGGTGGCGCCCGGTGGCGAGGACGGGCCCGAGGTCGAGGTCCCTACCGGGGCTGCGGCGCATCTCCTGGGCGGCGATGTCGCTGAACTGGCCGGCGGTGATCAGGTACGCCGCGCAGGCCGTCCACCCGGGGGCGTGCGGGTCGTAGAACGCGCGCCCGCCGCCCCAGAGGGTGGAGGTGGTGGCGAAGTAGAGGGTGCCGGGCAGGGTGGTGGTCGTCCGGCGGCGCGGCGGGCGGGGGTCGCGGCAGCCCGGGTGGGCGAGGGCGGCGCCGGGGGGCCTGCCGCCGCGCAGGTAGCGGGCGAGGCGGTCGGGGTTCAGGTTCGAGCCGTACGCGGCGTACCAGACGAGTCGCTCTCCGGGCCCGTCCGGGTGTCCGGCGCACGGGGCGGTGGGACGGCTCGGGAAGGCGCTCACCGAGGCTGGGCGGTGTCCGTCAGGAGCCGGTTGAGTTCCTGGTAGGGGATGGTCTCCGCCAGTGACGCGTAGGTCCCGGTCGTGGCCAGCTCCTCGGCGGCCCGCCGGACCAGGGCGTAGACGGCCGCGGCGATGTTGGAGCCGAGGCTGACGCGGGCGACGCCCAGGGCCGCGAGTTCGGCGACGCTCGGCGCGCCGGCGGCCGCCAGGACGTTCACCGGCGCGGCGATCCCCCGGGTCAGCGACGCCACGTCGTCGGGGGTGGTCGCGAAGGGCACGAAGATCCCGCTGGCCCCCGCCTCCAGGTAGCGCGCCGCTCGGGCGAGCGTCTCGTCGAGGCGGCCCTCGGGCTCGCCGATCCCCTTGAAGTACACGTCGGTGCGCGCGTTGATGTAGAGCGGGACGGCGGCCCGGTCGGCGGCGTGGCGCGCCGCCGCGAGCCGCTCGGCGAAGTCGGCCGGGTGCCGGTCGCCGTCCTCGATGTTGATGCCGACCGCGCCGGCCTCGATGACGGCCTCGACGGTGTGGGCCACCTCCCCGGGCGTGGCACCGAAGCCGCCTTCGACGTCGACGGTCACGGGGACGTCGAGGGCGCGGGCGACGCGGCGGATCAGCGCGAGCGCGTCGGCCCGGTCGAGGCGGTCGCCGTCCGGAGCGCCGAGCGCCCACGCCACGCCCGCACTCGTGGTGGCGACGGCCGGAGCGCCGGTGGCGGCGACGACGCGGGCACCGGCGACGTCCCAGACGTTGGCCAGGACGAGCGGGCTCCCGGGAACGTGCAGCTCACGGAAACGGACGGCTTTGTCACGCTGCGAGGCCATACCCCGAGCCAACCACGCCCACCCCCCACGGACCACCCGAACCGGCGCCGGGGCGGCCGCGGAGGAATCCGGTTGCACGGGCGGGGTGGTGGGTGGTGGTGTGGCCGGGCGCGGCCCGGGCCGGGGCGCGCTGCTGCTGAGGCTTCGGGGAGGACGGATGGACATCGTCTCGTTGGTTCCGGTGACCACGGACCGGCTGGTGCTGCGCCCGTTCGCGGCGGGGGACGCGGCCGACGTGTTCGCGTACCAGGGGCTGGAGTCGGTGGCGCGTTACCTGTACCGCGAGCCGTACTCGCGCGAGCGCTGCGAGGAGTTGGTGGCTTCCCGGGCGCGGTGTCTCTCCTGGGGCGAGGAGGGGGACGCGCTGGCGCTGGCGGTGTGCCGGCGCGGGCTGCCGGGGGTGGTGGGGGAGGTGTCGCTGAAGGTGGCGTCGGCGTATGCGCGGCAGGCGGAGATCGGGTGGTCGCTGCATCCGGACCACGAGGGCCACGGGTACGCGACGGAGGCGGCCTCGGCCCTCGCGGCGCTGGCGTTCGACGCGCTGGGCGTGCACCGGGTGTTCGCGCGCTTGGACGTGGAGAACGCGGGGTCGGTGGGCGTGTGCGAGCGGCTGGGGATGCGCCGGGAGGCGCACCTGGTGGAGAACGACCTGGACGTGGACGGGCAGCGCTGGGGCAGCGAGTACGTGTACGCGGCGCTCGCGCGTGACCTGAGGCGCTGAGGTGCTGAGGCGCTGAGACCGCAGCGGAAGCGGGGCCCGTGCTCGGGCGTGGACGGCCTCGCTGTGCGCGAGAAGTCGGCGGGGCCGACTTCTCGCGCACACGGCCCGCTCACCGCTGCCCGGTGTGTGGGGGTCAGGTGAGGCCGTGGCCGGTGATGAGGCGGGCCTGGCCGTCGTGCAGGCGGTAGGACAGGCCGACGACGGCGACCTTGCCGCCGGCGGCGCGGGTGGCGAGCAGGTGGGAGCGTTCGAGGAGGAGGTCGACGGTCTGGCGGATGTGTTCGTCGACGATGGCGTCGGGGTCCTCGATGCCGGCGGCCCGTGCGGCGAGCACGCTGGGTGTGACGCGCTCGACGACGTCGCGGACGAAGCCGCCGGGGAGCTGCCCTTGCTCGAGGGAGTCGAGCGCGGCGGCGACGGCTCCGCAGGAGTCGTGGCCGAGGACGACGACGAGCGGGCAGTCCAGGACGCTGACTCCGTATTCGATGCTGCCGAGCGCCTCGGCGCCGGTGACGTGCCCGGCGGTGCGGACGACGAACAGGTCGCCCAGCCCCTGGTCGAAGATGATCTCCGCGGCCAGTCGGGAGTCGGAGCAGCCGAACAGGACCGCGAAGGGGCGCTGGGCGGGGGCGAGTGCGGCACGCCGGCCGGCGTCCTGGTTGGGGTGTTCGGGCTTGCCGGCGACGAACCGGGCGTTGCCTTCCAGGAGTGCCTGCAGGGCCTCGGCGGGGCCGGGTATGGGGGAGGGGGTCATGGTCACCACCCTAGATCGGGGTGCCCGGCCCCGGCGGGGCGACCCCGTGGTCGGGGGCAGGGTGGTGGGTGTCGGGGCGGTTCGCTAGCGTGGTGTCCGTGGCGGCCCGGGTGTCTTTGGATGATCTTGTTCGGTTGCGTCAGGCTCGTGACCGCATGGACCGCGACTACGACCAGCCGCTGGACGTGGCTGCGCTGGCCGCGGCCGCCCTCATGTCCTCGGGGCACTTCTCCCGCAGCTTCCGTGCCGCGTACGGCGAGACGCCGTACAGCTACCTGATGACGCGCCGCATCGAGCGGGCGAAGGCCCTGCTGCGTCGGGGGGACCTGTCGGTCACGGAGGTGTGCATGGCGGTCGGCTGCACGTCGCTGGGATCCTTCAGCGCCCGTTTCACGGAGCTCGTGGGTGAGAGTCCCAGCGCCTACCGCGCCCGTGACCACCGGGGCGGCGCCGCGATCCCCGCGTGCGTCGCCAAGGTCGCCACCCGTCCGGGCCGCCGGCCCCGCCCGGGACTGCCGGGCCTGCCGTAGCGTGGGCGTCATGAGCATCCAACTCGCCCAGTGCTTCATCGCCGTCGACGACCACGACCGGGCCCTGGCCTTCTACCGTGACGTGCTCGGTTTCGAGGTCCGCAACGACGTCGGCTTCGAGGGCATGCGATGGGTCACCGTCGGTTCGCCCGAGCAGCCCGGCGTGGAGATCGTCCTCGAACCGCCGCTCGCCGATCCCCACGCCAGTGCCGAGGACCGCCGCGCCGCCGCCGAACTCCTGGCCAAGGGCCTGCTGCGCGGTGTCATCTTCCGCACGGACGACTGCGACGCCACCTTCGAGCGCATCCGCGCGGCCGGTGCCGAGGTCCTGCAGGAGCCGATGGACCAGCCCTACGGTGTGCGGGACTGCGCCTTCCGCGATCCCGCGGGCAACATGCTGCGCTTCAACCAGGCGCGCACGGCGTAGCCGCCCCGAACCCCGACCCCGGCCCCCGAACCCGGCCCCCGGCCGTGGCCGTAGCGCGGACGGCGCCCGTCCTGTCGTGTGGTGGCGGTTCCGTCAGGGTGACGGGCGCCGGCGTGCGGTGTCCCGGCGGGCGATGACGTCCATGAGTTCGTTGACGGTGTCGAGTCCTTCCGGGGACAGTTCGATGGCCCGTAGGGCCAGTGAGCGCACTCCCGCGTCGCGCAGGGCGGCCAGGAGTGCGAGTTCTCTGGCGATCTGGGTGCCTTGTTGTTCGTCGAAGAAGTAGGCCGGTGGCACCTGGAAGAACCGTGCGAGTGCTTCCAGGTGGCGTTTGGTGGGGTTGTCCCGCCGCCCGGTGCGCAGTTGCCACAGGTAGGTGGTGGAGAACGATTCCCCGGTCGCCTCCCGGCAGGCCCGTGCGACTTCCTCGTTGGTGTACTGCTCGCGGTCGGGGCGGCGGACGGTGTGGAACAGTGCCTCGATCCTGGCCGCGAGCGCACCCGCCTGCGCCGCCTGGGTGCTTGTCCGTACGGCTGTCCTCGCTGCGGCGGTTTCCTGTGCCGTCGCGGGCTTGAGGCCCGTTTTGTCTGGCTTCGCCATGCCCTGCCTTCCTCGCCCCGTTCGGGCTCCCCGGCCGTTGCGGTCCGCTCCCCGCGGGGCCGACCGGGTCACGTCACGATAGCCCAAGCCCGTCAGCTGGTGTGGATGTTGAACCTGCCGGTGATCCGCGCCAGTTGGCCTGTGGTGTCGGCCGGCGTTCCGGAACGGGCGGCCGCGAGAATATACCTGATAGCTCGTCAAGTGCCGGGCGGGGTGCGCCGCGTGAGGGCGTGCGCGCCCCGCCGCCGGGGTGGGTCGACCGGTGGTCGGCCGGTGACCGGCCGCCTCGCTGAGCCGTCGCGCCTCCCGTGTCCGTAGAGCAGGCGGGAGCGCGTCCGAGCGCGGCGCGCCGAGTGCGCTGGGAGGCGGGCATGCTGAGGTATCACGGGCCGTGGCGGATCACCGTGCTGGGCAAGGACACCGACTTCGAGCAGCGCGTTCTCGTGCGCGGCCGCTACGGCACCCGCGTCCTGCCCGGCTGTGCCGGCGCCAGCCTCGTCGTCGACGAGGACAGCTGGACCCTCGCCCTCGAACACCTTGCCCCCGGCCGCCTCTGGCGGCCGAACCTGCGCACCACTCCCGGCCCGCTGACCGACCGCGACGGCACCCCCTGCCAGGTGGTCACCAGCAACGACTGCCACCGGAGCGGCAAGCCCCTGGACTACGCCAATCTCGTCCTGCGCCTGGAACGCCTCGACACCGCACCCGACACCCCCGGCACCCCCCGCCGGCCCGGCCCGCCCGCCGGTCTACGTATCCGGTACCGATAGGTGACGGATTCGCGGGCCGCCCGCCGCCCCCTACCGTCGAGGGCATCACCCCACGACACCCAGGGAGCATCCCGATGACCGCCTACGCCGTCGCCCAGGTCCATGCCGTCACCCCCGGTCCCGACATCGTCGAGTACCTGCGGCGCATCGATGACACCCTCGACCCGTTCGGCGGGCGTTTCCTCGTCCACGGCGGCGACCGTCTGGACACCGTCGAGGGCACCTGGGGTGCCCTGGGCCTGATCCTCATCGAGTTCCCCGACCACGACAGCGCCCTCGCCTGGTGGCACTCGCCCGCCTACCGGGACATCGCCCCGTTGCGTACGCGGAACATGCGGGCCGACATCGTCCTGGCACAGGGTGTGCCGGAGGGCTACCGGGCGGCCGATCACCTGGCCAAGCTCTGACGGCTGTGGTCAGGGACGGCGCAGGCGTTCGCGCCACCAGGTCACGGTGGCGGTGATCTGTTCCGTGACGGGCGTGGCCCGTGCGGTGAACGCCGCCTCGTAGGCGGAGCAGTCCATGACGAACGGGCCCTCGAACTGGTAGCGGACTTCGCGCAGTTCGCGCAGCAGCGGGGAGAACAGCCCGGCCGCGTTCAGCAGGGCCGGGGACAGGCGGCGTACCGTCGCCGGTTCGGCGTTCGCCTCGGTCGTGATGAGCTCGGCCATGTGACGGGCCGAGCGCGCCGGGGCGGTGGGCACGTGCCAGGCCCGTCCCCAGGCCCCTGGTTCGCTCGCGACTTCGGCCAGGGCCCGGGCGACGTCGGGCAGGTAGGTCCAGCTGTGCGGGGCGTCCGGGTCGCCGAGCACGGTCACGGCCCGGCCCCCCAGGAGCCGGGGTACGGCTCGGGCGGCGAGGTGGCCGCCGGTGGTGACACCGGGGCCGAAGAAGTCCGAGGCCCGAACCTCCACCGCGCGGATTCGTCCGGCCTCGTGGAGCGCCAGGGCGTGCTGCCACGCCGCCGCCCGGGCCCGTCCCTTCGTGCCGGTCGCGGCCAGGGGCAGGTCCTCGGTCATCGGCCCGGTGACGGGGCCGTAGCCGTACAGGTTGCCGAGCATCACCAGGACCGCGCCGCTGGTCTCGGCCGCGGTGCACAGCGACCGGGCCAGTGCCGGCCACTGCGTGCCCCACTGCGGCAGCGGCGGCGCCGCGCAGCTGTGGATGGCCGCTGCTCCGCGCGCGGCCTCCGTCAGGGCGCGGGCGTCGCGCGCGTCCAGCACCACGTGCTCCACGCCCGGCGCGGCGGTGCCCCCGCTGCGGGTCACCACCCGGACCTCGTGCCCCCGTTCGGCCAGCAGGCGGGCGGTGGCGGCCCCGGCGGGCCCGTGTCCGACGACCAGATGAAAGCTCACCCGCCCCACCCTAGAAGGCCCCCGGCCCCACCCCGTACCCGGGCCCGCTCTCGCCCCGCGCCGCTCGTGTCCCGAGTGTGTGGTTCGGCTCGGGGCGTGGGCTTGTGTCAGGATGCCCTCGTCCTGTGTGTCCTTGTCCGAGGAGTTGTTCGTGGCCACCGCCCGGTTCGCTACCCTGCACACCACGGCGGGTCCGGTCCGCCTGGAGCTGTTCCCCTTCCACGCGCCGAAGACGGTGCGCAACTTCGTCGAACTCGCCGAGGGCACCCGCGCGTACACCGATCCGCGGACGGGCGAGGCGGGCACCGGCCCGTTCTACGACGGCACCCTGTTCCACCGGGTGGTGGCCGGTTTCATGATCCAGGGCGGTGATCCGACCGGTACGGGTACGGGCGGGCCCGGCTACGCGTTCGCCGACGAGTTCCACCCGGAGCTGTTCTTCACCCGGCCCTACCTGCTGGCGATGGCCAACTCGGGCCCGGGGACGAACGGTTCGCAGTTCTTCATCACGGTGGGCACGCCCGCCCACCTCAACCGCCGGCACACGATCTTCGGGCAGGTCGCCGACGCCGCGTCCAAGGCCGTCGTCGACGCGATCGCCGCCGTCCCGGTGGACGGCGAGCGCCCGGTCAGCGACGTGGTGATCACCTCGGTCGAGATCGACCACTCCTGACGGCACCGGAGCGGTGGTCTCCTTTCCCTCCCGCCCGGTGCGGGGCGTGCACGTGCGCTACGTGCGTCAGGCGGGCTGTCCGTCCGATGTCGCGGTCACCACGGTCGACTTCGAACCGTGGGAGGAGGGCCTGCACCTGGAGGCCGCCACCGATGCCACCGTGCGCGGCGACGTCCTCCCCGGCGACCTGGAGCGCTTCCACGCCGCGCTCGCCGAGGGCGTGCGCGCCGAACTCGCCGAGCAACTGCCCGGCGTACCGCTCGCGCTGGCACTGGTGGTCCACCACACCACGGTGCACCTCATCGACACCCGCGAGCACTCCTACCGGATGGCCGGACGCCTGGCCGCGCGCGAGGCCCTCGCCGCCCTGGCCGCCCCGAACAGCCGGGGCGGCCAGGAGCCGTCCGGCCGGACGTAGCCGCGCTTGTCGTAGCACCGTGGGCCCCCTGCCACGCTCACGCGCCCGCCGTCCCCTCGTCCGCCCGCCGGTGGCGGCCGCTGCCCTTGCGCAGCAGCGCCACGGGGGTGTCCTCCTGCGGCGCGGCGAAGGCCTCGCCGCGCCGCACGATCACGGTGTACGCCTCGGCGTAGCCGTCCGCCACCCCGAGCGGCCGCCAGCAGGCCCCGTCCCACTCCACGACCAGGCACACCGCGTCCTCGAACAGGGCGCCGCGCCGGGGCGCCGGTCCGAGCGCGAGCGCGTCCCGCGTCCCCACCGGGCGCACCCGCCCCGCGCGCGCCCCGTACCACGGGGCGATGGACTGTCCGTCGTCGTCGGCTCCGAGCACCGCTGCTCCTCTCCCCGGGCATCGGCCCGAGGGTAGCCGGTGCCGCTGCCGCGGGCGGGCGCCTTCGCGGCGGTGGGCCGCGGGGTGTCGCCGGGCGCCGGGCAGCGCCGGGCTTGCAGGGGTCAGCGCGCCGGCGCGGGGCCGCTGCCCGGCTCGCGGTAGCGCAGGTTGCGGCCGAGCAGGACGAGGGGGTCCTCGAAGGGCTGGCTCGCCAGGTAGGAGGCCGACCAGGCGACGCCCCAGCTGCCGCAGCCGGGGCAACTCCAGGTGCGCCCGGCCGCGTTGGCGTCGTTGAGCAGGTCGACCGGGGTGCCGCAGCCGCGCGCCGGGCAGGCCGGGGAGGCGGGGGAGGCGGGCGAGGCGAAGGAGGCGCTCACCGCGGAACGGCCGGTTCGTTGCGGCGTCCGGCGGCGCGGTGCAGGACGGGTTCGGAGAGCACGACCCCGGAGTTGAGGGCCGAGGCGAACGCCAGCAGGCACACCAGCGCGGTGGTGGGTCTCGGCGGCCCGGGCACCGCCCAGGCGGCGGCCGCCGAGGCCGCGCCGCTGAGCGCGCCGACGACGCAGATCGCGACCAGCACGTCCGTCTCGGGGCGGGGGCGGCGCTTCACCCGGCCCCCCTGGCCCTGTTGTCGCACCCGGCCCCGGGTGCCGCGCGGGCGCGAGTACGGGGCCACCGCGACCACCGCTTCGGGCCCGTCCGGCAACGGCTCGATCCGGGCGGGAAGGGCCGTCCGCTCCACGCCCCCGCCCACCGGCCGCACATGGGCGAGCCCGCCCCGCGAATCCATGGAGACGACCTTAGCGCCGGTGGTTCGGTCCAGGACCGGTTCACCTTCCCGAGGGCGGTAGGGCGTCGGCCGTCCGGCGGCCGTGCGGGGGCGGGTTCGCGCCATGGCGATGACTCCGTTCCGTAGCGAGATGACTACCCAGGGCGCTCAACTCTCCTCCAGCGTCCGAAGCTCTTCAACCTCGCGAAAGGGGGGGAAGGAGGCTCAAGGGTCATGAGTGGCAGGGAACTTGGCACAGAAGCGTCCACTCGTGGCCAAGTTCGGCGTCGAAGTGCGCAGTTTGCGCGCGTCGTTGGGCCGGGCGCAGGAACATCCGGCGAAACACCGGGGCCGATTCGAGAGTGAGTGCCACAACGCCGGCCACGGCGTTCCGTTCGAGGAATTCGACGAGTAGCCGCTACCGGGCGGAAGCAGTTGTTCTCCGGCTGTTCGGGCTCCTTCCGCCCCGGGGCCGGCGCGTTTCGTTGCGTTGCGTCGCCACATCGGGCGCGGATTGCCCGAGTTGGTAGTGAACGCCCCGGTCTGCGGCGGCCCGGCGGTCGGCCTGGTTTCGTCGCGGGGTGGTGTTCCGTCACGTCCGGGGCGGGTCGGCGGGCCGCTGTCGGGCGCGGTGGGCGCGGGAGCGGCAGCGCGGCGAGCAGTGCCGGCGCCGGCGCCCGGTGGCGGCGGCCGCGGGCAGCGCGCCGCCGCACTGCTCGCACCGCTGCGCCCCCGGTCCAGCCCCTGGTCCCGCCCCCGGTTCCGACTCCGGTCCCGCCTCCGCGGCGGCGTGGGCGGGCGGTCCCGCCTCCTCGGTGCGTGCGGCCATCGCGGCGCGCAGGCGTTCGGTGATGACACCGGCCTGGAAGCGGCTGGTGGCGCCCAGGGTCTCCAGCAGTTCGGAGACGTGTCGGCGGCAGGTGCGCAGCGAGACGCCGAGGCGGCGGGCGATGGCCTCGTCCTTGAGGCCGTTGGACAGCTGTTGGACGATCGTCTGTTTGAGGTCCTCGGAGACGTCGTGGGCGGCCTGCGGTCCGACGGAGAACGGTGCGGCGTTGCCCCAGTCGCGTTCGAAGGCGGCGATGAGGAAGGCGAGCAGGGAGGGTTCGCGGATGACGAGGGCGCCGCTGCCGGGGGCGGGCAGGAAGGCCAGTTCGCGGTCGATGACGATCATCTGCGGCAGCACTTCGGTGAGGGTGCGGATCTCGGCGCCGGCGGCGATCAGCTGTTCGGCGTGGGCGCGGGTGGGCTGGTCGTAGCGGGTGGCGTGCTGGTAGAGGTTGCGCATCCGGAGGCCGGAGGCGAGCAGGGCCAGGTCGCGCGGCAGGGCCTCGCGCAGGGCGGCGGGCGGGAAGGCGCCGCCGGGCTTGGAGACCAGGACTTCCTCGCGGGCGGCGTCGACGGCCTCCACGAGCATGGCGCGTACGGCGATCTTGTCGGTGAGCAGGTCGATCATGCCGTGCGGGTGGGAGAGCTGGCGACCGTGCAGGTAGACGGGCATCAGGGCGGCGTACTGTTCGCGCAGTCCGCGCAGGCGTTCGCGTTCGCGGCGCAGGTCGTCCTCCTGGCCGCGCAGGTCGTCCTCGCGGGTGCGCAGGGCGGCCTCGCGTTCGGCCAGGTGCTGGGCGCCGGCGGCCTGGGGGCTCTGTGCCTCCCAGACGGTGCCGCGCGCGGTGCGGACTTCCTTGAGCAGGCCCGCGCCGGTCAGGGTGGCGAAGGCCGCCGTGCAGGCGTCCTCGCCGAGGTCGGTCTCGTCGGCGGCCCGCGCCCGTGCCTGTGCCGTCACCGGGTCGTTGATCAGCGCCCAGTGGTAGAGGCTCTGGGCCTCTTCGCTGAGCTGCGGCTCCTGGGGCCGGCTGGTCACGGCATACCTCCTGAACGTGCATGGCGCGCAGATGAGACCTGCGATCTCTCCCGGCGGACCGCTTCGGCCTGCGAGTGTTCTTCCCATCGGCGGGCGCCCAACCGGAGCCCGGCGATCCGATGCCAGGTCACTGAGCAGGTGGGGAAGGGAGATCCCGTGGTGAAGAGGTTCGCACGGCGCACGTCGGCGGTGGTACTGGGGTTGGCGTTGGCCGCCCTGACGGGAGCGGGTACGGCCGCCTGGGCGGCCCCGGGCACGACGGCCTGGGACACGGTCGCAGCGGCCGCCGCGGGCCCCGCCGCCTCGCCCGCTCCGCCGTGCCCCCGTATCCTCACCACCGCCTGGGGAGACGGCCGTCCCCCCTTCGGGCACTGCCTCGCCTGAGCCCGAACGGGGGCTCGCCGCGGGGCAGGGGCAGCGGGAGCCATCCGCTGCCGGCTGGGTGGGTGGGATCCGCCCCGGGGCATTCGAGAACGTGCTCGTGAACACGGCAGGCCCCGGTGCGGCCCGGGGTGGCCCCGGGTGGCCGAAACCGGCCGGTGCCGTGCGCGCCCGGGGCACAATCGTGGCCGTGAGCCTCCTGCACCGCGATCCGTCCGACCGATCCGCCCGTTGGCCCGGCTACGCCGCCGCCGTGTGGGGGTTCTCCTTCGCCGTCCCGAGTTTCTACTGGGCGCTGGGCGGTACGGCCCTGGCCTCCTCGACGGTCTCGCCGTCGCTGGTCAGGCTGATGGAGGAGCACAATGCGGGTTTCATCGCGGTGCTGTGGGCCACCGGTGCCCTCAAGGTCGTCGGCGGGGTGCTGGGCCTGGCGCTGGTGAGCGGCCGCACCTTCGGGCGCGGGCGCTGGCGGCCCTGGGAGGAGCGGCTGCTGCAGCTGATGGCGTGGGGCGCGGCGGTGCTGCTGGTGTGGCACGGGGCGCTGTTCGTCGGGCAGGGCCTGCTGGTGCAGGCCCACGTCATCTCGCTGGACCCGGAGCTGGAGTCGGTCAGCCGCTGGTACACCTACCTGTGGGGGCCGTGGTTCGTCGCCGGCGGCCTCGCCTTCCTGCTGGCCGGCCGCTCGCACCTGCGCGGCGTGGCGGACCGCCGCGGTGCCGTCCTCGCGGGCCGCGTCGGCGCCCTGGGCGCGCTCGGGCTGTCGGTGGCCGCCGTGATCGCCGGGATCGGCTAGGTCCGCACGGGCGTAGGAGGCCGGCCCCGGACCCGGTGGAGTCCGAGGCAGGGGCCGGGTGGCGGGTCAGCGGGCGGTGCGGCCGGTGGCTGCCCGGGGGTCGAGCGGCAGGTAGCTGTGGCGCAGCAGCGGCGAGGTGCGGTGGCTGCGGGTGATCAGGCGGTGGGCGCGGCTGACGGCGTCGCCCTGGCCGGGGGTGTCCTGGGTGAGCAGGTAGAGCAGGAGGTCGATGCGGTCGGGCGCGGGCAGGGCGCTGGCGTGCTGGAGGCCGTCTGCCGGTTCGGCGTGCGCCCACAGGGCGTCCACGGCCTCGGCGGCCTCGTTCTTCCGTGCTGCGGAGGCGGGGTGGCGGCGTTTCAGGCTGGCGTGGACGATCTCCATCGCGAACTCGGCCGGCTCAGCCGATGCCGGCCGGGGCGACGGTGCCGCCCCACCCGATGCTGTCGGAGCCGGTGGTGCCGGCCGGGGCGACGGTGCCGCCCCAGCCGATGCTGCCCGGGGCGACGGTCCCGCCCCAGCCGATGCTGTCGGACGCGACGGTGGTGGCCGGGGCGGCCGCCGAAGTGGTGGCGGCGGAGGCAGCGGGGGCGATCATGAGCGTGGTGAGGGCGACGGAGGCGACCGCGGCGGCCTGGGCGATACGGGTGCGGATCATGGTGGAGTCCTCTGCTGTCGGTGGAAGGGGTGGGCCTGGCCGGTCGGGGCGTCCCGCGGTTGACGCTTCGTCCGGCTGCCGTCCGGGCTCGTCCTCCTGGCGGCGATCACCAGCTTCGTCGCCCGCGGACCCCGCCGGAAGGCCTTCGGGATGTCGCCAATCGGCCTGTCCGCATCCGGACATGTCATCATGCCCATGACAAATATCGACGCGACGAACACCCCGCTGCGCCCGTCCAGGCGGTGGGCCCCGGTTGCGCCCGGTGGTGAACTGCGGGATGAGACTGGGCGGTTCGCCGGGGGAGGTATGGCGGATGGTGACCGGGCGGCGGAGGGGTCGGGTGGGAGGTTCCGTGCCTGCGGGCGGTGTCGGCCCGGCCCCGTGTCGGCCGGGCCCGGTCGTGGGGGTGGCAGAGTGGCGCTTCGGAGCGGTGTGCGGCCGGAGGAGGCGTTGAGGGTGCGGTGGCAGGTGTTCGGGCGGCGCAGGGTGTACGGCTCGGAGTGGGTGGAGCTGTGGCTGGACGATGTCGAGATTCCGGGCGTCGGGCGCGTCGAGCACCACGTGCTGCGCATGCCCAGGGCCTGCGCCACGGCCGTCGTCACCGACGAGCGGGGCCGGTTCCTGCTGCTGTACCGGCACCGGTTCATCACCGGCCGGTGGGGCTGGGAGCTGCCGGCCGGGTGGGTCGAGGCGGGGGAGGAGCCGGCCGCGGCGATCGCCCGGGAGGTGGAGGAGGAGACCGGCTGGCGCCCGGGCCGCGTCGAGCCGCTGACCGAGTACTTCGCCCTGACCGGTATCTCCGACGCCCGCTTCCACGCCTTCCACGTGACCGGCTGCACGTACGTGGGCGAGCCGCAGGACGTCGCCGAGGCCACCCGTGTCGAGTGGCTGCCCGAGGCCGAGGTGGTCGAGCTGCTGACCGGCGGACAGGTCTCGGACGGCGCCACGCAGGCCGCGCTCTCCTACTACCTCGGCCCGCACCGCCTGGCCGGCGGCTGACCCTCCCCGGCCCACCCGAAAGTGGAGGCCGGGGCCCCGCTCGCACCGCGTGTGGCCTGCGCCGATTGCGGTTGGATCACGGCCTGTCCGATTCATCGGGCATTGCGGTGGAGTGTGACGGTTCATTGTGTTGGCGGGATCGTCATCGAACTCTCATACTTCCTGCTGAGACGCGCGATGGACGGTCCGGAGGCCTGCTCGGGGGAGCGGATTTCCGTGAGAGGGCCCGCGCGTGGAATCCACTTTTTCCCCGGGGGAGTTTTTTGTCCACGCCCGAGAACGAGAGCGCGGCGCCGCAGGCACCGCAGCCGCCCGCGCCGCCGCAGCCCGAGCTGCCGGAGCCGCCGCAGCCGGCGGAACCGCAGCCGCAGGCCCCGGCCGTGCGGCGGATGCCGCGCTCGGCGCGGGTGGCCCTGTCCACGGTCGCGCTCCTCGCCGTCACGGCGGCCAGCGCCGCGGTGACCGTCGCGGTCGGCAAGCCGGCCGACCGTGCGGCGGCCGCCGCGCCCGTGCCGACGATCGCGCGCACCGCCGCGGCGAGCGCCGGCCCGACGCCTTCCGCGGTGCCGGTCCCCGTGCCCACCGCGGCGCCCGACCAGCCCAAGCCGTCCAGCACCGTCAAGGGCACGGTCAGCGACGGCAGGCACGAGGGTGACCTGCGCTACTTCCTGCTCCCGATCCCGGCCGGCGGCGAGTCCTACGGCCCCGCGGACGGGGCGACGATGACCGACGACGAGGTCGCCGAGATCTTCGGCAAGCAGGACGGCATCATGGACCTCCTGCACCAGCTGGGCTACCAGGGCGGCGCCACCCGCATGTACCGCACGGCGGACGGCAAGGCGCAGGTGACCGTCACCCTGCTGCACCTGGGCTCCGCCGCGACGGCGAGCCAGTTCGTCAAGGGCTACAGCATCAAGTCGCAGGAGTCGATCGACATCGACGGCGACCCGGACGCGCACGGCTTCCTGCGCAAGCCCAAGCAGCAGGCCTACACCGGGTCGATGACCGGCGTCTCCAGCCAGGGCGATGTGCAGTACACCATCGACGTCGAGGTGAAGGGCACCCCGGACAAGGCGCTGCTGAGCGACCTGATGAAGCGCCAGCGCGACTGGCTGGCCTCCGGCGGCTGAGCCCGCCCCGCCGCCCGAGTCCCTGCCTCCTTCTCCTCCGCCTCTCCTCCTCTGGAGCCACCTTCGTGACCACCGAACCCGCGGAGCCGTCACCCGCGCCCGCGCCGGCCGTACCGCCCGCGCCCGCCGCGCCGGCCGTACCGCCACAGCCGTCACCCGCGCCCGCCGCCGCCATCACCGACCTGAGCGCCGAGCCCCACACCGCGCCCCACGCCGGCCCGGCCCTCGCCCCGGCCGCGCCGGGCGACGTGCTGGCCGCCGGCCCCGAGCAGCCGGCGCGCGCGCCGCGCCGCCCCCGCCCGGTGCTGCTGTCGGTGTACGGCCTGGTGCTGGGCGTGCTGGCCGGCGGCGGCGTCGGCTACGCCGTCCAGGCCCAGCGCCCGCCCACGCCGCTGCCGCCGCTGCAGGTCGCCCTGCCGGGCTACCCGGCCGCGCCGGTGGACGCCTCCGCGTTCGCCGCCGCCCAGCCCAAGGCGCCGGCCATCGAGGGCGACCTGACCAAACTGCTGGTCAAGCCCCCGGCGGGCAGCGAGCCCTGGGGCGACTTCCCCGACAAGGCGAGCTGGGTGTCGGTCGGTGAGCTCGCCGAGCACAAGGGCGATGCGGCCGATCTGTTCAAGTCCCTGCTCGGCTCCGGCATTCGGCGCGCGGCCGAGGTGGACTGGAAGAAGGACGGCATCCGCTACCGGGTGACGCTGACCCAGTACACGGCCCAGGACGCCGACAACGCCAAGCCCGACCGCGGGCAGCAGTTCGCCGATGACGTGGACAGCAGTTTCCGCATCTACGACACACCGCGGCACTGGGCCGACAGCACCGACACGTACTACTACGGCTCGGCCGCCGCCAAGCGCGGCTCGGTGCAGATGCTGGTGGAGGTCTTCGCTCCCCAGCCGCTGGACGCCGAGGCCGTCAAGAGCCTCGCCAAGGAGCAGTGGGAGCGGCTGGTATGAGCGAGAACACGGTGACCGGCACCCCGGCCGCCCCCGAGCCGGCCGCGCCGCAGCCCGACTCCGTGCCGCAGCCCGACTCCGGGCAGCAGAGCGCCGATCAGTCGCAGAGCGCCGGGCCCCGGCCCGCCGGTGCGAGCCCGCTGCTGCGCGCGTCGGCGGCGACGGTGGCGGCGGCGCTGGCCGGCGTGGCGATCGGCATCGGCGTCATCAAGGTCCACTACGACGACGCCCCGGCCCCGGTTGCCGCGCCCGCCGCCGCTCCGGTGCCGAGTGCGAGTGCGACGCCTTACGGCGCGAAGTCGAACGGCAGTCACTTCGGCTCGCTGCGCGACCTGCTGCTGCCCGTGCCGGCCGGTTACCGGCTGGGCCCGGACGACGGCGGCTACGGCAACGACGCGGAGCTGGGCAGCCAGCAGCTGGCCGAGGAGTTGGACGCCGAGCTGCAGCAGGTGCCCAAGGCCCAGCGCGACAAGATGCGCGAGTACTGGGAGGGTCTGCACGTCAAGGGCACCGGTGTGCGGACCTACCGCACGGAGGCCGATGACCTGCTGATCGGTGTGAAGCTGCGCCAGTTCAACCAGCAGGAGGTGCAGAAGATCAACGAGTACACGGCGGTCTTCACCGGTGACACGGGCCTGTTCCGGGTCGGCCCGCAGGTGCCGGGTCACCCGGAGGCGCACTGCTATCTGATGCCGGCTCCGCCGTCCGCGCCGATCGACTACCTGGAGTGCTCGGCCGCCGAGGGCGACCTCCTGGTGATCATGAACGCCGAGGGCCCGGCGCCGCTGCCCAAGGACAAGATCATCGCGCTGTTCGCCGCGCAGCTCGACCGACTCGCCGCCCCGGGAGCCACCGCATGACCGACCAGCCCACCGCCGCGCAGCCCGAGCCGCAGCCCGAGTCGCAGCCCGCGCCCGCTTCCCCGGCAGCCGCTCCGGCCGCGCCCGTGTCGGTGCCGCCGCAGGCTCCGGTGCCGGACTCCGTCTGGGCCCGCGACGCGCCCGTCGTCCCCGAGGCCCCCGCTCCGGCCCCCGCTCCCGCTCCGGCTCCTGCCGGGGATCCTGCTGACGGCCTCGATGCCTTCTACGCCCCGCCCGCCGAGGCCGCCGCCCCGGCGGTGGACCCCGAGGTCCGGCGCGCCCGCCGCCGGGCGGCCGTGCGCTGGGGCTGCGCCGCCGCGGTGTTCGCCCTGGCCGGCACCGGCACCGCGCTGGCCGTCACCGCGCCCGAGCGCACCGACATCCCGGGCCTGGCCACCGCGAGCGACGGCCGCTACACCTTCCCCGCCCTGACCCTGCCGCCGCTGCCCGCGGGCCAGGGCGTCCCGCAGAGCCCGGCCCGTACCCACCACGCGGACCTGCGCTACCTGGTGCTGCCCGCCCCGAAGGAGGCCGGCGGCGCCCGGGTGCCGGTGCCCTTCCCCTCCCCGGCCGCGCCCACCGCCTCGGCCTCCGCCGACGCCACCGCCACCGCCGCGCCCACCCCCGCCGCCACCGCGCCGGCGCCGACCGCCGCCGCACCGGCCACCGCCACCCCGGGTTTCGCCGACTGGGTGCCGTGCGACGCGTTCCTCGCCGAGCAGCAGGGCGACGCGGCCAAGGCGCGCATGGTCCTGAACCGCGACGTGTGCGTGGGGGCGACCGTGCGGGAGTGGACGGCATCCGACGGCACCCGGACCCAGATCCGGCTGCTGCGCTTCGACTCCACCAGCGAGTCCTGGGACGCCTACACCTGGCTGCGCGGCAAGGGCCGGCTCAAGGCGGTGCCGGACAGCGACAGCGCGTCCACCAAGGACTGGGACACCGTGGAGGGCGTGAGCCTGACCGCGCTGAACGGCACGAAGAAGGGCGGCGCGAAGAACGACCCCACCGGCCGGATCGCCTACCTGAGCGCCGGCGACGTGGTCGGCATCGTCACCATGACCAACCCGGGCGGCGTCGCGGCCGCGCCCTTCCGCCAGGTCGTCACCCTCCAGGCCGACCTGCTCTCCTGACCCCGCCCCCGGAGCCGGCCGGCCGTCACCGGCCGGCCCCGGGGACCCGGCCATCCGCACTCCCGACCGTAAACCCCGTGCCGCAGAGCCGACTTGACGGCCGATCAGACTCAACCGCCCTGGCGCGCGGACCGGGTGGAGCCGGGTCCGCGGGAACCGACCCCTTGTGTCCATGACAGCCGTCACCTAGGGTCGCTTCCGGTTAGCCGCAAACCAGGCGGATCCAGGCACAGTTGACACTGCGGGGGTCACCGATGCGACTGCATCCCGTCGACGGTTTGACACTGCCATTGGCACTCTGCCTATAAACCACCATGACCGACCAGGAAACCACCGAGAAGGAAGCCACGGCCGAAAAGCCCCCAGGACTGCTCCGCGAACACCCGGCATTCCGCCGGTTCTGGATCTCCCGCGCCGTCTCCGAACTCGGCTCCGCCGTCACCACCGTCGCCCTGCCCGTCCTCACCTACCAGCAGACCCACTCCGCCGTCCTGGTCTCCCTTGTCTCCGCCGCGGCCACCCTGCCCTACGTCGCCTTCGGCCTGCTCGCCGGAGCCCTCGCCGACCGCGTCGACCGCCGCCGCCTCATGGTCGCCACCGACTGGCTCAACGCCCTCGTCCTGGCCACCATCCCCCTCGCCCACGCCACCCACACCCTCACCACCGCCCACCTCCTGCTGGCCGCCCTCACCAGCGCCAGCCTCACCCTCTTCTACGAAGCCGCCGTCTACGGCCTCGTCCCCGACATCGTCGGCAAACACGCCCTCGCCCGGGCCAACAGCGCCCTCTACGGCGTCGAAACCCTCATGCGCATCACCGGCACGGCCGCCGCCGGCACCCTGATCGCCACGCTGCGCCCCGCCACCACCCTGGCCGGCGACGCCCTCAGCTTCGCCGCCTCCGCCCTGCTGGTGCGCGCCATCACCCGACCCGCCCCCCACCCCGCACCACCCCCGCGCCCGAGCCTGCGCCGCTCCGTCACCGAAGGCCTGCGCTTCCTGTGGCACCACCGCACCCTGCGCCTGCTCACCGCCGTCGGCACCCTGCAGTCCTTCGCCGGCGGCGCGGTCATCGGCCAACTCGTCGTCTTCGCCGACCGCGGACTCGGCCTGCACGACAGCGACCCGCGCATCGGCCTGCTCTACACCGCCTGGAGCGCCGGCGGCATCGGCGGCTCCCTGCTCCTGCCCCGACTGCTGCGCCGCTTCGACGCCTTCCGGATCCTGCTCGGCGTCCTGCCCGCCGGCGCGGCCCTGGGCGTCCTGGTCGTCCTCACCCGCGACTGGCGCCCGGCCCTGCCCGCCATCACCGCCTGGGGCTGCGCCTACCTCGTCGTCCTGGTCAACACCATGACCTACTCCCAGGAAGTCACCCCGCCCCACCTGCAGAGCCGCGTCAACACCACCCGCCGCATGCTCTCCTCCGGCCTGGGCGTGCCCCTGGGCGCCCTGGTCGCGAGCACCGTCACCGTGCGGGCGGGCATCCGCGCCGGCATGGCCTGCGCCGTGGTGTCCCTGACCCTGGCGGCCCTGCTCGTGTGGACGGTGCGCCTGCGCGCCGCCCACCTGCCCACCCCGCCCCCGCCCTGAGGCGCGAGCGCCACGGCCCACCCGGCCGCCGCCGCGCGCGCCCCCTTCCCGAAAGGTTCGGACATGCTCATCGAGAACGCACTGGCCACCTACTACGGGGACATCCAGCACGCACTGCGCGACCTGTTCGCCACCACCCCCGAGACCACTCCCGACACCGGCGGCGCCACCACCCCCGACACCGGCGGCGATTTCACCCCCGGCACCGAACTGCCGCACCTGAGCGCCGCGATGCGCGACTTCCTCGCCCCCTCCGGCCTCGCCCACGCCCCGATGGGCCACTACGCCGGCAAGCAGCTGGCCCTGCTCGACCTCACCCGCAACCCCGCCACCGGCACCACCAAGACCTACCCGTCCCTGGTCATCGTCGCCCGCGCGATCCGCTTCATCCAGGACACCGGCCAGCGCGTCACCATCGTCACCCCCTCCTCCGCGAACAAGGCCATCGCCCTGCGCGACGCCGTCCTGCGCGCGATCACCTGCGGCCTGGTCGGCGCCGACCAGCTCAACGTGATCACCGTCGTCCCGGCCGCCTCCGTCCCCAAACTGCGCAGCTCCGAGCTGTTCACCGACCCCGCCCTGCGTGCCCGCAACCCCATCGCCGTCCACCACGGCCCCACCCCCGGTGCCGTCAAGACCATCGCCAGAGCCCTCGTCGACGACCACCGCACGCCCATCGAGCAGGCCACCAAGACCAACCTCTGGTACACCCTGCAGCTGGAGAACTACCTGGCCGCCGACACCGTGCGCGCCCTCGCCGAGCACCAGCACTTCCCGCCCGCCCCCGACCGCCCGCGCCTGCACGTCCACGCCGTCTCCAGCGCCTACGGCCTGCTCGGCCACGCCTACGGCCGCACCCTCCTCGACCCCACCGCGCGGGCCGCCACCCCCGAGCCGCACTACCTCCTCGTCCAGCACCTCGGCGCCCCCGACATGGTCCTCAGCCTCTACCACCACGGCGTCGTCGACCCCGCCCACGCCCCCGCCTACACCCGCGACCCGGCAACCGGCCTGTACACCCAGCACACCGACCCGCACTTCCCCACCCACACCTTCGACCCCCACGAGGACCTCGACCCCACCTTCTACACCCGCAACCCGCCCACCAGCGCCCGCATGAACCACCTCATCCACACCCAGGGCGGCGGCGGCATCGTCGTCTCCCTCGCCGAATGCCTCCAGCGCTACGCCCAGGCCCGCGACCTGCTCGCCCGCGCCGCCATCGACCTGCCCGCCAACCCCACCGCGGTGCGCGAATGGTCCCTGGTCATGGCCGTCGTCGGCCTGCTCAACGCCGTCGACCGCGGCCTCGTGCCCGAGGACGACATCCTCATCCACGCCTCCGGCCACTACCACGCCGACCAGGTCGGCCAGTTGAGCGCACGCGACCTGCACGACACCCCCGACACCGAGGCCCTGCGCCGGCTGGTCCTGGGCGCCTGCGCCCAGTGAGCCCGGGCACCGCACCCAGGTTGACGACCGGCCCCGACGCACCCGTGAGGAACCCGCCCGTGCCCCCCACCACCCCCGCGCCCCCGCGCCTGCCCCTGCCCGATCGCCTGCGCCTGCACGCCGGCTACCACTGGCGCAACAGCGCCGACCCCCGCCTCACCCGCACCCGCACCGCCTGGGACACCCGCGACGGCGCCGTCTTCCCCGCCGTGCGCTCCGACCTCGCCGGCCTCTCCGTCTGCTACGCCGGCCTCGCCGAAGGCCTCGCCTACACCCTGGAGTTCACCGAACTGCGCCGCGAGGCGGGCCACGACAGCGCCCGGCGCGACACCACCCGCCTGAGTGGCCGCCACCTGCGCGACCCCGCCACCCTGCCCGACGCCGACATCGCCATCATCGGCACCAGCGCCACCCGCGCCCGCGCCCTCCCGCGCGCCGCCTCCCTCATCGTCCCCATGCGCGTCCACTTCGTCGTCGACACCCACACCGGCCCCGACGCCACCCGCGCCCGCATCTCCAAACGCGAACGCCAGCAGTACGCCGCCACCCGCCGCACCCACCACTGGGCCTGGCAACCGGTCCACGACCCCTGCTGGTTCGACGAGTTCTACGACCGCATGTACCGCCCCACCATGCGCGCCCGCCACGGCGACCGCGAACGCACCGAGACCAAGGACGCCGCCTACGAGTGCCTCTTCCGCACCGGCCGCCTCTTCGCCCTCACCCAGGACGACGGACAGCGCATCGGCGGCGCCCTGTGCCACTGGGACCGGGCGAGCGCCACCCTCACCCTGCGCCTGCTCGGCATCCAGGACGGCGACAGCAAGCACTACGACAGCGGCGCGTTCAAAGCCATCTACCACCTCCTCATCGACTGGGCCGCCCGCAACGGCGTACGCCACCTCGACTTCCAGGGCACCGAACCCTTCCTCAGCAAGGGCACCTACCAGTGGAAACGCCGCTTCGGCAGCCGCGTCGTCCTGCCCCCCAACCACTTCGGCGAAAAACGCCTGTGGCTGCGCGTCAACCACGACACCCCCCAGGTCCGCGACTTCCTCGTCGCCAACCCCCTGCTCGCCGAGGACCCCCACGGCCACCTCGAAGCCGTCTACTTCCACGACCACCAGCGCCCAGCCCGCCTCGACTACAGCGCCGCATCCCCCGGCGTCCACCACACGCGCCACCTCGACCTCGACACCTTCCTCGCCCCCCTCACCACCCCGCGCCACCGGGCCGCCCGATGACCACCCCCGCCACGCCGTGGTACGGCACCCAGCCGCCTCCGCTGCACACCCGCCTGCCCCTGCCCGACGTCGCCCGCCACCTCACCGCCCTCAGGGACGGCGAATACGCCAACCTCGTGCCCTCCGAACGCTCCCTGCACCCGGTGGTCCTGCCCCCGGCGTCCTGGCGGGAACTGTTCACCGCCACCGCCACTCTCCTCTCCCTGCTGCGCCGCGCCCTGTTCACCGCCGCTCCCGACCCGGCCTCGCGCATCGCCGCCCTCGGTGCCGATCCCGCGCTCTACCCGCTGACCGTCACCGGTCCCCTCGAAGAGCGCTACGCCACGTGCATCGCCCGACCCGACGTCCTCATCGAGACCGGCGGCGGCCCCAAGTTCATCGAGTTCAACATCGGCTCCGGCATCGGCGGCGTCGTCGACACCGCCCTGCACACCCGCGCCTGGACCCACGCCCTCGGCGGCCCCGACACCACCCCCCTCACCGCCCCCGACCCCCTGGCCGTGCGCGACACCCTGCTCGCCCGCGCCGTCCGCGACCTTCACGCACCCCCCGCCGTCGCCCTCCTCGGCACCCGCCGGGACTACCCCGCCGGCCGCTACTTCGAGCTCCAACTCGACTCCCTGCGCCGCCACGGCCTCGAAGCCGAGTTCTTCGAACCCGAGGACCTGCCCGCCGACCCCACCCGCTACAAGGTGGGCCTGCGCCACCTCACCATCCTCGAATGGCAACGCCACGGCATCGACCTCGCCCCCGTACGCGCCGCCCTCGACGCCGGCTGCGCCCTCATCGCCACCCAGAGCGCCTACCTGGTCGCCAACAAGAAGGTCCTCGCCTGGATCTCCGAGGGCCGGCCCTGGATGAGCGAGACGGAGCGCGCCGCCGTCGAGCGCTACCTGCCCTGGACCCGCGTCCTGGCGGACCGCCCCGCCCGCCACCGCGGCCGCACCCGCCCCCTGCCCGAACTCCTCCTCGACCACCCCGAGGACTACGTCCTCAAACCCGCCATCGGCATGAGCGGCCAGCAGGTCCTCGTCGGGCGCACCTGCGAGCCGCGGCTGTGGCGCGAGACCGTCACCCGGGCCGCGGCCGCCGAGGACCACATCGTCCAGGAACACGTCGAGCCCGCCCCGATCACCATGGAGTTCGCCGCCGACGACCAGGCCACCACCACCTTCCACGCCCCCGTCCAGCCCGTCTTCAGCCCCTTCCTCTTCGACGGCCGGCCCGCCGGCTGCCTGGTGCGCTACCTGCCCCCCGGCGGCGAAGGCGTCGTCAGCATCCTGGGCCACGGCGCCCTCGCCAACGCCGCCCTCACCCACCGATCCGCCTGACATCGCCGAGGAGACCCCCCGTGACCGGGCTCATCACCTGGATCTACCCGAGCGAGGACTACGACCCCGCCGACATCGACGCCTTCGAAACCGGCATCACCGAGCGCTACCGCAAACTCGCAAACCCCCGCGGCTTCGACTTCCGCGTCATCCCCGCCGCCGACCTCGTGCCCCTGTGCCTGGAGCGCCCCCAACTCCTGCACCACGGCGAAGACCTCCTCGCCACCCCCCAGAGCTACATCGTCGAGGACGCCAGCAGCCACCCCCAGGGCGCCCAGGCGCTGCGCGCGATCTACCGCACCCTGCACACCGCCGGCGCCGTCCTCCTCAATCGCGCCTTCACCGCCCCCGACTACCTGGAGCGCGACAAACTCGCCCTCATCCAGCACGCCGCCACCGTGGGCGTGCCCACCATCCCCACCATCGCCCTGCCCCCCGGCCGCCACGCCCGCCGCGCCGTCCCCCTCGTCCGCCGGGCCCTGGGCGAGGGCCCCTACATCGTCAAACCCCGCGAACTGTCCATGGGGGTGGGCGTGCTGCGCGTGGACACCGACCAGCAACTCGAGGCCGCCGTCGACCTCGCCGCCCAGAGCGCCGCCGGCTACCTCGTCCAGCCGCTGCTCGACCACAGCGGCGACATGCGCGTCTACCTCGCGGACGGGCGCATCGTCACCTCGCTGACCCGCCGCCCCCGCCCCGGCGGCTACCTCGCCAACCTCAGCCAGGGCGGCAGCGCCGAAGCCAACGACGACCACCACCTCGTCGCCGACCACTGCCGGCGCATCGCCGAGTCCCTGGGCGCCCAATGGCTGTGCGTCGACTGGCTCACCACCCCCGCCGGCCCCGTCCTCAACGAATGGAGCACCGCCCACGGCGGTTTCACCCACCTGCCCCAGCCCCAGCGCGACCTGGTCGCCGACGCCTTCTTCAGCTGGATCCACCGCCGCACCACCCGCGCCTGACCCCGCCTCCACCGCCGTCCCATCTCCCGCAGGCGCGGCTCCCACCTCGCCGGTCTCGCGAGAGCCCATCGGCCGCCGGCGCCCTTCCCGTTGACCACGTGCACCTGCTGGTCGACGTCCACGCGGACGCCTGTCGGGACCAGGCCGGCGACCCGTTCGTCCGGCGGTTCGACCGGTTCGCCCGTCACTGGAGTGCCCGGCCCGGCTACGTGTGTGTCGTGGCCTACGACGGCGACGATCCGGTCGGCTGCTCCTACGGCGCTCCGTTGGAGGGCGGCCGCGCGTGGTGGCGCGGACACCTGCCGACACCGTCCGCCCCGGGGACCGGGCGGCCCGCGCGACTTCGGACGGTAGGAGGGGAGTTGGGGGCCGCACGGCACTGTTCCGGCTCGGGGTGGTGCTGCTTGAATGCGCGGCGTGAGTGCTTTCGAGGAGTACCTGGTGGACGGGATGCCCGGCGAGTGGGGGGCGTGGCGCGGCGAGGACTGGGCGACGGCCCGCCCGGCCGTGCCGGAGGTGCGGTGGTCGGAGCCGGAGGTGCGGGGCGACGAGGCGGGGCTTCGGCGCGGGCGTTTGGAGCGCCGGCGCTGTGCATCGGCCGGGGAGCCCGCGGAACCGGGGGAGCCCGGGGGCTGTGCCGAGGCCTTCCCGGAGTGGCCCGTGCGGGAGGGGGATGGCGTCCTGCGCGTCCCGGGGCGTGATCTGCCGTGTTGAGCGGGTGGGTTGGCGGGGTCGGGTGGTCAGCCGATGGGTGCGCCGTGGCGGGTGGCGTAGGTGGTCAGGCCGTGGGTGGTGTGTCCGGCCCAGCCGATGTAGCCGTCCGGGCGGATGAGGAACACGCCTGTGCCGTAGGCCTGGTGGGTGGGGATGCGTAGTACCGGGCAGGCGGCGTCCGGTAGTTCGGTGTCGGTGTTGACGGTGAGCAGGGTCCAGTGGGGGCCGTGGAGGGTGTGGAACAGACGTGTGCCGGCGTGGTGGCCGTCCGGGGCGCGGTCGCCGGCGTGCAGGGCGTCCTCGGGCAGGTCGGGGCGGGTCTCCACGGACAGCGGGGACTGCCGGTAGCCGAGGTCGAGTTGGGCGGTGGCGCGTCCGCGGCGGGCCTTGCCGTGGTGGACGGCGGTGGTCAGTTCGAGCATGGCTGCGGCGTTGGGGCGGCGTTCTTGTTCGTAGGTGTCGAGCAGGGAGGTGTGCGCGGTGCCGGTCAGGACGGCGTCGAGCTTCCAGCCGAGGTTGTAGGCGTCCTGGATGCTGGTGTTCAGGCCTTGGCCGCCGGCGGGGGAGTGGAGGTGCGCGGCGTCCCCGGCGAGCAGGACGCGCCTGTCGCGGAAGCGGTCGGCCAGGGCGGTCCTGGCTTTGAAGGTGGAGGCCCAGTGCACGGCCTCGATCTGGTCGGCGTGCAGGTGGGTGCGGGCGGTGACGGCGGCGCGCAGGCCTTCCAGGGTGAGGTCGATCTCGTCGGTGCCCCGGTGGCGTGCGAGGAGTTGGAAGTCCTGGCCGCCGGGTAGTGGGCACAGTGCCAGCGTGGCGCCGCCGGCCTGGTCGTCGGTGGGTGGGAAGACGTGCCAGTGTTCGCGGTCCAGGCCGTTGATGCGCAGGTCCGCGACAACCATCGGCTGCGGGTCGACGTCCTGGCCGCTCATGCCGATGCCGAGCAGGGTGCGTACGGTGGAGCGCCCGCCGTCGGCGGCCACCAGGTAGCGGGCCCGCACGCGGTGGCCGCCGGTGAACTCGGCGCTGACGCCGTGCTCGTCCTGGGTCAGGGCGGTCAGCTCGTGCCCGAAGGCGACGCGCCCGCCGAGTGCGCGCAGCCGCTCGTGCAGCACCTGCTGGGTGCGCCACTGCGGCAGCATCAGCGGCTGGGTGTAGGGCTGGGCCTGGGTGGGTTTGATGGCGTCGAACATCCGCTGTTCGCGTTGGGGTCGGCCCCCGTTCCACAGCTGCAGCGGCGGGTAGGGGGCGGCGTGGGCGCGTACCGCTTCCAGGGCGCCGAGGTCCTCCAGGACCTCCAGGGTGCGCGGCTGCAGGCCCTTGCCGCGCGAGCCGGGGGACAGGGCCGGGGCGCGTTCGACGAGCAGGGCGTCGGTGCCGCGGCGGGCGAGGTCGATCGCGAGGGCGAGTCCGGTGGGGCCGGCGCCGACGATCAGGACGTCGGTGTGCGCGGGGGTGTCCACGAGCATCTCCTTAACGTTGTTAAGTGGCTGGTGTCCCGAAGCATGGACTTAACGCCGTTAAACTGTCAAGCGTGACCGCCCAGCGCACTCCCCGACTCGACCGTGCCACCGTCGTCGACGCCGCTCTCGCCCTCCTGGACCGCACCGGCCTCGACGGCCTCACCCTGCGTGCCATCGCCGCCGAACTCGATGTCAAGGCACCTGCCCTGTACTGGCACTTCAAGGACAAGCAGGCTCTGCTGGACGAGATGGCCACCGAGATGATGCGCCGCATGAGCGCCACCCCGCTGCCCCCCAGTGGCGACTGGCGCGAGACCTATCTCGCCACCATGCACTCCCTGCGCGCGGAACTCCTGCGCCACCGCGACGGCGCCCGGGTGTTCAGCGGCTCGCGGTTCACCGACACCGGTTTCGCGGCCGGCCAGGAAGCGGGTCTGCGTGTGCTCGTCGATGCCGGTTTCACCCTGCCCGCGGCCGCCCGTGCCTGGTACACCGGTTACGCGTACACCATCGGTTACACCATCGAGCAGCAGGCCATGGGCCCCAACGACTTCACCGGCGACGGCGGTCACGACCTCGATGCCCGCGCCCGGCGCCTGGCCGACCACCCCCTGGCGGCGGAGGCCGGCCGCGTCATGTTCGACGACTTCGACCACGGCTACGACCAGGGGCTGACCGCCGTCCTCGCCGGCATCGAGGCGACCCTGCTGACCTGACCCCCGGCCTCGCGGGCCCCCGGTGGCCGGTCAGTGTGCTGTGAGTGCCGAGTTGGTGGTCAGTGTGAACAGCACGCTGCGGTCGCCGCGCTGGAGGTTGCCGGTTTCGAGGCGTTCGGCGACCTCGCGCAGCGCCACCGCGTCGAGCAGTCCGGCTTCCAGTAGCGGCGAGCCTTCGTGGAGGAGTCGCCGGATGTGCCGGGCGCCGTGGTGGTGTACGGCCGAGTCCATGATGGTGCCGAAGTGTTCCGTCAGCGGCGGCTGGGCCACCTCCGGCGCCATGGCGCGGCGTTGGATCCGTTCCCGCAGTAGCCGCCGGTTCGCGCGCCAGGGTGCCGGCAGGGACGCGCACCATCCTGCCAGCGCCGTGTCGGTGAGGGGGTGTATCGGCCACAGGCCGCGGCGTAGCAGTGGCGCGGCCATCCCCGCCTTCACCATCAACGCGCGCGCCGACACCACCGATGCCGGCGCCAATCCCGTGTCTACCTCCCGCAACGCCTCTCGCGCCACCGGCCCCAACCATCCCGGCGCCGCCGGTGGCGCCGCGCCGCCGCGGGGTGCCGTCGGTTCTGTGCCGCCCACTCCGGTGAACAGCGCTTGTGTCCCGCGTTCCTGCAGCACGGCGTGGAGTGTGTCGGCGGCGTCGAGGTAGAGGTCTTCGTACGGCGACACGGCCGTCCCTTGGTCGAGCAGTGATCCTGGGGCGTACGGCAGGTGTTCTGCCGCCGCCACCTGTACGTCCGCCCACCCGCGCCCCAGGTGTTCCAGCAGTGCGGCGCGGCGGCGTAGTTGTTGTGTGCCTCGTTCGCCGTCCAGGACGAGGGCGGCCGTGGTGAGGTGGTGGCCGCGTTCGTCGGTGGCCAGTGACAGGGCGGTGTTGGCGCTGGCGAGGTCGCCGGGCAGTAGTACGGCCGTGGCGCCCGTCCGCCACGGCACCTGCCGTACGGCCTCGTCGAGCAGGTGCCCGAACGTCTCGACAGGGTCCGTCTCCTCCTGCGCAGCGGGTTCGGTGGGTTCGGCGGGTTCGGGCAGGCGTACGGACAGACGGCCGAACTCGTAGGTCGCCAAGGCCCGTTCGGTGAGCAGGTGCACCCCCGCCCACAGCGTCGCGTCCGTGTAGCGGACGGCCGGTGCCAGGCGCCGTGCGGCTTCGAGGACGTTCAGGCCGGTGGCGTGGTGGCGCAGCTCCAGCAGGTCCCAGGAGGCGTGGAGTGCGTCGCGGCCGGCGGCGAGGTAGAGCGGCGCGGTGCCGGCGGTGCCGGTGCTCACCCGCACCCGGACCCGGCCCCCGCCGGCTGGGTCGAGCTCCACCCGTACCCAGTCCTGGCAGTCGTCGACCGCCCCGGGGCCCGGCCCCGGGGCGGTCGAACTGCCGCTGGTGCGGGCGGTGTTGGTGAAGGAGGTGCGCGTCCCGTCCGCCGCGCACGACCAGGTGGTCAGCGGGTGGCGCAGTGGTTCGATCCACGAGGTGGCGCACCGCCATCGGGTGCCGTCCCACTGCCATGGTCCCGGCGCGTGCGTCGCTGCGATGCGTAACCTGAACATGCCTCACCTTCGCATGTTCCGGTGCGGGCCGGGCGTTCAGGCGCGGTGGTACTGCACCGGCCCGGTGAAGTCGGCGCCGAGCTCGGCGGCGGCGCGGCGCGCCCAGGAGGGGTCGCGCAGCAGTTCGCGTCCGATCAGGACGGCGTCGGCGCGGCCGGAGGCGAGGATGTCCTCGGCCTGGCGTGCCTCGGTGATCAGGCCGACGGCTGCGACGGGCATGCCGGTCTGGGTGCGCACGGCTTCGGCGAAGGGGACCTGGAAGCCGGGGGTGGCGTCGATGCGGGCGTCGGGGACGAGGCCGCCGGTGGAGACGTCCATGAGGTCGACGCCGCGGGCCAGCAGTTCCTTGGCCAGGCGCACGGTGTCCTGGGAGGTCCAGCCTTCGCGCTGGTCGGTGGTGTCCTCGCTGAGCCAGTCGGTGGCGGAGGTGCGGAAGAACAGCGGGAGGTGTTCGGGCCATACGGCGCGCACGGCGTCGACGACTTCGAGGGCGAGGCGGGTGCGGCCTTCGAAGGAGGCGCCGTAGGCGTCGGTGCGGTGGTTGGTGTGGGGGGAGAGGAATTCGTGGATCAGGTAGCCGTGGGCGCCGTGGATCTCGACGGCCTGGTAGCCGGCGGCGAGTGCGCGGGTGGCGGCGTCGGCGAACTGGCGCACGATGACGTCGATCTGTTCGCGGGTGAGTTCGTCGGGGGTGGTGTGGGCGGGGGAGAAGGCGTGGGCGCTGGGGGCGAGCGGGCGCCAGCCGTGGGGTTCGTCGGCGGCCAGCGGGCGGCCGCGGTCGACCCAGGTGCGTTCGGTGGAGGCCTTGCGGCCGGCGTGGCCGAGCTGGATGGCGGGGACGGTGCCCTGGTCCTTGAGGAAGGCGGTGATGCGGCGCAGGGCCTGGGTCTGGGTGTCGTTCCACAGGCCGAGGTCGTACGGGCTGATGCGGCCCTCGGGGCTGACGGCGGTGGCCTCGGTGATGATCAGCCCGGTGCCGCCGGCGGCGCGGGCGCCCTGGTGGGTGAAGTGCCAGTCGGTGGCCACGCCGGCCAGGTCCCCCGCGGGTGCGGCGCTGTACTGGCACATCGGCGGCATCCAGACCCGGTTGCGGGTGGTGACGTCGCGCAGGGTGTAGGGGGTGAAGAGGGCGGGGGTACTCATGCGGACTCCTGGGGGCCGGGGCGGGCGGGCATCGGGACGCCGGAACATCATTGCGTCGGCACTTTGTGTGCTCAAACAATAGTTGCGCATGAAGGTAATTTGCAAGGGTAAGGACTGTGAGGGGACCCGGGGGGCTACGACCCGGCGGCAGCGTCGGCGCCGGCGCCGGTGGCGAGCGTGGTGGCCGTGGCCGGGCCGGTGGAGGGTGGTCGTTGCCTCGCCGGGCCGGCGGGGACGTGGTGGGGGCCGGTGTGTCAGTGGCCGTCTTCGGAGGGTGCGCTCCACGGCGGGTGGCCGGTGGTGGCGCTGGGATCCCGAAGGCGCCGATGGCCGGGGCGACGAGGGCGGCGGGTGCGGATCCCGCCTGCAATCGTGGGCACGTGTGGCGCCACCGCCCGGGGTGGGCGGTGGCGCCACACGTCCTGTCGGCGGCCGGGCTACCGGGCGGCGGGCGCGTCCACGTCCCTCACCGCCTTGACCAGCGATGCGAGCTCCGGGTGCTTCGCCGCCTCGTCCAGCGCCTCTTGCAGCGCCGCGTCGTTGGTCGGCCGGGCCTGCGCCAGTAGCTCCAGGCCGGCCGCGGTCACGTCGGTGTAGATGCCGCGCCGGTCCGTCGGGCATAGGTAGCGCGCCAGCAGCCCGCGGTCCTCCAGTCGGGTCACCAGTCGGGTGGTGGCGCTCTGGCTGAGCACGACGGCGTCGGCGACCTGTTTCATCTGCAGGTGCCCGCCTTCCCCGTCGTGCTGGCGGCTGAGCACGTCGAGCAGCGAGTACTCCCGCACGCTCAACTCGTGCCCGCCCTGCAGGGCCCGTTCGATGTGCGCCTCGATCCTGGCGTGCAGCAGCGACAGGGCCCCCCAGCCGTTGGCGAGGGCGGTGAGCGCGGGATCCGTGGCGGTCATGGGCCCTGGTCTCCTTCCGAGCGTCCTGGCCTCCAGGGTAAGCCACCTGTGGAAATACCGGCCAGGGCCAATAGCAAGCCCCCGCAAGCATTCGCCCCGCGGCCCCGCCCCCGGGCCCCGGCCCGCTGCCGGTCGCGGCTCGCCGCGGGCCCCGAGGTCGGCCCCGGCGCCCGCCGTCCCTCCCGGCCCCGGCGCCATCCGCATTCGGCACGGCGCGGGCCTCGGTGTGGGCCCCGCCCGTTCTCCCCCCGGCCGCGTGGGGCTGTGTGCTCGTGGGGTTGTGTTCGGG